>NZ_CP072117.1:0-4800000 GCF_017671885.1 Cohnella sp. LGH
ATTCAGGGAATAATGTGGATAACTGGCCGAATTGCGTTCGGCTGAACGTTTTCCGCATATTTTTTGTCCTTGTGAGGAGTTAAAGGAGAGAATTTGTCGTGGACAACCCCAACAATGAAATCTGGCAGCAGGTGTTGTCGGTCATCCAGACGAAGCTAAGCAAGCCCAGCTTCGATACTTGGTTTAAGTCGACGAAGGCTGCGTTCATCAGCGAGAACGCCGTACTCGTCACCGCGCCGACTACCTTTGCCGTGGAGTGGTTGGAAACGCGTTATACGAAGCTCGTCTCCTCGACGATCTCCGACTATATCGGCAGAACCGTCGACGTGAAATTTTCCATCGAAGAGGTTCGCCCGCCCGAGCCCGCCGAGCCTGTACCGCAAATCTCGGTTACGCGCGAGGCCGCGCTCGAAGAACCGACTATGCATATGCTCAATCCGAAATATACGTTCGACACGTTCGTCATCGGCGCCGCCAACCGGTTCGCACATGCCGCCTCGCTGGCTGTCGCGGAGCTACCGGCCAAATCGTACAACCCTTTTTTCATGTACGGAGGCGTCGGACTCGGCAAAACCCATCTCATGCATGCGATCGGCCATTATATATTGGAACATAATCCGCATATGAAGGTTCTGTACTTATCCTCCGAGAAGTTCACGAACGAATTCATCAACGCGATCCGCGACAACCGAGGCGAGAGCTTCCGCAACAAGTACCGCAATATCGACGTGCTGCTCATCGACGATATTCAGTTTCTTGCCGGCAAGGAAGGAACCCAGGAGGAGTTCTTCCATACCTTTAACGCGCTCCATGAGGAACATAAACAGATCGTCATCTCGAGCGACCGCCCGCCCAAGGAGATTCCGACACTCGAAGAACGGCTCCGCTCCCGGTTCGAATGGGGTCTGATCACCGATATTCAACCGCCCGATCTGGAGACCCGGATCGCGATTCTCCGCAAGAAAGCGAAGGCGGAAAATCTCGACATCCCTAACGAAGCGATGATGTACATCGCCAACATGATCGACTCCAACATTCGCGAGCTGGAAGGCGCCTTGATCCGCATCGTCGCTTATTCCTCGCTCACGAATCAGGATATCTCCGCCCATCTGGCGGCCGAAGCGCTGAAGGACATTTTGCCGACGGGCCGCACCCGGCTCATTACGATGCAGGACATCCAGCAGCGGGTCGGCGACTACTACGGGCTTAAGCTGGAAGATTTCAAGGCGCGCAAGCGGACCAAAGCCGTCGCTTTCCCGCGTCAGATCGCCATGTATCTTTCTCGCGAGCTTACCGACTATTCTCTTCCGAAAATCGGAGACGCGTTCGGCGGGCGCGATCATACGACTGTCATTCATGCGCACGAGAAGATTTCGCAGCTGCTTAAGATCGATCAGGACTTGTACAAAATTATCAACAGCTTGACCGAAAAAATTAAAAACTTGACCTGAAAATACACCCAACGCCTGTTCACAACACATCCACATGTGGATAGGCGTTGTTTTCGACCTTTTTCCCACTTATCCACATATTCAGTGCCCCTACTACGACTTATTTTTTAAAACATGCTACAATATACAAAACCGATGAGGTGGATCCATGAAATTCACGATATTGCGCAACGAATTGAACGAAGCGATTCAACACGTATCCAAAGCGGTTTCGTCAAGAGCGACAATCCCGATTTTGAGCGGCATTAAGATCGATGCCGATTTTTCCGGTATTACGTTAACCGCAAGCGATACGGATATTTCAATCCAAAGCTTCATTCCGCTTGAGACCGCGGACAAGACGATCGCTACCGTCGTTAAACCGGGAAGCGTCGTATTGACCGCTAAATTTTTCGTGGAAATCGTCAAGAAGCTTCCTCACGAAGAGGTTCATATGGAAGTCGGCGAACGGTTCCAGACGATGATTACGTCCGGAGCGACCGAGATCCAGCTCGTCGGACTCGATCCCGAGGAATTTCCTGTGCTTCCTTCCTTGACGGAGGAGCAAATCGTGTCGATCCCCGGCGATCTGCTGCGGGATATGATTCGTCAGACGGTATTCGCCGTAACCACTAACGAATCGACTCCGATTTTGACCGGAGTCCTGTGGAACCTGCACGACGGCGTGTACAAATTCGTTGCGACCGACCGTCACCGGTTGGCCAGCCGCCAGATTAGCGTCGATGCAGGAGACGTGCGTTTCTCCAACATCGTGATTTCCGGTAAAACGCTGAGCGAGCTCTCGAAAATCGTCCCGGACCAGAACGTAATGGTCGATATCGTCGTGGCCGAAAACCAAGTGCTGTTCAAGTTGGGCAACGTTCTTTTCTATTCGAGAATGCTCGACGGAACTTATCCCGATACTTCCAAGATTATTCCGCAAAGCTTCAAAACAGAACTCGTCCTCAATACAAAGCAGCTCAGCGATTCCATCGACCGGGCTTATTTGCTCTCCCGCGAAGAGAAGACGAACATCGTTCGCCTCGTCACGACGGATAACGGCGGAATCGAAATTTCGTCCAGCTCGTCCGAGCTCGGCAAAGTAACGGAACAGCTCAGCGTCAGCGCTATGCGCGGGGAACCGCTGAAAATCGCTTTTAACTCCAAATATATGCTTGACGTTCTGAAGGTCTTCGACAGCGAAGAGCTTTTTATCGGCTTTAACGGGTCGATGAGCCCGATCATTATCCGTCCGAACGATCACGAGCTCAGCTTGCATCTCATTCTTCCTTACCGGACGACGAATTGAGGCGAAGCGGATGAAGAGCATCGGAATCTCGACCGAATACATTACGCTCGGGCAATTCCTCAAGCTGGCGGATTGCATCGGAACCGGCGGCGAAGTGAAATTTTTTCTGCAGGAAAAGCGCGTTCTTGTGAACGGGGAGCCCGATAATCGCAGAGGACGCAAGCTGCGAGTCGGGGACACCGTCGAAGTCGAAGGGTTCGGATCGTTCGCGATCGGAACCCGGTGACCCGGCCGGGGCTGTTTATGCCAGTTGGAGAGTGAGTGGCTAATGCAATTAAAAGCGATGGAGCTGCAAGGCTATCGCAATTACGATTCCGTCAAGCTGACGACAGAAGGCGGCGTCAATATTTTCATCGGACCGAACGCCCAGGGAAAGACCAATTTGCTCGAAGCGATCCACGTGCTGTCGCTTACAAAATCCCATCGCACCTCGAAGGATAAAGAGCTGATCAGCTGGAACAGTTCCTCGGCGGTTATTCGGGCTCAGATGAGCCGCAGGGTCGGCGACGTCAGCCTGGAGCTGCAGCTGTCCGCGCAAGGGAAGAAAGCGAAAGTCAACGGGTTGGAGCAACGCAAGCTGAGTACCTTTGTCGGGACGCTTAACGTCGTGCTGTTCGCTCCGGAAGATTTGGATATCGTCAAAGGAGCACCGGGAGTGCGCCGCCGGTTCATGGACATGGAGATCGGCCAGGTGCATCCCGGTTATTTGTACGACATGCAGCAGTATCAGAAAATTCTGCAGCAGCGCAACAACTATCTGAAATCGACCGATATTCGCCGCGCTTCTCCCGAGCTGTTGGAGGTCTGGAACGAACAGCTTGCGCTGACAGGTGTTAAAATGATGCAAAAAAGGAAAAACTTTATCTTACAGCTGCAGAAATGGGCGGAAAAGATCCACGCGGGCATTACCGGCGGAACCGAACATCTGACGGTAGACTATAAACCTTCGTTCGGAACTGCCGACAGCTTGGATAGCCAAGATCAATCTTCTTTATTCGGGCAATTTATGATAAAGTTAACACAGAGCAAGGAACAGGAATTCAGGCGAGGCACGACGCTGACCGGTCCTCACCGCGACGATCTGACGTTCGCCATTAACGGCAAGGACGTACAGTCTTTCGGTTCCCAGGGGCAGCAGCGGACGGCGGCGCTGTCGCTTAAGCTGGCCGAATTGGAATTGATGCACGAAGAGATCGGGGAATACCCTCTCTTGCTGCTCGACGACGTGCTTTCCGAGCTGGATCAGACCAGACAGACCCAACTTATCGAGACGTTTCAGAGCCGCGTACAGACCTTCATCACGACAACCGGATTGGAGAGCGTCAACATGAGCCGGTTGAAGGACGCCTCCATTTTTCATGTGAAGGACGGCCAATTGCTGCGTTAGCGCTAAGGAGGAACTTCGTGTACATCCATCTGGGCGGAGAAAAGATAATTCGAACGTCGCAACTCATCGCAATCTTCGATATTTCGATCGAGCAATCCTCGAAGCTGTCGCGGCAGTTCGTTCTGCATGCGCAGAAGAACAAGGAAGTCGAAACGATCGGAGAAGAAGATCCCAAGTCGATCGTCGTCACGGAGCACAAGGTTTATTACTCTCCGATTTCCACGTCCACTTTGAAGAAGAGGACGCGAATTTTGGAAGGGTAGCTGTTACGTAAAGAAGGCGGTGGAAGGTTTGTCCGTTAATCAACAAAATAGTTACGATGAAAGTCAGATTCAGGTGCTTGAAGGACTGGAAGCGGTTCGCAAGCGTCCAGGCATGTACATTGGTTCGACCAGCGGCAAGGGGCTGCACCATCTCGTATGGGAGGTCGTCGATAACAGTATTGACGAAGCGTTGGCCGGCTATTGCACGCGGATCGACGTCATCATACACGATGATAACAGCATCACCGTCATCGACAACGGCCGGGGCATCCCGGTCGGTTTGAATGCGAAGCTGCAGAAGTCTACGCTTGAAGTCGTTATGACCGTTCTGCACGCGGGCGGCAAATTCGGCGGAGAAGGCTATAAAGTATCCGGCGGTCTGCACGGAGTCGGCGTCTCGGTCGTTAACGCGCTGTCCGAGCAGGTTATCGTTACCGTTAAGCGCGACGGGCGTATCCATCAGCAGGAATACCGCCGCGGCGCTCCGCAATACGACCTGAAAGTCATCGGGGAGACGGAAGAGACCGGAACTCAAACGAGGTTCAAGCCGGATCCGGAGATTTTTACCGAGACGACAATTTACGATTACGAGACTCTCGTCGGCCGGATTCGCGAGCTGGCATTCCTCAACAAAGGGATTCAGATTACGCTCACCGACGAGCGCACCGATATGCACGATTCGTTCCACTACGACGGGGGCATCGTGGAGTTCGTCAAGTATTTGAACAAGACGCGCGAGCCGCTGCACGAGCAGCCGATTTACGTCGAAGGCGCGAAGGATCATATTCATTGCGAAGTCGCAATGCAGTATAACGACGGCTATTCCGAAAATTTGTATTCTTTCGCGAACAATATCAATACGCATGAAGGCGGAACGCACGAGTCTGGCTTCAAGAGCGCTTTGACCCGGATCATTAACGACTATGCGCGGAAAATGGGCTTCGTGAAGGAAAGCGAGTCCAACCTGTCGGGCGACGATGTGCGGGAAGGCTTGACGGCGATTATCTCCGTGAAAATTCCCGAGCCTCAGTTCGAAGGACAGACGAAGACGAAGCTTGGCAACAGCGAGGTTCGCGGCATCGTCGAGTCGTTTTTCAGCGAGAAGCTGCTGCAATTTCTGGACGAGAACCCTTCCGTAGCCCGCAAAATTATGGAGAAGGGTTTGCAGGCGGCCAGAGCGCGGGAAGCGGCGCGCAAGGCGCGGGAATTGACGCGGCGCAAGAGCGCGCTTGAAGTTAGCTCGCTGCCGGGCAAGCTGGCGGATTGCTCCTCCAAGGACGCCGCGATCTCCGAGCTGTACATCGTCGAAGGGGACTCCGCGGGCGGATCGGCCAAGCAGGGCCGCGATCGTCATTTCCAGGCGATCCTGCCTCTGCGGGGGAAAATACTGAACGTAGAAAAAGCTCGTCTGGATAAAATTTTGTCCAACCTGGAGATTCGGGCGATGATTACGGCGCTCGGCACCGGGATTAGCGACGACTTCGATATTACGAAAGCTCGTTATCACAAGATCATCATCATGACCGATGCCGACGTCGACGGGGCGCACATTCGGACATTGCTCTTGACGTTCTTCTATCGCTTCATGCGCAAGCTGATCGAGGAAGGATACGTCTACATCGCTCAGCCGCCGCTGTTCAAGATTGAGCGGAACAAGACGGTTCGCTATGCGATGAACGAAAAGCAGCGGGACGAAGCGATCGCCGAGTTCGGAGAAGGCGCCAAGCTGAACATTCAGCGGTATAAAGGTTTGGGAGAAATGAATGCGGATCAACTGTGGGAGACGACGATGGACCCGTCCAGCCGGACGATGCTGCAGGTGCGCATCGAAGACGCGATCAAAGCCGACCTCATGTTCGATACGTTGATGGGCGATAACGTCGAGCCTCGACGCGAGTTTATTCAACAGTACGCTCGATACGTTAAAAATTTGGACGTATAAGCGCAAGATCAGACAGGGGGTATCTCTCGAGGGAGATACCCCCTGCGGGTTACGATTTGCGTTTGCGAGGTTTGAAGCGACCGTAGGCGGTGGCATAAGCGTACATTTTGCGGAAGATGGATTTATCGGGAAGCTTCTTGAACAAGAAGGGATCCGGCAGCGTATTGACTTCGAGTATCCAGGTCTTATGCTGCTCGTCGACGGCGATGTCGATGCCGATTTCTTTTAATCTCGGATATTTTCGTTCCAGGGCCTCGGCGACGGAGACTCCGAGCTTGCGCAGCCGAGCTTCGAATGAACGCCGCTGATTGGGTGACAAATGCGCGGACATCAGAGCTGGAACCGACTTCGGAGTGCCCCCGGCATGGTAGTTGGTAACGATTTTGCGCGGATGGGCGACGCGTCCGATCATCCCTGTCGTTTCCCAGGAGGCTTGAGGATTTTTCTGCACCATGACCCGGAGATCGAATCTTCTGCCGTGGTGTTTCAGTAGATGGATGCCTTGTTGGCTTAAGTAACTCTTCGGCTTCTTCACCGACAGCAGTTTGCGAAACAGATCGTCGAACGTCGGAAACTCATATTTGGTTTCTCCGGATTGCAGGCGGTACGGGGATGACGAAGCAGGATGCTTCTCGATTCGAATTACGCCTCGTCCGAACGTTCCGTTGATCGGTTTGACATAGATCATTTCATATTTCTCAAGCATTCGTTCCACGGTGAGTCGGTCGAACCCGTCGCTATCGGGAATGTAACCTTTAAGGCTGGGGTCGGCAAGCAGGACTTCAGTTTTGGCCCGTTTGCTGCGTACGCGCTGAATGGACATGCGGGTTCATCCAACCTTTCCCTTCGGCAATATGGTATAATGGAGTCATTGCATATTTACTAATCTATGACGGTATACGCCTTGCGGTGTACAGATTCGCAAGCGCGTTCTGCTTGTATATTCGTTAAGGAGGATCTTCATGTCGGAAGAACAACGCTCCCAGCTTCGCGATCGCGATATCGGGGTCGAGATGCGGGAATCGTTCATGGATTATGCCATGAGCATTATCGTCAGCCGGGCTTTGCCGGACGTTCGCGACGGGTTGAAGCCGGTTCAAAGACGGATTCTGTACGCTATGTCAGAGCTGGGAATGGCGCCGGACAAGCCTTACAAGAAATCGGCCAGAATCGTCGGAGAAGTTATCGGTAAGTACCACCCTCACGGTGATTCCTCGATCTACGAAGCGATGGTTCGCCAAGCGCAGGATTTCTCTCTTCGCTACATGCTGGTCGACGGTCACGGCAACTTCGGTTCGATCGACGGCGACTCCGCGGCCGCGATGCGGTATACCGAAGCTCGGTTATCCAAGATCGCGATGGAGATGCTCCGCGATATCAACAAAGAAACGATCAACTACCAGCCTAACTACGACGGCGAAGAGATAGAGCCTGTTGTACTGCCGGCCAGGTTCCCGAACCTGCTTGTGAACGGCACGACAGGCATCGCTGTCGGTATGGCGACGAATATTCCGCCTCACAACCTCAAGGAAGTGATCGAGGGCACGCAAGCGCTGCTGCGCGATCCGGAGCTGACGCCGTACGATCTGATGGAATACGTCAAAGGTCCGGACTTCCCGACAGCCGGTCTTATTCTTGGCCGCGTCGGAATCCGCCAAGCCTACGCAACGGGACGCGGTTCGGTAACGATGAGGGCTCGTGCGACAATTGAAGAGAATAACGGCAAAGCCCGCATTCTCGTTCACGAGATTCCGTATCAAGTTAACAAGGCGAGACTCGTCGAGAAGATTGCCGAACTGGTGCGCGAGAAGAAGATCGACGGCATTACCGATCTTCGCGACGAATCCGACCGCAACGGCATGCGGATCGTTATCGAGCTGCGCCGCGATGTGACGCCGACGGTCGTGCTCAACAACCTCTACAAGCAGACGCAGATGCAGACGAGCTTCGGCGTAAACATGCTTGCGTTGGTTAACAACGAGCCTAAAGTGCTTAACCTGAAGGACGTGCTCCACAACTATATCCAGCATCAGGTCGAAGTTATTCGCAGACGTACGGAATACGATCTGAAGAAAGCGGAAGCCAGAGCCCACATTCTCGAAGGTCTGCGCATCGCGCTCGATCATCTGGACGAAGTCATCGCGTTGATCCGCGCTTCCCAGACGACGGAGGAAGCCCGCGAAGGTTTGATGACGCGATTCGGACTGTCGCACGACCAGGCGCAGGCCATTCTCGAAATGCGCTTGCAGCGCCTGACCGGACTGGAACGGGAGAAGATCGAGCAGGAGTATGCCGAGTTGCTTGCGAAGATCGCCGAGTACAAAGCGATTCTCTCCGATCCGCAGCTCGTGAACGATATCATTCACGAAGAGCTTGAGGAGATCAAGCAGAAGTACGGCGACGAGCGCCGTACGGAGATCACGATCAGCGACGAGGAAATTCTCGACGAGGATCTGATTCCTCGCGATGACGTCGTCATCACAATGACGCATGCGGGCTATATCAAGCGGCTTCCCGTCTCGACCTACCGCAGCCAGAAGCGGGGCGGAAGAGGCATTATGGGAATGGGGACGAAGGATGAGGATTTCATCGAAAATCTGTTCATCTCCAATACCCATCACTACTTGCTGTTCTTTACGAACAAGGGCCGCGTATTCCGGATGAAGGCTTACGAGATTCCGGATCTCAGCCGAACGGCGAAGGGAACCCCGATCATCAACCTGATCCAGATTGAGCAGGGAGAGACGATCAACGCGGTGATTCCGGTCGAATCGTTCGAGCCGAATCAATTTCTCTTCTTTGCGACCCGGAACGGAATCGTCAAGAAGACGCCTCTCGACGACTACGCGAACATTCGTAAAGTCGGTCTAATCGCGATTTCCTTGCGAGAGGATGATGACCTGATCGGCGTTAAGCTGACGGACGGCTCCCGAGAAATCGTAATGGGAACGAGCCAGGGCATGTCCATTCGTTTCTCCGAGGACGACGTTCGCGCTATGGGGCGTTCGGCAACGGGCGTGAAGGGCATTCAACTGGACGATAACGATAAAGTGATCGACATGGACGTCGTCGAGCCGGAGCAGGACGTGCTGATCGTAACGTCCAAAGGCTACGGCAAACGGACGCCGATGACCGAATATCGCATTCAGACTCGTGGCGGCAAAGGCATCAAAACGTTGAACGTAACGGATAAAAACGGAGAAATCGTCGGCTTGAAGGTCGTTCATGACGAAGAAGATCTGATGATTATGACTTCCTCCGGAACGCTGATCCGTACGAGCATGTCCGGCATCAATACGATGGGCAGAATCACTCAAGGCGTTAAGCTGATCAATATTCGCGACGAAGATTCCGTAGCTACCGTAGCTCGGGCTCCAAGAAGCGAGGACGATGCAGATTCTGAACAGATCGAGCTTGATGGCGAAGGAGCAGGAGAAGACAGCTAACCGGCTGTCTTCTTGTTCTCGCTAGGCAACGGCGGATAAGGAGATGCGGCATGCCGACCATTCCGATTACACAGATACAATTAGGCGATCGTCTGAGCAGCGATGTTCAGACCGCTCTTGGGAGCGTGCTTTTGCAGGAAGGACGCGTATTGTCGGAGAGGGATATGGAAATTCTTCAGGCTTTCCTTATTCCTAGCATAGAGGTTGTTCGCAACGGGCTCGAGGAGTCTGCCGCGGAAGAAAATCCGAACGAAATCGCGGCGACTGCCGAAACCAAGCTGACTATGCTGCAGCAGGAATTTCTGCTGATGGAGAAGCAGTTGCAGCGTACGATTTCCATGGTAAGCTCCGGTCAGAAAATTCCCGTTCTCGATCTGCGCAATGGATTAACCGCCTTGATCGGGCATATGCATGATTACAACGTGTTAACCTTCTCTGTCCCCCTTTCACTTGGGGATCCGAATATCCTCATTCGCAACAGTATCCTGTGCGCGATGACTTCCTATCAGCTCGCCAAGTGGAATAAGTTCCCGGAGAAGGATTGGTTGCCGATTGCCATGGCCGGATTGCTTCACGATATCGGCAACGTTAAGGTGGATCCGGCGATTTTCAACAAGCCGTCCGGGCTGACAGCGGAAGAGATTCAGGAAATGAGACAGCACACCGTATACGGATTTAAGCTGCTTGAAGGGATCGCATCTTTTAATCAAGGCATATGGCTCGCGGCGCTGCAGCATCATGAACGGATTGACGGCAGCGGCTATCCGTTGAAGGTCAAAGGGGAGAAAATTCACCCTTACGCCAAGATCGTTGCGATTGCCGACATGTACCATGCGATGACGTCCAATCGGAAGTATCGCAAAGCCGAGTCTCCGTATCTCGTTCTTGAAGAGCTTCATGCGGGATCTTTCGGCAAGCTGGATCCGCTGTATGTGCAGACTTTTATCGAGAGGACGACACAGTTCCATAATGGCGTATTCGTTAAGCTTAATGACGGACGCATCGGGGAAATCGTCTTTACGGACAGACAGAATCCGACCCGTCCGATGATCTCGATCAACGGACAGATCGTTAATCTGGGATTGAATCGCCAATGGCATATTGTCGAAGTGTTCTCCACGAAATAATCTATAAGTAAATACATGTTATCGGCTTGAGATGAAGAGACGCCGTATTCGGTTGTATGCTTTCGGGTGAAGGCATAGGACAGAATCGGTGTCTCTATCTTCATATATTGGAGGAGAACGGGGATGGGTCAAGGGGTATGGGCGATCTCCTATTGGGAATTATCGCTGAGAATCGTATTGTCCGTAGCTGCCGGCGGCTTAGTCGGATTGGAGCGGGAGTGGAGCAATCGAGCTGCCGGCTTTCGGACTCATATTCTGGTATGCGTAGGCGCTACGGCGATTATGCTGCTGTCCATTTACGGTTTCTCCCAATTCGCGGATGAGTTGAACGTCAGGATGGATCCTGCGCGGCTTGCCGCACAGGTAATTAGCGGCATCGGGTTTCTCGGAGCGGGCGCGATTATGCGCAACGGATTTACAATCTCGGGGCTGACTACCGCGGCTTCGCTGTGGGTTGTGGCAGCGATCGGGCTATGCGTGGGCGCCGGCTTCTACTTCGTTTCTCTTCTAACGACCTTTTTCGTTCTGTTCTGCTTGTTCCTCCTTAATCGCTGGGAGAAGAAGTTTTTCACCGTAAAGCGTAAAATGAAAATGGAAATGAAGATCGGCTGTCGGGCAGGTCGCGTAAACGAAGTCGTGAAGTTGATCGAAGATAGCGGGATCGTCATTGTAGATATGGCGGTGAATAAAGAGGAGCACTTGTTCGGTTCAGATAAAAGAGAGTCCTGCGTCAAAATTCATCTTACCGTCAAAGTATCCAGTGCAAGCATACTCGTACATTTCGTTGATCAATTGGCGGTTCATCCCGACGTTCAATCGTTCCAGCAAAGCGCTCCGAATTCGGGGTAATCCGAGCAGTTGGACGAGAAGCTATCTTTAGTAAAGAGAACAGCCCCATTCAGAAACAGCGAGACGATTTCATCACGTTGGCTTCTGTAGGGGCATCTTTTAGTCCGGAGGGTATTTGGCAACGCGCCGGCCTCTTCATCCTTTTTCGCCGAGAAGCTTAAAATTTGCCGTACAACAATCGTCTTCCGAGCTCCAGTTGCGCTTCGAGTTCGATTCTGTTTTTGCATTCTTCGCAGCAATGCAATCCTTTGCGGTTTCGTTTCAAATGGTCGTAGGCTTGAGTCCCCTCGATGGCATAAAACGTGCGTTTGCAACAATAACATGTGGTACGAAACCGAAAAACTCCATCAATTTGCTCCTGCATCGTATCCCCTCCCGTCAACCATAACAGGTTCAATCCTATTGACGTGGTCCTCCCGGCGCGCTATAACTGAATACAAAATGAAATAACACACTGTATTGTTTTATTTTAGTACACTGTGCTTTTTAAAACAAGGGAGCGGTTATCATTGCCGAAAATCGTGGACCACGAGCAACAAAGAAAACGGATCGCCGAGTCAGCATGGAGCATTATTGAGGAAAAAGGGATCGAACATGCGTCCATCCGTGCCGTCGCCGCGGCTGCAGGTTTGTCGCCCGGAGCCTTGCGGCACTATTTTTCAACGCAGGACGAGCTGTTGTTATTTATCGTGGATTACTATTTGACAAGGGGAGTTGACAGGGCGGCAGAGGGGTTGGTAATAAGCCATATTCCGATAAAGGCTGCGAAGGAAGTTGTGTTACAACTGCTCCCTATGGATGCGGAAAAACGAACGGCTGTCGGCGTCTGGTGGATTTTCGCCATCCGTTCCCTCAGGAGTGAGGCGTTGCAGACTAAAAAAGACGAACTGACGGACGGACTCCATTACCTGACGAAAGCCGTCCTTGAAATTCTAGCTCAGGCGCAGCTTCTGCCCGCTGCGGTGGACATCCAACTCGAAACGCTAAGATTGGCCGCGCTGATCGAAGGCTTGACGATAATGGCAATGCTTCGCCCAGAGCTCTACGCATCGGAGACTATTGAGCAGATCGTCACCCTCCATATCCGAGAGCTATGCTCGCATGGTACGGCTACGGATGGATGAGCCAATAGCAAATACCCTCTCGCCGTCACTTATCGTTATATCAAACAAACACTAATGAATTTCTCGGGGAACTAATTGTTATTTCGTTTGTTCACTTCAATCGCAATGAACTCCGGCAAGTAATTGGGAGTACAGCCCTTTGATACCATTTCATCTTTATAAAGCCCCATTTTTTCACCAAGTTGAATACAACGTGCCCGATTCTTTTGATCATAAACGCCAATCCAGCCTGCGGTGAAATTCATAGCCCATTGAACTTCCGGTTCTTCCTGCGTAATCTTAGCTTCAATTGCAGATAGCAAGTCTGCGTTGTTATCAGGCGGTGTTTGTCCAGTCCATCTCAATCGCGCATTATAATACCAGAAGGTACGCCTTTGAAGAGCAGAAGGGCTATTTTCCCATAACTCCATCAAAGCAATTGTCTTCTTGTCTTTGGTGAGCTGATTAGCCATTAACCAATCCATTAAGTTATTTCGCTCATCGAAGGTGTGAATCTGCACATCCGTATCAAGCTTATTTAGCACATCTTCTGAAAGAAGTTTTTTGTCCATAATTAAAATTGCTAATAGTCTGGGCAAAAACTCTTCGGTTGACCAAAGTTCCACAGCTAGTTCGTGATCTGTTTTAATGTCCTTCGCGATTTTTCTTAAGTCGCCTAGCTTAGTTTTACTATTGATCTGTGACAGAATGTTTTCTGCTTTTGAAGAGCGTTTCATTTCTGTACTTTTATTCTTATTCATTTGACACAACTCCTTTATTAAAAAATATGCCCTCGGCGCGATCTATCAATAACTTAATTTCGCTATAAGTTTTATTGAATACAATTGTACCATTACAAATTTTAAAAGAAGCTATTCATTTCGACGTTACCTATAGTGAGGTGCTTCGTATCCCTATTCTACGGCCATGAAATTGAGCAAAAGTAACTCGTAAAAAGTTTTTTGAAAAAGTGCTTGCATCGTATAATCGTATGTGATACATTATTAAGGTCGCTGTTGACGCGGTGACGAAATAAGAAACACCGATTGTTCTTTGAAAACTGAACATTGAGCGTAAGAAACAAAAACGTCGGAAGACGGCTTCGGTCGTCGGAAGGCAAACCAGCAATAAAGTAATGAGCCTTCTGGCTCTCTATTATGGAGAGTTTGATCCTGGCTCAGGACGAACGCTGGCGGCGTGCCTAATACATGCAAGTCGAGCGGATCTCTGATGGAGCTTGCTCCTGATGAGGTTAGCGGCGGACGGGTGAGTAACACGTAGGCAACCTGCCCCCAAGATCGGGATAACATTCGGAAACGAATGCTAAGACCGGATACACGGTTTGGTCGCATGACCGGATCGGGAAACACGGAGCAATCTGTGGCTTGAGGATGGGCCTGCGGCGCATTAGCTAGTTGGTGGGGTAACGGCTCACCAAGGCGACGATGCGTAGCCGACCTGAGAGGGTGAACGGCCACACTGGGACTGAGACACGGCCCAGACTCCTACGGGAGGCAGCAGTAGGGAATCTTCCACAATGGGCGAAAGCCTGATGGAGCAACGCCGCGTGAGTGAGGAAGGCTTTCGGGTCGTAAAGCTCTGTTGCCAGGGAAGAATAAGGATCATTTAACTGATGATCCGATGACGGTACCTGAGAAGAAAGCCCCGGCTAACTACGTGCCAGCAGCCGCGGTAATACGTAGGGGGCAAGCGTTGTCCGGAATTATTGGGCGTAAAGCGCGCGCAGGCGGCTCTTTAAGTCTGGTGTTTAAGTGCGGGGCTCAACCCCGTGACGCACTGGAAACTGGGGAGCTTGAGTGCAGAAGAGGAGAGCGGAATTCCACGTGTAGCGGTGAAATGCGTAGAGATGTGGAGGAACACCAGTGGCGAAGGCGGCTCTCTGGACTGTAACTGACGCTGAGGCGCGAAAGCGTGGGGAGCAAACAGGATTAGATACCCTGGTAGTCCACGCCGTAAACGATGAGTGCTAGGTGTTGGGGGTATCATGCCCTCGGTGCCGAAGTTAACACATTAAGCACTCCGCCTGGGGAGTACGGTCGCAAGACTGAAACTCAAAGGAATTGACGGGGACCCGCACAAGCAGTGGAGTATGTGGTTTAATTCGAAGCAACGCGAAGAACCTTACCAGGTCTTGACATCCCTCTGAATCCGGTAGAGATATCGGCGGCCTTCGGGACAGAGGAGACAGGTGGTGCATGGTTGTCGTCAGCTCGTGTCGTGAGATGTTGGGTTAAGTCCCGCAACGAGCGCAACCCTTGAACTTAGTTGCCAGCACGTTATGGTGGGCACTCTAGGTTGACTGCCGGTGACAAACCGGAGGAAGGCGGGGATGACGTCAAATCATCATGCCCCTTATGACCTGGGCTACACACGTACTACAATGGCCGGTACAAAGGGCCGCGAAGCCGCGAGGTGGAGCCAATCCCAACAAAGCCGGTCTCAGTTCGGATTGCAGGCTGCAACTCGCCTGCATGAAGTCGGAATTGCTAGTAATCGCGGATCAGCATGCCGCGGTGAATACGTTCCCGGGTCTTGTACACACCGCCCGTCACACCACGAGAGTTTACAACACCCGAAGTCGGTGGGGTAACCCGCAAGGGAGCCAGCCGCCGAAGGTGGGGTAGATGATTGGGGTGAAGTCGTAACAAGGTAGCCGTATCGGAAGGTGCGGCTGGATCACCTCCTTTCTAAGGAGCTCTTCGGAGCTAATCAAAGTCCACGGTCCGCAAGGAAGTGGCAAACGTTTCTTACGCTCATGTTCAGTTTTGAAAGAGCAATCTTTCGCAAAACCGGTTTGGTGATGACGGCGGAGGGGTTCCACGCGTACCCATCCCGAACACGACCGTTAAGCCCTCCAGCGCCAATGGTACTTGGACCGCAGGGTCCTGGGAGAGTAGGACGTTGCCAAGCCGGGTTTTTCTCAACTCAAGAAGTTGGGCTGAGAAGAGCTTATAGGCCCAGCAGGAACGGGCGCATATATTGGCCTTTAGCTCAGCTGGTTAGAGCGCACCCCTGATAAGGGTGAGGTCGGTGGTTCGAGTCCACTAAGGCCAACCAATTTCATAATCCCTTGCACCTTGAAAACTGGATATCGAACCAAACTGCATACAATCTAACGATTGCATGCTGCGCGAAGAAGAATGAAGCATCTCTGCCTTACTAGTGTCAAACGACTGGGTTAAGCTAATAAGTGCGCACGGAGGATGCCTAGGCGCCAGGAGCCGATGAAGGACGCGACGAACAGCGATATGCTTCGGGGAGCTGTAAGTGAGCTTTGATCCGGAGATTTCCGAATGGGGAAACCCAGCTATCGTAATGGATAGTTACCTTCGAGTGAATACATAGCTCGTCGGAGGCATACCAGGGGAACTGAAACATCTAAGTACCCTGAGGAAGAGAAAACAACAGTGATTCCGTCAGTAGCGGCGAGCGAAAGCGGATTAGCCCAAACCAGAGGGCTTGCTCTCTGGGGTTGTAGGACGTCTCACATGGAGTGATAAAAGAGCATATTAGGCGAAGAGGTCTGGAAAGGCCTGCCACAGAAGGTAAAAGCCCTGTAGCCGAAAGTGTGTTCTCTCCGAGACGGATCCTGAGTACCGCGGGACACGTGAAACCCCGTGGGAATCCGGCAGGACCATCTGCCAAGGCTAAATACTCCCTGGCGACCGATAGCGAAGCAGTACCGTGAGGGAAAGGTGAAAAGCACCGCGGGAGCGGAGTGAAAGAGAACCTGAAACCGTGCGCTTACAAGAAGTCAGAGCCCGATCTAGGGGTGATGGCGTGCCTTTTGTAGAATGAACCGGCGAGTTACGTTCACGTGCAAGGTTAAGCTGATGAGGCGGAGCCGAAGGGAAACCGAGTCTGAATAGGGCGCTTAAGTACGTGGTCGTAGACCCGAAACCGTGTGATCTACCCCTGTGCAGGGTGAAGGTGCGGTAACACGCACTGGAGGCCCGAACTCGTGAGCGTTGAAAAGCTCTGGGATGACGTGGGGGTAGGGGAGAAATTCCAATCGAACTCGGAGATAGCTGGTTCTCCCCGAAATAGCTTTAGGGCTAGCCTCGAGGTTGAGCATCATGGAGGTAGAGCACTGATTGGGTGCGGGGCCCGCCAAGGGTTACCAAGTCCAGTCAAACTCCGAATGCCATGGATGTATACTCGGGAGTCAGACGGCGAGTGCTAAGATCCGTCGTCAAGAGGGAAAGAGCCCAGATCATCAGCTAAGGTCCCCAAGTGTGTGTTAAGTGGGAAAGGATGTGGAGTTGCGAAGACAACCAGGATGTTGGCTTAGAAGCAGCCACCATTTAAAGAGTGCGTAATAGCTCACTGGTCGAGTGACTCTGCGCCGAAAATGTAACGGGGCTAAACACACCACCGAAGCTATGGCATGCTTGGGTAGGGGAGCGTTGAATGCGGGTAGAAGTCAGACCGGAAGGACTGGTGGACTGCATTCAAGTGAGAATGCCGGTATGAGTAACGAAAAGACAGGTGAGAATCCTGTCCGCCGAAAGCCTAAGGGTTCCTGGGGTAGGTTCGTCCGCCCAGGGTAAGTCGGGACCTAAGGCGAGGCCGAAAGGCGTAGTCGATGGACAACAGGTTGAAATTCCTGTACCACCGTAATCCGTTATGAGCGATGGGGGGACGCAGGAGGGAAGCGACGCGAGCCGATGGATGTGCTCGTCCAAGCAGTGAGAGGGGTATGTAGGCAAATCCGCATACTGTAACCTTGAGCTGTGATGGGGAGGGAAAATCACAGTACCGAAGGTCGTACACCCACGCTGCCAAGAAAAGCCTCTAGCCAGGAGAAGGTGCCCGTACCGTAAACCGACACAGGTGGGCGAGATGAGAATTCTAAGGCGCGCGGAAGAACTCTCGTTAAGGAACTCGGCAAAATGACCCCGTAACTTCGGGAGAAGGGGTGCCTCGGTAGGGTGAATAGCCCGAGGGGGCCGCAGTGAAGAGGCCCAAGCGACTGTTTAGCAAAAACACAGGTCTGTGCGAAGCCGTAAGGCGAAGTATACGGGCTGACGCCTGCCCGGTGCTGGAAGGTTAAGGGGAGTGGTTAGGGGCAACCCGAAGCTGTGAACCGAAGCCCCAGTAAACGGCGGCCGTAACTATAACGGTCCTAAGGTAGCGAAATTCCTTGTCAGGTAAATTCTGACCCGCACGAATGGCGTAACGACTTGGGCGCTGTCTCAACGAGAGATCCGGTGAAATTTTAGTACCTGTGAAGATGCAGGTTACCCGCGACGTGACGGAAAGACCCCATGGAGCTTTACTGTAGCTTGATATTGAACTTTGGTACGGTCTGTACAGGATAGGTGGGAGCCGATGAAGCTGGGGCGCAAGCCTCAGTGGAGGCGCCGTTGGGATACCACCCTGATCGTATCGGAGTTCTAACCTGCTGCCCTGAATCGGGCAGAGGGACCGTGTCAGGCGGACAGTTTGACTGGGGCGGTCGCCTCCTAAAAAGTAACGGAGGCGCTCTAAGGTTCCCTCAGCGCGGTTGGAAATCGCGCGAAGAGTGCAAAGGCATAAGGGAGCTTGACTGCGAGACCTACAAGTCGAGCAGGGAGGAAACTCGGACTTAGTGATCCGGTGGTACCGAATGGAAGGGCCATCGCTCAACGGATAAAAGCTACCCTGGGGATAACAGGCTTATCTCCCCCAAGAGTCCACATCGACGGGGAGGTTTGGCACCTCGATGTCGGCTCATCGCATCCTGGGGCTGAAGTAGGTCCCAAGGGTTGGGCTGTTCGCCCATTAAAGCGGTACGCGAGCTGGGTTCAGAACGTCGTGAGACAGTTCGGTCCCTATCTGTCGCGGGCGTAGGAAATTTGAGAGGGGCTGTCCTTAGTACGAGAGGACCGGGATGGACGCACCGCTGGTGTACCAGTTGTTCCGCCAGGAGCATCGCTGGGTAGCCAAGTGCGGAAGGGATAAGCGCTGAAAGCATCTAAGCGCGAAGCCTGCCTCAAGATGAGATTTCCCAATTCGTAAGACCCCTGGAAGAACACCAGGTTGATAGGCTCGGGGTGGAAGCGCAGCAATGTGTGGAGCTGACGAGTACTAATCGGTCGAGGGCTTATCCTAACCTCGTGCGATGCAAATCGCTACGAACAGGGCGCAAGCTTTGAATGCCATGTTAAACATGGCTTGAAATGAAGCAATCTGGTCTGGTGATGACGGCGGAGGGGTTCCACGCGTACCCATCCCGAACACGACCGTTAAGCCCTCCAGCGCCGATGGTACTTGGACCGCAGGGTCCTGGGAGAGTAGGACGTCGCCAGGCTGGATAGACAAGAGAAACACCCTTAACCGGGTGTTTTTTGTGTATTAATCAGACTGTTGGAGAAGAAAATTGCATCAGGCCGGTTTACGTGTTGAACATACCGGCTTTGACCATTGGAACGCAGACGGAAGTTCACGGATCGCTCCATCATAAGAGGGTTGTGTGAGGAGCCGACTGTTACGGTGGACTGGCGCGCTTCCGTCAATGAGGCCGGCGAGACAGTTCTTACGGAAAACCATTTTTCAACCCATGTTACTGGTGGTAGAACGACACTTCCTTCGCTTCCAGCCGCACGATGCCGTCTCTGCGCTCACGCCGCAGTGTAAGAAGCAGTCTCACGCGCGGGGTTAACAGCCAAATGTGCCAATACACCAACGAGATCACGAGCGAGGAAGGGGCCCACGGATAGAACAAGCCGGAGACGCAGCACCCGACGAGGAACAGATGGAAGTGAAGTCGGCGAAATAGAGCTAGCTGCGTATCCATGATCGGCAGAGGGCCGATCCATGGCCAGTCTCGGCGGAAGGTCCATTTTTTCTCCGACATTTCGTCGACTCGTCTTAGCGTAATTCGCAATACAAGGGCATGTACAAGCAGCATAAGAACGGCGCCTATAATCGAATAGATCAATCCATACCAGCCGTCAATGAAGTATAATACAGTAACTAGCAGCAGTGCGGTGGACATATAGCTATATTTACTCTCTGGACGAAGAGCTATTTTACGAACGAGTGTATAATTATAGAAAGTAGCTTCTCTCTTGGACTGCAGCTCGCTCATTCACGATATTCCTCCCGGCGCAAAACGCTTCCTGTCCATTACTATCGGAATAATGAAAGCTTATTGTTATGTTTCAAGCCGTTTTCGAACTATCAATAGGTATATTTTCATAGAATTCGGACATACTAGAGGCAACGATAGGAAAAGGCGGAGGTGGCGTTCATGGAGGCGACCGAGCGGAAAACCTGCATGGTATGCGGTGAGCCGAAGGACGAAGGGATTACGATTGTTACGGAATTTATATGTACGTCATGCGAATCTGAGATGGTGCACACAAGCGCGGAAGATGAGAGGTATCCTTTTTTCGTCAAACAGTTAAAACAGTTGTGGGTTCGTTTCCATATTTGATTGCGAGAGACCGGGCAGATAATCTGTCCGGTCTTTCGTTCTGATATAATAAGATCAAAACCCAGAGGGGGCAATGATGAGTGAAGCTAGATCAACAGAAAGCCCCTCTATTCGAAGCGCTGGTCACCCACGATCGGCTGCAGGCGGCCGCTTTCCATGTACCGGGACATAAAGCTAGGGCAAGCTGGGGCGATGGGCGGGCGGCCGCCTATTACGAAGCGCTGCTTGCTCTGGACGTTACGGAGCTGGCGGATACCGACGATCTGCACCATCCGGAGGGGGCGTTGCTTGAAGCGCAGGCTCTCGCAGCGGAATGCTTCGGGGCGGAGGAGACCCGGTTTCTCGTAGGCGGCAGCACGTCGGGCAATCTGGCGATGATCGTCGGCCTATGTCGCCCGGGCGATCTCGTTATCGTGCAGCGCAACGTACATAAATCGATCGTTCACGGTCTAATGCTGGCGGGCGCTCGGGCAGTGCTGCTGTCACCGCAGATCGATCGATTGTCGGGACTGGCGACCGTTCCGGACGAGCGCCTGGCGACGCAAGCGTTGGCGCGTTATCCGGAGGCTAAAGCGCTTATTCTGTCTTCGCCGAATTACTATGGGATGAGCGTCGATCTGTCGCCGCTTATTGCGGCCGCGCATAACCGAGGCGTGCCGGTAATGGTCGACGAGGCGCACGGAGCGCATTTCGGTTCGCACCCGCAATTTCCCCCATCGGCGCTGGAGGCAGGCGCGGACGTTGTCGTGCAATCGACGCATAAAATGCTCGGTGCAATGACGATGGGCGCTATGCTGCATATGCAAGGAAAACGCGTTCCGAGAGCCGCGATCAGGCAAGCGTTAACGATGGTACAGAGCTCCAGTCCCTCCTTCCCGATCATGGCGTCGTTGGACTTGGCCAGATGGCAGCTGAACAATGACAAGGAACGCTTGTTCTCTAGCGCGATGGATGCGGCGCTGCAAGTCGTGAAAGCGTTGGAGAAGACGTCGTTCCGGGCGTTGGGTTACGGGGATTATATAAGCGCCGATATCGTCTACGATCCTCTTAAGCTGGTCCTGTTCGACGAATCGGGCTGTCTGACCGGTTTTGCGCTGCGAGACGAGTTGGAGAAGCAGCTCTGCATTGCGGAAATGGCCGATGAGAGATATGTCGTGCTGGCGCTTGGGCCGGGAACGACGCTGGAGGACGGGCAGAGGCTGAAGGCGGCATTGGCAGACATCGCAGGGCGCAAGCAAGGAAGTGCACCGGGGATTAAACCGCTAGAGGGTAATCCGAAGGAGACATCGCCGTTCGAGGAAGAAGACGAACAGTCCGCGATCGTTCCGGAACCGATTTTGTTTGATCGGGAAGAGAGGATAACCGTAACGGTTTCTTTGGAGAGCAGCATCGGCCGCAAGGCGGCGGAATGGGTCATTCCTTACCCGCCGGGTATACCAGTGTTATATCCGGGAGAAACCATTACAGAGGCAACTGTGAGCCAACTGCAGCGTTGGCGGCATGAAGGGGCGCGTATTCAAGGGGTCCGGGATCCGCAGCTTAGCGAGATTCAAGTATGGCAAGAGAACAACGGCTAGAGGTGAGAGCATGATCAGGGATCGCGTCGGCCGAGACATTCGTATATGGATGGCATGGCTGGCTGGTATTGCGGCAGGAGCGCTGCTGGTCGGATTAATTATGATTCCTCCCGTTATCGGTCTGGCCGACAGCGGAGATTTTGGGCGCGTGCTGGGCGTGTCGGGATTGCGCGTGCTTCATCCGGACCAGTCCTATGAAGCTTTGTATTTCAAATATGCGCATCAGCATTTCGGATATGGGGGCTACACGCTCGGGGGCTATGTCTCTACGCACGTCGTATTCGTAGCCGTTGCCGGGTGGATCGGAAGGCTGGTGGATGGATCGACTTTCGATATTCGCGTACTTGGGGGCCTCTATGCGGCTGCTTATATTTGGGCTGTCGTGCTGTTTGTTCGTTATGCGCCGCGAGCGGATAGCCGCAAAGCGACGCTGGCTATGGCACTGCTATTGGCTGCGGCGCTGTTGTTCGTATTCGGCGATATCGGTTATGCGGCTTATTTTCAATCCTTCTTCGGAGAGCCTTATGCGCTGATTGCGATGCTGCTGATGGTTGCGTCGGCTTTCGCGCTGGCCTCGTCGGACAGGCCGACCGGCTGGCTGTTTGCATTATTCGTGGCGGCCGCATTGGCGGTAGCAACGTCGAAAATTCAGAACGCGCCGCTGGGATTCGTCTTCGCGCTGCTCGCCTGGAGAATGTGCGGATTGCGGAACGATCCTAGATGGAGACGGCAGGTGTGGACGGGAGCGGGAATTTTGCTAGCCGGATCGATCCTTATGATCGTAGCCGCGCCGGATCGGTTAAAGCATGTCAACCTATACCAGTCGATCTTCTTCGGCGTGCTCAAGGATACGCCGCATCTGGAACGCGATATGGAGGAGCTAGGCATCTCCGGCAAGTACGCCGTGCTTGCGGGCACGAATTATTTTCAGAAGGACACGGCTATTCCGCAGAACGATCCCGTGCTGCATCGAGAGGTGCTGCAGCAGCTAAGCCACAAGGATATCGCTATGTATTATTTGAAGCATCCTTCGCGTTTTATGCAGAAGCTGGACAGAGCGGCGGAGAACGCGATGTATATTCGCCCTTATTACCTGGGCAATTATGATGCTTCGGCGGGCAAATCTCCCGGGGCGATTTCGCATTCTTTCAGCGGGTGGAGCGACTTCAAGGTGGCTTACATGCCTCGCAAAGCCGTGTGGTACTTTCTTATTTTCCTCGTATACGTCGGAATCTTGATCGCAGTTTGGCTGAACAACCGCTCGGGTAAATGGAGAATAGGGGTCGAGATGCTTGCCGTCGTTGCGCTATCGGCGGTTTTCTCCTGTATCGTGCCGCTTATTGGGGACGGAGAGGCCGATCTTGGGAAGCATTTGTTTATGTTTAACGTCTGCTTTGATATGATGGTAATAAGCGCAATAGTCGGAGCATTCTACGGAGCAATTAAGCTTGCGCAGAGGCGGGTTTGGAGCTAAATAAGTTGAACCAAAGATACCTCGAAGAGATAAACCAATGGAATGAAGAAAGGGAATGGTTTTGCCGCGAGTTTTGGCTTTGGGCTGCTTACCTATAAAGTTCTTATCGATCCAAGCAGCCCAAAACAACCTGTCTGAAGTCGGCAAAACCATCCCTTTTGGAATGCAATGGGCTTTCCCTTCATTGGTTCAACTTATATAGGCAACGGCTGAAAGGGGAAAGCGGAGTGCAGGGCGGATTGTTCATCACGATTGAAGGCGGGGATGGAGCGGGTAAGACGACGCTAATCACGCAATTGACTGAGAGAATATATAAGGAAACGAAGAGGAGGACAATCCGGACCCGCGAGCCGGGGGGCAGTCCGATTGCAGAATCGATCCGAAGCATTATTCTGGATACGAAGAATACGAAGATGGATGCGAGGACGGAAGCGCTGCTGTATGCGGCAGCCCGCAGGCAGCATCTGGTGGAGATCGTCATGCCGGCGTTGAAGCGGGGGAGTATCGTGATCTGCGATCGTTTCGTGGACAGCAGTCTAGTCTATCAAGGCCATGCTCGGGGGCTGGGCGTAGACAAGGTGTGGGACATCAACCGTTTCGCCATCGAGGATTGCATGCCCGATCTTACTTTATACTTGGATCTGGACCCCGAGGTCGGATTGGCCAGAATCGCGGAGAACCAACACCGCGAGGTCAATCGGCTCGACTTGGAAGGGCTGGCTTTTCATCGCAAGGTTCGTGACGGATATTTGCAGATCGCGGAGAAGTTTCCGGAGCGAATCCGTACGCTGGATGCAAGCGAAGAGTCTGCACGTCTGGCGGAAGCGGCGTGGGTGCTGGTGGAGAAATCGCTGGCATAGCCATTTAAAAAAGGGTTTTAGCGTGTAAGTGTCCAATTTATATTAAGTAGAAGTAAATCCAACATCGACAGACCGCTATTTCATTACGAGGAGGCCTGACTATGAAATTGCTGATTGCGGTTATTCAGGATAAGGACAGCAACCGGTTGTCCAATGCATTGATCAAGGAAGGGTTCCGGGCAACAAAGCTGGCGAGTACGGGGGGATTCCTTCGCGCCGGCAATACGACGTTCCTGATCGGGATCGAGGACGATCGGGTACAGAGCGCTCTGGACGTGATTCGTTCAAGCTGTAAAGTGCGAGACCAACTGGTTACGCCAGTGTCGCCTGTTAGCGGAGCGGCGGATTCGTACATTCCTTTCCCGGTCGAGGTGCAGGTAGGCGGGGCTGCCGTATTCGTGCTTCCGGTAGAACGGTTCGAACATTTCTAACGGTTGGGCGGTGTGAACGGACATGAAGATCCAACCGGGGCTATATCCCGTCGGCAAGACGATTCAACGGGGAGAACTGCCGGCAAGACCTGCCCAATCGCAAAGCTTCGGCGATCTGATGCAGCAGCAGGACGAACAGCGAACGCATGAGGAGCTGCAGCGCAAGCTGGAGGACATCCGAATGCAAGGGGATCGGCTTACCCGTTCGATGACGATTCGGGAGCTGGTGCTGTATCGGCAGATGGTCAAAGCGTTTCTGGAAGATACGGTGCGCCGCGGCATTGCCTTGAAGGAGACGCGGGGCTGGGACAGGAGAGGCCGCGGCAAGCGCTACAAGCTGCTTGAAGAGGTCGACGCGATGCTAGTAGGTATGGGAGAAGAGCTGTTGCAGAGCGAAGAAGGGCGAATCGATCTGCTGCAGAAGGTCGGAGAAATTCGCGGCCTTCTGATTAATATCGCATTTTGAGTTTCGACTAAGGAGTTTCTTTAGATGGGCTTTCAACAGATTGCAGGACAAGACAGGGCGAAGTCGCTTCTGCGCAACGCGCTTGCGGCGAATCGGCTTGCGCATGCCTACCTGTTCGCGGGAACGCCCGGCTCGGGACGGATGGAGATGGCGCAGGCGTTCGCGCAGGCGATTTTTTGCGAGAGGGGCGGCAGCGACGCTTGCGGAGAATGTCTGGAATGCCGCAAGGTGCTCCATGGCAATCATCCGGATCTTCATATCATTCGACCGGACGGAGCAACGGTGAAGATCGAGCAGATTCGTTCGCTGCAGCGGGAGCTCTCCTATCGCAGCTCCGGAGCGGGCTATAAAATATATATCATCGAATCGGCGGAGACGATGACGACCCAGGCGAGCAACAGCCTGCTTAAATTTCTGGAGGAGCCCCCTTCTCCCGTCGTCGCCATCCTGCTTGCCCCGAGCGCACAGGCCGTGCTGCCGACGATTCTGTCGCGGACGCAGCTCGTACCTTTCGTTCCGGGCGATCGGCAAGCGTTGGAAAATATTCTCGTGCAGGAAGGCAAATCGCCGCTGCTCGCACGGGCGGCCGTTCATTTGTCGCCGGGACTCGGGGCCAGCCGAAAATTGGCAGACGAGAATTGGTTTGCAGATATCCGAAACGTAGTGATACAATTAGGCAAGGAGAGTCCGTCCCGGTTCGCCGCCAGTATGCTTCAAGCGCAGCAGCAGGTGTTTAAGACGGAACTCGCCGAACATGTTGACATTTTGCTACAATTGTTAGCTTTGTGGTATAGAGATATGATTTACGCAATGACCGACCGTCAGAGCTATATGGTGTTCCCGGACCAGGCGGAGTGGATTTCCAAGACGGCTTGGAGCCGTCCGATCGGGTCCTGGGTAAGGATTATGGAATCCGCACTGACGGCGGCAAGGAGAATTAAAGCTCACGTAGCGCCGCAACTGGCGCTGGAGCAATTTCTGGTGAACGTGCGGGAGGGGTAGATTTGTACGATGTGGTGGGAGTCCGCTTCAAGAAAGCGGGCAAAATCTATTATTTCGATCCCGCCGAGCATCCGGTATCCAAAGATCAGCATGTCATCGTGGAGACGGCACGCGGCGTTGAATACGGCAAAGTCGTCGTCGGCCCGAAGACGGTAGGAGAAGAGGATGTCGTTCTTCCCCTGAAGAAGGTCATTCGCATCGCGGGAGATCCCGACGCCAAAGCTGTCGAGGAGAACCGCAACGCAGCCAAGAGTGCATTTACCGTCGGACTGCAGAAAATCAAGGATCACGCGCTTAAGATGAAGCTCGTAGACGTGGAATACACGTTTGACCGGAATAAAATCATTTTTTACTTCACGGCTGAAGGGCGCGTCGACTTCCGGGAGCTGGTGAAGGATTTGGCCGGCGTATTCCGAACTCGAATCGAGCTGCGTCAGATCGGGGTGCGCGACGAGGCCAAGATGCTTGGCGGAATTGGGCCGTGCGGGCGAGTGCTGTGCTGCTCCTCCTGGCTGGGAGATTTCGAACCGGTATCCATCAAGATGGCGAAGGACCAGAATCTTTCGCTGAATCCGACGAAGATCTCCGGCCTATGCGGCCGTTTAATGTGTTGCTTGAAGTACGAGCACGACAACTATGAAAGTGCTAAAGAAGAATTGCCAGCGGTAGGCAAGACGGTCGTGACGTCGCTGGGAGAGGGCAAAGTCGTTGGTATCAACCTTGGCTCTCGCAGCGTTCACGTACAGCTGTTCGAGCTGGGCAAGGTCAAAGAACTGCCCTTCGACGATGTCGTCTTGAAGTGAGTGACAGAACCTTCCGAAATGACATAGCGGATGCCTTGAGGTGGATATCTGTTCATGAAAGACACTTTTCTTCATATGGATGAACTGGAATCGAATTTGGGTAAAGTGTATGCCGAATTCGGAGATCTGAAGCTGAAGTTCAAGGAACTGCTGGAGGAGAACCAGCGGCTCAGAATCGAGAATCAGCAGCTCAGAAAAGTACTGAAGCGGGAAACGGAATCTATAGCGGTCACCCAAGAAGCGGTGGAAGAACCGGCTGCCGTCAAGGGGAACGAAGACTACGCTTCCGCTGCAAACGCCGGCGTCGGAGAAGGCTATGACAATCTCGCCCGGCTCTATCATGAAGGCTTCCATATTTGCAACGTGTATTACGGTCATTTGCGTATGGAAGGCGATTGCTTGTTCTGCTTGTCGTTTTTGAGTAAATAAGATAGAAGAGGCATTAACTTCCCCAAGTGAAAGGGAGTCGATGCCTCTTCATTATTTATGACGCTATATGAGGTCCTAGGTATTAGTCGTTCTTTGCAAATTGAGGCAGATAGGCCGCATTCTGCGCAAGAATCTCGCCGATTAACGATTTGGCGAGCTGTTCGTCCCCGACTAACGGGTGGATCGTGAGCGCCTGCAGCGCGGCATGGTAATCGCCGAATACTGCCGCTTGAACGGTTAATTCCTCGTAGGCCTTCACAACTTGCAGCAGCCCTCTAATTTGCGGCGGAAGCTCTCCGCTTAACACGATCGGATGCGGACCGTCCGATTTAATCACGCAGTTGACTTCGATCGCGGCGTCCTCAGGCAAGCAGGAGATAACTCCTCCGTTGCGAACGTTCACCACCTGAATATCTCCGCTATCGTTGTAGATCGATTTCATTAGCTGGACGGCGGCCTCGGAGTAATAGGCGCCTCCGCGTTTTTCCAGCTGAGGCGGCTTAGATACGAGTTCAGGTTGAGTATAAAGCTCGAACAGCTCCGCCTCCACTTCTTTGACATCGTCCGCTCTCGTTTTGCCGGTTTCTTGGAAGGTGGTATTCAGTTCGCGGAACATTTCTTCTTTCATGTAATAGTAACGATGATAGGCACAAGGCAATGCGCCGACAGAAGTAATGAATTCCGCATCCCATTCCAGGTCGGGGATGTTCTTCATAGAAAATCCGCTTCTACCCGCAATCTTCGTAAGAAAATCCTGCGTTTGATCTTTCCCGTCAATGACCACCTTAGTCGTCCAGTTCAGATGATTGATCCCGACCATCTCGATATACAGGTCGCGCTGATCCACATCGTAAAGCTCCGCGATTTGCATCTTGTTGCCGATCGGCAGGTTGCACAAGCCAACGGATTTCACTTTTGTATGCTTATTGACCGCTTCCGTCACCAAGCCTGCCGGATTCGTAAAATTAATTAAGAAAGCGTCAGGCGCAAGCTCTTCGATTTCGCGGCAAATGTCCAGAATAACCGGAATCGTTCTCAGCGCTTTGGCGAACCCGCCTGCGCCGGTCGTCTCTTGCCCGATTAGACCGAACAGCAGTGGAATCTTCTCGTCGCGCGAACGAGCGTCCAACATGCCTACGCGGATTTGAGTCGTCACGAAATCCGCGCCTTTGATCGCTTCGCGGCGATCCATCGTCGTATGCAGCTTGATCGGTTTGCCGCTGGCGTCGATCATCCGCTGCGCCAAGTCTCCAATGATTTTCAGCTTGTCTGCGCCTGGCTCAATATCGACCAGATAAAGCTCCGCAACCGGAAATTCGTCATAGTAACGAATCAATCCGTCGATTAGCTCCGGCGTATAAGAGGAACCGCCGCCAATAACTGCAATTTTTAATCCGTCTTTTTTCATTTCGTTATCCTCCGAAGTTCGTAAATTTTTCCGCGATTTGTTCTGTAACGGCAATTCCCAGACGATCCATGGCCAGCATGACGGATCCGAATACGGGAACGAGCTGCGGAATGACAAACGTGCACGAAGCGTGAGTCGCGGAGACCTCCTTCTTCAGCGCTTCAAGCAGCTCGGGATTCCTCCCGGATTGCAGAATGCTACCGGTTAATACAACCGGAACGATGTGGCCGCTAAACCCGCCAAGCTTGTGGATAACGGCTGCAGCGGCTAGGCCAAGCTCCCTGCCCATGTTGGTCAGCAGTTCAATCGACAGCCAGTCGCCTTCCCTTGCCGCTTCGTGCACCACGTAAGACAGTTGAAGCGGGGCTTCAACGATTTCGTCATCCAAGCATCGTTCGATCATCGTCTCCATGCTGTCAAACCCCAGCGCTGCAGGGACCTTGTCGACGAGTATGCTGTGCGGCTCTCGGCCGTCCCAGCAGCGGACGGTTCTGCTGAAGGCTTGAAAAGCCAGGTGATAGCCGCCCGCCCGATCGCCGAACAGATCGTTAAACCCTCCTACTTGCACGGTTTGCCCCTTCTCGTTGCGTCCGGCTGCATTCGTATTGCTGCCGCAGACAAGCACAACTCCCGTGTTCGTCGGACTGCCCACACGCAAGCCCTCCATCGTATCGCATACGATATCCGTCTGTTGCAAATTCATCTGTCGCGAAATTTCCGGTTGCAGCCTATTCATATCGAAAGGTCTGTCCGCTCCTGCCAGGCCGAACTGGACAAAGCTTAACTTCTCTTCCTTCAGGTCCGCTTGCCGAAGCGCTTCATGCAAAGATTCGCGAATGTTCGTCACCGCCGCTTCCGCGCCGATGATTTGATGATTGCCGCATCCCGCCAAGCCAGAACCTAGCACATTTCCTGCTTCATCGACGACAAGCGAGTAGGTTTTGCTGCCGCCTCCATCTACCCCTGCAAAATATCGCATAGGTCAGCTCCTTTCAGTCCATCTCTACAGTTGTCTCATTTGCAGCATCAATCACCAATTTGTTAATACCAATAAACGAATTATAATATTCATTACTACAAATGTAAAACAAAAGTATTAAACGCTGAGTATTCATGAATTGTTTTGAATGACATAGGAAATGATTCCAATTATTTTGGAATTAATTTATAATTTAAGGGTAACATTTCATGTGAAAGGACCCCGGGTTGAGCATGCTTTCTCGTCGAGTATGATCAAAGGTAATGATTAAACTTTTAAAAAAATAATTAAATCTTTTTATTTGTAACTACCTTTTGGTGGATTTAAGCCAAGAAGCACATGTGATATAATAAATCAATACTGGTATCGGAGGCAGTTTGTAATGACAAAGAGATCGGGAAACTCCTTATACTTTCATATTAGAGAGCAGTTGCTCAAACAAATTCAATCGGGCGTTTATGCCGTCGGCGAAAGATTGCCGACAGAAGCCGATCTGTGCACGCTGTATTCTGCAAGCCGAACGACGATTCGATTGGCGCTCAGCGAGCTTGAGACGCAGGGCATACTTGAACGAATCCAGGGTAGAGGAACGTTCGTTAAGCGCAAGGAGCTCCACCTGATTCAGACGCGAAGCTTTTCCGAAGACATCATGATGCAGGGCAAGGAGCCGTCGAGCAGAATTATCGAGGCGAAGGTGATTCCCGCCGAAGCGCCGCTAAACGAATTTTTACAGGCGCCGCTTAATTCCCCGATCAACCAACTATTGCGCGTTCGGTATGCGGACGGCGAACCGCTTATCTACGAGACAACCTACATTTCGTGGGATCTGGCTCCCGGCCTGGTGAACGATTACAGCGACGGTTCGTTGTTCGAATTCCTTGAATCCAAATATCAGCTTAAAGCGCATCGTTCCGTGGAACAGCTTAAGCCGATTCTAGCGGACAAAGTCGCCAAGAAGCTGCTGGGCATTAAGGAAGGCTCGCCGTGTTTGCAGGTCAAAACCTTCACTTATCTCTCCGACAATAAACCGTTGGAATACAGCTTCGGCGTATTCCGCGGCGACTTCTCCAACTATACGATCGAGAGATTCTTCTAGCTTCTCGCGCGAGGAATCAAAAAAAGAAGATCACCGCAACTGGCGATCTTCTTTTTTGTCTTGATCCCCTGTATTCCTATTCCTCTGCAATAAGCTCAAAGTAACGGTCAATCCAGTTAAACAGCGACTTCTTTTTTCGCGTTTCTTCTGCAAAACAGATTATTGTAGTAACAATTTACTATCATTCTATTTATAATAATGACAAAATGTCAATGATTATGTTTGATAATAACAAAATAGAGGGGGAAGAAACCGAAAATTGGCGAATTCTGCTCTTATCATATAGACTTTTACAAATTGAACACGGAAGAGGGGAAAGGCGGAAAACCTTTTTTTATAAATTCATTGACAACAGCTGCATTTCGTTAATACAATAGTTTTATATTGTTACTACAAATTATTGAAGAGAAAACGAATAAGATCGGCTTTTACATCATTCGTATAGATTTACTCTGTAATTCTGCTTAGCGACGTTCAATTTGATAGTAATGACAATTTGGGGAATATCGTTTTAACAAATAAATATAGGTTATGAAGAGGAGCGATTATGTTGAGAAAAGGTATTTTGGGATGTACAGCGGTTGTTGTGGCTGTAGGACTTGCCGGGTGTTCAGGCGCTTCCAAGAGCGAGCAGACGACTTTGCGAATCGCCATGGGGTCGCCGGGCGAAGGTTTGATAAAAGTATGGGAGGATATTGCCAAGGAATTCGAGAGCCAGCACAAAGACATCAAAGTCGAATTTACTTTCCAGAAGGACGATACTTATAAATACATTGGCCTCCCGAATCTGCTCAGCAGTCAGAATGCGCCGGATCTTTATTTTGAATGGGCCGGAGTGCGCTTGAACAATCGCGTTCAGGAAGGTTATGCGGCAGATATTACGGAGATTCTCAAAACGACCGGTCTCGGAGATCAGTTCGAAGAGGGCAGCTTTAACGGCATGAAATTCGACGGCAAGACGTATATGATTCCGACTGCAGGCGACGTTACTAACGTTATTTATTACAATAAGCAAGTTTTTAACGATCTTGGACTGGAGCCTCCAACAACTTGGGAGCAGTTCCTTGAGGTCAACGAGAAGGTTAAGGCGGCCGGTATTACGCCCATCGCCGTCGGCAATAAGGAGCAATGGCCTGCCGGCAACTGGATCGGCCATCTGATCTCGCGCGTAGTCGGCGAGCAAGCCTTCGACGATGCGATGCAGCTCAAGAAACCGTTCAATTCCCCGGAATTTGTTAACGCATACACATATGTTCAGACACTATGGGACAAAGGCTACATCAACGATAGCGTCAATGCGATCGCGGACAATGAAGCGGATATGCTGTTCTTTAACGGCAAGGCGGCAATGCATCCGATCGGCAGCTGGCTCGTTCCGACTGCGGAAGAAGAAGCTCCTGAATTCGAAATGGGCTACTTCAACCTTCCGTCTATGCCTGGCGGCCAAGGGAATCAGGACAGCGTCATCGGCGTTCTAACCGGAATGGTCGTCAACAAAAATTCCAAGCTGGTCGAGGAATCGATCGAGTTTATGAAGCTCTACAGCTCCTCCGAGTCGTCCAAAAAGCTGTCCGCTGCAGGCGCCGTTCCGATTACGAAAGACGGCATCGACAAAGAAGCAATGAACCCTCTCGCTTCCAGCATGAACGACCTGCTTCAAGGAGCTCCGGTGGTCGTGTCTCCTCCGGATATGGGCTACAACATCGAAGTGGCCAACGCGCTGTACTTGGCCACCTCTCAAGTGCTGAGCGGAGCGAGAACGCCGGGAGCCGCGCTGGCCGAGTTGGACAATACGATCGCACCGCTTAAAAAGTAGAAATTCACAGGAAGGCCGGCACCTTAACGGTTATAGCCGGCCTTCCTGACCGCATTACGATGGAGGTGGGAAGATGTCCCCCAAATCAAGATCAGCCTATCTATTCGTTGCTCCTGCCGTCCTCTTGTTCGCTTTTACAATTCTCGTTCCCATTGTGATGACCTTTGCCTTCAGCTTTTACGATTGGAACGGCTTCGGAGCAATGAACTTCGTAGGGCTGGACAACTATGCCAGAGCGTTCCACGACCGTATCTACTGGAGCTCCTACAGCCATATTCTCATCTACATTATCGCAACCGTATTTCTTGAGGTTCTCGTCGGATTATGTCTTGCCGGATTAATTACGATGGGACGTAAAGGAAGCAGCCTGTTCCGCATCGCATTTTTCACGCCGGTGATGCTCCCGATGATTGTCGTCTCCTACATCTGGAGATTCGTGTACAACTCCGATTTCGGTCTGCTGAATTCCATTCTGACGGCTGTCGGCTTAGAAAGCTGGACGAATGTCTGGCTGGGCAATCCGAATACGGCACTGTTAGCGATCTGTCTCGTATCCGGTTGGGTATATGCGGGCTTCTACATGACGATTTTCTATTCCGGTATTCAACGCATCCCCAAGGATGTGTACGAATCGGCGTATTTGGACGGGGCAACCGAATGGACAATCTTCACTAAAATTAAAATGCCGATGATCCGCGGCTTAGTCGATACCGGGGTGATGCTCTGCGTCTTGACCGGTTTTCAAGCGTTCGATCTGTTCTACGTCATGACGAACGGAGGACCTTATAACTCCACGGAAATCGTAACGACTTATCTTGTTAAAGTGGTTTTCAATAACATGAGCATCGGCTACGGTTCTGCACTGGCCGTTATTATGACGGTGGTGATCGCCGTGATCGGTTTGTTGGCGGGCAAGCTTCAACGTAAAGACAACTCGCTGGAATACTAGTCCCCATTCCTTATCGCATTCGAAAGAAAGAGGTGCTGTCATTGGCGACCGCAGCTTGGAACATAGAGAAGAGACCCGACGATCGCGTACGAACGGGGAAGCAATATCCCTCCAAAATTTTGTACTACGTGCTCATGATCGTCCTATCCTGCTTTTTTTTCTACCCGATGATTTGGTTGGTTCTGTCGTCCTTCCGTACCAATCGGGAGATTTTCACGACTCCGTTCGGCTTGCCTAACACGATTGCTTGGCAGAACTGGGCCGACGCCTGGAATGTAGGCAATATGAGCATCTACGCTAAGAATAGCGTCATCGTCACGTCTATTACTATCGTAGGCATTCTGCTGTTTGCCAGTCTGGCCGCATTCGCCTTCAGCAAGCTGAAGTTTACGGGCAGCAAAGCGCTTATGCTCATGTTCGTATTCGGTTTGTTTATGCCGCTGCAATCTTTTTTTATTGCGCAAAGCTATATTTTCGAGAGACTTCATCTTAAAGACAGCTACATGGGGCTGATCCTTCCTTATATCGGGATCGGACTGCCGCTAGCTATTTTTCTGTTAAAAGCGTATCTCGATTCCGTGCCCAAAGAGCTGATGGAGGCGGCGAGGATCGATGGCTGCAGCAATTTCGTCCTGTTCGCGAAAATCATTTTTCCGCTGCTGATTCCAAGCATGGCAACCGTCGGCATTTTCTCCGCTCTCAACACTTGGAATGAACTGCTGCTAGCCATGCTCTATATTCAGAACGACGAATTAAAGACGATCCCCGTCGGATTGTTGGCATTCTCTAGCCGATATACGACCGACTACAAGCTGCTGTTCTCGGCTCTGTCCATCATTACGATCCCGATGATCGTGCTGTACGTTTTCTTTCACCGTTACATTGTAGCGGGATTAACGGAAGGCGCATTGAAGTAATCCGAGCTCAATTCTGCGCTGGGAAATAAGATGCCGTCATCTTTCGTCGCGAAAATCGAGGCGCGAAAGATGACGGCATTTATGCAAAATCTATCCCAGACGAGCCGTATCTTCAAATTCCACGCTCAATTGCTGGGCTCCATGCAGTTCGAAAATGATAATCTCGTTGTCTCCGACTTTAAGGAGGGGAGCGGGAATATACAAGGTCTGTTGAGGTCCTCGTTCCCAATAACGACCGAGGTTAAACCCGTTCACGTAGACAACGCCTTTGGTCCAGCCGCTCATATTTATAAAGGTGTCGGCCGTTTCGTCGATGGTTAATATTCCTTTGTAGAATACCGGCTGCGCCGCGCCGCCCTCTTCGGAAGCCGTCTCCTGCCCGTTGCCCGGTTCGAAGGAAAGGGAATGCAGGTTATCGAGCGGCAACGTGTAGATTTCCCAATCGAACAAAAATTGGTAGCCAAGCCGCACGCCTTCGGTAATTCCTTTGCAATCCTTCAAAAACCGGCCATAGTTGGTCCTCCCCAAGTTTTCTACAAGGATGGACAATTGGGCTCCCGATGCCGGGATTTCCAGTTCAAGCTCCTGCAGCTCCTCGCGGTCTCTCTCGATTACGCCAATATACCGATTGTCCAAATAAACGATGGCCCGGTCACGCACATCCTGCAGGGTGAGATTTGTTTTGCCCCGAGGTCCGGTTACGTGCGTCTTATACAAAATAAATCCATAATCCTGCCCCAGCTTCTCCATGGTCTCGGGATAGGCGCTTTGCGTTTTGGTGCCCAACGCATCCAATTGGTCGAACAAGCCCGTCCATTCCGTCATTTGGATCGTCCCATAGGCTTGTTTCTTAATCGGATCGGGCAGCACTAAAGGATCAAGCTTCTCATATTGTTCGATCACGCTGCGTACGGCATAGAATTTGGGGGTCGGATCTCCCGACTCGCTGAGCAGCACATCGTAGTCGTAGCTTGTAATCGTGGGCTCGTATTTCGGATTGTTGGCGCCGTTATAAAATCCGAAATTCGTCCCGCCATGGAACATATAGAAGTTGACCGAAGCGTTCGCCTCCAGCATTTCCTGGAATACCTTCGCAACATCGGCTTCATCCCGGGTATGATGCTGCTCGCCCCAATGGTCGAACCAGCCGTTCCAGAATTCCATACACATGAGCGGTTTGTCGCTTTGGTATTCGCGCAATTTCGCGAACGCTTCAGCGGGACGGGAGCCGAAATTGACGGTTTCGAGTACGCCGTCCACCATTCCTCCTTGCAGCATAGCGTCTTCAGGGCCGTCCGAGGTGAAAAGAAGGACATCGATACCGCGAGACTGCATACTGGTCTTTAAGTATTCCAGATATTTCTTATCGTTGCCGTAGCTGCCATATTCATTCTCGATTTGCATGGCAATAATCGGCCCGCCGTTCGTATAGAGCAAGGGCTTAAATTTCGGCAGCAGAACATCGTAATAAGCATCGACTTTGTCCAGGAAAGGCTGATGGAAGCAGCGCAACCTCATATCGGAATCGGCGAGCAGCCATGCAGGCAGTCCTCCGAATTCCCACTCCGCACAAATATAGGGGCTGGGACGAACGATTACGAGCAGTCCGACGTCAGCGGCAATTTGAATAAACTGCTCGATATCGGCCAGACCGTCGAAGCGGAATTGGCCTTCGCGCGGCTCGTGCAGGTTCCATGCCACATAGGTTTCCACCGTATTAAATCCGCAAGCTTTCAGCTTAAGAAGACGATCGCGCCAATACTGGGGCACTACGCGAAAATAATGAATTGCGCCGGAGATAATGCGAATAGGTTGTCCGTCCAGTAAAAATTGCTCGCCCTGATAATTAAAAGTACCCATTTCCGGTTCACCCCGTGAATGATAATGATGATTCCTTTAAATCATCATAAGAAGCAGGGAAGAAGGGGGCAATTAGCAAATGCTCCGACTATTTGACCATTTGTTATTTTGCCATATAAGAGAGTTAGACGAACTCGCGGCCGCGAATTATACTGAACACAGAATCCTTGTTAACTCTATGCGATGCAGTAGGGGAGTGGCGACAGATGGAAACCGATATTCGAATCGCAAGCATGACGCATACGCTGCAAATTGTGGGTTGTCATTTTGGCGTCAGGCAGCCCTTCTGGTCATATCCAAGACATCATCATCATTTATTCGAGCTGTTGTATTGTTGGGATGGGGAAATCACGCTGTCGACGGAGGATTATGAATTCACTCTAGAGGCGGGAGATTTACTGCTACTGAAGCCGGGAGTTAAGCATTACATGCATAACAACTCTGCACAGACCTATAGTTTCTTTAACACCCATTTCAATATAGACGATAAAGAATTGCGAGACCATCTGTCCGCCAATTCCTATGAGCATCTGAAGAAGAGCGCGATTCAACAAACTCGGTTGCCTGCTTGTTTGCAGGAATTGGAGGCCTTGCTCCAGAACGAGTTACAAAATTCCGCTCATCGCAGTTGGGAGGAAGGCACCATTTCTTTGCATCTCGCCGGTTTGAACAAGCTGTTGTTTCAAAGTCATGTCTTGCTGATGATTAAAGAGGTTGCAGTACTTCTTGATTCCAGAAGACATGGGAGCCGCGGCCTGGATCGCCATAGCTCTACAACCGAGGTGGATTTGGCCCATGCGGTAGAGTCGATGATTCAGAACAATATGTACACAGATATTAAAATCGAGGAAATCGCTAATCATTTGAATTTGAGCAGAAGCCAATGCTACAAGGTTTTCACCAAAGTGTACGGGATGTCGCCGCGCCAATATTTAACGCAGCTCACGCTGAATCAAGCCAAGCGACATCTGCTGGACAACGAACTAACGATAGAAGAGATCGCGGAGAAGCTGGGTTTCTCCTCCATCAGCCATTTTTCCAGACAGTTCAAGAGATGGACGGGCGTTTCCCCTTCCCAGTACCGTCCTAGAATCCATTTGAATCCTACGAACGGCAATTGGACGGGGGAGGAGAATTAACTTGCGGGTATGGTCGCGAATCAGGAACCTGTCTATTTTTCATAAGCTGATTCTTACCTTTGTTTTGATCACATTGCCTCTGTTCGGGTTGAGTCTTCGTATGAATGAGCTGGGGAAAAAGGAAGTGCAGACGCAGCTGTCGAACACGATGAAGTCGCAAATCCACTATTATTTCTTGTCCCTCCAGAATGAAATCCAACAAATTATTAGAAACCAGCAAGAGATTGTAAACGATGAACAGTTGCAAAACCTGGTTGGATTGGAATCTATTCTATCCGACTATGAAAAGGCGCAAACCATCAATTATCTGGCCAACAAATTAAAGAGCTTTAAGGGCTCCAACGCCAACATTAAAGATGTCAGCCTTTATTTGTACGCCATAGACGATGTGATCACCACTATGAATGCCAAGTTGGGTACAGTGACCAAAGAAAATATGGAAGACGTATCAAATGCGATTAACCAGAGAAGTTTTCCGCTCACTTACTTGAACGATCGCTTGTACGTCAATTTGTATTACCCTCAACGTCCGACTTCCGCTCAAGCGGATGGGGACGTGTCGCTTATACTTCAAGTGGAATTATCCATTGACGCGCTTAGAACGGCATTGGGGAATTTCCATCCGAACGGGCAAACGGTATTATTCAGCGATGCGTGGGCAATCGGCAGCCATTCGGATCTAACGCTTTTTGAGCAATTCAGCAACCACCTCTCTCTTGAACGGCTTTCCGAAAGTGTTCAGTCGAGTCTTTCTGTAGGAGGAGTCAAGTATCTTATCTTTTATGAAAAGTCGCTTTCGCTGGATACGGGGCTTCTTTTCTATATTTCTGAAGATATCGTGCTCGGAACATTGAAATCCTACCAGAGTTGGTTTTGGCTGCTGATTGCCAGCTCTCTAATCATCGTGATTGCCTTCTCTTACATGATTTATATGCTCATTCATCAACCGTTGAGGCGATTGGTGGAGCAATTCAAGAGGGTGGACGCGGGGCGTTTCGATGTCTCAACGTCGTACGTCAATCAGGATGAATTCGGCTATTTGTTCCGACAGTTCGATAAGATGGTCAACAACTTAAAGGTGTCAATCGACGATCTGTATATCCAGAAAATCAGGCTCCAGCACGCGGAATTGCAGCAACTGCAGGCACAAATCAATCCGCATTTCCTCTACAACAGCTTTTTTATCCTTCATAGGCTTATTCTGAATTACGATATCGATTCCGCAAAGATCGTATCCAAAAACTTGGGGAGCTATTTTCAATACATTACACGCAATGCGAAAAAAGAAGTGCCTCTAGTAGAAGAGGTAAATCATGCGCGATCTTATGTAGAGATTCAGAACGTCCGTTTCTCTAACCGAATTAACGCCGTATTTGAGGAATTGCCGGAACGATTCCACGAGATTCAGGCTCCAAGACTGATCCTGCAGCCGATTATTGAGAATGCCTACCAGCATGGACTTGGGGAGGTTGTCGAACAAGGCAGGCTGAGCATCCGATTCGCATCAAACGAACAACAATTACTGATGATTGTAGAAGACAGCGGACCGGGTCTGGATGACTCGGCCATCCACGATCTGGCGAGCAAGCTCAATCAATCGGACAATAGCGGAGAAAGCACAGGGTTGATTAATGTTCACCGTAGACTCCAACTCAAGTATGGGAACGGCTCGGGTATTGCAGTCGCCCGAAGCGACTTGGGAGGGTTGCTGGTGCGAATGAGCATTCCGTTTGAAACCTAGCCGTTGAAGCATCGCCGCTGAAGAAGACAAGGAGTGTCAACAAAAGTAGAAAAAAGCTTGTATTTTCAGAAAATGCCCTTCTCTATAATAAAAGGCGAGTAAGCAAACTTGCAGATTGTAAGCGATTTCTCGAGCAGCTATTTGGAGGAGGAGCAAATGATGTCGAAGGATGAAAGCGAGAGCAAACCAAAGCAAGGGTCAGAGGAGAACGTCCACGAAGGTGCCGGCGGTGTCATGTCGAGAAGAAAGCTGCTAGCTGCAATGGGAGTTGCCGGAGCGGCGATTGTCGCGGGGAGTTTACTTCCTTCAAGAGCGTTCGCGACGGAGGAGGGGAAAAGCGGAACAGGGAATGGAAATAAGGCCGGCAGCTGCGATCCCAACGAGCTATGCGACAGAGTGACGTCAATCGAGACGGATATCGGCGCGCAGGTCCAGCTTGTCGACTTTGGGGCTGACGGAACGGTCTCCGCCGATACGACCGCGCTGGCCGCTCTCACTGCTTATGTGAATGGTTTCCCTAATGGAACGGAGCCGCTGGGCATTGTTGACGGCATACCGGTACGTGTAGGGATCAATCGCGCCTCGGCGCCGATGAAGTACACGATCAGTTCGGGCGTTCAATTCATAAGACCGGTTGAGATCGTTGGAAGCGCCTCCAAAGTGTTGAATTATACCGGTACAGGCATTCTTCTGGAGATGGGAATCGACGATGGGCGAACGAGCGCCAATCTTTTTAACGAGGACCACTATCTGCTGGAAGGTCTTCATTTCACTGGTGGAAAAAACATGACGGCGGGAATTAGCTTTGCGCCGTTCTACGGACTGCTGGCAAGAATCAAGGATTGCATTTTTAATCAGTTCGGCAATCCGTCGAGCTGGGCGGTTGAGTTTCAAGCACAAAACTGGTGGCCGGAAATTACAGGCTGTCGCTGGGAAGTGTTTGACGATCAGGCGAAGAACTTCGTAAAAGCAATAGACGATGGACGCGGCGGCGCTTATCGAGGCTCCGGCAATTCACGGCTGAATTTCGCGGACAACAAGTGCAAATGGCATGGTGCGCTAATTGGCGGAACGGGCATCTATACGAATGCGGTGAAAACCCTAATCAGCCGCTGCGACTTCGAGAATGCAGGAGTAGGCGTGCAATTGGGCTATCCCTCCTTGGCCTCGGAGGTCGTAAATTGCTACTTTGAGCAGCCGCTTGGAGGAACGTCGATCCGATTGGGCGACCAGACTTCGCAAGGGAACAACAGCATTAACTTGATTAATATCAAGGACATTTACGTGAATCTGCACGGAACCGGCAAATTTCTGGATACAGGAAACACAAGCGTTACCACAGGCATACAGATCGACAGCGCGACCCTCATTGCGGGAGGAGAGCAAAAGCCGGTCCTCCATCTGAACGATCTTCCGGGGCAAGTGGTCCGGGTGCGCAATCTCGTCGCCTCGTATCAACCGCTACTGCCGGTAACGGATAATCCCATACAGGTTATCGATGTAGACGGGGTTCTGAACTCAAATGTCGTAAATGGCGCTTTAGCCGTGTCTCAATCGGGGGACAGCTTCACCATCCCGACCAATAAACTTAAACGGTTGGCCGACATGTGGTATGCCAAGACGGATTTTTCCTCTTGCACAGCATCTCGCGTTCAATTGAATAATGCGGACTTTATGCGAACCAGGAAGTCGCAGTATGCCTTGAGATTTAAACCGGGCGGCACAGGCACTTACAAATCCGTTTATTTTATGGTGCCGGCGTTAAGCGAGATGGTCGGCCATGTATGCACGGTGCAGCTGTTCGCCAGAGCTTCTTCCGCCGCCAATCTTCGCGTTGTCGCGCAAGCGGCCTATTCCTCCGCTGCTATCTTGCCTGCCGAAATTAAAGCGGAGAACGTCGCGTTAACAACGAGCTTCCAGGAGTTCACTTTCCCGTTCTGGCTCGGCAATCACGCCAATCTGACGAAGGATTCCTGGTTTATGCTGGAGCTAAGAATGCCGGATTCTCCGGCATGGTATGAGTTTACGGGCGTTCGGATTAATCATGGCGACTTTGGCCTATGCGCAAGTAATGACTACAGGACTGAGGGCGAGACGCTGGAGAGAGTTCGGCACTATTACGAACGTCGTACATTCGCATTGTCAGGCACAGGCGTTAGTACAGTTACGGTAGATATGGCTCCCAAAGCCAAGGCGCTTGCTTCAGCGGTTATGACCTTTACCAGCCCGGTTCGGGGGCCGCTATCGGGCGTGGAGGTACAGGGAGGCGCGAAGTTTGCGTTAGGGAGCTTTACAACTAATCTTAACACCGTTGTAGACTTTGACACGCAAGCCTTTCAATTCTAACGCTGACAAAGGAGGAGATGATATGCATCCGACTACCGTAACCGGCTTTATCTTGATTCTTATTGTAGCTCTTTTGCTATTTGGTCCGAGTAAGCTTCCCGAGCTAGGCAGAGCAGTTGGGCGGACGCTCCGGGAATTCAAGAACGGCGCCAAGGAATTGCTTCCGGAATCGGACTCGTTGAAACGGGAAATTGTACTGGACTCCGATTCTCAACCGGTGAGCTCGGATAAGCCGTCCAATCAGCCGGGATAATGGCCGAGCGGGGGGATGACTCGATGAAGGAAAAAGAGATGAAGCTCTCCCTGCATCTTGCGGAGCTTCGCAAACGCGTTTTTCGGATTGTGGCTGTGCTGGTTGTTACGATGGTCGGCGGTTTGTTGACGGCAAACGATGTTTTGGCGTATTTACGCTCCGTGAAGCCTGCGGATGCTGTTTCCTGGCATGTATTCTCCCCATGGGACAGTATCCGGCTTTATATGCAGATTGCTTTCATCGTTTCAGTGGGACTGTCTATGCCCGTTATTCTTTATCAGCTATGGGCGTTCGTCAAACCCGGTCTTCGCGAGGAGGAGAGGTCGGCGACGTTTCGGTACATTCCGCTGACAGCCCTATTATTTCTGGCTGGACTGGGTTTTGCTTATTTTGTTGTCTTCCAATCGGCTTTTCATTTTGCCGGCATGCTTAACAAACGGATGAACGTGACGGAAACTTACGGAGCTGCCCAATATTTCTCGTTTATGTTCAGCATTCTGCTTCCGGTTTCGTTGATCTTCGAGCTTCCTGCTTTGCTTATGTTTCTGACTAAGCTGCGAATGCTTAAACCGGGCTTGCTGCGCAAGTTCCGCCGACATGCTTACTTTGGCCTGATTGTTGTATCGACGTTTATCGCTCCGCCGGATTTCTTATCTAATATTTTGATTGCGATTCCGCTTATACTGCTTTATGAGCTGAGCGTTCTGCTCTCAGCGCGGATTTATCGCAAACAGATGGAGCGCGATCTTGATTTTTTGAATAAAACAAGGATCTGTCCGCGGGGATGAAGATGACCGGGGATAGATCCTTTTCCCATATTTCTACTTCGAGAGCAAAAGGAGAACCGCCATGTACAGACTCTTAATCGTGGATGATGAACCCGTAATCGTTAACAGCATGTATCAGTTATTTCGCGAGGCTGTCCATCTGGACATCGAAATTTACCGGGCCTATACGGTCTACGAGGCATTAAATATTCTCCAGCAGCATCGTATAGATTTGGTTCTGTCCGACATCCGCATGCCGGGATTAAGCGGAATTGAATTGCAGAAAGTCATTGTCGATAAATGGCCCATGTGCAAAATTGTCTTTTTAACGGGATACAACGACTTTGAATACGCCAAACAAGCGATACGCAATGGCGGGGTAGTCGATTACTTGCTTAAGCATGAGGATGACGACATGATTCTGCAATCGGTGGAAAAGGCAATCGCGGCGATCGAGAAGCAGGCATTATCGGACAGCTATGTGCTCAAATCGCGAACGAAGCTGCAATTGGCGCTCTCTGCGGCACAGAAAAACGCGCTTTTTGATTTAATCTACGGAAACAAGCCATCACAGGAGTTATTGGCGAAGAAATTCGGACAATTGGAAATGCCGCTCTGCGTGGATCGGCGCGTGTATCAGATCGTTGGAAGGGTCGACAACTGGGATCATGTCCAGGAGGACAAGGATCGCGAGCTCCTCGTCTTTGCCGTGCAGAACATTGTCGACGAGTATTTAAGCTCTGCAGCCGTATGCGTGTCGGTCGCTTTCGATCAATATAAATTGCTCTGGTTAATGCAGCCGCCGGAGAGCCCTGCCGCCCTCTCGGATCAAGAGGCGGAACAGGAATGGAAGCTGTTAACCGCAAGAGTGCAAGGCTTGCTGGAAGATGCGCAATCGGCCTGCAAGCAAATTTTGAAACTATCGGTTTCTGTTGCTGTCAGCCATGAACCGGTAAGCTGGGAGGGGTTCGGGGTCCAATTCAATTATTTGAAGATGCTTCTCGGACAAGGGTACGACGGCAAGCACGATTTGCTGATTCAAGAAGGGAAAAGTCTGGGCGGGCTGGATGTCGGTAAGAATCGGCAGTACTTTGCCGGATCCCAGCAGCTTCGGAAGCAGTTGGGACAACTGGAAGAGTACCTGGAAAGCGGGCAAGCCGAAGCGTTCACGAAGCTTTATGGACAAGTTATGAAGCGGGATGTTTCCTTGCACAGTCACGGCGATCTGCTCGAGCTGTTTTACTCCGTTTCCCTCTATCTGCTGTCTTACGCTAACCGGACCGGACTGCTGCACATCCTTTCTTACAAGATGGACATAGGCAAGTTAACGCAGTATGCCGCTCATGACTCGTGGGAGGGCATTGTACAATATTTTGCAGAATTCGCGCAGTTATTGTTCGAAAACAGAACGGGCAGTCTGGAGGTCGGCACGCAAAGAACGATTCAAATAATCCATCAGTATATCCAAACTCATCTGGATCAGGAACTGACCTTAACGAATTTGGCCGAGCTTGTCAATCATAGTCCGGCCTATTTGTCCAGACTATACAAGAAGGAGACGGGAGTGGCTTTATTCGATTACATTACGGAACGCCGAATGGCGAAGGCAAAGGAATTGCTCTCCCAAACTGCGATGAAAATCCACAAGATTGCGCTAGAAGTCGGCTATGAATCGCCGCCTCAATTCACCCGTTCATTTAAGAAGTGGCTTAATGTGACCCCGCAAGAGTATCGGGATTCCTCTCAGAATCTTGACCTGCAATGAGGATAACAGGAGTCAACGAAAGTAGAAAGAAGCCTGTATTTGGTCAGGACGGCGCTCTCTATAATGGGGTATAGCAACAAGATTGGCAGTATAAAAAAAGACTATGGAGGGTGTTCGGGGTATGAGATTCAAGAGAATGAAAAGAGCGGGAATCTTTGCTATGGCTTTGGTGCTTGTACTGCTTACAGCTTGCAACAACAGTAACAACGCTGCATCGGAGAGCATGCAGCCTGCGTCGTCTCCGGAATCGTCGGCTTCCCAATCGGCTTCGTCCGAGGCAAGCAGCCCGGAGGCGAGCTATGACCCACTAGGCAAGTTCGATCCGCCTATAGAGGTTTCCGTCGTTCGTTCAACCAATGTGTTGAAGTTTGACGAGGGAGAATCCTATGAGAAAAATGCTTGGCTGGACTTCTATGAGAGCGAGTTCGGGATCAAAGTTAACCTGTTGTGGGTGTCCGACCAATTCGATCAAAAGATGAATACGACGATGGTGTCGGGGAAGCTGCCCGATATTATGCCTCTGGGCGGCAATCAATTCAAACGGCTGGCCGAGACGGATCAGCTGGAGGATTTGCGAGACGCGCTTGAGAAATACGGCTCGGAGGACTTGAAAAAGGTTTTTGAAGGTGGCGGCCAAATCGGTCTTGATTCGGTCACTAAGGACGGGAAGATTCTGGCGCTTCCATGGCTTGGCGGTTACGCGGGATCGGCGCCGCTGCTGTGGATCCGCACCGATTGGCTGAAGAAGCTGAACCTGCCTGAACCGCAAACGATGGATGATGTGCTTAAAATTGCAGATGCATTCGTCAATCAGGACCCGGACGGCAACAACCAGAAGGATACGTACGGGTTGGTTGTGAACAAGGACTTGTATACCGATCTGTTCGGAGTAGACGGCTTCTTCAACAGCTATCATGCCTATCCGAAAATCTGGGTCAAGAACGATGCCGGGGAAATCGTCTACGGCAGCGTTCAGCCGGAAATGAAAACGGCCTTGGCCAAATTGCAGGAGCTGTATAAAAACGGAACACTCGACAAAGAGTTCGTCGTTAAAGACGCAGATAAAGTAGGGCAAATGGTGAACGCCGGGAAGCTGGGAATCACCTACTCCGTAGATTGGCTGCCGCTGTACTTGCAAGCGGGCAAAAACCAGAACCCTGACATGGAATGGAAGCCTTATCCGCTGCTGTCGATCGATAGCGCGCCGGTCCAGCCTAAAGCGGGATACCCGATCAACGCCTACTACGCGGTGCGCAAAGGCTTCGAACATCCGGAAGCGCTCGTGAAGATGATGAACGCGAGTCTGGTTCTCTGGAGCAAAAAATATCCGGACAGAGACTTGGCGCGGAAGCTGGAATTCAATAATGGCGTTGAGAAGTGGTCCTATCGACTTGTCCATAATCAAATTCCGACGCAAAACATCGATGCGTACAAAAATGTCAATAAAGCGATCGAAACCAATGACGAATCGGTCCTTAATCCCAACTCGGGCGAGCCGGATGTCTATAAGCGCATGAAGGAATACTTGGCCGGGGACCTCAAGTCTTGGGGGTACTACATGGATTTCGGACCCGAAGGCTCCCAATCCATCTTGGCGGAATACGACAAAAACAGTGCTTTCAAAATAACGGAATTTATCGGCGTACCTACGGCGACCATGGTTAACCAAGGAGATACGCTGGCGAAGCTGGAGCTCACTGCCTTTACGAAAATTATTATGGGCGAAGCCTCTGTCGATTCCTTTGACGATTTCGTTGCGAACTGGAAAAAGCTTGGCGGAGACGACATGACCAAAGAGGTTCAAGAGGCGATGAAGAAGTAGAAACTGAAACAGAAACAGAAATCCCATCAAGAAGGTTTAATTGCAGAAGCGGGAAGGAGGCTTCACTTCTCCCGACCGCTTCTGTAATCGACAAGGCGGTGAAGAAATATTGCATTTCATTAAACCAAGATCAAGCAAGCGGCTGCGCGAGTTTCCCTTGCATATCATGCTGCTGCCGGGCGTCCTTATCTTGTTTGTTTACAGCTATATTCCGATGGCGGGCATCTCGATTGCGTTTCAAAATTTCTACCCGACTAACGGTTTGTTCGGCTCGGATTGGATCGGGCTGAAAAATTTCCGCTATGTGATGCAGATGCCGGACATCGCGGAAGTCCTGTGGAATACGATCTACATCGCCACGATGAAAATTATAGCCGGCCAGATTGTACCGCTCTCCATTGCGCTGTTATTGAATGAATTGAAGAATCAGCTTGTCAAAAGAGGCGTTCAAACCTTAATTTATTTGCCGCACTTTCTTTCCTGGATTTTGCTGGGCGGAATTTTGATTGATATTTTGTCTCCTTCCGAAGGGATTATTGCTCAGATTTTAAGGACGATAGGCATTGAGCCGATCTTCTTCCTGGGATCGAACCAATGGTTTCCTTATGTGATGGTAGCCTCGGATGTTTGGAAAGAGTTCGGTTTCGGCACGATTATTTATCTCGCCGCCATTACGGGGATCAATCCGACCCTCTACGAAGCGGCGATTATGGACGGCGCGAACCATTGGCGCCAGACCTGGCATATTACCTTGCCCGGCATGCTGCCGATTATTGTCCTGATGGCCACCTTAAGCTTGGGCAATGTATTAAATGCGGGCTTTGATCAGATTTTTAACCTTTATAGTCCTGCTGTCTATCAGACGGGAGATATTCTCGATACTGTCGTTTATCGCATGGGTTTAATTGATGCGCAATTCGGCGTAGCGACAGCGATCGGTTTGTTGAAATCCGTCGTGTCGACCATTCTGATTTCAATTTCTTATTATTTGGCTTACCGTTTGGCCAATTACCGGATTTTCTAAGGAGGGAGAGGGATTGCTTTGAAACAGCGCATTTCGCTTGGTCGGAACATTTTTATAGGGAGTAATTACATTTTTCTTATTTTCTTGTCTTTTCTATGCCTGTTCCCGCTTATCCATGTGCTTGCAATATCTTTCAGTTCCAGCTCCGCTGCCGCGTCCGGCTTGGTTAAGCTGTGGCCGGTTGATTTCCAGATATCCTCCTACCAGTACATCTTGAATAAGCCGGAATTTATCCAGTCCGTTCTCGTGACGCTGAAACGCGTTGCCCTTGGATTTACGATTAATTTGCTGATGTCGGTTTTATGCGCTTATCCCCTCTCCAAGGAGAGAAGCTCGTTCAGGTATCGGACCGTATATGCTTGGTATTTTATTATTACGATCTTATTTGGCGGCGGCCTCATTCCCTGGTATCTCACCGTTAGCGAGACAGGGTTGATCGATACGATTTGGGCGTTGGTTATTCCGGGCGCCGTGCCCGTGTTTAATGTCATCTTGCTGCTTAACTTTTTTCGAGGATTGCCCAAAGAAATTGAAGAATCGGCATTCATGGATGGCGCCGGACATTGGCGGGTGCTGTGGCTGATGTATATTCCGCTGTCGCTTCCTTCGCTCGCCACAATATCGTTGTTCACGCTTGTAGGTCATTGGAACTCCTGGTTCGACGGCCTGATCCTGATGAATTTCCCGGACAAATATCCTTTGTCTACTTATCTTCAATTGGTCATCATCAACAGCGATCCGATGAAAATGAGCGCCGGCGATATTTACAAGTATGCCGAAATCTCGGATCGGACGACGCGAGCAGCGCAAATTTTCCTGGGTGCGCTACCTATTCTGCTCGTTTACCCGTTTCTGCAAAAATATTTTGTCAAAGGAATCGTTCTTGGAAGTATTAAAGGCTGATGTTCTTTGGAAAAGGATGATGATTTGCTATGACGAATCCGTTGCGGGTTGCATTTGGGAAAGTGAAGATTACGCCGGAGGAGCATGCTCCGCTGCAAGGCTACGATGTAACCGGGAATATTGCCAATCCAGCGCAGGATATACTTGACGATTTATATGCCAGAATGGTGATGCTTGACGACGGTGAGGAGCGCAGCGTCATCGTGAGCGTAGACAGCTGTCTGACGAATGAACTCCCTTTTCTACCGATAAAACCGTTTATTGAACATCCCGCCTATAATTATTTGGCCAGCACGTTCCCGGAGGGCACCAAGCGTTCATGGGGGGAGGCTGCGAATGTAGATCCCGACAGGGTGACGGTACATGCGACTCATACGCATACGGCTCCGGGATATTTCGGGCACAAATATACGTCGCGCATTACGACGGAGATCAAGGCCATGTCGAGCCGGTTACAGCCTGCGCTTGTGAAAGTAGCCTCCGGAGAATGCGTCGTATCGGTTAATCGGCGGCCAAATCTGCGCCATAACGATGACCTGGAGATCGATCGTGCGCTGCATATGCTTCTGTTCGAGTCGCAGGAAGGGGAGCCTTTGGGCGCGCTTGTGAATTGCGCCGTCCATCCGACGCTGCTGTCGCATACCTCTGCCAGGGTGTCATCGGAATTTGTAGGTCTGGCGATGGGGGAATTGGAGGAAAGGTATGGGGACGGATTTGTTTCCTTGTTTATTCAGGGTTTTGCCGGAGATGTCGGCCCTCTCAATCAACGGTGGGAAGAGACGACAGACACTTATCCGAAGGTGAAGGAGATGGGGCGGGCCCTTTGCGAGAATATTGCGAGCCTGCTGCCGCAGTTAAGCGCAGTTGCCGGCACGCCGATTCGCAGCGTACAAAGGCAGATCGCTTTACCGACGAATGCGCGCTATTATGAGCCATCCGTCCATGCCCAACTGCATGCGCTCAGAATCGGGGAGATCTTGCTGTTTGCTTCTTCGTTAGAGACGTTCAGCGGGTATGCCAAACCAATCGCAAAGCATTCACCGGCCGCAGCGACGCTCTTCTCGGGCCTGGCGAACGGGTATGCCGGTTACCTCCCGACAACGGCAGCCTTTCGGGATGGTTTGGGCGGATATGAAATGGAAACGACGCCGTATTCGGAGGAAGCTTGCGAGCTTTTTATTTCCGAAGCGGTAAGTTTGATCGGGGAGTTGTATTCGCCGTGAGTATGGAAAATCGGGAAGTCATGGCCGCGGTACCGGTTATTCTGGATACGGATATTGGCCCGGATTGCGACGATGCGGGAGCGCTGGCTGTGCTGTTAACTTTGGCCGGTAAGGGAGAAGCCGATATTTTGGGCGTTATGCACTGTACGTCAAGTCCATGGGGGAGCGGCTGCATCTCTGCAATTCATACGTATTACGGGAGACCGGACATTCCGATCGGCACATTGCAAGAGGAGCATTTTCTGGATGAAGAGATGTATCAGAGGTACAACAGACCTATTGCCGAAAACTACCCGCACGCCTATCGGCAAGGGGGAGCGGCGGAGGATGCTATCGTCTTATATCGGAAGCTGCTGGCGGCTTCGGACGACGAGAGCGTGGTCATTATCGGCATCGGCCCATTAGTGAATTTATATCGTTTACTGAGTTCTGCTCCTGATGAATTGCACCCTCTGGATGGAATTGCTTTGGTTAGACAGAAAGTCAAAACGCTGGTTGTCATGGGAGGAGCCTATCCGTCGGGGAAAGAATGGAACTTCGAAATGCACCCCGCAGCGGCAAAATATGTAGTCGAACAGTGGCCTTCCCCGATCATTTTCAGCGGATATGAAGCAGGGGTAGATATTCAGACGGGCTCGCGATTGTTTAGAGACACTGCTGCAGACCACCCCGTTCGCAAAGCCTATGAGCTGTTCCTTGATGGGAGGCAAACCAGAAGCAGTTGGGACTTGATCACCGTGTTGATCGGCGTGCGAGGCTTGTGCGGGTTATGCGAAGCGGAGCAAAACGGTTGGGTTGAAGTGAGCGCGACAGGTGAAAACAGATGGATCGAGGGACGCGTGCCGGGCAAGACGCACAGCTACATCAAGATGAAGGCCGCGAAGGCCGAAATCGAGGCCATACTTGATGAACTGATTTGCACTAAAAATTAAGAGTCATAGCTCCAATTGCTTCCTGGAGGGATACACATATGATCGACATTGCGGTGATCGGCTACGGTTTTAGAGGGAAAGTGCTAAGCACGCATCTGCTGCAAATGAACAAAAATATTAGAATATCGGCGATTGTCGATAGCCGGATAGAAGAAATTAAAGGCGAGCTGGGGAACGACGCGGACAATATCCGTTTTTACGACACGGTGGACGAACTGCTGGATCGTGAAAAGCCGGACGGTATAATCGTCGGCACCAGATGTTCGTCTCATGCTCAAATCGCGATTAAAGTGCTGGAGAAACGCATTCCTTTTATTCTTGAGAAGCCCGTTTCGACTCGTATGAACGATTTGTTGGCGCTCAAGTCGGCTTACGAACGGAGCGGTACCGAGGTAGCTGTCCCCTTCTCCTTAAGGCTAAACACGCTGGGTCAAGCAGCGAAGGAAATTGCGGAATCGGGCAAGCTCGGAACGATAGAGCATGTGCAGGCGATTAATAACGTTTCTTACGGCTCCGTCTATTTTCAACACTGGTATAGGGATGAGCGGGAAACAGGAGGACTGTTTCTGCAGAAAGCCACGCATGACTTCGACATGATCCAATACATTTTACAGCTAAAGCCGACATGGGTCAGCGCTGTAAAATCCAAACAAATATTTAAGGGCAATAAACCGGCAGGATTAAGATGTGCCGACTGCGAGGAGCGGGAGACATGTCCGGAAAGTGCGATACTCCATCGCAAAAGAGGCGAGCCGGTTCACGGCGAAATGTGCTGCTTCGCAGCGGATACCGGGAATGAAGATTCCGGCAGCGCAATCATCCAATATGAGAGCGGAATGCATGCCAGCTATTCGCAAAACTTCTTTGCCCGTAATAAAGCGGCTACGAGAATGTTTAGATTTCTAGGGTATAAAGGAACAATGGAGTTTGATTATTACACGAATCGCATTCAGGTATTTATGCATCATACGAATCGGATCGAAACGTACGAAATCCCTGTCGGCAACGATACGCATGGCGGCGGAGACATCGCTGTATGTCAAAGTCTCCTGGATACGATTACGAAAGGCCTGCCCTCCCAGACTCCTTTGGAAGAGGCGATGCAAAGCGCATTGCTGTGCTTAAAGGCGAATAAATCGGCAGAGACGCGTACTTTCCAAGAAATAAAGTGGACTGAATAGTCAAATGAGAAGAAGCGTGGAGTTAAGGTTTATATGAAAAGCGGCTTTCCCTGTTCTTGAAGCAGAGATGGAAAGCCGCTTATTTGCGTCTTATTGAGCAGTATAACCGCCATCGATGACAATCGCTTGGCCGGTAATTCCTTTGGCGTGATAGCCGGACAGGAAGACGGCGTATTCCGCGACTTCTTGCATTTCGATGAGTCTGCGTTGCGGAACGAGAGGCAAAATCACTTTTTCCAGAGCTTCCTCCCGGGAGAGCTGGTGGAGGGCTGCCACATCCGCCAATTGGTTTCTCACCAAGACCGTATCTACATAACCGGGGCAGAGCGCATTCACCGTAATTCCGTCCGTGGCGGTCTCAAGCGCAACGGCTTTGGTTAAGCCGATAAGACCGTGCTTAGCGCTATTGTAGGCGGTTTTCCCCGCGAATCCGACCAGGCCGTTAATGGAGGCGATATTGATAATCCTGCCGAATTGCCTCCTCTTCATGCCGGGAATGACCAACTTGGTCAAAATAAAGGGGGCCGTCAGCATAATTCGGAGCATTCGTTCGAACGTTTCCGTCGGAAAATGCTCGACTGGCGAAACATACTGCATCCCCGCGTTGTTGATTAGGATATCGACGCTCCCCCAGGTCGATTCGATACTTTGAATCGTGCCGGCGATCTCACTTTCGGGCGCGGTTACGTCCAGCTTGATCCCATGTGCGTCGAGTCCCGATTGTCTAAGAGATTCCGCAGAATGTTCAGCTACCGTTCCGTCCAGATCGGTTAGAACGACGGTGGCCCCTCCTTCGGCGAAGCGCCGCCCGATTTCAAATCCGATTCCTCGCGCCGCTCCCGTGACGAGCACGACTTTTTGGTTTAACATGCCGCTTTCCCTCCACTCATTAGTAAGCGTCTAGAAGGACGTTGTCTGCGATTCGCAGCGGAGGCTCTGTCGCAGCCAGAATATCGTCGCAAGTATAACCTCTAGCGACCTCCGATAAGACAAGGCCTTCCGGAGTGACATCGATAACTGCGCGATCGGTTATGATTCTGTCCACGACGGATTTGCCCGTGAGAGGGAGCGTGCATTGCTTCAATATTTTCGGCTTGCCGTCTTTGTTCACGTGATCCATGATGACGACGATTCGCTTGGCGCCATGAACGAGATCCATCGCTCCGCCCATGCCTTTGACCATCTTACCGGGAATCATCCAGTTGGCCAAGTCTCCCGACTCGGATACCTCCATGCCGCCAAGGATGGCGAGGTCGATATGCCCGCCGCGGATCATGGCGAAGGAGTCGGAGCTATCGAAATAAGAGGCCCCTGCAATCGCGGTTATCGTTTCTTTGCCGGCGTTGATCAGATCGGGATCGACTTGATCTTGGGCCGGATAAGGGCCGATTCCGAGCAGGCCGTTCTCGGATTGAAGCAGCACCTGCTTCTCATCCGGGATGAAGTTGGCTACCAATGTAGGGATGCCGATTCCAAGATTCACGTAGTATCCGCTGGCGATTTCCTTCTCTGCGCGGATTGCGATTTTCTCGCGAATAGATAATTCGGCCATGGGATTCTCCTCCTTATCGCTGTGCGACCGTTAACTTCTCGATTCGTTTTTGTTGTTGGCCCACGATGATCTGCTGCACGTAAATTCCCGGTGTATGAATTCGATCGGTATCAAGAAAGCCGTCTTCCTTTAACTGTTCCGTCTCGGCAATCGTAATGCGACCGGCGGTTGCCATGAGAGGGTTGAAGTTGCGCGCTGTTTTGTTATACGTCAGATTTCCCAGCTTATCAGCGGCTGCGGCGCGAACTAAGGAGAAGTCGGCGGTTAACGCTTCCTCTAGGAGATAGGTTTTGTTGCCGAACACTCGCGTTTCTTTCCCCTCCGCGAGCGGCGTTCCTACGCCTGCGGGGGTGTAGAAGGCAGGAATGCCTGCGCCACCCGCTCTGATTTTCTCCGCTAACGTGCCTTGAGGCAACAGGTCGACCTCGATCTCTCCCGAGAGAACTTGCCGTTCAAACTCTTTGTTCTCTCCGACATAAGAGGCGATGATCTTCTTGATCTGCTTGTTGCGAAGCAACAGGCCAAGACCCCAATCGTCGACCCCGCAATTGTTGGATATGACGGTTAGGTTCTTCACTCCGGTTTCGGACAGCGCGACAATCAGATTTTCGGGAATGCCGACAAGACCGAAGCCGCCAACCATTAGAATTGAGCCGTCGCGAATATCGGAAACCGCTTCCATAAACGATGAGTTTATTTTTTTCATTTGGCTTGCTCCCTTCTGGATTATTCGCAGCGCTCTACGACGACAGCGACTCCTTGCCCGCCGCCGACGCATAATGCAGCCAAGCCATATCGTGAATTTCGACGTGCCATCTCGTACAGCAGGGAGACCACGACCCTAGCGCCGCTGGCTCCGATCGGATGTCCTAAAGCAATTGCTCCACCGTTGACGTTAAGCTTGCGGTCATCTAGATCGAAATGCTTCGCGTACAGGAGCGCTTGGGAGGCAAACGCTTCATTAGCTTCGATCACATCGATATCGGCAATCGTTAGTCCGGCTTTCTGAAGCGCCTTCTCCGTAGCCGGAATCGGTCCGATTCCCATATGAGCGGGATCGACGCCAACGACGGCGCATGAGCGAATAACGGCCATGGGATGAAGACCGTGCAGTTCTGCGCTAGACCTGCTCATGACCAATAGAGCTGCCGCTCCATCATTGATGCCGGAAGCGTTGCCGGCCGTCACTTTGCCGTCTTTCTTGAATGCAGGCTTGAGCTTGGAGAGACCTTCCAACGTCGTGTCCGGGCGAGGAAACTCATCTTGATCGGCTCGCAGCATTGCTCCTTTGCGCCCCGGCAGATCCATGGCGACGATTTCGTCCTTGAAGGTTCCATTGGTCATCGCGGCTGCGGCTTTTCTTTGGCTATCTAACGCAAACTGGTCGAGCTGCTCGCGCTCCAGGTTGTACCGTTCGCATAAATTTTCCGCAGTTATACCCATATGATAATCGTTCTGCGCACACCACAAGCCATCCTTGATCATGCTGTCGCGAAGCGTTTGATCACCCAAGACGTAGCCGGAGCGCGTTCCTTGAAGCAGATGAGGAGCCTGGGTCATATTTTCCATTCCGCCTGCGACGACAATGTCGCATTCCCCGCTCTGAATGGATCGGTAAGCGATCTGCAGCGACATTAGACCGGAGCCGCACACTTGGTTTACCGTTGTCGCGGGCACCTCTACGGATAAGCCTGCTTGAAGCGAGGCCTGCCGTGCCGGGTTCTGGCCAAGTCCGGCCTGCAGGACATTGCCCATAAGTACTTCTTGTACGAGAGAGCCGGAGATGCCGGCTCGTTCGATAACTGCCTGTATGACGGCAGCGCCTAGCTGCACGGCTGAGACATCCTTGAAAGCACCGCCCAATTTCCCGATTGGCGTTCGCGCCGCGCTGACGATGACAACTTCATTTTCGCTCATGCGCCCATCCCTCCTCATTCAATCGAATCGTCCATAATGATTCCCTTCATTAAAATTGTACTGAAGCAGCATTTATGAGTAAAATACATATATCGAATATAATTAATTCACAATTGGAATATATATCGGAGGGGATTGTGGAATGGAATTTCAACAGCTTCTTTATTTCGCGGAAGTCGCCAAGCAGCTAAGCTTCTCGAAAGCGGCGCAGTCGCTTCATAGCTCGCAGCCGTCGCTAAGCAAAGCGATCAAGAACTTGGAGGAAGAGTTAGGAGTCGTGTTGTTCGACCGTACGACTCGGTATCTGCGGCTGACGGACGACGGAGAGGTCGTGCTGAAATACGCGATGGAGACGATCGCGATGTCCCGTGATCTTCAGTCGACGTTAAATGAAGGGAGGCAATTGAAGCGGGGGAAGCTGTCTTTAGGGCTGCCTCCCGTTATTGGATCGAGTTTCTTTCCGAGAATGATTGCGGATTTTCGCGGCGAGTATCCGGGCGTGCAGCTTCAGTTGGTCGAAGAGGGCGGCAAAGTGGTGGAGCAACTGGTCAGGGAAGCTAAGCTGGATGTAGGTGTGGTCGTCTTGCCGGTGGACGAGGAGCAGTTCGAGGTATTTCCTCTGGCTGAGCGTCAGCTATCGTTGATCGTGAATTCGAGCCATGCGTTGGCGGGGGCACAAACCGTCCATCTTGCGGAATTGAAAGAGGAGCCGTTTATTTTGTTCAGAGAAGGTTTCTCGCTTTATGATCGTGTGAGAGAGTCCTGCATACAAGAGGGGTTCGAGCCGAAGATCGCTTATGAAAGCTCGCAATGGGATTTTATCGGGGAGATGGTCGGGGCCGGACTGGGGATCGCTTTCCTTCCGGATACGGTGTCCAGAAAAATCGATCTGGGGTCGGTTAGCGTGATTCCCGAGACGATTCCGCCGATTCGTTGGGATCTTGCCGCGATCTGGAGCAAAAACCATTACCTCTCCCACGCAGCTAGAGGGTGGATTGAGTTTATAAGGCGGCAACAGGTTCGCGGCAATTGATTTGATGGACGTGGCTGTCCCATAGTGATCTGCAATCTCTGATCTTGGTTGATTTATATGGTTTTTCCTACAAAAGTTCGTCGTTATAGCCTGAGCAGAGCAGCTTTGTACGATTTTCCGAACAAAAGTCTGCTCTTTAAGCCTGATCCGAGCTGTGTTGTACGATTTTTCGACTACCTTCTCTGCGTAAACTCTTGTGTGCAAATGGATCCGCTGCTTGCATCGGAATGAGGTACATACCACTTGCAACTTTATTATCGATTATCTTGGCTAGCTCTTGAAGCGTTGAGTAATGTCGAACAAATCCTGCGACATCTTGGTCAGCGAGCCAACGGCCGAGGAGATTTCCTCCAATGTCGCGAGCTGCTCTTCCGAAGCCGCAGCAACGCTCTCCGTATTGGAGAAAGAGACTTGCGCAATGCTTTTCATATTATGAAGCGATGCGGCAACCTGCTGCGAGCTAGCCGACATTTCCTCGGATGCGGCGGAAACCTCTTGAATCTGGCCGGAAACCGCTTGAACCGAATAAAGAATGTTGCGGAAAGCTTCTCCGGCTTCTTGCTTTTGGTATTCAGCCTGAGCCCGCTGCGACAGCTCAATCTGCTCCAGCTCTTTGCGCGTTGCTTGGTTGCTCGCTCTAGTTTCGGTAATTTGCTCTTGGATTTGCATGATCAGATTCGGGTCGACGGCTACGAGCAGCTCCGTCTGATACAAGTCGATCTGAGAGTTCCCGAACAGCAGCTTGTTGATCAAGCCGTTCGGGATCATCTGCTTCTCGTAGATGGCGCGGGCATTGTTGCCCATCGATTGCATAAAGGTTGTTCCGATCGTTCCGATTGCAAATAAGAAGAGAATAGACAGTCCAAGCATGCTGAAAATTTTAGTTCTAATCTTCCAATTTCTAATCCAATTCATGGTAGTGTACTCCCCTGCTGAGTGTTGTGGGTAGCTCCCGATTTACGGCAGCCCGGCTGCAAAAAGTGGATTGTATCGTTTTCATGAAGCTGTTGTTTCCTGCGGTTTATTTGATCTTGTTGGGCGCATTTCCTGCCTTCGATTCATATGGATGTATTTTCTAAATAGCTTTACAATATTGGGAGGTGAAAAGTCAAAGGAGAGAAACGATGAACAGTTCCTTTCAATTTATGCCCCTCAACCAACTTAAGGATCGCTTTCCCGAAGATTCCTGTTGGGCGAAATTCTATCAGGACTTTACCGACGAGCACATTGCCGCTTACTATGCCGGAGATTTAACGTTGCCTTCTCTCGATTTGGATTGGGAAAAGCCGTTTCCGGATCAGACGGAGACGATACTCATTTTTATCGATGGGAACTTTACGGTGGACAACCTCTACAATGAGGAAACGGATGGCGCTATCGGGCTTATGGTGATGGGGAACTTGACTGTCCAAAATATGGCGGTAGGCGGCCAAGAGATCTATGTCGAGGGCGATCTGCTGGTCGAAGAAGTTCTGTGCGGCTCCTACAACCACGGAGAAACGATCGTTCGAGGCAATCTGAACGCAACGGTGCTAGTTCAGGATGACCAATACCGTATCACAGCGGGCGGTGAAAAACGGTTCGTGTGTACGGTAAACGCGTGGGAGGGGGATGGCGTCTGCCAGGAGCTTCCCGTAGACATTCGCGATGTGCTAATCGACGACGTTTTCCTGGATGATGAAGATATTGAGGACGAAGAGGTCGGTTTTCTGTTCGGCATGCTTGTCTCCACGCTTAGGAAAGGTCGTTCTGCACTGAAAGATTTGAACGAAGCGCTCCAGAGAAAGGGAGCCGTCCACCTATACTTTACCGACAACGCGCTTAATCAAGAAAATATTATGAAACTGATTCAGTGTGTACTGATGCCCGGCGATAAGCACTATTTCGACTTCACTGAGCGGGGCGCGTATTTCAAAGTAAATCGGGAGTATGTTGATGGGGACGGGGATCTACAGACTCCTAGCGTGTACATTAAGGATGAGCGGAATCACTATTTTATTTCACTTGAGGAAGACGAAGTCGTTCATCTGTTGAGAAAAGCGATGGATGAAGAGGCGATCTGGGAGGACATTACAGGTGAACCTCAAGAGCAATTGGCGGAGTTTAATTATTATTGGATCATGCTGCTGACCTGCGTTAATGTGGCCGAGCTGTATTTGCCGGTCGTGGATCGGGGTGACTTCGAGGAGCTTTTCCAGCATCCGGCCATTCAGGCACTGGACCCGGCAGGGGAGGACAACGACGGGTTCTGGGATGGCTCCATGTATTATCGTTTTCGTCAGGCGCATACGGACGAAGACGGGGACGAACTGGATGCGCGAATGGAAATACAGACTCATGATGGCTCCTTCTATTTCTATACGTTGGATAATGACAAATATGTTTCCCGGCATTATCAGCCACCCAACGAATATGGACGCCAAGACATTTCCTATCTAGACTCCAAACGTTGGGAAGCCTCCGAACGCTATTTCGCGAGGTTCAAGCATTTTATCTCCCGGGAAATAGCGGAAGGTTCTCATAATTAGAATCCGGCGCTTCCGAATACGCCCTTACCCGTTAAGCTTGCCGAAAGGCAGGCTTTTTTTAGCCTCTGCCTGCCAGGGCGGAAGCCAGCACCGTTAGCTATCGGTAGATTGCTGCAGCATCTCGATGAATGCCTTGGCCGCAATGGACGGGGCCGACTGTCTCCGAACAGCGATGCCAATGTGGCGGTCAGGTAATGGAACGACTGTACGCAGCTCCTTCAGAGAGCCGCTCCGGATTCTGGACATCACGAATGCCCGCGGCAAGAACGCCGCCCCGTATCCCCGCTCAACCAATTCCGTAATCATTTCAAGGCTATTCAGTTCGAAATCGGCTTCTACGGAGACCCCCTGCGACCGAAACCACATTTCGACGAAGGAGCGCGTCGTGCTGCCCGGAGAAAGCATCAAGAGCGGAAGTTCTGTTATCTGTTGCGTGGTCAGCGGTTCTTTTTGCAAGTTCGCGAAGGCCTTCCCCACAACTACGCAAAAAGGCGAGACATGGGAGGAGACGATCTCAATCTCGTCATCCGATATGGGCAAGTAGACATAACCGACGTCCAATGAGCCCAGCTTCAGCCGCTCCAAGATGAGGTTTGTCTTTTCCTGAGAGAGCTGGATGCGAATATCCGCATAGCGAGCATGAAACTGTTCGAGCAGAGGGACAACGAAATCCTTGATAATGGCGCCGTTCGCACCAATTCGCAGATTGCCTTCACTAAACTGCTTCAGCCTCTTTATTCGCCGCTCGGCGGAATCAAGCTCCTCAAACGCTTGCCGAACATGCAAATATAGGGCTTGTCCTTCTTGCGTTAATCGCACGCCTTTGGATAATCGGGCAAACAGCTCCACGCCCAAAGCCTCTTCCAACTGCTTAATCGCATAGCTGACGGAAGGTTGTGTCATATTTAGGCTTTGAGCGGCCTTAGTCAGGTTGGAATATTCGGCGGCATGGAGAAAAATTCGGTACCATTCCGTATTGGCAATCACTTGTCATCAATCCTCTCTATGACAAAGATCTGTTTTTGCGATTTCATTTATTTCAAATATACCTTTAAACTGATCGTAAAGGAATTAAAAAGCGGGAGGTATATGGCTATGGCAGGCAGTACATTCGGAGAAAGATTAAAAGTGACTACGTTCGGCGAATCTCACGGCGAAGCGGTAGGCGTCATTATAGACGGCATAACGCCGGGCCTTGAGTTGGACGAAGCCTATGTACAAATTCAGATGGATCGCAGAAAGCCGGGGCAATCCTCAGTCACGACTCCTCGGCGGGAATACGATAAGATTCGTATCCTATCCGGTCTATTCGAGGGCCGAACAACGGGGACGCCGATGTGCATTATGCTGAACAACACAGACATGCGCCCGTCGGCTTACGACGATATTAAATCAATGTACCGTCCTGGACATGCGGATCTAACCTATGAGAAGAAGTATGGTCTTCGAGACTATCGCGGGAGCGGCAGAGCCTCGGGCAGAGAAACGGCTGCTCGGGTGGCTGCAGGCGCGGTGGCGCGCAAGCTGCTGGAACGACGGGGAGTCTCCGTGTTGGCGTACACGACGGAGGTCGGGGGAATCCGCTGCGAAACGTTTGAACCGGATGCCATCGAACGCAACCTGGTGCGGGCATGCGATCCCGTGGCGGCACGGAGCATGATTGAGCGGATTGAACAGCTATCCGCGAATGGCGACAGCTGTGGGGGAATCGTGGAATGTCGGATTAGCGGCGTTGCGGCGGGGATCGGGGAGCCCGTGTTTGATAAGCTGGATGCAGAGCTAGCCAAGGCCATGCTTTCAATCGGCGCGATCAAGGGCATTGAGTTCGGCGCGGGCTTCCAAGCGGCCGCTATGTTGGGGAGCGAACACAACGATCAGATGGATCGGACGGGATTTCTGACGAACAATGCCGGAGGAATTATCGGCGGGATCAGCACCGGAGCCGACATCGTATTCCGAGTGGTAGTCAAGCCGACATCGTCCATCTCCGTCTCGCAACAGACCGTCGACATGTACGGCAAGGAACGGGAGATCGTGACGGAGGGCAGGCACGATCCCTGCATCTGTCCCCGCATCGTGCCGGTAATTGAAGCAATGGCATGCTTGGTGATCGAGGATCACTATAAGCGGCAAGCAGCGTTGCTCGACGAATAACAGGCCTCTTGTACAAACGTCAGCTAATTTGCAATTATCATTTACATACATACTGTATGTATGTTAATATGAATGCAATCCTAGCCGAGAGGTGATATTATTATGAAAGCTTCCAGCTTTTATCCCGTCATTTTAACCGATCAAGTTAGCGCTACTGCAGCATTTTACGAGGCTCATTTTGGATTCGAAAAGGTTTTTGAAGCGGATTGGTACGTAAGCTTGAAGTTGACCGGCAACGATGTGCCCTATGAATTGGCTATTCTTGACGCTTCTCATCCGACCGTTCCCGATGCCTATCGGACCAAAGTAAGCGGATTGATTCTAAATTTCGAAGTAGACGACGTCGATGCCGAATACGAACGCCTTATCCGGGGAGCGCGACTGCCGTTGGAACTCGATATCCGAAGCGAAGATTTTGGACAGCGGCACTTTATTACTGCGGATCCCAACGGAGTATTAATCGATGTCATTACTGTTATTCCGCCTTCAGAGGATTTCAGCGCCCAATACTCCGAAGAGGTATGGAAGTAGGGGGGCGCAGGGGAGAGCTAGTCGATTATGAGAAGAAGTAAAGCGGCGACAGCGGAGACGATTCGTAAGCTGGTCGAGATCGCCAGAACCCATTTTACCGATTATGGATATGCCGATGCGGCATTGGAATCGATCGTGCATGAGGCGAATCTGACGCGGGGAGCCGTTTACCATCATTTTCGCAGTAAAAAGGACTTGTTCCGAATTGTGCTTGAAGACGTCCAGCGAGAGGTTGCCGAAAGGCTGGAGCAGGAGGCCTCGACAAGCGAAGACGTCTGGGAGCAGCTCTACTTGGGTTGCCGAGCGTTTATTATGGCCGCCGTTGAAGAGCGAAATAGGCGTATTATGCTGATCGACGGACCTGCAATTCTGGGCTGGGAAGTATGGAGAGAGATGGATAAAAATCACTCTATGCGCTTATTGAGGGGCCAGCTTGAGATTATGCAAGAGCAGGGGCATTTCCGGCGGGTTCCCCTTGACGCCATGACCCATTTTATATCCGGCGGTTTGAATGAGACGGCGCTCTGGCTTGCCAACGAGTCCCAGCAGCCTAATGCTCTCGATGAAACGATGAAGGTGCTTGCCGTATTCTTGGGAGGATTAAAGCAATAACGATTCGCTTGCTTGGAGCAAAGAGCATCATTAAGAGGGGGAACCTCACAAAAACATTAGGCATAAGCTGAATAATGCCGACCGAAAGGATGTTTTTGGATGTTCCCTTATCAACCGCCGATTCATCAACTTCCCTATTTCTATTACGGACCTATTCCCCGAGGTTTTAACTGCACGCCTTATTCGGATAGCCGATGGCCATGGCAGCATAGCGCTCGAGAGTCGGGCGAAAGCTATCGACCGTTTCCTCAGCAGCAGCAACGACTTACCTTTGTGCTTGTTCACGGCTCATGGGCGGACGCCCATTTCTGGGACGGTATAGCGGCCGAACTGCGCAGAAGAGGGCAGACCGTCTACGCGCCGGAATATGCCGGTCACGGCAACGATCCGAACAAAGCGGTCACGCACGCGATGATCACGAAGTCGGTCGTCGATTTTGTGACAAGGCTGAACCTGCATGACATTACCCTCGTCGGGCATAGCTTTGGCGGGACGGTCGTCCAGAAGGTCGCCGAGCAAATACCGGACCGCATCAAGCGTCTCGTCTTTTGGGATGCGTTCGTACTGAATGACGGAGAAGCGCTTGCCGACGAGGTACCGCCCGCAACCAGGCAAGGCTTCGAGCAGCTTCGAGCGGCATCGAGCGATGACACGATTATGCTGCCATTTCCGTTGTTTCGGGAGTTGTTCGTCAATACGGCTCCCTTCGAGGTAGCCAAACGGATCTACGCAGGCGTCACTCCTGAACCGGCGAAACCTCTGTTCGAGAAGCTGGATCTTAAAGCGTTCTACGCGCTGTCGACCCCCAGAAGCTACCTTTATTTTTATCAGGACAACGTCTTTACGGGAGCGGAAGGGTTCGGCTGGTACCCTCATATGGCCTCGCGGCTTGGACTATTCCGCTTAATCGTAGGCGATGGGGACCATATGACCGATTCGCGCACAAGGCCGGCTATGGTTGCGCAGAAGCTGTACGAGGCGGGGCGGGACTGACATGACATATGGAAAATACAGATTATCTTCCTCAGAGGGATCGAGGGGGATTTTTTTTGTGGAACCGCTCGAATTCACTTCAAGCGATTCCATATAGTAAACAAAACGGCTAGCTCATCCAGCTCGACAGTTCCTCCAAAGTCGGCATACCGGTCTGAGCTCCTTCTTTCGTTACGGATAGCGCTGAAGCTTTCACGGCGGCGGCGAGCGCCTCCGGCAGCTCCAGTCCGCCGGCCCACGCGGCGGCGAGCGCTCCGTGGAACGTATCGCCCGCCCCCGTCGTATCGACAACCGTCACTCGATGGCCGGGCACTCTGGCAATTTCCCCATCTCCCAAGGACAGCGCAGCGCCGTTGGCCCCCAGCGTGACGATGATTCGCGAAGCTCCGCGCATATGCAGTTTGTTCGTCGCTTCTTGAAGCACGAGCGGATCGTCCAGCCGTTCCTCTCCGACGAGAGCCGCCAATTCGGTCTCATTTGGTGTAACGATGTCGGCCAGCGGCAGCCATTCGTCCGGGAATCGACCGGCCGGAGCGGGATTAAGAACCGTTTTCTTGCCGTAAGTTTTCGCCAGCTTGAGGGCTGCCTCAACGGTGTCTTGAGGAACCTCGAGCTGGACGAGAACGATATCCGCCTCCTCGATCAAGCTTGCGTTAGCCGCGACGTCTTCGGGCCGAAGCTCGCCGTTGGCGCCCGGAACGACGACGATCTCGTTTTCCCCGCCCGAGACGAGAATCGAAGCGATGCCAGACGCTCCTTCCGTTACTTTTACGCCTCGTGTGTCGATGCCTTCCGCTTTTAGTCCCGCAAGCAGTTCGCTGCCGAAATTATCGCTCCCGATCGCGCCGATCATACGGACATCCGCCCCCAGACGAGCTGCGGCAACGGCCTGATTCGCCCCTTTGCCGCCGGCAAAATAAGCGATGCTCCGCCCCATGACCGTTTGGCCCGGTTGAGGGAAAGCCGACGATTCGACGACAATGTCCATATTGATGCTGCCAACTACCGCTACTACAGGTCGATTAGGCCATTTCATCGTTTCTCACCTTCGCCTTCGCCGGCATATTGCTCCAGCTTGGAGAAGAGGTCTTTAAATACCCGGTTCCTGTCGGCAAACAGGGCAATGCGAATCCAGTGTCGCGTCGGACTGCGGCTCCAGGTCCCCTGGTCGGTTACAATAGGGCTGTGAACGAGACAGCTTGGAATAAATTCGGCGTCGATCAGCCAAGCGACCACCGAAATGTCCCAAATGACCCGAGAATAAGCGTAATGATCATCGCTGCATTCCTCGAACCGCTGCGCAAGGAAATCTCCGATCCGCCCCTTGCCCTTTACATATTGGTTGATCTCCGGCAAAGTCGTGATCAAATGCGAAGCGACCCCGACGCACGGAACAAGAACAAGCGGCACTCCGCAATCCAGCACGACGCGAGCTGCCGGTATGTCCTGAATCAGATTAAACTCGTTGGTATCGGGCCAATCCAGCGTATGTCCTCCTAGCCAGACGACCACGATTTTCTCGATAATTTTAGGCTCCATCAGAATAGCTGAAGCTACATTGGTAATCGCGCCGATCGCGACAACATAAAGAACCTCCTCGTCCGGGGTGCGCAATGCTTTCTCGACCAGATCGCGGGCTGCGGGACTGTCTACCGGCGTACCGTCTGCCGGTAAATACTGCTCCGAGCCTCTGAAAGCAAAGCCTTCCGCAGGATGGTCCATCCGCTCCAAAATATCAAGAATCTCCTGATAGCTTTTTTCCATGCCGTCTTTCGGTCCGCTCGATTTCTCATTAAAGAAGGGGGCGGCGTAGATCGCTTGAAGATTCAATTTGTTCTTGGATAGCAAAGAGTAAGCTACGGCAAACTGATCGTCGATCTCATTAAAGGTGTCCGTATCCAGCACCATGTTGACTTTGCCTGTCGGCGGTTCAAGGCGGCTGAGACGAAGTTGCTCGGAAAGCTTGGGAAAAGAGGTTGGCATAAGTACTCGCACCCTTTCGGAAAATCGCAATTCTACGATTGTATGATTTGGTCTTCGTTAATATAATAATAAAGGAATTGTTCTATGTTTTAGTATCCTTTAATGGTCGATATATTATATGATTTGGCTTTTTAGACGATGGCTGAGAGAAGGGGATATCGAGATGAATTGTTCCTTCGATTTGTTCTTTGCCGCGGAGCGGGATGCGGAGAGCTATATCGATTTTCATAGCCACGGGGGATTCGAAATTGTATTTTATGCTTCGGGGAACGGGACCACGACGATCGGAAACCATACGTATTCATATAGCAGCGGCCAATTTACGGTTATCCCTCCGGGGCATAAGCACGATGAGTACAGGCGCGACAAAACCAAGGTCATGTTCGTTAACTTTTCCTACGACCAAGTTCCGATCCATCTTCAAACCGGCTTATATCGCGACGATCCCGACGGCCGCATTCACGACTTGTTGGAAAAGATGGCTGCGGAGCTTCAAAGCAAAAACAGCTTCTATCACTTAAAGTTGAACTGCCTTCTCACAGAGCTGATTATCGAGGTCGGGAGAATTATTGGCGGCGATGCGCCGAACGAAACTCTGGAGATTGATGAGAAGCTTCGCTACGCTCAAAATTACATCGAGCAATATAACTGCGATAAAGTCGATTTTGCCGATCTCGCCGAGACGCTCGGATACAGCTATCATTATTTCCGACATCAATTCAAGGAGAAAACCGGATACTCGCCGATTCAGTACGTCATTCGCAAGCGAATCGATCAGGCCAAAAAACGGCTTGCGGGAAGCAGCGACTCCGTAACGACGATCGCCATGGAATGCGGCTTCTCCACGCCTCCGCAATTTTGCATGCTATTTAAAAAATATGTTGGGACCAGCCCTCAGCAGTATCGGAATTCGAAGGTTTAAAGGTTCCTCCACAAATAACAAAACAGTCCACTCCAGCGGATGGACTGCTTTTGTATGCAAACAAGGGGCTCGAGGGATTGCTCGAAGGATGCGAAGGAGATGAACGCCACTTCCGGTTGAAGATCGAGCAGCTGCGAGATCTTTCTCTAAGCCTAGCGGAGGAGTATGTTAATTAATCGGCATATCACAGAGAGAGCGTCCCCACATGAGCCGCTCTCTCAATGTGCCAATACGGTATCAAGATTTGCTGAAAGGGAAGTAAGCACCTTCGACTTCGACCTTCAGTTCATTGTTTACGGTCATATATCGAACTTCTATGACACTGCCTTTTTGAAACGACGGAATGTTAATGATCGGGATAACGGTTCGCACCATGGCATGGATGGCTTCGCCATCCGACTTGACGACGGTTAGATCGATCAGCACCTCCGGTTGATCGTCCAACTGCACGTTGGTTTGCTCGATAGAGTTGATGGTCGCTTGAGCGGGGATGCCGTTCTCAAGGATGGTTCTCCGCTGGGAGATTTTCGCTTTGCCTGCTCGCACATTCTGGACAACCAAAGCGATCGTGAGCGATGACGTAAGCAATGAGACGGTAATGAAAATAACAACAATCGTCGTTGTCAATGCCGCCCACCTCGCTTTCCTATTTTGCTATCCAGTGTAATGGAACAAAATAAGGAAGTCTATTCGATTCTTATTTGCAGTGCGCTTGCGACTTTCGTATAGTCTTCCATCCAAGCAGACACTTGCTCTTCGTCTGTCCGGTCGAACCCCAGAAACCTGGTCAATTCGGGGCGCTGCCGCGCGAACTCCGGACGGTCGTAAATCGCTTGCGTCAGTTCCGTGAAATGGATAGTATGGACGCACCATTTATGAACATACAGAATGCTGCTTTCGTATCCCCATTCCAACTGCCCATCGCAGGCTTTTTCCAGAAATTCCGGAGCGTTGCGTCCCCATGCGGCGCTTGCAATCGAGAAGAGATCATTTTTGGCGGCAAACAGCTCTTCCTTCATTTGCGTCTTATTGCCCGTCAATCCGTAAACCTCCGTAAAAAGACGGTACAAATCGAAGCTTCCCAGCTTGCGAGAATGGAGTTTCAGCAAATAGACGGTACGATTCTGGCTTCTGGGCAAAATATCGTGCTGCCAATAATAGGCCAGCATTAGCTCGTTCACGGCCAGACGAAGGGAGGCATGAGCGCTTGCGGGGCTGCCTTCATCAAGTAGCCGTATGGCGGTCCCGTATCGTTCATCGGCGCGTTGCTTCGCCTCCCGTTTCTTGACCGACTTAATGCGGTCGTCGAACAAAGCACGATCGTAAATCTGCTTGAATGCGGCCAGCAGCCCCTCGGGGTCGTGAACGATGCGGCATTGGTAAACCTGAATAGGAAAGCTCAGCGCTCCTTGGATACTCCCGTCCTCTGCATAACGATCGAGGAAGGCTCGAACGTTGGCCACGTTGATCTGAATAATTTCAACGCCCAGGCCGTCAATGACGTTAAAATAGTCAAACGCCGGGCGGTATACGTCAACGAACAGGCAGAGCTCGAGATCGGAGTGCTTCCAGACGGTTCGCCTGGCAACGCTTCCGCCAATGGCGATCCCTCGTACACCGTTGACCGCACGGTATTGCTCGGCGATTAGAACCGCCTTCCTATAGATTTCTGATTTCCAGTTCATTGTCGTGCTCCTCTTGTTAAGGCCGACCTGAAGGAATTAATTATAAGTTGCCTCTATTATATATCTTCCGCCCTGCAGGGTGGCAAACTGCGCCTCGCAGCGGTCGTCGGTTAGCACTCTTTCTCCGGAGTCGGCAGAGACGACGGCGAAAGGCCCCCCCGCGCGCACTTTGCAGGTCCGTCCGTTACGGGAGAGAATCTCGGCTCTCGTCAGTCTGCTATCTCGCCACTCCATGGCCACCTCGAAGCCCCCGCGCGCCCGCAAGCCGCGAATGCTGCCATCGGGCCAAGCCGAGGGGAGCGCCGGCAGCAGGCGGATTTCTCCGCCATGACTTTGCAGCAGCAGCTCGGCGATCCCCGCGGTCGCTCCGAAGTTCGCTTCGATGGTAAGCGGATAGAAGACGAGCTTCGGATGGCGATGCGCATTGAACAGATTCGGAAACGGGTTGCGGAGCAACTTCTCCAGATAGTCGTGAGCCATATTTCCATCCTCAAGCCGGGCATACATGCTGATCATCCAGGCGAAGCACCAGCCGATCGTATCGAGCTTTTCATGCTCTCGTCTCCGTTTAAGTGTCGCCTTGACCGCCTCAGCGAGCTCGGGGTCGCGGGACGGAATAATCTCGCTCCCCGGATGCAGCGCATACAGATGAGCGGTATGCCGGTGCCCCGGCTCGCTCTCTTCGAAATCCCGATACCATTCCTGAAGCTGTCCATATTGGCCGATTTGCAGCGGAAGAAGCCGGCCTGCAGCTTGTTCCAGCGTTCCCCGGAATTCGATGTCGATGTCCAGGAGCGAAGCCGCTTCGATGCAGTGGGCGAACAGTTCCCGGATCATGGACGTGTCCATCGTCGAGGCAATGCTGACGGCCGCCTTCTGTCCGTCCGGGCCGATAAACGTATTTTCCGGGGAAGTAGACGGATTCGTTACGAGATGTCCTTCGCCATCCTCGACGAGCCAGTCCAGACAAAATTCCGCGGCGCCTTTCAGGATCGGATAGGCCCGCCGTTTCAGGAAGTCGAGGTTCCCGCCGAATTCGTAATGCTCCCACAGATGCTGGCAGAGCCACACGCCGCCCATCGGCCAGAATGCCCAACTGGCCGGTCCCTTCGACGGACCGCCGGACGGAGTGGCCGTCCGCCACAAGTCGGTGGAATGATGGGCGACCCATCCGCTGCTATTATAATGGATCTTCGCCGTCTGCGCCCCTGTTATACTCAGATCGTCCAACAGGTCGAACAGCGGCTCGTGGCATTCGGCCAAATGATTCGCTTCCGCCGCCCAATAATTCATTTGCGTATTGATATTAATCGTATAGCAGCAGGCCCACGGCGGACGGGTCATATCGTTCCAGATGCCTTGCAGCGTCGCCGCCTGCGTGCCAGGGCGGGAACTGGAGATCAGCAGGTAGCGACCGTATTGGTAGAAGAGCACCGCCATCTGCGGATCGTTCTTCCCGGCTCGCCGCGCATCGATCCGCTCATCCGTCGGCAGGCCGTCCAGGCCCGGAACGTCGAGCCGCCAATCGACGCGCTCGAACAAGCGGCGATAATCGGCCGTATGGCGAGAGAGCAACTGCTCCCAAGTTTGCCCCGAAGCTTCATTCAACCGGGAGATACAAAGCCGCTCTGGATCTTGGCCGTCTTTTCGCGGGTCGCGGTCGAAACCGTTGTAGCTGGTCGCCGCAGCCAGCAGGAACACGGCCTCCGTCGCATTGCGAACGACGATGCGGTTGCCGTGCGTCTCCACCTTCCCGTCCGTCGAAGCAGCTTGGAGAAGCACGGCGAACGTCAGACCCTGCCCGTCTTCGTAAAACACCGACTGTTCGGTGTCGACGTGATAGGGCTCGACATGGACCGGACTCTGCCCGGTCAATGCAATGCGGCGGTCGTCCGCCCGTTGCACGGAATAGTTAAGCGGACTGTCGAGCGAAGCTTGAAAATGCAGCTTGCCCGGGCGGTCGACCGCCAGTCGGACGACCATGACCTGATCTGGCGCGGAGACGAATACCTCTCTTGTATGGAGAACGCCTTGGCGAACGAAACGGGTACGGAATACGGCGTCCCGCAAATCCAGCTCGCGCCGGTAATCCTCGACCTGTTCGACCCCGTCGAATTCCAGCCGCAGATCCCCCATCGCTTGATACGATTCGACCCACGGGCCGAGCATATGCTCTTCGATCAGAGCTTGCGCCTCCGCGTAACGTCCGGCGAAATTCAGCCGCCGCACCTCTTCCAGATACGCTGCCGCCCCGTCATTGTTCGGATCGGTCGGCCGCCCGGACCACAAGGTATCTTCGTTGAGTTGGATCCGCTCGTGCTTGATTCCTCCGAAAGCCATGCCGCCCAGTCGCCCGTTGCCAATCGGCAGCGCTTCGACCCACTCCGCGGCAGGCCGTAGATACCAGAGCTTGAGCTTGTTCTCATCGTTCATCGATTTCACCTTCCTGCGTAGCGCCTTGCAGAATTAGTACGCCTTTGGGAGGAAGCGCGACCGTTCCCGTTAGAGTAGAGCCGGATAGCAGATCCGTGCATGCAGCGACGCCAATGTCCACCTGCGCCTCGTCGTCGCGATGGTTAAGCACGAACGTAAAGCGGCCGTTGGCGTTGACACGCTGCGTAACCTCGACGCCGCGCGGGGTATCCAGCAGCGGCTTGATGCCCTTCCGCCGGCACAGCTCCGCAACGAAGTCCGATAGAAACCGCTGCTCCGGACTGGATGCGATATACCAGGCTTCTCCTTGGCCGAAGCGGTTGCGTGTGAGCGCGGGTCTGCCGCGATAGAAGTCGTCCCCGTATTCCGCCAGCACTTCGGCGCCTTCCGAATGAATCAGGTCGCAGAGTAGGCCGCAGGAATAGGAGCCGCTAACCGAGCCTAGCGATTCTTTCATGACGATCGAATTGTGTTGATCGGGGAACAGAGCATCGAGCTCTTCCGCCCATAGCCCAAGCAGCTTTCGCAGCTCGCCCGGGTATCCGCCGAGCGCAACCAGATCGCTCTCGCCGACGATGCCGCTGAAAAATGTGGTGACGAACGTTCCGCCCCCGCGCACGTAATTTTCCAGCTTGGCGGCATAGCTCGGCTTAACCATGTAAAGTACGGGAGCAAGTACGAGGTCGTAGGCGCTCAGATCCGAATCCACGCCGATCAGATCGACCGGAATGTTCCGATCATAGAAAGCGTCGTAATACCGCTGAATCTGATCGAGATACTTCAGCGCGACGGTCGGTCCGCTGGAGTATTCGAGCGCCCACCAATTGTCCCAATCGAAGACAATGGCCGCCCGCGACGTCGTTCTGGCATCGAGCAGCGTGTCGCCCAGACGCTTTAATTCGCCGCCGAGCTCCGCTACCTCCCGAAATACGCGGGTATGCTCGTGGCCGGCATGGTCGATGATCGCGCCGTGAAACTTCTCGAACGCCCCTGCGTTTCTGCGCATCTGGAAGAACATAATGCTCTCGGCCCCGCGCGCAATCGACTGATAGCTCCACAGCCGCATGACTCCGGGACGCTTGAGCGGATTGACGTCCTTCCAGTTAAGCACGCTGGGGCTTTGCTCCATGAGCAGGAACGGATCCCCGATCTTCAAGCCGCGCATCAGATCGTGCCGCATGGCGATCTGGCTCATGGGCATATCGTTCGTCGGATAGCTGTCCAGCGCGATGACGTCGATCTCCTTCGCCCACTTGAAATAATCTAGCGGCTTGTAAGCCCCATTCCCCTGAAAGTTCGTCGTCACGACCGCGTCGGGAATGACGGCCTTGATCGCGTCTCGCTCCAGCATATAGCATTCCAGCAAGCTATCCGAGGCGAACCGGGCATAATCGAGAGAGATGCCCTGGAACGCCGTCTTGTCCGGATTGGCCGCATCGATATGCTCGGACAGCAGGCTGGGGAGGACGATCTCCTCCCAGCTGTAGAACGTGTGGCCCCAGAAGCGCGTATACCAGGCGTCGTTCAAGGCATCCAGCGTTCCGTACCGTTTCTCCAGCCATAGCCGGAATGCCCGCTCGCAGTTATCGCAATAACAGCGCCAGCCGTACTCGTTGTTCACATGCCAGAGCAGCAGCGCGGGGTGGGTCTTGTATCGCTCGGCCAGCTTGCCCGCCATAAGCGCCGAATATTTACGGAAGGTCGGGCTGTTCGGACAGGAATTGTGCCTGCGTCCGAACTTCTTTTTGCGGCCTTCGGGATCTACAGTCAGCACGTCCGGGTATTTGAGCGCCATCCAGGCCGGATGAGCGGCTGTGCTCGTCCCCAGGCATACCGCGACGCCGTTCCTGTGGAGCTCATCCATGACCTCGTCCAACCATTCGAACCGGTAAGTTTGCTCGTCCGGTTGATTCAACGCCCAGGAAAATACGTTTAGAGTAACGATATCGATATCGGCCAGTTTGAACAGGCGCATATCCTGGTCGCGGATTTCCCGCGGCCATTGCTCGGGGTTGTAATCTCCGCCGTAGACGATTTTCGACCACTTGCGTTTCATGAACGCACCCTCCTCGTATAGTATTTTTTGAAGGCAGTTATAAGCCAATTTCCATCCCCCGAGGGGGATGAAGGCCGCCTTCAGAATTTCCAGCTTGCTCTTTGAAAATTAAATTTGGGACTGGACTTTCCGGCATGCCTCTGGACAATGGATTTTAGGGTCCATTCGGGGAAATTCTTCTGCCTCCTGTAGCATCGTCTACATCTAAAGTCTGTTTCTCCGGTACTCGTCTGAGCTTCTTACCCGCTGGCTGTTCCCTTCGGCAAACCATGCCCAGCAATAGCAGCGCTGGGGCAGCTCATGGCCCGAAGTGTGTCCTCATATGCGAGGGTGATTGATCTGCGAGTGCACCGGAGGCATCCCGGAGCGTCCATTCCCTGAATCCCTAGAGAAAGGAGGATCTCCACTTGAAACTATTTGTCGGTATTGACGTCAGTTCGCAAGAACTGGAAGCGTGTTTCATGAATTCGGATGGCGACAAGGTTGAGACGCTTACCGTGAAGAACGATTTGCATGGCGCTTCTCACCTACGCGACCGCATTGTTGCTGTAGCGGACAAGCTGTCCGCTTCCGAAATCCATATCGGGCTTGAGGCTACCTCGGTCTACAGCTGGCATCCTGCGATGTATATGCATGAGGATGCGGCACTCAAGGAACGCAAGGCCAAAGTGTTCACCATCAACCCGAAGCTCGTCAGCAAGTTCAGAGAAGCGTATCCGGATCTTGACAAGACCGACCGTCTCGATGCTTGGGTCATTGCGGACCGTTTGCGCTTCGGCAGATTGACGACGACCATCGTCATGCAAGAGCAGTACGTTGCCTTGCAGCGGCTTACCCGCATGCGGTTTCATATGGTCCACAGCCTGACGCGCGAGAAGCAGTACTTCCTGCAGAACCTGTTCTACAAGTGCAACGCCTTTACGTCCGAAGTCGAGAGCTCCGTATTCGGACATGCCATCCTGGAGATGCTCTCGGACCAATACAGCCTGGACGACATTGCGACCATGGATGTCGCGAGCTTGGCTGACTATCTCAGAGACAAGGGACGCAATCGCTTCCCTGACGCAGAGAACGTCGCTCGCTGCATTCAGAAAGCCGCCAGAGCTTCTTACCGGCTCTCCAAAGTCGTCGAGGATTCCATCGACCTTGTGCTTGGCACATCCATTCAGACCATCCGAAGCATTCAGGCTCAGCTCAAGGATTTGGACAAGGCCATCTCGCGGATTCTGGAAGGCATGCCGGGCGCCCAGTGCCTGCAATCCGTCCCCGGCATCGGCAAGGTCTACGCCGCCGGCATTCTCGCCGAGCTTGGCGACATCTGGCGCTTTAGCGATCAAGCCGCTGTCGCCAAGTACGCTGGGCTCACATGGCGCAGGCATCAGTCCGGCCCCTTTGAGGCCGAGGATACTAAACGCATTCGTTCCGGCAACCGATTCCTTCGCTATTACCTGGTTGAAGCTGCCAACTCGGTGAAAAACCGCGATGAAGAATTCGGCGAGTATTACCGGAAGAAATACAAGGAAGTACCCAAGCATCAACACAAACGCGCCCTCGTCTTAACGGCAAGAAAACTTGTGCGTCTGGTCGATGTGCTGCTACGCAACGGCCAACTCTATACGCCTCGAAGGAAGGTGACGACTGCGAAGGATTGACGCCTCCTTTGCCAAAGTCCATTACGGATTCCCAGTAAAAATCTGGTTATTCACTTGATTTTCGGCTGGGTTTAGTTTGATGTGCCCATTTTTCATGACTGATCTAACTTACAGCCAAAAAAATTTCCAATTCATTCGAGGTTAGCGCTTGACATCATACCGCTGGACTTTACGAGGAGGACATAGCTATGAAAAAACTCAGAGCTCAAGGGCAGCGTATCGTTAACGAGGACGGAGCGCACGTCATTCTTCACGGCGTCAACCTGGTCTGTAAGGAGAAAAAGAAAGGGTATGTGGAGCCGTGCGACGAGGGGCTGTTTGCCTGGTTTCGCGAACAAGGCTACAACGTTGTGAGATTGGGGCTGATCTGGGACGGCGTGGAGCCGGAGCCGGGCGAGTACGACGACATCTATCTCGGCAAGATCAAGCAGCAGGCCGCCTGGGCGGAACAGAACGGCATTTATGTGTTTCTCGACATGCATCAGGATTTGTATAGCGTTTTGTATGGGGACGGGGCGCCGGCTTGGGCGACGTTGACCGACGATTTGCCTCATGTGGAGGGGCAGCTGTGGAGCGACGCTTATTTGGAAAGTCCGGCCGTGAACCGGGCGTTGGATCGTTTCTGGGACAATGCTGCGGGGCCGGGAGGCGTCGGCTTGCAGGAGCGGTATGCGGCGATGTGGCGGCATGTGGCGGAGTTTTTCTCCGATTGTCCGAATCTGATCGGCTACGATCTGATGAACGAGCCGTATCCGGGCACGGACGGGCAGGAGGTGCTGGGCGCGATTATCGCCGCTTACGCGGAGACGGTGCTAGGGCTGACGGATGCCGATCCCGGGCAGCTCGCGGAGCTGTGGTTCGACGAGGAGAAGAAGCTGGAAGTGCTGGCAGGCATGGCGAAAATGGAAATCTATCGGCCGCTCGTCGAGAGTGCGACGGAAGCGTCTCAACGTTTTGAGCGGGAGAAGCTGGCGGGGTTCTTTAATCGGACGGCTGGCACGATTCGTGAGGTTGATCCGGAGCGGCTAATGCTGCTGGAAACGAGCTATTTTGCCAATATGGGCATTGAGTCCGGGCTTCAGCCGTTGACGGACAGGTCGGGAAATCGGGATGCGGGTATGCTGTATGCGCCGCACGGCTACGACTTGGTCGTCGATACGAATCACTACGAGGCGTACAATCAGGATCGCGTCGATCTGATCTTCTCCGTTCATCGTCGCGTACAGCAGCGCTTGAATGTTCCTGCGCTGATCGGGGAATGGGGGGCGTATAACGACCATCCGGCCACCTGCGGCTTGACGAAGGCGATCGTTGCTTTGTTCGAGGAATACTTGTGGAGCAGCACGTATTGGTGTTGGACGGACGGTTTTAAGGAGGCGCCTTACGCGGCAGGGTTGAATCGGGCGTATCCGCAAGCGACCGGGGGCGAGCTGTTGCGATACCGCTACGACTACGATGCCGGAAGGCTCGAAATGGAGTATGTATCGGACGGAGGAGAGACGGTAATCTATCATCCGCAGGCCGCTCGTCTGGGCGAGGGGGCTGTCGTCATTACCGGTGCGGAAGGCTGTCAGGTGGAGATTCGACCTTACAGAGGCATGGAAAATCGTCAAGGGGAAAGTCGGCCCGACGGAGGCGCGCAGGGCGGTCTGGTGACCGTGCGCGCTCCGAAGGGAGATGCTTCCGTATCCGTGCGGATCGGAGGGTGAGTCGGCTTATTTCATGACCATGACCGGGATGCCCGAATGCAGGATGACGTTATGGCTGACGCTTCCGACCATCAGCTCCCGGAACGCGCCGAGCCCTCTGCTGCCGATGATGATCAGATCGCAGTCTGAGCCGTCCGCGTAGTCGAGAATGGCCGAAGCCGGCGACCCGGCCAAAATCACGACATCCGTATCGGACAGGTCGCCGATTTTTTGCTTCACGCTGTCGATAATCTTTTCTCCGTGTTTCTTGACTTCTTCCTGATAGGATTCAGGTTGAGTGAAAGTCATATCGCCGATCGCGACAGGCTGTAAGTTGATGACATGCGCTACGGTGAGTCGCGTTCCGGCATCCTTCCGAGCGAGTTGAATCGCTTTTTCGAGCGCTCTGCCCGCCGGCTCGGAGCCGTCATAAGGAACGAGAATATGGTTGAAGATCATATACAGTCCTCCTTGATCGTTGTAGAGGTTGTTCAAAAAGTTCAATTCTGATCACGAAGCGGTTCAAGAAGTGGATTCGACGTCGAATCTTGAATTCAGCCGGATCTTCCGGTACTCACGTAGCTTCCACTACGCTCCGTTCCTCATCACCGGTCTTCATTCAACCTTCTTGGTGCTGAGATTCGAACTTTTTGAACATTTCATCTTACTGTCCAAGTTACTCCGATGAGAAGCAATAGTCAAATTCCCCATGCCCTGCGGCATGAATGACAGCCTCCCGGCCTTGTGCGAATGCGCAGGATCGGAGGGCTGTATTAATGGGCGGCAAGTCGCGTTTCCACAGGAAAAAAGAGAGGAGAACGGACGTCGCCTGGCGGAACTCGATCAGAACTATGATATGATACGGTTAGCGTATTTTATCTTATCTACGAAGAGAGTTGATGTGGGCATGCATCTGATGTCCGTTGAGAATATTTCCAAGAGCTATAGCGACAAAATATTGTTCGAAAACGTGACGTTCGGCGTCGAGACCGGGGATAAAGTCGGCATTATCGGCGTGAACGGCACGGGCAAATCGACGCTGCTGAAGGTAATCGCGGGTGTGGAGCCGCCCGATTCGGGCCAGGTGACGACCGGGCGCTCCGTCGTGCTGCGCATGTTGGCCCAGGACCCGACGTTCGGGCCGGAGGAAACCGCGCTGGAGCATGTGCTCGGGGGAGATTCGCCGCAGCTTCGGGTTGTGCGCGAGCATAGCGCGGTGCTGGAAGAGCTGGAGCGGCGTCCGGACGATTCCGGTTTGCAGGAACGGCTGATCGCCGTCAATGCGAGAATGGACGAGTTGAACGCATGGTCGTTGGAAAGCGAGGCGAAGGCCGCGCTGACGAAGCTCGGCATTGTCGACGTATTTGGCAAAGTAGCGACCTTCTCGGGCGGGCAGCGCAAACGCGTGGCCATGGCGGCGGCGCTGCTGCAGCCGTCCGATGTGCTTATTCTGGACGAGCCGACGAACCACATCGACAACGATTCCGTCGCCTGGCTCGAAGGGATGCTGCAGAAGCGCAAAGGCGCGCTGCTGATGATTACGCACGACCGGTATTTCCTGGACCGGGTCAGCAACCGGGTGATCGAGCTGGATCGCGGCTCGGCGCATTTCTATGAAGCGAACTACAGCCGGTTTCTGGAGCTGAAGCTGGAGCGGGAGGAGCGCGAGGCCGCCTCGGAGGCCAAGCGGCAAAATCTGCTGCGCAACGAGCTGGCCTGGATCCGGCGCGGAGCGCAGGCTCGTTCGACGAAGCAGAAGGCAAGGATTGACCGCTACGAGGCGCTGAAGACGCAGGGGCCAAAAGGCGCCTCCGGCAAGATGGACGTGTCGGTAGCCTCGACGAGGCTTGGCAAGAAGATTCTGGAGATCGAGAATTTGCGGAAAAGCCTTGGAGGCCGAGAGTTGATTCGCGATCTGAGCTATATCGCGGTGCCGGAGGATCGCGTGGGCATCGTCGGGCGCAACGGAAGCGGGAAGTCGACGCTGCTTAAGCTGATCGCCGGGAAGCTGCAGCCGGACGCGGGGCGCGTGGAGCTGGGTCCGACGGTGAAGCTAGGCTGGTTCAGCCAGGAGCACGAGGAGATGGACGAGTCGCTTCGGGTGATGGAGTATATCCGCGAAGGGGCCGAGCAGGTGAAGACCGCGGACGGAACGACGATCTCCGCGGGCCAGATGCTGGAGCGGTTTCTTTTTGCTCCTGCGGTGCAGTGGTCGGTCATTTCCAAGTTGTCCGGCGGGGAGAAACGGCGTCTGCAGCTTATGCGGGTGCTGTTGAACGCGCCTAACGTGCTGCTGCTGGACGAGCCGACCAACGATCTGGACATCGCTACGCTCACGGTGCTGGAGGATTACTTGGACGAATTCCCCGGCGTAGTGATCGTCGTATCGCACGATCGGTATTTCCTTGACCGGACGGTGGATCGCATTCTCGCGTTTGAGGGGGATGGCGTCGTTGCCGAGCATACGGGCAACTATTCGGATTATCAGGCGTATGCCGAGCGGCAGGAAGCGGAGAAGCAGGCCGCGGGTGCTCCGGCGAAAGCTTCCGGGGCATCGACGGCGGGGCCGGCTGCGGCTGCTGCTGTGCAGGAACGCAAGGAGCGGCCTCAACTAAAAATGTCGTATAAGGACCAGAAGGATTTCGAACAGATCGACGGCTGGATTGCTGAGGCCGAAGAGGCGCTTGCCGCTGTTGCTTCCCGCATGGAAGAAGCTGCGAGCGACTCCGGACGGTTGCAGCAACTGATGGAGGAGCAGACGGCGCTGGAAGCGAAGCTCGACGCGCTATTGGAGCGGTGGACGGAGCTGAACGAGCTTGCCGAGCAGATCGCAGCTAACAAGAGCGCGCGGGGATAAGGCCAATATTGTCAGCGGTTTGTGTGCTGTGCGCTATGCGCGCTCACGGCCGTTTTGGCCTTGCCCCGGGGCTTGGGTAGCGTGGAGGCACTTTCTTGGCCTTCGCTCCGGGGCATGGGTAGCGTGGAGGCACTTTCTTGGCCTTCGCTCCGGGGCTTGGGTAGCGTGTAGGCACTTTTTTGGCCTTCGCTCGGGGGCATGGGTAGCGTGTAGGCACTTTTTTGGCCTTCGCTCCGGGGCTTGGGTAGCGTGTAGGCACTTTTTTGGCCTTCACTCCAGGGCTCGGGTAGCGTGTAGGCACTTTTTTGGCCTTCGCTCCAGGGCTCGGGTAGCGTGTAGGCACTTTTTTGACCTTCGCTCCGGGGCTTGGGTAGCATGTAGGCACTTTTTTGGCCTTCACTCCCGGGCTCGGGTAGCGTGTAGGCACTTTTTTGGCCTTCGCTCCGGGGCTCGGGTAGCGTGTAGGCACTTTTTTAGCCTTCGCTCCAGGGCTCGGGTAGCGTGTAGGCACTTTCTTGGCCTTCGCTCCGTGGCTCGGGTAGCGTGTAGGCACTTTCTTGGCCTTTAGGCCCCAGGCATGGGCGGTCGGCTTGCGAGACCGTTAGAGTCTGCGAAGAGAGTGTGTTTATGGATGTAGCGGTCTGCGAGGCCGTTAGAGTCAGCGAAGAGAGTGTGTTTATGGATGTAGCGGTCTGCGGGACCGTTAGAGTCAGGGAAGAGAGTGAGTTTGCGTGTGTAGCGGTCTGCGAGGCCATTAGCGTTCAGGAGGAAGAAGGCTTAATATGCCTTATTTCCCCCTGACCGTTCCGCCGCCTGTGTGGACTTGGCGAAAAAAGGCTATGCGTCGGGGTAAGAGAACAAGACCTCGTGGACGCTGAGCTTGGCGCCGAGCATGATGCCTGCGCCGGGCTTAGGCTGTTCGCCGTGGCTGGCTTGTCCGTCGGTCGGGTTGTTTTCAGACTTGGGGCGCGAGTGGGCATGAGCCTGCTTAAAAGCGTCGCTGTTTACCCAGCCGTCGAAAGCCTCGCGATTTTCCCAAGTTGTGCATACTTTCAGTTCGTCGTGTTCCTCTAGCGACTCGGACAGCAGCTCCATGCGGATAAAGCCTGGAGCGTGCTGAACGCCTTTCGGATTTTTGAACCTCTCAGCTACCTCCCCGACATGGCCGGATTTGATGCGAATCGTATTGATGGCAACGATCATGATCGTAACCCCCTTTGAGATTAAGTACAGTTTAAGTGTACCAAATCTCGCATCGCGTCGCTTGCTATCCCCGGCTGAGCGTCTCCGCCACGTAGCTATACCCCGCTATGCATCCAAATGGACGCCAACGCTCTTGAGGACCGCTTCCCGCCAATAGTAAGCTGCAACTGCAATATCGAAGGCGGCCATGCCCATCGGACTAAAAAAGATCGGAACATCCGGCATTAGCGAACAAAGTCGGTCTCCTCGGATCGCGTCCCGGAACGTCATCGTATCCTGTTCCGCTAATCCTTCGTGTAGGTGCAACTGCTCGATATCTGTATTTTCTCGGCAAACCTCTTGCCAGCTGTCGACGATAACCTGTGTCCCGCGTACACACTTTGGCTCGTAGTCCCGCAGGGAAACGTTCACCAGCAGCGATCCCGGCACGGGTGGCTCGTCGATGTAACGAGCGGGCGAGACTGTGCAGGTCACAACTACATCGCTCTCCCGGTAAGCTTCCTGCCAACTATCGCATATGGTCGCCTTGCTCTGCCGAACCCCCGTGCCGACTGAGGCGGGATCGATTCCTCGAATGTCGAACAGCTTCATGCCTTCCACTTTTTCTCCGAACATCGTCGCGATCATATCATAATGTCTTTTAGCGATCGGTCCCCAACCGATAATTCCGATCCGATAGCGTTCGCGACGCCCTAATTGAAAATAAGCGCTAAGCATCGCCGCACTTACCGCCGCCGTTCGCAATTCGTTAAGCAAGCCGCCGCACAGGAACGCTACGGGAGCGCCGGTAGTGGGATCGTTCAGGACGATCGAGCCATGCGCCCGAGGGAGCCCGAGCTTGGTGTTGCCCGGAAAGCTGGCGATCCACTTGATGCCGCTCATCTCCGTCTCGCCTCCGACGAAGGCAGGCATGGCAATGATCCGATTGCCCGGCTCCCGGAACCGCAAGTAAGGCTTCAACGGTTGAACCGTCTCCGAAGTGCCAAGCAAAGCCGTCGTCTGCGCAATCAGTCCCGCTAACAAAGGCCAATCCGCACCAAGCTGCCGGATATGTCCATCATTCAGGTAGATCATGTCTCGTCAAACCACCTCCCTATTTGTTGTTCGGACTCACACGTTGTTTGCGACCCATTCGTCGTTGTACACGGTGTCCAAGTAGCGGTCCCCGCGATCGGGCAGTATCGCAGCGCAGACGGAACCCGACGGAATGTCGTCCCGAAGAGAGCGAATCGCCGCCAGAACGCCGCCGGAGGAAGCGCCGGCGAGAATCCCCTCCGAGCGCAGCAGCTCTCGGCACATATCCACGCACTCCCGTTCCGTCGCATATACGATTCGGTCGATCAGCTCCGCTCGGGCGATCGGAGGCACCATCGCCGCCCCCAGTCCGGGAAATTTTCGCGTCCCCTTCGCCCCGCCAAAAATCACGCTGCCAGCCGCGTCTACCGCAACAATCGTCGTTGGCAGCCCGCCGTCCTTCAACCGTTCGGCGCAGCCTCGTATCGTTCCGCAGGAGCTGACCCCGCAAAACAAATAATCGATGCGAGGCAGCGCCTCCATCATCTCCGGCATCGTCGTCTCGTAGTGGGCCAAATAATTGTTCGGGTTGCCGTACTGGTTCGTCCAATAGCCATTGCCGATCTGTCGCTGCAGCTGCTTCACTCGCTCAATCCGCGCCGGCAAATAGTCTCCGCTAACCGGGTCTGGCGAAGAGACCAGCTCGACCTCTCCCCCCAGTAGCCGAATGAGGCGCAGATGGCTCTCGGTCGTACGGGGATCTACGACGCAAATAAAGCGAAGCCCCATTCCTCGGCAAATTTGCGCCAAGCTAACCGCCATATTTCCCGAGCTCGATTCGATAACCGTCGTCCCCCGGCGAATGTCCCCCGAACGAATCGCTTCGCGTATGATGCGAAGCGCAGGGCGATCCTTGGCGCTGCCGCCCGGATTCATCATCTCCAGCTTTCCGTATACGCGGAACGTCTCTTCCCGAAATAGTCGGCTCAAAGTAACGAAGGGCGTCCTGCCAATCGCGCTTCCGATGCCGTCCAGCGCTTCCATTGCGTCCATCAAACCCGGATCGAGATCACCCATCCGCCCCGCCCCTTTCCTCAATCGCAGCTGTCTCCTGATGTTTCTCCCGGCATCGTCGCCATTCCCCGTCATCCCTCCCTCAATCATAGAAGACCTTTTTCCGCTTAATCGCCGGTCCGTCATATGCTGCCTCCTCGGGCACGACTCGAATTGCCTCCAAAATCCCGCCGCGGATCATAGCCCCGATCTCGGGAATGCGCTCGGCCAGCTCTCGCTCGATGCTCTCGCAAACAGCGGCGCCCACAGGGCTGCGGCTGCCGATATGCACCGTCAGCTTGTTCCCGCGCACATGGATGGCGACATGGGCCTCTCTCAAATGGCGATAGACGACGTTTTCGATATCGTACACGCTGATCTTCTCTCCGTGCTTCAGCTCCGGCCCGATCCGGCGCACGAGTGCCTCGAAGCTCTGCCGCCAATTCCCATCCACTCGAATCGGTCGAAAATCCCGGACAACGTCATAGGTGACGAAACGCAAGGCGGGAAAAAGCTCGCGAACATGCGAGGTCAGCACAAGTACGGATTCCCCATCCTGCAGCGGCTCCCATCCGCCGCCCAGAGCCTCCGCCGATATTCCCTCGGCCTTAATGCCTTCGGCAAACAAATAACGTCCATGTTCATGCGAGTAGCTCGCGATTGTGCCGATCTCAATCGAGCCGTATGTGTCGGTGATACGTTCCTCATGCAGTCCGAGTCTCTCCGCTACGCTGCGACGCCAGGAGGGGGCGGCGATCTCGCCGACCAGGATGACGCTGCGGAGTCCGTAACCGGCAGGGTCGTCCTCGGCCGCGGCCAGAAGGCGATCGAGAATGGACGGCATCGTATAGAGAACGTGAGGCCGCAGCGTTCCGAGCCGTTCCAGATGACGACCGATCGGCTGATCGAACGAGATAGAATCCGCCGCAACGCCGATTCTCGCAAATACGTCCAGAGCGGTGCCTGCCGCATGGCCCGTTCCCATATCCGAGAGTGCAGTCGAAGCGCCGGTAGGCTCGATAATCCGTCGAAACAGCTCCGCTTTGATGCGAATATAATGACTTTCGTCTTCGGCAGAATAGAAAATCGTTTTCCGCCGGTTCGTACTCGTTCCCGACGTTCGATACGACGTCGTCCGTCCGACAACGCCATCCTCGGCATACGGCAGCTCGCGGCTGTAGTAGTAACGCTCCAGCAGCTCAGACGTCATTAAGGGAAGCCGTTCGATCGAACGAACCGCGAACCGGTCGATGCCCGCATCCGAGAGAAGCTGTCCGTACCAAGGAAACAGACGAACGGTCCTATCGATCTTGGCGTGAAAAGGCGATAAACTCATGGCGATTCCTCCGCTTCCGCCTTCAAAGGCCGATAATTATATATATGTGCGCGAGCGTCTCGCGTTCTTCCTTGCGGAGCTAGGCGTCGGCCCTGCCGTTTCGGGTCTGCTGTCCATACTTTGATCGTAAAGCGATACCCCTGACGGGAAAAGGAAGGGAGCTGACGAGGAAAGTGAGCAAGCGGACGACGGAATCGAGCAAATGGATCAAGACGAAGCTGCTGGAAGGCTCCGCCGCATTGGTCCGGCATATCCCGGCAACGCGGCGTCTGACGTCCTCATCGCTTGGCAGGATGCTGAGCCGATACGGGATGGTATACATCAAACCGGTGTTTGGATCGTGCGGCGTAGGCGTTATGAGAATAGAGAGGGCGCGCGGCGGATGGGCTGTACGAGATGGCGCGAAGCGCCGTGTGTTCGCCAGCCGTGCCAATTTGTTCGGATGGGTGCGCAAGCGAATAGGCCGGAAGCCGTATCTGGTGCAGCGCGGCATTCATGTGTTGAGGCTAAGAGGAAGACCAATCGATTATCGAGTCGTGGTCCAGAAGGGGCGCAAAAACGGCTGGAAGGTAACCGGCGTGGCCGCGCGGGTAGCATCTCCTCGCAAAGCGGTGACGAACGGCAGCCAGGGGGGGAGCATTTACGCCGCGGGCAGCCTGCTGCGGCGCACGGCGGGGAAGAAGCAGGCGAAGAAGCTGCTGAGCAGGTTCGGCAGCATGGCGCATGCGACCGCAAAGCGTTTCGAGCGATCGTACCCCCGGATGAAGGAGCTTGGGTTGGACATAGCAGTCGATCGGCGCAAGCGGGCATGGATTATCGAGGTGAATACGCGGCCCGATCCTTGTCCGTTCACAAGGCTGAACGACCGCTCCATGCTGCGGCGCATCATCCGATACGCGCGAGGATACGGACGTACGTACGCCTTGAACTGCACGAAAGCAAGACGGGGCGGCGGATAATGCAGCGATTAATCGCCGACAAACGAAATTTACCCGAAAACCGTGCGAGCTCTTTCCCCGCGCGGTTTTCGGGGTTTTTGGCGCGGAGTTATTTATTATTCTTTTATTGGCGTTAACTAAAATGAAAGTGAGCTGATCTTATTTCAAGAGGTGAACGGGAATGGACAAGTTGTTCGCAAATGCTAGGAAATCCTGGATCGTGACGCTGATCATAGGTTTGTTCGGTGTTTCTTTGCCTCATTTCGCGGGAGCAGCCGTGGGTGGAGGCGGCTATAGCCAACCCCCCTGGAAGGAGGTTGATCAATCGTCGCCCGGACCGGTCGCGCGATTCGCTTCGGCGATGGCCTACGACGAGGATAGCGGTAGTACCTTGCTTTTCGGCGGTGTGGATATCAACTACGATGATCTGGACGATACCTGGATGTGGGACGGCCAGAGGTGGACGGACGTAACTCCCGCAGATCCCAGCGATTCACCGTCAACGCGTATTTACGGAGAGATGGCTTACGCGGGTCCAGGCAAAGGCATTTTGCTCTTCGGAGGAAACGATGCTGCCGGCATTTTTAACGAAACGTGGTTATGGGACGGAACAAAATGGAGCAACGTAACCCCTGCGGATACGAGCGCGAACTATCCTCCGGGGCGGATCGAGTTCAGCATGACGTACATCGGAGACGGCGAGGTTCTTCTGTATGGCGGGTGGGGAGAGAACGGGGATCTGAAGGATACCTGGATATGGAACGGAACAAGCTGGAGAGACGCCACTCCGGCCGATCCGAACGATTCTCCGACGACGATTAATCGGACAAGCATCGCGTATGACAAGAAAAACGATCAAGTTGTGCTTTTCGGCGGATATACGAGCAATTTCCCTTATGTTTCGAATACGACGTGGATATGGGATGGTCTGAAGTGGAATCTTCGGGCGCCGGCTGCTTCGCCTGCTCCGCGAGTCTTCGCAAGCATGGCCTACGATTCGAATCTCGAAAAAGTCATCCTGGTCGGTGGCGAAGCGGGGTACATCCCCAAAGACGACGTTTGGTTCTGGGACGGAATGAATTGGACGGAGCAGACGGAGGCGAATTTGCCGCAGCTCAGTTTATCCAATATGGTCTTCGATAGCGGGAGAGGGCAATCCGTTCTCTTCAGCGGTTACAGCGAAGACTATCTGTTCGAGAAAACGTGGACGCATCGAATATCAGCCGTATCGAACGTCGGCGTTGCGAGCGGATCCAATGCAGGAGAGGCCGCGGCGGACTGGATCGTCGAGTTCGATACAGGCGCTTACGGAGCTCTGGAGGGGGGCTCGGACACCCTTACTCTGCATGTACCGTCCGGTACAACTCTTCCGGCTTCAAACCTGAATTACACGATTAACGGCACAGCCTCGTCCGCGTTAATCCAGAACGCCGCCGAAGAGGCGACGATTACGTTACCGCAAAACGTGTCGGCGAATAGCCGGGTGTCCGTTGCGATACGAGGCGTTGCCAATCCTCCTGCGGGCAGCTACGGCTCTAATAATTTTACGGTGTCCACAAGTCAGGACATCGTTGTTGCATCGGCCGCTAGCGGGCTGAACTTCCTTGTGCCCGACCATATCGCAGTTGGAGCGACGCCCGCCCAAGTATTGACCGGAGACAGTGTATCGGTCACAGGAGTCGTCTACGGCGTTGGCGATCTTCCAGTCTCCGGCGTGGGGGTCGACCTCGCGGCTTCGTCGGGCAGCTTCGGAAGCGCGGGCGCGATGACGGACGCGAACGGCCGGTTCAGCGCTCTCTTTACGGCGCCGTCCTCTGCCGGAGACGTTACGATAACGGCCGTAACCGTCGAAGATCCGGCTGATCCTTCGAGCTCGCCGGACATTGAGGAGCCTAAGCCTGCCTTTACCGATATCGCGGGTCATTGGGGGGAAGCCGATATCCTGGATGCGGCAAGGAAAGGGATCGTGGAGGGTTATCCGGACGGCTCATACCGCCCCAATCGCACCGTGACGCGCGCGGAATTCGCAGTGATGCTGACAAACGCGTTAAAGCTTTCAAACCAAGGGGCGATTCTAAGCTTCAAGGACGCGGACCGAATTGGACAGTGGGCCCGGGCAGCCGTTGCGCAAGCCGCAGGAGCGGGACTTATCCAAGGCGATGCGAACGGCAACTTTCGTCCGGACGCCCTGATTACGAGGGCGGAGATGGCCGTGATGGTGGCAAGGGCGTTAAGCTTGGCGGCGGATGCTCGCTCAGCAGGATTCGCGGACGATCGGGACATTCCGGACTGGGCCGTCGGGGCCGCGGCCGAGATGAAGAAGCTGGACATAATGCGAGGGAAAGGAGACAATGGCTTCTTCCCGAAGGATCCTGCGACGAGGGCGGAAGCGGCAACGGTTCTGTTGAAGACGCTGGCGGCCATAGCTCAAAAATAACGGACAAGAACATATCTTTTTGGAAGAAACCGTTCTAGGACAACCGACGTAAAAGGAGGAGGACCCAAAACTCGTATAGTATTTTTTGAAGGCAGTTATAAGCCAATTTCCATCCCCCGAGGGGGATGAAGGCCGCCTTCAGAATTTCCAGCTTGCTCTTTGAAAATTAAATTTGGGACTGGACTTTCCGGCATGCCTCTGGACAATGGATTTTAGGGTCCATTCGGGGAAATTCTTCTGCCTCCTGTAGCATCGTCTACATCTAAAGTCTGTTTCTCCGGTACTCGTCTGAGCTTCTTACCCGCTGGCTGTTCCCTTCGGCAAACCATGCCCAGCAATAGCAGCGCTGGGGCAGCTCATGGCCCGAAGTGTGTCCTCATATGCGAGGGTGATTGATCTGCGAGTGCACCGGAGGCATCCCGGAGCGTCCATTCCCTGAATCCCTAGAGAAAGGAGGATCTCCACTTGAAACTATTTGTCGGTATTGACGTCAGTTCGCAAGAACTGGAAGCGTGTTTCATGAATTCGGATGGCGACAAGGTTGAGACGCTTACCGTGAAGAACGATTTGCATGGCGCTTCTCACCTACGCGACCGCATTGTTGCTGTAGCGGACAAGCTGTCCGCTTCCGAAATCCATATCGGGCTTGAGGCTACCTCGGTCTACAGCTGGCATCCTGCGATGTATATGCATGAGGATGCGGCACTCAAGGAACGCAAGGCCAAAGTGTTCACCATCAACCCGAAGCTCGTCAGCAAGTTCAGAGAAGCGTATCCGGATCTTGACAAGACCGACCGTCTCGATGCTTGGGTCATTGCGGACCGTTTGCGCTTCGGCAGATTGACGACGACCATCGTCATGCAAGAGCAGTACGTTGCCTTGCAGCGGCTTACCCGCATGCGGTTTCATATGGTCCACAGCCTGACGCGCGAGAAGCAGTACTTCCTGCAGAACCTGTTCTACAAGTGCAACGCCTTTACGTCCGAAGTCGAGAGCTCCGTATTCGGACATGCCATCCTGGAGATGCTCTCGGACCAATACAGCCTGGACGACATTGCGACCATGGATGTCGCGAGCTTGGCTGACTATCTCAGAGACAAGGGACGCAATCGCTTCCCTGACGCAGAGAACGTCGCTCGCTGCATTCAGAAAGCCGCCAGAGCTTCTTACCGGCTCTCCAAAGTCGTCGAGGATTCCATCGACCTTGTGCTTGGCACATCCATTCAGACCATCCGAAGCATTCAGGCTCAGCTCAAGGATTTGGACAAGGCCATCTCGCGGATTCTGGAAGGCATGCCGGGCGCCCAGTGCCTGCAATCCGTCCCCGGCATCGGCAAGGTCTACGCCGCCGGCATTCTCGCCGAGCTTGGCGACATCTGGCGCTTTAGCGATCAAGCCGCTGTCGCCAAGTACGCTGGGCTCACATGGCGCAGGCATCAGTCCGGCCCCTTTGAGGCCGAGGATACTAAACGCATTCGTTCCGGCAACCGATTCCTTCGCTATTACCTGGTTGAAGCTGCCAACTCGGTGAAAAACCGCGATGAAGAATTCGGCGAGTATTACCGGAAGAAATACAAGGAAGTACCCAAGCATCAACACAAACGCGCCCTCGTCTTAACGGCAAGAAAACTTGTGCGTCTGGTCGATGTGCTGCTACGCAACGGCCAACTCTATACGCCTCGAAGGAAGGTGACGACTGCGAAGGATTGACGCCTCCTTTGCCAAAGTCCATTACGGATTCCCAGTAAAAATCTGGTTATTCACTTGATTTTCGGCTGGGTTTAGTTTGATGTGCCCATTTTTCATGACTGATCTAACTTACAGCCAAAAAAATTTCCAATTCATTCGAGGTTAGCGCTTGACATCATACCGCTGGACTTATTGTTGATCTACGCTCCGTCGATCGCTCCGGCTCTTCGCGGTGAACACGAACGAGCCCGAACCGGTCCGATAGACAGCACAGCCGTCCTCGTGCCCGACGAACCGCGCTCCGTCTCCTTCCACGGCGACGGAATTGAAGTCGGAAACGGGAATATGGATCCATCCGTCCGCATTGACCGGAATTTCCACGGCAACCTCTAGCGCATGCCCTTCCCCCTGCTCCCACCGAACGGACGCTTGGCCCGCTCGCAGCTCATGCCGGGCTTCGGCCCAAAGCACGTCGCCGACAATGCCTGGCTTAATCTTCACGGCGAAACGCCCCGTTTCCGGAAGATACCGGTAATCCAGCCCTGCGAGACCGGTGTAAAGCCACTCCTCCAGATGCCCAAGCATAAAATGGTTCTGCGATTTGCCGACGGTCGGCCCGTCCCAGGCTTCGGTCAGCGTTGTCGCGCCGTTGGCGATCTGATAGCCATAGCCTGGCGTATCGGTGCTGCGCGTCATTCGGTAGATCAGGTCCGACCGTCCGCCGCGCGCAAGCGCAAGCAGCACATATCTGTGGCCCACGTCGCCGGACGTCGTCCGGCCGCCTCGCTCCTCGATATTCCGAACAAGCCGCGCAAACAAGGCGTCCCGATGAGCATCCGGAGCCAGTCCGATGGCCAGCGGCATCGCTAAGGCTGCATCGCTGCCCCCGGCGTACAGAACCGTCCGCTCGTCGAAGAACTCGCGGTTAAAGGCGCCTTTGATCGAATCCGCCAATCGGGCATAGACGTCCGCGTCCTCAGTGAAACCAAGCCGCGTCGCGATGCTTCGCATGACGACGGTCAGCCCGTAGTAGATGGCGGTTTCCGCCAATGGGACCGGGGTGTTCTGCGAGAAGCCGGGCCCGTTCGGACCGACGTCATACCAATCTCCCAGTCCGTCTCGGAGAATGTTGCCGTCCGCGGTGGCCGTCAAATAATCGATATAACGTCTCATTGTCTTGTAATGCCGCTGCAGAACGCCGGCGTTTCCGTAGCGCTGCAGCAGCTCCCAGGCGGCCAGAACGGAGGCGCCGCCCCAAGCGACCGCATGCCGGAACACGTCCCACGGCTCCTGAAACACCACATATTCCGGCGCCGTCGTCGGAATGAGCCCATCGGGCTGCTGGGCGTCGGCGATGTCGGCCAGCACCTTCATGAGTAGAGCCTCGACGTCATAGTTGAATATCAGCGAAGGCCCCATCAGATGAACCTGCTCCAGCCAGCCGAGCTTCTCGCGATGCGGGCAATCGGTCAGCACGCTCTTCATGTTGCTGAGCATCGCCCGGTTGATGATCTCGTGAATCCGGTTCAGCCTGTCGTCCGAGCAGCGAAAGCTTCCCGCCTTACGAACGTCCGGATAGATCATCTGCCCCTCAATGCGGTGCAGCACCGGAAGCTTACACGCCTCGTGGCCGCCCTTTTCCGGAGTAATCGCCCCGATACCTTCAACTTGAACGTATCGAAACCCGTAATAAGTAAACCGAGGTCTCCATACTTCCGTACCCATGCCGCTTAAGGTGTAATTCAGCTCGTAGGGGGATCCGGACCATTTCTGATTAGCTAGTCCGTCTTCCGTTAATAGCTCAGCCGGGATCAGCTTTACCGTTGCGCCCTTCGGTCCAGAGACGGCGATTTCCGGCCAGCCCGAGAAATTCCGGCCCAGATCGACGATGAATAGGCCGGGCTTGGACTCCGTGATAGAGACCGGGGATAGCCGCTCCATCACTTTGAGGGCGGGCGCCGCCTGAGCGACAAGCTCTCCGGAAGGAGCCTCCGCCTCCGCCGCTTCGTGCCAATCTGCCCCTTCGACGAAGCCGAAACGATCCCAGCCTTCCTGCTCCAATTGCGCATCGTAATCCTCACCGCCATAGATGCAGGAGAAGGCGAGCGGGCTAGCGGCCGTCCGCCACGCGCTATCCGTGCCGATCGTCTCGCTCGTGCCGTCGGCGTAGTCGATGACCAGATCGGCCAGACATTTTGGCGCGCCATACGAGTCTTTAAACTTCGTATAGCGGCCGCCTGCCACATTGTAGAAGCCGTTGCCGAGCAGGATACCGGCCACGTTCTCCCCTTGCACGAGAGCATCGGTGATGTCGTAAGCGGTATAGAGAACCGTTTTGTCATATTCCGTCCACCCGGGGTCGAGCTCGTAATCGCCGACTTTGCCGCCGTTCAGGCGAAGCTCGTAATGACCGAGACCGCTTATATACGCCCGGGCGCGCCGCACAGGCTTCTCGATCCGGAAGCTCCGACGGAACTGAGGGAGCGGGCGCCCGGCTGTCCCGTCGGAAGCGTTTCCGATCCACTTTCCGCTCCATCTTCCATCGCGAAGCAAGCCCGTCTCCCACCAGGAGACAGGGCTTTCCGCTTGTCGGCCGAGGTCATCCCGCACCGTCACTTGCCAGTAGTAGCGCCTCCGGGGCTCCAGCGGAGCCCCTTCGTAGGCAATTGCGGCTTGATTCCTGCCGTCCCGCCATCCGCTATCCCATACATCGGATCGTCCGTCGACCAGTAGCTCCTCGCACGCAGCGACCCTGATCCGATAGGCGGTTTGCGAACGGGAGCGTGACGGGGACGACGCGAAAGTCCAGCCCAGCATGGGAGCGGTTGCATCCAGTCCCATGGGCTGGACGCGGCCTTCCGTCCGCATCGACGAGATGATCAATTCGGTCATAGTTCTCCTCCTGAAGACGCGTGTCCAGTCAGCAGTTCAGACGTCGCCACCGTGATCGTGCGGAACTCAGGGAAAATATTGCAGGTCCGATCCCCGTCCTGCGGACGGCGGCTGGCCGTGTAGAAGTGGTAGAGAACGCCTTTATGGCTGATCACGGAAGGTTTGTGTGCGAAGAGGGCGTCCAGCTCGCCTTCCCGGCCCGTCTCGATGATCGGCTCGGGATATTTGTCCCATTGCCTCAGATCGTGCGATAGAGCGATGCCTTCCTTCGCTTTCTTGTAATCGTAGCCAAAAAAGTACATCACCCAGCGATCGCCGTCGCGAAGCACGCACGGGTCGCTGACGAAGCCGCTATCCCAGGCTCCGGGCGTCACCTTCAGAACCGGGTTATGCTCGTGCCGCCGCCAATTCCGCAAATCCGTCGATACGGCCAGCCCCGTCTGTTCGACCCAGCGTCCGTGATCCTGATTTTTAGCGTTATAGAACAGATAGAACGTCCCCTCATGCTCCACGAGGCATTCTTTGTACAATCCGCCGCGTTCCCAATCCGCGCCTTCCCCCGGAACGAGAATAGGCTCTTCGAGCCGATGCCACGTTAGCAGGCGTTCATCGTCTGTCCAGGCGAGTCCGATCTTCGCGGGTCCGGCCTCGTATCCGTCGCCAGGATAGGAGTGATACGTCAGCCAATACTTTCCTTGCCACTTTTTCAGAGTCGGAGCTTTGTGCAAGTCGTTTTCCCTCAGAATCCACGTTCCGGCAATGTTTCGCGAATCCCAGCGGGAGCCTTCGTCCCTGTCGAGAATGGTGGACAGATGCTCCCAACGGAGCAGATCTTCGCTTGTCGCCAGCGCGGTCTGATAGCCTACGCCGTCAAAGCCGACGTACATCATATAGAAGCGGTCGCGATGCCGGAAGACGAATGGACAATCTACCGCGTGATAGTCGAAGCTGCCGGGGACTCCGGAGCCGACCAGTACGGGATGGCCGTACTTGTAGGGCGTTAAATAAGGGCGAATATTCAACGGAATGCTCCCTCCTTGCCGAGACGGCGAATGAAGTTTGAACCATCATAACATGGAAGGATATCCGGATAATTAAGGCTTTTGGTTAAAAATGATCGCTATACATCGCTTTGAACAGGCTCCTAAGATAAGGGGTATGGAAAGCGAATTTACAGGCGAGCGAGGGTGAACGATGAGCATAGAACGATTGAAGCGACAGTTTAAATCCGCCGATCCGCGCTTCGGGCCTTTGCCTTTCTGGTGGTGGAGCGCGGAGGAAGTGACGGAAGAGCGCATCCGCTGGCAGCTGCGAAAATTCCGCGATGGCGGCTTGCGCAATATCGGTATTATCAATATTGCGCCGACCGGTCCCCAATACGGCAGCGTAAGCGACAACCCTTTCTACTTCAGCGAACGCTGGTGGGCGATGTTCGAAGCGGCTTTGCGGGAAGCGGAGAGGCTCGGCATGTATTTGTACTTCTATGATCAAATCGGTTTCTCCGGCTCGAACTTCCCGGCGAGAATCGTGGCCGAGCAACCGGAATGCGCCGGCTACGTCCTGCGCAGATTCGCCGCCGACGAACAGCTGCCCGAGGGCGCTACGCCGCTGCTGAGGACCGCGGAATATCAATACGCATCCGTTCGCCAAGGCTTTAACTGGCTGGACCCTTATGCTTGTTCCTTGCTGCTTGATCGCGTGCATGGGGAGTTCGAGCGCAGGTTCCCGCACGATCTGGGCCGGACGATCGCGGGGAGCTTCCAGGACGAGCTGCCGCCTCTGCCTTTGTGGACGCCGAAGCTGACGGAGCTATACGGGGAGAGATTCGGGGGGGATTTGCTATCCGAGCTGCCTGCGCTGTTTGAAGATCTGCCGGAGTCGGGGCGGGTGCGCAGAAACGTATACGAGCTGGGTGCGGAATTGGCCGAGCAGACCTTCTTCATTCCGATCTCGCAGTGGCACGACAAGCATCAAATGCTGCTGTGCTGCGACCAGGCCGGGTCAGCTCGGAAAGTCGACGTGCATGGCGCGCAGCGTCTGTACTTGGACTATATCCGAACGCATCGCTGGTACAATGCGGCGGGCTGCGATATGGACGGAGAGATTAAGCCGCATTCGTCGATGGTTCATCTGCACGGAGGCAAGCGCGTGTTCCTGGAGGCGTTTCATACGAGCGGGTGGGGCGGAACGCTGGAGGAAACGCTGCACTGGTTGATTCCCTGGTTTCAGGCGGGGGTAACGCTGTACAGCCCGCACTCGGTCTATTACAGCACGCGCGGCGGCTGGTGGGAGTGGGCGCCGCCCGATACAGGGTGGCGGCAGCCGTACTTCGAGCATTATTCGGTATTCGCCGACACCGTCAGCCGCATTTGTTCTCTGCTGAGCGAGGGAACGCATGTCGCGCCGATCGCGGTGCATTACCCATCCTATGCGGCCTCGGGCTATATGTCTTTAAGCGACGGTAAGAGCACCGATCATCCGATGCTGGTCGCCAATAAAGTGCCCAACGGCGAGATGGAGCATCTCCGCAGGGTGTATGCGGACGTAGCCGGTTTCAACGCCCGCAGGGACCAACATAAGCTTGGCGTTCTTAGGGAAGCCCGGCTGGATTTCGACGTCGTCGACGATTCGGCGTTGGAGAAAAGCAAGGTGGAAGAAGGCAAGCTGCGCATTGCGGACGAGACGTTCTCCGTCTTGCTGCTGTGCGGAACGACGAGGATGGACGAGGCGGCCCGCCGCCGGGTGGAGCGTTGGATCGAAGAAGGCGGATGGGTGATCGGGATCGAGGTGCCGGAGGATGATCCGGTGCTGAACGGAATCGTCAAGGTCGATTCCGCCACCTCCGCCGTCCAGCTTCTGAATGAGCGTATTCCTCGAATCGTGCAGGGGCCAGGCATGTCCCTTCATCGCCGCGTGGAGGATGCGGACGTCTTCTTGCTGCTTCCCGAAGAAGGTCGGCTGCTCGCGATGCACCAGCCTGCCGACGGGCGGACGGTTTTGCAAGAAAGCGCCGTCTATCGGCTGCGCACGCAAGGCCGGCCCCAGCTCTGGGACCCGGTCAGCGGAGACATTATTCCCGCGACGTACACGCGCGACGGCGAATGGGCGGAGCTGGAAGTAAGCTTCGCTTCTTGGCCTGCCGCATTGGTCGTCTGCCCCCGCGAGGAGGACCGCGGCGAGCCCGCATATCCTGCTGTTACGCCAACAACGGTCCTTCCTGCTAAATCCGTCGCGCTCTCCGCAGCGTCGGTCTGCCGCGAGCTGCCCTCCGAAGGTTGGCGGATTATGGCGGTGCCAACACTGGATAATCGCTATGGCGACTTCGACCTGCATGGGGAACGCACGCAGTATGCGCCGATCGAGCGACGGATGGTCCGGGTCCGTCAGGAGACAAACGAGGCGGAAGGGGAACGGGCGGGGTGGCAGCATCCCGATTGCGACGATGCTTCCTGGGCCGACCGCTTGTGGAGCGAGGCTGCCTATTGGCAGGCTTCCGGCGATGAGCGCTTCGAGCCCGGAGCCAGTCGACCGGTCGTGTACAGCCGTACGTTCGGCGACCACAGCTTTAGATCCTGGGCCGGCCGAATGGGACGAGTCCCGCGAAGATTCCTGAACCTCGGCGAAGTGGAGCAGGGCCGAACTGTATGGGCCCGCACTTATGTGCTTGCGCCTTCAGCCGGCCGCTATTGGATTCGTATCGAAAGCAATGCCGACATCGCGGGCCGGATCAACGACCGGGAAATCCAATGGCAGGGAGGCCCCGAGGAGCAGACCGCCTGGATCGAGCTAAATGTCGGACCCAATGAATTGAAGCTGCGGGTGAAGGCGATCGTCAGCGGCCTGGTTCGAGCCGGGGTAGAGGTTAACGCAGAGGCCAAGCCGCCGTTGCCCAAGTGGATCATGACGACGACCCCGAATGCCGGCTCCCGCTTGATCAAGACGATCGAGCCGCGCCCGGGCGCGTCCGTGGAGCGCGTCAGGCTCGTATTCGCAGCCAGAGGCCGGGTCGCTTTGTACGTGAACGATACCAAGGTGACGGAACACGGCGATTTTAACCCTTATATTCGCCAAGGACAAGAAGAGGCGGATGTGACTTCGCTATGGCGGGAGGGCGCGAACGAGATCCGGTTCGAGCTGCCCGAAGGCGCCGGCGAGGTGCTAGCGGACGGGGTCATCGAGCAGGAGAACGGGCAACAAACGGCGTTCTGCACCGGAGAGGACTGGCTCGACGAATCCGGCCATGCGGCAGCCATCCTTCATGAAGCCGTGCTGCAATTCGCGGAAACCGAGACGCTGTGGCTGTCTCCTCGGCCGCATCCGCTTCCGGGCGTCGGCTGGCTCATGCCGCACTCCGTTCCGGACCCGGAGCCGCTGCCGTTCCAAGGCGATCCGACTGCGATCGGCCGCCCTGTATGGGTACGGCTACCGCTCCCTATTGGCGCTTCAGGCATGACCGTGATCGCGGCGGGTTCCATGCGAGTATGGATTTCCGGCAAGGAGGTCCCTGCGCGTGACGGCTGCGCCGAGTTTCCTCCTCAGAAGGCGGGAGCGATCGCGGCTATTCGAATCGAACCGTCCGGTCCCTGCTCGGATGCCGACGTCCTGCTTGCGCCGATCCGCTTCAAGCTTTCCCCTGCGCCGGGCCCATTGGGCGATTGGCGAACGGCGCTTGCCCTGCCGCATCACAGCGGCGCGGTCGAATATGAACGAATCGTCGAATTGCCGGCCTCCGGGCGGGCGATCCTGGATCTGGGCCATGTCCGAGGCACCGCCGAGGTATGGCTGGACGGGCGCCCGATGGGCGTCCGGGCATGGCGGCCCTACCGCTTCGATCTGGGGGAAGGACCGGAGGAAGGAGCGCATCGTTTGCGCATTCGCATAACGAACACACTGGGCGCGCATTATGAAACGGGAAGGCCTTCGCACAATGTAGGAGGCAGCACAGATCCCAAAGTATCGTATTGGAACAGCGGCATCGATCAGACCTGGCAGCATCATTTTGCCGCAGGGGGGCTGCACGGACCTGTTCGAATAAGCCAAGAAACATCTTAAAATCGAACATCAGATTTGAAGAATGAACAATTGAGCGTTTCCGGCGCGTATTGTAACCTCGAATTAAGGCTGCAATACGCGCTGATAAGGAGTGGATCGATTGAAGCAGCAACTGGCAAAGGAATACGCGACGACAAAATCGGATCATTCCATTCGTCTTGTATGGAAGCGCTTTAGACAACAGAAGTACATGCAACTATTCGTATGGCTTGGCCTGATCTCTCTGTTTATCTTTCATTACCTTCCGATGTTCGGTATTCTGATCGCGTTTAAGAACTATAAGATCGCTTCCGGCATTTCCGGGATTTTCACCAGCGAATGGGTGGGACTGAAATATTTCAAAGAGTTCGTAAACAGTTATAACTTCAAGACGATCGTCGTCAATACGCTAGGGATCAGTTTTCTTAAACTCATCTTCGCCTTTCCGATCCCGATCTTGCTGGCTCTCATGCTTAACGAAGTGAAGGACGGCCTATTCAAGCGGGCGGTGCAGACGGCCAGTTATCTTCCTCACTTCATTTCCTGGGTTGTTGTGGCCGGGCTCGCTTCGGTATTCCTGTCTGAGAACAGCGGCATTTTCAACAACTTCCTGATGGGATTGGGATTGATCAAGGAGCCGATCGCCTTCCTGTCCGATCCGGGCAACTTCTGGGGGATGGCTGTCGGAACCGCAGTATGGAAAGAATCCGGCTGGTGGACGATCATCTTCCTGGCCGCCGTCAGCGGCATCTCGCCCGCATTGTACGAGGCGGCGCATATCGACGGGGCCGGGCGCCTGCGCCGGATTTGGCATATTACGCTTCCCGGCATCAGGGGAACAACCATCGTCGTGCTGATTCTGGCCCTCGGAAGCCTGCTTGGCGGCGGGCTGGTCGGCTCCAACTTCGAACAAGCCTTCCTGCTCGGAAACGCCGTGAACGCGGACAAATCGGAAATCCTGCAAACGTACGCGTTTAAGGTAGGGCTGTCCCAGGGACGCTACTCCTTCGCTACCGCTATCGATTTGCTGCAGGCCGTCATCTCCGTCATCTTGATTTTCGGCAGCAACTGGATTTCGAAGAAAACAACCAAATCGGGCTTGTTCTAGACGGGTAAGAGAGGAGGGACACCATGAGAAAAAGAACGCTCGAGGACTATTCCGTGGATACGTTCATTTACGCTTTGCTGATCGTCATCTTTATCGTCACTGCTTACCCTTTCTATTATTTATTCATCATCTCCTTCAATAACGGACTGGATACCGGACTGGGAGGGATTTACTTCTGGCCCCGGGACTTTACGTTGGCCAACTACGAGAAGATTATGGGCGATGCGAAATGGACGCTGGCCTTCTTCGTCACGGTGGCGAGAACGGGAGTCGGAACGCTGATCGGCGTCGTTTTTACTTGCCTTGTCTCCTACGGATTGGCGCATAAGGATCTAGTATTCAAGAAAATCTACTTTTCTCTGTTCGTTATCGGCATGTACGTATCCGGGGGATTAATTCCGTTTTATATTATCCTAAGGCACATGCACTTGCTGAATACGTTCTGGGTATACGTCGTTCCATCCATGCTGAATATTTTCTTCCTGTTTATCGCCGTATCGTTCTTCCGGGAAATTCCCTCGGAATTGCGGGAGGCCGCGACGATCGACGGCGCGAACGACTTGAGGATTTTCCGCTCGCTCATCGTGCCCATATCCAAGCCTCTCATGGCGACGATGGCGCTGTTCCTGGGCGTGGGACAATGGAATGCCTGGCTCGATTCGGCCTATTACGTGCAAAATGAGAATCTGAGGACGCTGACCTATCGGATGATCGAAGTCATCAATAGAGGCAACATTCCGACGGATGCGGTCAGTATCGAATATGCGGCCAATGCCGTCAAGGTAACCACGTATTCGCTGCAGGTAACGTCGATGGTCGTGGCCGTCGTACCGATCATGATCGTGTACCCGTTCCTGCAAAAATATTTTGTCAAAGGTGCGATGATCGGCGCGGTTAAAGGCTGATTCTCGATAGATGCAATCATTCAACGGGAGGGTTCATGCAAATGAAAAAGAATACCGGCAAAGCTTTGAAATCGCTGGGGCTGCTCGCGCTTATCGGGTCCTTGCTTACGGCCTGTTCTTCGGGAGGCAGCAACGCTCCGGCCTCGTCCGGCGCTAGTCCGTCCGCTCCAGGAGCAACACAAACGGAGGACGGCGGAGCAGAGACGGTCAAGGATCTTGGAGAAATTACTTTGTTCGTCGATCACCCCTGGTGGCCGATGACCGAATGGAAGGGTAAAATCCCCGAAGAAATCTCGAAGAGAACCGGCATCAAGGTGAACGTGCAGATCGCCGCCGACGCGCAGCAGCTCCCGCTAATGATCGCGTCCGGCTCGCAAATGCCGGACATCGTTTACACGTACAACAACCATCAATCGATGTCCAATCCGGATATTTCGTATACTTGGGACGAACTGATCGACGAGTATCAACTGAAGGACTTCGAAATCAATCCGATTGTCAGAGCCGTTAACGCGACGAAGGACGGCAGCCTGTACACGTATCGCAACGGCTACATGACCCCCGATGAATCGGCGGCATGCGACAAGTGCTTGAATCCGGGCCAGGGCCTGTCGGTACGCGCGGATATTATGGAGGCGCTCGGCAATCCGAAGCTGGAGACGCTGGACGACTACCTGAAGATTCTTGGACAAGTCAAGACGAAGTATCCGGATCTCATTCCGGCGGTCATTACCCCAGGGGAAGCGGGAAGCTACTTGCGCGTTCAGCACGGCGTGCCCCGGTTCGGCTTCTACAACGCAGGCGACGACCAGGCGAAATACTTCATCAATCATCCGGAGCAGGAAGCGTTTTACCTGTATGTGAACAAGCTCTATCGCGAAGGCTACATCGTTGCGGAGAACTTCACCTGGCAGGAGCGGACGGAGGCGGAAAATCAGATTTTGAACGGAAAAGCCTTCTCTCTGATCAACGCGTCCGGAGACTCGGAAACGTTGAACCCCCGTTTGGAATCGAACGGGAAGGAATTCCGGATGACGCAGGTCGTTCAAAATCTGGGTCCCAATCCGAAGGTGTACTCGAACGGAATCGGATGGTCGGGCATGTACGTGCCGAAAACGGCGAAAAACAAGGAAGCTGCGATTAAATTCATCCAGTATATGTACAGTATCGAGGGGCAGCGTCTGGCCTCCTGGGGCATCGAAGGCGAGGACTGGACGATGCATGCCGACGGCTATCCGGTATTCAACTTCGACTCGAAGGATCAGGACAAACAGGTGCAGATGGGCGTCGTATGGTGGGGCATTCTGGCCGACAAGGGGGAAACCTCCAGCTTGCAGCGTTACGTTCCGGATTCCGCGTCGACGGAGGCTATGATGGAATTGAAGAAGGTGACGGTGGGCGATTCGCTGTTCGGCAAGGTCGTGCCTGCGGCCGACTCGGATGAGCAGGTCATTCAGGCCAATATCGACAACATGATCAAGAACGAAGAAATGAAAATTTATTTGGCCAAATCCGAAGAGGACGCCAAGTCCGCGTTCAAGGCGATGCTGGACAAGACGAAGGACATCGGAATCGACCGGTTGGAAGAGTGGGCGACGAAGGAGTATAATGAAGCCAAATCGTTAATGAAGTAACTTAATCGATCGATGATCTTGGACACAGGGTAAGGTTCTTCGGAGCCTTACCCGACTTGTCATTTTACACCGGGAAGCGATGGGATCGTCTTGATTCGATATCTAAAGAGCGTACGAATCGTTCACAAAATGATTTTCGGCTACATTTTGCTGGTGCTTCTGCCTGTTGTCCTATCGGGAGCGTATCTGTACCATCAATTCAATTCGAATGTTGTGAACGACTTCTCTCAGGCTAAGCAGCAATTGATTATACAGGCTTCGAACAGTTTGAGGGTCAGTCTGACCCAGGTGGAATCCATCCATTCCCTGTTCCAGCACAATTCTCAGATGCTAGAATATTTGAAAGGGCTTTATCAGACGCCCGGAGACTACGTCTATTATTTCCTGAAGGATATACGGCCGATCTTCACGTTCGCCAATAACTCGAATCCTTCAATTGAATCCGTTCGGTTGTACAAGACGAAGCAGGCGGTCATGCCGGTGGGCAAAGAGATCAGCGATCTTCTCAAGGAGGAATCGCAAGAGGCCAGGGACGTGTCCCAGGAGCTGAAGATCAATCAGAAGCGGTGGATCACGCAATCGTCGCTTTCTTCCGGCCTTCCCGAATTACTCTTTTATCAGAATCTGTATACCGAAAATTACACGAATCGCCTAGGCATTCTTGAAATCAGGGTAAACGACCGAATTATCGGCGATTTTGTGGAGGCTGTCGTGAGCGGCGACAGTATGGGGACGGTTGTTTTAAAGGGAGATGAAAGCGTATACGAGAATCGGGGGGAGCAGCTCAAGCCCGATGCGTATCATGCGATTTTGGACAAAATCCGGAATCGCACAGCCCCGGAGCAGACGGCCTGGAGCGAGCGGGGCATACTGGTGAATGCTCTGGACATCCCGGACTTGCAGCTGAAGTTTTATTTCATGTCGTCCACCGACGAGCTGTTCTCGGACTTGTCCAAGCAGACGAAAAATCTGGCCTGGATTATGGGCGGCTTGCTACTTCTTCTCTCTGCCGTCTATTACGCGATCGCTTCCGTGTTGACGAAGCGGATTTTGAACCTGACCAAACATATGCGAAGAGTGGACGAGAACAATCTGACGCCTTTCGAGGATAAGGGCAACAGCGATGAGATCGGCTTCCTGATTCTTTCCTATAACTCTTTGATTCTTAGAATCGATGAGTTGCTTAACACCGTTCACAAAGCGGAGTTGATGAAAAAAGAGGCCGACTACCTGGTGCTGCAGGCTCAGGTAAAGCCTCATTTTCTCTACAATACGTTGGAATCAATCCGCATGCTCGCCGAGATCAACGACGATAACGAGGTCGTCGATGCCATCTATTCCCTGGGTAAGCTTCTTCGCTACAGTCTGTCGTCACAGGAGAACGAATCGACGCTGCAGAAAGAGCTGGCCAACGTAACTCACTATTTGGACGTTCATAAGCCGCGCTTGATGGAGCTGCTTCAATACGATATCCAGGTTCGAACGGAGATTGACGACATGCGCTGCCCGCGATTCATTTTGCAGCCGCTGCTGGAGAATTGCATTAACCACGGCATTGCCAAGAGGAGAGGCAAGGGCGAGATTGTAGTAATCGTTGATCGGGAAGACGATACGATTCTCATTGAAATATCGGACAATGGAGCGGGGATCCCCGAGGAGAGGCTGAAGGTGATCCGCGATGTGTTGGACAACAAGGCCGATCGGAGCGTGCTGCAGACGGAAGATTCAGGGCTCGGACTCTACAACGTAAGCGAAAGGATAATGGCGTTTTACGGGGAAGGCTCGGGCTTGACCATCGAGAGTGCCGTCGGTCAGGGAACGACTTATATCCTGAGATTGGGAGTGAATCGATAATGAACTTGATGATCGTGGATGACGAGCCGTTTATTCATAAGGGACTTATCAATATTATTGAAAAAGGCAGCACTCCTTGTTCGGCCATCGTATGCGCTTACGATGGCATCGAGGCTCTGGATAAAATGCGGGATTTCAAGCCGGACCTGGTCATAACCGATATTCAGATGCCGGAGATGAACGGCCTTGAACTGATCCGGGAAGCGAAAAGCCGGGATCTGTGCAAGCGATTCATCCTTCTGACCGGCTTCGACCATACCGAGTATTTGCGGAAAGCGATTCGCTGCCAGGTGATCGATTACTTGCTGAAGCCGATCAACAAAATCGAGCTATACGATGTTCTGTCCAACGTCTCGATCGAGCTAGTAAGCGAAGCATCGGCCCGTCAAGCTTCTTGGGCGGGCACCGGGGATGAAGATCCGGTCTTCGCCCGAATGGAGAACGGCAATCAGATGTCCAGAAACGTAGAGAAAATCATTCATTATATCCATGAGAACTATGCGTTAGATCTGTCCCTGGATCAGGTCGCAGAGCACGTATATTTGCATCCTAACTATATCAGCTCCTTGTTTCGCAAGGAGACGGGAATCACCTTCATTCATTATTTGCACCTGTATCGGATCCAGAAAGCCAAGCAGCTTATAAACAAGCATCAGGAGATGCCCTTGCAGCAAATCTCGGAGAAGGTCGGGTATGAGAATGTGCGCCATTTTTTCAGTATTTTCAAAAAGCATTGCGGGGTGACTCCGGGTGATTACCGGGCCAGCAAGCATTAAACGCCCCAATTATTCTTATTAAAAAGCATCCGCCCGAACGGTAGATGCTTTTTTGGGCTTATTGCAACACGGTGTGTTCGGCTTCGCTAAGGCGCTTGAAGACGGTCAACGCTTGCATCGGGGAGGCTTGGGAAGCCTGGAACCGTAAGCGACGTAGAAACCGTTTTTTGTTTTGTTCGGAAGGGAAGGGGTCGAGACGATTCGGCCTTGCTGAACCATGATCCCTCGGTTGCTCGGCTTCAGGTTCGCGCTGCGGCGATTTATTTTGCCGCTGTAGAATCTGATTTTGCCGTAGTTGGCCAATGTCGTGATTTCACTGCCGATAGAAGGAGCCTCCATCACCCACTCTGCTGTCGCAGCCGGTCCGGCGTATGTCTGAATCGTTTTGAACGTCCAGCCCTTCGTCTTGTTGCGCAGCAGAATCAGCCATTTGCGATTCGGAAGTTTGCGGATTTGTGCGAAGATCAGGTCTCCCGGCGAGACAGGGCGATTGATGCGGGTTTCGGGAGCGGGCAGGATTTCCCACCAGGGGTAGTATACGGTCTTCCCGTTGATCGTGTCGTGCTCGGTGCCCGTCTGAATCAGGAACGGATTCTCGAAGCCGTCGATCCCGATCCAGGCTGAAGAAAACCGATCCTGTTTGCTCGGCTTTACTTGGGGAACGACCCAGTAGGCCGAAATCTGACGATATGCGTTTTTCCTCCCACTGATCGCATATCCCGACCAATTGCTTGATATCCATCCGGGAGCAATGCTGCGGGAAGGTCGTGCGGCAGAGGAAACGGGACGAAGCGGAGCGGAGCCTTTCCGTTGATTTTTCGCCAAATCTACACCGCCTTTACAGGTTTGGTATAAAGGTATTCCTCCCTGTGAAAGACGGAAACGGACAACTACCCTCGAAGCCCTTTATCCGGTTGATTTCGACCTTTGTTTATCTTCCTGCCACCCGGCAATTATCGGACTAGTCAGCGTTTACCGATCCGATTTTCTTTTTAATCGTAGCCACCGCTTCGCGTGTTGCTTTTTCGCCCAACTGGATTAAGGAAGGGGAAGCTTTAAACGATAACGCGTTTACTCCTAGATCGGGATGCAGCACAACGTCGGCTAACTGCAGCTCCTCTTGCCTGATTTTCTCGCTCATGATTTCGATCGTATTGAGAATGGAGGCAATAAAATGTTTAGGCGCTTTTTTCGTCGACGAAGACAAGCTGACATCGACCGCGATCACGACATCCGCCCCCATGCTTCTCGCAAGAGCGACCGGTACAGCATGGACCACTCCTCCGTCAATCAGTAGGCGATTGCCCAAGGTGACCGGCTTAATGATTCCGGGAATCGCCGTGGAGGCGCATATCGCATGAGAGACTCTTCCTTTGTTCAGAATGTGGGTCTCTCCGGTTAGCGCATTGGCGGCGACAGCGGCAAACGGAATCCGCAGATCCTCGAAATCGACCGGCCCGATGTATTTCTCCACGAACCGGATCATTCGATGGTTGCTGGCGAATGCTTTCGGATGCAGCATGAATTGAACGAGCTGTCTCCAGCGCACCGTCGGCAATACTCTTTCGAATGCGGAGATCGGCTGGCCGCCGGCATAGAGAGCGCCGATAAATGCGCCTACGCTCGTTCCCGCAATCAAATCGACCGGTATTTGCTCCTCCTCCAGCACCTTTAAGATGCCTACGTGAGCTGCGCCGCGGACGGAGCCGCTACCAAGAGCCAGACCGACGGTCGGCCTCGTTCCCGGCTTGCGCGGCCCGCTGAACCGCAGATGGGAGTTGCGTATCGTGCTTCCTCTGCTTAACAGAAGGGCTTCTTCGAGCAGCTTTTTGAGTTCTTCGACATTGCCTTTAAGGAACGGGAACATCTGAATCATCCGCATGGCGCTCTCTGTGATCGCATCGCAAGGGTTGGCTGCGCCAGCCTTCGTTAAGAAATAATTAACAAGCTCCGGGATATCGTCGGTTCTCTCCCGCAACGGTTCTACGTGAATTTGTTGAATTTCCGCATCAAGGGGGCGCAAGGCCGTCATGATGATCCGGCATTCTTCCGACGCCTGGAGCAGGCGGTGAAGAACATTCTCGGGCAATGCTTCAGCATGCTTCAGGATGAGACTTCCGCCTTTGGCGGCATGGGCTTTTCGATTCCACTCGTCCCAATTGAAATCGATCCCGCTTATCGTAAGCAACGGATAATTCCGACGATGAGACCCGTCATGCAGCCGATAGGCGATATGAAGCTTCCCTACGCCCTTCTCTCCGACCAGGCATACAGGGCGCTCTTGAACGGACAGCCGTTCCAGCTCATGCCTCAGATTGCGCATATAAGGGCTGCTCCCGATCAACGGCCCGTATCCGTTCTGCCTCTGCTGTTCCATTTCGCGGAGTACGACGAAGCTTCGGGCATGCTCCTCCATGACCCGATCATTCGATCTGCGAATCCGGACGATCATGCTTTCCATCACTTGTTGGCGAAAAGCGGCGCTTTTGTCCATGAGCATCATCAAGCCGTCGCGCTGCAAGGATAACGTTCTGACCTGCCCCTGGGCTCTTATCGAAGCGCTTACGGTTTCCCCGGTTAGACAAGACATTTCGCCGAAGAAATGCCCTCTGCTTAACTCGGCCAAGGTTACCGGAACCTCGTTTTCGATGTACACAACGACGACTCCGGACAGGAGAATATGAAAGCGATCGCTTGTCTGTCCCATGTGCAAAATAATCGTTCCATCCGAATACTCGGTTTCCGTCAAATAGGGAAACAGAGCTTGCATGTCCGTCGTTTCCATTTGATCGATGATGGGATATTGTCGGAGTTTCTCAAGCACCAGCGTAGCCTCTCCTTTCACAACTGCACTAACGCACGAAAGACAATGATCATTAATCTTAGCAGCTTAATGTGTCGGGAAGATGTCGAAAGGTTCATTGGCGGTCGAGCAGAAAGTTGTCACTAGGCATGTGTGGGAGGACAGTAAGGAATGGGTTCGACTGAATCGTCTCAGTCGCTCCGGCAAGTATTTATATCGCCTTCGTTACCAAACGATTGAGCGAAGCTTTGCAGACGCAAAAGAGCTGCACGGGCTTTGCTATTGCCGTTTCCGAGACAAGCGAAGCTTGCAGGAGCAGGCATTAATGACGGCAACGGCACAGAATATAAAGAAGATCGCCCTCCACCTGGCCAAGAAGGCCAAGTAGAGGGCGATTATAGTTTGAGACAGCGATATTGGTCGTCTCATCTCATTTCTTGGGCTTGAAATCCTTGAAAAGAGGATTCTCATCCAATAAACTATAAGCTCTTTCTAGGGGCGTATTTAAGATCATAGTTGAATGCGAGCATCGGTTATTTGGTATTCAATAAACGGGAAATCAATTTCTTTCTTAATAAAATCTTCAACTGATTTATTGTCCTGATGTAACGTGATATTTATTTTATTTTCTTTTTCATCTATACCTACAACCTGAACTGGTTGATTTTCAGTAAGTGATACTATTTGCTCGAAAACTTCATTCAATTCTTTGTAAGAGTATTCAACGTAATGAACCTTTATTTTTGAGATATCAATATTTAGTTCGTTAGGAGCAACTCCCATTACTAAGTTAATATTCAAAACATTTTGATCGTCAAGATACGCCCCTGCGAACTTATCTGCATGACTTTTCCTTAGTTCTTCTACGAATTTAAGATTATCCGCCTCCGGTCGGGGAATACCTTGTTCAAAATTGTCTTGCAACAAATTATCATCACCTGATTCATGTTTAAATTGGTTTTGAACAAACCATAACACTACAATGAAGATAAGAATGAGAATAATTGTGAAGCTTAACTTGTTAATCTTCAACGCCGTCCCCCCATTTATGAAGGTATTTAACTAACTGAGGCTGTTTATCTTGAATGATGGAAAGAATGAACAATCCGACCGTTAAAGAAAATTAACGGTCGGTAGCAACATAGATACTTACAGATTTGAGAGATTTAAAGTAGCGAATATTTTATCAACGCGTGTAAAATACGAGGAGGAAGTACCGGAGACCCAAGCGCCTCCTACCAACGTGCTTGCAGATTGAACACCTGTAATGGCATAATCCGCACTTGCACTTCCTGTATACCGGAAGTATGCTACGCCAGCACCGCTATCGCCAGGGATAGCTTTATAGTTGGCTTGAACACCATTGGTAATCGTGACTGTTGATCCATTCGGCTTTTGCGCGTCGTATGTTACGTTTACAGCCAGAATAGTTCCTGTTTGTTTACCCGATACAGCGCCGTAAGCATATATTGTCTTACCTACAATCAAGTTTGCCGTATCCGTTAGTGCGTAACTATAGGTGTCTCCATTTGTAAACTTATTGGAACCATAATAATCAGTTTCCCAAACCCACCAGCCCTTATATGCCTTGAAGAAGGCGGCATCTACTGCAGCGCCGAAGTAAGTATAGCTTTGATGAGCCACAGTATTACTGCCAATTTTTGCAGCAGTTCCATTTGAAAAGACTCCGTGTCCTGCAGTTACAAATCCATCATTTCCGCTTGCGTCCTTTGCACCAAAGCCAACTGTAAGCCCCAGATCTAACCCCGAACCATTGAGAATATCAGCGGTAAAAACCAATTCCCCTACAGTTTTTTGAAAGTCAGCTATTTCCGGATCGATATATTTGCTGATAGCTTGAATCTTTTGATCATCCAGTTCTTTCACATGAATGGAGAGCTTATTTTGTATTTCATCAATACCGACTTGTGAGATGCTTAATTCTGCCAGCTTGTCTTGCAGGGCAAGAAGCCCCTTTTCCAGCTCTGCATAGGTGTATTTTACCTGATGATACTTTATATCTTCGGCTGCAGTCAAAGTTTTGAGTTTTGCAACATCCCCAACAACGTTTACATTTAAAATACCTTCATTGTCAATGTAAACACCGGCATACGAATCATTGGCGCTCTTGTTAAACTCCAGTGCTTTTTGCAGTTGGACATTGTTTTCAATTGCCTTTTGTTCCAATCGTTCTCGTGCAACTAACTCCGCGTTTGGATTCCGGTCTTCAGCAGCCGAAGTTATTCCGATTACTGTACTGACAATAAGCAAAATGGATAGAATGGAAAGAATAAATTATTTCATTATTTTACCTCCAAGTCTTTAATGGGTAATTATAAGCAACTGTTCAGCCAACAAAAGATTGACTCCAATGTGAAAAATAAATGCCTACCGTCAGTCCCCTCCCTTCCTGAATTTGCATTCTGTTCCAGTTAGGAAGCAATTCTTCATGCTGTCTATATAAAGATAACGTCTGAACAAAACAAATGTAACACCTAAAAATAAATTTTTATGGGGAAATTTGGGTGTGGACGAATATCTTGTCTGAATTGAATACATTCCGATATACCACTTGTCCCCGACAGGATGAAGTATATACCGATCGATTAGATACGAACACCGCCAACAAGCGTTTGCGATCAAGCCTCGAATCAAGTAAGCTAAGTGGCGTAAGCACTTAGAAGAGGAAGGTGCGACTCGTGAGCGCTGAAGAGGAGCTAATTCTGCAGCCTGGAGAAAGGCTGGACGATCTATTGACTCATCATTTGAAAATCATTCAAAGTCCCGAAGTGTTCAGTTTCTCGCTGGACGCGGTGCTGCTCGCTCGGTTTGCCTCCGTACCGCCAAGAGGGCGCATTCTCGATTTGTGTACAGGCAACGGCGTTATTCCGATGCTGCTTACGACACGAACCGAAGCAAAAGTGGACGGCATCGAGATTCAGCCCCGGCTCGCCGACATGGCGCGAAGAAGCGTATCGTTGAACCGTCTGGACGACCGGGTACATATTATAGAAGGCGATTTGCGCGAATGGAAGCTCGAAGGCGAGCTATACGATGCAGTTACGGTTAATCCGCCGTATTTACCGGTCGCGAGCGGCGATCGCAAAGACAATCTTCATCAGGCAATGGCCCGCCACGAGGTCGGCTGCAAGCTGGAGGACGTCGTCGCGGCCTGCGCCAGGAGCGTGAAGGCGGGCGGCAAGGTTGCGATGGTTCATCGTCCGAGCCGGTTGGTCGATATTATCGATCTGATGCGCCGTTACCGCATTGAACCGAAGCGGATACGCTTCGTGCACCCCCGCAGGGAAGCGGAAGCGAACATGATATTAATAGAAGGAACTCGCGACGGCCGACCTGAGGTTAGACTCTTGCCGCCACTGATCGTCTATGAAGAGGACGGGGAGTATACGCCGGAGCTGTTGGCCGTATTTTACGGACAAGCGGCGGAACTGCCGGACTTCAAACGCCCTAACGGGCGAGCGCCGTCGGTTAAGGAAAAGCGGACTGGAGGGGAGGAGCTAACATGAACGAAGCTACAACAAACAGAGACGGGATCGACTCGGGAGAGGCAGCAAGAGCAAGCTTTGCGCAGGCCACTGTCCAGAAGAGCTTCGCCGCGCGCGAGAAGCCGGGGACGCTGTACTTGGTAGCGACGCCGATCGGCAATCTGGAGGATATGACGTTTCGCGCGATCCGCACATTAAAAGAGGTGCAACTGATCGCGGCCGAGGATACGAGGCAGACGCGCAAGCTGCTGACGCATTTCGAAATCCAGAACCGGCTTGTCAGCTATCACGAGCATAACCGGGAAGCAAGCGGTCCCGAATTAATCCGTCTGCTTCTGGAAGGTCAGAGCATTGCGCTTGTCAGCGATGCGGGTATTCCCGCGATCTCCGACCCGGGGGCGGACTTGGCGAGGGACGCGGCAGCCGTCGGCATTCCCGTCGTGCCGATTCCGGGGGCGAACGCCGCTCTGTCGGCGCTGATCGTCTCCGGCCTCCCGACCGATCGCTTCCTGTTCGTCGGCTTTCCGCCGCGCGATCGGAAGGGCGTGCACAAGCTGCTCGACAGCTTGCAGGGCGAGAGCGGGACGCTGATTTTATACGAATCTCCCCACCGACTGAAAAAAACCGTAGCTGCGATCGTCGAGCGATGGGGCGGCCGAAAAATGGCTATCGTACGCGAACTGACTAAGAAGCACGAGGAAGTCGTAAGGGGAACGGTTGAGGCCTGTCTGGCGCATGTCGAGCAGAACGCTCCGCTCGGGGAGTGCTGTATATTAATAGAAGGAACGCGTTCGGAAAACGGAATTCGAGCAGGAGACGACGCGGAACAGGTCGGCTTGTGGTGGACTTCCGTATCGCTTGGGCAGCATGTTGCGCATTACGAGGCGGCCGGACAATCGCGTAAGGAAGCGATGAAATCAACGGCGACGGATCGGGGAATATCGAAGCGAGACGTCTATCAGGCGCTGCTTGAAAAGAACGAAGACGAGTAAATGGGGTACAAGTAAGTAAGACGAAAAAAATCCCCTCCCGAGATCGACATCGAGAGGGGGCAAGGAGTATAAAAAGGTTCGAATTAACAATAATTAGAATACAAATTTTATTATAAACTATTTTCTCTAATTTGTCACAGGGGAAGGTAAATCCTTCAAACATTCTCTGCAAACAATTTTTCCTTTGAAGTAAGTAACGTTCTCCGCGTTGCCGCAGAAGATGCACGCAGGCTCGTATTTCTTAAGCATAATGCGCTCGCCGTCTACATAAATCTCCAGCGCGTCTTTCTCTCCAATGCCAAGTGTGCGGCGAAGCTCGATCGGAATAACCACCCGTCCCAACTCATCGACTTTACGTACGATACCGGTAGATTTCATCATTTGGTAATACCCCTCTCGTATGATTAAAATAAATACAAAACGAACATAGATCCTGTGCCTGTTCGTTGTCGCCAGTTTTCGACAAAGTTCTCTCTTTTCCGAACTCTATCGTACCAACCTTTCCCAAAAAAGTCAACCTGAAAGCGCGCAAGAAATGCTTAAAATTCTTAAATATCGTCTGAAAATCCTCTCAGGAATGGTGATTTTCTAAAAAAAGCTCGTTAAGACGGTCAAAAGTATAAGGAAAACGAAATTCGACAATATTCGACATAAACCGATTTTTTCAACGACACTTTGTCGAAAAATGACCATGATGAGGTGATGTTCCATGTTATCGAGATTACACGAGGAGAAGGTTTTCAAAGATCCTGTGCATCATTCCATTTACGTGCAGGATCTGACCGTCTGGAAGCTCATCAATACGTCGGAGTTCCAGCGACTCAGAAGAATCCGCCAACTAGGCACCTCCTATCTTACGTTTCATGGGGCAGAGCACAGCCGGTTTTCCCATTCGTTGGGTGTATATGAAATTACAAGGAAAGTGATTTCTCAGTTTGAGCGTAATGGATACAGCGATTGGCCGCAAGAGGAAAAATTGCTCAGTCTTTGTGCTTCTTTGTTGCATGATGTCGGACATGGCCCATTTTCGCATTCTATTGAACAAATCTTCGGTACGGACCATGAAGAGTGGACCTGCGAAGTGGTCTTAGGGGATACCGGAATTAACCGCGTACTGCGCGAAATCGATGACCGATTTCCGGACAAGGTTGCCGCGGTGATCCGCAAGAAATACGAAAAACCGATTGTAGTCAGCCTCGTATCCAGCCAACTGGATGCGGATCGGATGGATTACTTGCTGCGCGATGCTTATTTCACGGGAGTGAACTACGGCACGTTTGATCTGGACCGCATTTTGCGAGTGCTGCGCCCCTTCCAGGGGAAAATCGTCGTTAAGGACAGCGGGATGCACGCCGTCGAAGATTACTTAATGTCAAGATACCAAATGTATTGGCAGGTTTATTTTCACCCTGTCACCCGCAGCTCGGAAATATTGCTTCGGCAAATTTTCCGGAGAGCGAGCGAGCTTCTCGCGTCCGGCTACGCATTCTCCTTTATGCTTGACCCGATCCGGGCTTTGCTGTCCGGCTCCGTCACGCTGGCGCAGTACATGCGACTCGACGAGGCGATGGTGCAGACGGCTTTCGGCGAGTGGGCGGGCGAACGCGACGATTTGCTCGCGGATCTATGCCGGCGCTTCTTGAACCGGAGGCTGTACAAGTATGCTCCGCTGACCGGAGAGGACAGAGGGTGGCTAGAAGATGTTCGCGGCGAGTGGCGAAGGATCGGCCTCGATCCGTCCTATCATATGGAAGTCGACAAGCCCGAGGATTCCCCGTATGACGTCTATAAGCCGGGGGTGCTGCCGGACAGTAAGGAGAAGCCTCCGATTTTGCTGTTGGACAAGCGGGAGGAGCTGACGGAAATTTCGGCAGCCTCCGATATTATTCGCTCGATCGCCGGCTTGCACCGAGGCAATGATTACATTTATTATCCGGAGGAGCGAGTGCTTCCTCACGCTCATTTGCTCAGTTCCGAGACACGCGCCAGGTTGTCTATATAATAGAAGAAAGTGATTTCGATCACACATAAAATTCGACGTCGAGTATGCTTTATGAGATGCTTCGTGATCAAAATTGGACTTTTTGAACAACCTCTCGAAAAAGGAGACATTATGATGCTTTTTGATACCCATGCTCACCTCGATTCTCACAAGTTCGACAGCGAACGAGATGAAGTGATAGAACGCGCGTTGGCCGCCGGCGTAGACACGATCGTCAATATCGGGTTCAACCGCGAGACGATTCCCACGACGATGGCGTTGACGGAGAAATACCCGTTTATTTATGCGGCGGTTGGGTGGCATCCGACCGATGCCGTCGACATGAAGCTGGAAGAGGATTTGGCCTGGATCGAGCGACTCTGCACCACTCATCCGAAAGTCGTCGCGATCGGCGAAATCGGACTTGATTATTATTGGGACACATCGCCGAAAGACGTTCAGCAGACAGTGTTTCGCGAACAAATTCGACTGGCCCGGCGGATCGGAAAACCTATCGTGATTCATAATCGGGACGCACACGAGGACATTGTAAAATTATTGAAGGAGGAGCGGGCTTCCGAGGTCGGGGGAATTATGCACTGCTTCTCCGGAAGTTGGGAGACGGCCCAAATATGCCTGGATATGAATTTCCATATTTCCTTCGGGGGACCGGTTACATTCAAAAATGCAAGGGTTCCCAAAGAGGTTTTGGAAAGGGTTCCATTGGACCGTTTGCTGATCGAAACCGATGCCCCCTATTTGACTCCTCACCCCCATCGAGGGAAGCGAAATGAGTCCGCTTACGTGCGTCTGATCGCAGAGACGGCAGCGGAAATAAAAGGCGTTTCTCTGGAAGAAATTGCAAAAATAACAGGCGATAACGCCAGACGCTGTTTTGGGATAACGAGATAAACGGAAGAAACGGGAGAAAAACAAGCCGCTTCGAAGAAAAAACTGGCTTTTGATGCGATAATCGCGCAAGTTCCCTTCGATTTTCCGTAAAAACGGCTAAATTCGTCGGATGAGCCGTCTTTACACTGTTATCGCGCAGAGGTTATGATCATCAACAGAAAGTTCGAATATGACATTCCTTTTCCAGTGCGCTTAATCTCCCGAACGGGAGAGTGGGGGACCCAACGCGGCGACGATCTTGATGAGCGTCCAATGCGGTCCGAGCAATCTTGGGGTGAATGCGGCAAGTGTCGGGATGGCGGCTCTATCTGAGTGACGCGTCAGGCATGCAGCCGTTAGGGCAACTCTCTTTGCCCGAATCCGACAGCTAACCCCGCAAGCGTGATAGAGAGAGGTCACCCTCGTGCCGCTACAGTACTTAGCTTATTTTCAATCATGCGGAAGCCACGAACAGTCCTCTGTCTCGATGGCTTTTTGTGTTGCCAACACAACTGCTCAGGGTAACATGCTCTCATGTGAGTATTCTGAACTGGGGAAGGCGGCGTCTGATCGATCCAGCCGAAATCCGCGAAAATTTCGGGTCTGATCGCCAGGTGTCGTTAACCATTTTGGATTAGTCGCGTCAGACAACATCATGCATTACAGTCGACGGCGGGCTATGAAGGAGGAACGAGATATGGGCGCAATTCCTATTCAGGAAACCCATGATCCACGACCGACCGGCAAGCTTTTCGCACTGCGTTGGAAGCATGAGCATTTGCGTGCAGCGCTATTGGCCGCAATTCTCGTTTTTGCCATCTCCATCATGTTCATTTCGTTGCTGCAGAAGGCGGCAATCAAGAACATTACGATCATCGACAACGGCGTCTCGAAGGCGATCTCTACGAAAACCTCGGACGTGCTCGGCTTGCTCGAAGAGCAGGGCATCTACATCGGGCCTAACGATCATCTCTCAATGGCGGCTACGGCCAGCTTGGAAGAGGGAAGCCGATTGATTATCGACCGGGCGGTAGGCGTTATGATCAAAGCGGATGGCAAACAGCAAGTCGCTTATTCAAGCGAAGATACCGTTGGGGGAGTCATCAAGGCGTTAAACCTCAATCTATCCGAGAATGACCGCGTCGTTCCGGAGCTTGACAGTCCTTTGCGGGAAGGTATGACCGTATCGGTCGTTCGCGTGCGCAAAGAGGTTACAGAGACCCAGCGCCCGATCGCCTTCAAGGTTGTGGAGAAGAAGAGCGAGGAGCTTGAAGAAGGCAAGACGAAGGTCGTGACCGAAGGCAAACAAGGCATGGTCGTCTATAAAACCGAGAAGGTTTACGAGAACGGCAAGCTGGTCAGCCAGGAAATGATCGAGAAGACGATTGCCAAGCCGGCTGTACAGCAGGTTGTCGCAATCGGAACGAAGAAGAAGGCCGAAGTGGCTTTGGCGTCGTTCAGCGGACCGCCGACAGCGGGAGAAGCGAAAGTCGTCAAGCTGAACGGCAAGAGCGTCAAAGTAAAACGAATGCTGAGCAACGTGACGTTGACGGCGTATTCGGCAGGGTTCGCATCTACGGGTAAATCCAAAGGAGACGACGGCTACGGTATCACCCGAACCGGAACGACCGTGAAGGAAGGCCGCACGGTTGCTGTGGATCCGAAAGTGATTCCGCTCGGCTGGTGGGTGTACATCGAAGGGATCGGCTTCCGCCGCGCCGAAGATACGGGCGGAGCCGTCAAAGGCAAGAAAATCGATGTCTACTTCGATAGCGAATCGCACGTCAACAAGTTTGGATTAAAACGCGGGTATACGGTGTACGTGATCGGGCCGGTCAAGCCGTCCGCGGATTAGCCGGCATCGCTCGGCTTCGATCCAATAGAGCTTTGCGTCGGGAAGAGCCTCTGGGCTCTTCCCGATTTTTGTTGCGCAGCAGTGCGGAAGGGAGGGTTCGGGACTTGCCCTTCGTACCATTCTCGTATACGCTTGAAGGAAAAGCACGGATTAAAGGCGGAATGAAAACGAATGATTCGAGAAATGATTGTCGTGGAGGGAAAGGATGACACGACGGCGGTCAAGCGGGCCGTAAACGCCGATACGATCGAGACGGGCGGCTCGGCGATCGGAGAGGACGTGCTTGTGCGGATCGAGCTTGCGCAAGCACGCAGAGGCGTCATCGTCCTCACCGACCCGGACGCTCCGGGGGAACGTATCCGCAAGATCGTCTCCGAGCGCGTTCCGGACTGCAAGCATGCCTTTCTGACGAAGGACGAGGCGCGAGGCCGCAGGGGCATCGGCGTGGAGCACGCATCCGATGAAGCGATTCGCCGGGCGCTGGAGAGGGTGCGCGGACCGGAGGCGGCCACCGACGTGCCTGCGGAGATCGAGTGGAACGACCTGCTGGCCGCCGGGCTGATCGTACACGCCTCATCTGCGGGCCGCAGAGAGCGTATGGGAGAGATTCTGGGCATAGGCTACGCAAACGGCAAACAATTTTACAAGAGATGCCTCATGTTCCGGATTACGAAGGCCGAATTTCAAGCGGCGCTGGAGCAGTTGGAGCAGGAAGGACGATAAAGGCATGAAGGAGATCGCCACATCAAACCGGACGCGCGAAATTATTCGCAAGCACGGGTTTACGTTCAAAAAGAGTCTCGGCCAAAACTTTCTGATTGATGGGAATGTGCTCGACCAGATCATTGCTGCGGCCGGGCTGGACGAGACGCGAGGAGCGCTGGAGGTCGGCCCGGGAATCGGATCGTTGACCGAGAGGCTCGCCAAGTCCGCCGGCAAGGTGACGGCGGTGGAGATCGATCGGAGGTTGATTCCGATCCTGAAGGACGTCTTGGCTCCTTACGAGCATGTCAGCATCGTCCAAAGCGATATTCTGAAAACCGATCTGCATGCGCTCTGGCAAGAGCATTTCACCGGTCTGGCGGGCGTCAGCGTCGTAGCGAATCTTCCGTACTACGTGACGACGCCGATCATCATGAAGCTGCTGGAGGACAAGCTGCCGATTGAGAACATCGTCGTTATGGTGCAGAAGGAAGTTGCCTTGAGAATGTCCGCCAAGCCGGGCGGCAAAGATTACGGCAGCTTGAGCATCGCCGTTCAGTACTACTGCGAGCCGGAGTTGGTATGCATCGTTCCGGGCAAAGCGTTTATTCCCGAGCCGAATGTGGATTCGGCGGTCATCAGGCTGAAACGGCGCCCCGAACCGGCCGTCAGCGTGCCGGACGAGGAGAAGTTTTTCCGCGTTGTTCAGACATCGTTTGCGCAGCGGCGCAAGACGCTGGCGAACAATTTGTCCGCGCTATCCGGCAAGGAGCGCAAAGCCGAGCTCGGCGACCTGCTTAGGGAGATCGGCGTACAACCGGAGCGGAGGGCGGAGACGTTGTCTCTGGAGGAGTTCGCAGCCGTATGCGAGGCTCTGACCCGCAGCGGCATGCTCGCATAAAAACGCGGCCGATAGCCGTTAAAACCGTCCCCCCGGACGCGCACCCATCCGACTCCGACTCCATAGGATAGACGGAGAGGTGAGTGGGCATGAAGCAGGGGGACCTTGTCGTACGGAAATCCTATGGAGGAGACGTGTTGTTCCGGGTCGCGGCGTTCGCCGCGCAGCAAGCCGTGCTCAGAGGGATGGATTACCGCTTGCTGGCGGATGCGCCGGTCGAGGATCTCCAGACGGTGCGAAACCCGGACGAGCTCGGAGGGACGCGCCAGGCGCGTATTAAAGCGAACGAGTCGCTGCGCAAAATCAGCGAGGAGCGGAGCCGGCAATTCGGCCGTTTTGGATTTACGACAGCGCTGGATGATCGCAGACAGCCGTTCTTCGAAATGCCGGGCAAAGTACTTCATCTGGACGGCGATCCGAATTATCTCAAGAAGAGCATGCAGGTGTACGCGCAGCTGAAAGTGCCGGCGGAAGGCGTTCATTGTCATGAGTCGCAGATGCCGCATATGCTCATGCGCATGCTTCCTCAGTTCCATCCGGATATCGTCGTCATTACAGGCCATGACGGCGTTCTTAAGCAGCAGCAGAATCTGCAGCAGCTCAGCAGCTACAAGAACTCATTAAACTTCGTACACGCCGTGAACGTAGCCAGGGATTACGAACGCAACCGCGATTCCCTGGTCGTTGTCGCCGGAGCGTGCCAGTCCCACTTTGAGGCGCTGCTGCAGGCGGGAGCGAATTTCGCCAGCTCTCCGGGCCGAATTATGATTCATGCGCTTGATCCGGTGTATGTGGCCGTTCGCGCGGCGTTTACGCCGTTTCGCGACACGATCAACATTACGGACGTCATCGCGCATACGATCAGCGGGAGACAGGGCGTTGGAGGGATCGAGACGATGGGGCGTTACCGGATCGGTCTGCCGAATTTAAAAGAGGTTAATTCTGAGCAAAATGTGAACGTTTTGTGACAAAAATGAAGCTTTTTTTAGGAAAACCTAATCCCATCAAGGAAAATGACCGTTGACAGTAAATCCGCATCGTTGATATAATATTTTGATTCATTTGACACCTCCCCTGTTTTTAGTTATAATTTACAGGGAAAGAGGTGGTAGTGGATCATGGCTAAAAACACGCTTCTCGATATCAAGCGAAGCCTGGAGCCGCACGTCGGTTCCAAAATCATGCTCCGCGCCAACGGTGGACGACGCAAAACCATCGAACGCACGGGGGTACTGGAAGAAATCTACCCATCGGTTTTCATTGTCAAGCTTGACCAAGAGCAGCACACGTTTAAGCGGGTTTCGTACAGCTATGCCGATATTTTGACCGAGTCTGTAGAGGTTACGCTCTGCAATGACGATGGCGAGGTACGAATCCATTATTTGTCGCACTAGACGGTTGAATAGTACGGGCAGCATCGCGCCGGGTTCAAGGGCGCCGTGCTGCCCGTTTTGCATGCCGACATCCTCTTCGAGGCATTCTAATCGTGAACGTCCCAAGACATCCAGACGAGGAGGCGTACGATGAGCAGAAGAAGAGGCGTCATGTCGGAGCAGTTCAAAGAGGAGCTGGCCAAGGACCTGGGCATCTACGATACGGTTCAGCGGGAGGGCTGGGGAGGCATTCGCACGAAGGATGCCGGAAATATGGTCAAACGCGCCATCCAGATCGCCGAGCAGACCGCATCCCGAACGCCGAGATCCTGATAGCAATAAAAGCCAAAAGAGGCGGATTCCCGCGGAATGCGCGGATTCGACCTCTTTTCGCATTTGCGGGCATCGTTTGTTATAATAATGCAAAAGGTATTGTCTCGGAAGTTGGTGAAGACACGATGTCGAAAATTTATGAGAAGGCGCCGGCCAAGATCAATCTCGTACTGGACGTTCTGCGGAAGCGGGAGGACGGCTTTCACGAGGTAGAGATGATCATGACGATGGTCGATTTGGCCGATCGTCTGGAGATGGAGGAGCTGCCTCGCGATCAGATCGTCCTGTCGAGCCAGGCGGGCTTTATTCCCCTGGACGAGAAGAATTTGGCTTTCCAGGCTGCGAGGCTGATCAAGGAGCGGTACGGAGTCAGACGCGGCGTCTACATACATCTGGACAAGCAGATTCCGGTGGCGGCCGGCCTGGCGGGCGGCAGCAGCGATGCGGCGGCGACGCTGAAAGGGTTGAACCGTCTCTGGAATCTGGAGCTCCCGACAGAGGAGCTGGAGACGCTTGGCGCGGAGCTCGGCTCGGACATCCCTTTCTGCATTCGCGGCGGTACGGCGCTGGCCAGAGGCAGAGGGGAGAGACTGGAATCGATCTCTCCTCCCCCGCAATGCTGGGTCGTGCTGGCTAAGCCCCCGATCAACGTGTCAACGGCGGACGTATATGGCAAGTTTCGCGTGCACGAGGTGAAGGAGCACCCATCCATTCCGCGCATGCTGGACGCCTTGTCGCGACAGTCGTTCCCCGATATGTGCGCGTCGTTGGGAAATGTTCTTGAAAATGTCACACTGAACCGTTATCCCGAAGTTCGGCAGATCAAGGATTGTATGATCAAGTCGGGAGCAGACGGCGTGCTGATGTCCGGAAGCGGGCCGACCGTCTTCGGCCTAGTGTCCAAGGAAATGAAGGTTGCACGCGTCTATAACGCGCTAAGAGGGTTTTGCAAAGACGTCTATGTGGTAAGAATGTTAACATAGTGTCCGCTTGCACCGCACAAACTCTCGTTTCTGTTGAACAAAACCGTATAAAGATGTTATGATACTGTAAAATATTCGGATTTGGACGGGAGAGGGGAACGTGAAGAAACTGAAACGCAGCGCCAGACTCGTAGAGATGACGCAGTATTTATTGACCCGTCCCCACACGTTAATTTCCCTGACAGCATTCGCCGAACGGTATCAGTCGGCTAAATCTTCGATCAGCGAGGATTTGGCGATTATCAAGGAAGTGTTCGAGGACGAAGGAATCGGGGAGCTGAACACGTTGGCCGGAGCGGCGGGCGGCGTTCGGTTCGTGCCGAAATGTCGCAAGGATCAGGCGCTCGTCAGAATCGGCTCGATCTGCCGCGAACTTGAACAGCCCGACCGGCTGCTGCCGGGCGGCTATTTGTATATGACCGATCTGCTCGGCCAACCGGCGATGATGCAGGAAGTAGGCCGCATGTTCGCGACGGCGTTCGCGGATCGGAATATCGACGTCATTATGACCGTCGAGACGAAGGGTATCCCTCTCGCTCATGCAACCGCTCAGTATTTGAACCTGCCCGTCGTGATCGTAAGGCGCGATCATAAGGTGACGGAAGGCTCTGCGGTCAGCATCAACTATGTCTCGGGCTCCACGAAGCGCATCCAGACGATGTCGCTTGCTCGTCGGGCGCTTAAGGAAGAATCCCGCGTTCTCATTATCGACGATTTCATGAAAGCGGGCGGAACGATTCAGGGAATGGTCGATCTGCTGTACGAGTTTCGCGCGGTCGTCGCCGGTGTCGGCGTATTCGTAGAATCCGGAGAGATCGATAGCGAGGAACGGCTGCTTCACGATTACGTCTCGCTGGCGCGTCTAACGGAAGTCGATCTGAAGACTCGTCAAATCAAAGTCCAACCAGGCAACTTTTTCTAGGAGGATAACAACTATGAGCTTGAAAATCGTCTCCACGACCGATGCTCCTGCAGCAATCGGTCCGTACGCGCAAGCGGTTCGCACGGGCAATCTGCTGTACACTTCCGGTCAAATTCCGTTAACCCCTGCGGGAGAGCTTGTCGCAGGCGGCATCCAGGATCAGACGCGCCAAGTATTGGCTAACTTGAAAGCGGTTCTATCCGCCGAAGGACTCGAATTCTCGGATGTCATTAAGACGACCGTGTTTTTGAAGGACATGAATCAATTCGCCGAGTTCAATGAAGTATATGCATCACACTTTGGAGCGCATACGCCGGCTCGTTCTACAGTAGAAGTCGCTCGCTTGCCAAAGGATGTTCTTGTCGAAATTGAATTGATTGCGGCGATATCTGTCGAAACTGTCAGGAATTAAAAATTTATTTGATTTTTAGCAGGTGTTTTACCATATTTAAGAAGGAATTTGCGTAACTTTGTGGAATATTACACCAAGTCTTTCTGAGGGGCAAAGGTGGTGAACACAAGTGCAAATTACAGACGTGAGACTCCGCCGAGTCAATTCGGAGGGGCGCATGAAAGCCATTGCTTCAATCACGATCGATAACGAATTCGTCGTCCACGACATTCGCGTTATCGACGGGAACAATGGCATGTTCGTCGCTATGCCGAGCAAACGGACGCCGGATGGAGAGTTCCGGGACATTGCCCATCCGATTTCCTCCGGGACACGCGAGAAGATTCAAGCCGCAGTATTGGCGGAGTACGAGCGAGCAGCGCAAGAAGAAGAAGTTATGGTAGAAGGGGCATAATGATGGATATGGAGAAGAGAGCCTGGACAGGCTCTCTTTTCATTTGAGCCTTTTCATTTGATCTTGAATAAGCTATAAGCTATGATTTTGATAATAGGCGCACTTATAGATTCAACTCAGATTCACCGGAACGGAAAGGGGCTCACGCATTGATGAACAAAATGGCGATCATCCTTGCCGCAGGGCAGGGCAAGAGAATGAAATCGAAGCTATATAAAGTATTGCATCCCGTATGCGGAAAACCGATGGTCGAGCACGTCCTGGACGCCGTAAAGGGCGCGGAATGCGGCCGGACCGTCGTGGTCGTCGGCCACGGCGCGGAAGCCGTGAAGGCGAAGCTGGGCGATGAGATCGAGTACGCTCTGCAGGCGGAGCAGCTCGGGACAGGTCACGCTGTGCAGCAAGCCGAGGCGCTGCTGGGGCAGGAGGATGGCGTTACGGTCGTTACTTACGGCGATACGCCGCTTGTGACGGCCGAGACAATCAAAGAGTTGATCGCGCAGCATGTGCAGCAAGGAGCGGCGGCAACCGTGCTGACGGCGGACGTGGAGGACCCGTCCGGCCTGGGGCGGATCATTCGCGGTCAAGACGGCACCGTGCTTAGAATCGTCGAGCAGAAGGACTGTTCCGCAGAGGAAGCGGCTATTAGCGAGATCAATACGGGGACGTATTGCTTCGATAACCGCATGCTGTTCTCCGCTCTTGCCGAGGTGACGAACGACAACGCGCAGGGAGAATATTACGCGACGGACGTCATCGGCATTTTGCGCGGCCGCGGCGAGCGGATCGCCGCCAGCAAGTGCAAGGATCCCGTGGAGGGAACGGGAGTCAACGACCGAATTGGACTTGGGGAAGCGGAGCGGCTAATGCGGCTGAGAATTAATGAAGCCCATCAGGCGAATGGCGTGACGATCGTTGACGCGGCGAATACGTATATTGAAGCGGGTGTCACGATTGGCGCGGATACGGTCATCTATCCCGGAACCCTGCTTCGTGGCGCGACTTCGATCGGCTCGGATTGCGTGATCGGTCCGTCGGCGGACTTGAAGGATACGACGGTCGGGGACGGAACGACGATCCGCCAGACGGTGACCGAAGGCGCGGATATTTCCGAAGGATGCAACGTCGGTCCGTTCGCTTACTTAAGGCCGGGAACGAAGCTTGGGCGCCAGGTGAAGGTCGGCGATTTCGTCGAGATCAAAAATGCCGCAATCGGAGCAGACAGCAAGATTCCTCATCTAAGCTACATCGGGGACGCGATCGTCGGCTCAGGCGTTAATTTCGGCTGTGGGGCGATTACGGCAAACTACGACGGTTATAATAAATCAATGACCGAGATCGGGGATCAAGCGTTTATCGGCAGCAATTCGAATCTGGTCGCCCCGGTCAAGATCGGCAGCGGCGCTTACGTCGTCGCCGGCTCCACGATTACGAGCAATGTAGCAGACAATGACTTGGCCATTGCCCGCGAGCGTCAAGTCAACAAACCAGGGTATGCGGACAAGATTCGCGCTCGCGCCCAAGCCAAGAAAAACAAAGAAACCGAATAACAAAGGCGGTAAAAAACTAAAATGGCTTATTCGGATCCAACCTTAAAGCTATTCTCCTGCAGTTCAAATCCAGAGCTAGCGCATTCGATTGCCAAATGCATCGGCGTCGAGCTAGGCAACGTGACGATGAGCCGGTTCAGCGACGGCGAGATCCATATTCAATTGGACGATAGTGTTAGAGGAAGCGACGTGTATGTCGTACAGTCGACTTCCGCGCCGGTCAACGACCACCTAATCGAGCTGCTTGTCATGGTCGATGCGTTGAAACGGGCGTCGGCCAAGACGATTAATGTCGTCATTCCTTATTACGGGTACGCCAGGCAAGATCGCAAGGCGCGTTCTAGGGATCCGATTACCGCCAAGCTGGTAGCGAATCTGATCGAGACCGCAGGGACGCACCGGGTTATCGCTATGGATCTGCACGCCATGCAGATTCAAGGCTTCTTCGATATTCCCGTCGATCATTTGCTGGGCGTTCCGATTCTGGGAGATTATTTTCATGAGAAGCAGTTGGAGTCACCCGTTGTCGTCTCCCCCGATCACGGCGGCGTCGTTCGCGCGCGTCGTCTGGCCGATACTCTTCAGGCTCCGCTTGCGATTATCGATAAGCGCAGGCCCGAGCCGGGCGTTGTCGAGGTCATGAATATCATCGGCGACGTCAAGGGGAGAACGGCGATTCTGATTGACGATATTATCGATACGGCGGGGACGATCGCGCTAGCCGCAAACGCCTTAAAGAAAGCCGGCGCAGGGGATATCTACGCTTGCTGTACCCATCCTGTGCTGTCCGGGCCGGCGATTGAGCGTCTGGAAGCTTCGTCAATCAAGGAAATTGTCGTGACGGATACGATTCCGCTCAGGCAGCCTTGCGGCACCGACAAGGTCAAGGTACTGTCGGTAGCGCCGTTGTTGGCCGAAGCGATTGTTCGAGTGCATGAACAGCAGTCGCTGAGCTCCTTATTCGAACCGCATGTTTAATGAACGCCTCCCTGGGGTACAACAAGGATATACCTAGCTGGGGAGGAATTCGATATGACCGCTGAACTTCAAGTTCAACTCCGAGAGGCTTCGACCCATGGCCAGTTAAGGCGCCTTCGCGCATCTGGCGGCGTTCCCGGGGTCGTGTACGGCAAAGGACTGGCCGTGCCTTCCAAGATTGCGATAGATGCGAAAGCTCTGACGGACATGCTAAAGGGCAATCCGTACGCGGTGCTCGATATGGAGATTCCCGGAGCGGGCAAGCAGCCAGTCATGTTGGCGGAGCTGCAGAGAGATCCGATCTCCAGACAGATGCTGCATGTGGATTTTCGTCGCATCGATATGAATGAGAAGATAACGACGTCAGCCCGGCTTGATTTCACCGGAGTGTCTCCGGGAGAGAAAGAAGGCGGCATGCTGCAGCTCGTGCTGCACGAGATCGACATCGAATGCTACCCGAAGGACATTCCAGACGCGATCGCGGCGGATGTCGGCGGGCTGGAAATGGGCGAACATCTGACCATCGGCGATCTGACGCTGCCGGCCGGGGTAACCGCCGTACAAGACCCGGAAACGGTTATCGTCGCCGTTCTGGCGCCTCAGAAGGAGCGTTCCGAGGATGAGGTCGAAGCGCTTAACGACGAAGCCGAGGAAGATCGCAAACATTCGGAAGCTGCGTTGGCGGTGGAGAAGGATTAAAGGAAGGCTGTCGGAAGATTGCGAAGAGGTCGCGCTATGCGCGGCCTTCTTGTCATGCAGCAGGGGGAGGCGGCATGGCAAGAAGGCTCGTCCGTAAAACAAAGGGAATATGTTGAAAGCGGCATACCGAAGCCTCCTGCTCCAGTCGGCCGCTCACCCCGTTGACTCAGTAACCCGGGCGAGAGACGAAGGTAAATTGCCTGCGGTTGTAGAAAATATTGTTGACCTGAACGAATTCTTTGCCATAATATTCGATAAAACCAATATCGCTGTGCCGCCTTCCGCAATAAATCTGCACCGGAACTTGAGAAGACATATGATCCAGGAAATGCTGGTCGTCATAAATCATCTGGCCGTTCATGTACACATCAATTCAACTCGCTTTCTCGGAATCTGTATTAGATAAGACACGCGGCAACAGGCTTTCGTTGCATAGGAATTCTATTTTCTTAAGTAAATATGGCGAAAATGTTCGGATTTGGAGGAAATCTTTATGCGTTGGATTGTCGGATTGGGAAATCCGGGCTCGACTTACGCAAGTACTCGGCACAATGCGGGCTTTATGGTTATTGACGAGCTGGCTCGAAGGTTTAACACGGATGTGACTGCGCAGAAATTCAAGGCGTTGACGGGCGAGGCGAAGGTTGGAGACGTGAAGGTCGCGCTCTTAAAACCGATGACCTATATGAATTTGTCGGGCGAGTCGTTAAGAGCCTTCATGGATTTCTATAAGGCGAAGCCGGAAGATTTGATCGTCGCCTATGACGATCTGGATACCGAGGTTGGCCGTATTCGGCTCAGATATCAAGGAAGTCCAGGCGGGCATAACGGCATCAAGTCGATTATTCAGCATCTGGGCACGCAGACTTTTAATCGGGTGCGCGTCGGCATATCCAGGCCTGAGCCGGGATGGGCCATTTCCGACTACGTCCTCTCGGGCTTCGCGAAGTCGGAGAAGGAGCCGCTTCAGCGTTCGATAGAAGAAGCATGCGATGCGATTGAATACGCGCTGACGCATACGTTCGAGCAGACGATGGCGAAGTATAACGCGAAAGGCTGACCTTTTTGAACGGCCTATTATTAAAGAGACGGTTTGCGGGAATACTGGAAAGAGAAATGCGGGATACCGCATATGCTCACTCCGGGAGGCATAGCTATGACTGTGAACTATATTTGCCGCCATTGCGGCATGCCGTTGGGAAGCTTCGACCATTCGGAGGTAGGCGAGTATCGGCTGGGTCTGCAATTCTTGACCCCCGGTGAGCGAAAGCGTATAATAGCGTATAATTCCAACGGGGACGTGACCGTACGGGTAATCTGCGACTATTGCAGTCAGACGCTGGACGCGAATCCCGAGCTTGCGTTGCTGTCCAATCCGTTGCAGTAAGCGCCGAAAGCATCGCGTTTCGACATCCTCCAGGAGTCCTTGGCTTGTGCCGGGGCTTTTTTCTTGATTTCCAGAGCGCGATTTGAAATAAGCAGTAGATACGTGGAAGGTTGTTTCGGAGAGGGGAAATGCCATGAATCCGTTAATCCAATCACTCGTTAAAGATCCCGATCTTATTAGCGTCATTCAAGGACTGCAAAGCGGAATGCGGGAGCAACTCGTCGCCGGCTTGTCCGGCTCCGCCCGACAAGTGGCGATCGCCGGAATGTACCGCGAGCTGAAGCGACCGATTCTCATCGTGACGCACAATATGTTTTCGGCTCAGAAAATTGCCGATGATTTGCAAGAATGCTTATCGGCGGACGAGGTGCTGCTGTATCCCGCCAATGAGCTGATCGCCGCAGAAACCGCGATCTCAAGCCCAGAAACGTCGGCGCGGAGGCTGGACTCCATACTCAAGCTTGCGGATGGCTTCCGCGGCGTTATTGTCGTGCCGTTCGCCGGGGTTCGGAGATTTCTTCCGGATCGGCAGACGATGTCGGAAGCGCATATCGTGCTGCGTGTCGGAGAGAATCTGCCGATGGAGCAGTTTCTGCATAGAATGGTCGAGCTTGGCTACGAGAGAGTCGATCGGGTCGAGCAGAAAGGCCATATGAGCGTGCGCGGGGGCATCGTCGATTTCTTCCCGCTCGCTTCCGCGCTTGCTTGCCGGGTGGAATGGTTCGACGATGAGATCGATTCCATTCGCACGTTCGATCCGGCCGATCAGCGGTCGATCGAGAAGCTGGAGTCTTATACCGTGCGGCCGAGCCGAGAGTGGATCGCCGTCGAGAGAAGATTCCAGAATGCGGCTCAGCATGCGCGGGATTTGCTCGACAAGCAGTTGGAGCGAATGACCGACCGCCAGGCCAAAGAGAAGTTAAGCTCGGAAATTTCCCGAGAAATTGAGCTTTTGCGCCAGCGCGTTTATTTTCCCGAGATTTACAAGTACATCTCTCTGCTTTATCCGGAGCGTCAGACGCTGCTGGACTATATGCCTAAAGATACGATTCTGCTCATGGACGAACCGAACAGACTCGGTGAAACCGCGCGTCAGCTGGAACGCGACGAATCGGAGTGGGCGACCCATCTGCTGCAGCAGGGCAAATCGCTGCCCGGTTTTGCGCTGGCCGTTTCTGCGGAGCAGGCGCTGTATCCGAAAGCGTTTCAAATCGTCTACCTGTCGCTCTTCGTCAGGCAGATTCCGCATACGCAACCGCAAAATATTATCAACTTCGTCTGTCGTTCCATGCAGAACTTTCATGGACAGATGAACGTGCTGAAGGCGGAGACCGAGCGCTGGCGCAAGAGCGGCGTTCGGATTTTGATGCTTGCGGGCAACGCTGAGCGGGCCGAGCGGATGAGAAGGGTACTGGACGACTATCAGATCGAGCCGCCGGAAATTTTGCAAGGAAACTTGCAAAGCGGCTTCGAGCTGCCTTCGATCAAGCTCGTCGTCATTACCGAAGGCGAGATGTTCACGCAGAAGCAGCGCAAGGCTAGACGGGTCGATCGCCATCTCGATAACGCCGAGCGTCTCAAAAGCTACACCGAGCTGAAGGTGGGCGACTTCGTCGTGCACCAAAACCATGGCATCGGCAAATATTTAGGCATCGGAACGCTGGAAGTCGGCGGCATTCACAAAGATTATCTCCATATCGTCTATGCGGGGGGAGATCGACTTTCCGTACCTGTGGAGCAGTTCGATCTAATCCAGAAGTATGTGGGCAACGAGGAGAAGGAGCCAAAGGTCAGCAAGCTCGGAGGCTCGGAGTGGAACCGGGCGAAATCCAAGGTTCGCTCATCCGTACAGGACATCGCGGACGATCTGATCAAGCTGTATGCGGAGCGGCAGGCGACGACCGGCTTCGGCTTCGGAGAGGATACGCCGTATCAGCAGGAATTCGAAGAGATGTTCCCGTACGAAGAGACGACGGACCAGCTGCGGGCGATCCGGGAGATCAAGAAGGATATGCAGACGCCGCGTCCGATGGATCGTTTGCTGTGCGGAGACGTCGGCTACGGCAAGACGGAGGTGGCGATCCGCGCCGCGTTCAAGGCTGCGATCGAGGGCAAGCAGGTAGCCGTACTTGTGCCGACGACGATATTGGCGCAGCAGCACTTCGAGACCTTCCGCGAGCGATTCTCCGGCTATCCGTTTAATATCAAGGTGTTGAGCCGGTTCCGGAGCCGCAAGGAGCAGACGGAGACGATCAAAGGGCTAAAGGCGGGAACGGTCGACGTCGTGATCGGAACGCATCGAATTCTGTCCCAGGATATCGTGTTCAAGGAGCTTGGACTGCTGATCGTCGACGAGGAGCAGCGCTTCGGCGTCACGCATAAAGAGAAGCTGAAGAAGCTGAAGACGAATGTAGACGTGCTGACGTTGACGGCGACGCCGATTCCGCGCACGCTTCACATGTCGATGCTGGGCGTAAGAGATTTGTCCGTCATTGAGACGCCGCCGGAGAACCGATTTCCAGTGCAAACCTATGTCGTCGAATACAGTGCGACGCTTGTCCGCGAGGCGATCGAGCGCGAACTGGCCCGCGACGGGCAAGTTTATTATTTGTTCAATCGGGTGCAGGGCATCTATCAGGCGGCCGAGCAGATCAGCGCGCTTGTGCCCGACGCCAGAATCGCCGTAGCTCACGGCCAGATGTCGGAGCAGGAATTGGAGAGAACGATACTCGATTTCCTGGACGGAGAATACGACGTACTCGTCAGTACAAGCATTATCGAGACTGGGGTCGATATCCCGAACGTCAATACGCTCATTGTGCACGATGCGGATAAAATGGGGCTGTCGCAGCTCTACCAGCTGCGCGGACGAGTGGGGCGGTCTAATCGGATCGCTTATGCCTACTTTACCTATCAGCGGGACAAAGTGCTGACGGAGATCGCGGAGAAGCGTCTGCAATCGATTAAGGAGTTTACCGAGCTCGGATCGGGCTTCAAGATCGCTATGCGCGACTTGTCCATTCGCGGCGCTGGCAATCTGCTCGGAGCGGAACAGCACGGCTTTATCGCATCGGTCGGCTTCGATCTGTATTCCCAGATGCTCGCAGAGGAAATTCAGAGCCGCAAGCTGCAGCTCGGCGGAGATGTGCAGCCGCCGCGTCCGGTGAACACGCAGCTCGATTTAGGCGTCGACGCCTATCTGCCTCCCGAGTATATTTACGACAGCATTCAGAAAATCGAAATCTATAAGAAAGTCGCCGCCGCCGCTTCGCTGGAAGATGTGGAGGAGCTGTTCGAGGAGCTGATCGACCGTTTCGGAGAGCCGCCTAAAGCCGTGCTCAATCTGATGGCGGTCGCCAGACTGAAGGTATACGGGCGCAAGTACGGAATCGAATCGATCGTCCGCCGCGGAGACGACGTGACGTTAAAGCTGGAGGAACGCCGTCGCGCCGACATCGACGAGAAGAAGCTGAAGCCGTTGGAGGCGAAGCTGCAAGGGCGCGTCGTATTCGCCTTGGGCGAGCAGCAGCCTGTAATCCGCATGAAAGCGCGGGGACTTGACGAGAACGCTCTATTAGCGTTCCTTGAGGATTTTCTGGTACAATACAAAGAAGCGACAAAATCGAAGGGGGAACTACAGGATGTTGCAACATAGAAGCATGCCGTATCGTCGGCTGGCTCTGTTGGCGCTGGCGGCGGTCATGCTGGTCGCACTGATGTCCGCGTGCGGCAAGAAAGAGAAGGAAACCGTCATCGCTACCTACAACAATGGCGGGCAAGTCACGGATCAAGACTTTGAGAAGTATATCGCTTTTCAGCTTTTGAGCGGCAACAACCAGATCGCCATGTACGCGTCTATTCCGCAGATCAAGGAGCAACTGGTTAAGCAGTACATTGTGACGAAGGTGCTCGGAGAGCAGATTTCCAACGAAGAGAAGGACAAGATCAAGACGGAAATCAAGACGTTTAAGGAAAATGTAGAGAAGGCGCGCAATACGCAGCCGGAGCTCAAAACGCAAATGAAGGAAAACAACCTTACCGTAGGCGATATGGTTAATTTCTACGAGGAAACGCTGAAATTCCAATCGTATTATTCGGCCAAAGGCGATGAATTCAAAGGCAAGGTAACCGACGAAGAAATCAAGGCGGAGTTTGACAAAGCGCCGTCCGACTTTAACGTCGTTACCGTTCGTCATATTCTGATCGGAACGTCCGATCCCAACACGGGTGAGGAGCTGAAAACCGAAGAGGAAGCGCTGAAAACGGCTAACGAAGTAAAGGCCAAGCTTGAAGCCGGCGGAGATTGGAATGCTCTGGCCAAGGAGTATTCCACGGACACCGGCTCCAAGGATAACGGCGGTCTGTACGAGAAACAAGCTGCGGGAGGCTGGGTTGCCGAATTTAAGGAAGCGGCGAATACGCAGCCGATCGGCGAGATCGGCGAGCCGGTCAAGACGCAATTCGGTTATCACGTCATGAAGGTCGAGAGCCGCGAGGAAGTGACATCCGTGGACAAGCTGTCCGAGGAGTCCAAGGATTCGATCAAAATGGAGCTTTCTTCGACCAAACTGAACGAATTCATCGTTAGCGAACAGGACAAGCTGGGCATCGTCGTCACGCTGCCGCAGGAGCCGTCTGCATCGCCAAGCGCATCGGGATCCGAATCTCCGGCAGGGTCGCCGAGCGCATCGGGATCCGAACCCCCGGCAGAGTCGCCAAGCGCATCGGGGTCCGAATCCCCGGCAGCCTCGCCATCGGCGTCTGCATCCGCGCAATAAGTAAACGTGTCCGAAGCTTCGACCGCGACCATGCGACGAAGCTTCGGACGCTTTTTTTTCTATTCGGGATAGAAAGAGGCCAAAGAAGATCGAGCGTTCCGACCTAATCTTGGGTTGGATGATTCCTCCAGCGAAGGGCGAACGCATAAGAAAATGGGAGAGGTTGAATACTACCCTTACGATTCGAGACACCTTTTTCCGAATGTTCAAGGTTCGTCATAAAGGCCGGCAACGCGTTCGTGCCGGCGGCAGCAGCAGAGCGAATACATCTACGAAAGTGGGGCAACACGACCATGAAAGCAACCGGAATTGTACGCCGTATCGATGACCTCGGAAGAGTCGTCATTCCCAAAGAAATTCGTCGCACCCTTCGCATTCGGGAAGGGGATCCGCTAGAAATTTTCGTGGATCGCGATGGCGAAGTTATCCTCAAAAAATATTCCCCAATTGGCGAGCTGGGCGATTTCGCCAAGGAATATGCCGAATCGCTGTCCGAGAGCACGGGACATATCGCCTTGATCTCCGACCGGGATACGTTCATTGCAGTGGCAGGAGCCTCCAAGAAGGAGTATATCGACAAGGCGATCGGCAATCTGCTTGAGAACTGCATGGACAATCGCAAAATTATTTTGGAGTCTTCCCCGGGCAGCCACGAAATGCTCAGAGACATAGCCGAAACGATCAGCTCTTTCGCGGCGGCGCCGATCGTGGCGGGAGGAGATCCGATCGGTACGGTCGTGCTCCTCAGCAAGGACGATGCGGTGAAGATGGGCGCGATGGAGAGCAAAATGGTCGAGACGGCCGCGGGCTTCCTCGCGAAGCAGATGGAGCAGTGAATTAGAAAGGAACGCTTAGGCGTTCGAACGAAAAGCTTTCCCGGACGGTTTGACTCCCGTTCTTGGGGAAGCTTTTTTGCTTTGCGGCTTTCGTTTATAATCAAGACACAGGAATGGGAACGGAGAGATTACGGATAAGCCTGCGGACGAACAAAGCTTCGGCCAAGGAATGGGGAATGGACGGTCATGCGAATTGAATATGGAACCGGAAGTTCGGATAGCTCGGGAGGCTCTGAAATTTCCGGAAGTCCGGGAAATCCGGGCAATCCAGGCAACCCAGGAAGCTCTGGGAAAAAGGCGCTTATGCAAGGAGCCGCTTTGCTGGGAGGCGCGGCTCTGCTCGCTAAGCTGATCGGCACTTTGCAGAAAATTCCGCTGCAAAATTTGGCCGGAGACGAAGTGTTCGGGCTGTATACGGCTGTGTACGCGCTGGCGGTCATGTGGATGACCCTCGCATCCGCGGGCATTCCGGTCGCGGTTAGCGCTTTGGTTGCCGAGAAGGCGGCGAAGGACGACGAAGAGGGCGCTAGACGCATCGTTCGTTGGGCGGGAGCGTTGATCGGGCTGATCGGACTGATCATGTTCGCGGCGCTCTGGCTCGGGGCGGACGCGTTCGCCCAGTGGATGGGACTTGATGCGGCGGCTCCCGCCATTCGAATGTCCTCGTTGGCGCTGTTGTTCTCGCCTGTTGCTGCTGTGCTGAGGGGGTACCACCAAGGCAGGATGCGGATGCTCGCACCGGCGTTGTCCCAGCTCGCGGAACAGATCGCCAGAGTGGCGTTTATGCTCGTTGCGCTGGCGATCGCCTTGAACGGAGCCTGGTCGGCCTCCGCTACGGCCGCGGCCGTGCATGGCGGTTTGGCAACTGGCGCAGCAATGGGACTGCTCGTGATGGCGGCGATCTCCGTCCGCGAAGGCCGCAAGCCGGGGCAGCCGATCCCGATTCGCTCGAGCGGAGCTAAGAAAAGCTTCGGAACGGCGGGAAAGGCGGCGGAAACGGTCGCCGTAGGGAAAAGGCATGGAGGGGCGGGAGGAAGTCCGATCGGGCGCGTAGTGGTGATAGAGCCGAGAGCCGCCCTGGTGAAACGGATTATTCGGGTTGCCGTGCCTGTGGCGGCTGCGTCGATCGTTGCGCCGATGTTCGCGCTGATCGACGCATTCTCCATCCCCCGGCTGCTGGATCAGGGAGGGGAATGGGCGCTGGCCCAGTTCGGCGTCTACAGCCGAGGCGTGGCGTTGCTGCAGTTGGTTGTCCTGGGGGTGTCCGGGGCGGCAGCCGCGCTCGTTCCGGCGCTCACGGCGGCAAGGACGCGCGGAGACGAAGCGGAGCTGGCCGGGAGGGCGAGATTCGCGCTGCGGCTCGCCTGGTGGTTCGGCTGCGCGGCTGCGGCGGGGCTGGCGCTTCTGGCCGTGCCGATCAATACGGCGCTATTCGGCGACGATAGCGGCTCGGTTGCAATGGCGCTCGTCGGGCTGGCTGCGGTCGGTGGCACGCTGCAGGCGGTCAGCGCCGCTTTGCTGCAAGGCATAGGCGAACTGCGAGCGCCGGCTGTCAACCTGGCGGCAGCCGCGCTGCTCAAGCTATCGCTCAACGTCGCCCTCGTGCCACAGCACGGCATCGCGGGCGCCGCCGCAGCGATGGCGATCGCCTACGCCATCGCCGCAACCCTTAACGCGCTGTCCCTACGCCAGCGCGTCCAACTGCCCGCCCCCCGCGCACCGCTCGCGTGGCGCTCCGTCGCTGCGCTGGCCGCCATGGCGGCCGCGGTCGCTCTGCTCGCGCACGGCCTCGGCGGGCTGTTCGCCGCCGTTATGCCGGCGCGCGCGGCGGCCCTGCTCGTCGCCCTGCCGGGCGTCGCGCTCGGGGCCGCCGTCTTCGCCGCGGCGCTCGTCGCCCTAGGCGCCGTCGCTCCGCACGAATGGCGCGAGCTGCCGGGAATCTCCGGCACTCGCCTAGACCGCTGGATGCTTCGCATCAGAAACCTGACTCATCGGGATAACCGGGAAGGATGATCATAGATGAATAATCAAACCCTAATTATCGTTGTCGGACTTGGCTCCGGGGGAGAAGACCAATTGACGCTCGGCACGTTGAAGGCGCTGGAAAGCTCGTCCCGCCGCTACGTCCGTACGGCGGACCATCCAGCCGTCGCCGATCTGAAGCTTCGGGATATCGGCTTCGAATCGTTCGACCGGCTGTACGAGCAGCATGACGATTTTGCGGAAGTGTACGACGCGATTGCGGACGATCTGCTGGCCGCGGCGGCAGGAAGCCCAGGGGAGACGATCGTTTACGCCGTCCCCGGACATCCTATGGTCGCGGAACGGACGGTGCAGCTGTTAAGACAGCGCGCGCCGGAGCAAGGCGTCGGGCTGAAGCTGCTCGGCGGGGAGAGCTTCCTCGATCAAGCATTCACGCGCCTCGGCTTCGATCCGATCGAGGGCTTCCAGTTGCTCGACGCGTCGGAGCTGACGCGCGAGCATTTGAGACCGCGTCTGCATACCGTAATTGGACAAGTCTACGACGCGTATACCGCCTCCGAGGCGAAGCTGGCGCTGATGAACGTCTACCCGGACGATTATCCGATCGTCGTCGGACAAGCGCTGGGCGTAGAGGGGCAGGAGCGCATTCTGCACATTCCGCTCTACGAGCTTGATCGACTGGACAGCTATGGCAATCTGATGCTCGTGTATATTCCGGCCAGCTCGGATGACCGACTTAGCCGCCGCTCCTTCGAACGGCTGCACGAGATCGTCGCTATTCTGCGCAGTCCCGAGGGCTGCCCCTGGGACCGGGAGCAGACGCATCAGTCGATTCGGCGCAATTTCATCGAGGAGACGTACGAGGCGATCGAGGCGCTGGATCTGGACGATCCGGACGGCATGAAGGAGGAATTCGGAGACGTCATCCTGCAGGTGCTGCTGCACAGCCAGATGGAGGAGGAGACGGGAGCGTTCGACGTGTTCGACGTTCTGGCCGAGCTAAACGACAAGCTCATCTTCCGGCATCCACATGTGTTCGGCGGAGAGAATGCGGAGAATGCCGAGGCTGCGCTGCGCAACTGGGAGCAGATGAAGGCCGAGGAGAAGAAACGCAAGGGCCTGGCCGAACGTCAATCTCTGCTCGACGGCATTCCGAAGGATCTTCCGGCGCTGCCTCGCGCCCACAAAGTGCAGAAGAAAGCCGCTTCTGTCGGGTTCGACTGGCCGACTCTGGACGGCGTATTCGCCAAAATCGAGGAGGAGCTTGGCGAGCTTCGGCAGGCCGTTCGCGAGGAGTCGGCGGAACGCCAGCGGGACGAGCTCGGCGATCTGCTATTCGCCGTCGTTAACGCGTCGCGGTTCGTCAAAGCCGATCCGGAGGAGGCGCTTGCGGGTACGAACAGAAGGTTCGCGGAACGGTTCAAGTATATCGAAGAGCAGCTTCGTATAAGCGGACGCTCTTTTGGGGATACTGATTTGATAGAAATGGATGCATGGTGGGAAGAAGCGAAAAATCGATAGAATGAAGTTGTTCGATAGCCCGCTTTTGATCACGAAGCATCCCGGAATGCGAACTCGACATCGAAAAACCGGACTTTTTGAACACGTATTATAGAGAGGAGGCAGCGACAACTCTCGGCCGATTTTAACGATCTTCGGTAAAATGCTAGGCGTAGCGCAACTAGTAGGGCAATTCAAGAGTAATATAGTTAAGGTGTCGGAAATCCGCAAGCTTCATCAAGTGATTACGAGAGAGATATGCTGGTAATCTCGCAAACCGCGAAGCGCGATACGAGACCGCTAGACGGCTCGCAAGCATAGGCATATGCCTATTCATGGTTGCCAGGCTGTCAAAAGCTTCGTCAACGGGAAAACGCGGTCAAATCCGATACAGTCCTTTTGATACGAACTGAACCTAAAAATGACCTAAAATCCGCCGTTTTTCCCGTACTTTCTACCTATTTCGTGATTTTTTTTTAGAGTATGGCAGGATTTTTTTAACAAGGGACAGAATAGTATCCTTCGTGCATTAAAAAATCAACGTTCCGACGTCCCTAGAGGGACCGGGGGAACGAATAATGGCTCAACCATAGGAGGAATACAGTACCATGAACAAAACAGATCTGATCAACAACATTGCAGACAAAAGCGGCATGACAAAGAAGGACGTAGAATCCGTATTGAACGGTTTCTTGGGCGAAGTTACCGACGCTCTGTCCAAAGGCGACAAAGTACAACTGATCGGCTTCGGCACGTTCGAAACTCGCAGCCGTTCCGGCCGTGTGGGTCGCAACCCGCAAACAGGCAACTCGATCGAAATTCCAGCTTCCAAAGTTCCTGCATTCAAAGCCGGCAACAAACTGAAAGACGCTGTAAAATAATTCATGCGTCTTGATAAGTTCCTGAAGGTGTCGCGCCTGATTAAGCGCCGCACCGTTGCGAAGGACGTGTCCGACCAAGGGCGCGTCCTTCTCAATAACAGGGAAGCCAAGCCTAGCGCGACCGTCAAAATCGGGGATGAGCTGGACATCCAATTCGGGCAACGCACGCTAACTGTGCGGATCGAACGTTTGACGGAGTCAACCCGCAAGGAAGACGTCGCCGGGATGTATACCATTCTGAAGGAAGAGGTTCGCAAACGCGAGGACGATCCCTTCGGATTGTAAGCATTCACATCAACATCAACGCAAAGATGGCGCAAGCCGTTCCTATCATAGGAACAGCTTGCGCCATTTTTTTCTGATCTTGGCTCAAGCGAATTGTTCTGTTGATAATGAATTGCTAGCGGTGCTTGCCACACTAATGATTGGAAGTGCAATGTTCGGGGTTGCCTATCAGTAAACCAATTGTCCCGGCAGAAATTGTTGAGTTTGCGAGTGTGTCATGCGGACTTTAAACGAGCGAATGAATTGCCGACATTAAAACCAGACAAAGCGGCGGCAAGGAAATTTTGTACTCGTACTTAGTAATCAGTTTCATGTTCATCATGGAGGCGACGTAGATGTTCAAGGTTTTGATAGCCGAAGATGAAATGCTCGTCAGGGTAGGACTGAAAAACGCGATTGAATGGGATAAGTTCGGAATGACCGTGATCGCGGACGTGCCGAACGGGCAAGAAGCCTGGGAGGTGTACCAACGGGACGCACCCGATATCGTCATTACCGACATCAAGATGCCGGTCATGGACGGCATGGAGCTGATCGGACGCATTCGCGAGACGGATCAGACGACTAAAGTCGTTATTTTAACCTGCATGGAGGATTTCGATCTGGTGCGCAAAGCGCTTGTTCATCACGTTAGCGAATATATTTTGAAGCTGGAGATGACTCCCGAGCAGATCGAGAAGCTGCTAAGACGGCTTCAGCACGAAATGAAAACTTCCCCTCAGCGCCCGTCTCCCCAGCACTTGGAATCGGAGCACGACGCGGTGAAGGAGAATTTGATTAAAGACTATTTGTTCTGCAACGGATACACCGAGCGCGAGTTCGCCGCCAAAGTGGACTACTTACAGCTGAACCTAAAGCCGACGCGGATGATCGTATGCGCCATGGAGATCGATCAATACTGGCGTTTGCGCGATCGTTTTCAAGACCAGAAGGGGCAATTGACCCGCAGGTCGTTGCTGAACGTGCTGAACGAGGTGTTGCGAGGCTACGAGCGCGGCGAAGTGTTCCATGACGAGGAAAGCCGTTATGTGATGCTATTCAGCTTTCACGATCTATTAAGCGAGCAGCAGATCTATGAGAATTTGTACAAAATCATCGACCATATCCGCAAAGTGATGTCCACCTACTTTAACGTGACCGTCTCCTTCGGCATTAGCGACATTCAGTCCGGGTACGGCGCATTAATTCGGCAATATCGGCAAAGCATTCAAGCGCTGGAGAGGAAGTTTTTTTACGGGCCCGGAAAAAACGCATTCGTCGAACGCGGAGACAACGAGCTCATTGGCGGGGAGCTGCGAGAGAAGCTGCTCGGACTTGCCGAAGGCTGGGAGGTTGGCGACGGCTACAAAAAATTGCTCGCGGAAAAGATTCATGCATTTCTAGACGCCGGCAGCGCGTTGTCCAAGCAAGAGGTGCAGAAGCAATTCATGCAATGGCTGCTCTGGCCGATCAGCACCTTGCATCTGGCTCGCACGAACCGGATCGAGTTTTTTACAACGTATGCCGATCGGATCATGAATGCGGAGACGCTGGATGAAATGATCGAGGCTTACCGGCAGTATTTGGCCGAGCTGGCCCGGCTTCACGCGCAGAAACGGACCGTCAGCAGGGAGATCAACAATGTACTGCAGTTTATCGAAGCCAATTATGAGCGCGACATTACGCTGGAGGAACTGGCCGAGCTTGTCCAGATGAGCCCGAATTACTTGAGCGGTCTGTTCAAAAAAGAGATGCAGCAAAATTATGCGGACTATCTGGTGCAGTACCGCATCGAGCAGGCCAAGGAGCTGCTGCTAGGCACCTACTTGAAAACGTACGAGGTAGCGGAGAAAACCGGTTTTACCAATCACAGCTACTTCAGCCGGGCCTTCAAAAAAATAACGGGCAGCAGTCCCCGCGAGTTCCGTCGGCAGTGGATGGTGGATTGGTCGAAAGCCGGTGAGTCGGATGATCAGGAATAGGTTGTTAAAGCTTTCCGGCGCGAGTCTGCAGACAAGCCTTAGCTTATCGTTTATGATCATGAGCGTTGTCGTGCTGATCGTCAGCGCGGTCGGCATCTACTTCGGCGTGCAGGATATTTGGCAGAAGCGCTCGGAGAAATCGACGCTGCAGCTGTTCGAGCAACTGCAGTACAGCGTTGACGTCATGCGTCACGATGCGGACAAGGTATCCAAGCTGTTTCTGATCGATCCGGACATTCAGGAATATTTGGAGACGATTTCGGACAAAGCGATCCCGTCGCCAAAGAAATCGAGAGAAGGACAGGCGTTACGCTCGACACGATGGCGGCCGACGAAAACAAACTGAAGCTGATGCTCGCCGACGGCGATTTGCCCGACATTCTGATGGTCGACCACAAGTATATCAAGCAAATGATCGAAGGCAATCAAATTATAAACATAGACGACTACTTGAAAACGAGCGGACAGGACATCGAGAAAGGAATGCCCGAGACGCTCGAATACTTCAGACAAAACATGAGCGAAGGCCAGAACAAGCTGTACTTCCTCCCCATCCATACCGGAACCTATTCGGACGTAGGCGCGGCCGCTCCGCAGTATGAATATTCGGTCGGATTTTGGACGCGATGGGATATGTACCAAGAGCTCGGCGCTCCGGAAATCAAGTCGACGGACGATTTTCTCAACTTGCTGGCCGAGATGCAGAAGCTTTATCCGAAGACGGAGGACGGTAAGAAGGTATACGGCGTATCCGCATATAACGGCGGTCTCTGGCCGTTCATTATTCAGAACGCGTTTGCGGACGGGTATTTCAACGGTCCCGGTACTTATGTGCAGGATGCTCAAGGCAACGCCTATGAGCTGCTGACCGACGAGAGCAGCACGTTCTGGAACAGCATGAGGTACTTTTTCAAGGCGAACCAGATGGGGCTGCTCGATCCCGAAGCGTTCACGCAGCAGATGGACCAGTACAGCGCCAAGCTCGACAACTTGCAGCTGTTGTCCAGCATCGCCAACTGGTGGACAGGCGGCGGGAACAAGAAGCTGGCCGACGCAGGCAAGCCCGAAGCCGGCTACGGCATGATTCCGATTACCGGAACGCAGATTTATAAAGGCGGATTCTCCCCGACAGGCTGGAGCGGCAAATACTTGGCGATCTCCAAAAACTCGAAGCACCCGGAGCGGGCCGTAGAGCTGCTAAACTTTATGTTCTCGCCGGAAGGCTCAAGATTGGCGGCCAGCGGCGTGGAAGGCGAGCATTGGAAGATGGTCGACGGCAAGCCGGAGATGACGGACGAGACGATCAACCTGTCGAAAACGATGGAGAAATTCGGAGATACGACCGGGATCGGCAAATACGGCAATTTGCAGGGACTTGACGATTTTGTCGTGAATCCGGCCGACGGCGAGCTGGTCAGTCTGTTCTATACTCCGAAAGTGTTCCAAACGAAATTAACGCCGCTCGATAAGGCATACAGCGAGCATTACGGAGCAGCCTACCCCGGCGAGGCGCTCGAAAAGCTGGTGCAGGAAGGAAAAATCTCGTGGGGCGCATTCGATACGACGGTGCAGACCGGACTCGCCAGCGCTCCCGACGATATTAAGCGGATCGATGCGAAGGTCGAAGAACTGGTGAAGACGACGATGCCGAAAATTATTTTGTCCAAGGACGAGGCGGAATTCAACAAGGTCAAGGAAGAATTCCTGGACAGCCTGAATAAGATAGGCTATGACCAATCCAAGCAGTTCTGGGCACAGAACTGGAAGGACTCGCTTGCCAAAACGGCTGTACTGAAGCGATAAACGCGATCGGGCGGAGGAGACGAGTTGAATCGACTTCAACTCAAGTCGTCTCGCCGCCCGACTCCTTTTTCCCCTATCCATAACGAGCTAAGAGAGAAAGAAGGTTTGATGAAATGACCGTAAAGCTGGCAGTGCCTACGCCGCAGCAGGTGCAGTGGCACGATACCGAAATCGGCATGTTTATCCATTGGGCGCCCAACGTCTATCAGGACCAGGAGTACGACGATCTGTCGACGCCGCTGGACCGGATCAATTCGTCCGAGCTGGATACCGAACAGTGGGCTTCCGTCGCCGAATCGCTTGGCGCCAAATATATCGTAATGGTCGCCAAGCACGTAGGCGGATTCTGCATGTGGCAGACGGATACGTGCGATTATGGCGTCAAGGACACGCCTTGGAGAGACGGCAAGGGCGATGTGCTGCGCGATCTATCCGAATCCTGCCGGAAGCGGGGGCTCAAGCTCGGTATCTATTTAAGTCCGCAGGATATCTATAACGGGGCGCAGCTCGCGGGCCGGTGCGAAACGCCGGAGGCGCAGGAAAAGTACAACAAGATTTACCGGACTCAATTGGAGGAAGTGCTGAGCCGATACGGGGAAATTTTCGAGGTATGGTTCGACGGCGGGCAAGAGATCGAGGTCGGCGATATTTTGGAGCGCTATGTTCCGAACGCGGTGTATTTCCAGAGCAAGCATGCCTCCATCCGCTGGGTCGGCAACGAGGAAGGGATCGCCACCTATCCGGCCTGGAATGCGGTAAGAGCCGATTCAGAAGCGGCCAGAGGGTTGGGCACGATTCAGCACAGCGATCCGAACGGAGAAATCTGGATGCCGATGGAATGCGATGCGCGCATTCGGAACACGTGGTTTTGGAACACGCAGAATGAAGGCACGGTCAAAAGCCTGGATCATCTGATGGAGCTGTATTACAGGTCTGTCGGCAACGGCGCCGTTCTTCTGCTCAATGCCAACCCCGATCCGACCGGCCAAATTCCGGAACCGGACGCGCGGCGGGCGAAGGAGTTCGGGGAAGAGATCCGCAAAAGGTTTGCCAATGCGCTTTGCGAGGCCGGCGGTTCCGGGGATACGCTGGAAATTGAGCTGAAGGAGCCTACCGCAATCGACCATATTGTTATTTGCGAGGATATTCGTTACGGCGAACGCATTCGCTCCTATGAAGTGCTTGGCTTCGACGGGGAGCAGTGGCTGAAGCTGTGCAGCGGCACAGCGATCGGGCACAAGAGAATCGAGCGGATCGCCGAGGCGACGCTGCACAAGCTTCGGCTAAACGTGCTGAAGGCGGTGGACGAACCGAGGATTGCAAGCTTGACGGCGTATTACACCGGAGCGGCTTCCGTATTCAGCCCGAACAACATTCGATCTGAGCGGCAAAAGGTCGGCGAATGGGGTCCGGAATTGTTCATCTATAAGGTCGACCGGAAGAGCACGGAGACGTACGACATCGGCGATCTGATCGACGACGCGGGACAGTATGCGCTTTATTTCGATAATGCCGACGGCGGTGCAAGCAGCGTCCGCGCCGAGGGCGTTCGTCTGTTGCTGAACGGTGCTTCCTATCCGCAATTCGTGTCGCAGACCGAGGATCGTTACAGAATCAATATTACCGGTCTGGGGCAGCGCATTCAGTTGGAGTTGGAGCTTTATTGCGAGCTTGGCAATAACGGATTCGGCAACATATGGCTTGAGAAATTATAAAGATAAAGGCGTGAATGCAAATGATCGACTTACCGGCGGGAAGGCTGCGGATGATCCTCGATTCGGCGGGGAATGTCGTCAGCCTGAAGAGAGTCGGCAAAATCTATGACCGGAATTGGAATCTGCTTCGCGTCGTTCACGCAGCGGCGGACGGTCCTGCCGTTCGAAGCGGAGGGCAGACGATTTCGTTTAGCTGCAAATTTATCGGCAACCCGAAGCCCTTCGTTAGCGTTATAATGATGACCCGGGGAAAGCCGGAAACGGTGCAAGCGCCGGAGCTATAGACATCATGGAAGAAAGAGGGAAGCGGTATGGAACAGGGGCTGCGATTTCGGGAGGACGGTACGTTCACGGTCGTACAGATTACGGATTTGCATTGGAAGAACGGCGATGAGCAGGATCGGCGCACGAGGGCGCTCATGGATGCCGTACTGGAGGCGGAGCACCCCGATCTTGTTGTATTTACGGGGGATTTGATCTCCGGAGAGGAATGCACGGATCCGCGAAGATCTTTAAGCGAAGCGATTGATGCGGCGGAATCCAGAAGTATTCCGTGGGCGGCGGTATTCGGCAATCACGATGCGGAAGGCAGCGTCAGCCGAGCGGAGCTGCTGGACTTCCTGCTTGAGCAGAAGCATAGCTTGACGCAGCATACGGATGGGATAAGCGGCTTCGGCAATTATATGCTTGAAATACAGGGGGAAAGCGGCAAGGCCGGAGCGGCGCTTTATTTTCTGGACAGCGGGGATTATTCGCCGGTCGGCCATATTGAAGGCTATGATTGGATTCGCCGCGATCAGATCGAATGGTATGCCGGCGCTTCGGAGGCTCTGACCGTCCGCAACGGTGGCGCGCCTCTGCCTGCGCTTGCTTTCTTCCATATTCCGCTGCCGGAGTACAATGAGGTCTGGGAGAAGCAAGTTTGCTATGGCAGCAAGCTTGAGCGGGTATGCTCTCCGCTGGTCAATTCGGGCATGTTCGCGGCGCTGGTCGAAGCGGGAGACGTCATGGGGACGTTTGTCGGCCACGACCACATCAACGATTACTGGGGAGAATTGCACGGCATCCGGCTCTGTTACGGACGCGCGACCGGCTACAACACCTACGGGCAGGAGGGCTTCCAACACGGCGCGCGGATTATTCGCCTGCGAGAAGGGGAGCGGACGTTCGATTCGTGGCTGCGGCTCGACGACGGTACCGTTATTGCCGTACAGGATAAGCATCTGCCGGGCGCTTGACTCTAAGCGCGAGTCTATCGATACCCCTCCGCGGAGAGTGGCGAGGCGATCAAAATATAAGCGGAAGAGCGGGAGGCCACAGTGCCTTCCGTTTTATTATTTTTAATAAATTAAATAAATTTATCTAAAATATATTTACTAAAAGTGCAGGCGCGATATAATGAGATCAGAAAGTGGTGAGGAGGAGGCTGTACGATGAGTAACAGAGTCTACAACACGGCGTATACAGGAGAACGCAGCTCCCGCGTCGCTTTTCCCCTTGGAGGAATCGGAGCCGGCATGCTCTGTCTGGAGGGAGCCGGCGCTTTATCCCAATTTTCGCTGCGCCACGCGCCGGATACGGGCAACGAGCCCACCGTATTCTCTGCCGTTTGTATTAAAGGCAAGGACGGGAACATCGCCCGGGTACTCGAAGGCCCAGTACCGTCGTGGAAAGTGATGGGCATACGCACGACTTCAACGCCCGGCTCGGGCGTCGGCTTAATGGGCAAAACCTACGGACTGCCGCGGTTTGCGAACAGCTCCTTTCAGAGCCGGTTTCCCTTCGGAACGGTCGAGCTGACAGATCCCAGGCTGCCGATCTCCGTCGCGATCACGGGCTGGAGTCCGTTCATTCCTCTGAATGCGGACGATTCCAGTCTGCCTGTCGCCGGGCTGGAGTTTGCTTTTACAAATGCGTCCGATGAGCCTCTGGAGCTTGTATACTCTTTCCATGCCGTTCACTTCATGGAAGCGGAGGGCCAGGGCGACCATTGCGTTCGCCGGACGGACAACGGATTCGAGCTTTATCAGCCCCCGGCAGAAGGAAAGCCATGGGTGGAAGGCTCCTTCTCCGCCGCAACGGATCAAGCCGAGACTAAAGTCGACTGCGCGTGGTTCAGGGGAAGCTGGTTCGATCCGGTTACGATGGCGTGGAGATCGGTCGAAGAGGGGGCTGCGGTCGAGAAGCCGGCGATCGGGGAAGGCAGAGCAAGCCCTGGAGGAAGCCTATACGTGCCGCTCGAGCTGCAGCCCGGCGAGCGCAGAACGGTTAAGCTGATGCTGTCGTGGTATGTTCCGGAATCGAATCTGGCGCAGGGCGACGTGGACGATCCTTTAGCGACGGGAGACGCACACAGGCATGAATTGCGGAATTTCCATAAACCGTGGTATGCCGGGAGATTCGGCAGCATGAATTCCGTTGCGGAGTATTGGACGAGCCAGTACGAAAGATTGCAAGCGGAGAGCGAGGCGTTCTTCCGCGCCTTAAGCGACACGACGCTTCCGGAGGAGATGAAGGAGGCCGTAACGGCCAACCTGTCGATTCTGAAATCGCCGACCGTGCTAAGACAAGCCGACGGAAGGCTGTGGGCGTTCGAGGGCTGCGACGATACGTGGGGGAGCTGTCACGGCACCTGCACTCACGTATGGAACTATGCGCAGGCGATTCCTCATCTTTTTCCCGACTTGGAACGCGGTCTTCGCATGACGGAGTTCATCGAAGGCCAGAATGACGAAGGTCATCAGAACTTCCGCATTCCGCTGCCGATTCAGCCGGCGACTCATCTGTTCCATGCGGCGAGCGACGGTCAGCTCGGCGGAATCATGAAGGTTTACCGGGAGTGGAGAGTCGGCGGAAATACGCAGTGGCTGGCGGCGTTATGGCCTCGGGTCCAAGCAAGCTTGAACTATTGCATCCAAACCTGGGATTCCGAAGAAGCTGGAGTGCTGACAGAGCCGCATCACAACACGTATGATATTGAATTTTGGGGCCCGGACGGCATGTGCTCCTCGATCTATCTGGGAGCGCTGAAGGCGGCGTCTCTCATGGCCCGGGCGCTCGGAGACGACCCGGAGCGATATGAGGAAATTTACCGCAAGGGCAGAAGCTATGTGGAGACAGAGCTGTTTAACGGCGAATATTTCGAGCAGAAGGTCGTTTGGGAAGGGCTGAGGGCTTCTGCGCCCGTCCATGCCGATTCCGACATCGACCGGAACCTGGATTACTCCCCGGAAGCGATCGAGCTGATGCGCAAGGAAGGCCCCAAGTATCAGTACGGCAAAGGCTGTCTATCCGACGGAATTATTGGAGCTTGGCTGGCGGAGATGTGCGGGCTTGGAGATATTTTGGATCGGGAAAAGGTAAAAAGTCATCTGCTCAGTGTATACACGTACAATCTGAAGCGAGATTTGTCCGAGCATGCCAATCCGCAGCGCCCCGGCTACGCGTTGGGTCGTGAGGGAGGATTGCTCCTGTGCACTTGGCCTAGAGGAGGAAAGCTCTCGCTGCCGTTCGTCTATAGCAATGAAGTGTGGACGGGAATCGAATATCAAGTAGCCTCGCATCTGATCGCTCTGGGCTGCGTTGAAGAAGGGCTGGAGATCGTACGAATCTGCCGCGACCGTTACGACGGCGTCGTGCGCAATCCGTATAACGAATACGAATGCGGACACTGGTATGCTCGCGCGCTCGCCTCCTACGGGCTGATCCAGGCATGGAGCGGCATTCGTTACGACGCGGTTGAACAGACGCTATACGTATCCCCTCGAGTCACCGGAGATTATTTGAGTTTCTTGTGTACGAACGAAGGATATGGTATAGCAGGAATAAAGGATGGACGACCGTATCTTGAGGTTCGTTCCGGCCGTATCCCCGTGAATCAGATCAAATTGTCGGCATGAAAGGTGAAATTATGAGCGAGAAGAACGAAAGCAGAAGAAAGCCGAGCATTAAAGAAATCGCGGATCGAACGGGGTTCTCTCCCGCGACGGTGTCGCTGGTTCTGAATCAGAAAGGCTCCTTCTCCGATGAAACGAAGCATACGATTCGCCAAGCATACGCAGAGCTTAGCCATGATCGGGCTCTAGCGGAAGGAAGACTGCTGATTCGCGTGCTGATTGAACAGTACGCCTCCTTCGAAACCGATCCCTACTACGGCGAAATCATCCACGGCATCGAGAAGGAATGCAGCCTCCTCGGCTACGAGATGGTGCTCTCCTTTGTCCGGGAAGGCTCCGATTCCCAAGCCTGGCTGAACCAGGTGGGCGGGCTGATTGCGCTCGGCGGCGGCTTGATTACCGATGAGCTTATCAGCGAGCTGCGGCACTCGGGTATTCCTCTTGTGCTCGTGGATAACTATACGCATAAAGGCGACATTCTGTCGGTGCACTCGGATCATTACGGCGCAGGGTTTCTGGCCACGGAATATTTGATCGGCCGGGGACATCGACGGATCGGCTTTATTAGCGGCCCCGTTAAGTACAAGTCGCTGGTTGACCGCTATGCCGGCTATTGCGCCGCGTTGATGGAGCACGGAATGCCGCTTGATCCGCAGTTTATCACTCCGAACTTCGACGACGGCTATATTAAAGGCTACCAGGAGATGAAATATTTGCTTCAACTCTCCGAGCGGCCGACCGCGGTATTCGCGGTAAGCGATCGCGCGGCCTTCGGCGCCCTGCAGGCGATGAACGAAGCCGGGCTGGCGGACGGGGAAATCGAGCTGATCGGCTGCGACAATGTCGGAGGGAGCCAGGGAATGGCCGAGAGGATCGCCACCGTCAATATTCCGCGCCTGGAGGTCGGTCAGATGTCCGTGCGGTTTCTCGTGGAAGCGATCAAAGGGAATGCATTGGTCGGCAAAGTCGTTATACCGGGAACGCTGGCGCTACCGTCCGCAGAGTAGAGCTGCAAATTCGAGGATTGGAAAAAAGATCACCCTATTTCACCCGCCTAGCAAGCTCGGGTTGAAATGGAGTGATCTTTATTTTGTCGGTTTCGGCTCAGTCGAACCTTAAAAGGACTTCGCGCTTCGGTTCTTCCGTTCAGGCTCGAATTCTACTTGCGGAAATTGTAGACGATCCGCGCTATTGGATGGTACAATTTGGTATGTATGTGAATGAATATGAGAATGGGAGGCTCCTTCATTGGATCTTTACCTCAAACGAATTTGGAAATATAAATTTCACTACCTGCTGGCATTTCTGCCGTTGCTTCTTATTTTCCTGTTGAAAATGGTTCCTCTTATTGCCGGAGTTCGTATGGCCTTTACAGATGTGAAGCCGCTCAAAGGTATATTCGGGAGCGAGTGGACAGGTTGGGCCAACTTCGAAGCGCTATTCGGCATGCCGGAATTCGTTAGCGTTCTAGGGAACACGCTCGCGATCAAGCTCTCGTATATGGGCGTCGTTGGAACCGTCGCTCTTATGCTCGCGCTCGCGCTGAGCGGAATTCAATCTGCTCGGCTGCGTAATGCGTTCGTTCTTTTTTTTCTGATCCCGTATTTTATCCCGTCCTCCGTCTTTGCGGACGTAGCGGCGTATCTGTTATCGCCTACGCAATCGATCTTTTCGATAGATAGCCTGCTTCTGACCGATCCTGCGTATTTCAGGGCGATCGTCTACTTGCTAGAAGCTCTGAAAACCTGCGGAATTCCCGTGCTTCTTGCGTTGGCCGCGATTCAAGCCTATCAATCCGGCTCGCATGCGCCCGGAGTCCGGCAGACTTCCACGTTCTATCCCGCTTTACGGGCGCTTGTCGCGTTTTTGCTGATCCAGTTGTCCACGATTCTGTCCACCGATTTCGATCTGCTTTATCTGCTGAACAACCCTCTCGTCTATTCAGTAGGCGATACGGTGGATACCTTCGGTTTTCGGATCGGCTTTATAAATGCCAATTACGGCGTCACCTCGGCGGTGTGGCTGTTTCAGTTTGCGGTTCAACTCGTCTTTACTTTAGCGGCCTATTTTCTTGTGCGAAAATGGTTCCTCCGCGATCTGTTCACCGGCGGCTCTGCTCATGCTTCGGGAGTGAAGCGGGTGAATCTCGGCAAGTCCGCGGACTCCAGTTCGGGTTCAGGCTTCGGTGCTTCTGCAGGGCGCAACGCGCTCGGAATTGTCGTCGCTTCGCTGTATTCGGCGATCGTGCTGTTTTTCCTGTACTTCCTGTTCGTTCATCCTTTTCTTATCGGCGAAGGGGGCGGGCCAGCCTTATCCGATGTCTTCCCGGGGCAAAATTTTATGCTTTTTCTAATCCTGTACGGCACGGTGACCGTGATCGGTCTGTTGATCATTCTCATGCTCGCTTATCCTCTCACCGTTTCTCGGCTGCCCGGTCGCGGACTTTATAAGCTTGTGCTGCTGTTTGTGCTGGCGATCGGAACGGGAACTACTTTACACGAATATATGGCGTATAGGGAGCTGGGCGCGGTCAACACGATTTTCCCGCTGCTGATCAGCGGAGTAGTCGCGATTGTGGGCGTATTTGTGTTGAAGAGCGTCTTTAACGCAAATTACGCTTCCTTAAAGCTGCAGGCCGAGCAGGAGGGACGGGGGGAAATGCATGCCTTTTTCACCCTTTTCGTGCCTAAAGTATGGAAACCGCTGTTGGGGCTTGGCGTACTGAACTTTGTCGGCTTATGGAACTCCTACATTCCGTCTTTCGTTTATACAAGCAATCCCGAACTTTACTCTCCTATCGCCAGCGTCGCTATGTTAAGCAGAAGCATGGACCTGCAGCAATCTCCCGAGATTATGCTGCAGCTGGGAGCTATCGTAAGCCTTCCTTCGGTTATTCTCCTATTGGCCTTGAGCAAGTTTCTGACGTCAGAGGTGTTCTTGGGGGCTTCTCGGCGGCTTTAGCTTAGGGAACCGGATACAGTCGAGAAAGATCACTTGGAACAGCACAACTATGGGCCACGTGAAGCGCCTGTATTTGAGTCAGGAGTTTTGAGCGAACTTCCGGTTTCCATCTACTCTGCACAGAGCTATTTGGTTGAAGATCAACAGGATGGAACCGTTTGGATCTGGATGGAGTACGTTGAGGGAGGGAGAACTTGCAAACACAATCGAGCAGTTTTCTTATATTGCCCGACAATTAGGCCGTGTTAATGGCGCTTACCTCACAGGAATAAAGATGTACCGAATCATGAATGGAGAATGAACCTCTCAAAATACACTGCTCCAAGAGAGACGTAACCAGCTCAATTGCATTATCGCCGTTCACAAGCAAATGGGCTTGGAGGCGGGCTCTTAGAGCTTCTTTCTCCTTTTAAGAGACAAGTTCCCGCAGAGCTCTAGAATTCAGAAACTGTACTTGATTTATATTCCTTACTGCGCACCCCACACCAGCTGTTTTCCTGTCCTCGGAATAGAGCAATTAACTCTATAAAGTCCTAATTCCACAGTCTCCCCTTTTCTCTATCGAAAGTATCAGTTTCTGAAGAAAATAGTAGAACAAAAAAGGAAAATGGTGTAAACTGAAGGGCGAAAGGGTAATTTTACCTATTCAAGAACAATAAACCGCTACGAGATACAGCCATGTGAACTGATAAAGGCAAACCTGTTCGAAAGGCAGGGACGCAAAGCCACGGACCTAAGGTGTCGGTAGAATTCATCGACTGCTATGGCCGCCGGGTTGCCCGCTCGCTGGCTTTTTTTGTTTTCTGAAAACCCTGATTTATCTATTTAAGGGAGAGTGTGACATGAAAAATCATTTATTATCTTTAGTAGCAAGAGTTTTATGTGTTACCCTGCTTGCGCAAATAGTCGTTTCGACATGGGAGAGCAATCCTGCTCAAGCTTCGTTGGTTAAACCATCCGATATTCGCGTTCAATTTGGAGGGGCCGAAGGTACTAGTTCACCAACATATACGCCGGATTATGGAGAAGTTTACGGAGAGAAAAATGGGCTTACATATGGTTGGAACTTTGATCATACCGCCTATTCAGTCAATGAGGCTGTTTACGGTTCTTCGGTATCGAGCTCATCTATTGTCATACAGCCCGGAGGACAATGGGAGATTGCGCTGCCATCCGGAGGTTATGAGGTTGAGATCAGTGTAGGCAATGCTGTGTACGGCAGTGTTAATACGCTTCAAGTTGAGGATGTCGTGTTCTGGGATCAATTTGAAATTGCGGCCGGCGATCGAGATACGATGAAAAAACGGGTTCAAGTCAAGGACGGTAGGCTCACATTAAAAGGAGATGCAACAAGTCCATCTACCTCTATCCAATCGTTAACGATTATGAAAAATGGCCCGGCGATCCGTCAAATGTCCATGCCTTATATCGGGTTACCGGCGGTGCAGAATAAACAACCCGGGGACACGATTCTGATATCCGGCAAGCAGAATAGTCAGTATAACGCCATTCCCTCTATAAAAGTTGGGGGGCTAGGGCAAGCGATCGGTACCTATTTAAACACGGAAATGTCTGCAATAAAGCAACGCATTGAAGCGATGGAATTGCTGGCCAGTCCTTGCACAGGATGCAATGCAAGCCAATTAGGAGCGGCAATTAACAACAGTCCTAATGAGACAGCCGTTATTAAGACCGGACATCTCAATTTAGGCGATTCCGCTACGTTTGGTTCGCCAACCAAACCGGTATTTTTAATTGTGGACGGAATCAATACGACTGGACATTTTGCACTGACTGTTTACGGAACGTTGGTCATCAAAGGGGATTTCAATTCAAATGAAAATCTGACACTGAACGTAATTCACCCGCAATTATCAGCGTCAGCAAGCAAAGGGGATTTGTGGATCGGCGGAACGCTCCGTTTGAATAATAATTCAACCTTGCAGGTGGCGGGCGACTTTACGTTGGGAAGCCTTATATACAACAACGGACAATTAAATGTACAAGCGGACCGACTATTTGTTTCTGACCAATTGCACATTAACACCAGAGTGGACATGAACATCGCGCAGGAAATGATTGTCGGAAAACTGATCGCTAATGACCAAACGACGAATATCCACGTTAACTCCGGGGATTTATTCATTCAAAATGATATTCACGTAAATAACCGTCTGAACATACAAACCGGCGGAGTTGTCGCCATCGGGGGCAGCATTACTTCCAATCAGAGACCTGTCATTTCTACTGGAATGGGCGAGAATGCTCAAACGAAACTGAATTACAGAATTTACGGACTAAATGCGGAGTATTATTCCGAACCGAATTTGACCGGGGATCTCACTGGTGTCGTCGATGAGAATATAAACCTGAACAATATATTACCGATAACCAAGCCGGGGCTTAACGACGGAAACATGTCGGTAAGATGGACAGGAACGATAACACCGTATTTCTCCGAGATTTATGAGTTCGAAACAGACGTAAGAGGCGGGGTGAAATTGTGGGTGAACGATACGCTTCTCATTGATAAGTGGGAGGCAACGGAGAACGGCAAGTATTCCGGCTCGGTGGCGCTCGAGGCCGGGGTAGAGTATGGCATCCAAATTGAATATGCCAACCGCGGAGGGCAGCAGCCTCGCATCTTATTAAATTGGGCAAGCGAATCCGGAGCGAAGGAAATTGTTCCGCAGAGTCAATTATCGCCGTTCGAGGTGCCCGTTCTTACGACGGTCGCAACGGAGAACACCGTAAATCTCGAATGGACGACATCCTTTAATGCGAATGGATATGAGATTGAGGCGGACGGGGCCGTTTATTCATTAGGCAATCAATCCGTTTTTGCCCATGCTCCACTAGAAACGGGAACGCTGCATAGGTATAGGGTAAGGGCCGTAAATAACGGTATTAAAGGCGGATGGTCGCCGATACAAGAGATTTGGACGTTGCCGGGTATTCCTGTAAATATTCGTCTAGAATCAACAAGCAACTCCGTAACGCTAACGTGGGATGAAGTAAAAGGCGCCGAAGGATATGACATTGAAACTTACAATACAGTAATCGATAACAGGAACAGCACGACTTACACCGAGCTTGATCTTAATCCGAATCTTCAGAGAACATTTAGAATTCGTGCTCGCAACTCTAGCGGTTTCGGAAAGTGGAGCGTCATCGTGGCCAAGTCAACTCTGCCCGGGGCGACAGGCGCATTGTATACCGTAGCGACGGATACTTCCATCGCTGTGAGTTGGGATGCGGTTTCCGGGGCGGATAGCTACGACATAGAGGTTGACGGCACGATTGTAGGAGGCCTTGCGGTTACGCACTATTTGCATGCCGATTTGCAACCGAACACGATTCATACTTACCGCGTCAGATCAAACAACAGTGAGGGGTCGAGCGGATGGAGCGAGGCCGTCCAAGCAGTTACGCTCCCTTCCGTTCCAAGCCACCTGCGTGCAATGACCATTGCCGGCGATCATATTCATCTTGAATGGGATGAAGTAGAGAATGCTTCCTCCTATGATCTTGAGGTTGACGGAGTAGCGGTCGACGTTGGAACAAGTACGCAATACAAACATTCGGGACTGGAAGCTGACACGGAACATACGTACAGAGTCAGAGCAAGGCACCATTCTGTCGTCGGTAATTGGAGCGAGCCGGTAACGTATACGACATTGTCCGGCGTGCCCTTAAACTTGCGTGCAGCATCAACAAGCAATGAGGTTACGCTTTCCTGGGATCCGGTGATCGGTTCGGTAGGCTATGAGGTGGAAGCGGACGGTAAGATTATTCCGAATGGTCTAAGCACGACATACGTGCATGCCGGGTTGAAGCCGTACACAGAGCATACTTACCGGGTTCGGGCAATCGGTAAAGCGGGGGCTGGGCCGTGGAGCGAGTTCCTGACTGCAACAACCGGGCTGGATGTGCCGGTATTGAGTGCTCAAGCCTTATCGAAGACGGCGATTTCTCTCTCTTGGACAGTTGTGCCCGGAGCGACGGCCTATGAGCTTATGGTCGACGGCGAGGTCATCGATGTCGGCAACGTTACAGCGTATTTGCATGACGGGCTGCTTCCTTATTCCTGGCATGCGTATCGGGTGAGGGCAAAAAGCGGTGCCCTACCAGGCCCTTGGAGCACTGCTTTAATGAAGGCTACGCAGTTAGGCACGCCTGTAATAACAAAGCTGTATGCGGCAAGCTCGGAAATCACAGTGGAGTGGGAGGCCGTTCCGGGTGCGACCGGTTATGAAATCGAGGCGGACTCGGTCATTGTGGATGTAGGTACGGCGACGACGTATATCCATCGCAATTTGCTTCCCAACACTGTCCATACGTACCGGGTACGCGCCAAGAGCGGCAACGATGTAGGAGATTGGAGCGATTGGAGCAAACTTAGCACTCAAGCGACTTCTCCTATTACGCCTTCACGCTTCAGAGCGGTTGCCAATACGAACTATATAGAACTGAAATGGGACGCATCGCCGGGAAGCTTGAGCTACGATCTTGAAGTGGACGGGCGAATCATTACCGGGATAGCTGGGACAAGCTTTACCCATCAGGAGCTCGTTCCGAACACGATGCACGTCTATCGGGTTAGAGCATCGAATGCGGTTGGGTCAAGCCCATGGTCGAACAAGATCAAACCTCGTACCATTCCTGAACTGACGGTGGATGTCGGGCAAGGTACGATGTTTAACTTCGTTATCGTAGCCCCTAGCGTACCGGGTCTGACGGAACGGACCATCACGGTAACTTATAATCCGGAAGAACTGGAAATTGAGGATTTGAGCGTAGCTACGCCCGAGATCGAATTAGCAGTGGGGCCGATCAGGGGTACGAATATGAGCATCAGTGAAATCGCGAACGGGAAAATCGTTTTCCGGATTTCGAATGCCAAAAGCACGACTGTTAATATCATTCGTTTTATATCGAGGTCCAATGAAGCTTCCAAAATCACATACTTCGTCGAATAGCGATTCATCACTAGGAGGGGATTTTGATTGTCGTATCAAAGGGCACTGTCAGCATTGCTTATATCCTTATTTCTCATTCTTTCATTATCTCATAAACCAAGCTACGCATCCGTTCAGTCCACAGATTTGCAAGTATCGACAGTCGCCGCATCAACCACGTCTGATGATAAGACAAGCAAGTGGGAACTGGTAGAGGAGCGCACAGCCAATGCGAAGCACTATCTGCTGGAGAACGGCTCAAGGCAGATGGTCTCTACGTTGGAACCACAGCATTATCTGGACCAGTATGGAAACTGGCAGGATATCATCCCCTCATTAATCGATGAAGCAGAAATTCAAGATATAAATGTGCCGATGTCGCAAGAAGTTTTTGGCGAAGTCAAACAAATTATTAAAAAGAACAAGGAACTCAATCGGCAAAAAACGTTTGACTATGACAATACCTCATATAAAGCTCTACAGGTACCATTCAATGTTTCATTGCCTAAAAACTTTCAGCAAGGCTATCGTATTCAGAAGGGGCAGGACCAAATTTGGTTTAAGCCGACCAGAGCGAACAAGGCAAAGGCAAATTTGATAGATCAACAGACATTGACTTACGTAGATGTTTGGAAATCGACCGATGTAACGTTAAAGGTGCTTGGCGGGGGGGTGAAAGAAACCTTTATCCTTAAGGATAAAAATGCGCCATCGACCTTTTCGTTTGAAGTAGAGGGTGATTTTAACTCGGAATTGGCTACCGATCAACTTTTTATTTTGCCGGCTTGGTTGATCGATGCTAACGGAACGGTCAGGTCTGTTGAACAGGTTTTGAGAAAACAAGGAAATAAGCAATACATCGATCTTACTGTGGATGACTCGGGGCTAACTTATCCTATCGAAGTGGATCCCACGGTGGCAGTATCTCCTACGCAAGTTGCTTATCGAATAGGTCAGGCATACGGTACAAGTGGACTCTATTTCGGTTCTTCTACAATACCTGTGGGCGGAAGAGCTTGGAACCACGCTTATATCAGTTATTTGAATTTTGATTTGTCTTCTATTGATGGGATTGTCTCGAGCGCTACTTTAACATTGTATCGCATAAGATCCGAAGACGGGGATAACCGACCATTAATCATACAAAGTTTTATGAACTCATCACCGTGGTCGCCTTCCAACCCTTCCCAAATACCAGGTCAAGGTGAATTAATTACTGTAGTTAACACGCCTGCTAATAGTTACGCTCCCGTCGTGTTTACAGGAATGGAGAAGTATGTTCGTCACGTGGTTGAAGGAAAACCGAATTATGGAATTATGTTATTCCCGGATCTTATTTCTGCGGATCAGACAAAAGTAACGATAAGAAATCTTACATCTCCATCGTTAACCATAACCTATACGCCGATACCCAAAGTAACGGAAGTAGTCGCACCCGTCGAAAATCAGTTTTTTGGCCCGAACGACAATTCGTTTATTCCGATCATCAAGGTAACGGGGCCTAACGCTTCTCCATTGACGGCTGCTTATTATCTGGATAATGAGGCATCGCCACGAGAAACGAAGTCCGTTTCCAATCCGCAAACGGCGCAAACGGTCAGTTTTAGCGCCATGAATATCGGTACGCTGGCGGAAGGGAAGCATGCGTTCAGATTTACCGCCAGCAACGGGCAGCAGACAGGTCAAAAGTCGGTCGATGTATATGTGGATAAAACCGCGCCTTTATTAGGTTCACTAAACATTACGTCTACCAGTAGTTCGGTTTCGATTTCCGGTTCCGCGAGCGATGGCGGTTCAGGTCTGGAAACGTCCTCGTATCGTTATACCGTCGGAACAGCGACAAGCGGGTGGACAAGCCAAACGTCCCACACGGCTGCATACCTTATGCCTAATACGGTATACCAAGTGAAATTCGAGGCGAGGGACAAAGTCGGGCTTGTTTCTTCGCGCGAACAGCAGATCTATACGGCAGCCCAGAATCCTACGTTGTCCATAACCCGTTCTATGGAAACCAGCCTGGATCTATCCATCAACGATACTAACCCGGATGGAACCCAATACGTCATTCAGGCGGGCGGCCGTTACGTAAATGCGACCGGAACATTAACCGCTGCTCCCGTCTGGTTTGCTCCGGTCAATAAAAAGATAACCATAACCGGACTTACGGCAAATACTTCATACGCTTTGACAGTAAAAGCGAGGAACGAAGCGGGAGTGGAGACTGAAACAAGTGCAGCACTAATAGGAACGACACTTGCCGCTCCTCCTGCCACGATTACACCAACAGCCAAACAGCGCTCGATTACATTGTCCTGGCCTGCGATTAGCGGAGCGACGGGCTACGACGTGGAGGCGGATGGCGCGATCATTCCTAACGGCGCTTCTGCAACCTATGTGCATAACAATCTTGCTCCCAATACTCCACATGAGTATCGAGTGCGGGTCACCAATGCGGGGGGGACGGGGAACTGGAGCCGTCTGGTTACAATCTATACCTTGCCCGATCCTCCTTCGATTCCGACCGGTATACAAACGACATCGATGCAAACGGAGGTCACGGTCACTTGGGATGCTTCTACCGGCGCGGATGGATATGATATCGAAGCGGACGGCAAGGTGATCGATAATGGTAATCGTTTATTCTATGTAGACAAGGGGTTACAACCATTAACCAAACATATCTATCGAGTCAGATCCAAGAATGCTGGGGGTGCCAGCGAGTGGAGCAGTTCGGTTACGCAAATCACTTTGCCGTATCCGCCGACTGCGCCCGAACAGCTTGACGCTCAGCCGACTATGCATCAGATTACGGTGAGTTGGGATCCGGTTGATGGCGCTGACCGCTATGAAATTGAGGCGGACGGAGCAATTCTCGATAACGGGGCCCGTATGACATACATCCATGATGGTTTGGACCCGCTAACCGGGCATACGTATCGGGTCAGAGCCGCGAATGCGGGAGGGATGAGTTCATGGAGTCTGCCGCTGGATGTAACTACGCATCCGGAGAAGCCGAATATTCCAACGAATATTATGCTGACGGCTGGTGAAAAGGAGATTACTTTGATCTGGTATGAGGTTCCGCATGCGGAAAGCTACGACATCGAAATCAACGGTACAACAATTATGAATTCGACAAGTGCGCAGTTTAATCATACCGGACTGTCACCCAATAGCAGGTATAAGTATCGGATTCGCGCAGTCAATATCAGCGGCACGAGCGAATGGAGCAGTCCGGTTGCGATGAAGACGCTCCCTAGCCAGAGCGATGCGAACGAGTCACTTACGAATATTGCCGCATTGGTGACCAATTCCTCCATTACCTTGTCCTGGGATACGGTTGCACCGGACGCCGAGTACGAGATTGAGGTAGACGGCATCATCGTGGACAACGGAACCGACACAATATTTCAGCAAACCGGGCTTCCGCCGAACGAATTTCACACCTATAGAATCAGGTTGAAGCAGAGTGGAACCTCGGGTGTCTGGGTGGCCGTTCTCTCCTTGTCTACATTGCCGAATCCGCCAGACGCTCCGGGCCAATTAGAGGGGTTCCCTACGAACGACAGCATCGAGTTGAGATGGGGACGAGTCGAAGGCGCAACCGGATATGATATTGAAATCGACGGTAAAGCTGTGGACGGAGGCTACAATCCGATCTATTTGAATGAAGGCTTGTCGCCGGGAACGACTCACACCTATCGGGTGAGAGCGAAGAACATGACCGGAGTAACAGCATGGAGTCCCGTTCTTGTCGCAAGCACCACCAATCCCGACTACCGGGTTCAGGTCGTACAAGGGCAAACCTTTCATTTCTCCTTGCTGGCGTTCGATGTCAAGGATTTCAGCGAGCGAAAGTTTATCGTAAAGTACAATCCCGATGAACTGGAAGTCATCGATTTATACAGCTTCACGCCAGAGAAGAATGTTCTGAGCAATGGCGCAATACCCGGCTCCCCTCTGACGGTCGCGAATGTACCGGGGATGATTGAATTCCGGGTACATCAAAGCGTTGCCCCGGGTACGGTCTGGTCTGGGGAAATTACGTCCATCTTATTTAAGTCCAAGATTGACGGACAGTCATCCATGCAATTTAGAGTGGAATAAAGCTAAGCTTCGAGGTGAAAAGATGAAACCCGGATATAAAAGAATATACAAGTGGACGGCTCTTTGTATCGGTGCAGTTTTAGTGCTGCAGCTGCTGACGGGCATTGGCTTCAATTCGAAAAGCTCGTCGAATATCGCCGTGTCTGCAGAAAACGATGAGGATGAGAAGCGCATTGCGGTGGAATTATCGAACCTTTCCGGGGCAAGTAAAGAGGATATTTTGCAATGGAGAAGCGCCGGGAAATCGTGGAACGATATTATCGCCTTGCTTTCCACACGGGACGGCGACTCTAACGGAACCGCAAAAGCCGAGAGGAGTCAACTTCTTGCCGATAGCGGCTTAGATAAGGACTTCATTAAGAAATTAACGGATGCAGGCTATACTCAGTCGGAAATAACGGATGCCAAGCTGCTGGCGGAAAGAGTTCTTTTCCAACTGCAGGAAATCGTTCGATCGGTTGACAATCGTCCGAAGCAACCTATAGCGGAGTTGAAGGACGAGAATCAAGGTAGCGAGGATTTGACCGCATACATCAAGATTAGCGACCAATTCGACTTAAAAACGGCTGTATATGCTATGACCGTATTAAAGAAGGATTTCGGAAGCATCAATAATGTCCTGAACGAATACCTTCTTGCGCTGCAAATCGACTTGAATATTGAGGAATATTTTACGGATAAAGAAAAATATCTTCAGGATAAAGAAGATAAGGGGATCGGCGTTAACCCTGATTCCATAATTACGATCGACAAAATCGAGAATCGAATGCTGGAAGCCATTCAACAGGGAAATTCATCGACCGACGATGACTTCACGACAAGTAATGATGTAGCGTTCCCTGTCGAGTCGCAAATGAATCATCCGCTGCCGGATGTGCCGAACCCGAATGCGATAACTGTCATTCCCGAGAATCCGACAGATGCCATAATGAAAGATATTCAATCGATCGATCCTAATAGGCAGTAGGAGGTTTGTTATATGAGAAAAGTTTCGAAATTAATGCTGGTCCTTTTCATAGCGGCCATGACATTGCCGGCTGGCTTTGCGGCGTATGCAATGGTGAGTTCGACTTCCACTACAGGTTCGACAGCAATGCCGCCGACTCTTGATTCGCTTGCGCCGGAGGCTATCAACGCGGACTCCATTGTGATCTCGCAACAGATTATAGAGAAGATCCAGCAGTCCGACCCAAGCAACTACGAAAGAAATGTGGCCAATTACAAGAAGCTATTGATCGAATTGAGCATTCACGGCAAATTCAAGGAAGAGATCGAGAGATTAGTAGAGGCAAACTACAAGCTGCCGAGTATTCTGATCGCCTATGAATTCTTATATCAGAGCTATGGCCAGTTAAGCGATCTTGAACCGATGGTAGCGAGCAGGGAGACCGGAAAGGCATGGAGCGATATTTTTTCCGAATTTGCTAAAGCCCGTCCCGTATTTGCTCCTAGAGCTTTCGATTCAGATTATCTCGAACAGTTAATGCAAACGCCTAACTTAACCACGGACGATATCATGATTGCCGATAGAGTTTCTTTTGCGGTTGGCAAGTCTTTCGAGAAGATTATAGACGAGAGGCTTAAGGCGATCAGTTGGAAGGCTGTAAGCGCCGATCTTGGTCTTCTCTACAATGCGGACGAGCTCCCTCGTGTGCAAATTACTGCCGAACAACTGGACAAATATACGGCATCCGGAAAGTTGACTGAAGACCAGGTGGCTCAGGCATTTGTCATCGCCAACAAAGTAGGCAAGAGTGCGGACTCGGTTATCGAGCAAGTCAAAGAGGGCTACTCTGAAGAAGCGATTTTGGCGCAAGCTTACTCGAAAAAGTATGAATGAAAGGGGGACGACTAGCTGAAACCTTATTATAAAATTTTATTTTTAGGCTTTCTGTTTTTGGTCGTCCCCTTGCGGGCTGCCTATGCCGAAACGTTGGAAGATCAATTGAATAACTTAGTTGGGCCCAAGCAGCAATACAACACGATGCTGTCGCCTGTATATTTGCAAAACAATAAGCTGGAAGAGTATATCAGTCCTCAGAATGGCGAGTTGACTTTAACTCAGAGAGACTATGTGCTGCCCGGACGTAACGGACTGGATTTAGAGATCAAGAGAATCTATAAAAATGATACTTCCAACGTTCAGGAGATGAAGGTCAAATACCTTAACGGCGCATGGGTGGACTACGTTTCTTCTGATATCAAGACTTCCTCTTTTAATGAAGAACGTTATAATCTCGGCATCGGCATGCGCTTCTCCTTCCCCATGATTGAGGTTCGACAAAACTCCGATGGAACGAGCACCGACTTTCTGCATACACAGAGCGGCGATGTCTATCGTTTGAAAGCCGATACGCTGGCGGGAGCATCCGTACTACTGCCTGAAGGGCAAACCATTAAGGATGTCGTGGTAAGAACCTCAACAGCCTTCAGCAATGGGCAGAACGACGGTACATCCAAGTTCATGATGACAGAGAAGGAGGGGAAAAAGACTTATTTCGCAGCGGACGGCCGGATTCTAGGCATTGTTGACCGGTACGGAAACACGATCAAGTTTGAATATACAACTCTCTCTTATACGATCGACGGACAACAGATCAATAAGAGATTGATTTCCCAAATCACGGATACGATCGGTAGAGTGACGACAATCGAATACAAAGAAGATTCGTCTTTTACCGTTGGCCCAATCGAGAGTCCTCCTTACAGCGCAAGCGACAGCTACAAAGCGTCTCAAAATCCGAATAACACCGATTCCGGGGAGCTGCAGGGCAAGTTCCAGGTTGTCGTCCGTCTGCCCGGAAACAAACAAATCGTATACGACAAATCGGCGGTGCTAGTCAGCTCGTCCAAGCATGTCATGCGCACAAGGCTGCAAAGGGTTTTTGATGTAGATAACAATGTGAAATATCATTATTGGTATGAGCAGCCCGAGCTTGGTTTTACCTATATGAACGGCAAGGATTACGCCGTGTACAACCGCTATGAAAATTTGGTGCAGATCGATTATACCCAAACGAACCGTATCAAGCGCTATGTTTACAATACATACACGAAGAGGCTGAGCTCGGGGAGCATGCAGTACCGTAAAGTTTTCGAAGCCGAAGATCGAATTAAAAAAAGCTATGACGCATCCAAGAGCGGCTTCTTAGACCGTTTCGTTACGGAAATCCAAAACAAAACCGGGTACAGCTATACGAACGAGCCGGACGGATTCGGCATCTCGGGATACAATGAATATAATACAACCTATTTGAAGGATACGTATCGTTATTCTACGCAGATCAAAGAACTGAATGGAGCTACAACAACCAACACGTATGACGGATTGCATCAACTGGTTACGAAGGAAAACAAAGGAAACGACCATAGCGAGACGACGACTACCGAACACGACGAGATGAAGCTAATCAAAAAGAAAGAAACGGTATCGCTGCAGGTCGCGGACGGCAAAGCACAAGGTGCGTCTGTGAAAAAAATTGAAAACTACCGCTATGACGAATACGGGAATTTAACCAACTATACTGGTCCTGAAGCTTCGCGGGATGCGAACGGCTACCCGCTCGACAGCAAGCATACCGTGGTTTATACGTATGCTTATGACAAATTTCACGTCCTCACATCGAAGACCTGGAATAAAGACAAGAGCACCACTTCGCAGATTCTTTACGACGTCGACAGTAAAGGCAATGTCATCAAGGAAACCAAGGTAAACGTCGGAGACGCTGCAAACTGGACCACGACGGATTATCAATATGACAGCTATGGCAACATGACTCAGAAAAGGCAGAACGCGAGCGGCCAATCCTTTGTAACGAATTACGAATACGGCATAGATGCGAACGGCAAGGATACAAAGGGAGCATACTTGTCGAAAAAATACACCGTTGTCGACGGGACCCCGTTGACTAATACCTATGCCTATGATTTCGATACGGGCAACTTGACGGTAGAAATGGATCCGAACGGCAACCGAACCATCTATGAGTATGACGCGCTTAGCAGAGTGGTTCAAAACAGCCTGCCGGATGGATCTCTCAAAAAGTATGATTATCAAGAGAGTCCTTACGCCAATATGAAAATTCAATATATGGATCCGAAGGGCGCCAACTTCATTTATATCTATGATATTTTGGGGAATCTGTTGCAATCCGGATTGCAAGCAGACGGCCAGATGCGCCTGTTAGCTACTTATGAATACGATGCCAAAGGCAACAAAACCAAAGAAACGGATGCGAACGGCAATAGCATCCTGTATGCGTATGATAGTGCGTATGGACTTGTTCGTAAGACATATAAGGAAAAAGACACGGTCGATAAAGGCTCTATTGTCGTTAAGTACACAATATTGACCGACAGCAACACTCCGCTTCTCGTCACTATTACGGATCAGGACGGGTATGCGAACAAATACTATTACGACATTCTGAATCGACTGGTAAAGCTGGAAAAGACGCCGGACAACAATCAATTTTTCGCTACTGCATACTCGTACAATTTTGTGGGAGACTTGTTGTCCGAAACTGACGCCAGAGGCGGAGTAACCCGCTACGAATATGATAATCAGGGCAAGCGGATAAAGAAGATCGATGCGCTCGGGAATGAAACCCGGTATGTCTACAATGCTCTGAATCAAATTTCACAGCAAACGGAGCCGGGGGGTAGAGTTACCCGAGTACTATATGATACAGCAGGTCGGCAGTCTGAACAGAGAGTGCACGAAAATGATTCGTCCGATTATATCTACACAAAGTATATTTACGATGCTGCAGGCAACGCCACTCAGGTCAAGCAAGGACAAAATCTGCGCGGACAGGATATTGTCGCTTCCGACGTTTCCTACGCGTACGACAATATGAATCGTAAATCCGATGAATATCACAAAATTGATGCTAACCGTAAGTCACATATTCGTTATAGCTATGACTCGAACGGCAATAAGACGCAGGAGTTCCGTTATGCGGATGCAGGAGAAAAAGAGTTCCTCGTCTACACGTACGACTACGACTATGCCGGCCGCGTCAAGGAAGAAAGCGGGACCTTACGGGCATCGGGCGGCGGCAGCGATGACGATGTTCATGGGAGTTATAACAAAAAATACATTTACGATGACGTTGGCAACCTTATAGAACAGCTTATAGATAACGGCAATGGGTACGACTCGACTACCTACACTTATGATTATCTGAATCACGTAGTCGAGAAAAAGGAATCTTTTACCGATAGCAGTCCTTTCAAATATACCACTTATAAGTATGACAAACGGGGCAACCAAATCTCGGCAACGATGACGGTTCAGGGACAGGCGGCTACGGTATCCATTGCATACGACGGTCTGGGAAGACAAACGAGCATGATCGATCCGCTCGGTAACATGACCCGATTCGTGTATGACGAGAACGGAAATCTGATTAAAAAAATCGATCCGCGGTACATGTCTCAATCCGCGGACCAAGCGCCCGGAATCGAATATGTCTATGACGTACTGAACCGTTTGGTGAAGACCTCTGTCTATGACGGCAGCGCACGCATGGTAACGAATTACAGAGAATATGATGGTAGAGGCAATCTGACTCTAGATGCGGATGGAGAAGGATACAACGAGAGCAACCCAGCCCAATCTGTAGGGAAAAAGTACGTTTACAATATTCTCGACAAACAAACCGCCTACACGTCGGCGCAAACGGCGGAAAAAAATCGAATGAACGGGACCCATACGGTGTCGGCTGCGTATACGTATGATGCTATTGGCAACGTGCTATCGCAGACGGACGCGCTGGGAAATCGAACAACGAACATCTATTATTTGAATGGAACGCTGCAAGAAACCTTGTATCCGGACGGCAAGAAGGAGCTTTACGATTACGATCTCACGGGCAAAATCCAGGCAACCAAGACGGATCGGGCAGGTCATGCAACGACGGTTTACAATACCGTTTTTGGGCAACCCTACAGTATCAAGTATCCTGACGGCACCTCTAAATCTTTAAAATATTCATCGAAAGGGGAATTGACGGAAAGCGTCGACCAGGCAGGAAATCGAACCCTGCACACCTACGATCCTTCCGGGAACGAGACGGCCAGGAGGGAATTTATCCGTACGGACGGCGCCTACGATGTCTACAAACTGACTCACAAAGTGTACGATGAGGCAAACCGCCTGATTGCGCAGGAAACATTGGAAGCCAGAACATCGCGGAGCGGCAGCGGCGAAACGGCCGTATCCTCCGGAGATAAGGTTCAGTACGCTTATGACAAGGCGGGGCGCCTAACTCGCGTTTCCGGTCCATTCGGAAGGGAAATCAATTACGAATACGATCGAGCAGGCAACCGGATAACGGAAAAGCAAAAAGTAACCGACAGCTATACGGACGTCAAGCGATACGCTTACGACGTGCAAGCTCGGCTCATCAGCGAATCGACGTTGGTTCAAACTTCCGGCTTGGAAATGCAGGTTTTGGCGGGGGCCAAGTTTGACAACGAATATGCGGATCGGGTACTGTCGACGACTTCGTATACGTACTATAAGAATGGTCTAATCAGTGGCAAAACGGACCCTAACGGGAACAAAACCACGTTTATTTTCGATGCAGATGGAAAGCTGACAAAACAGACCGATCCGCTGCTGGCGGCAACCGAATATCGCTATGATGCCAACGGTAATCTGATTGAGCAAGTTGATGCAAACGGCGTTTCCACACGCTACGAATACGATGGGCTGAACCGTCTGATCCGACAAATTACTCCTGCAGCAGACGGATCTGACGCTACAACCCGTTATCTGTATGACGCTATGGGCAATTTAATCAAGCAGATCGCGCCGAACCAGTATGATCCGGCTAAGGATACAGTCGATCAGGCGCTGACGATGCCCGGAATTTCCTACATTTATGATAGTATGAATCGCTGGATTGCTACGGTTTCTCCCGATGGAGACGGGCTGTCGTATATTCGCTACGACGCCAACGGTCGGGTACAAAAGACGGTAGACGGTTTACGTTACACAGGAAATATGGACGCATCGCAGGGCATCGTCTACGAATATGACGGACTAGGCCGGCTCGTCAAGGAAACCGATGCATTAGGCAGCATCACCTTGTATGCCTACGATGTACTGGGCCGTCTGATTCGTCAGACAGACGCGAACAGCAACAAGACCGTCTACGAGTACAATCCGGACGGCACGTTGAAGGCCGTCACCTATGCAGATGGCGGCGGGGTTTCGTTAGGCTACGACAAACTGGGCCGCAAAACCGTGGAAACCGATCAACGCGGCAGTAAGACAACGTATACTTATAACGGTTTAGGCAAACAAAGAACGGTTACCGATCCTTATGGAAATACGCAAGAATTTAAAACCGATCTGTCGGGGAACGTGGTTTCCCAGAAGGACAAGCGTGGCAGCGTCACGTTGTTCAAGTATGATGCCAATCATCGGATGGTCGAAAAACGAACGCCGCTTGAGTTCGATGCCGGCGGTAACGTGGTATACGCGATAGAAACGACTGTCTATGACAAGGTTGGCAACGTGATCAAACAAGCGATGACAAGTTCCAGGGATAAGTCTTTTATCCGTGAAACTCGCTATGCGTACACCGACAATAACCTTGCATTAACCGTATCCGACAACGGCGGCGCCTATACGAAATACACTTATGACAAGAACGGCAATGTTGTTAAGAAGGAAACCCTGCGGGACAAAGATTTGTATGATGTGGAGGAGTTCTCGTACGACAATCAGGACCGGAAGATAGCCGATATTCGTTTGGTGGATGAGCAGGATATTGCAGCCGCCACAAGTATGGCCAATATTGCCGCCTTGCGAGATCCGGCATATCCGGGACGAATCCGTCTGATTACCGGTTACGAGTACGATCTTCTCGGCAACAAAATCAAACAAATCGATCCGCGCGCTTACGCATTCGCTGCGGGGGATGCGGACAATCGCAACAGGTATGCCATTACGTACACGTACGACGCTCTAAACCGTGTGGACAAAATTGTCCGCAAGCAGGACGGCCAAGACGTATACACGCAATACACCTACGACAAGGTTGGCAATAAGACCGCCATGCGCAACGAACGGGGCTTTGTCACGACTTACGCTTATGACAGCATGAACCGTCAGATCATGGTTACCGATTCACTGGAACAATCGGTGACCACCCAGTATGATACCGCCGGCAACCGGATCGCGGTGACGAACGCCAAAGGCGATACGATGAGCTTCACGTACGACAAATTGAACCGGCTGGTCAACACGACCGATGCATACGGTACGGTCATTAACGTGAATGTGTATGATGCGAATGGCAATGTGATCAAGAAGATTGATGCCAAAGGCTACCTGTCCGCATCCAACGATACGGCCCGTTACGGAACGCTTTATACGTACGATCTGGCGAATCGGCTGATCCAAACCGTCGATCCGGAGCTTGCCGCGAAGAACAATTCGGCTTTGTTTAAAGCTGTATATCGCTATAATGCTGCGGGAGAACAAACGGAAGAAATCGATGCGTTTGGCAATAAAACAACATTCGGGTACGATGCGGCGGGTCGTCTTGTTCAGGTGACCGATCCTCTCGGGATTGCGACCAGATACGGGTACGACAGTATCGGCAACAAGCTTTATATGACCGATGGCCGCGGCAAAACGACCCAATATGCCTACGGCGCATTCGGCTTGCTGACACAGGTCACCAATGCAGACCGTAAAACGATTCAATACAGCTATGACCTTGGCTTAAACCTCGCTGTCATGATCGATCGTAACGGCAATCATACGCGTTACACCTATGACAACAGGGATCAACTGTTGACCAAGACCGTCGACGAGACAGACGATCGGATCAGCTATACGTACGATGAGAAAGGTAACCGCGCTTCGATGACCGACGCAAGCGGGACAAGCAGTTACTCTTACGATAGCAACGATAAATTGCTGAAAGTGGTCAAGAATGGTTCGGCTCAATTGACTTACACGTACGATGCTGTTGGCAACGTCTCGACCGTCACGGATCAGACCGGTTTCGTCACAACCTACACCTATGATAAATCGAACCGAATGAGCACCGTCATATTTAACGGAAAAACCGTTGCCTACGCCTACGATCCGAACGGCAACCGTACTTCGATCTCCTATGAAGGCGGCGTGAAGGAAAGCTATACGTATGATAAGAATAATCAGCTCTTAACCTTAACCAACCAAGCGCCGAGCGGCAGCGTCATTTCCCAATACAGCTACACGTACGACTACGTCGGAAAGCAACTCTCGAAGACCGACGGATTGGGAACGACGAATTACCTTTACGATGCGGCAGGCCGTATCCTGGAAGTAGAAGCGCCGGGCAAAACGACGATTTACGCCTACGACGGCGCAGGCAACCGCCAGACGCTGAACGAAACCTATGCGTCCGATCAGTTAAGCGGCTACGTTGATCCGAATACAAAACAAGCAATGCCATACCGGCTCATGAAGAGTCAGTATGTCTATTCCAACGCGAATGAATTGTTGAAGCTCGTCGAGACGATGTACGATGAGAACAACAAGGAAGTGCTCAAGAAGACAACCGACTACCTGTACGACAATAACGGCAATCAACTGCGAGCAAAAGTCAGCTTTGTGCTGCCGTATAGCAGCAGTAAGCGACAAGTGACCGACGGCAGTCTGTTCGGCGACGGCGTTACGGGCGATATTAGCGCCTTGATCGAAAGCGTCAGCAACACCTTTGACGGTTTTAATCGCTTGGTGAAGACGGAGAAGGTTAAAGGCGGGGACCGCTCGACGATCACTTTCGCCTATGACGGTAACGATTTGCGTACGCAGAAAGTATCTCGCAGCTCCAAGGACGGTTATACGGCCCAAGTGACCAACTACGTCTATGACCGCCAACATGTCCTCCTGGAGACGGATGCTGCAGGCGATTCTGCAGTTCGTTACGTGCACGGCATCAATTACATTGCCCGGATTGACGCTACGAGCAAGCTGTCCTACTATTTGTTCAACGGTCACGGCGACGTTGTACAGACGGTAAGCGAAGCCGGAACGGTCGAAAACCAGTATGACTACGACATTTTCGGCAACCCAACCTTGACGATCGAGGTGTATGCTGCTTCTATTCGTTACGCAGGGGAGTTCTTCGACACCGAAACAGGTCTGTACTATCTTCGCGCACGATACTATGATCCGTATGTCGGGCGGTTTATATCCGAGGATACGTATGAGGGGAAAATCAATGACCCTCTGTCGTTGAACAGGTATACGTATGCGCATAACGATCCGATCATGTATGTAGATCCGACGGGGCATGCAGTTGTACAATTACGCGACCTTGCAGCCGCTACGGGTTCAACGGTAAGTTGGAATCAAAAAACAGGCACAGCCACTGTGACTCTTTCGTCAGGTGTCTCGGTACAATTCAATACTAAAGATGACAAGGAAAAAGGATTTAGCCTACAGAATGGTCGAATTGTTATCGATAATGAGGAATTCGATAGGCGGATGACCAAGAGTTATTCGGAATCCAAAAACCCCATGACAGGAGGAAGAGTAGAGGTCGTATCCAAGGTGGATACCGCAGTAGGGGATAACAAGCTGATCGGTTACGCCAGTGTGACGAAAACCTATTATGCCCCCGAATCACAGCAGAAGTCGAGTATTTCTGGAGTCAAGCCAATTATTCTTCCTATGGTTGTACAGGAGAAGGAACGGGTAGCTGTCGTAGACTTGACGACCCACAAGTCAGATAGCATTGATCTGGCTAGTGGTAAAGGATTGACGAAGAAGAATGAAGTGCTAATCAAAAATATCGTATCCGGATCAGAGGGGACAGTCAGTAGGGCGCAAGCTGCGTTGATCACGTTGTTGATAGGGCAGGACAATAGTCACTTTAGCGAGTACATGCAAGAGAAGTACAGCGGCAGTTATCTAGGTGACAATATGCAGAGTAGCGATAGATATTTCGTATCGAACCATGCAAGTAATGAGATCATGGAAAACGGTAAGATATCGCTTAAGGCTTTCGAGAGGGGCCTGAAGAAGTACTATCATCAGGCATTTCAAGAAGCTACCGAGCAGGATTACCAGAACTACGTCAAGACGTTAAATCAAGCTCATAGCGGTGATATGGTAGACGTTCTAAACGCCTATTTCTCCAAAGAAGCATTACTGTATGGAGGTTATTTTCAGGAATTGGCATTATCAGAAATTGGATGGGCCATGATGTTTAGATCATCAGGTTTTAGCATTTCCAAAGGAGTTGTGAGGTTTGCTCCTAAGCCGCAGGTTCCGGGTGCGGGTAATTTCTTAAGTAATCCAGCCACAAAAAATGGAACGCTGAATATTGGTGCTGGTGGGAAACCAATAGAAGGTGCATACAACATTGATCTTGCACCCAAAGCTCAGGGAGTTTATACCGGAGATGCTACCAATCTGTCTAATATTAAGACTGGTAGTCAGAGTAAAATATATATAGAAAATCCTTATGGATATGATCCGCTAAATTCTGAGATATTAAGAGTCTTATCACAAGATGGGGAAGTTATTATAACCGGTTCACGTTCTAACATGGACAAGTTAATGAAAACATTAGATTCCAAAGGATTAACAATAAAAGGCGAGAGAGTAGAGATCCCTAATGACGGAAGTTTTAAAACCACTACAGGTGGTAATATCAAATCAACTATGCTAGATCAATATACCATTGTACGAAAGTGAGGATGAAAATGAAACTGACCCTTGATATTAGTAATAAAGAATTTGATAGTATATTGGGAGCTGATATGGAAGTTACCCCAACCGTTTTCTTGAATTTCCCTAGTGATATTAGAGGTGTCTATGAATTTGAGATGACTAATGCAATTGTAAATATCTACGATTTAAACGAACAAATAGAAAAACAAGGAGTTCAAACGGAGGATGATTCGCTCTTTGTATTTGGAAAAATCAAAGTTCGAATAGAGGGCGTCAAGGGTGCAGATTTCGAATTTGTTGAGGGGAATTCCCATACAGGACGCAAACAATATCATACTTGGCCATATACGATTAATAAAGGTGATGTGGTTTGTATGTGTGGAGGAAAGCTTTCATTTCTCTCAGGGTACTATGCATCAGTTATTGTCGTAGCCGAAGGTAAACAGAAGATCACTTTGACTTTTGACACAGATGAAGCTGTTCCAATTGATATTTTTAATAAGGACAGTATAGCTCAGGCGCATTCAAAAGTAATCGAATATGCGCATACCAGTTCTCCGGGGAAATTATTTGACTTTAACTTTTTTCAAGATCATCTATCCACAGGTAGAGAAGTGATCAAAAGCGAATAGTTCCTCTAAGACTAGAAACCTTGGTTGGCTTCGAACCAATTCAAGGTTTCTTTTTTTGAAAGCTGCCCATTGTAGAATGAAAATGAATACCGTAGTAGCGGGCAAGTGTGACGAAAACCTACTATGTTCCCGAATCACAGCAGAAGCCGAGCTTTGCAGCTAATCTCAACATGCAGCAAATTGTTGTGAAAGAGAAGGAACGGGTAGCTGTCGTAGACTTGACGACCCACAAGTCATATAGCATTGATTTAGTCAGCGGTAAAGGATTAACGAAGAAGAATGAAACGCTAATCAAAAACATTGAGGCAGGATCAGAGGGTACAGTCAGCAGGCCGCAAGCTGCGTTGATCACATTGCTGGTAGGGCAGGATGGTAGTACGCTTAGCAAGTATCTGAAAGAGAAGTACAGCGGCAGTCATCGGGGTGACAACTTGCAGAATAGCGATAGACATTTCATATCGAACAAAGCAAGTAATGAGATCATGGATGACGGTAAGACGTCGGCTAAGTATTTGGAGAGGGGTTTGAAGAAGTACTATCAACAGGCATACCCAGAGGCTACCGAGCAGGATTACCAGAATTACGTCAAGACGTTAAGTCAAGCTCAAAGTGGTGATATGGTAGACGTTCTAAATGCCTTTTTCTCCAAGGAAGTACTCTTATATGGCGGGTATCTCCAGGAGATGCAATTATCAGATATCGGATTGGCCATGGCCATGATAAAGCTTCCACCAGGTTTTAGCATTTCCAAAGGAAATGCGGGGTTTGCACCTAAGCCGCAGGTTCCAGTTAAATTCTTAGATACACCTGCTACAAAAAATGGAACCCTTAATATTGGAGCTGGATCAAAACCTATTCAAGGAGCTTACAACATTGATCCAAAACCAGGGACTAGTGGTGTCCATCTAGGAGATGCTACAAATTTAAGTAACATAGCTACTGGGAGTCAAAGTAGAGTTATTATGGAAAATCCGTACAGATACGATGTTTTGAATCCCGAAGTCTCAAGAGTTTTACAGAGTGGTGGCACTTTAGAAATTACAGGTGGTTTGTCTAATAAAACTTTTAATACAGTTTATAAAATGAGCGAAGAGGAATTAAAGGCAGCGGGATATACTTTGGTTTCAAGAGGTCAGGCAGCAAATGCTGGAACATCTTTGACGACAACAGGTCAACCAATTAGAAGTACAATGATGGAAATTATTTTAATTAAGAACTGAGTTATGGAGGTGTGGAGTGTGAAGTATGTAATTGATTTGACAAAAAATAATTTTGACAAAATTGATTTTACAGAGGCCAAAATTATTGATTTTTATTGCCAGCATAAACTTCCAAGCAGTCTAGAATTCAAAGTTTGGGGGGCTACGCTGTTGTTAGAACCGAGGTGGAAGCACGCCGAAAGTTTTGATAGTTCTCTACCCAGAGCGGAAGACATGTATGTAGCTGGAATGGGAGTTGTAAAAATCGACAGACTAATTGGCGGTAATATTGAAGTGTATGCTTATGATAATGTAAAAGAGGATAATTTAATAAAAGTAGCAAAGAATTATGACGGTTCAGAACTGGTGTTTAGAAGAGAGTGGCCAATTAATAAAACAGTAGATACAGATGAATATTTATGGGAGTCCGTTATTTCATGGCCCTATGGATTTTGCAATCTACGCCTCCTTAGTGATCATGGTAAAGTTTCGTTCGAGTTTGATAGTAATGATATGGTACCTGTAGGGAATTTTATCTTGAATCCGGAACGATATGGTTTTAATGCTAACAAGCTGAGGTGATCTGTAGTTTTCCTTTAGGAATACGAATAAACAAGCTCTCATATGTGTCAGGAGAAGGTTTGTGAACGTCTACAGGATTATGTAGAACAAGATCGTGTATCGGGTGACTAGTCCTTTTTAACGGAGTGTCAAACAAGTTGATAAAAAAGGTGGTAATCGGGATTCAGATTACCACCTTTTTTATGCTCTATAAGACAGAAAGGGGTGTCTTCTATCATGGTAGATCCTCAACCAGGAAGTAGAAGCGCCGGGCAAAACGACGATTTACGCCTACGACGGCGCAGGCAACCGCCAGACGCTGAACGAGACTTATGCGTCGATCAGTTGAGCTGCTACGTTGATCCGAATACGAAACAATCAATACCGTACCGACTCATGAAGAGTCAATATGTCTATTCCAATGTGAATGAATTGTTGAAGAATCGTCGAGACGATGTACGATGAAAACAACAAGGAAGTGCTCAAGAAGACGACCGACTACTGATACGACAATAACGGCAATCAACTGCGAGCAAAAGTCAGCTTTGAGCTGCCGTATAGCAACAGTAAGCGGCAAGTAACCGACGGCAGTCTGTTCGGCGATGACGTTACGGGCGATATAAATGCCTTGATTGAAAGCGTCAGCAACACTTTTGACGGTTTTAATCGCTTGGTGAAGACGGAGAAGGTCAAAGGCGGGGAGCGCTCGACGATCACTTTCGCCTATGACGGTAACGATCTGCGTACGCAGAAAGTATCTCGCAGCTCCAAGGATGATTATGCGGCTAAAGTGACCAACTATGTCTACGACCGCCAGCATGTTCTCTTGGAGACGGATGCTGCTGATGCTACTGCCGTCCGTTATGTACATGGCATCAAATACATTGCCCGAATTGACGCTTCCAGCAAGCTATCCTACTATTTGTTCAATGGACACGGCGATGTTGTGCAGAGAGGCCGGAGAAGTCGAAAACCACTATGATATTTTTGGCAATCCGACCTTGACGATCGAGGTGTATACTGCTTCATCCGCTACGCGGGCGAATTCTTTGACTCCGAAACCGGTCTGTAATTTATTACTCAAGTAAGCGAAAAGAAGAAAATATCTTATGACCAAATTATATCGCTGGTTAACATTGCCAAGTTTGAATGTCAAGATTTAGAGTGCGGTAAACAAACGAAATCTAATTCGAGTTCATCTACTACTTCAGCAGTATCGACCCGTTTGAGATAATTAGGAAAATCGAGCAGGCAAAGGCGAAAGTTGCAAGTGGGACAGCAAGCTTTGTCGAAGGCGGAGTGAACAGCTTAGTCGAAACTGGGGAAGGCTTGTATGAAACGGGGAAGATTTTTGTTACTGGAGATTACGAGAGGATGAAGGCCCTCACAACCGATCCTGAAAAGAAAAGGCGGGAAGCAGAAGCACTAATCGCAGAGTTTAATGAAATGGTGGTAAATGGCGATTCCGACTCCATCTTCAAATATGCTGGAGGTCTTTTATTACCTGCTCTTGTGACCAGGGGGATGGGTAAAGCAGTTCCTAAAGTTCCTAAAGGTCCTAAGGATGCTATAGTTAAAGAGGTGCCTGACGCGGCGATTAAGATTGATGGAATGCCCCCTAGAGTTCAATCGAGAATAAATTTAAGAAATGGAACTGCCGAGGAAGGGGCAGGGTTTAATCACGTATTGGATAGGCATTTTAACCCTTCAAAGAATGCTTCCCAATTTACAATTACACCTGATGAACTAAAGGGCATTCTTCAAAGCAAAGAAGTTGTAAGCACTCCAGTTTCAAGAGTTTTATACTCAGACATCAAGCTAGCAGATGGGACCATTGAAAAACAGGCTAGATATGTAAGGGAGGTTACATTAGACTCAAACATAGGTATAGACAAGTTTAGTGGTTCGCCTACAAATATTATGACGGTATTAACCGATAAGTATGGGAATCTAGTTACTGCTACACCAGGGGTGATAAAATGAAACTGATTGGAAGCAAACAGGAACAGGAATTCAGAAAGGAGTTAGAAGGTTCAAATATAGTTTCGGCTCAAGGCGGTAAAGCAGAAGCAATACTGAATGTGTTAAGAACTACTTTTGGAGAAGTAAAAAGTGCATATATATTGAATTGGACACCTGAACAAGGCGAGGATATATTCACTATTTTAGTTGACCTTGATAAGATTGCTAAAGTTGAAATAAGCAGAGTCAATCATTCGGAAATTCCTTTAATTGAAACCTATAATCTGAAGGATTTCCAAAAAAGGTTGAGTAAAATATTCCAAATTAAGTTAGCTGTGGCGATTGATTTAGCGAAAACAGAACATCAGAAGAGTTAATAACCGAAAGAAACCTTGATTGGCTGATGCCTTTCAGGGTTTCTTATTTATGGTACGGCCCAGCATGGGCGTTATCACTAGGGTGAAAGTCCCGAACGGGGGCTGGCGAACGCCCAAGTGTCAATCTTGAGGTGGAATGTGATGGAAGCTGAGGCAATTGCTTGAGCCAAGGTACACGAGCTGGATTCGAGGCAGAAATAGCCGGAGTCACCCATACATGACGAAATCCGAAGTCTTCAAGGGCTATTTTTGTAAAAGCAATCCTTAAATAAGGCTGCAGACTAGTCTTGCCCCTACGGAATAACTGCTAAATGTTGTATAATAATGGGGCTATCCCATATGAAGGGGGATACAAGATGATCGATCATCCTTCGGTACGACTCTTTAATAGAAAGTCCCATTTTCCTCCAAAAGGAGAAATAAGAGATGACTAAAGCTCTCGAAATATGGATCAGCGCCTACGGCGCCAAAAATGAAGTCGGAATTACGAGGGCGGAGCTGTTGACGGACACGGCTGAGCTGGTGAAGACGGCGGAGTATGGGAATATCGAGAATCCGTCGTTTTTGCGCGTGAATAAGAGCGGAACCCGTCTTTATGCGGTCAGCGAAGTGGAAGAGCATATTGACGTTGACGGCGACAAAGCGGAGGGAGGACAGCTGGCTTCCTTCCCGATTGATGCGGAGACGCGCAAGCTGGGGCCGGGCCAATACCATCCGACTCATGGCGCTCATCCCTGCCATTTGTCGCTCACGCCTGAGGAGGATTGGCTGGCCGTTGCCAACTATAGCGGGGAATCCATCATGCTGTATCCGGTACGTGCGGATGAGCGTCCGGGGCCTCCGTCGATTCGCTTCCGTCATACCGGATCGGGCCCGGATGCCGATCGGCAGCAAGCACCCCATCCGCATTCCGCCACCTTCAGCCCGGACGGGCAGTATTTGTTCGTTGCGGATCTTGGCATGGACAAGATCATGACCTATGCCCGGGATACGGAGGGAAGCCAGTGGGTGGCGCATGACGCGACTTCTCTCGAGGCGGGCGCAGGCCCGCGCCATCTTGTTTTTCATCCGTCGGGCAAAGCCCTGTACGCCGTTAACGAGCTCAACAGCACCGTGACCCATTTCGCCTACGAAGAGGGCAAGCTGACTCGAGAAGAGACGATTTCCACGCTGCCGTCATCTTTCGCGGGAGAGAGCTGGTGCGCCGAGATCGCCGTATCGCCGGACGGACGTTTCCTATACGTCTCCAATCGCGGACACGACAGCATTGGCGTTCTCGCGGTCGACGAGTCGGGCAAGCTGAACCCCGCCGGCTACGTCTCGACGCGCGGCAAGTTTCCGCGACACTTCGCGCTGTCTCCGGACGGACAATGGCTGATCGCGGCGAACCAGAACTCGGACTCGGTCGTCCTGTTCCGTATCGAGCCTCAGTCGGGCTTGCCCGTTTTCGCCGGAGCCGAGCTGACTGTCAGCAAGCCGGTGTGCGTCGTCATTCGCTAGGCCGAGTCCGGTTCTAATTTAGCTCCCTTCCCCATAGGCTAGTCTTAAATATGTGTTCAAAAAGTTCGGTCGAGTCTGCTTCTTGGGATGCTTCGTGATCAAAATTGGACTTTTTGAACTACCGCTAGCTGGGGAGGGGAGCTCCATGGAACATGCGAAGGGTGCCAAGCACCAGGAAGTTCGGATGCTGAATCGCAAAACGCTCGATCTGACGGGCGTCAGCAACGTGGACAGCTTCGACAACGAGGAGTTTCTGCTCGAGACGGAATGCGGCTTTTTGACCGTTCGCGGGCAGAACCTGCATATGAAGAACTTAAGCCTGGACCAAGGGCTCGTGTCGATTGAAGGAACGATCCATTCGCTCGTCTACCTGGACGGCAGCACGGCGGGAGCGAAATCCAAGGGTCTGTTCGGGAAGTTGTTCAAGTGAACGCGGCGTCTCAAGGCATGACGATTGCCACCATGATGCTCTGCGGTCTGGCTATGGGACTGGTCTTCGACGTCTACCGCGTCGCTTCCCATCGGTTCCACGTCGCGCGCTGGCTTCTTCCCGCTCTGGATGCGGCTTACTGGGCGGCCGCCACCTTGGGCGTGTTCGCGGTGCTGCTCGCCAGCAATCAAGGAGAAGTCCGGATGTACGTTTTTCTCGGACTCGGAATCGGCGTGACCGGTTACTTCGGACTGCTGAGCTCGTGGATGGTTCGGCTTACGAGCAGGCTGATCGACATCATCAAATCGCTGTTGCTGTTCCTATGGCGGCTCGTGCGAGCGCTGTTGATCGTTCCCTTGCTTTGGGTTGTCCGATTGTTGGCCAAGCTACTGGATATTGTATTCGTCGTAACGGCGGCTGTGCTGTTATGGACGGGGAAGCTGCTGTTCAAACCGTTGGCCGGGCTTGGCGCTTGGCTGTGGTTCAAGCTTCTCCCGGTAAGGAAGAAGCTGGCTCCCGTCGTGCGCGCCTACGTCCGATTTCGCGAGCGTATTAGGCAGATCAGAGATATTTTCCGCAAAAAAAGTTAGTGTTCGCATGACGTTCGTGTTCCTTTAGTTCGACATCGTTCTTGCCGCAATTGCATCCGAAGGTGGATATTTCTCCGTAGCGATAATGTGCTATAATGTTCGCGTCGCGCTCTCCAGGGAGCGCAAGCATGCTTGGGAAGGAGGCGTTGGGTTGGCTTCGCAAACTATGACCGCGACCCCTGCAGTAGCGGGCGCACGCAGAAGGTTGAAATTGCTGTTGTTTGTCGTTGTTTTATTTCTCAGTTGGGCCGGCTACGTGCTGATTGTTCAATCCGGACAGATTGACGATCGTGCAAGTCAGTTGGAAGAAGTCAATCTCAAGCTTACCGACGCCCAAGCGAAGAATGAGGAACTGCAGTTACAGATTGCGCGTTTGAACGATGACGAATATATCGGGCAGCTTGCCCGCAAAGAGCACGGACTCGGATTGCCGGGAGAAGTGCCGATCAAGACGAAGTAACATCAGGGCAAACATCAGGGCTAGCCGGACGGGTAGTCTAATGTCTGTTGACCTTGCTTCCGCTTGTCGTTTATAATTTTCATAACTGGACATATCACGTCCGGGCATACTCAGGTTCAGGGAGGAACATCGGTTTTTATGGCCATCGAAGTGGGAACCAAACTGGAGGGCAAGGTTACCGGCATTACGCATTTCGGAGCGTTCGTCGATCTGACGGGCGGCGTGACGGGACTCGTTCACATCTCGGAGATTGCGGACAGCTATGTGAAAGACGTTCACGAGCATTTGAAGATTAATGACATGGTTAAGGTCAAGGTCATTAATGTGGACAAAGACGGCAAGATCGGTCTGTCCATTCGTCAAGCCGTGGACAAACCGCCGGAACAGCAGCAGTACTCGCAACAAACGCAACAACGCGGACCCCGTGATCGCGGCGGTCGTCCCTCCAAACCAGGCGGTTTCGGAAGGTCTCCCTCTTTTGATGACAAATTGTCTCGCTTCCTCAAGGATAGCGAAGAACGAATTTCTACTCTTAAGAAAAGCACCGAATCCAAACGTGGCGGACGCGGAGGACGTCGTTCGTAAGATATAAGCTATGCCGAAAACTATTTTAGCCGGACCCTCGTGGTTCCGGCTTTGCTGTGTTATTCGAGATGCGAGGGAGGGCGACCGGCTTGCGTCGTTCTGTGTCCGCACCCTTCGCGATCATCCGGCAAGGCTGCGCGGTTTTGCGTCGGAGATGGATCGCGCGGAGCGCCATTCCCCGTCGGATGAACGCATTTTTTCGCTGTCGCAAATCAAAGGAATACCGGGACGGCAACTCCCGGAAATCGCGGACAAGCCCATGAGCGCCGAAGGTTTCGCCGATTCGCGCAGACCGTCGCCCAAGCCCCACCGATTCTGTCGGAAAAAACTTTTTATCCGGCAACTGTTTCTGACAAACTTCATGAAAACCCCCGCCTATAATTAAGGACACAATTCAATCTTGTAAATGGGGTGTGCATCATGGACAAGCCGTCCGTCGTTCCTTTCGTCCCTCGTATCGGGACCGGACCGTCGATTGCTCCGGATCAAGGGCGCAACAGTTGGTTCAAAAAGCGGAAACGTTCCGCGCAAGCTTCCGAAGGAGCAACTCAGAGGTCAGCTCTGCTGCTCAGGTGGATGGAGGCCGTCAAAGAGCGGCAATGGGTGCTTCTGATTATCGCGGCGGGTTTTCTGCTAGGAAGGGCGTCCATGCTGGAGGGGATCGCGCCGTTCGCGGCGGCTTTCTTCGGAGTTGTGATCTACTTGCGGAGGGATATGGCTTTCTGGGCGATGCTTTCCTTGACGGCCGGCAGCTTCTGGTCGCTCGATCCGATGCCGGCGGCGATCTGTGCGGAGATCGGCGTCATCTATCTTCTATATCGCGCTTTGGCGCTGTATGAGAAAGCCGAACTGTCCCAAGCGCCTGTTGTCGTATTCGCGTCCACGTTGATTGTTAAGACGTTTGCCGTATTGCTCGCCGAGAGCGCCGGGTGGATGCCTTACTTGCTGACGCTTGTTGAGGCGGCGCTCGCTTTCGTGCTTACTCTATTATTCGTTCATGCGTTGCCTGTACTGACACGGACGAGGAAGACGTCCGAGCTGCGGCATGAAGAATGGATTGGTGCGGCGATTTTGCTCGCCTGTCTGCTTACGGGATTAACCGGCTGGGAGATTTACGGAGTCGCTTTGGCCGGGATACTATCCAGATATTTCGTAGCGGTAAGCGCTTATGTCGGCGGAGCCGCGCTGGGAACGTCGGCTGGCGTCATCTCCGGCATGATCCTGAGCTTGTCCAATTTGGGAGCGACGGCGGACATCGGCCTGCTTGCTTTCGGCGGGTTAATGGCCGGCCTGCTGCGCGAAGGAGGCAAAGCCGCGTCAGTGTTCGGCTTGCTGCTCGGCACATCGGTATTCGCTTTGTTCGGAGCGACTGCAGCCGATACGATGGCCTCGACATGGGCGACGGTAACGGCATCTGTTCTGCTGCTGTTCACTTCCCGATCGGTCACGGAGTCTTTGTCCCGATTCGTTCCGGGTACTACAACCTATGCTCAGCACCAGCAGGAATATGCCCAGAAAGTCAGAGATTTGACGGCCGAGCGGGTAGAGAAATTTTCCGAAGTGTTCCGTCAGCTGTCTCGCAGCTTCCGCCAAATGACGCAAGCAGGGGACGCTCCCGCGCAAAACCGCGATTTTGACCACTTCGTCAATGAGGTGCACGAGCGGGCATGCGCCGGCTGCCATCGTCGGAACATGTGCTGGGACAGCCAGTTTATTCAGACGTATAAGCTGATGACCGATATGATGACCGCGGTGGAGCACAATCCCGATCTGATGGCGGCGCAGCTTCCTAAGTCCTGGAATCGGGTATGCATCAAAACGCCGCTCGTGCTCGACGTGATGAAGCGGCAGTATGAAATTTATCGCCATGACTTGCATTGGCGACAGCAGCTGCAGGATAGCCGTTTTCTCGTGGCCGACCAGCTGTCCGGAGTTTCCCAGGTCATGGATGACCTCGTCAAAGAAATTCGTCGCGAAGCCAAACAGATGGAAGCCCAAGAGAGGCAAATCCGGGATGCCCTCGACCATCTGGGGCTGGCGATTCAGAGTATAGATATTTTGAGTCTGGAGGAGGGACATATCGAAATTGAGATGACGCACGCTTTCCGCACCGGGTACGACGAGTGTCGCAAAATGATTGCGCCGCTCCTGACGGAGATTCTAGGAGAGACGGTGACGGTAAGCAGCGAGAGAACGGGTGAGCCGGCCGCTCATTTGAGCACGGTGTCGTTCTCTTCGGCCAAGCTATACGAGGTGGAGACGGGGGTGGCGGGAGCCGCAAAGGACGGCGATTTGCTGTCGGGAGACAGCTTCAGCATGGTAGAGCTTGGCAACGGCAAGTTTGCGGTGGCGCTGAGCGACGGCATGGGTAACGGCGTCAGGGCACGGACGGAGAGCAGCGCGGCGCTGTCGATGCTGGAGCAGCTGCTGCAATCGGGAATCGATGAGCGGCTGGCGGTGAAGTCGGTTAATTCGATTCTGCTGCTTCGTTCGCCGGACGAGATGTTCGCAACGGTGGATTTGGCTTTGATCGATCTGTACACGGCGCATGCGACGATGCTCAAAATCGGTTCGACGCCAAGCTTTATTCGAAGGGGGCGGGAGATTATTCCGATTGCGGCGAACAATTTGCCGATCGGCATTCTGCACGATATCGAGATCGACCTGCTGCGGGTCCAACTGCAGCCCGGGGATACGCTGATCATGATGACGGACGGCATTCTGGACGCGCCGGGTCATGCGGTCAATAAGGAACAGTGGATGAAAAGGGTGCTGCAGGAGCTGGATGAGGACGATCCTCAGGAGATTGCGGATTCGCTGCTCGACATGGCGCTGCGCCAATACCCCGGCGGCATTAAGGACGATATGACCGTTGTCGTTACGCGCATATCGCGTCACCGTCCGGAATGGGCCTCCTTCCGCTGGCCGGGACTTTCCCGCATGGAGCGGCCAAGGACGGTGAGCTGAGTAAGGATCAGGCAGGGCCAATGTTGACAGGTTAAAGTTAAAATTTGTCGCTCCGCAATCCAGGGTTGTGTTTTAGTAGCGGACCCAAGCCGAGGAGCGAAGGCCAAGAAAGTTCCTTGGCGCCGCGTATCGACGGGGCATTGATACGAAGAAACTCCGAAAGCCTCTGTAGCATCAGGGGTTTTCGGAGTTTTTAATCGATAGTTTTTTCCTTTAGGGCATGCTCTAACCACTGGATAATCGGTTTAATGTTTTGCTAACCGTCATAATAGCCGCCGCATGAAGCATCTTTTCAAACTTATCCTTCATCGTAAGACATTCGAGAGCTTCATTCGCTTCTCGTGCGGGGCGATCCTCCCGGGTTTCAGCGAGTGCGGAACAAGTGAATGGAATGATCGCTGGAACCCCGAACCGCAGCATCGCATCTGCGCTTCTGCTCTTGAATATCGGCCAAGCTCATTTTCCTCATAGCCCCTCACACCCCCCCTCGCTCCTGGAACTCTACGGCAATTGTCTGTAAAAGACTTTGCGGCTCAATAAAGATTAAATCTCGCATTTTTGGGCGACACTTCTACTAAATGCTAATAGAGCGATTCAACGGCAAATTGCAATCGAGATGTTCTGAATCGCTTTTAACGAATTAGGAGGAGTGACGCGATGATGAAACAAATCTTGCTGATTACGGACGGAGGTTCTAATGTCGGGGAAAGTCCGGTGACGGCGGCGGCGCAGGCGTACGCGGAAGGGATTACGGTTAACGTGGCGGGCGTGGTGGACGAAGGGACGATCGGCGAATACGGCGCGGCGGAGATTGCCGAGATTGCGCGGGCCGGCGGAGGAATCAGCCAGATCGTTACGAGTCCGCAGCTGTCCAAAACGGTGCAGATGATGACGCGTCAGACGGTAGCGGGCACGATCCGGCAGGCGGTTAATCAGGAGCTTCGCCAGCTGTTCGGAGTGAACGACGTCGGGTCGCTGCCTCCGACTAAACGGGGCGAGGTCGTCAAAGTAATGGAAGAGATGGAAGAGACGATGTCTCTCTCCGTTGCGCTGTTGATCGACGCCAGCGCCAGCATGAAGCCGAAGCTGCACGCCGTAGAGGAGGCGATCCGGGACTTGACGCTGAGCCTGCAGGCCCGAACGGGCGGAAGCCGGGTGTCCGTGTTTCATTTTCCGGGAGATTCCCAATACTCCTACTGCGTGATGGACGCCGGTTGGCATTCCAACGCTTCCAATCTCGGTTCCCTGTTCGGCAAGATTCGCATGCGAGGAACGACTCCGACAGGCCCCGCTTTGCTGCAGGTGGTTGATTATATCCGCGAGACTTGTGGTAGAATAAGCAAAATAGAGCTTATAGACGAGCCGCGCGTTTCGGGCGGCGGTTCGAGCGAGGTGCGGAGTGACTACGTCGTCTGAAATAGAGACACTGGCCAAGGGCACGGAAATACGCGGCAAATGGAACGGGAAAAGCTATCGCTTGGAACGGCTGCTCGGACGGGGCTCCAACGGCCAAGTCTATTTGGCTTTCGCGAGTCCGCGAACGCATTGCGCGATCAAGATCGGCCACGAGGCGGCGGAGCTTCAAGGAGAAGTGAACATTCTGACTTCGCTGGATCACTCCGCCAAAGAGAAACAGCCCTTTCTGCTTGATGTCGACGATGCAATCATCGACGGAAGAAAGGTTCCGTTCTATGTGATGAGATACGTTGCCGGAATCCCTCTGAGAACCTATCTAAAGGAGCAGGGGGCTCACTGGATGGGCGTAATCGGCTATCGCCTATTGGAGCGATTGTCTCGCTTGCATGAATCCGGTTGGGTGTTCGGCGACATTAAGAGCGATAACATATTGGTCGGAGAATACGGAAAAGTAGAGCTTGTCGATTATGGCGGCGCTTCGGCAATCGGACGCAGCGTGCGTCAGTTTACGGAAATCTACGATCGAGGATATTGGTCCGCCGGGAGCCGCGTAGCGGACCCGGCTTACGATCTGTTCGCGGTCGGAATTCTCTGGCTGCATGCGCTGGACGGGAAGAGGCTTGTTCAGCTTACCCGCACGTTGATTCCGCAGAACCGCCATCCTAGCGAACTGATGAAGCTCGTCAAAAGCAATCCCCGGCTTCAACCGGTAGAGGAGTGGATGGAGAAGGCGCTTAACGGCCGGTTCGCCAATGCCCGCGAATCGAGCCGCGAATGGCGGGAAGCCGTACGCGTCTCGCAGCAGCCGAAGCCGGCGGGAGACCGGGTTCCGGGGTGGATGGCGGGGTTGCTCGGAGCCGCGATCGTGCTCAGCTTGACGTTGGCGGCGATCTGGCTCTTGGATTGAAAGGAGACATGGCGGTGCGACAGCATGAAACCTGGATAGAGGACGTCAAAGCGCTGGGGCGCGAAGCCGGATGGCTGCGCGCGGGCGGAACGGTCGTAGCCGCCGTCTCCGGAGGCCCAGACTCGATGGCGCTGCTGCATCTTCTGAAGGAGATGGCGGAGACGGAGTCGCTGCGCGTCGTTGCGGCCCATGCGAATCATCAGTTTCGGGGCGCCGAGTCCGATGCGGAAGGGGAGCTGGTGCGTCGGGCGGCGAGCGATTGGGGGGTTGCCTTCGAGTCGACGTCGCTAGGAATGCCCGACTATATCGAGGAGACAGGGTTGAACGCCCAAAGCGCGTCTAGAGAAAAGCGGTATGCCTTCCTGCGCGGGATCGCCGATAAATATGGCAGCTCTTATCTATTGACTGCTCATCATGCCGACGACCAGGCCGAGACGGTGCTGATGAGAATGATCCGGGGAACCGGTATCGGAGGGCTTGCCGGCATTTCTTATCGGAGGCGGGAAGATCATTTGGAACTGATTCGCCCTCTGCTGCGTATAACCAAATGTGAGCTTCTGGAGTATTGTAAGCGAAACGGGGTGCCTTACGCGGTTGACAGCAGCAATGCCGACCGGCATTATTTTCGCAACGCCATTCGGCTAGACGTGCTGCCGGCGCTGGAGCGGTACAATCCGCGGCTGAGAGATTCGCTGGCCAGACTGTCCGAAATGGCGGCGGCAGACGATAATTATATGGAAGAGCAGGCCGCGCGCATTTTCCGCGAAGCGGCGACTCCGTACAGAGACGGCTTCCGGTTGGAGCGACGACGGTTCCGCAGCCTTCACGTCGCTTTACAACGCAGAGTGATTAAATTAATATTAAACTGTTCCGCGAACCCGCGCCAAATGCTGGATTTTCGCCTTGTGGAGGAGATTCTGGAGCTGCTGTCGCAAGAACGCCCGACAACGGTTCGGGTGGACATCGGGGACGGTTGGGTGCTGAGCAGGGAATACGACGTGGCCTATATCGGGCCCGAACGGTTCGAGACGAGCGGTTTCGCGTATTCCGCCGACGAGCGCACGACTGAGGTAGCCATCCCGGAGACGGGAGGAAGCCTTCGCTTGGAGCGGCTCGAAGGCGCCGTACAGGGGCTGCACGGCAATCGCAACGAAGCGTGCTTCGATGCGGAGGAGCTGAGCTATCCGCTTCTTGTCCGCAGCCGGTTGGCAGGCGACGCGATGCGGCCCTACGGACTAAACGGCACCAAAAAAGTGCAAGATATGTTCGTCGATGCCAAAGTGCCGCGCTCGCGGCGCGATCAGGTTCCGCTGCTGGCGGACGACGACGGCCGCGTTCTGTGGATTCCCGGATTGCGGCGATCGGATCACGCTCTTGTCCGCGAGGATACTCGAATAACGCTTCGCGCGACGTACGAAGCGGAAAACTAGGGCATGATCGGAGTAAAGCCATCATACCGTGTAATAAATCTCACTGGGAGGCACCTTCTTTGCAAAACGACATTCAAGAAGTTCTTTACTCGCAAGAAACGCTTCAGCAGAAGGTACAGGAGCTTGGCGCGGCGATCAGCCGCGATTACGAAGGACGCAATCCGCTCGTGATTTGCGTATTGAAGGGCGCTTTTATTTTTATGGCGGACTTGTCCAAAAATATCTCGATTCCGATCGAACTGGACTTTATGGCCGTTTCCAGCTATGGCAACTCCACCAGATCGTCGGGCGAAGTCAGAATCGTCAAGGATCTGGACGTATCCGTGGAAGGCCGCGATGTACTCATCGTCGAAGATATTATCGACAGCGGCTTAACCTTAAGCTATTTGATCGACGTGCTGGAACGCCGGAACGCGCTGTCCGTCAACGTCGTCGCCCTGTTCGATAAACCGGGCCGACGGACGGTCGATTTGAACGCGGATTACACCGGCTTTACGATACCGGACGCCTTCGTCGTCGGCTATGGGCTGGACTACGCGGAGAAATACCGCAATTTGCCATATGTCGGCGTATTGAAGCCGGAAATATATTCGAACTGACCCATAGCGAGGAAGCCATCTTATCTTACTTGGATTGGCAAGACAGGCTATGGTAAAATGATGTGAGCGTGTCGAGAGGAGGTCGGGGATGAATCGGTTCATCCGGAACACAGGCTTTTACTTACTTATTTTTTTGGTGACTGTCGGGATCGTTCAATTTTTTATCGGCAAGCAGGATACGACAAAGGAACTGAGCTACAACGAACTCGTCGCGGCAGCGCAGCAAGGCAACGTACAGTCGCTGACTTTGCAGGTTCAGAACGGAACCTACCTCGTCGCCGGCGAATTCAAACCGAAAGCCGGGCAGGACAAGGGCGAAGCCTTCACGGGTAGAGCTCCTCTGGCTGACTACGTACCGGAGCTGTTTACCAACCTCGGGATCGAGAAGAACTTTGAGGTCTTATCTAAGAAAATGCCGGGACAGAGCTTCTGGCTGACGTTCTTGACTTCCATCATTCCGTTTATCATCATGTTCGTTCTGTTCTTCTTCCTGATCAATCAGGCGCAGGGCGGCGGCGGCAAGGTGATGAACTTCGGCAAGAGCCGCGCCCGTCTTTATAATGAAGAGAAAAAGCGGGTTACGTTCGAGGACGTCGCCGGAGCGGATGAAGAGAAGCAGGAACTCGTCGAGGTTGTCGAATTCCTGAAGGACCCTCGCAAATTCGCGGCGGTCGGCGCGCGCATTCCGAAGGGCGTACTGCTCGTCGGACCTCCGGGTACGGGTAAAACGTTGTTGGCCCGCGCGGTAGCGGGTGAAGCGGGCGTGCCGTTCTTCACGATCTCCGGTTCGGACTTCGTGGAGATGTTCGTAGGCGTGGGCGCGTCCCGCGTAAGGGATTTGTTCGAGAACGCGAAGAAAAATTCGCCATGTATTATTTTCATCGACGAGATCGACGCCGTCGGTCGTCAGCGGGGCGCAGGCCTCGGCGGCGGACATGACGAGCGCGAGCAGACGTTGAACCAATTGCTCGTCGAGATGGACGGCTTTGGCGCCAACGAAGGCATCATCATCGTGGCCGCGACCAACCGCCCTGACATTCTGGACCCTGCCTTGCTCCGTCCAGGCCGTTTCGACCGTCAGATCACGGTTGATCGCCCGGATGTGAAAGGCCGCGAAGCGGTGCTGAAAGTACATGCCCGCAACAAGCCGCTCAGCAAAGACGTCAAGCTCGGCACGATCGCCAAGCGGACGACCGGATTTACCGGCGCCGATCTGGAGAACTTGCTGAACGAAGCGGCGTTGCTGGCCGCTCGTCGCAATAAGAAAGACATCGCCATGATTGAGGTCGATGAAGCCATCGATCGCGTCGTTGTCGGTACCGAGAAGAAGAGCCGCGTCATCAGCGACCGCGAGAAACGCATTGTCGCTTATCATGAAGCAGGTCATACGATCGCGGGCTTCTTCCTGGAGCATGCCGATACGGTGCACAAGGTTACGATTATTCCGCGGGGCAAAGCGGGCGGATACGTCATCATGCTGCCGAAGGAAGATCGGATGCTCGTCACCAAGCAAGAGCTGCTCGATAAAGTTACGGGCTTGCTCGCCGGACGCGCGGCCGAGGAAATCTTCATCGGCGAGATCGGTACTGGCGCTTACAGCGACTTCAAGCAAGCGACGAGTATCGTTCGCGCGATGATCATGGAATACGGAATGAGCGAGAAGCTTGGCACGATGCAGTTCGGTAACTCCCAAGGACAAGTGTTCCTGGGCCGCGACATCGGGCACGAGCAGAACTATTCCGACAAGATCGCTTATGAGATCGACCAGGAGATGCAGAACATTACGCGCGAATGCTACGAGCGAGCCAAGCAATTGCTCACCGAAAGAAGCGCCGAAATGCATCTGATCGCCAAGACTCTTCTGGAAGTGGAGACGCTTGATCTGGATCAGATCAAGTCTCTGATCGAGAAGGGCATAATCGTCGAGGACGGCGGTGAAGGCGGATCGGGATCTGCAGAGTCTCACGCGGAACCTACTGTCGACACGATGGGCAACGTCAAAGTGCGGATTCAAACCCGCGAGGACGGAGACCCTTACCCGTCGGGGCTGGATTTGCGCAAGGGAGACGGCGGCTCCGAGGAGCCGAAATAATCGCATAGGAAGACGGGATGCACCGCGTGCGGCAGCGCGAGGGAGCATCCCGTTTTTTTGTGAAAAAACCTTTACAGATGAATTGACAGTCCTATCCCGCAAGTGTAAATTAAGTGTTAATGAACGAAGAGCTTTTCGTCCACAATAAAGACAGCATTCCCGCCATGTTTGTGCATGGATTCACAAACATCAGGAGCTAAGGGAGGAGATTTCGCATGGAGGCCTTGGCCTTGGAGCGTAAAGCCGAGCAGAACCGCGAACTGCGCGAACGGCTGATGCAGCTTAAGAAGGAACGCAATGCCATTATACTCGCACATTATTATCAGCGAGATGAAATACAAGAGGTCGCGGACTTCAGAGGGGACTCATTCCTTCTCGCACAGAAAGCCGCGTCTACGGATGCCGATGTGATTGTATTTTGCGGGGTTCATTTCATGGGCGAGAGCGCCAAAATTCTTGCTCCTCACAAGACTGTGCTCGTACCCGACGAGCGCGCGGGCTGTCCGATGGCCGATATGGTCAATCCGATCGGCTTGAGAGAGCTTAAAGCAAAGCACCCGAACGCGAAGGTCGTCACATACATCAACTCCTCTGCCGATGTTAAGGCTGAGACCGATATTTGCTGCACCTCGGCCAATGCGGTCAAAGTCGTCAACTCGGTTGATGCGGACGAAGTTATTTGGTGCCCGGACAAAAACCTGGGTCATTATGTCTCCCAGCACACCGACAAGAAGATGATCATCTGGGAAGGCTACTGCAATACTCACGACATGCTGACGATTAAGGATGTCGAAGAGATGCGCGCGAAGTATCCGAACGCGCAGTTCGTCGTACACCCGGAATGCCGTCCGGAAGTGGTCGAGATGGCCGACTTCGTAGGCAGTACGACCGGCATTCTGAAGTATTGCCGCGAATCGAGCCATGAAGAATTTATCGTCGGAACGGAAGACGGTACGGGATATCAGTTGCGGCTCGACAGCCCGGACAAGAAGTTCCATTTCGCCTCCAAATTCCTGGTTTGTCCGAACATGAAGGTTAACAACCTAAAGAAGGTTGTTAAAGCTTTGGAGACGATGAAGCCGGAAATTTACGTACCGCAGGACGTTGCGGATAAAGCGCGTTTATCGCTGGAGCGCATGCTGCTGGTCAAGTAATTGACCGGCCGCTTGCGCTACTCTATTGTCGAAGTGGGAGACAAAAAATATGATGATTCCACGATACGTTGTCGATTTTGATCTAGACAAGCTTCCTCGCATAGAGACGGACGTCATCGTGATCGGGGCCGGCATCGCCGGCCTTTTTACGGCGCTTAAATCCAGCGAGACGCAGCGAGTTCTCATGATTACGAAGAAATCCTTGTTCGACAGCAATACCCGTTATGCTCAAGGCGGTATCGCCGCAGTCATGTCGGACGATGATTCTCCCGAATTTCTGGCTCAGGACACATTGATTGCCGGAGCCGGCTTATGCGAGACTGCTGCCGTGGACGTCCTAGTGCACGAAGGTCCGCATGGGGTGCAGGAGCTAATTCGCTATGGAACGATGTTCGACGAAGAGAACGGGCACTACGCCCTGACGAAGGAAGGCGCGCACAGCCAGCGGCGCATTCTGCATGCGAATGGGGATGCGACCGGCTATGAGATCGTAAGGGCGTTGGCGGAGAGAGTGAAGAGCAGCCCCGGCATCGAGCTGTGGGACGATCATTTCGTACTGGACCTGCTGACGGAAAACGGCGAATGCCGAGGCGCCCTCGTGCAGAAGCCCGACGGTTCGCGCGTCGCGGTGTTCGGCAAGGCGACGATTCTGTGCACGGGCGGGACGGGTCAGCTGTATCGATACACGACCAATCCCGATGTCGCGACCGGGGATGGCGTAGCTATGGCTTACCGGGCGGGGGCAGATATTCGCGATATGGAATTTAATCAGTTTCATCCGACGTCGCTCTGCTATCCGGGCGCTCCGAGATTCCTGATATCGGAAGCCGTTAGAGGCGAAGGCGCTTATTTGCGCAACATTCGCGGAGAGCGGTTTATGGAAAATTATCATCCGCAGCTTGAGCTGGCTCCGAGAGATGTCGTGGCGAGAGCGATCGTCAGCGAGATGGAAGCGACCAAGTCAACCTATGTTTATATCGATATTACACATGAATCTCCGGAGCTCATTCGTCATCGATTTCCGACGATTCACGAATACTGCCTGAAGTTCGGGCTTGATATGACGACCGACTGGATTCCAGTCGCTCCTGCGGCGCATTATATGATGGGAGGCGTCAAGACGGATCTGTACGGGGAGACGAGCATTCGCCGCCTCTACGCTTGCGGAGAAGCCTCGTCGACGGGCGTGCACGGCGCTAACCGCCTGGCCAGCAACTCGCTGTCGGAGGCGATTGTGTTCGGTCAGCGAATCGTGGACGCGATCAATAAGCTGCCGCAACAATCGGCCGCCGCGGACAACGGTCCGGACTCGGATCGACATGCGGTGCTGAACGGAACGCTGATCGAGAGAAGGCTGAAGCTGCAGAAGACGATGGTTCGCGATGTGGGTTTGCGCCGAAACCGCGCCGGCCTGTTGAGAGGACTCGAGGATTTAAGAAAACAGCTGCCGCTGTTTCAGATGAATCTAACGAAGCGAGAAGAGCTGGAGTATGCGAACTTGCTGACCTGCGCGCTGCTTGTCGCCGAAGGAGCCTTGCATCGTGAGGAGAGCCGAGGCGGACACTATCGCGAGGATTATCCGCAGAAGGATGATCAGAGCTGGCGCGTACATACGATATTGCATCGGGAAAAAGGGATTCGTACAGAAAGGGTCGACGAATATGTTTGAACGGGAAAGCGATTGGGCGGTCGGCGGTCCGGCCGTTGAAGCGGTGAAGGAGCAGCTTCGCGCCTGGCTGTCCGAGGATATCGGTTCGGGCGATGTGACCACGATGGCGACGGTGCCGGCGGGTCATCAATCGAAGGGCATCATTCATGCCAAACAGGCCGGTGTGCTGGCAGGCATTCCTCTGGCGCGTCTCGTCTTCGAGACGGTCGATCCGACCTTGAAGTTTGAAGCGCTGGCGACGGATGGAGCCCAGGTGGAACGAGGAACGGTGCTTGCAGTCGTCGAGGGTTCGTCGCACAGTATTCTGACGGGGGAGAGACTGGCCCTCAACCTGCTGCAGCGGTTGTCCGGCATTGCCACAAAGACGAGCGAGTATGTCGCCGGAGCGCAGGGGACTTCCGTCCGGGTTGCCGATACGCGTAAAACGACTCCGGGTCACCGTACGTTGGAGAAGTATGCGGTTCGGGTCGGCGGCGGTTCAAACCATCGGTTCGGTTTGTACGATGCCGTTATGATCAAGGACAATCATATCAAAGCGGCTGGCGGGATTACGGCAGCCATTCAGAGAGCTAAAGCTCGCATACCCCACACGATGATGATCGAGGCGGAGGCGGAGTCGCTTGAACAGGCCGAAGAGGCGGCGCGGGCGGGCGCCCACATTGTCATGCTCGACAACATGGGCACGTCGGCTATGACGGAGACGGTCAAATTAATCAGAGAGATTGCTCCTCATGTTGTGCTCGAGGCATCGGGAGGCATTACCCCCGAGCGAGTGGCTGAGATTGCCCGCTGCGGAGTCGATGTCATCTCCGTCGGCAGCCTGACGCATTCTTTTCAAGCGCTCGATATCAGCCTTGATCTGAATGAGAAGAAGACGGGAGGCGCGCTATGATTCTCGTCGTCGATGTCGGCAACACGAACATCGTGCTGGGACTGTACGAAGGACAAAGCTTGAGGCACCACTGGCGCCTGAGCACGAATCGCTCCGCTACGGTGGACGAATACGGCGTGATGATTCACAATTTGTTCCAGCTTGCGGGAGTGCGGGCAGAACAGATTGAGGGTGTCATCCTCTCCTGCGTCGTTCCTCCGATTATGAATACATTAGAGAGATTGTTTGAAGCTTACGTAGGCAAGCAAGCGCTTGTTGTCGGGCCGGGCATCAAGACGGGGCTTAATATCCGGTACGAAAACCCTCGTGAGGTCGGGGCGGACCGGATTGTGAATGCGGTCGCGGGTATCGAGCAATATGGTACGCCGCTTGTCGTCGTGGATTTCGGGACGGCAACGACGTTCGATTATATCGATGCGTCCGGCGCCTATCTCGGAGGCGCAATCGTGCCGGGGATCGGTATTTCCGCCGAAGCGCTGTATCAACGGGCGGCGAAGCTGCCGCGGATCGAGCTGTCCAAGCCCAAGACGGTCATCGGACGCAACACGGTTGCAGCGATGCAGTCCGGGATTATATACGGCTATGCCGGGCAAGTCGACGGCATCGTCAAGCGTATTCGCCAAGAGTTCGGCGTACAACCTAGAGTAATCGCGACTGGAGGAATGGCCGATCTGATCGCCGGTGAATCGGAGACGATCGAGACGGTTGATCCGCTGCTGACTCTGGAAGGTTTGCGAATTGTATACGAGCGCAATAGGTAACAATAGATTGTCGGACGGAACGACTCTTTTCCGCCGAGGGAGGTTGAGAATATGACTTTGAAGGATGAGATTATTCGCGGTACGGCATGGGACGGCGGTTTGCGGGTATTCGCCGCGCGCACGACGGCGCTCGTATCGGAGCTGCAGCGCAGACAGGATACGTTTCCAACGGCGACTGCGGCTCTAGGGAGAACGGCGACGGCTGCGGCCATGATGGGGTTTATGCTAAAAGGGCAGGAGAAGCTGACCGTTCAGGTGAAGGGCGACGGACCGATCGGGCAAATCGTCGTGGACGCCAATGCCGACGGCCAAGTAAGAGGTTACGTCGACCATCCGCACGTCCATGTGCCGAGCAACAGCCAGGGAAAGCTGGACGTCGCCGGCGTTGTCGGACGAACGGGGCAATTGCACGTCACGAAGGACTTGGGTCTTAAAGATCCTTACAGAGGCAGCGTACCGATCATTTCCGGCGAGATAGCCGAAGATTTTACGCTGTATTTCGCCGAGTCGGAGCAGACGCCTTCGGCGGTAGGACTTGGCGTGCTAGTGGAGACGGACAATTCGGTTCTTCACGCAGGCGGATTTATCGTTCAAGTAATGCCCGGCCTTCCGGAGGAACGACTCGTTCGTCTGGAGCAAGCGATTTCGGCGATGCCGCATGTGACGGCGCTGTTGGATCAAGGGGAGACTCCGGAAGGGGTGCTTCGTTTTCTGGTGGGAGACGATCTGACGATTCACCAGACCCTTGAGCCGGTATTCCAGTGTTATTGCTCGCGGGAGCGATTCGAGAGGGCGCTGATTACGATCGGCAAGCGGGAACTGAGAAGTCTGATCGACGAAGATGGCCAGGCGGAGACGCACTGCCATTTCTGCAATGAGAAATACTTGTTCGACGGCGAAGAGCTGGAAGCTCTGTATCGCCTTGCAGACCGGGATTAAAGAAGGGATGATCTCCAATGAGGGAGACGATACGGCGCATGCCGCCGCTCGTACTGATGGCCCTCTTAGCGACGCTAATGCTCGCATCAGGCTGCACTAGGGACGGCGCTATACTTGCTCCGGACGAACATGAACCGTCGGAGTCGGCAGCCGGGGAAGACGATGTTGTGGCCACGGTAGGGGGGTTCTCCATTTCTCGCCAACAGCTGATGGACAAACTGTTGGCTTCTTACGGTTCCCAGACGCTGAGAAGCATGATGCTCGCGGAAGCTGTAAAGGAAGAAGCGAAGTCTCTGCACATCGAAGTGACGGATGAGGAAATGGAAAAAGAGCTAAGGTGGATGAGCCAAGGCTACGAGGACGAAGCCGATTTCTACCGCTCTATGGAAGAGCAACTGGGGATGAACAGGCAGGAGGTCCGGGAAGACGCGCACTACCGACTTTTGCTGGAGAAGCTGTCGATCTACAACGTCCAGGTGTCCTCTGAAGAAATCGATCATTACTTAAACGAGCATTGGGCGGAATTTCAACCGGTCAGACAATATCGCATATTTAAAATCGTGGTGCAGACGGATGAATTGGCAAGAGGGCTTCTGGACAAGCTGGGTCAGGGAGACGATTTTGCAGAGCTGGCGCGAACGCATTCCATCGATGAGTTCACTGCCGATCAGGGCGGAGATGCGGGCTGGATCGAGTCGCATGATCCATTCGAGGCTCCTGAGGTGCTGGATGAGGCCTCCGCGATGCAAACCGGGGACATCGCCGGTCCGGTTGTAACCGATCAAGGCTTCGTTATTGTTCGGCTGGACGGCGTCAGCGAAGTTCAGACCCGTTCCGAGGAAGACATCCGCCAAGAAGTGAGGAAACAGATCGCATTGGGCAAAGCCGTTCCGGCAGATGATATGGAGCGCGCGATGCTCGAAAAATACGGCGCAATCATACAGGATCAAGCGCTAAGGCCCTAACGAATTTTCCGGTCGGGGTTAACCAGCTATTGACAATCCTCTTGGTCGTCTGCTAAGATGAGAACAGAATGAAAGCCGACCGATTTAGTCGGAATAGAAAATAAGGCACATCGCCACTATTCTGTAGGAGGGAACAACTCTAATGGCCAAGATTGTTCAGAACGTGACTCAGCTTATCGGCGATACGCCGCTTGTACGCTTGAACCGCATCGTACCGGAAGGAAGCGCGGAAATCTACGTGAAGCTTGAGTATCAGAACCCGGGCTCCAGCGTTAAGGACCGTATTGCGATCAGCATGGTCGAGGAAGCGGAGAAGCAAGGCCTGATCAAGCCGGGCGTCAGCACGATCGTCGAGCCGACGAGCGGCAACACCGGAATCGGCTTGGCAATGGTCGCCGCAGCGAAAGGCTATCGCGCCATTCTCGTTATGCCTGAGACGATGAGCTTGGAGCGCCGCAACCTGCTTCGCGCTTATGGAGCTGAGCTTGTGCTGACTCCGGGATCGGAAGGCATGAACGGAGCGGTCAAGAAAGCGGAAGAGATCGTGAAGGAAAATGCGGATTACTTCATTCCTCAGCAGTTCAAGAATCAGGCTAACGTGAAAATCCACCGCGAGACGACAGGTCCGGAGATCGTCGAAGCGATCAATTCTTACGACGGCAAGATCGATGCTTTCGTAGCCGGGATCGGTACGGGCGGTACGATTTCGGGCGCAGGCGAAGTTCTGAAGGAGAACTTCCCGAATATTAAAATCTACGCAGTAGAGCCTGCCGGCTCCCCGCTGTTGTCCGGCGGCGGCCCAGGCCCGCATAAGATTCAAGGAATCGGAGCGAACTTTATTCCCGAGATTCTGAATCGCGAAGTGTACGACGAGGTTATTACGGTTGAAAACGACGAAGCGTTCGAGACGGCTCGTACGGTCGCCAAGAAGGAAGGTCTGCTGGTCGGTATCTCCTCCGGCGCATCGATCTTCGCGGCTCTCAAGATCGCGAAGGAGCTTGGCGAAGGCAAGCGCGTTGTCGCGGTTGTTCCGTCCAACGGCGAACGCTACCTGAGCACGCCTCTGTTCAACTTCGAGAACTAATTGCCATACGCGACAAATAGACGACTCTTTATCCAATCTTGGGATAAAGAGTCTTTTTTGTGCGTTGGGTCACGTCGAAGTGGCCGGAAGTCCATATTTGTATATGGAATGTAAACACAAGTATATCGATGCGTGAATGCTCCCTACTTATAATGAAATTGCCACTGCTAAATGGGCATTGGGAGGTAATGCAGTAAGCTTGTTAACTCAGTTTGAATACAACGAGGAGGTATCTTAGTGCGTTTACGGAATCGGTTTATTTTTTTAACATTAATTGTTACCGCTTTCATTGTTGCTGGCATTCCTTCAGAGAAGACCAGTGCGGCAGCAGGGAATTTGGCTCTAGGGAAGACCGCTTATTCGTCATCGAACGAAGTGGATTTTTTCGGGCCTGAGAAAGCGGTGGATAGCGGCACCAAAGATGCAAGCCGATGGTCATCGCTCAGAACGGACGACCAATGGTTTTACGTCGATCTGGGCGGGCCTGAAGAAATCGGAAGAGTGGTCATCAACTGGCAGACTCCTGCGGACAAGTATCAAATTTTCGTGTCTGACGATGCGTCATCCTGGCGCAACGTATTTGCGGACAATCGCGTGCTCGTCGCTCCCGAGGGTAGAGATACGATCATCGATACGATCGATTTCGAGCCTACCGTTGCGCGATACGTAAAGTTCCAAGGAGTGACGCGGCGTCCCATCGATGGAATTATTTATGGATACTCCTTCTGGGAGTTTGAGGTATACAAGGGCAGACCGCTGCTGCCGCCTATGATGGAGGCTGTCAAAAACAGCATCGTCGTCTCCGAAGGAGATACCCAACTGAGCCTGCCCGCTGTGCCGGCCGATTTTACGCTGGAGCTGGTGAATACAGACAGTCTGCCGGTGATCGATGCGCAGGGCAATATTCATGCATCGCTTGTCGATACGCAGGTTCAACTGCTGCTGCAAATCCAGAGCGTCAGCGATCCAACGTATCTGTTAACGGATAATGTGCTAGTCACCGTGCCCGGTCTCTTCCAGCAGACGAGCGATCGAAATCCCGAGCCGCGCGTCATACCGTCTCTGCGCGAATGGCTGGGCGCAACCGGCGAGTATCGCTTGACGGACAGTTCAAGAATCGTCATCCGCGCGGAGGATGAAGCGGCTCTGCGGCGGACAGCCGACATTTTGCAGCAGGACCTGTTGGAGTTAACGAAGCTATCGCTTCCGGTGACTGTCGGCGCGCCTCAGGCGGGAGACCTCTATTTGGCGCTGGATGCCGCGCAAGCGGGCTTAGGGAAGGAAGGGTATGCGCTGAATATCGGCGAATATGCTTCTATTGCCTCCTCCGCTCAAACGGGGGTCATGTTCGGCACAAGGACAGTATTGCAGCTGCTTGATCATGCACCCGATCATAAGGCGATGCCTCAAGGGCAGACGCGCGATTATCCGAAGTACCCTGATCGGGGCTTTATGCTGGATGTGGCCCGTAAGTTTTACACGATCGAGTTTTTGCAGGACTATGTGAAGCTGATGTCCTATTACAAGATGAACCGGTTCCAAATTCACTTGAACGACGATATCGGCGATGTCGGGAAATTTCGTCTGGAGAGCGAGAATTTCCCGGGAATTACGAGCGCGGACGGATTCTATACGAAACAGCAGTTCAGGGATCTGCAGCTGCTCGGGATGGAGTACGGCGTAAACGTCGTACCGGAAATCGATACGCCGGGCCACTCCGGGGCGTTCATCGCCTACGATCCGCGGTTGGGCAGCAGCAACCAATTAGATGTTACGCGGCCTGAGACGATCGACTTTATTAAGGCGCTCTTTGACGAGTATTTGGACGGTCCCAATCCGACCTTCGTCGGCTCGGACGTACACGTCGGTACGGATGAATATTTCGGCAGCAATAAGGAGGCTTTCCGCAGTTACACGGACATGCTCCTTAATCATATTAGCGGTAAAGGCAAGCGAGCCCGTCTGTGGGGCAGCCTGTCCGCCTACGACGGTACGACGCCGGTCAGCAGCAATGCCACGATGGACATCTGGTACGAGCCATACGGCAGCGCCAAGCAGGCAGTTGAGCTCGGCTACGACATTATCAACACTAACACGAACTTGCTCTACATCGTTCCGCAGCTGTACCGCAACTATCTGAATTACGATTTTCTCTACAACGAATGGGAGCCTAACGATTGGCTGGAAACCAAGCTTCCTTATGCGCATCCACAGGTAAAAGGCGGCATGTTCGCGCTCTGGAACGATGTATCCGTGGAAAAAGGAGTTTCCATGGCGGACTCGCATCAACGAATTCTGCCTTCTATGCAAGCTTTGGCGGAGAAGCTGTGGAGAGGAAACCGCATTGACCGGAACTTCGCGAGCTTCCAGGCGGACGCCGCGCGTTACGTGGACCCGCCCAATGTACATCTATCTCATAAGCTGCAGGTCGAAAACGCGAGCCATAACGTGTTAAACTACACGTTCGACGAAGGGTTTGCGGATCATTCCGGCAACGGCTATGACGGTAACGCGGTAAATGCCGACTTGGCCAAAGGGATTTTCGGGCAGGCGTTAAAGCTGAACGGCGGCGCCAGCTACGTGGAAACCCCGCTTCGCACGCTAGGATTCGGATGGACGATGTCCATGTGGCTCAAGCCGGACGCCGACAGCCCGCAGGGGGCTGTGCTGCTGGAATCGCCGGACGGACAGTTGAAGTACAACATTGGCGGCAGCGGCAAAATCGCTATCACGAAGGAAAATTATGTAAGCGAATTCAGTTACAAGCTGCCGACCGATCGCTGGACGCAAGTCATTGTGACCGGCGACGATACGGGGACCTCGATCTTTATTAACGGCAGCGAGTATACGGCAACGTTAAAAGACGGCTCCAAGCTGGAAACGTTCGTTCTGCCTGTCGCGAAGATCGGCAGCGCAACGAATGCCTTCAAAGGCCTGATTGACGAGCTTGTCGTGCGGAACACCTATACGGACCTGCATGGAAATCTGGCGCTGCACATGCAGGCTGAATCCTCGCAGCCGGAATCCTCGTCCTACACGGCGGACAAGGCGGTGGACGGCAAGGGAGATACCAGATGGTCCAGCGATTGGGTGGACGATACGTGGTTTATGGTGGATCTCGGCGAAGTGAAGACCATAGATGCCGTGTCCATTCTGTGGCAGACGGCTTACGGCTCGAAATACCGCCTCTACGTATCCGAGGACAAGGTGAACTGGACGAATGTCGTGAAGGACAACAATGGCGAGATTAACGGCAAGCAGGGCCGGGTCGTCACAACTTTCGCCAGTACGCCGGCCAGATACGTGAAGTTCGTAGGCGTGTCGAGAGCGACCATATTCGGCTATTCCTTTGAGGAATTCGAAGTGTACGGCGAGCAATACAAGCTCGGCAACATCGGACCGATTATCGGCCTGCTGACGGCAATTGAAGCCGATCGGCTTGTGGAAGCCAATTATTCTCCTGAGGGCTGGTTGCAGCTTCAGCAAGCGATGGGCCAAGCGGTGGCGGCTATTCAGAGCGCGCAGCTGTCTCGTCCTGAAGTCGAACAGGCGTATGCCGGGTTGAGCGTTGCGCGCGATCGTCTGACGATCGAAGACGTGATGGGCTTGATCCAGCTTAACGTGAACGGAAGCATAGCCTCCAACCTCTATCTTCCGCAAAAAGGACAGCAGGGTACGCGCATTGTCTGGAGCAGCTCGAAGCCCGACTACTTAAATGCCAACGGCCAACTGCTGAAGCGTCCGTCCGGCGGTTCAAGCGACGTGGAGGTCGTGCTGACCGCGACGATCAGCAAGGGAAGCGCTTCTGCGGACAAAACGTTTAAGGTCATGATCAAAGCGCTGCCGAGCTCCGGCGGCGGGGGATGGTATCCGAGTCCGGTCAATCCGGGTTCCGGAGGCGAACAAAACGGTGGTTCGAATTCGGGCGGCGGAGATCAGGGCAATAGCAATGGTAGTGAAAACGGCAACGGCAACGGAAATGGCGGCGGCAATGGTACGGAGTCTGGCGGGTCAATCGCGGTGCGGCTAAACGATATTTCCAGCCATTGGGCCGAAACGTCGATCAAGCGGGCCGTCGAGCTTGGATTCGTGGCCGGCTATACCGACGGATCGTTCAAACCGAATCAGAAGGTGAGCAGGGACGAATTCGTCGCCATGCTGGTCAAAGCGCTGAAGCTGCAAGGAGCGGAAGGTTCGCTGGACTTCGCGGACTCCGGCTCGATTCAGAACTGGGCAAAACCGTATATCGCGCAAGCCTTGGAATCCGGCCTGATTAGCGGCTACGCGGACCGGACTTTCCGTCCGAAAGCCTCGATCAGCCGCGCGGAGCTGGCTACGATGATCGTTCGCGGCTTGGGCTTGAAGCCTGCGGAAGGTCCGGAGCTCTCTTACGCAGACGCGGATCAAATTCCGGCTTGGGCGAAGCCGTACGTGGCAGCGGCCCAGGAGGCGGGAGTAATGAACGGACGCGGAGACAACCGGTTTGCGCCGGCCGTTTCGGCAACGCGAGCGGAGGCTGCCGTTGTCATTCTGAACATGCTTGATGCGCTTGCAAAGATGAAGGCACAGGAATAGAAAATTTATTTTACCTGGAAAGAGAGTTGAGCTTGCGATGAGAACAAGAAGAGGTTTGACAGCTTTGCTGCTAGTCCCGGTTATGCTGTTATCGTTGCTATCCTCCGCGTTCGCGGAGGAGTCAGGCGGAGGAAGTGCCGGTTTCTATAATCTTGCTCAAGGGAAAACATACACCTGGTCGGAACAGCCGGAGGAAGCTTTCCCGGATGACGGGACGAAGCTGACGGACGGCAATGCCGCCGATCCGTCGCGCGACAGCGGCAATTGGGTGGGCCATCGCAGCAAGCAATCTCGTTCGGTAGTATTTGATCTAGGCGAGCAAAAGACGATTCAGGAGGTGAGCGCGCGTTTCTTGCATGATTGGCCGAACAACGAAACGCTCGTACCGCTCACCGTTTCCTTCTACGTGTCGGATGATCAGGTCAACTGGGGCGTATTGTCTCATAATGCGACTAAATTGTTATGGGGCGACCAAACCAATACGGAGACCTATACATGGGACGGCAGCGCGGAGACTGGTGTTGTCAAACGCGGCGATTATGCCGAAGGGCTCGTGTATGCACGGTTTGTTAAGGTTGTCTTCTCCATGCATTCCAAGGCATGGAGCATGATCGACGAGGTGACGATTAATGGCGCTGACGGCCTTCTCGCAGGAGCCCAGCCGGTGCAGCCTACCCCTTACGCCCTCCTGCAACCAGGCGAAGCTACCGGCGGAATCCAAAACCTGGGCTTGCTATATAACGGGCACTATGCGGATGGCACAGGAACTTGGACGAAGGAACGGGTTATTCCAAATATTAGCTATGTAAACAAACAGGGGGAGCCGACCGATTGGCTGTTCGACGGCGTGCTATATTTGGGCCTGACGTCGGATAACGGCAGAGGCTTCGGAGCGACGGACGCGGCCGGCAAAGCCAGGAAAGCGGAATGGGACTGGTACCTGAACAAGACGTTTAATACCGGCGGAGATATGAGCGCTTTGAACGAAGCGACGGCTGAAGCGGGCGCGAAGCTCGGCCAGCCGGATCATAAGACCAAAGTTATTCTGATGATTCCCGAACCGGGTGAGTATCAGTCTGATTTCGGCAGCCTTAACGGAGAAAATCTGGACTTCAATGTCGGTACTGTCGGCAGCGCCGTATCGCTGAACAATCGGGCCAAAGCGATTCAGTGGTGGGTCGATGAAGTGCAAGCCAGATGGGCGGCGGCCAACTACTCCAACCTGGAGCTCGTCGGCATGTATTGGCTGGAGGAACAGATCAGCACGCATGCGACCGGCCCGGAGATGGTCAAGAGGGCGAGCGACATCGTGCATAATGCTGGCTTGAAGATGTTCTGGATTCCTCATTTCTTGGCCTATAAGGCATTCATGTGGAAGGATGTCGGTATTGATGCGGTAAGCTTGCAACCGAACTATTTCTTCGAGAAGCTGGACCCTTCGCGTCTGGAAGATACCGCAGATATGGCGAAACGATACGGCATGTCGCTGGAACTGGAGTTCGACGACCGGATGATCAACGATGCGGTCTTTCGTGAGCGGTTTATCGAGTATTTGAACAGCGGTGTGGATACGGGGCTGATGCAGCAAGGCTATAAAGCTTTCTATCAAGGCAACAACGCCGTTTACAATGCGGCGGTGAGCGCGGACCCGGCCACACGCGTGCTCTACGATTGGCTGTACCAATTCGCGAAAGGTACTTATCAGAAGCAGGACGCCGTTCCGCCTGATGTGGTGGCGCTGATGAACGGGCAGCCGATGTCGGAGCATGCGATCGTGCCAGACACGACGAAAGCCGCCTTCACCTGGACCATTCCGGGAGATGACGGCAGCGGGATCGTCAAAGTCACGGCCAAATATGACGGCAAGCCTTATGTGCAAGGAACCGAAGTGGATCTGACGGGGAAGCCGGGCAAGCATGTGCTGGAGCTGACGGTAGCAGCTGCCAAGTCCAAGACGGTTAAGTTCGTAGTAGAGGCGCGTTTGGGCGCTGACGGCCTGTTGGCCCTTGTTGACAAGTACGCGGAAAACAATCAGTTGAGCAATGCCGACACCAATCGCGCTATGCGCAACGCCTTGATCATGATGAAGCGCACGCAAGCGAGCGATCCTGAGCAAGCCAAGCGTTATTTGAAGGCTTTCAATGCAAAGCTGGAAGAAGCGAAAGATCGTGGTTACGTAGCGGAGAGCGCCTATACGGAACTGAAGGAAGGCGTATATTACGAGATTGGAAGCATCGCGCAGGACAAACAAGCAGAGGCGTCCTCTACGGAAGCGGCAGGTCTGGAGCCTTCTAAGGCGCTGGACAGTGCACCGGCCACCCGTTGGGCGAGCGAAGTACGCGAGACGGCTTGGTTCCAGGTCGATCTGGAGAGCCAGCAAACCTTCGATACGATCCGCATAGATTGGGAGCTCGCCCGCGCGGATCAGTACCGTTTGACCGTATCGGACGATAAACAGAACTGGCATCCTTTGAACGTCGGCAACAATGGCGTAGTTAAAGCGACGGACGGAAAGAACACATTGATATTTCCGGCGACTACAGCAAGATATATCAAGTTTGAAGGGATTAATCGGGCTACCGGGTATGGCTACTCCTTCTACGAATTCGGCGTATATGATCTTGCCTTGCAGCAAGTGCTGAAGACGTTGGACGGTATCCAAGCCGCCGTGGATGTTCCCACGAAAAACGTCACGATCGACGGCTTGGTCATGAACGGCAAGAAGGAGCAAGTGTATGTAAAAGTGCTCGATCCGAGCGGCGGTATTCAATATACCGGCCAGACGACCACTGAGGATGGCGGCAGCTTCCGGATCGCCTTTACACTGACCGGAGAAGCGCAAGGAGTTTATACGGTTGAGCTGGAAACCGACGACATGACGACTCCCGAGCCGGCCACCTTCGAATATCGCAAGCCGCCTACCAATGGCGGAGGCAACGGCGGTAACGGTGGAGGCGGTGGCGGAAATGGCGGGGGCAACGGAGGAAGCAGTGGCGGCAACAATAACGGCAGTAGTGGAGGCAACAACGGTAACGGAAATGGCAACAACAATGGCGGTAATAGTAACGGCAACAACGGCAATGGCGGAGGCGGCGTGAAGCCGATTGTGTTCACCGACCTCGGCAAGCATGAATGGGCGCGCGAGGCGATCGAGAAGCTGGCTGAGAAAGGCGTCGTTAAAGGCACCTCGATTGAAAAGGGCACCTTCAGCCCAGCAAGCCCGGTAACGCGGGCGGATTTCATTCTAATGCTAGTCAATATGCTTAATCTGCGCGCCGAGTTTGCCTCGACGTTCGCAGATGTGCAGCCGAAGGACTATTACTACGATGCGGTCTCCATCGCCAAACAGCTGGGTATCGTTTCGGGAGTGAACGGCGTCAATTTTGCTCCTCGCGATCCGATCAGCCGTCAGGACGTCATGGTAATGCTGACTAGAGCGCTGCAAGCGGCGGGGGTCATCAAACCGACAACATCGAGTTCGGCGCTTGAAGGCTACCGCGATGCGAGCCAGATCGCTCCATATGCTGCGGACAGCGCGGCAACGATGCTCGAGTATGGACTGGTCACGGGCTCCAACGGCTACATGAAGCCGAAGAGCATGACCAGCAGAGCGGAAGCGGCGACGTTCCTGTACCGCGCTCTTCAGTTAGTCGAGGGAAAGAAGTGAATATAGACAGGGGAATGTGTGTTTGGTATTATTTATAGTAATAAAGCTATTAATGCGATGAGTGAAGCACACTCCGTTTAGCGCGGCAACGCGCTTGGGGGTGTGCTTTTTCGCGTTAGCGGGGATTGCGAAGGAATTAGCGGGCTTGGGCGATCGATGATAAGATGTCCGGTAGGGAGCGACGAGTCAACAGAAGTAACGGGATGTAAATAGATGTAACTTGGATGTCCTGGACACACTTCATACAATGGAATCAGGAGGGGGCGGGACTAATGTTCACCTTGCCGATCAAACGAATGAGATTTACGATTTCCGCCAAACTGATTACAGCGCTGCTGGCTGTTCTAGTGCCGCTGTCGGTGATGACTCTCCTGTTGAATCGGCAGGGGAGCGGGACGATTTATGAAGAAATATCCAAGTCCGTCCAGAGCAGAGACGCGTTCTATATCCAATCGCTGGAGAATGCGCTTAAAGGCATCAGCCAGTTGATGTTCGAGTTTGTCATCGATAAAGAACTCATGGAGATTGGAATCTCGGAGGAGCCGATTACGAGCTTCGAACGCATGAACCAGGTGCTTGTCATTCAGAAGCGGCTGCATATGCTGAAGGCCTCCAGTACGTATATTGCCGAGGCAAAGGTGTTCCTCCCGTTCAGCGGTCGAACGATTGCTTCGGATGATTATTTGTCCGAAATCCCCCCAGACGAGTATGCGAAACTGGCCGATAATGTGGACCCGAGCAGGGTCATGGCCATTGGGGATCGGTTATTTATGAGTATGCGATTTCCTCTAAGCGCTTCTGGAAGGAAGCCTGTTTTCATCGTGGTCGTCGAGCTGTCGGCGGACAATCTGCGCGAAAGTCTACAAAACATTGTCAATCCGGATCAGGGAGATTCGATTTTATTTCATATCGACGAGAACTGGGAGATTACGAATGAGCGCGACGAAGAGTTCGCCCGAACGATGAGGACGTTTGCGGAGCGGCAATTGCAGGGAGATGCGGCGATTGGCATGGTCCCCACTGTACTCGAGAGTGCGCCGTACTTGGTCTCCTACCGAAAATCGGACGTTCTGAACACGGTTCTGCTTGTTTACGTCCCGGAGGGGAACATTCTCGGCTCGTTGCACCGTTACGAACGATGGATCTGGGTGCTGCTTGGTTTCTCGTTATGCATCGCTTTCCTGCTGTCGATTTCCATTTACCGTATCATCCACCATCCGCTGCGCCGGCTTGTCGTCGCTTTTCGCAAAGTGGAGGACGGCAAGCTTCTTCCGGTCGAGGTCGGCGCGAGGCGCGACGAGTTTCAATATTTATACCATCGCTTTAACAGCATGGTAGCCAGGCTGGATGCGCTCATCAGCGAAGTGTACAAGAAGGAGATTCTCAGCCAGCGCTCCGAGCTTAAACGGCTGCAATCGCAGATCAATCCGCATTTTATGTACAATTGTCTATTCAGCCTGAACCGCTTGATTCAAGAGGGCGCCAACGAACGCGCCTATCGTTTTACCTTGTATTTGGGCGAGTATTTCCGATTTATCACTCGCAATGCGGACGATCGGATTCCGCTTAGGGAAGAGATGAAGCACGCTCAAGTGTTCGTGGGCATGCAGTCGATCATTTACGGAGATTGTATCGACGTCGAATTCGAACCGCTTGACGATGCATATGGCGATCTACTCGTACCCCGCCAAATTGTGCAACCTATACTGGAGAATGCATACAAGTACGCTCTGGGGCCGCTAGTTCTGAAAGGGGAGCTGTGGGTGCATACCTCCGAGTCTGACGGTTATTTTTCCGTCTGGATCGAGGATAACGGCGAAGAGCTGACGGATGCCCGATTGGCTGAACTGGCATCGAAATTGTTGGGAAGCGGCGATTTTATGGAGGAGACGACCGGCGTTATCAACGTCCACCGCAGAATTGAACTGATGTTCGGCAGCGGCAGCGGCTTGTCGCTGACGAGGTCGCAGCTCGGCGGTTTGTGCGTAGAAATTCGGCTAAAACAGGACGGAAGCGGAAAGGCGGAGACAGATGTATCGAATGCTGATCGTGGATGATCTGCCGGTAATCGTGGAAGGGCTAGTGAAGATGTTCGGCAAGAGGAAGCCGGAGCTGGAGCTGTATCAGGCCTATTCGGCGCACCAAGCGTTGGAAGTGCTTAACCGGACGAGGATTGATATCGTCTTATCCGACATTCGGATGCCTGGAATGGAAGGAACGGAGCTTCTTCCTGAAATTAAGCGTCAATGGCCCTTATGCAAAGTGATCTTCCTAACCAGCTTCGATGATTTTCATTATATTAAAGATGCGATTTCAGGAGGCGGCTTCGATTATCTGTTAAAGACCGAGAGCGATGATGAGATCATTCGGTCCATAGATAAAGCCATTGCCGAGCTGGACGCGCAAGCCGAAGCGAACCGGAAGCTGCTCGAGGCGAATTTCCGCAGCAGGAAGGCGATCTCTCTTTTGCAGCAGCAATATGTGAACGAATTGCTCAGAGGGAAGGCGTCGCTTGCGGAAGCTTCCGTACGGACTAGAATTCGCGAGCTGGAGATGAGCTTGTCGGCGGAGCTGCCTGTGTATGTGCTGCTTGGGCGCATCGACTCTTGGGGCGGCAAAGGAACGCTCGAAGGGCGCAAACTGATGCTGTATGCCGTTCAGAACATCGTCGCGGAGACGCTGCGATTGAAGGTCAAGCTGGCGTCGTCGGAGGTAGACGGCTGGAATGTGGCATGGCTGCTGCAGCCGACCGATCCCAACTTGGAGAAGGGCGAAAATTCGCCAAACGAAGCGGAGAAAAATTGGTTCGAATGGGTTTATGAAGAGTTGGATGCGATTCAGGCCAATTGCCGCGAGGCGGTCGGCTTGGAGGTGTCATTTGCGATCGGCCCCGCCGTCGTACGTTGGGATTCGCTCCCGGAAGCCTATGACGAGTTGTTGTCGCTGCTGTGGGGAGAACAGGGGACAGGAAGCGAGGTAAGGTTGAGAGGCCTTACCCGGCTGGGCGCCCCGCGCTCGTCGCTGGAAGCGGCCAAGACAAAGCTGGCTAACCGCAAAATGAAAAAAATCGGCTTGCTCGGCCACTACTTGGAGAATGGCGAAAAAGCGGATTTCGACAGCCTGCTGGACGAGATTATCGACCATGCGGCGGACGAGAACCGTTCCGGCTTCGTCAAGCTGGAAGTGTATCATAGCCTGGCTTCCGTTTTCCTCTCTTACCTCAATCAATACCCGCCGGACGGGAAGCTGGCCGCACAGATCGGTCTGGACCGTCTGTCGCATGCCGACGTTAATCTTTCGTGGGAGGAGCTTCGCTCCTATTTTCGTAAGCTGGCGGAGCTGCTGTTCGACAATCGCGATCAGCCGGCCGCCCAGGACGAGCATATTGTCGTGCTCCGCATTAACGAGTACATCGACACTCATTTGGCGGAGGATGTTTCTCTGGCCAAACTGGCGGGCATCGTTCACCTCAACCCTTCGTACCTGTCACGGTTGTACAAAAGAACGGCGGGAATCGGCTTGTCCGAGTATATCAATATGGCGCGGACGGAGAAAGCGAAGGAATTGCTGAAGCATTCCGCTTATAAAATCTACGAAATTTCCGCAATGGTCGGCTATGATTCGCGCTTGTCGTTTATCCGTTTCTTCAAAACGAACATGGGGATGACGCCGCAGGAGTATCGGGATTCGTAGCCGTATCGATATTTGGCGCGAAGTAGTCAAGGAATGTAACGGGATGTCAACAGGTGAATCTGGTTGCGGACATACGGAGATTTATATACTTGTGTCAGAGGGGAAGAAGCCCTCGACAGCAGAGACAGCAGCTCAAGGAAATCACTACGCAACCAGGGGGAGTATCTATGAAACGTTATGCCAAAAGCGGACTAGCTGCATTGTTAGCCGCAATGCTGCTCACCGTGACCGCATGCAGCGGCAACAAGGAAGCGGCAAATTCTTCGGAATCTTCCGCTTCGCCTTCCGCCAGCGCAACTTCAAGCGAGGCGGCGAGCCCGGAAGCGTTCGACCCGCTCGGCAAGTACGATCCGCCGATCGAGCTGACCACGGTTCGCAGCATTGGCGCAGAGCAAGTGTACGATCCGGGCGAGAATATCGACAAAAATATTATTTACGACTATTACGAGCAAAAGCTCGGCATTAAGATCAAGAACAAGTGGACGGTAAATAACGAATACAATTCGAAGCTGAAAATTGCAATAGCCTCGAACGATCTTCCGGATTTCTATAAAGTCAGCGCTGCCGATCTGCCTACGCTGATTGAAAACGACATGATCATGGATATCACGGAGTTATGGGATAAAGCCGCTTCGGAGGATACGAAGAGCGAGATGACGAAGGACGGCGGACGTCAGATGAAGACCGCCACCATCGGCGGCAAGCTGATGGCGATTCCGGTGACGAACGGACCGTACAACAACATGAACTATGTATGGGTTCGCAAGGATTGGCTGAAAGAATTGAACTTGCCGGAACCGAAAACGATGAAGGATCTGCTCGCAATTTCGGAAGCGTTTTCCAAACGCGATACCGGAGGCAAAGGCAAGGCGTACGGTTTATCCTTATCCAAATCGCTGAATCTGTCGGGATACTTCGCGGGCTACCACCTGTATCCGGGTCGTTGGGTGAAGGATGCCTCGGGCAACCTGATGTACGGCAGTCTCGATCCGAACATGAAGGCCGCGCTGCAACAGCTGCAAGACTTGTTCAAGGCGGGACAGATCGATCCCGAGTTCGGCGTCAAGGACGATAACAAAGAGCTCGAAATGATTGCAAACGACCGCGTTGGTTTGCTATACGGCGCATTCTGGCATAGCGCTGCTTTCGATAGCGCCGTGAAGGATGGCAAGCTTGTGCAGGATTGGGGCGTGTATCCGGCCCCGTCCGTCGATGACGCTCCTGCGCTCAGCGCGACGACGGCAGCCGTAAGCGACTATTACGTCATTAACAAGAACGCGAAAAATCCGGAAGCGGTTATCAAGCTGTTAAACCTGTGGATCGACTACTCGCTGCATCCGAATGAAGAGAAAAATGTGCTCGTGTTCGGTCAGGCGCATAAGGACACCGGTAAGTTTTTCTGGGAGATTAACCCGCTTGTCGTATTCTCGCAAGATGCTATTGTTCAATCGGGAGATTTAATCCCGCGGGCTCTGCAAACCGGCGATACGTCGCTGCTTGGCGTTGATGTCGACCGGAATTCCAGATACGAAGCGGTCAAGAAATACTTAGATGGAGAGGTCTCCTTCGCAAACTGGCTTCAGGTTATGATTGCCGGCGAAGGCGGCAGTATGTCTCTTATGTACGATGCGTATAAGAAGGATTTGTTCCTATTTGACGAATTCTACGGTGCGCCGACTCCGACGATGGGCGATAAGATGAGCGTGTTGAAGGCGAAAGAGGACGAAGTGAGGACCAAAATTATTATGGGCGCTTCGTCTGTGGACGAATACGATAATTTCATCGCTGAATGGAAAAAGCTCGGCGGCGATCAAATTACGGCTGAAGTAAACGAATGGTACAAAGCGCAACAATAAGAGGGATGGGGGGAGAAGGGGAAGTTCATAGCCTTCTCCCTTCCTTATAAGGAGGAGAGCAGACTGTTACGAAAAGAGTGGAGACAAAACCGGCTGCTGCATCTGATGGTCCTCCCCAGCTTGATCATTGTTCTGATCTACAGCTATGGACCGATGGCGGGCTCTGTCATTGCGTTCAAGAAGTTCCTGCCCGCGAAGGGCATTTTCAATTCGCCGTGGATCGGGTGGGATAACTTTCAATATATTCTGCTTATGCCGGATACGCCGCGTATTATCGCCAATACGATCACCATCGCGGTCATGAAGATGGGGCTGGGTCTCATTGTGCCGATTACGGCGGCAATTTTACTCAACGAAGTTCGGCAAGCCTTATTTCGCAGGACGTTCCAGACGCTCGTCTATTTGCCGCATTTTCTATCCTGGGTCATCTTGAGCGGCATCCTGATCGATATTTTGTCCCCGACATCGGGAATTGTGAATCAATTTCTCGGCTGGCTTGGCTTCAAGCCGATTTATTTTCTTGGAGACAATCGCTGGTTTCAATTCACAGTCGTCCTGTCCGACGTCTGGAAAGAGTTCGGCTTCGGAACGATTGTATATCTGGCTGCACTGACGGGGATCAGTCCGACGCTGTACGAAGCGGCGGAAGCGGACGGCGCGGGGCGATGGCGTCAAATCTGGCACATATCTCTGCCTGGCATGACTCCGATCATCGTACTGATGGCCGTGCTCAGTCTTGGGAATGTGCTCAATGCCGGATTCGATCAAATTTTCAATCTTTACAGTCCGCAGGTGTACGAGTCGGGAGATATTATCGACACGTTTGTCTATCGCCTTGGCATTCAGCAGTTCCAGTACGGCGTTGCTACTGCCGTTGGTTTGTTTAAGTCGGTTATTTCGTTTGTGCTGATCTCGTTGTCGTATTTCCTGGCATATCGGTTGGCCAACTACAGAATTTTTTAAGGAAGGTGATCGTCATGCCGTCGTATCGACAAAGTATCGGCTACCGGCTGTTTACGATAGGCAACATGGTCTTCCTGACGTTGTTGGCCTTTACTTGCCTGTTTCCGCTTATTCACGTGTTCTCGGTTTCGCTAAGCTCGGCTCAAGCCGTATCGGCCGGGGCGGTTAAGCTGTGGCCGGTCGATTTTACGCTTGCGTCCTATGAAGCTGTGTTTGCTAAGAAAGCGTTCCTGCAATCGTTCGGAGTAACCTTGCAGCGTACCTTTCTCGGGACGACGATCAGCATGCTTCTCATTACGCTGCTGGCGTATCCGCTATCCAAAGACAGCAAGCAGTTTCGGTTTCGCACGGTGTACTCCTGGTTTTTCGTGTTCACAATTATTTTCGGCGGCGGTCTCATCCCCAGCTATATGGTCGTAAAGGACACGGGTCTGATTGATTCGATCTGGGCGTTAGTGATTCCGTCGGCGGTTCCCGTGTTTAATGTGGTGCTGCTGCTTAACTTTTTCCGGAACCTTCCGAAGGAGTTGGAGGAGTCTGCTAGGCTGGATGGCGCCAATCATTGGACCATTCTATGGCGCATCTATGTGCCGGTATCGCTGCCTGCACTTGCTACCGTACTTTTGTTCACCGTCATCGGTCACTGGAACAGCTGGTTTGACGGACTAATTTACATGAATCAGCCTGAAAACTATCCGTTGCAGACGTTTCTGCAAACGAGCATCGTCTCGAAGGGTTTGGCGGAAATGACGGCGCAAGAGGTGGAGAAGTTTTTACGCGTGAACGACCGGACAGGTCGAGCTGCCCAAATCTTCGTTGCGGCGCTTCCGATCTTGCTCGCTTATCCGTTCTTGCAGCGTTTCTTCATGAAAGGCATCGTGATGGGAAGCGTTAAGGAGTAGCTGGAGGGAGAAAACCATCTATGAAATTATCACTGCGGATTTGGCCAGCTCGGTTTCAGGAGGATCGCGAATTCGCGCAGCTTCGCGACCTGTTGTTGCCTTATCGGGGAGCGGTGGACGAGCTGGCGCTGATCGTCGAGTCGCGAATGAGCGGATATACGCCTTTAGACGAATTTGCAAACAGGTGCGGTTGGCTGGCTCCAAGGGTCCGGCAATTGCAGCAGGACGGGTTCCGCGTTGGGGTCAATTCAATCAGTATCGGTCATTTGGACGATGCCTGGGATTGGGAGCCGGCTTTTCAGGGGGAGCCGATGGTAGGCCACGACGGACAGCGAGCGAATGGCTCGTTCTGTCCGAATGCGGAATCGTTCAAGCGTTACATCATGGACAAATATCGTTTGCTGGCCGAGTCGGGGCTTGATTTCATCTGGGTGGATGACGATGCGCGCATTCACCATCATCAGCCGGCCGATTGCCCTTGTTTCTGCGAAACTTGTCTGGGCATCTATAATGCAAAGCATGGAACTGCGTATGATCGTCAGCGGTTGGTTGCTCTGCTTGATTCGCCGGAGGGCGCAGTCGAACGAGAGCAATGGGTCGAGCATAATATCGAGACGCTGGAAAGAATGCTGACGGCGATAAGGCAGGCGGTTCATGGCGTCGATCCGGGCATCGAACTTGGGTTGATGACAGGGGGACTGGAATGGCGCACTTACTCTGGCGCCGCTTTTGACCGATGGATGAAGGCGCTCGGAGCGGTGAGAGGAAGGCCGGGCGGCGGTTTTTACGATGATAGAGCACCGGCTTCGGTATTGGATAAAGGGTTGGAATGCGCTAGACAAGCAGCTCTTTACCCGGACTATGTGACAGATGTGCAATACGAGCTGGAGACTTTTCCGCAGCAGCGGCTGAAGAAGTCGATTCGCGTCATGATGACCGAGAACACGATTATGATCGCATGCGGGATGAATGGCATTGCTGCGCATACGCTCAAGCTGGAGAAGGGCGCAATCGGCGAATACGAGGATTGGCTTCAGGCGATGGTCGCGATGAAGCCGCTTTGGGCTGCAATGGATCGCATTGCGGGGGCTTGGCCGAATCGCGGGCTCTATCCTGCCATGTCGGCTAAATTCGAGGCGAAGCGAAAGGTTGGCGAGCGCGGCTGGTTCGGCGTCCCGCAGGACGCGCAGCGGGCCAATGTGCTGCACGAAATCGGGTTTCCGCTGTCGATGAATCCCGAAGCGGCCTGCGGCGTCATTCTAAGCAGAGAAATGGCGCAGGGGTATACGAGGGAGCAACTGCTGGATATGCTTGCCGGGCCTGTGCTGATGGACGGTCTAACGCTGGAAACGCTGATCGAGATGGGGCTGGGCGAATATTGCGGCATAACGATCGCGAAGGCTTATGACAACGGCGTGTTCGAACAATTTACCGATCATCCGATCAACGGTCCTTATGCGGGCGAGCAGCGCGATGCGAGAATTACGGTCTATCGCGATTCGGGCTACGTGCTTGAGTCGCTACCTGGAGCCGACGTACAGGTGCTGAGCGAGTTGATTGGTTACACGGAGATCGAGCTGGGCGCTACCTTCACTCTGTATGAGAACCGTCTGGGCGGACGTGTGGCAGTACACGGTTATGCGCCGTGGATGAGCCTGTACTCAGAGGCCAAACGGCAGCAGCTGCATCATGCATTGCAATGGGTATGTCGCGATGCGCTGCCTGTTACGGCGTTCAAGAGAGGCGCGAAAATTGTTCCTTTTGTGAAGGTGTCCGAAGACGGGAAGGACGTAATGATCGTGCTTGTTAACGCGAATTACGACCCGACAGGGATTTTCGAGGCGGAAATGGCCATTCCTCTCGACCGTTTGTATACGCTGGACCACAGCGGAGCAGCAACGGTTGTGCCGGACGATCGCATAACCAAGGAGAAGGGGAAAACGATCGTGACGATCGATAATATCGAGCCCTGGGATTTTATCGTATTGACGACGTTGATGTAGCGATCCTGTCAAGAAAGTGATTCCTTGCTTGTTCGAGTTAGAGTAACGATAAGCAGCATTTCAATTTTGACGGGGGTTCCTGACCGAGCGGTACAAGGCTTCCATCTTAGAAAGGGTGTTACGTTTTGACGATGAAGAAGGATTTGTTTGATCCGATCGTTCCGTTCTTATTTATCAAAGACAAGAAAGAAAAAATGATAGAAGCGATGAGAAAGCTGAACCGGGAAGCGGGGCTGCGCAGATTCATTCTCGTTTTTCCGACATGGGACGGGGAGGCGAAAGGAGCCACCATTCAGCAAGCGTTCGAAGCGTTCGGCGATCTTCTTGGCGAGGTAGGACGGCAAGTAGCGGCAGACAGCATTGAAGTCGGATGGTGGTGCGCGCCGAGCTTGTCGATCGATCCGCTGCCGTCGGAGGGGGAGGCACCGGCACAGAAAGTAGTAGGCATCGATGGGGCTGTGTCTCAAGGAGCCTATTGTCCGCTGGACGAACGATTCATCGCCTCGATGGGCACGTATATGCAAACAGTTGTGGAGCGGGGCAGACCGCCGTATATTTTCTTCGAAGACGATTATGAAATGAGCAATCACGACGTGGTCCGATTCGGCTGCTTCTGTCCGCTGCACCTGAAGCGTTTTTCCGAGCTTGTCGGTCGAGAGGTTTCCAGAGAGGAACTGGAGACGCTGTTCCAGTCAGGCGGAGATCAGGCTGTGGCATACCGGAAAGTATGGGCGGGCTTGATGAAGGATTCGCTTGTGGGGCTGGCGGGCAGCATGCGAAGAGCGGTGGACGGAGTAGCGCCGGAAACGCGCATGGCCTTGTGTCAGTCTTTCGTCTGCGATTTGGACGGCGATTTTACGGAGGGTGTAGCCAAAGCGTTCGCAGGGGGGACGAAGCCGCTCGTGCGCCTGTTCGGCAGCGATTATAGCAGCGACCAGGCGGATCATTTTGCATCGCTCACCTTCCATATGCTTCATGCCAAGACGACGCTGGGCGACGAATTCGAGCTGATCCACGAATCCGATCCGTTTCCGCATTCTCGTTTCTTCTTCTCAGCGGCCAAGCTGCGCGCGCTTATTTCGTTGGCGTTGTTTTACGGGTTTGACGGTTCCCAGTCCTATGTCACGCAATATACGGACGGACCTCTGGAGGATGAGGCCTACTTCCGGATGATCGCGCGCAACAAGCCGTTTTTTACCGAGCTGAAGCGCTCTGTGGAAGGCTTCCGTATGGCGGGGCCGCGGGTGCTGTACATGCCCAATGCTCATGCGCACCGGCCTATTGTCGGAAACCAGCCCACTGTAATTGTGACGTCGGCATGGGCATCGGTGTTGGGCAAGATGGGGATTCCTTATACCGCCGGGAGTGGGTCGGGTCCGGCCATGATCTGCGGCGAAGATATTTTGGAGCTGTCGGACGCGGAGCTGCGCGAGCTGTTGGGCTCGGGCGTATTTCTGGACGGGCTTGCCGCGATGTATGCCTGCCGTCGAGGATACGGGGATCTGATCGGCGCCGAAGTGACAGAGATGGATGCCGCGCTTTGCGATACGTTTGTTAGCGAACGGCTGACCGTGCTGGATGAGTGGACGGATCCGGAATCCGGGGCGAGGATGTATTTTGTCAATCTGGCGCTGGCTGTTCAGCAGTATTCGAGCGTGTTCCATATTCATCCGAAGCATTCGGAGGTTCGCGTGATGTCCGAGTTCTGGAGCGACCGGGAAGAAGCGGTCGCTCCGGCCGTCACGCTCTACGAGAACAGCTTGGGCGGCCGGGTTGCGGTGATGGCGTATAACTTGCGACAGAATACGTCTGCTTCTATTTACAATTACAAGCGCAAGGAGCAAATCAGAGGCATTACGGAATGGTTGGGACGGAGCAGTCTGCCGGTGTACGCCGTCAAAGACCCTAATGTGTTCGTCAGCGCTCGGGAAAACCCGGAAAGCGGCGACAAACTGATCGCCGTATTCAATTTGAGCTTGGACCCGCTAGAGCAAGTCACGCTGGCTGTCGATGCCGGCTGGAGTAAGTCCTATGCCTACCGCCTGCAAGACGACGGGGGCTGGATGCTGTTGGATCAGACAGGTAACGAGCTGTCGAAGGATAAGGTTATGCTGAAGGTTCAGGGAGCGTTCTCTACGCTTCAACCGCTTGTTTTGCGATTGAGCAATAGGGCGTTTTGAGATTGTTTTGCACGGGAACATTTGTTTGGTATAATTGTTTCCAATAAGTCATCAAACGACGAGTGAAGCACACTCCGATTAGCGCGGCAGCGCATTTGGGGTGTGCTTTTTGGCGTTGGCGGATGATCGCGGCCCAGAGGGGGAGTGGTGTATAATGAAGGAGACGGATTCATCGAGAAGCGGCAACTGAAGTTTGGAGATATGGAGAAGATTTTGCAAGTATTGGGGAATATCATGAACTACTTATACAGTCATTACGGAAAATATGAACAAACGGAGAAGGAGGTAAGCAAGATGTTCAAAACGCTGATCGACCCTGAAGTGTTGGAGAAGGGGCGGAAGAAGGGGCAGGAGGAAGGGCTGCAGAAGGGTTTGCAAAGAGGTATGGAGGAAGGCAAAATCGCAGTGGCGTGCAATCTGCTAAAGCTGGGAGTGGACATTGGTACGATAGCGGAGGCAACGGGGCTGTCTCAGAAGGAAGTGGAGGGTCTAAATAAAAGAGCATGAAACAATCGAACGAAATAGAGTCCAATTAGCGCGGTATAGCGTCTGGGGTGTGCTTTTTTCGTATGTGCGAATTATCGCGACATATGGTATCCTTCTAAAAAAGACAGAGATTGATCGGCAAAAGGGGCGGACAGAGTGGGCGGCGTAGAAGTGATCGAAATTGAGCAGTTCGAGCAATGGCGGAGCTGGCACGGATCGGGCGAAGGGTATACGCTGCTGCCGTATGTTCGGAAAATCAATCTATCCGAGCGGCAGAGCCTGCTCCCCGCGTTCTGGGATCAAGCCTGGACGGAAGCCTTCGCCTATGCAAGTCTGCTGGAGAGCGGTAAAGGCGGGCGATATACGATTGTCGGACTTCACCCGGTGTCGTCTATAGTAGGCAACGCCACGGGAGCTGATCTGTTGGAGCCCGTCATGGGCCAGGCCGGATCGGAGTGGACGGGGACCGGTAGGGCAGAAGGCAAGCCGCTAAACGTGCTGAGAGAATGGCTGCGTCCGTGGCGAGCGCCGCGCCCTGAAGGCGTTCCGGACTGTATTGGCGGAATCATCGGCTACTGGAGCTATGATGTTGTGCGAAGCCTGGAGAGGCTGCCGGAGATCGCAAAGGACGACTTGGGTGTACCGGAATACGTGTTTCAGCGGTTCGAGGAGCTATGGATTGCAGATCACGCGGAGCAGGCGGTATATATAGCCATACATGTCAGAGTTGAACCGGGCATGGCCTCCGCGGAGTTGGACGGGCTGTACTGTGCTGCGCAGGAGCGCGCCGACGAGATGGAGCGCCAGTGGTTGAGTTGGCTGTCCGATGGAGATAGCGCGGAGAACCGGGAGCGTTCGGTCCGCATGCGCGAGAGGATGGCCGGAGATCGGCTGGAAATCGACATCGAGGGGCTGCCCGGCCTGTCGACTTCGATGAGCAAAGCGGAGTATGAGGAAGCGGTACGCCGGATTCAGCGGTATATCGGGCAGGGAGACGTGTTTCAGGTGAACTTGGCGCTGCGCCAGAGCCGATCTGTGACCGCCGCTCCCGAGGAGCTGTACGAATGGCTGCGCGTCGTGAACCCGTCTCCTTATATGGGCATGCTGCGAACGCCATCCTTTGCGCTCGTCAGCGCTTCGCCTGAATTGCTCGTGAAGCTGGACGGACGGCGCTTGTCCACGCGGCCGATTGCGGGAACTCGGCGCAGAGGGCGAACGCCGGAAGAGGATCGTGCTCTGGAGGATGAACTGCTTGGAAGCGAGAAGGAACGGGCCGAGCATGTCATGCTCGTCGATCTGGAGCGCAACGACCTGGGCCGGGTTGCTAAGTACGGCACGGTGAAGGTGCCGGAGTTGTTGACGGTTGAACGATATTCCCATGTGATGCATCTCGTATCGCAGGTAGAGGGAACGCTGGCGGAAGGCAGGGACGCGCTTGACGTGCTTGCCGCGACCTTCCCGGGCGGAACGATTACCGGAGCGCCGAAAATCCGCACGATGGAAATTATCGAGGAGCTTGAGCCGACCCGGCGCGGGCCGTATACCGGTTCAATCGGATGGATTGACTACAGCGGAAATATGGAATTTAATATAATTATTCGTACGATCGCCGTACAGGACGGGGTCTGCCATATTCAAGCCGGAGCGGGAATCGTTATCGACTCCGTGCCGGAGCGGGAGTTTTACGAATCCCTGAACAAGGCCAAGGCGCTATGGAAAGCGGTGCAGTACAGCGAAGGGCAGGTTGAACCGACATGATTCTGGTGATCGATAACTACGATTCTTTCACGTATAACCTCGTGCAATATTTAGGAGAGCTTGGCGAGGAGATCGTCGTGCGCCGCAATGACGAGATTGATCTGGATGGTATTGCTCAGCTTGCGCCCGACCATATTCTTATTTCTCCGGGACCGTGTACGCCGAACGAGGCCGGTGTCAGCCTGGCTCTGATCGAGCGCTTCAAAGGCGATATCCCGATTCTCGGCGTCTGCTTGGGCCACCAGTCGATCGGACAAGCGTTTGGAGGAGAGGTCATTCGCGCCGGCGAACTGATGCACGGCAAAACCTCCGAAATCAAGCACGACGGCAAGACGGTTTTCTCCGGCCTTCCTTCGCCGTTCACGGCGACTCGCTATCATTCTCTGATCGTGAAGAGAGACACGCTCCCGGATTGTTTGGAGATTAGCGCGGAGACGGAGGACGGTATGATTATGGGCCTGAGGCACAAGGAATACGCCGTGGAAGGCGTGCAATTCCACCCGGAATCGATCATGACCGACCACGGGCTGCAGATGCTCCGCAATTTCCTCGATCTGAAATCGGGCGTAAGAGCATGAAGATTTTGCTTGACGGACAAATGACCAGCCGCGACGAAGCCGTGATCTCGGCCTTCGATCACGGCTTTTTGTACGGGATCGGTCTATTCGAGACATTCCGCACTTATGGGGGGCGGCCATGGTTGTTGGAGGAGCATGTCGTGCGGCTGGCGAAAGGCTGCGATATGCTCGGTATCCGTTACGAGCTGGACGCCGGGCGGATGAAGCGCTGCATTGCGGACTTGCTAACGGCCAATGGACTAAGCGACGGCTATATCCGCTGGTCGGTATCGGCCGGAGAGGGCGAGATCGGTCTGCCTCCGGGGGACTATGAACGTCCGCACGAGATCGTCTATGCCAAAGCGCTCCCCGGGGATGAGCCGAACACCCGCGCAGGCAAGACGCTGCGGCTGCTCAAGGTGAGGCGGAGCACGCCGGAGGGAGCCTTTCGATTAAAATCTTTTCATTATATGAATAATATCGTGGCCAAGAGAGAGCTTGGAGCGGCCGGGGCGGCTCCGGGCACGGAAGGACTTTTCCTTGACGGAAACGGAAATGTCGCTGAGGGTATGGTCAGCAATGTTTTCTGGCTTCGCGCGGGCAAACTCTATACTCCTTCTTCGGATACCGGTCTGCTGGAAGGCATTACACGTGACTACGTTTTGAGGCTGGCACGCACTGAGGGCATTCCTGCAGAGGAGGGCCTTTACGGTTGGGCGGCGTTGAGGGAGGCCGACGAGATTTTTGTGACTAATTCGATCCAGGAAATCGTGCCGATTGCGCGGTTGGAGGATGATCAGGGCCAAACGGTGAAATCGTGGGATGGAGGAGCGGGAACGCTTACGCTTCGTTTGATGCGATTGTACCGGGACGCTGCGGAAAGGAACGACAACGGATGAACCCGACTTTTTACCGGAGAAGCTATACGTTTCGCGACGGATTAACGCTGGAGCTGGGGCAGCGAACTTTGATCATGGGTATACTTAACGCGACGCCCGATTCTTTCTCGGATGGGGGACGCTACAATGAGCTCGGGGCTGCGGTCGCGCGTGCGGAGCAGATGGCCGAAGAAGGGGCCGATCTGATCGACATTGGCGGTGAATCGACAAGGCCGGGACATGCTTCGGTATCGGTTGAGGAGGAGCTGGCGCGTATTCTCCCCGTTATTCGAGCGGTAAAAGAGCGGGTCAAGCTGCCGATCAGCGTCGATACGTACAAGTCGGAGACGGCGGGGCAGGCGCTGGAGGCCGGCGCTCATATCATCAACGACGTGTGGGGCTTCAAGCGCGACCCGGACATGGCTCGCGTGGCGGCGGAGTACGACTGTCCCGTCATTCTAATGCATAATCGCGACAACCGCGACTATCGGAGCTTTATTCCCGACGTTCTGAACGATCTGCGCGAGAGCATCGGCATTGCGCTGTCCGGGGGGGTGCGGAAGGAGCGAATCTGGCTCGATCCGGGGCTAGGCTTCGCCAAGGATTACGAAGAGAATTTGGAGATCATGAGCCGCTTGGGAGAGCTGGCCGGACTCGGCTATCCGATTCTGCTGGCCGCCTCTCGCAAACGGTTCATTCAACAGACGCTCGGCGTCTCGGCTAACGAAGCGGCGGAAGGTACGGGAGCCACGACAGCGCTTGGCATCGCCCAAGGCTGCCAGATTGTCAGAGTGCACGATATCCTGCTGTCGAAGCGTGTGGCGGCGATGGCGGATGCGGTCGTGTACCGGCGGAGATCAGAGGAGGCTGCAAATGGATAGAATGCTGCTGAAGCGAATGGTGTTTTACGGGTATCATGGCGTGATTCCGGAGGAAAATAGGCTCGGACAAAAATATTACGTGGATCTTGATCTCCGTCTTGATTTGGCAAAGGCCGCGCTTAGCGACGACGTAGAGGATACGGTGAATTATGCGGAGATTCACGCGTTGCTCAAGCAGATCGTGGAGGGGCCGCCGGTCAAGCTGATCGAGACGCTGGCCGCAAACATTGCTTCTGCCGTACTCGGTACGTATACTATTATCCATAAAGCAACGGTGTCGGTGACGAAGCCGAATCCGCCGTTCGACATTACTTTTGACGGCGTGACCGTAGAGCTGTCCAGACAACGAGGACCGAACGGACGCATCGTCCCTGCAGAGGACTGAATTAGAGTGCAAGACGCATACGTGGCGCTGGGCGCCAACCTGGGAGACCGGGAAGCTTCGCTGAAGGAAGCGATACGAAGGCTGCAGTCGGAACCCGAGCTGGAGCTGCGCCGTATCTCCCCAGTTTATGAGACGGCCCCGGTGGGCTATGCGGACCAGCCATCTTTTCTCAATATGACGATTGGGTTGCAAACTTCGCTCGGACCCGAGGAGCTGCTCCGCCGCCTGCTTGCGATCGAACTGGAAATGGGGCGAGTAAGGAACATCAGAAACGGACCGCGCAACATCGATTTGGATCTGCTCGCGTACGACGGGGTTGAGATGGATACGCCGGAATTGACGCTCCCGCATCCCCGAATGGGACAGCGGGCGTTCGTATTGGTTCCGCTGAAGGACATCTGGCCGGAGGAGCCTCCTTTTCCGTGGGAGGAGCAGCTGTCGGGGATGTCGTTGCGGGAGGAAGGCATCTCGCGCTTCGAGGAATGGGAAGGCGCAGAGTCAGGGAAGGAGCAATACAAATGCTGAAGATCGGCAACGTAACAATGAACAACAATGTCGTGCTGGCTCCGATGGCGGGAGTCTGCAATCCGGCTTTTCGATTGATTGCGAAGGAATTCGGCTGCGGACTCGTGTGCGCGGAGATGGTAAGCGATAAAGCGATTCTTCACGGCAACCAGCGTACGCTTGAAATGCTGTTCGTGGATGAACGGGAGAAGCCGCTGAGCCTGCAAATTTTTGGTGGGGACAAGGAGTCTCTCGTCGAAGCCGTAAAGTTCGTCGATCAGAACACGAATGCGGACATTATCGACATCAATATGGGTTGTCCCGTGCCGAAGGTGACGAAATGCGACGCGGGCGCCAGATGGCTGCTCGATCCGAAGAAAATTTACGAGATGGTCTCTTACGCTGCGGATGCAGCCAAGAAGCCGGTAACGGTCAAGATGCGCATCGGCTGGGACGACGAGCATATCTATGCGGTGGAGAACGCACAGGCGGTGGAGCGTGCTGGCGGCGCCGCCGTCAGCGTGCACGGAAGAACGCGGGAGCAGCTGTATACGGGCAAAGCCAATTGGGATATTCTGCGCGACGTGAAGCAGGCGGTGAACATTCCGGTCATCGGCAACGGCGACGTGTTCACTCCGGAGGACGCTAAACGTTTGCTGGAGCATACGAATTGCGACGGCGTAATGATCGGACGTGGAGCTCTGGGCAACCCTTGGATGCTTTACCGTACCGTGCATTTCTTGACGACTGGAGATTTGCTGCCCGATCCTTCTCCAAAGGAGAAAATTCGGATCGCAATGCTGCATATGGATCGTCTGGCCGAGTTAAGAGGAGAGCGGGTTGCCGTGCGGGAGATGCGAAAGCATCTGGCATGGTACCTCAAAGGACTTCCCGATTCCGCTGCCGCCAAAAACTTGGTCATGGAGCTACAGTCCCGGGCGGAAGTCGTGACGGTGCTCGAGGAATATGTAAGTCGGGTCGACGAAATGCTGGCGCGGGATGCCGCTCAAGCTTCTGAATCCGGCGAAAGCCTCGTACACTAGAAGGAAGCGATTTCATCCGGCGTTTTACCGGGTGCTTTCCGCGAATTGACATTTTCAAGGGGTTGCAATATAATCGTACCAATATTCGCCCAAGCATCAGGAAAATCGCAGGAGTAACATCGAATAAAGATGTCATGACGGCGATGACCGACCATATATTGGTTAGCAACCTCGAAAATCTTTTCCATGACAGGAGATCGGTGAGATGAGCGACAAAGAAGTGCTTCTAACCCAAGATGGGCTTAAGAGGCTTGAAGATGAACTCGAAAACCTTAAATCCGTCAAACGCCGCGAAGTCGCGGAACGAATCAAAGTAGCCATCGGATACGGCGACATCAGCGAGAACTCGGAATACGAGGACGCTAAGAACGAGCAGGCTTTCATCGAAGGCCGGATCATTACGCTGGAGAAGATGCTCCGCAACGCGCGGATCATCAACCACGAAGAAATCGATCTGGAGACGGTGAGCATCGGTTCTACGGTTGTCGTAGAGGATTTGGAATATGGCGATACGATGGAATATACAATCGTCGGAACGGCCGAATCGGATCCGCTGAACAACAAAATCTCCAATGAAAGTCCGGTAGGCAAAGCAATCATCGGCAAAAAGAAAGGCACTGTCGTTGAAGTAAGCGTTCCTGCGGGCATCATTCAATACAAAATAGTCGATATCAAAATGTAGCAAAAGCGGCCTGCCGCATTTCAGACGTTAGTCGCCGTCCGGGAGGATGGAGAAGCCGATTGACTGGGATAGAAAAAAGCTTCCTTCGGAAGCTTTTTTGCCTGTTAGCGGACGTTCGCCTGAATTGCGTCGGTTCGAGCGGCATAAATCAGAACGAGCGAAGGAGCATACATTTATGGAGCACACAGAGCAGGAGCATCAGACGGACGCGGCGGAATTAGGCGAACTGCTACAGATCCGCAGAGCAAAATTGGACGAGCTGAGAGCGCTTGGCGTCGATCCGTTCGGCGTTAAGTTCGCACGCACTCATCATGCCGGCGACCTTGCTTCGAAGTATTCGGAGCTGTCGAAGGAAGAGCTGGAAGCGCAGGAGATTGCGGTCAGCGTAGCAGGCCGGATTATGACGAAGCGGGGGATGGGCAAGGCTGCGTTTGCCAATCTGCAAGATTTGAGCGGCAAAATTCAGATCTACGTTCGCCAGGACGCTCTGTCCGAGCAGAAGTATAAGGCGTTTGACCTGCTTGACATCGGCGATATGATCGGCGTGAAGGGTACTCTGTTCAAAACGAAAACGGGCGAGCTGTCGATCAAGGTGCTGGAGCTTGAAGTGCTGACCAAGTCGCTGCTTCCGCTGCCGGACAAGTTCCATGGCTTGAAGGACGTGGAGACTCGCTATCGCCAGCGCTATGTGGATTTGATCGTTAACCCGGACGTGCAGAAGACGTTCATTACGCGCTCGCGTATTATTCAGTCGATGCGCCGCTATTTGGACGACCGCGGGTATTTGGAAGTCGAAACGCCTACGCTGCATTCGATTGCGGGCGGAGCTGCTGCTCGTCCTTTCATTACGCACCACAATGCGCTCGATATGCAGCTTTATATGCGTATCGCGATTGAGCTTCATCTGAAGCGGCTGATCGTCGGCGGATTGGAGAAGGTGTACGAGATCGGACGCGTTTATCGGAATGAAGGCATCTCGACGCGCCATAATCCCGAGTTCACGATGATCGAGCTGTACGAAGCTTATGCCGATTATGAAGACATCATGCGTCTGACCGAGTCGTTGATTGCTCATATCGCTCAAGAGGTACTTGGTACGACGAAGATCACCTATCAAGGGCAGGAAGTGGACCTGACTCCGTCGTGGCGCAGAGTTTCGATGACTGAGTTGATTCGCGAGACGGTAGACGTGGACTTTACGGCTCAGATGACGGATGAGGAAGCTCATGCGCTGGCCAAGGAGCATAAGGTTCCGGTCGAAAAGCATATGACGTTCGGCCACATCGTCAACGCCTTCTTCGAGACGTTCTGCGAGCATACGCTGATACAGCCTACTTTCGTTACAGGGCATCCGGTGGCGATCTCTCCTCTGGCGAAGAAGAACGAGGCCGATCCTCGGTTTACGGACCGTTTTGAGCTGTTCATCGTCGCCCGAGAGCACGCCAACGCCTTCACCGAGCTGAACGATCCGATCGATCAACGGGAGCGTTTTGAATCGCAGCTTGAAGAGAAGGAAGCGGGCAACGACGAAGCGCACGAGATGGACGACGATTTCATCCGCGCTCTGGAGCACGGCATGCCCCCGACGGGCGGACTCGGCATCGGTGTCGACCGTCTGGTTATGCTGCTGACAGATGCGCCGTCGATCCGCGACGTTCTGCTGTTCCCTCATATGCGGGAGCGTTCCGACGGATAAGAGGTAGTTAAGAGCCGGTTGTTCGCCTTATGGGCGGGCAGCCGGCTTTTTGTTGCGCTTAGGGGGTGGATAGCGATGCGATGATCTCGGTCTCGTCAAGGCACCTTCTTGGTCTTCGCGCCCCGCCTAGTACGTGGCTTCGGAAATAACTTAACGAAGACGCTTTAAGCTTGTCCAGCACGCTTGCAGCCGCTTAGTGTCGCGGTTGGGCGCTCCAAGCTTGTCCAGCACGCTTGCGGCCACTTGATATCGCGGTTGGACGCTCTAAGCTTGGTCAGCACGCTTGCGGCCGTTCGATATTGCGGTTGGGCGCTCTAAGCTTGTCCAGTCGTCTTACACATCGTCAGCTGAATACATTAAATTATTTCGGGATCGCTCTATTAGGTCTCGCCAAGGTACTTTCTTGGCCTCCGCGTCCCGGCCTCGGTCCAGCTGAAGTACCTTCTTGGCTCTCGCGCCGCCTTTTTTCCTCACATAAACTAACTCAGGAGAACATTGCAGCTAGAATTCAAACCGGTTGAGAGCACATAAAACCTACTCGTACGAGAACATCTTCTTTACAACCCTTTCTCGGCTCTAATTGGACGCAGTCGATTTGCAGGCTTTCGGCATTTTGCTTGCGTTGTTTCCTTTATCGCATTGTTAGTGAATGGGTCTTCTGAGGGGAGTCGGAAATATCTTTTGATAATCTGAAAAATTCATATGAAAAAGGGGTTGCAAGTGTTTGTGGGCTGTGCTATATTATTTAAGTCGCCTCGAGCGGCACTGAAAAAAGAAACACCGATTGTTCTTTGAAAACTGAACATTGAGCGTAAGAAACAAAAACGTCGGAAGACGGCTTCGGTCGTCGGAAGGCAAACCAGCAATAAAGTAATGAGCCTTCTGGCTCTCTATTATGGAGAGTTTGATCCTGGCTCAGGACGAACGCTGGCGGCGTGCCTAATACATGCAAGTCGAGCGGATCTCTGATGGAGCTTGCTCCTGATGAGGTTAGCGGCGGACGGGTGAGTAACACGTAGGCAACCTGCCCCCAAGATCGGGATAACATTCGGAAACGAATGCTAAGACCGGATACACGGTTTGGTCGCATGACCGGATCGGGAAACACGGAGCAATCTGTGGCTTGAGGATGGGCCTGCGGCGCATTAGCTAGTTGGTGGGGTAACGGCTCACCAAGGCGACGATGCGTAGCCGACCTGAGAGGGTGAACGGCCACACTGGGACTGAGACACGGCCCAGACTCCTACGGGAGGCAGCAGTAGGGAATCTTCCACAATGGGCGAAAGCCTGATGGAGCAACGCCGCGTGAGTGAGGAAGGCTTTCGGGTCGTAAAGCTCTGTTGCCAGGGAAGAATAAGGATCATTTAACTGATGATCCGATGACGGTACCTGAGAAGAAAGCCCCGGCTAACTACGTGCCAGCAGCCGCGGTAATACGTAGGGGGCAAGCGTTGTCCGGAATTATTGGGCGTAAAGCGCGCGCAGGCGGCTCTTTAAGTCTGGTGTTTAAGTGCGGGGCTCAACCCCGTGACGCACTGGAAACTGGGGAGCTTGAGTGCAGAAGAGGAGAGCGGAATTCCACGTGTAGCGGTGAAATGCGTAGAGATGTGGAGGAACACCAGTGGCGAAGGCGGCTCTCTGGACTGTAACTGACGCTGAGGCGCGAAAGCGTGGGGAGCAAACAGGATTAGATACCCTGGTAGTCCACGCCGTAAACGATGAGTGCTAGGTGTTGGGGGTATCATGCCCTCGGTGCCGAAGTTAACACATTAAGCACTCCGCCTGGGGAGTACGGTCGCAAGACTGAAACTCAAAGGAATTGACGGGGACCCGCACAAGCAGTGGAGTATGTGGTTTAATTCGAAGCAACGCGAAGAACCTTACCAGGTCTTGACATCCCTCTGAATCCGGTAGAGATATCGGCGGCCTTCGGGACAGAGGAGACAGGTGGTGCATGGTTGTCGTCAGCTCGTGTCGTGAGATGTTGGGTTAAGTCCCGCAACGAGCGCAACCCTTGAACTTAGTTGCCAGCACGTTATGGTGGGCACTCTAGGTTGACTGCCGGTGACAAACCGGAGGAAGGCGGGGATGACGTCAAATCATCATGCCCCTTATGACCTGGGCTACACACGTACTACAATGGCCGGTACAAAGGGCCGCGAAGCCGCGAGGTGGAGCCAATCCCAACAAAGCCGGTCTCAGTTCGGATTGCAGGCTGCAACTCGCCTGCATGAAGTCGGAATTGCTAGTAATCGCGGATCAGCATGCCGCGGTGAATACGTTCCCGGGTCTTGTACACACCGCCCGTCACACCACGAGAGTTTACAACACCCGAAGTCGGTGGGGTAACCCGCAAGGGAGCCAGCCGCCGAAGGTGGGGTAGATGATTGGGGTGAAGTCGTAACAAGGTAGCCGTATCGGAAGGTGCGGCTGGATCACCTCCTTTCTAAGGAGCTCTTCGGAGCTAATCAAAGTCCACGGTCCGCAAGGAAGTGGCAAACGTTTCTTACGCTCATGTTCAGTTTTGAAAGAGCAATCTTTCGCAAAACCGGTTTGGTGATGACGGCGGAGGGGTTCCACGCGTACCCATCCCGAACACGACCGTTAAGCCCTCCAGCGCCAATGGTACTTGGACCGCAGGGTCCTGGGAGAGTAGGACGTTGCCAAGCCGGGTTTTTCTCAACTCAAGAAGTTGGGCTGAGAAGAGCTTATAGGCCCAGCAGGAACGGGCGCATATATTGGCCTTTAGCTCAGCTGGTTAGAGCGCACCCCTGATAAGGGTGAGGTCGGTGGTTCGAGTCCACTAAGGCCAACCAATTTCATAATCCCTTGCACCTTGAAAACTGGATATCGAACCAAACTGCATACAATCTAACGATTGCATGCTGCGCGAAGAAGAATGAAGCATCTCTGCCTTACTAGTGTCAAACGACTGGGTTAAGCTAATAAGTGCGCACGGAGGATGCCTAGGCGCCAGGAGCCGATGAAGGACGCGACGAACAGCGATATGCTTCGGGGAGCTGTAAGTGAGCTTTGATCCGGAGATTTCCGAATGGGGAAACCCAGCTATCGTAATGGATAGTTACCTTCGAGTGAATACATAGCTCGTCGGAGGCATACCAGGGGAACTGAAACATCTAAGTACCCTGAGGAAGAGAAAACAACAGTGATTCCGTCAGTAGCGGCGAGCGAAAGCGGATTAGCCCAAACCAGAGGGCTTGCTCTCTGGGGTTGTAGGACGTCTCACATGGAGTGATAAAAGAGCATATTAGGCGAAGAGGTCTGGAAAGGCCTGCCACAGAAGGTAAAAGCCCTGTAGCCGAAAGTGTGTTCTCTCCGAGACGGATCCTGAGTACCGCGGGACACGTGAAACCCCGTGGGAATCCGGCAGGACCATCTGCCAAGGCTAAATACTCCCTGGCGACCGATAGCGAAGCAGTACCGTGAGGGAAAGGTGAAAAGCACCGCGGGAGCGGAGTGAAAGAGAACCTGAAACCGTGCGCTTACAAGAAGTCAGAGCCCGATCTAGGGGTGATGGCGTGCCTTTTGTAGAATGAACCGGCGAGTTACGTTCACGTGCAAGGTTAAGCTGATGAGGCGGAGCCGAAGGGAAACCGAGTCTGAATAGGGCGCTTAAGTACGTGGTCGTAGACCCGAAACCGTGTGATCTACCCCTGTGCAGGGTGAAGGTGCGGTAACACGCACTGGAGGCCCGAACTCGTGAGCGTTGAAAAGCTCTGGGATGACGTGGGGGTAGGGGAGAAATTCCAATCGAACTCGGAGATAGCTGGTTCTCCCCGAAATAGCTTTAGGGCTAGCCTCGAGGTTGAGCATCATGGAGGTAGAGCACTGATTGGGTGCGGGGCCCGCCAAGGGTTACCAAGTCCAGTCAAACTCCGAATGCCATGGATGTATACTCGGGAGTCAGACGGCGAGTGCTAAGATCCGTCGTCAAGAGGGAAAGAGCCCAGATCATCAGCTAAGGTCCCCAAGTGTGTGTTAAGTGGGAAAGGATGTGGAGTTGCGAAGACAACCAGGATGTTGGCTTAGAAGCAGCCACCATTTAAAGAGTGCGTAATAGCTCACTGGTCGAGTGACTCTGCGCCGAAAATGTAACGGGGCTAAACACACCACCGAAGCTATGGCATGCTTGGGTAGGGGAGCGTTGAATGCGGGTAGAAGTCAGACCGGAAGGACTGGTGGACTGCATTCAAGTGAGAATGCCGGTATGAGTAACGAAAAGACAGGTGAGAATCCTGTCCGCCGAAAGCCTAAGGGTTCCTGGGGTAGGTTCGTCCGCCCAGGGTAAGTCGGGACCTAAGGCGAGGCCGAAAGGCGTAGTCGATGGACAACAGGTTGAAATTCCTGTACCACCGTAATCCGTTATGAGCGATGGGGGGACGCAGGAGGGAAGCGACGCGAGCCGATGGATGTGCTCGTCCAAGCAGTGAGAGGGGTATGTAGGCAAATCCGCATACTGTAACCTTGAGCTGTGATGGGGAGGGAAAATCACAGTACCGAAGGTCGTACACCCACGCTGCCAAGAAAAGCCTCTAGCCAGGAGAAGGTGCCCGTACCGTAAACCGACACAGGTGGGCGAGATGAGAATTCTAAGGCGCGCGGAAGAACTCTCGTTAAGGAACTCGGCAAAATGACCCCGTAACTTCGGGAGAAGGGGTGCCTCGGTAGGGTGAATAGCCCGAGGGGGCCGCAGTGAAGAGGCCCAAGCGACTGTTTAGCAAAAACACAGGTCTGTGCGAAGCCGTAAGGCGAAGTATACGGGCTGACGCCTGCCCGGTGCTGGAAGGTTAAGGGGAGTGGTTAGGGGCAACCCGAAGCTGTGAACCGAAGCCCCAGTAAACGGCGGCCGTAACTATAACGGTCCTAAGGTAGCGAAATTCCTTGTCAGGTAAATTCTGACCCGCACGAATGGCGTAACGACTTGGGCGCTGTCTCAACGAGAGATCCGGTGAAATTTTAGTACCTGTGAAGATGCAGGTTACCCGCGACGTGACGGAAAGACCCCATGGAGCTTTACTGTAGCTTGATATTGAACTTTGGTACGGTCTGTACAGGATAGGTGGGAGCCGATGAAGCTGGGGCGCAAGCCTCAGTGGAGGCGCCGTTGGGATACCACCCTGATCGTATCGGAGTTCTAACCTGCTGCCCTGAATCGGGCAGAGGGACCGTGTCAGGCGGACAGTTTGACTGGGGCGGTCGCCTCCTAAAAAGTAACGGAGGCGCTCTAAGGTTCCCTCAGCGCGGTTGGAAATCGCGCGAAGAGTGCAAAGGCATAAGGGAGCTTGACTGCGAGACCTACAAGTCGAGCAGGGAGGAAACTCGGACTTAGTGATCCGGTGGTACCGAATGGAAGGGCCATCGCTCAACGGATAAAAGCTACCCTGGGGATAACAGGCTTATCTCCCCCAAGAGTCCACATCGACGGGGAGGTTTGGCACCTCGATGTCGGCTCATCGCATCCTGGGGCTGAAGTAGGTCCCAAGGGTTGGGCTGTTCGCCCATTAAAGCGGTACGCGAGCTGGGTTCAGAACGTCGTGAGACAGTTCGGTCCCTATCTGTCGCGGGCGTAGGAAATTTGAGAGGGGCTGTCCTTAGTACGAGAGGACCGGGATGGACGCACCGCTGGTGTACCAGTTGTTCCGCCAGGAGCATCGCTGGGTAGCCAAGTGCGGAAGGGATAAGCGCTGAAAGCATCTAAGCGCGAAGCCTGCCTCAAGATGAGATTTCCCAATTCGTAAGACCCCTGGAAGAACACCAGGTTGATAGGCTCGGGGTGGAAGCGCAGCAATGTGTGGAGCTGACGAGTACTAATCGGTCGAGGGCTTATCCTAACCTCGTGCGATGCAAATCGCTACGAACAGGAACAAGTGCATCAGGCACCTCAAATCGGAGGTGTCTTTTTTGCGCTCAAAAATTGCTTTCCAAGCTGCACCACCGTATGCAGAAAGCCCCTGATCTCCCATAAACTCAGATGCAGTCCGTTCCCACCGAATGCAAACAATACCGATACTCTAACTATCGGGGAGGTGTCGGGAATGGCTGCTCACCCGCCCATTCATAAATTTGGTATTTTCCTTCTGTCGGTATGGATCGCGACTATAAGCTCGGGCTGTTCGAATGGAGCTTCGGATTCGGCAGCGACCCGCGATCTGCACAGGCTGGAGCATGGTCTTAGGCAAGCATCGGATCGGCCGATCAACGATTTGAAGCTCAAGCGCAAGCCAGACGCCGATTCAATCAACGTTAAGATTCCCGCCCCGAAAGCTCAATCCCAGAAGCAGGCTCTTAGCTCGATCAAGCCCCCCAACTCGATAAGGGCGATCTATGTAACCTCATATGTCGCCAGCGGAAGCAGAATGAATCAGCTGATCGACCTCGTCAACCGCACCGAGCTGAATGCAATGGTATTGGACGTCAACAGCGGAATTGCCCTTACGGCACCGGGTCGTTCTAACGCCAAGGACGGTTCGATCAGGCCGATTCCCTCCGAAAGAAAGGCGGCCAAGCATTACAGGGAAGTCATCGGCAAACTTAAACAGCAGAATATTTACCTCATCGCCAGAATCGTAACCTTCAAAAATCCGGAGCTCGCCAAGGCGGTCCCGGCCTGGGCCATTAAAAGGAAGAGCGGCGCAACCTGGACGGACAGAAGCGGAACGCCATGGGTGAATCCCTATAAGCAGGCGAGCTGGGAATATCCGATTGCGTTGGCGAAATATGCTGCGGAGTTAGGGTTTGACGAGGTCCAATTCGATTATGTACGTTTTCCCGAAAACGAATCCAAGGTGGATCGAGAGGTCGACTATGCCAATACGCGCAAATGGACTAAGGAGCAAGCCATCGCCGTTTTTCTTCGCCAAGCGAAAGCCGCACTTCGCCCTACTGGAATTGCAGTTGCGGCTGACGTGTTCGGAATGGTCGGTTCATCGGAAGACGATATCGGCATTGGCCAGAAATGGAACGCGATCGCGCCTGAGGTAGACGTTATATCGCCTATGGTGTATCCTTCGCATTACTCGGAAGGAATGTGGGCCATCGCATATCCGGATTTGACCCCAGGACCGATTGTAAAAAGAGCGCTTAAGGATGCCTCCAATCATAATCGGCAGTTAAAGGATAAAGGTATAGCGGCAGCACAAATCCGTCCATGGCTTCAAAGCTTTACCGCCACTTGGATTCATCCTCATCAACAATACGGAGCGGCGCAAATTCGCGAGCAAATCGAAGCTGCCCGCAAAGCAGGTATCCATTCTTATATGTTGTGGAACTCTTCTTGCAAATATCCCCAATTCAAGTCGTAACGCGGTAGTGCGGCAAGGCGGAAAAGTATTGATTTGGTGCGGTTTTCCACGTTTCGAATGTGCTTGACAGCCCATGATGCCTCTGCTAAGATTGACGATAATCAATCGGAGACAATAGCCGGAGAAGCAACCGGCAATAGGGGGAAACCTGCTGTGTGGCAAAATAAGTTCACCAAAGAAGGCCTTACATTCGACGACGTACTGCTCGTTCCACGGAAGTCATCTATCCTACCGAGGGATGTGGACGTATCGACGGTGCTGAGTCCTTCGGTGAAGCTGAATATTCCGCTGATCAGCGCGGGAATGGATACGGTCACGGAATCGGCATTGGCAATCGCGATCGCCCGCGAAGGCGGCATTGGCATTATTCATAAGAATATGTCCGTTACCCAGCAAGCGGAAGAGGTCGACAGGGTTAAACGTTCCGAGAGCGGGGTTATTACAAATCCTTTCTCCTTGACTCCGGATCATCATGTTTACGACGCTGAGGAACTTATGGGCAAATACCGGATTTCCGGGGTGCCGATCGTCAACGGAGAAGGCAAGCTGGTAGGCATTTTGACCAACCGAGACTTGCGCTTTGTTCATGATTACTCGATCAAGATCAGTGAGGTCATGACTCACGAGGAACTGGTGACGGCGCCGGTAGGCACTACGCTGCAGCAGGCGGAAGGCATTCTCCAGCGGCATAAGATCGAGAAGCTTCCTCTTGTAGACGAGACGAACACGCTTAAAGGGCTTATTACAATTAAAGATATCGAGAAAGCTATTCAATTCCCGAATGCGGCGAAAGACCAGCACGGACGGCTGCTCGTCGGAGCTGCGGTCGGCGTATCCAAAGATACGTTCGAGCGTGCCGAGGCTCTGGTGCACGCCGGGGTCGATGCGCTTGTCGTCGATTCGGCGCATGGACATCATATCGACATCGTATCGATGGTTCGCAAGCTGCGGGAGAAGTATCCCGACCTCACGCTTATCGCCGGCAACGTTGCAACGGGAGAAGCGACTCGCGATCTAATCGAGGCGGGTGCATCCGTCGTTAAGGTAGGCATCGGACCGGGTTCGATCTGTACGACTCGCATCATCGCTGGAATCGGGGTTCCTCAGATAACGGCCGTGTACGATTGCGCATCTGTTGCGCGCGAGTACAACGTTCCGATAATCGCTGATGGAGGAATCAAGTACTCCGGCGAGATTACGAAGGCTATCGCTGCGGGCGCCAGCTGCGTTATGCTTGGTAGCTTGTTCGCGGGAACTGAAGAAAGCCCGGGCGAATCCGAAATCTATCAAGGTCGTCGCTATAAATCTTATCGCGGCATGGGTTCGATCGGCGCGATGAAGGAAGGCAGTAAGGACCGTTACTTCCAGGAGAACGAGAGCAAGCTTGTTCCCGAAGGTATTGAGGGACGGGTTGCCTACAAAGGGCCTCTTAAAGATATCATTCATCAACTGCTCGGCGGACTGCGTTCGGGTATGGGCTATTGCGGTACGGGAACGATCGAAGAGCTGAAGAATGATACGCAGTTCGTTCGGATCACGGGCGCCGGGTTGCGCGAGAGCCATCCGCACGATGTCCAGATTACGAAAGAAGCGCCTAACTATTCCATGTAACCCCCAGCGGGAGATAGAGAGAATATGGAAGCCGAAGGGACAGGAATTATCCGACCTTCGGCTTTTTCCTTTGATGCGCCTATGTTACAATAGGAAAGGTATTTTATTATCGAAAAAGGGGAGAATGCGTTGAATCGCCATCATCAATTGTCGTTGCCGCTCATCTTTCCGTTGAAGCGGTTCGTCGCCGCTGCCGTACTTGTTAGTTTTCTGTCCTTGTTCGGCCTTTCCTCGTTTGCCTCCGCGGCCGCGGAAGAGCTTCCTGCTCCTCCCCAGTTGGAAGCCCCATCTGCGATTTTGATGGACGCGGGAACCGGACAGGTGTTGTACCAGCTCAATGCGGACGAGGCCAGACCTCCTGCGAGCATGGCGAAAATGATGTCGGAATATTTGGTGTCGATGGCCGTTAAGCAAGGGAAGCTGAACTGGGACGATAAAGTTACCATCGGCGAAAATGCGGCCAAACAAATCGGCAGCCGTATTCTTCTGGCGCAAGGGGATCAACATACGATAAGAGATCTGTATATTGCGCTGGCTGTCTATTCCGCTAACGATGCAACGGTTCAGCTTGCGGAAGAAGTGGCGGGCTCCGAAGAAGAATTCGCCAAGCTGATGAATCAGACCGCGGTCGAACTGGGCATGACAAATTCACACTTCATTAATTCAACAGGCCTTGACCGGGCCGATATGCCGGAGAAATATCAGCCGACCTCTATCGATGGCGAGACGACGATGTCCGCCAGAGATGCCGCTATTCTCGGTTATCGAATCGTGAAGGACGATCCGGAATTTCTGGAGACGTCCAAGCTCCAGGAACACAAATTCAGGGAACGCGACAAAACCCCGATGAAAAACTGGAACTGGATGCTGGGTACGAACAAAGATAATCCGACGCTCCGCAAATTCGCTTACGAAGGCGTGGATGGCCTGAAGACAGGGCATACCAGCAGAGCGGGGCAGAACTTTACAGGAACTGCGCTCCGCAACGGTACGCGTCTGATCGCGGTTGTCATGGGCGTAGGGGGCAAAACTGAAGATGGCAAGCGCTTCTTGGAGACGGCGAAGCTGTTCGATTACGGCTTTAAGAGCTTTGAGAAGAAAACAATTGTAGAAGCGAAAGCTTCCGTGCCTGAATATGAGACGCTGAAGGTCAAGAAAGGGAAAGCGACAAGCGTGCCGGTCGTTACGGCAACGGATCTCACCGTTCTAGTTCCGAAAGGCGCTGTCGTCGAGCCTGTCGTGCAGGAAGTCAAGCCTGTCGAAGACCCGCTTGTTGCGCCGATCGCGCAAGGCGACAAAGTCGGTACGGTTACTTATAAGTACAAAGATCCATCCACGCAAGAAGAGAAGACGATAACGATCGACCTGATCGCATCGGAAGAAGTGAGTAAGGGAAGCTGGTGGAGACTGCTGCTCCGAGCGATCGGCAACTTCTTCTCCAGCCTGTTCCAAGGAATTGTAGATCTTTTCTAAATTCCGACTCGAATGGTTGTCTATTACTGCTTCTTCATGTAAAATTTATGTTTAGAATCTTCGGGAGGCATGAATCATGGAAACAGGTACATCGAGAGTCAAACGCGGCATGGCCGAGATGCAAAAAGGCGGCGTCATCATGGACGTTATGAGCGCCGAGCAAGCTAAAATCGCCGAGGCGGCTGGCGCAACTGCAGTCATGGCTTTGGAGCGTGTCCCGTCCGACATTCGCGCGGCAGGCGGAGTTGCTCGTATGGCAAATCCGGAGCTTGTAGAGCAAGTCATGAAGGTTGTCAGCATACCGGTTATGGCCAAGGCCAGAATCGGGCATTATGTTGAAGCGAAAGTATTGGAGTCGCTGGGCGTGGATTACATCGACGAGAGCGAAGTGCTGACCCCGGCCGACGAAGTGTTCCATATCGACAAGTCGCTGTTCACTGTTCCGTTCGTATGCGGAGCGAAAGATCTCGGAGAAGCGCTTCGCCGGATTCAAGAAGGCGCATCGATGCTCCGTACGAAGGGCGAGCCGGGAACGGGCAACATCGTCGAAGCCGTTCGCCACATGCGTATCATTACCGGCCAAATTCGCAGAATCCAGAACCTGTCCAAGGACGAGTTGTATCATGAAGCCAAGGTGCTGGGCGTAAACTACGATTTGCTGGTGAACGTTCACGAATCCGGTCGTTTGCCGGTCGTTAACTTCGCTGCCGGCGGCGTAGCGACTCCTTCCGATGCGGCTTTGATGATGCATTTGGGCGCAGACGGCGTATTCGTCGGATCCGGTATTTTCAAATCCGAGAGCCCAGAGAAATTCGCGCGCGCAATCGTCGAAGCGACGACGCACTATGAAGATTACGCCTTGATCGCCCGCGTGTCCAAAGATCTGGGCGAGGCGATGAGAGGGATCGAGATTTCCAAGCTTCCCGCATCCGAACGGATGCAGGACCGCGGACTGTAAGATCGACTCATCGAGCGGCTTCCTTACGGCTCAGCAGCAGCTGGGTCGAAGGAGGCCGCTTTAAGATTATATCCACATTAGCACGGAAGAAGGATAAGCAATGAACATCGGAGTACTGGCGTTGCAAGGAGCAGTGGCGGAGCACATTCGCAGCATTGAGCTGGCCGGTGGCCAAGGCGTCGCCGTCAAACGGGTAGATCAGCTGGCCGAGATCGACGGCCTGATCATTCCCGGAGGAGAGAGCACGACAATCGGCAAGCTGATGCGGAAATACGATTTTATCGAGGCTATCCGGGATTATGCAGCGCAAGGGAAGCCGGTATTCGGAACCTGTGCCGGCATGATCGTGCTTGCTGAACGCTTGGATGGCGGCGAGGAGCCGCACCTGCGGCTAATGGATATGACGGTCGCCCGCAACGCCTTCGGTCGCCAGCGTGAGAGCTTCGAAACGGATCTGGATGTAAAAGGGATCGATACTCCTCTGAGAGCAGTCTTTATCCGTGCGCCGCTTATCAAAGAAGTCGGCGAGAAGGTTGAAGTGTTGTCGGAATATCAGGGCGAAATCGTCACCGCTAGGCAAGGTAACCTGCTGGCCGCATCATACCATCCCGAGCTAACCGATGATTATAGACTCCATGAACTATTCATTCGCATGGCCCAGGAAAGGGGACAATAACCGATGTTGGACGTCAAGTTACTTCGCAACGATTACGAGAAAGTGGCGCAGGCACTCCGCAATCGCAACGCTTCTCAGGAGCTGATCGCGGATTTCCCGAAGCTGGACGTGAGCCGCCGGGAAAAGCTGACAGAGAGCGAGCAGCTCAAAAATCGGCGCAACGTTGTATCGCAAGAAGTGGCGAAGCTGAAAAAAAACCGCGAGAACGCAGATGACCTGATCGCCGAAATGCGGACAGTCAGCGACCGAATTAAGCTGCTGGACGATGAGGTGCGCGAAATCGAAGCGGAAATGGACAAGCTTCTGCTGGCTATCCCGAACGTTCCTCATGAGAGTGTGCCGGTTGGCGCATCCGAAGAAGATAACGTTGAGCTTCGCCGAGTAGGAGAGCCTGTGTCCTTTGATTTTGACGCCAAGCCGCACTGGGAACTCGGCACGGAGCTTGGCATTCTCGATTTCGAGGCGGCTGCCAAGGTGACAGGCTCGCGATTCGTTTTCTACAAAGGCTTAGGGGCGCGCTTGGAACGGGCTTTGATCAACCTCATGATGGATCTTCATGCGGACAAGCATGGTTATGAAGAGATTTTGCCTCCATATATCGTAAACAGGGATAGCCTGATTGGAACTTCGCAGCTTCCGAAATTCGCGGAGGATCTGTTTAAGATCGAGGATACCGATTATTTCTTGATTCCGACAGCTGAGGTTCCGGTGACGAATTTCCATCGCGAAGAGATTTTGTCGGCGGACGATCTGCCGAAAGCGTTCGTCGCTTTCAGCGGTTGCTTCCGTTCCGAAGCGGGCGCTTCGGGTCGCGATACGCGCGGGCTGATTCGCCAGCACCAATTCAACAAGGTAGAGCTCGTTCAGTTGGTAGCGGCGGACAAGTCGTACGAGGTGCTTGAACAGTTGACCGGCCACGCGGAGAAGGTGCTGCAATTGCTTGAGCTGCCGTATCGCGTACTTACGCTGTGTACGGGAGATATGGGCTTCGCCTCTGCGAAGACATACGATCTGGAAGTATGGCTGCCTAGCGCGGGCACATACAGAGAGATCTCCTCCTGCACGAACTTTGAAGATTTCCAGGCGCGCAGAGCGGGTATTCGCTATCGCCCGGAAGCCGGAGCGAAACCGGAATTCGTGCATACGCTGAACGGTTCGGGTCTTGCGCTCGGACGGACGGTTGCAGCGATTATTGAGAATTACCAGCAGGCCGACGGTACGATTAAAGTGCCTGAGGCGTTGAAGCCATACATGGGCGGTCTGGAGACGATAGCGCCTCGCAAGGCTTGATGGCAGGCACACTCTGCACTCTGTCGAAGCAGAAGAAGTCATTGCGATTAGGGGAAAGTGGTGATGAGGCATGATCGTAGGCAATCTGAGGCAGGCTGCTAAGGACGGAAGCGGATTGCACCCTGTACTGGATGAAGCGATCCGCGTGTTGGAGACAACGGATTTCTCAAATCTGTCGCTTGGTAAGCACGAGCTTAAGGGCAATCGTATGTTTATGAACGTCCAAGAATACGACACAAAGGACGTATCGGAGATGATGTACGAAAAGCATGCCGCACACATCGACGTACAATATGTCATTTCCGGAGACGAGACGATTCATTGGGCCGCCTCGGACGATGGCCGATTGCCGGATGACGACCGTCTGGAGTCGGACGATTTTGCGCTCTACCAGGGACTTCAGCCTACGGGTTCGGTCCATATGACCGAGGGAACTTATTTGATCCTGTTTCCCGGCGAACTGCACCAGCCGTGCGTATCCCCGAACCCGGGAAGGCCGGTACACAAAGTTGTGATTAAAATTAGGACGGATTTGCTGGACTAACAAGAGTCGGCAATTCCGTTTACGCCACGCAGGGCTTGATGCGCCCCAAGCAGGTGTGATATGATGATTTGGCAGTGTCGACAGAACCTTCGGGGGAAGCGTCTGCCAATCAATCTTGGAGAGATACCGAAGCGGTCATAACGGGGCGGTCTTGAAAACCGTTAGGGTGCAAGCCCACGTGGGTTCGAATCCCACTCTCTCCGCCATAAGCAAAAAACAGCCCGATTCCTGAGAAGGAATCGGTTTTTTGCGTCAAGGCGGAAGTGGGATTCGAACGGGCCGTAAAGCGAACATGCCAAAAGGCATGTTCGTAGGCCCCGGCGTGATAGTCGCGAATGACGTGCCGTACGAATGTACGGACTCGGAAGCGACGGAGCGAATCCCACTCTCTCCGCCATAAGCAAAAAACAGCCCGATTCCTGAGAAGGAATCGGTTTTTTGCGTCATGTCGGAAGTGGGATTCGAACGGGCCGTAAAGCGAACATGCCAAAAGGCATGTTCGTAGGCCCCGGCGTGATAGTCGCGAATGACGTGGCCGGACGAAAAGTACGGCCGCGGAAGCGACGGAGCGAATCCCACTCTCTCCGCCATAAGCAAAAAACAGCCCGATTCCTGAGAAGGAACCGGTTTTTTGCGTCATGTCGGAAGCGGGATTCGAACGGGCCGTAACGGACATGCCAAAAGGTTCCGTTCTGAAAGCAATAGGCGGAACAATTTAAAGAGGAAATCCCGCGCTAATTTCGCCGAGGGGCTCGATTTCGTGAATTTAGAGCGGAAATCCCGCTTTAATTTTTATAAAAATGGAAAATTAGGAAAATAGAGCGGAACATCCGCTTTAAATACCTCAAAAAGGGTGCGGATGCGAAATTAAAGCGGAAAATCCTCTTAATATCTTCAAGGTGTGCGAATCGAAGTGGGAAGCCGCCTACAGTTTGTTTTGGATACATTCATTACAACTTTACGAAAGGACAAGCCCCCTTTACGACGCATCGGAAAGTTATCAACCTCAAGAACAGGCAATTTGCCCGGTTATCCTTAATATGGGGCAGTGGGAGGAGGCGTTTTTATTTTTTACCCGAAGTTAAGAATAAGAAACCGCTAAGGAGCCAACCTAATGGAAGTGGAGGTGTTCATGATGTCAAGCAACGATGAACTGTCCGTACCCCAAGAGGATTTGGTTGAAGCTTGGAAAAAAACGCTCCCCGAGCGACTGGCCCCGGGAGACACGGCCGAAATTTACTCGGACGGAGCCGATCCCCGTACCTTCCATGTTCATATTAAGACGGCAGGACGGCAGATGATGGAGTTTGATTTTGCGGTTCAATACGTCGACAGCCGGGAAATCGACATTCAACTCAAGGATGTGGAGAAGGACGGTCAGACGGTTGACGAACGTCCGGAGCAGATTCAAGAGCTGATCGGAGATTATCGCAGACACCTGCACGAAACCGCGCAAGCGCTGCATCATTTTACCCATGCGTAGAAAGGGCGAGGAAGATGGCGGACAAAAATTTGAGCAACGTGGTGAATGAACTGGAGAATAGCCCGGTCAATTCTCATCAGGCACAACAGAATCAGCAGAAGAAAAATGATCGAAGACACCAAGATGCGCTCAATCACGATAAATCGACCGATCTGGAGCATCTGTAACGAGAAGAGGAGGCTTCAACGCCATGAGCAAACCGAAGTCGCAATCCGTACCTCAGCCCGATGAGGATCATAGCGCCCGGAATTCCGTCGTGGACCATCAGCCCAATAAACCTCTATCCGGCTCGAAGAAAGTCAAAAACCGCAATCACACTCGACATAATAACGCGGAAGGCTAATCGGGCCTCCCATGTACCGCAAGTCCCGGCACAACGCCGGGATTTTTTATTTTTGTATATAAAAGAGAAGCCGTATCGCGGATTTCTATTGTTCTGTCAGGTTTACCCCTAGTATATGGATTGGTATAATAGACTCATGAAGTCCGAAGGAGGAACTTGTTATATGTCCGATGCAGCAACATCTTTGGAAGCGCCAACCTCTGTGAATAAGGCAAAACCGATTCAACATCACAAGCAAACCCCGCTGGAAATTGTCCGGCGTACTGTCTTAATCATAGTCGGAGCGATTCTGGTAGGCATAGCTTTGGAAATCTTCCTCGTTAACAACTCGATCATTGACGGCGGCATCACGGGCATCTCCATTATGTCCTCCTACTTAAGCGGCATCCCAATCGGAGTTTTCCTCTTTATCCTCAACCTTCCTTTTCTCATTCTCGGTTATCGAACGATAGGCAAAACCTTTGCATTATCTACCCTTCTCGGAGTAGGGGTATTATCCATATCTACGGCTTTGTTGCATCCCGTTTCTCCTTTCACCGACGATATTTTGCTAGCGGCTGTGTTCGGAGGAATCTTCCTCGGAGCGGGAACAGGGATTGTCATCCGGGCAGGGGGATCGCTGGACGGTACCGAAATCATCGCCATTCTGCTCAACCGCAAATCTCCTTTTTCCGTAGGGCAAGTCGTTATGTTCATCAATCTCTTCATCCTTAGCAGTGCGGGCTTCGTCTATAGTTGGGATCGGGCGATGTTCTCCATGATTGCTTATTATATTGCGTTTAAGGTGATTGATCTTACGATCGAAGGCTTCGATGAGTCGAAATCCTGCTGGATTATTAGCGATCAGCATAAGGAGATCGGGGACGCCATCACTGCCCGTCTTGGACGCGGAGTTACTTATCTGCATGGCGAGGGAGGCTACACAGGCGACTCGAAAAAGGTAATCTTCTGCGTAATCAACCGTCTGGAAGAAGCGAAGCTGAAGACGATCGTCGGGGAGATGGATCCTTCCGCGTTCCTGGCTGTGGGCAACATTCACGATGTGAAGGGCGGAAGGTTCAAGAAGAAAGACATTCATTAACAGCGCTTGTGAATCCTTCGTAGTTTTAACAAAAATTTAGGGTTGAAAGTCTTTCCCCATGAACGGAAATAAGTTACAATGAACTTTGTGCGATTTTCTGAATCTTAGATGAATTGGAAGGGGTTTTTGTATTTTGTTCAAGCGTAAATTTGGATTTGCAATTGTTGCGCTGCTGATGACGGTTGCCCTGGTGCTCGGCGGATGTACTAAAGATAAATCTCCGAAAGACGCACTGCAGGCTTCTATGTCCAAATCGGCGGATATTAAATCCTACAACTTCAAAGGCAGCATGGTCTTCGAAGATTTCAACTTCCCTGCGGAAGGCGATAGCGCAGCAGAGGCGGCAGCCGTGCTGAATCTGATGAAGAGTGCGGAGCTGTCCTGGACAGGTGCATACCGCGCCGATCCGATGATGATGGAAATGAATCTTCAATTGGCTCTAAAAGGCGATCTGGCGATCACCTTCAACGTTCCGGTCGTTATGACGGAGAAGAAGATTTGGGTTAAAATCCCGAACATTCCGATGCTGCCGATTCCGGAAACAGTTAAGGATAAGTTCGTCGAGCTCGACCTGGAAGAGCTGGCCAAAGAATCCGGCCAACCGCTGCCTAACATGGACATGGCTAAGTCTCAGAAATTCTCGAACGACGTCATGGGAATCTTGTTCAAGCACCTGGACGAAAAGACTTACCTGAAGTCGATTAAGGTGAAGGACGCAGCTCTGCCTTCCGACGTTAACGCATCTCAAGTCGTTCAATTCCACATGGATCAATCCCAACTGGAAGGCTTCGTGAATGCCGTGGTCGAGAAGATCGCTCCGGAAATCTTCGAGCTCCTGTCGACGAATGCGGAATATCGCGATATGATGCAGCTGAAGCAGGAAGATCTTGACGAGATGAAGAAAACTCTTGAAGAAGTGAAGAGCGGCGAAGTATCCAAGACGATTGACGAAATCAAAAAAGAGCTGAAGAAGCTGGATATTACCGCAAACTTCGGAATAGATAAGAAGGACTATCCGATCTACACGGACGCTAAAATCAGCGCTGCGATTGAATCGGAAGAGCTGACGGGCAGCGTAGCGATCAAAATCGTCTCCCAGACGACGGGCATTAACGAGGAGCCGAAGTTTGAAATCGGCGAACCGAAAGCCGAAGAAGTTGTGACCATGGAAGAAGTTCAAGCTGAAATGGGCGGCATGTTCGGCGGATTCGAAGAAGAATTATAAGTTATAGAGATAGAAAAATTAGAGGCTCCTCGCCAATGATGCGAGGGGCCTCCTTGCGTTTCTTGACACTTAGAATTACAAGCAAGCTTTGCGCAGCATTAATCGGCTTTCATGGATTTCATGAACGGAAGAAGACAAGCTCTCATAGCATGTCCTACGAGCAGTAATAGAGCTCGCACATCTATGGGGGTGATTGATAGTGTCACAAGAAAGAAGCGCATCGTATCGGATTGATTTGACGGAGTTCGGAATTTACAATGACGGGACCCATGCGGCGGAGACGACTGCGGGAATCAACGATGCTATCGGATGGGCGATGGGGGAAGGGTACAATCACGTGGTGCTCGCCGGGGGACGCTATATGGTGAAGCTGGACCCGACGAATTTTTCGGCGATTAGGATCCCTAACGGTCTACACTTCGAGATGGCGGAAGACTGCGTTATCGAGATGGAAGGCAATTCTTCGCCGAACTATAACGTCTTTCAGTTGAAGGGGGTTTACGACTGTAAAATTACCGGGGGGAAGATCGTAGGAGACAAGGAGACGCATGTATACGAAATATACGTCGGATTCGAACGCGGAGGCTTGAATCCGGACGGCTCCTTAAACAACGATCCGAACTGGATTCGCAGCGAAGTGCTGGATCGGTACGCGCATCCCGGATTGCTGTCGACCTTTAGGTTATGGAACACGAACGGTTTGGCAGTGCCCGGCTATTATTTCTATCAGTACAAGGACATGGTATCGAGCGCCACGTTCGTCGACTACAGGAACAACGGGCAGTTTGCGCCAGGCGCACCAACTGGGAGGGGCTGGTTCCTGAATCCCGATGTGAGCGCCAACAACAAAATGGTTTTCGCCATTAATATTACGGGGCTGGGATTGAGCGATTCGGACATTGCGGCTTTGAGCATGAAGGTGGACAACTCCTACTATACCCACGAAGGCGGACATGGGATAGGACTGTACGGAGCCAACCATATTTTAATTGAAGATGTCGAAATCCATGCATGCACGGGAGATGGTATCATGGTCGGCACCAAGCAATACCATGCCGATCCGAACGACTACACCCAGGAAGAAATGGGCCAACACATTACAGTCCGCAATTGCGATATTCACCATTGCCGGAGACAGGGGATATCCCTTTGCGGATCGAATGACGTCTATGTTTACAACAACGAGATCCATCATATCGGACTGGCCGAGGACGGCGTGACGAGTGATTTCCGCAACGGAACGGCTCCGATGTTCGGCATCGACGTGGAATCGATGGTCGGAGAGAGCAACATTCCTTATAGGACGCCTGACCAGCCGCTCGGTCTGGAGCTGAACTATCGCATATCCATTTCCAGCAACCATATTCACAATAATTATAAAGGCCACTTCGTCAACTGCGACGGCTATCACGTGACGTTGGAGAACAATACGTTCGAAGGCTACAATGTCGGAGGCGTCAGTTCGTATCCGAACTATCGGTTTATCCAGTACCTCAACAACACGTTTATCGAGTGCGAGTTGTGGGTACAAGGGGATCATTTCGTCAATGGGGGCGTATTCTACAGAGGCAATTTGAAGCTGCTCGATGTTCGCGGCGCCATCGTGCAGAACGTTCAGATCAAAGACGGCAGCTTTTACGGGTCCAGCGTGTACGGCTATCTCGGGACGCCTGCCGTCAACGTGTCGACAGGGACATTCACCTATGCGTCCGCCCACGGAATGGGGAACGGGGCGCAAATCTGCTTCGAGCAGTGGGCAGGCAGAGTCCCCGCGGGGATGAGCGCGGACAAGCTGTACTACACGGTCAACATAACCTCTACGAGCTTCCAGGTATCGGAGACAATGGGAGGTACGCCGGTAGTCATTACCGACGCGGGGGAACCCGGATTTAATATCGGCCGCTATAATTACGGGCGCTGTTATATCTCCAACGTGACGGTGGAGCGGGACTGGCGACCGGACAACGCTCTGACTCCGAAGTTCAGCTTATTGGCGACGGGGGCGGTCATGCGCAACATTACGGTGAAAAACTATGACGTATCCGTGCTCGTTCCGCAAAATTATGCCGGACGCCCGAATACGATCGAAGGCTTGACGCTAATCGAGGGCTCGGCGCGCTTTGAGGGGACGCATGTTGCGAACAGTCAGTTCATGCGGGCCAAGAGCACGATGCTCGGCGCCTCGGACATTCAATTCGGATCCAATATGGCCACTTATCCACGCAAAATCACTGTGCAGGGCTGCCGATTCCACCGTCTCGGCGCCGTTCTAGAGGGCAACGTCGCGGTAACAGGCAGCCACTTCGAGAATGCCGTCATAGGCAAAGCCAATAACGGGAACAAAGCTGTTGTCGTCGGCAGTTATCTGGAGAACACGACCGTTAACGGCTACTGGTTAACCCAGAATGATTCCCTAACCTTGGCTGGAAACGTCTTCCGCGACGTTAGCGTGACAGGCACGGCCCCTTACGTGAAGCAATTGAACAACTCTGTGCTTTAAGCCGATCGCTTTCAAGAAGAACCGCGCCGACGCGCGGTTTTTGGAGTTGTTGCGCCAAGCTCAAGTTCATTCTATATAGCAACGATCGATTGGTTATCCTAACGGCGCATTCTTCTCGCCGCCAAATAATCGGACAGGCTGCTCCCCGTCTCTGCGCGGAAGACGCGGGACACGTAAAACCTGGACAGATGCATCTCCTCCGCGATTCGTTCGAGGCTGACCGCTTCGGCAAAATGCTCCTCGATCCAGCGCATGATTTGTTCCGAATAACGAAGCGGACTCCGGACGATATCCCCGCCACCGGTCATTTTACGCGTGTTTTCTCCCAATTGACGTGGATAAGTCCGCGGGCCTACAAAGCATCTTTGGGTTCCTGATCTCCGGGAACCTACCGTTGAATAAAACGGCGCAATTTCGTTTTGGCTCCAAGGGGGCCTTTTTTGCGCGTGTGGACAAGAGAGAGTTCATTGACTGAATGGAGGGTGACCTTTTGCCAAAAAAGATGACTGCCATGACAAAACCGATGACAGCCGCTCACTAGACGAGATGACAGAGCCCCCCTTACGCTGATAAGAGCAGCCCTCGCACGAGTCAATCCGGTTCCGGCGAGGGCGGTTCATTGTGCCGGATAAGGGGAGGAGCGGGACAAATGTTGCGCAAATTTCGGGAAACAAGGATTGGATCAGCGGCAAGCGGGGGGACGTCGCGTTTGAAGCAGCATTGGCGGCGCATACGCAAATACGGGTTCACCTTGCTGCTTACAGCGTCGCTGTTGATGAGCAGCTTCGAACAACTGGCCGTTGCTCAGGAGCGTCCGGAGAGCGACACGCTGGCTTCGTTCGTGGAATGGGTCGGACAGATGGGCGGAGAGCTGCAAGATGAGAATGGCACGCTGCTTGAAAACGTTACATATGGGGAGGAAGAAAGCTTCTCTGTTACGGATGCCGTATACGACCTGCCGGTCAAAATAAGCGGGTCTATTGGAGGCGCGCCGGGAACGGGCAACAGCACGTCTGCGTCGGTGAGCGGTGACGGCCGTTATGTCGCGTTTGTGTCGGCCGGCACGAGCCTGGTGACGGGGGATACGAACGGCAAGCAGGATGTATTCCTCTACGACCGCCAGATTGGCACGACAAAGCGAATCAGCTTCGGCGCAGGCGGTATTCAGTCAAACGGCGACAGCTATGCGCCCTATGTCAGCTTCGACGGATCGTATGTGTTGTTTACGTCGAAGGCCACGAATCTCGTGAGCGGCGATACAAATAATCTTGAGGACTTATTCCTCTACGACGCGGCTGCGGATTCCGTACAGCGGGTCGCATCCGTTGTCTCGGGTTCGGAGTTCGTTGGTGCGGGCAGCTCCTACGGGATTAGCGCCGACGGCCGCTATGTGGCTTATGCGGGCAAACCCGGATCGACCGGAGATCACGATATCTGGCTGCTGGATCGGCGGGCGAATGTTTTGAAGCGGGTCGCCCGTCAGAACTACATTTACGAGACATTCCGGGCGAGGGTATCGATCAGCGTCGACGGCCGCTTTATTGCCTTCGATTCGCGCGGTACGAAGATCGTGCCCGACGATACGCGGACGACAATCGGCAACAACGACCGGGCAATCTACTTGTACGATGCCGCGCTGGATGAGATGAAGATGATCAGCCGGTCGACGACCGGTCAACGAGCCAATCATTACAGTTATTATCCGATCATCAGCGCGGATGGGCGCTACGTCGCCTATCTGTCCAAGGCAAGCGATATCGTTCCCCAGGATACGCAGCAGGTGCAGGACGTATACGTCTATGATCGCGTGAACGGTACAACGGAGCTGGCCAGCCTGAACAGCCAGGGCCAGCAGGTTGCGGTGGATGCTTACGATCCTTCGATTAGCGCCGACGGTCGCTATGTCGCGTTCCATACCGACGGAGCTTACGATCCTGCCGACGTCGGCAGAACGGATGTATATGTCCGCGATCGGATGACCGGCGTGACGAGGTGGGCGAGCAGAACGGCGGGCGGCGGCAATGCCGATCAGCCGGTAGATCGAGCCGTGTTGAGCGCGGATGGGTCGACCGTCCTATTCGAGACGAGCGCGACGAATATGACGGAGACGGTTGAGGCGGACGCCGTCCGGGATTTGTATGCCGTTGCCTTGCAGACGGATGCCGCAGCGCCGGAATGGCCGGCAGGAGCATCCGTGACAGCCGCGCCAGGCGGGACGTATATTGCGCTGAGCTGGCCGAATGTGCCGGGAGCGGCCTGGTATAAAGTATTAATCGATGATCGGGTGGCGGGAATTACAGCGTCCGCATCGTTCGCCGCAGACGGGCTAGCTCCGGGAACGGCGTACCGCTACCGCGTGGCCGCGGGGACGTCCGGCTACGTCTGGTCGGAATGGACGGCGGAGTCGATATCGACGACGCTGGCCGCTCGGGAGACGATGCCTCCGTCTGCTGTGAACGCAGCGGCAGCGCCGGAGTTGGGAGGCGCGCTTGTCTCTTGGACATATTCGTCGGAGCCTGATGTCCTCGGCGCAAAGGTGCGCTGGCGCAAGCCGGGCGGAGCCATCTATGAGTCGCCTCTCTACCCGAGGAACGTCACTTCGGCGATGGTGCCGAATTTGGAGAACGGGTCGTTCTACGAGTTTTCGGTTGTCATTGTAGATGGCGACGGCAACCGCGGCGAAGGCGCTTGGACGCAAAGCCGACTGCCGAACGGTCCGGCTGTCGTGAGGATCGACGTGCAGCGAGGAACCGGTCAGCCTGCGCCTGGGCACAGTCCCAGTATTGTCGACGTAAGCGACGACGGACGATATACGCTATTTTTGACCAACATGATCGGACTCGTTCCGGAGGATGACCGCCAGCAATACGATGCGTATAGTTCATCCACCCAATTATACCTGTACGATGCGGAGCTAGGGAGCGTTATGCTCGTCAGCCGCAGCGACGACGGCAAGCTGGGTAACGGCAATTCGAGCTTCGGCACGATTAGCGGCGACGGACGGTATATCGCGTTCGGCTCGCGAGCCTCTAATTTGCTGGCGAATACGCCGGATACGAATGGCAAATGGGACGTATTCCTGTTGGATCGGGATGTGAACGATAACGGCGTGTATGATGAGCAGGGGGATACTTCATTGACTCGACTGACCGTTCCGGTACGCAGCGAAGGTCAGGACGGCGACAGTTCGGACCCGGTCATCAGCGCTGATGGCAGCACGATCGTATTCAGCACGAACGCTCGCAATATCGTTCAGTCGCCTCCTTCCGGCACGGGCGACTATGCGGCAACCTACGATGTCCGAAGCCGGGCGATGGCGCCGTTGTACATGCCGAACGGCCAGTCCCCCCGCGTTAGCGGCTCAGAGCTGGATCTCAGCGCGGACGGCAAGGTGATGACGTTCCAAACCTTTACGGATCTGGTCGACGACGATAAGAATGGCGATAGCGACGTGTATTGGTATGACAGGCGCAATCCGGAGCAGCCTCGCCTCGTCTGGGTCAGCGGACTGATTGAAGGCCGCTACGTGTCAGCCGGTTTGCCTCATATGGATGCAAGCGGCCGTTACATTGTGTTCAGCAAGACGGTTAGGGTCGGCACCAACTTTACAAGCCAGACTCTTGCGTTCGACACGGAAGCGCCTGCCGGCACCGCTCCGGCACAGTTGATCGAAATTCCTGCGGGCAGTCCGATGACGCTCGACTCCATGGCGCCTTACGGCTTGAGCGACAACGGGCGCTACGTGCTGTTCGGTTCCTCGGGCAAGCATATCGTGCCAGGTGATACGGATAACAACAATGATTTGTTCCTATGGGATCGAGATACGCAGCAAGCTTCGAAAGTCAGCGTTCCTTACGATCCGGCCTTGCAGATCACGGCCAGTTCGTATAATGGTTTGTTAAGCGGAGACGGCACCCGCGCTGTCTTCATGTCCGCAATGATGAACCTTGTCCGCGGCAGCGAGCGTTTCGAATCCGGACTGTATTTGCAGCGTACTTCGCTTCCGGAGAGCGTGCTGGCGGATTTGGCGCTAACTGCACAGGGCTCGGAGATTTTGCTCGAATGGGGCGACCCGGCTCCGGGCAGCGACATCGACGCCTTCCGTGTCGTGCGTAAGCAAGGGAACGGCCAATGGGAGACGTTGGCCGACAATATCAGTTCGGCAACGCGTACATACACGGATCAGTCGGCGCAGGCCGGCACGACCTATACGTATGTCGTACATCGCCTCTTGGGCGGCACAGCCGCGCCTTTCTCGGTGGAGAAGACGATCACTGTCGCCGGAGGTCTCGGTTCGTTCTCGTACACGACACCGTTGTACTTCCGCGAATACGCCGGGCAGAAGGAGAAAATCTCCCTCCGATTGACCGGGGAGCCGGGCGTCGGTCCCGAATCGGCAACGGCGCAGCTCGAGTATACGGATAGCGATGGCGTGCAGCGCAACATACGCGTCAATCTGATAGAAGACCATGCGGCTCCCGGCGTCTATAGCGGCGAGTTGGAAATACCGGAACTCGCCGCGGAGCTGCTGTCGCTGAAAGGCGCGCTGGAGACGGCAGACGGGAGCGTGCTTGAGAAGGAGGCGCTGCGGAAGCCGATCCCGGTCGGCGCGACGGCGATCGTGGATGTGGCGGGCAATGTCGCTCCTGAAGACGGTTTTCTGACGATACGAAGCGCTGTCGTCCATGTGAATCAATCGGTTGTATTGAGAGGCAGATCAACGGTTGAGCTCAGAGGATTGCCGCCGGCAGGCGACTATACGTTCGTGCTGATCGGTGCAGGCGGGGTCGACTTGCTTGCCGAAAACCCGGACCGACCGCCTTCCCTCGACGTGCGAGCGGGCGATCGGAAAACCGTCGAGGTCGCGCCGATGCTACCGGCCAGCTTGTCGCTTGCTATTTCCCACGAGAGAGGTTCGTTCGGGGGAGTCCATGTCGTCGTCTCCGACGAAGCGGGGCTTACGTTAGCCGCCGGTACGACGCTGCAGAACGGATGGTTAACGTTCGCGCCTTTCCGGCAGATGACCGGTAGAAAGGCAAAGATCGTCGCCACCCCGTCCGATCCGGTATACGCTCCGATCGAGCTGACCTTGGATCTCAAGGGAGGCAGCCAGCACGAGGCGATCCGAGTTCCACTGCGCACCGACGCTGCGATCGCGGGCAAGATTACCGATCCGGAAGGCAATCCGGTGCGCGGAGCGACGGTGCAGGTCTCTGCGCGAGGAAGCAGCTTTAAGACCGTTGCCGACGACAACGGAGAATATTCGCTGTCGGTTCCGCCAGGGGACGTGCAATTGGAAGCGTCAATCGACGGATTGGCCGGCGGAGGCTGGCAGAAGCTGAGAACGGAGAGCGGGCAAACGCTGCGGTATGATTTTCGCTTCAGCAAACCGGTACCGGCGGTTATCAAACTGAATTTGTATACGCAAGATGTAACCGGAACCTGGATCGGGCCCTATGAGCTGGATTGGCGCGAATTGATCCATTTCCGTGTGACGACGACAGGCCACAAGGCGGTCGCTCATCCGTTGTTTGTCTATGCGGCTATAGGCGATAAAGTGACTGTATGCGCGAACGGAGTAGAAGGCGGATTTGATTCGGGCTGCGTCGATGTCGTCATCGACGACGATCGGCGCGTCGAAGCGGATATAAGGCTGAAGCGTCTTGTCAGCAATGTGAACGGAGAATTGTCCGAAACGCCGGCAACGCTGAGCGTGTATAGACTGAGCGACAACGGACGCCAGATGCAGGGCGCAGTAAAGACGGTGTCCGATCGTCGCTTCTCGATCGACCTGCCGGGCGGAGGCAGGTATGAGCTTATTGCTCAATTCGCCAAATCGCGAGGAACGGCGATTCGCGTCTTCGATCTGGCGGTCAACGACGAGATCGAGCTGGGCGAACTGAGTCCTGAACCGGCAGGCACGTTCTCCGGTCAGTCGGGTAACTATGTGCTGTTGGGCACTTCCAATGCGGTACCCGGCACACGCGTTACGGTCAGAATCGGTTATCACAACAGAGGTGTTGAGCAAGCCGGCGCGTCGTCCGTCCGTCTGGACATACCGGCCGGAACTGCGCTCGTGCCCGGCAGTGTCGTACTGAACGGGCAGTCTGCTGTACCGACAGAGACGAACGGCAAGTATACGCTTAATTTGGGCAACATCCCCGTGCAGAGAGGGGGAACGCTGCAATACTCGCTGCTGCTGCCGAACGAATGGACGGGAGAGAATCTGGACCTATCGCCGATCTTGGCGTTTACTCGGAAAGGCGCACAGGTTGAGGAAAGAATTGGCTTCGCCAGCGCCGCCGTTGCGCAGGTGACGTTGGTTGCTCCGGAGCGCACCGCTTCCCGCATGTTCCGAGTAACGGGAACGGCGCCTGCCGGAAGCAGCGTCGTCGTATACGCCGGGGATCGGATGATCGGAGCTTCCGAGACGACGCCTGCCGGTCGCTGGAGCGTCAAAGCGGAGATGAACGGCGAAACCGTTAACCGCTGGCAATTGATTGCCGTCGCGTCCCTCGCCGACAAATCCTGGAGCAGCGCGGCGCGAACGGTGGAGTACGACGAAACCGCCGTCGAACCGATCGCTTTTACGCTGCAGCAAAGCGATGGTCGCAAAATTACGCTGGACCCGCGGGAGAGCGAACCTCGTTTTCCGTATGTGTTCGCGCCGGGTTTGCCGTTTACGCTGACGATGCAGTTTAATCATCCGAACCGGGTTCGGGATGTCGCATTCTATATCGGCGGCACTCGTGTCGAGGCTTCGCTGAAAGACGGCGTCCATACAGCCATAGTGAACGGGATAAACAAGCCGGGCCTGATCGGCATCGACTACCGTACGCTGGAGGCGGCGTCAAGCTGGAACGGACAGGTGCCGCCGTCGACCGAAATTCGCGCGGCGCTGCCGCCAGCCTTCCGCGATGCGACAACGAGTAATTTGACTGTGTCGCAGCGCAGTCCGGATGGAGCCCGCCAGTCGATGACTTACGAAGGGAAGCTGCCCGGCGCCGACAGCGAGGTCGATATGAAGCTGACGGCTTCGCTGGAGCGCACGACCTATACGCCCACGGCAGCCGATCTGGCACTGGCGGAGGAGACCGGGGTTCCGGTATATGGCCTGAACCTGACGCCTTCGTTCAACAACGGAGTGCTGCGAATTGAAATGACCGGTTATTTGCAAGAGTCGGCGCTGCAAGGCGGATTGGACATCGGCGAGGCGATGGCGCTGTTGGCGACCGGAGCCGACGCGCATTCGGCCGCAGCGATAAAGTCGCCCGACTCCGCAAGCCAAGGCAAAGGCGCGGAAGTGCGCGCGCTGAGCAGCGGGATCGGGGCGATCGCGACGCGTGTCGTCGTCTTCTTCGGCAAGGAGCAGGGCACGAATACGTGGAAAGCGATCGATTCCGCTTGGACCCTCTATGACGGTCGCGGCAGCGGAGACGTGCTCTCCCGATTGGAAGGCCTGATGGACTATATTGCGCTCAATTGCGATCCTCGTCTGCAGGATGTGTATATGCATCGTATCAATCATCTGAAAAATCATTTGATCGCAGTCGAACTGACGAAAGCGGCAATTCTGGTTGCCGGAGCGGTCGCAGGCCCGGCTACGTTCGGCATCGGCACTGTCGCTCTGTTCCTTGTCAGCAATATGACAGGCAAGCTGCTGGACGCCCAAATGCAAGGAATGATCGACGACCTGGAAGTCGATGTTATGAATGAGAACCGCTATTGCAAGAAGCCGGAGCCGAAGCCGAAGCGGAGGATTGCCGATCCAGATTGGATTTACGATCCGAGCGGATACGTGTACGAAGTATCCGAAGATAACCGAATCGAGGGCGTAAGAGCTACGGCGCTTCGTTGGAACGAGGAAGCCGAACGCTGGGACGTATGGGATTCGGATTGGTACGGACAGGACAATCCGCTGTATACGGATGCGAATGGCCGTTACGCATGGGATGTGCCGGAAGGCAAATGGAAGGTGCGGTATGAGAAGGAAGGTTATCTCCCGGCGGAGAGCGAGGAATTGATCGTGCTGCCGCCGCACTTCGACGTCAACATTCCGTTGGTATCGACGCTTCCGGCTAAGCCGGTCAGAGTCGAGGCGGCTTCTGGCGGCGCCTATGTCGATATTGTGTTCGACCGTCATGTGGACGGCGAGGCGGTATCGAGTCAACTACTGGCCGTGATCGATGACGACGGCGATGTGGCGGGCGAGTGGACGGTCGCAGGTACGGTGACCGACGGGGACTCTAAGCGTATTCGCTTCACGCCTGATGTGTCGCTGGCAAATGGCGTCTATCGGATTTACGTCGATGGCGGACTGACGAGCTACGCCGGAGTTCCGCTTGTCGAGCCTTACGAGGAAACGTTCGAAGTGACGGATGAGGGAACAGGACCTGCTGCGGTCGTTGAGTTGAAGGCGGAAGCCGACAGCAGCTCCGCTCTCCTTGCTTGGAAGCTGCCGGACGATTCGAATTTGAACCGTCTCGTCGTCGCTTACCGGGAGTCCGGCTCAAGCGGAGCGCCTAAGCTCGTCGAGCTACCGGACGTCGGGACGTATGCGGTGTTGGAAGGACTGGAGGCCAATACGAGCTACGAAGTGGCAGTCCGCGCTTACGGCGCAGGGGACAGGTTCAGCGAGACGGCAATTGCGGTCGCGACGGCCGGAATACAGCCGGCATCCCGCGATTTCACTCCTCCGGGACCGGTAATGGTAAAAGAGGCGACGCCAGCGGCTAGCAGCATCGGCCTCGTGTGGATGGACCCGACCGGCAACGATCTGGCGAACGTCATGATCAAGTGGACGAAGCAGGGAGAAACTGCGGCCTCCGCGCCGGTATCCGTCGCGAAAGGTGTAGAGCGCTATACGATCAGCGGTCTGTCGCCGTCTACGACGTACGAGATCGCGATCTGGACGGTCGATTCCGTCGGCAATGCTTCGCCGGCGCAGACGCTGAACGCCACCACGAAAGCCGGGAACGGATCGAGCAATCCGGGCGGTCCGGGTAACTCTGGCAGTCCCGGCGGCTCAGGCAACTCCGGTAACCCGAGCAATCCGGGCGAAGTCGATCTGGAGCGCGCGGACATTGGAACGACAGACGCAGAAATGAAGTTTTTCGACGGAGCGTTTAAGCTGTGGCTGCCGGCCGGAGCGGCGAGGGCGGCGAAGCAAGTCGCGGCGACAAGATATGCCGATGCCCCTGCTCCAACACCGGGTCATCTGCGGCTAGTATCGAAGGCGTACGAATGGAAGCTTGAACCGGAAAGCGGCCGACTGACCGTCGCCGGCAAGCTGACGATCGCGTACGACGAGGCTCTGCTCCGCGGGGCGGACATTCGTAAGCTTGGCGTGTACCGTCAGGACGAAGCCGACCGGACTCGGTGGGTCTATGTCGGAGGTATCGTCGACAGATCGGAAAGTACGGTGACCGTTGCGACCGAGGAGCCAGGCACTTACGCGGTATTGCTTGCCGATCTGACATTCGCCGATTTGGCGAATCACTGGAGCCGCGCCGATGTCGAAGCGCTGGCGGCGCGCGGCATCGTCAGCGGCGACCCGGATGGTTCCTTCCGGCCAAACGGCCGTATCACCCGAGCCGAGTTCGTGAAGCTGCTAATGCCGCTGCTCGGCGACGCTGCTACGACGGGCTCAGCTTCGGAATTCGGAGATGTGGCGCCAAACGCTTGGTATGCGCCGTATGTTTCCCGGGCGGCCGCAGCCGGTATAGTGAAAGGAGCGGGCGGACGCTTCCGTCCGAGCGATCCGGTAACGCGCGAGGAGATGGCGGTTATGCTGTTCCGTGTGCTTGGCGTCGATCCGGACATCAGGCTGAATGTGCAAGCAATATTGAACGGATTCGCGGACTCCGAACGCGTGTCGGACTGGGCGTCTCTGCAAATCGCCTATGCGGTGCAGAACGGATTGCTGCAGGGCGGCAGCGGAGGCAAGCTGCGTCCCGAAGCGACCGCCACGCGGTCCGAGGCTGCCGTCATCGTGCTTCGCGCGCTAACCTCGCAAAGACTGATTATAACGAAACCTGAATAAGCAAGATATTCGTGCACAGTAGAAAAATGGCGGCGTAGGGGAGATCCCTGCGTCGTCATTGCACATTTTGAGAAAATGGATCAATCTATGGTGGTGTCGATAAAAATTTATGTTATAATATTTATCGTTGTGGCTCCGTAGCTCAACGGATAGAGCAACCCTCTCCTAAAGGGTAGATGTCAGTTCGATTCTGGCCGGGGCCGCCACTTACTATGAATAACAGCTTTATGGATAATCCTCGAGAGCCCTGCTCTGAGGATTTTTTTGCATTGCGATTATGCGGGACAAAGTGTTGCTTAACCGCTTCCGCAAAATTCCATTTTGTCATATGACAGAATAGATGACAACGCTCACTACTGCACGAGAGGAAGCCTATCTATAATAGTTGAGATCAACGGTTATCCGAGATGGGGGAAGATAGGTTGGTTATTTCTAAGATTAAATGGTATATCGTAGCCGGAGTTTGCTTGCTGCTGTTAGGCGGGCTCTACTTGTTGGGGGATGATACCGAAGAGGGAGTTTCGACTGGGACTGTTTCGAGTGAAGCTTTAGCGAGTGAGGGAGTTCCGAGGAAGCCGGATGCAAAAAAGGAAATCGATACGGATTTGCCCGGATATACGATTCTCGTTTATATGAACGGCTCTGATCTGGAGAGTACGTGGGATGAAGAGTACGAAGCATACTCGGGTGCGGCTTCCACAGATCTGGAGGAGATGATGGAGGGGCTTTCGGGCGACGATGTTCAGGTGATCGTGGAAACCGGGGGAACGCTGAACTGGGCAAATTCCCAAATTAGCGGCGAACAAAATCAGCGCTGGCTGGTAAAAGAAGGAGGCCTTAACCATGTGGCCGATATCGGGGCGAAGAGTATGGGCGATGCACAGACATTGGCCGATTTCGTGACATGGGGGGTAAAGAATTATCCCGCGAATAATTATTCGTTGATCTTCTGGGATCACGGAGGCGGTTCCGTACTCGGCTTCGGATCGGACGAGTTGTTCGATGGCGATTCGCTGACGCTCGACGAGATTGAAGCTGGTCTGGCGGCCGCATTCGAGATAACGGGAAAAAAGCTTGAACTGGTCGGATTCGATGCTTGTCTGATGGCGACGGTGGAGACGGCTTCCCAGCTTAGCCCTTATGCTGAATATATGATCGCCTCACAGGAGCTTGAGCCTGGTCATGGATGGGATTACGTTGGGGCGTTAGGCTACTTGTCCAGTGAACCGTATGTTAGCGGTGCAGAGTTCGGCAAGGCGATCGTGGACAGTTACAAAGAGCATGCAATCGTGTTCGGGCAAGAAAAATCAATCACGCTTTCGGTTACCGCCCTTGACAAGGTTCCCGCTGTCGTTCAAGCGCTTGAAGCTTTGGTGGAGGAAGCGGGACCCATAATCACTGCCGATACCAGGCGTTTCTACAGCTTTGCGGAAGGGCGCAGCAAGGCGGAAGACTACGGCAGCACGACAGCGCACGGCGGCATTACCGATATGGCCGATCTCGCTTCAATCGCGAAGAATGTATCCGGCCAATATCCGGATAAGGCTGAGGCCTTAAAGAATGCGATTCATGACGCAGTTGTCTACAATATGAACAGTCAAGGTCGTCCGGACGCGAGCGGGCTATCCATTTATTTTCCGCACAAAGACAAAGATAATTTTGAAAACAATCTTTCAGTGTATAACGGAATCGGCTTCTCCGAGGTTTACGGCGATTTCTTGAACAGGTATATCTCTCGATTAACGGGGGCTAAGAGCAGCGTAGCGATTGATAGCAGCAATAAAGAAGAGTTCTCGTTCCAATATGGGTCGGATGAGAGCGACGTATACGAAATTCAACTCCATCCGGATGATCTGGAGCGAATTGAGCAAATTTATGGCGTTGTGGCCATGCTGCCGGAAGGCTCCGAAGGGCGCACGGTGTACCTGGGTTACGACCACTATGTGAATATAGACTGGGAGACGGGCCTGTTGCAAGATGACTTTACCGGAGAATGGCTGACATGGGACGGCAATTTCGTTTCTTTGTTCATGGTAAGTCAGGGGGAGAGTTACATTCGTTATGCGATCCCGGCGATTCTGAACGGAAAAGAAGTCGATATTATCGTTCACTACGACGTGGAGTCGGATGAGTTCGAGGTGCTCGGCGCATGGCGCGGGATCGATGAGAAATCAGGTATGCCGGATAAAAATATGCTGAAAATATCAGCCGGCGACGAAATCATACCGCTTTATTATTATGATGATAATGACGAAGAAACAGAAGATGAGGAATATACGCAGGGAGATGCGTTCATTGTGGGCAAGGACAAGGACCTATACTATGATGTGCTGCCGAGCGGAAGCTATCTATACGGGTTCTCGATCCTCGATTATTCCGGCAACGAAACGTACTCTGATTTTGTGGAAATCGAATTAGAGGAGTAAGCGCCTTCCGGATAGACCTTAGCCAAATGGGGCTGTCTCATTAGTAAATAGAGTCGTACAAAAGGATGATCGATCATCTTGTACGATCCTACTTATAAGCCAGCCCCTCTTCGTTCATAGCTGCGAACGCTCGGTCAAATATCGCCCGACGATGCTCAGGAAAGCTTTCGCCGACAGCACAAGCGCGCGCTCGTCGATGTCAAAACGGGGATGATGATGCGGGAAGTGAGTCCGTTCGTCCTCGCCTCTTGCGCCTACGTAGAAGAAAGTTCCCGGCTTATGCTGCAAGTAGTAAGCGAAATCTTCCGCCCCCATCCGTTTCTCAAGATCAAGGATGACAACTTCCGGAAGCGTGCTGGAGACTGCTTCTCTTACGATTGAGGTTTCAGCGGAATGGTTGACGAGCGACGGGTAGCCGTTCATGTAATCGACGCGAATCGTCGCATGGGAGGAGCGAGCGGCTCCCTCGGCAATCGTGCGAATTTCCTCCTCGATCAGCGTTCTAACCTCGGGGTCGAAGGTACGAACCGTTCCCTCCAGCATCGTTCTGCTCGCAATGACGTTAAAGGCGGTCCCGCCCTGAATCTTGCCGATGCTCACGACGGCGGGGTGAAGCGGGCTGACTCTGCGGCTGACGATCTGCTGCAGCTGACCGACGAGACCGGAGGCGATCACGATAGAATCGACGGAATCATGCGGTCGTGCAGCGTGGCCTCCCTTGCCTTCGACAAGGATGGAGAAGGCGTCTACTGAAGCCATGAACGTGCCGTCGCATAAACCGAACTGGCCGACGGGCAGCTCGGAGGCCAAATGAATGCCGAACACGGCGTCAACGCCGTCCAGGCAACCGTCGGCCACCATCGCCTGAGCGCCGCCCGGCGGTTTCTCTTCTGCATGCTGGAAGAGGAACACGATCGATCCGTGCAGGAGGTCGCGCTGTTCGCTGAGCAGCGAAGCGACGCCGAGCAACGATGCAGTATGTCCATCGTGTCCGCAGGCATGCATGACGCCGGGAACGGTGGAGGCATACTCGACTTCCTTTTCGTCCTGGATCGGCAGCGCGTCGAAATCGGCTCTCAGAGCGATAGTCGGACCCGGCCGGCCTCCGCGCAGCACGCCGATCACTCCCCCGCCGCCTACTCCGGTGCGTACTTCAAGTCCGAGTCTGTTCAACTCCGCGGCGATAAAGGCTGGAGTCTCTTTTTCCTCGAAGGAGAGCTCCGGATGCCGATGCAAATATCTGCGCCAATCTACGATCTGATTGCCATATTTATGTTCGATTTCCCGATGCCATCGTGCGATAAGATTTTCTGTCATGGAATTCGTCTCCTTGGTTATAGCATACTAATCCGAGTTATGAAGTGTAGTATACCAAATTAGGCTTAGAAATAGAATGATTTGCTGCGGGGATTCATTGCCAAATCGTCATGTTGTCGGTGGAAACCTTTGTCGGCCATATGTTACCATTAAAGAAGAAAAGCGGCGAATAGTCGGGGGGACGGGAAATGGCGACCAGCATATGGGATGTGGCAAAAGCGGCGGGAGTGTCGGTAGCGACCGTGTCCAAAGTATTGAACGGCTACACGACGGTAAACGAGCAGACGAAGGAGAAAGTACTGAAATATGTGAAGGAGCTGCAGTTCCGTCCGAATTTGGCGGCCCGTTCGCTGGTGGGACGGCGTTCGATGACGATCGGTATTTTCCTGACGACCGGATTGGTGCATCCGTTCTTTACTCGCATCCTTGCGGGAATGGAGCAAGCGCTGCAGGCTAGGGGCTATGACCTGGTCTATCTGGCCCGGATGTCTCTGGGCAAGGAGATCAGTCTGGTGCAGCATTGCCAGAGCCGCAATGTGGAGGGTGTCGTCGTCTTCGGGTTTCAGCACGAAAACGCGGATTTAGGTGAACTGATTGAATCCGGCCTCCCTGCGGTGTTTATTGACCTCGACATTCGCGAAGGACGCGCCGGCTACATTACTTCGGACAACAGAGAGGCGATGGAGCGGGCGGTCGCTTATCTGGCCGATCTGCGGCATTGCAGGCTCGCCTATATTGGCGGCATTAAAGAATCCTATGCGGATCTGCATCGAATCGCAGGTTTTCAAAAGGGATTGGCTCGGGCGGGGATTTCGTACCGCGAGGAATATAGGATTGTGGGCGATTTCACCCGCGAAGCCGGTTATCTCGCTATGCAGCGGCTGCTTGCTTTGCCGGAGCCGCCTACGGCCGTTCTATGCTGCTCGGACATGAGCGCAATCGGGGCGATTGAAGCTATCAGGGAGGCAGGATTGTCCGTACCGGAGGATATATCCGTGCTCGGGTTCGACGATATTGAACTGGCCGGCTACATTCAGCCTGCGCTCACGACGATTCGTCAGGATATGACGACGATCGGCAGGAGGGCGGTCGAGCTTCTGGACGAGCTCATTGTCGACGAGAAGCTTGCTCCTCCTGAAGTGATCGTGCCGACGGAGCTGGTCGTGCGCCAATCCTGCGGGCCTGCTAAAGTCTAAGCCAAGGCAAAATCGAATCGGGGCTGTCCTATAAGCATGTTAAATTGCTCTGAAAGATAATCGATAATAAAGGTGCAAGGTGTATATACCTCCCTCCGATGCTATACGCTCCTGAAACCTGAATGGGTAAACCCGTTACAAGGTAGTTTCCAGAAGCGTAAGAGGCAGTCTACGGGTCTACGGGAGGGATATACACCTTCTTTTTACCGAGCATCTTAAGCAACCCTGCTTACAGGACAGCCCCGTATTCATTGTTGCAAGCGCAGCTACACTTCTTCGCGCAGCTCTTCGAGCAGGTTCGCCTTCTCCATCTTTCTCAGCGGGCCTTGCACCGAGAACAGCCCGACAAGCAGGGCGGCGGCACATGCGATTAGCGAAGCGGCCCAAGGAAATTGGAACGGGAAGCCTTGAACGGTCTCCAACTGACGATAGAGGAAGTAGCAGAATCCGGCGCCGAGCAGAATGCCCCAGAAGCCGCCGATCACTCCAAACCAAAGCCCCTCTGCGGAGGCCATCTTCCGAATCTGCCCCATCGTCATGCCTACCGCTTGCAGGAGGCCAATTTCGCGGCGGCGCAGCAGCAGGTTTGTCTGGACGGTATTGACGATGTTCAGACTGCCGATGACGCCGATGACGACGAGGAAGCCGTAAACGAAAATTCGCATCTGCACATTGAAGTTACGCGTCTGTCTTTGGTTTTCGGCGTAATCGATCAGGCTGCTTCCCGCATTCGTCCGCGCAAGGCTTTGCAGCTTCGCCCGAATCGGCTCCTCGTCCGCGCCATCCTTAAGCGCGACTTCGAGACCGCGACGTTCCGCCGTATAATCGGAAGGAGGATATTGATCGGCTGCGCCTGCAAGCAGAGCGGCGTAAGTCGACTTGGTCCCGATAATCGTCAGCATATTGCCCTGATAAGGAGCGTCGAACGGCGATTCCGTCAAAATGCCGGCAACAGTCACCTCGCGATATTCGGGCTCCGCCGAGCCTGAAGCCGGTTTGGTCTGAATGGCGATCTTGTCGCCGACCCGATAGCGGGTCAAGTCCATAATCGCTTTTTTGCCGCTGGTCTGATACGGTTTGACCGTCTGCAGCACCAGCACCTGGTCTCCAGCCGCCAGCTTGACCGGGTCGGCCGTTCCCGACTGCAAATATTTGGCCGCCTGCTTCAGTCGCGCTTCATCGTACTGCAGCACGCGGGTTTGAACGACGTTTTTCTCTTCTCCTCCAACTTTAGCTGTCTCGTAGGAAGCCTCCGTCTTTTTGCGGATGGCGGGATTCAGCTTCTCTTCCGGAACGAGGGCGGACAGCAGCAGCTTGAAATAGACGCCGTACACGTCGTCCACGCCCGGCAATGCGGCGATCTCCTGCATCATTTCGTCGGGGATCGTTGCTCCGGCCGGCGGCAATTTTCCCTGCTCGTCCGGGAAGATATCGCGGTTCAACTGAAAGGCGATCCGGTCGTTCTCATTGGTCGTGATCGTCATACTCAGGGTTTGCTGGGTAAAATAATGAAACACGATAAACAGCATAATACTGATAACGATCGAGAAGGTCGTAATCCGGAATTTGGTCCGGTTGCGGCGAATATTGTTCGACGCCATCCTGCCCTCGACTCCCGCTGCGTTCAACAGGGAAGGGATGCGCAAGCGCCGATAAGATTCGCGAACGATGCTTCCCGCGCCCTTCACGGCGTCGACCGGTGAGACGCTCGAAGCTTTGCGCGCCGGAAGCCATGCGGCCAAATAAACGGCGACATAGCCGATAGCGAAGCTTCCTGCAAAAATCCACCAGTGGAACGTCAGCTTAAACGTATCCATCATGAGAATCTGCATGTCGAATTGCGACATCAGCCATAATGCGAGCGACAGCCCGAACCATCCGATCAGCAAGCCAATCGGGACACCGATAGTGGATAGAACGGTTGCCTCTCGCAGCACCAGGCTGCGGATTTGCGCGGGGGAAGCGCCCAACGTGCGCAGCAGGCCGAACTGTCGAATGCGCTCCAGCACAGCGATATGGAAGGCGTTATAGATCACGGCCACGGTGGACAGAACGACTAAGCCGATCAATGTTCCGAAAATGATCGCGAGCGCCGAATTCAGGCCATTGTTCCCCGATTCGCCCATGAGAGCCAGCAGCGTATCGTTCGGGAACATGTTCGGATTCAGCTTGGCGAATTCGGGAATTTGACTGCTGATGTCCACGCCTGTTTTGAACGTGAGGAACAGCATCGTATCCTTATCGAACTTCCTGCTGTCCGGACCTGCTAGCGTGAATGCTCTGGAATTTCCGTTCACCTGGCTTGACTTCTCATTGTTTAACACGCCTACGATGACATAATCCTGCTGCATGCCGTCGGGGGCGGTTAAGCGGGCCGTACTGTTCAGACCGGGATTGCCGGGCAGCAGATCCAGAATCCATTTCTCGACTGCCAACTCGTTCAAGGCTTCCGGCAGACGCCCTTCGTTCAGATGGATTGGAAGCAGCTGCAAGGCGTTGCTGTCCCCTTCTTCAACTTTTACGGTTACCGACTCGCCCAGCGGGCTATTCTGGCCGGAACGATAATAGCCCAACTGATCAATGAGCACGTGCTTTTGCAGCGTCTGATACAGCTCAGGGGTTGGGCTGCTGTAGCCGAGGTGGAAAGCCCCATCCGTGTATTTCGTATTCGAAATCATATTGTCCTTCAACGTCTGCCCCATCGTCCCGAGCGCGCTGATCAGAGCGACCGACAGCACGATGCCGACAATAGTCAGAATCGTACGTTTGCGCTGCTGCTTTAGATATCGATTGGACATTGCACCATAGCTTCTCATACGTCCCTCCCGCGACTTTGCGTGTCGCTCAGGAGTCTGCCGTCTTGAAGGTTCAGGACGCGGTCGGCCTCCGCCGCGATATTCATGTCGTGGGTAATGATAATCACGGTTTGATGATATTGACGCACAGCCAGCTTCAGCAGTTCGATCACTTCCCGCCCGTTCGCGGAGTCCAGATTGCCGGTCGGTTCGTCGGCCAGTATAATGGCCGGCCGGTAAGCGAGCGCCCTTCCGATCGCAACCCGCTGCTGTTGTCCCCCGGAAAGCTCGGAGGGCAGATGCTTCCGTCTCTCGTGCAGTCCAAGCGTATGAATCAGATCGTTGATATAGGCCCGATCCGGCTGGCGATGGTCAAGCAGCAGCGGGAGCTGAATGTTCTCCTCCACGCTCAGCACGGGAATCAGATTGTACGCCTGAAAAATAAACCCGATTTTGCGCCGGCGGAACACCGCTCTTTCTTTTTCTTTTAGCGCGTACAGGTTTTCCCCGTCGATATGAACGTAACCGCCGCTAGGCTGATCCAAGCCACCCAGCATGTGCAGCAAGGTGCTCTTGCCCGATCCGCTGGCTCCGACGACAGCTACGAATTCTCCTTGCTTGATCTGGAAGGAAACCTCTTTAAGCGCATCTACTTTCGTCGTTCCTTTGCCGTAGCTCTTGCTTAAGCCGTCTACGTTAATCACATTCATGTCTTTCGTCCTTCCGAAGTTGGATTCGCGGAAAGCGCGATAGCTCCGCATCTATGAACCCAGTATATCGGGGCTGCCTTACAAGCCTAAGGGGGGATTGCTTACAGTTCTGTAAGCTTCACAATTTCGCCGTCAGCGACGGAAAAGGATGGAGCGGGAGCGTTACATGAAACGCCGTGCCTTGCGGAACATTCGCGGTTGCGGACAATACGCCTCCGTGCTTCTCGATAATCGAGCGAGCCAGCGGCAGTCCTAGTCCGACTCCGCCGCCATCGCCGGAAGTACGGTAAAACTTCTTGAAAATATGCGGCAGATGCCGGGGATCAATGCCCGGTCCCTGATCCTTCACATGCAGATGCGTGAAGGTGTGCGTCTGCTCCCATCCGATAGCGACTTCGCCTCCCGGCGGGCTGTGCTCGACAGCGTTCTTAAGCAGGTTAGCCAGCGCTTCTCCCATCCAATGGGCATCGTGGAGCAGGCTCAGTGAAGCGTCGGAGTCGTCAATGACGATACGAACCTGCTTGTCCTCCGCCAGGCGATGAACGGATTGCACCGCTAGCTTTACCGTCTCTGCGAGCGGGGATGACTTCGAGTTAAGCTCGAGCGCATCCGCCTCCAGCCGGGCCAGCTTCAGCAGCGTCAGAATCAACCATTCCATCCGGTCCAGCTCGCGGCGGCAGCGGCCGAGAAATTCGGCGGTGTGCGTTTCGTCGAGCTGACCGTCTTGCAGCAGATCGGTATAGATCATGAGCGAAGCAAGCGGCGTCTTGAGCTGGTGGGAGATGTCCGCGACTGTCTCCTTCAGGAACGCTTTGTCTCGGTTCAACTGCTCGATCGTCTCCTTGAGCCGTTGGGAGAGCTCTTGCGCGCCGCTGGCCAGCAGTCCGAGATCTCCTTCTTCATAAAGCCGATAGCTCATTGGCTCGTTGCGTTTGACCGCATCTTCCATCGATACCGCCAGCTTGCGCATTACCCGGGACTGCCGAGCGTATTCGCGATAAAGCAGCGCCGCGGCGATCGCGATAAGGGCGCTATTGCCGAGCAGTAGAATCCAGGTTGTGCGGCGGCGATGCTCCTCCAGGGCCGGCAACCAGCGCGCGTCAATCGTCTGACCCACTCCATGGCGCTCCAGCAAACGGCGCCCTTCCTCCGCGGCCTGCGGCGAAGCCTGATCGGGAGAGGCCAACCGGTCGAACCATTCCTCCGCCAACTCGGGATGTCGCTCGGCCAGGCTGCCCAGCAGCGCGGCTTCCCGGCTCAGCCAGACCTGCTTGAGCTTCTTGGTGGAGTAGAAGCTGTAGAACAAGGAAAGAGAAACGGACAGAACCAGGAGCAAAGACAGAATCAAGACCAGGCTTCGCATAGCGGGGTTGCGCCTTTGCCTGGCAAATTCGGCTTTCCGGCGCTCTAGACGTTCCATCGGTATCCGGCTCCTCGTACAGTGATAATATATTGAGGATTTTGGGGGTCTTCTTCGATTTTCTCCCTCAGCCTGCGGATGTTAACCGCCACCGTGTTATCGTCCAGCACCTCGGCGCCGTCCGGCCACACGTGCTGAATAATCTGATCTCTGGAAAGTACGGCGCGAGGATGCGTCATGAACAACAGCATCAGGCGAAATTCCGTTACGCTAAGCGGAAGATCCTTCCCAAGCTTGTCCAGCCGCATCTCGCCGATATGGAGCGTCAGAGATCCGGAGACGAGCGTGTCCTCTCCTCGGCTGGTAAGGGAGGGTCCTCTACGACGCAGCACGGCTTGAATACGCGAGAGGAACTCGCGCAAGCGAAACGGCTTGGTAATGTAGTCGTCTCCGCCAAGGTCCAGGCCCCTTACGATATCGAACTCCTGATCGCTAGCGGTCAGGAAAATAATCGGAACGTCGCGCTCCTGCCGAACTCGCTCGCAGAAGTCAAAGCCGTTGCCGTCCGGCAACTGCACATCCAGCAAGAGCAGATGAATTTCATGCTGGCTCAGGGCGTTCCGCGCTTCGGCCAGATTGCGCGCGCCAACCACCTCGAAGCCCTCTTGCTGCAAGGTGAATTGAATGCCGCGATGCAAGGAATCGTCGTCTTCAACGAGCAATATACGAAGGCTCAACCTTGAACGCTCCTTTCCTAGTTCTGTCTTCCTAATTTTGTCGAAAAATGGTTTGAAAATGTGTATTCCAGCTCGACACCATTCTACAAAAAAATGGATATTTTCGCCCTATAATGAAAGTAGTTCAATTCTCCTAACGATTCGTGATGATGTTGGCAGAGCCTAATCGAGGCTGAGGAAAGGAGCGGTCAGATGACGGCCGTGGAGACAACCGAATTAGTCGCTCGCCTCGAGCAGCTGCAGAAGCGATTGTGCAAAATGGCCAACGACATTGGCAATCTGACCGATCCGGAGATTCTGGCGGTCAGCGAGGAAGCCGACCGCTTGATTGTCCAGCTTCAGCGTCTGCGCAAAGAGGAATCGAATATACGGAAGCAGAGCGGCATCTTCGCGGTATCCGCAGTTTTATCGGCTGCGAAGTCTCCGGAAGAAGTCGGTAAGCAAAGATGAGCATTCGGCTTGAAGCACGCCAGCGGTCCAGGCCGATGCATGATTAAAGCGAGAATCCTGGAGCAAATCCATAAGCGTGCCCACACATCCGGCCTTCGGGTCGGTCGTTCCGTATACGACGCGTTCGATGCGGGATTGTAAAATAGCGCCCGCGCACATGGGACAAGGCTCCAGCGTGACGTATAGGGTGCAGTCGAGCAGACGCCAGGCTTGGAGCTGTTCGCTGGCTTGTCGAATAGCGATCATCTCCGCGTGAGCGGTCGGGTCGCGATCGCGTTCTCTCAGGTTGTACCCTGCCCCGACGATTTCTTCACCGCGAACGATAACGGCGCCGATCGGAACTTCTCCCAGCGATTCGGCATGTTTAGCTTGCCGGATCGCTTCTTTCATCCAACGTTCGTCTTCAGTCAAACTCATCATCGGTCTCCTTACTCCGCGAACACGCATTCGATGTTAACATGCTGTGCACAAGTCTGTGGATAAGTAGGCAGTTACCCACAGAGTTATACACAGAATATGTTTATAACGGTGTGAATAACTGAATATAATTGTATCAGGTTGGGAAATAAGTTCAAATCCTCGACTTCCCGGAATAGATATACAAAGAAGAAGGATCAGCTCGGACAAACTGTTCGGGATCGAGGGGGGCGTCTCAATGGAAACGCTGGATGCGGTATTTCGGAAGCATTCGGAATTGGAGCCGACAGGCAAGCTGAGCATGTTGGGTGAATCCGTCTGCTCTGCGGATCGCTTGCTCGCTTATGCGAGAAGGAGGAATCCGCAATCGCCGGACGTGTCGGAGAGCTATGTTCGTCTCGGAAAGCTATACGGGATTCGCGGGGACGTAGCTTACTGTCAAGCGGCTTATGATACGAGATGGTGGACCTCCGAGTTGGCCGGTCCGGAATGGGCGCCGCAGGTTAGGGCGCAGTGGGCGGACGAGGAAGCGATCGAGATCCGGATGCAAATGCTCTATGCGTTGGCTACGTTCCGGCCGTTTCCGTCGGAGGCGAAGGTTGCGGACGACCGGCAGATTGCGCATATCGAACGGTCGGGCTGGCGAGGCAAAGCGGCCTGCTGGGAGGATCTGAGCGGCAAATGGTCGCATTCCGGGAATGTCGGGTATGGCCGATACGTTGTGGCCATGTGGCGCGGAGTGCTGGAATGGGACGGCCAAGGCGTTCCTCCGAAGCTGCCGGTCTATCGGCAGGAGTTTACGCCGTCCGTCCGTACGGCAGTGCGGAAAACCGGCACGGTAGACTGGTCGTCCTTCGTCAGCGAGCAGATGAAGTGGCTTCTGCATCGGCAGCTGCTGCCCGTTCCGGCGCCGCACCCCGATCGCAAGGTGACTTGGGAGGAGCTGGCCGCTCTACTCCGCCAATGGGAAAACAGCCGTCGAACGCAAGAGCAAAAAGAACGCCGCGAGGAGGATACCCCGGACGTTCCTTGAGAATAGACGAAGATTATTGAGAAGCGCTTTGCTGCGTACCGTTCGCGTTGGCCGCTACCGAGATCTTCTGATCTTCTGTCATCGGCTCTGTGTAGTGGCGCAGAATGGAAACCTCGACTCTACGGTTTACGGCTCTGCCGGCTTCAGTGGCGTTGCTCTTAAGCGGGTGGAATTCTGCGTAGCCGGTTGCGCTGAACTGCTTCGGATCGAAGGCTTCGTTCTGGAGCAAAATTTTCATGAAGTTGATGGCCCGTTTGGAGCTGAGCTCATAGTTGGACGGAAACTCGGCGGTATTGATCGGCTGGTTGTCGGTATGTCCCTTCACCTGAACCTCGTAATCCGGGTATTGTTCAAGCATCGTTCCAATCGCTGCGGCCAGCTTCTGCGAATCAGGCTTAATGGTGGCGCTGCCGGAAGCGAACAGGGCATTATCCCGGATCGTGATCAGCAGCTGCGATTGATTCAGCTGCGTCTCAAGCTGTGTGGACAAACCGTTCTTCGCGATATATTGATCGAGATTTTCCTTCAGCTTTTCCAAGTTTTCTTGTTCTTCCTGTTGCAGAACAGCACGGCTTTTGTTCTTCCGGCCGTCGTTGGAGCGGTTTTGCGTATCATCTGTGAGGCGCCTCTGCATACTGTCATCTGTAACGGAGCCGCCGTCCAGAACGCCGAGGCCGGAGCTAAGCGCCGATTTGAACGCCTGACTCAATGCTTCCAGCTTGGAGATGTTGACCGAGCTGGACGCATATAGAACGATGAACAGCGCCAGCAGCAGCGTCATCAGATCGGAATAAGGGAGCAGCCAAGATTCGTCCGCATGCTCCTCATGATGTTCATGCCGTTTTTTGCTCATTCGGCTCGTCCTCCTTCTCAGCGAACGCCAGACGCTCCTTAGGAGTAAGGAATACAAGCAGCTTCTGTTGAATCGCAATCGTGGACACGCCGGATTGAATCGACAGAAGTCCTTCGACCATCATCAGCTTGAGATCGATCTCGCGTTTGGACAGACGCTTCAGCCGGTTGGACATCGGGTGCCAGAGCACGTATCCTGTGAAAATACCGAGGAGAGTCGCGATGAAGGCGGCGGCGATAGCGTGCGCTAGCGCGTTCATATCCGCCAGATTGCCCAGCGCGGCAATCAGTCCGATAACGGCGCCAAGCACCCCTAGCGTAGGAGCGTACATACCCGCCTGTGAGAAGATTTGCGCGCCGGCGCGATGGCGCTCTTCCGTAGCGGAGATATCCTCAAGCAGAACGTCCCTTACAAAATCCTGCTCGTTGCCGTCGATGATCATGCGCATGCCGTTTTTCAGAAATTGATCTTCAATTTCGTCGACGCGGGCTTCAAGAGCAAGCAAGCCTTCGCGGCGCGTCGTTGTCGCCCAATCCGTAAACATAGCGATGACTCTCTCGCGAGGGATTAGCTTGGGCTCGGAGAAAATCAGCTTAAACAGCTTCGGCACCTTGGCGAGATCCGACATCGGGAAAGCAACGCAGACGGAGGCGACGGTTCCGACGAGAATAATAATGTAGGCGGCAGGGTTGTTGACCAGGTTGATAATCGGAGCGCCTTTCAGATACATCCCTAACACAAGTGCGACTAAGCCTAGACCGAGACCAATAAAGATTGAATTTTTCATCATACACCCCGATATATGAAAGAATATTATGTACATAAGTCAATGCTGCCGCATCAGGCGACACTATAATAGGTTTATCGACAGATTAAGGCGAAAGCTTTAGAGGGGAACCCGTATTTTCGCAAATTCGTCGCAAGGACAAGCTCTGGCAAGGGGAAGAGAAAGTCGGGAGGGCGCGGAGAAATAAGGAAACGAGGGAGAAAATCGGCCGGCGCGGCAAAGAGGCTGCGGCCTCCCCTGGCAATGTGCCATTGGGGGATGCCGCAGCCTCATGCGCTCCGCTCTAGTTGTCTTTGGCGACCTTCGGAAGAAGGGCGATCGCGTACAGCGCGGCGATGCCGACGATGATGTACACGATTTTCGAGCCTACCTCCGCCGCGCCTCCGAAGATTTCGCTGACGACGTCGTACTCGAACAAGCCGACCGAAAGCCAGTTCAACCCTCCCAAGATGACAAGGATCAGACTAATGACGTTTAGCGCCTTCATTCAGTTACAGCCTCCTTAAATAGGGGTTTTACGCCCATAGTGTTGTCTCTCGTTTCCCGACGGAGAAACCGAGCGGCAACGCCATGCTGGTGAAACTGCCTGACAGGAGCAAACTCATTCTTGTTGTTCCCTATAGTTCTATGAAAGGGGGCTTGGCCGTTATGCCATTCCTTGCCATACCATGCAATTCACCCGGACGATTCCGTGTGAAGCTCTCCGTTCGTATTGATCGGTCACGACGAAGCCCGCCTTCTCATAAGCCCGGATCGCGCGGCGATTCCACTGCTCTACTTCCAGGTCGATTTCCGCTTCGGGCTGCCTGCGGAAGGCCTCCTGCACGACCAGCCTGGTCAGATGAGCTCCCCAGCCTCGGTCGCAGCAGTCGGGGCGCAAGCCCATTCCGAGCCGAATCGTGCGCTCCATCGGGAACAGCTGGACGTATCCGACGAGCGAATCGTCGGCAGCGTTCCTAACGGCCAAGTATTGAAGGCGACGCAGCTCCGGGTCTGCAAATTCTTTTTCTTCCCTGACCATATCGTCCCAGTCGGGCCACTTAAACAGGTGGTAAGGTTCGGGGTAGCGCCACGTGCATATCGCCTGCCCGTCCCGTTCGGTCATCGGGGCAAGCTGCAGCGGAGGCGCTGCGACGGCACGGCTCATGGATTTTCTCCTCAGAAATGACCAAATGCTGCTTCTCCAGCCGGGCATAGCGCGGTTACTCGGCTGGCCAGCCCGAGGTGGGCCTTGCGGCAACGCCTTCGAACGTCATCTGCACCGGCTCGATGCTTCCGTCAGCGGCAAACTTCATTCGGTCGATACACACGACGCGATGATTGCGATCAGTACGCGACAGCGGGCGCCGATGGTAGACGATATACCACTCGTCCGTGCCCGGTATTTGCAGTACGCCATGATGCCCCGCGCTCGTAGCTACGCCGGCGTCTTGCTGCAAGATTTTGCCCACGCGGCGGAACGGTCCCGCCGGGGATTTGGCTATCGCATAGGCGACCGAATAATCGGGTTCTCCCCAGCCGCCCTCCGACCACATAAAGTAATATTTGCCGCCGCGCTTAATCATGCAAGGTCCTTCGACAAATTGCTCCGGCGTCACTTCCTTAAACGTCTCGCCGTCTTCGAAGGAATTCAGACTGATCATATCCTCGCCAAGCCGGACGACATTGCAATGTCCCCAGCCGCCGTAATACAAATAGGCGGAGCCGTCTTCGTCGATGAATGCGTGCGGGTCGATCGGCTGTGCGCCGTTCACGAAACGGTCGATCAGCGGCTTGCCGAGCGCATCCCGATAAGGCCCTTCGGGCTGGTCTGCCACGGCGACGCCGATGCCGCCGTATTCCGCATCGCTCTGGATGTCGTTGGCGGCAAAATAATAGTAATACCGTCCGTTCCGTTCAACCGGGGAAGGCGCCCACATCGCCCGTCTGGCCCACGAGACGCTGCTCATCTCCAGAATCCGCTCCGACTTCGTCCAATGAACCAAGTCGTCCGAGCTGAAGGCGTCGAAACGAGTTTGCTCGTCATATGGGGCCGAGCAGGTCGGATAGATCCAATACTTCCCGTCGAATATTCTCGGCTCCGGATCGGCGTACCAGCCCTCCAGCACCGGATTGCCCGATTTCAAGCCGCCGTTGTCTTCGCTCATTTCCGATCTCCTTTCTCCATGCGCGTTGCGCCCGTATTAATGCTCATTCAAACGAGCCGGTCGCGCATGCTACGCACTGCGTACAACGCGTCAAGCTCGATATAGCCGTCGATCCGTCGCCTCGCGAATCCATACCTGCATGTAGCCCGCATCCCGGTTATCCCAGGCATAATAAGGAATCAGGCGGCAGGGCGTTCCGTCTGCGGCGCGGCCGGACAGAATCGTAACGCCTCCGAGCAGCTCCGGGCGATGCGTCGTTGCAAAGACAGCATCAGCCGCGATCGAGAAAGCGTCATACTGCAGGCCGGAATTGTCTGCCTGCTCGGCGCAGTAGACCAACGGTCCGCGCTGCAGCGCAACCCGGCCTCGGTTGGCTTCGACCTCGTCGCGAGCGCGCACCTTCTCCACAGGCATATCCAGCTCCAGCACGACGCGATCCCCGGCGGACCAGGCTCGTTCGATCACTAGATAACCATTGTCGAGCACAAGCCGAGCTTCGTCAAGTGCCTGTCCGTTAAGGGATGCACGATAGCTTTTGCACCAGCCCGGCACGCGGAGCCGGAGCGTGAAGGCGGCGCTACCCGACAACGGCTGTATATCGAGAGCGATGCTGCCGTCCCACGGATAACGAGTCGTTTGCGTTAGCCGAACGTTTCCACCCCCGCCTTTGCCGCTCAGATCCAGCTCCAGTTCCGCTTCGCTGCTGACATACTGATTGACGGATATACCGTTCTCCGTAGCGGCGTATACATATTGGCCGATGGAAGGCAGGAAGCGGACAAGGTTCGTCGGACAACAGGAGGTTTCGTACCATTCGACACGGTGGTGGCCGCCTTGCGAGGCCAACGGATTCTCGTAGAAGAAGCGGTTGCCGGACAGGGAAATGCCCGCCAGCGCTCCGTTATACATTTCGCGTTCGACGATATCGGCATAAGCGCCGTCGCCGAACAGCAGATTCATCCGGTGGTTCCAGAACGCCATCGCGATCGCCGCGCAAGTCTCGCAATAAGCCGTCTCATTGGGCAGATCGTAATCCTCAGTAAAGCCTTCATTATGCCGCGAAGGGCCTATACCGCCAGTAATGTACATATTTCGCTCCACCGTGTGCGCCCAGACGCGGTGCAGAGCCGCCGTATAGGCAGGGTCTCCGGAGGCGTGAACAACGTCGGCCATCGCCGTATACAGGTACATCGCGCGGACGGCGTGTCCGGTCACCTTCTCGATGTCCCGAACCGGAACGTCGTCCTGACAGTAGGGAGGGCCCCACTCCGGGATATCCCAGATTCGTCCGACGCCGTGTCCGTGTCCGCGTTCCTCAAGCAGCCACAGAGCCAGCTTCCAGTATCGTTCTTCTTCGGTGATCCGGTAGAGCTTGACCAATGCCAGCTCGATTTCCTCGTGGCCTTCCACCCAATGGCGTTTGCCGGGACCGAACGTCGCGTCGTAGTGGTCGGCCAGCCTGCGGGCGACCTCCAAAATCAGCGGCTTGCCGGTCGCTTCATAGTACGCGACAGCCGCTTCGATCAAGTGTCCGCCGTTGTACATTTCGTGCTTTTCCATATCGGTCCACTTGCCGTCCGGCGCTTGCAGCGTAAAATACGTGCACAGGTAGCCGTCCGGCTCCTGAGCGGAGGCAATCGCCTCGATGATACGGTCTATTTCTTCTTCCAGAGCGGAGTCGCGTTTAAGCATCAGCGAATACGCGGCTCCCTCCAGAACCTTATATACGTCGGAATCGTTAAAATATATGCCTTCGAACGCGCCATCGGCGCGCCCTCCGGCTTTATGGAAATTGGCGATCCGGCCGGTCGTCTCGCATTGCTCGAGGCAAGCCGGAAGCGTGACGCTGCGCACGGTTTCGAGACGCTGCCGCCAGAAGCCGTCTTCCATGCGCACCTTCGTAAACGGTATGCTTTTCCATCTTTTCAGCGGGGCTTCGGTATTCGGCATGATTTTTCTCCACACTCCCGTTTTTCGTTCGTTGTTTCTATCGGCTCAGGTCTCGCGCTATCCTTTCAGACCAGTCAATGTAATGCCGTCAAGGAAGTAGCGTTGTCCCGCGAGGAATACGATGACGCAGGGCAGCACGACGGCGGCGGACGCGGCCATCAGCAGGTCCCACTGCGCGGTGTAAGTGCCTTGGAACATTTGCAGGCCTAGCGCCAGCGTGAACAGATGATCGCTTTTCAAATAAATGAGAGGCCCCATAAAATCGTTCCACGTTCCGAGGAAGCTGAACAGGGCAACGACGATGACGGCGGAGCGGCTAAGCGGCAAAATGATCTTGAAGTAGATGCCGAAATAGCTGGCCCCGTCGACGACCGCAGCTTCGTCGAAGTCGCGCGGAATCGTCCAATAGAACTGCCGCAGCAAGAAGATGTTGAAGATACCTCCTCCGAAGTAGGCAGGCGCGATCAGCGGATAATACGTGTCGTAGAAGCCGAGCATCTGCCAGCCCAGGAAGCTGGGGATCAGCGTAACGGCGGCGGGGAGCATCATGCTCGACATGAGAATGCCGAAGATGACGTCGCGTCCCTTCCATTGAATCCGCGAAAACCCGAACGCCGCGATCGTGCTGGTCACTACCGTGCCGAGCAGAACGCCCGCGACGATGATGGCCGTGTTCACGAAGAACGTATCGAAGGGCAGAATCGTCAGCGCCTTGCGAAAATTGCCCCACTGAATCGGATTCGGAATCCATTCCGGCGGCATCGTGAAAATCTGCGACAGATTCATTAGCGAGCTTCTTATCAACCAGACAAATGGCGTAATAAACAGGATGGAAACAAAGATCAGCCCGATATATCCTCCGGCAAGCGTAAGTCGGGAAGTTTTCATGAGCGGCCGCCTCCTTCGTAATACACCCAGGATTTGGAGCTTCTGAATACGATAAAGGTGAAGAAAAGGATGATGACGAACAGCACCCAGGCCAGCGCCGACGCATATCCCATTTCCGTATCGCGGAAGCCGGTGCGCCACAGGTAGAACACATAGAATAAGCTCTTATTGTTAGGACCGCCCTCGGTCAGAATGTAGGCTTCGTTAAATACCTGAAAGGAGCCGATAATCGTCATAATGGTGTTGAAAAAGATCGTTGGCGTGACCATCGGAATCGTAATATGGCGCAGCTTGCTGTACCAGCCGCCGCCGTCGACTTCAATCGCTTCGTAGTATTGCTGAGGTATGCCGGACAGTCCGGCCAAGAAAATAATAACGGTACCGCCGATGCCCCACAGCGTCGTCAGCACGACGGACGGGATAACGCTGCCTTCCCCGTACAGCCAGGAGCTGGTCGGCAGGTGCAGCGACGACAGAACCGAGTTGATCAAGCCGAGATCGGGATTGAGCAGCCACATCCAGATCATCGCCGACGCGACGGCCGGCACGATGCTGGGCAAATAAATGATGGTGCGGAACAGCGCGCGGGCTCTGACCTTCATATTCAATAGAAGCGCGATGGCGAACGAGATAATAATGACGGCCGGCACGCGCAGCGCCACGAAATAAAAAGTCGCGCCTAGCGACTTGTAGAACAGATCGTCTTCTCCGCTGAACAGGCGGATATAGTTGTCGAAGCCGGTAAATGCGACTTGTTCCTTGAATACGTTGTAGTCGGTTAAGCTGAGCACCAGGCTGGCAATCATAGGGCCGAGCGTAAACAACAGAAATCCCAATATCGCGGGGGACGTAAACAGCAAGCCGTAAAATAGCCCTTTTTTCATGAGTACCTCCCGTTACAGGCTGGCATTAGGGGAGAGAGGGGATGTCCCTAAGTAAAGTTGCTTGTGATGATCGATATATAAAAAAAGGTGTATGTACCTCCCGGAGACTGCCTCATACGCTCCTGAAATCACATTGTAACGGGTTTACCTATTCAAATTTCAGGAGCGTATAGCATCGGAGGGAGGTACATACACCTTGCACCTTTATCATCGATCAGCGCTCAGAGCAACTGACTCTACTTATGGGACAAACCCATCTGCCCCTTGCTGTATGCCATATTTACTTAGATGTCGCGCCGTCCCTGGACCTGCTCCTGAGCTTTGGCTGCGATCGCGTTCATCGCCTCTTGCGCCGATTGCTGGCCGAGCCACACTTTATCGAGCGCCGGCGAGACGATATCCATTAGCTTGCTGAAGTTTTTGACATAGCCGGTCGGCGTCTGATGGCTGCTGTTCAGCATCACTTCCACGATCGCGTCGCGGTAGCCCGACGGACGGGAAGCCAGATTGTCCGTCCATCTGGAGAGCAGATCGCTTTCCGTATACCAGCTCTTGTAGGCCGGCATCCAGGTTCCCGCGGTAATCATATCAATAGAAGATTCAGGGTCGATCAAGTACTTGATCAGCTCCCAAGATTCCTGCGGGTACTTCGTCGATTTGAACATGGAGAACATGCCGCATACGACCGTTGTCATCGGCTTCTTCATAATCGGCAGCACGCCGACATTGTAGTTGAAGTTGGACTGCGCAAGTGCGGTGGACGCCCATTGCCCGTCGATCGCCATCGCGACCTTCTTCGTCTGCAGCGCTACGTTTGTTGCCGGGATATTTTTCGACTGAACCGGCGACGGCGCAACATGGTGCACGTTCATCAGATCGGCAATATTTTGGAACACTTCGACGGCTTCCGGTTGGTTCAACGCAAAGGTTGTTCCGTCCGCAGACACGAAGTCGCCGTCGTTGGAATAGATAAAGTTGCTGAAGCCTCCCCACCAGGTCGGGAAGTTAATGCCGTATTGTTTAATGTTCTTGGGATCGAAGTTCGGATCGTTCGCGTTCCGGCCCTTGGAGTCGATCGTTAGCAGCTTGGCCGTTTCTACGAATTGCTGCCAGGTCCAGGCTTCCGAAGCTTTCGACGGAGGAGGCGCGATGCCTGCTTCCTTGAAGATGTCTTCGTTGTAGAACAGGCCGAACGTTTCCGGACCGGGCGCGATGCCGATCACGTGTCCCGGCTCCAGCGAGTAGAGGAGGTTCGGAACCAGACTGTCGAAGTTGATGGTAGCGTCCTTGTCCAGGAATTCTTGCAAATTATAAAATTTTCCTTGCTCGGCCAACGGGAATGCGATCGAGCCGGATTCCATCATGGCGATGTCGGGCACGTCGTTGCCTGCGACCATCGTCGTCAGCTTCGTATCGTAATCCGCTGCGATATGCTGCAAATCGACCTTGATATGCGGGAACTTTTCTTCGAAACGCTTGATCGCCACTTTGTATGCGGCCAGTTCGTCCGGAGCTCCCCACACTGTCATTCGAAGCTTGATCGACTCGGGCTTGCCGCCGGTTCCTTCGCCGGTTCCTCCGCTGTTGGTCTGACTTGCTTCGCTCTGAGGCTGGTTGGAAGACGACGGCTTGGAGCAGCCGGTTAAGGCGACAGTCGCCAGCAGCACCAGTGCCAGCAGCCAAGCGATAGTATGTTTGCCACGTATCATACGATAACCCCTCTCGAATGTTCTAGGCTCATTCTTTTACATAGCTGCAGTCTATGTTGAACCCAGTATAGGAGATTTTGCAGCGCTTACATATTCCCATTATCTTTGTATTGGTGGACTATCATTGGCTCATCGCATTATCGCGGGAGAGTGATCCCGATCCGCGTCCCTTTGCCAAGATCGGACTGGATGTCGACGCCGTAAGGCTCGCCGAAAGCAAGGCGTATGCGCGAGATCGTATTGCGAATGCCGATCGAGGCCATCTCCTTGTGGAAAATGTTGTGCACCGCCTCAGGGCTCATGCCCCTGCCGTTGTCCTCGATCTCGAAGCGACAGGCCTCCTCCGTCATGCGCCCGCGAATGGTGATGACTCCGCCCGTCTCCGTCATCGCGAATCCGTGCAGAATCGCGTTTTCCACGAAGGGCTGGAACAGCAGACGCGGCATTTTGCAATCATAGAGCTCGGGATCGATATCGTAATGAACGGCGAACTTATCCTCGAATCGTACCGACATAATGTAGAAATAGCTCTTCATCCATTCCAACTCGTCGGTCAGCCGAACGGAGCCCCATTCCTTGCGCGTCGTGTATTGCAGCATATGGGAGAGACATACGAGCATCCGGCTCAGCTCTTTCTGCCCGTTCTCGATGGCGGTCCAGTTCATAATGTTTAAGGTATTGAACAGAAAATGCGGATTCATCTGCATGTTTAAGGCGCGAATCTCCGCTTCCTGCTCCTTCAGCCGACTCTCGTAGTTTTCCGTGACCAGCAGCCGTATACGGTCGTTCATCCGGTTAAAGCGCTGAATGAGCAGGCCGAATTCATCGTTCGTGCGCACGTCAAGCTGCGTATGGAAGTCTCCGTCTCCAACCGAACGCATAGCGCCGAGCAGCCGCTTGATCGGATTCGTAATTTTGCCCGAAATAAAATAAGCGAATGCCAGAGCGACCGCAACCATCGCCAGGGACAGCAGCACGGTGGAGGTGCGTATAACGGGAGCCAGCTCGCCGACGAGCGACGCTTCCGGCGTAATGACGATCGACAGCCACCCTGTTACTTTGGAACGGTCGAAGCAGACAATGACCGCTTCTCCGTCCAGCTTCATGCGCCGGGTTCCGCTGTCTTGCTCTTGCAGCTCCTGTACCCAATCCCCGTCGTAGCGCTGACTGATTCGCTCCGGCTCGCTGCTCCCCACTACCGTATTGAACGAATCGAGGATTAAATAGCGCGAATTGTCGGGAATGCTCTGCTCGAACAGCCTGGTCAGGGAATCGGCTTTGAAGCTGACGGCGAGCACCGGGCGCTCGACCCGCTCGTCCAATCTTTCCAGCGTCGAGTTATCCAGATAGGAGAAATCGAGTACGCGGGTCGCCGAGTATAGATAGCGGAAATCGAGACGTCCTTCCTCCAGATACGACTGATCGAACATATCGGCGAAATCATAGGTGGGATACCAGACCATTCGTCCGTCCGCCTGCTGCGCGGCGCGATAAACCGCCGACTGCTGCGGATCTCCCTGCGGCAGCGTCTGGCCGAACGTAAAATAAGACGTCCAGAGCTGGTAGGCGTAGACGTCTTCGATTTGCGAGAAATAGGATCTGAGAGCCCGGTTGACGACTCTGTCGGCGGCTAGCAGCTCGGCCTGATCGTTCGGATTCAACGTATTGAAGATTTCAAATAGCTCCTTATCCACAAACAAAGCCTGGCTGTTGCGGTCCACGATGCCCAGCTTGGTGTCGATAATTTCGTTGTTTTTGACGACGATGCTTTGCACGTTCTGCTGGGCCTGGCCGGTGACTACTTCCAAGCTTTTCGTATAGTAGATCATCCCGGCCGTCACGAGCGGAACAACAATGAGGAAGACGTAGCTGACCAGCAGCCGGATTCGGAAAGTGATTTTCATGAGAGACCGCCTCTTTGCTGCAGCAGCGACATCTGTCTGTGACGTTCGGGCGACAGTCCGAAATGCTTCTTGAAGACGCGACAGAAATATTTCGTGTCCGTATAGCCGGATTCGGCGGCAATCTCGTAAATTTTGAGCCGATTATCGGCCAGCAGCTGGGCAGCCCGTTCCATTCTCGCTTCCAGCAGATGCTCCGTGAACGTTTTGCCTGTGTGGTTTTTGATCCAGGTGCTGAAATACGACGGGTTAAAGAAGAAATGCTCGGCCGTCTGCTCCAACGTAATCGGCTTCTGCCGGTTGTCGGCTATCCATTTGACGCATTCCGCGGCTATTTCCTTGTCACCCGCCTCTTTGCCGGCATGCAGCGCCTGATGAAGCTCCCGCAGCCTGCTTTCCATCAGCGTCAGCAGCTCCCCGAATGTGCGGCATGCGGATACGCCGGTGACGGCCGCCTGCATAAGTGCGCTGCCCACCTGGCGATCGACATGCTCGCGGTTGCGGCTCTTGATCTTCATCAGCAGCAAAGCGGCCTGCTCCTTGAGGGAGGAGGGCGCTGTCCGTCCAGCGGCGGCAAACCGTTCGAAGCTGCGAGCGCATAGATCGACGGCCGTGCCCGCCGACCTGTCTTGCAGCGCTTCGAACAGCGCCTCGCTGTCGATCGGAGCGCTTGGACTCGGCACGGAAGTCGCGTCCTCCGCCGTCAAAGCTCCCTTATGCCGCTCATAGAAGTGATACACGCTTGCGGCGCGGGCTTGACGGCAGGCGCGCTCTCCTTCCTCCCATAACGATCGCGGCGCTTCGCCCGCGCAGTGCCAGAGCCTCCCCGTCAGGCTCCAAGCTTCGTTTAACGACAGCATATCGGTCCGCAGCCTCTCCCAGCTAGCCTCCAGCGTCTGCGGCTCCAGTCGCACGAGGGATATCCATTGGCCGGAGACGCCGGAAGGCGAGTCAAGCGGCAGCGTGCAGGCCGCTCCATATTGCGCCCAGACTCGCTCCATATCGGCCATCAGCGCTGAGGCATCATAGTCCAGCCCGGAGTCGGCATGAGGCTGAAGCTCGGAATAGATGACGGCGCCGCTTCCGTGCAGCCATTCCAGCTCGGTCAGCTCCTGCCGTTCCGCCTCCTTCACGTCGCCGCCGCTAATCCACGACAGAAGTAACCGCTTCCGGTAGGCGGAAGCAGCCGCGCGCAGCTGCAGCTTAAGCGTCTCCGATTCGGAATGTGGAAGCGTCTCTTCTTGCAGCGCAGCTTGCACTCGTCTTAGCAGCTCGGCTACTTTATCCCTATCGATCGGTTTCAATAAATAATCGTAAGCGCCGTGCCGCATGGCGGCTTGCGCATATTCGAACAGGTCGTAGGCCGACACCATCACCACTTTGGGTTTGAATGCTTCATGCTCCAGCAGGCCCAGCAGCTCCAAGCCGTCCAGGTTGGGCATTCGAATATCGGTCAGCACGACATCGGGCCGCTCCTCCCGAATCAGCGCAAGCGCGGCTTGACCGTCGCTGGCGTCGATGACGCAGTCGGACGACCGAAGGGACAGGATCATATTTTTCATGCCTCTGCGGTGTCTAGGTTCGTCGTCCACAATCAATATTTTCATCCGCGTTCCCTCCCCATTGCTTTAATTATAGTAAAAATCGGATTGCCGCACGGGGCGTATTATTTGGAAAAGTGGACTTTTGTTGGGGGTTTGACGAATGCACGGGAAAAGCGGCTAATAGGGGGAAGAAGACCGGAAGAACCTGGTGAACCCATGTTCCGGTGCCGGGTATGCTTCCCGCGATGCCTCGTGCGCAAATGCGGGCTTTTTGAACAACCTCCTGAAGGAAAGAACGTGGTATGATAGGGGAGTTGAATGGATAAAAGGAGATTAGGAATCGTGGGCAGACTTGTCTTATTAGGATGTATCGCATACTTGGTCGTGGGGATTGGACAACTGGTCGTGGGCACTGTCATGGAGCCGATGGTCGCGGCGTACGGAATCAAGTATGGCGACGGCGGGCAACTCGTTATGAATCAATTTCTAGGCGGATTGGTCGGGATTACGCTTGCTCCGTGGCTGATGGGACGGATCGGCAAGAAGCTGCTGCTGCTTGGCGCGCTTGGGGTCATGACCGTCGCTGAAATTATATATGCGTTTCAACCTTCATGGGGCGTGATGCTGGCAGCGGCTCCATTCGCCGGCTTTGGCTTCGGAACGACGGAGGCGCTCGTCGGTTCGTTCATTATCGGCGCGGCGATGGGCAATGCGAACGTGGCGATGAGCCGGGTGGAAATTTTCTTCGGCGTCGGCGCGCTGCTAATGCCGTTCGCGGGAGCGGCGTTTATATCTAGCGGGTACTGGGAGTCGGCGTTTGCTCTTGTCGGCGGCTTGGCCGCGATTGCGCTGGTGACGTGGTTTTTCTTCTGGCCGAAAATTCTGGATCGTCCTTTGGAAGGAGCGGTCCCTTCGCAAGCCCGTCGGCAGAGTACGCCGCACCGTGGATTTACGTTTGTCGTCCTGGCGGCTTGTTCTCTGTTTTTCGCTCTCTACGTCGGTTTGGAGATGAGCTTCGTACACTATCTTCCTTCGCTGCTGGTGAATCAAAACGGGCTGTCGGAATCGTCGGCCTCGCTGTCGCTTGGCCTGTTCTGGGGAGCGATGACGGTGGGAAGAATCGTATCGGGGCAAGCGGCTGATCGTTGGGGCGGCGGCGCGTATATGCTAGTGACCTGCTTAGCCGCGGCGTTGGTCTTCGCGCTTCTAGGCGGCTTCAGCAGCACCTGGGCGACGATTGCGCTGACATGCCTTGCCGGATTGGCAATGTCGGGAATGTTCGCGATCGCGCTCGTCTTTGCCAACCGGGCCGTGCCGGGGATGACCGAGCGCACGACAAGCTTGCTAATGGCGTTCGGGGGAATCGGCGGGGCGCTGATGCCGAAGCTGACGGGCTGGTTCCTGGATGAGAACGGCATGGAAGCCACCCGCTGGCTGTTCGCCGTTTTTGCCGTTCTGATGCTTGCGGTTATCGTCTGGGCGCTGCTGTCCGCCAAAGCGTTGGATCGGGCTCGCGGCGCAGCGCCGATTGCTGCCGGCAAAGCTTAATGACCGCATAGAGAAATGAAATATTGAAGGATGAAATGCTGCAAGACGAAAAAATGAAAAGATGAAAGGCGGTCGTTAAAATGAAAAATATCGTGTCCGTAAGATGGGTGCTGGCGCGTTTGTACGAGCCGGATGTGGTCGTCGTCGATTGCCGGTTCCAACTGGGACAGCCGGAAGCCGGTAGAAACGCATACGAGGAGTCGCATATTCCCGGCGCGATCTACCTGGACTTGGAGAAGGATTTGTCCGGACCGCTCGACGAGCATGGGGGCCGACATCCGCTGCCGGATGCGGCCGAGTTGGCCGCCCGGTTCGGTAAGGCGGGTATTAGCAACGAAACGCGCGTCGTAGCTTACGACGATCAGGGCGGAGCGATGGCCTCCCGGCTCTGGTGGCTGTTGAAATACTTGGGCCACGAGAACGTCTTCGTGATGGACGGCGGGTTCTCGGCCTGGAAAACGGCGGGATGCCCGGTGTCGGCCGAGCAGAAGATCATCGTCCCTGCGCAGTTTGTCGCAACGGTGCAGCACAGCATGCTGGTCGAGGCCGACGAGGTTCGCGAATCCCTCGATACAGGGCGCTATGTTCTGATCGACTCCCGCGAGGCTCCTCGCTACCGTGGCGAAGTCGAGCCGATCGATCTGGTGGCCGGACACATTCCCGGCGCGCGGAATATGTTCTGGGCGGAAGGCCGCCATGCCGACGGCAGCTGGAAGAACGCCAATGAGCAGCTTGAGCGGTTCTCGGGCGCGGGCTTGTCCGCAGACGACGAGATCGTCGTCTACTGCGGCTCCGGGGTCACGGCTACGCCGAACGTGCTGGCATTGCAGGAGGCGGGCTTCGGCAAGGTGAAGCTTTATGCGGGGTCTTGGTCGGATTGGATCAGCTATCCGGAGAATCCGATTGCGACAGGGGAAGAAGGGGAATAAGGGGGATTTTTAATGGATGCTTTAACTTATGAAGAATTCGTTCAATTGGTAGAAAAATATAAGATTCTTCCCTTCTCGGAGTTTGTGCCGGAATATCCATCGTTGACAGCGGCGTCAGTCAATAACGATTGGCATACAGGGACCGTTACGGATCCATGGCTATGGCGGATTCGGATAGTTCAGGATGGCGTTGCAGCATATGGGAAATTTTTTAGGGATAAGGCCTGTTTTATTCATATCGAATTTTTTCCCATAATCAGGTCCATCCTATCATCCGACAAAACCGTTGAGGAACGATATAAGGACGGTCTGATTTCAAGAACTGCATATCATATCTATAAAGTTTTGTGCGAGCACGGAAATATTGATTCGCGGAATTTGCGAAAATTGACCGATCTAAATAATAAAGAGAATAAAAAAGAGTACGAAAAATCGCTAGTCGAACTTCAGAATTACGGTGACGTAGTGATTACCGGAGCAGTAAATCAGAACGATGAAGATTCAGGCTGGAGCAGTATGTGTTACCAGCCATCGGAATTATGGCTGAGCTCGATGCATACAAGTCCTAATTATGCGACCATTGAAGATGCGAAAAATCGGTTGATAGCGGAATTATCCAGAAGCTGCTCCGATAAAGCCCTTAAATTCTTTACAAAGAAACTAAAGCTCTGACCGTGTACAATCAGCATGCCAACAGCGTCACGACGTGTTGCTAGAGCAGCAAAAGTTTCTCAGTTCCATCCTCTCGGAAATGGGGGGTTCTTGAGCTGGGGTTGCGATACTGTCCATAAAGCAGAAATAGACTGCTCCCGTACAAGGGATGCGGTCTATTCGATGTTCTCGTCTATAAGAACCTCCCAAAAGGAGTACCCTAAAAATGCCATGGATACATACTAGTTTATTAAAAAATTGAACATAAGTCTATTTCTTTTTGGGTATAGCTTGTATGTTATAGAAGCGACCGCGGCGCATAACAACTTATGGGAGGAGAAGCCCGACATGATTACGCTCAGAAAAATTACGCTCGAGAACCGGCGGGCCATATTTAATCTGGAGGTTTCAGAGGAACAACGCCGCTATGTGGCGTCCAATCTGTCGAGCGTGGCTTCGTGTCATGTCCTGGCAACCAATGGGGGACATCCGTTTCCGTTTGCCATTTATGCGGATGAACAGCCGGTCGGTTTTGTAATGCTGACTTATAAAATTACAGGGTACGAGCTCCCGACAATTGCGGAAGACAGCTACTGCATCCTGCGGTTAATGATTGACCAACACTATCAGAATCGAGGCTACGGCAGGGAAGCCATGACGAAAATTCTTGAGTTTGTCCGCACCTTTCCGGCAGGACCCGCTAAATATTGTTGGATCCCGTATAACGCCGATAATCTCCCCGCCAAAAAGCTTTATGAAAGCTTTGGTTTTCGCGAAAACGGTGAAATCTGTAACGACGAGCACATAAACGTATTGCGACTCTAAACACGGATAGGAGGGGAAGGATTGAACGGTGATAAAATGAATACGAGGCTCGATAGCGTTCGCTTTATGGTCCATGACATGATTATGTCCATTCCATGCGAGACCCGGAAACAAGAAGCCTGTGCTCACCTGTTTGGGGTGTCTGCTTTTGCTGCGATGCTCGCGAGGAGACGAAGGTTAAGCCAGGAGTTGGCGGCGATCGCGGGACTGCTTTACAACTATTACTTTTATAAGACAGGCATAAGGGATTTCCCGGGCCCTAACAGTTCCGAAGCTGTGAGGCCGCTATTAAGGGACTTGAATCTCTTTGACAAGGAAGAGCAAATCGCCGTCTTGAGAGCTATTTTCTATTGCCGAGACAGAAGCAGGATTTACGGGCCGTATGAAGAAATTGTAAAAGATGCCTGCTTACTGCACTTTTATTTTCAAAATACGGGGTGCAGCATTCCGTCTCAGGGTGCGGATAGACTTCGAAAGGCGCTTTATGAGTTGGCGATTCCAAACGATTTATCGGTAGAAGGGCATGGCCTTGGCAACACCGACAATCATCAGGACACGACGAATAGACGGAGTGATTTAGCCGACATCGCGGAAGCGTTAGCTGGGTCACACATCGTTGGAGCTCCGGGAGATCCGCGGTACCGGGAAATCTGCGGGTATTGGCCCGATACTGGCGTATACAAGGAATTACAGAATGAGTGGTGCGCCGCATTTGTATATCACTGCTGCCGCCGAGCCGGATTTCAACTTCCGATTCGCTACCCGAACGGCAGATGTCGGTTTGCCGGTGTAGGAGCTTGGTTAGAGTGGGCTCAGCTGCCCGAAACCGGATTTCTCTATTTTGACGGACAGAATGGATTTGTTCCGGAGCGCGGGGATATCGTGATTTATGAAAAACTGCTTTCCGATGATTCGCATGACCATATTGGAATTGTTCTAGGCTGCAATGAAGGGGAAATTGAAGTGGCTGAGGGCAACAGAGACAATCAGAACTATTCTAGCGTTTTTAACAGAGATCGGCGGCACTGTATCCTCGGTTATGTTCGAATCGACAACGACTACGTGTTTCAGTTCAACGGCGAATATAACCCGATCCAATGAACCAGTTGAGTCGTGACAGGTGACGGTAGGAGAGGGAGCTGTTTGCCTCCGAGGAGAATAGAAATGGCAGTGGGCGGCGGTTGTCAAAAAATAACGAAATTTAGCCCATCTGCTGAAGAGGTACTTGTTAAAGCGGCATCGCATATGTTAAAATCGCAATTAGGCAGACCGAAGTGCTGGTAACACCCGGTCTACAATCGGCTTGAATGGGGTTTCCCTTCAAGTTCCTAATGACTACCAGAACCCACCTGCGGCGTTAGCCACGGGTGGGTTTTTACATTTTCTTGTTATTCGGATCGGCGGAGGACGGAGCGGGGCTGCGCCGAAGCTGCATCGGCGTGCAGCCGCGATAACGCTTAAACAGCTCGTCCAAGTATTGAATCGTTCCGAAACCGGTTTGCTCCGCGATCCGGGTAATAGGCAAATCTGTGTCGCGAATGAGGACCTCCGCCTTGCCGATGCGGTAAAGGTGAATATACTCCGTGAACGTGCGTCCTACGGCATGCTTAAACACTCGGCAAAAGTGGTACGGGCTCATCCCTGCCGCACGCGCCGCTTCGCCAACGGTCAGCTTATCGCTGTATCGGGCTTCGATATAGGAGATGGCATCCTTCAGCCGTTCCATTCTGCGTTTGGCAGCCTCGCCTCGAACGTCCTCTCCGTCTGCGCTCTCCCCGTATTCGCGGGCCAGAACCAATAACAGCACATGAAGATAGGACTTGATCGCTAGTTCGAAGCCGGCGCTGCGGGCGACATACTCTTCGATGATGGAACGAATGATGGTTATACAGTTCGTGTAACCGTCGTCTCCAGTCTGCAGAAGAACGGGGAGCCGCAGCTTGCCCGTCAGCATGGAGCGGGAGGCCACATTCATGAAGTCCGAGCTGGCCAACCGGCTGCGATCGAGCAAAATTGTGTAATAGTCCGGCGGTGTATCGACAACATACCCGCTGTGAATGACCCCTTCTCCGATTAGAACAAGGTCGCCGGCCTGCCCGATGAACGAGCGTCCCCCGATATGCAGCTCCACTTGTCCTTGCCTCACGTAGATCAATTCCAGACAATCGTTATGCCAATGCGGCGGGAAAATGGTCGATCCGACACACTCGGGTTGGAACAGATTAAACGGATACGTATCGCCAAGCATGGCCAAATATTGATTATTTCCGCTGTCCGTCATGCTTTCGTCGCCCCTTGGAGATAATGAGCAAGATCGCGTAAAAATCCCGCAAGGTTGCCCGTAGACTCGTGCCTCGATTGTACTCTATGATCAAGGCAAAGAACAGGGCAGAGGGGAAAGATGAGCATGGAAAATCGGAAGCTGAGCATTCGTCTGATGGATAACGAAGTCTGGTGGGGGGGAGACATTACTTACGGAGATCAAATGCCGTTTGGACGAGAGACGATTGAGATTGACCTTGCCGCAGGCATTCGCGGGAATCAGGCGGCGCCGCTGCTCGTCTCAAGCAAGGGCCGGTACGTATGGGCTGACGCTCCGATTCGGTACCGGTTCGAGGACGGCTTGCTGACGGTTGTAAGCAACTCGGGGGAGCCGGTATTGCGCGGGGAGGTCGGGAATCTACGCCAAGCATTCCTTTCGGCGTCGCATGAGCATTTCCCGGCAACCGGTACGCTGCCGGACGCGCGTTTTTTCTCGGTGCCGCAGTATAACCTGTGGATTGAGCTGCAGTACGAGCCGACGCAGGAGAAGACGCTGCGCTATGCCGAGGCGGTGTTGGCGAACGGATTGCCGCCGGGAGTCATCATGATTGACGACAACTGGATGGAGGACTATGGGGTATGGCGTTTCCGATCCGACCGGTTTCCCGATCCTAAGGCGATGACAGACAGGCTGCACGAGCTTGGCTTCCAGGTCATGCTGTGGACTTGCCCGTTCGTCAGCCCGGATAATGCCGCCAATTTCCGGATGCTCGAGAGCAAAGGATATCTTCTGCGCGACGAGCGGGGAGAGACCGCCATTCGTAGGTGGTGGAACGGCTACAGCGCCGTGCTCGACTGCACGAACCCGGATGCGGTCGCTTGGTACCAGGAGGAATTGCAGCGTCTAATGGACGATTACGGCATCGACGGATTCAAGCTGGACGCAGGCGATCCCGAATACTACCGAGCGTCCGACCGGAGCGCGGTTCCGATGCATCCGAACGGCCATTGCGAGGCTTGGGCGGCAGTCGGCCGGCGGTATGCGTTTAACGAGTATCGAGCCTGCTGGAAAATGGGCGGACAGCCGCTTGTCCAGCGTCTGCGGGACCGCCAGCACAGCTGGGATCTGAACGGGCTTGCTTCGCTGATCCCGAACGGGCTTGCGCAAGGGCTGGCGGGTTATGCTTATATTTGCCCGGATATGATTGGCGGAGGGCAGATCGGAGACGTTGAGAACAATCCGTCGTTCCGCATTGATCAAGAGCTGTTCGTCCGTTACGCGCAATGCTCGGCGCTGTTTCCGATGATGCAGTTCTCGACGGCGCCTTGGCGCGTACTGGATCGGGAGCATCTCGCATACTGCGTCGAGGCGGCGAAGCTGCATGCGGAGCTTGGTGACACGTTCCTCGCGCTGGCGCAGCACGCTTCGACTACCGGAGAGCCGATTATGCGGCATATGGCTTACGTATTTCCCGACTGCGGGCTGGAGGATGTTACGGATCAGTTCATGGTCGGCGACCGTTTGCTCGTGGCGCCGGTCGTGGAGGAAGGGGCGCGTCGTCGCGTCATCCGTTTTCCTGCAGGCGAGTGGCTGGGAGACGATGGAAGCAGGGTGCAGGGACCTTGCGCGCTGGAGGCAGATGCGCCTCTGTCTCGCTTGCCGCATTATCGGTTAGTCGAAGAATAGGAAACGATGCCGGGACGATGAAGCGGGTACGCAAGGCGGAACAAATAGAATGACAATAAATCCAGGCAGGGCACCAGGCGCGGGAAGGGCCGGTGATCTGCCTGTTTTTTGTGACTAAACCATCCCTTGAGGAATGAAATGGGCTTCCTCGTCATTAATTCAATTTATTTCGTCATTCAAAGTCAAGAAAAGTAAAGAATAAGCAAGAGAAGTTCGAGCCGATTCCGTAGGAAACCCCGTCCCGCTTACCGAAATGTTAAGGATACGCTTCTCATGCTCTTCGAACAGGATGTGGTGTCCAGATGCGGTTTCCAAGCCTCATGCGCAAAATGACCATTTTCCCGAAACTGCTCTTAACGTTCCTGGTCGCCATCGTGCCCCTATTTTTCGTGAGCCTGCAGATGAACCGGATGGGCGCGGATAGCGTCCGCCAGGAAATTCTCGCTTCCATGGAGTCGCGTATCCATTATCACTTGGGATCGCTCGAAGCGGAGATGGAGCGGCTCATCCGGCTTCACAAGCAGTACATTGTCGACGACGACGTCACCAAGCTCAGTATGATCTCCCCCATTCTTTCTTATTACGACGTGATGCTGATGGAGAAGCGAGTGCAAAACAAACTGCTCGTTATGAAAAATTCCAGTCTCTACATCGCCGAAGCGAAAGCTTATATTCCCTTGATCGGCAAAACGCTTCTCTCCACGAACTACGAATTAGCCATGACAGAGGAGGAAGTCCGCGAGCTCCAGCAGCTGAATCGGAGCCAGGTGTCCCCCGTCGTCTACTGGAAGGGCAAACTCTTGCTCAACTCCATTAACCCCGATCCCTCGTATTCGGATAAATCTCCGGCTTACATTTTGCAATCGGAAATGGATCAACCGAGACTGAAAAGCTACCTCAGCCAGATCGTCAACGGGGACCGCGAGGGCTCTCTGCTCTTTAACGAGGAGCAGGAGTGGGTGCTGAGGAGCGGCGCGGAAGAACCCGTACAGGCTATCGCTCGGCAGTTCGTCAAGCAACAGCCTCAGGAATTGAAGTCCGGACAAGGGAAAATTGAAATTCATAATCGGAATTATTACGTGGCGTTCGAGCGTTCCCAGCTCCTGAACATGGACTTGGTTCTCTATATGCCGGAAGAGCAGGTGTTAGGGCCGCTCGATAAATATCGTACCTGGTTCTGGATTCTGTCCGGAATTTCGCTGGCCGTCGTCGTCGCATTCTCCTACTGGATCTTCCGGTTAATTCATTTTCCGCTGAGAAAAATGGTGCGGGCGTTCCGCAAAGTGGAGAATGGGGACTTGAGTTTGACGATCGTGCACCGGAATTACGACGAATTTCAATACCTGTACGGGCAATTTAACGTCATGGTCGGCAAGCTGAAACACTCGATCCAGGAAGTGTACGAGTCGCGAATCATGGCCCAGCAATCGGAGCTGAAACAGCTGCAATCCCAGATCAATCCGCATTTCTTGTACAACACGTACTTCATGGTCCATCGTATGGCCGAAGCGCACGACGTGGATAACGTAACCAAGGCTACGAAATATCTAGGGGAATATTTCCAATATATTACCCGTAATTCCTCTGACGAGGCGACCGTAGAGGAAGAGTGGAACCACACGCTCGCTTACTTGGAAATCCAGCAGATGCGATCGCACAATCGGATCGAAGCCCGGGTATCGGAGCTTCCGGAAGTCGAACCGGACGGCGTTCGAATCCCGCGCCTCATTCTGCAGCCGCTTGTGGAGAACGCCTATCAGCATGGGTTGAAGTCGAAGGTGTCTGGCGGGATCGTCGCACTAACTGCAAAGAGGCTTCAGGACGGGGCGCTCGCGCTCTCCGTGGAGGATAACGGAGACGAGCTGAGCGACGAATGCTTGTCAGACCTTCGATATAGGCTTGAGAGCAAGCGCGAGGATCAGACGGAGAAAACGGGACTGCTGAACGTGCATAGAAGATTATCGCTGCGATTCGGCGAGGATTGCGGCCTTAGCGTCTCGCGAAGCGCGTTCGGCGGCTTAAAGGTCGAGATGGTTGTGCCCGCGGATCGCGGAGAACGGAAGGAGGAATAACGATGACCATACGAAGGATACTGATCGTCGATGACGAACCGTTCATCGTGAACGGTCTGGCCGGCATGATCAAGGAGGCCGAATTGCCGGAGTCGGAAGTGTATAAGGCCAGTTCTGCCGCCGAAGCGCTAAGCTGGTTGGAGAGAACGGCGATGGATATCGTGTTGACGGACATCTGCATGCCGGGCATGGACGGTCTGGAGCTGCAGCGCCGAATCCTGCAGCGCTGGCCGCGCTGCAAAATCGTCTTCTTAACCGGACATAACGATTTCAATTACGCGAAGGAAGCGATTCATCATCGCGCGGTCGATTACATTCTGAAGACCGAAGGGGATGCGGCGATCTTGGCCGCGGTGCGCAAAGCGCTGGCCGAGCTGGAGCGGGAATTCGAGATGGGCACCCAGCTCGAGAAGGCCCAGGCCCAGATTCAATCCGCGCTGCCGCTGCTTCAGAAGGAGTTTCTGCTTGATTTGTTCCGCGGCGATCTCCATCCGACGATGAGACTGCAGGAGAGGCTGGACGAGCTCGATATGCCGTTCTCGACCGCGGCTCCCGTGCTGCTTCTCGTCGGCAAAGTGGACGAATGGGCGGATCGCAACGCTTCCGATCAGACGCTGCTGCTATACGCGATTCAGAATATCGCGGAAGAATACTTGTCTCCGGCCGCTCGCACCCTGTCTTTCGCCTACGACAAGAACCGGATCGCGTGGCTGATCCAAACTCCGGACGATCAAGAGAGGGAAGGCTCCAGCCTCGCGCTATATGTCCGGGGCATGGCGGAGAAAATTCAGACGACGTGCGGCGAGCTGCTGAGATTAAAGCTGAGCTTCGCTTCTGCAAGCGAGCTCGTCCCTTGGTCTTTCATTGCGGAACGTTTCGAAGGATTAAACCGTTCGCTTCGCAGAAGCTTTGCCATGGGGCAGCAGTTGCTGCTGACGGACGACCAGCCGGAGCCCGAGGCCGCGGAGAGCGCAAGCCGGGATTCCGCGACCAAGTGGATCCGAAAGCAAGCGGTGCAGTTGGAAGCGTGCTTGGAGAACGGGCAGCAAACGGAATTTCAAGCGAAGCTGACCGAATGGCTCCGGCACGAGACGATCGGCTCGGAGCCTGAGCTGCGCCTTGTCGCCAGCTGCCAACTGCTCGCGACGTTCCTGGCGTTCGCTTCGGCCGAAGGCGCGCTCAAGGAGCTGTCGGAGAGAATTGACCCGGACAAGCTGCTGAAGGCACATACGCGCGAAAGCTGGGAAGAGGAGATTCTGCGCCTCGCGGAACTAGCCGACTCCGTCTTCGTCCGGCAGGAAGGGATGAATCGTCAGCATGGCCGCAGCGTCGTGGCTACCATCCACCAATACGTCGCCGATAATCTTGGGGGCGACTTGTCGCTAACCCGGATCGGAGAAGTCGTCGCCTTGAATCCGGCGTACCTGTCGAGATTATACAAGCAGCTTACCGGGAACGGGCTTTCCGAGACGATTACGGAAGCCAGGCTGGCTGAAGCGAAGCGTCTGTTGGAAGAGACGAACGAGAAGGCGCAAGACGTCGCGATCAAGGTCGGCTTCGAGTCGGCGGCGTATTTTACGAGGCTATTCAAGAAAATGACGGAGCGAACGCCTCAAGAATATCGGGAATTCTCCAGAAAGCCGCGTTGATTTGACGTCCGGCCGGCGTCCAAGGAAGTCGTAGACAGAAGGCAAGAGAAGTAGAAATCGTCCAATAGAACGGAATTCCTCGCGCCCCTATAATCAAAAACAAGAAGAGAGCTCCTTCTTGGTCTCGCGCCATTTCACATTTACGTAGGGGGAACAACGAATGAAGATGACGAGAACGGTCGCCACTGCGGCGACGACCGCTTTGCTGCTGGCGACGGTACTCTCCGCTTGCAGCGGGGGCAATAACGGCAATCAGGCTTCTTCAAGCTCTTCGGCTCCGGCCGAGTCAAGTGCCGCGGCATCCGGGTCCGCAACGGAATCGTCCGCGCCTGCGATCGATCCATTAGGCAAATACGATCCTCCGATCGAAGTGACGGCCATCCGTCCCTATGACGAAATGACGAAGTTTGTAGAAGGTCAGAATGCCGACAACAATGAGTGGATAAGCGTATACGAAGAGAAGCTGGGCATCAAGCTGAAGCACGCCTGGACGTTCCAGGGCCCGGGAGAGCAGTACGACCAGAAGCTGAACGTGGCGATCGCGAGCAACGACTTGGCGGACATCATGGCCGTTAACCCGAACCAAATGAAGCAGATGGTGGAGGCCGGCCAACTTGAGGATATCTCCGGCGTGTACGAGAGCACTGCTTCCGAATTCGTCAAAACCTCGATGAACGCGGATGGAGGCGTCTCGCTCAAGTCGGCAACGTTCGACGGGAAGCTGATGGGCATTCCGAGGCTCGGCTCCGACATCGATAACGTGGCGCTTCTCTGGGTGCGCACGGACTGGCTGGAGAAGCTGGGCTTGCCCGAACCGAAGACGATGAGCGACGTGCTGGCCATCTCCAAGGCGTTCACGACTCAGGATCCGGACGGCAACGGCAAGGCCGACACCTCGGGTCTGGCTCTGACGAAGGATCTTGAAGGCGGATTTGCCGGCTTCGAAGGGTTCCTGAACGGTTATCATGCGTATTTCAACATCTGGATCAAGGACGCCTCCGGGAAACTGGTCAACAGCAACATCCAGCCGGAGATGAAGGCGGCCTTGGCCGAAATGCAGAGAATGTACAAGGATAAGGAGATCGACAAGGAATTCGGTACGAAGGACGGCACGAAGGTGGCGGAAGCCGTCACGAGCGGCAAGATCGGCATGTACTACGGCCAGATGTGGACGCCGCTGTGGCCGCTGCAGGGAGGCAAGGATCTCGATCCGAATATGCAATGGCGGCCTTTCGCGATTACTTCCGTCGACGACAAGCCGGCGCTCGGCCAAGTTCCTTTTTCCGTTAATCAGTATTACGTCGTCAAAAAAGGCGCCAAAAATCCGGAAGCGGCGATCAAGATGCTCAATCTGTGGTTTGATATGCGCTATGACCATCCGTATCAAGAAGAAGTCTACGGCGCGACGAAGGACGGTATCGAGACGTTTAAGCATTCGCTTATCGCCGGGGCGCCGATTACGTATAACATCGACAAGTATAGAACCGTCACCCCAAGATTGGACTCTAAGGATCCGAGCGGGCTGAAGCCGGACGTACAGTTGATCTACGACGATATCATGAGGTACCGCGAGGGAGACAACAAAGGCTGGGGCAATGAACGGGTATTCGGCCCTGAAGGCTCCTTCACGGTCATCGAAAAATATTTGGAGACGAATAGCATTCTCCGCAACGAATTTTACGGCGCGCCGACGGCGACGATCGGCGAGAAGGGCGCCACCCTGATGACGCTGCTTAAGGAAACGTTCACGAAGATCATTATGGGCGCCGCTCCGATCGACGACTTCGACAAGTTCGTCACGGACTGGAAGAAGCTCGGCGGCGATCAGATCACGCAGGAGATCAACGACTGGTACGCCCAGCAATAAAGGCAATCAAGCGAAGCGGAGAAGGGGGAGTAGCCTCGGTTACTTCCTCTTCTTCGCTCAGTAAGGAGATGCGTAAGACATGGGACTGAGAAAATGGAGACGGGAAATTCCGCTGCACATGATGATATTGCCGGGGCTCGTCCTGATTTTGATCTACAGCTACGTTCCCTTTTTCGGTCTGACGATGGCCTTTCAGAAGTTTCTTCCCGCGCGTCCCTTTTTCGATAATCCGTGGGTCGGCTTGGAGCATTTCCGCTACGTCTGGGACATGCCGAATTCGCTCCGGGTGCTCTGGAATACGTTGTATATCGCCAGCCTGAAAATCGTCGTCGGGCAGCTCGTGCCGATCGCGGTCGCGCTCCTGCTGAACGAGCTTCGGAAGGAATGGTTGAAACGGGGCGTGCAGACGCTCATCTACTTGCCGCATTTTCTGTCGTGGATTATTCTGGGCGGCATCTTGATCGATATTCTATCGCCGTCGCAGGGGATCGTGAATCAACTGCTCGGAGTATTCGGCATCGAGCCGATCTATTTTCTCGGGGATAACCGCTGGTTTCCGATTACGATCGTGATCTCGGACGTCTGGAAGGAATTCGGATTCAATACGATCGTTTATTTGGCGGCTTTGACCGGTATTAATCCTTCCTTATACGAAGCGGCCGTCATTGACGGAGCGAGCCGTTGGAAACAAACGCTGAACATTACGCTACCGGGGATATTGCCGATCGTCGTGCTGCTCGCGACGCTAAGTCTAGGAAACGTGCTGAATGCGGGATTCGATCAAGTATTCAATTTATATAGCCCGTCCGTCTACGAGAGCGGCGACATCATCGATACGCTCGTCTATCGGGTCGGATTGGAGCAAGCCCAGTACAGCGTGGCTACCGCCATCGGCTTGTTCAAATCGATCGTCTCCTGCGTCATGATCTCCCTGTCTTATTTCTTGGCGTATCGACTGGCTAACTACCGGATTTTCTAGAGGGAGGGACGCGATCATGATTCGAATGAGTATGGGGTATCGGGTGTTCAATGCGTTCAACATCCTGTTCCTGGTCGCCTTGTCGTTCGCTTGCCTGCTGCCGATCATCCACATTCTGGCGATCTCCTTCAGCGGGAGCAGCGAAGCGGGGGCGGGGCTCGTCAGTTTGTGGCCGGTCGGGTTCACGACGAGCTCTTACGAGTTTATTTTGAAAAAACCGGAATTTCTAACCTCGATCGGAGTGACGCTGCAACGGGTCGCGCTCGGAACCGTCGTCGGCATGCTCATCACGCTGCTCGTGGCGTACCCGTTATCGAAGGAGACGCACGCTTTCCGAATGCGGACGATCTACGCATGGGCTTTCGTCTTTACGATTCTGTTTAACGGCGGCTTGATTCCTTGGTATATGACGATCAAGTGGACCGGCATCATGGATACGATCTGGGCTCTCGTGCTCCCGGGCGCGGTCCCGGTGTTCAATATTATTTTGCTGCTGAATTTCTTTCGCGGACTGCCGAAGGAGCTGGAGGAATCGGCTTCCATCGATGGAGCGGGACATTGGACGACGCTGTGGCGCATATACGCTCCGTTGTCCATGCCGGCGATCGCGACGATTATGCTGTTTACGATCGTGAATCACTGGAACTCCTGGTTCGACGGACTGATCTTGATGAAGTCTCACGACAATTATCCGCTATCCACGTATTTGCAGACGATTCTGGTCCGGATGGATCTGACGTCCGTAACGGGAGAGGCGCTCAACAATCTTCGGGAAGTATCGGATCGCACGGCCAAGGCCGCGCAAATCTTCGTGGGAGCGCTGCCGATCATGCTCGTGTATCCGTTTTTGCAGCGGTATTTCGTGAAAGGAATCGTCATGGGCAGCGTCAAAGAATAGATGGGGAACGGGAGCAATCCGGAAAAACGAGAACGCGGCTTAGGGAGGGTCTATCGTGGCGGAAAAGAAATATGAGTTTCGTAGGCGGTTGGAGACGGCGCACAAGCCGAATAGGCGAAATCCGGAGGTTCATCCATCCGGAGGAGAAGCGCTGGTAGACGAGGGGTGGACCATCGTGACGGGGGAGGGGGCATCGCCGCTAATCCGGCGGGTCGCCAAGGATTTGCAGGATTATTTCGACGTCAGCATGAACGTATCCGTAGGCTTGCGGCGAGTTCTCGACGTGTCGGCGGCAGCTGCCGAGGAGCGCGTCATCGTGCTGGGGGAGAAGAAGGATTGGTCTTCGGGAATAGGGGAGAGCTTGGCCGAGCCTCGCTCCTACAGACTGATCGTCGAGCAGCAACGTATCCTCGTATGCGGATATGACGACAGGGGAGTCGGGCAAGGAAGCTACTTTCTGGAAGACTTGATGAACTTGCGGGAAGCTCCGATCGTCGAGGCCCGGGTCGTTACGCGGGAGCCGCTATTCGCACCGCGAATGGCGCATTCCGGATGGGGACTCGATCATTATCCGGACGAGCATCTGAACGCGATGGCCCATGCGGGCATCGATGCGATCTTGCTGTTCGTCAAGGATGTGGATCGGACGACGGACGGGCATCAGGATTTCAACAACCTGATCGACCGGGCGGAGAAATACGGACTCGACGTCTACATGTACAGCTATCTGGACAGCAGCCGCGTGCATCCGGAGGATTCCGGCGCCGAAGCTTACTACGCGGGGACGTACGGCAAGATTTTCGAGGCCTGTCCTCGATTCAAAGGCGTCATCCTCGTCGGGGAGTCGGTCGAATTTCCGAGCAAGGATCCGAATACGACGGGCGTGCTTCGGCTGGATTGGCCTTCGGACGAGCCGAAGACAAAGCCGAGCCCGGGCTGGTGGCCGTGCACGGACTATCCGCAGTGGGTGAACGCGGTCAAGAAGGCGGTGCGCAAGCATAACGCCGGGGCGGAGATCGTGTTCTGGACGTACAACTGGGGCTGGGCTCCGGCGGAAGAAAGGCTCAGGCTTATTCGCGATTTGCCGGACGACATTACGCTGCTCGTCACCTTCGAGATGTTCGATCAGGTACAGCGAGAGAGCGTCACGAACGTGTGCGTGGATTACACGTTATCGTTCGAGGGGCCCGGCGAGTATTTTCGAAGCGAGGCGGAGGCGGCAAGCGAACGGGGCATCAAGCTGTACGCGATGAGCAATACGGGAGGGTTGACTTGGGATGTCGGCGTCATCCCGTATCAGCCGATGCCGGGACAGTGGACGAGACGCCACGAAGCCCTTCATCGCGCAAGGGTGGATTGGGGCCTGTCCGGGCTTATGGAATCGCATCATTACGGCTGGTGGCCGTCCTTCGTCAGCGAGCTGACGAAATGGTCTTATTGGACGAATGGGTTATCCGCAGAGGAGGCCCTGGCCGGGATCGCCCGACGCGATTTCGGGGAAAGCGGGGCGGAGCACGCGCTGGAAGCTTGGGGGCACTGGAGCGAAGCGATTCGGCATTATGTGCCGACGAACGAAGACCAATACGGTCCGTTCCGCGTCGGCCCGTCGTATCCGATGGTGTTCCGGCAGCCCGTCCAGATTCCGGCGGCCTGGCACGCGCTGTGGGGCAACGAAATCGTCCTGACGGACTACAAGCCGCATGAGGATCCTCGCCAATCGCTCGGCATCGCCCGATTCGGAGTCGAGATTCGCAGTCTGGAGCGAATGCTGGTGGAGATGCTGCGGGGCAACGCTTGCTTGGAGCGGGCATTGACGGCTCTGGGGAGCGATGCGGCTGGAGGCGGGGGTGGACGACACAAGCTGGAAGAAGGCGAACGTATGCTGGGCATCGGCCGTTTTATCGCTAATTCCGTGCAAACGACGATTCATCTGAAGAAATGGTATATGCTGAAGACGAAGCTGTTCGCCGAACCCGATGCGGAGAGGGCCGAAGGGTTGCTGAAAGAGATGGAGCGGGTTGCCTTGCTGGAAATCGCGAACGCGGAGAGCACGATTCCGCTCGTCGAAGCCGATTCCCGCCTGGGCTGGGAGGCATCGATGGACTACATGACCGATCGCGACCATCTGCAGTGGAAGATTAAGCAAGTACGTTCCGTCTTGGCTAAAGAGTTCGGCGATTACCGGCAGTCGTTGGCATTAACCGGACGATATTAGGTCGTGTCAGACCGGGTTCGGGCCTATGATCCTATTCGAGACCGGACAATGTGCCAAAATTGAAGAACGAGTGAGGTATAGAATGCTGAAGTCCGAGGTTGAAATCGTTACGCACAAGAGGGCGAATTTGGTCGGATACAGCGTTGAGGCCAGCCTGAATGACGATGTTGAGGGGGCGATTGTCGCCGGATTGCGAGAAAAGCTTGCATCCCGGATTGCAGAAATACCGCAGCGTGTCGACAGGAGTATGATGCTCGTTCAGGTATACCCGGATTGCGATTGGACGCCGGATGTAACGTATACCCATATTGTAGCGGTTGAAGTGAACCAACACCCGCCTGCAGCACCGGAGGGGATGATAGTTCACATTGTTCCTGAGGGAAGGTTTCTTCGCTTCCTGCACCAGGGGGATGAGAGCGATATTGACGCAACCCATGCGGCTATTAACGAATGGCTAGACTTGAACGGATACACCGATGCCAGAGAATATGATATCGAACGATGGGAAGAACTCGACCGTCTCGACAAGGCTGACAATGTCATTGAAATCTATGTGCCCATTTCGTAAAGCCGATTCCATAAGTCAAATCAAATAGAAATCCTCGCCCGAGTGCCGATGTTGGAGTCATGTTATCATGTTGAACCTGATTTCTCCATCGCCTCGGGTGGATCGTTTAAGAGCATCTCGTTGTCTCGTGTAGTGTAGGCCAAAAAAGTGCCTTGGTGCTCGTCGGGCTGTGTAGTGTAGGCCAAGAAAGTGCCTTGGTGCTTCCCGGGCTGTGTAGCGGAGGCCCAAAAAGTGCCTTGGTGCTCCCCCGGGCTGTGTAGTGTAGGCCAAAAAAGTGCCTAAGTGGCCCCCGCAGGCTGCCTCGCCCACCAATTCGAGACAGCCCTACAAGCGAATACAAACCACTCCGTTACTCTGGTTGACTGGTTTCAATCGGTTTCGGGGAGTCTTGCACCGTTTTCTTGGCGGCGGTCCGCGTTCTCTTCCTACTAGGAGTAGGAGGAGACGCTTCGGCTTTAAGGGCCATCTCCTTTAGGCGAGCCGCCTTGCTTTTTCTGCGGGAAGCCCGGGCTGTCTTTGCATCCCATGCCTCGCTCCATTCCGCGAACAACGCATAGTCCTCCCTTACCTGATGCGAGTAGGATAAGGCTCTATTTGTTACATAATCGCAAAATGCTTCTGTGTCTTTGCCGATCGCCCGGACAATTTCGTCCTCGCTGTGATAGCTTAAGATGCCATTCTCTACATCCGCATCCGCGCGGGCATGCAGTTTGGCTGTAATCCGTCCCATACATTCCGCCGTCTTCAGCCAATCCTTCGATTCCTTGAGCTTAAGCAGTTTCAGCTTTTTCTTGTACGGCGATCTTTCTCTGGCGTAGAAATGCCGGCCGTTCATCGTCAAGTAGCCGAGGAAAGGATCGGCTTCATGATGCATCGCTTGCTGGGTCGTAATCACCCGTTTTCCTTGATGGGCGAACTGTTCCCAGAATTCGTCGTTAAAAGGCATGAAGTACACCGGAACCGGCGCGCGTACTTCCTTGATTTCGATAATAAGATCATCGAGCCCTTGGTGCTCCTCTCCGCCCTCCATAAGCACATAATAGCGGTCCAACCCGATAGAGGCAGTACCGGAACCATGTTTGACCGCAATGTCCTTCAGACGATAATAAGAATCCGGAAGTCCTAATCGGGAAGATAAATGGCTCATGTATTCGGTCCATCCTACGATGAGCTGTTCCTCCTCTTCCGTCGGCTTCTGAATCTCCTCCGACCAACGGAATACGCGCCGTCCTTCTTCCAATAAGGTGATCTTTTCAACGAAATTGCTTGCCGCAAGATTTTCCGTTTTCCTCAATAGCTTGCGAATAGGCCCTTTGGTCGAATGCTCGTCGAACACGAGATCGCCGGGATCCTCTTCTCGTTCAGCGTACTTTGTGATCTGCTCCACGTAGGCGGACAAGTAGGCATTCACGGTGTCGATTTGCTCTTCGATCGATAGCGTATTTTCGGGCATAGCAAGCAAGAGGCTGACGGACATGCGAAGAACGTCATACAAGTAGGATCCGATGCAGCCTTCGTCAAAATCGTTAACGTCGAAGACGATTCGGCCTTTCTCGCTTCGGAACGCGCCAAAGTTCTCCATATGCAGATCGCCTTGAATCCAAGTCGGACGCTCCGGACGGGTGTGATAGGGCAGCCATTCATTGCTCATGTCGTAGTAAAACAAATAGGCGCTGCCGCGAAAAAATGAATAAGCGCTGCCTCTCATTTTCTCGTACTTCAACCGGCGCTTGTCGTCGCTCAGTCCCATAATCTGGCTGTCAAATTCCTCTAATACTTGAGATAAGGCTAGTCCCCTCAACTTGCGCTTTGTGTGCTTCACCAGCTCCGTGATATCCGCATCCAGCCTCATGAATTTAGCCTCCGCATTGGGATGATTTATGAATCTTGTGATTGAGCGCTCTAGGATATCCATATTATAGCATGCCTTGCCGAATACTCGGCCGATTTCCAGAAGCGGCTAGCCGCTTAATGAAGGTTCCCAACTCTCATTCTCATTCATAACCTGTAATTGGGCGCTTACCCAGTGCCTATTCGAAGTTATTGAAGCGAGGGGAGTACATTTTGCAGAATGAAGAACGGTATGGAGATGTGCCGCAGCCGATCAGGGGCGACGGCACCGGCTGGTGGGATCTAGGTCCGCGGGATGTGATGCGGGATATTGAAAATCCGGATATGCTTGTCCCGCCCGTTACCGATGCCGGGACGCTTCCGAATCTGAAGTTTTCGTTCTCCGATACTTATATGCAGTTAAATCATGGAGGCTGGTCGCGGGAGGTCACCGTGAGACAGCTTCCGATCGCGACTACGCTGGCCGGGGTGAATATGGCGTTGACTCCCGGCGGCGTACGCGAATTGCATTGGCATCAGCAGTCGGAATGGGCGATCATGCTTGTGGGCCGCGCGCGTGTGACCTCCGTCGATCAGAACGGGAGAAACTTTATCGCCGATATCGGCGTGGGCGATTTGTGGTTTTTCCCGGCGGGTATTCCGCATTCGATTCAAGGGCTGGAAGAGGGCTGCGAGTTTTTGCTCGTTTTCGACGACGGCAGCTTCTCCGATCTGAACACCTTATCTATAACGGATTGGTTCGCGCATACTCCGAAAGACGTGCTATCCGCGAATTTCGGCGTGCCGGAGCATGCCTTTCGGAATATCCCCAAGGATCAGGTGTACATTTTCCAGGGAACCGCGCCCGGCACCCTTGAATCGCAAAAGGTGGAGGATCCCTTCGGAACCGTGCCGTTAAGCTTTACGCACCGTCTGCTTGCGCAGGCTCCGCAGGTATTTCCGGGCGGTACCGTCCGAATTGTCGATTCGACCAACTTTCCGATCTCAACGACGGTCGCAGCGGCTTTGGTCGAAATCAAGCCGGGCGGAATGAGGGAATTGCACTGGCACCCGAACGCGGACGAGTGGCAGTACTATATGTCGGGGACGGCGCGGATGACCGTCTTCGGCGGTCTAGGGACAGCGCGTACCTTCGATTACCGTGCGGGCGACGTAGGCTATGTGCCGCGCGCCTTCGGCCATTACGTTCAAAATACCGGCGATCAAAGCGTGTGGTTTCTGGAGATGTTCAAAAGCAGCCGTTTTGAAGACGTATCGTTGAATCAGTGGATGGCGCTGACCCCTCATCAACTGGTACAGGAGAATCTAAATGCCGGGCCGGAGCTCATGCTTGCCTTGAGGAAGGAAAAGTGGCCAGTCGTGAAATATCCCGGACTATAATTCCGTTCGCGAAACCTGATCATAGATATTTTCCGTATACGGCGTGATTGCAACATCGTAGTCGGGGTAACGGTATCCGAGCTTTTCCGCTACGGATCCTGAATACTTCCTAAACAATGCATAACAGGCGAACAACGATCGCCACACATTCGGGTAGGCCTTTCCGTCATAGGTAGACAACAAGCTCTCCCAATCCTCGGCAGGAAGATAACGGTCGATGAACTTATAATTTTTCCCTACGCTGAAGTCATAACCGCGCTCCGCTCCAATGTGCCAGGCCATCATTCTGAGCAGATTGGGGCGGGCAATCTCGTGCAGATGATCGCTCGCGAACAGGATTTCTTTTCTCGCCAACCCTTTGACGACATACGTTGAGACCATCCAAAATTCATTGCAGCAATCGTCGTACTCTCTTGCCGTCGGTTTCCGAATCCAATACTGCCGATCGTTCGCGCGAATTTCATTTTGCACCAGGCCGGCCTTATCCAGCAAAACCTTCGCCAGCCCGTCACTTTGTTCCCAATACGCCTCGACTTCATTAACCGGAATGAGCGTCAAGTCAAGCTTGTTGCCGTCCTCGAAGAGAATGATATAGGAAAACCAATTGCCCAATTCCGGAGGAAAAAGCTCCATATCCTCGGGCTTCTGCATCATTAAGCGATTGCCGAACATGTCCAGCCACCGGTCATTCTCCTTAAACGATTCCAAGTCCGTCACAAAATAAGAAATGTCGAAATCCTGGAACGAATCGGGGGCAATGTTGACATTCGTCCGCGACCCCTCAAGCGTCACCAAGTGAATCCGTTCATCTTTTTGGGCAAAATCGACAAACAACTGCATCATTTCCTGCTCGCTTCTCAAAATCTATGCCCCCTGTTATGGAGATTATCCTTGTCGTAAAGTCGTTCTAAGCTCCTCTAATCGTTCGGTTGCTTCGGCCGCCTCTGCAAGCTCTTGAACGGACATGGATAAGCTCTCCGTTCGTCTAATATAAGTTCCTGCGGCATTCGGATCGTCCATGGCAACGGCGATATCGGCCCGGAGTACATAAGCTTTGTAAAGAAGGGTTACGGGTACTTCATCGTCTTTCGCGAAAACAAGATCAAGCACTCGGGCCGCCCCCGCGGGATCATCTTTAGCGTACGCCAATCGGTATGCCGTTTCAAATGCGTTAACAAATCTCGACGGGTGCACGACAACGTATGAATCGACGCGAGAGGGTTCGGACGCGGTGTGCTTCTGACCGATCAACAAGCGGTTTCCGGCTGGATCGATGAGATTGAATCTTCGGTCCTCCGCCAGGTTATTGAGCTTGGTAATTCGAGGATAACCTTTAACGGGGATTTTCCGATAGGCCTTTTTTAGATTCTCGCAGAAATTTTTGTGCACGGCATCCACGTCCGAGACGCTTACATAACACATGCTGTAGGAATTGGCCGGCTCCAACTGCTTTAGCACGAAAAAATGCAATTCCACAACAGGGTGCCGGACGCAGGCGTACAGGTTTGGCCTGGCCTGCCGATAAGTTAGCTCAAAGCCTAAAGCTTGGTAGAAATCCAATTGCTCGTCTATGGACTTGCAGGGGAAAATCGGAATCGCGACGCCACTCTGGGTTGTTGTCATCGTATCAACCTCCGTGTTCGGATCATTTTTTGCCTACCCCCTTATTAAACATTATTCGTGCAAATGCTAAGGTTTAATGAGGTTATCCCTGATTCTTTGAGGTACGATTACCGAAATCCGTCATCTGCTTTAAGGATCTATTTGACCCTGCCACAAGTAGATGGAGACCGGGAAACCCTCTATAATACAAGGTGAGGAATTATCAATCCTACAAATGAAGCGGGACTTAGGGGGTTATTGCTATCTGGATAGCCATCCGGCTTGGCAGGAAGAAGTTCGTCGCCCGATGTTCCTGCTGGTTGCGGCGGTCAAAAGCTAAAGGATTGGTTCACTGATGGTAAGTGCTGATAATGAGCGAATGGAGGAACAATCATGCTGAATGAAATAACCCCGTTTCAGGAACGGGATCACGACCGGTTAGTCGACATTTGGTATCGCGCCGTACGTCTTACCCATACCTTTTTGTCGGATTCGGATCTTCAATTCTACCGTTCAATCGTTCAAAACGGGGCATTAAGGGAAGTCGAGATATGGGTTGGAAGGAATGAAAGGGAGGAACCGACAGGGTTTATCGGACTGGACGGAACCAAGATCGAAATGCTGTTCGTTGATCCGGAATGTCACGGAATGGGGATAGGAAGCCGCTTAATCAAGCATGTCCAGAAATTAAAGGGAAGCACAGTCCAAGTGGATGTCAACGAACAAAACGAGGGTGCTTGCGCTTTCTACAAACGGTTTGGATTCGTGCAAACGGGACGGTCGGAATTGGATGGCTCCGGCAAGCCATTTCCCTTGCTGCACCTGGAGTACAGATCGACATAGAGGCATGTGCCTGAATGTTTTGTATCTGTAGGCTACGCGCCTACAATAAGTTAGAGGGCTGCGACAGGTTGCCGATAGGCAGCTGCTGCGCGGCCCTCTTTGGCGTTCTCGTCGAATGCAGAATATTCGCTAGATCGTTGTCGCCGTCGGCAGGCTGCTGGCTATAGTAAAAGGTACCGCCGGAACGGAAATCCGCTTTCGCGATTTGAAATGTCCATCCTTGCGGCCCCCACCAGTTTTGCAGATGCTGCGAATCGGTGAAGGCTTTGAATACAACCTTGCGCGGAGCATTAAAAGTATACTTGACTTCGATTTGATCCGACATTGGAGATCCTCCTTGATACCGTTTCAGTTCACCAAGCTGCTTTTCCGCAACTTGCCTTGGTTTCTCAGCTTTACCCAATAATATCATAGTTATCCGGCAAGCGGATGAGCCCGCGGTCGCTTAGGGGGAGGATGGGACCCATTAATATTTCATTAATATTTGGTGGTGTTTCTGATGTTAGGATTTTAAAAGGGCGTAGGGTAAGCAACAAAAAATATGACTAGAAGGTAGGTTAGGAAACAATCATGAACAAGAAATCCTTTATCAGTTCTTTCGTAATGGTTCTTGGTTTGGCCTTCGCCGTGTCGTCTGGCGGCAGCATTGTTTCAGCAAAAACGTCGGCTGATTTCACCGATCTAAAAGACTTGGACACAGCGACGAAGGCTAAGTTGGATGCATTGATTTCAGCAGGCATTTTCGACGGGATGTCTGAGGATAATTTCGGATTAAAAGAAGAGATGAATCGCGCCCAATTCGCGAAGGTGATGGCTCTCGTTGTGGGTCTAGAAGTCGACAAAGGTCTCAAGACATCCTCCTTCACGGATGTGAAATCCGACAGTCCTGGGGTGGGTTTTGCGTTACCGTTTATTGAAGCGATGAGGACAGCAGGAATAACGACAGGCATGGGTGACGGTACTTTCGACCCCACGGGGAAAGTAACTAAGGAGCAGTTAGCTACGTTTCTAGTACGAGGGTTGGGTATGGAGGATAAGGCACAGGCGGCATCGGGCGTTGACGATCAGACTGTTTCTGGTTGGGCGCAAGGTTACGTTGGGTTGGCGCTTGAGCTTAAACTACTAAATAACGCTCCGAATGGTACGTTTGGCGGAAATACGATAGCAGATCGAGAACTGCTCGCCACCGGAGCATTCGAGTCGGCCAGGACGCTCGAAGAGACCAAACCTCTTGAGGTATCTGGAGCGGACTTTGCGGCAGGGAATAAATTAAATCTGACGTTGACGGCAGGGGCTGATCCTACGTCCATCGACCTGTCCAAGCTTACTATTAACGGCGTTCCGCTTGATCCGCAGCTGGACAGCTTCGTGCTGTCCGAGGACAAGAAAACGATCATTATCACGCTGCATGAAGGTTTCCAGCTCGATACGTCCAAGACGCCGGTCATCCATGCGGGCGGACTGAGGACGCTATTCGGCAATGAGATGAAGAATGAGGAGGGCAAGCCGGTTCCGGTTACAGTGACAGAATCTCCGGTCAAGAAACCGGAGACCCCTAAGACGCCACCGACATCGGAGCCTACGACGAGCCCGGACTCGAACTCGAATCCTAACTCAGGCTCGAACCCGAATCCAAATCCGAATCCAAATCCAAATCCAAATCCAAATCCAAATCCAAATCCTAACCCTAACCCGGATCCAAATCCGGACCCGAACGCCGACACTTAATCTAACGAACCATCCAAATTGGAAAATCCATCGTACGGGGTACATCCCCTGCTGCGATGGATTTTTTAATAACGTGGAAACGAAATTTCAGTTGCCCAGTCGATTTTTCGGAAGCGTGAATTGGAATAAGGTTTCCGTATAGGGGACGCTGCTCAGTTGCACACTTCCGTGATGAGATTCTACGATCTCTCGGACGATTGACAGTCCGTCGCCGTGTCCGTTGCCCTTTCTCCCTCCGTCAACACGATAGGATCGTTCAAATACGTACTCTTGATCTCCAGGTGAAATTCCTCTGCCGCGATCTTTGACAGTCATACACACTTCCTTTTCATTTTCCGTTAATCCAATTCCGATGAAATGCCCTTCTTTTCCGTGTTGAATGGCGTTGTCCAGCAAGTTGCGGAAGGCACGTTCGATAAGGGGCGCATGGATAGGAATCACTACATCTTTATCCGGTATGTCGACTTCGATTGTGAAGTTCTGATCATCTAAAATCAACAGATAATCCAGTAAGATCTTCCTCATCATTTCGGATAAATTGTGTGTGGCAAAATAGAGTTCATGCGTATTCTCATTCTGCCGAGAGATGTCCAATAGCTGATCTAGCAGACTGTCCATGTAGCGGGATCGTTGAAGAATGATTTTTGCACCGGCCTGAAGCTCGTCTTCATCTTTATAGGCGCCTGCGCGAATCGTTTCGGCATAGCCGAGAATCATAGTTAGCGGTGTTCGCAAATCGTGAGAAAGATTGGATAGCAGCAGCTTGCGCCGGTTGTCGAATTGCTCGATCTGGCTGGCCTGGCTTTGAAGCCGATGCGCCATCTCATTATAATGTCGGGTAAGCTGCCCGATCTCATCCTTCGACTTATCCTCTAGCACGATAACTTCACTTCGGAAATTGATTTGATTAAGCGCCTCGTTCAGTCTGCCGATCCGTCGATTAATAGAGGAAAAGAACCATAGAGACAGCAAATACGGCACCAAGGCGGATAAAAGGACAGGCAAGATGAGTGAATAGAGGACCCCGTTCGTACGTGCGTAGAAGAAGTATTGCCCTGCCTGCATCGCTTTACTGGGCAGACTTAAAAGTAAATAATAAGACTGTCCGTTCAGATTGAGAGAATAAACGAGAGCTACCTGCTTGTTGATGCTCCAAAGGTTGTTCGGCATATCCGCCATACGATTCGCCAATTCATTAAAGTCGTAACGTTCAGCTTCACCTGAAGTATCGTAGATTACCGTCCCATCAGGAGCGACCCATTCCAAGCGCAGGTCCGGGTTCCGGTTATGTACCGAATCCAGTAGAGACCGAAGGTTATCCTTGTCGGGAAAATGGTGCTGTTCAATTAAATCCAGTGTTTCAGAAGAAATCGTATTCAACTTGTTCAAATTGTAGCCCTTGACCCAAATGTTTCCTACAACGATAGAGAGAGCAAGAAACAGAATCAAGCTGCCTACGGCGCTAGTCAGTATGATGAGCCATAGCTTTGTGCGATTCTTCATCGTCCATCCCCCGAAAATCGATATCCGATACCGCGTACGGTATGAAGGTGAAGTGGGGAATCGTCAGTGCCTTCGAGCATTATACGGATCCGGTTAATAAAAACGCCCAAGTTATTGCTGTCGTAATTTTCATGCTTCCAGATCTGTTGATAGATGTCCCTTCTGGTCAGCGTGCGGTCGGGATTTGTCATAAATAATTGCAGAAGCGCGCATTCAATCTCGGTTAATGGATGCTGTATCCCGCCATTGTGCAGAATTAAATTGTCTACATCGAGGGCCAGTTTGTTTAATCGAATGATTCCGGAGGGTGGCGATGTATGGGAACGATGTCTCCTCAATTGGGCTTGAACGCGGGCAACCAACTCCACCGGGCTAAACGGTTTTGTAATATAATCGTCCGCTCCTAGGCCAAGAGTGTCTACTTTATCCTGAATCTCTCTTCTGGCGCTAAGTGCAATTACAAGTACATTAGAACTCGTTCTGCGCAAATGGTGTAGTACCTCGAATCCGTTTCCGTCGTCCATCATTAAATCTAAAATTATTAATTCAATCGAGTGTTCCTGTATTTGCTCAATCGCTTGCCGCCCCGACCGGGCTTCGACGATTGGCAAGCCCGCTCGCTCTAAGTGAATGCGAATCAGTGCGCGAATGTCAGACTCATCATCAACAATAAGAATTGCGCTCAATTTTTCGCCCGCTCTCCTGAAAATAAAAGTTTGCTGGTTATCCTTCGCTTTTATCATCATACCAAAAATAAATAAAAAGGAGCCCCGAACAATTCAATCCGGAAGGGTCGCTTCGCGGGATTTCCGGTTTAGACGGATAAGCCGTCCCTCTGCCCCGATACATCCCCACTTCCTTATCATTAGAGCGGTTTGTCAAACTCATATGAGCCGCTAAACAGATTATCGTCATGGAAAGCGATGATGAGCATATCGAAGTGTTCGCTGGCGAGAATTTCTTTTAAGCTGAATTCGGAATAATAGCGGTTGTCGTAAACCGTGAGTTTGTTAAAATGCTGCGCTAAATACGGCGTAAGAGGATTCATGAAAGAATCTTTAAGCAGCAGGACATTTAATCGATTGTTGGCTTGCGGGTTTTCATAAGCGATTTTCCGTCTGTCCCCGCCATAGATCGTTCCATAGGTATAAGTGCTTTGGCCCCGTTTGAAGCCGTAGAAATCGTTAAAGCTTGTGACGGTTTGCGTCCCGTCTTTATTGATTACTTCAAATTTACTGAACGAGAACGGCTTCCTCGGCTCGTAAATCACCGTTCGATCGGCGGTTTTGGGATTGACGGCATAATTGATTTGCGAGTTGTAGCTGCCTTCGAAGCTGCCGATCGTCAGTCCGGATACGCGGATATCATCTAGAGACATCGGTTTATCTTCGAACTGGGCCGACTTGGCGGAAATTTCGGCGATCATCTCTTGATAGGCGGCAAAAGCGCCTTGGATATTCCAATGATGATCCGTTTCCAAGTAAAGCTCTTCCTTTGCCGCGTTCGTAAAAGCATCGAATTTCTTGCCGATATCGACGACATTTACGCTCTTGGCGAGCTTGGACAAGAAGTAGTCTTTCGACTTGGCGTAAGCGTCGGTCTGCATATAATCCGGATAGAGATGCATTAAAGTTCTGGTTCTCGACGGATTAAAGACGAAGTACGTCTCGGTTTGTTGATCCGCGGCGAATTGAATCCCGTCGTTCAGCTTGGCGGTCGATTCGTCCATTTTATCTGTATGAACGAGAGGGTCCGTCACCGGAAAAATCCACTTCTTGTTGATGACGACCAGATTGGATACGACGCGCGAATCTTTGACGACGGTTCCTTCTTCGGGCTTCTGCGGCGGCTTCACATGAAACAGGTTTTCCAGCAGCATGGAGTTGAACATACCGGAATTTTGCTGACTTTGGTAGAGCCGCACCATCTCATCCCGGAGCGGCGCTTGGTCGTTGAAATATTGATTCATCTCCTCGAAGAAGCGACGCGTGCCAACGGCCTCGAAGCTGAAGGCCGGCAGCTTGCTTAAGGCTCTGTTTTCGACTGTGGAGACGGCTCTATCGGGTAATACCATGCCGGCAATCGCAAAGCCGAAGAGGATCGCTAGAAATACGACGATATAGAGGATGGAGACAGGTTTACTCACTTCAAAACTCCTTCTACTTGCATCAGAATCTGAAATACAAGAACGGGTTATAGGTCGAATTAATTAAATACAGTACGACTTCGGCGAATAGGAAAAAGTGGAGCAGCAATGCGGCTGCCGCAAGAACCTTCGTGACCGTCTTGCCGAACTGCAGTTTCCGAAGGCTGGGATAGATCGGCGCGGCGATGATAATCGCAACGGCAAACTGCAGCCAATTCAGAGACAGCAGCGACAGCGCTTGGGAATCGAATAGAGCGTCGCCGCGGGAGTGAAACATGGCGCCGATAAACTCCGTGGCGTATCCGAAGTCGTCGGCCCGGAAGAACACCCATCCGATCATCACAAGCAGAATGACGGCAACGTGATTAAACGGATAGATTCGGGACAGCAGCTTTTCCAGACCGGCTTTCTCCAAGGCGATTAGAATGCCGTAGTACGTTCCCCATGCGATAAACGTCCAACTGGCGCCGTGCCAGAATCCGGTCAGCGCCCACACGATGAATAGGTTGCGGTATATTTTCCACGTAGCGACTCTGCTTCCGCCAAGCGGAATATAGACGTAATCCCTGAACCAACTGCCCAGAGAGATATGCCAGCGTCGCCAGAACTCGGAAATGCTTTTGGCGATGTACGGATAATTGAAGTTTTCCGCGAATTCGAAGCCGAACATTTTGGCTAAACCGATCGCCATATCGCTGTAGCCCGAGAAATCGTAATAGATTTGCAGCGTATAAGCGATAATGCCTACCCAGGCGCTTCCCGTAGAAAGATCCATGGCGGATGTCGCGAATACGGTGTCCGCTACGGAGCCGAGAGGGTTGGCCAGCAGCACTTTTTTGGACAGGCCCAGTATAAAACGTCGAATGCCCTCGGCAAATTGATCGGAGCTGAATACGCGTTTGCGAAGCTGCTCGGCGATCGCATTGTAGCGAATGATAGGACCAGCTACAAGCTGCGGGAAGAAGGTAATGTACAGCGCCAGGTCGAATAAATTTCGTTGCGCCTGCTCCTTCTTGCGATACACGTCGATTAGATAGCTCAGCACATGAAACGTATAAAAAGAAATGCCCAAAAGCAGCGGCACCGGTTGGAGATGTATATTCGTTTGCAAGGCGGAATTGAGCAGATCGACAAAAAAGTTGGCGTATTTGAAAAATCCGAGCAGTCCGATATTAACCACGATTGCCATCGTTAGAATTGCGACTCTTTTTTTGCCGCGATTGTCGCCGGCGTTATCGATCCCTATTCCAAAACCGTAATTTAAGAGGATCGATAGGAGCATGAGGACGACGTATCGGGGTTCGCCCCAGGCATAGAAGATTAAGCTGAAAATCAGTAGAAGCGTATTTTTATATTTGGACGGAACGGCGAAATAAAGGGCAAGAACAAGCGGCAAAAAGCAAAATAAAAAGAGAATTGAACTAAAAACCAAAGCGTATTTCCTCCTGTTGTCGGCGATGCCCGTGCTGCATTGTTCGATTATAACAAATAAAGACTCTAAAATAGATGTGACATATTTCCCAATACGAGGCTTGCCGATTTTCAGGCCCCTAGAATCTGGAAGAATCGAATTAGCCTATATATAATAGATGCATAGTATGGAGGCGATAACGATGAAGGATAAGGAAATGGACGAGCTGGTTGAAAGTGAAAAGGACTTCGGATTCGCGCGGGTGTATTCGGTTGAGCTAATCTACAAGGAGAAGCCTCAATTGCAGAGAGAGCTGCTATACGCCAATATGGAGCGATATACGGGTAGGCTGGATCGGCCGGAACAGCGGAAGAGCGAAGCTGGAATTGCCGTATGGGAGCCCAATGAAGAGACGGATCAGGATCTGCTGCACTTCTTCCATCTTAATTACATGGTTGGATACGCAGAAGGGGAAATGCCCGCCCAAACGAGCTTGGTGGAATCGGAACTTCGTTCGCCAACGGAATACAAAACGGCCATCGAGCAAGCCTGGCATTGGCAGGAAGCGGAACAGACGTTGGAGCAATGCCGACACTCCCTGCTGCTTGTAGATATGCTGGCATCCGGGCTGGAGCCGAAGGATAGACTAGAGCTGTTTACGGGCTCGCTCCGGGCCGTGCTGGAGACCGCTCCTTGCGATGCTCTTTATTTCCGCGAAAGCGACAAGCTGGTTGAGCCCCGGGCTTATTTAGACGCTATCGAGAATGGCGCTATCTTGTACGGCGCGATGAATGTACGTTTTTACAATGTACAGGGGACCGGGAGTGCGCGTCCCGAATCGCTGATGGATACGATAGGGCTCGCCGCGCTAGGAGTCCCGGACGTGCAGTGTCATTTTTTCGACCTTACCCCGAACGAAGTAGCTTCGTTCCTGACGGATATCGGCTACTACCTGTTTAAAGAGGGCGATATTATTAGCGATGGGGAGACCGTCGGCTTTACAGAGGACATGCGCTGGCGCTGCGCGCACCAATATGCGCTGGCCGCTCCGCACCGCGTCGTACTCGATCTCGATCCGGGCGATCCCTATTATGGAGGAAGGCCGGAAGCCGACAGCTAACGGGCTGGCGGCTCCGACCGCATTCCGGATCTGCGAAGCTTACAGATGCGAGCCGCCGCTGGCGTCAATGAACTCTCCGGTGACCCAGCGGCTGTCTGACGAGGCGAGGAAGGCGGCGATGTCCGCTACGTCTTCCGGCTCGCCCCACCTTCTGAAAACGGAAAGCCCGGCGGCAAACTGCTGCCCGTTCGGGTCCTGCAGCGTACCGGCATTCATCTCGGTATTAATAATACCGGGCTGAATGGCGTTCACTGTAATATTGCGGCTTCCCAGCTGTTTTGCCAAGACGCGTGTGAAGGTATCGATCGCGCCCTTGGTGATACTGTAGGCGAACACGCTGGGCGAGGCTGCGCGAGTCACGAATGAGGAGAGATTGATAATGCGCCCCCCATCCCTCAGCCGAGGCAATGCCTGCTGGGTGACGAATACCGGAGCTTTGACATTGACGGTCACGACCTCGTCGAAGGAGGATTCAGTCGCCTCCTCCAGCGTGAGAATTTGACCAATTCCGGCATTGTTCACCAGAATATCGAAGCGATTGTCGCCGGCAAGCTTGTCAAGGGCCTCGTCCAGCGCCGCATACAGATTCTGAATGCCGTCAAGAGTTCGCAAGTCCGCCCCGATGGCGAATGCGGTTCCTCCAATCCGCTCAATTTCTCTCACAACTTCCTCCGCGTCGCTCTGTCTGTTCCCATAGTGGACGGCAACGACGGCTCCTTCCAGCGCCAAACGCAATGCGATGCTGCGGCCGATACCCCGGCTCGCGCCGGTGACTAGAGCTGTTTTACCTGTCAGTTTTCCCATATGTTCATCCCCTTGTTTGGATTTCACAGATAGTTATATCACAGGGGAAGATTAGAAATGTTGCTCTCACATTTTGCGGTTGCCCGGATGAAGGGGGCAAGTCGGCCGCCGTCCAAATTGTGGTACGCTTATCTGCGCGATCATCAATCGGACAACTTCGGAATTGACGGATGGCTGTGGCTCCTCAGCATGGTCATCGTTTCCTTGCTCTTCTACCTCTTGTTCGAAATGTTCGATCCGATCCCTCTGGGCGAACGGGGGGAGCGTCTGACTGAGGCGAAAAATCCGTTCAAGAGGCTGTCCGCGTGGTGGAGAAGGCAGCGCAGATACGTTCAGGTATCGATAATCGCGCTCAAGAACGGCGTAGGCAAAAACTTGGCCATTAAACGATCTCCGGCTTCGGATCGAAGGGCGGCCGTGTCGCTGCGCGGAATGCTGGAGGATTGCGGCGGTTTCTTCATCAAATTCGGCCAGGTGCTGTCGACGCGTTCCGATTTGCTGCCGCCGGCAATCATCGAAGAGCTTTCGAAGCTGCAGGAGAACGTGGCTCGGCTGTCTACGGCGCAAGTGGAGGAAATATTGGCCAAGGAGCTGGGACGGCCCAAAGACGAAATCTTTCGAGAGTTCGAGATGGAACCGCTCGCCGCGGCTTCGATCGGACAGGTCCATCGCGCTACGTTAAAAGAGGGCGGGAAAAAAGTCGTCGTCAAGCTGCTTCGCCCGGATATCACGGCCAAGCTGCAGCTCGATCTGGACATTCTGGTGCGGTTTGCGGCATGGGTGTCCAAAAGGTCGGCCTGGGCCCGAAATATCGGTTTCCTGGATTTGGCCAAGGGCTTCTCCGCGTCGATGAAGGAAGAGACCGATTTTCGCATCGAGGCCCGCAATTTCGCTCAAGTGACCGCTTCTCTGGCCGATAGCCAGACCAAAGTGAAAATTCCTGACGTCTATCGGGAGCTCAGCAATTCGAAGGCTCTGGTGCTCGAATACATGGAAGGCGTAAGCGTTAAGAGCGGTACCGCAATTCTGGGCGAACGCGGCATCGATCGACGGGAGGTACAGAAGCAAATTTTCGATTGCCTGCTGGAGCAAATTTTTGTTAAAGGGATTTTTCATGCCGATCCTCATCCCGGCAATGTCTATATTTTGAACGACGGCACTCCTGCACTGCTGGACTTCGGTTCGGTCGGCCGGCTCGGAACGCTGCAGCAGGACGCCCTGAAGCGGCTGCTGATCGGATTCGAGCAGCGCAATGCGCATATCATCATGGATTCGCTGCTGCAATTGGTCGAGCCGAAGCAGGAGATCGATCAAGCCAGCCTGGAACAGGCGCTCAGCCAGCTTCTGGTCCAGACGGCCTATGACGCCGCCGGAAGCTCGGATGCGTTCATCCAGGGGCTGTTTCGCATGATTGGGGAGTTCGGATTTTCGTTCAATCCGAATGTCGCCGGCGCATTTCGCTCGCTGATTACACTGGAAGGCACGATGGCGCTGCTTAACCCTTCTTTTAACCTGATGGAGGAATCCCGTCGCTTCGCCAGAGACCATGTGTCGGAATTTCTGCCCGTCGGCAATTACGCCGATCTGAAAACAATGGCGACGAACGAATTGCTGGAGCTGCTTCCTGTTATTCGCAAGCTGCCACGGCGACTCGACCATCTTGGGACGATGCTGGAGAAGGGCGAGGTATCCGTTAAAATCGGCTTTTTTGCCGACAAGGCCAACACTTCATTCGTGACAAAATGGATTTCGCAAGCTTTGCTTGCTTTCGTCGGGACGGCGTTCGGAGGCATTTCCATCGGGCTGCTTAGTCTAAGCGGACGCCTCTCTTGGGAGCGGTTTAATATTGTGGCTATGTTCGGGTATGCCGGTCTGTTGATTAGCGCGCTGCTGCTCATTCGGGTCGCCATTCATGCGGTGCGGAGCTTGAAGCAGACGAAGGAGTAAGTCATCACACAAAAAACAATATACAAACTTATGTTCGCGTTTTATGTTGTTCCCAGTATGGAAGAGGAGACGTGAACATGCCGGATAGCAAGGAGATACTCGAGAGCCGCACGCGCCGAGCTATGCGAATTGCTGGCTTCGATCGGAGACAACGCGCTCAGGGAGCCCGTTACCGCAAATGGGGTCGAGTTATGTCCTCATACGGGAACCCCGTATTCGCTCCTGTATATCATTCAAGAGTTTATTGAGCATGATCAGCATCATAAAGTGCAAATCGACAAGGCGCTGCTGCAGAGCTAGATGGGCGGCAAGCGGACTTACATAACCGAATTCCACAAGGCCGGGCTCCTGAATGGGGGTCCGGTCTTGACGTTTTTTTTTCGAGAAAAGGGAACCGCCTTCCTGTTTGCATTGTCTAATCATAGGAGGTGAGGCTGCTTGGACGAAACCTATTGGAAGCATCTTGAGCAGATGGACTCGGCAAGCCTACAGCAACTGATGTCTGTGTACGGGCAGGAGGTATGGAATTTAGCCTTTCTGCTGACCAAGCGCCATCATCTGGCGGATGACATCGCTCAAGACGTTTTTATCAAGGTATACGAATCGATACATCTATTCCGCGGAGCGTCCAGCATTAAAACCTGGTTGTTATCGATCACGCGCAATATTTCCATTAACTATTTGCGGACGGCTTTTGTGCGAAAGGTAACTTTAACGGGCTGGATTACTGATAAGGGCGTGAATGCGTCCGCCGAGAAGCAAGCCGTAGAGCAGTCGGTGACCGAGGAGATTTGGCGAGTGGTCATGGAATTGCCGTTAAAACTGAGAGAGGTGCTGGTTCTTCACGGCAAGTACGAACTGTCCATGAAGGAAATTGCCAATGTTCTAGGCGTATCGGAGGGAACGGTGAAATCCAGATTGGCTCGCGCACGCGTGAAGATGTCCGCGTATTGGAAGGAGGATGCGGCGTATGAATGAGTTTGAACCGGGATGGTATGCGAAATTAAAAGACGATCCGGTCAACCGCAGAACTTTTACGGCGGCCCATATGGAACGAATTCAACGGCAGGTGGCGCAATCGAGGGAGCTTAAGACTCGGCGACGGCAGGCAAGCCAAAGGAAACGAATGGCGGCCGGAGCAGCGGTTCTCGTGATTTTGTTCGGGTTGGCGCTTAATTACGGCAGACTTGAGAAGTGGGTGGCGACGCGCTGGTCGGGCGATACTCAAGAGCAGATTCCAGCCGGACCGAGTCACGAACAACAACCGCCCACGGAGACGGCAAACGAGCAGCAGGAAAAACTCATTCCGGTGAAGCTGTCAACGGCGTTCGGCGTGCTAAAGGATGCGCTGCCTTTTGACGTCGAGCAAATTCGGAACGTATCTCTATATGACGAACTTGAAGATAAGAGGATTGATATTCCCCGAGAGCGCGAATACGTAGTCATACAGAATCTAGCTTGGATCAGTCTGGATGCAGCCAAAGCGGAAAGCTCCGATGCCGGTCGTAAGGTAACTTTAAGGGTGGAAGCGGTCGACGGCATTTATACGATTCCTTACAATATTGAGCAGAATACCGTCGATTTGGGGAACGGGTCCTATTATGCCGACGATATGCTCCTGCTGCTCGTCAAAGGGTTGGCCGAGCCGGACACCAGACTGGCTGAGGCGGATCGAATTCTGGAGCAGGCCAGAGTGGAATTGTCCGAGGAGAACAGCGGGAAGAGAGACGACAGCTTCAGCTTGGACGCCGATCGTTTGCTTGTCGGCGGTAAGGACTTTGACGAATGGCAATCCCAACTCTTGCTATTCAGCCAGATGCAGCCTTTCCGATTTTACGACAGTGTAACCGAAAAGGTTAAAACGATGGGCGAGTATGGAGGAGTAGACAACCTCATCTCCTTGAACTCCAGGCTCCTGTTTGCAAGCGATCAATACAAAACCAAGGACGGGGTCGGTGTGGGATTGACCAAGCAAGAAGTTCTCTCCAAGCTCGGCAAACCGAACCTGGAGACAGAGACGGAGTGGGGCTATAGAACGGGAGATTACATCCGGTTCTACCTTTACTTCGACGCGGGAGTTGTGAAGTATATGTCCATTACGATGCCGGCATAGACTGCTTTAACCGACTTTTCTCAGCAGGAGTTCTACCGGTCCGTGCCGCTGCCGTTTTCTCCAAATCGCCGAGAAGATCATGGCTGCCGCAAAATAGCCGCAGCTGTAGAGGACGGCGAAGGAAAGACGGCCATTTTCCAAATAGCCGACCGCTTCCAGAAGACCTAGCCCAATGACGACATGCCCGATATAGTGGGATAACGACAATTGTCCGGTGCTGATCAGAACGCGAGTCAGTGGATTTCCTTCGCTCCGTTCGACTAGATACAGGCAAGCCGCGATTACAGCGAATGCCGAGCAGGATGCAGACAGTATATAGAAGAGGCTGGGCGGCATCGGCTTTGTACCGAACAGATACTGCGCCGATTCCGTATCCAGTCCTGTCGGGAGCCAGTGGGTCAGCGCGTAGGAAAGAAGTTCCAGACCGATTACAGCGGATAGCGAGACTCGCAGCAGACGGCCGCGGGTCTCTTGGCCGAACCAGCGTTTCCGGCCCATCCACATTCCGATCAGGAAAAAGCCCAGCCAAGGGAACAACGGATGAAACCCGTTAAAAAACAAATTCCGTGCAAAGCCTGCAGCCGTCCAGAAATCCGTATAGACATGGAAACCGGCGTCCCATCCCCGACTGTAGTCGAACAAAAGCAGCAGCATGGATGAAATCAGCACAACAGCGGCCGCCATTACAGCCAATATCCGGTCGGATACGCTGATCAGCAGCGAGGCAAGCAGCAAAAACGCCGCATAATAGTGCAAAATATCCGCGTTCCAGCCGATCAGCAGCAGGCCTGCGCCGGCAATTGCGAGAAAAGCCGCTCTTCTGCACAAGGTTATGCGGTTCTGTCGAATGAGGTCCTTGTCCAGGGAACTGCGGCTTTTCGCGGTCATTAGAGACACTCCAATCCCCGCCAGGACAACAAACAGCGCCGAGGCCCGCCCCTCGAACAGCCCGGCGACAGCTGCTAGCCATGTCGGTCCGTCGTTCTCCGCCTGCATCGCAAGCTTGTAGTTCACTACGATCATGCCGAAGATCGCCAATGCACGGGCAAAATCAAGCGCTGTAATACGCTGTGCCGTCTGATTCATGCATGATCGACCCCTTTGACAATATCGGCTACGGCCTTAATCCAGATCGCGTTATAGTCATACTTAAAGCCGTAGTTGATATAGTTGTCGATGCTGTCGAGGATCATATTCAGCATTTGCGCCCGAACCAGCACATCGTCGTCCGGGATCGCGCCCAGCGCCGCTCCGTGTTGCAGCAGTTCGGCAAAGCCCGCCGTAAACCCCTCCAATATTTCCAGCAGCCTCTCCGCGTATTTTGCATTTCGGTAACCCAGCGCCTGATATTGCTTCATGATTTGAGAGTAACGAGCATCCTCTTGCTGGCTGCCAATCAGATGTAATCCATCTGACGTCAGCTTTTCTGCAAAGTTTGCCCGCGTATAGTCCTTAAGCTTAAAAAAGCCCGAAAAAGCGATGCTCCTGCACAGCTCTTCAAAGAGAGTGTCGATAATAGCATCTTTGGATTCGAAGTGGTAATACAGCGCGGGTTTGGAAATGTTCAAGGCTTTGGCGATCATCGCCATGCTCGTCTTCTCAAATCCATGCTCGGCAAACAAGCGATAGGATGTCTCTAAAATATTTTCATAGGTCGAAGCCATATTTAACCCCTAACCCCCTTATTTCAAATTTACTTACCGACCGGTAAGTAAATAGAGTATATCGCAACTTTCCGACGGTTGCAACAAGCGATCTACGGCGTCTTCTCCGCCCTGATCCCTCTTTTCATTAACAGCGCAAAAGAGGCTGTCCCATAAGCCAACTAAGTTGCTCTGAAAGATAATCGATGAACAAAGTGAAGGTGTATATATCTCCCTCCGATTATATGCTCCTGAAATTTGAATGGGTAAACCCGTTACGAGGTGATTTCAGAAGCGTATGAGGCAGTCTCCAGGAGATATATACACCTTTTTTAATTATCGTTTATTATGCAACTTTGCTTATGGGACAGCCTCTTGACTCTACTTGTAGTATTCGCGATACACTGGATGCCGGGCTACACGGAAAGCATGCGTTCCAGCTTTAATCGGACGTCCGGCCATTCAGAAGCAATAAAGCTATAATAAGCAGTATCTCTGATATAACCGTCTCTTAAGATGCGATGACTCCGAAGCACTCCTTCCGGAGTAGCGCCGATTCGCTCCATCGCCCTTAACGATCTGGTATTGCGGGAATCGGCCTTAAGCTGTACGCGCACCGTACCCAACGTCTCGAAACAATGCCGTAGCAGCAAATACTTGCACTCGGTATTAACGCGAGTCCTCCACACCTCTCGAGCAAGAGCCGTCCAGCCGATTTCCAATTGCCGATGGGCAACGGAAATGTCGGCGAACCTAGTCGTGCCTGCTAGCCGATCCGTCTCCATGTCGCGGATGACAAAGGGCATAGAAACTCCCTGGGATCGTTCCTCTAGAGCTGCTTCTACATAGGCTTTCATGTCTTCAATATTTCTCATGCCTGGCGGCGAATACGTCCATATGTCCGGATCGTTCAGCGCTTCGTAAAGCGGAGCAATATGAGAGGTTTCCATAGGAACAAGCGCGACCCGCACTCCTTGCAAAATAACCGGTTCAACCTTCATGGGATCTATCTCCTTTTGGCCATCCAATTCCGTTAACTAGCGGTTAGTATTTAACATACAAAAACAAGTGACAAATGAAAAGCGCCAATTTCCTTGCTTATGACTAGGCCATTGTGGCGAAGACGATGAGATCGATCTGTTGCAATGGACGCCCGCAAGCTAAAGGGCGCGAGTCCATTAGCCGATATAGGACAATATGACTATACCCCTGTACGAATGCCAGAGATGGCTATCGGATACGGTGCAGTTATTCCTATATAGGAGAGGAAGATCAGCCCAGTGCCTCGGATGACTAAAGCTGTCGGATTCGTTTTTGCGTTTGTCCTGCTCCTGTCTATTCAGCCCGCTTATGCCGATGAACGCTCCTACAGGATTAGCGAAGTAGATATTCATGCGGTCGTCAATAGCAAGGGCGATATGCGCGTAACAGAGGCATACAAGTACCAGTTTGACGGAGCCTTTAATGGCATTGTCGTGGAGCTTGACAGCTTAAAGTCGGACGGGATCGAGGATTTTCAGGCCTTTGAGGTTTCAGAAGGGCGGGAGATACCCCTTCGCACTGAATTATCAAGCGATGGGAGTCAGCTCGAATATAAAGCTTTCAGTCCATCGAAGGACGAGTCCAAAGCATTTCGATTGACGTATACGGTCAAAAACGTCGTGCAGGTCTATGCGGATACGGCAGAATTGTATTGGAAGTTTTTTGATGGCAGAAATCAGAGCACGTTGGAAACAGTGAATATTGACGTTGAACTACCGAACGGGGCGGTACGCGAAGAGATTACCGCATTCGGGCATGGACCGCCTCATGGCGATTTTCAGATTGAGGGCAACGGCGTGATTCGATATCGCATCAGCCCGCTGCCGTCCGAGGAGATGCTGGAGGTGCGGGTTCTCTTTCCCGGCTCTTATGTTCCCGAAAGCACACGGGTAAGCGATGAGAGGATGCTTGAGGCGATTACGAGGGAAGAAGAGAATTGGGGGAACGAGGGCGACGATCGCAGCGTCTTTGGCGCCTTGGCTCTTCTGCTTGTAAATCTGGCTGGCGGGATTTATCTCAAATTCGGGGATAGGTTTAAGTTCGGATGGAAAGAGAAATATTACCGGGAGCTTCCTGGCGATATTACGCCTGCTGTTGTTGGTTATCTGGAGAAGTATGAGGTTAAACCTCAGGATCTCATGGCGACGTTAGTTGATCTGGTACGGAAGAAACGCGTCCATATGGAGATGGTCAAGGGTTCGGGTCGAAAGCAGACCAACTACACTTTCCAGCTTCTGGAGAGGGAGCAGAAGGAAGAAGAGCTTCAACCGCACGAGACGATGCTGATCAACTGGTTCTTCCAGAAAATAATGAAGTCCGATAAGATATCGCTCTCGGATATTCGCAAGTATGCCAAGGAAGAGCCAGGCGACTTCAGGGAGCACTGGTCGAAATGGCAAGAGGAGGTCGCACAATCAGGAGTTCGCACCGGCTATATCGTAAGCCACAAGCTTGCGCGTCGAACAGTCCAATTAGCGTCAGTTGTTCAGTTTTTCGGTCTGCTTTTCCTGGCGACGGATGCTTGGAGATGGCTGATGTTCTGCGCAATCCCTTTGATTTTCTTGATCCCCAAGAGGATGCGCAAAACAAAAATGGGTCGGATCGAATATGGGAAATGGCAGGCTTTCAAGCGCTTTTTGCAAGATTACAGCCAGTTTGAGACGTGCGAGCCGATGGCGGTTCATCTGTGGGAACACTACTTTGTTTACGCAATTCCGCTAGGAGTAGCGAAGAAGGTGATCGCTATTGCCCGTTTAAGCGTATCTGCTGCGCAGAAAAATAATTTTACGGTCGACAACTCATACTTCTACCATTACGAGCTTTGGACAGAGTCGTTTGAACAGTCGATCAGAGAAGCAACTCCCTCCAGTTCATCGTCGGAATCGGGAGATTCGGGCGGATCGTTCTCCTCTGGCGGCGGAGGAGGAGGCGGGGGCGGCGGACGCGGCGCGTTCTAGTCGTCTAGGAAGCGGTTCGCACGGGCAGAAGCGCGGATACGCTGGCGCCGAAGGCGAACATGACCCGCGCGGAAGTCGCGGCGATTATTCAGCGGCTGCTGCAGAAGTCCGGGTTGATTGAAGTAAAGTGAGACTAGGGGAGCCTACTCTTTGAGTGCTCTCATGGTATAGAAATATCCCTGCTAATACGCAAAAGGACCTCAAATTCCACTGAAGTGGAGGCTGAGGTCCTTTTCTTTAGTCAGCTTTTTTTACAATGTGACGACCACGTAATTGCTTAGGCTACCCATGGTGGCTTTTTCGCGTTTGCTCTCGGGCAGACCGTTCAGCGCTTTTCGAGCCGCTTCCATTAGATCGCTTGTATCAATTTTTGCGCCCAAACGGATCACAATATGAGTGCTTCCTGCTTCCACTTGCCCCGACAACGCGGAGCCGAATTCGGAAGACGACTTGGCCTCCAAGCCATTCGCGACATAGTAGTCCTTGGACCCATCCGTGGAAACGAAGTTAGAAAGCTCCGAGTCTGTCCAGTATTCCTTGGATAGCTTAAAGTTCAAAGACTCCGCAATCTCATCGCTGGAATAGAAAAGAAGATAGGGAATGCCGCTGTTGGTAGCGTTGTTCGTCGAATCGACATGCACCCAACCGTTGGCGAGCTTGACCTTGTTCCAGGCATGGGGAACGCCGTCCATATTTCCCGTGACGACAATCGTCTCCAGCCCGGCCAGATCGCTCAGCATTTTGTACACCGAAGCATAGGAGGCGCATACGCCAACCTTTTTCACCATAATGCCGTAGGTCGTAAAAGAATCGTTAAATGCGGGATCGATATTCCGGAAGTCGTTGGCTTCGGCGTTGGCAAGTGCAGCGTCGTCATACTTCGTGTTATCGTTCAGATAGTCGTAAATAACTTTATATTTCTGCTCTGCGGACATGTCGGGTTTGACGATTTCCGCCACGATTTTATTAGCCTCGGCCAGCACTTCCGTCTGCTTTCGCTTGATGTCGTCTGCGGACTCCTCGTATTTCAGCGTCAGCGTTAAGGTGCGATAGTCGTAGCCCCAGCCTTTAAGACCGATGACAAGCGGGTTTTGGTACATAACCTCCTGCAGCACATCGGAGATGGTCTCGAAGTTTTGTGCTTCCGGGAAAGCCTTCAACGAAATTTTCTCCTGAACATCAATCATGTTGATCGCCAGAAACTCCTCCAGCGCCGTGTCCGCGTTAAGCGGAACCTCTTCAATGATCTCGGGAACAGGCACCGCTTGTTGGTTGCCTTCTTCAACTTTCTGCTCCGTATTTGTCTTCTGGATTTCTTCCAGGCTTTTTCCCTGCTCTTCGCTGGCGGAGGGTTCAATAATGGTCGGGACATCCGGCGCAGGAATATAATCTGTCGTATTTTCAGGCGCGACAAAGCCCGTGGCGCTGTCTTTAGGCTGGGCATCCGCTAGCTTTTGTAAATCTTCCTCGGTCAGATTCTTGACGTATACTGCGCCTTTCAGCGCCGTGCCTTTAATGACTGCAGGAATTGCGGTGTTTCCAACGTTTGCGATGCTTACGTTGCTAGGGTCATAAATAACGTCTCTCGAAGAGAGGGAGCCATCAATAAAGGTGACATCGATTTTCGAAGGTAGAGAAGAAATCCCGTCGAATGTTTCGTACAATATATTATTCTCTCCCTCAAGCTTATAAGGCAATTGGGAGGACAAGGCTATGGTGCTAACGGCATTGCTCAAAATAGACTCTTTGCCGTCTTTTACTGCCGTAATGTAGTATTCGCCGTTCACGCCTTGATTTTGCACCGAAACTCTATCTTCTTCGACGCTTACAAGGCCGCCGCTGCCGTTGAGCAAAAAGTCGTCGAACTCGGTTTCCGTTAAGGAGGTCTCCAATAAAGGGGAAGGACCGATATAGCCCTCTTCAGCCCCTGTTACCGGCAGATTTGTCGTTTCTCTTAATACGATCTTGCTGCGCTGGTAGATTTTATATTCGGTTGCTCCCTCTATCTTGTTCCAGGTCAGCTTGAATCGGCCGTCATGACTAATGGTATATTTAAGGGTGGGAACTTCTACTTCCGATTTGATCGTAAACGGAATGATAATCGGCTTTTCCAATGGAGTAGGAGTCGTTGCATCCATATCGTAGTTGATCCGGATGTAGTAGATCGGGGCATTGCCCCAGCCGTTATAGCCGTTGAGATGCTGGGAGGTCGATAACACGGCGCCATTCGGCTTTACTTCAATTGTATTCTTATTTTCCCCGAAGTCCAAAGGCCAGGTGAAGGCTAAAATCCGGCTTTTCTCCTCCGCCTTAATATCCGTGTGTACGGTGATCGCGTCTGTTGGGACTTCGCTGTTGAACTTAAATTGGAAGACTTTGTCCTGAGGAACATTGTACATAGGCATATATGCCTTGTCCTTGTCGGAGCCATACTTCTTTTTGAGGTCCAGTACCGTCCTGCCGCCAGTGTTAACGATGCTTTCCTTAGGGACTTGTTGCGTTTCTGTTGGGGACTTGGAGGGTTGGACGACTTCCGGCTCGCCGCCTTCCGTACAAGCGGCAAGGAGCATAGCAACTAGCAAGAATACAGACAACGCTTTCTTCAAAACTGCACACCTCTCCATATCTAATAGTTAAAATTCCCTATAAATCGACAGGAAATAAGGCTATTATACCTTATTTTTGGAAGGACGTGGAACAAGAATGAATCTTTAGATTGATTTAAGGAAGGGAGTGGGTCTTCTTTCCCGCTCACCAGAGCGGCATTTCAGAAATTGTAAATTATGTTATTGTATTAAAGAGAAGGAGCGGATTCCGGTAAAAAGGCAGGTTTTCAAAGGTTTTCAGCCTTAACGGGCTCTGGAAAATTAAGCTGTTCAAGGCCGTCACAAAGTCTCTACAGACTAGATAAACAATTGAATCCGCAACAGCGGGGAAATTACCCAAGGGGGAAAAGAAGGATGACAGCTCAGCAGCAAGCAGCGACACAAGCAATGATCGAGTGGTTGGAAAATGATGACGGGTTAGGTAAGCGACCGAGCAGAATAGAATGCGCCGGACAATTTACGTTGAATGAAATGCAATATTACTTATTTCGATTTAAAAAATCGCTGCTTGGCAAGTGGCTTCTCGGCGTTTGCGGCGGCTATTCGAACGCATTCGAGACGGAGCACTGCGGCCATGTGATTAGCGATATGCAGCCTTATGAGCCCGCAACTGCGGAGCGGCAGGCAATCGCGATGATAGACAAGCTGAACGCAGACTCGAAGGAGTCATCCGGCCTGTTTACCGGCTTCGTTCTTCTCAACTCCCATGAGTGCGACCTTGAACGGTTGAAGGAAATTCTCGTACAGGACTGGAATATTTCCTGTTCGCCGGAGGATGAGAAGTCCGAAGGCACTCTCGTTTTTGAAACGGACGGCTTCACCCTGGCTGTAAGCTTTATCGATGCCCCTGTACCGGACGGCGAAGCCGAGCACTACGCGCAAGGGAACTACACGTGGCGCGAAGCGGCGGAGGTGGTCGGGACTCATGTGGCGCAAATGATCGTAGCCGTATTCCCCCGCGGACGCTCCGCGCTTGAAAGCGGGATTATGTATACGAAGCTCGCTGCGAGCTGCTTAAAGCTGCCCAATGCCATCGGGCTTTATTCCTCCGGCACTGTGTTTCAACCGGAGATGTTTGTGGAAGCGGCCGATTTGCTGAAATCCGACGAGGGTTTCCCGGTTCTGAATCTCGTTTACTTTGGTCTTGTCCGCTCCGAGGGAGGAATGAGCGCGTACACTTGCGGTCTGAAGCCGCTGGGCAAGGACGAGATCGAAATTATCGACAGCCAGGCTTCGCCTGCCGAGCTGCGCGATTTTCTAATGGATATCGCGTCTTACGTCGTCGAGTACGATGTAGCTTTGCGCGATGGGGAGACGATCGGGTTCACCGCCGAGCAGAAGCTGCCGATTACCCGATCCGCAGGGGTGTACATAGCCGGAGAGAGCTTGAAAATCGAATATTAAAGATTGAGCCTGTGCAGATATACGTCAAGCAGGCGGATTATTAAAACAGACCGGTCGATTGCGTCATTCTCAGTGACGTTGCAGGCCGGTCTTTTTATCGACCTCTTCTATAATTAAAACAAACAGTCACAAAAAGCCAACCGGGGTGTTATATAGACGAAAACGGAAGGAGGGAGAGCGATGAACCAGGAGCGAATGTGCGAGGCTTCCGACGAAATGCTGATTCGTGCCGTTAGGGAAGGGCAAGTGGAGCTGTACGCGGAACTGATTGAGAGGTATCAGCAGCGCTTGTACGTCTATTGTTATCATCTCCTCATGCAGCGGGAAGAAGCGGAGGATGCGGTACAGGACGTGCTGATCAAAGCTTACGAGAAGTTGGCGCTGTATGCCTACAGTCAATCTTTCTCGGCATGGCTGTACAAGATGGCCTATCATCATTGCCTAAACCTGCTCCGCAAGCGGAAAAGATCGGCGTTGTTGGCCAGACTGCTCAAACCGCTCAGTCAGGATCATGCGGATGAAGGGTATGCGGTTGCGAGACGGAAGGAAGTGCTGGTGCAAAGCGAGCGGGCGCTTCGGCGGCTATCGGTTGATGAACGATCGCTGGTTGTGCTCCGGGTGATGGAGGGAAAATCCTACGAGGAGATCGGACAGATTTTTCCCCAATCGTCGTCGGCTTTGCGCAAAAGGGTGGAGCGAGCTATAGCCAAGCTAAGAAGAATCTGGGGAAAAATGGAGGATGGAGAAGATGAGGAAGAGTCAACCTATCGATTGGCAAGCGAATCTGACATCGCTGAAAGAGCGACTGCCCCGAATCGATAGAACGGAACGGATTATGGCGGAAGTTCGCAGCAGAAGTCGGGCCGAGCAATCGCAGTTGGTTATTTCATCGGGGAAGAAGCCAGGCCGGATGGGTGCATGGCGCATTTCCTTAATCGTAGCGGCGGTCCTCTTTGCCTGCGGCTTCGGCTATGCGATGGAATCCTGGAAGCTTTTTGCTCCGGATGGTTCGGTTGCTCTGGAATATAGAGGCTTCATGCCGGGTGACGAGTCTGTCGATGAGGTCGATACGGGAGCATTGCGGAGCCTGTTGGCTGAAGGAGAGGCGGCCGTGTTTTACTTGAAGGACCAGAATCGCTATATCGGTCTGGCAAACGAACGGCTGTATACCGACTTTTCGCAATTTGCCGCAGAAATTGATCGGCGTAAGCCGTTGAATGAACTCGGAAACGGTTTTGTTTTTCAATCGGGCTCGCTTGTGCATGATCTTAGATGGGAAGTCGCGGACGGGAAGGATTGGGCGGACTCTAAAACTTTCGGGGAATTAAGCTATCGGACGATTCCGCTTGGCGAGATCACGGGGTATTATGCGAGCTACGAGAATGACCGCGGGGATAAAGTCTCGTTAAGCGTATGGACTAATGTGCCGGATCGGGCTATTTTTACAGACGAAATGAACGAGCTGGAGATGAAAAAGGTTCAAATCGGCGCGCGGGAAGTCTTCTACTTAAAAGGGCGGGACAGTGCTTCGCAGCGCTTGGCTTGGGGAGAGGGCGAAGGGGATCGGTACGCCTATTATCGTCTGGACGACCTCTCTGCCGAGAAACTGTCGCAGGATCGTTTGGTCGAAATTGCGTCTATGTTGGTTGGCGATTTGAAATAGAGGCATGTATCTCACCGGCGGCGTTCGCTGCTAGGCGTGTCTGAAAACTCCGAGGGCAGAAGATTTTGCCGAGCAGGCTGTGAAAGATGCCTGGATCGAGTTTTCAGACACGCTCTAGGGAGATACGCGCCTTTTTTACAGGCAATGCCGATTCGCTGAAATTCGATTATAAAGTAAGAGTGCGGGGTATTGTCATGCCATTCCAGCTCATACTATAATATAAATACAGTAACGCGTTACATTTCATGTTGATTTTAAAGTGCAAAATCGAAGTAGGAAGCGACAGGAGGATACTATGGCAGATATTCATGAAGTAGCCCGGGAAGCGGGAGTTTCCGTCGCAACGGTATCCCGCGTATTGAACAATCACTCGTCGGTGTCCGCCAAGACGAGAAAGAAAGTCGAAGAGGTCATTGAGAGATTAAACTACGAGCCGAACATGTTGGGCAAGAGCTTACGCGCTTCTCGAAGCCACAGGCTGCTGGTGCTCATCCCGGACATTTCCAATCCATTCTATGCCAAAGTCGTCTCCGGCATCGAGAGCGTGGCGAAGGCGAACCACAACAATATTATGCTGTGCACGACGGATTCTAGCACGGAGCGGGAGCTTTTTTACTACGATATGGTGAAGAAAAAGCTCGCCGACGGCATGATCACGATCGACCCCTCCTTCGAATTTTACGAGCTGCTCACGACAACGAATCGCTATCCTGTCGTCATCTGCGGAGAGCATGTGGGGAACGCCAACGCGCCTTGCGTAAGCATCGACAATACGAAGGCGGCCTACAAAGCGGTCAAGCATCTGCTCACGATCGGCCACCGCAAGATTGCCCTGGTCAACTCCAATATTTATACGGCCGGATTACGCCAGCAGGGCTACCTGCGGGCGTTGGAAGAGCACGGGATCGAAGTCGATTCGCGCTGGGTGGTCCACGCCGATCTCGGCTTCGAGCGCGCGCAGCTTGACGTGCGGGAACTGTTGACGATGCAAGAGCGGCCGACCGCAATCTTTGCCGTGTCGGATACGATTGCGCTCTCCATCCTCAAAGTAGCGAAGGACCTAGGCCTTCGAGTGCCGGAGGAGTTGGCAGTAGTCGGCTTCGACAACATCGACTTTGCCGCCGTCATGAACCCGACGCTGACCACCGTATCTCAGCCGATGTTCGATATGGGCCGTCATTCCGGCGCTATGCTGCTAAGAAGAATTGCGGACAGCGAGGCTGTCGTTAACAATATTTCTCTGGATCACGATTTGATTATCCGGGAATCGACGATGAAATACTGAGTGCTTTACGCCGCAACGGATGGACAGGGTTGCGGTCTTTTTTTGCAAATTGAGCGTTGACACATCTGAAAAGCAGTTCTATAATGAAAATGTAACGCGTTACATTTTGAATAGTCAAACAACTTGGAGGGGTACACATGAAGCTCGGATTTTATGGCAACTACACGCCGGAAACCGTCAAATTCGCTTCCGAAGTCGGATTCAAATGTATGGAGCTGAGCGCCTGGCCGAAATCTTCGTTAAATGCGGACACGATTTCCGATCGGCGCATCGAGGAGATTCGTCAGGATCTGGAGGATCACGATATCGAGATTTCCACGCTCGGCTATTATCCGAACTACCTCGATCCGAATAAGGCGCACAGCGAAGAAGCACAGCGCTATTTCATCAAGCTGCTGGACCTGGCCGTAAGAATGAACGTCAGAACGGTGTCCACCTTCGCTGGCCGCAATCCCGAATTGTCCGTCGAGAAGAATATTCCGCTGTTCAAGGAAGTATTCTCCCGGTTCTGCGAGGAAGCGGAGAAGCGCAACATCCGCATCGCTATGGAAAACTGCCCGATGATGAACCATGTCACCTTGGAAGGGCTCAATATCGCCTACAGCCCGGAAATCTGGCAAGTGCTCTTCGACGCCGTTCCGTCGGACGCGCTGGGGCTGGAGATCGATCCGTCGCACATGGTGTGGCAAGGAATCGATTACGTCAAAGCGATTCACGAGTTCGGGCATAAAATTTTCCACGCTCACGCTAAGGATATGGAAATTCTGCACGATGTGAAAGCGCGGAGCGGACAATTCGGCACGCTGTTCCGGGACATCGACGACTTGGGCCACGGCTGGTGGCGTGCGAGAACGCCGGGCTGGGGCGATGTGAAATGGGACAAATACATTACGGCACTGATTGAAGTTAATTACACGGGCAACATCGACATTGAGCACGAGGACGACGTCTTCGCGAAGACCATCGATATGGGCGAAATTACGGAAGAGTCGGATATCGTGAACAACTACGTCCAGGATCGCAACGGGCTGATTCTCGGCTACAAAACATTAAGCGCGCTTATACCGTAAGCGTCAGGGGGAACGGGTATGAAGATCGCAATCTCGCAAATTACGACGCTTCCGGCAAGCACATCCGACGATCTCCAGGCCTTCTCGCAAGCGGGATGGCAGGCGGCGGAGCTGGCGATCAGCAAGGTGGACAAGTATTTGTCCGGGCGTACGGTTGAACAGTTGGCGGCGGATTTGAAGGCGGCAGACCTTGTGCCGATCGCGGCGATCGGGCTGGCCTCGCCGGAAGCCACGCTCCTGCTGTCCAAGGAGGAGGCATATCCGGCTTACGAACTGGAATTGGAACGCCAACTGCGGCTTTGTCAGCAGCTTGGGATCAACAATCTGGGCATCGGCGCAGATCCGGCTGCCAAGGCGTATCCCGGCTGGTACGATACCGCGCTCGTCAACGTGCGCAAAGCAGGAGACCTAGCGGCCAAATACGGCGTTCGTCTGGGCTTGGAGTTTATGAGCCTGAACCCGCCGCTCGGCCCGTTCATTCTGGAGAATATGGAGCAAACCTTGAAGCTCGTCGAGGATGCCGGACACGATCATATCGGCTACAATCTGGATTTGTTCCATTTCTTCAGAAGCGGCGGCACATTGGCGGACATTCAAAATCTGCCTGTGGAGAAGCTGTTCCACGTCCATCTGTGCGACTTGCCTCATCTGCGGCAGCCGGAGTTGGACGATTCGGAACGGCTGCTGCCGGGCGAGGGAATCCTGCCAATGAATGAGATTGTAAGCGCTCTCGAAGCAAAAGGGTACACCGGGTATCTTGCGCTGGAGCTGCTGAATCAGGAGCTGTGGGATAAGGGGCCGGTCTATACCGCGAATCGCGGGATGCAAGCGATGAGTCGATACCTGTGACGGCATTGGCCTGCATGATCTCTATCGCTTCACTTCTATACAGAACGGAGAGATTGGAATGGGGAAACGCGGGATAGTCTGGCCGGACATTCAGCTTAAGCTTGTCTTCTTAGGGCCGGCGGTTCTCTTCTTCTCCTTGATTGTCGTTGCTCCTTTCCTGCTAAGCATCTATTACGGACTGACGGATTGGAACGGCGTGACCTCCGAGATCGGCTGGGTGGGGCTGGCCAACTTTAAGCAGATTCTGCTGGAGGATGCCGCTTTTCACCGTTCCTTCTGGTTCACGACGCGCTATACACTGGTTTCCGTCGTCCTGATCAATCTGGTCGGGGTAGGGCTGGCTTTGATCTTAACGCGGAGCTTAAAGACGACAAATTTGCTGCGAACGATTTTCTTCATGCCGAACGTCATCGGCGGGCTGTTTCTCGGGTTTATCTGGCACTTCATCTTCGTCAAAGGCTTCGCTTCGGCAGGAGAAGCGTTGCAGATTGGACTGTTCCAACTGCCGTGGCTCGGAACTCCGGACACTTCCTTCTGGGGGCTGGTCATCGTCAGCGTCTGGCAATACTCCGGCTACCTGATGGTCATCTACATTGCGGCCATCCTGAACGTTCCGCCGGAAATCGTCGAAGCCGCCAAGATTGACGGAGCATCCGGCGCCCGACAGTTGCGCAGCATCGTTCTGCCTCTGATTATGCCGGCCTTCACAATCTGTCTGTTTCTTGCCGTCTCCTGGTGCTTCAAGGTGTTCGATCTGAACCTAGCGTTAACCAAGGGGGGGCCATTCAAATCTACGGAGTCGGTTGCGCTCAACATTTTTTACGAAGCGTTCGGGAACAATCGCTACGGGCTGGGAACGGCCAAAGCGTTGATCTTCTTCGTAGTGGTGGCGATCGTCACGACGCTGCAGGTCAGATTCACCAAGAAGCGGGAGGTGGAGGCATGATACGCGAAGGCAGATATACGCTGCGTCTGCTCAGCTTGGAAGCGGCCTGCTATCTTCTCGGCCTGCTCTTCCTGGTTCCCTTCTATTTCGTCTTAAGCAATTCCGTCAAAAGCTTCAGCGATCTGCTCAGCAACGCTGCCAGTTGGCCGCAGAGCTTCGTCTGGAGCAACTACAGCAGAACGTGGGAAATTATGAACTATCCGCGCGCCTTCGCCAATTCCTTCATCATTACGGCGGCTAGCATAGCGGGGATCGTTGTCATCAGCGCAATGGCGGCCTACCATATGGTGCGGCGTCCGACGCGGGTCAACAATTTTCTGTTCGGGCTGTTCGTGGCGGCGATGATCATTCCGTTCCAGTCGGTCATGATTCCGCTCGTCAAGGTGCTGGGCAGCGTGGATCTTATGAACAGCAGGACGGGATTGATCGTTTGCTTTTTCGGATTTGGAGCGCCGCTCAGCCTGTTCCTCTACCACGGGTTTATAAAATCCATTCCGCTGGAGGTGGAGGAATCGGCGATCATGGACGGTTGCTCGCTCTACGGCGTGTTCTGGAGAATCGTATTCCCGCTCATGAAGTCGGCTACCGTCACGATTGTACTGTTAAACAGCTTGTGGATTTGGAATGACTTTTTGCTGCCACTGCTTGTCCTGTACGACCCGGATAAACGGACGATTCCGCTCGCTATCTATGCCTTCTTTGGCCAATATTCGAAGCAATGGGATCTCGCCTTGGCCGGGCTGGTGATGGGGATTGTACCGATTCTGGGACTGTTCCTGGCGCTTCAGAGGCAGATTATTGCCGGAATCACCGCCGGAGCAGTGAAAGGCTAGGTTGGGGATGTCATAGCTAATTCCAAGGGGGAGTCCACGTGAACGTAAGAAAAATGCACGGAATGATTGCACTGCTGGCAGGGGTATCGTTGATCGCGGCATGCAGCTCGGGCTCGACGGGCGGCGGGAACGCCTCGACCGGGGCGCCGAGCGCCAGCTCCGGGGTTGGAGCCAGCGGAATCAAGACGATCAAGTTCCTGAACTTCAAGGTTGAGATCGCCGACCAGCTTGCGGCGATGATCAAGGAGTACGAGCAACTGACGCCGGGCGTCAAAATTGCGCTGGAAACGATAGGCGGAGGAGCGGATTCCGCCACCGCGCTTCGCACCAAGTTCAGCTCCGGCGATCAGCCCGATATTTTCCTGAACGGGGGCTACAAGGAACTGGATCTGTGGTTGGAGCACCTCGAGGACTTGTCCGACCAGCCCTGGGCGCAGCATGTGCTGGACTTCGCGAAAGAGCCGATGACCAAGGACGGCAAGCTTTACGGGCAACCGCTTAATCTGGAAGGCTACGGCTTTATCTATAACAAGGACTTGTTCCAGCAGGCGGGCATTACGGAACTGCCCAAGACGATTGATGAACTGGAGGCCGTCGCGGTCAAGCTGCAAGACGCAGGAATTACCCCATTCGTTAACGGTTACGGGGAATGGTGGGTGCTTGGCAACCATCTGGCCAACATCGGCTTCGCTTATCAGGACGATCCGAACGCTTTCATTCAGGGGCTTGACCAGGGAGCGACCGCTTTCGCGGGCAACGAAACGTTCGAGCAGTGGGTGAATTTGTTCGACCTGACGTTGAAATACGGCGGCAAAAACTCGCTGCAAGTCGATTACAACACCCAGATATCCGAGTTCGCGACCGGCAAAGCGGCTATGACTCAGCAAGGCAACTGGACGCAAGTGGCGCTGTCCGAGACGAACCCGGATCTGAATATCGGTCTGCTGCCTATGCCGATCAATAACGATGCCGGTAAGATGGACAAGCTTCCTGTCGGGGTTCCCTATAGCTGGGTTGTGTACAATAAGTCCAAAGTGAAAGAGGAAGCAAAAGCTTTTCTGGATTGGATGGTCAGTTCCGACATTGGCAAGCGGTATATGACGGAGGAATTCAAGCACATTCCGGCATTTGACAACATCCCGGCAGACAGCAGTATTCTGGGCCAGCTGGCAACAGACATCATGACTTACAGCCAGGACAACCGCACAATTAGCTGGAACTGGTTCAAATTCCCCGGCGGAGAAGCGACCAGCCATTATTTCTCGGATGCGATGCAGGGCTATATCGGCGGTCAGTTGACCAAAGATAATATGTTGAAGGATTTCTTGACCAAGTGGAACGAATTGAATAAGTAAGCGGCGAGGGGAAGCCTCGGAAAGCAAAGCTGGAGTAACTGGATTGGATGCCCAATTCAACTGCTCCGACTGTGTATGCTTACTGCCAAGCGTTATTATCCTCAAGCGGTGTCCGCAGATTCAGGATGAGTGGAGGGAGAGAGAGCGCGAAGGGGAACAGTACGCCTATTATCGCCTGGATGACGTCTCTGCCGAAAAACGGTCTCGGGAGCGTCTGGTCGAAATTTCGTCTATGTTGTCGGGCAGTAAAGCCGGACGCCACTTGGCCTGTAGCAACTGCAACCGCGCCCCGCAATGAGCTAGAGGGTAAGGTGCTGTATTAACGAGTGTAAAAAAGATCGCTCCAGCGCGTCACTCTCATGACGTTGCAGGGACGGTCTTTTTTTGTCGATAGGAACATTGTTTACTTTGTATAATATAACGATAGTGTTATAATTATAACGTATAAGTTATAGCTGTTGTGAAACTGAATATAGTGAGAACGCAAGGAGGCGTTCAGGTGTACCAGTTTGATTTTATTAGCCTGCCTGAGGTTGAAAGCTTCATTAGGGATATTGAATCCCGAAAAAATAGTGGAGACAAAAACGCCAAAATTAAGTTCGAAAAAATTGTTTATTGTATTGAACGGGTTCGCCTTCAAGGCACGCGTGCAGGTTCAAAAATTATTAAAACTTAAAGGGTAAGGAAAACGACAACCTGTATGAGTTAAGGCCCCTTGATGAAAGAATATTTATGTGTTTGTGGAATGGAAATCGGTTTGTGATGCTGTCGCATTATACAAAGGACGATGACGAAACAGATCGATTAGAAGTGGCAAAGGCAAGACGTCTAAGAGATAAATACATAAGTGAGCATCCAATTGAAGGGCATCGTGAGCAAGCGAGCAGAGTCAATAAGAGGAGGTGATTTCCATGACAACTTGGGAAGATGTGATTCATGATATGAGCCCAGAAAGTAAACAGGAGATCGAGGTTATTCGCAAGCGCGCCGAAATGGTGGTTACACTGATCAAATTAAGAGAAAGCAGAGGGTGGACACAAACGGAACTGGCGATCAAGGCTGGCATGAAACAATCTGCGATTGCTCGATTCGAAAGCGATACAACAGCCCCTCGTATCGACACAATCATTAGGGTAGCTATGGCTCTTGAAGTCGATTTGGCTCTTGTGCCTTGGGATAATGCGAGTCATCATCAGGCGGCTACGGCAATCTAATTTTCTTGCTCCTAAGGTTGCTGGTGGAGTTTTCGCCTAGTCCCAAGCACACTTGAAATTTGTACAGATCGGTCTAGCGCGTCATTCTATATGACGTTGCGGGCCGGTCTTTTTTTGTCGATTTCTGAAATGGTATACTTGAAGCATGAATCCCACAATTGAACTTATTCTGATGTCCGCTTCGGTGGTCATGTCGGGCATCATTTTATTTTTCGTATACGGGTATAGAAAAGAACGCGGAGTCAGCTATCTTATCGGCCTGATCGTTTGTCGAATGATCTACTCCGCCAGCATCATTATGGAGAAAAGCAGCTATTTATTAACGGATAAGCTGATTTTTCGCCATCTTCAAAGCACGGCGCTGAATTTTATCGTGCCTTGCTTTATTCTCTTTGTCTATCAGTTGGTCGGTCGGGAGAAACTGGTCAAGCCGATCTGGAGGGTTGCGCTGTTTTCCGTATTCACGCTCTGGTCTTTGCTGTCTTGGTTTGACTCCGAGCTTCATGTGATCTACCGTCTCATAGAGCTCGTAAATGGTCACTTGGTGACTTCTCGGACTGTCTATTCCATTGCGTTCGGTCTTCTATGCTTCAGCATCATCGTAGGGGGCGTCTTCTTTCTATTCCAATATATACGGAATATCCGCAGCGATTTTCGCAAGCCTGGAATGTGGGTTCTGTTTCTCAGTATGTTTCCGTTCGCACTGGAGGTTGCCAGGCTTATACAGCCCGAATGGTCGCCCTGGCTGCTTTCGTTATCGGTTTACTGCGGATTTACGGGTATGTTGATGCTCGTCATTATGCTGAGGATTAAGTTTTTCGCGGTTGTTCCTTTTGCCAGAACGATCGTTCTCGATACGCTTCAGGAAAGTATCGTTATTACCAATGCTTCGGGAAAAATCATCGACAGCAATAAACAAGCGTCGCGATGGTTCGCGGATATGGGACATACGGAGATTTCCGGCCGGGACGTGAAGGAACTGCTGGAACCATGGCCGGAATGGCGGCGTTTGTGCGAGTCCATGCAGGAGGGGCGGGCCACAATTGAGGCTTGGCTAGACGGGGAAAGGAAAATTTACAACGTCAACGTCTATCCCGTGCATCGTCTGCGTAAGCAAGGCAGCGTCTCTCTTGTCGTGGATGTCACGGAGAAAGAGAAGCATCTGGAGCAGATTGCGCAGTTAAACCGGATGAAGGACCAGTTGTTTACGATCGTATCGCACGATATTCGTAGCCCGCTTGCTTCTCAGTACCAACTGATCGCGATGCTGGAGGAGGATCAATACCGGTTAGACGAGGAGCACCGGGAAATTGTCGGGATGCTGGGGGATCAGATTCGCCAAACGCTGGGAATGACGAACAATCTGCTGGAGTGGTTTCGCAGCCAACGGGAGGATATGGCGCTACGTCCGCAATGGCTGGAGTTGTCCGAAGTCGCAGAGGACTGCTGCCATATGCTGAGGGCACAGAGCGAAGCCAAGCAGATTGAGATGAAGAACGCGATCCCTGCCGGTACTCGCGTATATGCCGACCGGGAAGTATTGGGCCTGGTTTTGCGCAACCTGTTATCCAATGCCGTTAAATTTACGAGAGCAGGAGGCTCCGTTCGCGTAGGCGCACGGATTTCCGATGATTTGACAACTATCTCCGTTAGCGATAATGGAGTGGGAATGGATGAAAAGCACGTTCTGCGCTTGTTCGAAGAGAAGGCGTTAAACTCGTTGCCCGGTACGGCGGGGGAGCGGGGAACCGGACTCGGACTGCTGGTCAGTCGGCAGTTCGTGGAGCGAAGCGGCGGGAAAATGTGGGCGGAAAGCCGCGCAGGGCAAGGGAGCGTATTTTATTTTACCGTGAGGGGAGGAAAGGAAGGATGAGAGTTCTTGTCGTCGATGATGAACCGGCAATGCTGCTCGCCATGAAGCGGCTGCTATCCAAGTCGGAAGGCATAGAATTGGTCGGGAGCTTTCAGGACGCGGCGGAGGCTCTGCAGTTCGTTCGAGACAATCAGGTGGATCTTGCCTTCCTGGATATCCAGATCGGCGAAGATAATGGGCTGGAGCTGGCGCGGGGATTGCGTGCGTTACGTGCCGACGCGGACATTGTGTTTACGACATCGCACACGGAATATGCGATACCAGCTTACGATGTATATCCGCTGGATTATATGGTCAAGCCGATTTCCGGTACGCGACTGGAGCAGACAATTGCCAGAGCGCTTGGCAGACGAAGCGCTTCTTCCGGAGAAACGGAAAGCCGCGCTCCTCAAGGTCTAACGGTTCGCGGATTGGGAGGCTTCGAGGTTTCCAGTCGGCAAGCGGGAGAAGTAAAATGGATATCTCGGAGAAGTGCGGAGCTATTTGCTTATTTGCTGGTACATAGAGGTCGCAACGTATCTAGAGCCCGCATTCTAGAGGATATGTTCCCGGATATGCCGCTTAAAAATGCCGAGGTTTATCTTAATACAGCGGCCTATCAGCTGAGAAAGGCTTTGTCGCAGCACGGATGCAAAGAGGCGATTCTGTCCACGCCGGCGCAGTATCGCGTTGACTTGAGCCAGATGGATGTCGACTTTATTCAATTCGAGCAGGGGGTCGAGAAGCTGTCCTCCATTGAACCGGGAGAGGAAGAAGCCGCGGTTGAATTGGAAAAGCGCTTTGCGGGCGAGCTGTTCGAGGACAAGTCGTATATGTGGGTGACCGCGGAGCGTTCACGACTAGTGCTCGTCTACGATTCCTTCGCCAAGCTTCTCGTCAATCGGTTGTTAAACCGAGAGCAGTATCGGGAGGCGGCTCGAATCGCGCGAAGACTGGTGTCTCATAATGAATTCGACGAAGAGTGCAATCTTCTGCTGCTGACGGCTCTTGGAGCTATGGGGGATCGGCAATCTCTTCATAGCTCCTATGAGCGTTATTCGCAATTATTGCTTCAGGAGTTGGATCTCCAACCTTCGGATAAATTGCGCCGGATTTGGGAGAAGCGACACGAATATTAGTAAGTAAACGACGGGTCTTTCTCGACAGTCTGAGGGGGAGTTGCACGATTGCGAGACGATTCAATTTCCCCATACCCGACGAGCCTTCACATACTTAAGCTGAGCCACAATGATGACGCTAATGATGGCTAGAAGGAACCACGAGCTGATCTTGTTGAAGCTGACCAGGTGCCAGACTTGGTGCTGGTTAGGGTACTTCCACGCATTAAAGAATGTCGAGATATTTTCGGCCAGCCAGATGAAGAAGCCAACGATGATAAAAGAGAGCGTCAAGGGCATTCGATATGTGGCCTCGCGTACCCGATAGATGATCCATGTTTTCCGAAATACGATAAATACAAGCCCCGTCAGCCACCAGCGAAAGTCGGGAATAAAATGATGGGTAAAAAAGTTCAAGTAAATCGCCCCGCCCAGGAGCGCAGCAGACGCCAGTCCGGGCCAGCCGGTCATGTCCATCCTCAATCTCCGCCAAACCTGACACATAAAGCTCGCTACGCTGGCATACATAAACCCGCTGTAGAGCGGGACGCCGAACAGCTTCGTATACGCCGGCTCGGGGTATGACCAGGAACCCATATGTACCTTAAATAACTCGAGCGCCAGACCAATAAGATGAAACAAGCAGATGACCTTGATCTCGTCGCGAGTTTCCAATCCGCTGCGATACATAAAGTATTGTACGCCTAACAAAACAAGCAGAATAGCGTCGTACCGATAAATGAACGGCAGATGAACTACATTGGAGAGAGCCAGAGTTCCGAAGATCGCGACCGGGAACAGACAGCTCATCGCCTGATGATAGCCGAAGTACAGCAATTGAACGATTGATTTCAAGATCGAGGGAACCCCCTGCACCTTTAACCGGTGCATTTATTTGTACTCCATGATAAAGGCGCCAGGGGAACGGAAAAAGAGAAACTATTAGGCTGGAAATTGCTTGTTTTCAGCTTGTTCGAGGCTGAAACGAATTCACGTTGAGGGGATCGAAGATGTTATCGCGGCCAATAATCCGCCAACGGGCATAGTTCTCAGAGATAAATACCGAACCGTATCGCTGCTCCAGCTCGCCTAATGCATGGAAATAAGGCTCTGCTCGTTCAGGACGATCAATATCCGCGTCATACTGGTCGATGCAGCAGAAATAAAGCCGCTGCAACCGAACGTATTCACGTACATAGTCGAGCTGGGTTTGTTCAGAGGGACTGGCGCCTTCGTAGTCGGCTTCATTTATCCACGTTTCGATTCTGCGCAACGTAATTTCCATTTTTTCTAGGTGCAGTCGATCAAGCTCGCGGTTTCTGGCCGAAATATGCTCGCTATAATAAGAATGCTTATGCGGCATGCCGCTCCACAGCGTTTGATCTTGAAGCTGTCGGAAAATCTCCATCAGTACCTTCGTCATTGACGACCGGTTCCTAGCTCCGAACAAATCGGCGCTAAGCTCGGCGGTCAGTTCTTCGACGCTAGCCGTCGGTTCGTAGTAGAAGCGGGAGAGATAGTAATAATTGAGGCTAGCCTGCCACCAGCTCGCAATCGGGAGATAAAGCGAGACGATGCCTCGGTAGTCGTAAGCGGCGAAGGTGTTCACCATTTCTCGAACGTAGAACGGGTTGATCCACAGATTCGAGCGGAAGCGATAGTGGTCGCCCGTATGATAGTCGAAGTAGAATGCGCCGCCGCCGTTCTTCGCTACTACGCCCCATTCATACGCTACTTGATCATTCACATTGCAGACGAGGACGGACATATTCGAGGGCAGTTCCTCCCGCGGTCTGGCGAAGCTCTGCGGTGTGTAAGCCAAATGCTCGACGAGGAGGTCCGGACGGATCCGGCGTATTTCGTCGGCGATATAGAAGTTGGCCCTCAGCAGGGTCAGCGGGTCGCGGCAGCGGTCGCATTCGCAATAGCCGGCACCGTCCAAAGGCCAGATGCCAAGCAACTGAAAATAGTGGTTTTCCCGAGCGAATGCCGCAAAGCTGCTAGCGTATTCCCGCACGGCGTCTGGATTGGAATAACAGATTTGCCGCGGCACTCGTTTTCCGTCGATAAAGGAGAACCATTCCGGATGAAGAGCGAACCAGTGCTCTCTCGGGAAGAAGTAGTCGGTGGAATGCTCGCTCATATCGATCGCAATGCCGCGCTTCCGCAGCTCGGGCAGCAGCTTGTCCCCGACTTCATCCCATAAAATCGCATGCATGCCATCTACCGAGTCGTCCGTCCGATGGATCGAGGTCAGCAGCAGATTGTAGTTGTTTTTGGCCATCCAATCGACCCTATCGATCGTCTGCCCCAACGTTTCCCCCGTCGTGTCGTACAAGCACAATCCCCTAAATTCAAGCCAAGGCGATTTGCGGACAGTTTGCTCCTCGAGTTCGATGCTTTTGATTTGAGGGACGATTTCAAGTCTTGCTGCAGGAAACGTAAATCGGCAGCCCAACATCCGCAGCCATTCATAGACGCCATATAAGATGCCTCGTTCCATGGCTGAGGCGATAGTCACTTCGTTTGCGCCGATCGTGACAGAATAGCCGTCGTGCCGTAGCTCGGCATCCGTGCGACTTGTAAAAATAACGTCTAGCCGCCGCCCTGGTTCGGCTTCGCTGTCGAATATTCTCTCGATGTAGATGTCCAACTGTTGCCGGGCGAAGGCGAGGATGGGGGAATCGAGCGAGAATAAATCGGAATCGCATCCGTATCGAATTAGTACAGGCGCCTGCAAATGCATAGCTGCATCTCCTCGTCATGATGGGTATTTGCTCTATTTTACCTATGGCTGGCATTTGAACAAATAGCAGAATTACCGATCGGATGGCAGATTTTACGATTGAAAAAAACAAATGAAACACCGTAAATTTTGTTATCGATTATTAAGTATTGCTATGTGCATTCGGCCGGAATTGCGCAATTATAGAGGGGAAACAGACACGAATGACGAGGTGATCCATTGTTATCGCAGCACAAAGCCGACCGCGGCGGAAGGCACCGCATTTCCGACCAGTTCCAGCTTCAAACGATGATCTGGCCGGGCCTGATCTTCCTGCTTGTCTTTGCGTATTTTCCGATGTATGGCGTTACGATTGCGTTTAAGGATTTTACGCTCTTGTCCACGATCCAATCGGCTCCATGGGTCGGACTCAAAAACTTTCAGGATTTTTTCTCCGATCCGGCACTGAAGGATACGTTGCGCAATACGTTGGTCATCAACGGACTGGCGCTGGCATTTTCCTTCTCGGCGCCGATCGTGCTCGCCCTGTTGATTAACGAAATCAAGCTCATCCGATTCAAGCGTATGGCGCAGACGATCTCTTATTTGCCTCATTTTCTGTCATGGGTAATTTTTGGGGGGATCGTGCTGGAGATGCTGGCGCCGGGCAAATTGGTTTCTACGATCATGCATGCGTTGGGCCTGTTTCCGGAGGATGTTAACCTGATGGCGAAAGGAAAATATTTTTATGCAATTTATACGGTGATCAGCATCGTCAAGTCCGTCGGATTCGGCTCGATTCTGTACATCGCCGCGATCACGGGCATCGATCAGGAGCTGTACGAGGCTGCGACTATGGATGGTTGCAATCGCTTTCAGAAAATGTGGTACATTACAATTCCGTCCATCGCGGGCACGATCGTCATCCTGTTCATTTTCCAGATCAGCTCCATTCTGAATACCGGTTATGAGCAGCTCATTTTGCTGCAAAATCCGCTGAATCTGGCGTATAGCGAGACGCTCGAAACTTACGTCTACAAAACGGGTATCGCGCAATCCCGATTTTCCTATGCAACGGCGGTGGGCGTATTTATCTCGGGCATATCCGTCGTGCTGATGCTGACGGCGAACGGGGTTTCCAAAAAGCTGTTGGATCGCGGATTGTTCTAAGAGGGGGCCAGCATATGAGAAAAAACAACCATCGCCGCCAGCTCCGTCTGGAACCGTTCGATTGGTTCAATATTCCGCTAATGATCCTGATGATGTTCGTTATGGTTTATCCGTTCTGGTACACGGTTGTCGGTTCATTGAACGAAGGCATGGATTACATTCGCGGCGGCGTGTATTGGTGGCCGCGCAAATTCACGCTGTACAATTACAAGGCGGTGTTCATCGACACCCGGATTTTGCAGGCATTCTGGATCACGATTTGCAAGTGCGTCGTCGGCACTGCGACCAGCGTTCTGTTCACGTCGCTTGTCTCGTACGCTATTACGCGTCCGAACCTGAAGTTCAAAAAATACTACATTCCCTTTATGATGGTGACATTGTTTTTCAGCGGGGGTTTGATTCCGTTTTTTATCCTCATCCAGAACTTGCAGCTATACGATACGTTCTGGGTGTACATCATCCCGTCTCTGTTCAGTGTCTATAACATGATCATCATACAGTCGTTCATGAGGGAGCTGCCGAATTCGTTGATCGAATCGGCGAAAATCGACGGCGCGTGGGAATACCGAATATTCTTCCAGATTATTATCCCATTGTCCAAGCCGGTACTCGCGACGATTGCTCTGTTCACGATGGTTAACCATTGGAATTCCTATTTCGATTCGATGATGTACACGAATTCGCAGTGGCTTCAGACGATTCAGCTGTTTTTGAAGAAGGTCATTACCGATCCTTCCGTTGCCGGTTCATTGAGCTCGGCAGCCGCTGCGGCCGTGCCCGATCAAGCCGTGAAGCTGACTCCGCAGACGATAAAGTTGGCTACGATGACGGTGACCGCGATTCCGATCGTACTAACGTATCCTTTTTTACAGAAGTATTTCGTGAAGGGCTTTACAATGGGAGCCGTCAAAGGCTGACCGTTGGTTGCGAGCTAGAATGAAAACAGAATCAGGAGGGGTTTACATGAAAGCCAACCAAATGAAAGTATCGCTGCTTGCGATTGCCGTCTGTCTCCTGCTCATTATGGGATGCAGCTCCAAGTCCTCTTCCTCGTCGAGCGCTTCCCCAAGCGCTGCCGGCACGCCGTCAGCCTCCGTATCGGCCTCGGTCTCGGATGGACAAGCAAAACAGATTGCCAGCCCAAGCTGGAAAACGGATACGTCCGCTTGCAAAGTCACCTGGTTTGTGGCTTACGACTGGTACGGCAAGAAGTTTTCGCCGGAGACGAACGAGTTCGACAAATGGGTGCTGAACGAAACCGGCTGCTCGATCGAATTCCAGACCGGAGACACAGACAAGCTTAACGTGCTGATCTCGACCGACTCCTTGCCGGATGTCGTGACCTTCGATGCCAATACGAGCCAGAGAACGCTGCTGGAAAACAGCGGCAAGCTGCTGCCTATGAACAAACTGATTAATGATTATGCGCCTGATTTTGTTGTGCCGAAGTCGATGATCGATTGGTACACCGCGCCGGACGGCAACTGGTACGCGTTCACCAACTTCTATTACGGCGACGATAACGTAGCGGCCAACAAAGGTTTTTACGAGACGCACAATCAGAACTTTGCCCGTAAAGACATTCTGGATCAGATCGGAATGAAAGCCGACGATATGCGTACGAAGGAAGGCTTCATCAAAGCGCTTCGGACCGTAAAAGAACAAGGCGTGACCTATGCGGGCCAGAAGATGCTTCCTTACGCGGTACTGATGAACGATAAGGCGGACGAGCAGATGGCGCTGCAATTCGGGGCGTCTATGGAAACGAAGGATGGGAAATATCAGTCGATCTATCGAGCGCCGGAATATTTGGAGGCTTTGGAATTTTACAATCAGCTGTACAATGAAGGGCTGCTTACGGATGAGAGCTTCACGATGAAAAAGGATCAGATGGAACAAAAGGTCGCTTCCGGCGAACTCTTCGCGACGACGCGCTGGACGAACGTCTCGATCTCGAGAGGCACGCTATACGGAACGGACCCGAACGCGCAATTTCTGTATGCGGGGTTGATGAGAGGCGACAACCATGACCGCGTGGCCGTGCTGGGTCAGAATAACGCGGGCTGGGCCGCTACAATGATTACAAAAAACGCGAAGCAGCCGGATCGCATTATCCAGCTCTTGTCGTTTATGTCGCAGAATGAATTCACGCTAAACCATGAGTGGGGAATAGGCGCTTATCAATTAGCGGATGGACATGTCGTTCAAGACGAGGCGATGGCCAAGATCAAGCAGGAGCAGCCTGCGGAATGGGCCGCCAAATACGTGTCGGATCTATCCTGGATGATGGATTACTCGGTCATCCAAGGAACGTTCCCGGAGCCGAAAACAGTATTCGATTTGGACACGGTGGCTCGGACAAGAGACGCGCAGGTGGAGATTTACGACGATAAGCCGTTTGCCGCAACCGCTCCGATCGGGGGAAGCGAAGAGGCGGCCATCCAATCGAGAGTGCAGGAGTACGTCAAGCAAGCGCTCGGTCGGATCGTTACGGCCGGCTCTACGGAAGAGTGCGAGAAGCAGTACAATGCGATGATGACCGAGCTGGATAACCTGGGTCTGCAGAAGTTGGAGACTTATCAGGATACGAAGTTCCAGGAGAACAAGCAAAAGCTCGGTCTAACCTTCGCGCATCCGTTCAATCGGTAACCGGCCGACATACTTGATCCGACAGGGCTTCTCCCTTCTAAGGCGAGAAGCCCTGTCGGCCGTTCCATATCCACGCTTAATTCAGAAGGATTCCGTCGGGCGGTAGCTCCAGGGGGGCGATGTCGTTCCGAATGCGTACTCGGAATGTCGTATATCCGTCCTCCATGGCGGCGTGTATCGCATGGTCTTCGCCATAGAACAGCTTGAGACGTTCGTTGATATTGAACAGTCCGATATGTTTATCCTCTCGGGACACACCGGCCGGCGCGGCTCTAAACCCGGCGTTCAACTGAACGAGCTGCTGATTCGCAATGCCAACACCGTTGTCCTGAATGACGATCATAACGGAATGGCCCTGTTGGACGGCCGCAATGCGAATATGCAGCATTCCGTCCTCCCGGCGGTATTTGAAGGAGTTCTCGATGAACGGCTGCAGCACGAAGCGGATGATTTTCACGGATAGAATCGATTCGGGAATGTCGATGTCCAACTTCACATCCAGCTCTCGGATTTTTTGAATGCTGATATAATTTTGAATTTGCTGCAGTTCCTCGCGGATCGCAACCTGGATTTTGTCGCTATTAATGTTGTAACGCAGAATTTGGCAGAAGGCCGACATGGCGGAGCTTTCCTTGAACAATCCCGACAGTTCCATTCTGGACGAGAATATTTCCATCGTATTGTAGAGGAAGTGCGGATTGATCTGATGCTGAAGCGCAATCAACTGGGTGCCTTTGGCCGATATTTGCTGGCGAATATTTGTATCGACCAACTTGCGGATGCGCGCGATCAAGTAGTTGATCCGGTGGGCGATAAAGAAAATTTCGTCCTTGCGGTCGACATGCAGCTCGTTCTGAAAATTGCTGTCGATGGAAGAGTTCATGGCATCCAAGCAATATTTGATATCGCGAATGATCTTGCTGCTGTAGCGGACGAAGAGCCACACCGTCACCGTCATGAAGGCGAGGAAGACGACAAGCAGCAGTTGAAAAACCTGCCGCGACATCGACGGCGCCGTCACGACCGTAATATCAAAGGGATATTGCGGAAAGCTATAGACGCCCATAATGAGCCCGTCATGGGACTGTACGCCCGGCGGCAAAGCTTGGAGAGCGGTCAGACTGGAATCGTCTACTTCGCTGGCGGTGAAGTTGTACACGAGTCGGTTTCCTAAAGGGAAGATATCATGGATTTGCTCGGAATGCATAGGCAGCGATCCCATGGCGTCATTCAACATACTTTTCGGCATCTGAATGAGGATTAAGCCTAATTTACGATCACCGATCGTAATTTTCCGCAGAAAACAATAGTCGTCCTTTGCGTTAACGTCATGATAGCTTGGCTTGTATGTCTCCAGCTCTGCGCCGTCGATCCATAATTCCCGCTCGTCGCCGTTGTAGAACCGTTGGATCGTCTCAAGCTGTCGCAAGTCTTGAAAATGGTAGAACGTGCTGTAGCCGGTCGGGATCGTTTCATTTTCCAGGTAGATACGGAGCTTGTATTCGGATGAAAGCCCGTTCGACACTTTGACGTAATCGTATATTGTCGTCCGGTAATAGTCTAGATCCACCCGGCTCTGGTAAGGCTTGTCCAGAAAGTTGATCAGCATCTCGTTTTGAAGAATCGCCTTGGCCAAATTCTGAGCGAACGTCATGTTTTTCGTGATATTGTAAACGACTTGCGAGGACAGCTTTTCGTTCGTGCTCTGATCGTTACGTTTGGAAACAACGGTCGATTCGTACAGTAAAAATGATAGAATAGCAAGGACAGGCAGGATAACCAGCAAACTGAAACGCATAGTGAACATGATTTGTAGCCTCTTGGCGTATTTATGCATATTGTCCGCCCTTTCACTCGGTATCGCCATGACTGATGACGAGGAGGAGTATCGTGTTTATTCTAATCGTTGACGATGACAAGCTTATCTGCGAGAATATCAAATCCAAGCTGACCCGTCTGGGTTATGCGGACCGGTATAAATTTGTAACCGCATACAACGCAACCGATGCGGAAATATTGTATGATCGGCATTTGCCGACCATTATGGTCACGGATATCCACATGCCGTCCGTAAACGGGCTGGCTCTGATCAAGAGGCTGTCGAACCGTTCGCATAAGGCGTATATATTCGTGCTGAGCAGCTACGACGACTATGAGTTTGTGCGCCAAGCGTTTTTGCTTGGCGTGACGGATTATATGCTTAAGCCCATCGACATCGAAGAGTTGGACAGCAAGCTGAAAAAAATAAACGTCGCCGCTCCGCCAAGTCAAGAGACGTTGGCCGAGACGCCGTCCGATTATGGAGCGGAACGCATGATGCGGCGCGCTTTGGATTATATCGAGGAGAACATGAGCCGGTCGATCTCGATGCGGGACGTGGCGGATTATGTAGGACTCAGCTACAATTATTTCAGCAAGCTGTTCAAGGAGCATACGAGCTGCCATTTCGCGCATTACGTTCATCTTCGCCGCATTGAACATTCCAAAAAATATTTGCGGGCTCCCGGCTTCAAAATCCAGGATATCGCGAAGAAGCTCGGCTACGACAATCCTAGCGAATTTTCGAGGGCGTTCAAGAAATATGCGGGCTGTTATCCGAGCGAATACCGGGATCGCTTGTCAAGTTCGATGGAGGAAATGTGATACTAACATTATTTTACCATAGTCGGCTATTGTTGAGCTGTGTCGTATAGTAGAATATGTTTCAGAACCTTCGCATCTATTCTACATATAGGAGGATATATTTCATGAAAGCGGGAAAGCCAGCAACATTAGTTCGGTACCTGATCATGGCAGTTCTCATCGTTGCAGCAGCCCTTCCGGGACTTGCCGCCGCGGAAGAGAGAGATCAGGAGACGATGGAAACTTCGCAGCCGATCATCTTTCCGGTCAAGTTCAAGCGGGCTACCGGAGATCCGATGAATAATGTCGCGACGGACGGCAAAGGGACGATTATTACCCTGTCGGATAAGTTTTTGAATATTACGAGGGATTACGGAAAGACATGGGAGGCGCGTCGGTTGCCGTCCTCGGAACCCTATTTTGAAATCGACTACTTGGATGGGCTTTATTACATAACTAACGATTATCGTTATTCCGGAGAACCGCACTACTATTCCTCAGACGGAGCGACTTGGACGCCGTTCTACCTGAAGGCGCCGGACGGGAAGAAGCTGGGGATCAATAACATCCAGAAAGTGAACGGAAAGTGGATTGCCGTAACCACGAACGAGAAACTCGACAGCTTGCACATCTTTACGTCCAAGGACGGCAAAGAGTGGACTCGCGCGGGAGCGTTAACCGATATTCTATGGTCCGGGAGTAAAGTATACATCGTTCCCAGCGGCAAAGGTTATGCAGCGATCGCAGGCGGCCATCGTTATTTCAACTACAAGAAAACGACTTTGTCAAACAACTTTCTTACCGAGCCCAAGGGCGGCGAGGGAGCCGATTTGATCGTATATACGTCTCAGGACTTGAAGGAGTGGACGCTTCGATCCGGGGCGGAGGGCAATTTCCGTTATAACTGGTATACGCTGAACCAGGCAATAGGCGAACGGGTTCCGGCTAGGGATTATCATATTTATGAGGAAGAGCCTCTGGAGAAGGGTAATATTCGTTTCTACGATGTCTATTCCAACCAGTTGAGCTCCAAGGATGGAATCACGTTCACGCTTAAGAAGGCGCAACCGATTTTCCAGAAGTACAGCTTGGGCGATTATCGCACGCCGATCTTCAAAGCGAACAATCAATATTACGTGTTCGCTCAGTTCTGGAACGGCCCGGGAGGGCAGCATACGAGGGTATTGATCTCCAAGGACAAGACGAATTGGAAGGAAACCGCGCTGAAGAATGTGCCGAGAAATATGTATGTGATCCAATCCGGCAAATACTTCATCGGGTACAATGAAACGGAGATGGTAATCTCAAGCGACGGGCTTACGTGGAAAAAAATCAAGTGAGGAGACGGGGCGGTCCCCTCAACAAAGTGGCTTGAGATAATCGATAGACAAAGTAAGGGGGATGTCCTCCTGGAAATCTAATCACTTTGTACGATTTTTCCCACAAGTGTCCGTCACTTGAGTCTGATTCTAGTTGCTTTGTACGATTATTCGAACAAACGTCCGCCGTTTAAGCCTGATTCGAGCTGCGGTGTACGATTATTCGACTATCTTCCCTCGCGGGAGTCAATTCGTAGGGCGTAACTACTTAATAGGTACGCACAATTCGCAATAGCCGTCCTTCAGCAATTCTCCGCGATACCGCTCGATAATCGGTTTGTTGTCGTCCATACGATAGCCGCCGCTCTGCAAAGTCGGGAAGATGGCTGCCCATGCTTGTTGAACGGCTTCCGACGTATGCTCGATTTTGCAAATCGCGTAGCTTCCGCCCGGGAAGCGATCTTCGCCAACGGCTTCATCGATGGGGTCTGCTTGAGACAAGACAATGCATGCGTCGTATCGGCAGTTTTCCGGCGGCGTTGTTGCAGGATGATCTTGCGGAATTCCGAAGAGCAGGGCAGACTCCGTGAGCAAGTTTTTCCCCGCTGCCCATACCTTTAACCTTTCCATAGCTTGCGTATTGGCGGGACCGTACGGTCCAACCTGACGTACATAGGCAATGCGGTAGGTCGGAAGTGTTTCTACTTTAAGTTGCATGGTTGAATCTCCATTCCTAGTAGGATTTGACGCATTTCGAATGCTAACATGATATAAAATGAATTTCCAATAAATGTTTTAAAATAATAATTTTTATGAAAAAAAGAAATGCTGAAAGGCAAATAAAAAAACAAGGGGCTGCTGCAAAAAACAGCGACCCCTTGCTTTTTTTATTGCTCCGAGCGTTCCGCCGCCGCTTCGGCTGCCGTCTGCTCCCACGCTTCATCCAGATCGCGGATCAGATCGTCCGCGCTTTCCAGGCCGACGTGGAGCCGCACCAGACTGCGCGCGCCGGGGGCTCCGTAACCGGTCGGAACCGGGTTGGCGGTAACCAACGATTCGAAGCCGCCCCAGCTGACCCCGATCTTAAAGTAGCGCAGACGATCGGACCAAGCCCGCATTGTTTCGGGAGACTCGGCGGATTCGAAGGAGAACAGCCCGCTTGTGCCGTCCATCTGCCGCTTGGCCAGCTCATACTGCGGATGCGACGGCAGCCCGGGATGGTTGACGCGCAGCACGTACGGCTGTCGGCACAGATGCTCGGCGACCTTTAATCCGCTGCGTTCGTGGCGTTCAAGCCGCAGCGGCAACGTGCGCAAGCAGCGCTCTACTTGAGCTGCCGTATGCGCCGACATAATGCCGCCGAGCAGCATATATTCCCCGGAGGCGATTCGGCCGACAAGCTCCCTAGAGCCGCTGACAACGCCTCCGACGCTGTCGCTCTGTCCGGAAATATACTTCGTGATCGAGTGTATGACCAGATCGACTCCAAGCGCCAACGGCCGTTGGAAAACCGGCGTTGCCCAAGTGCCGTCGATTGCGGTGACGATGCCGCGACTGCGGGCAAGCTTAGCGCAAGCGGCTAGATCCTGCAGTTGGAACAGCATCGTTGAAGGACTCTCCAGATACAGCAGCTTCGTATTCGGCTGCAGCGCAGCCTGGATCGCTTCCAGCGAGCTGCCGTCTACGAAGGTCGTCTCGATCTGGAACCGGGATACATAGTGTTCCAAGAAGTGCCGTGTCGGTCCGTAAGCCTGATCGACGCAGACGACATGATCGCCTGCCTGCAGGTTGGACAGAATGGTAGCCGAGATCGCGGCCATGCCGGACGCGAAGCACTTGGACATCTCAGCGCCTTCCAGCTCCGCCAGCTTATCTTCGAGGAAGCGAACGGTTGGATTGTTCCCTCGGGAGTAAACGTGCTGCTGATGCTCGTCGGCGTGCGCCTGCATGAACCGTTCGTAACTATCGAAGGAAAACAGGCTCGTCTGGTAAATCGGAATATGAATCGCTCCGTGATGTCGGCCGTCGTACGGATCGTGTGCGACCGATGTATGAAGATTTTCTCGTTGGTTGATCTTATGCATAATACGCATCCTCTTTCTAAACGGATCGGCTCCTGGCGTCAACGTCAGAGCTTGCCCGACTGCGAGTGAAATTACCCTTTGACGGCGCCTTGCGTCAGCCCGTCCACGATGAACCGCTGCGCAATCGCGAACAGCACGACAGTAGGGATAACGGACATCATCGTGCCCGCCGACATGGCGCCCCAATCGATGTCGAATTTCATGACGAACGAGTTCATCGCTACCGGCAGCGTCTTCAGTCCTTCATTATCGATAAACATGACAGCCATAAACAATTCGTTCCAGTTTTGAACGAAGGCGAAAATAAACGTAGCGGTAATCCCGTTCATCATGACCGGTAAAATGACGCGGATGAGCGCTGACAGTCTTGAGCAGCCGTCGATCATGGCCGCTTCCTCCAGACTTTGCGGAATACGCTCGAAAAATCCTTTCAATAATATGGTTGAAAACGGGATCAACCCGACGGTGTACATTAAAATCAGCGAAAAATGCGTGTTGATCAAGTCCATTTTTGTCATTAGCATATACAGCGGTGCCAGCGAGACAAAGCCGGGCAGCATCTGCGTCAAGAAAAAGGCGAGCATGATCTGGCTGTGTCCCCGGAACTTAAACCGGGCCATGATATAGGCGCTGAGTACGGAAATCACAGAGACAATTAACGCGGCCGTCAGCGCAATGAACAGGCTGTTGGCAATATAAATCTGAAATTTGGAAACCCGAATAATATCGGCATAGTTTTGCAAAGTAAGAGCTTCAGGCCAGTAACGGATAGGATACGTGAAAATTTCCTTCTGCGGCTTCAGAGAGGTTATCGCAACCCACAGCAGAGGGAACACCATCAGAATCAAGTAAACACCTAACGAGACCGATTTAAGTCCTTTCAACGCGAATTGTTTCATGCTAGAAATCCCCCAGTTTCCCGGCCTTCGTAACCGTTAAATAGAAGATTGTATACAGCAGCAGCATGCCGATCATAACAATGCCGATCGCGGAAGCCGCGCCGTAATCGCCGCCGTACATAATGCGGTCGAGCATGAGCGAGGACAGGATGTGCGTCTTGCCTGCCGGTCCGCCGTTCGTCAAACCGTAAATAATGGCCGGGTCGTTGAAAATCCAGATCGCCCTTAGCAGCGTTGTCGTGAGAACCGTCGGCATAATATAAGGAAGCGTAATGTTGAACAGCTTGCGTATTCCTCCTGCTCCGTCCATACTGCCCGCTTCGTAAAGCTCGGAAGGAACCGATTGAAGCGCCGCCAGCAGCATAATGGCGAAGAAGGCAATGCCGTACCACACGTTGGCTATGATGACGGAAATCATGGCCCAGTTCGGATCGGACAGAAAGCCGATTCGTTCGTCGATGAGGCCGACTCGCAGCAATAGATCGTTAATGACGCCGATCTGCGAGTTAAACAGCCATTTCCAGATCAGGCCGATCAGAAACCCGGACAGCGCCCACGGATAGAAAACAAATCCTTGGAATAGGCCGCGTCCGCGAAATTTCTTGTTCAGCATAAGCGCGACCGCCAGTCCAATCGCAAATTGCAGGAAAAGCGATACGAATACCCAGTAAGCGCTATTCGTTAGCGCTCCGAGGAACTTGGGATCGCTGAAGATCCCTTTGAAGTTGTCAAAGCCTATAAAATGCACATTCGTCAGGTCGAACAACGTATAGTTTTGGAAAGCCATCACGATACCGCGTCCGAACGGATAATACGTAAAAGTCAGCACCAGCAGGAGAGCCGGCAACAGGCTTAGCGCGATGAATTTGCCAGGGGAGTTGCGCGAAGCCGATAAGCGCTTCGACAGGAAAGAAGGCCGACCATTCATCATTGTTCACCACCCTTGATCGTCAATCGCAAAAGGTAAACGATGGGCGGCTTGTCGCCGCCCACCGCCCGTCTACGGGGAACTATTTGTCCTTAAAATTCGTTCTTTCGTTGGCCCAGAATTCGTCCCACTTCTTCAAGGTGTCTTCAATGGACGAGCTGCCAAGCAGCATCGATTGGCCGGTTTCCATGGCGACTTGTCCCCATTTGCCCGTACCCGGATATTTCGTGTTGGCTTTCAGGTTGACGTATTCCTCCGGCTTGCTTGCCATTTCCAACAGCGACTTGTACATGGCATCCTGGAAGAACGGATCTTCGCTTGCGCTGGTGTGAACAGGAACAAGACCGGTCGCTTTCGCGAAATCGGTATTTTCCTTTGGACTGGACAGGAACTGGATCAGCTTGAAGGCCGCTTCTTTGTTCGTAGAGTAGCTGGTAATGCCCCAGCCTGCTCCGCCGGCGGATACGAACGACTTGCCGCCAGGACCTTTAGGCATTGGCGCGGTGCCGACCGTGCTGATGTCCATTTTCTCCTTCAGAGACGGGATCACGTCAGGGTCCTGCAGAATCATCGCGGTTACACCGGATGTGAAGGCTTGAACCTGCTCGGAGAAGCCCCAGTTGATCGAATCCTTCGGCGAGCCTTCCTTGAACAGCTTGATGTAGAGCTCCACTGCCTGCTTAGCTTCCGGCGTGGAGAACATCGTCTTGCCGTCCTTCAGGAAGTATGAATCGGCATGGTCGATATTATCGAAGTTGTGGTTTTGAATGATTGTATCCGGAACGCCGTTGGCGCCCGAGCCTCCCCGGAACGAGAAGCCGTAACGGTTTTTGCTCGGATCGGTCAGCTTGATCGCGCTTTCAACAAGCTCTTCGTAATTCGTCGGCGCGGAAAGACCGGCTTCCTTGAACCAATCGGCGCGGTAGAACAGCTGACGTTGGTACATCCCGTTAGGGATAAAGTACAGCTTGTCTCCCAATGAGCCGACCGACTTGGCGACATCGGTGACCGTGCTGAAATCGCTCCAATTGGTCACATAATCGTTCAGCGGCTCGATATAACCGTTGTTGGTGAACTCGGATACCGTCAGATCCCGTACCTCAAGCACGTCGAGCTCCTGCTTGGCCGCCATCATGGTCTTAATCTTGTTGTCGGCCTGATCGAACGGAGGCGAGACCAGTTCAACTTTGATGTTCGGGTTTTCCGATTCGAACCGGGTGATCATTCCCTTCAGGTAAGTCGTCCGATCCGGACTGGTCAGGCTTTCGATCATCCGCAGCTTGACTTGCTTTTCCTTGCCGCCTTCGCTTGCGCCGCTATTGCTGGCATTATTGGCTTTATCGCCGCCGCAGCCCGCTAAGACGCTTAAGAGCATGACCCCCGCAACTGTACCAGACAATACTTTTGTTTTTCTCTTTACCGCCATCTCTTTTGGCCTCCTCTTTTACTTACCGACCTCAATCCATAGCAATCGGACAGTCATCCTGTCTGATAGGTATAAGTGTAAAAGAAAGCGCTTAACTCTGTCAACAAAAAATTCGTAAACTTGTCAAATTAATAATGGCAGCAAGCAAACGAGTCAATAAGTTCTAATAATTTCTTCAATCCGGTTCATCATCTTGTTGAATTCCGCCACCGCCTGCTCGGGATCGCGCGCGGCAATACCTTCAAACATCGAGCGATGGTAGGGATAGGTTTCGTCGAACAACCGCTTATCGCCAAGCGGTTCATTGAAAAATTTCTCGTACATGCCGGAAATCGACTCCAGTACGCTGAATAGAATCGGATTGGATGCGGCCCGCATGACGCTGCGATGGAACGCCAAATCGATTTTCGAGGTGTCGAGATCGGCTTCCTTCAGCTTGTCGTATTCGCGCAAAATTTCCTCAAGCTCCGCCGTTTGAAGAGGGGTAATTCGCTTGGCCGCCAGATCCACCGCCTTGCCTTCGAGCGCTCGCCGCACGTCCAGAATCGACAGCAGGAAACGCTTCTCGTTCTCCACTTTGATTTTGCCCGCGAAGCGGTAGGTGCCGACGTCGCTTACAAAAATGCCTTTGCCGTTCACGACTTTTACGATTTCAATCGTTTCCAGGTGCCTCAGCGCTTCGCGCAACGAGGAGCGGCCGACGCCGAACATCCTTGTCATTTCCTCTACCGAGGGCAGCTTGTCCCCTTCTTGCAGTTGCTTCTCTTCGATATATTTTTGAATTTCCTGGGACACCAATTCATGCATCAGTTGTTTATGAATTTTCGCCACGGTTAGCACTCCTATCCGAATAGCTATTCTCCCATCTTAATCACGTGAATCATAGAAGATCATTGCGTGCCTGTCAAGACTAACTGAGTCTTGCGGTTCGCCGGAGCAAGCTTCGGCACTAGCTGCGAAATGTGCGAACGATCTGTTGAACGATCAGCAGCAGAACCCCCGCGAACACCCAAATATCGGCAAAATTCATCGTTGCCATCTCGGAGAAGAAGAGGAAGTCCGTCACTTGATTGTACAGAAGTCGATCGATGGCGTTGCCAAGCGCCCCGCCGATGATGAGTGCTATGCATACTTGTACGAATGTTCCGCCGAGCTTCCCTCTCCGCCGCAAGTAGATTGCTGCCACCGCGAGTAAAAGAACGAGAACGGCAAGAGCTCTTCCCCAGCCGTGGAACAGATTGCCGGTCGAGCCTGTGTTGACGAGATGGATCAGCCGCATGCCGATCCCCGGAATTTCCGCCGTTTCTCCAAGCTCCAGCTGCATGCGGATTGCGAGCTTGGTCACAATGTCGATAATGAGCGCTGCGGCAATAATCAAGTAGAAGTACATCGCAATCCCCCTCATCCTTCATAATTAATTCTACCCGGCCGCGCCGCGCCCTTCCTGTCTGAGTACGCTAACTCCACAATATCAAAAAAAACGCTTACGTAATATGACAAGATTCGTAAAATTGAACCGATGGCCTCGACTAAGTCGGCTTAAGGCGATTGATCGCGGGACGATGCAGTTTTTGGTACACTAATTACGATAATAGAACATTCTATGAATGCGTATGAGGAATCTCTCAACTGAGCAGATGCGTTCGTCAACGGAAATGAGGATAACTAATGCTTACACTTTTACGACACATCGGCAACCGTACACGCTTATGGATAGCTGCGATGGTTGTCATTCTGGGCATGCTGCTGACGGGATGCGCAAGCCTTATCGAGGCTCCCTCTTCCACGGCCGAGTCGTCTCCTTCACCAATCGCCTCCGAGATTGGGGAGGAGCCATCTTCAGCCCCGCTGACCGGATTCAAGGAGGTGTCCGATTATATCCGTCTTCATCACGGACTTCCGGATAATTTCTTAACCAAGAAGGAGGCGGAGGCGCTCGGCTGGGTTCCCTCCAAAGGGAATTTACATAAGGTCGCCCCAGGCAAAAGCATTGGGGGAGACCGGTTCGGCAATCGGGAGGGGCTTCTGCCGAAGGCCAAGGGCCGGGTTTGGTATGAGGCGGATATCAACTACGAGCAAGGAACGCGCGGGGCGGACCGCATTTTGTATTCCAGTGACGGTTTGATTTATATGACTACGGATCATTATAAGTCGTTTACGGATATCACGAAGGAGGGGAGCGTGTCGGAATGATAGTATCGGTGGAGCTGAGACAATCGGAAGCGGATCGTTGCGAGGACGTTCATGAATGGCTGAAGGAAGAGCTCGGCTTGCCTGAATGGTATGGCCGCAACTTGGATGCGCTATGGGATTGCGTCACCGGTTATTTGCCGAAGCCGCTGCAGATCAGATGGTTCGTCGATTCCGAGCGCGAGGAACGCTACTCCGCGATCATAGAGCTTTTTCAGGATGCTGCGGACGAAGACGAGGAGATCGGCTTTGAGCTTGTGCGATAAGAGCAGTCGAATCATAGGGAGAGAGGGGAAAAGATCATGATCGTTTTGAAAGACATCGGAAAGTTCGAGGAACTACCCGAAATGGCGATGCACATTCATACAGGCAATATCCCGGCGCTACAGGAAGCGATTGCGGCCGGTTGGGATTTGGAGGCGGATATCCCGCTTAGCCGGCACGTATCGCTAAGCCCGCTGGATCTGGCGCTGATCTCCGAAAGACTGGACGCGGTAAAGCTGCTGGTCGAGCACGGCGCGAATCTGAACGTCCCTCATAATCCGGCCTTTTTGCGGGCCGTTCGCTACTGCAAGGAAAACATCGTTCGCTATGTCGCGGCGCAAGGCGCCAAGATGGATAAGCTGAATCGCGTCGGATCGGGCGCTTATTCGCAAGCTTATTATGGCAATAAAAAGAATATCCCGCTCATTCAGGAGCTTGGGCTTGAAATAAGACAGCATGGCGGTCCCGTTTTGCGGCAAGCCGTGTCCAATTATGATAGGAATACGATATCCTATCTACTGGATCACGGGGCGGACATTAACTATAATGAGCCGGACATGGTGTATCCTTACCGGGCCACGCCGCTGACTGTGGCTACGCGCATGGGACACGTCGCTATAGTCAAATACTTAATCGAGCGCGGAGCGGACGCGACCCTGGCGGAAAAAGACGGCGAGCGCCCCTACACGATTGCGGTCGGCAATAAAAACAAGGAGCTGGCCGATTATTTGAAAGCGCTGGAGCCCGCCGAATTTCACGATTTGGAGAACAAGAAGTACGAGCTCAGGAAGTATAAGCTGCCTGACGGACTTATCGCTTTCCTGACAGGGGACAAGCTGCGCATAGAACTGCCGACCAACGAGTATGCCATCGGATTTATCGACTTTTTTACTTTGACCGATACGATCGAGATGAAGGCGGGTCGTCAAAAGCTGCTGCGTCTGTCCGCGGACATCGACAACTACTCCCATCTGCAGCTGGTGTGGAATCCGAAGAAGAAGGGGCAGATCGGCTGCTATGATGTGGAGCATCAGACTTATGCGGATCTATGCAGCTTTGCCGAGTTTATCGCCCAGCCCGAGCTTTATCTCATCAAGGCTCTTGAGGGAGAGCTGCACGAGTAGGATATATTCGGATGGTTAGGGGGCAAATATATCCAGTCTACTTCCTAACGAAAATTCCTTGTGGTAGTTTATGGTTAATGCGGTCCGCTGCCATTAGGAGGATGAACGGATGAGTCGGGATGTGCGGAGAAAATTTATAATCGGCCTGCTTAGCCTGTTTATTTTTGTCACCGGTTGCGGCAAGACGGAGAACGCTATCCCCGCGGCTTCGTCAACTCCGACTCCGACATCAGTCTCGTCTGATCCCATTGCAGTCGACGGGCCTTTCGAATGGCCGGAAGCGAAGCCGGCCGAAGCGGGAATCGACGAGGCCAAGCTGCAGAAGATCGATGAAGCCGTCGCAACGAAGCATAAGAAGACGCTCAGCGTGCTAATCGTCAAGGACGGTCGTCTCGTGTACGAGCGCTATTATCAACATAAGGGCAAGGACGACCCGACCGGAGTGTTCTCGGTCGTCAAGAGCGTCACTTCGGCGCTTGTCGGCATTGCCATCGACAAAGGCTATATGAAAGGCGTGGACCAGAAGCTGTCGGAGCTGCTGCCCGATTTGTTCGCCAACGTGGACGATGAACGCAAAAAACAGATTACCGTCAAGCACGCGCTGACATTAACGGTCGGGCTGGAGTCGAATGACGAGAACATGTTCTCTAGCTTGGATCTGGGAGCCGACACGTTGGCTAAACCGATGGTGAACGAGCCTGGAGAAACGTTTATTTATAACACCGGAATGGTTCATCTGCTTTCTATCGCTTTGACCAAGGCATCCCATATGACGACCAAGCAATTCGCCAAGAAATACTTGTTCGAACCGCTGAATATTACCGAATTCGAGTGGAGCACGGACTTGCAGGGCTATTACAACGGAGGAACGTTGCTATCTCTACGGCCCCGCGACATGGCGAAGCTCGGTTATTTGTACTTGCAGAAAGGGAAATGGCAAGGGGATCAGATCGTGTCCGAGAGCTGGGTCGAGGAATCGTTCACTCGGTACGTCACTGCCGAGGAGACGTACGGCTACGGTTACCTGTTCTGGTTGTCCGAGTTCAAGGACAAGTCGGGCAATCCGGTATCGGTCTATGAGGCGAGCGGCTACGGCGGACAGCACATTCAGATCATTCCGCAGTGGGATACTGTAATCGTTGTTACCTCCGATCATGAGTCCAAAGACGATTCTATCTCCGATAAACTCATTCTCGATTACGTCATTCCGGCGATTCAACCCGAATAAATAAAATACATAATTTACAAATAAAACGTTTTAATTTACAATTATTAGTACGAGGAAAATTTCCTGAAAGTAACCTTCCAAGCTAATAGCTGGACCTACGCGGCCTATTTCTCGGCTTCATTCCAGTAGAATAGCGCAGTATCGTTAAGGCCAAGCGCAAGGCAGGCGATCGTTCCTGAAGAGTAGGGACGGTCGCCTTTTGTGCAAAACTTCGACCACTCGTCGGAACTGCGATGACAGATGTTAGGGCTGGTTCGTCGCTTTACGATTTTAAGGGGGGACAACAGGGATGCACTTATTAGACTTGGATCAGCTGTCGTCTACTGATATAGCGGGTATTTTCAGACTTGCCGAAGCACTACAGCGAAATCAAGAGGACAAGCGACTTGCGGGCAAAACGATTGTTCTTTTCTTTCCCGAGAAGAGCTTAAGAACCCGGATCACGTTCGAGAAAGGGATCAGAAGCTTGGGAGGAAAGTGTATTCTCTTTCCGCCCGAAGCTCTCGATCGAAAAGAGCGACTGTCGGACATCGCAAAATATATGGAGAACTGGGCGGACGGCATCGTGATCAGACATGCGAGCTTCGCCAAAATCACAGAGCTTGCCAAGCACTCGGCGATTCCGGTCATTAACGCGATGACATCCGAAAATCACCCCTGCGAGATTTTGGCGGATCTGTACTCGATCCGCGAGCGCAAGGAGAATTATCGGGAGCTGACGTATACGTTCGTTGGCCCGGCCGGAAACATCGGTAAATCGTGGGCGGCGATCGCCAAGGTTATGAATTTAAAATTTAACCACGTCAGCGCGCAAGGTCATCAGTTGGGGGAGCAATCGCCTAATTACTCTTTCTACACGGAATTGGAGGAGGCGCTGCCGAACAGCGACGTTGTGCTGACGGATTCATGGCCTGAGGGTTTCCGAACGGAAGAGCATCTTCGCGACTATCAAGTGACCTTGGAGCGAATGACCAAGGCGCGACCGGGCGCCTTGCTGAACCCTTGTCCGCCTTTTTACAGAGGCGAGGAAGTAAGCGCAGAGGCGTTGGCCTCGGATTATTTTGTCGGCTACGACTTCAAGAAGAACCTGGTTTGCGTTCAACAGGCGATTCTGCTTTACTGCGGCGTTTGAGCGACGATCCTCCAATTGACGCGATCTTTCCAATGAGGTGAAGCGAATGCTCAACCAAATCGTTCGAAGTCATTAGTTCTCGGGCTGGGTCAGCCGCGTGTCGGCCTGTCATTGCATGCGATAGTAGCCAAAGGACGCCATAAGTTGCGCGAATGGGACAGGTGTATTCTCTTGTGCTCTATGTTCGGCAGCTTCAGCCTTCTTTGGCTCTTTATTTATCCTTGGAGAGGAATGAGATTACTATATGGACGAAACGCAGTATAAAGCTTTTTATAATCGTGTCGGTGCGGAAAATGGTTGGGACTTCAGCCGCGTGAAATGCGTATCTGAGGGAGTAAAATGGAATTTCTATAACGAAGTGGCGAAGAGGTGCGGCAAGTCGGATCTTTTACTGGATATAGGCACGGGCGGCGGCGAACAGCTACTTTCGTTAAGCGATGCGGCCTCCCTGTTAGTGGGGATCGATAACGCGGACGGAATGGTCCGAACCGCGCAAGCTAATGCGGTGGCTGCGGGCAAAGCGAATGTGCGAATGCTGCGAATGGATGCGGATCGAATCGAGTTTCCGGATGGCTTTTTCGACGTCGTGTCTTGCCGGCATGCGGCTTTCTGCGCTGCGGAAGCGGCCAGAGTGCTGAAGCCGGGCGGCGTTTTCCTGACCCAACAGGTGAGCGAAGGGGATAAGAGCAATCTGGGAGAAGCCTTCGGGAGACGACAGACTGCAGCTAAAGACGGTACTTTGCGGGATCGGTATGTTAACGAACTTACGGAAGCCGGGTTTCGAGAGATTCATACCTTGGAATACGATGCTGCGGAATATTACGAAACGGCGGAAGACCTTGTGTTTCTGCTGAAGCACACGCCAATCGTCCCGAATTTCGGCCGGGTGGACGGAGATTTTGCCGCGCTGCACGGCTTTATCGCCAAGTATCGGACGAGTCGAGGAATCCGGACCAATGCCAAGCGATTTATGATTACGGCTCGGAAGTAGATTTTCGATTGTCGACAGGCAAAGGAATTTGTCGATTCCTTGTCGAATGATTCTATATCGAAGATGAATTCCATATTTTCGGACAAAGCCCCAAGACGGCAGCCTGTAAATGGCCGAGAAAATTCAGCTGGCAACGGAGGTGTATGATGGAGGAGCTGCAGCGGCTTCAGGAGTTGGCTTCTCGCTATGCGCGGTTAACGGATCTTTCGTTCGATCCCGTAATTATCTACACGCAGGATGCCCGAATCCGCTTCGTTAATAACCGAGGGCTTAATATGCTTAAGGGGACCAGAGATCAGGCGATCGGAAAATCGATTTTCGGGTTCGTGTTGCCGGAATACTGGGACGCCCTGAAGCAACGTATCGAGTATATGATCAAGGAAGGGAACCAAACCTCGCCTACTGAAATTCGAATTCGTAATTCAGAGAACGAGATTCTCGATGTTGAAGTAACCGGCGTTGCCATTCCGTATGAAGGCGAACAGGCCATCCTGGCGCTCATTCGCGACGTTACCGCGCGGAAGAAGTATGAGCGCGATATTGAGCATTGGGCCTATCACGACGAGCTGACCGGCTTGCCGAATCGGCGCTGGTTCGATCATCATGCGCTCCGTCTGATGCAGCAATGCGAAGAGGACGGGTATTCCGTCGGTTTGATGTTTATCGACTTCGACGATTTCAAGCATGTCAACGATTCCTTCGGGCATCAGCTCGGAGACTTGATGCTGCAGGAAATAGCGAAGCGGTTGGATGAGTATACGAGTGAACGCCGTATCGTCATTCGCATGAGCGGCGACGAGTTTATGTTTATTCTGCTCGATGTGGAAAATCAGGACGAATTGATCCGCTGGAGCGAGCGCATCTTGTCGAAGTTCAGGGTGCCGTTCCTGTTGATGGATACGCCGATCCATTCCACCTGCAGCATTGGAATGGCCTATTTCACGGAACGCGGGACAACGGCACAGAAGCTGCTCAAGTCGGCCGATATCGCTTTGCACCATGCGAAGCTCCAACGCAATTGCGCGGTCATGTTCAAGCCGCAGATGGAGCAATTGTCGGTCAATCGGCTTACGATTATCGACGAGCTGCATAAGGCGCTGGAGCACGGCTGGTTCGAGCTGCATTATCAACCGCAGATCGATCTTCGCACCGGGGCTATTCGCGGAACGGAAGCGCTCATTCGCATGAACCACCCGGCTAAAGGCATGCTGTCGCCGGCCTATTTTATCCCGACCGCAGAAACCAGCAGCTTGATGATTCCGATCGGCGAGTGGATTTTGCAGGAGGCTTGCCGCCAGAACATGGACTGGCAGAAGCAAGGGCTGCGGTCAATGACCGTATCGGTCAATGTCGCGATATGCCAGTTCCAGGAAGAAGCGTTTACGGACAAGGTGATTCGCGCTTTGGAGCTGTCCGGCATGCCGGCCGAATTGCTGGAGCTGGAAATTACCGAGAGCTGCGCAGCGGACTCGGCCCGTTTGGAGCAGGTTTTGCAGAAGCTGAAACCGCTTGGCGTGCAGGTCAGCATCGACGATTTCGGTACCGGTTACAGCTCGCTTAGCCAACTGAGCCAGGTCAGCATCGACAAGCTGAAAATCGACCGCTCGTTTATTCTGCAGATGATGGAGCACAAGAAAAGCGAAAACCTCGTCAAAGCGATGATTACGATGGCTCACAATCTGCAAATTCAAGTGGTTGCCGAAGGCATGGAGGCCGTCGAACAAGTGGAGATGCTGCGCTTGTGGGGATGCGATACGGCACAGGGGTTCTACTTCTCCAGGCCGATTCCGGCTGATAAGCTGCTTGCTGCATATCGGGAGTGAAATAAGCGATGTGACGGTGTCGCAGAGGTCGACTTGCGGGGCTGCGCTTTCTCGCTATGAAGCGCTAAAATCCTGTTGAGGATTCGGCGGGCCTATTCGCACACATGAGTTTACGCCCTACGCAGATACCTCTGCGAGGGAAGTTAGTCGGAGGGTCATACACCCAGTTCGAATCGGGGTTAAGCCGCGGACTTTTGTTCGGAAAATCGTACAAAGTAGCTCGAATCAGGGTTGAACGGCGCACATTTGTTCGAAAAATCGTACAAAGTGGGTCGAATCAGACTTAAGCCGCCAACGTTTGTCCGGAAAATCGTACAAATAGACAAAATTCCATGGGTTGTATCGTGTGGCACTAAAGCGACTCAATAGATTATGCGGATAACTATAGGTAATTATCCGGAAGTATTGCCCGCAGACTGCCTTATACGCTCCTGAAATCACATTGCAACGGGTTTCCCCATTCAAGTTTCAGGAGCGTATAGAGTACATCCCCTTGTGCTTTTATCATCGATATCTTTCAGAGAAAATTGAAGGTTGCTTATAGGACACCGTTTGTTGAGAGCGAAGACCGGTTACTTAGCCGACTTGTCCGGCTGGTGAATGCCGAAAACGTTGCCTTCCGGATCAAGGTAATACCCCTGCCACGCCATGCCGGGCAGCGCATACTTCGGCAAGGCGATCTGGCCTCCTAGGCTAACGATTTTCGCTTCAGTCTCATCGTAATTTCCTACGCCCATCGTACATGCGTAACCGCTCAATGGCTGACCAGGTTCGGGGGCTGGGCCTCGACGCTGAACCAAGGCTCCGTTGACTCCCAGTTCATCCGCAGGCCCTGTCGTGGCGCCGAAGTAGGGCATACCGGCGTACTCGCTCCAATCCTCGAACGTCCATCCAAATACCTCGCCATAAAACTGCTTGGCACGCTCCATGTCATTTACATGAATTTCGAAATGCACTAATCTGCTCACACAATCCCTCCTGCAATTTGACCTCGCTAAGTAATTCTTGATCGGGTTGTCCAATCCTACGTATTTACATAAAAAACTTCTCTTAAGTATGTCCAAAGCGAGCGGTTGGCAATAAGGGAATGGATAAGGCAGGGGCTCGGGGTACTGCTCGCGGTTTCTCCGGTATAAGTTCAATAAAAAACGCGGCGGACCAATTGACGTATATCTACATGCTCCCGTAACGGCCTGCTGGACCTCAAGAGGAGGTCGAGTACTCGGATTTGCGCGTGTAAGAGGCTAGTTGAGTTCCAAAGACAATCAGTTCGAGAGGTGTTGCGGGATTGCTTCGAGTTTGTGTACGCGTATGGATCATCTATAGAAAAAAGCAACCGACAACTGTCGGTTGCTTCCCTATATATAAAAACAATTTACATGCATTCGCTCGTGTGGTATGCTTAGAAAATCCATGCGCCTGTTTCCGCTTGATCAACATAGCTATTGCATTTTATCTACACTATTATCTTATCATGCCGGCTAGCTGTTTGTCAAATGTGTTTTTTACACTGCCCAAGACCGCAAAAGGAGCGTGTTCGAAACGATGATCAATGCGAACGATTGGAAGCAAGAGCAGGAATGGCTTGAGCGGGTCACGGAGCAACTGAAGCTGAGAATCGCCGATATGGAACCTGAGGTGACCGGGTTACGCAATCAGGTGACGGACATCCGCAGACGGTTCTGGGAAGAAGTGACGGTCAACACAAGCACGCATGAGGACTTCGAAGAAACCTTCTATAGCATCAGGCAGCAAGAGGCGCTGTTGTCCGAGCGCGAGCGTAGCCATCGCCTGCGTTTGCGGCAGTGGAACAATATGAAGCGACTATTGCCTTCTCCCTTCTTCGGTCGTATTGATTTTGAAGAGGATGGCACGGGTTTCAACGAATCAATCTATATCGGTGTGTCGTCCTTCGCCGATGAGGACGGGATGAGCTTCCTGGTCTACGATTGGAGAACGCCGATTGCCAGCTTATACTACGACTATTCTCCAGGAAGGGTCGCGTATGCCACGCCTGGCGGTCTCCTCACAGGAGAAATGCGGTTAAAGCGTCAATACCAGATTCGCGACGGACAGCTTCGCAATGTTTTCGATACCAGCATAACGATTGGAGACGAGCTGCTTCAGCAGGCGCTCGGCCAAGGCGCAGATACGCAAATGAAGAGCATTGTGGCGACGATCCAGAAGGAGCAGAACGCGATAATAAGGGACGATAAAAGCCGGATGCTCATCGTACAAGGCGCAGCCGGCAGTGGCAAAACATCCGCTGCGATGCAGCGTGCAGCCTACTTGCTGTATCGACACCGCAACCGACTTGCGGCGGATCAGATCGTGTTGTTTTCGCCTAATCCGATGTTCAACAGTTATGTGTCTACGGTTCTCCCCGAGCTTGGCGAGGAGAATATTCAGCAGACGACGTTCCAAGAATACCTTGCTTACTGGCTTGAGCCCGACATGCGCCCGGAAAGTCCGTTTGACCAACTTGAAGACGTGCTCACAGCGGCGCCGACAACGGAAAACGAAGCGCGTATGCAAGGGATCCGCTACAAGGCGTCGGAGGCGTATCTGCTGGCGCTCCAAGGCTACGCGGCATGGCTATGCCGGGAGGGCATGAGGTTTTGCGATATTCGCTTCAGAGATCGGGTGCTGATTACGGCGCAGCGGATGGAAACGCAGTTTTTCAGCTACGACAGTTCGGTTCGACTGGACAATCGCGTTGCGCTGCTGAAGGATTGGCTGCTGAAGGAGCTTAAAGCTCTGGAGAGCGAGGAGTGCGCGGCGACCTGGGTTCAAGACGAGCTTGATTATCTCGACAACGATCAATACGACGAAGCCTACAGAACTCTGCTCAAAAAGGTTCAGCGGGAAGAAGTGGTATTCGATTTTACACGAGAGTACGTTGAGGAGTATGGAGAGCTTCGCGGCCGGGAACAAGGCGAGGAAAATGTATTCGATTTCGCCGGACAGGAGGAGGAACTGCTTCGCCGCATGATCGTGAAAGAGAGCTTCCGTCCGCTGCGGCAGGAGGTGAAGCGATTCAAGTTCGTGGACTTGATTGGGCTGTACGGCCAACTGTTTGGCGAGAAGGCGGATTATCGCCGGATGACCGGCGGAACGGAGGTACCCGAGCATTGGACGGAAATCGGCAGGCAGACGCGGGCAAAGCTGGAGCGGCTTGAGCTGCTGTACGAGGATGCGACTCCTTTCCTGTACATGAGGGAGCTTGTGGAAGGCGTGAGGAGAAATACCGATGTGCGGCATGTTTTTGTAGATGAAGGACAGGATTATTCGCCGTTCCAATATGCTTTTCTGAAACGATTGTTTCCGCGCGCTCGCATGACGGTACTGGGCGATTTCGGCCAGGCGATCTTTGTGCAGGCGACCAGTTTGCATGAGGAAGACTCGCCGCTTGTTCGTCTGTACGGCCATGAAGAAACGAATCTGATTCGGCTTGTTCGGAGCTATCGCTCCACTCAGGAAATTGTGGCGTTTACGAAGGGGATGCTGCCCGGCGGGGAGGAGATCGTCCCGTTCGAGAGGTACGGAGGCAAGCCGCGCCTGTTGAAGTTGGGCGACGGGAAGGAGCGGGATGAGCGAATCTTTGCGGATCTTGCCGTGCTGCAGGCCGAGGGTTTCGATTCGATTGCGGTGATTACGAAAACGGCGGCCGAGGCCCGTGAAGCGTACGATGCTTTGACGGAACAAGGAGGAGAAGCGCTGCGGCTCGTCACGAAAGAGACGCTGACGTTCGAGAAAGGGATTGCGGTTATTCCCGCATATCTGGCAAAAGGCGTCGAGTTCGATGCTGTGCTCATCTACGATGCTTCCGCCCAGGTTTACGGCCGAGAGAGCGAGCGCAAGCTGTTCTATACCGCCTGCACCCGCGCCATGCACCAACTTAGATTGTATTCGCTTGGAGAGGTGACGCCGTATTTGCGAGATCTTGATTCGGAGTTGTATGAGATGGAAAACCGGACGGGTTCTTTGTGAATTGAAGGTGGATCAAGTAAGCCCGGTATTCAGGTCCAACTTACGTAATTGCCTCCGTTAGGCCCATATTTCGTTCGCATGAATGACGAAGTCCGGGAAGATCGAAACGGGAATCACGTCGTCCACGCTATAGGATTCGAGCAACTCATACTTGCCGCTTGCCGATAGCGTATATATCGTAACGATCATTTCCGAAGGGTACACAATCCAGTATTCTTTTATCCCGGAGGATTCGTAAAGCGACTTTTTCGTCGAGATGTCCAGCTTGAGGCTGCCTGGCGAAATAATTTCGACAACAAGATCCGGCGCACCCTTGCAGCCTCGATCGTCTAGCTTGGATACATCGCACACAACCGTAATATCCGGCTGTACGACCGTATCGGTATCTTCATCCGCCACGCCGGGCTTCGGTAGACGAACGTCAAAGGGAGCGGGGTAAACTTCGCAAGTTTTACCGCGAAGATGGGCTTCAAACCGGGAACTTAACGCCATAAGTATTTTTTGATGCATCCGAGAAGGTGCAGGGGTCATATTGTAGACGTTCCCATCGATCAACTCAATCCGCGCGCCTTCCGGCCACCGCAAATATTGCCGATAAGTCAGCTTGGATTGTTCTAACGGCATCTTCATCGTCTTTCCTCCATTCGGAGAATACTCTTATTTCCATTATAGCATAGATCGTGAGACGCCAACCGTACCCGGATGGATCGGTAGAGGAGATCTAATCGCCGACTAAAGAACCGTTGCAGAAACAAGGGAATGGAGCTTTAACCTGGTGACCGGGCTGCTGAGTCGCAACGTTCCGGGCGCTTCCCTCGTCTAAGTTAGCGAAGAAGCATCGGTTACTTACAGGGGGCTAGGTGGCATGGCGCGGAGAGGGATTTTGCTGCTTTTGATGGTTGTGGCGACCTTGTCGGCGTGCAGTCCGATCAAGCCGCAGAAGGCGAACAACGATCGAGTGCCGATTCCGTTGCCGGAAGACGTCGTATCGATGGCTGTGCTGAATCGCGATGGCGGCATGCTGCGAGAGCATAGGGAGGGTGTTGTTCTTCAGCGCTTGCTGCAGGGAATCAAAAACGCGCGTCCTTCCTATATCGGCGATCCGGAGGAGTCGGGCGAAGGCTACGAGTTGGTGGTTCGCGGGGTTAAGCAGAATCGGACATTTGCCATTCAGGATATGGGGAAGACGAACGGTTGGGGGGTCAGCGTCAAGCTGTATGCTTCGCTCCCTGGCGAAGAGAGCGGGAGAGCTTGGGGACTGAGCATGGAATGGATGCAACTGCTGCTCGATCCGTCCGCGAAGAAGGCGGAGCCAGAGCTCAACGTTACCGTCGATGAAGACAGCGACAGGGTTATCCTGAGTGCTAATCGCGATATCGATCTGCAGTCTGTCCGGGATGCAGTACAAGCCTCGCTGCTGCTGCGTTCGGATGCCGCGAGCTTTGCGAAGCCGGATTACAAGATGCCGGATTTGCGCCGAATCGTCGTTCTGTTCCCGGATTTGCCGGAAGGAGCCGAAATTCAACTGCTGCTGAACGAGGTTAAAAGCATGGACGGAGAGCGATTCTCCGTTCATTCTTCGCAAGACGACGGCCAAGTGACGATTCGGCAAGGCCGGGCATGGAGCGGGCTGCGCTGGGTCGATACCGCCGGACGAACCGTGCATGAGCACGGCTTCGATGCGGCTGCGCTGATCCAGACTCAGCCGTATTCCGAAGCCCTCGACCGGGAAATTTTGATTTATAATCGAAACGGCATCGTGTATCGGTTTTTCCCGGAAAGCAGGGAAATTGGAGATGTTACCGTGCAGGAATGGAGCAACCTCAACGAGGGGAGCTACAGCGACGAAGGGGTCGGCGCGATCTATTCGTTTGCGGAGCCAGAGGAAGTGGAGTTCTATGTCGCCAAAGGGTTAAAAACGGTCTTTCGCGTAAATCCGTCCGATGGAACAAAGCAGTCGATTTACGAGTCGAAAAGTCCCATTTACGGCATGGCCGCATCCCCTGACGGGAAGCATATCGCTGTCTTGGCGGACTCGGATTCCGACCTCGGCCCCTCTGCCGATCTTACGATCGTGGATGCGCAGGACAAGGTGGAGTCGACATTCCCCAAAGCGGCGTATATCGGGCACAGTAATGGCTGGCACTTGATTTATCCCATAGAATGGACCGATCAAGATACGGTGGCGGTTCCTCTATTCGGAACCTCGGATTTCCCTTCCGCCAGAGGCAAAGCGCTGTATCATTATCGCCAAGGGCTGCAGTCCAAGGAGGAGGCGCCGGTTCTGCCGGAGGAAGCGTTGGCTTTACTGAAATCGGAGTTAGGCGAGGAGGCTTCCACGCAGCTCTTGCGTACGCTTCCCGATCCGCACGACGAGCATGCTCGATTTTACGCCGTTTGGCTGGCAGGGATGGGGAGCTATCTGATCGATCTCGATAGCGACAAGCTTACGCGGCTTGGCACCGGCGAGCCGATCATGTGGACGTCGGACCGAGAAATCGTCGTATGGCACTCAACGGAAGGGAAATCCGTGAGCGTTGCGAGTTTGGAGTAGGCTAGACAAATGAATAAACGACCCTTGCATAAGGAATGGTTTTGCCGGCTGTAGGCAGCGGACAAAACCATTTCCTTTTCTCTATTGGGCGCAACGCTCGGGGGATATCTCATTTCAGGGGGAAGGGCGGAACTATTTTAGGCGGAAATCCCGCGCTAATTTTGTCGAATGGGTCGATGCGGCCGATATAGAGAGGAAAAACCGATTTAATTTTTCCAATAGTGGGCAATCGCGGAAAATAAGGCGGAACATCCGCTTTAAATCTCTCAAAAAGGATACTGCAGCGATTTTAAAGCGGAGATTCTGCTTAAAATCTACATGGCAGACATGCGTACACCCCCCACAAACAAATCGAACAGGCAACAACAGCGGTTTATACTTTGTGCCAGAAACATTCATCCCGGTTCCGTTCAGAAATGATTCAAATTCGGAAGCTATACTGAATAGGTATTATTTTGAAGGAATTTACAAGGGATAATGGAGGATGAGTATGGGTTTATCTGCGAAAAAAGGATTGGCGGAGTTTATCGGCACCTTTGTGCTCGTGTTGTTTGGCTGCGGCAGTGCCGCGACGGCCGGAGGGAATCTGGGCAATCTAGGGATCGCTCTGGCGTTCGGATTGTCGATTGTGGCGATGGCGTATGTCATCGGTCCGATTTCGGGCTGTCACATTAACCCGGCAGTATCCTTCGCTATGCTGATCAGGCGCAAGCTGTCCGGCACAGATTTCATTCTGTACGTGGTCTGTCAGATTGCCGGAGGATTGGCCGGCGCGGCGGTGCTGTACGCGATCATCGATTCGACGGGCTCAGCCGTTGTCAATTTAGGCGCGAACGGCTTCGGAGAAGGCTACGGCATGGGGATCTCGCTTGCGATGGCGATCATCGTGGAAATCATTCTGACTTTTGTCTTCGTGTTCACGATCTTCGGCGTCACCTCGGAGGAGAGCAACGGCAAAGTAGCGGGACTGGTGATCGGTCTTACGCTGGCGTTCGTGCACATTTTGGGCATCGCGTTGACCGGAACATCGGTTAACCCCGCTCGCAGTTTGGCTCCGGCCGTCCTATTGGGCGGCACTGCCTTGGAGCAGGTCTGGGTGTTCTTAGTAGCCCCGCTAGTCGGCGGCGCATTGGCGGCGATCGTCCACAAAGTATTGCGTCATAAGTAGGTCCGCACCCGCGCAACGACACAGCCGGGAGCCCTGCAGAGAAAATCTGCTGCGGCTCGCGGCTGTTATTTTTTGCGAGGATTAGAGCGCCTGCGGTTCAACGAATATCTTTAGTTATCTCCCACTGGTATTCATGGGGAACGGCACTTCGGATAACGGGAAGAATAAAGAAGCAACCGGAACGCCCAGCGCCTTCAGCTTCTCCGCCAGCTCTCTGCCGTGGGTCTCGAATGAACCCGCGTTGCCATCGGTAACGAACTTCGGGGGATACCGCTCGGAAATCAGGTCGTAAAATGCGAGGGTTTTGGTCGGATGAGGAGCGGAAGCGGCTCGGGGCAAGCGTTATGATGAAGCGGGACAGCGCGACGGATGGGCTATAATAATAGGTAATCTCATCATCCGCACGACAGGGGGAACCCATCATGATCAGACGCTTTGCATCGCTCCCTTGGAGCTCGATTCGGGTCAAGCTCGTGCTTGGCCTGTTGAGCATTACGGTTCCGTTAATCGCTCTGCTCTTATACAACAACAATTACAGCGTGCGCGTCATTCATAACCAGGTGGCCATGTCCAACAAGGCGCTGATTTCCATTCATATGAAGCAGCTTGACGATCAGCTCTCCGAGGTGGAGCGACATTTGACGGGCTTGGCTTTTGCGGATTTCAATCTTCTCACAATGGGCGACTGGCAGGCATCGGAGGATCAATATATGATGGCCAAAAGCGGCGTCTCGCGCCTGTTGACCTCCGATCTTATCGTTTACCCGTACATTGACGGCTTCTTTGTTTACTCCCTGCCCAAGCGGGATATGATGGAGGCCTACAAACTGAATATCGGCTATAGCGAGCTGAATGCGCTTAGACAGACTATGTCCGAGCAGATTTTACGGCTTGAGGATCAGCCGCAGCATGCCAACAGCGAGTGGACGGTCATGCGGATCAACGGCGAAAACTACATCGTGCGTCTGCTCCGGAGCGGAGAACTGTACATCGGAGCGTGGGTGAAGTCCCGGACGATGCTCGCTCCGCTAAGCGGCATGCATACGGGAGAGACGGGGGCCGTGCTCCTTGTTGACGGCGCAGGGGAGCGGCTGGGCGGTACCCGGCCGCTGGAGGACGACGGCTTGGATTTTACGCAGGGCTTTCAGGATTATTATTTGTCCGGCAGCCATAACGATTATCTGGTCGTCGGAGAGACGTCTAGGAAGGGCGATTTCAGCCTCGTCTCGGTCAGCCCTGACAAACAAATTCTTGAGAATCTCCCTTATCTGGCGAATGCGGCGAACTTCGTCATTGTGGTAGCGATCGCGATGCTGCTGCTCAGCGTATGGTTTCTGCGCAAGGTGCTGCTGCTGCCGCTGCGCAAGCTGATGGTGGGGATGCGCCTGATCGGAGAAGGCAACTTGAATCACCAGATCGAGGAGTCGCCCGTGCCGGATGAATTCCAGCTCGTCAACCGGACTTTTAATCAGATGATCACCCAGATCGAAGAGCTGAAAATCCATGTGTACGAGGAGCAGCTTAGCAAGCAGCGGGCCGAATTGAAGCATCTTCAGCTTCAAATCAATCCGCATTTTTTCATGAACTCCTTGAACATTTTGTACAATTTGGCGCAAGTTAAGCGGTACGAGTTGATTCAGGAAATGACGATGTGCCTTGTGCACTATTTTCGCTATATGTTTCAAAGCAATCACCCGCTCGTGCAGCTCAAGGACGAGCTGAAGCATATCTCCAATTATTTGCGCATTCAGGAGATGCGGCTGCCGGATCGGCTGCGCTGGGAAATCCAAGTGCCTGATTATCTTCAGATGACGCCGATTCCGCCGTTGATTCTCCAGACGCTCGTCGAAAACACGATTAAGCATGCTGTTCAGGTGGACGGCCCCGTCGTCATGAGCATCGAGGCTACGTTGGATACACTGGCCGACGAGCCGATGGTCTGTCTGTTGATTCGCGATACAGGCAAGGGCTTCACCGACGAAGCGTTGGACGCGATTCGCGACGGCAAGCAGATAACGGACGGGAACGGCGCGCATATCGGGCTGTGGAATACGCGCGAGCGGCTGCGGCTGCAATTCGGAGAGCGGGCATGGATGGAATGCTACAACGACGATCCGCAAGGAGCCGTCGTCGAGCTCATGATTCCGCTGCGACCGGACGCAGAAAGCGAGGAGGGGAACGAGAATGTGTCAATTGTTGATCGTGGATGACGAGAGGATTGCTGTGGAAGGGCTGAAATCGGGCGTGGACTGGTCGGGCATCGGGATTACTCGCTTGTTCGAAGCGTATGATCCGGAGCAGGCCAAAGACATTTTTCGAAATGAGACGATCGATATTCTGCTCTGTGATATTGAAATGCCGCAGGGGACAGGCCTGGAGCTGCTGAAATGGGTCCGGCAGCATTATCCGCGGACGGAAACGATTTTCTTGACCTGCCATGCCGACTTTCAGTACGCCAAGCAGGCGATGCAGCTCGGCAGTCTCGATTACTTGCTGAAGCCAATCCCGTACCCGGAGCTTACGGAAGCCGTGCAAAAGGCGATGTGCAAGCTCGATCAGGACAATCGACTGAACGAGTTCAGCCAGTACGGCAAGTACTGGGTCAAGCACCAACCGTTGATCGTCGAGAAATTCTGGACCGATATTCTGAACCAATCGATTCCGGGCGACGCCGCGGCGGTGAAGAAAGCGGCCGAGGAGCGGAACATTCCTTTCTCGCGCGAGCTGACGTTTGTTCCGGTATTTATCCATATTAGAAGATGGGATAAAGAAATTTCGCTGCGCGACGAGAAGGTGCTGGAATACGCCGTCCGCAAATCGGCGGAGGAGCTGCTGGTGAACGATCAGGAGAACGGGCTGCTCGTATCGCTTGGCGGCGGGTGTCTGCTGGCGCTCGTGAGCGGGGAGTCGGACGTTGCAGCCGAGGATCGGCTGCGCGAAGCCTGCGAGAAATTTGTAGATGCGGGGCGCGATTTCTTCTACGCCGGAGTGTCCTGCTATATCGGAGACAGCGCGCAAGCGCATCAGATGGCGGTTATGTACGCCAGGCTGCGTCGGCTGGACGCGAATAATGTGGCCTACGACCGGGGCGTCTTCTCGCTTCATGATCCACAGGCGTCCGGGATCGGGCATCTGCCGCCGGATATGAGCATGTGGTCGGTTTTATTAAAGGAAGCCAAACGCGCCGAGCTGTCCAAAGCCGTGGAGGAGTACCTGAAGCAGGGGGCGGCCTCCGGTCAGCTGAATTTCGATACGCTGAGCCAGTTCGTTCAGGATTTTCAACAGATGGTGTATTACACGCTTCAGGTGAAAGGCATACAGGCGCACCAGTTATTCGGGGATCGGCGCTCGACGGAGCTGATCGCCGCCTCGATGCGCTCGGCCGCCGATTCGCTCAATTGGCTTAGACATATGGGTGACAAAGCGATCGGAATCATCGCCGACATCGATCAATCTCAGAGCGTCGTGGACAAGGTTAAAGCCTACATTCGCGAAAATTTGGACAAAGACATCTCCCGAGAGGACATCGCCAACTCCGTGTATTTGAACCCGGACTATTTGACGCGAGTTTTCAAGAAAGAGACGGGACTGTCGATTTCCGACTACTTGCTGCATCAGCGTCTGGAGATCGCGGCCGGGCTGCTGGTCAACACGGAGATGTCCGTCGCCTCGATCGCGGGCAAGATCGGCTACGCCAACTTTTCGCATTTCTCGCGCATGTTCAAGAAGGTGATGCAGCTTAATCCGGTCGAGTATCGGAGCAAACACCAAGCCGATCATGCCGCGGACGGAAGTCGGGAAAGTGGCAGGGAGAAGTCGTAAGAAGAGCAGAGCCCGTCGGATGAACCTCGTACAATGAAGACAGCAACAACACAACGATTAACAGCGGGGGGATTAAGAAATGAAAAGAGTCGCGTACGGGTCTTTAATGCTCTTGCTTAGCTTTATGCTGATCTTGTCGGCATGCGGCGGCAGCAACAATAAGGACAACGGCAGTGCGCCAAGCGGCAATAGCACGGAGAGCAGCAAGCCTTCTGGCAATGAAGAAGATGGGCCGATTGAAGAGTTGACCGTTGCGTTTCCTATCGTATCTCCCGATCTCGCGGGATTAGAGCTTGTTGAGCAAGAGATGAACAAAATCACCGAATCCAAGATCAAGGTTCGCGTCAAGTTCATGCCGATCAACGCCGGCGAATGGCTGCAGCGGACAAATCTGATTTTCAGCTCGAATGAAAAATTGGATCTGACCTATGTACATGGCACCATGTACAGCAACATGGTCGCTAAGGGGATGCTCAGTCCGCTTGATGAGCTTATTGGCGAGTACGGCAGCGGAATTACGGCTTCGCTGGAACCGAAATATCTGAACGCTTCGAAAATCGGCGGCAAGACCTACAGCATTCCATCCGTTCGCGATTTGGCAGGCAGCTATGGGTACACCATTCGCAAAGATCTGGTGGAGAAGTACAATATCGACCTAAGCTCGATCAAGACATTGGATGACGTAGCCAACGTCCTGCAATTGATCAAAGAAAAAGAGCCTAACATGGTGCCGATTTCGACTGGCGGAACCCAGTCTTTCCGCGACGTATATAAATTCTACGATGAGCTTGGCGACAATATGGGAGTTCTTCCGCATTACGACAACGACCTGAAGGTTGTTAACTTGTTCGAAACGCAGGAATACGCGGATTTCGTCAAGAGAATCCGCGAGTGGTACAAAGCGGGATATATTCTGAGCGATGCGGCTACGAACAAATTGAGCCTGGTCGAGCTGATGAGTTCGGGTAAAGTCGCCTCGTACATTGGGATGCAGAAGCCAGGCTTCGATGCTCAAGAAACGAAGAGCAACGGAGTAGAGGTCGTATCTGCAGAACTGAATCCTCCGTACAGCACAACTTCGAACATCACGGTGGCGATGTGGGGAATTCCGGTACATTCGAAGCTTCCCGAGAAAGCGATGAAATTCCTGAACCTGATGTATGAAGACGCGGATATCGTGAACCTGTTCACTTGGGGCGTTGAAGGTACGCACTATGAGAAGGTTCAGGACAATATCATCAAGTATCCGGAAGGCAAAGATGCGACCTCCGTGGGCTTCAACAGCTTGCAATGGATGTTCGGCAATCAGTTCAAGGCTTATGTGCTGGAAAACAACGACCCGGAAATTTGGAGCAAAATGAAAGAGTTCAATGAATCGGCGAAGCCTTCCAAAGCGCTTGGTTTCATCTTCGACGGCTCCAACGTGAAGACGGAATACGCGGCAGTCTCCAACGTCATCAATGAATATAAGCTGTCTCTGGAGACAGGCAGCGTCGACCCGGATAAAATTCTTCCTCAATTCAACGCCAAGCTGAAAGCTGCTGGCATCGATAAGATTGTAGCCGAGAAGCAGAAGCAATTGGACGAGTGGGCGAAGGCCAACGGTGTACAGTAAATCTTCATGAAGATAAACGCCCGATCAGTCGCGGATTGGTCGGGCTTATTATTACGCAACTGTTCAGCGGGGGGAACGAGATGAGTACAGCAGTGAAACGAAGAAGAATCAATCTCCGTCGATTTATCCCTCTTTACATCATGACGCTGCCCGGACTTGCTTATTTGTTGATCAACAACTATTTGCCGATGTTCGGCCTCTCCATTGCGTTCAAGGATATCAATTACGCGAAAGGAATTTGGGGTAGCGACTGGGTCGGGTTTAAAAATTTTAATTACTTGTTTGCGACAAGCGACGCGTACATCATTACGCGCAATACGATTCTGTATAACGCAGTGTTCATCCTTCTCGGGCTTAGCTTTGCGATTCTGATCGCCATTTTGCTGAATGAAATCCGCAGCCGGTTTTCGCAGCGTTTCTATCAGAGCGCGATTATATTGCCTCATATGATTTCCATCATTCTTGTCAGTTATCTGGTGTATGCATTGCTGGGCCCGGCAACGGGATTCGTGAACAAGACCATTCTGCCTGCGCTTGGAGTCGAACCGATTTCCTGGTATCTGGAGTCCAAGTACTGGCCTTATATTTTGACGATTGTGCATATTTGGAAAGGCGCCGGGTACTCGTGTATCGTCTTCCTGGCTGCGATTATCGGCATTGACCGGGAGTACTACGAGGCGGCCGCGCTTGACGGCGCATCCAAATGGCAGCAAATTCGTAAAATTACGCTTCCGATGATCACGCCGATCATTACAATGCTCACCTTGCTTGCGATCGGCCGCATCTTCTATTCCGACTTCGGTTTGTTCTATCAGATTCCGATGAACTCCGGCGCGATATACGATACGACCAACGTCATCGACACTTATGTATTCCGCGGACTTATGCAGCTCGGCGATATCGGAATGTCCGCAGCGGCAGGGTTCTACCAATCCATTGTCGGCTTCGTCCTGGTCATTGCTTCGAACTATATCGTCCGTAAAATCGACAGAGACAACGCTCTGTTCTGATAGGTGGTTCTAAAAGGAGGGGAAATCACATGGCAAATCAACACCGCGGCTGGCAGATTGCGTCTCATCTTGTGCTCGGATTATTTTCGCTGGCCTGCATCCTTCCGTTTGTCCTGCTGTTTACGTCCTCTATTACGGATGATAAGGCGATTGTAAGGGACGGCTACTCCTTCTTCCCGTCAGAGTTCAGCTTTGGGGCATACGAATATTTGTGGAAAAACTCGGATACTATTGTCCATGCTTACGGAATTACCATCCTGATTACGATTGTCGGCACGGTAACAAGTCTTGTTATCACGTCTTTGCTGGCTTACCCGTTGTCTCGCAAGGATTTGCCAGGCGGCAAGGTGCTGGCCTTTATCGTATTTTTTACCTTGCTGTTCAACGGCGGTTTGGTGCCGACCTATATGGTCTATACGAAAGTATTCGAGCTTCAAAATACGCTATGGGCGCAATTGATTCCCTGGCTGCTGATGAACGGGTTTAACGTGCTGTTAATGCGCGCTTTCTTTACCAACACGATTCCGACGGCGGTCATTGAATCCGCGAGCATCGATGGGGCGAGTGAATTCAAAATCTATTATCGGATCATTTTGCAGCTGTCGCTGCCGATTCTCGCGACGATCGGCTTGTTCCAGGCGCTTGCTTTCTGGAACGACTGGAACAACGGTCTGATCTTTATCAACGACCCGGATTTGCTGAATCTGCAAAACGTGCTGAATCGCATTATGAGCAACATTGAGTTCTTATCCATGAATAGCAGTATGGGCGGCACCGACGCATTGGCGATGTTGCCTAAAGAAACGTTCCGCATGGCGATTGCGGTCGTAGGAATCGTTCCGATTTTGCTCGCCTATCCCTTTTTCCAGAAATATTTCGTTAAAGGTTTGATGATTGGCGCCGTAAAAGGCTAATGCAGTGAAGAGTGGAGGGACAGCCATGTTGGGCTTGTGGCATACGGTTGTAGCAACACCTTTAATGAAGCTGAAAATCCAATTCAAAGTGACGAAGAAAGCGGGTTACTCGCTGGATATTGCGACAGAACCGCTGGCTATTCCGATTCAGATCGATTCGCTTACTGTGGAAGGCAACCGGCTCCGCGGTCTTGCGAAAGCGTTCTGGAGACCGGGCGAGGATATCGTGGTCGACCTTGCGTACGACGAAGACCGCCTCTACGGAGAGCTGCGGATGCCTGGACTTGGAAGCTTGCCGATCGAGGCGGCTAGGGGCCGAGGGCCCGCTTTATCGGAATCGCTGGCTGAGCAAGTGAAGCCTTACCGGAAGGATGGCGTTGCAAAGCGATCCAACGAGGAAATTCGGGAAGCGGTGGAGACTCTGCTGGATCGGATGTCGCTCGAGGAGAAGATCGGTCAGATGTTCCAGGTTCCCGCATCGAATTTCTCGTTCGGCAATGCGGTGGAGGCGGATCCGCCGGAGAAGCTGATCGCCGAGGGCAGAGCGGGTTCGGTGCTGGGCGCGTTCGATGTCAGTCGGGTATTCGAGCTGCAGAAGATTGCGGTGGAAGAGTCCCCGCATCGTATCCCGTTGTTGTTTAATGCGGATATCATTCACGGAGCGCAGACGATCTTCCCGATTCCGTTGGCCTGGTCTTGCAGCTGGGATATGGATGCCATCAAGGAAGCTTGCGCGATTGCCGCGAAAGAGGCGAGCGCTTCGGGAACGGTGTACAACCATGGACCGATGATCGACGTGAGCAGAGACCCGCGATGGGGGCGGGTGTCCGAAGGAGCGGGCGAAGACCCATACTTGGGCGGGCTGATTGCCAAAGCGCAGGTTGAAGGCTTCCAAGGGGATTCCTTACTGGAACCGGAAACGATCGTGGCTTGTCTGAAGCACTTTATCGGTTATGGCGCAGCGGAAGGCGGGCGCGATTACAATACTGTCGATATTTCGGAAGCAACATTGCGCAATGTGTACTTGCCGCCGTTCCAGGCGGGTTTGCAGGCCGGAGCGGGTTCGGTCATGAATGCGTTCAATATTAATCAAGGCGTGCCGGTGGCGGCGAGCAAAGCGTTGATGAAGGATTTGCTGCGCGACGAGCTTGGCTTCGACGGTATTTTAATTTCGGATTACGGTGCAGTGGACGAAATTGTCGTTCACGGTCTGGTGGAAGACGTGAAGGAAGCTGCGAAGCTGGCGGTCGACGCGACGATGGATATCGAGATGGCGACGCGCTCGTTCGAGCACTTGTCGCAGCTTGTGCGAGAAGGGAAAATCTCGGAGGCGCAGATTAACGATGCGGCTCGCCGCATTTTGACGCTGAAGTATCGGCTTGGGTTGATGGATGATCCGTTCCGCTATGTTCGCCCGGAGAAAGAAACGGAATATCATTTTCACGAGGAGCACTTGAAGGCCAGTCGCGAGCTTGCGCAGAAGTCGATTGTGCTGTTGAAAAATGACGGCGTATTGCCTATGGCGGACTATGGTGACGGCAACGGGAACGGCAATAAGAACGGCAATGGCAGTGGCGGCAAGGTGGCGCTGATTGGCCCGTTCGCGGACAGTCGGGATTTGCTCGGCCCGTGGCAGTTTTCAAGGTTCGGTCATGAAACGGCGACTTTATATGAAGGTTTGCGCGATAAGGGCATTTCGGAAGAGCGGCTGCTGTATTCCAAAGGCTGCGGAGTCAATACGACGATAGAAGGCGGAATTGCCGAGGCGTTGGAGCAGGCCAAGCAGGCAGACGTTGTCCTGCTGGCGCTTGGGGAGAGCAGCGACATGTCCGGGGAAGCGGCTTCGCGGATGAGCATTGAATTGCCGGAAGCGCAGATGCGGCTTGCGGAAGCGGTGGTCGCGCTGGGAAAATCGGTTGTGCTGGTGCTGACGAACGGCCGCCCGCTGGTGCTCGATTGGTTTGAGCGGAACGTGAACGCGATTGTGGAAACGTGGTTCCTTGGCTCTCAGGCCGGACATGCGATTGCCGACGTGCTTGTGGGGGATTACAACCCTTCCGGCAAGCTGACGATGAGCTTCCCTGCGCATACCGGGCAAATTCCGGTGTATTATAACCATTTTCGCACGGGAAGACCGCTTACGGAAGCTAACCGACAGCAGAAATATATCTCGCAATATTTGGACGGCCCGAATGACCCGCTGTACCCTTTCGGGTATGGCCTTAGCTACACCCGGTTCGAGTATTCGGATCTGAAGCTGGATCGCAATCGGCTGGCGGGGGGCGAGGAGCTGCGGGTGTCGGTCACGGTGAGCAATGCGGGATCGGCGAATGGAGAAGAAGTTGTGCAGCTGTATATCCAAGATTGCCATGGCAGCATAGTACGTCCAGTGAAGGAGCTGAAAGGGTTCAGTAAGCTTCGTCTTGCCAAGGGTGAGAGTAAAGAAGTAGAGTTCCGGATTGTTGCCGAGGATTTAACTTTCTGGACGCCGGGAGTCGGATATACAGCGGAGCCGGGTAAGTTCGTCGTTTTTGTCGGCCCCAATAGCAGGGAAGTGCAATCGGCTGAGTTTTCGTTCGGTTGAATATAAACGAAATGAGAGGAGCAATTCGGAATGAACAAAAAACGGGATATTCAAAATTTGATTGCACAAATGACGTTGGAGGAGAAAGCGAGTCTTTGCACAGGGCGCGACGTATGGCATACCCAAGCCGTCGAGAGGCTGGGCATCCCCTCTATGATGGTAACCGACGGACCGCACGGTTTGCGTAAGCAAGTCGAGAATGCCGACCATCTGGGATTGTTCAACAGCGTACCGTCCACCTGCTTTCCATCTGCCGTAGGCATTGCCAGCTCGTGGAATCGGGAGCTGATTGCACAGATGGGGGAGGCGCTCGGCAAGGAATGCCAGGCGGAGAATGTGGGCGTGCTGCTCGGTCCGGGAGCTAATATCAAGAGATCGCCGTTATGCGGCCGCAACTTTGAGTATTTTTCCGAGGATCCGTTTCTCTCTTCTGAAATGGCTACCCACCATATCAAGGGTGTACAAAGCCAGGGCGTAGGGACGTCGCTTAAGCATTTCGCGGCGAACAACCAAGAGTTTCGCCGGATGAGCGCCGACTCTGTCGTGGATGAGCGTACGCTGCGCGAAATTTATTTGGCCAGCTTCGAGGGTGCGGTGAAGAACGCGCAGCCATGGACGGTAATGTGCGCGTACAACAAAGTCAACGGCGAGTATGCGGCGCAAAACGAATGGCTGCTGACGGATGTGCTGAAGAAGGAATGGGGTCATGAAGGCTTCGTCGTGTCGGACTGGGGCGCGGTCGTTGATCGGGTAAAAAGCCTTGCTGCCGGCTTGGAGCTTGAAATGCCGCGCGAAGGCGAAGGCATTAAGCAGATCGTCGAGGCGGTTCGAAGCGGGCAGCTTGCGGAAGAGAAGCTCGACGCAGCCTTGGAGCGGTTGCTCACGATTGTATTCAGAGCCGTCGACCATCACAAGCCTGGCTCGACTTACGATCGGGATGCGCATCATCGGCTTGCCCGCGAGATCGCGGCCGAAAGCATGGTGCTGCTGAAGAATGAGAACGACGTATTGCCGCTTCAACGAGGGGGCAAAATTGCCGTCATCGGCGAGCTGGCGAAAACGCCGCGTTATCAAGGAAGCGGAAGCTCGCAGATCAACCCGACCAAGCTGGACGATATCGTGGAGGAGCTGACTGCATCGGCAGGAGAAGGTGCACAGGTTGTCTATGCGCAAGGCTACGGGCTGAAAACGGATGATAGCAGCACCGAGCTGACCGAAGAAGCGTTGCGTGCGGCGAAGGAAGCGTCTGTCGCGGTCGTGTTCGCCGGATTGCCGAAACGATACGAATCCGAAGGCTATGATCGGAAGCATATGCGCATGCCTGCCAATCAGGTTGCGTTGATTGAAGCGGTTGCGGCTGTGCAGCCGAATCTGATCGTAGTGCTCTGCAACGGCTCTCCGATCGAGATGCCGTGGCTGGACAAAGCTCCGGGCGTACTCGAAGCTTATCTCGGCGGTCAGGCGCTTGGCGGAGCTATTGCCGACCTCCTGTTCGGCGATGCGAACCCTTCCGGTAAGCTGGCGGAAACGTTCCCGATTCAATTGAGCGACAATCCGACTTATCTCGACTACCCGTGCAAAGGCGACCGGGTGGAGTACAAAGAAGGTCTGTTCGTAGGCTATCGTTATTACGACAAGAAACAGCTGCGGCCTCTTTTCCCATTCGGTCACGGTCTCAGCTACACCACCTTCTCCTATTCCAATTTGTCTGTGGATAAGAAAGAGCTTACGGACTTGGATACGTTGAAAGTAACCGTTCAAGTGAAAAACACGGGCGAGCGCGCAGGCAAGGAAGTCGTGCAGCTATATGTCCGCGATGTGGAAAGCAGCGTTCTTCGCCCACTGAAGGAGCTGAAAGGCTTCGATAAGGTTTCAGTGGCGCCGGGAGAGGAGAAAACCGTTTCCTTCACGCTCGACAAGCGCAGCTTTGCTTATTACGAGGTCGAGGAGAAGGATTGGATCGTTGAAACTGGACAGTTTGAGATTTTGATCGGGCGCTCCTCACAGGATATTGCGCTGTCGGAGACAGTGACGATTCGCTCGACGTCTGAGCGCAAGGTTGTATTTGACCGCGACTCGACGTTGGCCGATTTGCTGCAATCGGAGAAAGGCATCGCCTTTACGCACAAGCTTAGCGAGCTGCTTCCGTTCGGCAATGTGGTCGACGAAGAAAGCAAGGCTATGCTGGAAGGGTTCAAAGAGAGCTTCCCGCTGCGCTCGCTGTCTCAGTTCAGCGGCGGCAAATTTGGGGAGAAGGAATTGGCGGAGCTGCTGGCGCATCTGAATAGCTAAATCTTGATCAACTTGACGATATGGGTTGGACCAAAGAGAAGGGGGCTCATTCCCTTTCTCCATTTCATTGGATCGTCTCTTCGATGTCTTTGGTTCAACCTATATCGTTTTTGCCAAGGGGGGGATATGGAATGACTGAGTGTGTGGGCTTGTACCCGAGGCCGCGCAGCTTTAAGCTGCTGGGGGGAGCTTCGGCGGTGTCTCCGAATTTGAAGCTGCGTGCAAGCGGAGCGGAGACGCAGCAACTCATTGCGAATGTAAAAGTCGAGCAACGTTGCCGTAGCGCGATCAAAGGCTGCCACTTAGAAGAAATATCTTCTGCGGAGACTGCAGTCGAGATTGAATTGTTGCCGGATCTGCACCCGCAAGGATATGTTCTGGAATGGAGCGGCGAGGGACTCAAGATCGGCGCCGGCACCGAGGTCGGCCTGCACTATGCATTGATTGCTTTGGAGCAGCTAGCCAAGCAGAAGCGGGCGCAATCGGAGTCGGAGTGGGGGCATTTCCGGATTGAGGATGAGCCGGAGTTTCCGGTTCGGGGTTTCATGCTCGACATCGGCCGCAACAAAATCCCGCAGATGGATACGTTGTACGCGCTGATCGACAGACTGTCCGAGCTGAAGTACAACCATCTTCAGCTTTATATGGAAGGCTTCTGCTTCGATTATGCCAAGTACAAAGACTCTTTTCCCGAAGCTACGCCTCTCACGGCCGCGGAATTCCGGGAGCTGGACGCTTATGCTCGCAGCCGGTACATCGAATTGACGCCTAATCAAAACTGTCTCGGCCATATGGGACCTTGGCTGGTTAAACCGGATTTCCGCGACCTGGCCGAGCATCCGGACGGTATGGAGCCGCCGATTCCGCTCCCGTTTAAGCTGCCGCCGACGACGATGAATCCGGTGGACGACCGCTCCGCCGCATTGGCGAAGGACCTGTTCGACGAATTGCTGCCGAACTTCTCGTCCGAGTACGTCAACCTCAACATGGACGAGCCGTTCGGGCTGGGGACGGGCCGGAGCAAGGAGCGGGCCGACGAGATCGGCGTCGGGGAGCTATACTTCGACTATGCGGAGAAAATGTTCGAGGTCGCTCGCAGCCACGGCAAAAAGGCGATGATGTGGGGCGATGTGCTGGCGCACCACCCCGAGGTGATCCGGCGTGTGCCGTCCGACGTGACCGTGCTTCATTGGAACTACGACGCTCCCGTTCCCTACGAGCCTCATTGCCGCAAGCTTCAGGAGAGCGGGGTCCACTACTATGTATGTCCGGGCACCAGCTCCTGGTCTTCGATTGCCGGGCGGACCGACAATATGCTGGCCAACATCGCCGATGCGGCAAGGAGCGGCCAAGCCTACGGAGCGGAAGGATTGATCGTGGCCGATTGGGGCGACGGCGGACATTGGCAGGTTTCGGCTGTCAGCTATCCCGCTATTGCCTATGCGGCTGGCGTAAGTTGGCAGGTAGAGGCAAATGCGGATCAGATGGCGCTTCTGGAGAAGTATGTCTCATCGCAGATGCTGAAGGACCGCAGCGGCATCGGGGGATGTTTGCTGATGGAGCTGGGCCGATATTGCCATCTGGAACGCAGTACAGTGGAAAATGGAACCTACACCGCTTATCTGCTCGGCCGAGGTCTGTCCGATCGAGCGACTTTGGAGCGGGATACCGCAATCCGTACGGAAGTGCTGAAGCTGATCGGCGGCAGCGGCACGCCGTTTCAAGTCGATTATCGCTACGAGGAGATGGAAATTTGGTTGAGAGAGCGAGAGGAGGAACTGGAGCGTCTTGATCTTCAGGGTCCGGATGCCGATCTGGTGCGGGACGAGCTGCGCAATACTTTGCGGCTGATCGAGCAGGGCGCCGGTCTTCATCGGTACATTTTCCGTCAGGACTTGGAAGGGGCAGCGGCTGAACGCGAATGGCTGGAGCGGCTTCAGAAGCAGCTGGAGACGGCGCTCTCCGAATTTAAGCGGCTATGGCTGGCGCGCAACCGCGAGGGCGGCTTGTCCGCTAGCACGGCGGCGTTCGCCAAGCTTCTTGCGCAGTATGAAGAGGCGTTGCAAGCGTAAACGAGGAGCCCTCGCTCGGGATGAGCGGGGGCTTTTCTTCTGTACACTACGGCTGATCAACGCGCAACGGTCTGTCAGACCGTTAACAGTGCTAAAAACAGGTAAACGATTGAATGTTCCGAAGATCAAAGCCGGAAAACATCCAAAACAATCCGTTCCAACGGAATCCGGAGACGGACGTGCGTCCGACGAATACCGGATAGAACCAGAAGCCCGGCCCGTTGCGAGGCCAAATATAGGTTTGGCGGAACAAGCATCCGGAGATGGCGCCCGGATCTATTGCAAGCGTTGAGGCGAGAGGCTGCTGAGGAATCGTCTGGGGCGGCGGAGCCGTCGGAGGCTGCAAGCCGCTTTGCGGTCCGAGTGGAGGCATAAGGGCCAACTTGATTACTCCTTTCTTGTTCGGGACGGGGCGTCCTACAATAGCGAAATCGTAAGCAGATTAAAAAGAACGAGCGGAAGCACGAAGTTGGCATAAGGATTAGGCGGGGGCGGCCCCGGGAAAAAGGCGCGTGCGCAGCCTTCATTCGACAGTGTCAAATAAAGAACCCCGTTGTGGCAATGGCGGATGTATCCCTCGAACACATCGCCGTCCATCGTCTCGATCACGACCAGCCGATTGGCGTGTTGATCGCATAGCTGATGGAGCTGCTCTCTCACCGAACGCAGAGTTCGATGAATATGGGAGCCGCATTGATAGATCGGCTTTAGCTGAGGCTGAACCTGACTGGGCGAACTCATAGTAACGACCTCCGTATGTGGTGCATGATTCATTCTATGCGGATGCCTAATAGGGGGTTACCAAGAGAGGAGTTGACACTCGATCGAACGCATACTACACTGTGTAGTATGAGGTGAGCCGGATGATGCAGATTAAGAGGCTAAACATGAACGGCGAGGGGCTGACCCGTTTTTTCGGCCCGCTGGAAGCGAAAATTATGGATATTCTCTGGTCCTCCGAGGGGCTGACGATCAAGGAGGTGCAGTCTCTGCTCAACCAGGAAAGCCCGATCTCGGTCAACGCGGTGATGACGGTGATGAACCGGCTGCTGGACAAAGGGCACTTGGCCAAGTCGAAGTCGGGAGCCGGCCGGACGCAGGCGGCGAAATTCCGCACGCTGCAATCCAGAGAGCAATTCCTGTCGGAGCAGACGAAGGAAGTGTCGCAGGGACTGATTCAGGAATATGGAAGTCTCGTCGTGAATCACATGATAGACGCTTTGGACGAGGTGGATCCGGAAGTGATCGCCAAGCTGGAGCGTAAGCTGCAGCAGTTAAAGGATGATCGCCGCAAATGAGCAATCCCGCCGTTAAGCTCCGAAGTATGCTGGCGCTTCTATTTGTTTTTCTGATCGTAGTCGTCGTACAGATGGGAGTATTTATCGTCGAGCAAGTGGGAGAGAAATCGCTGCCCGATGCCTTCCTGCTGTTCGCGTTGGCCGATGTGGCAATCGGTTACGCGGGGGTCAGAATCGTGTGGCGCTGCCTGAAGCAGGCGTACTTATCGCGCAAATGGCTAAAGCACTTTCGGGCCAACAGGCACGCGAAGCTGTCGAAGCGGCTTAACGCCAAATATCGCGACTGGGGAACGGAAATTATCGTTATCCGCGACGACGCTTTCGTTGCGCTGACGCTCGGTATGCTGCGCCCGAAAATCGTGCTGTCTACAGCGCTGTTTGAGATGTTCGACGACAAGGAGCTGGAAGCGGTCCTGCTGCACGAAAGGTATCATTGCCGCAACCACGACGGACCGAAAATGTTCCTTTCCGCGCTGCTTGCGGACGCCTTTGGCTACTGGCCGCTTATCCATCCGATTCTTCGTTACTATCGGACCTGGAAAGAGCTGTTCGCGGATCGTTACGCCATACGGGAGATGGGGACGGAACTATATTTGGGCAGCGTCCTGCTGAAGCTGTCCAAGCTCGGTCATCCGAGCCGCAACGAGGCTGGCGTTCATTTCGCGGATGCGGCAATGAATTATCGGATGATGCAGGTGCTGGAGCCCGACAGGCCGGTGAAGGTGCCGACGGCGCTGCTCAGACCGCTGCTGGCGTCGTGCTCGCTGTTGCTTCTGTTGATGCTGGGCGGGGATTCTTGATCCCCATTTTTTTAGCCAATCATACTACATATTGTAGTTTGATGAAACAAATAGAGAGGATGAACAGAGATGAAGGTTGTTTTATTCAGTATCGGAGATTTCCATGTCCATTCCTATGGAACGATTGTTGCGCTGGCCGTATTGCTCGCTTGGGGAGTCGCCCATTATCTGTCGGCAGGGACGCCTTACCGGGAGCACCTTGACCGATTGGCCGTCTACTTGATCGTGGGCGCACTCGTATTCGCGCGCGCTTGGCACGTATTTTTCTTTCAATGGTCGTATTATTCCAAGCATCTTCATGAGATTGCGTATATCTGGCAAGGGGGTATCGCGATTCAGGGTGCGCTGATCGGAGGGATGGCCGCGATGTTCGTATACACGCGCAAGTACCGCATCTCGTTCTGGGGAATGGCGGACGTGCTGGCGCCGGCTGCCGTATTGGGTCAGGCGATCGGCAGAATCGCTTGCTTCTTGAACGGAGACGCTTACGGTTCACCGACAGGCTCGGGTTTTGGCATCGTGTACCCGGAAGGGACGATGGCTTACGCCGAATACGGCGCACAGCCTCTGTGGCCGGCGGAGGTATGGGAAGGACAATGGGATCTGATCGTCTTCGTGCTGCTGTTGTTGCTAAAAAGTCGGCGGATGCCGGCGGGTGCGCTGTTTCTGGCCTACAATATGCTCTACTCGATAGGACGGTTTATGCTGGAGATGCTGAGAGGAGACTCGCCGCGTTATTTGTTCAGCTGGACTGCGGGGCAATGGACCAGCTTTGGCGTTTTTGCCGCCAGCCTGATCCTGTTGGGCGTGCTGGCGCTGCGTAACCGCCGTGTTGGAGAAGGGCTAGCTCAGGGCTAGTTGTACGTTCGGATTATAGACCGTTATTTTCAAGCGATTCGGACTACCAACGCAGGGCTGCCCTCCAAGCCGCTCTTCCGACAATCCGGAACATTCGCTGGCGCGGAAGGCAGCCCTCTCTGTTTAGTTTCTAGCCTGAATCAGTAGGAAGTTTTGCGGCTCGTCCATGAATCTGTGCATAACGGACATCGTAAATTCGTCTAATGTCATATCGATGCTGATCTTTGTTGCCTCCGGCAACGAGATCCTTCATTTGCTGCAATTGCTCTTCCGAGAATTGCCAAGGGCCAAGTACCTTCTGAAGCAGCCCAAGATCGTCTTTCCGGTCGCCATGATGCAGGTTAACGGTCCAGCCCTTGCCGTCGTCGTGCTTCTGATAGCTTAGAATAAGCTCATTGCAGGAAGTGTATGGAAATTGCATGAACAAACAATTGGAGGAGCGGAGAGGCCTGAGCCCAATGATAAAGGCAGCGCCCGCGTCTCCCGTAGGGGAACGAAGGCGCTGCCTTTTGCGGGCTACAGCAAAGAGGCCAGGGCGACAGCCAGTTCAGCGCGGGTGAGCTGGTTGCCTGCGCTGTTCAGTGTCGCCGGCTCCTTGCCACTCAGAGAAGCGTAACGGTCCAGAATCAGCTGCATATGCGCGGCGGTAAGGTTGTCGTCGGGGCGGAACTTGCCGGTATTGTCGCCTTGCACGATCCCGTTGTCGACCGCCCAGCCGACGTAGCCGCTGTACCATGTTCCCGGCTTGATGTCGGGGAACCGATTGCTCTCGGTCGTCTCCGCACCCAGTAGCCTGCCGAGTACCGTAATGGCGGCGGCGCGGCTTACCGGAGCGTTCGGGGAGAAGCTGGCCGATCCGGTTCCGTTCATGACGCCTTTGTCATACAGTGCCTTGATCGCGGCATAAGCGCCGTCCGCCGGGTTAACGTCCGTGAAGGGCAGGCCGCCGATCGTGAATTGCCATTGCGATACGCCGGCATATTCCGCGTTGCCGGACACGACGGCGACGGTGAGGCGATAAGTTCCGTCCGCTTTCGGCATAATGTCCGAAAGGGAGCTTTGGAGCTCGGACAGCAAGCGGGTCTCGGAATAGTTTTCCGAAGGCACGTCCGTCACGGTAACCTGGATGTCCTGAGCGGGCACGTCCGCGCTAGCTTTGATAGACGTCAGCTCCGGCTTGCTGCCGGATGCCGATCCGGTCAGGCCGGCCCCGTTATTGACGCTGAAGGTCACGCGCTGCTTGCCCGAAGCGTCGGCGGAATCCGATATGCCGGAGAAGCTGTGAACTGTGTCGGTAATGACGAATGCTACGGAACCGACGGCGTTAGGATCGGAAGTTTGCTCATTCTGCCACGGATTAAATCCTTCCGGAAAATCGGGCATTCCTTCCGGTCTCGTTCCCGGGAATCCGTTTCCTTCCGGAGGCATTTGCCCGGGCGCTGGGCCGCTGCCGTCGGTCGGAGGAGCTTCTCCGGGGGCTTGGCCATTGTTGTCGGGACGAGCCCCGGGGCCGCCCATCCCACCCATCATGCCGAAGGAATTGCCTGTATACTGCTGCTGGATCTCGTTGATATAGACATGGTATTCGGTATTCGGGGCCAGCTCCGCAGAGCTGAAGGTTACGCTCTGAAAAGCTTTATCCGCCGTGTGCGTCAGCAGAGCTTTACCATTCGCATCCGTCAGCTTAATAACGCTGCCGGCCGCTTGCGTCGACGCGAAAGCCAGCTCGATGAACGTCTGCTTGGAGCCGGAGCTCGTTGCATCGTTGCGAGTGCCGAGCGCGACGACCGTTCCGCCGTTAAGGGAAATATCCATGTCCGCGTCTATGCCGCCGTCCGGGCTTCTTTCGTTGGACTGGGTCACGACCGTCCCGCCGTTGATCGTCAGATAGCCGTTGGAGTCGATGCCGTCTCCTTCCGCCCCGAGCCCGGCGTTCACTTTCAAGTAGCCGCCGTTGATCGTCGTCACGGAGATGCGGTCTTCGTTGGTGTTGATGCCGTCATCCTGAGCTTTGATCTCGATGTGGCCGCCGTTGATCGTCAGGTGCAGCTCCGAATTGAGCCCTTCGTTGTCTCCTTCGATATACAGCTTGCCGGTTCCGGCGGATTCTCCGGAAATGTTCATCGACATTTTGGAATAGAACGCACCGTCGTACTTGTGAAGCTTCTTGGTCGTCCCTTCCTTATAGATGCGGGCTACGTGTGAGCCGTTCGCCTTGTTGACCGAACCGTCCGCCAGAACAACCTGAGCGCCTGCTTTGGACAGATCGGTGACGCCTTTCGTATCAGCCGCGGCGTCGTAAGGCTCGTACACATTGTAGAAAATGACGGCCGGCGCAACCGTGCAAGTAATGTCCGCTCCGTCCAGAATCAGGACCACGACCGCCGTTGGATCGCTGGATGCTTTGTCTCCCAGGTCGACGGCAAGCTGGCCAGCCGACAAAGTACCGGAGACGCGATAAGTTCCGGGTTTAGTAATCGTTACAACGGTGTGTCTGGCCGCCTCTTCGGCAGAGTGTTCGTCGGCAGTCTCTCCTTCTCCGTATGCACTGCCGTGTCCGGCCTCGTAATAGATGATATCCGCTCCCACATATACGGCGGATCCGGAGTCGGTCGACGCCGCTTTACCGTCTACCGTTACTCCATCGTTGGACAGCCGGATGGCGATCTCCCCCTCCGCGCTTGCGGCCGATGCGGACACCGTGGCGCAGGACAGCGCGAGTACCAAGGCGAGAAGCAGGAATGAAGTTCTTTTCAGCATGTGTATCGGGCACTTCCCTTCACTATGATATGCCCCTACTGTAACTGGACAGTCTTAAATGAAACTTAAATGGATTTTCGCAGTCGTTGTCATCTTTTTTTTCGGAACCTTGGCAAATGTTTAGAAAAGGTTGAGAGGCGATTCGCTATAATGAGCCGAATAACTAACATCCACCGGGGGAATCTCAGATGAACAATCGAATGAAGACTAGCTTGATTGCGGTTCTAACGTTCTGCCTATTTCTTTCGTTATGCTCGATTGCGGCTGCCGCACCGGCGAAAATTACGTTTAATCTCTCCAATACGGCGGGAGAGCCGGGAGAGGAGGTTGCCGTGAATCTGACGGTCGATATTCCGGGTGATGGGTTTTATTACTCCTACCTCCCTTTTTTAGATTGGGAGCTTCCGACATCGAACTATCGGTTCGGAAACTGGGAAAACGGCACTTCGATCACTATTTTTCTAACTATTGACGAGAATGCTCCTTCGGGCAGCTATTCCGTGTTCATCGATCGTGAGAACACAGAAGTAAATAAAGGCCCTGCATCCAATACGGTCAACCAGCCGGTTAACGATTACGTGGACGTAGCCGGAACGGTCACCGTTTATAAGCAAGCGACGGTCGGCACCGTTAGCGGGACAGCGGGCAGCCTGGTGAACGTCCCCGTGACGACCAACTCTACGGAACCGATCGGCTATTACGATCTGACGATTCCTTACGATCCGAATGCGCTGGAGGTAAGCGTCGTAACGGCGACTTACGGTGGAAATCTCGACTATCAGGACGAATCGGGGACGTTAAGAGTGACATGGGACGGCCAAGTCGATAACACTTCAATCGTGAACGGACAACTGTTCAACGTCGCGTTCAAGATCAAGACGGATTCGCCGCTTGGGGACAAGGCGTTGGCTATTGCTTCGGGAGCTGTGATCAAAAATACGACAGGCAGCGTTATGACCCCGTTCTATACGCGTCCAGGTTCGGTCAAGGTGACATCTAATCTCGCTCCGGTTGCAGAGAACGTTAGCGTAACGGGAACAGAAGTCGTTGGCCAGACATTGACGGGAACGTATTCGTATTCGGATCACGAAGAAGACGCCGAAGACGCATCCATGTTCAAATGGTATCGCGCAGACACTGCCGGAGGGGCTAACGAACAGCTTATTTCCGGAGAGAGCGGAGTGGAGTACACGCTGCAGCCGGCAGATAAGGGGAAATATATCCGCTTCGAGGTGACGCCTGCGGCAAGCGCCGGCACATCTCCCGGCTCTCCAGTGAAAAGCGGCTTTACGGGGCAAATTGCAGCGCCGACCTATTCGGTCTCTTACGACGGCAATGGCGCTACCGTCGGCAGCCTGCCGACGACCCCGCAAGGCTATGAGGAAGGCGACGTCGTCGTAGTGCTTGGGAACGTAGGCAGTCTTGAGAACCCTCACCACAGTTTCTCCGGTTGGACGCTTGATTCGCTGAACGCGGGATCGCTTTATTTGCCGGGGGATACTCTGACGATTGGGACGGAACCGATTACTTTGTATGCCAAATGGATCGTCAATAAGTACACGGTTTCGTTTCATTCGAACGGCGGCAGCACGGTGGAGAGCATACAGGCCGACTACGATACGGCGTTTGCCGCCCCGACGCGCCCCAGCCGTTCGGGATACTCCTTCATAGGTTGGTATAAGGATGAACAGTTGACCGAGGCCTGGAGCTTCGATTCCGATAAGATCGCCGGAGACACAGATTTGTACGCCAAATGGTCGCGGAACTCCGAAAGCTCCGGCGGCGGAGGGGGGCCGACGGTTCCGGCTGCACAAGAAGGAGACTCTTTTAAAGTTAAGATCAACGGCAAAGAAGGAATCGTGGGCACGCTGACAACAGCGGTGGACAAGGGGCGTACGGTTTCGCTCGTCTCGCTGGACCGGACGAAGCTGGCCGCCCTGTTGGAGTCCGGAGACGAGGGATTCAAACTTGCGATTCCGATCGCCGGCGCTGCAGCCAGTGTAACCGTGGAGTTGAATGGCGAATCTGTTAGGACACTGGAAAGCAAACAGGCGATACTCGAATTCAAGACGGACAAAGGGTCGTACGTTCTGCCCGTATCCCAGTTGGGCATTCAAGAGATTGCCCGCCAACTGGGCGCTTCGGCCGACTTGCAGCAGATTAAGCTTCAGATCGAGATGGCGGATTCTTCCGAGGCGATCGCGAACGCGTTTAACGGGGCGGCTTCCAAAGGCGGTTTTACGATTGTCGCCCGGCCTCTGGAGTTCCACGTAACTGCGGTTAACGGAAGCCGATCCGCGGAGATTTCGGCTTTCAGCACCTTCGTGGAACGAGAGATCGCTCTTCCCGACGGCGCGTCGGCCGATCGGGTAACAACGGGAGTAGCGGTCGATCCGGACGGCACGGTACGGCATGTTCCGACGAAGATCGTGCAAGAGAACGGCCGACAAACGGCCCGCATTCATAGCTTGACGAACAGCTCTTATGCCGTTATCTGGAATCCAATCGAATTCAAGGACGTGGCAGAGCATTGGGCGAAGGACGCGGTCAACGACATGGGCTCGCGTCTCGTTATCGGAGGCGTAGGCGAGGGACGGTTTAGTCCGGATCTGGACATTACCCGCGCTGAGTTCGCGGCGATCGTCGTCCGGGCGCTTGGACTTAAGCCCGTGCAGGGGATAAGCTCTTACCCGGATGTTGATGCGAAGGCTTGGTATCAAGGAGAGGTAGAGGCGGCGAAAGCCTATGGCCTCGTCAACGGATATTCCGACGGCGCCTTCCGCCCAGCGGAGCGAATCACCAGAGAGCAAGCGCTCGTCATTCTTGCTCAGGCGATGAAACTGACCGGTTTGAAGGACAAGCTACAATCGTCCGCGCAACCGTCCATTGATGGCTTCGCCGACGCGGACCAAATTTCCGCTTGGGCGAAAGCAAGCGTGTCCGAAAGCTTGCAGGCGGGGCTCGTCAATGGCCGGAAGGATAACCGACTGGCACCGAAAAGCTTTATTTCCAGAGCCGAAGTCGCCGTGCTCGTGCAACGCCTGCTGAAAGAATCCGATTTGATCTAGTTGCGGGACGTTCCCGCGATCGGAGAGGGCTGTCTCATAAGTTAACGGAGCCGTACCGAAAGATTATTGATGAATGCAGGGGAATGGGCATCTATCTCCTTCCGATGCTATAACGATCCTGAAGTTTTGAATAGGTAGACTTGTGACAGGGTCATTTCAGGACCGTATGAGGCAATCTCAGGAGATAGATGCCCTTCTCTTTTTATCGATAATCTTGTACGTTCCTACTTATGGGACAGCTCCCTTTTCTTATGTTCACAGTTTAGAATTGGCCTTCGCATCCCGAACCCGGCCCCGCCAAGGCACATTCTTGGCCTTCGCGCCGCAACCCCGGCTCCGCCAAGGTACATTCTTGGCCTTCGCGTCCCGAACCCGGCCCCGCCAAGGCACATTCTTGGCCTTCGCGTCCCGACCCCGGCCCCGCCAAGGCACATTCTTGGCCTTCGCGCCGCAACCCCGGCTCCGCCAAGGTACATTCTTGGCCTTCGCGTCCCGAACCCGGCCCCGCCAAGGCACATTCTTGGCCTTCGCGCCGCAAAACCGGCTCCGCCAAGGCACATTCTTGGCCTCCGCGCCGCAACCCCAGCCCCGCCAAGGCACATTCTTGGCCTCTCCGTCCCGGCCTTCGCGCTAAATTCCACCGCTGCTTATCCCAATGTTCCGACTCCCCTATCCTATCCGCCGCCCTCCTTCGAGCGCGATCCGATTAAATAACCGATAATCGTCGATTCGACGGGCAGAACGACAAGCGTCCACAGTTCCTTAAGGCCGAAGTCGGGAGAACGGTATTTGTCGGGGGTCAAAGTGTACACCAGCGCGATGAGCAGGACGACAAGCGCGATTGTGCCCACGATATACAGGCGGACGTTGTCCCCCGAGCCGAAAAATCGGCCCAGGAAGCCAAGCTCGGCTTTGCGCTTCTCGCTTTCCGAGTTGGCGGCGATAATTTTGCTGGCGACCTTCGGATCTTGAATTTCGAGTTTATTCATGCCCCGGGCCCCCCCTCTCCCGCGAAAAAGGTGAACGTAAGCGACCAATTCGTCGCTTCGTAGTTGATCGTAACCTCGTAACGAAGAGAAAGGGGGCGATTGTTCAGGACGCCGAGGCGGATCATGTCGCGGTTGCCTGTCGGCTTGCCTCTGGGGAAGTTGACGCAGGCGATTCGCACCTCATTGTAGCGAACAAGGCTGATGTCGGTCGTGAAGTCGTTCCTCTCCGGCTCATACTCCGCGCAGAATACGAATTTCAGCGGATCGTGCTCTTCCGAAAGAACGATCTCGATCGGGTTCATGTCGTAGGCGAACACTCTGCCATGGTAGACGGCTTCGAATCCTCCGGACGTAATTTTCATTGCGATTCCCTCCCCGAGGCCCGAGCGATTAAGCCGCGTACAGGCTTCTTTAATCTATGTTTACGATTGGAATCGCCGAGACATGACATCGGGATCAGTGCCGCTCCCGATGCTGCTCGCGGAATACTCCCGGGCTTGCGCCGTGATGCTTGCGAAACGCCTTCGAGAAGTACGAGAGATCCCCGAACCCTACGGAAGCCGCGATCGTGCCGACCGGGACCCGGGTGTGGATCAGCATGCGAGCGGCTTGTTCCATTCGGTAGCGGGTCAGGAAGTCGTGAGGCGACTTGCCGATTCGTGCGCGGAACCGCTTGGAGAAATAGGAGCGTTCCAGTCCTACATGGCTCGCCAGGTCGGCTACGGTCAGCGGGCGAGAGTAGTTGGACCGGATGAAGCGAATCGCTTGCTGCACGGACTCGTCTGCGTCTCGTTTGGACAAGGAGCCGAGCGCGACGGAGGACTGACTTGTCTCTTCCATTAGACAGGCAAAGAAACGAAATAAATGGCCGATGCCGTCGGCCTCTCCGATGAAGGATTCGTCCGAAGTGCCTTCGAACATCCGCTCGAACAGATCGGAAATCCGTCCCGGCTCGCGAAAAGAATATGTAGGATGCTCCTCCGTCAGCCCTGCTGCGGTCAAATACGCGCCGAAAGCTTCCGGGTCGAATCCGACCCATACATACTGCCACGGCTCGTCCTCATCCGCGCGATAAGCTCCCGGCACGTTGGGGAACAATACGAAGCAATCCCCGTTTTTCAGCTCGTACGACGTATTGTTCACTTGAAACTTTCCTTTGCCTGAACGGATATAGTGGAGCAGCACGTGATCGCGCATTGCCGGACCGTAGCCGTGGCCGGAGGGGCAGCGATGGTATCCGCAGTAGTACAACCGAATCGGCCGCCCCGGCAAACTGGTAGTAATAAAATGTTCTCCGAATTCGCGCTCCATCTTTTCGCCCCTTTACAGCTCCCCGTCGAATCGTCGGAGAGACACATTTTTCTCACCATATCTCTATCATATTAAGGACTTCTCCGAAAATAAACACACAAAATTACCAATCTATCACACAGGACTAAGCTCCCTGCCGCCGCTGGCTTCCGCTACAATGGAAGCACTTCTTTATATTTCAATCGATAAGGAGCGGCATTACGATGAGCGCTAGATTAGAAAATGCCCGGTGGCAATTAAACGAGAACGGCATCCTGTGGGAGATCGGATCGGACGCCAGACTGCCTCACAACGATCAGCTTGAGATGAGCGGCCGCAGCGTCTCCGCGATCGTCCGGTACGGCGTCAATGAAGCGGGAGAACTTCTGCTCGTTAGACAGGTTGTATGGCCGATGCTTCGCACGATACCGAACAATACGCATGCAAGCTTGACGCATGAGTATCCCGAAGAGGCGATTCCCCGTGTAAAAGCGAACGGTCGGTTTCTGTCCGCGGAGCGGCCGCAACAAGTCATTTTCGACGGGCTGCTGGAAATCGAAAGCGAGACAGGGGAAGGATTGACGGTGCGCCGTCGTCTGTTTCCGGCTTCCGAGAGTCCCGCGCTGCTAGAGACGGTGACGATTACGAACGCGACGGACACCCCTGTTATCCTGGAAGCGGAGCCGTCGGAATACTCCAGCCGTGGCAGAGGCGCCGGCGGAATTTACGTGATCGAAGTCTGCGTGGATGCAACCGGACCGGTCGAGCTGAAGCCAGGCGAGAGCGTCGAATTTCACGTGTCGTACGTCGGACGTAAATGGAGCGAGCGTCTTGAAGCTCCAGATCATCAGCAGGAAGAGCACAAAAGAAGGGAGCAGGTCGAAGCGCTGCGGGGCAAGCTCCGTTTCGAATCGCCGGACCCGGTTCTCGGCCGCATGTTCGAATTCGCCAAGCTTCGCGCTTCGGAGAGTCTGTTCCGCACGAAATACGGACTGCTGCACAGCCCCGGCGGAGGGCATTACTATGCCGCGGTTTGGACGAACGACCAGATCGAATACGCGGCGCCTTTTTTCGCTTACCTGGGGGACCGACCCGCGATCGAGGCCAGCTTAAACGCCTTCCGGCTCTACATGCCCTTCATGGGACCGGACAATGTGCCGATTCCAAGCTCCGTCATCTCCGAGGGCATCGATATTTGGGAAGGGGCGGGTGACAGGGGCGATGCGGCCATGTACGCCTACGGAGCGTCGAAGTTCGCGCTCGCGACGGGCAGCCGAGAGATTGCCGAGGAGCTGTGGCCCGCAATTGCGTGGTGCTTGAACTATTGCAGAAGCCGCTTGACTACAGAGGGGGTCGTCGCTTCCGACTCCGACGAACTGGAAGGGAGATTCCCGACCGGCGGGGCCAACTTGTCTACATCGGCGCTGGCTTACGGCGGATTCCATTACGCTTCGGCGCTCGCCCGGGAGCTGGGCATGCGGGAGGAAGCCGATGCGGCGGCGAAGTCGGCGGACGACCTGCGCGAGGCGATCGAAGCCTATTTCGGCGCCGAGGTGGAAGGCTTCCGAACGTACCGCTATTATGCAGGCAACGAGGTTTTGCGGTCTTGGATCGGTCTTCCGCTGTCCCTCGGCATTACGGAACGAAAAGACGGTACGATCGCGGCAATGCTGTCCCCCCGTCTATGGACGGAGGACGGGCTGGCGACGGAGGCCGGCGACACCGTGTTCTGGGATCGTTCTACGCTATATGGACTGCGCGCGCTGTTCGTGGCAGGCGAGACCGAGAAGGCGTTGGATAAGCTGTCCGCGTATTCGAAGCGGCGCTTACTTGGAGACCATGTGCCCTACGCGGTTGAAGCGTACCCGGAAGGAAACCAGCGTCATCTGTCCGCCGAAAGCGCGCTGTACGGCCGGATCGTGACGGAAGGCCTGTTCGGCATTTCTCCGACAGGCCTCGCTTCCTTCTCTTGCGCTCCGCACTTGCCGGAAGGCTGGCCTTCCATGGCGCTGTCGGGAATTCAGGCGTTTGGACGGAGCTTTGATCTGAAGGTGAGTCGTTCCGGCGAGGGGACCGTTCTCCTGACCGTGACGGCGGACGGCCGCGAAAAAACGCATTCCTTACGGGATGGAGAAGCGGCGGAGGTTAGGTTCGAATCATGATTTGTTGAAAAAGGCAGCGCCTTCGGGCTTCCTGTAGAGGGGGCAGGGGCGCTGTTTTTTCTGAAAAGAACTCGAATTTATCTGTACGATAAATCGTACAAAAACCGCGATTTTGTTGGTCGATGCGTACATTCCATGTGATTTTTCGTACAAAATACGGCGATAGAAAGGTCGGATTAATGGATTTGTACGATAAACCGCACAATTTCATTTTGATCTCCAAATACCCCTCCAGTCTCCAACTTTCCTTTATGTACCATACGGCGTATGTTAACCTTGATCTAACGCCGAGTTTCGCGGTTTGTCGCGTCCGGTAGGAGAGAAACCAGTTGAAGGAGAGATTGGGTGTTGAGGAAGAGTATTTCCGCCATTCTTGTTTTCGTGATTGCGATACAAATGTTTACGATTGCCTACTCGACCGGCGTCGAGCGTTCTTCGGCTGCTGCCGCTGAAGCTCTTTCGGAGGAGGCGCGGGAAAGGCTGGAGGAGCTGGTTGCTCAAAACATTCTTCCGGATTCTTTTCAGCGCAATTTGCGTCAGGCGATTACGGTGGACGAGCTGGCGCGGCTGTATTACCGAGAGGAGCGGGGACTGGATCGAATCCAGATCGACCATCCGGGCTTCGACGAAAATACGCCCGATTACATCAAAGCGGCCTTCTTGTACGGAATGATCGACGATCTGAACGATCTGAAGCTGACGATGACTCGCGCAGAGGCGGCCAAGCGGATTTCGAAGAGTCTGACCTACACGGTGGGGACCGACGTTTTTACGCGGGATTTCGCTTCCGTTAAGCCAAGCGATTTCCATGCGGTCGGGAATGTTCTGTCTGCCAGCGTCATCCCGGCTATTCAAGGCAATTTTCAACCGAACAAGCCCTTTACCCGCGAACAAGCCGTCATTGGAATGGATGCGCACTCGTCGGGCAATATCCGCGGGATTTTGCCTTTTAGCGGCTTGAACGGCCAAGAGAGCATAACGGTGGGTTCCAATTACGCCTATGTGAGCTTCGAGTCGGCCAAGGACGCCAAAGAATACATCGGATATCAGGTCAAGAATATGACCAAGGGCGTGAAGCTGACGGGTAAGCAGCAGAGGATCGACGTCGGCTTCGCTATTTTGGAGCTATGGACTCCGACGCACGAGGTCAAGTTCACGTTCAAGAACGGCCTGGAACGTCTTCGTTTTCGCGGAGATTCGGTTCTGTACGGTACTTTCGTCTATACGAACTGGCATGGAGAGGGCTATCTGGCCGAGCCGCGAGAGCTGAAGGCGGGAGAGAAGGCCAATCTGGAGCTGCAGCCGGACTCCGTTCACCGCAAGCTGTATGATCGCATGGATCCGATTTTGAAAAAAAATTCTTAAGCCGAACATGACGGAAGAGCAGAAGGTTAAAGCTATTTTCGATTACGTTGTGACCCAAATCAAATACTCCAGCGGAGCGGATTATATCTCGGCGGCCAACGCGCTGAAAGCGATCGAGGAAGGCAGGGGCGTGTGCGCCCACTATACGTCGCTGTTTCACTATTTGGCTACGAGGGCGGGCATTCCGACGATTCCGCTTTCCGGACCCTCTTTTGTCGGGGAGCATGCCTGGAATATGGTGTATTTAAACGGCAAATGGGTCTATGTCGACGCTACGCTGGCGGACGGCAAGAAAACCATCGATTACACCTACTACCTGAAAGACGCCATGTTCATGATGAAGACGCGGACGTGGATGGGATACGGCTACCCGGACATCAACATTTATCCGGAAGTGGACGGCATGAACCTGAAAACGACCGAGGAGCTGCGCGTGTATTTGCTGAGGAAAATGGCGGAGAGCCGTACAGAGCCGCCGAAGAAGATTACTTTTAAGGTAGCTGGCGCCAAAGTGGATACGGACGTCAAGTTTCTGACCGTAGTCAGTCCTGAATATAAATACAAGCTGAATTACGATTCTAAGAACAAGCTGTACACGATGATCCGAGGCTAGCGGGCGTGGCGCAAAAAGAGCAAAAAACATCAAGAACATCCGTTCTTGTGCGGCTACAATAAGGAGTGAAGGGAGGTCGCAAGGTGTCGTCGTATGAGGAAGCGATTCAGCGTGTCGTAGATGAGATCGAGGAAAGACTGGGAGAGGAATTGAGGTTTTCCGGCTTGGCGCGGCTGTCGAACTTTTCGGAGTTTCATTTCCACAGGGTTTTTCATACTTTTGTGGGGCTGCCTGTCATGGAGTACGTTCGCGTCCGCAGGCTGGCGCGCGCAGCATGCCGCATCGCCTATTCGCAGGATCGACTTCTGGACATCGCGCTCGATTGCGGCTTCGGGACGCCGGAGACGTTCAGTCGAGCCTTCCGCAAGCTGTACGGCATGACGCCTGGCGACTACCGGAAGAAGGGCCTTCGTCCTCCGGAGTACGCTAAGGTCAATGTGCTGGAACGAAGGATTAATCCGTACTTAGGAGGAATTCGCATGAAGTATCGTATTGAGACCAAGCCGGCCTTCGAGGTGATCGGCTACTCGATTCGTACGAGAAACGAAGACGGGCAGAACAATCGGGACATACCGGCTTTCTGGGGGCAATATATGGCGGAGAAAAAAGGAGAAAGCTTGTACGGGGTGGCCGCATCCAATGTGGAGTATGGAATCTGCGGCGACTTCGACATGGAATCCGGCGAATTCAGCTATATCATCGGCGTCGAGGCTAGAGAAGGCGCCCAAGCCCCCGAAGGGACGATCAAGCGCAGCTATCCAGAGGAGACCTACGCCGTATTCACGACGCCTAAGGTTGCTCCCGATCAGTTTACGGACTCCATTCAGAATACGTGGTTAGCCATCTTCAGCGAATGGTTCCCCAACTCCGGCTACGAGCACTCCGGCGGCGCAGAGTTCGAGCATTACGACGAGCGATGCTGGCAGGACCGCAACGAACAGCTGGAGATGGATATTTATATCCCGATCAAAAGCAAAGCCTGAGACGCTGCGCGGTCGAACGATCATTCGCCGAGATCTGCGTTTAGCGGAACAAATTTCGATTGAAAATGCGATTGGTCTATGTTAATGTACTAGTTAACAGGTTGGAAAACTAATAATTAAGCTCGACCGGACAGCCGGAGAGACGCTATTCACGTTAAGTGGGCGTCTTCCGGCTGTTTATTTTGTTGGATTTAGAGGGGATTAAGAGATGAAATATCGCAGATTGGGCCGCACTGGCCTAAAGGTATCCGAAGTCGGCTTGGGCACGATGGCGTTCGGACGATGGATTGACGAGCAAGCCTCGGAAGCGGTGCTGAACGCAGCGTTGGAGGCTGGCATTAATGTGGTGGATACGGCGGATATTTACGGTCGGGGAATGGATCTGGGCGATCCGACCCTCATTGGGGAGTCGGAGGAGATTATAGGGAATACGCTGCGGGGCCGCCGGAGCGAGGTGATTCTGGCTACGAAGTTTCATGCCCGAGTAGGGACGGGCGTTAACGATGCCGGGCAGAGCCGCTATCACATTTATCGTGCGTTGGAAAACAGTCTGAAAAGACTGAAGACGGATTACGTCGATCTGTATCAGGTGCACAGCTTCGACGCGGAGACGCCGATCGAGGAGACGCTTCGCGCCCTGGACGATCTGATCCGGCAGGGGAAAATTCGCTATATCGGCTGTTCGAATTATGCGGCTTGGCAGCTCGCGAAGGCCCATGGGGTGAGCGCTCTGAACGGCTTGCACCGCTTCGAAAGCGTTCAGCCGGAATACAGCTTGATAGCGCGAGATATGGAGAGGGAGCTGGTTCCGTTCGCCGAGTCCGAGCAGGTCGGCGTTCTGGTGTACAGCCCGCTTGGCCGGGGCATTCTGACAGGCAAATACCGCCAAGGCGAGGCGCCGCCGACCGAATCTCGACTGGCCGCCGGTGAGAAGCGTCTGGAGCTGCTGCTGCAAGGCAACCCGGCTTACGCCTTGGTTGATGCGATTAAGCCGTTGGCGGAAGCAAGAGGATGGACGCTGGCGCAATTCGCGTTCGCGTGGGTGCTCAGTCATTCCTATGTGTCCTCGGCCATTCTCGGAGCGTCCAAGCCGGAGCACGTTCGCGACTCGCTGCGCTATGCGGATGAGCGTCTTACTCCGGAAGAGCTGACAGAGATCGATGAGATTTCCAAGAAGCTCGGTCTTTTTTTATAAGTTAATTCCTAGTTAACCGATTTGAATATATAAAATTTGGGAGGCGTACAGATGAGCGCACAGAAACGTCAGCTTCACTTAGGTTTGTTTTTATTTTCGACCGGCTATCATCCCGCGGGATGGAGGCTCCCGGAGGCCGTAACGGACGGAGCATTCGATCCGAAGTTTCTTCACAGGGTCGCGCGCAGACTGGAGGAAGCCAAATTCGATTTCTTCTTCCTCGGAGATGCCTTGGCATCCAGCGCGGACATGCAATATCAATTTCCATCGCAAATGGTGCGGCTGGAGCCATTCACGATGATCGCCAATATTGCCGCCGTTACGGAGAAGATCGGCTTGATCGTGACTGCGAACACGACGTATGCCGAACCCTATCATATCGCCCGATTGACGGCGTCGCTGGACTATTTGAGCAGCGGACGCGTCGCCTGGAACGTCGTTACGGGAGCCGATACGAGGGCCGCGCTGAATTTCAGCCGCGAGAAGCACTGGGATAACGCCAAGCGCTACGATTACGCCGACGAATTTGTACAGGTCGTCAAGGATCTGTGGGACTCCTGGGAGGATGACGCCTTTGTCCGCGACAAGGCTGGGGGCGTGTTCGTCGACGAGAGCAAGGTGCACAAGATCAACCATGCGGGAGAGCACTTCTCTGTCGCCGGTCCGTTGAACGTTGCCAGGCCTCCGCAAGGACAGATCCCGTTGCTCTCGGCAGGCACTTCCGAGCGCAGTCAGGAGCTGGGGGCGCAATTCTCCAACGCCATCTTCACCGGGCAGATTCATATCGCCGGAGCGAAGCAGTTCTATTCCGGCATCAAGAGCAAAATGGCCAAGTACGGGCGCGACCCGGGCGAGCTGTCCATTCTGCCGGGGCTCGTGCCTTTAGTCGGCAGAACGGAGGAGGAAGCCAGAGCGAAGTACCGCGAGCTGAACGAACTGCTCGTGACGGACTTTAATCTGGCTCCATTATCGGCACGCATTGGCATCGATCTGTCGGGTTACTCGCTTGACGGACCTCTGCCGGACCTGGAGTTGTCCACTCTGCCGGGAGGCGCGGCCAAGGACTTGGTGACGCTGGCCCAACGGGCGTCCGGCCGCGAGGATATTACGGTGCGCGAGCTGTTCCACTACTTCTCGGCCACCTGCCGCGGGCATTTACTCATCGTCGGCAACCCCGAGCAGATAGCCGACCAGATCGAGGAATGGTTCGTTCAGGAGGCAGCGGACGGGTTCAATATTTGCCCGCCTTATATGCCGGGAGGCTTGGATCTGTTCATCGATCTGGTCGTTCCGGAGCTGCAGCGGCGCGGCTTGTTCCGCACCGAGTATGAAGGCAGTACGTTCCGCGAGCATTTCGGCTTGTCCCGTCCGGACAATCGGTTCGCGAAGCGGGCCGTCCTGCAGACGGCTTCCGAGTAACGCGACTATTGGCCGGGAGCGCCGCAAGACGAGAAATGAGGGAATTCAATGGGAATCGGAAAACCGGCCAAGAGCAGTTGGCGCATTGTTACGGGACAGATTGCGCTGCTCCTGATCGTGCTCGGCTTAATCGAATATATTGTCCGGGCGGAGATCGTCGGAAGCTTATACCTGTCCAAGCCGACGCTGGTCGTCGAAGAGATCGTAAAGCTGTTCACGCAAGGGGAAATCTTTCATCATCTGTTCGTTACGCTTCAGGAATTTGCCGCAGGCTACGTGCTCTCGGCAGTGGCGGGCATCGGCACGGGTATGCTTCTTGTACTTATTCCGAAAGCAGAAACGTTCTTTCGTCCGTTTCTGTCGGCTCTGCTCGCCGTGCCCAAAGTGACGATCATTCCCCTGCTGATGCTCTGGCTCGGTATCGGTTTGTCGCACAAGGTCGCTATTGTATTCCTGTTCTGCTTCTTTACGATCGCGTTCAATACAATTACGGGGATCAAACAGACGGCGGACAATCACCTGAAGGTGTCGAGAGTGTTCGAGGCATCCAAGCTCCAGACGATCGTGAAGGTGATTCTCCCTTCCTCGGCGCCTACGATTTTCGTAGCCTTGCGGGTGTCGGCGGCAACCGGGCTTGTCGGAGCGCTGTTCGGGGAAATGGTCGCTTCCAAAGACGGGCTGGGCAATCTGCTGATTCAAGCCACATCCCTGTATGATACGGCCAAAGCCTTTGCCATCATTACCGTCGTGACAGTCGTGTCCGTCCTAATCATCGCTGTCATCGACCTTCTGGAGAAGCGAGTCGTGCTAAAGTGGAAATCCGCTTGATTTTATTTTCAACTAGGGAGAGAAAACCATGAGAAAAAGAAATGGATTGGGAGTTCTTGCTGCTGTGATCGTTCTATCCATAGGTCTGGCCGGATGCGGGGGCTCGAATAAAGGGGACCAAGCTTCGAAGCCCGCGCAAGCTTCGGCAACGAATGTGTCGGCTTCGGGCTCGGGCAGCCCGGAGCTGCAGAAAATCCGTTACGCGCCATTTAACGGAGTCAGCGGCTTGGCCGTTCGTTTCGGCGCTGAGAAAGGCTTTTTCAAGGAAGAAGGGCTGGACGTGGAGTTCATCTCCGCCCAGAATGCGATCGAAGCCGTTACGAGCAACTCCGTCGATATTGCCGATAATGCCACCACTTCGGCGATTGTGGCCGCAGGCAAAGGCGCACCGATCAAAATCGTCTCTTCGATGTTCCGTACAAAGGGGCCGTTCTATTTGGTTGCCGCGCCCGGAATCGAGAGCGTGGAAGATTTGAAGGGGAAGAAGGTCGGAGCCGCCGCCTTCGGCAGCGGGCTGGACGCGTATACGCAGGTCATTCTGAAGCAGCACGGCTTGAGCAAAGACGACGTTACCTATCTAGCTAACGGAGCGAACGACGCGGCATACGCCAGTCTGACCTCCGGTCAAGTCGACGCCACGATCATTCACGAGCCATTCGCTTCCTTGGCGGAGCAGTCGGGCAAAGGCAAGATTCTGGCGCGGGGCTGGGACTACCTGCCGAACTTCCATACCGGCGTGCTGATCTCCAGCAACAGCTTTATCTCCGATCATCCGGATTTGGTTGAGAAGCTGCTGCGAGCCTACTTCAAGTCGCAGGAATACGCGAAGAGTAACCTGGACGAGTACAAAGCCTTTTTCCTGGAAAATATCAAAATCGACTCGAAGGCCGTCGACAGCGCATTCGAACGCGAACAGGTGCTGTGGGAGAACAACCCCGACGTTAATCTGAAGGATCTAGAGGAGACGCAGCAGATTCAGGTCGAGTTGGGCTTCCAGAGCGAAGTGTACGATGTCGAGAAAATTCTCGACCTGCGCTATATTCCGAAATCGTAACAGAAACGCGGGGGTGTTCATATGGCTGGATTCACAATTCGCGGAGTGTCCAAAGTATACGGCGGAACGCCTCCTACCGAGACGTTGACGAATATCGATCTGACAATTGAGGACGGCGAATTTCTCAGCATTCTTGGACCGAGCGGCTGCGGCAAAAGCACCTTGCTGGAGATTTTGGCCGGTCTGCAGCTGCCGTCGTCGGGCGAGGTTTTTATTGGCGACAAGAAGCTGCAAGGTCCGGGCATTGAACGCGGGGTTGTGTTCCAAGATCCTTCGCTGTATCCGTGGCGCACCGTATCCAAAAATGTCGAGCTGGGACTTGAGCTGCGCGGAACGACAAAGGCGGGGCGCAAGGCAGCTGCGCAAAAATATTTGGACCTCGTCGGGCTGACCGGCTTCGAGAACAAGTATCCCCATCACTTGTCCGGGGGCATGAAGCAGCGTGCCGGGCTTGCTCGGGCGCTGGCGAACAGCCCCGAGGTGCTGCTGATGGACGAGCCGTTCGGCGCAGTCGACCATCTAACGAGATTGCAGCTGCAGGACGATCTGCTCGACATCTGGGAGGCCGAGAAGAAGACGGTTGTCTTCGTCACGCACGATGTATCCGAGGCGGTGTTCCTGGGTGATCGCGTCGTGCTGCTCTCTCCGCGTCCCGGGCGAATCAGCCGGATTTTTCAGGTTCCGCAGAAGCGCCCTCGCAAGCGGGACGACATTGAGCTGCTGAAAATTCAGAGCGATATTTATGCCGTCATTCATGAAGTCAAAACTCAGGAGAGTTTGGAGTTTACGATATAAAGTCGGAAGTTCATGATCTGACGTCTGAAGTTCACAATCTAAAGCCTTATACTCTCGATCTGACGAAAGGAGCTGTTAGAATAATGGCAAATTCGAACGTGGTTAACGTTGCGTGGGTGCAAGCCCGTCTGGCGGAGAATCTCCCGCTTGTACTCGCCGATGTGCGTTTTCATCCGAAGGAGGCGGAGTATGGGATTAAGGCATACCGGCAAGGGCATCTACCGGAGGCGGTGTTCGTCGACTTCAAAGCCGAGCTGACGGACCCTGCGCAGCAGCATGGCGGTCGAAGCCCGCTGCCTTCTCCGGAGCGGTTGGCCCGTACATTTGGGAAGCTTGGCATCGACCGCTCAACGACCGTTGTCGTCTATGAGGACGTGAATGGACCGGCCGCCTCTCGCTTGTGGTGGATCCTGAAATATTTAGGCGTCGACCACGTCTACGTGTTGGACGGAGGCTATCAAGCTTGGACGGCAGCAGGCCTGCCAATATCGGTCGAAACGCCGGCTTCTCAGCCTCGCGAGTTCGTACCGGAAGTGCGATCGGATTGGCTTGTCGGTGTGGAGAAAGTGCGAGTGGCTTCCAGCGCGGGAAGAGGAGCCGGTGCGGCACTAGTCGACTCCCGCGATGCGGCCCAGTACTTGGGGCAGGAAGCCCCGTTTGATCCCGTTGCGGGCCACATTCCAGGAGCGCGTCATTACTTTTGGAAGGACGCGCTTAACGAGGACGGCACCTGGAAATCGGCCGATGAACTGCGCGAGCGCTTCGCCGATCTGCCTAAGGACGAGGAGATCATTGTTTATTGCGGCTCGGGTATCTCGGCCACTCCGAATGTGCTGGCTTTGCGGGAGGTTGGTTACGAGAACGTTAAGCTGTATGCGGGAAGCTGGAGCGATTGGATTACTAACGGTGACAACCCCATCGCAACCGGAGATGAAGAATAACGGAAAGACGCATAGCAGTATGTTGATTATGATTACATCGCCAGGGACTTAGCTCCAAATGGCGATGTATTTTTTTGAGTTATCATTATTATCGTGGCTTAGTAACGAGCCAGCCGAGTATCGTAGCGTTTGCGCAGGGTGATGTGACGGGAGACGGGGTATCCGACAATGTGTATCTTACAGGGGTTCGAACCCCGGATAGTCCGTTTATTGCATAACAGCGTAGACGGTGCCGCCAGCCGACTTGGAACCTCCTGTAGCGGAGCACCTCGCGACTTTTTCCGTTTTCGCCGTGAAACAACGATACGCCAGAACGATGATTTGTTCCAAATAGTTTTTGATCAGAATGCGCGAGTGCGTCTCTTGCGCATAAAACTCGTTGACGTTACGGAGAAACGGAATCAGCAAGTTTTGCGTATCCTTCGCTCGAAGGTAGGGGCCGATTGGAAAAAGGCGTAAATATCGGCTAGCGGTGGAGTTCATCAATAAGTATAAATGAGCCGGTACATGTGTGAGGGCTAATGCAGGGTCGCGGAAACAATCAGATTGTACCGAATGGTATTGTTGTGACAGGTTATGAGCAACTGACCTGTTGCGGCCAAAATACGCCGATAAGGCCGCCGAATTCGTTCGACGGCCTTTCGTCATACCATAGCGAACGCACTCACCGATTACCCTGGCAGCGGGTCATTATTACCCAAAAGAGAAGCCCCCGCAAGCGAATACATGGCTGCATTGGGCTTTGCGAACGGCTCCCACTGCTCATTTTTCTTGGGCCATTCTCCTACTCTTCCTCTTCCATGATCACGATTGTGAGCGGGTTGGAACGTGCAACTCCACCTGTTCTTCGTCCATTGGGCAAGACGTATTCAAACTCGAGCGTTGCCGTATTTTCTGCGATTTCTCTCGGCGGTTCGAAAGCGGCCGTTGCGCGGAAGGACACTTGGACGTTTTGTCCGGGACTTATAGTTCCGAGGGAGATGCCTTTATCGGGATTGTCAGTGGATCTGCTCAGTCCGTTTACTGCCACACTATTGGCGATCCACTCCAAACCGACCGGCGCTTCATCGCGTAAGACGGCGTTATCAAATACAAGCGGCGTATTGTTGCTGATTGCAATGAAAAATCCAAGGTTTTCTCCCACCGTTACTTCAGTCTTATCGGACGTCTTCCGAATCACGGGAGGAGCCGCAACGCGAACGCGCGTTTCGTTAGTCAAGGCTGTGCCGTTGAATGCACGACCGTCGGGAAGGCTGTAACTAAAGCGGGCAGCAGCTCTGTTTTTAACGATACCGTCTGCAGGGACCGAGACTACCCGCACATGGAAGACTACCTGCTTCGTCTCGCCCGGTCCCACTGTACCGATACCGATGCCAGCTACCGGAGACTGACCCGGAACCGGAGAGATATTAAGCAATGCGCTATTTTCAGCAAATACCGTGTTCTCAGGCTGCGGCTCCTCCACGGTAACCTCCACGTTGATATCTCCTTTGTTTGTCACGTCGATTACATAGTGTATCACTTCGCCGACAACCACTTCTTCTTGAACGGCTCGTTTGGTCGCCGTGATCACTGGTTCCATGATCTGTACAGCCACTTCGTTGGAGAAACCGGAAAAGCCTTCTCCTTGTATGGTAAATGCGACTGCAGCCCGATCTTTAACCACCGTGCTTTGCGGCGCGAACAGCACCTTTTGGTCATAGGTGACCGTTGTACGGCTATTAGCCTCAAGCTCACCAATCTCGAATCCAGAATCTGGATTAGCATCGGGAACGGAGACGCCGTTTATTTTTACGCTTCCGGAAACAAATTGCGAGCCTTCTGTAGTCGTGTCACGAAACGTGACATTCTCCAGAACATTCCCGCTTGTGTTTACCAATTCCACTTGGTATGTGATGACATCCCCGACCACGGCAACAGTTTCACTCGGAGTCTTGGTCACTTGAATCTCGGTGATCGGATCCTGTGTCACAACGGTATTAGAAACTGCCTGATCTGTAAAGCTGCGTCCATCCGGCAGTACGAAGGAGAACGATGCAATCGAGCGATTGAGAATCAATTGATCTGGAGGAGCCGTTGTCAACACAGCTTCAAAAGCAACGATAGCCAGCTCGTTTGGCTGCAGCACACCAACCGGAATACCTGTCTGAGGACTGACGCCTGGTACAGAGATCCCGTTAATTGAGACGCTGTCGCCGACATACATAACGTATCGGGAGAGTGAATCGGTCACGATTGCCGTAATGGGAAGATTGCCTGAATTCTGCAAGAATACGGTATAATTAATTATATCTCCGATTCTTACGATCAACGGATCGGCAGACTTGGCAATCGTTACTTTCCCTGTATAGACGGATACGGATACTTCGTGAGAGACGCTGGTCCCGGTAAACGAGCCGGATTTGAAATGAACGAAAGCCTGATTGGTTAGCACCGGCGGATTTTCCAGTGTGGTTGCCGTTAACTGGAACGCAACTGTTACAGCGGATGACCCCGGTATGGTGCCGATCGCGATTCCATCTTGGGGATAGGCATCGGGAGACGGTGTTCCGTCGATGGTCACGCTGCCCGGAACGAAAATCGAGCCTGTCGGGATCGGGTCGGTCAATACGACTTGCGTAATCGGATTCGGATTAAGATTCTGAACTTTAACCGTGTAGGTAATTGTCTCGCCGACGAGAACCGTGAGAGGATTTGCGCTTTTATTCACTTCGACCGTCGGAGTCGTCACTGGAATTTTAACTTCATTAGATGCTGCGCTTCCGTCGAATTCACGTTGATCGGGCAATTGATACGTGAAAGGGGTCAGCGCCCGATTGACAAGTACATTGCCCGGCGGCGGCGTGATCACATGGATTTGAAAGGCAACCGTCGTCGAGTCGCCTGGCGGGATTGAGCCCAGAGCGATGCCTGTCATCGGACTTTCGCCGGGTCTGGGGACAGTATTCACGGTCACACTATTTTGCACAAAAGCCGCTCCTTGCGGAATTGAATCGGTCAATACGACATTTGCGGCAATGTTTCCGGTGTTTTGAACTTCAATTGTATACATTACGATATCCCCTAATTGCGTTACAGTTCTATCTGCACTTTTGACGACGTTAATGACAGGCAGATAAACGGGCACTTTGACGATATTAGACGGAACAGATACCGATAGGACAGGGCTGGTCGGCGTCGGCCGAAAATCGTAAGCAATTTGCCCTTGATCGGAAAGCGAGGGCGGCGAAGGCTGTGTGACAGTCCTGACTTGATAAGTTAAGGTGACTCCTCCGCCAGGATTGATATCCCCGACGGACACGCCAAGATACGGACTTTCCAAGGGGCGGCTGGTCCCAGCGACCGTGGTGCTGCCTGTCACAAACTCTGCGCCCGCGGAAGGCGTGCTGAATATAACGGGATTCTCTGCTGTCACTTTTCCTTTATTGACGATTGTCAGCGTATAGGTCAAAAGGTCACCGACCGTCGTGGCTGTACGATTTACCGACTTATCAATGCGTACTATCGGCTCGTCTACATCAATCTGAATGCCAAAACTGTTGACCAGGTAACCGTCGCCGGAGGTTGTTAATCTCAGAAACGCCGACGTTTGATTGACCGACAGAGTTCCAGCCGCACTGACATTAGTAATATCGTAGCCTTGCCGTCCGCCAACGATATTGGAACCGGGAGTCCCGTTTATTTGATTTCGACTGCCGAAAGTCCCTCTTGTATCCAACTGACCGCTATCCCCGTTAATTTGCGAAGCAAAGAAATTTTTGGAGTAGTTATTGGGACCGGACAATACATTAAGAGATGCCAGCGTCCGACCGAAAAGCGCTTGATCACCCGTTTTATTCGCATCCCCTTCTTGCGCGCTCAACAACACTCTTCCATTAAGCGGAGTGGCGGCAGGAGTTGCAAAACCGGTAATCAGAGTGTCGACAGGGCCCGAAGGGGCTTGAATAACAGCTGCTCCGACCCTCAGCGACAGATTCCTTATTGGCAAGGACGGGTTGCTGTAAGCGACAGCCAACGTCCACCCGGCATGATTCGATGTTGGGTCGGGAATGACCAACGTGCTTACAACGCCCCCGGTTGTATAAGTACCCGAACCCCCCGCAGAAATCAAATCCGTCACCTCCGCGGAGCGAACAAATGCATAGCCGTCCGGGAAGTTCGAGCTCACGGCTAAGAGTACGTTATTAGCCGTGGCCAAATCCGGAGTGATCGAATAAGTACCTTGAGGAGTTGTAAATGTTACTGGACGATTAATATACGGACTCAGATTGACGCCATTGTTCAGATACATGCCTCCCCACACGAGCTCCGCATATAGAATGGCGCTTCCTGCTGGAATGTCCAATACTGCGGATGAGGAGTTGGATTGAAAAAATTCGGTGGTTCCTGCAGGGTAGGAACCGAAACTGCCGGTTGTGCCGGAGTCGATAAATCCGCCGATACTATCGACCTGGCCGGGAACGCCGACCCGTTCCGAGCGGCTTAGACCCAGCGTATTTCCCGTGAAGGTCAGAGCGCCGTTCTCATTAAGAACAAATCGGTTGACAAATGACATGATTCTGCTCCTTTCATTGGGTGATCCTTCTTTTTGTGACCATCGGCAGAACGCATGAGCCCATTAATACCATATGCGTACAGGGATTCGAAGGTATACGGCGGAAAGCTGAAAGGATAAAAAAATTTTGCTTGACGAGTCAATTCCATACTTTTGGGAACAATGCCGGGTTGCGCTTGGCTTTGGTAACCCAGATCCTTTGCAACGAAAACGGTTCGCCATCGTTCATGACTTATAGCGTAGCGAACGTGTGTCGAAACGTATGTGGAGAGACGCGAACGCCGGAGGTGCTGTTGTCTCGCCGTGCAGTCGGATGCCAGTACGGGGCCTCGTGGGCGATAAGAGGCTGGAGCGATTGGATTAGTTATGAGGGCAATGCGGTGGCGGTGGGGGAAGAGGAAGAAATGAAAGATAGATAGCAGTAATGAAGTGTTATATACATCGCCAGCGGGCTTTATCTTCAGGCGATGTATTTTTTGTTACGAAGTCAACATGGATTCAACGCTCGGATCATGAAAATACTTACACGAAGTGTTGACTAGAGCGTGCGCTCGTATGGACTGTACAGACAAACAAAAAGCCGAGAGTTTGCTCTATTGTGAACTTCTAGGTTTTCAGTGGCACATGGCTGAAATCTCGAAGTCAACACCACAATTTCAAAGGATATGATTCAACAAGAAGTCAACAAAACAGCAACGGACGAGTATTGGCAGCTAACCTTGGGGTGGGTTTTTACTTTCTCTTGTAGTTATTTGCGGTGTAGATAATAGAGCAATAACAAAAGTCGAGAATTCGATCATGCCAAGCGATCGTGTTGTCATTATCAATGCGGACGATTTCGGAATTAGTTATGCTAGCAATCAAGCGATTATGAATTTATCCTGAATTTCGAAAGTAATGCTTCCTGAAAATATGAAAAAGGGCCCCAAATCTTTGGTAGAATGGTGTTTGTCCAGAACAACATCACCCAAAGAGAGGAGCACCTTTTAGGTGAAGTCTACCACAGCCATCGGCAAAATCAAGACTGAATTTTCCCTGCAAAACGCAACCAGCTTCGGAGGCGTCAAAATCTTTCTGGCCTTTCTCGAAAAAATCAAGTTGGCCGACGCCATGCGCGGTCTCTCTGCGGCAAAGCGTGTAACTCGCTCTTTCCCGTTCACCGTATCCTGCTCTATCTCATCGTCGGTTGGATGCTCGGCTGTGAACGGATTTTCCATTTTCGTCGTCTGCATGGCGACGCGCTACTGAGGCGCTCCTTGGCGGCCGTTGCCCGCATCACAGGCTGCTATACAAGGAATTGATCAGGCTCGGTCGTTCTTGCCCCGATCTGGTTAACGAGCTGCGGATACTGAATCAGGAGATTATCCGCCTGCTTGCCGTCTGACTTGATTCTCGATCTGGATTCCACGGCGGAGACGATGTACGGCGATCAGTCCGGCGCAGCCAAGGGCACCAATCCGCACAAGCCTGGACGCAGAAGCTATCATCCGCTGCTCGCTTTTGAAGGTCAGACCGGTTTAACGTGACCAATCTGGAATGGGAATCGGTCGATTTGTGGCGCTTCTACAACCAGCGCTGCTGCATGGAGAATTACATCAAGGAAGCCAAGAACGGCTTCTCCATCGACCGCATCGCAACAGGCGATTTTAAAGCCAATGAACTGGACTTGCTGAGCAAGTTACTCGCCTACAATCTATTCGAGCGCTTCAAACGCGATTGCTGCGAACATCCCTTAAGTGGTAATTAAATCGGGACAACCTAACGGGTTGCAAAGTTCGGGTACGTCTGTGCCTGCGGACAATACCACGACACCCGACTCCAGAAAACCCTTGGACGTGTGGACGCCGACCAGGCTGGAATTTTCTTGTTGCAGCTGAGTAACGTTGGTACCGAACTGAATCTTTGCTCCGTACTCCGGCGCCTTGCCCAACAACAGCTCCGTTACTCCTATAGCCTTCTTCGCTGACAAACATCGCTTCATCCGGATATTCCTTCAAATTCGGCTCCAATGCCTTAAGCTGCTCCCGGTTTAACTTTTGAGAGAGGGGTTTCTCCCTCGGGGGCGGAGTGCCCCAAGTCAGCGCTCCATGCCAATGAATTTTCAGTTCGGACAGCTCTTGCTGAAGCGCATGATATTCTTCCAAAGCCGCATCGTACAATCTCCAATATTCGGGAGCCACCCAATGAGTCGTATTTATCCAAGCAAAAGATTTTTCCGTGACTTCACGCGCAGCGGCGGGGTGTCGTTCAATTACGGTTACATCTTCATTTCGTTTGGCCAGATGATAGGCCACGGACGCCCCGACAATACCTGCGCCAATAATCACGATTTTTTTATTCAATAATGACATATGAGGGAAGCTGGAGCGATCAGATTACCTGACAAGGTAACCGATTGCCGTCGGAGTCCATGCAGCCCGAGAGCCTTGGCGGCTTGTTCTGTATGCTCTTCGATACGGCGCACTCAGCTTAAAGCTTATCGGCATACTTGAAAATCATCGCTCGTCTAACGCCCCTGATTCTCGTAGTACGTCTGGTCGGCATAAGCCCGATCCGTTCCGCGAAGATAAGCGCGAATAATGGAAGGATTGCGAACAAGCCCCCAGTCGCCGTGCTTATCGAACTTGCGGCAGGACGTAATCATCTGTGCTTTGCGGATGGTGCCGTAACGCTTGCCTTGGCGCTTGCCCCATTGCTTTAGCCGGTAGGCGAACTCCGCATCCTCCGCCATCAGCCGTTTCTCGTCGAAGCCCCCGATCGCGTCGAAGTCGCTCTTGCGGCACCAGAAGATGCCGACAGACACGGCTCCATATTTGAACAGCAGAGGGATGATGAGCATCATGACAGAGACGATAATCCCCAATGATATGCGCTCGAATTTGCCGGCGACGCCACCGCCGATATAGGTTCCGGAAGCGAGACTCTTGTCAATCTCCGTCAGCATGGCATCCGTCATCCGGCTGTCCGCGTCGATGGTGACCAGATACTCTCCTCTGGCGATGCGGGCGCCGGCATTGCGTATTTGCGACAGATTCTTGGCGTCATTCTTCAGCGTCACGCAGCCGTATTCGTCCGCGATAGCCTCAGTGGCGTCTGTGCAGCGATTGAGGATGACGATGACTTCGACCTGTTGCGGGTAGGCGGCGGCAGCGGCGGCGATTGATTCCAGACAGGCACGGAGGTACTGCTCCTCGTTGTGAGCGGGAATGAGGACGGAAAATTTGATCGGACCCTTAGCATCGGCGGCGGCAAAAAGCTCAAGAGACGGAGATGCGAGTGAGGCTTGCGTTGGCGACAAGGTCATTCGGTTACACTCCTTTGGATTAAGGGGATGACGTACGGCTAATGCCTTCCAACAGCAGGGAGGTAGCTTTGCGGAACAGATTTTTCATGCCTTCCCGATCCAGGAACGAGCGGCTGTCGCTTAGACCCGAATAATAGCTGAGGATCATAAACGCCAGCTCCTTGGGGTTCTCGTTCTTGAACTCTCCCGAGGCGATCCCTTCGGCGACCAGTTTCTCGAAATCGTCGACAACGCCCATGACGATCGCGAAGAATTTCATCCCGATCTCGGAATGAGGCCCGACCTTGGCGATGAACTCCTCACCGGCCTTGTTGAGCGGCTTGTTGTGATGGTCCACGAAGTAGTCGGCATAAGCGAACAACTTTTCTCTAACGCTAGGGATCGGGGTAGACAGTTCGTTCCAGACATTCCAGGACTCCTTGAAGGCAAACTCGGCCAGTTCGAGGAAGAGCTGCTCCTTGCTGCGGAAATGATAGTACAGGCTTCCCTTGCTACAGCCTGAATGCGCACAGATGTCGTCGATGGAGGTAGCCGCGTAACCCTTCTGGGCGAATAGCGCCATGGCGCTGTCGATCAGCTTCTTGCGGGTCTGTATCGCGTCGTAAAGTCTCTTGTTCATGCGCTTCGGCCCTTTGAATGAATTAAACCGAATAGTCGGTTTAATTTAAGTGTGGCATTAGGGAAGGTACGGACAAAAATGTAGAATTGATGAACGTTACACTTCCGTAGTTGGCGCGATTGGATTGACTATGAGGCTCACAATCGCAAGTACAAAACGATTTCTTTCCATGGAAGTCGTTAGCAAGAATAGTCAAGAGTGTCGCAAGAACGGCCAAGAAGTTTTGGATACAGAGAGTTATTCTGAATATATTATTGCAAGGAGATCGTCGAATCTTTTAACAAAACCGAGGCGTGGTTGAGACAGAACAACCTGAATTTGCGTAAATCGATGGAAATCGGGATTACGTATGACAACCCGGATATTACGGAGAGCGAAATACGAGATTAGACTTACGGATCGTGCCAATTGGGGAAGGATGAGATGTTATGTTTGCCTATGTCGGGAACGGTGCGTATTGTTATGCAAATTCTACATCAATGCTGCTTGATAGCATCGGAGAACAGGTTTCGCCGAGCCTCATTGAGGTGTTGACTGGTGTTGGGCTAGGGGCAGTTTGGTTTGAAGAAGATAACATGATTTTCTTCTCTAATGGAATTCCTCATCGGGGAGTTAGCAAAGCACTGGACATCTTGGGATTTACATACAATGAAATTTCTGGAATGGATGAAATTGGAATGATTGATCAAATATCCGCGGAGCTTAGGGAACATCCGATCTTGATGGGGCCGCTGGATATGGGTTTTCTTAGCTATATGCCGAATCATAAATATCTATATGGCTGCGACCATTATGTGCTGGCTTTTGGGTTGGAAGACGGGTGGGTCCGATTGCATGATCCGGCGGGATATCCTTTTGCCACGCTACCTGTTAGCAACTTGATTCAAGCGAGTAAAACAAACCGATTGCAATACCGGTTTTATCCAAGAGATCTAATTTATCATTACTGGACAGCACCTATGCGACTGCGACAACGAACATCGAACGAAATATACCACGAAGCCGTACTTTACTTCAAAGAAGTTTATTTGGACGCTGATCGCATTGCTTTGGAACAAGGCTGGAAAACAGGGATCTATGCTATTACAGCCTTACAGCGTCACTTTGAGGGAGAAAAGATTGACCCGGGACTTCAAGGTCACTTAACGCATTTTGCGTTTCAAGTAGGTGCAAGGCGAGCATTAAACTATAGCCAGTTTTTTCAACCTGAAAATCCTAACCTGTGCGAGTTAAAGTTAATGCAGTCCGAAATGTTCGGCAATTGTCATTCCCTAGCCGTTCGGGAGGACTGGCATGCACTAGAAGAGGCGGTACGATTTTTAGGAGAGTTTGAACTACAATTCCGAGAGTATTTATTTGGTGTTTAACAAGAAAGTCATGCTTACTAAAAGTGGGGCAGGGCTATATCGCACGAATTAGCCGCCGCTCGCTCCGGGCTTCGCCAACCTATTTAATGTAATATAATATTACATTAAATTAAAATTTCTATCTTTAATTTGATTTTTGTTGTCTAATCCAAAAACAAATGGTATATTTATGTCATAAAAGTTTACATGAACATAATCAAGGAGGTTGCCCACGCTATGAATGTGGCTTTTATCGCTCATGATCAGAAGAAAGAAGAAATGGTTCAATTCGTCATTGCTTATCAAGCATTATTCGAAGATCATAACTTATTTGCAACCGGCACGACGGGTGGCCTGATTATGGAGAATACAACATTGAGTATTCTGAGATTCATGTCAGGCCCCCTTGGCGGCGATCAACAAATTGGAGCTATGGTGGCCCATAATGAACTGGATTTGTTGATTTTTTTCCGGGATCCCCTGGTCTCGCAGCCGCATGAACCGGATATTACAGCACTGCTTCGCCTATGCGATGTGTACGGCATCCCCGTAGCCACGAATATGGCAACTGCAGAGTTACTCGTGCACGCCCTGCAACGAGGTGAATTTAATTGGCGCGAAGTCGTTCACCAATGCCGACCGACGAACATTATCCCCCTCAATATAAAACCAACCGAAGCTAAGGGAACGAAACAAGTCCTGTCTGCCAAATTTCAACACTCTTGAGTGTAAGGTTTCCGATTATCGCTCTCCACGGCTCCGGCCCGCAAACCCTTACGCTCCGGGGCAAATCTGGTACTTCGGTCTACTGTATCGTTCTGCCGGGGGTATTTGCAGCACTCGAATCGTAAGAACAACAACGCGGTGAACCTGCCTCGGAGCCGTTCTTGGCGGGCTTCGCGTCACCCTTACGGCACTCGTGAGAGCCATGTAAGGACAGCAAGGGGGGAGCAGCACGAAAGCCACTCCCCAGTGAAAATTAATCCTTGAAAAACCCGAATTTCTGGAAGTCTTGAAGTTGCTCTTCATTCAGCCAAAAACTTCATCTGTTCAAGCTTATCCAGTACCTCTTTCTTACCTACCTCTATTCCCGATTGTTACTCCAGATGTCCCTTCAAATCTTCTGTCACCTGCTCCGCGCCTACACGAAAGTTGGTCAAGCGAATTTCGTTCCACAGTTCTGCACGAATCTCCGGTACTCGCTTTGCCAAAAAATCATAAACGGGTCAGGAAAGCTCATTCGAATGTACAAAGATGGATCAAATACGAGTGTAGCTGCAATGACATTCCCGCCGCTTGGATTTCGTATGCGGATAATCCAATCGCAACAGGAGAAGAGAAAGAACCGAGAGCGCGTGAGACGCGGGTTCGGGGCTGCAAGAGGTCCTAAGCAAACGACCTCTAACAGCCCTTTTTGACGTTAACAATCAATGGCTTGCAGATGCCTGTATGTAATATATATTTTACTTTTTGTCGTTTTTATTATACAATGAGGGTGAAAGGAGCTCGAAGTGATTGAAAAACATCAAAATGAAAATAGCCCGAACGGAAGCCGACTTGTCGCAGGAACAATTGGCCGAGACCGTAGGCGTAACCAGGCAAACGATCAATTTGATCGAAACGGGCAACTACAATCCGAGTCTTAGACTGTGCATCGCCATATGCAAAGCACTGAACAAAAATTTAAACGACTTATTTTGGGAGGAATGAAGGATGGATACGAAGAATGCTGCGAAGGAAGCGAAAATTATTATGAGAACCGCACTGATTGTCGGTGTTATTCTTCTAGCTGCGGGTACAGCGTTTAGTCTGGCGGGAATCAATCCCGTATCGAGCAACAAGGGGCTGATTGCTCTATCGCTCATCTCTTTAAGCGTTGCCTTTGTTTATTTCACGAAGTTTTCCAAAACAATAAACTCCAGTGAGGCGATTAAAAGCAGAGTAATACAAGAAACGGATGAACGGCTTGTTGCGTCAAGAAACGAGAAGGATGCCCGATCGTTTAAAATCATTCAAGCGGCGTTATTTTTGGGCTATATGGGATATACGATATTTGTCCCGGAAGATGTTTTCCAGTCTGTCGGATGGTGGATTCTGATGAGCTTGGTAATGATTTCGTTCCTAACGCAGGCAGTTCTGGCCAAACGATCTTGCGTAGGCGCTGAAAGATAATCGTACTAAGACCGTTGCTTCTAGTGTCACTATTTCGGATGGGAATTACGTGTTAAGAGGATACTGCCTTGATCAAGCTCTGTAACGCACTAAACAAATTAACCTGAGAGACCCTCCTGACTGGAGAATTAAGCGGCCTTGGATAGCCATATCCCGAACGACCAATAAACCGCCATGAAGCCCAAGGGCTTTGGCGGTTTATTGGTATGTCCATGCAAACCCTATCCGCGAATCATTATTTTGTTGCATTTTTGCTTATCTCGTCTTATACTATCAACGTGATAATGATAATCATTATCATATATAACAGCGATTTAGAGAAGAGCGTGAAATGTTGAGTAAAGACGACCTGGACAACCTCGGCACGGGCAAGCGTTACTATGTGTTTATTTTTCTCCTAATCGGTTTGATCGTGTTATCTGTCGTGTATTCGGTGTCGATTGGACAAGTGAACATTCCCTTTGCGCAATCGAAGGAGATCGTATTGCACTCATTGACCAATGGGATGTTGGGGTCGCTCGATAAAGTTCAAAACGACTCCTTTATAAACATTATTTTGCAGGTGAGGATGCCTCGGGTGGTCTATGCGTTGCTGATCGGCATCGGACTTTCTCTATGCGGAACGGTTATGCAGGCAGTAGTGCAAAACCCGCTAGCGGACCCTTACATACTCGGGATTTCTTCCGGCGCATCGTTGGGCGCAACCTTTGCTATCTTGGTGGGATTCGGCAGCGGTGCATTCTTAGTGCAGATGGGCGTCGCTTTTGGCGCTTTTGCCGGAGCCATGTTAACCTCGATCGCAGTCCTGCTTTTATCAAGTATCGGAGGCAAGGCAACGTCCGTAAAGCTTGTTTTATCCGGTGTTGTCATCGGAGCGTTATGCGGATCTTTTTCCAGTCTAATCATTTTTTTTGCTAATAATGCGGAGGGCATCAAGACGGTTACCTTTTGGTCGATGGGCAGTCTTGCCTCTTCGAGCTGGGATAGAGTACCGATTATGGCTGTGGTCGTTGTGCTTGGGGCTGTGCTGTTTCTTTTTCAACATCGCATCTTGAATACGATGCTGCTGGGCGACGAATCGGCAGTTACACTGGGCATTAACTTAAGCGCATACCGGAAATTTTATATGATTGTTGTTGCGCTTGTTACAGGAACGATGGTTGCCTATTCGGGAATGATTGGGTTTGTCGGCTTGGTCGTCCCGCACATTACGAGAGGAATTTTTGGCACCGATCATAAGAGATTGATGCCGGGGACGCTGCTGCTGGGAGCGCTGTTCATGATATGGGCGGACATTCTTTCCAGAACGATCATCCACAACGTCGAACTGCCGATCGGAATCATTACCTCTGTTATCGGATCTCCTTTGTTTATCTATATGATTGTCAAGAGAGGCTACAATTTTGGGGGGTAGGAAATGGAATTAGTTGCTAAGGGGATGGGCGTGCGAATCGGCAAAAAGGAGATTGTAAAAGATGTTTCGGTCCATGTCAAAAACAAACAGTTTGTGGGGCTGATTGGCCCGAACGGGTGCGGCAAATCAACTCTGCTCAAAAGTATTTATAAAAGTTTGCCCCCGCAGAGAGGAGACATATTTCTTGATGACCTAGATGTGCTAAAAAGCTCGGAAAAAAAGGTTTCGCAAAGCTTGGGCGTCGTCGGACAATTTAATGAAATCAGCTTTAATTTGTCCGTGCAGCAGATGGTGATGTTGGGCAGAACACCGCACAAAAAAATGCTGGAGTCCGATAATCAGGCGGATTTTGCCATTGTGGAGGAAGCGCTGGCTCGAACAAATTTACTCGATTATAAACATCGCGGCTATTTATCGTTATCCGGCGGGGAGAAACAACGGGTTATTCTGGCAAGAACCATTGCACAGCAGCCGAAGTTTATGATCCTGGATGAACCGACCAACCATCTGGATATCCGTTACCAGATTGAGATTTTATCGATTGTCAAACAGTTGAACATCGGCGTCTTGGCCGCCCTCCATGATTTGGAGATGGCAGCCCAATACTGCGACTACGTGTACGCGATGAAAGACGGAGAAGTCTATGCACACGGGACGCCTGAAGAAGTGTTGACTTCGACTACTATTGAAGCTCTATACCAAATAAAATGCCAAACCTACACCAATCCGGTTACGAATGGAATTGGTTTTGCTTATGGCCTATAAGGAGAACAGGATGAAAAAGACGTTATTATTCGGTACGGCTTTGTCTGTTGCGCTGCTCTTAACCGGTTGTGGCAGCTCGGATACCAAGACCGCGGAGAAATCTGCGACGCAAGCGCAGTATCCGCTGACGATTCAAAACTATTCCAGAGCAGATGAAGGAGCAAGCTGGGAGAAGAAGGACCAGGTATTTGATCGCGCTCCCGAAAGAATTATGGCCAATACTCGCCCCGCGGCAGAGCTATTGCTGCACTTAGGTCTGGCTGACAAGATCGTTGGGGTGGGCGCCGATTTCGGAGTACCCGATCCATCCGTAGCGGATCAGTATGCGAAATTGAACATCTTGAGCAAGGAGTATGTCGGAAAAGAAGTCACCCTTGGTACTAATCCGGACTTGGTTTTTGGTCGAAGCGGGTTATTTGCAGACGCGGAGTGGGGAGTAGGGACGGTCGACGCGCTCAATGGCATGAAAATTAAAACGTATGTGCTGGAGTCGTCGATTACAGGCGGAACCTACGAATCTATTTATAAGGATATCGAAAATATCGGAAAAATATTCAATGTAAAAGAGGAAGCGGATCGCTTCACCAAAGAGCTGAAAGATAAGCAAGCGGCGATTTCTGCCAAATTGGAAGGCATTAAAGACCACAAAACGTTCGCCTATTTGCACACCAATGATCCCAAAGAGCTGTATGTCTATCCGGCAAGCGACGAATCCTTCTTTAATGATGCATTTAGCATGATCAAGCTGGACAATGTATTTGTGAATGAAAAAGGCGACGTCAGCATCGAAACGCTGATTGCTCAAGATCCGGACGTTCTGATCCTGCCGCAATGGGATGAGACGGATCTGAATAAAGTGAGAGAAGAAATCTATGCCAATCCGAAGGTATCCAGCATGAAAGCCATTAAGAACAAGCAAATTTATATTGTAGACTATAACTATTTGTTCGGCTATAGCTACAATACGATTGATGGCATGGAACAATTAGCCAAAGAAATATACCCCGACATAAGCAGTAATTGAACAACCGAATACACCGCCATGTAGCCCGAGGGCCATGGCGGTGTATTTCTTAATGCTCGAAGCCAACGCTTAGGTGATCAAGGCACTTATAGATCAGGACGGGCAAACGTACGCGCTTATACCTTTGGCTGAACGTTCTGCTTGACGGGGATGTTCTATCGGAGTAGAATGACGGTGATGTATTCTATTGCAATAGAACGGAGGAGGTGCTTTCATATGGGCATAAAGCTGTTTGACAGTGAGCTTAACATTATGGAGATTTTATGGCAGGAAGGTAATACAACGGCCAAGAGGATTGCGGAAATAACAAAGGAAAAAGTGGGATGGAGCAAGACTACAACTTATACCATTATTAAGAAGTGCCTTGATAAAGGAGCGATTGAGCGCAAAGAGCCAAATTTCGTTTGTTGTGCGCTTGTGACGCGAGAACAGGTACAAGAGCATGAAACAACGGAACTAATCAATAAAATGTATAATGGCGCCCCTGATAGGCTGATCGCTTCGCTTCTGGGGCAAAAACGGTTGACGTCTGAGGAGATTAGTCGCTTAAAGCAACTTATTGAGAGATTGGAGTGAGGTGGAGCATGTCGTTGATTGAAATGAGTTTATCGGCTTCCCTCTTCATTCTTGTAGTTGTTTGTTTTCGTCCCTTGCTGCTACATAGAGTTCCGAAGATGACCTTTATCCTTCTTTGGGGCGTTGCGTTATTACGGTTACTGGTTCCCGTTTCTTTTCATTCGCCATTTAGTATTTTTACGGCGGTTAACGACTTAGGCAGGATGTTCACCTTACAGGGGAACATTCCCTCAACGCCAAGTTCGCCTGTTGCCAATGGTGAAACGGTTACCCTACCGTTCATTACTGAGCGTATGGTCACGCCAAACGGATCACTGGAGCCGAGTGCAGCTCTATCGCCTTTTATGCTTGTATGGCTTGTTGGTTTTACTTTATGTGCTTTATCTATTATTCTTCCGCATTTAAGGTGCCGAAAGCATTACCGCAGCTCGCTGCCGATTAAAAGCGATTTTGTCCAGAAATGGCAGCAGTCTAATCCCTTATGGCGAAAGGTGCAAGTTCGGCAATCAGATCTCATTTTGGCTCCGCTCACCTATGGTGTTTTTCGGCCCGTCATACTCTTGCCTAAACATATCGACTATACCGATATCGAACAACTCAGGTTTATCCTTGCCCACGAGTATACTCACATCCATCGATTGGACACGCTCAAAAAGTGGCTGCTTGCCGCCAGCTTGTGTATCCATTGGTTCAACCCTTTCGTGTGGGTCATGTACATCCTTGCTAATCGTGACATCGAGCTATCCTGCGATGAAAAGGTCATAAGGACATTTGGGGAAAGCACGAAGCCTGCTTATGCCAGGACACTTGTTCATATGGAAGTAAAGAAAAGCGGGCTGTCGTCAATGGTTAGTTATTTTTCTAAAAGCCCCATTGAGGAAAGGATTATATCGATTATGAAAATTAAGAAAGTCTCTATAGCGACGATGCTGCTCGCTATTGCGATTGTGACCGGAACCGTTACAGTATTTGCAACTTCCGCTCTGGATAAGAAGGAAGTGGCTTCTGATGACAAGCCAGTAGCTGAAGAGGCTCCTGCTTTGTATCAAGGTGAATCCTCTACGGCATTAATGCCGATTGATTTAACCTTTAACCGCTCGGATGTACCTCAGCTGATGGATCAGCTTCATGCTTCAAAGTATAGGGCTGTTTACGTGGACAATGAGATGGTTCTGCGCATTACGAATGACAACTCCATACAGATTCGCAAGAACAATGGAGCCGGTTGGAAAAAATACGATACGGATCGTGTCGACGCTAAAGATTTCGCCAACTGGCTTTTTAAAAATGACCCGATTCCGGGGTACTCCATGAAAGAACTCCAGAGTCGCTTGGCAAACGGAGCAGAAGTCAAACATATCGCATTTGAGAACGGAAAAGAAATGTATATTGTCATAGACAGTAGCGGTGTACAGATTGAGCTTGTTCAGCCCCAAAAAATAGCCGCTGTCCTGATTGATGGACAAAGAATGATGATTACTTCCGAGAGGCATCCTTATGTTATATCAGAACAGATGCTGAAGTCATTTTATGATTTATTAATTTCCAGTGATATCCTGACAAAAAACCAAGCAGAACAAGATTATTCGAAAAGGATACAGTTTCTTAAAGAAGATGATACGATCTTTACGGTAACGAATTGAAAAATGAATCTGGCGGAGTAGCGACGGGAGAAGAGTAAGAGTTAAGAGGCCGCGTCTGACGCGGGTTAGAGGACTGTGACAGGTTGCCAGGAGGCTGGCTGTTGCAGCCCTCATTTGGCATTATCCTTTTATCGGGATAGCGGACGGTCTAGGTTTTTTCTACTCGGGCATATTGAGGGAGCTGAAGCGGGATATTCCGGCGTTACCCAAATGTGAGTGCGGCGTCAGTGAGAAGTGGTTTCATTCATCCTCAATTTGAGTTACGATTACGAGTGGTAACATCAGTACAATCAGTACATGTATGGACTTGCCTGTTCTGGCCAATGGAGGTGCAACATGGAAGAGGACTTTGCATGTCTTTACATTATTCGAGGAGAGCCTTACCGTTCCGGTACCTGCGTGAATTTAAGGGCGGATGAAACGCTGGTCGGCAGGGTATCTCATCTGGTCGTTCCAGAACTCGCGTTTACGAACGCGTTCGTTTCCCGGAAGCATTTCATTATCCGCAAGGAAAATGACAAGGCGGTCCTATACGATTTGGGGAGCCGTCACGGCACGGAGATTAACGGCGCGCGGCTAACGCCGCATACCCCATATTCTCTCAATAACTTCGATATCATTAAGCTCGCCAAGGGAATGATCGTCCTGCACTTTTCTTTTTTGTTTGCGGAGCAAACCCTTGAGTTCGAACCTCTGAGCATGACCAAGCAGATGGAGATTCCCGATTTGCAGCCAAAGATCCATTGGGAGAAGCGGGAATGCTTGATAGGAAACAAGAGAATTCCGATGTCGGATAAAGAATATTTGTTCATTCGAGTGCTCCATGAGAAAATAAACCAACTCGTTACGCTCGAGGAAATCCGATCGAAGGTGTGGCCGGAAAGATCGTTGGGGGCCAACGGGTTTTCCGACGTATCGCACGACGAATTGAACGCCTTGGTATACCGAATTCGCAAAAAATACGGCAAAGACACCTTCCTCATTAGTGCGGTACGCGGCAACGGCTACGTGCTCGAATCTGAATTGATATCGTCCTAACGAAAGTGGGTATCTCCATGAAATATATACAGGTAGAAAATTCAGGGCCGTTGCACGGCACTGTACATATCCCAGGAGCCAAGAACAGTTCACTCGCGCTTCTTGCCGCCGCTTGTCTGGCAGACGATGTTGTGACGCTAAAGGGAATCCCGCATATCGAGGATGTCAGTATTATCGCGGGAATTAGTCGGGATATTGGTATGGCGTTTAAGCAGGAAGGCGGAACAGTCGTCATTGACCCGCGAACCGTTCACAGCGCCGTAATAGATCCGGGCAAATCTTCGAAATACAGAGCCTCTTACTATTATGCAGGCGCTCTGTTGTCCAAATTCGGCAAAGTCACGATTGGATTCCCGGGAGGAGACGATTTCGTTTCGAGACCGATCGATCAGCATATCAAAGTGTTCAAGGCGCTTGGGGCAAAGGTCTATACCTTCGAAGATTACTACATCATCGAAGCTGCGGAGCTGAAGGGGGCAGACATTTATTTCGATATGCTTACCTCCGGTGCGACGATTAATGCGATGTTGGCTGCTGTTCGGGCAAAAGGACGGACGATATTGCACAACGCGGCTTTGGACCCAGAGGTCGTCGATACGGCCGCTTTCTTGAACCGGATTGGAGCTCGGATCTACGGGGCGGGAACGGAACGTATTCGCATCGAAGGCGTTCCGTATTTAAATGGGGGATCGCACACGGTGATTCCGGACCGTTTAATCGCTGGGGCATTTTTGATGGCGGCCGGGATTCAAGGCGGACAGGTTACCGTCATGGACGTCATCCCCGAGCATCTTGGCTCCTGTCTCTCCAAGATGGAGGAGATCGGAATGGATGTGGAATGCGGTGACGCCCATATCACGGCCTGTCGCTCAGGGCAGCTTAAGGCGACGCGGATTCGCACCGGCATGTATCCGGGGTTTGCCACCGATTTACAACAACCGATGACAGCACTGCTGCTGCAGGCTCAAGGCAAGAGCATCGTAACCGACCGCGTTTATCCGAAACGGTTCGCTCACGTACCGCAATTGCGACGGCTCGGTGCAGAAATTGAGTTGCGAAGAGAATGCGCCTTTATCCGCGGAGGGCTTCCCCTGCAGGGCGGGTGGGTGCATGCTACGGATGTGCGTGCGGGCACCTGCCTGCTGCTTGCCGGTTTAGCGGTCGAGGGTACTGTGCGAATGACAGGAGTCGATCACATTGAGCGCGGATATGAGGATGTCGTCGGCAGTTTCCAATCGATCGGGGCCAAGCTCTCGATGCATGAACTAAATGCGCAGGAAATGCCTGTCCTGGGCCATACGAATTATATCTAAGTTTTCTGGGGGATCGGGCCGCGCCGGACGCGGTTGGAGGGCTGTGACAGGTTGCCAGGTGGAGGCTGTTGCGTCCCTCTTTTGGCTTTTCTGTAAACAGCTTGCAAACAACAACCTCGCTGAGAACAGTTGCAGAACCCCGGAGTTAACCACAGCTGGGCAGTCGGGTCAGGTTGTTGTTGAACGCTCGGCGGTTTTGCATCCTGGCGGTCAGTTCCTCCAGTTTGAGCGTCGGATACTTTTTGGCCAACTAACGTTGCAAGTAGCCTTTCCACTTCATAAATTGGCGGCTGAAATAATGAATATCTTCGTAACCGACCTGAAAGGCGAGTGCTTCGATTCTGTTGTCTGTTTCGCGGAGTAACCGTTTGGCGTGGTAGTGACGGATAGCTCTACCAAAGGATGGTAGAAATGAATCGGTTCATATATAATAATTATAAAATATGGAAGTTAAAGCGGAAAAGCCATCCATTTTACATTTAGTCAATCAATGCTGCGCGAAGAGTGGTAGCCTCAACAAACGTTACAGGAGGAGCTGATGATTCTATGGACTTGGAAGAACAACGGGCTTGGAGTGAGAACCACAAGGTATTAAATGAAATCATATTAAAGCCCCAAGAACATTCTCATGCGATTCAACTCTTTCTTTCTCTACATGCTTGGTTACATTCTTCATCTGTTGGAAATACGAGCAAACTAACACTGAACGATGCAGTGTTGAAAGATTTGGATGAAGAAACCTTTAGAAAGTACCCAGTGACTCTCCCTAATACGAAAAACTCGATTGGATGGCATCTTTGGCATATTACTCGAATTGAGGATATGACCATGAATATTCTTGTCGCTGATGACCAACAAGCTCTATATTCGGGAAATTGGTTTGAAAGAATGGATACTAGATTTCCTCATTCCGGGAATGAGATGAGTGAAGAGGATATTGCTGATTTAAGCTCAAGTATAGATTTTGAATCAATATTGGCATATAGATCTGCTGTCGGAAAGCAAACACGACAAATCGTATCTATGTTGGAACCAGGACAGTTAAAAGAAAAGGTTGAACAAAACAGAATCAAACGATTGTTTGACGAAAATGCTGTTACGCAAGATGCGAGTTGGCTAGCCGATTACTGGAGCAAAAAGACCATAGCAGGACTAATACTTATGCCTGCAACGAGACACATCTTTTTACACTTGAAAAAATGCATTCATATAAAAAATAAACTCAATCACTAGCGAATCGTTTTTCTTCGCCGGTGTCATCAAGATTTTATCTGGAATCGTCGCTTTATCGTCGATGTAGGCCAGACGGAAATGGAGCATAATGCCGGCTTTCGTCTTTCGGAATTCGGCCACTTGAACTTCTGCAGGCAAAGTCCAATGGTTGTAGAATCAATGATCCGAAAGTCCCTGTGCAAAGAAGTCGGCGCTGTGCTTTGACGAATCCGGTGCACAAGATCCATAAACACCTGTTGGTGGAGATGCGCATATAAGAAAGTGAGCTTCTTGACGTATTTATCCTGATCTGAAGCAGTAACACGTATAGTGATGAAAAATATGATATTTTTTTATGGCTCAATCTCAATATCAGTGCTTGACCTGTATGTTTTTTCACACAAGTTGCCCCCAAAACTGTTCGTCAAAGCCTGTTGTATGAAAAACCACACAAAATCGTGCAGAAATATCTAAAAAAGCGGAAATTTGTACGACATTTCATATAAAGTACCTGTCATCGTCTGAAAAAGACCGTTCCGTGTGCGAAAAATCATACAAAACAGAGCATCCCTTTCTGGCGCGCTCCAGCCAACCTCATAAGTCAAGCACTCATTTCGGTTTTGAACCTTTTTTATAAAATAATGAAATTTGTCGTCTTTTGCGAGTGTTATGCTCCTAGAACATTTGAATTTTATCAGAACATTTTCAGAAGTACCAGGAGATGTTTATCTCATCTTATATTAAGGGAATGAGGCGAACTGGCTGGCTTGGTGACGAAAGACTTGCCCGTTTCGGATTTCTTGCTGCATTTGCCTTGCGCTCGATATGGGAAGTGCCGAAGCTGCAAAAGAAACTTGAACAAGATGAGAGCTCACCAGAGATACATAAATTAATATCCATAACGGAAAAGCAGATGGAAGCTGCCAAGGAAGCCGAAGAATTAAGGGAAATCGTTTGATAAGTACAGGCATTCACATATTTAAATTTGCTGTTATAGGCAGCGAGAAGAATCGTATTATATGTAAATTCTATAGCTGGAGCGACTGGATTAGCTACAAGGACAATCCGATCGTGACGGGAGTAAAAGCTGAGAAACCCTTCGGGACGTGTGTTTGGGGGCTGTGACAGGTTGAGAGCTGTGACCTGTTACAGCCCCCTTTGGGTTGTTCTGCAAACAGTGTGTAAACAAGAACCTGAGGAAAACAGTTGCAAGCGACCCGGACCTGCCGCAGTCACGCAGTCGGGTCAGATGATGGAATGGCATTAGGAGCCTTGCTTTCGTTCGTGCTGTAAGCAAGTTTGCTAGTCCATCTGTCTATAAACAAGGGCGGTCTATCCTTTTGTACGGAGCACAAATGCTAAGCCATTTCTTGCAATTCCTTCGTAAGGCTGGCTAGTGTCTTTTCTCGTTCATGCGTCTCCTGTTGATCGAATAATAGCTGTTCTATCCATTCCCAAATATCCTCTAGTCTGCGTCTTATTTGATAAAAACGCAGAACGTCGGGATTCAGAGCAAAATCAGGGTGTCGCTTCCGATAGACTTCTAAAAACGTATCATAATAGGGTTGATCAACAAGGAACATGAAATCCGCCTCGACGGGTGCCAGGCGCAATCCTTCCCCTATCCTCAACGATCGCTTGCACATACGGGCTGCTTGCCGGAAGTTTTTGCTTCAAGGCCTTATTCAAGCGGTTATGAATGTGTTCCAGCTTCTTGACCCATGATCCGGCTTTGAGCGGCGGCTGATTAACCATACTAAAGAATAGGAACTGATTGTGCTTTATATCTTCGATGAACTGGGGATCGTTGATAAGCTCCTGCAGCTCGTCCCACGCGCCAGCTTGTTTGGCGGATGGCTTCACTTGTTTGACAATATATTTATCGAAAAAATAGAGCAAAGAGTTTCGCCAATCTTCAGGAATCCCCTCTAACACGCGGGTAGTCTCCACTTTTTCGGATATGAACTGTTTACGCTTCTCGCTGCTTGTGGTTCGTTCATTTACCAATTGATGAATATAACGCAAGGAATCGCCCTGATGCTGCTTCGCTTCACGTAAAATCTTTATCATGTTCGTCAGCGTACTGACTTGAGCCTCCAAGGAATCGATCTGCCAGTCCAGCACCTTATCTACCGAGAGTTCTCCGGAAATCATTTGGCGGATTTCATCAATGCTAAAATCCAGATAGATCAAGGTTGTAATCAGCTCCAGACGCCATAAATCCTTTCCCGAATATAATCTGTGACCCCCTTCCGTATAGCCGACAGGCTTCACTAATCCGACTTCGTCGTAGTATCGGACGGTTTTGATGGTGCTTCCGATCAAGCTCGCGGCTTCCCCGATCGAATAGATTTTTTCCTCGAAACGCATAACGATTCACCTCCAGTCGGTATTATATAATCTCCTGTAGGGGGAGATTCAATAAGCGATAATCTGATCGTAATGGCTTTTCTTTCATTCTTCTTTCATTGGGTTCTTCTATACTCGTATAACTTGTGTGAAATCAACTGCACATAGAAAAACGCCACAAGAATATCACGTTAAGAACCCATGAAAAGTAAGGAGTGGAAGGAACGTATGTTGCATATTAAATCTGGATTCATTGCGCTCTTAACATTTGTATTCTTATTTACCTCGGTTGGAATAGTCGCTCCCGGCACAGCAGGGGCAACGGCGGCGACTTATTATCAGGAGCTTAACTTGACGGGCAATTCCGAGGGATGGAACGGCGATCCCGCGAAGGATATCTCGTTTTCGATCCCCGCCGTAACGGAAAGGCCCGGGACAATCGCTCAACTTCTTATTTACGCATACGATGTCAGGGAGGAGGATGGAGAGACTGCCCGCGTCTATTGGGGGGAAGATGAATCCGCTTTGTACTTAGGCGACTTGTCCGGTATGGCCGGTCAGTGGTCTGTCTCTGTGTTGGAGGTCCCTCTTGACGCCATTCGGAATACGAATCCTGTCAATATTACGGTAAACGATACGAGCGGCGGCAACGATTGGGAGGTAGAGATCGCCTGGGCACAGCTTCTCCTAGATGGAGGTCCAGGCATCGATGCCAGAGTTGACGATCCAAAAGTGATATATTCGGGGGCATACATTGGCGTTTCCTGGTATTTGCAAGCTTTGAACGCAGGAGGCTACGTTTCGCCAGTACACGTCATCGACGAAAATGGTTATAATTTCAGAAATTTGCCGTCGAGTAATTATAACTTTTCTAGCCCCGGCAGAATGATATCAAGTTTTTCAGCGTCGAAACAAGGAACTGTACATACGACTCATTTTATGATTGGCGATCCTTATGAAGGAAATATGAATCGAATCGGACGAGTCCACCACATTGTTACGATTAAGACTTCTCAGGTCCCGGTGCTGGACCGGTTGGCATTCAAGGACAACGGACAGAATATCGCGTTGAGTCCATCATTTGCACCGTTGACAAGGGCGTATTCTTCGACGGTATCCTATTCGACTGCAGAAGTTACGCCAGTAGCGATGCCGCTCGAGGGACATACGGTAACCGCGCGTATTAATGGAAGCGCGACAGATCCCTTTGCGCCTGTCCCAAGCAGTATTCCGTTGCAGGTAGGCCGCAATACAATCGAATACCTGGTTACAAACGTTGAGGACCCGGCAGGTAAGATCTATACCGTTACGATAGATCGTCTTCCGAAGCTTGACAGTCTAGTCGGCAGTCCGGCCATTACGCTCTCCCCTGGCTTTGATGGGGATATCCCGAATCCGGCCTCAGGGTATCATTCGTCGGTGGACAACCCTGTCGACAAGATCGTACTGACGCCCGTACTGCCTGCAGGCGCCGGATTGAATCCGGAGGACGTTACTGTAAGTATCAATGGACAACCGTTTGAAGCGCTGGTTGCCGGTACACTGAATACGAGCGAGCTCTCACTGAACGTTGGGCGCAACGCGATTACGGTTCGCGTTACTTCGCCGGACGACCATGTATATACGGACTACCCGTTTACGATGGATCGCGCTCCTGCGCTTGCAGATCTGAGCTTCAGCGCGGGTAACGATGAATTAACACCGGATTTCAGCAGCAATGAGTATGTCTATTCGACGGTAGTCGGACATGTCGAAACCCCGATTGGGCTGATGCCGACCGTCAACGATGGGGAAACCGTCGAGCTTCGGGTGAACAGCAATAACGAAGCCGACTTTGCTGCAATTATACCTAACGTGCAGACCGCCGGTCTCGCTCTGATCGCAGGTATCAATAAAGTCGAAGTGCGCGTGAAGTCCTCTGATTATGACGCGGCATTGTCTGCCGTTCCTGTCGCTGAGAAGGCTGATTTGGTCAAAATATATACGTTTAACGTTGCGCGCTCCCCGTTCTTGACGGATCTGGTTGTGAGCGGTGAAAGTTTGACGGAGTCGTTCGACGCGGCCAAGCTCGATTATTCGATAAACAGAACGATTCCGTATACCCAATCATTCGTTAAGGTAACGCCTACTTCCTCCGATTCTCCCGTAAAGCTGGAGGTTCGCGCGAATGGCGGCGACTACGACACAATTGACAGCGGCACGGAAAGCGAGGAGTTGGCGCTGCAAAGCGGAGCCAACAAGCTCGAAATCAAAACAACCTCGGTGAATCCGCTGGATCAGAGGGAGTACTCGACCGTATATTCCGTAGTCGTGAACAAGGATGCGCCTCCACAGGGGGGTTCATCATCATCTCCGACTTCAGCGGGACCCTCCTATCGGGATTTCGAGCTTGACGCGGGGATAGACAATAAAGGTCAACGCATGCTGGTGACCGACATTATCGGAAGGGAACTTACGCTGTCGGCTTATCTGGTCAAATCCGATGGTACAAAGCTGGATAGCCCGGCGATACCGATTGATTCGAACGGGCGGTTTACTTTATCCAACATTTCTTCCGGTACTTACGGTATGGTCATAAATGTGAACGGTCCGTCGGGCGAGAAGCTGGCCGGAGGATTAAGCAGTTTAACCGTGGGAGCGGGCGACAGCGGGAAAGTGATCGTCAAGCCAATCGACCCGCAGAGCAAAGTAACAGACGCCTCGACAGGTGACGCGTTGCAAGGCGTTAAGATCACTTTGTACTGGGCGGATACGGCGCTGAACCGTTCCAAAGGCCGCACGCCGGGCGAGATTGTGAAGCTGCCGACGCTTACCCACTTTGCTCCCCATAAGAACAACGCGGTACAGACCACTCCGGCCGAGGGGATTTTCGGTTGGGTGCCGTATATTGACGGAGACTACTACATCGTTGCCGTGAAAGACGGCTATGAGAAGTACGACAGCCGTGAGGACGACCGCAATAGGCCGCTCGGAGACGGCAGCTCCATCAAAGACGGCATCATCCATGTCGCACAATCGGTTTTTACGTACGACTTGGCTATGAAACCGGATGGATGGGAAGCGCCGGGCGGGACGCACCGTTCCTATATGAGTGGGTACCCGGATGGCAGCTTCAAGCCGGCAAAAGGAATTTCGCGAGCGGAGCTGGCTGCCGTACTGGTCCGTATCCTTCCGCAGAAGGCATCCGCAACGTCGAACGCACGTAACTTAAGCGATCTTGCCAAGCCGTTCTGGGCTACCGAATCGATTAACATCGCACTCGATCAGGGGTGGATGAAAGGCACCGCCGCCGGGGCTTTTCACCCGGACAAGCTGGTTACGCGAGCGGAGCTGGCTCAGGTCGCCTACAATATTAGGAACGAAGAATGGAGCGGAGTCAGCTCGCCGACTTCGACAGCGTTCAGCGATGTGAAGGCTCATTGGGGAGCCAAAGCGATTGCGGCAGCTGCAAGCAACGGGATCGTCGAAGGATATGTCGACGGCAGCTTCAAACCAAACAACGTGGTCACCCGCGCGGAAACCGCAACTCTGTTGAACCGGTTGCTTGACCGCACTCCCGGGAAAGTCGGGGAACAGCCGCTCTGGCCCGACGTTCCGACATCGCATTGGGCTTACAAGAATATTATGGAGGCTTCCGTTACGCATCAGTATAACCGGTCGGACGACGGAACTGAGTTATGGTCTGGCAAGTAAGTCACATATAGAGTCCGTGTCAGACAGGTTAGAGGGCTGCGACAACTTGCCGGGAGGCAGGCGGTTGCGGTCCTCTTTGGGCTTGTCTGCGAAAAATCCTATATGGATAGCTCGCCCAAGACTTCAATGTTGGGATTGTCAGGTACGTATGCGTCACTTCCGACATACGATAAGGATTTGAACAATATCTCTTTCTTCAATTGGTATTCATCATTATTCCACTCAAAGATATAACTAACAAGCCCGAGGACGTGCTGCAGATAAAATCCCGGAATATAGCGAGTACAGACGATCTCTTCTATGCCGTCGCCGTTTAAATCGATAGCGTCGACACTATTATAGAAAAGAGCCGGCTCAATTCGATCTAATATATCCTTAGGCATCTTCTGCGGATCATATAGTTCACGATAGGATTTTTCTATCGCGATATCGTAAGCGGCTTCCATACCGGTAAAACGATCTTTAAACTCGAATCGGTTGCCTTCTCCGCTATAAGTAAACGCAATGTTGTCCAGCTTCATATAAGGTTGATTTAAAGTATCGAACACGACAGATAGCTTGTTGCCGTCATAACCTAACACAACCCAGAAATAACTTTTGTGCCAGGCTGGTTCCGATTCCATCGGTTCTTGCTCATCTCCGCCAAACATAACCGCCAAACCTTGCTCGTTCGGTCCAAGCTTAATCCATTTACCGAACCGGGCATACCCTCCTATCTTATGCTGATAATCGGTCAATTCGATTTTTGAACGGCCATTGATTTCAACCAGGACAGTTTGCATGCTTCCCGGGTTATCCGATCCAACCAGCCGAATATCATCGTCTTCGCCGTCGTTATTCCAATCCTTCGAAATTTGATCGAGCAGTACTTGATGCGGCAGTTCTTCATTAGCTTTGGCTGACGGACTTGAAACGATTTTCGTATTCATTTCCGAACTTATCGGCTGTTTATCGTTCTCACGCGATACACAGCCAACTAAGAGAGCTACAATAGACAGAAACAAAATCCATAATTTCTTTTTAATGATTTCCTCACCTACCTTTTTTGAATGATTAGAGCCAATAAGGAGAGAAGAAAAGGTATCTCCTTATTGGCGTTTCGTTTATTTATCGTAAAAATTGTCGGAATGGCGTTGCTCAAATTCCTGTTCCAGCTTGATTGCCTCTGGTGTTTTCTCGTCACCGACGATTTGTTCGCTATCGAGATTGAACTTAACTATATGATATTGACTGCCTATTTTAACTTCATTCGCATTATCCCATTTCACTCTTCCAATATCCGAATGCCATTTCATCTTTTTGTTGATTTTAATTGACTTATCGTTTAAATGATCTCCAACGACCAAGGTCACCTCTTCATTGAGCGTATCGTATTCAAAGAATGCAACGCTCTTGCCTTGTTCATCAAAATTGGGTCCTCCTATAATCATGACATTGTCAGGAGACTCATACAGAATGCCGCCTTTATCATCCATGATTTTGTTTTTGCCTTTATCCCCGTCAGCAAAATGAGGTCTAGGCTTGTTAAAATACAACCGATCTCCTAACCAGCTAAAGCCTACTCCAAAATGCTGTTCCGTCTGTATGCCGGACGTCGCATCAATAATATCGTACTCTTCCAGACTTGGGTTAATATGACTTATGACTCCTATTCTATTATTTTTCAGCCATTCTAAGTACAAGAATCCGGTTGAGGAATTATTCTCAAGCTTGATGTCCGTTACTTGGCCGCTTTTAACATCAACAAGGCCAATTTTCCTAACAGGCTGTCCCTCTTCATCCGCATAGATGTTATAAACAAACGCGATTTGTTGTTTGTCTGGTGATAATGCAGGAAATGCTTTCTTATAAGAACTGTTCGTTAGCGTTTTTCCGTCGTACACGATCTGTCCAGCATCAACGGTTGGAGGTTCTTCGACGTTCTTTGCCTGTACAAGAGCAATAGAGGTAAGTGCGACAAATAAGATTAGAACAAGCACGATTATGAACTTTTTTGATTTCATTTATTCCCCTCCTACCAAGTATTGTTCCCGTAATAGTAAACCGACCAATTATTTGCCATGTCACACTCAGGCTTTCCTAGCCACGAACTATTCCCTTCACCTGTATAAACATCAATTCTCCACGCTGCAATAGCACCGCCAATATCCTCGGCTTGCCTTAGGCCTAATCCATTAATGTTTATTTTGGCTCTTTGCCATACGCCGTTGACTAGCGACATGGGTATTTTGTTTACGTCGACTGCTATTGTTTTAGAACTCGTTGGCCTTGTACCTGATTTCGTCTCGGGATCATGCCAAGCAAATGTATTTGTATTATCATAATATTTAATGTATTGGCCCCCTGAAGTTTTACCTGAACCATTTAATATAACCTTGGCCTTGAAATCAGGATGGTAAGACCCCGAAATTCCAGACATTGTCGCTGTTTTGCCCGTAGAAGGATAGTCAGATTCGAGAGCTGTAATGTAACATGTACAATAGAAGTTAGCATCGTAATTTGTTGCAACTTGAGGGGTAATCGTTGAAGTAGAAGTGCCGCTATATGTTCCATCATTAATCGAGGCAGTAACTGAGAAAGGAGTAACACCGCGCACTTCATACGTCTGGATCGTTCTATAACTAGGACTAATTGAAGAGGCAGTTCCTACTTTACGAGCAGTTGCTGAACCGGGATCGCTAAATGTTAAGTTTTTACCGATCATACCTGATATTCCCGATACAGAAGCTTCTACTCTAACAAGATATAAGGGCTTGGCTGTGGCCTTCTCGGTAATTGGCCCAAGATGAACGGATGTGGCGGGTATCGTTTGAAAAGAGTATGAGAGAGAGATGGATATGGTGGTGGGGGCTGCTGATGCTTTCTGAACCAAAATGAAAGTAAAGAGCAACGTGAGCACAATGGTTAGTTTTAGGACATTCTGTCGTGGGAGTATCATTTATACAATCTTCCTCCTTGGTAATTCTGTAATTTTTTTGTAAAATTTACTGCGGTTATTTATTCGCGCTGAGACCCCCTTTATAGCAAAATTGAAACTTAGCACATCAAAAAACTTATAGTCTCCATTGAAATATGATAGAATAAAAAGTAGTCTGATTCCTTGCATAGCAAAGAATCAAGGCTCTCAGGAACCAATACCAGCCGACCGGCCAAAGTTATCTGGTATTGGTTTCTTCCTATTTTCATCACGGACCAATGGATATTTCCCATGTCAAGGGGAAATTCAAACCTCTAATTCCCTCTTGACGTCTAGATTTTACCACCCAATTGTTGGATAGTACATATATTTTTGTGTTATTTCGCATAATGATGTATTTTTATTTCATAAAATGACAAAATTTATGTCTTATGTTTGCTAAATACCGTCACTATTTTTTGAATAACATGAAGCTGCATTAGAAGCGGTTTGAGGGTCGCGACAGGGTGCCAACAAGCAACCTATCTTGGCCTTTTTTGGCTTTTCTCTCATTTGGATCTTGCCGAAGTTTTGAGGTGGCTGGCGCCTGTCTACGAAACGTTGCCTCAAATTAAAGCAGGACATACGATATTGGAACGGAAGAGACATATAATTATAGAGAACTGCAAAATATACCAAACTTTTCTGGTAGAATTGTCGTAATTATAGATTAGGTGTAGGTTCTACTACCTAGAGCTACATCATGAAAGGAGTGACGTCATGCTGCGTGTAGAAGGCTTATCCCATGCTTTTCGGAACGGGACAGAGACGACAACTGTGTTGCGGGATATTAATTTCCAAGTAAGGCAGGGAGAGATCGTCGCACTTCTCGGAAGCTCGGGCTCGGGCAAATCAACGCTGCTCAATCTGATGGCCGGCTTGATGAAGCCCACGGAGGGCGATATTTACATATCGGATCACAATATCGTAAAGATGAACGAGAATCAGCTTTCCGAGTTTCGACGCAAGCATATCGGCTTTATATTTCAGGCATATGAGCTGATCGCGAATCTGACGGTTCGTGAAAATGTCGAGTTGCCCCTTGTGTTCCAATCGGTCTCGCCCTCAATCCGGAAACAGAAGGCCCTGTCGCTGCTTGAGCAAGTAGGCATTCCCGAGAAGGCGGAGCTGTTCCCTTCGCAATTGTCCGGAGGTCAGCAGCAGCGTGTCAGTATAGCTCGCTCCTTAATTACCGAACCATCGGTCATTTTTGCAGACGAGCCTACCGGCAATCTGGATACAAAGACGGAAGAAGAAATTCTAGCGATATTGAAACGGTTGAACAGCACGATGAAGACAACGTTCGTCATTGTTACGCACGAGAGGGAAGTCGCCGCTCAGACACAGCACATTATTTCGCTCCGGGACGGCTACCTCATTACGGATCGGGATCCATCTGACGCTACACCGCTAGCGGAGGTGACGACGGGATGAGGATTGGCGATCTTACGCGACTGTCATGGGATCAGGTCAGGCGCCGGAAAGTCGTGACCGCATTGTGCGCCGCAGGACTATCGATTGGCTGTGCCGCGATTATTCTCGCCCTCAGTATAGGAGAGTCGGCTCAGAAGTATATCGAAACCGAGATGAACAGTTTCTTCAAGATGGACGAGATTACGGTGACGGCCAATGAGGGCGTATCGACGAGTAGGAGCCAGGGGGGGCAGGCAAGCAGCGGCAATCCGGCGGTTGGCGACGATTCTAAGGACCGCGGCAAGCTGACCGATCAGAAGCTGGCTATTATGAAGAATATGAAGCATGTGACGGCAGTGGCTCCCTTTCAGCAGATCAATTATATGGAAATGTCCACAACGGACAACCGGAAGAGCTACGTGGAAGTGATCGGGACGGACTTGGAAATGCTGGAGGCTTTCGACAAGCCGTTCATGAATGGCGGACCTTCAGACCTCATCGGTACAATCGTGTTGAACTATGGGGCGACATTGGGGCTGGCAGATGCCGAGGCTCGAGATAAGCTGATCGAGCAATTGAGCCGCAATCCCTATGACAGCACCTTGGTCGAGCAGTATGAGAAAATGAATCGGATGCCGGCATCCCTATTCCAGCGGCAGGTCCAGTTTCTAGGCTACTTGAATGACGGTAAGGCCATTCGAACCTCGCAGCTGCGGGTAACCGGCGTATTGAAGAAGCCGAAGGGCGTAAGCGAGAATGCGGTTGCTTATGACAAGAAGGCATACGTATCGCTTGAGACAGCGCAGATGATGAGGCAAGAGCTGAATATGGGCCGAGGCGGGTCGGCCGATGAAGCCTCATATAACTCCGTTATTGTAAAGGTGGACAGTCAGGAGAACGTCGAGCAGGTGGAGCGACAGATTAAGAAGCTTACTCTAAATACGCAAACGAATTTGCAGCAGAAGGAACGGCTCGCCGAGCAATTCAGCATTATTAAAGCAGTGGCGCTTGGCGGCGGCGTATTTATTCTCATCATCGCTTCGATTTCGATCGTCGTGGCCATGACGATGTCGACTTACCAGCGACGCCGTCAGATTGGCATTATGAAGGTGCTTGGGGCGAATTTGGCGCAAATCCGCAACATGTTCATTATCGAAGCGGCGCTGCTAGGCCTGCTTGGAGGCTTGCTTGGCATCTTGTTCTCCTATTGGATCGTATGGGGAATCAATGGCTTAATCCAGTCCATGTCCGGCGGCGGTCAGGACGCCGTTATTATCTTTGTCCCCATGATGGCCATTCCGGTTGGCATGGCGTTCGCGATTCTGACCGGCGTCATATCGGGAATCTATCCGGCGGTGAGCGCTTCGCGCACCGACGCGTTAACGGCTATTCGACGGGATTAGCGGCAAATGATGCAATGCTTTTAGAAGGAAGGGGTAGAAGAGATGAAGAAGAAAATAAAGTGGATCGTCATCGGGCTTATCCTAGTCGGGATCAGCTACGCCTTATATTCGATGTCTCGGCCGGCAAAGCCGATGGATTCGATGGAAGATTTGCAAGCCATTACGTTCGAGGTGACGACCGAGACGCTTGTCAATACGATTGAAGTAAAGGGCAAGTCGCTGTATGAGCAGGAAACGTTTGTTTACGCGCCCTTCAGCTCGAAGGTTACGAGTTGGAACGTGGAGGACGGGCAGCAGGTCAAAAAAGGAGACGTTCTGTTCAAGCTTGACCAGACGGCGCTGAAGAATGAAATCTCCCAAGAGGAAGCCGCTCTTCGCAAGGCGGATCTCGAAGCGAATCTTAAGGCCTACATGGCGGAGTTGGACGAAGAGGGCATGACAGTCGGAACGACGGAAACGGAGCGGAAGCGGACGCTCGCGACGAAGGAGATCGACCGGCTGACACAGGAGCTGAACGATGTAACCAAGGCAATCCAGCGCAAGACGCTGGCGGAGAAGCAGACACTGCTCGGGAAGTCGGAATACCGCTCGCCAGCTGAGGGTATCTTCCTCTACGATACCGCAAGCAAGCGGCCGCAAGCGGTTGGCGACAACCAATACATAGGCAAAATTGTCGATCTCAGCAAGCTGCAGTTTATCGCGCTTGTCGGTGAACAGGATGTTTTCCGCATTAAGCCGGACATGCAGGTTCAAGTGAAAATGAATGCGATGAAAGAATTGAAGCTGTCGGGCAAGGTGCTGCGCGTATCGAAATTCGCCAAAACCGGCACCGATCAGAACAATATCGATCAGGCGGCCCAGTTTGAGGTTGTCATCGCGCTGGAGCCGAATGAATATCTAATCGCAGGCCTTAGTCTTAATGGACAGATCGAAACCGAGCGCAAGAAGGATGTAACGGTCGTGCCAACGATTGCCGTCATGCGGGAGAAGGACTCCTATTACGTAATGGTGGATAAAGGAAATGGGCAGTTCGAGCGTCGGGATATTAAGATCGGCATGGAGACGCCCGAGAAGACGGAAGTGCTGGAAGGTTTGAAGCAGGGCGACACGATCGTGCTGCAATAAGCATACGATCTCGTCCGCAGCTTAGGGCGGGAATCATTGCCGCGATACACAAGAGGCCGGGTTCCCGACGCTTTCCAACTGGAGCGATTGGATTTCATACCAAGACAATCCGATTGCGACGGGGGGAGAGTAAAAGCCGAAAGGCCGCGTCGGACGCGTTTGGGGGCTGTGGCAGGTTGCCGGGAGGTGGGCTGTCGCGGGCCCTTTTTAGCGTTTCGTTCACCAGCTTGCAATAACCGGCTGAGGAAAGCAAAAGCAAGTGACACAGCCCGGCAGTCGGGACAGGTTGTTGTTGAATGACATCATGCGCTTTGCTTCTATCTCTCAACAAACAGGCGCGGTGCAACCTTTCGTGCGGAGCAAGAGCCGTAGTAACTTTCTGAGCAATTCGCTTGCGTTCTGTTGGCGGTCTCTTATCTCCCGGTTTGGCAGCACCGACAGCAGGAATGTGATTCGGGGTAGTGGACAAACAAAGCCGGGGCCGTCTGACCACGCATACCATTACGACAGGGAACCGTCGGGGCAGAGTCCCGGAGTTCGGTAAACGCCGAAACGCAACACAGGAACAGCAAGAACAACCATAGATTCAGCCAGGGAATGTAAGCACATTGTTATGAATAAGCTCAGGTGTGAAAAAAAGGAATCGGAGCGGCTGTGTGGAATCCAAAATAAGGAAAAATAAATCGGATGCAATCGAAGGAGTGTTAGCCCATGTATCTCTCGCATATCCCGGCTAGGCCGTTCAACCCCAAACGTCCAGGCACCCTTGTCGGCGTTATGATGACCGTGTCTGAGTACCTTGGCGTGCTTTACGGAAGCATTGCAGAGACGAGGAGCGCTGGTTCTTACGGCCATTGTGCCGAATGTGGCGGTACCGTTGCGTCGACCGAGATCGACCCCGGCCGAATGATCGCCCCCGAACTTTCGCTCAAGAACGGCGCAGTTCTTTTATGGGCCGGAACGGACTGCGCACCAGTGCCGAGAATTAGGCAACTGGGGGCGATGCTTGGAATCGATTATCTTAGGCCACTCGAGGAGCAGGATCAGCGGTTTATTTCTGTCCTACTGTATGGTTACGACAAGGAACCCGTTTCTTTTGTACATAACAAGAGGCCGCGTGCGGACTATTACCGCGGCTGCATATCCGATCTTCAAACCATGATCGACGCGCGCACCACCAGCAAAGGCAATCTGAGGATGATCTCGTTTTTCTCCAAACATTCGGAGTGTCCGGCGTGCCTGGGAACCGGGATGAGCAAGGGCATGTTGGATATCCACATTTCCGGCCATACGCTGGCTGAGGTGGACAAGTTGCCGATACCGGAAATGCTCTCCTTCATCAAGAGCCTGCAGCAATCGATGGACGCGCATGAGTTCAATCTCGTTGGCCCCATCGTCAGCCATCTTGAGCCCATGCTTCTCTACTTGAGAAAAATCGGACTCCGGACGCTGCCTCTGATCACAGCGCGGGGCAGTCTCCCGGCCGTTTCTTCTTGAGCGGTCGGGCGGTAGACAAGTACCAGACGAGACCTTCGTATCCGAAGTCACGTGGGGCATCGCGCAGTTGATCTGCAAACAACCGACAACAAACAGCCCCGTCTGCCGACAACCCAGCCTATCCATCCTTTCAGGTGCTACCTTGCTTCGCTTGGTCTTTTGTTGGCGATCCGTTCGGCTTGACCCAGCCACAGGTGAACGACTTGCCTTGGCTCAAACTATACTGTTTCACCAGCCGCGTCGTCTATGGGGTTCTTGCTCCCGAATTGCTCCCAAGCGTAGCCAAGGGAGGTCGTTGCACATATGCGCTAGCATATCCTCCAGGAATTCCCGCCGCGCTGCTCAGATATCGAAAAGTCGCGTATCGGTATTGCTAATTCTTGGATCAGATGAAGCCGACTGCAAAATTATTTCCGGTCACTTGTGCCCGCTGCCAATGAATGATAGGTGCAGGGATCATTTTGGATACGATGCCGAAGTGGGGAGGCACAGAGCCAGACGGAGCACCCTCGATCGAAACTCCTGCTTTTATGTTGACGACAGAAGATTTGCAAGGTTCTCTGGAATATATGAAGGGACTCGGAGTCGAGTTGGTAACGATGATGGACTTTCGCGGCTTGGTGAAGACTAGGACCTTAGGAGTGCTTACCAAGAAATTCGTGTTCGTAGACCTCATAGATCCTTTCCAGAACATTCACCGCTTGATCGATAAATTTTAATTGCGCAATCCGACCTTTCAGCACAAACACGCCCGTCTCATGACGATGTTCCCCGAGGGCTGCCTCATACAACAGGTTCGCGCCATGGGTTGGCGGAGAGAAAAACAGCTTCATTAGTAAACTAACCACGATAGGAAGTCCGGATTTCTTTCCTTTTCTTAATGTGTTATTGCCACCCGGATCAACACAGCGGATTTTAATGCCCTCCTGGGCAAGCTGAGGCGCTATAGCCTGAGTCCACAACGAAAGCGCCAGCTTTGAAGCGGCATAAGGACCGAACAGTTTGCGGAAGGATTTGGGGCGTTCCAGAATTTCGAGATTAAACTCTTTTACATGCTTCAGCGCTGAAGAGGAGGTGTTGATTACTGTCTTTAAGCTTCCGTTTTTTAAGAGTTCCTTCAATTCCATAAGAATGAGATATGGAACGACCGTCAGCAGCTCATAATGCTTCTCGCGTCCTTGCTTCGAATAGCATAGTTCATGAAAGGCTCCGCCGGCGTTGTTAAACAAAATATCGATCCGCCGCTCCTTGCTTCTGATCTCTTCCAAAGTCCCTCTCAAGCTGTCATAATCCGTGAGATCCGCTGTTTTATAAATTCGAAGCTTTCCGTTCATAACCGCTTTTTGGATTTTTGTATCCTCCTTCGGAAAGTCGGAACGGTTCAAAGCAACCACCTGCCATTCCTCCGATAGCAATTTCCGCGTTAATTCCAATCCGATCCCGGCGCTTGCCCCCGTAACCAGGGCAATATTTTTGCGTTTGTTCGCATTCATTGTGCGTTTCCTCCTAAAGTGGGGTGTTTTTCTTGATAGCGCACATTCTATAACTTGGAGTCGGCTCCAAGTCAAGGAGGAGATTTGACTTGGAGTCAGCTCCAAGAAGTATAATGAACGAACAAAGCCATTTCTGGGAGGGATCAAGTTGAAGGCAGAGCTAACTTTTACGATAAAGCAAGCCGCCGATACCATCGGAATTTCCGAGGATACGATCCGTTATTACGAGAAGATCGCGCTGCTTCCCCGAGCGGACCGCAAGGCCAACGGACATCGCGTTTACCGTCAGAGGGACATCGATACGATTCGTTTAATATCCTGTATGAAAAAAACCGGGATGTCACTGGAGGAAATACGGCCATTTCTGGCGGTCTCCGCGGACGCCGATCCTGCGGAATATCCCGAATTGGTGGATAGCTTAAGGAACCACCGTGAAAATATCGTCAGCCAAATCGCCTCGCTGCAACAGGTCGTCGATTTTATCGACATGAAGCTGGAGGAGGGGAGATACCGCCGGGACTGCTCGGTTGAAAGCCGAAACGAGTACTCGGAGATAACAATGGGGGAACCGCAACTAAAGCCCGTCTCACCCGCCGAGAGGGGTTACTTTTCCGCACCGGCCAAAGCGGGCAAGTCATCGGCTTCCGCTAGATAACAGGCGAATATTAAGCCGCTCTTTAGCGCAGTCAAGGGATGACTTGCACATAGCGAGGAGGTTCGGTGAATTTGGACTATCGGTTAAGGCTTGACGGAGCTCTAGACGAGCTCTATGAACCTCTTTGGAGGCTTCCGATTCGGCTGTTCGATGCAGAAAAAGCGCTGCTGAGAACCGTAAAGGTTCGACGGCTCCATTTTGTACGGCACGGCGGCGCGTCTTTTATCAACTCCCACCATACCTACAGCCGCTTACAGCATACGTTAGGCGTATTTGCGCTTGTGGCATATTTTGAGCCGGACAACCGTGCGTTAAGGGCAGCGGCGTTGCTGCACGATATCGGGCATGCGCCGTTTAGTCATACGTTAGAATCTCTAGAGGGCGTGGATCATCATCCCTGGACGCGGGAGGCGGTATTTTCAGAGGAAATCGTGAATATTCTCTCCCAGGCCAATCTCCATAAGGACCAGGTCATGAACTATATTGATGGCTCGCAGCGCAGCTTGTTGAGAAATAAGGATGGCATACTCCATGCGGACCATCTGGACTCTTGGGTTCGGAGCGCGTTTGTCGGCGGGGATATGTCCCTTTCTACGGGTGAGCTTCTGAACGAGATCCATTATAGAGAGGGGAATCTTCGATTCACGCCGGAAGCAGGCAAGCGTGTCGTTGAACTCATCTGGGAAGAGGCTCGCATGCATGCGTCCTCTGCTAATATCGGAGTAAACGCGATAATGCGGAAGCTGGTTGGCCGTTTATTTAATAATGGTGCGCTTGAAGTCGCTAGATTGCCTACCCTGACGGATGCGCAAATCGAGCAACTGCTTTGCAGCAGTGGAGAGACAAAAGAAGAATATGAAAAGCTGCTCATGGAATCGTGGCGTATTCGCGTGACAAGGGAAGAACCCGCCGTTGCGGCGGAAACGGCAATCTTGAACAAGCTCTACCTCGCAATGCCTCTCATAGGAGACGTTTCGATCGCGGAAACCTCGCAGGATATTGCAGCGACGATGAAGGAGCTCAAACTGATGCTTGGTACGTACTATGTTTGGTGGGGATGATTCGGTGAATTTGAATAGGAGCATGCTTATGTCAAAATACAAAAGAACAGGCTGAGAAGGACTTGTTTGCAGCGTATCAGGTTCTCTAAATGAATCGTAGAAATCTTGCCGGTTCTATTATGAATGGATATAACGGAGGAATTGACTTTGAAATTTATGGCTCTCCGGATGAAGAGGACGTTATAAAAGACGTTGAACGTCTGATGCGATTTGGGCTTTATTTTATGCAGTTTTCGATCGTAACAAGTAAGTGGACAATTTTCGTAATGCTTGCTTAACAGTGAGAAAAGATCATAACAAATATTACTTTTTCTCACTAACGCAAAATACTTGGGACAAAGAGCCTTGGATAAACGGCATGGTCTATTTTCTGCCCCAAGAATTTTACGGAAGAGTAATCGAGATTTTTATCGCCGTCTACCGCCAACGATGAGCTCTAAAAAGCCAGTCGAGGACAGGCTTGGCGACGGGTTTGATAACAAGCGTGATAGCGCCGATAAAGTCGGGGCCCATGGCGCTGGGGGCTAGAAGGGCCTTTTGCAAATACTGATCGTTAATGATATACGTCCATGTCGAGGAAGGGCTTTTCAATCCTAATCGCTCCCACTCGGTAGGATCGTTGGAATTGCCGAGCTTTGCCAGCATTCCCGAAGCTTCTTCCTCTATTTTCGCCGGAATTTGTTCGAACGCCTGGATAATCCGTTTATGGAACTCGTCGATCGGGTTGAGGTTCGCAAGGCCTTCCAAATGAATGGCTTCGCGAATATACGAAACATAAGCGAGCTGCTCGGCCCAAAATTTGTCGATATAAAACAATCTGACGCGCTGCTCCGAGGGGCTCATTGGCGTTTCACCGGTCAGAATAGCGAGGCGATCTCGATACAGAATGCGCCTCTGCTCCTCCACCATATCCGAATAGTAGTTAAGCTCCTTGCGGATGTGAAAGTTTTGGCCCATGATCACATGCTGGATGTGGCCGATTTTGCTGCGCAACAGGGCTTCATCGAGAGGCTCGTCCTGCTTAAGATTCCGGAAGGAGGAGGGGATCGCTTTGTCGATGCCGAAGCGCAAAATCAAATCGTCCTCCAAGCTTACGAAAAATACGGAAGCTCCCGGGTCGCCTTGACGGCCGGAACGCCCGCGCAATTGGTTGTCTATTCGAGTGCTTTCATTCGCTAGCGTACCTATCACATACAGACCGCCAAGCTTCGCGACAACCTCCGCCTGCTTCGCGTCTCCGCCGCCAAGTCGGATATCTACGCCGCGCCCGGCCATATTTGTGGACACCGTTACGGCGCCGATCTCCCCCGCTCTGGCAATGATGTCGGCTTCTTCCGAATCGTTCTTCGCGTTAAGCACATGGCCATTCACGCCGATTTGCCGAAGGCGCTCCGCCAAAATACCCGACTCTTCGACGCTCGACGTGCCGATCAGAATCGGCCTTCCGGTCGCATGGACGGACGCGATTTCGGCGACCAGCGCCTTCAGCTTCGCTTCCTTGTGGGTATAGATTTTGTGAGGGTGATCGATTCGGATACAGGGTCGATTGGGCGGGATTTGAACCACTTGCAGCGAATAAATATCCTCGAACTCAAGAGCCGAAGCCTGGGCGGTAGCCGTCATTCCGCTGATTGTCGGATATATACTCAGCAAATGCTGAAGCGTGATTGTGCCGAGTATTTGACCTCCGGCTTGCGAGCTAAGCCCTTCCTTCGCTTCCAGCGCGGCTTGCAGCCCATCCGGCAAATGCCGGTTTTCCGCCACGCGTCCAGTATATTCGTCGATTAGCTCGATTTTGCCGTCTCGTACGATATAATCGATATCCCGTTTCAATAAAGTTTCTGCGTGAAGAGCGCAATTGAGGGACGTTAACAAATGACTGTTATGGCTTTCGTACAGATTACCGCAATTAAATAGAGACTCTACCTTTTCAGAGCCGGCTTCGGTTAAATAGACGTTGCGTTTAAACTCATCGAAAACGAAATGCTCTTCGGGATGCAATTGCTTAGCCGCATCGGCGAACCTTGTGCCGTCGTGTTCAGTTGTCGCAGTCTCGCCCGCGATGACGAGCGGAACGCGCGCCTCGTCAAGCAACAGCGAATCCGCTTCGTCGACGATCACATAATGAAAAGCCCGCTGGACGGTGTCGTCCACGGTCATCGCAATTGAGTCGCGCAAATAATCAAAGCCCGCCTCTTTGGCCGTCACGTAGGTAATGTCCGCCGCATAAGCTTGCTTTTTCTCGGCAAAGCTCATGCCCGCTTGAACCGCGACAGCAGATAGACCGAGAAAGCGATAAATCGGTCCCATCCACTCCGCGTCCCTGTTTGCCAAATAATCGTTAAACGTCAGAACGTGCACGCCTTTGCCTGTTAGCGCGTTTAAGTATGCAGGCATAACGGCCGCAAGCGTCTTCCCTTCGCCTGTCTGCAACTCAACCAAATTCCCTTCGTGAAGGGCAATAGCCGCCATGATTTGAACCTCATACGGCCGTATGCCAAGCGTGCGATGTGCCGCCTCGCACACTAATGCATAGGCATCGGTCAGCAGCTTGTCGAGCGGCGCGCCAGCCCTGGCCTCGCCTTGAAGCCGCGTGGATTCGGCTTTTAGCCGATCGTCGTTCCACGCTCGCAAATCCCGTTTATTTACCGCTCCTGCTTTGTCCCGATAACCTTTCAGCTTGTGAAGCGCGACACGTTCTTTTACCTTTTGCTCTAGTCTGGCGGTAATGTTCATGCGCATCTGATCCTCCCCTAGTTACCGATAAATATTGATAGGTATACGATTGTTGCGTAGGGAAGTTTCATCGAATTTACATTTACATGGTAATATGAATGAGAATGAAATGTGCTGTGAGGAGGTTTACGAATTGAACAAAAAGCAATGGGTTTCCAGGTGGGAGCCAGAGCAGATCGCTACCGTGAACAAAGCATTGGCTTCTATAACAGGGAAGCAAAATTTACATAAAAAAGACCGCGCTTTCCCTCCATCTCCTTTCGGCCAGACCGCTTCCGGGCTAGAGGATTTTCGAGGGGTCGTTCTGACCGAGCCTATGCAGTATCTCACTATACAGAACCTCGATCTATCCTACGCGATTTTCGAACCGAGCGGCGGTCTGATCTACTCTACTTTTACGAATTGCCGTTTCGATGGGGTCAAACTGGATGGGAGATTTCTCACGAAGATATTCGAACGTTGTTCGTTTCATAAAGCCATTCTCAAGAACGCTGCCTTTGGCGAGCGCTTTGAGGATTGCGATTTTACCGGCAGCAACTTAAGCCAGACCAAAGGAAGAGACGTATCGTTCATCCGTTGCCGCTTCTCGGACGTTAGCTTTCGCGGCGCTCATCTCATGTATTGCCAATTCGAGGAATGTCTTTTTGCAGGAGCAAAAATGAATGATGGGTCTTTAGCAGGCAGCAAGTTTCTAGGAGAGGCGCAGCATCTTCCCGATTGGGGAACGATGATCACGGAACACGTCAAGGTTAATGGAGCAGCTCTTGCTGTTGATCACGATGATTAGGCGTTCCCCCGGTGAATAGTTCGTATTATGCCGAAGACTGTTCCCTGCCACCTTTGCTTCGGAATATTGGAATCATCAGAAAGCATAACCGCTCGAACAAAACGATTTTGGAGCAGCCGAAAGGATTCTGACATGGTTGTGTTCCTCCCTTATCATTATTCGATTGTCATCTTAATGGCTGCTGTAAGGGGAGGGTCAATGCCTTTTTCGGAAAAAGGTTCGACTTGACTCTCCTCTTAGGGGAGGCTATAAGCTACGTATGGAAGGGAGGAATGGGCAATGCTGTACACGGTAAAAGAAGTATCGGAGCTGTCCGGCGTGACAATCAAAACGCTTCATCATTATCACAAAATCGGTCTCCTATTTCCGGGCAAAATAAGCGAAGCAGGATACCGGATGTACGGGTCTAAAGAGCTGGAAAGGCTGCAAGAGATTCTTTTTTACAAAGAGTTGGATTTTCCCTTGGATCAGATCAAAGAAATCATGGAACAGCGTGCAGACCGGTTATCCCTTCTTTCGCAGCAGGAGGAGTTGCTTCTTAGCCGCAAATACAGGTTGGATAACATCGTTCAAACCTTGCGTAAATCCATTTCATGTGCAAAGGAAGGGGAAACCATGGATAGTATGGAGATGTTCAAAGGTTTTCAAAACGAGGAAGAGTGGAACGAGGCGCTGGCCGAGCAGAATCAACATTTGCAGATTACGTATGGGATGGAGTCCTTAGAGGTTGCTCCGACTGATGTTCAGAAACTGAATGAACAGGCGGTTGAAGCTATGACATTTATGAATAACATGGCGGGATCGCTAAGAGATGGCATCAAACATAACGATGAGAGAATAGATAATTTGCTTCGAAACCATCTAGAGTTTATGAATGAGCATGGGAATCAAATTACGGCTCATGACTTTGCGGCACAAACCCGGTTTTTCCTAAGCGATGACTTCCATCTTAAAATGCTCGAAAGCCAGCAAACCGGATTGGCTTATTATCTATCAGCTGCGGCGGACTCTTTCTCGGCGGCGAATCCATAACGAGTAGATGATGCAAGATGATCTTCGTGCGGAAGTCAACCGACGAAGTGTTGCTGTTGTCGTCCGCATAAGGGTCACCTTCTTAAGATGCAAAAAAGCCGCCAATGATACAGCGGCAATGATCAATGTGTTTATGAGAATTACAAAAGCTAGCTTCGGAACAGATTGTTTAGAAATAGCCTTCAATGACAGAAATGCCATTTTCAATTCTGGCCCTACTTTGAGTTAAGAAGTGCCTTGTCCAATCATTGAGATTTGACATGTCGAGACTGCGATACATTCCCACATAAACAATAATTTCTCGAAGTCTTAGAAAGAGCGGCATTTGTTCTAACCAGTAACTCGAGATATTGTTTTCCTGCAAATATCCATTTATGAAATGTTCCATAAATAGTTGGCATTGAAGGGTTCTCTCTTGAATACTGTCATTCCCATATACGTAGACCATGTAATATAGTTGTATTGCAATATCTTCGACATACCAACTGTATTGGCACTCATCGAAATCAAACAAGGTGATAACACCGTGATCAACCATAAAATTTCCAACGTTAATATCTCCATGAATAAGACCGTATGATTCTTTGTCTCGGCGGAGATTCTTTATACTGCTAATAAGGTTTTTGCAGCTTTCCATGACCAATGCTTGAGTAGGCGGGATAAAGTTTTCTAAATTCAATAAATAGTAATTTTGACGCCATTCATGCCTTCTATTTATTGGGTTGTAGGTCATCGCAAGTTTATGCATTTTCCCAGTTATTCTGCCACAGTTCTTAAACAGGTCCACATCATTTAAGCAATCAGGATAATTTGATCGTTTTCCGGGGGCTTTTACAAATGAGGTGACCATAAAAAAGGAGTCATTACAATGTACAATCTCAAATAAGTGGCCTTTAGCAGAATAGATAGGTCTTGAAACGGCTAGATCATGATCAGACAAGTAAAGAATCCAATCAAGTTCACCTTTCATTCCTTCTATGGTTCGTAGGGAACTGTGGGTGAATCGCAGGATATATGGCTGATTATCTTTTTGATATTCATAAACAAAATTTTGAAAGCCACCGATGAAGACCAGTTGTTCTCTGATTAGGCCAAACCGTTGGCATGCTTCGTTAACAATGTCATCATTAAATAAAGCTTTAATTTTACTTTCCATTCTTATCCTCCCTTCTTATGACTAACTAAGAAGGAGAGCCATTCTTTTCTTCCATACATGGGGTGTAAAACATTTGGTTATAACCACATCGTTCACCTTCTTCCCGGGTGGATACAACTATAAATTCTATTGAGGATTGAGTTATCCTTCTCATTATGTAGGAACAAGCGGATAATCTATATTGAGGATGCAAATAGGTACGGAGAGCTTCGGCACTGAATTAAGGAGGATAACTTTGAGAACGGACATCGACAATTGGACGCCCTTAACTGTATCGGAGATAGGTGCGATTTTTTCGGAGATCCCCATTACGTGGTGCATTGCTGGAGGATGGGCTTTAGATCTGTATTTAGGCAGACAATCAAGAAAGCATGCGGATATAGACATAATCGTTTTACGCGAGCAGCAGGCAATTGCATTCCAACATTTATCCAAGGGATGGCAGTTATACAAAGCTGAAGAGGGAAAGCTTGCACTTTGTAAGGTGGACCCTATTGTCAAGACACGGTTTTTAGATTTTATAAGTACATTTATCTTAATCCCCTAAGGGGAGGAGTGCCCCCGAGGGGGCGAAAATTTCAAGCGTTAAATACGGTAGCCGGTGTCTTGTATTTCAGGGATTGATGAGGACGTTCAAAATTATACATCTGGAAATATCGAGCTATCCCTTGTCGGGCTTCTCTTGGCGTCTGGTAATCATAGAGATAGACTTCTTCGTATTTTAATGAACGCCACAAACGCTCTGTGAAGATGTTGTCAAGGGCTCTACCCCGGCCATCCATACTGATTTTGACTTCCTTACTTTGCACTAGATCAATATACTTTTGACTAGTGAAGTGGCTCCCTTGATCACTGTTGAGAATGATGGGTTTGTACTGCTGTAGCGCCTTTTCTACAGCTTGCAAGACAAACGGCAACTCCAGCGTTTGATCAAGCTCCCAACTGATGACGTATCGGGAATACCAGTCGATCACGGCCACAAGATACATCCAACTCTTTTGCATGCGGATGTAGGTGATGTCAATTCCCCAGACGTGGTTGACGTGCGATATAGGCAATCCGCGAAGCAGATACGGAAATACACGATGCTCTAAATGCCGTTTACTGAGATTTGGACCTGGGCAGATTCCGGCAATACCCATCTCTTGCATCTGCCTTTGCACGGCTTTTCTGTTCACGATACGACCTTCCTGACGAAGGATGGCTGAGATCCGGCGAGAGCCGAAAAACGGCCATTTCGTATAAATCTGATCGATCCGATTCTTAATCGCCAGTTCCTCAGTAGAAGGCGCTACAGGCCGGTAATACAGGCTAGAGCGGTTCAAACTAAGGAGATCCGCTTGCATCTTAATAGGCACATCGGAATGCCATTCGATCATCTCCAGGCGGCTGCCGCGAGCTGTGCTAGAGGCCAGATTTTTTTTTTGAGCCATGACAACTGCGTCGTCAGGCGCCCGACCTCGGCGTAGAGATCTTCAATCTGCTTTTCGTATTCCACTGATTTACGTTCGGCTTTGTCAGACTTGGAGAAAATTTGTGGCATCTGCTCGAGAAACTCTTTCTTCCAGTTCCGCAGCTGATTGACATGAACACCATGAGTCGAAGACAGTTCGGCTAAGGTTTTTTCTTCTTTTAGAATCTCAAGCACAACTCGTGCTTTGAATTCTGCGGTGTAACTTTTGCGGCTGGTCATCTACCTTAAATCCTCTCTTCTTCGTGTCTAGTTTCTTGGGTCCATTATATTGGGAGGAGGGAGAGTACCTACCTCTTACTAATGATATTTGGGTGAGTAGGGATGGCGGTTCACCATGGGCATTCCAAATCATGCTGATAGATGTAGATCAAGACTTGTGGATTTATGGCAGGGAACAATCGATTAGCAGGCCGATAACCGATATCATTGCGCGGACACAGGAAGGCATCCCCTTTTTAAAACCGGAGATCCAGCTTCTATACAAGGGCGGCAGTTCGAAGATCAGGGAAAAGGATCATCATGATTTTTTAACTGTAGGTCCCGAACTAACGCCGATGGCTAAAGAGTGGCTCAGATCCTCATTAATAAAGCAATTTCCCGAAGGACATGTCTGGATGGACCACATGGGAAAAGAGGGCTGGAGATTGCCGTAGCCCCCGTTTTTTGTTCATACTGAGTTTAAACGGATATCGTAAAATGTAGCGACACAGGCGAAAAGGGGGAAAGCGGATGCCCAAAGTGCTGGTTGTAGACGATGACGCACACATTCGCGAATTAGTACGCCTATACCTTGAAGATGAAGGAATCGAAGTCGTGCAGAAGGGAAACGGCGCTGAAGCGCTGGAGTACGCCGAGAATCACTCGCCCGATCTGGTCATCCTGGATATCATGATGCCGAGAATGGACGGCTGGGACTTGTGCGCCAAGCTCCGCGGGCTTGGGGACATGCCGATTCTCATGATTACCGCAAAAGGCGAGCCGGCCGACCGGATCAAAGGCTTCAAGCTGGGGACCGACGATTATCTCGCCAAGCCGTTCGACCCGATGGAGCTTACGCTGCGGGTTAAAGCGCTGTTGAAGCGTTATCGGATTTCCTGTTCCCAAACCGTCCGGCTTGGTCATCTGCAGTTAGACCGCAGAAGCTACCAGGTGGTGAACAAGGACGGTTTGGAGATTACCCTGCCGATGAAGGAGTTCGAATTGCTCTACAAGCTCGGGAGTTATCCGGGGCAGTTGTTCACCCGAGATCATCTCATCAGGGAAATATGGGGAACGGATTACGAAGGAGACGAGCGGACCGTGGACGTTCATATCAAGCGGCTTAGAGATCGTTTTGTCGAACATGAGTCTGAGTTCCGCATTGTAACGCTGCGAGGTCTCGGCTACCGTATGGAGGTGTACCGGGATTAAATCGCTCTATACCCGCATCGTCCTCCTCTTCATCGGCGTCATCGTTGTCAGCCTTATCATCGCTTCCTTCGCGTCTACGCTGCTGTTCCAGAAACCGTTTGAGCAAACGCTGGAGAACAGCCTGGAGTCGAACGGCAAGCAAATTATTCAGACTTACCGTTCGTCCTCCGGAACGGAATTGATTCCTTTCATGAATAACGTTTCCAACCTATCGATTTATGCGATTCAACTATTCGACGCCTCGGGCAAGCCGTTGCTGGAAGAGGGCGCGGAGCCTGTCGTTCCCGATGCGGAACGGATTCGTCGCGTGTTGGCCGGCGGAGTGGCCAGGCACATTGAGAACGAAGGCCGGTATCCGATGGTCGGACTCCCGTTTCCGGTTAACGGCGAATCCTATGCCTTATTCGTCATGCTGAAGAGCAACGAATTGTGGATGCAGTCGAGCAGAGAAGTCAATACGGAGCTGCTGACCGTCTTCCTGATCGGAAGTTTTCTCGTTTTGGCCGCCGCACGATTCATCGTGAAGCCGCTTCTTCAGTTGAGGGATGCGGCCGGACGAATGGCTCAAGGCCATTTTGACGTGCAGCTTCGGACGAGCCGCAAGGATGAGATCGGCCAGCTTAACGCGAGCTTTAACGAGATGGCGCGGGAGCTTGCCAAGCTTGACCGGATGAGGCGGGAATTCGTGGCGAACGTATCGCATGAGATCCAGTCGCCGCTGACATCCATCTCCGGTTTCGCCAAAGCGATGAAGCAGAAGCGCATGAGCGAGGAAAGCCGGATGCATTACCTGACGATTATTGAGGAAGAAAGCGATAGGCTGTCCAGGATCAGCCACAACCTGCTGCGGCTTTCTTCCTTGCAGCACGATCGTCATTCCGTCCAATCGGCGGCTTTCCGGCTTGACGAACAGCTCCGCAACGTCGTCATCGCTCTGGAGCCGCAGTGGTCGATTAAAGAGATCGATATCGAATTAGACCTGGAACCGATAACTATCCATGCGGACGAAGATCAACTCAGCCAGGTATGGACGAATTTGCTGGGCAACGGCATTAAATTCACTCCTGTCCGCGGGAGGGTTGGCATTCGCGCCTATATCGACGATCGATCGGCGATCGTCCGCATAGCGGATAACGGAATCGGAATCCCGGAGGATCAGCGGACGGATATTTTCAAGCCGTTTCATAAAGCGGACAAGGCCCGTGACCGAGCCGTTAGCGGAAGCGGGCTGGGATTGTCCATCGTCAAACAAATCGTGGATATGCACAAAGGAGAAATCCGGGCGGATGAAGAGCCGGGCGGGGGTTCGGTTTTCACGGTGCAACTGCCGCTTGGGAGGGATCTGTAACAACCGCATAGTCACATTCGTCTGGTTACATCACAAACGGAGGCCGTCGGCCTCCGTTTTTTTGTAACGTTCAGTTCATTTTCAATTCAAAAGCGAAGCTTATAGTTTCCCTAGACGAATGAAAGGAGAAAACGGGAGAAAACATTACTTGTACAGTAGGAGGAAGATTATGCGTTTATTTCTCAATCGTTGGGTAAAGCGCTTGGCTATCGCCATCTTTATCTTAGCAATCGCTCTAGTCGCAATCGGCGCCATTTATGAGCAGACAGCCCGCAATAGGGCTGCTAAAGATTATCCGGCGCCTGGAGAGCTTGTGGATGTCGGAGGTCGCAGAATTCATCTGAATTGCGAGGGGCAAGGCACACCGCTCGTCTTGCTGGAAGCGGGAGCAGACACAAGCGGATCTGCGCTGTGGCAGCCCGTGCAGGAAGAGGTCGCGCGTTTCACACGAGTGTGCTCCTATGACCGGGCCGGCATTATGTGGAGCGATCCGGCCAAGGATCAGCGAAACGGTCTCGCCATTGTCGAAGATCTTCACAAGGTTCTGCGCGCTGCAAACGAACAACCGCCTTATATTTTGGTCGGTGCGTCTATGGGCGGTCCGTACGTCATGACGTACACCAAGAACTACGGAGATGAGGTTGCTGGGATGGTTCTGGTCGACGCCTCGCATCCTGAGCAGACCGCGCGCCTCGCCCAGGCCACAGGCGAACCGGAGAGCGATCCGATTCCATTTGCATTTCGTGCGCTCGCCGCAATCGTATGGACCGGTTTGCCGAGACTCGTGCTGCCCGACGCCGAAGTTCCCGAGCTGCCGCCCCAAACGGCTAAAGCCATCACAGCCTATCAGCCGACATCGCTCAAAACCGCCTTCGCGGAGGCAGCCGAATTCGAAGATTCACTACGGGAGGCTGGCACGTTTCGCACCCTCGGTAATCTGCCCCTTGCCGTTCTCTCCAGAGGAAAGCCTTGGAGCGCCTTCACGGAAGCCGAACAGATCGCAAGCGGCCTCACGGAAGAACAGTTCAATCGTGCGGAAGCCGCTTGGGCAAGCATGCAAGCCGAGGAGGCCAGTTGGTCCACCAACAGCATGCACCAAGTCCTTGCAGACTCCAGTCACGTCATGCAGCTGGAGCGCCCGGATGCCGTTATTTCTGCTATTAAGGACGTCCTTGGAAAGGTAACGCGCACAGATGCAACTCCCTAGCGGAGTCTCCTAGAAGTTCCTATTCGTTCTAATGGTTCAATTAAAACCGCCATTTACGCGGATCGTCTGGCCCGTTATCCAACGGGCTTTATCGCTGACCAGCAACTCGATCGCATTCGCGATGTCCTCCGGATTGCGCTAATTGGATGGCAATTTGTCTTTCGATGCCGCGAGACGCACCGGTAACGATTGCGACTTTCCCTTTTAAACTCATTTTCTTTCCGCTCCTTATCTATAATGTTGAAAATGATTATAATAAGTATTAGCCTTGTACCGGTAGGCCATTCCTGTCCGATTCTTGCCTAATTCTCTTCCGTCGCGATATCTTGCAGGCTTCCGATGCGGCGTTCCGCGTCGGGTACGAGAGTCCTTCCCAGTTCAGCCGGGAATATGCGCGTATGTACGGCCAGCCGCCGATGACGGATGTTCAAAAGCTTCGCTGCTCAATCAGGGACTCCGAAGTAACCTAATAAAAAAGGAATGTGGTATGGATATGGTTAAAGCAGTTGATTGTCCCTCCTAGAACCAAAAAATTTTAGGAGGGTAAAAAATGAATTTTCATCCGATTGATAAAGATAGTTGGCCCAGAAAGCCTTATTTTGAACATTATTTAAACCATGTAAGATGTACCTACAGCATCACCGCCGATATCGACATCACCTTGTTGCGGTCTGAACTGAAAACCAGAGGGATTAAGCTGTATCCGGCTTTGATCCATATGATTTCGACGGTAGTTAATCGCCATAATGAATTCCGAACTTGCTTTGACTCGGAGGGGCGGTTGGGAGTATGGGATCGTATGTCTCCCAGCTTCACCATTTTCCATGAGGAGAATAAGAACTTCTCAAGTATTTGGACCCCGTTCAGCGAAGAGTTTCAAACGTTTTACGATGGTTACCTTCAAGGGATAGAGACGCACAAGAATGCGAAGCAGCTATTCCCCGACATGAACGAACCGGCGAACACGTTCCCAATTTCCAGCATTCCTTGGGTTAGCTTTACTGGATTTAACCTGAACGTCTACAATGATGGAACCTATCTACTGCCCATATCCACCATTGGAAAATATCGCGAGCAGGACAAAAAGGTATTGCTGCCTCTATCGGTGCAATTCCATCATGCAGTTTGCGACGGTTACCATGCCGGCGTGTTGTTTAACGAGCTTCAGGAATTGGCGGAAGGCTGTAATTGCTGGCTTACAGGTAAATAATCTTATCCAATTTCAACAGGCTGCTAACAGAAATGTTGCAGCCTGTTTTTTCGGAACAATTCCCAACAAGTCCGGGGAGGATCGGTTATGAAGGTCAGACTAAGCGATTATAATGAGGACTGGGTAAGACTGTACCAAGAAGAAGCCGATTTTCTGAAGTCTATATTTGAGGATCAAGTCGTTCGTTTCGAGCATTTTGGGAGCACATCAGTGCCTGGCTTAAAGGCCAAACCCGTAATAGACATGATGTGTATTGTACAAGATATTAACAGAATCGATTTATACAACGATAAAATGAACATGCTTGGATACGATGTAGCCGGAGAGTGGGGTATTTCCGGGAGAAGGCTATTCCGCAAAGGCGGCGAAGAAAGGACTCACCATATTCATTTTTATCAAACAGATAACCCCCAAATTGAACGACATTTAATATTTAGAGATTATCTGAGATGTCATCCTGAAGCAGTTGCAAGGTACAGTCGGTTTAAGGAAGATCTGGCTGAACGCTTCGAAAACACAAACGAATATAGCCCGGCAAAAAAAACGTTCGTCAAGGAAATGGAGCAGCTTGCACTATCGTGGTTCGCTACTCGATTTCTTTCATAAGGTTTTCTAGATCATTCATTAAATCGGGTATCCATGCCACTGAACCGGGAATTAGGGAAGTTCCCCCGAATACTAGCCATCTAAGTGTTTTAATAAGCCAACAGATCCCGCCGATTGCGACTTGCCTATTTAACGATTCTATAGACGTGTCGGTATCCATTTCATTGTGAAATGCGAATATTAGGTCTTCCTTTCGTACTTCACTCCAAGTTTGTGCTTCGGTAGCTAAACAATATAAATCACCGAGATGGGGACTTAGATACGCAATTGACCAGTCAATCGGTAATATTCGATGCCCCTGAATGATAAGGTTTTTGGCATGGTAGTCATGATGGACCAGCGTAAGTGGGAATGTTCTATATAATTCATCTAAAATAAAAGGAAAAGTGTTTTGTAGCCGTAAAAGCACATTGTTTTCCGAAAAAATATTCGACTTAAGAAGGTCATCCAAAAGTGCAAGAAAGTCCGAAGCCGATACTGTGTATGCACATTGGATTTCACTTGGAAGGTTTGCTCCTAAGTTAGCCGATGCAACCTTTCGCAGATTTGCCAACTCCCTCGCTGCTTCTAGAAAGAGATCGGGCGCAGGTCGTTGTTCTAAATTATCTCTTCCGGCATCCTCCATAATCATGATGGCGCTAGTTTTTAATTCGTAAAACTCAAAAATGCGTAGGGACTTTATCTTTAGCGGTCTTACCAGCTGTTGATAAATCGCCGCTTCCCCGGCCATTTCTTGTCCGCCCCACTTAATAATACGAGTTTCACCCGATTTCAATATTACTCTGTATACCTCAGACAGGGACCACCGCCTTAGGAGTGACCATTCGGTTACTTCATGAAGTAAGGGAATTATTGAGCCATATACAGATAGCCGTTCTGGAATCATACAACTCCTCCTGTAATCGAGATCTTCTTACAGGAATAATCTTCATACGAATATCGCTGAAAATATAGACTTATAGTTAACTGTCGGATATGATGTTGAATTAGGTCTTGATAAATTTCAGGACTCCTTTTTTATTTAAACGCCATCCTATTCGGTTTAACCAATGACGAAATAATAAAAGAACGCTCGCAACTTTACTGGAAATATAGATGAGACGAGGCGGAAACAATGGAAAATAAACTGCCTTTATTTATCGTTACGGGTGCAAGCGGTTCGGGAAAATCTTATGTCATCAAGGAACTGCGGAGAATAATGCCCGAATTTGATATTTTTGATCCGGATCATCTTACTGACTTTATCGGGCATGATTGGGAGAAGATGCGTAATATATGGCTTCGCGTGGCACGAAACATCGCACAAAGCGGACGGATGACGATCCTATGCGGAACGATGATGCCGTGGGATATTGAGAAATGCGCGGACTTTCCCTTTTTCAAGCATGTTTATTACCTCAACTTGCATTGCGATGAAGAAACTCGCGAGAAACGGCTGCGTGAAAGAAATTGGTCGGAGGAAGAGATTCAGACCCACAAAGATTTCGCGAAACGATTGCTTGAGATTGCCGATGAGGTCTATGACCCGCCTATGCCAACTATTGATACAACGGAAACAAATGTAACCGAGGTAGCTGTTACAATAAAAGAATGGGTTCTTCGATACGCTTTAACTGTATGAACCTTACTTAAAGGAGGACAAATGAGTGGGAAACTATCATTTACTAGAGATAGAGTTTGAGAATAATGGACAGAAACAAACGATTACCCCGGTGCTTCTTCAAGATGATCGCGATCTCATTCTTGTCGATTGCGGCTATCCCGGTTTTATCCCCCAGCTTGAAGAAGCGGCTAATAGGTACGGCCTTACACTCGCTTCGATTACAAAACTAATCGTGACGCATCACGACATGGACCATATCGGTTCGCTGGCTGCGTTAAAGCGGGCGTATCCGCAGATCAGCATCGTCGCGCCTGAGCTGGAAGCGCCGTATATTGAGGGAAAATCAAAATCACTGCGACTCGAACAGGCGGAATCGACGCTTAGCGTATTGCCGGATGAGGCCAAATCGCAAGCGGAGCAGTTTATTCGTTATTTACAATCGATAGAGCCGATTCCTGTCGACCAGACAGTCTCCAATGATGAACGACTGCCTTGGTGTGACGGCATCGACGTAATCCACACGCCGGGACATATGCCGGGACATATATCGTTGTATTTGCTCGCAAGCAAAACATTGATCGCAGGGGACGTCGTTGTCATCGAACATGGGAAGCTGAATATCGCTAATCCGCAATTTACAATGGATCTGCCTGAGGCCGTTCGTTCCGTTCAGCGGTTACTGGACTATGAGATTGATCAACTTATTTGCTATCATGGCGGTTTGTTCCATGGCGATGTAAAGCAGGCGCTTCGTCAGCTCCTTCGAGAATATGCTAGTTAAAGTGAATTTACACACGATTGAGAGTGTGATATGGTTTCGTTGTTGAAACTTCGGTTTCATATGACGAAACCTTTTTTCTTGCATTAGCAGGATTTTTCGCCTTCGAAAATCTTGTCGAATACGAGAAGTCTGACAGAGTACAATGAGAGTAGAGTTGGCAGAGAGAAGGAAGTGATGGCTGTTGAACCTCGAAGAAAAAGTAACTTCAATTCGGCTTTTCCCCAAGCTGCTCCTCAGTTTTCTGCTCGTTCTTGCTCCTCTGTACGTCATAGGCGTACAGATCAATATGTCCGGTTCCAAGAATGTGAAGCAGGAAATAGAGGACTCCTTGTCTTCCCGTGCGGATCTGTATATGGAAATGCTCGACAACGATTTAGAATCGATCCTCTTCTCGTTACAGGACTTTGTCGTTAACGACGATGCGCTAGGATTAGGAATGGCTGTCAGCGTGATGTCCGATATGGAGAAGACTCAGGCGATTTTACGCTTAAAGGAGAGAATGGACAATCTATCCCGTTCAAGCAATTTCATTAAGGAAGCGGCGATTTCCATCCCGCTGATCGACCGCACCATCTCGTCGAACGCCGATTCGATTACCGATTTTGACCGGGAGCAATTTCAAGGGCTGCTGCAGAAAGTCAGTCCTCGCGATATGCCCTTCTTACAATGGCAGGACCGGTTGTTCATTCCGCTCGTTTATCCGCCGGGTTCAATGGGCATTCCCCCATTATTCGTCGTTGCGGTGGAAATATCCAAACCGGAATTGAATTCGACGCTAGCCCGGTTTTCCAACAAAGGCGGGGGCGTGATGCTTGTCGGCTTATCGGATAATCAAGTAATTGCAAGCGCTTTCGATATTCCGGATGAGTTATATGCGAAGCGTTCGGAGTTGATGAAGGAATCTAAGGGAAACTCGCTGCAAACCGTGACGATTGAGGGAGACTCTTATCTGGTGGCGCGGGAGGATTCGGACACCTCGGGGATGAGCCTGATTATGTACGTTCCGGCCAAAAACGTAAATCCGGCCCTGCAAACCCATCGTTATTGGCTGATCGTCCTGTCAATCGCATCGGCGATTATCGTGATCATTTTCTCCATCGGGATTTATCGAATGATTCATAGACCGTTGATTCGACTGCTGCATTCGTTCCGCCGCATTGAGAAAGGGGAGCTTAATCTGACACTCCAGTATCCGCTTAAGGACGAATTCGGCTACCTGTACGGAAGATTTAATGCGATGGCCAAGCAACTGAACATCCTGGTGCACGAGGTTTACGAACAAAAATATCGGGCGCAATTGTCCGAGCTTCGTCATCTACAGTCCCAGATTAACCCGCATTTTCTCTATAACACCTATTTTATTTTATATCGCATGGCGCAATTGGAGGATAACGAGAACGTGATTCGGCTTACCAAGCATCTAGGGGAATACTTCCAATTTATAACGCGGGACGGAGCGGAAGAGGTGTCGCTCGAGAAGGAAATCCACCATGCCAGAACCTATACGGAGATCCAGACCATCCGTTTCTCCCCCAGAATCGAAGCAAACTTCGGAGATCTACCGGAGGGCCTTGAGAATAGGCTTGTGCCGCGCCTCATTCTTCAGCCTATTATCGAGAACGCCTACAATCATTCGCTCGAGAAAAGATCGAAGGGCGGATGGTTGAATGTGGAGATGGACGTATACGGGGAGCTTGTGGTTATCACGGTCGAAGACAACGGACAGCAGTTGACCCCGGACAAGCTGGAGGAAATGCGGAATAGACTGCAATCGTACGACGAACCTGCCGAAAGCACGGGCATGCTCAACGTTCATCGCAGGCTTAAGATCAAATACGGCGAGGCGGGCGGACTCCGTCTGAGTACAGGCGAAAGAGGCGGACTGAAAGTCGAAATCGTGATTCCGCTCGGAGAGGTGAACCAATGAAAAGATTGCTTATCGTGGACGACGAGCCCTATACGGTTGACGGGCTGTACGAGATGCTCTCCAATGTCGAGGATCTAGAGCTCGATCTCTATAGCGATTATGCCGCCGAAGATGCCATGTTAAGACTGAGCCGATCGAAAATGGACATCGTGCTAAGCGACATTCGCATGCCCGGCATGGACGGGTTGGAGCTGCAGCAATGGATTCGGAGCCGTTGGCCACGATGCAAAGTCATCTTTCTGACCGGGATCGGAGATATTTCCTATCTACAGCAAGCGCTGCGGGCAGGCGGAATCGATTACATTCTGAAAACGGAAGGCGACGAGGCTATCGTTCGCGCCATTCGCACCGCTATTGCGGCCTTGGACGAGGAGGCGAGGAACGACCAGTTCATGCTTCGCGCGAAGGAGCAGGTCCGGCAAGAGCTGCTCCTGCTACGGAGAGAGTGGTTCGCGGGCTTGACCGACTTCGCCGGCACTCCGTTGGATTTCGCGGAAGCCCGTTTTCGTGAACTGGAATTATCGGTGTCGTCGGCGAATCGCGTGCTGCTCGTACTGGGCAGAGTGGACCGATGGCCGGAGATGACGACATCGTCGAATAAAACGTTGCTGCTCTACGCGATTCAGAACATAGCGGAAGAATATTTGGAACAAACGCGATTTCAATCGATCGTGCTGAACGATTCGCAGTTCGTATGGCTAATCCAGCCGGGCAGTTCCGAGGAGGGTCCGGAGCTTGCGCGTACCTGGGAGGAAACTCTGACCTTCGCGACGGGTACGTTGGACAGCATCCAAGCCACCACGAAGGCGCTTCTTCGCTTGCCGTTGTCCCTCGTTACGACCGGGGATTCCTCGGACTGGGACGAAATTCCCTCTACCTACAATACGGTCAAGAAGAACATGATTCTTGGTCTTGGAACGGGTACCGAGATGTTAATTCTAAAGTGCGAATCCGAGGAACAGCTGGAATATCCCCACTCGCTGTCTGTTCGAAGGCTGGCGGAGCTGGAAGCGGCTCTGGAGACGGGGAACAAGGACGAATTCAACGAAAAGCTGGACGCCGTGTTCTCCATGCTCCCGCATCAGTATGGACTATACGCCCAGACGTACTATTCGGTAGCCGTGCTGCTTCTCGGATATTTGATGAAAGCTTCGGGAGGCATGTCGGATAACGAAACTATGATGGCCAAGCTCATGAATCTCGGTCACCATGTTCCGAAGGAGTCCGCGTTGCAAGCGTTGAAAGACGCCGCGGAAGGCTTGTTCTCCGGAAGGATGACGACGCTCGACGAACGGACGAATCGGATTATTCACAGATTGAATCAACACATTCGCGAGCACTTGGATGGCGACTTGTCGCTCGATCGGCTCTCGGAGCTCGTTCATCTCAATTCGTCCTACCTTTCGACAATGTATAAGCAATATACCGGCCGCAATTTATCCGACTATATCTCGTTTCTGCGGGTCGAGAAAGCCAAGGAAATGTTGGCCGATTCCTCTTGCAAAATTCACGAAATTTCACTGCAGGTGGGCTTTGGGACGGCGGGTTATTTTACGCGTTTCTTCAAGAAATTCACTGGTCTTACGCCCAAAGAATACCGCAATTCACACTTGGAATGAATCGGCCGACAAGTGACAAACGAAAGATAAGCATTCTAGAAGAAGTGAAATATACGGAGCTCCCTTGCGGGTTTATACTGAAAACGAAAAATAAAACCTACGGTAATTAGGGGAGGAACAACGTTGATCCACTCATCGAAAATGAAGCTGTCCTATGCGTTGCTGACGATGGCCGTCGTCCTATCCGCATGTTCGGGAGGCAACAACGCCAAGCCGACAAACGGCTCGTCCGCGTCTCCGTCTGCGTCGCCTTCCGCGACGGCCTCCGCGACAAGCTCCGCCTCCGCTTCGCCGGCAGCGAGCGAGGAGACGGAAGCCGACCTGCAGTTCGGCAAATACGATCCGCCGATCGAGGTGTCTACGGTTCGCGCGGTCGGCAGCGATTTGAAATTTCCGGAGGGGCAGTCTTGGGAGGATAACGTGTGGACTCGCAAGCTTATGGACTCCTTGGGGATCAAGCTTAAGCACCAATGGATCGTGAACACGGATCAAGGCACGGAGAAGATGAACATTTCCATTGCCTCGGGGAACCTTCCGGATTTCTTCTCCGTCTCCGCTACGCAGCTCAGCCAGTTGGTGGAAGCCGGACAGATTATGGATATGACTGAAATCTATCAGAAGCATGCCTCTCCGACCTTCAAGAAATATACGGAGAGCGTCACCAACGGCCTGGCGACAGCCACTTTCGACGGCAAAATGATGGCGCTTCCTACCGGACAGGCGACGAGCGACAGTGCGCCCTTGCTCTGGATTCGGAGGGACTGGCTGAAGAAGCTGGACTTACCCGAGCCCAAGACGATGGCCGACGTGCTGGCCATCTCCGATGCATTCACAAACCAAGATCCAGACGGCAATAACAAGAAAGATTCTTATGGATTGGCCGTCAATAAGACGCTGCTGATGTATAACGGCGGGCAGGCATTCGGCTCGTTGGAGGGCTTCTTCAACAGCTATCACGCTTATCCGCAGAGCTGGATTAAGGGCGAAGACGGCAAGCTGGTCTATGGCAGCATTCAACCGGAGATGAAGCAGGCGCTTGCTTCTTTGCAGCAAATGTACAAGAACGGGCAGATTGACAAAGAGTTCGGGGTGAAGGGCGACGCGAAGGTTCTGGCGCTCGCCAGCGCGGGCAAGCTAGGTATGGCCTACGGTCCGATGTTCTTCTCGCTGACGCTGCTGGATAGCCGCAAGAACGATCCGAACGCCGATTGGCAGGCGTATCCGATCGTCTCCATCGACGATCAAGCAGCCTATTCCCAGACGCAGGCGAACGCGATCAGCGACTACTACGTAATCAATAAAAACGCCAAAAATCCGGAAGCGATGTTCAAAATGATCAACGTCTCCGTCGATATGGACACCAACCCGAACGTCTCCCAGGAGGAGTACGAAGAATTGAACTACGTCGACGGTATCGAGGTCTGGCAGTACTTCCCGTTCTTCGTCGTGAATCCGAACAAAAATCTGGAGGTTCACAAGAAGGTCGTCACGGCACTGGACAGCAAAGATACGACGGGATTGAACCAGGAGCAGTTGGATGCCTATAAGAATAGCTTGGCAATGGAAGAGGGCACAGGCGATGCGACTAATTGGGGCATGAGTAAGGTGTTCGGTAGAGAGGGCTCCTATTCGGTCATCGACAAGCTTCTGTCCGCAAACTTATTCAAACCAAGCGAATTCATCAAATCGCCGACTAAGACGATGACGATCAAGAACGCGACGCTGCAGAAGCTGGAGATTCAGACGTACACGAAGATCATTATGGGCGAGTCCCTTGATTCCTTCGATAAGTTCGTCGAGGATTGGAAGAAGCTCGGCGGCGATCAGATTACGGTGGAAGTCAACGAAGCAATGCAATAGAGACGATAGGGTCGACCACCGAGTCGGCGATGGAAAAGCGGGGGCGGTCAAGGGAGGTTCCTTGCCGCCCCAAGCTTTATCGAATGCCCCTCGGCGGGGAAGGAGCGCAACTACAAATGAAGATTCGATGGACTGGACAAACAGGAAGAATGCGAACCCTTCCCTTGCATTTCATGATTTTGCCCGGCCTGGCTCTAGTGTTGATCTATTGCTACGGCCCAATGATCGGAATCGCCATGGCGTTCGAGAGATATATTCCGACGCGAGGAATTACGGGCTCCGAATGGATCGGATTGGACAACTTCCGGTATTTGCTCGATATGCCGGATTCCATGGACGTTCTAAGAAATACGATCGTCATCTCGTTCATGAAGATCGTCGTGGGTTTGTTCGTTCCGATTGTTGTCGCGCTTTTGTTAAACGAAGTGAGGAAGGAGAGCTTCAAGCGCGGAATTCAGACGATGATTTATTTGCCTCACTTCCTTTCGTGGATTATTCTTGGCGGCGTGCTGATCGACATCCTCTCTCCGACGAACGGATTCGTGAACGATATTTTGGGTTGGTTCGGGATCGAGCCGATCTATTTTCTGGGCAGCAACAATTGGTTTCGTGTCGTGTTGGTTACATCGGACGTATGGAAGGAATTCGGTTTTAATACGATCGTTTATTTGGCGGCATTGACGGGTATCAATCCGAGCCTCTACGAGGCCGCGATCGTGGACGGGGCTAACCGCTGGAAGCAGACTTTTCATGTGACGCTGCCGGGTATGCTACCGATTATCGTGCTGCTGGCGGTTCTCAGTCTGGGCAATGTTCTGAATGCGGGCTTCGATCAAGTGTTTAATCTATACAGTCCCCAAGTATACGAAACGGGGGATATTATCGATACGTTCGTCTATCGAACCGGATTGGTTGAGACGCAATACGGCGTAGCTACGGCGGCCGGGTTGTTCAAATCCGTCGTGTCGTGCATCTTCGTCATCGCGGCGTACGTGATGGCATACCGTTTCGCCAACTATAGAATTTTCTAGAGGGAGCAATAATCCTATGGTAGAACGCTACTCCCGCGGCAGAGTCGCTTTCGTCGCGTTTAACTATATCTTTTTGGCCTCGATGGCTGCGGTTTGTTTATTGCCTTTAATTCACGTGCTCGCCGTATCGTTTAGTTCAAGCCAGGCCGCGGCAGCCGGATACGTCAAGCTGTGGCCCGTTCAGTTCACATTAAGAAGCTACGAATTCGTGAGCGGCAAACAAGAATTTCTCGACTCGCTGCTCATTACGTTGGAGAGGGTCGGCATCGGCGTTGCGCTTAACATGCTGCTGACCGTTCTTATTGCCTATCCGTTATCCAAGGAGACGTCGGCATTTCGTTCCCGAACGCTTTACGCATGGATATTTGTTTTTACCATTCTATTCAGCGGGGGACTAATCCCGCTGTACATGATTGTGAAAGATACGATGATCATGGATTCGATCTGGGCGCTCGTACTGCCCGGAGCCGTTCCCGTCTTCAACGTTATCCTTATGCTTAATTTTTTCCGCGGGCTGCCGAAGGAATTGGAAGAAGCGGCTTATATCGACGGAGCGGGGCATATGACCGTACTGTGGAAAATCTACATTCCGCTCTCCATGGCATCGCTGGCGACGGTGACGTTGTTCTCGACCGTTGGCCATTGGAACTCCTGGTTCGACGGCTTGATCTTCATGAACTCGCCCGCGGATTATCCGTTGCAGAGCTATCTCCAGACGGTCGTGATTCAGCAGGACCTTAGTTTGTTCTCGGTCAAGAGCATGGAGCGTTTCTCGGAAATCAACGATCAAACGGCCAAGTCGGCCCAGATTTTCTTGGGCGCGCTTCCGATTTTGCTACTTTATCCGTTCCTGCAACGTTTTTTCATCAAAGGGATCGTCCTGGGCAGCGTCAAAGAGTGACGCCCGTCCGCACTTAACGGGGGAGGGGGCATGAGGATGGCGATCGTCGGCAGTGTTCGAGGAATTTTCCGGTACCCCGTCAAATCCTTTGCGGGAGAACGGTTGGAATCGGAATGCAGAATTGAATCCTACGGGCTATTCGGGGACCGTCTTTATGCTTTCATAGACGAGACGAAGGAAGGCTGGAGCAGCTTTATTACCGCGAGGGGAATCCCCGCTATGCTGAGTTACCGCGCGATTCTCGATGAGAAAAGCGCTGAGGACGGGGAACCATGCGTCATTGTGACGGCTCCGGACGGGAAGAGCTATCGCTGGGATGAAGAGCTTCTTCGCGAAATCCAGCAATTCGCCCGCGTGAAAATAAGCATGAAGAGCTATAGGCCGAAGAGCGGGGGAGGGACCGGGATCGACGACAGCCATATTCTGATCGTCACGGACCGTTCGCTTCTCCGGCTTGAAGCGTTATGGGGGAAGGAGCTGGATCCGCGCCGATTCAGGGCAAATCTCATCGTTTCGCTTAACGACGAAGAGGCGGAAGAGTCGGAGTGGATTGGCAAAAACGTGACCATAGGAAGCGCGGAGCTGCGGATCGATAAAGGCTGCGAGCGCTGCGCGATGATCGGCTTGCATCCGGACACGCAGGAACGGGATCCTTCGTTGCTGAAAGTCGTCAACAAGGAGCTGAAGCTAATCTTCGGCGTCTATGCCTCCGTCGTTAAACCGGGTGCGATCGCGGTCGGCGACGAGGTTCTGCTGAGGAGTCCGTAAGATTCATATTTTGGAATCGAGTCAAGGGGCTGTCCCATAAGCGGTTTAAGTTGCTATGAAAGATGATCGATGATAAAGGCTCAAGGGGTATGTATCTCCTTCCGATGCTATACGCTCATGAAATCTGAACGGGGAAACCCGTGAAGAGGTAATTTCAGGAGCGTATGAGGCAGTCTACAGAAGATACATACCCCTATTTTTATATATCGATCCTCTCAAGCAATTAAACTTACGGGACAGCCCCTTGGCATATTCGTAGCCAATGAATCTTGCGAACGGAAGATAAGAGTTCTATAGAAAGTGACATATACGCTCTATTCCCCCTTTTGTATACTGGGAAGCGAAAGGCTTGGAAGCAAGGCTGGATCGCGCTACACCACTACTGAAGAGGGGTGTCCATGATGAGAGCTTCAAAGCACGGGAGCAGCAAAGGTTCGTTAACGACGCTTGCGGCAAGAGTATTCACGGTCTTACTGGCATTTGCAATAATCGCAGGTAATGCAGGGAACGTAGGCCGTTTTTTACCGCAACCGCTAACGGCTTATGCCCAACAAGGGACCGTCGAACAGACGATCAGCGATTTCGAAAGCAACGACGAAGGCTGGATTTTCCACAACGGGCCTGAATACCCCGGCGCGACCGGCGGCTTGGTTGCGGAAACGAACGATTCCTACGAAGGAACGAAATCCGGCAAGCTAACGGGGGATTTCTCCGGCGGAGGCAACTACGTCTCGATGTACATGGACTTGGCCGACGTAGACATGCAAGAGCTGCGGTTCTGGATCAAGACGGAGGATTTGGCTTGGCTGGCGCTCCGGCTCACAGACAGCACCGGCCAAATCCATCAGCAGGAAATCGATATTACGCCCGGTCCGAACTGGCAGGAGATCGTGATCACGGATCTGGCCGGCGGGAACGAACCCGGAACGTATCATTGGGGCGGAGCGGAAGACGGTTTATGGCACGGTCCCGCTATCCGCGTGGGCTTGAATCTCGAGTACGGGGCTTTCGTGAACACGCCGACCACCGGAACGCTGCTGGTCGACAAGGTGACCGCTACCGTCCCTGACGGTCCGGCCGGGCCGTATTACGACGACGAGATCATCAGCGACTACGAAGGGAACGACGTAGGCTGGGCGTTCCATAACGGTCCCGAGTTTCCGGGAGCGACGGGAACTCTTACCCGGGATACGAACGAGCATCATACCGGCGCCGCTGCCGGGAAGCTGACGGGGGATTTCACGAACGGCGGAGTTTACGTCTCGATGAACAAAGAATTGCCGGACATCGACATGGAAGAGCTCAGCTTCTGGGTGAAAACGCAGGATCTTAACGCGATCGCACTTCGTCTGTTCGACGAGACTGGACAAATTCATCAGCAGCGGATCGAAATCCAGCCGAACGGAAACTGGCAACAGATCGTTGTCACGCATCTAGCCGGATTGCCCGGACCCGGTACCTACCATTGGGGCGGAGCGGAAGACGGCCTATGGCATGGCCCGGCCATCCGCATGGATGTACTGATGGAAGAATCGGAACTTGTAGGGACACAAACAAGCGGAACGCTCTGGATTGACGACGTAAGCGCCCATGTGCCTAGGCCGACGATTCGTATTAAGCAGGATCATCTGGGGAATTCGTTCGGTACGGCCGAGACGATCGTTTTCCAAGTCGACCTGGCGCAGGACGCCGATCTGGTCTGGTCGGCGACCGACTTCTGGGGGCGTCGCGTAGCGGGCTCCGGCACCCAAACGATCGACGGCACGGCGCAGCTGCAGCTTCCGCAGTTAGGCAGCGGGTATTACCGCTTTAAGGTTGAGGCAAGCTCGGCGGGACAACCGGTCGGTACGGCCGAGACGACGTTCTCCGTACTGTCTCCCGTCGACCTGAGCCAGACGAACGCCTCCTCTTTCGGCGTAGCGACTCACTTCGCGCATGGCTGGAATCCCGATATGATTCCTCTGATCGAGAACGCTGGAGCGAAAAATTTCAGCGATGAGATGTATTGGAGCCGCATGGAGCCGAGCGCGGGCGTCTACGAGACGCCGGAGGATTACACGGAATACTACGAGACAGCGGTAGATAACAACCTGGAACCGCTGATGATCTTGTCGTTTAACAATGCGAATCACGACGGCGGAGCAACCCCTTATACGAACGCCGGCAGACAAGCGTTCGCCGACTACGGCAATGCGCTGTTGAGCGATTTTCCCGCCACCAAGTGGGTGGAGGTTTATAACGAATTCAATATTATGGGCGATTTCGGAGATGGACCGGCGGATAATCTGCCCTCTTACTACTACGAATTGTTGAAGACCAGTTACCAGACAATCAAAGCGGCCAATCCCAACACGATCGTCATCGGCGGGGTAGTCGCGCATAACGACTGGAGCTGGATGGAGGAATTGTTCCAACTCGGCGGGCTTCAATACATGGACATTCTGTCCGTGCATCCGTATAACTATCCCGCCTCTCCGGAAGGGATGGAGGCGGAGCTAAAGCAGCTCGACACTCTCGTGAAGCAGTACAATAACGGGCAATCCAAGCCGATCTGGGGAACGGAGACCGGATGGCCGACTCAATTGGACGCCAGAGGTATTAGCGAGTCCTCGCAAGCCTCGTACGTCGTGCGCGCGAATGTTACTCAACTGGCGGCGGGCGTCGAGAAAGTATACTGGTACGATTTTATGAATGATGGTATCGACCCGATCATTAACGAACAAAATTTCGGCTTGATAAGGAATGCGAGGGATGCGCTCGGCAAGTACGCTCCTAAACCGGGATACGCCGCTTACGGCGTCATGACCCGACAGCTGGAAGGTAAGCCGTATGATCACAAGGAGACCGTCGCAGCCAATATTTACAGCTACATCTTCGGTAGCGGAAGCGTCCAGCAACGCGTTCTCTGGTCTTCTACACCGAAGCAAGTCGCGATCCAGACGAGCTCTCCGATCGTGATTACGGACGTGATGGGCGGGACGACGACTTTAAATCCGCACAACGGTTATGCATATTTGACGGTTACGGGAGCCCCGGTCTACATGAACGCAAGCTCGTCTACCGTTATCGCGAACAATCGATTTACGCTTACAGGCGGAGAGGCCGTTAAGGGGGAAGCGGCGGTTCTCACGTTGTCCGTCGATAACACCGCTTCGGGCAGCCAAGCGATCAGCGGAACCGTCGAGGTTCAAGGAACAGCGGTGGCGATCAACGTCGGGGCAGGCCAACAGCAGCAGTACCAGATCTCGGTTCCGGCTTTGAGCAACGATCAGACGTTGTTCGGAATCGTGAAAGCGGGAGGTCAGGCGATCGCGAAGCTGTCCGCCGACGTCCGTCTAGTGGATCCGGTCGTCTTCAGCGCCAAGCATGTTCTGACGGGAAGCGGGGATGCGATTCGCATGGCGGTCGTTAACCGAAGCTCGCAACCCTATACGCTCGACGAAGTGGATTGGCAAGTTGGCACCCAAACCGGGACCTTGAACGCGGGGTTGACCGTTGCCGCCCATTCGTCGGGAAGCATCGACTTGCCCGTCACGGGGCTGACGGCCGGAACGCCTTACGCGACGACGTTGTCGTTCCTGGCGAACGGATCGATTGCCTACGTCTACGAAGGCAAGCTGATCGGCCGCAATCCATCCGCCATGAAAGATATGAAAAATCGGACCGTTACGGTCGACGGCACGGCGGATGCTAATCCGGGCACGCGGATCGCCAATCTAGCGACCGATGGCAACAACTTGATTCAGAATTACGGCGGAAGCTCGGATTTGAACGGCGACATCTGGCTGAACTGGGATCAGAACAATGTCTATATTACCGCCAAGATTCAAGACAATGTCTTCTCGCAGACGAGTCAAGCGGGCTCGATCTGGCAAGGCGACAGCTTGCAATTCAGCATTGCCCAGGGCACTCCGGGAGAGAGCGGGTTATGGCACGAGTTCGGAGCGGCGTTGACGCCGCAAGGGCCGGAATTGTTCCGTTGGTTAGGTACGGAAGGTTATACTTCGGGGCCGGTGAGCAATGGAAACGTGGCGATCACTCGCAACGAGACCACGAAGACGACTTTCTATGAAATCGCTTTGCCATGGACGGAATTGGCTCCGGCCGCTTCGGGCGACGGCATGCTCAGCGTATCCCTGCTCGTGAACGACAACGACGGCTCGGGACGCAAAGGGTACATCGAGTGGGGAAGCGGCATCGGAGACGAGAAGGATAGCGCGCTCTTCCGTTCACTCAAGCTCGTCCCGTAATTTGTACCGATCCGAGAAATCACGTCCAAAAGGCTTATGAAGGGGTAGATCATCACGATGGATATTCAAGTTCGGCCCGATCGTACAAACGGGCCTCTGAAAAAGCTGCATGGGGTGAACAACGGACCTGTCAGCTTCGGCTCGTTAGTCGACGTTACGGAGCATTTTCACAATGCGGCATTCCCGCTCGTCAGATTGCATGACGTGAATTGGCCGCATGCATGGGAAGTAGACATTCATACGATTTTCCCCGATTTCGACCGCGATCCGGAAGATCAGGCGAGCTACGATTTCGAGAGGACGGATGCTTATCTCGCGTCCGTTCTCTCGACGGGAGCTAAAATCGTCTATCGCCTGGGAGAAAGCATCGAGCATACCAAGACGAAATATTATGTGCACCCGCCCAAGGATTACGAGAAATGGGCGAAAATATGCGTAGGCATTATTCGGCATTATAACGAGGGATGGGCGAACGGATTTCATTATGGAATCGAGTATTGGGAAATCTGGAACGAGCCGGACAATCCCGACAATCAGGTGATGTGGACGGGGACGGCCGAGCAATATTATGAGCTATACCGTGTCGCCTCGCTTGCGATCAAGCGGCATGACTCGACTCTTAAGGTCGGAGGACATGCGGCCACGATGGTCAATCACCCGTTCACTCAGGGATTTATCGAGTATTGCCGTACACACGTACTGCCGCTTGATTTTTTTACATGGCATACGTATGCCGGCGACCCGGAGGCGATCGCGGCGAACTCCAGGTTGGTGAATCGCTGGCTGGAAGAAGCGGGCTATTCCGACATGGAGTGTCACTTGAACGAATGGGGCTTCTTCAAATTCGCAGGCGAGCAGTTATGGAAGCCTGAAGGGGCGATGCAACGGCAAACGACTTTCGAACGGATTAAGAACGAAGAGGGCGCTTCGTTCGCGGCGGCGCTGTTCGCTCTGCTCCAGGATTGCCCGGTTCATGAAGCGAATTACTACGACGCTCAGCCCCATAACTTATTTTGCGGACTGTTTGATCGTTACGGCGTGCCGACGAAAGTCTACGATGTGTTCCGCAAATTCAACGAGTTATGCGGATACTCGCATCGGATAGAAGCCGAAACCGGAGATGGAGCGCAAGGGGTATATGCGCTTGCCGTAACGAACGACTCTGGAGGCTCGGCCCTGTGGATCAGCAATTTCGGCGGCGAGAGCAGAGAATACCGAATCTCTTGGCCGGAGCTCGGTTCGCGACAGGGCGAGTGGCTGATTATGGATCGGGAGCGGCGGTTCGATCGCTTGGAAGACTCCGGAATCGCGAGGGAGGGCGGGACGATTTCCGTATTTCTGCCTAAGCATTCCGTGCTATTCGTCAAGTTCGATTAAGAAAGGAATGCATTGAACTTTCTCTTAGAAGGGGCTGTCCCATAAGTAGGAGCGTACATGGTTATCGGTACGACTCTTTCACTTATTGGGCAGCCTCTTTTTCACTTTTTCATGATTGGAGAAAGATACTGCCGCGGCTTGCAAATCACCTTTTTTCGATTAGTCGGGACAAGCTGTCGAATTATGTATATAATAAATGGAAAAGTTTACCGATATATCGACTGAAAAAGGAGATACTTTGCTATGCGTATGTTTCGCAGTTTGACCTTGTTGCTTGCATTCATTCTCGCTACTCCCTTGTATTCGTCGCCGATGGTTCAGGCAGAGGAGGTTGAATTCACGGATCCGACTCAGTCGGAAGCGACAGGCGAAGAGCAGCTCGAATGGACGAAGCTCTATCCGGAGCTTACAGACCTCGCTAACCATAAGGATCTCTATGCTTACGGCAACGGAATATACGTCAGCTCGGACGGCTGCACGTCGAAGGACGGAGTCGCCTGGAGTAAAAATCCGCAGCTCGAAAATTTCGAGATGCAGGCGATCGTCTGGGGCAAAGGCCGATTCGTCGCGCTCGAATTTAAGTTACACAACAAATCGTCGTTGTGGACTTCGGCGGACGGATTGAACTGGACGGAATACGATCGGACTATCGACAAGCTGGATTCGATCGCGTTTAACGGCAGCAGATTCGTAGCCGTCGGCGGCGACAGCGACGGAGCGCTTGTTATGACCTCCGAAGACGGCTTGAAATGGACCCAGCGCAAAACCGGCATGAAGTCGGCTCTAGGGGATATCGTCTGGGGCAACGGCACGTTCGTCGCTTTAAGCGGCGAAGGCACTTCCGCCGTGTCCAAAGACGGCATAACGTGGAAGAAGGTTGCGATCCCGACGAAGGATAGGACGATTCGCGATCTTCACTTCGGGGGGAGCACCTTCGTCGTGGTTGGAGATTACTTGCTGCTTACGTCCAAGGACGGGGTCAAATGGACGTCCGTGCCATCGGACGGCATCTTCTGGAACAGAGTCATATGGGTGAAGGATCGGTTCTTTGCCGAGGGTTCGAAATATTCCAATGACAGGATCGAGTCGTTTTCCGTATTAAAGACGTCGAAGGACGGCAAGCAATGGGTCGACATGACAGGCGTCGGACCGCTGCCTTCCAAACAGTACTTGACGTTCGGAACCTACTATAATCTCAATATGCTGCATGACGGCAAGCAATATGTCATCTATACGGACGTCGGAATCTATACGTCCGCGAACGGGGTGCAATGGAAGCTGCTTAAGAAAGTCGTTCTCCGGCCGGTTCATTTGAACAGCATGGCCGTCGGAGGGGGCAAGCTGGTCGCCGTTGGCGGCGAGGTGGACGACTACTACCCCCAAGCCGAGAAAGCGGCAGATAGGGAGCTATGGTCCATCGATTCCAAGGGGGTCGACCGCTCCAGTTTTGAGTTTGGCAAATTCCCGCTTTACGATGTTCTGTGGACGGGCAGTCAATTTTTTGCCGTTGGGGCGGAAGGCCTGATGATGACGTCCAAAGACGGGGTCAAGTGGAGCAAGGCCGCCGCTACGCCGATTAAAGAGTCGTTATCTCGTATTATCAAGGCCAACGGAATTTATTATGTCACCGGTTCGAACGGACTTATTATGACTTCGAAAGATTTGAAGACGTGGACGAAGCACAAGACAAACACGACGGCGTCTATCTACTCCATTGCCTGGAGCGGCAAAAAGTTCGTTGCAGTCGGCGAATGGGGAGTTACGCTAGTCTCGGATAACGGCACGGTATGGAAGGCGGGCAAACAAATCAAAAGCCCGAATGGGGACGCCATATTTAATCTATCGGACGTGATATGGGGCAACGGAATGTTCATCATAACGGCTGCGCAGAGATATCATGTGGATCGGGAATACGCCTTGTTCAAATCCGAGGACGGTACGAAATGGAAGAAGCAAAGCCTTGAATATTCGAAACCGGCAGGAATGAGTACGCTATCTCCGAGTTTGTACAGTATTCGTAATTTCGAAGACACATTCGTAACGGTCGGCAATAACGGGTCTGTCTATTTGTCCAAAGACGGGAACGATTGGTCGAGACATGCCGTGCCCGATAACGTTATCCTGTACTCGGCACAGTTATTCAACGGCAAGCTGTATGCAACGGGGGGCTTTACGGATCAAGTTTATTTGGCCGAGTTCATAACTGCCGACAGTCGGTGACGGACTCGGGCTAAAGAGGAGCTGGCATGCCTTATCTGCAAGTGACCTGGCGAGTGACTTGTTGCGGCCCTCTTTAGGCTTTCCGGTATGTCCAAGATTCGTGTGAAGGTCCATGCAATTGTGCATGGACCTATTTATTTGTCTCACAACAGGATATGTTTGATTTGACATGACAATATCAAATTGAATATGATAAGTATATATCAAAGTTGCTGGAGGCCCCTGATGGATCAAGCGTCAAGAAAACCGCTGTACTCTGTTATTCAAGAAGACATTCGCGAAAGGATTCAAAACGGCGATTTGAAGCCTGGAGACAAGATTCCTACCGAGCATGAGCTTAAAGAACAATTTAAGGTCAGTCGCATGACGATATCGACTGCGATGATCCATTTGACCAAAGAAGGTCTCATTCGTCGGATTCCCGGCAAAGGGACGTTCGTAGCCGAGAGGCCGGAGAACGGGGAATCATCCGGTACCGCGCAATCCTCATCGACCGGGAAGGCGTCGGAGGCCGCGAGAAACGCAGCGGACGAGCAAAGGAAAATCGGACTCGTCATGCCCAATATCGACAGCATGTTTGCGATGCGAATCGTGGACAGCGTTCAGAGAGCCTTGAACGAGAGGCAATACAGTCTGACCATGGCGCTCACGAACAACTCGAAGAAACAAGAGCGCGCCGCAATTCGGGAACTAATCGAGGCGGGGGTAAGCGGACTCATCATTTTTCCCGTGGACGACAATGCCTATAACGATGAAATACTGTCTTTAAAGCTGCGGCAATTCCCGTTCGTCCTGATTGATCGCTATCTGCCCGGCATCGAGACGCATTTCGTCGGTTCCGACAACCAAGCCGGAGCCCGCTTAGCGGTCTCCCATCTGTGGGATCTGGGCCATCGGGACATTGCGGTGTGCTCGGGAATCGATTTTCCTACCGTGACGATCCGGGACCGAATCGACGGCTACGTGAAGGAATTGACGGCTCGGGGGGCGATGATCAATCCTTCGCTGATGCTCTCCGATATCGATATCCAACATCTCGACTTCGATCAGGATCATCCTTTGTACCGTTATATCAAAGCGCGGCATGCGACCGCCTATCTGGCTTTGCATAATTCGATTGCCATTTTGATCTACCACGCGGCTAAAGCCAACGGCTTAAAAATTCCAGAGGACATTTCCATCGTCTCCTTCGACAACCCGACCTCCTTGCAGGACGAGTTCGCTTATTTCACTTATGTCGACCAGTCCGAAACGGTCATGGGCCGTACGGCCGCGGAGATGATCGTGGAGATCGCAGAAGCTGCGACGAATAGCGAAGGAACGGAAAGCGCCGATTATCGGAAAACCGTTCTTCAGCCTGTCTTGAAAACGAATCTTACCTCGATGAAAGCCCGAAGCTAGATCCCGGGAAGAGAAAAAATATACGATCTCTCGGCTTAAGAAAGTCGGGAGTTTTTTTTAGCTTTTTTTTGTTTTCTCATTGACATGAGATAATTCGCATAATAGAATTTAATTGTAAATACAAACATGACAATATAAATCATGTTTGTACATAACTTATATTAAAAGGGGATATCGCATGCTCAGACTGAGAAAAGGCTCGGTAATTCTGCTTGTATGTATGGCGCTCATGTCCGGCCTGTTGACCGGGTGCTTCGGTTCTTCGAAAGAGACGAACGAGGTCAAAAATTCTGCTTCCCCCACTACCGCGGCATCAAATGAAAGCGGAACCACACGGAGCTTGAGCGGCGAGCTGCGTGTCGTCACGTTCATGGAAGATGAATGGGGCGATCAAATGCGGGCGGCGATCGCGGATTACAACGCTGCGCAGCCCGAGGTCAAGATCGAACTGGAGTCGATGCCTTACGCGAACTACGCGGAAGCTCTGAAAGCTCAGATGATCGGGGGCATATCCGCCGACCTGATGCTCGCGGAACCGGCGATGGTGAGCGCGTTCGAGGGGGCCGACGGCATTCTGGCGCTCGATGATTACCTGAATCAACCCAATCCGTACTCCGACTCGGGGAAGGCGTGGAAAGACGATTTCATCTCGCCGTTCCTTGATACGTCTCGCAATGCGGCCGGTCAAGCCAAGCTCGTCCCCTGGTCGCTCGTATGGGTCGGAATGTTTTACAACAAGGATGCCTATGCGAAAGCCGGCATCGAGACTCCGCCCGTTACCTGGAATGAATTCCTGACAACGAGCGAAAAGCTGAAAAACGCGGGGTATTTGCCTTTCTATACGGCGATCAAGAATAACGACGCTCAAACATGGTGGATGTTCCAAACGATGCTGAACGCCATGTTCAGGGTTAAGACGGAACAAATCAACTTGCGGCATGCCGACGGATGGACGTACAAGTTCGATGATCCGGACAGTAACAACGGAGAAACGTATACGGTCGACGAGCTCTATGTCGCTTTCAAGAAAGGACTCATCGACCCGGCTAAGTCTCCGGAGTACCGCAAAGCGGTGGAACTGATCCTCCAGATGAAGCCGTACTTTAACGATAACCTGCTGACGGCCGACGGATCCGAACTCTTGTCCAAGTTCATTTCCCAAAACGCCGTTCAGAAGTATGACGGAACGTTCAGCTTCCCCAGCACGGACAGCGAGTTGGCCAAGCTCAAGGACGAAGGCAAAGCGGACCGCGTATTCCAGTGGGATGTCGTCAACTTCCCGACGATTACTACCGAGAACTATGAGGGCTTGACCGCGGGCGGATTGAATCCGCTGTCCGGTCTCCGCAACGGTTGGGTGATCAGCCAAAAATCCGATAATCGTGAGCTTGCGCTGGATTTCCTGCAATTTTTGACTTCCCCCGGCGAAGTGAACAAGTTGTACGAATTGAAGCGGGAGAGCAAGGATAACTCCTTACAACCCGACGCCTCGGCGATTGAGGGCATCACCTACCCCGCCGAAGCCAAGAAAGTAGACGCGGCGCTGAGGTATGCGGAAATGCCAATTTACGGGTTCGGTTTGCCGCCGGTATTCGATACGGGCAAGGATTTCGAAGAATTCCATTCCCAATGGCAGGGACTGTGGTCCGAAGCCCTGACCGTTGACGAATTCCTGCAAAAGCGCAGCGCTTCCAACTTGGCCGCTCTGGAGAGAAATCTGAAGCAATTTCAGGATCAGGTCGACCAGGCCTTCATCGACAGCCATCTTAAATAGCAGCGTAATCGGAAATTCCCGGGAAAGGGGCGACGCGAACCGACCGTGTCGCTCCTCGGGAAATCGATCGACGCCGTGGAGAGGAAAGCCGTGTTATGCGCCATACATTGAAATCGGTCTATAAAGCTCGGTACCTTTATCTGTTTTTGCTTATTCCTTTTGCGTTTATCGCGCTCTTCATCTTCTATCCTTTCTTGCGCGGATTCCAGATTTCGTTGCTCGATTGGTCGGGGGGCAACCGTACGGAATTCGTCGGCTTCGACAATTACCGGGAATTGTTCTGGAACGAGCCCCTCTTGGGGCGCGCGGTGAGAAACATTCTGATCTTGGCTGTCGCGGGGATCCTCCAAGCCGTCGGCATTTCCTTCCTGATGGCCTGGGTGATTCACCATATACGGAGCGCGAAAAGCAAATACGTCATGCGGATTTTCGTTATCGTGCCGTCTCTCATTCCCGCAATTGTCGGGTATCTCCTCTGGAAAAAGTTTTACGAACCGGAAGGGCTGGTGAATCGGCTTCTGGGTCTCGTCGGATTGGATTTTTTGCAGCAGGCCTGGTTGGGCGACGTAACGGTCGTGGTGACTGCCATCGTGTTCGCCGGATTCCCTTGGCTCAATGGAGCCAATACGCTGATCTATTTAGCCGGCTTTCTGCAGATCCCAAAGGAAATGTACGAAGCCGCCAAAATCGACGGCGCTACCTCGTGGAGGACGCTGTGGCATTTGGAAATTCCGATGTTGGCCGGACAGACGAGAATTCTGCTTTTGCTATCGCTGATTTCCCTGCTCCAAAACTACGACAACGTGTTTCTACTAACGCAGGGCGGGCCGATGGACGCCTCCGTCGTGCCGGGCATTTTGCTTTACAAAAATGCCTTCCTGTTTGGCCGTTACGGATATGCGTCCGCCATCGGCGTTTCCCTATTCGCGTTCATTTTCATTCTATCTTTGCTTAGTATGAGATTGTCGAAAGAAAGCGGGGAGAAAGTCTCATGAGCATGCGTAAAACAGCCGAGATCATCCGATACGCTTTCGTCATTCTGATGCTGGCAGCCACATTTTACCCGATTTTGTTCATGCTGTTCACCTCCGTGAAGTCTACCGGTTCTCTCGCGATCAACTTTTTCCTACCGGATTTCACGGCTGTTCATTTCGAGAATTTCGGGACTGCCGCGCCGAAGGTGCTTCCCTATATCGGGAACAGCGTCAAGGTGTCGCTGTTGACGGTAGCGGGCATTCTGTTCGTCAGCGCCGGCTCCGCCTACATCTTCGCTCGGTTCACTTTTCCCGGCAAGGCGATCCTATACCAGGTTCTATTGGCGACGATGATGATTCCGATCGTTCTTACGTTCGTCCCTTCGTATCTTCTCGTGCGGGACTTGGGACTGCTCAATTCCCACAGCGCTTTGATTCTGCCCGGCATCGCGGTGGGTCTCGCCTTCGCCATGCTGCTGCTTCGAACATTCTTCGAAAGCATCGACCAGGGGTTGATCGAAGCCGCGCGGATCGACGGAGCCCGGGAAATTCGCATTCTGCTTCAGCTCGTGCTTCCGTTAACCGTTCCGATGATCGCGACGGTCAGCATTCTCAGCATTCTGCGAACCTGGAACGATTTTTTGTGGCCCTTGGTTACGATCAGTAGGGACAGTCTGCGGACGCTGCCGATCGGGTTGGCCTTTCTGGTCGACAAGCCGGGAAGCAATCAGTTTACGGTCATGATGGCCGGCTATACTTTGGCATCGATTCCCTTGGTCGTTCTTTTCCTGTTCGCCATGAAGCCGTTCATGAACGGAATCAACGCCGGGGCTATTAAAGGATAAACCCTATGAAAGGCATGAGTGCATGAAACCGTCGCTTACCAAAATACACGTCGTTTCCCATACGCACTGGGACCGGGAATGGTACCAGGATTTTCAGGGATTCCGCAAACGGTTGGTTTATCTGATCGATGAGCTTCTGGACGTGATGGAGAACGATCCTGAATATCGTTATTTCATGATGGACGGCCATACGATCCTCGTCGATGATTATTTGGAGATGCGGCCGGAAAATAAAGACCGCCTGCTTGCGCTCATTCAGGCGGGAAGAATTTCGGTGGGGCCTTGGTACGTCATGCCGGATGAATTTCTCGTTAGCGGGGAGTCCCTGATCCGGAATTTGCTTGCAGGTTTTCGCCGGGCAAGGAGTTGGGGGGCCGAGCCGCTCAAAAGCGGATACGTATCGGACATCTTCGGACACAACAGCCAGCTTCCCCAGCTGCTTCGCGGCTTCGGCATCGACAACGCGGTGCTCTTCCGCGGTTTCAAGGGGAAGGACCAAGCGTCCGAGCTGCAGTGGGAAGGAGCGGACGGTTCCGTCGTTTTCGCGCTGAAATTGGATGAGGACCGCTCCTACGGCGACTTTTACTTCTTCTTCCGTTGGCCGTTCGCGTCGTCCGGGTTTCAGTATGATAGCGAGAAGTTGAAGGAGCGGGCCTTGGAGATGCGCAGCTACAAAAGCGCGCGGGGGACGACCGGCTTGGGGCTGGGACTCGACGGCGTGGACCATGTGGAGGTTGAACCGCAGCTTCCGAATCTAATCCGAACGCTGAACGGGCTTCCGGATGTGGGAGTCTCCTTCGAACATTCCACGCTGGAGCGGTATTTGGACGAGCTGAGGCCGATGCTGGGCGAACTGGAGCTGCTAGTCGGGGAACAAAGGTCGCCCGGGCAGGCGGGACTCAACAACATGGTGCTTGCCAATGTGCTGTCCTCCCGCATTCCTTTGAAGCAGGCGAACTGGGAAGCGGAGAAGCTTCTGGAAACATGGGCGGAGCCGTGGAGCGTATTTACCCGGCTGAAGTCGGGGAAGGCCTATCCGGCGCGGTTTCTCGAGAAGTCGTGGGAATTCCTGCTGCAGAACCATCCGCACGACTCGATCTGCGGCTGCTCAATTCGCCAGGTCCACAAGGACATGGAATACCGGTTCGATCAAAGCCGGTTGCTGTCGGAAGGCGTCATTCGGGAGCAGTTGCGTTTCATATCGAATCATATCGATGCTTCCGCTTTGACCGGGGAGCGGATCGTGACGGCCTTCAATCCGTCTCGCTTCGAGCGCTCCGGCGTCATGGCGCTCGAATTCTTCCTTCCCGTCGATGCGAAGACGGGGTTGCCCGGCCCTACCGTCGGCGCAGACGGATTCCGGGTTTATGGAGAGAACGGGGAAGAGCTTCCTTATCAGTTGCTTGACGTCAAGAAAAACGCGACGCACACCTGGAGACCTTACCGAGATATTCCTTACGCGGAAGCCGCCGATTGGTATCGGGTCGCCGTATCCGCGAGCGTTCCTTCCTTCGGATACCGGACGTTCGGCATTCGGACGATCTCGTCCAAGCCCCCGGGCGTGGGAGAATACGCCGGATACGCGTTGGCCGTTCCCGTTCGGAATCCGGGGACGATGCGAGTTGACGGACGGTCCTGGGATAACGGCAGGGTTCGCTTGACGGTTCATGGGGACGGCTCCGTATCGGTTTTCGATCATGCGACGGGAGAAGCTTTCTCGGGTCTGCACCGTTTCGAAGACGACGGCGATGTTGGGGAAGGGTGGAACCGCGCGGCTCCGGCGCTTGATTCCGTATATACGTCCATGGGAGGGAACACCGGCATCTCGATCCGGTCGGACGGTCCTCTGGTGACGATTATCGCGGTGAACCTGGGACTGCGCGTTCCGGTTGGCGCGGTTCCCGGAGGACTGCAGCGAAGCGCCGAATCGACCGAGCTTGCCATCGAGACACTCATCGAGCTTCGCAAAGACGATCCGGTCGTCCATTTCCGCACGAAAGTCGCAAATGCCGCCCGGGATCACCGGCTCTCGCTGAAATTCCCGACAGGCCGGGAAGCGGACCATTATTATACGAGCACGCCGTTCGATCTAGTGAAACGCCCGCTTCGGCGTCCGGATTACCGGGATTACCTGGAGACCGCTTCGGAAGTCGTTCCCCATAACGGCATCGTGGCCGTTCACGACGACAAGGCGGGTCTCGCCATTCTGAGCAAAGGGCTGTACGAGGCGGCGATGTCGGAAGACCAAGACGTGACCGCGTCGTTAACCTTGTACCGGTCGACGCACAAGGAGGTTCTGAGCGACGGCGACGACAGCGGCCAACTCCTGCAAGAGCTGACGTTCGAATACGCGTTATATCCTTACTCCCCAGGGGACGCGTTCGCCGAAAAACTATGGAAAGGCTGGCAGTCCTATGTCCAGGAACCCCGTACCGTCGACCGCGATCGCAACAAGGTCGTTCGGGAGGACCCGTTCCATTATGCCGGTTCTTTTCTTGCGACGGCTTCGTTCCTTACGGTGGAGGGCTCGGACGGCGTGCAAGTCTCCGCGGTCAAAGCGGGGGAAGACCGCGAGGAACGCGTCATCGTGCGGTTGTTCAACGCGACGGACGCGAAGAAGTCATGCAAGCTGGAGTTCCACCAACCGATTGATGCTGCCTATCGCGTCGATCTGGACGAACGCCGCTTCGAACAGATCCGCGTGGACGGGACGAGTGTTAGCGTTTCGATAGGCGGGAAAAAGCTGGAGACGATCGAGTTATCTTTTTCATCACGAGAAGAGGAAGTGTCCTTATGCAACCCATAACCTTTGAATTGGAGACGAACGGTTTTCGGAGATCGATCTCGATCGACGAGGCCGGAACGCTTCGAACGGCATCCCTCGGGTACCGCGGCATCGAGTTGCTGCAAGAAGGCGGATACGAGTTTGCTTTCGCCGGATATATGAAGGAATCGATGAGGTTTTTCCAGTGCGAGCATTTCCGCTGCGTTGCTCATGAAACGACGAAATTCGCCGGAGGGGAGAGATGGATTTTCCGATTGGAGCTGAAACCGTCAGAAGAGCAGGTCTTCAAGCCGTTCGGACCGGAGCCGTGGGATGAATCGCGAGGCAATCTGCATGTCGAATTGGTTTTCGACGTCTATCGGGACTATCCCGTCATCCGCAAGAGAATCCGGGTTCGCAACCAATTCCCGGATCCGCTGCGGCTTCAGTACATGACTTGGGAGGATTTGCGGCTCGCCTCCGGCGAAGGCCGGAGCGTATATCATCAATATTTCACTAGAAATTCACCGGAAGCCGCCGACAACATGGACGAAAGCGCGATGGGGGTCGTATGGCCCGAGCTTGATGCCGGCATTCTGGTCGCGACCGAAGCGCCCGGCTCCATGAAGCGGCTGGAGCTGTTCCGCGAACCGGACCGGATGCGAATCGCGTACAACTTCAACGAAGAAACCGTCTTTGAGTGGGTTTTGGGAGAGGGCGAATCGTTCGAGACGGACGCGGGGTTCCTACTTCCGTTCGCGGGAGGCTTGCAGGACGCGGTGGATGGCCCGTTCCGCGATTTCGTGGGAAATGTTCTGGCGATTGCCAGGGCGCGGGACATTCCGACTTTCACGGTCAACACTTGGGAAACTTTTCAAAGCGAAATTACGGAAGAGATCGTGCTGGAAAATATCCGGGTCGCGGCGGAACTGGGCGTCGACGCTTATCAACTCGACTTTGGCTGGCATGTGGACCACGGCGATTACCGCCCGCATCCGCGGAAGTTTCCGAACGGTCTCGAGCCGGTCGTCGAGGCTTGCCGCAAACATAACATGAAGCTGGGGCTGTGGATGTCCGTCCCGAACGTTCATGTCGATTCGGAAATCGCACGGAGCCATCCCGAATGGAGACAGATCGACGAAGACGGCGGACGAAGCTTTATGGTCGGCTGGACGGATACGCAAATCATGTGCTTGGACTCCGGCTACGCCGATTGGATCATCGATCAAATCGATACCGTCGTCAAACGATACGGAGTTTCGCTGCTCAAGCTCGATCTGGCATCGGTGCGCGATCCCTATAATCCCGGGAAATCGATCGGGTGCCATGCCCAAGATCATCATCATCCGACTGCGAAATCCTCGCATTTGGGCATTTACCGCAGCATGTTCCGGATCATGGACGAGATCAGGCGCAGAAACCCGGATTGTCTCGTCGATTTGTCCTTCGAGCTATACGGGGTTTTGCACGGGACCGACTTGGCCCACATCCAGCATGCTCATCAGAACTGGGTCACGAATCAAGACACCGGATGGCTGGAGCCGCTTCGCCGGATTATCCATAATCGGAGTCGGATCGTCCCCAGCTACACGCTGAATTTCGGCTCTTGTCACTTGACGGACCCGCTGGCGAAGAGCTACGGCTTCTGGTCGGCGCTTCTTGCGCACGGCTTGTATTACGGGGATTTACGGCAGCTGTCGGAGGAAGACAAGGCGCATTACCGTTATTGGATCGATTGGGTCAAATCTTATCGCGGCAAGCTTGATGTCTACGACTTCTTCCGGGTATCCGATTCGCTTCGCGCTCCGGACTGCCGGGAGCATGCGGATCGCCGCTATGAGCCGTATTCGACGGAGGGCGGAAGGGTTGCGTCCGCTTCCGGAATCTGGGACGGGGCGGCCAAGGTGTCAGAGAAGGGAGAGGGCTGGGTTCTTCTATTTCGGCCGGAGACAAGCGGGCTAAAGGAGGAGACGGTTCGTTTTCCCTGGGTGGACGCAAGCGGAACATACCGTTTGCTGGACGTGCTTGGTCATGAGGAAATCGGCGTCCTAACGGGTGAAGAGCTGCAGCGCGGATTAATGCTGGCGATCCCGGATGCGCCTGGCGTTCTGGTTGTAGATTGCACTCGAATTTAGATGTACGGCTATTAAAATTCACCTCATGGGAGGAACGAACAAGATGGTAGGATATCGGATGATTTCAAACAGAATAACGGCTGCCCTTCTGGCAGCGTTGGTGATTTGGGGGGTTATCGGCGTGGTGCCTCCGAGAGCCGAAGCGGCAAGCGACTCCGATTACAATGTCAAAGCCGCGCCGTATAATGCGGTTGGCGACGGCACGACCGATGATACGACGGCTATTCAGAGCGCGATTAACGATGCCCAAAGCGCGGGCGGCGGAGTCGTCTTTTTCCCGAAGGGGAGCTACAAGATCAGTTCGACTCTGCGCGTGACTGGTCATAACGTGCAACTCGAAGGCACGGGAAAAGGCTCGGCCATTTTCCTCAACAAAAGCACGGACGCGGTGATCCATATCGGCCATACGACGGATATGCATCAGACGACGCATAACAAAGTGAAAAACTTGACGGTTGATCGTTCCGTAGCCCCGAACACGGATGTCGTGAATTCGCCTTCCTATGGGATCCGAGTAGAGTATGCTCGGTTTACGACGATAGACGGCGTTACGGTTTACAATGCCGGTTACGGCATTTCCGTCGGCGTGAAGGGCGCAACGGGATTTAATACTCAGTTTGCCAATATTCTCAACTCAAATGTGATGGTGAGCGGCAGTATGAGGGGGAATTCGGTCTTTCCCGGAGCTAACGTCGTTTTCTGGTCGGGAGCGGATTACAAAATGTCGGCCAACTTTCTGGAGCCGACCAACGTGGGCGTGTTGATGGAGGGGGATTCCAACGGCATCAATATCGACACCACGACTGTCATTAACGGGGCGGCGTACAACTATGGCATCGTAAGCGGGGGCACGGGGTTTGCCCGTTACATCGTCAACTGCATCGTCGAGAATGCTCATCACCAACAAATCTATATCGCCGGCAGCTCCTCTCGCGTAACGGTGGCGGATTCCTGGATCGGCGCGGGAGACGAAGAGGGGACCGCGACTCGCAGAGGAATCCTGATCGAGGCGGGAGCCAGTCGAATTACGATCGCGGATAACCGGATCGGCGATCAGCAGCTTCAGGGCATTTTCTCCATGGGAGACAACGTGACGATTACGGGAAATATGCTGGAGCGCAATGTCGTGTATAACCGCTTGAATGCCGGCAATTGCACGACATGCGACAGCGTGCAGATCGAAGGCGGCAAGCATGTCATCGTCAGCAATAATCGCGTATATAGCGATTATGACCGGAACGGCATCGGACTTTTCGACGACGGAACCCGCGTATTGAATTACTACATCGTCACGGATAACGATACGTCCGAATCCGGCAGTGGGATTTATGACGGGGCTACGGGGACAAACAAAGTCGTTGCCGATAACCTATAGCCGCTAATCGGTTGATAACCGTTATTTGTCCAGTTCAAACGGGAAGAGAGAGAGGTGACGTAAGTTGAAAAACCACTCATTAAACGGCAGCGACTGGACGTTGACCGGCTGGTACCGGAATCAATGGAAGTTTACGGTGTCGATGGAGCTCGGAACCGCCTTTCCTCCGGCGGTAGGTCCGCTGCCCGCGGCCGTTCCGGGCGCGGTTCAGGCCGACTTGCTAAGAGCGGGCCGAATATCCGATCCGAATATCGGGCTCAGGAGCCTGGAGTCCGAGTGGGTGGGCAACCGCGAATGGGCGTTCGAGAAGACGTTCGAGCTGCCGGACGGTTGGGTGGAAAGCCGCTGCGAATTGGTATTCGAGGGGTTGGATTACGCGGGCGAAATCCTCCTGAACGGGACGAAGGTCGCCTCTTTCGAAGGCATGTTCACGCCGCATATCATCGATGTGACCTCCTGCATCCGAACGGCCAAGGACGGTCCCAACCACTTGTACGTGCTTTTCTATCAGACTCCGGAAGTGGACGGACAATACGGGTACACGGAACGGATCGACATAGTCAAATCGCGGTTCAACTACGTGTGGGACTGGTGTCCGCGAATCGTGCCGGTCGGCATTTGGAAAGGCGTCGGCGTGCGCACGTACAGCCAGGCGAAGATCGTCGATTTTTACCCGCGAACGGTTCCCGGAGAAGATCTGGAGTCGGGCGAAGTCGATTTTAACTTAACGTTGGATGTTCTGTATGCCGGCAACTTGCTAGCGGAATACGAAATCGCGGATGCATCCGGACAATGCGTGGCTCTGGAACGGGCGATCGTGTCCTTGAACGGGGGAATCAACGCGGTAGGCCAGTCGATTCGCTTGGATAAGACGGAGCTGTGGTGGCCGACCGGGTTAGGCGCGCCGTACCTATATACCGCCAAAGTGCGATTGACGGATGAAAGTGGACGCGTGCAGGCGGAAGCGGAGAAGAAAGTCGGTTTCCGACGGATCGCGATGGCGGCCAACGACAACGGACCGGCCGGAGCCCTGCCTTACACGGCGGTCGTAAACGGGAGACGAATCTTCCTCAAGGGTGTCAACTGGGTTCCGATTTCCCCCTTTTACGGTACGATCGAGCAAAGGCATTACGAAGCGGATCTAAGCACGTTCAAAGCGATGAATATCAATGTACTGCGGGTATGGGGCGGCGCGATATTCGAACACGAGGCGTTCTACGATTTTTGCGACGCGAACGGACTGCTCGTCTGGCAGGATTTTCTGCAATCGTCCAGCGGCATCAACAATTGTCCTCCGAGCGGGGAGAGCTTCATGAATCGCTTGAGGCAGGCCGCGACGCACGCGATTCTGGAGAAGCGGGCGCACCCGAGCCTGCTTCTCTGGTGCGGCGGCAACGAGCTGATGTGGGAGGGGTTCGTGCCCGTCGACGAGCGACATGCCAACATCGCGATGCTGAAGCGGCTGGTCGGCGAACTCGATCCGGGACGTCCCTTCTTGCCGGCGAGCGCATCCGGCCCGAGATTCACCGCGGAAGAACGCGATTTCGGGAAAGGCGTTCATCACGACGTTCACGGGCCGTGGCAATACTTAGGCGATACGGTTCATTATGCCTATTTCAATCGCGACGATGCCTTGTTCCGGTCGGAGACCGGAACGCCAGGGATGACGAGTGCGGATACGCTTCATAAGTGGAAGGACGAATTTACGGTCTGGCCGCCGAACCGGAATAACCCGTATTGGGTGCATCGCGGCGCATGGTGGATTCAATGGGACCAGCTCGGGGAATGGTTCGGGCCGTGGAGCGAGAGCCGGGACGAATTGGAGATCTACGCGCAAGCGAGTCGCTATTTGCAATGGGAGTCTCTGCGTTACGCCGCGGAGGCGGTTAGACGGCGGGAACCCGCTGCGTCGGGCTTCATCGTGTGGATGGGCAACGAGCCGTTCGCCAACTGCGCCAACACTTCGCTTGTCGAATACGGCGGTTTGCCAAAGCCGGCTTACTATGCGATGAAGAAAGCATTTTCCCCACGGTTTGTATCTGCGCGTTACGATAAGCTCTCTTATCGGGCCGGCGAGCGTTTCGTCGCGGAGCTATACCTTCATGACGAGCAAGGCGAGGCGTTGCCGTCCGGCAGCGGAGCCGTCGTATCGGCTTCGATCTACGGATTTGGCGGTCAATTGCTGGCGAACCGGCAGTTGGAGGGGGTCGTATCCGCTGGAGGCGGCGTCCTCTCGATCGGGCGTATCGAATGGCAAGTTCAGGCTGACGCGGCCGACGGCGCTTTCCTGCTCAGGGTGGAGCTTGCCGTCTCCGGCCAGGAACCGCTGCGCGACGATTATCTGTTCGCGGTCGCGGAGAATGAGGGCGCCCCGCCGCTTGCTTCGTTGCGCTGCCTGCCCTCGGCCGAGATCGCCGTCAGACAAGTCGGCGATACGATCGAAGTCGAGAATATATCGACAGTCGCCGCGCTTGGCGTATTCCTGAAGCCGAAGGGCGATACCGGACCAATCGTGTTGGACCGTAACTATTTGATGCTGCTGCCGGGGCAGAGAGAGTCCGTCTCCGGTTTAAATCGGCAAGCAGCCTTGGAGGATCTGGCCTGGGAAGGCTTTAACCTCTAGACGGGCGGATGCGGTCATCCCGTTGGTGTGAACCGCATCGAGCTGCAGATTGCCAATACCCTGGATAACCTCTACGGCAAATCGGTGCTCCCGTCGGGCATCGGGGGGCATGCCAGATTGACGGTTAGATCTTACCGCGCTTAACGCAAAAAGAAAAGGCTCGCATTGGCAGGATCGTAGAACTTTCCTGCTCAGTGCGAGCCTTTTTCGAACGGTATTTGCAGCAACAATGAGGACTAATTAATTAAGCGAATGTCAAACTTCGCTCCGGCTTCGCCGGCGAACACGATGATGCCGTTCTCGGGCAGCACAGTCGTATGGTCCGGATTGACGATGCCGAAATCCACGCAAATTCCGTTCTCGTCGTATACAGAATAAGAGCCTTTAGACGGCGGAGTTACTTTGATGGTCTTGCCGACGGCGCGATCGGGAATCGTGAACCATTTGGCGTATCCGTTGTCTGGAAGGGTAAGCGAGGAGCTGCCGCCCGAATAAATCGGCTTCAACGCTTCTTCGCCTACGAACAGACTGCCGCCGAGATTCAAATATTCAATGCCGTTATCCTCGTAAAAGCTGAATTCGTTGGCGTCTCTTCCGCCTACACCTGGAAGCTCCAGGTCGGCCGCGGCGGTATTCGGTCCCGTCATTTTCTTATCCAACACGTAGCCCGGAGCCTCTTCAATCAGCTGAATTTGCAGGGATGAGGCCAGCAAATAAGAGGGGGACGTATATTTCTCGTTGATCGGATAATAACGTTTGCCATCGCGCTTAGCCCAAGCCTCCGACGTTGTCTGCGGGACGGAGATAGACTCAAGCTTCTCGGCGGAATACTGCGACAAAGCCATCTGGCCGAGTCCCGGAAGAGAGAGGTATTGACGGGCCCACAGGTAGGTGCGTCCATTTTTCTCTTCCACCACGTTGATCTTCACGCTTCCGTCTTCGCTCCTGAACGAGCCGTCCGCCGCGTAGACGTATTTCTCGGGCGGATATGCCGGCACTTGGGGGAGGGAGATCGACATTTCTCCGTTCTCGGAGATGTCTACCTTCATCACTTGATTGGTAGAGCCGTAGCTTCCCGAATCTTCCATCCGTTCCTTCGGCATTTCGGTTTTAATCGGTCTGCCGTACGACTTATCCGCTTTGAACTGTTCGATCTCGCCTTTCTCCTTCAAGGCGTGAAGAAGAATCTGGCTTGCCAGAAGCTGGTTGGTCGCGCTGGAGCCTCCGGACGATAGCACGGCCGCAGCCATATTCTTCTCGGGAAGAACGACCAGCGCCGCGTGATACAGAATGGTGTCTCCGCCTTTAGTCAGCGCCTGAATGTCGTATTCACCGAACGGGAACAGATTCACGCTATCCCAACCCAATCCGTAGTCGATCGAGTTGTCGGCATCCTCGGGCCACAATCCCTTTTTATACTCCGCCTGGGCCATTTCTTCCGCGGCTTCGGACGATAGAACACCATCGGTTTGCCCTGTGAAAATCTGCGAGAAGCGAACCAGGTCCTCTGCCGTGGAGTAAATTCCTCCCGTTCCGATGACGTTCACAGTCTCGTTCGGAAGCTGATCTTCAATGCCGGGAAGATAGAGTCCCGCCATCTTGGAGCCGCTCGGCTCGTCCAAAGGCGTCTTCGTGTTCTTCAGATTCAGCGGCTCGGTAAAATTGCGATGGATGTAGGACGTGAAATCGATGCCGCCAACCTTTTCTACCAAAATTTCCGCTAGAGTAAAGCAGTCGTTGCAATAGACCGAATAAGCTCCCGGATCGGCTTTCAATTTCTGCCCAGCCAACTGCTCCAGCAGTGTATCGTGCGCGTATGTATCGTTATCTTCAAGCAGAAAAGCGTTCGCCAGAGACGATCCGTTAAATCCGGCGGAGTGGTTCAGCAGCATGCGCGGAGTAATCTGTTTGTACCGCTCGTCCTCCATCTTGAATTCCGGAATGTACTTAGTAACGGGCGTATCCAGATCGATTTTGCCTTCGTCCGCGAGCTTCATCACGGCCGCCGTTGTGAACATTTTGCTCACCGAGCCGATTCCGTACATCGTCTCTGCCGAGAGCGGCTTCTTGCCTTCTTTGTCGTTGATGCCGGATTGTCCGGAGGCGACGATCCGGCCTTGGTCGATCAGCGCGTATTGAATGCTTGTTGTGCCGTATTGTTGCGTCAGGAGATCCGCCGCCTCGGATGCGGCTTTCCGCGTGTCCTCGTAAACCGCCGAAGTATCTTCGCTTGAAGCGGCCGATGCCGCACCCGCCGGGGCTAGCACCGCCAAGGCCAATGTCAGGGATAAAAACCGGAACGATGTTTTGCTTATCATAAATACCTCCTTGAATACGTTGTATACAAGTACTACGAACAATCGACCCGGAGGTTCCGTTTCGCGATAGAGCAAGAATTGATACAAAATCACAGCAGCGGGCCGGTTATTGGCGATCGCTCCGCTTGACACGATTTTCGGAACCTCCTTATAATGTGGCAATTGTTCGGAACCGCCGTAGGGTGCAGACGGGGAACGGATGCCGAGCGAACAAACTGGGAGAAGGATCGGTGATCGACTTGATGCCGTCATGGTTGAAGCGTGACATGGAAGTTCTCTGGTACAACGGTTCTCATTGGGAGAAGTGCCGCTTGAGCCGGGAAGAGGCCGGCTGGAGAGGGAGTTCGGCAGATGGCGCCGCGTTCGCGGTTACTGTAGAGCTGTCCGGCCAACAGGAAAGTTCAGAGCGGGAACACTATACGGTTGTCGCCAAAGTAACGCCGGGAGCGAGCGGGACGATTGCGGGGTTTCAAGTGATCTTGTCGGCGGATTCTTCCTTGCAATGCGTATGGAAGCCTCATCTGGCGCCCGAGTCACATATGACAATAGGTGATAAAGCGTTTCGTTCCCCGACGATCATCATGGAGGATGCGGAGCGTCTGTGCGCGCTTATTCCTGACTTGGCCCACCTGCAGGAGCATCGAACGATACCGCACATCATGGATTATGTACAGGAAGATTCGAAGCTCAGCTATGGCGTCTGCGATTACAAGGAAAGCGGCCATGTCTATTATGCCATGACCCCGCAGCCGCATCTGATAAGCCGGTCGTTGGAGATTAAGTTCTATCTGGCATCTTGGCGGAAAAAGATCGGCTCGCCGCGACGGGACTTCCGTCCGGTCGAGCGGCTGTTGTGGGAACTGACGGCGATGGACAACATGCGAATCGACGACACGGCGGCGCAGTGGATGCAGCAGCTGGAAAGCTATCCGCTGCGGGCATATGAATGGGCTTTGGACTCGAACTGGAGCGGTCTTACTTGGCAGCAGTTCCGGATCGGGGAGCGTGAGGCAGGGGGCGTCGTCTTTATTGTGGCCGCCAGACAGAAGCCTGGCGAAGGCAAGGAAAATCAATGGAGGGAGCCCAAGAGTATCTGGAATCAGGCCTGGTTCTGCAGTATACGGTCGGCATACGGCATTCGTCTGACGGGAGTGAGGACAGGCAAGGCCGATTGGGTAGACAAGGCTAATCTGATGCTGGAGCTGACTTTGAGCGCACCTCAGACGAACGGTTTGTTTCCGGGCTACTATGCTGCGGGAGAAGACGGGGACTGGGGGCGGGGAAGCTGGCATCTATCCTGTCCGCGCAGGCCGGATGGTCATGAGCGCTACGTGCATCTGTTGGATGCGTCCTGGACATGTTATTGGCTGCTTAAATGGTATCGGGACGTGGAGCAGGATGAACGAATACTGCCTTATGTAAACCGATATGCGACTGCCCTGTTGCAGCTCCAGCGGGAGGACGGCCATTATCCCGCATGGGTCGATCCTGCGACGCTGGCTTGCTCGCCTTATCTAGTAAATAGCGCGGAAACGTCCGCTCATATCATGCTGCTAGGTTTATTGCAGGAAATCGATCCGCGTCCAGGCAGAATAGAGGCGATGGAACGCGCTGCGTCGGCCGTTCTGAATACGATAGCCGCAGAAGGACGCTGGGAGGACTTCGAAACCTACTGGTCTTGTTCCGGTCAATGGGATCACAAACGATACGGAACGAGGGAGACGCGCAGCGGCCTGTATAACCAATGCAACTTCGGCATCTATTGGACGGCGGAGGCCATGCTGATCTTATTTCGCCTGACGGAACAGCGCAGCTGGCTGGATGCGGGAGAACGCATCCTGGCCGAGTTATCGCTCTACCAGCAAATTTGGCAACCGGCCTATATCGCTGTTCCCACGGTCGGCGGGTTCGGCGTCATGAACAGCGACGATGAGTGGAATGATGCTCGCCAAAGCTTGTTCGCCCTAACCTACTACGAATTTTATCGTCGTACCGGAGACGAGCGGTATTTGCTGCGGAGTCTGTGGGCGATGCGCGCTTCGTTTTACATGATGTACTGCCCGGAGAATCCGGAGGTCAAGGCGTTGTACGAGAAGGTGCATCCGCATTTCGACGAAGGAGATTACGGTTTTCATATGGAAAATTTCAACCATCACGATGGCACGGAAGTAGGCGGATTGGGCGAGTTTACGATATTTGATTGGGGCTGTGGCGCGGCCGCTTCTTCTTGGGCGGAGCTGCGCGAACTCGTGGAACGGACTACGGGCTAGCTGTTTATGACTGACCGCCGAGGCATTCTTGGCGGTTTTTCTTTTAGTAAATTAAATAAAAATTTTTTATATTTAATAATTAAATTTATTGACGAATATGAATAAATAATATAAATTGTTTTTACAAACGTTTATGAATGTGCTTACATTGGGAAAATCATGAGGGGGATCGAGCATATGAACAGGGTCAGTTTGCTGGAAACTCAGGCGGGATTTTATCCCGCGGATCCGAAGCAGGCATTGCTAAGAAGCGCGGAGAGCCATCCTCCCTGCTGCCCGGAGGGGAAGCGCTTTGCGTTGCTGGAAGCGTCCACGGGGCGAGAGGTATTTGCCGGCACGGTTGAACGCTGGGGCGAGAAGTGGGGCTCGTATTGGTGGAGGCTGGATTTTACCGAAGTCGAGCAGGAAGGGCGCTATCGATTGTCCGTGCCGGAGCTGGGGTTGGACTCGTCCGAGTTCGAGATCTCCCGGACGGCGCTGACGCACTCCGAGCATGCGGATTTGACGATGGTGGCTCTGCGCCAACTGGAACAACGACAACTTCCCGGCGTGCCGGGCTGGCGGGATTGCGGCACCGAAATTCGCGAGCTGTCCTCGCATATCGTCACCGTGCACGGACTGATCGACTACTGGGACAATCGCGAATTGCGCGACAGATTGGGGCCGCAAGACAGACAACTGCTGCTGAATTACATTGCGGAAGGTGCGGATTATATCGTTCTGTCCCAGGAGAGCTCCGCCAATCCGCTTACGGACGGGCGATTTAACCACGATGCCGGTCGCCAGACGGGCTACGGGACGTCCGATTATCATAACTGGCACGGCACCGCGTACGCGATTACCGCATTGGCCAGAGCCTGCCGGACGATGAGGGAGTGCGATCCCGGCAATTTGATTGACGGAACGGATGAATCGATCTTGACGGAACGGTCGGAGCGATACTTGCAATGCGCCAAACGTGCTTATAAGAACGCAATGGCACGGCCGTGCAACCTCGATTCCGATTTTTACGGCAGATCCGATGCCGATGGGCAAACCGATGGGCCGGATGAGACCGAGTACGTGCATGAATTGGCGAGAACGGTCTACAACAAGCCGGATGACTGGACGATCCCCTATTCGCTTCAGACCAAGGATAAGCTGACGTTCTTGTGGGGGGTCGCCTTATTGTATCGTCTGTCGGGCGAATCCGAATATTTGGAGACAGCCATTGAATATGCCAGAGCGGCGTCCGAACGGCAGTTCGTCGATCATACGCGTCCGATCGACGGTCTATACGGCAACTTCTACGCCTTCGAGCAAGACGACGAGACCTTCTGCCTGGAGTGGAATCAGAATCACCGGTTCCACATGGGGAATATTGAGCCAACCAACGTGCAAGGATTCATCGAACTGCTCAAGCTGCAGCCGGATCATGAGGAGGCGGCGAGTTGGCACAACGTCGTGCAAACTTACGCTTACGGGTATGCAGCGGCATCTGAAGAGCTGTCTCCGCTGGGCATCTATCCGTTGACGCTATATGCCGACCCCGAATATGGCGGAGCGAAATTCTTCCAGTCGACAAACCACGGTGCGACGGCGTTGTATGGCCAGATTGCCAAGAATCTGCTCGACGTCGGCGAATACTTGAACGACCGGACGTTCGCGCGACTCGCTTCCCGCAACCTGCAATTCGTGGCGGGCTTGAATCCGGGTTTTCCCGATGCCTACGAAGAGAAGTCATGGCAGGCGATCTCCCTGATCAAGGGATACGGCGTTCGCTCCTTCGCCGGCGCCGGCAGCCAGATTGCGCCTCCCGACGGGAGCGGCATGAACGGTTTCAGCGCGGATGTGCAATTCCAGCCGCAGCGAATCTCGGTTACGAGCGACGCTCCGCGGGGCATTCTGTTCGCTGACGGCGAGCGCCAGTTCAATGAAGATTATTTGCCGCACAGCCACGGCTACGTCAGCGGAGCGGCACGCGCGGAACGGCCCTTCAGGTTGAATATCGAAACCCGTTACTTGGGTCAGCCGGTCGACGCTCAGATCGTCATCGCGCTCCAGTCCGCCGAGGAACTGATCTGCCGCACGGGAGAGGAAGGTCGGCTTGTGCTCGACGAGCTCCCGCTGCAGCGGGAAGCGACGGTGACAGCTTCCTACCGAGGGCTGTCCGTGTCAAGAACGCTGGAGACGTTGGCGGGAGCGACATGGAACTGGGATATCCATTTCGATAGCTGTATTGAAGCCGGCATCGAGGCACCCGACAGGATCGAAGCGGAGCCGGGGACGGAGGGCAAGCTCTTGGTTCATCTTCAGAATCGGGGAGGCGAGATAGCCGATGTCAAGGTGCGGCTGTCGGCCGATGGCGTGACGATATCCGCGGACAGTATCGAACAAAGCTGCACTTTACAACCGGGCGAGAAGACGGTCATCTCCGCAATATTCCATACAGGCAGCCGGACGAAGCCTTATACGTTAATGGGCCGGATTCAGTCCGGCAACCACCGCTCTACCGTCGTCAAGGACGGAAAGTTAATCGTTGGGGGAGGTGGAGCCGCCATAGAAGGCGGGTTAACAAGCAAGAGGCTGTAACGGGGAAGCGTCCGGTTGATCGTTAAGGGGGGGATTGCAATCGAGAGTCTGTGGAGTCGAATCAAGAGTCACAGGCAGTTATTCGTCATGCTGCTGCCTTGCCTGATCTGGTTTGTCGTATTCGCCTACGTGCCGATGGGCGGGTTATTGCTCGCCTTCAAGGAGTTCAAATTCAATGCCGGTATCCTGCACAGTCCCTGGGTCGGGCTCCGTTATTTCGAAAACTTCTTCGCTTATCCGGGAGCCTGGCAGCTGGTGCTGAATACGATTATTGTCGGTCTGATCAAGATCGTACTCTATTTTCCGTTCCCGATTATACTGGCCTTAATGTTGAATGCCGTTAGGCGCCGGGGGCTCAAATCCGTCGTTCAGACGATTTCGTATCTGCCTCATTTTCTGTCCTGGGTCGTCGTCGCCGCGTTCACGTTCCGCATTCTGAGCCCGAACGACGGCATCGCAAATCAGCTTCTTGCCTGGCTGGGAGGAAGCGGAGAAACGTTCTTCATGATGGAAGAGAAGTATTTCTACCTGGTTATGTTCCTGACCTTCGTATGGAAAGGCATCGGATGGGGCTCCATCATTTACCTGGCCGCGATCACGAACGTGGATCCGACGCTCTACGAAGCGGCCCAGATTGACGGGGCGAATAAGTGGCAGCAGACGGTTCACGTGACGCTTTCCGGCATTCGCACCACGATCGGCATTTTGCTCATTCTGGATCTGTCGGGTCTGCTCTCCACGGGCTACGAGCAGAATTTCCTGCTTCGAACGGCCGGCAACTCGAACGCCGCGGATATTCTCGACGTATACGTTCTGCGCACCGGTATGATGCAAGGACAATACGGCTATGCCACAGCGGTCGGCATGATGCAGGGCGTCATCGGGCTGGTGATGGTTCTGCTGATCAATAAAGCTGTCGCCAAGCTGACGGATCGGGAAGCGAGCCTGTGGTAGCTATATAGGTTGAACCAAAGATATCTCAATGGGCTTTCCTGCGCGCTACAAGAAAAGAAGGAGCGGTGAAACATGAGGGCAAAGAGCAACACGGCGGAGAAGATTGCCGGGGCGGTGAACATAACGCTTCTGCTGCTTCTGTGCCTGTCGATATTGTTACCGTTCGCGAATATTTTGGCGTTGTCCTTTAATGATGGCACGGATTCCGCGCTTGGCGGCATTAGTATCTGGCCAAGGGAATTCACTTGGGCGAATTATCAGGAAGTGTTCCATAACGATGACATTCTTCAGAGCTTGAAGATCAGCGTGCTGCGCACCGGAATCGGCACCGCGCTCAGCTTGCTGCTGACGGCGATGGCGGCGTTCGCGCTCAAGAAGAAGACGCTGCCGGGGCGTAACGTTTACATGTTTTTCATCGTCTTCACCATGCTGTTCGGCGGGGGAATCGTACCGTACTACATGGTGCTGAAATCCCTCTATCTGACGAATACGTTCTGGGTATACATTATTCCGGCGCTCTACAGCGCCTGGAACATCATCTTAATGAGAACGTTCTTCCAATCGATAGACGATAGTCTGGAGGAGTCCGCCAAGATTGACGGAGCGGGAGACTACAAAGTGTTCTTTCGCATTATTCTGCCGCTCAGCCTGCCCGTCCTGGCGGTTATTGGACTGTTCAATGCCGTTGGGCATTGGAACGACTGGTATGCAGGCACCTTTTTCGTCAAAGACAAAGATCTGTATCCGCTGCAAACGCTGCTTAAGCAGATGCTGGATTCGGCGGAAGCTATGCGCAAAAAAATGATGGTCGTCTACTTGCCCGGAGATCCGCGCCAGAATGTGACAGGCGAATCGCTCAAGATGGCGACATTGGTCGTCGCCACCTTGCCTATCGTCTGTGTGTATCCGTTTGTGCAACGCTATTTTGTAAAAGGCCTCATGATCGGTTCAGTGAAGGGTTGAAGTCGATAACCCCAATCCAAGGAGGATGCATGACAATGACGAGATGGAAAAAAGGGATCGCCAGCATGCTTGCGTTGCTGTTGATTACGGCATTGGTTCTGTCTGCATGTACAAAGAGCGGCAATAATGAGGCGTCGGGAACGAACGGCAACTCGCCTGCGGCAACCGGGGATCGCGGGCCATACTTCATCGCCGATCGCAAAATTACGGGACGAATATTTCTGGAGAACGACGGCGCCGGTCTGCCGGTCGATCAGATCAACAATGAAGTAGCCCAGAAAATCAAGGAAATGACAGGGATTACGCTGGAGTTTCAGTCGACCAATCATCCGGACGGATTGGAGGAATTGACGACGGCGCTGGCCTCCGGCGATCTGCCGGACGTGATCGTTAATTATCTGGACCACGGCGGCCGCCCGGAGAACTCCGTCATTCTGAAAGCGTCCCGCGAAGGCGTCTTTACCGACTTGGCCCCCTATTTAAAAAATACGAAAGTGTACAGCAAGTACTTCGAAGACGAATTCCTGCCGCGCGATTCCAAGGAGAACATCATGTTTCGTCCCGAATTCGACGGCAAAGTGTATGCGGTGCATTTGAACATTCCAGGCTCAGATCTGACCGATGAAGAGCGCGTGCACGGTCGATCCGGCATGTGGGTCCGTCAGGACATCGTTCAAGCGCTTGGCGTCGATCCGAGCAAGATCAAGACAATGGATGAGTTGTATGATCTGGCCAAGCGAATTAAAGAGGGCGATTTCAAAGATAACAACGGCAAACCCGTTACCGTCATCGGATCGCGATTCTGGGGCGGTTCCATCACGAGCACACTGTATCGTAATTGGGATTTCGGCAACGGCACCCGATTTGACGTAGATACCGACGGCAAGGTGAAGCATCTGGCCGAAACCGAGTACATTACGAAACAGATCGAGTTCGTGCGCAAACTGCTTGCCGAAGGGCTGCTGGACAAGGAAGCCTTCACGATGGACAATGTGCGCGCGGAAGAGGCAATGGCCAACGGATCGTTCGCCATCACGACATATGCCAACGTGATGCCCGATAGATTCCTCAAAACAAGGTACGTACCGATGGACCAAATGTCCAATTACAAGGGCGAGGATGCGGTATACGAGAAGTATAAGTCGGGGTACATGAGCTGGGAAATTCCGTCGACGACCAAAAATCCCGAGGACATCGTCAAGTTCGCCGACTTTCTGGCGTCCAAGGAAGGCAAGCTGTTGTGGAAATTCGGTATCGAGGGCAAGCACTATACGCTCAAGGACGACAAAGTGGTGCTGACCGAGGAGTGGAAGAAACAACGTTCGGAGAGTCCCGATCGCGTCAAAGATATCGTGCCGACGTTATGGGGTTTGCTGCTCGGATCGACGGACAACAATGATGTCAGGGATTTCGGCGAGTCATGGCAGGAGGAAGAAAATCCGGAAATGTTCGGCTTGTCCAAGGAGCTGCAGATGTACGGCAATCCGACCTTCAAGTACTGGGACGGCTACTCCGCGCTCTCCTATCTGTCGGAAGTGCCGGATATCGAGGAACGGTTGAAGCCAGTGTTGGACAGCTACCCGGATATTGTCGTGAGGGCTTACTTCGCCGGTTCGATGGAGAAAGCGACCGATATCGTGAACGACTATCGAGCGCAATTGAAGAAGGCGGGCGTGGAGAAATTCGAAGCGTATCTGCAGGAGCAATATGACAAGGATCCGAGTTCCGTCGCTTTCTATATCGATGCGCTGTATTAATAGCTAACAGTCTAGCAAACAAAGACAGGAGAAATGGAGAGAAAAAGATATGAAAACGCATGATCGTATTTATAACTCCCAATATGAAGGGAAATACAACGCTAAAGTAGCCTTTCCGCTAGGCGGGCTGGGGGCAGGCATGTTCTGCCTGGAGGGCACGGGTGCAATGACGCACTTCTCCCTAAGGAATACGCCGGATCTGCTCAATGAGCCAATCATTTTCTCCGCTGTTCACATTCGCGACGGGAACGAGTCGATCGCGCGAGTGCTGGAAGGGCCGGTTCAGGATTGGAAAATATTCAACAGCCGGTCGACGGATTTCGGAGGAGCCGGCAACGGGCAGACGGGCAAGCATTATGGGCTGCCGCGATTCGCCGAATGTGCCTTCACCGGACAATTCCCGTTCGGACGTGTGAATCTGAGAGACGACACGCTGCCCATCGAAGCCGTCGTCACGGGCTGGAGTCCTTTCGATCCGGCGGATGTCGATCATTCCAGTCTGCCTGTCGCGGCATTGGAAATTACTTTAATCAACCGGACGAAGCGGCGTCTCGAATTGATTTATTCTTTTCACGCGACGAACTTTATGAAGATTGAAGACTCTGAGGGCAACCGGGTTGCAGCGGGGATCGTACCCGGCGGATTCATACTTGAGCAGGATCCGACGGAAGGGAAACCATGGGAGCAAGGCGCCTTCTCCGCAGCCGTCGACCATCCGAACGCCGTAGCGGACTGCTCCTGGTTTAGAGGGGGATGGTTCGATCCGCTCACCATGTTGTGGAATGCCGTGGAAACGGGCGTGTCGCAGGAGAAACCTCCGTTGGCAGCGGGAGATCGGCCGAGTCCGGGCGCGAGCTTGTATGTGCCGTTGACGCTGGAGCCGGAAGGCGAGCAACAGGTGAGGTTGCAATTGTGCTGGTATGTGCCCGAATCCAATGTTTCTACTGAAGAGTTTGACAAGACGAACAAGAAATACGTCGAATGGCCGCATTTTCATAAACCCTGGTACGCTGGCAGATTTGGAAGTATCAAAGAAGTCGCTCAGTATTGGAAAACCCATTACGATCGCCTTCGGGAGAGAAGCGCCCTGTTCAGCGATACGTTCTTCGACACGACGATGCCGCCGGAATTGACGGAGGCGGTCGCGGCCAATCTCAGTATTTTGAAGTCGCCAACCGTGCTTCGACAAACAGATGGCCGGTTGTGGGGCTGGGAGGGGTGCTTCGATTTAGGAGGCTGCTGCCACGGTACTTGCACGCATGTGTGGAATTATGCCCAGGCGATCCCCCATCTGTTTCCTTCATTAGAGAGAGGGATCAGGGAGACGGAGCTTGGCGAAGGGATGGATGAACGCGGACATCAGACGATTCGGGTTCCTCTCCCCATCCGTCCGGCGGATCATGAGCATCGGGCAGCGAGCGACGGGCAGCTGGGCGGCTTGATGCGAGTGTACCGGGAATGGAAAATAAGCGGCGATACGGCCTGGATGAAGCGGCAGTGGCCCAAGCTGGCTCTCAGTCTGCAATATGCGATGGACACATGGGACCCGGATCGCCAGGGAATATTGGTTGAACCGCATCACAACACTTACGACATTGAATTTTGGGGCCCTGACGGCATGTGTACGTCCATTTATCTAGGCGCGCTGAAGGCAGCTTCGCTTATGGCTGCGGAAGCGGGAGAGAGTGCGGAGAGAATCGCAGAATTCGAGGAGCTGTACCGCCGAGGACGAGATTATATGGAGAACGAGTTGTTTAATGGAGAGTATTTCGAACAACAGATCAAGTGGATAGGTCTGAGGGAAGCGGCGCCTACCGGGGAGCAGGAGACGTGGAACGGGGATTACTCGGAGGAAGCGATCGAATTGCTGCGCAAGGAAGGGCCGAAGTATCAGTACGGCAAAGGGTGCCTGTCCGATGGCGTCATTGGGGCCTGGTTGGCCCACATGTGCGGGCTCGGCCACATTCTTGACCCGGGCAAGGTGCGCAGCCATCTGATCAGCGTTTACCGTTACAATCACGTCCGCGACTTGAGCGTGCACGCCAATCCGCAGCGTCCGGGCTTTGCGCTTGGCCGGGAAGGCGGCCTGCTGTTGTGCACTTGGCCCAAGGGCGGCAAGCTGTCGCTGCCGTTCATCTACAGCAACGAAGTGTGGACGGGAATCGAATACCAAGTGGCGTCTCATCTGCTGACGATGGGGTGCGTAGAAGAAGCCCTCGACATCGTGCGCGTATGCCGGGATCGTTACGATGGAAGTATCCGCAACCCTTATGACGAATACGAATGCGGCCATTGGTACGCAAGAGCGATGGCTTCCTACGGGTTGATTCAGAGCTGGAGCGGGGTCCGCTACGACGCAAGCAATCGGGTGCTCTACCTGGAGGATCATCCCGGCAAGCCGTTCCGCAGTTTCCTGAGCGTAGAAGGGGGATACGGGACGGTAGCGTTCGACGGCAACGAGGTGTCTGTGGAAGTGAAGTCGGGATCCATTCCAATCGATAATATCGTTAAAGCTGCAGGAGGATAACCATGAATACGAAGTTCGGCCCAAGCAGAAAACCCGGCGTCAAGAAGATAGCGGATAAGACTGGCTTCTCTCCCGCTACCGTGTCCCTTGTGCTAAATAACAAAGGCACGTTCACGGAAGAAACCAAGCACGCCATACGGCAAGCCTACACGGAGCTCAGTCACGATCTGGCCGTCAGCGAAGGCAAACCGTTCGTCCGACTATTGATCGAGGAAACGATCGCGGTGCACAACGATTCGTATAATGGCGAGATTCTCCGCGCGATTGAAATCGAGTGCCGCCTGCTTGGATTTGAAGTGATGCTGAATTTCGTAAGGGCCGGAGACGAGCCGCTGTCATGGTTGGAAAATATTTCGGGGCTTATCCTGCTCGGCGGCGGATTGATTACCGACGAGATCGTTCAGGAATTGAGAGGATATGCCGTACCGATGGTGCTCGTCGACAATTACACGCACACAGGCGACGGATTATCCGTTCACTCGGATCATTACGGGGCAGGTTACTTGGCGACGGAGTATTTGATCCGCAATGGACATACCCACATCGGTTTCATCAGCGGACCGGCGAAGTACAAACCGCTGATCGACCGTTATGCGGGCTACTGCGCCGCGCTGAGAGAGAACGGACTAACGCTTGTGACGGACTACATTACGCCTAACTTCGACCGTAAGTACATTAAAGGATATTACGAAATGAAATATTTGCTGGAGTTGCCCCGCAGGCCCACCGCGGTCTTCGCGGTTAGCGACCGATCGGCGTTCGGAGCGCTGCAAGCGCTGCAGGACGCAGGTTTGACTCCCGGGCGCGACATCGAACTGATCGGGTGCGACAATATTAGCGGCGACCAGGAGATTAAGCGGCGAATACCGACTGTACACATTCCGCGAGCAGAGGTAGGTCAGATGGCCGCTCGTTTCCTGCTGGAGGCGATGAGGGGCAATGAACTGAGCGGCAAGGTTATCATTCCCGGTCGGCTGGTGTTGCCGGAGACGTCGGAAGCGGCGGCGGGGGGCGCGCAGGGCAATGCAGTAACCGCTGCGGCCGGCGGGAGCGAATCCGGCCAGCACTTCTCATAAGCGATGCGGAGGGATAGGCATGGGCAAGGATATCCGCCACTTTACGCCTTTCGTCAGAGTTGCCGCGGACAGCGTGCATCCTGTTCCGTGGATTATCAAAGAGCATATCGCGAAGGAATATGAAATTTTGTATGTGAAAGAAGGGGAGCTGTCCGTCGTGGCAGACAGCCGCAGCTATCGCGGTTTGCCGGGTGATTTATTCCTGTTCCGCCCGGGACAGAGCTATTCGATTCGCTCCGTTTCGAAGCAGGCGATTCGCAGGCTGTACCTTCAGTTCGGTCTGGAGCGGGGAACGGGGGCGCACGAGGACCCTTCGCCGCTGCCTCTGGACTCGCTGCCGATCGGAATCCAGCTGCGGGAGCCGGCTATGTTCGAGCAGAAGCTGCTCGATATCATCCATGAACGCGATCAGCAGATGCTCTACTATGAGATCAGGACCGTCGGCATGGTTATCGAATTGCTCGCCTGCTTGATGCGGGAGCGCCACTGGCAGAGGTTGCCGTATGTTCACATCAACCGGGAAGTGCTGCTGAAGGTGCAGCAGTATTTATACCTTCGTGCAGACTGTCACGTTACGCTCGACGAGTTGTCGTGCGAATTCTGCTTCAGTAAGTTTTACCTGAACCGTATGTTTCGCGACGCGTTCCAGGTCAGCCCCATGCAATATCATCAACAGATTCGGTTGGAGAAAGCCAAACAAGCGATTCAGTTGACCAATCGGCCACTGACCCAAATCGCTGAACAATTCGGGTATCCCAACGTGCACGCATTCAGCAGATCGTTCAAGAAGAAGCAGGGGGTTCCGCCGTCCTTCTATCGAACCGGTAACAATTGAACGCTTGACCATATCGCCTTCCGGCTGACATTAGTGTTGAATCTGTTAAATATTTCTGTCAGAATGCAATTAGATGTTCGGTATGCGTAACTGGCGAAACGTGGAGTACCACGGGGGAGCGCATACTTCATACAGCCGGTCGCCTGGGCAGAGGTAAGGAGTAAATTTCCTTGCCTCTTTATGTTTTTAACTGGGAGAAAGGGATGATGAGGCATGCGGTAGTCATCGGAAGAAGCCCCATTCTCGGCAAACCTGTATCGGCCATGTTGTTGAACAAAGATGCGACGGTAACCACATGTCACTCCAAGACAGTGAATCTGGAGGAGTTTGTGAGAGCGGCAGATATCGTTGTCGCAGCAGTCGGAAAACCGCGCTTCGTTAAAGGCGACTGGGTTAAGCCCGGGGCTGTTGTGTTGGATGCCGGATACAACCCGGGAAATATCGGCGATGTGGATTATGAGGCATGCCTTCCGCATGTATCCGCCATAACTCCGGTTCCCGCCGGAGTAGGTCCTGTGACCATCGCCACGTTATTGAAGCACACGGTTGCCGCCGCTATGAAAGCTCAAGGATACTAATTCCGGATGGGAGCGAGCGAGAGATGAGCGTGCAAAGCACAATTTCTTATATAGTCGAAAGTTTAAAGCACATCAACGGGATAAGCGCACTGGTTCTTGGCGGCTCAAGAGCCAGAGGGACTGAAGGACCGAGCTCCGATATTGATATCGGGATTTACTACGATTCCGATAAAGGGTTGGACATTCCCAAGCTTCGCCGGGTCGCGACTGTACTCGATGACGAGCATAGAGACAACTTAGTGACAGAGATTGGCGACTGGGGACCCTGGATTAACGGCGGCGGCTGGTTGAAGGTGAATGAAACTCCGGTCGATTTTTTGTTGCGCGATCAAAATAAAGTGTCGCGAGTGATCGAACAGTGTGCTGCGGGAGAGCTTACTATCGATTATCAGCCAGGGCATCCCCACGGCTTCGTCAACTCGATTTATTTTGCGGAAGTCGCATCGTGTAAAGTGTTATGGGACCCGTCCGGCGTCATAGATAAACTGAAGAACAGAACAACGCCTTACCCGCCCGCTTTTCAAAAAGCAACCCTACAGAAATTTTTTTGGGAGGCGTCCTTTTCTCTCGAAAACGGATATAAAGGAGTCTACAAAAACGATTTGTCTTATGTCGCAGGCTGTTGTTTCAGAGCGGTAGCCTGCTTGAATCAAGTTTTGTTTGCAATTAACGAAACCTGCTTGATGAACGAGAAAGGGGCTGCCGCGATCGCCGATTCGTTTAAAGCGGTGCCAGACAGCTACTCTCAAAGAATAAACCATATTTTCACCTTGCTCACAGCAGAACAAGATAGTTCAAGGGAAGCTTTAAGCCTGTTGCGCGAGCTTATTGATGAAACGGAGCGGCTCCTGAAAAGCGAAACGCTTCCGCGCTAGAGGGATACTAAGCCATTTCTTACCTTTTGACGGCAGTGAGTGAGACAGTATGCCTTTCTTTGCATCTGGAGATGTGCTAAAATAACTTCAATTCGAGGATCGGAGGGTTGTCCTAACAATGGGTGTTATAAATTATTTCAGATTGCGTTCTGTCTCTTTGGCCACTAATTAAATAGTGAACAAAGGCTCTGCCTGCGTGCGGAGCACAACGGAATCGGTCTGCCCATTTTAGGATATCCTGCTGCAAATAGGGATGAAGGGGACAGCGCGTCTGTCTCTTTTTTGCGTTTCAGTTCGAGATGCGAGCGATGGTGCCGCGCACTCATTTTGCTCCGCCCCCGAGCGTTGATGCGGCAATTGTGCGAATTGTCCGAAGGGATCGTCCGCTCATGTCCGCTAAAGAGGGGAATAAATTCATTGCATTCGCAGCTTATGCGCTGAGTGAGCCGAGACAGCCGGTGGCTGATACGTTTACAGGGATTTTTACGCCGGTTCAGTTGAAAATGGCCTTAAAGAACGCAAAAGTTGATCGGGAACAACCCGTGGCTTTATTGTCGCTGGAGCAGTGGGCGTCGCTCTTTCATACGATGCTTCAATATGTGGCACCTAATCGTTGGCCGAGAAAATAAGTCACTTTCTTGAACGGCAGGAAAGCATGCCAATCAGTCTCTCGATTCGCATGCTTTCCTATTGGTTTAAGCTTTTTGCTGTACCGGTACGGAGCGAGGCTTCAAGACGGAAGCCACGATAACGACGGCGCTCGTCAAGCCGATCCAGGTGAGGGAGGATACGGCGCCGTTCCAGTTCAGACCCTGGCCGAAGAAGAACAGCTCTCGAAGACCCTCGACCATAAAACGCATCGGCAGCCAAGAATAGATCCAATCCCGATAGAAGGGCGACATCATTTCCGGGGCCAGAGCAAGCAGAGGCGCGCCGAAGAACAGGGTTAAGGCAAAGATGGCAATTCCTTTAATGCCCAGCCACGACACGACGGCAGATATCATCAGGAAAAAGCTGAAGAAGGTAATCGTCAGGAAAAGCGCCGTGTCGGTAAATTGCGGGATATGCAGTCCCACCATGTCTTTTGCGAGCCATGTCAATCCGAAGCCCACGACGACCGCAACAACGGCTCCCGCTGCAATCTGAATGAGCTTAGCGGACAGGGTGTCCCTGCGGTTTTGGACCGTATGCTTGCTAATTCCGAGAAACAGAATCGCCGCGCTCGCCATGCATGCCATCCAAAGCGGCTGGAACAAGGATATGGGAGCGTTGCCGTTTGCGCTTTTCGTACCGATCTCGTTGACATTGGTTACCTTCTTGGCAATTGGGGTTGCCAGGAGGGACGCTTGCTCAACTGTCAGCGTTGCTCCTTGTTTTTGGAAGCCGCCGAGTATTTGAGTGCGAACATTATTGTTAAGGGTGTCCACGACTCCGTTCAGCATTTGTCCAGCTATTGTGGAAGCCGCCGTATTCATACCTTGATTGATGAAGATTTGCAGCTCGGGAGAAGCGGGCGTCTCGGTCCGCAAGGAAGCCTGCTTCGCGCTAAAGTCTTGCGGGATGACAAGCGCCGCATAGTATTCCTGGTTGTTCAGCCCGGATTGCATTTCTTCGACGCTGCCGACTTCCACCCATTTAATGGCGGGCTCCTCGCCGGCTGCCGACGAAACGTTGCTCCGCATCATATCGACGATCGTTTGCCCCATATTCATCTTCGGTTGGTTAGGAATCTCCACTCCCTGATCTTCGTTGATGACGGCGATCGGCAGATTTTTGGGCTGAGCTTGAACGGATGGGAAAAGGGTGAGCGAGAAAACGAATATTACTAGCAATGCGACAATCGGCGATAGCAGTACGAGTTTGTTCTTAATAGCTTGCATAAACGAATCGCTCCTTAAACAATCATTATGAATTTTTTGCAGGGAGTTTCCGAATGCCGTCCAAAACCATGCGAACGACATCTTCAACCTCCTCGTCTTCAATGGATTCCCGGTTCAACAGCACAAAACGGGAGGCCACAAAACCGCCAATGACGGTGAACAGCAGCTTTAGGATACTGCGGGTGGGCATGTCGGCCAGCTCGTCGCGCTCCTGAAACAGCTCAACGATTTTCGTTAAGCGAGTTGCCGCTACTTCGGCGATATAAGGGAAAAGCTCGTTTTTCAATTCCTCCTTGTAAATGATCTCCTTAATTAGAACCAGAAATATGTCTCTGTTTTCCGTTATGAATGCGATGCGGTTTTTCAGGAGTGCCCGGAGAAATGCTTCAAAGTCCGAATAGGCACCGCTAAAAACTTGATTCATCGTTTCATCTGCCTCATAAGGGAACATTTCTTTGATATAGGGGACCACAAGAGATAGCAGCAGTTTGTCCTTCGTGCCATATTGCTTGAAAATACTTGCTTCCGACACATCTGCGGCTTTAGCGATTTCCGCTGTTGAAGTGTTGGAATAGCCTTTTTCGGCGAACAAGCGAATGGCGGCTTCGACTATCCGCTGCTGTTTTTCCGTTCGCTGGGCGCTTTTAACGGCCAAGATTTCGTTAAATAGGTTGCGGGTCGTCAAATCGGATGCACCTCTATTCGTTTTCCCGAACTAAAAGTGAGTGATTACTTACTAAAATACATCGATAAACTTGTCCGTGTCAATGGAAAAGTGAGTGGTTACTCTAAAATAATCAAAAAGTGTCCGCAAGGGAAGCAACCAGAGGCTAATTTTCGAATGAGCGCCGAGGTTAGGTATAATAGTGGGGTCGATGTATGGCAAGTTGAGGGTTTAGAGCGGAGGTTAGATAATGGCCAAGGAAATCGAAAGAAAGTTTATGCTGGCGGAGTTCCCCGATTCTCTGGTACAAGAGGGAGTGCTTGTTCCGGTGAAGAAGCAGCATATTGAGCAAACTTATCTGGCAATTGACGACACTCAGGAGCTAAGAGTTCGGAAAATCAGGGATATGGCTACAGGGAAGCATGAATTCACGCATACGTTCAAAAACGGCAACGGTCTTGTGCGCGAGGAAATCGAATATTCTATCTCGGAGAGCTTGTACGAGCAGCTTATTAAGGCGTCCGGAGCGATTCCTCTGACCAAGGTGAGAACGGCGGCCGATTGGGCCGGGACGACCATTGAGATCGATACGTACGACCAGCTTCAGCTCAGGGTGCTGGAGATTGAATTCGAGTCGGAGGAAGCGGCGTTGGGGTTCCAGGCACCGGACTGGTTCGGCCCGGATATCAGCTCGATGAAGCAGTACAGCAACAAGACGGTGTGGAAAAAGCTGCAGGAAGGACGCGTGGAATAGCAGCCGCAGAGTCAATTAAGAGCGCAATGTCGCCGTCCAGATACGAAGAGAGCCCCGCTGCAACAGCCGATGCTGCAACGGGGCTTTTCGTATTCACAGGGCTACTACTGCTGCTTCGTGAGCCAGGCTGCCAGCTCCTCCGTCTGAGCCAGCACCGCGATCGGGTCGTAGTACCACGAGCGTTCCTCCGGCCAGACGTACAGGCGGTCGTTCTTCACCGCCGGGATGCTGCTCCAGATCGGGTCTTTCTTGAAATCTTCCACAGTGCGGTCGTTAGCCGTCAACACAATGTAGTCTCCTGAGTAATCGCCGATCATCTCCGCAGAGATTTCCGCCCATTGCTTCTCCATAATTTGATCGGCCACGGCAGCCGGAGGCTTGCGACCGAGAGCTTGATAGACGGGTTGTCCGCCTCTGCCGAAGTTATCTCCGTACGCATAGATCGACTTGTCGGTGCTTTCGATGATCGAGAAAGAGGCATCGGCCGGAATCGCCGCATCGACCTTGGCTTTGGCTTCTGCAATCCGGCGGTCGTATTCCGCTAACCACGCTTCGGCTTCTTTTTCCTTGCCGAGTACTTTGCCGAAGAAGGTCAACTCTTCATGGGCATTTTTTAATTGTCCATAGGGGATTTCCAGAGTGGGAGCGATCTTGCTCAGCGTCGAGTACACATCCTTGTTGCCCGTAATGATAAGATCCGGGTTTAAGCTTGTGATCACTTCGGGAGAAGGAGACCCATACGTTCCCGAATCGGCCACGCCGGTAAGAGCCTCCTTAAAGTAATAATTTTGCAGCGTCAGCCCGGGAGCGCCGACAGGAATAACGTCCAAAACGATCAGACTGCCCAAATACTCTTCCGCGACGATACGCTGCGGATGCATCGGAATTTGAATGGGGCCGTTCACGGTGTCGATCGTCCTAAATTCCGGTTCAGCGGACGGGCTCTCCGAAGCGGATGGCTTAGCCGATTCGGAGGCCGGCGGCGAGGATGATGCGGCGGGCGCGACATTGTTCGAACCGCAGGCGACGAGAAGCGAGAGACAGAGTGCGGCTGCGATTACAGCGATTTTACGCGAGGTCAAAAAATGATGCAGCAATGCGAATACCTCCAGTATGCAATCGATAATGATTCTCAATGAAACTATACAAGGTATCCGATCGTTCGACTACAAGCAGAAATGACATTTGCTCATGCAAATTTGTGATCAGGCAGTAACTGCCGCGCCAATATATTCAATTGAGCTTGTGTGGAGAGCGGATCATAGCCGCAGAAGAGGTCGGCCCCATACAGCCAATACAGATGATTGCTGCGGACGGCCTCTAATCTCGACCACTGCGGAGCTTGGGACAGGCGTCGAAGGAAAGGACGGGACTTCGGGCAGGAGGGCGTCCCCGTTATAAAAATATGATCGGCCGGATACGAATACAGTTCTTCGACCGATGTCTCTACGTAACCATGGGAGAACAAGGCCGGCTCTGGGGGCCGAAATCCGAGGTCCCCGTACAAAATATGTGCGCCTCTTCCGTAGCTGCCGCTGCACGCAAACGCCTTATCACCCGCCAATTCCCACACGATAGCAGTTCCTCTTTGGCCGAGCCTCTCGTCCAAGGCCCGGTTGATCCGGTCGACTTGTTCGTCGTAGCGGGCCAGCCATTGCTCGGCTTCTCGTCTTTTGTCCACCATATTGGCGATCATAAGCAGCTGTTCCCGCCAGTTCATCGTGCGAAACGGCAGCTCGATCACGGGAGCAAGCGGAAGCAGGCCCCTGTTTTCCTTTGCGGTGTTGTAATGGATAATCATGTCCGGACGCGCTTCGGCCACCGCATCGTACAAGCTGGTCGGGGTATGCCCGTTCGGATTCAGCGAGATGCCGGAATGCCCTGACGTTCGGGCTTTGTTTTTCTCCAGCCAGGAGGTATAGACGCCAAGCTCCGGCGTTTGGCCGAGCGCCATCAGAATGCCGGTATGATTCAGATTCAGCGCGGCGATCCGCTTGGGCTTGCGCCTGAAGGCGGTTGGGGACATCCCGACGACGTCCTTGAATTTGCGGCTCAAGTAGAGTCCTTCCTTGAACCCGACTTGACGGGCCAGCGCGTTCAACGCCGTATTGTCCACGAGAATGCGGCTTTGGGCGTTGCGAATCCGCAGCATCGTCAAGTAGTCGATGAAGGTGCGGCCGGTATGTTTGCGGAACGCGCGGGAGAAGTGCTCGGGACTGACGTTTGCCCTCTCCGCCAGCTGTTCCCTCGTTAGATCCTCGGTATAATTGGCTTCGATAAACTGCACCGCCCGGGATAACCAGTTCGCGGACGCCACCCGAGTCGACGACAGTTCCCGGCGAAGCTCGGACAGCAAGCGGCTGAACAAGAGCTGCACCCGATAAGGCTCGCCCTCGTCCGGCTGCTCTTGCCATGCGGCATACAGCTCGGCGGCCAGCCTCATGCAATCGGCAGAGCAGCGTTGCACCATCTCGAATTCCGGATCGGAATTGCGATTATCCGCGGCGCTTGGCGGATAGTGAACGAATTCGATATAGAGGCCCTGTAAGGAAGTGCCGGGCCCGATAGCGACAGCCTGCGATGCGGAGCGGCCAAGCAGCGCAAATCCGCGAGCTACTTTGTGCGGATGCTCGTAGAGATGCAGAGCCCCTTTGCCTCCCCAAACCACGAGAAGCTGGGAACGGTTCGGCATCGGTTCCAGGGGGCCGGATGCAGCATATTCGGCAAGCTCGGCAATCCGCATAGGAATGGCGTAAGGATGCGGGGCGGGAGAAGGGGGCAAGGAACTAAACGGCATCGTAGTTTCACTCCTCTATTGAATAGTCTTTATGACCATAGATCCGGAAACCGTTCCAGCGTCAATTGACTCGTAAACGCGTCGTCCGAATTCCAGAAAGAATCCAGGTAGTGGACTTTGCCCGCCTGAACGGCGGGCAGCCGATTCCAGCCCGGCCATCGGTTAAGCTCCGACAGCGAGTCGGAAGTATGCCGACCGGGATGCGTAAAAACGAATAGCCGATCGCCTATGGCGTATTCGCTTAGACGATCAGAGGCAATTGAAATATAGTAATGACCGCGGGCGGGACGCAGGCGTTGAACGCGCTCGTCCATGCGGAACCCAAGAGGGTGGTACAGCAGCTTGGCCAGCCCGCGAAACCGATGAAGCAAATACAGCCTTCCATTGCAGTCATAGAACAGGACCGTCGCCGATTCGTGGCGCGCCTTGCGGGATTGGAGCCGATGCCACAGTTTCTCGCGGCGCATGTCGTACGAGTCGAGCCATTGCCGGGTTCTCTCGCGAATGCCGAGCACTTCTCCAAGCTTCTGCATTCGCAGATGCATGGGGGCATATTCGTTCAGTCCGATTGTCGGCGCGATCGCGGACAGCTCCGGATGCCGATCGCTCCCGTAACGGCTCAATAGGACGAGATCGGGATTTAACGTACGGATCTTGTCCGGATCAAGCGGAAAACCGATCTCCTGGGTGGACTGAATTTTGTCGGTAAACGAGTCGTTGTCGCAAAACCGCAAATTGGCTCCAACCGGGGCGATATCCAATGCGAGCAAGTCGCCCAGAGTGCCGGCATCGTCGTAGACGATACGTTCGGCCGGTGCGGGAAGACGATGCGTGGTTCCACGGCGGTCCGTCGCATCGGGCCTGTGGGCATAGATCCGGGCGTACTGGCCGGGAGATATTCCGGTTGCAAGCTTGAATCTACGGTTGAAATAGTACTCGTCCTGGTAGCCTACGCGGTGGGCCACCTCCCACACTTGCCCGTTTGAGTCGCTCAGCAGCCTTTTGGCCTGTTCGATTCTCAATCGGGTCATGTAGCTGCTCGGATTGCTGCCAGTCATTTTCTTGAACACGCGCAGGTATTGCCAACGCGGAAGCCGCGCCATATCCGCCAATTGCTGTATGGTGAGGTTTAGCGAATAGTTTTTTTGCATGAAGCTTAACGTTTGCTTCACGGCATGCTTCGGATCGCAGAGCTGCTTCTTCTCCTCGAGAACGCATTGCTCCAGAAGCAAAGAGAGCAGGGATAGAAACCGGATCTGTCGACCGAGCCGGGGAAGCCCGTCCTGCTGACGATCCTCGCTTTTCAGACTATCGGCATATTCATGAAGAACGGCCGCAGGGAGCTTCGCCCTGCCGGAAAGCAGCTTTAATATCCGCTGTACAGCGGAGCCGTTGGCGCGGGCGTTCAATGCGGCAAAGGAGAGAAGGCATACGTCGCATCCGGCCCCCTGGCTAATCAGCGAGGCATCGCTGCCGGAAACGATCAAGAGGCAGACCCCGGGGCCTGCCGATTGCGCTCGCTGTTCGATCTTCGCCTCCACCGTGCCCTGAAGCACCAGAAGGAGGCGAAGATCGTCGGTTTGTTCAAGAGTAAGAGATTCCGGGCCTTCGCACGTCAGGCGAAAGGCATCCGTTAGTACGAACGTTAACGGGGATGCCGATCGGCCGTTTGAAGAAGGTAAAAACATAGGCTGGCTCTCCTGTTGCTTACTCGAACATCTCGCTGTCCAGTATCTGCGGAAAGACGTCGACGAGCTTACGAGTAGTAATCAAATCATTGTCGTTATATTCGAGCGGGATGTAATGGATTTTTCCGTTTTTAACTGGCGGTAAACTCTGGAAAACCTTGCTCTGCTTCAATTGCTTAAAGCCTTCTTTGGCATCGGCGTTGCTGTCGTACAGCAGGAACAGACGATCGGCGATCAATACGTCATGCAGCGCTTCCTCTGTAATTTCGATATAAGGAGAAGGGGAAGACGACGACAGTGAAGCCACCTTGTCCGACATTTTGAATCCCATAGGATGATTGATTAGGTCGAATACGCCGAAGTTTTTCATCAGGTACATTTTCTTATTCCAGTAATAGACGACGACAGCCGCGGTCTCTCCCTCGGCTATTTTCCCTTGCTCTCGAACCTGCTGCCACATCGAACGGGTTTTCTGCTCCAGATCGGACAAAATCGCCTCGGCCTCTGCTTGTTTGCCGAGAATTTCTCCGATAACGGTAATCCGCTGCTGCAGCGGCACAGACTCGTCGAAAGCGGCGACGGGGCCGATTTTTTGGAGCATATTATATTCGTTGTCCTGCGTCTCGTAGCCCATAATCATCAGGTCGGGTTCGAGCGCTGCTAATTGCTCCAGATTGGTGGGCATGCCGATGTCGGGCGCTGCGGCGCTTAAGCTCTCGTGAGTCGACTTGAGAATGTTGGAATTGCTCATATAACGATGCGGATAGGCGATCGGCTGGAATCCCAATTCCTTAACGTCGATAATGGTTCCCGATCCGGCAATCACGGCGATTCTTTGCGGATGGACGGGGATCTCGGTTGTCTTGTCCTGAAAGTCTTTATACGTTTTGAACGCTGGAGGGGCTTCGGATGCGGTGCCGTTATTCGCACTTCCCTCGGGCTGCGCTTCGGAGCGCGATTGCGTGGCAGAGGGGCTACAGGCGGCGAGCAAAATAATCAGTGCAAGGAATAAGGCGGTTGTCGATACAAAGGAAGGCAGTCTGTTCATGGCGTTGCATTCTCCTGTTCTATCTGTACTGTACACTATTTGATAATGATTATCATTATCCTTTTTCGCCATTTTAGATTACACCGGACTCTTCGGGAACGGCAATGGATGAAAGTTACGACTTTTTGCACGGAAGATACGGGTTGTCCATACAAACGCTCTAACTCAGATCGATACTTTAGTAGCTACAAGCTCTAACCTTCCGGGGGATACAATTCAGGTTAACGAGGCGGAACCGTCCGCCTATTAACGGGAGGGGAATTATGGATACGTATAGGAAATCCGCGGCCTTCGCTGGTGTGCTGTTTTTGGTGGCAACGGCTGCATACATGTCGGGGAATGCGCTTATCGAATCGATCTTAGGCGCTTCCGATTATCTGGAACGCGCCGCAGATTATCAAAGCCGGATCGTCTTGGGGGTGGTGCTGGAGTTCATTAACTCCGTCTCCGTTGTCGGTATCGCGATTGCGCTGTTCCCGATTTTAAAGCTATGTAACGAAAAAATCGCGCTGGGATACGTAGGATTTCGAGTGATTGAGGCAGTTTTGCTTCTTGTCGGCTCCGTCGGTCCGCTGCTGCTTGTCGCTTTAAGCCGGGAATATGCTGCAGCCGACGTTTCGTCCGATCTTCACGTGTTGGGGACGCTTATTAAAGAGGGAAGTACTTACGCATTTCAATTGGGCATGCTGGCACTCGGGGTATACAGCTTATTTTTCTGCTATTTGCTGTATCGGTTCAGGCTCGTTCCGCGTGTATTGTCCGTGCTGGGCTTCATAGGTTATGCGGCTTTGTCGGCTAGCGCGATTACGGAACTGATGGGCCATGACGGAATGCTGCTGTACATTCCGGGAGCCGTGTTCGAGCTTGCGCTGCCGCTGTGGCTGATGATTAAAGGGGTCAAGCTTCCGGAAGGAGCGCGGTAACGACGAACATGCCATCGGCAGCGAGTTTGTACGATTTTCCCTACAAACGTCCGCCGTTTGAGCCTGATCCGAGCTACTTTGTACGATATTCCCTACAAACGTCCGCTGTTTGAGCCCGATTTGAGTTACTTTGTACGATTTTCCCTACAAAAACTTCCGCTGTTTGAGCCTGATTCGAGTTACTGTGGATCAATCATAGCTAGTAGACACTCCCTCATACGCTCCTGAAATCACTTTGGGTTTCCCCATTCCGATTTCAGGAGCGTATAGCATTGGAGGGAGATCTTCCCTGTCACTTTGAGTCCGACAACGGACAACGGGCATATTTACGACTGGGGAGCGGGATCGGAAACCTGTAGTTTCTTGAAGCTCGCTAAGAGTAACGCTCCGGTCAGTACCGTTACGACTCCCGACCAGAAGAACCAAGACTGTATGCCATATTTATCGACGAGCGGACCAGCCAGCAGCAGCCCGATCGGGGAAGCCAAGAGCATGACGCTGGTGACCAGCGAAATGACCCGCCCTAGCATTTCCGGAGCGTACGCTTTTTGGATCATCGCCATATAAGGGCCGTTGAAGAACGGAGAGGCCGCCCCCATCAGGAACGATAGAGCGATAAAAACAACGAAAGCGCCGGGGCCGATCATACCGCTTGCCAAGCAAGTTAATCCGATAATGACCAAGCTCCAGCAAATATAGGTGATATCCTTCCATTTAGAAGCCATGACGGCCAGCAGTAAACCGCCGAGAATCATCCCGACGCTGAATACCGCTTCAATCAGGCTGGCGCTATATCCGCCGCGTCCGAAATGGGACAGCGTCATGAATGGAAACAACGTGGCCAAAGGCATGAAGACGATGCTGAACACCGCGGTAGCTGCGGTGATGATGACGATGGGACGCGCTTGCACGAAGGTTTTCCATCCCAGCTTAAACTCGTTGAGAAAATGGGGAGCCTCCTGAACTTCGGGCTTCGGCTGACGAATAGGAACAAATAGGAGCATGAGATTCGCGATCAACGCGCCCACAACGTCCAAGAACAGCACAACGCCTAGAGAAGCGGCTGAGTATACGGCAATGCCGAGAGCCGGACCAATCACCGTCGATACCGAGAACACCATTTGGTGCCAGCCTGCGACTCGGGTCAGTTGATCTTCAGGGGCAAGCAGCGGTATGGCCGCCTGCAGCGCAGGAGCGTGAAAGGCGGAAGCGATTGAACGAATCAGCAAAATGACATAGACAAACCCTAGGCTAGGGTCGCCGAAATAGTAGTACAACCCCAGAATGAGGCTGAACAGGGCGATCGAGCTGTCGGCTGCGATCATGGTGAGTTTGCGGTTCCATCTGTCCAACCATACGCCGATGAAAGGACCGAGAATCGCTTGCGGCAGAAAACCGACCAAACCGGCCATCGTCAGCACAACGGCAGATTCCGTCGTGGCCGTCAAATGCCAGATGATCGCGAATTGTACCATGGAGCTGGTCAGTATAGAGAAAATCTGTCCGGAGAACAGAATCGTGAATGTCTTTTTCCAATTGGTCGCCATAAAAAACCATCCCTTCGTTTATACATTGCGCGAAAAATGAAACGCCAATAAACTCATGCCATTTTCACAAAAAACGGCTGAGCTGCTCATTCATTCTTACACTATCTTAAACGGATGGAATGGGTCAAAACCGGCACCTCCCAAGTTACTGCCAGTGTACCAAGCGCGGCTCGTCATTGCAATAAATAAAGGGGTGGCGCCGGGTCATGCCAGCCGGATTATGTCCTCCTGAATCGAATCCTCCGGAAGTCCTCCTCCCCCATAACGACTTCACGTTCGTACGTTGCGCCGGATGCGTCCATCGAAATAGACCTGTACTATAAAACGGGCGAGGATCAATTGCGCTAGCGTGGGGGGCTGAGGTAGGCGGCCAATCATTTCAAGCGACGATAGACATCTATGTAATGGACAGGTAGTTGCGGCCAATATCCGTAACGTGATAAATGAATCAATCTAGCAGGCAGCGGCAGGAGCGCAATCAAAATGAAAGAAAGGAACATTGAATAGTTAGTAAGAGCCTGTACATCGGGCATGGCGATTGGGGGCGGACGGAATGAAGTCATGCTGCGGTAAAACGGGAAGCACCTCCGACTGCTGCTCCAGCTGCGAGAACGAGAGTGGTGTTGTTTACGGTGTTTCTCATAAAAAGCAATACGCCCCCTGCTGTCCTCCATTGTTTTGCGACGGTACGGACGAACCTATCGGCCCGACCGGCCCAACGGGTCCAACAGGCCCAACCGGTCCAACCGGTCCAACGGGGCCAACAGGCGCAACCGGCCCAACGGGCCCAACGGGTCCAACGGGTCCAACAGGCCCAACAGGCCCGACCGGCCCAACAGGCCCGACCGGCCCAACAGGCCCGACCGGCCCAACAGGCCCGACCGGCGCAACTGGCCCAACTGGCCCAACTGGTCCAACAGGTGCAACAGGCCCAACGGGTCCAACAGGCGCAACGGGCCCAACAGGCCCAACAGGCGCAACGGGGCCAACGGGTGAAACGGGCCCAACTGGCCCTACAGGCGCAACGGGCCCGATCGGTCCAACAGGCGCAACGGGTCCAATCGGCCCGACCGGTCCGAAAGGTGCGACCGGTCCAAGAGGTCCCACAGGTCCAACCGGCCCAAGAGGCCCGACGGGTCCCAACTTTGCAACCAATGGTTTTTCCGCGAGAATCAACAATGTTAGCGTCAGTGCCAATGCTACTCTGACAAACTGGTCCACGGCCAGCCCTTACTATGGGAATGCGGCCTTTAACGCGACAACAGGCGTGTTCACTGTTCCGGCAACGGGTAGATATTCGGTGAAGGCCACGATCAACTACACTACCGTCGCTGCTCTGAGCGTCCAGTTGGGCGCCGGCGTGTATCCTTCTTTTAGAGTGCGTAGAACCTCTCCCGTCGTCACGGAACTTATAACCGGTATTTTTCCACTGTTGAACGTCAACATTGCGCTGCTTCTAACCCTCAGGGTAATTCTCGGCAGCGGCGAGATTACGCTGGCGGGAGACGTCGAGCTGAATGCGGGGGATACGGTCGTGTTGGTGTATGCGGCGGATACGCTAACGATCAACATATCGCTGGGCGGCGTCGAGAACGAAGGCATTGTCTGGTCCATTCATCAGATCGCGTAGTCGCTTTTGAACTAAATGTTGGGCAAGCGCCCTCTTTTGACTCTATCGACCCGAATAGGCTAACCAATTGCCCGCCTCCTTCATCTAATACAAGTAAGGTAGGGGTGCGAGGGGGGGCGATCGGAATTGAAGCGGAGCCAATATAGGCGAGGCAGATACAAAACGGGAAAAAATCAACTATACCCCATCTTACTGCGTTCTCTTCTGTGTCTCGCTAAAGCCGCCAAACCCATCAAATCAATCAAACCCACCAGATCCGCCGGGCCCGCCAAAACCGCAAGAGCCTCCAGAGCAACCGATCGCCAACCCTGCTGCCAATCAAAGAGAAATCCCCGCCGCCGTCAGAAACGCTGCCCTACCCGCAGAAAGCCGACCCACAGGAAACCCTGCAGATCCAGAAAGCCGACCCACAGGAAACCCTGCAGATCCAGAAGGCCGACTTGCAGGCCGAAGCAGCGGAGGAAGCTGTCGCACCCTGTCGTGTGGCGCTCGACAGATAACTCTTCCGTCCTGTGGGATCCGAGCACGCGAACCGCGTCGGTCGATAACATCTTGGATCCAGGAACGCGCTCCCCTCCGGTCGAGAATGCCTCCCAACTGACGGAGAAGGAGTGCTGCGGGAATTTTCTTATTCAGGAAAACCAAACAAGCCCGCAGCTGCTGTGGACAATGTCCCCAGGCTTACAGGCAGAGTTAACCCAAGTTTCATTATTTAACGATACCTCCAGCAGCGGCAGTGTCGAAATGACGATTGCCGGAGACCGATCCTCATTCGTCATGCAGATAGAACCCGGAACTACCGGAACCTATACAGATCGGAACATCGGATCGATCCACGTTGCCTTGACGGGCAACAAGCCGGGAATCGCCGAAGGAAAATATGTCGTGACCGCGTTCTTCAGACTGGGAGAGCGCAAATCAGGCTAGCGGGTAACGAACCGTGACGCAGAGCTCGCCAGAGTACGTACCGTCATTCGCCCCTGCATCGGATTCCGGAAGGATGACCTGCAATTGAGCAAATCGGCGAAAAGTGAATGAGGGCGTCGTTCCCGGCGAGACTGCGATCGGGGCCCCGATATTGTTCCCTCCCGAGTCGATGGGCTGGAGGGTGACGTTCGCGGGTCCGGATGCATATTGCAAGTAGCCTGTCGCATAAAGATTCTGACCCATGTTATTGACATAGACGACGATCGGGACGGGAGCATCATCATCCGCCGTAACCGTTCCCGTCCAAGGGATGCACACTTTATCCTGCACGTATTCCTGGTCCGGGCAGCAGCTTAGCGCCGAGGTCGCGCAGTTAGAGGCCAATTCTAATCAACACCTTTATCGAAAGTAGTAGGACTAGCTCACGGGATATCGGGTGGTAATGCAGAACTCTCCTTCGTACTGACCAACTGTCGCGGCGGTGACCACCTGAATCGTAGCGAATCGGCGATAAGTAAACGAGATGCTTGTTCCTGCGGCAATGGCGGCGAAAGTGGCAATCGTTCCGCCTGCGCTGTCAAGGATGTTGAGCGTAATCGTGCCTGGGCCCGATTCGAACCGCAAATAACCGGTGCCGACGATATTTTGGCTTAGATTGTTCGTGTACACAGTCAAGGTTGTCGTATTCGCCCCGGCCCACGGACTGCACACTTTATCTTGGACGTATTCCTTTTCCGGGCAGCAAGATAAAGCGGAAGACGAGCAGTTGCACCCCATTAATGAAGCAGCTCCTTTGCGATTCGGTAGTGTAAGATAGCTAATGCGAATTGTCCTACTTTTGCGTGGATACATACCCAAAATTATTGGGACTAAGGTGGAATTACAGAAAAAAGGAGAAGGGGGAGGCCCGGTAGAATTAGTGAATGACCCAGTTTATTTTCTGCAAGCGCCTCTGTCATTCCAAGTTCATGGGGGCGATTCTGACAACACATTTTTACAGAGGTGAAGCAATGCCGGAGTTTTTCGAAGTGAGAACGGAGAATAGGGGGAAGGAGTATTACAGATTTAATCGGTTTCATCTTTTCCGCAGGAAATGGTACATTGCCTATTTACCGCCAATTGTTTCGGGGGTTCTCGGTTTGTTGGCCTTTCTCGACGGAGAGCCGTCGCCCGCGTACACCTTATGGGCAGTCGCAATCGTTACGCCGTTCTTAATGCTGCTGTTGCTGGCGTTGGCGGGCAGAAGGCATCTGAAAACCAATAAAATATACGCCAGCATGAAAAATATATACTACCGCTTCGACCGCAGTTCCCTGTTTTGCGAGACCGTGGATCCGAGGCTTAAGACGACATTGGAAACGGACTGGGACAATGTCTATCGAATCTACGAATCGAAAACAAGCTTCTATATCTACATAAGCAATCTGCAAGCGTTTATTATCCCTAAAGCGGACATCGTAACCGGGCGTCCCAACGAGCTGTCGGAGATGCTTGAGCAGTTAATCGGGAAAAGGCTGCGCAAATGCTAACGTCAAAAGTGGAGTTTTCCGTCATCGCCAAACATGTCATTTTACATGGCGTAACAAAGTGGGGTAATCAAGGTTTTATGAGGTGAAAATGAACCGGGCACCGCTCTAGGCAGCGCCCGGTTCGAATCCGAATTATGCCGCGTGAGCGGATTCTCCGCTTTTGCGCTTTTTGCCGGACAGGAACCAGCCGCCGAGGGCGATCGCCAGCAATACGACGTAGAAAGTGATCTTCCAGCCCGTAGATTCCGCGAACTCGTGAGGAATGACATGCAGGGAAGGATGCGCGAGCGTATGAACCGCGAGCTTGACGCCGACCCATCCGACGATGACGAAGGCCGCGACCTCCAGCGATGGCCGGCTTTCCAGCAGCTTAACGAACAGGTTGGCGGCGAAACGCATGATCAGAAGTCCGAGAAATCCGCCTAGGAAAATAACGATGAAGTGTCCGCCGTCCATTCCTCCGATCTTTGGCAGCGTTGTCGTCGGCAGCGCCACGGCCAGCGCGACGGCAGCCAGAATCGAGTCGATCGCGAAGGCGATATCCGCCACCTCGACCTTGAATACCGTCATCCAGAAGCCGGATTGCTTTTTTTCTTTTTTCTCCGCGGCTTCTTTTTCTCCCTTTTTTACGATGATCTTACGGAAGATGTGGTTAGCGGCAATGAACAGTAGATAAATCGCTCCGACTGCCTGCACCTGCCATACGTCCACTAGGAACGAAATAGCGAACAGAGAAGCGAAGCGGAACACGAATGCGCCGGCCAGACCGTAGAACAACGCTTTTTTGCGCTGCTGCTCGGGCAGGTGCTTAACCATGATGGCGAGCACAAGCGCGTTGTCCGCAGCTAGCAATCCTTCCAATGCGATCAATACGAGCAGCACCCATCCGTACTCCAACAGTAATCCGAAATCCATTCCCAATCCCCCTTGTGCAAATAGAGACAAGCTTACCGCTTTATTCTTCCCAAGAACGCGAAGAGACCTTCGCCTTGTTGGACAAAGGTCTCGCTAACAGCACCGTTAAGGCAATGCCAATAAAGCCGGAGAGCCGCGGCTCTCGTATTGACGACTTTTATTGTCCAGCTACTCCCCTTTGGAGTGGAACTATTCAGTTGCGGCAAGCTTTCTAGAAAAATAATACGTGCTGCCTAATCCGAGGTTTCAGAGGAATTCGCTTCATTAAAGCGTCCCGGATCGAGGTCGACTTTGAAGCTATAATCGGAGATTTTGCATAAAACGTACCTCTCGGAGGGAAGTTGGTCTGTTTTTGCTCCGAAAACTCCATTGTTGGCACCGAATAGTCTCCTTATAATAGGAGCATGATGAGAATCATTATCACTACAAAAAAGGGAGTCAAAATCATGTCTGTCATTCGCAAGCCTACAGCTATCGTTGCTTTGATGCTGCTTCTCGTTGTTTCCACGCTGCTGGGCGCATGCGGGAACGATAAAGCCGCGGAGAGCGGCGGCGCCTCCAGTCCCGCCAATTCTCCAGCCGCATCTCCGACCTCTACCCCGTCGTCTTCTCCTTCAGCATCCGCATCCTCCGAAGCCGGCGAGGGAGAGACGAGAATCGTCAGTACGGTTAACGGCGACGTTGAGATTCCGGCGAATCCGCAGCGAATTGTGGCCCTGTACTATCACCACATTTTGTATGCGTTTGGGGAGAAGCCGGTCGGCGCCAATCTGACCTGGTGGGGAGGCAGTCCGTTCCTGCAGGAGCAGGAAGCCGGTCTTACCGACGTTGGAGGGCCGCCTACTCTGGAAGCGGTAGCGGCTCTGGAGCCCGATCTGATTATTATGAACAGCAACAATGCGGAGGATTACGAGCAATTTGCCAAGATCGCTCCTTCCGTGCTTATTCCTTACGACGGCAACCGCAACGTGTACGAAGATGCGGAAGAGGTCGCGAAGCTGCTGGGCAAGCCGGAAGCGGCAAGCCAGCTCAGGGCGGATTTCGAGAAGAAGGCGGAGGCTGCGCGAGATAAGATCGAGAACGTAGTGAAGAGCGGCGCCAAGGCTGCGATTATCCGCATCGACGGCAATGGCGGTCAGTTCACCGTTTTTGGCGACAATTACGGCCGGGGCGGCTGGTCGATCTATAGGGGGCTGAAGCTGGAATTTCCCGCGAAGATCCAAGAAGCCGTCATCGACAGCGGGGCGCAGATCGTTCAGGAACTGCCGCTGGAGCAGCTTCCGGAATACGTAGAGGACGCCGACTATTTGTTCGTATCGAATGAAGGGGTCGGACTCGAGGTTATCCAGGACAGCTCGATCTGGAAGGGACTCCCCTCAGTCAAGGGCAATCGCGTTATCGAGCTGGACAAGAAGTTTTTCTATTTCGATCCGATTTCCATCTCCGCCCAGATTGACCTGATCGCGGATCTGTTAGCGAAAAAATAATCGATAAAAAATGTAGCGGGCATCTATCTCAAGGAGATAGATGCCTTTATTTTTTTCATCAATGCTTTACACAACCCCTGCTTATGGGACGGACTCTTGTTGCGTACGGAGTTCTGTTCGGCTAGAATTAAGGCACTCTAGTCATTGATAACGATTATCAATCATAAGAAGGGGGATTCCCCGATGGGCCGCTTGTCTCTGCCTTTTAGCTCCTACTTATTCACACTGGTTGACATCTCGCAAATCAGTTGCTCAGCTTCCGACCATCCCGACAGATTGCATGCTCGTACTCACGTCTTCGTTGCGACCATACAGGGCAGCGGCGGAGCAGTCATAGACGGAAGAAGGCGGCGGTTGACCCGGGCAAGCTGCTTCCTGCTATCCCCGGATACGCTGTTCGACGTATTCTCCGACAACGCCTCCGAGCTGAAGCTGGTTTGGCTGTCCTTCCGCGCGGCCCCTGTCGCGGAAGAAGAGGGGGAGCATACGGCCGCTGCTCCGTTCGATTGCCCGCCCTACGAGGAATTGAATGCGCAGCCGTTCGCCCAGATCGCAGGCCGGTTGGAAGAACTGCTGCGTCACCGCGACGAGGAAGAGGAGCTGGCCCGGTTCAAGCAGCATGTTCGGCTGCAGGAGCTACTTTACGAGCTTTGCCGAAGCAGCTCCGACACGGGTGGCCAGCTCCAGTCCCGCGAAGCCGTTCGACGCTCGATAGACCGGCTTCATCGGCTGGACCTTGCCGACATGAGCGTGGACGCTTTGGCGCGGCAAGCCAATATCGGCGCGCGGCAATATACGCACTTGTTCAAGCAGCTGACCGGCAAGAGCCCCGTGGATTATATGACCGAGCTGCGGCTGAACCAGGCCAAGAAACAGCTGCTCACCTCCAACGAGAGCTTGCAACGGATCGCACAGCGGGCCGGCTTTAAGGACGTCTATTATTTCAGCAGAAGGTTTAAGCAGATGGTCGGACAATCCCCCAAGCAGTACGTGCGGAATACGCAGGAGGGGATGAGAATCGTTGCGCTGTATTACGCCAACGTTCTGCTGTCGATCGGCGTGAAGCCGATCGGGGCCAATCTGACGTGGTGGGGAGGCAGCATATTTCTGCAAGAGATGGAGCAAGGGATTGTGGATATCGGCTGCGAGCCTTCTCTGGAGGCCGTCTCCAGATTGGAGCCCGATCTTATCCTGATGAACGATGCCAACCTATCCAATTACGGGGCGATGTCCAAAATAGCGCCGACCGTTCTGCTGCCTTACGAGGGCCAGCGCAATATATTCGAGGACGTCAGGCTGATCGGTCGATTGATCAATCGGCCTCATGCCGCCGACGAACTGGAATCGCGATTCGAGCTTCGGGCAGCCGAAGTCCGCGAGAGGCTGTCCGGAATCGTAGGCCGTCAGCCTGTTGCCGCGATTGTCAGATTCGAGAGAGAAGGCCGGGAGTTCTCCGTATTCGGAGACAATTACGGTCGCAGCGGCTGGCCGATCTATCGCGGATTGCGGTTCGGTATTCCGGAGTACGTGCAGCGGCAAGCGATCGACAGCGGTCTGCAGATTGTGCAGAATCTGCCGCTGGAGCAGCTTCCGCTCTATGCCGCGAACGCGGAGTACCTTTTCGTGTCGGACGAGGGCGAAGGCATTCGGCATGTGCAGGATAACCCGATCTGGAGAAGCCTGCCCGCCGTGGAGCAGGGCAGAGCGTATGTGCTGGATCGGGCCAGCTTCTCTTTTTTCGATCCGATCTCCATAGAAGGCCAATTGGAGCTGCTGGCGCAGCTATTGACGAAAGGTCGTACAGCTTCTTAGCTGCGCAACAGGGAAGGAGCCCTGTAGGGGGTGACTCGATTGCGGCCATCGCGTTTGGAGGCATACAGGGCCTCGTCGGCTTGGCGCAGTAGAGCGCTGAGCGCATCGTTCCGACCGCTCTCGGCTTCGGCTACTCCGAAGCTTGAAGTGACCGCAATCTCCTCTCCGGAAGCTATCAACGGCTCGGATACCAGAGCCTGCCTCAACCGTTCCGCAATCGCGAATCCCTCTTGAAGCGTAGAAGGAAGCGCGAGCACGAACTCTTCTCCTCCGTAACGCGCGAACAGCGTGTCCGGGGGAATTTTTCTTTTGCAGACGTCGACGACATGAACGAGAAGCTTGTCTCCCGTCTCGTGTCCGTAGTTGTCGTTCACCCGCTTGAAGTAATCGACGTCGAATAGCACGACGGTGAAGGGTTGGCCGTTCCGCCGGCATTCTTCCAGCATTGTCCGGCTGCGGCTAATGAATTGGGAGCGATTAAGAATTTGCGTCAGACCGTCATAGTAGGCCTGATGCTCCAATTCGCGCTGGAGCCGTTTCAGCTCGGTGACATTGATGAACATAAGCAGGCCGCCTGCGGCATCTCCGTTGCGGTGCAGAAGAGGGGAATAGCGGACTTGATAGATCTGCTCCGCTCCATCGGTCGTCCACACCAGTTCCTCCGCCCGGCCGTCAGGCCGGTGGGCGAAAGGGTACGGGGACCCGGTCAGCACATTCCAGACCTCGTCCAGCGTTTTCCCGATCAGAGTCGGGCCGAGGGAGGGAATCATCCGCCCGACCGCGTGATTGTAGTCGCTCAGACGATTCGCTGCATCCAGGACGATAACGCCTTCCCTCATGCTGTCGAAGATCGTCTCTTTGGCGATGGGGATAACGGTTAACATTTTCGTGGACAGAATGGCCCAAATATACAGAGCAGAGGTCACGCACATGACCATCGGAACGGGATCGATGCCTGCCGGAGTCAGGCCGATAAGATACAGGAAAGCGGTAACCATCGGGAGAAGCTGCCCGAAAATCAGAGTCGCAAGCTGCGGTCTATAAGATTTGCGCGTCTGTCTCCATCTGCCGAGCAAGAGCACGGTGGCGGCAAGAAGGCTGCTGGACGTGAAAATACCGTGAACGATATACCATTCGCCGATTTCGATATCGAGGTAGGGGAGGGACATGCCTTCCTTGATCTGGATGACTTTATAGAACATATGGTGGTAGTCGTTGGTGGCAACCATCAGCAGCGTGATGGAGGGGATGACGAACAAGGCGGCGGTCTGCCACCGGGTCGTCTTCCAGCCGAGATAGCGGAGAATGATCATGAGCCCGAGCGGCGCCGAGAAAGGCATCCCAATATATTCGACGACCGTCCACAGCTTCACTTTCCACAGCGTATCGCTGGCTAAGCTGAAAGCATAGGCGAAGCTGTAGATGGACAGAGCGGTCATATATAGAATAAAGGTGCGGGACCCTGGGATTTCCCGTCTTCTGTACAGAACGTAGAGGCCGAGGAAAACATTGAAAATACCCGACACGCTTACCAAAGTAATGTACGCCGTCAACTGCGAATCCATTTCATCGTTCGACTCCATTCGCGGTGATCTATGCTGCTATCGTAACACATCCGCTCCCGGCGCTGGTCAGTATTATTGCAAACCGCGGCACTTTTTGCAGGGCTCAAGTGTTATAAGGATATACGAAGCTTCAGGAGGTGTCCAAATCGTTGCAACCCACACTCCATACAGATGAGCTGGAAATATGGATCGACGCTGTAAGGCAGGGGGAGACCGAGAAGTACGAGCTGATCGTCAGAGCGTTCCAACAGCCGATTTTTCGTTACTGCTACCGTCTGTTCGCCAATCGGCAGGATGCGGAGGATGCCGTGCAGGATATTCTGGTTAAAGCCTTCCAATCTCTGGACCAGTACCGAAGTACGGGCAGCTTTCAGGCTTGGCTGTATCGGATCGCTTATCGTCATTGCCTGAACGTGCTGAGGAGACGCCGTATTCACCGGCAGGTCATGAGAATCTTCCGACCGGAGACGGTGGCGGCCAGTCCGGAGCAGGAGCTTGACGATCGGTTGTATCATCCCTCGTTGGCGAAGGCGCTATCGGAGCTGACGCCCGAGGAGCGGAGTTTGCTTGTTTTGCGGGCATTCGAAGAGAAGAGCTTTGCCGAGATCGGCGCGATTTTGCAGACAAGCCCGAACGCATTGGTGAAAAGGCTGCAGCGCATTAAGAAGAAGGTTCAGAAATCCATGAACATTAAGGAGGACATGCCATGGAAAGACTCGAAGCTGCCCATGAATACGAAGATTTGAATAATGCCGTCTACCCGAGGCGAATTCCGGAGATCGACGTTGCGGACAAGGTGATGTCCCGTATTTCCGGCCAGGCTCCTCGCCTAATTAAGTTTGGAGGAACGATGAGAAGCTCAACGGCGTTGGCAAGCCTGTTCGCCTTGCTGCTGGTCGTTTCCGTAACGGCCTATGGCGCCTCCGAATATATCCAGCTCCGAAATAAATCGGGAGATGTGAAGGTGCAATTCGTTCCGCCGGATACGGGGAGAATCACGGATAATCCGTATGAGAAGTACATCGCCAAAGCCCGGAAATTTGCGGAGCCTGGGGAGTTAATCGCCTTCTACGCGAAGGAAGGGGCGAACCTTCCGTTAGGCCCGATGCAATTTCATTTTAAACCGAAGCGTTTGCAGTCCTATTCCGATTTTGTATTGGCGATCGAACGGATCGAATCGCGCGAATTTCCGCAAGCGATGGGCGGCTACGAATTCGAATACGGGGAAATAAGCCCGGCCGTGCCCGAAAAGGGAACGAAGCTATACCAAGACACGCTTAAGGAGCTTGAACGGCTAGCTTCCCAATCGTCCGACAAAGAGAATATGGTCATGAAGGCGATTCCCTGGTCGAGCGCATCCGGAGTCAGCGGGATTTATTCTAAAGCTGGCACCCGCATCGGCATATACGCGACCCATCTGAACGGAAAGGATGTCTATGCCGAGAAGCAGGAGGATCAGACGACCGAAAAAATCGAGATAGCCGGCACTGAAGTTGTTTATAATGAGGTTAAGAAAGAGATCGTGAAAGAAATGAACAACGACGGAGTTAAGACGGCGACGTTGAGCTACGGGTATCTGAACTGGTACGACGAAGATCAGGATGCCTATTATACGCTTACGAACTTTAAGGGCGCCAAGCTTTCCAGGGAGCAATTGCTGGAACTGGTCCGAGAATGGTTAGAGAAGAAAGGATGAACGACGGATGAAAAAAAACCGCTTGGGAGGCTCCGACTTGCTCGTCGGCGAGATCGGACTGGGGTGCATGTCTCTGGGGACGGAGGTGCGAAACGCTGTCGAGCTGATTCACGAGGCGCTGGAACGGGGCGTCAATCTGCTGGATACGGCGGATTTGTACGACGACGGGCGCAACGAGGAAATCGTCGGCCAAGCGATTCGGGGGCGTAGAGATCGCGTAGTGTTGGCCACCAAAGTCGGCAACCGGCGGATTCCGGGCCAAGACGGATGGACCTGGGACCCCTCCCGGCAATACATTTTATCCGCGGTCAAAGAAAGCCTAAGAAGACTTGGTACGGACTACATCGATCTGTACCAGCTTCATGGGGGCACGCTTGACGATCCGATCGACGAGACGATCGAGGCGTTCGAGCAGTTGAAGCGGGAAGGAGTAATACGAGCGTACGGCATCTCTTCGATCCGTCCCAACGTTATCCGTGAATATGCTGCAAAATCCTCCATCGTCAGCGTGATGAATTCGTACAGCATCGTGGATCGGCGGGCAGAGGAAGCGGTCCTTCCTCATCTTCAGGAGCGAGGAATAAGCGTGATCGCCAGAGGTCCGTTGGCCAAAGGGACGTTGGCGGCGAAACGGGAGCCTTCCAGAAGCTTGCCCGACTATGACCTGGAGGAGATCAAGGCGCTTCGAGAACGACTGCGAGAGCTGGAGAGCCCGGATCGAAACCTCACGCAGTTGGCGATTCGATACGTGCTTGGTCATCCCGCGGTGGCAGTCGCCATTCCCGGAGCGAGCTCGAAGGAGCAACTGCTGCAGAACATCTCCGCGTCGCAGACCCCTGAGCTGTCCGCTGAGGAGCTTGCAGTCATTCGCTCGTTCAGTAAACCGAACATCTATAGCGATCATCGATAAAAAACGTTGCATTGTATAAGAAATAGCTAATCTGTTATCTCGTTTCGTTCCTCCGATACCGCTAGAATTGGAATATGCGGCATAGACGACCTGATTGGTACGGAGGAGTGAGCTATTGAAAATGAACGTTGGGAAGAAACTTTTATACTGCGCCCTCGCCTTGTTTCTGTTTCTGCAAGCGGCTTGCTCTTCGGGGAATCCGAAGGCGGTCGAGCAGGTCTACCAAATTAACGCCTCTACCCAAACCGTAGTCCCCCTGGATCCGGCAACAAGCAGTGCCAAGATCGTATTGCTCACGTTTGACGACGGCCCGAACGAAGCGCTGAATGCGAAAATCTTGGATGCGCTGGACAAACATAAGGCTAAGGCTATCTTCTTTATGAACGGTCCCCAAATCGAGAACAACAAAGAGCTGGTAAAGCGGGTATACGAGCGAGGCCATATGATCGGCAACCATTCTTGGGATCACATCGACCTTAGCGCGGAAAACGAGGAGACTGTCGCGAAGCAGCTCGGGGATGTCCAGAAAGCCGTGACGGACATTACGGGTACGGCTCCCGTGTTTTTTCGCCCGCCGTATCTCAGTGTTAACAATGAGATTTCCGGAATCGCGAGGAAGGCGGGGCTAGCGGTCGTCACCTGTTCGATTGACTCTCGGGATTGGGAGATGACGGCGGACAGCAACGATCCGAAGGCGCTGGCGCAGCACATCGTCGACCTGGCGCATCCCGGCGCCAACATTTTGATGCACGAGCTGCCCTGGACGGTCGAGGCATTGGACAATTTGCTGACCGAGCTCAAGGACATGGAGTATGATTTTGTCGATCCTTATTCAATTTCTCTTTCCCAATAATGATTTTCATTCTCAATGACTTGTGATACAATAAGTCCGAGGCACTAGGACGGTCAGGAGAATGAGGGAGAGGATAAAGGATGAGTGACAAGGATATTTTTGACGTAACGATTATCGGAGGCGGCCCAGCAGGGTTGTTCTCTGCTTTCTATAGCGGATTGCGGGAGCTTAAAACAAAGATCATCGAGTTTCAGAACTTCCTGGGTGGTAAGGTTAATGTCTATCCGGAGAAATTGATCTGGGATGTCGGCGGTGTCACGCCGATCACCGGGGAGCAGCTGATCGAGCAGTTGATTGCACAGGGGAAAACGTTCGATCCGACGATCGTATTGGGAGAGAAGGTCGCCTCTCTCTCTAAAGGAGAAGACGACATCTTTGTGCTACATACGGCATCGGGAGCGGAGCATTATTCCAGGACGGTTATTCTGGCGGTCGGAGGCGGCATTCTAAAGCCGACCAAGCTGAATCTGGAAGGCGCCGAAAAATATGAGGTTACGAACCTTCATTATACGGTCAAGTCGCTGACGCGTTTTAAAGACAAGATCGTACTGATCTCGGGCGGCGGCAACTCGGCAGTGGACTGGGCCAACGAGCTTGAACCGATTGCGAAGAAAGTGTATCTGACTTATCGCAATGAAACGCTGAAAGGACACGAAGCCGAAGTGTCCAAACTGTTTTCCAGCTCTGTCGTTTGTCTGCTCAATACCGAGATCGAGAAGCTGATTGCCGTTCCGGGCCAGGAAGCGATCGAGAAGGTGCTGCTGCGCAACAAAGACGACGGAGCGCAGGTTGAGCTGGAGATAGAAGAAGTCATTATCAATCACGGGTACGAGAGGGATAAGGATTTGCTTTCGAACAGCCAGGTCAAAATCGAGATGAGGGACGAGTGGGCGATCGCGGGCACTCCGATGAGCGAGACGTCCGTGCCGGGATTGTATGCTGCCGGCGATATTCTCGGTCATGACGGCAAGCTCCATCTCATTGCCGGAGCCTTCCAGGATGCGGCCAACGCGGTTAACAAAGCGAAGCAATTCATTACTCCGGAGGCCTACGCCTGGGGTATGGTTTCCTCGCATAATGAAATCTTTATGGAACGCAACAAGGAACTGAAGAAGCAGCTGTTCGCGAATTAAGCTGGATGGTTTCAATGTCTCCGCCTGTAAAAATTAGGATTGCGAACATTGGAAAAAAGAAATAGAATGGAACCGCATCCATTATGGTTAAAGGTGGAATAGACAACGTGCCGACCAGTTCAGAGCTTCGTGCAAGAGCAAGAGAAAGCTTGTCCGGAAATTGGACCAGCGCCGTGCTCCATGTTTTGCTGTACAGCGTGGTCATGGGATTTTTGCAATTCTTCAACTTTATCCCTTTTATAGGGTGGATTCCTGGTTTTCTTTGCGTCGGGGTGATGACCTACGGTCTATCGGCTTTTTTCCTTGAAATGTCGCGTAGACGAGAGGCTACGACAGAGACGCTCTTTAGCGGATTCTCCAGATTCGGGGATACTCTCATTCTATACTTGCTGATGGCGATTTTCACATTTTTATGGACGCTGCTGTTCGTCATTCCGGGAATTATTGCGGGATTCAGATACTCGCAAGCGTATTTTATTCTGAGAGACAATCCGGGAATCAGCCCATTGGAGGCTATTAGCCGGAGCAAGGAAATGATGAGCGGCCATAAAGGCAGATTGTTTGTCCTGATGCTTACCTTCATCGGTTGGGCGTTGCTTGCGTCTCTTACGCTTGGAATCGGTTATCTCTGGCTGGCGCCTTATTACCAAACCGCATTGGCGCACTTCCACAATGACCTGTTGATGCGCAACGCGCCTGTTCCTCCGCCTCCGCCGCCCCAAGAGCCTTATTATCGGGGCTAATATCGAGCTTGTTCGACAAGAGGCTGTCTCATAAGTAAAAAAGTTGTACAAAAAGATGATCGATAGAGAATGTTGTCGTGCATGTATCTCCTTCCGATGCTATACGATCCTGAAATGGGAATGGTAAACCCGTGATAAGGAAATTTCAGGATCGTATGAGGCAGTCTCCAGAAGATACATGCACTTTTTCTTGATCGATCATCTTGTACAACCCTATTTATGAGACAGCCTCTTTTTTCTATGACTGATCAATTCACGCACATGAGCGCATATCTTGCGGAGATTCACTTGCAAATTGCGCGGAGACGATTGTTGATTAATAATGAAGGTGTTGGACATAGAGAATATTCGCCGTGAAGCAAAGAAGTTAATGAGAGGATGAGAAGCGATGTGCAGAAACATTAAGACGCTGTTCAACTTCGATCCCCCGGCTACGCCCGATGAAGTGCAGGCGGCTGCGCTTCAATTCGTGAGGAAGCTGTCCGGCTTTAACGAGCCGTCGAAAGCGAATGAGGAAGCTTTCTCTCTTGCAGTGAGAGAGGTAAGCGAAGCCGCGCAGAGGCTGCTCGAATCGCTTGTCACCCGAGCTCCTTCGCGCGATCGGACCATCGAAGTTGCGCGCGCTCGCGCCAAATCCGCCAAGCGCTTCGGGACTCCCGTCCGCATCGTTCCGGCGGAATAGACAAGAGGCGATTCGGCTTAAAGCGCCTGAATCGCCTGAACGTATTGCTCATATCTCGTTTTCCACTCGTCCTCGCGTGCTGGAATTGGCCTGCCGTCCATCAGAGCCTGCACGACATCCAGACAGACGTGCCAACCGGCCAGATCCTTCGGAGTATGCTCCGTAATCCGGCGAATCGTCTCGATCAACACAAGTCGACAGCCGTTTGGTCGAGGCTCGATCTCAAAACGGACACTATCCTCGCCCCATTCGTACTCCAGTATGGATCCCTCCGAGAAATCCGTGATCGTCATATTCTCGAACGTTCCGTCCCCCATATCGAAGCGCATTCTTCCGCCTGAGCGAAGATCGTCTGAGCTTAGCTCAGAAAACCATTGTGCGAGCTTCCCGTTGTCCGTCAGCCACGTCCACGCGTGATTTGCAGAATGCTCCCAATCCCGCTCGTAGCGTGCGACAACCCCTTTTTCCGACTTGTATACATTGGCTAACATAAGATGTCCTCCAATCTTTTAACGAACTCGAACCGCATTTTCCACGATTGCCAGCAGCTCGTTTGTGTAGGTCTCCAGGTCGAGATGGGCCGCTGCATGCTGATTGAATAGAAACTCTCCAATCGCCCCGCGAATCACATTAACCATCACGCTGACGTTAAAGCTGCCAAACTGCCCGGCGGCTTGTCCTTCCTGCAATATCGAGCGCAGCTCGGCAGCCACGGGCTCCTCCTCGTCGTCATCGATTTTGTAGTAAGGAACATTATCCGGGGTACGGGAGTGGAAAACAATCTCCAGCAGCGCAGCATACTGCTTCGGGTGCGTCCCCTGATAGGCCAGACTGGCCGTAATATAGGCGCGCAGTCTATCCAGGGGCGAAGCAGACGTCTGCGTCTTGTTCAGTACATAGGCGGTAGATTCCTGGACTAAGGCGAACAGCGCATGATCCATGAGGTCGTTTTTGTCCTTAAAATGATACGAGATAAGCGCCGTGCTAATACCGGCTTTTTTCGCGATTTTAGCCAAGCTTACGTTGGAGAAGCCGATCTCGTCCAGCGTGTCGATGGCGGCTTTCAAAATCTGGGCGCGCCGCGCCTCGGCAATAAAAGACGTTTTCTCCTCCGGTTGATGGTCGGTCATAGGTCGATCTCCTTATCGAATGGAAGACGGTTACTGACTGCTTTTCTTCTTTCCGATCTTAACGATTATGGCGATGAGGATGACGATGGTTAGAGGAGCAAAGCCGAGCGGGTTAATGCCGCCAATCCGAGTCAGAATCGATCCGTCCATGAACTCTGCGGCATGATCTCCGATCCAGTTCACCGCGTACCCGATCGCCCTGACGATTAGGATGATCAATCGTAGCGCCAGAATAAGCGGAATGATGCTCAAAGCCAGCTTAAGCAGCTGGATTCCCCGCAAGCTCCTCGTCATCATCAGACAGCCCGAGATGAACGCCAGCGTACCGCCTCCAATCATAAGCAGCGGTTGTATTCCATAATAACTGATCAGCTCGCCGTGCCGCCACCTTTCCTCATAGAAAAACCATACCGACCAAAGAACCGCAATTCCCAGCAGCATCACTGCTAGGCTGATTATACGGGCCGCGAATAGAGGCAGACGGGCAAAAAATGCCGTGAAACCGGTCTCGTTCGTCATTTTCTTTTCTCCTTTATCATTAATTGATTAAACAGTCAAAATATTGATTGAATGATCAAATTATAAACTCGACATGAAAAAGTGTCAAGTGAAGGTGCAGTATATTTGTGCAATTTGCCGCGATTTTCGAATGACTGACCGTTTCTGTCAGGGATCAAAGCTTATACTGCTATTGAAATGAAGGAACGATAAAGGAGGAAGAAGAATGTTTGCGACAATTGAAGCTTTTGCGGCGGAGTGGGAGAGTGAGGCGAAACTGACCGATCGGGTGCTGAGCGCATTGACCGACGATTCCCTGCAGCAGGCGATCGTTGTAGATCGCCGGACCTTGGGAACTCTGGCATGGCATCTGGTGACTTCGCTTCGTTATATGACTGCGTTAGGGCTTGACTTCGAGGCTGGGGAGCAGGAACAACCGGATCGCGCCGTTGCGATCGCCGAGGAATACCGCCGCATCTGTTCGGCTATGCTTGAGGCTGTACGAACCCAATGGTGCGATGCCTCTCTGAAAGAGACGCAGACGATCATGGGAGAAGAGTGGGGGAACGGCGATTCCTTGCGGTTTACCTTGATGCATCAGGCACATCATCGGGGACAGATAACGGTGCTGATGAGGCAGGCCGGATTGCGGCCTCCGGAAATTTTCGGCCCGACTTACGAGAGTTGGGTCGACAAGGGCATGGCGCCGCTTGCATAGAGTGGCGTACAATGAATGAAGGTGGTTTCCAGTCCCATGCCGGGAAAGAAGGTTTGAGCCGTGACCAAAGCGGACAATATGTTATCGATCCTGTGGATGCTGCGTTCAGGAAAACGAATGACGGCACAGCAGCTAGCGGAGAAGCTGGAGATACATGTGCGGACCGTTTATCGATGCATCGATTCGCTATGCGCCAGCGGAGTTCCGATCATTGCCGATTCGGGCCCGAACGGAGGCTACCGCATTTTGGACGGCTTTTCCGAATCGCCGCTGCTGTTCGACTCGGATGAGCGGAAGGGGCTGATCCATGCCGCCGTGTTCGCGAGGGAAGCCGGCTATCCGCACTCGGAGGCGGTGGACAGGGCGGTAGACAAGCTTAAGCGCTACACGAACGAGAAACAGCTGGATCGACTTGAGCGCCATAGCGGCGGTTTATCGGTCATCTATCCGCCGTTGACAGGCAAATATCGAACTTTCCTGCAGGTGCTCGAGGAAGCGGCCGGCCAGTGGCGAACGCTGGAGATGGAGTACGATCGCGGGAAGGGAGACAGCCCGTCGACCCGATCGTTCGACCCTTACGGCATCGTATATTGGAAAGGAAGCTGGTATGCCGTCGGACATTGCGGCTATCGCGGAGAGCCGCGAAGCTTCCGTGTAGACCGTATTATAGCGTTGCGGGAGACGGAAGGGCGCTTCGAACGTCCGGCCTCCTTCTCCGCCAAGGATTTTCTCCTTGGAAGCCTGCTTCCCGACTCCGGCTCTCAGGAGCTTGAAACTGTAAGGATCAAAGCGCAGGAGCAGGCGCTGAACGAGCTGTGCCAGCACTGGCTGTTCGGACACGCGCTGGCCGAACGCAGTCCGGAGGAGGCAGTGTTCCGACTGGAGAGATCTACGTTTGACTCTTACGTTCCCTATTTCCTAATGCCCTACGGCACAGCGTTGAAGATCGAGTCCGAGCCTCTCGTCCGCAGAATGGCGGAGGTCGCTTCGCGAATGGCGGCATATTACGAATCGACGTTATCTCAACTTACAGTAGAGAGGAAGTTATTGGATGAGTAAATATTCCATGTTGGGACAGTTGATTGCTCACCCGGGTAAGCGAGACGAGCTGGCGGGCCTGATGCTGGAGTCGGCCGAGACTTTGCAAGGAATGGACGGCTGCATTTTCTACATCATCAACGAGTCGGTGGATGAGCCGGACGTTCTTTGGATTACGGAGTTGTGGGAGAGCGAGGAAGCTCATGCCGCATCCCTGAAAAACGAGGGCGTGCTGGCTGTCATCCAACGCTGCCGGCCGCTGATCGCCGGCGTGAAGCCGGTGAAGCTGCGTCCTTTGGGCGGCATAGGAATGTAGCTTTCCTTGACCGGCAGCATGAGTGTCTGTTATTCGACCAAGTAACGGGACAACCGTTGCTGCAATGCTGATGTAATCTGACTCATCGGCAGCCGGACGGCATCGGCAGCAAGAAGATCTTGTCCCGCAAGCAGCCACTTGAGCGGCGCGGGATTCGGTTCGCGGAACAGATCGTCGATGAGCGGTCGCAGCCCGTCGAACACTCTGCTTGCTGCCGGGTAATTGCCTGCCGCTGCCTGCCGGCAGACTTCGATGAAGTCCCTTGTACAGACGTTTGCCGAAGCCGAAATGCCTCCGCTGGCTCCTAGGCGGAGCATATCGTAGAGAAGGGCATCGTCTCCGCACAGTACAGGCTTAGTAGCAAAACTACCGAGCTCCTGCAGCAAAGTCAGGCTGCCGGAGCTATCTTTTAGTCCAATGACGCCGTCAAGCTCGAGAATTGCTCGCATCGTCTCGGCAGACAGCCGAATGCCGGTTCGGGAAGGAATTTCGTAAGCGATCACCGGCACGCCCGTCCGGGATGCTCTTCGGTAGTGCTCCAGAATGCCGGCTTCCGACGGCCTGCTGTAGTACGGAGTGACGACAAGCGCGGCGTCCGCGCCGATCCGTCCGGCCATTTCCGTTCTTCGTACGGTATCCGCTGTGTTATTCGTTCCCGTTCCGACGACAATCGGAACGCTTCGCTTTCCCAATGCGTCTCGAGTTATGTTTACTAGCTCTACGACTTCCTCCCATGAGATTGTCGGACTTTCCCCTGTCGTTCCCCCTACCACTAGCCCATCGATTTCAAACTCCAGCAAATGCTTGACGTACCTTTCGTAAGAGACCAGGTCCAATTCCCCGTCAGGCAAAAAGGGCGTGACGACGGGGACGTAAATTCCTTTTAACTCCGCTTGGCTCAACATGGAATTGCCTCCTTAACAAACTATTTGAACCTACTGTATCACGCCATATTCCATCATAGTTATCTATAATATATAATAATCATTATCAATAATATTGATGGGTGGTGCGAACAGCGTGGATCTCATCTATTATCAGACTTTCCGGGAGGTCGCCTTGCGGCAGAGCTTCACGAGAGCCGCCGAGCAGCTTGGGTATGCACAGTCGAGCGTAACGACGCAAATTCAGAAGCTTGAGAAAGAATTCGACGTTCAATTGTTCGAGAGGTATGGCCGAGGCTTGCGGCTGACCTCTGCGGGCGAAGAGCTGCTGAAGACCGTCACTCAAATGCTGGAGCTGCACCAGCAGGCCAAGGAGAAGCTCGCGAGGCAAGGAGGGGGAAGCTTGACGATCGGCACGATCGATTCGCTCGCGGCCTACTATCTTCCGCCGTTCTTACAGCGGATTCGGCATAGCTATCCGGAGCTGAACATCCGGCTGCAGCCGGACCGCGAGGATCGAATCGTTCATCGGGTCAAGGAGGGGGAGCTCGATTTCGGCCTTATGCTCGTCGGCGAACCGACCGATCCCGCTTTGGAATGGACGGAAATTCGCGAAGAGCCGCTCGTGCTTGTCTCCGCGCCGGATCATCCGCTCGCAAGGCTTGACGCCGTGGACTTGCGGCGGCTGAGCGGCGAAGAGTGGATCATGACGGAGGAGACTTGCAACTACCGGATTATGCTGGAGAAGCTGCTGAGGGCGGAAGGCATTCCATACCGAATCAGCTTGGAGATCGGCAATCCGGAAGCGGTCAAAGGGTGCGTGGCCGCCGGAGGAGGAATTGCCATCCTGCCCCGGCTGTCCGCCGACGCCGAGCTTGGAAGAGGGGAGCTGGCGGCGCTCCCGTTCTCTCATCCGGATCTCCGATTGAGCTTGCAAGCGTGCATGCATCCTCGCAAATGGGTCTCTCATGCGATGAGGGCGTTTCTGGATTCCCTTCAGCCGGCCGAGGCCGCGTTCTGATCGAACCTGATGGGGAACTTGCCGAAATAGGACTCGTTCTGCAGATGGGACAGGGCGTCGACCGCCTGAAGCTGGGCTTTCCGGAGGGCTCCGCTTTCATGAATTCGTCACAACTCCCGGTTTACATTCGGGAGATCTTCGTTTACTCTAAAAAGAGACCGAACGGTTCGGTTTCAAAGTGAAGGAGTGCACGATGAAACGAGTTCAAATCGCTTTACGTTCACGGGCGCCGGAACGAAGAGAGCCAGCGCTCGATCTGAGCTTTGGAGTTGCGGACGTGTTTATTGTCGAGGGTGAGTCTGCTGGCCATAATGCCACCCTCGATCGAGGAGAAGACGAAGGAGGCTGCGGCCTCGGAATCCATATCTACGGTGAATTCCCCGGAGGCCTTGCCTTCTTCGAGCATTCCTTGGATAAATACCGACATCTGTTCGAAGGCGCCAATTGCCGGTTGCCGCAAGGCAGGGAAGGAATGGTCGCTCTCGATCGCCGTATTGAGGAACGGACAGCCGCCTGACATCGGCGGATTGTGGACAGTGTCGCTGTAGACGTCGCACATCGCCAATATTTTCTCGGTTGCCGTCTTGCGTCCTTCAATCGCCTTCTTGAAGTGCTCCCAAAGAACCGTACCTGCGTAACGAAATGCCTCCAGTGCGATCTCTTCCTTACTGGAAAAGCTTCTGTAAAGACCGCCCTTGGTCAATCCGGTGGCTTCCATGATGTCCTGCATCGAAGTGGCCGCGTAGCCTTTTTCGTTGAACAGCACAGCGGATTTAATAATGATATGGAGCTTGGTTTTTTCGCCTTTGCGCATGATCCCGATCCTCTCATTCGTGCTCTCCTAATCGCCGATCGACAGCTATCGGGACAATCATAGCATAATCTCGGAGGAGTTTGTTCATGTCCAACGCCAAACGCTTATACAGCCTTATGTTGATTGCTGTCGCTGTGTTCGTTGCCTATGCACTCTACAAAAACTTCGTTCACGATCCTCAGGCTGCGGAATTTCTCGGCCATAAGTCCAATTTGAAGCGAGAGCTTAACGTTTCCATGTGGCTGAACGTTATGTATGTTCATGTTGCTTTCGCATGCGTAGCTATGCTGTCCGGAGCCGTCAATTTTCCATCTTCCATACGTACTAAATACTCACGGTTTCATCGGATCAACGGATACGTCTATGCGATCTCCGTACTGATCGTCGTCCTGACCTCCGGATACATGGCTCCGTACGCGACGGGCGGCAAGGCGGCCGGCATGGCGTTCAACCTTCTGAATCTGCTATGGCCGGCTATGACGCTCGCCGCCATCGTACAGATTCGGAAGAAGAGGATCGCCAAGCATCGAAAATGGATGATTCGCAGCTATGCCTTCTGTTTTACCAATCTGTCGATTCATCTTCTCACCACCCTGGCAACGGCCGGATTCGGTTTGGCTTATGCGACGGGATACACCATCGGCGTTTACGGTTCCATTGTAATGCTGCTTGCGGCGGCAGAGCTTATTAATCGAGCTCGGAATCGTCGTCCGACTCCGTCTTAAGTACAGGGAAAGATTCACCTGAGGTCTGATTTTCCGTGAGGGGGAATTTGGTAAACTTGGTTTAACCGAGGGGTTGGAGGCAATCCCGTGAAGGGGGAACCAAGGTGACGAGAACGGCGCAGCGAAGTAAAAGCGGGGGCAAAGGACTAGGCGTTATTGCCTTTCTGGCAATTGGGGTCAGTTTGTTTCTGGCGATTCAGTATTTCGGTTTCGGAACGGGTGCGTCGGCATTTGTGCAGGAAAAGCTGAAGATCATGGGATTAAGCGATCTATGGTATTCCGCACTGTATGTGCACATTGCGGGCGGTGTCGTTGCGCTGGGCGTCGGATGGGTGCAATTCGTCGGGAAGCTGCGGGCGAGATCGATTGGGCTGCACCGGACGCTGGGGCGAATCTACGGCATTGCCGTACTGCTGTCCGCTGTGGCGGGAGTATATATGTCTTTCCGCGCAACGGGTGGCTGGGCATCAAGCCTGGGATTTCTGCTGCTTTCGCTGGCGTGGCTGTATACGCTGGGCCAAGGCCTGAATGCGATCCGCGCAGGTCGCGACCTTGCGAAGCACCGCAAGTGGATGACGCTGAATTACGCGTTGACTCTGGCTGCCGTGACGCTCAGAATCTATCTTCCGCTCGCAATCGTCCTATTCGGGATGGGACCGTATAACGTCTACTACAGCATCATTGCGTGGCTGTGTTGGGTCCCGAATCTGCTCCTTGCAAGCTGGCTGCTGTCGCGGAGAACTCGTCGGAGTCGTTAACCCAAATAGCCAGAGGTTGCCCTTAGGTCGAATGCGACCTTACGGGGCGGCCTCTTTTTTTTGTGCGAGTTGCGTATTTTAGACGATGTTAGCGAATCGTAGGATTAAGTAATTGGAGAAGTCGAGCTAGAATGAAAGGGCATTCAAAAATAAATCCTCTACAGGAGCGAATACAAATGAAGAAACTTTCCATTCTATTGCTAGCGTTTACAATGCTGGCGGCAACGCTTAGCGCTTGCGGAGGCGGCTCGAAAGCTTCCAAAGAAAACAAGCTAGTCGTATATAGCCCGAATAGCGAAGAAATCGTCAAGACGATCATTCCGATGTTTGAGAAACAGACGGGCATTACCGTCGAACTGGTCACCGCCGGAACGGGAGAAATCATCAAGCGTATCCAATCCGAGAAATCCAACCCGTACGCGGACGTCATGTTCGGAGGATCGATGGCGGGCTATCTGGCCAACGCCGAGCTTTATGAGCCGTATGTGTCCCCGAACGATGAGTTTCTGATGGAAGGACATCGCAACAGAGACGGGTTCGCTACGGCTTACATTGCAGACGGAAGCGTGCTCCTCGTGAACACGAATCTGGTTGGCGACATCAAGATCGACAGCTACGCCGATTTGCTGAATCCGGCCCTGAAGGGCAAGATCGCTTCGGCCGACCCGGCCAGCTCCAGCTCGGCCTTCGCTCAACTGACGAACATGTTGAAGGCGATGGGCGGCGATTATGAGAGCGAAGCGGGATGGAACTACGTCGGCGAGCTGATCAAAAACCTCGACGGCAAAATCGCCAGCGGCTCCGGCGCGGTGCACAAGAGCGTAGCGGATGGAGAGTATGTCGTCGGCTTGACGTACGAAGATCCGTCCAGCACCTATGTTCGCAACGGCGCTCCGGTTAAAGTCGTCTATCCGAAAGAAGGAGCGGTATTCCTCGACGCGGCTTCGGGTATCATCAAGGGCGCTCCGCATCTGGACAACGCCAAGAAATTTATCGATTTCATCCTGTCGAAGGAAGCGCAGGACGCGTTCGGCAGCCAGCTCACGAACCGTCCGCTTCGCAAAGACGCACAGCTTGGCGATTATATGACTCCGTACAGCGATATTAACATGATCGACGAAGACACGAAGTATGTGAGCGAGCACAAGTCCAAGATCGTCGAAACCTATACCGATCTGTTCGCCAGCCTGCAATAAAACCGCATTTTCTGAAAGGGTGACAACGAGATGAGCGTGACGATATCCATTCAAGACCTTGTCAAAAAATATGGAGACGCCACCGTCATTCCGGAGTTGTCCGTGGAGATCAAGAAGGGTGAATTTTTCACCCTTCTCGGTCCCTCGGGATGCGGAAAAACGACGCTGCTGCGCATGATCGCAGGCTTCAACAGCATCGAAGGCGGGACGATTAAGTTTAACGACAAGACAATTAACAACGTCGAGCCGGGGAAGCGGAACATCGGCATGGTATTTCAAAACTATGCGATCTTTCCGCATCTGTCCGTAACGGGCAATATTGCGTTCGGCTTGCAGAACCGCAAGCTGGCGAAGTCCGAGATTGCCAGCAAGGTCGAGGACATTTTGAAGGTCGTGCAGATTGAGCAGTACAAGGACCGGATGCCGAAAAATCTGTCCGGCGGCCAGCAGCAGCGCGTCGCGCTGGCGAGAGCCATCGTCATTCGACCGGATGTCCTGCTGATGGACGAACCGTTGTCCAATCTGGACGCCAAGCTCCGCATCGACATGCGCAATGCGATCAAAGCGCTGCAAAGAGACGTCGGCATTACGACCGTCTACGTAACCCACGATCAGGAAGAGGCGATGGCCGTCTCCGACCGGATCGCCGTCATGAAGTCGGGCGTCATTCAGCACCTGGGCACGCCGCAGGAAATTTACCAGCGTCCGGCCAATCTGTTCGTCGCGACGTTCATCGGACGCACGAACATACTGGAAGCGGCGCTGACGAACAATCAGGGAACGCGCACGCTCCGATTCGGGGAAAGCGGGTACCAGGAGCCGGTCGAGCGAGTTCATATTCCCGAAGAGGATGCCGCAAAGCCGCTGCTGGCGGTAAAGGTGTCGGTGCGTCCGGAGGAATTCGTCATCAGCGAGGACGGAACGGGAATCCGGGCGAAAATCGTACACAGCGTATTCCTCGGACAGATGACGCATTACTTCGTTTCGCTGGAATCGGGTCAGAGCGTAGAGATTACGCAAGAGTCTACGAGCGCCCGGCCGTTGGAGTCGAATCAGACGATTTTCCTGAAGGTGAAGACCGATAAGATCAACATCTACGACGCCCGAGGAGAATTGAACTACACGGGGAGCGATCGGCCATGATCCAAGCGCGCAAAAGATTCGACGTCTGGACCAACCTTTCCTTGCTCATATTTATTTTCTACATTTTGTTTCTGGCTCTGCCCCTGTTCACGATGCTGTTCAAGAGCTTCTACAACGGAACGACAGGCGAGCTGTCGCTGGCTTATTTCACGAAGTTTTTCAGTAAGCCTTATTATTTGAACGCTTTGTGGAACAGTATGAAGGTGACTGTAAGCGTAACGCTGCTTGCCGCGTTGATCGCAACGCCGCTCGCCTATATTATGTCCACGGTCAAGATCAAAGGCAGCTCCGCGATTCAGATTCTCATTCTGATCTCGTCGATGTCGGCTCCTTTTATCGGGGCGTACTCCTGGATTCTGCTCCTGGGCAGAAGCGGCGTTATTACCCGTTTCATGAAGGACACGCTGGGAATCGCCATGCCCGACATCTACGGTTTTACAGGAATTCTGGTCGTACTGACGCTGCAGATGGTGCCGTTAATTTTCATGTATGTGTCCGGCGCGCTCAAAAATGTGGACCAGTCGCTGATGGAAGCGGCGGAAAGCATGGGCTACAAGGGTCTCGCGAAAATGAGAAAGGTACTGCTGCCGCTCATTACGCCGACGCTGCTGGCGGGCGGATTGCTCGTCTTCATGCGCGCGCTCGCCGACTTCGGAACGCCGATGCTGATCGGCGAAGGCTACAAAACGGTTCCCGTCCTCATCTTCACCGAATTCATCAGCGAAGTCGGAGGAGACGACGGCTTTGCCGCCGCAATCAGCGTGATCGTCGTCCTGTTCGCGACCGCGATCTTCCTGCTGCAGAAGTTTGTCGCCAATCGTAAATCCTATACGATGAGCGCCTTGAACCCGATTGAAGCGAAGAAGAAAAAAGGATTGGGCAACATTGCGGCCCACATCGTAATCTATGCGTATACGCTGCTCGCTTTGCTGCCGCAGCTCTACGTCATCTATACTTCGTTCCTGAAAACTTCCGGTCGCATCTTCGTCAAAGGCTACTCGCTGGACAGTTACCGGCAGGCCTTCGACAATATCGGCGACGTGATTCAGAACACATTCATGCTGGCGCTGAGCGCTATCGTCATTATTATTTTGCTTGCGGTGCTGATCGCTTATGTGACGGTACGACGGCGTAACGCCTTGACGAATACCCTGGATATTTTCACGATGTTCCCTTACATCGTTCCCGGATCTATTCTGGGTATCGCGCTGCTGATCACCTTTAACGACAAGCCGCTTGTGCTGAGCGGAACGGCGGTCATTATGGTGGTGGCCTTCGTCATTCGCAGGCTGCCTTATACGATCCGGTCCAGCGCGGCGATTTTGCACCAGATTCATGGAGGCATAGAGGAGGCGGCCATCAGCCTTGGCGCGTCGCAGATGAAAACCTTCTTCAAGATTACGCTGCCGATGATGCTGGCGGGCGTCGTGTCCGGCGCGATTCTAAGTTGGGTGACGATCATAACCGAGCTGAGCACCTCAATCATTCTATACACGGGCAAAACCCGAACGATGACGGTGGCGATTTACACGGAAGTCGTGCGGGGCAACTACGGAGTTGCCGCGGCGCTCTCGGCGATTCTTACCGGGATTACGGTGATCTCGCTGCTTGTGTTCCTTCGGATGACAGGGAAGAAGGAATTTACGTTATAATAGTGGGGCAAGCAAGTCGGAACCCGTACGGGGACCGACTTGTTTGGCATCGTAGCCGGTCGAGTGGGCATCATATCCCCACCAGGCCTGCGGCTGACAAGGGGGATTGGATGGGCCAGGAGAAGAAGCGCAACTTTCAGGAATCGACTCGCCGTCTGTTTCTGTTCTATACGATCATCCCTTTCGGTATATTGATCGTGCTGTTTTTTGCGTTTACGATCGTCAATACGAGATTGTCGGTGGAAAACAAATCCGCGCAGGCGACGCAGACGATGAGCGAATCCATTGGCGAAGTGTACCGGCAATATGCGCTGGAAACGGTGCGGATGGCAGCTTCCCCGGCGGTAGTGGATTATGTGCGCACGCGTGTGGGGAGCGAGAAGGTATACGCCGAATTTTACGAGTTCAACAATCGTCAGCAGGTGAAGAGCATTTTTCATATCGTCAGCCCTGAAGGGGTGTTTCTGGCGACGTCCGCTCCGCCGGACTCGCTCGGCTCCGATCTCGCTTTCGGCAGTCTGGTGCACCGGATTGCGGAGAAGCAAACGCTGCTGACCGAGACGAACAGCTTTCGGTACTCGCACGACCGAATTACGAGCTATACGTTCGGCAAAGCGATCATGGACGAGGGCCATGCGATCGGATACCTGGTCTACCAACTGTTCGAGGCGGATTTGCAAAAGCTGATTTTTCTTCAAAATAACGAGGTGGCGGTCGTCACCGACGAGCATAATACGGTAGTAGCTACGACCAGCAACATTACCAAGGGGATTCTAAACAAGTTCCAGCTCGGCGCGGGCGGAAGCGGGAAGGCGCTGCTGAACGGCGGAGAATACGGGATGAATACAAGGGAGGTTCCCGGCACGCCGATCAAGGTCCACGCGCTGAATTCGTTAAGATCGGAACGCGACACTCTCGTAACGTTGTCGATTTTCATTGCGGCGGCCAGTGTGCTGCTTTGGATCGTGATTCATTTTCTGGCGAAAAAAATGTCGGCCCGCAACGCGGAATCGATCGACAAGCTGGTGCGCGCTTTCCGGCATTTGCGCGTGGGCAACCTGAACGAATACGTCGATATTCGGACGGGCGACGAGTTCGAGACGCTGGGCGAGAAATACAACTATATGCTGGACCGATTGCGGGAGCTGATGGATAAAAACCAGGAGCTGTCCCGGATCAGCAGCCTCGTGGAAATCAAGCAATTGCAGTCGCAGTTTCATCCTCATTTTATTTTTAACGTGCTGGAAACTTTGCGTTATGCGATTAAGATGGACACGGGGAAGGCTCAGGAGATCGTCATGCTGTTATCTAGGCTGCTGCGCTATAGCATCAGCCATGAGCGAAACGTAATGCTTGAGGACGATTTGGGATATGTAAGGGATTATCTGAAGCTGCAGCAAATTCGTTTTAATGAACGTCTGCAGTACAGCCTTTCCGTAACGGGAGAGGCGGGAAGCCAGTACGTGCCGAAGCTGATTTTGCAAGCGCTTATCGAAAACTCGATCAAATACGGCTACCGCAACCAAAGCAGTCTACATATCGATATTCTCGTGTCCGCGGCTCAGGGGAAGCTGGAAATGGAAGTGCGCGACGATGGCCAGGGCATGAGCGAGGAACGGCTGGACGAGGTGAAGCGGATTTTGACGAACCGGGAAAATACGACGGAGCATATCGGACTGTACAACGTTCATCGCCGACTTGTATTGCAATATGGAGAAGAATACGGGATTCGGATCGAAAGCGGGCCGGGAGCGGGGACTCGGGTGATGTTAACCATTCCTTACGAGGAGGACGGGAATCATGTATAAGGTGCTGCTCGCGGAAGACGAGGATATGATTCGCAACGGGATCAAATACAGCATCGACTGGCTGGAAATCGATTGCGTGATCGTCGCGGAGGCGTGTAACGGTGAAGAAGGCTTGGAGAAAATTCGCGAGCTGCGGCCCGACATCGTGCTTACCGACATCAATATGCCGATTATGGACGGGATCGCAATGATCGAGCAGGGTCAGAAGCTGCATACATTCAGCAGCATTATCATCTCCGGGTACAACGAATTCCATCTGGCGAAGCGGGCGCTTCATCTGGGCGTGACCGATTTTCTGGTGAAGCCGCTTGAGGAGGAGCAACTGATCAAGGCGCTGGAATCGGCGAAAAGCAAAGTCAAGCTGATGCTGAAATACGAGGAAATCGCCAGCCGTCCGGAAGAGACCGTCGAGGCTTTCCCGAGCTTCGAAGCGCTGGACGACAAGCTGAAAACCTCCAAAAACGTCTCAAAAATGATCGAGTACGTCCAGGAAAACTACCATCGCAAAATCAGCATCCACCACTTGGTGAATCAGTTGGGCATAAGCGCCTCCTATTTGAATCAGAAGTTTAAGCAGGAGACGAGCTACACGTTTAACGACTTCTTGAACCGCTACCGCATTCACAAGGCGATGGAGAAGCTGAAGGCGGGCGACGGTAAAGTGTACACTATTGCACAGGAATGCGGGTTTAGCGACTACAAATATTTCATCGGTATTTTCAAAAAGTATGCGAATTGCACTCCGGGGCAATATCAGGAGTTTTGCGAGCGGGAGGGGTAGGGATAAGGGGCTCGTCAAGGCACTTTTTTGGCCTCCGCGCCCCGGCTCGGGTTCACTAAAGCACAATCTATTTGCCTGGACCCACTAATAATATCTTCTTTCGACAGCATTAATAAGTTAACGAGTTGGTTCCTCCGTTCCTCCGATTTTTGTTATCAATGTAAATACAACTACAACGATTGTAGTACAGAGTTAAATGATGATACGCTAAACTCTGTACGCCGAACGGCAATGAATTGCTTTTTCTCGGGGAACGGGGACGTGCGCGATATATTGGTGGTAAAATCTAGTATATTGTTATAGTCCTTATATCATTCGAGACGGTAAAGGAGATAAGCTTTATGCAACCTAATTTCAGCATTCAAGGAAAAGTCGCGATCGTGACCGGGGCGAGCAAGGGGATCGGTTACGGATTAGCGAAGGCGTTGGCGGCGGCAGGCGCAAAAGTAGCAGTTGTGGCGCGAAGCAAGGCGTCCTTGGATTTGTTGGTAAAAGAAATAGCGGCAGAGGGCGGGGAAGCGAGCGCATACGAGTTGGATGTACGGGACGTGGCGGCTATTCGGACCGTGTTCGAGCAAGTTGCGAGCGATTACGGCAGACTCGACATCGTCGTTAATAATGCCGGATTGGGCGAGGGCATGGCGGCGCTGGACGTGACGGAAGAGTATTGGGACGACATGATCGACGTTAATCTGAAGGGCGTCTTTTTCTGCTGTCAAGCGGCAGGAAGAATCATGCTGGAGCAGGGCTACGGCAAAATCGTCAATGTCAGCTCGCAGGTTAGCGTCGTCGGAATTCCGGACGGGGTCGCCTATTGCGCCTCTAAGGGGGGCGTTAACCAATTGACGAAGGTGCTGGCGCTGGAATGGTCTGGCCGGGGAATCTGCATCAATGCGGTTGGCCCAACGTTCATCTATACGCCGGGCACGGCGGAGAGGCTCGATACGCCGGAGTTTCGCGACCAAGTGCTGGCCCGCATTCCCGCCGGCCGCATCGGCACGATCAATGATGTGGCCGGAGCCGTCGTGTACCTGTCCTCCCCGGCATCGGACCTGGTAACGGGCACGCTGCTGTTGGTAGACGGAGGTTGGACGGCCCAATAGGGGAAAGCCCGACCTGCAAGTTTTGCATAATTACATGCTTATTCCTGAATTCGTTAACGTAAAGAAAATGCGGAGTGAACAAGATCGATTTAGAAAAAAAGCCCTGTACCAATAAGCAGCCTAAGGCTCATCGGGACAAGGCTTTTTCTGTTCTAGTTCGCCGCGAAACGAATCGCCCGGCTGATCAGTCCAGGCAGCAGAGAGACGTGGTTGTCATCCTCGAACGAACGGTACTCCACATGCAGACCGGCTCGGTCCAAGACGGACAGACGTGCTACAAGCTCCTTCGCATGGTCGACCATTCTGCTCTTATGGTTATCTTCCAACGAGCCGACAGCGACGAGCAAGTGAATTTCCGCGGTGTCGTCTCCGGCGGAGAAGATGGCCTCTTCTGCAAGGAGGGAATCCTTGTTCCAGTGGATGGAAGGGCTTCCGGCTACATAGGTACGGAAAGCTCCCGGAGAAGCGAACAACGCATAGAGCGTGAACAATCCTCCAAGCGAATGACCGATTAGCGTCTGCTTCGCAGGATTGATAGGGTAGCCGCGGGCAATCTCGGGCTTCAGCCGATACTCCAGGAACGCGAGAAACCGGCGGGCCCCTCCTTGAGGAGGCCAGGTTTTGCCCTCGGGATGGGCGGGCAGCTTTAGCGGATCGGAATCCAGCGTGAAATCGTAATGACGTTCGGACGGAAAAAGCTCCTCCGAAGGGTAGCTGATGCCGACGACAATCGAGGGAACGACCCCCGTCTTGTCCGCCCGGCGCGATTGCACGCTGACTGCTTCCACGGCGGTTCCGAAAACGGCGTTAGCGTCCAGCAGGTAGAATACGGGATAACCGGCGGGAGGCGGAGATTGCGTCGGCCTGGCGATACGAATTCGATAGGTTCTACCGTCCTCGGAGGAGATCAGGCGCTCTTCGATGTACATAATTAAGCTCTTCCTTTCCGGCGATGGAGCAAAAAGACAAAGCTAGGCACGCCTAAAATAGCTACGATAATGCCGGCGGGCAGCTCGACTGGGCTGAACAACGTTTTGCCAATGAAGTCGGCCGCCAGCACGAGCAGAGCGCCAACGACGGCGCAAATTGGCAAGGAACGCTGGTGAGCTTGGCCGACCAGTCTGCGGGCGATGTGCGGTGCGATTAGACCGATGAAGCCGATGCCGCCGGCGACCGATACGCAGGCGCTCACAAGACCGATGCCGCTCAGCAGCAAAATCCCCTTCTGCTTCTCCAATTGCACGCCGACGCTGCGAGCGCTGTCGTCGTCCAGCTGAAGCAGATTCAGCGTGTGCGACCTCGCATAGATAATGGGAATCAGCACAGCGAACCAGGGCAGGATGGACACGATATATTTCCAGTTTGCGTTGTAGATGCTGCCTGACGTCCATACGGCGACCATCTCGAAGTCTTGGGAGTTCATTCGCAGCGTCAGAAATAACGAGATCGCGCTGAGGCCGGAAGCGATCGCAAGACCGGTCAACAGCAGTCTTTGCGGCTCCAGACGACCGTTCTTCCAGGCGAACAGATAGATCATTAACGCCGCCATCAGTCCTCCGAGCAAACCGAACAGAGGCATGGCCATTACGGAAAACCAGGTGATTTCCCTAATCTGCCCCTGATAGAAATAGAGAAAAACAACAATCGCGACACCTGCGCCCGCATTGATGCCGAGCATCCCCGGATCGGCGAGTCCGTTGCGGGTAACACCTTGAATGACTGCGCCCGCGATGCCCAGGCCCATTCCGACGAGGACGGCAATGACGATGCGCGGCAGCCGGAACTCGAAAACGACGAGGTCGTAGTCGGGATTAGGGTTGATGCGCAGCAAAGTGCGGACGATGTCTTTGACGGTAATATCGAATTCTCCGTTGGTCAGACTGACATAGATCATCCCTGCGATCAGTCCCAATCCGACAAGGAGCAAAACGGCAAACGACCCTCTAGCTTTTACTTTCACGCATGCCGCCCCCCTTCGTACGGATCAAATAGAGGAAGAACGGAACGCCGAAGATGGCCGTCACTACGCCGACCGGCATTTCGAACGGGTAGTTCAGGAAACGGCTGCCGAGATCGCATAGCGTCAGGAACAACCCGCCGAAGGCTGCCGACAACGGCACGATCCAGCGATAATCGACTACACGCGCGATCATACGGACGATGTGGGGTACGAGCAGGCCGACAAAGCCGATTTTCCCGGCAAGCGCCACGGCAATACCCGTCAACAGAACGACGCTGGCCATCGTTGCCAGCTTGATGGCAGCGGTTTTGACGCCCAAGCCTGTGGAGACGTCTTCTCCGAGCGAGAGCATCGTAACCGATTTGGCCACCAGCATCGCGATCAACAGTCCTGCGACGGCAAACGGAATGGCCAGCTTGATCATGTCCGGATCAAGTTGGTGCAGGCGGGCGTTGTACCAGAAGCTGATATTTTGCGAGACCTGAAAATATGTCGCCATCGCCGCGGACACGCTGCTTAGGAAAGTGCCGATTACGGTGCCGAGAATTGCCAGAGACACTGGAGACAGTCGACTGAATATCGAAGCGGCCAGTCCAAAGACGACGATAACGCTGAAAGCCGAGCCGAGCAGCGAGTAGAAAATCATCGCCAGCATCGACGAGTTGGGGGCGATGATCATGCAGAGCGTGATGGCGAACACTGAGCCGTCGGATATGCCCAATATAGAAGGGGATGCAAGGTAATTCCTTGTCATCCCCTGCATGAGCGCTCCGGATACGGCCAGGAACGCTCCGATCAAGAACGAGCCGGCTGCCCTGGGCAGCCGGGAATGTCTGACGATCTGATGATCGACATTGTCGGGATCGAAGTTTAACAACGCATCGCGAATCGTATCGAACGGAATAGCTTTAGAACCGTAGATCACTGACAGCACGAGCGCAATAATGATGGCGACCGGAGACAATGCGAGCAGCAGAGCCGGCAGAGTAGCTTTGAATTTCATGCGAATCTTCTCACTTATCTTTATCTAAGAATGCCGAGAAAACTCCGACCTGTGAAGGTTGGAAGATGAATCTAGTAGTGCTTTTGCGATGCGAACACACGTGCTATAATTGAGGTATATCCTGCTTGCTCAGGGGGGGATCTCCTATGTTGCATCATCGCGCCTATAAGTATCGGATCTATCCAAACCAGGAACAAGAGCGGTTAATCCAACGTACGTTCGGATGCAGCCGCTTTGTGTTCAATCATTTCCTAACGCTGTGGAACGAAACGTATGCTGCCACCGGCAAGGGGTTGTCCTATCACAGTTGTGCAACCGGACTGCCTGCACTGAAGAAACAATTCGAGTGGCTTCGCGAAGTGGACAGTATTGCCTTACAGTCGGCTGTGCGTCACGTGTCCGATGCCTTCGGAAGGTTCTGGAGCAAACAAAATCGTGCACCTCGCTACAAGAATCGGAAGCATCCGGTTCAAGGCTACACCACCCGATGCACGAACGACAATATTGAGGTTATTGGCAATCAGCTTAAGCTGCCGAAGCTCGGCCTTATCCGGTTTGCCAACTCCAGACCGCTGGAAGGCCGTATTCTTTCTGCAACCGTACGAAGAAATCCAGCGGGCAAATACTTTGTTTCCCTCGTTTGTGAGGCTGAGATCAAACCGCTGCCAGAAGTCTCAGGCGATATCGGTATCGACCTTGGCCTTAAGACCTATGCGGTATGTTCAGATGGTTCGTCTATTGAGAATCCGAAAGTATATCGCAAGTACGAGCGACGGCTGGCGCACTGGCAACGCCGAATGGCCCGTCGGAGAAAGGACGGAGCCAATTGGCACAAAGCCAAGCTCAAAGTGGCTCGTATACACGAGAAGATCGCATACAGTCGAGGGGACTTCTTGCACAAGGTAACGACAAAGCTGATTCGTGAAAACCAAACAATCAGCATCGAAACGTTGCGAGTAGCTAATATGCTGAAGAACCCCAAGCTGGCGAAATCGATCTCGGATGCATCGTGGAGCGAGTTCACCCGATTGCTGATGTACAAGAGCGAGTGGTACGGGAGGGCGCTCAAGTTTGCCCCGGCTTTTGCGCCGACGAGTCAGATGTGTCATCGGTGCGGAAAAAAGCATCCGGCAGTGAAGGATATGACCCTCCGACAATGGATATGCCCATCTTGCCATACTGTACATGACCGGGATGAGAATGCTGCTCGTAATATCAAACAGGCAACGATGAGTAGATAGCAGTAAAAGAACTGCGGGAACCGCAGGGATCGCTTGGTCGATTTCGAATCATTGGATTCGATTACCCAAGAATCCCCTACTTATCCAAGTGGCGGGAGTGTTCAAAGAGCTTGGTTTGCTTCAAAGCTTGCAGGAAAGCGATTTTGCTGTAGGCTGTACCGCCCTGTGCAATCGGGTCAACGATGTTGACGTATACGTGGCCGTTTTTGACCGCTTTAAGGCTTTTCCAGATCGGATTCTTTTGCAGCTCCTCCAGCGCTTTCGGCTGGTCGGCATTTTCCTCCGGCGAGAACTGCACGAACAAGTAGTCCGGATTGATCTCGGCAAACTTCTCAAGCGAAATATTCTGCTGCGCTTTGGCCGCGGCGACTTCCGCCGGTACGGATGCGCCCAAATCTCTATACAGGGAAGGGTTGAAGAACACGTCCTTCGGATAGACGAACAGATTGCCGGCGCGAACGCGGACCGCCAAAACCGTCTTGTCTTTCAATTTCGGAGCTAGCGTCTTCTTGACGAGCGCCAATTCTCTTTGATACTGCAGAACGGCTTGGGTGGAGGCGTTCTTGTTGCCGATCAGATCGCCGAGCAGCTTCAAATTGTTGACCCAGTCGGTCGAGATATGCGAGACGGGAATCGTTACGGCGATTTTGCCCAGCTTTTCGTTCGTCTCGGCCGGGAATTTCGTGCTTGTAAGAATAACGTCGGGCTTCAGCTTCAGAATCGTTTCCAGATTCGGCTGAGTTTTTTCTCCGATTGTCGTAACGCCTTTCGTAATTCGCGAGAACAGAGGGGGAATTTTACCGCCGATGGACGGCACGCCCAGCGGTTTGAAGTTCAGGACAAGCGCGTCTTCCATCGACTCCATGGCTCCGACGATGACGATTTTATCCGTTTTGACAGGGACAGTATAAACCTGACCTTTGTATGTGATCTCCCTTTTGGCTGCGGGAGCAGCACTTGCAACGGAAAACAGACCGAAAACAAGCGCGCAAGACAAGACAAGCGCGGTAAATTTTTTAAACATTCTTTGTACACTCTCCATTCCCTTTGAATAGTAATGATAATCATTATCAATTAAGGATTATAGGCTGAAAAAGAGAATGTGAACATGGACAATTTCCTGATTTACAATGGATAATTTACGCATAGGCGATTTTCCAGATCGTCGGCCATTCGACTAACGGCATGAGCGGAGTACTCTCGCCAAGGGTCGGAGGGCACGAAGTGGACCTTGCTTTGGCGCGTCGCCTTCAGGTCCTGCCATAGCAGTGTGGCTTGGTGCGCTTGCCAGAAGGAAAGCGTCTCGGGTTCTTGGCAAATGTTAAGCAATATCCGATCGGCGTCAAGCTCGGCGATCCGTTCGGCCGTAATCGGCACATTATAGGTCCGTTTTAACAGATTAAGCTGCAACTCCTCGCACAGCAGCTCCTGCATTCCGCGCGTGGGACAGGAGTAAAATTGCCCCTTATAGTAGCTAAGAGCAAGCAAAGATTCGTCGCCCAGCTCTTGCCGGATATTCTCGCCAAGTCGGCGCAGCTTGCGTTCATATTGGACGAGCCAAGCCTCCGCATCGCTCTCGACCCCGATGAATCTAGCGGTCAAACGCAGCTGCTCCCGCCAACCGGTCTCCCGGGAGGGAAGCACAAGCACAGGAGCGATGTCTTCCAGCCGTTCGCGTTCTCCCGGATGCAAATGATCCAGCGTGACGATTGCATCGGGCCTGCTATCTGTCAAGACGGCGAGATTGGCTTCCCAATCCTGGTTAAAGCGATAGGCGCTCAAGTGGAGCGGAATGTCCGCACGATAGGTTTTATAGTAGTGGAGCGTCCATTTCGGATGAAGGGGAGCGGCATAAGGCATCAGATTCAGCGCCAACAGGTGGCCGACGACCGGAGACATATAGGCTGCGACTTTGCGCTGCCGGCTCTTGGCATAGGCGGAAGGAGACAGGCCGATCGCCTGCTTGAACTTGCGGCTGAAGTAAAACTCGTCCTGATAGCCGACCCGGCGGGCGATCTCGTTCAGCTTCATATCCGACTGCGCCATTAACCGCTTGGCTTGGCTCAGCCGCGTTTCGGTAACGTAGTCGATCGTGCTGAGGCCGTACGTTTTTTTGAACAGATCGACATAATATTTCGGACTGATCTCCGCAAGCCGCGCGAGCTGCTCGATCGTCAGATTTTCGTGATAGTGGGTATCGATATAGGCTTTTGTTCGTTCCAGAGCCAAGCGTGAATTGGCGACCGCATTGCGAGGCATCGGCTGCAGCAGCCGGTAGAGCCACTCCTGGAACAGAGCTTGCGCCCGAAGCCGGTGCAGAGGCTCGCCTCCCGACCAATAGCGAAGCAGCGTTTCGGCAGTTGTGTCGCTCCCTGCGCGAGACGGGGCAGGCAGCTCTCCGCTTGCGGGAAAATCCCCGTCGGATCCGTTCTCTGCTCTCACACGAAAATGAATCAAATAAAAGGAGAACGTTTCGCCGTTATCGGATCGAGCGGCAATCGTCTGTCCGGGCGATATGAAATAAACAAAATGCGAAGAGGCATGGAATTCTTGCAGCCCGATCGTCAAATCCCCTTCCCCCTGCGCGATGGCGAGGATGGCATGGGTGCCGACCAGTCGAGGCTCGAGCGGTCCGTGGGCCAGCCATTCGATGTCGACGAGTTTGAGCCAGAGATCGTTAAGCTCTCGAAAAAGGGGCAAGCCTGGAGAAAGTTGTTCGGACAATGGAGATCGTCCCTTCGGATTGACTTTAGTGAGAATCATTATCAATTAAGGTAGCATGAGGATAGGGAGAGGGTCAAGCTAAAGGTTGGCGGCTTCGCGGTCAACATGAACAGCCCGGCTCCTAACCATAAGGTTCAGAGCAGGGCCGCTGGGCGCTTTGTTGATTTCTTCGAAGCCTTGGTATATGAATTCTAAGTCCGCTCTAGTTACCGTTTTTCTTCTCCATGGCCGCCTTCAACAAGTCGCCGAGACTATTGCCGAGAGGTTCCTGCTGCTTGGAGAATTGGCTGACGAGTCGCTGCTGCTCGCGCTTGTTCATGTGCGCGCTGTCCTTGTTCAACGTCTCCGTTAACCCGCATGGCAAGCATTGTACGTATTTTCCCGCTTTGCCTTCTTTAAGCACCATCTTCTTGTGGCACTGAGGACAGCGCCGGTTCGAGAGCTGCTGATCGCCGGAGCGTCGGTAGCCGCAGTCGTCGTTGGGGCAGGTGAGCAGCAGTCCGCGCTTCGTTTTTTTCTCCAACATCCGTGTACCGCAATCCGGACAGTGGCTGGCAGACACATTATGGGGTACGTAGGAAGCGTTGCTGTTCTTGACTCCGCCGACTAATTCCCGAGCCATGTCGCGTATGCCTTTCAGGAACGGATCGGCTTTGCCTTGACCGCGCGCGATGCGTTCAAGCTCCGCCTCCCAGCGGGCCGTCAGGTCCGGCGAGCGCAGATCGGCCGGAGCGAGCTCGATGAGCTGCTTGCCTTTGCCGGTCGGGTGGAGCGAATTGCCCTGCCGATCGATCGTATCCGAGCTGACCAGCTTCTCGATAATATCCGCACGTGTGGCGGGAGTGCCCAAGCCGTGCTTCTCCATTTGCGTCAGCAAGGCAGCCTCGGTATACCGCTTCGGAGGAGAAGTTCTGCCGGTCTGAATCCGGCAAAGCTTCACTTCAAGCGCTTCGCCCTCCCTCAGCTCAGGCAGCAGCGTATCCTTATCGTCCGTCGAATCGTCGCTCTCCTCGTCCTCCATCGATTGACCGTCGTAGACGGCTCTCCAGCCGGCGTCCTTGATCGTCGTGCCCTTGGCGGACAGCGTCTCTCCGACCGCTTGAACGATCACGGCCACCTGATCGAAGCGGGCCGGTCCGTAAAACAAGCTGATAAACCGCCGCACGATCAGATCGTACAGCCTCCGCTCCTCGTTGCTCAGCGCATTCAGCATGACGACCTGCTCCGTCGGGATAATGGCGTGGTGGTCGGTCACCTTGCTGTCGTCGACGATCCGCTTGCTTATCGGCAGCTGGCCGCGCAGCAGAGGTCGGGCGAGCGGCGCATACGGCCCGATAGCAACGGCGGATAAACGTTCCTTCAGCGTACCTGTCATATCCGATGTCAGGTAGCGGGAATCGGTGCGCGGATAGGTGACCAGCTTGTGCTGTTCGTAGAGCCGCTGCAGCACGTTGGACGTCATTTTGGCCGAGAAGCCGAGCAGACGGTTCGCATCCCGCTGCAGCTCCGTCAGATCGTAAGCGAGCGGGTGCGGCACCGATTTCTCGCTTTTCTTCAGCGAGACGATCTTGCCTGTTTTACCGGACAGCTTCTCCTGCAATTCCTTGGCCTTTGCCGCATCGAAAATCCGCGAATCCCCGTTAGGTCCGCGCCATAACGCCTCGAATTTGCCCAGATTCACGCGCAGTTGGCTGAACTCCTCCGAACGGAACGACAAGATCTCCTTTTCCCGCTGCATGATCATGCCCAGCGTAGGCGTCTGCACGCGTCCGGCAGAGAGCGGCGAGCCGAATTTGCATGTCAAGGCGCGCGTGACGTTCAGTCCGATCATCCAGTCGGCCTCTGCCCTGCAGCGCGCAGATTGGTACAGGCGCTCATATTGGCTGCCCGGCTTCAGCGAAGCGAAGCCTTCCTTGATCGCTTTGTCGGTCTGCGAGGAAATCCACAGCCGCTGGAACGGCTTTTTCCACTTGACCATATCGATGATCCAGCGGGCCAGCAGCTCGCCTTCCCGCGCCGCATCGGTCGCCACGATCAGCTCTCCGATATCCGGTCGGCGCATCAATTGTTGCACCGCCTTGAACTGGTGGCTGCTCTCGCGCAGTACCTTCAGCTTCATGCTCTCAGGCAGAATCGGCAAATCCTCCAGCGCCCAGCTTCCAAGCTTGGAATCGTAGTCCTCCGGCTCGGCCAAGCCGACGAGATGTCCCAGGGCCCAGGTTACGACGTATTTCGGTCCTTCGATATAACTCTTATTTTTATTATGGCTGCCCATCACCCGTGCGATCTCGCGCGCGACCGACGGCTTTTCCGCCAATACCAATGTTTTCATAATTTGTCGAGTCCCCTTCCTTTGTTCATTATACTATCGGGACGCGAAAATTGCAGGGCGGCTCGGGGAAGGGGAGTAACGTTTTATTGTGAGATGACGATATAACCAGTAAAGGGCAGTTGGCAATTAGGGCAAACAATCGATACAGGCTGGAGAACCATTGTCCATGTATCAGATGAAATCAGAAGTAGGAGTATATTTGGAAATTACGTTTCCGGCCAAGAAAGTGCCTTGATGCTGCCCAAGCAGCGGAGTGAAGGCCAAGAATGTGCCTTGATGCTGCTCAAGCTGTGGAATGAAGGTCAAGAATGTGCCTTGATGCTGCCCAAGCTGTGGAATGAAGGCCAAGAAAGTGCCTTGATGCTGCCCAAGCAGCGGAGTGAAGGCCAAGAATGTGCCTTGATGCTGCCCAAGCTGTGGAATGAAGGTCAAGAATGTGCCTTGATGCTGCCTAAGCTGTGGAATGAAGGCCAAGAATGTGCCTTAATGCCCAATAGTCGCGGTCGCCCATAGTGTTGTTCGCTTTACCTGACAACGGCGGAGACAAGCAAGCTGGCAGTGGAAGCCCGAGAGAAATTTGCTCTACCTCCGATTAACGATCCGTACGATTACATTCGCCAGCTTCGTTCCGAAACCTCAACCCCCGATTGATCATTCCTAATTTGTTGTTCCTTCTTGCTCGGCAGGAATGGCAAATGGATCTGACAGGAGTGCAATAGCCAATTTTGCTCCGTCGCGCATTCCTTGTAAATATAACCTTTCATTCTCCAAGGCCCGACAGTAATGATGCTTGTCCTCCCATTCCATAAACTCGGGACATTGCGTTGTATCGACCCAGGAAAACAGTGCCTCAAACGCGTTTTTCTCCTCTGCTCGATGCTTACTCAATTCCGGATGAAATTGGATTCGTGCAGATACATCATCCAGTCGTTCCTGAATCGCGTTGTGGAACCATGATGGAAACTCCATGATTGCATTCCTCCCAGCAAACAAGTATTGTCACAATCTCTTTCTCTCGGAATCTCGCGTAGCTGCGCCGCATTTTGAGTATAGAACCTTTCGTTAGCCCCGGGAATAACATTTGGATAGTCAAAATACGCTTGTTGATACAAATAATAGTCATTAGTATAGGGATACATAATTTGTGCGGTTTTGATGAATATGGGGAGAACGCCGATGTACGATTTTCGAGTAAGCCTCTCCGGTTTGGACACAAATTACTCGAATCCGCCCGCGTAACGGCCTCGCAGACCGTAAGAAGCAGCCAAACACTCGAATCCGCCCACACCGCGTCCACCCCAACCATCCCATACCTCAATATACCTCGCCCAACAGGGCACCTTAAAAAAACAAACATCAACCCTTAAGTAAGTTTATTGTTCGTCCGGCGGCTTCGATGGATAATGAGGCTACCACAACACACAAGGGGGATATACGATGAACGTTCTGAATAAAAAGGTGTTAGCCTCCGCTATGGCGGGCGCGCTTGCGGTCAGCTTGGCTGCTTGCGGATCATCCGGCAACAAAAACAATGAAGCAAGCTCCCCGGCAGCCAGCCCGTCCGCATCCGAATCGCCTAAGGCGAGCGAGTCCGGCGGCAGCAAAGAAAACGTAACGATTACGTTCCAGAACATCTACCCGGACCCGACCGACCCGAAATACAACATGCTGCAGAAGATCGTTAAACAATACGAAGCCGATCACCCTAACATAAAAATCGAGCTGGACTCCCTCAACACCGACCAGCAGAAGCTGAAGCTGAAGACGCAAGCGGCTTCCAAGGAAGTGCCGGACATTACGATCGTCAACCCGGCTGCGCAGATGAAGCCGTTCGTGGATGCCGATCTGTTCGCCCCGCTGAACGAGATGGTCGAGAAGAACGGGCTGAAGGGTACGTTCCAAGAAGGAATCCTGGATTACTATTCTTTTAACGGCAACCTTTACGCTCTGCCGGACGGCAACAATATCGCGCTGATCTATTACAACAAAAAAATGTTCGAGGAAGCGGGAGCGAAAGTTCCGACTACGTTCGAAGAGCTGGTCGACACCGTAAAGCTGCTCAAGTCCAAAAAAATGACTCCGATCGCGATCGGCGAGAAGGACTCCTGGACCGGATCGTTCTTGTTCATGAATGTCTTACTTCGCACGAACGGCGGACCGGGCTTCCTGCAGGACGTGCTGGACGGCAAGAAGACATTCGAAGATCCGGCGTTCACAGAAGCCGTAGACGCATTCCAGAATCTCGTTCAAGCCGGAGCGTTCCAGGAAGGCGCGACTTCCTTCGACTATAACGCAGGAGAGAACTTGTTCAAAACGGGCAAAGCGGCCATGTACTTCATGGGAAGCTGGGCAACGGGCGGCATCGAGACTTCCACGGTAGGCGAGAACGGCGAAGTCGGCGTCTTCAAGTTCCCGACGGTCGGCGGCAAGGGCAATCCGGACGAATTCATGCTGGCGCCGGGAAGCGCGTTCGCGGTATCCAAAAACAGCAAACATCTCGAAGAGACGCTCGACTTCCTGAACTACTTCATGTTGAACTACCCGAAAGAAGCATTTGCGGTCAAAGGCGCCGTCGGCGTCGCGCAAAACATCGAAGAAGACTTCAAGGCGGCCGGATATTCCGATATGGCGATGGAAGTTCTGGGCATGTTCAAGGACGTGAAAGGCGGAGACCTCGCGTTCGACAATACGATGAACCCGGGAACGGCGCAGGTTCACCTGTCCAGCATCCAAAACCTGTTCGTAGCTCAGAAGGATTCGGCCGAAGTGGCCAAGGATCATCAGAAGGGCTATGAGGAGAACAAGGAATAACATCCGTCGACCAAGAACGGAGGGGGCGCGTTCGCGCCCCCCTTTCGTCATCGATGTATCGCTTGAAGGGGGCGGGAGCCTTGAAGGTGTTAAGAGTATCCTGGTGGACGATCGCGGCGTTCGTGCTGCCGTGTCTGCTGTTGTACGTATGTCTGGTGTTCGCTCCGATCCTCGTCTCCGTATACAACGGGATGCTCGACTGGAACGGAATCGGCGAAGCGAAGTTCGTCGGTTTGGCTAATTTCCAAAAAATGTTCACGAACGATTCCCTACTATGGCCTGCGGTAGGCAGAACGTTTCTGCTTGCGGGATTTTCCATGCTTATTCAACTGCCGATCGCTTTGTTCGTGGCGATTCTGATCAGTCGTTTCGTGCGTCGCACAGGCTTTCTTGTATCGAGCTACTTTCTGCCCGTCATCCTGTCGGTAGCCGTCATCGGCCAGCTCTGGAAAACGATCTACAACCCGGCTCCCATGGGGGGCATGATCAACCAAATCTTAATTAAGCTCGGACTGGATTCCTGGACGCATTCCTGGCTGACCGAGCCGAAGATTGCGATCTACGCGATTATCGTCGTCGCGTTGTGGCAGTATCTCGGTTATCACATTCTCATTCAATTCACCGGAATCCAGAACATCCCGTCCGATATTTACGAGGCGGCGAAAATCGACGGCGCTTCCGGCTTCAAAGCCGATCGATACATTACACTGCCCCTAATCGTCCCGATTTTCAAAATCTCCGTTGTGCTCTCGTTTATCGGCTCGCTGCAGTCGTTCGATCTGATCATGGTCATGACGGGCGGCGGTCCTGCGAACGCGACCAACGTTCTGGCCAGCTATATGTACAATATGAGCTTTCTCTCCATGAAGTACGGCTATGGAAGCGCGATCGCTTCATTCCTGGTCGTCGTCTGCCTGGCGGCAACCGTAGTCATCAACCTGCTGTTCAACCGGCTGGACAAACGATTCTCGTAAAAAGGAGGCGCTCCGCATGAATCAAACGTTAAGTCTGAAGAAGGACGCGCCTGTCGTCGTGGCCCGGAACAAACGTCGATTATCCGTCGGCAAAATGGCCGTATTCGCGCTTTTCGGTATTCTGCTCGTCACGCAGCTGTATCCGCTAGTCTGGCTGCTTATCTACTCGCTTAAGACGAATGAGGAGATTCTATCGGGCAGCTTTTTTTCCTTGCCGGCCGTATGGCAGTGGAGCAACTATTCCGCCGCGGTCGACAGCGGGAACTATTGGAAGTATCTGTACAACAGCGGATTCGTTACGATCGTGACGATGCTGTGCATCATTTTGCTCGCTTCGTTGACGGCGTTCGCGATTACCCGTTTTCGCTGGAAATACGGTCAAGTCGTTCTGCTGATCTTCTTGCTAGGGATGATGATTCCGCTGCAATCGACGCTGTTGCCTCTGATGCTTATTTTCAAAAATATCAACATTCTGAATACGCACCTGTCGCTGATTCTACCCTATATCGCCTTCCAGACGCCGATCGCCGTATTTATTCTGAGCGGTTTTATGAGGACGATTCCGACGGAGATCGAGGAGTCGGCGATTGTGGACGGCGCGGGAGTGTTCCGAATTTTCGGCTCCATCGTGCTGCCCGTCTCGATTCCTCCGGTGATGACCGTCTGTATTCTGGCGTTCATCAATGTTTGGAACGAGTATATTTTGGCGGCTACGTTTATTTCCTCGGAGAAGCTCAAGACGCTGCCGTTCGGCGTGTACAGCTTCGTCAGCCAATATTCGGTCAACTACGGGGCCATTGGCGCGTTCCTTGTCCTGGGCGCTTTGCCGGTCCTCGTCATTTACTTCCTGCTGGCGGAGAAAATAACGAAGGGGATGGTAGCCGGCGCGGTAAAGGGGTAACATGGAAGGATGATAAACTTTCGATCTATTCACGGACGATTGTTTTTGATATTCCTTTTCAGCATGCTGGGTCTGCTTCTGATCGTCAGCTTTGTCTACTATCAGCGGGCAACGGAGCAAATTCGCGACAAGATGAGCGTCGTAGCCGAGAAAAACATTTCGCAGACGGTCGGCTTATTCGACTTGATGCTTAAAGGGTACGACAGCGTCACCAAATCGCTTAACTCCAACAACGAACTGATGCGGCTGCTTCGCGATCGTTCCTCCGAGCAATCCGTCGAGGGCGTCAATCTGGAGCGTAGAATTACCGATATTCTCGGCGCCATCTTTTATTCCCGCAACGACATTGTCGGGATTCATATTGTCACTAACCATGGAAAAGTATACAGCTTCGATCGTTCCGTCGGAGCGACCGTAAGGGACCACTCCGAGCAGGAATGGTACACTCGGCTGCAGCGATCTACCGGAGAGATGATCTGGTTGGGCGTCTATCCTCATTCGCTTATGAGCGGAGGAATCGACAAGCCGGTCTTTGCGTTCGGTCGCCAGTTGTTCGAGCTGAGCGCGCTTAAGTCGGTGGGGATCGTGCTGATCGAGACCGATGCCGACGCTATTGCTTCCGCACTTAGGAACGCCAGTCTGGGACCGGGCAGCAACGTTGTCATTCAAGCCGCCGACGGCGTGGAGATTATTCGGACGAACCCTGTTCAGAGCGATATGGACCGAATTCCGCTCGGGTGGCCCGGTCCGCTTAAGCCGGGGGAAGTGCTGCTTACGGAACAGAAGGATGCGATGATCACGGCGGCCGGCATCGACATGGCGGACTGGACGGTCATCGGAATTACGCCTAAGCGGGACCTGCAGCTGGAGCTGAGGGAGACGCAGCGGTTTCTGCTGTCCGTCGTCATCGTGCTTGTTTTTGCGGCTACCTTACTGGCGACCTTCGTGTCGCGTTCCTTCTCTTCTCCGTTCAAGAGATTGATTCAGCAGATGAAGCAGGTCGAGCTGGGCAATTTCAAAGGGCAGGTGCGCGTACAGTCGTATCAGGAGTTGAACGTGCTCGTCAGCTCTTTTAACCGAATGGTGAACCAGATGGACGAATTGATCGAACGGATCAAATTAGCCTCGATCAGCGAGAAGAACGCCCAACTGCAGGCGCTCCAGTCTCAGGTGAATCCTCATTTTCTATTTAATACGCTGGATATGATCTACTGGATGTTGGACGAACGCGAGAACGATCGTCTTGGCAAGGTGATCTTGGCATTGTCGCAAATTTTTCGCTACGGCAGCGAGTGGGAGGAAGCGTCTCGCGCTCCGCTGCGGAGGGAACTGGAGCAGCTTCGTCATTATTTGACGATCATCGAGACCCGGCTTGGAGGTCGGGCGCACACCGAGTTTGCAATCGAAGATCGCTGGCTCGAGCTCGAGGTTCCGAAGATGTTTCTTCAGCCGATTGTCGAGAACGCCGTCAAGTACGGTCTTGAGCCGCTCGACCGCCCGGGCTTGCTGCGCATTTCATCGCATGAACGGGACGGCAACCTGGAAATTATAGTTGAGGATAACGGCGTCGGCATGGACGAGGAGACGCTAGAACACATTTCGCGTTCTCTTGAAGAGAGCGGCTCTTCGCGGCGGGAGCTGGAGAGCGGGGAGCATGGCGGGGCCGGGAGGCGGGGAATCGGCTTGCAAAACGTGCATCTGCGCATTCGACTCATGTTCGGGGAAAACTACGGCGTCGGAATTGCGAGCCGTCTAAATGAAGGAACCCAGGTTATCGTAACGATTCCCATTCCGCCCGAAAGGGGGTAGCCTCGTGAACATTCTTGTCGTCGACGACGAAAGCGTCATCCGCAGCGGAATTGAACGCACGATTCGCAACCAGTTTCCTGAGCATGCCGTATTCTTGGCTGGAAGTCCGGAAGGAGCCGTCGATCTGCTGAAGACCGAAACGATCGATCTTGTGCTTACCGACGTTCTGATGCCCGGAATGACCGGTCTGGAGCTGATGGAAATTTCCCGCAAGAGCCATGCTCATGTGAAATGGGTCGTCATCTCGGCCTATTCCGAGTTTGCCTACGCTCGCGAAGCGGTTCGGCTGGGGGCCAAAGATTATTTGCTCAAGCCGATCGGCAAGGACAGCTTGATCCAACTGATCGCTAAGCTGGGCGAGGAGATTGCCGAGGAGAACGCGCGTAACCAAGAGACCCACTTGCTGAAGAGCAATCTGCGTCTGTTGAGGGAAGCCGTATTCGCCCGCTGGGCTTCGGGACTGGATCTCGGGGGCATCGACCTGAAGCCGTTTATCGAAAATCATCCCAGCTTCCATCTGGTCATGGTTCGCATGGAGAGCGAGCGCGACATGAAGCTGGAGCATTTTATTGTGGAAAACGTGCTGACCGAGTTGATCGAATCGGAAGGGAGCGGATTTGTCGCCAGCATCGACGCCAAGAGCTTGCTCGGGCTCGTGACGCTGCGTGAGGAAGGCTCTCCGCATCGGATTGTCGATCAACTGAGAAGCCATCTTAAACGGTATCTCAAAGCGCCGTTCCAAGTTCAGCATACTGATCGGCTTTCCGACTTCAGACAGGTTCCCGCGGAGATGCAGCGGATGAGGAAGGCTGCAGCCACTCAAGTGTACGACCATTACGCCAGCGGCGGAGACCAGGCCATAGAAGTCGCGCTTCAATATATTGCGGGGCATTATTCTACGGACCTTTCGCTAGAGAAGGTAGCCTCGATCGTCTATTTGAACCCGATTTATTTCAGCCAGCTTTTTAAGCAGAAAACCGGCAACGGATTCAAAGAATATGTCACCCAACTGCGGCTGGAGCGGGCGATGGAGCTGCTGCGGGAATCCGAGCTGAAGATCGCGGATATCTCCGAGCGCGTCGGCTACCCGGACATGCGCCATTTTTCGCAAATTTTTCGCAAGAAGAGCGGCCTGACCCCCTCAGAGTATCGCCAGAACGCCAACGGGGCTATCCCCGTCGAGCAGGAATAATAACAACGAAAGCCCGCTCTGCGTGTCATGCACAGATCGGGCTTCGTTTTGTTTTTGACTCATCTGCTGCCGCCGGATTCCTCCACGATTTGCAGCGCCTGCTCGTAGTCGTCCTCATCCACAGTTGCGGTCAGCACAAGATCCCGGCCGTTTGTGTAACCGTCCGAACTGAAACCGCCAGCACTGATGTTGGCGGCGGCCAGCATTCCGGCGGAGGGAATAAAGTTGCTCCCGAGTGCCAGGTAGCTTGCCCCGGGGAAACCTGCAAACAGCGAAAACTCAAGATTGCCCGCCTGCGGAGCGTCGCCATCGGGATAGCCGCCGCCGTTACGCTCGATGGAATGATTGGTCAATCGCAGCGCCTGCATCCTGTCGACCGCTTGTTCCGCTTCCCCCGGAGTTTTGAAGTAAGCGACAATTGTCCGTTCTGCCATTGAAGTTGCCCTCCATATCTGCAAGGAGATTTTTTCCTTGTAGTATGGGGCTGGGGGACGGAGAAATATGCGTCGAGGTTGTTGCGGATGCCAAACCCTATCGCTCGACGGGAGCAGGGGATTTGACACCCGATTAAAATCAAATTATCATAAGAATGATAACGCAACCATTATTGTTGCAAGAGCAGGATGGAGAGCCTTATGATTACTATGAAGGATGTCGCAAAACTCGCCGGAGTGTCCCCCATTACCGTATCTCGGGTAATCAGTTCTCCTGAGCAAGTAAAACCTGCCACACGGGCGAAGGTTACGAGAGCGATCGAAGAGTTGAATTTTAAGCCGAATAGCATAGCGAGGAGCCTAGTGACCAATCGAACAGATACGATCGGTCTTTTGCTATCGAACGTCGCCAATCCGTACTATCCCGAATTCATACTCGGTCTCGAGACGATGGCACGCTCTCTTGGCAAGAACGTCATCATTTGTAATGCGCAAGACTACGATACGGCGACACAGAATCTGGAGCTGCTGCTGGAGAAACGAGTGGACGGGATCGTTGTCACGTCGATCGAATTCGATTCGTTGAAGCTGCAAGAGAAATTCCATGCTCATCTAGAGGAACTATCACAATTAAAGCAAAAAAGCATTCCGATCGTCCTTATGGATCCCAATCCGCGATCGACGATTTTGTCGTGCATAGAAGTCGATAATTACTTGGCCGGACGTATCGCGATGAGCCATTTGTGCGAGCTCGGGCATCGGAGAATCGCCCATATTTCCTTAGAGCGGGATGCCAACGTATGGATTGAACGCCTGCGGGCCTATAAAGACGCCCATCATAAATATGATCTGCCATTCGATTCCGCGAGAATTGAGCTGATTCGGTTCGAAAGTGTCAAGCTAGCGGAGGAAGCGGCTTCCCGTTTGCTGCGTATGGAACCCCGTCCGACCGCGATCTTCGCCGGCAACGATCTGCTGGCAGTCGGAGCGATTCACGCCGCTCACCGCTTAGGCGTCAAAATCCCTGAAGAACTTTCGGTAATCGGCGTTGACGGGATCAGTATCGGAGATCAGATCTACCCGCGGCTTACGACAGTATCCCACCCGCAGTACAAGGTCGGGGAGGCTGCCGTCCAATTACTTGTAAAAAAAATCAATGGCGATGAGGATAACAGCAATATTACGCTTAAACCAGCGCTGCTCATTCGAGAAAGTACAGCCCTACACAGATCTAATAATGGATAATGAGTTATGCCGATTTGACTATTGACAAAGCGAATTGGCCTCGATATGATGAAACAAATGGTTGCGCAATCATTTTGTGTGATTCCTGTTATTGAGCTAATGTTGAAGATCTCATCCCATGATAATCAGCTTGAAAGTCATTACTTTATGATAGCGATATCATTGAGGGATGGTGTAGAAAAACGATCCGCCCGCATACGCGGAGACATTCCGGGAAGTAGGAAAATAAATGATCAGCTATGTCGAACATCAAGGCATTCGCATCGGGTATGACGCTTCGACGGGCGAGCTCAAATCAATGGGATGGAATGGACGTCAGGAGCTAACGTTTTCTCTGCCGCTTATTCAGTTCGATACGGACGGCGAAAGCGGTCCGAATAATGACGGGCAGATGGTTCGCGTTCAGGGAACGAACCGCATCGGTGCTGTGGATGGATGTCTCCTATCTGCATTTTTCACGCCGGGCGAAGCGGACGAGGACGCCGTATTGACGTTGAATCGGACCATCGACAGGGAATGGGAGATGTCTCTTACTTTTCGGATAGGGAGATCCGACGTGGCATTGCGGGTCGCGCTTAGGAACAAGGGGACGACAGACCGGGTGGTCCGCTCCCTCAAATGGACGCTAGGAGGAATGGGACGCAATCGGCTCAGAGATTGCGAGATTTTAATGCCCGGGTACGCGCCCGAGGTGGAGCTACCCTACTTACCGCGCCGCCCGCTGGACGACTATCCGAATCCGATGCAGTTTGCAACAGAAGGGGCGACGCCTTATGGGGCGGATGAACCTGGTAATCGTTCAGGTATTATGGGCATCTATGACGCTAAGGAAGGCGTCGCTCTGCTGACTTGGTGGGTAAGCGACATTTTCCCGATGAAGTCGCGGCTTCTGCGGATCGACGATCAAGTCACGAGGGAGAGCACAGTATATTGTCCTTGTCGACTCGCGCCGGAAGAATCGGTGGAAATCGGCACGTTCTACTTCGGTAGATTTGCCGGCGATAGGGTCGATGCCGTCAAGCAAGCGGCAAGCTCCTTTGCTCCTTACCGGTACGTTGGAGAGCCGAGTCAAGACCGTCGCGGATTAAGCATCTGCGAGATTCAGGTCGGAGAGAAAATGGCGCGTACCGTATTCGAGAGCTATCATGATGTGATCCAGAGGTTGGAAGATATCCGTGAATTGGGTTTCAATGCGTTGGAGATTATGCCGAGATTTCCGTTTCCCTCCTATTCGGTCTACGACTTCTTCGATATTGAGACGACATTCGGAGATCAAGCCGGGTTAATCGAACTGGTAAAGGCCGCGCATAAGGTCGGAATCAAGGTAATCATCGATATCGTGTTTCATGGTCCGCTCGAAGAGGAACCGAAGGACTGGTGCATGCCGGAGGGAAGTTATCGCTTTGATTCGCCTTATCTGGAAGGACATCCGGAATGGTTCTCGCGTCATGAGAACGGCGACTTCGCCCGTACCTACACGCGATCGTTCGATCTGTCCAATCCGGAACTGCAGCATCATATCGCCGACGCAATGATCCATCTGATCCGGGTACTTAACGTCGACGGTTTTCGGCTCGATGCCCAGACGTGGAATTTCTTCCCCAACTGGGATCCGACGATCGACAGGCCGCCTTATGCGGCATTATACGCGGGTTATCGTATGATCGAAGAGATCGGAGCTAGGGTAGCCGTACAGTATCCTCACAAAATTATGTATACGGAGGGCTGCGGGCCGTTGGTCGCCCGGTACCATCCTTACCGCTACAACTACGATTATCATTGGATCTATCCGGCGATGGCCACCGTTATAGATCCGCGCGGGATGTCCGACAAGTTCTGGAGAAAAGCTTCGGAGAACACGCTCGTATGGAGCGACCTGGCAGAGTGGCTGGAGGAAGCCGAAGCGGCGATCCCCGATGGCATCGAAGTCGTGCATCATACCGACTCGCACGATTCCCACGAATGGGCGGGGTTTCATCAAGGTCAATTCAACCGGGAAGCGTTCGGATTAGACGCTCATCGCGTGTTTGTCGGAATGGCTGCCTTCATGAAGGGCGGATTCATGTCCTTCTATGGCGCCGAGTTAGGTAACGAAGCGTTCTATCGTCGCCTATTGCCGCTTCGGCATCACAAAACGGTCGCATTCGGCGATTGCAGTTACACTGGAATGATCGCCGACGATTCTCGAGTTATTGCGATTCTATGGACAAACGGACAGCGTTGGCTGCTCTACGTTGCCAATTCGGACGGCGCCGAGAAGAGCGTTGAGATGCGGTTAAGCAGAAGTAAACATACTCATTTCATTCAAACGGTTTCGATGAAGTGGGAAGTGAACGATTTGATGAACCCGACGGAATCTCTGAGCATGTTGAGCGACGCTGACATGATCGAAGGATGGTCGTTACAACTGGACGCCTATGGCGTACGCGTATTGGAAGGAACTCCGCTCGAACGCTAAGGCGGGAGAGCCTCTCAATCAAGTGAAATGGTTGCGTTACCATAATATCGAAAATATGGGGGTCATTCAATGTTCTGGTCTAAAAAGTGGCATCAATCGTTAGCAGTCGCCTTGTCGACAACCTTGGTGTTATCCGCATGCAGCTCAGGTTCCGGGGGCAACGAATCGAAGCCGAGCGCCGGTGCAAGCGAGTCTACGAATGTCGATAGTTCAAGCAAGGCGCCTACTGAGAAAAAAGTAATCGTCGTCGATCCAGGTGGAGATTTCACCGACTATGCTCCGACGACGAGCATGGAGAAGTCCGACGCCAATCCGCATCCTTACAACGAGATTCGGGTATTGGCGGACGAATGGGAGAAGCTTCATCCGGAAGCGAAAATCGAAATTCTGTCCCCGACGAAGTCCAAAGATCGCAAAGTGGCGGTCGCACAGTTGGCCGCGGGAACGGCCGCAGATATTATTTATCAAATTGGAACTTTTAAGGACGAGGATTATCCTAAGGGCTGGGTGCTGCCTTTTGATAAGTACTTGGATATGCCTAATCCTTACGCGGAAGGCAATGCGAAATGGAAAGATCTCTACAACGAGTCTTGGCTGAACAGGTCCGGCGACGGTCAGGTGTATTATATTCCAATCGATGCGGTTCCAATCGGCATTATCTACAACAAAGAATTGTTCGCGAAAGCCGGCATCGACAAGCCACCCGTCACGTATACGGAATTTTTCGATGCTCAGCAGAAGTTGAAGGGGATCGGCATCGCTTCCTATATGCCGATTTATCGTTGGTCCGACATTACGCTCGAAACGGCCATTTTCGCCAACAAGATCAAGGAGTGGGACATGCTTACGCCGAACGGCATCGTCGATCAGGAAGAATTCGTCCGCGCCTACAAGAAGGGCTTATACCAAGTCGATTCTCCCGAAAACCGCGAGTATTATAAGCTGAAGAAAGAGAAGGCGGACGGATATCCGAACGGTTGGAACAGCACGGATGCCTACAAAGCGTTCGTGACCGGGAAAGTAGCCATGATCGAAGCGGTAGGCATTCATATGCGCAACGTCCAGGACGATAAAGAGCGCAAGTTTGAATACGGCACAATGCCGTTCCCGATTCTGTCGCAGGAAGAATCTCCTTATGGCGGAGCCAATACGATTCGCGGCACGGCAGGGTATGCAACGGCATGGCAGTTGACCAACTCGGCTGCAAAGAAAGGAACGGCCGATTTGGCGGCCGACTTCCTGATGTACCTAACTACGCCGAAAAATAACGCACGCCTGGTCAACAATCTGCAAGCGGCCATCCCGGCTGCGAACGGCGCCGAAGCCGTGGAGATGTTCAAACCGATGTACGACCAATTTCAGCAGGATTATAAAGACGGATATTTGACTTGGGGGGCCTTCTATGCCGCGGTACTGGCGGGTTCCGAGTACGGGCAAGCGTATGAAAAGCTTTCCGTCGACTATTTGTTAGGTTCGATCAGTTTGGACAAACTGCTCGTCGAGCTTGAGAAATCAATGAAGAAAAGCGTCGATAGCATCGTTCAGCAGCATAAATACGACGAATCGAAGTGGTAAGGCAGTAGTGACAGCGGCGAAGCGCAGGGATGCAATGCGCTTCGCCGCTGTCATCGAATATCGTCTTTGGACAGGAGAAGATCGTATGGGGTACATTAAGCGGTTATACCAGGCGAGGCTCTATTATTTATTTCTATTACCGACGCTGGCGATTCTGCTTATCTTCGGATTTTACCCTCCGTTGTCCGCGCTCTACCATGCTTTTACGAACTGGAATGGAGCGACGGCCGAATGGATCGGGTTACAGAATTTCAAGTATATGCTGGAAGATTCCTTCTTGATAGATTCGGTCTGGAATATGCTTTTCCTGCTGATCGCAGGTTTGATCACCGGCAATGCGATGAGTCTGCTCGGGGCGGCGTTCGTATTCAATTTGAAAAATAGCGGCATGTCCGCATTTTTCCGTTATATGTTTATCTTGCCGATGGTAGTTCCCGGAGTCGTCGTGTTACTGCTGTGGAAAAGCTTAATGGATCCGTTGACCGGCTTGTTCAACACAGTGCTCGCTTCTCTAGGCCTGCCCCATGAATACGGATGGCTGGGAGATCCCGCTATGGCACTCTCCTCCATCGTGCTAATCGGCTTTCCATGGGTAGCGGGACTGGGATTTCTCATTTACTTAGCGGGATTTCAAAGCATCTCCCAAGAGGTCATCGAGGCTGCGAAGGTAGAAGGAGCGGTCGGAGTCAGTCGTTTCTTGCGTATCGATTTGCCCCTCGTAACCGGCCAGATCAAGCTGATGATCGTGTTGGGCATTATCGGAGGCTTGCAAGGCTTCGGCGTTCAGCTCGTATTGACGAAAGGCGGTCCGGGTTCGGCAACGGCAGTTCCGGGCTGGCTCATGTACGAACAGGCTTTCTCTTACAGCAATTTCGGGTACGCATCAATGATCGGTTTCGTTATTTTCATCGTTATTCTTGCCATCACGTTTATTAACATGAAATTTATCAAAGCGGATCAATAGATTCGGAGGAACGATATTTATGAAGGGATTATCCAGGCGGTTCCCAGCCGGTCAACTTGGCTTGCATCTCGTGTTATGGATATTACTATTGCTAACGGTCTACCCGTTTATCTCGATGATATTCAAGAGCTTAAAAAACTTCAATCAGGATACCCACAATCCATGGGGAATCACCCTTCCTTTTCACTTTGAAAATTACACGCTCGCCTGGGAAACGGTTCGCCCCTTTATGCTGAATACGGTGATCGTCACCGCAGCGGCGACGTTAGGCATCGTGATCTTGTCATCGATCAGCGGATTCGTTCTTGCACGCTTTAAGTTTCCGCTTAGGGAGACGATCTTCTATATTATCATTTCACTAATGATGATTCCCGGTATTCTGTCTTTAATTCCGCTGTTCATCCTGATCCGAGACCTGCGGTTGATCGATTCCAGTTGGGGGCTAATCGGTCCTTATATCGCGGGTGGCGTTCCGTTCGGTATCTTCTTAATGCGAGGTTTCATGGAGAAGCTTCCGGGAGAGCTGTTCGAGGCTGCGTATATCGACGGGGCATCCATCTTTCAATCGTTTATGAGAATCGCAGTTCCGCTTAGCCGTCCAATCATTACGACGCTCGTGATTTTGAACATTCTCAATACTTGGAATGATATTATTTTACCTTCCATCGTATTGACCGACGATGCCAAGAAGACCGTGGCGGTTGGTCTCTTAACATTTACTTCGCAATACAACGAGCAAGTCGGCCCGCTGTTTGCCGGATATATCATTACCAGTCTGCCGTTGCTGCTATTTTTCATCGTAGCTTCCCGGCAATTCATTACGGGCATGACCAGCGGCGCCGTTAAGTTATAGCCATCGACGGAATAAGAATTTCATACTTAGTTGATCATCCAGTAGTCGTTAGTTAAGCGCAGGAGGTTAAAATGGAGCAGTATAAGGCATGGAAGGCCAGATGGATATGGAAGAAAAGAACGGAATTCGCATCGACGGAGGGGAACCACGAGCTCGTCTATTTTCGCAGAAGCTTCGCGGTTCCCGCGGACGGTGCCAGGCTGGTCGTGCAGGTATCCGCCGACAGCCGTTACCGCTTGTATCTGAACGGCGAATCGGTGTCGGTCGGGCCATGCAAAGGGGACCGCAACACCCATCATTACGAGACGGTCGACCTGTCCGATCGCTTGCGGCCGGGAATGAATGCGCTCGCGGCCAAGGTGCTGCATTTCTCCGTTTCGGAGCCCTTCGCGTTGGGCGTAGGCGGACCTGCATCCATATGGCGTTCCAATACGGGGGCTTTTTTCTTGGAGGGGGATCTCGTTGATCATAATGGTTGCGTTATCATGTCGCTCGACAGCGGAGCGGAGTGGCTTTATCTAGAGGACCGAGCGCTGTCGTTCCATCCCGGCGAGTTGGAAACGCTGTATGTCGGCGGCGTCGAGCGAGTGGACGGGGCGGCGTTGCCGCACGGGTGGGAAGAAACGCGATATGACGATCGACATTGGCACAATGCGATGGAAATCGCCGCAGCTTATGACGATACGTACGGACAGCTTACGCCATGGCAGCTAACTCCGCGTCCCATTCCTTCCTTGTTTGAAGAAGAACGCGGTTTCCGCTCAATAGCGAAAATGGAGGGCGCCCAAGAATCGGAGCCTGTCTTCTATCTCTTGGAGAAAGAAGAGGGGCAGCAAAGCTTCCAAGTGGCGGCGGGCGAACGATTCACGATCGAATTGGATGCGGGCGAGCTAACGACGGGTTATTTGCGCTTGGCCTTAACCGGCGGAAGGGGAAGCCGAATCCGCATCCTGTGCGCGGAATGCTACGAGGATGCCTCAGAATCCACGATACGGCGCAATAAAGGGGTGCGGGACGACGCTTCGAAGGGCATTTTGCTCGGAGAGGAGGATATTTACGTCGTCGCCGGATATGGGGAACTCGGGAAGAATCGTTGCGAAATCTACGAGCCCTTCTGGTTTCGGACGTTCCGGTTCGTGCGGCTTCAGGTCGAGGCGGGCGAGGAGCCGATCGTCATTGAACGATTCTTATATCGCGAGACCGGTTATCCGCTAGAGATCAAGGCGGATTTCCGCAGCTCGGACGAGTCGTTCCGCCGATTATGGGATATCAGCATCAATACGTTAAAACGCTGTATGCACGAGACGTACGAGGATTGCCCTTTTTACGAACAGATGCAGTATGCGATGGATACGAGACTTCAAGTCTTGTTTACCTATCATTTAAGCGCAGACGATCGTCTTGCCCGCAAAGCAATGTTCGATTTTCACAGCTCCTTGCTTCCGAACGGCATGCTGCAAAGCCGATATCCCTCGCTTTATCCGCAGGTGATTCCTGGGTTTGCGACTTATTGGATCATGATGGTTCACGACCATTACCGTTATTTTGCCGATCTGGAGCTGGTGCGTCAGTATTTGCCTACGATGGACGCGGTGCTCGGATGGTTCGAACGGCATCTGGATGAACGGAGGATCGTCGGTCGCATGCCCCCGCAGTATTGGTCCTTCGTTGATTGGGTCGAGCAATGGCGAGACACCGCAGGTGTACCCACCGTTGGTCGGAAGGGGCCGATTACTGTTATCAGCATGTTATATTCGGCGGCTTTGCAGGCAGCCGCGGAGCTGAACTCGTATGCCGGCAGAACGGCTACGGCGGAAGAATATAGACAAAGGTCGGATAGCGTTAACGCCGCAATCCGCTTGCATTGCTGGTCGGAGAATAAACGGATGTTCAAAGACGGGCCTGATTCGGAGGAATATTCACAGCACGCCCAAATCTGGTCGGTATTGTCCGGTACAGTGCGCGGAGCGGAAGCACGCGAGCTCATGGAAGCGACGATGCAGGATAAGTCGTTGCCCTTCGTCTCGTACGCAATGGCGTTCTTCCTGTTCCGAGCGTTGTCGGAGACGGGGTTGTACGAGCAATCGTTTGCTTTATGGGACATTTGGAGACGTCTCGCGGATCTGAACCTGACGACTTGGGTCGAGGATCCCGTCTCCCAGAGAAGTGACTGCCATGGCTGGGGAGCGACTCCCCTCTACGAGTTTCCAGCGGAGATATTGGGCGTCAAACCGGGCGAGCCGGGATTCAAACGCATTAAAGTGTCGCCACGGCTAGGTCATCTGTCATGGGCGGAGGGCACGGTGGCGACGGCGGCCGGGCCGGTGTACGTCAAATGGGAATTGGACGGTGAAGGCCAATTCCGCTTGCTTGTGCGGGGGCCTGAGGATGTTCCGGTAACCGTAGAACTGCCGAACGGTCAAACGCTGTCGGTATCGGAAGCGAACCCTTTCGAGATCGCGATCGATATGCATTTATCCGGGACGACGGTCGGATGACGCAAGCAACATCAACTTGAGGAGGAATGGAAAATGAAACGGATAATCGCGTTTGTAATTTGCTTTTCCTTATGGGTTGCAAGCTCCGCAGCTCTTCCGGGCTCGAATCAGGCGCATGCGAAAGGAGGCGCGGGGGGACACCCCATGCGCTTCGAGCCTGTCAAGACCGCGACGGTCGAAGCGCTTAACGGGAATCCTACGCTTCACGTAAACGGCAAACCCCAGCCTCTCGTGGGCTGGTTCCAATGGGACTGGTATCCGAATATGACGCAGACGGCTTCTTATGCGGACATACGTATCTATCAGCCTAGGCATACAACGGGCTTCCCTACGCTGGAAGTGTGGCTGCCCGAGATGGAGCGGATCGCGGCGGAGGATCCCAATGCGTATTTCCTCCCGATCCTATGGCTGGGAACGGATTTTTCCTTCGGCTTCGACCGGGAGAATACCGCCGAGACGAATGTGGATACGGGCGCTTCTTGGGGAGCGAATTCTTACGGCTCCAAGGAGTGGCGGAATCGGTCCGAGCTGTTCCTGCGCGAGCAGATTCGCCGTTATGAAGCCAGTCCGATGAAAGATCGGATACTCGGTTATATGCTTAGCGGAGGAAGCACCGGCGAATGGTTCAACGTCGATACGTGGGCGAATCGCGATTTCGATCGGAGTCTCGGAAATACGGCGTCGTTCCGCGAATGGCTGAAGATCGCTTATCAGTCGGACGTCGGCAAGCTTAGACAGTCTTGGGGCGATTCCGCGGTTACGTTTGAATCCGCTTCCATTCCGTTCAAGGCAAACGGCGATCCCTTCCTCAATCCCGCGACGAACCGCAGCGTAATCGATTATGTGCAGTATCAGAACGGTCAATTGTCCAATTTCGTCGTTGAGCTGGCCGGCGTCGTCAAGGAGGAAACGGCACGGGACAAGCTCATGGCCGTATACAGCGGCTATACGTTGGCATTCGGACAATACGGCCCGCTCTCCGGAGAACTGGACTTGGAAACGTTGCTGAACAGTCCGGACATCGATCTGCTCTATTCTCCGCTCGATTATACACATCGCAGCCTCGCGGACGGATTCACGAGCGTTCACGGTGCGATGGATTCGGCCAGGCTGCATGGCAAGCTCTACGTTGGGGAGGACGATTACGCCACGCATATCGGGACGGACACGCATGGGGCTCCTCCGCTGTCCGACGGCGTCGACGGTTCCGTTGCCCTGCTTTGGCGTAACTTCGCTTTTGCCCTGACGAAATCCTACGGCATCCATTGGTACGACGATGCGGGATACGGAGGCTTCAACAATGCCCGCATGGCGAATGAAATCCGCAAGATGAAGCAATTGGCCGATGCCTCCGTGAACCTTCCTCGCAAATCGGGGGCGGAGATCGCATTGGTCGTGGACGAGTTCTCGCAGATGGTTCAATCCGTCTCCGATTCGTCCGTGAACGAGAGATTAAGGCTCATACGAGAGGAGTTGTCTAAGGCAGGGGCCCCTTACGATATCGTTCTGCTGTCCGATGTGTTGGCGGGCAAGGCGGATTCGTACAAGCTGTATCTGTTCGCCAACGCTTATGCGCTGGACGGCAATCAGAGAATCGCCTTGAATCAATGGGACAGGTCGGGAAAAACGATTGTGTGGCTGTACGCTTCGGGATATTGGCAAAGAAACACGTTAGGCGCCGACCGCCGTTCCGCCGATCAGATCGAGGAAGTGACGGGATTCGCGACGGAGGAGTCGGCTCCCCGTTCGTACCGAATTGAGGCCATAGGGGACCCTGCCGAGCCCTTGCTTGCCGGTATCGCCCAGGGCGAGGAATTGGGCGGCTCCGTTACGGCGATCCCGATGTTCTCGGCCGAGGATTCGAGCGGCGTTCGAGTGCTAGGCCGAACTGATGCGCAGGTTACCGCCGCTTATCGAACAAATAGCGGGGGCGGAATGGAGGTATGGATCGGTTCGCCTTCCATTTCCTCGGTGCAGTTGTACCGCAATCTGGCCGACGCAGCGGGTGTTCACCTGTACTCCCGAACGGGTCTTCAGGTGAACGCGAACGAATCGTTCACAGCCGTGACGCTTCCTGCGGCTGGAACCGATACGATCTATTTCGCGGATGCCAAGCCGAAGTACGATATCATGAACGACCGGACGGTGCACCCCGATCCGGACGGGAAGCTGTCGGTTACGACGGCAGGTCCGCAAACTTTGGTCTTTTATAACGGCAGGAAAAGCGAGCTTCATCTAAAAAAAGATCACGCGTATGCCACGACGCTTGAGAAGCTCGTCGTTCGCGTGTCCGGCGAGACGCTGGAGCATCAGCAATTGGAGGCGAATCAGCCGCGAATGTTGGAGGCGATAGCCGGCTCGCTGCTGAGTCTCGACGTTACCGGAATAACGCCCGACGGCTACTACTTCTATCGGGACGAAATGGCGGGAGCGCCGACTTGGACGAGCAGCGACGAGAGCGTAGCGTCGGTTACGACATCGGGTCAATTGTCCGTCCATTCCCAAGGCCAAACCGTCATTACGGCTACTTTAGGGGGAATTAGCGGCTCGCTCGTCGTCAAAGTGAAGCAGCCATCCGAACAATTGCTCCTTCCGCTGCTGGAGAATGCGACTTGGAGCACGTGGTCGATGACGAACGGCTGGCATCCGTTTACTTTCGGGACCGGCAACGGTTACGGAACGGCGAAAGCGATGGCGAATGTCGTATCCGAGAACGGCCAAACCTATTCCGGCGTCTATCGTTACGAACCGCTGCAGTCGGGCGAGCAGGTTAGCGGGTCGTTGGATTCGCTGCAGATCCCGAACAAGAACGGCGTCAAGGCCGTGGCGACGTTCCGCTATCCGCAAGGAACGCCGGAAGGGACGTACAATTCCCTGATCCTCGAAGGGTACAAGGAAGGCGGCGCCGGAAGCCTGTTCGTGCTCCAGAAGGATCTGTCCGTCACGGGAGCGGGAACGACGATGGAAGCGGATCTGTCCGCGTTCGCGGGACAGAAGATCAGAATAGATGTGAACGTAAGGAATAAATCCGTTACGGCGATTACTTACGGTAAAGTCGATCTGACGGAGCTTAAGCTGGTCTATGAGGACGAAGCGCCGCAGAAGAAGCTTCAGAGCCTGGCGTTCGCCGAGAAGAATAAGACACTGCAAGCGGGTTCGACGGAAGCGCTAGCCGTTCAGATGATCTATAGCGACGGCAGCAAAGAAGCGTGGACATCAACAACGGGCGCTGCCTTCCACAGCAGCCGTCCCGATCTGGTTGCCGTATCGCCGCAAGGCGAAGTCACGGCCTTAGCCAGAGGAACGGCGGAAATCACCTTGGTTACGAATGAATTCGTAGCCAGAAGCTACGTTCACGTCATCGGAGACGATTTTACGTATACGGATTTATTGTCCGACTACGCGGATGAAGGGACTTGGACGGTCGAGCCGACTTATGCGGCGTTCCCGTTCGGTTCTTCTACGGCTTACGGCGGAGCATCCAGACCGGCGTCCGTTACGATGGAGGATGGGCAAACGTATACGAATCCGATCTTGTTTGCCGGCAGCGCATCGGGAACGGGAATCAACGGAAGAATCGCCATGCAGGTTCCCGATGAGGGGGAAGTGCATTTGACCGGCAAATTCGGCTTCGTGCACAATCCTGAATATGAAGGACGCGAGGCAGTCTTCTACATGCGCTCGTGGGATGCGAAACAGCCGTTCTACAACTCCTATCCCGTGACGTACGACGGGCGACTTGGCACCTTCGATATCGATGTATCGAAGTTCCGGGGCCAGACGTTGGAGAACACGGACATCTTCATGCTGAAAGCGGACGGAATCGCGCTGGAGGTTGGGTTGGTAGAGTTAGGCTTCCGCGTGAAGCAGCCTGCGCAATCCGAAGCGGTCGGGCTGCTCGCGACTCAGTCGTATTCCATGCTTGGCATTGGCGACGAGACGGACTTGGCCGTAACGGAGCTTACGGATAGCGGCGTTTTCCAAGCTCCGTCGTTGCCGGTCGTCTGGCAATCGGATCAGCCGGATGTTGTAGCCGTCGAGAACGGAAGGGCAACCGGATTGAAGCCTGGCGTCGCGATCGTTCGTGCGAATATGGGCCCGGTTCGCGCGGAGATGATCGTCGAAGTCAGACCGAATGGGCTGACCATGGGACAAGCGGCTGATCCCTATCGATGGACTGCCTTGGAGAGATTGCCTCAGTTCGCCTTAAAGGAAGCGAATACACCTTATCGCTATGTCGGCTTGCGATTAAGAGAGCCCGTCATGCCCGTTCCGATAATCCATCAGCCGCAGCAGGAAGTGCAAACGAATAGTCGGAATTTCACCATTACCGGAACTTCCGCCGCGGGATCGCGGGTGCAAATCTGGCTTGACCGTAATGGAAACGGCTGGTTAGACGATGAAGATACGTTCGTTGGAGAACGGCAGCTGGGCAGCGGGGAGACGGCGTTCGCGATCAAGCTCCATTTCGAGGGGGAGGGGGCTTGGCGGTATTTGGTTACAGGCGCTAACCGTATCGGGGAGCGGAGCGCTGAAAGGGCCTTGCCGGTTCTTAATTACGTCAGAGGCTCCGCCGGTGCTTGCGGACATAATCAATCTCAGGGCAAGGGAAGGGGGGAATGTTCGTTTGGGCTTGATCCATGATGGAGTTGATGAAAAACGCCGGACAGAGCGGTGGTTGGAACCGCTATGGCACGGGGATACGATGTGGTACGAATCATGTATGGTCATATCCGACAATGATGGGTCTGAACCGTATGTTCCGTTATTGTTCGAGCCGGAGAACATCGTAACCGTGCATCATTCCCGGATGGATGCGCAGTACGAGGAAGGAAGGGACTATGCGTTAAAGGACGGCAAGCTGATTTTTCCTCATGGATCCGGCGTTCCGGTCGTTTCTCGACGCGAGCTTATTATGGAGGAAGAGGCGCCGGGAGAGTCGATGCCCGGGAGAGAAGGCGGCTATGTCTTGTTTCATGAAGGAAGCTACTTTCATGATCGCCAGATCGCAGTAACCTATATGCACTCGAGGACAGGGTGGCAAGGTCCCGTTCCTGCGAATCAATCCCGTCTTCTCCCCCATACGGCTAGAAAGCTAGCTAGTGGGGAGAAGTTTAAGCTCGCCGTCTACGGAGATAGCATTACCGAAGGGGCGAACGCGAGCGGCGCGGTAGGCGCGCCGCCATACATGCCGGCTTGGCCGCAATTGGTCGCGCAGGATTTGAACGGCAAGTATCCGGCCGAGGTTCATCTGACGAACATGGCTAAAGGGGGCATGCAGTCGGATTGGGGGCGGGCTAACGCGGGAGACGTAGCGGAGCTTCGCCCCGATCTGACGATTATCGGCTTTGGTATGAATGACGGTACGCATGGACGGTCTGCTGCGGACTTCAAAGCGAACATCGAATCGATCATGGATACGATCCGTGCCAAGAAGAAAGATGCCGAGTTTGTTTTGGTCTCCCCCATGCTAGCCAATCCTACAACTTTCTTTGCCGGTAATCAGGCTGCATACGCCGCCGTGCTTCAGCAATTGTCGGGGCCCGGTCGAGCGTTCGTGGATGTCACGTCCTTGCATGCCCACCTATTGCGGCACAAACGTTATGCGGATATGACGGGGAATCATATTAATCATCCGAACGATTTTCTTTCCCGCTTATACGCACAGGCCATAACCGCGATTTGGAACGCTTGAATCGCAGGAGAGGCTGTCCCAGCTACAGCCTGCATCAACGCCCGACAGACACGCGTTGTCTCAAGCCGCACTTAAAAACAACGGGGATTCCGTCGTTTTCTGCTTCGAGGCCTGCAAAAAGTAAGCCTTGAGGTAATCATAATCTGCTCAAGAAAGCGGCAATGGACAAAAAACAAGAAATGGCGATGCCAGGAGTAAAATCCTGAGCACCGCCATTGCCTCTTTTGACAGGTTTTATTCTTCTTTAGGTGAACCGTCCATCGGGATAGCCGCCGCCGTTACGTTCGATGGAATGATTTGTCGATCGCAGCGCCTGCATCCTGTCGACGGCTTGCTCCGCTTCTCCCGGAGTTTTGAAGTAAGCGACAATTGTCGGTTAGACGATGGGACTGAGCGCCGCTACTCGAACGAGTCGATAACATCGGTTAACAGAACTAACTCCGAATTGATCGGAATCGAGACTGTTCTGATCCAAGCTCGCGAGTCCAGATCGGCATACATATCCGATATTTTCGTTTCCGTCGTTCCATGAGACAGATGCGGGAGGAAATAAGGTCTCCAGCTCCAATCCGCAAACCGGTAATCGAGATTTGTTTTCCAGCCTTCGGGCTCGCTGCGCGAATGATTGGCGGACAACTGAATGCCCGAAGTTCGGCACAAATAAACACGTATGCAACAAGCCTCCAGTTCGGGCAACAGTCGACGAATAGCTTGGTCGGCGAATTCCGCTTCCGCCGTCGTGTCGGCATTGTTGGAGGAACGAGCTTCCAGCAGCTCGCGTATGCCGGATTCGCGAACTTTACCGGCGAGCCGCTGGCCCACCTCCTCCCAAAGTCGTAAAGTTTTGCCGAGGATTTGCCGGTTCGCACTTAATTCTGTCTCGACTAGCGGTGTAAAAGCGTGCTTATCTTGAAAGTCCGCCTGAGCCGGAGAAAATAGATAGCCTTGCACGTAACGCGCTCCTGCCCGAATCGCCCTTCTGAGATCTTGTGCGGTTTCCACGCCTTCGAGCAGCAGGGAGGCTCCGACCTGTTCCGCAAGATGGGAGAACGAGCGAAGAACGCCCAAGTAGCCGTCGTGAGCAGCGCTGTTTTTCAGGAGATGAACATCGACTTTGAGAAAATTCGGACGTATGCGGGCGATACGGTCGAAATTGCTGAAGCCTCTCCCTATGTCATCGATGGCTATCTGACAGCCCTCAGCCCGATAGAGTTTTACGATTCGGGTAAGCTCGCCCATTGATTCTCCGAATTCATCCTCCGTAATCTCTATACAGACGTTGCGAGGATCTACCCTGTATTGCTCCAGAAGCCGTAGCGTGTGCAGTTCCCCTGCTTGTTTGTAAGATTGGTAAATCCACGAGGGCTTAAGGTTGATAAACAGCATTGGAGGGATGGCCAGTCCGCTTAATTTGGCGATCGCTTGCTCGCGAAGCTGGCGATCAATCCGCAGGTGTTCTTGGACGGGAACTTCGAGGTTTGCGAAGAAGGAGCCCAAGCTGTGTACCTCGCCATCGACCCGTTCTCTGCCCAGCGCTTCATAGCCGACAATTGCACGCGACTCCAATGCGACGATCGGCTGATAATAAGTCAGCAGTTGGCCTTGCGGGTAGATTGTGGACCATTTACGGTTGTCTGTTATTTCGCTCATAGCGGCCCTTCTTTGTTGAGTATGTTAGGGAATGTAACATGCGATATATAGAGAATTGTATAGAGGTTTATGTCATTCTACAATATTTTTTCTTGAGAGACGGGGAAAAGAGTAACTTTCCATATCTTTCAACGTCTATATGTTTGCTGAAGATTTGCTGAAACTTTCGCTGCCGTCTTTGCGTTAAAGTAGCAGGATCATCAGTATAAAAACGGCTTGTGCCGTCCTGTGGACGGGAAAGCGACGTTTAGATCGGAGACATTCGGCGCGGAGCCGAGAACTCTCCGTACGCCGAATGTTGGAATAAGCCGCTTGCAGACACACGAAGCTTAATTATTTACTCAGAGAGGATGAGTCAAGTGCGCAAATTTCTTTCCTTGTTAGCCGCTTTCGCTATCGTATTTTCATTCTTTAATCAACCGCAACAAGCCAAAGCCGCCACTCCAATCCGTGTTTTCATCGACGGCCAAGTTCTTCAGACGACCCAACCTCCATTACTGATCGGCGGATATACGATGGTGCCGCTGCGCAGTATTTTCGAGGCGCTGAACGCGCAGGTGATCTGGAACCAGAAGGCCAAGACGGTTACGGCCAAGAAGCGGGATACGACGATCGTGCTGACGATCGGCGCCAGAACGGCCACGATCAACGATCAGACGGTAACGCTGGATTCTCCGGCTCGCGTGCTGCAAGGAAGCACGATGGTTCCGGTGCGTTTCGTCAGCGAAGCACTGGGCGACGACGTACGCTGGGATAAACTGTCGCAAAGCGTCATCATTACGACTAAGGCAATCCAGCAAGTTGGCAAAGTTACGCAGCTTGGAGTAACGGAAGTTTCCCAAAACGGCGACGGCCGCGATTTGCAGGTCAGCTTCTCGACGCCGTCCGACCAAGCGAATGTCAATGGCTATCGGATTCTGGTCGTGAAGGCGGAGAACGTCTCTTCTTTTAATCTGGCCAAGGCTTTGTCCGTCGGTGCGGCTAATTATACATCGGTATCCAAGTCTGGCTCTTATCAGCGCGTAACGCTAACTGCGCAGAGCAGAGACGTTGACGGAGCGCTGCTTCGCGCGAATCAAGCTTACAAAGTATTTGTCCTGACGTTAGGGACGGATTCGAACGCTCTTTCCGACTCTTCGATCTCGATTACGTTGAAATCGAATCCTGCCGTCGGTCAAGCGACGAACGTTAAGATCGAGGATATCAGCGATTATGCCGACGGCCGCGATCTGCGGGTTTCGTTCTCTAAAGCCTCTAACGAAAGCAACATTACGGGCTACAGAGTGATGATCGTTAAAACGTCCAATGCCTCCAGCTTTAACCTATCTCAAGCGAACGGTATGTCCAGCTCGTACTATACGACTGTCGCCAAAACGTCGGGGTCGGGCGCGATTAACGTAACGCTAAATTCGAGCGCTCGGGACACTTCCGGCGATTCAATCCGTAATGGAGTCGCGTATACGGCTTTTGTTATGGCAGTCAGCTCGAATACGGCTAACTGGTCGCACTCGCTATCAACCGGTTCGGCATCGACGACGCTCGGAACTTCCGCTCAGACTCCGGTCATTACGGGAGTGGCGGATGTGGACGACAATGGGGACGGCCGCGACCTGCAAGTGATATTCAACAAGCCTAACGACGAATCCAGAATCGGCTCGTACCGTATTTTCGTCGTTAGAGAGGCCGACTACTCGAGCTTTAACCTGACGGAAGCGAATCGCGTAGCTTCCGGCAATTATTACGATCAATACAGAACGGGCAGCAACTACAACATTACTCTTACTTCGAATATGAGAGATACGAAGGGCAACAGGTTGACGAACGGCGTCGCTTATCGTGTGTTCGTCATGGGCGTGTCTAACAACAGCAATTATGCTAATGCGCTCTCGGTGGCTTCCGCAAGTATTACGCTCAAGATCTCCGGAGTTCAAGCTGTAACCAATCTTTCAGTCAGCGATATTGCCGATTACAACAACGGACGCGACCTGCAAGTATCGTTCACGAAAGTTGCTAACGAATCGTTGATTCAGAATTATCGCGTTTTCGTCGTCAAGGAGTGGAACGCCGGCAGCTTCGGCTTGGCTACTGCAAATGCGGTCACGAATTCAAGCAACTATACGACGATCGCTAAAAAGAACTCGAACATCGTTCAGGCGTTGGCAGCGGGCGCGCGCGACGTGGACGGGGCGACCATTCAGAACGGAGTCGCCTATCGGGTATTCGTTATGTCGGTGGGCACGGTGAGCGGCAGCAATGCATTGTCATCTTCATCCGCTTCGATCATGCTTAACAACAATAATGTCACGGCAGTAACGAACGTCGCTGTTAGCGATGTCGCCGATTACAACAACGGACAGGATTTGCGTGTATCGTTTACGAAAGCTGCGAACGAGAACAATATTGCTCACTACCGGGCTTATGTCGTTAAGGAAAATGCGGCGCCTTACTTTGATTTGAATTCTGCGAATGCCAATCCGAACTATACGGTTATCTACAAGAAAAACGCCAATATCACCCAAGAACTGAATACCGATTCACGTGATATTGACGGCGCGATGGTTCAGAACGGAATCAAGTACAAGGTGTTTATTCTGTCTGTAGGTACATCGACAGCTTATGGCAATGCGCTGTCGACTGCTTCGGCGACGATTATGCTGGAGAACAAGGGCACAGTGACGGCTGTGACGAACGTCGTGGGAACGGACGTGGCCGACTACGGCAACGGTCAAGATCTGCAAGTCTCGTTCACGAAAGCTTCGGTGGAAACGAACATCGGGGAATACCGAGTCTTCGTGGTGCCAGATACGCAAGCTGGTCAGTTCAGACTGAACGATGCTAACGCAATTACAGATTCAGCTCGGTACACGAGAGTCAGCGTTGGTTCCGCTACCAGCCTAACGCTGGCCAGCGGTGCACGCGATATTAACAATCAAGAGATCAAAAATGGTCTGGCTTACCGTATTTTCGTTCTGTCGGTCGGCGCCGGTGCTGGTAATCGGGTGAATGTTCTATCTGTTGCTTCTCCTACGGTGATTTTGAAGACTACAGATGCTCCCGTAGTGACAGGCGTTACCGCGACAGTTGTAGCAGTTACGGGAAAAAGCACGGATTTGCAAGTTAGCTTTAATAAAGCCTCAGACGAGAGCAATATTAAAGAGTATCGAATCTTTGTTGTCCCAAGTACGAGCGGCCTTACATTAGCAACTGCAATCAACTTAGCTCCGACAATGACGATTGAACCGAATGGAGCTAACGTGGTTAAGACACTACCAGAAGAAGCTCCGATTACGACCGGGATCAGCTACCAAGTATTCGTGCTTTCCTTAGCCAAGAGCGGCAATAGCTCGCTGTCGTCTCCTTCGGCCCCGATCAGTCTTTCCTCTCCGGTTCAGGTGGGGGAAGTTACAAGATTGAACGCATTCCTAGACGTGGATAAGCTGATTGTCAGCTGGACCGAGCCGGCTCGGACGGGGATTTCGAATTATGCCATACTTGTCGTAAACTCTTCAACCTATTTAAATGAGACGACTGCAACTCAACTGCTTGGCCAAGCGTCTGCAACCCCTGGGCTGGGAACGAGTTCCGCTGTGCTTTCTGTGAATAGTACGATCGTCCACGACACCTTGAAGGCTGGTGTGACTTACAACATATATGTCTTATCTGTAGCGGGGGACGGCACGAATGCAGCACTTAACAAGCTCTCGGCGCCAGTCTCTGGAATGATCCCAGCGGCTCAGACAACTCCAACAACTGAAACACCCACTGCAAATCCGCAGGATCCTTCGGTAACGCCTTAACGTCTGGGAAAACTAGCGTTCCTATAAGCTAAAACAAAAAGCAGGCGCCCCCAACCCGACCCGCACGAAGATAGCGGATCGGCGCAGGCGGGGCGCCTGCTCTTCTTTTTACACCGGCGAAAATGTGATTTCGATTGGCGATCGTGCTAGAATAGTAGAAAAAGTAAAAAAAGGAGTGTCCGCGTGAAGTTGTTCAGGAGAGTACGTAGTTGGATAGGCTCGCTGGCGATTGCCTATGTTTTGTCGCTGCTAATCGGCATCTTTTTTCTTCAACCCTATCGAGTGGACGGACACTCTATGGACCCGACGCTGCGCGATAATCAACGGTTATTCGTATCCAAGCTGTCTCACACTTTTTCTTACATGCCCGAGTATGGAGATATCGTCATTATTGACAGCCGGATTAGCCGAGATCGCAGCTTTATGGACGACGTGATGGAGAATCCGCTGATACAATTGCTGACTAGGGACGAAGATCGTATTTACTTTGTGAAGAGAGTAGTTGGCAAGCCGGGAGACGTGCTGGAGATCAACGGCGGAGAGCTATATCGCAATGGCGAAAAGCTCGACGAGCCGTATATTAAAGAAACGATGAACGCATATTCTCAAGGTAAGTGGGAGATTCCGGCTGGACATGTGTTTGTGATGGGCGACAACCGCAATCATAGCGACGACAGCCGATCGATCGGAGCGGTTCCTTTGAACCATGTATTGGGCAAGAAACTGTGAATGACACAATAAAACATCGCATGCTTTATCTGGCGGCCGCAGCGATGCTTATCGTTCTGGGACTCGGCGTCAGAAAGTATTCGTCGGAGTTGCCGTCATTGATTTCGGCTCACGCCGGAGACGCATTGTGGGCAGCGATGGTCTACTGCGGCTTCCGGGCGCTATTAATAAAAAGAAGCAGACTGATGGCCTTCTTGGCGGCGCTGAGCTTCAGCTTTGCGATCGAGTTCAGCCAACTGTATCAAGCGGACTGGATCAACGCCATTCGTGCGACGACGTTGGGGGCTTTGATTTTAGGTCATGGCTTCTTGGCGGTGGATTTGATTCGTTATTTAGTTGGCTGTGCGGTGGCCTTCGGGATTGATGGGCTGTGTGCGGGATTCAGATCAAGCTGATAAGACTTTCTAGGCTGAGAAAAGGCGCATTATCCGACACGGACCAATCTGCCATTGGGCGGATTGACGGCTGAAGAGGATTCGGATACAGTCAAATAATCGGCGATAACCCCTGTAACAGGGCCGGTTATCGCTTTTGTTACGTTTGAGGCGCAAGGGGGTTAGGCATGGGAAATAAAGAAAAGACCGCAAAAACCAGATCCATCGGCCATTACTACGAGATGCTGAGCCGATATCTGCTGCCGCAGCGAAAAACGCTTATTGGGTTGGCGGCGCTGCTGTTCGCTTCGATCGGTTTGCAACTGGTCAATCCGCAAATCATTCGCTATTTTATCGATACGGCGCAATCGGATCGTTCGCTAGAACCGCTTTATTACGCCGCGCTGCTATTTATCGGCTTTTCGTTGTTCCAGCAGGTCGTCTCAGTCGTGGCGACTTATGTGAGCGAGAATTTGGCTTGGCGCACGACCAATCAGTTAAGGGGCGATCTGGCCGAGCACGGTCTGAAGCTCGATATGTCGTTCCATAAGTCGAATACGACAGGCTCGATCATCGAACGGGTGGACGGCGATGTGAACGCGCTTGCCAATTTCTTCTCCAGCTTTATCATCCATTTGGCTGGCAACCTGCTGCTAATGACGGGGATCATCATCCTCCTTTTCCGAGAAAATGCGCTGATTGGAGCAGGCATGCTGCTCTTCGTGATCGGGGCCGTGTTCGTCATCCAGTGGATTCGTAAGTTTGCGCTGCCGGTCTGGACGAAGTGGCGGCAGATTAATGCCGAGTTTTACGGCTTTATCGGCGAGCATTTGGAGGGAACGGAGGATACTCGGGCTAACGGAGCGACCGGTTTTGTTATGCGACGTTTTTACGGCTTGCTGAGCCGGATGCTGCCACTGCGTACGAAAGCTTTCCTCGGGTTCGCCTCGATGTGGGTCACGACGATTATCGTGTTTGCCTTGGGCAACGCGATGGCGTTTGCGATCAGTGCCTACCTCTGGAAGCAGGGCAGCATTACGATCGGGACAGTGTACCTGATTTTCTATTATACGGAACTGCTCGCCAAGCCGATCGAGAAGATCCGCACCCAGATCGAAGATTTGCAGAAGGCAGACGCCAGCCTGGTGCGCATTCGCGAGCTGTTGGGGACGCGTTCGAAAATCGAGGACGGTCCGGGAGCGGAGCTGCCTTCGGGTCCGTTGGAGGTCGTATTCGACGGCGTGACGTTCGGGTACGATGACGAGCCGACCCTGGCCGACATTGAGCTGCGGCTTGCCCCCGGCGAAGTGCTTGGGCTGCTCGGTCGGACCGGCAGCGGCAAATCTACGCTGGCGCGTTTGCTGCTCCGTTTCTACGATCCCCGTGAGGGAAGCGTTCGGCTCGGAGGCGTGGACATTCGCGAGTGCAAGCTTGGCGAGCTTCGGACGAAGGTCGCATTCGTGACGCAAAACATTGAAATCATCCAAGGGAGCGTTCGCGATAATCTGACGTTCTATGACGAAAGCGTACCCGACGAGCGGATGATCGGCGTGCTTCGCGAGCTGGGACTGGGCGATTGGTACGATTCTCTGCCTGCCGGTCTGGATACGTCGTTGGCTTCGGGCGGCGGCAGTCTATCCGCAGGGGAAGGACAATTGCTGGCCTTCGCTCGGGTGTTCTTGACCGATCCGGGTCTGGTCATTTTGGATGAAGCATCGTCGCGGCTCGATCCGCTAACGGAGCATCGGCTGGAGCGTGCCGTCGACAAGCTGCTGCAAGGTCGGAGCTGCATCATGATCGCGCACCGTTTGGCAACGGTTGAACGTGCGGATAAAATCGTCGTTCTGGAGCAGGGGCGCATCATTGAGAGCGGGCCGAGAAAGGCGTTGGCAGCCGACTCGAATTCGCGCTTCAGCCGCATGTTGGCCGCCGGCCTCGAGGAGGTATTGTCATGAGTACATTCTCGTATATGTGGCGGATGATTCGCTACCGTCCGGGTTGGTATATTTTTAATGCGCTTGTCTGGACTGCGATTTATCTGATGCCGGTAGTGCCGGGTCTTGTCACGAAGGAGTTTTTCGACTCGTTGACAGGACATGCGGCAACTGGACTCAGTATATGGGCTCTGGTTGCGCTACTGGTAGGGTTCGCATTGGCCAGGAGCGCAATCGTGTATCTGGGATTCATTACGGACGTCAATTTCCGCTTCCGAGCGGGGATGCTTCTGCGTCGCAACGTGCTCGAGCACATTTTGAAGCGTCCGGGTGCGCGGGCGATTCCCGGCTCGCCGGGGGAGGCAATCAGCCACTTTCGCGACGACGTCGATCAATCGGAGGAGTCGGTCAGTTGGTCGGTAGACGTCTTCGGCATGACCTGCTTCGCCGTTGTATCGTGCTTCATTCTTCTGCGAATCGACGCTGAAATGACGACGCTCGTCTTTTTACCTCTCGTCATCGTAATTATCGCAGCGCAACTCGCCACAACAAGGCTGCAGAAGTATCGAGCGGCAAGCCGGGAATCGACAGCGAAGGTGACGGAAGCGATCAGCGAAATGTTCGGCAGCGTGCAAGCCATTCAGGTGGCCGGCGCCGAGCATCGCGTGACGGAACGGTTCAGAAAGCTCAATGAAGACCGCCGCAAGTCGATGCTCAAGGATAAGCTGATGTCCGAAGCGTTGGACTCCGTGTTCTCCAATACGGTGAACCTGGGAACGGGACTGATTCTTCTGCTGGCCGGACACAAAATGCGCGGAGGCGAGTTCACGGTCGGCGATTTCTCGCTGTTCGTCTATTATTTGACGTTCGTGACCCAGTTTATCTCCAACTTCGGCAAGTTTCTGACCTATTTCAAGCAAATGTCGGTCGCTTTGGAGCGGCTGACGGGCCTTCTTCAAGGCGCGCCGGCCCAAGTGTTGACAGAGGCGAACACGCTTGGCGAAAAGGAACGGGAGACAAGGGCTGCAGAGACGGGACTGAGCGCGGAAGGACGGTTGGAGCAGCTCAATGTCAGTGGGTTAACCTATCGGTATCCGGAGACGGGAAGGGGCGTTGAAGACATCGGGCTGCATCTGCGGCGGGGCACTTTTACCGTTGTTACGGGACCGGTCGGCTCCGGCAAAACGACGCTCGTTCGCACGCTGCTCGGCCTGTTGCCGCAGGATGCCGGGACGGTTCTCTGGAACGGGCGCGAGGTGGACGACGCGGGCAATTTCTTTATCCCGCCGCGCAGCGCCTATTCGGCTCAGGTTCCGAGGCTGTACAGCGACTCGCTGCGCGAAAACATTTTGCTCGGTCTTGAAGACCGAGGCGGGCAGTTGGACAGAGCGCTGCATACGGCGGTGATGGAGGAGGATTTGCGACATTTTCGCGAAGGGTTGGAGACAGTCATCGGACCGCGAGGGGTGAAGCTATCCGGAGGTCAGGCTCAGCGGACGGCGGCGGCGAGAATGCTCGTGCGGAACGCGGAGCTGTATGTATTCGACGATTTGTCGAGCGCGCTCGATGTCGAAACCGAGCAGAAGCTATGGGAGCGGCTGTTCAGCGACAGAGGAGACGCGACCTGCCTGGTCGTGTCTCACCGTAAAGCGGCGCTTGCTCGCGCCGACCACATTCTGGTTATGAAGGACGGTCGAATCGAGGCGGAGGGAACGGCGGAGCAACTGCTGGAGCGCAGCGAATCGTTCCGCAGACTGTGGTACGGAGACGAGGGAAGCCAGGAAGCGCGGGAACGGGACAAATAATCGGTTATGAAAAAACACCCCCAGGGTTAGCTTATTTCTAACATTGGGGGTGTTTTCATTATTTAGCTTCCTCGATGATTCCGAAGTAGCGGCCCAGCCAGTAAGGCAGCGTAACGATCGTTCCGCTCTCCATCGTCTTGTACGTATAGTTGAAGTTCGGGTCGACGCTGTACTTGCCTTCGTCGGTACGGAACGGATTGCCGTTGTTTTTCATGACTCGGCGTTCGTCCGTCGGCAGGGCGTAGTTCACCTGCTTATCTTTCTTGTCCCTGTCCCCGTTTTCGATGAAGAACACGTCTTGACGATTGTACTGTGCCGGCAAGGAAACCAAATATTCCGGCATGCGATACATGTAGCGAACGGCAGACGCGATGTCTACGGTCGTATCCTCGGGATGAGCCAATTGATAGAGGAACGTGTAGAACGGGTTCTCTTCGCGTACCTCGTTCTCGTACCATTGATCAAAAGCGGCGACAATCTCCGCGCGTCTAGCCGAATCCTGTTCCTGCAAAACCAACTGATAGACCGGGAACCATCCGAGCTCTTCGTCGGAATAGTTGATGTACTGCGTCCAGTCGTTGTGCAGGGTGGAGTTTATGTTGCTGTCTTTTTGCTGATCTCCTGTATACCGATAGTTGTCGCTAGTAACGATTTCATTGCCCATATGATTGTAAGCATTTGTCGATTGACGAATCAGGCGGCGTTCGATATATTCCTGTGCCAGATGAATGTAGCCTTTACCGTTAACATAAGGCTCAGCTTTGCTGTATTCTCCGTCAAAAGCCATATCGTATGCCGCCTGGTATCTGGCCGAATCTAACGGATAAGCTTCCGCCGTCACGGTAGACGCCGTTTTCAAGAACGCCATCAGTTGCAGCGCGTTAAGCGGGCCGTCCTCGAAGCCGTAAGACAGAGCATCGTCTCCGTTGGCGTCCACGCCGACCTTGGAGGACCATTGAGGCTGACTTTGCATAACGCCTGTGCCGTCGTTGAAATATTTGGCCAGCCAACGCGACCATTGCGTGGATTTTCCTGTGGCATCTTCGATATAGTAGTTATCATTTTTGAGAATCAGATTGGCCATGCGGTGCGTCGCTTCCACTACGTAATTCTTCAGCTCGGAAAGCTGCGTATCCGACGAATCGTCGCATAAGTATTTATAAGCCGTGAAGAACAACGCGGAATGGCCCGCCACTTCGTCGGAGGAAGTATCCGCTTTATAGACGATTTGGTTCATGTCGATGAAGCCGTCGGAGTCGATGGCGCTTGATGGAAACAGGTCATTAAAGAAGGTCGGAATCCGTTCGTACACCGGAACGGTCAGTTGGAACAGCGGAGGATTGCTCGCGCTGGTCGTCTTGTCTTCGTCAGCTTGATTGTTGTTCGTTTTAGCTGTTATGACGGGCATAACCTGATACACATCGACTCCGTCCACCGTATCCACTTTGGTTTTAATATCGATGCCCAGCTTTTGTCCAACCGGACGCGTCGTGTTGAGCTCGTCGATCGCCTCCTGGCTTAAGCCGATTCCGTTGTAGTTCAGCACGTTCGTACCGCCGGACGGAAATAGCCTATCGCCGCTCTTTTTCACCGAATCCTTGGTCACTCGAACGATGGAATAGCCGATCGGCTGCACGCCGTCGCTCCGCTGCATCGTCGGAATGATCGGATTGGAGGCCGCATAGACGGCATCGGTCACGCTCACGCGATGATGGAACCAGAAGCCGTTCTGACTCTGATACCCATAGTCGTCGCCTGTCGTCGTCTGAGCCGCGTTCTCGGATGTCAGCATGTAGGAGCGGGCAGGGAAACCGTTGCCCCGTCCCGAAACATAATCCAGCAGCAATACCGCCTTCGTTGCCCGAATCGCGTCCGCCTTGGCCGCATCAATCTCGCTCTGCTGTGCGCCCTCCGCCTTGAGTGTCCGATAGCGGAAAATTTCCCCGATCGCATACATGGACGTCCACAAGCCGTCATTATCGTCTGTCTTCGGATTGGACGTAAACGCCCCCTTGTCGAAATCAATGCCCGTCTGACCCGAATCCGGCGTAAACGTATATTCCGTTCCCGTTACCATGCCGCGGCGATCCTGCACGGAATCGTTCAACTTTTCGTAGACTTGTGTTTTATCCAGAATAGTTTTCATTCGCAGCTCGATATGCGTCACACCGCTTGCCGTTCGCACCCATACGCCGCCTTGGCCGTCGCTGGCCAAGCCAGTGACGACGTCGTCTCCGCCATACATATACCGCGGTCCGGCCATGTACTGGACGATGTCCCGGGCATCCTTCTCCTTGAAGTTGACGCGCTGCAGGCCATTCGTCGTACCGATCCAATAGATGCCGTCGGTATCCTTGATCGCGCTCGTTACGTCTCCGGTTACTGCGGCAGGCAGGAACGTCAAATCATCCTTCGTAGTCACCCAAGCGATCGTTTCGGGCAGAGTCACACCCGCTTTATAGTAGGAAACGTGCTTCGTCGGCGTAGCTTCCAATTGATAGGTCTGATACTGCGCTCCTGCAGGCTTGCCGGCCGCTCCGAACGCCTGGCCGACGGGAAGCGAGAAGAGCATGGCCGCCGCCAGCGCACCCGCCGCCAGCTTGGTCCGTTTGGTCGTATTGAACATGGATTCAGTCCCCTTTCCTTATTTTCGAATGTACGATACGTCGTTCTCGGTAATAGCGAAGACGCCTGAGCTGCCATCCGAGATCAGAAGCAGCGTTTTGTTGTCCGCAAGCTGTTTGTTTTCCTTTGTATATTCCGTTATGGCGTTTGTAGCCAAATTGATCTTCATGACGCCGTTGTCCGTGCCAATCCACAGGTTCTCCCGTCTGGCGTCCAGAACGGAAGTGTTGACGCTGCGCAAGGCAGCGAAGATGGAAGGTTTTACGTCATAATCGGCGTTGACGAATGTGAGAGAGTTCGTAAAATTCGGCAGAGTTGCGGCTATGACGGCATTTGCCTCACTCGGTTTGTAGGTATCATCGTTAAGGAAGCGTACATATTGCTTCACGTCTCCGTAGGCTCCAGTCTCCGCGAATCCGCTAAGTACCTGTTCATGGCTGTAGATTTTCGTGCTCATATCCACGGTCCCGCCGCCGGAGTTCCCGCCGCTTCCGCCTGCGCCACCGCTGCCGGAGGAGCTTTGCGTGACGGATTTGCCGGCGATAGTCGCGCTCTTCGCATTTAACGTCCATTTGCCTGGCGCTTTCTCGAAAGCGACGCCTTCCGCGTTAACGACGGCTTCGCCAATTTCGCCGGAGCCGGTCAGCGATACGCTTGCATCCGCGATCACCTTGCCGACTTGCGCTTTCCCGTCCAGCTTGGCTTTCGCGCCGCTGGCCTGCTTGGTGAAGGACAACGTTCCGATCTTCGAGGCTCCCAGGCTCACGGCTGCTGCAGAATCTACCGTTAGGAGTGTGACATCTCCGCTAACGGAGATCGTTGCCGATGCCCCTGCTTGAACGTTCAGGCTGCCGATCGGAGCGGTCGAATCGTTAACGATTGCGGCGCCGGTCAGCGCTTCGATCCCGTTTTTCACGGAAGAGCTTCCGCTCAAGGTCAGCTTAGGTTGGCCTTGCGGGTTATTAATCTTGATCGTGCCGGCCGTCGTATTTTTCAAAACAATGCCCTGAGTTCCGCCCCCGAGCACGTAGATCGTACCTTCGACGACGCAGTCCTCAAGGGTGAAGCCGCCATTTCCGATTCCTGGAGCGAGATACAGATCGCCGGAGATTTTCGCGCCCTTCAGGACTCCTCCAGCGGTGTTGACCACCACGTTGCGTCCGTTCACATTCTCGTGTACGGAGGAATCGGAGATCAGGCTGCCCATGATATTGCTGATCATTTTGACAGCTTCAGCGCGGGACATGCCCTTTTTCGGCTGGAACGCTCCTCCCGCCCCTTGCGCGTAACCGGCTTCTTTCAGCGCATATACTGCAGATGCCGCCCACGAGGAGATTGCTGCATCATCAGAAAACGTTCCAGACGGGGCATTCGCGGAAACTACATCGAACACTCGGCTTAGAATCAGCGCCGCCTCTTCCCGAGTCAGCGCGGACAGGGGCTGAGCATTGCCCCGGGAGTTTCCCTGCAGAATGCCTGCGGCATGTGCCTTGGCGATCTCCGCGGCGTACCAGGCCGAAGCGTCTACGTCCCCGAACTTCTTATCGCTCAAAGCCTGATAATTGAACACACGGTTAACGAAGGTCAGAAACTCGGCCCTATTGATCGTTTGCTGCGGGCGAAGCAGCCCGTTGCTGTCCCCCTTCAATAAACCGGCCTCCACCCAATAAGCCAGCTCCGCCGAAGCCCAAGCCGGAATCGGCTCCTTCGTTGCGGATGCGCTCGTCCATTGCCCGGCAGCGAATACTAGGGTCGACGCCATGGTAGCGATGGCGATCCCTTTTTGCAATTTTGTTCTCACATTCGTTCCTCCTTTGGCTATATACCGGGTAACCCCAGTTTGTTTTGCGCCGAATCTGTCCAACCATCCGAAAGCGGTTGCAGTACTGAGTCACCCTCCCCTTACTGATTGGTTCAAATTGTAGTAACATTTCGTATTTATTATTTTATGTTTATAACAAATTGTCAATGAATTTATTTTGTTGTAAACAAGAAAAATTTCAGCGCATCGTAGTCTTCTGGCCATATCCACTCTCCTTGCAAACGTTAAAAAAACGGGGGAAATGGAATGATTTTATCGGAATTTGTTATTATTTCCTGTTTTATTTAGGTTATTGTTATTACAAATAAGGGGTTGAAAAGAACTAATTTTATTATAAAGAAATGGAGATTATCGCTCATAAATCAGGTAAGTATCTGATTATTATTTAATCAGCTGTGCGTTTCGGGTAGAAAAAGGAGGAAAAGCAGTTTAACCGACCGTTTCTGAGATAAAGATAGGAATACCGGGATCGGAAAAGGGGGGTGTGCACACATGAATGTGATTTGTCCTTCCTGTAAGAGGGACGTCAAGATCAAAAAGAATGGGGCAGGGCGATGTGTCTGCGGAGCGCATATTAAAGTTGTAAGTTATAATTTACGAAGAAGTAATTGAGCTATATGTTTAAAAAAACTAATTATTTTATACATAGAACTGGACAATTCGTTTTTTATGTGTAGAATTTAGCTATAACAAATAGATGGATGGGATAAAGATGAGATATTTGTTCAAATTATTTCATGAGAAAGATGGAAGAAGCTTTGATGATATTTTTCAAAAAAGATTCGAATTTGACTCAGCGGTTCATTTGGGACTAAACATAAAGCCTATGAACCAGCCGCATAGCTACGAGTTATTCTATATTCCCACAAATAATATTTTGCGTTTGACCTGCAGGCTCTACAAAGTATCCGGCGAGTTTAACCGAATTTTTGAAGAGTTGCCCAAGGTTGCGCAAAAACAATTCATTAAAGAGTGTTTGGTTGAGGAACTGTACAATACGAATGATCTCGAAGGAATAAAAAGCACGCGGGAGGAGATTGCCAGAAGCACAAAAGAGGTGATGCTCAATAAAAAAACAAAAAAAAGATTCGAAAGCATGATCAAGTCGTATTATCGTCTGGTGAGTAACGATTTTGAATTCCCAAAACTCCCCCATGATATTAGGCAAATTTATGACGACATTACGCAGGGGGAAATCGAACAGCAGGAGCTTCCTGACGGGGAAATATTCAGAACAGAGACGACGTATATTCTGAAAAAATCAGGTTCAGGCAAAGTCATCCATCAAGGAGTAACGCCAGAATCCGAGATCGTTCGACTAAACGGGAAGTTGCTTGCTTTTATGGGTGAGGATTCGGAAGTGCCTAATCTGATTAAAGTGGCGGTTGGTCATTATTATTTCGGGTACATCCATCCTTTTTACGACGGTAACGGGAGGACATCCAGATTTATTAGCAGCATGTACTTATCTAAAGATATAGGGAATATTTCGACTCTCTCCTTGTCAAGAGCGTGTAATTTGTTCAAAAACAAATATTTGGAGGCTTTCGAGCTTGCCAATAGCATCCGAAGCAGGGGGGAAATGAATCATTTTATTGAGGTTTTTTTAGAGATTGTCGTTTATGCTCTTGAACAGATGAATGCTGAATTAAAGGAAAAGAGTCTGTTGCTGAGTTTGGCGAGAAAGAAATTAAGCGGCGATCCGAACTTAAAGGCAATCCCCCCCATTTATTCTGATGTTATGTTTGTTCTTGCTCAGAATCATTTCTTCGATGCCGGCAGTGGGCTGACGACTAAAGAGTTGGCGGGAATCTTTGAGAAGTCAGAGGCGACCATACGGAAAATCATGAAGGAACTGCTCGATTTGTCGTTAATCGAGCAGCAGGGAGAAAAGCCGGCTTACTATTGTGCAATTCAACGGTATTTTGAAAGCTGACCAAGAGGCAAGGAGATAAAATACGATGGAAAAAAACAACGAACCGCTGAGAGCGGTATGGAATTTCGATAACAGCTATGCAGCGCTGCCCGATATGTTGTATACGAAAATGAGCCCGAAGCCGGTACGCGCACCGAAGCTGGTCGTTCTGAATGAACGGCTGGCGGAGTCGCTTGGACTGAACGCGGAGGCGCTGCGGAGCGACGATGCAGCGGACGTATTTGCGGGTAACCGAATTCCCGAAGGCGCCGAGCCTCTCGCTCAGGCCTATGCGGGGCACCAATTCGGGCATTTCAACCGGCTTGGAGACGGAAGGGCCTTGCTGATTGGCGAGCAAATTACACCTTCAGGCGAGCGCTTCGATATCCAGCTCAAAGGCTCCGGCAGAACGCCTTACTCTCGCGGAGGAGACGGAAGGGCTGCGCTCGGGCCGATGCTGCGCGAATATATCATCAGCGAAGCGATGCACGCGCTAGGCATTCCCACGACGCGGAGTCTTGCGGTCGTGACGACCGGCGAGCCTATCCAGCGCGAGAAGGAGCTGCCTGGCGCCATACTGACGCGTGTAGCGGCCAGTCATATTCGCGTCGGAACTTTTCAATACGCGGCGGCGTGGGGAGGCGCAGAGGAACTGCGGAAGCTGACCGACTATACGCTGCGTCGGCATTTTCCGGAGGCTGCTGCGAATGTGGAAATAGGTGAGGAGGGGGGAGGCGATGCAGGAGGAAGCGCCCTCCTGCTTCTGAACGAAGTGATCCGCCGTCAAGCCAAGCTGATCGCTCAGTGGCAGCTTGTCGGTTTTATTCATGGGGTGATGAATACTGACAACATGGCGCTTAGCGGCGAAACGATCGACTACGGCCCTTGTGCTTTCATGGACGTCTATGACCCGGCGACAGTGTTCAGTTCGATTGATTCGAACGGCCGGTACGCTTATGGGAACCAGCCGCAGATTGCTCTGTGGAATCTGTCGAGATTTGCGGAGACGCTGCTGCCCTTGCTGGATGACGAGGAGGAAAGGGCGATATCCATTGCCGAACAAGCCCTTGGAGAGTTCGGAGTTCAGTACCACGGACATTGGCTGGGGGGCATGCGCGCAAAGCTGGGGATTTCCAATGCAGAGGAGCAGGATGAGGAACTCGTTCAGGACCTTCTCGTCCTGATGCAGAAGCACCGCGCCGACTACACGAATACTTTCCGCGCGCTGGCCGAAGACGAGCCGGAGAAGACGTCGCTCTACGGGATCGAGGAATTTCAACGTTGGCAGGAGCGGTGGCAGGCTAGGCTCGATCGGCAAGTAGCAAGCCGGGAGGAAGCGCGGCAGATGATGCGGAGCAGCAATCCTACCGTCATTCCGCGCAACCATCGAGTGGAAGAAGCGCTGGAGGCTGCTGCTGAACGCGGGGACTACAGCGTCATGGAGAGGCTGCTTGCCGTCCTCGCGCAGCCTTATGCGCATTCCGCCGAGCAAGCGCCGTACTGCACGCTCCCCGATCCGTCAGGTCTCCCCTATCGAACGTTTTGCGGTACTTAACGGGGAGACCGATAACGTCTGGTTGATCCGGTATGGGCCAACCTCTCATAGGCGCTATTCCCCTATTTTGCGGTAAAAGCGGTGCGATTGAGAAAAAAAGGCGGAGAGCGCTTGCGATGCGGCGCTCCTGTTTCCGGCTTTCATCTGCTCGACGATGCGTTGTCTGTTTTCGGCTCCGGTCTTGGCGGCGCCCGGCACGGATAGCAGCTTCAGGCTTGTTTGCCGACGAAGGTGGATGATCGTCTGCATGAGCTTGGCGTATATCTGATTACCGCATCTGTCCCCGACGTAGATGTCGATATTATCGAGCAGACCGGCCAACTTCTCGGGCGTACCTGTATCGGCGAGCGTGACAAGCTCGTCGAGCATGCTCTCAAGGGGCGCGTACTCGCTCTCTTCCATATGATCGACGGCGCTCATATAGATTGCCGATTCGATCAGCTTGCGCGCGGCATACACCTCATCGAGATTATCGATTTCCTTATGGAACATCCAGGCAATCGTTTCTCCCGGAATGGGCATTTCCTTGAGCGATACGAAAGTTCCTTCCCCTGCCTTGATTGTCACCAGTCCGACTAGCGACAGCGCACGCAGCGCCTCTCGAATGCGTCCCCGGGTAACGCCGAGCTCGACCGCGAGGTCGCGTTCGGGGGGCAATTGCTCTCCAGGCTGCAAATTACCAGATGTGATTAGAGAAGCGATCTGCTCCATGATCTGCTCGGTAACGGTAATTTTTTTGATCGATTCAAACTTGGCCATCCGAACAATCCCCTTTGATCGATTTCCATTTCGCGGTACTACCACTGTTCTATCATAAACCGAATTCAATTCTATTGTCACCTTCGGCAGGTATGTGGTACTTTATATTTGTGGTAGTACCAGTAATCCATTATAGGAGGAAATCGATGAAACCTCTTCAAGGACTCACCGTGCTCGACTTCAGTCAGTTCCTGTCTGGGCCTTCGGCTTCGCTCAGACTAGCTGACTTGGGCGCTCGCGTGATCAAGGTGGAGCGTCCCGACGGAGGCGATCTGTGCCGGCGGCTATATATTTCAAACCTGGAGCTGGACGGCGACAGTACGCTGTTCCATTCCATCAACCGCAACAAAATGAGCTTCGCGGCCAATTTGAAGGACCCGGACGATCTCTCCAAGGTCATCCGACTGATCAAGAGCGCGGATGTCCTCATTCAGAATTTCCGTCCCGGAGTTATGGAGAAGCTCGGCCTTCACTACGAGGCTGTGAAAAAAATCAACCCTCGCATCGTATACGGAGAGATTACGGGATACGGGAAAACCGGGCCTTGGAAAAATAAACCCGGCCAGGACTTGCTGGTACAATCGCTTTCCGGGATCACCTGGTTGTCGGGCGACCAAGAGCAAGGTCCCGTTCCAATGGGGCTGGCCGTCGCCGACATGTTTGCCGGGGCACATTTGGTGCAAGGCATTTTGGCCTGCCTCGTTCGAAGAGGAGTAACCGGTGAAGGCGGGCTAGTCGAAGTCAGTCTGCTTGAATCGCTGCTCGACGTCCAATTCGAGGTTCTAACCACCTTCCTCAATGACGGAGGGAAGGCTCCGCAGCGAAGCGGAATCAACAATGCGCATGCCTACCTGGCTGCGCCTTACGGCATCTATAAGACGTCCGACGGCTATCTTGCCATCGCGATGACTCCGGTTTCGCAATTGGGCGAATTGCTGGACTGCGCGCCGCTTGCCGCATACTCGGACGCTAAAACCTGGTTTACGAGACGAGACGAGATCAAGCGGCTGCTGGCGGGCCATCTATCGCAGCGCTCAACCGCTCACTGGCTTGGCATTTTGGAGCCTGCAGATATTTGGTGCGCGGACGTACTGACATGGCCGCGGCTGCTGGAGCACGAAGCGTTCCGCTCCCTGTCCATGACGCAGGAGGTTGCTCGCGCGGGGGGCGCAAAGCTGGAGACGACTCGATGTCCGATTCGAATCGACGGAGAGCTGCTGCTCTCTCCCGTCGGATCGCCCAAAATCGGCGAGCATACCGAGGATATTTGGCGGAAAATGGGAGAAGAACCGCAAGAACAATTGATGGAGATGTGAGGGGGCTGGCAGAGGATGAAAGTGGATGCGCACCAGCATTTCTGGAACTTGACGAAAGTGGCTTATCCATGGCTTGGGCCTGAGCACGGACCGATCTATCGCACGTTCGAAGCGCACGATTTAGAACCTTTGCTGCGCAAGGCAGGCATAGACAAAACGGTCATCGTCCAGGCGATGGACTCCTACGAAGACACCGATTATATGCTGGATACCGCAGCATCGCACGATTGGGCGGGGGCGGTAGTCGGATGGGTGCCGCTGAATCGGCCGGCCGAAGCGGACCTCAAGCTGGAGTGCTATGCCAAAAACCGTTATTTCAAGGGAGTCAGGCATCTGATACACGAGGAGAAGGATCCGGACTGGGTCGTACAGCCGGCTGTCATCGAAAGCTTAAGGCTGCTCGCTGAACGCGATTTGACCTTCGACGTCGTTGCTGTGTTTCCGAACCACCTGAAGCATGTTCCTTTCCTGGCCGAACAAGTGCCCGATCTGCGCATGGTCATCGATCATCTTGCGAAGCCGCCGATCAAGGACAAAGGGTGGGAGCCATGGGCGTCTCAACTGGCGGCAGCCGCGGCGTGTCCTAACGTGTACGCGAAGCTGTCCGGGCTTAATACGGCGGCCTCCCCCGATTGGTCGTCTTCGGTGCTGCAGCGTTATATCGATTTTGCAATCGACTGTTTCGGAGCGAGTCGGCTGATGTACGGCAGCGATTGGCCGGTCGCGAATCTGAATGGCGATTACGATGCGGTATGGGAAGAAACGAAGAAGGCGCTGTCGGGGTACGCGCAACGGGATCGGGAAGCCATCCTGGGCGGAACCGCAGCCGCTTTCTACCGCATCTAGAGAGGAGAAGCGAGCATGGTACAGTTAAAAGGAATGACATGGAACCACTCCAGGGGATTCGTTCCGATGGTTGCGACTTCCCAGCGGTTCGAAGAACTACATGAAGGAGTGACGATTAACTGGGATAAACGTTCCTTGCAGGAATTCGCCGATGCGCCGATTCAAAAGCTCGTGGAGCATTACGATCTGCTGGTCATCGATCACCCGTGGGCGGGGTATGCGGCTGCAAGCGGCGCGCTCGTCGATTTTAACGAAGCTCTTCCCCGGGACTATATGAACGATCAGGCCGAGCATACGGTCGGAGCGTCCCACAGAAGCTATTCCTTCAACGGCAAACAGACGGCGCTTGCGATCGATGCCGCGACGCCGGTAGCTTCCTGGCGGGAGGACGTGCTGGAGCGGAATGACGCACAAGCGCCGGAGACATGGCAAGAAGTTCTGGCATTGGCTCGCAAGGGATTGGTGGCCGTCCCCGGTATTCCGATCGATAGTCTGATGAACTTCTATACGTTCTGCATCGCGCTCGGAGAAATGCCTTTCTTGAGTGAAGGTGAGGTCGTCGGAGCGGATACGGCTTACGCTGCGCTTGAGGCGCTGCGCGAATTGGCATCTCTGTGCGATCCGGCCGTTTTTGGCTGGAATCCGATTCGGATGTACGAAGCGATGACGCAGCGGGACGACTTGGCGTACTGCCCGTTCGCATACGGATATTCTAACTACGCGAAACCCGGGTACGGACAGCGGACGTTGATTTTCGGCGACGCACCCAGGTTCGGAACCGGCGGAGAACGGCTGCGCACTACGCTCGGCGGAACCGGAATTGCGGTCTCTTCGGTCAGCCCGCATCGGGACATTGCGGTCGCTTATGCCGCTTATGCCGCTTCTCCGGAGACGCAAAGAACGCTTTACGCCGAGTGCGGCGGCCAACCGGGGCATCGTTCGGCTTGGCTCAGCGAAAGCCTGAATGCGGCAAGCGGCGCTTATTTCTCCCGAACGCTTCCCGCGTTGGACCGGGCGTATGTACGCCCGAGATATAACGGCTATCTTCATTTTCAAGACGGTGCCGGTTACCCGGTTCAAGCCTGTCTGAAGAGAGAGATGTCGCCGCAAGCGGCGCTAGCGGAAATGAATCGGCTATACCGGGAGTCCCTTCGGAAAGGAGCTGATCGAGAATGAGGTCGATTTTCTTCGAGGATTATCGGATTGGAGATTCCCGCGACACCTGGGGACGTACGGTTACCGAGGCGGATATTGTATTGCATGCGGGACAAACGGGCGATTTCTATCCCCATCACATGGACGAGGAATGGTGCAAGACGCAGGACATCGGACGGCGGATCGCCCACGGTACGCTTATTTTCAGCATTGGCGTCGGGATGACTGCCGGGGAAATCAATCCCGAAGCGTTCTCGTACGGCTACGAGAAGCTTCGCTTCATCAAGCCTGTGCATATCGGAGACACGATCCGCGCGCAGGTGGCGATCGGCGGGAAGAGAGACCATGCGAAACGGCCGGATTTCGGTATCGTCAGCGAAAGCTTGGCTATTCTGAATCAACGGGATGAAGTCGTGCTTGCCTGCGAGCATCTGTTAATGGTCAGAAAACGGGGAGGGGCTGAAGCATGAGCCGCACGGAGCCTTCCGACGAACGGGCTCTTGAATCGACTCTCGGGAATATGGATTGGGCGTATAAACCCCGGCTGCCGAGAAAACGGGATATGGGTATCGGAATCGTCGGTGCGGGGGACATCGTCCGCAGTTGCCATCTGCCCGCTTATCGAATGGCCGGCTTCCGGATCGTCGGCGTGTACGACCGCGATAGAGCCAAATCGGAGGCGCTGGCGCGAGACTTCGGCATTGAGAACGTCTTCGATTCGTTGGAGCGGCTGGCCTCCCACTCCGAGATCGCGATCGCCGACGTTGCCGTACCGGCAGCTTTTCAAGCGGAGGTCATCAGCCAGCTTGTGCCTTATCGGCTGCATATTCTTTGCCAGAAGCCGCTTGCGGAATGCTACTCGGACGCACTGGACATTGCGGCGATGTGCAGCCGAGCGGGCGTCAAGGCCGCCGTCAACCAGCAAATGCGCTGGGCGCCCGGCATTCAGGCGAGCCGCACTGCCGTGAAGCGAGGATGGATCGGCGCGCCCTATCAGGGCGCGATACAAGTGCATGTGAACACTCCATGGGAAACGTGGGAGTGGCTGGCTCAGGCAGACAGATTGGAAGTTATGTATCATAGCATTCATTACCTCGATGCGATCCGCTACGTGCTGGGCAGTTCGCCCAAAGCGATATTCGCCGACGGCGCAAGCTATCCGGGAGCGACTGCCGTCCGAGGTGAAACCCGAACGACCATCCAAATGCTGTACGAAGACGACACGCGCGGGCTCGTCTATGATAATCATACGAACTTCATAGAGCAGAGCGACTGGTTCGCGACCTTCCGTTTCGACGGTACGGAGGGCGTCGTCAAAGGCACGAACGGGGCCTTGTACAATTATCCGGTGGGGCAGGAGGATACCGTCGCGCTATATTCGAAAAATCTGCAACCGCACGGCTGGTATGCGCCTAAGCTAGAGGGACGCTGGTTCCCTCATGCATTCATGGGGACGATGGGCGAGCTGATGAGGGCGATCGAGGAAGAGCGAGAGCCGGAAAACAGCGTGGAGGACAACCTGATTACGATGCAAACGGTGTTCGCGGCGTATCGTTCCATGGAATTGGGCCGTATCGTCGCGCTCGAAGAGATCGGCTAATTTTTTGAGGGGAGGGGAAGCGAGCATGCCGGCGCAGCGCTACGGAAGCTTAATTCGCGTAAAAGAAGACAAGCTTGAGGAATACAAGAGGCTGCATGCCAAGGTATGGCCGGATGTGCTTAGGATGATCAAGGAATGCCATATCAAGAATTATTCGATTCAGCAACCCCTTGAAACCCGGGCGGAAGGCGAATGGTGGGCAAGCATGGAGGAAGTATTCCATCTGGATTAAAAAAGCAGCTTGACCCGAGGGAACGCGCTCTCTCGGGTCAAGCTGCTAACTGCGCGCCACCTCGTCGTCAGGATTCCCCTGCCGGGCGTTCCGAGGTGCTTATCGGGGAAGCGTAGCGAGAGAACAGCTGCCAGATCAGCTCTCTGCGGCTGGATACTCCGGTCTTGGCGAAGATCGACTTGAGATGGTCCTGCACGGTATAGACCGAGATGTGGAGTTCCCGTGAGATTTCATGGGTCGATAGTCCGCGGACGACAGCGACGAGCAGCTGCTTCTCGCGCTCCGACAATCCGTAGGCTTCGGCGATCAGCGGCAGCCTGTCGGCCGGCTGGGCTTGTTCGAAAATGACGGCAAGCTGCGCGTTCGAAGCCTTGCCGAGCAGCCTGTCGGCCCGAATCGTCACATAGGAGCCGCCCGCAAGCCTGACACAGGTACGGGCGGCTTTGCCGTGCGCCGGCTCCTTGCCCCTTCCCGTCTCCCCCGTCAGCGCGCGGATGCATACCGCCCTGATCGGACGGGGCAGCACTTCGTCGCCGATGCCCTCGGCCTCGCGGATAGCGGCCAGCCAATGCGCGGCCGCATCGGTCGCCCCCAGCTCGGACAGCAGAACGCCGTCGGCCTCCAGGATTAATACGCCGGACTCTAACCCCGGTTCCTCGGCGGATTCGTCTGCAAGGTCCAGGCTCGTTCGCCGCAAGGCGCCGGCGATCGCCGGAACGAGCGACGTCAGAAGCGCCAATTCTTCTGCCGCAAACAAAGGCTGATTCTTCCCACGAAGCAGAGTAAGGAAGCCCCAGCATTTTCCCCCGCTTACCAGGGCCGCCTTCATCTCGTCCCCGAAGCCGGCGGGCTGCAGCACTTCGCAGAAGCGGGCGCTGCGTTCAAGTTCGCCGTTCGTCGCCAACCCCAGAGCGGCAGCAGGACGATCCGCTTCGGCTAAATCCTCAAACCGATTATAATCCCGATGTCCGTATTCGAATTCGAACAGACGATGATGAATCGCCTCTACGCCGTCTTCGGTAACGGCTCCCGCAGAAAGCAGCGTCCGCGGATCTACGACGGTGCAGCATGCCCCTTCGAATGGGAAGGCTTCGCGTAGATGCGCCAGAAGCGTCAATCTGAACTCCTTGGAGGAGACGGCTTGCTCGGCCAGCCGTTCGATCCGTTGCTTGATGTTGTTCATATCGTCTTTTGCGGAAGAATCCCACCTTTCTGGGATGGCGCCGCAGCTCCTTATTCGTCTAGAGTGAGAATAAACTGATTACATCTAGAATAAGCAAGGGAGCTGGCAAGAGCAACATGGACAAAGACCGGATCGTTGTCGCAGGAGGTTATGGGGCGGTTGGCAGCATCGTATGTCGGGAGCTCGGTTACAGGTTCCCTGGCAAAGTGTACGCGGCGGGCAGAAGCTTGGAACGTGCGGAACAGCTCAGCAGAGAGACGGAGGGGCGGGTTTTGCCCATGCAGTTGGACATTAGCCGGCCGGTCGATCCTAAGCTGCTGGAGGGCGTCAAGCTGGTCGTCATGTGTTTGGATCAGAAGGATGTTTCCTTTGTTCGTATCTGTCTTCTGAGCGGCGCGCATTATATCGACGTATCGGCAAATATTTCGTTCCAGGCTCAAGTGGAGGCTCTTCAGAAGGAAGCGGAGCGTGGAGGAGCGACGGCAGTTATGAACGTCGGGTTGGCGCCGGGGGTCACGAATCTGCTGGCGCTGGAAGCCTGTCGTCGTCTCGATCGTACCGAAGCTATAGAAAATTACGATCCTGCTCGGGCTGGGCGATAGGCATGGGAAAGCTGCGCTTGAATGGACGGTGGACAATCTAGGAACACGTTTCGAAATAATCAGGAAGGGTCGCGCAGAGACGGTCGGCAGCTTTACGGACGCGAGATTGGCGGATTTTCGGGGCGCTATCGGCCGCAGATCGGCTTACCGGTTTCCGTTCTCGGATCAACGTTCCTTGCCGAGCACGCTTGGCGTTCCCGACGTATCGACGAGATTATGCCTCGACCCGGCTTTCATAACGACATTTCTCGCAGGATTTCGCAAGCTGGGTTTGCACCGTCTGTTGAGGTTGAAGCCGCTCCGTGCAGCGGCGATCTCCTGCTTCGGCCGCGTGCACTTTGGCTCGGAGCGCTTTGCTGTACAGGTCGAAGCGGTCGGCGAGAAGGACGGACGCATGGCTGCCGCCGTATATCGGCTGCAAGGCCGCAGGCAATCCGAGCTGACCGCTTTTTGCGCGCTGGATGTCTCCGAAGCCGTCTGCGGCTCGACAATGCCTGCCGGCGTATTCTCGATCGAGCAGTTGCTTGATTGGAAGAGGATGAGCAGGCTGAGCCGGGAGGAACTGGAAGTCGAAATCCGTTCATAGCCCCCAAAATCAACAATAGATTCGCCTGCAAAGCGGTGCTATAATTACCCGAACGAACAGGAGGGGAGCTGATCCCATGACGGAAAATGAAGTAAAACGGCTTTATTCCAGGACATTGATCATTATTATCATTTCGCAAATATTCGGAGGAATGGGACTAGCCGCAGGGGTAACCGTCGGGGCGCTGATGGCTCAGGAAATGCTGGGAGCGGACAGCTATGCGGGGGTTCCGGTTGCACTTATCACGCTCGGCTCCGCGGTATCGGCTTATCTCGTGGGGCGGCTGACGCATCGTTACGGACGGAGGGTCGGCCTGTCGACGGGTTTTCTGGCCGGCAGCGCGGGGGCGGTCGGCATCGTACTGGCCGGCGCGACAAATCAGCTCTCGCTTCTGCTTGCTTCCTTGCTGATCTATGGGGCGGGAACGTCGACGAACCTGCAGGCCCGTTACGCCGGAACCGATCTGGCCAAGCCGGAGCAGCGGGCGAAGGCGGTCAGCCTGTCGATGGTGTCCACTACCTTGGGCGCGGTGGCGGGGCCGAACCTGGTCCGGCCGATGGGCGATATCGCCGTCTCCTTCGGCCTTCCCGCACTGACAGGCCCATTTCTGTTGTCGGCTGCGGCATTTGCTCTGGCTGGGCTGATCTTGTTTGCTTTTCTCCGACCCGATCCCTACATCGCGGCCAAGGCGATCGCCGCCGGGCAGGAGGCGGGAAGAGCCCAGACCTCCGCCGGCAAGCCTTCGGCTCCGTTCCGCAATCGCGGACTTGTCGTCGGAACGACCGTAATGGTACTGACGCAGATCGTGATGGTCGCGATTATGACGATGACGCCCGTCCATATGCAGCATCACGGTCATGGACTAGGGGACGTCGGGCTGGTCATCGGCATTCATGTCGGCGCCATGTATCTCCCGTCCTTGGTGACTGGCGTGCTCGTAGATCGGATTGGCCGCTATGCGATGTCATGCGTGGCCGGGATTACGCTGCTGCTGGCCGGCGGTCTTGCCGCAGCAGCCCCCGCCGATTCGCTGCCGCTGCTGATTGCAGCGTTAGCTTTGCTCGGGCTTGGCTGGAACTTCGGCCTAATTAGCGGTACGGCCCAGATTGTCGACGCGACGACGCCGGCGACCCGCGCCAAGACGCAGGGGACGATCGACGTGCTAATCGCGTTGACCGGAGCCTCGGGAGGCGCATTGTCCGGCATGGTCGTCGCCGGTTCCAGCTATGCCGCTCTTTCGCTGATCGGCGGTGCGATGTCCTTGCTGCTTATTCCCGTTGTTCTGTGGGCAAGGAGGCCCCGCCGCGAGCGTCAGGAATGACGAACGAGACGACCGTTCCTTGCAGAGGACGGCTGAAAATGGACAGGCCTTGACCGTACAGCTGTAGCAGGCGTCGATTCGTGTTGGCGACCCCGATGCCTCCTTTGCCCTGCAGGGAAGCGTCCAACAGCGTATCGATCTGCTTCTGGCTCATCCCTCGGCCATCGTCGCTCACTTCGATCGTTGTCGCTCCATCCTTGCGAACGATTCGCAGTCGAACGGTGCCGCCGACATTTCGGCCAAGCGCGCCGTGTTTCACGGCATTTTCCACGAGCGGCTGGATGGACAGCGGGGGGACGAGCAGATCAAGGCCGGGCGCCATCTCCCATTCGATCTTCAACCGGTCCCCGAAACGAGCCTTTTCGATCTGCAGATAAGCTTGAACGAGATCCAGCTCGTGGGCCAGCTCAACCAGTTCCCCCGTGTTCAGAAAATCAAAACTGATCCGCAAATAAGAAGCGAAGGCGTTGCCAAGCAGGCGCATCTGCTCGATATCGATCTCGCTTAGCGCCAGAATGGAATTCAGCGTATTAAACAGAAAGTGGGGGTGAATCTGCGCCTGCAAATAAGCGGCCTCCATTCGCAGACGCTCGTTAATGGACTGTTTAAGCGAAGTTAACGCTCGAATGCGATATTTCAATTCCAGCGCATCCACCGGCTTCGTTACATAGTCGCTTGCGCCTGACAGAAAACCGGTGTAGATGTCGGCGGGTTGACTGCGAGCAGTGAGCAGCAGCACCGGAAGCTCGGACAGGGAGTAGCGCTCTCGGACTCGCTGCGTCAACTCGTAGCCGGACATTTGCGGCATCATCACGTCCGCAATCAGCAGATCCCACGGCCTTGTACTAAGCAATTCAAGCGCTTCGCGAGCGGATTGCACCGTTGTGATCCGGTAGGGCTCCAGCTCCAGCATGCCGGCGAGCACGTTCAGATTGACAGGATCGTCGTCCACGGCCAGAATATGCAGCACTGTATCGCTTAACAGCGGCGGGACAAGCATGGACGCTGCGATCTCCTCCGCCGCGATGTCCGGGGCGGCTAGTCCGAAGAAACGCTCTTCCGTCTCGTCGAATGCTCGCTGCAGCGGCAATTCCACGGGTGCCTGCGGGATATTCGTTGAATTCGCCACCGGCAGATCGAAGCTGAACATCGAGCCTTCCCCCGGGGCTGACTGGACGGTCAAAGTCCCTCCGTGCAAATCCACCAATTGCTTGCAGATGCTCAGCCCTAGTCCGATGCCTCTTCCGTCGCTCACGCCGTGCGCCCCTTGCTCGTAGGGGAGAAATATGCGCGCCTGAGTCTCTCGATTCATACCGACTCCCGTATCGGCCACCTGAATAACGGCTCGTCCTTTGTTCACCTCAGCGGCGACGGTAATCGTTCCTTCCTCGGTGTATTTCAAAGCATTGTGAATAAGATTGTACATAATTTGCACGAGTCGCTGCTCGTCCGCGAACACCGGCGGCATCGATTCAGGAATATCGATATTTAGTTTTACGGGCTTGCCCTGGAACATGAATTGCAGCATGCCGACGATTCCGGGTACGAGAGCGCGCACCTGCAACGGCTCCTGACGCAGCGAGACGCGATGCTCTTGCAGCCGCGCAACGTCAAGCAGATCCCCTAACATATGGGACATGCGGCGGCTTATCGTGATCAGCAGCTCCATATTTTTCAGACTGCCTTCGTCCAGCGTGGCCTTTTCCTTGGCAACTACGTTCTGCGCAATATTCATGATGCCGTGCAGCGGCGTCCTCAGCTCGTGCGACGTATTGGCAAGAAATTGGTCCTTCAGCTTATCCGCTCTTTGTAATTGGTTGTTCAGCATACTGTTCTCGTGAGCCTGGCGAAAATATTTTTTGAACCAGTAAGCGGAGAAGCCAATCATCGTAATCATCAAATCGAGCGGATAGTATACGGTAGTCACGTCAAAGTCCGATTCGAATAGACTCCAGATCAAGTTGGAAATGATTCCAGCCGCGGTCAGCAGCAAAAACGCAACGTCTCTGTCGCTCCGTTCGTTGGCAATCATCTTGCCCAAGACAAAGAAGAGCCAAATAAACGGAATGAGATAGATGCCGATAAAGCCGTAAAAATCGACGAATGCGTTAGCCCAGGAAGCGGGAGCCGCCATCAGGATTCCCGTCAGAACGACTAGTAAAGCGGTGTAGCTGCGCAGCCACAAATCGCGGCGAGGAGCCGCCGAAGCCAATCTACGAAATAGAAAGAGGATGAACAGATTTTGCCATAGTAAAGCGATCAGTCTGATCCGGATCTGCCATGCATAAGTAATCGGTACCAATATCTGCAGGATGTTATCTTGACCTGCCATTAAAGCGAGCGCAACGGACAGCGTCAACAGAGCCATCGTAAACAATCCTCGCTCCTGGCGGTTAAACAAGTAAAGAATAAAAGCATACAGTCCGTGAAGCAGCAGAATGACAATTGTAACCAACTGAGAGCCGATGGAAAACAACCGAATCGTATCGATCGCGGCTTGCGAGCCGAAACGAATGGAGCGAGTAATACCGCCGTAGAACGGCTCGTCGTAATTAGCAACTCGAATCAGTACGTCCAGCTCAGTCGTTCCTGCTACAGTGTAGGAGGCGGTATAGGATATATTCCGCGCCGTGTAATTTTGGGAGTCAGCGGCGGGCTTGCCGATATCCCCTTCGGAAAAACCGTTGATTTCGACGGAGGAGGCGGCTTGAATGCCCTTAATCCAAAGCGCAACGGGTTGCTGAAGAGGATCGATGAGAATACGCAGCCGATAGGTGCCGTACCCGTAGGATGTGCCGGAGTCCGGCTCGAACCCTTTTCTCCAATCTCCCGGAACCTTGACGGTGCTGAATGCCTTGTCCTCCGACCGTAGGTCCTCGTACGACAAAAGTTGATTTGGGTAAAAGAGCCACGGGCCATTCAGAAAAAAGGAAGGCGAGCTCGCCAAATCAACGCCGCGCATATCTACAACGCCATCCACGGGATTTGGAGCCTCGGTCGTATAGAACGCTTGCAACCATGCCCACCGCAGGCAGAACAGGATCCCGAATATGACGACCGTGAGGCCGACGTACTTCAGGACGTTTCGTTTGGCGATTGATTTTTTGGTTGGATGAGGTTTGGGTTGTTCCATCTAGGCTGCGGCCTCGTTTCGCATATGTAACTTTCTGATTCTACAACTATTTCGATTTTACTATACCCGTGGATAGTTAACGACAGGAAAAGAATAAGTAGGAAAAATTCCGAATATTTGTGGAATTGCGAGGTTGCGGAAAGGACTGTGGATTGTCCGTTCCTATCGGTTAAGGGGAGGTGCGGCTTAACTCGAATATTCCGAGAAAAAGAACCTCAAACTCCGTTGCAAGACGGAATTTGAGGTTCTTTCGTTGGTCGAGGGGATTTCCTATTTCAATGCGAACCTTGGAAGACAATCCTATTACTGTAATCCCCACAGGGCAGGAACGTTCGACGGCTCCCAACCGGTAAGTGACGTGTGGGCCTGGATGCAGTAGTAGGTCTTGCCTTGGTAGACGACCCGGTCGTTGGCCTTGTAGCTCGTGTTCGGCGCCCAGGCAGGAGTTCCGGTCGTTGCTGTCGTCGCTTGAATCGTCGTTCCGTCGGAGACGTTGCCTGCCGCGTCTTTCGCCGTAACCGTGAAGGTGTAGGTCGTGCCAGCCGCGAGGCCCGTGATTGTTGCGCTCGTGCCGGCGACTTGGACGTTCGACGATCCGTAAGAAACCGTATATCCGGTGACGCCCACGTTATCGGTCGAGGCTGTCCAAGACAGGCCGATCTCCGAAGATGTCGTGGAAGTTACGGTAAGGTTGGCTGGCGCGGTCGGCTTGATCGGATCGGTTGGCGGCGCGGCTGTTGTGACGGTAATCGGACTGCTGGCGCCCGATATGTTGCCGGCGGCATCCCGGGCCTTCACGGTAAACGTATAAGGCGTGCTGGAAGCAAGTCCGTTAATGGTCGCGCTTGTGCCTGTTACATTGACATTCGTCGAACCGTAAGCGACGATGTAGCCCGTTACGCCGACATTATCGGTGGAAGCGTTCCAAGCAAGGCTGACGCTGTTGGACGTTACGCCAGCGGCGTGCAGATTGCTTGGTACGGATGGAGGCACGTTTTCCACAGGTCCGTTGAATTGATTCAGATAAGTGCGATGAGGGCTGGAGAACCCGAAGTTGGTGTATTTGTCCCAGTTGATCGACCAGGTCATCAGCCCTTTCAGGCCTGGATATCCGGAAGCGTTGCGCAGCACGTACGTGCCGCCGTATGACTGGCCTTTGATCAAGTAATCAAGCGCTTTTTGCACGTTGGCCGGGGTAGTGTAGCCGCCTCCGGCAGCTTGAGGGGACGCAGGCAGTCCGATCAGCACCTGGTCTTCCCGCAATGCAGGGAACAGATTGCTTGTATTGCCTCCGACCGGGAAACCGGCAAGGAGCATTTCAGCCATCGCTACTTGGAAGTCCGCTGTGCCTTGACTGTACGATTTACCGTCCAGACCCGTCATTGGGCCGGAATTGTAATGCTGGACGTGCAGGTAGTCCAGGTCGTTGCGCAGCGCGTAAATGACCGGCAAATAAGCGCCCCAAGGACCGCCGTAAGCAATAGAGCCCCCTTGCACATAGGCTGTCTCAGGCGCCATGGTCAACAGAAAATCGCTGCCGTAGCTGCCGAGAATCTCTTGAATCGCCGCGATCAGATTGACGATTTTGGGAGTCGTCGGACTGCGGAAATTCGTATCCCCGCCGTTCAGGCTGAGGGAGCTGCCTTCCAGATCGATGTCAATGCCGTTGAATCCGTAGGTATTGATGAGATTTTTCATTGTTGTAACGAAGGTTTGTTTGGACTGGGCGGAGGACAGCTCAACCGTGCCGTTGGCTCCTCCGATGGAGATCAGCACTTTTTTGCCCTGACTCTGCAGGTAAGCAATATCCGATTGGAAATCGGCGACGGTAGCGTTATAAGGAGTGAAAGCCATGTTGCCGCTGGACGGGCCTCCGCTTGGTTCGGCGAAAGCGACTTGAATGACGTCGAAATCCGGCGATATGTCGCGGAGCCGGATATTGGTCGAACCGTTGTCAAAGTTGTGCCAATAGCCGACGATGATTTTGTTGTTGGGAACGGCTGCTTCCGCACGATTGATATTGGCGCTTTGAAGCAGTCCGGCCAAGGCTAAGGCTAAAACGAGCGTAACCCGGAACCCAAGCGTTAACGAGCGATTAAAAATGGCGTACATTAATTCTCCTCCTCTGGATAATAGACTCTATTAGAAAACGCTTACAAGAAATAGAATTTTACTCCTCCGTACCACCTCCTTGATTTAGAAGCAAATGCAAAAAACGATGGAATGCCCGCCGATCTCTGGCTCGTAGGTGCATCGTCTGCTGGTTCGGATACATAAATTGTAAACGGAATTGCCTCTTCAAAAAGGCCAAAATCTTCTACTTGAGGGGGAAAATTTGTAAGCATTTTCATAGGGGGCGAAGAGCGGGTGACGAGTGAGCCGTGGTGGGACCAAACATCGCGTGTAAAAATGAAGCAGCAAATTTTGCGGCACCATCGCGTAGGCCAAAAAAGTGCCTCAAAGGTGGCGGGATCGGAGTGTGTAAATTCTGTCGGTTGTTTCTCTGCATAAAGCATTAATTGTACCTGGACGCATGTTGACCATTGTGGCTAACTGGCGTTGAGATATGTCATGCTCGTCTAAAATTTCCTGTAATCTGACGGAATGAAGAAGTAGGATGCCTATAATGGCTACGTTGAGCAGGAGGATTACTTCTATAAGCAGTTAGAAACATTAGAGCAATGCCAATGTGCCTTGTTCGACCATATTTTTCGGTATGGCGATCAGTTTCATAAACCGATGGCCGAGGAAGTGCTGCGAAACGTCCATCAACTGGAAGTCAATGTACGATTGGAACTACTACATGTGCGCTTGGAGAAAGCCTTTCTAGCATATGATATGGCATACCAATAACGCTGAAGGAGGACCCCTCACTCAGGAGCTCTTCAATAAATCGCTAATCGTGTAGCTGGTTTCTGATCTCCTTCGTAAGCGGACGATTGAGCTTTGTCGCCCATTAGCGCCGTTTGGGCCCAGCAACGCAGCAGCAGCTCTCGCTCGGCGGCATTCTGCGGCAGAAAGTGTTGCGGGCAATTTTCAGCAGCCATGTTTTGAGGGAAGCCTCTCCCCGAAACGAGGTGATGCCGGCGTAGGCTTTCAGGAAAGTGTCCTGCGCAATATCGTCCGCCATATCCCGGCGCTTCGTCAGGAAGAAAGCATAGTTCCATACGTCCTCGCCGTATCGTTCCATCATGCCGTGAAGATCGTAGGCATCCGCTTGGGTCACCGCTCTTAGGTACTCGTCCTTCAACAGATTTTCCTTCCTTTGCTATATAGACTTCCGAGCCTGTCACAAGGTTCCCATTTTCCCCGCAAAATAAAAAAATCCCGCCCAAAGCGCATCAGCGCGTATAAGCGAGATTTCTGGGTACTTCCGCCAGCGAATTGCCGGACGGTACTTGATGCCGAAGCGAACGAACGAATCGACGATCTGTCGGCGCAGAACGAGGTTGATCAGCAGAATCGGCAGGCACGATACGGCAGTTGCCGCCATCATCGGGCCCCACATATGATTTGCAGCGGAGCGCTTCCAGCATAAGATCGAGCGCCGCTAGCACTTGCTCGGATTGTCGGCTTCCAAGCAAGGGAGTCGCGCCCGGCTGTTCGTTCAAATGACGGATTCTGAATGCCGGTTTGCGGATCGTAATGTCCGAGAACCTGCCATTTATTCAGGGATTCGATGGGGATTAACCTCCCCGATCGCCAAAGACGTTGCCTCTTGCATTTCCATTAGGCTTGCCCGCGCGACAGCTCCATGCACAAGTCGCGATGAACGAGCGCGCCCTGATGGCCGGCGTCGGCGCTGAGCGCCTCGTCGAGATCGGACAATGCGGCGCCGAAGCGGCGAAGGCCGAGTAGACCGAGCGCGCGCATGAACCTGCAATGAATCCGGTTGCGGACGTTCAGGTCGTCCTCGAAGACGAGGAAATCGGGCAAGGATACGGCGAAATAGTCCATCTTCACATCATCGAACAGATGCTTCTCGGCATAATCGATCAGCTTGTTGAAGCGGCGCGAGGCCTCGTTCGGGTTGCCGAGCTTCTCCCAGGCGAGTCCCTGGTAGAAAATCATCTCCGGAGGCTGATCGTTATAGAACATGGCGCTCGCCGGCTCCTCCAGCCCTTGCGACGCCCGCGCCCAGCAAAGGTCCGCTTGCTCCGCGTCGCTCAAGCCGTCGTAGGCGCAGCCTAGATAATAGTAGACATGGTTTTCCTGCGCGCCGGCGAGCTTGCCTTCCCCCAGATTTTCGGGATAGGCCAGCGCCCGCGTCAGCAGGTCGGCCGCTTCGGCGAAGCGGCCCTGCGCCAGCTCCCGTTTGCCGAGCTCGACATGGGCCAGCGCGTATTGGCCGGTCACCTTGCCTTCCCCGCCCTCCCAAGGATGGAAACGGCGTGCCGCCAAAGCTTCGACGGCTTTCCGGTGCGCCCCATCCAGATTAAGCAGCGTGACGTATTCCACGTACAGATCGTCCCGCTCCTCGACGAGCCGGCGATGCCGCTCCAGCAAGGCGAGCCGCTCCTTCGGCGCGCGGCCGAGCTTCTTGTGCAGCTGGTCGAGTTCGTAGAACACGCGGGAGTCCTCAGGCTGGCAGGCGAACGCCTTCTCCAGGGAAGCCAGCGCCTTCTCGGCGTCGCCGCGCTTGTTATAGTAGCCCAGCGCCAGGTTGCGATGCACGGTGGCGAAGCTGTCGCGCAGCCCGGCGGAACGCTCCCAATGGTTAATCGCGTCGTCATAGCGCTTCTTGTCGTACAACCAGTTGCCCAAGTAATAATGGGCTTTGTCGTCGGCTGGATCGGCCCGCAGCGCCGCTTCCAGCGTCAGCAAGTCGAAAGCGGTATTCGGGAAACAATAGTCCGGCGACGCCGCGTTGCCCGCTTTGCGGTGGGAGGCGGCCAGGCCGGCTTCTCCGGAACGGTCGAGCAAATAGGCCAGCGCGTAATGAACCATCGGGTAGGCTTCGGCTTCCGGAGCCGGAGCGATGAGCCGGAGCGCGTCGATCGCTTCCCCGAACAGGCCCGCGCCGGCGTAGTCGGCGGCCAGGTTCAGATGGTTGTGCGCATCTCCCCGCATCAGCCGCATCAGCCCGTTCGCCGCGAGGTTCGCTTCCTCGGCGCGGCCGAGCGCCTTAAGCGTCAGCGCGCGTTCGTTCGCCGAGCCGAAGTCGGCCTTATCCAGGTGCTGCGTCTCTTCCGCGAACGCCAGCGCTTCCGCGGCGCGATCCGTCTTGCGGAGCAGCGCGGCCTTCAGGTGGCGCGCCTTGTAGTTGCGCGAATTCCGGATCAGAGAGCGCTCGGCCAATTCCAGCGCTTCGTCGTAAGCGCCCTTCTCCGCGGCGATCTGCGCCAGCGACAAGTAGCCTGGGTCCTGCCACGCGGCCGACCACACCGACTTGTACAGCGCGCCGAACGCTTCCTCCAGCAGGCCCTGCCGCTTAAGGGACATCCCCAGCAAGTAATAGGCTTCAGAATCGTAAGGATTCGGGTTGCGCCAGGTCAGCGAGGCAACGGCGCGGCGGAACAGCGCTTCGCTCTCCTTGAACAGTCCCCTGCGCATCAACAGCGTGCCGAAAGCCGTATTCAGCCGGATATCGCTCGGGTCTCGCCTTAGCCCTTCGAGATAATACGTCTCGGGCTCGTAGGTGGCATGCCTGTATTGCTCCAAATGCAGACCGGCCAGGTAGAGCTGCTCGTTCGTCTTCAGCTCATGCGCGGGCGGCAGCGGCTTGGCCGCGTCCGGCACCTGTTCGATGGACGGAGGAGCCGGACGATAGGAGACGAGCGCGCGACCGCGGGCATCCTTTACGACGACGGTCAGGTCGTGCGGAGCGTCGCCCTCGTCCAGACCGGCGACGCTCTTGAACGTATCGTTCGGAGAGAGCGTAACCGTCTCCTTGAAATACGTTCTGGAGCGGCCTTTCAGCTCGATCGACGAGCCTTCGAACACGGAGGTCGCATAGGCGAGTACGGTCGCCTTCCGCTCGGTCTCGTCGATTTCCAGATTCACCGCGGCATCCAAGGAAGCGTTCTTCACGACCCCTACGTCTTTGTAGGGCATGAAATATTGCTTAAACGACTTTTCCTCGTAAGGCTGGAGCCAAGTAAAGTCCGGCTGATTGTCGGTGTAGACGCCGGTCATCAGCTCGATATACGGACCGTCCTCGTCGGTGAGATGGCGGTCCCAGGTTTGGCCGAAGTCGCCGTTGCCCCATGTCCACTGTTTTTTGCCCGGCGAAATATGGTGGTTGGCGACGTGCAGCAATCCCGCGCCGACGCTGTGATCGTAGCCGCCGACGAAATTGTAATCCGACTTGTACGCCATGTACGACGTCGGCACCGGGATGTTCTTGTAACGCGAGATGTCCACGCCCGCGGAATAATCCATTTTGTAATACGTGCCGGTGGCGACGGGGAAGCGGGACACGTCGCGCTTGCCGTGGTCGAACACGGCGGTGACGTCCGGCGGGAATACGGATTGCGTATGATCGTTAACCGCCACGGCCGGATTCGCCCACCAGAGGAAGGTCTGGGGCTCCGGCGTCCGGTTATACATCTGCGCGGAAATTTCGATGTACGCTTTGCCGGGGTACAGCGTAAAGCCGGCGGTTACTTTCGTTCCGTACATCCGGTCGATTTCCGCTACCCAGACGGTAGCGCTGCCGTCCTCGTTCTCGGTCAATCGGGATTCGACGGGGCCGAAAGTATTCGGTCGATGGTGCTGGGGCCAGTTGAATTCGATGCCCCCGGAAATCCACGGTCCCGCCAAACCGACGAGAGCCGGCTTGATCACGCGGTTGTAATAGACGAAATCGTAATCGTTCGTCTTATCGACGGCGCGGTAGATGCGGCCTCCCAGCTCGGGCAGGATCTCGACCCGGAGGTACTCGTTCTCCAAGACGGCCATCCGGTAAATTTTAGGCTTCTTCTCGTCTTCGATTTTGTCGATAACCGGATGCGGATAAACTCGTCCGGAGCTTCCCTGATAAATGCGCTTATCCAGAAACATCGGATTTTTGTCCGGCCGGCCGACGCCGTACGTAGGAATCGAGACGTTTTTCTCCCAAACCCGGACCGAACGTGGATCTGTTGGCATAGCGTTCCCTCCTGAGCGTTGATAGCTTTACTTTATCTCCGAAGCGCGGGCATTCCAATTGACGAAATGCGGGGAATGATGGATGATATTCTTATTTCGAGAAAAAAGGAGGGCCTGCCGTGGAGGAACTGCTGAAGCCGGACGGTTTCGAGAGCGAACTGTTGCTCGTGCTTCCCGAATATATGCAGAGAGAGCTGGCGGATGCCGAGCTGACCCGTCAGCTGTTCGTGAGCGACATCGGCTACTTCCCCCGTGCGCGTTATCATTATCGGGAGAGGCCCGAGGGCTGCGATGCGCATATCGTTCTGCTGTGCGCCGAGGGCGAAGGAGAGGTCGTACTGACGGACAGCGGCGTGAGGATGAAGCTGAATGCCCGCCACTTGGTAGTCATTCCGGCCGATACGGAGCATCGCTACGGGGCCTCGGAACACGAGCCATGGAGCATATACTGGTTTCACGTCAAGGGCGAGCATGCAGCTGCGCTGATCGCCCAATACGAGTTGGACCGCGGTCCATTGCCGCTGCCGATCGGGGTGTACGGCGGTTTCGTCGAGACGTTCCGGCATTGCTACGATATGTTGGCCGAACGCGCTTACGCAGCCGGAGCGCATGCCCACGTCAGCCAGGCCGTCCGGTACCTGCTCAGCGGGATCGGCATCGCGACGGAGTCTGCGGCTCGCGGGCGCAGGAAGGACAGCGGCCTGGAGAAGGCGCTCCGGTATATGGCCGATCATGCGGCGGAATCGGTCAAGCTGTCCGAGCTGGCTAAGCATGCGGGCGTCTCCAAGCAGCATCTGATCTATCTGTTCAAGCAGGAGACGGGATTTCCGCCGATCGAGTATTTTCTGCGGATGAAGATGCAGCGCGCCGCGCGGCTCCTCGATCTGACCGACTTGGGGGTCAAACAGATCGCGGCCGCCGTCGGCCTGTCGGATCCGTATTATTTTTCCCGGCTGTTCAAGCAGATGATGGGGCTGTCCCCCACGAAATATCGGCAAATCCCGAAGGGATGAGGTCTTTCCGAAAGTTCAGTTTTGATCACGAGCGGAGCGGGAAGCGGATTCGACGTCGAATAGGAGCAAAGAAAGGAGACAGGCAAATGAATCCGGTAAAAGTGATGCTGGTGGACGACGAGGTGCTTGCGATCGAGCATATGCGCGGTCTGGTCTCCTTGCAGAGTCTCGGATACGAGATCGTCTGCTCGGCCACGAAGCCGGCGGAGGCGCTGAAGCTCGCGCGGGAATGCCGTCCGGAGCTGGTGATCGCGGACATCGTCATGCCCGGCATGGACGGGCTGGCGCTGAGCAAGATGCTTCTGGAGGAAGGAACGGCGCTGAAAATCGTGCTGCTTACTTCCTACAAGGAGTTCGAGTACGCCAAGGAAGCGCTCAAGCTGGGCGTATCGAATTATTGGGTCAAGCACGAGATGGACGCCGAGACGGTGAAGCGCGAGCTGGGAGGCTTGCGGGAGGAGATTGAGAACGAGCGCCGGGAGCGTAAGAACGACCGGGGAAGGCTGCTCGTCGACTGGCTCGGCGGACGCGCTCTCTCGGACGAGCAGTGGAGAACGGTTGCGGCGGGGGGCGAAGGGAAGTACGACCGGCTTCACCTGTTGGTGCTGCAGCCGGATCGGCCCTTCCCGGTGCTGCCGGGCGCGGATTCGGATGCGATCGGATTGCCGACGGAATGGCCGGAGGAAGAGGAGGACGGGCTGTTGGCGGCGGTCCGGTTTCTGGGCGGCTGCTTCGTCCTGGTGTTCGGCGATAACGCGGTCAGGGGAGAAGGGAAGATGCGGGAGGCGATGGAGCTGAGAACGGCGGAAGCCACGAGGACGCTGGAGCGGCTGACCGGCTCGACGGTATCGGCGGCGCTGGTGTACGGGCTGGCGAGCCGAACGGAAGTGCCGGGAAGGCTGGGCGAAGCGCTGAAGCGGCTGGGACGGTCGATTTTTCACGGTCCGCGATGCCTGTTCAGGCTGAACGATCTGTGGCGCGTGGAGGAGAAGACCGAATCCCCATGGGGGTGGGAGGAAGATGCGGCGGCCGTTCGGGGGCTGCTCGCGGATAGGAAATACAAGGAGGCGGCAGAAGCGATGGCCGTTTCGTTCGAGCGGGCGGCAGAGGCGCGGGATGCGGACGGCTTCGCCGATCTGTGCCGGCAGACGGTCGCCTCGCTGAACCGCGGCCGCTCGGGGGTCGGGCTGCCGCCGCTCGGCGAGAGCCGGAGGGAGGACTGGACCTCCCTGCCGGGCATTCTCGCCTGGTTCCGGGAGGAGACGGAGAAGCTCGCGGCGCACGCTGCCGGCCGGTCCGCGATGTCGCGGAAAGTGCGGCAGGCGCTCGATTACCTGGAGCAGAATTACGCCGATCCGGAGATCGACGCCGATGCGGTCGCACGGGAGATCGGCCTCAGCCGCGACCATCTCCGCCACGTATTCAAGGAGGAGACGGGCAAGACCGTACTGGATCGGCTGATCGATATCCGCATGGAGCGGGCCAAGCAACTGCTGGACGACGGCTCGCTTAAGATCTACGAGATCGCCGAGCGCGTCGGTTACCGCAACGGTCAATACTTCAGCCAGGTGTTCCGCAAGACGACGGGCATGACCCCGCTCGACTATATGGAGAAGCGCAGGTGAACGGGCGATGCGCATGAAAATCCGCACCAAAATTATCGCCAGCACGGTGCTTGTCGTCTCGTTTTCGCTGATCATGAGCGGCTTTTTCATCTACGATTACGCCAAAGGGATCATCCGCGAGCAGTCGATCAAGGATAGCGGAACGAAGCTGGCGCAGATCTCGTTCCAGCTCAAGAAAATTCAGGAGCAGGTCGTCAAAACGGCGGAATACATCGTCTCCGACGAAGAGATGACCAGGCTGATCTACGCGCCGCCGAGCCCGAGCATCGAGGAGAATTATTTTCGCAAGCAGGCGGTGCAGGAGAAACTCGGCCGATTCGTAGCGCTCAGCAACTTTATCTTGAACGTAGTCGTTGCCCCGCCGAACGGGGAAACCTATTCGAATTACGTTGGCTATGAGGATTATTTCGCGGATTACCTGCAGCAGACTTGGTTTCTGAAAATGAAGGACGTCCGCAACGGGTACAGCGAGCCGCATCCGTTCTTCTTCATCAGCGGCAACCGGCAAGTGTTCAGCTACGTGGTGAAGTATCGTCCCATCGGGCAAAACGCGGCAGAAGACAGCTATCTCGTCATCGATATCGCGTATTCGGAGCTGGCCAACGTGTTCCTGCAGAGCGCCCGGGATTTCGAGCAGATCGAGCTGCTCACGGGCGCGGGGGCTCTGCTCCACGCCTCCAACGGCAGCTTGCCGGAGCCGGACCGCAGCTTCATGGCCGAAGCGCTTGCGTCCGGAGAGTCGTTCGCCGAGGACGGCAAGCGAATCGTCTTGACCGACGACGCGATGAGCCAGGGGTGGAAACAGGCGGCTCTGCTGTCGAAGAGCAAGCTGTTCGAGAAGATCAACCGCGTCTTCTTCTTTTACCTCGTCATCATTGCCACGGGCATCGCGGTAACGCTGGTCGTCATGCTGCCGATTATCGTTAACCTGACGAAGCCGCTCATTCGGCTGACGAACGCGATGAAGCGGGTCGCCGTAGGCGATTTGGGAACGAACGTGAGCATCCGCAGCGGCGATGAGCTGGAGATTCTTGGGAACGGATTTAATCGGATGGTCGAGGATCTGAAAGGGCTGATGGAAACCTCCGTGCGCAACGAGGCCGTGAAGCGGCAAATGCAAATCGACTTGCTGATGGCGCAGATCAATCCGCATTTTCTGTATAACACTTTGAATACGGTCATCTATTTGGCCCACGCCGGCCGCGGCGGAGAGGCGGCCGAAGTGACGCAGGCGCTCATCGTCATCCTTCAGGATACGATCAAGACGGGGGAAGGGGCCGTCCGGGCGCCGCTTGCCGAGGAGAAGCGAATCGTCGACAAATACGCGATTATTCAGCAGACCCGGTATCCCGGCCGTTTCAAGCTCGAATGGGAAGTCGGAGAAGAGCTGTTGGGCCGAGCGGTTCCCCGGATGGCGCTTCAGCCGCTCGTCGAGAACGCGATCGTGCACGGCATTATTCCGTCGGATCGGGAGTCGGGTACGATCGTCGTGCGGGCGTACCGGGACGGCGAAAGATTCTGTCTCGAAGTGGAAGACGACGGACAGGGGATGGACGTTCCCGAGGAAGAGTGGACGGTGCGTCTCGGCCGGGGACCGGAGCGTACGCGGGGCATCGGCCTGTCCAACATCCGGGAGCGGCTGAAGACGAATTTCGGCGCTTCCGCGCGGCTGGAAGCGTTCGGCGAACGCGAACGGGGCACGCTCGTACGGATCCTGCTGCCTTGGAGCGGAACGGAAGACGCGGAATGACGAACGCCTTGATCGCCGGATTTTATACGAAATCACCGTTTTGGCCGATTACGGAGCGGGCGGCCCCCGGAGTAAGATAACGGTGCAAGCACTTACAGCGCGCGTTCGGAAAGTCCGGTTCGGACCGGGATAGCGGACTTTTGGGCGATCGCTTACAAATCTTTCTTGGGGGGACTCATCATCGTGAACAACAGAAAGCTTGGCAAGTGGGTGGGCGGTTTCACGTCTTTGGCGCTGTTGGCGGGGCTGCTCGCGGCATGCGGCGGCAACGGCAATGAAGCGTCGCCGTCGGCTTCCTCGCCCGCGGCTGGCGGAGGCGCTTCTCCGTCCGCATCGGCTCCGGCAGATCCGACGCAGCTTAGCGGCACCGTCAAGGTATGGGACTGGGACGAAGCGTTCCAGCAAGGCATGATCGCAGAATTCAACAAGAAGTACCCGAATATCAAGGTCGAAGTGACTGTCGTCAATCCGAACGACTATCTGCAGAAGCTGCAGAGCGGCATCGCTTCCGGCTCCGACGTTCCAGACGTTATTCTCGGAGAGTCGGCTTATCGCGGCAAGCTGTTCGACTTGGGCGTGCTCGACAATCTGGAGGCGGCGCCGTATAACTTCGATAAGAGCGCGATTCTCGACTACGTCGTGCCTTACGTCTCCAACGCCGATGGCGACGTAATCGCCGTCGACCAAACGTTGACGCCGGCCGGCTTCGCTTACCGCAGGGATCTGGCGAAGGAGTATTGGGGCACGGACGATCCGGCGGAGCTGGAGAAGCTGATCTCCTCTTGGGACGATTTCATCGTCAAGGGCAAGGAATTGAAGGAAAAAAGCGGAGGCAAAGTGCTCATGTTCCCGGGGCTGGGCGATGCCTATATCGCCTTAAGGGGCCAGAACTTCGTCTCCTATGTCAATGGTAACGAGATCGACCTGACGACGAAGCTGCAAGCGCCGCTGCAAAGGCTGTTCGAGATGCGCGACGCCGGCATTCTCGGGAAGAACGAGCTGTGGACTCCGGCCTGGTCGGCCTCAATGGCGAAGGGCGAATTCATGTTCTATCCGATGGCGCCATGGGGAGCGAAATGGCATATTTCCGCCAACGATCCGGAAGGCTCGGGCCGCTGGGGACTCGTGAAGGCGCCGGAAGGCGGATTCACGAGGGGAGGAACGGCAATCGGCATTTACAAAGACAGCAAAGCGAAGGAAGCGGCATGGGCGTTCATCGAGTTCGCGTACTTGTCCGACGAGGGCTCTGCCTACAACTTCAAGACGTTCGGCAATATGACGTCCTCCAGGTCGTTCTATGAAACCGAAAAGGCGCTTATCGACGCTCCGGGTCCCTACGACGAGTTTTTCGGCGGCCAGAACCTGGCGAAGTATTTCATCGAGAAAATCGTGCCGGACATGAAGGGCGAAGCGCAGTCTCAGTACGATTCCGTCGTCGACTCCGTCTTCAACGCGCTTTATCCGCTCTGGATGAAGGACGGTTCGGTCAACGCCGATTCGGCTCTGCAGAAGTTCATCCAGGAGACGAGAAACAAAGCGTCCGAAGCGACGGTCAAGTAATTGACGGGAGAACGGGGGATGAATGTGAACGCGGAACGCATCGACGCCATGCCCGCCGCATCCCGCAAACGCAGATGGGGGCCACGCATGTGGCCCTATATTTTCGCTCTGCCGTTTGTGCTGACCTATGCGGCGTTTCAACTGTATCCGATCCTGTACTCTTTCGTGCTCAGTCTGCATGACTGGAACGGAATAGGGGCCAAGACGTATATCGGCTTCAAAAACTACGTCCAGCTGTGGACGAACGATCCTTTATTTATCAAGTCGCTCTGGAATACGCTGCTCATGATGCTGATGTTCATCCCGCTGACTCTGATTCTCGGACTCACGCTGGCTTACTGGACGTTCCAGTTGACGCGAGGCAAACGGTTTTTCCAGACGATCAACGTGCTGCCGTACATTACAACTCCGGTGGCAATCGGGTTTATTTTCTCCTACATGTTCGACTGGCAAACGGGACTGGTCAACCTGCTCCTGACGAAGTTTGGCATTCTGGAAGAAGGCTTTTATTGGCTTCAAGATGCTTGGGGCTCTCGGGCGATCATCTCCCTGATGGTAATTTGGCGAAATCTTGGCTATTTCATGATTATCTTCATGGCCGGCATGACGGTCATCCCTCAGGACGTGTACGAGGCGGCGAAGGTGGACGGCTCGACGGGGCTGCACACATTCTTCAGAATCACGATGCCGCTGCTGCGAAACATTACCGTATTTCTCGTCGTGACGTCGGTGATCGGCGGTTTGCAATTGTTCGACGAACCGAAGTTGCTCTATGGCGGCTGGTCGGGCTCCGCGCAGGTAGGCGGTCCGGATAATACGGCTCTTACAATGATCTGGAAATTTGTGGACGAATCGTTCATTTCCAATACCCGTTTCGGCTATGCTTCGGCGATCGCTTACTCGCTGTTCTTGCTGATCGTGCTTTTCTCCGTCATTAGCTATCGTCTGACGGCGCCGAAGGAGGACAAGCGATGAAAGCTCTTATGTGGATCTGTTTGGTCGTCATATCGTTGCTCTCGTTGTTTCCGTTCTACATTATGATCGTGATGGGGACGCACTACAACGAGGATTTATTCAGGGGCATTCCCATTCTGCCGGGCAGCTACTGGCAAGAGAACTTGAAGACGGTGCTGAAGGCCGACTTCCTGCACGTCTACGGCAACAGCCTGATCGTGTCCGTCGCTTCCGTCGTCCTGGCGACGCTGACGAGCACATTGATCGGCTACGCGGTGGCGAAGTTCGAGTTCAAGGGGCGCAAATGGCTCCAGACGTTCGTCATCCTGACGATGATGGTGCCGACGCAGGTCGGACTGATCGGCTACATTATCGAGATGCGGCACCTCGGCGTCGGCAACACGCTATGGCCGGTCATTCTCGTCTGGGCGGCGTTCCCGTTCGGAGCGTTCTTCATGATCCAGTTCATGCGCGATTCGATTCCGAACGATCTGCTCGAATGCGCGCGCATCGACGGCTGCTCGGAACCGGGCATCTTCGTCCGGATCGTGCTGCCGATCATGAAACCCGGCCTGGCGACGCTGGCGACGCTCGTGTTTCTGTGGTCGTGGAACAACTACCTGCTGCCGCTCGTGACGATCAACAAGTCGGAGTGGTATACGCTGCCGATCTTTATTTCGAACCTGGGCATCGTGCACAGAACTGATTACGCGGCGCGGATGGCGGCTCTGACGATGACGACAATACCGGTGTTGATCCTGTTTATTCTCGGCTCCAAAACGTTCATGAAAGGGCTCACCGCCGGGGCGGTCAAGGGCTGATCCGGAAGGCGGCGCTTGCGCCGCCTTCTTGGCGCCCCGCGCGCGTCCGTTGAGCGGCGCTTCTCGGGTGGCCGCGGAGGTTTGTGGAGATTCGAGGTGGTCTTGAGATATCCACGGAGACCCTTGATGATTGATAAAACCGTATAGAAAGGCAAGCACACCAGGCAAAGGGGGAGAAACAATGAGTAGACGGGAGATTGCGCTGGACGGGGAATGGGAGTTTCTGCCGGACCCAGAGGATAGGTACAAGGACGCGCCGCCGAACGCTTCGGCTTTCGGGGGCGGTACGATCGCGGTGCAGGGCTCATGGGAGGAGCAGGGCTATGGCGAGGAACCGCCGTTTCCGCAGATCGACACTTGGACGAAGCTGCGGGAATACGTTGGCGCGGGCTGGTACCGGAAAACGGTTCGAATCGAAAGGGCGGACGGAGGAGCTCAGTGGGTGCTTGAGTTGACGGGCGTTCGCTGGACGTCGGAGGCGTGGGTCAACGGCGCATTCGTCGGGTTGCGGGACAGCTTGTCCGCGGTTCATCGGCACGAGCTTGGGAACGCTTTGGCGGAAGGAGACAACGAGCTGCTCGTTCGCGTGGACAACCGGATGCGGCTGCCGCTGGCGGACAGCCACGTCCATACCCGGCATACGGCGACGGAGTGGGGCGGCATTACCGGCGGAGTCAAGCTCGTCGAGCTACCCGCCGTTGGGTTAGGGCGATTGAGCTTGACGCCTAATCCGCTCGCGGGGGCGTTTCGCTGCCGAGTCGAGGTTGCGGCGGCGGAGGAGCGTGCCGACTGCGCGGTCGAAGCGCGCTTTCGAGCTCCAAATGGCGACGAGTTCACGGCGTCCGCGCCCGTCACGGAGAACGGGGTGGCGGAACTGGTCTGCGCGCTGGGCGACGCCCCGGCGTTCTGGTCGGATCGGAATCCGCAGCTGTACGAAGCGGAATTCCTGCTTAAGCAGGGAGAGAATACGCTGGACCGCGTCACGCGGCGGACCGGCCTGAGGAGGCTTGCCGCCTCCGGCAAGCGGCTTGAGCTGAACGGCAAGCCGGTATGGCTGCGCGGCTACGTCGATTGCAGCGTGTTCCCGCTTACCGGTTATCCGGTCTGGGATAAAGCGCACTACGAACGGCAGTTCCGCATTGCGCGGTCTTATGGTTTCAACCACGTACGGCTGCATGGCTGGAACGCGCCCAAGCCGTTCTGGGAAGCGGCGGACGAGTCAGGCATGCTCGTGCAGACGGAGCTTCCTCATTGGTCGGCGCATTATCAGCCGCGCGGCGCGAAGCCGCCCGAGGAGGTCGACGCGTTCCTGCAGGCGGAGCTGGAGCGCATCTACGAAAGCTTGAACGCGCATCCTTCGTTCGTTCTTTTCTCGATGGGCAACGAGTTGACGGAGGATAACGGGCACGAACGGCTGAACGAGCTCGCGAGGTACGCGAGGAAGCTTGACCCGACTAGGCTCGTCACCGACAACACCGGCTTCGGGCAGCTTCCCGAGCAGGACCGCGAGGGCGATTTCTTCATTCCTTCTTTCAATTGGCACGTGCCGTTGAAGACGGAGGAGATCGCCATGCCCGCGACGAACCGCGACTTCTCGGCCGTCGCCCGATTGACGGACAAGCCGGTGCTCGGGCACGAGCACGCGCAGTTTACGATGTACGCCAGGCCGGAGGAGAAGGCGAAGTATACTGGCGTGCTCCGGCCGACGTGGCTGGAGACGATTGAAGAGACGCTGCGAGCGAAAGGGCTGGAAGGCCGGGTCGACGAGTGGATCGAAGCGACCGGCGTTCACCAGGTCCGCGCGCTGAAGGAAGCAATGGAGCGGGTGCGGCGGACGCCGGGTGCGGCGGGCGTGCAATTGCTCGACATTCGCGACTTCCCGGGTCAGGGCCACGCGACGACGGGGCTGCTCGACGTGTTCTGGGACAGCAAGGGGACGATCGAGCCGGAACGGGTACTCGACTTCAACGGTCCGACCGTGCTGCTGATGGCCTGCGAAGGCCGCACGCTGTTCGCGGGCGAGACGATGGACGTGAGGCTGTTGCTGTCCCATTACGGCGAGGAGCCGGAGCTGGCCGGTCGCGTCGGTTGGCGACTGCTTCGCAAGGGGCATGCTCTGGAAGCGGGCGAACGCGGAACGGAGGAGCCGGTCGGCGGTGCAGCGGATAGAGACCGGGACCGCTCCGTGGAGGCTGCGGGAGCCATCGTTGAAGAGAGTGGCCAGGTTTCGGTTAGAACGGCCCTCCTTAGCGAAGGGGAGTTGGCCGTCGCCGGAGCGCTGCGCGGCAGCGTGGGGGAGATCGGCACGGTGCGGATCGGTCTACCTGCTGGATCGGAGGCGTCCGAGCTCGTGCTGGAGGTCTGGTGGACGGATAAGGAACGGCTCGTAGAGGAGCGGGAAATCCGCAATATCTGGTCGTTCTGGTCGTTCCCTCGGGTTCGATACGAGAACGCCGAGTCGGTCTGGAGCAGCGCACCCGCCCTGAAGACTGCTCTGTACGGTGCGTCTTTCGAACCGAACGCTAAATTCGATCCTTTCGTCTATCCGTCGCGCAAAGGCGTGAAATTGGCTGTCGTCGAGCGGCTGACGACGAACGTGCTTCAGTACCTGGCCGGCGGAGGCCGGGTATGGCTTCTGGCGGGAGAAAGCGAGCTGTACGACGCTCCGATGACTAAGTACTTGCCGGTGTTCTGGAATTATCTGATGTTCTCCGAGCAGGCAGGGGGTACGATGGGCGCGGTCGTTCGACCGCACGAAGCTCTCGGGCGCTTCCCGCACGACGGCTGTTCGGATTGGCACTGGTATCATCTTTTAAATGGAACGCCAGCCATCTGCCTCGATACAGTTCCCGAAGTCGAGCCGATCGTCGAGATCGTCGACAACTTCAATCGGGCCAAACGGCTGGCGAGCGCTTTCGAAGCCCAAGTCGGGCAGGGTAAGCTGTTCGTCACAACGCTGGCCTTCCGTACGCCGCCCGACTGGAAACGTCCCGAGAGCGCGTACCTGTTCGACGAAATGCTGCGCTACCTGCTCGGAGACGGCTTCCGGCCTTCGGCCCGCATGACCGTCGGCCAAATACTTGGCCTGTTCCGCTTGCGGGGCATTCATTCGTTCCTGTAGTTCCCGGCCGGCGCTAAGACGGCGACCGACTTTGCTGGCGTTATAGATAAGCCGCGCGCGTTTTTGGCGCCGCGGCTTATTTTTGGTGCGCCACGCATGGCGACTAACTAGTAGAGCGCTCCCGAAATAACGTAATGAAGCTCATTAGAGATTTATAAACCGACTGAGCAACGTTAGAGCGACAACTCGCGGTACCACGAGGCTCCAAAATTCCGACTGGGCAGATTTGCAGTTTTCCCACATCATAATTGCATTATTTTTGAATTGATCTACTAGTTACTCCTGAAAAAGTCCGATTTTATTAAAATTATGGCTCAATCTCAATACCAGTGCTTGACCTATATGTTTTTTCACACAAGTTGCCCCCAAAACTGTTCGTCAAAGCCTGTTGTATGAAAAACCACACAAAATCGTGCAAAGATATCTAAAAAAGCGGAAATTTGTACGACATTTCATATAAAGTACCTGTCATCGTCTGAAAAAGACCGTTCCGTGTGCGAAAAATCATACAAAACAGAGCATCCCTTTCTGGCGTGCTCCAGCCAACCTCACAAGTCAAGCACTCATTTCGGTTTTGAACCAAAATTATTTACCCAAAGCGCATCAGCGCGTATAAGCGAGATTTCTAGGTACTTCCACCGGCCGAATGCCGGACGTTACTTGATGCCGAAGCGAACGAACGAATCGACGATCTGTCGGCGCAGAACGAGGTAGATCAACAGAATCGGCAGGCACGATACGGCTGTGGCCGCCATCATCGAGCCCCACATATTCGTATCCGAGTTGACGAACATCCGGAGTCCGATTTGCAGCGGAGCGTTTTCCATCTTCTTCGTGATCAGCATCGGCCACAGGTACTCGTTCCAGCCGTTAATGAACAGGATGATGCCGAGCGAGGCGACGGTGGATTTGATGTTAGGCAGAATGAGCCGCGTCAAAATGCCAAAGTCGCTCTGACCGTCGATACAGGCCGCTTCGATGAGCACCCGCGGAAACGAGTTGAAGCTCTGATAAAGCGACAGAATCGCGAACGTGGAGACGGCGAACGGCAGCACGATTCCGATCAGCGATTCGTTAAAGCCGAGCTGATTCACGAGCACATAGTTGGGAATCATGACCGCTTGAAACGGGATCAGCCAGGTTAAACTAAGCAGGGCGAAAATAAATCCCTGACCGCGGAATCTCCAACGAACGAGCGCATACGCGGCCAGCAGGCCGGTCGCCAGCTGGGACAGGGTCAGCAGGCTGGCGACTCCGAACGAATTGAACATCATGCGGACGATCGGCATCTGCTCGAAAGCGTACGTGTAGTTGCTGAAGATCGGTTTGAGAGGAATCAGAGAGGACGTGAAAATCTCCGATTCGTTCTTGAACGAGGAATTAACCATCCAATAGATCGGGAACAGGGCGATCAGGCACATGGCGGCGAGCACCGCATGCTGCGCGATCGCGAGTCCCGAAAATTTTTTCTTCATCGGGCGCTCCTCCTGTTCTAGTTGTCGTAAAAGGAATATCTTCTGGAAAGCTGGTTCAAAGTCAGCGAGATCACCCCAAACACGATGAAGAAGAGCAGGGCGGCCGCGGCGCTGAAGCCGGCGTTCAGGTTGGAAAATGCGTACTTGTACATCTCATAATAGACGTTAGTCGACGTTCCGTACGGACCGCCAGTCGTCAAAATGTCGATATAAGCGAACGTCCACTGGCTGGAAAACAGAATGCTCATCGTCAGCATGAACAGGATCATCGGCGACATTAGCGGAACCGTCAGGCTGAAAAATTGTTTCATGCTGCCAGCGCCGTCGATCGCCGCCGCTTCGTAATATTCCCGGTTAATGCCGGTGAGCGCCGCGGAGAACATAATCGTGCTGAAGCCGACCATTTTCCAGCCGGTGATGAACAGGATCAGCCATTTCGCGAAGCTTGGGTCCGAGAAGTAAGCGATCGGCTGGCTGATTGCTCCGAGTCGAAGCAGCACATCGTTGACGAGTCCGTTGGACGGGTGGAACAGCCAGCGCCAGATGGCGCTGACCGACACGGGCGCGAGAATCATCGGCACGAAGAAAAGCGCGCGGTAAACATTTTTCATACGGCCTTCCATCTGATGAGTCACGGTTGCCAGCAGAAGCGGGATCAGGATGGAGAAGGGCAGCAGTCCAGCCGTGTAGAACAAAGTGTTGCCGATCGAGCTAAGAAAGCTCTTGTTCTCCATCAGTCTTGTGAAATTGTCGAACCCGACGAATTCCGGCGAGGTTCCCGGAACCATGCCCCACTTATGAAAGGCCAGATAAAAAGTGTTCAACAGCGGGCGGTACATCCAGATGCCCAGCAGCAGCAGCGCGGGCAGAAGGTATAGAAAAGGCTTTAGCTTGCGCCAGAGCTTCGCTCCGTTCAGGCTACTATTCCGCGCGATCGACGGCTTCCCCGGCAAGGGGGGAGCATAGGAGGTTTCTAGTGCTTGGCTCATCGCAATTCCCTTCTTTATTGAATCATCTTGTTAATTTCGTCCGCGGCCTTCTGCAGCGTCTCGGCTACGTTGCTATCCGAGATGACCGACTTGCTGATCGCATCGGAGAACAGCGTCGTAATCTCCGAAGCGTATTCCCCCGGCCAGATCGCGACAGGGTGGATGCGCTGCAGCTGTTCGAGATTGGTCCGGTAAAGCGGGTGCTTGTCGATAAAATCCTTCAGTCCGTTCGGATCGTCCGCCAGTGCCGTACGCAGAGGCAGATAGCCGATCTCGGACGTGATGATTGTGTATCCGCGGTCTCCGGTAACGAACTTAATGAACTCCCAGACGGCGGCGTTCTTCGTCGGGCTGTCCGGGCGCACCGCCAGCATGCTTCCGGAGTTGACCGGTATGGACGGCTTGTCGCCGAATTGCGGCAGGCCTGTTCCGTAGACGGCCCAGCCGCCGGCTTCGGACGCTTTGCGGATGCCGCTGTACAGCGCTGTCGAGGTGATGTACATCCCCATGTTGCCGGCCATAAATTGCTCTGCAAGCTCAGCTTCCGCGCCTACCGCGTGAGCGCCGTTCTTGTACATGTCCTGCCACATCTCGATCGCTTCGACGGCAGCCGGCTCGGCGAACTTGACCGATTTGCGATCGTCGGCGAGCACTTCTCCGCCATTGCTCAGAATCAGGCCTTCCGTCGTCCAGCCGTTGTTCGGAGCGAGACCGAAGCCGTCTTTGCCGGTGGCTGCCTTGATTTTCAAGGACGCTTCCTTGATGTCGGCCCATGTTTTCGGCGGGGTCGTCGGATCAAGGCCGGCATCGCGGAACAGCTTGCCGTTCATGAACACGATCGGCGTGCTGAACGTGAAGGCAAGGCCGTACATTTTTCCGTCGATTTTGCCCAGCTCAAGCGCATTCGGTTCGATGCCCTTCAGATGCTCTTCGAGCTGATCCTTCGGAAACACGTCTTCGTAGGCTTTGAAGCCCAGGTTCAATCGGGACGCGTCCAGCGTGCTGAACGTATGCTGCACGATATCGACCGGCTTGCCGGCGGAGATGTCGGCCTTGTACTGCTGGTAAGTCGGATCGGCGACAGCTTCGACGACAACGCCTTTTTCTTTGCCGATCGTGTCGTTGAACTCCTGAATCAAATGCTCCATACCGGCCTTCATCGTCGGCGCGGCCAAGCTGTAAGAGTAGAACGTGATTTTCGTCGGGTTGGCCGGGTCCAGCTTGCCTTGCTCGGCTTCGCCTGAGGATCCGGCAGCCGAACCGCATGCGCTGAGGCCGACGGCGGTCGTCAGTGCCAGCAGCGCGGAAATTCCCTTTTTCGCTTTTGTCATGGTCGAATTTTCCCTCCGGGGATAGGCTTTTCTATTTTCACGACGATGGCTTTCGGATGAAAGTCCGGCCGTTATCTTATTCGAGGCAATAATCTTGAATGTGCCGGCGAAGTTCGGCGTCGATGCCGAATTCGGCCTCCAGATAACGCTCGAACGATTCGTAATGCTGTACGATGGCGGCCATGGACGCGTCTAGATAACGCCGCTGCAGCTCCATGGCAGAACGGAAGGCGTTCATCTCGGACGGATCCAGATAGGCGGAGGCGGAAGTATACAGCTCTTGATGGAACTCGGCCAACGTGACGTTGGACAGAAGGTAATCCTCCATGACGGTCTCATAAGGAACGCCCAGCGTCAGCAGAATGAGCATGCTGCCGATTCCGGTTCTGTCGCGCCCGCCGGCGCAGTGATGCACAAGAGGAAGATGGGCTTCAGGGCTCTTAAGCAGTCCCATCAGGTGCTGATAAGAAGCATTGCGGATTGGAAGTTCGGCATACATATTCAGCAGCATATCCGCTGTGAAATGTTTGTGCATGTCGCTGGCGAATAGTTGCTCCATCGACACATGCGGCTTGTCCTCCGCTGCGGCGTTGGCGGGAATGCGGATCAAGCTGGCGTTGCCGATCGCCGGGTCCGGCTTCAGGCCGGCTTCCTCGCGGTTTCTATAATCGAAGACGGTTTTCAGACCGACCGGCTCCAGAAACCGCATATCTTCGGCGGTAAGTCCGGTCAGCTCGGCGGCGCGGAACAAGAGTCCTTGCTTGACCGTGCGTCCGTCGGATGTGCGGATCCCGCCCATGTCGCGGAAGTTGAACGCGCCTTGCAGCGGAAGCAAGCAGGCGGGCATAAGCTGTTGGGTCATCGTACGTTCGCTCCTCGGTTGTCGATTAGTGTTGGGCGGCAAGAGCCTTCATCGGGAATCTGAAATATTCGGTTCCGCTAGTCGGCAGGGTGAGCGTCTGAACGGACACGCCTTCTCCCGGAGTGACGGAGACGACGTTGATGCTGCAAGCGTCGATCATGCGGAAGTTTTCCTCTGCGTCGGCTTTGCCGATAAAGGCGGTTCCGGCTGCTGCGACGTTAACGATGCCCATGTACGAGCCGACGTTGTCGGAGTGAACGTGGCCTGCGAATACGCCTACGACATCTGTTCCGACGAGCGCTTCGCCGATATCCCGGCGGTTAGTCAGAATGTGATCGCCAAGCATGCCGCCGATGCCGAGCATCGGGTGGTGCAGGGCAACGATCGTGCCGTTCGGGGCAGAGGTGCTCAGCTCCTGCTTGAGCCAAGCCAGTTGCGTCTCGTCGACTGTACCGTTGTGGTTGCCCGGAACCTGGGAGTTGAGGCCGATCAGGCGCAAGCCGTCGATCGTGTGCGAATAGTAGTAAGGCTCTTCCGAAGGCTGTTCGCCGAGGTAGCCTTCGCGGAACGGGCCGCGGTGATCGTGGTTGCCGAGTACGACGTGTACGGGAGCGCCGATCATGCGGGAGCCTTCGTCAAGCACTTGGCGGATATAGGCATAATCTTCCGCGTCTCCCTCGTGAGTCAGATCTCCGGTGATGAGGACGAAGGCGGGCGCAATTTTGGTTTCTTCGATATAGCGGAACACTTGAGCGACTTTGTCGGCGAGCTGGAACTTGGCGAGCAGCCCGTCCTTGCCGGGAGCGTTCATGTGCGTGTCGGTGAGGTGTACGAATTTGACGGTTTTCATAAGGGGATAAACCTCCAATAATATTTAATGGAATCGTCTTGTACACAACCATTATTGATCTTGTATGTAAGTTCGGTATAAACGAGATTGCGGAAGTTTGTAAAAAATCGCGGTGAGAAAAATAGTCGAAGTAGCCGGGGGATGGCGTAAGAGCGAGGGCCAAAAAAGTGCCCTTACGCCACTCCAGCCGCGGAGTGAAGGCCAAAAAAGTGCCCTGACGCTACCCAAGCCGTGGAGTGAAGGCCAAAAAAGTGCCTCAACGCTGTCCCAAGCCGGCCTTCACCCCACCAAGCCAAGTATTTCCGCAAGGCAGTTGCGGCGGCATATGCGCAATAGAAAAAGCTGCTCCCCGTCACCGGTAACGGCGGGAGGAGCAGCTTTGAAAAAATAATCAATTATATCGAAGGGATTTGCCAGTCGATCTCTCCCTGACCGGCTTCACGGAGGAAGGCGTTGCTCTGTGAGAACGGCCGGCTGCCGAAGAAACCGGCGTGAGCGGACAGCGGGCTAGGATGCGCGGAACGAATGATACAATGGCGCTTTCCATCGATGAAGGAGGCTTTCTGCTGTGCATGACGGCCCCACAGAATAAACGCCATCGGCTTCTCCCGCTCGTTCAGACTCGCAACGATGCGATCGGTGAACCGCTCCCAGCCCAGGCTCTTATGCGAGTTCGCTTCGCCCTGCCGCACGGTCAGAACGGCATTGAGCAGCAGTACGCCTTGCTTGGCCCAATGCTCCAGATTGCCGTGGTTCGGAATTTCGCAGCCGAGATCGGCTTTTAACTCTTTGAATATGTTTTGCAGCGACGGAGGCTGCCTGACTCCTTGTTGAACCGAGAAGCTGAGCCCGTGAGCCTGTCCCGGCCCGTGGTACGGGTCCTGTCCGAGAATGACGACTTTTACTTCCGAGTAAGGCGTCCAGTGCAGCGCTTGGAAAATCTCATAAGGATTCGGGTAAACGACCTTCTCCTTGTACTCCGCTGCCAGACGGTTTCTCAATTCCTGATAATAAGGCAACTCCATCTCGGGGGTCAGCAGCTCTCCCCAATCATTCTGAAACTGAACGGCCATGTCAAACCTGTCTCCTCTCTAGAAAATATCCAATGCGACCGGGCAGTGGTCGCTGCCCAAAATATCGCAGTGTATAGCGGCATCTTTGATCGCGGGAGACAGTCGGGCGGAGGCGATAAAGTAGTCGATTCTCCAGCCGACGTTGCGATCTCTGACGCCCGGCATGTTCGACCACCAGGAATAGACGTCCGACCGGTCCGGGTGCAGGTGCCGGAACGTGTCGATGAATCCGGCGCCGAGCAACCGAGTCATCTTCTCGCGCTCTTCGTCGGTGAAGCCGGAGTTGCCCCGGTTCGACTTGGCGTTCTTGATGTCGATCTCCTGATGGGCGACGTTCAAATCTCCGCAGGCGATCACCGGCTTCCGCTTGTCCAGCTCGGACAAGTGAGCGAGGAACCGATCCTCCCATTCCATCCTGTAATCCAGCCGGGACAAGTCCCGCTTGGCGTTCGGCGTATAGACGGTCACGAGGAAGAAATCCTCGAACTCGAGCGTAATGATCCGACCTTCCGGCTCGGAATCTTCTTCGATGCCGTAACGTACGGATAGCGGCTTAATCCTTGTCAGGACGGCGGTGCCGGAGTAGCCCTTCTTCTCCGCGTAATTCCAATACTGCTCGTACTCTTCCCCGATGGCGAGAGTCAGTTGGCCTTCCGAGAGCTTGGTTTCCTGCAGACAGACGATATCGGCGTCGACTTCCCGGAAGTAATCGAGGAAGCCTTTGTTCACGCAAGCCCGCAATCCGTTAACGTTCCAAGATACCAATTTCATGTGTGCCTGCCCCTTTGCCGAGTCCTTTTTTAACAGTGTATCATAGATTGGCTTTTGGGCCGACTTCCGGATTGTTTTTTGCTCGGAAACTGGCTATCCTTAAAGAAGATTCGTCCTATCGAATGGACGACCGGGGACTTCTTTTAACTATACTAACCAGGATAAGAGATGACATATGACTATCGGATTTTTCGATTCGGGAATCGGCGGACTGACGGTGCTGGAGGAGTCTATGAGACGGCTTCCCGCGCAGGATTACGTCTATATGGCGGATACGCTGCACGTGCCGTACGGTCCGAAGACTCAGGAGGAAGTCAGAGGCTACGTGCTGGACGCGGTAGAGGCGATGATGGGGGAAGGGATCGAGGCGCTCGTCGTCGCGTGCAACACGGCGACAAGCATTGCGGTGACCGAGCTGCGGGAGCGGTACGATATTCCCATCGTCGGCATGGAGCCGGCCGTGAAGCCGGCGGTGGAGATGAACCGGGCGACCGGCAAGCGGGTTCTCGTATTCGCGACCCCGCTTACGCTGAGCATGCCTAAGTATTACGCGCTCGTCTCCCGAGTAGACGATGAAGGAATCGTCGATTCGCTGCCTCTTCCGGAACTTGTCCTTTACTGTGAGGACTTGCAATTCGACAAGCGGATTCTGGAGGACTACTTCCGCACGAAGCTGGCGGAATACGACCTTGACCGCTACGGAATCGTCGTTCTGGGTTGTACTCATTATCCATATTATCGCAACATTCTTCGCGAGGTGCTGCCTCCGCACATCGAAATCGTCGACGGCAACGCCGGGACGATCCGAAGATTGGCTTCGCTGCTTAGCCGTTACGGCGTCATGTCGGGTCGGGAGAGCGGGCAAGTCAAGCTGATGTGCACAGGCAACGACCCGGCATACATCGTTAAGATGCAGAACGCGCTGCAATGGCTTCGCGACAACTATTCGTAGTATAGATTCACTGTGCCGCTCTGTTCGGCTTGCTGATTGTTGTGTTTCTGTCAAATAGGTCGCCCGGATCTCTATAGAGAGTCTGGGCGACCTGTTTGTTGACCGTTAAGAATTTCCGAAGTGCGCCGCAGTTTAAGCCGGTTAGCCGGTTGGCCGTATAGATCATCATGATCGGCACGCTCAGCACGGCGCTTAGCTTCCGATCAGGTAGCGAGACTCCAGCACATTCGGAGACAGGGCCGGATCGACCAGAAACCCTTGCACAATGTCGCAATTCATCGTGCGCAGCGTCGCCAGCTGCTCGGGAGTTTCCACGCCTTCCGCGATTACGCGAAGCTCCATTCCGTGAGCCATATCGATGATCGCTTTCGTGAGGACGGCGCTTTTGGTATCGGTTGTCAGCTCTCGGATGAAGCTCTTATCGATCTTCAGGATGTCGATCGGAAATTGCTTCATATATCCAAGTGCCGAGTAGCCTTTGCCGAAATCGTCGATGGCAATGCGGAAGCCGATCGATTTAAATTCGCGTAAAATTGGCAGTACCGACTCAATATCGTGCATGCTGCTGCTTTCGGTAATTTCGAGGACAAGCTGCTCGGGCGAGCACGGCGCATGGCAGACGATGCTGCGGATAGTCGGGACGAGATCCGGGGCCATGAATTGCCGCGCAGACAGATTGACGGCCACAACGGGAACCTTCAGTCCCGCGGCCTTCCACTGACTGAGTTGGGCGCAGACGGTTGCGAACACCCATTTGCCGATGTCCATGATGCTGCCGGTTTCCTCTGCAATGGGGATGAACTCCCCGGGCGACACCTGGCCGAGCGTCGGATGAGACCATCGCAGCAGAGCTTCCAGCCCTTCCGTCTGGCCGGTGGACGCGTTGACCTGCGGCTGGTAATGGATATGCAGCTGATCTTTATCGATAGCCCGGCGGAGCTCGTTCTCGAGCGTCATTTTGCGTTGGAACGTGTCTCTAATGCCCGAGTTAAAGAGTTGGCAGTCGATCTTCTGGACTTTCGCCTCGTACATGGCCAGATCGGCATGTTTGACGAGCGTTTCGAAGCTGTCTCCATGCTCGGGGGAAAGGCTGATTCCGATGCTGGCATTTAAGTAAAGCTCGTGCCCGTCAACGGAGAACGGCCGCTTCAAATTGGCGATCAGTCGATTGGCGTAAGCGAGAGCATCTTCGGCCGAACGAGGGTTCCGCTGCACGAGAATGAACTCGTCCCCGCCGAAACGTGCAATGATGTCTTCCTTGTCCACGGACATGTTGAACCGCTGCGCAACCAGTTGAAGCAGCTTGTCCCCGATGCTGTGGCCCAAAGAATCGTTAATCGTTTTGAAACGATCAAGGTCGATAAAGAAGACGGCCATCTTTTGCAGCGGCGCATCCGCATCCGTACCGGCGTTCGCTTTCTTGACGAGCTTATGCAGCAGCGTTCGGTTGGGAAGGTCGGTCAGCTTGTCGAAGTGCGCCAAATACCGCAAAGATTCTTCGGACTGTTTTCTTTCCGTGATGTCGATGAACATGCCGATATAATTCGTGATTCGTCCCGTTTCGTCCCGCAGCGTCGAAATCGAGAGCCATTCGGGATAGACGTCGCCGTTTTTTCTCCGATTCCAGATTTCGCCCTGCCAATAGCCGGTGGCATGGATTCTTTCCCACATGTGCACATAAAACAGAGGGTCCTGTTTTCCCGATTGCAGCATGCGGGGCGATTGTCCGATCGCTTCCGCTTCCGAGTATCCGGTGACGGCGGTGAAGGCTCGATTTACCGATAGAATACGAAGCCGATTATCGGTGATCATAATGCCTTCATTGGCATTGCTGAACACCTGTGCGTGCAGGCGAAGTTTAGACAAAGTGTTTTTGCGGGTCGTAATGTCCGAGAACATCGCGACGTAATGGATAAGCTCTCCCTGATCGTCCTTGACCGAGCTGATGGAGAGCCATTCGGGATAGATCTCGCCATTTTTCCTGCGGTTCCAGATCTCTCCTTGCCACCGCCCGTCGCGATGAATAGAGGCCCACATGTCCACGTAGAACAAGGCGTCCTGCATGCCCGATTTCAGCAAGCTCGGCGTACGTCCGACGACCTCCTCTTCGCTGTAGCCGGTGATCGCGACAAAAGCGGGATTAACGTTTACGATTTTGGAATCGCGGTCGGTAACCATAATAGCTTCTTGCGAATCGCGAAAAATTCTGGCATAGGAAAGCGCCAAGTGTTCGGAGTTAGCGTATGGGTTAAGGGAGTTTACGTGTCGATTCATGGTAGTGCCCCTCTCTGCAGGTTGCCCCGCTTAGGCCGATCCTTGCAGGATTCCTGACAATTGCAGACGTTCGCGCAGCGCGGCCGGGACATCGAGAAAAGCGGCGTTCGTCTGGCGGTCGAGCGCGATCCTCTTGACGGCCAGCAGCAGCCCCATAGCCGCGCTGTCGATATCCGTTACGGCGCCCAGATGAAACACGACGTCGACGGCTCCGTTATGAATAAGCGGGAAAAGCTGCTGGCGAATCGAAGCTGCTTCTTTAACGCCGAATGTTCCGGATAGAATGACGGCAATTCGATCCTGCTGATCGATAATTTCAAAGCACATTCGCGCATCCCTCATTTATTAGGAAAAGGTCATACCTATCTAGTACAGCAATTTCCAATTTTTATCTGTGACATTTCTCACAATGAGGGGCGGATGCACGAAAAAAGCGTCGGCTCCCGGCAAAAAGGGAGCCGACGCGCTGCTTCATTAAGCACTTACATTCGGGACTTCGACGTTCGGATCGACGTCGGCTTCGTAGTCGATGTCGTCGGTCTCGAAACCGAACAGCTGGAAAAATTCGCGACGGTATCCTTCAAGATCAGTCAGCTCGTATATGTTGCTCGTCTCGATCCGGTCCCAAATTTCGGCCACTTCCCGTTGAACGTCTTCGCGCATTTCCCAATCGTCGATGCGAATGCGGCCTTCTTCGTCCACGGGGACTTCATTCGCGTTTGGAGAATACAGGCGATCTGCGAACAAACGGTACATTTGCTCGATGCACCCTTCATGAATGCCTTTCTCTTTCATGACCTTGTACAGAGCGGAGATATACAGCGGCACGACAGGAATGGCCGAGCTGGATTGTGTGACGAGCGCTTTGCCGACCGTGACGTAAGCGCGTCCGCCGCCAGACGCCAGCTGTTCGTGAAGCTGCTTAGCGGTCGCTTCGAGATGGTCCTTCGCCTGACCGATCGAACCTTGACGATAGATCGCTTGCGTCAGCTCCGGTCCGATATAGGAATACGAGATCGTCGTCGCATTCGGAGCCAATACGCCGCCCTCCCGTAGAGCGTCGATCCACATTTGCCAATCGTCTCCGCCCATAACGTCGACCGTACCTTGAATTTCCTCTTCCGAAGCGGGTTCAAGCGTAACCATGCTGACTTCGCCGTCGTGGAAGTTGACCGTTTTGTTCGTATAGGACTGTCCGATCGGCTTAAGCACCGACGTGGACGTCTCGCCCGTGCGCGGATTCGTCCGGCGCGCAGTGGCGACGCTATAGATCACCAGATCGACCTGCCCCAGCTCCTTGCGGATCAATTCGACCGCTCTGGCTTTCGTCTCGTCCGTGAACGCATCTCCCGTCAAGCTGAACGATTTCAACCCGGCTTCCTGCGCTGCGGTCTCGAAGGCTGCTGAGTTGTACCAGCCAGCGGAAGCGGTTCTTCCTCCGGAGCGTTCGCCCGGCCGATAGACGCCGATCGTATTCGCGCGCGCCCCGAAGGCGGCAACGATACGCGCGGCAAGGCCGTAGCCTGCCGATGCGCCGATCACTAGCGCGTTGCGTGGGCCTTGAATCGCCGGTTGTTTCCGAACATAGTCGATTTGCTGCCGAACCTGAGCGGCGCAGCCTTGCGGATGCGCGGTCGTGCATATAAAGCCGCGAGTTCTTGGTTTGATAATCATTGTACGTTGTTTTCCCTTCTATGCTCGATTGCCATAACGTCTATTTTAACGAATTTTCGCGCAAACGGAAACTCCGCAACCGCCACCCGCCGAATCGCTCTCTATCTTTTTCGCGCAGAAATTGCAAGTTTAATAAAAATTTTAGGATAATACGTCCGCGTTTGGTTACTCTAGTAAGGGAAACTATGAAAAAAAATAAAATGGGAGCATAAAACGATATGAATACAATGAACCGGGAGGCTGCAACCGTTCGGGTCCGATCGAGAGCCGGGGCGGGGCGGAGCAGAAAGGGGCGAACGCTGCTGCTCGCGCTTGCGGCCGCCGTAGGTATCTATGTGCTGCTAGAGTTCAAAATGATAGAGAGGCTGCTGCCGGTCGAGTGGATTCGCGAGGTGGCTCCTGTGACGGGCCTGCACCCGGTGGTGGCCGAAAAGCGGGACCGGCTTGTCGCGCAGAGCAAAGCTCTTGGCATCGACGTCGTGATTACCGACGATTTTCGCAGCACGGAGGAGCAGAACGCTCTCTATCGACAAGGCCGCGGCGACAAGGGCGCGATTGTTACGCAGGTGAAAGGCGGAGGCTCCTATCATAACTATGGGCTGGCTATCGATTTTGCGCTTCGGATTCCCGGAGGAGATGTGATCTGGGACTTGAAGTACGACGGCAATGGCAATGGGAAATCGGATTGGATGGAGGTCGTGTCGATCGCCAAGAAACTCGGGTTCTCGTGGGGAGGGGATTGGAAGTCGTTCCCCGATTATCCGCATCTGCAGATGGACTTCGGCTACTCGATCGGGGAACTGCAGCGGGGGTGGCGTCCGCCGCTTCAGCCGGAATAATGTGCTGTTGGATGGACGGGGCCGTCGGGAAATCTTCCGGCGGCTTTCGCGCTGTCGCTGGCGAATATGCAACGCTGCCGAGGCTTCGGATCGAGTATAATTAGTATATATCTATTTCAAAGGGGAGGATTTTCCTTGAAGGAATCCGGGCTTGTAGAAGCGGTTTGGAGGGGCCGCCGATGACGGCCGTCACCGGAATTCGGCGTCCCGTCTATTTGTTTCTGGCGCTGGCTGCCCTGATTGTAGCGGCCAACTTGACGACGTTGCGCATGCTTGCGCTGGTTGATGATGAACCCGTCCTTATCTATGCTGCAATGTTCGACTTTATGTTGGCGATTCCGTTCCTGTACTGGTTTATCGTGCTGAGACGCCAAGGGAGGTCGATTGCGGGCGTTATGGCGCTACCGCTGCTGGGAGCGGCCGGAGTTTGGCTGATCGTGCCTTCGGAACACAGGAGCATCGTGTGGAATGCGGCATGGCCGGTCGAGATCGTCATTGTCGCCGCGGAGCTTGCTTTTGTCGCTTATGAGTTGAGAGTCGTTTACCGTCTGATCCGGGGCTATCGGGTCGCCAGGCGCGAAGAGACGGATACGATGGAGGCTTGGCGCATTGCGCTGAGAACCGGAACCGTGGGGGGCAAGCTGGCCGCAATTGTCCATCATGACCTTAGCATGGTCTACTACCTTCTATTCTCTTGGAGGAAAGGCAGAGAGAAGGCGGTCAACGGTACCGAATTAAGCTTTACCTATCACAAAAATACGAATCAAGTGCTATATGCGGCAATTTTAAGCAAAATCATCGTGTTTGAGGGAGTGTTCGTTCACCTGCTGGTAGCGCAATGGTCGCATGCGGCAGCCTGGGTGCTGACGATAGCCGATCTGTGGCTGCTAGCGCTGATCTGGGCGGATTGCCGCGCTTCCGTCTTACAGCCGCTGGTCCTGCGAGAAGATCGATTACGCGTGCGCTACGGACTTCGCATTCAAGCGGACATACCGCTCCACTCCATCGCCGGAGCAACGGAAGCTCGCGAGTTTAATCCGGAACCGCAGGAGATGAAGCATGCCGCCGGTCCGGTATTAGGCACGCCCAACGTGCGTATCGAGCTGAACCGTGAGGTGACTGCGGATGGCTTGTTGTTCCTGCCCAAGCGAGTAACGTGTTTGTATTTAGCCGTGGATGAGCCGGGTGCCTTTGTTAAGGAGTTGAACGAGCGGAGTATTTTGAGCGGAAAATCCGCGCTAAAATCGTAGATGAGGAGAAAAACGCCGATTTAAAGCGGAAATCTCGCGTTATTTTTGAAAAACGGGCGAATTTTCGGAATTAAAGCGGAAAACCCGCTTTGTTCGGCTTGGGAAGGGGCCGACGCGTATTTTAAAGCGGTTTTTCCGCTTTAATCTAACCTGTCGTCTGAGCGAATCGAGTTGAGCACATTGCGCGGATTTAGGCTGAACAGAACAGATCCGCAGATTGAGCAGATCGCTCCCTAAAACCGGAGCTTGAAGCTGAGTGGGGTTGTGTTGGAGCCGATGATTGACTGTTTTCGGTGGCGGTTTTTACAAGTTTTGCGCTCTTATTGTCCGTATTGCCTCCGCAAAGCTGCTTCGGCGTCCAGAGACGCCGAAGGCGCTTTTGCTTTGTTCATTGCTTTTTCTCCAGCTCGGAATGGAAATAATCGCGCAGCTCGGCCGCTTTTCTGGGATTGGTCAGCGGGATTTTTTCGGCTAGATAGCTCTCGACGAAAGCTTCCCAGGTTTGCGGCTTCTTCTGGGAGATCATTGTCCGCACCGCATTTTTAATCAGTCGCCGCTCTTTAGAATTGGAGAACTGGTCCTTATACTGCTGCTTCAAGCTCAAGTCCAGGTCGGCGGCAATTTTGCGGAATACATCGGCCGTCATCCGAGCGTCGTCGAGGGCGCGGTGGGCAGCGCCTTCGGGAGCGATTCCCAGATCGAGCAGCGCCGCTTCGACGCTGACATCGTTTGTGACCTTTTTGTAGCGCAAATAGCCTTTCAGCAGATCAAAGTAATGCAAACCCGTCCAGTAGGCTTCGTTCAGCTTGTGCATCCGCGTATCGAATACGATGCGCTTGATATCCTCTCCGCCCCAGGTAAACAGCAGGAACGAGTCCGGACTGCCGAGCCACTTCTCGAATTCCGCGATGACAGGGGGAAATCCCGGCGCGATATCGAGCTCATCTTGCGGGATGCCCGTTTTTTTCTTGATAAAGTTGTTCAGCTTGGGGAAGTATACCGGCTTGATCAGCGACGAAAATTCGTTCACGATCTTCAGCGACTCGTCCAGCCGCACCGCTCCGATCTCGATTACCTCCATCGGCAGGTCGCTGGCGAACTTTCGCCCGTTAAATTCAATGTCGAGAATAATGTAATCCACGTTCCAACCCTCGCTCTCTCATTCGCGTTCTCATTTTATCAAAAATGCGGCCGCTTCGCTCGTTTTATTGGACAAGAGCAGGCTAATGCGCAGGACGCAGAGGTAGAGCAAGAGTTCAGACTTAAGGCGTTCAGATGAGGTCTTACGGGAATAAGCGGAAGTAGGTCTGGATTTCCAGCAGTTCATGAGATATAATTTTCATATAAAATGAAACTGTGTTTCGTTGTGTGAAACTTAGCGAAAGAGCGAGCGGCATGACGTTTGTTTTTCGAGGAGTGGATCATGTGCAGCTGGCCGCGTATGAGGGCTGCGATCCAGAGGCTCGGGCATTCTTTGGCGGCGTGCTCGGCTGGCCGGAGATTGCCAAGCCTGACAGCTTGCGCGCACGGGGCGGCGTTTGGTTTCAATGCGGCGTTCATCAAGTGCACATCGGCGTGCAGAAGGATTTCGTCCCGGCTGCTAAGGCTCATCCGGCGTTCGAGGTAGCCGGGCTGGACGAGTTGATCGCGCACTTGGAAGAAAGAGGCGTGCCGGTTATTCCCGACGATGCTAGGGATGCGGAGAACGTTCGGCGGACGTACATTAACGATCCGTTCGGTAATCGGATCGAATTTCTGGAATGGGGGAAACGCGGAGATGAATAGCAAAGAGAGGTTTTCTAACCGAGTCGATACCTATACGAAGTACCGGCCGAGCTATCCGGCGGAAGCGATCGACTACTTGTACGACACGGTTGGATTAACGGCAGAGTCGGAGGTGCTGGATGTTGGCGCAGGAACAGGCATCTTCTCTAGATTGCTGCTCGACAGAGGCAGTCGCTTAACGGCGGCAGAGCCGAACGAGGCAATGAGGAAGGCGGCATTGGCGGCATCGCAGGACAATCCGCGCTTCAAGGCCGTTCCAGGGGCGGCGGAGGAGACGGGCCTTGCGGACGCTTCATACGATTTTATCGTTGCTGCGCAGGCATTTCATTGGTTTGATCGGGCGGCGGCCAAGCGCGAGTTCGGCAGGGTGCTGCGGCCGGGCGGTAAAGCGATTCTCGTGTGGAACACCCGGCTTACAGGGGGAACGCCTTTTCTCGAAGAGTACGAGCGGCTGCTGCAAAATCTCGGCACCGACTACGGGCAGGTCAACCATCGCAACATTTCCCGCGACATGTTGGTCGACTTTTTCAAGCCGGGAGGGCTTAAAGAAGCGCGATTCCGCAACCGTCAGGTGTTCGACTTCGATGGAGTGGCGGGACGATTGTTATCTTCCTCTTATGCTCCTCAGCCCGGCCATTCCGGCTATGAGCCGATGATGCGCGAGCTTCGCGAGCTGTTCGATCGCAATCAGGAGAGCGGTACGGTCAATTTCGATTACGAAACCGAAATTTACTGGGGCGAGGTATAAGAGTCGTCCCCGTTTGTCTGGGATACCTCTGATATGGGGCTATTTATACGGTTTTTCTTACAAACGTTCGTCGTTTGAGCCTGAACTGAGTTACTTTGTACGAAATTTCGAATAAACGTTCGTCGTTTGAGTCGGAATTGAGTTGCTTTGTACGATTTTTCGACTACCTTCTACCGCGTTAAACTCATGTGTGCAAATAGAGCCGTCATAAAGATTCAATTTCCAATCAGTTGGAAACGTTGTGGGTCATGATTAGCCTGTAGACTGCGCATACGCTCCTGAAATCACCTTAACACGAATTTCCCAATTCAGATTTCAGGAGCGTATAGCATGGGAAGGAGGTACATCCTCCTTGCACCTTATATCGATTATCTTTCACCGTAACTTGGTTGGTATACGGAACTGCCCCTACTGTAGAAAAATTAGCCCTCGTGCGGAATAGCGATCGGCAAATTCAGCCAGGCTACGCCGATATCGCGGTGAAAATGGTGGAAGCTGTCGCCCTCGACGCCATCGTAGTAAACGGCCAGTTTGTCCCCTTTGCGGAATACGCAGGGCGCGCCGATGACGGATTTCGACCAGGTGCACATGCTGCCGTCGAGCACGAGCGCTTTATCGTCGACATTCCATTTCTGAATATCCTTCGTCCAATATACCCAGATCGCATCGGTGTATTCTTTGATTTCGTTCAGACCGACATGGTTGGTAAACAAGAACCAGGTCCCGGTCTCTTCCTCGTAAAACACCGAGCTGTTCTCGATCTGCTCCTCGAGAGGGAATAGGGGCTCGGGGTCTACCGTCCACTCATTGTCCAAATCCTTCGTGCGGGCAATGCCTAACGTACGCTTCGTGATGTTGTTTTCGTCCAACACGGAAGCGCTGAAAAATTGCAAATATTCGTCCCCGTCTTTGACAATCGCTCCCGAGCTTGCGGTGGTGCTGTAGTACGTATTCTCCTTCATCCGGAACGGAACGATATTCTGTTTAACCCAAGGTCCGTATGGAGAATTGGACTTCGCTTTCATCGTGACATAGGGGAAATCGGGAATATCGTAAGGGTGCTCGCGACGGTAGTCGGAGCCGATGTAGAACATATGCCATACGCCGTCCTCGAAGTAGGTAACGCCGTATACCGCACAGCTGGAATCGTCTTCCCCTTCCTTGCCCAATTCGAGAATAACGCCCTTTTTCTCCCAGTGGATGAGATCTTTGCTCGTCGCGAGATAATTTCTCCAGCCGGTTTTGTCGTCGGACGCATCGTAATGCATAAAATAAGTGTCGTCGCACTCGAAGACCAGAGGCTCGCGGATGCCGTAACCATCCAGCTCCAAGCCGCCTCTCCGCAATACGATTCCTTGATCTTCGGCAGGGATCGTCAGCCGAGCTTCCGGTCTGCCATCCAGATATTTAGTGCCCAAATTCATCACGCCTTCCCTCGTTATGTGGACTGTCACTGCATGGGTTGTGAGGCAATGGTTCTCATCATAACGGCTGATTTCGAAACTTTCAAGCGATTAATTTTTTTCTTTTTTTAGTATTGACAGCGGTTTCAGTAGATTGTACAATTCGATTAATTGGTCAGACAACTTACTAGTTATCGTTTGGAGAGATGAGTATGCTGAAGTCGTTAAAGAGACAAAAGCTGCACGAATCAATAACGGATGAAGTACTTAAATTTATAGAGCAGAAGGGATACGCCGTAGGGGACCGACTGCCTACGGAGCGTTTCTTTTGCGAGCAGTTCCAAATCAGTCGCCCGTCTTTCCGCGAAGCGATGAAGAAGCTCGAAAGCTTCGGCGTCATTGAAATCAAACCTGGCAGCGGGATGTACTTGCGCGCGGAGAAAACGATTTTGACGGAGATGGAGAACTTCACGCTTAAGTTTTCTATGGAGAAGAAAGCGTTGCTCGAAGTCATCGACTTGCGGGAGCTGATGGAGAAGCACGCGATCGAGCAAATCGTCGGCAGCGGTCAATCGCTGTACCTGGACAAGCTTGGGGAAATCGTCGACGAGTACGACCGCAGACGGAATAAAGGTGAGATCCCGCGCAAAGAAGACTATCTGTTCCACCTTGCGTTGTACGAAGGCTCCGATAACCGACTCATGCTCAACTTATTCAAATCCATCAAGGAAATCGATTCGTTGTGGGCGGATCGCGTTATCGAAGGGCTGGATATGAACGTGTTCGGCAGGGAAACGGAACCGCTGCACCGGCTGATCTACGAAGCGATGAAGCTTGGCGATGTCAAGAAAGCGACTAAGCTGATCAGCAAACACTTTGAAATTATGCGAGAGGATCTGAAAAGAATTGGAGGGTAGCCCCTCTTCTGACATAATTGGTCAGACAACTATCCAAAATGGAAGAGGGTTATGCGCTTCAGTTAACTTTTGGTGGAGGTGAGTCAAACAATCCGCAAGCTGCTTCGCCATAACTCATAAGGGGGAATAAATGTATGTCGAAAAAATGGGCAATCGGATTATTGGCCGGACTAATGCTTGTGAGCAGCGCATGCTCCTCGTCCAATTCCGAAGGAACGAACAAGGAGAACGCCAGCGGTAGTCCGGAAGGCAAGAAAGAGGAGATCAGCTTCGTCGACGTTTCGCCTTCGCCGGAGCGTACGAAGTATTTTAACGAAGTCATAGCGGCATTCGAACAAGCGAACCCGAACATTAAGGTGAAATTGGAGACGGTTCCTTGGGATCAGGCCTTCAATAAGCTGGCGATGCAGGGGGCTAGCAAAACGATGCCGGACGTCGTCAATATGTACCCGGCTTGGTTGAACACCTTTGTTCCCGCAGGCTACTTGGAGCCGATCACCTCCAATTACGACGGGTGGTCGAACAAAGATAAGCTTACTTCGTTTGTAAGCGGAATCACGATGGAAGAGCAGCAGCGCAAAGTCTACAACGACATCTATTATATGCCTGACGCCCTGATGTCGGCCGCTCTGTTCGTCCGCAAAGACTGGTTCGAGGAAGCCAATCTGCCGCTTCCGACGACATGGGATGAGCTGTTCGCTTCTGCAGAGAAGCTGACGGATTCGTCCAAAAACCGTTACGGCTGGGCTTATCGCGGCGCACGCGCCGGCTTTGACCAAATCTTCGCTTACATTACGGCGGTTACAGGCGGAGAAACGTACGAGAAGGACGGCACTTCCGTATTGCACCGCCCGGAGGCGCTTGAAGCGTTCGTTCGATTTACGGATATGTACAAAAAAGGCTATGCGCCGAAGGATTCGATCAACTGGGGATATCAAGAGATGGTGCAGGGCTTTACTTCCGGCGTCAGCGGCATCTTGAACCAAACGACGGAAGTTATCGCCACAGCCAAAGCTTCCATGCCGGACGAGAGCTGGACCGTTATTCCTTATCCGAAAGGCGATGACGGCAAACGTTACATCGGCGCTTCCGCAACTTGGGGTTACAGCGTCTCGGCCGATTCCAAACACAAGGAAGCCGCCTGGAAGTTTATCGAGTTTCTGTCTACGCCGGAAAACAACCTGAAATATTCCAATACGCTGACGATGATTCCGATCTTCAAGAGCGGGGCTGAGGACGCGACGACGAAGGAAGGGCCAATGCAGGGCTTTATCGATACGCTGGACGATCCGGACAGCTATCTGGTGGCCGACCTGGGCAATTTCCCGGAGCTTGGCGAATTCCGCGAAAGCATTATGGATGCCGAGGTGCAGAAGTACCTGCTGAACAATCAGTCAGCTGAGGAAACGTTGAAGAAATTGGGCGATTTCCTGACGAACGCGCAGCAGAAGTATATGAAGGAACATCCGGAAGTGCCGCTGCCTCGCGTCATCAAGCCGGACATGAAATAAGAGCTTTCAATCGGAGAGGAGCAGGGAAAAGCGATTTTCCCTGTTGCTCTTATTCAAGAACGGTAAGGAGGATTTCTCTTAATGAAACGTTTGAACTCGAAAGAGCCTTACCTCATGTTAGCGCCGAGCTTTCTATTGCTGATGATCTTCCTTCTGTATCCCTTGCTCAGCTCTTTCCTGTACGCGTTTCAAAGCTATAAACTGACTGCGCCGAACGATATTGGCTTTAATGGATTGGATAATTTCAAAGCCGTGTTTTCGGATGCCAATTTCGGCATGATTTTACGCAATTCCTTCATTTGGGTCGTAGTTACCGTCGGGGGCCAATTCGTGCTTGGATTCATTCTGGCATTGGCGCTGCGGAAACCGTTTCCGGGACGAAACCTGTATCAAGCGATCGTGTTCCTTCCATGGGCGGTATCCTCGTTCGTCGTCGGACTAACCTTTCGTTGGCTATTAAACGCGGAATACGGTCCGGTCAACGACCTGCTGCTTAAATGGGGGATTATCGACGACAAGATTTACTTTCTGTCCGATCCCCAGCTTGCCTTGTTCACCGTTATTTTAACGATGACCTGGTACGGCATCCCTTTCTTTGCCATTATGCTTCTGGCGGCCATGCAGTCCATACCGGAGGATTTGTACGAAGCCGCCGATATCGACGGAGCGGGGATATGGTCCAAATTTTGGCATATTACGTTCAGCTATATTAAGCAAACGATCATCCTGACTTTATTGCTCAGAACGATATGGGTATTTGCTTCGGCTGATCTTATCTATATTATGACGGCTGGCGGACCGGCGAATTCCTCCAATATTCTATCTTCCTATATGTTCATGAAGGCTTATGCCACCTTGGATTACGGACAAGCATCGGCAATCGGATTGTTTTTCATGGCGCTCCTGATCCTGTTCTGTTACTTGTTCATGAAGGTAACCAAATTCGAGAAGGCGGGTAATTTCTGATGACAAGAAACCAACGCGCCGCTCTGCCGATTCTCCGTATTGTCATTCTGGTTTTTTACTTGCTCATGGTGCTGCTGCCTTTTTACTGGCTGTTTATTACATCGGTCAAACCGCGCATGGACATTTTGACGACGGACATTCAATATTGGCCCAAGCATTTCACGCTGGACAATTACAGGGTGCTATGGTCGGCCTCGAATTTCGACGTTTTCCTGAAGAATAGCGTACTCGTCTCGATCGGAACCGGCTTGTTCACGACTTGCTTTGCGATTCTGGGCGGCTATGCGCTGGCGCGCTACAAGTTCAAGGCGAAAACAGCCGCAGTATACGGATTGCTGCTTACGCAAATGATTCCCGGCGTTCTGGTGATGATTCCGACGGCGATTTTGTTCAGCAAAGTCGGTCTCATGAACAGTCTGAGCGGTTTGATCATTATTTACATCGTGGGGAATATTCCCTTCTGCCTGATTCTGATGCGCAGCTTCTTCGACCGGATTCCGGTCGACCTGGAGGAAGCGGCGTTGATCGACGGCTGCAGCAAGCTAGGGGCGCTCTTCCGGATCGTCTTGCCGATTATGCTTCCCGGCATCGTAGCCACGTTCGTATTTGCTTTTATCGGGGCCTGGAACGAGCTCCTCTGCGCGATCATGTTTATCAGCAGCGACGAGTTCAAAACGATTCCCGTCGGTCTGTCCATGTTCGTGCAAAGCTATGATATCAATTGGGGAGTGATGACGGCGGGCGCGGTTATGGCGCTTATTCCTTCCTTAGTCATGTTTGCCATCGTTCAGCGGTTCGTTGTAGAGGGGCTGACCGACGGGGCCGTAAAAGGGTAAGGCCGGGTATTGGTAGATCAGATAGAGGCAGAAGGTGGAGAAAACAAGATGCGCATACTATCAAGAAAAGAAACGAAAGACGCCGGAAGCCAAACGATGCTTACCCATTACGGGGACGAATCGTTCCATGGCGCGGTTGTTCCGCCCGTGTTCATTAATACATTATTTTCGTTCGAATCCTATGAAGCTTTCCAACGCTCGCAGTTTCAGGACGAGACTTATTATTACTCGCGAGTATCCAATCCCACGCAGCAAATCGCGGAGAAGAAGCTCGCCGCTTTGGAGAAAGGCGAAGCGGCGAAGCTGTTCGCTTCCGGCATGGCGGCGATTTCCTCCACGCTGCTGCATTGCTTGCGCCAAGGCGATCATGTCGTATGCGGCTACCCGATCTATAACGGAACGTACCAGCTGTTTCAGACGTTTCTGATCAAGTTTGGCATAACGGCCGACTTTGTCGATTTCAGGCAGCTCGATCAAGTTCGCGCCGCCATCAAACCGAACACAAAGCTGCTGTACTGCGAGGGTTATTCTACGTTTTTTATGGACGTATTCGATATTCCCGCTGTCGTCGAGATCGCCAAAGAACACGGGTTGCTGACAATCATGGACAACACCTGCGCGACGCCGGCCACGCTGCGGCCGATCGAGTGGGGCATCGATATCGTCATTCATTCCGCATCCAAATACTTGTCCGGCCACAGCGACGTAACCGCCGGCGTTGTGATTTCGACCCAAGCATGGATCGACGAGCTGTCGAAAAACGACGCCGTGCTGCTTGGCGCTTCCTTGGCCCCGCTTGAATCCTGGCTGCTAACGCGAGGGCTGAAGACGTTCGGCGTTCGAATGAAGCAGCATGCCGAATCGGCCGGCCGGATCGCTCTTATGCTAAACCAGCATCCTCAGGTGGCCCGTGTCAATTTGCCGCTGCTCGAACAGCATGAACAGCATGAACTGGCCGTGCGACAGTTCAGCGATATGACGGGGCTGTTCAGCTTCGAAATGCACGGAGGCGCGGCAGCGGTCAAGCGCTTGATGAACAGTCTGCGGCTATTCCAGATCGGCGTGAGCTGGGGCGGCTTCGAGAGCTTGATTTATTCCCCGGGTCTAAGCATCCATCCGGAGCAGACAACTCGAACCGAATGGGAAACGAGACTTGAACGAACGATTCGCATATCCGTCGGGTTAGAGGATATCGACGATCTAATGGAAGATTTGCAGCGCGCGTTGAACGAGCTGTGAATGAAGTGCGCAGCAAACATCATCGTATAATGCAAGGGACTGTCTCGTAAGTAATCGATGATACGGAAAAACGCAATAACGCTCGCGGTGCTTGCCGCGAGCGTTATTGCGCATTATCGGTATGTTATTTGAACGAGCTTGGCAATGTTCGAAGACGGGTACTTGCCCCGGGTCGCTACGCTATGATAGAAATGAAAATGCAGGGATAGCTTTGGATAGAATCTTAAGGAGGAACGTAGATGCAGCAATCATCTTTCGAAGATGCATTCGCACGGAGTATCGAAACCGCTCGGGCAGCGCGTAGGGAATATGCGATGCAGAAAACGATCGGGGAAAGGTTTGTAGTCCCCCGCTCGCAAAAGAAGGGGATACATACGATTTTGTATCGACCGTTAACGAATACGGTACCGGGTAAATTGCCTGTTCTGTTTAATATGCATGGCGGTGCATGGGTTGGCGGCGATGCGGTGTTCATGGAGAGCTTTTGTCAGATGATTGCGAATGAAATTCCGGCTTTCGTTGTCAACGTGAATTATACAAAAGCCGACGAAGAGCCTTTTCCTTATGCTACGGAAGAGGTGGCGGATACCGTAAAGTACTTTATTGCGCATGCGGATCAGTATGGCATAGATCCCGAAAAAATGGCCGTTGGGGGACATAGTGCAGGCGCTCATCTGGCGGCAGGGGCAGCTATGATGTTAAAAGAGGATGGCATCAAATTGGCTTGCCAGATGTTAGTCTATCCTTGTACGGATATAACGGCAGATCCGGATAAGCCGGACGATCTGATGAGCGTAATCACGCGCCTTTTCTTTCCGAAAGGCGGAAACGAACATAGATACATTTCGCCATTGCGCGCGAAGGATGAAGAACTGTCGGGACTGAGTCCGGCCCTATTTGTTTTGTGCGGGCCGGATGAATTAAAGCCAATGGGAATAGCCTACGCAAAACGCCTGATAGATCGGGCAGTCCCTGTAAAAATAAAGGAATACCCGGAGGCGTTACACGGTTTTCTGGAAGTAAACCGTTCGGATTATCCGGCAGGCGATGCCCGCCAGAATCCCGAGCAGGAGGCATATTGCAAAGATTGCGAAAAATATTTGGTGCGGGAGCTGCAAGCTTTTTTTGCGGCAGTATGAGTAAGGGAAATGGAACAGTCTCTTTTGGCGCGTCAGGAGGTTTGAATGCTTTCCATACCGGGGATCATGATATAATCTCATTGCGGACTAACATAAAGGAGAACAGTGCCTATGAGGTTCGGATTCGACATCGACGACACTTTGCTTAATTTGCGGGAGCACGCATTCCGGACTTACAACGCGAAATTAAACCGGCAGGTAGACATCGAAGTGTTCCATGCTCTGACCTGTATTCCGATTCACGAGGCGTTCGGATTGACGGCCGATGAAGGACGGGAGATGTGGAATACCCACCGGGACGAAATCTATTATTCGGCTCCCCCGTTCGCCGATGCCGTCGAGGTGCTGCAGGAGCTTGAACGGCGCGGGCACGAGGTGTATTACGTGACGGCCAGAAAAGCCGAGTATTGCGAGCGCACGAAGAAGGCGCTGATTAAAGCGGGGTTCCCGGTCGCGGAAGAACGCTTTTACTGCGGAATGGACGACTTAGACAAAGTCCACATTATCCGAGAGCTGGAACTGGACTATTATTTTGACGATAAGCCTAAGGTGCTCGAGACGTTAAGCGGGCTGAAGGCCGTTACGTATGTGAAGGATAATGCCTACAACCGCCATATGGATATGCCGAGAATCGTCGGCTGGCAGGAGCTGCTTAATCTGTTGCAGGAGGACAATTGCTGACCGGATCTGTCAGTGATTGTCCGCTATAATGGAGGAAACAAAGAAGGAGGCGGCATTAAAGCTATGGATTGGAACTACTACAATACGTTCATTACGGCGTCTCCGGATTGCCCCGCGGAGCGCGGGATCATTCCGCCGGAGAAGAAGGGCGGCAGGTCAAAGCCGGGCATCGAGTACGACCTTGTCGCGGATAATCCGTATAAGTATACGCAAGAAGAGCTGTTGTTTCAGACGTATGTCCTGCACAAGGAGATTCCGCAGGAGGAACTGGAGGCTCGGGAGGAGGAACTGCGCAGCGCGTTTTTCTCCAAGTCGATGGCTTGTTTGCGTGCGTCGATGCTGCCGAAGAAGTATGGCTGGGGGCTGCACTTTGATTCGCAGGGCAGACTGGCGTTGGTTCCGAGAGAGTCGGCGGAATACGACCGACTCGCCAGCGGAGGCGAGCCGGGGGTAAAGGTGTTGGCCGCAATGCGGAATAGCCGGAAGTGATCGCACTGGCAAAGGAGTGGCAGCCGGCCCGATACGATCACTTCAAGCGGTAAGCGTGCTGCGGAACGGCGGAGCGTTCTGGAGAGATACCGGAAGCTGCGTCGAGATCGGGCGAGGACGAGGCGGCTTGTTGAGCCGACCGAGCCAGAGCCTTGGAAATTTGGACACAGAGCGTCAAGTAACAGGTATACAGCGCCGTAGTCAATACGCCGGACACGATAAGGAGAGTGGCGCTTGGTTCGGTATCGAGTCTGGCCAAATACCGGCTAACGGAATTGTCCAGAAGGTACAGAAGGATAAGCGGCGCTACCATGCCAATGATGAACTGGCCCTGCCTGGAAGTGGAGGGCGTACCGTCGAATTGTCGGCCGATGCGGAGAAATACCGAAGGGATCCCGTATATGTTGAAGATTGGAATCATATTGCAGGCCAGTGCCATGCCCGGAGAACGGGAGTAGAACGGGAACAGGCTTTGCAAATCCATATGTATGCGGTAAATCCAGACCAGATAGACGACCAGCACGATATAGAATAGGACCGTTCCGAAGAGAGAAACGAACGAGTCCAGTTCGTAGGCATAATCGAAATAGGCCGATTCGTTCACGGAATATACGACTGTGCTAAGCAAATTAATTGCGGATAGCGAGACGAGAATCGTAAGCAAAATCTTGAATACATTCGATAAAACCTCGGAATACAGCTTTTTCATACGTACGCAGCCTCTCCTTATTCCTTTAATTTTTGCAGAAAATCGACAGCCTCTTCCAACGTATCCACGGGTACGACCTCAAGACTCAGCTCCAACTCGTCCGCCCAATGCAGGGCTTCTTCCTCGTTGCTGATTCCTTCATAATAAAACCTGTCCCTATCGCCGGGAACGAAGAAATAGTCGGCACCGAACTTCTCCGCGGTAAGAAGCTTTTCCCGAATCGCGCCCACCGAGCCTACTAGATGATCCGCCTCCATCGTTCCGGTTCCGGCGATAACGTACCGTCCGCCGTCGGAGAAGTCCTCATTGCGAGACTCCTCAAACAGGCCGATCGCAAGCATCAGTCCCAAGGAATCGCCGTAGTATTCGCCCGCCAGCTCCATCAGCTCTTCCAGGCGGCTTGATCTCTCTTCCTCGTCGAGCGCTACCTCTGCCGCTGCTTCGGCGGTCGTGATCGCATGGAGAAGGGTCTCGTCTCGCAGACTTTCTCCGATCTCCATCATATCTTCCATTTCTTCCATCGCCGAGCTGTCGGCAGATACGAATTCCGCTTCAGGGTATGCCTTATTTACACTCCATCGCTCGTACAAATTATGGACGACGCCTTCCTGGACGTAACAGAAACGAACGCTTCCGTTTACGCCAAGCTCCTGCACCGACGGAATGTCGCCAGGTGCGGAGAAGGTGGCATAACGCGGCAAAAAGCAGATAATTGCCACTCCCATCGGGATGAGCAGCAGCAAGCTAACGATGACGTATTCCGGACGAATCCGCCGTTTGAGTACGATTGGCGCTTCCATTCTCTGTTCATTCCATTCCTGGTAAAAAGTTCTCTGCATTTGTGAGTTCGACGAATTTCGGCAGTTTCCTTCCAGAAGCTGCAAATGATGTGGTTGTCATGAGAAAAGGAGCGGTTTTGTCTGCTGATCAGGCCGACATAACCGCTCCCTTTCGGAAGGCTATTCGCGGGTTTAACCCTAGATAAAACGAATTTCTCTTTGTTCGCATTCGGGGGCGGCGAATTGCAGCAAATGCTCCCCTTCTGCGATTAGACTGTCTTGATCTTCCCGGCTCAGCGGACGAAAAGGCTCGATAACGAGTGCCGCAGCCGCGCGTTCTCGCACAATGCTCCAAATTCCGGCGACGAATCCGTCGATCAGAAACGTCGGGCGAATAATTCCGTTGATCGTGAAGACGCGTTTGCGATCGTCCTCGGAGATGATTCGCGTCCGATCGGCATGCGACAGCAGCACATTGTCAAATTCGGCGACATATCGCGGAGCAACCGGCAAGTTCTCGTCGGGGAGCGGAGCGTCGGGGATATCAAACAGCTCGCGCCCCTGCTCGTCGCGGAAAACCCGCAAGCGGGAACGCATTCTCCGAACGACTTCGTTCAATCGCGTTAGGCCGCACCAGGCCTGCATATCTTGAACCGTCGCAGGACCGAAGGCAGCCAAATAGCGTTCAAGCATCCATTCCGGCGAGCTTGGCGGGGCGCTATCCAGCCCCAGCCATGCCTCTGTCGTCGTATGAGCGGCCGCGCCGCTTTCGCCCCACAGTCCTCGCGGAGGCACCTGCACGAGCGACAGCAGCGTGCGCGCGGCAACGCCTAAAGCGGCGATGTCGCGCCCTTGCCAGCGCTCGTCCGCCGCTAAGCGCTCGCCGATTTCCTGAAAAGTCATCGGACTTTCCTCGACTAGTCTGCGAGCTGCCGCTGCTAGTTCGGCTTCGTCGGCTCCTTCGAGACGTTTGCCATGGTTCGACCTGTACCCTCGGTCCATAGCCGGCTGAATGAGCGGGCGAAGCGCTAAAGCATCGCGGGCGGAGACAAGATGAATCGTCGAGCGCATCAGCGCGATCCGCACCGCCTGACGGGATCGAATCAGCTCCGCCAGCTCGTCTTGCCGAAAGTTTTCGAGCCTGGTCCATAAGCCGAAGTAAGGCGGAGCGGGAGCCTGCGACTGCATGCCTACAAGATGTTCTATCGTTTCCAAAGCGGAAAGATTTTGTCGGCGGATGAGCATCTGACGTTCCAGCAGCGCGCGATTAAGCTGTCGACGGCTTAGAACGGACTCTGGGCTCGTGTCCGTAGAAGAAGGATGTGCCATCGGGAGACCTTCCTTTCGGTGTTCATGACGACTTTGGACGGTAGGGAAACTAGCAACTCTCGTATTTTCTCCAGTCTACCGGAACGAGCCTTATTTTCCAAATTCCATATTGACATCACAAACGTCAAGGTCTAGAATAAAACATTATAAACACGACTAATCCAATCGGAATATATATGTATCGACCAGACCACTGGAGACCAAACAAGCTAGAGGTTTGGTCTTTTTTTGTTTATGTAAATCCGATTGGCAGAGAGAGCAGGTGATGGCAAGCGAGTGGGAGAGCCGGAAAAGAAAGAAGGGGAGGAGAACGCCGGCGGGTTCTACGCGAAGGCGATTCTGGAGCCGATCTATCGGCAGGCTCAGGAGCAGTTGCTGGCCCCGATGAACGCCGTTAACAAGGCGCATCTGATTATGCTGGCGGAGCAAGGGCTGATCGGGGAGGAGGAGGCTCAAGCAATCGCGAAGGCGCTGCTCGGCCTCGATCTGGCAAAGCTCGCAACGAGCCGGTATACGGGACGATTTGAAGATTTGTTCTTCGAGGTCGAGCATGAGCTGACGAAGGCGGCGGGAGAGGCCGCGGGCAGTTTGCATCTGGCCAGAAGCCGGAACGATATGGGCATCGCCGTCTACCGGATCGCGCTTCGGGAGAAGCTGCTGCGAGCGCTGGATGCCGGCCTCGAGCTGAGAAGCCGGTTGATCGAGTTTGCCGAAAAGCACGTCGACACGCTGATGCTTGGATACACGCACACGCAGCAGGCTCAGCCGACAACGATGGCGCATTACGCCTTGGCCGTATCCGATTCGCTCGCCCGCGACTTCTGCCGGTTGAAGGCAGCCTATGCCAATTGCAACCGCAGCAGCATGGGCGCCGCTGCTCTAACCGGCTCGGGCTTCGCGATTGATCGATTGCGTACGGCGGAGCTGCTCGGCTTCGGCGAGGTCATTGAAAATACGTACGACGCGGTCAGCGGGGCCGACTACGTCGGCGAGGCGACGACCGCGACGTCGCTGGCTGCGGTTAATCTGGGACGATTCGCGCAGGAGCTGCTGCTCTGGTGCACGCAGGAATTCGCAGCGATCCGGGTAGCCGATCCGTTCGTGCAGATCAGCTCGATCATGCCGCAGAAACGCAATCCCGTATCGATCGAGCACGCGCGCTCCTTGCTGTCGAGCTGCGCGGGGGATGCCGCTACGGTATTGACGATGATCCACAATACGCCGTTCGGAGATATCGTCGACACGGAAGACGATCTTCAGCCTTATGCCTGGAGATGTCTGCGTACGCTTGAGACGGTCTATCGCCTACTCGCTGGCATCATCGCCACCTTGGAGGTGAACGCGGACGCACTGCGCTCTCGGGCCGAAGCAAGCTTCGCTGCGACGACAGAACTGGCGGATACGCTGGTGCGCAGGGAGGGGCTTGCGTTCCGGGTCAGCCATAGCATCGTGTCGAGGCTGATACGAGATGCGGACGCCGAAGGGTTGGCCGTTCGCGAGCTGACGCCGGAACGATTGAACGCCGCAGCGGAGGCCGTTCTGGGCCGACCGCTTCGCCTAACCGCGGACGAACTGGCGGAAGCGCTCGATCCCGGGCATTTCGTCGCCGTGCGCCAACTGCGGGGAGGGCCGAGCCCGAAGGAGGTTGAGCGGGCGCTGCGCGGGCAGTGGGAGAGGCTGGACGGAGAGAGGACGCGGCTTGATCGGGAGCGGGAGCTTCAGAAGAGCAGAGCCGCCGAGTTGGACGAAATACTGGTCGCCTGGTTGCGGCCGCGCGGATAGGAAGGAGGAATGGCCGATGTTCAGAGAGGGATTCAAAGTGTTCGATATTCACGGTCACATGCCCTATCCTTTTCCGAGGCTGTATGAAGCGCACGAGCAGATTGCAGAGTACGGCAGGGAGCGGGCCGAGCGGATGAGGCTGACTTGGGATTTCGGCTCGGCCAAGGAGAATCCGGCGGAGCAAGCGAGACCGCTGGCCGATCGCTGGAAAGACGAGCTGGACAAATACGGCATCGGGGGCATGAATTTTCTAACCGGTCCCACGAACGACGAGTTGGCCGAGCAAATCTCAAGAGCTCCCGATCGGTTTACGGGCTTCGCATCGCATCCGATCGAAGGGCCGGATGCGCTAACCGAGCTGCAAAGGGCAGTCGACGAGCTCGGACTGAAGGGCTACAAGCAGTTCGGACCGCTGACGCCAATCTCGTACGACGATCCGTCGCTTCGCCCGATCTGGGCGTTCCTGGCGGAACGGAGGCTGCCGGTGCTGATCCATTTCGGAATGCTGGGGCACGCCGGCGGCATTGTCGAGCACCGGAATATTAACCCGCTCGCCATCTTTAACGTCGCGCGGGAGTATACCGACATTCCGTTCGTTATCCCGCATTTCGGGTGCGGCTACTTCCGCGAGCTGCTCCATCTGTGCTGGAGCTGTCCGAACGTGTATGTAGACACGTCGGGCTCTAATCAGTGGACAAGGTGGATGCCGTACGAGTTGAATCTCGAAATTCTGTTCCGCAAAACCCGCGAGCTGATCGGCGCGGAACGGATTGTTTTCGGAACCGATTCGATGGGGTTTCCCAGAGGATATCACTATCGTTATTTGCAGGATCAGGTTCGCGTCGTTCGCGAGCTGCGCTTTGCAGAGGAAGAAATAGAGGCGATCTTCGGCAACAATGCAAGAAAGCTGCTGAACCTGCCGAGTGCATCGACCATTTCGGATCAAGAGGAGAGGACAAGAAAATGAACCAACCCTTGCGTTACGGTATAAAGCTAGCGTCGGCCCTCGCCGCCCTTCTGGTCGTATTGACGGCTTGCGGAGGAGGCAATGGCAAAGGGGGAGACGCCTCGCCGGCATCTTCGAACGCGGCGGCATCGCCGCAGGCATCGGCGGGGGAGGCACCCTCTTCCTCAAGCTCGGAGAAGGTGACGATCGAATACTGGCAGTACGAGTTTCCGGCCAAAGTCGAGTTGATCGACGAGCTCATCCAGGAGTTTCAGACGCTTCATCCCAACATTACCGTCAAGCAGACGAACTTTCCGTACGACCAATACAGCCAGAAGGTCGCGACGCTCGTTCCGGCCGGCAAAGGACCGGACGTCATCAACCTGTACTACGGCTGGCTGCCGCAGTACGTAGCTTCCGGTTATCTGCAGCCCCTTCCGGAAGATGCTTTCCCGCCGGCGCAGATCGAGAGCGACTACTATCCGCTCGTCAGCGCCGCCAAGCTGGACGGAGCCTATTATGCCATTCCGACGGCCGTACGCACGCTGGCGCTGTTCTATAACAAGGACTTGTTCGCCAAAGCGCAGATCGCGGAGCCGCCGACGACATGGGAGGAGCTTGTCGACGCGGCCAAGAAGCTGACGGAGAAGGACGACAAAGGGCAATTCGTCGTCGAAGGCTTCGCTTGGGAGCCGGGAGCTCAGCTCCATCACTGGTTCCGCGACGGCTTGCTGCCGCAGGCGGGCGCGCAGGATCTGAGCGACGACCGGAGGAAGGTGCTATGGGACGAAACCCCCGCCGGTCTCGAAGCGTTCCAATACTTGCTCGATTTTGCGATTACGCACAAGACGGGCATTAACGGATTTTATAATGACGATATCAACGCCTTCAAGACGGGGCATGCCGCGATCAACATTGACGGATCGTTCCGGCTCGGCGCGCTTAAGAACGACGCTCCCGATCTCGTCTACGGCATCGCGCCGCTCCCGTCCTACAAAGAGAAGTCCGCTCCGGCTTCCTTCTGGGCGAACGCCATTCCGAAGAACGTCCAGGACGCCAAGCTGGAGGCGGCCAAGGAATTTCTGAAATTCCTGACGAGCAAGGAAGTACAGGAGAAATGGGTGGAACGGGTCGGGGAGCTTCCGGCTCAGAAAGCCGTCGGTTCCCAGGACAAATACGTAAACGACGAGAAGCTCGGGCCGTTCATTCGGCAGCTCGACAACAGCAAGGCGCACTTCTTCATCGACGAGAACCAGGAGCGCACGCTGATCGTGAACGCGACGAACGAGGTGCTGCTCAACAATGTGCCCGTGGAACAGGCATTCAAGGATCTTGTCGCCAAAACTCAAAAAATCTACGACGACTATTGGGCTAAGCAGGATAAAAAATAACGCGGGAGCGCCGGCCCGGGCAGGCTGCCGGAGCCGGCTTCCGCCCAACGGAGGGATCATCTGCGATGATCGCGCAGGCTATTCGACTGACCGCCCGCAAGAGCCGAGCTCTGCTGGGTTTCCGTTTGCCATACCGGGCGCAGCGTTACGTCTTCATCTATCTGGTGCTGGCGTTTCCTCTGCTTTATTTTCTGGGGACCAGGCTGCTGCCGATTCTCTACGCCTTTAACGTGAGCGTTCGGGAGTGGGACCTGCTTTCGCCGGAGAAGCCGTACGTGGGCTTCGACAATTTCGCGGCGTTGTTCGGCGATGAGGTGTTTCGCAAGTCGATCGTGAATACGCTGATTTACGTGGGAGTCGGCGTTCCCGGGCAGCTTGCCGTCGGCCTCGCGGTGGCGCTGCTCATCCATCGGATTCGGCGTTTTCGGGGCTTGTTCCGCACAATCTATTTTATTCCTTACGTAACGAGCGCGGTCGCCGTCAGCTGGGTGTTCCGCTGGATTCTGATGCGCAACGGCTGGCTGAATCAGACGCTGTTGAGTTTGGGGCTGGAGCCGCAGCTGTTCCTGCAGTCTCACCGACAGGCGATCTATCTTGTCATCCTGACGATTATCTGGCAGAGCATCGGCTTTCAAATGCTCGTGTTCCTTACCGGCCTGGAAGGCGTGCCCCGCATGTATTACGATGCCGCGGCGATAGACGGCGCCGGTTCCTGGCGCCGGTTCCGCCACGTGACGCTGCCGCTGCTCAACCCGGTCATCGTCTTCTCCGTCGTTATCGGCGCGATCTCGTATTTGCAGACGTTCGGGCAAGTGCTGAGCATGACCAACGGCGAGCCGCTCAACTCGACGAGAACGATCGTGCTCCACGTCTACGCGCTTGCGTTCCAGCGCTTTCAGATGGGCAGCGCCGCCGCTGCGACCGTCATTTTGTTCGTCATGATTCTGGCGTTGACGCTGCTTCAATTCAAGCTTGTCGGACGCAAGGTCGAATACTAATCGCGATTCGAAGAAGAAGGAGGCCGATGAATTGAGCACGCAGCACATTCACCGAATTTCCGCTCGAGGCAGTCCTTCGGGAAGCCGACTGGGCTCGCTCGCCAGCTACGTTTTGTTGACGCTGGGCACGCTTGTCGTCATTTTTCCTTTTCTTTGGATGGTCGCCACATCGTTTAAGCTGCCCCAGGACCTGTACAGCCTGCGGCTTATTCCGGCGACGGCGACGCTCGGCAATTACGCCGAAATTTTCGAGAAAGCCCCGTTTTTCTCCTGGATCGGCAACACGGTTCTGCTTGCGCTCATTACGGTGACGACAGTCCTCGTCTTCGACACGATGGTCGGCTACGTGCTCGCGAAATTTTCCTTTGTCGGAAAAAGCGTTATTTTTCTGCTGATTATTAGCACGCTAATGGTGCCCACCGAGATGCTCATCATCCCTTGGTATCTGATCGCGACGGAGCTGGGGTGGTCGGATACGTACTGGGGAGTGTTGTTTCCCGGCATCATTACTGCCTTCGGCATCTTCCTGATGCGGCAGTTCATGGAGGGCTTGCCGTCCGAGCTGCTGGACGCGGCCCGCATCGACGGCCTGAACGAATGGAGAATCATGGCCCGAATCGCGGTCCCGCTGGTCAAGCCGGCCATTGCCGCCTTGACGATTCTGACGTTCATCAGCAATTGGAACCAGTTTACCTGGCCCCTTATCGTGCTTCAGTCGGAGGAGCGGTTTACGCTTCCGGTAGGTATTCTGTACTTTTCCAGCGAGCTGAAGGATTCCAGCAGTTGGATTCTGATCATGACCGGAGCGACCGTCTCGATCCTTCCGCTAATCGCTTTGTTTCTCGTGTTCCAGAAGCAGATCATTCGGGGAATTGCCCTGAGCGGCATGAAGTGAGGGGCGTTCGACTATCGGAACCTCGCCAGCGTTAGCCGGAGCGGATCAAGGGAGCGGGCCGTCAATCGGGGTAGACGACTCCAACAACGGCCTCCCGGCTATCCGACCCATCTCCCGCATCCGTCGCATATATTCCGTCACCTTTCGGTCTTCCTCCAACGGATACGAGCAGCCGAGCTTGTCCGCCAGAGCCAGGCCAACGGCCCGAGTCAGCCGCCCGGTCTCGAACAGCGCGTCCCAGATGCGCTCCGAGTCGCCATCTGCGTAAGTACGGGCGTAGGACGCCCACAGCTCCTCCGGCATCAAACGCTCAAGCCACCGTCCCGCCTTGCCGACGTTCACCGACCAGCGGTTGTTCATGCCGACGTGCCAGCTCAGCACCTTCACCAACGCGTCTCGCACGACAACATCGAGCATAAACTTGGCGTACGGAAGCTCGCCTCTTCTCAATCCTTTCGCCACGTTCGTCGAGCACCACCATATCTCGTTAAACGCCTCTTCGATTTCGCGTCGATCAGGCTGCGTCGTGACATAGGAGCGATCGCTCGGAGGCGGAACCTCGCCCATTCTTCCGTCTTTGTCCAGCAGCACCTTCGTCAAGCTGTCGTCCAGCCCTGACATCTTGTCCGCGAAGCGGAAGGACAGGTCGATGCGAACCCCATCCATAAACTGCATCAGAAATATCTCCCACGTCTCGTCCTCGTTCTCCTCTTCCTCAGACCGATTGTGCTGCATAATCATCAGCTCGCCGAACTCGGCTGCGATCCAGCTCTGATCCCGCACGAACGAATCGATGTCCGTCACTCCGTAAATGACGTCGTAGTCCCGCAGCTCGTCCTTCTCAACGTTCGGGTTAACGCGGGAGCCGTTCAACAGAACGATGCGTACCCGCGAATCCCGTCCAGCGAAGCTTAACAGTTGTCCGAAAACTTCCTCTTCCCGCCTCATCGCAACCTCCGCACCTTCCGTATTTTCTCCAGTCTACCGGAACGCGTTTTATTTTCCAACAACCGCTTTACTCTGGAGTTACTCCATAGTTTAAGATAGAGGCAAGATACGCCTAACCTAATCCTGCGGCCCAACTGGGGAGGAGAAGATGGAGATGCAATTTCTAAGAAGGGTAGCGGGCAATGCGAGAAATGCGTTTCGTTTTACGAGTACGGGGCTGTCTTTGAAAGAGAAATGGAGGCTCGCGCTCCCCGGTCCGATTCTGTCGGTCGGAGGCGTGCTGATCCACAACGTCTTCATCAAGTATTACACCGACATTATCGGCCTCAGTCCGACGATGGTCGGCTGGGTGTACATCATCTACAACATTTGGAATGCGATCAACGATCCGTTCATCGGCGTCTGGATCGATAAGATGAGGCACAAGCCGAGGCGGGGAAAATACGTCTATGTCATGCGCGTCACGGTCCCGTTCATGATTCTTTCTTCGTTCGCGATGATGCTGTCGAGTCCTTCCTGGAACGAGTGGACGATTTTTCTGCTGTATACGGTGGAGCTGTTCATCTACGACACGGCGGCAACAGCCTACAGCATCGCCTATCAATCCTACACGCTGGTCGCCGCACCGACGAAGGAAGAGCGCGTTGACGTGAACGTTATCCAGAACTATATCTCCCAAGGGATGTCTTTTCTGGTGACGATGATTCCGACGATGCTGCTGGTAGGGGACGGGAAGAGGGAGGTCATCCTTCCGATCTTCACCTTGGTCATATTGGCCGAATCGATCTTTTTCACCTTGGCGCTAAGGGGACTGAGGGACGACGCCAAAATGTACGAAAGCCTGGAAAACCAGCATCTCGACCTGAGGGACATATGGAAGGAATCTTGGCAGATTATCAAATCCCGGCCTTTTCTCTCGTACATTCTGTTTTCCATTATTACCGTCGGGCCGATCGGCTTTTACTTCACGCCTTTCCTATACTATATGGACGATGTTATGAATGTAAGCGGTGCCACCGCAACGATCGTCGACGTGAGCACACATGTGGCCGTTCTGCTCGTCCTTCCCGTCGCAGGCTATTTCATCAAGAAAAACGGCACGAAAATCAGCGTTTACTGGGGAACGCTCACCGCGCTGCTCGGTTATCTCGGCATTTTTCTGGCCCCTAATCTCTGGATTGCCGCGATCTCCTATACGCTGGTCGTGTTTACGGTCAACTACATTCGCACCGCGGCGGCGCCTATGGGCGCGCTGATCATCGACGAGAATGAACGAACGACCGGCGTGCGGAAAACGGGGCTGTTCAACGGCTTGTTCTCGGTGTTTACCGTTGCTTTCTCAAGTATACAGACGGTGGTCTTCATCAATGTGATCGGCTCCTACGGATACGACGGGACAGCGGATTTTCAGACGGATTCGGCTTTGTTCGGCATACGGCTGGCTGCGGGCATCATCCCTCTGGCGGCTGTTTTGCTGGGGCTTCTTCCAATTTCGTTCTATCCGTTCGATAAGAAAAAGGAAGAGGAAATTTCGGCGTTCAGCAATCGGGCGCGAAGAGGAGAAGGGGCATAGATGAGCGAGCATTCGTTAAGGCTTAGTTTTACGATCGGGGAAGTGTCGCAAATCCTGGATATTCCCGTCGATACGTTGCGCTACTATGACAAAATCGGGCTGCTGGCCCCCCATATCCGGGATACGAACAAATACAGGTATTACGATCTTGAGCAGTTCGACGCGCTGATCACGATCCGCATGCTCAGAGCGATGGAGGTTCCGATCGAACGTATTCAGGAGCTGCTGAAGGAGCGGGAGTTGGCCGGAATTCGCGGATTGCTCAGAGAGAAACGGTCCGAAATCGACCGTCGGCTGGCGTATTTGACCCAGTTGTCCGGCAAGCTTGAAACACTGCATGGGAAGCTTCGAAGGTTTGAGGACACGAATACAATCGAGCTGGTCAAGACAGAGCCTGCCTGGGTATTGTTGACTGACTCGATAATGGAAAGCGGCGACCGCAAGCTCGGAAGCCGGGTTCAGGAGCAGGTGCGCCGCATCCGCGAGCCGAAGGAGTGGATCGCCTTCTGCCACATTATATCCATCGTGTCGCAGGACAATTTACTGGCAGGCCGCTATCACAATTATCTGAACAACGGCATTTTGTCCACGCATCCGTTGGCGGGAGAGGGCGATCTTTTTCGTAAGCTTGAACCGTTTTATTGCGCGAGAAAATACGTGGTCATCGGCAAGGACGACTATTCCAAGCTGGACGAACACTATGAGCTTATGCGGGCTTTTATTGCGAGGCGCGGCTTCCGGGTTGCCGGCGATTCGCTGGAAATCAATCTGTATAACCAGTACGACCGTCACTATATCGAAATGCATATTCCGATCGCGGAGAAATAAAGTCCAGCGGTATGATGTCAAGCGCTAACCTCGAATGAATTGGAAATTTTTTTGGCTGTAAGTTAGATCAGTCATGAAAAATGGGCACATCAAACTAAACCCAGCCGAAAATCAAGTGAATAACCAGATTTTTACTGGGAATCCGTAATGGACTTTGGCAAAGGAGGCGTCAATCCTTCGCAGTCGTCACCTTCCTTCGAGGCGTATAGAGTTGGCCGTTGCGTAGCAGCACATCGACCAGACGCACAAGTTTTCTTGCCGTTAAGACGAGGGCGCGTTTGTGTTGATGCTTGGGTACTTCCTTGTATTTCTTCCGGTAATACTCGCCGAATTCTTCATCGCGGTTTTTCACCGAGTTGGCAGCTTCAACCAGGTAATAGCGAAGGAATCGGTTGCCGGAACGAATGCGTTTAGTATCCTCGGCCTCAAAGGGGCCGGACTGATGCCTGCGCCATGTGAGCCCAGCGTACTTGGCGACAGCGGCTTGATCGCTAAAGCGCCAGATGTCGCCAAGCTCGGCGAGAATGCCGGCGGCGTAGACCTTGCCGATGCCGGGGACGGATTGCAGGCACTGGGCGCCCGGCATGCCTTCCAGAATCCGCGAGATGGCCTTGTCCAAATCCTTGAGCTGAGCCTGAATGCTTCGGATGGTCTGAATGGATGTGCCAAGCACAAGGTCGATGGAATCCTCGACGACTTTGGAGAGCCGGTAAGAAGCTCTGGCGGCTTTCTGAATGCAGCGAGCGACGTTCTCTGCGTCAGGGAAGCGATTGCGTCCCTTGTCTCTGAGATAGTCAGCCAAGCTCGCGACATCCATGGTCGCAATGTCGTCCAGGCTGTATTGGTCCGAGAGCATCTCCAGGATGGCATGTCCGAATACGGAGCTCTCGACTTCGGACGTAAAGGCGTTGCACTTGTAGAACAGGTTCTGCAGGAAGTACTGCTTCTCGCGCGTCAGGCTGTGGACCATATGAAACCGCATGCGGGTAAGCCGCTGCAAGGCAACGTACTGCTCTTGCATGACGATGGTCGTCGTCAATCTGCCGAAGCGCAAACGGTCCGCAATGACCCAAGCATCGAGACGGTCGGTCTTGTCAAGATCCGGATACGCTTCTCTGAACTTGCTGACGAGCTTCGGGTTGATGGTGAACACTTTGGCCTTGCGTTCCTTGAGTGCCGCATCCTCATGCATATACATCGCAGGATGCCAGCTGTAGACCGAGGTAGCCTCAAGCCCGATATGGATTTCGGAAGCGGACAGCTTGTCCGCTACAGCAACAATGCGGTCGCGTAGGTGAGAAGCGCCATGCAAATCGTTCTTCACGGTAAGCGTCTCAACCTTGTCGCCATCCGAATTCATGAAACACGCTTCCAGTTCTTGCGAACTGACGTCAATACCGACAAATAGTTTCAAGTGGAGATCCTCCTTTCTCTAGGGATTCAGGGAATGGACGCTCCGGGATGCCTCCGGTGCACTCGCAGATCAATCACCCTCGCATATGAGGACACACTTCGGGCCATGAGCTGCCCCAGCGCTGCTATTGCTGGGCATGGTTTGCCGAAGGGAACAGCCAGCGGGTAAGAAGCTCAGACGAGTACCGGAGAAACAGACTTTAGATGTAGACGATGCTACAGGAGGCAGAAGAATTTCCCCGAATGGACCCTAAAATCCATTGTCCAGAGGCATGCCGGAAAGTCCAGTCCCAAATTTAATTTTCAAAGAGCAAGCTGGAAATTCTGAAGGCGGCCTTCATCCCCCTCGGGGGATGGAAATTGGCTTATAACTGCCTTCAAAAAATACTATACGAGGAGGTTAAGATTATGAACTGCCCGGTATGCAACGACAGCCGAATGAGGGAAGTGGAGAAAAACGGGATTCTCATCGACGTATGCCCAACATGCAAAGGGGTGTGGCTGGACCGCGGAGAGCTGGAGAAGCTGATGCAAGACGTCAGAGAGGTGCGTCAAGACTATAATGCCTGGTATTACGGCGATTCGTCGGAGGACTACGAGCAGCAGAAGGGGAACTACCCTCCTCAACAGTACGCGCCTCCGCAGCAACAGCAACAGTATCCGAAGCAACAGTATCCGCAACATGGTCATTACCCGCACAAGAAAAAGAAAAAAAGCGTTATGGATCTCTTCGGCGACTTGTTCGATTAAGCAACGGAAGGCATTCGTTGTATAGAGGCTGTTTGTCCCATAAATAAGCAAAATCGTTCCGAGTGATTATCGCAGGATGAATGTAGCGGGTATCTATCTCCCTCCAATCGAGAGGGGATAGATACCTTATTTTGCATGGATAGTCTTGTATGCCTTGCTTGGGGGATTGCCCATTGTTTATGAACGAAGGGGGGAGCTGCCGGTAAAGGAAGGGTTTTCCACAACTATTGTCGAAAAAGGGAGGAATCAAACGAAAAAGCAAAGGTTGTGTAGACATTGTTTTGTACTCAGTGCGGACAAAGCTTGCCTGAGCATGCCCGGTTTTGCAGCCGGTGCGGGGGTAAGGTTGATGTGGGGACTGCGGAACCGCAAGCGAATCCGCCTGTGGAGAAGCCGACAGTGAGTCTGGAGAAGCCGATGGCGAGAAGGCTGCCTGAGCATCAAGGGAATCCGTCGGAGCAGCAAGCGAATCCGCCGGAGGAGAGGTCGCCGGAGCCGCGAGCGACGCAGTTGAAAGGCGGATCCGCAGATCAAACGATAGATCGGCCTGCCAATCATTCGACGGAACGGATAGCGGATCGATTAGAGGAACGTCCGTCATTCGCGGCGCCCCCCGATTATCCGGCCGATGACTTCGACGAGCAAGTAACGGCGTTCGTGCAGCGGAATTCCGGCTACTACTTGCGCAAGTGGAGCAAGAGCGCCACGCCCGCGAAGGATATCGGCTGGAACTGGGCCGCGTTTTTCCTTTCCTACTTCTGGCTGGCGTACCGCAAGCAATACGGAGTCGTACTCCTATTATTAGGTGTTTGGATAGCCATCGACATTGTTAATATTGCCTTCGATCTCGAGGTGAACAACGTAGGCTACGGCTTATTTTGTTCAGTAGGTATCGCACTGGGCGCCAATGCCTTATATTACAAGCATACGAACAAACAGATCGATAAAATCAATCGCTATCCGCTGGAACGCTCCCTCAAACTCAAAGCGTTGTCTCAAAAGGGAGGAACGAGCTTTATAAGCGTGTTTATGGCGATTGGACTGCTGACCGTGTATATCATAATTAATTTATTTGTTCTTTTTCCCAATTTCGGCAAGACGGATATCCAGTTCGGGCGTTCCGAATCCGGCAGCGCCATCACAGGTCAGACCAGCGTATTCGAGGAAAACGAGTCAATCCATTATGGCTTCGGATTCCCGGGGAAAGCCGGAGATATCGAAGTCATTCTTGAAATTCGCCAAGGTTCGGACAGCAAAGTCGTAGATCGCTGGGAGCTTGAGGTTCCTTCGGATTGGCCGGGGGTAATTCACCGCTTCGACGCTCCTAAACCGGCAGACTATACGCTTAAGATCGTTATGGACGATAGAGTCATTTCCAAAGGGAAGTTTTCAGTGAAGGGACGATTGGCCTGATATAACAATCGGCAGGGTACCGGGAGATTGTTCGTGGGCGGGAGTATGGCCGAGGCTGTATAGCAATCAAAGCGTCGGGCCTCTCGCCAGTCGATCGGCTGCTCCCGCCGTCCGGCCCCAGGCAGGGAAGCGTGCTGCTGTAAAGAGGTTGACCGGGCAACTGCAAACGGAAGGGGCTGTCTCATAAGCAGGATCGTAAGCCATCCATATACTCGTCGAAGACGCCTTAGTGATATGGAGTCCCTGATCTTGATTGATTTATACGGTTTTTCATACAAACGTCCGTCGTTTGAGCCTGAGCAGAGCGGCTTTGTACGTTTTTTCGAACAAACGTTTGCCATTTAAGCCTTATTCGAGCTGTGTTGTACGATTTTTCGCACAAACTTCCCTGCCTCAACTTTTGTGTGTCTCTGCAAGGCTGCTTCAGCCTCTAGGACACAGAAGGCGTTTTCTACTTGCGAGCTTAATAAGCCAATGTTGCCAATTCGACCGGACAAGACGTTGCCGACGGCAAGCGCCTTCAGCGTTCAATTTGCCGATTTCCATTGACAATGGAAGTGAGAACGATTATCATTCATAGCATAGATGTTTAATGAGAATCGTTTTCAACATATAAAAGGGTGGATGAGAGATGTCCCGATTAAGCACGAGTCACTTGTCGCTGGCCTACGGCAGCCGGAGTATTGTAGAGGAACTGAACTTGCATGTACCGGACGGTCTGATTACGGCGCTCGTAGGAGCGAACGGGTCGGGCAAATCGACGATCCTCAAGTCGATGGCGCGTATTCTAACGCCTGCGCAAGGAGGCGTCTATCTGGACGGCAAGCTCATTCATCGTCAGCCGACGAAGGAGGTGGCTAAGAATCTGGCCATTCTGCCGCAAAACCCGACCTCTCCGGAAGGCTTGACGGTCCGAGAACTGGTTTCGTTCGGTCGTTATCCGCACCAGAAAGGGTTCGGCGTACTTTCCTCGGAAGACAATCGGATGATCGATTGGGCGCTGCAGGCGACCGGCATGTCGACGTTCTCCAGCCGTCCGGTCGACCATCTGTCCGGCGGTCAGCGTCAGCGCGCCTGGATCGCCATGGCTTTGGCGCAAGGCACGGAGGTGCTGCTGCTCGACGAGCCGACGACGTTCCTGGACATGGCCCACCAGATGGAGGTCATGATTCTGCTGGAGAAGCTGAACAAAGAGCAGAAACGCACGATTATTATGGTGGTGCACGATCTTAATCATGCGGCCCGATACGCCCAGCATCTCGTGGCGCTGAAGAGCGGCACCGTACTGTATGAAGGCCACCCGGAAGTCGTCATGACTCCGCAGATGCTGCGCGACGTGTTCAATATCGACGCCGATGTCATCCCGGACCCGCGCACGGGAGCTCCGATGTGTCTGCCTTACGGCCTGGCGGAGGATCCGGCCGATCGTCATGTCGAGGATTCCGCGAAGGAAGCGTACGAAGACCGCAGAGTGCAGGCGATGGCGTAAGTTAACCGAATAGTTGTGAATTCTCGACTTCACACCCTTCTCCGCTATGCTAGAATATAGGAAACGGAGGAGGGTGTTTTTGCGTCGTGAACAAGCAAACCGTCGAGCATAAATTATCGTCTGTTATCGCCAATGTCAGCTCTGTCGTCGTAGGGAAGGAATCCGTTCTTGAGCATTTGCTGATCGCGCTTCTCGCGCCGGGGCACGTCATTCTGGAGGACGTCCCGGGAACGGGCAAGACGCTGCTAGCCAAGTCGCTGGCCCGTTCGCTCGCCTGCGAAATGAAGCGCATACAATTTACGGCCGATCTGCTCCCTTCGGATGTGACCGGAATTAACGTATTTAATCAGCAGACCGCGCAATTCGAGCTTCGCCGCGGCCCCGTCTTCGCCAATATTTTGCTGGCGGACGAATTGAATCGAGCCACTCCACGCACCCAATCGAGTCTGCTGGAATGTATGGAGGAGCGCCAGGTTACAATAGACGGCGCGACTTATCCGCTGGATTCTCCTTTTATCGTAGTCGCCACGCAGAACCCGATCGATAACCATGGCACGTTCCCACTGCCGGAAGCCCAACTGGACCGCTTTATGCTCTGCCTCTCGATGGGCTACCCGTCGGGCGATGAGGAACTCGCGATCTTGAAGCGTTTTACGTCCGACAATCCGCTGGACGAGCTGCATGCGGTTCTAGGTCGCGACGAAATCCGGGAGTTGCAGGCTCAAGTGCCGAAGGTTCACGTTTCCGACGCCGTCTACGACTATTTGCTGGCCATCGTTGCTGCGACGCGAAATCATTCGGACATCTCCTTCGGCGTCAGTCCGCGCGGCAGCTTGCAGCTGTTGAAGGCTGCGCAGGCTCGCGCGCTGCTGAGAGGAAGGGAATATGTGCTTCCCGATGATGTCAAATCCCTGGTGAAGCCGGTATTCGCTCATCGGCTCATTCTGAAGGATACGTTCAGAGGCGAAACCAACCGGGCTCATCCGCTGCTGGACAGCTTGCTGGCGGGCATTCCCGTTCCGACGGAAGCCGGACTGGAGTCGAGGTAGAGATGTCGGCGATCATCTGGATCGTACTGCTGATGTTCGTGCTTTATATGGCGCAGAGGGTCCTGTTTAATTTTTTCGGGTTTCGGGGTCTGTCGTACTCCCGTTCTTTCAGCGCGTTTAGGCTACATGCGGGACAGTCGGTGTGGATGAGCGAGACGATCGCGAACCGCAAGCGCATGCCGCTTCCGTGGATGCGCGTGGAGACGATGCTGCCCGGCCAGCTTGAATTTAAGCAGCGCGAGGCGGATACGTCGATTCACCGGGGAGATCGGCTGCAAAACCATGCCAGCTTGTTCAGCGTTCCCTCTTATACGGAGATTGTGCGCAAGCACGAAATTATATGCACGCACCGAGGTAAATATAAAGTAGACAGCTATACCGTTACGCTGGGCGACTGGGTCGGGATTCCGGGCAAGTCGTCGCAGGGGAAGTCGGAATGCGAGCTGATCGTCTATCCGGCGCTGAGAGATCTTCGCGATTTTCCGCTGGACGCGAGGAAATATCTGCAGAGCGTCAGAAGCATGGCGAGCCCGATCATGGAGGATCACCCCGACGTCTCCGGCATTCGGCCATACCGGGAAGGGGACTCTATGCGTATGGTCAACTGGAGCGCCTCGGCCAAAACGGGGCAACTGCTGGTCCATAAGCGGGAGAGCATGCGGGACAACGACCTGATCGTCATTTTAAATGCGGAGCTGCTCGACCAGACCGGCAATCGGCGCATCGAGCCGGAGGATTTCGAGAGCGCGCTTAGCTATGCGGCTTCCGCCGCACAATATGTCATTTCGGGCGGAGGGAAGGCCGGTTTTATTTTTAACGGGATCCGAGTCGGAGAAGAGGCTGGCGTCTACAGAGCTCCGGTCAGGGGCGGTGCCGCGCATATGGACAGCCTTCTTGAAGCGATGGCGAGCTTCCGCCCGGTTACGGCGTTGGGACTGAGCTTCTTGCTGGAGCAGTTGGTCGAGGAACGTACGCGGGGGCAAAATTACTTGCTCGTTACTGCATTTATCGACGGCAAGCAGGAGGAACTGGTTCGTCGACTGAGAAATCAGGGAAATACGGTTCAGTTGCTGTTCGCGGTGAAAGGAGGAGTCGGTCGATGACCGGGAAAGCCGGGAAGCTCGGGATGAGAATTTTGCTGGAAGCCGTGCTGTGGCTGCCCGCTCTGCTGCTGCTTACTGCGAGGATGAGCCTGCCGGACAAGCTTGGAACGGCTGCGATCGCGCTGTTCTGCATCGTTGCCGGACTTATCGTCGCCCGCCTGCCTTCGCTGTGGCATAAGCTTGCGCTGCTGACGATCTCTCTGGCATTAGTCGCTGTAGGAATAGTATGGTTCACGGATCAGCTTCCGCTGCTGATCCTGCTATGCGCCGCTCTCTGGAGAGGGCGGTTTCGGCGTTTCGATTACTGGCAGTACGCGTTCGCATTCGGCATATGCTTCTTGACGCTGTTGGCGATTGCGATAAATGAAGCCTGGGTCGGCTACCGAACGGTCACCGTTGTGTTGAGCGTGCTATGGATGATCGGCTGGTTCGTCTCATTTAACCGCAGCTTGATCGAGAAGGCGGGTCTCGACAACGGCATCGTTACTCGAACGGTGCTTCTGTCCAGTCGCAAATACGCAATCGTGTTTACGGCGCTGGGCGTGCTTGCGATTGCAGTGACCGTCGGCTATGGCGAGAAGTGGTTGACTCCGAAAAAAGTCAACATGTCTCCGATCCTGGAGGACATCGGGGTGGAGCTGGAGCCGCCCGCGCAGATGCAGCCTCAGTTTCCGCTGGAAGGAATGAAGGAGGCCGGAAAGCCAAGCCCGATTTGGGATTACCTGTTCTGGGTGTTCTCGGGGTTTGCCTTAATTGGCCTGGCCTGGTTCGTCAGACTGCTGTGGAGGGATCGGACATGGACCTGGCGCGGCTTGCTCCAGAAGATTAGTGACTGGTTTACGAGAGAGCAGCGCGTCGCGGAGCCGCTCCCGTACGTCGAAGAGCGGCGCAGTCTGCGCAACGAGAAGAAAGCGAGGCAGGGAGGACTGGCATCGCTGCTGCGCGGCAAACGCTCCCGCACGGATTGGGATAAGCTCAGCAATTCCGAGAAGGTGCGGCGATTATACGAGGAGGCGGTGGAGGCGGGCATTCGGCAGGGCTACGCTTTTCGGTCTGCGGATACGCCCGGCGAAACGCTGGAGTCGCTCGAGAGCTGGCAGACGCAGCGGTCGACCGCGCCGGACAAAAGTCGCCGCCCAACCAAGGATCGCCAAGTCGACGATGGGAGCTGGCTTCGCCGCGTTCGCAGAGGCTTAGCCGACCTGTACGGCAAAGCCAGATACAGCTCGCACGATATTTCCTCCGAAGAGGTTGAGGAGCTGCGCACCTAAAAAAGCAATATGCAGACCGGCGGTCACAGCGAAGGAAGCTGTGACCGCCGGTCTATTTGGAGATTCGGCTAAAGTTGGTGCTGACAGGATGCAGGGCCGGTAAGAACATGCGGCTCCGGAAGCGGGTGCATAAGACCGCAGGAGGGACTTATCCGCCACATTCGTTCCGGGAACGGGTGCATAAGACCGCGGGAGGGACTTATCCGCCACATTCGTTCCGGAAGCGGGTGCATAAGACCGCGGGAGGGACTTATCCGCCCCACTCCACCCGAGATTAAGCCAATAAGCTCATGCGACGACACTTTTAGAGTAAGCGTCAAACCTGCCCCACCTTCAGCAGCGGCGAAACCTATGAGAGAATGAGGCAAACGTAAGAAACGGGAGGTTGCCTCATGTCGAATAAGGAAGTACGTCGCCAAACATGGCTCGCGCGCATTAGATTTATTATTGTTGCTCCGATAGCCTTGTAATCAAGAAACTGAGCCGTCAGCCCATTCCAAGAAGCCATCTACATTTTCCCGGACGAGTTACGGTGATATTCTGCATAGACTGGCCGATCGTAACGGAATCGGGTAAACTATTCAGAACATCTAACAGACATCAAAAGCTACCGGGAGATGAACAATATGTATACGATCGTCATCGCGGAAGACGAGCATTGGCTGCGCAGCGAACTCGTCGAGATGGTTTCGCGCATCGGCGGGGAATTTGCCGTCGTCGGAGAAGCGGTGGACGGAGAAGACGCTTGGCATATGTTGAACGAGCTGTGGCCGTCCATCCTGCTGACGGACATTCGGATGCCGAGGATGGACGGGCTGCAGCTGATCAAGGAAATCGACGAGACCGGAATGCCGATCGTGCCGATCATCATTAGCGGTTACGACGAGTTTACTTACGCGCAGCAAGCGGTTCGTTACGGCGTCTCCGAGTATCTGATGAAGCCTGTGCTGCAGGAGGAACTGCAGGATGCGCTGAAGCGGTCTCTCACCCGCATGACGATGCTGGGCGAGTTGAACGGATGTCTGAAGCGGATCAATACGTTTCTGGACGCCGTTCCGACTCTGGATTCCCGAAGCAGACAGAGCGAGCTTGACGACCTGCTCCGTCATATTTGGAACACGCCTACCGCGCATACGCGAAGCCGCGGCTCCATTTTCTCCATATTTGAACGCAAGTGGATCGAATTGATTCAAGGGATGGATCCTTCGTTCCAAGCGGCAGGTACCGGCGGCGGCTGGAACGAGCGGGCAGAGACGGCGGAAACGTTCCGCAAGCTGCTGGAAAGCTGGTCGTTTGTCAGCGTATCGCAATCCGGGCAGGAAACCAGACAGGCGATGGTCCGCGCTTGCGACTATATCGACGGGCATTACATGCAGCCGCTCACGCTTGGCCAAATGGCGCAGCGGGCCAATTTAAGCCCTTCTTATTTCGGTCAGCTGTTTAAGCAGTATGCGGGCGTTTCGTTCATCGCATACTTGAATAATGTGCGCATCGATAAAGCGAAAATGCTGCTGCTGGAAGAGGACATCAAAATCTACGAAGCGGCCGAGATGGTCGGCTTCGTCTCGCTCCCCCATTTTAACCGGATGTTTAAATCGCTGACCGGCAAAACTCCGAACGACTATCGCAAAGGCATGGGTTTGAAATGAACATCAAGTTTTTGACTTCCTATCGGACGCGAATGACCATCGGTTTTCTGCTCGTGATTATGCTGGCGCTGATCGTCGCGCTGACGATTGCCGACCGTCAGGTAGGCCGCGTTATCGGGCGGGACGTGCGGCAGCTGTCCAGCGAAGCTGCTGCGCGTTTTAACTACGATATCGATTCGTACGTGGAACAGCTTGCCGAATCCGCCGCTCCGCTCGCCGCCGGGGAGCAGCTTCAGCATTTCCTGCGGGAGAGTGCGGCCGCCAAGCCGGAAGAGACGGAAGCGATCGAGAAGGAGCTGCGCAAATACGTGGCCACCAATCGCCCCGAGATCGCCGGCATGTTTCTGATGTCCAAGCACGACAAGCTGATTTCGATTTTCAGCTATTATTATTCGCAATCCAACTTCTACTCGAACGAGCCCTGGTTTTCTCTTCCGTTCGGGGAAAGAATAGAACTGTACCCGACCCACTATACGAAGTATCCGAATCAGGCGCCGTTCCCGGTATTCTCGGTCATCCTTCCGATCTTCGACGTCGAGACGGTGGAGGTGGCCGGACATTTCGTGCTGGACATTATGCCGGAGAAGGTGATCAACAAGTTCGGCGAGACCGGTCTGGGGCGCACGGGCTATCACTTCGTGGCATCGTCGGACGGCATCGTCGTCTACCATCCGAACAGGGAGTGGATCGGCAGGTCGATGTCGGAGACTCCGCTGGACAAGCTTCAATATGCGCTGTCCGACACGGCTAGTAAGGTAAGCTGGGAAGGCGAGGAATGGTACGTCTCCGTCAACCGCTCGAACCGGATGAACTGGAATATTTTCTCGATCGTTCCGTCCGCAGAGATGGAGTCCGGACTGCAGGCCGTGCGGATGTCGATCATTTGGACGTTCGTCATCGTTTCCTTGCTTATTCTGATTATCGTTCCTTTGCTGGCGAACCGCTTCACCAAGCGGATCGTCGTGCTTAAGAATGTCATGGCCAAAGCAGCTACAGGAGATCTGGACGTTCGCGCAGAAGTCAACGACAGGCCGGACGAAATCCATTACTTGTATCGCGGGTTTAATCAGATGATGGATCGGCTGCAGAAGCTGGTGGACGAGGTGTACGAGCTTCAGCTCAAGGAGATGCAGCTGTCGATCCGTCAGAAGGAAGCGGTCATTCGTTCGCTGCAGAACCAGATTAACCCCCACTTGCTCTACAATACGCTTGGCATTATTAAGAGTATGGCGTATTTGGAAAATATGCCGAAAATCGAGAAGATCGCCCGCAGCTTGGCGGACGTCTACCGCTATACGGCCCGTTTCGAGAACGAAGAGGTGACGCTCCGCGACGAGCTGGACATCGTCTCGAAGTATTTGGAGATCGTGCGTCTGCGTTTTCCATCCAGCTTTACCAGCATGCTTTCTATCCCGGACAAGTTTCTGTCCAGCCCGTGTATGAAGCTGACGCTTCAGCCGATCGTCGAAAACGCGGTGAAGTACGGCATCGAGCCGCGCGGCGGAGACGGCGCGGTCATCGTAAGCGCCTACGACGAGGGAGAGGATCTGCTTGTCGAAATTGCCGATAACGGCAAGGGAATGCCGCAGGAACAGCTGGACGAACTGCGGGCCATGCTGAAGCAGGCGACGGAAGAGCCGGACAAAGCGTCAAGCGGGGAAGGCTCGCTCGGACTGCCTAATGTGCACGCGCGGCTCGTTCTCCGCTATGGCCGGGATTACGGCGTGCGGCTTGATTCGTTTGTCGGACAGGGAACCGTCGTTACGGTTCGCATTCCGTTCAAGCGTCCAATCGTCTCAACTTCGTGAAATTGAGTAAGAAATCAAGAATCCGGATAAGGCGGTCGCAGACCGTCTTATTTATACTTGGGGAACAAACAAAGAATAGTCCCAAGGAGGAGTCGAAATGAAAAAATTCAGTTTGCTGCTTTGCGCGTTCACCGCGTTTGCCCTGGTTCTTGCAGGCTGCGGCGATAAAGGAGGAGGCGCGTCTCCCGCAGCATCCCCATCGTCGAGCGGAGCCTCGCAGTCGGACGACACATCGAAGAAGCTGACGCTGACGATGATGGTCAGTACGGCGGCCGGAGGCGGATGGACCGACGATCACCCGATGGTGAAATATTTGAACGACAAATTCAATATCGATTTGAAATTCCAATGGGTGCCGGGAGACAGCTACAACGAGAAGCTGAACGTGCTCGCCGCATCGAACAATTTCCCGGACCTCTTCCAAATCTGGGATGCTTCAACCTACAGCAAGTGGATGCAAAAAGGCGTGTTTCTCGACTTGCAGCCTTTGCTTGCAGACTACCCTAACCTCGTCGGCAACGTGACCGAGGAAGCGATGACGATGATGAACCCGAAGGGAAAAGTATTCGGACTCCCGATGTACGCTCCCGCCTTCCGCAGCAACCTGTCGATCCGTCAGGATTGGCTGGACAAGCTCGGTTTGAAGACGCCGGGAACGGTCGACGAATTCTATGAAGTCGCCAAAGCGTTTGCGACGAAGGATCCGGACGGCAACGGCAGACCGGATACGATTGGCTTCAGTATGTCGGTATCCAATAGCGGCGATATTCTGGGCATCGATTACTTGAAGGGCGCTTTCGGCTTGGCTAACCGCTGGAAGGACGACAACGGCACCTTGGTGGCTATGCAGACGCAGGCCGAAGAGTGGAAAGCGCTGGCGACATATTTGCGCCAAGCTTACTCGGAGGGCGTGCTGGACAAGGATTTCCCGGTGAACAAGGAGCGCGATCCGTGGAATAAGCTTGAAGGCAATACGAACGGCATTGCCGAGGTCAATCCGAACGAAGTGTATAAGCAGTCGGTACCGACGCTTCAGAAGCTGGCTCCCGAGGCCGACATCGTTCAGCTCGATCCGCCTGCCGGACCGACGGGGCTGCGATTCGCGAACACAATCACGAGCACGACGAAAATCGTGTTAAACGCCAAGCTCGACGAAGAGAAGCAGAAGCGTATTTTGCAGGTCATCGATTTCATGTTCTCCGATGAAGGCTATATTTGGTCGAAAAACGGCATTGAAGGCATTCACTATACGAAGAACGGCGACACCTACGAAAAGCTGGACGCCTTCGACAACGACCGTCCGCAAATTTTGTCTACCTGGTTCATCCGCCGTTTCGATCCGGGCATTCAAATCCGCCTCTGGGACGATAAAACCTACGTGGACAAAGTTTTGGCCTGGTTCGAGAAAACCGAGCCGTACGCTTGGACGAACCCTGCCGCTGGATTGATCTCCGAGACGTTCTCGAAGAGCGGCATCCAGCTGGACCAGAAGTTTTCTGCGGCCATCGTCAAAGTCATTACCGGAAGCGCGCCGGTGGAATCGATCGACGACGCGGTGAAGGCATGGAGAGACGGCGGCGGAGACAAGATCATCGAAGAAACGAACGCCCTGTACGCTGAATTGAAATAAGGCCGGAGGAGGGAGAGTCGCATCAGCTCTCTCCCTCTTCTCATTGGAGGTGCAACGATGCCGACGTCAGATATTCGCGGAAGACTGCGCCGCGGCCTACCGCTCTATGCTCTCATTTTGCCGGGGGCGCTCTTCTTCCTGTTGTTCCGTTACTTGCCGATGGGCGGTATTCTGATCGCGTTTCAGGATTTTGAACCGTTCGACGGCTTTATGAACAGTTCGTGGGTAGGCTTCGACCATTTTGTACGCCTGTTCGGAGATGCGGATTTTTGGATGCTGTTTCGCAACACGCTCGTGCTGAGCGCGCTTAACCTGTTTATTTTCTTCCCGGCGCCGATCATTCTCGCATTGCTGCTTAACGAAGCGCGCATCCGCATGTTTCGTCGGGCAGTACAGACGATCACATATATGCCGCATTTTCTCTCCTGGGTTGTCGTTGTCGGCATTTCCGTGCTGCTGTTCTCTACGCAGGAGGGCGCGATTAATCAACTGTTAGCCTCTAACGGTTGGGGGCGGATCGAGCTGCTGACCGATTCGAGCTACTTCCGTCCGCTATACGTGCTGATGAACATTTGGAAGGAATCGGGCTGGAGCGCGATTATTTTCCTCGCGGCGCTGGCTTCCATCGATCCTACGCTGTACGAAGCCGCGGTCATGGACGGCGCCAGCCGGTGGAAAACGATGCTTCATGTCAGTCTGCCCGCCTTGCGCAACGTCATCATCATTCTGTTTATTTTGCGGCTGGGACAGACGATGGAGACCGGTTTCGAGCAAGTTCTGCTCATGCAGAACTCGCTTAATCTGGATGTGTCGGACGTGTTCGACACGTACGTCTATCGGAACGGCGTTCTGACGGGCGAATACAGCTACACGACGGCAGTCGGACTGTTCAAGTCGGTCATCGGGCTTGTCCTGATCGTCGCGGCGAACGGGTGGGCCAAGCGTAAAGGCGAGGAGGGAGTCTATTGAACCGAATGTCAGGATCGGACCGCACTTTCATGGCGGTCGTGTACGCGGTGCTCATCGTGGCTACGCTTGTCGTCGCCCTTCCGTTTCTATACGTCGTCATCGTCTCGTTCGCGACTAAAGCGGAGGTGCTGTCCCGTGGGTTCTTCCTTGTTCCGAAAACGTGGTCGCTTGACTCTTATCAATACTTGTTCCGGGAGCGCAATTTCCTGCTTTCCTTCCGCAATTCTCTGTGGATTACGCTAATCGGTACATTCGTCAACATCGCACTGACCAGTATGATGGCTTACGGCTTGTCGAAGTCGTGGGTGGTCGGACGCAAAACGATGAACATGCTCGTGTTGTTCACAATGTTGTTTAACGGCGGCATTATCCCGACTTATCTCGTGGTGAACCAATTCGGTTTGCTGGATAGCTATTGGTCGATCTGGCTGACGGCCGCGATTGCCCCGTTTAACTTGATCGTAATGAGGGGCTTCTTCCAGAGCTTCCCTTCGGAGCTGGAGGAGGCGTCGCGCATCGACGGCTGCGGAGAGCTGTATTTGTTCCGTAAAATCGTTCTTCCGCTGTCGATGCCGGCGATCGCGACGTTCACGCTGTTCTATCTGGTACAAAACTGGAACACGTACTTTAACGCTTTGCTTTACTTGAACGATTCGGCGAAATGGCCTCTGCAAGTGTTTCTGCGGCAGATGCTGATCGAAGCTGCGGATTCTTCGATGACGCTGGAAATCGAAGGCTTCGAATTCGGTCCGCCGGTCAAAATGGCGACGGTCGTAGTAACGGCGGTGCCCTTGTTGGTCATTTATCCGTTCTTCCAGAAGCACTTTAATCAAGGCATGCTGTTAGGATCGGTGAAAGGCTGATGAGTAAACGGCCTTCAATCGTCTTTCTGATCGCCGACGATCATCGGTATGAAGCGCTAGGTTCTTCGGGCAACCCGATTGTGCGCACGCCAGTTTTGGATGAGCTGGCTGCCGGCGGCGCGGCGATGCAAGGCACTCACATTTTCGGCGGCTTGACGGGCGCGGTATGCGCCCCGAGCCGCGCGTGCGTGCTGACGGGGCAGTCGATCTTCCGCTCGATGATCGGCTGCGATCCGGCGGAGTGGACTCATTCCACCGATATTCGCCCGGAGGTGCCGCTGCTTCCCGAACGTCTGCGCGACGCGGGGTATCAAACCTATGCGGTTGGCAAATGGCACAACGATAAGGCGAGCTTTGCCCGCAGCTTCGAGGGTGGGGATAAGCTTTTCTTCTATGGTATGAGCGATCATTGGCACGTTCCGGTGCAGGCGTTCGATGCCGAGGGGTTATACGGCAAGGAGCGCGAATATGTGGAAACTCGTCATTCTTCCGAAGTATTCGCGGATGCTGCGATCGATTTTCTGGAGCGTCACGACGGCGAACAGCCGTTTTTCCTGTATGTCGCGTTCACTGCGCCGCACGACCCCCGTACGGCTCCCGAGCCGTACGCTTCGATGTTCCAGCCGGAGGAATTGTCGTTGCCGCCCAATTTTGCCGAGGAGCATCCGTTCGATAACGGCGACTTGGGCGTGAGAGACGAGCGTTTGGCCTCCATGCCGCGCCGCGAAGAGGAAATCAAGCGGCATCTGGCCGACTATTATGCGATGATCGCTCATCTGGACGCACAGGTGGGACGCATCGTCGACTACTTAAAAGCTAAAGGGCTGTATGACGACACCTTGCTCGTTTATACGGCAGATCACGGCTTATCCATCGGGCAGCACGGTCTGATGGGCAAGCAGAACGTGTACGATCACAGCGTACGGATTCCGTTGCTGCTGCGCGGGCCGGGCGTCGAAGCGGGCGCGAAGCCGCCGGGGCTGCTCAGCAACATCGACATTGCGCCGACCGTTGCCGAGCTTGCCGGTTTGCCGGAGCAGCCGAACGCCGACGGCGTCAGCTTTGCCGGGCTGCTGCGCGGCGGTGGCATTAGTGCGGGTGCAAATGAGCCGCTGCCGCTGAGAACGCATGTATGTACGGCCTACCAAGACTTGCAGCGGATGGTAAAGGATCGCCGCTGGAAGCTGATTCGCTATTACCGCAGTCCGGCAAGCGGAGCGGGTATCGATCGCATTCAGTTGTTCGATATGGAAGCCGATCCGTGGGAAACCCGCGATGTTAGCGGGGAAACGGCCAACCGGAAAGAGCTGGAGCGGCTGGCGCAGCTGCTGCAGACCTGGATGGACCGCCACGACGATATTTTGCGCCATGTGCCTATATTGGGGCCGACAATTCCCGGAGGTGACTCTGTATGATAGCAATGCCCGATTCCGTCGTCCGGCTGTTGGCCGAGGCCGACGTCAAACTGGCGGATCGCCCGAAGCTGCTGGAGATGTTTAAAGCTTGCTTCGTCAACACGCTGGAGACGACGACCAAGGTGCTGGAAGATGGCACGACGTTTGTATTTACCGGCGACATTCCCGCCATGTGGCTGCGCGACTCGAGCGCGCAGGTGCGCCACTACTTGCCGCTTGCGGCGAACGACCCTCAGCTTCAAGAGTTAATTGAAGGCCTGCTTCGTCGTCAGCTTCATTTTATCGGCATCGATCCGTATGCCAATGCGTTTAACGAGGCGGCCAACGATAACCGGCTCGATTGGGACGAGACCGAGCTGAATCCGTGGATATGGGAGCGCAAGTACGAGGTCGACTCGCTCTGTTATCCGCTTCATCTGGCCTATCTTTACTGGAAAGAGACCGGGAGAACGGCGGTATTCGACGACACGTTTCGCGAGACGGCTCGGCAGATTATCGCTCTCTGGACGACGGAGCAGCGGCATTTTGAACAGTCGCCTTACCGTTTTGCACGCCATACGGGGCCGAAGTCGGATACGTTGCGCAATGATCGGATGGGCATGCCGGTCAATTATACGGGCATGACTTGGTCGGGTTTCCGACCGAGCGACGATGCCTGCAAGTTCGGCTATTTGATCCCTTCCAATATGTTCGCGGCAGTCGCTCTGGGCGGCGTCGCGGAAATCGCGGCCGACGTATACCGCGACGAGGAGCTGGCAGCGCAAGCCCTAAAGCTTAAGGAAGAGATCGAGTATGGAATCGAAACGTACGGAGTGACGATTCATCCGCAGTACGGCCGCATTTACGCCTACGAGACCGACGGCCTCGGCAACTACAACCTGATGGACGACGCCAATGTGCCGAGCCTGCTGTCTATTCCGTATCTCGGGTACAAACCGGCGGATGATGAAACCTATCGCAATACCCGTCGTTTTATTCTCAGCGAAGCCAACCCTTATTTCTATCGCGGTCAAGCGGCGCAAGGAATTGGCAGTCCGCATACGCGTCATCGCTACATCTGGCATATTGCGCTCAGTATGCAATTGATGACGGCTGACAACGACGCCGAGCGGGCAACGCTGCTGGAAATGCTGCTGTCGACGGATGCAGGGACCGGCTTTATGCACGAAGGCTTCGACGCCGACGATCCTAGTCTTTTTACTCGACCTTGGTTTGCCTGGTCGAACAGCCTGTTCGCCGAAGCGGTTCACAGATTGATGTTGGAGGGGCGGTTATAGGTTTGCCGCGCTGTTCGCAATCTACTGACGAAAAAATGTTAAATTAGGATGATAGACTGCACTGAAAGGAGATGACGAAGATGACAGAGGTAAGTAAGGCGGCTTCGGGTCGCCCGAATATTTTGTTCATCCAGACCGATCAGCAGAGAACGGATACGTTATCCGCGTATGGAGGAAGCATCTGTCAGACGCCTCATCTGGACCAACTGGCAGAGGAAAGCATCGTGTTCGACAATGCGTACACAAGCTGTCCGGTATGTACGCCTGCGCGCGCCTCGATCCAAACCGGCTTGTACCCGTTTAAGCACGGCATGCAGACGAACGGGTATGGGATGGGAAGCATGGTGCAGGAGCTTCCCGATACATCGCGGCTGCTGAGCCGCCGTTTGGAGGAAACCGACTATAGTCTCGGCTATACGGGCAAATGGCATTTGGGAACGTCGGGGCCGGAGGAGCGGTATGCGAACGGCAATCTGGGCTATGTTCGTTTTCCCGAACTGGCGGCAGGAATGCGCTCCTTGCCGACCGATGTCGGCTATGAAGGCGACGACTTCGGAGGGCATGGTCTGGGCGGTATGTATTACGCGGCGTTTAAGGCCTACTTGCAGGACAGAGGACTGGAATGGAATCTGATCAACAAGCTGTCCGGTCACTTCGAGGGCCACTTCTCGGCCGAGCTGACGACGCCGGTCGAAGGGACGGTCGAATACTATTTGGTCGATCGGGCTATCGAGCATATCGATCGTTTCCGCGAGCGGGATAAACCGTTTTTCTTCTCTTTGAATTTCTGGGGCCCGCACGAGCCGTACATCGCGCCGACGAAGCATCTGGATATGTACCGGGACGTCGAGATTCCGCCGTGGCCGAATTTTGACGACGACGGAACCGGCAAACCTTCCATTCATCGCATCAAGCAGGGAAGTAAATCCTGGGAGGACTTCGTTCCGCACATTCGTCATTACTACGCGTTCATGAGCAGCATAGACGAGCAGATCGGCCGTTTGCTCGATTATTTGAAGGAAAACGGGTTGTACGACAATACGATCATTCTGTTCTCCGCGGACCACGGCGAGTCGCTTGGCATCCACGGAGGGCTGTGCGACAAGTCTTTTTACATGTATGAAGAAACATGCCGCATTCCGCTTCTGGTCAAGCCCGCAGCCGGAACGGGCAAGCCGGGCCGGGAAGCGAGTATGGTCGGAACATGCGACATTCACGCAACGATTCTGGATCTGGCGGGAGCTGGAGAGCCGGAGCAAGGCAGCGACGGCAGATCGTTCGCGCCGATGCTGGAGAACAAAGCGATCGAGGACTGGCCGGATAGCATCGTGACGGAAGGAGCCGGCTTGGAGAGCGTTATGTACACGCAGCGGATGATCCGCAAAGGCGACTTCAAGTATGTGTTTAACTGCGGAGACACGGACGAACTGTACGATCTCGCTCGCGACCCGCACGAGCTGCGCAATGTGATTAACGACAGCGAATACTTGGCTGCTGCGGACGACATGCGACAGGCTCTCGTGAATTGGATGAAAAAGCATGAGGACGGATTGCTGAAGCAGTACACTCGTCTTCGACTGGCGTAGAGAGAATCCGCATGCAATAAGCACGCGAGGCGGTCCTATCGGCGAAATAAGAAAAGCTGCAAGCCCATCAGCTGGCTTGCAGCTTTGTTTTATCCCCATTTGAAGATCAAGGCCGGCCAAGGGTTCATAGCCGAGCCCGAAGCGTCTGTTCCACCGCCTGAAGAATGTGGGGGGATTTGGCCGTAAGCGCCAAGAAGGCGTCCCTTCTCATGGAGATGACGACGGCAGGCCCAAGCGCCCGGACCGTAGCCGTTCGCGGTATCCCCTTGAGCAAGGCGATCTCCCCGAAATGATCGCCGTCCTGCAAAACTGCAACCCTGCGATCTTCCCCATCGGAACCGCGCTTAACTACCTCGAATTTTCCGCGCACGATTAGATAGAACTTATCTCCTGAATCTCCCTCGCGGACGACAGAGTCGCCTTCCTGCAACGTTTCCGTCGCAAACAGATCGGCAAGCTCGCGAAGCTGCTCGGACTCGACGCCCTTGAAGAAGGGCAACTGGGCCAACCGGTCTGCGTCGACGCTCACATGCAGTCCGTCTTGCGACAGCACGAACCCGTGCTGTTTGTTCCACATTTCGCGATACAATCCGCCGCGCCGCAGCAATTCCTCATGAGTGCCGGCTTCGACGACCCGCCCGTCCTGGAATACGAAAATCAGATCCGCTTGTACGACGGAGTCGAGCCGGTGCGTGACCGAGACGACCGTCGCGCTGCCGCGAAGACGCCGAATGCTATCGTTGACCCCGGCTTCGGAACCCGGATCAAGCGCGGACGTTACCTCGTCGAGCAGAAGAACTTCCGGCTTCTTCAACAGCGCTCTTGCTATGGAGACGCGCTGACGCTGCCCGCCGGACAACGAAGCTCCCTCATGGTGAACGGGCGTGTCATAGCCCTCCGGCCACGCTGCAATCGTATCGTGGATATGTGCGAGCTTGGCCGCCTCGACGATCTCCGTCTCATTCGCATCTGGGCGCCCCAGTAAGAGGTTATCCCGGATAGTCGTGTTGAACAGGAACGATTCCTGCGTGACAACGGCGGTTCTTTGCCGTAAGGAGGCTTCGCTAACGTCGCGCAGATTCTGTCCATCGATCGATACCGTGCCTTGCCTCGGATCATAGAAGCGGGCCAGCAGTTGAAGGGCCGTACTTTTGCCCGAGCCGCTCGGACCGACGAACGCCGCATAGCTTCCGACAGGTATGCGCAGGCTAACCGCCTTGAGTTGATCGCTATCTTCGGTGTACCCGAACGTGACCTCGTCCATTGTAAGTCCTTCGACAATTGGAGGCAGCTCGATTGGACGCTCGACCTCCCGCAAATCCGGCTCATAGTCAAGAACCTCCGCAATCCGCTTAAAACTGCTCCCGGAATCGATCAGGCCGGGAATGACCAGCGTTAAGTTGGAGGCGGCCTGTCCGACGCTCATAAACAAGGTGAAGAAGGCCATGAATCCCCCAATGGAGAGCTGATCCTGGAAGATCAAGTAACCTCCGAATCCGATCATCGCGCCGTTGAGCAGAAGCAAAACCGTAAGCGGCAGACGTTCCAGCAAGGAGTTGGTGACGTGCATTTTCAAGCCAAGCGTCAGGAGCGACTGGATATGCAAACGAGCCCTTTCCAACAACAAGCTCTGGCGGTGATAGGCGTGAACGGTGCGATGACCCTTCACCGTCTCGTCGATCAGGTTGGTGAAGCGCTCCTGTGCCTCCTTGTAGCGGAGGTTGGCGGATTCCGCACGTCCTTGAAGCAGTCGGGGACCGGCCATCATCAGCAGCGAACCGAATACCATGACAAGCGTCAGCTTCCACTCAAGCGAGATCAGCATGGCAAGGCCAAGCGCGACGCTTAAAGCCTCTTTCAGAAAAAAAGGCAGCGAGAAGGTGGCGACTCGTTCGACAGAGGCCATATCCGAGGAGAAGCGAGCGACAATGTCGCCTACTCGAAAGCGCTGAAAAAATGGAGCGGATTGCTTCTGGATATGTACGTAAAGGTCGCTGCGCAGCTTCTGAACGACCCGTCCGCTCAGCTTGTTCAGCGCATATTCGCCGGCCAAGCCCGCCGCGAGGCTGAGCAGTCCGCCGCAGAGCAGAAGCGAGAAAATCAAATAGAAAGCTTGGACGTCCTTGGGACCGAAAGCTTCGTCGACCAGATATTTTAGGCTCACCGGGGCGCCGACCGCGTAGGCGACCTCAAAAAGCAGACCGATCAGGAAGAAGACGAGCAGCGGCTTATGCCTAGCGAAATGCCTCATCATCGTTCGAATAAAGTGCAAAATCTATCGCCTGCCTTAGGATTGGATCTTTTCTCCTTTAATAATAGTGAGCGCCGCTCTAAAAAACTACCTTTTCATATTGACGGCCGTGCATAATTTCATTAGGATGAGAATAAAACCAACTAATCGCAATAAAAAACAACAAAACGGTCATTAGTGATGGAGGAGGAAGAAGATGAAAGCGAACAGGGTCATTATCATTGGCATTGACGGAGCGGGCAACTTTATTAAGGATGCGGAAACTCCGCGTATCCACGCGCTGCTGGAAAGAGGAGCGTATTCCTACGAGGCGCAAACCGTTTTTCCGAGCATCAGCGCAGAATGCTGGGGCTCGCTGCTGTACGGGGTAGGTCCGGATAAGCACGGCATCAACAACGACAAGGCGAGTCGCGAGACGGTTCCATCTCATTTTCCTTATAGCTCCCTATTCGGATTGTCCCGCGCGCAATGGCCGGAAGCTCCGCTGGCGGCCTTTAGCTGCTGGGAACCGATCAATACAGGCATTATCGAAGCTGATCTTGACGTTCACTGCGTATCCAAGACCGACCCGGAACTGGCCAAGGACATCGTTGCGTATATTCGCTCGGCCCCTGAATTTAAGCTCATGTTTATTCAGTTTGATTTGCCGGATGCGGCCGGACACGCCCACGGTTTCGGCACGCCGGGGCAGATCAAACAGATCGAGCAGACGGACCCGTATATCGGCATGATCGAAGATGCGCTGCGCGAGGAAGGTCTGCTGGAGGATACGCTGGTCATTCTGGTGTCGGACCATGGCGGCGGAGGAACTCATCCTAACGATCACGGCAGCGACCATCCGATGGATATGACGATTACATGGGGAGCCGCCGGATGCGGCGTGCAAGCCGGAGCGATCGACGGGCCGGTAAGCATTATGGATACGGCGGTCGTTGCCGCGCGAGCATTGGGGCTCCCGGAGAGAAGCGATTGGGAAGGTCGTCTCCCTAAGGGCGTATAATCGTTCGAGAGTTGAAGCGAGAGGCTGTTCCTCCAGTTAAGTCTGGGGAACGGCTTTTTCTTTTGTGATAAACTATACTCCGACAGGAGGCGTCCGACATATGTTCAACGGCAATACCTTTTTCCGCTCCAAGCTCGGGAGCGCATCGCCGATTCTCCGGCGCATCTCGATCAAGAACCGGCTGTTGGCCGCGTTTCTGATTACCTCGCTTCTGCCCGTGCTTTTCGTTGCTTTCTACTCCAATTACAAATATGAAAATTCCATTACGGAAAAAATCAGCGCATCCACGCAGCAGGTGCTGAACGAGCTTGCCCAAAACATGATGCGGGAGCTGGAGCAGTACGAAACGCTGAGCGAGGCGATCATTATCAATAAATCGATCCAGGGCGCGCTTCCTAAGTTTGAGGAAATGACGGATTTTCAGAAAAACAACTTGAGATCGACGCTAAGCGAGGAGCTTGCCCAGCAGATTTTCCGGTTAAGCAATATCGCGAACGTCGTAATCTTTACGAATGAAGGGCAGCCGATTTTCGATCTCGGATTCGAATGGTATCCGGATATTCGTCTGGACCAGTTATCGGATTCGGTTGAATCCTCCTCGGGCAATGCGAGCTGGACATATCTTCGCACCTATCGGGGCGCGAACAGGATCGCGCTGACCCGCGCGGTGTATGCCGAGGACAACTTGAATCGCAAACTGGGCTACATCATGATTCTGATCGATGAAAAGGTTTTTTCGCGCAATACGTACAGCCATGTCGAGCTGGGGCAGGGCAGCAGAATCTACGTGGCGGACAAGAACGGCTTCGTTGTCTCCTCCGTCGCGCCCGAGATCGAGCAAGGTTCGGACTACGGGCAAAATGAGATTTTCGCCAAGCTGAACAAGGAGCATAAGAACGAAGCTTTCTACACCCAGGTGAACGACCGCAAGACGCTTGTCGTCAGCTCGTACATTCGCTCCGCGGACTGGGAGTTGATTGGGCTTGTGCCGCATTCCTTCCTCGTGTCGGAGCTTAAGGAGATGCGCGGCAACATCGTCTTTATTTGTTTACTGACGCTCATGCTGTCCGGGGGGCTGGCTATGTGGATTTATTTCAGCATTCACAGTCCGATGAGACTGCTGCTGCAATATGCCAATCAAATCCGCCTAGGCCAACTCGAAACCAAAATCGGCAGTTCGTATCCGGATGAAATGGGCAAACTAACGGAAACAATCGACAAAATGGTCGAGCAGCTTAAGCTGCTTATTTTTCAGGTAGAATCCGAGCAGCAGGCCAAACGGGACGCGGAGCTGAAAATGCTGCAGGCCCAGATCAATCCTCACTTCCTCTTCAATACGCTGAATTCCTTGAAATGGAGCGCGATGATGAGCGGCAACGAAACAGTCCGACAGGGCATCGAATCGCTGTCCGAGCTGCTGCGCAATACGATTCTGGTCAAGGAGGAGCTTATTCCTCTTGAGATGGAGATCGACAACCTGCTTCATTATGCGACGATTCAGCGGATTCGTTACGGAGATTCGTTTAAGCTGAGCTGCGCTATGAGCGACGACGAGCTGTATGCGTGCCTAGTGCCGAAATTTATTTTACAGCCGATCGTGGAAAATTCGATTCTCCATGCCGGCAATGAAGATGGACGGAGAGTCGGCATTCGCGTAGAGGGCGTCAGGGAAGGCGCGACTTTGAAAATCGTCATTGCCGACGACGGCAAAGGCTTCGATATGAACGACGCCCAGAACCGGAAATCGTCTTCGCACGCCAAGCTGTCCGGCATAGGCATCGGCAACGTCGACGAGAGAATCCGCCTCCACTTCGGCGCGGCCTACGGTCTTGTGACCCGCAGCGCTCCGAACGAAGGGACGGAGACGGAGATTAAGCTGCCGATCCTGGCGAAGGAGGAACGGTCCGATGTATAAGATTCTGATCGTCGACGATGAGATGATCGTGCGCCATGCGGTCAAAACGCTGATTCGTTGGGAGGGAAGCCGTTTCGAATACGTCGGGGCGGCGGCTAACGGAGCGGCGGCGCTTAATCGGATTCAGGAGACGGGCGCGGACATTGTTATTACCGATATTAAAATGCCGGAGATGGACGGGCTGGAGCTTATCAAAAGACTAACGGCTTCGGGCTTCTCCGGAGAGGTGCTCGTGCTGAGCAACTACGACGACTTCGAGCTGGTGAGAGAGGCGCTGAAGTGCGGCGCTTACGATTACATGCTCAAGCTGACCCTCAAGACGGAAAGCTTCATGCAGACGCTGGAGGAGATCGCCGCGAAACTGGATGCGAGGAACGGCGCAGCTTCGGCTCCTGCATCGGATGCAGCAGTTCCTCGTCTTGAGGAAATAAATCCTCGCATCGCCGCCGCGATTCGCAAGCTCGATGAGCTCACTGCCGATTCCGAGCCTTGGGAAGGGGAGCGGTTTATTGGCGCGGATGAAACGGTTTATTCCTTCGTGATTCGTCTGCAGGGAGACGAACAAGGACTTCGTCAATCCGGGGAATTTCAGGATACTCTGGTTAAGCTGGCGGACGGACTCTTTACGGGCAGTCGGTGGACAGTCGTTATCCGTACGGGGGCGAGGCGGTTTTTGCTTGCGGTCGCGTATGCTTCCGAGACATCCTTCTCAAGCCCGGAGGAGCTGGCGCTGCGCATGATCAGTCTGGCTTCCTTGTATTACAACGTGCGGATTAAAGCGATCTATGCGAGCGCCGCATCGGACGAAGATGAGCTGGCTGCCGAGCTTAGACTAAGCCGACAAGCTGAGGAACTGCTGTTCTACACTCGTCCGCCGACAGGGTGCTTATCGAATCGCGAGACGATTCAAGAAGGAGATGAGGCGTTTAAAGCGGCGGAGTCTAAGCTACGAGACAGCATGCGCAAGCCGAATTCCGGTTCGCTCGTCCTATGGGCGGAGAGCGCGCTTGAGCTAATCGGGCTTGCCGCGGAGCAGCGGGTCAATCCGAGGCTGTTGAAAAGAGCCGTCAGCGGCGGGATATGGAGCATCGCCAATTCGGATGATCCGGCAACTCCAATTCAATGGGACGAGAAGAGATGGCTCGAACAGGTCGAGGCGGCGGAGACGGATGCGCAATTAAAAGAAACGATTCGCGAGCTTTCGGAGGAGATCGCAGAGTGCTCCACCGACACCGCGAAGCCGCAGATCGCCGCTCGGGAAGAGGTGCTGCAAGCGATGCGTTACCTGGAGGAGCGCTTCCCTGAGCGAGTCGCCATTGCCGATGTAGCCCATCACGTGGGATTGTCGGAGCCATACCTGTGTCAGGTGTTCAAAGCCGACACGGGTCAAAGCATTCTGACTTATCTGAATGAGATTCGGATGTCCAAAGCCTACGAGATGTTGGCTTCCGGCCGTTATTTAGTCAAGCAGGCCGCGATCGAGGTGGGGATTCCCGATCCGTTTTATTTTAACCGTCTATTCAAGAAGCGCTTCGGATTTTCTCCGAAAAATGTGAAAACCCCGTAATCGCGACTGGAGTATCTGTTAAACCTGGACGATTTTAAGATACATGGACTGAAAATTGTCCAGCTTATCGTGAACATACCGATAATTCGATAAAATCGTCCATGCGCTTCCTGCTTATTGTTCATTTGGCCGAGCTTCTCCCTAACTTATAATGAGAGCAGATCCGATCAAGGGGGTTTCACAATGAAGCAGAGAAAATGGTTAACGACGGTCGCTGCCTCTGTAGTGGCGGTATCCGTACTTGCGGGCTGCGGCTCCAACAATGATTCCAAAGGAGCTTCGCCTTCGGCAAGCGCCAACCCATCCGCAAGCAGCAGCGCTTCCGAAGGGGGCAAGCAGTTCGAAAATATGGAATTGAACGTAGCTGTATTCCAAGGCGGTTACGGACGGGAGTACTGGGATTCGATCGCCGAAGAATTCATGAAGGATTACCCGGGAACGAAGATCAATATTACGGCTAGCCCGAAAATCGCCGAGCTCGTACGTCCGAAGATCGTTGCGGGAAATCCGCCCGACTTCATGTACGTGGCCGGCAGCGACAATATGCCGATCATCGACGGCCTGATCAAGGACAAGGCGCTGCTCGATCTGACCGACATTTTCAACGAAGCCTCCGAAGGAGCGCCGCTCAAGGATAAAATTCTTCCGGGCGTACTCGAGTCCCGTTCCAGTTCGCCTTACGGGGACGGCAAGGTTTATCTCGCACCTTATAATTTTGACGTTATGGGCTTGTGGTATAACAAGAAGCTGTTTGACGACAAGGGCATCGCCCTTCCGACGACTTGGGACGAGTTTTTCGCGCTGGGAGCGACGGCGAAGGACAACGGTCGCTCGCTGTTCACCTATCAAGGGCTGTACCCGGGCTACCTGGAGGAAATGATCGTTCCGGCCATCTTTAACGTAGGCGGACAAGAGGCGCTTGATCAGTTCTACAATCTCGATCCGGAATTCTGGAAGAGCGAAACGTTTACTAAGGTATGGGGCTTCCTCGACAAGATCGCCAACGAAGACAACGCGTTGATGAAAGGCACGATCGCTTTGAATCACACGCAAGCTCAGACGGCGTTCATGCAGGGCAAAGCGATGTTCATTCCGAACGGCACATGGTTCGAAGACGAAATGAAGGATTCGCCTCGCGAAGAGGGCTTCCAATTCGGCTTCCTGGGCGTTCCTTCCTTCGAGACGGGCAAGCCGATGATGGCTTTGACGGATGTGCAGCGTCTCGTTATTCCGGCGAAGGCGAAAAATTCGGAGCTGGCCAAAGAGTTCTTGAAGTATCTGTACACGGAAAAAGGCGTGAAGCTGAACGGCGAGAAGGCTAAAGGCATTATGGCCGTCAAAGGCGCTCCGGACTTGGTGAAAGAGTTTATTCCGGAATCGACGTACAACGTATATAAAGCAGTAGACAACGGAATCGTTACGGTTAACGGCAAATTCATTTCCGTTGCCAAAGGCAGCAAGTACAACCCGAGCGACGATATTTACAAGCCAATTTCCTCTCTGATGAACAAACAAATGACTGTGGCTGAATACGGAGACAAGCTGTACGGAATTTTCACCAACATTCAGAAAGAATTGAAAGAGAACGGAGCACAAGAGTAAGTAAGCGAGTAAATGTGCTTCTGCTTCCGGAAAACCTGCCGCGCGTTTGGATGAACCCGGCAGGTTTTCTCTATCTCAAGAAGCGAAAGGAAGAGCCTGACTATGAATATGAAAACAAAACGGGGGTTCTTTATCGCGGCCTGTCTGCTTCCGGGTCTGGCCTTTTTCCTCCTGTTTAAGGTATATCCGACCATCCAGATCTTTCAGAAATCTCTTTATTTATGGACGGGAGTTAGCGACGAACCGAAATTCATCGGTCTGCAAAACTTCGTAGATATGTTCCACGATGACGTATTTCTGCTGGCGCTTCGCAACACGGGATTCCTGATGCTGATCGTTCCGGTCGTGACGCTGCTGCTTGCGCTGGTCAACGCCTCGCTGCTGACGCAATCGAAGCTCAAGGAGAAGGGCTTGTACCGGACGGTCTTCTTCTTCCCCAGCATTCTGTCCTTCGTCGTTATCGCAATTTTGTGGTCCTTCATCTATCACCCGACAATCGGCTTCGTCAATTCGGGACTTGAACTGCTCGGTTTGGATAACTTGGCCATGTCTTGGCTGGGAGACGAGCGGACGGTGCTGTGGGCGCTGGCTGTCACGATGATCTGGCAGGCCGCAGGTTATTACATGGTGATGTACATGGCGGGCATCGACGGCATTTCGCCGGAGCTCTATGAAGCGGCGAGCCTGGACGGCGCAACGCGGATCCAGCAGTTTTTCTACATTACGATCCCGATGCTGTGGGAGATTATTCGAATCACGATCGTCTTCAGCATTAACGGCGTGCTGTCCATCAGCTTTATTATCGTGTCCGTCATGACGGCCGGCGGGCCTGACAGACATTCGGAGGTCCTGATGACCTACCTGTACGGGCAGGCGTTTACGAATTCCAACTTCGGCTATGCGATGGCGATCGGCGTGTTTATTTTTATCATCTCGATGCTGCTGGCGCTAATCAGCAACAAATTAACGGACAAGGAGGCGCATTAACATGTCGGCTTATACCCATGCTGCAAAATCCGGCGGAATTCTCTCCAAATTGTGGGGCAATCTTGCCGTTCGGATTTTCCTGTTCGTCCAGACGTTGATTGTTTTGTATCCTTTGGTTTGGAACCTGCTGGCGTCGTTCAAGACGAGCACCGAGGTCATGGAAAGCCCGTGGTCTTTGCCGGCGGCACTGAACTGGGACAACTACGTGCGCGCCTTCACGACGGCCAAAATCGGCGACTATATGATCAACTCGGTGCTGGTCGTCGTCCTGTCGATGGTGATGCTGCTGTGCATGGCGGTACCGACCGCATACGTGCTCGGGCGCATGAAATTTCGCGGACGCGCCTTCCTGTCCAACTTCTATATGGCGGGGCTGTTTATCGGCGGCGTATACATTATCGTACCGCTCTTCATTATGATGAACGATCTGCACATGCTGGACAACCGTCTATGGCTGAGCGCGCTGTATGCAACAGGCACGCTGCCTTTCTCGGTTTTCCTGCTCACGGGCTTCATGAAATCCATTCCGCACGACTTCGAAGAAGCGGCAATGATCGACGGCTGCGAATACTTCGGAACTTTATTCCGCGTGATTATACCGATGGCGCGTCCCGGGATCATTACGCTGATTGTGTTCAGCTTCTTCGACTTTTGGAACGAGTACGTGCTGGCGTTGACCTTGATAACGGACGATACGAAGAAGACGATCCCGATCGGCCTGGCCAACCTGATGCAGATCCAGAAGTTCGCTACGGATTGGGGCTCGTTGTTCGCCGGTCTTGTTATCGTGCTCGTGCCGACGATCCTTGTCTACGCACTGCTGCAAAAAAAACTGACAGAAGGCATGATGCTTGGCGGAGTAAAAGGATAATGGACGGTTTGTGACGAAGATAACAGGGAACCCAAGGGAATCCCAAGGGAATCCAAATTTTGGAGAGGGGTTGTCGCGCAGGTGGCAACGTTCGGCATTCAAGGAAACGACTTTGTATATGAAGGCAATCCGATTCGGATTTTATCGGGGGCGATCCATTATTTCCGGGTCGTGCCCGAATATTGGGAGGACCGTCTGCTGAAGCTGAAGGCATGCGGCTTCAATACGGTAGAGACCTACGTGGCCTGGAACATTCACGAGCCTAAGGAAGGCCAGTTTAATTTCGAAGGCATTGCCGATGTGGAAAAGTTCGTTCGGCTTGCGGGCGAGTTGGGGCTTCACGTTATCGTTCGTCCAAGTCCGTACATCTGCGCGGAGTGGGAGTTCGGCGGTCTGCCGGCCTGGCTGCTGAAGGACAGCAACCTGCGGCTGCGCAGCTACGAGGAGCTGTATCTGGCTAAAGTCGAAGCCTACTTTGACGAGCTGCTGCCGCGCTTCAAGCCGCTGCTGTGCACGAACGGCGGGCCGATTATCGCGATGCAGATCGAGAACGAGTACGGCAGCTACGGTAACGACAAGAAGTATTTGGGATACATTCGCGACGGGATGAAGAAGCGCGGCATGGACGTGCTGCTGTTCACCTCCGACGGCCCTGAGGATCATATGCTTCAGGGAGGCATGGTCGAAGGCGTACTGGAGACGGTCAACTTCGGCTCCCGCGCGGCAGAGGCGTTCCGGAAGCTGCGGGAGTATCAGCCGGAAGGCCCGCTCATGTGTATGGAATTCTGGAACGGCTGGTTCGACCACTGGATGGAGGAGCATCAGTCCCGCCCTGCGGCGGATGTGGCGGACGCGTTGGAGGAGATGCTGGCCGAGGGCGGTTCGGTCAACTTCTATATGTTCCACGGCGGTACAAACTTCGGCTTCTATAACGGAGCGAACCATATACAGAGATACGAGCCTACGGTGAACAGCTACGATTACGATACGCTGCTGAACGAATCTGGCGAGCCGACGGAGAAATATTGGGCGGTGCGCAAGGTGTTGGAGCGGTATGCGGAGCTGCCGGAGGCGAAGCTGCCTGCGCCGATTCCGAAGCGAGCCTACGGAGAGGTGCGGCTGGAGCAGACGACCGGGTTGTTCGGACAGCTGGATCGCCTTTCTTCGCCGGTACAGCGCACAAGCCCGGAGCCGATGGAGAAAGTCGGACAGGCTTACGGTTTCATTCTGTACTCGACGCATGTAACCGGACCGAGAAGCGGTATGAACCTGGTTTTGCAGGAAGTACGCGACCGTGCGCTCGTATTTGCGAACGGCAAGTATGTCGGCACGACGGAACGATGGAATCCGGTTGAGCTTCCGCTGGAGGTTCCGGCTGAGGGTCTGCGCTTGGACGTGTTCGTAGAAAATATGGGACGCGTCAACTACGGTCCGCTTATGCGCGACGCGAAGGGAGTTACGGAAGGGATTCGGCTGGGCAATCAATTTCTGTACGATTGGACAATCCGTACGCTTCCGCTGGACAACCTGGATCAATTGGACTTTGCTGCTGCGGCAGAGGCGTCGGAAGGGGATCTTCCGTCCTTCTATAGAGGAACGTTTAAAGTGGAGGAGAAGGCCGATACGTTCGTTCGCTTCGACGGCTGGACGAAGGGCGTAGCTTTCCTGAACGGCGTTAACCTCGGTCGGTATTGGGAAGTCGGTCCGACGCGCACGTTGTACGTTCCTGCGCCGCTGCTGCGGGAGGGCGAGAACGAGTTGATCGTGTTCGAGCTTCATGGCACGTCGGCGCCGGTCGTTCAATTGACGGATAAGGCTGATCTCGGCTAATCGAGGGGAGGAGGAAGCGGAATGGGAGTCTCAATACAAGAAGCGGCGAAGATTTCGCCTTCACCGCGTCAATTGGCGTGGCAGGGGCTTGAGTTTTATGCGTTCGTTCATTTTACGGTAAACACGTTTACAGATATGGAATGGGGGCTGGGCGACGAGAGCCCTTCTCTGTTTGCACCATCCGAGCTGGATGCGGAGCAATGGGTTGCGGCCTGCCAAGCGGCGGGCATGAAGGGGCTTATTCTCACCTGCAAGCACCATGACGGCTTCTGCTTGTGGCCTAGCGCGTATACCGAGCATTCGGTCAAGAGCAGCCCTTGGCGGGGCGGTCAAGGGGATCTCGTTCGCGAGGTTTCGGACGCCTGCCGGAAAGCGGGCTTGAAATTCGGCGTCTACCTGTCCCCTTGGGATCGTCATGAGCGGAGCTACGGAGATTCGCCAACCTACAATGCTTTCTTCCTCAATCAACTGCGCGAGCTATTGACCAACTATGGCGAAGTATTCAGCGTCTGGTTCGACGGGGCCTGCGGCGAAGGGCCAAACGGCAAGCGGCAGGTGTACGATTGGGACGCTTATTACAGCCTGATTCGCGAGCTTCAGCCGAATGCAGTCATTTCCGTATGCGGCCCAGATGTACGCTGGTGCGGCAACGAAGCGGGCCATACCCGCACATCGGAATGGAGCGTCGTCCCGGCGGCGATGCAGGACAACGAGAAGATTCATGAAAATTCGCAGCAGATCGACGACGGAGAGTTCGCCAAGCGCGTCAGCTCGGAGGATGAGGACCTGGGCAGCCGCGATGTGTTGGCGAAGGCCGCCCAAGCGATCTGGTATCCGGCGGAGACGAATACGTCGATTCGTCCGGGTTGGTTCTACCATGCCGCGGAGGACGACCGCGTCAAGTCGACGGATCAGTTGATGGAGCTGTACGAGCGTACCGTCGGGGGCAATTCCACGTTCCTGCTTAATCTGCCTCCCGATACAAGAGGGCTGCTGCACGAGAACGATGTCGCACGCTTAAGAGAGCTTGGCGAGCGAATTAGACGGACGTACGGCACCGATTTGGCTGCGGGATCCGCCGTTCGAGGCTCGGCCGAGAAGGACGAGCCGCACGGGGCGCAGCGCATAACCGACGGAGATCGTTCGACGTTCTGGCAAGCTCCGGAAGGCGTCGAGCAGGCTGAGCTCGTCATCGAGCTAGGGGACGAGCGGACGTTCGACCGGGTTGTGCTTGCGGAGAACATTCGCGAAGGCCAGCGCATCGAGCGCTTCCGGCTGGAGGCGTCGTCCTCGTCGTCCGGCGACGAGGATTGGCGGCCGCTCTACGAAGGTACGGTCGTCGGATACAAGAAAATATGCCGCTTGGCCGAGACGACTGCCCGCCGTCTGCGCCTCACAATCGACGAATCGCGTTGGAGCCCGACTCTGAGCGGCTTCGGGGTTTATCGGAGCGCGGCGGTTGAGGGATAACATATAGCGGTTGAATAAAAAGGTCGTGAGCACGGGTAATTCCGTTGCTCACGACCTTTTTGCGCTTTATTTATGTTTCGGCTTAATGGTCAAAGTTCCAAAGTGAGAATCAATCAGGTAAAGCGTTCCTTTTCCATCGACCAAAATATCATGTAGCGAATTATTGTTTTTGACGATGAGTACGAACCGTTCATTCCCCGCAGGATCAAGCGAGAAAACGCTGCCGCCGTTATCCTTAATATAGACGTTTCCTTTGCTGTCGCTCAGCAGGGCCCCTACTGTATAGTAACCGTTCAGCCTCAGCGGATATTCCCATAGCGTTTTGCCGGAGGCATCAATCTGGGCAATCCCGCGCTTGGCCTTCACATAGTATTTTCCCTTACCGGCTTTCGTCATCACCAGATCGAGCTGGGCGGCTGTCGGTTTGTTTACTTTGGTCAGCTTTCCGCTCTTCAGATCCAAAATTTCGACGCGCGGATTCGGATTGCCGTATGCGCGAACCCATTGATCGGTCGCCGGGATATATCCGGACGCGCTCCAACTCTTCGTACTGCGGTCGAGTTGCTTCTGCCAGAGTAATTTGCCGGTATTGCTCAAGTAATACGCATAATCCGAATCAGTCAGTGCAAGCACGTTATCTCGGGAGTCTATAATTACTTCCGTTAGGCTGGTTTTATGCCAGGTAAACGAGAAATCGGCTACCTCCGTAGTCGTGGCGGTCCACTCCCCTATGTCCGGAACAGCCCAGTTCAGCTCGCCCTGGGGTGACAGGGAAATAAGGTTTCCACTGGCTACCGTAACCAGGTTGTCCCGCGAGTCCATCGCAGAGTACGTGATAAAATCCGGCAATATAAATCGATCGTGCGGGAGAGTGTATGACGATTTTACTTTGCCGCTGCGGTTGATCAGATCGATTCGGTGATCGACAGTGTTATCAAAAATATTCTGACGGATGGTGAACAGAGTTCCCTGTGCCGACAATCCCCAATCCTTCGGAAAGTTTGTATCCGAATCGCTGTAGTCGTGTGTCCACAGCTCGCGGCCATCCGATTTGGAAATCGCTTTCGTAGAGGTGCCGTCGAGCAGCAGTAGGCGGTCTCCGTCTAGCATAGATTGCCACACACTACTCGCTTCATCGCTCCAATCGACCTCGAAGTTTTGGTAGCCTCGAAGCTGCACTTTTTTGCCGCTGTCGTTGGTATAGGGAAGCTCCAAATAATCATTGGAAGGGAGCAGTTTTACTTTGTCCGTTGCCGCAGAGGCTTGCGAGACGCCGGTAACTCCAAGCAGCAAAGCAAATCCGGCGATCAGGCCGATCCATTTTCTGTGCATCAATAAATCTCCTTATAATAGAGTGGCGTTACGGCGATTAGCTGAACGGGCCAATGCTACTTGTTACTTGAGAGACTTGTAATAAGCCGAGAAAACATCGGAGAAGGCTTCCGCAGCCAGCTTAGTTTCCTCCAGCGTATTGTTGGCGCCGCCGATTTCCAGCAGCAGACTGCCGGGGGAGAGCGATTGGTTGTATTCGCCGTTGCCTTGGTGAACGCTCTTGGAGATGACTCCGCGCGACAGACCGGGATACTTTTTGTTCAGCCGTTTGTCCAGTTCGTTGGCCAGCTTCTGGTTGGCAGCATGGTTGGGGTGGGCCGTTCCGATGACGAACAGGATGCGAGCGTAGCTCTTTCCTTTAATCGTAACCGTCGTGTTTTTGCGCGGAACGTCTGCATCTCTATGAATATCGAAGAAATAGGCCAGCGACGGATTGGCTTTCATAGCTTTAGTGACGGCTTTGCGAGATTCCGCGTAGGATTGGGAGAAGCCCAGCTTTTGCGTCTTCAACCGTTCCATGAAATCCTCGGTCTCTACCAAAGAACGGATCCCAGACTTGGTGAGCTTCTCTCCCAAATGTCCGCCTACCAACGTGATGTTGATTTCCGTATCGTCGACGGATGAGCCCGTTACGTTACGGGCGACATTTTTCCAGGATTCCCGATTATGAGTGTGATAGATGTAGACCTTCGGCGTTTCGCGTTCGTTGAGGTTCGTCCGGACGACCCAATTGGCCACATAGGCCTGTTTTCCGCCCGACAGCGTAACGATATACCAGTCGCCTTCGACCCCGGCGATCGGCAAAGTGTCTCCCGAAGCGGCCTTGCCTACGATGTCGTGTTCCAGCCCGGGGCCGCTGCGCAGGTTAGTCTTGTCCACAAACACGACATAACGCAGAGGCGTTTCGGTCTCGACTACCCAGTTGGCGACGTAAGCGCGCTCCCCGCTAGGCAGCGGTACGACGTACCAGTCCCCTGTCGTATCGACGATCGGCAGCGTAACGCCGGGGACCGCCTTGCCCACGATATCGTAATCCAATCCCGGCCCGCTGCGTAAATTGGTAACGTCTACGATTTTAACGACGCTTCCCTTTGTTGAAGATGAATTGTTGGCGATGATCCGGCTATTGGCCATATCAGTATTGCCTGCAGGCGCGACGGATGGGGAGGCTCCGTAAACAGGAATGAAAGCGACGAATAGAAGCAGGACGGCTACGGCTGCGGTAGAAGCGATTTGGCGAAAGATCAAAGCATCCTCTCTCCTTTTTCGGTATTTCGTTCCTACCTTTTTTCGACAAGGTTGAAGTAAAAGCCTGCTATTTGTCGGAAAAATATCTCATTCTTTACACGAGAACATATGTTTGGTATAATGAAAAAAGATGAATAAACGGCGAGTGAAGCACACTCCGATAAGCGCCTGAAGGCGCTCGGGGCGTGCTTTTTTTCGCGTTTGCGGAGGTCGCCTGAGAGAGGATGTGGTGTATAATGAAGGTAACGGATCGGCATAAGAAGGAGAAGCTGAAGCTCGATCAAATGATGCGCGTGCTGTTTCGGTTGTCCAAGAGGCTGACGGTGCAATTGATCAACGGTTTGTTCGGGGAGCGGTTTGCGACGGAGGACGTAAAGGCGATCCACTACGGCAATGCCGAGTTTATCTTGGACGAGTACGAACGGATCGTCGGCGATTTGTTCTTGAAGCTGGATACGCGCCGCGGACTGCTTCATTATCATGTCGAGTTCCAGACGCTTAACGATCAGTCGATGGTTATACGCATGTTTCGCTACGGCTTCGAGAAGGCGTTGGAGCTGGCCGCGGGAAGAGAAGACAATGGTTTGCCCTTGCTCGCATTCCCCAAACAAATCGTTATTTTTCTGGAGGAAAACGAAGCGATCGGCGAGGAACTCGCCTTCCGAATGCGGCTACCGGACGGAACGGAGACGGTCTACACGGTACCGGTGCTGCGTTACTGGACGCTGTCGCCCCGAGACCTGCAGGAGCGGCGTCTGTTCGCGCTGTTGCCTCTGCAAGTGTTTGGCTCTCGCAAGAACATGCGGCTTATTGCCGCCAGCACGCGCACGGACGACGAGAAGCGTCAGTTATTCGCAGAGGAGTTCTCTCGTTTAAAGGCGACGATCGAGGAGACGCTGGCGGTTATCCGGGACCTACATCGGCAGCGGCTGTTACCTACTGGAGACATGGATCGGATATTACAGGTGCTGGGGAACATACTAAACTACTTATACCGACATTACGGCGAATACAAACAAACGGAAGAGGAGGTAAGCCACATGATCAAAACGTTTATTCCCGAAGCAATGAAAAAAGGAAGGGAGGAAGGCAAAAAAGAAGGCTTAAAGGAGGGAGTAAAAAAAGGTCAGCTCAAGGTTGCGCGCAATCTGCTGAAGCTGGGAGTCGATTTGGACACGATCGTTGAAGCGACCGAGCTGACTCCTGAGGAAGTGACAAGACTGGAAGAGAAAAAATGAAGGCAGCATGATCGTATGGCTGAGAAAGCTAGAGAGTGACGACACGATCGTTATTTAGAACTACCCTCCTCAAGTCTGTCGAAGGACAGGCTTTTTTGAACGATTCAGAAAGTATAAAATTCGCTATCCTTATCTGAATCGTCTCCGACAAAACGCATTCATCGTCCAGAGGACGCCGAAGGCGTTTTTGCTTGTTTGCGCCGATATTACGCATAAAAAGTCAAACAAATCATCATAGTGCTAATCCGGTGCCAAGCGAAAGCGACTATAATGAGAAGTTAGACGAATCGCCATTCGACAGGGAGAGACGCCACGATGAACAAATTCAGAATTCCATGGAGAAACTCCGTCTATATGAGAATGCTGCTGCTTTTTATCGCGATTCTGACCCCCGTCTATGTCATTGGGCTGTTGATCTACAACTGGGGGATTCAGGCGGTGAAAGAGCAGGTGTATCAGTCGATGGACTCCCAGACGGCGTATTACCTGAACGAGCTGGAAACGAAGGTCGAACAGATGAAGATTTTGCTGCTCGACAGCCTGAACGACGACAATCTCAACAATCTGGCGACGATCTCTCCGATTATGAAAATTTCCGAACGCCGCAGCGCGATTACGAGATTGCAGCAGCGGCTGTTCGCGATCAAGAGCAGCAGCGAACTGATCGAGGATGTTGCGGCTTATATTCCCGGGACGGATACGCTCGTCTCGGGCGTTTACGGTTACGATAATATCGGACAAGAAGGATTGAAACTACTCGGGCGAACGGGCCAACGGTTCACGACCGCTCCCGAGCTGGACGGGGATACCCTTAAGCTGAGGGCTCCGTTTCCCAACTCCAGAAATCGAAAGCCGCTGTTTCTAGTCGAAGTGACGTTATCGCTAGAGCAGCTGGACAAATCTCTCTCCTACCTGATACAACCGGGACAAGACGAAGATGCCGCATTGATTCGAGCTTTCAGCGGCGAACGGGTCGCGGGAGCGCGGACGGGGACGATCGGCTTTGCCATGAGTACGAGAGAGCCGCCTTTTCCTCCGGCAGCGGACGGCAAAACGTTCGCCGACGTCGAAGGGAGGAGCGTCTTCGCCGTCTATCATTACTCCAAGAAGCTGGACATGACGCTCGTCAAAACGGTGGAGATCGATTCCGTGACGGGGCCGGCTCAAACCTATCGGAAATGGTTGTGGTTTTTCCTCGCGACGGGACTGCTGATCGTGCTATTCTTCTCCGTATCGCTGTATCGTTCCATCCATAAGCCGCTCGTGACGGTGATTCGCGCTTTCGGCAAGCTGCAGGCGGGCGATCTGAAGGTGCGCATTCATCGCAGGAACAAGGACGATTTCAACTACTTGTACGCGCATTTCAACCGGACGGTCGAACAGTTGAATTCCTCTATTGATCAAGCGTACAGGCAGACGATATTGGCGCAAAGGGCCGAGCTCAAGCAGCTGCAGGCGCAGATCAATCCGCATTTTCTGTACAATAGCTTCTTCATGCTGCACCGGATGGTGAAGATGGAGGATAACTCCAAGGCGGTCGTATTTTCCAAAAAGCTCGGAGAGTTTTTCCAATTCGTTACGCGCAATAGCGAGGACGAGATTTTGCTGACTAAGGAAGCGGAGCACGCTCGAATCTACTCCGATATCCAGGCCATGCGTTTCGTCAGCCGACTGCAGATCGACATTGAACCGCTTCCGGCGTGGATTCAGCATTGCTATGTGCCGCGGATGATTTTGCAGCCTCTCATTGAGAACGCGATTGAACACGGCATGCGGAACAAGGAGAAGGATGGCCGAATCCGTATCTCGTACGGGAGAGACGGGGAGCGCTTCGTCGTTGCGATCGAGGATAACGGAACGGGGATGGACGAGGAGACGAGAGGCCGGCTCGAACGCAGCCTTGATGAGCAGTCTCTAGGGCAAGAGACGGAAATTACCGCACTGATCAACATTCATCGTCGACTGCGGATCAAATTCGGTCCGGATAGCGGCCTCGGATTCGAAACCACCCCGGGCGGCGGTCTGACGGTGCGCGCGACGATTGATTTTGGAGGGGAAAAGCATGTATCGGATATTGCTGGTGGACGATGAGAGGCACGTGCTGGATTGGATTTCGGAGCTGCTTGGCGAACTCGACGGGCACGAGCTGGATGTGTACAAAGCCGAAACCGTGACGGAAGCGCTCGCTTGGCTGAACCGCTGCAGAGTGGATATCGTCGTCTCCGATATCGCCATGCCCGGAATGACCGGACTCGAACTGCACGGCAAAATCCGCGAGCGTTGGCCGGAGTGCAAAGTCATTTTCTTGACGGGGTACACCGACTTCGAATTTGCTTACCAGGCCGTTAAGAATGAGGCAGTCGGATATATTCTGAAAACCGAGGATGACGACGTCATCGTCGAGACGGTGCGCAAAGCGATTGTCCAGATCGAGGAAAGCGAACGAAAAGAACGGCTGGTGCGGCAAGCGGAAGAACGGGTCAAAGCGGCGATACCCATGCTGCGCAACGAAGGCTTGGCGGCTTTGTTGCGAGGCGAACCCGGCACCTTCGAAGATAGAGAAGCGATGTTTCGGGATTTGGAAATCGCTTTGGATCCGGGAAAGCCCGTTATGGCGGCGGTCTCCCGATTGGATGAGCGCAGGCAAGAGGGCGGCGACGGGACGCAAACCTCGAGAGTGTCCGCTCTCAGGTTCGCGGTTGCCTGCGTGTGCGATACGTTGGAAGGTAGAAACGCGAAGCTCGCGCACGCGACAGTCGACGGAGATTTGGTCTGGCTGGTTCAGTTCGATTCCGGAGCGGGACTGGAGGAACCGGTGTCGTCCAAGCTGCTTATGGAGACGTTGGACGAGGCTCACACGGTTTGCCGGGAGAGCTTGGGACAGTCGCTGTCCACCGTCATGGCGGAAGGAGGAGTGTCATGGGCGGAACTTGCACTCCGCTACCCGAAGCTCCAACAAGGACTTGTTCGGCAAATGCTTTATGCAAGCGGATTCATCATGCTGGAAGGGGGGCTTGCGGACCGCGGCCGGGAATCTTCGGAAGAAGGCATCTCTGTCGCCAACGTTCCTATCGAACGCAACAGATGGGACGCTTTGCGAGCCGATCTGGAAAAAGGAAATCGAGAGCGTTTTATGAGAGGTTTGGAGGAAATCGAACAATTGACGAGAAGGGGGCAGCTAAGCTTGCAGGACTCTGCCGGCTTGGAAGCGTTCGGGCATCTTTCTCTGCTGCTTCTATCCGCTATGAACCGCTGGGAAATGCGGGAGCTAAGCTCGGACGCATCGCTTGTCGGGAAGCTGGCTAGCGCGGAGAGGCATAGCTCTTTGCAGGAAGCTTTCTCCTTTGTCCGGGAGAAGGCGGACGCGATCTTCGACCGTCTCGGGGAGAAACGGGAGCACGGGGAATACAAAGTGATCGAATATGTGAGAGAGTATATCTCGCAGCATTTGCATAAAGGGATTTCCCTCGTCGAATTGGCGGAGGCGGTATACTTCAATCCCTCCTATCTCTCTCGGCTATTCAAGGAAGCCACAGGTCGGAGCGTTACGGCTTACTTGGCGGATCTACGCTTAGAGAGGGCGGTAGCGATGCTGCGCGAAAATTGCAAAATCGGCGATATCGCAGCCGCGGTCGGCATCGACTCTCCGGCTTATTTCTCCAGGTTTTTCAAGAAAATGACGGGTCGCACGCCGCAGGAATACCGGGAGGAATTCATTCTGGGCAACAGGTCATGAGAAGTCAACGAAGTCATGAGAATCCCGTTACGCGGAAGCAAGCGGATGCTTTACGATGGCTGTAGGGCCCTGAATACGAACATGGAGTGAGATCATGAGAAAAGGAACTAGAGCAGCATTTATCGCATTCGTCTGCGCCGCGACGCTGACGATCAGCGCTTGCGGAGGAGAGAACGGCAATGGCAAAGGAAATGCCGGTTCATCCAGCGCGCCGTCGGCTTCTCCGAGCGGGAGCGCTTCGAACGCTCAGCCTTCCGCCGGAGCGGCGGACAAGTACGATCCGCCGATCGAGATCTCTTTGGTAGGCGTAACGGACGACACGCTTGAAGGCGTGCTGGCCAAGCTGTCCGGAGAGACGTTCGAGAACAACCGATGGTCGAAGCTATACGAAGATCAATTAGGCATTACCTTCAAATACGACTGGATCGCCAAAGGTCCGGATCAGTTCAAGCAAAAAATGAACGTTTCCCTTGCTTCCGGAGACGTGCCGGATTTCATCCAGGTCGATGCGACCGAGCTAAAGCAACTGCAAGAGGCTGACTTGATCATGGATTTGCGGGACGTGTACGAGAGCAACGCGGCTCCTTTGACGAAGGAAGTGTTGACGCAGGATGGACAGGCGCCGTTCGACGCGGCGACGATCGACGGCAAGCTGATGGGCATCCCCAATATTCGCTCGTCTATTGATATGGCCCAGTTCGTCTGGATTCGAACGGATTGGCTGCAGAAGCTGAATTTGCCGGAGCCGAAGACGCTGCAGGACGTCGTGGCGATCTCCGAAGCGTTCGCGACCCAAGATCCGGACGGCAATAACAAAGCGGACACCGTCGGTCTGCTGCTTCAGAAGGATCTGTTCGGCGGCTTCGCCGGACTGGAGGGTTTCTTTAACGGCTTCCACGCTTACCCGACGATCTGGGTCGAAGACGAATCGGGCAACTTGGCGCACGGAAGCACCCGACCGGAGACGAAGGCCGCGCTCGCCGAACTCCAGCGGATGTTCAAGAACGGGCTTCTGGATCAGGAGTTCGGAGTCAAGGATTGGGGCAAGACGGCGGAGACCGCTTCCGCCGGCAAGGTAGGCGTGTCCTTCGGCCAGCAATGGCTGAGCGCTTGGCCGTTCCAGTCCAATCACGACAACGATCCGAATGCGGTATGGAAAGGCTATCCGCTTCTTTCCGCGGACGATAAGCCGGCGCGCCCGGAGATCAGTCTAGGAACCTATCAGTATTGGGCTGTGCGCAAGGACGCTAAAAATCCCGAAGCTCTGCTCAAGATGTTTAATGCGTACATCGAGAAGAACTGGGGAGAGACGGCGGAATTCGGAACCTACTACTTGCCGGGGGACGCCGAAGGAACTTGGAAGCTGTCGCCCGTCACTCCGGAGCCGCCGAACAAAAACCTGGACGCGTATCTGACGATCGCCGAGGCGGCGGCAAACGGCAAACTGGCGGAGCTGACCGGAGAAGCGAAGGTGATTCAAGACAAAATCGCCGAGTACAAGAACGGCAACGAGAAGCTGTGGTCTTGGGCGGCGGGGTACGACGTTGACGGCGTATACGGAGTGATGAAGCAGTACAAGGAGTCGGACCGCTTCATGATGAACAAGTTCGTCGGAGCGCCGACCGAGACGATGGCGGAGAAGAGCGCAACGCTCGGCAAGCTGACGAACGAGACGTTCACCCGGATCATTCTGGGAGAGCTTCCGATCGATGCGTTCGATACGTTCGTACAGGATTGGAATAAGCTGGGCGGCGAGCAGATTACAAAGGAAGCGAACGAGTGGTATCGGGCGAGCAAGTCGTAATCCGGGCACAGGGAAGGGGACGCCTCCCTTCCCTTGTTTTCTTTGGCAACGTGAAGGAGGCTTTCAACGATGATCAAATCTAGAGCGCTGTCGCGCAATCTGCCGCTTCACCTGATGATTTTGCCCGGACTGCTGCTCGTGCTCATATTTTCCTACGTCCCTATTCTAGGCACGTACATCGCTTTCCAGAAGTTCATTCCCGCAAAAGGGTTTTTCGGGGATCAGGCCTGGATCGGATGGGATAACTTCCGCTATGTGCTCGATCTGCCGGGTATTTTTCAGGTGCTGTGGAACACCGTATTCATCGCGGTGATGAAAATGGTCGCCGGCATCGTCGTACCGCTTACGGTGGCGCTGCTGCTGAACGAGCTTCGCAACCAGGCGATCAAGCGAAGCGTGCAGACGCTCATTTATTTGCCTCATTTTCTATCCTGGATTATTTTGGGCGGAGTGCTTGTGGACCTTCTGTCTCCTTCCTCCGGACTGGTGAATCAAGCGCTTGGCGCTTTCGGCATCAAACCGATCTTTTTCTTAGGCAGCAACGACTGGTTTCCTTATACGATGGTGATTTCGGATGTCTGGAAGGAATTCGGCTTCGCGACGATCGTATATTTGGCCGCATTGACCGGCATCGATCCGCAGCAATACGAGGCGGCAATCATCGATGGGGCGAGCCGTTGGAAGCAGACTTGGCACGTTACGCTGCCGGGCATGCGGATGATTATCGTGCTGATGGTTGTGCTGAGCCTCGGGAACGTGCTGAACGCCGGCTTCGACCAGATCGTGAACCTGTACAGCGCCCAAGTATACGCGAGCGGCGATATCATCGACACGCTGGTTTATCGGCTCGGGCTGCAGCAAGCCCAATACGGCGTTGCGACCGCGGTCGGGTTGTTCAAATCGGTCGTATCGTTCCTGTTCATCTCTGTCGCGTATTACGCGGCTTACAAATTGGCGGATTACCGCATCTTCTAGGAGGAATCTACGTGCTTGGACAATCGACGGGCGCCAGGCTATTCTCCGCGTTTAATGCGGTTTTCCTGATCGCCTTATCGCTGCTGTGCATCGCGCCGCTCGTCCATATCGCCGCCGTATCGCTCAGCTCAAGTTCGGCCGTGACCGCGGGGTGGGTGAGGTTCTGGCCGGTCGATTTTACGCTGGACTCTTATCGGTTCGTGATGACGCGGGGGGAAATCTGGAGCTCCATGTGGGTGACGTTGCAGCGGGTGGCTCTCGGCGGCGGATTGAATTTGCTGCTGACGATTCTGATCGCCTACCCGTTATCGAAGGAGTCGGCTACATTCCGCTCGAGAACCGGGTATGCCTGGTTTTTCTTTTTTACGATGCTGTTCTCCGGAGGGCTTATTCCGTGGTACATGGTTATCCGCCAGCTTGAGCTGCTGGATTCAATCTGGGCGCTGGTGCTCCCGGCGGGCGTGCCGGTCTTCAACGTCGTGCTGATGCTGAACTTCTTCCGCCAACTGCCCAAGGAGCTGGAGGAAGCGGCATTCATGGACGGGGCCGGGCATTGGACCACGTTGTGGAAAATCTATTTGCCCGCCGCATTGCCCGCTCTGGCTACCGTATCGTTGTTTGCGGTCGTCTGGCATTGGAACAGCTGGTTTGACGGGCTCATCCTCATGAACCGTCCTGAGCATTATCCGTTGCAGAGCTACCTGCAGACGGTCATTATGCAGCGGGACATGACGTTCATCCAGCATTTAAGCCGAGCCGAGCTCGCGATCGTATCGGACCGCACGATTAAATCGGCGCAAATTCTGATCGCGACGCTGCCGATCGTGTTCGTTTATCCGTTCCTGCAAAGGTTTTTCGTAAAAGGAATCGTGCTCGGAAGCGTAAAAGGTTAACCAATTACCAGAATCGAGGGGAAACGAATGAAAAAGTTCGCGATTTGGTTTACGGTTTTGGCGTTGCTGTTGACTGGTTATGGGCTGCGCGGCAGCGGGGTTGCCTCCGCGGCTGAAACGGTACTGCTGTCGGAGGGCTTCGAGAGCGGGACGATGACCGGCTCGAAGCTGACGCTCGGAGCGCCCTACGGCAGTCTGACGTCCGCCGCGACGGAGAAGCTGGCCGGTGCATATTCCGTCAAGGGCTCGAGTGCGAACGGCCAGCAATGGGCGGAGTTTCTGAAGCTTGAACAGGGGGAGCTTCCGCTTACGCCGCAGAAAACGTATACGGTCAGCTTCAAGTATCGCGTTCTGACCCCGGAGCCTGCGGGAGAGTTCTTCTATCTCTACGGAAAGCTGGACGGCACTGGCGAAACGGTAGGGTTTAACTTCAACGGCGCAGGGGAGGTCGTCTGGCGGACCGAGCAGCTTGCGACCGACCACGTCCGAGTGACCGGGCAAGCCTCCGAGCGGCTGGCGCAAATGAGCTTTACCGCCAAGGGGAGCGGGGACTATGCTTGGGTATTCGGCATTCACAACGGCGGAGCTCTCGTCGTCGACGACATCAAAATAAGGGAAGGCGGATTAGAAGCGCTTCCGCCGGAACCCGTCGACACGGCTGCTCCGGAAGGATTCGAGAACGGGCAAACGACCGGCACCGTGTGGACAACGCTGAATGGCGGAGCGGTCTCTAACGATGCGGACAAGCGAATTAACGGACAATACGTCGTCAAAGCGTCGGCGGGAACGACGGAGGAGTGGAAGGAGTTTCTGACTTCGGATTCCGAGAAGCTGAAGCTGACGGCGAATACCCAGTATACGATAACGTTTAAGTACAAAGCGTTCGCAGCGGAGCCCGTGGACGGCTTCTACTACTTGTATGCAAAATCCGCATCGACGGGGACAGTATCCGGCTTTAACTTCAGCGGCGGACATGATGTACTATGGCGAAGCTCGGACGTAGCGGCCGGGGATGCTCAGATTGTCGACCGCGGCCAATACCGGGTAGCGAGGCTGACCTTCACGACGGGCGCGGCCGACGATTATGCGTTGACCTGGGGCATTCGCAAGGGAGGCGGGATCGCCATCGACGATATTTCTGTCGCTCGCGGCAGCGTTCCGATTCCAACCTCCGGAGAGTACCGGATCGGCTATGCTAACGTGGCGGATTATGGAGCGATCCCGGACGATGGAATGGACGACACTGCGGCGTTCAAACAAGCGATCGCCACCGGGAAGAGTGTCTTCGTACCTGCGGGAACCTATCATATTAAAGAGACGCTGCAGATTCAGAATCAGAACTTCGTCGGCTCGGGCATGTTCGTCTCCCGACTTATCGCCTCTAACGCCAATCCGAAGGCTCCGATTCTGAAGGCGGGAAGAACATCGGTCGTTGCGGACCTTGCTTTAGGTTTCGACAGCGGCTTGATCACGAATCAAGAAGCGATGGGCGACCGCGTCGGCATCTACACGGCGGCGCAATGGTCGCTGCAACGGGGCTCGACGGTTCGCAACGTCAGGATCGAGAATGTGGGAACGGCCATCTACAGCCCGAACGGGGAAGGGGCCGAGTCGTTCTCGGTCACTTACGATACATTGGAAATCGAGAACTTCTCGTATCGGGGAATCGATTTCCGTTCGACGATCCGTACGGGCAACGTGTTCAATAACATTTATTTGAAGTCGGATCGTCCGAACGTCGACGTTCCCTTCGCCTTGACCGGAGAAGAGAGCGAGACGGTCATCAATCAGTTGAACGTTGAGCATACGAAGGTCAACACAGCTGTACTGTTGGAAGGCGTCTATGCTTTGGCGGCTTCGACATTCCATATCGAAGGAGTCACCTTGCGAAATGCGAATACGGGATACGTTACGGTCAATAACAGCTCCGGTTCAATCGAAAGCCTCTCGGTCTACTATTCCCCGATTGAGAAGAGCGGCGTGAGCATCGTCCGGGTCGGCAACAATCGTTACGGAACGGGCATGTCGTCCTTCGAGCCGGAGTCCGTCGGGTATTTGCGGATCGGAACGTTGCATGTCAAAGGACTGAACGACCCCAACGCTCAATTGCATGGAGCGAAGACAGGAGGCCTCGCCCGCGCGGATGCGGCCGGGTTCGTCTTCTTCGACAGAGCGGCGAACGCCCTGGGCGAGTATTCGGTTCAGCTCGACAATTACGTCTGGTATTCGTTCCAGAACGACCGGAACGTCTATACGCAGTTCCCGGTCGATCCTAACGGCCGAATCTCATTTTTGAAGCTCGGAGCGCTTCCGCTTGTCGGGACGACGGCCAAACGTCCGCTCCACCGAATGATCGCTGGGGTTACGACCTATTACGATACGAATTTGCGTCAATTGCTCCTTTGGGACGGTTCGACATGGATTTCGCTGAACGCGGCCCCCTGACGAAAGATAAAAGAAGTACCGCCACCCAGAGGATGGCGGTACTTCTTTTATGCTCGTGTTCAGGATTACTGTTTTGCGACTGCCTCGGCTTCGATTTCCGTTGCGATCTTCTCATAGGTATCATCGCTGAGGAAACGGCGAGCGCCCAGATAACGTTTCGCGTAGTACTTATCGTCGAGAGAGGTAATCGTTACGCCCTTGGAAGCGGCGTGAGCAAACTTGTTCTTGCCGATGTAGATTCCGACGTGAGAGACGCCGCTACCGCTCGTATTGAAGAATACGAGGTCCCCTGCGCGCAATTCATCGTCGGAAATCTTCGAGCTCTTCTCCCAGCCGTACAGATCCCGCGAAGTGCGAGGCAGGTCGATGCCGAGTTGATCGAAGACGTACCCGGTGAAGCCGGAGCAATCGAAGCCCTTCGGGGTCGTTCCTCCGTACTTGTAATCGGTTCCGATCAGCGGCTCGATCGCATTGTCGAGCTTGGAGCTCGCGAATACGCTGCCGACCTGAAAAGCCAAGAGCAGTGCAAGACCAAACAAGAAAACTGACACTTTACGCAAAACCGGCGACTCCTTCCAATGCCTACGAGGTTAGCTTAAGGGTTCGGTAGAAGGTCCCCTATGGCTCCTTTGAAGCAAAGCCAACTCACCCGAAAAGATGGTTCCCCCGTTCCCCGTTTCACGGGAACTCGGCATTTTAAGATTTCTTCAGCTTTATATATTCGGTTATCCTGACGAATTTCCTGCAACTTTTATATTAGAATTCCTTAATCTAGGGACGGACATCGCGTGCGGATATCCTCCTTTCGTCCCAGATTTATCTCGCCGATAATAACGCCAAACCCCGGTCGCGGCCATAATGCGGCGCAACCGGGGGAATGTCCCGGGAGGAATATTGTCGATTGTCGGGACCTGATAAGCTTACGATTTCGCGTCGCCCCATACCTGATGCTGGGAGGCGGCAGTCCACAGCTTGAGCAAGGAGCGCACGAAATGAAAAGCTTGATGCAGCGCCACGGCCAGAAAACCGGACCAGAGCAAGGAGACCGCCCAAGCTGCGGCGGACACGGCCAGACCGATTCCGACCATGATTAACGTGATGCCGAGCAGAGGGAAGGCTCGGCGCAGCGCCAGCCCCAGACTGCTTAACGCTCCTTCTTGCGCAGCCGCTCCGAACTGCATGAACAGACAGAACAGGTGAACGACTAAGCCGTATAGCAGCCAGCAGGCCGCGTAAGGGAGCAGTTCCAGCAGCCAATCCGTCAAGGAGGGCTCTGCAAAAAACCGGCTTTTGGCCATCGGCAGCAGCCATGCGGCAGGAAGAGCCACGAGCGCGCTTTCCATCCAATAGAGCAGGGTTACCGGCTTCCATGCTCTGCGAACTCCCGATAGTACCCGCGTTCCTTCCTCCTCGGCGGAGTGACGGAAGGAGTAGAACAGACCGGCATTGATCAGAGGGGTCAGCACCATTCTCAGGAGAAGCAGCCCGCCAAGCAGCCATAGCGTATCGTCGATGAGGTCGGTCTTCAGCAGGCGGAACTGGGCTTCGATCAGAAACAGGTGTGCGGCGTCGGAGTTCGGATGTTCGTCCGGATAACGCGCGATTACGGGCGTTACGATTGAATCGACGAACCGATACAGGAAAAATCCCCAGAGCAAGCGGTACAGGAACAGGAGAACCAATACATATTTATGCCGGACGGTCATGTCCCATCCCATTTTTAGTCGTTTGCGCATTTTCTTCCTTTCCCCCCTACCAAGCCAAAGCTCCGAACAAGCCTTCTATGATTTGGGCGATGCCGGCTGTATATCGGGTACGCTGCTGCGGCGGAACCTCGGCTTTGAGATAATTGTTGATTTTGCGATTGTCGAGCACGATATGATTGCCGGGATCGATCGCCGCATAGAGCAGCGGGGAGGCCGATTCCAGCTTAAGCTGCACATGGGTCTGAACGCCGTCCCATATTTTGCGCATCGAATGGCCGTCCTGGAATTGCAACCATACCGACACGGGCTCGGGGCTGCCTCCGCTGCGCCGGAGCAGGACGATGCTTTCGTAGCCGTTGTCCGTCTGTCTTGTCTGGATCGCTTCCACCGAGAAATCCGCCATTTCTCCTTTTTGCACATACGCCCTGAAGAAGTCGTCCCACTTTTCTTTCGTAACCGTCTCTACGACTTTCTGGAAGTCCTGAAACGAGGGGTGCTTGAACTTGTGCTTCTGGAAGTAGGTGCGCATAATCTTGCTCATCGTTTTGTCTCCCACTTGACGCTCCAGCGCGGAGAGTACGAGCTTGCCTCTCATGTAGACGTTCTCGGCGTATCTGTCGGAGGAACTGAACTTCCAGGAAGAGAGGTTCAGCGGCTCGGGATGAGTCATATAGCTGGCTTCGACCGGAAGGTTGGGCAGCACTCCGTAAATGCTGGACATCAGCTTATCCTCGGTATAGGACGTAAAGCCTTCGTCCAGCCAAGCCTCCTCGAATTCGTTGGAGGCCACAAGCCCGTACCAGTACTGATGCGCAATCTCATGGACCAGAGTTCGCTCCAACTCGTAGCCGGGATTGTCGTCTTGTGCGGCCGCTCCGGTAACGAGAGTGGGATATTCCATCCCGCCGGCGCCGTTGCCGCTTGCCGGAGGAATGACAACGGAGAGCGTGGAGTAGGGATATTCTCCGTACCATTGACCCAGCTTGGCCAACGCAGACTTGGCGGCATGCATGTAACGATCCTTCAAATGCTGATGAAGAGGGTCTAGATAAAGCTTGATCCGCACACCGGGAATGCCGGGCGAGGAGAACGAATCCTCCACGTAGACGAAGTCCGGAGAAGCCGACCAAGCGAAATCGTGCACGTCGTCGGCGTAGAACTGGAAGCTTTTGCGTCCGCCGGTTACCGCCGGAGTCTTCGTAAGGAAGCCGGTAGCCGCTACCTTGTAGCCATCCGGAACGTTGATGCGTACGCTGTAGATGCCGAAGTCCGCATAAAACTCGGAGTCTCCGTGATACTGGTGCAGATTCCAGCCTTCCGAGGAGCGCCCTCGTGTACCGGCCGTTTCGTAGACGGGGATTTTGGGAAACCATTGTCCCGCCATAACGAAGTTTCCGGTTTTGCCCATGCGCGCGAACACGTCGGGCAACTGCACCGTGAACTTCATGCGCAAGGTGACGGACTCGCCGGGTTTGACAGGCTCGGGCAGTCTGAAGGTCGCCAAGGTGCGATCGGTTCGATTGCCGTCGTCGGGCTGCGCATAATGAACTCTGGGAAGCAGCGTTTCTCCTTCTTCCGTGGTTAGAGCGTTGAGCTCCATCCCGCCGTAGCTGCCATCCTTCATTTTATCTCCTCTAAGTTGGCCGCCCGATTCGCGCAAAAACGTGCTGCCGGGCGAGAACGCGTTGGGATATAGATGAAGGTACATTTCGGAGACGAGTTTGCGCCCCGGGTTTTTCCAGGTCACAATCTGTTCTCCTTGCAGAGTCCCGCTATTCTCATCGAGCGAGACGGCAATATGATATTCCGTTATGCGATTGCTGAGCACGGCGGCCTGCGGTTTCTGCGGAGCGTCCGGTCCGGGGCCTGGCCCCGGCTCTGATTTGGCGTCGATCGCGGGCGGGACGACGGCAAGCTCGGACAAGGATGACGCAGGCAGGGCGTACTGATCGACCCAAGCGTCGGCAAACCCGAATCGGACGGACATAACAAGTACGGCGGCGGCGGCGACGAATAGCAGCATTCGCAGCGAACGGCGCTTAGGCATACGGATAACCCTCCCGTTGACAAGCATCTACGAGATATATATGTGGGTTGTCCGCGGATTATATCTTGAGATTTGCGGCCAAGCTAGGGAGAGTCCGGAGGGAATGAAGGTAACAGTTGACAGGGGATTCGGGCCGACTTAAAATGAGGCATAGTCATTAGTGCAATCGTTTGCACATTGGGAATAAAGGAGCTGGCAGCATGAACGGGAAATGGTGGAAAGAAGCGGTCGCTTATCAAATTTACCCCCGCAGCTTTATGGACGGCAACGGAGACGGAATCGGGGATTTGCCGGGCGTAATTTCGAAGCTGGATTACTTGAAGGAGTTGGGCGTCGATGTGCTCTGGATTTGTCCGATCTATAAATCTCCCAACGACGATAACGGCTACGACATCTCCGATTATCAGGGTATTATGGACGAGTTCGGCACGATGGGGGATTTCGACCGTTTGCTGAACGAGGTTCATGCGCGGGGAATGAAGTTGATCTTGGATCTGGTCATTAACCATACTTCCGACGAGCATCCCTGGTTTATCGAATCCCGATCAAGCCGCGACAACCCGAAACGAGACTACTATATTTGGTCCGACGGAAAGGACGGAGCGGAGCCGAACAACTGGGAGAGCATCTTTAGCGGCTCTGCCTGGGAATACGATGCGGCTACCGATCAGTATTACATGCATGTCTTTTCCACGAAGCAGCCGGATTTGAATTGGGAGAACCCGCAGGTGCGCCGCGAGCTGTACGCGATGGTCAATTGGTGGCTGGACAAAGGCATCGACGGCTTCCGCGTGGACGCGATCTCCCATATTAAGAAGCTTCCGGGTTTCCCGGATATGCCCAATCCGAACAAGCTGCGTTACGTGCCTTCGTATGACGGGCATATGAACCGCGAAGGCATTCATGTTTTCCTGCAGGAACTGAAGCGCGAGACATTCGATAAATACAATATTATGACGGTGGGGGAAGCAAACGGGGTATCGGCGGACGACGTAGAGTTGTGGGTCGGAGAGCGGCAGGGCGCTTTTAATATGATTTTTCAGTTCGAGCATTTGGGACTGTGGCAGAAGACGGCGGACGGTTCCGTGGACGTTCCGGCGCTCAAGAAGGCGCTCACGCGCTGGCAGAAAGGACTCGAGGGAGTCGGCTGGAACGCGCTATTCCTTGAAAATCACGATCAGGCAAGATCGGTATCGACGTGGGGGGACGACCGGGCCTATTGGGAGCAGTCGGCCAAATCGTTCGCGACGATGTATTTTCTCATGCAGGGAACGCCTTTCATCTACCAGGGCCAAGAAATCGGAATGACGAACGTTCAGTTTCCTTCTATTGAGGACTACGATGACGTAGCGATGAAGAACATGTACCGCATCGAGCGAGAAAATGGCAAAAGCCACGAAGAGATCATGAAAATCATCTGGAAAAGCGGCCGCGACAACTCCCGGACGCCGATGCAGTGGAGCGACGCTGAACAAGCGGGCTTCACGACGGGCACGCCTTGGCTGAAGGTGAATCCGAACTATAAGGAGATCAACGTCGAGAAAGAGATGAAGGAGCCGAATTCGATCTATCATCATTACCGGAAGCTGATCGTCCTGCGCAAAAGCAATCCGACGGCGGTCTACGGCGCGTACGATTTGGTTCTGCCGGATCATCGGCAGATCTATGCCTACACCAGAACGCTTGGCGAAGACAGGCTGCTCGTGCTGGCGAACCTCTCGGGCGAAGCCGCCGAATGCAGCCTGCCGGACTCCGTTGCGTATACTTCGGCGGAACTGCTGCTGATCAGCGGAGATTCGGGAGACCGCAGCCTGCGCGATCTCCGTATGGCTCCTTATGAAGCGAGAGTGTATCGGCTAGTCTAGTATCGTTTAGGATTCGGCGAACAGAGGGCTCTGCCGCCCTTGATACATCAGAGTCAGACGGTGAAGCGCGCGCGTGCAGGCGACGTACAGCAGCTTGGCGTCCTGCGGCGCGGCCGCGTAGCGGCGGTCGTCCGCGTCGGCTACAAGCACGGCGTCGAACTCGAGGCCCTTGGCCAGATATACAGGAACGACGGTTATGCCGCCGCGATACTGGGTCTGATTCTCGGAGATCAGGTTCGCTTCGACGCCGGCGCCGCGGAGCTCATCGGCCAGCCGTGCGCAATCGTCGTCTGTACGGCAGACGATCGCGATCGTCTGCATGCCGCGCTCCCGATTATCCTGGATGAAGCGTTCGATACGGGGAAGGCGATCTGCTTCGTCAATCAGGTGAGCGAGCTCGACCGGGTCGCCGCTGCGGAATACAGGGACGGCGGGAGGCAGTCCCGTGCCGGTATGCGGCAGAATGCGGTTAGCGAACTCGATGATTTCAAGCGTTGAACGATAGCTTTGCTGCAGGGCGTGATAGGATCGGTATTCCTCCGCGAATACGTCCGACAGCTCCTCCCAGCTCTGTACGCCGCGATAAGCATGAATGCCCTGAGCCAAATCTCCGAGAATGGTGAACGAAGGCTCGTTCATGAATTGGTTCAACAGGGCGATTTGAAGCGGGGATACGTCCTGCGCTTCGTCCACGACAACGTGGTCGAACACAAGGTTTTCCGCCCCGTTCAAAACATAGTGAATCCACACAAGAGCGGGAAGGTCTTCATGCCGAACCTCGCTCTTTTTTAGATAGGTTTTCGTGCTTTGGACAATGCTTTTCGGAATGTCCGCCGAGTCGTCCGAGGAGAACAAGCGCTGGTAGAAGCTCAAGGCGTCCGCTTTGGGCAATTTGTTCGTGTAGGTCCGAAACCGTTGTTTGCCGGTTTTGGATTTTTCCTTGCGAATTTTCGGGTCTCCGATCTCTCCAAGCTGCATCTCCAACCAGCGATTGATTCTGGCTTTCAGTCTTTCCAGACGCGGGGCGAGCGCGTAGTGACGGTATTCTACCTCGAACCATTCGCGAATTGTAGCGGCGGGCAGAATGCGGCCCGTCCATGGCTCAAAGGGCTGAGGATCGAGAAAATGCGTTTCCAGTCCCTTCAGCTTTTCGTCTAATAGCGCTTTAAAGGCGAGCGAGCCTTTATATCTTCCCGGCGTCTCATCGTTGATCGTCGGCCGTTTGCCTTCGAGTGAGAACCACAGCTCTCCCTCCGTGGCGTCTTTGACCAGCTTGATGCTGCCGCTCAGCCGCTCCAGCGCCCATTCCGCGAACGTCGTCTGCTTGACGTTGCCGACGCCAAGCTCAGGGAGCACGCCGGAAATGTAGTCGAGGAACATCGTATTCGGAGCGAAAATCACCATTCTTTCCGCACGGATCTGCTGCTGATACTGGTAGAGCAGAAAAGCGAGCCGATGCAGCGCGACCGTCGTTTTTCCCGAACCGGCGGCCCCCTGGATGATCAGCGCTTTATGGCGCGGGGCGCGAATGATGCTGTCCTGCTCGGCCTGAATCGTGGACACGATGTCCCGCAGCTTGTTATCCTTCTTGTCCCCGAGCTTGTAGAGGAGGAACTCGTCGTTCAAACCGATGTTGTCGCCTCCCCGCTCGTAGCTGTCGACGATGCGGCCCAGCTTCTGATCGCGGATCGACAAGTTGCGCTTGCGATAGATTTCTCCGTGGATTGTGCCGTCCGGCGCGTCATAGGTGACCGGCGCTTCGCCTCCGGTAAAGGAGTAGAAAAGGCTGGCGACGGGCGCTCTCCAATCGATGACGTACGGCTCTCCCGTCTCTTGAAGATCCATCCCTCTCTTGCCGATATACAGTGGCAGCGGCATGGGTTTGCCGTTCTCCTTGAAATCCAGCCTGCCGAAGTAAGGCTCCTTGCCGAGCAGATCGAGCCTGCGCCGATATTCCTCACGCTTCTCTTCCAGCAGCTGCTCGGTGAAATCCTGTCCCCGGTAGACCGGGCCTATTCCGGCTCTCTGTCGGTCGATTTCCCGGAAGGTATCCTGCAGCCGTTGTTGTTCCTCCCGATAAACCGGGCTTTGCGTATCCATAAGTGCCAATCCTCCCAAGGCGTGTCTACAAACCCGCTCAGGGGCATCTTTCACCGCCTTTTCGCCCCCTGCTTCGTCACTTTTGCTTGACGTACCCCCGGTACGCCTTCACAAAAGTTCCTTGCATGGAACGAAAATTCGGCCATATCTGCTGTCCTCGGAGTATGCAGACACGCCCTGGCGTTCCGTTTGCTTTACCTATTGTGGCGCATTTTCGTAAAAAACAATAGACTTATGTTTTCCGTTTTGTTATGATGTTGAGTACAGAATTACCTAAAATAGACGGAACAAACGTTCGCGTCAATAGACGTCGCATAAGAAGCGGGCGAGACTCGAATTTTCGAGGGTTTCGGTCCCGGTTTTTTCGTATGTAACGGCATTTACGGGAGGCTGACCATGGATAATCCGAATCAACCGACGGAGAAGAAGAAACTGTCGCTTAACGTCGTCAGCAATAAACAACATAAAGGCTTCGGCGCGGGATCGATCGACCTGAGCCAGGTCGCCTGCGTCATGATCGACGAGGGCGTGGCGTATATCGATGTCGGCGCGATGCATGCCAAGAGTAAGATCGAGAAGGGGATCAGATTTTCGCCCGACAAGTCCCTCGTGCCGAACGGCCGTCCGGCCTGGATCGTATGGGTGGCTGTCGACCGCAACGAGAGCGGTTCGTATTATGCGGGCGCAACTTCGTGCGAAATGCTGATCGATTCCGAGGCGAGGAAGGGCTGGAAGGTGCTGCCCGATCACGTCAATCGGCTCGACGCTGCGCTTAAGCGCAAGTACATGCTGGACAACATCGGTCCGGACGAGAAGACGGCTCTTCGCAAGCTGCTTACGGAGCACAATGAAGAATGGTGGAACAATTCACCTCAAGAGTTGAAGGATTTGCTTGACTAGCGCAGGCATTCAACTGTAGAGCGGACAGATGAAAATGGCGGAGCAAGGACATGTGGATGTCCCTTGCTTTGCCATTTTTTATTATGCGCTCGAAATGGGTAATTACCAGGCGGATGGTGGAGCGTATGAGCATACGACACCATGTCAAGTCCACTCCACTCAAGTAAATTTATTGACTCGTTTCGTTTTTAATCCCCAACTACATTGCTTTATTTAGTATATTGCATTATTATGTAAAAAGGAGGATGATTACATGGAAATCGGTAAAGAGATATTGCGAGGTTTCATCGAGATTATTGTATTGAACTTCCTAAAAACCACAAAAAGATATGGTTATGATTTGATTAAACTAATTGGTAAAAAAACCAACGGAAAATTCTCTATCAAGGAAGCAACAATGTATTTAGCACTTAGAAGGCTTGAGACAAACGGATTTTTAATATCATATTGGGACTCATCTGATAATAATGGAGGGCGTCGCAGATTTTATGAGATAACTCCCGAAGGCATTGGTTATTATATGAAAAAAAAGGAAGAGTGGGTATTTATTAGAGATATCATGAACGAATTGTTGGAGGGTGAGATTGATGGATAAGGCTCAAATAGATATTGATAGTACATATATGAAACGTATTAACAAAGCGGTTGATTCCATGTGCGAAACAGTAGGAGATACTGTAAAAGATACACAAGACTTTCGTGAAGAAATAACGAGAAATCTTGTGCAATCTATGAAGGACCTTCTAAATGAGGGGCATGATCCTGAAAGGGCATATGCATTAACTTTGGAACGTTTTGGAGACTTTCGTGATGACCCTGAAATCATAATGAAGAAAAAGGGCAACAGAATGTTGCTGTGTTGTGCGATTTTTATGTTTATTGTCGGTACAGTCCTAATACTTATGTACCAATTTCAAAATCAAAGAGTTACTACGGGGTTAGAGCAGTTTAAGTCTAAATTGATCAGTTATTACAACAACGAAAACCAGGATTTATCTACCGATCTTGTTGTTTCCAGGGACATACAAATGATGGCGGAAGACTGGATTGATGAACATCCGTACGCTAAAGAAGTTTTTTTGAAGATCCAAGCAAACTCTCAACAACCAACTCCAAAATTCATGTACGAGTATCCTCATTTTGGATATAAGGACAATATTTCCGCCTTTCCCTTGAGAAACAATCATTTTCAAAGTGACACAGTAAATGGGTTTATTATTTCCTCCGATAATAATGAATATATATTAGAGGGTCAACTTGTTATAAGAAGTTACAAACCGGTATTTGTTCTATATGGAGCATATTTTTTGATTGGATATTGGTTAATATTCGTTTTATGGTTTAGTTCTTTAATTCCTTTCAATCAAAATAAGAAAACTTGGATAGTAATTATTTTTTTATTCAACGTTTTAGGGTATCTTTTGTTTGAGTTTCTTAAATCAGGAAAAAGGGCCCATAGAATGTGATTGTAAAAAAAGGGTATTGTTTACAAATAAGGGGCCCCTTTATAAAAGTGCATTGGAGTGGATATTATGAAGTTGAAAAAAATTATATTGATATCCGTTTTTCTTTTGCTGGCAATTCCTCATTTGGCGATTGCAAGTGAAGAAAAGCAATCAATTCCCGATTTTGTTACAAAATCCTTAGATACTTTATTTGATAGTGTGAACGACCGGGATTCAACGGCAATGTTAAATTTGTCAGAGGATATCCGCTTTGTAGACGATGAAGTTAGTAGAGCTGAGTTTTATGAAAAAGATATGCTGGAGAGAAGCGAAAAAATCGAATCATACACTGTTACTTCTTTAGCATCCAAGAGTGAATCGGAATATGTAATAACCGTAGAAATCCTATTTGATACTGGTGAGAAGGTAAGTGTCCCTTTTGGATTGAAAATCAAAGAAGGGGTTTGGAAAGTAGTAATGGGTTATGATATTCAGAACCCTGAGTCAGATCAATCTTTAAGTGATGCAAGTCCGTTTGAATCGTTAAGTCCGGCTGCCAGCACCCAATTATGTAATTGGAATTTCTGGGATAGGAATTATTCAACTACCTTTTATTCAAGTTGCTCTTTTGATGTGAATACATCCAGCAAATACTTGTATTTAAACTTACAACAATATCAATCGGATAATTACACTAACAATAATTTCTCGATTACTTATGCAGTTGTTCAGGAGGGTTGGTTTGGTGATACTGTATGGGGAAGCACTACCGTTTCTGGATCAAAAACAAGCGCAACAGGTGCAAATCTTTACGGGAACAGTACAACATTCAACGGAGCAAAAATAAGATTTACGATAAGTGGAGTGCACGGAGAGACTTATGATGGTTTTGGTGAAGTATACCAAAGCTAAATAAAGTAGGAAGCCTATTCATAGGTTAAACCTAATTAGATTAGGCATGAAGGAATACTGGGCAATCCAAAAGACCGGAATGTGTTAGTCGTTGTTCGACTAAACACATTCCGGCTACAATACTTTATTCTGACAAAGCACTCATTCAGCGGGAGTTGCAGCGGCATAAGATAGACATATCCCTATTCCAGCCAATAGATCGACTGAATATTTCGGTGCGGCAGAGCCGCTCGGTTAATCTTTCAGAGCCACTGTATTAACGAAATAGAGCCACTATGTTAGTGGAAAGAGCCACCCCGAGCGAAGTGGTGGCTCCGTATGCAGATTAGCTCGGAATTCCTTTTCTCTTGCGCATAGAATCCTCGCCGTCAATGAGCATGTGATACGAATTATGCACGATGCGGTCGAGAATGGGATCGGCCATCGTCTGTTCGTTGATCTTCTCGTGCCAGCCCTCCGGCGCAAATTGTGAGTAAAAATCGTCGAGGCGTTCTGATGACGCGCTTCAATGATATCAAGCAGGTCACGGGATTCGGTCGCGGTAAGCGAAACGAGCAGCCACTCGTCGATAATGAGCAAGCTGATCTTCTTGTACTGCGCGATCACTTTCTTGTACGTGCCATCTCCGCGAGCGACAGCTAAATCGGTCAATAGCTCCGGCAGTCGGATATACTTCGTAGCCAAGAACTGCCGACAAGCTGAGATCCCAAGCGCACAGCCGATATAGGTTTTCCCTGCGCCGGATGCGCCCATGATAATGACATTATGCTTCTCGTGAACGAAGTTGCCGGTTGATAATCGTAGGATTTGTGCTTGATCCAGTCTCCGGTCTGCATGATATTCAATATCTTCAACGCAGGTGTTCGGATAACGAAAGGTCCCGCGTGCTGTTGCTGCTCCTTCTGCTGCGGGAGTTGAAACGCGAGGTTTTGCCTGCGATGCCGGCGGGAAGCCATCCAAGCTCGCGAGTGCATAAACCTGTACATGAAATCGCATGGCTGGTCGGGCAGTTCAACTCGGCTTATTTTTGCAAAATATATGAGGAAAACAAGTGATTATCCCCGGAAAACTACCGTAAGGCGATTTTCGACCGCACGACACCGTCTGTTTGATGAAGTGCCGCCGGATACCCCCAATCGAAACATTTTCCGCTCTCTTCTCACTCTGGATGGAGTTGGAAGTTGCAGATGGCCTGACAAACAAAAGCTCACGTCGTTGACGTGAGCGCTGATATGGCTGGATTAAATGACTTCTCGCGCATCATTGTCCGGCAGTGTCGGGAACGAGGCGTGGGGCTCGGCCTGATACCAGAAGGCCGTCGAAGCGATATCGCTTTGCTGCGGCAAGTATCGCCCGCCGGAGCGCCATCCGAGGTCTTGAATGGTCACCCGCAGATCGCTTTCGAACCGAATCGGGTCCATGACATGCCAGCGGTACATGCCGAAGCGCGTCTGGCTTCGATACAAGCCATCAGGTCGAATCACCTGGTGCATTCCCAAGTATGGGATGGAATAGGTGCTGTACGTACCCAGCGGTTGCTCCCAATTCCATGCGCCTCCGAAGTAATCCTCGGTTCCCGTTCCGCATATCGTCGGGAATTCCTTGTCCCCGTCCATGTAGAATTTGATTTCTCCTTCTCCCCACCAACCGGTGTTGTTCACCTGCCAGGCGAGATAGGTTCCGACATAATGACCTATGCCCGAGATGCCGTCGATAATCGTATAGACATCCTTGTACGGCACAGGGTTCGTGCGGCGCCACTGGGCGTGAAAATATGCCGCATCCTCCGGGACTTCCGTCAACGTATAGTCGATTTGATAGTACAGTACGGCTTTCTCCGAAGATTATTTTCCATCGTCAACTTGGCAGAGTGGCGAAAAGGCATCTGCCAATAGCTGTTCATTCCCCCGGTTGGATTCACCGCAATCGGCAATGAATTGACATTGCTGCGCTCCTGCCAGCCATTGCAGAAGAAATCGCCGATCGGCACTTCAACGGAAGCTTCCTCTTCACCGTCCCAGAAAATACGGAAGATCAAATTTCTCCAAAATGTCGGGAAGCACGTCATCCACATATGCTGGATTGCGCCGGGCCCTTGAATTTCTCCCATTGTAAACACAGCTCCAGGCTCGATCTCGACGGAAGGAGACACTTTCCAACCAATGCCCAGATCGCGCGCGCAGTTCGCCCCCGTTCCTTCTGTCGCCATTCCTCCTTTGCCTTTCTCGCCAGTAAAATTTTCAGGGCTGATCGATCTTGTCTTAGCGTCAGACAGACGCGCCAAATTGCCCAATCCCATATTTAGTCCGTTATAAAGATTCAAGAATCCCACTCCTAATTATGTTAATAGTTGTCCAGTTGTGCTTGAACTCATCCCTTGAGACCGGTCAGAGTGATTCCTTCTATAAAATACCTCTGACTGCTAATATAAGCGACCATAACCGGAAGGACTGAGATCATCGCAGCAGCCATTAGCAGGTGATATTTGGTCGTATATAGTCCTTGGAATGAAGCCAGGCCAAGCGTGATCGTTTTGACGCTTTCCGTCTGGATGACCACAAGCGGCCACAGTAAATCATTCCATACTCCTATGAAGGTAAAGATGAACAGAGAGGCGAGAGCCGGCTTCATTAACGGCATCAGAATCCGCGAATAGATGCCGAAATACCCGCAGCCGTCTATCCGCGCCGCCTCGTCAAGCTGTCTCGTATGGTCATGCCGAAAAACCCGGGAACGATAAGCCCATAGTAGGTGTCGACCATTCCCAGCTTTCGCATAATCACAAACGTCGGAATCAAGGTCACCATTAGAGGCACCATCATCGTGCCTAAATACATGCTGAACAGCAGATCCTTGCCCTTAAAGCGCAAACGCGCGAATGAGTAGGCGGCCAACGAGCTGAACAACAGCGTGCCCGCAGTTACAGCAACCGCAACAAATAAGGAGTTGAGCAGCATTCGGAGCAGCGGCACAGCCGTCAATACTTCTTGATAATTGCTGAAACTCCATTTATTAGGAAACATACGGGGCGGCCATTGGAAAATTTCCTGCGGAGTCTTGAACGAGGTCAATGCCATCCACAGAAAAGGAAAGATGAACAGGATGCAACAGACGATCATAACGGCATGAATGAGAAGCGACTTCGCCTTCACGCGATTGCTCATTGTATAGGAGGTCATATCTATCACCTAGTCCATCTCATAATTTACTTTGTTCCCGAAAAATTTCATCTGCAACAGCGTAACTGCAAACCACATAATGAATACGACCCAAGCCAGAGCGGAGGCATATCCCATCTCAAAGAACTTAAACCCATTCTGATAAACCCAGTAATAGATTACGCGCGTGGAGTCGCCGGGACCGCCGCTTGTTGTGGAATAGATCAGGTCGAACACTTGGAAGGAACCGATGACCGACATGATCGACACGAAAAATAAAGAAGGCGTGATCAAGGGCAGGGTGATCCGTGTCATGCGTCTCCAGGCTCCGGCTCCGTCAATGGTTGCGGCTTCATACAGATGGGAGGGAACCCCCTTCAAGCCTGCAAGCAGAATAACCATATTGAAGCCCACGCTTTTCCATATCGAAATGGCCGACACCGAGAACAGGGCATATTTTTCATCCGACAACCAGCCTGCGCCTTGCAGATTCACGAGGCTAAGCACATAATTCAGAATGCCTAGATCGGTGTTCAAAATCCATCTCCAGATGACCGAAATAGAGATCATGGAGATGCCGACGGGCAGAAATATGGCGGCGCGATAGAGATTAACTCCCTTGATCGACTGGTTCAGGAGCAGCGCGATAACAAAAGCCACAGCAATTCCAAGAGGAATGGTCAATAAGGAAAACACGAATGTGTTTTTGAGAGACGTCCAGAATTGCTGATCATGAACCATCTCCCGCATAAAAATCTCATCGATGGTCTTGGACCACAGAGGATCGAACGGAAGACTCTTGGAATTGTTCAACTGATCGAAGAAGACTTGCACATGCTCCTGCGGCTTTCCTTCAAGCAGCCACATCCCGGAGTTCGTTACCGACTTCAGCACGGGCATGCCCAGACCGGTGGAGGAGTTGATCTCCTGAGCCGTTTGCGAGACATAGAACTTGATGAACTTGAACGCTTCCTTCGGATGCTCCGGATTCTTTGGCATTGCCAGGCGAACCGGATGTTCACTTCTTTCGTCTCCAAGGTATTGCTTCCTGGCGTCGAAGACGCTGCCGGCGATTTGGAATCGTTGGAATTGCCGCAAGCAGTTGTCAGAAGCAGCGATAGAAAGCGAAATTGTTGTTTTTCTCATGGGTATGTGTGTACGCAAAATACAAACTAACGAAGAGCGGAATCGGTCCTGCCTCCGCTTTTCAAAAACTCTTCACCTGTGGTATGAATAGTACATTCGGAGGTGCGCTATGAAGCTGCGGGTAAGCGGAAAAGCCAATATTTACGTATATCAGAAGATCGTCATCATTTTTATCGTGTTCATGGTTCCTCTAATTATTTTGAACATATGGATCAATTACAGGGGGATGTCCTTTTCGAAAAATACGATTTTGGATTCCGCCACCGCGAGCGCAGCCTTCTACGCCAAGCAGTTGGACAAGGAGATGTATTTCGTTCGCAACCAGCAGCTGCGCTTGTTAAACGAACAGGAGCTGCAGAAGCTAAGCTTCCGTGGAGGCAAGCTGGGCGAGTACGAGGAGGTCGAGCTGATCGAGCAGGTGAGAGCCAGCTTGATGCCGATTGCGGGCACGAGCGAATACGTCGTCAATGCAGGGGTGTATGTAGAATCCATCGGCAAAACGATCTCGGGCGCAAGCGGCATAACGAATGTTCCAAATCCCGAGTACGAGCTGATCTCCCAGTTGCTGAAGCAATCGCCCAAGCCGTCCTTTTATCAAGCGGGCGAGCGGCTTTTCTTTATCGAAACCGAGAACAACGCGGGAATCTGGTCTTATATCGAAATTTCCAAAACGAAGCTGGCCGAGGAGCTGCGCGAGATTGCGTTCCTGTACCGGGAATCGGTAGTGTTTCTAGGCAGCCCCGAATTGGGCAGCGTGCTGTCTACGGCGCAGGACGACCGGCCCGACGAGCTGGAGCCCCTGTTGATCCCGGGCGAGCCCGTCGTCGGAGACGACAGCCCCGAAGTACGCAAGGTGGACGGCACGAGATATTTCATCACGCATCAGCCGGTCAGTTCGTTAAAGCTGTCGCTGACGATGTACGTGAACGAGAACGAATTGACGCGGCCTCTTAGTCAATTCAACCTGTCGTTTTATATTTTGTTCGGCATCGTCGCGCTTGTGCTGGTACTGTATGCTTTTTCGATCAACGTGATGATTCACCGGCCGCTGTCCAATCTGGTTAAAGCTTTTCGAATGATCGAGACGGACAATTTGAACCTGGTCATCGAATCCAAGACCAAGGACGAATTCCACTATCTGTTCCAGAGCTTCAACCGCATGGTAACCCGTCTCAAGCGTTCGATTGAGGACAACTACGAGAAGAAGATTGCCCTGCAGCGCTCGGAGCTGAAGCAGCTCCAATCGCAGATCAATCCGCATTTTCTGTATAATAGCTTCTTCAATATCTACATGCTGTGCAAGGTTAACGACGCCGAGAGCGCAGCGGAACTGTCCCAAAGGCTTGGGAGCTATTATCAATACATTACGAGGAGCGGCTCGGACGAGGTGCTGCTGGAGAAGGAGTATCGGCACGCTCTCGATTATTGCGAAATTCAGTGCATCCGGTTTTCCAACCGTATTTCCTACGATTACGAGGAGATTCCGGATTCGTTAAAGGGCGTTCACGTTCCGAGACTCATCATTCAGCCTATTGTGGAGAATGTATTCGATCATGCCTTCGAAGACGGAGCGGACGACGGAATGGTGTTGATCGGAGTTGCGCACGAGGACGAATGCGTAAAGATCATTGTGGAGGATAACGGTGGATTGCTGACGGACGAGGGGTTGGAGCAGTTGCAGGATCGCTTGGTCAGAAAATCCGGACAGAAAGAGACGACAGGCCTGATTAACGTGCATAACCGTCTGGAGCTTAAATACGGCGCAGGCAGCGGGCTGTTCTTGTCCCGCAGCTCTTACGGTGGATTAAGGGCCGAGTTGGTCATCAAATTGAGCGGAAAAGGGGATTAAACGATTATGTATCGGATGTTGATCGTAGACGACGAGCCGATTATCGTAAACGGATTAATGCAATTATTCCAAGGCAATCCGGAGTTTGAGCTGGATCTGTGCAAAGCCTACTCTGCCGCCGAAGCGCTGGAAATCGCCAAGAGAACGAAGCTGGACATCCTGGTCAGCGATATTCGCATGCCGGGCAAAACCGGCCTGCAACTGGTCGACGACATCATTTATTACTGGCCGACTTGCCGGATTATTTTCCTGACCGGCTACAGCGAGTTCGAATACGTCTACCAAGCGCTGCGCAAAAATGTGGACAACTATATTCTGAAAACGGAAGGCATGGACCCGATCTTCGAGGCTGTCAAGCAGGCGATCCGCAAGCTGGAGGAGGAGAACCGGCAGCGGCTGGAGCAGGAAAGGGCGCAGCTTCATTTGCACCTGGCGGAGCCGTATTTGAAGCAGGAAATGATGACGGAGCTGCTGAAGGGAGAGCCGCTTCCCTCGCTTATAGCCGACGAGCGTTACGCCGACCTGAGCTTTACCATTTCCGCGGATCGCCCGGCGTATCTTGTCGCCGGGTGGGTCGAACGCGCCGAGCCGCCTAAGCGCAAGACGCTGCAGGCGGTGCAGCGCATTTTCGGACAGCTGCTTCCGACGTCGCTCGCCTGCGAGCAGACGATCTGCGAGGAGGAAGCTCAGGTATGGCTGCTGCAGCCGGACGCGGAGCTGTCGGCCAGATTCGGCGACCCTGTGGGAAGCGGGGATGCCGGCGAAGGAGTCGTTGCGTATTTGAAGGGCATACTGGAGCAGGTGCAGAACGAATGCGAAGCGGCTTTGGACACCTCCGTCATATTCGGCATTTCCGGCAACGTAGCCGAAAGCTGGGAGACGGCGCATTCACGGCTGGAAGCGATGCTTGCGGGCATTCGCGACCGTGCTCGACTCGGCCATCCGCTAGCCATTATCGATTTCGGCAAAGCGGGAGCGCTTCTCTGGGAAGGCATGGGGTCGGGCGAGGACAAAGAGCCGGAGGAGCAGAGGGGCTGGCTGATCGAGCAGGTCCACCGGTATGTGCAGGACAATCTGAGCGGCGACTTGTCGCTGACGACGATCGCGGGCGAGGTTCATTTTAACCCGTCCTATCTTTCCCGATACTACAAGCAGGCGACGGGCCGCAATTTGCTCGATTACATTCAATCGATCCGATTAAACGCAGCCATCGACCTGATGCTGAATACTTCTTTAAAGCTCAACGACATTGCCGTACGCACCGGTTTCGATTCCAACTCTTACTTCACGACCTTTTTCAAAAAGATGACGGGAATGTCTCCGATGCAGTATCGAAATTCGCATAGGTAAAAAATCTGAAACGATTGTAAACGATTCAAAATTGCGAGCGTTTTCCCGCGAGGCCTATAATGAATTCAAGGAGCTCCTAAGACAGGCAAACGATCATATAGGGGGAAGCTTGCAAATGAAATGGCATAAATCCTGGAGTGTAATCGTCTCGTTGTCCCTTGTGCTTTCCGTGACAGCGGCATGTTCGAGCAAAGACGGCAACAAAGAAGGAGCGTCTTCGTCCCCGTCCTCATCGGCGTCCGTAGCCCCTTCGGATTCCTCGGAAAGCGGCGAAGCGAGCGCGGAGACAACCAAGCCCGAGCCGCTCGGCAAATATCCGGAGACGGTGACGGTGACCGAGGTGATCGGCTACAATCCGCCGGAAGATCCAAGAACGCCTTCCGGAATGACGCCTGATCAGAACAAATATCTCGTAGACTTGAAAGAAATGACGAACATCGAAGTGAAGTTCAAATGGATGGTGCCGAACAACCAGTACGAGCAGAAGTTCTCGTTAGCTCTCGCATCGGGAGATCTGCCGGACATCATGGAACTCGACCAGAAAAACTTCGAGAAGCTGAAAAACCAAAACATGCTGGGAGATTTGACGGAAGCGTACGAGCAATACGCCTCCCCGGATCTGCGGAAGTATATGGAGTCGGACGGCGGCTTCGCCATGAAGACGTTCAGCTCCGACGGCAAGCAGCTGGCGATTCCGGCTTTCGAGGACCCGTTCCTCTCCACGCAGTTGCTGTGGATTCGCAAAGACTGGCTCGACACGCTGGGCATGCAGCCTCCGACTACGATGGCAGAGCTTGACAAGGTTGCCGAAGCATTCGTTACGCAGGACCCGGATCGCAATAACAAGAATGATACTTACGGCGTCTCTCTCCAGAAGGAATTGTTTTTCTGGGGCTTCGATCTTAGAGGTTTCTTCAACGGCTTCGGAGCGTATCCGTCCGTTGGCGACAAGCAGTCCGCCTGGATCAAGGGCAGCGACGGCAAACTGGCTCCCGGCCTGATTCAGCCGGAAATGAAAGCCGGATTGGAAATGCTGCAATCGTGGTATAAGCGCGGCATTATTAACAAGGAGTTTGCGCTGAAGGACGAAAACAAAGCTGTCGAGGATATCGTTGGAGGCAAGGTGGGCATCTCTTACGGAGAATGGTGGTACCCGAACTGGCCGCTTAACTCCCACATGGATAAGGATCCGAAGGCGGAATGGATCGCGCTGCAAATTCCGGGTCTGGACGGACCGGGCAAATCGCTTGTGCCGAAGCTTCGCGCCGGCAAAGTGTTCGCGGTGAGCAAAGATATGAAGCATCCTGAAGCCGCCATCAAAATGCTGAACTTCTACATCGAGATGGGCTACAAGAAGTACAAGGACGACGAGAAGGCTGCCAAAGGCTACGTCTACAACTGGTTTAATCCGCGGATCTATAACCCGGCCGATATCGACAACATCTATACCGAAGTCAACAAGGCGCTGGATGCGGGTCAAACCGAGATTACGCTGGAAGACGAGAACTTCAGCAACGTCGACTCCGTCTTCCGCGCGACGAAGGAATACTTGGCCAAAGATACTTCCCGTCAATCCCTGGGCATCAGTTGGGGACAATATTACAGCCGCGCAGCTAAAGACGGAGGCTGGGGCACAACGAAGAAGGTCAAGGAAAGCAATCAATTCGTCAACAACGAATTCTACGGTCTGCCTACGGAGACGATCGTCAGCAAGGGCGGTCAGCTCGACAAGCTGATGCAGGAGTCGTTCACGAAGATCATCATGGGCGCATCGCTTGACGAGTTCGATAAGTTCGTGGCCAGCTGGAAATCGCTCGGCGGCGACAAGATTATCGAAGAAGTTAACGCATGGTACGATACGCAAGCAGTGAAATAAACCGCACGAGGAGGCGGGAGGCGGAGTCGGACAATCGACCGAACCTCCCGCTTTTCAATAGGAGAGAACGGAGGGGCATCTGTGAAAAAGCTAAAAAGAAATTTTCCGTTGCATTTCATGCTGTGGCCGGGAGTCTTCTTTACGATCATCTACGCTTACGGCCCGATGGCGGGTCTGGTTATGGCTTTCCAGGAGTTCGAGCCGCTGTCCGGTTTCTTTAAGTCGAAGTTTATCGGTCTCGACAACTTCAAATACGTGTTTCAGCTTCCGGACTTTAATCAAGTGCTGTGGAATACAGTGCTGATCGCGGTCTGCAAAATGATTTTGTTTTTGCTTGTTCCGCTAGTTCTGGCATTGCTGCTTAACGAGGTAACGAAAAGCTGGTTTTCGCGATTTGTGCAATCTGCGGTTTTCCTGCCGTTTTTCCTGTCGTGGACCGTGCTTGGCGGCGTTGTGATCGAGCTGTTTTCCTTGAACGGCCCGGTGAACGCGCTAGTATCGTCGCTAGGCTTGGAGCCGATTATGTTTATGCTCGACAACAGTTGGTTCAGAACGATTATTATCGGTTCGGATGTATGGAAGGGCATGGGCTACAACATGATTATCATGCTCGCCGCCATTACCGGCATTAACGCCACGCTGTACGAGGCGGCCGAGGTGGATGGCGCGGGGAAATGGAAGCAGATGATCCATATTACGCTGCCGGGCATAGCGCCGATGATCATTGTGCTTGCCGTATTGGGACTTGGGGGCGTATTGAACGCCGGCTTTGAACAAATCTTGATTATGTATAATCCGACCGTTTACGAAGGCTCGGACATTATCGATACATTCGTTTATCGCTTGGGTATTTTCAGTCAGCAATTCGGTCCTGCTGCGGCTGTCGGTCTTTTCAAGTCCGTCATCTCGCTTGCGCTAGTCTCGGTAACCTACTATGCAGCCTACAAATACAACAACTACCGAATCTTCTAGATGAAGGCCCAAAAGCCCAATTTTGATCACGATAGTCCACAACATCAGTATGGAGGTGAGTCGGCTATGCGAGGCCAGATCTCATTGAGCAGAAAGCTGTTTACTACATTTAACGCGCTGTTTTTGACCGGAGTCACCCTGCTCGGCATTGTTCCGTTTCTGCACTTGCTGTCGATTTCCTTAAGCTCGAATACGGCGGCAATGGCGGGAGAGGTCAAGCTATGGCCGGTCGGCTTTTCTTGGGACGCTTATATCTATTTGGGGGAAAAGGTTGAATTTTTCCGTGCGTTATGGGTTTCTCTGGAGCGAGTCGCTCTCGGGACGGTCGTCAACATGCTGCTCGTGTTTCTGACCGCCTATCCTCTGGCCAAATCGAACGAGCAGTTCGGTTCCAGAACGGTGTACGTCTGGTTCTTTGCCGTCACGATGTTCTTCGGCGGGGGGCTGATTCCAACCTTTATGGTTGTCAAAAATACCGGCCTGATCGATTCGATCTGGGCGCTGATTCTTCCCGGAGCGCTGAGCGTATGGAACGTTATCCTGATGCTAAACTTCTTCCGGTCGATTCCGAAGGAGCTGGAGGAAGCGGCGACGATCGACGGAGCGGGACATTGGACCATTCTATGGAGGGTTTTCCTTCCCGTATCGCTGCCTTCGATCGCGACCATCGGCTTGTTTACGATTGTCGGGCACTGGAATTCCTGGTTCGACGGCATTCTCTACTTGAACTCGCCGGATAAGTATCCGCTGCAGACGTACTTGTCCACTCTGATCATGTCCATGAATTCCATGATGACCTCGGTATCCGTAGAGCAGCTTAAGGTGCTGGAAAATCTCAGCGAGAAGACGCTGAAAACGGCGCAGATCTTTATGGGCGCGCTGCCGATTATGCTTGTTTATCCGTTCCTGCAGAAATACTTTGTTCGCGGCATGACGGTCGGCAGCGTTAAAGAATAAACGGACGGTCCGCAATGGGGAGGAGCTCGGGGATAAAGAAAGTAACGGTGGCTTTGATCGGAGCGGGGCAACGGGGCTGTCCCAAAAAGCGGCTTGAAGCGCTTAGGGCGTGTATGCAAACCCGCTCAGAGGTTTCTTTCACCAAATGTACGATCCGGAGTATGCATACGCGCCCTAGGGAACAGCCCCGTTTTGCTTACATTTTGATCGAGCCGCTGGCTATCCCTTCTACGAAATTTCGCATCAATAGGGAGAACAAGAGCAGCAGAGGGATGGAGGCGAGCAGGTATGCGGCCATCATTCCTCCGTAATCGCTCAGGCCGTAATTACCTGCGGCTGCTTCGAAGGATACAAGCGCCATCGTCACCGTCTGATGGGAGCGATTCAGCAGCAGCGAAGGCAGCAAGTAGTCGTTCCATAGGCCGGTAATATTGATAATCGCGACAGTTGTGCAGATGGGAACGGACAACGGCAGCACAATCGTCGAGAAAATCCGGATATTCCCGGCTCCGTCAATGCGAGCGGCTTCGAAGAGCTCGTCGGGCATTTGCTCGAAGAAGGTTTTCAGAACGAAGATGCTGAAGGCTTGGCCTCCTGCGATATAAGGCAGGATCAGCGCCCAATAGCTGTCGGAGAGGCCGAGCTTCTTGATTTGCAGGTAAAGCGGGATCAGCGTGAGAAAGCCGGGAATGAGCAGCAGCCCGAATACGAGCAGGAACAGCGTGTTTTGAAGCGGAAAACGCAGTCTGGAAAACGCGTAAGCGCTCATAGCGGCGAATACCACGATCGCTGCGACGCTCATGGCGATAATGAGAGCGGAGTTCAGAATCGGCTCGCTGATTTTAGCCCAGGCGGTCGAGTAATTGCTCCACAGAAACTCTTGCGGAAAGTTCAAAGTGCTGGAAGCGAACGCGATCGGCGACTTGAAGGAATTTTCGAACATAAAATAGATCGGAAGCAGGTTAAACAGCAGCAGCGCCAGCAAACACCATTGTCCCGCGCCAGGCAGCCGGAAGGTACGCATAGGTGAGACCTCCTCTGGATCAGGATTCGGATTTGATCAGCTTCATGTTGATAAGCGTAAGCAGCAAAATCACGGCGAACATGACAAGCGCGATAGCCATGCCGTAGCCGAATTCTCCGTTCACGGTGGACACGTTGTACATATGAAGAATCGGGACGTAGGTGGAGTATCCGGGACCGCCGTTCGTCATGATCAGCGGAGGAATAATGTTCTGCAAGCTCCCGATCAACGTCAGAATAACGATTAGCCGCAATTGCGGGGCGGACAGCGGAATGTCGATCAACCGCACCCGTTTCCAGCCGATAGCGCCTTCCAGTTTGGCAGCTTCGATAACCTCGGAAGAAATGCTCTGCAACCCGGAATAGAAAATAAGCAGATTAAACGCGCTGATCCAGGGAAAGCCCATCAGAATGATGGAATACAGGGCGATATTAGGATCACCCAACCAGAGCTGCTTGAGGGAGCCGAGTCCAACGATGTCCAACAGTTGATTTAATGCGCCGTCCCCTTGATACAGAAATCGCCATAGCAAAATAGTGACAATGCCGGGGATAACGATCGGTACGACGAACAGGGTTCGGTAGATGTACTGGGCACGCTCTTTTTTGAGGTGGAAGATCAGCTCCGCCACGAAGAAGGGCGGAACGATCGCCAGCACGATAGACAGAGCGATCCAGATCAAGGCATTGACGACCGATTGCCGCAGCACTTCGTCGCTGAACATCCGGGTGAAATTGTCCAAGCCGATATAGTTCGGCGCGTTAAAGCCGTCCCAATCGGTGAATGCGCCGTTCAGCGCCTGATAGACCGGGTAGTACATGAACCAGATCAGGAAGACGAAGGTAGGGAGAATAAAGCCGTACCCGGTAAGCGCGCTCTTGATTTTGGCTTTGCCGGCCATCGGATGATCATCCTTTCTCGATAGGGAGAATGAAAGGGGGGAGTCGCTTCGAGGCAGCGGCTCCCCCTTCTTTAATGCGATTCGCGGCCAGCTCTAGTATTGACTGAAGTCGACATTGTTTTTGGACTGGTATTCCTTGATCGCCGTATCGAGCTCTTTCTGTACATCGGCCTTCGCTTTGTCGAAATCGATATTGCCGCTCAAGTACAGGCCGAAGATGCGCTGTATATTTTTGCCCAGGTTCGGGGAAGATCCGCCTACGCCGAGCGCCTTCAGCTTGTTCGAAGCCTGGTTGGCGAGTTCGATCATGCTTTCGGCGGGTTTCGTATCCGGCCAGGTCGGGACGAAGGTGCCGTGCTCGTTGACGATTTTCTCTACGTTGGCCGGCGTTCCCAGGAATTGCAGCCAATCGATAACGGCCGCTTGCTTGCCTGTCTCCTTCATGGTTGCATTCGCCTCTTTGGTGGAGACGGCGAACTGGAAGGCGGCGTTCGGACCGCCGACCGCTCCCGACACGTCTTCTCCGGTCGTGTACGGAGTGTCCGCCGTCGTAAGCACGGGGAAGTTAAACGAGCCTAGCCCGAATGTGACTTTGGCGTCCTTGGCGTTCTCGGGCAACCAGCTGCCGTCGTAGAAAATGGCGGTTTTCCCGGCGAGGAAATCGTTCCTCGCGTTGCTGCCGACAACCCCGGGATCGGACGACAGGTAATCGGGCTTCCAATTGTCGGTTAACGACTTGAACAGCGGCCACCAACCCATAAAGCGCTCGTCGGAAGTATTCAGCATCCCTTTCACAATGGCTATGCTCTGATCCAGCGACGATACGCCCGGGCTCTCGTCGAAGGCGGAGATCGTCTCGTACTCTTTAGAGAAGAAGTCCGACAGGAAGTGGCGCTGGAACCAGTCGTAATCTGGAGCCTGAGACATGGCCGTAATGCCTGCCGCCTTCAATTGCTGCGTGGCGGAGATCAGCTCCGACCAGCTAGTCGGCGCTTGCGCGATGCCGGCCTGCTCGAACAAATCTTTATTGTAGAAAAAGGCGGTCGCGACGTAGTCCCCGTTAATGTTATAGCTCTTGCTGTCAGGGGAGCGCGTCTCGCTGATGACGGTCGTATTCATCGCTTCCGCCCAGGTCGCTTTGTCTGGAATATAAGGGTTCGGCTTGTTGAAGTACTCCGTCAAATCCTCTGCGATGCCTTTCGGAAACGTATTGTTTAGTTCGGCCCATTGTCCCCAGAACACGTCGAACATTTCTCCGGCCGCCGCCTTGACCCGAACTGTCTGCGTATAATCCTTGAACTCTTCGTCGACGAATTCGATTATAATGCCGGGATGTGCGGCTTCGTACTCGTCGGCCACCTCGCGAAGCTTCGTCTGATTTTTCAAGCCGGCGATGTTTTTGGAGTTGGGCGTGTACACTTGAGCGTACATCGTAATGGTCCCCTGCCATCCGGAGTTTGTACTTGCGCTTGGATTGGCGGAAGAGGTGCCTGCCGCCGATTCCGAAGGAGCTCCGTCGGAGTTGTTGCCGCTGCAGCCGCCGAGAAGAAGTCCGGTTCCGAGCAGTATTGCGGGAAGTTTTTTGGCGTTCATGGTGAAGCTCATTGAAATCCCCCCAAATCATTTTTGTAAGCGTATTCCTCGGTTCTGTTTTATCTTAAGTCACGAATGTCGGAGTCAATAGGGGGGCAGATTTTACATTCGGATGAATTTCTTTACTTTGGCGACTTGGCTCTGACGGTTCAGCGGGAGTGCGCTCTTTTGTACTCCGACGGGGAATAGCCCGAATATTCCTTGAACACCCGGCAGAAATGCTTGATGTCGGCATATCCGACCCGCTCGCTGATCTCCTGCAGGCTGTGCGAGCTCTGCAAGAGAAGGGACCGGGCTTTCTCGATCCGGCATTCCTTCAGGAACGCGACGAAGTTCTGACCGGTTTCGAACTTGAACCAGCGGCTGAAATAGCTGGCGTTCATACCGAAGCGATCCGCTACCGACTGCAGGCTGACGCCGTCGGCTAAATCCTGCGAGACGTGCTGTTTGACCTTCTCGATCAACGGCGTATTGGGGGCGCTGCGTTCCTGACGGATCGTTCGGCATACATCCCGAACCAGCTCGCCGATTCTGGACATGAGGGAAGAGCGCACAGCGATGCCCTCCAATTCATGAAGCCACTCTTCAAGCGTTTTGCCGCTAATTTGGCGCATATCCAGATCCATTATTTTCAATTGAGCGCCGACGCGCAGAATATAATGGGTGATTAAACGCTTCAGCTCTGCGGGCATCAAGGGCTCGGAGAAGGCAAATTTGTCGATTGCCGAGAAGGCGGCCTGTTCATTGCCTAGCAGCAGCTGTTCAAGCGAACTGTCCAGGTGTTCCAGCTCCGAGGCCGATATCCTCCTATCTACGGGCAGCGCGGGCAAGGATAGAATCTGTCCTCCTCCGCAGACCAGCCTGTAGGTGACGGCAAGAGAGGCGTCTTGGTAGGCCTGGGAGGCCTCGGCCAATGGATGAAAGCCGCTGAGCCCGATCGTGACTGTTCGTTTGAAGGTCCGGTCGATGTCCCGCTGCAGTCTGTTCGCCGATTCGCGAGCGCTTAGGGAAGCGGCAGCTTCTCCGGAAGTGTAGTTCAGCACAACTACTACTTGACCGATATGGTCTTGCAGCACATAGGCGGAGTTGCGCTCCGCATACCACTCCTGAACGAATTTCGTCAACGCGTACCGGAACAGTTCCACGTCGAAGGAGCTGTAAGCGTTGTTCTCGATCCAGTCGGGACTGATCGCCAGAAGAACGAGGGAGTCGCTGTCACGGTCGAGCGGGGGAGAGTAGCCGGCCTCGACGATAAACTGCGCCAGCTCGCGGTCGTCCTGTCCGAAGATGAATTGCTGGTAATATAGCTTTGTTGCAAGCGGGGCGACTCTCTGGACGGATTGCTGCAGGGAAAGAACGCGCGCTTCTTCGTTGCGCTCCTTCTCGATCATCGTCTCTACCTTTCGAAGCGTTTCGAGCAATTCTCCGCGATCCAGCGGCTTCGTAATAAACTCGGTGACGCCGCAGCTGATTGCCTGCTTCGCCAGTTGAAAATCCTGATATGCGGTGAGAAGAATGCGCCTAATGCGCGGAGCCCGCTCGGCAATCCGCTCGCAGCACTCGATTCCGTTCAGGCCCGGCATACGAAAATCGAGAATGACCAGATCCGGCTGCAGGCGCAAAATTTGCCGCAGTCCGGCCTCTCCATCCTCCGCTTCTCCTACCAATTCCCATTGCGGGGCGAAACGCTGCAATATTTTACGAAGACCTTGGCGAATGTAGGCTTCGTCATCCACGATTATGACGCGAAACATAAATGTTAACCTCGCTTTCGCTCTTAATTGGAGGGAGCAGCAAAACGATCTCTGTACCTTCTCCCGGACGGCTGTCGATGTGCAACGTGTAGGGGGAGCCGAAATACAATCCGATTCGGGCGAATACGTTTGCGAGACCGATGCTTTTCTCGTCTTGCGAGAGCCTCTGTTTGCCGTCGTCGAGGCTTTGTCGCAGGCGCAGCAGCCGTTCCGGCGACATGCCCAACCCGTCATCCGTTACGACGACCTTCACATGCGACTCCTCCCTGCCGATTGCGACGCTCAGCTTTCCTTTTCCCTGCTTCATCTCCAGCCCGTGGTAGAAGGCGTTCTCGACGAGCGGTTGAATAAGCAGCTTGGGAATATACCACTCCATCAGCTCTTCTTCCACGTCAATCGTCATATCGAATCGGGAAGCATAGCGATTATCTTGAATGTAAAAATAATTGTTGAGGTACTCTCTTTCCTCTCGAAAAGTATTGAAGTCGTTGCCTGCATGCAGCGACGTTTTGACCAGCTTGCCCAATGCGGTGATCATATCGACTGTAGCGTCGGCCTCATCGATCTCCGCCTTCATCTTGATCGTTTCCAATGTATTGAAGAGAAAATGAGGGTTGATTTGCGACTTGAGCGCCTGAAGCTCACTTTCCTGGCGAACGATTTCCGCCTGATACAGATTGCGAATCGTCTCGTCCAGTCTGCGGCTCATCCGGATGAAGCTGCGAATCAACTGTCCGATTTCGTTGCGTGGCGGATTGTCGTATTGAATTTGAAAGTCTTCCGTTTCGACGCGTTTGATCAGCGAGATCAGCTTATAGATCGGTTTAGTAATTTGATAGGAAATGCCTGTGGAAACGATAAGTGCAAGCACGATGCAGACGACTCCGATCAAAATCATGGAGTTGCGCACCTGCATAATTCCGGATACGATCTGCGAAACCGGGACGTAACCGACCACCGTCCAACCCATTTTGCCCACGGGATGATGAACGACGATGTTTTTTTGGCTCCCCATACTGACGATTTGCCGATCTTGGCCATCCGAGGGCGGCTCGGCGATATGGGCCAGCAGTTGTTCGTTAACCGGATCGCCGGAATAGACGATCTGTCCATCCCGGTCGATCAGCAGGAAGGAGCCGTTCTTCTCGCGATTGACTCGACTCATAATTCTTTCGATGTCTTCCAACGTGAAATCGACCTGAAAGAAACCCGAAGTAATCAGAATAGTGGACGATTTATAAATTTTACGAATCAGGGAAAACACTTTTGGCGGAGGCGTGTTCTGAATCAAGTCGGTCGAGGCGGGCTGATGCAGGCTGAGATAGGTAACGATTTCATCCGAGCCGCTGAACGTTTCGAACCAAGGCAGCTTGCCGACTTCCAGGTCGGGAGGAAGATAACCGAGACTGTAGATGCGCTCCTGGCCGACTCCGGGCTTGCTGAAGTAGGAAATATTCTCGACGCTGCCTCTCTGGGACTGCCAGAAGCTGAAATTTTTCTCGATTGTTTCTTTAACCTCGATGCTTAACAGAGGGTCCGCTCCGCTGTCGTCGGTCAGCGTGTCTTGAAAATCGCGGCCATAATAAGGCATCAGCGTAAATTGCTCCAGCTCGCGGATATACATCTCGATGTTCGAGGCCGTGCTGACGGCGACTTGCTGGGCAAAGTCGCTCACCTTTTTTTCCATAGCGTCGCTATACAGCCCGTAGGCTCCTAATCCAAGAACGGACATGGGCAGTACGATAAAAACCATATACGTTAGAATGAGCTTTTGCTTAAAGGTCAGAAATCGATTCATCGGCTCCATCCTTTTTCCGGTAGTGGCAATAGCATCTGAATCTATCAGACAGGCAGATAGGTTCATTGTAACAGAACATGGCGGGGATGACAGCGGTTTCTCCCGGAGCTTCAGGCGATGGCTTCCGAGCCGACGAAGCTATTTTGCAGGCTTTTGTATAACAAAATCGTGGTTTCCTCCTATAGAAAACCATTTCGGCGCCTAATACAATTGGAATTGCAGGCTTCATTCGAACAACAATCAGAAGGGGAGAACGGGATGGAACGCGAAGAGAAGCTCGAGGCGAAGTTCGAAACAGCAAAGACTCCGGCTGTAGGTCAAAGCCGAGTGCTTACCGATGCCGACATCGAATCGTTGTGGGGGGGAATCGATCCGCTGTTTGCGCCCGATCGTGCCGTAGACGCCGTTCAAAGCGTCTTGCCGCAAGACGAATACGAGCGGTTGTTTCCTAATCGAATCGGGTCGGAGGGGTGGCACGAATTTTCCGTCCATTTGTCCCACTATAGAATAGATCAAACCGATTATTATTCCTACGCCAACTTGCTGGCTGCCGTGGCCGAGGTCGCCAACATCAAGTACAAGGTGGAGTACAGGCAGGACAATTCCGAAAGCAAGCGCATATTTCGATTGGACAAACAGGCCCGGACGGAAACGCTTATCTATCAAGCCGCCGATTTCTATTCTTCATCCGGCACGACGACGTCGATCGCGGCGATCGTATCTCAGACCGTCGATTTCGGCTCCTTTATTAAGGAAGGCTCCGATTTGCAGCGCAAGCGCGAGCTGGCAGCGTTCCTTGCGAATATTTCGCACGAAACGGGCGAAGGAACGGCGACGTCGTCGGGGGATCTGCGGGCATGGGGATTGTACTGGAATGAGGAGATCGCCTACAGGAACGCAACCGGATCCAAATATGTAGAGGAGAACGACGATTTCCCTCCGGTTCAGGGGAAATCCTATCACGGGCGCGGACCGATCCAACTGAGCTGGAACTACAATTACGGATTGATCAGCGCAATTATTTACGGCTCTAAGGATCCGCTGCTCCAACAGCCCGAATTGATTGTGGAAGACGGCAAGCTGGGCTTTATGACGGCTATTCTGTTCTGGATGACCCCCCAGTCGCCGAAGCCTTCGGCTCACGATGTGATGGTCGGCAACTGGACGCCTTCCGAAGCGAATAAGGCCAAGGGGCTAACGCCGGCGGGCTTCGGGATTACCATTATGATCATTAACGGCAATATAGAGGGCAATCTGGACGAAAGCGATCGGCGCATCGCTCGCCGCGTAGCTTTCTATCGGGAGATCGCTGCGCAGATGGGAGTTTCAATCGAAGGCGAGAAAGTGAATACGTTGGGCATGCGGCCGTTCTGATTGGAAGGGGGGAGAAGCGCCGAAACCATGCGCACTACACGCGCCCCCCGCGGGCCATTATGGCACATTTTTGGCCTTCACCCCACAGCTTGGTTGGAGCGGAGGCACTTTTATGGCCTTCACCCCGCGTCTTGGTTGGCGTGGAGGCACAATTTTGTCCTTCACCCCTGGCCCGCGCGGAGCACCTGCGACATCAGGAGCGCCACCAGCCCCGCAGCTTCCGCCACCAGGAACGGCCCGACTGCTCGTCCCGATTCGGCTTGACTTCGATGGCCGATCCCAGCGGACCGCATGAGCGGACGGGCTCGGTTCCTTCCAGGAACACCTCGACCGCACCCTCGCCGGGACAGGCGGGGGAAGCGAGCAGGCCGGTTGCCGGATCGATATAGGCGTGAACGACGCCTTCCGGCACGGGAAAGCCCTTCGGAGCGGTTCCCGACAAAGCCGCTTCTGTATATTGAGCGAAGATCGGCGCGGCGCGATGAGCTTCGCCGGACGTAATGGGCCGGCCGCGGTCATAGCCAAGCCATACGGCGGTCGTCAGCTCCGGCGTATAGCCGACGAACCAGGCGTCGGAGTCGGTCGTGCCCGATTTGCCGGCGACGGGGCGCTTGATCATGTTTGCGACTCTGCGAGCGGTGCCTCCCCGTTCGAATACGCTTTTCAGCAAATGGGTCGTTACGTAGGCCAGAGCAGGCTCGATGGCTTGTGTCCGTTGCGGATGGCTCTCGTACAGAACCTTGCCCCGGCGATCCTGGACGAGCGTAATCGCGATCGGCTCGACCCGTTCTCCTCCGCCGGCGAAGACGGAGAAGGCGTACGCCATCTCGAAGGGGCTGATCGGGAACGTGCCAAGCGCCAGGGACGGGACGGCTTTGAGCGGCGAGGCGATGCCTAATTTGCGAGCCATGGAGATGACGGCCTCCGGTCCGGTCTGTACAATCGTATGGACGGCATAGATGTTGTCGGAAGCCGAGATCGCTTGGCGCAGCCCAATATCCGCATGAGCGTATCGTCCGCTATAGTTGCCGGGACGATAAATCTGGCGGCCATGATCGAAGTAGAATAGCGTCGGTTCGCTGCGAAAGCGGGTCGCCGCCGTTATCGTTCGGTTTTCCAGCGCCGCCGCATAGACGATCGGTTTAAATGAAGAGCCAGGCTGCCGCGTGTTCGTGAACACGCGGTTATATTGGTTGGTGCGGAAGCTGCGCCCGCCGACCATCGCTTTAATGTAACCGTTGCGAGGATCGACGGCGATTAGAGCCGCTTGCAATTCCTCGTTAGCTCCTGTCAGCCCCTTCTTGACGGCCGCCTCGGCCATCTGCTGCATGCGCAGATCGAGCGTCGTGCGTATCGTCAGCCCTCCTTCGTTCATCAGCCTCTCGTCGATGCCCAGCCGTTCGACGGCAATCTTCTTGACGTATTCGGCGAAATAAGGGGCCGCCCGTTCCTCCTCCTCCGGCAAAGCGCGGACGGCGACGTTCTCGCGTGCCGCACGATCGGCTTGCAGTTTGGTGATCTGACCGGTTTCGAGCAGGGATTGAAGCACTTTCCTCTGGCGCGCGCGGGAGCTCTTGGGATTCAGATGCGGAGAGTAATAGCGCGGTCCTTTGGGAATGCCGGCGAGCAGGGCGCTTTCGGCGATCGTCAGCTCTTTGGCGGGTTTATTGAAGTAAAGCCGGGAGGCGGCCTCCGCTCCGTATGCCCCGTGCCCGTAATAGATCTGGTTGAGGTACAGCTCCAAAATCTCATCCTTGGTAAAGCTTTGCTCCAACCGGCCTGCATACCAGGCTTCCTTAAGCTTGCGCGTCCACGTCCGTTCATGCGACAAATACAGGTTGCGTGCAAGCTGCTGGGTAAGCGTACTGGCCCCCTGCTCCTTGGACATATGGCGCAGATCCACCCAAGCCGCCCGGGCCAAACCGCGCCAGTCGACTCCCGCATGCTCATAGAAGCGACGATCTTCGACGGCAAGGGTTGCCTTGACCAGCCAGGGGGAGATGTCGGCCAGCTTCGCGGTCGGCCGGTTGACGCCGCCCTTCAGGCTGGCGATCGTCTGTCCGTTGGCGTCCAGGATGCGGGTCGACTGCATCGTCGCGCCGGCCGGTAGCGGGGCGTATTTGAGCAGCAGGAAGCCCGCCGCGGCCAACGCGATCAGCGATAGCAGCGTCATCCATCCGATGCGGCGGCGCAGCTTGCTCCAGCCGGAGACAGGGCGGGACTTCTTCCGATTGCCGGCGGCTTGACGATCCATGGATGAGGCCTCCTTCGACATAAAGGGAATCGTTTCCTTTGTAGTATGGGGAAGGAAGGGGGAGGCTATTCTGCGTGGGGAATATTCCGCAATAGGGCAAACGAACATTAAAATTCCTTATGGAATGATTGCTTTTTGTCGTCGATATTTTATAATACTTCTAGCTTGATACATTAGGCGGTCGGAATTCAGCCCATAGAAAGCAGGGATGCGCATGTCCTCCATGGAGTTGTGGTACACGGAGAAGCAGACCGAAAACTTCGGCATCACAATGAAAATCAAACGAACGATGGTCCATGAGCAGACGGATTTCCAAGAGCTCGCAATGATCGAGACGGAGGAATACGGCAATATGCTCGTGCTCGACGGCATGGTCATGACGACGGAGAAGGACGAATTCGTGTACCATGAGATGGTGGCGCACCCGGCGCTGTTTACGCATCCGAACCCGGAAAATGTGCTCGTTGTCGGCGGTGGCGACGGCGGCGTTATTCGCGAAGTGCTGAAGCATTCGCAAGTGAAGAAGGCGGTGCTCGTCGACATCGACGGCAAAGTCATCGAATATTCGAAGCAATACTTGCCTTCCATCGCGGGCCAGTTGAACGATCCGCGCGTCGAAGTGATCGTTAACGACGGCTTTATGCACATCCACGATCACAAAAATACGTACGACGTCATTATGGTGGATTCGACGGAGCCGGTGGGCCCGGCCGTCAACCTGTTCACCAAAGGCTTCTATCAGGGCATTCACGATGCGCTGAAGGAAGACGGTATTTTCGTTGCGCAGACGGACAATCCGTGGTTCAAAGCCGATCTGATCCGCAGCGTTAATCGCGACGTCAAGGAAGTGTTCGATATCGTGCGCGTATACGTTGCGAACATTCCGACCTATCCGAGCGGTCTGTGGACGTTCACGATGGGCAGCAAGAAATACGATCCGCTAGCGGTCGACGAGAGCGGAATTCCCGAGCTCGATACCCAATATTATTCGCCTCGGCTGCACAAGGCGGCGTTCGCGCTGCCGAAGTTTGTCGAGGATCTGACGAAATAAAGGAGAATCGTTCATTTTATGCGCTTAAACCAAGCTTATTCCGGCAATGTATTCATCTGCAGCTCCGACGATTATGCCGCTTCCAAAGCCGTCATTTACGGCATGCCAATGGATTATACCGTCTCTTTCCGTCCCGGCTCCCGATTCGGCCCCGGCCGAATCCGCGAAGCTTCCGTCGGTCTGGAGGAGTACAGCCCCTACCTCGACCGCAGCCTGTACGATCTTGCTTATTTCGATGCGGGAGATCTGCTGCTTCCGTTCGGCAATGCGGCGAAAAGCCTGGACATCATCGGGGAGTATGTTAGCGGCGTGCTAGCAGACGGCAAAATCCCTGTCGGCCTGGGCGGAGAGCATCTTGTCAGCTGGCCGGTCATTCAGGAAGTGTATAAGAAGTATCCGGACCTTGCGATTCTTCACTTCGACGCACATACCGATCTGCGCGAGGACTACGAGGGCGAGCCGCTGTCCCATTCCACCCCGCTGCGCAAAGCGGCGCAGCTGATGGGGCCGTCCAATATCTATCAGTTCGGCATCCGTTCCGGCTCCAAAGAAGACTGGACGTATGCTCAGGAATCCGGCATTCACTTCCACCCGTTCGAAGTGGCCGAGCCGCTCAAGAAAGAGCTTCCTTCCTTGGCCGGACGTCCGGTCTACGTGACGATCGACATCGATGTGCTCGATCCTTCGGCCGCTCCCGGCACGGGAACGACGGAGGCCGGAGGCATCACGTCCAAGGAGCTGCTTGAAGCGATCCATGCGATTGCGCGCTCCGGCGTCAAGGTTGTCGGCTTCGACCTCGTTGAGGTGGCGCCGATCTACGATCCGACAGAGATGACGCCAATCGTTGCTTCCAAAATGATTCGCGAAATGCTGCTTGGCTTCGTAAAATAAGAAACTGATCGAGGTAAGCCTCCGGTTCGCCGCTTCGGCGCGTGTCCGGGGGCTTTTTTTTGGCGTTATGTGATGAGAAATCTCACATCAAACCATGCGAGAGTAGACGATTTTCGCCCGAAATCAAAAAAATGTCACCCTTTATTCCATATGTGATGTGAAATGGAAGATAATAGCTTCCAAATATGCCTCCATATGTTACAATAGCTGCCATGTATATAAGACTTTAGTCATGGGGTGGAGCTTATGTTCGGATGGCTCGGCTGGAAGCAAGGTTTGCCTTTGTGGTGGTCTTATCGGTTAAACGCGAAGTTGAAGAAAGACGTCGAGGACATCTTCGAAGGAATCGCGGATACGCGCGTGCAAATTCTCGAAGACTGGACGAACGACATGTGGCTGCATCTGGAACGTCTGAGGGAGCAGATGGTGTCGGTCAAACTGGCTGCCGGCGGGAAGGGGAAGGACGAAGCGCAAGGTTCGGAAGGCTGGGGAGGGCTATTCGAGGCCGTCTGTGCCAGGGCGTCCGACGTAACGGAACTGTTCGTTCTCGACCCCCGGGGAGTTGTCGCCCATTCGACCTACGCAGCTCATATCGGCCGAGACTTCGGAAGCGGCTCGCCGTTCGCGGCCGGCTGGACGTACGCCCGGGAGAACGGAGGCCGCCCGTGCCTGTTCGGTCCTTACGGGGACCCGGCAACGCTGGAGATCGGTCCGAGATCGTCCTCGTTTCACGATAAAATGACGCTGATGTTTCTGGTGCCTGTCGTTAAAGACGGAGTCTTGGCCGGCACGCTCTGCGCGAGGGTGCCCAACGACGTTATCGGCGATTTGATCCAGAGAGAGTCCGGGCACGTATACCCGGATTCGGGGGACAACTATATTTTTATGGCGGAGTCCGTTCTGAACCGGCCCATCGCGCCCGGAACGGCGCTGTCGCGCAGCCGGTTCGAGGACCGAACGTTCACGCACGGGGAAAATCTGAAGGACGGCGTCACGACGGATTGGGGCACCGTTGCCGTCAAGGAGCATACGGAGCTGGAGCTGAGGTTCACGGACCCGGCGACCGGAGAGCTGCATCCCGGCGTCGCCAATACGATTCGCAACGGAAGCAATCTGTTCGTGGAGTTTCCCGGCTACTCCGACTACCGTCACATTCCGGTTATCGGCAAGGGCGTCACCTTCCGCCTGCCGCATTGTCCGGACAACTGGGGGATGATGTGCGAAGGGGATTTGGAGGAGGTTTACCGCATCCGTGGCATCGCTTTCCGCCAGCTGCGCATGCAATTGGCGCTGGCCGGAGGCTTCGCGACCGCGGCGGCCGCGCTGCTGCTCGTGATCGCTGGACAAGCTTCGCCTTTGCTGACGGCGCTCAGCGCGATTGTTTTTAACCTGCTGTTCGGTCTGGTCTTCGTCTATTTGTCGCACAGGCGCGCGGAGGAGAAAGTCGTCGATCCGATCCGCCAGGTCGGACGCTTCATTCGCATTAACGCCGAAGGGAAAGGAGATCTCACGCAGCGTCTGGACACGAACGGATTCGACAACGACGAATCCCGCGAGCTGGCGAAATGGATCAACAACATGATCGATTCGCTCGAAGGCATCATGCTTAAGGTTCACCTGGCGGCGGGGGAGGTGTCCGTCAGCCAGCAGCTGCTCAAGGAGTCCGCGGCGACGACGGCGTCCTCGACCGAGCGGGTCAGCGGGAAGGTTCACGACATGATCCGCAGCCTGAGGCGTCAGCTCAAGGACATCGACGAAGCGAAGAACGTAACCGACGAGATGCGCAAGACGCTGAGAGAGCTGGAGGAGAAGGCGTCCGGGCAGATCGCGGTCGCTCAAGGAGAAGTCGGCCGGATCGGGGATAAAATGTCGGAAATTTCCGTGCGGGTCGCGGAGACGAACGAGACGATCCGGTTGTTCGCCGACACGGCCAACGAAATTCGAGGGGTTCTGAACGTCATCCAGGAAATCTCCGCGCAGACGAACCTGCTCGCGCTTAACGCGTCCATCGAGGCCGCAAGGGTCGGTGAACACGGCCGCGGCTTCGCTGTAGTCGCCGGCGAAATTCGCAAGCTGGCGGATCTGACGCGGCAGTCGACCGAGGAAGTGCACGGATTTGTTGAGAAAATCTCGCTGCACGCGCAGGAGGCCTATTCGTCGATCCGCGAAGGGACGAAGGTCGTGCAAGAAGGGACGGAGCTGGTCGCTGCGGCTTCGGAGACGCTCGGGAACGCACAGGAGGAAGATTCGCGCAAAACGCAGGTCGTCGACGAAGTCGTCGTCCTGATGGAGAAGGTGGCAGGGGTCAGCATCGAGAACCGCGCCATTTCGCGTGAGGTGGAAGGGCAGATTCAGGAGCTGCAGGCGGACATTGTAAGCGTGCGCCATACTTCGGGCAACGTCGAAGCGATTACGGGCTTCATGCAGCAACTCGTCGGACAATTCCGCCTTCGTGAGGTGAAGAGGAGATAGAGAAGGGTCACCCGGCAAACGGAGGCCGCGCCGGGAAGCGCAGCCCGCGCGCGGCCTCATTTGCTTTTCTGAAACTGCGTCGGAGTCGTTCCGGCTATCCGCTTGAAAATTTTCGCGAAATATTTGGGATTGTCGAAGCCTACCCGTTCGCCGATCTCGTACCAGGGCAGCATGCCTTCGCGGAGCAGCTCCTTCGCCTTGTCGACGCGAAGGTTGTGTAAATAATGGACGAAGGGCTGGCCGGTGCTCTTGGAAAACAGGAAGCTGAAGTAGTTGTCGCTCAGATTGACGTGGGCCGCGACCTCCTGCAACCGGATCGGATGACGGTAGTTCTCCTTCATGTAGCGGATCGCCTGCTCTACCTCGCTTCGCCGTCCGTTATGCGAACAATCCTCCAGCAGCTCCCGGGCAACCGTATGCAGCCGCCAGCACCATTCCCGCAATTCCTCGTAGATATCCAGCTGGTTGAGCTGCTCGAAGGGAGAAGTCTGTTTCCATAAGCCCTGCAGCGGGTAGCCCCACTCTCCCAGCAGGAGGGCGACCGCCGATTGCCATTGCAGCATCCGGTCGCGAACCGCGCGCGGGGAAATCCGGCTCGGTGGAAGCGGGGGAAACAATTCCTCGAATCTGCGGGCCGCCAGTTCTTCGTCCGACTGTTCGAGCGCGGTCAGGTAAGCTTTCAGCGCTGTGGTAGGAGCGAAGCTCCCGGCCTCTTCGGGCGTCTCGCTCCGCTCGTCCTCCGGCGAATACAGATGCGAGAAGCCTGCTCCGGCATAGAAGCGTCCGGTGAGCGCCTCCCGCGCCTCCCGATAAGCCTCGCTCCGCTCCGCGGTCCCGCGCCGCACCGCGCCGAGGCCAACGGACATACGCGACCCATCGGGTCCGAGCTTCCGCAGCGCGGCTTCGAGATCCGTCCGCCAGCGCTCGGCCAGCGCTTCGGCGTCCACCTCTGCGTCCGCGGGATCGGCGCGGGCGACGAATACGGCATCCGGCACGGCAGCGTGCAAGACGGCCTCCCGCAAACCGGGCTCCTCCGCCGCGGCGAGCAGCCGTCTCGCCGCTCCTGCATCGGAGCCCGGGGGCAGGCGAACGATCCCTACGGCGTACAGCCGATTCTCCGGTACGAATTCGCTTCCTTCCCCGCTCGTCCGCTCGCCCGACAGCCATTCCGGCAGGCCGGGAGCGGAAGCCGTCTCCGAATCGCCTTCAGACCGCTTCGCTAGTTCGCTTGAGGCTCCCGCTTTGGCGTTTCTGGCCTGAAGCACCGATTCCAGAAGCTCCTCCGGGCTCATCGTCAGCTTGTGCACGTAATCGATCACGCCGAGCCGGATCGCCTCCCGGACGGCGCCGAAATCTTCGCGCACGCTCAGAATCAGGATCGCCGTATCCGGCAGCTCCTTGCGCACCTGGCGAATCATCTCCAAGCCGTCCATGATCGGCATCTGAATATCCGTGACGACCATGTCGGGCTTCAGCCTGCGGATCAGCTCCAGGCCGGTGCGTCCGTCGGCGGCGTCGCCGACGACCTCGATGCCATGCTCCGCCCAGGGAATGCCCGACAAAATTCCTTTGCGCACCAGCACCTCATCTTCCACGACGACGATCCTCATCGTCTTCCCTCCCTTCCGTCTCCGACTCCGAATTCCGCTGCAGCGGCAGCCGGATCGACACGAACGTTCTGCCTTCCTCTTCTGCCCTGCGGATGGCGACTCCGTAGCCGTCTCCGTACATCATGCGGACTCTCTTGTGCACGTTCCGCAGCCCGACGCTGGTGAAGCCGGCGGACCGCTCGTCGGCGCCGATCCGCTCGGCGATGTCGCGAAGCCGCTCCTTGTTGACCTCCAGGCCGTTGTCCACGATTTCCAGCAGGAGCTCGCCCGGAGAGACGATTCGGGAACGGATCAGCATCTCTCCCCGTCCCTCCTGGAAGGAAGCGTGGCGGTACACGTTTTCCACAAGCGGCTGAAGCGACAGCTTCGGAACGAGCGCGTCCAGCGTTCCTTCCTCCAGTTGCTCCGAGACGGTCACGTGATCTCCGAAGCGATAGCGCTGGATCGTCATGAAATACCGGACGTTGTCCATCTCTTCCCGCAGGATGATGCGGTCCTGTCCCCGGTGGATACTCATATCGAGGAGGTGCCCGAGAGACATCAGCATCTCGGTAATCGGCTTCGTTCCCGCCATAATGGACATCCAGCGGATCGTATTGAGCGTGTTATGCAGAAAATGCGGATTGATCTGCGCCTGAAGCGCTTCCAGCTTAGCCTGCTCGTGACGCCGCTCCAGCACGATCTCGCGGTCGATATGGCCCTGAAGCCGTTCGAGCATCTTATTGAAGGCCTGACCCAGCAGTCCGGCCTCATCCCTTGTCTTCACCTCTACCGCAACGTCGAGCCGTCCTTTTTCCACCTGCTTCATGACGTTTCTCAGCTTGCGCAGCGGACGGGTGAGCATGTTTGAGAAAAAGACGATGACGCCGAGAAACACGACCATGCTGACCGAGAAAATCGCAATGGACACGTTGCGGATGCGGTCGATTTCTCGAAAAACGGCGCCGTGCGGCACGATCTGTACGATTTTCCAGCCCGTCATCGGCAGCGAATAGGTGCTCAATACGTATTTGTCCCCGTTCGCTTGCGTGCTGACGGTGCCGTCCCCGGAGCTTTCGATGACGGGCCGCAGCGCCTCGTACAGCGGAAGAGCCTCCTCCGGAAGCGGGGTGAGCGCCTGGTCGCCCGGTCCGACAAGCAGCCCGAAGCCGGGAGTGGCGGGATGACCGATCTGCAGAATGTCTAGGTAGGATTGCGTCGGCTCGCTGATGACCAATTGCCCGATCCCTCTGTTGCTCTCGTCGCGGAAAACCATGGAGACGCTCAGCAGCGCCTGCTTGTCCGGAGAGGCGTAGCTGGCGTGATTCAGCGTCCATACCATGTATCCGTTCTCCTCCAGCGTCCGCCGGAACCATTCGCTTTCCTTCATGGCGTTCATTGCCTGCGGCGTCCGCCCCCAATTGGTGTACAACGAGCCGAAGTTGTCGAAGACGGAGAAATAGAAGCTGTCGCTGGCGGTCGACGTCGACATCTCCAGAAACTTCTTGTCCATGACATGGGTGTTGTCCAGCATGTCGCGCTCTGTGGCCGGAGGACGCAGCAGCGCCCGCTTCACGTTCTCGTCGATGACGAGCGAGGCGGTGGCGTGCATCATCGTCTGCAGCTTGCGTTCGATATTCAGATTGATCTGGTGCAGCCGCTCCTCGGCCGAAGACTCGACCTGGTGGCGCAGGACGTTCTCGATTTCCTTATACGTATATAGGCTGGCCCCGAGAAGGGGGACGAGCACGAACGCGACGAAAGCGGCAATCCACTTCGTTCGCAGGCTGGTGAAAGGCAAGGACATGGCTGCCGGCCTCCTTCATCTCGGGAATGCAACCTTCCTTTTGCAGCAGTGTGCCCTCGCTCGGCGTTTTCGAATCCCGCGGCTGCGAAGCGTAGCTGGACGGAGGGTCACGTTCCCCTGATACAGCGCTTTCATCTCATCAGTATAGGCAGGCTTCGCCCGTCGTGTAAACGAATTGTCCGCGAATTCGGAGAATCGTCGCTTTTTTTCTGAAGATCGTGGCCGAACGCCCGGAACCGACTTCCTAGGGGTCCTATGAAAATAGAATTGTATCCGTTTTCAGAGGAAATGCGGGTTTCGGGCGACGGTAGGAAAACGCTAACATGGGCAGTAGACTTCGGTTGCAGGAAAGGAGAGATCGCTATTCGCACCCAGAAGCAATCCGATACGTTGGCCGGGTGGATGTTCATCCTGCCCGCCATTGCGGGCTTCGGAATATTGACGATCGTGCCGATCGTCTTGTCGTTGATCATCAGCTTCACCGACTGGAACTTTCTCGAAGGATTAAAAGGATTAAGGTTCATCGGCCTGCACAACTTCACGGAAATGTGGTCGGACAAGTGGTTCGTGGACAGTCTGAGGAACAATCTGCTGTTTGCCGCGGTCACCGTGCCGGCGACGATCGTCCTGTCGTTGCTGGCGGCGATTGGCCTGAACAAGGGCGTCTATCTGAAATCGCCGATCCGGCTGATGATCTTCATGCCCTACGTGTCCAACATCGTCGCCGTCTCGATTGTCTGGGGCACGCTGTACAATCCTTCGATGGGACCGATCAATTCGTTCCTTCGGGGCATGGGCGTGGCCGATCCCCCAGGCTGGCTGGCGAGCAGCGCCTGGGCGCTGCCCGCGATCATGATCATGACCGTATGGGCCAACGTCGGGTATAACATGATAATTTATTTGGCGGGCTTGCAGGGAATTCCCAGGGACCTGTACGAAGCCGCGAAGATTGACGGAGCCGGGCCTGCCCGCAGCTTTTTCCGCATTACGCTGCCGATGCTGTCGCCGACGACCTTCTTCGTCATGATCACCAGCATCATTCATTCGTTCCAGGTGTTCATCGCGGTGTTCGTCATGACGAAGGGCGGTCCGGGCTCGTCCACGACGGTGCTGACGTATTATTCGTACCGCACGGGCTTCGATTTCTACAAAATGGGCTATTCGTCGGCCATGGCCTGGATCTTGTTCCTGATTATTTTCCTGATCACGTTCCTGCAGTGGCAGGGGCAGAAAAAATGGGTGCATTACTGACCCGCAGCGAGAGAAAGGAGGAAACCGCATGGAACTAAAGCTGGCGGGCAAGCGGCTGTCTCTGCCAAAGCTGGGGCTGACCGTCGTGCTGGCGGCGTTCGGCGTTCTGATGGTGCTTCCCTTCGTCTGGATGCTTTCCACCTCGTTCAAAATACCGATCGACGTGTTCAATTATCCGATCGAATGGATACCGAAGCGCTTCAATTGGAACAACTACCAACGCGTATGGAACGGCTCGCAGCCTTTCGATTTGTTCTATTATAATTCGGTGAAGGTGACGGTGATTACGGTCGTCGGAACCGTGCTGGTCTGTTCGGCCGCGGCTTACGGATTTTCGCGAATCCGCTTCAAGGGCCGGGACGCGGTGTTCTTCGTCTTCTTGGCGACGCTGATGATTCCGGACCAGGTCACGCTCGTGCCGCGCTTTATCATTTTCAACTATCTGGGCATTTACGACACGCACTTCGCCTTGATCCTGCCCGGCATGTTCACCGCGTTCGGCGTGTTCCTGCTCAGGCAATTTTACGTCGGCATTCCGGAGGATTTCTCCGAGGCGGCCAAGATCGAGGGGGCGGGACATTTGCAGACGTGGCTGCGCATCATCCTGCCGCTGTCGAAGCCGGCGCTCGTGTCCCTTGTCATTCTGAGCTTCACCTGGAACTGGAACGAGTTCGTCAATCCGCTCGTTTTCCTGGCTTCGAAGGAGCTGTACACGATTCCTCTCGGTCTCACCAACTTCATCGATGAATCGGGAACCGATTACACGCTGATGATGGCGGCGGCGGTCAGCTCGATTTTGCCGGTCATCATCCTCTTTCTGGCTTGCCAGAAGTGGTTTATCGAGGGGGTGGTGTCCAGCGGAGTGAAAGGTTGACCTTTATAGAGGTAGTTCAAAAAGTCCAATTTTGATCACGAAGCGGAACGGGAAGCGGATTCGACATCGAATCTTGAATTCAGCCGGATCTTCCGGTACTCATGTAGGTGCCACACTTTTGCGGTCGCTTCCTCATCACCGGTCTTCATCCAACCTTCCAGGATGCATGGGCGAGCAGTTCGCCGGAGGCGAACGACCAGCCTTGGTGCTGAAAACCGAACTTTTTGAACACGCGTTTTTATCGGCAAAGACGATATAACTTATACGAAAAGGGAGATGTCGCATGAAGAAGATTACGATCTCGTTATTCTCGTTATGCTTGATCCTGACGCTGGCGCTTACGGGCTGTTCCGGAGGAGGGAACGGCGCTTCCGCTCCTTCGGGTTCCTCCGGGGCCGAGTCGGGCGGCAAAGGCAGCGTCGTCAAGCTCAAGTTCTGGGGAGCCGTGCCGGAAGAGTCCGGACCGAAGCAGGCGGTCGACAATTGGAACAAGGCCAATCCGGACATCCAGGTCGAATACGTCCGTTTCGTCAACGACGAGAGCGGCAACACGAAGCTGGAAACCGCGCTGCTTGCCGGCGACCAGGTCGACCTGTTCATCAACTACCGGATGGACAAGCTGGCCAAGCGGATCGATGCGGGCATGGTCGAGCCGCTGGACGGCTATATCGAGCAGAGCGGGTTCGACGTCGCGGATAATTTCGGGGAGAACTCGATCACGAAGTTCGGGGATAAGACGTATTACATTCCGGCCATCATTCTGAACGATTTCGTTACGCTGAACAAGAGCTTCCTGGACGAGGCGGGGCTGCCGATTGCCGAAGAATGGACTTGGGACGAATATATGGATTACGCGGCGGCGCTGACGAAGGGCGAAGGAGCGGACAAGCGCTGGGGCTCCTATACCGATCTGCTGCAGCCGAAAATTTTCGAGTACCTGGACAAAGCGGTGAAAACGGAGCTGGGACCGGACGCCTTCTATAAGGAGGACGGCTCGAGCAACTTCGACGATCCGGCGTTTAAGCGGTATTTCGACATCATGTACAATCTGGAGAAAACGCTGAAGGCGCAGCCGCCGATCGCGGAAGCCAAGGCGACGAAGATGGAAGGCATCCAGCTCTATCTGACGAACAAAGTCGCGATGCACTGGATCGGTACGGCGAGCCTGCGGAACATCAAGAACACGACGGACTATCCGCACGATTTTATTACGGCGTTCGCGCCTCCTCCGAAGCTGACGGAGAACAGCAAGTATCTCGGCGGCGGAACCGGGTATCTGGATTTTACGACGATCAACGCCCGCTCGGAGAACAAGGAAGCCGCCTGGAAGTTCATGCAGTGGTACGTCACGGAGGGCAACGAGCCGCTCATCGCCGGAGGCCGCGTGCCCGCCTGGAAGAAAGCGGACAAGGACAAGGTCGCCTCGCTTATTCTCGGGGACAATCCGGAGCAGTTGTTCGACGTGGAATCGTTCAAACGGGTCGTCTTCGCCGACGTCGAGTACGTTCGGGACACGAAGTTCGACCATCTCGCGGAAATTCAGAAGATCGTCGAGGAAGAGGGCGAGCGAGTACTGATCGGGGAGAAGCCGACTGAGGATGCGGTGAAATCGATGAAGGAGCGGGCGGACAAGCTGCTGCTCGGCTCTTAATATACGGGTTGGGGAAAGGGAGATCACTTCTATGACGAATAGCAGCATCGCTTACGAGACTGGAATACCGGTCGTTCTGGACACCGACGTACTCGTCATCGGAGGAGGGCCGGCCGGCATCGCGGCGGCACTTGCCTCCGCCAGGGCCGGGGCGCGGACGGCGCTGGTCGAACGTTACGGCTTCTTGGGGGGCAACGCGACCGCGGGACTGGTCGGCCCGTTCATGACTTCTTACAGCGACGACGGAAAGACGCAATTGGTGAAGGGCGTGTTCGACGAGTTGGTGCGCCGGATGGAATCGTTCGGCGGGGCCGTTCACCCGGAGAAGGTGCGAACGGGAAGTCCTTATTCCGGTTTTTTCAGCAAAGGGCACGACCATGTGACGCCGTTCGATCCGGAGGCCGTGAAGCTGGCCGCAGCCGAGATGATGGAGGAAGCGGGCGTGCGAACGTTCATGCATACGTTTTTCGTAGACGCGATCGTCGAGAACGGCCGGGTGAACGGAGCCGTTCTCGTGAATAAATCCGGTCTGCAGGCGGTTCGTGCGAAGGTGACGGTCGACTGCAGCGCCGATGCCGACGTGGCCAGCCGCGCCGGCGCGGAGTTGGAGACGGGTCGGAAATCGGACGGATTGACCCAGCCGATGACGATGTTCTTCCGCGTCGCGGGCGTCGACGACGCGGAAATCCTGAAATACGTGGAGGAGCATCCCGAGGAGAGGGACCTGTTGTTCGGCAGCCTGATCGAGGAGAAGCGGGCGACGGGGGAATGGAAGGTCAACAAAAACCATCTGGGCATCTACCGCACGACCCAGGCTGGCGTCTGGCGGGTCAATACGAGCCGGGTTCAGGGACTCAGCGGCACGAGCGCAGAGGATCTGGCGCAGGCCGAGCTGGAAGGGCGCAGACAGGTATTCGAGCTGCTGGCGTTCTTCCGCAAATATTTCCCCGGCTTCCGGAACGCGGTGCTGGTCGATACGGCGACGCAGATCGGGGTTCGCGAAACGAGGAGGATCGTTGGCGAGTACATGCTGACCGCGGACGATCTGATCAGCGGCCGTTCCTTCGACGACGTCGTCGCCCTGTACGGGTATCCGATCGACATTCACAGTCCTAACGAGGTAACGACCGAATTCAGCAAGGAGTATCATACCGCGAACGTCTACCAGCTGCCGTATCGGATTCTTGTGCCCCGGAGTACGGAAGGACTGCTGGTTGCCGGACGCTGCGTGTCCGCTACGCACGAGGCGCTTGGAGCGATCCGCGTCATGCCGTGCGCGTTCGCTCTCGGTCAGGCGGCGGGAGCCGCGGCGGCGCTGGCCGCAGCGGAGGGTGCCGAGCCGCGCGGAGTGAACGTGAAGGAGCTTCAGCGGATGCTGCTGGCGCAGGACGTCGTGCTTCCGGAAGGAGTGGCGTAAGATGGCTTCGGCGAACGAAGCGCGGCCTGCCGCGGTGCCGGACGAGATGGTAGCCGCGGTGCTGCTCCGGCCCTTCGAGGTGCGGCTGGAGCGCCGCCCGACGCCGCGGCCCCGGGTGGACGAAGTGCTGATCAAGGTAATGGCCGTAGGCGTCTGCGGGTCGGACGTACACTACTACGAGCACGGGAAAATCGGGCGCTATATCGTCGATCGCCCGCTCGTTCTCGGCCACGAGTGCGCGGGCGTCGTCGCCGCTGTCGGAGCGGACGTGACGCGCTTCGCGCCGGGAGACCGGGTCGCCGTCGAGCCGGGCATGACCTGTGGCCGTTGTTCGGCCTGCAAGTCCGGCCGATACAATCTGTGTCCGGACGTCCGCTTTCTGGCAACGCCACCGGTTGACGGAGCATTCGCGCAGTACGTCGCGATCCGGGAGGACTTCGTCTTCCCGATTCCGGAGGGAGTCAGCTTCGAGCGGGCGGCGATGAACGAGCCGTTCTCGGTCGGACTGCACGCCGTCCGAAGAGCCGGCTTGAAGACGGGCGATACGGTCGCGATCCTGGGTATGGGACCGGTCGGGTTGCTGGCAGTCGTTGCCGCCAAAGCCTGCGGCGCGGCGCGGGTGTTCGTCTCCGACGTCGAACCGCGTCGTCTGGACGCCGCGCTTAAGCTCGGGGCGGAGCTTGCGGTGCATGCCGGGAATGAGGACGCCGCGGAGGCTATTCGCCGCGCGACGGGAGGGGAAGGAGCCGACGTCTCGATCGAGACTGCCGGCAATCCCCGGGCGCTGCGGTCCGCGCTGCTGGCGACAAGGCGCGGCGGCGCTGTGGCCGTCGTCGGGCTGCCGCCGGAAGGACGGGTCGAGCTGGACGTCTCCTATCTCGTTGACAACGAGATCGACGTGCGCGGCGTATTCCGTTACGCCAATACGTATCCGCTCGGGTTATCGCTGCTGGCCGATCCGGCAAGGAAGATCGAGGCGCTGTTCACCGACGTCTTTCCGCTCGAGGAAACCGCCGCGGCGCTGGAAAGGGCAAGAGCGAACAAAAGCGGTTCCCTCAAGGTGTTCGTCTATCCGAACGGGGGAACCGGATCATGAAACGGGGCGATGGAGAAATGAAAATGAAGGCGCTTGTCATTGACGGCCCGCGCAGCGCGGCCGTCCGCGAGGTTCCGGTTCCCCTGGCGCGGCCGGGCGAGATCGTCGTTCGGGTGCTCCGCGTGGGTATATGCGGGACGGACGTTCATATTTACAACGGAGAATATTTGTCGAAGTATCCGATCATTCCCGGGCACGAATTTTCCGGCGTGGTGGTCGAGGTCGGAGAAGGGGCAGAGCAATTCCGGGAAGGCGACCGAGTCGCCGCCGATCCGAACTTGTCGTGCGGCCGCTGCCGATTCTGCCTGTCGGGACGCGCGAACCACTGCGAGCGCTGGGACGTGATCGGCGTGACGCTTCCGGGAGCGATGGCCGAATACGTCGCGCTGCCCGCCGAGCTCGCGATGAAGCTGCCCGATCGGCTGAACTTCGCCGAAGGGGCGTTGATCGAGCCGGTGGCCTGCGTCGTGCAGGCACTCCGGAGGCTGAAGCCCGAGACGGGCGACCGGGCGCTGCTGCTGGGAGCGGGGGCGATGGGACAGCAATGGGTTCAGGCGTTGGCCAGATCGGGCGTCTCCGAGCTGGTTGTCGTCGATCTGGCCCCGGAGAAGCTGGAGATGGCAGCTGCATGGGGAGCGACGCGCACTGTCTCCGCCGACCGGATGGCCGGGGAACTGGAGGACCGACGGGGCAAGGACGGCTTCGAGATCGTCATCGATACGACGGGCGTTCCGCGAGTCATCGAGAACAGCTTCCAGTACCTGGGCCCGTGCGGGCGATACGTGCAGTTCGGCGTAACGACGGAGGAGGCGACGGTGGCGCTGCGGACGTTCGGACTGTATCAGATGGAATGGACGCTGATCGGTTCCATGGCGCTCAATCATACGTTCGCTCCGGCGCTGGCCTGGCTTGAAGCGGGCCGCCTTTCGGTCGGGCATCTCGTCACCCGGGAGCTGAGCCTGGAGGGCGCCCTTGATTTTTTCCGGGGCGACCGGCGCCCTTCGGACATGAAAGTGCAGATTTCGTTCGAATGACCAACGCTACATCTCGGAAGGAGCCTGGATTCCGAGCAAATTAAGCCCGTCGCGCAGAACGTCTGCGGCGGCTGCGGCCAAGCTCAGCTTGGAGAACGTCCCGGCTTCGTCCGCGCCGTGGTATATGATTTTCCCCGAGTTGTAGAAACGGTTAAAGTCCTTGGCCAGAGCGAGCAGATACTTGGCGACGACGAACGGCTCGTTCTGGCGGATGGCTTCCCGAATCGCGGCCTCGTAGCCGGACAGCGTCTTGATGCACGCCCACGCCGGCTCCGAGGACAGCTGCGCTCCGTCGACGGCGAAGCGGGAAGGCAGCTCTTCATACTTCCCTCTCCTGAGCAGGCTCCGTATTCGCGCGTGGGTGTACTGCAAATAGGGTCCCGTCTCGCCTTCGAAGCTGACGGCCTCCTCCAGATTGAAATCGACCGACAACTGGCGGTGATGCTTCAAATCCCCGAACACGATCGCTCCCACTCCGACGGCTTCGGCGACCGCTTCTTTGTTCGCCAGATCGGGATTTTTCCCTTCGATGATGCGCAGCGCGCGCTCCGCCGCCTCGTCGAGCACTTCCTCCAGCATGACTACCTTTCCTTTGCGCGTCGACATCTTTTTGCCGTTGATCGTAATCAAGCCGAACGGGACGTGACGGCAGTTCGCCGCCCATTTGAGCCCCATTTTGCGCAGCACCGAGAATACCTGTTGAAAATGCAGGCTCTGTTCAGCCCCGACGACGTAGAGAATTTCGTCCGCCTTCAGCTCTTCATTCCGGTAGAGGGCGGTCGCGAGATCGCGCACCGCATAGATAGTCGAGCCGTCCTTTTTCAGGATAAGGCAAGGGGGCAGTCCTTCCTCCTCCAGCCTGACGATTCTCGCGCCAGCGTCCTCCTCCAGCAACTCCAACTCCTCGAGCTTGCGCACGACGGGATCGAACTTGTCGTTGTAGAAGCTCTCGCCCGCATAGGAGTCGAACTCGACGCCCAATCTTTCGTATACGCGTTGAAATTCCTTAAGGCTCTCGTCTACGAAATACTGCCACAGCTCGCGCATGGCGGCATCCCCGCGCTCCAGCTTGGCGAACGCTTCTCTCGCCTCGTCCTCCAACTCCGGCCGCTGCTCCGCCTGCCGGTGGAATTCCACGTACAGCCGCAGGCTTTCCCGAATCGGGGCCTGTTCCAGCGCCTGTCGGTCTCCCCACTTCAAATACGCGACGATCAGCTTGCCGAACTGCGTGCCCCAATCCCCGATATGATTAACGTTGTGTACGTCGTAGCCCATGGCGCGATACATGCGGACCAGGGCGTTGCCGATCATCGTCGAGCGCAGGTGGCCGATGCCGAACGGCTTGGCGATGTTCGGGGAAGACATGTCGATGACCATCCGCTTGCCTTTCCCGGCATCGGAGCGTCCGTAGCGTTCGTCCAGTGCCCGCTGCACGAACTCGCTTCTCCAGTGCTCGCCATGGAAAAAGAGGTTGAGATAGCCGCCTGCGACCTCGGCGCGCAAGTCGGAGCGATCGGCGTTAATGACGTCCGCAAGCCGCTGCGCGATCGCGGCGGGCGGCTGCCTAAGCGCCTTGGCGAACGCGAAGCACGGGAGCGAGACGTCGCCCAGCTTCTGTTCGGGCGGAATCTCCAGCTTCGGGCGCACCTCTTCCGGGGGCAGCTCCAAATAAGGAGACAGAATGGCGGATGCTTGCTTCAACAACATGACGGGTTCCTCCTTGTACGTATATATCGATACGCGAATACGCAAAAAAACCCCATCTCGTAAAGAGACGGAGGTCGATTCCGCGGTACCACTCTTCTAGCACTCCCGCATAGGGAAGCCGCTTCGTTAAAAGGTAACGGCTCGTCGCCGGACTTCCCTACTGCCGCCTGCAAGGATTGCGGTTCAGGAAATCGACTCCCGAGTGCGCTTCCTTCGAATCCTGCGCCGGCTCCCACCATCCCCGGCTCGCTGCAGTCAGGAAAAACGAAGTACTCTCTCGTTCATCGTCGTTATCGTTATCGTTATCGTTATTCGTACATTATAGCCATTTTGGTTCCGAGTGACAATCCGCGTTCATCCCGTTCAAGTTGTTATCTTTGTTTTGGAATTATCCGATATAATAGTAGAGCTATATGTTTCGCTCAGGAGGGTTCCCGTGCAGAAATATCAAGACGCGTTGCTGGCCAATATCCGCAAGCAACTGGAAATATGGTTCGAATCCAGCTCCGCTATTCCCGGCGTGGAAGCGGAGCGGTTTTTGCATTCCGTGAAAGGCACGTCCGGCACGATCGGCCTGACCAAGCTTTACGGCATATCGGGGGAATTGCTGGAGCGGATTCGGCATCGTTCCGAAGACGAGCCGTGGGAGCCGGAGAAGCTGCGGACGTTCATGATCGAGCTGATCGCCGTATGCTACGAGATTCAGCATCAGGAAGCCGTTCATTCTTCGCTCGTGACCGCGGAGAACGACCAGTCGGGCGACCAGCCGCTCGTCCTGATTCTCGACGACGACGCGGCGCTGCTGCACTTTCTGAAGGAAGAGCTCGAGAGAGAGGGCTATTACGTCATCGCGACCGTGAATCCCGCGCTGGCCATCCATTATTTTCACGACCGTGCGCCGGACTGCTTCATTCTCGATCTGCTTATTCCCGAGCAGGACGGGTTCGAAGTGATGGACGCGATTAAGGAGCAGATCCGCAAGCGGTACATTCCGACGACCGTCATCAGCATGGACACCGCCCGGGAGACGAGGCTGCGGGCTTTCCGGATGGGAGCGGACGACTTTCTGGACAAGCCGCTCGACATGGAGGAACTGCTCGTACGGATTCAACGGCAGTTAAAACGCAAAAAGCAGCTGGACGAGCTTCTGTTCTTCGATGAGCTGACAGGGGTCTACAACCGCAAATATTTGGAGGAGGCATACCGGACGCTCTGCCTGGACGCGCAGAGAATCCAGGAGCATTTCACGATGGCGATCGTCGATCTGGATCATTTCAAGTCGATCAACGACCGTTACGGCCATATCGCGGGCGACCGGGTGCTGGCGGAGTTCGCGGCTTTCCTGAAGTCGCACATGCGCGCGGCGGACGTCTTGATCCGCTACGGCGGCGAGGAATTTATTCTGCTGCTGCCGAGAACGCGCGAGGAAGAGGCCCGTTCGCTGCTTAAGAGGCTGGGGGACACGTTCGGCCGGATCGACTTCGGGGGGAAGGAAGAGGAATTGCAGGTCACTTTCTCAGCCGGCGTCATCGAGATCGTAGAGCCGGATCCCGCCCGCTGCCGGGAATGGCTGGAGTTGGCGGATCAGGCGCTATATTTGGCCAAGGAGCTCGGACGCAACCGCGTCGAAGCGGTGAACCGGGACGCAGAGTCCAAGCCGCTGGCGAGGAAGCCGCGAATCGCGATCGTCGACGACGACCCGATCGTGCGGGCGCTGCTGACCGAATATTTGCTGGAGGCGATCGGTCCGGGCAGGTGCGGGGACATTCGCGCATACAAGTCGGGCGAGGATTTCCTGGAGGACGGCTGGTATCGGGAGAAGGCTTCCTATATCGTCATCCTGGACGGCATGCTTCCGGGAATGGACGGGTTGGAGGTGCTGAGCCATCTGCGCTCCCTATCGGAATCGAACCGCTATTCCGCGATTATGCTGACCGGACGCTCGGACAACGACGACATCGTCCGCGCCTTGAAGCTCGGAGCGGACGATTACGTGACAAAGCCCTTCCGGCTGGAGGATCTACGGACGCGGATTTTGCGCTTGATGCAAAGAATGGATTTCAACTAGAAGAAAGAACGGTGATCGCATTGTTCAAGTTGTTGGTGGCGGAAGACGAATCCGCCTTGCGCATGCTGCTGGCCGATACGCTGGAGGATGAAGGGTACGAAGTCGATCTGGCTTGCGACGGCGAAGAGGCGTTGGAGAGAATCGCGGTAGGCTCCTACGATCTCATCGTTCTGGACAACATGATGCCCAAGTACACGGGGTATGAGGTTATCGAGAAGGCTCGGCAGCTCCCGGATGGGAAGCATCTGAAAATTCTGATGCTGACGGCCAAGAGCCAGCAGGCGGAACGGGACAGGGTGCTGCTCGCCGGAGCGAACGACTTCATGTCCAAGCCGTTCAGCCCGCTCGCTCTCGTGCAGAAGATCGGGGAAATGCTCGATGCTTAGCTTGAAGAGCCATTATTATAAAAGAAGCATCACGACCCGATTCGCCAGCTTGATGATCGTGCTTCTTCTGCTCGTGTTTGTCGGCGCGGCGTTCATCTACTGGAACGATCGCCAGGTCGAGAACGAATATCGGGAAGTGCACGACCGTTACAAGCTCAAGCAGCAGCTGACCCAGGAGGCGATGATGCATCTGAACGGCATTTCCATTCGTTCGTTCGCTTATTTGGCGGCGCCGGGCGATCGGGAATATGAGCTTGTGGTCGGCGGCGGGGATCAATTGAGCGCTGTGATCGCCCAATACGCGAAACTCTCGTTGGAGGGGCGCGAGCAGGAGTTCGCGGCCGAGTCGGAGAGATTCAGGGACCGGTACTTTAAGGGCTGGTTTCCGGATGCGGCGCAGCTGGCGAAGGATAACGACAGGGCGGGGTTGCGCCGGATGTTCGCTTCCGAGGAATGGCGGACGCTGGAACGCCTGGTCCAGGAGACGAGAGAACTCCATGCGTTCTATCAGCAGAAGCTGGAGGAGACGAACTCGCTTCTGGCCGATTCCGTAACGAAGCGGAACATTCAGTTCATTGTCTACGTCTCCGGGATCGTGGCCCTGTCCGGCATTGTCATCTTCATGGTCGCCAGAGACTTCGGGATGCCGATCAGCAGGCTGGCCGCCAATGCGAAGCAATTCGCGGCGGGGCGCGAGCAGGATATTCGGTACACGAACAGGCAGGACGAGATCGGAGGACTCGCCAGGGCGATGGAGGCGATGATGTCCGAGATTCAGGCCAAGGCTGGAGAACTGCTGGCTCAGAACGAAGAGCTGCTGGCCCAGCAGGAAGAGTTGCAAGCCCAGCAGGATGAGCTGACGAAGGCGCTCGGTCTCATGGAAGAGAACGAGGCTAGGCTGCGGCGGGGCAACGAGTTCGTGCAGGCTCTTGCGAACACGCTTGACCGGTCGGAGCTGCTGAAGAGCATCATTCGCAACATGGTACATATTCTGAAAGCCGACAAAGGCATCGTTATCCGGCTGACCGCGGATCGGGACCATGCCGCGTACGGATTGTCCGAGAATGCGATCCGCAGATTCGTCGAAGCGGCGGACGATGGGCTGCTCGCGCGAGTGAAAGAGAGCGCAACGGCGTATTCGCTCGAACGTCCGGCCAAGTCGGCCGAACTCGGTTATCACGGCGAATCCGACGGGCTGCGGGCTTGCGATTTTTACTTGCCCGTCTTGAACCCCGACAATAAGGTGACGGCATGCATTGTGCTCACCCGGATCGGGTCGGCGCTGACGGATAGGGAAGAAGCCGAAGCGTCCGCCTTCGCCAAGCAAATCTCGATCTCTCTCGACAAGCTGGAGCTGTACGAGAAAGCGGAGCGTCAGCGCCAGATGGTGCAAACGACGCTGGACGCGCTTCATGAAGGGGTGCAGCTGACCGACCGGGAAGGCACGACGGTGCTCGTCAATGCACGTTGGATCGAAATGATGGGGGAGAAGGCCGATAGGAGCTGGAACCCGACGATTGAGCAGTACGGAGCTTATATCCAGCCATACGTGAAGGACCCCGTTCCGTTTGAACGGTTCATTGCCGACATCGTGGACGGTCAGCACACCGAGGCGAAAAGCATCGTCTACGAATGGAAAGGGTTAGTCAAGCGGCATGTGCAGATGTACTACGAACCGCTATACCGGGGCGGCGAAAGAATCGGCACGCTGTTCGTTCATCGCGATGTGACGCAAGAGCGCGAAATGGATCGCGTCAAGTCGGAGTTTGTCAGCACGGTCAGCCATGAATTGCGGACTCCTCTGGCAAGCGTGCTCGGCTTTGCCGAGCTATTGCTGTATAAGGAGCTGGCGCCGGAGCGGCAGAAAAAATACGTGCGCACGATTCATAAGGAAGCTTCGCGGTTGACGGCGCTTATTAACGACTTCTTGGATTTGCAGCGGATGGAATCCGGCAAGCAAACCTACGACTTCCGCCAGGTGAACGTTATGACGCTTGTGCAGGAAGTGATGGAGATGCACCAGGTGGCCTCCTCCGACCATCGCTTCGAATGGCTGCAGCATACGGACGAGACGGAAGTGTATGCGGATGCGGACAAACTGAAGCAGGCGCTGATGAACCTTGTCGGCAATGCCGTAAAATATTCTCCCAACGGCGGCACGGTGACGGCCGTCTGCAGCGAGGAGAACGGGCAGCTCAGAATCGATGTGACCGACCAAGGGCTTGGCATTCCTCCGGAGGCTTTGTCCGGACTGTTCTCCAAGTTTTATCGGGTGGACAATTCGGATCGGCGCGAGATCGGAGGTACGGGTCTGGGTCTGGCGATCGTCAAGGAAATTATGGATGTACATAAGGGCAGAGCTCTTGCCTCGTCCATATACGGGCAAGGCAGCACGTTCTCTCTGTTGCTGCCCTTGCCGGCCAGATCGATAAGCAGATGGCGTCTGGAAGCGGCGGCAAGCGTCGAACGCGCGGGCGAAGTGTATCTGGTAGAGGACGATTCCGACTTTGCCGATCTACTGGCCGACGAGCTGGAGGCTTCGGGTTACGGAGTCAGCCGTTTTTCCAGCGAAGAGACGGCGCTAAAAGCGCTGGAGCAATATATTCCCGGAGCTATTATTCTCGATCTGGTGCTAGAGCGGGGGACGGACGGCTGGCGGCTGGCGGAACGGCTCAAGCAGGACGAGCGCCTGCGCGATTTGCCGATAATCGTGTCCAGCGCCCTTGAGGAGCAGGAGCGCGCGCGAAGGTTGGGGGTGTCGGAGTATCTGGTTAAGCCTTACTCTCCCGGCAAGCTGGTCGAGGCGCTGAAGCGCGTCATGGCCGATCATTCCATTTGAATTGATCAAGGGTTCTGTATATAGTAGTAACAAGACTATGAGAGCAGGAGAGAACAGCGATGCCGGACAAGCGAAAAGTGCGGGTCGGGTTTCGAAGCTGGCAGCAGGACGGGGGCGTGCAGAAGTTCGATGTGCCCGGAGAGCTGTTCCGGCTGAAGACGGGATGGGCGCTTACTTACGTCGAGAAGCCGGACGATAACGGAGTGGAAGCCAGCAATACGCTGTTCATTCACTCGAACGGGCTGCAGCTGCGTCGACGTGGTTCGATTTTCTTCGAGCAGCAGTTTCGACGGGGCGAGCTTGCGGCGGGCAAGCTGGAGACGCCTTACGGACTTCATGCCGTGCAGGCGCTCACCTCGCAATTGGACAGCGAACTGTCCGATACCGGCGGCCGAGTGGAATGGTCGTACGAGTTGCACATGCAAGATCAGCAGGTCGGAAGCTTCCGCATCCGGCTCGATATTCGGGAGGAATAGCAAGATGGGCGTATTGGAACAATTGCAATTATCGGTAAAAGAAGCGCTGGCCGACGCTGCGCTGGCGGCAGAATTGGTTGCGGACAAGAGCGAGCTTCCGGCTATCGTGCTGGAGGTTCCCAAGGACAAAGCGCACGGAGACTTGGCCACGAATCTGGCGATGCAGCTGACGAAGATCGCCAAGAAGAACCCGCGGCAGATCGCGGAGGCGATCATCGGGAAGCTGGAGGCGGGACGAGCCTCGATCGAGTCGGCGGAAATCGCCGGGCCGGGCTTTATCAATTTCCGTCTGAACAAGAGCTATCTGTATCCGGTAATCGGAGAAGCGTTGACTCAAGACGGGAAATACGGCCACATCGATGCGGGACAAGGCAAAAGAATTCAAGTGGAGTTCGTCAGCGCGAATCCGACGGGCAGTCTGCATCTCGGCCATGCGCGGGGAGCGGCGGTAGGAGACGCCCTTTGCAACGTGTTGGCCGCGGCCGGTTACGAGGTTACGCGGGAATACTATATTAACGATGCCGGCAATCAGGTCAACAACCTGGCCAAATCGCTTGAAGCGCGTTATCGTCAAGCTCTCGGGCAGGCGGCGGAGATGCCGGAGGACGGGTACTATGGCGAGGATATCGTCGGCTTCGCCAAGGAGCTGGCGGAAGAAAAAGGCGAGCGGCTGTTGGGTTTGTCCGACGAGGAGCGTTTTGCATTCTTCCGCAATTACGGCCTGGACAAGGAGCTGGCCAAGATCAAACGCGATCTGGGGCGCTTCGGGGTGCAGTTCGACGAATGGTACAGCGAGACCTCTCTATATGAGTCCGGTAAAGTGATTGAAGTGCTCGACGCGCTGCGTGCCGAGGGCCATGTCTACGAGCAGGACGGCGCGGTATGGCTGGCGTCCATGACCTTCGGCGACGACAAGGATCGCGTGCTCGTGAAGAACGACGGAAGCTATACGTATTTGACGCCGGACGCGGCTTATCATATGGATAAGTACAAACGGGGCTACGATCAGCTCATCAACATCTGGGGCGCGGATCACCACGGTTACATTCCGCGGATGAAAGCGGCGATGGCGGCGATGGGCAACGATCCCGACAAGCTGACTGTCTTGATCGCCCAGATGGTCAGTCTGTTCCAGAACGGCGAGAAAGTTAAAATGTCCAAGCGCACGGGCAAGGCGATTACGATGGAAGACCTTATGGACGAGGTTGGCGTCGACGCGATTCGCTATTTCTTCACGATGCGGAGCATGGATTCCCATCTGGATTTCGACATGGATTTGGCTGTGTCGAAATCCAACGAAAACCCCGTGTTCTACGTGCAGTATGCGCATGCGAGAATTTGCAGCATTTTCCGTCAAGCCGAGGAGCAGGGAGTTGCGGTTCAGGCATGGCAGGAGGTCGACTTGACCCGCCTGTCCTCCGAGCATGAGCTTGACCTGCTGCGGAAGATCGGAGAGCTTCCGGAGACGATCGCGGAGGCCGCAAGAATCTATGCGCCTCACGCGATTATCCGTTACGTCTACGAGCTGGCCTCCCAGTTCCACAGCTACTATAAGGCGGAACGGGTCATTACCGAGGATGCGGAGCAGAGCCAGGCGCGTCTGCAGCTGCTTGCCGCCATTCGGATTACGATCGTCAATGCCTTGAAGCTCGTCGGCGTATCCGCACCTGACAAAATGTAAAGCTCACAATTGATCCGCCGCGCTCAAAATGCGCGTTACGTTAAGCTCCCCGGCCGTCCGGGGAGCTTTGGCGTTTCTCAGGGGCACGGCGGCGTTCTTCACGATCGACTTGATCTGGCTTGGGGGAAGTCCCGGTCGCAGCGACAGCAGCAAGGCGATTGCTCCGGTTACGTGCGACGTGGCCATCGATGTTCCGCTCATCTCGCGATGTTTGCCTCTTAGCCAGGAGGACATGATTCGGTCTCCAGGGGCGAAAATATCGATGAGCGAGCTGCGATTCGTGAATTTCGCGATCCGTCCGGTCCGATTGGTCGCCCCGACGGCTATCGTCCGGCTGAAGCCTGCGGGATAGTCGATTTCTCCAATCCGACCTTCGTTGCCGGAGGAAGCGACGATCAACACGCCCGAATGGTAGGCGTAATTAACGGCGCTTAACAGAGAGCGGCTTCTCGTGCGCATGCCGAAGCTCATATTGACGACATCCATATGGTTGCGAACGCACCATTCGATGCCAAGGACGATGTCGGAGACAAAGGCGGTTCCATTGTGATCGAAGGCTTTGACCGGATAGATCATCGATCGCGGAGCGACGCCGATCATCCCTTGAAGCTCATTGGCGGCGGCGATCGTTCCGGCAATGTGCGTGCCGTGGCCGTTGTCGTCCTGCGGCAGCGACATCCGACTCAACAGATTGATGCCGCGTTCGAGCGAATGCTTCAAATCCGGATGGCCGTAATCGACGCCGGTGTCGATCACGCCGACCTTGACTCGGTAGCCGGTCGTCTTTCCCCATGCTTGCGGCGCTTGAATGCGGCGTACGCCCCAAGGAATGCCTTTATCGGTGACGATTGCGCCTTTGGGCAGAGCCGACGCTCTAACGGGCGCATCGATTTCCCAAACCGCCTTGTCCCCGAGCGCTAAGATGAGTTGGGCTGCTTCCTTCGCGGGACAAGAGACCGCCTGAATGAGCGGGAGAGGCCGAATATCTCGATCCGCTGCCTCCTCGCGAAGCTCGCCCGACCTCCCCTCCAGAAGGAAACGCTCGAAATCGCGGCTATCCAGGAAGCGGACGATGTATCTTTGGTCATCGATTGTCGGCGGGCCGGGGAATGCGCAGATTTCGTTCGCGATTTCGCTTCGATTCAAGGCGGCATCCCTCCCGGAACGAGTGTGCAGGAAAGGGCGGCGCGGAGCCGCGCTTCTCTGCCGTGTTCTCTACTGTATGAAGAACCGGAGGCAAAAGCTTGGGAATGCGTCCTTTTTAACGGGAAATAGGCGGCGTTCCGTGTCATTTTCGCCTCGGCGACATAGGATGAATGGAGAGTTTCCCGGTGAGACTCTTGGTCATGCCGGTTCCTCCGCCCGCGGAGAGGCCGGGAAGGATACAGTCGAAAAGCGAAGGCGCTGTCCGTTGAGGACACGCCTTCGCTTTTTCGTTCCGGTGACTTGCAATTTTAGGCGAAATACGGTTTACTAAAGGTTGACAAATTAACGTGAAGGTTTATATACCGGTTCACATACAGAGAGGATGGAAGTCGCGTGAGCGCCGAATACGTGCTGAAAATCGACTCCGAGAAAATCCGCGAGATGCCGATGGTCGATCTGGCTTATGAGCTGTTGAAGACAGCGAATACCCCGTTTTACTATCGCGATCTGATGATGGAAATCGCCAAGCTGCGCGGATTGTCCCAGGAGCAAATCACCGAGGTAATTGCCCAACTGTACACGGAGATCAATATCGACGGAAGATTTGCTTGCGTAGGCGGCAACGTCTGGGGACTTAAACGCTGGTATCCAGTCGAGCGCTCCGACGAGCAGATGGGCGGAACGAAGCGTCCTCGCATCATTAACGACGATGACGACGAGGATGACGACGATCTGTACGGCGAAGAAGAGGATGTCGCAACCGGGGACGAAGAAAGCTACGATCTGTTCGACGAGGATCAAGATGGCGTGTTCGAGGAAGGCGAAGAAGCCGCCGAAGCCGACGACGAGGTCGTGCTTGAGGACGACGAGGAAGCCGAGATCGACGAAGAGCTTGAATCCGAGGACGAGGATGACGATTTCGAAGCCGACGACGAGGAAGCCGCGGACGACGATAACGACGAAGAAGACGAAGATTGACGGGGGCGCCGCAGAGCGCAAGCGCCGTGAATTCGGGGCTTCTCCATTCGTGCAGAATGGGGAAGCCGTTCTACTTGACACCGCCCATTCCAGAAGTTAAACTAAGGCTTGGGCTTTAGAAGCGCGGTTTTTTATAGGGTTGGTTTTAGGAAAAGTGCCCCCATTTATTGGGCGTCACTTTTTTTATTTTTTCCCCGGATTGCAAGGGAAAATCAGTTTCAGGCAAAGCTAATTGAGAATGCCGCATCAGCAGGCAGCGGGAGGTTTCGGACAGGGTGACCAAATATATTTTCGTAACGGGGGGCGTCGTCTCTTCGCTCGGCAAAGGAATAACGGCTGCATCGTTGGGACGGCTGCTTAAAAATCGAGGGCTTAAAGTAACCATCCAAAAGTTCGATCCGTACATCAACGTTGACCCGGGGACGATGAGCCCCTATCAGCACGGTGAAGTGTTCGTGACCGACGACGGAGCGGAGACCGATCTGGATCTCGGCCACTACGAGCGATTTATCGATATTAATCTATCGAAGAACAGCAACGTGACGACGGGCAAGATTTATTCGACTGTCATCAGCAAGGAGCGTCGCGGAGAATATCTCGGCGGCACGGTGCAGGTCATTCCGCACATTACGAACGAGATCAAGGATCGCGTCTTCCGCGCAGGCAAGGAAGCGGGCTCGGACGTCGTTATTACGGAGATCGGCGGCACGGTCGGAGACATCGAGAGCTTGCCGTTCCTCGAAGCAATTCGCCAAATCAAGAGCGATATCGGGCGGGACAACGTGATGTATATTCACGTGACGCTCATTCCTTATATTAAAGCTGCCGGAGAGGTCAAGACGAAGCCGACTCAGCACAGCGTCAAGGAGCTGCGCAGCATCGGCATCCAGCCGAACGTCATCGTCTGCCGTACGGAATATCCGCTGGCCGAAGATTTGAAACGCAAGATCGCGTCCCTCTGCGACATTGACGCCAACGCGGTTGTCGAATGCCGCGACGCTTCGACTTTGTACGAGGTTCCGCTTAACCTGCGCAACGAAGGGCTGGACGACTATGTCGTTAAGCATTTGAACCTGCAAGTCGGCGCTCCGGATATGACGGAGTGGGAAGCGCTCGTGAACCGCGTGAAGTCGCTTAAGAAGACGACGGAAATTGCGATCGTGGGCAAATACGTCGCTCTTCACGACGCATACTTAAGCATCGTGGAATCGCTGGCGCATGCCGGCATCGACGCCGACTCCGAAGTGAACATCCGCTGGGTCAACGCCGAAGAGATAGAACCGGGCAACGTGGAAGAGATGCTGGGCGGCGTGCACGGCATTCTTGTTCCGGGCGGATTCGGAGATCGCGGCATCGAAGGAAAAATCACCGCGATCCGGTATGCGAGAGAGAGCGGAATTCCGTTCTTCGGCATTTGCCTCGGCATGCAGGTGGCCGTCATCGAATACGCTCGCCATATGGCCGGCTTGGACGGCGCGAACAGCTCCGAGATTCATCCGGCGACCCCGTATCCGGTCATCGACCTGCTGCCAGAGCAGAAGGATATCGAAGACCTCGGCGGCACGATGCGTCTCGGCCTCTATCCTTGCAAGCTGGCTCCGGGAAGCCTGGCTGCGCATTGCTACGGGGACGAGCTTGTCTACGAGCGCCATCGCCACCGTTACGAGTTCAACAACGAGTATCGCGAGCGCATCGAGTCGACCGGCCTGCGCATTTCGGGCACTTCGCCGGACGGACGTCTTGTGGAGATGGTCGAGCTTCCGGGCCATCCATGGTTCTTGGCCGTGCAGTTCCATCCGGAGTTCACCTCGCGTCCGAACCGTCCGCAGCCGCTGTTCCGCGAATTCGTGAAAGCGGCGTTGAAGCGTTCCGAGGCTTAATTCGGACACTAGCGAAGATCGTTTCGGCATTGCCGGGACGGTCTTTTTTTCATAAACAACAATCATTTTGTGAAGGAATAACAAGAACGGCGAAATGTCAATCATGGATATTTGAAGCATTGTACATTTTTTTACATGGAAACAGAAGGAATTTCCGCTAGCGGTCACGAATAAGGCTACAAAGGCGATTCGGAGGGATGGGATGAGCTCTTGGACAAGAAAAGACTGCTGATTGTTGACGATCAAGTCGGTATCCGCATTTTGTTGTTGGAGGTTTTCGCTACCGAGGGCTATGATACCTTTCAAGCGGCGAACGGAAGAGCGGCGTTGGATATCGTGCGCACGAACCGCCCTGACCTCGTCCTGCTTGATATGAAGATCCCCGGGATGGACGGGCTTGAAATTCTCAAGCAGATTAAGGAGTATGACCGAGACATTAAAGTCATCATGATGACCGCATACGGAGAGTTGGACATGATCAAGGAGGCGACGGATCTGGGCGCGCTAATGCATTTCACGAAACCGTTCGACATCGACGAGATGAGATTGGCCGTCAATATGCAACTCGGACACGGTTCGTCTTCGCAGTTCGCAACAGGCACTTAATTCGGCGGGGGGTCGCAACTAAGGATAAACCTGGAAACGTGAGTTCGGTTTACTTCGCAAAGTTATTTTGTGTTATAATAACGCAGTATGTACGATGCGTGAGAAATCGAATGAAACTGCAGGAGGAATATTACACTATGCCATTAGTATCCATGTCCGAATTTCTGCCTCAAGCCAAAGCGGGTAAGTATGCCATCGGTCAATTCAACATGAATAACCTGGAGTTTGCCCAAGCGATCACCGACGCTGCGATCGAGGAAAACTCCCCGTTCATTTTTGGCGTTAGCGAAGGCGCTCTTAAGTACATGGGAATGGAATACACCGTTGCGATCGCTAAAGCGGCCGCCGAGAAATCCGGTCTTCCGATCGCGCTGCACTTGGACCACGGCAGCAACTTCGATATCGCAATGAAATGTATCCGCGCAGGATTCTCTTCCGTTATGTTCGACGGTTCGCACCACTCGTTCGAGGATAACATCCGTTTGACCAAGGAAGTCGTTAAAGCCGCTCATGCGATGGGCGTATCCGTCGAAGGCGAGCTGGGCACGATCGGCGGCGTCGAGGACGATCTTAGCGTAGACGAGGCTGACGCGAAATTGGCCAAGCCGGAAGAAGCGATCCGTTTCTACGAAGAGACGGGCGTTGACTGCCTGGCAATCGCAGTAGGTACGGCTCACGGCATGTACAAGGGCGAAGTGAAAATTCACTTCGATATCATTAAAGAAGTCGTAGCTAAAATTCCGGTTCCAGTCGTGCTTCACGGCGGCTCCGGCGTTCCGGACGATATGATTCGCGAAGCGATTCAATCCGGAGCAGGCAAGATCAACGTAAATACCGAGAACCAAGTCGCTTGCACGGCTGCTATTCGCGACGTCCTTGCAAAGAATGACAGCGTAATCGACCCTCGCAAATACTTGACTCCTGCCCGCGACGCGATGAAAGCCGTCGTACGTGAGAAAATCCGCCTGTTCGGAAGCAGCAACAAAGCTTAATTTATATCGCATCCTATTATCGAATTTCAACGCGGGAAAACGTCATGGGGCGTTTTCCCGTTCCTTCATGTGCCGAGGGCTCCCCTCGGCAACACCACGAGGAGGAAGACGGCATTCATGGATAAATTGATGGTCCGCGGAGGCCGGCCGCTCAGAGGAACGGTCGGCATCAGCGGCGCGAAGAATAGCGCCGTCGCCCTTATTCCCGCAGCGATATTGGCAGAGTCGGAAGTGAGATTGGACAATCTTCCGCAGCTTAGCGACGTAGCGGTCTATGCGGAGCTTCTTGAGCAGCTCGGCGGCAAGGTGACTTGGCAAGAAGATACGATGACGATCGACCCGTCAGACATGAGCTCGGTTCCTATGCCTAACGGCAGAGTTAAATTGTTAAGAGCATCTTATTATTTAATGGGGGCTTTGTTAGGGAGATTCGGAGAAGCGACGATCGGCTTGCCGGGAGGCTGCAATTTCGAGCCGCGCCCGATCGATCAGCATATTAAAGGTTTCGAGGCGCTTGGCGCCGAAGTGACGAACGACCATGGCTCGATTCGGATTAGAGCCAAGGAATTAAGAGGGGCCAAAATCTATCTCGACGTCGTCAGCGTCGGAGCAACGATCAACATCATGCTGGCAGCTTCCCGCGCCAAAGGCCTCACTCTGATCGAGAACGCTGCGAAGGAGCCGGAGATCATCGACGTGGCGACGCTGCTCAACGCCATGGGGGCAAAGATCAAAGGCGCAGGCACGGAAACGATTCGCATTGAGGGCGTTAGCGAGATGCACGGCTGCCGCCATTCGATTATCCCCGATCGCATTCAAGCCGGAACCTATATGATAGCCGCTGCGGCGACCCGCGGCGACGTCCTTATCGATAATATTATTCCGAAGCATCTGGAAGCGATAACCGCCAAGCTGCAGGAGATGGGCGTACATGTGTACGAGATGGACGAAGCGATTCGCGTTGTCGGACAATCCCTCTACGAAGCGGTGGACGTGAAGGCTCTCGTCTATCCCGGCTTCGCCACCGATCTGCAATCCCCGATGACGAGCTTGCTTACGCAGGCCCGCGGAGTCAGTGTGTTATCCGATTATGTGTACAACAACCGGTTTAAGCATGTTCCCGAGCTGGCGCGAATGGGTGCGCAAATTCGGGTGGAAGGCCGATCCGCCATCATCGAGGGCGGCCCGCTGAACGCGGCCAAAGTTAAAGCCGCGGACCTTCGCGCCGGCGCAGCGCTTGTCGTAGCCGCGCTGACGGTCCAAGAGGGGACGACTGAGATTAGCGGCGTTGAATATATCGATCGCGGATACGAGCGCCTCGTCACACAGCTCAGCAATCTGGGCGCGGAAGTATGGAGAGACGGATAGTTTGTCGCTTGCATCGAATATTATTTTAATTCACAAAAAGTAGGGATTCCATTGACCGATCTGATGATGGGCGATTTGGAAGGACTTAAGCTGACCGAGCTGTACAAGCTTGCGAAGCAGCACCAGATCAATAACTATGCCCAGATGAAAAAAAGAGAATTGATTATCGCGATTTTGCGAGCGCAGGCGGAACGAAGCGGACTGATGTACATGGAAGGCGTGCTGGACGTTCTGCCCGAAGGCTTCGGGTTCCTGAGGCCGATCAATTACTTGCCGAGTCCGGAGGACATCTACATCTCCGCCTCGCAAATTCGTAAATTCGATTTGCGCACTGGGGATCTCGTATCCGGCAAGTGCCGGGCTCCGAAGGAAAACGAACGTTATTTCGGCCTTCTGCAAGTGAACGCCGTCAACGGTATCGCTCCGGAGACCGCCGCGGAACGGCTGCATTTTCCCGCACTCACCCCGCTCTACCCGCAGAAGAAAATCAAGCTCGAAACGTCTCCCACCCAACTGTCCACTCGCATTATGGATCTCGTTGCACCTGTCGGATTGGGCCAGCGCGGCTTGATCGTCGCTCAGCCTAAAGCGGGCAAAACGTTGCTGCTGAAGGAAATCGCCAACAGCATCGCTACGAATCATCCCGAGATCGACCTGTTCGTTCTGCTGATCGACGAGCGTCCGGAAGAAGTGACGGATATGCAGCGTTCGGTCAAAGGCGAGGTCATCGCATCCACATTCGACGAGGTGCCGGAGAACCATATCAAGGTTGCGGAGCTTGTGCTTGAACGCGCGCTGCGTCTGGTAGAGCACAAGAGGGACGTTGTGATTTTGATGGACAGTATTACGCGTCTGGCGCGGGCTTACAACCTGGTCGTTCCTCCGTCGGGACGCACGTTGTCGGGAGGTATCGATCCGGCGTCTTTCCACCGGCCGAAGCGCTTCTTCGGATCGGCGCGGAATATCGAGGAAGGCGGCAGCCTGACGATTCTGGCTACTGCTCTCGTGGAGACCGGCTCGCGTATGGACGATATTATTTACGAGGAATTCAAAGGCACCGGCAACATGGAGCTTCATCTAGATCGCAAGCTTTCCGAACGCCGAATTTTCCCGGCTCTCGATATCCGCCGTTCGGGGACGAGGCGGGAGGAGCTGCTGCTTGACAAGGAGGCGCTCGACAAGCTGTGGGCGATCCGCAAGAGTATGAACGATTCCATGGAATATGTGGAGGGCTTCCTGAAGAAGCTGGCCAACACGAAGACGAATCAGGAGTTTCTCGATATGTTGGACGTCAACGCGCCTGCGAGCGCGCCAAGCTCTTCAAGCCACTCTTCAAGCACCGGCGGGCGCCGGCCTCCCCGGAGCAGCACCTGAGTCTCGAAGGAGAGGTTAATCGATGCACCTGGTATATGCAGACGAACAAGGCAACGTATTCGATCATCCCGAGCTGTACGGCGTAGCCCGCAGCGGCGACAACCTCGTCGAGCTTCTCGAAGACGAGCTCATTCCGCTTCCTGCGGGAGCGACGCTTGTGGGCTTGCCTCACACAAGGGCTATCGGCATGGACCCGGACAGCGGCAGAATGCAGCTTCTTCCCGGCAATTATCAAGCGGTAGGGGCGCTGCTTCCGCAAGGTTTTACGCGATTTTATGTGCCGGGCTACTCGAAGACGGACAAATCGCAGAAATTCCCGCTGTTCGGCTACACTGCGGTCGTCTGGAAGGACGGCGGTTTCTATGTGGCGGCGGGGCAGACCGACGACCCGGAGCCGTGGAATCCCGAGAACTGCGATCGCAACGAGCTTAAGCTTGAAGTCGACCGGCTGCTTGGGACGTATCCGGACAACCGACTATACAAGCATCTGTCTCACTGCGCGCTGGAATACGAATGCCTCACCGCATCCAATACATTCCTGCAGCGTCTGGAAGGCGCCGTTCCCGTGTCGTTCTCATGCAACGCGGGCTGCTACGGCTGCATCTCCGAGCAACCGGACGACAGCGGCTTCGTCGCTCCGCAGACGCGGTTGAAGTTCCGGCCGGAAGCGGATGAAGTCGTCGACATTATGCTGGAGCACTTGAAGACGCCGCAATCGATTATCAGCTTCGGTCAAGGCTGCGAAGGCGAGCCTTCAACCCAGGCCAAGACGATCATCGAAGCCATCAAGCGCGTGCGCGAGCAGACGTCGCTCGGCTACATCAATATCAACACGAACGCGGGGCTGTCCGATCACCTGCGGGCAATTACCGACGCGGGCCTGGATTTGATGCGCGTGAGCACGATCAGCGCGCTCGACGACCATTACAACGCGTACTACAAACCTCGGGGCTACACCCTCAAGAACGTGGAGAAGTCGCTTCGGTACGCGGCGGACAAGGGCGTGTATACGTCGATCAACTACTTGATCTTTCCGGGCGTAACGGATCGCGAGGAAGAGATTGAGGCGATGATCGACTTTGCGCGGCGGACCGGCTTGAAGCTGATCCAGATGCGCAATCTGAACATCGACCCGGACGCTTATCTTGAGCTTATCCCGCCAGCTCAGGGGGAGATCTACGGCATGAAAACACTGCTGGAAATCTATAAGCAGGAGCTGCCGGACGTCGTGATCGGATCGTATACGCACGTGCCCCCGGTTGCTCGTCCATAGCCGACAAGGCTATCCCGGAAGCACTTCAAGCTGCTTGAAGATTTTATCGATGAACAAGGTAAAGGGGTATGTACCTCCTGCCGATGCTATACACTCCTGAATCCTGAATGGGGAAACCCGACACCGGATAATTTCAGTAGCGTATGAAGCGTCTACGGGAGGCAACATACCCCTTCTTTGTCTATCGAGCATTTCAACACAACTCTGTCTAGGGGACAACCCCAATTTCTCGCCTTATCCTCCCTCCGCTTCAATCCTTTGCAGCTTGAAGTCAAGCTCGAACATGCGATTCCAAGGAAGTCGAATCTCAGTCAGCCGGTAACGGTCCAGCTGAAAATCCGCCAGGCGGTTGCGGATAAACTCGTCCAGCCTCGTGCGGATTAATTCGTAAACCTGCTCGCGAATGTGATCGATGCTGAAATACTCCCCGCCAAGCTCAGGTAAATCGTTGGCGACGATATCCCCGCGGACGAGCGACTGATATCCCCAATCTTCGATCAGACGACAGAGCAAAAATTCCCTCTCAAGAGACTTTCGCTCAGGAGCTTGCTCCTCTTTACGATAATAAGAAGCTACGATCGCATGCGCGATAACCGTTCCGAGGGAGTTGCCGGACGTGTTCCACGCCGCATAGGCGGAGAGAGCGGGCAGGAGTCCGGAATCCTCCAACAGGTTCATAAGAACCGTGTCGGCGCCATTGCATACGGCTACGTCCGCGAGCGCGATCAATTTGTTTTTGCTCGAATACATCCGGATGGCCTGGGCGAACTCGCGGTAATTGATTTCGGAAAAATAAGTGCGGTGGCGCTCTCCGAACGGTATTCCCGTTTCCGCCATTTCATGCTGGCCGATCGCGGCCGAATGGACCATAAGCACGACGTCGGCATCCGCCGAGCTGTCGCCGATGCAAGCGCTGGCTGCTGTCAGATGGCACTTGATGCTCTCGCCGAGAGAGCGATCCTCGTATTTGGGGATAACGGCCGGTCCGTGAGTAGAGGAGTAGCGGACGAACACTTCCGGACGATACTGCTTGATCTCGCAGAAGACGCGAGTGAACAAAGTACAGCCGATCTCGTCGGCGCCAGGGTAAATATGAACGCGGTCCATCAGCCGGTTTGCTTCCACGGAGTGAAGCAGCTTCCTCTGCTCCAAGGCGGTAAAACCGTATCTGGAGTTGTCATCCAAGGGGATGATCAGAAAATCGATCGTTCCCTGCTGCGCATATCGGACAGCGGCTTCGTTAAGCGCCGCATTCGTTCGCCGCCTGTCGAGGAGATCGTGTAGCGCGTCGTGGGGCAAACGGGTCTGGAGCCGGCTCCACTCCTCGGTTTCTTCCGGTGTGAGCGTCTCTCGTTCCATTTTGTCGGACAGCCAGCCGTATTTATGCAGATCCGCGCCGTGCTCGGCATAATAATCCGGCTCTTCTTCGCTGCTATTGTACGCCGGGGCGCGGGTAATCAGGTTAAAGCCGTATATTCGCAGGCGCGGATTGGCCGATTTCAGATTTTTCAGGACAGCCAGCCGACGGAGGCATTCTTGTTCGTCGAGCCGATGCAGCCTGGACGGAACAATCCCGCCGTAAACAAGCATGTCGATGGAAAGGATCGCATAGTCGGCTCCCTCCGTTTCCTTAAGTAGCCATTCGGCGATCCGCTCGTGATTGGCTGCCTGTTTTTTATTTCCAAGCGCTGAAACGGGCGGGACGACAAACCGTACGTCGGTCATGGCGGCGATCTGTGCCGGGAACAAAGCGTTGCAAGGGCGTTCGTCGAGCGGAAGGTAAACGATAGTGGTCATAAAGAGCCTCCTTTTTCGAATCTTTTTCTATCATACAGCATAAATAGGAGGATATATCCGACTTTTAGTAAAAAATAAAATAAATATTCCAAATCCAAATGATTCCTGTTATGATGTTGATAAAACAGCCAGTCGCTGTTTAAAATAGTATGTTTATCCAAGAGAGGTGGCAAAGAGCTTAGAGGGCGGTTTGGCACGCTTTTATCGGGACGATATATCCAACTATTCGACTCTTCATAAAAAATATATCCTTCATAAAAGCGGGTGATGAATCAGATTCTTCGCGACATACGGGGGTGATGCTGCCGAAAGTGAAATGTAAACGGTTTCTCGGGGGCTGGGAAGCAAATCAGGTTTGACCAAGAAAGTAAACCAATCGGAGGGTTGAGCATGAATAAGAAGGGTTTGCAAAAGTTGGGCACAGGATTTCTTACCGCGACCATAGCGATCAGTCTGTCGTTAACGGGCTGCTCCACGAACAACGGCGGATCGTCGGAACCTTCGAAATCGGCGGGAGGAGCTTCCTCGCAACCGGCAAGCGAGTCGCCAAAGTCGGAAAACAAAGAAAGATCCGAGGTTTCGTTCTGGTACTTGTGGACCGGGGCGGAAGGAGAAGCGATGGAAAAGCTGATTGCTGAATTCAACGGCAGTCAAGATCAATATACGGTCAAAGGTTTATCCGTGCCGGATATGCAGAAGATCATCGTCGCGCTATCCAGCGGCAGCGGACCGGACGTGACGGACAACTTTAGCTCTAACACGGCGTCCTACGCGGAGAAGGGCATTCTCGAACCGCTCGATGAATACATCGCGCGCGATAATTACGATATTTCCGATTTTGTGCCCGCCGTCCTGGATAGTTCTAAATACGACGGAAAACTGTATGCGCTTCCAAGCAACGTGTCTTTCAATATGATGTTCTACAACAAGAAGCTGTTTGCCGAAGCCGGTATCGCCAACCCTCCCAAGACAGACGAAGAGCTGCTCGAATTTGCGGTCAAGCTGACTCAGGTTAATGCCGACAAGACGATTAAAGTGCTCGGGTTCCCGGACTATCCGTTCGTTTATTATCCGAATTCGATGACTTACGCAATGGGCGGCGATTATATTTCCGCCGATGGCAAGCTGACTCCCAACAATCCGGGAACGTTGACAGCGCTTAAGCTGATCCAATCCTACCGGGAGCAGTTTGGTCAAGACAATATCGCGAAGTTCAGCTCGTCCGCCAAATATATGGATGCGACCGATCCGTTTATGACAGGCAATCAGGCGATCCGCTTCGACGGACCGTGGTTCGGACATATCGTGAAAAATGTGCTCAAAATTACGGATCTCGATTACGGCGTTGCGCCGCTTCCGGCACCGGCGGGCAAGCCCGAATTGGCGGGCGGGGGAGAAGTCAGCAGCTCGACCTTCTTCATTGCCAAGAGCGCCAAAAACAAAGAAGGCGCATGGGCGTTCTTGAGCTGGCTGATGTCCAAGGAGACGATGGTGAAGATGAACAAGGATTTCGGCAGCTTGCCGGCCAGATCCTCGCTCTATGACGACCCGTCACTGCAGAGCATACCGGATTTCCAAGCGTTCGCCGAAGCGGCCAAGAGTCCGAATTTAAAGTCGTTCCCGGCCATCTCGGTGCAGGCGGAATACAACAAGGTGATTGCGGATGAATTCGAGCTTGCGGCCAACGGCAAGAAATCGGCGGAAGACGCACTGAAGGCGGCGGAAGAGAAGAGCCAGAAGCTGCAATAACGGGACCGGGTCCCATGGAAAATCCTACTCTCTGGAGCTGAGGAATTTCCATGGGACGCGGTTTGATCCGCATCTTGGAGGTGCACGGTGAAGAAAAATACGATCAAGGGCTTATTGTTCGCCAGTCCTTGGCTAGTGGGCTTTGTCGGCTTGACTTTGTACCCGATTCTGCTGTCTCTCTATTACGGCTTCACGGAGTTTAATGTCTTCCAGCCTCCGAAATTCGTCGGCTTGAAAAACTATTCCGAACTGTTCGAAGACGAGCTGTTCTGGAAAAGTCTGAAAAATACGCTGTACGTTACGCTGATCGGAATCCCCGTTAATCTGATCTTCGCGCTGCTGATCGCCATGCTGTTGAATATGAAAGTGCGAGGGATGGCCTTCTACCGCACGATCTTTTACTTGCCTACAATCGTGCCGATCGCGGCTTCGACGCTTCTGTGGATCTGGATCATGAACGGACAGTATGGCTTGCTGAATCAGTTGCTCGGGAAGCTTGGAGTTTACCAGCCGAGCTGGTTCGGCGATCCGAGCTATACGAAGCCTTCACTGCTCATTATCGGCGTATGGGCGGTAGGCAATATTATCGTCATTTTTCTTGCTTCGTTGCAGGATGTGCCCAGATCGCTGTACGAGTCTGCAGAGATCGACGGCGCCAATTTCGGAAGGAAGTTTGTCCATATCACGCTTCCCGGCATATCTCCCATTATCTTGTTTCAGTTAATTATGCAGGTTATTAACGGTTTTCAGTACTTCACCCAGGCTTATTTTATCGTTGGCAGCTCGGGAGGATTGAACAGTGCCAGCGGCGGCCCGGAAAACTCGCTGCTGATGTACGCAATCTATTTGTACCAGAACGCGTTTTACTATCTGAAAATGGGTAAAGCCTCGGCGATGGCTTGGGTGATGTTCATTCTCGTCGGAGTCATCACTTGGGCCATTTTCAAATCATCGAAGAAATGGGTTACTTACGGGGGGGAGTAAGGTGATTGGGTCGCCTGCGAGAAAGCTGGGCAGTAAAGTGGTTCCTCATCTCGTGTTGATTGCGCTGGGCCTTATTTTTGCAGTTCCCTTCTTGTGGCTTCTGGGTACCTCCCTTAAGTCGCTGAATGAAATTTCGCAATCGTTGTCCATCGTTCCGAAACAGTTTCAATGGGAGAACTATGTTCGGGTGTTCGAGCGGATTCCGTATGTACGCTATACGTTAAATACGTTTTATGTCAGCGTGTTTAGCGTAATCGGACAGGTGATCTCGTCTTCTCTGGTCGCTTATTCGCTGTCTAAGGTGGAGTGGAAAGGCAAAAATATGATTTTTCCGATCGTTATCGCCACGATGCTGCTGCCTTACCAAGTGACGATGATTCCCGTCTTTATGATTTTTCAGAAGCTGCAATTGGTTGGCTCGTTCTGGCCGCTAATCCTTCCGACGTTTACGGGAGCTCCGTTCTATATTTTTCTGCTGAGGCAGTTTTTTATGACAATTCCCGATTCCTTGATCCATGCGGCGAGAATTGACGGAGCCAGAGAGTTTACGATCTTTACGCGAATTATTCTTCCGCTGTGCAAGCCGGCGCTGGCGGCGGTAGCGATCTTCACCTTTATCGCGACATGGTCCGACTTTCTGGGGCCGTTGATTTATTTGAACGACAACAAATACTACACCCTGACGTTGGGGCTGCAAGCGTTTATGGCCGAGCACTACGTGGAATGGGATCTGCTTATGGCCGCTTCCGCATTGTTCACGTTGCCGATTGTCGTCTTGTTCTTTTTTGCGCAGAAATATTTTATCGAGGGCATTACGTTAACGGGCATTAAAGCATAGATGCACTTCACGACGAGAGGATGACTACCTGTGCCATTAGTGGATATGCCGCTGGAGCAACTGCAGAAATACCAGGGCCGCAACCCGCGTCCCGACGATTTCGACGAATACTGGAGCCGAGCGCTGGCGGAGATGCGGGCGGTAAAGGCGGAGGTGGAGTTGGTCAGAAGCGAATTTCAGGCACCGAACGCGGAGTGCTTTGATTTGTATTTTACGGGAGTGCGCGGCGCGAGAATCCATGCCAAGTACGTTCGGCCCAAAAACGCTCCGGTTCCGCATCCGGCGATCCTTCAATTTCACGGGTATACCGGCAGCGCGGGAGAATGGTGCGACAAACTTAGCTACGCATCCGTGGGATATTCCGTCATCGCCATGGACGTACGGGGACAAGGGGGGAAATCGGAGGATACCGGAGGAGTAAAAGGGACGACATTAAACGGCCATCTTATTCGCGGACTTGACGATCATCCCGACAATCTGCTGTTCCGTCACATTTTCCTGGATACGGCGCAATTGGCCGGGATCGCGATGGGCTTCCCGGAAGTGGATCCGGATCGCATCGGGGCGATGGGGGCCTCGCAAGGGGGCGGTCTTACGTTGGCGTGCGGTGCGCTGGAGCCGAGAATTAAGCGGCTCGCTCCTACGTTCCCGTATCTTTGCGATTATTTGCAGGGATACGATCTGGACTTGGACCCGGGCAATCAGGAATTAAAGAGATTTTTCCGTTTTCACGATCCTCAGCACCGGCGCAAGCAAGAAATCTTTACTAAGCTGGGGTACATCGATATTCAATATTTGGCGCAGCGGATTCGCGGAGAAGTGATGCTGGGAATTTCTATGATGGATATCGGTTGCCCTCCATCGACGCAGTTCTCGGTTTACAACAAAATTACGGCGCCGAAAAGTCTGGAGATTTATCCGGATTTCGGTCATGAATATTTGCCTGGATTCGGCGATCAGACGATGCAGTTTTTCCTCGGCCTGTAGTTACGGCAGCAAACAGCGACCTAGAGCGTGTATGTATACACGCCCTAGCCCAGCTCGCATAGCTTTCTCTATCTGTTGCGGTTTGGCGATTCAACGATCATATGCAATTATTCCGATTCATAAAGGAGATTGTGAATATGAACGCATCCGTTGCAAGCCATAGACTTTTCAGCAAAGAGACTGCAGTTGTGGTATTGGTTGTCGTCATCTTGTTCGCATTGCTGCCCTACTCGCATGCCAGCGCTCTCATCCCTCCCGGCAAAGTCACGGCTGAGACTACGAGCCCGCCGGTATTCAGCGGAACTTTCCTCCAGCCGGATCTGGGGGATTCGTGGAATGCCGCTCAGTGGGAAGAGGAGTTCGAGTACATGCAGGACGTGGGAATCGACCAGTTGGTGCTGCAATGGACGGCGAACAGCAAGTTCAAGACGGCGGTCTATCCGACGTCCGTGACGGGCTACACGCAGAATACGACTCAGGATTTGATGGAGCTTGCCCTAGAGACCGGCGAGAGCGTCGGAACGGATATTTATGTGGGATTAAACGTCAACGACGATTGGTTTTTCAAATACGCCAACGATCCAATTTGGCTGGACCAAGAAGAGGATGCGGCGATAGCGTTCGCGGACGACCTGTGGACGAAATATGGAAGCTATTCTTCATTTAAGGGTTGGTACTTGAGCCTTGAGGTGGAAAACTGGAATTTTCCGACCGCAACCGAATGGGGACGGCTGGCCAATTACTACGATAACGTAATCGCCCATCTTAAAACGCTGTCTCCTAACAAGCCCGTAGTTATCTCGCCTTATTTTAATCCGGCGGGCGGATTGAATCTGGCAGGCTGGCAGGACATGTGGGAATATATTTTGGATGTCGCCCCGATCGACGTGATCGCGCTGCAGGATGGCGTGGGAGCAGGACATGCAACCACCGGACAGCTGGCCGACTGGTTCGCCGCCACTCAGAGCGCCATTGCGAATGCAAGGCCGACTACCGAACTGTGGGCCGATACGGAAACGTTTAATTTGGATTTCCAGCCAATGGCGATCCAGACGATGGTTGACGATATGGACGCGGTGCAGCCGTACGTAACGAATTATTTAAGCTTCAGCTTTAATCATTATATCAGCCCGCAGCAAGGGAATTCGCTCTATTACGATACGTACAAAGATTATTACGACAACGGAACGGTGGAGACCGTCGCCCCGACAATTCCGGCGGGACTAAGCGCGACTGCGCTGGATTCGCAAACCGTTCAGCTGCTATGGACGGGTTCTACCGATAATATCGGAGTAGTCGGCTACCAAATCTATCGCAATGACGAATGGGTAGGCAGAACGTATACGAGCCTGTCCGAGTTTACCGACGTTCAGCTTGACGCCAGCACGGCCTATCAGTATAAAATTCAAGCGATAGACGCTGCGGGAAATCTGTCGGGCTTCTCTGCGACGGCGAACGTTACGACTCCGGCAGGCGCAAGCTATCCGACGAATTTGGCTCTAGGCAAGACATATACGGCGAGCGAGCCCGCTCATGCGAATTACCCGGATAGCGGCGGGCAATTAACAGACGGGATCCGAGCGACCTCTAATTTCGGCGATGCCGAATGGCAGGGATATTTTGCCGCCGCTCCGCTCGAATTCGTCGTCGACTTGGGAGCGGTCTCGACGATTGACGAGATTAACGTCGGCTTTTTGCAAGACAAACCGCTTTATATTTTTCTACCCAAGCAGGTGGAGTATTTCGTATCTTCGGATAATATCAATTTCACTTCGGTCGGCGTTGTAAGCAAACCCGCTGTCGGAGAGGCAACCCGGACGAAGGATTATAAAATGACCGGCTTGAGCGGGGTGACGGGAAGGTATGTCAAAGCGAAGGTCACTCAGCTCAGTTCATGGATATTCATGGATGAGTTCGAGGTCAGAACCTAAAATGCCGCAAACCTCGCGGAGCGCAAGAAGCCGAAGAACGCGGCGGGGATTAGCAGTTGCATGGCCGGATAGCGCTGTGATATAATCCCTCATGTGTCTAATACTCTGGATCCGACTGTTGATCCAGGGCAGAAAGAGGTGAAACCTGTGAAACCATCCATTCATCCGCAATACAACGTAGTTACGGCTGTTTGCGCATGCGGCAACACTTTCGAAACAGGTTCGATCAAGTCGAATCTGAAAGTCGAAGTTTGCTCGGCTTGCCATCCGTTCTACACCGGTAAACAGAAGTTTATCGATGCGGGCGGTCGCGTTGACAAGTTTAAGAAAAAATACGGCATCTAATTATGCAATCGCCAGCCAGCGCCGTCAGCCTATCCGGTTGTCGACGCATGGCAAAATTAGGCCGTATAGAGATAAGCCTCCTTTGAAATCCTACGGGATACAAGGGAGGTTTTTTTCATGAGAAAACAATCGATCGCGTTACTGACCGGGTTATGTCTGCTGCTCGCGCTTACCGGATGCGCAACGAATGGAAAAACAGGCTCGGGCGTGAAAACGCAAAACTACAAGCAGGACGGTTATCTCGGCCAGACGAATGCCCATCCCGGGCTGCCTGGGCATCATATCGTGACGGATTACAAAAACGATAATCTTTCCATGCGGCGGGCGATCAAAAATGTGCCGGGCGTAGCCGATTCCTCCATAACCTTTAACGGAGCGGACGCTTACGTTACCATCAAGCTGGAAGCGGGCTTGGCCCCGCGCGAAATCCCGACGGTCGAGCAGCAGGCGGCAACAGTGCTGCGATTCAACTATCCTCGGTACACCATTCACGTTCAATCGATGAAATAAGCTTTTTTTTCGGGAAGTGTTTCCTTCGGTTGCATTTCCTCGCGCAAGTCGCTATACTTAGTTTTGCCGTGCTAGACGGGGAGGTAGCGGTGCCCTGTAACTCGCAATCCGCTCCAGCGAGGTTGAATTCCTGTTTGAGGTTTTGCGATGCAGGTTCCGGTAGGTGTGTGGATGTGTTGACGGCAAGGTCCTCCGCGAGGGACGGCCATGAACCCGGTCAGGTCCGGAAGGAAGCAGCCGTAAGTGGTTTAGTTCTTGTGCTGGGGGGCAGCCTTGCCTGAGCGTCTCGCTCCTATACGGCTGGATCGCAATTATCGAGATCAGGTGCACGGTTCTGATCGCGCATACGAGCAAAGCACCATGACGATTCGGTCATGGTGCTTTTTTTCATATAGGCCGAAAGGAGGGAAATCGCCCGGAATACCGAATATTTACAATTGCTGGCTCGTTGTCCGGAGGTGAAGTGAAAATGATGGACGAATCGGCAAATCTTGAAGGAGTCCGTGCGGCAGGTGGAATTGAAGCCGAGCGGGAACGCTACGTCAGGCAATTCGTCAACCGCTTTCTATCCATGGAAGGAGTCGGCGTCATGCTGCTGGATTCCGATTTTCACATTGTGGAAGTCAGCGATATGATTGTGTCCTTGTGCGGACTTCCAAGAGCCGATATCGTGAGTAAGCATGCGGAGTTATGGTTTGACGAGGTTGGGTTGAAGCCTCATCCGTTCGACCGGAGCTTGCTCGAAGGAAGGACCTTTCGCAGCAAGGTCTTGAACTGGAAGCAAGACAAGCAACTACATACGCTTATGATCGACGGCGAAAATTTGATGGAAGGGGAGAAGCGGACCGGCGCTTTCGTACTGTTCCGGGACGTATCTCACCGAATGGCTTTGGAGGAGCAGGTCAGACGTTCGGATCGGCTGAAGACGATCGGCCAGATCGCGGCGGGCACGGCTCACGAGATTCGCAATCCGCTAACGGCAATCAAAGGATTTATGCAGCTTCTGAGCAAATCCCTCAGGGATCGCGATATGGAGAAGGAGTACGATTACGTCGGAATTGTATTGTCCGAGCTCGATAGGGTGAACGATCTGGTCAGCGAGTTTCTGCTGCTAAGCAGGCCCAAAGAATTGCGCCAAGCTTCGATGAAGGTTGGGGGAGTTCTTCAGGAAATATTGCCGATGATACGCAACGAAGCGTTGCTGCATAACGTAACGGTGATTTACTTGCCCAGGCCTGAGCTGCCTCCGATCTTGGCGGACAAGGAGTTGCTGAAACAAGTATTTTTGAACCTAGGGAAAAATGCAATAGAAGCGATGGACGGAGGAGGGACATTAATAATTCGCGAGTGCGGCATCTCAGAAGAAACTAATCGAATTACAGTGGAATTCAAGGATACGGGGCCGGGGATTCCTTCGGAAGCGCTCGACAAGGTGTTCGACCCGTTCTTCACAACGAAGCCCCAAGGCACGGGACTGGGGCTGTCCGTCTGTCAGCGCATCGTGGACGATTTGGGCGGGAGCATCGAAGTGGCCTCCGATGGAGACGGCGCGCTGTTTATCGTAGGTCTTCCTTGTTATTGAACGAAGGTGGAGCACATCCATCCGATGATGTATAATGGGGGATGAAACGGCAAGCCGACGGGAGCGACTAGCAATGGCACATTTAGCTTTGTACCGGGCATGGCGTCCCCAGACGTTCAAGGACATGGTCGGACAACAACATATCGTTCAGACTTTGCAAAATGCGATTCGCGAAGATCGCCTTTCGCATGCCTATCTGTTCAGCGGTCCGAGGGGAACGGGGAAGACCAGCGCGGCGAAAGTATTGGCGAAGGCGGTCAACTGCGAGCACGGCCCTTCGCCGGAGCCCTGCAATTCGTGTTCGCAATGCGAACGGATTACCAGCGGTTCGGTTATGGACGTCGTGGAGATCGATGCGGCATCCAATCGCGGGGTAGAGGAAATTCGCGATATTCGCGACAAGGTCAAATATTCGCCGACAGAAGTACGGCGTAAAGTGTATATTATCGACGAAGTTCATATGTTAACTACGGAAGCGTTTAACGCGCTGCTCAAAACGTTGGAGGAGCCGCCCGGCCACGTCATGTTCATTCTTGCGACGACGGAGCCTCACAAGCTGCCTCCAACCATTATCTCCCGCTGTCAGAGATTCGATTTCCGCAGAGTTCCGCTGGAGGAACAGACGGGATTGATGAGAGAGATTTGCGGAGAGGAAGGCATCGCTGCGGAGGATGAGGCGCTTCGCTATATTGCCCGCCTATCCGACGGCGGCATGCGGGACGCGTTAAGTCTGCTCGATCAGATCTCCTCGTTCACGGGCGGGCGAGTCAGCCTGGAGCTGGCGGTGGAGGCGACGGGCGGTCTGCCTTCCGAGCAATTCGCCCGATTGGCTATTGCCGTGAGAGAGAATGATGCTTCGAAGGTTTTGCTGGAAATCGACGAGATGATGAGAGCGGGAAAAAGCGCAGAAAAATGTCTGGAGCAGCTCATGCATTATTTCCGCGATTTGTTGCTGGCGCAGCTTGCTCCGGAAGCCGGCGATTCCTCGGGAAGGGTCGGCAACCCAGCGGAGCTGAAGGAAATGTCTGCCGGATTTTCTCGCGAGCGGTTATTTGCTATCATTGATTTGTTGAACCGTTATCAAGGGGAGATGAAATACGCGGCGCATCCTCAGACGATGTTCGAGATCGCGCTGCTTAAGCTGTGCTCCGGAGATGCCGGCGAACAGCCACTTATCCGTACAGCGGATTCGGGAGTCGGCCGCGAAGAGCTGGGACAGTTGAAACAGCAGCTCGCGGCTCTTGAGAGCAAGCTGGGTGCGCTGACCAATGGCGGAGCGGCGATCGCTTCGCCGGGCGGCAAGCCGGCGTCCGGGTCCGGGGGCTCACGCGGCTCCGCAGGCCCCAGCTCATCCACGGCGCCGCGCGCAGCGACGGTGTCGCGCCAGAAGCTGGCGGCATTCGCTTCCGCCCGCGGCTCCGCAGGCTCTTACTTGGCCAAATGGCCGCAGATCATGCAGAGAGTCAAGGAAGAGCGGGTTACCGTTCATGCTTGGCTGGTGGACGGCGAACCGGTTTCCTTCGAGGACGGCTCGATTCTGGTCGCTTTCAAAAACTCGATTCATCGGGAGACGACCGAGAAGCCGGCTAACAGGGGCGTAATCGAAGGGGTGCTGAACTCGATTTTCGGCAGTCCGACGCAGCTCGTGACGACTTTGCAGCGGGAGTGGCAAGAAGTGCTCGCGGAATCCGAGGGCACGCCCGGAGGTTCCCCCGAGGCAGAAGAGCTGCAGCTTGTTCCCGAGGGGGAGGAGCCTGGCCACGAGCCTTGGGTAGACGAAGCTGTACGGCTGTTCGGGGAAGAGCTGGTCACGATTAAGGACGATTAAACCAAACTACGGGAGGTTGCACGACATGAACAACATGAACCAAATGATGAAGCAAGTTAAGAAAATGCAGGAGCAAATGCTGAAGGCTCAAGAGGAACTGGGCAACAAGACGATCGAAGGATCGGCGGGCGGCGGAGTCGTTACCGTTTCCGTCAATGGTCACAAGAAGCTGCTAGACATCAAGATCAAGCCGGAAGCGGTTGATCCGGAAGACGTCGAGATGCTGCAGGATCTCGTTCTGACTGCCGTTAACGATGCGCTTACTAAAGCGGACGATCTGGCTAATCAGGATATGAGCAAATATACCGGGGGCATGAAGATTCCCGGCTTGTTCTAGAACGTTTTTTGAACAACTTCTTTAGAGGAGACTGAGCCCTTGTTCTATCCGGAACCGATTGCCAAGCTAATCGACTCCTTCTCCCGCCTTCCCGGCATCGGGCCGAAGACGGCCGCAAGGCTGGCGTTCTACGTCCTGCGGATGAAAGAGGAAGACGTGATCGATTTTGCCAAGGCATTGGTGAACGTCAAACGCAATCTCACTTACTGCTCCGTCTGCTGTAATATTACCGATACAGACCCGTGCCGGATTTGCTCGGACAAGGCGCGAGACGCCTCCGTCATCTGCGTCGTTCAGGAGCCGAAAGATCTCGTAGCTATGGAAAGAACCCGCGAGTACAATGGTCACTATCATGTGCTTAACGGGGCGATTTCCCCGATGGACGGCCTCGGGCCGGACGATATCCGCATCGCCGAATTGGTGCGTAGACTAGGCGACGAGCGGGTACAGGAGCTGATTCTGGCCACCAACCCGAACATTGAAGGCGAGGCGACGGCGATGTATCTATCCCGGCTGGTCAAGCCATTCGGTATTAAGGTCACTCGAATCGCTCACGGATTGCCGGTCGGAGGAGACTTGGAATACGCGGATGAAGTGACGATCTCCAAGGCGTTGGAAGGTCGCAGAGAACTGAATTGACGCGCATCGCGATAAGCCAAACCCCGAGACCGCCGTCGAAGGCGAACTCGGGGTTTTCTATATTCCTATAACGTCTGATCCTGAACGCCGTTCAGCCACTCTTCAATACTTCCGATGACCGAGGTGACGCACCCGTCTTCGAACGGCGAGACCAATCCGGCCTCCTTCACCAGTTCGACGAAGGACAACGTACCTCCCAGACGGCACAGATGCAAGTAGTCCGCCCAAGCTTCGGTGCGATCCTCATGCATTCTTTTCCAGAACTGAAACGCACAGATCTGCGCCAACGTGTAATCAATGTAATAGAACGGCGAGTTGAAAATGTGGCCCTGTTTATGCCAAAATCCGCCCTGTTCATAGTAAGCGTTGTCCGCGTAATCGCGATGAGGGAGGTACTTCTTCTCGATATCGCGCCAGGCGCGTTTGCGCTCCGCCGGAGTCGCTTCCGGATTTTCGTACACATAATGCTGGAACTCGTCCACGGTGACTCCATAAGGCAGGAAGATCAATGCGCCCGCCAAGTGTTGGTAACGATACTTATCCGCCTCTTCCTCGAAGAAGAGATCCATCCACGGCCAAGCGAAAAACTCCATGCTCATGGAGTGGATTTCGCAAGCCTCATAAGTAGGGAAGCTGTACTCCGGTATGCCCAGTCGAGGGCTCTCATAAACCTGGAACGCGTGTCCGGCCTCGTGAGTCAGTACGTCGATGTCCCCCGCCGTCCCATTAAAGTTGGAGAAAATAAACGGAGCTCCATAATCGCTTATATAGGTGCAATATCCTCCGCTTTGCTTGCCCTTCTTGCTCACCAGATCCATCAATTCGTTATCTCGCATAAAACGAAAGAACTTGTCCGTCTCGGGCGACAGCTCGGCATACATTCGCGAGCCGTTGTCCACGATCCAATCCGGATCTCCCTTAGGCTTGGCATTACCCGACAGAAACGTAAGATTCTCATCATAGTAGAGCAGACGGTCGACGCCTATGCGCTTTCTTTGGCGTTCCTTCAGCTTGGTGACAGTGGGGACGATGTGCTCGTGCACCTGCTTGCGGAAGTTCGCCACCATTCCGGCATCGTATCCGATTCGACTCATTCTGGCGTAACCAAGCTCGACGAAGCTGGAAAAGCCTAGCTTACGAGCGATACTTGTCCGCACTTTCACCAGCTCGTCGTACAGATTGTCGAATTGTTCTTCGTTGGCGGACATAAATCCGGTTACCGCTTCCGAAGCGCGCTGACGCACTTCGCGCTCGGTCGATTGCTGGAACGGCGTCAATTGCGCGAGCGTTCTTTCTTCTCCCCCGAACGGGATTTTGGCGGAAGCGATCAGCTTGGCATATTTCGTCGTCAGTTTATTTTCCTGCTGAAGATCTTCGATTACCTCGGGGCTGAACGTTTTAAGCGACAGCTCCACCATCCGGAACAATTGCGAGCCCCACTTCCGTTCGAGTTCAGGGCGGAAGCGGGAATTCACGAGCTCTCGATAATAATCGTTCACATACTCCTGGACCACGGGGCCGCTTTCATCGAAAAAGTCCTGCTCGGCTTTGTAGAATTCGTCCTCTGTATTGATCGAATGGCGGATACCGGCGATTTCCCTCATAGATTCGAAGGTATTGCGCAGCTTGTTGAGCTCCGTCATGGCGGAGCTTTGCTCCTCGAAGCTATCGGCGGATGCGAATGTGCCCAGATGGGCTTTGAAGTCGCGCTCGATCGCTTGCACGTCCGGGCGTTCGTAGCGATATTCGGCGAATTTCATTTTACTGCTCCTCTCCTATTTGTATCGATTGGTTTCATGAATTAGCCTCCAATATCCTCCCTTGGTTATTCGATGAGCCGTTCGGGTAACCCTGCTTTATGATCTGGCAGTTCTAAGAGACTTCAGCCTTCTCATAGAAATAACTATAGGTTGTCCCTCGATTAGGGGATGCATGAGCGAAGGGGAGGGTTTCAATATGGAATGGTTAAGAAAACGTAGATCAAGCGCGGCGCGGCCGATCGAAAATGAGACGCTGATTGCGGACATTCGTAGAGCCGAGCAGGAGTGGAAGATTGCGGAATGGAGATTTCAGCATGCATTGGGCGACGATCATGTGGACTATGCGATCTACTGTCTGGAAGCCGCCGAGAAAAAGCTGGGCATGCTGCTCAAACAGGCAAAGGGAAGGTTTGGCGAATCCGCCGAGTTTATTAAGGAGGTGCGAGAAGCGAAATGAAAATGTTCTGGCTTGCTTTGCTAGTCGTGTCGGGGTTATCGCTGATCGTCGTGCTCCTAAGGCGCAACGTTCCTAAGGGCTGGCTGACAAGGTTCGGCATTCATCTGGTGTTGGCCGCGCTGGCGCTATACGCGCTGAACTTCTCGGGATGGGTGACCGGTTGGTATGTTCCGCTGAACCCGTTTACGATTGGAACCGTTGCTCTGCTAGGGGTGCCGGGCATCGGTCTGGTGCTGGGGTTGCAATGGACGCTGCTGGCCTAAGTTCGTTTGGAAGAAGTCCAGACAGTGTTAGAAAGTACGGAATGCGATGAAAAATAAGCTTTTGCGAAAAATGTTGTCGCAGGCAGTTGACGCGTGAGGTTGCATGTGTTAAATTAGATCTCGCGCCTCTTGGGCGGTCGAAAAGATCGGCGAAAGCGGTCGAGAAGATCAACAAAAAAAATCGGGTTTTGGAATAAAAAACTTGTTGCAAACCGATTGGGCGCTGTGGTATATTATAAAGGTCGCCTCGAGCGGCACTGAACAAAGAAACACCGATTGTTCTTTGAAAACTGAACATTGAGCGTAAGAAACAAAAACGTCGGAAGACGGCTTCGGTCGTCGGAAGGCAAACCAGCAATAAAGTAATGAGCCTTCTGGCTCTCTATTATGGAGAGTTTGATCCTGGCTCAGGACGAACGCTGGCGGCGTGCCTAATACATGCAAGTCGAGCGGATCTCTGATGGAGCTTGCTCCTGATGAGGTTAGCGGCGGACGGGTGAGTAACACGTAGGCAACCTGCCCCCAAGATCGGGATAACATTCGGAAACGAATGCTAAGACCGGATACACGGTTTGGTCGCATGATCGGATCGGGAAACACGGAGCAATCTGTGGCTTGAGGATGGGCCTGCGGCGCATTAGCTAGTTGGTGGGGTAACGGCTCACCAAGGCGACGATGCGTAGCCGACCTGAGAGGGTGAACGGCCACACTGGGACTGAGACACGGCCCAGACTCCTACGGGAGGCAGCAGTAGGGAATCTTCCACAATGGGCGAAAGCCTGATGGAGCAACGCCGCGTGAGTGAGGAAGGCTTTCGGGTCGTAAAGCTCTGTTGCCAGGGAAGAATAAGGATCATTTAACTGATGATCCGATGACGGTACCTGAGAAGAAAGCCCCGGCTAACTACGTGCCAGCAGCCGCGGTAATACGTAGGGGGCAAGCGTTGTCCGGAATTATTGGGCGTAAAGCGCGCGCAGGCGGCTCTTTAAGTCTGGTGTTTAAGTGCGGGGCTCAACCCCGTGACGCACTGGAAACTGGGGAGCTTGAGTGCAGAAGAGGAGAGCGGAATTCCACGTGTAGCGGTGAAATGCGTAGAGATGTGGAGGAACACCAGTGGCGAAGGCGGCTCTCTGGACTGTAACTGACGCTGAGGCGCGAAAGCGTGGGGAGCAAACAGGATTAGATACCCTGGTAGTCCACGCCGTAAACGATGAGTGCTAGGTGTTGGGGGTATCATGCCCTCGGTGCCGAAGTTAACACATTAAGCACTCCGCCTGGGGAGTACGGTCGCAAGACTGAAACTCAAAGGAATTGACGGGGACCCGCACAAGCAGTGGAGTATGTGGTTTAATTCGAAGCAACGCGAAGAACCTTACCAGGTCTTGACATCCCTCTGAATCCGGTAGAGATATCGGCGGCCTTCGGGACAGAGGAGACAGGTGGTGCATGGTTGTCGTCAGCTCGTGTCGTGAGATGTTGGGTTAAGTCCCGCAACGAGCGCAACCCTTGAACTTAGTTGCCAGCACGTTATGGTGGGCACTCTAGGTTGACTGCCGGTGACAAACCGGAGGAAGGCGGGGATGACGTCAAATCATCATGCCCCTTATGACCTGGGCTACACACGTACTACAATGGCCGGTACAAAGGGCCGCGAAGCCGCGAGGTGGAGCCAATCCCAACAAAGCCGGTCTCAGTTCGGATTGCAGGCTGCAACTCGCCTGCATGAAGTCGGAATTGCTAGTAATCGCGGATCAGCATGCCGCGGTGAATACGTTCCCGGGTCTTGTACACACCGCCCGTCACACCACGAGAGTTTACAACACCCGAAGTCGGTGGGGTAACCCGCAAGGGAGCCAGCCGCCGAAGGTGGGGTAGATGATTGGGGTGAAGTCGTAACAAGGTAGCCGTATCGGAAGGTGCGGCTGGATCACCTCCTTTCTAAGGAGCTCTTCGGAGCTAATCAAAGTCCACGGTCCGCAAGGAAGTGGCAAACGTTTCTTACGCTCATGTTCAGTTTTGAAAGAGCAATCTTGCACCTTGAAAACTGGATATCGAACCAAACTGCATACAATCTAACGATTGCATGCTGCGCGAAGAAGAATGAAGCATCTCTGCCTTACTAGTGTCAAACGACTGGGTTAAGCTAATAAGTGCGCACGGAGGATGCCTAGGCGCCAGGAGCCGATGAAGGACGCGACGAACAGCGATATGCTTCGGGGAGCTGTAAGTGAGCTTTGATCCGGAGATTTCCGAATGGGGAAACCCAGCTATCGTAATGGATAGTTACCTTCGAGTGAATACATAGCTCGTCGGAGGCATACCAGGGGAACTGAAACATCTAAGTACCCTGAGGAAGAGAAAACAACAGTGATTCCGTCAGTAGCGGCGAGCGAAAGCGGATTAGCCCAAACCAGAGGGCTTGCTCTCTGGGGTTGTAGGACGTCTCACATGGAGTGATAAAAGAGCACATTAGGCGAAGAGGTCTGGAAAGGCCTGCCACAGAAGGTAAAAGCCCTGTAGCCGAAAGTGTGTTCTCTCCGAGACGGATCCTGAGTACCGCGGGACACGTGAAACCCCGTGGGAATCCGGCAGGACCATCTGCCAAGGCTAAATACTCCCTGGCGACCGATAGCGAAGCAGTACCGTGAGGGAAAGGTGAAAAGCACCGCGGGAGCGGAGTGAAAGAGAACCTGAAACCGTGCGCTTACAAGAAGTCAGAGCCCGATCTAGGGGTGATGGCGTGCCTTTTGTAGAATGAACCGGCGAGTTACGTTCACGTGCAAGGTTAAGCTGATGAGGCGGAGCCGAAGGGAAACCGAGTCTGAATAGGGCGCTTAAGTACGTGGTCGTAGACCCGAAACCGTGTGATCTACCCCTGTGCAGGGTGAAGGTGCGGTAACACGCACTGGAGGCCCGAACTCGTGAGCGTTGAAAAGCTCTGGGATGACGTGGGGGTAGGGGAGAAATTCCAATCGAACTCGGAGATAGCTGGTTCTCCCCGAAATAGCTTTAGGGCTAGCCTCGAGGTTGAGCATCATGGAGGTAGAGCACTGATTGGGTGCGGGGCCCGCCAAGGGTTACCAAGTCCAGTCAAACTCCGAATGCCATGGATGTATACTCGGGAGTCAGACGGCGAGTGCTAAGATCCGTCGTCAAGAGGGAAAGAGCCCAGATCATCAGCTAAGGTCCCCAAGTGTGTGTTAAGTGGGAAAGGATGTGGAGTTGCGAAGACAACCAGGATGTTGGCTTAGAAGCAGCCACCATTTAAAGAGTGCGTAATAGCTCACTGGTCGAGTGACTCTGCGCCGAAAATGTAACGGGGCTAAACACACCACCGAAGCTATGGCATGTCGTAGTCTTCACTTTGTTCTGGTTAAGCACCGGGACATTTCGTCAGAATCAACCGCTAAGGTTGTTCAAGGATTCTGACCAAATGCGCCCAGCTAAGCACACCAGGGTGAAGTGAAGACTACGACTTGGGTAGGGGAGCGTTGAATGCGGGTAGAAGTCAGACCGGAAGGACTGGTGGACTGCATTCAAGTGAGAATGCCGGTATGAGTAACGAAAAGACAGGTGAGAATCCTGTCCGCCGAAAGCCTAAGGGTTCCTGGGGTAGGTTCGTCCGCCCAGGGTAAGTCGGGACCTAAGGCGAGGCCGAAAGGCGTAGTCGATGGACAACAGGTTGAAATTCCTGTACCACCGTAATCCGTTATGAGCGATGGGGGGACGCAGGAGGGAAGCGACGCGAGCCGATGGATGTGCTCGTCCAAGCAGTGAGAGGGGTATGTAGGCAAATCCGCATACTGTAACCTTGAGCTGTGATGGGGAGGGAAAATCACAGTACCGAAGGTCGTACACCCACGCTGCCAAGAAAAGCCTCTAGCCAGGAGAAGGTGCCCGTACCGTAAACCGACACAGGTGGGCGAGATGAGAATTCTAAGGCGCGCGGAAGAACTCTCGTTAAGGAACTCGGCAAAATGACCCCGTAACTTCGGGAGAAGGGGTGCCTCGGTAGGGTGAATAGCCCGAGGGGGCCGCAGTGAAGAGGCCCAAGCGACTGTTTAGCAAAAACACAGGTCTGTGCGAAGCCGTAAGGCGAAGTATACGGGCTGACGCCTGCCCGGTGCTGGAAGGTTAAGGGGAGTGGTTAGGGGCAACCCGAAGCTGTGAACCGAAGCCCCAGTAAACGGCGGCCGTAACTATAACGGTCCTAAGGTAGCGAAATTCCTTGTCAGGTAAATTCTGACCCGCACGAATGGCGTAACGACTTGGGCGCTGTCTCAACGAGAGATCCGGTGAAATTTTAGTACCTGTGAAGATGCAGGTTACCCGCGACGTGACGGAAAGACCCCATGGAGCTTTACTGTAGCTTGATATTGAACTTTGGTACGGTCTGTACAGGATAGGTGGGAGCCGATGAAGCTGGGGCGCAAGCCTCAGTGGAGGCGCCGTTGGGATACCACCCTGATCGTATCGGAGTTCTAACCTGCTGCCCTGAATCGGGCAGAGGGACCGTGTCAGGCGGACAGTTTGACTGGGGCGGTCGCCTCCTAAAAAGTAACGGAGGCGCTCTAAGGTTCCCTCAGCGCGGTTGGAAATCGCGCGAAGAGTGCAAAGGCATAAGGGAGCTTGACTGCGAGACCTACAAGTCGAGCAGGGAGGAAACTCGGACTTAGTGATCCGGTGGTACCGAATGGAAGGGCCATCGCTCAACGGATAAAAGCTACCCTGGGGATAACAGGCTTATCTCCCCCAAGAGTCCACATCGACGGGGAGGTTTGGCACCTCGATGTCGGCTCATCGCATCCTGGGGCTGAAGTAGGTCCCAAGGGTTGGGCTGTTCGCCCATTAAAGCGGTACGCGAGCTGGGTTCAGAACGTCGTGAGACAGTTCGGTCCCTATCTGTCGCGGGCGTAGGAAATTTGAGAGGGGCTGTCCTTAGTACGAGAGGACCGGGATGGACGCACCGCTGGTGTACCAGTTGTTCCGCCAGGAGCATCGCTGGGTAGCCAAGTGCGGAAGGGATAAGCGCTGAAAGCATCTAAGCGCGAAGCCTGCCTCAAGATGAGATTTCCCAATTCGTAAGACCCCTGGAAGAACACCAGGTTGATAGGCTCGGGGTGGAAGCGCAGCAATGTGTGGAGCTGACGAGTACTAATCGGTCGAGGGCTTATCCTAACCTCGTGCGATGCAAATCGCTACGAACAGGGCGCAAGCCATGAATGCCATGTTTAACATGGTTTGAAATGAAGCAATCTGGTCTGGTGATGACGGCGGAGGGGTTCCACGCGTACCCATCCCGAACACGACCGTTAAGCCCTCCAGCGCCGATGGTACTTGGACCGCAGGGTCCTGGGAGAGTAGGACGTCGCCAGGCTGGATTGATTCCTCTATCGCTGTGTATAAGTAAGGACCATGCTCTCATAGCTCAGTAGGTAGAGTGCATCCATGGTAAGGATGAGGTCACCGGTTCGATCCCGGTTGAGAGCTCCATTTCCCTACTATCCATGGCCCCTTGGTCAAGCGGTTAAGACACCTCCCTTTCACGGAGGTAACAGGGGTTCGAATCCCCTAGGGGTCACCATCTTCTTTAATATCGTTATCGTGGAGGCTTAGCTCAGCCGGGAGAGCATCTGCCTTACAAGCAGAGGGTCGGGGGTTCGATCCCCTCAGCCTCCACCATTTATTCCTACCGTTGGGGATTAGCCAAGCGGTAAGGCAACGGACTTTGACTCCGTCACTCCTAGGTTCGAATCCTAGATCCCCAGCCATTCTCGAGCCATTAGCTCAGTTGGTAGAGCACCTGACTTTTAATCAGGGTGTCGAAGGTTCGAGTCCTTCATGGCTCACCATTCTTTCCATATCCGGATCGAATGCAAGCGAATGCGCGCGTATGGCGGAATTGGCAGACGCACCAGACTTAGGATCTGGCGGGCAACCGTGGGGGTTCAAGTCCCTCTACGCGCACCATACTAATAAGACGACCTTTAGATCCAATGAGATCTAAAGGTTTTTTGATGTTTTTGGATTTCCTGATCTCCTTTCTCAAGAGGAAAGTTTATATAGAAGGATTATATAGAGCGGAAAATCCGCGTTAAATTCCTCAAATGGGCCGTTGCGGAAGATTTAGAGCTGCTATTCCGCGTTAATTTCGCAAAAAGTGGAGAATCGCGAAATTAGAGCGGGATAGCCGCCTTAAATTGCTCTAAAATGGTGCGACAGCGGAATTAAGCTGGAATTTCCGCTTAAATGAGTAATGCTACATACTTCCCTCAAGCGAATCGAACCGGGTAGCAGCTGCGATTGCTGCAAGGGCATGCTGACGGCCGGTTCGACCTTGACGGATATGCGGGGGAGAGGCTCAGGCTCTACGAGCACGCCCTTGCAAAATGTAGTAAGCAAATACGACATAACAGAGACCCCAGGCGACGGACCCTAGATCGGACACGGCAGGGATAAAATAAATGCCGGGATATACGATGAATAGAATCAGGCTCCAAATGGGATAAACGCGGGCACGGATCGCCGTTATGCCGAAGACGATCTGACCGATCAGCGCCAACACGGAGTTAATGGGCATCAGCGTTGAAATATAGCTGTGGTCCTCCGGCAGCAAGCCTAGCATGTTGTTCCAGACGAGCGCTACGGTCAACGAGCTGCTAACGGAGAGGAGCAATACCGAGACCAATCCGAGCATACCGCTTCTCGGCGCCTGGTACAGGTAAACTCCGATGATGCCGATACCCATCAACACGCAGGCGACGAAGCCGCAAATCAGCTCCTGCATACTGTTGCTTCCCCAGATGTAGGCGGATGGCGCCATGCAGATTCGCGCTATGCCGCCCAGCAGGGCAACGGCGCCTAAAATTCGTGTGATTTGTTTTACTTCCATGAAAAACGTTCCTCCTCGATGAGTGGTGGAAATTCGCCGTTCTGACTCGGAATGGTGAAAGTCCTTCACCCATCGTAGATCGTGTTCACCTGTACGAATAGTTACCTTTTGTCATCATCTTCGTCATGCCTGTCATGATCGTGTTCATACCTCTATACGCTTCAAGCGACGTTTGCTAAACTTTATCCATTGAATGAATAGGGGAACGTAAAGGGTGAGGTAACATGATTTCCATCATCATCGTGGATGATCAGAGACTGCTCAGAGAAGGCCTGCAGACGCTTCTTCAAACCGAAGAGGGACTGGAGATCTCGGCCTTGTGCGCCAACGGAAAGGAAGCCTTGCAAGCGGTCCAGGAACATAAACCTGATGTTGTGTTAATGGATATAAAAATGTCGGGGATGGACGGTATTGATGCTATGAAGCGGATTAAGAGAGAGTATCCCGGCACCGTCGTGTTGATGCTTACGACCTTCGCGGAGAACCGTTATATTGTCGATGCGATGGCAGGCGGAGCCGACGGCTTTCTGCTGAAGGACATGTCATCCCGAATCATTGTTCAGACGATACGCGATGCGATGAACGGGGAGGTGATATTGCCGGCGCCAATCGCGTCGAAGCTTGCTGCCAAGCTGTCCGTTTTATCCGAAGGAAGAGCAGATCGGTTCGATGAACGCAAGCTCAGAGAAAGCGGGTACAGCTTTACGGTGCGAGAGCGGAAGATTATCGAGCTTATGACCGAGGGCTATACGAATAAGCAAATTTCATCATCGCTGTTCATGAGCGAAGGGACCGTCCGGAACTATATTAGCGTCATCTACAATAAAGTGGGTACGAACGACAGAATAGCCGCTGTTGCCATCCTAAGCGGCTTGCTTCTGGAAGACGTCTATTAAGTAATTCATCCTTCATACGCTGCTACGCCGCTTAAGTCATACCGGACCGCCGAGCGGCTTTTTGCCGTTCCCGCAAAGGAGTCTCGCTGCCAAGTAGTGACAATAACTGTGACAGTCTGTAACTATCGAGTGGACGATCCTGTCCAGTAAAATGGGGGTGTTACTAACTAGAAAAGGAGCACTGTTAATGGGGACAAGCATGAAAGCTAAGGGCCGGTCCAAGGTGGCTGTCCTGCTGACGACGGCGATGCTGTTTACTCAGCTGGCGGTTCCGGGACCGAGAGCCCTCGGCTCGGAGATCAATCAGCTGAGCGTATTCGACGATCAGTTGGAGGAAACGTTTCACAACAACAGCTGGGCGGGCGTCAGCCTGGACGAGACGGGGACGGTGTATGAAGGGAGCCGTTCGATCCGGTTCGAAGCCAACGAAGGGCAAGCCGTCTATTTGTACAAGGATCGCATTATGAATGCGGGGGAGTATGATGATTTCAGCTTCTGGCTGCGCGGAAGCGGCCAAGGGGGACAGTCGTTTAAGCTGGCGTTCACGCTTGGCGGGCAGGCGCTTGCGGAGCTTAACTCCGCCGATTTGCTGCCTGACGGCATACCTGCCGGGGAATGGGTGAAAGTGACGGTTCCGCTTGACGAAGCCGGCGTGCAAGGATGGATGGACGGCATCTTGATTTGGGGTGCAGGGCAGCAAGAGCCGTTGTTCTTGGACAATATCTCGTTTACCGGTCAAGGCGGAAGCCAAGAGCCTGGCGGAAATCCGGGAGGAGAACCGGGTGAGGGGCCAGGCAATGAAGATCCGGGCAATGAAGATCCAGGCAATGAAGAGCCGGGAGATCCGATCGAGCCGATTGAAGGATTTTACCTGTACGACGACAAGCTGGCGGATTCGGTAACGAACAACAGTTGGGGCCAGGTCAACCTTGCGGACAGCTCGGTCAAACGGACGGGTTCCCGTTCGATTCGCTTCACGCCGAACGGCGACGGAGCGTTGTATCTGTACAGTACGCAACTGTTGACGGTCAATGCGTACGAGAAGCTGAGACTGTGGGTGAACGGAGGCTCCGCAGGCGGACAGAAAGTGCAATTGGCGCTGACTGCCGGAGGCGCTACAGCGTTCGAGCGTTCGTTGGAACACTGGCTGCCGGACGGCGTACCCGCAGGGGAGTGGGCGCTGATCGAGATGGATCTGGCCGAGCTGGGGCTGGAGCACCGCCTGTTCGACGGCATTCGCTTGACTGGCCTGGAGCCGGGTAAGCAAGCGCCGCTTTATCTGGACGACATCGCGATTACTTCGAGACAAGCGGCGCAAGCTGCCGTGCTTGAGCTCAGAATCGATCAGCCGCGTCTGGTCATGCTGCCGGGAGAACACCGTCAGATTCAGGCTGAGACACTCCTGCAATCGGGTGACACGGCTATCGTGACGGGCAACACAGAGTGGACGGTTGACCAACCGGAGCTTCTGTCCGTTGAAGGCGGCGAACTGGTTGCGCTGCAGCCGGGCATTGCGAAGATTACGGCAACTCACAAAAATTTTACGACCGAAGGGTTCGTACAAATTACGGAAGTTCAGGCGGAGCAGGTGTACGATGAATCGCTTGCCGCAGGCTTCCATAACTACAGTTGGCACGAAAAGGACTTCGCCAATATGGAGCAGGCCAGAAGCGGCAGTCGCTCGATCAAGTTCGAGCCGGACGGCTGGGACGGCGTATGGGTATCCGGCGAGTCCAAGAAGTCCGTGGAAGATTATTACGGCATTCGGTTCTGGCTCCATGGGGGAAGCACCGGCGGCCAGGAGCTGCTGTTCCATTTTTACAACGGAAATCAGTCGCTCGGTTCGCTTGATCTGAACGAGGTATTCCCGAATGGCTCTCTGCCGGCCGGTCAATGGACGGAAGTAACGGTCAGCTTGGCCGATCTCGGTCTCGATCTCGGATTTTTCGATGGCTTTATCGTTCAGGCTGCAACGGAGCAGAACCAGGAAGCGATCTATATCGACGATATTGCGTTCCTGTCCAACCCGAATGCCGGGCAACTGCCTGAGCCGGAGCTGCCGCTCGTTACCGTGTCTGTCGATCAGACCTCGGAGCGGAAGCCGATCAGCAACAATATTTACGGCATTAACTATGACGAAGGTCATCCGACGACTTCTACTCTGCCTTTTGAAGTGGAACGTTGGGGCGGCAACCAAACGACTCGTTACAATTGGCAGTTGAATGCGGCGAATCGTGCCAGCGACTGGTTCTTCATCAACTATCCTTACGATGATCAGGACTGGGACCCTTCGCAGGGCTCGCTGTCGGATCGGTTTGTCGAGCGAGTGCTTGCGCGCGGAAATCAGGTACTGATGACGATCCCGACGATCGGCTGGACGCCGAAGGATCGCACGGTCAGCTATGGCTTCTCGCAGCAAAAATACGGAGCCCAACAAGAGGGAGCATGGGAACTGCCGGATGCCGGCAACGGAGTGTTCAGGGACGGAACGTCAGTGACGAACAACGATCCATCCGACACCTCGATTCGCGTCGGAACGGAGTTTGCAACCGATTGGGTTCGCGATATGGCGGCCAAATCGAACGATAAAGTCCGCTTGTATGCGCTGGACAATGAGCCGGACCTGTGGCATGTGACGCATCGCGACGTTCATCCGGAGGCTCCGACTTATGACGAGCTGTGGAACAAAACGGTGGAGTACGGCACGGCGATTAAGCAAGCCGATCCTGACGCTCAATTGTTAGGCCCTGTATCGTGGGGCTGGTGCGGTTACTTCTACTCCCCTGCCGACTGGTGCGCCGACGGCCCGGATCGCCAAGCACACGGCGGAACGCCTTTCCTGGAATGGTACTTGCAGCAGGCGAGCCGTCATGAGCAGGAGACCGGCATGAAGCTGGTCGATTATTTGACCATTCACTATTACTCTCAAGAGGGCGGAGTTCCATCCGAGAATGAAAGCCCGCAAGTCTCGAAACGCCGCTTCCAGGCGCTCAAGGCGCTGTACGACACTAATTTCGTCGATCAATCGTGGATTCAAGAGCCGATCCGGCTCATTCCGCGCATGAAGGAAATCATCGAGCGCAATCAGCCTGGCGTGAAGCTGGCGATTACGGAGTACAACTTCGGCAACGGCTTCGGCGTTACGGCAGGTCTGGCGCAGGCGGAAGCGCTCGCGATCTTCGGCAGAGAGGGTGTCGATCTGGCGACTCGCTTCGGCAACTTCGAGGCGGATACGCCGATCGAGGATGCGTTTAAGCTGTACCTGGATTATGACGGCCAAGGCTCCAAAATCGAAGGAAGCAGCGTTCGCACCAACTCGTCGCTCTTTGACGCAGTAGGCTCCTATACGATCGAAGGAACTGACGGCAAGACATATGTGCTGCTGTTCAACAAGGACACGTTAAGCCGGGATGTTCAATTGGAACTGGGCGAAGGCTTTGACGCTGCGGAGGTTTACGCCTTTGATGCGATTCGTCGTCTGGCCAAAACCGGAGACCTGGCAGCAAGCGAGAACGGCTCTGTGTCTTTGAAACTGCCGAAGCGTTCGGCAACGCTGCTTGTGGTGGACCCTTCGAACTGATTTAGACCGGTATTGAAGGAGCAAAGGTATAAAATTAAAGCGGCTTCCCGGTCCGTCGATCCTGACGGAGGGGCGGTCGCTTCTTTCGTGCATCGGTCTGCCGGATTGATCAACTTAAAAGGGATCGTCCCGACAGGCGGCGCAATCGCTGCCTGCGGGACCGATCCCTTTCGCTTTACTTGCTGGCTCCTCCGCTTGGTGGTCCGTTCTTGACGGTTGGCTTCTGAATCGCTTTCTCCGCTTGTTCAAAATAGTAGGCGGCGCCGATCTGGAAGCCGAGCCCGAAGCCTACGAGGTCGCCGGCTCCTTCCACCGCTTTGCCCGATTTCAGAATGTGGAACTGTTTGGCCAGTTTATCCGCATCGAAATCCGTTATTTTCAGCTTAAGCGAGCCGATGCTGTACTCGAGCTTGGGGAGATCCTTGTTGCTCATAAAACCGCTCAGCACTTCGCCCAAGCCGTACGTATACGCTTTGGCGGCTTTGAGGATTTGTTCGTAATCGTCCAGCATTAACGAGAAGGAGCTGACGCTCCACACCGACGAGCTGACGCCGATAAAAGCGCCGGCCATGAAAGCCATATAGTCGTCGCCAGTCGGCGATACGGGTTCCAAGGCCATCAGGTACTCCGCGAAGCTGCCATGCTCGCCCGTATCCGTGACGGAAATCGTCTCGTAGGTGTCCGGGTCGATCTCCAGCCAGGCCCAGCGATTTTCTCCCTGAATGCTCGTCGGTCGATTCGGGATCAGCATGGCTGCGGTGGAGGATTTGGCCCGCTCGATGAGCGTGTCCGGGAAGCCATGCTCCTCCATATATTTTAAATCCTCTTTCCGGTTGTTCGCGAGACTCAGGAACAGCGACGTATTTGCCTGGCTGTTCTGCCAGACGTCCATGAAATCGGTTTTGTCGCCAGGCAGAGCCGCGCCTTCGAGCCGGGAAGCGAACAAACCGCTCATGATCTGAAAGCCGTGGACGGCTTCCTCCGAGCCCCGATGAATCCGATTGGCGATCTGCTGCAGGTCGACGCTGGTTCGGAGCTTCGCCTGCGCCCGGTCGTTGCGGACGGTTACGAATACGACCCGTTCCTTGTCTACACGGCCTGCTGTAACGTCCAGAACTTCCGCAAGCTCGCTTTCGTAGGCGGTCTGACTGGCAATGATCCGATACAGAATGCTTCGGGTATACCAGACGAGCGCAGAGCGGTCATCCGGTTTTTCCGTCGCCTTGTGCACTCGGCCCGCTGCCTGCTGCAGCTCTTCGGCTGCTTCGGCCGGCAAGTCGGGGAGATTAATCGCGATCGTATGGAAGAGATCGGCGATCTCTTCTCCGTTCTTGAGCTGCGTTTCGTGTATAAGCTTCTTCTTCGGCAGTTGAACCTCGATGCGTACGCCGACGATCTTCTGTTCGTTCGTGTCAATGAGACGATTGCCGACGATCTGCAGCGTCTGGCTTTCCAGCACGGCCGTAAACTTGCCGCCGGAACCGCCCGCGCGAACGTCCACCGGCTCGCGGCTTAACTGATCAAGGTTCAGCACGGCCTCCAGAACGCGAACTTCCTCGATGAGCGGTCGCTCATCGCCGCCGCCCCCGCCGAGCGCGCCCCCGATGTCACCGACGATGCCGCCCACTCCCCGGTCTTTTTTCGCTTCGGCCTTGAAATAGACGCTGATCGTGCTTTGCGCGGACGTCATGCGTTTGCTTTCCTGACCGCCGGGGAAGAAAGCCAGACCGTCCAGCTCCGACAAGTCCTTCATGAACGGCACGACGAAGATTTTCGTCTGTCCCTGTTCGTCGGAGTAGGACCATGCCGGCAGCTGCTTCAGGGTTACCGCATCTACGGAGCCCAGTTCCTCAAGCGCCGTTCTTCCCCGATCGGTGACCTGCACCACTCTAAGCGCCGGGCTGTAACCGAGCTTGGCGAGCAAGCCTCCTGTCAGGTTGGCCAGGTCGCCTTCCGTTCCCCAGCCTTGGGTCAGCACGGCTTCCGGAGCGCTGCGGTAAATTGAATATAAGTCCGCGGAGGGCAGCCACCTAAGTCCCTCGACCAGTGCCTGGAAGTCGGACCACGTCTTGACCGCTTCCAGCTGCAGCATGCCGCGAACGATAGGAAGAGGAGCCGGAATACCTTCCTTGCGGCCTTGCCCGGGATCGAAATCGGCTGTCCGCACAGCGTTAGCCGACGATTTGGCCGCCTCCAGCGAGCGGTGACGGCTGATCGCTTCTGTGAGCGCCGCTGAGAGCTGGATGTCGAATTTCTCGTCCAGCGGCGGCTCCACCCGTTTGACGAGCAAATCATCTTCCTTATAGGTTTCGCTGCCGACGGGAAGATTCAAGCCGGCGAACAGGTCGGATTGCAGCGTCCAGTTCAGATCCGTCTGATTGTTAGGAATCGAGAACACAAGCAGCCCGCGCCGTGAAGCGCCGTCGAATACGGCCCAATCTTTATTGACGCCAAGCAGCAGCCCGTCGGTGATCGGGTCCGCTTGCAGTTCCGCAGCCTCGCGCCCTGCCGGCGCTTGAACCGGCGCAAGCTTAAACGTCTCGCGGAAGCCGGACGATCCGAAGCCGTCGGACTCGTCGGCAACCGTGATGTCGGCGATGACGAAGTTGCCGCTGCCGGACTCCATGTCGCGGATACGGGACAGCGAGTTGACGGTCAGCGAAACCCCTTTGCCTTGGATCGCCTTCGCAGCGCCGCCTTGGCTCAATCCCTCCATCGAGCCGTTTTCACCAGTGGAGCCTCCTCCGCTTACCGGAAGCACCGTCGCACCGCCGAAAAGATCGACGTATAGCTCCGTCGGCATAGCTGCCAGCGCATTCGGCGTCTGGAAAGCCAGTCGAGCTTTGTTGGAGGACCCTGGGCCGAATAGGACGGGCCGCAGCAAGCCATGAGGCAACAGCGCGGTAGCCATATGAACGGGGATAAGGAAAGGGCCCTTGGCGGTCTTGACGTTCAGATAAAACCGCTCATGCGGGTTCAGCTTCAAGTCGGCCTGAACGAGAGACATTAATCTGGTTTCCACGATTTTGAACATGCTTGTTTTGCGGGTTAGGGCGACCTTCTCGATATGGTCCGTTTCACCGACTGCCGTTAAAACCAGCTCGAACGTATCCGATAGCTTGCCTGTGGCGCTTGTCGGCATGCCGGCCAGCGCATCGGGGTCCTCTTTCGGCAGGGAACCTGCCAAGGCGAGGGAGATATGACCATGTTCGATGTCGTAGTAGTGGACGGACGCGCGTTCCATCTTCTCGTTGGGGACGATGAATACGAGCATTCCCCGAACCGTCTCTCCCTTCTTCACCGTGACGTCTCCTTGTCCGGGAGCCGCCAGCGGCTGCTCAGTCAGCCAGGTCGCCGTCGAAGCCGGATAGGTGCCTGCGCCGTTGACGTTCATGAAGAAATGCGAGGCGAAGTTCGGAATTAAGTAATCGGCCCCGTCCGGATGAATGTTGGTCAGCTCCATCTCGATCGCGGCAAAGCTTCGGTTCGCCGGCGCATCTACGCCTTTCAGCTTTTTGAGCAAGAGGAGCTCCCGCGCCGTCCATTCGACCGCTTTGTTTTTCCCTTGGCTGTTCAGCGGAAGGCGCTTGTAGATTTTGACCTCCTCGCTCGGCAGATCGCGTCCGTAGACGAGCGCAGCCGTCGCTTGCTCGTATTGGGCGACCTTCTTGCCCGTCTCGAAGCCGATCGTCTGAAATTCGACCTTATCGCCTGCATCGACGAGCACGGGGAAATCGACCAAACGGTCCGCCGCATACATGCGAGCGAGGCCGTCATCCGATTCGTTGCGGACGGAGAGCATCAGCGGAATCTGCTTGGAAGGCCGCTTCTGGACTTCGACAAGCGCCTCTTGGAACGCCTTGGCCAGTACGACCGGGTCTTCGGAGATGACGTAATTGCCCCCCGATTTCTCCGCCGCCCATTTGAACGCTTCCTCGCTGCCGCTCGTGCCAAGGCCCACCCACAGCACTTGGATGCCTTCTTTTTTAATCCCGTTAAGCATCTCTTCGAAAAAGGCTTTTTTGCTCTCCTCGACGTCAAGCGCCGCATCGGTCACATAGACGATGACGCGCTTTTCGGAAGGGATTTGCTTTAACGAATGGTACGTCTCGAAGACGGAACTCAAAATTTCGGTTCCTCCGCCGGCCTTCAGATTGCCCAGCGCTTGCAGCAGCTCGGACTTGCGGGACGTGAATACCTGATCGAACTTGAGTTCTGTCGAGAAGCTGAGCAGCTGCATCAGACTATTGTCCGGCAGTTGCCTGATGAAGTCATGGAACAGATGCTTCACTTTGTCGATACGGTAATCGCCGTTGCCCGAAGCGGGATCGACATCCATCGAGCCGCTCACGTCCAGCGTCATCGCGATGACCGGAACGTCGGACGGCGACTGCTCCTTCGGCCGTTCGTAGGTGAGCTCGAACCGGTTGCCCAGCCTGTCGTTAATGGCGGCGAACACATGGTTCAGCGCGGCTGCATCCTGTGCGGAATAATACGTGCCCTCCGACATGCCGGCCAGCTCCAGCAGCGTCGAGTTATCGTGATCCGGGCCGAAGCCGATCGAATAGATCGGAATGCCGGAGCTTTTCACGGCTTGCTCGACTTCGCTTTTGCTCGCCTTGCTGCCCGTACCCGCTTTCTCGGTATTGCTGTCCACGCCGTCGGTAAACACGACCAGCGTCGGCCGCTGCTTCCCCTTCAGCAAGGTCAACCCTTCGACGACCGAATCGTACAGCTTCGTATTTCCTTTGGCTTTGATTTGATCGAGATTCGCCAGCACTTCCTTCTTGCTGCTGCCCTCCAGCACCCGAATCTCGGAATCGAAATCGATCACCTGAATATGGGCGTTGTCCGGGAGCCGCTGAATAAAGGCGCGGGCGGATTCCAGCACCTGCTCCATCGACTTCGACATGGAGCCGGAGGAGTCCAGCGCCAGCACGACGCTTGGCGGCGTCGCGATCCGGTTGAGCTTAACCGGCGTGCCCGATTTGCCGCCCTCTACAATATCGATATCCTTCATAGCGGGCGTAAACTTGGGGTTTTGAGAATCGAGCAGCATGAAGGTCAAGCGAGCCTGATCGCCGAGCTCGACAGCTTCCTCGATTTTCACCTTGCTCTCTTCGCCGCTGGCATCTCCGATTCCGTCGTTGCGGTAGGCGCTCTGCAGCAGCGGTTTGATCTCCAGCTCCGTCATCTCTCCCGAGCTAACGGGAACAAGCCTCGTATTGAGAGGGGTTCTATTGTCCGGCTCAACGACGACGTTCCAGAAGCCGGAAGGAAGCCAGAACAGCGTGTCTCCTTCCGGCGTTTTGTCGCCTTTCAGATGCAGCTCCGGATGGGTCAACGTAACTCCCGGAGGCGCTTCGACCGTGATCAGGCCCAGCGCATCCCCGCGCACCTTAAGCGCTCCGAGCCGTTCCCCGTCCTTAACCGGACGGATGTCCTCGCTTTCTTCAAGCGTAAGCACGATTTCTTGCGGATCGGAGTCCGGGCTCCAAGTCAGCTTCCACAGCAACGGGGCCGACGTGCTTTGCGGAATATCGTCCAGCGTGTAATGCTTCGTCTTGTAGGCGTACAACTCCTGATTGTAAGCCATATCTCTGCGGTACTGCCCTTGCGAATAGACGCCTTTGCCCGCCAAGCGGACTTGGCCTTCCGCCAGGTCGACTTTAAGGCTCTGGTACTTATGCTGCTCATTGGACGTCATAAAGTAGATTTCCTGATTCGGGTAAGCGGACGTCTGGAAGGCGACGGACGGTCCATGCTTGAGACGAAGCTCCCTGTATACCTTCATCAGGTAGCCCTCGCCGTTCTTGGCGGCGGCTGCCCACCAGACGGTGCCTTCCGGATCGTCGGCGCGAAGCACCCAGTTGTCCTCGGAGGCGCCCATATAGAACTTGCCGCCGAGCTCGGTAACATACAGCCGCAAATCCTCCCATGGGTCGGCTTGAGCATCCTTCCACTGAACCTGCAATTCCCAGAGATCCCCGCCGGTAATTCGGGACGTTTCCATATTTTCATCATCGACGTATTTGAATTCCTGAGTCTGATTGGGGGTGTAGTCGACGGATTGATAATTGTCCTGGGAGCCGAATGGATTCAAATAGGGGATCGCAACGTCCCACTTGCCGATCGGATACGTCTTTCTGCGGGGCAAATCTTTGACAGTCTCTACGCTTCCGGACGGTCCCGGAGCGACGGACCCGACGGCTGCATCGCGCGGGCTCCGGCTATCCTTGAGAAATACGACAATAGCGCCAAACGCCAAGAGCGCGCCGATCAGAAGGAGAAGGGCGATCTTGGCGTTCTTGTTCATAAGCCAGCTTTTCATGGAATGGCGATCCTCCGTTCCTACCCGTCCGTTGCCGAAAAAGTATGCCCGCAGGACGGACAGAACCGCGCATCCAGAGAAGCGGGTTTGCCGCAAACACAGTCTTTTTCATTCGTGAGCGTTTTGATTTGTTTTTTGTTTTCCTCGATTTCGCTTTCCAGCCGTACGATTTCCGCCACGTCGGATTGATAATTCGCTTCCGCGACGTCCTCCAGCCGACCGACCGCATTCAAGAAAAACAGCCTGCCGATATTCTGATACAGCTTCTCGATTTCCCTCTGCTTGTTGCTGTTTTGCAGCTTAAGCTTGTTGACCTCCACGACGATTTTCGCCTTGCTGCCCGCCTCCGAAAAGCCGGATTTCACTTTGTTCATGAAGCTCATGTTCATTCCTCCCAAGAAAATAAAGTTCCTTATTTTCATTGTAAAAGAATGCCGAGAGCCTCCCTAGTTACAGGCTGTCATCTTTTTTGTCATCCGACATGCGATCCCATTCATTCACTTCGACGGTCACTTGCGTGCCGCCGCTGTCGTGCCACTCCCGAACGAATCGGTCGAACTCGTCAAGCGGCGCATACCCGTAAACGATTTGCAGGAAGGTCGTCTGTTCCATTTTGTTCAGCAGGCGCCACTTCAAGGCCATTGTCGGGGTCTGCGGACCGACAAATTGCTCCGGATGGGAAATGTTCGGCTGTTGTTCGACGGCGAGCTTGCCTTCCAGGAACAAGCGGGAAGCGGTAGTCGCCATTTTTTTCTCGTAATAGCTGTCGATTTTCCCGTTATGGACCCGGCGTTCCAGGCTGCCTCCCTTGATGGCCTTCGAGGGAGCGCTTCCGGGAGCGACGAGAAAGAAATTGCCGATCGTACTGGTCGTGCCGGGAAAATCATATTCCGGTTCTCCGTCTACGATGATGTAGTCGTAGCCTTCTGCCAGTCCGATCGAGAAATCCGATTCCGGGTCCTCGATCAACATTCCGTACACTTTATCGTAATAGGCAAAGATTTTATCGAAATGGTCGAAGTCCTTGCGGAACAAGTAGCTGCCGTAGGAGGGAAGGGTGCCGATCCGACCGATTCGGCCGTCTTCGCCTGCGGGATAGGGATATGGCTTGAAGACGGCCCCTTCCAGATCGGCTTCGCCAAGCGGCCACCCTCCCATCCAGCCGGGGCCGGAGATCATGCCCGCAATGCCCGAGGTCATGAGCACTGCCGCATCTTGTTCGTCATGCGTGCCGAAATCGCTCGCCAGATAACCGGCCTCGTACCATTGCGCCAATCGTTGCAGCGCCGATTTGACCGACGGTTGAACGGAGCCGTAGACGAGCGTTCCATCCGGCGCGCGGTTCCATTGATGGGCTTGATCGCCGTAAGCGCCGAACATAAAGCTTACGTCGCCCATCCAGCCATTGAGCGTATTTTGGCCCGCAACGGCAATGCCGACCGTGTCGTTGACTCCGTTGCCGTCCGGGTCCCGATTCGTAAACGCATCCATCACTTTTTCCAGTTCGTCCAAGGTTGCGGGAGCTTCAAGATCGAGGGCGTCCAGCCAATCCTGCCGGATCCATAAAATCGGATCGGCCAAATTGGCGGCCGATATCTGCGGCAGCCCCCATCGCGAGCCATCCAGCGTGACCGACTTCCATACGTCCGGATTCAGAGCGTACGCCTCTTTGATCCGTTCGGATGCGTACTTCTCGAATACGGCTCCCATCTCTTGAATCCGATCGGCGTCAATTAGATCCCGCAGGATCGACGGCAAATCCTGGCTGCGCAAAAAAAGCACGTCCGGCAACGGCTCGTTGTTCGAGAGAGCGGTGCGAATGCGATCTTCCAACGCATGATCCTGATCGGCGACCAGCCATTGATTCGTTTGCACGACGCATAGCCGATCGCGCGCCCATCTCGTGATCGGATTGTTGTCCGTCGTATCGTTTCCTTTTAAGATATCGAAATCCCGCAACGCCCTCGCCGTTGTGATAACCGTCAGTTCCTCGCATCGATCGCTCGCGGAGGCAACGGCCGTGGGCGCCGATTCCTTCGTCTCCTGCCCGCTGCAGCCCGCCAATGCGGGCAAGAGAAGCACAAGAGCCAATGCGACGCGCGACAATCGCACGCCTGACTGTCCGGAGCGAATCTCCTGATCCGAAAGCCTCATTCTGTTTCTGTTCACCTCCGCTGGAAATCTAGTTTTCGGCGATTCTAGTTTCGGAAGATAACGGCAAGAAGATCGAAAGCTGCGCGCCGTCCGGATTACGCGTCCCGGCGAGCGCCGTCCTGCCGCCTAATCTGGCGATCCGCTCGTTCATGATCGACAATCCGTTGCCGGGACCAGCGCCGTCGAACGGTCTGCCGTCGTTCCACAGTTCGAGGCGGAGTTCCTTGTCGTCGGCATCGAGGGCTAGGCGGAACTTCCCGGCGCCGCCATGACGCACTCCGTTCGTGACGCCTTCCATCAATGCGTTCATCAGCGCCTTGATCAGAGCCGGATCCTCGATTTTGCCAGGTAAGCTCATGCGCCGTTCGATAGTGATGCGCACCGCTTGCTCCGCGCCGCGCGCGAAACGCTCGATCAATCCTTCCAGATCGCTTGGGGATTCGTCTTCTTCGTCTTCGTATCCCGGATAACGATTTCGCAAGCGTCCCAGAGTCTCGCGAATATCATCGAGACTCTGGCGAGCTAGCCGGCTGGATTGCTCGAGGCGTTCCATCCCCGCTTCGCGATCCGTCAGAAGCTGTCTGCCTGCTGCCTCCAACTGCACAATCATGGCCGTAAGGGCATATCCAACGACATCGTGAATGTCCCCGACGATTCGTTCCCGTTCCGCTTCGGCGGCTTGCTCGGCATCCGTCCGCGCAGCCAGCAGCTCGGCTTTCATGCGCGGCAGTTCCATTTGCAGCATGTCGCGCATGCGCATCGTTTCCGCAGCCTGTTGTTCCTTCTTTGCGCGCCCGGTCAGAATCCGCTTGACCGCTTCGACGAGCTCCTCGTGTCTGACGGGCTTCAGCAAATAACCGACCGCGCCGATTTCGACAGCCGTTCTGGCGTACTCAAATTCGGCATGTCCCGTCAAGAGCAGACAGCTTGTCGCCGGACTCCGGCTCGCGATCTCCCGAATGAGCTCCAGTCCGGACATCGCAGGCATTCGGATGTCGGTTACGACGATATCGACAGGCTCAAGGTCCAGCTGCTTCAGCGCCTCCGGACCTGAATGCGCTTGCAGCACGCGATCGACCCCGTGCTTCGGCCAGGGGATTGTCGTCGCCAGATCCTGAACGATATGTCGGTGATCGTCAACGATCATCAGCGTTGTCATGTCGGGCCTCCGTTTCCATAGGCCGTTTCTTCCGGCCTTTCTTTCCAGCGCAATTGAACGGTAAAGCCTTGCGATTCGACAGAAGAGACAGTTATGTCCGAGCCTTCTCCGAACTGATAGTGAAGCCTCCATTTCACGTTCCAAAGGCCGAAGCTGCCCCCGTCAGGATCCTGCAGCGACAGTCGAAGCCTCAGCAACTGCAAGGCATTTGCGGACAGCCCCACGCCGTCATCCTCGACGCGAAGCTGGCGCCACTCGCCGTCCGTAATCCCAATGATGGAAATGTGCCCGCGCTCAAGCTTCTCTTCCAGCCCGTGAACGATCGCGTTCTCGACGAGCGGTTGAATCAGCAGGCGGGGGATGCGGCATTCGAGCATCGCCTCCGGCAGGTCGATCGAGTGGCTGATCTTCTGCAGTTGGTCCTCCATGATGGAGAGGTACGTTTGCACGAATGCCAGTTCTTCTCCAAGCGTTGTCTCCATTTCGCTATTCCGCGTTGTATAGCGGAAGTAATTGGATAATTCGTGCCCCATGTTCACAGCCTGGCTTAAGCGGTTCATGTTCACCATGCTAATAATGTACGCCATGCTGTTATAGAGGAAGTGCGGGTTGATCTGCGACTGCAATTGCTTCATGACCGCTTCTTTGGAACGGATTTCTTCACGGTATACCTTCTCGACGAGATGCTGAATTTGCGCCGCCATTTCGTTAAAACGACCCACGAGTCTTTCGAAGTCGGGACCGGTGCGCGAGCGGACGCGTACCGAGAAATGGCCGTCCTTCAGCTTCTCAACGCCTCGGGTCAGCAGCCGGATCGGTACTTGCACATTGAAGTAAAGAATGATGGCGACGGCAATGCCGAGCAGAATGAGCAGCGCGGCCGTAAGAATGAATTGCCTCTGCGCCTGCGTAACCGGGGCCAAAATATCCTCTAGCGGAACATAATCGACGAAAGTCATGTCGAGAATCTCCGAGCGCAGCATGTATACCCGAATCTGCTTGCCGTCCAGTTTAATTGTGCTGTAAGCCACGTCTCCGGAGCGGTTTGTCAGATTGGCCGCGCCGATCAGCCGGTTGGCCGTCTCTTCGTCGGAGGTGGCGTTCAACACGACTTCGCCTGTGCTGGCGACGAGGAAAGGATCGTTGATGCCCTTGGATTTGAAGCTGTCCAGCTTCTCGATGACATTGTCTTCCATGAGCTCGATTTCGATGACAGTGGAAGCGTTATTTAGATCGGCATAGCCGGAGTAGGGATTGACGAAATAACGGGTAAAAGCCCGCGCGGCGATCCCGTTCACAACAACCGGGCGCAATCGCCATTCGGGGTTAAGCCTGGATGCCAACGAGATTTCGTCGTATTTGGGCGGGCGATCGGAAGACACTGCGATGCGGGACTGCGGGAAATACAGATTGATTCGGTTCACCCACCGGGTCGCCGAGCTGAACAGTCTGAGCTTGCGTTCGGCCCGCTGCAGCAGCTCCGCGAATTCGTAGCGATTCTCGGGCACCGAGCCGCCGGCGAACTCCGCGAAATCCGGATCGGACAAAATGATGCCCGAATAGCCGGAAAATTGCTCCAGCGTGTCTTCGATTTCCTTAAGAAAATGCTCGAGCCGATTCGCGTTCGCAAAGTCGATTTGCGATTTTACGAGATCGATGCTTTGACGATTCGTATGGATGAAGAGGTAAATGACGGGAAGCATCAGCATTGAGATCAACAGAATCATTTTGGTTATTAAACTCATAGGTCTCCGACGTTCCCTCCCGAAATTAGCGGGATTTCTAGCAATTTCTATTATTGTGACACACAATCTCGTCCGTTTACAAGATGGAATGAAAGATCAGGAGCATGGTCGGATGCGGATTCCGGGACTATGACAAGGATGATGACAATGTGTAACTAGCGCGTCATAGGGAGCCGGTATAAGATGGTAACGAATTTCGAGTTCGAGTCAGGTGCGGGAGCAAGAAAAGGAGATGGGAGAATGGGGAAGCTTTCGGCGAAGGCGTTAATCTGGCTGTCAGGCTTGCTTCTGGTCCTTACGAGCACGACTTCGTTCGCAATGGCCAAGGATGACGACGTTAAGGTCTATGTGGGAGGCAAGCTGCTCAAATACGAAGGACAGCAGCCGATTATTCGCAACGGGACAACTCTGGTTCCTTTCCGTGCGACCTTCGAGGCGCTGGGATACAAGGTCGAATGGAATGGCGCCAAGCAGAAGGCGATCGGGAAGAAGGAAGGCGTGGAGATCGAGCTGACGCTGGGCAGCCTGACCGCCAAAGTGAACGGCAAAGCCGTCAAGCTGTCCGTCGCGGCGCAGACGATTCGGGGCAGCACGATGATTCCGCTGCGGTTCGTGTCGGAGAACAGCGGATATACGGTTACGCCTGAGAAAGTATCAGGAACGACGGTAATCCACATCGGAAAAGCCGCCTCCGCCGGACAGCCGCAGGGGGGCAACGGCGGACAATCTCAAGGAGGCAATGACGGGCAGCCTGAGCCGTACGTCGTGAAGGGCAGAGTCGTCAACCCGCAAGGAGAGCCGATTAAGGGCGCTTTGATCACGATTGACAATCAACTGTTGTACAACAGCAATGCGCAAGCGAAGACGGACGCGAACGGACGCTATCGGATCGAGCTGACGAAAATGGCGGCGACGTATATGGCGTATGCGGAATATTCGGTCATGTACGAGGGAGCGAAGCATAGCGTGGATCTGACGCCCGACGACGATAGTCCGTTCGCCGGCAATGAGGGCGCTATCCGGAACTTTACCGTCAAGCTCGACAGCTCGACCGGAACGGGGGGAAGCGGAGAAGTTTTGTTCTACATGATGGATCTCATTCATCCGCTCGACCCGGTCGCCGAGCCGCCGGACCGGGACGACGTCACCCTGACGCTCGAGCCGGTTGGCAAGATGATGGACGGAACCTCGGGCAAGAATATCGTCAGCAAGGGCAGCAGGTCGAACAACGGCTACGGCGTGCATAACGTGCCAGTCGGCAAGTACAAGGTAAGCGCGGTCTATGCGCCTCCCGGAGCCGAGCCCCAGCAATTGCTGATCAGGGTCGTGAACCCGGGGCAGGACGATCCTTTTCATTCCTCGGTCATCTCCGGTTTTAGAAGCGTCACGGCCAAGATTCAACAAATGGAGCTCGAGCTGAAGCTTGATGTCGTCAAGCCGCCGGCCGAGGACCCGTCGAAGATAGATTGGGACGCGGTCTACGATCTTAACGGCAATCGGATAGATCGGAACGAGGAAGAATGGTCTTGGTAATCGTCCGAATTCAAAAAAAGATAAGGGAGAACGCAAAATGAAAAATGGAAAAAAGCTGAGCGCGGCTCTGTTCGCCGTCCTGCTGCTGGCGATGACGATCACGACAGGCTGCTCGAAGGCCGAAAAGGCGATAAAAGAGGCGGAACAGGGAACGACGACGATTACGAAGGAAGACGGCGAGGAGATTAAGCTTTCCAGCAAAACGGACGTCCCGGATATGTTCCCGTCCGATGTGCCGATTCCAGACGAGATTCAAGTTACGGCGTCCATCAGCGGCAGCAATTCCGTCACGGTAACGATCGAAACGGAAATGCCGTACGAGGACGTAGTCAAACTGTATTCCGACTACGCGCAGCAAGCCGGCTATTCGGAGGTTCATAAGCTGGAGGCCGATCAGACGATTAACCATTCGTTCCAGAAAGGTACGGAACGGTTCGTCTATACGCTGCAGCTCGATCTGGAGGACAACAAAACTATTACCGGAGCTTTGGTCTATTCGAATAAACCGGAGGCCGAGGAATAAACGAAAATCCACTCTACCGTAGGAAAGGAAAATGAACAATGAACGTCGAAAATACGGAGCTTCAAGCCGAACCGACGGATATCGCCAACAATAAAGGGATGGCGATTCTGGGCTACATTCTCTTTTTTATCCCGCTGCTCGCGGCCAAACAATCGAGGTTCGCGATGTATCATGCCAACCAAGGGCTGATCTTGTTTCTGGCGCTGGTCGCTATCAATATCGTCAGCACGATTATTCCGGTGATCGGCTGGCTGCTAATCGGCCCGCTCGCCAATCTGGCCTTGTTCATTCTCGCAATTCTTGGAATCGTGAACGCCGCCGGGGGGAAATGCAAACCGCTTCCGCTGATCGGGGGCTTCAAACTCATCCATCACTGAGCGATAGCGTAACGGTTGCCGACACGAACCGAGGCTGTTTCATAACCCAACCAACCAAATTGCTGTAATAGATAATCGAGGAACAAGGTGAAAGGTGTATATACCTCCCTCCGATGCTATACGCTCCTGAAATCCTGAATGGGTAACCCCTGATCTTGGTTGATTTATACGATCTTTCCTACAAACGTTCGTCGTTTGAGTCTGATCCGAGTTGCTTTGTGCGGTTTTTCCTACAAACGTCCGCCGTTTAAGCCTGGTTCGAGCTGCGTTGTACGAATTTCCGACTAACTTCCCTGCGTAAGCTCATGTGTGCAAATAGACCCGTCGTAAAAGTTTATTATCCAATAAATTGGATACGCTGCGGGTCATGATTAGGTCTCCGAGAGGTACATACACCTTGTTTGTTTAATCGATCCTCTCATGCAACTCTGCTTATGGAACAGCCTCTTTTGGCGTTTCATCCGTTCCCGATCTGCTCCCGGGAATTTCCCGGCGTCGTCGGGAACGGGACTCTTGTGGCCGGGAACGGACCGCAAGTATGATGGAGGTAACGAGGTGATGAACAGATGGTCTCTTACGAGAGCGGATTCAAGTGGACGGAAAGCATAAAGCGTTGGCCGCTTAGCCGGGCAGCGGGAGGACGGACGGCATGGACCGTGCAGAACGCGCTTCCGCAGAGCGGTCTTCAGCCGCCCGATCGTCGCCGGCTCGTATGGCTTGCGATCGCTTGCATGGCGTATCCGTTCGGCGAAAGCCAGTCTTTTATCGGCTTATTGTTCGTGTCCTGCAGCTTGGTCGGGATTCTCGCGATCCGTCTTCATCAAGTTCGTCAAGAAGCGAGACGCATTGCGGCCGAACTGCGCGTCAAAAACGAGGAGCTGACGAGGCTTCAACGCAATGCGGAGAGGCTTGCGGAGCTGTCGGTGCAAGAAGAGCGAGGCCGTATCGCGCATGAAATCCATGATGTGGTCGGACATACGCTAACCGCTGCGATCGTCCAGCTCGAGGTGACGAAAAAAATAGCGGAACAGCAGGGCTGCGTTCCGCCAGAGAAACTGGAACTGCTGAACGGGCTCGTGCGGAAGGGGCTGGACGATATTCGCAGGGCGGTGAAGCTGATGAGATCCGACGAGGCGACGAAGTCTCAGACGCTGGAGGAGGCGCTTCGAGAGCTAATTCAATCTACGGAAGAAACGATGGAAATCGCCATCGAGACGGATATTTCGCTTTCTCCCAAGCCGGAGCTTGGGAGGCTAACCGAACAAGCGCTGTATCACGCGCTGCAGGAAGGATTGACCAACGGCATTCGTCACGGCAAGTGCGCCCGGGCCAGCTTCTCGCTGCGCGCGTCCAACGGGATGTTGAAGTTTCTGCTAGTCAGTGACGGGGAACCGTTCGGCTCCGCCGCTCCCGGCTTCGGGCTGTCGTCTATGATCAAACGGGTGAAGCTGTTGGGCGGAGGAGTGTCTATCCGCTCCTCCGTCGACGCCGACGGCAAGCCGCTCGGCTGCGAGCTGGAGATCGAAATGCCGCTAGCCGCTTGAGCTGCCGCTTCCTTCTCAAATATCCCGGTTGGCGATATCCCCGCCGAAGATCGCTTCTCCGGCGGCGACGAATCAAATCGCGCGGACGATGTCGTCCTTATCGGCATTCTTGAGAAACCGCTTCTTCCCCGTTAGACGCTTCTCCGATGACCGTCATGCCTTCCGTTTTTTTTCCACGACATTCCGAACGCCTTCCCTGTCCGCGATTTCGAGCCGATCATGACAAAAACAATGACAGTCCGTAACTATTGGCGGCATATTCTCTCCATTACAATGAAATAAAACGGCGAGAGAGGAAGTTAAAATATGAAAATCAGCTATGATGTCATTGTAGTCGGGGCGAGGGTAGCGGGCGCTTCGCTTGCCTATGAATTGGCGAAGGCCGGATTTGAGGTATTGATGCTCGATAAGGCGCATTTTCCAAGCGAGACGCTGTCCACGCATAATTTCCTTAACAATTCGTTGGCGATGCTGCGGGAGATGGGGGTGCTCGACCGTCTGTTGGAGACGAGCACGCCGCTTTACAAGCGAGCGCTTATCCAATTCGACGACATCGTTATCGACGGCCGTTTCCCGGAGGTTGACGGGGAGACGCAGTGCCTGTGCATTCGGCGCAAATACTTGGATCTGATGCTGCAGGAGCATGCTCTGGCGCAGGGCGGCGTGACGATGATACCGGGCTTCCGTCTCACCGACGTGATTAAGGAAGGAGAAACGGTGACGGGAGTGAAGGGCGTATATCGCAATGGAGAGGCGGCGAGCTTCCGAGCCAAACTGGTGGTCGGAGCGGACGGTCGCTTATCTACGCTGCGCGGCCTCGTGAACAGTCCGTGCTTGATGTCCGTGCCCACAGATTTTGCTTCCTACGTCGGCTACTATGAAGACTATAAGCAGGATGGCGATATTCATGTGGAGCTGTACAAAATCGGCGACACGATGGGCATTGTGTTCCCTACGAGCGACAATTTGTATGTCGTAGGCGCGATGTTCCCGTTAACGGACGAATATTGGATGGGGAGGTTCCAGAGCTCGCCGGATGCCGCCATGCTGGAGATTGCGGAAAGCGGCTTTGTCGGCTCGCCGCTTCAGGCCAGATTGAGAGGGGCCCGGCAGGCCGAGAAGGTTAGAGGATTGCACGGCTACAATAATGATTGGTTCCAGGGCATGGGCAAGGGATGGGCGCTTGTCGGCGACGCGTTATCCTTCAAGGATCCCGTCGTCGGTCAAGGCATGCCGGACGCGCTCTACGCAGCGCGTATTCTGACAGGCATCCTGAGTCGACAGAGCCATTGGTCGGACAACTGGGAGCAAATGGCCGAAGAATATCATCGGCAGTTGGAAGCCAAGCTGATGCCGCGTTTTCAAATGGCCTGCCAATTTACGAAAAACGTTCCGTTCACGCAGGAGCAGCGTATGGTCAATCAAATTATCGCCGCTAGTCCCGAAGCGACCAGCACGTTCCTTGGCGTTTACAATCGTGCCGTAGAGCCGTCGCAGCTCGAATCCATGATTATGGGCATGCTCGCCAAACCGTGACCGCAACCAAGATCAGCAGCGTCGAGCGCCAGACATGATCTTCAGGCAGCCCTGTACGATCCAGCCGGCATCTGCTACAATCTTGCCAACATGGTAGGAAATGCGCCCGATAATTGAAAGGACAGAAGGTGGATACGGCATGATTTCGATCCTTATAACGGATGATCAGCGGCTGCTGCGCGAGGGATTGCAGACGATCCTTCAGGCCGAGGAAGGCTTGAATATCGTTGGCCTGTGCGAGAATGGACTGGAGGCTTTGCAGACCGCCAAGGCATGCAGGCCGGATGTTGTGTTGATGGATATCAAGATGCCGATAATGGACGGCATTGAAGCTATGAAGCAAATCAAGCGCGAGCTTCCGGGCACAATCGTGCTGATGCTGACCACCTTCGCGGAGGATCGGTTTATCGTCGATGCGATGGCGGGCGGAGCGGACGGCTTTCTGCTGAAGGATATGCCCTCCAAGTTAATTGTACAAACCATTCATGAAGCGATGAACGGGGACGTCATTCTGCCCGCCCAGATTGCTTCGAGGATTGCCGCCAAGCTGTCCGTGCTCTCTAATGAAAGAGCGGATACGCTGGACGAAGTCAAGCTGAAGAAGAGCGGCTATTCTTTCACGGAGCGTGAACGGAAAATTATCGTGCTGCTGGTTGAAGGGTATTCGAATCGCCAAATTTCGTCGACGCTTTTTATGAGCGAAGGCACGGTACGGAATTATATTAGCGTCATCTATAATAAGCTCGGCACAAGCGACCGGCAGGCGGCGATTTTTATTCTTAAAGGTTTGTTGCTGGAATGAGAACAGAACGTCGTTCACTCCTCGTGTGGTGCTTCGTCTGCGCGATCGTCTTCTGCACTTTCCTCCCCTCCCTGCTGCTTGAACCGAATAGCCGTATGGATCATCAACGCGAGCGCTTCGCGTCGCTTGTCGAACGGCTGGAAATCGGGTTTGGCCCGGAGCGGCCAAAGGGAAACGAGTGGCGGCCGTTCGATGAAGTGGAAGCCAAGGGCCTGCTGAAGGGGTACAAGGGGACGGTGTGGCTGCAGCGGAGCTTGCCGAAGCTGGCCTGGCGAAGCCCGTATTTATTTTTGACCCGCATGGATCGGTTTGAAGTGTTTGTGAATCAGGACTCCGTATATCGGTATAATTTGGAGCAGGCGTGGAGCCGTATCCATGTCATGAAAATAATTCACCCTATCCCGATCGGTCAAGAGGATGAAGGGAAGACGCTGTTCATACGAACGGAGTGGAACGGCGCCGCTTCTCTCGATGAGGACATGGTTTTGGCAGGCGAGCCGGATCAGATTCTATATTGGCTAATCCGGGCGGAGCTGCCATTTGCGATTTACGCTGTTCTTAGCTTGGCGGTCGGCTTTGTCGGGCTGAGCATGTTTATGAGGCGCAAGGTGCCGCTGTACGGATGGTTTGCTCTGTTTTGCGTCTCTATGGGTTTTTCCTTTCTGCTATCCTGCCGGTTTATGCAATGGTTTGCGGAGATGGAGCAGGTCTATTACTGGAATGAGCTGTTCATTCCTCTGGCGATATGGGCTTGCATCGGATTTTACACAAGTGCGCTTAACGCCGGCCGTAAACCGATTATTCTTATCGTGCATGGCCTCATGTCTCTGTATTGTCTTCTATCCGTCGCAGCCGCGATTCTGCTGCCGCGGCTCTTCCTGGAAGCGAGAATGTACGGCAACGCAGCCGCCGCGGTTGTCGGTTTTATCCTTGTGGCTTACGCGCTGAGCTACTACAAGCTATGGAAGCTCCCGCTCGACAATGGCGTCTCGTCGGTCGCCGAACGTCGTGAGCGGCTGTGGCTGATGCGCGGGAATTCCACCTTTACCGTCTGTGCGACCGTTAGCCTGATTTTTTATACGATGCCGGATCTATTAACCGATTGGCTGAGCGCGCACGCCTACGGGTTCAAGGTCATTGAAGGGCTGCTGCCCAACGCCTTGTTTCTTTTCATTATCTGCATGTCCATGGTCATCGTTAGCAGAGTACGCAAGGTTCATCAGCAGGCGGAGCGCAGCGCCGAGGAGCTGCTGGCGAAGAACAAAGAGCTGGAGCACTTTCATCGCAATCTGGAGCGGCTGGTCCAGACGCGAACGTCCGAATTGGAGCAGGCCAACCGCAGTCTGGCGCTGACGCTGCGCGAGAAAGCCGAGACGCTGGCCGAAAAATCCGTACTGGAGGAGCGGAATCGCATCGCTTACGAGATGCACGATGTGGTGGGGCATACGCTTACCGCGGTGATTGTGCAGATCGAAGCAACCAAGACGTTGGCTGATCGGGATAGTCGGCTGGCCGTCGAGAAGCTGGATCTGCTAAGCGAGCTTGTGCGCAAAGGGCTGGACGACATCCGCAAAGCGGTTCGGATGATGAAGGTAGACGACGAGCATCCGCCGCTATCGCTGGAAGCGTCGCTTCGGGAGCTGATTCAATATACCGAGGATACGATGGACATTCGGGTTCAGACGGAGATTGCTCTGCCTTCCGATCTGACGCTTGGCGCGCTAACGAAGCGCGTGCTGTATCATGCGCTCCAGGAGGGGTTGACGAATGCCGCACGCCACGGCAAATGTACTTCCGCGCGCTTTACGATTCGCGGTTCTGAGCATACGCTGCATTTTCGACTTATGAACGACGGGGAACCGTTCGGGTCCGCCGTTCCGGGATTCGGGCTGTCGTCGATTGTAGAGCGGGTGGAGCTGCTGGGAGGAGAAGTGTTTATCGGGTCTTCGGCCGATCCGGAAGGCAAACCCGCGGGATGCGAATTATCGATTCATCTGCCGTTGAATTGATTCTTTTTCGGCGGCTTGCGACTTATGCAGAGAGTGTTATAATGAAGCCACAAAATTTATCTGCATAAGGAGAAATGAATGGATTTTATTAAGCGTCAATTGCTTGAGCAGGGAGTCTCGTCGACCGTAACGGTGTATCTCGCCAATATCATCGTCATTTTACTTATTGTCGGGCTATGCGCAGTGGCGAACTTCGTGACCAAGAAAATCGTATTGCGCGTCATCGCCTCATTCATTATGAAAAATCGCTTCACTTGGGACAACGTCATTTTGGAGCGCAAAGTTTTCCACCGCCTGGCCCACATTGTACCTGCTGTCATCATTTATTATTTTGCGCAGGTGTTCCCGCACTATCAGACGCTGATCGAGAAGGGGGCGGTCATTACCATTATCATCGTAAGCATGATGGCGATCGACGCCTTCCTGAATGCTTGCAACGACATCTACAATACCTATGAAATTTCCAAAATAAAGCCGATTCGCGGCTACACGCAAGTAATCAAAATTTTTGTGTTCATTATCGGCGCCATTATTATCGTTTCCGGCTTGATCGGGCAGAGTCCTCTTCTGCTGCTAAGCGGCCTGGGGGCGCTGTCGGCCGTTCTGATGCTGATCTTCAAGGATTCCATTCTGGGGCTTGTCGCCGGCGTGCAGCTCTCGGCCAACGATATGGTGCGCGTGGGAGACTGGATCGAGATGCCGAAGTACAACGCGGACGGCGATGTGATCGATATTTCTCTTAACACGGTCAAGGTGCTGAATTTCGATAAGACGATTACGATGATTCCGAGCTATGCGCTCATTTCCGACTCGTTCCGCAATTGGAGAGGGATGAGGCAGGCAGGCGGGCGCCGCATTAAGCGGGCCGTCTATATCGATGCGAGCAGCATCGGCTTTTGTTCGCGCGAGATGCTTGGAAGGTTCACTAGGATTCAGTTGTTGGCCGATTATATCGAAAATAAAGAACGGGAAATTACCGAACACAACGGTCGTAACGGCATCGACAAGTCGTTGGAGGTGAACGGGAGGCAGCTGACGAATATCGGCGTATTCCGCGTTTACATAGAAAATTACTTGCGGCAGCATGCGCTGATTCATCGGGACCTGACGCTGCTGGTCAGACAGCTGGCGCCGACGGAGCACGGTTTGCCTCTGGAAATCTACGCTTTCGTACAGGATACGAACTGGGCCGTCTACGAGTCGGTTCAATCCGACATTTTCGACCACATTTTCGCCTCCGCTCCGACCTTCGGCCTGCGCATTTTCCAGAGTCCGACCGGGCACGATCTTAACCAAGGGCTGCGGCGGGAAACGCAGGCGGCGGAGTCCTAATTATATCCGAACAGTAGGGGCTGTCCCATAAGTAGAGTCATTTTTTACGACTCTTTTACTTAGGGGGCAGCTTCTTTATGCATGATTTGGAAAGGAACAAGCCTTACGGGAGAGCGGTTGACCGCGTAATAAGATATGGATGCATGAATCTTGTTTTAAGCGGTCAGCTTATTCTCCCCGTATCGCCGAATTTGTAGCCAAACCCGCGAATCGTCACAATATAAGCGGGTTTGGCTGCATCCCTCTCGATTTTTTTGCGCAGATGATGAATGTGGACCATGACGGTGCGCTCGTCGCTTACGCCGTCCAGGCTCCATATTTTCTCGTACAATTGCCTGACGCTGAACACCTGATTCGGATGCTCGAGAAGCAGCAGCAGGAGCTGCAGCTCCTTGGCCGGCAGGGTGATCGGCTTGTTGTCGACGAATACCTCCAACCGTCCGGTATGGACTTTAAGCCAACCGTCCTCCCACAGCTTTCCCGCCTCTTTTTTGCCCGTTCCCCGTCCTGTATAGTAACGGCGAAGTCCGGCTAACACGCGCGCAACGAGAACCTCCGGCTCGAAAGGCTTGGTGATATAATCGTCTCCGCCGAGCTGCAAGCCGTTCACGATATCCTGCGAGGTTTTCTTATTGGTCATGAAAATGATCGGAATGTCGGAGTCGCGCCGAATCCGCTCGACCAGTTGCAGACCATCCATGCGAGGCAGCAAAATATCGGTGATCAGCAAGTCGTAATCGTTGCGCCGGAACATATCCAATCCCTGCTCCGCATCGGGCGCGATATCGACCAGAAGTCCTTCTCTGCGCAGGTAGATAGCGACCAGGTCGCAGATATCGGCGTCGTCCTCGATCAGCAGAATTTTCCGATTCATAGGCTCTCTCCTTGGGGGTTAAGCTTTTGATTCGCTTCAGGCCGACGGATGAGGGCAGGCAGCGCGATCCAGAAATCGCTGCCTTGCCGGGGGATGCTGCTTGCTCCGAACTCGCCCCGATGGCGTGCGACAATCTCTCGGCAGATGGCCAGTCCCAGACCGCTTCCCGTTTTGTCGTTGGGCCCGGACGGACTTCGGTAATGGCGCTCGAATATGAGGGGCAGCTCGGGCTCGGGGATGCCGACCCCTGTATCGGAGATATGAATGACGACTCGATCTTCCTCCTCCTCCGGATCTTCGCTTGGCCGGAATTCGATCCAGACCCGAACGAGGCCTTCGCCGGGGGTAAACTTGATCGCGTTGCCGACGAGGTTGGCGAATACGCGTTCAAAACGGTAGGGATCGACGATCGCGCGAATTTCCCCGGACGGGAGGAGGGCAGGCTCCGGATTCTCCCACAGCAACGAGACGTTCCCGGACAACGCTTCTGGCTCGTACTTCTGCGTCAACTGTCGAAGGAAGGGCAGCAGCGGCAGCTCTTGGAACCGGAACTGAAGCTCTTCGGTTTTCAATTGGCTTAATTCGAAAACATTGTCGATCAGCTTCTCCAGAAACAGGCTGCGTTCGTAAATCCGCCGGGCGTATTGAGGCGCTTCCTCCGAAATGACGGACGTCATGATCGCTTTCGAGAAGCCTTTGATCGAAGTCAGCGGCGTCGTCAGATCATGATGCGCGTCCGCCAGCAGCGTGCTGCGCACCTGTTCGAGCCTTGTAAGCTCCCGGTTTCCCTGTTCCAGCTTGCGATTCAGCTCCTGCAAAGAGGCTGTCCGGCTAACGATCGTCTCCTCTTGGGCCTCGATGACTTGGGCCAACTCACGGGAGAGCGCCTCGGAACGGTTCAGCGCTTTGCCGAACATGGACGAGAGATTAAGCAGTTGGGTCAACAGGAAGAACAGCATGCCGTAAGAGACAAGCCCTCCGAATGATACGAACCCCGTGTAGTATAAAATCTCGTGGATGACGGAGGCGAAGAAAACGGCAAAGCCGGTCGCGTTGACGCGGGCTCCCGTCCTGCGGCGAAGCGCGGCGCGAACGTAGCTGTACAGCACGAAAAGGTAAACGGGGAGGAGCAGCGCCAGGATGTAAGGGACCAGGTAATGCGTGTACACCTTCGCCGGTGTTGTCAGCACGAACGCGACGAAGCCGCCGAGAGCCGCGCCGAAGAAGGGAACCGCGAAACGAATGCCTTCTTGCGGATACTGTTTGCGGACGAATACGGCCATGCAGACGAGGGTGACAATCTCCGAGAGATATTCCAGCTTAACGCCCCATTCCCAGCTAAGCCCCGGAAACAAAACATAAGCGAACGAAGGGCCGAGCAGCGCCGAACGAACACAGACGGCCAGACAGATCAGACCGAACCAGATGACGGCCGGCTCGCGGCTGCGAAACAGGTAGAGGAAGACGGAATACACGGCCATAAGCAGCAGGCCACCCGCGATCAAGGCCCATATCATCACATCGTTTCGGTGAAGCGAAGCGATTTTCTCCGCATCCCCCAGTTCGACACCTTCCCATATTCCTCCCGTCCGCTGCACGAAGTTCGACACCTGAATCACAATTTCGTTAACGCCGGGTCGCGGCTGAAAATAGGACGCTTTTGGATAGTTTCTCGGAACCATCGACTTGGCATCCGCGCCTACTTTCCCGTTGCTCATCGCAGGTACGCCGTTAACCCAGAGCCGATAGGCCGTAGCTACGTTGCGCACGTACAAACCTAGCGGGTAAACGGCGGAATTTTCGGACAGCGTGAAGGTCAATCGGTAGGTTGCATAGCCTTCGTTAGGAAGCGGCTCGTTGTCGAGCGAATAGGATTGCCATTGTGCCGGTATTTCGACGGAGAGCGAAGCGTCCGTCAAGCTTCGATCCATCCGGCTCGGCTCAAGAAGACGATTCCAATAAAATTCCCATGGCCCGATTAAGGCGACGGGGCTCTCCGCTCTCGGATTCCAGCCGCGCAGATCGAGGACGCCGGCTTCGGTAACGTCGTCGGAAGACGATGCGAAAGAGGAGGGGACGGCGCTCCACAGTATAGCTAGAGCCGCAAGCAGCCAAACGACGATGGCGTTCATGCCCGTATTCCTATGAACCATATTGGTGACTCTCCGATCGGATGGGGGATGAGGTCGAATTAGGCCGTTTTGGCTCGGACTTAAACGAAACTTAAACTTAATCGGCTAATCTTGGGGACGAGCTAGTCGTATTATCCATAAATGAGAGGTGGAATTCAAGCGGAATTTAGCGATTTGCGGATAGAAGTTTAGCTATTCATAGAACGGGAGACGGGGGATTTAACTATGCGGTTGGCAATGCGAAAATGGGCGTTGATTGTCTGGGCAAGCGGGTTGTTGTTTCTGTTGGGAGCGATGCTGGATACGGCGGCGGTACGAGCGGAGCCGCAGAAGCGGCTGGCCGACCTGCCGACGGGAACGGTCGTGCGGGATACGAGGGGATTTACGGAGCCGTGGATCGTGCTGTCGCAGGATCATTTCGGAACGGATCGCACGCTGCTTGTATTAAAAGGAATTCATTCGGGTGGCAACCGTCCTTACTATACGAGCTACGTAAACGGTACCTCCAAGTGGGAAAACTCGGACATTCGCCTGTGGCTGAGAGGAGATTTCTACAGCAGTCTGTCCGATCGTTTTCGGAACGCGGTGCGGGAGACAACGACGGTTACGTACGGCGACACGCTTACGGATGAGACGATCTTTTTACTGTCCGCGGCGGAGTGGGGGTACACCGATACCTACTATATGAAGCTCAACCACGGAACTTCGGTTTCCGGGGCGGGGAGCTACAAAACGCTGGGCCAGAACTATTGGACCCGTTCGCCGGGCTACGACAACAGTCCGAGTCTATTGATGGTCAAGCCGGACGGGGGAATTGAATATCGGTACTATGCGGGAGCGAATTACGGGGTAAGGCCTAGTGCGAATCTGGACAAGAACGCTCGGGTATACGGTCCCTATACGGGGCCGGGCGGGCAGTTTTACACGCTGTTCGTAGCCGATCCGGCGGTTGTGCTGGCCAGAATGCAAGATTATGCCGCTAACGGCGCCGAAGAGCTGACGATGGAGGAGTTGGAGGCCATGGATGCCGCTCCGGCGTATGCCGTGAACTTGGAGGCCTATAAAGCTGCTATTTCGGGAGCGGGCACGATAGATTCGGCTTCCCGGGTTCAGCAGCTTGTGGCGGACGTCAATGCCGCGCAGCGGGCGACATGGCTTGCCGCATTTGCGGATTATGCGGCGGCTGGGGATGCCAGGCCGTTGACGATTGAGCAGCTGTTAGCCTCCGGCATGAGTCATGTGAAGGCAGAGGAGCTGCCCCGATATCGGGCGGCCGTTGCCGGAGCGGGCACGATTGGCGACGCGACGGCGCTGCAGGAATTGATCGACCAAGCCAATGGACAAGCGCTGCAGGAGCTGTTCGATCGAATCCGGCAATACGCGGCGTCGGGGAATGCCGACGAGCTGACGATGGAAGAGTTGACCAAGGTCGGGACAGTTAGAACGATTGCGCTTAATCTGGCGATTTATAAAGCGGCGATAGCCGAATCGGGAACGATTGCAGACTTGGCCGAGTTGCAGCGAACGATCGATCGGTCGAACGCTTTGGCGGCTATTCGGGGCTATGCGGCTAATCAGAACGCCGGGCCGCTGACGATCGCCGAGCTGGAAAATGCCGGAACGACCGGAGCGGTCGCGGCCAATCTGGCGGCCTACCGATGGGCAATCGTTCATGCAGGAGCGGTGAATTCCCCGGCAGTGCTTCAGCAGCTCGTCCATAAGGCTAACGAGGAACAAAGCCGCGCGCGCAGGCTCGTTCCTCAGCCGATTTCGGCTCTTTCCGCTGGAACGGTTGTCAAGGAGACCAAAGAGTTCGGAGAACCGTGGATCGTGCATGCGCAAGGCCACTTCGGGGCAGATCTGACGCTGCTTACGCTAAAGGGAGTTCAGCCGAGCGACGGTCGGGCGTTCCATAGCAGCTTTGATTACGATTTATCCAACTGGGAAAATTCCGCTCTTCGAACGTGGCTGAGGACCGACTTCTATGATAGCTTGTCCGAGCGCTTCCGCTCGGCAATAGAAGCGACGACGACGAAGACGTACGGCCAGACGCTGACGGACGAGACCGTATTCCTGCTGTCGGTCGCCGAGTGGGGATACGCCGATACCTATAATATGTATAAGGATCACGGTACGCTTGTGTCCGGTTCGGAAAACTATCGGACGATCAATGCGGATTACTGGACGCGTTCTCCCAGCTACGACAACAGTCCGAGCATCTTTTACGTGAGAAAGAACGGGACGTTCTCGTACTGGTATTTCAATTCTACGGCTATGGGCGTGAGGCCTAGCGTCAATGTTGGCTCGAATAGGGAGGTCTACGGTCCTTATTACGATGCAAGCGGAGCCGAGTACTATACGTTGTTTGCCGCCGAGCCGGGGCCGGCGCTGGCGAAGATCCGGTCCTACGCCGCGGGAGAGGATGTCGGCGAGCTTGCTTATGCGGATTTGATCTCGGCGGGTATCGAGGGGGTTGTGGCTGCTTATTTGCAGAGTTACAGGGAAGCGATCGCTCAAGTCGGAGTCATTCGGGATTTAGCGGCGCTTCAGCAGGTGGTAGACGGGGTCAATGCGGAGAAGTCTGCCGTTAAGACGATTGAAGCTTTCCGTTTTGACGGCCTGACGCCGCCGGCGATCGGGATCGTCGACGAGACGGAGAAGACGATCTCGGTGTCGGTTCCTTACGGGACGAATGTGAAGGCGCTGATGCCGACGATTGCTTATACCGGAGCGTCAGTGACGCCTGCACCCGAGGAAGCCCGCGATTTCACCGGGCCGGTGATCTATACAGTGACGGCGGCGGACGGATCGGAGCAAAGCTATACGGCGAACGTGACGATCCGGCCGGTGGATTCGGCGGATGCGCCTGTTCTCATGGCGGCGGAAGCGGGCGACGGTCAGGTGAGCTTGACATGGTCGCCTGCTGCGGGGGCGACCGACTACAGAATCTATTGGCGCACGGGCGAAGATTCGTATGCTGCGCCGGCGTACACCGTAACCGGCGCTGTGTATGGTTATACGGCAACGGGATTGACGAACGGAACAGCCTATTCCTTCGTCGTTCAGGCTTCGTATGCGGGCGTGGACAGCGAGCTGTCCAACGAGCTTGTCTCCGTTCCGAGAACGGTTCCGGGAGTTCCGCGCGGCGTCGTCGCGACGGCCGGCGACGGCAGAGCCGAGGTTAGATTCGAGGCCCCCGCTAGCAACGGAGGCAGTCCGATTGTTCGGTACGAAGTGGCTGATGCAGCCGGACGAATGGTCGCCGCAGGAGCGGGAAGTCCGATCGCCGTGACAGGATTGGAGAACGGAACGGCGTATGCCTTTACCGTCACCGCGGTTAATGTTGCCGGTTCGGGCTTGCCTTCGGAGCTCTCTAATGAAGTGACGCCAAGAGCGGCCTCCAACGGAGGCAATCCGGGAGGCGGAGAAAGCGGGGGGAATGGCGGTAATGGAGGCAACGTCGGCGGAGGAGGCGGAGGCGGATCGTCCGCGCCGCAGACGCCGGCGGAATCGAAGGAGAACCCGGCTGCGAGCGTACAGGTTTGGGTGAATGGTCAAGTCGCAAGTCTGGGAGCAACGGCGAAGGAACGGCTGGGAGATCGGGAGGCGACGTTGTTGGTCGTCGATTCCGTCCTATTGGAGCGCGTGCTTTCTGCAAGCGAAGGCGCCAACGCCACGCTCAAGGTCGCGGATCGCTCGGCGGGCGGGTTAGTCGTGGTGCTGGACGCGCAAGCGCTGCGAATGCTGCAGCAGCGACACGCCACCGTCGAGCTGGATATCGGGACAGGCATATACCCTGTTCCCGTCGAGGCGATCGATCTGGCGGACGTAATGCGGCGTCTCGGCGGTGCAGCGGGGCAAACCGGCTTCAGCCTGCGGGTCGAAGCTTTCCTTCCGTCGGAGACCGCTCAGGAGCGGCTCGCGAAGACTGCGGCCGCAGAACGGCTTGAACTGCGCGGCTCGCCGATTGAATTTGCGATTCGCGCCGTGCAGGGGGCGAAGTCCGTGCCAATCTCCCGCTTTAATGGCTATGTAGAACGGCTGATCGCGCTTCCGGACGGCGCTGCCGGGGCTGGAATATCGACGGGAGTTGTCATGGACGATAACGGAAGCTTGCGGCATGCGCCAACTAAGCTGATTAAGAGAGACGGCAAGCAGTATGCAAGAATAAGCAGTCTGACCAATAGTGTGTATGCGCTCGTTTCGCGCCCGGTTCATTTCTCGGATATGGCGGGCCATTGGGCGGAGGAAGATATCGCGGAGATGAGCGCCAGACTCGTAATCAACGGGGAAAAGGGGACGTTCGGACCGGATCGGCCGGTTACCCGGGCCGAATTCGCCGCGATGCTCGTACGCGCGTTAGGGCTTCCGCAGGCGGAGGGGACGACGATTTCATTTGCAGATGTGAATCCGGGCGTTTGGTACGCGGATACGGTGCATACGGCATACGTTTACGGAATGATCGGCGGATTCGAGGACGGTACGTTCCGTCCAACAGCTCGCATGACCCGCGAGCAGGCGCTGGTCATGATCGCCAGAGCGATGTCCTTAACCGGATTAAAGACCGACGTAGCGACAGGAACGAAGGCGAGCTTGCCTTTTGCCGACGCCGCCGAGGTGTCCGCCTATGCGAGAAGCGGCGTTGCCGCGGCGACGCAGGCCGGAATCGCGTCCGGCGCCAAGGACGGACGTCTGGCTCCTAAAGCCCAGATTACCCGGGCGGAGGTAGCCGCTCTTCTGAAGCGGTTGTTGGAGAAGTCCGATCTTATCTGATTATCGTTAAAGCGGTGAACGGCTTTTGCGCAGGCCAGGTTCTTGAGTCTGCCTGCGCATAAGGACGCCGACTCCGTTAACGTCAACGGGAAGGGTGGCGGAAAAGCGCGTTTTCGAAGGGGCTAGAACAGGTGAATGAAAAAAATAAAAAAACTTTGTAAAAGGGGCTTGCAATTGTTTTAGGTATTTGTTATATTATTTCTTGTCGCCTCAAGTGATACGAACTAAACGGGCGGCGGCGGAAATGCCCAAAATCATGCGGAAATAGCTCAGTGGTAGAGCATCTCGTTGCCAACGAGAAGGTCGCGGGTTCGAATCCCGTTTTCCGCTCCATATGCGCCCTTAGCTCAGCTGGATAGAGCGTTTGACTACGAATCAAAAGGCCGGGAGTTCGAATCTCTCAGGGCGCGCCATTTTTACTCATAATTGTCGGGACGTAGCTCAGCTTGGTAGAGCACCTGGTTTGGGACCAGGGGGTCGCATGTTCGAATCGTGTCGTCCCGACCATCGTTTTGCGGGTGTAGTTCAATGGTAGAACTTTAGCCTTCCAAGCTAATAGCGTGGGTTCGATTCCCATCACCCGCTCCATTTATAACAAACAAGACGACAAGCCTACGGGCTTTTTTTTGACTCATGTCGCTTGTTGGTCGAGGCACTAATTTCATATTTGTCGGGACGTAGCTCAGCTTGGTAGAGCGCTTGGTTCGGGTCCAAGAGGTCGCATGTTCAAATCGTGTCGTCCCGACCATTACACAATCACGGATTGCGGGTTTTTGCCCGCAATTTTTTTGTTTATATATACAGTGCTAGCGATCATGATTTCATCGAGTGTTCGAATTTGCACGAATTTGCGCGTGTAACGGTCTGGCAGACCGTAAGAGAGGGGCGCCCGCACGAATTTGCGCGTGTAACGGTCTGGCAGACCGTAAGAGAGGGGCGCCCGCACGAATTTGCGCGTGTAACGGTCTGGCAGACCGTAAGAGGATGGCCGCACTCTCGAACCGGTTACCTGAATGTGCGGCTACGCGTTCACAACCAAGCTTCGCGCTGTCCATGGCGCTTCTCTCGGCACGATTCGCATCGCTTTGGGGGTTTCCAACCGCGCATGCGGAACATGTCCTGCTCCTCGACAGTCCACTCGAATCTTTTGCCGCACTCCCAGCACTTCAGACGTTCGCTGCCACGCTTCTCGATGAGAGGCTCTCCAGGCGTGTAGTAGAACGACCTGTGAGCGCCTTCCAGCATTAACGGCGACTCAGAATTCCCTTGTTCCAGATAGTCGATCACTTTCCCGATTGCTTCTCGCACCTTCCGATAGTCTATCGGCGCCCATTGTCGCAGCAGCGGGAGGTACCGAGCGTCGCGCGTGCGTGCGACCTTCTCGAGAAACAGCAGGATCATGCTGCGGTTCAGATCCTTTAAATAGGTCATATCCAGATCCTGGGGAACTGTATCGGCCCACATCTCCCACTGTTTCAACATTAGCTCCGTCATATTCTCGATCTGGATTTCCCAGCCTCGGTCCGTGAATACGAGCAGCGGCATGTCCCGATCGTAATCAATCGCAAAGAAGTCGTGCAGGATCATCCAGTCGACACGCTCTGTAATCTGGTCCAACGTCAGAGATCGAAAGTACCCGTACCCTGCGCTTTTGTCCAGTCCAATCGCAAGCAGCTTCTTGTCGCGCGAGCCTTTCAATACTTTTGCCAGCATGCTTCGGCCGGCTTGTCCGACAATGCTGTCCCCTGCAAGCAGCATAGCCCGCACATCGTCTTCCGTCACTACAAGTGCCTGATCTGCCATAACAACAATTCCTCCCGTAGACTGTGCCTTGGCATGAGGTCCCCTGGCCGCATTTTCACAGAAGAATAGATCGTCCCGTCAATTCATTAGAAAGCACTATTATGTATGTAAATTATAAAATTAAAACAGCTATTCGGCCAAATCTAACTTGATTTTAGCTAACTGAAACCGACTCTCTCAGCAGCGTCCTTCGCCAAATTGAAATCGTATGTTATATTATGATTGAAATTGAAAAGTTGAGGTGCATGGCGTGCTTCCCATTCAGCGCAAATCCGCGATTATCGAGCATTTAGCCAATGAAGGCGGATGTACGATTAAACAGCTTAGCCAAGTGTTGAACGTGTCCGAGATGACGGTTCGCCGCGATTTGAAGCAATTAGAATCCAGCGGGAATGTGATCCTGTCGCATGGCGGAGCGATACTTGCTCCGGATTATGTAAAGGAACCGCAGGCAACCGATAAAGAAAGCCGGAATAAGGATGTCAAGGAACGGCTGGCTGCTTATGCCGTTACGCATTTCGTTCATGAGGGAGACGTGCTCGTTCTCGAAGGTGGGACGACTGTGGCTCGCATGGCCGCGTATTTGCATCCGTTCTCCCAATTGACGGTGCTGACGAACGGATTAAGCACGTTAAATTCGTTGCGGGAGAGAGCGGGGCGGCATGTCGTGCTGAGCTGCGGAGGGACGCTGCGGGAGCAATCCGGCACATTCGTCGGTCCGGTCGCGGAATCGTTCTTCGAGCAGTTTCATGCCGATAAAGTGTTCTTGTCCGGGCTTGGCTTTACTTTGGACACCGGCTTCACCGATCCTAATTTGCTGGATACCCGAGTGAAGCAGGCGATGGTTCGTTCCGCCCGGCAAACCGTTATGCTGCTGGACTCGTCCAAGTTTGGGGCCAGGTCGTTCACGACGACAGTCATGGCGACCGAGGTTTCCGCCGTGATAACGGATAGCGGAATACCTGCGGACATAGCGGATTACTTCAATCGACACAATATCCCCTTGCACATCGTCTAGAGGCGATAGACGAGCGATTAAATCTGCCTATTCTATTATAGGGCAGATTTTTTTTAAGATCACATGTTATAATGTGATAATTAATGTTAATATATGATATAGTTTGATTGAACGTGATTAAGCTGAAGGAGGTGCTTCGTACAAATGTCATCCAATGCGAACAATAAAAAAAGCTATAATCTGACGCCTACCGTGCCAATCAAAGACTGGGATCAATATGCGTGGCAAAGCTACGATCAGATCGCATCGGAGCTTCAAGACCGGATCGGCCGCTCGCCGCGCCGTAAAACGGTGCTGGTCGTCGAATGCTACCCGACAGTTCGGCAAGAAGAAATCATTCAGGCGCTTCAATCGCGGCTTAACCTCACCAAGGTAATCCGTTCCGAGCAGGCGGCGATGCCCGGCGAGCAAATCAAGGCGCTAATCCAGCGCTATTTGACCGACGATAGGGTATTCGGGTATATGTCGCCTTGTACGGTCGACGAGTTTTATTCGCGGGAGCTGCTGCAAGATTTGAAAAATGAAGCGGATACGGTCGAGGACGGGCTGGTCGTCGTCATCGGCTTTGGCGCATCGCTGGTTGCGGAGGGGGATATCCTGGTCTATGCGGATATTGCCCGCTGGGAAATTCAGCAGCGCTATCGATCGAAGGAATTCGGCAATTGGCGTCTGGACAACCGGGAGGAGGAAACTCTTCGCAAGTACAAAGCGGGTTTCTTCTTCGAATGGCGTATGGCTGATCGGCTGAAGCGCCAACTATTTTCCCGAATCGACTATTATCTGGATACCAACGCCAAGGACGATCCGAAAATGGTGACCCGGGATGCCCTGATGGCCGGGCTTCGGCAGACGGCTTCGCAGCCGTTCCGTCTCGTTCCTTATTTCGATCCAGGCGTATGGGGAGGCAAGTGGCTGGAGGAGAAGATCGATTTGCCGCCAAGAGAGAACCCGTATGCATGGGGCTTCGACGGCGTCCCGGAAGAGAACAGTCTATATTTCCGGTACGGCTCGGTTCGTATGGAGCTGCCGTCCATCAATCTGGTTTTTTTCCAGCCACGCGAGCTTCTTGGCGACAGAGTGTACGCCCGCTTCGGGGCGGAGTTTCCGATTCGCTTCGATTTACTGGATACGATCGGGGGCGGAAACCTCAGCCTTCAGGTGCATCCGACGACGGACTACATTCGCTCAACGTTCGGAATGAATTATACGCAGGATGAGAGCTACTATATTCTCGATTCCAAGCCGGGCGCTCTCGTGTACCTTGGTCTGAGGGAAGATGCAGACGGCGAGGCTATGCTGCGGGATCTGCAGCTCGCTCAGGAGGGAGAGATCTCATTCCCGGCGGAGCAATACGTAAACACGTATGCCGCGAACAAACACGACCATTTTCTCATTCCGGCAGGCACGATTCACTGCTCGGCATCGAATTGCATGGTTCTGGAGATCAGCGCAACGCCTTACATTTTCACCTTTAAGCTGTGGGATTGGGGACAGATCGGGCTGGACGGCAAGCCGCGTCCCGTTCATCTTGAGCATGGCGAGAAAGTGATTCAGTGGGATCGCACGACATCCTGGGTTGAGAATCAGCTCGTCAATCCGGTTGAGCAGGTCGGAGGAGGAACGGGCTGGCGGGAGGAACGAACGGGCCTGCATGAATTTCAGTTTATCGAAACCCGTCGGCACTGGTTCTCGGAGCCGGTTCTGCACGAAGCGAACGGAAGCGTGCATATGCTGAATCTCGTTGAAGGCGAAGAAGCGGTCGTGGAAAGTCCGAGTGGCGAGTTCGAGCCTTTTGTTGTACGGTATGCGGAAACGTTTATTGTTCCGGCGTCTGTCTCAAGCTACACAATTCGTCCTAGCGGCCCGAGCGAAGGCGGGAAGATTGTTACGATCAAAGCCTATGTTCGGTCTTGAACGCTTTAGGGGGATACGCAGATGAATAACGGGTTTTTGCTTGCTTTCGATGTCGGGGGAACCTATATCAAAGCCGGAATTATCGCTGCGGACGGCACGGTGCTGGAACAGTCGCTGACGCAATACGAGTCATGCGCGAACGGGACCGCCGAGGAGATCATAGCTCATTTTATTTCGATTACACGGGAATTGGCGGCGAAAATAAATGGGGATCCGGGGGCGCGAATTAGCGGAATCGGTTATGCGTTTCCCGGGCCTTTCGACTACGAGCGCGGGATCAGTTATATTCGCGAGCTGAATAAGTTCGAGGCGATCTACGGGGTAAATATAGGGGAGAAGCTCAGGAGCGGCTGCGAGCAAGATGCCGGCATCGCGGCATCCCTGGCTCCGGGCTGGCGGCTCGCGTTCGAGAACGACGCCTCCTTGTTCGCTCTCGGCGAGGCTGTGCACGGGGCCGCCAGCGCCTACAATCGCGTCGTATGCATGACGATCGGGACCGGCTTAGGCTCCTGCTTCGTCGAGAACGGACGACTGGTCAAGCGGCGTTCGGACGTGCCGGAGAACGGGTGGCTGTATCATCTGCCTTACGAGAACGGCGTAGCGGACGACTTCGTATCCCGTCGGGGCGTGCTTGGATTGGCTGCGCAGCTGGGGCTGCGTCTCGACGAAGGGCAGGATGTCAGGGAGCTTGCTCAGGCGGCGTTAGCGGGAGATGAACCGGCGATTCGGGTATTCCGGCTGTTCGGAGAAGGGATGGGGAGCATTCTGGAAGCGCCTCTGCTAAGCTACCGGCCGGATGCGATCGTAATCGGCGGCCAGATCGCGAAAAGCGGGGAGCTATTTCTTCCTGCCTTGGCCGACAAGCTTCGCGGCGCCGGTCTAAACGCTCCCATTCAGTTGAGCGAGAATACGCTGCTCGGCACTTTCCGGGGAATTTACCATCTGGTGGCCGGGGCGGACGTTTATTTGCCGGAGCAACCTTTTTAGAACGGTCATCGCATAAGGTCGTAGAGGGAGTCGGACAGCGGTTCGGCTCCTTTTTCTACTTGTCTGCTCGCACGTACCAGTCGCTCCTCGCATAGAGGCATGCGACTTTTTTAGGTTTATCGTTACTTATCAGTCGTTTCCTCCGAGCTTGTTGAAAATGGTTTCGGGCGGATCTACGATAGGTTCGTACAACGATTGGGGAGAAAATTGCGGCGGCTGAACGATATGGAATTTATCAAGGGGAGGAAGAAGTATGGCGCTTATTCAATGCGGTTTTTATTCGGATATTTTGAGCTTGTCCGTTTCTATGAATGTGATTGTTCCGCAAGCGCTCGCGATGAACGCCGGGGGGACTGGATGGGAAAACGGAGGACGCCGACTGCCTGTACTTTATCTGCTGCACGGCTTGTCCGACGATCATTCGACTTGGCTGAGACGCACGTCGATCGAACGCTATGCGGAGGAGCGCGGTGTGGCTGTCGTGATGCCGGAAGTGCATCGGAGCTTCTATTCCGACATCGGCAAGCATCGTCAATACTGGACGTTCGTCAGCAAGGAACTTCCCTCCATCGCGGAAGCGCTGTTCCCCGTTGCGACCGACCGCTCAGGAAGGTTCGTCGCGGGCTTGTCGATGGGGGGCTATGGGGCGTTTAAGCTGGCGCTGCGTTTGCCCGAGCGTTATGCTGCGGCAGCCAGCTTGTCGGGAGCGCTCGATTTTGCGGGTATCGGCGCCTTTATGGGAGACGAAGCGCAGGAGGTGTTCGGGGATCGTCCGGCAGCCGGATCCGACAACGACTTGTTCGCCTTGGCGGAACGTCTCGCGCGGGGTGCGGCAGATAAGGAGGCTCTTCCGGCCTTTTATCAGTGCTGCGGCACGGAAGATTTCCTGTACGACGACAATCGGCGGTTTCTGGACCACGTCCGCAAGCTGGGGCTGTCGCTGACCTATGAAGAGGGTCCGGGCACGCACGCTTGGGACTATTGGGACGCACATATCCGCAAAGTGCTGGATTGGCTCCCGCTGGAGAAGGTCAATCGCCCAATATAGTGCGATAAGCTTGACAGGTTTCCATATCGGGCGGCGGAAGCGCCTTGCTATAATGAGGCCAGGCAACGCGCGAAGCCCGGTAGTCATTATGATCCAGGGGGACGGATATGAACAGAATCGTGAAAACGTTATCTTTGCTGGCTGCGGTCAGCCTAATGCTATGGCTGGCCGGCTGCTCGGGAAATCAGGCTGCGAAGCCGAGGGAAAGCGAAACGTCTTCGTCGCAGCCGTCCGCGACGGCACAGGAAAGCTCGTCCTCGTCGGACGCCGGGGACTGGAAGCGCAAGAAGTTCGATCCGCCGGTGACGATATCGACCGCTTTCGCCATTCGCGATCTGGATAAGCTTCGGAACGGCGACACTTACGAGGACAATCCGTTGACGCGCTGGTATCGGGACAATCTCGGCATTCAGACGAAGTATCAATGGCTGCTGACCGACCAGGGAGACGCGTTGAATCAGAAGATCAGACTGGCGATGGCCAGCGGAGAGAAGCTGCCGGACCTGCTGCCGATCAGCGATAACGTTCTGCTGAACGAGCTGATCGAATCCGGACAAATTATGGCGATCGACGAATCGTTCGAGAAGTACGCTTCGCCGCGTACGAAGGAAGCCTATGCGAAAAATCCGGACGTGTGGATGGCCGTGACCAAGGACGGGAAAAAGTGGGGGCTGCCTACAATCTCGGACGGAAATATCGGCGATACGATTATGTGGATTCGCCAGGATTGGCTGGACGCGGTCAACCTGCAAGCGCCTCAGACGATGGAACAATTCGAGGCTTTGCTGGAGGCGTTTAAGCAGAAATACCCGGACAAGGTTCCGCTGGCGCTGTCCGGCAAGGCGCTGCAGCCGCTTGCAGGCTATATGGGCGACGCGCAATTCGTATTCGGCGGAACGCAGCCCTATATTTGGGACAAAGGGGAGGGCGGCAAGCTGCGATACGGCTCCGTGCAGCCCGGATTTAAAGACGGCCTCGCCAAATTAAAGCTCTGGTTCGAGAAAGGGTACCTCGGCAAGGAGTTCGCGACGCACGATGAGCAGAAGGCGGCTTCGCTGTTTACGTCGGGGGAGGCCGGCATCATTTTCGGACCGGGCTGGATGGGCGCCTGGCCGCTGGAGGATACGGCGAAGAATGTCCCCGGCGCGGTCGTTAAGCCGTACGAGCTTCCGTCCGGCGTCGACGGTACCGTCGGCCGCATCGGCACCAAGCTGGTGTACATTACGTACGTGTTCCGCAAGGACTTCGAGCATATGGATGCACTGTTTCAGTACTACGACGTTTCGATGGGCGTATTGCTCGAAGATCCGGACAGTCCGTTCGCCGCCGGACAGGGCGAAGGCTACGACTATGTGATGGTGGACGGCAAGCCTAGCTGGGACGTCCCGGACGGTGCGATTGATCTGAGGTATACGATGGCGACGGTCGGCAATACGCCTCCTGGAATGATCGAAGGCCCGAATATCTATGAACGCGTAATTGCCGGGAAGAGAGATACGATCTATGAGCAGAAGCTGGCTTTCTCCAGCACGCCGTTATTCCTTGAAGGCATGCTCGTCTCGCTCAAGCAGCTGGACAAGGCGCGTCGCGACATGTTTATCGGCGCTCCGGTGAAAACGATGGTCAGCAAGTGGCCGCTGCTCACCCAGATGGAGAGCGAAGTTACGATCGGGTATATCTATGGAAAATTAACCGACGCCGAGCTGGACCAATTCATTCAGGATTGGTTGTCCAAGGGCGGACAGCAAATAACGGACGAGGTTAACGAATGGTATGCCTCGGTCCAGTGATCTAGGGGGCTCATGAACGAAGAGGGGGAGGGAGCTGTCCCCCATAAGCAGATTTGCTTGAGAGGATCGATATAAAAAAGAGATGTGTGTATCTCCACGGAGACCTAATCATGGCCTATAACACTTCCAGATAATTACCGGTAGTTATCCGCAGAATCATCGAAGACGCTTAAGTGATTTGCAACCTTCGATTTCGGTCGATTTGTACGAATTTTCCTACAAGCTTCCGTCGTTTGAACCTACTCGAATTGCTTTGTACGAATTTTCCTACAAATTTCCGTCGTTTGAGCCTGATTCGAATTGCTTTGTACGATTTTTCGAACAGCGCCTACGTCGTTTGCTTCTTATTTAAGCTGTGGAAACGTTGTGGGTCGCGATTAACCCGGGGACTGCCTCATACTCTCCTGAAATCACCCTATTACGGGTTTACCTATTCAGATTTCAGGAGTGTATAGCATCGGAGTGAGGTACATCCCCCTTTCACCTTTATCATCGATTATCTTTCACAGCAACTTGGGTTGGCTTATGAGACAGCCTCCTGTCCCCCCCTTTGCGTCCATGCGAGCCGTTACGGAGGAGGGAGCATATGCAGGCTTCGGCGCAACAAGCGAAACGTTCCGGACAAGGGGGGCTTCGCAGAAACGGGATGCTCCATCTTTTTTTACTGCCGTCCGTCATATTGCTGATCGTATACAGCTATATTCCGATGGCCGGTATCGTTATCGCCTTTCAGGACTACAAAACCTACAAGGGCATCGGCGGCTCCGAATGGGTAGGGCTGGAGCATTTTCGCACGATGTTCATGGACGAGAGAATCGTCCAAATCATCGAGAACACGCTCGTGATTGCGCTATCCAAATTGGCTGCCGGTTGGGTGGCGCCGCTGATCTTCGCGCTGCTGCTGAACGAGGTTCGCATTTTGCTGTTGAAGAGAGCCGTGCAAACGCTTGTATACTTGCCGCATTTTCTGTCATGGGTCATTCTGGGAGGCATTCTGACGGATATGCTGTCGGAGCACGGAATCGTCAACGCCGCGATGCGCGCACTCGGTCTGCCTTCCGTCTTCTTTCTTGGAAGCGGAGGATGGTTCCGTTTTACATTGGTGGTCAGCGACATCTGGAAGGAATTCGGGTTCGGCACGATCATTTATTTGGCCGCTCTTGCCGGCGTAAACCCTGCGCTCTACGAGGCTGCGGAAATCGACGGGGCGAGCCGCCTGAGACAGACGTTTCATGTAACGCTGCCCTCCATTATTAAAGTGGGAGTCGTAATCGGCACACTCTCTCTGGGCAATGTGCTGAACGCGGGCTTCGACCAGGTCTTTAATATGATTAATCCTATCGTAGCCGGCAAGGGCGAGATTATCGACACTTATGTCTACAAGGTCGGGCTGCTGCAAGGCGCATTCTCGTTCGCAACGGCCGTCGGTCTGTTCAAATCGGTCGTTTCATTAGTGCTGATCGCGCTAACCTATCGTCTGGCTTACAAATACGCGAATTATCGGATATTCTAGAGGGAGACGGTCCCATGTACTATAAATCACCAGGCTATCGAGCGTTCGCCTTCGCGAATACCGGGCTGCTCCTGGCCATCAGCATCGCATGCGTGCTGCCGCTGGTTCACGTCGTCGCGGTGTCGCTCAGCTCCAGCGCGGCGGCTACGGGCAATCTGGTGTCGCTCTGGCCGATCGGCTTTACTCTCGACAATTACGCGAAGACGTTCGGCAGCTCTCAGTTTCTCCAAGCGCTCTGGATTAGCGTGCTGCGCACGACGCTGGGAACGCTGCTGAGCATGGCGCTATGCGTATTGGCGGCCTATCCGATGTCCAAGGCGGACGAGAAATTCAAGGGACGTTCGCTGTACTCCTGGTTTTTCGTTGCGACGATTCTGTTTAACGGCGGCTTGATTCCCGCTTATATCGTCGTTGTCAAAACCGGCATTAACAATACGCTGCTCGCGCTGATTTTGCCGGGGGCGGTCGCCGTGTTTAACGTCGTGCTGATGATGAACTTTTTTCGCGGCATTCCCGCCGAGCTGGAGGAGGCGTCGCAGATCGACGGCGCTTCGCACCTTCGTACCTTGATTAACGTGTATTTGCCGATATCGATGCCGTCGATCGCCACTCTGTCGCTGTTTTCGATGGTCGGTCATTGGAATTCGTGGTTCGACGGCTTGATTTATATGGAGGCGGCCAAGCAGCCTCTCGCCACGATGGTCCAGGCGCTGGTGGCCAATCTGGATTTGACGCGGATTAATCTAAATCCCGAGGATATTAAGAACCTCTCCCAGCGGGGGCTGCGCTCGACGCAGATCTTTTTGGGAGCGCTTCCGATTCTCGTTGTGTATCCGTTTCTGCAAAAATATTTCGTTAAAGGAATGACGCTGGGAGCCGTCAAGGAGTAGCCGTCGGCAAGCGGCGGAGTTCGGCGGGAGGACGAGATCGTGCAAATTCAAAGGGACATTTTTCGCAAAATGCTGGCGGTTATCGTTTCCTTGCTGCTGCCGATGCTCCTGCTGCTGTTCTACTCCAATCAAACCGGTATCGCCGTCGTGGAGAAGGAGATCAAAGCTTCGTCCGTTCACAAGCTGAGCTTCCTGCTTAGCCAACTGGACGCGCAAATCTATCAGCTTAACGCCAATATGCTGACGCTGGTGAGGGATGTTGAAGCCCAGAAATACGCGACCCGGTTCACGGAAGATCCCTACGATCGAAGCCGCCTTCGGGCGGAGCTGGAAAACAAGCTGCTGCTCCTCAGCATCACCAGCCCTTGGACGAACCGGATCGCGCTATACGCGCCGATGCTGGACGTCGTAGTATCGAGCGACGGCAAAAGCGGCTTCGACAAATCCGAGCGCGAAGAGGACAAGCCGACCTCCTGGAGCTTCAAGGGAGAGCCTGCCCAGCCGAGTACGTGGGCTTTCGTAAGAAGAATGACGGACAGTCGGCCAAAAACCGGCGACATTCGCAATGCGTCCCTTGCAGTGGAGACGACGTTCTCCGGGCTCAGTCTTCGGAGCATGCTGGATCAATACAAGGCAGGCAGCTCGGGCAATCCGTTTATCTGGTTGCCGGAGGAGGAGATTGTCATCGGCAATCGGCACTCTTTACCCGAGCAGGCGCGGGAGGTGGCAGAGAAGCTTGAGGCCGTATTCCCGGATCGAAGCGGTTCCGTTATCCAGACGCTTACGGATGGGGGCAAGGTTCTCTCTACCTTCTTATACTCCGAAGCTCTGCAAGGATATCTGATCGATTATGTGCCCCTGAACGAGTCGCTGGCCCCGATCGCCCGCCAGAGAGGGCTTTTTTACCTGGTATCCGCCCTGATGCTCGTCACGGCTGCTTTGTCCGCCCTTTTGCTCTATCGCCATGTGAGAGTGCCGATCAGACGGCTGGTCGAAGGCGTTCAGCATATCCGGTTGGGCCATTACGGAGCCCGGATCCACGACCGGGCCAGCTCCGAGTTCACTTTCCTGTACAATCGGTTTAATCAGATGGCCGAGCAGATTCAGGAATTGATCGAACGCGTGTACGAGGAGCGAATCCGCACGAAGGATGCGCGCGTGAAGCAATTGCAGTCGCAGATCAATCCGCATTTTCTGTACAACTGCTTCTCGCATATTATTCATATGGCTGAAATGGGCAATGCGGAAGGCGTTGCGGCGATGTCGCACAATTTGAGCGATTATTACCGCTATACGACAAGGGCGGACAAGCCGGACGCGACGCTGGCGGAGGAGCTGGCGCTGGTCGTGAATTATTTGGAGATCCAGAAGATTAGACTCCCCCGAATCGATTACCGGATCGACGTGCCGGAACGGGCGCGAAGCTTGCCGTTTCCCCGGCTGCTGCTGCAGCCGTTGGTGGAAAATGCCGTCGTGCACGGAATCGAGCCGTTCTCCCGCCCCGGCTTTGTGTCCGTGAGCGGAGAAATTCGTCCCGGCGAGCTGGCCCTATACATTGCCGACAGCGGACCGGGCATGTCCGGCGAGGAGCTGGGGGCGCTGTCCTCCGATCTGGACGGTCCCAGGTCGGAGGACAGCGGGTACGGGATGTATAACGTGCATCAGCGGCTTCAACTCGTATATGGCGCGGCAGCGGGATTAAGCTTCGACCGGCTGCCGGAGGGCGGCTTCCGCATTGAGATGCGCATTCCCTATTCCGGAGAAACGGAGGAACGGCCGAATGATCCATGTGATGATCGTTGACGACGAAGCTCAAATCGCGCACGGAATCGCGGCGCTGCTGCCTTGCGAGGAACTGGGGATCGGCGCCGTGCATGTCGCGTATTCCGCCGAGGAGGCGCTGCGGAAGCTGGCGGATTCGCCGATCGGCATCGTGCTGACGGACATCCGGATGCCGGACTGCGACGGAATCTCTCTGCTGAAGGCGATCAAAGAGCGATGGAAGAGAACGAAGGTGATCATGCTTACCGGGTACGCCGATTTCGATTATGCGAAGGAGGCGCTTCAAGGGCAGGCGACGGATTATTTGCTGAAGCCGGTACGCAAGGACACGCTGGAGAAGACGGTCGGCCAAGCGATCGAGCAGCTGCGCGGGGAATGGGAGGAGATCGCTTCGGCGGAGCGAGCGATGCGCACGCTGCGTACGTACGAGCCGGAATTGAAGGCGAAGCATCTCAACGATCTGATCGCGGGTCTTCGGATGGCCGAGTCCGAGCTGGCAGAGAAGCTGGCATGGTTCGGGCTCCCTTACGGCAAGGGGGACGGCTGCATTCTGTTGCTGGCGAGAACGGAGCATTCCGAGGGGGCGGAGGATCGCGAGGATGCCGCCTTGTTGGCGTACGGGCTGGAAAATATCGCCGAGGAAACGTTCTCCGACGATTTTCATTTCTGGCGCTGCCGCGACGCCCACGGCCAGCTCGTGTTTCTCGTCAAGCCTGTGGGACGTGCCGGCTCCCTTTTGCCCGAGGGCGAAAAGTCTGCGATCCGGGACGCGGAACGCTGCGCGGTTTTATTCCATAAGCATGCGGAGCAATTTCTGAAAGCGAATGTTACTTTGTATATGAGCGGAATCGGCGAATTTCCTTCGGAGGTTCCGGACATGTACGAGCGTACGCTGTCGGCGATTCGCGACGGGAGCTCTCCGCAGGGACAATTCCTCATTAAGGCCGACGAGGCGAGAACCGCCGAACCCGGCTATTTGCGCTGCTTGCATGAGCCGCCGCTGCTCAGGCACTTGTTCGAAATTGGCGATTGGGACGCGATCGGAGATAAGATGAACCGCGCGCTGGAGTATGCCGACGCTCCTGACGGCTCCAAGACCGAGCAATCGGCAGAGGTATATTTAACGTTCGCCGCCGCTTTGTGCACGCATTTGCACAAACGCGGACGACGGTTGACGGAATTTCTCGGCAGGGTCCCCGGGCCGAGCCCGGACTCGGCCTTCTTGTGGACTCCGGTGCGGTTGAAAAGTTGGATCTCCGAAATTTTGGATTTGCTTCGCAAGGAGGGGGACGAGAGGGCGGGGGGGAGGTCGGATGCGATTGTCCGGCTTCAGCAATTCATTGCGGAGCGGCTGGCCGAGGATCTATCGTTGCAGAGAATGGCCGATTACATCTATATGCACCCGACGCATCTGTCCAAAATCTATAAGAAGGAAACGGGAGAGGGCATCAGCGAATACTTGACCCGTCTGCGGATGGAGCGGGCGGCCCAGTTGCTCGGCAGCACGGACGTTAAAATCTATGAAATCGGCTGCATGACGGGCTACATGAATGCCAATTATTTCATTAAAGTGTTCCGTCGGCAGTTCGGCGCGACGCCGCAGGAATACCGCGAGCGGCTGCGCCGGGATTCCTGAGCGAGCGGTCTGCGCGGACAATGGCCTAAAAAAAACGGCTTCCCCACTCCCAATAATGGGAGGGAGGAGGTCGTTTTTTTTGTTGTCCGGCGGGATTTAGCCCGAAAAAGATGAATTAAAAGGAGATTTTCGTCGCTCATTGTAGTATGATAAAAGTTAGAGCTTTTGGTGAACGATCGGTGAACAATGAGCTGGATGATTCAGAAAGTATAAAATTCGCTATACTTTTCCGAATCGCCTCCGACAATATGCGGTTTGGCGTCGGGAAGACGTCGAGGGCGTTTTGCTTGGCAAGGCTTGTTTTCAAAGTTGATCGCTCGGAGCGTCGGCAATTCCCGTCCTAAAGGGCGGTTTGACATCAATTTCGAGAAGCAAGGTTTGGGGTGAGTGAGATGACGGAAACGACTGTAGGTCAACGTTCTCCTTCCAATCATCTGCTGCGTAGAGACGTGCGCTTTCTAGGCAACATTCTGGGAGAAGTGCTCGTGCATCAGGGTGGTCGGGAGCTGCTGGAACATGTCGAGAAAATACGGGAAATGAGCAAAGCGCTGCGCGCGGAGTATTTGCCGGAACTGTACGAAGGGTTTATTCAAAACGTGAGAGGCTTGGAGCCGGGAATCCGCCACCAGGTCATTCGCGCGTTCGCAATCTATTTCCAACTCGTGAATATCGCGGAGCAGAATCATCGTATCCGTCGCAAACGCGACTACGAGCGTTCCGCGGGCGAAGGAGTTCAACCGGGATCGATCGAGAGCGTCGTGCAAGCGTTGAAGGAGAAAAATCTGCCGGTGGACGAAGTGCGCCAGATGCTGGACGGCATTTCGCTTGAGCTGGTCATGACGGCCCACCCGACAGAGGCGACCCGCAGAGACGTGCTGGACATCCATAAGCGGATCGCGGACGAAGTGATGGAGCTGGACAATCCGACGCTCACGTACCGCGAAAGAGAGAAGCTTCGCGAGAAGCTTATGAACGAAGTGCTGACGTTGTGGCAGACGGACGAATTGCGGGATCGCAAGCCGACGGTGCTCGACGAGGTGCGCAACGGCATGTACTACTTCCATGAGACGCTGTTCGAGGTTCTGCCTAACGTATACGAGGAGCTGGAACGCTGTCTGACCAAGTACTATCCGGAAGAGCAGTGGCACGTGCCGACTTATCTGCGCTTCGGATCCTGGATCGGCGGCGACCGCGACGGCAACCCTTCGGTGACGTCCGATGTGACGTGGCAGACGTTGAAGATGCAGCGCAATCTGGCGATTCATAAATACGAGAACAACCTTCGCGAGTTGGCTCGCCATCTCAGCTTCAGCAAGACGATTGTGAATGTGTCGAACGAGCTGCTGGCGTCGGTTAAGCTGGACGTTCAGTTTGTGGAACTGCGGACGGTCGAGCCGTGGACGAACGATAATGAGCCTTACCGGGTCAAAATCAGATACATGCTGCAGAAGCTGCAAAATATGAGGGAAGAACAGTTCGCAGGCACGAAGCAGCGTTATAGCTCCGTGGACGAATTCAAGGCGGACCTCGAAATTATCGACCGCAGCCTTCGTCACCACTACGCCGACTACGTAGCGGATTCGCATCTGAAGAAGCTTGTTCGTCAGGCGGAGCTGTTCGGCTTCCATCTGGCTGCGCTGGACGTTCGCCAGCACAGCAAGGAGCACGAGAACGCGATGTCGGAGCTGCTGGCTAAGGCCGGCATAGCGAGCGCGTACGCGGAGCTGGCGGAGCAGGAGAAGATCGATCTGCTGCACGGTCTGCTTAGCGGCGATAAGAAGCTGCTTCAGGATGGAATCGAGCTTAGCGAGTCCACTCAAGAGTGTCTGGATGTCTACACGACGATCTATAAGGCGCAGCAAGAGTTCGGCGTCGGCTGCGTGACGAGTTACCTGATCAGCATGTCCGAGGCTGCCAGCGATATTCTGGAAGTCATGGTTTTCGCGAAGGAAGCCGGTCTGCTCGGCCGCGACGAGAGCGGCAACGTTTTCTCCACGCTGCAGGCTGCGCCTCTGTTCGAGACGATCGACGATCTGCATGCCGCTCCGGAAATTATGGATACGCTGTTCAAGCTGCCGATCTATCGGCAGAGCGTGGCCGCAATGGGAGACCTGCAGGAAATTATGCTCGGCTACTCGGACAGCAACAAGGACGGCGGTATGGTGACGGCGAACTGGGAGCTGAGAGTCGCGTTGAACGATCTGACCCGGATGGGCAAGTCGCATAACGTCCGCCTAAAGTTTTTCCACGGCCGCGGAGGCGCTCTTGGCCGCGGGGGTATGCCGCTGAACCGCAGCATTCTAGCCCAGCCTCCACATACGATCGGAGGCGGCATCAAGATTACCGAGCAAGGAGAAGTGCTGTCCTCCCGCTACTCGATGAAGGGGATTGCCTACCGCAGCTTGGAGCAGGCTACCGGCGCATTGATCACGGCGGCTTATCTGTCCCGGGATTCGGAGCAGGAGCGCTCGAACGAGAAGCAGTGGGAAGAAATCATGCGCGGCATTTCCGTCGACGCTCAGACGAAGTATCAGGATTTGATTTTCCGCGATCCGGACTTCATGACATTCTTCAAGGAATCGACTCCGCTTCCGGAAGTCGGCGAGCTGAACATCGGTTCGCGTCCGTCCAAGCGCAAGGGCAGCGATCGGTTCGAGGATCTTCGCGCCATCCCTTGGGTGTTCGCTTGGACGCAGAGCCGCTATCTGCTGCCGGCCTGGTATGCCGCGGGAACGGCCTTTTCGAAGTTCGTGAACGACGATCCGGCCCGCCTGGAGACGCTGCGGACGATGTACCGCGAATATTCTTTCTTCAAGTCGCTGATCGACAATTTGCAGATGGCGCTTGGCAAGGCCGATCTCATGATCGCCCGGCAGTATGCCGGCATGATCGAGGACGGGACGATCAAGAACCGTATTTTCACGCAAATCGAGGAAGAGTACGCGAAGACGCAGGCGATGATTCTCTCCATTACGGGCCAAGACGATATTCTGGACAACGTTCCGGTCATTCAGGAATCGATCCGGCTGCGCAATCCGTATGTCGATCCGCTGAGCTACTTGCAGGTTCAGCTGCTGACCGAGCTTAGAAGCCTGCGCGCTCAGAACGAGGACGACGCGGAGCTGCTGCGCGAAGTGCTGTTGACGATTAACGGCATCGCCGCCGGGCTTCGCAATACGGGCTGATTCATAAGAGGAAGAAGGGCCCGGGCAATATACCCGGGTCCTTTTGTGCGTGAACGGAATCGCCTTGATTTTTCGGTTTCCGTGGATTACGATTTTGCTAGCAAGCATTCGCGAACTCCGAAGTCCGCGGTCATGGCGACCGCACCCTCGCTAAGTACTCATACTCGCAGGCACCATGACAGCGCAACGCAAGTCCCAGCAGGCTGCGGACGGGAAAGAAGGTGAGTCGCAACATTGAAGCCAGTTGAGACGCGATTGATTCGTTTGGCCCTGAAGGGGGACCAGCGGGCCTTCGCGGAGATCGTTGACATGTACAAGGACAAGCTGTTCCACCTGGCCTTTCGGATGACGGGCAACCGTCAGGAGGCGGAGGACGCCGTGCAGGAGACGTTCCTGCGAGTGTACAAAAATCTGGATAGGTACGACGAGAATCAGAAATTCTCGACGTGGATCTACCGGATCACGACGAATTTGTGCATCGATCGCCTCCGAAAGCGGAGGGCGATCTATTCGCTGGACGCGGAATCGGCGGATCATGAAGGGCTGGACGGCTACGCTATGCTGCCGAGCGACGACCGGACGCCGGAAAGCGAGCTGCTGCTCTCGGAGACGCAGCGGCTGATTCAAGAGTCTATTGCGACGTTGCCGATCAAGTATAAGTCGGTGATGATTTTGCGCTATTTGCAGGATCTGTCCCTTCAGGAAATTTCGGATGTTCTGGATATGCCGGTGACGACTATTAAGACACGGGTTCACAGAGGGCGCGAATTTCTGCGGAAGAAGCTGGAGCATAAGCTTTAGGCTGGTTCGAAGTCGAATGGACTTCTGCGCACAGCTTCGTGATCAAAAGCGGACTTTTTGTACTGCCGTCGCAATAAAGGTACAAAAAGTACGGTTTTCAGCACCGAGAAGGTTGGATGAAGCTTAGGGAGTGAGGCGCAGAGCGTAGGGAGAGCCTACGTGAGCACCGGAAGGCCCGGCTGAGTTCAAGATTCGAAGTCGAATAGACTTCTGTGTGTAACTTCGTGATCAAAAGCGGACTTTTTGTACTGCCTCTACAAAATAGGTGAAACCGTGTCGCTTAACCGCACGTACAGTATAGAAGCATCGATAGCGGGGTAAGGGGATCCCGCCGAGGAAAGGGATGGCTGATATGAATTGCAACGTCGCCGTCATGTACATGCATGATTATTTGGACGGAGAACTGGCGCGCGAGGAAATCCTACAGTTGCAGCAGCACCTGCGTGAATGCCCCCAGTGCTGTTCTCGTTATGAAGCGTTGGAGCGCACCGAAGCGCTCGCCAAAGCTCAACCTATAGAGAAGGCTCCGAAAGAGCTCGGAGACCGGATTATGAAAGCATTGCCCAGCTCAAGGCGTCCAGCGGCCTGGACTTCCTGGGTGCGCCGTCATCCGGCGGTATCCGCTGCGGCTATTTTCCTGGTGGTCATGTTGTCCAGCTTCGTGTCGATGTGGAACCAGAGCCAGGAATTTTCCGTATCGGGACCCGATCTTGAGCATGTCGTGATCGAAGGTAAAAAGGTGATCGTACCCGAAGGGCAAAAAGTATCGGGAGATTTGACGGTCGTAAACGGAGACGTACAAGTGTTGGGCGATCTGGACGGCAACCTGACCGTGATAGACGGCCATTTGACGCCGTTGGCGTCTACGGCTCATATCGCGGGCGAGATCAAGACGATCGACCGGGCGGTCGATTGGTTCTGGTACAAGGTGAGCTCCTTCTTCGGAACGCTCGCTTACGGCTCGCATTAAGGGCGCGAGGGCGTCCGACAGAGTGTCTATGCACGACCGTAGACCGGGCAAGAGGAGCCTCTCCGATGTCGGGGAGGTTTTTTTTTGTGTAAATGACAGGATTTTTGGGCAATAGTAGAGAAGATAATTAAGGTTTAGAAATTACGTGCATTTTCGACATTATTCGTCGCAACTAATCCAGCGCCGGGACGGGGGGTCGCGTCTTGGACTATTTTGCCGGGCTGACATTGAAGAATTCAATAAAAGATATCGTCGACGTGCTGATCGTCAGTTACATTATTTACAAAGTGCTCATGATGGTGCGGGGAACGCGAGCTGTACAGCTGCTGCAAGGGATTTTCCTGTTGGTGCTCGTCTGGGCGCTAAGCAACCTGCTTAATCTATATACGCTCAAATGGTTGATGAACCAAATGTTCACCTTCGGAGTCGTGACGGTGCTCATTATTTTCCAGCCGGAATTGCGAAGAGCGCTTGAGCAGATCGGGAGAAACAAGCTGTTCCATCGTTCATCGCCCGAGGAGCAGGACGTCAGCCACAGGGTGAACGAGGTCGTTAAGTCGGTGAATTATTTAGCGCGTCGAAAAATCGGGGCGTTAATTGTGTTCGAGAGAAATACCGGTTTGAACGACTATATCGAATCGGGCATCAAGATGGAGTCCAAGCTTAGCTCGGAGCTGCTTAGCAACGTGTTCGTTCCGAATACGCCGCTTCACGACGGGGCCGTTATTATACGGGGCGGGCTGATTATGGCCGCGGGCTGTTATTTGCCGCTGTCGGAGAACCCTTTTATCAGCAAGGAATTGGGGACTCGCCACAGGGCCTCCATCGGCATTACGGAAGTATGCGATGCCGTCTCCGTGACCGTCTCGGAGGAGACGGGACAGATTTCGCTGGCGATCAACGGACAGATCGTGCGGGACATTAAGGAAGAGTCGCTGATTTCCAAGCTGTTCGAAGAGCTTCGGCCGCAGTTCAAGCCGAAGAATACGGATTGGGCCTTCTGGAAGCGGAAAGAAGGTGACAAGCGTGGATAAATGGCTAAACCATCCTACAATCGCCAAGTTTGTCGCGCTTGCGCTTGGCATTCTGATGTGGGCGGTCGTGCACTACGATCCGGACAATTCTGCACCGAACAACGTCGCTTCGCTCTACGATACGAAGGTGATCGAGGGAGTGACGGTTCAGCCTTTTGGGTTGGACGAGAGGAACTTCGTGCTGATCGGCATGGAGCCGCTCAAGGTGAATCTGACGGTTCGAGGGACGAAAAGCGATCTTAAAGTCGCTCAGACGAAGGACTATCGCATTCGGGTCGATTTGAGAACGGTGGGCGAAGGCCAGCATACATTGACACTAGAAGAGAATCTTCCTAAAGGGATCACTTCGGTATCGATATCGCCCTCTACGGTCGTTGTCAGTATCGAAGCGCTTCAGACGAAGGAGTTTGAAGTGGCGATCCAGACGAAGGGGAACCCCGCGAAGGGATATAAAGTCGGTACGCCAATCTTAAAGCCGGGCAACCGGGTTCATGTAACGCTGCCTAAGAGCCAGCTGGCCGAGGCGGAGAGCGTCGGGGCGACGATCGAGATCGACGGGGAGAAGGAGACGATCAAGAACAAGAGCGTTAAGCTGGTCGTCTACGATAAGCAAGGCAAGCCGATGGAAGGGGCGACGATCGATCCGGCGGTGCTGGAGGTCGAGGTGCCGATTACCAATCCCTTCAAGACGGTGCCGCTGCAATTCAAAATGGTCGGACGCGTGCAATCGGGTCTGGGCGTCGCTTCCTTCAAGCCGGACGTGGAGCAGGTTACGGTGTACGGACCGCAGGACGCGTTGGACAAAATCGAGTTTATCGAGGTGGAGGTTCCGCTTGGGGACGTACGGAATTCCGGAAAAGTTTCCGTGCCGCTCAAGGTGACGCCTCCATTGATCGAGATTTCGCCGGCGACGATCGATATTCAGATCGAAGTGCTGCTGTCTACGACCCGTAAGCTGGAAGGGCTGCCGATCGAACTGATCGGGCTAGGCGAAGGCTTGCTCGCCAAGATCGTCGATCCGGAGACAGGCAAAGCGGACATTACGATTCAAGGCGCTCCGCAGACGTTGGACCGGCTGAGGCCGGGAGACGTCGACGTGATCGTCGACCTCAGCGGAAGAGGACCGGGCGTCTATACGCTGCCTCTCGTTGTCAGTCTGGAGAGGTTTATGGAGCAAGTAGGCGGTACGAGCAGCATCGTCGTGGAGATTGTCGACGAGGCAGCGCAGGAGACGACTACGGAAGGCGAGGAGCCTCCGGAAGAAGGCGTGCCTGAGGAAAGCGAGACGCCGCCGCCGGAGAGCGGCGGCGAAACGCAGGAGCCTGCGGTATAACATATTACAGAGAAAAGACAGGCTTGAGCAACAACAGGAGAGCAAAGGGGCAGGTAGCGGGATATGGGGAAATATTTCGGAACGGACGGCGTACGCGGTGTCGCGAATCAGGAATTGACGCCGGAATTGGCTTATCGGATCGGACGCTGCGGAGGCGTCGTATTGGCGGGCAAGGTTAAACGCCCGAAAGTGTTGATCGGGATGGATACCCGGATTTCGGGACAAATGCTGGAGAGCGCGCTGACGGCGGGATTGCTGTCTATCGGAGCGGACGTCGTCCGGTTGGGCGTGGTCAGCACGCCGGCGGTTGCATATTTGACTCGAACGATGGGGGCCGATGCGGGCGTTATGATCTCCGCATCCCACAATCCGGTGGCGGATAACGGTATTAAGTTTTTCGGCGGCGACGGCTATAAACTGCTCGACGAGACGGAAGCGGAGATTGAGCGGTTGATGGATGCGGCGGAAGATACGCTGCCTAGGCCGGTCGGCGGCGACATCGGTTCGGTAACTTCCGATAAAGGCGCCAAAAGCTTATATGCCGAGTATTTGAAGTCTACTGTGGGAAATTCCTTCTCCGGCGTGAAGCTGGTGCTGGATTGCGCTCACGGTGCCGCGTACGAGCTGGCTCCGGATATTTTCCGCGCCTTGGGGGCGGAGGTTATCGCTTATGGAGCCGAGCCTAACGGACTGAACATTAATGAAGGCGTCGGGTCGACGCACCCGGAGATGCTGGCCGCTAAAGTGAAGGAGCACGGAGCCGATCTTGGTTTGGCGTTCGATGGAGACGCAGATCGTCTGATCGCGATCGATGAGAACGGCGAGGAAGTGGACGGCGACTATATTTTGTGCATTTGCGGCGACGCGATGAGGCGCGCGGGCAAGCTGGCGAAGGATACGGTCGTGACGACGGTTATGGCGAACATCGGGTTCTTCAAAGCGGCTGAGAAGCTTGGATTGCGCTCGGCTAAGACGGCGGTCGGGGACCGATACGTTATGGAAGAGATGGTGAACGGCGGTTATAATCTCGGCGGCGAGCAATCCGGGCATGTGATCTTCCTCGATCACAGCACGACGGGCGACGGGATTCTGACCGGCCTGCAGCTGCTGGATACGATCGTCGGTTCGGGCAAAAAGCTGGGCGAGCTGAAGCAGATGATGCGCAAATATCCTCAGGTGCTTGTAAATGTGCGTGTGGCCGATAAATCCCGTTATCCAGGCAATGAAGCGATTGCTGCGGCCGTAACGGCCGCCGAGGAGGCGCTGGGCGACAACGGGCGCGTGCTCGTTCGTCCTTCCGGCACGGAGGCGCTCATCCGCGTCATGGCCGAAGGGCCGGAGCGCGAAGAGATCGAGCGTCACGTGGCCTCGATTGTCGAGGTTGTGAAGGCGGAGCTGTCGTAAGCGAATATCGGACGGGTGCTGGTCACAAAGGAGAGAATGTTCTATCCGACAAGGGTGGACATTCTCTCTTTTTCGCATACAAAAAATGTAGAATATCGTCATTTCCAAGGAAATATTTGCGCCCAAGTTGCATCGTTCCGACAAAACGAATAAGATAAGGAATAGATTCTGGAATGGAAGGGCAGGGTAGAGGGGAAAAGCAGCGATAGCGCCAGAACTTGCAGATGGGTGGAATGAAGTCGAAAAGCGCGTAGATCAGGGACGGGAAAGCTGGTCTGAGCGAATAACTTTGACGGAGAGCCCTATGGATGCAAGTTGACGAGGTGGAGGCGTTCGAAACGTTCGGCGGGGACCTCCCGGCTCATCATCGGAGCCGATAGTCGGAATCAAAACGCTCAGGGCGACCGGGCGAACAAAATACCGGCACGATGCTTGAAAATGACAAATTAAAAGAATCCAGACCTTATCTGCGGCCTGTAATCGGTCGCTTGAGGGCATAGTATCGAAGAGGGGAGAGCGGGCCCCTTTATTAAAAGATTGCCAAAAGACGGGGGCGCGTCCTCCTCATGTAAAATACTGCTCACTCAGCCCGGTTGCGGGTGCTCGGAAGCGTCGAGGACCCAATAAACGGAGGCTTATATAATTATGTGCGGAATCGTTGGATATATTGGTTTTAGAGAGTCGCAGCCCATTCTGATCGAAGGACTCAAGAAGCTGGAGTATCGGGGCTATGACTCCGCCGGCATCGCAGTACAGACAGAGCAGGGCTTGGAAGTCACGAAGACGGTAGGGCGGTTGGCCAATCTGGAGAGCCGGCTAAGCGGAGATCCGCTGCGCGGAACGGTCGGCATCGGACATACGCGTTGGGCGACCCATGGCAAACCTTCGGATGTTAACTCTCATCCGCATACGGATAACTCCATGAAATTTTCGGTCGTTCATAACGGCATTATCGAAAACTACCTGGAGCTTAAGGAAGAGCTTGTGCAGGCGGGGCATCGTTTTCTGTCGGAGACGGATACGGAGGTTATCTCCCACCTGATCGCCATTGAATACGATGGGGATATCGTGAAAGCCGTTCAGCGCGCGGTCAAAAAAATGAGAGGCGCATTCGCGCTTGGCGTGCTGACCGAATACGAGCCGGATCGGCTGGTCGCGGTGCGTTATGCCAGTCCGCTCATTATCGGCGTCGGGGACGGGGAGAAGTATATCGCGTCGGATATTCCGGCGATTCTTGAGCATACGCGCGACATCTACATTCTGAACGACGGCGAGATGGCCGTGCTGACTCGGGATGCGGTGGATCTGCTGACGATTGAGGGCAATTTTATTGCGAAGGAAATTTTTCATGTGGATTGGGATTTGATGACGGCGGAGAAGGCCGGCTTCGACCACTTCATGCTGAAGGAAATTCACGAGCAGCCGAAGGCGTACCGCGATACGATGCTGGGTCGGATCAGCGACGACGGACGTTCCGTGGAGCTGCCTGAGTTGAAAATGACGCCGGAGCAGTTGAAGGCAATCAACCGCGTGCATATCGTTGCCTGCGGTACGGCGCTACATGCCGGACTTGTCGGGAAAAATGTGATCGAATCTCTCGTCCGAGTTCCGGTCGAGACGGATGTTGCCTCGGAGTATCGTTATCGTTCGCCGATCATTACGCCCGATACGCTCGTTATCGTCGTGAGCCAATCCGGCGAAACTGCCGATACGCTTGCGGCTCTGCGCGAGGCACAGCGGTGCGGCGCACGAGTGCTTGCAATCACCAACGTTGTAGGCAGCTCGGTTGCCCGTGAAGCCGACGATGTGATCATCACGCTGGCGGGACCGGAAATTGCCGTGGCTTCCACGAAGGCCTATTCTTCACAGCTGATCGCTTTCTTCCTATTCGGACTTTACTGGGCGCAGACGGTTGGCTCGCAGGATGAGGCGGCTATCGTACAGGTGCTTGCCGCTATGCAGGCGCTGCCTGAGCAAGTAGAGAAGATTCTTGGGCAATCCGAAACGATCAAGGAAGTGGCGGAATCGATCTCGCATCACAGCAGCCTGTTCTTCATCGGACGCGGCGTCGACTATGCGGTCGCGATGGAAGGCTCGCTGAAGCTGAAGGAGATTTCCTATATTCACTCCGAAGCTTATGCGGCAGGGGAGCTGAAGCACGGAACGCTGGCTCTGATCGAAGAAGGTACACCGGTGATCGGCCTTCTCACGCAAGAGGACCTGTACGAGAAAATGCTTAGCAACATTAAAGAAACAAAAGCGCGCGGTGCACACGTTCTCGGTATCGTTAACGAGGGGCACGAGCAGGAGGTAGCGAAGTCAGTCGATCGCTTCTTCGCAATCCCGCGCACGCTGCCGCTGCTGACTCCGGCCCTGTCCGTCATTCCGCTGCAGCTGTTGTCCTACTACGCTTCTCTGGCGTTGGGGCATGACGTAGATAAGCCGAGGAATTTGGCTAAGAGTGTTACGGTGGAGTAGGAACAGCTTCTGGTGTCCGGGATTAAAGTTGTGTACAGAATGTTATTAGTTGTGGTCTAAGTTTGTTTGAATATTACTAGATGATGAAACGTCAAAACTCTTAGAGGTAACCCGCAATGAGGGTTACCTCTTTCCTTAGGAGAATTTTCAAATGGAGCTCGTAACTTCATATTCAGGCTTTGGCTTATGAGCCACCTCGATCCGGCCGAGGCAGAAGTGTTGAAGGTGAATTCAGCAGGACATAACCGCATCGACTAACCGCTAGCGTCCTCTCCCGAGGAGGAATATAACATTTTTTGTCGAAAATATGCTTATGATAAACAGAAGAAAAATTTTTTTCACAGTCGGCAGCTTTTTCCTAATCCTAACGGCAATGCGAATCATATGGATGCTTTTTCAAACTACTCCTGATCATCTTCATGCCATTAAGGGTGAATTGGATTTACGAAATTGGGACTTCACGGACAATCGTACGCTATCACTCGATGGGCAATGGGAGTTTTATCCTCGTGTATTGCTTCAACAGAAGAACAATAGCGAGCACTTCATCCCCGATGATAAAGTGTTTATTGATGTGCCGGGAACCTGGAACAACGCTATAGATGACGATAAAAATCCAACCTTCGGTTACGGAAGCTACCGTTTACGGCTCCTGATCCATCCTGATAAAGACCAATTGTTTAGTATCCGTATGCCCACTATCGCTTCCTCCTCTAAGCTTTATGTCAATGGACGTTTATTGGCCCATTCCGGTAATCCTGCCGCTACCGCAGAGCAATACACAGCTGGCAATGTGCCTTATACAGCTTCTTTTGCCACCGATCAGAGCGAGATCGAAATTATTATAGTTGTAGCAAACTATACCGACCGTTTGTCGGGAGGTCTGTTTTTTCCTGTTAAATTCGGCACTGATCGTGCTATCGACAAGGCTGTCGGAGTTTCAGTAGTCGCACAGTTATCGGTTTGTCTTCTCCTTCTGATGCATGTCATCTATGCACTCATCTTATATTGGATGGGAACTAGACAGAGAGCGCTGCTCTATTTTGTGATACTGATGCTTTGTGCTATTATCACAATCCTGATCGACGATGATCGGTTATTGCCAGCTTGGTCTGCTGTAAACTACGATTGGACGTTAAAGCTATATTACCTGGCATATCTTGGCGTCGCCGCGTTTATGACTCAATATATCAAATTGCTTTTGCCCGAATATGCAACCTATAAGAGCTTCCGTTGGTATTCAATCCTATGTGCAGCTTATGCCTTATTTGTGCTGATTCTGCCGGTCAAAACGATCATGCTTGCTGATCCTCTTCATACATTTATAATCGTTGTCCCTTTCTTTGTACTCCCAGTCCTAATATACCGTTCAGTTAGAAAGGGCAATGAAGATGCGATTTATTTATTATTCGGTTTAACGGCTTTAACAACGAGTGCGATCTGGGGCGTTACTAAAAATACAGGCATTATTGAAATGAGCTTCTACCCTTTCGATATGGTCATTACCAGTGTCGCCTTTGGTGCTTTCTGGTTTAGAGGTTATGTTCGTTCCAACGTGCAGAGAGTAAAGCTCACAGAGCAGCTTCAAAAAGCGGATAAGCTGAAAGATGACTTTCTGCTTAATACCTCTCATGAGCTGCGAAACCCATTGCACGGCATGCTCAATATAGCCCAGACCGTCCTAAATAGTGAAAGCAGATATGATGAAGATAAAAATAAAGAACATATGAAGCTGCTTATTTCTGTAGGGAAACGGATGTCCTTCTTGCTGAACGATTTGTTGGATGTAACGATGCTTAAAGAGAACCGTGTGCGGCTTCAGGTCGAGAATATTCAAGTGCAAACCCTTGCTACAGGTGTATTGGATATGCTGCGATTTATGACGGAAGGCAAGTCCATTCGACTTATTCATAACATTCCGGATAATTTCCCCTACGTTATCGCAGATGAGAATCGCCTGATTCAGATCCTGTTTAATCTGTTGCATAATGCTGTGAAATTCACTAACGAAGGCTCTATCACAATAGGGGCACAAATTATAGATCATAAAGCCCACATATATATCACGGATACTGGAATTGGGATGGATCTGGAAACACAGCAAAGAATTTTTCAACTCTATGAGCAAGGTGAAAGGGAACAAACCGCAAGTGTAGTTGGACTTGGACTGGGATTAAACATCTGTAAGCAGCTTGTAGAACTGCACCATGGAACGCTTTCTGTCAGCTCCACACCAGGTCATGGCTCCTCCTTCACTCTAACCCTGCCTTTATCTAATATTTCTCGTAATCAAGATGCTGCTGATTCTGTTGCTCTGCTCTCTTCAGGCGATTTAGAGACCGCAGCAGCTAGTTCAAGCTTAATCTCCGAAGCTAACACTACATTCGCTGAAGATAGGCCTAAAATTTTAGCTATCGATGACGACCCAATTAACCTGAACATCTTGGTCAATGTTTTGTCTATCGAGCGATATGATATCGTAACAGCTACAAGCGGGGCTGATGCATTAGCTTATCTGGTTTCTCAAGAGTGGGATTTAATTATTACCGATGTGATGATGCCCCTTATGTCCGGTTATGAGGTTACGCGGTCCATACGTGATCGTTTTTCTGTATCGGAGCTGCCAATCCTGCTGCTAACTGCACGCAATCGGCCCGAGGATATTGAAGCAGGCTTTCTGGCGGGAGCTAATGATTATGTGACAAAGCCTGTTGATGCGATGGAGCTGAAGTCACGTGTGAGATCATTGACCGAAATCAAAAAATCCATCAGCGATCGGTTGCGGATGGAAGGAGCATGGCTTCAAGCGCAAATTCAGCCGCACTTTCTATTCAATACTTTGAATGCCATCGCAGCTTTAAGTGAGTTTGACTCAGACCGCATGCGCAATTTGCTTGCTGAGTTCGGTAAATATCTCCAAGGAAGCTTTGATTTCCGCAATTCTGAGCGCTTGATCCCGCTGAATGATGAACTGGACCTTGTTCGATCTTACCTGTTCATTGAAAAAGAACGTTTTGAAGAACGTCTTCAAGTAACTTGGAATATCGATGAGAGCATGGAGCTTCTTATTCCCCCGCTTTCGATCCAACCGCTGGTTGAGAATGCCATCCGCCATGGCATCTTGAAGCGTACCGAAGGCGGGAGCATTCATATTCAAATTCTGGATCTTGGCTCCTACGCTGAGGTGTCGGTGGAAGATAATGGTGTCGGGATGGATAATCAGACCCTCCAGCAGCTGGAGGGTAAAGAATCCAGACGAAAATCAGGCATAGGTCTGACTAATACTAATCGCCGCCTAAAGCAGCTTTATGGCAGCGGCTTGCAAATCCGAAGCAATCTCCATCAAGGCACTACGGTTACCTTTATCGTTAAAAAGTGAATAGGGAAGAAACGATATCAGACTGATATAAGGAAGGATCTATGGGTTTGTAGATCTGCTCCTGACCGACATGATTCATAATCAATTTTTGAAAACCGTGGTGCTTTGTTTAATTTTATGAGCAAAACAGTGGAAAATCCTATGCAGTGGCACACTTTTACAACAGAGTGCAAAGTATGGTTAAAGAAGTACCTGGCCAGCCGTGAGGACTCCTGCAAGGCCATTGTTTGTTACCGATACGCATCCAACAAAACGAATGGCCATACCTACGATTAGATGGGCCTTAAAACGGCTTGCAGACCAGGGAGAAATTGAAGCGAACGTATACCCGCATCGCTTTCGGCATACTTATGCATGCCAGCTCCTTGATAACGTTGCCCCCTTAGATTTCATCCAAGGCATGCTCGGTCATGAGAAAGCATTGACCACTCAAATTTACGCACAGCTCCGTGGCGAACGTCGGAGAGAGCTTTATCGATGGTTCTTTTAAGTATTCATGGCGGCGGATCCCATTTAGAATTCCGCCGCCGTTCAACTAAAGGGCAGGAATTTTCCAAATTCTAAATGGTGTATAATATAACGAAGTAAGTGAATATTTTCGGGTGGTGAGTGTTTGGATAGAATTTATTATATTTATGAAATATACAGCCACTATTACAGCGGTTTTGCAGATTATGATAATATGTTGATTCACTTTGACCATATATCTTTTATAGATGCTACCACTCATGTATTTGAAATTATTCCAGCGAGCAATGAATTTTTAACTATTGAAATAGAAAGCGAAAAATATTATAGGTATTGTTGCGAGAATGATTATCCTGACATCCTTTTCCGTTCAGATTACTGTGGAGAAAGAGAGCTTAAAAAGTTAGCTATTCTAAAGTCAGAACACCCAACTATATCGGAAAAACAATGGGAAGAAGCTGAACTTGAATATCAGCGATATTTATTTAGGGATAAATATTTAGATGCTAATAAGGATAACACAAATAGAAAGACAGGCATTGTGCATTACGATATGAAAGAAACGGACTTGCCATATGAGCATTCATATATTGAATGGATGGATTGATTGAATAAAATAAGCATTTATAGTTTTGAAAATTTGTATTTTCTATAGAATAGGAGTTGCAAAAATGCATTACTCTAATCATTAAGAAATGCTTTTTGTTAGTTGAACCATTACACTAACGGGAGACTCTAGCTGAATCCAATCGTTCATGCAAGGGGCTTTATGTCATTAGACATGATGTAAGAGTTCAGAAAGCGGATTTGAAACTGAATAAGCAATCCCGACTTTAATGTACACGGACATCAGCTTCACAACTCCTTTATTTTGAGAGTGCAAGAGCAGCTGCAGCGGCAGCTGGATCTCCACCCACGTCTCAAGCTTTTCGATTATAATTTATCGTTGAGGCAGCATCTGAGGATGCTGCTTTTTTTCGCATTTAAAATCATGGGATCTTTACGAAAATAAAAGTATTTTCTTCTTAATTCACTCCTTACTCCTTTAATCCTCCATTTAAGAAAGTGTTTTATTTATATAAGCTTATACGGAAGCGAAAGCTTTTTTAAGCGGTAAAAAAATAAATAAAGGAGATTGTTTCGTGAACTCAAACACTGCACTTATAAGTAAAGCTGGAGTAAAGGTGTCGTCTTCCAAACGTCTTCCGTGGGTTGGGCTGCTGGCCTTAGCCATGGCGGGATTCATCTGCATTCTTACGGAAGGTCTGCCTGCTGGATTACTGCCGCAAATTGCACAGGATCTTGGGGTCACAGAAGCTCTTGCCGGACAATTGGTCACTCTGTATGCGGTTGGATCTCTTCTGGCCGCCATTCCTTTGACAACGGCTACCCGGGGGTGGAGGCGCCGACCGCTTCTGCTGCTATGTATCATTGGCTTTCTTGTATTTAACACCATCACCGCGTTATCTTCTGCTTATGTGCTGACTCTTGTCGCGCGTTTCTTCGCAGGTGTCTCGGCAGGTGTTCTGTGGGGGATGACGGCCGGTTATGCGCGGCGCATGGTGCCTGATTCGCTGAAAGGAAAAGCGATGGCCATAGCCATGGTTGGCACCCCCTTGGCATTGGCGCTGGGCGTTCCGCTTGGCACTTTTTTCGGTGCTTATACAGGTTGGCGTCTCATTTTCGGAGCTGTATCCTTACTGGCTGTAGTCCTTATTGGCTGGGTGCTCTGGAAAGTGCCGGATTATGCCGGCGAGCCAGCCGGTGATCAGCTCCCTTTTCACAAGGTTTTCCTGATTCCCGGTGTACGGCCGATTCTGTTCGTCGTTTTGGCATGTGTACTCGCTCATAATATTTTGTACACTTATATTGCACCGTATCTGGCGGAAACCGTGTTTGCTCAGCGAGTGGATCTGGTTCTTCTTATTTTCGGAATTACCTCGGTTGTCGGCATTTGGGTGATAGGCATGCTGATTGACCGTTTTCTAAGAATGCTGGTTTTAGTTAGCATCACGGGATTTGCTTTGGCTTCTGTAGCCTTGGGAATCGGAATGGATCAGCCTGCAATCATCATCCTTGGTGTTACGGCGTGGGGGCTTACGTTTGGCGGGGCAGCTACTTTACTGCAAACAGCAATAGCACAGGCTGGGGGAAAAAGCGCAGATATAGCCCAATCGATGCTGGTTACCGTGTGGAATGTGGCAATCGGCGGAGGAGGCATTATCGGCGGGTTTCTTCTCGAGCTGCTTGGAGCCGGATTCCTTCCGGGCTCTTTAATCCTCCTGCTGCTTCCCTCTTTGCTTGCAGCTTGGCTTGCTAAAAAGCATGGCTTTCCTTCCTACAAGAATCCATAAGTATGTGTAACATATGAAATTCGACAGATGCGATTGTGATCAAAAACCACCCATGACGCATGTGCGCCATGGGTGGGCGTTGGACAGAGTATTGCGTGTAAATGGCCACCACCAACCGGGAACGGTCATTCTTCGTATCCATTTCCGAACCCGACTTACTTGACCGGCCCCATCCAGGTTGAAATCGTCTTTTGCTGGTGCGGCAACGGCGGTTTCAACTTCCCGTTATCGATCAAATGCTTCAAAATATAAGCGACCAACCGGCCTCCGCCGGTATTGCCTCTCACCATGTAAGCAATCTGCGGCTCCAAATGCTTCGGCTGATTTTGCAGGAACAGCTTGAGCATTTTATCGTAGAGCTTGCCGACAGCAGGGGCATAGAGGGCGGACAAATCCGGCATTGCCTTGTTCAACCGATCCAGCGTTTGCGGAGAGTCGATCCAAACCGCATTGAACTTGTACCCCTCCTCCGACTTGCGGATGTACCCCTTCTCCAGCAGAAACGAATATTGCTCGCTATTCCCTTCGTTGTCGGGCAGTTCGCCTTGTAGGAACGCATGGCAAACTTCGACATTCCGGTATTCCAGGAAACGCCAATCCATCTGGCGGTCGCTCCAGTACGTATTGAATTGCCACAAGTATAAGGGACTGTCTTCGACGTAGCGGAGATTCGGACCGAAGGTGACGTAACTACTCAGATCAAAACCCGGATCGGCATTGTGGCTCCGGTTCAACGCCGCATAGGCAATATACTGCCCTCCGTCCTTTCGCATCGGCGCGACCGCATCGAAGCTGTCGCCCGCCGGCATGCTCCGCCAGGATTGCTCCTCGACGTTCTTGGGCAGCAAGGTCCAGAGCAGGAAGTTATAGTCGCCGTCCGGAACGTACACTCCGCTATCCTCGACTTGCTGGCGAACTTCCATTAACGCGTCAAAATGAACATCGGCCACTTCGGCGGCGCACTCCTGATAGAATCGATGACTGGCTCCGGCCAACTCGACGATGTCCCAGACGATGGTATTGCTTTGATATTTGCCGGGAGCGGTTTCGATGAGAAAATTGTAATCGGCCAGGTGCCGGACTTCGCCTTCCAGCAAAAACGGCGGCATTCCGAGCTCCTCCGCGATTTGGTGGACGGTACGCGCCTTGTGATAAGCCGCGTAAACGATATTTTGCGCCAAGGCGCGTCCAAGAAAATCGTTGGTTTCGCCCAGTCTGCCGGCCGAGCCGGAATGGCCCATTTCCCCCATGCTGACCGGATTGACACTCAAAGTTCCTGTTGCGCGCATTCGTTTCATCCCTTTCCTTAACTCCTTTTTGGCCTCGCTCAGATGCCACTTCACCGTGTTGACAGGAATGTTCAGAACAATCGCGATATCGCCGATTTTAAGCTCGTCGTAGTAACGCATGACCACGATCCGGCGATGGATGTCGGACAGAAACGCGACTTCCCGACGCAGCTCGCGGTAAGCTTCGGTTACCAGCAGCCGGTCAAGCGGCTCCCGGGAAGGGGCGGCCGACAGTTCGGACATGCCGTTGATTTCGATCGCTTGGGGAGCGTGCGCACGCTTTTTCAACCAATTCACCCAAGTGTATCGGGCAACCGTCCAGACGTAAGCCTCCAGGCATCGAATGTCCCGCACCCCGGAGAAGGATTTCAACAACTGCAGCATGATCTCCTGAGCCAGATCCTCCGCTTCCGCCCGCTGCTTGACCCGGTTCAACGCAAAACCGAAAATCGGTTTGACATAGCTCCGAATCGCTTCCGCCGCTTCTTTTCCGTTCCGCCCGATCGAATCCATCTTTCGCCTCCACAATTGCCTCTGTAATTCCTGACAATCAAATAGTGTGCCAAACGGAATAAAGGTTGGGATATTTTCAAAAAAATTTGGACGTCCTACCGGATCACTCCTACATGTACAATTACAAACATCGAGAATTTACATCTTATGCGAGCAAATTCGTTTCTCCAATGAGATTTTTATAAGCGATCGGTGAAGACATTACAATCAGGGTTGTATAGGTTCCGTATTGATCGCACCGGTTTTCGAACTCTTCCAGCTCCTGGGTTGTTTCCGTGAGGACCTTCAATAAATAATTATGCTCTCCGCTTATCCGATAACATTCCGTGACCTCCGGTGAAGAACGGCAAAAATCAAGGAATGGGTAGCAGTTCCGCGTCCGAACAAGCATATAGGCAGTGCTTTGCTTACCCAATTTTTGCGATGAAATGACGGTTCGGTATTCCTCGATCGTACCACTTTCCTCCAGGCGTTTTACACGTTCAGTTACGGCTGGCTGAGACAGTCCCACACGCTTTCCTAAATCCGTCATTGATAATCTCGCCTGGTTCTGCAAATGGAGCAAGATGTTTTTATCGATTTCGTCCAAGGGAATCGACCGCCTTTATTTTAAATGTTATTTATTCTAAATACCTTAGTATTAGTCGTAAATCTCTTTATATAACTTGTTTGTTTTATGTAATGCGGTAGAAATTATTAATATAATAATCACACTTGCTATAAATAATCAAGTAAATTACAGCAGGTGAGGATAGAGAGGATGAGAAGCGTGAGGAAAAATGATCTGGAATTGCTGCATAAAAGCGTCAATGAGGTAATTGACCGCACACTTGAGGAAAAAAGGATCGTGGGTACCGTCGTCCAAATTGCTTTAGGCGGAAACCTCGTTTACAGCAGACCTGCTGGTTGGGCCGACCGCGAGCAGAAACGGCCGATGCAGGAAAATGCATTGTTTAGATATGCTTCGGTCACCAAGCCGGTCGTGTCCACGGCAGCCTTAGTATTAATTTCGCAAGGGAGATTGCAGTTAAACGATCTGGTGGAAAAATGGTTGCCCGCCTTTCGTCCCAAGCTGCAAAACGGACAGTATGCCATCATGACCGTTCACCAGCTGATGACGCATACCGCAGGCTTAACCTACCGTTTCTTCCAGGAAAAAAAGGGAACTTATGAGCTTGCGGGGGTATCGGACGGCATGGATTTGGCGGGAATTACACTTGAAGAGAATTTGCAAAGACTCGCTTCTGTACCGCTTCTCTATGAGCCGGGGAAAATGTGGAGGTATTCCATAGCAACAGACGTGCTCGGAGCAGTCATTGAGAAGGTCACTGGAATGCCGCTTAGTGAAGCTGTACGGATGCTTGTCACTCATCCGCTTTCCATGATGGACACGGATTTCAAGCCCGTGGACATGGACAGATTGACCGCAGCTTACGCAGACAGCGCTGAAGAGCCCAGGCGCTTGCACGATTTTGATACCGTTCCTTTCATCGAGGGGACGGCAGGATTTCTTCTTTCACCCAACAGGTTTACCGATAAGACAGCTTATCCTTCCGGGGGAGCCGGCATGATTGGCAGTGCAGGAGACTTTCTTAAACTGCTGGAAGCTTTGCGGCAGGGAGGAAATCCGATTCTGCCGGAGGCTCTTGTCAGGGAAATGACAACCAATCAAATTGGTAGCCTTGAGATGCCCTATTGGCCGGGGAGGGGATTTGGACTTGGGTTCACGCTGCTTAAAGACCCGGCGGACGCTAATACACCGGAATCGCCGGGAACGTGGCGGATGGGCGGCACCTATGGTCACTCCTGGTTTGTCGATCCGAGTGAGGAGCTTAGTGTTGTAGCGTTCACCAACACGGCGCTTGAAGGTATGTCAGGCAGGTTTACAACGGAGCTGTGTGAATCTGTCTACAAGGGTATTCGAGGAGTTAAGTAGTGTTGCAGTAAATTATATTTTACCCGGGTAATATTGACTTTTATTTTTACCCGGGTATAATTAATGCAGGTATTCAGAGGAGGAGGTACAGCATGAAAAATGACCTGACGACCTTTTACTGCACGGCATTTTTGGGTGTGGGAGTCGTCGCCAGTGGTTCTTTACATCACGTTGTTTCTACAGTGAAGGATGCTCTGGATGACAAAGATCTCATGCAGTTGCTTATATTTGACGATTCCACGGGGAAACAAATAGATGTTGATTTTCGTGGGAAGACAGATGACGTGCTCAAACGATTAGGAGAACAGTTTGGTGACTTGCCCAGTAAGGATGTGAAACACCAACCTACACGGCGGGTCGGTCGACCCAATCTGGGGGTTGTATCCGGTGAGGTTACGTTATTGCCGCGGCAATGGGAATGGCTCAAGAGTCAACCTGGAGGGGCGTCGGTAACATTACGAAAACTCGTTGACGAAGCTCGCCGTGCTGGAGGAGAACAGAGCAAGATACGAGAGTCACAAGAAGCAACCTATTACTTTATGACGGCTATGGCCGGGAACTTCCATCAGTACGAAGAAGCTCTGCGGGAACTGTATGCTGGCGATTCGGATCGTTTCTACCACTTCATAGATGACTGGGCACCTGATATCAGAAACCACATCAAAAAATTAGCGGCTAATGCATTCCCTGAAGGGAAAGAACTACGAGAGGAGCAGTTATGACGGAGTTTGGATCTATTCGTTACATCGAACCATCGCAACGCGCCGGCATGAGGTTCATGCAGCGAGGCATTGAGGGCAGCATCGTCATGTTGAACCTGCTTCGTTTTCGTGACGTTGCCGATTACACAGCCAATCCTGAACTAACGCCGGAGGAACCAATCAGCGGTGCCGAAGCTTTCAACCGCTATATTGAGCACACCCTGCCATTTCTCCGTGAAAGCGGAGGCCAAATCATGTTTCTGGGCGATGGCGGAGAGTTTCTTATCGGACCCGAAGACGAAAGATGGGATCTTGTTATGCTGATCCGCCAGACCAGCGCGCAGTCGTTTCTTGCTTTTTCAAGTCATCAAGACTACCTGGCCGGTATCGGGCATCGGACTGCAGCGATCGAAGATTCACGCCTTCTGCCCATGGCAGAACTTACGATGCCGAATTAATTGGAGGAGAATACGATCATGAACATTCTGAAAGTTAACGGCATTGATTTGGCCTATGACAGTTTCGGTAACGAAAAGGACGAGGCTATTATCCTAATCGCCGGGCTTGGAACCCAGATGATCCGATGGACGGTTCCGTTTTGTCGGATATTAGCATCGCGAGGCTTTCGCGTGATCCGCTTTGACAATCGCGACGTAGGTTGCTCGACACACTTTAGCCAATACCGGGCGCTGGATTTTGACGCACTGGCGACTGCTCTCATGTCAGGACAGCGACCGGACATCCCTTATACTCTCGATGACATGTCCAATGACGCTATCGGACTGCTCGACGCCCTTTCAATTGATCAGGCACATTTCGTCGGCAGGTCGATGGGCGGAATGATCGCCCAGATTGCAGCCAGCGAGTACCCTGAACGAGTTTTGTCACTCACCTCCATTATGTCTAGTTCCGGGAACCCCAGTCTTCCACAAGCTTCCCCGGATGTCATGGCGATGATGACTAAACCGGCGCCGAACCCCTTTGAGGATGAAGCGAAATTTTTGGCGCACAGCCTCTCTTTTGCCAAACGCATTGCCGGCAATGGCTATCCATTTGAGGAAGACGCTTATCGAGCCCTCATTCTGGAGGAAGTCCAGCGAGCCTATGATCCAGGCAGTGTCGGTCGACAAATTGCTGCGATCGCTGTCTCCGGTGACCGTCGTCCGCGGTTAGCGACCCTAAAAGTGCCGGCACTTGTCATACATGGGACGGACGATCCCCTGTTCGTCCCGGAGTGCGGCGAGGATACGGCTTCTGCCATCCCGGGCGCCGAGCTAATGCTGGTTGACGGCATGGGACACGATCTGCCGCATCAACTGTACAAAGTAACCGCTGATGCCATAGAGCGAACGGCTCGTCGCAATTGAATCCTGAATTTACTGGTTGGCAAGCTTATTAACTTAACGTACATTTCGGTCGCAAGATAATACTTGCGGCTTTTTCTTATTTTAAAGACATTCTATGGGGGGATGTGAACCGATTGCCGGGTGGGACCAAGAAAGTGACGAGTTTGTATAAAGACGTTCGTAGAGAATGTGTATTGAGCATGCAATGCAATTTGGGTACAATCTACTAAAGCGGAATGATAATGATTATCATTATAAATAAGCGAATTGTTTTGCTACAAAACCTAAAACTTGTGGGAGTGAATTTATTTATGGCAAGATCGGGAGTTATGAAAACAGGATGGATATCGCTTATAACGGCAGCAATGATTACGGTGACGGGTTGCGGCTCGACAGGCGATCAAGCTGTGGCCACGGCGACTGCCGACGGGCCTGCACAGGCAACGGCAACGACAGCGCCAAGCCAAGCTCCGTCTCAGAAGAAAACGCGCATCGTGACCGATGGTTTCGGAGAGGTAGAGATTCCGGCAAATCCGAAGCGAATCTCGGCTCTTTATCGCGAAGATTATTTGGTTGCGCTTGGGGTAACGCCTATTGTGCAATATTATAACCCGATGTGGGGCAAGCAGGATTATTTGAAGCTGGAAGTGCCGTTGTTTGACGTAACCGGCAGTATCGAAGCTTTGCTTGTGTCCGAGCCGGACTTGATCATCGGCGCCGGAGAGGTCGATGCAGAAAAATACGAGATCTATTCCAAGGTTGCGCCGACGTTCCGTTTGCCGGACGACGTACTTGCGGATTCACGCAAAACATTGACTTTAATCGCCGATTTGCTTGGTCTCAGCGACAAGGCGGAGCAGGTTCTTGCCGATTACGAAGCCCGTATTGGCGATATGAAGGCGAAGCTGAACGCGGCGATCGGCGATGAGAAGCTTGTTGTTCTGCGGATGAACGTCGTAGACAAATCGGTTAATATTTTCGGCATTCATAACACGTTTGTCGGACAAATCTTGTATGAGGATCTTGGGCTGAAGGCGCCGGGGTTCGCCGAGGCGATGACGGAGGGCAATATCGTCTTGTCGAAGGAGGTCATTCCGGAGCTTGACGCGGACCATATTATTTTGCTTCCGTCCAACGGGACGTGGGAGGAAGAGAGCAACGCGAAAGCGCTTGAGGAAATGAAGGCGGATCCGTTATGGAAGACCGTTCCTGCATTTAAGAACGGCCATGTATATCCCGTAGAGAGATCGTATTGGCAGACGGGAGCCATTACGGCCAATGGCTTGAAGATGGATGATTTACTTCGATTGCTGGTTTCTTAGCAGGAAATAGAATAAGTTCATTGGCGGGACTAATCGCCATAATTGGGAAAGAGCCGCTTATCAACGCAGGTTGATGGGCGGCTTGTGTTGATTTATACTGTATTCATTGAGAATGAATATCAATTAGAGGGCGGTTGATAGGAACGATGGATATTGAACAGCGCAAACAAGCGGGGACTGCTCCTGTAGTCCAATATGCGCTGCGATCGATCCGCTTAATCGTTGCGGGCGAGCAAGCGGAAATGAGTGAATTGGACGGTAGCGATGGGAACGATAAGGAAAGCTTTGAACTGCTCGTTATCATGAGCGGGACGGGACAAGGAAAATGTTATTTGCAGAGGTCTGGAAGATCTTTATGTGTTGATCAAGAGGTTATGAGCGGCAGTTATTATCGAGTACGCTTCGTAGCTAGCGGTTATGATGCAGTCTCAAGCTTGCTGCCGGATAAGCAAGAGCTTACCTGCGTACCCTTCGCGAAGACGATGGAGCTGCTTGATGAGTTATATGGACTCCGCGAGGCGAGCGGCGAGCTCGAGCTGTTCCAACGATTTGTGAGATTTCAAGAGCTGCTGCTCTTTCTATTCCGCCAAAATGCACCGGCAGCGGAGGATAAGGGAACGGATATCGAGCGGGATGGGGTAGAGCTTAGCATACGGCATATTCATCAGTATTACCGTGAGCTTCTGACCTTGGAGGAGCTGGCCTCCCTCGCAGGCATTGATCGCTGGAAGTATACCCGTCTGTTCAAAGAGGCTACGGGTCAAGTACCGCTCCAGTACTTGAATGAAGTACGGATTAATCAAGCCAAGAAGTGGCTGGCAAGCGCCGATGACAAGCTGCTCGATATTGCGCTGAATGCAGGCTTCAATAATGAGTATTATTTCAATCGTCGTTTCAAGCAGACGGTAGGCATCTCGCCCGGACAATACCGTCGCAGCCGCAAGGGACAGCTTAGAGTAGTTGCGCCGTATTTGGAGGATTTCATAGTCGCGCTGGATATGCAGCCTATCGTCCAGTATTGGCATGCGAAATGGGGAAAACAAGACTATCTAGGCTTAAACCATATTCCGACGTTCGACGAGAACGGCGGCAATTTTGACGCGCTTTCCGGATATAAGCCGGATTTGATATTACTTGCGGATCGTTACGAGCAACAGCAATATTCTCAGTGCCGACGGATATCCAACACATGCATCCTGCGTGAACAGACCCATAATTGGCGTACGCTGCTGCGTACTGTCGCCGATTATTTCGGTCGGACGGAGTTGGCAGACGAGGCTATCGCAAAGTATGCTTTCAAAGCACGGAGCGCGAGTCATAAGCTGAGTCGGGTCATGAAAGGTGAAACGGTCGCTTTCTTGCGTATCTCTGCGGACCACATCTTCCAATATACGGAAGAAGGGCAAGGCTTTGTTTCGGCTGTTCTTTACGACGACGTTGGTTTGCGCTCCCACCCCGCAGTAGGCGTAGCTTCAAAAGCGAATAGACCGGGCATGTTCAATCTCTCTGTAGAGGACCTGCGTGCGTTAACCGCTGATCATCTGTTCATTACTTTCGATAAGTGGCATAGCCAGGCAGAAGGAAAGGAGAGGGAACTGCTGGAGCAGCCAGAGTGGCGCGATCTGCCCGCTGTACGAAACAACCGCGTTTACGAGGTTGATTTTCTAACCTGGATGAATAACGGAGTTATTTCCAACGGCAAAAAAATCGATGATATCTTGCGATTGTTAGCTTGATTTGGTTTTGCTTGCGATTAAAAGGTCTGCATCCTCCATTTTGTATAAAAATAACCGTCGATTTTGTCCATTGTTATCGTCACGTCGCCGAAGCTACAATTATATTGATAATGATTATCATAGCATGGCCGTCACATGAGTCGGCTGGAGGAGAACATCAATTGACTGAGCAGCTTGAATTATACGATGTGACGATTATCGGCGGTGGTCCTGCGGGAATGTATACTGCTTTTTATAGTGGAATGCGCGATTTAAAGACGAAGCTAATAGAGGCCAAAGACGAGCTGGGCGGGCGGATGCTTATTTATCCCGAGAAAATGATTTGGGATGTTGGAGGGGTTGCGCCGATCTTATGCGAGAAGTTAATCATCCAATTGTCGGAGCAGGCGAAGACGTTCGACCCGACAATTGTATTCGGCCAGCACATTATCGGATTGGAGAAACAAGCGGATTCGACGTACATTCTGGAGGCGGCAACGGGGGAGAAGCACTGGACACGCACGGTCATTCTGGCTATCGGCCGCGGCATTCTGCGAATGGCGAAGCTGGAGCTGGAAGGGGCTGAGCGCTATGAGGTGTCCAATCTGCACTATACGGTGCAGGAGCTGGAGCCTTTTAGGGGAAAACGAGTACTTATTTCGGGCGGTGGAAACTCCGCTGTCGATTGGGCGAACGAGCTGGTTCCCATCGCTGCTCAGGTCACAATCGTGCATAGGCGCGACCGCTTCGGCGGACATGAGAAAAACATAGTTCGAATGAAGGAGTCTTCTGCCGATGTGCTTACGCCATATGAAGTCACACAGTTGTACAGCGGCAATGGAAAGACGATTGAACGGGTGACGATTACCCATATCGAATCAGGGGACTCGCGCGAGTTAGAAATAGACGAGGTTATCGTCAACCACGGTCTGAAGTCCGATTTTACAGGCATCAAGGATTGGGGGCTGGATATGGACGACTGGAACATCTTCGTCAGCCCGAAACTTGAGACGAACTTGCCGGGCATCTTCGGGGCCGGCGACTTCGCTAATTACGAAAGCAAGCTCAACCTCATTGCGGGGGCGTTCACGGATGCGGCCTTAGCGCTTAACAGCGCCAAACGGTACATGGATCCCGAGGCGCCGAGAATGGCTTATGTATCGTCGCATAACGAGAGGTTTAAAGAACGGAACAAAGCGCTTGGCATATCCGATGAATAGTAGGGTCTGCTAGCATTAGGGCCGACGATAAATCTATTCTACATTCATAGGGGATAATCAACTAGTTGAGGAGCTTGCCATGTCAAAGCTCCTTTTTGGTTTGTTGAAGTAACTAGCAGTTTAGTGTAATGATAAGATGATGATAAAAGAATATTTGAATGGGGTATTGAAATGAGAATGTATGCTCTTCTTACAGAACCGATCGGGAAGATAAGAAAGGTAATGATTTATGAATCTAAGAATGGGGTTTATGTATTTTTATTTGATTCCTATGAAGATAAAGGTTGCTATGCGGATCATTGGTTTGTAGAAATAGAAGATGCAATGGACTATTGCATGGAGGAGCTCAACATAAATGAGAGTCAGTGGGTTTGTATAAACGACCCACAAGATGGAGAGCAACACGATATTATTGGCACAATAAGGATTAACAACCTTAATTGATAGATCGCATCAGACCGAAACGTTTAACCAGTCGGGCACGCAATTACAAATTACTTGCTAAAGGAGCTAACGAGATGACGAAACAAATTCCAAGCGCGAAATATCCCGGTCTAGAGTACACATCCGGGGACGATATTTGGTTAGATAACCTTAAGCCTGATAGTAAGATCCCGTTTTATTTTCATGTGTCGGAAAAGCTTACGCAAAATGAGGCCGCTGTCGCCCGTGCTGCCCATGCGCTTGATCGCATGGATGAGGAAAGCTTAAAAGAAATGCTCGGGACGGAGCAACCTAAAACATTAAGCGAGCCGGAGCTGGTTGACCTGCTTATGTTGAAGAGCTTGGGAAGTGGCTTGGGCGAAGGATGTTGAGCAACATGAGCAGTCATGACAGTTGACAACATAAAGTGAACGGTGTATCATACATTTATACCCCATGGGGTATAAAATTTTACTCAAAAATATACCCCACTGGGTATGTGGGGAGAGGGGAAACCGCTTAAGAAAAAACTAAAAAAATTAATTGCGGGAGGAACAATTACGATGGCAGCAATGACAATAAAAGCAATGACTCCACAACAGCTGACAAAGAAAATACTGGCGAACGAGGAGCTTTTTATCTTAGATGTTCGCAACACGTCGGAGTTCGACAACTGGAAAATCGAGGGCGGGAAAACGGAGATCTTGAATCTTCCATACTTCGATTTGTTGGACGGTATAGACGAATCGTTGGATAAGATCCCGAACGGCAAAGATATCCTTGTTGTGTGTTCTAAAGAAGGTTCTTCGATCTTCGTAGCGGATCAGCTCGTCGAAGCGGGAAGAACGAATGTTCAGTACTTGGAAGGTGGGATGAAAGCTTGGAGTGAGTACTTGGAGCCCGTCAAGGTCGGCGATTTGAAGGGGGGAGGAGAGTTGTACCAATTTGTTCGGATCGGTAAAGGCTGCTTGTCATATATGGTATTGTCGGGCGGCGAGGCCGCCACGATCGACACGCTGCGTATGATTGACGTGTTTGAGCAATTTGCGAGAGACAAAGGCGCGAAGATCAAGCACACGTTCGATACGCACCTGCATGCCGACCATATTTCAGGAGGCAGAATGTTAGCGGAGAAAACGGGTGCAGCATACTGGCTCCCTCCGAAGGATGCTACGGAAGTCGTATTCGATTACGAACCCTTAGAGGAAGGGAAAGAGATTTCGGTCGGTCAAGCGAAAATACGTGTTCAACCGATCTACTCTCCGGGGCACACGATCGGAAGCACATCCTTTATCATCGACGAACAGTACTTGCTTAGCGGAGACATCCTGTTCGTCGAGTCCATCGGTCGACCCGACTTGGCCGGCAAGGCAGAGGACTGGACAGCGGATCTTAGAAATACGTTGTACGAGACGTATAAAAATCTATCGGATGATTTAGTGGTTCTTCCGGCGCACTTTGGCAAAGTAACCGAGTTGGGTGAAGGAGGGAAGGTTGCTGGTCGGCTTGGCGACTTATTCAAGAGCAATCCGGGCCTTAACATCCAGAGCGACAACGAATTTAGAAGCGTTGTGACGGAAAACCTACCGCCGCAGCCGAACGCCTATCAAGAAATTCGTCAAACCAATATGGGCAGAATGACACCGAACGAAGAAGAACAGCGGGAGATGGAGATGGGACCGAACCGTTGCGCGGTTCACGATAAGTAACAGTAAATTTTTTTTGCCCTCAATAATACCCTGTTGGGTATATGGAAGGTCTTGCAAATCCAAAATAGACAACTGAAAGGATTCCCGTAATGAACCTGGATATCATGTGGATTCTTGTTTTGTTTGCTATTGGTTTCGTCGGGTCCTTCATTTCGGGTATGGTCGGGATCGGCGGGTCGATCATTAAATATCCGATGCTGCTTTATATCCCGCCAGCCTTGGGATTCTTGGCTTTCACGGCGCAGGAAGTCGCTGCCGTAAGCGCGATTCAGGTGTTCTTCGCGACACTCGCCGGGATGTTCGCATATCGTAAAGGCGGTTTCATTAATATTAAGCTTGTCCTCTATATGGGGATTCCAATCGTGATCGCACTGCGATTTTCAATCGTAAACTCGTTGCTGTAGTCTTCCATGATCTTGTGGGGCGGCTGTACGAGAAGCATGTGCGTTTGGCGGCTGCTGACCTCGATCGCTTCGAATACGGTCGGAATTTCCCGTTTGCCCTCGTGCTTCGTAATTTTGTCGTGATCGGAAATGCCGAGAAAATCATACCCGCCATACATTTTATATACCGTTTCTAGCGGAAACCAGCCGTCGCTGTTCGTCGTGTGGTTGTGGAAGCTGCCCTTCAGCCATGTCCCTTGGTTCGTATAAGGGTTTGCTATTTTCATCGCGAATTCCCCCCGCTCTCTGTTCCGAGTTCAAATACCGGTTATTCCTTCATGGAGCCGATCATAATACCTTTGGCAAAATATCGTTGAACAAAAGGATAAATCATAATGATTGGCGTTACAACGACAATAATCATCGCCATCTTCAGAGAGTTGCCCGTCACCTGGATGCGGTCGATCAGATGATAGGAGCCTGCCGCCTGTTCCAGCGTTTCGCGCATGGCTTCCGCGCTCATGAGCATTTCCTGCATCAGCGTCGTCAGCGGACGAAGATTGGCCGATCTCACGTAGAACGCTCCCGTAAACCAGTCGTTCCAGTGGCCAACCGCGTTAAACAACGCAATAACGGCGAGAACCGGTCGGCTCAAAGGCAGGATGATGCGAGTGAAAATCGTGAAATCGTTGTATCCGTCAATCCGAGCCGACTCCTCCAGGCTCACGTGAATCTGCTGGAAAAAGGTACGGAAAATGATCAGGTTCCAGGCGCTGTACAGACCCGGGATAACGTACACCCAGATGTTGTTGGTCAAGTAGAGAGATTTCAGCAACATGTAATACGGGATAATGCCGCCGCCGAACAGCATGGTGAAAAACACAAGCATCGTCAGAAATTTTCCGCCGGGAATCGTCTTGCTCTTCAGCGCATACGCCGCCATCGCCGTCAGAAATACGCTTGCGACCGTACCGACAACGGTACGGAAAATCGAGATGCCAAATGCGGTGGCGATGTTAGACGACTCGAACACCTTCTCGAAGTTTTCCAGCGACCAAATGCGCGGCCAGAAGTAAATGCCGCCTCTTTCCGCATCCCTGCCCGGATTAAATGCCAGAGCCGTAATGTTCAAGAAAGGAAGAATGATCGACAAGCACAGCGCAACAATCAGGGCGTAGTTGATAAATTTGAACAGTTTCTCGCTTGTACTTGTCTTATAAAATTCGTTACCCACGTACTCCCCTCCTCTGGAAAGGCAGGCGGTTTTATCCGACCGGATAAAACCGCCCTGCTTGATAACTTGCGTTATTCTGAATTAGAATGCGCGATACGAAATCTTAGTGTGCGGATCTGCGTGCTTCTGATCAAGCAGTTTCAGATAGTCGTCCAGTCCGGCAGCCTGCATTTGCTTCAGAGCGCTGTCGATAACTGCTTTTCCTGCTTCCGGAGTTTTGCTGTAGTAAGCTTTAACCAGGCTGTCTTTGTAGTTGTCGAACGCCGCTTTCAGCTCGTTGCCTCTGGCGAATTCGCCCAGGAACGCGTTTGGAGAATAAGCGTCGAAGACGTTGGCGTTCGCGCGCTTCGCGTCCCAGTCCCAATACTTCGCGATTTCCAGCGCGCCTTGGCTCGTCGAGTCCTGCAGCTTATCGCCATACTCCATTTCTCCGAAGTCGGCCATCCAGTCGATGTCGGTGCTGCCGAGCAATTCGCCCCAGTAGTTCTTAACGCCGCCGAAGCCAAGCGCTTTGGCTGCATTCGAGTCATTCGTGCGTAGATCCATAACTTCTTGCTTCACGAGAGGGTTGCCGTCAGCGCCTAACGTATAGTCGCGGCCTTCCAGACCGTATTTCCACAGAAGCTTGCCTTCGCGCGTAGCCAAATAATCCGCGAACTTCATAATGTCTTCCGGATTTTTCGTCGTCGACGGAATCGCCCACGCCGAGTAGCCCGATTTGAATGCGACCTGCATTTGATACTCGCCGTCAATGCCGTTCAAAGGACCCAGCGGCAGATAGTGCATATCTTGGTTGAAATCTTGATAGTTGTGCATGTTGGCGATAATTCCCCATGTGCCGTTAAGCGCGCCTTCCGTCGATTGCGATTCGTCCAGCGTGAAGAATTCCGGGTGAATCAGCTTTTCCGAGAGCAGCTTTTGCACATATTCGACTTTCTTCATCACAAGCGGGTTTTGCGCCTCGTGCTGCATCTTGCCGGATTCGTCCGGACGGATCCATTGATTCTCTTCGCCCCACTCCAGATCGCCGAACAGCTTGCCGATTTCCTGTCCGCCCCAGTAGTTCGGGCCGATCGGAACTACGTCTTTGCCGTTGCTGTCTTTGAAGCCGCCTTGTTTGATCTTCTTCGCCAGCTCGTAAAGCTGATCCGTCGTCTTGATCGTGCGTGGATCAACGCCCAGCGCGTCCGCGATGTCTTTGCGAATGTATGGTCCTCCGGCATATTTGCGGGAGTCGTAACCGCCCTCGCGGTTGACGTTCATGTGAATGAAATAAGTAGAGCCGTTGAATTCCGGACGGAACATAACGCCGTATTTCGTATCGTTAGGCAGAAAATCTTCCTGCAAATATTTGCTGTATACTTTCGTATCTTTCATGAGCGGAGTCAGGTCGGTGAATACGCCTTCACGCGCCGCCTTCAGCACGACCGGCATTTCCGGGCGTCCGCTGTTGTTCAAGTAGAACGCGATGAAATCCGGCAAGTCGTTGGCTGCGATGCCCGCAATGAGTCCGTCGATCGATTTGCTGGCTTTCATGATCTCGATCTCGAAGTCGATACCTGTTCTTTTCTTGATTTCGGCTTTGATCTCCGGGTTCATATCTTCCGTGTAATCGTCGGTGCCCATGAATACGAGCCCTTTGATTTTACGATCGGCGATCCAGGTTGCCGGTTTGTCTGCCGGAGCGACCGAAGCGTCGCCGCTCGGACTGCTGCTTGCATTGCTTCCGCCGTTATTGCTGTTGGAACAGCCCGTGATCAGCATCGTCGCTGCCAGCGGAAGCGCCAAAAACTTCGCCCATTTCTTGTTCACGCGTATTTCCCCTTTTCGCTAATTTGTTTTATGAAATACGTCTAAAGACGTTTTCCACCACTGAGAACTTGTCGAATGGAATCGTTACCACAAAGCGGTATCGGATACCTTGCGAGAAATTTTGTTCGCTAGTACGACCAGAATCAATCCGATTACCCCTTGCATCATGCCGACTGCCGTTGCGTAGCCATATTGCCCGCCCTGCAAGCCTATTTGAATAATGTAGGTATCAAGTATATCCGCTAGATGCATATTCCCCGGCGTTCGCAGCAGGTAAAGCTGATCGAAACCGGCGGACAAAATGTTACCCAGCGACAAAATGAACAGGATGACAATGGTCGGCGTAATCGACGGAATCGTAATGCTCCACACTTCCCGCAGTTTGCCGGCGCCGTCAATCTTGGCCGCCTCGTACATGTCGGGATTTACTCCGGCGATGGCTGCCATGTAGATGATCGAGTCCCAACCGATCGACTTCCACAGATGACTTCCGAACATGATCTGGTAAAAGTAGTCCGGTTCCATCATGAAAAAGGTGCTTCCGTCTCCGCCCATTCCGGAGATAAACTGGTTAAGCAAACCTGTGTCGGGAGCGAGAATGCGTTGGACCAAACCAACGACGACGACCCAGGAAATAAAGTGCGGCAAGTAAAGAATGCTTTGAGAAATATTTTTGAACCATTTGTTCCGAATCTCGTTAAACATCAAGGCGAGAATGATCGGGAACGGCAGGTACAGAAACAGCTTCATTCCGCTAATAATCAGCGTGTTCTTGATTAACATTCCGCTTTGATAAGAATTAAAGAAGGTCTGGAAGTAATCGAAGCCGACCCATGGACTTCCTAAAATCCCTTTGTTGAACTTGTAATCCTTAAAGGCAAGGAGCAGCCCGCCCATCGGAATGTAGTTGAAAATGATAAAGAAAACGATACAAGGCAACACCATCATGTATAGGTACCGGTGCTTCAGTATTTCCTTCCAGAGCCTCCGTTTTGGAGCCTGCAGCGCCGGCGCGGCGTTCGTTTGCTTCATTGGCGGGAATCACCTTCTTTTCGAAATTTCGTCTGGTATCGATTCCATAATGAGTTTCAAAAACTTTATTAGCTCCCCGTTCGATCCTCCCCCTTTACAGAATTACCGGTTGTTGAACGTCCTGCAAAAGCTTTTCTCCCCTGAAAATGGAACTACTGTCAAAGAGATCGTAGCTGATTTGGAGACTCCGTACAACCCCATTTGGTTAACCGAATGTAAAAACTGTGTAAAAGCGGCGAAAAACTAATTCTCTGGAAATTCAAACCGGAAGCTTTCGCCTGTCTGAGCCTCGTACTCCTCTTTTCTGAAATCGTTACCAGTCGCTTGTTAAAAAATTGCGCTTTGTTTTAGAAAGCGCTTTCCATGAGTGAATTATATCAAATAATTCTCCTCTTGGCTACAGGTATTTTTAATTTTTTGCGCCATTCGCAAGCTCCAGCAGCAGCCTCGGCGCTCTCGTCGTTATGGCGTCTACGCCCATGCCGAGAAACCACTCCATGAGCGGACGTTCGTTAATCGTATAGACCCATACCTTCAGTCCTGCGGCATGCGCATATTTCACGATCGGGGGCAGACAGGTAAAGCCGTTCATGTTCAGGCCGGCGTATCCGCCGCGCCGCGCTTCCGCGCAAACCGCTTCCGCAAAGTCCCCGTAGCGTTCCATCTGCTCCATCGTCAGCCAATCGGGCGTATTCTGCATCACTTGAATGTCGGGATACAGCTCTGTTATGCGATCCGAGCACCCCGTAATAAACGTGCGTTTTTGAGCCTCGAATTCCCGAATCAGTCTGACGGTCGGCTCGATGCTGTCGGCCGATTTCAGATCCAGATTCAGCTTTGTTCCTTGAGGATCGGAGGCTCGCAGTACCTGCTCCAGGGTCGCAATTTCATGCTCTGCATAAATCGGGTCGAGCAGGCCCCGAACGCTCGAATCGTTCAACTGTTCGTAGGCGTGCGTGCGCAAATAGGGCGAATCGTCATGAAGCAGGATGGCGCGTCCCCCGCGGGTAACGCGCACGTCCACTTCGACGATGTCGGCGCCCAGCTCCATTCCTTCAAAGAAAGAAGCCATCGTATTGTCGGGATGAATCCCGCAGCCCGTATGGGCGGCAACCATCGTTCGGCGCATAGCCTATCTTCCTTTCGTCAATCGAATGCTCCTTGGCGCATCAAGCCGTGCACGAACTCCGCGAACAGGCTGTTCGACCAAGCAAACCACGGCCGAGTGTAGAGCTGAGGATCGTCGGCGTGAAAGCCTTCATGCATAAAGCCGGTGTCTGCATCCGTCGCCAGCAACGTATCGAGCAGCCGCACAGCCTCCTGCGGGTTGCGGGAAGTCAGTCCCTGCATAGAAAGGGCGATGTGCCAAATATAGCGATGCGGCGTATGCGGACTTCCGATGCCGCTCGCAGCCGTACCTTCATAATAATACGGATTGTCCTCGCTGAGAATAAAACGTCTCGTATTGCGATACACCGGGTCGTCCGCTGAACGATATCCGAGATACGGAATCGACAGCAAGCTAGGTACGTTGGCGTCGTCCATCAAATGATGGTTGCCGTATCCGTCCGTTTCGTAGGCGTAGATTTTCCCGTATTTCGGGTGAAAGAGCGTGCCGTAAGCTTCGATGCCGAACTCGATCTCCTCTTTCAGCCGCTCCGCCTTGCGGCGCAGCCTTTCGTCCCTGTACACCTGGTCCGCAATTTCGGCCATGTATCCGAGAACGACGGCAGCGAACATATTGGAGGGAACCAAGTACCCGAACGTGCAAGCGTCGTCGCTCGGCCTAAAGCCCGACCAGGTCATGCCGGTGTAATTTACCGGCATGCCTTTGCCACCGTTGCGAAGCGTATCGGTCGGCGGGCAATCGAATCGCTGAAACCGATAGGAAGATTGCGCGTCGTGATACTGTTCCGTCTCCCATAGCTGCAAAATGCGGCGGAGAGCGGAACGGTACTGCTCGTCGAACATCGCGGTCCGCCCCGTCGCCTTCCAGTACAAATAGCTGAGCTGCACCGGATAACAGAGCGAATCGATCTCGTATTTGCGCTCCCACACCCACGGATTAAGATCGGTGAGGTCTTCGTCGTAGCGCTCGTCGTTCGGGCTTTCGTTAAACGCATTGGCGTACGGATCGATGCCGACATACATCATCTGCCGACGCACGACTCCTTCGATCATAGCGCCAAGCTCGGCATCCTCCGCAGCCAACGGAATGTAATGCCTTACCTGGGCGCTGGAATCGCGCAGCCACATCGCGGGAATATCGCCGGTAATGACGAATGTCGAGCCGTCCCCCATCCGTTTGGTCGTCGTCTCCAGCGTGCTGGCGAAGCAGCGCTTGAACATACCCAGCAGCTTCGGACGGACGGCAAGCTTCTTGTCCGCTTCCGCGAACAGTCTCTGCACCGCCTCCGGATAACGGCTGTAATCGTCGTTCATGCTTCGTTCCTCCTTCATCTAAGCCCGAATGTCGAGCTTAAACGTTCTGAGCTCGTACGGCAGCAGATTGAACTCAACGCGATCGGCGGCTTGCGGCTCGCCAATCGGTCGTTCCATCAGGTCGCATTCCTGCCAGGAGACGACATTCAGATCGCTGGTCAGGACGACTTTCTCCCGCATGCCGGAATAATCGTGCAGCCGGACGATCAGACTGTCCGAGTCCTCCGCCTTCTTGACCGCGTCGATCATAACGTTATCGGAGGACACACGGAGCAGGGAAGCTTCCGCTTTCGCCGTAGCGCCTGCGCCAGTGCGCAGTGGGTTGTTGAGCGCCCACGCCTCTTTGACCGTGCCGCCCTCGTACCAGTCTCCTTGATGCGGGAGCAGCGCATACGTGAATTCGTGATGTCCTCTGTCCGCATCGGGATCGGGTTCGATCGCCGACTTGATCAGGCTCAGGCGCATCGTATGCCCCTTGATGTCATAGCCGTATTTGCAATCGTTGAGCAGACTGACGCCGTAGCCGCGCTCGGACAGATCGGCCCACTGGTGGCCGACCGACTCGAATCTCGCCCAGTCCCAGCTCGTATTCCAGTGCGTCGGACGCTTGACGTTGCCGAATTGAATGTCGTAGGTCGCCTCAGTCGAGCGCACCGCGACCGGGAACGCCGCCTTCAAGAGCTGCTGCCGCTCCTGCCAGTCGACCTCTGTCGCGAAGTCGATGCGTCTGGAGTCCGCATATACATGCAGCACCTGCGAAATCGTGGAATTCATATACTTCCAGACAAAGCGAACGGAAGCCGAAAGCGAGCCGTTGTGAATCAGCTCAACCGATTGCAGCTCGGTCACCTCGCGCATTTTCTGCTGATAGTAAATATCGATGTCCCACGCGTCGAACATAAGCGGCTTGTCCTCGAACACCTGAAGCACGTTGCCGCGCTCTCCGTCCGCCAGCACCTGCTTGCCTGCCGCCTTATCCCATACTCCGGTTAATTGGCCGGCTTCATTCCAGTCGATCCGATAATGCGGCGTGTCGATGCCGGATTGTTCGAAGCGGAACGCTGTCTCTTGAGAGCCCTTGTCGGCGGATGGCCGGAACCCGATCGTCGCATAGCCCATTGCCGGCGTTTCCACCTTGACGTTCCAACGATCTCCTTTGCGCTCTGCGGGAAGGATCCGGCCTTGCGCGTCGATCCATTCTCCGTCTGCCGCGCCTTCAGGCAACGCCACTTCGGCCAAGTCGCTGCGCGTCCACGGCGAGGAGTTGAATACCGTTACCGCTTTCGCCTTCTGCGCAAGAACGGCGTTCGTCGCGTGCGCCCAAGCCGAGTCGACCGTCTGCTTCGCCTCGGCATACTCCTTCGTGCTGTCCTCGTACACTTCCTTGATGGAGGAGCCGGGAATGATATCGTGGAACTGATTGCGCAAAATAATTTTCCAGCCTGCATTTAAGTCGGCTTGGCGATAAGCGGACCAATCTCCGTTCAGGAGGCTCGCGAAAGCGCCCAACCATTCCGCCTCGCGGTAGCCCAGCTCCAGCTTGCGGTTCATCCGCTTGTTATACGCTTGGCTCGTATATGTGCCCCGGTGGAATTCCAGGTACAGCTCGCCGTCCCACGTGTGAACGTACTGATCGGTGTTGGCGACGCGTTCTTGAAGGCCTTGGAAGTAAGCGTCGGCCGTTCCGGTCTTCACATGGGGCAGCCCCGGCATTTCGTCCAATCTGCGGCGCATCTCCAGCATTTCGCGGTTGACGCCTCCGCCTCCGTCGCCGTAGCCGTACGACAGCAGCAGCTCTTCGTTGATATTTTTATCGCGGTAGTTGTCCCAGATGCCCTTGACCATTTGCGCTTCGACGACCCCGTTGTAAGTATAGTAAGGGCTGTCGTGCTCGTCGGGCGTCGTAATGAAATGGGTGAGCACCTCGGAGCCGTCGATGCCGCGCCAGCGGAACGTATCGTGCGGCATCCGGTTGAACTGGCTCCAGCTGATTTTGGTCGTCATAAACGTATCGATGCCGGATTTCTTCAAAATTTGCGGCAGCGCCCAGCTATAGCCGAATACGTCAGGCAACCACAAATAGCGGCATTCCGAGCCGAACTCCTCGCGGAACAGACGGGTTCCGAACAGCAGCTGGCGCACGAGCGATTCGCCGGACGTCAGGTTGCAATCGGCTTCCAGCCACATGCCCCCGGCCGCTTCCCAGCGGCCTTCCTGGACACGCTCCTTGATTTTCTCGTAGATTTCCGGAAAATCGTTCTTCACGTATTCGTAGAGCTGAGGCTGCGTTTGCAAAAAGACATAGTCCGGGAACAGCTCCATCAACCGCAGCACGGTCGAGAACGAACGGGCGCATTTCTCGCGAGTATGCTTGAGCCGCCACAACCACGCCACGTCGATGTGCGTATGGCCGATGCAAGTCACCGTAACGCGGGAATGCTTTTCGATAGCGGCCACATCAGAGCGAAGCGAATCGCGAGCCTCGCTCACCGAAGAGTAAAACGCTTCCGAACGAGGATAGGACCAGTCGATTTTAAGCAGCGAGCGATCCAGCGCGTTCACAAGCTGAATGCGGTCGGGATGGTTGGCGTCCAGCGTCTTGATCGTCTCGAGCGCAGCGCGCGCCGTATAGTAATAGTCGTCCATTGCCTCATCTAGCCAGCAAAGCTCGGCCACCTGGATCGTATGCTTGCGCGGCTTCGGCGGGCCTCCGCCTTCAAGCCCCGACCACAGCCGGATATCGATCCGAATGTCGGTTCCGACCGTCTCCTGCGGGAAAAAGACTTCCGTGTGGTTGGAATCGACGCCTTGATATGGCGCGCCGTTCAAGTAGAACAACGATTCGAATCCCGAGTTGTTGCCTCCTCCGGTCTCGCCGAAGTCAAAGCGGCCAATCACTTTGCGTCCAGCCCACTGCTGCGGAACTGTCACGGTATGCGAAAGCCATGCGTATCTGTCTCGTCCGACCCAGGTCTCTCCGAGCCGGATCGTCTCGCTCCCCTCAGCTTGAGGAGGCTTGGGAGCGACTTCGCCGCTCTCGTCCTCCGTCCAGCGGAAAGCTTCGATCGCAATTGCGTCCCGATACCTCGTCGCTTCCAGCTCCTGCAGACGTTCTTTAATTTTCGATTCCGTTAATAGCATAGTTCAAGCTCCTTTCCATCCGACCGCCCGGCTGCATTCATGCCGTCATATCCAGCGTTTCGAAACCGACGACGCCTTCCATGCCGACCAACGCGGCGATCACTTCCTCGTATTTCTTTACCTTCTTTAATTTGACCTGAATGCGCAGAATCAAGCAGCGTCCGCTCGGCGCATCGGACTGCTCTTCGTTGTCCACGGTCAGCTTGTTGATCTGCAGCCCGCTCCGATTCAGGTAAGCCAGCACGGCACCCAGGCCCGCCGACTTTCTGTCCATTTTGATTTGTACTTCCCGTATTTTCTTCGTTCGTGAGAACAGCTTCTCTACCTTGTTCAGGACAAACAAACTGATCACCACCAGACAGGTCGATATGATCGCGCAGTAGTAAAATCCCGCTCCGGCCGACAGCCCGATCGCCGCGGATACCCACAGCGACGCCGCCGTCGTCAGACCCGACACGGTCAACCCCGTGCGCATAATCGTTCCCGCTCCGAGAAAACCGATGCCGCTGATGACCTGCGCGGCCAGTCGGGCCGGGTCCATCCGCACGTTCGGTTCCGAAGCGAACGAGGAGAAGCCGTATGCGGATAGCAGCACGATGATCGCGGAGCCCATCGTCACGAGAATATGCGTCCGGAAGCCGGCGGAATGACCGCCAAGCTCCCGTTCCAGTCCAATCAATCCGCCTAATACGAGGGCAAGCAGTATTCTAAGGGTCAGCTCCCAGCTGCTAATCTGCCATACTTTAGGATCGAATATCAGTTCCACACCGCTCAACATCGATCACGGCAGCCTCTTCGTCAAATATTCCAAGCTGTTCGCCAGACTGTCGAGCGGACTACCCGGGCAGTAGTCCTGTTCGACGGCATACCATTCGACGCCGTTCGCCTCGCCCCAGCGAAGGATCGGAGCGAAATCGATAACTCCGCTGCCGATTTCCGCGAAATACCGCCGATCGTCCGCAGTCATATCCTTGAGGTGAAGAATCGGCATCCGATTGGCATATTTGCTAATGTATTGGAGCGGATCAAGGTCCGCCTTCTTGACCCAGTAAGTATCGATCTCCGCGTAGATCGGACGTTCGGCGTCCAAATCCAGCACATAGTCGAGAGCGTAGCGCCCGTCGATCTCCGTATGAAATTCAAAGTCGTGATTATGGTAGCCGACGCGGAAGCCAAGATGAGACACTTTCTCCGAAACGGCCAGCAGATCCCTGCGCACAGTACGGTAGCCATCTTCATTCTGCAGTCGATCCGGCAGCGAATGGCAGATGAAGTCCTTCGTATCGAACAGCCTCGCTTCTTCAAGCACAGCTTCCAAGTCGTTGTTCATCCGTTCCAACCCGACATGCATGCCTGCCGTCTTAAGCCCGAGCTCCCGCATGGCCTCTGCAATTTCCTTTGGATCGTTGCCGTGCAGACCGTCGATTTGAACGGCCGCCCAGCCCATCTTCTTCAGCTCTCTCAACGTCCCGATAAAATCGCGTTTGAGCTCGTTTCTCACCGTAAACAGCTGTGCCGCAAGCTTCTCTCTCATTACGCCAGCTCCTCTCTCTCCAGGTTCAGCCATTCCAGCTGCTCCCCGGTTAACTCAATATTCATCGCCTGCAAGGAATCGTTAAGCTCGGATTGACTGCGAGGGCCGATGATAGCTCCGGTCGGGAAGGGACGATTGAGCACGAACGCTAAGGCGATCTGATTTGAGGAAACGCCTTTCATCTCAGCCAGCTTAACCGCTCTGCGATATCGCTCCCAATTGTCTTCGTTGTAATACACTCTGACCATCTCCGCATTGGAACGGTCCTCAGGAGAGAACAGTCCGGCGAAAAATCCGCCCGCCTGCGCCGACCACGACAGCAACGGCAGCTGATTCGCCTTATGCCAGTCGCTGGTCGCCTCGTCCGCCGATACGCAACCTTCCCAGCGAGGCTCGTTGGCTTTAGCCAAGCTCAGGTTGACGCTGTTGAACATAAAGCCCTTTAAGCCGTGGCTGGCGGCGTATTCGTTCGCTTCCTTGATTCGCAAATAAGTCCAGTTCGAAGCGCCGATCGCCCGCACCGTTCCAGCTTCGAGATGCCGGTTCAGCTCTTCGATAACCGGCCCTACGGGAACGGAAGGATCGTCCCGATGCAGCGCATACAAGTCGATGCGATCGGTGCCAAGCCGCTCCAAACTCTCGGATAGATCCTTGCGGATCGCTTCGGAAGTAACTCTGGCTCCCGGGCTGCCGTCGTCATGGTGGGCTCCTTTGGTCAGAATGACCACCCGATCCCGATTTCCCGTCTCCCGCAGCCATTGTCCGACGATCTTTTCCGCCTCGCGATATTGATGCGCCGTATCGATTGCCGTACCTCCCGCCGCCACGAACTGATCCAGCATCTCCGTGCTGCCCCACTTCTTGATGTCTCCCGTGCCGATCATAAGCTGCGACAGCTTGATTCCGTTCACCTCGACGAACTTCATCCGGTTCCCCTCCAGCAATAATTTTAGTTGTGTTTCGCAATGTGGTATCGATTCCATACTGATATTATTATCGATACCCAACGGTTCTGGTATCGATTCCATAACAAACGCTTACATAACTGACTATAGTCCGTATTATAGTCTATCGTATTCTCGGAAGACAAGTAGGAAATTTCTAATTTGCTTGTTATTCCTATCGATCGGCGAGTGATGGAGCAAATTAGGCAGCGAGACGACATTAGCGGGCTCAATTGGCACGGAGCTGTCCGCATGCACGATCAAAAACGCCTTCAGCTTCTTCCGGACAGAGTAGATCGCGTTCGAATAGATGATACTTCGTACAAAGCCCCATCCTTCATCGTTTGGTTGAGGTCAACTTGTACGAATCATCGTACAAGTGAATAAAAAGCCCGCCGGAGTCAAGCCGACTTGCCAGGCTTGACTGCCGACGGGCTTCTTTAGACGCTGCAGCGAGATCGGCCTCCTAACGTCTCGTAACCCATCTGCCGTTCGTAAAATCCGGAAACGCCACAGGATGCCCGCCCAAGGAAATCGAATCCTCGGACAACGCGGAAATACTCATCCATACGGCCATATCGTACACATCGATCGGAGTCGGCTTGCCGGTTTTAACGGATTCGAAGAAATCCTCGAACACCAGCCAGTCCATGCCTCCATGGCCGCCTTTAACGCCGTCATTGACGAATTTCTTCCAGACCGGGTGATCGTACTGCTCGTAGTAGCTCTCCGCGTTGCCCCATTGGCTCTTCCAATCGAAGTGATACTCGTCATGCTGCCCATCGATGAAAACCGACTGATTGTCCTCCATAAACATGCCTCTCGTTCCTCTGACCGTAAAACCGCGGGAATACGATCTCGGCAACGTCGTATCCAGCGTAATCGTGATCGTCTCGCCGCGGGCGCAGCGAATGATCGTCGTCACGATGTCTCCCTGATGAAAACGGGTGCCGGCAAGAGGGTGGTCTTCCCCCTTCTTACGCTTGATATAGTCCTGCATCCCGCTCGCCTTGGACGCAACCGATACGAGCGACAACATCCGGTTGCCGCGGTTGATGTCAAGCACCTGCGCGATCGGGCCGATCTCGTGCGTCGGATAGTTTTCGCAATTGCGGTGAATGTACTCTTGCAGCCGATAGTGCCGGTTTTCTTCCCCTCCGGCGATCTCGTCGCGCAGATCATGAAGATAGCCGCCCGAGCAGTGGACAATTTCTCCGAAAAGGCCCTGCTTCACCATGTTCATGACCATCATTTCATCGCGGCCGTAACAGCAGTTTTCCATCAACATGATGGGGGTTTTCGTTCTCTCGTACGTCTCCACCAGCTTCCAGCACTCTTGAATCGAATAGGCTCCGCCGACTTCGCTGGCTACATACTTGCCGGCTTCCATCGCCGCAACGGCAATGTCGATATGAGCGGCCCAGGATGCGCCGATGACGACAGCGTCGACTTCGGTCATGGCCAGTACATCCTCATAACGCGCAAACGCCGCAGGGCGCTTGCCCCTTTCTTGCTCCACCTTGTTCGCGGCCGCTTCCCGCCTATCCTCATACAAATCGCATACGGCCGCAATCTCTACATCCTTCGCATTGTTGAGGATCATTTCCATCAGGGAGGAGCCTCGTGCCCCCAGCCCGATCATTGCGATATTTATTTTGTCCTTCATTTTTGCATTCTCCTCCGAAAAACCGATCTGAGAATCTTTATGTCAAACGACGCACTACCGTCTTCATACTCTTGCTTTGCGCGCTTTCTGTCTTATGCTCTTCAAGCGTCGGCCAGCTTCGCAATCTGCCGATTGATTTCCGTGCGCTTTGCTAGCAGCCAGGATGCTTCGCGAGGATAATTGCGGAACGTGATCGGCTCCGACAAGCCCGCCTCCAGCAGCTCCAGCACTTGCTCGCGCCCGCCGAGCGATTCCAGCAGCTCGCAAGCCCGCAAATCCTGCAGCGCTTCGCGGAATACTTCCCAGCGGATCGAATCCAGCGGACCGTCCGTTCCCGGATACACGGCGAACGAATCTCCCGAAGGGAACGCGCCTCCGGCATCCGTCACCCGATACGGATCGATCGCTTCCTTGGAGTGTTGCGTATTCCAGAAATTGAAGCCCCACTGAAGGAAACCCTTAATCCCGAATTTGTAGAGCTGGTAACCGAGAATCCGGTTACGCGCCGACGGCATGTTGAAGAACCGGTTGGACACGTCGACGGATTGCCCGCAGCAGTAGTACGTCCACAGGCCAGGCACTTCATTTTCCAGAAACTTGTCGATATGATCGTTCGCCGGAATCGGAACCGGCACGAGTCCTTGCTCGTAGAAGCCGTAATCCGACAACGCTTCGATAAAAGGATACGCGCCCAGGTGCTCCTTCAGAATCGCGCTGGCTCTGCGGTAATCCTCCAGTTGGTCCAGGTTCGGCTCGTCCGAGACGTGGAAATAACTTCTGTCCTCCAACTTATGCTCGCGGATGAAGCCGTCGAGAGCCGGCAGGAATTGGGACAGAAACTGACGATAAGGCTCCCCGGCCGCATCCGTCTCCCAGCCGAAAATCCGCTGCTGCTTCTTCTCGCCGCCTTCATTAACCGTGGCGACGATCTTGGGGGCATGCTTCGCTCCCCACTGCGTGAACAGATGAGAGAACTCAAAATAACGGATCCCAACGCGATCGCACATTTCTACCCAACGAGTCAGTTGGTCAAAGCCAAAACGATATTCGCCATCCTGAGTCCGCTCAACGTCGATGAGCTGCACGGTCGACCGCTCTCCTCCGATCTCCGTATCCAGCGGAGGCGTAAATAACGGGGTAAGCAGCATATTCATGCCGTGCCGAACCGCATTTTCAACGTAACGTTCGATCAGCTCCCAGTGCTTCTCCCCGAAAATATCAAGCATATAGTACGTAGCCAGGCAGTCGTAGTGCACCCACTCCGTATGAATCAGCTTCTGCTCAGGCAGCTCCGCTGGAAGAACTTCCAGGGTAAAACGCTGACTGCCAAGCTCGACGCCCTCGTCTCCCGTGAAATGGAAGTCAAACGTAAACGAACGAACGCCCGAAGAAGCGCCGCCAGCCGCTTCCCAAGCTTCCTTCGACGGCAGCTCGACCGTTACCCATAGCGTCCTCCATTGCCCGGGATACGCGCGCATTCCGTCCTCCGGAAGCGGATAGAGCGGATCCGGGTAGAGCCCCGGCGTCTTGCGCAGCACATAATCGTCGGAGTGAGCAAACGTCGGCAGCTCGGAAGGAGCCAGACCGACCGGGCGCACGGTCGTCCACGCCGCGAGTTCGGACGAAACCGCAACCTTCATCGAATACACCAATGCCTCCGAGCGATAAGCGACTTGGAATGCAAAGGTCTCCGACCACAGCGCGGTCCCCCGATTCCAGGATGCTTCCGTTAACGCTTCGTCGGCAAACACTTTCACAAGCGAGCTGACGCAGCGGGTTTGAAACTGCGAATGTTTTTCTGCCATTATTATCGCTGCTCCTTCATTGTACGCAAAGTAAATATGGCTTTATCTTATCAGGAGGGTATACGGGCGACAATCTGAACATATTCTACATTTCTATAACAATATTGACTTCATGAATTGGAGATTATCCATGGAGTCTCCCCTATAATTCAGATTATGTAGTACAATAGATAAAAAAATGTTATCCAGGAGAAACCATATGCTGCAACCGGGTTCATTCGCTTTTCGGCCTTCTGAAGCGCAGCCGTACATGACGCTGGATTCGCTTGGCTGGACGACGGACGCCGAGGCTGGCTACGGCAACGATTGTCGAGTTCGAGGCGATAAAGGACATGCGATTTTCCAATATACGTTAAACGGAGAAGGCCGCGTCGATACCGGAGGGCAGACATGGGAGGTTCCCGCCGGGTGCGGATTTCTTGTTCGGGTACCGAGCGAGCAGCGCTACTACTACCCGCCGGAGGGCACACAGCCATGGGGATTCTTCTGGCTGAACGTCTGCGGCGAAGATGCGCTTCGCATGTGCGACAGAATTGTCGAGAAGCACGGGCCGATCGTTCGGCTGTCTGCCGAATCGCAGCCGATCGCGCTTTTCTGGGAAATCTACCAGGCCGTGTCCGTCGATCGATTGTCGGATCCGACCGAGCTTTCCGTTCAACTGTACAGATGGATGCTCTCCCTCCTTCGTTCCGACGCCAACTACGTCTCCAAGGAAACCGGCATGCATCCGGCAATTCGTCAAGCCAAGAGGTATATGCGCGACCATTTTGCCGAACCGCTTACGTTAGAGGGCATCGCGGCGAGCTGCGGCGTATCCCGCTCCTATCTGTGCAGACTGTTCCAGAAAAAAGAAAACGACTCCCCGCTCGCTTATCTGCAGCGCAGACGAGTGGAAGCCGCGGTCACGATGCTCCGTAAAACCGACGACAGCATTCAGTCCATCGGTATCCGTTGCGGATTCGATAGCCCCAGCTACTTCGGCAAAATCTTTCGTCACTATTTGCAGCTGACGCCCGGCGAATACCGGCGCCGGACAGCCGAACATCCGTACGATACCGTTTATTTGGATTAGAATCGACTCTACCGGCGATGTGCTGCTTCCATCTGTATTTTGCTAATTCAACTTTTCAACGAAATCAAAAAAGCATTTTTTTGTGTAACTCATAAGCAATCTTTGCCTCCATGTCGACAAAAACATGGCCGTTCCCCGTCACTTGCAATTCTCGCTTTGTTCCATTTTTCGATTCGATCACGAGTATGCCAAGCAAGTCGAATGGATAAGCACCGGTAAATGGACGTGCTTTATCCAAGATATCTCTCAGTTTGTTCAAATTTTTGTTATCCGCGAGTTCAGCAGCTAGTTGCCCGTCCCCCTTAGATATCGTTACTTTGACTATATTTTCACGTTCGAATGCGAACGGAGCAGGAACCTCATCGACCATGCGTTTGGCATCCTCTTTACTGCACCCCGATATAAAGATCAGCACCAGGACCATAAAAATTAAAACTCTGAGACCTCTCATTTTGAACGCCTCCCTTATGATCAGCTTGAGCACAATAACAAGAAAACAGCCGGTCGTCCGCAAAGGACGGACACCGGCAGTCTCCTGTTTGTTATTAGTCTATGGCTGTTCGGCATTGTCAGAAGCGGAATCCGGATCGGTCGGTTGCGCCGGGCGGTTTCCCGAAGGAAGTCTCCCCGCCTTGCGCAGCGCCTCGCGGAGCAAATACTCGATGTGACCGTTTACGCTGCGAAACTCTTCCTCCGCCCACCTTTCCACCGCGCGATGAATTTCGGCGTCCAGTCGCAGCGGGAACGCCTTCTTTTCCCTAGCCATAACGATCCTTACCCGTACATCGTACCCGTGTTGATTACGGGCGTCGCCGCCCGATCGGATACGATTGTGACCATAAGGTTGTTAATCATCGCCGCACGACGTTCCCCATCCAGCTCGATTCCGTTGTCCTTCAACTGCTGAAGCGCGGATTCCACCATCGTGACGGCCCCCTCCACGATCTTCTGCCTGGCCGCGATAATCGCAATCGCTTGCTGCCGCTGCAGCATCGCGCTGGCAATTTCCGGCGCATAGGCCAAATGAGTCAGACGCGTCTCAAGCACCTCGACGCCCGCAAGCGCAAGGCGAGTCTGAAGCTCTTGCGTGAGCTCCTGCGACACTTCGTCCGCATTGCCTCTTAGCGATGGTTTTTGCTCGTCCGAGAACGTATCGTATGCGTAGTTGGCCGCGATATGACGAATCGCCGTCTCGCTCTGCACCTCTACGAACTTGCTGTAGTTGTCGACGTCGAACACCGCCTTCGCCGTATCGACGACCTTGAATACGACGACGCAGCCGATCTCGATCGGGTTGCCTTCCGCGTCGTTCACCTTCAGAGTCTGACTATTGAAGTTGCGAACCTTCAGCGATACCTTCGTCTTGCCCGAGAACGGCACGACCAGCCACAATCCGCTTTCCGTAATCGTTCCTTTGTACCGACCGAAAAACGTAATAATTTTCGCCTGATTAGGCTGCACGATCGTTAGCGAAGTGAGCAGGACGATGAATACGACGATCAGCACAATCCCGCCGAAAATAAACCAGCCGTTGACTTCAGGCTCAGCCCCTGGGAAGCCGCTCGTCTCCGAACCGGCATTGGCGAACAGAACCACGCTTCCGACAATAGACGCCAACGCCAGCAGCAGCGCCAAAAATCCATTCACATGCCAGGCCTTTTTCGTCGTCATAAGACCACCTCTGAGTAATATTTATTTGATATTTATATGATATCACTTTTTACATTCCTTTTCCACCTCTGAACGGAAATTGTATGAATATTGTTGCAGCCTCTTTCGGAATTGGCAAAACAACGGGATAATAGAACCATCTATTGAACAAGGAGACGATTCAGATGAAATCGATCGGATTTATCGGTCTCGGCACGATGGGGGAGCCGATGGCGGCCAATTTGCTGCGCAAAGACTATGATGTCCTCGTCTATAACCGTACTGAGGGCAAAGCCGACTCCCTTGCAGCGCTCGGTGCCGACGTTGCCGCTTCGCCCGCCGACCTTGCTAAGCGAGTGGATGTCGTGATCACGATGATTAGCAACGATCAGGCGATCGAAGAAGTATATTTCGGAGATAACGGCCTGCTTCAGGTACTGAAGCCCAACACGACGATTATCGACAGCAGCACGATTTCGCCTGCGCTGGCCAGGAGACTCGCGGCCGCGGCCGCGGAACGATTCTGCGATTTCATCGACGCGCCGGTAACCGGCAGCAAACCCGCCGCAATCGATGGAACGCTGCTGTTCATGGCTGGGGGAGATCGGGAAACGGTTGCCGAGCATGAAGAACTGCTGCTCGCAATGGGACGGGAAGTGATCTACATGGGTCCAAGCGGCAGCGGCGCCAACGCCAAGCTCGCTCACAATACGATCGTCGGGATCAATGCCGCAGGATTAATCGAAGGCATGGCGATTGCCGCCAAGAGCGGCATCGACGCCTCCGCCTTCCTACGCGTCGTACAGGGCGGCGGCGCGGCCAGCAAACAGGCCGAGCTGAAGGGGCGCAAAATTATCGAGGAGGACTACAGCGTACAATTCTCGCTGGAGCTTATGCTTAAGGATCTTAAGCTGTCGTCTGTTCTGACGGATACGCTCGGCGTCTCCACTCCGATGCTCGAGTCCGCCAAGAGCCTATTCCAGCTCGGACAAGCTGCCGGATACGGCGAGCAGGATCTCGCGGCTCTCGCACGCGTATACGAAAGCTGGATAGGCAGAAGGATCGGCGAGTCTTCGACTGCGGCGATCGAGGCTGTGTCGCCTGCGGAGGAATCCGACCCGTCTTATGCGGAAGAATCGGAACGCCGCAAGAAAGCGCGCTTGCCGCTGGACATCCCGCTCATGATGTCCATCTACCAATGGGAAGGAGACGGAGCCTTCCGCGGTCATACGGTTCGCGGCCGTCTGCTTGATCTGTCCGAGGACGGAATTCAGATCGAATCGAAATCCCCGCTGGAGAAGGATATGTTCATCGTTCTTCACTTCCTGCAGGAATCGCAGCTGCCGCCGATGACCGCGCGGATTATTCGCATCGAACGCAACAACGACGCCTTCAGCTACGGCTGCCTTCTAACGGGGCTGCCGCTGTACCAGCGCCTTCAGCTTCAAGAGTATATTGCCGGCCAGCATTGACCGGCGTCTGCGGGGGCGGGACGGCAGACGGCTGCCCCCGCCCTGCCGCCATAAATGATTCTTGCCTCACCGTCCGGTCCGCGAGGAGCTACATGCGCCTATTATTTGGATAGCTCGATAAATCCTTCGCCGAATACGTCTCTGACGTCGTGAATGGTAATGAACGCGTCCTTGTCGCTCGCCTTCACAATTCGCTTCAGCGTGCTCAGCTCTTGCTTGCTGATGACGATGTAGAGAATTTGCTTCTCCGTCTTCGTGTAGTATCCGTGACCGTGAAGCACCGTTACGCCCCTGTCCATCAAGCTGTTGACCTGATCGGCGATTCTCGCATGCTCCTTGGAGATGATCGTTACCGCCTTCTTCGGGTTCAACCCCTCGATGATGAAATCCATCACCTTCGTCGCGATGTACAGCATGACGACCGTCAGCATAACCGCTTGAGCGCCGATAATGAAATAGGAGCCCAGCACGACGATCAGATCGAAAAACAGCAACGCGTAGCTGACGTTCCAATCCAAATATTTGTGCGCGATTCGAGCCAGGATGACGGAGCCGGCCGTCGTTCCGCCCGCCCGGATGATAATGCCGATGCCCGCGCCGCCAAGGACCCCTCCGAAAATCGCGTTCACGACGATCTCATGGGACTCGATGCGCATCCCCTCCGTCAAATGCAGGAACAGAGATAGCAGCAGCACGGCAACAACCGTATACGCCACGGTCGTCCGGTCGAGAAATTTATACCCTATAATCAGCAAAAACGAATTCAGAATTAGGCTGACAAGTCCCGGCGACCACTCGTACAAATAATACAGAATGATCGTAACGCCGGTCACGCCGCCTTCGCCGAACTCGTTGGGAATCGCGAACAGATTGATCGAGAGCGCGAACATGAGAGCGCCCACCGCGAGCATAACGAAATCCACTAATCTTTTTTTCATCGGCAACAGCCTCCACACCCGAATACGACGCTCACGCAAAACAACCACCGCCGCTTGCATCTTCGGCAGTGGTTGTCGGCGCTATCGGAATACGCTCAGTCCAAATACGAACAGATGTAATCCGTTACCGTCTTCACCTTGAGCTTAAAGCTGGAGTTGGCCGGGACTTCGAATTTCGTCGGCTCGGCAATGTCCAGCCATTCGTCGCCGCCCGGAAGCAGCACGGACAGCTCGCCCGCTTGAATGTCCATTATTTCCTTCTGTGCCGTACCGAACTCATATTCGCCCGGGAGCATGATACCCAGCGTTACTTTAGTGCCGTCTGCGAAAATGACCGTCCGGCTCGTTACATTGCCTTCGAAATAAACGTTGGCTTTCTTTACTACGGATACGTTATTGTACTGCGGCATCGTTTCTCTCCAGCTCCCTCTCCGTATTATAAAGCTTGTTCAAAAAGTCCGCTTTTGATCACGAAAACATCCGAGGAGGTCAATTCGACCTAATAAGCGGACTTTTTGAACATTTTGAAACCTCGCTTATACCAGCTTTTTAAATTCGGCAACGACGTTGTCGACAGTAAAGCCGTATTCTTTAATGACGCGGTCTCCCGGCGCGGAAGCTCCGAACGTAGAGATGCCCAGAATCGAACCGTTGTCTCCGACGTAACGTTCCCATCCGAACGGATGCGCCATCTCGATCGCCAGACGGGCTTTAATCGACTTCGGCAGCACGCTCTCCTTGTAGCTTGCGTCCTGCTTCTCGAACAGATCGAAGCTCGGCAGGCTGACGACGCGAACGTGGATACCTTGCTCGGCCAGCGCTTTCTGCGATGCGACCGCCAGTTGAACCTCGGAGCCCGTCGCGATCAGGATGCCCTGAGGCTCGCCGTTAGCCGCTTCGGAGACGATGTAACCGCCTTTGACGATATTGTCGCGCGCAGATGCCGTGCCTTCGAGAATCGGCAGATTCTGGCGAGTCAGCACGAGCGCGACCGGATTGCTTTGGTTTTGCATCGCATACGCCCATGCGGCGGAAGTCTCGTTGCCGTCAGCCGGACGGATGACTGTCAAGTTCGGAATGATGCGGATCGAAGCCAACTGCTCGATCGGCTCGTGCGTCGGGCCGTCTTCGCCGACCGCGATGCTGTCGTGCGTCAAGACGTAGACGACAGGCAGACCCATCAGCGCCGCCAGACGAACGGCCGGGCGCAGGTAGTCCGTGAACACGAAGAACGTTCCGCCGAACACCTTCAGCCCGCCATGCAGCATAATTCCGTTCATCGCCGCGGCCATCGCGAATTCGCGAATGCCGAAGTAGATGTTGCGACCGTCGTAGTTGCCCGGCTTGTAGATCGGCAGCCCCTTCATATGCGTCATCGTGGAGCTTTCCAAGTCGGCGGAACCGCCAACGAGGTAAGGTACGTTTTTGGCCAAGCCGTTGATCGCATTGCCGGAAGCGACGCGCGTGGACAGCGGCTTATCCTCCGTCGAGTACGAAGGCAGATCCGCGTCCCAATTGTCAGGCAATCGGCTGGAGAGAGCCGCTTCGAATTGCGCAGCCAGCTCGGGGTGAGCCGCCTTGTATTCCGCAAAGCGAGCGTCCCATGCGGCGTTCGACTGCTCGCCGGATTGCTTGATCGCGGCGAAATGAGCGCGGACTTCTTCGGGAACGTGGAATTCTTCGTGAGGCCATTCATAGAACGCCTTCGTCAGCTTCGCTTCGTCCGTTCCGAGCGGAGAACCGTGCGGGCCGGCGTGGCCGCCTTTGCCGCCTTTATTCGGAGAACCGTAGCCGATGACCGTCTTCACCTCGATCAGCGTCGGCTTGCCAAGCTCCGCCTGAGCGGCTGCAATCGCCTTGCCCAGCGCGTCGAGATCGTTGCCGTCCTCTACGCGTAGATACTGCCAACCGTACGCTTCGAAACGTTGGCCCACGTTCTCGGAGAACGACAAACCCAGCTCGCCGTCGAGCGAGATATCGTTGGAATCGTACAAGACGACCAATTTGCCCAGCTTCATGTGGCCGGCCATCGAAGCCGCTTCCGACGCGACGCCCTCGGACAAATCTCCGTCACCGCAGACCGAGTATGTAAAGTGATTGATCAGCTCGTAGCCGTCGCGGTTATAGGTCGCCGACAGCTGCGCTTCCGCCATCGCCATGCCGACGGCCATCGCAATGCCCTGGCCTAGCGGTCCCGTCGTCGCATCCACGCCCGCCGTATGGCCGAACTCCGGGTGACCCGGCGTCAGGGAGCCCCATTGACGGAAGTTTTTCAGCTCTTCGATCGGGAGATCGTAGCCGCTCAGGTGCAGCAGGGAGTACAGCAGCATCGAGCCGTGGCCCGCTGACAGGACGAAGCGGTCGCGGTCGATCCATTGCGGATTGGACGGATTGTGCTTCATCGTTTTGGCGAACAGTTGATAGCCCATCGGGGCGGCTCCCATCGGCATGCCCGGATGGCCGGATTTCGCTTTCTCGATCGCGTCGATGGATAGCGTGCGAATCGTCGTTACGGATAATTGATCGATTATTTTGGTGCTGGCTGTCATGAAACAGAGCCCTCCTCTTATCTATTCGCGTACGTTGCCGGCGAATTGCGCCGCAGCCGTGCAGCTTCTCATTATTTGTTGTACATTGTAGCACGAGTTACACAAATACGACGGTTTTGTTTTGGTAGACGAGCAATCTGTCCTCCACATGCCACTTTACGGCTCGGGCCAGCACGATTCTCTCGATGTGGCGTCCGATCCGCTTCAGCTCGTTGACGTTGTCGCGATGGCTGACGCGCTGAATGTCCTGCTCGATAATCGGGCCGCCATCCAGCTCTTCCGTTACATAGTGTGCCGTCGCTCCGATCAGCTTAACCCCGCGATTGTAAGCTTGCTGATAAGGCTTGCCCCCGACGAACGCCGGCAGGAAGGAGTGATGGATATTAATGATGCGATTGTGATACTGCTCGATGAATTTCGGAGAAACGATCTGCATGTAGCGGGCGAGCACGATCAGGTCGATTTTGCCTGCGGTTAGCTCGCGCTGCTTCTGCTCGGCTTCCGCCTTCGTATCGGGCGTAACCGGCACATAGTGAAAAGGAATGCCGAACGACTCGACGATTCCTCTCATATCCTCGTGATTGCTGATCACCATGCTGATCTCGGCGTCGAGATCCCCGGCCTGCCATTGCCAGAGAAGTTCAAGCAGGCAGTGATCCTCCTTGGAGACGAATACCGCAATTCTTTTGCGTCGCGCTGCGCGGAAAATGCTCCATCTCATCGAGAAACGATCCGCGACGCGGGTGAAATCCTCCTGAAGCGAAGGCAAGCGCTGCTCCAGCTCCTGCAGATCGAACTCGATCCGCATGAAGAACATGCCTCCTTCCGGGTCCATCGTATATTGATCGGACTGGACGATGTTGGCTCCTTGCTCGTACAGAAATTGCGACACGGCGGCGACGATGCCTGCCTTGTCCGGGCAGGAAATGAGCATTCGCGCGCGTACGCTCTTGTCTTCTAGCCGTTTGTTTCCTTGCGGCTGATACGTATGACTCATCGCTATCTTCTACCTCTCGATATTTATTGTTGGGACAGCCATTCTTCGCCCGCCAAATAGGCCAGCAGACGATGGTTCATCGCTTCCTCGCTGTATTCCTCCGGAAGCACGCGATTTTCCAGCAGCATATCGTAGAGCCTTTCCATCGGCTCGCGCGGGTCCGCTTTTCTCGCTTTGGCGTCGGATTTCAGCAGCTCCCACGTATTCAGCACGTACAGACGCGAATCGATTCCGACCTTTTCGAAGAAATGGTGCAGCCGTTCGACATCGACCATGAATTCGCCGCCAAATCTCTCCTCCGCATCCCCTCTGAGCATCGCAATCTCGGCCTCGTACATCGGACGTTCGTTCTTGCCGATCCAAGGCGTCTCGAGAATAAAAGGCTTGCCCTTGAGCAGTTCGTGTCCGACAACCCCGGCGATGCCGTCATAGCCGATCCAGCCGGAGCCGATCGGGGCATGACGGTCCTTGGCCGCTCCGCACGGATTTTTGCTGTCGTTGACGTGTACGACCGCGATCCGGTTCAGACCGACGATGTCGTCGAATTTGCGCAGCACGCCGTCAATATCGCCGACAATATCGTAGCCCGCATCGTGAATGTGGCAAGTATCCATGCAGACGGTCAAGCGTTCGTTCAGCCGAACGCGCTCGATGATTTGCGCCAGCTCCTCGAAGCTGCGGCCGATCTCCGTCCCTTTGCCCGCCATCGTCTCCAGGGCGATGTTCACGTCCGTCTCCTTCGTGCCTTCCAGCACTTCATTGAGACCTTCGGCAATGCGCGCGATACCGTATTCTGGGTCCTTCTCCGTATACGCCCCCGGGTGCAGCACGATATTCTTGACTCCGATAGCGTGCGTCCGGCGGATCTCCTCCTGCAGGAAATCTATCGCCAAGCGATAAGTATCTTCTTTATAAGAGCCCAGATTCACGATGTACGGAGCGTGCACGACAATCTCGCCGATTCCGGCTTGCGCCATCGCATCCTTGCCCTGGGGAATATACAAATCCTCGATCGGCTTCCTGCGGGTATTCTGCGGCGCGCCCGTGTAGATCATAAAGGTGCTCGATCCGTAGGTTTCCGCTTCCTTCGTTGCCGTCAGCAAACCTTTGTCCGAAAAAGAAACATGAGATCCGATTTTCAACATTTTCCGGCTCCTCTCGCCTGTCGTTCCGTCCCCTCCCGATGCTCCGGGGGCTTGTTCTCGCAATTATTTCACTATTGTATCGCGAACGTCGAAATAAATCTAGGAATGCGGTATAATTTCAAGATGAGGTGATCGTTATGGGTGATACCCCGACGTGGTTTATTTATTTCATTGCATTCTGGACAGTCGTGCTTGTCTTGTTCATGAGCATAGGCGGCTTCTTCATGTTCCGCAAATTCCTCAAGGTGCTCCCGCAAAGAGACGGGAAATCCAAGCTCGATTGGCAAAATTATTGGGTGGAGCGAAGCCGCGACCTATGGACTCCCGAGTCCAAGGATATGCTTCAGACGCTTGTCTCGCCGGTTCCGACTCCGTTCCGCGATATTGCAAGCCATTCCATCGCCGCCAAGATCGGGCAGATCGCCGTTGAGAGCGGCGCAGCCGAGGTCACGAAGGAACACTGCATCGAGGGCTACATACGCGCGACGCCGGCTCGCGACCATAAGAGCCTGATCAGCTTCCTTGAGAAGAAGCAGATCGACTATTCCGCCTACAGCCACTTGCTGAAGTGATCGTTCCCGGAATCGTCGCGCTAAAAAAAATCGAAACCTTTGCCGTCCAACTTCGTCTAACCTCATAAGGAGGTGCATCACTACTATGAAAAAGCGCAACCGAAAGACGATGACACTGGGGGCCGCCGTGTTGGCTCTGGCACTGATAGGCACAGCCTGTAATGACGGCAGCTCGGGATCTTCTCCGTCCGCCAATCCTTCCGCCACGGCCAGTCCGTCCGCGAGCCCGTCCGTGAGCCCTTCGAATAATCCGAGTCCGTCCGCTTCACCGGAGCAGATCGAGGCCACTGGAAAATACGTCGGACTTCAGGACGGCCACTCCGTCGAAATCGAGACTGAGCAAGGCCCTACAGGCTTCCAGGTCACTCCGGAAGTCGCCGAGAAAGTCGGGTCCTGGGATGAGAACACGCCTGTAAAATTCCAATATATCGTTGAAAAAATGGATACGGACACCGGATCGGTGGAGCAAAAAACGATCGTATCTATCGATAAGGAATAATCGTTAGCGAGGAGGGAACGCGCATGCGTTTGCTGCTGTGCGGAGGGACCGGATTCATCGGTCAGGCTTTAACGCACGCCCTGTTGTCGAGAGGGGACGAAGTATGGATCGTGACGAGAAAAAAGCCTGCCGCCGCTGCCTACGACAATGCGCTTCCCCATCCTCGGTACGTTACTTGGGAGGAATGGGCCGCCGATCCCGACCGTCTGTCCGGCTTCGACGGCCTTGTTAATCTCACCGGAGAGACGATCAACCAGCGCTGGACCGACAAAGCGAAGGAGCGCATCGTCCGCTCCCGGGAACAAGCAGCCGAACGAATCTCCGAATATATCAAGCGCATGCGCTACCCTCCGGAAGTTGTTGTGAACGCTTCCGGAATTTCGCTATACGGGCATTCCGGCGAGCAGATCTTCGATGAATCCTCTCCCGTGCAGCCTGCCGACTTTCTGGGCGATACGGTCGTCCGGTGGGAAGCGGCGGCGGATCGGATCCCGGTCAAGCGGCTCGTCAAGCTGCGGATCGGGCTCGTCTGCGCTCGGGACGGCGGAGCCTTCCCGCTTATCCGGCTGCCGTATCGGCTGTTCGGAGGAGGCCGCATTGGCGACGGCAAGCAGGGGCTGCCATGGATTCATCTGCAGGACATGGTTTCCTTGATTTTGTTCTGTCTGGATAATAAGTCGATCGAAGGTCCCGTGAACGCAGTCGCTCCCGATCCTGTATCCAACGACGAATTCGGTCGTGCTCTCGGACAAGCGATGAAGCGGCCTCACTGGTTCCCGGTTCCGGGCTTCCTGCTTCGCACCGCCCTAGGCGAGATGAGCACGCTCGTGCTGACCGGACAGAAGGCGATGCCTCGCAAGCTGCTCGATCATGGATTCAAATTCGCCTTCCCTAAACTCGAAGAGGCCCTGCGGGATTTGTCCCGCTAGGGCGTGTATGCATACTCCGAGGATAGTAGATTTTGCCGAATTTTCGTTCCATGCAAGGAACTTTTGTGAAGGCGTACCGGGGGTACGTCAAGCAAATGTGACGCAGCAGGGGATGAAAGATACCTCTGAGCGGGTTTGCATACACGCCCTAGGGCTTTTCTTTATGTGATCCTGGCGAGGCTTAATCAACATTCTCTAGTTAGGTTGCCTTCCTTCCACGAGTTGGAAACGGTACTGCGAACAAGCCAGCGTCAGGCAATCTCCCGGCTGAAGCGAATACAGCTCATAAGGAGCCATCGGTTTATTGTTAAGTCGCGACCCGTTGCGCGACCCAAGGTCCTTCACCTTCCACTGCTCGGATATTTTCACGAACTCGACATGAGAGCGGGAAATCCCCTCCGTCTCGTCTACATGGTCGGCCGCCTCTTCGGATCGTCCGATGACGAGGGATTCGCCGCGCAGAGGGATTCGAAATTGCTCATGTTTCGACTTCCACACCAAGCAGTACGGTTCCGATGCCGGAGATGACTGCCGGTCTAACAATGCGGTTCGCTCCTGTCCGGAAATCCATGTCGTTTCCGGCGTAATTGTGCCGCTCCCCGGAATACGGCCCCCCGTATCCCGCTCCTGCGGCTTGGCTGCCGCCGCTGCAAACCCCGGAGGCGACCATACCGGGCCGACTCCGCTTGCCTCCTCCGCTGCATAGCGATTGCGGAAGGCAGCCTCGATCTCTCTCGGTCCCGGTTCGGAAGAGGGCTCTCCCCGACGAAACGATCCCAACCGCATAGGCGGACCATTCCAGAACAGAATAGCCGCCGCTCCGGCGATCAAGGTCAAGCAGACGCAAATGAGCAATTGCTGCTGGCCCGGCCGTTCCAGGTACACGAACTTCCAGACAGCTGCCAGCAACAGCAAAGACGAGCAGATGACGATGATCCGCCAACGAGCAGGATCGAATCGTTCGCCTCCATCCTCCTCTTCAGAGTTCTCCTCGCTCTTCTGTCTTACTGCATCAAACCGATGCTGTGACGGCTCTCCCCAAAGCTCCGATACCGGTTGCGGATCTCCGCTAACGGGTTGAAGAAGCTCCCATGAACGACTTTTCGGTTTGTTCTCTTCCCTGGCGGCAGACCGCATATCCGTCATCGGGGCGGGATCCGGTTTGCGAATATCCGAGAAGGAGACGGCAGCTCCGGCCGAAGCTTCGGCCAAATACTTCCTGCCGAGACGGCTTAAAGTCGCAGGCACGAAGTCCGCGCTGGACACCAACCGCAGCACCTGCTGAAAAACCAATCCGTCCGGCTCTTTGACGCGCATCATCCACCTGACGATCAAACTCTCCAAGTCCTCTTTCCAATTGGGGGAAGGCAGGACTAACGGTAAATAAGTAAAGTGCAAGTCCCGAGTCTCGTTGCCGACAAAAATAAATTCGTCCTGCAGCCGCACCCTCTCGGCATCCAGCATAATTAGCCGACATTCCTCCAACGTATCGGCAAGCTTACACAACGCCTCCATCGCTTCGCTCATCGACCACCAGGAGGCTCGCATTGCCTCCGTAAGCATGCGCGTTCCGGTTAAAGCGTATCTCAGCGAAACTCGTCCATCGCACTCCTCAAGCTCAAGCGGAAGCAGCGAAGGAACTTTGCAACGCTGAAGCATGCGAAGCTGCGTCTCGATGATCTCGTTCCGGGCAAGCGGCGGATCGCGTTCTATAATCATGACATGCCCTCTGCGCTGTTCGAACCTTACCGATAGCGGCAATGTTTTCACTCATCTCCACCCCATTCCCAGTAAAATCAGAAATCCGGGGGCAACCGCCAGCATGAACGGAAAAGCAACCTTCCTTCCCCCGGTTACCGGATGCTCTCCCCACGGCCACTTCAGCTTTATTCCCAGCGCTCGCAAGCCGGGAACTCGGAGCGCCAACAGCCCGCAAGCGATACCTCCCCCGACCAATACGGAAACGAGCAGCAGCTCGAAGGTCAACGCGGGCCCGGCCCATGCGCCGAACGCCCCGAACCATTTAACGTCTCCTCCTCCTATACCGCCTAAGCGATTCATCGCGTACAGAGGCACAACGCCGCACAATGCTCCAAGGCAGGCCCAGCCCAATCCGCCCACTCCGTGCGCAAGGAATTGATACGCAAAGCCTCCTGCCGCGAAGGTCAAATTCAACGCGTTCGGAATCCGCATGAGGCGCAAATCCGTCCAGCATGCCGACGCCAGCAAAATTCCGGCAATAAGCCACTCTCCCCAGCTCAACGTTCCCCCTCCTCGTTGGCAGCCGCAGATTTGCCTACAACATCGAACGAATGCTGCCAGACTCCGCCCTGCCCGTTCGATACTTGCATGCTCCATTGGCCCGGCGTCGTCCTTCCGGATACATGCCAGGTCCATGACGCCAAACCCGATGCATCGGCGATTGTTGTCCCGAGATTTTTCGCCTGGCTCGGCCCGCTCTTGTAAACAATGGACAGATCAACGACGCTTCCGGGTTCGGTCCGCACGACAAGCGTCGCTTTGCGTCCCGGCTTCACCGGATTCGGATCAAGAGATACGAACGTTACCGAGAACGTCTCGCCAGTCTGGTCCTCCTCCGCTTGCTTGGAGGACGAAGGACTTCCGCCGATCCATGCCCGCTCTCTAGCCGATTCTCGCAAAACAAGCTTGCGCCCAAGGAATGGAACGCGCATCGGCAGCTTGTATTCGGCCACCAAAGTGATATAAGCGTCGGAACGATCCGCGACGTCCGGAAGTCCTACAGCAACAAGGCTGACGTTGGACAATTCGAGCACGCGCCGATCCGCAAACTGCTTGAGCAGTTCGCCGAAGGCAAGCTTGGCGGCGTGCTCCTCCAATGAAAACGACACCCCGGACGCCTTGTCCGCCCACTCGTTCATCGGCGCCGGCAGCCACTGCCCGTATTCGCGCAGCGTATCCGCCACGCTTAGCCATTTGTCGTTCCATTGCTCAAGCTGCCGGTTCAGCTCGGAATCTCTAAGCTTGTCCGTCGCCAGCGCGACCGGATACCATGCGGACGCCGCCTGCCTCGCCGTCTGAGACAAAGCGCCGTGAAGCGCCATGGAGATGACCGCCGTCTGCACAAGAAAGATCAGAAATAAAATAAACAGCAGAAAAATCGGCATGGCCAGCGCGCTCTCCAGCGTTACGCTGCCCGAATCGAACCGGATTGAACGCCATCGTTCATATGTAAGAATAATCCGCGGTATACGTCGCCTCATAGCGATTCCCCTTTATCGATCCTCCCAAATCTCCGACCCTGGCCAGCGCTTTGAGCAGGCCGGGAAAAAACCACAGCCGGACCGACGCTGTCCCTTCTCCGCTCGCATACGTGTAAGCGCCGCGGAAATCAAGTCCGGAGCCATGCTCCATTACGGCAATCGCTCGCGCTGTCGGATTTGAGCCCCCGCCATGCAGCAGCAGGAACAGTCGCAAATAATCTGTATAGTACGTATCTACTTTCAAGTATTTGGACAATTGGATTTTGCCGGTCCCCAGCAATGCGCCCATATCCGCCATCGCCTGCGTGATTCCGTAGACTAGCGCCGCAGCCAGAACGAGCAGAGGATGGCCCGCCGACCGGCATTCGATCAGCCCTTCCATCGTTCGAACAGCCAGTCGGAAAGCAAAAATTTCTCCGTACGCCGCAGCGATATTGCCGGACGGATGATTCAGTCCGTAAAGAATATATTCGACCTCCTGACCGTGCACGCTCAAAGAAATCTCACCCCCGTTCAGAAGCTCCTTCGCCGATGATGGAGGAAAATGAGTCATTCTCCCGAGCGCATATTCGGAGAAGTAAAGCTGATCCCTGACTCCCTCAACGGCGCCTTCCAGCACGTCCAGCAAGCTATTGACCGATGTCATCGCTTCGTCTCTCCCTTGGGACGAAGCTTCGCTCCTCTGCGTTCTGCGCGCCTCCTCCTCGGAACGATTCCATTCCCGATTCTCTGTATACAACACGCTTGTACGCTCGAAGCTTACCTTCTCTTCGTCCGAGCCCGCTCCTGCGGAGAACGAGCCGAGGAAGCTCCCGGCACTTCGCCATTCGGACTCCGCTCTCGCCTCTGCCTGCTTCCGCTCCGCTTCGTAGGAACGACGAGACTCCAGCATTTCCTTTCGCTGCGCTATGATCCTCCCTCCGGCTCCATAGTCATCGGAAAACTCGGACAAGCAATCGCTCGCCCGCGCCTGCCCTGAGCTTAACGCCGTTCCCATACCGGTCGAGCCGGGAGCGGAAGCGATTAAGGACGACAAAGAGCCGAGTTCGCCCGCCAGCGTTAGTCCTTGCGAATACTGCCGGTCGATCTCGGCGTCGTATTCGCTAAAGAAAGCCGGCGGCAAAATCAAATCCTCCGCAGAGCGACGCAGCTCCTCCATCGTCTGCCGGTGCTCGGATTCCAAAGCGTCTTCGCTCCCTCCCGACGTCGCCCCCGTATCCCTTCGCGACCGCTCCACGATAGCGAGCATTTCATCGTTCGCCTGTGTGGCTTTAATCAGCGCCTCCCTCGCCTTCGAGACGAACTTGTCCGATTCCGCTCGCGCTTCGTCGGCCGCTTTTCCGAGTTCCCGCGCGGTGGAGGCGGCACGGGACTCGTAAGCGGCGATCTCGGCCCCGTAACGCGGACCTTCCGGCTTATCCTTCTCTATCTCTTCCGAATCTTCTCCGGCGTTCAAGCGGGCGTCTCTCTCAGCCTCCCAGCGTTCAAGAGCTTGCCTTCTCGACTTGTCCTCCTCCCGCTTCGCGACGTAATCGTCATAGCCGCCGACGACTCCTCCTGCAGAGCTTATTGCCGATTCAGCTTTCTGCGCGACCTTCTCGCCATGCGCTCGCTGACGATCATAAGCATCGTCGAACGCCTTCTCCCTGCGGTCGTAGGCTTTGCGCATCTGTTCCAGCAGATCGACCGTTCGAGTCGCTTCCTTCATCGTCCCCGATAGCCCTTTGAAGCGGCTTGCCACTTCAATCGCAAGATCGATCGGAGCCTTGTACTTCATTTCCTCCAAAACCTGCCTGCGAAAAACGTCATGACCGGCGAGCGGCCGGCTCTCCGTCACCTCCGCTTGCCCCCAGCGCGTATCCAGAAAAGAAAACGCCTCGTTGTCTTCGCCCGAAGAGTTGCCCTCCAGCGTCGTTCGAAACAGCTCGTTCGCAGCCTCCCCACCGCGGATAAACAGTCCGTATTTAGCGTAAATAATCGGGTCGAATGACGACATCGCCGAACGTACGCCCGACTTGACCGACAGCTCGGCCTGTTTGCGGAAAGCGGCGATCCGGGCAAAATCGATCAACAAGGAGGTCAGCAGGAACAACGAAGCCGTCGCAGCTATAAAATAGACCGATACGGAGCCTGACGTCCTCCCGCTCCGGAGTCGAATATGGCTCATGTCCAGCCTCCCCCTTTCCCGAGCGCCGACTTGCGCTTGCCCAGCACTTCCTCGGCCTGCGAACGATACTTTTCCTCCCCTTCCGGAGCGTTCCGCAGCTTGGCTGCATAATAGCGGACCAGATCGAACGACCTGACGAATTCAGCCGGCTCCACGACGAGCGCGGACACCTTCGCTTCAGCCGGTCCTCCTCCCTTGAAGCGAACAAGCGGAACCGAAAGCCATGAACTGATAAGCTCTGCACGAATCTCGCGCTTAATTCCAATATTTCGATAGCTTAGTTGTCCAGAACCGACGTGATGCTTGGCGGAGGTTTCATAAGCTGCCCGTTTAAGTTTCTCGGCCGCTGCGGCCCCCTCCCCTCCGGCCATGCCTGGATACACCTCTACTTGCGTTCCCGCCTCTCCCGAGGCGAGTCCGAACAGGCTCTGCAGCAGGGCGTCGTCGGTCAATCGCCAATAGAGCCCGTCGACTTGTCCCTCAGGATACCCGCCTGTACGCGTGTCGGCGGAAGAGTTGGACCAATTGAACGCAGCCCGTTCCGTCATAATGGACGAACTGTAATAGAGCAACGCTCCTTGCGAGATATACAATGCAAATAAGATCAGCATAAAAGTCAGCATCATCACCCAAGGAAGCAGCATGGAAGCTTCGATTGTAAACGAACCCGCAGAATCCGAATATCTCCGTCGGCTCCCTTCTTGCTTACGCGCACCCAGACTAATCGAACACTTCATCGGACTTGGTCTCCAGCTTTTCCATCAGCCCTTTCAGAAAGCCGATAATCTCCTCTCGGAATACGAGCACAATCGCGATTAGCACTGCTACGATCAGCACCAATTCAAGCGTGCCGATGCCCTCCTCGTCCTCGCGCAAAGCGCGAAAAGCGTTCATTCCGTATTGATATATGAATCCGATCATTCCGACCATCCTTCCTGTTGGTTGTTTATAGAGGCTGAGTACCGGACTTTTTGAACAAACACTTATAGTTCACATCATAAACACGGCGGGAGCGCCGACCAAAACCATAATTATTAGAAACACGATCGTGAGCGGAAAAGCCAGTCTGGACGAAGCTTGTTCTCCCATCGTTCGCGCGATCGCTTTCCGCTTCTCCCACATTTGCCTGGTCAGTTCGCGCAGCGCCGGAATAAAGGCATCCCCGCCCCTCCTCGCATTGATTAGAACTGTCGTCGCGAACAGCTTCGCTTCGGGAATCGCACATCTCCTGCCCCATTCCTCAAGCGCCGCCGCCAAGCCTTCTCCCCGCTTCATACTCTCGATTGCGGATCTTAGCTCCGTGTACAGCGGATTATCCGAGGATCCGGTCTTCTCCGCCGTTCGATTCAACGCTCGCATAACGTTCTCCCCGGCATTCACCATTAAGAGCAGCTTGCTAAGCAGCTCCGGCAGCTCCGTAACCATGCTCTGACGTCTCTTGCTTACCCGTCCCGCAAGCTCCTTCATACGCAGCAGGGGCAAGCCTCCTCCGAGCAGCGCTCCCAGCACGAGCAGCTCCGGCGTATCTGTCGTCCATGCCAGTAAACTCATACCCGCTATCGTCAAGTATCCAAGCCCGGCCCCCTCCGCCGCCCAATCCAGCAGTTGAACTTCCGTACAGGAGCCTCCGTTCAGCAGAGCCAACGAGACTCTCGCTCTGTCGAGCAGGGGCAGCATCCGTCTCCAAACGGCCGGGGTCCGCAGCACAATTGAAAACGGATCGATATGAAGCCTGATCCTCGCTCCCTTCAAGCGGCGGAAGGACATCGCGACAAGGCACGCGTAAACTCCCGGCAGCGCCGTACAAACAACTCTAATCAGCCATATGCTCATGTCTTAATGTCCATAATGCGCACGATCCACCAACTGCATAACGCAAGCAGCAGCAAACAAACCGACATCACAACGATCCCCATCCCTTCTCTCATCGGCTGCATATAGTCGGCAGCCAGGAAATTAAGGATTCCGACAAACGCAAACGGCATCGCCATCATTACCTTGGCTTCGAATCGTTTTTGCGCGATCAGCACGGACACTTCCAGTTCGACGTCCATCTTCTCGGCAATAAGCAGCGACGTTCTTCTCGTCACTTCTACCAGATCGCCCCCCGCTCTCTTGCATATCGCGATCGCTTCCGCGAAATTCCTCACCTCCTCCACAGCGGATCGCTCCGCGAAATCCTGCAAGATGACTTCAAGCTGCTCTCCGTTGCTTAACCGATTGGAGATCGCCCTCAGCTCTCTAATCAGGTCGGAGCGGCTGTCGCCGATCAATAAAACCAAGTCGCTCTCAAGAGCCGAGAAGGCGTTCTCTACCGACCTCCCTGCCGACAGCAGCGAGGTCAGAGCCTGCAGAGCGTCCTTGAATTGCTGTCTGAGCTTGTCACGTCGGCGACGGCACAGACTGAGCGCATAGTATTTCGGATATAGCAATCCCAACGGCGCAGCGAAAGCTGCGATAAGCGGATGACGATAGAGCAGCCATATAAGCGTGAAGCAGAACGAACAGCCGAGTAAAATCGCCCATGCTTTCTCTTTTGCATTTAATCTGTAAACCGAATAGTCCGTCATCCCTCCGCCTCCTTTAACAGACCGGCATGACGCAGCTTTCCCAGATCGCGAAGCTGGGCGACTCTGCGCAGGCTCCCGAAGACAGCGCCTTCCCGCTCCCCTTCTTCTTCGAAGCGAAATAGCGTGCTGAGTTGAACTTCTCCTCGCTCGACTCCCGTCACCTCGCATATTTCCGCCACTCGCCTGCTGGAATCGCGGAAGCGGCTCAAATGGACGACGATGTCGAGGGCGGAGGCGATCTGTTGGCGAACGACCGGCACCGGCAAATCCGCACCGCTCAGCACCATCGTCTCCAATCTTGAAATCATGTCCTTGGCTCCGTTAGAATGGCCGGTTGACAACGATCCTTCATGGCCGGTATTCATTGCCTGAAGCATGTCGAGCGCCTCGGCGCCGCGAACTTCCCCAACAATGATCCGGTTCGGCCTCATCCGCAAAGACGCGCGAATCAGTTCGCGGATACCGAGCTGCCCTTTGCCCTCGCTGTTGGCGTTGCGCGTCTCCAGCGACACGAGGTTGGCAATCCCGAGAATCTGCAGCTCGGCGGCGTCTTCGATCGTTATGACGCGCTCGTCGGGAGGAATCCATTGGGATAACGCATTAAGGAAAGTCGTCTTGCCCGAGCCCGTGCCGCCGCTGATGAACAGATTGTATTTGGCCAGGACGATCTCCTGCAGAAAATCGGCCGCTTCCTGCGTCAACGCTTCCTTGGCGATTAAATCCTGGATGCCGAGCGGCCGGTGCGGAAACCGACGAATCGTTACCGTCGGTCCTTTCAACGCAATCGGCGGCAGCACCACATGCACTCGCGAGCCGTCGGGAAGACGTGCGTCCACGATCGGCGACGCTTCGTTTACGATACGGTTTACGCGACCGACGATGCTTTGAATAAGATCCTCCAGTCTTTCGTTGCTCTCGAATCCGAGATCAACCGCTCGCAGCTCGCCCTTTTTCTCGATAAAAATTTCCTTATAAGAATTGATCATGATTTCCGTAATTTCCTGGTCTTCCAGCAGCGGCTGAAGCGCGTCCATTCCCCGAAACGAGTGAAACAGACGCATGACCGCCGCTTTGCGTTCCCCTGCCGTCATCCGTTTTGCCCGCTCCCGGCGGAACAGCTCGTCTTCGATCAGGCGGCAGAGATCGTCGTCCGAAATCGAATCGTCCCAGGTCAAACGAGCACGGACGGCGTTCCTCAGTTCAACCAGTTCCTCAATTGCAAGCCCGCTATCCGCCATCCCCATATCCGTCTCCTCATCTCCCGCGCTTCGCCGAGCCCCCGATCCTCGGCTCCATCTTATCCAGAAGCTGATCTACCGCCCCTGAGAATACCGGAGAGGACAACCATCTCCCCGGTTGGTCGACCGCCTTCCACTGCGGGATATACGGGAGCGCTAGCTCCGGCCCGGCTCCTGCCAACGTGCAGCGATTAACAGGCTGCCCTCCGACGGCCTTATTAAGGACCAAGATCAGCTTGTACGCCGACTTGCCAAGTCGCGGTTCCCAATAGTGCAGCAGCTTCTCGGCCTTCTGCAGGCAGTATGCATCGTCGAGAATCAGCCAGACAACCCGATCGCTTGCCTCTAGCAGGCTGCAATGCCATTCCCCGGAGCCGGAATCCGGGTCGACGACAATCGCGTCGTAACGGCCGTCCGACTTCAGCTTGTCCAGCAAAGCGCCGGTCAGCTCGGGCGTAAGCGCAAGCCGTTCACCGGGATGCTCGGGAGCGTCGATATAATCGGCTCGCAATTGCGACTGGTGCCGACACAGCTGTTGCGACAGCTCCCCCCATTGCTCCGGGCGCGCTTGCAGCGCGTAGAGCAATCTGGATAATCCGTCCGGCTCGCCTCTGCCGAATAGGAGCGATGTCGCGTTCAACTCCTCCAGATTGAGATAGAGAACGCGTTGGCCTCGCTCCCCTGCCTGACGGACCAGGTTCAATGCCACCGTCGTCTTACCGGCGCCTCCCGAAGCCGAGAATACCGTCCATATCCGACATCCCTCCTTCAGCTTGGCCGCTTCCAGCCCCAACGCCCCTCGAATTCCGCTTAGCAGAGCCGGCAACGGCTGATAGCGGTCCATATTCTGCCGGCCTTCCTCCGCGGCTTCATGGCCATCCGTCAGAATGATCGTTTTTCCCGGCTGCCCGCCTTCGGAAAGCGCCTGTCCCACAAGCCCCCGCTCGCCGATCAAAGCGTCGATTTTCCCTCCATTCCGCAGCTCTCTTCTCAGCGCACCGTCGTAAGTGCAGGCGGTCACCTCCCAGTCCTTCTCCTCTTCGCGCAAATACTCCGCCAGCTTGGCGACGTATTCCCGATCCTCCGCGGCCAGTACAAGCCTTCTGATCATCTTTCGCCTCCTTTCCGGAAAACAAAAAAACCGCAAACTCCAACGCGCTATGCGTCGAAATTTGCGGTGCTTCCGCTTTGTTTATTGAATTTATATGTTCAACATACCATGGATTTCCATTGTCGTCAACGGTCGTTCCACTCAACCCGCTGAAAAGATTTCGTCTCCGCCGACTCGTTCGCTTTGAGGCAAAGCAGCGCGCTCAGCAGACCGTCGCCAAGCGTCGTAGCCGACCGTTCGCGGCCGCGCACGCACTCCAGGAAGTTGCGAACGAGCTTACCGTCCCCTCCGCCGTGCCCGTCCAGCACGTTCGCGTCAATGACGTGCGTCTCCACTCTCGGCTCATGATGCATATACACTTTAAGCTCGCTTTTGTACCAATCGAACTCCAACGTCCCTTTGTATCCGAGCAGTCGGGCTCCGCGCCGCTCCGCGCCTCTGCGCGCGAAGAAATTTTGAGAATAGCTCACGTGCATTCCCGTCTCGTACTTCAGCAGCGCGCTGCCCGAATCCTCGTTGCCGGTGTCGACCGCGAAGCTGCAGTAATCTCCCCGATCCAAGTTCGCCGGCTTCAACGTGCTTTCCTCGCAAGTTCGGTTCTCCTCGCAATCGACGCACTTTAACCCCGCAGGCTTGTCTCCCTTGAAAATCTGCTTCGACTTCATCGCGCATACTTCGATCGGCTTCAAGCCGAGCAAACAATTGATGTAGTCGAAATCGTGCGTCGCCTTTTGCAGGAACAGTCCTCCCGTAATGCTGTCGTCCCTGTACCAGCTATGGTAATAAACTCCGCCGTACGGTACGTTATTCACAGCCTGCACATGCTCGATCGTGCCGATCTTGCCCGAGTCGACGATTTCTTTGGCCAGCGTGACGAGCGGCGTATTCCGCAGCGGGAAGGATACGACCACCTCGGAACGGGAAGCCTCGTATGCAGCCTTCAGCCGGTACAGATCCTCATACTTGGTCGCGACGGGCTTCTCCAGATAGAGCGGCAGATTCCGGCGCAGCACCTTAATCGCCATTTCCGTGTGAAGATTGCAGCGAGTTCCGATGATCACGCCGTCCAGTTCGGCCTCCTCCAGCATGGTGTCGGCATCCTCGAAGAACCGGACCCCTTCTGCACGCGTTCCAAGCTTAGCCCGCAGCTCTTCCGACCGTAAATCTGCGATCGCCACGATTCGGTAACCCAACTCCTCCGAGACAATTTCCGGGAAAATATAGCTTATCCTTAAGCCGTATCCAATGACGCCCAATCTCATCCCCAACACCTGTCTTTCCGAATATGCGAGTCAAATTTGTTTATTGTCGATCATTTGATGAAATAATAGCACGGAAGATTAAACATGTATTTGCTCGTTATCGACTATTAGTTGTATATTATCGATGTGGGAGATGAGGAGGGTAGGGGCACCATGACGAGAAGCGATCAAGAGGTTCGACAGCTGAATTACTGCGAAATCAACCCAAGCATCCATTGGGCTCGCCGGCAGAGCGTTCAGAAAACTCCGGGGATGACAAGACGTCTCTACGACTTCGAAATGATGTACGTTTACGACGGGGAAATGATCGTGCATTACCCCGAAACCGGCGAGAAGCTGCGGTTTCTCCCGGGAGACTTGCTGTTTCTGCATGCGGCCGAACCCCATTGCATCGAGATCTCCTCCACCGAGGGCGCCCGATTGATCGGCATTCATTTCGATTTCTACAATGAGTTCGAGATAAGTCATGAGCTGTTCATGGTCGTCGATGAGGAGCGTGTGCACGTGGACCGCTTCTGCCTGATGCCGGTCGGCATAGACGGGGAAAGGATTTACGCGGCGCGCTACGAGGCCGTGCCCGACGAAATCGTGGGCTGGATGGAAAGAATAAGCGAGGAGTTTACGTCCGAGAAGCCGGGATTCGAGATGGTCTGCAAAGGGGCGATGATTGTGCTGCTGGCGGCTCTGGCCCGTCTTCAGCCGAAGCCGGCCCGCTCCGTGCCGCAAGCTTATCAGGACGCCCTTCGTTCCTTGACAGGCGAGATGTCGGCCAGGATGGCCTTCCCGTGGACGGTCTCCTTAATGGCTGCCCGTCTCAGCGTGAGCGAGGATCATTTCATTCGTTTGTTTAAGGAACAATACGGGACGACTCCCAGCCAATATGTGCGAAGGCTCCGCCATCAAGAGGCGAAACGCTGCCTGCGGGAAACCGATTTGAAAATCGAGCGCGTCGGATTGCTCGTCGGATATGAAGACTTGCACCATTTCAGTCATGCATTCAAAAAATGGCAGGGCGTCTCCCCGCGCGAATATCGCAAAATGAGCAGTCTTCTGTAACAATAACGGGGCTGACCCATAAGCAGAGTTGCTTGAGATAATCGATAGAAAAAGAAGGGGTGTGTAACTCCTGTAGACTGCCTCATACGCTCCTGAAATGACCTTGTAACGGGTTATCCATTTCAGATTTCGGGAGCGTATAGCATCGGAAGGAGGTACATACCCCTTTACTCCTTTATTATCGATTATCTTTAACAGCAGCTTGAAGTGCTTATGGTTCAACCCCATCTATTGGCGTATGAGACCGATTTCTGAACAAGCTTAGTCTTTGTCGACCAGATTCCGCTGCAAATAGGTTTCCAAAGTGTTCGTAATCTCATAGGTCGTCTGGGCCAAGTCGTAGTTTTCAAACGCATGCTCGCAGGAGGATCGGTAGCTAAGCTCTCGTTCGTAGTGGCCGAGATGCTTGGCGATGACCGCTTCCTCCAAGCCGAGATTGCGCTGGCGCTCCTCCGCCGTCCGCCGATCTACGTAGAGAAACAGGCGTACCGCATTGTCCCCGTAAATATTTTTAAGGATGCTGGCTCCTTCATGATTCAGGATCAAGTAGACGGAGTCGTGCTGACTCAGTCTCCTCTCGATATCTACGCTGCGAATGCCGTAGAGCTGCCCGTCGATTTCCACGCTTTCGAGAAATTCGCCTCGTCGCTCCAGCTCCCGGTATTCGTCATGATTGACGAATACGTAATCTTGCCCGTTCACTTCACCCGGCCTGGGAGCTCTTGTTGCGTAAGAAACGACCTTCTCCATTCCGAAGGTTTGACCGACTGCCTCTGCGACCGATTTTCTTCCCGAGCCGTCCGGTCCGGTAAAGACGAAAATCCGGTTCCGCTTCCTTTCGTTCATTTGCATGCGCATCCTCTCCTTTCCTCATGAAAACGTCTTCATTACTCGAAAATACAGAATTATCCGATAATTATTAATTATAGAAGACGAAAGCTTGAGCCGTCAATCCAATCGCTAAGACTGATAAAACGTTTTTTCCGGTAAAGGTTGCACGGTACATTTTGCCAATATTAAGATGCCCTTAATTTCTCAATACAGGGACAAGCGTCATGTTATACTCCATTTTGTCATCTAGAACAGCCTTAGGAGGAGTTTACATGAACTTCAGAAAACAGCTCAAGAAAATCATAATCGGCGCCGCATGCTTTACCGTCCTTGCGACGGGAATCGGCGCTCTGCAGACGCCTTCCGCTCACGCGGCCACCGTATCTGCAAGCGCGACTTCGGTCCAGAAGGCCAATGCGGTCATTTCCGCCGCCAAGCAGCTCAAAGGCAAAGTGAAGTACAAATTCGGAGTGAACAATCCTTCCAAGCTTTGGTTCGACTGCTCTTCCTTTACGAAATATGTATTCGCCAAACAAGGCGTCAATCTGAAATGGGGCTCGCAAGCGCAAAGCAAGCAAGGCTCTTATGTAGCCAAAAGCAATCTAAAAGCGGGCGATCTCGTTTTCTTCAGCGTATCGAAGCCGGGAAGAGTTAATCACGTCGGCATCTATATCGGCAATGGGCAATTCATCCATAACACGATCGGCAGCAACTTTAACGGCGTCTTGATCAGCAAGTTGAGCAGCTACTCCAAACGTTACATTACGGCGAGAAGAGTGTTATAAAGGCATTCCTGTGGGCTGAGTTGTTTGAGAGGATCGATATAGAAAGAAGGGGTATGTAACTCCTGTAGCCTGCCTCATACGCTCCTGAAATCTCCTTATCACGGGTTTACCATTTCAGATTTCAGGAGCGTATAGCAGCGGAAGGAGTTACATACCCCTTTGCATCTTATTATCGATTATCTTTTCTCTGAACGAGCAGCGCTTGCCCTTCTTCCTGAATCGTCCCAATCGCTGCATCCAACGTCTTCTTGTCTTCGGCCGCCGCCGTCAGTTCTTTGGAAATCAGTTCAAGCAGCTGCCAGTCCAACCCCTGAGGAACTTGAGCAAATTCGTTCTTCACTACGGCTTTCGGCTCGAGCTTATAGAACGCATCGATTTCCCGTCCGTCCTGGGGCCGATTAAACTCGGTTCGGCTGAACAGCTCTCCATTGTTCGAATTGGCTTTAATCTTGGCGTATTCGGCCGAATTCGCATACTTGATGAACTCCCATGCCGCTTTGTAGTTGCTCGATTTGGCAGGGATGGCGAATACGCCGCCATGCTCGTAAACGCTGCTCTGAGTACGATTGTTCGGATCGACCGGCGCGGTGACGATTCCCCAGTTCACCGGTTTGACGTTCTTTAACTGGTTTTTCGAATATAAAATATTTCCGATCTGATAAGCGCTCTGAAACGTCATTGCCGATCTCCCGGTAATAAAGCGATCGTCCTCCAGCGTCCGCATTGTCTTGGAAACTTCCTCTTCAGATGGGAGATAAAACGCCCCCGATTTAACCGCGCTTACAATCATCTCGAATACGTTTTGCCAGCCTGGGCTATTTAGTTGAAGCTCTGTCAGGTCGTCATTCAGCACCCCCAGATTTTGAGCGGCACCGATTTCGAACGTGTAAAACAACGGAGACATGAAGCCATCGATCGTAAAGCCGTATATTCTGCTCTTCTTGTCGCCATCCGTCGGAAATCTCTTCGCTAGCTCGAACACTTCTTCCCAGGTCATAGAATCTCTCGGCAATTCCACTTTGTACTTCTCGAACAGATCGATATTATAAAATAGCGCTTTGCTTGTAAAAAACGGACTTAGACCGTACAGCTTGCCGTCTCCTTCGCTGCGAAGCTGGGCAAGAATCGCCGGGTTGAAGCCTTCAAGACTGTAGGAGCTGCCCTGAACTGCCGGCTCCAGATCAAGAAGCTGACCTTTGCTTGCCAATCTCTCGTACTCATCATCCAGCAAAAAGGCAACGTCTATACGCTCTTTCTCCATGAACTCGCTTAAAGCTTCCTCCAGAGGCTTCTCAGGGTCCCTTTGAAATCCCTGCCTGCTCACCACTTCAATCTCAACATTCGGGAATTCGGAGGCAAACAGCATACCGTACTCGGACATAAATTGCTGGCTGCTCCAATACATCACCCTAAGATTGACTTGCTCTTCCTTGTCCAAAGCTTCCCAATCCCCACCGCCGCCTTCGCCTTTTCCGCCGCTGCATCCAACGATCGCAAGCAGCAAGACTGCGGTCAAAACGCCGCTCCATCCTCTTCGATTCAACTTAATTCCCCCATCTTCTTGATTTCACCGACTCTTTGACAACGGCTGCGGCTATAATGGCCGTTAACAAGGGCGCTCCCCGTTTTCGCCATTTTCGCATATATCTTCTCTTAATCATCCGAGTTGTCTCTCCCTTCCTGAGCTTCAGCCGTCTTCTTTGCTTTCAGCAGTTCCGCTTCTCCCTTTTCCTGAATGGTTTGTATCGCTTCCTCTACCGTTCTCTTGTCGTTCATAACAGCATCGACCTCGGCGTCGATAAAGCTTGCCAAGGCGGTGAAGAACTGAACAGGCGCTTTCGTATACTCATTATTCGGATTGTTCTTCGGTTCAAGCTTATAGAATGGCTCCATGCTCCTTCCATCCGTATCCGGATTATGCTTCGTGCGGCTCAAAAGACTGCCGTAGAGAGACTTGGACTTCAGCTTGGCAAAACCGTCGCTGTTGATGTACTTAATGAATTCCCAGGATGCGCGAGGATTCGCGGAATCGGCGCTTACGGCGAAAATGTTGTTCAGATTGAGATAACCGCTCTGATTCCGGTTGCTCGGATCGACCGGAGCCGTTACGATTCCCCAATTGACGGGAGCGACGCCGGTGAGATGTTCTTTAGCCCGGACAATTTCTTGAACCTCGTAGCTGCTTTTAAAAGCCATAGCCGACCTACCCATGACGAACAGATTTCTTTGATACATCTCCTCCATCGTCGTGAAGTTGAACATCCTGTCCGCCTCCGATGGTACATACAGCGCCCCGGACTTCGCAGCGCCAATCGCCGACTGGAACACTTTTCTCCAAGAGTCCGTGTCGATATTAAATAACGAGCCGTCCGCATTAAGCATTCTAAGATCCTGCTCCGTTCCGATTTGCCGAATTAAGGTGGATATCCTCGTATAGACGTCCATAGAAAGTCCATATATTCTGGAATCCTTGTCTCCGTCTGTCGGGAACCGTTTGGCCAGCTCGAACACCTCTTCCCAGCTCATCGAATCCTTCGGCAGCTCCACTCCGTGCTTCTTGAACAAGTCGATATTGTAATACAGCGCCGAGCTGGTAAAATCGGGAGACAAACCGTACAGCTTGCCGTCGCCCTGCTCCCTCAATATTTTCAAAATGGCCGGATGAATGCCTTCCGTTTCGAATTTGTCCTGTCCGATAACCGAATCGAGGGCCAGCAGCTTTCCTTGTCCGGCCAGTTGCTCATATTCCGCTCCTTGCAGCAGCAGCACGTCAGGCTTATGTACGTCCAAAAATTTGACTAGCCGCTCCTCCATCGTTTCCGTAGCCATCTCGTTGTACATCTGCTGCATGCTAACCACTTCGATTTCAACATTGGGGAATTGAGTGGCGAACATATTCCCGTATTCCTGAAAGAAGTAATTGCTATCCCAGGACATGACTTTGATTTTCACTTGTTCATCCTTACTTAAGGGCGCCAGTTCCCCCTCCTTTATCCCCTCGCCGCTGCAGGCGCTCATTAAGCCGATTAACAGCGCAAAGCTCAATACGGCAAATAAAGATTTTTTCATGGAACAACCCCCTCTATAGATGGAACTGCTCCCATCATATCGGAAAACGAATGCGAAATCCCTAAAATTTCTATATCTAATATTAAAGTGTAAAAGATCGTTTCATAGTATAAAAAAAGCCTGCCCGTTACGGCAGGATTCGACGTAATCAGGCAGGCGGTTTTCCCTGCATCGTATTTGATTTTTTATGCTTGATCAGCTCAGAGACGGTGACCATTTTGTAGCCGCGCCTTCTGAGCTCCGGCAAAATCGTCTCGAGCGCCTGAACCGTCTGCATCGATCCTGCGACATGGTCATGAAACAGAATGATATCGCCGTTGCGAACGTTATTCAACACTCTGTCGACGATTTTTCGAGTGCCGGGAGAGCTCCAATCCTTCGTGTCCTGATGCCAGGACCACAGCACCATCGTATAACCGTGCTCGCGCGCGGTCCGAATGACCGAATCGTTGAAGAAGCCTCCCGGCGGCCTGAACCATGAGCTATGCTTTCCGGTCAGCTTCACAATTTGCTCTTCTGTCCTTGCAAGTTCTTCTGCCAGCCGTTGTTTGCTGATTCGTCGGTTCAAATACAGATGACTGTATGTATGATTCGCGACTTCATGACCTTCCTTTGCCTCGCGCCTAACGACATCCGGGTACTGATCCATCCGTTTACCAATGACGAAAAAGGTCGATTTCACTTCGTTTGCCGCCAATAGATCGAGTATTTTGGGCGTCGTGACGGGATTCGGACCATCATCGAAAGTAAGAGCAATCAGCTTTTCCTTCATCGGAACTTCCCATACGACCTCTTCGCGTTCTTCGTAGTACGCCCTTGTTTTTCTGACCGGCTGTTCCTTATGTTGTTCCTTGTAGCCGCTTATCGCGACCGCTATCGACAAGCACATGCCAATAAGCGTCGCCGTCTTGAATACGGGCATGAACTCCCTCCGCTCCTGTATGTTACAGAGATAGTATGGAGGTTTTGATCGGCAATTATAAGCGTCACTCGGAAACCGTCAGTGAATGTTTTTTTTCTCCAAATTGCCGCCTAATACGTCGGCTACGTTTTGAATGGAGATAAACGCTTTGGCGTCGATTTCCTGCACAATCGTTTTCAGCTTGGCTACTTCAAGTCGTGTAACGACGCAATAGATCATTTGCGTCTCCTCTTTCGCATAGCCGCCTTTTGCATAGATCATCGTTGTTCCCCTGCCCAACCTGTCCATGATCGCCTGAGAGACTTCCTCGTATTCGCTGGAGATGATGGTCACCGACTTCGATTCGTCGAGACCCTGTACCACGATATCCATCACTTTCGCCGCTATGTAGAATGTAAATATGGAATACATCGCCGAATCGGCGCCAAATACAAACCCGGCAGTAATGAAGATAAAAACATTGATCATCATAATGATCTGCCCTACGGGAAAACGCATTTTCTTGGACAGCAAAATCGCCACGATCTCGCTTCCGTCCAAAGCCCCTCCGAAGCGGATGACCAAGCCTACTCCAAGTCCAAGCAGCAATCCTCCGTACAGCACAGCCAATATTTTCTCATGCGTGAACGGCTCGAAATGGTGCAAGAACGCCGTTGTGACCGACATGATTGCCACTCCGTACAAAGTCGATATCGCAAATGTTTTGCCGATCTGCTTATACCCGATAAACAGAAAAGGCAGGTTTATCAGAAAGATGTAAAGGCCGAGAGAAACCGGAGTGATCTTCGAGAGCACGATCGAAATTCCGGTAATTCCGCCGTCTATAATCTGATTGGGGACCAGGAAAATTTCCAGGGCAACCCCCATCAAAATTGCGCCAACTGTAATGAAAATGAATTTTACTAAATAATCTGTGACCGAAGTTTTTTTATGATGCTTAGAGCCTGCCATAGCATATCTCCTTCTTGGGGGACGAACTACCCGGATTTCGTGCATTTTTCATTATAACTTACTGAGAATCGAAGGGAAAACCCCGCATTGGAAAATATGCGGGGTTGCTCGAAGCTCGGTATGGTCGAGCTGATTGTTGCTTAAGGCTCAGATCCTTGAGATCCTTGAGATTCCTGGGCTCCTTGCGGCTGCGATACCGGCTGATACACGACTCTCTTCACGATGACGCTCTCTTTGCCGTAATGATTAACGGATTTAAAGGTAAATACATTTTCTCCTTCATTCAGCGTCACGAACATCGAAAAGCTCGATTCACCCAGCAATTGCCCGTTCAAATAAAGCTGCGGTTTCATATCATTCGGATCTGCCGCGGTTGCAGAAATCGTAATTCCGGCTGTAGACACGACTTCAGGCAATGGCCCAATGGAAAGCGTTGGGGCCGGTACGTTATACACAATCTTCTTCACCACTTCGGTTGCTTTGCCTGCCTGGTTAACCGCTTTGAAGGTGAATACATTTTCTCCATCGACAAGCGCAACGGTTTTGGTAAATGAACGCGTCCCCATATTGGTGCCGTCAAGAAACAGAGTAGGGCTCGAATCGTTGACATCCGACGCGCTTGCCTTTAATGTCAAATTCGCAGAGGTCGTCGTATCGGGAATATTCTCAATTGTTAACGTTGGCGGCGGCACATTGTAGGTGATCTTTTTGACCACCGTATCCGAGGTTTTACCGGCACTATTCGTAGCCTTGATCTCGAACGTGTTTACTCCTTCGGTCAGCGTAACCACTTTCGAAAAGGAGTTCGAGCCCATATTCGTCCCGTTCATATACAGCCGCGGATACCTGTCCTCCGCATCGGTAGCGCTGGCTGAAATCGTAATGGTCTTCACTTCCGTTGTTTCCGGCAGCGAATCGACCGTTACAACCGGAGGAGAAATGATATACCTGATTTTTTTCTCCACCGTGGTTGATTTCCCTTGCCTGTTTGTAGCTTTAATCGTCACGGTATTGTTGCCTTCTACCAGCGTAACCGTCCTGGTAAAACTGCTCGTCCCCGTAATGATCCCGTTAAGGTACAACGTAGGAGAACGATCTGCAACATCGGTTGCCGACGCTTTAATCGTAATCGTCTTAACATTCGTGGTATCCGGAATCGGATCTACGAGCAGGGTAGGAGGCAATATCGTGTAAATCACCTTTTTTACGATAACGGTTTGTTTGCCCAAGTTGTTCTTAGCCTTGATCGTAAACGTATTTTCTCCTTCTCTTAGACTCAGCGTGGAATTTACCGATTTGGCGCCCAAGTACCGATCGTTAATGTATATTCCCGGATTGGGATCATCATTGTCCGCGGCGCTTATCCGAATCGGCATTTCACTCAGAACTGAAGTTTCCGGAAAGTTGTCGAACGTAATGTCCGGCGGTAAAATTACATATTTCACCTTTTTGGTAACCGTAGTTTTCTTGCCCCATGAGTTCGTTGCTTCAAATGTAAGTTGATTGTCGCCCTCGACAAGGGTATACGATTTAAAGATTGTCCCCTTCTGGTTAATGACTTCCCCGTTTAATTTCACTTGGGGATAAGGATCGTTATTGTCGACGACCTGCCCTTTAATCGTCAGAACTTTCGAGTTAACGGTAGCTGGCAGTTGATCGATAGAAAGTTCCGGTGGTTTGACCGTGAACTTGACCTTTTTCTCTACCGAGGTCGACTTCTTCAGTTTGTTGGTCGCCACGACTCTGACCGTGTTCGTGCCTTCCTGAAGACGAATATCCCTACTCCAGTTTCCTGACGAGGATACGGAGACTTTAACTTCGTTAACGGTTATCGTCGGTTTCTCGTCGTTCGCATCCATGACCGTACCGGCAACGGTAACGGTTTGCTTGTCCGAGTTAGTCGGGAGGTCGATCGTCAGCACGGGAGCCGGAATCCGATAAGTCAGTTGTTTTACGATCGCTTTGTAACGTCCATTGGGTTGAACGGCCTTAATCTCCAGCTCGTACTTGCCCTCTCCCCGATCCAGACTAAGCTCGTGATTAATCGTACCGTTAGCGTGAGACAATGCTTTGCCATTTATGAATAGCTTGTTGTCCGCGCCGACCGTCCCTTGAAGCCGTACCTTGCTTTTCTCGGCAATGTCGGGCAATACGACCTCAAGCTCAATTTCCTTCAGCGGCTGCAGCTTCGGCGAATTGATCACCCTGCTCATCAGTGCCACAGCGGAAGCTCTGTCCAACCCTTGCTTTGGCTTAAACGTCCCGTCCGCAAATCCTCCGATCAGGTTGTTCTGCATCGCTACGGCCACATAGACGGCCAGTTCCGGCGTGATGGCCTTGTAATCCGACACCTGCTTGCGGATAATCTGCTCTGCGTTCGTAACGTCCGTCGGCAATTTCATCCCTTTGACCAGTGCGACCGCAACGTCTTCCCTCGTTACAATCGCATCGGGATCGAAGAACGATTTGCCCAGCAAAAAAGAATAACCTTCCAAATAAGCTTTGACCGTCTCAATGTAAGGCAGCGCCCAAGAATTGATCTTCACATCGGAAAATGTAGGCTCGGAGACGGAAACTAAATCCAGATCGAGCGTTAGCGTCAGTATTTTGGCAAACTGAGCTCTCGTCAATTGCTCCGTCGGATGAAACGTTCCATCCGAATAGCCGCTGATAATGCCTTTGTCGATCATCTTCTGTACGGATACGTACGCCCAGTGCTTGGCAGGCACGTCTTTGAACGACTTAGCCTCGGATTCTCCCGCCGCCGCAGCGCCCGTTTCCCCCAAGAGATTAGCCCCAATGGCAAGGACGAACAAGAGGATATAACTTGCCAATCTGTTCGAACTCATTGCTGCGAATCCTCCTCGCCGCTGGGCGGAACGCCCGAAGCACTCGGAGTAGTCGATGCAGGCGGACTGCCCGAAGCACTCGGGCTGCTCGATGCCCCCGGGTCACTCGAACCGTCCGGGCTACTCGGTGCGGTGGAGCTCGGATTGCTCGATTCACTTGACGGCGTTTCGACACCGGAATCCAATGAAGGCGTGGGCGACTCGGACTGCTCCGCTGTCGGAATCGTTGTCGGCAAAGGAGGCGTCCCTTTGTCCTTCTTCATCTGACCCAAAACAACAACCGTCCCGCCGGCGATGGCAAGGGTGAATACAATAACGATCAGCGATATCCCGATCCCCTTGTTCTTGCCGGTAAGAAGCTTCATAAGGAATCCGGATTGCGTTAATCTGATTTCATCTAGCAGTTTTCTTAACTCGGCACTTTTTATCGATTTAATTTTTTTCCGGATAGATTTCGACTTAAAAGCGCCTTGGCCCTCGTACTCGAAATAATCGCGGATGGCCGCTTTATAGCTTTCTTCCAGTTTGGAGCTCGAACCGCACCAAATGATAAACTCAAAGACCGTCTCGCTGTTCTGAGCGGCGCTATGCACATAAGCCAGCATCTCGCGATAATTGTAAATTCCCGACTCCCGCTTGCGCGAAGAGGACCCCTTATTGTTTTTGCCGGAACTGCGAGACCTCGCTGCTACTCCGAGCCCCTCTTCGTCATCGGCATCCTGATCCTTAGGACGACGATAAAAAGCATAGGAAACCTTCTTGAAATTGGCAGCATAAACACGCGCTCGCAGCAGCTTTTGCAGCATTCGGCGGGTCTGATCAAAAGCCTCCGGGTCCATTCCATCCAGCTTGGACAATATTTCCGACTCTTTCTGCCCATCGCCATTCAAGATCAAGGAAACCGTGCCCAGTATGCGCAGCTTCTCTTTATCCTTGGGTTCTAATTCTTTCTTCCCTTTTCCCGGATTTCTCGCAACGAGAAACTGTAGCTTATCGATATCCGCCGCGGTTACCTGATCCAGCTCCAGCGCGTCCAACATACAGATGGCAATCGCCAATTCGAGATTTTCCTTGAAAATTTCTATATCGCGACTCGTCGGGTCCAAAGTTTGGATAAAGGCGTACAATTGTTTGCCATTGTTTAATATGTCGCTGCTTTTTTCCAGCACTCGCTGTACTTTTAAAAGGATTTGCTGCAGAAAAAAAGTACTCGCTACGACCTGAGGGGTATATTTCTTCCAGAACTCGATCTCTTCCTGAATCCCTCTTACGGAGTTGATCGACTCCGCACGCGCTTGGAAATAATCTTCGAAAACGCGATAATATCTATCTTCGGAATGCATCTTTTCAACAACGGCGGCAAAAAGCTCCGGTTGCTGCTGTAACTCTTGCATTGTTTGAATCGAATAATTCGGATCTTCGTTGTTTTTCCAGTTAGTGAACATGAAATTAACGAGGTGACCCACGAACTCTTGTTGCGTCCGAGTGTCCGCGATCCGGCAGTAGGCAATCATCGCTTGCAAATACTCAACGGATACGATATTTCCCGAATTCAGGTTGGAAACCTCGTCCCCGACCAGTTGATAGAACATTTGGTAGAGCTTTTGTTTGTTCGCTTGCGCCCCATCGTCCAAATAATCGAGAATGCTGTATAGCAGGCCGTCTTTGTTCCGTTCGTACAAGCTCTTGAGTCCGCGACTCACTTGGAAAAGCGCGCATAGCTTATGGTAAGTAGAAGGAGCCAGCTTCTCCGCTGCCTCTCTTCCTTGCAACGCCTCTTCCGCGAACGAAAAAAACTCGGCCAGCGCATCAGGCCGTTCTCTGCAGGACCATGCGAAATTTAGATAAAAATGATCTTGGCTAGCCCGTTCCGCGTTAACGAACCTTCCGTTAGGGAAATCGAATACGAAATCTTTATCCAAACTGCGATCGTTGGCCCGTATGCTCCCTTTCTCTACAAACATAACGTCAATAAACTTCTTGCCTTGCGGCTCGTTATAATACGTTGTGAAGCCGAAATGTCTTCGCAATTCGTAAGGGAGGAAATGGAATAAAATTTCCGTAAGCTTCTTCGCGTAGATGGCGCTCTCCGTTACGTCGACATCCAGAGCGATATAGACCTTCTTGTTGCTGGAGATCGAGGCCATGACGGCTCCCAGCAGCTGTTTAAATAGATTGTCGTCGATACCGAGACGGTCCAGTATGTTCTGCTGCCGCTCAAGATGGGATTGCGAATCTGCCGGAATGTCGTCCAGCTCGGGAAGAACTTTACCTTCTTGAATATCGTATTCGGTCTGAAAGTGGTTGATCTGAAAAATTCGGAACCCGGACCGCAGAACCTCTTCTTTCCGCTCCTTGGGCACCACGTAGTTATGGACGAATATCGTGTCTCGCTGGCCTGTGAAGTCCGTGCCCGCGAATTGACTCCGTCCGATTACCAGCTCTCCGGAATCCGCATGAAAGACGGTTAACGATTCCGGGAAACGGGACAGCTCCTGCTCGCCTCGTTGGACCAGTTCCTGCGGAGGGAAATAAACGCAGAAGGGATGCAGCGTTTTCTTAATAAAATTGCCGTCGAGCGAGGGGGATTTCGCCACCGTATCGAGTCCTTCGTTCGACCTGAATACGCCTTCCCGCGCCCGAGCAAAATATTGCTGTTGAATTTTGCGTTCGCTGCTCATTACGAGTTGCTCCCCTCGATGTAATTGAGCTTATACAGCAGCCAAATGAACGGCTCGTCCACTCTGATCGGGTTCACAACCCCCGTGATTTGCTTGTTAACCGGATTGCTGCCAAGCGCCGACACCGCAAAATAAGCCGTATTTTTGAAATAAACGTCCATTGCGTCTTTAAAGGGCCGATCAACCTTCTCGATAAAACGGGTAATCTCCCCGTTAATATTGTTGAATTCGTTCAGATCCAGCGACTTCGAATGCACAACATTCTTAAACACGTTGCTATTGGAGCGAATATATTCCCCGTCCTCCTCCTTCAAGTGTTGAAGCATATCGCTCTTCGTCAGCACGACCGCCGTTGGAATATCGGTGACGCTCTTCTCCTCGTGCCCGATAAAGTTCTGGAACAAGGAAATAACAATTTCCCTTGGCTCATCGTACCGTCCCGCGAACTCTTCCTGACGTTCCCCGAAGCTGACTTTTAGGCGATCCCGAATCGTCCTCATCTGCAAAGGATCAACCATGAACAGAATGCCCGACGAGTTTTTGATGTGCGACGCATAAATATCCAGGTATGCCTCTTCGACCATTCCCTCTCCCGCCACATCGAAGAACACCAAGGTTAACGGCGGAATGCTCTCGTCCTTAAATACGAATTGGAAAATAAACGGCTCCTGCACAACGTCTCGCAGCGTGGAACTAATCATCGTGCCTCTCTCGAAGATCGGCTCCTCGTAATTTTGGCGGAATTTACGGCTGATCTCTGCGCTTAGAGGCATACAAGCGGCAGAGAAGTTGCTGGCCGTCGATTGCTGCAAAGTATGGATGAGCGAAGCCATGTATACAGACTTGCCGGATGCCGAGGCGCCGACAATGGAAATAATATTGCTCGGCACTTTGCCGGAAGGAATCGGCAGCTCGTTGTGACAGCTCGGGCACAGCCGCTTCTTGGTCGCAATTCCGTGTCTGTCCGTCAGCCCAACGAGCACGTTCTCGGACACGATCAAGTTTTCGTCCGGAATGGAAGAGGGGTGGATGACCGCTTCGATCTCGTCAATCGGCGCCAAATTGAACTTTTCCCGATATTTGTTCAGCGTCTCGTCCTCTTGCAGCGCATAGTCCTGGTCGTCCGCCTTATGATGCATCGCCCGGAACACGACTTCATCCGGCTGAAATTTATCGAAGCAATAAGGACATACGATCGGATAAAACGGAGGCTTCTCTTTGACCGGCGCTTTCCCCTCGAACAAGCCTTTCAGAAACTTCAGCATGGGTATTCTCCTCTATTCTGGAATCAGCTCGTAGATTTCCCCGTATTTTTTCCCATCGGTGAAAAACAACTTGATCTGATCGTTTTTATTGATTTCGATCTCGGGCAACGTATTGCGTCCGGGATTCACGTCGTGAATAAAAGGATAAGCGGTGCCGTCCTCTTTGTTTAACGGGAACGCGCCTTCCTTCTTCACATAGCACAATGCCTCTTTGGCGACATAGACTTCGCTGTTAAGCTCGATCCTGACCGGCTTGCGCTTGCTGAAGAAGGCTCGGCCGTATTTGATGGAATACCAAATTCGGGCTTTGCCTGTGCTGAACCGGATAATATTCTCTTCATCCTGCTGCTTGAAGACGACCATCCGGCCGTCGGCTCGTTCGCATGCATAGACGCGAAACGCGTATCGCCCGATCGTATCGAGCCGCGCCCGGTAACCCCTATTGGCTTTATACTCCTCGCGCGTGAACAACCTCATCGATTGCAGGTCGCGCTGATCCGGCGCTATCTCGGCATCCGCCTCAAAGCCGTAAACATAAACGAATTGGATGCCTTCCGGCCATTTCCAAGTCACAATGCACACATTGTCCTGAAAGCTTTGCTTCATATCGGTAATACGTTGATTATGGGCAAAATCGTCCTTCCACTGCATAGCTGCCTGTCACCCGCCCTTACTTGAAGTTTCTGCGCGTCCCCTGCGGCCGTTCTAAGTTCTGCGCTCCGTATTGGCGATTGCGGGAATAAAGCCCCCCGTTGACCTCCGACGAATTTTGCTTATATGCGATCATAACGGTCGAAAGCGCAAGCACAACCGCCAGCACAATATCGGCAGCCGCTCTGTAAGTTAGCGGGGACAAGGAGAAGTCTTTGAATCCGAACTCGAGAATCGCCCCGGCTATTAATCCCGCAATGCTCCCGCCGATCGTAAAGCTCTTGGCGAGATATCGATTATCGAATATAATCCCCAGCGCTAAACCTAGGAAAGCGCCGATGAGAACAAACAAGATTATTCGCAAAATTTCGTAGTAAAGGTTGTCCACGGATGCGCCGGTTCTCTCTCCGACCAGATGCCAGGATTGCGTGGAACGGTAAATCTCGGAGATGACCATCGAGAGGTCCGAAACCTCGTCTACGAGATGGAAGGTTCCCCCGGTCTTGCCTGCGATTTGCCGCAACAGGTCGTTGCCGTCCCTTTCCGCAATGTTCATCCCGACCGTGTTGATCGAGATTTTATTCGCTTTGTAAGGAGCCAGCGCCGCATCCAGATCGACCAGGCTGTACCCGTCGGAGATCAGAATGACCATGCTTTTGCGATTTTCCTCGTTCTTCGCCGCTTCAATCTGCGTCATCGAAGTGCTCAGAGCCGCTCCGATATCCGTTCCGCCGTCCGGAACGCCGATCCCGTTCAGCTTGGCGATAACGTCCTCTTTCGCGGCTTGGCTGTCCAGCGCGACCAGCGGCTGCAGCACTTGGGCCCTGTCGCTAAACGTAATAATAGCCGTCCGTTTATCCGACTCCATCTTTTGAACCAATTGGTTCAGCGCGGCAATGCTCTCCCGATTCGGGTCCGTCTCAATCATGCTCCCGGAGGTGTCCACCGCGAGCATAATATCTTTGGGAGGTTGATTCTTACCGAAGTATAAGCCGTAAATAAATTGCAGTCCCATTCCCGCCAGCAATAACAGGACAAGGGAAGCCGGAATCAGCAACTTCCAGCTGTCGCCTGTATAGCGCAATCTCCAGCCCTGCCCGTTTAATTCGGGCGAAATCAGCTCCGCGATCAAGCAGAAAAGCGCTATCCAGAGCGCCAACTGTCCGAAGTACATGCCCATCAACAGCACGTTCGGAATCTTCCCCGTCCCCCACGATAACAGCGCTTCGCCGACAACGGCGCCCACGATGCCTCCAAACAAACTAAACAAAACGAGCAACAAACTTATTTTTCGTTGATACATAGACGGACTCCCCCTTCAGCGTCTAACCCCTGTCTTGCGTCTAGTTCCCGACGTGACGCGAAGATCACGCATGGAATTGAAATCCGTTTTGCTTGTAGCTTTCGTAATATTTCGTATTATTGACGACATACATCAGGTCTTCCAATTGGAAGCCCCCCATAATGTTAAGCTTCTCGATTCCGGTCGCTTTTTTCTCGTGCACGCATCCGAGCTTATAGAGCCGGACCCCTTTATCGACCGAGAAGGCATGATGAATAAATTCGCTGTCGTAATCCGCAAAAAAGTACTTCTCTTCATAGCGATGCTTCTGCGTGTAATTAAACACTTGCATATGAATAGCGGCGCGCTCTTCCAACTGTATATATAAATCGCGGTAGAGCTCCTCTTTGGACAACACATTGCCCTTGTCCTCATACCTAACGGTAACATTGGCGCGCTCAAGCAGTTCGTCCTCGAAGGATTGGCGAAATTGCGGGTACACGAATACTTCCTTCCGGCACACTTCAATAAATCGGTTAAGCAGCGCTTCCGCCCCCTCGTTCACGAGAGCGGCGATATTTCCGACGTAACGATCTTCAAAATAGAAAAACGTCCCTCGTTTAGCTTGGAGGTCCTGTATAATTTCCTCGACAACGGCTTCGTAATATTCGGGGATGTTGCGACCTAAGTAATCGTTAGCCTCGGACACGCTATGCCGGCTTGTCTCCTTCAAAAGCTTGTCCAGGCTCGTCGTGACTTCGATTTTCTCTCTAAGCGGCTGATGTAAGCTCTCGATTGCCGCCAAGTAGCGCCGAAGCAGCTTCTGCTTGATTTCGAAGAACAGGATATCGAATTTTTGTCCGTATATTTTGTCAAACAGTTGGCGGCTAAGCTGCTTAATCTTGCCCTTATCGAAAAAACTGAACCGCGAAAAGGCCTGCAACTCCACAGGCTCCTGCTCCACTTGCAGCAACTGAAGCCGAGCCTCCTCCAATTGCCTGGACACATCCTTGATCATGGACCGCAATTCATGGACGATCGAACGTTCATCCTGTTCGGAGGTCCAGGCATAGGCGCAATATAAGCCGTAGGATAGGGATTGGACGATTTGCCGCTCAATGCTGGCCTCCAGCTCTTGCTCCAGCTTCATGCCCTGGAACTTCTTGTCCGCAGCTTGTTCGAAATGATCGACGAAGAAGGCGTTGGCATGTTGGCCGTAAAGACTGTCCTCCGCTTGCTTAAGAGACATCCGCTTTAGCTCGGATAGCGGAACCGACTCGGACAGCAAAGCGGACATCTCCTCTAAGCTCTCCTTACTCGGCATCAGTTCCGCTACTTTACGGTCTACCGCATCGGAATTCAATTGAAACAGCTCAAGAATTACGCGCTTCTCGACTTGGCTTTGCGCGCTTAGCACGCTCATCACTTGCCGATAAAATTGCGAAAGCACCGTTAGCGCAATCGCTTGATTCGGGCGCTTCACGATTGAAAGGCCTGCCGATGAATAAACAGGCCCCTTCGTTTCCGCAGGCTGGATATGCTGTCTGAAATGCTGGTTGTTGTAATTCTCGTGCCGATGGTCGAATTCGTCTATAATTTTGCGGTTTTTCAGCAGATTCATATTGCAAATAATATCGTAATTGGCTTTCATTCCGGCATCGTCGTCGAACATCCCATGCTCGTTCTTATCGCTGAGCAAATAAACGAGATCGAATAGCGGAGAGGCCGCATGCACGATAGGAAGCTTGATCTGATCGTCCGTTACGAGCAGCATACCTTCGAATTGATAGGCCCTGTCCTGATAACGATCAAGCTCCCGCAAAAAGCTGATCCCGAGAGAGGATGCATATTCATGCTCCTCTCCCCTCTTTTCCTTAATCAGCCCGTACATATCCATCTGGATCAGCTTAAACGATTCGCCCAGCAGCGATTTGAGCAGCAGCGCAATCTCGGGAAGCACGATGTTGCAGCAGTCCTCCACCCTGGTCACAAAAGCCATGTTAAGCCTTTGGAACGAGGAGTACGACTTCCCGTGTTCGGCGATGCGGTTGCCGATTTGTCTCGCCAAGCGATTGAATTCCGCCAATATCCGAATATCTTGATAAAATTGACGATGCAAATTTTGCCGGGCCGTCTTCCGGTCCGAGCCCGAGGAAGGAAGACGCAGCGAGAACACATTTTCCTTCTCCACCGTCTGGTCCTGATAGACATGAAAATAGAGAACGCCTTTGCTGTTGTTCCACTTTTTCCTATTGTTCTCGTAAACAGCGTTCAGCGCTTCAAGGGATTGGTCTCCGATGAACACGAATAAGAGAGGGTTATTGATACTAAGCTGTCCGTCGTTATCATCGATAAACCGATCTGCGTCCGCATCGTATGCGTTCGCGAAAGCATGTAATTGTCGCTGCATTCGGCTTCCTCTACTTTAACTTATTTATAATATCGTTCACTTTGGCCGAGACTTGCTGATAGAAGCTGTACATTTCTTCGCCGTTGGCCCATTCGCTGCGGTCATAGTCAAGAGCGGATTTGCCTTCTTGATAAGCCGCCGCCATCTCTCTCAACGTTAACAGCAAGTTGGAGGTATCGACTTCAGTGGACAATTGAACGCTGCGCTTGGCCGATTTGCGCTGCAGCAGCTCCCGTTTCTTGTTGTCGAGGCCGCTCAATTGTTCGAAAATCGCATAATCGACAAACTTGTTCACCCGCATCAGGTTAACAAGCGGCTCCCAAGCTTCCTCGTCGGCTTCATGGTCGTAGACGTACAGCGTGCCTTTTTTGCAAATCGTTTTTGTGTACATGGCCTCGATAAATTGGTCGATGAGCTTCTCCATATCGGAGTGCGCGTTCGCGAACTGCTCCAGCTCCGCGATCTTCGCGGCGATCGCTTCGTACTTGGCGATTTCCTTACGAACGTAATCCAGCAATTCGGGAGAGCGGATCAGGTTCTCCTTCGCCATCTCTTCATTGATACTGCCGAAAATGTCTCGCGCTCCCTCGCGCTCCAGTCCATCCTTCAGCAGCCCCTTCAACTGTTCGAGGCACTTTCTGATCTCGCCGTGATTCGGCTTCCCGCTATCCAACTGATGGTTAAAGCCTTTCATAAACTGTTCAACCTGGAAGGCCTTCGTCAGAACAAGCTCATAACGGCTTGTCGTCGTGACATTCTCCGACTTCTCGACGATGATGCGGAACTCCGCAGCCTTGTCGAACAGCCCTCGAATTCCTGAGTTATATTGCTTGACCCTGCTGTTGTTATACACATCGCCCCATGATTTCTCCGGAATCGGCGACGGCAGGTAGGTCCAATTGATTTTGTCCGTTTGCACCAGGTGACGCCCGATCCCCTCTTGCTCCAGAATCGTCCGTTCGTAGCTCTCCTCCAGCACCTTCAGCGGGGAGTAGGAGAAGAGCGGGATGCCGTTGCGGGTGTTTAACCAGAAGATCCGGTTTTTTACCTGGCTTTCCTTAATCGTAAACCGGGAGTGGCCCAGAGCAATCTCCTGATATTTCAATATGCCTTTGAAAATATTCGGCGCATCGGCAGGCACAGAGACGAATCCCCATTGCGGGAAATGGAAGTTGCCGGAGCTGTTGCTCAAATGGAAGACCGGAATCGCCTCGTCGTCCAGACGTTTGGCAATAATCCGTTCTACTACCTTATCGACCGCTTCGTCCTGACCGTACTTGATCGCCAGAAACTCCTCCATCGATTTCGTGATCAAATCGCCGAATTGGTCCGACAGGAACTCGGAAATCGCACTGACGATATCGACCTCTTGTTCCCGCACCCATTGCTCCGATTTCCGGAGCAGCTCGTTGGAGAAGTCAGAGATCAAGGTGTTCACGCTCTTGTTGTCCATTACGTTGGTGATCACCTTTTCGATATCCGGCACGCTTACAATGTTCCAATAATAGGTTTTGTTGCCTCTATGATCGACCTGCTCGTCGCCGTTAACGAGAATATCTCCATTCTTCTCGAAAATTCCGTTAAGCGCATTGAGCAGCTCTGTGAACACCCCGTAAATTCGCGAGTTTTGATCGTTGATGATCTGCGCCAAATCTTCGTAAAACTCGATCATCTGCTCCATGCGCTCGCGATCCGCGTACAGCAAGTACTCCTGAATTTTGGCGTCGATGTACACGTCTTTTTTCTTGTCCTTCGAGATAAAAGCCGTTCTTGCATCGCCCAGTCTCTGATTGGCCGTCTCTTTGGCGCCATCAATGTCCTGCGGAATTCTAAGTATGCTTTCCTTTAAAGACTCGATATAGGAGCTGATCAGGTTCAACAAGCAATAACCCTTAGGCGCGTTAATGACCCGAGAGGCAAAAAACGGCCCCTGCTCCGGATTGCGGAAAATGCGCTCAAGCTGCTCGGTGAAGTTCTCCAGCAGTTGCGCCGGCAACTGTTTCTTCGCCTTCATATACTCCTCCCGGGCGCGGGAGAGGAAGCTTTGCTCCAATTCCGTATCTATGCTGACAACCTGCTGCCTGATCACATTGTTATAGCTAAAGCGTTCGCTGTTCTGATAGCCTGGGATCGGGCTAGGAACGCGTTTCTCGAACTCCTGCTGCACCGTGTCCGGGTCGATTCCGAGTTTGCGGACCAACTGTTCCGTGAACTCCTGACTCGGAGTCATGTCGAACATTTTCTCCATCTTCTTGAACAGCTTGTACGCCAAATAGGTCGTCATCTCCTCGATCGGCAGTACAGCCGAGGAAGCGCCCAATATGTTATATTGATAGTTCGCCGCATATGGCTTCGGCATCTGGTTAATATTCGTGCGAATGTTGCTGATATAGTCGTGAATCGCGAACTCTTCTCCCGACTGCTTGTCCTCGCTGGCCATGAAGTTCGTAATGTTCTCCGCCGTCACGTTCATACAGTAATCGTACGAATTCTCCAGCAGCTTGCCTTCGAGATTCGTCGCGGAGATCAAGTGAGCCAAGTTAAACGGCGGCATCGGAGAATTCACCGTGATGGCATTGCCGTATTGTTGTTTGAATCGCTCGCTGCGCTCGTCTACGTTCATCCAGTAGTCGAGCTCTTTAAGCGCGGCATATCCGTTTTTCTTGATGTATTCCTTCGTGTGATCGGTCAAGCTCTTGCTCGCCAGATTGACGTCAGGCATAAATAAATAGCCCAGCATATTCACCTTGTCTACGCCGGCGCTTCCATGCTCCCGTTCGATCAGACCTCTAACGATATACGAAATATCGAGGAAGCAGCCGCTCCCCGTTCCCCCGGATAACCCCGTCAGCAGAAATACCATCAGCTTCTTGTTCGTTCCGACCGACAGTCCGCGTATTTTTTTATCCAAAGCCTGCACGACTTGAACGATTTTCGTAAACAATAACAAACGGCCTGCTTGCCGAATGCCGGAAGCGCCGCTTATTCCATCCGTAATCAACAACTCGGGAGACAGCCATTCGGTAATATAAGGCTCCAATAAGCTCCGATTTTGCAGCAAGCTGCCTATTTCCGAGTTGGACAACAGCACGAATTCCGTTAACGGATCAAGTCCGATCCCTTTGTACTTCTTGTTGCGGTCGTGCTCGTTCGTCTCGAAGGCGATAAATTCAACATTGTCCGGCTTGTCGCGCTTCTTCTTCGTAAGCGGGTCCTCCGGCAGTTTAAAGCGGCGGTTGATCTGATATTTCAGGCGCAGCAGCGCGTCGATTCCCGTACCGCCCAACCCGATGACAAGCATCGGGTTATCTATTGTATCTACTCTGATTTTATCGCTGACGATTCCTCCGCCTTGGGAGACGTCCAACTGTTGAATATGCTCTCTTACGACTGCTTTCATTGCGTGTTTCCCCCTAAACGATGTAGTCGAGCCAAATGGATTTGTTTACTTTTTGCAAAGTAATCTTAATACGGTCGTTATTTTTTAACTCTTTCCCTTTGCTCGCATCGAAGGCGCGCCCGGATTTCTCGATGATGCACGGGGTCTGGTTGTAGATAATGATAGAATCCTTGCCCGGAACGAACACGATTTTGTCCGTCTCCGCAAGTTCCGGCGCTAACTGCAGCAGTTGGTGCAGCTTAAACTTCCCTTTAAAACCGTTTAACTGCTTATATTGCGGGCTTGTTCTCTCGTTCGTGTCCTCGTCGCGAATCTCGATGATCACTTGCCCGTAAAAGCCTTTATTCGCCTTCTTAACCTTGTTCAAAATAACCAACGCTAAAACAAGGAGCAAGATTAGCAATGCGGCGCCCCCGCCGACATACAACCATGGAAACGGCTCTTTCTCCTTCTCTGTCACGGGTGTCGGGGACACGGAGGGCGAAGGCGTTGCCTGGGGCAGCGCGGACTTGGCGCTGATCTTGACCGGCTCGCTTTCCCGGAAGAAGCTGGCATCCTCTACTTTGATCTTAAGCTCATAATCATGCGCATCAACTACCTTGTAGCTTCCCTCAAATTGCTGCCCCGAGTTGGTCAGCGGCAATTCTTCGGTTTGCTGCGTATCCAGATCGGTCACAAGCAGCGTCGATTTGATGTCTTTGTACAGTTCCTCATCCGCAAGCACCTGTCCATTGGATTCAAGGTGCGCTTTTACCTCAACCTGATCGCCCTTCTTATACGTAACGCCCGGAGCAAGCGGCTCCATAACCAGTTGGATATCATAATTGAAAACTAGGTTAATATCGATTTTATCCTTATCGACGCCTTTGACTTGGAGCTTCCAATCCCCCAATTCCGGCTTCGACAACTTGATTAGCGAATACGCGTTGGACTTGGAGTAAATGATGCCGTCCGAAGGGATGGCTCGTTCTTGTCCCGACGGATCGTACAGCTTGACTTGCGCCGGCTTGGACGAAATCAGCGAGATGTTCGCTTCCAGAACGTTCTCGTTCGGAATCGGTACCCTAACGTCCTGATACTGGCCATTGCCCACTACTCCATTAAGCGGGATGACTTTCACTTTTAAATGATTCGCGAATATTTCGCTCAGAATTTGCGGCAAATCCTCCGCCGAGCTTGTGACAAACGATTTGCCGTTCGTCCTCTTGGAGATGTCCTCGAGATTAGCTTTGTTTAATTTCCCGTCTGCGTTCAAACCGATTGTATAAATAGGAATTCCCAAAGCGATCGCCTTGTCGATCGCTTCGTTAAGCTCCTTATCGGACTGCTCCTGCGTTCTGCTGCCACGAAGGGAATTGTTGCCGTCCGACAACAGGACGATCATGGGGAAACGCCCCGGCTCGCGTTCTTGCTCCAAAATTTTCACAGCTTCGACAACCCCGACGGCGATGTCGGTGTAGGAGCCTCTTACGATTTGGTCGATGAACTTTTTCAGTTCTTCCTTGTCTTGTGGCGTATTAATGGTCAACAACGCCTTCTCCCGCACAATCTGATCCGTATAAGATACGAGACCGATCTTATCTCCCTGCACGGAAGCCATGTCCACAAACATTTTCATCGCTTCGTTCGCGACCAAATTTTTATCGCTCGTTTTCATGGAATTGCTGGCATCTACGGTCAATACGACATCGATTTTCTGCTCTGTATAGGTTGCAGCAATTGCCTTGGACGCGAAAAATGCGTCAACTCCGGTAAGTGTCAAACATAGACAAAGGATGGTTAACAAGTAAGATAACTGATTCGAATTTTTTTTCGGTTTCATGCTGCGTTACCCCCGACGTTCTTCCATAAGATTGGCCTTCTGACAGGGTCCAAAGGTTTCCTTGCTAGTAAAATATGCCCTGTTGTATAGTAGAAGAGATATACAAATAATGATACCGTCTTAACTAAGATAATTCCATAACTTTCTTAATTTATGATGCGAATAGAGGCGACTTTAGTGTTAACTTATATCATCCTGTTGATCTGTGTCCTTTTTTTAGTTATTAAATGGATATCTTTCTACAGACGCAAAAAAAAGATTGCCCCTCCAGCTCAATTGGATAATTATATCGTTTCTTCTCTGAATCGCAGGGAGGAGAACCATGGAGTCTAAAATTGCGGTACAATTTCGTAAACTCAAAAAATCAACCTATACGTTTCAAAGGCTTAAATATTGCAAAAAATGCGGTCGATATTCGGTTCTCTTTGATGAAATTTGCCCGGATTGCCAATCTTCTCGCACTTTCCAATCGCCTGCCGAACACGCCTACGTGATTCACAAGAGATCGGGCCATACCGAAACGCTGATTCTGATCGCTCTTCTCTGCTTAGGCATCGTTCTTGCTCGAGACTTCACCCAGTTGATCGCCGCCTTCTCGGCTGCAGTCGTATTGCTGACAGCTTATTTATATTTATTGAAACGTTACCGCGCTACCAATGAAAAGTTTTATCTCCAAAAGCTGCTCATCAAACAAGTTCCGCAAATTGCCGCAGGACTTAACCGGGACGTTGAGAGCTCGCTGGAGGATATCAAAGCCTCTAAATTCAAAGAGGGATACGAGAAGCTGCGCGAAATCGGATACTTTCTAAACAACGATCATATTAAAGCTTACAAGATTTTTTGCTTAAGCCGCTTTTTTATTCGCAAGGATATGCAGCTGGAACTGGAAACCCTCATTCCCGGCCACTTCGACAAGCTCTTCATCTCCTATTTGTTTGAGGTGTCGCAAGTCAATAAACAGCTCATCCGCCAGAGCGTTCTGGATTACGTCGTTAAATACAGGGCAGAGATCGAGGGGCTTGAGAACGGCAAAGAGATTATGACGAACGTTGCTGCTGCAGCTATTCGCATGAGACACTATGTAGATACCTACTCCTCCATGATTTTCGATTATGTAGAGGGGTTGCCCAAGGAAAGATTTCTGCGGCTGTGCAAAATGCTTGCCGAGCATCCTTCGCTGAATACCGTAAGTTTGTCTCGCAAGTGCAAAGAAACCGTGAGAGTCAGGTACGGCTTCGATCCCGACTTTCAAGGGATATGGTAGGATGGAGGATTTATCGTGTTTACAATAACCTACAAACGCTCGCAGCTAATTCGCCTAGCCGCCTTGGTTATCGCAATTGCGGCCGTCAGTCTGGCTGCGATCAAAGTTTATTACAGTTACTCCAAGCTGCATAACTATTCTATGGCTTCGGCAGCCATGAACGACGACAATATCATCGCTGCCGAAGCCTACTACGCCCAAGCGGCCGACAATGGCTGGATCGATTATCATCAAGATGAAATTGCCGAAGCAGTCCTTAAGCTTCAGCCCGTGACTCGGATTAAAACCGAGCTATCCGATATTTTGGAGCAGAGCGCCAGCGGTGATCCCGCGGACTTGGCCGGGTCCTTTGTAAACTATAGGAACGTTAAAAAAGCGGCCGCATCTAAAGGCAAAGATTATCAAGCCTTATTTTTGGACGTAAGCAATCATTTCGAAATCGAGCGGCATTTTGAAGATTCGTTTGCCAAATATATAGCGGGATTGCAGAAGCAGATGCAAGCGGAAATGAAAAAGAAGCTTTTCACGGATGAACCAACCGCTTCGTTCCTGAGTATCCCCGTTCAATTTTTTGGCAGCTCCGAAAAAAAGCAAGCCGAGCTTGCTTTGCAGTTAACCTCATACGATGAGGCAAAAATCGATGCATTTGCCCGGGATAAAAAATTTGCCGAAGTACTCGAAGAAGGCATTCGCCTCAATAAACTCTACACAGGCCGCAAGGTCAATCCGGATTGGCTCATCTCCAAGCTTGAGACGTACGCGATCGCTCACCTGACTGCATCGATTGACAACAATCAAATTGATACTTTCTTGCGTGATGCGATTCAGTATGAGAAAAAATCCGTATTGGCCTACAAAGGATCAAAAGTAACGAATTTCATTTCTAAACAGCATAAAGACCTTTTGCGGCAAGCCGAACGACTTGTCCAGAACAAAAAGTACGCAGACGCCATCGCGCTCTACAAACAGCTCGGAATTTATCGTAATACGGACAAGCAGCTCAGGAATGTCGAGTACAAGCAGGCTTCCGGCGATCCGGGATACCTTCTTAGCAAGGTCGCTCCAGATCGGAAATTCGCCAACATTACCAACGGCAAAGATCTGATGGGCGCTTCGCTCTATGCCATAGGTACCTCTAACGGCAAGCTTTTGCTCGCTCGGATGATGACCGACATGTCGACGAATAAGAAAGAAGTCGCACTGGATAAGGATCTAAACATTAAATCGATCAAGGTCACGAACAGCTTAACCTCCAAACCGACAATCCTGATCGAAGCCGGTTCGTCCGCGAGAAAATCGAGGTATATTGTGTACGACACCCAATCGTCCGAGTTGAAGAAGATTCTTGATATAGAAGCCGACGGATTTAATGTAGAAAAAGCCGGGAAGATCATCGTCAAAAACGGGATCGGAGAAGGCGCGGGCCAGGAATCCTTCTACACCCTGCGCAACGGCACTTACAAATATGACGGGATTAAGCCGGACTATGTCGAAATTGCACTTGCCAGCTTAAACAAATACAAGAACGTCAAAGTTAAATTCACTTGCACCATACTTGCGGCAGACGGTACAACCGCCGTTGTCGCCAACGGAGACCAATACATCCTTCTGTACGGAGTGGCCAACATGCACGAAGGTCAAGCAACAGTTACCGGCACATGGGTCGGCAATGAGCAAATCAAAAAAGGGGAACAATCGATTACAGCCTATAAAGTAAAAGTAGCCTCAATATCGCAATAAGATGGATTGGCTCGACCCGTTGAGCGCGCCCCATTCTTCCTTCCAGTTCAGCACTGGGAGAAGGATGGGGCTTTTTGTACATTGAGGTTGTTTGAATATCTCCCATAACGGAAAAACATCCTATAACGAATGGCTATGCTAAATCCTAATGCTGGATATGTGACCAAATGAAAGGGGTTGTCTCATAAGTAGGGTCGTACAAGATGATCGATCAAGAAAAGTGCATGTATCTTCTGGAGACTGCCTCTTTTTAGGGCTATCCTTTCCCGTTTGTCGAGGAATCAATTTACTACATGGGTAATATAACACCTAATTCTTCAAGCGATTCACGACACTCCTCAACACCATCTGCGTTCTCCAGTCCGATAAGGTTTGCCTGCAACACCATTAAAGCCGTCCATCCATTTTTTCAGACGACTGTGATAGCTAATCCCTTCGAGTTCGCGTAGGAGCTGAATGCCCTCCATGCATCGGTACATACCACATTCTTGTCGGATAAATGGCTGCCGATAGCTTCATTCAGTTTGGTTGTTCGAATACGCCCACGCCCCCAGACCGCCAGAGCAAGTCATTTTCTAGCGGTCGTGGGCAACCAGTACGCAGACCTGGTCATTGCTGATACCGCGGTATTTGGCTTTGCCGCCACGTTTACGCGGCTTGCGTTCCGTGATCTTACGCCTACCCTTTTCAGAGAACAAGAAATACGTTTCGTCCATTTCCACGATGCCTGGGAAAGCAGCGGCAGGAATTTTCTTCAAGGCTGCAAGAATTTTATGACGCCAGTAAAACGGGGTCACATGTGTAACTTCACCATGCAGTTCCTCAGCACATTTCCTTAGCGAATAACCCTTAATCATGCATTCAATGAACCGAGTCCAAATTCGTCAAGATTTAACATAGCCTAACGAAAAAAACACCCGGTTAAGGGTGTTTCTCTTGTCTATCCAGCCCTGGTCGTCGACATCGTCGACTGCTCGGGCATGCATCCAGCCTGGCGACGTCCTACTCTCCCAGGACCCTGCGGTCCAAGTACCATCGGCGCTGGAGGGCTTAACGGTCGTGTTCGGGATGGGTACGCGTGGAACCCCTCCGCCGTCATCACCAGACCAGATTGCTTCATTTCAAACCATGTTAAACATGGCATTCATGGCTTGCGCCCTGTTCGTAGCGATTTGCATCGCACGATGTTAGGATAAGCCCTCGACCGATTAGTACTCGTCAGCTCCACACATTGCTGCGCTTCCACCCCGAGCCTATCAACCTGGTGTTCTTCCAGGGGTCTTACGAATTGGGAAATCTCATCTTGAGGCAGGCTTCGCGCTTAGATGCTTTCAGCGCTTATCCCTTCCGCACTTGGCTACCCAGCGATGCTCCTGGCGGAACAACTGGTACACCAGCGGTGCGTCCATCCCGGTCCTCTCGTACTAAGGACAGCCCCTCTCAAATTTCCTACGCCCGCGACAGATAGGGACCGAACTGTCTCACGACGTTCTGAACCCAGCTCGCGTACCGCTTTAATGGGCGAACAGCCCAACCCTTGGGACCTACTTCAGCCCCAGGATGCGATGAGCCGACATCGAGGTGCCAAACCTCCCCGTCGATGTGGACTCTTGGGGGAGATAAGCCTGTTATCCCCAGGGTAGCTTTTATCCGTTGAGCGATGGCCCTTCCATTCGGTACCACCGGATCACTAAGTCCGAGTTTCCTCCCTGCTCGACTTGTAGGTCTCGCAGTCAAGCTCCCTTATGCCTTTGCACTCTTCGCGCGATTTCCAACCGCGCTGAGGGAACCTTAGAGCGCCTCCGTTACTTTTTAGGAGGCGACCGCCCCAGTCAAACTGTCCGCCTGACACGGTCCCTCTGCCCGATTCAGGGCAGCAGGTTAGAACTCCGATACGATCAGGGTGGTATCCCAACGGCGCCTCCACTGAGGCTTGCGCCCCAGCTTCATCGGCTCCCACCTATCCTGTACAGACCGTACCAAAGTTCAATATCAAGCTACAGTAAAGCTCCATGGGGTCTTTCCGTCACGTCGCGGGTAACCTGCATCTTCACAGGTACTAAAATTTCACCGGATCTCTCGTTGAGACAGCGCCCAAGTCGTTACGCCATTCGTGCGGGTCAGAATTTACCTGACAAGGAATTTCGCTACCTTAGGACCGTTATAGTTACGGCCGCCGTTTACTGGGGCTTCGGTTCACAGCTTCGGGTTGCCCCTAACCACTCCCCTTAACCTTCCAGCACCGGGCAGGCGTCAGCCCGTATACTTCGCCTTACGGCTTCGCACAGACCTGTGTTTTTGCTAAACAGTCGCTTGGGCCTCTTCACTGCGGCCCCCTCGGGCTATTCACCCTACCGAGGCACCCCTTCTCCCGAAGTTACGGGGTCATTTTGCCGAGTTCCTTAACGAGAGTTCTTCCGCGCGCCTTAGAATTCTCATCTCGCCCACCTGTGTCGGTTTACGGTACGGGCACCTTCTCCTGGCTAGAGGCTTTTCTTGGCAGCGTGGGTGTACGACCTTCGGTACTGTGATTTTCCCTCCCCATCACAGCTCAAGGTTACAGTATGCGGATTTGCCTACATACCCCTCTCACTGCTTGGACGAGCACATCCATCGGCTCGCGTCGCTTCCCTCCTGCGTCCCCCCATCGCTCATAACGGATTACGGTGGTACAGGAATTTCAACCTGTTGTCCATCGACTACGCCTTTCGGCCTCGCCTTAGGTCCCGACTTACCCTGGGCGGACGAACCTACCCCAGGAACCCTTAGGCTTTCGGCGGACAGGATTCTCACCTGTCTTTTCGTTACTCATACCGGCATTCTCACTTGAATGCAGTCCACCAGTCCTTCCGGTCTGACTTCTACCCGCATTCAACGCTCCCCTACCCAAGTCGTAGTCTTCACTTCACCCTGGTGTGCTTAGCTGGGCGCATTTGGTCAGAATCCTTGAACAACCTTAGCGGTTGATTCTGACGAAATGTCCCGGTGCTTAACCAGAACAAAGTGAAGACTACGACATGCCATAGCTTCGGTGGTGTGTTTAGCCCCGTTACATTTTCGGCGCAGAGTCACTCGACCAGTGAGCTATTACGCACTCTTTAAATGGTGGCTGCTTCTAAGCCAACATCCTGGTTGTCTTCGCAACTCCACATCCTTTCCCACTTAACACACACTTGGGGACCTTAGCTGATGATCTGGGCTCTTTCCCTCTTGACGACGGATCTTAGCACTCGCCGTCTGACTCCCGAGTATACATCCATGGCATTCGGAGTTTGACTGGACTTGGTAACCCTTGGCGGGCCCCGCACCCAATCAGTGCTCTACCTCCATGATGCTCAACCTCGAGGCTAGCCCTAAAGCTATTTCGGGGAGAACCAGCTATCTCCGAGTTCGATTGGAATTTCTCCCCTACCCCCACGTCATCCCAGAGCTTTTCAACGCTCACGAGTTCGGGCCTCCAGTGCGTGTTACCGCACCTTCACCCTGCACAGGGGTAGATCACACGGTTTCGGGTCTACGACCACGTACTTAAGCGCCCTATTCAGACTCGGTTTCCCTTCGGCTCCGCCTCATCAGCTTAACCTTGCACGTGAACGTAACTCGCCGGTTCATTCTACAAAAGGCACGCCATCACCCCTAGATCGGGCTCTGACTTCTTGTAAGCGCACGGTTTCAGGTTCTCTTTCACTCCGCTCCCGCGGTGCTTTTCACCTTTCCCTCACGGTACTGCTTCGCTATCGGTCGCCAGGGAGTATTTAGCCTTGGCAGATGGTCCTGCCGGATTCCCACGGGGTTTCACGTGTCCCGCGGTACTCAGGATCCGTCTCGGAGAGAACACACTTTCGGCTACAGGGCTTTTACCTTCTGTGGCAGGCCTTTCCAGACCTCTTCGCCTAATGTGCTCTTTTATCACTCCATGTGAGACGTCCTACAACCCCAGAGAGCAAGCCCTCTGGTTTGGGCTAATCCGCTTTCGCTCGCCGCTACTGACGGAATCACTGTTGTTTTCTCTTCCTCAGGGTACTTAGATGTTTCAGTTCCCCTGGTATGCCTCCGACGAGCTATGTATTCACTCGAAGGTAACTATCCATTACGATAGCTGGGTTTCCCCATTCGGAAATCTCCGGATCAAAGCTCACTTACAGCTCCCCGAAGCATATCGCTGTTCGTCGCGTCCTTCATCGGCTCCTGGCGCCTAGGCATCCTCCGTGCGCACTTATTAGCTTAACCCAGTCGTTTGACACTAGTAAGGCAGAGATGCTTCATTCTTCTTCGCGCAGCATGCAATCGTTAGATTGTATGCAGTTTGGTTCGATATCCAGTTTTCAAGGTGCAAGGGGTTATGAAATTGGTTGGCCTTAGTGGACTCGAACCACCGACCTCACCCTTATCAGGGGTGCGCTCTAACCAGCTGAGCTAAAGGCCATCGCATCTTTCCGCTTGCGCAGAAAATAGCATGCCCGGCTTGGCAACGTCCTACTCTCCCAGGACCCTGCGGTCCAAGTACCATTGGCGCTGGAGGGCTTAACGGTCGTGTTCGGGATGGGTACGCGTGGAACCCCTCCGCCGTCATCACCAAACCGGTTTTGCGAAAGATTGCTCTTTCAAAACTGAACATGAGCGTAAGAAACGTTTGCCACTTCCTTGCGGACCGTGGACTTTGATTAGCTCCGAAGAGCTCCTTAGAAAGGAGGTGATCCAGCCGCACCTTCCGATACGGCTACCTTGTTACGACTTCACCCCAATCATCTACCCCACCTTCGGCGGCTGGCTCCCTTGCGGGTTACCCCACCGACTTCGGGTGTTGTAAACTCTCGTGGTGTGACGGGCGGTGTGTACAAGACCCGGGAACGTATTCACCGCGGCATGCTGATCCGCGATTACTAGCAATTCCGACTTCATGCAGGCGAGTTGCAGCCTGCAATCCGAACTGAGACCGGCTTTGTTGGGATTGGCTCCACCTCGCGGCTTCGCGGCCCTTTGTACCGGCCATTGTAGTACGTGTGTAGCCCAGGTCATAAGGGGCATGATGATTTGACGTCATCCCCGCCTTCCTCCGGTTTGTCACCGGCAGTCAACCTAGAGTGCCCACCATAACGTGCTGGCAACTAAGTTCAAGGGTTGCGCTCGTTGCGGGACTTAACCCAACATCTCACGACACGAGCTGACGACAACCATGCACCACCTGTCTCCTCTGTCCCGAAGGCCGCCGATATCTCTACCGGATTCAGAGGGATGTCAAGACCTGGTAAGGTTCTTCGCGTTGCTTCGAATTAAACCACATACTCCACTGCTTGTGCGGGTCCCCGTCAATTCCTTTGAGTTTCAGTCTTGCGACCGTACTCCCCAGGCGGAGTGCTTAATGTGTTAACTTCGGCACCGAGGGCATGATACCCCCAACACCTAGCACTCATCGTTTACGGCGTGGACTACCAGGGTATCTAATCCTGTTTGCTCCCCACGCTTTCGCGCCTCAGCGTCAGTTACAGTCCAGAGAGCCGCCTTCGCCACTGGTGTTCCTCCACATCTCTACGCATTTCACCGCTACACGTGGAATTCCGCTCTCCTCTTCTGCACTCAAGCTCCCCAGTTTCCAGTGCGTCACGGGGTTGAGCCCCGCACTTAAACACCAGACTTAAAGAGCCGCCTGCGCGCGCTTTACGCCCAATAATTCCGGACAACGCTTGCCCCCTACGTATTACCGCGGCTGCTGGCACGTAGTTAGCCGGGGCTTTCTTCTCAGGTACCGTCATCGGATCATCAGTTAAATGATCCTTATTCTTCCCTGGCAACAGAGCTTTACGACCCGAAAGCCTTCCTCACTCACGCGGCGTTGCTCCATCAGGCTTTCGCCCATTGTGGAAGATTCCCTACTGCTGCCTCCCGTAGGAGTCTGGGCCGTGTCTCAGTCCCAGTGTGGCCGTTCACCCTCTCAGGTCGGCTACGCATCGTCGCCTTGGTGAGCCGTTACCCCACCAACTAGCTAATGCGCCGCAGGCCCATCCTCAAGCCACAGATTGCTCCGTGTTTCCCGATCCGATCATGCGACCAAACCGTGTATCCGGTCTTAGCATTCGTTTCCGAATGTTATCCCGATCTTGGGGGCAGGTTGCCTACGTGTTACTCACCCGTCCGCCGCTAACCTCATCAGGAGCAAGCTCCATCAGAGATCCGCTCGACTTGCATGTATTAGGCACGCCGCCAGCGTTCGTCCTGAGCCAGGATCAAACTCTCCATAATAGAGAGCCAGAAGGCTCATTACTTTATTGCTGGTTTGCCTTCCGACGACCGAAGCCGTCTTCCGACGTTTTTGTTTCTTACGCTCAATGTTCAGTTTTCAAAGAACAATCGGTGTTTCTGGCCTGTCCGTTTCCGGCGCAGGAATTTCATCTTACCTCATCCCGCGCCTTCTTGCAACCCTCAATTTTTACCAGATTCGATATTTTTCGAGGATATTCGACTCAAGCGTTTCTATCAAGTACGCTTCGTGTCGGCGACAGGAATTAGAATATACCATGAATGCTATTGATAATGCAACTCTTTTTGCAAAAAAACTTTTAGCAGTATGCTGACACTAGATTACCCAGGCTAAGAAAGGATGATGGGGAGCAGTGCGGAACGTATAGCTTGTTATGTTGTGTGCAGTAGCAATACTGGAAAGATCAGCAATAGCGTTAGTGTCTTGGGTATTATAGGAGCACCAACCTTGCCCTGGCCCCTTAGACAATAAAGCGGATCTCCCGCTTTATTTCCTACATTCGGGCAGATTCGGCGGGAATAAAGCGGACTTCCCGCTTTATTTTTGAAAAAATCAGCTTTTTCGGATTTTAGCACGGAGAATCCGCTCTATTTTCTTCAGAATGACCGGTTGCCCGGATTTTAGGTGGATTTTCAGCTTTAGTGCAGTGTCGTCCAGTCGGTTCTGCTCATTTAATCACCGTTGCCGCAAGCCAACCAACTAATAATGATATTAAATCCAAAGGTCGTACAGCTCGAAGCCAATTCAGTCGGTTTGAAGCTTGGGCCCACCGAGTTCTTCTATATATAGCGCATCAGTATCGAGTAATAGCTCCGCATCAGCTCCTCCTCAACTCAAACCGCCGCTCTTCAGCAATCCCCCGACCTCTTACCGTTCGCCCCCCATTCCCATTGACTCCGTCGCCGCAAAACTTTACCGCAATGATGCAATCGCGCGTTAACCCGCAGCCTTGCGAGGCCGGAAGCGTTGCGATAGAATTCAGCTAACACTTGAATGAATTGCCAAAAGGCAACGACGGAGAGAGTAAGCGGACAGCCTTAGCTGCCAGGGACGGAGCGCCGCCGACTGAGAGCGCCCGAGCGAAGATTCCGCCGAAGTTCACTCCCGAGCCGGTTCCTGATAGCGTCTCCCAAGCGGATTCGCGGTAGGGCAACCCGTATCCCTGCGTTAAAGGTCAGAGTGAGAAATGAATCCGCGGCCGTATCCGGAGCGGCGAGATGCATTTCTAATAAGGGTGGTACCACGACTTCTCGTCCCTTGCGGAGGAGAGGTCTTTTTTTTGTTACTTGCGAACCTACCACATTCAATAAGGAGAGATCGATCATGAGCAACGGAAAATTGGAGGAACTGCGCGGACAGCTCGACTCCGTGAATCAGCAGCTTTTGGAGCTTTTATCGGAACGTGGCCGCATCGCACAACAGATCGGGCAAGAAAAAGAAAAGCAAGGCGTACCCAAATACGATCCTGTCCGGGAAAAAGAGATGCTCGACGAGCTCGTCGCCCAAAATAAAGGCCCGTTCGACAACGAGACGATCCGCCATCTGTTCAAGCAGATGTTCCAGGCCTCGCTTAAGCTGCAGCAATCGGATCACGTGAAGCATCTGCTTGTCAGCCGCAAGAGACACAAGGAGGATACGATCGTATCCGTCGGAGATGTGGCCGTCGGCGGCAACAAGCCGATTCTGGTCGCCGGCCCTTGCTCCGTGGAAAGCTACGAGCAGGTTCGGAAAACGGCCGCCATGCTGAAGGCTTCGGGAGTGACCGTTCTGCGCGGCGGTGCGTTCAAGCCTCGTACCTCCCCTTACGACTTCCAGGGGCTCGGCATCGAAGGCCTCCAAATTCTCAAAGAGGTGGCGGACGAATTCGGCTTAAAAACGATCAGCGAGATCGTCGATCCTGCGCATGTCGAATTGGCCGGACAATATATTGACGTTATCCAGATCGGCGCCAGAAACATGCAGAACTTCGAGCTGCTCAAAGCTGCGGGAGACGTCAAGACGCCTATACTGCTTAAGAGAGGGCTCGCCGCAACGATAGACGAATTCCTCCATTCGGCGGAATACATCGTGTCGCGAGGAAATACGCAGGTTATGCTGATCGAGCGCGGCATTCGCACCTACGAGAAAGCGACCCGCAATACGCTCGACATCTCGGCCGTGCCGATTCTCAAGCTGGAGAGCCACTTGCCGGTATTGGTCGACGTTACGCACTCGACAGGCCGCAAGGATATTATGGCGCCTTGCGCCAAAGCGGCTATCGCCGCGGGAGCCGACGGCGTAATGGTAGAGGTGCACCCCGACCCGGCTACCGCCTTGTCCGACGCCGCCCAGCAGATGAATTTCGACGAATTCCGCAAGTTCCTTGAAGAAGTAGGTCTGTCCGTATAAGCTCGTTACTAGCTGAAAAAGGGAACCCCAGTCGTCGCAGCAGCCTGCTGCCTCGACTTGCGGGTTCCCTCTTACGTAATATGCCGACCCGGCTATTGCATAAACTTGACGTCATAGCCCTTCTGTTCCAGAAGCGACACCAGGCCGCTCTCTCCGACCATGTGGAGGGAGCCCACGGCGATCAAATAAGTGCCGTCCTTCCCCTTCTGAAGAAAATCGTCAATTTTATCCGCCATCGCGACATTCCTGCTCAGCAGCAGCGCATCATTATACTCCTCGAACAGCTTGCCCATCGACTCCAGGCCTTCCTGTTCGAACTGCTTATGGGCTGTCTCCAGCTCATCGAGATTCCCTGCCTGCCACATCTCGATCAGTTGTTGCATCCCTTCCATCGCCTTGCCGCTGCTGCTCACCGTTTGATGAAAATAGAGCTGCTGCATCTCTTCGGAAAGTCCGTCGAAAATGTCCAACTGAGCTTCCAACGACTCCAGCTCAATCACTTCTTTTCCTTCCTTGTGAGCCTGCTTGGCAAAATGCATATCGATGCCCTCGGTCAACATAAATCTCATTGCGGGCAAACTTTCAAGCGTCATCGCCGCATACCAGGGCTCGTATTGATCGAACATCGGCGCTGCCGCGGCGAGCAGCGATTTCTTCAAAATCGATTGAAAACGTTCATAATCCTTCTCGTCCACGACATCCTTAAGCGTCGTTCCTTCCGGCAGCATCGCCCGCTCGTTGACGAGCTCCAGCGTCCGTTTCTGATCGGCCTTGGTCAAATCCAGCTCCAAAGCGACGAAATCCGCTTCGTCCAGCGTCCGCTCCAGCTGTGGGTCCAGCGGATACATTTTCTTGTCCGCAATGTGGATCGTGCCGACCAAGTAACCGGGATGGGCTCCGCCTTCGATCTTCCACAGAAACCCTTTGGCCGGTTGTGCCGCTTCGGGGGAAGCCGAAGGCTCCGAGCTTGATGAAGGAGTGCTGTCAACCGCACCCGAAGCGGAAGGTGAGGCCGTCTGCGAGGACGTAGCTTGCGGCGCATTCTCGGTCTTGGAGCTGCAGGCGGAAACGAAGAGGACGAAGACGGCCAAAATCGCCGCAGTCCATGGCCGTGACAGGCTTCGAATCACTTCATCTCACCTTCAATCCGCTTCATGAATTCCTCGGCCGCGCTGTAGCCTTGCTGTCTCAAGTACCAGCTGTTGGCCGCCGCCTCGATCATGCCGGCGACATCCCTCCCGGGCTGGAGCTGAATTTCCAGATGGGGAATTTTTACGCCGAGATATTCCGTATACTTCTGCTCGATCTCCAGCTCGTTGTTCAGCGTCTGGTCCTTCCACGGAGCCAGCTCGATATCCAATACGATGCGCGTCTCGTCCTGGAACGCCTTTCTGCCGTATAGACGGACTACGTTAACCAGACCGATGCTGCGCAGCGCCAGAAACTCCCGCGTCGTCTCGTTGTGGGTGCCGAGAATCGTCTTGGAGCTTAGCTTTTTCATTACGACAATATCGTCCGCGACCAGCCGATGGCCTCTGCGAATAAGCGTATGAGCCGTCTCGCTCTTACCGATGCCCGATTTTCCCCGCAGTAAAATGCCGATTCCGGAAACGTTGACGCATACGCCGTGAATAGCGATTTCCGGAGCCAACGCCTGCGTCAGATAAGCATCCAGCTTGCCGAGAAATTCCGTCGTCGCATCCGATGTTCGCAGCAGCGGTATGCCCTCTTGCTGGCAATAAATCATCAAATACTTCAGGCCTTCCTGGTTAGCGGTAACGATAAAACAAGGAGGGTGATACTTCACGACGTTGCCGATGTGCAGCCGCCGCTCTTCCTCCGTCTGCTTATGCAAATAGTTGATTTCCTTCCGACCGAGTACCTGCACCCGGTTCATCGGGAAGAAATCGAAATAGCCGACAAACTCAAGGCCCGGACGATGGGCTCTCGAACGCGTTATCGCCCGCTCCAGATTGTCCTCCCCAGCCAGAATTTCCAGGCTGAATTTCTCTTGCAATTGCTTAACCGTAATGGACTTCAATCGATTTCCCCTCCTAACGCCTCCATTATAGCAAAAATTACCCGGCATCCACAGCAGTTGTCGGCTCTTCATAACTTCTTCTTTTCTCTCATATCCATGAATATCGATGAAATGGAGGTTATTGAATGAACGTAGACAAGCTCGCCCGGTATTGCCAATTGAAAGCCCAGATCAAACAGACGGAAGACGAACTTGAACAGCTTCGCAAGGAGATTACGGGCGAAATCGCCCAGGATGCGGAATTCGTCTGCGGCGACTACACGCTGAAAATCGTCTATCAGGAAAAAAGACATTACAACGATCAGCAGCTAGCCGCTGTCCTGCCCGATCCCGAGCTGTGGAGAGCTTTGTTTAAAGCCGATCCGGCCAAAATATCCGCGCTAGTGAAAACCGGTCTGCTGAACGAAAAATCGCTCGAGGGCACCTATACGACGATGCGTACTCCTTATTTGTACGTGTCGTCCACGCTTCGCGAGACGCAAACGTAGCATAAGGAGATGCCCCAGAAGCAGAGTTGCTTGAGATGATCGAGATATAAAACAGGTGTATGTACCTCCTGGAGACTTATACTTGCCCCATAACACTTCCAGATAATTTTCAGCAGGTATCCGTATATTCATCCAAGACGCTTTAGCGACATATAACCCTTGATTTTGGTCGTTTTGTACGATTCTTCCTACAAACGTCCATCGTTTGAGCCTGGTCCGAGTTGCTCTGTACGATTTTTACTACAAACGTCCGTCGTTTGAGTTTGATCTGAGTTGCTTTGTATGTTTTTTCGACTAACTTCCCTCGCATAGGTCTCTTCGTAGGGTGTTAACTCATGTGTACAACCGATTCAGATTTCAAGAGCGAGCTATTGGATCCCCCGCAAAGTAGTCGGCATAAGCTTCGCAGCTTAATGTCACTTTGTGGGGGGATCTTGCATCAAAGGGAGGTCCTTACACCTGTCAGAGAGCTTGCCGAACTACCCCTTCCGTCCAGCCTGGATCCGATCCGCCAATGCGGCCAAATCCATTCCCTTCAGCGCCCCTTCGATCAACTCCGGCAGCCGATCCGGGGAACAGCCGAAGCAGGGGATGCCGAGCTTGGCTAATCTTTTCGCGATCCCCTCGTCATAGGAAGGCACGCCGTCGTCCGACAGCGCGAGCAGGCAAATCGCCTGAACGCCGGCCTGCCGCATTTCGCCCATGCGCCGGATCATCTCCGCTTGATTGCCTCCCTCGTACAGGTCCGACACTAGAATAAACAATGTCTTCTTCGGCTCGCGGATGAACGGCTCGCAATAAGCGAGCGACTTGTTGATGTCCGTTCCGCCCCCGAGCTGCACACCGAACAGCATATCGACCGGGTCCTCCGCGCACTGCTCCGTCAAATCGACGACTTCGGTGTCGAACACGACGACGCGGGTATCGAGCGAGGGCATACTCGCGAAGATGGAGCCGACGATCGAAGCGTAGATGACGGAGCCCGCCATCGAGCCGCTCTGGTCGATATCGAGTATGACCGTCCACTCCTTGCTTCTGCGGGCGCGGTCATAGAAGAACACTCTATCGGGGATAAGTAAACCTCTTTCCCGATCGTAATTTTTCAAATTTTTGCGAATCGTCGTTTTCCAGTCCAGCCCGCTGGCCGAAGGCAGAGGAGAGTGCTGCCGCCGGTTCAGCGCCCCGGTTACGGCCCTCCTCATCTCCTGCTCCAGCCGTCTCATAATGTCTTCGACAACCGTCTTCACAAGCTGTCTCGCGGCTTCCTTGCCTTTCTCGGGAATTTGCCCCTTGAGCGCAAGCAGCGTCGCCACCATCTGAATGTCCGGCTTGACCTTGGATAGCAGCTCCGGCTCGAACAGCAGCTGGTTCAGTCCTTTGCGTTCAATGGCGTCCGATTGAATGACGGACACGATGTCGGCCGGAAACAGCGAACGGACGTCTCCCAGCCACTTGGCCAGACGCGGAGACGATTTGCCGAGCCCCGCAGACCGCGAGGAAGCACCGCTCCCGCCAGCTCCTCCGTCTTTTCCGGTATCGTCATAGATCGCCGCAAGCGCCTCGTCTCTCAGCAAATCCTCGGGATCCAACAGACCGCCAGGTCCGGAAGCGCTCATCGCCTCCAGCTTCTCCTCCGCCGCCGCTCCGAGAATGAGCCGCCATCGCTTCAGCTTCTCTCGATCGAGATCGCTCATAGGCTACAAATCTCCAAAATCGAATTCGTTGAGTTCATCCAGCTTCTTCTTCTCCTCTTCGCCGAGCGGCTGCAGCAGCTCCTCGCTCGTTTGTTCCGCCCCCGCTCCCCACAGGTCTCCGAGCAGTTCGGTTACGGAAGCCCGTTCCCGCGGCTCGAAATCCGCGAACGCCCTGCGCAGAAACACCAAGGAACGATAAAACGGTTCGTCCTCCAGCGACTGAACGTACAGGTCCAACTGCTCCCATAGGGCGGCGCGGGACAGCAGCGCATAACGGTTGCGCATCGACAGCCCTTCGAACCAGCCGGCTCCCAAATCCGCGGGAACGCCTGGAGACAGACGACGCGATACCTCCTGCGAGCATTCGTCCGCGGATATTTCGTCCCGCTCCAGTAGAACGGCGAATGCGAAGCCGGACAGCTTAGCGTTCCGGTCGTCCCGCGTAGCCAGCTCTCGCAACCTCGTCCGCCATTGCGCTTCGTCCACTTCCTCGTAATGCTCCTGCGCAACCGCATGCAGCTGCTGAATCGCCGCAGCCATGCCTCTCGCCGCATCGTCGTTGCAATTCGCCGAATCCACGAGCAGCAATGCGCCTCGAAGGAACAGCTGCTTCAGCAGCGGCACAAGCGATTCCGTCTCGAGGCGGCGAACCGAGCCGTAGCGGACGAGCGCGGACAGCTCGAACGCGGCGCCGGCGATCTGCTCGAAGTTGCCGGCTTCCGTCGCCAGCTCCTGCATAGCGCGGGTCGACTCGCCCATCGCTTCGACAAGCCGGCATTCGCAGGAAACGCGAATCAGCTTGGCCGCCTCCGCCAAATTCTCGCATTGCTGCAGCCGCTCATGAATCACATAAGCCGCCGCAATCTGAATCGTCTCGCCCTTTAGCGTCGACTCGACCGCATGAATTTCGGCCTCTGGCGTCCACTGCAGCACCCAGCGCTCCGCCCAGGAGGCCGACTCCTGATGAACCGCCTGCTTGCGCGCAAACCCGATGCCAAGAATCTCAAGCCGGTGAAGCAGGACGGAACGGTTCAAGTCCAGATACGCCGCTTCCTCGGACTTCACCCTGCGGTTTTCCCGCAAATCCAGCTCAAGATCCTGAGCGACGGCGGTTTTGTACTTTTCCAGCTTCAACCGCTTCAGCTCGCGGTTCAGATCGTCCTGGATCGGCGTCTGGCTGACCCCTTCGGGGAGCTTGCCGATCTCCGTTCCGACGTCGATGCGTGCGAGCGCCTCCGCAACGACCGCATAATCGCCGTTGCCTAGACAGACGACGGCAGCGTCGCGCAGATCTTTCCAGGTCGGTCTGCTGCCGCCCTTCAGAGAAGCCAGCGCCTCGGACATGCGCACCGCTTCGATAACGGAGGCCGTCGAGCGATACGTTCCCGCTTCGCGAAGCAGCGTCGCCAGGCGAGTCATGTAGATCGTCGGCAGTTCGTCCGACTTGCTCCCGGTCAGACATTCCCAGAACAACTGATAATAAGCGGGCGCTTGATTGCCCGCCCCGTAGCCGGAATGCGAAGACAACTTGTAGTACGTATAAGGCATCAGCGTCAAGCTTGTCGGTACGGACGGCAGCTTGCCGAGCTCCGCGTCCGTCATCGCCGGAAGCGACAGGTCCACCGCTGAAGCGTGATGCGCGCCGACGATGACGACGATGCGGTCCGGCTCGTGCCCCGCCGCCATCACTTCGCGAATCCGTCGGCGCATAAACGCTTCGCGCAGCTCGTTATAGGCGAGCTCCTGTGGCGCGGACGTTCGTTCCTCCGCTTCCGTCAGCTCGCGCATGCTCGCCGAAAAGGCATGAATCGCCTGACGATAAGCGCCCTGGCTTCCGGCATGCTCGTAGTGACGCTCCCAATACGCCTCGTAGTCGGGCTCATCCGCCAGCTCGGCGATAGATTCGTACAGCGAATGCTGCCAGCCCGCATACGCCCTCCGCTTCTCCACCGCATCCTCCGCTACGTCGTCCTCGCCACCCTTTTCCCGCAATCCGAGCAGCGCCAGCGAACGATCCGTCGGCAAATCGATGAACTCGCACGGTACGCCGCGCTTATTCGCCCAGACGAAAGCCTGATACTCGGGAGAATAGGCCGCAAGCGGAAAAAGCAATGTACGCACCGGGAGGCTGCCCGTATACGCGAGCAGAGCGACGGGAGGCTTTACGCCGCTCTTCGTCAACTGGCCGATAAACGCATTCGCGTCGCTTGGTCCCTCGACCAGCACGGCCGTCGGCTTGATCTCGTCCAGATACGTCCGCAGGTGATAGGCGCCCGCCGGGGACAGGTGTCTGACGCCGAAGACGCGCACCTGCTCCCCGTTCAACCGTTCAGCTCCTTGCAAGCGTTGTACAGACTGCGCCATTCCGATCCCCGCTTTTTCATCACATTGTCGAGATACTCCTTCCAGACGAGCCGGTCCTTCTCCTCGTCCTTGACGACCGCCCCTTGCAAGCAAGCGGCAATGTCCTCGTCCGCAATCTCCCCCGTGCCGAAACTGGCGGCCAGCGCCATGCTTCCGGTCAGCAAGGAGATCGCCTCCGCCGTCGAAATGACGCCGCTCGGAGGCTTAAGCTTCTCCTTGTTGTCGAGCGTCGCTCCTCCGCGCAGCTCGCGGAAAATCGTGACCACCTTGCGCACCGCCTCTTCGTCGGGAAGCGCGGCCTGCAGCTCGTAGCTGGCGGCGATCTCGGCAACGCGTCGGTTGACGATGTCGACCTCGGTCTCAATGCTGGAAGGCGCCGGCAGTACAATGATATTGAATCTGCGCTTCAGCGCCGCCGACATCTCGTTCACTCCGCGGTCCCGCGTGTTGGCCGTCGCGATGACGGAGAAGCCTTTGGACGCGGATAGCTCGCGTCCGAGCTCGGGAATCGAGATCGTTTTCTCCGATAAAATGGAGATCAGCGCGTCCTGCACCTCCGAGGCGCAACGGGAAATTTCCTCGAACCGCGCAATGCCGCCGTCCTCCATCGCCCGGTAGATCGGACTCTTGATCAAGGCTTGATCGGACGGTCCTTGCGCCAGCAGCATCGCATAGTTCCAGGAGTAGCGAATATGCTCCTCGCTCGTGCCCGCCGTCCCTTGAATTACCTTGGACGAATCGCCGTAGATGGCGGCGGTCAAATTTTCCGACAGCCACGACTTGGCCGTTCCCGGCTCGCCGATCAGCAGCAGCGCCCGATCGGTCAACAAGGTGGCGATCGCCATCTCGACGAGCCGCTTATTGCCGATATATTTCGGTCGGATCGGCACGCCGCCTGCCTCGCCGCCCGTAATAAACGTCAGTACCGCACGAGGCGACAGCCTCCACCCCGGCGGCTTCGCTCCCGCATCCGCTGCAGTCAGCGCCTCTAGCTCATGGGCGTAAAGCCTTTCCGCAGACAATCTTAAGACATTCGTTGCTTGATCCATTCCATAATCCCCTTCCCGCCGCCGGACGCTTCCTGCGGCTTGGCTCTCAGCTCTTGAACAATCTCCTGCACCTGCTCCCGAACGCTCGGATAATGAAGCTTCTCGATATACTGTTCAAGTCGATCCGCGTAGGAGCCAGGAAGCAGTCCAAGCAGCAGGCGCTGCTGCGGATACAAGTAATAGATCGTACGTCTCTTCCCGGTCTCCAGCACGTGCAACAGCATATCCGGAGCCTGCTTGCTGCCGATCTTGAACAAGGCCAGCAGAGCATGAGCGATGACGTCTTCGGTGAAATCCGGCTTCGCCTCGCATTTATCAAGCAAATACCGCTCCGTCCGCTTGTCGAATTCGTTAGCCAGCCTCGTCACGACCTCCAGTTCGTCCTGCTCGATGAACAGCTCTAGCCAGCGCGGGTCCAACGCCGGAATCGACTCCTCCGGCTCCTCGCGCATCAAGTGATCTGCGATCGTCGGCAGCAGCATCTGCATGCTTTCCGCCAGCGCCTTTCTTTTCCCCGTCAGCTTGTATTTGGAGAAGCGCTCGTACACTTCGGCCGGAGTCAGACTGCGCATAGCGGCATAAAGGCTAAGCTCAAGATACCTTCCCCGGTTGTTATCGGCCAACGCAATGGCGAAGCTTCGGGCGTCCTGTCCGACGTCGTCCTTGAGATGCTCTCCCGCCGTCCGCTGCAGCCAATACGGCGCATGGGCGGCAAACAGCGGGTTGGAAAACAGCTCCTTGAGCAGTTCCGTAGATTCGGCGAACCTCCGGTCTCCGAGCGCATCGAGCACCGCTTGCACCGGGGCCCACGCCTCTTCCTTCTTCGCCTCTTCCTCCGTCAACTCGCGGTTCACCGTTTTGGCATACGCAAGGGCATGGCGAATCAAGTCGGCGTCCGCGGACATCCGGATCGGCTCGACGGCAAGCTCGCGGTCCTTGGAGACGAGCGCCTTGTAGATCCGCTCGGACGCAGCCGGCGTGCCTACATTCGCCAGCGCCAGCAGCGCCGCGCGGCGAATCTCCTTGCGCTTCTCGCCCGCCTGAGCGAGCAGAAAGCTCTCCTGATCCGCATAGCTTCCGAGCAGTTCAATCGCCGTTGCCCGCACCTCCGGCGAGCCTTCCTCCGCGGTCCGAAGCAGCAGCGGCTTTGCCGCCTCCCCCTGCATCCCGTGAATGAGGCGAAGCCGGCGGGAGTCCCCTTTGCCGCCATCCGGACGGAAAGCGCGGAGCAGCGCGGGAAGAGCAGCCTGCCCGAATCCGGGGATGATTTTCTCCTCGGCGATTTCAGGAATTTCCGCGTAGCTGTCCTCCAATGCGGCCACAGCCGGAAGCAGCAGCCGATAGTCGCGAATCGCGCCTTCCTCGCAAGCCTGACGCAGCACTTCCATTCTTCCTTGCCCTTTCACGGTCAGCGCCTCGATCACCGGCTTCAGCTTGCGATAAGGCTGCATCGCGTAATCGAAAGTATCCGTCCCTTCCAGCGCAGCGACCTCTCCCGGAACGTCCGTCCGTCCTTGGGTGTACAAAATCGAATTCAGCAGCGCGGACAAATCGAGCAATCTCATATCCGCTTCTTCCTGCCCGGCTTCAAGCGTCTGCTCGACGGCCTGCGCGACGCGCGCGAATACGGGCGAAGCCTCCCCCAGCTTGCGAACGCTTGGCAGCAGCTTGGTTAATCTCAGATCGCCGCGGGCCAGCTTGCTCCCGGCGATGAACAATCTTCTCGTCTCTCTGTCCAGTTCTTGCAGCGTCTCCAAACTCATCCTCTGATCCTCCCTTGCAGACTAGTACAATAAGCGAACGACAGCATCGTCCGTCACCACGCTAAGCGGCTGCGCGTTCAGCCTGCCGCTCTCGGCGTCGTGCTCGAACATCGCCAGCATCGCCTTTCCCTTGACATCCCGACGATGAAGGAGAGTCAGCAAGTGTGTCGTTGGCTGCTCCAAATATTCGATATCCGCGAGCGGCAGTCTGCCGCCTTGGTCGTCGACGAGCGCATACCGGCCCGTCTCGTCTGCAACCATTTCCTTAAACGCCAGCAACAGAACCGGATGCTTGTCGGACAGCGGATTTTTGATCTGGTTTTTCACCTGTTTGATCGCATCGGGAAATGAGCGAATCGCACCGGACAATGCCGAGGCATACGTCTGTGCGTTTGGCTCCTCGAACGTGTGCGTCTCCCAGCGCACTCGGGCGTTCAGCTCGCCCGGATAAATAAACAGCTCGCCCGCGTGCACGACGTCGAAGACGGAGTCCTCTTCCCGAATATGCTTGGCGGCGCGAAACGGACGATAAGTGCGGGTAACATGTATTCGTCCGGTAGTCTGCTCGAACCAATAACCTTCGTCGACATACTCCCCCCTTGCCGCATCTTCGAACGAGCGGAAGGCAAGCTGCAGCAGTCTTGCGTCGTTATGCGCCAGCCCGCGTTCCCGCAGCTCGGCAAGCTGCCAGGCATGGCCGATTTTCTCCTCCAGCGCGGAGTCGACGTCCAGCGGCAAGTCGGGATTCTCCTGCCTTGCGCTCAGATGCTCCCGGCTTTTCTTCAGCAGGGAATGCAGCAGCGTCATACGCGATGCAGCCCGGGTATACATCGTCTCGCGTTCGCGATCGTTTTCCAATTCGTGCAGCAGTCCCCGGAACGCATTCTGGATGCCCGGTATGTAATAATTGCCGAGCTGCTTGCACTGCTCGGACAGCAGCTTGATCGTTTTCTTGTCCACGCTTCCAAGGCCGGACTGAACGAGGCTGCGCAGCAGCTTCTCGGCAATTTCCAGCCCTTCCAGCTGCGCGGCTGTCTTCTTGACGAGCGCGGCTTTGTTCGTTTTGCGCTTGACCGGCGCCGTTCCTTCGACGGCGGCCTCGCGTTTTTTCTCCTCGCGCTTCTCGGCCTTCTCCCGCTTGTCGGCAATGTCCTGCGGCACCTCGGCCACGGAGAACGGCAGGCCGGATACGTAAGCATACATCAGCCCCAGCAAATGCTTGCAGGGGAACTGACGGCTCGGACACGAGCAGCGAAACACCGGGTTCTCGGGATTGACGAAATCCGCCGAGCAGCGATACGGCTCCTTGCCGCTTCCTTTGCATTCTCCCACCAGCAGCGTGCCGTCTTCCGTCCGGCCGAGCTGCTGCAGGCTGTTTTTTCTCACCAAGTCCTTGCCGTTCTTGATCGCGGCGGCGTTGAGGGCGAGACTGTCCACATAAGCTTCAGTCAAATGATTCATCGGATTTCCCTCGCATCTGTAATAAGAATCTGTGACTACTTCCCCACAGGCTTGGGGTTTTCCTCTCACAATGGGAAATATGGGAAAATGGTCGCAATTTATATAGATTCGCAACTTTAGGAGATTAGAATCGTCAAATGTGTGAAAAAGCCTAATTTTGCAAGGAGTCCGTGCGTCTATGTACCTGAAGGAAGTTACTGTATTGCACGAAACCTTTCCGTCCCGGGCCGCCTATCCGTTCTCCATCCCTTCCTTGCGGAACACCACGAAGCTAAATCTTGACGCCCCGGTCACCTTTTTCGTCGGCGAGAACGGCTCGGGCAAATCGACCCTGCTCGAAGCGATCGCTTGGCAGTGCGGTTTTCATACGACCGGAGGAGGACCTAACAACACCTATGAGGCGGAAAACGCGGAGGCCGCGTTTGGGCCGCACATCCGCTTGTCCTGGCTGCCTAAGGTGCGCAACGGTTTTTTCCTGCGCGCGGAGTCGTTTTTCGATTTTGCCAATTACTTGGACCGGGAAGCTCGGGAGCTGCCGGAGTATCGCAACCAAATCTACGCCTCCTACGGCGGTAAATCTCTGCACGAGCAATCGCACGGGGAATCGTTCCTGAGCCTTTTCCGCAACCGCTTCGGCAAGCAAGCCGTCTACCTGCTGGACGAGCCGGAAGCCGCCCTCTCGCCCGCCCGACAGTTGAATCTATTGTCCATTCTTCACGGCATGCGGAAGAACGCCCAATTCATTATCGCCACGCATTCCCCCATCCTGCTCGGTTTTCCCGAAGCCCGGATTTATTCCTTCGACGAAGCCCCGATCTCCGAGATCGCATACGAAAATACGCAGCATTATCAGCTTACGAGAAGGTTCCTCGAAAATCGCAAGGCCGTGTTCCGCGATTTGTTCGACGACGAGGAGAGCTGAGAGTCATTGTATATTCGCCATCCGTTACAAATTTTCCAATGCGCCCGGAATGCCGCAACCAAATGTTTCCACACTGCGTCTATGGCTGTAGCGAAGACAAAACAAACCCAAAAAGGGAGGCGTACTTCCGTGCGCAAAACGATTTTAGGCCTGCTGCTTTGCTCCATGCTGGCCATCCCGTCCGTATCCGCGGATACGGCGACGGTCGCTCGGCCGCAGCAGAAGGACATTCAAATCCGGGTAAACGGAAACCCGGCAGCGTTATCGCAGCCCGCGCTTACGGAAAATAACGCGCTTGTCGTTCCGCTGGCCGAAGCGGCCGAAGCCCTGGGCGCTAAGGTGGCGTGGGGAACGGGCGCAAATCGCGATACCGCGACGATTGAACGGGGGGATCGTTCGGCGAGACTGACAATCGGCAGCGTCTCGCTTGAGACGGACGGTCGGACGGTCAAGCTCGAGACGGCCCCAAGACGCTCCGGAGGCGACGTCTACGTTCCGCTTCGCGCGCTGTCCGAGGCGCTCGGCATGATTGTCGCTTGGGACGGGGCCGGCCGAATCGTACGGGTCGACGACCCGGCGGCGCTCCCGGCCATCGGCACCTATAAGAAATTAAGCGAGCTGATCGGAAAGGCGAACGAAAGAGGGAACTTGTACCGCAGGGGCGACATCCTCTTTACGACGACCGAAGGCGGGATGATGGAGAGTCCGGTGGCCGAGAGTCCAATAAACGTAGCGCCAGTAGCGGAGGAATCGCTTACGGGAGCCGTTCCAACCGACGATTACTCCCGCACGAACGTGCAAACGGAAGGCGTCGACGAAGCCGATTGGGCCAAGACCGACGGGAGGTTCGTCTACCAGATCAGCGGATCGAGGGTGCTCATCGCGGACGTCTCCGATCCGCGTGCGCCTAAGCTGGCGGCAACGCTTGAATACGACGCGACCGAGAGGTTCGTGCCGCAAGAGCTGTACGTCGACGAATCCCGGCTGATCGTGATCGGGCAGAACTGGATTTCCTCTCCTGTCCCCCTAGTAGTGGAAGATGAGGGGCCCGAAGGCTCCGCTCCGGCGACGGACAGGAAAGGCATTTCCATTCTTCCCGTTCCTGAAGTCTCGAGAAGCGCCGTAACGGCGAAAATCTATGAGATCGGGAACGCGGATGAGCCGAAGCTCGTTCGCGAAACCAAGCTCGAAGGCCAATACGTCACCTCGCGCAAGATCGATGATGCTCTGTACATCGTCTCGAACAAAGGCTATTTTTATCCGACGTTGTACGAGAACGCCCAAGATTACGAACCGTGGTACGGAGATACGGGCCGCTCCCCAGAGCTGAAGAAGCTTCCGCTCGACCGGATTCGGTATTTCCCCGGTTCCCCCGACAACACGACGATGCTGATCGGGGCCCTCGATCTGAGCAAATCTGACCGGGAAATGCAGGTGTCCGCGTATCTCGGCTCCGGACAGACGATTTACGCTTCGACGAAACACCTGTATGCCGCAATCCCCGAATATGTCGCCAAAGGGGACGGCTTCCAGGAACGGACGAAGGTGCATAAGTTCAGGCTGGATGGCGGTTCCGTCGTTTACGCCGGGGAAGGCTCCGTACCGGGAACGCCGTTAAACCAGTATTCGATGGACGAACACCAGGGCTTCTTCCGGATTGCAACGACCAAAGGAAACATGTGGGGCAGCGGAGAGGCTCAGTCCACAAACAATTTATACGTGCTGGACGAAGGCCTGAAGACGGTAGGCAAGCTGGAGAAGCTGGCGCCGGGCGAGCGCATATACTCGGTCCGTTTTGTTGGCAAACGCGCCTATATCGTCACATTCCGCAATGTCGACCCGCTGTTCGCGATCGACCTTCGCGATCCCGCAAAGCCCAGCGTGCTCGGCCAGTTAAAGATTCCGGGCTATAGCGACTACCTCCACCCGTATGACGACAACCATATTATCGGATTCGGGAAGGATACGGAGGTGCAGTCGTCCAAGGGATCGGAAACGGGAGAACCGATGGCATTCTACCAGGGGTTGAAAATGGCGCTGTTCGACGTCTCCGACGTCACCCGGCCGAAAGAGAAATTCAAGGAAATCATCGGCGACCGGGGAACCCACTCCGAGCTGCTGAGCAATCCGAAGGCGCTGCTGTTCTCCAAGTCCAGAAACCTGCTCGCTTTCCCCGTCGAGCTTATGGAAATTCCGAACAAAACGTCCGGCGGGAAGCAAGAGATTACAGAATACGGGGAGTTCGTCTACCAGGGCGCTTACGTCTACCGAATCGATCCGAACGAGGGCTTTAAGCTTCGAGGTCGCATCACCCATCTGTCGGACGAAGATTTTCTAAAGAGCGGCCAATACGGTTACGACGACTCGAAAGCCGTTCGGCGAATTCTTTATTCGGGCGATACGCTGTTTACGCTGTCCGCGAGCGAGCTGAAAGCCAGCGATATGGCCAGTCTCGCCGAGAGGGGCAAGCTGATCTATCCTGTTCGTTGAACGTTGATCCGGGATAAACGAAGATCAGGTTCGACGACCGATACCTTTCTCCTTCCTCGTTCGTAGGCTGGGCGGAGGTCGCAGAGGTCAGCGGCAGGACGAAGCTCCCGCTGCGCAGCAATAAACACAAACGGCTGCAATGTCCCCGGCGGGGCATATGCAGCCGTTTGTCATTCGATCGGTCTTGCCCGGCGGAATCCGCAGGTTAAAATTCCGCGCGCTCGATCGTTCCCCGGAACCCTTCCGGCAGGCGAACGTTCGCCCGCACTCCTGCGGGCGTCCATACCCGCACCTGCATTTCGCATTCGGCGACGATGCGCCAGGACACGTCGATTCTTCCCCCTGCAGGATGAGGCACGCTCCCTCTGGCCCACAGAAGATCGACGGGCTGCGGCTCGACGACGATTTCCTCCCATCCCGACGAAAACGGACGAATTCCCAGAACGTACGCTCCGAGAAAATAGCCGGGGGCAGCCGACCAGGCATGGCAATGGCTGCGCGTCGGCATTTCGGGATTGGCCCGATTCACGGCAAAGTTCGGATACATCTCCCAGCACGCGGTGGCCCCCAGCTCGACCATCTGTCCGTAGTTTCGGCGCATGTCCGCCAGCAGCTCGCCATAATCCCCCATCCTCGCCAGCGCCTCATAATAGAAGAAGGCCATGAACGGACTGCCGATCCGCACGAACGATTCGGGAGGGTGGACGATATGCCGCCTCACCGCCGCCTCGCGCTCCTTCTGGGCAATGCCGCACAAATAAGCGACAACCTGCGTCTGCACGCTGAACGTATCGGACAAGCTTCCGTCCTCGCGAATACAATCCGCGAACGCCTGCCGATCGTCGGACCACAGCCAGCGAACGACCGCCTCTCGCAGCCTTTCCGCCCGGGCTTCGTAAAGCTCCGCTCCGTCGGGGTCCCGGGCAATACGAGCCAGCGCGGCGGCATCCTGAAGAGTCCGGCACAGAAAAGCGTTCTGGTGCGTTACAACGCCGCGGTTCGGCTGGTCGATGGGGGCCCAGTCCAGCAGATTCCAGCCGTCGATCGAGAGCAAACCGCGCTCGTCTCGCTTAAGCCAATAATGATCCAGCGTGTAGCGAATATGCGGCCACATCTCCGCCGCGAACTCCGCATCTCCCGTATGGTCGACGAATTCCTTGCAAGCCTGCGCCCAGAAAAACGTCCAATTCGGAATAACGCTGCTCCAGCCGCTTGGAACCTGGTTCGCATAGAGCGGCGTCTGGCTCTTCGACCCCGGCACGAGCCTCAGGCATCTCTTGACGAGCGCCGTATCCCCGAACGTATAGTAATTGATCAACGCCTCGTTGCGGCTGTCGCCGACCCAGAATACTTGCTCGTACGCCGGGCAATCCACAAATGTGTCTTCCATGCATAATCGCGTCGTATGGCGGCTGATTTCCCAGATGTCGTTCAACAAAGCGTCCGAGCACCGAAACGCACCGATCTCGGCAACCGGATAATGGCTTTGCCGGACGTGCAGTCCATATAGCTTAAGCGGCCTCGACGCTCCCCGAACCGTAACCATTACGTACCGCATCCCCGGCGAATCGGGGAAATATAGGCTTGGCGGCCTTCCGTACATATATAGCGAAGGGTGTTATCCAGGTCGTAAGTATCCTGGCGGTAATCGTCCCTCATATATTCAAAGCCGTAAAAATCGACGATCGTCCCGGCGGAGGCTTCCAAATCGAAAGCCAGATAGCCCGACAGTTCAAGGCCGAAGTCGACGATCATTTCCGTATCCGCTTCATCGAAGAGCGGCACGACGCCGGGAGCCGGACTGGAATCGATTGCGTGCCGAAGCTCGTAAGGCACCTGCAAGCGCGTCTCCCGTCTTGACCAAATACACGCGATGAATATGTTGTCCCGGCTGACAAGTGTCTTGGGCACCGGCCTGATCCAGCGTTCGAATTCCGTTAATTCCGACGGCGACGGACAATTCCGAAGCCGCAAATATCCCACGTGATTTTTGCTCAGCTCCCGACCGGGCCGGTGGTCGATCACTTCGACCCGGTCGAACGGTCCGACGGAGACGAAGGGCGACGCCGACGTTCCGATCTGCTCCCCGAACGGGGAAACCAGCTCGAACGGCTCCGCGCTATCCATTCCAAGCTGCAGATTGCGCCCGTGATCGGCCTCATGCGTTACGTCGAGCCATAGAAAATTGTCTCCCGGGCGCAGCGTCAGCTCGACATATCTTTCGGGCGGCTTTCCGGTATACGCCGAGGCTTCGATAGGCGCGCCGTTTAGGGCGACACCCGGCAGATGCGAGGTCGCGTTCGGAAAGCCGAGCGTCAGCACGGCGGCGGACTTCACCCGAATCGTCGTCGCCAAATATCCAACGTACCCGACCGGATTGCAATGGTTCGCGCTGTCCGGGTCCATCTGGCTGCGCACGTCGATCGCCGTCGACCAAGCGATCGGCTCCACCCGACGCAACGACTCGATTCTGGACGGATACCGCGATTCCTCGGCAAGCAGCGGAATATCCCTCGGTTCAAGCTCCGTCCATGGCGCCGTGCCGGCGGTCCCGATCGTCAGCGCTCTCTCCCACTCGGTGTCGTCGTAATGCGGCGAAACCCATTCCGTACTTCCCAATCTGGCGTCTATCCGTTCCGCGAACGCTTGCTGGCAGGACATTCGCGGGGACCGGGGATCGTGTCCAGGGTGCCGAACGGTCCTCCACTCTCCGTCCGTTGCGATCGTCTGCAGCATTCGGCCTTCCGACAGCAGCTCCATTTGGGCGAGAAGACCGCCTCTTCCACGCACATAATAGAACGTAGAAACGCCAAAATGCATGACTAAGACGGCAATTGTGTTCCTCTCTCCCGCGCGGATCAGATGACCGACCTCGTACGTATCGTAGGACTGCTTCTCAGGCCAGGATCGCGCCGGACCTCGTCCGACCCATTCTCCGTTGACGTACAGCGCGTACCGGGAATCCGCCGCAAGCGACAAAACGGCCGCGTCGCAGCCCTTCGGCGCGACAAAGGACCGGCGAAAGCATCGCCACTCGTTGCGCGGACTCTCCTCAGCGCCTCCCCATATCCAGCTTGCCCGCCATTTTTCCCCATGTCTCATTCCGCTTGCTTCCCCCTCTTGTCCCAAGCTCCCGATCCGTTTGTCCCGCTTAACCTTTTACACTGCCCAGCACGATCCCTTTGACAAAATACTTCTGCAGGAAAGGATAGACAAGCAGAACGGGAAACGCCGCCAGGAAAATCTGCGCCGCCTTCGTCGTCCGATCCGAAATCTCCGACAGCATCTTGGCGTCCTCCAGCGTCATCGAGGAGAGATCCTGCATAATGACGACCGTCTGCAGATAGCTTTGCAGCGGATAATGCTCTGGCCGATTCATCAGCACAAGCCCGTCGAACCAGGAATTCCAATGCCCGACGACAGTAAACAGCAGAATCGTCGCCAGCGCGGGCTTGGATAGCGGAACGAACAACCGAAACAAAATTTGCAAATGCCCGGCTCCGTCGATAAAAGCCGCTTCCTCCAGCTCCTTCGGCAGCCCCCGGAAAAAATTGAGCAGTAATATTACATTAAACACGGGCACGGCCCCCGGAAGAATCAAAGCCCAGATCGTGTCGATCAGGCCGGTCTCGTTGATCGTAAAATACCATGGAATGATACCGCCGCTGAACAGAATCGTAAAGACGAAAAACCAGGCGTACCAGGTTCGATAACGGAAGCCTTGAACCTCCTTCGACAGCGGATAGGCGATCACAATCGTCAGCAGCATGTTCAGCGTTACGCCAAGCGACACCCGTTCCAGCGTGACCACAATCGATTGCACGAACGCTTCCTTGCCGAGAACGTACTCGTACGATTTCAAAGTAAAGTCGACCGGCCACAGCACGACCTCTCCCGCGGACGCCATGGCGCTGGAGCTGAACGAGATCGCCAGCACGTGGAGAATCGGCAGCAGGCAGGTCAAGGAAAGGGCCGTGAGGAAGACGTAATTCAGAACGACGAACAGCCTTCTCCCCCAAGATGTTCGTTCCACCATGCTCAACATTCCCTTCTAGAAGATGCGATAGTTAGCCAACCGATAAGCGAGCAAATAGGAAACGGAGATGAACAGGAACGATACGGCCGACTTGAACAGCCCGACTGCCGCCGCAGGTCCGTATTGGTAATCGATCAGTCCGAGTCGGTACGTAAATGTGTCGAGAATGTCCCCCGTCTCGTAGACGAGCGGACTGTACAGCACGAAAATCTGATCGAAGCCCGCGTTCAGAATATTTCCCATGCTGAGCGTCGCGAGCAGTACGATGATCGGCGCGATGCCCGGCAGCGTAATGCTCCAGGTTTGGCGCCAGCGTCCTGCCCCGTCGACGACGGCGGCCTCGTACAGCGCCGGATTGATTCCCGTCAGCGCCGCCAAATAGACGATTGTGCCGAAGCCGAATTCCTTCCATACATCGGAGACGACCATAGTGTAGGGAAACCATCTTTCGTCTCCCAGGAAAAAGATCGGCTCAATGCCCAGTCCGCCCAGCAGCCCGTTAACGATTCCTTCTTTCGGCGATAACAGATCGATCAATATGCCGCCCAGAATGACCCATGACAGAAAATGGGGCAAATAAACGATCGTCTGCACCGTTCGTTTGAACCATTGCTTTCTCAGCTCGTTAAGCAGCAGCGCGACGACAATCGGCGCGACCTGCCCCGCGACGATCTTCATCGCCGAGATGACGATCGTGTTGCGGAGCACGGCGAAGATATCGGTCAATTCGAATAGGAAAGTAAAGTTGCTCCAGCCCGTCCAAGGAGATCGAAGGAGCCCTTGCGCTGGGTTGAAATCCTTGAACGCGATCGCAATGCCGAGCATCGGTCCGTAGCTGTAAATCAGCACGAGAGCGACTCCCGGCAACAGCAGCAGATGCAGCGGCCATTGCTTGATTCCGCCTTGACGCTTCACGATGATGTCCCCCATAGACGGAACGGACAAGAGAGGGACATATCCCCCCTCTTGTTTCCGCCGCGTTTAATTTATTTGCTCTTCGTCGAGTACCATTCGTTGATTTCTTGCGTAATGGCGTCTCCGCCCATCGCCTTCCACTTCTTCACGTAATCATCGAAATCCTCGACGGCGCTCTTGCCCATGATGATCTTCGTGAACGTCTCCGTCGTCAGCTTGTTCAGAACGCTTCCCTTGGCAAGCATCGTCTCGGTCGGCGAACCGTAAAACTCGTTAAAGCGGAAGCTGTCGCCCAACACGTATTGATCAATCGCGGCGTAGGAGCCGCCTTCTCCGAACACCTTGACCATCGCCCAGTTGTTGTCGCCGACATTGCCCGCCTTCAGCTGCTCGACGTTTTTCATAATATTTTGCTGCTCTGCGGTAAGCTTTGAGGCGTCGCCGCTGCTCAGCGCGTCGCGAACGGCCTTGAAGTTGTCGTAGTTTTTCGCCGCAGGCATCGGACGGAACGCCGCCAGCTTCCAGGCTACGCCGTCGTCGACGAATTCCTTGTCCGGCGTCGGACCGAACTGCTTGTCGATGAACAGGTTGAGCATTTTCATTGCCGCTTCCGGATTTTTCGCGCTTTTGTTCACGACATAGTAGCCCGTGTTCGTTACTCTGGAGCGCAGTACCTTCGCAAGACCGCCGTCTGCGGATGGAATCGGGAACGCCTTCCATTCCATCTCCGGATCCCGTTCCTTGCCCGGCTGAAGCTGGAACGAGTTCGCCATCGTGCCGAAGAACAGGCCGTTTTTGCCCGCCACCGCGGATTCGGCAGCCTTCCAGACGTCCTTGACGCCGAATTCGGGATCGATCACGCCGGCTCTGAACAGCTCTTGGAACTTAGCCAAAGCCGTCTTGACCTGCGGCTGGATGTTGCCCGAGACCAGCTCTCCGTTGTCGTCTTGAACCCAAACGTCGACTCCGGGGTAAGCTCCGTAACCGTAAAACAGACCTTCCGTTCCCGCATAACCGGCGAACACGTCCTTCGTCAACGGCAGCCCGATCGTATCCTTCTTGCCGTTGCCGTCCGGATCGTCGTTGGCGAACGCGATTGCGATATTGAGCACGTCGTCCATCGTCTTCGGCTCCGGCAGGCCCAGCTTCGTCAACCAGTCGGTGCGGATCCAGAGCACGAAGGCTCCGTCCAGATACGACTGGGTTTCAGGAATGGCGAACAGCCTTCCGTTAAACTTGCCGCTTTCCAGGTTAAACCCGCCGTCTACGGTCAGAAACTGCTTCGTGAAAGGCGTGGCGTACTGCTCGTAAACGTCGGTCAGATCGGCCAGCTTGCCCGAACGGTACAATAGCTGCAGTTGCTTGGCATCTACATGAAGGATGTCCGGCAGATCGTTCGAGGAGATCGCCAGGTTCATCTTCTGATCCCGCTGAGACTGGTCCGCGACCCATAGATTGGTCAGCTTGATGCCGAGCTCCTTCTCATAGGTGCGGTAATATTTGTTATTGTCGACGGAATCTCCGTTCTCGAATTTCATCGTCGGATCCGAAATGACGACCGTGCTGAGCTCGATCGCAGGATCGTATTTCGCCATCGGGTCGGCCGGCGCTTCTGCGGATGCGGACGAGGATGGCTCCGTGCTTGCGGAGGCTGAGCCTGGAGCCGCCGAAGCTCCGGCGGACGGAGCGGCCGTCTCCCCCTTGCTGTTGTTCGAATCGCCGCAAGCGCTTAACAGAAGCATGGCCGTTACCGTTGCGAGCAGGACTGGAATTTTGAATTTGCCGAGCTGCATGCTCTTTTCCCCCTTAGAAAGGTTTGACAGTAAATAAACAGATTCGGTATGATGGCCTTGCATCGGTTGTTCGCGGTTTTCCCGTCCAGCGCCAACTTGACGAAAACCGCGGGCATCACCTCCTTCACGGCGCAAGCCTTCCAGCAATCAGACCGCTTCCCCCGGCTTGCGGCTCCATCTTTGCACTTCGACATAGACAACGCTAACTCCGTCGTATTCCAGCGACAGAAACGCTTCTTCCGTCGGCGTCCATTCCTCTTCGATCCGGTAGACCATCCACGACATCCCGCTCCAGACGTCCTGATCGTAGAGCGGAATAAGCTCGCGTTTCTCTTCTCCCGTCCCAACCGCAATTCTCATGCCGTCCGGCCTGCCGCGAACGGTGCGCAGCGGCTTCATCGCTCCGTCCCTATAGCGCACAACCCATCGGTCCTCCGGAGACGAAGAGACGGGAACGACGGTCCGAAGACGATCCGTACCTTCCATTTTTGTAAACGGAACGACCTCTTCCACCTGCCATTCCGCCGAAGACAATCCGGGTGCTTCCGCAGCGTCCCACTTCAGCATCACCACCTCGAACGGTTCGAGCTCGATCGGCTCGTACGGATTCAGCCTCGCTCCCCCCGACCCCAGCCAGCGTTCTCCCGCGTAGAGCTTCGCCAGAGCAACGTTCGCCTCTCCGCCTCGCGCCCGTTTGCCGATCTCGTCCGCGAGTTTCACTGCCGTCCGAATCGGATGGGGATTAAACAGCGTAATGCAGCCTTCGCGTTCATTGGCGTTCATATATCCGTAAGCTTGCTCTTGCAGCGGATTGCCTGCGACGGATTCGGTCGAATACCCCTTCGCGACAGCTTCCCGCTGCAGCAGCCAAGTGGTTTTCAAGAAAATGTAATCGCTTTCATTCAATTGCCTCAAGTCTCCGTAGAAGTGGGTTTTCCGCCCCCCTCGTGCGATCGACAGCAGCCAGTCGTTGCGCCAGCCCTCTTTGCCTAACCGATAGATCGTACCGGTATCCCCGATCATAACCCCGTGATCGTCCATCGTTTCGTGAGGGAGCAGCGAATGCTCGAACTGCCGAATCATGGCGTCCGTATAGGAATGGATCGAATCGCGCAAGCGCAGCGCCGGCAGCTCGGACGGTCGGGGATCACCGCAATAGATAAAGTCAAGGTGAAAAGCCCACCACGGGGATACGGCCGCTCCCTCTCTCTCCCCGTCCACATCCTTGATCCAATCGTAATTCGTCGTAAACCCGTTATACGCCAGCACCACAAGCTCCGGCTCCGCTTCCTTGACCTCCCTCAGCAGCTCGACGAACCGGGAAATTGAAGCTTCCTTCGAATGCTCTCCGGGCAGATGATCGTGCTTGGGATTGGAGCAGGAAAATGCGGCAAAATCGAGCTTGATCATCTTCATGCCGTGCTCGCGAACATGGTGCAGCAGCGCCTCTTTCAAAGCGTTCGCATAGTCGGGATGCCCCAGACACAGCTCGTACTTGTCCGACTCGATGCGCGCCTCCCGCAGCCTCTCCATACGCAGGAAATTCCCGCTTAGATCGAACCACAGTCCCAGCTTCAAGCCCAGCTCGTCCATTTTTTTACGGATCGCCCCGAAGCCCGACGGCCAGGTTCTGGCCTTGAAACTTCCGTATACCTCGCCTTCCTCGAACCAGAAAGCGTCGATCAAATAATAATTGAAGGCGATGCCATGGATTCCCTTCATCCACCGCAAATGCTCCAGCATCCCGTCCGTCATCTCCGCCGTCAGCTCGATTTGATCGGACAGCTCGTCGTGCAAGCCCCAATCGCAATAAATGGCGAGCGGCTCGACCTTTCTCCTTGCTTGATGCTTCCGGATATAGGTCAGGAAGGCTTCCGTCAGCCCTTTCCCTTCGTTCAGACCGTACGTCATCCGATAGGAGCGCCATTCGCGACCCTCAGGGATTTCGATGCCCGGCGCATGCCCGAAAATGAGACAGTCCTCCGCGATCTCGTTTCTGGAGACCGGAAATTCCACTCCCAGAAAAGCGTGGCCGTCTACAAACACCGGCTGTCCCTCCCCGCCCCGTTCTCCGGGCCGAGCCGTTTCGAAGCTTTCCAGCGTCAGCTCCTTTAAGTAAAGCGACCCTCGCAGCGGCAGGAGCTCAACGGTTTTCTTGACGTACCGGTCTTGTTCAATTTCGTAGCGAACAACCGCCTCGAACAAATCTCCGATTTCCCGAAAAAAAAGCTCGATCCGGCCCTCCGACGTTTTCGCCTCGATCAGCCGACAGTTTTCGTCCGAGTAGATTCGTTCATCTGCGGCGCCCCTTCCCGTCCTTAGCTTAAACTCGCGAGCGCTGTCTATCTCAAGCTTGATCGGGCCGTTCCGAGCGAATATCGTTTTACGCCAGCCGCCTTCCGTCGAAGCGATCGTCAGTCCGATCCGCCCCGCCCGCATTTCCCAGACGGCGTTCGCCAAGGTTGATTTTGTCTGCATGGCTCTCTCCTTATGCGTTCCTTCTCTATTAAAGTTTCAGCTGGATTATTTCGGCTTTCTGGTTCGAAAGCCGCACGAATCTCTGACGACAAGCTTAGGCGGAAACTGGACCGATATCGGAATTTTTCGCTTGGTCTTTACCCGGTCGATCAGTATCTTGACGGCCATCCTGCCGATCTCTTCCTTATGGATTCGGATCGTGGACAGCGGAACGCCGGCGAACGCCGCCATGCTGATATCGTCGTGACCCATCAAGGCGATGTCCTGAGGGATGCGATACCCGCGTTCGATGAACGCTCTCATGCATCCGATCGCCATCTCGTCGTTGGAGGCGAAGATCGCTTCCGGCGGAGGGCGCTCCTCGAGATTTCGCTTGGTCAACTCGTAGGCCTGCTCCATCGTGTACCCGGCGTCCAACATCCAGTCCTCCCGCGGCTTCAGCGAATGCGCTTCCAGAACCGTCCGATAAGCCTGGTGCCGATAGTCCCCTTCCTTCCCGTAAAACCCGATGTCCCGATAGCCGGCCGCTATCAAGTGCTCGACGGCCATTCGTCCGGATTGATCGTAAGGCGTGCCGACGAAGTCCATTGTCGGATTGATCAGGCTTTCCAGGCAGACTCCATAGGTCGCGAACGATTTGAGCATCTCGTAGAAGCCCCGGTCGATAGCCCCGAGATAGATAATTCCGTCCATCTTCTCAGCCTGTATTCTCTCGCGAAGATCCTTCTTCTTCGTTAGCTCCTCGACGGTAAAAGCCATGCCCAGCTTGCATCCTTGGGCGTGCACCTCCTCTTCGACGCCTTGTAGAATCGCCGAAAAGTAAGGGTGTCCGATCTTCTCGAAGCTCGTATAGGTCACGTAACCGATCGTAATCGCTTTGTTCCCGTCCGCACCGGTCGTCTTCCGCGCCAGAGAGCGAGCCGCATAATCCGGAATGTAGCCGTGGCGCTGAACGGCCTCCCAGATTTTATCCCTGGTTTCAACCGGAATCGTTAACGTCTTGTCGTCGTTGATGACGCGCGAGACTAACGTTTTCGATACGCCGGCGGCTTTGGCGACGTCCGCCATCGTCACTCTCATGTGCGTCCCCTCCGTCTGTTTCCTCGGCAGCCGCTTGCGACGCAGTCGCGGCAGTAGCCGCGTTTACTTGCGTTTACCGGCGTCCTAAGGCCATTATATAAGCGTCGAAAGCGTAAATACTATCACTTTTTAGTGAACCGTTTTACCGAAATCGACGCTCAAATAAAATCTGAGTCGTGAACCTAAGAACAGGGGATGACCTAGTCAGCTTTTATGACTTGGGTCATCCCCTGTGACGTTAACTAGCGCTACGGCCGAGTACCTCCGTACGGCAGAGAAGCCTCGACACGGTCGTATTCTTCGTCGGTCAGCGTGAAATAAGCGCTACCGTCATTGTTGTTATAGGCCAGGAAGCTTGCCCAGCTCGTATACCCGTAACGGGTAAACCCGTTCACCCATTCAATGCCGGAGGAGCCTGGCCGCTTGATATTCAAGCCCTCCAGATAGTACTTGTATCCGGGAACCGGGTCCAGCAAATTCGCGGGAACTGTGACATAATCCCCCGCTCTGCTGCCGTTGATCGCTTCGTACGTCCCCCAGTTCACATAGGCGCACTTTTGCGTTCCGCACATCCGGTAGAGGCTGCCGCTGGAAGAGGTTTTAACGTTCATGCCTTCCATGAAGGCAAGCGTTCCCGGCAAATCGGCGATGTGAGCCGAGCGGACTCTCAGATCCCAGGTCGAAGCCGTATTCTTGAAATCCTCGGACGGCAGATGGATTTGACCTTCCATATAGTAGATGTGGAACGTATCGCCTGGAATGTTTCCTTGTCCGTCCGTCAGGAAGTTGGCGAACGTGCGAGTAGCGCGCGGCGCTCCGACCGTGATCGAATTGGAGGCGGACGCCGCGTCCCACATCGTCGCCGGTTGGCTGCCGGTCCACGACACGCCGTCGTCCGAGGTGAGGAGATGCACGTCGTAGGTAAAAGCGGAATCCGGCGGCGGATTCGTTCGACCGACCTGATTGTTCAGCGTATAGACCATCACGTACTTATTCAGCAGAGGGCTGAATTTGACATCGGCGCCTCCGCCTTTGAGCACCTTGGCATGGTTTTCGGAGGCTCCCCAGTTGATGCCGTCGCTGGATACGGCGCGGGCAACGTCATTGCGTCCGAGCGAATCGGGGTGCGCCACGAACGTATAATACATCTCGAACTGTCCGTTCCGATAGAGCACCTGCGGCTGTCCTACGCCGTATACGCCCGAGCAGTAGGTCGAGACCGGCTGGCGGACGACGGGCTGCGGATCGCTATTGCTCGGATATTTGTTCCATGTCTTGCCGTCGGTCGAGGTCGCCATAAAGATGGCGTTGTCGTAGCCTTCCGGCGTACAGGTCTGATACGGGCTGCGCGGCGCTTCGTAGAACATGTAGTAGGTGCCGCCTACGATGACGACCGAAGGATCCGCCACGTGGATGCTTTCCCAGGCGTTCTCGGCCGGCATCAGCACCCTTTGCAGGTCGTACCAATGCAGCCCGTCCAAGCTTTCCGCGTAATAGACCGAATCGTGGGGATCCTGCCGCGTCCACCACATTTGATACTTGTCTCCGTTGCGAATAACGGCCGCGCCCCAGTCGTATTTGTCGTCGTTGACAATTCCGGAGAGCGCGACATCTCCATAATCGTAAGTTTGATTCGCCGACAACGCGAATGCGGGCGATGCCGCTCCCCATAAACAGGCCAAACCGAGCAAAATACTTGCGATTTTCTTCTTCATGCTCATCCTCCCTGAAGTCAAAGTAGCCAAGCTTAGATGTAAGCGCTTTATCACCTACATGCTTAATCATAAAGGACCGCAGAGGAGAATTTCACCGTTAATTTAGTAAACCGGTACACTTAAGCAGTAAAAAAAGCCATCCGGAAGGACGGCTTAACAGTTTGAACCGAGTATTTGCGGCGATCAGGGACAAAGGACGGCTCTAGACGGCCTCTGCCGCCTTGACCTTGCTCGCTTTGGGCAGCAGGCCCGCGATGAAGATTTTGACCAACGCGATCGCTACCAGCAGAATGAAAATCGCGTGCATGCCGGCCGCCATCTGCGATGGAACCTCCTCGACCACGATTCGGTTGAACAGCATGCCGAATACGGCTACCGCCACCGTCTGGCCAAGCGTCCCCATGAAGGAGTTGGTGGATGTGGCGACTCCGCGCATGTTGTCGGCGGCGGAATTTTGAATCGTCACGATTGCCGGAGTATTAATACAGCCCATCCCGAAGCCGATCAGTACTAGCAAACCGATGACGTTCCAATAGGACGAGCCCTCGTGCAGCGTAAACAGCCACAATGCCCCGCACGCAACCATAATCGTTCCGAGCAGCATAAATCTCCGCGCCCCGAACCGGAACATGTACCTGCCCGAGAGATTCGACGCGAACGGCCAGGCGAGCGACATCGGCATCAGCATAAGTCCCGACAACGTGGCGCTTAGCCCCATGACATTCTGAATCCACAACGGAATGTAGATCGTAACTCCCGCGACGATACAAAATCCGAAGAACCCGAGCACATACGGAATCGTTAACCGCCGCTCTCGGAACAGCGACAGAGGGAGCATCGGCTCCTTTGCGAACGTTTCAATGTACAGGAAGATGACTAAGAAGACGGCCGCTACAGCGAAAAGCACAACGATCGCGACGGAATCCCAGGCATACGTCTCCCCGCCCGTCAGCAAAGCAAGCAGCAAACTGGAGATGCTGATCGTAAACGTCAGCGCCCCGAGATAGTCGATGCTGCTCCTGGACACTTTCTTGAATTTCTCGTGCATGAAGCCGAGCACTAAGACAAACGAAATGATGCTGATCGGAATATTCATGTAGAAAATCCAGCGCCACGAAATCGTATCCACGAAATAGCCGCCTACGAACGGACCGACCAGTCCGGCGATCGACCACATCGAGGACAATACGCCCTGCACCTTGCCTCGCTGTTCTCCCGTGTACATATCTCCGATAATCGTAAAAATAACCGGGGTCAGCGCGCCCGCTCCGATTCCCTGAATCGCCCTGAACCAGATCAGTTGCGTCATCGTCTCCGCCGCTCCGCACAGCACGGAGCCGATCAGGAACAATGACAATCCGATCGTAAAAATCGACTTTCTGCCGAACAGATCGGCCAGCTTGCCGAAGATCGGCGTCGTGACGCAGGTCGTCAGCGTATAGATGGAAAAAATCCAACCGATCAAGCTCAGCCCTTGCAAATCTTTAACGATGCTTGTAGTCGCAGTCGTCACGACCGTCGAGTCCAATGCTCCGATAAACAGCGCGGACAGCAGTCCGATCGTAACGACGGTTCGGTTCGTTTGTTTCTGAGACATCTAGCTTATCCTTCTCTCTCTCTAAAAAATGCTTGCTTCGATATTCTACGATCATAGGCTTGCGTCCATTCTTTGTCAACGCCAAGAGGCTGTCCCATAAGCAGGTCAAGTTGCTCTTACAGATGATCCATACTAAAAAGGGGTATGTATCTCCTTCCGATGCAATACGCTCCTGAAACCCGAACGGGTAAACCCGTTAATCGATGGTTTCAGGAGCGTATGAGGCATCTACAGGAGACACATCCCCCTTACTTTTATTTATCGGTCATCTTGAGCAACGCTGCTTATGGGACAGCCTCTTCCGGCGCAAGGCCCGGCCAGATCGAGCCGTCACGTCAGCCTCGGCTCTGCCGGTATTGCCCCGGCGTGATGCCTTCGTACTTCTTGAATACGCGCAGCAGCGATTGGCTGCTGGCGAAGCCGCACTGCTCGGCGATATTCTGAATCGCATCGTCCGTAGACGTAAGCTGGTCTTTCACTTTATCGATTCGCCGCTTGTTGACGAAATCGATCAGATTTTCCCCCGTCTGCTCCTTGAAGAACCGGGACAGATAGGTCGGATTGATGTCGAACGCAAGGGCGATGCTGGTCAGGCTCAGGTTCATATCGCTCAGGTTGTCCAACACATGCTCCACGATCTGGCTCTTCAAGTCGGTGTTGTGACTCTTCTTCTTCTGTTGCAAATAGTCGCATACCGTTTTCAGGAACGTCAAAATTTCGACTTCCATCTCGGCGAACGTCTCGCATTGCGTAATCTGCTTGATCAGATCCGTTTTCTCGACCATAATCTCCGTCGTGCCGAGCTGGAACTGCTCCACCGCTTTCAGCATCGTGCCCGCCAACTCGAACATGAGCAGCTTGCCCATCTGCGGCGACAGCGTCCCGTCCGAGAAGTTCGCCATCAGAATGCGCTGCAGCACCTCCGCCGCCTGCTCGTAATCGCCCGCAGCCATCTGATTGATGAGCTGGCGTTCCTTATCCAGCGGATAGTACAGCTCGTGCTTGGGCCGCTTGACGGATTCGTACGCGATAATCTGATTGGAGCCGAGCACCAGCTTGTATTCGAGCGATTCCTCGGCCTCCTCGAAGCACTTCGGAATCGAAGACCAGAACGTATGCACATCGCTGACCCCGATCGAGAAGCGGACGAAAAACCGTTCCTGGATAAAGCTTTTGGCTTCCGCGGCAATCTGCAGCAGTTCCTTCTTCGCTTCCTTCTCTTTGCCGGGCAGGTTGACCAGGCAGGCGATCTTCCCATTCGTCTCGGTAAAATAAGCGCGATAACCGGACGACAGCATTTCCCCGAAGATGTTCGTCACGATCAAATAGACGAACTGCGTTTTCTTCTCCAGGTCAAGCTTCTCATTGTCCCTAAACAGCGGCGCATAATCCTCGACCTGCATAAGCAGCACAGCGAAGCGGTCCGTCTCGAAGCGCAAATCGTGCGACTCAATCGCTTGCGACAGCGCGGATTCCGTGTCCACACGGCCACTCAGCAGACGATTCAAAAATTGATTGCGCAGCACAAGCCGTTGCTCCAGCATGCGCTTGTTCGCTTCGTCCTGAATCGCCGCGCTTTCGGTCATGAACGATTGCAGCACGGCGAATTCGTTCGGCATGCTTTTCATATTCGTCTTAACCTTGCTCGACACGAAATCCATCATATTCTGAATCGGGGCGTAATTCCTTCTCGTCAGCCAGAAAGCCGTCAGACCGCCCAGGACGACGCACAGCAGCATCGCGAGGTAAATCAGATTTTTCAACAGCGTGACTTTGGCCAGGTACACCTTCTCCGGCAGTACCGAAATGTAGGTCCAGTTCGTCTCGTTGGAGCGGACGTAGGAAATTGCCGCGTTGCTGCCCTCTATATGCTCAACCATAAAACCGCGAGTATCGGCCATTCGCGCCAAAGGAAGCTCCCTTAGCTCGCTCTCCGTTCCGGTCGTCATGATCGGGCGCCCCTCGCTGTCGAGCACGTACACAGACCCTTGACTCGCCAGCTCGATGTGAGAGACGGCCTCTTTGATCCTGCTCTGGTTAAGCAGGACGACAAGCGTAGCCCGGGATTGATGCAGCTCCTGCAGCGGCAGCGACTGCACGTAGACGAGCGAGTTCGTTCCCGGCTGCATATTTTCGTTCAGCGCCATGAATGTGCCGGGCTGTTCCTCTTTCACCCACGCCAGCCAATTCTCGTAACTAATTCCCGACGATTTGTGCAGCACGGAGAACAAATCGTCGGCAGGCATATAGGTCGTCGTCGTAATTCCGGAGTTATGATTTTTAAGAAAAATATAGAAATCGGTCATATCGCCGTTAGTGGTATACGGCTTGAGGTTCGCGATGATGTCCATCGTGCTGAACCTGGCCTCCGTCGTATCCAGCGTATCCCGGTTCAAATAGGCCGCGATTTTCGGATCGAACGACAGCTGCGTTCCGAAGCGGCGAATGTCGGCGGTCTGATTGTCGATAAACTGCCGCACCTGATCCAGAAGCGCATCGTTGGACTTGCGCACTTCCGTTACCAGCATATCCTGCGAACGCAGCAGCACGACCAAGGTTATGAGTATTGGAATAAATAAAACAAACAGATACGAATACAGCCAAAACTTATAAACCTTGCGCTTCATAGCCGTCTTCACCGCCGAAATAGAAAATTTCATCCGCATCCGCGACCTCGCCGCTTACTCCTTCACAGCTCCGATCATGACGCCTTTGGCGAAAAATCGCTGCAGAAACGGGTAAATCAGCAAAATCGGAACCGTAGCCACCATAATTGTAGCATATTTGATACTTTCTCTTACGCCCTCTTGGTCGGCCATCGCATCGCCAAGCTGCATCGAATTCGTATCGTTCAGGACAAGGATTTCGCGCAAAATGAGCTGCAGCGGGAACAAATCCCGACTGCGGAGGAACAGCATGGCGTTAAACCACGAGTTCCAGTGCGCGACGCCGTAGTACAATATCATAACCGCTACGACGGGCATGGACAACGGAATGACGATCCGGAACAAAATGCCGAACTCTCCCGAGCCGTCGATCTTCGCCGATTCAATGAGACTTTCCGGAAGCGCCTCGAAGGACGTTCGCATGATGATCAGATTCCACGTGCTGATGGCGACGGGGACAATAAGCGCTAGCAAGCTGTTGCCCATGTGCAGCCAATTATTGACCAGCAAGTAAGTCGGAATGAGGCCGCCGCTGAAATACATCGTGAAGATGATCGCGATCATGATCGGCTTGCGCAGCAGGAAATTCCGCGATAGACCGTATGCGCCCAGCGCCGTGAAGAAGAGATTGGCAAGCGTGCCGAAAATCAGAATAATGAACGTATTGCGGTATCCGCTAAAAATGTTCGGATTGTCGAGCACCCGCTCGTAAGCGGCCAAGCTGAAGCCGAACGGCTTAAGCAGCAAGCCTTGGTGCGCAAGCAGCCGGTTCGAGTCGCTAAAGGATGCCATGATGACATGGTAAAAAGGGTACAGCGTAAGCACGACGAGCAGCAGCATAAGTATCCCGTTGACCAGGTTGAACACGCGATCGGATACGGTCAGTTTCATCATCTATCGAACCCTCCTTACCATAGCCGGTTCCCGGAAATACGGCGGGAAAACCAGTTGGCGCTGATGAGCAATACAAAGTTGATAATCGCCTGGAACAAGCCGACGGCGGAAGTGAAGCTGTAGTTCTGTCCCTCGGCGATCCCTTTCCGGTAAACGAAGGAGGAGATAATATCAGCAGTCTCATAGGTGTTCGGGTTATAGAGCAGGATGACTTTCTCGAAGCCGATATCCATCAAGCCCCCGATACGCAATATGAGCAAAATCATAATAATCGGAATAAGGCTCGGCAGCGTAATGCTCCACATTTGCCGGAAACGCCCCGCTCCGTCCACTCTGGCCGCTTCGTACAAGTCGGGGTTGATTCCGCTGATCGCCGCCAGGAAGATGATCGACGACCATCCCAGCTCCTGCCAGATGCCGGATGCGACATAGATGCTGCGGAAATTGGCGGCGTCGCCGAGCAGCGTAGTGCGCTCGCCTCCGAAAAACTCGATAATCGTGCTAATGAAGCCGTCGCGGTTCGTAAAGTCGAGAATCAAGCCGCAAATCACGACAAGCGACACGAAGTGCGGCAAATACGTGACCGTCTGAACGACGCTCTTGAACAGCTTCCTGCGAATTTCGTTTAGTAGAATCGCCAGCAGAATCGGCGCCGGAAATCCGAAGACAAGCTGGTAGACGCTAAGCAGCAGCGTATTGCGCAGCACCCGCCAGAAATAGACGCTATCGAAGAAATCCGCGAAATTTTTGAAGCCGATCCATGGACTGCCCAGGATTCCTTTCGGAATGCTGTAGTCCTTAAAAGCGATGATCGACCCGTACATGGGCAAATACTTGAAAATGAAATAGTACAGCACGACCGGCAGCACCATCAGATAAATGGCTTTGTTTTGCACCAGGTCCTTTTTGAGCTTCTGCATCATAGGCGCTCTCCCGCCTCCCGAAAAATCATAAATTTAACTTCCTTTCGCTTGCTTGGTGAAGGGTCGATGCCGGCCATCGACCTAATCCTGTGCTCCATACTAGCGGGACGGGGAACGCGTGTATATTGCGAACTCTTTAGGACGTATTCAAATCTAGACAAATCCCGATAAATCGCGGATTGCAATTTTTTACGCGATTCATTTTTCTTTGGAATGGACCGAAAAAGCCTTGCTGGGCGGGCATTGTGCCGAGTCCGGCAGAGAATGCTCTATGCGAAAAATAGCGACCCCCGGCCGAAGCCGGAAGCCGCTATTGCCTCTGGTCAGTCGTTGGAATTGTCCAGCGACAGCATTAATCTGTAGATGAGCATGGCGCCTTCCGCGCGCGTGCCGTTGTCGAGCGGGCGGAATTGCGTCGGCGTCCGTCCCTCTCCGAGCCCGAGCCGATTAGCTTTGAGGATTGCTTCCTGCGCCCAAGCCGGAGCCGAGCCGATGTCGGCAAACTGTGCCGAAGACGCATCGTCCAACGAGGATTTGCCTGCTTTGTACTCGTAAGCGCGAACGACCATCGCCGCCATCTCCTGACGGGTAATCGCAGCGTTCGGCGCAAACTTCGAGCCGGCCCCCTGGACGATTTCGGCCTGAATCGCCAACGCAACGTCATGCGCGTACCATGCGTTCGGACTCACATCCGAGAAGCCGATCGCTCCCGCTTCCTGAAGACCAAGCAGACGAACGAGCAGCGCCGTAAATTCGGACCGCGTAATCGATCTGTTCGGCTGGAACGAATCGAGCGATACGCCGGTAATCAATTGTCTGGCTGCGAGCTGTTTGACTTGCTCGGCAGCCCAGTGCGCGTCCGGCAAATCCGCGAACTTTTTCTCGTAAGCGAGAACCGCGTACCGGCCCGGCTCGCGCACAGCGACCGCAAGCTTGCCTTCGCTGTGTACGGCGCCGACATAGCGAAGCTTGCCGTCGTCTTCGATCCGATAAATTCCGATCAAGCTTCCGTCGACATTTGCAGGCAGCAAGAGAGAGATCGGCTCGTCAAATTCGTTCACTGCGACCGTTCCGCCGCCTGCTCGCATCACATTCACCGAGAAGCCGAGCGTCCCTCCCGTCGTCTGAATAGAGGCACCTGTACGCTTTCGTTCTGCCGCGAGCAGCGTATTCAGTTCGCTGTCCGGCAGCGCTCCCGAGCGCAATACAATGCTGCCTCCCTGCGCAGAACCGTCTCCCGCCAGTTTCTGCCACGATTTGAGCAGTTCCGCCGGAACAACGATGCCGATACCGTTCGCAGCTATCGCCAGATCGTTGTCTGCGAGCAGCTCGCCGGCATCGCCAGGCAAGACGAGCTCAGCGATCGGCTTGTCGAAGCTTAGTTTCACTTGTCCGTTAACCGCATTTTGGCTTTGCAGCTGATTGCCGGTAATTTCTACTCGTGCAGGCGACGGGTTGTTGCCGTTTCCATTGCCGTTTCCATTACCATTTCCGCTGCCATTGCCATTACCATTGCTGTTGCCGTTTCCGTTTCCATTGCCATTGCTGTTGCCGTTTCCGTTTCCATTGCCATTTCCGTTGCCGTTTCCATTGCCGTTGCCATTGCCATTGCCGTTGCCGTTTCCATTGCCGTTGCCATTTCCGTTCCCCGGCTCTTGTTCTTTCTTCTTGACCGTTAGCGTATACGAAGCCGTCTTGCCCGCGTACGTCGCCGAAATGAGCGCCGTTCCCTTAGCCAAGGCTTGGATTGCTCCGTCCGCTTCTATCGATGCGATTGTTTCGTCGCCGCTCGCGTATTGGATGCCTTCCGTCAGCACAACCTCGGAGTTATCGTCGAACAGAGCCTTCGCCACCGCTTGGCCGGTCTCTCCCTCTACGAGCTCAGTCGGGCCGTTCAGACTTATGCCGATCAACTCCGCCTCGGGCACGACAACCTCCAGCGTGAACGTCTTCTCCTTGCCTTGATAAGAAACCGTAATCGCCGTCTCGCCTTTGCGATGAGCGCGAATCGTGCCGTCCGCATCGACGGTGGCGACCGCTTCGTCGCTGCTCGTATATTGAACGCCTTCCGTTACAAGCAGACGGGTCTGATCGCTGTACAGCGTCTCGGTGCGGATCGTCCCCGAAGCTCCCGCCAGCAGCGACTCGGGAGCCGCGACGTCAAGGCTCTCCAGCGTCGGCGCCTGCGGCTTTAAGGCAATTTCCAAGTAGGACTTGTAGATGCCGTTCTCGCTCTCTTTGCTTCTAATAATTCCGGACAAATCCGTCGTCACCTGTTTCACCAATACGCTGACGACACGATCCGGCTCTGATGAAGATTCGATCAGTTCCGTCACATCGAACGATCTCCACTGAAGCTGATCCGAGAACAAGACCTTATCGAGCCTCGCTCCCTCTGCCGGTTTCGTATTCCACGTAACTGCATTCTCCGTCCAGCCGTTCCCTACCCGGAAAACGCCGATTTCCGACGTTCCCTTGCGGCTATCGTTAACGTTGCCGTATACGAACAGCTTAGCTGACGCAATCTCCTCGTCCGCTTCCCATTCGCTCAGATTGAATTTCAGCAATATTTCGCGTAAGTAGTTGCCGCTTCCATTTTTAAACTGCAGACTTTGAACCGATCCGTAATTCACTGCAGCGTTCGACCCGGCATTCACATAGGCGTCCTCAATTACCGGAATGACGATCGGCTGCTCGAACTCGGCCTTGCGATTCGGATCGAAGCGCAATTTAATCGTATGGGTTTGTCCCATGGCGCCCTGTGTATTAACCTCCAAACGCAGATAAGGCATCGTCTGCAGCACCCGAACGCTCGCATCTGCCTTCATCGTCTCCCCGGCGACTTTGTCCAGATCGACAATGATTTTGCCGGCCTTCCAGGTCGGATCGGATACCGCCACAGTCAGTTCCGTCCCCTGCTCGCGCATTTGGATGGAAGCCGGACGATCCGTTCTCACTCCCCCAGCCGTCGCTCCTTCCCAGAAGTTGTAGGAGGTAATGCCAAGCTTCTTCTCCTTGACGACATGCGCCTGGTTGGTCTGACTGACGATCTCGATGTCGGGATTCATACTGTAGCTCTCCGTCGTCGCCGCGTCTTGATTGGGCAGCAGCACGTAAGCATAGGAGCCGTTTTGCGGCGCCGTACCGTGCCCGAAAGCCAGACTCAAGTAGTTTCTTGTTACCGGATCGGCGCTTTCGCCCGAGTTGATCGCCTGCCATGTGCCCGTTCTTGCTTCCCGCAAAGTGGAAATCGACGGACTGTACGGGAAATAGTAGCCGATTCGCTCACCAGGCACGTTGCCTTCCAGATTTGCCCAACGAACATCGTTCAGCGTCGTCTGCCAGCCAAGCTGATTCGGCTGCGCCTCGCCGTTGACGATCAGCGCATTGCTGCCGGCCTCGTTGATTTGGCGATTTTCCACAATCGTCTCCACGTTCCGCGAGTCCGGGCTTGTAATTCCCGAACCTAGCGCTACGATCTCGTCGTCGAACATGAACCACGATTTCTTCGCGGTCAGATTGCTGCCGGTGCTTTTGCTCAGAGCCATATCCATGCCTGCAGAGCCGTACAGACCGTCCAAAGAAGAACCTCCTACCCAATCCCGGCCGTTGTAGTAGGACGTCCAAGCGGTTGGAGACTTGGCGTAGCCGTCCGTCGTCGTACCCGGCAAGCGGAAGCTGTTCACCGTCGGCCAATACTCATTGCTGTATTGTTTCAGATCGTCGGTATACAGGCTCGTCATTCCAATGCCCGTGTACCACCCCTTCGCATTTTCGCCGTTGCCGAATTCAAAAGCCGAGACGCGATCGGAGAACAGGCTGATGCCGAAGCCGTAGCCGTCTCGCAGATGCACGATTCGATCCATGGCGGAAAATTGATGATGCTTCACCAGAGGTCCTCTTGCCGTTACCGCAGGATCGTTCACGATGCTCTTGAGCACGTTAATATCGTACAGCGACAACCCTTTGTAATAGGACTCGAAGCTGGTGTCCGCGAGTATCCATTCTTTGATCTTGCTCTTCATGCTGGCGGCGTAAGCGTCGGGCGCGCCCTGCGTCAGCCTTCCGATCGTGCGAATGATGCCCCGGCCGGACAGATGGTCGGAATCGCGCGAACGCGAAATGCTCCGTCCTTTGACCGAATCCATAATCGCGCCTTTATAGATCAAAGGCTCGAATACCTCCTCCGCCCACCGATACGCATTGTCCGCATTCGGGTCTGTGATCTCCCACGGCGAGCGGCTGTACAAGTAAAACAGATCGGATATACGACCCAATAGAACGGAGCCGTAGCCACCGGTATAGGCGAGATCGCTATGCTGGATCAAGGAACCGTCGCGATAGATTCCGTCTCCCGATACGGCATATTGGAACTCGCCCGTGATGGAGCTTCTGGCCAAGTCGATTTTGCCGGCATTTTCCCCCAACACCCCGGACAGCGTGACGACCAACGCCTTGTCCAGCAAGTTGGCGCCGGTCTCGGTAACGCCGTTCAGCCGCTTGCGAGGGTCGGGCACAAAACGATCGATCGACTGCAAGTATTGCTTGAATCTATCCTCGGGCAGTTCGTCATATAACAGCACCAAAATGTTGGCGAGCGCCTGCGGAGCGCCAATCTCCCAATCCCACCAGTTGTCGCTGACCGACTTGCCCGGATTGTATTGGTACTTATGCATCCAATCCAGCGCTTTGAACGCATCGTTCAGCAGCTCGGCATTGCCGTAGAACGCCGAATGAGGGTTCTTGTAAGCCGAAGCCATGTCGACAATTCGGCCGTAAGCGCTTGAGATATTGGCGGACTTCGTATTCGTCTTTGTAATAACGCCCGTGAACAAGGAAGTCGGATCGGCCTCCTTGCTTAGCAGGTCCCAGCTCCCCGTCTGCTCGGCATTGGCGACTTTGGCATTGAGCAGTTCGATGGCCAATTGGATGTCGGGATCTTCAACGAGCACCTGCTGCCCGCCCAGCAGCAGATCGCGCCATTTCGCGCGTAAAGCGGCGTATCCGTCCAATAGCTCGGGCGATTCGATCGACACCGTGCTTTGCGCCGCGAGCAGGCCGTCCGTAGTTGCGACGCGGATAACGGCCGTTCCCGTCTCATGCGCCGTAACCGTGCCCTGCTGGTCCACGGAGGCTACGCCTGGATTTAAAGAGCTCCACGTCAGCTCGTAGCCCGTGCTGTCTTCAGGCAGCACGCGGGGGGTCAGCGTGTAGCTCTCGTCCTTGCGCAGCTTGAACGTCGCCGGCTCCAAGCTCAGACCGGTGATGCCCTCCCACTCCTGAAGCGTAACATCGTCGAACCAGACCGTCCCGGTTCCCGTCTCGAAGAACGGCTCCAAGCGGATATATCGGGTCGACGGCGGAGCGTTCAGAACGATCTCTCGATAGGTCCAGTCATTTGTTCCCGTCAGCTTTTCCAGACTGGGGCCGTCCCCTAGCTTTACATTCGAGCCGTCCTTGGATGTCAGCTTCTCGTAATACTGCGTGCGGATAAACGCGCCGAGATTAGCCGTTACATTTTCCGTCTTGATCCAGGCTCCCAGCTTATACGCTTTTCCTCCAGCCTGCACTTTGTCTACCGTCACATCTTCGCTCACGCCGGTTCTCGCCGAAGCCGGATGCTTGATCTCCAGCGAACGGTTGCCGGAGTAATATACGGCGTCCGTCACCGATACAAGTCCGCCTGGCGAAGCGTTCCACACTCCCCATCCGCTCGCTCCTATTCCGTTCACCCAGCCCGTTTGCCCCGCACTCATTGCTTCGAAGCCGCCGTTGTCCGCCACATTTACAGCTGCGGCCCGTACGTTTGACTGTCCTGCCGGAGCGGCCACGCCGATCAGTTGAACGACCATGGTAAGCGCTAACATCTTATCCCATAATTTTGAATGCGTTTTCAAAATTGATCACCTCGGAAGAAATGAAGTTAATTTCGGATAAAGAAAGGGGTTGTCCTATAAGCAGAGTTGCTTGAGATGATCGAGATATAAAGAAAGGGGGATGTGCCTCCCGGAGACTGCCTCATACGCTTCTGAAATCACCTCATCACGGGTTTACCCATTCAGATTTCAGAAAGCGTATAGCATCGGAGGGAGGCACATACCCCTTGCACCTTTATCATCGATTATCTTTTACAGCAACTGGTTGACTTATGAGACGGCCCCATCGAGATTAACGCTGCTGGAAGCGGTCGTACGCAACTTGTTGCAGCTCGAGTGCGCGATCGATGCCCATCTTCTTGAATTGCTCGAGAGCTTTATCAAAGCTGTCGACCTGCGCGGAACCCATAATGATTTTGGTTACGACTTCATCGCGGTACGTGTTCACGTCGGTCATGATTTTGGCAAATTCGGAAGCTTCCTCCGGCGTCAACGAAATCGGCGGAATCAGAACGGAAGCCGCGTTGTTCGAATACTGAGCGTACACCTTAACCGCATCTTTCTGAGCGTCAAGCGCATAGTATTGGTCGTTGTAACGGTCGTCGTCCAAGCCAGGGAACGGATAGTTCGCGATAAAATATTTCGCCATCGCTTGGCCGATCGGAAGTTTGTCCGGGTTGTTCAGAATCAGATCGGTATATTTCGGCTGGCCGTCTACGGACGTATAGGTTTTGCCTTCGACTCCGAAGTTTTTGAGTACGGCGCCCTCGTCGCTGAACAGGTAATCCAACGCTTTGATCGTCTCGGCCGGATTTTTATTCGAGCTGGTAATAAGCGCGCCTACATTGCTGTATTCCCAACCCGTTTCGGTGAACTTAGGCTCGTCGCCTTTGTTCATTACAGGATACTGCACAGCCGCCAGCATCGCGTTAGGAACGGTTTCCTGAAGGGCCGGTAGCCACTGTCCCATGCTGCCTCCGATATATCCGAAGGATGCGGCCGCTTTGCCCGAAGCCATCTTCGCCGTTTTGGCGTTGCCGTCGTTGGAGGCGTAATCGGGATCGATCAGCCCGTCTTTGTACCATTGCTGCATACGCGCCAAGTAATCTTTGAATGCAGGCTGCATCGGCCCGTATTGTACCTTGCCGCTATCCAGGTAAAACTCCTTGCCGATGCCGTACGCTCCCATGAAATCGGACGAATTGCGAGAGCCGAGCAGCAAATCTTTTTCAGCCGTATAAGGGAAGATCCCCTTCTTCTCTTTGATCGTGCGCAGTACGTTTTCCCACTCGTCGATCGTTTCCGGCGATTGCAGTCCGAGCTCGTCGAGCCAATCTTTGCGGATCATTTGGCCGGCGAACGTTTTGTATTTCCCGTACTCGCCATATTTCAGGTTAGGGAAAACGTAGAGATCCCCGTTATCCGCTTTGATCTGCTTCGCCACCTGCGGATTCTCGTCCAGAATTCTCTTCAGGTTCGGAGCGTATTGGTCGATCAGCTCGTTCAGCTTAATGATAGTGCCGTCCTGGTACAGCTTGGCCGGACCGCCTTGGAAATTGGTCATGTTCCACACGATCAGATCGGGCAGATCGCCCGAAGCGACCATAACGCCGAATTGCTGCTGAGCGTCGGCGCCAGTGCCGGTCGGATGCTCGAATTTGAATTTAACGTTCGTTTTTTTCTCCCACTCCTGAACCATCTCTACGTCGCTCAGGCTCTGCACGACCGCTTGGGCGTTAGGGTTAAGCGGATGCCATAGCTTCAGCGTTACCGGTCCGGCGGACGATTCGCTCGAGGACGAGCTGGATGCTTGGCTGGATGGCGCGGCGCTGCTGCTTGCGCCGCCGTTCGAACTGTCTTTGGAGCAAGCCGTGGCGATTGCGCCGGTCGTTAATGCGATAGAAAGCAGAAGCGCAAATTTGGAGACTTTCTTCATCTGTTACTCCCCTTTAGGATTGAGTTTGATGTTTACCGCATGTCCGCACAGCCGCTTTTATTAGTAAGTCTGTTTATGACTGCAAGACTGCCGTGCCGGCTCGGTTCATCACATCCCCATCGTACAGGGACATCCCGGAATGTGTATATTCGCAACTCTTGAAGACGTATTCAAATCTAGACAAATCTCGAGTAACAATTTTTGACGGGGTTCATTTATCTTTGGAATGCCCCTATTTTCATATAAGTTTCCCCTAAATAGCCAAGCTCGCTACAGGCAAAAAAAATAAAACGCCACCCTATACGGATGACGCTCTGCCGGCTAATGGCGGGGGCTGTCCCGAATGACCTGCACCGCTTTCGTCAGCTCGCGCAAAATGTCGGACTGAAGCTGCGGCTCCTGATAAATCGCTTTAATATAAGCTTCACCGGCTTGGCCGGACGTATAGCGCGGAGGCAAATGATTCAACGCCAGCAGCACGATGTCCATCTGACATTGGTTGCAGCTGCATTCCAAAATTCCCGATTTCACGTAATGCTCCTCGAATAAACCGCTGACGATCGGTTCCATCGCATTAAATACGGATAGCTCGCGAGAAAAGAACATATTTGACACTCTCCATCTGAATCGGTAATGCAGATCTCCCTTCCTATATCGGCAGGCAAGACCCCGATCGATAGAGGGGCGCGGCAGAGTTGGTTCGTTTGTCCCGGTGCCCGATCTCTTCCTAAGCCTAACGTAATAAAAAGATCGTTCGAATCTCCCTTTGTACTGCGAATGCGAGTTGCCCCTACGTTCCCATCCTCTCCATAGTCTATCACTTGCGCGCTTGCGTATGATAACATTTGGTATGGCCGATTCCCCAAAGCGCTCGAAAAGTTCGGCGATGCGAAGGAGGACTAAAGATGGCGCACCATTTTTCCGTGCATACGGGCAACGGATACATGCGTATGCTCGAACAGTATAAAGCCATTCACGGACAGCTCGGAACCGTCCGCTTCCTGCCGAAACGACTAATAGAGTTCCGTCACTTGTTGAACCCGAGGTTGAGGCCGATACCGTGTGATAAGGATTAAAAAAAGCCAGCAGCAAAGTAACCGAGAAGAGAAGAGAAGAGAAGAGAAGAGAAGAGAAGAGAAGAGAAGAGAAGAGAAGAGAAGAGAAGCGATTTTATACTTATTCTTCATCGTAAATCACTCCTTTTTCGTAGAAGCATTAGAAACCAATAGCGCACTCCCCCTGTGCAATGGAGAGGAGGAGCGCGCTATCGGAAGATTCTACAAGCTTACGGAACGATGCCGATCTTAATGATTGCCTCCGTCGAGATGAATCGGATAAAATTCGGACGGATTCCACACCATTCCGCCGCCCCAAGTAATGAAACGTTCTTTGCCATGGAAATTGCGGAAGAAGAATCCGTACAACGTATCCGTCGTGCTCGGATCGACGCCGATGCTCGCGAACGGAATCGCCTGAATCGTATTCCAGCGGTCCGTCCCCACCTCCGCGCTGACTTGCCAGATCCCATTATAGGTCGGGTCCTGGAACGACTTGTATTCGAACTTTACTTCCCGAGGATTAGAGAAAAATCCGTAATAGGTTCCGGTCTTGTCGCCCGTCACGTAGGTTTCGACCGAGTCGTCCGCCCCGCTTCTCCACCACTCCCCGGGAGCGTCCTCGCTTACGACCATGCCATCCAGATCGTTATCGAGATTTTCATAACCTACATATAGGTTTTCGTCGTCCCACAAGAGATACACTTTCGTTTCCTCCTGCACTTCATTGCGGGTACCCATCTCGCGGAACTCGGTCACGGGCTGTATACCGGCCCAAGGCCCCGCTCCGAAGTCCAGCGCATTCATAATCTGCTCTTTGCCGTAGGTCGTTTTGGACGCCGTTGCCGACAGATTAGGAAGCTCGCCCACGAGATAAACCATCGTTTCGAATGTCGTCTTGATCGGCTCGATCCTCTTCTTCGCTTGCGCGTCAGCCAGCTGCCAAGCTTCATCCAAAGCGGATTGGGCGGCATCTTTAATGCCGGCTTGAATAACGTAATGGCCGATCAACTGGCTTGCCCTGGAATAGACGCCGACCGCTTGTTGATCATAGTTCCAGCCCTGCTCGATCAGCTCGTAATAAGTTCTCATCGACTCCGCAGCGGCTCCGTACGCCTTCTCCAAAAATTCGGTTTTGAGCGCCTCCAGGTCCGCATCCGGATTCCAGAACAATTGATTAATAAGCCAATATTGCAGCGCGTTGACGCCCCAGACGACCCCGTTATCCAATTGTCCTTCCGGCAGCACGCCCAATATGCCAAGATCGCGATAATATTGCACGTCCGCCTGCACCTTCTCGGCTATCGGCCTTTCATAGATGTCCGTGGCGCAGCAACCGTAGTAATTGTACATAAGAATGTTGTGCGTTTTCTGTACCCAGCTTTCGAGCTTAAGCTTATAGGAATAATTCGAATTGTTCTGATCGCTTGTATTGAAAGGAACTCTGACGTCTTCGGCAGCCGGCGCCATTACGATAATGATATTGTCCTCTAGCTCAACTTTCGGAGGAGTATCCGTAAAAAAGTAAGCAAAAGTCGTAATTTTGACGTTCGGATGGGTTGTTTTAATATCGGCTGCTATTTTATTAAGAAAAGTGAAGAAAACCGTCGACTTGTAAGCCGGATCTTCAGGTTGAACGACAAGTCCGTCAGGCGTTGTGAACGGCTGCCTGCTTAATTGCCCCTGGTCGAAAACCTGGTTATCCATAATTCCGACTCCAAGGTAATCCATGTCCTGAACAGAAAGCAGCTGCCTCATTTCATTCGCGATCACCCCGGGAACGTCCGGATGATAGAAGTTGATTTGAGAATGCTCCAGCGATACGGGAACGTATTCTCCGTTGATTTCATTGTAGTAATCGGGATGATCGGCAAAATATTTCTCGTTCGGAAGCCAGAAATCAAGGTTATGACCGAGTAGAACCGGATTTAGACCCAGAGCATATTGCCGCTCCCAGTAATCGATATTTCCGATCTCGGCCAGCTTGGCGTTTAATTTGTTCCTAGCCAGCATGGACTCGCTGTCCGCGTCCGCATGAAACTCTCCCGCTTTTCCGGAACCGGTCGTATGCCATCCTCGCAGCTTAAACGGGGACTTTTCCCGATAATCGATTTTGTTCGCAACAAGGGTAGGTTGGTTCTCGTAAAGCGTTCCGAAGTCCGTCGACCTCGTCCACAGCACTCCTGCATTATCTGTAAGGAAGTCATAAACGCCGTTTAAAGCGCCTCTGGCATTCTCCCCGAAAATATAAATCCGATTCCCTGATGTTCGAATGGCAAATCCGTCCGTTCCTTGCAAATAAGCGAGATCTTCCGGAAACATCCCGGAAAGCTGCGCGTTCGTATCCGGAGTTGCCAGAATGATCCGGACGCGGTCGTCATCGCTCGCGCTTTCATTGGCGTTATCACTTCTGTCATCGTTTTCAGGTTCGGCATCGTTTCCGATTTCCGTTAACGTGACGTCGTCGATCCACAACGATTCCGTCCCCGACATGAATATATAGATCCAATTATAATCGTATACGGCGCTGGCATCGGGCGCATATTCCAACTCAATCTGCTGCCACTGATCGGTTACGTCAACAGCCGTCCTTGCTGTAACCGGGTTATTGCCGCCGCCTGCCAGTAATTCGTGAATCTCCATGTTGACGGAACCTGCCGAGGCTCCCTTCACCCATGCGCTCAGCTTATATCGCTTTCCCGGTATAAGATCCAGATCTTGCAAAGCCCTCGTAAACATATAATCCGAGCCTTGTAATTCCAGTCTTAAAGAGCGTCCTCCGTTCTTCCGTTCTTGATCGTCCCAAGTTGCCGTCGGCGAATACCAGCCATCCGGGAAGGTGCCGTTCGAATTCCCGATTTCGAATCCGGAGTTGTATAGAAGATCAAGTGAAGGTTCTTCAACGATCTCGGTTAAGATGACGTCATCCACCCACATCGATTCCGTACCGGACATGAAGAAGAAAATCCGATGATAATCGTATTGCGCATTCGCATCCGGAGAATATGGCAATTCCACGAGCTGCCACTGATCGCTTAAAGAGGCGATCGCCCTAGCGGTGACAGGATTATTGCCCCCGTTTGCCTGCATCTCGTGAATTTCCATATTCATTTCTCCGTTACCGGTTGCCTTAACCCAAGCGCTTAATTTATAGCGTTTTCCCTGCTCCAGCTTGAGATTTTGGTCCGTGCGCGCAAACATGTAGGCAGAGCTCCCTAAATCCAGCCTTAACGAGTAGTTGCCGTCGTGCCGAACGACATTGTCTCTGCCTCCTGAAGGCGAATACCAGCCAGTCGGGCTGGTTCCGTTCGAATTAGACAATTCGAATCCGGAATTCGCGAGAAGGTTGGGATCGTAATGCACGCTTAAGGTCACCGGGCCCAACGGCGTTTCGCCTACGCTTGCCTGAATCGTAACGACATGTGCTCCGACCGGCGTTGCGCTCGCCACATACACAGCGCCGACAACGGATTTGTTCTCGTACCCGGCCAATTCCACTCCTTCAGGGAAGCTTGCCGTAATAGGGCCGACAAAGCTTTGCGTCAAGTCGACGTGTACCGGCGTTTCCTCGTTATTGACGAGATCGAGCCGGATCGGATATGTCCCGCTTTTCTTGACGTTTAGTTCGCTGACCGATAACGCCGCGCTAACGGATGATTCGGGGTTCCACTTATAAATCGGAAGCTCGGCGCCGCTAACTAGCTTTAACGTATCCTGAAGCTCCTTCGCAGCAAGCGCCATCATCTCGTTCGCCGAGGAACTCACGAAAATATCCGCTTTGGCTATACCGGATTCAACGATTGTTGCGGACGACGTTGGTTCTGGAGTTGACGTTGGTTCCGGAGAGGGCGACGGTTCCGGCGTTGACGTCGACGGAGGGGAGCCGCCGCCGCTGCCGCCCGAATTTGTAGTTGCATTCCGATTGTCCGCCGTCACAAGCTCCTTCCCGATCGTAGCCGACACATTCGTTGAAAAATTCACCTTGTTGGGCCACTTGTCGAACTTAACGCCGCTTACGTTAAGCTTAGCCGTCTCAATGACACCTTCGCCGGTAACGTTGGCTGCCGCATTAAAGATCATGAGTACAACTTTGGCGATACGACTTAGTTCGAAGCTTACCGTTCCGGTCATATGTCTAATTTCATCGAATTCTCCATCCAGAACGATTCTAGCCTCGATTTGATCGTTCGGAACGAGAATAATGATGTTCACAAATCCCTTTCCTTGCAACTTTCCTTCTTGCAAAATTCCTCCGGAAAGCATTTGAACCTCTTGAATCTCCGTTGTTCCTTCTACCACGATGCGAATCCGCGAATTCCATTTGTCAACGATCACTGGACCCGACAGCCGGGAATTGCGAATAAGGATACTGTTTTCTCCGCCGCCCAGAACGTAAGTGGCTCCCTTGACCGTTACGCCGTCCAGCAAAATCTCTCCTTCTCCCGCACCTTGGGTAATGAATAGGTCGCCGGATACGATCATATTTTTCAGTGAGACGCCGTCTGTTTTCACGACGAGATTTCCTTCAATGTCGGTATTGAAATCGCCCTTTTCTTTGATCAAAGTTCCTATAACGTTATCTATCAGTTGTACGACCTCGGAGCGCGTCATATTTGCCTTGGGATTGAATTGATGATTTCCATTCCCTTTTAAGTACCCCTTGGCTCTTAATGCCGACACGTCCGAGACGGCGTAGGAAGAGATGGATGCTGCATCCGTAAAGCCTTCGTTAGATGCTTTAACGTCCGCCTTCACCCTGAACGCTCGAGCAACGATGACCGCGGCGTCTTGACGGGTAATCGGTTTGTTAGGCTCGAACCGACTCCCGCCCGCTCCCTTGATAATGCCGGCAGCGTGAAGTCTGAAGACGTCCTGTGCGTACCAGACCTGTTCGCCGACATCCGAGAATGGATTCGCGCCGGAGCGAACGGCCGGCAAGCCGATAACCCGATTAATCAAAGCCGCAAACTCGGACCGGGTGACCGGATTATCCGGCCGATAGTCACGATCCTCGTATCCCTTGAGTAAGCCGAGTCCTATCCATTTATCCAAGACCCCCTGCGCCCAATGTTTCGAGACATTCGCAGCTCCTTGCTCGGTATTGGCCTTTTCGTTTACCGCCATAGCTTGAGTCGGCATCCAGACCGATACGATCATGCTCGCGATCAACACGAGCGATAGTAAACGCTTAGAACGTAACCTTCCCACAACATCAACCCCTCTTAAATAGATTAACGAGCATACCAAAGAAGCCATAGCCGTCCATCGTTCCGCTTCTCGTCGAATCGAGGACTTGCTTATGGTTCGAGCTATTCCAAACGGCCCCCCTATAGACACAAATATAAAACGCTTACAAAACAACTATAAATCACATGAATTTGCTGCGCTATTTGCCAATCTTGCTTTCCTTGACATCTGTTGCGGTGTTCTACTATCGCCGTCGAGCCGACTTCTCAATAAGCGGTTCCATACGAAAAAAACAAAAGCCTCATGGGCTTCCCCTTAGAGGCTGTCACTTATTGATTGGTTAACTTCAATACTCGTATTGCTCGCTGCTCTCCCAATACCGAACGCAATCTACTCATCCCCGCTAGCCTGCAACTCGAGCTCAATCATGACGATTCCCCTACCGGGTACATATAAGCTGAATTCCGAGCCTCGCGGATGGACCGGAACTCCGGGGAAATCGGTTAAGAGGGTGATCTTGTCGATGGGACGACCCGCATCAAAATGCGCCGACTTGTAATTCATGTGCAGATTGGAAATGAGGATTCGCCAGCGATGGGGAACCGTCTCCAGTACGGCAGCGCGAATGAATGCCTCGTTCTTCAACGACTTGGGTACGTTCGTCCGATCGATAATTCCCTCGACGCACTTGCTCAAGAACGCTTCGCTGACCGGACTGAAATAGAGGCTGTTGAGCCAGGACATTCCCTCCTTGAACCCGGAACGCTGGCGCTCCTCTTGTCGTTCGAAATCGGTGCTATGCTCCATCGCAAAAGCTTCTACCGCTTCACCGCTGCAATCCCTTGTTACGCAGAATAACCCGTTAATCTCGCAATCTATTCGCCAATTGGCGATTGTCTGGATCCGGGATATACGCTCTGTCATCCTGCCGATCAGAACGGACGAACCGTTCCGATAAGCAAGAACGCTTTGCAATTCCTCGTCGGGCAATAGATGCAGCAGAGTAACGAGAATCGGTCCATCGGTTTCGGGAATATCCTTCACGTTAACGATCGTATGCAGAGGAGCGCCTCGGGAGATCAATTCCGTCATATATTTATGAACCGGCCAATGACGGGTTTCGGAATAATCCTCCAAAGATCGGTGAAGCAGCCGATCGGACCACACCATGCGGACACCGGCAGTCCGAAGGGGCTCTCCGTCGAACGCTCCATCCCACCGTTTGGCTATCCAATTCCATCCATCCCGGCTAATCCCATCCCCGAGACAAGCCATAAAACCTCCGGAACAGCGGCTTATCCCCGACGAATTTTGCAAATACAGGTTAGCCAAAGAGTAAATATCCCGTTCCAGCACGGTCGGCGCATGGCTCAAAGCATCCCATTGCTCGTTCGTATCTTGGATCGCATTTAAGCAGACCAGCTTCTGCTTCGGCACATAAGCTTTAATAGATAACAGCATCGCCGCAAATTCGGCACCCGGCTCGTATTCCGTTTCTCCCGCTCCGGAGGAGAGCGATGCTCCGACGGTTTCGACGACAAACCCATCGATCCCCGAATCCGAAAGCCTGCGATAATCGACGCCGTAGCGATATATCGCTTCAAAAGGATCCCTGGTCCAAGCCGTGTTCAGATAGGCCTTCTTCCCTTCCTTGCGAATGGCGGACATGATTTTGTCCCATAATCGACCCCATCGTTCGCAATGAAATCGAATCCATTCCAGACGTTTATTATTCCAAATCCAATCGGCACGCTGTTCCATATCGAGCGGATTTCCGTCGCAACGAGCTGCTAATCCTGTATGAATGTCGACTCCGGTAGCCGCGATGAACTGCTCGACCATATCATCCGAGTAATCCGTCTCCGCCAAGCTAAGCCGCGGACTGGTGTATCCGTCGGCGCCATGATAACCGTCAAAACCATAATCCGACATTACTTTCATTAGATCTTGAACGAACAAGTCTTCATACCAGCTTCCATCCTTTAAACGCTTAAGCGGATTGATTGCCGGGAAGGCTTCTCCCGACTTCCTCATCTCGTAGAGCTCCGGATGAGCGGCGCACCATTCGCCTGCGCGCAGCGTATCTCCGACATGAAATTGATAAATATCGAAGAAGCTGCAGTAGACGTCGATTCCATGCTTCTGTAATTCCGTTACCAGACTGCGCAACTGAAAGTTGGTCCACTCTTGTCTATCGTGCAGCTTGCCGTAAGGGCGCGCACCGTAAGAGCAAGCCTCCATCGGCAAATGCCACTCCGTGTTCATGCCTTTATGCGCATGCACGAAGTCGGGCGTGTATAAGAGAAGGAAGATACTTTTCGGTATGAACCCTACCGTATCTAAATAAGCGGCAACTCCATAATCGCTTTCCCGATTATCGAATCCGATTAATTCGATCCAGATCCATTTATCATAACTCGCGGCTTTCATCTCGCACCTCTTAATTATGGGATTCGGTTATCCCTTGACGCTTCCGAGCACGATCCCTTTCACGAAAAACTTCTGCAGAAAAGGATAGACGATAAGAATCGGAAGCGCGCCCAAAAAGATTTGCGCCGCCCTCGTCGTACGTTCGGAAATTTCAAGAATGCCCGCTAAATTTTTCGGATCCATTTTCATGGGATTGCTATTGATGACCAACAACTGCAAATAAGTCGAGAGCGGATAATTTTTCGGGAAATTCATATAGATCAGTCCGTCGAACCAAGCGTTCCAATGATAGACCATCGTAAACAAGGAAACGGTGGCCAGGACGGGATAAGACATAGGCACGTACATCTTCCACAAAACGAGCCAATGCCCCGCCCCATCCATGAAGGCCGACTCCTCTATCTCTTTGGGTAATCCGCGAAAAAAATTAAGCAGCAGAATAACATTGAATACGGAAACCGCGCTCGGAATGACGAGTGCCCAGATCGTATCGATCAAACCTGTCATGCTGACTACCATATACGTTGGAATAAGGCCGCCGCTGAACAATATCGTGAATACGAAAAACCAGGCATAATAGCTGCGAATCCTTAAATCCTTGCGTTCTTTGGAAAGCGGATAAGCGCATAGAAGCGATAAGCTCATATTGATGCTAAAACCAAGAACAAGCCGCTGGAACGTGATACCGAAAGAACTAATGAATTCTTGCTTCTGCAAAATATACTTATAAGAAGAAAAGGTCAGATCGACGGGAAGCAGTTTCACCAACCCCGCCGATGCCGCCGCGCTGGAACTAAACGAGATCGACAGCACCTGAACCAAGGGGAGCAGGCAAAGCAAGGAAAGCGCAACGAGAAAAGCGTAGTTTCCCGCGACGAACACTTTTCGGCCAACGGACACCCGATGTTGCATTGGAAACCTTCCTCTCGTCAGAAAATGCGATAGTTGACCAAACGATACGCCAAGAAATACGATATCGTGATGAGCACGAACGAAACGAACGATTTGAATAAGCCGATCGCAGTCGCAACGCCGAACTGCGCATCGAGCAAACCGATACGGTAGATTAGAGTGTCCAGAATATCCCCGCTTTGATATACGCTCGGACTGTACAGGTTAAATACCTGATCGAAACCGGCATTCAGAACGTTGCCTAAGCTTAATGTAGCCATCAGAACGATGACCGGCACCATTCCCGGCAGCGTAATATGCCACGCCTGTCTCGTATAATTCGCACCGTCCACAATAGCCGCTTCGTATAAAGACGGGTTGATACCCGTAATAGCGGCCAGAAATACGATCGTGCTAAACCCGAATTCCTTCCAGACGTCGGAGAAAATAAGCACGGCCGGAAACCATTTGTTGCTGCCCAGGAAAAAGATCGAATCCAAGCCGACCGCATTCAGAAGCTGATTAATGATTCCTTCGGAAGGCGATAAAATATCGACGAGCACGCCGCCGAGAATTACCCACGATAGAAAATGCGGCAAATAGATAAGCGTCTGAACTCCCCGTTTAATGAGCACGTGCTTCAATTCGTTTAATAAGACGGCAACTAGAATAGGTACCGCTAAGCCCAAGAGAATCTTCATAGAAGCGATGAACACGGTATTGCCGAGCACTTGCCATATATCCGGCATTTGCAGCACATAGCGAAAGTTTCCCAAACCGATCCAATCGGAGCCGAACAAGCCGTTGATGGGAATAAATTTCTGAAAGGCGATAACGAAACCGACCATCGGATAATAGCAATAGATTAATAGGATGAGCACTCCGGGTACGAGCATCAGATGCAGCGGCAGCTCGCGTTTCGTTTTCTTCATATTCATCTTGTTCATTCCTTTATTCCGAGTATCCCATCATCCCGATATAAGCTAGATTGGATTGGGCAATGTCCATCCTGCCATACTGGATAACGACTTCGATATTGCTTCTGAACCGCAGCGAATACTGGCGTTGTCTATCGAGCCGAATTCCTCCGATTTCTTCCGGGTGGTCCATTCGAATGCATTTGACCCGTTTGGCCGGCGAAGCAATTTTAATATTTTCGTCAGGATCGCGATCCTCATAATAAATATCCATGAAGATTTCCGCATCTTCATCGTGGCAATTCAAAATCATGATCGCTTCATGGCCTTCGAAAATGTCATCGTCGACTTTGCCCTTATAAGGCAAATACCCATCGACGACGTACCAGTTTTTGGCTCCCTCTTTGCTCATGTCCAATTCTCCTTAGCAAACCGAAATCGTCGCCGATTCCTTCCAGGTTTTACTTAAATGCCTGACCAGCTTCGACATCGACTCGTATCCGGCTTCGGTTACGAGCAGACTTTCTTCGATCCGGTTGGAACCGTGCGGATGTCCGAAGAGACTCACGTCCATATTTACAGTCATTCCCGCAGCGAAAATCGCTTCGGAGTTCTCGTCCGGGTAAGGAGATTCGGCTTCCGCCAACCCGCAGCCGTGCAGAGGCGGGTACAGGTCGTATTCGGTGACGTTCTTCTCTTTGAAGTGCGCTTTAACCGCCCGCACGACTTCGCTCTGATTAGCTCCCGCTTTTATCCGACTTAACGCGGCATCCTCGGCTTCGACCAAAATATCGATAAATTCCTTTTGTTCCTTGCTCATCTCGCCGGCAACGAAAGGGAAATTCATCGTAGCCACGTACCCCTCGACCTGAACCGCTATAGCGGCCATAATCATATCCCCGTCTTCGATTACTTTGCCCGAGGCTCTTCCGATGATCGTATTGACCCGCTTTCCGCTTGTTAAGAGACAGAACGGAATATTCTCCGCTCCTTGCTTGGTGCATTCCCCGTAAGCGAGCGATGCCAGTTCAAGCTCCGTCATGCCCGGCTTCACCCGATCGATCATGAGTTTGTAGCCCGCATCGGCAATCCTTGCCGCTTCTTGCAAACAAGCGACTTCGCTCGCCGTCTTGGTCATTCTGAGCTTGAACAACAGATCGTTCGCATCGGCGATTTCAATGCCCGCGAAGCTGTCCGCGATGACCTTCATTAAAGGCTCCGGCATCGCATCGATGCCGACGATGCCTAATCGCATTAACGTTTCGTTCTCTTGTATCTGCCGGCGAATCTCGGTCAAGCTCGTATAGTGCGCTTGCGGATATTCGATCTTATCGGGCACGGTCACGCACGCGAATTCCGGAAGAAGCCGGACATCCGACCAGGCGCTCATCTCGCGGCAGAACATTTCGCCTTCGGGCGCGGCGATCACGAAAGGCTCGCCTGTTAGAGTAATCATGACGGCCCCTCTTTCGAACAAAGGCCAATAATTGCTCATGTAACGCAAATTTTCCTTCCTGTACTCATCGCCGTAGATCAAACAGGCCTGTATCCCGCGCTCTTTCATCAGAGCTTTTAATTTATCGACTCTTGCAGCGAATTCTTCCTTAGGAATTTTGAACATATAACGACTCCTCCTCGGGTTTACCTCTTTGACTTCAAACTTTGCCGTCATCCAGGAACTCGGCCGGATTACGGCACATTAAGATCTTAATCTGCTCGGATGTAATCCCTTCGTCTTCCATCATGGGAACAATGTTCGTAAGGACGTGGTCATACCCCCAACCGCCATACCGGTGCAAACAGGTTTTCAGGCAAACATCGTTGGAGATTAATATTTTTGATAGAAAACCGGCGTCAATGAGTTGCTTAATCGCTCTAACTCTCTCAATGTCTCTGGCGAAGAGTCCCCTTAAGACGCTTCTGTCCCTCTTGTCCGCGTAAAATTCCTTGCCGAAATTATCGAACTCCACGTAGACTCCTAGATTAAGAAGGTCCTTTATATAATCCATCTTGATATCAACGTCAATGTGATTGATGCATATCTTTTCAGCCGCAGCGCCATGTTCGGTAAGAATGTTCACGACTTCGTAACCGTTCGTAGCATACAGGTCCGTATGCACGTGCAATCCAAGACCGGTTTCCTTCTGAACGATCGCCGATGCGATCAGAGTCTTCTTTTCATTCGGATAGACGATCTCGCTTGTTCCGATCTCGCCTATAACGCCTGCTTTAATATCCGTTCCGTCCATTCCGTATCTGATTTCCGACAATAGCTCTTCGGCGATTCCCTCCACGGTCTTCCCGTCCATGTCGCCGGGATGGGATTTGTTAATATAGTAGCCGCAGCCGGCTACGATCTTGATATCCAATTCCCTTGATAATCCGACGAGCAAAGCGGGATCTCTGCCAATATCGCGAAGCGTAAGATCTACGAAAGTCGTTCCGCCCGCTTTCTTAAACTTCAACAACTCGTCCCTTACGACGCCTTCATCGTCAATCACCGCGTTGTCCAGCACCGCGTAGGGATTACGCATTAATTTTCCGATATTCGTGAGATCGACTTGCTCCTGCGCCAATTTCCTACGTGAGATTTCACTAGCTGCCGGTACCAGTCTTCGCAAATCGATAAAAGCATGCTCATGCGGCAGTACCCATCCCAAGCTATCCGCTCGAACGCTTCCCGTTACGGTCATAATGGACATTCCTTTTCGCCTCCTGCTTACTCGTGTTTCATACGTCCCGGGAAGCTTCTCCTCTTAAATTTCAATCGCTACGCAAGGAGGACTCCCCGGGAAATGAATACGTTATCTGCTAGCTTTCCACTTAGCTACTTCATCCGTAATGGTATCCCCGCCAAGTTTCTTCCAATTCGCCACGAATTCGTCGAAAGCATCGATCGAAGACTCCCCCATTACAATTTTTGTAAACGTCTCCAGCTCCATTTTCAGCAGTGTCGCTTGTTTCTCGACCATCGTCGGCGTAGGACCGGAAATAAATTCGGTCATATGGAATCCATCATTCTTGTGGTAGTCGTAGAGTAATTCTATCGCGTCGTAGAATCGGGTATATCCCCATCCGGACTGATCGCCGTTGTTGAAATCGTTAAGCGCTTTATAGAAATTCGCTTGACCGGGATTGCTCTCCACATTCAGAAGAGATTCGTCCTGCTTCTCTAGCGCGTTCTTCACGTCCTCGTACAACTCGACGTTCTGAATGGGATTGGCCGCTTGCACCAATGCATACTGCCATTTGGCGACATCCCCATTTTGGTTCATATCGGTGAGAGGATACTTCGTTCTATCCCATTGATAGCTGGCTGCGTTAAGCATTTTTACCGCGGCCTCCGGGTGCTCCATCCCTTTGCGAACGACGTAATATTGATTTACATTGTAAGGGGTTTGCGGCTTAGCTTTCTGATCATCGATCGATGGCAGCGCGAACGGCTTCCATTCCATTTTTTCATCCAGCGCTTTTCCATCCAAGAACAGCAGCGGCGACCAGTCGGCGCCATAGAACATTCCCAACTTGCCTGAATTTACATTTTGGATGAATTTCTCTTTATCTTTGACTCCGAACTCGCGATCAATGTACCCGTCTTTATACAGCTGCTGCAGCTTTTCTAACGCTTGCTTCATTTCAGGCTGAATGCTTCCGTATACAAGATTGCCCGATGCATCCGCAACCCAGCTTTTCGGATAGGCGTGATAACCGTTGAAGAATCCGTCCAGACCCGGTTCTAAGCCGTAGAATTCTTTAGTGGCTCCCAATCCCTGTGTATCCTTCTTATTGTTTCCGTCCGGGTCCTGATTGACAAAAGCTTCCGCGATTTTGAATACATCCTCCATCGTTTTCGGCTCGGGCAGATTAAGCTTCTCCAGCCAATCCGTACGGATCCAAAGCAGGGAAGCGAAATCGAATGAGCCCGGGTTCACCGGCAATCCCAACAGTTTGCCGTTAAACGTAGCCGATTCAAGACCAACTCCGCCATCCTTCTTTAACATCTCTTTTGCAAGAGGAGTACCGTACTTTTCGAGCGCCTCAGTTAGATCGGCTAATTGATCGGCTTCAACCAATTGATTAAATTGAATGCCATTGACGGGCATAATATCCGCCAATTGACCGGAAGCCATGGCAATGTTGAATTTCTGCTCATATTGCGTCGGATCGGAAACCCATAAATATTTCAGCTTGATTCCGAATTCGTTCTCGTATAATTTCGTCCAAGCGTTATTCTCGATCGTTTCTCCGTTTTCAAACTTCGTCGTTGAATCCAACGTTCTTATCGCCGTCACCTCGATAGGCGGATCGATCTTGCCCATCGGTTCAACCGCGGTTTCTCCTCCGCTATTCGCGGCGCTTTCTTTCGAGCCGACATCCTGTGTACCCGTTGGTTGCGCGTTATTTCCTTCGTTTTGCTTCGTGCAAGCCGAAGCAAGAACAAGCATGCACGCCAGTGCGGTCATCGCGATCCATTTTACGGACTTCCTCTTCATGTCGTATCCCCCTACTTATTTTTGCCTGCTCCGTAAGTATAGAAGATGGCAAATAGCGTAGCTATTTGCCATTGTTGCTTTCCTTGACATTTGTTGCGCTGATCTATTCGTCGTTAATCCGGTAACTCAGATCTCTGTACTCCTGCGGCGTCATTTTGAACGTTTTCTTGAACGAACGGTTGAATTGAGGGGCGGCTTCGTAGCCGACTCGAGTCGCGATCTCTTGAATCTTAAGATCGGATTGCGCCAGTAAATCCCTCGCTTTGTTCATCCGCTCTTCGGTGATGTAATCCGACAGCATTCTTCCGGTCATTCGCTTGTAGATACGGGATAAATAAGTCGGACTATGGTGAACGACCATAGATAACCGAGTCAGAGAGAGGTCTCCGCCGAGATGGGCCTGAACATAGTTATGAATAGTCGCGATCAGCCGTTCGCTTTGTTCTTCGGGCGCGGGTTCGCGATAGTCCAGAAGATAGTCAGCTACCGCGGCTAAGTAAGCAACGGCCTCTTCCCAACATTCGTGCGCGTCGTATTGCGTCGTTTTGCCAAGATCCATTTTCATGAACAGCTCATGGAACAGTCCTACCCGAATCGCATAAGAAATCAGATTCAGCGATAAGATATGGAAGGTTTCCAGCCGATAAGGGTATTCGGGCAAAGCGACTTGATTGGCGATTTCTCCGTAAAGCCGGTGAAAGCTGTCTCGTTTCCCGCCTGCCAAATACTGCTCCAAAAGCTCGAATTGCTTTTTATTGTGTTGAGATTCCGAGAAGGGAATGTCTCGGTCGGACGCCGAACGAAGCCCAAGCTGATTCGAATCCTGGATTAATAGCTCTTGCCCGTTATACGAGCTCTGTCCGAGCAAGGCTTTCAGAAAATAAAATTGCGCGCCTGCCTGGCTCCATTCGGAAGGCTCTCGCGCCATAACGAAAGAGATTGATAGCTTCAGCAGCTGTTTGCACGTCTGTTGAACGGCTTCCAAAATGCCGTATACTCTTGTTTTCATGTGCTCGTAGGCCCAACGCTCTTCTTCCCCAACCTCATCAAATTCACCCTTCCCCGCATAGGATTTGGGCTGCATAAACCATGCAAGCTTGCCGGATTCGAAGGTTACGGATACGCTCTCGACCGTTGGAGCCAAATATTCCTCCGCTATGTTCTGGCAAGCGCCGAGAAAGAGCGTACGATCCGCTTCGCTTGCGCCTTCCATCCATTCGTCCACTCTTCCCAAAACCAGAAATACCTTTTTGTCCGGGTTTAACAGAATCTCGGACTCTTCGAATCTTTTCTCGACTTCTTTCGAGGAGGATGACGGATCGCGCATCAAGTCGAAGAGCGTATTTCTTTGCAAAGCCGGAAGCGCAAGCTGCAATTTCTTTCTTGCCCTCAGCATATGGACGGCACCGTCTTCCGCTTTCTCCATCTCCGCGAACGCCTTTTCCAAGGCGGATACAATTGCGTGATCGTCTTCGTTCTTCAAAACGTAATCCACGACCCCGCCAGTCCTTATCGCATGACGCGCGTACTCGAATTCATTGTAGCCCGTCAGAAAAATCACTTTGCAGCGCGGCCAGCTCTCGATGATTTGCTTATGCAGTTCGATTCCGCTCATTCCCGGCATGCGAATGTCCGAAATGACAACGTCGATACGGGTTTGCTTGAGGTGATCCAGCGCCTCGTAAACGTTGTAAGCGCGATAAGCCTCCAGATCCAGATGCGAGGTTTCCTCCAGCATACGAAAAATGCTGTTGACGATGATGGGCTCGTCGTCGACGATGAGTATTCGTTTCATATTTGCTCTCCTTTGTCGCTAGGGATATAAATTCGAACTCTTGCGCCTCCCATGGAACCCCGCCCGATCTCCACCCCGCCGCGTTCGCCGTACTTCAGCTTCAAGCGACGGTGGATATTGATCAGCCCCGTGGTTTCTCCTTCATCGGACCGGTGCAGCGCCCCGTTCAATTCGGCCAGTCGTTCTTGCGTCAACCCGGCGCCGTTATCTTCGACCGAGAAGATGAGTTTATCCGCCTCCACAGCGAACCGAATCGACAATCTCCCCTCTCGCACCACTTCTCCGAGCCCATGTTCATAAGCGTTCTCCACGAGCGGCTGCAAGATCAAACGCGGAATTAATATCCCATGGAAACTTGGCGGAAGCGGATCGAAATCTACAACAATTCGGCTTGAAAACCGCACGTTCTGAATTTCCACATACGAACGGACGTGGTTGACTTCATGCTCTAACGGAACCTCTTCCAGCCCGTTCCTCGTAATATAGTGAAAATAGTCGCCAAGATTTTTGGATACCAGTTCGGCCGTCTCGTTCTCGTCGTTCTTGATCAATCGATGTAAAATAAAAAAGCTGTTGTAGAGAAAATGAGGAGTAATTTGCATCTGCAGCTGCTTGAGTTCGGATTGTTGGAGACGGATCTTCTGCACGTAAAGCTCGTCGATCAGCGTCTTCAGATTCAGTACCGTCCTCTCGAACCGATTAAAGATATATCCGAACTCATCCTCCCGGGACGAGGAAAGCACGGCGCTGAAATCGCCCGCCTCCACGCTTCGAAAACGTCTGACCAAATTTTGAAGAGGACGGTGGATCAACAGATAGATTCCGTAGGAGAACAGAACCACAATGATAAACGAACTGGCCACAAGCAGCCAAAACCAGACGCCATACGTTTTTAATTGCCCTACGACCACATTTTCCGGAAAGTAGAACAGGAGCGAAGCATCCAGAAACGTCGATTTCTCATATACGGCCATATACGGTTGCTTGCCGATGTCCACCTGCATCGTAAACGCCGTCGACTCCCTCATACGCTCCGTCAATGCTTCCCTGATTTCCGCTTGCGGCGAGGTGTACTTATCGTTGGCAATTTGCCACTTATCGTTAAACAGGAGAGCCCCGCCTTCCTGTGGAAACGAATTCAAAGCGCCTGTTAGCGCTTCCATAGATAGTTCGATATTTTGAATGAACTGAGGCTCCTTCTCTGTTTTCGATAAGTTAAGCGGGTAAGTTAAATTCAGAAACAAGCGGTCTTGCCACACGGTAATCGGAATTCCGCTCGTATAGGTGGCCTTGGCGATCGCCTCCGCTTCCTCGCCGTTGCCGGACACTTCTTCCAAGCTTGAGGTCGAAACGGTGCCGTTAAGCGAGCGGATATAAACGCTAATATTTTTAATATAAATGCTGGACTCCTTCAGAGCCGTAAGTTTAAGCTTCAAGTCGTTGATCGTCTTCGTACGCTGATAATCAGATAAAATCGTCAAGGAATTGCTAAGCTGTATTAAATCCTCGTCATTAATGAATCCTTGCTGGTTCCGAATAATTCGCTCCAATTCTTTCTCGAGCGTCGTGAAATAATAGTGAATGTTCATCGTAATCGAGCTGGAGATTTGGTTTTTGACCTCTTGCTTGCCCAGATCGTTCAGTACGAGGCTGAGCGTGAACAGCGGCAGGGTGATGATCAGAAAAGTAAGCACAAGCTTCGGAAATATCGGTATGTTATCGATTCTTCGCTTTATCGCTATCAAGACGAGCCCTCCTTTTTTTCTCCACAGTATACGACGCTCGCTATTTTTATCCAAGACAAAAAAACCGTCCCCGCTAACGATGGGCCGGTCGAATTTGCATTTTCAAACAGTCAGAGCTTCTTGAAGCGTGCCAAACAATTCGCGCAGATACAGGCTTTGTTTCGCGATTCAGCAGGAATCGCATCGAATATTTCGGGCGGAAACTCCGCTTTTGCGCACCAGCAGGAACCATGCGGCCTGTCCGCAAGCTGTCCGCACGAATTGCTTTGGCCGCACAGCGGGCATTTGCCCGGGTCGATGGTTAACGCATCGTTTCCTGTCATCGCCGTCCGTCCCCCTGATAAAATGACAAAAAAAGGAGCTGTGCCATAAGCCGGGTTGCCTGAAATAATCGATATGTAAAGTAAGGTGTATATATCTCCCGGAGACTGCCTCATACGCTCCTGAAATTACCCTATAACGGGTTTACCCATTCAGATTTCGGGAGCGTATCGCATCGGAGGGAGATATATACACCTTGCACCTTTATTGTCGATTATCTTTTACAGCAACTTGGTTGGCTTATGAGACAGCCTTCTTCACAACGACTAGATTCTCGCTTTCAGGAACTTCACCGCAGCGGAGATGTCCGCTTCCGGATTCGTGCCGACCTCGCGCTCGATCGTCAGGTAGCCGCCGTAGCCAATGTCGCGAAGCGCCTTCAGGTAAGCGTCCCAATCGACGCCGCCTTCGCCGAGCGGAACTTCGCGGAATGCGTCTCCCGACTCCGCATCGTGAGCGATCTTCTCGTGGTCAAGCGGCTCGAAGCCCAGCGCGCCGTAAATCAGACGCGGATCGACTTCGCGCAGACGGATACCGTCTTTGGCATGCGTGTGCACGATATAGTCGCGCAGGTTGTAGACGCCTTGCGCCGGATCGTCTCCGGTGACCATGACCATATTCGCCGGGTCGAAGTTGACGGAGACGCCTCTGGAGCTGAGTCCGTCAAGGAAGCTCTTCAGATGCGCCGAAGTTTCCGGTCCGGTCTCGATCGCGAAGAAGGCGTTCATGCTCGTCGCGTAACGGCTTAATTCGTCGCACGCCAGATGCATCGCTTCGTACACTTCGCTGTTCTTGTCGTCCGGCACGATACCGATATGCGTCGTAACGACGTTCGTGCCGAGCTCTACCGCCAAATCGAGAATACGCTTGGACTTCTCGATTTTCGCCGGATTCGCCTGCTTGTCATGGAAGCCATGGCCGCCCAGATCGCCGACAAGTGCGGAAATTTCCAATCCGAGCGATTCGATGTACGACTTCCACTCTTTACGTGCAGCGGGCGACAGGTTCGCCGGGTCCATCTCGCCGGTAACGGCATAGATTTGCACGCCGTCGGCTCCCACGTTTTTCGCTTTCACCAAACCTTCGCGTACGCCGACTCTGAAGCTGTCGACGATGACTCCGATTTTCCAAGGGGTTACGATACCGGACATTTCCTTCACTCCTTAATTAAATTTCATTCCAAATCCGTCTGGCGTTGTCGAGAGCGATTTTCGTCGCTTGAATGCATGGCTCCATGCCTTCGAACTCGATGGACAGATAACCGTCGAAGCCCGACTCCTTCACAATGCGCAGCGCGCCGCGAGTGTCGAGGTCTCCTTGACCGGCAATCGCGCCTCTCAGGTAGGCACCGTTCGCCGACTTGAACCAGCCGTCGCCGGGGTTGTTCTCGGCCGGCCGGATGTAGAAGTCTTTCACGTGAACGATGGACGCAATCTTGGCGTTGTTGCGCACGCCCGCTAGCGGGTTCTCGTCGACGCAGACGAAGTTGCCGATGTCCAGCGTCGTACGGAAGTTGTCCCGCGCGACCTCGTTCACGATCGCCTGAACCCGGTCGCTCGCTTGTACGTAGTAGCCATGGTTTTCGATGCTGGTCGTGATGCCGTATTGCGCCGCATAGTCGGCGATCTGACGGCAAGCCTCCACCAGCTTGGGAAGGTCCTTCATAAATTGAGCGATGGACCGATCCTCGGAGTTCGCCACGTCATGGCGCATCAGCTTCGCGCCCAGCGCTGCCGCGACGTCCACCTCGCGCTTGACGCGCACGATTTCACGTTCGAACGCTTCGTCGTCCAAGCCTGCGAAGTTCGCGCCGATCGCATAGTTGGAAATGTCGATGCCCACTTCGGCCGCCTTGCTGCGAATCGCCTCGACCAATGCAGGATCTGCCGTCAGATTCACCTCGCCCAGCGGCACGATCTCGACATGCTCGCCGCCCAGCTCCGCTACCTTGGCGACAACGCCGACGTAGTCCAGCTCTCCTTTTTCTACCGCTTGCCACAAGCTGTAAGAACTGACCCCGAGCTTCATAGACGAACCTCCTCGCCTTTCGCCGCGGATTCGTAGATGCCGCACAAAATTTTCATAATCTCAACGCCGTCCTCGACCGGGCTAATCTGCTCCGTGCCGTTCAGGATGCAGTCGACAAAGTGATCGACTTCGTTCTGGAACGCCGCATCGCCGGAGAAACCGGCCGTGCTGTCGGTCTGAGGCTGGATATTCAAAATCGTGTCATGCTTCTCGGTCACGATCACAACCTCGGGATCGATCTCGAAGCTTCCCTTTTCCCCGTACACCCGAACCATGCCTTCGTCCTTCTTCGCATGCAGCGAGTAGCTGACGTCGACCATGATGGATGCTCCGTTCTCGAAGCGGATAATCGCACTTGCCAGATCTTCGACCGTGTTCTTCGATGCGTCGTAATCGGCCGCTTTATAGAAAGAGAGATGCTTGACGTTGGAACGGTTGCCCAGCTTCTGATACGTGTTCGCGCTGACCGCGACCGCCTTCGGCTTGCCCATTAAATACCAGCACAAGTCGATGACGTGAACGCCGATATCGATAAGCGGACCGCCTCCGGAGCGCTCGACGTCCGCGAACCATCCGCCCGGATTGCCCAGCCGGCGCAGCGTCGACGCCTTGGCGTAGTACAGTTCGCCGAATTCTCCCTGATCCGCGAATTCGCGCAGCATCTTCACGTTCGGATCGTATCTGCGCACATAACCGACTTGAAGCAGCTTGCCGGAGGAGCGTACCGCCGCCTCAACCTCATGAGCCTCTTCCATCGTCCGGCACAGCGGTTTCTCTACGAGCACATGCTTGCCGGCCTTCAGAGCGGCAATGCTGATCGGAGCGTGCGTATTGTTCCAAGTACAAATGCTGATCGCATCCACGTCCGCATCGGCGAGCAGCTCGCGGTAATCGGTGTACACCTTGTCCGCTCCGTACTTGTCCGCCACTTGACGCGCTCTGGCCTCGTTAACGTCGCAAATCGCGACGATCTGCGCGTCCGGATTGCGCGCGTACGAACCCAAATGCATTTCCGAAATCGATCCTGTACCGACGACACCAATTCGAACTTTTTGCACCTGCCCAACACTCCCTATGCTCACATTTGTTTTCAATTTGTATTATAATGTGATAAAGTGCCGATACCATGTAAAAGCATGCTCTTTATTTGCACAATCGTGCTGTGTTGGAGGATGACAGATGGAAAAACACGCGGATTACAAAGAACCGATGCCGATGCCCAATCCGTCCTTCCCAATTAAAGTAAACCCTCCGTTTTCACATAAGTTCGTCAGCGGTCAGACCTTGTTCGTCCACCATTGGCACGAGCATATGGAATTTCTATTTTTCACCTCGGGCAGTGCGGTGATTGAATGCGGTTCTACGCCAATCGCTTGCCGCAGCGGAGATTTGTGCGTCGTGAACAGCAACGAGCTTCACTACGGCTTCAGCACTTCGGAGAATTTATCCTATTATGCGATGATCGTGGACATCTCCCTGCTGCACAGCCATGCGATGGACGCGGTGGAGACGAAGTTTATTACCCCCATTGCCCGCAACCAGATTTTGTTTCAGAACCTCGTCTCGGGTGACGAAGAGATCAACCGCTGCATGCAAACGCTCATCCATGAGCTTCATCAGCAGGAGCTAGGCTACGAGTTGTCCGTCAAATCCCAGCTTTACGGCCTGCTTTCCCTGCTCGTGCGTAAATATGTAGCCGCGACGTCCAAGCTGGACGCGTACCGCCACCGGCTGAAGGGACTGGAACGGCTCGCGCCGGTATTCGCCTATATCGACGATCATTATAAGGAAAAGCTATCCGTCGAGCAGCTTGCGAGCATCGCCGGGCTGAGCCGTTACCACTTCAGCCGGCTGTTTAAGCAGCTCACGGACAAGTCGTTGATCGAATACGTCAATCTGATCCGGATCAACAAAGCCGAGAACATGCTTCGCGGCAAAAGCATGAACATATCGGAGATCGCCATGGCGACGGGATTCAGCGATATTTACTATTTCAGCCGAACGTTTAAGAAGCTGAAGAAGATGTCGCCGACGGAGTGGAGAAACGGGGACCTTTAGATTTAGATCCATCGACGAGCAGTCCCATCCTATTGGGGCTGCAGCGGATGTCCCCGTTCAACCGGTATAGCTCCCGTCGGCCAGCTCTCCGTCCAACTGCCGCTTCCAGCCTTCCAGCTTCCGAATGGAGGCCGCGTCTCCGACCTCGAGCTGATGCCTGAGCAAACGTTCATAAACGCCGCTCCGATAAGGATCGAGCTCGAGCAGTTTCCACAGCAGCCGCCCCAGAACTGGGCCGGAGCCGTCCGCCTCTTCGGCGAGTCGGTCCAGATGGCGAACGTACGTCGCCCGCAGTTCGCCTCTTCTGCTGTTCGCCCAATCATAATGCTCGGTGTCCAAGTAGTCTCCCCGATACAGCGCCAGCAGCTCGTCCGCATCCTCTAAGTTCCCGCGCCGCATCAGAACGTCAAGTCGTTCGGTATCGCTGCTGACGCGGTCAGTATGCATCCAATAACGCTCATCCCCGAACGCTACCATATCCGCAAAGCCTTCCGCTCTCAGCATGTTGCGCACATTGTACAGTGTCGTATGAAACAACGCTTTGGCTCGTTCGGAATCGACCTCGGGCCAGAGATGATCGAGAATATGGTAGCGATAGACCGGCTCTCCCCCATGGTTCCACAAATAGGCGAACAGCTCTTTGGTTTTCCGCGTCCGCCACGTGACAAGACGCCCTTCTCCGTCGTACAGTTCCAGGCTTCCCATCGCCTTCAAATTCAGCTTATGCGGCGACACCGACTGAGGCGGCTGATCGCTCGCTCTTAGCTCTGCTTGGTCCAATGGCGCCGCCGCTCTTCTCGCCGCTTTCTTCCGAAGCGTTTCGTACCGCTCAATCGTTTTGCGCAGCCGGTCTTTCGCAACAGGCTTCAGCAAATAGCCGATCGCATTTTTGTCGAATGCCTCAAGCGCATATTGGTGGTACGCGGTCACGAAGACGATCTCGGCTTCGGGGCAGCGCCCGCTCAGCAGCTCTCCCGCTGCGAGCCCGTTCATTCCGGGCATCTCGATATCCAGAAAAATCAAATCCGGCTTTAGCGACTCCGCCTGATCCACCGCTTCAAACACTTTGCCGAATTTTCCGACGACCTCGACGCCCCCGATCTCTCGGAGCAATATTTCCAGAACGTCGAGGGCAATCTCTTCATCGTCTATCAACAGCGCTCTTAGCATAGATTCCCTCCGGTATATGAAGCTTGACCTGCGTGCCGCGCCCGGCCAGACTGCGATACTCCAATTTTCCTCCGTACAGCATCTGCAGCCGCCTGTTCACGTTGCGAATGCCGACGCCGCCCGCTTGTCCATTATCCAACGCATCCAGCGTCTGCTCGTCCATACCGACGCCGTCGTCTTCCACCAGAATTTGTACGGAGTTCTCGTTACGGCTAACGATAATATTCAGAATGCCTCCCTCGGGCTTAGGCCCGATGCCGTGGCGGACGGCATTCTCTACGATCGGCTGCAGCGTAAGGGGAGGCAGCATGCAACTGCTCCCTTCTTCAATCTGATAGCAGACCCGCAGCCGTTCGCCGAAACGAAGCTGCTCGATGGCAAGATAAGCTTTGACTAATTCCAGCTCTCGCTCCAATTCCACTCGTTGTCCCTGAAAAACGAAGGTGAACTTCGCCCGCAAATATGTCGTCAGGTGATGAATCGTCTCCCTGAGCTTGTCAACGTCCTTATAGCTAAGTCCAACTAGCGCATTCATGCTGTTATAGAGAAAATGGGGCGTGATCTGAGCCTGGAGAAAATCCATCTCCCTTCGTACCGCTTGCTCGGATGAATTCTTCATCGCAAGCAAGGACTGGGCCCTCGCCTTCAGCTCAGCCAGCTCGAACGGCTTCTGCAAAATATCGTTCGCCCCCGCGGCAAACGAAGCCATCGTATCGCCGGTCTGCCCTGATGCGGTGAGCATTAGCACAGGAAGCTCCGCCAAGCCGTGCAGCGTTCGAATCTCCCGGCATACGTCGAGCCCGGAAAGCCCCGGCATCATGAGATCGAGCAGCACCAGATCGGGTTTCGGATGACGCAGCAGCGCCGCAAGCGCCTCCTCCCCGCCGCCGACCGCCGTGTATCCATAGTCCATGGCCGACGCCGCATGGATCAAAACTTTCAGATTGGAGGGCTCGTCGTCTACGATCAAAATATGAAATTGCTGCCCCGGTTCGTGATGCGTCATCCCGGAGAGGCCGGAGAACGCGGGCATATCCGGCTCGGCAGTTGCAGCTGCAGCCTCCTCCGCTCCGGCATCGATAGGCAACGTAAACGTAAACTTCGAGCCGACTCCAACCTCTGATTCAATCTCGAGCCTTCCTCCCTGCAGCTCCGTCAGTTGCTTGGAGATGCTTAGTCCAAGACCTAACCCCGACTCAAGAGCTTTGCCCTGCCCTTCCTTGTATTGAAAGAACGGCTCGAACAGCCCGGGCAAAATTTCCCGGGGAATGCCGTTCCCCGTATCGGTCACCGAGATCGCCAGCTCTCCGCCGCGCCGTTCCGCCGTCACCCGCACAGTGCCCTTTTCCGTATATTTCAGGCCGTTCTCCATTAAATTGTGCAAGATCTGTCTAAGCCGGTTTTCGTCCGCCCTCACCAGCGGAAGAGTCGACGGGAGCGCATTGACCAGCTTGACGTCCCGGTTGGTCGAAGCAATGGAGAGCGTCTCGATGACGAAACGCACCGACATCGCCACGTCAACCAAAGTCGGTTGGATAACGAGCTGGCCATGACGTATCCGGTTCAAATCGAGAATATCGTGCACCAGACCCGAGAGCCGGCGTCCCAGAAGATGCAGCATTCGTATGTTCTCGCGCTGCTCCTCCTGCAACGGCGCGTCCCGATCGTCAAGCAGCGCTTGCGATAAATTCACGATGCCGTGAAGCGGCGTTCGCAGCTCGTGCGACGTTTTCGCCAAAAACTCGTCCTTCTGGCGATCGTACTGGAGCAGCTGCCCTGTTAAGCGCTCGCTCTTCCGGATGGCCGTCTGCAGCCGGTCAGACATAAGAAAGGCTTGCGAGAATACGAGCAGCAGCGGGGTCACAATCATGTAATACGGGTTGTCCAACGCCAAATGATACCGGGTTTGCCCGTAAATCCAGGTGACGATCAGGAAAAAGCTGCCCAACAGCATATAATAGCTGTCATGCGGACTACGACGATGATTGCGGAAAATCGCATAAATGATCAATCCGAGAGCGACGATCTGCAGCGCGAACGCAGTTGGCCAGAAGATGACCAAATAACGGCTGGGAAAGACCGTAAACAGCGCCACGTAGACAAAGCCGAACTTGCACAGCCATAAATAGAGGGAGTTGTTCTTCTCGCCCAGATAGCGATAGACATACAGCCCGAAGAACACGAACGTCAAATAGGTGAACAAGAAGATCAGCTTCTGCAGCAAAGGGAAGGAAAGGCCCGGAACGAGCGCGGTAGCCAAAATTTCGTTATCGATTGAAAAAAACAGCCCCGTCGACAGGCAGAACAAACAAAAATGCATCAGGTGCCGCTCTTGGCGCCATTGTTTAAACATTCCGACGTAATACAACCCGAAGACAAACATCGTCGTCACGAGAATCATGTCTGCCAGACGGGAATGATCGCGGCGGTTCATCACGTCTCCGGTCAGGCCGAACTCCGGCGCTTGCACCAGCCCGCCTTCAATAAACTGAAAGCTTGCGACCTGAATGACGATCTCCACCGTTCCGTCCCTTGCCGCGGCCGTCCCGAAAAAAGGAAGGTTGCTCGGAACGAATTGCTCCTCGTTCAGAGCCGGACGGCCGTTGCCCCCTAAATCCTCTCCGTTCATAAACACTTGGCTGGACAAGCGGATTTTCTTCGCCCGCAAACTAAACGATTCCGACTCGCCCACATATACGAGCAGACGGTATGTACCTGCGCCGTAGCCGTCTTGGCCTTTCGATCCGACCATTCCCTTCCAATTCCCCGGAACTTCTGCGATCTTCCTTTGCCCCTTCAGGCGAGCCGCGCCATCTCCGCGAAAGTCTTCCGGCCGCAGCAGCATTCCTTCATAGAACTCCCATTCCCCGCTCAATGGAATAATCCCGCGTTCGCCATAGTTCCAGCCGGAAGAGTCCAGCACTCCGTCTTTCGCCTCGGGATACTCTGCCAGCGGATTAAGCCAAGTAAACATATTAATGCCCGTAACGAAGACGAACAGGAAAATAGTCCCCAGCAATATCGTCAATGATTTGTTCATACCTCCATCATATAACAATCGAGGAGCGGATTCGATCCTCTTTTTGCGACTCGCGCGAACGATTTACTCTGCAGGAGAGGAGGACTATACTTAATCAGGCAGGCAAGTTCGGTGTTGTCTTGGTTCAGAAAGGAGAGGGTAGCCGATATGTCTCGAAAAATATTGGTGTTAACTGCCGTTGAGGCGGAAAAAGATGCAGTGCTAAGGGGACTGCGCGGAAACTCGAATGTCGAGGTGACGGTTGCCGGCGTCGGGCCGGCCGCCGCGGCAGCGAGCACTGCGCTGGCGCTCGCCGGGAAGGACGCGGATTACGGACTCGTCGTCAGCGCCGGAATCGCGGGCGGCTTTGCGAACGTCGCGCCAATCGGGTCGATCGTCGTCGCCAGCGAATCGGTCGCAGCCGATCTTGGAGCCGAAACCCCGGAAGGCTTCGCTGGAGTGGACAAGCTGGGCTTCGGCACAAATCGGGTGGTTGCGGCCGCCGCGCTCGCCTCGCGGCTTACGAATTCGCTTCGCAGCTCGGGAATTCCGACGCATTGCGGTCCCGTCTTGACGCTGTCGACGGTGACGGGAACAGCCGAGACGGCGGAGCTGTTGGCAGCGAGAGTTCCGGGAGCGGCCGCCGAAGCGATGGAAGGCTACGGCGTTGCCGAGGCGGCGAGCCGCTTCGGCATTCCCTTCATGGAAATACGGGCCATCTCCAACGCGGTCGGACCGCGCGACAGAGCCGCATGGCGCATCGGCGAAGCCCTTGCTGCGCTGGAATCGGCCAGCACACATCTCGAGGAGGTACTATCGTTATGAAAATCGCTTATTCGCCATGTCCCAACGACACGTTCGTTTTCCACGCGCTTGTTCACGGCCTTGTACCGGGAGCGCCGAAATTCGAAGTCACTTATGCCGACATCGACATTACGAACGGTCTTGCCGCAAGCTCGGACGAGCTCGACATTCTGAAAATTTCTTACGCCGCTTTGCCGTGGGCGCTGCCTGAATACAGACTGGTGCCATGCGGCGGAGCGCTGGGCAGAGGCTGCGGACCGCTCGTGCTCAGAGCCGGAGCGAACGACTCGTCCCCATCGGCGGAAGCTGACGGCGCGGCGCTGTCCGGAAAACGGGTAGCCGTCCCGAGCGAGCGCTCCACGGCATACTTGCTGTTCAGGCTATGGGCGGCTCGGCACGTACCGGGAGGCGTAGGCGAAATCGTCGTCATGCCGTTCCACGAAATCATGCCTGCCGTTCGCGACGGTCGGATCGATGCCGGGCTGGTCATTCATGAAGCTCGCTTTACTTACCAGGAATACGGCCTGTCGCAAATCGTCGACTTGGGCAGCTGGTGGGAGAGCGATACCGGTCTGCCGATCCCGCTCGGCGCGATCATTGCCCGGCGCTCCCTGGACCTGCAGCAGATTCGCGATTGGATACAAGCATCCGTCGCTTATGCTTGGCGGCATCCTGAAGCTTCCCGAGATTACGTCATGGAGCATGCGCAGGAGATGGATCCGCAGGTAGCCAAATCGCACATCGACCTGTACGTCAACGAATTTACAGCCGATCTGGGGGACGACGGCCTGGCTGCCGTAACTACGCTGCTGCAACGGGCCATGGAGGAAGACCTCGTGCCGAAGATGGATCTAGATCAGTTGAACCAATGAAATGGATGGCCCATTGCATTCCGAAAGGGATGGTTTTGCCGACTTCAGACAGGTTGTTTTGGGCTGCTCGGATCGATAAGGACGATAGAGGTAAGCACCCCAAAGCCAAAACTCGCGGCAAAACCATTCCCTTTCTCCATTCCATTGGGTTATCTCTTCGAAGTATCTTTGGTTCAACTTATATAGACAAGCTTCGTTTCTAACAAAAATAAGTCGCGCTGCTTCCCTGAACTTGTCGTTCGGGAGACGCGCGACTTTTTTATTAAAAGAAGCTGTTGACCAGAAGGCCTGTCGTCGGAATTTGCAGATAGGATTGCATCGTCGACTGATAGGAGGCGAATTGCTGCAAGGCCATCATATTCTTGTTCAGCAGACCGCTGGCCGGCACGTCCTGGAACCGCGCGGCTTCCTTCTCCAGCCCTCTGGCGATTCCGCCTAGCGCCCGCGCCGCTCGCTGGGGATCCGCGCTCAAGCTTGCCTGAAGCGCCTTCTCGTCCAGCCGCAGCGTGCCGTCGCTGTTTTTGCGAATGCCGATCGCTCCGTATTCAGACCCGCTTACCGCCCCGTCAAAGCTTTTGCGGATGAGCGGATTCACGTAGCCCGCAGCGTCCTTCAGCCGATTTATCGTTTCATTATAATTGTCGATCAGCTTATTCGCCTGCTCCAATGCTTTCTTACTATCGACTCGCACATCTATCGTAGCGGCCGATTCCGTCGTTTGGAGCAGCGTGGCGGTCGCTTTGCCTTTTTCAAGATCGATCGCGTTCGATTGGGACGACTGGGCCGCGGCGCCATTCACCGAATACGAGGCGTTCTCCGCCTGCTCCTTCACTGCGGAAATTCCCGACCATGCGGCGGCGTTGCCCGTCTCGTCCGTCACCGTAAAAGAATTGTCCGTACCCGTTCGATCGCCGGAAAGCTCCAATCTGGTCGTGCCGCTCTGCTGATCCGTTACAAGCTTGGCGGTGACGCCCGTCTTGGCTCCGTTGATCGCGTCGCGAAGCTTGCTTAGCGCCTGCTCGTTCGTATCCGTGTCCGCAATGTTCGCCGACACCGTCTTCTCCCGGCCGCCGATCGACAGCTTCAGGCTCTGTACGCCGCTCTGCAGCCCTGTCGCCTGATCACTGCGCGCCATCTCCGTTCCGGCGTTCTTCTGCGCGGATGCAAGAGAATAAACCTGTACGCGATACGACTGTGCCGAAGCGCCGTCCTTCGCTTGGACCGAAATTGCCGAGGGGTTCGAAGATGTCGTCTCTCTTGCCTGAAAGGGCAAGTCCGTCTTACGGCTTAGCCCTTGCGCCGATTGCTGAAGCTTGCCCGCCGACTCCAGAAAATCGGCAATGCCCGCGGCCGCCTTCTTGACGTATTCCTGAAAAGGCGTAGCTTGAGCCCACATTCCGGTCGATTGACGGTATCCGGCTTGCTGAAATGGAGAATACATATAAGGGGAAACCGGTTTTAAAGCTTGGACGGAGTTCATTGCCGAGTAGATCATCTCAATTCTCTCCCTTCATTAGTTATATCCGTTCAATACCCATCTATTGCTAACTATAACACCCTCCTCGAATTTGCACAATTATCCAGTTGACAAAGTATAGAAGCAGATCATGCGCGGGAACCTAATCTTTATGAGGTCAAACGAGGATCGATCTATTTTATAGATCATTCCTATGCACAATAATGACTATTTCCGAACATAAAAATGCATTAGAATGGTATCAGGTGCGCACATAGCGTCATGGCACCCGTGTATGACTAACATGAATGCAGAGGGATGCACAATGTCAGTAGACAATGGAAATTTGCAAGAATTATGGAAGCAGTTTTTTGGCCCCAATCTCGGTTACGTCCAAGAGCAGTACGACATCTATCTTCAAAACCCGGAAGCGGTAAGTCCCCAGTACCGCGAGCTATTCGCCCAATACGGCGCTCCGTCTCGCTTAGACGATCCCGCAGCCTCCCCGGCCAACGCGCCGCAGACTGCCGGCGGATCGATCGCACTCGACGCCAATTTGCTTAAAAAAGCTATCGCAGCCGGTCAACTGGCTTGGAATATACGTTCGTTCGGCCATCTGGCCGCCGACATCGACCCGCTGGGACTCAGTCCGAAAGCCAATACGGAAATGATTGAGCCCGCTACTTACGGCCTTACCGAGGCCGATCTGAAGCAGCTCCCGCCCGATTGCATATGGGAAGACGCTCCTTATCCTCTGAACAACGCCTGGGAGGCCGTGCAAAAGCTGCTGCAGGTATACACCGGCCCGATCGCTTTCGATTTCGGCCACGTCCACGTCGAAGAGGAACGGAAGTGGCTCAGCCAACGAGCCGAGTACGTTATCCCGTCCACGAAGCTGCTCGCGTCCGAACGCGAATCGCTGCTTAGAAAGCTGTTTGAAGCGGAGCAGTTCGAAGATTTCCTTCAGCGCACTTTTGTCGGTCAGAAGCGTTTTTCCGCCGAAGGTATCGAATCGCTCGTTCCGTTAACCGACGAGATTGTACATGAGCTTACCAATGACGGCGCCCGCCATATCGCCATGGGAATGGCGCATCGCGGTCGTCTTAACGTGCTTGCTCACGTTTTGGGCAAGCCTTACAGCGCCATCTTCGCGGAGTTCCATCATGCGCCGAACAAAAATCTCAATCCGGCGGAAGGCTCGCTCAGCATCAACTACGGCTGGACCGGAGACGTGAAGTATCATCTCGGAGCCAATCGTTCGATTACTTCCGGGGAAACCGCGGAAACCCGCATTATTCTCGCCAACAACCCGAGCCACCTGGAATACGTCAACCCGGTTGTAGGCGGCTTCGCCCGCGCGGCTCAAGAAGACCGCTCCGCTCCGGGTTATCCTGTATTGAAGCTCGAACAAGCGGCGTCTATTCTTATTCATGGCGATGCCGCGTTTATCGGCGAAGGCATCGTCGCGGAAACGCTGAACTTCAACAATATTAAAGGCTATACATGCGGCGGAACGATCCATATTATCGCCAACAACCGGATCGGATTTACGACCGAAAGCCAAGACTCCCGTTCGACGCATTATGCGAGCGACTTGGCCAAAGGCTTCGAAATCCCGATTATCCACGTGAATGCCGACGAGCCGGATGCGGTTATCGCAGCGGCGCGAATGGCCAGCGAATACCGGACGCTGTTCAAGAAGGATTTCGTTATCGATCTGATCGGCTACCGTCGCTACGGCCACAACGAGACGGACGATCCGGAAACGACCCAGCCTCTTATTTATAAGAAGGTCAGAGCTCACGCCAACGTCGCCCGCTTGTACGGAGAGAAATTGGCTCGCGAAGGCGTTCTGTCCGAGGAAGCTGTCGAGCAAATCAAGCGCGACGTGCAGAACAGGCTGAAGGACGCCTATGAGCAAATGAAGGGCAAGGAAGGCGGCTCCCCGGTGCGCGCTTCGCATCCTCCGGAATTCTCGCTCGACGCGCCGAAGCCCGTAACCGCCGTGCCGATGGATAAGCTGCGCAGCATCAACACAGGTTTGCTGCAATTCCCGGAAACGTTCACCGTATATGGCAAGCTCAAGCGGATTCTCGAACGCCGCGCAGACGCGCTGAACGAGGGCGAGAAGGTCGATTGGAGCCATGCCGAGACGCTTGCTTTCGCTTCGATTCTCGCCGACGGTACGCCTATTCGTCTTAGCGGACAGGATGCGGAGAGAGCGACGTTCGCTCACCGCAACCTTGTGCTGCACGATACGGAAACCGGAGATACGTTCTGCCCGCTGCACGCGATTCCCGAGGCGAAGGCTTCGTTCGCCATCCATAACAGCCCGTTGTCGGAAGCCGGCGTACTTGGATTGGAATACGGCTATAATGTGTTCGCCCCGGAAACGATGGTGATCTGGGAAGCGCAGTTCGGCGACTTCGCCAACTCGGCGCAAGTGCTGATCGATCAGTTTATATCGGCAGGCCAATCGAAATGGACGCAGCGTTCCGGCTTAACGATGCTGCTTCCTCACGGCTATGAAGGCCAAGGGCCGGAGCACTCCAGCGCAAGGCTTGAGCGCTTCCTGCAGCTGTCGGGCGAAGAAAACTGGACGGTCGCTTACTTGTCGAGCGCGGCCCAATACTTCCATCTGCTGCGCCGGCAAGCCTCGATCCTCAATACGGATCAAGCTCGTCCGCTCGTGCTGATGGCTCCAAAAAGCATGATTCGTAATCCTTACGTCGCTTCGTCTGCGGCAGAGCTGAGCGAAGGAACGTTCCAGACCGTGCTCGAGCAGCCCGGACTGGGCAGCCAACCGGATAAAGTGGAGCGTCTCGTGCTTTGCACGGGCAAGGTCGCCATCGACTTGGCCGAAGAGCTTTCCAAGACGCCGGATACGAATCGCGACTGGCTGCACATTGTTCGCGTAGAGCAGTTGTACCCGTTCCCGAAACAAGAGCTTAAGGCGATCATCAGCCGCTTCCCGAACTTGTCCGAAATGCTCTGGGTTCAGGAAGAGCCGAAAAATATGGGCGCGTGGGGCTACATCGAGCCTCGTCTGCGCGAGCTTGTCGACAACGTCAAAGTATCCGTTACTTATAACGGTCGTCCGAAGCGCTCGAGCCCGGCAAGCGGCTATCAACAAATCCATACGTTCGAACAACAGTTCATTATCAACCAAACTTTGGTCCAGAAGAAAAAAACGAAATCCGCAGTTAAATCCGGGAGGTAACTTCAATGCATGACATTCTTGTACCGGCGATGGGCGAATCCATTACGGAAGGAACGATCTCGAAATGGCTCGTTAAAGTTGGAGACAGCGTCAAACAAGGCGACCTCCTGCTTGAGCTGGAAACCGACAAAGTCAACCTGGAAATCAGCGCTGAACAGGACGGCGTAATTTCCGAGATTTTGGCCAACGAAGGCGACACTGTCAAAATCGGCGATCCGGTTGGCAGAATCGGCGCAGCAGGCGCCGCGCCGGCTGCTGCAGCTCCGGCAGCAGCTCCAGCGCAAGAGCAAGCGGCTGCGCCTGTTGCAGCTCCTGCTTCTGCCCCTGCAGCCGTCCCTTCTTCGAACGAAGGCAGCAGCGCAACTCTGGCTACGCCGGCGGCGCGCAAGCTGGCTCGCGAGAAGGGCATCGACCTGAACGCGGTACCTGCTCGCGATCCGATCGGCCGTATTCACGCCAGCGACGTCGCTTCGGCAGGAACTGCTCCTGCTGCCGCTCTGCAAGCCGCGCCGGCCGCTCCAGCAGCGATCGACAAGCCGACTTCCAACGCAAACAAGCCGGAAGAACGCAAGCGCATGTCCCGTCGTCGCATGACTATCGCCAAGCGTCTGGTCGAAGCGCAGCATACGGCAGCTATGCTGACGACATTTAACGAAGTCGACATGAGCGCGATTATGGAAATTCGCAAGCGTCGTAAAGACTCTTTCAAGGAGAAGCACGAGGTCGGCCTCGGCTTCATGTCCTTCTTCACGAAGGCTGTCGTTGGCGCGCTTAAGGCGTTCCCTCACCTGAACGCGGAAATCAGCGGCGACGACATCATCGTCAAGAAATATTACGATATCGGCATCGCCGTGTCGGCGAAAGAAGGCTTGGTCGTTCCGGTCGTTCGGGATGCCGACCGTCTCGGCTTCGCGGAAATCGAGCGCTCGATCGTGCAACTGGCTGGCAAGGCCCGCAACAATACGCTGGAATTGTCCGAGCTGCAAGGCGGCACGTTCACCATTACGAACGGCGGCACCTTCGGGTCCTTGCTGTCGACGCCGATTTTGAACGCACCGCAAGTCGGCATTCTCGGCATGCACAAAATCCAGCTTCGCCCTGTCGCGATCGACGCAGAGCGCATGGAGAACCGTCCGATGATGTACATCGCACTCTCCTACGACCACAGAATCGTCGACGGCGCAGAGGCTGTTCAATTCCTGGTCAAAATCAAAGAAATGCTTGAAGATCCGGAAACGCTGCTGCTTGAAGGCTAATTCGCAGATCTCCGCATAAATAACAAAAACGGCTGCTTCTCGCGCTGCTCATCCCTTCAGGGACGGCTTCGGCGATAGCGGCCGTTTTCTTATTGTGCTCCCTTAGTGGGCGTCGGATTGGCGGGAGTGTTCGAGTACCTCGGGGTCCCTCGAACAATTGAGCTTGCATAGGTTCAGATTTGAGATGTATTGCGCATATACCGGCGGGTTATAAAGAGGACTGATCTAAGAAACCTTCATCTTGCAGACTGTACAAACTTACTCTCATTTCGCGCGCTTGAGCCGATCGATCTCCAGCTCCGTCCTGCCTACTCGCCCTGCCAAATATTCGACATCTTCTTTCGTAGCGAGCGTCTCAAGCTTTCCATTGATGGTTTCGAGCAGGGCAACGATGTCATCGTTGGATTCGGCTTCAATTCGATCCAACTGACTCTTAATTTCGCCCAGTTTGCCGTCCATTTCGTTAAACCTGTTGTCAACTTCGTTAAACCTGTTGTCAACTTCGTTAAACCTGTTGTCAACTTCGTTAAACCTGTTGTCAATCCCGTCAAATCGCTGGTTGACTTCTTTCGCAAACGTTACCTGATTTTCCTTCACGGATTTCAGTTCGCCTTGAATCGACTCCAGTATCGCTTTCAGCTCTTGATCCACGGTAGCTTTCCCTCCTTTCCTGATCGATAGGTCCATTGTATCAAATCCGCGGAAGGTTGGCATCTCGTTTTTCGGACAAGCCGCTCAGGCTTACGGAGAAGGCGAAGGAGTCGGAGTCGAGGCGCCTAAAAGCACCTCTTCCGCGGAGCGACGGGGACTAGGGAGCCCTCGGCTGATGGGATAACCTAGACGGAAGGTGAACACTCCCTCGTATCCGGGCTTGTTTACAAGACGAGCCAGCTCCCGGCCGAATACCGGTTCAATGCCAAGCTGCAGCTCGCGATCCCGTCGCTCATGCGGCTGGTTTAGCGGCTGTGCGGCCAGACCGTTTGCGGCCGTCCACAGATGTATTCTCTGCCACAGTCTGCCCGCCTGCATCAATTGCACGCGATCCGTCTGATCCTTGATCGCGATCGTACCGAAGGCTGACGCCGTAGCGACATAAGTATTTTTCGTCGCCTTCACCCAATAATCGTTGGACGTCTTCTCGGATACGGGGAACAGCTTGCCGATAAAGCGCGTAAAGGACGAATTGCCCGTTGCGTCCATGGTAGGGCCATCCTTGTGCCTCTGAATTTCGCCCCAGTCGTTCCGAAACCATCGATGACTGTCCGCAGACTGATTCCGATCGCTTGCGACCGCTTCCGTAGCGCCGACGATCAGCTTGCCCATTTCCCTTCTGCCGGCATCGTCGGCAAACCAGACGATACGAGCGTCATCCTGCACATCGGTCAGCTTTTCCAGCTCGCGCATAACCGAATCCTCTACCGGCTTCTCCGAGTCGTACGCAGCGCGATTCGTGTGACGATTGCCGATCGCCCGGTACAGCTCGGAAGGCTCTTCCAGCCCTTCCTCAAGCGATATTCCCGCGACATGAATCCGCTCCAATCCGCCGGAATACAGCTTAATACTCGGCCGATATCCGTATGCCCTGGCAGCCAATGCGGCATTCTCGACGGCGCAGCCCAGACTGATATACATTTCCCTCAACCAAGGATCGATCGTTCCGATGTTGCGGGAGACGTCCGCAAACAAATCGATCGAGCGGTCTCCGATGCGATACAGCCAAGGCTGCGTGTTGTGCGCATTCGCGGCCAGCACCGCCGCCCGGACGATGCGAAGCAGCGGCAAGTCTCCTTCCTCCACCTTCTCCCACGTATGCCAAGGCTCGTACGCCGGCCCGCTTCCCGTAGAGAACGCCCCCTGCTTCACGGCATGCGTTACACCCCCTACCGATACCAATGCTGCGACTGCGGCTGCCCCCTTCAGAAAGCTTCTACGCGACATCATCGTCATTTCCCCGTCTCCCCCTCCGCCAAATAAGGTCCTAGAATCGTCCAGATCAGCTCTAGTCCCTCTCCGAAACTCCGAGCGTCTACAGCCTCCCCGTTCATCTCCAGAAAGGCCAGCCAGTTGTTCGCCACGATCCAACACGCTGTAACCAGCTTGCGCACGTCTGCGAAACCTTCCGGAAACCGCAAGACGCCGTCAACGACGAACCGGTGTGCGAACCGCTCCTGTTCCGCCATCCGACTTTCCGTCATGCGGATATGCTTCTGCTTAAGCCGCTCGTCCGCCTGCAGCAGCGCGACCGCTTCCCGATAGAAGAAGCGGTATTGCCACAAAATTTCGAAGTTTCGCAGCAGCCGATCATGCAGCGTTTGTCTCGTGACGGGTTCGTCCGGCAGCTCCCATACGGGGTTCCACTCCGCATACATCCGGTCGAGGATGGCTTCGATGATTTCCTCTTTATTTTTGTAGTGATAATACAGGTTTCCCGGGCTCATATGGGCCGCGGCGGCGATATGATTCGTCGAAACTTTGCCCGTCCCTTGCTCGTTGAATAAAACCGCCGCCGCTTGCACGATGCGTTCCTTGGCGTTCAAACCTTCCCACCGCCCACAATTAGAGTATTTACTCTAATTTAAGCGAAAATAAGACGGTTTGTCAATTGTTACCGAATTTATAACGACAAGCTCTACTCCATCCTCTCCCTTAGCCTAACCGGAATCCAAATCTCGCTCCGGTAAGTCGGCGAGGAAGTATCCGGGCTTTCGTTCCAGAGCACCTCCGGGCCGACAGCCAGCTCATAGCTGGACGACGGGAACCATTCGGAATAGATTCGGCCCCATACGTTCTGCAGCGCAGCGGGAAATGGCCCGACCGCCTCGAACACGGCCCACGTGGCAGCCGCCACCTCCAACTGCGCCCAGTGCTCCCGGCAAGCCTCCGTCGTCGCCACTCCGATATAATGGTCGAGCTCGCCCCGCTCTTCCATTCTCCCTTCGGAAAAATTGGCCGAAGCGCTGATCATCCCGCGCGGTTCCACGTTCGAGAGCTGCTTAAGCTCCGCAATCCCTTCCCCATCCAAACTCTGCGCCAACGCCGCAATATCCGGGTTAACCCCCTGAAAAACGATGGGAACCCGCTTCATAACGCCGACAAGACGAAAAGCTTCCTTTTCCACGATCCGATAATGCATGGCATCTCCTCCTCCTACAGTTAGCTGGAAGGTAAGGCGGGGATACGCTGTGAGCGTCCGGCTGCCGCTGCGGGCTTCCGACGGCGTCATGCCGTGAACCGTCTGGAACGCTCTGGCGAACGCGTCTGCGGAGCTGTAGCCGTACTTTACCGCGACATCCAATACCCTCTCTCCGCTCCCGATCAGCTCAAGTCCGGCAAGCGTCAGCCGTCTGCGGCGAATGTATTCCGACAGCGACACTCCGGCCAAGGACGAGAACATGCGCTTAAAATGATATTCCGAGCAATAAGCCCGCCTGGCAACTTCCTGATAATCGATCTCCTCCGCCAGCCGATCCTCGATGTAGCCGAGCGCCGCGTTCATGCCCTCCAGAAAATTCATATCCAACGCCTCCTTCCTAAATATAGCCTATCAAAAGCCGCAGCCGCCCATCCGACTTTTTGTGCCCCGTTTTGCAGGTTCTCTCTCGTGAAGCCTGCCGCGAGCAAACTCCCAATTGCTGCTGTATGCGTTTTCTTGTTAAGATAAGTCTATCAACGCCCCTGCCATCGGCAGACGGATGCGACGCGGAGACGAGGGATGACCAAGTGGGAACGACCAAACATACCGGAAGAATTAAGCTGCCCGGCAGACCCGATCCGAAGCTGTGGGTCAGCAAAGTGCCGTTCGGACTAGGAAAAATAAAGCCTAAGCATATTCGCGACACGGTGAAGGTGATGTGGGACAATCGCGACAACCTCCCCTACGCGTATCGGATTTTGACCCGGGGCGTGTGCGACGGGTGCGCATTGGGAGTGGCGGGCCTGTACGATCAAACGTTAACCGGCCCGCATCTGTGCACGACACGGCTTAACGTGCTGCGGCTGAACACAATGCCCGCGATGAAGCCCGAGACGCTGCACGCCGACATCGACGAGCTGCGGAAGCTCGACAGCGCCCAGCTTCGCAAGCTGGGCCGCATCCCGTACCCGCTCGTTCGGCGCAACGGAGAACGAGCTTTCCGCCGCGCCACATGGGAAGAAGCCATGGAGCGAATCGCAGGCAAAATTCGCTCCATCGACCCGAAACAGCTCGCCTTCTACCTTACCGCGCGCGGCATTACGAACGAGTCTTACTATGCAGCGGCGAAGGCGGCTCGATACATCGGCACGAACAATATCGACAACGCCTCGCGGATTTGCCACTCTCCCTCGAAGACGGCGCTGAAGCGATCGCTCGGCATCGGCGCTTCAAGCTGCAATTACAAGGACTGGATCGGCACCGACGTGCTCGTCTTCTGGGGCAGCGTCGCGGCGAACAACCAGCCGGTATCGACCAAATACATGTATGCGGCCAAGCGCAAAGGAACCAGAATCATCGTCATCAATCCTTACCGCGAGCCGGCGATGGAAGGCTACTGGATCCCTTCGATCGCGGAATCCGCCCTGTTCGGAACGAGGCTGGCCGACGACTTCTACCAGGTCAATATCGGCGGAGACATCGCTTTTATGAACGGCGTGATGAAGACGTGGTTCGAGATGGAGGCGGAGAAACCGGGCTCGGCGATCGATCACGCATTCGTCCGCGAGCATGCGTCAGGCTACGAGGAGCTACAAGCGCACGTAGACAAACAAGACTGGGAGACGCTAGTCCGCTCCTCCGGCTTATCGCGCGAGCGAATCGGCCAGTTCGCCCGGCTGCTGGCGGCCTCGCGTTCCGGCATCTTCGTCTGGAGCATGGGGCTGACGCAGCATCGCTTCGGCACCGACAACGTCTCGCAGGTCGCCAATCTGGCGCTGCTGCGCGGCTTCCTCGGACGCGAGCATTGCGGCGTCATGCCGATTCGCGGCCATAGCGGCGTGCAAGGCTCCGGCGAGATGGGCGCGGACCCGTTCAGCCTGCCCGGCGGCGAGTTTGCCGGCAAGGATATCGAGCGAATCGAGAAGCTGTGGGGCTTCGAGCTGCCCAAGTGGCAGGGCGACATCGTCGGCGTCTCGCTGGAGAATGCGCTGCTGCCGGACGATCATGAGCGCAGACTGAAGCTGTTCTACACGTCCGGCGGCAACTTCCTCGAAACAATGCCCGAGCCGGACTTCGTCAGAAGCTGCCTCGAGAACGTCGACGTCCGCGTTCACCAGGACATCGTATTCAATACCTCCACGCTGGCCGACGCGCGCGAGGAAGTGTGGGTGCTGCCCGCGATGACGCGCTACGAGCAGCCGGGCGGCGGAACGTCGACGTCTACGGAGCGCATGGTTTATTTCTCGCCGGAGATTCCCGGTCCGCGAATGCCGGAAGCCCGGCCGGAGTGGTCGATCTATGGCGAACTGGCTTTGCGGGTCAAGCCGGCAACGGAAGGCCAAGCCGCAGGAGCCGCGTTTAAGGACGCGGCAAGCATTCGTGCGGAGATTGCGCTGGCCGCGCCGAACTACGCCGGGATCGAACGGCTGGAGAAGCAGGGAGACGTGTTCCAATGGGGCAACGCCTGGCTGTGCGAAGGCGGCGTCTGTCCGACGGAGGACGGCCGGGGACGGCTGCTGCCGATCGAGCTGCCGGAGCTGCGCAAACCGGAGGGACGGTTCTATGCGACGACAAGACGCGGCAAGCAGTTTAATTCGATGGTGTACGGGGAGATCGATCCGTTTAACGGAGCGGATCGCTACGATGTGCTCATGAACGCCGAAGACGCCGCGCAGCTTCATCTTCGCACGGGCGACGCGATTGTCGCCTACAATCGGTACGGCGTTTTTCACGGGCGGGCCAAGTCCGCCGACATTGCTCCCGGCAACATCGAGCTGTACTGGCCGGAAGGGAACGTGCTGCTGCCCAAAGGCGTTTACGAGCCTTATGCCGGCATTCCGGAATACAACGCGGCCGTTATCGTCGAGAAGGCGGACACGTATCATGCGCTGAAGGATACTCGTTACGTCGAACGAAGAATTGCCGAATTGGAGCTTGAGGTGCCGGAATGAGCGAACATCGCGAGGAGACAAGAGAGGAAACAAAACCGGAAGCGGAAAACCGCTCCAGCATCGCATGGCGAACGCTCAGACTGAGCGGAGGGGATATCGAGGAAAAGGAGGACGAGATCGCGGCGGAGTTCCCGCTGACGATCCGGCTGGACGGAGAGGAGTTTGCGACATTGGTCTGCTCGCCGGACGACTTGGCGGATCTCGTCTTCGGCTTTCTAGCCTCCGAAGGCGTTATCCGCGAGGCAGACGATATCCGCAACTGGTCTCTCGACGAGCAGCGCGGCTTCGCCTACGTCGAGCTGCAGCGGCCGCAATCCACGGCCAAGGAACTGCATTCCAAACGAATTATCGGCTCCTGCTGCGGCAAGAGTCGACAGTTTTATTTTCACAACGATGCCCGTACAGCCAGAACGATAACCGGAGGAGCCGCAATCCCGGCCGAGCGCTGCTTTGAGCTGATGAGCAGACTCCAAGCCAGCTCGGCGGGCTTCCATCTGACCGGCGGCATCCACCATGCGGCGCTGTGCGACGAGACAGGCGACGGCATCGTCGTGCGCGCCGACATCGGCCGCCACAACGCGCTCGACAAGCTGTTCGGCCACTGCCTGCGCCGCGGTCTGTCGACAAAGCGACGCATCATCGCCTTCAGCGGGCGGCTCTCCTCCGAGGTCGTGCTGAAGGCGGCGAAGATCGGCTGCCCGATTCTGCTGTCCAAGTCCGCGCCGACCGATCTCGCCCTGCGCCTCGCCGTCGATCTGGGCATCACCTGCGTCGGCTTCATCCGCGCGGACTCGTTAAACGTGTATACGCATCCGCAGCGGATCGTCATGCCTATGTAAAGTTGAACCAATGAAGGGGGGGCCCATTTGATTGCAAAAGGGATGGTTTTGCCGACTTCAGACAGGTTGTTTTGGGCTGCTTGGATCAATAAGTACGATAGAGGTAAGCAGCCCAAAGCCAAAACTCGCGGCAAAACCATTCCCTTTCTCCATTCCATTGGGTCCTTTCTTCGATGTATATTTGGTTCAACTTACGCAGCTAATAGCTTAACAGAGTCGCCAGCGCCCCGGGGCTTCCCGCATAAGCTTCGGGGGCTTGCGCCAACGGATATATGCCGGTGACAAGCGGCTTTGTCGTTATCCTTCCTTCGGAAAGAAGACGAATATACTCCCCGAGATTACGCCCTTCCGTCCAACGCACATAACCGATCGGATAATCGCAATTGTCCCTCTCGTAAGCCGCATCGTATCTCCCCGGTCCGCCGGCGCGCGAAATAAGCATTTGCGCTTCCTTGGCGAACAGCAGCTCGCGGGAAAATTCCATCGTCACATCGCCGACGACGACTACTTTACCCTGCGGGCGAATCCATTGCAGCGCCTTGTTCAGCAGACGCTCGCCCGGACCGCTGGCGCAGACGATAACGGCATCGACGCCAATGCCGCCGCCGGTGAGCGCCGTCATTGCTTCCTCCAGCCGCGCTTCCTCCTCGTACACAGTCTTTACTCCCAGCCGCTTCAACTGCTCGACGCGCGCCCGATCTAGATCGATTCCAAACGTGCGGTAGGCTGCCGCATGGGCAATTTGCGCAATCAGATTCCCCAGTATTCCCAAGCCAACGACAGCAACCGACTCTCCGAAGCTGAGCCGGGCAACCCGAAGCGCATGCACGGCAATCGCGCCCAGCCCGCCGAACGCCGCCTCCTCCGCCGCGACGGAGTCGGGAACAAGCGCCGTTAAATTCGTCGGCACGGCAAGCCGCTCGGCGTGATACACATAAGGCGCGCCGTAGCAGGCGACCCGCTTGCCGAGCAAGCCGGCGTCCGCTCCCTCTCCGACCCGCTCCACGATACCTACGGCACTGTAGCCCAAATTAACCGACTGCTCCGGCGCCCGCTTAACGATGCTTAGTTCCGTGCCAGGACTGATCGCCGAAAACTCTGTTCGAACAAGAATATGACCCTCCCTCACAGTCGGCGTCTCCAGCTGCTCAAGCGCGACTCTCCCCTGCCTTGTAACGATTCCCTGCATCTACGATGACCTCCCGAATAATCGCATTCAGCTTTCATATTGCTTGCGATACTCGCTCGGGGACACTCCTACGTATTTCCGGAACGTCGTCGTGAATGTTGACGCGTTTAAGTAACCGGTCTTCTCGGCAATTTCCGCAATCGACAGGCCTCTGTCCCTAAGCATCTCTTTCGCATGGGACAGCCTGATCTTATTAAGATATTCCACGTAGTTCACGCCGAACGTCTTCTTGAAATAGCTCGAGAAATATTTCGGAGTCGTCCCTGTTACTTCCGCAATATGATCCAGATACATATTTTCCATATAATGAAGCTCGACGTACTGGGCGATAAACGCCGGATTCAGCTTGCTAAGCTTCTCCTTGCCGCCCAATCCCGCCAAAACTTGGGCTGCCTCAATCAACGTCCGTTCAATCTCCCCATATTCCATAGCGGACTCGATCCGCTCGCAAACTCGGCGTTCCAGGTCGTACAGACGCTCGGCGTCCGACGAATCTCCCGCATGTCGCAGCATCGAGAATAAAATCGTCTTGGCGATATGCACGAACTGATGATGAGAAACGCCGCGCTGCCGATTCTCCTCCATCATGTCGCGAATCGCGCGAACGCTCTCCTCCGCCTTGCCGCTGGCCAACAGGTTGGATAGCTTCTCCATGCTTTCGATCGGAAAATGGATCGTCCGCGCGTACTGAATCTTCGCTGCGTCCGTCACCCTGTCGGCATCGATTATGCTGCGGGATCGCCGACCGCCCATCATATCGCGATAAGCGCGCGGTCCGTTCTCAAGCTCGCTTGGATACGGCTTGCTGACGCAGCATCGGAGAGCGAAGCCCTCCCAGGTTTCCCGCTCCGAGCGTTCCAAATAAGCCTCGATGCCCTTGATCATCCCCGCTCTCTCGCCGGGATGCTTAAGCCCGATGACGGCGACAAATTGCGAGCTTCCCGTATGGAATACCTGGGCCTCGACGTTCTCTCGCCTTAATCCTTGCCGAATTGCATTTTCCAGCTCAGCTGCGGGCAGGGCCAGGCGACTGTCCTGCTCCTTAGCGCCAAATTCGATAAGCGCCATGGCGAAATGCTTCTCCCGGAAAAATTCCGGGTAACTTCTCTGCATGCGCCATTGCCGCTCTTCGCTCTGGACGGACTCGTCAAGCCACTGCAGGAATGCCCCTCTGCGCAAATCGGTCTCGTCATGCGCCGCCTGATCTCTGAAATCCTCGTTTTCCGTCTTCAGCTTCACGATTCCGCTATAAATTTTCCGAAAATCGTTGCCTTTGCTGTTCCCGCCCCCTAGCAGCTTAAGAATGCTCTTGACCGGACGGTTCAAGTACACGCTAAGGAAAACCGACAGCAGCACCGCCGACGCGATCGCCGAACCCATAATCAACAGATTGGCTCTGGCTACCGTATTCAAGTTTTTAAACTCGTATGGAACTTTGTCGATATAAATAAATCCGTTATATTCCGACTGATAGAAGTTGTATTCGTAATTTTCCCGCGTAATGGACGCTTCCCGATCCGCATTAAAATAGACGTCGCTCAGCACGTTCACCAGATCCAGCTCCTTGTCGGTGCTGAGAATGGTGTTCCGATCTTGGTCCAACACGATCAAGGACGCTCCGGGAATCATCGTTTTCCGGTTCGCGTGCTGCATAAAGACATCCACGTCGATCAGCATCATCACGTTTTTGCTGGACATCTGCACTTTGTTTCCGCCTACGGCGACCAGAAACTTCTTATGGCGCGGCTTCTGGCCCGCTGTCGTCAGCACGGAAAAATCCGCTTCCGGGAACACCTTAAACGCATGCTTGGTCGCGGCGAACGTACGCCAATAGCTCGCATTGTACATCTCGTGCTTGTACTGCTCGTCGAAGAAAAACGTAAAGCTGCTCGTTCCTTTGGACGTAATCGCAAGATTGGCTCCCGGATAGGAAACGACTACTTCTTCTATAAATTCCGCCGTCGACACCAGTGTCGACAAATTGTCCACCATCGTGTACACCTTGCTCATATCCAGGCGGCCCTCATCGGCCGTCCCAAGATCGTCGTAAGGGGGCAGACCGTGAATGGAATGAATGATGTTGTTGATCGTACGGAAGTTGTTATCGAACGACTGCACGAGAGATTTGGCCGCAAGCGCGTTGTTCTCGCTGACTTTTTCGAAAATGCCGGAAATCGAATTTTGATACACGAAATAAGAAGAGGCGAGCATGATGGCGATGACCGACAGCATAGACAGGAAAATTTGCAGTACGCCCAGATTTTTGAATAGCTTTCTCACCGCCGCTCATCCCTTTCCTTCATGATGCGCATCTCCTTAGTTCGCCGAAAGCTCGTTTATCCCTTCTCCGATCCCAACGTAACGCCTTTGGCAAAATATTTCTGCGCGAACGGATAGATCAGCAGCACGGGAATCATCGACAGGACGATGGTCGCGTTCTTCAACGCTTGCGGCGCCAGAGCGGCCGCGTCCACCAGACTTGCCGTATTGCCCTCGCTGAAAATCAGCATTCCCCTCAGCACGACCTGTAGCGGATGCATCGTCTGATCGTTCAAATAAATCATCGGGATGAAGAAGCTGTTCCAGTGCCCGACGAAGTAAAACAAGCCAATGGACGCCAGGGCCGGCTTGGCCAAAGGAATGACGATGTTGAACAAAATCCGATATTCCGACGCGCCGTCGATCAGCGCGGCCTCGCGAATCGCCTTGGACATGCTCTCGTAGAAGCTTTTCAGAATGATCAGCTCGAACGTCCAGATGGCGTTGGGCAGCACAAGCGCCCATACGGTGTCGAGCAAGCCCAGCTTCTGTACGATCAAGAAGTTCGGAATAATGCCCGGCTGCAGAAACATGGTAACGACAATGGCGAGCATCCACCACTTGCGCCCGAAAAACTGCGGCTGCGACAACGGATAGGCGGCAATCGCCGTAAACAGCAAATTAAGAAACGTGCCCAGAGAAGTATAATAGATCGTATTCAGATAAGCACGCGGAATTTTGTTGTCCGTCAGCACCTGCGCGTAAGCGCTCAGATTAAAACCTTTTGGCCACAGAAACACTTTTCCTTGCGTGACGCTGGCCGTATCGCTTAACGAAACAGCCGTAATATACAAGATAGGGTAGAGGGTAGCCACCGCTACCGCGATGAGAACCAGACCGTTCAGGATGCCGAACGGCGACCATTTGCGTTGTCCTACCATATGCCGTTGCCTCCAAGCCGTTTGCTCGCATAGTTCGCCGCCAGCAGCAGCGTCATTGCCACGACCGCCTCGAACATGCCTACGGCGGCGCCGAAGCTATAGTTGGACTCCAGAAGCCCTTTGCGATACACATACGTCGAGAACACGTCCGCCACCTCGTAGGTCATCGAATTATAGAGCAGCAGCACTTTCTCATAGCCGACGCGAATGACCGAGCCTGTCTTTAGAATCAGAATAATCAGCATTGTAGGCAGCAAGCCGGGCAGCGTAATGTGGCGAATCATCCGCATACGGCTGGCTCCGTCCACCTTGGCCGCTTCGTACAGAGTCGGACTGATCCCCGAGATCGCCGCAAGGTAGATGATCGCCTCGTAGCCCGTCGTCGACCAGATTTCCGACATCACATAGATGGGGCGAAACCAGTCCGGATCGATCAGAAAATATTTGGCTTGAAAACCAAATGCTTGAATGACCCGGTTAATCAAACCGTTATTCGGCGAGAGGAAATCGATGATCATGCTGCTGATGATGACGACCGACAAAAAGGTAGGCAAATAGCTGGCCGTTTGGATCGTGCGCTTAAACCACGACAGACGAACTTCGTTCAACATGACCGCGAGCAGAATCGGAAACGGAAATGCGCAGATCATCGTCAGCAGTCCGAGCAGCAGCGTATTGCGAAACAGGACGAAGAAATCCGGGCTGGCAAAGAAGCGTTCGAAATGCTTGAAGCCGACCCATGGACTGTCCAGTATTCCCGTAAAAACGTTGTAGTCTTTAAATGCGATAATTAAGCCGTACAACGGGCCGTATCTAAACATCGCGTAAAAAATGAGACAAGGGATAAAAAGCACGAACAATTGTTTATCCCTTGCAAGATGTTTGGCCGTCGCGGACATTCGCGCTCGGAACGTACGGACGTCCGGCTGGCGAATCTGACGAACGGCCTCCGCGTTAGTATTCCGCACGGGCGGATTCCTCCTGTCTTCGATTGCGGCGCCCGGACGTCTCTGCGTCCGGGCGCCGCAACGGAACTCTGATGCGCTCTCCGGGTCCGTCGGTTACTTGGCGGCGTCGAAGCGCTTCTGCGCTTCGTTAAAGATATCGATCAGCTTCGTCGTACCCAGCTTGACCGCGTTGTTTTTCCAGTCCTCCCACTGGCTCTCGCCGTGGGACTTGTCAAGAATGTAGCGCGCGTTGAATTCCTGAGCCGACTTCTCCAGCGACACTTGAATTTCGGCGATGGCCGCAATCTCGTCGTCGGTGAAATTCAGCACCGGATCAAGCGGCTCGAAGCGATTGTCCTTGATGATCTTGTCCTGCGCTTCCTGCTCTCTTTCGGTTAGGTTGTAGTAGACGCTGCGATGGTCCGGCGCCAGATACATCCCTTCCAGCCAGAGGCCGTAGCGCTCATCCAGCACTTTAATATCGACGTTCGGCACATCGGCGAGCTCGGGATAAACCGGCTTGCCGTTCGCGTCGAAGTTAAATGTCTCGCCTTCTACGCCCAACGTCACCAGCGCGGCACCGGACGGACTGGTCAAGTAATCGAGCAGCTTCAGCGCGACTTCCTTTTTAGGACCGTTAGCCACGGTGATGCTTAGGCTCATATCGGTTTCCGGCAAAGTCAGCGTACGGCCCGTCGGTCCGATCGGCAGTCCGTAGCGAAGATCGTAATCGGGATTCTGCGCGCCGACCTGATTGCGGAACAGTTCCATTCGGCCAATCCAGTCGTAGGTGACGAAGGATTTGTCCGACGTCATTTTCGAGGTCCAGGAGTCCGGCGTATCCGTCAGAAACTCGGGATCAAGCAGATTTTCGTTATAAAGCTTCTTCAGGAAATCGAGCATCTCTTTGTGCTCGGGTTGGATGGCCGCATACTTCCACTCTTTCGCATTCTCGTCGTAGTATGCAGGATAGTTAGTGCCTCCGACGCCCCAGCCGTAAGCCAGGCTCTTGAAAATATATTCCTTGTTTTTGGATGCGAACGGATAGGAATCGGGATAAACTTCCTTCAATTTCTTAAGAGCTTGGTAGAAGCTCTCGGTATCGGTCCATTCCGGGATGCCGTTCTTCTCGAAAACGTCCTTGCGGAACATCATCCCGTGGTTGACGGCCCGGTTCATCTTGTAGATCGGCCAGGAGTAAAGCTTGCCGCTCTCGTCGCCGTACGACTTCACGATCCACGGATTCTCGTCGATGTACAAACGTTTGAAGTTCGGCAGCATATCCGCATAGTCGTTGATCGCCACTACGGCCTTCTGCTGGCCGAGCTTCTTTAACTCCGCCGGGTTAAGCCCGTGGAAAATGTCCGGGAGCTTGCCGGAGGCGATCGTCACTCTCAGCTTATCCGGATACGTTGTCGGCGAGACCGTGATCAGATTGACCTTAATGCCCGTGCGCTTCTCGATCTCTTTGGCAATCAGCTTGTCGTTGGCCGGAAACTCGCTTACAAGCATCCAGTCGATCGTAGTCGGCTTATCGACGAGCGGCAGCGTCAAGCCTCCGGTGTCCCCGTAATCGTTCGCCGACGGCGCGGATGACGCTTCGGGCGATCCGCTCGCTTCCGTGGAAGCGGGGGCCGATTGACTCGGTCCGGCTCCCTTGTTATTGCCCGCATCGTTGCCCGAGCAACCGGCTAACGCGGTTAGCGTCAACGAGAGCGCAAGCACGAGACCCCATAGCTTTCTTGTCATTTGTTTTTCCTCCCCAGAATTTGATGTGGCGTAGTTTGGTCTGGCATCTCAAATGCTAGGGCCTAATCTCCGCTTTCGTAAATAAAGCGTTTTCACAAAGTGCGGAATTTCAAAGTCTTCATTGTTGCAGAAAATAAGAAAACCCTTATTTATCAAGGCTTCAAGCCGTGTGGAAAATGATAAAGCAGTGGAAAATAATCATGTATCCCATTATAACACCGCTTTCATGAATAGCGAGAGCAGCTTCTTTCCATTGCTCCGAGCATGAGGCAGCTCTATATCTCAAATCGTTCGCGAAGGCAAATTCGGATAAGCGAATAGTCGAATTCCCGCCTTGTTTTCCGACGTCGTTCGCCGGACAATGAACGCATACCCAACAACATGCGGAGGGATTACGAATGAGTAAAATCAAAGCGGCCATTATCGGCTGCGGCGCAATCGCCAGCAATGCGCATATTAAAGCTTATATGAACAACGCCGACGCAGAGATCAAATATTTCTGCGACATCGACCTCGCCAGAGCCGAGCAAGCGGTGCTCGCCAACGGCTGCGGAACGGCCATCTCCGATTATCGGATCATTCTGGAAGATCCCGAGGTAGAGGCCGTATCCGTATGCACCCCGAACCATCTGCACGCCCCGATCTCCATCGCCTGCCTGCAGGCGGGCAAGCATGTGCTGTGCGAGAAACCGGCCGCGCGCACCTACGAGGAAGCGCTCACGATGCAGCAGGCGCAGCACAAAGCGGGCACAACGCTGAATATCGGCGTCGTCAATCGCTTTAACGCCAACGTCAATGCGATCAAGCGGATGATCGAAGCCGGCGAGCTCGGCGAATTGTACCATGTCTATGTCAGCTTCCGTTCCCATCGTTCGATTCCCGGACTCGGCGGCGCCTTTACGACGAAGGCGGTCGCCGGCGGCGGCGCGCTGATCGACTGGGGCGTGCATTTTCTCGATATCGTGATGTACTGCGCAGGCGATCCCCGTCCGGTTACCGTGTCCGGACAGGCTTACAGCAAGCTGGGAAGCGATATTGCAGGCTATGCTTACACCAATATGTGGGCGGGACCGCCGAATCCGTCCGGCACCTATGACGTGGACGACTTCGTTACCGGCCTGATCCGCACGGAAGGACCGACGATTTCGCTTAACGGCGCATGGGCCCAGAACATCGGCGTCGAAGAAATGTTCATCGATTTTCTCGGCGACAAGGCCGGCATCCGACTTCAATACGGCCAAGACTTTATCGTATACGGCACGAAGGACGGAGCTTTGTCCGAGACGAAGCTTAAGCTCAAGCAGGAGGATATGTTCCAGAACGAGATCGACGCCTTCCTGCGCTGTGTACGCACCGGAGAGAAGCTGGCCTCTCATATCGATACCGTCATTCTTTCGTCCCAGATTATTCAGGCAATCTACGACTCTTCGGAGCAACGCGGCGAAATCGCACTGCAGGCGGAAGGCGGTCGAATCGAAGGATGATCAAAATCGGCTTTATCGATTATTTCCTGGACGAATGGCATGCGAATCAGTACCCGACATGGATCGAGCAAGCGTCGGGAGGAACGATGAAGGTCGCATACGCCTATGGCCTGAGGGATAAGGATGGCGGACTGACCAATGACGTCTGGTGCGAGAAAATGGGCATCGAACGGCTTGCGTCCATCGAAGCCGTCGTCGAGCGGAGCGACTGTCTCATTGTGCTGTCCCCGGACAACCCGGAGTTTCACGAAGCGTTAGCGGAACTGCCCGCCATGTCCGGCAAGCCCGTATATGTAGACAAGACGTTCGCGCCCGACCGGGCCGCGGCAATGCGCATCTTCCGGAAAGCCGAGCAGCACGGAACGCCGCTCTTCTCGTCATCCGCTCTGCGCTTCGCCCCGGAATATGCCGAAGCCGCCGGTCGCCCGATCGATGCGATCTGCAGCGTCGGACCGGGCCGCTTCTCCAACTATGCCGTTCATCAGATCGAACCGGTCGTCGCCCTGATGGGCCCCGAAGCCGAGCGGGTCATGTTCATCGGCACGGAGGCGGCCCCGGCGCTGCTGATCGGCTTCTCCGGCGGCAGACAGGCTTCAATCCATTTGCTGCAGGATAGCCCGTTTCGCCTCACCGTTCAGCATAGCGCGGGTTCGTCCGTCAGCGCGACTGCGGAAGCGGATTTCTTTGCCGGATTCATCGCGAGTCTGGTACAATTTTTCCGTACGGGGGAAACGCCGGTTAACTCGGCGGAGACGATCGCCGTCGTCTCGATTATCGAAGCCGGCCTGCTGGCCGCTCGCGAGCCTTATCGCTGGTTCGACCTCCCCCGCTAACTTCACACGGATCGAGGCGCTGGGGATGGAGAACGAAAATCGGGATGCAGGCTGTCTGTTTCACTTCGATAATGTGTTCGAGCCGGAAATGGCGGTATACGGCGGCATCGAGCTGTATCAGATCGGGGAAATCAGCTGCCAGGGCGGCTACGAGATTGCTCCTCATAACCAAATGTGTCTCGAATTAAGCTGCATCGTGTCCGGCAAAGGGTATTTTCGCATCGACGATACTCTGATTCCCGTCGCGGAAGGCGATATCTTCTTAAACGCCGTCGGGCACGTGCATGCAATCTCGGCAGATCCTGCCAGCATGCTTCGTTACGTCTACATGGGATTCCGTTTCAACGAGAAGGCCGACGCCATCTTCTCCGAGATCGGGTCCTATTTTCAATCCGCGCCCTACCGTCATGCCCGCGATCCCTACAATCTGCTCATCCCCTTTAAGCGTAATATCGACGAGTTTTATTCCGCCCGTCCCGGCTCCCACACGATGATTCGCGGCTATCTGGAGCAAATTCTCGTGCTGGCGTACCGCACGTTTACCGAAACGGGCGAGCTCTCTCCCTATGCGCCGAACATAACGGCTCCCTCGGTCGGCCACACGGTCTACCGCGTCATCCGTTATGTCGAGAATCGCCTGTTCGAGTTGACCAGCATCAAGGAAATCTCCGAGGAGCTCAATTACAGCTATACTTATTTGTCACGAACGTTTAAGCAGAAGACGGGCATGACGCTGCAGCGCTACATCAATCAGAAGAAAATCGAGAAAGCGCTGGAGCTGCTGCGTTACGGCGACCTGACCGTCAAGGAGACCGGGGAACGCCTGAATTACGAAACGCCGCAATCCTTCAACAAAGCGTTCGTGCGAGTGATGGGCTATCCTCCGTCGCATTACGTCGCCAAGCTGCGTTCCGGTTCTTCGGACAGCTAGGGCGTGTCTGAATACTCCGAGGGTAGCAGATTTTTGAAAGATGCCCCTGAGCGGGTTTTCAGACACGTCCTAGCTTCGCATGGCGATGGCGTTGCCCGAAGCGTATCTGCGCAGGCCTTGACGGAAGAGCAGCGCGGCTGCTGCCGTCAAACCGCAGGCCATTCCGACCGCTCCTGCGGCGAAGAGCGGATCGAAATCGCGTAGCAGGCCGATCGGCATATAGCTGATAAAACCGGCCGGCACAAGCGAGAACAGCGCAAGCCTCACGACGCCGCGAAAAATATCGGACGGATACGTCGTCAGAGCAATAAAGCTTTGGAATAGCTGCTGCGTCATCCCTTCCGCATGGCCGATCCAGAAGGCGGAGCAGCCGGCGAGCACCATCACCGCGATAAACAGCGCTCCGCTGATCAGAAGGGCCAACCCGAAGAGCAGCAGGCCGCGCAGCGACGTATCCCCAACCATCAGGTAGACGGCGACCCCGAATAGCAAATCTCCCGCCGCCGTTACCGAACAGCGGCTGACAAGCACGCTGAGCAGTACCGGCCGCGGCTGCGACAGCTGCACGTCCAGTTGGCCCGTCGCCACGATGCCCGCTATTCGGCTGAAGTTCCCGAACAGCATCGCGGCCCAGCCGAAGCCTCCCGTACTGACCGCCCACAGCATCATAACGTCGTGCAGCTCCCAGCCTTGCACGATGGGAAACCGATTGAAAAACAGTCCCCAGAAAAACAGCCAGATCGTATTGTTCACGAACATCATCCCCGCCAAGAGCAGGAAGCTGAGCCGATATTCCATAGCCGAGGCCAGATTCAGCTTCCAGCACGTCCAGACGAAGCGGATGTTCGCCAGCGCTTTACCCCCCATTGACATGAAGCTTCGTCACCCCTCTCCGATACATTCGGCTCACCGCCAACGCAAGCAATACGATCCAGCCGATTTGAATGGCAAGCTGTCGGCCAAGCAGCGCCGCATCGAAGTGCACGGCCATTTTCGCCGGATAATACAGCGCCGCCTGGAACGGCAGCCAAGCGCAAATCCGCTGCAGCCATTCCGGCATCAGATCGATCGGCAGCAGCATGCCGCCGATCGTAAATTGCAGCTTCTGCAGGACGAAATACAAGCCGCTCGTCTCCTCCACCCAGAAGGCGCACAATCCGACCAGCATCAGCAGCAGGAACGTAACCGTCAGCGCTCCGACGCTGAGCGCCAGCAGTCCGAGCCAGCCTAGGCCGAAAGCCGGCGGGCCAACGAACGGCCAGGCGATGGCGCTGCCGACGAGCAGATGTACGGCGAAACGGGTCAGCGCTTCGGACGCGAACACCGAGAAGTGATAGCCGACATACGATTGCGGCCGGATAAGCCGGATTGCGACGTCGCCGTTCTTCACCTCCTCCTCGATGCGGGAGCATAGCGGCGGAGCCGCCATCGTCAGCGCTTCGGTGAAGACGAGGTACCAGACGATCTGCTTCAGCGTGAAGCCGGAGATGACGAGCTCGTAATCGCCGCCATAGGCCGCCGACCAAAGCTGGATGAAGACGAACAGGATAAACAGCAGGAAGAAGCCGCGCATCGCAAAATCGGTCTTGTAAGCAAGCTGATGACGAAAGGCGATGCGGCCGACCGCGGTCGCTTTGCGCCCTGCCGCCGCCCAGCGGCTGCCGCTCTCTTCGATCATCGCTCCGCCCCCTCTCTCATCCCGTAAATATGCTTGATGATCTCCTCGAGCGGAGGGTCCTCGACGTTCACATCCGTAAAGCCGACGCGTCCGAGCAATTGCCCCAGCACGCGCTCGATCGTCGTCAGCTTCAGATCGACGGCTAAGCGACAGCTCCCCCCGCGGCTCTCCCAGCAGGCGCCTTCAATATCCGGCAGCGCAGCCGCATCGAAGCCTTCTGCCAGCTTCAGCGTGACGAGCTTGCGGCTGAGCACCTCCCGCTTCATCCGTTCCACCGGCTCGTCGATCAATACGCCCCCGTGATGGATAACGACGGCCCGCGAGCAGAGCGACTCGACGTCTCCGGCATCGTGCGAGGTCAGAAATACGGTCGTGCCCTCCTCGCGGTTCCGCTCGCGAATCAGCTCCCGGATACGCTGCTTTACGACGGCGTCCAGCCCGATCGTCGGTTCGTCCATGAACAGTAGCTGCGGCCGGTGCAGGAACGAGGCGGCGATCTCGCAGCGCATGCGTTCTCCGAGGGACAGCTTGCGTACCGGCGTATGCAAATAAGGGCCGAGCTCGAAGCGCTCGATCAGGTCGTCCCTGCGCTGCCCGTAATCGCTGCGCTTCAACTCGTAGATGCGGCCGATCAGCTCGAACGTATCGATCGGCGGCAGGTGATACCAGAGCTGCGACTTCTGCCCGAACACGGTGCCGATCCGGAAGGCGAGCCGTTCGCGCTCCTTCCAGGGCGTTAAGCCGAGCACCTCCGCCTCCCCGTAAGATGGATGCAAAATGCCGGTCAGCATCTTGATCGTCGTCGATTTGCCCGCTCCGTTCGGGCCGAGGAAAGCGACCGTCTCCCCCTGCCTTACGTCCAGATCGATGCCCCGCACCGCTTCCTTCGTCTCCCACGTCGGCTTCCAGAGCGCCCGGAAGCTTCCGGACAGCCCGGCCGCTTTTCTTTTTACGCGAAACGTTTTGCCCAGCTTTCTCGTTTGCAACGCCAGCATCGCAATCCCCTTCTCCCCTCTGCTTCGGTAAAGCAAAAAAGACCTCTGGCCAGTCCCGCCGCAATGCAGCGGAACTTGCCCAAGGTCTTTTATCCCTCGCGGTGTAATGCGGCGCGAGCCGCAACCGGCTTCGCTCGGTTCGGCGAGTTCGGCGCTGTTGCGCGCCCGACTCCCGGCTCCCTAGAAGCCCTTCCGTTTGATGTTAGATTGTACCTTGACTCGCAGAGAATGGCAAGACATTTTTATCTCCCATTTTCATCTCCTGTTTGTTCCTCTTCGAAGACCCATCGAGGCGACCGTCATTCCCTCATGAATACGCGTTCCCGCCGTCGACAAGCGACGCGGCCGTGTCGTAATCGATCGCGAGGTCCGCCGCGGACAAGCTGTCCAGCAGATGCTCCTTTTTCTTGCAGCCGACGATCGGGAATATCGGGAACGGATGGGCCAGCAAATAAGCGAGCGCAACCTGCGTCGAGGTAGAGCCGAGTTCGCGGGCCAGCCGCTCGGTCCGTTCCAGACGGGCGAAGTTCGTCTCGTTATAGTAAGAGCGGCCGACTCCGCTTCCGGACAATTCCGCCGCCGTCTCCCGGCGATGCTTACCGCTAAAAAAACCGTTCGCCTGCGAGCTGTACGGAACGGCCGCGATTCCGGTGCGGCGATGCCATTCGACGAACTCCGCGTCGGTGACGACTTGCGTCGAGTCCGGGATCGCGCCCGGATTGATCTCGGCCAGATTCCACAGATTTTGCACGGCAACGAAGCCGGTATAGCCTTTGCCGACAGCGTATTCGTTGGCCTGCTCGACGCGAGCGATCGTCCAGTTCGAGCAACCGTAATAACGGATTTTGCCTTCGCGGACGAACCGCTCCAACGTCTCTACGATCGTCTCTACCGGAACGGTAGGATCGTCCCTGTGCAAATAGTATAGATCGATATGATCGGTGCCCAATCGGCGCAGACTGCCTTCCAGATCGGCGGTCATATCCGCAGGAGTGATTCTGGGGACCGTCATCGTCTCCAACCGCGGATGTCCGCCTTTCGTGGCGACGATCAGGTCGTTGCGGTTACCGCGCGACTTCATCCATTTTCCGAGAAACCTTTCGCTGCTGCTAGGCTCGATAGGCAGCCAGTTGGCGTACACTTCGGCCGTATCCAGAAAGTTGCCTCCGCGATCCGTATACAGATTCAGCAGCTCCTCCGATTCCTTCTCCGGAACGGAAGCTCCAAGATCGGCGGTTCCCAGGCTGATGACGGATGCGACGAGATCGGTGCGAGTGATCGTCTTCATTTTCATCGCAAAACCATTCCCTTTCTCCATTCCATTGGGATATCTCTTCAAGGTATTTTGGTTCAACTTATATAAATATTAGCGCATCTATGATTATATCATTTCCGCCTCTCCCGTCGCCTGCCAAATAGGACTTCAGGTCAGCCGTAAGCAAAACGGGATTGCCGCCAAGCCGCGGATCGTCATCGACCCGAGCCTTGCGGACAATCCCGTTGGCATTAAAAATTCGATCTGAGGGAGCGAAAAGGAATTCGTAGCGGAGTGTTGTTTATAGCACGAGCCTCCCCTCGGCAGCGGATGCTTATTCTCCCATGGCCATCATGACCACTCAGTCCTTCCGGCCTGCGGCTCCGCCGACGGGATTCGCCAGCAGCTGCAGCAGCGAAACCGGAAGTTCGTCCGGGGCGAACGTTTCCGCTCTCCCGGCCAAGTCGTCTTCGTCCGGCTCGCGGTCGATCTGGACGGACTGATAGATTTTATACAATAATCCCATTACTTGCTCCTCCTTCATCGTTAAAGATCGTTGTCAGGATCGGGCAGCTCCGCTTGCGGCAAGCTTGACGAACTCGCTTCCGAACCGTCTGCACGCTTCCGCCTCCTCCGTCGAAGGAGACAATTCCACTTTCAGTCCGGGCAGCACAACGTCCGCCCCCGTCTCCCTCAGTTTGTTGATCAACAGGCCCACCGCTGCGCCGTATTCCGGGTAGCAGGAATCGCAAGATCCGAAAACCGCCGCTTTGCGTCCCGTCAACCGGATGTCGTCCATCTCCTCGTAAAAATCCAGAAACTCGTCGGGCAGCTCTCCGTCTCCCCACGTATACGCTCCGAGCAGAACGGCGTCGTACCTCTCCAACTCTGAGGCATTGGCATCCATGACCGATTTGACGACGACTTCGCCGCCCGCCGAACGGATGCCTGCAGCGATCGCATCGGCCATCTCCTCCATGTTGCCCGTCATGCTCGCGTAGATCAGAACGATGTCCGCCAAAGCCGCAGTCTCCTCTCTTGCCGTCCGCCGCCTCCAAAGCAGCATCACGTTATAGGTGTCTATAGTATTCCGAAAGGAATGGGTGCCTTTGGTGCAATGCGTATCCTCAAGTCCGGCTTTCTCGGTAATATCATAAGTGATAATGATTATCATTGTCAATATTGATTGATAAGCTTTTTGCACAGTGCATGGCTAAATTTCGCAGCGTTAGGATGAGAAAGCAAAGCTGGCGAAGTGACTTGCCGATAATGCGCAGGCGTCCCCGATACCTCATGGTAAACAAGGCGGGTTTCCCGCTTTAAATTCAGCTATCGGGCAGATTCGGCGGGATTAAAGCGGAGTACCCGCTTTATTTTTCGGAAAATCGGCTTTTCTCGAATTTAAGCTGGAAAATCCACTCTATTTTTTTCAAAATGGCTCATTTCGCAAATTTAAGATCGATTTTCCGCTTTAGCGTATTGACGTCCAACCGGCACTTCCCAGCGGAAGATAGTCGATCTCCCCCGTCGCAGCGCTTAGATTGGATTTTCGAATCAGGACTTGTCGGGTGTGAAACGCAATCGGCACAATAAAGTCTGCTTTGCAAAGCTCCCCTTAATCATCTATAATGCGAAATAAATGATAATCATTCTCATTCAAGGAGAAAAGAATATGAGCCTCTTGAAACACGCGGACAGCGATGCGGCGGCGGATTCAGTACGGAGCTCTTTTGAGAAAATTCGCGAATACGTGGCCGAGCATTACGACGAGCCGTTAACGCTGGAACAGCTGGCCGGCATGACGTCGCTCAGTCCCAAATATTTCGGAGAGCTGTTCAAAAAACAGTTCGGCCAAAGCGTAACCGACTATGTAACGGAAGTTCGAATCAGTCAGGCCAAACGCTATTTACGCGACACGGACGGACTGCTGCGCGACATCGCGCGCAAAGTCGGCTACGCCGACGAGTTTTATTTCAGCCGCAAATTCAAAAAGGAAGTAGGGGTTCCCCCTTCCGCCTACACGCGTAGCGCAACAAGACGGATCGCCGCCCTGTCCCCGTCTTCCGTCGGATACTTGCTTGCGCTCGGAATAGTTCCGGTCGCCGCCCCGATTGATGCCAAATGGACTCCCTATTACTATCACACCTACTACTCCCGTATTTCGATTCATCTCAAGCAAGGGGAAATGGATGCGACGGACGCCGACAACGCACTGTTGAGAGGCCGGCCCGACGCTGTGATCGGCTATGAACAGCCGAGAATCCCGCGCCTGCTGGCGGCTCTTGAACGGCGCTCCCTCCCGCTGTTCGTACCGGATCGTCAGCTCGGCTGGGAGGTCCAGCTTCGTCAGATCGCCGAGTTTCTGGACGCCCAAGGACGCTGCGAGGCCTGGATAACCGCTTACCGCCGCAAAGCCGAGCAAGCGCGCGAGCTCGTCGGTCAAGCGGTCGGCCGCGATACGTTCGTCGTCCTGCGTTTATGCGGGAACAACTTTTATCTCTACTGCAATCGGGGGATTCGCGATGTCGTCTACCACGACCTGCAGCTCCGCGCCGCTTGCCTGAAAGCCGATGTGTATAATGAAAAAATCAGTCTCCGGCAGCTTAAAAGCCTTAATCCCGACCGTATTTTGCTGCTGATCTGTCCGGACGACGAGACGCGGACGGCCTGGCTGGCCCTTCAACATTCGGCGGAATGGCGCACTCTTGCCGCGGTGAGCGGCGGCCGGGTTTATTCGATACCATCCGATCCCTGGTTCGAGTATTCCGCCTTCTCGATTAACCGCATGCTGAATGAAATGCTGATGATGTTTACCGGAAAATGTCCAAACGACGATCTGGAATACGTCCATGGAGACGGAAGACGCTCTGAATTATAATTATTTAGTGAGAATGATTATCACTTAGAGGGGGATTTCCGTGTTTTCCAGTTATCGCAATTTGTCTGCCCGACTCGGCAGAATCGGCCTGCTTTCCGCGCTTGGCGCGCTGCTCGTCGCCGGCTTGCTGACCGCCTGCAGCTCCAGCAACAGCTCCGAACCTGCAGGCTCATCCGTCGCCGCTTCCTCCCCGGAGGTAACCGCATCCTCGTCGTCCGAAAGCGTCCCTTCTCCAGCGGCGGAGCCTTCAGCCGCACCTGCCTACCCACAAACCTTCCAGGACGAATTGGGACACGAGGTGAAGCTGCCTGCCGTTCCCGTAAAGATTTTCGCTCCCGGCATGGAAGATTCGCTGCTCGTGCTAGGCGTCAAGCCGACAGCCCAATGGGCCAACGGAGACATCGTGCCCGTATACTTGCAGGAACAGCTCGGCGACGTAGCTAAGGCGGATTTCTCCGCAGGGCTGCCTACTCCCGAGGTCGTCGCCTCGTACAAACCGGACCTTATCGTGCTGGGCAACTCGTATTATGCGGATAACGGCGTATACGAGCAGTACGCGAAAATTGCGCCGACCTATGCGTTTAAGCAATCCTCCTCCGATCTTAACGGCTCCCTGCGCAAGCTCGGCGAGCTATTAGGCAAGTTGCAGGAAGCCGAGCAAGCTCTGAGCGATTATCAGCGCAAGGTTGAGGAGGCGCGAATCAAGCTGGCTCCGGTGGCGGAAGGAAAAAAAGCCGTAATCATCCGTATGAACGATAGAGGCATCTTCCTGATGGGCGGAGATTATTACGGCGGTTACGTATTGGCCCAGGATTTGGGCTTTAGCAAGATTAAGTTCGTCGAGAAGGAGAGCAGCGCGGATTTGTCGCTGGAGATGCTGCCGGAGCTGGATGCGGACTATATTTTCATCGCCAACCATGCCGGTACGGGCGACGCATTCCTGAAGGAGCTGGAGAGCAGTCCGCTATGGAGGAACCTTCCTGCGGTTAAGGAAGATCGAGTATTCAAGATCGCGAATGACGCATGGCTGAACGGCGGCCTGATCGCGGGCGGCAACGTCATCGATGAAGTCGTCGAGCTGCTGGCGCCATGAGCGAAGTGAAGCGCTCCGCGTTGAGCGTCAATTATTGCGAAGAGTATCGACTGTTGGCGCGAAGAAACGGACGGGAATACCGCATTCTAATCGCTATGCCGACGGAGCCTCCTCCGCCTGGCGGCTACCCGGTCCTCTATGCGCTGGATGGGGACGCTACCTTCCTGACAATGGCGGAGGCGACCCGGCTGCAGACGCGCAAGCCTCACGGCTTCGATCCCGCCGTCGTCGTCGGCATCGGTTATCCGTCCGGCGAGCCCTTCGACATGAGCCGGCGCTGCTACGATTTCACGATGCCCGCCGAGGAAGGCACGCTGCCGGAAAGACCGGACGGGAGACCGTGGCCGGAGAACGGAGGGGCCGACTTGTTCCTTGACTTTCTGGAACATGATCTGCTGCCGTTCATAGCCGGACTCTTCCCGGTCGATGCGTCCAGGCGGACGCTGTTCGGCCACTCGCTCGGCGGCCTGTTCGTGCTGCATGCCTTGTTCTCGCAGCCTTCGCTGTTCTCTCGCTACGCAGCGGGAAGCCCGTCGATCTGGTGGGGCAACGGCGCGATTCTGGAACAATTCGACGCTTTCGTCCGCCGCTTCGACGGCCGGCTTCCGTCCGTTCGCCTGCTGTTCACCCTCGGGGCCGAAGAACTGAGCGACATGGTCGAAGACGCGGAGAAGCTGTTTGCCAAGCTTCAGCCGTTTACGGACGACAGCGGCGGCTTCCATTCAGAGTTCGTCAAGTTTCCTGGCGAGGAGCACGTCAGCGTGCTTCCTGCGGCGATTAGCCGCGTCGTTAAGTTCGGCCTGAACTGAGCGTCGGGGATAGATGAAGGGGTTGCCGGGCCGGTTGCGGAATCGCTTGTTAGCAAAATCGGACATTCGCTTAAGTGGGGTTGTCCCGAAAGTGACCCACAACACTTCCAGATAATTCCCAGAAGTTATTCGTATAATTATCTAAGATGCTTTAGTGACATAGAATCCCTGACCTTGGTTGATTTATACGATTTTTCCTACAAACGTTCGTCGTTTGAGTCTGATCCGAGTTGCTTTGTGCGGTTTTTCCTACAAAAGTCCGCCATTTAAGCCTGGTTCGAGCTGCTTTGTACGAATTTCCGACTAACTTCCCTGCGTAAGCTCATGTGTGCAAATAGATCCGTCGTAAAAGTTTAATATCCAATAAATTGTAAACGTTGTGGGTCATGATTAGCCCGTAGACTGCCTCATACGCTCCTGAAATTACCCTTTCGCGGGTTTCCCCATTCGGATTTCAGGAGCGTATAGCATCGGAGGGAGGTATATACACCTTGAACCTTTATGGTCGATTATCTTTCAGAGCAACTTTGACTTGCTAACGGGACAACCCTTCCGCTTAACGAGAGGGCCGTCAGATCAGGGCAATCGCCAGCAGCGTAAACAACGACAACGTCAAAATGTCAGCCCCGTAGCCCGGACCGAAGCCGGGGCCGAACCAGCCCGAGATTTGCGCTTTTCCCGAGATTCGCGCGCCCCCGGAAGTTCTTAAATAAACGTTGTCGCTATCCACGTTCACAATCACGCCTTCATAACACCCGCAGCGCGTGTGCACCCTAACTCTGCAGTTGATATGACGTCTGCATAAGTGATACATTTCCTCCATCCTTCGCAGCCTCCTAGTTAAATGTTCTGACTCCCCTACAGCGTATGAGAGACATTCAACAGAAGATTGGACAGTTGGAGGAAGGTGCGCATGCCCAGATCGTTGGATGCTTGTGCAATAAACTTATGCAGGCGGACGGTTCGCGTTATCTCGTGTAGAGAATCCGCGAACCGTCCGCCTGCTTCTGCTTATCGGGTCAATATTCGAAATGCGTGCGCGATCGGCGCTTCGCCGGCAGCCCAGCCGTCAGCCTCGGACAATTGAACCTTGATCCCCTCGCCGCAGCGTTCGAACTCCAGCCGCCGCTTGGAGCCCAGCTCCTCTACGGCAACGCCCTCCCGCGCATACGGGATGACCAGCTCCGCCGTTACCGGCGTTTGCTCGTCCGGGTACAGTCTGAAGGCATAGACATGGTCCGCCTTGCTCGTAAACGCCCACTCGCCCGTGAAATACGGATCGCAAATTCGCGTTCCGTAAATGCCTTCGCCGTACTGCTCCAGCCAAGCGCCAAGCTCTTTGATCCGTTTGACCGCGCCTTCCGGCAGGCGGCCGTCAGGCTGAGGGCCGACGTTCAAAGCCAGGTTGCCGCCCTTGGAGACGATCTCCAGCAGCATATGGACAAGACGGCGGGTCGACTTGTATTCGTCCTCGTAACGGAACGAGAAAGACGTCCCCAGCGTAATGCAGCTCTCCCACGGAATGTTCATCGGACGATCCGGAATCGCCTGCTCCGGCGTGACGATATTCTCGTACGGACCGCCAACGGTGCGGTCTGCGGCCAGCAGCCACGGCTGCGTCTGCCGAGCGCGCTCTACGAATTCGCCCAGCCGGATATCCTGACTCACCCGTCCGCCGGAGCGTACCCAGCCGGCGTCCAGCCACAGCACGTCGATCCTGCCGTATCGCGTCAGCAGCTCGTTCATCTGCTCGTGGGTGAACTGTACGAACTGCTCCCACAGCCAAGGATATTCGGCCGGGTCGTAGGACGGACCGCGCCACGTCGTCTGCCCTCGGGCCATGCCCGGAGCCCAGTAGTAAGGCGTGTGCCAGTCTGCCTTCGAGAAGTAGGCGGCAACCGCCAAGCCTTCGTTGCGGAAAGCGTCAAACAGCTCGCGGCAAATATCCGCATGCTTGTGTGCGTGGAAAGGACAGTCCGGCCCTGTGACGCGGTAATCCGTCGTATGCGTATCCCACATGCAGAAGCCGTCGTGATGCTTCGTCGTGAACAGCAGGTACTTAAAGCCCGAATCCGCCGCCAGCTTCGCCCAAGCTTCGGGCTGAAGCCGAATCGGATTAAACGTCCGGTTAAGTCCGAAATATTCGCGCTTGAGGTTTTCGCCGTCCGTCTCCCAGTCGATGCCTTCGCGCGACCAATCCGCGTCCTCGTCGCTCAGCGCCCACGATTCGACCACGCCGAGCTGCGAATACGGTCCCCAATGCATCATCAAGCCTAGCTTCTGATCCTTGAACCATTCCAGCCGTTCGAGCAGCAGCGGGTCCTCCGGTTTCACCCACTCCTCTTCCTTGCTGAAATGATGCACCCCGGCCTCTACAATCTGCTCATCTTGCGCCATCTTTAGCTCCTAGCGAACGGCAATCGCGTTCTGATGAATTTGAATATATTTGTCGGTCTGCAAGCCGTCAAAGCCTTTGACGTAGCTGTCCCAATCTTTGTCGATGTCCTTGTTGCCCGTAATGAACTGCGCCATGTTGCTCTTGATGTAATCGCGAATCGTCGTTCTGAGCTGCGCCGCGATCTCCGTATCCTCAAGCGCGATGAACACGCTGCCCGGATACAGCTCGTCGGAGGCGTACGGCTCGTAATTTTGCGATTCCCGCTTCAGCCGAACCTCGTACGAGCCTTCTGCCAACGGATCTTGAGGCGCCATCCACGAATCGCGGTATTGGTACGTACGCAGGGAAGGGCCGATCTGCTCCCAGCCGTCGTTGTGCGTCGTCTTCTCCGCCGCCTTCGGAATCGTCGCATACTTCGCTTGTTTGCCGTCCATGCCCAGCTCGCCAGGCTCCGCCTTGCGCCAGTCTTTACCCTCCGGTCCGCGCTCTTGAAGCACGATGGACTCTTCCGTGAACAGGAAGTCGACCAGACGGATCGCGGCGATCTGCTGCTCCTTCGTCGCCTTGTTCGTCAGCGCGAATTGCGAGCGGCTGATCCCGGCAAAATTCAACGTTTGCTGCACGCCGTTCGGTCCTTTCAGCGGAGGCAGCGTCACGTAGTCTTTATGACGCGGGTGCTTGTCGTCCGGCGATACGGCGTAGCTGATCAGCGCGGTCGTAATCGCGCCCATAATATTGTCCGGCTCGCGGTTGCCGATCTGCTGGATGGCGTCGGCGTTCTGGGTAAAGGCCGCGGAGTCGATCAGTCCTTCCGAATACAGCTTGTTCAGATATTGCAGTCCTTGCTTCCATTCCTCTTTGTTGGCGGCCAGATCCACCTTGCCGTCTCTGACGAAGAGGAAGCTGCCGTTGTCCTTATCCACGTAATCGTCGGTAATAAACGAGTTCATCAGGAACGCGGCGATGTTGCCCGCCCACATCTCGTCGGAGCCGGTCAGCGGAATTTCGTCCTGCTTGCCGTTTTTGTTCGGATCGCGCTCCTTAAACGCCTTCAGCACCTCGTAGAACTCGTCCGTAGTTGTCGGCATCTGCAGGCCCAGCTCATCCAGCCACGCCTTGTTGATCCACAGCTTCATCGCATAGTTGCAGTGATAACATTCGTTGATCTGCGGAATCGCGTAGATGTTGCCGTCCGGCGCGGTAATCGATCCCTTCAAATAAGGAAGGTCCTCGATCGCCTTCTTGATGTTCGGCGCGTACTGCTCGATCAGATCGTTCAGCGGCAGGAACACGCCCTGCTTGCCGTATTTCATCTGCTCGTCTTTCGTCAGGTTGCCGTGCAAAATCACTTCCGGATAGTCCCCGCTTGCCAGCATCAGCTGCTTCCGGTCGTTGAGCGCATTGTCAGGCACGAGATCCCATTCGATCTTGATGTTCGTTTTGTCCTCGACGTATTTCGTATACGTGTTCGTCTCCATATTTTCGATGCTGGGGTATTGCGGGGCGAACATCTTCAGCTTCATCTGCTGCGTCACGATCGGATAGGTGCCTACCGGCGTGAACAGCTCCCCTTGCGTCTCGGGCTGAGAGGCGGAAGAAGCAGGCGCGCTTGCGCTGCCGGAAGGCGAGGCGGAATTGCCGGATTTACTGCTGCATGCGCTCAGGATAAGCGTACAGATCAATACGAATGTCATTGCATAAGCCGTGCGGCGATTACGTCCGTTCATAGAAATGACTCCTCCTTATAATCTGTTTATTATTGAATTACTCCTTACGAGACATACGGTATAACCGCGAGTCCGCTTGCGCTCGCAACCTTCCTATCCGGCCTCACCTCCTTTAATGGCGCCGACTCGTTACCCCTTCAAGGAACCGATCATGACGCCTTTCACGAAGTATTTTTGCACGAACGGATAGATGATCAGCACCGGCAGACTGGCGACGACGATAAGCGAATATTTCAGCAAATCCTTCAAGCCCTGCTGCGCCAGCAAAATATCGACGTTCGATACCATCGAAGGATCGATCGTATTTAGAATGAGAATGTTGCGCAGCACGATCTGCAGCGGGAACAAGTCGGCCGATCTTAGGAAAATGAGCGCATCGAAGTAGGCATTCCAGTGACCGACGGCGTACATGAGCGACATAACGGCGATAATCGGCTTGGACAGCGGCAGCACGATCCGGAGGATAAACCGAATATCGTTGCACCCGTCCAGCTCCGCCGCTTCGGCCAGCTCATCCGGAATCGTCGTCTGGAAGAAGGTGCGGGCAACGATGACTTGGAATACCGCCAGCGCTCCAGGCAAAATCATCGCCCAGCGCGTATCGAGCAAATGCAGGTTTTTGACGAGCAAATAATAAGGAATCAGTCCGCCTTCAAAAATCATCGTCACGATCAGCAGCACCATGATGACGTTGCGCCCGTAGAACGTTTTTCTGGCCAGCGGGTACGCGAGCATCACCGTCATGACGACGTTGACCGTCGTTCCGGCAACCGCGTAGATGACGGAATTCAAATATCCGGTGCCGATCTGCGGATTGCGGAACACGGCCGTATAGCCGTCCAGCGTAAAGTCGACCGGAAACAGCCATACTCGTCCGGATACGACAGCCTGCGGCGAGCTGAAGGAGGAGCTGACAATGTACATCAGCGGAAGCAAAATAATAATCAGTACGACCGTCAACAGCGTATAAATCCCTGCAATGAACAGTCGGTCTCCGTGAGATTCGCGAATTGCCGATGCTTTAGCCATGTGCCACCCTCCCCGTTACCATAGACTGTTGCTCGACAGCTTTCTCGCCAAGAAGTTGACGGATACGAGCAAAATTAAATTTATGACTGAATTAAACAGGCCGATCGCCGTCGAGAAGCTGAAGCTGGAGCTGAGCAAGCCTACCTTGTACACATAGGTCGAAATAATTTCGGAGGTCTGCAGGTTCAGCGGATTTTGCATCAGATACACTTTCTCGAAGCCGAGCTTCATGACGTTGCCGAGATTCAGGATGAGCAGGATCGTCGATACGGGAATCAGGCTGGGAATGTCGATATTGATCATCTTCTGAATTCGCGATGCCCCGTCCACCTTGGCCGATTCATAAAGCTCGGGATTGACCCCTGCCAATGCCGCGATGTAGATGATCGCCCCGTAGCCGGTGTACTGCCATACATCGGACCAGACGTAGATCGATTTGAACAAACCCGGCATACCCATGAAGTTCGTGTTTTCAACGCCCAATGACTGAAAAAGCTTACTGATGATCCCTACGTTCGGAGACAGCGTCAAAATGAGAATCGAAACCATAATGACGGTCGAGATGAAGTAAGGGGCATAGGTGATGAGCTGAACGCTTTTCTTGAAGAAGCCGTTGCGAACTTCATTCAGCGCCAAGGCGAGCAGGATCGGCGCAGGGAAGCCGACGACCAGGCCGTACAGGCTGATGCCGAGCGTATTCTTCATGTATTGCCAGAAATTCGGCGAGTCCAAAAATTGGTCGAAATACTTGAAGCCCGCCCATGGGCTGCCCCAGATGCCCTGAACGACGTTGTAGTCCTTAAACGCGATCAATACGCCGGCCATCGGGATGTACTTAAAAATGATCAAATAAAGAATCGGCAAAACAATAACGGCGTACAGCTGCCAGTGGCGTTTGATCCTTTTGTACGCATGGCGCTTTGGCTTGCTCCCTCTTGCCGAAAGCTTGGAGGCTGCGAGCGGCTGCTCTGTCAGACTTGTCATAGACCGGTGCTCCTTTCCAGTTGAATCTGCGGCTGCTTAGTGCCATTCTAGGGGGCCGACGACGCAAGCGGCAAGATACATTAATCGAAGGCCGAACGATTTTCGCCGCACCGAATAAACAAGGCAGCCCGGGCCGTCGCCCGGGCTGCCTTGCTGGAGTCTTGTCGGCGTTTTGTCCGCCAAACCGTTTTCTACCGCCATACGATTTTCGATTTTTACTCGGCCTTCCGTCTGCTAAGCTCTTCGCGGTATTCGCTCGGCGAGCAGCCCGCGACCCGGCGGAAAACGCGGCTGAACGAGATCGCGTTCAGATAGCCGACACGGTCGGCAATCTCCTGCACCGAGCAGGACGTCTCCTCCAGCAATCGGCGGGCGTTCTGCATCCGGATGTCGATCAGAAAATCGACGAACTTGTCGCCGGTCTGCTCCTTAAACAGCTTGCTGATATATTTGGGACTGATGCTGAACTTGTCGCTCAAATATTCAAGCGACATATTCGGATCTTGATAATGCTGCTCGATATATTTCCGCATTTCCCGAATGATCGAGGCGTGCTGGCGCTTGTCCTGCTCCTCCTGCAGCTTGGCGGCCAGCTCGATCAGCAGTCGGCCGCCTTCCTCCTTCATCCGCTCCAGCGACTGGCAGTCGACGACGATCTCGTTAAGTCCGGGCAGGCCGTCCCGCTCCCAGATGTCCTGAAACTCCCTCGACGTCGTCGCCATCTCGCGTTTCATATAATAGAGGAAATAATTCATCAGATTGACGATCTCGTCCTTCGTCAGCATTCCCTGCTTCATCTCGTCGAACCAGTCGTCGAACCTTCCCTTCCAGTCGGCCTCCAGCAGCCGGTACGATTGCGCAATGGCGCGGATCGCATTCAGGTGGCCGAAGACTTCCGCCTGACCTTGGGTCGCCGTCTGTCCGTAATCGATCAGCCGGTTTTGGCCTAATGAAATTTTGTACTTCAGCGCTTCGGTCGCGTTCTTGAACGACTGCGGAATGTCGGAGAGCTGCTTGGCGCCCGTACCGATGCCGATCGTCACCGTGAACTTGAGATACTGTTCCGTCCAGCTTCGTATATGCTCCAGGAAGTCGACCATGGCCTGCAGCCGCTCCTCGTCCTCCTCCTGCTTCAGAAACACCATCACGCTAAGCTGAAGCGCGGAGGTCCATTCCGTCCATAGCTCGCATTCGTGCTTGGTGGCCAGCTCCTGGATGACGCTGCGCAGGGAGAATTTCAACAGGTTCTGGTCGCGATGCGAATACTTGCGGCAGAACTCCGCATAATCGTCCATCTCCACCACGAACACAAGCTGCTCGCCGGAAGGAGCCGGAAGCTGAAGGCGGTCGGCCTCGTCCCTCCAGCCATCCAGCGTAAGCTCGGAATTGCCTTCGATCAGCCGATGAAACAGATTGTTCGTATGCAGATGGCGATCTTCTTTGTGCTTCCGTTGATATCGGTTGGACTGTTCGATGATATTTTCCAGCGCCGTCTCGATAAATGTAAACTCGTCCCCGCCCCCTTCCCGAGACGCTCCGCTTGACACCGAAGCCGCATAGCCCCGTACGCGCGACGTTATCTGCTCCAGCGGCTTCGAATTGCGCCTCGTCACGTAGACAAGCCATATAAAGCTCACCGCGATCATCAGGAGACCGACGACAAACCAGACGTTGTACAACGACGAGACGAGCTGCACAAGTCTGCCGTTGATCAGGCCGCTCTCATACGACCAGTCCGTATAGCTCGATACGTGCTCGGCGAAAGCTTTGGCCGTCTTCGCGTCCGGCTCCCGGTCCGGGAACAACAGGTTGCCCTCCGCGTCGCGAATGCGGATGAAGCTCGACTCCGGATCGTACAGACTGGCCACCATGCCGTACAGAGCCGAGGTCGACACGTTAACGACGATCATCCCTTTGTTGCTCGCGATAAACGGCACGCCCCGGACCAAGCTGACGACGGGTTTGCCCTCGAGCAGGGAAAACTCCTTGAACTCCCGCGGCCCCGTCCACTTTTTCGCCAAGCTTCCTTTATGCTCCGTGATAAAAGATTGGTCCCGATAACTCTCCAGCTTGTCGCTGGTCGAGGTGCTCAGCACGAATTCGTCCTCGAACCGGTACAGATAAATCGAATCGATGATCGGGTAGGACAGGATGATTCCTTTCATCTGATCGACGGCGCTAATGTTCAAGTACGCATTGCTGCCCGATCGCCCGTCGAAGAAATCCGTCAACTGCTTATTATAAATAATCTCCAGCATAATCGCGCTGTCGATCGCCTTCAGCGACGCATCGATCGATCGCATGGCTTGAATCGAGAGCTGATTGTTCGCGTTGGCCGCCTGCTGGCGATTTTGCTCGCTGAGCAGCTGGAAAAACACGAAAAATAAGAAGGTCACCACGATTAAAAAGATCGGCATATAAGACAGCAGCAGCCGTATAAACCAGGTTTTCCGCATAAAATCCCTCTCCCGCCTTGCTGTAAGCGCTCTATAATACGATATCTCCATTAATTCGACGCTGGTCCCGCTTTATCCTACAACCCCATATGTTACAATATCTGGACAAGAGATGCGCAGCAAGGAGGATCAGCCCGTGGAAAAAGAAAACGAACCTTACGACCCGGAGACGGAAGAGTGGGAATGGGAGGATAGCGAGGAGGAAGCCGCGGAGGCGCAGCAGGCGGCGGCCGCAAGGCGAAGGAGGCTGAGAAACATCGTCGTTTCCCTCCTTACGCTCGCTCTGCTCGGCAATGTGCTGGCGTTCTGGCCGCAAATTTACAATAGTACAACGCTGCCATTTTTATTTAAATCGAAGGAATTGTCGACCCGCGAAAACATTCAGAGCTATAAAGAAGCGGTCGTGCTCGTCAGCACGGACAAGGGCAAAGGAACCGGTTTTCATGTGGAGGGCGGATATATCGTCACCAACTATCATGTGATCGAGGGCGGGGCATATTCGGCGATTAAATTCCCGGGAAATGATCGGGCGTACAAAGGCACGCTGGCCGGCTCCGATCCCGATCTGGATATTGCGGTGCTGAAAATAGAAGAGAGCGAGCGGTCGCTCCCCTCTATCACCATCGAGCGCGAATGGACGCCGGGGGAGCACGTCTACATTATCGGCAACCCGCTTTATTTTACGCAAATCGTAAACGAAGGCAGCGCGCTCGAACTTGTGCCGATCCGGGACCGGGCCAAGCCCGCTCTGGCGATTGACGCTCCGGTGTTCAAGGGCAACAGCGGAAGTCCGGTTATCAACGAAGATGGCCGTGCGATCGCCGTCATCTATGCGACAACGGAGATCGTCCGGGAGGACGGCGCGGTTCAGGTCGGCCTAGCCGTACCGCTGGCCGACCTGGGCGAGCTGCTGGATAAGCTTTCTATTTCGCAATAAAAGATAATGAGTTGCCCATACTCTGCAAAAATGCGTTCCGGCCGCTGCGTCAGCTCCGAGTTCTCTCGCCAGGCTGTTCAAAAATTGATCAGCTGGTTGGCGTATGCTTAGAGTGAAAATTGCGCGAATCAGCGATTGCGATGAATTGCAGGAAAGCGAGGATCGACAATGGGAAGACCCCGGCGCTCGAATCCCCGGCTCTGCGAAATGCCGGGATGCACAGATAAGCATTACGCGAAGGGACAGTGCAAGCTGCATTATTTTCGCTCTTGGCGCAGCAAGGAGCACAAGTCGAACGCCCGTGAAGAAGAGGAAGCCTCGAAAAAAACGCTTTATCTTAGCCCCCTATCCCCCGACTAGAAAGGTCAGGGGATACCCGCTTTATTTCCGCCAAAGGGTTTTACAATCCGCTTTATCCCAAATGTTAAACTCGATCATTTTCTCAAGCAAAGAGAACTCAATAGGATCTTCCCACTTAATCCGTACCAATTCCTTGGTATGCTCGTAGCCTGCTTGTGCGATGGCATCCGCCACGTGGTTCATCCCCGCCTTTTCGGGCGCTACGGCCAAATGATGCTTGGACACGCTAAAACCGATAATATATGTGCCGTGATCGGTAAACATAGGCTGATTCCAGGCAATTTTGGGCTCCAGGATCGGATATTTCTTTGCAACCCATGTCAAAACCTCTTCCGTACGCGCCCGATGCTGCGGATTATGAATACCCTCCAAATAGGTTGCAAAAGCTTCCATAATAGCGCCCCCTCATATAAGATAACAGTATTCCGTTAGAGAACAAGCTCATCTTTAAACTATATAATTTGCGTCCCGAGCAGGCAATACCCAGATCAATATAAAGGAGTGAAGTCTATGCAGGAGCATTGGTGGAAAACGACCGTCGTTTATCAAGTGTACCCTCGCAGCTTTCAAGATACCGATGGTGATGGAGTCGGCGATCTTCGGGGAATCGTCAAACGACTTGATTACTTGCAGGAATTGGGCATCGGAGCGATCTGGCTGAGCCCGGTTTACAAATCTCCCAACGACGACAACGGCTACGACATCAGCGACTATCGGGATATTATGGACGAGTTCGGCACGATGGCCGATATGGACGAGTTGATTCGCGAGGCCAACGCCCGGAACATCAAAATTGTGATGGATCTGGTCGTGAACCATACGTCCGACGAGCATCCTTGGTTTATCGAGTCTCGTCGAAGCCGGGACAACGAGTACCGCGACTACTATATTTGGCGCGATCCCGCGCCGAGCGGCGGAGAACCGAACGGACTGCGCTCGATATTCAGCGGTTCCGCCTGGCAGTATGACGAGCAGACCGGCCAGTATTACCTGCACCTGTTCAGCAAGCGTCAGCCCGATCTGAATTGGGAAAATGCCAAGGTACGTCAGGAAGTGTGGGACTTGATGAATTTCTGGCTGGAAAAGGGGATCGGCGGCTTTCGAATGGACGTCATCGATCTGGTCGGCAAGCTCCCGGATCAGGAGATTACCGGCAACGGTCCGAAGCTTCATGAGTACTTGCAGGATATGCATCGCGAAACCTTCGGCCGCTACGACGTGATGACGGTCGGGGAGACGTGGGGCGCGACGCCAGAGATTGCCAAGCTCTACTCCGATCCCGCTCGCAAGGAGCTGTCGATGGTGTTCCAATTCGAGCACATTATGCTCGACCAGCAGGAAGGCAAGGACAAGTGGGATCTGAAGCCGCTGCCGGTGGGAGAACTGAAGCGCGTGCTGAGCAAGTGGCAGACCGAGCTGGGAGACCAAGGCTGGAACAGTCTGTTCTGGAACAACCACGACCTGCCGCGCATCGTATCCCGCTGGGGAGACGACGGCGAATTGCGCATTCCGAGCGCCAAAATGTTCGCGATCGTGCTGCATCTTATGAAGGGAACTCCGTATATTTATCAGGGCGAGGAGATCGGCATGACCAACTGTCCGATCTCCGACATTTCCGAGGCTCAGGACATCGAGACGATCAATATGTACCATGAACGGCTCGGCTGGAGCTATTCGCGCGAAGACATCATCGCCTCTATTAACGCCAAGGGCCGCGACAATGCGCGAACGCCCATGCAGTGGGACGATACGGCTAACGCCGGTTTTACGACGGGAACGCCTTGGCTGCGCGTCAACCCAAACTACAAATCGATCAATGCCGCGTCGGAGCTTGCCGACCCAGACTCTATTTTCCACACCTACAAGCGGCTGATCGCGCTCCGCAAGGAGCATCCGATCGTCGCTTGGGGCAGCTACGAGCTGATCGAGGACGTGCCGGAGCAGCTGTTCCTGTATCTGCGCCGCCACGAAGGGCGTACTTGGGCGGTAGCCGCCAACTTCGGCGGAACGGCGCTCTCGGCCAGCGTCTCGCGTCTTGGCCGCAGCGAATCCGTCATCATCTCCAACTACGATCGTAGCGAGGCGGATTTTGCGCAGCTGGAATTGCGTCCGTACGAGGCATTTGCGGTTGAAATGGCTTGAGGAGTTAACAAAAGCGAAATAGACCGTTCCTCTTCTCCAAAGGATACGGTCTATTTCCAAATGCTTATTTATAAGTGGCCCCAAAAACTCGATCTCCAGGCTATGATTGACCTACAACGATTCCAATTGATTGGAAGTTAGTCGAAAAACCGTACAAAGCAACTCGAATCAGGCTCAAACGGTGGAAATTTGTTCGAATAATCGAATAATCGTACAAAGCAATTCGAATCTGACTCATACGACGGATGTTTGTTCGAATAACCATACAAAACGACCGAAATCAAGGGGGGTATGTCTATCGATCCTCTTAAGCAACTTCGTTTATGGAACAATCACCCCGACTCGTTCCAACTTGCGCTACTCTACTCTTTCAAGAGCCATAAGCTCCCCCTGACCGGGAGCCAACCACAGCAGAGACGAGAATTCATCCACAAATTTGGCCTGATTGTTCACCACATAGGCTTCCCCGTACGCATTAAACCGCTGTAATTGCCGCACATCTTGCATATAGACTTGCACATTTACGGAATCTCGCGGATTGGCGTTCACGATAAACGCATAGGTCTGTCCGGAGAGCCGATGGCGGAACTCTGATACGATCAAGTGCGGGTCGTGACCGGCTTCGACGGCGATCTCCTTAATCGCGCCGCCGAAGTCGAGCAGTTGTCCCCCTTGCGCGGGAGCTTCCGGATAATGGCCGACCCGCAGCAGCTGCAAATCCATAAACAAGTTGCCCCATCTCTGATGCAGCTCTCTATTCACGTCCCGTATATGGAAAAACGTATCCGTACGCTCTCCCCACCAATCGATCGGTCCCTGTCGGTAATTCGTTTCACTGTTAAACGTGTTATCGGGCGTGTAGAACGTGAAATAAAAGATTCCCTTGGCGCCATAAGCCAGAGACGTATTCACCTGCCAGCGTACGTCGTCGTAAGACGGTTTGCGATAACGGAAATGCGGCGTAGACAAGATCGTATTCCAGAAATCGATGCCTCTAAGCGCTAAGTTCCTATAATGGCTCAGATTCGTGTAGTAGAGCGGATTCTCGTACTCTCGTTCCGTCATCTGGCCATAGTAGTCGTAGCTGACGAGCTTCGCCCCCGTTCGCTGCACATAATCCTCCAGATAACGGCCATAGTCTCGGTATCCCAATAGCGCCTCTGTCTGCGGAATGGCCGGAAAAAAGTTAACAAAGGGCAGCAGATGAGCGGCATGCGTCTTAACGATGCCCACCGCTTGAACCACGGCTTCATGGAGATCGCGCTCGGGTTCGTCGATGATAAAAAATCCGGCAACCAGCGGATGATGGGCGAATTCCGCAACCGCTTCGACAACTCCGCGCTCATAATCGTACGGAAGCGATCGGTCTCCTTTCTCATCGCGAGGCAGATCCCTTATCCATAAAATACTCACGCGCGGATCTCGTAAAATCACTTTCACGTTCTGTTTCTCGCACCATGCGAGGAGTACCGCAAGCTTATTCCGGTCCTCCTCATCCAGCGAATACGCCGGGGATTGAATCGTCGAGAAAGCACACGCCTCCCAATCCGCAAGCGCCCCTTCGTCCCACTCTTTCATCGTCATATAATTCCAAAACCCGATAGGGAATCGGCTGACGCCGGAAAACCGTCTCATTCCGTACAACTCCTAGGTTTAAGGATTTGGACTAATTCGAAGCATAGAACGCATAGGTGCCGCCGTTACTCGTTAGTCCGGTTGGGGCTGCGGCAGGCAGCGACGTCGGATACGTGTAGCTCGTGTATTGAACAGGCGGATTATACGTCAGCACGTTTCCCGTTTGACTTAGAACGAATACCAGCCAATACGGCGTACCCTCCGTTAACGCTGTGGAAGGAATCGTTCCTTGGTTCCATCCGTTAAAAAGCGTGATTTCCGGCGTTTCCGCGAGCAATGTCCCCGGATTGCCGCTATTGTCGCTGTATAGCGCCATTCTGACTTTGCTGCCGCGCCGGAAGCCACGTATAAGTTCAAGTTGGTCGCGGTTAAATCTTGCCCGGCAATCGCCTTCGTCGCTACAAAATTGTTGTCCGCCGTCGTTTCCGTCTTGCTGCCGGGTGTCACTAGACCTACATATTCAGAAGGTGCAGAAACCGAATTGGCATAAAATTGCACATCGTCGACCATGTACCAAGTGGTCGCTGGAGAATTGGAGTAGACTTTCCAATACGTTTAACGTCAGTACCGCCTATCTGGGTCAATTGTTCAAGAAAACAACCGGAGATATGTTCTCCAATTATCTAAACCGCATACGGATCGAAAAATCCAAGGAATTGCTCGCCCAAACGACTTTGAAATCGAATCAAATTTCAACGATGATCGGGTTCACCAATGTCACCTATTTCTCGAATATTTTCAAAAAGTTCGTAGGCGTGTATCCTATTGAGTATAGGAAAGCTTTGGCTAAGGTTACGAAACCGGCGCCGGCTGATTGAGGACAGTATTCGTCCTGTAACCGGCGACGCGGTAGCGTTCCGATCTCCCATATAAGGCCGGCCCGGCAGACATGAACTGCGAGCTCTGTCCGTCTCTGCCGAGGGCATTCGGCGGTTTTCCGGGCACGATTCCGCTTCTGGGCAGCACCACCGAGCAAACGGACCGCTTCTTGTGCCTTATACCGTGCGATTTCTGGAAGCGCCCAAGCCGGCCAGGAGCAATAGAGTGCTAACGCCAAGCAGCAGCAACAGCGGAGGGTTCCAGCTTGCTGTGATATCATGAAGCAAACCGAACAAGATCGGTCCGGTTGCCGCCAGCAAATATCCGACCGATTGCGACATGCCGGACAGAGAAGCGGAATCGAAGGCATCTTTCGTTCGCAGGCTTAAAAAAATCATAGCCAAGCTGAACGCACATCCCCCGCCAATTCCAAGTAAAACGGTCCACAAGGAAATGAAGGCATTTCCTCCGAAATAAAGACCTCCCAGTGAAACAAACAACAGAACCGTCATGATGATGACCAGCAAACGTTGGTTCTTCATGCGTCCCGCTACGATCGGCACAATGAACGCTACGGGCAGCGCAGCAATCTGAAACAGCGACAGCATCCAACCGCCGCTGTCTTCATCCAAACCCCGGCTTGTCATGATTTCGGGCAGCCAAGCGATCAAAACGTAGAATAAGAGAGACTGCGTCCCCATAAAAATCGTAACCATCCATGCCAGCGGCGAACGCCACAGACTTCGGCGCTTCGACGCACCGCTCGTCGCTGTCCCGGCAGACGCCCGACTCGTCCGAGCTTGAGGCAACCAGAATAGCGCAACCAACAGAACGAGTATGCCCCAAATGGCGAGCGCGCCATTCCAGCCGAAACCGAGGTTACGGGCGAGCGGGATACTCATACCGGACGCGATCGCCCCGCATAAATTCATGGACACGGAGTAAACGCCGGTCATGAGGCCGACTTGATGAGAAAAATCCCGTTTGACCAGACTTGGAATGAGCACGTTGCACGCCGCAATCGCCAGCCCGATCAAGGCAGTGCCTATAAACAAAGAAGCGGTTGCGGTCATCGAACGGATTGCGATACCCGCCATGAGTAAGATCAGCGCATAAAGCAAGGTCCGCTCCACCCCGAAGCGGCGCGCCAGAATGGGGGCGAACGGTGAGAGCAGCGCGAAAGCAAGCAATGGCAGTGTAGTGAGCAAACCTGCCGCAGCATTCGACAGTCCGAGGGATTCGCGAATCGAGCCGACCAACGGGCCTACCGACGTTAGCGGCGACCTCATGGTCAGTGCGATCAGGACGATTCCGAGGATGATCGGCCACCCCACCGACATCGACTTTTTCGCCATCATTGACTTCGTTTCGCTTGATACGCTCATAGCCGTTCGTCTCCTTTGATCTCAAGAACGGCTTTCGATTCCGAAATATAGCGTTGAACCGTTGCCACGGCACGATCGGCGTCTTGATCGACAATCGCTTCGACCAGTTGTCTGTGTATCAACAAAAAATCCGTATCGGCTTCATAACGAGTTATGCTTGTAATCAAATCTTGTAACGCGTCCGCGATATGGTTGTATAATTCGATCAAGATTTCATTATGAGACGCCGCGATGATACCTTGGTGAAGACGAATATCCTCCGTTACAACCCCATCCATGTCGCCGCGTGCTGCCGCCCCCTCCCAGCGTTCCAGTTGGAGAAGAAGCTCTCGCGCCTCTTCGTCCGTTCTGCGTTGTGCGGCCAGATGGGCTCCCTCGCGTTCGAGCGCATGCCGGACTTCCAACGTCTGCAGCGAATCGGAGCGCATGATTCGTTTTTGCAGTACGACTCCCAGCACGCTCGAAGAACAGACGTACGTTCCGTCCCCCTGCTTCGTCTTCAAAAGTCCCGCATGGACCAACGCCCGAATAGCTTCCCTTAATGTATTGCGGCTAACATTCAATTCGACCATCAACTCCGGCTCTGCCGGAATACGCATCCCGACGGCCCACTTGCCGGATTCGATCTGTCTTTCCATTTGCAATGCGACTTGCTCGACCAGCGTCAGCCGACTTGTTTTCTGTAGCATACGTTAGTCCTCATTTCATCTATTTATCAAACATAGGATGTTTGGTTAATTGGTATTTTAACATAGATTATATGGTGGGGACAACTCCTTGCCTAAAAACAAGCATCGATATCAACAAAATATGGTATAATTTGAATTCACAACAGTATAGGCTTGAGGGCGGTTGGCTAGTCTCCCGGAAGGGAGGTGATGCCCATGACAGTATTCGAAGCACTAATACTTATGCTAACGTTTGGTTCGCTAATCGTTGCGATACTGTCCTTTAAACGCAAATAAACCGCCCTCGACCAAAGGAATCGGTTTATTTGCGGCTGATTACCTATTAAGCCTACCGCCCTTAAAAGCGGCTGTTGTGGGGGAGTCGTGTTAGTCGCACGGCTCCTTTAGCATATTATACGTTACTCAATAACGTATAATACTTTCTAGCTTGAATTTTACCATAATGTAATGTAAAAGTGTAATACAAATCGTATTACACTTAACTGAATCAGCACTCTAACCCGTCTTCTTCATCCTGGTCTTCAGCTTCTAGTTCCCTGGCTTCATCTGATGTCTTTGCCCAGTTGAAGGAGTAACTTAATGCTCTTTTCATCGCCTTCTCTGGCCTTCTCTCTCAAGGAGTCTGAAATCTGCTCAAGATCATTATCAATTCGGGTATTGAGATAAATCACTTTTTAATCGCCGAGAGATAATATCCTTTTGTTTTGCTTTATTCCAATATCGCACAACTTGGTAAGATTACATAAAAAAGTAACTATTCGTTCATCTCCTTCATTGTGCTGAATTAACTGAGACGTCACGTTTTTTAGTTGTTTTATTTTATCCATATCGAATAATTCAATTCCATATGGATCAAGTGAATAAAGAATTTCACTGTTTACCGGCAACTTATTTCTTTCAATGTAAATAATATGATGGATCTCATCATCGAAGTGAACATATTCTGAGTCTTCACGACATTCATCAATTGATTCTGCAAGAAATAATGTAACCGCCATTAAAACATCTCATTTCTATTTTTGGAAAATATATATAAAAAACATCGTACGTAAAGATGCGACTGACTGTCGCACAAAAAGCCGACGGGTTCGCTCCGCCGGCTTCATGGCCTTCCTATGAGCCGATGTATGAAGACCGGCGAATAGGGTATGATAATCATGTCGAACAATAGTGATTGTTCGACATTTTTTTGCTTGATTATCCCTTCTTTGTTACTCATTATAAACGACTGAATCTTTCATAACAATACATTTTTCAACACACCGTGCATGCTTTCGGCCACGAAATCCGGAGCGGCTTTCTTCATCAGCTCAACCGTGTGCAGGTAGCGCTGCGTCGTATTGATCTGCACGTGCCCCAGCGTCTGCTGCACTTGTTGAAGCGATGCGCCGTTCAGCAGCGCCATGGTCGCATTCGTATGCCGAAGCCAATGGGGCGTCACCGGCTTGGAAATCCCGCACTCCCTGCTCGCCCTGTTAACGATGCGCTCTACTTGACGGGACGTAATTGGAAAAATCCGGCCTTGCCGGTTCACTTGAGCAGATCCGCCATGCAGCTTCAGCCGGATGGAAGGGTCGTTATGCAGCTTCCATAACGCCTCAGGCATTTTCACCTGCCTCGTCTTGCCTCCCTTGCCGTCCGCGACGGTCAGCCACGCGCCGCTCTCCAGCGGGTCCGTAACCACATCGCCCCATCTCATCTGCACCAGCTCCGATACCCTTAGTCCCAGTATGACCATATAAAGAACCATCATCCATTCCCGCACGCTCTTGGCGCTCAGATAAGTCAGCAATACGGTCAGCTCGCGCTGGGTCAGAAAATGATGCCCGCTTGTTACCCGCACCTTAGGCAACCGGATGGACGAGGCGGGATTATGCGAGAACAACGCGATATTGGCGTCGCTCCCCCATCTGTAAAACGAGCGCAGCGGCGCGATCAAGCTGGCGATAGTTGAAGCGTTCAGCGGTTTGTTCGCGGACGTTCCCCGCAGCAAGGAAGATTTGTATCGCTCCAGATCGTGCCAAGTGGCTTCTCCCAAAGGGGTTTCCCCGATGAACGATCGAAAACGGCGAAGCGCCCGTTCGTAATTACGGATCGTATTCGGCCGATGATACCCGGCCAGGAAGCTCTGGATCACCTGCTCTTCGTCCAAAACGGCCGATCCGCTCGAGAGCTTGCGTTCCGCATTCATGTCATTGGCTCCTTTCTATCGGTGAACTTCGAACAATCACTATTGTTCGACCTCGCTTGTCGGGCGGCGGAGCCGCCATGAAACAAGAAAGGAGAATTTAAAGGATGTCGAACCTGATTCGCTCCGAGCTTCATGCCCTTGGACTGCGGAAAGATCCCGCGACTTTCTCGCACAGCGTACGGGTAGGCCTGCTGGCTCAAGCCGCCGCCAGACAGCTCGGAATGCCGGAGGACGAAGAACGGATGTTCACCGTCGCCTGCAGCTTTCACGATATCGGAAAGCTTCTCGTTCCTCGGGAGCTGCTCGTCAAACGACTCCCGCTCGACGAACGGGAACGGGAGCGGATTCGCGAGCACCCGCTCCTCGGCGTTCGCCTTGTTCGCCGGCTCGGCTGGCGGGACCCGAGAATGATTGCGACCGTGCGCTCCCATCATGAGCGCTGGGACGGAACGGGATATCCGGACGGGCTTAGCGGCGAGAGCATTCCGCCTTGGGCTCGCCTGTGCGCCGTCTTCGATTCCTTCGACGCCATGGTGCAATCCCGGTCCTACAATCGGGTCAAGACGATGGGAGAAGCGGCGGACGAGCTTAGAAAGCAGAGTGGACATCAATTCGACCCGGCCTCCGTCGAGCTGTTCTTCTCCATTCCGGAAATCGCGATTGAAAAAATACGGCGTTATCGTTAAAGACGCCGAACAGAAAGCAGGTCGAAAACTATGAAACCAACCGCTACTCTCCGTCCCGGACAAACGTTAGCCAAGCCGGTACTGAACAAAAACGGGATGGTTATGCTGGGGGCCGGAACGCAGCTGACCGACAAATATATCGAACGATTGCGGACGCTGGGCATTACGGACATCTATGTCGAGGAAGACGCCTCTTCCAGAACTCAGGGAGCGGAGTCATCGCCAGCCATCGCTTCACACGCCTCCGCTTCGCAAGAGAGGCCGAACAGGAAGAGAAACTCCGCCGCTTCCAAAAAGGCGGTCGACGAAGCGTTCGCCAGACTCATCGGCAACCCGCTCATCCGTCAGCAGCTGTCCGTGCCGATGCTCGGCGACCGCTTCGTGCGAATCTATCAGACGTTACTGAAAGAGTTGTCCGATCATCGCTTCATTAAAGATAGGCTAACTCTGCTTCATATGAAGGACCCGATGCTGTTCGAGCATACGCTCAACGTCGCCACCCTGTCGGCAATTATCGGCTTCGCCAAGCAATACTCCATCGAGCCGCTTCACGATCTGATCGTCTCGGCTCTACTGTTCGACATCGGCATGACCCAGCTTCCCGATGAACTGCTGACCAAGAAAGGCCGGCTGACGGATTACGACCGAGGGCTTATCGAGCGCCATACGGTTGAAGGCCATCAGATGCTTGTCCATCGATCCGACCTGCCCGGTGCAGCCGCGATATGCGCCCTTCAGCACCATGAACGATATGACGGCTCCGGTTATCCGTCGGGACTCAGCCGTTCCAATATTCACGAGTTCGCTCAAATTATCGCCCTTGCCGACACCTACGACGCGCTCGTGTCCCGGCGACACCATCGCAGCTCCTACACGAAGAGGGACGCCGTCGAATTTCTGCTCGGCTCCGGAGATCGCATGTTCGACTTATCGCTCGTCAAGCTGTTCGTCGGGCACATCTCCATCTATCCGGTCGGAAGCCGCGTCGTTCTCAACAGCGGGCAGACGGCGGTCATCACTTCGGTCGATTCCTCTCTCGTCCAGCGTCCAATCGTCAAAATTATCCGGGAAGGAGACGGAAGCCCCGTAACATCCCCCTATGAGATCGATCTGAGGGCGCAGTTCGATCTGGTTATCGTAGACACGGCCCTGTAACCATACAAAAAGACCGTTCCGAAATCAGGAACGGTCTGGTCATGTTGTTCGTAAGCAAGTTGTGGAAGATCCGGTCATTTTCGGCGGCTCAGCTACCATGGGACAGAATCCGTCCTTTAGGCCTGAAGCTTTGCGCCCCCGTCTTTCGAGCGGGTTTGCCGTTATCGGTAAGTCCTCGGTCAAACACAGGATCATTATACCTATAAACGCCTTCCTATTCAATACTTTGGTAGGAAGACTTTGGTAGGACAACAGAGGATGACCTCCTCGGCCGCCAAGCTCAAGGGGTCATCCTCTGTTGCGACAATAGCTAATTATCTAACAGAATTTGCTTTCTAATTAATGAGTTGATGCTCTCTTGCCGTCTTGATCCAGTCTGGAAACTCCTGAAGCAGCTTGGTGTAAAGACTCGTTTCATCAATCTTGGTAATATTGTTAATCTTAAAAAAGTTAGCATTGTCCACGAATCTTCCGCTTAAGTTGTCCAGCTTTTCAAGGAATTGAAATCCGGCATTTCCGATTCCGACAAACTGCCAGAAGATCCCCAATTTCGAAGCAGCTCGAATCGCTTTCTCTGTCTGCGGCTTGTCCTGATTATCCCCGTCAGTAATGAAAATAACGAATACCGGTTCCTCTAGAGGCCCATTGATGGCTGTGGCCTTACGGAAAAACCCCTTCTTCTCCGTCGTATATTTCTTTACGATCCGATTAATCACGCCAGCATATCTCGTCTCAGCCTCAAGAGGATAACTTTTAACGATTTTATTATCCACATACCCGTAGAAATTAGACTCTACCAATTCTCCGACTTCATAGTCATGCTGCCCGAATAGAAAAATGTCGATAGCCTGATTGTCGTCAAACTTAACGCCTAGAGCCAAAAGCTCTTCGACTACCTTTTGAACGGTTCCATTCTTGAAAGTGGACGCCATTGAACCGGATATATCCAATGCTAACGCCACTTTTGCCTTCTGATTTCCAAGTCCAAGACTAGACGCAACATCATCAGCCTTTTTCTTGAGTTCAATGAAGTTCTTCTTCGCCAGATCGATACTCATTGAAAACGTCCTCCGCATTTCATCTATTGGAAACAAGTCTTAAAGTTCATTATATTGAACGCTTTTCTTCATGGCAATGACAGTGCTTGCCGGATGTAGATCTATTTTCGCAAATAAAAAAATCCCTCACGTATCAAGGGATTTCAGCTTCTTAGTTATGGTGCGGTCGAGAGGACTCGAACCTCCACGGTATTGCTACCGCCAGCCCCTCAAGCTGGTGCGTCTGCCATTCCGCCACGACCGCATATTATAGAATGTCGTCTGATTAAGGAAAATGCCTGCCAGAGAAACACTGGTGAGCCATGAAGGACTCGAACCTTCGACACCCTGATTAAAAGTCAGGTGCTCTACCAACTGAGCTAATGGCTCTCATGGTGACCCCTAGGGGATTCGAACCCCTGTTACCTCCGTGAAAGGGAGGTGTCTTAACCGCTTGACCAAGGGGCCATAGGCCATTTACTCTTGCGCTTTAACGCTGTCCGTTTCAGACGACAAAAATGATTATATCTGAAACATCCGCCTAAGGCAAGCCCCTTTTTAGAAAAAATGTACTTTTTTTATTTCTTTTTTTTGAAGCCACTTCGACTACGTAACTTGAACCAAATGATGCGTTGAAAAATGACCTATATAATGGGGAATGACAGTAACGTGAAGAGGCAGGCGGAAGGCGATTGGTTCGGCATCGAAAGTTGCTCATTCTTGAGAAACTGCATTGTTCCTGACCTGCATGTGGTCTACTTGCACCTTGCTCGCTTGTCACGGACAGACACCCAGAGACGACCTCTCAGACTAAAGCGGAAATCCCGCTTTAAATGTACGACCGCACCTTTCTCAAAGCAAACATGGCGGCTTTTCCGCTTTATTTTTTCAGATTCGCCTATTTCGAGAAAATAAAGCAGGTTCTCTGCTTTAAATCGACGTTTTTCCCCTTTTCTTCGAAATCAACGCGGCTTTTCCGCTTTAATTCTTCCGCCCCATTCGAAAAGGGAGCTTAGGAAGCAAGCTATTTCTTTTAAAATGATGTAAAAATCAAAAAGAGCCCGACAGCGTTGGCTGCGGACTCCCTTTATGTCGTCTTTTTTTGATTTCCATGGGTGGCGGGGAGAGAGGGATTCGAACCCTCGCACGCATGACACGTCTACTCCCTTAGCAGAGGAGCCCCTTATAGCCACTTGGGTATCTCCCCATGGCTCCCCGAACAGGACTCGAACCTGTGACAACTCGATTAACAGTCGAGTGCTCTACCAACTGAGCTATCAGGGAATGTTTTTCAAAAGCGACAAGTAATAATTTATCATGACCTCAACATTAAGTCAAGGCTTTCGCGGAAGTTTTTTTCTTTTCTTTTTTTCGGCCTTTCCATAAGAAAAAACGCCCCTCATTTTCCAAAATGAGTTGACCCAACTCTTGTCTTTATGTTATTTATTGATTAATAAATAAAAAAACCAACGGAGTCGATGCCCCCTGAGCCCTAACGAAGAACTCGCAGCAAGCCGTAAAGACCAAATCATGCAAAGCGCAGCAGCATTGTTCGCCTCCCAGGGCTACTACAAAACAACGACTGCTCATGTTGCCAACGCCGTAGGTGTGACTCAGCCGTATGTGTTCCACTTTTTCAAAACGAAGGAACAGCTTTACTTAGCCGTCCTGGAGAAGGCGTTCGAGCGGATGATGCAGCATTTTTTCGCGGTCGATGCTCCTCCGGACCAACTCAGCAAGGAGATGGGTCGGCAGTTCGACCTCTTGCTTCACTCCCAGCGCAACGAAATGCTGCTGCTGATGCAAAGCTTCACAACGCCGGAGCCGGCCGTCAGGCAATTTGCGAAGGAAAAATATTCGCTCATTTACGACCGTCTGTTGGAGCGTTTTATGAAAGCCGGAATCCCGAACCCCCAATGGGAGGCAAGCAGCTTCATCGCAACCGGGCTAACCGTTACTTTGTCTGAAGTGCTGGAACTGCCCAAGCTGAATCCGTGGTGCGAGACTGCCCCCTAAGCATATTTAGTTGTTCTGAAAGATAATCGACAATTAAGGAGTTTACACCTTTTTATCGATTATCTTAAGCAACTCTGCTTACGGGACAGTCCTTTTTTTTCAATTTTTATTTATTTATCAATAAATAAAAGAGGAGAGATCTTATGTTCACAGCTTCGCGAATCCGTCTGTTAGTCGTCACCTGTATCGTACTGTTCATGGCTATGCTCGACAATCTGGTCATCGGCGTCGCCCTTCCTTCTATTCAGAGCGACTTAAACGCCTCGTTATCCGACCTCGAATGGTTTATGAACGCCTACACGCTTGCTTTCGCCGTCCTGCTCATTCCGTTTAGCGTATTGGGAGAGTCAATCGGGAGGAAAAAAGTATTTCTTGCGGGAGTTGTTGTTTTTACGCTGGGATCGCTGTTGTGCAGCCTCAGCGACTCGTCGCTTGCGCTGATTTTATCCCGCGCGCTCCAAGGCGTCGGAGGCGCCGCCGTCGTGCCGCTTAGCCTGACGCTTGTGAATTCCGCGTTTCCTCCTGAGAAGAGGGCTGCGGCCATCGGTCTGTGGTCGGGAATATCCGGGCTGGGCCTTAGCGTCGGCCCGCTTGTAGGCGGTTTGATTATGGAAGGGGCGCCGTGGCAGATGATCTTCTATGTAAATGTGCCTATTGGCGTACTCGCTCTCTTGTTCGGTCTGAAATGGCTCGGAGAATCGCGCGGCGTCCGCAAGCCGCTGGACCCTGTCGGCGTGCTGCTGCTGACCTCGGGATTGTTTGGGTTGATTTTCGGCTTGGAGAGAGGCAATTCGGAGGGCTGGGAAACGCCGATCGTCGTCGGCTCGCTCGCGCTTGGGCTGCTGCTGCTCGTTCTGTTCTACTTCTGGGAAAGAACGCGCCGCGTCCCGCTCGTGCGCTTCGATCTGTTCCGCAGCCGAGCTTACTTCTTCTATACGTTCGCAGGCTTCTGGATGAACGCCGGAGTGTTCGGCGCAATCTTCCTGCTCACCCTGTTCCTGCAGCAGGCGCAAGGCTTTACGCCTCTGCAGGCGGGCGTAAGAGAGATGGCGTGGACGACGATGACGATGATCGCTGCGCCGCTTGCGGGACTCGCCATCAGCCATCTCGGCAACCGCAACGTGCTAATGGCGGGACTGTTGTTCCAGACCGCCGCGCTGGCTTGGTTTGCACTGCTTATCCGGGCTCGGGGCTTTGACTTCCCGTTTATCGAGATGCTCGGCCCAATGATGCTCGCCGGCACCGGAATGGGCCTCAGCTTCACGCCGCTCTCGCACGGCCTGATCTCTTCCGCCCCAGAGGAAGCCGTAGGCGAGGCAAGCGGCGTCGGGAACGCGACGCGTGAGCTTGGCGGCGTATTCGGCATCGCGATCGGAGGTTTGATCTTTCAATCGGGCTCGGCTATTCGCTCTCCGCAGGATTTCGCCGATCATATCGTGCCCAGCCTCGGAGCCGGGTCGCTGATGATGGCGATCGCGCTGCTCGGCATTGCCCTGTTCGTGCGAGGTCGATCCGCCTCGGGCAAATCGGCCCCGAATGCGGCCAAACAGTCGCCTTCCGCCGTCTAGTCGCCTTAGCGCCGCGCGCCCGCATCCCCAGGTGCGGGCGCAGGAACCGCTTCATACAGCTTCAGCTTGCCTCTGCATTTGCCGCACGCGTATTTTCTGGGGTCCGTGCGGCGTTTGCGAGGATACTGCATGCCGCACGCCTGACAGACGAGCAAATACTTCACCGGGAGCCGCCTTGTCGCTCCGGGAAGAGCCCGGCAGTGCCTCGTAGCGCCTACCTTCGCGAGCAGCTGCTTAAAATCCGCGTCGCGGTGCTGGTATCCTTTGCGCTGCAAGTGCAGATGATAATGGCACAGCTCATGCTTGATAATCGCCTCCGTCTCCTCGATGCCGTACGCTTCGAGTTGATGCGGACTGATCTCGATATTGTGACTTTGCGTAAAATAGCGACCGCCGGTCGATCGCAGCCGCGAATTATAAGTAGCCTTGTGCAGGAACGGCCGGTCGAAATAGGCCAACGACACTCTTTCGACCCACCGCTGCAGCTCCTGATCTTCCATTTCAGCAATCCCTCCCCGGGTCTTACCGAAGCCGCCCCAAGACGCCTTCCCAAGCTTGACCTACTTGAATTGTAGCCCCCTGTTGGGCTACACTGTCAAGTAGAAATGGTTGAGGGGAGACTGCGTTACATGCCAGAAATGTCCTACGTCCTGCTGCAGCACGAGCAAGGAAATCTCGATTTTGTCGAGATGCCCGCATCTCACGCTTACCAACTTAGCGCCTTGAATCTGCGTCTTCATAAAGAGCTGACCAAGCTGACCGCCGACAACGTGCCGAAGCTGCCTCGGGCCATCGCCGAGTTTCATAAGCTCGAGCTGCTCGACGAGAAGCAAGCGCCGATCGGAGGCTTGCACTACGTTAACGAGTTGGAGCGCACGTTCGCTTCGATTCGCGAAAGCGCCTACCCGCTGATTGCGCTGTTAACCGAGATTCGCGCTCTGCAAGCCCAATTGGAACAGTGGTACGAGGAAGAGGATCTTCTCTAGGCCAGTAAATCCGATTCGGACCTGCACGGTCATCCGCCCACTCCCATATGCTAGGAATACAGCATGGTGGGAGGAGGACGATTTTCGATGCCTCAATGGCTTTGCAATCAATTGATGTCCGCTTTTCAGAAGAAAGACCGCAGGCAGATCCGTCTGTTGAACGATTGCTGGTTTTACTACCGCGGCAAGCCCGACAAATCCAAGGCAACGAAAGAATCTGCCGGCTCCACTCCTTGAACGAACCGGGCCGGACGTCTTCGACGCCCGCATCGCGAAACCAAAAAAAGGATCCTCCGCCTGCCGAAATTCGGCATAACGGAGCGATCCTTTTTTAACGCGATTAAAAATCAAATTCGTTCCATCTGACCACTTCGTCCACCGTAAGCCGCACCGAGGAATGGCCCTCCTGCGACGCTTTGCCGATGGCAATCAGCATGATCGGCACGTAACGCTCACCGATTCCGAACGCCTCCGTAAACTGCTGCGGGTTGTATCCGCCCATCGGCACCGTGTCGTAGCCCCTTGCTTTGGCCGACAGCATGATCTGCATGGAGATGAGGCCGCCGTCCGTGTAGACGATCTTGCGCGCGATTTCGGGCGGCAGGCTGCCGTAGTTTTTCGTAGTGTTGGCGATAAATGCATCCTTCGTCTCTGCCGACATATGACCCGCTTCGTACGCACGGTTATAGATCGTATCCGCCAGCTTATAGCTTTCCACATCGCCCAGCACTGCGATCACGGCAGAAGCGTCGGCCACCTGCTGTTGATTAAAGGCAATCGGCAGCAGCTTCTGCTTCAGCTCCGGCGAATCGATGACGAGCAAACGCCAGGGCTGGAGATTCGAAGAGGAAGGAGCCCGAAGCGCTTCCGTGAGCATCTCCGTCATTTCTTCCTTGGTGATTTTGAAAGTAGGATCGTAGTGGCGAACGGAACGGCGTCCGTGAACGACTTCTTCAAAGCTCGGGGATTTCGTTTGCACCGCTTGCATCGTGGACATTTGATTTTCCTCCATTTTCATCACTCAATTTAATTGTGTTTATTTTAGCACAGTTAAACTCAAAAAGTTAACTGTTTCGAATAATGCACAGTATATTCCTCTTCTTTTCGATTGTCAATATCCCCAAGCATCCAACTATTCTCATCGGCTCACCCGCGAAAAAAAACGCCCTGAGGCTCCGGTCAGACGACCGGCCGCAAGGCGTTTGAATCCAATCAGGAACCCCAGAGAGCCAGACGCTCGTTCAGAAGCTCTTGACGAAGCTGCTCGGCTTTCTCGACTCCGGCCGCTTCGATTTCCTGCATATATTTGTCCCACAACGCGTCGAATTGCTCAGGCTTGGCGAGAATCGCTTCGGGAATACGTTTCCACGTTATGTTTTTGAGCTTCTCTTCGAGGACGATGAGATCGCTCTCGCTTGGAATCGGAATGTTCCAGAGCGCGCCCCACGGCTTCAGCTTGAACTCATCCTCTTTCGGAAATAAATCCTTCCAGATCGTCGCTCCGTAAGCGGAGAGAACTTCCTTTTCCACGTCGCTGTAATCGCTGATCAGTTGCTCCGGGAATCTCGTCGTATAATAGTTGCCGGAAGAATCCTTCACTCCGTCTCCATAGTGCCCGCTAAGCAATACATAGTTGCCGATTCCAGATTCCTTCTGGAAGTTGATGGCGTCATTGACCTTGCGGTTGTTCACTTCCGCCGGAATGACGCGTTTGCCGTTCTCGACGTTGTAATGCTTGCCTTCAATGCCCCAGGTGACAAGTACTTGACCTTCATCGGATGCAAGATAGTCCAAAAACTTGATCGTGCGCACCGGGTCCGGATTATCGACCGAAATCGCGACGCCGGACCCGCCCGTGAAGCCCGTCGGCCAGAACGCCGTATGTTTGTATTCCTCGGACAGCGTGACCGGATAATGGCCGTAGGCCTGATCAAGCTTTCCTTCCGCCTTTAGCGCCTTCTGCCCGTCGTCGAAGTCCCACTTCTGATCAATTAAACCGAGCACGCGACCGGTTGCGATTTTTGCCTTGTACTGATCGTATTTTTGCACGAAGGATTCTCTGTCAAGCAGACCTTCAGCGTTCATATGATTAAGCCAGCGGAAATACTCCTTCTCGATGGGCCTACGGAAATGATAGGTTACTTGGTGTGTATCGATGTCGACATAGTACTCCCCGTCGTCGGAGCCTCCCGTCGACAGGAAAGCCGGATTCGTTACGCCAATATACATACGCCAGTCGTCGGCTATTAGCGAAAGGCCTATGTTGGGATTGCCGTTTGCATCTTTCGGGTGTTTCTCCAAGTAAGCTCTTATCGCATTCTCGAAATCTTTGACCGTGCGAATGGTCGGGTATCCAAGCTCCTTGACCACGCGATGCTGGAGTTGCATACCTCCTCCGGCTTCGAAAATCTGATGATTAATGCCGTCATAAGAAGGAATAACGTAGATCGACTGGTCCGACTCGCTGTACTTGAGCCGGTTCATCTGTCCCTCGAACAGCTTCTTAAGATTCGGAGCGTGCTGCTCGATCAGGTCGGTAAGATCCAGAACCGCACCGGCATCGACGAATTTACTGATGCTCGTCTTCGCGCTAATCAGATCAGGATAGTCGCCGCTAGAGGCGATAAGCGCCGATTTCTGCACGGCGTCGCCGACGGCGAATTCCGCATCGAGAGTAATGCCTGTTTTTTTCTGAAGCACCTTACCGATATCGTCCTCGTAGTTGCCCCAGTTAGGATTAACGTCCTCGCTGTAGAAGGTTAGTGTAAGCGGCTCTATTTTCTCCTCCGAAGGGGAAGCGGATGCCGCGTTTGGACTCGATGAGCCTGACGTCGCGTTCTGGCTGGACGACCCGCTGTCTCCGTTGTTTCCGTTATTGCCGCAAGCGGCCAACAAGCTCGCAATAAGAGTGGCGCTCAAGATCAAGTTTGACCATTTTTTCTTTGTTGCCATTTTTTAACCTCCTAAGTAGTTTACGGTGCGATATGTGTATAACGGGCATTCCCCGATCATACCGGTTTTATTGTCAGCCTTTGACCGAACCCAGCGTCAAGCCTTTGACAAAATAGCGCTGCAGGAACGGATATACAAGCAAAATCGGCACCGAGACAAATATCGTTATCGCCATTTTTATCGAGTCCGGCGAAACGGTTGACATGATCTGCGTCACGTTCTGTGTACGGTAATCGCCCGAGTTGTTCATTGTGCTCTGCAGCACCTTGACCAGCTCGTATTGCAGCGTCGTCAGATGCTCGCTGGAGCCGTTGTACAAATAAGTGTCAAACCAGGCGTTCCATTGGCCGACCGCCAGGAACAGGCCGATTGTCGCCAGCGCCGGCTTCGTCATCGGCAGGATGATGCGCCAGTAGATCGTGAAATCGTTGGCGCCGTCCATTTTCGCGGATTCCTGCACCTCGTAAGGGATGCCGTCCATGAACGAACGGACGACGAATACGTTAAAGGCGCTGACGATGCCCGGAAGCACATACACGGCGAACGTGTTCATCATGTGCAAATCTTTGATCAAAATATAGAACGGAATCAGTCCCGCAGTTACATACATCGTAACGGCCAAGTAGAGAGACACGAATCTGCGTCCTTGAAAATCGCGGCGGGCCAGCGAATAAGCGAGCATTGAGGCGCTGATCAAACCTAGCAAGGAGCCAACGACCGTCCGCAGCAGCGAGATTTTAAACCCGGTCAGCAGCGTATCGTAGGTGAAAATGGCTTTATAGTTTTGCAACGAGAATACTCTCGGGAAAATCGTAATTCCGCCGCGCACGCTGTCGGTCGAATCGTTCAGCGAGATGGCCAACACGTTAAGAAAAGGATAGAGCGTAATGATCGCCATAACGACGAGAACGGCATAGATGAGAACGTCGGCGACCCCGCCGGATCGGGGGACGCCTCTGCGAATACTGCGAGCCGACATGCGAGTCCCCTCCTAGAATACGCTTTCTTTAGTAAATCGCTTAAACAGCCCGTTCGCCGTAAAGAGCAGCATGATCGCCACGACCGAGTTAAACATATTGATCGCCGTCGCGAACGAAATTCGGTTGATTTTGATCCCGTATTCCAGCGCGTACAAATCGAGCACCTTGGAGTAATCGACGACCAGATTGTTGCCGAGCAAAAACTGCTTCTCGAAGCCGATGTTGATCAGATTGCCGATCGACAAAATCATCAGAATGATGATCGTCGGACGAATGCCGGGCAGCGTAATGTGCCACATCTGCCTTAAGCGGTTCGCGCCGTCGACCTTGGCCGCCTCGTACAGCTCCGGCGCGACGCCCGCCATTGCCGCCAAGTAGATGATCGCGTTCCACCCCGTCTCCTTCCAGACGTCGGATATCGTGACAATGCCCCAGAAGTACTTGCCCTTGGCCAGCCACTGAACCGGCTCGTCCAGAATGCCGAGCGCCATCAACAAGTCGTTCACCGCACCGTTGTCCGTAGACAGCATCTTCGAGACGATGCCGGCGACGACCGCCCAGGATACGAAGTGAGGCAAGTAGGAAATCGTCTGCACCGTTTTTTTGAAGGCCATATTTTTCACTTCGTTGAGCAGCAGCGCGAACACGATCGGAATCGTAAACCCTGCGATCAGAGCCATGAAGCTCATAGCCAGCGTGTTGCGCATGACCAGGTAAAACGTCTCGTCCTGGAACAGCGTTCTGAAGTTGGCGAAGCCGACCCAATCCCGCTCCCACACCGAGAGCTTTGGACTGTATTTCTGAAACGCCATCACCCAGCCCCATAAAGGCAAGTAGGTGAAGACGAACGCCCAGGCGATGAAGGGCAGCGACATCAAATATAAGTACCGGTTACGGAACGCGCGGCGAAGCGCTCCTCTGCGGATCGGCGCCAACGGCTCTGCAGCCGGACGGCGATCGGGCATCGCTTTCATGAGCTTCCCTCCCTGCTGTATGAATCTATCATAATGAAAACGCATTCTTGCGGCTACACGGAGGATTGGATCAATAATCATGTAAAAATCAGACATCGGGAAGCTGTGAAAAAAAGACCGGCTCTCAAGTTCCGCTGCTGCGGGGCTCGGAGTCGGTCTGCTGCCGGCAAGCTTGTCTTTCTTAACGGGATTGTGCGGCGTTTTTGCGATAGGCAACGGGGGATTCGCCTACGTATTTGCGGAATTTGGCATGAAAGTAATCGACGTTGGCATAGCCGACCTGCTCCGCTACCTGGTATACTTTCATCCCTTTGCAGAGCATTTCCTTCGCCTTCTCGATTCTGACTTTATCCAAATACGTGTTGAAGTAGTCGCCTGTGGCGCTCTTGAACAGCTTGCCGAGATATGAGCTGCTGTAGCCCAGCGCCTCGGCCAGCGCTTCCAGCTTCAGATTGTCCCCGCTGTTGCGGTGAATCAGCTCGATCATTTTCTGAACCTGAAGGTCCGGTCCGGCCCCGGCGATGCGAAGCCGATCCGCCACCTTGGCGCAGATGGAGAATAGACGAGCAAGCAGCAGCCCGTACCTCGTCTCCGAGGAGATCGAGGCAAGCTCGTAATTGAGCGACTGCACGAATTCGCGAGCTTCCGGGCGAGACTGCGCCAGCTTGGACAGCGCCGCCGACAGCCGCGTCGTGAAGCCGGTCTTGAGCTCTTGCTCGGACGCGCCTGCAGCCAGCCATAGCGCACCGAGACCGCGAAGCGCCTCGGCGGCGAGTTCGGCATTCGCGGCATCGAGAGCGAGATAAAGCTTCTCCTCCAGCTCGGGAGCGGAGCATGAAGCCTCATCGGCGGGAATGCTTGGCAGCTCAGGCTCCGCGGTTACGATGCCGCCCCCGGCAAACAGAAAACGGCGCTTCATCAGTTCCCGCGCCCTCTCGAACGAGCGGCCCGCATCTCTCAGCGCCGCGACCGTCCCGCCCGCCGTCGCATCGAACTCGCTTCCCTCGCAAAACTTGGCGATTCGGCGATAGACTTTGCTCGCCGCAGACGGACGATTCATCGTCTCCTTCAACATGACACCCAAATACGGCTCGGCCGAGAAGACGATTCCCTCGTTAGCCGCCTCGAAGCTTTCGATCATGCGCCGCTTGATCCGGGAAACCGCGGAAGCGTCCGGCTCTCCGCGTTCAAGCAGCCTGACCAGCACAATCTCGTAGGTTGGCCAACCTGGATCGGCCTGTTCAGGCATTCCCTCCGCTTCCCCGGACACGAGCCTCTGGATGGCGTGCTCTCGCCCCCATCTGCTCGTCGCCTCCGTATGTTCCTCCTGCAGCGATTGGCGAATCCGCTCCAGATGCTGAATCAGATCGTCTTCGTCGATCGGCTTAAGCAGGTAGCCGTCCACCTTCAGCTGCAGCGCCGTGCGCGCATATGCGAAATCCGCATGCCCGCTGAGAATGAGAAACTTCGGGCACGGTCGGCACTGCTCCCGAATCGTTCGCAACAGCTGCAGACCGTCCATTCCCGGCATGCGAATGTCCACGATCATGAGCCGGGGAACCGCTTCGGACAGCTTGTGCAGCGCCTCGTGCGCATCGGCTGCTACGGTTGCGACCTGAAAACCGTGCTCCTCCCAATCGATAATCGTCCGCAATCCTTCGCGAATGAGCGGCTCGTCATCCACGATCATCACTTGATGCATAGGTTTTTCCCCCTTCGAGTGGAATGCCGAAGCTGATGCGCGTTCCGCGGTTCTCTTCGCTTTCGATCGTCAGCCCGGAGCGCTCCCCGTAAGTCAAGAGAAGCCGATGCTGGATGTTGTGCAGACCGATCCGGCTGGCTTCCTGGTCGGCGAGCGAACGCAGCACGCTCTCCCGCTTGGCTGCCGACATTCCGACGCCGTTGTCCTCGACGACGACCCGCAGCCACTCCTCTTCTCGATAAGCCCGCACCGAAACTTTGCCTCCGTCGACCGCTTTCTCCAGCCCGTGCACGACCGAATTTTCGACCAGCGGCTGGATCAGCAGCGGCAGCAGCATCGCCCTCTCCACAGACGGATCGAGGCTAAGCTCGTAATCGAGCCGATCCTCGTGCCGGAATTTCTGGATTTCCAGATAGCAGCGCACAATTTCGAACTCCTCGGCCAGCTCGATTTCTTTGCCGGTCAGCTCCAGATTTTTGCGCATCAGCTTGCCCAGCATTTTCACCGTTCGGGAAATTTCCTTCTCGCCCTTCAAGTGCGCCTTCATCCGAATCGACTCCAACGCATTGTAGAGAAAATGCGGATTGATCTGGCTCGCCAGCATCTTCAGCTTGATCTCGTTCTGCTTGCTCTCCAGCTGCCGCTTCTGTTCGTGGGAGGCCTGCACCTCGTCCATCAGCTCCCGAATGCTGCCGACCATCTGATTGAACTGCCGCTTGATCTGTCCGATCTCGTCGCTGCCGTCCACGGTCAGCTCCGTATTGAAATTGCCCATGGACACCTTGTTGATTTGCTTGCTGAATTTGAGCAGCCGGTTCGTCAGAACGGTGCAGATCGAATAGATCAGCACAAGCGCAACGACGAACACGACCGAAATAATCTGAAAGCCGACTACGCTGATCCGGTTCGCCTCTTTCATAATACTTTCGAGGGGGAAAACGTACACGATGTTCAGCTCGTTATAGCTGTTTTCCGGCTTAAGCGCGTCTACGATGACCTGAGAGCTGATTCCGCCGACGGCAAGCTCATGCTTGCCCGGCTCCAGACCGGAGAGGCGTTCTCCCCACTCCTGCTCGTCCAGCTTTTTGCCCATCATGGCTGAACGGTTGGAGGCGACAACGACGCCGCGCTCGTCGGTCAGGACGATGTCGGGCTCCTCCTGCGCCAGAATGGCGTTTAGCTCGTTCGTGTTGACGTCGACCTGAAGCAGTCCAACCGCTCGGGTTTTCTGAAAATAAACGCTGCGAATGAGACTAAGCATACTGGAGGAAGAACGCGAATCGCTAGGAAAATAGTACCACCCCAGCCGCCCGGTCTGTCCGATTGCCGATTGATACCAGAACGATTGCTCCGTTTTAGCGTCCAGCGGCGTAAACTCCCAGTTATCGATTAAGGTCGGATTGTCCGCATACACTTTCACTCTCGTAATCTCGGAATTGAAATCGAGGAACACCTTGAATTTCGTATAGCTCCAATAGGCGTCCACAACCTGAAAAACATCCTGATAACGCGTCGTCGCCACGTCCTCCAAGTCCGTGTCCAGCGAAAGCTGGTTGGCCAGCAGCACCGGCACGCCGAGCATTTCCTGAACGCGGCTTTTGACCCGCTGCACCGTGCCTTCCGCCTGCTCGGTCGCTCGCGTTAGCGCCGTCTGGCGGAATTCCTGAACGACGAAGAGACCGACGATGATGAAGGGAAGAATGAAAAAAAGCATATACGACCATACCATTTTGTTGCGCAGCTTCATGTCGTTGAACTTTCTGGCATACCCCTTCACCCGGCCCCCCCCCTTTCATTACTAGTTATAGGGGACCGATTGAAACAATGCAAGCGTTTTCCAGATGTTCATATGAATTTATGCCGGATGTTGCGGGTATTTCGAGCCTCGCGCGAATGATAGAATGGGTGGAAAATAGAGGGTTTCTTGCGCCCGCAAAAATGGAGGAGCTTCCCGTGTCCATAACCGACTTCCCGTTCCGCAATCCCGAACTCCCCTTGGAGCTGCGGGTCGCGGATTTGGTTAGCCGTCTGACGCTAGACGAGAAAATCGATCTGATGTGCCAGTACCAGGAGGCCGTTCCCCGGCTCGGCATTGTGAAATATAAGCACGGTACGGAGGCTGCGCACGGCATCGCGTGGCTTGGGGAGGCAACCGTATTCCCGCAGCCGTTCGGACTTGCTTGTACGTGGGACGAGGAGCTGCTTCGAGAGGTCGGCCGGGTGATTGGCACCGAGGCGAGAGGTTTTTTCGCTCACGACCCGGCATCGCACGGATTGACGCTGTGGGCGCCGACGGTGGATTTGCTGCGAGATCCGCGTTGGGGGCGAACCGACGAGGGCTACGGAGAAGATCCGATTCACGCGGGGAAAATGGCGGCGGCGCTCGTGCGCGGCATCCAGGGGGATCACCCTTTTTATCTGCGTGCAGTCGCGTCTCCTAAGCATTTTATCGGCAACAACAACGAGGTCGGCCGCGGCGAACGCTCCGTCAGTCTCGATCCGCGCAATATGCGGGAGTCTTACTTGAAGGCGTTCGAGCTTGCGTTTCGCGAGGGCGGAGCTCAGTCGATGATGACATCCTACAACTCCGTCAACGGCGTGCCGGCCAATCTGAATCCGGATATTAACGCCGTCGTTAAGCGGGAATGGGGAATGGACGGCTTCGTTGTCAGCGACGCGGGGGACGTGCTAGGTACGGTGAACGACCATCGGTACATGGGGGAGTACAAGCAGGCGGTCGCAGCCTCGATCCGCGCGGGCATCGACAGCATTACCGACGACCACGGCATCGTGAAGCAGGCGATTCGGGACGGGCTTGCGGAGGGGCTGCTGGAGGAAGGCGATCTCGATGTCGCGCTTCGCAACACGTTCCGCGTTCGCATGCGGCTTGGCGAATTCGATCCGCCGGGGCATAACCCCTACGCCTCCATTGGCGAGGAGGCCATTCTCGCCCCGGAGCATCGGGCCGTATCGCTGGAGGCGGCTCTCAAAAACATCGTCCTTTTGAAAAACGATGGGGCTCTTCCTCTGGCGGTGGGGTCGGAGGGCTTAAGGGGCTCGGAGGGCTTAAGGGGCTCGGAGGGCTCATGGGCGTCGGATGGCTTAAGGGGTTCGGGGGCTGTGGACGGCGCGGAGGCTATGAACGGAGCAGAAGCCGAGATGAGCGGTTCTGAGACTTCGAGCGAGTCATTGGCTTCGTGCGGGTCAATGGATTTATGCGGATCATTGGCTTCATGCGGGTCGAACAAGTCGGGTTTCCATGTGGCTGTCATCGGACCGCTGGCCGATATCGTCTATCGCGACTGGTACAGCGGCACTCTCCCCTATGTTGTTACTCCGCTCGCAGCGATCCGATCGCGGCTGGAAGCTTTCGGGGGCAGCGTCCCTTACGCCGAAGGAATCGACTGCGTTCGATTGTCCGTGGGCGGAAGCTATGTTCGCATTGGCGAGGGGGGCTGGCTTACCGCAGACGGCAACGCTGCAGAGGCAGAAGTATTCGCCGTTACGGACTGGGGCTGGCGCGCCCATACGTTCGTCGCCCGGAGTACAGGACTGTATGCGACGACGGACGATGTTCATCTGACGACCGATTCACGGGAAATTTTCGGCTGGTTTACGAAAGAGGCTTTTCTCGTCGACCGGGAGGAGGACGTCCGCCGCTGGCGGCTCCGGACGTGGAACGATGCTTGCGTGGGAGTGACTGCCGATGGCCTGCTGACCGTCGATGGAACCGGGTCCGTGCTGCAATCGACGCTCGGTTCACCGGAGGAGCACGACGTTCCGGAGAAATCGACGAGCGTTCACGCTTCCGGACTTAGGACGGTTTCGTTCGACGTCGACATTGCAATCGACGGCCTGAAGGAGGCTTGCGAGGCCGCGCAAGGCGCAGCGGCAGCTGTCGTATTCGTCGGCAACCACCCGCTCGTGAACGGCAAGGAGACGATCGATCGGCCCGGGCTGGAGCTGCCCGAAGCGCAATGCAGACTCATTCGCGAGACGGCTGCGGCCAACCCTAACCTAATTGTCGTTATTGTGGGAAGCTACCCGTTCTCACTAGGAGAAGAGCGGGAACTGGCGAAAGCCGTCCTCTATACCTCCCATGCGGGTCCGGAGCTAGGCAACGCCATCGCCGATGTTTTGCTTGGAACCGTCTCCCCTGCCGGGCGGTTAAACATGACGTGGCATCGTTCGGTCGAGCAGCTTTCCGACATTATGGAATACGACTTGATCCGGGGATGCAGCACCTACCGTTACTTTGAAGGAGAACCCGAATTTCCCTTCGGCCACGGATTGACATATGCGAACATCCGCTATGAGGAGCTTCGGCTTGAATCCGGAGAGATAGGTTCGGTAGGCTTGGCTAGCTCGATAAGCGTCGAAGTGATTCTGCGCAACGAAAGCGAGATCGACAGCGACGAGGTGGTTCAGTTGTACGGTACGGCTCGTTCGTCGCGCGTTAAGCGGCCGCTGCTTCAATTGCTCGCGTTTAAACGCGTGTCCGTTCCGGCAGGAAACGCGATTGCCGTGCCGCTGCGCATTGCGGCGGAGGATCTGGCGTTCTGGGATGTAACGCGGGAACGCTGGTGCGTCGAAACTGCGGACTGGACGTTGGCGGTCGGCCCTTCCTCCGCCGACCGAAGGCTGGAAGCGACGCTTGCCGTCGTCGGGGAAACGATTCCGCCGCGAAAGTTGACCGAGCGAACGCTCGCAATGAATTACGACGACTATTCCTCGGCTTACTTGGACGAATGCATAGAAGGCGGAACTGCCGTGTCCGCCAAAGACGGCGGCGCTTGGCTGATGTTTGCGGATGCGGATTTTCCGGTTGGTGCGACTCGGTTTGAGGCGCGGATCGCTGGGAACGCAGAAGGCCGTATCGAAATCCGGCTCTCGGGAGCAGACGGGATCGTTGAGTTTGCAGCCGTAGACAGCTTGTTCGAAGGGCCGAGCGGAATAGCCGAGTTGGGGCCCTTCAAAAACTCGTCCGATAGTCCACATGAAGCCGCCGGGTTCGATACCTTCGAAAACTCGTCCGACGGATCATACGAGGCAGCGATAATACAGACTATTGAAGCTTCAGCCAATACGACAAACGTGCAAATCTGGCGCACCGTATCGTGCTCCGTCGCCGTTCCGCCTGGAAGATACGATGTAACGCTTTCGATCGGCGATGGCATGGCTATAAGCTGGTTCAGGTTCATATAAAGACCAATTATGCCGTTGAAGAACAAATTACTTTACCCCAAGCCCCGAAGAAGAAATGGCAGCAAAAAACGCTCCTCCTGTGGTAAAAGTATGAGAGGGCGCGATCAACGATTTATCGCTGAGAATGTTAGTTGGGCAACCAAATGCTGAAGCGGAGAATCCACCTTAAATGTGGACAACTGATACAGCGGGTTCTGCGGCTAGAAGACCGCCCAACGGGCTTATTCGCATGGGCCGGGGCGATTCAGCGATGATAAGGCCGCCTCGCGGGCTTATTCGCTCCGGCCGGGGCGATTCAGCGATGATAAGGCCGCCTCGCGGGCTTATTCGCACGGGCCGAGGCGATTCAGCGATGATAAGGCCGCCTCGCGGGCTTATTCGCTCGGGCTGAGGCGATTCAGCGATGATAAGGCCGCCTCGCGCACTTATTCGCAAGGGCCAGGGTAGCGCAGACACACACATACACACAAAAATAACCCGCCCAGGCTGACGGCCAAGGAAACGGGTTATTTTTGCTGATTCTTTGGAGGTTTCCCACCTAAAAATGTTATACAAGGAGTCGGATGGCTGTCCGGCTCTTGCGCGCAATTTACCTTATTCGTCGTTTAAGCTCGCGCAGCTGCCGGCGCGCTCGGCGATCTGTCCGATCGTATAGCGTTCCAGCACATCCAGAATGGCGCGATCCATCTCGTCCGTCACCTCGGCGAAAATCGCGTTCATCTCTTGGCCGAAAGCATGATCGCCCGCCGTCTCCCGTATGCCAGAACAGAGAGGATCGGCAACTTGAAGAACCGAGAACACCTCGGCTAGAGTAATCGAATTCGGCTCTCTTCTTAATCGGTATCCGCCGTCCCGACCTTCGCGGGTTTCCAGAATGCCGCCCTTCGCAAGAAGGGACAGAATTCGTCTGAGCAAAGTCGCTTCCGACTGCAGCATTTTGGCGAGCTCTGCGCTAGGACAGGTGCGAACGCAATCCTTCGACAGGACTACGAGCGCTTGCAAAGCTAGTCCGAACCACTTGGGATGGTAGGAACCGACGCACTTCTCCGGATTCATACAATCGCCTCCAATGGCTTGAATTGTACCGGAATGCCGGCCTTGGGGCAAGAGGCAAATTCATGCCCAGCTCCCAAAGCCACATTCGGATCGATCCGCAAGATCGTCGTCTGTTCGCTACTTACTGCTGACGCATCGTTAAGCTGACGCGTCCTTTTTTCAGATCGACGCCGAGCACCCAGACAGTGACCGTATCGCCGACGGCGACCACCTCAGTCGGATGCTTGACGAATTTGTTGCTAATTTGAGAAATGTGAACAAGACCGTCGTTCTTGATGCCAATATCGACAAAAGCGCCAAAATCGACGACATTGCGCACCGTTCCCTGCAGCTCCATGCCCGGCTTCAAATCCTCGATGTCGAGCACGTCGGTGTGGAAAATCGGCGGCGGCAGCTCGTCACGCGGATCGCGTCCCGGACGCTGCAGACTGTCCACGATATCGCGCAGCGTCGGAAGACCGACGCCAAGCCGCTCGGCAACGTCCTCCAGACGTACCTCGCCAAGCTTGGCTTTGAGCGGCTCCGTACCGATGTCCGCCAGCTTCAGCCCCAGCTCCTTGAACAGCTTGCCGACCACGTCGTAAGACTCCGGGTGGATCGGCGTCCGATCAAGCGGGTTCACTCCGTCCGAGATGCGCAGGAAGCCTGCGCATTGCTCGAACGTTTTGGCGCCGAGCCGCGGCACCTTCTGAATTTGCGCACGATTCGTAAACTTGCCCTTCTCCTCGCGCAGCTTAACGATATTGCGAGCCATCGTCGCGTTGATGCCCGACACATAGGACAGCAGCGACGGAGAGGCGGTATTGACGTCCACTCCGACATGGTTAACCGCCGACTCGACAACTCCGGTTAAGCTCTCGTCCAGCCGCTTCTGCGTCACGTCGTGCTGATACTGGCCGACTCCGATGGCCTTCGGCTCGATTTTAACCAACTCGGCAAGCGGGTCCTGGAGACGACGTGCGATGGAGACGGCGCTGCGCTCCGACACGTCCAAATCCGGAAACTCCTCCGCAGCCAGCTTGGACGCCGAATAGACGCTTGCTCCGGCTTCGTTCACGATCAAATACTGTAGGTCCCGTTCGGGCAAAGCCTTGATGATTCCCACCACGAACTGCTCGGTCTCGCGTGAGCCCGTTCCGTTACCGATAACGATCAGCCCTACGCCGTACTGGTCGATCATCCGCCGGAACACAACCTCTGCCTCGGCTTTCTTGTTATGCGGCGGAGTCGGATACGTGACCGCCACTTCCAGCAGCTTGCCCGTATCGTCAACGACCGCCAGCTTGCATCCTGTTCGATATGCCGGATCAACGCCAAGCACAACGCGGCCCTTCACCGGCGGCTGAAGCAGCAGATTGCGCAAATTTTCCGAGAAAATGCCGATGGCATGCTCCTCCGCCTTCTCCGTCAGCTCACCGCGAAGCTCCCGTTCGATCGACGGGGAGATCAACCGTTTATAGGCGTCCTCCGCGGCGGCCACCAGCGTATCGCGAGCCGGGCCGCCCCCCGTGATCGTCCTGCGATTGATTTCGTCCACGATCCGGTCGGTCGGCACGTCGATCGACACCGACAGAAACTCCTCGCGTTCCCCCCGATTGATCGCCAGCACCCGATGCGGAGGCAAGCGCCGCACCCGCTCCGAGTATTGATAGTACATCTCGTAGACGGACTCCGCCTCGGCGTTCTTGGCTTTGCTGATCAGCACGCCCTGATCCCAGGTGAACTTGCGTATCCAGCGGCGAATAGCGGCATCGTCGGCCAATCCTTCCGCTACGATGTCCGAGGCGCCTTGGATCGCATCCTCGGCCGTTTCAACGCCATTCTCCGAGTTGATATATTTCGCCGCCTCCGCACGCAGGTCGCCCTGTCTCGGCTGCGACAGCAGCCATAGCGCAAGCGGCTCCAAGCCCCGCTCCTTGGCGACGCTCGCCCTCGTCTTACGCTTTTGCCGGTACGGCCGGTACAGATCCTCGACCTCTTGCAGCTTGATCGCTTTCTCGATTGCCGCTTGCAGCTCCGGCGTCAGCTTCCCCTGCTCGTCGATCAGACGAATCACTTCGCCTTTGCGATCCTCCAGCCCTTTCAAGTAGGTCCGGCGGTCGTCGATCGCGCGAAGCTGCACCTCATCGAGCTCTCCGGTCATTTCCTTACGATATCGGGCGATAAAAGGAATCGTATTCCCGTCGTCCAGCAGCCCGGCGACCGTCCTGACTTGTCCCAGGCCCAGTCCCAGCTCGCCCGCAATCTGTTTAATCATTCTTTCCTGTGCGTCCATTACCGCACTCTCGTTTCCTACGCTCATCGATTCGCGCCCCCCGCAACCTGTATGTATCCTTTTATTATGTCGTTCTACGCCCGGTTAGGCAAGCTTATCCACGATGCGGATCGCGAAGGATGCGCGCTACCCTAACTTTAGCGGGGGGCTCCGATAAACACCGTCCTATTCACGGCGACTAAGATATTCCCGAGAGCATCTGAAACATTAGTCCGGCATGGTTGCGATCAGTTGCACACGGCCACGGCTACAGCTACAGCTTGAATATTCCTACCGACGTCTGTAATTGTTCCGCCAAGTGGGCCATCGATTGCGCCGTCGCCGCCGTCTCCTGGCTGGCGGCCGCCCCTTCTTCCGTCGCCGCGGAGATATTCTCTACGGAATCCAGAACGGTGGAAGCCTGCGCAGCCTGTTCTTCGCTGGCCGCGGCGATTTCGGTTACCTTCTGGCCCGCTTCGTTGACCATGTTCGCGATTTGTCTGAACGACTCTCCCGTCTTCTTGGAGAGATCGACGCTTTCTTCTACGGCTTTGACGCTTAACCTTGTATTATCCTGCATGCCGCGAATGATTCCGGTAATCTGTTTCGTCGCTTCTCCGCTTCGTTCGGCGAGCTTGCGTACTTCGTCGGCCACAACGGCGAAGCCCCTTCCTTGCTCTCCGGCGCGAGCCGCTTCGATCGCGGCGTTCAAAGCGAGGAGATTTGTCTGGTCGGCGATGTCTTCGATCACCTCGATGATTTCTCCAATTCGCTGCGAATCGTTCTCCAATCGGGACATTTTGCCGCTGACCTCGTTCATGCTTTCCATCGAAGAGCGAATGATGTCATTGCCTTCGCCGGCGATTTTCATCGTCGCCTCCGAGAGAGAGGATGCTTGCTCCGTATTGTGAGCGACGGAATGAATCGCTGCGGACAATTCCTTGAACAGCTCGCTGATCGTCTGCGCCGAGCTGGCCTGAGTCGTATTGCCGCTGGCGATTTCCTCCGTGCTGGACGAAATCTGCTCTGCGGCAGCCGACAGATTATGGGAGTGGCCGATAATCGAGGAGGCCATCTGTCTTAGATTCAATACCATTTGGTCGATCGATTCGCTCAATATGCCGATTTCGTCCTTGGTTCCGTGGTTAACCGTCTGCCGCAGATCTCCTTCTGCTACTTTAGCTACCAATTGAACGACTTTGCGAAGCGGCCTTGCAATCACTTGCGAAATGAAGTAGCCGAACAGAATGCTAAGCAATACCGCAATGATTACAATTACGATTGTAATAGTACTTGCGGAGGAATAAGTCTCTTTCCCTTCACTCTGGGCCTGATTCGCCTCCTCAACGTTTATCGCGATCAACTTGTTGAGAATGCCTTTAAGCTTATCGGTTTCTATCTGGTATTCACCGTCGAGCAGTGTCTCCATGCCACTCAGGTTCCCTCCCTCTCTTAGCGACACCGCCTCATTGAACAATTTGACGTACGAATCGAAAGCTACGTCGATTTGCGCCTGCACTTCTTGCGATTCGGCCGACAAATCGGTTTTCCTGAACGCGGCAATGCTGTCGCTGACCGAAATCATTGCACGGTCTGCAACTTCTTTTGTTTGTTGAATACTATTTTTGTCCTCAACCATGTAGAGCTTTCGCAAGCTGTTTCTCATCTCGTTGAAATTGGTTTGAGCTTCCATCAAATTTTTGACAGCCAACAGTTGATTATTGTACATGTCATTGAGATTTCCGTTCAGTTTGCTCAAATTGCTCAGCCCGTAGAACCCGACGAATGCCATAATCGACGCGATCACCAGAAAAGCGGACACCAGCTTAACGCTTGTTTTCAAGTTATAAAACCATTTCATGACCGTTCACCTCGTAGTTGTAGGTTTCTTGGCAAGACTCTTGAGAAGCCGATAACCGATCGGTCTTAATCGGTCCTCTCGGAATTTGGGATCGAAGCTTGGCGCTTACGGCTTCCATGTCCAGTATAGGCGCCACTTTGCCGCTGCCTAGCGTGGTTGCGCCGGAGACGCCTTCGACTTGACCGAGCAGCGCCCCCAGAGATTTGACGACAACATCCTGAACACCGATCAACTTATCTACCGCAATCGCTACGCGTTCTTCTTGATGACCGACGACCAGCAACGACACAGAACTTCCGAATTCGTTGCCGCGAGGCAAGCGAAAATAATCGCGAAGCCACAAGATCGGAAGAATACGGTTGCGCAACACCATGACCGGACGCCCCTGTACGTTTTTTATCTGATCCGCGGTCGTCCGAACAATCTCGACAACCCCGTTCATCGGAACAATATATGAACGGTCCGCAATAGCGACCTGAAGACCCTGGATGATGGAGAGTGTAAGCGGCAGATGCATTTCGATCCGGGTTCCGTTGCCTTTTCTCGTCTGGATGTGAATACGTCCGCGAATCTTCTCGATCTCGGCTTTTACGGCGCTCAGTTCAAACTCTTTAGCTAATGATGCGGACAATACCGGGTGAAAAATCAGTTCAGCGATTTCCTGATCGTTGAGCGTTGTGACCATTTCTGAACCTGGCTTTCCCTCATGCGCAATACGGCGCTTCAGCATGTCCGTATCTATCCCGGCCCCGTCGTCTTCGATTATGACCAACGCCTGATTGTTCTCGCGTCTGGCGCTAAGTCGAAGTGTACCCTTAACCGGTTTTCCGGCCGCCATCCGTTCTTCCGGCGACTCGATCCCATGGTCGAGAGCATGGCGGACCAATAGAACGAGCGGATCAAGTAGTCCCTCGATGAGAGTGCGATCCAGTTCCGTCTCGCTGCCTTCCATAATCAGTTCGATCTCTTTGCCTCCGCTTTTGGACAAATCGCGAACCATCCGGGGAATGCGATTGAACAATTGGTCGACCGGAAGCATCCGAATCTTCATGACAGACTGCTGAAGATCGCCGATTCCGATCGACAAGCGATCGACAACATGCCGAAGCTCTTCGGCCCCCTGAGTTGTTTCATCCTCCCGGCGAATTTGCTTTTCCAGAAGCCGGAGACGGGTCTGATCAATGATCAGCTCGCCGACCATATTCATCATTTGTTCCAGCTTGCTTACGTCGACTCTGACGCTCTGTCCTTTGGCTTTCGGTTCTAACGAATCCGACATGTAGGATCACCTTTACTCGTATAGGAGCACTTCATCCAGTTTCAGGATACCGACAAGCCCGGAAGAGGTCAGACCGATTCCCGTAAAGTAATTTCCGTTCAACCCTCCGACCCTGTCCGGCGGAACCTGGATGTCGGCAAACGTCGTGACTTTGCTCACCTTGTCGACGATAATGCCAACCGATTCTTCGAGATGCGTCACGACGATGATTCGGGTCGATTTGGTTGCAGTGTCGGGGTTCAGACCGAATAAGCTGCGCAGGCTAAGTACGGGGATAATCCTCCCTCTCAGATTAATGACCCCCTGCACATAGCTTCGGCAATTCGGAATGTCCGTGATCTCCTGCATTTTGATAATTTCGTGGATGTCCGATATTCGGATCGCGTAACTTTCGTCGCCGATTCCAAATTCGATGTGCTGCTCCGTAGAAGCCGAATTCATACCTTCTTTTCCCCCTCCCATGACCTTGTTGCCGGCTTCTTCTTTCTCACCCTCGCCAGAATAGGCATTCCCCTTCATTAATTAAATTCACGAATACGTTCACCAGATTTCCGTCGAATTGGGTGTCTGCATGCCGAAGCAACTCCTCTTTGGCTTCCTGAATTCCTTTACTGCTCTGATAGGGCCTTCCTGCAATCATGCAATCAAACGCGTCGATGATCGAGCAAATGCGCGCTAGAAACGGGATATCATCTTCCGCAAGACCGTAAGGATAACCTTGGCCGTCCCAGCGTTCGTGATGGTATTTTACGATCTCCTGCGTTTTCTCGCAGATGCCATTGTCCGTCTCCAGAATATGAGCCCCTATAACGGGATGCAGCTTCATGATGCGCCATTTCGATTCCGTTAATGGCCCCGAATGATTCAGCACGTTGACTGGGAGAAACAGTTTTCCGATGTCATGGAGGAAACATCCGCGCATCAAATTCATGCTCATTTCGGAGCTCAAGCTCAATCGTACCGCCACCCGTTCGGACAAAAGCGCGACACGAACGCAGTGGTCGTAGGTCTCCGGGCTTTTTGACCGTAAGTCTTTCATCCATTTGGCAGTCGGAATTCCCGGCATGGCCGAATTCCGCACTTGCCAATTGAGGCCCGCGCTTATGTATTCCATGCCCCACCTCTTCCGCGTCGATTCCCGGATAAACACAACAGGGTTAACAGTTTCTCGTACTTTCGGCCTCCTCTCAAACGATAATCTCGATTATCATGAGATACATATCGTACAATAATAGTTATACGACATCAGGCAGGGGGCACAGAGAACATGTCAACGGTTCCATACTTACAAGAAAACAGCCTAGTATATCATCACGAGGCCCAGGACATGAAGGATAACGACAGCCGGATCATTCGCATGTTTCTGTCTTCATGCAATCTATCGACGAATACCGTCCGTAATTACTTGCGGGCGATCGATCGATTTCGTGCCTTCGTGGCCTATAAACCATTGTCTAAAGTATCGTGGAGAGAAGTTGAAGCCTTTAAGGCATGTCTGATTGCCGGGGGCTACAGTTATTCCGAGCTGCCGCTTGCTCCTGCGAGCGTGGCCGCTTATATCGCTCCACTGAAATCGCTTTACAAATGGGGAAGCGACGCCAATATCGCCCTGTTCCCGCACAACCCGACAACCAGCGTTCGCTTGCCTGCCGTACCTGTAACGAGCAAGCGCAGATATTTGACCAAATCGGAGGTCGGCAAGCTGCTGTTATGCCTCAAGAAGCAAGGAATTCGCAACTATTTGATTGGATTATCACTTGTCATGCTAGGTACCCGGGTCTCGGAGCTGGTGTCCATAACGACAGCGGACTTCTACCCGGATCCCGAAGATAGGGGGATATGGCTATCCGTCAAACACAGCAAGGGGGGAAAAGATCGGGAGATCAAAGTGCCTTCGGAGTTATGGGAGCTATTCAAAAGCTACATCGGAAGCTATCTCCAAAATGCCGGAGTTTCTCAAGAGCGCCGATTGTTTCCGTTATCGACCAGACAGGTCGAACGGATCATCAGCGATGCCGGCAAACGCAGCGCAATTCGTAAGAGACCGTCTCCGCACTGGCTAAGACATACTAACGCAACCCTTGCTTTGTTAAACGGCGCCTCGCTGCAGCAAGTCCAGGAAACACTGGGTCATTCCCATATCAACACGACCCAGAGATACATGCATACGGTGGAGCAAATTAAAAAGGCCGCGCCAGACTTCGTCCAGGACTGCCTTCATGAATATATTTGGAAATGAGCGTTTTATAGCCAGCCTTTTCCAAGAAATTAGGGCTTTAGACCTGAAAAAATCCTGTTTTCTAAAAAAGAATGCAGGACTTTGGCGGAAAATGTCGTATAACTATTATTGTACGATATACTGTGCCTGATCAAACGTCATTATACATATACCGTACGAAATAGCGCCTATTTAGGTTTAGTGTATCATAACCAATTCGCGCGTCACGGGACAAATTTATCCATTAAACGGATAACAATGCTGCGATTCTTCGCTAATAGGAATTCACATCCGTTTTTGTTCGACGATACCCTAAACACTATCCGCGAATCGCGCTGCTCCTCCCTTTACTACACCTTTGTCGAAGTCTCGGCAGTCCCCCTATAGACAGCGCTTCCATTGTCACTCCACCTGATCTTACGTAAGTAATGCGACGGACCCTCGATATGTCAAACAGTCCGGACGCGTAGGGCGCCCGGACTGCTTCTCGCCATCCGTTCAAGCCGCCTTCAGGCGCTTACGGATAGGCTTATTCGTATGTCGATTAATCTAAAATCAGTGCTCCTGCGCCGCCACGGATCGATCACGCCCGCGTCTGGCCTAAAACGATCTAATGATCATCTTGGCCAAGCAAGGCCCATCGCCGATAGATTGCCCGCAGCTCTTCCCCCGGCTCCGTTCCCAGCTCTCTGCTCAGCATAGCCGCATAGTCCAGGTAATAGGCCAGCGCCTGCGCCCTGCCTTCGTGCTTTTCCCGCAGTCGAAGCGCGCTGGCCCGAATCGGTTCGACATAGGGCTCATGCCGGAGCAGCATGTCCGCCAGACCTAACATTTTCTGCGGCTCATACTCGCTCTCTTCGCAGAAGCCCAGCAGCTTTCTCCCAACCTCCGTCAAATATCGCCCATACTGCAGTCGATAGCGCTCGCACCATTCTCCGTCAAAATGTTCAAGAAACGGTCGTTCGCACCGCGAAGTCCACGCCGCTACCCGCTCGAAATCATCTGCTCCAATTCGAGAACCGTCCAGCGCACAGCTCTCCATCCGGAACGCGTCAGCCTTGATCTCCACTCCCGACCTATCAAGGCGATAGCCGTTTTTGACGGAGACGAGAGCGATGTCGGAGCCTTCGCCACGCAGCGTTCGATTAATTCTGCTGACGGTGCTGCGCAGATTGACGTCCGCCTTCTCCGCGCTCTTGTCCTTCCATAGCGCTTCAATCAGCACCCACTTCGAAATCTCGCGATTCGCTCCTTGCAAGAGCATAAACGCGAACAGTTCCGAGCATTTGGCCGTCGGCCAGCGCACCGGCGAAGGGTTGTCTCCCAGGTACAGCGAGAACGTTCCGAAAAACGACGCAAAGGCGCGGCTGCCCGAATGAACTGCCGTACTTTGGCTGGAGCGCTTGTCCCTTCTTCTGTCTAGCCGTTCCAGTGCGGCATTCATCTGTTCCTCCAATACCGGCTTGAGCAAATAGTTCTGGGCGTTCACCCGGAAAGCGTCAATCGCGTAATCCGGATAAGCCGTGATAAATACGATTTCTCCCTCATACCCGCCTTCATTCGCCCGTTCCGCCAGCGTCAACCCGCTCATCTCCGGCATTTCAATGTCCAGAAACAACGCATCCGGCCGATGTCTGCCGATCAGCTCCAACGCCGCTTTAGGCTCCGTACAGCACGCGATGACGTCGACGCCAGCTTGTGCCAGCAGCCAACCGATGTATTCGCTCGTTAACGGCTCGTCGTCTACGACAATCGCCTTCATGCCCGTCTCCCCCCGCTTGTCTGCGCAACCTGCGGATGGAGAGGAACGACAATCGTCACCGTCGTTCCTTCGCCTTCCCGGCTCTCCACTTTTAAGCCGCGCCCGTATTCGTTCAACAGCCTTTTATGCACGTTGATCAAGCCGACGCCTTCATCCGAACGCCCCGTCCGAAGCGCCTCCTCCAGCTTGCCGACCGGGAATCCGACGCCATTGTCATGAATCGTCAGGCGCAGTTCGTCCCCGTCCCTCTCCGCTTCAAGACGCACCGTTCCGCCGGCGGATCGTTTCATCAAACCGTGACGAATCGCGTTCTCAACAAGCGGTTGAAGCGTAAGCGGCGGAAGCGTGGCATCCATCAGCCGTTCATCCATGTCCCACTCCACGCGAAGTCGTTCGGCGAATCTCGCCTGCTCCAACGCGATGTACGATTTTACCAACGAAATTTCGCGGCCTAAGCTTACCTTGGCCTGCTTGGGATCGAAATCGAAGCTCAGCCGAAGATAGTTGCTGAATTCCCCCAGCAGCTTGCCGGCTCTCGGTCCGTCTTTATAACAGAGAGACATCATAATACTTAACGCGTTATAAATAAAATGCGGCTTAATTTGCGATTGCAGAAACAGCGCTTCCGCTTGCAGCGCGTTCTGCACCGCCTCCCTCATCTGCAGCAGCGTATTCGCCCTGGCCGCCAGTTCGCGGGAATCGAACGGTTTCACGAGAAAATCGTTGGCTCCCGAATCCAGTCCCGCGGCAATATCGGCGGCGGAATGGCGAACGGTAAGCAGCAGCACCGGGAGTTGGTAGATCGGATATTCCTCGCGAATGCGCCGGCAAGTCTCGTAGCCGGACTCTCCCGGCATCATGACGTCGAGCAGGACGAGCGCCACGTTCCGATGCTCCCGCAGCAGCCTAAGTGCGGATTCGCCGTCGTATGCGATCAAGCAGCGATAGCTGTCCGCTGGAAACAGCTCCTGCAGCACCTTAAGATTGGATGCCTCGTCGTCGACGAGCAGCACGGTCGGCTTGTCCGCCTCGTCTGTTTCTATGCCGCGGGAGCCGCGAGACGGAACGGACCGCTCCCGTGAACGGCTTCCCGCTTCTAGGCTTGCCGCTGCTTGGCGCGCACCCGCAGCGAGCTGCGACAGCGCCTGCTTCCGCTCATCGCCGGCGGCTGGCAGAACCAATTCCATGACCGTGCCTTGACCCGGCTCCGACCATTTTACGTCAAGCCCGCCTGCCATGCGGTCAGCCAGCAGCTTGGAAATTTGCAGCCCCAAACCCGAGGATCGGATATCCGTGAAATTGACGTCCGCGGTTGGCCGATCGTCACGAAACAACCGCTCCTGCAATTCCTTAGACATGCCGGTTCCCGTATCCGACACGCGGATCGAGATGAATTCCCCGCGTTCCTCCGCTGAGATGGTCACATTGCCCCGATCCGTAAATTTGAGCGCGTTGCCGACCAGGTTCAGTAATATTTGCGTCAGACGACCTTCGTCGGCGTACACGTAAAATTTTCCCGGAGGGACGAAATTCAACAGCTTGACTTGGGCGTCTTCCCGGACGTGCTTCAGGACATCAATCGTCGCTTGCGACGTTCCGTTCAGATCGAACACGCCGTTCTGCAATGCAATTTTTCCGGTTCGCAGGCTTTGAAAATCGATAATGTCGTTGACCATCGTCGACAGCCGCGAGGAAAGCGAAACGATATAAGACAGGTTTTCCTCCTGCTGCGCCGTCAGCCCGTTCGCCTTCCGATCGATAACGGCTCTGGCAAGATTCATAATTCCGTGCAAAGGAGTTTTGAACTCGTGAGAGGTGCGGATCAGAAACTCGTCCTTCAGCTTGTCCGATTCGACCAGTTTGCGGCTGAGCACCTCCAGCTCAATGTACGCGCGACTGTACTGCTCCGAGAACATGTGCCCGATGATGCCCAGAAACAGAAGCTGAGTCAGCAGCGGAATCCATTCGGTAAAGATTAAGGACTGCAAATACAGCGTCACGCTCAGCAACTGGGCAAACAGCATCAGCACGCTCGCCAATAACTGCCAAGCCGTACGCGCATTGGAGCGGCCGAACCGTCGAAGCACAAGCGCCCGGAGCAGCAGCAGCTTGATGCCGGCCAGCCCGCACAGCGCCATGACAGTCATAATCTGTTCAAGCAGCGCTGTCGGAAAGAACGGAACGCAAGCCGTATAGACCAGCGAAGCCGCAACGTTTAATCGCAGCGCCCATCGCGGCACAAATAGCGGCTCGGTATTGCGTATAAACAGATACAGGCAGCACACGCACGCCAAGATGACGACAAATTTGATTTTCAGCACAAGCAGATAGGGAACGGACGGAGCCAGTTGCATGAAAATCCGTTCGCTTGTCGTAATTACGACAAAAGCAAACCCCAGGCAGAACAGCGCAAAATATAAAAATCGACGATCTTGAAGGCGCTTTAGATAAATGCCGAGATAGTACATTGCCGAGATGAGCAAAAAGGCGGTATCGGCGACGGACAGAACGATCGACCGCAGCTCCAACAGCCGAATGTCCTCCTGCGCGCCGAAAGAAAGATACTGAATGATGCCCCCGCGGTGATAATCCCAATTCGCGACCTGAATCGTCACATAGAAGGAATCCCCCTCCGGCTGAAAAAAGGCGGTCACCGGAACGCTGCGCCCCTGGTAGCTCGCATCGCCCTGCTCAACGGGATTTCCGCTTCGCGCAACCTCCCGATCGTCGATAAAGATAATGCTGGCATTTCTGATGAAGGTCGTTTTAAGCCCGAGTTGACCGACAATGGGCTTGATCTGAACCTTCAGACGGTATGTCCCCATGCCTTGGTCCCGGATAAAATTGGCGGTATCCGAATTGCTCCATGCCCCCGGAACGCGGATATAATGCTCCGGCCTCATCGAATGAAGCTCGGACGGAGTGAGAAGCACATTCGGGTAAAACTCCCACTCCCCGTCCAGCGTCACATTGCCTTGTTCAGGAAAGCTCCAGTCCCTGAGATCGAGGACCCCGCTTTGCGCCAGCGGCTGCGCGGGCCCCGGCCTCTGCCAGGACCACACGCCCACCGCGGCAACCGCGATCAGGAAGAGCGCAATCCACCCGATCGTCGCCCGCCGCATTCTTAGAACGCCCAGTTGCCCTTACGGAATACCGGAACGACCGTGCCATCGGCGCATATGCCGTCAATGTCCATCTCGGCCGAGCCGATCATGAAGTCGACGTGCACGATGCTCGAATTGACTCCCGCCTCGGCAAGCTGCTCCTGCGTCATTTTCTTGCCGCCTTCCACGTTAAAGGCGTAGCCGCTGCCGATCGCCAAATGATTCGACGCATTCTCGTCGAACAGCGTGTTCAGGAACAGCACGTTCGATTGCGAGATCGGGGATTCGTGCGGCACAAGCGCTACCTCGCCCAGGTAGTGCGCGCCCTCGTCGCTCTCGACCAGTTGACGCAAATTTTCTTCTCCCTGCTCCGCCTCTACTTTTACAATGCGCCCTTGCTCGAACGTCAGCTTAAAGCCGTCGATCAGATTGCCGCCGTGGCTGAGCGGCTTCGTGCTGGACACATAACCGTCCACTGCAGTCTTCATTGGGACGGTGAACACTTCCTCTGTCGGCATGTTCGCCATGAACGGCACGCCGTTCTCGTTCACGCTGCTTGCCGCCACCCACAGATGCTTCTCCGGCAGGCCGATCGTCAGATCCGTGCCCGGAGCGCGATAGTGCAGCTTCGCGAACCGTTTCTCGTTCAGCCAGTCGCTCTTCTTATGTAAATTCGCGTCATGCTCTTTCCATGCTTTCACCGGGTCGGCCGCATCCAGGCGCACCGAACTGAAAATTGCATCCCACAGCTTGTCGACCGCTTCCTGCTCCGATGCGCTGTCAGGGAACACCTTAATCGCCCAATCCTTCGTGGAGGCAGCTACTACCGTCCAACTCACCTTGTCCGACTGAATCGCTCTTCTGAACTCGCTAAGTCCTTGGCCCGCGGCTTTCTGGTAATTGCCAATGCGCGAAGCATCGATGCCCTTGAGCAAGTCCGGATTCGGAGCGGAGAAGGAGATGAAAGCCGCGCCGCGCGCGACAAAATCGTTCCGCTTGGCCGTCTCCCATTCCGGGAACCGGGAGAATACGTCGTCCGACGCTTTCTCGTATTTGAGGCGTGTCAAATATTCGTCCGACCAGTCCACATGCACGTTGCCTGCGCCAGCCTCATAGGCTTGGGCCGCTACCCGGCGTACCAGATCGGCGATCTCGATCGAGCCGATAATGAACACCTCTTGTCCCTGCTGCACGTTAACGCCGAAGCGTACGATCAGTTCCGCATACCTGTCCAATTTTTGCGTCAAATTCGTCATAGGTCACAACACTCCGTTTTCATCTGGAATTGAATTCGCAAAAACGACAAGCAACCGCTCTGACCGAGCGGCACCTGTCCGAATTTCCGTTTTAAAAGTCGATTAGGCCGACGCTGATCTGCAAGGCGTCATCCACCTTGTGCATTGTTTCGTCGTCCAAATGAGTAATTTTATCCGTCAGCCGCTGCTTGTCGATCGTGCGAATCTGTTCAAGCAGAATGACGGAATCCCTCTCCATGCCATGGGTCTTCGCTTCGATTTCAACGTGGGTCGGCAGCTTCGCCTTCTGGATTTGCGCCGTGATAGCCGCGATAATCACCGTCGGGCTGAACCGGTTCCCGATATCGTTCTGAATGATCAAAACCGGACGCACTCCGCCCTGCTCCGAGCCGACGACCGGCGACAAATCCGCATAAAACACATCCCCGCGTTTTACGATCAAAGTTTACACCCCGCTTACGAGGCGACCCAGTATGTTGTCCGCATCTTCTTCCGCGTGGAACGCTTCCGATGCCATGTGCAAATTGATTTTAGCCATTTCCAAATACCCGCGCTGCATCGCATCGCGAATGAGCCGCTTCTTGCGATCGACGAGATAATGCTTCATCGCCTGACGAACGATTTCGCTGCGGTTAGTGTTCTCCTTGGCGACGACAAAATCGACTTCGCGCAGCAAATGATCGGGGAGACTGATCATAATGCGTTTCGTATTGTGTAAATTGGCCACCGAACGGACACCCCCAAAGATTTTCCAACAAGCGCCTTTTTTCCAGTATGGATGAGTCTGGTAACAATTATTCTAGATATTCTAGATTGTAAGGCGACATTCCTGCCAAAGTCGGACAAAATCCACATCCAATATTAACCAAGCGCAATTAACGGATTAACGACCGATACGATCTCTCCGCCGCTGACATACACTCGAGGGACTCTCGCCGCCAGCATGCAGATTAATTCGTAAGGGATCGTTCCCAGCTTCTGCGCCACTTCCTCGGCCGAGATCGCTTCCTCGCCTTGACGGCCGATAAGCACCACTTCTTCTCCCGGTTCGATGTCCGCTTCCCCTTCGACGAAAGCGTCATTCAGACGGATCATGCATTGATCCATGCAGATCGTTCCGAGCACCGGAACTCTGCGTCCCCGCACAAGCGCCTCCGCCTTGCCGCTCAGCATCCGGCTGAAGCCGTCGGCGTAACCGATCGGAAGCGTACCGATCGTCTCGCTGCCTTGAGTAAAATAACGGGTACCGTAGCTGATTCCTTCTCCCGCTTCCAGCTGTTTGACGTGTACAACGGAGGTTTTCAGCGACATTACCGGTTTCAGCGCGACCGAATCGGCATTGACCTCGTCGCTCGGATATAAACCGTACATGCCGATTCCCAGCCGCAGCATGCCGCCCGTTCGTTCCGGCAGATCGACTCCCGCCGCGCTGTTGCCCGTATGGACGATGGAGATCGGCATACCCGCCATGCGCGCATAATCGGACACGGCGGTGAAACGCTCGATCTGCATCTCCGTATACGCTTTGTCCGTCTCGTCGGCACGGGCAAAGTGGGTGTAAAGCCCTTCCACTTCCACCTGAGGCAGAGCGCAAACGCGCTCCAGAAACTGCTCCGCCTGCCGTCCCGGAAGCAGACCAAGACGACCCATGCCCGAGTCGACTTTCACATGGATTTTCAGTTTGCGTCCGGAGACCGGAAGCTCCGCCGCCGCTTCCAGCATCTCGTCCCGATATAACGTTAACGTAATTCCCAATTCTCTCGCGTTCGCGTAACCTGCCGGAGGCGTATAACCCAGCACCAGTATCGGCGCCTCAATCCCTGCGGCTCTAAGCTGCAAAGCTTCGTCCAGAAACGCGACTCCCAAGTAATCGACGCCCGCCGCTACCGCTCTGCTCGCGATTTCCGGCGCTCCATGCCCATATGCGTTCGCTTTGACCGATGCGAGCAGCTTCGTCCCGGGGGACAAGCGTTCGCGGAACGCCCCGATGTTATGGGCGAGAGCGTCAAGGGAAATCTCAGCCACGGTCGGCCGGTAATAACAGTTCACTGACCGTTCACTCCCTGCTCGCGCAAAAACTGCAATAAATCAATGTTACCGGGCGAGCGTAGGACTGTCAACGATATTTGGGCTGGCAACCTTTTACATTAAGCCGCGGAACGGAAGCCGCCTTCCGAAGCAAACCGGGCTGCCCGCCTCCGTCTCTCGACGGCCGGCGGAGCAGCCCCTTCACGCGTTTGTTATTATTTGCCCGACGAATCGACCATCGATTGAGCGATTCGCACCATATCGGGGTTTTCCAGATCCTCGCTGGTCAAGCGGAATTTGATGCCGTCGTATGTCCAGGTCAGCGTCCTCACGGCGCCTTCCGTCATATGGCCGAGCGTAAACCCGAGGTCAAGCATGTCTCCTTCGTTCATCGCCACTTCTTCGACTCTGGCCGGGGTCTCCGTAATCGTGAAGTCGTAGCTTCCCGTATACCGCAGCATATATGCCGGATTGTCGACCAACTGCAGATCGGTCTGATCAAGCAGTTCCACGCCTGCCGGCAGCGCCTCGATGTCCGGTTCGATCAGCGAGAACGAAGTGTTCTGCGCAGGAGTCGGCTCCTCTTCCGCAGGAGGCTGGCCGTCCGGCGATGCCGTCGCGTCAGGAGCTTCTGTGGAATTCGGAGAAGCGGTCGCATCGGGAGCGGCGCTTGCGTCCGGGGAAGCCGAAGCTCCCGGGCTTGGGGCGCCTTCCGACGGTTTGGAGTTCGAGCCTGGGGTCACTCCCATGTTCGAGTCCATATCGAAGGCGGATTTATCGAACTTCTTGCCGAATTCGAATGTGTTGAAAATAACCTCGACCATCTTGTTGCCGTTGGCGTCCGAGACTTCCACATGCTTCGGCGAGTAATCGTCCTGCGCCAGCCAAATTTTCTGCCGGGCGAACGAGCCGTTCTGATAATTGCCCGCCATCACGTCGAATACGTAAGTGTCTTTGTCGGTGGCGAACTGGCGGGAGTTGTCCTTGATGATGCTGTCCGCAAGCGTCTGATACAAGTAAACCTGCCCTTGGTTGTCCGGCCAGTCGCTTTGGAAGCGATAGCTTTTGTTCAACTGCGGAGTAAGCACGAATACTCCATCCTCGTTGCGAAGCACGATCTGCGTAATATCGCGCTTGGCGTTCGTCAAGGCGATCCGGTACATGTCCGGCTTCTGGTACCATACTTCCACTTTGTACTCCAGCGGCTGCTGTCCCGTATGCAAGATCATCGTACCGCTGCCTTCGTAGCTCTCCATTTTGTCCACAACTTTGTCCAAGTCCTTCACGATCGACTCCGCGTTCTTGCTGCCGCAACCGGCCAAAAATACGACCATTGCGACGGCAACGGCTGCGATCCATGAAATCCGACGATGCATGCGATCCACCCCTCAGCACATTAATCAATCCATGCTTCATGTTTATGGGGGGACTTGACCATTTATTCGGACAATCTTGACGAGCCTGGAAAAAAATCATGTGTAAATGGGAATCTCCGCATCGCGAGCGTCAAATAGCCAATCTATTCCAAAAATTCGATCTCCCGCAACAATCTCTCCAGCATAACCGCCGCCTGCGCTCGCGTTGCCGTTGCGGCGGGCGCAAGGCGGTCTCCGTCCACGCCTTGGATGATGCCGGCGGCAACAGCTTCTGCTACCGCATCCCTGGCCCATGACGAGATCTGCGCAGCGTCGTTAAATTTGCTGAGCGCGTTCGTCGGCTGTTTCGTTTTCGCTGCCCCGCCAGTCACGAGCATACGAGCATTCGCCAGCATTACGGCAATCTGCTCCCGCGTAATCCGGTCATCCGGCGCAAAGCGCGTCCCGCTCACCCCGGCTATGAGTTCAGACCTGGCCCCGGCTTCTATTACAGCTGCATACCAGGCGCTTGCCGGAACATCCTCGAACACATTCCCGACAGCCGCCGCTTCCGTGCGAATGCCCAGCGCCCGCACCAGCAACGCCGTGAACTCCGCGCGGGTAATGGGGCGATCCGGAGCGTAGATCGTCTTCGACACACCGCTGACGATCCGCTTGGAGGCCATACGCTCAACCTCTGACTTCGCCCAGTGTGCAGTCATATCGGCAAACTTGACCGGCTCCGTTTCCATGACGGCATATATACTATTGTGCGGCACCCGCATCACCGATTCCGCACGCCCGTCGCGTAGATTAGCGGTGATCGCCGGTACGAATGTAAAGGTTTGGGCAGTCGGATCGTACAGAACCGCCGTATAATTCCGTTTCGTCGCACCTGCGTCCAGCACAATGGATTTCATCATATACGTGCCGCCAAAGTCGCTTACCTCCAATGTCTGTCCGCCTCCCGACACGATCAGTTGGAACTCGATTGCTTCGCTGAGCAGTTTCATTCCCTGCTTATTTGCGGCTTGTACCAGTGCGTTCAGCACAGCCCCCTCCAAGGTTTTGATGTTGATACTCACCAGCAAATCGTTCACAACCACGCCCAATTGTGCGGCCAACTGCTTCAGATCGAGAACGTTCACCTCCAGTTGGAAGCTTGAACCGTTTAAGCGGGCTTCGAACGCGATATCCGGATGTTGGGACATCCAATCTCCCAATGGGCCTGCGGGCAGTTGCAAGCGTACTTCGGGATTTCTGTCATCGATCTCGACGCGCACGAACGGTCGATCCGCTTGATCCAGCAGTTTCGGCAGTTGATCGATGATCTCTTTGGGCAAATCCACCACATCGACGACGCGGCCATCCGGCTGCTTCACTTCTTTGATATCCTTCGGGGTCACCTTAATAACGATGATTCCTTTGTCTATGAGAACAGTAGTTTTGGGTTCAGGGTCTTTCACAGGCTGAGCTTGCCCTGCTGGATTCGACCCCGATGGCGACGGCGTATTTGGAATACCGATGTTCGCGATCGTAATCGTCTTCACCGCTTCATTCCCGGCTTCATCCCGTGCATAGACCGTATACATACCATTTGCGCTCACCATGAAATTACCAGTAAAGTCCGTTCCGCCTGCTGCAAAAAAATCCGCCGTTCTCTCGCCGTACGCCCACTTTTGGCTAGCGATTTCGCTGCCTGTGCTATAGACAACAGCAGTCACCGTTACATTGCTGTTCGTTGGGGCAGTCGGATTCACTATTAAATCAATCACGGGGACCACGCGGTGAATGTTCGCGATCGTAATCGTCTTCACCGCTTCGTTACTGGCTTCGTCCCGTGCGTAAACCGTATAAGCACCGTTTTCGCTCACTGTGAAATCGCCGGTAAAGTCCGTTCCGCCTGCTGCAAAAAAATCCGCCGTTCTCTCGCCGTCCGCCCACTTCTGGCTAGCGATTCCGCTGCCTGTGCTATACACAGCAGCAGTCACCGTTACATTGCTGTTCGTCGGTCCGGTCGGATTGGCTATTAACTGAATCGTGGGGCCGTCGCGGTGAATGTTCCCGATCGTAATCGTCTTCACCGCTTCATTCCCAGCTTCATCCCGTGCATAAACCGTATACGTATCGTTTGCGCTCACTGTGAAATCGTCAGTAAAGTCCGTTCCGCCTGCTGTGAAAAAATTCGCCGTTCTCTCGCCGTCCGCCCACTTTTGGCTAGCGATTCCGCTGCCTGTGCCGTCCACATCTGCGGTCGCCGTTACATCGCCGTTAGTTGCGCTGACCGGGTTCGGCGTCAACTCGATTGCGGGATCGGTGCGATCCACCGTCAGGGCGATTTGATATTGCTCAGCCCATGCTTCCGATGCTATCACATCAACAACAATCGTCTCCAGCCCCTCATCAAGAGGGATCAATGTTGAGCTTGTTCCATAAGGAATGACCGTCTGATTGATCTGAACTTCCGCGAGCGGGACAACCGGGGTTGGCGTCACCACGACAGAGGATGCATTCGTCACCAGGCTGAAGCTTCGCTCGTTCGGGTCGAAGTGCAGTCCCGGTATATCCAATTCCAAATTTTCCAACTCCGCACTAATCTCCTGAAAAGAATGACCGTTATTCAAAGCGTATGTCCTTGCAGTAGAAGGATCTTCGCCGTATATCGTCACTTCGAAGGTATTTTCATAAATAATATTCCCTCCAAAAACGATATCAAAAAGGTTGTCTCCCAATATTGCATTTGGATTAAGAATCATCAGATCACGAATCTCGTTAGCGCCAAAGGCCGAAATTCCCACCGACTTTACGCTGGCAGGGAGCGTCACTTCCGTCAATTGATTGTACACGAACGCATACGGATCGATTGTCTCTACCCCGTCTTCAATCGTCAGCTTGGCCAGTTGGTTCTTATTAAATGCCGATGGACCAATTGATTTTACACTGCCGGGAATCGTCAAATCCGTCAATTGGTTTTCCATGAATGCAGCGGCCCCAATTGTCTCCAGACCTTCCTCAATCGTTAACTCGCTGATTTGATTCTGGCCGAAGGCCATCTGTTCGATCTCTCTTACCGAGCTAGGAATGACCAGTTCCGTGATTTGATTAGCTTCGAATGCACCGTCACCGATTTTCGTTACTGTATTCGAGAGCTCAAGATGTTGTATTTGATTGTTTGCAAATGCCCCGCCATCAATCTCCGTTATCGAGTTCGGGATCGTCACCTCGGCGAGTTGATTGTTTCGGAACATTCCGCCACTGATTGTCGTTAAACCATTAGACAGAGTCACCTCGGTCAGGCTATTGTCGCTGAATGCCCCTGTGCTGATTTCCGTTACATGATCGGGGATGACCAGCGTGGATAGCTGGTTTCCTCGGAAAGCATCTTCCCGGATCGTCGTTATCGAGCTTGGGATATTCACCGTCGTTAGCAGATTGTTGGCAAATGTGTTGGAATTGATCGTTGTCAGACTGTTTGATATCCCCAGAGTCGTCAATTGATTGTCCCTAAAAGCGGCCCAACCGATCTCCGTTAAGGAGTCTGGAAGGATCAACGATGCGAGCCGATTGTCTCTGAACGCCTGCTCGCCGATTGTTGTTAAGCTGCTTGGAAGCTCCACAGCGGTCAGTTGATTTTCCCCGAATGCCATGAGCCCAATCTCCGTTACCGTATCCGGAATTGTCACCGATGTTAGCTGGTTGTTTCTGAATGCTTGTTCGGCAATTGTCGTTATCCCGCTTGGGAGCTCCACATGGGTCAATTGATTTCCCATGAAGGCAAGCCTGCCAATCTCCATTACCGAGCTCGGGATGATGATCTCCGTGAGCTGGTTGCCTGCAAACGCTGCATACCCGATTCTCTCTACCGTATTGGGAATGGTCACTGACTTTAACTGCTTGTCTTGGAATGCACCGGTACTAATTTCAATTACGTCCCACCCGTTCAATTGGGCAGGAATAACCACGTCTTCATCATTTCCGTTGTAGCTTGAGATCCGGACGGTGGTTCCAGCATCAACCGGAAAGTATTCATACTCTCCTTCTATAGCAGCTTGCGCGCTCGGTACAGCATACAACAGATGACTCCCCAGCATTAGCGACACCACCATTACGTATACGACCAACCTATGAATGATTCCTCGCTTCATTGCTCTGATCACCTTTTCTGTGTTTTTATGACGGACAACGTCTACGCCTGTCGTTTAGTGTATCAGGGGCCTGTGAAAGAATTATGAAAGAGTAGTCAATGTCCTCTATCGTCTATCTCGAAAAAGCGGGATTTTGCCGATATAAAAGGTATAACGAGAGGGGAGGGGTTTGCATGCTGGGACCATCCATCTTTGTATTTACGGGAACAAGCGGAGCCGGCCGCAAAACGATAGCTCGCAAAGTGGGAGAGGCGCTCAACTGGACGGCGGTTCGTTCCTGCACGACGCGCGAACCGAGAAATCTTGCCGCCCCGGACAAAGACTATCGTTACATGAGCCGCGAGCAATTCGACGAGTGGGACAGCGAAGGAAAGTTTGCGCAAACCGCAAGCATCAACGGCAATCGCTACGGAGTGCCGAGGCATGAGCTTGAAGCCGCCCTCTCGGCAGGCAATTCCGTATATCTCGTGCTCAATCGGGAAGGGGCGGAAGCGATCCGCAAGCAATATGGGGATTGCACAATTAGAATTTTCATCTATGTGGATAAAATAACGGTGCGAGAGCGGCTGGAGAGCAAGGGAACGCCTTACGAGACGGTACAACGCTACTTGGACAGTTACACCGAAGAAGTGACCTATCGCAGCAAGTGCGAATATACGTTTGAAAATGTGAATGCGGATCGGACGGCGGGGTTAATCCGCGCGGCCGTTGCCCGTTAAAAGGAGCAATCAGGTGACGGTATATATAGCGCTCATTCGAGGCATTAACGTAGGCGGCAAAAATAAAGTCCCGATGGCAGAGCTAAGAGAGGTTTATGAGCAAATCGGGCTTACGCAGGTGAAGACATACATTCAAAGCGGCAACGTTGTGCTTGCATCGGAGTTAAGCGCGGAGGAGCTGCGGCCGCAGCTGGAGAAGGCCATTCTGGATCGCTTCGGCATTGCGGCGGCCGTTGCCGTCCGCACGGCCGCGGAATTGGATAGCCTGATGGCCCGCTGTCCTTATGACGCGCAGGCGCTTCAGGAAAAGCAGACGATCCAGGTCGCCTTCCTGACCGAGCCGCTGTCCGCCAAAGCGCTGAGCGTTCTGGAAGCCAATAAGGTCGATCCCGACGAGTACACCCTTACCGATTCGGAAATTTATTTCCTGTTCCGGCAGAGCATGCTGGATTCCAAGCTGGCGAACAGCCTGCAGAAGATCGGCAAAACGATGACGATGAGAAACTGGAACACGGTCGTCAAGCTGGCCGATCTGGGCCGAACGATAACGGGCTAGAGCGCAATGTTGTCAGGTTAGATGGACTATGCCGCGACGTAGGCGTTGGACATTAATTCATTTTTGTCCTACGCTACCCCGCTTGGCGAGCGGGGAGGCACTTTTTTGGCCTACGCTACTCAACTTGGCGAGCGCCGAGGCACTTTTTTGGCCTACGCTATCCCACTTGGCGAGCGGGGAGGCACTTTTTTGGCCTACGTTATCCCATTAAAGCATAATCTTTTCGCCTAGGGGCCTGGAGCGACAGGTTTTAACCTAGCCTAACAACATTGCGCCCATCCCCCTGTCAAACAAAGGAAGCCTTCCAACGACGACCGGGAAGGCTTCTTTTGTTTATTTTTCCCCAAGTAAAGTGCCCTGCAGCGGATCAAGCTCGTTGTCCCAGCGGATGCGGATCGACTTGCCCTCGAACAGATCCTGCTTGTCGGACACCTGGTAATGCAAATGCGGCTCGCTGGAATTGCCCGAATTGCCGCATAGACCGACCGTGTCGCCCTTGGCGACCCGATCGCCAACCTTTACCTTGACCGAGCCCATCTGAAGATGCGCAAGGAAGCTGAACTCCCCATTGCCATGATCGATGACCACTACATTGCCCGCCGGATGCTCCTCGTTCATTTTTCCTACCGGAACATTGTCGGCAATGTTGTTCACGACATGAACGACTTTTCCTTCCTGAGGGGCCAAAATCGGTTGGCCGAACGCATAGTAGCTCTCGTTCTTCGTAGGATCGCCGCTATAGGAGAAGCCGTCTTGGATGCGAATAAAATCGTACGCGTATCGCTGTCCGGCATACTCGTAGTGGTAATTGACGAGCACGTTCCTGCCTCCCCAGAACACATACCATTCCCCCTCAAACGGCAGACCGTAAGCAAGCTTGGTGAATTGATTGTCCGTATCGGGATAACTGTCCAGCGGCATAATCTGAAGTCCGGTAATGGTGTCGCCAGAATCGAAAGTGGCGATCAGGCCTAAGCTTTCGTCCGGGTTGGTCCAGACGAGGTAGCGGCCCTCGTTAAGCTGCATGTTCGCAGCGGACTTCCACTCAGGCACGCTCCCCTTAATTTCCTCGTATACCGTCTGCAATTGCTGCTCGGTAACGTTGCTTCGGAACTGTTCGCTCATCTGCGCATGAACTCGGCCATACTGCCCTTCTAACAACGCTTGCGCAAGCTGCTCGGGCTTTAGCCTTTCGACGGCGCCCGTTCCGTTCGCTCCCGAAGGCGACGGAACCGCGACGGAAGAAGGTATCGGCGTCTGCGCATTTCCGCTCCCCTTTCCTCCATTTTCCCCATTACCTCCGCAAGCCGTCAACAGCAGGGCGCATCCCGCAATAGTTATCGTCAGCCTTTTCAACATACCGCTCCACTCCTTGTCCTTGTCTCTATTGGCTCTAACTCCATTATGAGTGCCTAACCTTATGTGTCGGAAAACGCCGGCTTACGGCCATCTTAAATTCGCAGGCAAGAATTAAGACAGCGTTAAGATAACGCGGCATCCTCCGTTCTTCGGAGCATGTTAGAATATAAGTTGCGAAAGGAGACAAGCACGATGAACAACGCCTGTATTTTGCTGGTGGACGACGAGCATGCAATTTTGCAGTTGCTGGAAACCGTCCTGCGCAAGGAAGGATTCGCCAATATTGACAAAGCCCATTCGTCCGAAGAAGCGATCGCTCTCTGCGAGAAGCGCAGCTACGATCTTATCGTGCTGGACGTCGCGCTTCCCGGCATGAGCGGAATAGAAGCCTGCCCCTTCATTCGCCGTCTAACCGACGCTCCGATACTATTCCTGAGCGCAAGAACGACCGACTTCGATAAGTTGACCGGCTTCGCCGTTGGAGGAGACGATTACGTCACCAAGCCGTTTAATCCGCTGGAAATCGTCGCGAGAGCCCGGTCGCTGCTGCGCAGATCCGGCAGATCCGCCCTGTCCGCTTCGACCGTTCCGGCTCCTTCGGCAGCGCTGGTATTCGGCCGATTTCGAATCGACGAGGATGCCGCGGAATTGTTCGTCGACGATAAACCCGTCCCCTGTCCGACGCTTGTCTACCAATTGCTGCTGTTTCTGTGCAAAAATCCGAACCGGGTGTTCACGAAAAGCGAGCTCTACGAAAAAGTCTGGGGCGTGGACAACTGGAGCGACGATAATACGGTAATGGTTCATATCCATCGCATTCGGGAGCCGATCGAATCCGATCCGAGCAATCCGCAGTTTTTGGTAAACGTAAGAGGACTGGGATACAAAATGATCAAAAGGGTGGCGGCCGCCGATGACCGTTAAGAGCAGACTCGCTGTCCGGCTCGTCGCTTGGTTGGCCGTCGCCGGCGTGCTGCTGTTCGCGTTGGCCGCCGTCATGCTGAATTGGACGAACAATCAGCTCTCGCGCATAGAGGCGACGAGACAGTTCGAGAGCGCAGGACTCTACGAACTGATTCGTACGCTTCAAAGCGAAGGAGGGCAGTTGAGGTTCGATCCCCAACTGCTGGAGCTCGTCCGCGAGCATGGCGGATGGCTGCAAAGCCTCGACGAGCAAGGTCGCGTGACGGAGTCCTTCTATACGCCGGACGATGTGCCGACCGTGTACGGTCCGGGAGAGCTGACCGCGTACTGGCTCGGCAAGAAGCCGTTCCCCTATACGCTGTATTTGTGGATTCAAGAGAAGGACGGCGTCAATTACACGCTGCTCTACGGCATGCGCAATGAAAGCGGAGATCTGTTCAGGCGGATTGTCGCGGAGTCATCCGTACAGGACCGGCTCCTCGTCGTTCCCGAGCCGCTCTCCAGCACGCTGGTTCGCGACTCCTCCTGGGTTCAACTGTTGAATGCTTCCGGCCGCGAGCTGGCCTCTTTTAACAAACCGGAGGGCGCATTAGACGATTACACACCGCAGGAGCTTGCTTTGCGCTCCATCTATCCCGATCGTTACGGAGCCGCAATCGATTCCCATTACGACTCTGAGTCCGGCCTCACTTGGGTAATCAGTCGACCTCTGGCCGGCGCGACGCCAGGAGAAGAACCGACGCTCACGCCCGAGAACCGAGTGCTCGCCATAGGCATCGGCACGCTCGTGCTAGGCGCGATCGTGCTGTTCGTCCTCGTATCTTACGCGTTCGGCCAAAGGTTCGGCGCTCCGATCGTGCACCTGCTGAAGTGGCTGCGCGGGCTGGGGGCGGGACGATACGAGGAGCCGGCCAATGCGCGTGGAGACGCCCGTAGCCGTGATCGGAGAGGGAGAAGAAGACGCAAATACCGGGTCTACGGAGACGTCCTTGAGTCGATGGAGCAGCTCGCGCGGACGCTGCAAAGCAACGAGAAACTGGCGGCCGACACCGAGCGGCTAAGAAACGAATGGATCGCGGGAGTATCCCACGACCTGAAAACTCCGCTCTCATCGATTAAAGGCTACGCTCATCTGCTGGAAAATGGGGAATACGAATGGACTGCGGAAGAAGCGCGGGAATTTGCCCGGATTATTTCGGAGAAGTCGGCTTATCTGGACGATTTGATCAACGACCTTGCGCTCACCTACCGGCTCAAAAGCGGACTGGGCGCTCCCGAAGCAGAAATTGCGGATTTGAACGAATGCACGGCATCCGCCATTGAGGACGCGGCCAAGGATCCGCGTTATCTGCCCAACAGCTTGCACTTTTCGGCTGCGGCAAACCCGGTGTATATCTCTACGTTCAGACCGTGGTTTCAGCGCATCATCGACAACCTGATCGCCAACGCCCTGCTGCACAACGAGCCGGGCACGACTGTTACGATCTCCGTCCGCCGCATCGGATCTGCATGGGCGAGCTTGACCGTATCCGACAACGGCAAGGGGATGAACGAAGAGACTGCAGCGCGTCTGTTCGAACGCTATTATAGAGGAACGGATACGGACGCCCGCCCGGAAGGAAGCGGACTGGGCATGGCCATTACGAAAGCGCTGGCGGAAGGGCTAGACGGCGTCATTGACGTCGACACCGCCGAGGGGCGAGGCACGACGATCGTCATTCGCTGGCCGATACGGCAAGAGGCTGTCCCCTAAGCCAACCAAGTTGCTCAGGGGACAGCCTCTTAATGCTGCGGAATGACAGGCTATAGATTCTTTAAGCCGCCCAAGCTTGCGCCTTGAACGAACAAGCGATCGACTTGCCGCTCGATCGCCGGATCGGCAACGAGCGGAGGAGCTTGGTGAGGCTTGGCGCGGGCGTCGATAATGACGTTGTCGCAAGCCCAATGCTTAAATTCATAAGCGCTGTTCACGCCGTAAATATCATGGGACGGATTGCTGCGCGTGAACGTAACCCATAAGAAATTGGCCAACGTGGCGCTCAAAAACTCGCTATTGTCGGCGATAACGATCATCGGACAGGAAGATATCGACCCTCTGTCCCGAATTGCGGCGCACAAATCGGCGATCTCCCGCTGCGCTTCGTCGTAACTGGTGAAGGCAGGCCCCTTAAGCGCCACGACTCCCGGCAGAACCAGCTTCGCGCCCTCAAAGCCGCGAAGACCTTGCAGCTCCGCCGGCACTTCCCTGCACAGCTCGCGCAGCTTGTCCCCGTAAGCGGCAAACACGACCTTACTGCCCGAGTTGAGCCCGGTTCCCGAATAATCGAGCGTATCGATAGTCGTATTCGTCTGAAAATGAATGTCCCGCCGCAGATCGATTCGCTCCAGAATATAGCTCAGGAACTCCTCTTCCCGGTGCGTATCCAGCGGTTGCCCATCCTCGGCCGTAATGAACAAATACTTCGCAAGACTGAGCTGCCCCGTTCCGAGAATGCGGTTAGCCAGCGTCAGCAGCTCGGCGGGGCGTTTCTCAGCGCTGTAGGGCGTGTAGCGCTCGCTGCCGACGGCGAACAGCAGCGGATGTACTCCGGCCGCATCTACGGCATGAACCTCCTGTACGCCGGGAATATCCTGGCGAATCGCGTCTCCGGTCAATTCGTGGATCAGTTGACCGAACGAGGTGTCTTCCTGCGGCGGCCGGCCGACGATCGTGAACGGCCAGATTGCGCCCGGCTTGGCATACACCTTGTTCACCCGCATAACCGGGAACGGATGCGTCAAGCTGTAATAGCCAAGATGATCTCCGAATGGGCCCTCGGGCTTCGTCTCCCCCGGATAAATCTCACCCGTAATGACAAAATCGGCATCGTTGCTAATGCAGAAGCCGTCTGAGTAGCTGTAGCGAAACCGGTTGCCCGCCAGCATCCCGGCTACCGTCATCTCGCTCAGCCCCTCCGGCAAAGGCATGACGGCCGCAAGCGAGTGCGCCGGAGGGCCGCCGACGAAGCAGCTCACCTTCAGCGGAACGCCCCGCTTGTTCGCCTTCGTCTGATGAATGCCGATTCCCCGATGAATTTGATAATGGACGCCGATTTCTTTATTCAGCTCGTAATCGTTGCCGCTTAGCTGAACGCGATACATTCCCAGATTCGAACTCATAATCCCCGGCTTGTCGGGGTCTTCCGAATAGACCTGCGGCAACGTAACGAAAGCGCCGCCGTCCATCGGCCAGCTCTGGATGAGCGGAAGGTCGGAGATGCGCACCTCGTTTGCAGGAGTGGCCAGGTTGCTCTGCGTTTGCTGCGGCAGCGCCTTCCAAGCCGTGAGGCCCGCTCCCATGTTCTGGAGCGGGCTCTTCAAAGCTTTCATCGGGTCGTTGCGCACCGTCATGACTTTCTGCACAGCTTCCCATGTACTTCTGAAAATAAACCGGCTGCGATCAATCGTGCCGAATAAGTTCGATGCGGCCCGAAACTTCGAGCCCTTAACGTTCTCGAACAACAATGCGGGACCGCCCGCGTCGTATACCCGTCTATGGATGGCAGCCATCTCCAAATAAGGATCGACCTCTTCGCGAACTCGCACCAGATGACCGTGACGTTCCAAATCCCCCAAGCATTCTTCCAAACTCCGATACATAGGAAACAGTCCACCGCCCTGCTTATATTTTATCGTCTGCTTCCTATTGTATCGGGATGTCCGGCTTGCCACAACTGTTCCGATACGGCGACGGGCCGCCCGGCAAACATCGAAGGCGACTTCGACAGCCGGACGGCCCGTAGGAACTTTAATTAGAGAACTCAATCGAACCCGCGCTTATAAAACAACTTAATCGAGCCGCGTGCGCACACTAGCGAGAAAATCGCGAACAGCAGGCCCCAGAAGAGAGCCGGTATGTAGGTCGCTCTGTCCAGGTTGGTCGCGTCTCCGGCGGCCCCCGGCTCCTGCAGCGACATGGACAGAATAATCAGAGCGCTGATTACGGACTCTACCAAGCAGATGAACGCTACGAGCAAGTAATAGCCTTTAATGAGTCCGGGCCGCGACAGGACGACGATCAGGATCGTTAAGATCGCAAAGCCCGCGCACCATGCCGCGCCAAAGCCGTTGCGGACGAACAGCGCGAGACCGACTACCGCAATTGTCGCTATGATGATAAGTCCCGTCCGTTCGCGGCGACGGGAATGAAGGAAGAAGAGCAGCAGCGCGAACAAGGCGGAGCCGAAGTAGCCGGCAAGCGAAATCGGAATGGACTTCCATTGACCGGCGTAAGCGGAGTAAGTCAATCCGCTTTGGTCCGAGTATAAGTGGATATACCGGACGTCTCCGGACATAAGCAGGGTCGCCAGCGCGTGACACATTTCATGCACCAGCGTGTCCACGTTGCGGAAGAAATCCGAAAACGGAATCAATCGGGTAAGGAATGCCGCTATTCCGAGGAATAGGGCCACGCGGAGCCATGACTTAATTACAATCCCCTCCTTAAGAGGTATATCGAATCTTGAATTCAGCCGGGCCTTCCGGTACTCATGTAGGACCTCCTACACTCCGTTCCTCACTCCCTAGCTTCCTCCAACCTTCTTGGTGCTCGAAACGCTTCAATCACCCGCATTATACCATAGAAGGCGAGGAATAAGACCATGAATCCTGCGGCGTAGCGATACATCCCCCCATACCCGGCCGTGGACGCAATCGCGCCCAGCACGAACGCTCCCGCGGCAACGCCAAGATCGGTCGAGTTATAGAACAGACTATTGGCCGCTCCATACTGCTCGGGAGAGGAAGAGCGCAGCATCCATGCCTGCAGCGTCGGCTGAATTGCCCCGAAGCCGAGTCCGTACAGCAGCGCGGATACGATAAGCATCGGCAGCGACGTCGCATAGGACAGCACCGTTAAGCTGGCGATGACGCAGACGACGGCGGGAATCAACACGGCGGCATGTCCTTTGCGGTCGAACAGCCTTCCGGAGACGGGACGTACGATAATGATCGTCACCGCGTTAAACAGGAAGAAAAGCCCGATCTGGTTCAGGTGGACCGACTCTCCATACAGCGCGATAAAACTCAGCACGCCCCCGTAGGTTACCGCCAGCAGGACGTTCAGGAACGCCGGAAACAGCAAGCGCCGGTCGATCCCCGTCTTTCCCGAAGCGCTCCTCGCAACTACTTGTCTGCCTTTCGCCGGGACCGAACGCGTCAGAAGCAGCAGCGGGAATACGAGCAGCAGCGTAATCGCCGCCGTGAAGGCAAGCGCATTAAACCCTGCCTCGCGGAAAACATTCAGTCCGATCATCGGCCCAATCGACATTGCCAGGCTTGTGGACAAGCCGAAGTAGCCGATTCCTTCACCCATTCGTTCAGACGGAATCATCTGCGACACTAGCGTCGGCAGCACCGTGCTCGCCATTCCGAAGCCGACTCCGTAGCCGACGCGGAGCAGCAGCAGCGATCCGATTGAATCGGCCAGAACGTAGACTACGGTAAAAACGACCGCGATTGCAATTCCCGTATACAGCAGTGCTCCTCTGCCGAATATCCGCATCAATGCCGCCGTCAGAAAACGGGCCGCGATCGCGGACAACGCGAACAAGCTAGTCACGAGACTTACAGTAAGATCACCCGCTCCGTAATCGTTTTTGACGTAAGTCGGGAAAGCGGACAGCATCATTTGCAGGTTCAGAAACAACAAGAGAGAGCTTATCGTCAGAGCGATAAAAGCTCTCGTCCATAATTGCGTTTTCGGTTGCTGACGTTGCATATTTTCCCCTACTCTCTCTCTAAGATGTCTTTCGTATAATGATCGATTCGGATCAGCAGCCGCATCAAGGTTTCGTATTCTTCCTCGCTCATGCAGCTTCGAACGTCTTCGTTCGACTTTATCTCGATCGGCAGCGTCTCCCGGATCAAATTTCGTCCTTTGTCCGTAATGGCTACCTGGAACGAGCGCCGGTCGCGATTGTCGGTACGTCTGGCTACAAGCTCTTTCCGTTCCAAATGATCAAGTATTCTCGTTGTCGTAGGGCGATCCTTGCCCGCTCGCTCGGCGATTTCTTTCTGAATGAGGCCGTCAGCCAGATCGACCTGATACAAAATCGACCATTGCTCCGGCGTAATGTCGAAGCGTTTCAGCCTGCTCTGAAACAGCGACGACGCTTTGCGATACGCCGTTCCAAGCATAAAACCGACCGAACGCTGAAGATCGTAAATAGAGCTGTCTGTCATCTCCTACTCACCCTCTCACAAATAGTTTCTATGACAATTATATTCTTGGCAACTATTTTTGTAAAGAGAACCGAGCCTTCAGGATAGGAAAAAGGGGAAAATATAATAAAAAACCAGCCCTTTCCCAAATGGGCAGGGGCTGGTCAATATAAGCTTACGTGTTCCTTTCGAGACAGCCGGAATCGATGTCCGCGCTCACACCTTAGCTTCCATGGCGTTCAGTAAATCCAATTTGGCCCCTTCGCTGTGAGCGTGGACGATCTGCACCAGTGCATCGGCATCTTGATTTTGTAGGGCGTCGATCATGAGCCAGTGCTGCTTGACCATATCGGCCAAACGTTCGGAACCGTAGCCGTACTTGTTGCGCAACGATCCGATCAAACCGACATACTTCTCGTAAATCAGCATGCCCTCAGGATTGTTGCTATTTTCATAAATCGCAACATGGAATTGCCTATCCAGTTTCACCAGTTCCTCCGCGGCGATTCCCTCTTGGACCATCCCCTCCATCTGCCGGTTCAACTCTTTCAACCGGTTAAGACCGGATAACGTCAGATGAGGCATGCTCCGTTTGGCCAGCAACCCTTCGACGACTCCCCGAATTTCGTAGATATTGGTCAAATACTGCGGAGTCAGGGACAGTACTCTAGCTCCCCGATGGGGAAGCAGCTCGATGAATCCTTCGCCTTGCAGAATTTGAAACGCTTCGCGCACAGGCATCTGGCTGACGCCGTATTTTTCGATGATCTCCGCTACGGTAATGCGCGAACCCGCAGGAATCTCTCCGGAAAGAATGCTTTCTTTAATCCATTCCTTGACCTGGGCATAAGCGGTAACCTTAGCGCTTTTGGTCACATAAATCCCTCTTTTCCGGCGATTAGAACTGACAGTTATACCCCGTCTTCATATAATGCCACAGCAATTTGTTGCGGAGCCAGCGTATGCGGCATCGAAGCGAAGGTTCCCTCGATCGTGGATACCTCGACAAGCCGGCAGCCGGCCGCCTCAATCGCAGGAGCGACGGCTTCGGACGTATCGTTCCACAAGGCAACCGCCAGCAGTCCGTCCTTGCGATAAGCTTTGGCGATCATATCCGGAGCGCGATTCACGATGCCGTCTCCGTCCTGAAATTTGCCGTGACCCAGCACATGCCAATACTTGGCGCGAAGCTCCGTCACTTGCTTCGCATACTCGCGATAATCCGCATAGCGATCCTCCAGAAGATCTTCCCGGTCTTGCGCGTAACGAATCTCCAGTTCGTACCGCAGCCCGAAGGCAAACGCGTAATTCGCCGTGCGCGGTGCGATATACGGGTACGGATTGCGGATTGTCACGACCGTATCCGGGAAGCAATAACGGAACAGCTCCGGATAATTCAAGCGTTCGACGATTTCGTCATTCGCCTCCGTATCCATGCGGCCGGATGCCCGGAAGGGTTCCGCAAACATGCCGTGCAGGCAATCCACATACCCGGAATACAAATCCGTCACATGCTCGGTGAAAAACGCATACTCCCGATCCAATTCCTTGGTGCGGGTCTGTATGCCTTCGAGCAGCTTCATTCGGCCTTGGGACATGGACAGAGAAGGTTTGCCCTTCTCGTGCGGGTGCTCCTCGTTAAAGCATGGATACGCCGGCATGCCGCCGATTTGGTCGAACAGCACTCCGTCCGCGCCAAAGTCGGCAATGAAATCCGTCTTCTCCTTCATCAGCTCTCTCCACTCCGGACAGGACGGACAGGAGATCGAGAAGGATTTGCTCGTATAGCTGTTCTGGAACGAGCTTTCATGCGACTTGTTATAAAATTCATAGTAGGGGGCATCCCATCGGCTTCTGGATTCGAGCCGATTTCCGCCGTTCTTGTAGAAGTCAGATGAAATATCGATCAGGTGCCCCTGTTGATACAGGGTTACCTTGCCGCCCGCAGCTTGTACTTCTTTAATATTCGACTTGAGCGCCTCTACTCCTCCCAGAGATTGACTGGCATTCACATGCGGATACTGGTTGTCATGGCCGCTGTCGTACCAGCCGAACAAGCCGAGCGTGTCGAAGCCATGCGCCTGCGCAAGCTCGTACAGATGCGGCAGCTCGTCGTATTTCCACATTTCCGTGCCGAATTGCTGCTTGTTGATGACAAGAAAGTAGCCTTTCATATCTTTAACCCATTGAGGCGTCTTTGCTTCATAGCGCCAGGATGCCGACCACTCCGCATATTCTTGCGCGCCGCGGTGCCAGCTTCCGGTATACAGCATAAGCAAGGAGGACGGCGACGTCCACGTCTCCCCTTGCTTCACGAACGGCATTTTTTCCAGCGTCAGCACGATGCCGTCGGCATAACGGCTCCCTCCTCTGGCGAGCAGCTCCGAAACGTAGAACTCGGAATCGTGACCGGCCAGATACAGCGTTTGGTCTCCGTCAGCCAGCGCCATCCATTGCATGCTGCCGCCGTACGGATGACCTCCGGGATAATTCAAACGAAGCGTATTGGAATGTCTCTCCCGCGTCTCCGTCATATCCGCCAAATGCTTGGCGACATTCGTAATTTTCTGTCCGCATTGCTGCGGCCAGAACAAGGCGGGCTTGCCGCCGGACAACGAATGAATAATACCGATATTCGGATATTCGAAATCGGTGATCAGCACATCCTCGCGATTGTCGATTTCCGCTCCGAAGATTAGCCGATCCTCCTGCAATTCAACTGTAAGCTTGATAGAGATGTCCGTCAATGAACCGCGAGCGTTCAGGCTGTCAGCCACGAATTCAAGACGGTTCCCCCTTTGGGTAACCCGATAGGACTGCTCGTTGCCCCTAACCGCATTTTCCCAATCATCCCCCCGCTTGAATATGAGCTTGAAGCTTCCCTCAGCGGGCGAAGAGATGACATTCCCGAAAGCATTCTTCCGATTGGAAAGCCCTGTCAACCTTCCCTGTTCGTCGAACCTCGCAGTTAATTGGTCATTCGTCAATTCGTACAACATCAAGTTTCCTCCTAGAAGTAAGGTAACGTCTCTGGTGGACGGATATCGGTCAATGCGCCGGTATAATGCCTCAAATCCTTCGGCACGTATGGATGCTTGAGCGCCTCTTCCGTATTGAGCTCAATGCCCAGTCCGGGGCGATTCGGGATATGCATATAGCCGTCCTCGAACATGAGCTGCTCGTCGGTTATCTCTTGTCGCCATGTCACGTCTGTTTCCATGATCTCCAGGTAGAAAAAGTTCGGCGTGCACGCAGCCAATTGCAGCGTTGTCGCATTCGCGATCGGTCCGCTTGGATTGTGGGGAGCAAACGGAATATAGTAGCTCTCGGCCATGGATGCGATCTTGCGGCATTCCAACAGCCCGCCCGCATGGCTGACGTCCGGCTGAATGAAGTCGAGCGCCCGCTTCTCCAGAGCTTCGCGGAAGGAGTGGCGGGAATAGAGTCTTTCACCTCCGGCAATCGCGACGTTGGATTTCATTTTCACCTGCACCATCGCGTCCAGATTGTCCGGAGGAATCGGCTCTTCGAACCAGACCGGCTTGAACGGTTCGATTTCGCGAGCGATCCGGATCGCCGAAGGCACGTTGAATCTGCCGTGCCCTTCGATAAACAAGTCGACTCCCGGGCCGACGGCGGAGCGAACGGCATCGATGCACACCAACGCTTTCTCCAACTCCTCGTTAGAGATGGTCATATACGCTTTGCCGAATGGGTCCCATTTGAGCCCCTTGAACCCCCGCTTCACCGCTCTTTGCGCAGCGGAGGCGAATTGTTCCGGCGTGGAAGCTCCCGCGAACCAGCCATTGGCGTACACCTTCACCTTGTCGTGGTACTTGCCGCCCAGCAGGCGGTGCACCGGAACGCCGAGCGCTTTGCCGTTAATGTCCCATAATCCGGCTTCGACCGCGCTTAAAGCCGACATTAATACCGGTCCGCCCCTCCAGTAAGCGTCGCGATACATTTGATGGTAATGAAGCTCGATCTGCGTCGGATCTTTCCCGATCAAATACTGCTTCAGATGCTCGATCGCGCCAACCACGGCATGTTCTTTATACTCTAGCGTCGCCTCCCCTACTCCGCTTATGCCTTCATCCGTCAGGATCTTTACGAAAACCCAATTCGTGCGGTAGCAATAAACCGTATAGATCTCCACATCCGTAATTTTCACCTGGTTCCCTCGCCATCTGTAGGTTTCTATCTGTAATAAAGCCCACCGTTGACGTCAATCGTAGTCCCCGTCAAGTAGCGCGCTTCCTCGCTGGCCAGAAAGACGACCGCCGCCGCCACATCGTCCACGGACCCGAGGCCCAATGGGACGGTACGGGACAATTCGTCCAGTCGGGACTGTCCGTGCGTGCTGCGCAGCAGCTCCGTATCGATAATGCCCGGAGCTACGGCGTTTACGGTGATGCCATGCGGCGCGGCGGTGCGCGCAAGCGACTTCGTGAAACCGAGCATGCCGCTCTTGGTTGCCGCGTAATGAACATGCCCGAACACGGCTCCCTGATGAGCCACGACCGAACTGATCTGAATGATCCTCCCGAACGAACGGCGGATCATCCTGTCCATTGCTTGCTTCGAGCATAAAAAACAACTCGTCAGATTCGTATCTATAATATGCCGCCAGCTCTCCAGTTCCGTGTCCGCAATCGACTCCGAACGGGACGTGCCTGCATTATTCACAAGAATATCCAGACGACCGAAATGCCCATCAATTTGCTCGAACAGGCTTGCAACCTCAGACTCCGAAGCGACGTCCGCTCGAATAAACAGCGCCTTCCTTCCCAACGCTTCAATCTGGCGGATCGTCGGTTCCGGATCGTCTTCCAAAGTGTGCGAATTGAGTATGATATCGGCTCCCGCGCCGGCCAATCGTAGGGCGATTCCTTTGCCAATGCCTTTACTTGAGCCCGTTACCAACGCGACTTTTCCGTTAAGTTCGAACACGGTATACCCCTTTCCTTCGAGGCCTTGCCTCATGCACGCTGCGGCTAAACGTGAGCCGTTGAAAGGCGAGAGCCGGCGGTAGGCGCCGACTCCCGCTCTCTCTATCGCCCGTACAAGCCGCTGACATTTAGCGAGCGCTTATTGTCTGGCCGCTTTCTCTTCCTCGTAGATTTTCGTCGCTTGCTCGATCCATTGGCTTCCGCCTTCGGCCAAATATTTCTGCTTGAAGCTCACGTACATCTGGTCGAGATCGCCTTTCGACATCATCGCCTTCGTTCTGAATTCCTTTTCCATATCGTCCAAAATCGTGCCCTTGTCGATCTGAACCTGCGGTAATGTGAACAGCTTGACCTCGTCGATCAAATTCTCCGCCGCCAACTGCCGGCCCTGCTTGGTCGCGTCGTTGAACAGCGATTCCCTCATGCCGTCTTTTTTGTTCAGCAGTACGGAATAGACGTAACCGCCGGAATCGCGCAGCTTTACCGCATCCTCGTAAGGAGAAATCCACTGGAACTTGCCGTCCTTGTATTCGTATTGAATGCCTTCGACGCCCGCCCAGGTCAACGCGTCCCCTTCGTCGCTGACCAAGTAGTTGAGCATCTGCATGGCCGCTTCGGGATTTTTCGACTGGCTGGAAATGACGGTATAGGTCGGGCTGTTGGCCAAATTCGGGTCCAAGTAGCCGCCATGGCTGTCCGGGCCTTTAATGAGCGTGTAGACGAATTCCGGCGCCGGTTGCTCTACGTAACGGCTGAGCCAGTTCTGGGTAATGCCGTCCGCGTTGAAATTGTAAGCGCCGATCTTGCCGTTCCACAGCTTCTGGTAAGATTGCAGAGACGGAATCGTTAAAAATTCCGTATCGACCAGGCCTTCATGATACAGCTTGTTCAAATACTTGACCGCGTCCAAATAGCCGGGCGCCAGCATCCAAGGCGTTACTTGGCCGTCCACCATAACCTGTCTGCCCATCGGAACATTATAAGCTCCGAAAATGTGCACCCAGGACTGCATCACCTGTATGGCCAGCCCCAACCCGATCGTATCCTTCTGCTGGTTGCCGTCCGGATCGTCGTTAACGAATGCCTTCAGTACCTTCTCATACTCTTCGAGCGTAGTCGGAACGGGCAGATTCAGCTTGTCCAGCCAGTCCTTGCGAATCGCCAGGGAGTTGCCGCTTGCAAAGCCTTCCGGAATTCCGTAAATCTGTCCGTCGACATACGCGCTGCCCTTCAGATCGTCCCCTCTATTCGCCGTAATGTTGGAGCCGTGCTTTTCCAGCAGATCGTTCAACGGAAGAATCGCTTTATTGTCGATCAGTTCCTTGATCTTAGCGGCGTTGACGGTAAAAATGTCCGGCGCATCGTTGGAAACGAGCAGAGTGTTCAGCCTCTTCTCGTAATCGTCGTAGGAGACCGTTTGCACCTGAAGATTGATACCCGATTTTTGGCGAATTTCCTGAATGACCGGATTGTCCTCCGGAAAATCCGTCGCTTTTTTCATCAATGCCGTCACGATCGGAGCTTCGTTCGATTCGCCGCCGGAGCCCCCCTTGTTGGAAGCCGACTCATTTTTGCTGCACCCAGCAGCCAGCAATGCGATAATTAACAAGACAACGATACTGCGAGTCGTAAATCCGGATTTCTTTCCCTTGAACATATAAACCCTCCTCCATCGTCCCATACCTATTTGACTTACCGTTTCCAATCGGACTTACCCTTTCACCGAACCGATCAGCACCCCCTTGACGAAGTACTTCTGCAGAAACGGATAAATGATCAGCATCGGGAGCATCGTCGCGATAATCGTGGCCATCTTGACCGATTCCTCCGAGATGTTGGCAATCATCATCGAATCGCTCGTCGAACGAGTCGATTCGGTTGCGCTGAAGTTCATCATCGATCGCAGGAAAAGGGTCAGAATCTGCTTATCCGGAGCATGCAGATAAAGCACCGCGTCGAAGTAAGCGTTCCAGTGCCACACGCCGTAGAAGAGCGAGATCGCTGCGATTACCGGCATGGATACCGGAAGAATGATCGATAACAGGGTGCGAAGCGGCGAGGCGCCGTCTATGTTGGCCGACTCCTCCAGCTCCGGCGGAAGACCCTGGAAGTAATTTTTCATAATAAAGAAGTTCCACGCGCTGATCGCGGACGGTACGATCAACGCCCACAGCGAGTCCACAAGTCCCAGGCCGTTAACCAGCAAATAGCTCGGAATCATGCCGCCGTTGAACAGCATCGTGAAGAAGATGAGCAGCGTAATCGGCGTCCTTCCCATGAATCTTCGGATCGACAGCGGATAAGCCAGCATCGCCGTCAGCGCAACGTTGACGAATGTCCCAACGAATAGCCGGAACAAGGAGTTGGAATAGGCATCGAAGATCAAGGAATTGCGAAACAGCATTTCGTACGAATCGAGCGCGAATCCCCGCGGCAGCAAGAACAGCCCCCCGCCCATTGCCTGCTTAGGATCGCTAACGGAATACATCAGAACATGCCAGAACGGATACAAGGTCGCGACCGTGACCAGGCCCAGGAGAAAATAAAGCAGTCCGAGCCCCCATCTGACGGGTTGTCTTTTCACATCGTTTTCCTCCCTTTAAATAAAGCCGCTGTCTCGATCGATCTTCTTCGCCGTATAGTTGGTGATCAGCACGAGCGTCAATCCCACCAACGATTTGAACAACCCGGAAGCCGTCGCCAGATCGTACTTTGCATTTTCGAACGCGAGCTTAAATAAATACGTATCCAAAATCTCCCCGACCTCGTAGACGGCAGGATTGTAAAGCGCGTAAACCTGCTCCAGTCCGACATTGAGGAAATTGCCGACATGGAAGATGAGCAGAATGACGATCGTCGTCCGCAAACCCGGCAGCGTGATATGCCAGAGCTGGCGCCACTTGTTCGCTCCGTCCACTTTGGCCGCCTCATACAAGGAAGGGTCGATCGTGACGATCGTCGCCAAATACAGAATGGTACCGAAGCCAGCTTCCTTCCAGATGCTCGAAGTGATCAAAATGCTACGGAAATACTCGATGCTGCCCATTAGATTAATCACGGAATCGCCTTGGCCGAACCATTCGGCCACTTCTTTGACAATGCCGGTCGTCGGCGACAAGATCGCGTACAGAATGCCGCCGATGACGATCCAGGACACGAAATGCGGCAAATACACGACGGTTTGCACGAATTTCTTGAATCGCGTATGCATCACTTCATTGATCAGAAGAGCCAAGATGATCGGCGCGGGAAAGACGAAGATCAATTGATAGAAGCCGATGATCACCGTATTGAGCAGAGCCCTCCTGAACCCCGACATCTCGAACAACGCCTGGAAGTTGGCCAATCCGACCCACTCGCTGGAAAAAATACCTTGATAAAGGTTGTAATCCTTAAACGCGACGATCAAGCCGTACATCGGTCCGTAATGGAAGACAAGAAAAAACAGTATTCCGGGCATGGCCATCAAATAGAGCAGCTTATCCTTCCTGATGGCGGTAAGCCTCTGTAGCCAGGCCGATTCCTTGCTTCGCCGCAGCGTTCCGGTCGAATCCTTCAATCCGTTTCCTCCTTTCCACTTCGCGGTTACTGGACTCCGTTGACGCTCAGCCCCAACGAATGAGTGGTCGGGAGCGGTGAAGCGATCTTATAAGGCTCAACCAGCCACAGCGCGAAACCGTAAGGCTCGAGCACTTCGCGGATGTCGATTCCTTGCTCCGTCCCCTTCACCCACTCGTTCCAACGGTTCGTCAACTGCAGTTCAGTGCAAGCCGGTCCCGTAAGCCGATTGTTGTTCAGGGCATCCACCCGATATTGCGTTATCGTCACATGGTCATGGCGGATTTGGTGCAGCATCAGGTCGACGGCCGCCGGCTTGTCGGTCGGATTCGTCGCCAGCAGAGCATAGCCGGTTTCGTCGCCCGTGGCGACGATCTTATGCTGCTGTTCGCCCCGCATCTCCAACTCGTTCTTCTTCAACATGCTAAGCATGCGCATCGCATTTCCGTTAGGCGTGGAAGCGTATTGCCCGTCTTCCAGAAGCAAGTACTGCGTGAACGACATCTGGTAGGACGGATTGTGGAACGTGCACCATGGAAAAATGCGCATGCCGGGCAACTGCGTGGACAAGATCATGGCCGAGAGGACGCCGGAGGCGTTTTTCAAGCTGTCCGTCCATATGCCCGTCGTCTGAGTGAAACCGTATTCATCGACGAAAATCGGCAGATCCGGCAGGCCGAGTTCTTTAATCCACGCCTGATGCATTTCGTAAAATACTTGCAACCGTTTCGGATGACCATTGTAATCGTGCATGGAATAAAAGTTGATTTGGCGGTTCTCTTCTCGATCATTGGCCAACTGCTGCAGGAACTCGCGCCACAGGTGCGGACGATCCATCACGGCGTTGATAGCCGATCCTCCGATTTCCAGCGGAACCGAATAACCGTGACGCTCGTTCAGTCTTCTGACCGCCCGATAGGCGCGCTGGTACAGCTTATAATAGTGCTCCGTATCGATGCCCCCGAAGCAGAGGTAGTCGCTCTCGTTACAAGGCTCGATGTAGCGGATGTTGGGATACAGGTTTTTATAAGACTCGATGACCTTCTCAACGACCTCTTCGTATTTGTCCAGAGAGAGGATTCCCCGCTGCGTTTCCTTCTCGTATCTGCGCAGATTGAGCAAAATTTCGTCGCTGGTCCTGCTGTGCTCGGACAAATAATCCTGAACGTTCACCTCGGACGGTACCGTCGAGCCCCAATCGTATTCGTGATGCTGCGGATCGTCCTCATAGCGGTTAACCCCGATCCGGTAATTCCAGAAGTATTCGTCCGTGCGGTAGTCCCAAACCTCGTCTAGGGTCACCCAGCAACGCATAATGCGGGGACGACCGTGCTTCTCCGCCCAGAATGCCGGAAAGTCGGCCGGCGGCGTGTAGCGCAACGTCGAGTTTTGATACCGCTCCAGGCGCGGCCACTCTCTTACCGTCTTCGAAACGTCGATTTGTACTTTAACCATGATCAGTCTCCTTCTCGAGAAACGGCGGTCCAGAATCGCGCGCTTTCCCCTCTTTTTAATCGAATATAGCCGTCCGGGCTGTTCAGCCCATTGACCGGTCCGCTTTGCGGCTCGACGCACAGATAACCTTTGTTGCCTCCGCCGTTGAACAGTACCCACTGCGTGAAATTGCCGGACATGCAATAGCTGAAATCGCCGATTCGCGCCTGCTGCCCGATCGCCGTATAGAACCCGGAGATCGCCTCGCCGCCGGTTCTGCATCCTAGCCGGTATTCCCGTTCCCTTGCGGTAAGCTCCAGCAAAGCTCCTGTCGGCAAATGTCTGTCGTTCGTCTCCCATCGCCGTCCGATCGGTACCGCGAACGTCGCCGGCTCGACAAAAGCGGTATGAACGCCCAGCATGACTGGCATTGCGGAATCCGCCGTATTCGCGATGACAATTTCCTGCCGGAAGCCACGGTCGTCCAACGAAACGGCCACGGTCATGCGGAAAGCAAACGGGTAGCGTTCCCCTCTGTTTTCATACTGGAGCACCGCTTCCTTCCCGCTTGTGTGCGCAACCGTAAACGGAGCGTCTGCCATAAAACCGTGAATGTGATTGCCGTGCTGGGGCTCGTTTCTTTCCAAGCGATAAGTCCGTCCGTCAAAAGCGAAAGCTCCGTCTTCGACCCTGTTAGGCGGTACGAGCAGGGGCATACCGTAGAGGTGCGGAGCTTCTCTAAGCTCCCTCACATGAGCCGGCCAACGTAAAATATCTAGCTCCTTGTAGCGAAGACGAACGGTATTGGCGCCGAATCCGGGCCAAATCGTCGCGCTCCAGTGCCCAGAAGCCAAATGCAGGCTGTTTTCAGTCATCATCACTCACACCCCGGGGCTAAGCGCACATCTTCCCGGTCAGCCTTTGAACGCATACGTCCTCATCCCCTTGACTTGAGTTCTAACGCGGAACAAACCGCCGGACAGCGGATACTGCTGCAGTGTCCGTTGGTCCATCCGGATTCTGGCGGTCGTGACGTAGAGATCCCGTCTGTCCGGCCCGCCGAATACGCAGGAGGTCACGCGCGGGGCCGGTGCAGGAATCGATTGCAGCATTTCCCCGGTCTGGGGATTCCATCTCGATACTTGCCCCCCGTCCCAATGGGCGATCCACAGCATTCCCTCTTCGTCCGTTGTCATCCCGTCGGGTACGCCCTGCCCTTCGCGGAAACGAACGACCGTACGCGGGCGATCGATGCTCCCCGAAACCGGATCGTAATCGAACTCGGTCACTTCCTTCGTCGGAGAGTCGATCCAGTACATTTTCTTGAGATCCGGACTCCATCCCAGTCCGTTTGATACGCTTACACCGGTCTTCACGGCTTCGAGAGAACGATCCGGATTAAGACGATACAACGCCCCCGCTCCTTTCTCGCCGCCCATGTTCAGCGTCCCCGCCCACAGACGGCCCGCCGGATCGCATTTTCCGTCGTTAAAGCGGTTGTCGGCCCGTTCCTCCAGCTTCGCCCGACGTTGCAGCCGGCAGGTCCGCAGATCCAGTTCATAGATGCCGTCCTGCAACGCTACGATTAGACTTTCGGTAGATCTTGGCGCTACCGCTCCAATCTGCTGCTCCAGTTGAATGGTTCTATTCAATCCCGTGCCGGGATCGAAGAAGTGCAATTTTTTCTCCGGGATGTCCACCCACCACAAGCCGTTCAAAGCTTCATCCCAGCACGGCCCTTCGCCGAGAATCGCCTTTGCGTCCAGTATAAGCTCCAGCTTCATTCGCCCCTTGTAAATAGTATACAATTTGAATTATTGTATCAATTATTTTGGATTATATACAATTTATAATTTGATGTCAACGCTTTCTTTTAAGGAAGCTTCTCGAGGAGCTGCGTAGCGTATGGATGGCTCCCATGCTGGACGAACAAGAAAACGACCCCCGCCGGAAAGGCGGGAGCCGTTTGGATAAAGCCTGCAAATGAGCCGCTTAGTTGCGCGGCAGCTCGATGGAAACTTCGCGTCCGGATTCGGCGGAACGAAGCACGCCGTCGATGATTGCCTGCTGGATCAGAATTTGCTCGCCCGGAATCGGAGCGGGACGGCCGTCGCGTACCGCTTCGGCGAAATCGCGCACCTTCTCGTCGAACAGGTTCAGCTTGTGCTCGATCAACGGAATCGGCGTCTGCGTGTGGCCGCCGTATTCGTCGTGATAGAGCGTAATCGAGCCGACCGAGCCGTCCCATACGCCGGACCAAGGACCGGTGCCTGCCGACGTGATCTTGAGTCCCGCATCGGTGCCGAGGAACATCGTCGCGCCGAGCGAATCCATATGCATGGCCCACGAAATTTTGAACTGCAGCACGAGATCGTTCTCGAAGCGCACCATCGCCACGCCGAAGTCTTCTACCTCGAACTTGGAAGCTTCAGGATGGTAGAGGGGATTACGGCCAAAATGGTTCGATGTGAAAGCCGAAACGGTCAACGGACGAGGGTAGCCCAGCGCATTCAGCGCCATGTCCAGCGAGTAGCAGCCGATGTCGGCCATTGCGCCGGCTCCGGCCAGCTTCTTGCTGATGAACGTTCCGCCCGGCATACCGCGACGACGGCCTCCGCCCGTCTCGGCGTAGTACACGTTGCCGAGCCGTCCGGATTGCACGATATCCTGCAGCAGCTTCATGTTCGGATCATAGCGCGGCTGGAAACCAATTGTCAGCATATTGCCCGTCTCACGAGCGACTTGCGTCATCTCCAGCGCTTCGGCCAGAGTAACCGACATCGGCTTTTCCAGCAATACTTGCTTGCCGGCTTTGAGAGAGTCAACCGTTGTGATGTGATGCGAGACGTTCGGCGTACAGATGCTGACGCCGTCCAGGTCCTGCTCCAGCAGCTTCTGATGACCGTCGTAGGCCGCCGCGCCAACAAGCTGCAGCGACTCCACGAATTCCGCCGCCTTGCCGGGAATGACGTCCGCGACCGCGACGATTTCTACGAACGGCAGCTTCTGATATGCCGCTACGTGGGCTCTGGCAATGCCGCCGCTTCCGATAATGCCTATACGCAGATGTTTGCTCATATGCTCGCTTCCTTTTCTCAATGGGAATGGGACGCCGCACCATGCTCTCCGGCATGTATTTTGCGGTATGCGCTTGGCGTCACTTCGTATTTGCTTTTGAACACCGGGTACAAATAATTCGGATTGGCATAGCCGTGAGCGATCGCGATCTCTTCGATCGCCTTGTCCGTAAGCAGCAGCTCCGAGCAAATCGCCGTCAATCGGGTATGCTCCAAATAATCGCGGAACGTCGTCTGCCCTTCGCTGCGGAAAATGCGCTGCAGCTGTCGCGAGCTGATCCCGATCGCCTCTGCGACCTGTTCCAGGGAAATCGGCATACTCTCGTTGTCTTGAATGTATTGCGTAGCCAACTGGTATCTGTGAAAGCCCATGTCCCGTTCCGGAATTCCGGTTCTGCCGTCCGCTCCGTCCAGCGCGCGAACGGTGCGCAGCAGGATTTGCACGATCGCCTGCTTGAGCAGCGTATAGAAGCCGATCGGCTGTTCCTCCCAGATCCGGTACGCCTCCAGAAACCCGTTCATCGCATGAAACCTGTCGACCACCGGCGCAGCCGGAAGACGGCCCAGCGCAGCGATACAATCTCTCGCCTCCGCCGCCTCCAACTCGTCGCCCCAACCGGTCGGCTGAACATCCGTATCCAGCGTTACAATTTCCAGATGAAGACACAGCTCATGCATGGGTTCGTCCGGGGCGGACTCCTGGTAGTGCAGCATATCCGGTCCGGTCAGATAAAACAGGCCCTCGTGAAGGTCGTAAACCTGGTCGCCGAGGATAACCTTGCCTTTGCCTTTCGGAATAAAATGAAATTCGTACTCCGAGTGCTTATGAAAGGGAATAATATGTCCGGGCGGAAAAGAGGCTAAATGACAGCGCAGCACGCGAATTCCGTAGCCGCCCCAACGAAATTGCAGATCCAGCCGGTCAAGCGCATCCTGTCTCTCCGCCATTCGGGCGTAAGGGAACGGCCCCGCGCTTCCGGAAGCTTTGCGATCCGCCTGTTTTTTGCGATTCAATTCGCGTCCGTCCTGGCGCTGATCCGTATGCATGTCGCTTCCCCCTTTTCTGCCGGTCGTTCGTTATTTCGCCAACTCGTCGATCCGAACCGCGCGTCCTTGTGCCGCCGAAATCGTGGAAGCCTCCATCAGCTTGGTCAGATCGACGGCTGCGGCGATGTTTTCCACGGCGTCCGTACCTTGGTTGACATGTTCCACCCACTGGCTGAATGCGAAAGGCAGTCTGTCGTCCAATTGCAGCTTCTCCCACTGATCGCTTCCGCCATTGTAGCGAACGACCGGAACCTCATCCGGGAAGCCGTACAACAGCGTGCCTTCGGTTCCGTGAAGCTCGATGGAGAACGGAGAATGGCTGTTCACGAAGCCCGCCTCGACGATGCCGACAGCGCCATCCGCATAGCGCAGTACGGATACCGCATTATCTTCGACTTCTTTGCCTGTGACATAGCCGAAGTTTGCGCTAACGCTTTCGGGCATGCCCAGGAAATGACGGACAAGATACATCGGATGACAGCCGAGATCGATCAGAGCGCCTCCGCCGCACTGCTCCTTCGAATAGAAATGCGGAGGCAGCCAATTGGCAGTCGCGCCGTTATGCGATAAACGTACCCGTGCCATCGTCAGCTTGCCGAGCTTGCCGTCCCGCAGTACGCGGTCGATTGTTTGCGTATAGCCGTCGTAGAGGCGCGGCAGGGAAACGGTCAGCTTAACGCCCGCTTCGCGAACCGCCGCCAAAATCTCCGACACTTCCTTCGCCGTAGGAGCGACAACCTTTTCCGTAAAAATATGCTTGCCGGCTTTCGCCGCTTTTACCATCACTTCGCGATGAATATTCGTCGGGGCGTCCACAATAACGGCATCGATCCCGTCCTGAGCCAGCATCTCGTCAAGCGACGCATAGTACGGCACCCCGTACTGCTCCGCCTTGGCTTGTCCGCGTTCCGGCTGCTCGTCCCATATCGCCGCCAGCTCCGTCCCGGGATGCTCCAGCGCCTGTCTTGTGTAATCGTCTGCGTGAACGTGCCAATAACTGATTTTACCTATTCTAATCATCGTAAGCCTCCTTGGCTATTGACTTAAAATATACGACAACACGATCAGATTACACAACTTTTATTGCTATTATAATGAGTTTTCGTGCCATTTAAACTATAAAATAACGACATAAAATCATGAAAAGACCCTCTCTTGATTGTGTTCGCGCGAAGGGATACGATGAAAGGAAGCAACTAATCCGACTCGCCAAAGGAGATTTCCCCCATGAATGAACTGAAAACGAGGATTCACGACCATATACAAGCCTATTCAAGCCGACTCAAAGAGATCGCTTCGTTCGTCGGAGCGAACCCGGAGCTGGGACACGAGGAAAAGCAAGCCTCGGCTCTGCTCGCATCCGAGCTGGAAAAGCTGGGCTTCCGGGTCGAACGGGGCGTGCTCGGGCTGGCAACCGCGTTTATCGCCGAATACGCCTCCGGTGCGCCAGGACCGATCGTCGCCTTGCTTGCCGAGTACGACGCGCTGCCGGAAATCGGCCATGCCTGCGGCCATCACCTGATCTGTACCATGGCGTTGGGAGCTGCGGCCGGACTTCGCGCGGTGGCGGATCAAACGGGAGGCACGATTCGCGTCTACGGCACGCCTGCAGAGGAAACAAAGGGCGCGAAAGTCGACATGGCCGCCGCCGGCCTGTTCGACGATTGCGACATCGCGATTATGGCGCACCCTTATCACAGCTATGAGCGTTCCGGTTCGTCTCTGGCCATCGATGCGCTGCAATTTGAATACCGCGGCAAATCCGCCCACGCGGCCGCAAACCCGGAGCTGGGCATCAACGCGCTGGACGCCGTGATTCAGCTGTTCAACTCGGTGAACGCCCTGCGCCAGCAAACTCGCAGCGACGCCCGCATTCACGGCATTATCTCGCACGGGGGGCAAGCGCCGAACATGATTCCGGACTATGCCGAAGCCCGCTTCTATGTTCGCGGAGCGACGCGAGCCTATGCCGACGAGCTCGCCCGCAAGGTCAAAGCTTGCGCCGAAGCGGCCGCGATCGCAACCGGCTGCTCACTGTCCGTCAGCAACTATGAATATTCCTATGACGAGCTGCGGACGAACGAGGCGCTTTCCGGCGCTTTTACGGCAAATCTGCTCGCAAACGGAATCCCGGAAGCCGACATTCATAGCGCGCATGACAACGGCTCGCTCGATCTCGGCAATGTCAGCCTGCGCTGTCCCGCCGCGCATCCCTACATTAAGGTCGTTGATGCTCCCTATGAGCTGCATACGATCGAGTTCAGGGATGCCGCCCAGACCGATCGCGCTTACGAAGCGATGGTCTTTGGAGCGAAGATGCTCGCTTCCACCGCCTGCGACGTACTGACGGACGCTTCGCTGCTTCGTCGCATCAAGGACGAATTCGCGGCGAGTCAGGCGTAAACTTTGTCGAATTTGCAAGGTTCAATTATCCGTTTGCAGCCCTAGTTTAGCACCGCTTTAGCCGGGTGAAGGATGCAGAGCATCTCTTCTCCCGGCCTTTTTGCGTTCGTTTGCAGCCGTCTGATGACGCATTCCGCTCCTTTTACTCTGAAGTACGTTAAAAAATGTAAAAAATCATTTTTTTGTCCTCTCGTTTTCTGTGCCCATGTCCATTAAAATCTCACATGCTTACGGGAAAACGCATCGCCTCTAGTCCCGAAGCCGATGAAAAGGCTCCAGGCTGCTTAGCAAACAGACCCAGCATTCTATCCGTCGAATTCGGGAGGTGTTTGTCGAATATTCTGCAAGCGTTTACATTGGTTAATCCCATTAATCGTTCATGAAGAGAGGAGTAATGACGCTATGATTAATCGGTTTTCTCGCGTTACATACGCGAAAATAACGGCACTGATATTGAGCTTTGTTTTGATTCTCTCCCCGGGTTTACCGTTCTTGCCGGATTCCATGGCCTCTGCGGAAGCTACCGCACCTCCAAGTAATCTTAAGGTAGATAGCTTCACGCATAATACGGTTACCTTGTCTTGGGATTTGGCAGATGGAAATACTCCCGATGATGGCTATAACGTCTACGGGGCAGACGGCAAGTATTATAAATGGATATCAGGACCTCCGGCAGAAATCGGCGGCTTGAAAGCAGAAACTGAATACTCATTCTACGTTACCGCAGGCTTAACTGGTCTGAAAAGCAACACCGTTACCGTAACGACCGAGGCTGACCCCGGAGGGTACCCCGAGCCTCCCCTGCTCCCGCCTCACAACTTGAGAGTGACAGACATTACCGAGTCCGGCATCACATTCCAATGGGAGGGCAGCCCTGGAGCGAGCGGCTACGATGTGTACTTGAATGGCGGCTGGAAAACCGGTGTATGGGACGGCTCCAATACCTATACTTTTCCTATCGACTCCTCTGTCACCGGGGCGGTCTATTCTTTCGCCATCGCAGCACAGAATCCCCCTTCAGTCTCGGTGAAAAGCAATGCGGTCAACCTGACGTTGGGGCAGCTTGAAGCCCCGCGCGATCTTCAGGTGATTACCGCCACGAAGTCGGTTGCTATGCTCGGTTGGGCGCCAACGCCCGGCGCAACCAGTTATGAGATTTATCGCGACGGAGCGTTGATCGGCACGAGCGATTCGAACCGTTATGTTGCCGCAGGCCTGACGGAGGGGCAGTCCTATTCCTTCAAGGTCGTTGCAAAAAATCGGCTCTGGAGCTCGTCAGACAGTGAGAGCCGCATCGTTAAGCCGGGAAGCCATTACAACATCGTTTCCTACTACACCTCCTGGTCCGTATTCGAGCGCAATTTCATGCCTGAGGACGTCGATGTCACGCAATTAACCCATATCAATTACGCCTTTTCGGATTTATGCTGGAAGGGCTTCTCCTCCAGCGGCCGTCCTTGTCAGAATCCGGACATTCCGCTTCAAGCCGACTACGTCTTCGATGGAGAAATGGTTATCGGTGACGGGGAAGTCGACATCGATAATATGGCCCGGCTGAACGCCCGGAAAGCCGACAACCCGAATTTAAAGCTGATTGTATCGGTTGGCGGCTGGTCGTGGTCGGATCATTTCTCCCGTATCGCCATGGAGGAGAAAACTCGCCGAGCCTTTGCCAATTCCGTAGTTGATTTTCTGCGGGAATACGATCTGGACGGACTTGACGTCGACTGGGAATATCCCGTCGCTGAAGGAGAGCCGGACAACTCCCGAGATCCAAAGGATAAGGAAAACTACCCGCTGATGATGAAGGTTCTCCGCGAGGCGCTTGATGCAGCAGGCTCCGTAGACGGAAAATATTACTTGCTTACGATCGCCTCCGCGCAATCGGACGCTTTCGTCGTAAATGCCGACTTGGCTCAATCTTCGGCCTATCTCGATTTCATTAATATTATGACCTACGATTATGCCGGAGACTGGGAGCAACTCGCGCATCACAACGCTCCCCTCTACTACGACCCGGATCATCCCAAAGCTTCGGGACCTCGGCTTAATGTTTCCGGAGGCGTTGCGGGACATTTGGACGGAGGAGTCGCGCCTTACAAGCTCCTGCTTGGGCTACCGTTCTACGGCCCTGGATGGCTTAACTGCCCGGAGCCAGGTCAATTCCAAGTGTGCGAGGGCGGGGAAGTGCCTGCAGGAGAGAAGTTCGGCACTTATGAAACGTTCACTTTCGACTATACCGACCTGGAAGAACACTATGTAGACAAAAACGGATACGTGCGGTATTGGAACGACATCGCGAAGGTTCCCTATCTGTACAACAGCGAGAAAAAACGCTTTATTTCTTACGACGATGCGGAGTCTTTCTTTCATAAAACCTCGTTCGTCAAATCGCTTGATCTGGCCGGAGTCATGAGCTGGGACATTAGCGGAGATCGCAACCGTACGCTGACGACGGCTATCGCTGACGACCTGTCAATCGGCTTGGCCGCTCCGACAGGTTTGAAAGCAACGACTGTAGGAGCGAACAAGATCGGCCTTTCCTGGAACGCCTCCCAAGACGATGACACGACAGGCTATGAGGTTTATGTCGACCGTACCCGGACTACTTATACAACCGGGACCGACTTCACTATAACAGGCTTGACGCCTAAAACAACCTATGAAATTCGAGTGTTCGCAGTAGCTAAGGACAATGGCCAGACGACGGCAATTTCCCCTGCCGATAAAATCCAGGTCACGACCACCGCGGCGCCTTCCTCTAGCGGCGGCGGCGGGGGAGGCGGCGGAGCTCCATCCGAACCGGATACAAGCGGCATCGGCGACCCTGACGCCAACCGACTGAAGTCGACGACGAAGACGGAAAACGGCAAGACGACGGTAAGCTTAAAAACAGATGAGGCAGTTAAAGCGATCAAGGAAGCTAAATCGGCGAAATCGCAAATTGTTGTTGTATCCGATGCGGCGGCTGTGGAGACTTTGATCTCCAAGGAAGTGATTCAGGCAATCGCCGACAAAGGGTCGTCCGGCCTGCTCTCGCTAATTGTAAACGGAGTCGAATTCAGCATCCCGATTCGGGCGTTAAAGCTCGGCGAAGATGTGATCAGCGTACGAATTACGATTGGCACTCCGGATCAGGCGACAATCGACGGCTTCCGCGAAGCCGCGAAAGCAAGAGGAGCATCCGTGCTTGCCGGACCGCTGGAATTCAAGGTCGAAGCCGTCTCTTCCGGAGATAAGGTTGCCGAAATCAAAGATTTCGGATCGGTCTATGTCAGCCGTATATTCACTTTGGATAGCAAAACGAAAGTGAATCCAAAGCTTGCGTCAGGCGTGCTATATGATCCGCAAGCAAAATCTTATCGTCACGTGCCGACCCTCTTCACCATTCATTCCGATGGAACGGCGACGGCCGAATTGAAACGAACGGGCAACAGCATATACGGGATCGTACAGGCGAAGCAGTCGATGTTCCTCGACGCGAATCTCCCCTGGGCCAAAGACGACATCGAAAAAGCCGTTGCCAGAGACATTGCTACCGCGGACTTCGACCGAGTGTTCGGAGCGAAAAAAGATATTACGCGCGGAGAGTTGGTCTCCTTGATCGTGAACGGATTGGGGATCCTTCCGGGAGAAAAAGGCTCGCCGTTCAAGGACGTCGGTGGTCACACCATGTATGGATGGGAAATCAGTGCCGCTTCGAATCTGGGTATCGTCAACGGCAAAACGGCGAATACCTTCGATCCGATGGGAATGATTACGCGGCAGGAGATGGCAGCCATACTTGAACGAGCAATGAAGTTTGCCGGTTCCCAGACGAACGCTACGCCGGAGGCGCTGTCGCCGTTCGACGATCGTTCCGACGTCGCTCCGTACGCGCGCTCTGCCTTGGCGCTTCTGGTCAAAGAGGACATTATGAATGGCGTATCGCCGACCGCTCTTGCACCCAAAGGAACGCTAACCAAGGCGCAAGCGACCGTTGCCGTTATGAGAATGCTGCGCGCGCTCAAGCTCTCCGACTAAACCGGCATACCGACTCCTCTATTCCGTTACTTTTCGGAGTAGAGGAGTTTTTTTCGAAGCTGTCTCTATGTATTTTGTACATTTTATCCGATATATGTCATAAGACTATCCGACGCCGGTCATAAGGAGACAAAAACATGCTGAACAACATCTCGATCAAGACCAAGCTGCTCGTTTTACTGCTTGTCCCTTTAGTTTTATTTGCAGCTGCAGGAATTTATTTACTCCAACTGAACGCGTCGAATATTAACAAGCTGGATAACGTGCTTTATGCGACGAGCACCCGCTCGCTCACTCTTGTCCTTAACGCAGACAGAGATATGTATCAGGCTTTAACCGCCTACCAGCAGCTAAGCTCCGCTTTTGTATCCCCGGAGGACAAAGAAAAGGCCAAAGCCGATTTCGCCGAAAATGTGCAACAAACGAACGATCGCATCGACCAAGCGCTGAAGATCGTGACGGAGCAAGGTATCGCTCATCTCACCCACGCCAATAGCGGCAAATCGATCAGCGACACTATTACAGAGGTTGACCGCATGTTTAATGAATGGGTCAAGCATGCAGAAGCCCAAATTCAAGCCGGAAACTACTCCATTGCGAAAGAAGCGGAGCTGCAGCGGGAATTTGATGAAGCGCGCGGCAACATTAACGATTTCGGAGAAATCCTCGAAGATTATGCTTTGCAGCAAGTTGAAACGATCAAGGATGATAATGGGCAGACGACTTTGATGACCTATATTATCATGATCACGGAATGGATTTTGCTGCTATCGCTGGGCTTCTATTTGATCCGCAAAATCAGCCGTACGGTTGCTATTGTGCAGGCCAAGACAAAACAAGTAGCGGACGGAAATCTGCGCTACGAGCCTCAGGCCAAATACGACAAAGACGAGCTAGGGCAAATTCTGCTCTCGGTCGATAGCATGATCGGCAAAATGAGAGGGCTTATCGGCGCAATCGCCGGACATGCCGAAGAAGTCGCCAGCGCATCGAATCAGTTGGCCGATAGCGCCAGAGAATCGGCCTCCGCCTCCAGTCACGTAGCGGAGAACATCCAACTCGTTTCTACGCTTGTCGAGACTCAGACAGGCATTGCTCGCGAATCCAACATGGCCATGGAGGAAATGGCCATCGGCGTTCAGAAAATCGCCGACAGCACCAACGTCATCTCCGACCATTCGGCGAAGACGAACGAAATGGCCGACGATGGCAAAACGATGCTTGCCGCTTTGATCCAGCAGATGGAACAGATGGCGGCGACCATCGGCAATCTGAACGACAGCGTCGCCATCCTCAGCAAGAAGTCGGACGAAATCGGCTCGGTCACCGATAAAATTACCGCCATCGCCAACCAGACCGGCATTTTGTCGCTCAATGCTTCGATTGAGGCTGTACGTGCCGGCGAGCACGGCAGAGGCTTTGCCGTCGTCGCCCAGGAAATCCGCAAGCTGTCCGCGACTTCCCTGGAATCCGCGCAGGCCATTCACCAGCTTATCGACGATACGCGCGGCGAAATCGGCCAAGCCTCTGCCCATATGAGAGAAACGGTGGCCCGTAGCGAGCAAGGGGCCGGCGCCTTGTCCGAGGTAGCGCGAGGTTTCGAGTCCATCGTATCGTCGATCAAACAAATTTCCCGGCAGCTCCACGATACTTCGGCCGTAACGGAGCAAATGTCCGCAAGCTCCGAACAAGTATCCGCGAGCCTGGATACGTCCGCTACCTCCGCGATGGACATATCGGCCAAAGCCCAAAATATATCCGCGGCTACGGAGGAACAGCTCGCCCTTTCGGAGAACATCGCCTCCGCTTCGGAGCAGCTGCAGGACATCGTAGGTCAGTTGAACGGCTCTATTCGTTACTTCAAACTGTAGATAGAACCGCTTACTTAGGTTAAGCTGCGAATACGCATAATTGAGACGGAGGGGGAGCTTTGCTCCTTGCTCCGCCTTTTTTTGTTCGCCTGTTCTTCCCTGGCGAATTCTGCTATTGTAATAGGGATAATCTTGGAAGGAGCGACATCCTTGAGCAAACTGCGTTTACTTTTCCTTCTCGTTCTTGCTCTGGCCTTGTCCGGTTGCAGCGATGTACTGTCGCAAAAAACGCTCACAAGCGGTGCGGCACAAACCGAATATGATCACGAACTTATTTTCCCTAGCGACACCTATCCCGAAACGGCACTGCACATTCTTGGAGCAATTGAACAGGGCTATTCCAGCGTCTGTACGATAGACCGGGGCGGCGCGGAGGACAACCGCAAGCAATCGCTGGCCGGCATCGATACACGCAAAGGATACGATCGGGACGAGTGGCCGATGGCTATGTGCCAAGAGGGCGGCAAAGGCGCCAGCGTCGCCTACGTGGAATCTCGCGACAATCGCGGCGCGGGAAGCTGGGTTGGGCATCAACTATCGGGCTATGAGGACGGCACGAAGGTTTTGTTCATCGTCGAAAAGCCGAAAAAGCTGTTCCCGGATCAGCCTAGCCCCGCAACAGCGAACCCTCCCGCCAAATCGTCTCCCGCAAAGGAACCCGTCGTCTACTCAAGCTGTGCCGAAGTACGCAAAGCCGGTAAATCGCCTCTTCGCAAAGGAGATCCCGGCTACTCCCTCAAGCTGGACAGGGACGGCGACGGAGTCGCTTGCGAGTGATAACTGTCAGAAGATAAAAAAAATCCCGAGGTCATCAGAACCGATGGCTTCGGGATTTTTTTGTTTTCCTGGCGATGATGCAGACGCATTTCGTTCATGCAGTTGCGGGGGATACGACTGGGGAGGGCTCTGGTATTCTGACAGGAGCGGCAAATTTCAATCCACGCATCCATGGGGGATGCGACAAGGTGATTGTTTCAGCCGCCACATTGCCGCCAATTTCAATCCACGCATCCGCGAGGGATGCGACCTCAATAGAGGCGGCTGCGGTCGCCCTGGGAGGATTTCAATCCACGCATCCGCGAGGGATGCGACATGGGCTGTATGCGGGAACGATCATGGGGCTGGTATTTCAATCCACGCATCCGCGAGGGATGCGACTTAATTGATCCTAACTCCCAAGTCAGTCACGATATTTCAATCCACGCATCCGCGAGGGATGCGACTTAATTGATCCTAACTCCCAAGTCAGTCACGATATTTCAATCCACGCATCCGCGAGGGATGCGACTTTGCTAGCAGATTAGCTGCCTTATTTTTCGCTATTTCAATCCACGCATCCGCGAGGGATGCGACTATAAAAAATCATGACAGGTGGTCGATTCTAAGTATTTCAATCCACGCATCCGCGAGGGATGCGACCTAATTGAGTCATTTAATTTACCTCCTATAACGTATTTCAATCCACGCATCCGCGAGGGATGCGACTTTTAGACTCATAGATCTCCATGTGCTGTGGATATTTCAATCCACGCATCCGCGAGGGATGCGACAGCGATTTTGAGACTTACAAACGTAGAAACCACCCGTTTTGTACCCAAAATACGCAAAAATACAATCTAATCCAAGCCTAACACACTCAGAATGTAAATTTCCACCAAGGGATTTCGCCTTTTTCTGGTGCGAATCCCCCCGGAAAATCATGTAAGCCTCACATTCGCACCATAATTCGCACTAACAATAATCTAAGGACCGTTTGGATTCATCCCTACCAATTTATTTCTAAAGGTTCACCAGACCCTTACAACTCCAAAAACTACGCCTACTCTACCTCTAACGGTCCGTCAGACCCTTACAACTCCAAAATCTCCACCAACTGCACCTCTAACGGTCCGTCAGACCCTTACAACTCCAAAATCTCCACCAACTGCACCTCTAACGGTCCGTCAGACCCTTACAACTCCAAAATCTCCACCAACTGCACCGACTGCACCTCTAACGGTCCGTCAGACCCTTACAACTCCAAAATCTCCACCAACTGCACCTCTAACGGTCCGTCAGACCCTTACAACTCCAAAATCTCCACCAACTGCACCTCTAACGGTCCGTCAGACCCTTACAACTCCAAAATCTCCACCGACTGCACCTTTAACGGTCTGTCAGACCCTTACAACTCCAAAATCTCCGCCTACTCTACCTTTAACGGTCCCTCAGACCCTTACAACTCCAAAATCTCCACCGAATGCACCTTTAACGGTCCGTCAGACCCTTACACTTTTCCAGTCCTCAATCGACTGCACCTTTAACAGTCCGGCAGACCATATACCAGCCATAAATCAGCCAAAAACTAGCTAGAAACTAGCCACAAACTAGCCAACGACTCCCCCACAACAATTAGCGCACTCCCTTACTCCGAGGAATAATCGTCCCAAGTGCCCTGAAGGTCCTGGAAGAGCTGCTCCCGCCCAATCCGCTTGCCGATGTACGCCTGAACCTGGACGGCCATCTGGTAGGTGTTGGCCTCGTAGCCGGGATAGCGCTGCCACATCCATGGCAGGATTTTGTTCTGCTCGATATAGGTCTCGACGTCTGCCGCCAGCGGTCCGATCTGCTCCTTACTGAAGGGGATACTCTTAAAAGGAGGAATAAATCGGACATCGGCGAAAAACTTCCGCCCCTCAGCGGAAGAGACGAGCCAGTTCAGAAAAGCTTTCGATTCGCGCTTCACCTTGGAGCTGCGGCTAATGACCCAATAGTTCGGCACGCCGACCTGCAGCTTGTCCATCGCTTCGCGCTTGTCGTTGATCGGCATCGGAAGCAAACCGATGTCCATGCCGGGATTGAGCTTGTCCATCATTCCCTGCACCCATACGCCCTGCTGCATCATCGCAGCTTTGCCTTCCGCAAAGTTGGTGACCTGCGACGTATAGTCCGTCTGCAGCGGGTTCGGTTGGCCGAATTCCACAGTCAGGTCGATCAAGTCGGTCCAATTGCGCAGCACCGGATTAGCGGTCAGCTTCTCCCGCCCCATTCTGACATCCTCGACATAGGCAATCGGGTCCGGCTGCAGCGTAAAAGCCACGTTCACCAAATGATTGCCGACGACCCATCGCTCCGCGTAGCCGTTCTCGAACGGCTGTATGCCCGCTGCCTTCAGCCTGATCGCCGTATCCCGCAGCTCTGTCAGCGTCACCGGAAGCTCCGTAATACCGGCCCGCTTAAACAAGTCTTTATTGTAGACGAATCCCCAACCCTCGATGACGAGCGGCATCCCGTAGATCGCGCCGTCCTTCGTAATCGCCGGCTTCGTCAGTTCCAGCATATCGTCTACCCACGGCTGGTCCGTCAGGTCTTCCAAATGCTCTTGAAAGAGATCGAGATCGGAATAGCCCGCCACGAAGAAAATATCCGGCCTGTCGCCGGAGTTGAACTTCGTCTTCAGCCCGGCCCCGTAATCGCAGCCGCCTCCGCACGTCTCGACTTCTATATTTACGCCGGTTTCCACCGCGTACTGCTTAACGAGCGCATCAAGCTGCTCGGACATTTCCACTTTGAAATTGTAGAGCTTGATTACGGTCCCCGTCCGATCTTCCTGGTCGGCTCCGGCGCCGTCTCCGAAATGAGTTTGTCCCTCGCTTCTGCCGAAGCCGCACGCAGACAAAGCGAGCAACAGCAGAACAACCGTCCAAATTCCCAAGCCGCGCATCCGCATCTGTGTCTGCCGCCCCTCTTTCCCGTTTACCGTGCCTTCATTTTTTTCGTACCTACATTATACACGTTGCATCCCGCAAATCATTCTGCCCCGCTCAGCGTCAACTCCCACACAGCGGCAATAGGGAGCAAACCGCTGCAACAGCGGCCTGCCCCTCGCTTCCTATTTATTGCGTTACCGTTTATTGCCCTTCCTTCCAGGCCCTATTATCGCGGCCAACGCTCTTCCTTGCTCATCAAAGGCGCGAACGCTTGATGCGGCTCGCTCTGATACCAGTAAGCGACCGTTGCGACGTCGTCCTGCCTCTCGAACAATCCCTTCTTGTACACGCCAATCTGCTGAACCGTCACCTTGATATCCTCGTAAAAACGGATCGGATCGAGAATATGCCAACGATAAAAGCCGCGCATCGGCGGAACGTCGTCGTTATGATACGGGTTGTGCACAAGATCGTCGTGGTTCGAGTAGTACGGGTAGCCCATGTACGGCGTGCAATAGGTGTTTTCGACCGTTTTGCCGTCCTTCTGCGTGGCAAAGCTCCATGCGCCGCCGAAATAATCCTCGGTGCCGGTGCCGCAAATCGTCGGATACTCGTCGTCGCCGTCGATGAACATTTTGACTTCCCCTTCGCCCCACCAGTGCCGTTCCAGCGTCGTCAGCGCCATGTACGTTCCGACATACTGGCCTCTGCCCTTCACATTGTCGAGAATGACATAGTCCTCCTGCTTGTTGGTGAGTCGTTGCCGCTTCCATTGGGCGTGGAAGTACGCCGTATTTTCCGGGAGCTCGTCGTGCAGGCAGTAATCGACCTGGTAAAAGAACGCCGGAATTGCGGACTCATGCTGATTCTCGATCGTAATTTTCGCTTTTTTGCGGAACGGCATCGGGAAGTAGCAATTAAAGCCGCGCGTCGGATTCACGACGATCGGAATCGAGTTGACCGTACAGCCTCTGGCGAAGCCGTTGCAGAAGAAATCCCCGAGCGGGCTTTCCACGGAAGGCTCCGTCTCGTCGTCCCAATACATCCGCAGCACCAAATCGCGCAAAACGTAAGTGTCCTGCTCCGTCCGATCGGTAACCGTAATCCAGATATGCTCGATGATCCCCGGGCCCTCCATCTCCGCCAAAGTGACGGTTGCGCCCGGCGCTACATCGCGCAGACAAGGCGAGCCTTTGCGGGAAGGACCGAGATGACTGGCGGCCATGCCGCCCTTGCCTTTTCCCCCGTAGGGATTTTCCGCGTTGATGGCCCGGCTTCTTCCGCTTTTCAGCAGCGGCAGCGCAGTCAGGCCGCCCATGAATGGATTGTCGATCATAATGTGCAGTCTCCTTTAGATGAGATATTAAACGGGATTACCCTTTAACGCCGCCCGCCATAATGCCTTCCATGATTTGCTTCTGGAATACGGCGACGAAAATAATAATCGGCAAAATGATAATCCAGCCCATCGCGCTGACGAGATCCCACGGTACGGCGTACATATTGTCTCGCAGCGGCAGTTGCGTAATCGCCGTCGACAGCACCGAGATGCCGTTGGAATAGAAAAGAGGTGTAAAGAAGTTGTTCAGGCACGTTATGAAGTTCACGATACATACGGTCGCCAGCGCCGGACGGAGCAGCGGCAGCGTCACATAATACAGCGACTGGAAAAAGCCGCAGCCGTCGATCGAAGCCGCCTCTTCGATGGAGACCGGAATATCCTTGAGATAGTTTTGCAGGATGAGAATCGTAAATGGCAATATGCCGCTAATGTACAAAACAATCAATCCGGAATACGTGTCGTACAAATTTACATAACGCAGAAAGTCGTACAGCGGACGCGCGGTGACGATATCGGGAATTAGCATGGACGCCAGCAGGAATGCCGCCGCAAGCGTTAACCATCTGCTCTTGAAGCGAGCAAAGCTGAAGGCAGCCATGACGGAGATGATCATCCCGACGAGAATGGAAACGCCGACGATGATCGCCGTGCTGCCGATTTTCTTCATCAGACCGACGTTGTCGATCAAATACTTGTAGCTGTCCAGCGTCGGATGAAGCGGCCAGTACCGGATCGGCTTGGAGAACAGCTCACCCGCCGGCGTAATGGAGGAAATGAAAATCCACCATAACGGAAACAGAATGAGAAACGCCACAACGGCTGCCAGCAACCACTGGAATCCACGGAGAATCAATGGACGTGAAAACTTGGAAACCATATTCGTTCGCTCCTTAATAATCGACGCGTTTGGCGGCCTTCATGCTGAGACCGCTGAGCAGAGCCATCACGATAAAGAGAACGACGGCGATCGAAGCCGCATAGCCCGTATTCAGGTTCGTGAACGCCTCCGTCGTTATCCGATAAGCGATAAGCGCGGTACTCTCGCCCGGCCCTCCGCTCGTCATCGCATAAACGACGTCGAAGGAAGTAATTCTCCACATCGTGAAGAAGATGCTGAGCACCCATATATTTTTCGAAAGCAGCGGTAAAGTGATGCGGAAGAAGGACCGGATCGGCCCTGCGCCGTCGATTTTGGCCGCTTCGTACATGTCCGAAGAGATAAATTGCAAGCCGGCGAGAATGAGAATGGCGAAGAAAGGCAAGTCCTTCCATAGGTCGACGGCAATGACGGCGTAGCGAGCCGTATTCGTATGAATAAGCCAGTCCATGCTGAACGACGGGTTAAACCAGCGTACGAAATCGTTGATCAAGCCGTAATCGTTGTTGAACGCCCATTTCGAAGCCATGGCAATGACGACCATCGGCATCGCCCAAGGCAGCAGCACGATGGTGCGCAGCACCTTCTGGGCTTTGATCTTCATGTTGAGAATCAGTGCTAGAGCAATGCCCAATACAAGATGCCCGATCATCGATCCGACCACGAAAATGACCGTAAACTCAATCGAAGTCAGCATCTTGGAATCGTGAAATATATCGATATAGTTGCGGAAGCCGACGAATTCGTGCAGCCCCCGCAGCAGCTTAATGTCGTAAAAGCTGACCCGGAACGTCTCGAGGATCGGGTAGATCGTGGTAAACAATCGAATCAGCAGCGCCGGGAGGACAAGGACCCAAGCCAGGGTCAAATATTTTCTGCTCAAGTACATGGCAAAGCGCCTTTCCTTTGGAGTATCGATGCGAGCGGCGGCCCGCAGGCAAGCCGAGGATGATCCACCGTTTGGCTGCGATCACCCTTCGGCCGACTTGCTTGCGGAACCGCGCCTGTCGAGCCTGCCTTATTTGTATCTTTCGACGGCTTCCTGAGCCTTCGCGCAGAATTCATCCAGCGTAATTTTGTCCTGAATATAGTTTTGGAACAGCGTGCCCATCTCGGAGATGAACTCCATCGTCTGCGGAAGCATAGGACGGCCGCGAACTTCGCTTGTCTGTTGAATCTGCGTGTACACTTCCTTGATATCGCCGGACACCGCTTCGTTGGCGGCGGCATCGGCTCTTGCCGGATATTTGCCGAAGTATTTCCAGCCGCTCAGTTCGCCGTCTACGCTCGCTGCATATTTCAGGAACTTGGTCGCCGCTTCCTTATTTTTCGAAGACGAGTTCAGCACAAAGCTCCACGAATCGGTGAAAATACTGCGCTTGGCGAATTGCGGCATGTTGATCATATGGATCTGGTCTTTACCGTAGCGGCCAGCTTGTTCATAATCCGTACCGGTGCCCCACATAAATACCATCCCGTATTTGCCGTCGATGAACTTCTGGTTCATCTGCTCGTACTTGTCGGCGATCTGATCGACCGGCGTGACTTTCCACGTATTGGCCATATCGTACATGAACTGAACGGCTTTGCGACTGCCCTCGTTGCTCCAGTCGAAGTAGTCTCCGCCGAACAGGTTCACGAAAGTCGCGATTTCGTTAAACACGTACGTCTTTTCCCAAGAACCGCCGTAGCCGTATTGTCCGTCTTTTGTCGTGGCTTTCAGAAATTTGACGAAGTCCTCTTCGTTCTCGATCGAAGTCATCCCGACTTCATCGAGCTTCTTCTGGTCGACCCATAGGCCCAGGTATCCGGAGTAGCTCGGCACGCCGATCACGTCGCCCTTGGACGAGGTCAGCATATCCTCCATATAGCCTTTGGGAAGCTGACTGTAGACGTCCGCGGTCAGAACGGTATCCTGCAGCGGCTCCAGCCAGTTCGCATTTTTGAAGGACGTCGCCATCTCGTCGTTGACCTCTAAAATATCTACCGAGCTGTCGCCCGACGACAGAATGGTCGAAACCTTCTGCTGACGCGTATCCGAATCGGTCGGGGCGGCTACCCAGTTAATTTTGACGCCGCTTTTCTCCTCCGCTTCCTTCAGCCACTCCTGAAAGCCCGGCTTGGTAGACTGGATGGTGTAGAGAGTAATCTCATCCTTACCCTCCGACTTGCTCTCGGAACTGGAAGCGGGGCTCGACGAAGCGGCTCCGGTGCCGGTCGCAGCCTTGTCGGAGCCGGAACTCGAACAGGCCGATAATAGGACGGCAAATGCCGTGATCGTTGCCAAAACAAAGGATGTTGTCTTTTTCACGTGTATTCTCTCCCTTTTCATTTTGAACTTCGCGGCGAACCCGGAAGGTCCGGAGCGCTTCGTACAACTCAAGTATAGGAGAGCGGCAATTGCGAAAATACAACTGATATTGATCAAAAATGTGTAAGATTGTGAGGTGCCTTGAACTTTAAAAGAGGCGGTGTTAGACTGAAAGCCAACTTCCGCAGACAGGAGAACCGCTATGAAAATCCGCAGCAGCATCCGGTACAAGCTGAGCGTTTTTCTGTTGATATCCATCATCGTTCCGATCGCCGCCTCCATCTTCCTTTCCTTTTTCTACACTAAGCGTTCCCTGAAGGAAGACGCGATCCGCGAAAACTCCAATATCGTACACCAGGGCGCGACCAGTCTGATCAGTCAACTGAATCAGATGAACAATCTGTCCCTGTCCGTCTATACGAATGTCCATGAGTCCAGCAGTCTGTACAACATTCTGAATCGGGGACGCAGCGACTTCATGGTCGAACGGAACCTTTACTCCGGCCTGCACTCCATCGAGCAATCCGCAAAGGAAGTTCAACAAGTGTACTTATATTCCGATCTGGCCGATCAATCGTATTTGCTCATTAACGGTTTTCTGAAGCGCGATGTCGGCCAGGCAGGCCTTGAAGGCCATTATGTTCAGCCCTTGAACAAGGACGATCCTTATTTCGAGCCGCCGCATGTCTCCCATAACTACGGGATGGAGGAGTTTCCCTATAGTCCGGTCAACACAGTGCTGACGATTCATCGTCCGGTGTACCGCGCCCCGCTGAAGGAGCGAATCGGGGTGCTATCGATTGACTTTAAGCTGGATAGGCTGCGCAACCTGAGCGATATGCTGTATGACAAAGGCAACGAGCATCTCTACCTGCTTGACGACACCGGGACGACCGTCTACTCCTCCGAGACGGAGTGGATCGGACAGAAACCGCCTCATAGCTGGCTGCAGCACGCTCGCTACAACTTGTTTCAATCGGGCTATTTTGACTGGAAGGATGACGGTTTTCACGGAATTGTGATTTATGAGAAATTTGAGCTAATTGGCCGGGTGTGGACGATTGCCAAGCAAATTCCGAACGACTACCTTTACTCCAACGCCTCGCGGGTGCTGCGGATCAATATGATTTTGCTGGTGTCGTTTCTGGTCGTGGCCATCGCGGCAACGCTGTTCGTCTCCGTTAAGCTGACCGCTCCGATCAAACGGCTAACCGAATCGATCAAGAAAATCAAGCTGGGCAAGCTGAAGCTCGACATCCATTCGGATCGCAGCGACGAGGTTGGCGTGCTCGGCCATACGATCAAAAATATGGTGGATACCATCGATAATCTGATCATGCGCGAGCTGCGGCTGGAGCTGGCCAACAAAAACAATCAGCTTAAGGCGTTGCAAGCTCAGATCAATCCGCATTTTATTTACAATACGCTGCAATCGATCGGCTCCGTGGCGCTGCACCATCAGGTGCCCAAAATATACGAGCTGACCTCCTCGCTCGGAGCGATGATGCGCTATAACATGAACACGGAAGAGTCGGTTGTCCCGCTGTATAAAGAGATTTCGCACGTCGAAGCCTATTTGGAATTACAAAAACAACGCTTCAAAGAGCGGCTTAGCTTCCGGATCATAACCGAAGGGGCGGATCTTGCACTCAGGATGCCGAAAATGATTTTGCAGCCCCTGGTGGAAAATTGCTTTAAACACGGCTTCGAAAACAACAGCGGGCCGCTGGAAATTACGCTTGTCTGCCGGAGCGACGACGAAGAGCTGCGAATCGTCATCGAAGATAACGGGCTGGGCGTTCCGCCGGAACGCATGCGGCAGCTTGTCGAGACTATTGGACAAGGGGAAACCGATAGCGATTCGGACGGCAGCATCGGCCTGATCAACGTCATCTCCCGGCTGCGGCTGTACAATGGAGAGGAGTCGCAATTGCTCGTCCGCAATTTGGAGCCGGCCGGCTTCTCCGTCACCTTGATTATCCCGGTCAGAAAGGAGGGTGTATCCGCATGAAGGTGCTTATTGTCGACGATGAACAGGATGTAAGAGACTCGATCCGGCTGCTTGTTAATTGGGCTGAATTCGGAATCACGCACATCTTGGAGGCTTCCGACGGCGCTGCGGCGATGGAGCTGATTCGCAGCGAGAAACCGGAAATTATTTTTACCGATATGAAAATGCCCAACGTGGACGGAATCGGGCTGCTGCAGTGGATCGAGACAGAAGCCCCCGAGTCCAAACGCATTGCGGTCAGCGGTTACGACGATTCGATGTTTATTCGCAAGACGATGAAGCATGGCGGGCTCGACTATTTACTGAAGCCGATTCAGCGAGGCGAGCTGCTGGAGGCGCTGCGGAATGCCGTCAGCTCTTGGCGGCAGGCGGAGGAGAACCGTCGCTTAACGATTCAGAAAAACGTGGAGATCAATCAGACCAAACCCGTCTATTGGGACAAGGTGCTGACGAAGGCGGTCTCGCAGGAAGGCTATTATCGAACCGTTGCCGAGGAGCTGCAATCGGCTTTCGGCTGGGCGGACGTGCGCGAGTGCCAGCTCGTTATGCTGCTGACCGATCCGCTGCCGCGCGCCATGATGGAGAAGTTCGGGCATAACCCGGACCTGCTCTATTTTCTGATGACCAACATCTGCAACGAAATTCTCGGCGCGGCCAAGAACGGCTATGCGTTTAAGCATACCGACCCGAACTACGGCATTGTGCTGCTGTGTACGGGCGATCTCGCTTCTCTGCCGGACAAGCTCGCAGCGATGAACGAAGCGCTCTACCGCGTTCTTGACGCGCGGTTCTATTTTGCCTGCGGTGCGGCTCAGCGGTTCCCGGATCGGATCGTCGCAGGCTTCTTGCAAGCGTTGCAGACGGCCCGCTCGGTATCGTTTAGCGGCGACGGTCGCTGGATTCGTCCTTACGTCGAGACGGCTGCTCCCGCCGAGAAGCGTGTCGTGCTGGCCGAGTACAGCGAAAGCATGATTGTCGCCGTCTTCAGCGGAGATCGACAGCGGATCGAAACTGCCGTGACCAACTGGATGCAGGCGATCGGACAGCTTCAGGCCGTCACCTGGGATCACCTCAAATATTGGCGGTACGAATTCGAATTGATGTACAACCGGCTGCTGGAAAAGATCGACTACGCCGGCGACAATCCGCCTCCGCCGCTGCCTCGTCGTCTATTCATGTTGGAGAAGGACGGCAGCATATCCTTGCCGGAATGGAGCCGAGAATGGACGGAAGCTCTGATGCGCATCGCCGAGGCGTTGAAGCTGAATCGGCAGCAGGAGCACAATGCGATCCACGCCGTCAAAGCGTTCGTCGATACGCACTACCGTCAAACGCTGTCCCTGCAGGAGATCGCAAGCCGCTTCTTCCTTAGCCGGGAGTACTTGTCCCGCAGATTCAAGCAGGTGTACAACGAAAATCTATCCGAATACATCGAACGGGTGCGCATCGAGAATGCAAAGGTGCTGCTCCAGAACGATCAGTATTCGATAGCCGCGGTGGCCGAGATGGTCGGCTATCAGGACGGCCGCTATTTCAGCAAAATTTTCGGCAAGCTCACAGGCATGACGCCTCGGGAATATCGGAAGGGGCTTGGGGGCGGGGGATAAGCGTAGTGTTCAAGTTACACAAGGGTTCTGCCTCACAAGTAAAATTTACGCCCTACGGAAAAAATTTCCGCGAGGGAAGCTAGTCGGAAAATCGTACAAAACAACTCCAAATAGCTCAAACGACGGATGTTTATAGGAAAAACCGTACAAAGCAACTCCAATCAGGCTCAAACGACGGACGTTTGTAGGAAAAATCATATAAAGCGACCATAATCAAAGGATGTATGCCACTAAAGCATTTTCGATGCTCGCCTGTTCCATCCTCCAAACCTTGATTATGATATAATTTGGGAAATCGTATGCGCGAAGAAAGGTAGGAAATAGACCATGCGCATGGTTCGAATCCCCCGCTCCCGCTGCCTGCAACTGTTGCAGCGCGAATCGCATCGCTCCTTAACACTTTTTACCGCACCGACAGGTTACGGTAAATCGGCGCTTATGAAAGATTGGTCAAACTCGACGTCTCCCGCAATTTTTACCGGTTGGTTAACGCTGGAGGAATCGGACAACGACCGAGCGCGTTTGCTAGATCGCTTGACTGCGATCCTCCCGGTTGAAAAGGAAGTTGAGGGGCCTCCCTCTCTAGAAGCGGTCGTACGATCGTTCTACGCTCGGGATGAAATCCGTCTATTCCTTGACCGGTTCGAGGCCATTCATGAAGCGGACATTCGCGATATGTTGACGGATCTGATCGTCCAAGCCCCTGGGCACGTTCGCTTCTACATTGCAGGTACGGACGTAACGCCTCTACTCAGCGACGCCCGTATTCCTCATTCAGACTTGCTCGTTGTAACCTCCGATCATTTGAAGCTGGATGCCGCCGAGATGAAGCACTACGTGCAATTAAGCACCGGAATCGAGCTGGAGAATGAAGTCGTTCAATCGCTAGAGTGCCTGATCGAGGGCTGGCTGCCGGCCGTTAACTGCTTTATTTCGTATTTGGACGGCAGCAGGGCTCATAGATGGAAACCGAAAGCGGCCATCGATGCGATTGTGCCCGAGATGCATAGCTATTTTTTGCATCGCGTGTTTTTACGGCAATCCTCCGAAATACAGTCCTTTATGCTGCAAACCGCGCTGCCCGACTTTTTCGATACGGAACTCGCTTTCGCGTTAACGCAACTCTCTCAAACGGTCGACACAATCAAGCACATTGCGGGGAGCGGCCTGTTTCTGTTCCAAGAAACCTCAGATCGTTATCGCTATCATCCCTTATATGCCGATTTCCTGCGTCGCCATTTCAAGCAAACAGAGCGGGAGAAGTATGAACGACTGTACGATTGTTATGGGACTTGGTTGGAAAATAAGGGTTTTCTGCTCGACGCGGTTCAGCATTGGCTGCATATTGCGAACTATGAACGGGCAACGAACGCTTTTCTTGCCGATATCCCGTCTCTTTTCTCCTATCCGACTAAAAAAATTCTTCAAGCGCTGGATACCTTCCCGCTCAAGGAACTGATCAGATCGCCTACAGCCGGGATCTTGTACGCATGGTTCCTGATTACCGATCAGAGGCTTTCAACGGCGGATACGGTTCTCCATCGGACGGAAGCCGGTATGAGCGAGGATGAGGTCTACCTGTTCGCGCTCACCGGAGAGGATTTGCGCGGATATATCGCCTCCTTCCACTCGATCGTTTATTATCTGCGGCACGATCAGGATAAGGGCACCGCATTTATGCAGGAGACGGAATCCCGCCTGAACGGCCGGGGATTGATCTATTGCCATACCAGCTCGCTCGGCAAACCCGTCGGCTCCCTGTTCAAAAGCGCCTTCGGTCACTGGGGTTCATTGGACCAGTCGATTACGATGTGCGAATATGCGGAAAAGAAATGGCGGGGCGACAGCGTAGCATACGGCTATTTTCAGGCACTGCTTGGCGAATGCTATTACGAACGCAATCAGTTGGACGATGCCGAGAGGCGCTTGCTGATCGGGCGCAGAATCGGGCTGGATCGCAGAGATCCCGGTTTGCTGCTTCCGACAACGCTGACGCTCGTTCAGATAAGGTTAAATGAAGGAAATGCGACGAAGGCAGAGAGGCTGCTTGAGGAGACGCAAACCCTGTTGGCCGAACAACCGGAAGCGGCATGGCTGTTAGATGCCTGCAAGGCTCGTATTGGCTTGGAAACCGATGATGCCGAATCCGTAAGTCGCTGGCTTGCTAATCAGGAAGAGAGTACGACGGGAACGCACGATCACAACTATATGTACAAGTATTTGACGCTGCTGCGAGCTTTGCTGTATACGGAAGAAATCGAGAGAGGCAGCGCTTTTGGAGAAAGTCTGCTTCAATACAGCCAGAGCTTGTACCGTCATTACTATAAAGCGGAGCTGCACCTGCTGCTCGCCCTGTTCAGCGATAGAACGAGAAACATCGCCTCCGCCGTTCTGCACCTGGAACAAGCGCTGCAGATTGGTCATGCCGAAGGCTATATCCAATTGTTCTACAAGGACTGGAAGCGAATCGGACCTCTGCTCGCGAAATACGAGAAGCAGCTGCGTTTGGCTCTTAAGGAGGAAGGCGATACGGCCGTGTTCTACGAACAATTGCTGCAGATGCCCCGATCCGCAGCGCCGAATGCGGATGGGTTCGGCAAAGCCGCAAATCTGCTCACCCCCGCCGAATACAAGGTACTCCAATTGCTGCTCGAAGGCCGTTCGAACGCCTTCATCGCCGGCAGCCTGAACAATTCGATCGAAACCGTCAAGAGCCATTGCAAAAATATTTATAAAAAGCTTGAGCTTAAAAATCGCGGTGCGGTCCGGGCTCATTTCGAGCAAGCGTCCCGTATGACGAACTAGCTCTTCCCTCCCGTCCCTATGTGGAAAAACGAGGCTATCCTGTAAGCAATATCGCTTATAGGACAGCCCCGCTTCGCCAGTTGCATATTCGATTCAGTCCATAAATTCGACGTATTGCAGGAAGCGCCTCAGCATGACCGCGGATTGCGCTCTGGTCGCAGCAGCGGACGGCGTGATCGCGTCCTCCGTCATTCCGGTGACGATTCCTGCGGCTAGCGACTGAGCAACCGCCGATCTGGCCCATGCGGAGACCTCAGCGTTATCCTCAAACCTATCTAGAGCTGTCGCCACGCGATCCGCATCCATTGCAGAATGACCCACGAGCGCAAGTGCGTTGCCGAACATAACGGCCATCTGTTCTCGTGTTATGCGGGCGCCGGGAGCGAATTTATCCTTCGATAATCCCTTGATCAATCCCGCTCCTACTCCGGCTTCCACTACAGGCGCGAACCAATCCTCCTTGGCAACATCGACGAAGTGGCCGCTCCCGGAAGTCGGCTCGACTTGCAATCCTAATGCGCGAACTAGCAAGGCCGTGAACTCGGCTCGCGTAATCAAATCGCCCGGCGCGAAGCTCGTATCCGACACTCCGCTTACGATCAGCTTGGCTGCAAGCAACTCTACTGCGCCTTTCGCCCAATGTCCATCAAGATCGGAGAATGATCTGCTGCCTGTCTCCAAGAGGGCATAAATGCTGTTGTGCGAAACCTTGATCGCTATTTCCCGTTTGCCGTCCGCCCTTGTCGCGGTCACGGCCGGAACGAAGGAAAATGTCCGCGTTGCGGGGTCGTACAGAACCGCAGTCATTCGCTTGGCGGGTATCCCCTCGTTCAGCACGATCCCTCGAACCCTATACGTTCCGCCAAACTCCCTGACTTCCGTCTCTTTGCCGTCCACCGATACGGTCACTCTATAGTCCACCGCATCGCCAATCAGCTTATGTCCGGCGCTGCTTGCCGCTTGCTCAAGCCGTTCCTTCTCTTGTCCGACCACCTTGGAAATGAAGACATTCACATGTCTCGCCTGCGCCCCCGGATTCAGCACTTTCACCGGAAGCTCATAGCTGGAAGCGTTAAGCTCGACTTTGAAAACGGCATCCGGGTAGGCGCTCTTCACTTTGGCCAGGGACGACCAGGAAAACTGCGTCTGAACAGCCTGCCCAGAGTCGCCGATCACGACGGTGACGAACGGTTTGCGAACTTTCCCGAGCAGCTCCCGCACTTGATCGATAATTTCATCGGTTAATGAGGCTTGCTCGACGATTGTACCATCCTCAAGCTTTTCCTTAACGATAGATGAAGAGTCCATTCGAAGCGTGATGCCGCCATCGGAATCGATCGTTAATGCCGGACCTGTGGAAGGAGTCGACGGTTCGGGTGCAACTCCCGAGTTCCCCGAGCTTCCCGATCCATTTGATGGCTGGCGAATATTCGAAATCGCAATCTGCGTCACGGCTTCATTGCCCGCTTCGTCTATAGCATACACCGAATACGTTCCGTTAGCGGCAGCCTGGAAGCTCCCTCCGGAAAGCAACTGACCGTCTGTAGCAAAATAATCGGCGGCTCTCGCTCCTTCCGCCCACTTAGTCGCGGCAATATCGCTTCCCGTACCGTCCAGGGTTGCCGTTACCGTCACCGGGCTATTGGTCGTAACCGTGCTCGCCGGCTGTTGAGTCAACATGATTTCCGGTCTTACGGAATCGATCATAATGCCCGTTGTTGCCGCAGCCGGCAAGGCAAGCGGAACTGCAACGGTCGTGGCAGCGGCATTGATTCCGGCGCCACCCGGCAATTGAATGTGCGTCCCAACTGCAATGTCGGTCGAATGGACAAGCCCCTCCTGAACGACATACGTGAAAATCAGCTTATTCCGCTCACCGGCAGGTTGCCCGGCATAGGCTGCATAAACCGTTGTGGTGTCGGCCCCTTCTCCGATCGTCACAGGAAGGGCGGGGACTCCCGCGACATCGATGTCTCCCTCGTAGCTCACCGTAAAAGTCAGCGAGTCGCCGATGCCATAATATTGGGCAGACGGAACATCAAAGCCGGTCATCGCGGGAGCCGGAACCTTGACCGTCAGCCGGTACGCGCCATCCGGCATACCGTTTACGCCCTTCGTTTCGATCGGGACGACATTGTTCCCGGGTTTTACGGCGACTTGCGCCGAGGGTGCCCCCGTTGCGCTGATCGTTACCGACGTATTGGAATCTGCGGGACTGGCTGTAATATTGACAGACTCTATGTACCGATCGGCTAACAGATCGTAGGCGCCTTGAGCAGATGCGAAGACAGCAGGATTCCAGGATAGAACGCCATCCGTCGAGGTTGCCCCCAAAGCTTGAAGCTTCACAGCGTCAAAATGACGGATAAACATCGGATACGTTGTCCCGTTCATCATCGCCCAGGTGCCGGCAAAATCCCAGCCGCTATAGGTAGCTGCGAGCTGCATGTCTGCGGTTGTTTTTCCTTCGCCGCCGCTGGACATCAATAGCGCACTGATTTCATTGTCCCAATACGAAGCGGAAACGACCCCGGCGGCGGTTTCGCCAATCAGCCCGCCAGTGTGATCGGCGCCGCTTACGAGCGCTGCGGCATAGGTGAATGCCGCGTTTGCCGCTCCACTGTTTAACCCGACTAATCCGCCGACATGTTCGTCTCCGGCAACGCTGCCCTTTACATAAGCGTTCGAGATGCTTCCCGAGTTGCTACCGACCAATCCTCCGACCCGATCGCCGCCCGATACGGACGCGTTCTCCAGACCGATATTTTGAATCGTTCCCGAAGACGCTGCGAACAGTCCTGCGTCGTCATCCGCCCCGGCCACATGCAAATTGCGGATGACATGTCTGTTGCCCTCGAAGGTTCCCGCAAACGGCTGAACGCCGTCTCCGATCGGATCCCAGTTCAGGCCCGTCAGATCCAAATCGTTCATTAACTCGTAGCTATCGCTTAATTCGTATGGAGCGGTCCCGATTGCCGCAAGCTGCATAGCGGTCGTGATCCGATGAGGGTAATCTGTTCCGTTTTCGCGAACGATCTGAAGCGTATAGTTCGCCGCAAACGGATTCGTCGCGGCCCCCGGTACGGCAACGTCGGTTGAAACCGCGATGTTGACGCTGTTATTTCCCGGTATCAGCGTAATGACTTTCGAGTCCGTATCCTCGCCGCCAATCGATACGTTCATACGACTGCTGTTTGAATATACGGACACGGTGACACTATTGACTCCGCCCGTTACCCGACTTGCATAGGTCAGAGTATGCGGAGCAAACGCCGGCTCGTACGCAATGTCTCCATCGTCAATGGCAAGCTCGTCCAGCACGATTTGATTTAACGTTGTGCGATGCATCGGAAACGCAATGCCATCCAGAATGCCCCACTGGCTGTGCTCCGAGAAGTCCCAAGAGCTGAAATTGGCTGCATACTTCATTTCATCCGTTGTTATACCTGTTCCAAACGCCGAAGAACCGCCCAACTCGCTATTATAATAGGATACAATTACGTTAAAGTCGTCTCCTTGCGAATAACCTATGAGTGCTCCAACATCGCTGAATGGGGTTCCGGTTACCTTCACCGAAACATACGAAGTGCGAATCCGGCTAGGCTCTGAGGGTACCCCAAGGGCATATCCGACCAGTCCGCCTACATTATCCACACCTTCAACCGTTCCGGTAACATAAACGCTATCAAGTGTCGAGCCATTTAGATTTCCAACCAAGCTCCCCACGTCGCTACTCGCTCCGGTTCCCCCAACAGCGACATTGATTAAGCCTACATTTCGAATATCGGCTTGTAAGGTTGCGCCGAATAAGCCGACTGACCCTGCACTGCTATTGATTTTTAGATTGGAAATCGTATGGCCGTTGCCGTTAAATGTACCTCTGAATGCATTTGTAGGACCGCCTCCGGACCCGACCGGATCCCAGCCGTCCCCGCCATTATATCCAGGGCCTCCCGGACTTAAATAGGCAGACAAATCAATGTCCGCCCCAAGCGCATAATGCCGATCCAAATGATTCCGCATCGCGTCCAACCCGGCGGCGTCAACAATCATAATGGGACAAGCGGAAGTCGTTCCGGGCGTTACGCCGTCGCAAGCGGATGCCAACGCTTTGTTTTCCGTGCCTAGCGGCAGCGCAGTAATCATGAATACGATTATGGCGAGCAGCAGAGCCACCCCTTTGCGGTTAAGCAGCTTCGACATTTCAGTCCCCCCAGGAAAACATACATAAAAGTACTAAACCAATTTAACCATAAAATGGGCTTAAAGCCTATCCCCCCTTTGGAGGGATATTTAGAAGGCTGACATGCAAAGGTTTCATGGAATGTATAAAAAAACCGGGGCCCCTGAAAGGTTTGCCCCGGTTCCTGCAAATGACAACTTACACCTCGCCGGCGATTTCCAGGTAATAATAGAGCGCCCAATCCTGATCGTTGCTGATCGGATCGAACGCATGACCCGATCTTCCGTTTACTTTATGCGGATAGATGAAGACGTAATCGGCCGCTCCGTCCTCCCGAAATAAGCAAAGATTTGCGTTAAGGCTTCGAATCGACTTATGGTAATACGTTTTGTCCGACGTAATCTGGTAATACCGATAATACGCATAAGCGGACAGCGTACTCCATTGATGAGGCAATGTATCTCCCCATAGCTCGTAATGCCCGAACCAAAACCCGTCCCAATGCCGGAGCCCTACTCCGTGCATTCGAAAATCCGGCTGGCAGCCGTCAAAACCTTCCAACAACGCCAAATGCTTATGCGCCCCCTCCAGGATGTGCCGGTCTCCGGTCAACCGATACGTATCGAGCAAAAACATGACTACGCCGGCGACCGTGCTTTGCTCATAGTTAACCTCGCTCGGCGCATACTGCTCCTCCATTCGGACGAAAGCATACGCTTTATCCTTGAAATGGCATGCTAGCCGCTCCGCCTCTTCCGTCATGCCTGCTTCCTTCAGCGCAATATCGACTTCACGCGGATTCAGCCCGAAAGACAGATCGGATAGGGGAAACTTGCCGAAATATTTGCCCAGCACCCCGACCAGGTCGTCCAAGTACATCCGCTGCTTGGTTAGCCGGTACATTTTCAGCAAAAAAACGCCGACAAAAAAATAGTTGAACCCCCTGAACGTCATGTCCTTCGTGCCGGGAACGGTTTCGCCGTAGTACTTGGCTGTCCGTTCCCGGAAACAGCTGTCCCATAGCATGGAACTCGCCGTCCTCCTCCCCCGTCCCTCGGTTTGCCAACCGGTATTGGTATTCGACGGATCGGGAACCGCCGCCGACCCGGTCGCCCTTCTCCCAACGATATTTGCGATCCCGAATCGTAACGAATCCGAGTCCCCACTTTTTCCAGGCGGGGATCCATGGCTCGGCATCTTGATCCGGCAGCCAGTTCATCCCGTACTTGTCGCCCTTTACGATAAGAGCTTGCATGCTTCCGTCCGTTTCGTCGACGATTACGCGCAAATGCTCGTTTTCCATCTGGATCAACGGTATTCCTCCCCTTTAACCCCTCACTCGAATATCGGTCGCTCCCTCATTCACGATCCGGCTATCCTGAGCAGAGTTGACGGGGTTCCCATTGATTGCTACCCGCTCCAGCACAATTCCGGAAACCGCTCCTTGTTCGAACGGACTTAAGAACGCGATCCGCTCATCCTTTGTATGGAGAACCTCGACATTGCGGAACGAGATGTCGCGAATGCTCCCTCTTTGCGAATCGTTCAGCCCGTGAACGTTCGTAATATTGAGTTTGATGACTTGCTTGTCTGCGCATGCGTCTTCGATAACGATATTCTCATAATGAATGCCTTGAACGTCTCCCCCATAATCGTTCCAGACGGCCAGAACGCCGCCGGCATCCGGAATCCAGCATGGAAAGGTGGAATGAACGACCGTGCAATCCCGAAAAAAAACATTTGTCACTTGATGGGCGGTTTCGCAAACGATTCCGAAGCTCGTTGCGACATCGTTCCAGGCGACGCAATTTTCGAACACGACGTCGTCCACCGGAGCGTGATGGGCTTTAATGAGGAAGGAATCATCCGCATTATGGCAGAAGCAGTTCTTGACCCGAACATGGCGCGAGCTGCATATATCGATGCCGTCATTGTTGATGTAGTGCCCTACGATTCGGACGTTGTCGATACTCACCCGCTCAGACTCGAATACGGCGAACGACCAGCCCGATGACTCTCTTAAAATGACTCCATCCACTTCGACGTCTTCGCATTTCGTGAATTCCAGCAGCTTATGCCTGCGCCCTTTTTCAAGAGAGTCTCTGCCGCAGACAATCCCTCTGCCCGTCACTTTAACGCGTTTTTTGCCGGTCGCGCCGAACGTTGCCTTCTGGAACGTCATATCGTCCCATTCCGACAAATCCTCTTCCTGAATGTTGGCGTACACGATGGCGCCGCCTGCGATATATACCGTTTCATTGTCGTTCAGGCTAAGCGGGTCAATGTAATGAATACCCGGCGGAAAATAGCGCACGGACGAATCTGCCGGATCCGGCACGTTCGTTTCGAGAGGATTGGCGAAAATATGAATCGGTCTATCCGGTCCGTACGGTTCTACGATATAGGTCCCCGGCTTATTCAACGTAAACCGGATGACATTCCCGGCCGCTTTCGGCTCGACGCGCAGGGAGAGCGGCCGGATCGCCACTTCGGAGAAGTCCCGCGCCGCCGTAATCGATACGGTGACCTCGCCTTCAAAATCGAAATAAGCGAACGATATCGGCGATACTTCCCGAGCTTTCATCCCTTTGCCGTTAATGATCCACTCGGGTCGATCCTTATTAAATCTATAACTCGTATAGCAAAAAACAGGTTCTCCGTTCACCGTCACGGTATAGTCCGACGATGCCGCCTCCTCCGGCGGTCCTGGATAAGTTACGATCTTGACAGCCATGTTGGATCCTCCACGGTAAAGATAATAATAGATTCGATCAGCTTTTACTCCATACTTTCATTTCATTGATGCCGATATTCCCCCATGACACATTCGCATCGCGAACGACTAATCGAATTTTACTCGTTTCGATAGACGGGTAAACGATGTCGAGCGCTTCGATCGTCCCGTCGTTCGTCGTCCAGGTCAGCGATTGATTTGCGGCCGCCGTGACCCATGCGCCATCCACGTCGTACTCGACGTCCACATTCGTAATTCCCTGGCCCTGACCATACCACGTATAAATCGTCATTTTGTCCGTCTTAATCGCCTGATTTCCCCAGTCCAACGTAATCGTTCCGGGGAAGGTGACGCCGACGCCGGAACTCCATGCGGACTCCATGCTGCCGTTATTGATCAAATCGATGGCATACCCGTCTCTCAGCGGAATCGTTGTACTGACCGTTGCCGTGCCTGCGACGTTCACCGGTTCGGGTTCGACAGACGGAATCTCCGGCTCCGGAAGCGGCGGCATAGGCGGCAGCGGCGGTTCTTGCGGCATCGTACGTTGTGCTTCCCAAACTTTAATCAAACCCCGGTTACGGTTAGAATCGCGCTCATGCAGATCGCCAAGAAGACGGGCTTTATTTTCCAAACGGACATCGAAATCCCTCCCCTTTCGTCATGAATTCGGCTTCCACAGCCGCTGTTATCCCTTCACGCTTCCAATCGTAATCCCCTTCGTAAAATGCTTCTGCAGGAACGGGTACACGAGCATAATCGGCAAAGCGCCCAAGAAAATTTGCGCGGTTCGCAACGTCTTGTCGCTTAAGTTTTGAAGCAGGCTCAAGTCGTCAACGGTAATGCTGATTTTATTCAACGAATTGACCAGCGTCGATAAATAGGTTTGCAGCGGATACTTCTCAGGGGAGTTCATATACAAAATGCCGTCAAACCACGAATTCCAATGCCCGACCACCGTAAACAGGAAAATGGTGGCGATCGCCGGCTTGGAAACCGGCAGGAAAATACTCCACAACAGCTTCCAGTGGCCGGCGCCGTCTATGAAGGCCGCCTCCTCCATCTCCTTCGGAATGTTCCGAAAAAAATTGAGCAGCAGCACCATGTACCATACGCTTAACGCCCCCGGCAAGATGAGCGCCCAGATCGAGTTCATCAATCCCGTTTCCTTGACGACAATGTAGGTCGGAATCAACCCGCCGCCGAAAAACATCGTCACGGCGAAAAACCATACATATAACGTTCTGAACCGAAATTGCTTCGCTTCCTTGGAAAGCGGATAAGCGGACAATACGACCAGCAGCATATTGATTGCCGTTCCCAATACGACTCTCTGCAGCGTGACCCACAGCGACCGGAAAAATTCGACTTTCTGTCCGAGATACGCATAGGCGTCCAGCGTAAATCCGATCGGCCATAGCTTGACCTCGGCGGCCATCGCCGCCGTGTTGGAGCTTAACGAAACGGCCAGCAAATGCACGAAAGGCACGATGCATAGGAACGTAATCGCCCCCAGCAGAAGCGCGTTGCAGACGATAAACAATTTCCTGGAGAACGAATTTTTATACACCATAGAGAACCACCCGAATCTTCTAAAATATTCTATAGTTGCTCAACCGGTAGGCTAACGTATAGGACAGTCCGACCAACACGAGCGAGATCGCGGATTTGAACAATCCGATTGCCGCAGCCGGTCCGTATTGCTGATCGAATAACCCCATCCGGTAGACGAACGTATCGATAATGTCGGCGCTGCCGTATACGGTAGGATTGTACAGGAGCAAAATTTGCTCGAAGCCCGCGTTCAGAACGCCGCCCAAGCTCAACGTCGAGATCAAAATAAGGATTTGGGCCATGCCCGGCAGCGTAATGTGCGCCATCTGCTTCCATCTCCCCGCTCCGTCGACGACGGCGGCTTCATACAGGCTTGGATTGATGCCGGTAATGGCGGCCAGGAAAATGATCATGTTGTAGCCCATTCCCTTCCACACGTCGGAACCGACCAGAATCGCTCGAAACCATCCGTCGCTGCCCATAAACATGATCGGTTCCAGACCGACTGCCGCAAGTATGCCGTTCATGGGACCTTTCAGCGAGAAGATTTCGAAGAGAACGCCGGCCAGAACGGTCCAGGACAAGAAAAAGGGTAAAAACACGCTCGTTTGCACGATTCTTTTGAACGCCATTTTGCGCACCTCGTTAAGAAGCAGCGCCAATACGAGCGGGATCAGCAAACCGAACACGATTTTCAATACGGCGATGATGAGCGTATTCCATAAAACTTGCATGAAATCCGGCAAATGAAACACATATTCGAAGTTGTCGAGGCCTATCCATTTCGACTTCAGAAAGCCCAACGTCGGCCGGAATTTCTGAAACGCCATGACGATACCGGCCATCGGCCCATAGGCATAGATCAATGTGGCGATGACTCCCGGTATAAGCATCAAGTGAAGGGGCGACTCGAGCTTAAAATGTTTGAGTCCGTAGTTCTTTCTGTTCATTGGTCCTCCGCTAAGGCATTTCGCCCATGTTTAAGAACACGGGAGAGAAACCTGACGCTCCTCCCCCGCTTCTTGCTTATTTTTTCGATTGCTCCGCATACCAGTCGTTTACTTCGTTCGTGATGTCGTTGCCCCCAAGCTTGCCCCAGCTCTCCACGTATTTGTCGAACTCGGCAATCGGGGCGGATCCGACGATAATTTTAAGGAACGTTTCGTCCGTCAGCTTCTCGAGCGATGCGCCTTTCTCCACCTGGGTCGGCGTAGGCACGCCGGCAAATTCGTTGTAGACGACAGGCTGGGCCTTCATCTTTTCCGTTAAGCCCCAACCGCCGTTCTCGGCCACGCGGCTCATGTAATGTCCCCATTTACTCGCGTCGCCGGACAAATATTGTACCGCCCCGTCATAGATGGGTTTGTCGCCGGGATCCAGACCGCTTTCATCTTTTGATGTCAGCGCTTCGTTAACTCTCTTATACGTGTCCGCAATCGCCGTCGGATTGTAGAATCGCGGTTCGAACCAATTGTAGACGTAGCCGTTTTCCGGTTTATTCTCGTCCGCATATTTCGGCGAAGAAATTTCCTCGTAGAAATTCGCCATTTTGACTAACGCTTCAGGGTTTTTCATCTCCTTGTTCGCGACTAGAATTTTCGTTACGTTCATTTTGGGAATCAGAGGAATACCCTGTTTTCCTTCGAAGGACGGAAGAGGATAGGCCTGCCATTCGGCCTTCGGATCCCCGTCTTTGTTCAAATTCAGCGGCCATTCCGGGTACCACCATTCGCCGAAGGAAATGCCGACTTTGCCTGCAACCACGTCTTCCACGACTTTGTCGATATCCTTAAACGCGAACTCTTTATCGAGAATTCCTTTCTTGTACCAGGTTTGCAGCTTCTCCAGCGCTTTCCGCGTCTCCGGCTGCGTCTCGCCGGCGACCAGTGTGCCGTCGCTGCCTTTGACCCATGCTTTCGGGTACGCCCCCATGCTATAGAACGGACCTCTGGCATCGAACCCCCAAGTAATCAGAGCCTTATTCATCGTGATGCCGTACGTATCTTTTTTCCCGTTGCGATCCGGGTCGTCGTTCACGAACGCTTCGGCGACTTTCTCCAGCTCCTCGATCGTTTGCGGCACTTCCAGGTTCAGGGCTTCAAGCCAATCGGTACGAATCCATAACAATTGCAAACTCGAGTAAGGATCCAGATAGTTCGGCAGACCGAGGATTTTGCCGTCGGCGTCCGTAAACATTTTGAGCGCGGTTCCGCCGTCTTTCTCCACATAGGCCTTCAAGGCAGGCGACGCATATTGGCGATAGGCGTCCGTTAGATCGGCCAGCAGGCCGTCTTCCCTGAATTTCTCAAATTCGCTTTGGCTCACCGCCATCACATCGGGCAGCTCTCCCGAGGCGACGGAGAGCGAGAACTTTTGCGCGAATTGATCCGTAGGCACCGTCCACAAATATTTTAAGTCGATGTTCAACATTTCCTTCAGCTTCGTCACGTATCCGTTCGTTTCCGGAGTCGTGCTCTTCGGCGTGTTCGCATCCTGCGGCGGAGCGAATCCCAGCACCTGAGTCACCGTAATCGGTTCCTCGTATTTCCCCAGCGGATCTTTAGCTTCCGACGCCTCACCCTTGCTCGCCTCGGAATCGCCTCCATTCGAAGTCGATTCGTTCGGCTCGCCGGTCTGTGTCGTCTCCTGACTGCCGCTTGGTTCCTCTTTCGCGCATGCGGCCAATAATATCGAACTGAGTAACATGCAAACAACTAACGTGATCGTAAGCCGTTTTCTGCTCAATGCTATTCCCCCTGGTTGGATGTCGTACTAATTCTCGAGAATTATAGTTTCATTGTAGGTTCGGCTAATAGCGCTTACAATCTCGTTCTCTTTACGTTCTTTTACTTGTTTTACTTCATTGCCGTTTTCATAACCGTTCCCTGAATTCCTGCGGTGTCAAACCGGTCATTTTCTTGAAAAAGATAGCAAAATAGGAGGGGGACGCGAACCCGAGGCGCTGCGCAATGTCTTGCACTTTCCATCTCGAGTCCGCCAACATCGCTTTAGCTTCCTTCAACCTCGAGGATTGAATATATTCGGAAACGTTGCGCCCGGTCTGCTGCTTGTAATAACGCGAGAAATAGGAAGGGTTCATAAATACAACGTCGGCCATTTTGATAAGAGACAAATCCTCGCCCAAATGCTCGTCGATAAACCGGTGTATTTTCTCTATTAGCGCTTGCTCGCCTTGCACCTGTTCCTTCCTATGCACACTCCCCATATCGACGATCGTCATCGTTGGCGTCAGCCTGTCGTTTTTGCCGATCCAGGATTTCATCTTCTCCAGCTCTTGATGAACTTCGTTCCAAGACAACGCCGTCCCGGAAATCATGAACGATACGTCGACGCCCAACGTGGCCTGGCACGAGTTCTGCACCGATTCGAGCATCCCTTTCAAATACGCCGCCGCGGCCTTCCAATCCGGAGTCCGATCCGGCAACGTCAAACGCTGCGAATCCGGATTCGGCTGTATTAACCAAACGAGCGCGGAGTTGTCGAACAGCAGCTCTTCCGCTGCGAGCAACGAGGTCATCGCCGTTGTAAAGATGCGTTGGATCGAATGGTAAGCGTGCAGCTTATTTCCCTCTCCCCACTTCGTCACGAATCCGGATAGGAGAATAACGGGAAGATCCGTGCGAATCAGAAACGTTAACGAACAAAACGGCTCCCGCGAAAGAAGCTCTTGAAGCGGTTCCGCAAGGAGCAATGCCTCCAAAAACTGCTTCTTGATAAGCGGCTGAACGTACGCCGTCTCCTTTAGCGCTTGCTCGAGCAGCGCCTCGTTCTTCATCTCGGCGTCCAGCTTATCGACTACGGCCTGAACGGCGGCGAGAAGTGTGGCGTCATCCTCATGCTTCAGAATGTAGTTCTCCACGTTTTTCTGAAAAGCCGCATATGCATACTCGAACTCGCTGTAACCTGTCAGAAAGATGACTTTGCAGGACGGCCAATAAAATAAGATTTCGTCGATCAACTGCAAACCGTTGATCTCCGGCATGCGTATATCGCTCAATACGAGATCCACTTTCACTTGCTGAATGATATCCATAACCTCGTAAGCGGAAGTCGCTTCCCACACGTCAAGTTCCATTTCGCTTTCCGAGAACAATTGCACCAAGCCTTTCACGATCGCCGGCTCGTCATCAATAATGAGCATTCTATACATTTTTCCATCCCCCTTGGACGAGTATGATCACATCAACGCGAAGACCGCCGAGCGGGCTTCGCGATACGGCCACGCCGCTCTCTTCGCCGTATTTAAGCCTGATTCTACCGTTGACGTTCAAAATGCCCGTTTTCTCCGCAACGCCGGAATTCATCTTCAATCGTTCCTCCAGCAGCCGGATCTGCTCGTCCGTTAATTGAGCGCCGTCATCCTCGATACGGAAAACGATACGGCTATTCTCTTCGACAATTCGCACATGAAGGATACCGCCTTTCGAGCTATGCTCGAACGCATGCTCGAACGCATTCTCGATGATCGGCTGCAAAATAAGGCGCGGGATTTGAATAGAATGCAGATGAGGCGGCAGCTTGTCGTATTGCAGTTCGATCCGGTTCGAGAAGCGAATCCGTTGAATTTCGCAATAATCGAGAGCATTCTGATACTCCATTCGCAGTGCGACCTCGTCCGAACCGCTTCTCGTGATGAAATGGTAGTAGCTGGCCAGTCTCTGCGCCAACGTCGCGGCGGTCTCCTGATCTCCGGATTTGCAGAAGCGGTAAATGTTATAAAAGCCGTTGTACAAAAAGTGCGGATTGATTTGCGACTGGAGCTGCTTCAGTTCCGACTGCTGGAGCGCCATTTTCTGTTCATAATTTTGCCGGACCGAGACGTTAAGCTTCTTCATCATGTTGTCGAAGCTTCGATAAATGTAATCGAATTCGTTATCCCGTTGAGGCGGGGCGGACATATGCAGATGATCGAGTTCCGTCTTGCGGAACGACTGGATCAATTTATAAAGCGGCTTGTGAATCATCCGATTAACCGAGAAAGAAAACAGGAAGATAACGATAAAGGACACGATGAACAGAACGAAAAACCATGTATTGAATTTTTTCAGCGGACCGGTAATTTGCTCTTCCGTTACATAGGTCAGTAATTTCCACCCATAGGAGTGGAGGGCCGTTACCAATATTAAATAAGTCTCGTCGTTCGCCCGAACCTGCAAATATTCATGCACTTCCCCGATCTTGTTGTCGGGCAATTGCTCGATCATCGTTCCGATAATTCGAGCGTCGGCTTCATCGAAAATCACTGGGGTGCGTAACGGTTCGTCGATAATCGCTACCCCTGCGCCGCTGCCTCCTTGGACGAGCTGCTGAAGCGTTTGTTGAAACCGGCTGACTGACAGTTCCAAGTAGGAAACGAAGTTATCGTTATTCGACGATTTGACGAAAATAATGGTGTCCTTAGAGTAATACACCGCCTTGTTCATGCCGGATTCCATTCTTGACTTCACCGAGTTCCATTCGTCATTCGGTAAATTTTTCACTCCGCCTCGCGTGGAGATCGTCTTGCCGTAGGATTTAATATACACCCCGGAATTGATGATGTAAGGACTCGCGTTCTGTATGGTCGCCAACTTTTCGCCTATGGATTTCACAAGCATGATTTCTTGGAATTTGTCGAGCGAATCGGACATAAATCCAAGCTTCTGCAAGTCGGAATCATTCAGAAACTCCAACTGCCGGCCGCGGATAAAATCGATCGAGCTTTCCAACTGCACGGCGTAAAAATTGGCGTTCGCCAGATGGGAAGACAAAATCTGTTTCTTGACGAACGAAAAGCCCATATAGTTGATTCCGATATGGATAGCGTAAGCCGGAATCATCAATACAAAAAACACGATGATGATTTTCTGGTAGACGAATAATGGGGTGCGCTTCAACGGCATTAACGGCCTCACTCGTGTTCACCTCTGTTTGTAAGCGGATTCAACACAGTTTATATTAACGGATGCTGCAATTCAATAGATGACGATGAATCGAGTTGCCTGCACAAAAAAAGAAACGGCACAGGGCGTTGTTTCCCCATGCCGATTCGGACTCCGTTTTTATTCCCGGTCCAGTCTTTGAGATTAATATAATTTAATTTAATTTAATGACGTTGTTATTTCCAGCAATCTGACGATCATCACCGCCGCTTCGGCCCGGGTGACCAAGCCCTCTGCAACGAACCGGTTGCCTCCGCGGCCTTCGATCAAGCCGCCCTGTGCCGCAGCGGCCGCATAACCTCTAACCCAGACCGGAATGCGCTCGTCGTCCGCGAATCCGGTATTCTCGCCGCTCTTCACCGACAGATTCGCCGCTCGGACAATAACAGCCGTCAGCTCGGCCCGCGTCATATGGGCCTGAGGGCGGAAGCTGCCATCGCTATAGCCCGTAATCCAGCCGGCTTGCACAGCGGACTTCACCGCATCGGCCGCCCATCCGCCGATTTGCGTTTGATCTGCAAAGTCGGGAACGATTGCTTCATTCGACGGCGCTCGAAATCGCTGATGACGTAATTAAAATCCGCTGCCGCACGAGCGGAGTCGGTTTCTTCCGCCGCAAACGCATGGCCCGTATCCCCATTGTCTATAACGTCCCAGACGCCTGACAGACAAATGACCAGAAGGATGACACCCAACTTTTTAAGCATACGCCGTTCATTCCTCCTTAAAGGATTTTCATATCCGATTTCATAGCTTTAAATCGTCTATCCTTTGATTGCGGAGCTTGAGAACCCTTGAATAATATACTTCTGACCGAGGAAGAAGACGACGAGCAGCGGCACGACTCCCGCCGTGGCGGCGGCCATCATCATGTTGTAATCCACCCCGGCTTCCAGCATAAAATTCTGCATGCCAAGCGGTACCGTATACAGCTTTTTGTCGAGCAGGAAAATCAAGGCGTTCTCGTAATCGTTCCATGTCCATGTAAAATCAATAATCGCGAAGGTGGCTAGAACCGGCTTGGAAAGCGGCAGAAACAATTGCCAGAAAATCCTAAAATGACCGGCTCCGTCAATAAAGGCCGCCTCGGATATTTCATGCGGGATACTCATAAAAAATTGCCGAATCATGAACACGCCGAATACCGTAAACAAGCCCGGCAGAATGAGCGCCCAATGGGTATTGTAGATTTTCATCCAATCAAACATAATGAATTTCGGCACAAACAGCACTTGCTGCGGAATCATCATCAGACATAGATACAACAGAAAGATAACGTTCCTTCCCTGGAACGGGATGCGGCTGAAGCCATAGGCGGCAAATGCGGCCAACAAAGGAGCCCCGATCATCAAAATCACGGATATTTTCAGCGAGTTTAAGTAAAACGGCAGAAATCCGTCTCCGGCCGTCCACACCTTAATATGGTTGGTCCACACCGGATCGAGCGGAATCCACTGAATCGGATAGGTGAAGACGTCCTTTGCTTTTTTGAACGAGGTGCTGATCATCCAGATCATGGGCGACAGCAGCAGCAGACTGGCCAGCGCCATGAGGATCGTATTGAGGCCTTTAAGCGCTTGTTCTTTGATGACTCTGGCATTTCTTGTATTCATTGTGCTTCTTCCCCTCCGTTAGTAATGGACCCATTTTTTCTGGCCAGCCCACTGAATAAGCGAGATGACGAGGATGATCAGGAACATGGTCCACGAAACGGCGGAGGCGTAGCCCATTTCATAAAAGTTAAACGCTTTCTTATAAGCGAAAATAGAGAAAACCGTCGTACTGTTGGCAGGGCCTCCTTGTGTAATCGCATAGATCATGCCAAAGCCTTTGACGGAGCCGATGAAGCCGGTAATCATCAGGAAAAAGGTCGTCGGGCTGACCAACGGGAGTATAATCAAACGCAGCAGCTGCCCGAACGTCGCTCCGTCCATCTTGGCGGCTTCCAGCTGCTCCGAGGACATTTCCTGCAGCGCGGCCAAATAGATAATCATGTTGTACCCGACGCCGCCGGCGGTCATCATGATCAGCACCGCATAGATCGCCGTATCCGGCGAAGCGAACCACAGCGGAGGCTCGCTTAAGCCCACGGATCGCAAGAAGGCGTTAATCGGGCCGTTGGTGGGCTGAAACAGTACCATCCAAACGAATGCAATGGCGATGCCGCTGGTGAAATACGGAGCGAAGAAGAAGGCCCGCAGCGTCCTCTGAAAATAAGTCCGGTTATTAAGCATGACCGCAATCAGAAATCCGAGCATAATCGAAATCGGTACGGGGATTAACACCAGCAAGGTGTTTCTGACCGATACAGCAAATAAATCGTCCCTCACCATCATCCTGAAATTATCCAATCCGACAAAATGCGGGCTTTGCCCGCTAGCGAATACCCAATCCGTAAACATTAAATAAAAGGAGAACAGGGCAGGAATGAGCATAAATACCGTCATTCCAATCAGATTGGGGGCAATGAATACATAACCAATCAGCCTCTGCCGCTTCATCCAGCTCACGATCGGTCACCGCCTTTCTCTCTGTATCATGTGTAAGTTTGAATCTTCATGCCGCTGTCACCGAAGAGGGAGGCGGCGCCTACCCCCGTCTCCCTCCGGTTCCGGCGACTTTATTGAGAGGACTCCTGCAAATTTTTGTTATGCACCCGCGCCAGTTCCTTCGCGCCTTCCTCCGGAGTCAGCTTGCGTGAAAAAATGTTGTCATAGACGGCCTGCTGCTCGGTTCCCGTCTTCCGATCCAGACGGCTGAGACCCAGCGGAAGGTCCCCGAATATAACCCGCTTAATCGACTCCAGATCGTACGTGTCCTCCACGCCTTTGAACATAAGGGCAACGGCCTCATCGATCGGAAAGTCCTTGGATGCAGGCACTCGGCCGCCTGCCGCCATTGGGAGCATTCCGCCGTCCGCATACCACTTGATGAATTTCCAGGCCGCTTCCGGATTTTTGGTGCGAGGATTGATGGAAATGACGTCTCCCGTGCCGCCGGCATAAATATAATCGGCTTGATCCTTGTCCACCTTGGGAGCCGGAGCCGCCGCCACCTTGAACGTCCGCGGAAATTCCGTCAGATTGTTCGTCGTACGGAAAATCTGGTTCGTCGAGAACAGCATCGCCGCTTCTCCTTTGACAAACATTTGATCCAGGGCAGGCTTGGAGGTAATCTGCTCTGTGTGAGGCATCAAGCTCTTGTCCGTGAACATCATGTCCAAATACACCTGAAGCGTTTTAACCGTAAACGGATTATCGAATGCCGAGGTCCCGTCCGGGTTCGTCAACTGCAAGCTTTGCTTTCTCATGGAGCCGTTGATCGGCACATTGAAATAATAATCGCTTTGCGCCAGTCCCCAAACGTTGTCATCCTTCAGCTTGGCGGCATAATCTCTAAGCTCGTCCAGTCCCCATTCCGTCGGTACCGGCAGCCCCTTGGCGTCGAGCATATCCTTGTTCAACCAGACTAACGATGGACCTTTCGAAGTAGGAACCCCGTAGTACTTGTCGTCCGCTTTCCAGAAAGAGGCGCCTTCGCCCATCTTCTCATCCACGCTGTAATCGGAGAATGTGTTCAGATCAAGCGCATTCCCCGCTTTAATCCGTTTCTCGTATAAGCTGTAGTCGTAGTTGACGTACATGTCCACGGGCTGGCTGGACATCAATGCCGTATCCAGCTTCAGATTGCCGGCGTCGTCATTGACGAACCGCACGTATTCCAATTGAATATCCGGATTTTCCTTGTTCCAGTTGTCGACGACCTCCTGCGGGCCGTTTTCAGGCGGTACGCCTCCCCATAGGGTCAGCTTGACCGGGTCTGCGCTCCCCGTTGCGCTGGGCTCGACGCTTGAGGATGGCGAGGAGGATGGCGCGGCGGAAGACGCCGTTCCTCCATTGCCGTTATTTCCGTTCCCGCTGCAGCCGGCAAGCATCAGAGATACCGCTACAACCGATGCCAAGCCTGTGACCAACCGCTTTCCTTTTCTCATCTTTCTTGCAACCTCCCTAAGCTGGTGTTTGATTCATCCCAACTATATCAATTCGCTCCTGGGCCTATAAGGGACGAAACTTGCAGGTTGACCGTACAAAACTTAGTCCTTTTTCTCTCGCCTGAAGGAGCTGGGAGTTTGTCCGACGAGTCGCTTAAACGTTTTGATGAAGTACGCGTCGTCGGTAAAGCCGGTCTGACTCGCGATCTCTTCTACGCTGAGCTTGGAATGCAGCAGCAGACGCTTGGCTTGTTCAATCCGAAGATTTCGCAAGTACGCGATGGGCGTCAGGCCGGTCTTTTTGCCGAATACAGTGCTCAAGTAGTCCACGTTAATGGCTACCAGTCTGGCCAGATCCGTAACCTTGATATTTTCCTTGTAATGCTCCGCCATATATTGAATCACCCGGTTCACCTCCGGATGGTCCGTATAGCTAATATCTTCTTCCCGTTTATGCCGAATAAGCTCTCGTATGGCTTGCAGCGCATGCGCAAGCAGCGATTCATGGCTTACGGCCGAATAGACTTCCGTCTCATCCTCCGTCTTCCGTCCGGCCAGCATCGTCAAAATGTGCAGCAGATGGGTCGCGCGTTTTTTTACTTCCACATGGGACAGGGACGAAGCTTTCATGCCCTCCCAGATTTGCGCTGCCGCCTCCGCGCATTTGGCTTCATTCAGTTCTTCAAAACTGCGGATCAGCTCAACCTCCAACTCCTCGATCGGTGTCACGCCTTCTCTCGCAGCCGGATAAGCCTCTTGGCTGTACCAATCGCCATTTAATCGGTTCACCGCCTGAAGCCAGTCATCGGGCAGACGAACCAAACTGTTGCCTTCCGCCGAATCTCCCTTCTTCCGAAACTTCCAGCAAAAGAAAGTCGTCTGACCCGCATCGTGAAAGGATTGGACAAGCAGATAGCCTTCCTGCCATATACCGGCCTGATCGAGACTAGCGGGAACGCCCCCGCTTAGCACAACGACAATATCCAGACTCAGATTGCGAAATTTCTCCATTGATGAGGTTAGTTCGGCCAAATTTGCCTGGACTGCCGCCCCTGTCCCTTGAATTCCCGCCCAGATGCGATGATAGAAAGGGTAGAGCGCCTCTCCCGCTCCTCTCAGTTCGGCTAGCAATTCCTCCTTGATCCTTCCCAGGCTTTCCAGCAGAACGTCATCGTTCAAAGACAGCTTTAGTAAATAGTTGGAGGCCCCATATTGCAAGGCGTCCCGCGCATAGTCGAAATGATTCATGGCCGTCAGCATAATAAAACGGCTGCGTATTCCCGCCTTCCGCGTTTCCTTCAGCAGTTCAATTCCGTCCATGCCCGGCATGACAATATCGGCGATTACGACGTCGGGCTTCAACTCCAGAATCGCTGCCAACGCTTCCTCGCCGTTCCCCGCTTCTCCCGCAACGCAATACCCGTGGCTCTCCCAATCCAGAAGTTCCCGGATAGCTTCACGGACAAATCCTTCATCTTCCACCAATAAAATCGTCCACATGCCGGTCGTCTCCTTCCTGCGAATACGGCGCTGCAATCAGTAAAGGCAAGCGAATCCTTACCAGAGTCCCGCTCCCGTCCGAGATCAGTTCAACAGCTCCCTCCTGTTTAAAAAGCAGTTGCACCCTTTCCCTTAAATTACTCAGCCCGATCCCGTGCCCGCTGCGTCTTCCCGGCTTGCGGGCCGCTTCTTCCATACCGATGCCGTTATCCTCCACTTCCAGAATAAGCTCGTTTCCTTCCGCTCGCGCCCTGACCCATATGGTGCCGTGGCCTTCAACCCGGTTAAAGCCATGGACGATCGCGTTCTCTACCAGCGGCTGCAGGCTGAGCTTGGGAACAAGCGCATAACGTACCGCTTCCTCCGTCTCATAGACGATGGCGAATTGCTCGCGGAATCGAAACGCTTGAATGGATTCATAGGATCGCAGCAATTGAATCTCGTCTTTGAGCGGAATCAGCTCGATATCCGAATTCAGGCTCGCCTCCAGAATTAAGCCCAGCGAAGTGCAGATGCCCGAAATTTCCTCCTGTTTTTCTTTTCTGGCCATCCATTTGACCGTGTTCAAGGTGTTAAGCAGAAAATGCGGATTCATCTGATACAGCAGCATTTGAAAACGAACCAGCTGTTTTTGCCGTTCCTCCTGCTTCAGCTTGGCAATGAGCTCGACAACGTCGTCAATCATCCGATTGAAGCTTGCGCTGAGCGATTGAATCTCATCCGTTGCGCCTTTGTTGATCGATATTTTCACATTCAGCTTCTTGTCCGAGGCTTCCTCCATGCTCCGCTTCAAAACGGACAACGGCTGGGTCATGCGCGACGCCAGAAAGAAAGTCATCAGCATGAAAGCGGTTACTACAAAAATTAGAAACATATAGATCATCAGCCTTAAACGCCGAACCTCCTGCTGCAGCTCGTTTAAGGGCATTTGGCTAACGACGTACCAGTCCAACTCTTCTATATAGCTGTAATTGACGAGAGACAGCGTCCGTTCGTCCTTGTAGTGGCCGTTTTGCGTTTGCGCTGAGATAATTCTCTTCATGCTGTCCAGACTGAAAGCGGCCTCCTTGTTCTGCAGCACCGTCTCTCCCCGTCCGGTGAAAATGGTCAGCCCCTGATTGGCCGGATTATCTTTTAACGTATTGTGAAACCATTCCTGCACATTGATGCTGATTCGCGCCAGCCCGTAATTGCCGCGCAGCTCGTCATTCAGCATCAGATATAAACTCAGCAGCTTGCTGCCCTGGCTGCTTCTGACGTCGTTCGAATCGTCCGCTACCCAGCGGTAAGGGCGACTGCCGGCTTGCAGTTTCGTTTGCCATTCCTGTAATTCTTCCCGTTCGTTCGTTAACTGGCTATTGGGCGCATAGGAAGTGTATACGTTGCCGTTGCGGTCGATAAAACGAAAATACAGCTCCGTCTGGTGGAAAAAGAAGCTGTTATTGATGCCGAACATTTTGCTTTCTACGATTTTCTTTCGTTCAAGAGGATCATACTTGTCGGGATTGTGCATGATCTGAATCAGGCTTTCGTCCTGGCTCAGAATCGTATTCGATTTATAGGCAAAGGCCATCATATCCGTCAAGGAAATATACACCTGCTGCATGCGCTCGGACATGCGGTCGATCATATCGTTCTGCCGAGTCGTTTCGAAGTATTGGAACAGATAATAAATCGCGATGCACAAGGGCAGCATCAGAAGGGTAATATACGCGACAAAAAGTCTATACTTCAACGTGTTCGGGAGCCAGCTTCGCCAGTTCTGCATGTATCGGTCACTCCTCTATGCGATTCAAGTGTCTCAGACATAACCTTCATTTTAGCACACTCCCGAACGACGTCAGCAGGTCAAAAACTTGTAGATTTACATAACAATTCTTAGAAGCCGGAAGTATTCTGATGCGTCCGATCCCTACTGCCGGCTTATCTATCGGAGCGCCTCACGCATATCTTATAGAAGCTTTGTGAAGCGAGGCAAGGCGCATAATTTGATCGAGGTCGCAATATTTTCACGCCTTATAACTAAATAAACTGATACCAGTTGGATACCGGTATCAGTTTATAACAAAGCTTATTTCTTGCCCATACGCTTGGCCGCGCGACGCTTTCTGGCGGCGCGAATCTTTCTGAGAACCTCTGCAAGGTCTGTGCCCGAATCCTGAATGGCTGCGATTTCCGCATCGGACAGGGCAAGCGAGGATACAACGAGCGATGAAGCCTGATTATCGAAATTCAAAGTCGATAGGTCCGGAATGTTCGCAGTGGGATTAAACTTAACGAAGTCACCTGAGTATCCGGTGCCTTCGAATAAAACGACAGTCCCCGTCAAACCTGCACCGGTAGTGAATCTGAGACTCTCAATGGTATTGTTCAGACCGACTGACGACAAATTTCTAATTCCGAGACTTCCCCGAAATCTTCTGACTGTGCCCGTAAAATTAGTGCCCGAAAATAACTGCAAAAAGGGATTTACCGCCTTAGTACCTACTCTCTTCGGAACTGGTTTTTTCCTGTTAATCAATCGAACTCCTCCTCTAATTGAGAGATAGTTCAATCTATGAAAGGAGGATCGATACGGTTTGTCCATTTGACCAAAACTACGTCTATTTTTAAGTCCATGTCCGGGAATCGAATGAACGTCGTTGTTGACGCCGCCGTCCAATACCCACGTCCCGCCATCCGGCAGCTTGGCAGCATGATCGATGCTGAAGTCCGGGGCCGGATTGATAATCGTGCCGTAGCCTCGCCAACGATCGCCCCCAACTTGTTCAGGTGAACTGTCCATGGTCTACGAATCCAATATGGGACTTCTTGCACCGGGCGAACGCTACTCCTATGAACAAATATTGGAAATCCATTATATCACAATATCAGCATAAACCTAATGGATTCGTGCTATACATCTTCTCATTATGGGTACATCGGAAGAATGCGTCTTCTGTGCGCTGCGGCGGCATCCTTATGCAGATTGTAAGCTTTGAAAAACCTTTAGTGCATCTGGATGCGACTGTTAAAATCAGCTATACTTAAACTAAGGACGGTGATTATCATGAACTTCGTCAGAAAAATAACCAACAGTGATGCACTAAAGCATCTCGTCGATCTCCCTGAAGAACTTCGGAATCAGGATGTTGAATTAATCATATTACCTATCGGAGAACCATCTCCATTCAAACAAGCAATCCCCCCTTCGCCTACCGCTAGAGGTGCATTGAAACAATACGCCAACTCGGATTTAATTCAATTCGAACAAGGTGCTTGGGAAAAGGGCGTGCAAGAAAAACATGAACATCGTTGATGCAAATTTAATACTGCGTTATTTGCTTCAAGATGCGGCTCAGTTCATTGAACAAGCCCGAGATAAAATCGAAGACCACAACATTTTTATTCCCAATGAAGTCGTTGCCGAAGTCGTCTATGTATTGGAAAAAGTATATAAAGTGGAGCGGGTTCATATTTTTGATTCGTTACGGAACTTGCTCTCCTACCGCAACATATCCATGCATGACCGAAACATCTTGATCGAAGCATTAAAGGTCTACAGTGAAATTAATATCGATTTTGTCGACTCCCTGCTTTTCTCCTACTCGAAGATCGGTGGACATACCATTTTCACTTTTGATAAGAAGCTTAACCAGTTGCTGGATGAACTAGGAAATGCATAATAAAAATGCTTCTCAACAAGTTCGATTTGAACTCGTGAGAAGCATTTTTTTGTTCCATGTGGTCAAAATGTGGTCAAATGACGCTTTCTAACTTGAGTTTCAGGAGTCACGGGAGGGCTGGGGAAAGTGACCCAAAACCACTCCGGATATTTATTCGATTCGAACATCGTCATCGCCATTCTAGACAACGATCATGCCACCGTTAACTTAGTACGACAAGCCCAAGAAGAAAAACGGCGAATATTCTTTTCGACGATTACGGTATGTGAAGTACTGAGCGGCGTCAAACACAATTCCCCGTTCGACCACACCATTATTCCTTGACAGGCAATGCTCACTTCGCCGCCGCTGGCGAATACTACACGGGGAATGCCGACGATCGCCTCCGTGCCCGGCGGAGAAATCAGCCCTAAATGCAGTTGATCTTCCTCCTTACGCAAATCAAGCTCGATCCTGCCTTTGATCGAAGGGACGACAAGGCTCAAAGAGGTCAACGACGACAACTGCGGCATGACGAAATACGTTTCATACCCCGGAGTTGCCGGATACAAGCCGGCTACATACTTGGCCAGAATCGTCAGCGGTCCTCCCGACCAGGCGTGATTGCGCGTGCCGTGAATCGAGAAATGCTCCCACAACGTGGAGTTTTCGTTGTCCGTCAAAGGCGCGTATCTCGCCTTCATACGCATCAGCGCTTGATCCGGATAGCCTATCCGATACATCGCTTCCAGTACATAGCCTTCCATATAGGGTGTAGCGTTCCACACCTCTCCCAGCAAGGCGGCAATTGCCGGCCACTTGTCCCGACTCGCCAACCCCGCGAGCACAGCGACGGCATTCGCCCTATCGTCTGTGAATTCTCCCGACCGATAGCCGTCACCCTTCCAAAAGGCCAGGTCGAATTGACTCCGGATGCTTGTCGCCCGAGTCTCGATCCAGGCCATATCGTCAGTGCGCTCAATCAGCACGGCCATCGTTTTAGCCGCCTGCAGCGCGGAATAGTACCACGCAGTACGTCACCGTCTATTTTCTCGCCGTGCTCATACCAGTACCAATCGCCCTTACGAGGTTCGATCAGGCTGTCCGCGTTCGTCTCCCAGAGCCGCAAATAGTTGATGACGGCGGGATAGCTTGGGGCGATCACGGATGCATCCCCGCTGTTCATATAATAGGGAAGAATCATGCCGAATTCACCGATCGCGTTCAGCGATTGGGCCGGAAGCTCGCTGCTATGGATGCCCGGAACAGGGCGGGACAGATCGAATGTTTTCCTCAAAATGACCCAGCTATTGGGCGGACCGTTGCCTTGTCCCCATATCCATTCGCCGTCCGGAACTGTCCACCCATTTAATTATCCTCCAATTTCAACCACATCGTCCAGGCTATTGAGAAAGAAAGTCCGAAGTCAGATTATCGTTTTCAGCCCCCCCCTTTATTGCAGGATTTAACAACGGATGAGCTCTATTTGCCCTACTTTTCACTGGAAGTAGGGCAGGGAATTTGCTGTTCAATAACGCGTAACGATGCCTAACTATCCGCCCGCAACTCTGCGATTTGCATATAGTAGTTCGAAAAACTATCCGGGCTCAACTTAGTACCGACAATGCGCACATATTGGGCCATCACAGGATTCGCGAACGCGAACATCTGCTCTTTCGATCCAGGATTGCCATAGCTCGAATAAGTCTGGCCCGGAATCAGGGTCCACGTCGTGCCGTTCGTGCTGTACTCTAGCTTGAAATCGATCGGAAAGCAAACTCCCCCGCTTCGCGGCAATACGCGAACTTGCTTAACCTGCTGGGGGGCGCCCAGATCGATGGACACCCATTCCGTATGATTGCTGTCCGAATAGCCGTTGGACGACCACGAAGTCGCCGCGTTATTGTCCCTTGCGTTCGCGTCCCCCCAGCCTGATAATGCGCTGGAAGAGCCGCCGTTGGTGCGGATTCGCTCGGTCCATGTGTCATAGTAAAGCTTGCGCAAGTATGCCATTTTGCCAATGACGTTCATGTCACCCAACTGGAATACATATGACGCTCCTTCCGCCGACATCTCCGTGGACAACATTCGGATGTACTGGGCACTGACAGCCTCAGTGAAATAAAAAGTGCGCGATGAAGTTCCTGGATTCGGATAATTCGCATATGTTTGTCCCGGCACATCGGTCCAGGCGGAGCCTTCCGCACTGTACTGGAATTTGAACCCTTTCGGAAATCCGGTTCCGCCCGGTCGGGGCTGAACAGTTATCCCGTTAATCGTTTCAGTCCTGCCCAAATTGATGCCGACATATTCTGCCACCGTCGCGGATGAACCAATATTGCTGGACCAAACGGTGTTCAAATTGTTGTCCAAAATCCGGGTCGACTCCCAGCCGGGCAGTTGGCTCGAGTGAACCGTCGTTTTGGCCGGCGGCGCATTCCAGACAAGCGGCGCGAATTCGACGAGATGGAAGGCGTACTGACCGCCTTCGCTGTTCGGCATCACAGTTGCGACGACCCTCACGTACCGAGCGTTCACCCCGGAATCAAAATAGAGCTTTACTTCGCTGCTCGAAGGGTTCGGGTAATTCACATACCGCTGTCCAGGCACATTCGACCAGTTCACGCCGTCCGTAGATGTTTCCAGCCTGAAGTCGATCGGGAAGAAGAGTCCGCCTCCCCTCGGCACTAACTTCACTCCGCGAACCAGCTTGCTTGCGCCAAGATCGGCCTGCAAATATTCGGAACCATCAGCTGTAACGCTCCAATTGCTGGCCCAAGCCGTTCCCCAATTGTTGTCCGCGCCGTTCGACGCTGGCCAACCGGGCAGGTTGCTGGATGCCGTTACCGCCGTTGGCGCTGCTCTTTCAAAGGAGTTGCGGTTCTGCCCGCTCCATATCCATCTCGCGTTCGTGCCGTTCATCTTGCTGATTGTGCCGTATGGCTGAGTCCCATTCGAGCCGTAGTCTACCGCATTGTTCCATTCCGTATCGTCAAATCCGCCCGATCTCCAGTCCGCCAACGGTTTGTCGGTCGTTACTTTCCAAGAACTGTCCGTTGCGATAACTGTACCATCCGGCAACGTATAGTCACCGATAAAACCTGCACTGCCGTCCGCATTCTTTGCCTCGACGGCCAGTACATTCAAGCCTGCGTTTGGCTTGTACATACCAATCGAAGCGATCGTCCAATCGTTGTTGGCTCCCAAGATGCCGTCGTTGAACGTGCCTTGGGACGCTACCCGTGTCTTCACCGTTGGATCGCTTATCGTCGATAAGTCAAAAGACGACCCCGGGCTGCGGGACAAGGTGACGGTCTGGCCAGCCGTAATTGCTGTGGTGATGTCGAAAGCGCCGGAGACGGCTGTTCCGTTTATCGTCCAAGAATAGGGGCTGTTGTTGCTAAGCGCCTGAATCCGGACAGATGTCGGCGTCGTCGTAATTTTCAGATTCATATCCCAGTAGTAGAGGTTTTCCATGCCCAGAGAAGTTAAGGAAGTCGGCAAATTCGGCGTTACTTTCAAACCGTCGACGTCCATCTTGACGCCCATCAAACCGTATAGCGCAAAGTAGGGCACCAAGCCCGACTCCGGAAACTCACCCCAGAAACCGATCGACCCTTCGGAACCGTGCTGGTTCATCTCCCCATCGATCAACGGATTGCCTCCGCTGAGATGGTCGGCTTTGTTGAACCGGGTCAATATCTCCTGAAGCCTTGCATAGGCGTTGTTCGCGCCCTTTCCATTAATACGGGTCATCAATTCATAGAACGCTGTGTAGAAGGAGGTGCCTCCATTCTGAATTTGCGCGTTGTAATCCGCCGGCGGCGTATATCCCATGACCCACCAACCGCCGCTCGGATTGTCCGGATTCGGCTCGAGAAATGTCCGTGGCCCTATGATCCATTTGCTGAAAGCGTCTGTGCTGCCGGAGCCGGTCGTTTTGGAAGCGAACGCGTCGATCATTTGCGCTGATTTGGTCGCATCTGCCAGACCCGCGAACGCCGCTTCGAAATTTAGCCACGTCCCCCAATAATCCCTCGCAGTGCCCGTATCGTCAACGTTCAGTTTATAGTGGTCGACCGACCAGAACGTATTGTTGTATCCGGTGAACAAATCGGCCGCCTTGGCCGTTAAGCTATTGAACTCTGTCGAGTTGCCAACCAGTTTCTCGATTTCCGCCATTGCATTTAAGGCTAAGTAAGCATTAATGTTGCCGTAACCGTCCTTATATCCGAAAGGGAGAATATCCCAATAGCTGCCGCCGGCGTCTCCCGAACGTCCCCGATGGTCGGCGTGCGTATCGATGAAGAGCTTGCTGGTGGTATCGTACTGCGTCAGCATATAGTTCATCGCGTTGCGCAGCCGTGAGATATTCATCTTCAAAAACGTCCGATCTCCGGTGGCCATCACGTATCGGTACGAACCGTTGATGAAATTGGCCGGCGAGCTGATACGATGAAGGTGGTCATGACTTTGATCCGCCGCCGGCCACCCCGGCAGCCCCCACCATGCCCAGGTATAGCCGCTCGCATCCTGCTGCGTATTGGACAGTTCGTAAGCTTCACGATCGCGGAAGCCGCTGTTCAGAAACGAGCGCTGAAGCCCCATCCATTCCTTCCAGGCAGTGCTGGTTCCGCCGGCCGGCCACCCGAAAGCGCGCTCATACACAAGCTCGTTCAATGAATTCGCGAACGAACTGTCAGACGCGCTGAACTTCGGATACCAGCCGATGACGTTGGAGGTCGAATGCGGCAGCACCTCGATCGTCATGCTCCGATCGACAAACTGACCGTTGTTCAACACATACGGCACCGAACTCTCCTCGTTATTCGTAAAACTCAGCGTCATCATGTTGCTGAACCCGCTGCTCGGCCGCATGACGCCGGTGCTTGGCGATATTTTCAAATCGTAATTGTTCGTCCCGTACAAATAGATCCACTCGCCCTCCAGGCTTAGAGAAATATCCTCAACAAGCCGCTTGTAAGAGCGGGTATTGATATATTTTCCTTTGGAATCGACAAAGCGGTCGAACAAAATCTGGGTCCAATCGCTGAAAGAATACCCGTCCCTATCGAACGGCGTATCGATATAGAACCCCACTGAGTGCGCTTTTGTCCCGTTTGCCGTCGCCGTTACGCGGTACTGGTTTTCCATCCGGTTTCCATTCAGCGTAATCGTCCAGTCTCCTTTCATATTGGTACCGGGGAACGGAATGTCGTTAATGGAAAGTGTGCTGCCGCTGATCGACCAAGTGCCGCTCGTTCCGTTGCCGGCCACATTCAGGTTGGCGCCCATATACATGTTGCTTGCAATAATATCGGTCGCTTGGTAATTGCCGCCGCCGGCCGGATCGACTTTCATCACATCGATCATACCGTTGATGCCGGACAAATAAATATAGCCATTGCTTAGCGTGTATCGGGTTGACAAGGATGCCGCGCCAGCCGCGAAGGGCGGAAGAAGCGCGAACAAGATGGCGACGGTCATAAGGACGGACAGCCATTTCATTTTGTACATTTCAAACGATACCTCCTTGTATAATCGAAATTGTAAGGTCATTCCAATCTTTTTCCATTTGATCTGGATGATAATTCGGGTTGGATTGCGTGATCGAAGCACGATGGATATGCTTTTTAAGATTTAATCGCGCCGGAGACCATGCCTTCTATGTAGTATTTCATACCGAAGCTGATGACCAATATCGTCGGAATACTGCCAATAATATAACCCGCGAAGGAAAGCCCGATATCCGACTGCCCCGATCGGTTCAAACTGACCGCAGCCATCGTAAATGTTTGTTTTTCTTGGGCTAGAACGATGAACGGCCATAAGTAATCGCTATATACAGCTAGGAAGGTAACGATTCCGACCGTCGCAAGAATGGGCAGACATAGCGGAAGAGCGATCCGCGAATAGAGATAAAACTCGTTCCCTCCATCGATCCTAGCCGCTTCGAACAATTCCTCCGGAAGCGATTCGAAGAACGTTCGGCATAGCAGAACCCCAAGTAATTGCGTTCCTGCGATATAGGGAAGAATCAATCCGAGATAACTATTCGTTATTCCAAGCTCGGCAATAATCGCGTAAAGCGGCACGATCGTCAACAAAGAAGGAATCATCATGACGCCGATCAGGAGGATGTACAGCAATCCTTTTAGCGGAAACCTATGTCTGGCAAATACGTAACCGGAAAGTGATCCAAGTACGACGGCTCCGATAACGGTAACGATACATACATATAAAGAATTCCCGATACTGAATTTCACGACGTTCCAGGCATCCGAATAATTAGCCCACTTTATAACTTCAGGCATCCCCCAGAAGTCGATCAAGATCTCGATTTGATCTTTAAACGAGAAGAAGAACAAAATTACGAACGGAACAAGTGTGATGATCAAGAGTACGACCAATACGGCAGATCCCGTCCATTTCGACAAGCGCGCGGCCATGGCGATACCCCCTAATAATCTGTTTTCAAAAATTTCATATTAAAAAACGTCAGCACTAAAATGACAAGGAACAGTGACACCCCGATAGCTGATCCGTAACCGTATCGAGAGCTGCCGAATGCCGCATTGTACATAACCATCGCTGGATTCGTCGTCGATACGCCGGGTCCGCCGGCCGTTAAAACCATAATTTTCACGAAATCCTGCAAGCTGGATATAATCGTTAATATCGTAATGACTTTGAACTGTGGGATCAGGAATGGAATATGCATCTTCGTAAACACTTGCCAACCGTTCGCCCCATCGATTCTTGCCGCCTCGATCTGTTCCTGGTTCATCCCGCCAATGGCCGCGTAATAGATAAGAAAAGGCAGTCCGGCGATAAAAGGAAATCCGAAAAATACAATAGACCATATAGCGGTCTTCTCATTGCCTAACCAAGCGTGAGTCCAGCTTTCCAAACCAACGGCGATAAGCAGTTGATTGATCAGTCCATTGTTAGGATCATAGATGTTCTGCCATAACAGAATCGTTACGATCCCCGGCAGAAGCATAGGCAGAATAAACCCCGTCCGAAAAAAATACTTGAATTTAATTCCTCCGATAAGAAAAACGAGTTCCGCTGCGATTAACGGAAATATTAGCGCCTTCAGGATATCGGTGAGCGTATAGATCAGTTGATTGGTTGCACTCGTCAGGAATACAGTATCGCGAAACATCTCCCGAAAATTATCCAAACCGATCCATTCCGAAGTCACTAAATTCCATTTGGTAAAGGAGTGGATAAAAGCCAGAATGACGGGATAATACAGAAACGCGAAAATAAATATAAATGACGGTACTAGAAACAAGTAAGAGACACAGTACTTACGTAATCTAGATGTATGCATCTGCTCCTTCTCCTTCATTAGTAGCTATGAAAGACGGACAAGTAGGAAGGGGACGGCCTCTTCGCCATCCCGCCATACTTCACTTATCACCACGTTACGGATCCGTCTTCGGATTCAAATCCCAATTGTTCTCAGCAATAAATTTCTCGTTCGTCCTCGTCGTAAATTCCGCCTTTTTCTTCAGGAATCTCTCTAGGGTTATCTTGTCGTTATAAAATTGCAATTGCAATGCTTTTAACTCGCTGGTTAGGTTTATTTCCCCTGTTGGATTGCCGTTCGCGATTTGACCGATATTCTGATTCATGTTACCCGCCGTAATGAAACCGGTAAGATAGCTGTTAACTTCATCAGACATCGTAACGCCTTTGACCAAGCTCGGTCCTTGAACGAATTGGCCGGCTTCGATTGTTGTCGTATATATAACTTGGGCTTCTGCGGGCGAGAAGATGAATTTCAGGAAATCTTTGGCACGTGCAACCTTGTCTTCGTCGTTCTTCATCTTGTTCGTGATGGCGATTTGATGACCCGGTACTAGAATCCCGCGCGGATGATCAGGGAAATTGGGATCAGGCGTCTTGAAGTCCGGAAATTTGAATGTTCCCCATGCGAATGCTTTGTCTTTCAGAAGCTTCTGATCTTTCAGTATGGTTCCGACTTGCCAGCTGCCGTTCCAGTATGCTGCTGCTTTCCCGGAGATGAAGAGCTTATAAGCATCCGCATCCGACATCGTTGCGTAACCAGGTTGCAGATAGGTTGAGAGTTGCTTTAAGATCGTCCAGTACTTTTTCTCCGCGGCGCCTTCCATGTCATATTTACCGCTTTTCCATAACGCCATGCGTCTCTCCGGATCTTCGACCACACCGATATCGAAGAAGGGATTGTCTACCGTATATTTGACTTTGGAGTTAATGGCTTCTACTTCCGGGGTACTGCGTGCATCTCCAGGTTGAATGAAAATTTCAGGCAAGAGCGAACGTGCCGCCCAATCGGTGAATGCCCCAATCATCCAGCCGGTCGTATCCTGGCCCGGCACTTGTGTAAGGGCCAGCGGTATGACTCCGGAGTCCTTCAGCTTCTGAAATGAATCGAACATATCTTCCCATGTCGTAGGCGCTTCGGTAATTCCCGCTTTGGCAAATAAATCTTTGTTGTAATAGAAGCCGGTACCCACAAGATCGAACGGTACCATGAAGATGTCTCCGGCATCCGAGTAAGCATAAGGCCAGTAAGCAGCGTCAACACCATCCCACAATGAAATTCCATCATTATAAGGATTTGGTTCCTTAACAAACTCATCTAATGGCAAAATGAAATTTTTCTTGATATTGTTGCTCGGACTATCGCCGAGCAAGTTGGCATGGACAAGATCTGGGGCATCATCGCCGCCGGCAGCCATCTTCGCTTGGAAGGACGCTGTGTAAGTCGGATTATCAACGACGATGTCGATTTTGACCGTCGTTTCCGGATGAAGCTTATTGTAATCTTCGGCCGCTTTCTTCAACCCATCCGTATAGTAATTCTGAATGGTCGAGAAAACGATCGTTTTCTTAACTTTCGGCACTTCGGATGCCGATGGCGATTCTCCTGGCGATACCGAACTAGTCGAGGCGCTTCCGCCGGGAGATGGAGAATTGCTCGAACCCGGATTCGATTTGGAGCAGCCCGCCAGAATAACTAATACCATGGTGACCGCCATTAGTAGTGCTGTAAACCTTTTCACTTCCATTTTCTTTTCCCCCTTATTTTCATTGCTTTACCCAGAATTAAAAATCCACGTATCCTTCAGAACGACACCCCATTCAGGCCACCTGACCTACTTAAAAAAACGTGCAAGATGCCCCAGGGACTTTAAAATGCCCTGCTGTTCGGCTTCGACGGTGCCCCAATAACGGTGGTCCTCGAGTTCGATGCTAACTGGCCCTTCGTATCCGACTCTCTCCAGTTGGATGGCGACCTTGCCCCAATCTATCGCACCTTGGCCCGGTATCGTATACCTCCATGAACCATCCGAGAAACGGTACCTGGAACCGAAAGTAGCCGGAAGGCTTCCAACTTCGTAGCAGTCTTCCTGCATGATCTCTGTGTCTTTGCCGTGGCAGTGCAGCAACTTCTCTCCGAACTCGCGCAGAAACCGGATGTAGTCAATGCCCAGACGAACGAGATGAGACGGATCGTAACACACCCCAAGATGCGCGGAGGGAATCGCCTTGAACATGGCGCGTAGCATTTCGGGCGTACAGCCAAGCGCGTTGTACTGCGGCCCGTTGCCTGGCCAACCCTCGATGGCGAGATATACGTTTTCTTCCTCCGCATGGCTTACAATCTCCGGAAACAACTCGGACCAGATTTCAAAACCTCGCGTACGGGGCATATTCGCATCCTCTGGCACAAGACACATGAACATCGTTTGGCCGCCAAGAGAGGAAACAGTCGTTATCTGACGCTTGAACGAATCCAGCGCTTCCGCGCGCACACTCTCGTCCTCGCTCAGCAGTTGTCCCAGATTTTGCGCATCCACCGTGCCGATCGCCAGATCTGCTTCCTCGCAGCTTTTCTTGACCAGCTCCGTCAGTTTGGGCACGTCCAGCACTTCGATGCCGACTCCCGCCGCCCATTGCGCGACTTGCCGGATGCCCTGCTCATGCAGCTTCGGAGGTATCCGCATTCCAATTCGGTAGTTCATTCTTTACCTCCCGTTACATTCTAGATGTTTCTTGTAAATATCTTCGAGCAGCCGCACATCGTACACGGCATCCTCGGCGGGCGAGCAGAACGGCGTGCCGTCCCGAACCGCGGCGATGAAATGCTTCATTTCCTCTTTGTACGGCCAGGTGCGGCCGTTCTCCGGGAACATTTTGCTGAGCGTCTTGTCCCCCTTGCTGCCTACGAACAGCTCTACGCCCGCAGGCACGTTGCGCAGCAACAAATTCGGGCTGTCGCTGCGGATGTAGCCGCCTTCAAAGAAAATTTGCGTATGCTCGTTCCACTCGTGGCTCTTCATATTGCCGGTTTCTATTATCGTTGTAACTCCTCGGACATCGAGCACTGCGACGCCGGTTACACCGTCTTTCGTGTCAAGCGTCGCCGATTTCACGGTAATGTCCCGTCCGGAAGCATCCATAAACCATCGGATCAGATTAACGTTATGCGTATACTGCTGCACATACGAAATATAGCCCATCTGATGTTCGGGAGGGAGCCACTCCGGCCAATCGATTTGCACGTCCGGAATCGATTCGGTCGAATTTTCGAATGGGGTGTCGAGGCCGCCGATCCATTCCCCAACAATGCCGGAATTCCGGATATACCGGATTTGCCCCATCTCCCCGGAAACGCGGTATTCTTCAAGCAACTTCTTGGTCAGCAAATTTCCGGCGTCGTACCGCTTCATGTAGCCGATCATCAGTCGTTTGCCACTTTGCACTTCGGCCTGGCAGATACGTTCAGCCTGCTCCGAGCTGATGGCCATCGGCTTTTCCATGAAGACGTGTTTCCCGTGCTTAAGCAGGTCGATTGCGATTTCTCCTTGGTTCGCATAGTGGCCGGACAAGCCGACCGCTTCGATCGATTTGTCCGATGCCAGTTGAAGATGGTTCTCGTACAGATTCGGAATGTTCCAACGCTGCTGCACTTTCCGTCCCAATTCTTTGCGGACTTCCGCAATTGCGACCAGCTCGCACTCGTCCTCCAGCGACAAAATATTGGGGATATGTACTTTCTGCGCCATAAATCCGCAGCCGATATACCCCATTCTCAGTTTGCTCATGCCTGATCCCCTTTCTTCATCCCTGCTTGTCGGCTCAACTTGTTGCCGTTCACTTCTTGTTGATATACCATTCTGTCGCTTCGGCTACGACTTCCGTCGCACCGCTATCGTACATCCGCTTCACGTATTCATCCCAGTTCTTGTCAAAGTCGGCTTGCGCTCCGAGGATGATTTTTGCGGAGTACTCGTCCCGAACCGACGCCAGCTTGCCGGCGTATTTCGATCTCGATTCGAGAATGACTGGCACGGCTTCATGCGCCATAACCGTCGTGATCAGCTTGCGTTGCTCGTAATAAGGATTACTTTTCTTGTCTTCCTCGGAGACGAACGTCGTCGTTTCCTGTAATGCTTTCATCAGGTTGCCTGTATTGCCCTGATAGTCGATTGTTCCGTTGATCGTATTGATCATACCCCACCAGAGCGGGTGGCCTGTCGGGCCTTCACCGTTCGCCGGGTCCCAGTCCTTGTTCTGTTCTTCGGCCTTGATGCCGTAGAACACGCCGTCCTTGTAGGATTCGTAATGAATGCCTTCGATGCCGACAGACATCAGCTTTCGGGCTTCGTCGGTCGTCATATATTCCAGGAACTCCAGACTCTTCTCGACGTTTTTACTCGTAGACGGCATTACGTTGACCATCCAGTTCCATTGAGAGTCATTGGCGGTCGCTCCGTTCGTCGAGGCCGCATCGTGAGGGATCGGAAACAGCAGCTCGATCGTTGCCTGCGGAGAGTTCTGTAAGGTGGCCTCCAGCGTTTTCGACCACATCGGAGAATAAGCGATGCCCGTCTTGCCGGCGATAAACTGGTTTATCGAAATATCCTTGTCCTTGATCGTGATAAAATCTTTGTTAATCAAGCCGTCGTCGTACAGCCTCTTAATAAATTGCAGAGCTTTTTTATACTCCGGGCTCGTGGCGGTATAGACGATGGAGCCGTTCTCCTCCTTGAACGCAACGGGCTGCACAAAGGCAGTCATCAGGAATCCCCACGGGTCAAAAGGTGTAACATACATCGCTAACGTGTCGTCTAGTCCGTTCTGATCAGGATCATTCTCTTTGAACGCCTTGAACACGTTGTACAAATCTTCAGGCGTCCTTGGCATCGGCAATCCAACGTTTTTCAACCAGTCGGTGCGGATGCCGGCGATCCAGCCGCCGCTCGGCTGTGTGAGTTGGGGAATGCCATAGATTTTTCCATCGATCAAATATTTCTTGAACAAAGGATCGGTTGCAATGACTTTCAAATTCGGATATTTTCCAGAATTAAGCAAATCGTCCAGCGGCGTCAAAATGCCGCTCCGGGCCAATTTGGGATAATTCAGCTGGGAGTCTTCCAGCGCGATAACGTCGACCTTTTCTTTGGAAGCCAACATCGTGTTGCTCTTGGTTACATATTGATCCCACGGTGTTGTGATGAATTCAAGCTTCGTGTTCGTTCTCTTCTGGAGCTCCAACAGGACTCTGTCCTTGGTTGGATCCTGGGTGACAGCTACCCGGAAGATGCGGAGCTCGACCGGAGCACCGACTCCTTCCGACGAAGTGCCGGGTTCGTTGCTGCCGGTAGTATTCCCCTCGTCGTTCCCGCTGCAAGCGACCACGGTGAACACCATGGCGATCAAGAGACCAAGTTTGAGCCAAACTTTCCGCTTACTTGTTCTCATACAGCTGCACCTGCCTTTTGGGTTTGAAAACTTTCTGTCGTTCGCAGCTATACTTTTACCGCGCCAAGCATCACACCTTTCCAGAGAAAAAAGAGCTTCCGGGCTGATTCTATTTTGCCGAATGCAATGTTTCACTTGGTCTCCATTATAATCGTGAAGTAAACGCTTCACATTCCATGAATTAAGCCGTACTTTTAATTGAATTAGGAAAGGAGCAGTCTGGGAAGACTGCTCCTTGGGCTGGAGAACACTGAACGTGGGGCAATCCAGTCTATTCGTCATTGTCCTTGTCCCTCTCCCTCCGATATTCTCCTGGGCTGACGCCCGTCATTTCTTTAAATATCTTGTAGAAGTGGTGCAAATATTTGTATCCGATCCGGCTTGAAATATCGCCGATCGAAAGCGGGCTGCCTTCCAGCAGTCGCTTGGCGTGCGCGATTCTGATTTCGTTCACCGCTTCATTGAAGCTTACGCCTGTATGTTTCTTGATCATTTTGCCAATGTAATACGGATTCAGATAGAACTGCTCGGAGAGTCGCTTCAGGTTCAATTCCTCGTCATAATGCTTGTAAAGATACGACATTATATCCTCTATATGCGATTCACCGCCGGACCTCAACTGCTGTTTCCCGAGAATGCGGCTGGAATACGAGAAGACGCGCTCCTCCCCGGCGTAAACTTTCATTTCCAATGCTGCCTCCGCGTGCTTGTAAGAAACGGAAATTTCATCGAGAGACCCGACTGCACTTCCGGCTCCAACGTGAACGTCATGCTTCGTATATTTTGGTGTCAACTCGGCGATTTGCCTGGCTATGCCGGCAACCTTCTCTCCTACGAAGACTTGTCGGCTTTGTTCACCCCAGACGAGCACGCCAAGGCGACCCTTGGTCGCTTCGAAGAGAATCGTGTCCTGACTCTGTGCGACAATCTCACCGATTACGTTTTTGATCGTAAACACCTTCAACTGGTAATCGTCAACGCTCCACTCGATCTCCTCGTCAAACTCCGTCGTGTAATCAATTAGCATCACCCCATAGTGCCAGCCATCCGGCTCGATGCCGTAACGTTCCAGCTCCCGCAGATTGAACGGCTTCGGGATATCGTCGCGGACTAGCCGCTGAAGAAAATAATTTTTCAGTTCCTCTTCTTTGTGCTGTTCACTTTGTTTTGCTTGCTCCTGCTCCATGATCTGATAGCGTATCGTGTGTAACTCCTTGCGCAGCTCAACCGTGTCGATCGGCTTCAGCAAGTAGTTCTCAATCCCGAATTTGAGCGCTTTTTTCGCATAGGAAAATTCGTCGTACCCGCTGACGATCAGAATTTTCGTATCGGGATTCCGTTCCTTGACCTGTCGAGCTAGTTCCAGTCCATCCATACGGGTCATGCGAATATCAGTGACGATTAGATGGGGCAACCGACTCTCATACTGCTCCAGCGCATCCACGCCGTCCACCGCCAGGCCCACGACTGAGAAGCCTTCTTCCTCCCATTCGATAATATCGCGCATGCCTTCGCGAATATCTTCTTCATCGTCTACAATAAGGGCTTTGAACATATCTTCCTCCTCATTATGCCTGCGTATTCCCGTCGTTGCCGCTGCAAGGAAGCTCGATGACGATTCTCGTCCACTCTTCCGATCGACTCTGAATGTCCATCCGAGCGGTTTGTCCGTAATGCAGCATGATGCGATCATATACGTTTTTGATGCCGATGCCCTGCTGCGAAACGGTGGATTCAGCTTTCAGCTTGTGGCGAACTTCATCCAGCTTCCCGGCGTTCATGCCCACCCCATTGTCCTCGATCTCAATATGGAGCCGCTCTCCGCTGAATATGACGGTTATCGCGACGGTACCTCCGCCCCATTTTTTTTCGATACCGTGTTTGATAGCGTTTTCAACCAGAGGCTGAATAATCAGCTTCGGGATTGAACAATCAAGCAGCTCTTCCTGAATATCGATGCGGTACTGCAAACGCTCCTTGAACCGGTGCCGCTGAATGGCCAAATAGCTGCGTACCAGGTTAATTTCCTCGGACAACGAGATGATATCCCCTTTCATGTTCAAGTTTGTCCGCAGCAGCTTCGAGAGGTTCAATATCATATTCGCCGCATCTTCATTGTTCCGGTGCAGTTTCATCCGGATGGACTCCAGCGTGTTGAACAGGAAATGAGGTTGAATCTGGCTCTGAAGCGCATACAGTTCCGCTTCGCGTTTCTTGATGGCGACATCCTTCAACTGCAACCGGGTCTCGACATTTTCGTGGAACAGGCTGTTCAGGCTTACGGTCATCCGATCGAAGCTGTTGATGATGACGCCGATTTCATCATTGGAATGCTCGCTTTCCACCATGCGAAAGTTGCCTTCCCCAACATTTTTCATTCTTTTCACGAGACTTCTGATCCGTTTTGTAATGCGATCGAGGATGGAGAAGAATATGGCGCTTGACACCAGCAAGGCGGCGAGACAGATCAGCAGCACCTTCCGTTTCACCTCGCTGCTCTCCTTGAGAATCCGTTCCAGCGGCATCATGGTAATCATATTCCAATCTGGGAAGCTGTCGTTCATTCTTTTGAAGTTGGCAGGCGTATACAGGTATTCTCCGTCGTTGTCGTACAGCACCTCTTGTCCTTCTTGCGCAGTGAAAAAGGCTTCTCCGCTGACATCCGCGCCTTCGAGAGTTTTGTCGTTGGAGGCGAAGACGAAGCCCCCCGCGTCCGTGAACATCAGCTTCATCTCGTCGGGGTTATGCTGATTGATCAGCGAGCGTATTTCAGACAGCGGCAGTTCCAGCTTGATGATGCCGAGCAAGATGCCGTTATAGTCTGTGATCGTCTTGGACAAGGAGAACGTGTCGTTCTCGTACCGCCATACGATTTGACCGTCGGCTTCAACAGTCCGCTTATACATCTGCGATTCCTCGATCGTCCGGTCGATCTGGATAAAATTCAGAAGATCCTGAGTGAAGTTCGGGTTCAAGTAATAGATTTTCATATCGATCTGGAAGTCGATCGTTACGATGTCGTTAACAAAAATATTGCGAATCAGATTATAAGCCTGGAAGCTGGCGTATGGGTCCTCATACCGCTCGTCCAGACTCAGCGTCGTGATCAACCTGTCGTTGAAGCTGTAGCGGTTGCAAATGTTCGTGTAACGCTCCAGCAAGCTTTGCACGTTCATCATGTTCTGATCTGCCGACCCGCGGGCAATCGATACGGCTTGTTCCTGGATTTTGTTCACGGACAGGGTACTTACGATTTGCGTAATGATCGTAAGAGGCAGAAGGATCGTCACGCAGAACAGCAGCAGCAGCTTCATTTTGATATTCAATACGAGCAGACTACGCCAAAAACGTTTCATTTGCTGTTTGAAGCTTCGGTAGAATGATTCACGCCCCTCCACCTTCAGCACCCCGCTGACTCGATAATAGTATAAATATAACCATTATCATACTGGTTCCCGCGCGGAATTGGTAGAGGTACTCGTTTTCGGTCAACTCAAAACCCTTTTAGATTAAGGAACAAACACACTCCACATAGGATGAGTGCTGACGGTAGAATAACCTAAGATGTGGCAGTATTCACCCATGAGACAAGGGCTTTTTCATGTATCTTTTGAGTCTTTATGTGACGATTTTATCTGATATCCTTCAGATATTAGTCCAATAAATACTTGTGAGTATGGTGTGTGGGTAGAGTTCGCGGGCAAGTTGTGGGCACTAACCCTACCTCCTCCATCCTCATATAGCAAAAGACTTAAGGGAGTTTTTATCCGAAAACAATATTTCCACCAAGAAGCTTGAAAGGTATTTAAAAAACAGAAGACACCTTGGAGCGATTTCCATCGCTCTAAGGTGTCTTCATTTTACATGATGTGGGCAAAATGTGGGCAATCAGTGTTGCCCCGAGGGAAAACCCTTGCTGCGCAAGGGTTCAGCCCTCAGTTTACATCATGCCGCCCATACCGCCCATGTCAGGCATGCCGCCGGCAGGAGCTTTGTCTTTCTCTGGCTTGTCGGCGATAACCGCTTCGGTCGTCAGGAAGACGGATGCTACGGATGCCGCATTTTGCAGAGCGGAACGCGTTACTTTCACCGGATCGATGATGCCGGCTTCGAACATGTTCACCCACTCGCCGTTAGCAGCGTTGTAGCCAGTGCCTACAGGCTCTTTTTTCAGACGCTCAACGATAACGGAGCCCTCTTGGCCTGCGTTAGCAGCGATCGTGCGGATTGGCTCTTCCAGAGCGCGCAGGATGATGTTAACGCCCGTTTTCTCGTCGCCGTCCGCTTGAACGGAAGCAACCGCTTCGTAAACGTTAACCAGCGCCGTGCCGCCGCCGGATACGATGCCTTCTTCAACAGCAGCGCGAGTTGCGTTCAGAGCGTCTTCGATGCGCAGCTTGCGCTCTTTCAGCTCAGTCTCGGTAGCTGCGCCTACTTTGATAACCGCAACGCCGCCGGCCAATTTAGCCAGACGCTCTTGCAGCTTCTCGCGGTCGAAGTCGGAAGTCGTGTCTTCGATTTGCGCTTTGATTTGGTTTACGCGAGCCTCGATGTCGGCCTTCTCGCCAGCGCCGTCAACGACGATCGTGTTTTCTTTGTTTACGCGCACTTGACGAGCCGTACCCAACTGTTGCAGGGAAGTGGACTTCAGCTCAAGGCCGAGCTCTTCCGTGATCACTTGGCCGCCCGTAAGAGCCGCGATGTCTTGCAGCATCGCTTTGCGGCGATCGCCGAAGCCTGGAGCTTTAACGCCAACGCAAGTGAACGTGCCGCGCAGACGATTAACAACCAGCGTGGACAACGCTTCGCCTTCGATATCTTCAGCGATGATCAGCAATTGCTTGCCGGATTGAACGACTTTCTCCAGCACAGGCAAGATTTCTTGAATGTTGGAGATTTTCTTGTCCGTGATCAGGATCAGCGGGTTCTCGAGCACAGCTTCCATTTTGTCCGTATCCGTGATCATGTACGGAGTGATGTAGCCGCGGTCGAACTGCATACCTTCAACCACTTCAAGATCGGTGTTGAAGCCTTTGGATTCTTCAACCGTAATAACGCCGTCTTTGCCGACCTTCTCCATTGCGTCTGCGATCAGTTCGCCGACTTCTTCGTCAGCAGCGGAGATCGCTGCGACTTGGGAGATGTTGCTGCGGCCTTCGACCGGCTTGGAGATTTCTTTCAGTCTTTCAACTGCCGCTCTAACCGCTTTGTCGATCCCTTTGCGGATAACCATTGGATTAGCGCCTGCAGTAACGTTTTTCAAGCCTTCGCGAATCATCGCTTGAGCCAGAACGGTAGCCGTTGTCGTACCGTCGCCCGCGATATCGTTCGTTTTCGTTGCAACTTCCTTAACGAGCTGTGCGCCCATGTTTTCGAAGGCGTCTTCCAGCTCGATTTCTTTAGCGATCGTAACGCCGTCGTTCGTGATCAGCGGAGAGCCGAATTTCTTCTCCAGAACGACGTTGCGGCCTTTCGGTCCGAGCGTGACTTTAACTACGTTCGCCAATGTATCCACACCGCGAAGCATAGCGCGACGAGCGTCTTCACTGAAACGAATTTCTTTAGCCATCTTTTAATAACCTCCTTGAGTATTCTAAGTATTAGCCGACGATCGCGTGGATGTCGCTTTCCTTCATAATCAAATACTCTTTGCCTTCGTATTTGATTTCCGTGCCCGCATATTTAGAGAACAATACACGATCGCCCGCCTTCACTTCCAGCGCGACCCGCTCGCCATCTTTGGTCAAAGATCCGATGCCTACCGCAACAATCGTTCCTTCTTGCGGCTTCTCCTTAGCCGTATCCGGCAATACGATGCCGCTAACCGTTTTCTCTTCCTTGGCGTTCGGTTCCACGAGAACGCGGTCCCCTAGAGGTTTAATCATGTAAGTAGCCTCCTTCTAAATTTTGCTTTTTTGGATTTGAAACTATTTTGTTAGCACTCAATTGTCTCAAGTGCTAATAACCATTTTCTATGATACGGAATTTAAAGACGCTTTTCAAGTCCTTTTACGTTAAACCTGCACAAAAAAATGGGGCTGTCCTATAAGCACATCGAGTTGCTGTAAAAGATAATCGATGATAAAGCGGCAAGGGGTATGTACCTCCCTCCGATGCTATACGCTCTTGAAATCTGAATGGGTTAACCCGTTACAATGTGATTTCAAGAGCGTATGAGGCAATCTCCGGGAGGTACATACCCCTTACTTTATTTATCGATTATTTTAAGCAACTCTGCTTATGGGACAGCCCCATCTATTATTGCGACTGACACGGAAACCGGCTAATTACGCCTTGAAATTGCCGACCAAGCCTTTCAGGCGGGATGCCATCGAGCTCAGGTTATCGGCCGTTCGCGCCATCTCGTCGGTCGAAGACAGCTGCTCCTCCGTCATCGCGGATACTTGCTCCGTGAAGGAAGCCGTCTCCTCAGTAATCCGGGAGATATCCTGAATGGAACGAACGACGTTGGAGCCGCCGGCGGACATCTGCTCCACGGAAGCTGCGACCTCCGTAATGTTGGAGCTGAGCTGTCCGACATGGTCTACAATGTCGCGGAACGTCTCTTCCGCGTTCTGCATCCCTTCCACAGCCGCGAACACCTGGCCCGCGCTCTGCTCGAACATCGTAGCGACTTGCACGATGTCGCCCGACATCGTTCCGATTGTATCGCCGATCTGCACGGCAGATTGCTGGGTCTGGTCCGCGAGCTTGCGGATTTCGCTCGCAACGACCGCAAAGCCCCGTCCGTGCTCCCCGGCGCGCGCAGCCTCGATCGCGGCGTTAAGCGCCAGCAGGTTCGTCTGATTGGCGACTTCGGAAATATAGCCGATAACCTCGCGAACTTGCTCCGATTTATGGTTCAGCCCTCTGACGACCTCCTGCAGCGAACGGAACGCCTTGCCCACTTGATCGATCTCCGTAGAGGTCGACTGCAGCAGCTCGGAGCCTGCGGCGGCACGCTTAACGGTCGTCTGCGCGGCATCGGAGACTGTGGTAGTCGTCCCTGCCACCTGGTTCAGACCGTCCAACGTCTCCTGCATCGTTGCGGAAATTTCCTGCGTCTGCGCGACCTGCGTCTCCGATCCGGAAGCTACCCGCTCCACGGCTTTGGACACCTCGCTGCTGACACGCGCGTTCTCTTCCGTGCCTTGCTTGAGCAAAATGGCCGAAGCCGCCAGCTCCGCCGTGCTGTCCTTCAGTTCCTTCATCATCTTCTGAAGGCCGTCCAGCATCTGGTTCGCGGCGTTCGCCAAATCTCCCATCTCATCGGTGGACTGAATATGTATGCGCCTCGTCAAATCCCCGCCCGAAGAAGCAATGTTCCTGAGCGTTGCCGTCACGTTGCCGATTGCGGCCGTAAGGTTGCCGGTCAGCCATTTCAGGCCCCAGCCTCCCGCAACGATGATCAACAAGAAAATGACGATAATCATGATGAACGTGCCCGAATGGCTCGTCAAATCCGTTCCCGCCAGCAGCAGCATGAATCCGGCCGCCAGAAGAACTACCATTGCAGCATAGCCAATCGTTAATTTTCGTCCCAAAGTCATATCCCGCATTCTTGTCCCTCCCGACATTCTACCATGTAAGCACTTACTTGAAACAGTGTATCATAATTACTCCGTTTGGAATATCGAAAAATGACACTTTTTGCTTCTTGTTGGGCAGATTAGTTTAATTCGGGAGTCCTGCAAGGCCCGGGCTGTTTTTCCTATTCGTCCTGCTCCCACTCCGATTCCCGCCGCTGCTGCGCTTTCATTCGTTTTCCATAAGCCATCGAGGACAGGAGAACGCTAAATTCATACAGCAAAATCAGCGGAATGGCGACGAGCAAATCCGACACGACGTCGGGCGGAGTGACCAATACACCGATGAAAATCAGAATAAACCAGGCGAGCTTGCGCATTTTTTTTAGCATCGTCGGATTCAAGATCCCGATTCTCGTCAGGAACAAAATGATCAGCGGCAGCTCAAACAACAAGGAGATCGGCAGCAAAATGTTGAACAGAAACGAAAAATACTGCGTCACGCCATAGGTTTGCTCCAATCCGAGATTGCCCGTCACCTTCTCCGTAAACAGGAAAGCCATCGGAAAAACGACAAAATAAGAGAACGCGAGGCCGATGAGAAACATCACCAGCGCTCCCGGTACGAATTGCAGCGTAGCTCTCTGCTCCTTAGGCCCTAGAGCCGGACGCACGAATGCCCAAAGCTGGTACATCGCAAAAGGGATCGCGATGATGAAGGAAATCAGAATCGCGAATTTCATATAGAGGCCGATCGCATCCCACGGGGAGAAAGCATGAAGATCCAAATTGTCTATGGGCGCAGCCGCGACCAAATAATCGAACAGCGGCTGCGAGCCGAATAGGCCCCCAACCAGCCCGATGACGAATACGATCAGGCAGTAGATTATTCTTTTGCGCAGCTCGCCCAAATGTTCCGTCAGCGGCATCCACTCTGAGTCCCGCTTCTCAGCGGCCTTATCTTTCATTGCTTGTCTTCGCCTCCATACAGCAACGGGGCTGCCCCTTCCGCAAATCTTACATCTGCGCCGAGGGACAGCCCCTATCCATGTTCCAGTCCGTCCCGATTATTCCGGGAGACGACGATCCGCCTTGGGCTTGTCCATCTCTTCGGAGGATACGTCCACCCTCTGAGCTCCCCGGTCCTTCGGATCATCCATCAAATCGTTGGCGCCCTTCTTGAACTCGCGAAGCGTGCGGCCGAAAGCGCGGCCCAGCTCCGGCAGCTTGTTCGGGCCGAACAACAGCAGGGCGATCAGAACGAGCAAAATAATGCCTGATGCTCCAATGCCTGACATGTGCAAAAACCTCCTCTCGGATGTAAGTCGTGCGAATGCTCAGCTGCGATGAAGACCGCCGTATCCCATCCCGACGATATCCTCTCTCGCTATCGTATCTCCAGCCAGTACTCTGGATAATAAAACATCAAACGAAGTGTAAGGATCATGCATGACGCAGCCGGGTAATCCGAAGATCGGCACGCCTTGCAAATAACCGAACAACAGCATCGAACCCGGAAGCATAGGCGTTCCGTAGTTGACAATGTCGGCTCCGGCTTCCGCGATCGCTCCCGGCGTACGGTCGTCAGGATCTACCGACATACCGCCAGTTACAAGTATCATATCATACCCTTGTTTCCTTAAATAGTGAATTTCATTGACAATTGTATGACGGTCGTCCGGCGCGAATCGCTGCTCGACGACCTCCGAGCCGAACTCCGCGAGCTTGGCCGAGACGGCGGGGCCGAACTTGTCCTGGATGCGCCCGGAATATACCTCGCTTCCCGTCGTCAACAGCCCGGCCGTCATCCGGCGAAAAGGTCTTACGCCGATCGGAGCGATTCCGTGCGCGGCGCGATAAGCGCTAACGATGTCCTCAACCGCCTCGATCTTAAGCTTCGGGACGATCAGCGGAATGACCCGCGTCGCCGCCAAAGCCTCCCCCGTACGCACGACGCGCCGGTCGACGACGGTCGCGAGCGCAATATCGCCCAGACGGTTGATCTCGTCCACCATCTCTCGGGCGATGAAAGCGAGCCCGTGCGCGGTCGACTTCAGGCTCGCCTTGCCTTCCGCCGGCTCTCCGTAAGCGACGTGATCTCCGCTGAGCGCCCGCGCCATCCGCACCGCCGCATCGTCCTCATGCAGATCGGCGTCCGCCAGCTCGATCGTATAGAGATGCTCCTTGCCAATATCCTTCAGCCGCGGCAAATCCTCCGAAGTGACGACATGTCCTTTGCGAAAGAGCCGTCCTTTGAACTGTCCGGGAACAATCTGCGTCAGATCGTGAGCCAGCACCATGCCGACGGCGTCCTCGACCTTTACCTCCCTCAGCCTCGACGAGCCGATGAGAGTCGTCCCGTCATTCCGGCTGCGCTCCGGCGACGTCATTCTTCCAATCCTCCCCGCATTCCCTTGACCTGGTCGAGCGCTTCCGGAAGCAAATCCATCACGGCCATCAGATGCTCGTGAACGCCCCGCGGTTCGCCTGGAAGATTCAAGATCAGCGTGCGGCCGCGAATCGCGCACACTCCGCGAAACAGAGCAGCGTACCGCGAACGCTGGGATACGGCCGCGCGCATCGCTTCCGGTATGCCGGGAACGATGCGCTCCGCTACCCGGATCGTCGCCTCCGGCGTAACATCGCGATAGGCGAGACCCGTACCGCCTGTAGTCAGAATCAAATCCGCTTGAAAATAATCGGCCATCTCGATCAGCGCAGCGCGAATTTCATCCTGCTCGTCCGGAACGATCCGATAATCGACGATATCCCCGTGCAGTTCTTCCTCGATCAACTCGCGAATGACCTGCGCGCTCGTGTCCTCGCGTTCCCCTCTAGCGCCTTTATCGCTAGCCGTCAACAAGGCCACCTTCCAACGCATAGCTCCATCCCTCCGTCCCCTAATCGCTAAATCTGTCTTTTTTTATTCCGCCGAACGGACATAGTCGCCGCTCTTGCCGCCCGTCTTGCTGAGCAACGCCACAGACTCGACGACCATATCCTTCTGCAGCGCTTTGCACATATCGTAAACGGTCAGCGCGGCCGCGGAGACGGCGGTTAACGCCTCCATCTCCACTCCCGTCTTCCCGGTCGTCTTTACTTCAGCCGTAATCGTCAGCGTATCCTCGCCGTTGTCTTCGAAACGAACGTCTACACCGGTCAACGGAAGAGGATGGCACATCGGAATCCAGTCTGACGTCCGCTTCGCCGCCTGTATGCCCGCGATCTGCGCTACGGCGAGCACGTCGCCCTTGGCAACCGAACGTTCGCGAATTCTGCGAAGCGTCTCGGGCGCCATCTTGACCCGGCCTTCCGCTATCGCGGTCCTGACCGTATCGGCTTTGTCCGAAACATCTACCATGCGGGCTCTTCCTTGCTCGTTAAAATGAGTCAGCCGCTCATCCGCCTGCGCCATTACGAATCCCTCCTGCCGAACCATACTATGCCTTCATCCGTGGCCAGCCCGTCCAACTCGAGATCGTGGGCTTCCGACGGCAAAGCTTCCTCGATGATTTGCGCGGAATAGGCAAACCCGATCCACAGCGTTCCGGCTTGCGTCTCGCGCCGCCTCTCCGCATACAGACGGTCGTAATAGCCTCCGCCGTATCCGAGTCTTCCGCCGATCGCGTTAAATGCGATTCCGGGAACAAGCACAAGATCAAGGGGAGCGGCAGCCTCCATCAACGGCGCGCACAGAGGATTAGGCTCCGGCACTCCCCATTTCCCCGCAACCCAATCCGACAGACCGCCGAGCTCGCGCAGCTCCAGCCCTTCTCCGTCCGTTCTCATTCGAGTCGCGTATACCCGATCGCCAGCGTTCAGACAGGCCTCTACGAGCGGCAGCGGCGACGCTTCGGATCGAAACGGAGCATAAGCGCATACGCCAAGGGGGCGGCCAAGCTCCCGTCTTAACGGGGATAACGCTCCGCTTTCCAGCAGAGCGCACAGCTTCGCAGACATGCGATCCCGTTCGGCTTGCGACAGCCTGTCCCGTACCTCCGCCATCCGCCGGCGCCATTCGTCTTTAACGGCGCCGGCCGCTCTATTTTCCATGAACGAAACCCTGCTTTCGAAAATCTATGAAAACTCTATTTTCATTCTAACATTGAATGTCTGTTTTCGCCAAAGGATAACGCTTGGACTTTTCCGGCAAGTTTACGGTACACTTGAAGGTGTGTTCAACAAGACTTATCGGAGGGATTCCTCTTGCTTCTTCAAGCATCTGGCATTACCAAACATTACGGCGTGACTCCTGTGCTCGAAGGCATCTCGCTGCAGATCAACGAACGCGACCGCGTTGGGCTCGTCGGGGTCAATGGCGCGGGCAAATCCACCTTCCTGCGAGTGCTCGCGGGAGAGATCGTTCCGGACACCGGTTCGGTATCGAAGCCGCGGGAGCTTAAAATCGGATATTTGGCGCAGAACGGCGGGTTGCAAGGGCACCGCACGATTCAGGAAGAGATGAATTCCGCCTTCGGCCCCTTGCTGGAGCAAGAAAAAGCGCTGCAGCAATTGGAGGCTCGCATCGCCGATCCGAGCGAACTGGACAACTCCGAGCGCTATGAAGCGCTGCTCGCACAGTATGCGGACATCAGCGAGAAATTCCGCGAGAACGGCGGCTACGAGATGAACAACCGCGTGCGGAGCGTTCTGCACGGCATGGGCTTTGGCGATTTTGCCCCGGACACCGAGGTCGCTTCCTTAAGCGGAGGGCAGCGAACCCGTCTGGCGCTGGCGCGGCTGCTGCTCGTCCAGCCCGAGCTGCTGCTGCTCGACGAGCCGACCAACCACCTCGACATTCAGACGCTAACCTGGCTCGAGCAGTATTTGCGATCTTATGCTGGGGCGATGGTCATCGTCTCCCATGACCGCTATTTTCTCGATGCGACGGTAACGTCCATCGTCGAGATCGAGCGCCACCAGGCGACGAGATACACGGGCAATTACAGCCGGTTTATGGATTTGAAAGCCGCAGCGTTCGCTCAGCAGTTGAAGCTGTACGAGCAGCAGCGCAAAGAAATTTCCCGGATGGAGGATTTCATCCAAAAGAACATCGTAAGAGCTTCGACGACAAGGCGCGCCCAGAGCAGGCGCAATGCGCTTGAACGGATCGAACGGCTAGAGAAGCCCAACGCGCTTAAGCAGGCGAGCTTCTCGTTCTCGACCGAGCGCCGCAGCGGCAAGGAAGTGCTGCGGCTCATTCGCTGCTCCGCGGCGCCGAATGCGGAGATGTCGCCGCTGTTCCGCAACGTCTCGTTCGAGGTGAAGCGCGGGGAGCGCGTCGCGCTGCTCGGCCCCAACGGCGTCGGCAAGACGACTCTGCTTCGAGCGCTGACGGACCAGCTGCCGCTGCGAGACGGCGCGATCGAATGGGGCGTCGGCATCTCTCTCGGCTATTACGACCAGGAGCAGCGGGGGCTTAATCCGGCCAATACCGTACTCGAGGAAGTGTGGAGCTCTTATACGCATCTTCCGGAAGCGGAAATCCGCACCGTGCTGGGCAATTTTCTGTTTAGCGGCGAGGACGTGCGCAAGAAGATCAGCTCCTTAAGCGGGGGCGAGCGAGCGCGCGTAGCGCTGTCGAAGCTGATGCTGATGAAGGCGAACGTGATGCTGCTCGACGAGCCGACCAACCATCTCGACTTAATGAGCCGCGAAGTGTTGGAAGCCGCGCTGGAGGAATATGACGGCACGCTTGTCTTCGTCTCCCACGACCGCTATTTTCTGAATCGAATCGCCGATCGGGTCGTAGAAATGTCCGCGAACGGAGCGGAACATTTCCTGGGGAATTATGACGAAATGAACGCCAAAAAACAGCAAATGGCGGAATGGGAAGCGACAAATCGCGACAGCGGCGCCGACGCCTCCCCGTCCGAAACGGCGGCGACCAGCTACGAAACCGAGAAACAGGCCAAGCGAGAGGATCGGGCGAAGGCGCGCAAGCGAGAGCAGGCCGAAGCGGATATTGCCCGGCTGGAAAGCGAAATCGCCAGCCTGGAAGAGCAGATGGCATCTCCCGAAATGGCGACCGACTATATGCTGCTTAGAGAAAAGCAGACGAAAGCGGAGACCAAGCGAGCGGAGTTGGACGAGGTTTATCAGGTTTGGGAAGCTTTAATGGAAGAATAGTAGGGGACGGTTGACGGCAGCTAACGCCCCCAACGGACACCGGCCAGCACCCTTTCGGCGAATCTGTCGCCCATGAGCTTGCAGCCGGCGGCGTCGGGATGAAGACCGTCCGGCAGCATCGATGCATCGGCCTCCCCGAACCAGATCAGACCGTTCCGGTAATGCAGGTTCCTATCGCCGCGGCTTCGCATCGTGTCGACGATCTCTTCGATCTGTTCGCGAATCATGCCCACTGTCAAATCCAACTTATTCGGCGTTGTTTCCCGTTCGGACGAATAGATCGGCGATAGAAGCAGCAGCGGCGCGTCCCGATGCTGCTCTCGGATCGTCGCCACCATGCCGATGACGGCCGGCTTGAATGTTCTGGCGCTCAATGTCGCCGCGCCGTAGACGTTAATCCCAAGGCAAAGCGTAATCAAATCTGCGGGCGTATCCCGAATTAAGCGGGAGACCATCGGTTCCATCTGACAATTCCCCGAATAGCCGAGGCAGGTCAAATGGAACCCCGCCGCAGCGGCGGCGATGGCGGGCCATGTCCGCGACGGGCTTTCGGCGGCGACGCATTGCGTAATCGAGCTGCCGTAAGCGATCCATCTCGGCCGCTCGTCCCGAAGCGGAGAGGCGCTAGCTTCCGTATTGATCAACAGAGCCGTCAGGATCATGCCCGTATTCTGGGGCAGCCACAGCTCCAATTCTTTCTCCCCTGCCGCAAGCTGCCATTGTGCCGTTGTGGAACCTGCCTCGACCTCCGCCGTTCCCGCTTCGGCCAACTCCCCGTTTACCGAACAATCGATGCGGGCAGTCTGCGAGATCGGTTCGAAGCACAGCACGACACAACGCGAGTCCGTGCAAAACCGCAGGCGTACGCCTGCGGTTATTTCCGCTTTACCGCCGATGCCTTCCGGAGGATACAGCTCGTAATCGTCATATGGAATGCGCCATGGCTTTAATCCGTTTTCACGCCGCTCCACCGATACCGCCCCTTGAACCCATTCCTCCGTCAAAGAAATCCGTTTCATGGGAAATCCACCTTTTTCTTTCATCCTTCTTGATAATAACTCCCCGCACCCGCAGCCAAGTTCTCTCCCAGCCAAGCTCCTTGCTGCAGCAGCTTAGCTTGGAGTGCGGATATCGGCACATCCCTCGTACTTCCCTTGATCTTCAGCGCCATCGCCGCCGCAGTCCCCGAAGCCTGGCCCATCGCAAAGCAGTTGGGCATGACCCGCAGCGAGCCTTGCACCGCGCGATCTGAAGAAGCCGCGCGTCCCGGTACCCACATATTGTCTATGCCGACCGGAAGAAGCACCCGATAGGGCACGCCATGGGATTGACCCGGCGGCAGATGCGTAAAATGCATGGCGCCTTGGCTCGTGGCCATATGAATGTCGATATAATAAGCGTTCCTCGCAATATCGTCCGGAAACGCGCGCGCTTGCATGAAATCCTCCGCGGTCAGCACGTAATCCCCCTGAATGCGGCGAGTTTCCCGAATGCCGAGCTGCTCGCCGCTGGCGACCATATGCGCGCGTTCGAAGCCCGGTACGTAGCTGCGGAAAAAGCGCAACTGGCGCTCTGCGAGCCTGCGGCCCTCAATCGCTCCGCGCGTCAAATCCTCGGCCTTCGTTCCGTCCACTCCGAATACGTGACCGAAGTTGACGCCGACCAAATAATCGCTCACCCAGGCCAGTCCGGAGATCGATTTGCGTCCTTCCGGCAACGCCCCTTCCGCGATCGCTCTTTCGACCGTGCGATGAAGCTGCCCGGTATCGCCGCTCTCCTCCACAAACCGGACGAATCGCTTGCGATCGACATTCGCGAGCAGATAACACATGCTTCCGGGCTGCAATTCTCCCTCATCCCCGCCTTTCTGGAACGGCGCGCCCGACATGGCGGCGATGTCGGCGTCTCCCGTCGCGTCGATGACAAAGCGGCTTTTCACGCACGACCGGCCGCTTTTGTTCACGATAATGACGCCGTCTACGTGCCGACCGTCCTCCGACAGAATCGTTTCGCTGACGAACGTATGGTACAGAAGTTCGACCCCGGCCTCCAACGCCGCGTCGTCGTATACCCGCTTGAGCGCTTCCGGGTCGATTGGAACCCAATCCAATTGACATTCATATTCCCGGATATATTCCTCCGTGCACGCCCGCTTCATTCGTTCCATCAGCTCCAGGCCGATACCGCGAATAATCGGCTTTTCCTTATCCGTAAACGGGCAGAACGCCGGAACGAGCGCCACGGTGCCCATGCCTCCGAGAAATCCCCGCTGCTCGATCAACAGCGTTGTTGCCCCGTTCCGCGCAGCGCTTATGGCGGCGGCAATGCCTGAAGCGCCCCCGCCGACTACGAGGACATCGACCTCTCGAGATACGGGAACCGACGCTTGCGGCACAGTGACGAACGACGTCGCAACGCTCATCTCACCGCCCCCCTTCCAGACAAAGCTTCAGCAAGTCGTCGACATGGGCGGTTGCCATGCATTCCACCGTGTCGGCCGAGCCGTAATAGATTTTCACCTCGCCGGATTCCTCCAGAATCATGCCGCCGGGAAATACGACGTCGTTGCGGAAGCCTCCCCGAATCTCGTACGGAGCCTCCGGAGCGATAAGCGGCGTCCTGGACATGCCTAGAATCCTGCTGGGATCCTCTTTGTCTAGGAGCATGATTCCGGCCGTATAGCGCTTCTGCCAGCGGTCCTCCCACCCGTTCTTGCCGCGGCTGCAGTCCAGATCCACCGCATGAAACGTCGTCAGATAGCCCTTGTCCGTTCTGACCGGAGGCGCTCCGGGTCCAACTTTATCGTTGGCGAACGGGACCTGCTCCACGGAGAGCAGCAGCTTGGAGCCGCCCCAATATTTCAAATCGGGCGAATCGCCGATCCACATGTCGAAGCGATCGCCCCCGCCGCGGCTGTATACCGGCATCGGCCGCTCGAGACGAAAATATTGCCCCCCGATCCGGTCCGGGAACAGCACCATATTGCGATTGTCCGGCACGGATAGGCTGAGCACCTCGAATGCCGAGAAATCGTCCGTCACGGCAATGCCGCCGCGAAGACCGTGCTTCGTATCCACGGCAAAACATATATAGCAGCGTCCATCTATCACAGTAAGGCGGGGGTCGTACACGCGGACGACCTCTTCGTCGTTCCACATCCAACAAGGAGCCGCCTGCGGCTCCCAATGAAGGCCGTCATCGCTGTATGCGAGTCCCAGATTGGTCGTGCCGTGAGGCTCGATCGTCCCCTTCTTGGGATCGCCGTAATCGTTGCGGAACACCATCACGTATTTGCCCTGCACCTTGGCGACGCCGGCATTGAACACCATGGCCGGACCGTAAGGCACGTCCTTAGGCGCGAGCACCGGATTATGCGGATGACGGGCGATAACAGGGCTGGACGTCAGCGCTCCTATTGCGAATTTATTCATCGTCTCTTGTCCTCCTGATTGTTGATCTTGTTCCGGTTTCAGATTATCCTTTCAAGGAACCTGCGGTCATCTGCATAAACGATTTGTTAGCGGCGAAATAGACGAGCAGCATCGGCAGCACAGACAGACACGCGCCGGCAAGCATCAGATGCGTCTGCATCGCCGCCGACGATCCGTAGCGAAGATTCGCCAGTCCTACCGTCAGCGTCTGAAGCTCGGGATTGGTCATCGTAAAAACAAGAGGCAGGATGTATTCGTTCCAGCCATGGCGGAAAGCAAACAGACCGGATACGCCAAGCCCCGGCGCGAGCAGAGGCAGAATCAACTTGAAGAACGTCCGGATAAAACCGGAGCCGTCGATCATGGCCGCTTCGTCAAGCTCGCGGGGAATTGCTTTCAAGAAGCCCGCCAAAATAAAATAAGTGCTCGCGTGCGCGCTGATCAGAATCAAAATGACGCCCCACAACGACGTGTTGAGATGCAGCCTGACCATCAGATCGTATTGCGGCCGGAGCACGACCGCCCCTACGGAAATAAACAGCGTAGCCGCCTGAACGGCAATGTACAGACGTTTCCCGGGAAAATCGCGCCGATCGGTCACATAGGCCGCCATGGCAGCAACCAGCAGAGTGCCGATCGTAGACATGACGCTCAGGAAAGTGCTGTTCCAGGTAAAGCGGGCAAAATTCGTCTGCCGCCAAGCTTCCGCATAATTGGAAAATTGCCATTTCTCAGGCAGCAACGACGTACCGCCCATGAGTTCGGCGTTGCTCTTGAGAGATCCGGCAAGCATCATCACCAGCGGAAACAGCGTAAACACTGTGGCGGCAAGCAGAAATGCCCAGACAGAAAGCCGCGCCGCCCAGCGCCAAGGAGGCTTGCCCGTTGTTGCCGATTGTTGGTTCATGTCTCTCCAGCCTCCTAGAATACGCGGTTCATTTTCCTGCTAAGATAGGAATACAAGAGAGTGATCGCCCCTACGATAAGCGCGGTAGCAAAGCCGACGGCGCTTCCGTATCCGATCTGCTGCTCTACCGGGGACCCGGTGGATACAGGGAATAAAAGTTTATATAGGTACAGGTACATGACTTCCGTCTTGCCGATCGGACCGCCTTCCGTCATGACCATGATGCTTTCGTAACCCTTGAGCGACGCGATGATCGCCAGCATAATAATGACCTGCATAACCGGCCCGAGCATAGGCACCGTAATATGCCGAAACCGCTGCACACCGTTCGCCCCGTCCATTGCGGCGCTCTCGTACAAATCGCGCGGGATGTTCTGCAAGCCCGCCAGAAACAATAGCATATAGTTGCCTATCGCCCCCCATACCGCCACTAGAATAACGGTTAGCATCGCGTAATCCGGACCGAACCAATTGATCGGTTCCCCAATCGCCCCGAACTTCAACAGCTGCTGGTTAACCATCCCGTTATAGGCATTAAAAAGAATGTAGAAAACGACCGATATGACCGCGGTACTGACGACCGTCGGCATAAAATAGACGGCCCTCAGCAGGTTGCGACCGCGGAAGCCGGCATTCAAAATAACGGCAAGCAGCAGGGAAAGCGGAATTGTGAGCAGCAGCTTGCCGCCTGCGAATATCATCGTATTGACGACGGAATCCCAGAACAGCTGATCGCGGAAGAGCCTGCGGAAATTGTCCAGTCCGATAAACAGCTCCTGTCCGTAACCCGCATAATCGTAAAACATGTATCTAAGCACCCAAACGAGCGGATAGATGCCCAACGCAAGCGTCAGTATGACGCTAGGAAATAGAAACAGGACGTTCTCCTGCAGCCTTCTCCATTTCGGCATGTCTTTCTCTCCTTCGGCTATCCTGACTGTGTATGCTCTATGAAGACGGGGCTGCTCCGCAAGAAGCCAAGTTGTACGACAGCCGTAGGACCCTGCTTAGAGGACAGCCCCGCTATCTCTTTTATAGCTTGCTCGGGTCGAAATTCGGATCGGGCGCTGCCGTCGCCTCGCCCTTCTCCGCCGCTTTATCCAACGCATCGTTATAGCGGGCGTTCAAGTCCTGCACAATGGCATCCAAATCTCCGCCGGTCATCATGTACTTGAAAAATACGTCGCCATAGTTCGCGCCTTCCGGCGTCACGCTGGGAGATACCGGCCACATCGAATCGTGCTCGCCTACGAGGAAGCCGTCCATTCCTTTGATATCCGGCTGCTTCGCCTTTGCCGTAATGCTCGGAACGACCGAAATGCCGAAGCCTTTCTCATGGTAAGCAATCATGGCTTCGTCTCTGTACAGATACTCAAGGAACTTCCAAGCAGCTTCCTTATGTTTCGAGCTTGCGCTAATGCCGATCCACGTTCCGGCGGATACGATCTCGGAAGTGCCCTTGATCTGGCCGTCCAGAGTCGGAGCCAGCGTTCCCGCCCAGTCGATCTCCGTCGGGAATTGATCCTTGTATACTCCCGGCTCGGTCGAGAAGGACATGTACATCCCGATTTTGCCGGCTGCGAATTGTGCCCGCAGCGGATCGATATCGAGCGATTCCGCTCCGGGGAGAATGCTCCCGTCCTCCCACATCTGCTTGAAGTATTCGATTGCCTGCGCATAAGGCGCGAAGTCAAACCGACCGGTTTGAATATCGTAGCCTAAACCTTGATGGCCGCTGAGCGACAGTATTTCACGGATGGAGCGGTCGAACGCCCCCTTTGGGTTTTTGAAGTTCAGCGCGAAGCCGTAGATGCCCTCCGCTTTTCCGACATCGGTAATTTTTTGGGCGGCGTCCACCATCTCCTGCAGCGAAGCCGGAGGCTGAGCGATGCCGGCCTTCTGGAACAGCTCGCGGTTGTAGACAAGGCGCAGCGTGTTACCTGTGTTCGGCAGGGAGTACAGCTTCCCTCCGAATCGATTCACCTCGTCGATGAACAGGCTGCCAAATTTCGTTTTCAGTTCGTCCGTCAACAGCTCGTCGATCGGCTCAAGATATCCTTTTTTAACGAAAGTGCCTGTATTGGCGCTCTTGATCCGCAGAAGATCCGGCGCCTGATTGCCGGAGAACGCGATATCCACGCTTTGATTGAAGTTTTCGGATAATACGGTCAACTCCACTTCAATATTGTCCGGATTGCCCGCATTGAACTCCGAGATCAGCTCCTTCAAATATTCCTGGTCGTGACGATCGTCGGTCCAATACGTAATGGTCGTTTTTTCGGCCGGTTTTTCATTGGGCTTTTCCTGACTGCCGCTCGGACTGCCGCTTGCGCTTGCCGCGGGAGCTTGCAAGTTAGAGCCCGTATGACCTTCGTTCCCCTTGCCCGAGCACGCCGCTAGCGCCAAAATCAGAAATAACGATAAAAGGAAAACAAACGGTTTTTTCTGCATGTGCAATTCCCCTTCTTTGTTCGGATATAGTGATCACACTGTCATTATAGGGAGGCTTCGACAAAAAAGGAGCGCGGCTCAGCCACTCTCCAGGTGAGGTGAATTTATTCTGTTTCTCCATCGGATTGATAGCCGTCCCTGAACTCTGATGGCGTCATCCCCGTAATTCTTTTGAACATATCGCTGAAGTAGCGCCGTTCTTCGTACCCGACCGCGGACGCAACCTCCAGAACGGTCGCCCCGTCTATTAGCATCGCCTTTGCTTTGCGGATTCGTTCCGCGGTGATGTATTGCGTCAGAGTCATCCCCGTCACCTTCTTGAACAAGCTTGAATAATAGCTCCCGCTAAGATGAACCTGCGCCGCACATTCCGATACGGTCACTTCCCGATTCAGGTGGCTCTTCATGTATTCGATCGATTTATAGATAAGGGCTTGACCCTCGGACAGCGTCTCCCGTCGAACCCACTCGGCTCCCTCCCTACAGAAGGATTCGAGCTGCTGCTGCAGGGCGGCCAGCGTCATTCCGCTGGATCGCTGAACCGCCCTCAGCCGGTTCACAGCCGGTTGCAGCTCGGCATAAATGCCAAGCTCGCAAAAAGTCCGAATCGCGGATGCCGCCAACTCCTCGTACAAGCTGAGCAAGTAACTCGGATTCGGCCTATGATTCTGTCTTTGAAACGATTGCCCCATATCCCGAAGACACAATACCGCTTTATCGGCGTTGCCGGAACGGAGCGCAAGCAGCAGTTCGTCCTTGTAATCCAGCGCCACCGCTTCAGGTCTGTCTCCCTGCACAACATCCTCGTATCGAATGACGCCGTTGCCGTCCGTGTATAGATGGTGGGCCAGCGCCCATTCCGCCTGCCTCCGGGATTCGGGCAAGCTGCTGACGCTCTTCGCCATACCGCCTACTCCCGCCGAAATCGTAAACTTCGTGTATCGATGCACATGCTCGCAGCAGCGTTCTGCCATCGCAGCGGCAGCGTTCGTATTTTCGGCGTTGACGACGGCGACGAGTCCATTGCCCTTGGAACGGAATACAAGACACTTCGCGTGCTGGAGGAGCGTCTCTTCCACGACGTTCTGAATGGCGAATCGCGCCAATTCGATCTGGCGAATAGACTGATGTTCCCAGCTTTCCTGAAAGCCGTCGATCTCAAGCAGAAGCACGACCAGGTCGGAGCCGTTCAAGTCCATTCCGAGGAAAGCCCAACGCCCCTCCGCTTTCTCCCAAGGGGTAGGGTGGTCAAGCAGCGACTCCATATATTCCTGCTTCAGGAGCGGCATGCTTTCTCTCAGCTTTCGTTCCATTTCCTGCTCGTTCAGGAGCCTCACCCGTTCCAACAGAGTCTGCTCCCGAGCTCTAAGCACGGCCGACGCAATATCCTCTTCCGTAAACGGCTTCACGACAAAATCGAAAGCGCCCAGCTTTACGGCCTGCCTGGCATAATCGAAATCCGTATAGCTGCTGATCAGTATTATTTTGCATGCCCGGCTCAAATCCAGAACCGCTCGCAGCATGGACAGGCCGTCCATTCGCGGCATTCGTATGTCCGTAATGATAATATCGGGCTTCTTTTCTTGAATCAGTTCAAGCCCGTCTTCCCCGTTAAACGCAGTGCCTGCCACAAAGACGCCATGAGCCGCCCAATCCAAGGCAGACAAACCTTCCACTACGCTTCTAATGTCATCCACGATGCACAGGCTGACCTGGTCTTGTCTATCCATCGTACATCCCTCCTTCTAGCGGAATCGCGATCGTAACCGTCATGCCGACGTCCGGCGTGCTATCTACGGTCAACAGATCGGCTTCCTCGCCGTAATACAGGCGCAGCCGACTTAACAGATTTCCGATCGCGTACCCTTTTTCCGTCGTTTGTCTTAGCAGAGCCGCCCCCGCCGCCTTGTCCATGCCGTCGCCGTTATCGCTTACCGAGATGACCCCTCTGTCTCTCTTCTTGTCCGCATGAACGGAGACGCGTATATATCCTCCCTGCTCCATGCTGCTGAAGCCATGCAATATGCTGTTTTCAACCAGGGGCTGCAGCATAATCCGGGGAACTTTCAGCTGTTCAAGAGAAGGGGAGTCAACTTCTATCTCATAATCGAACAGGTCCTCGTAGCAATACTTTTGCAGCTCCAAGTATTGGCGAACATGAAGCAGCTCTTTCTCCAACGTCGTATACTCTTGTCCCTTGTTCAAGCCAAGCTGAAATAGCTTCGAGAGAGAGACCACCATACGCTGAGACTCCTCGATCTTCTTCAGGTTCATTTTCCAATAAATCGTGTTCAGCGTATTGTAGAGGAAGTGCGGGTCCATCTGGGCGGACAGCGCCTTGATTTCCGTTGTCCGCTTCGTCGTCTCCGCTTCCTTCACATCGCTGATCAGGCCGACGATTTGCTCCAGCATCCGGTTAAACCGGATGCCGATCTGCGCCAGCTCGTCGTCGCTCTTCACCTCGAAACGGGCTGTCAGATCGTTGCCCTCAACCCGCTTCATCACCGTTTGCAAGCTCTTGAGCGGCTTCAGCAAGAAGCGGATCAGGACGCCCGACGCCATCATCGCTATGACCAGACAGCCTGCTGCAATAATCGCGATCATCCATTTGACGTAATTCAAGTCCTTGAGGACGTTGTTCTTCGATTGAATAGAGACGATTTTCCAATCGTTCAGCCCCAAGGAAGCATAATTGATTAAATAATCTTCGCCATAGATTCGCCCGGTCGTTTGTCCTGCCTCCGTATCTCTGACGGCTTCCCCGATCATGCCGCTATCCGCGGCCTGCCGGATCAACGGATTCGATTCAAACCCGACAAGATCTCCCTCGCCGTTCACGAGAAATCTAGCCGCCCCGCTCCCCGACTCCGGCTCGATCAGCCTCGCCAGACCGCTCTCGCGAATATTCACGACAACGTACACGTCGTTCACCGAAAATAAAGTGGAGTCCGTAATCGGCTCCAGTATTAGCGTCACCACTCTCTGCTTGCCCGTAAACAGCTGATCCTCGTGCCCCTCGACCCATATGTTCCGTTTTTCCTCCAGCACGCGTTCGTACATCGGCGTATCCCGGAAAGTCACGGCATGGTTGCGGTTGACCGACATGGGGTAGAAGTCGCCCATCGGCGTCGAAACATAGATGGAATGGATTAGAGGTTCCGCCACTCTCGCCTGCGAGAAGACGTTGTCCATATTGTTCAGATGTCTGTAGTAATCTCCGTAATCCCCTGAAGACACGCTCTCAAGCAAATCCTTGAACGGCTCGCTAATCATGAAGGTCATCATGACCAGCATGAGCTTGCTCAGCTTTTCGTCGACGATTCGCGCGGACTTGTTGACGGAATCCTGAGTGAGCGTAAGCGACCTCTCCTCCAAAACGCTGGCGGATATCGAATACGACAGCCCCCCGGTTACGAGCACAGCCATCATGGTCACGCCTAGAAAGGCGTATTTCAGCTTGTTGCGAAAGGATAGCGTCCGTTCCCTCGGCATGGCGTTCACATCCTGTATCGTAAATGTTCCGTTCCTTAATTATGTCACGCCATCCCGTGCTTTTCATCCCGAATGCCGAGTGTTCCGTTTACCGTTGTGCGCGACATTGATTATACCGTTCATTCTCCTCTTTGACGGCGAGGTAATTCGATTGACTACGACGGTAAAACGACTGACCTGCACGCTCATGAGACGCCTCGGTGATCTGGCATTCATCCCCTTGAATTTATGCACATAGTTATACACAGGCTGCGGACACCTTTCAGATGGTTATTAATATTCTGATAATTTTCAATCGGTTGGCACGCAAGCATTTTGGTTAAACCCCTGCAATCCGGATCCGTTTTTCACGATTTTATTCACATTGCCCACACTATCCACAGAAAAGCTGTGAAAAACTCATCCCCCGCTCCCCTCATAAGCGACCTCTTGCGCACCAACGCTTTCGCCGATATATCCACATTATGCACATGCGCTGTGGATAACTTTGTCCACATCCCCCCTCCTCCTAACAAAAAAGCCACCGCGCATGGATCTACGCGATGACCTCTATTGCTTAAACAAACAACCAGCTTCGCAGATCGTTCCCGAAAATCAGCGTTCCGCCGCGAACCGGCTTGAACAGCGGGATAAGCTCCGCCGCCGCAACCGGTTCCGGCCGATCTATCCAACCGGACAGGGCCGCAAGTAGTCCCAACAAGCGCTCGGAGGCGATTCCGCTCTCCTTCAAAGATAGCAGCGTTAGCGACTTGTCGCGCTTCGACAGGCGGCTTCCGCGCTCGTCGGCCAGCAGCGGGATATGCGAGAAGGCCGGGGCACGCAGCTGCAGCGCCTCATACAGCGCAAGCTGCCTTGGCGTAGAATCGAGCAGATCCGCCCCGCGCAGCACGTCGGTGATTCCCATCGCCGCATCGTCCACGACAACCGCCAACTGATAGCTGAACATCCCGTCCGCCCGTTTCACGACAAAATCGCCGAGAGCCGAGCCCTCAAACGACTGCGGTCCTCTCCATCCGTCGTCAAACTCCATTTTGCCTTCCGGCATTGTAAAGCGCTGCGAGGGGGTTTTGAACGCGGCTCTAGCTTCCCGCTCTTCGGCGGTCAGAGCGCGGCATACTCCCGGATAAGCGACGCCCTCGCTCGACAAGCCGTGCGGCGCGCTAGCCAGCGAAGCGAGATCGCTTCTGCTGCAATAGCACGGATACAGCCGGCCGGCCAGCCGCAGCTTCTCCAACGCTTCTTCGTACAGCGGCTCGCGAGCGCTTTGCACGTACGGAGCGTATGACCCTCCCTTCCTCGGACCTTCGTCCCAGTCAAGGCCAAGCCAATGCAAGTCGTCCAGCATCTGATCGGCGAAAGCGGGACGCGACCGGGCTTTGTCGATATCTTCGATACGCAGCACGAACTCGCCCCCGGCTTGCCGAATTTGCAGCCAAGCGGCCAAAGCGGCAAACGCGTTGCCGATATGCAGCAGCCCGGAAGGCGTAGGCGCAAATCTTCCGCGACGGATCACCCTCTCCACCTCCTCGCACGATACAAAAAAAGAGCAGAGTTCGCTCTGCTCCTTGCTAGTTAACTATGTAGTCGTAAAATCATGGCGGAGCCGACGGGATTCGAACCCGCGGTCTCCTGCGTGACAGGCAGGCATGTTAGGCCTCTACACCACGGCTCCACACTGTGACAATATGTGTCTTAGACACAAATAGGATCATACCACGAACAATCGCAATCTGGCAAGCTTTTATATTTCTCAGAAGCCATCCCCGAGCAATCGCCCTCCTGCAATGAGGAAGAACGATTGCCGAAGTTGGCGATTTATACCGACCAGTCCTCCAAGGACATGACCGCTTCGGCTTTCAGATCGAGCGACGAGAACTGCCCGTGGCGCCATTTCAGGTCGGCGGCGGCGGCAATCATCGCTGCGTTGTCGGTGCACAGATTATGCGGCGGTATTAACAGCGGAAGGTCCGCCTCCTCGCACAGCGCGGCGAGCCGTTCGCGCAGGCCGCGGTTAGCCGCAACTCCGCCGCATAGCATCATCTGGCGTGCGCCGAACTCCTTCGCCGCGCGAATCGCTTTGCCGGTGACGACATCGATCACCGACTGCTGAAACCCTCTGGCAAGCGCCGAGAAATCCGGCGATTCGCCCTTCATCCGCGAACGGTTGATTTCCGCCAGCACAGCGGACTTCAACCCGCTGAAGCTGAAATCGTACGAGTCCGGCTCCAGCCACGAACGCGGCAGCACGATTTCCTCCGTCGCCTCCTGAGCCAGCTTATCGACATGCGGCCCTCCCGGATAAGGAAACTTCAAAGCTCTGGCGACTTTATCGTAGGCTTCCCCGACCGCGTCGTCGCGCGTTCTGCCGATGATGCGAAACTTCCCTTCCGCTTCGAGCAGCACGATCTCCGTATGGCCCCCGGAGACGACAAGCGCGATGGAGGGATACAAAATCTCTCCAATAAGCCGATTCGCGTAAATGTGCCCAGCGATATGGTGCGTCCCGATCAATGGCACGTCAAGCGCCAGCGCCAAGCTCTTCGCGGCAACAACGCCGACTAGCAGCGCCCCGATCAAGCCGGGGCCTTGCGTAACCGCCACGGCGTCGATATCCTCCAGACGGATGCCCGCTTCGCGCACCGCCTCTTCAATAATGATCGTGATCGACTCGACATGCTTGCGCGAAGCAATCTCCGGCACGACTCCGCCGAACTGCCGGTGCGTGTCGATCTGGCTGGAGACGACGTTAGACAGCACTTCGCGGCCGCCCCGCACGACGGCTACGGACGTCTCGTCGCAGCTTGTCTCGATCGCCAGCAGCAGGCCGCCTTTCGTCGCTTCGTTCGATTGCGCGCTCATGCCTCTCCCCCTTCCAACGTTCCCGCCGTCTCCGACTCTCCTCTATTATCAGGAATCAGATCCGCCCACATAATGAGCGCATCTTCCATATTGTCCGAGTAATAATTTGGGCGCACTCCCGATGGAGCAAAGCCCATTTTCCGATAGAGAGACTGAGCTCTCTCATTGGACACCCTCACCTCCAGCGTCATGCGCCGGGCTCCGAGGTAACTTGCCGTCTTCATTAGCTCGCGCAGCAGCGCTTTGCCGTAGCCTTGCCCTTGATATTGCGACCGAAGAGCAATGTTCGTCACATGGGCCTCGTCAATAATGAGCCACATCCCTCCGTAGCCCGCGACGTCGCCGTCCATCTCCAGCACCATGTACTTGGCGAACATGTTGTTCGTCAGTTCGTTGCGAAACGCTTCGGCCGTCCACGGGGCCGCAAAGACTTCCTGTTCGATCTCCACGATCGCGGCGATATCGTCCAGCTTCATTAAGCGGTATTCCATCCTCGTCACTCTCCCTGCGACGCTGCCAGCAGCTTCGCTTCCGCTTCGGCCAACTGCGTATAATTCGGAGCGAACGAATGGATGTCATCCCGCTCTCCCAGGCGGAACCTCAGTTCCCCGAGCAGCCCAAGCGCCGTCGCGTCCATATCCCAAGCAAGCGTCCGCAGCCTCGTTCCGGATTGCTCCGCAGCCTCGATCGCGGCCTGATGAGGTTCAGTCTCTCCGACGAACCAGATCGCCGCCACCTGAGAATCCTCCGTACCTTCGTCTTCGATCTCTTCCGCCCATTCGACGATGAGACGGATGGCGTCGGCATCGACCGTCCGCCAGCCGCCGGAATGATCGGTCGCGTATCGGGAAGTATAGACTTGGCCTCTCCTTGCGTCCAGAATCGGCACGATCCAGACGTCCAGATCGTCCGCCATGTCCTCGTTCTCCTCCCGCAGCTTGCGCCATGCTCCGAGCGCCAGCGCTTCCAGCGTCGAGACGCCGAGCAGCGGTTTTCTCCACGTCCAGGCGAGCGTTTTGGCAGCTGTGACCGCAATTCGCACGCCCGTATAGGAACCCGGGCCCTGCCCTACGACGATCGCGTCGATGTCAGCGCCCGTCATGCCGTTCCTGCTCAGCAGCTCCTTGATCTCCGACAAAATCCGCACCGAATGATTGCGTTCGGCGAAGGAGGCGACAGAGTCGACTCGCGAACCGTCCCTGACGATTGCGGCGGAGAAAGCGGCGGTCGACGTATCGAAGGCAAGCACCGTGACAGAACCGCTGTCTCCGATCAATTCCTCGTCTATTTTCATGCTGAATGTCCCCCTTCCTCCGTCAGACGGAGCCCAAGTCGAGCGCACCACGCTTCGTACGACCGCCCTACCGGACGGCAGACGATTCGACGCGACTCTGCGCCGGTTGTCTCAAGCCGAAGATGCAGCCGCTCGGGCGGCAATATCGGCTCGATAATCGAAGCCCACTCTACCAACGTTACGCCGTTCCCATGAAAATATTCGTCCAGTCCAAGCTCGTCCGCTTCTTCCAGCGACAGCCTGTAGACGTCCATATGGTAGAAAGGAAGCTTCGTTCCTTCATATTCTTTAATAATTGTAAAGGTCGGGCTGTTCACGATCCCCGCAACGCCGAGCGCTGCCGCATAGGCTTTGGCGAAATGCGTCTTCCCCGCGCCCAGATCCCCGTCCAACGCAAGTACGGCTCCGGGAAACGCCAATTCGGCCAGCGCCTTCGCGAAGGCGGCAGTGGCCAGCTCGCTGGCGATGTCCAGCTCGTATCGGTTCGACGGGTCTCCCGTTCCATTCGAATTCATGTCTGCATAGTCCCTTCGGAAAAATGATTGTAGCCCCGCTTGGCCAAAGGCCTGCGCAGCCCGGTATCTGCCGATTCCAATTCCACGCCCGGCTGACCCGCCTCGACCTCGCCGATGACGAACAGCGGAATGCCTTCCGCCCGCAACCGCTCCCGCATCTCCTGCTCGCAGCTCTTGTCCGCAGTGCCGAGCAGCACGTAATCTTCGCCTCCGAACAGCGCCAGATCGGCTGCTCGAAGCCCGTTGTCCCCCGCATAAGCAGTAAGTTCCCCGGACAAGGGCAGCAGCTTCTCCTTCAACACCAGCTTAACCTGCGACGCCTCGGCAATCTCCCAGGCTTCGCTGGCTACGCCGTCGCTGACATCGTTCAAAGAAGCGCCCCAGCCCATCTGCGCCAAAATCCGCCCCGCCTTCACCGACGGAACGGGACGACGATGGGCCTGCACCAGCCGTTGAGGCAGCAGGTCGGCCAGTCTGGCTCGCTCCGCGCCTTCCGCGGCGCCAATCCGCTGCAGCGCATGTAGCCCAGCAGCGGACAGGCCCGTCGGCCCGGTCAGGAACACGATTTGCCCCGACCTCGCCCCGGAGCGGCGGATCGCCCGCCCGGCTTCAACCGTACCGATGGCCGTGACGGCTACGACAAGATCCCGCGGCGCGGAAGTCGTGTCCCCTCCGATGACGGCCACTCCATAACGCTCGGCGCATTCGTACAATCCGTCGTACAGCCGCCGCATCCGCTCCTCGTTCCAGGCCGGGGGCACGCAGACGGACACGAGGGCGAACTTCGGCTCGCCGCCCATTGCGGCAATATCGCTGACGTTGGCCGCCAGCGCCTTGAAGCCGACATCGGCTTCCCCCATCGTCTCGTCGAGGAAGTGAACCTGCTCGACCATCGCGTCGGCGGCAATGAGCCATTCGCTTCCCGAGCCTTCGCCCGCCACGACCGCCGCATCGTCCCCAATGCCGCACACAACGCCGGCGCGACTCAGAAAATCGGCCTTCTGGCGCCCTTCCGTCCAGAGGCGGATGCGGCCGAATTCGTCCAATGACGACACGGCGCTACCCCATTTCCTCATTATTGCTCTAATTATATCGGGGTGCGCCCGAACATGCAAAAATGTTCGCAATCGGATACCGTAAAAATGACCTCCCACTCAGGAAGACGATAAATCGACTGTTAAGCTACCCGCGCGACTCGCAAACCATGATCAGATTGTCGTCCGGATCCTTCAGCACGAAAAACGCGACGGCGCCGTGGTCCTCAATCCCGCTATGAAATTCAAATCCCTGTTTCTCGGCATAAGCGCAAGCGGCCCGAATATCCTTCGTATCGAACATGCAGCGAATCGAGAAACTCTGCCCCTGCGCATGCCGATTCGAGTCCAGAAGCAGCGCCGCTCCTTTCGCGACTGGCACGGAATAGACCGCCTGCGATGCGCGTTCCTCGTCCAGAGGCAGTCCGAGCAAATCCGTATACCAGCCGGACGCCCGGCGCATATCGGTGACGTCGACGAACGCTCCGGAGATCCGGGCGGCTACGGGGCTGTCTCCGTTCATCCTATCCTCGCGTCCCGCGTCCGCGCTCCAGCAAACCATAATGGCGTTGTTTTCCGAATCCCGTAGATTAAAGTAAGCCATGCTTCCATGTCGTTCGGGTTCGCCGAACACTTGCGTTCTCTCTGACAGGTAGGCATAGGCTTCGTCGATCTCCCGGGCCGCCAGCATGAACAGAGGCTTCATCTCCTCCCGCCAGTCCGGATTCAGCCGATTGTTGGCATTGGAATCGAGCACGATTCCCGTACTGGGCAGATCGAGCCAGTACACGGGACCTCCGTTCAGGCGCTCTTCGATAAGCGGCAGTCCGAGCAACTGCGAATACCATTCGGCCGCTCTCCGCAGATCCGACACATGAACGAACAGGCTCGCCACCCGGTTCTCGATCGGGAGCTCCCGCTTGCTGCGTATCGGAAACCACAGCTCCATGACCGATTCGGGGTTGTCGTTGCCCATATAACGACTGTCGTAAAACTCGACCTCGGCCCCCGCCCTGCAGGTGTAATCCGAGTTCGGCAGCCATTCCCCGTGATAATAATCGAACGTCGCGCCCAACTCGTCGATCGGCCCTTTTCGCGTCACTACCGCGTACAGTCCTCCCTCGAACGTGTCCGCAACCATCCCTTCCGGAATGTCCGCGAATGCGGTAACGCCGACAGCTGCGACATAGTCGAACGCGTCGCCGGGATGCATGTCCGGCTCAATGATACATAACCCGTAACATTCGCCATTCTTGTGTGGAATTTCATGGCAGCGAGGATTAAAGCGCTGCCATAATCGAGATATTTCATTTTCCGAAGGGGCAATATCCCGGCTCGGCTTATAGCGGATCTTCTGTCCCACTGCTTTGAAAGGCTCTTTCCAGACGATGCGGGTTTCCAATATCATTTTCGCATTCTCCTTCCTATATATGCGAATATACATTCGCTTTTTTCGATGAATTCTCCTGCCGAACGGCTTTATGAGAATAATATTATTTTTGGCGTTGACGCCTTGGCGCAGCTTGTTTGGCGATTCTCATAATTTCGAATGGCAGATTTTATAGCATGTTTTCGCCCGATCAGGCTGATAGACTTTGAGATATTCCAAGCCAAAGGGAGGAAACAGATTCATGAAGTTCAACGCAAAAGGTTTGAAGAAATCTCTGATGCTGGGTACGTTGGCGCTCGCGATCTCCGTTCCCGTAGGAGCAGGAGCGGCGTCCGCAGCACCTGTAGGCAACGTCATCACACAAGACCAACTGGCGCAGCTCGCCGGACGGTTCGGCATAGATTTCAATTCTTTGCTGCAGCAAATTATGCAGGGGCAATATCCGGGCAATACGGGCAACGGCCAGGTGACGAATCCTAGCAAGCCGTCCCAACCCTCTAAGCCTTCGACGCCTAACACAGGCAATAACGGCAATGCTGGCTCTGGTAACACAGGAAACACCGGAAATACCGGGAATACGGGAAATACGGGTAGCGGCAATACGGGCTCGGAAGTGTCCAACTCGGCCTTCGCGACGCAGGTTGTCACGCTCGTTAACCAAGAACGGGCGAAAGCAGGCTTGAAGCCACTGGCCGCCACGAACGCCACATTGACGAAGATGGCGCTGGACAAAGCGAAAGACATGTACAACAACGGTTACTTTGACCACAATTCGCCGACTTACGGCTCGCCGTTCGATATGATGAAGAAATACGGTATCAATTATCGTTATGCGGGAGAAAATATCGCTAAAGGCCAGCGCACTCCGCAAGAGGTCATGAATGCCTGGATGAACAGTCCGGGTCACCGCGCTAACATTCTTAGCGCCAACTTTACGACGATCGGGGTCGCTTATTACAACGGCGTATGGGTTCAGGAATTTATTTCGTAACAACTGAATCGTGAACAAAAAGGCGTGCAAATTGACTATCAATTTGACACGCCTTTTTTGAAGCCAAGCCTGCGCTTGAGTTTTTTAAGTAGATGATTATTATTATGCTACTCGCGCAAAACAAATCGGGGCTTAACGTTAATGCGATCTCAAGCCATATCGATCTGTCTCGGCCTGCCGTCTCCCATCATTTGAAGGTGTTGAAGCAATCCGGTTTTATTGCTTCGGAGAAAAAAGGCATAGAAAATTATTATATATTGACTGTACGCAAACCGTTGGAACAACTCAAAGCGTTAATTACCGAAAGGAAAAGTGAAGCTTCTGTTGAGTTATAAGTTCCCTCTTATCCTGGGAAACGATTTCTCAGGAGTTGTCGTCAAGGTTGGCTAACAGGTGAACGCGTTCAAACCCGGGGACGAAGTCTACGGGAGACCTCGCAAAAGCCGAATCGGCACATTAGCCGAATTTATTGCTGTTCACGAGGACGACATTTCGCTGAAGCCTCACAATCTAAGCTTAGAAGAAGCGGCCTCGATCCCATTGGTTGGACTTGCGAATAGGACAGAAGGGAGAAAATCAATTGTTGAAATTATTCGAGTATAACTGGCAAGTCCGGAAAGACTGGTTCGCTTGGTGCCAAGACGTTTCCGAAGATGAACTGCTCAAGAAGCGGGCAGGCGGGGTCGGGGGCATTTTGCACACCTTGTTTCATATTGCGGACGTGGAATTCAGTTGGATATCCGGCCTGCAAGGGAAGCCGGAGTTCACGGAGCCGTTCGAATCCTATGCCAGCCTGCGGAAATTGACGGATTTGTCCGCCAAGTTTCACGAGGAGGTTCGTCCTTTTGTCAGGTTGTGGACCGATGAAATGGAGTTAATGGAGCTATCGGAATTAACGCCAGACGGCGAGCCGGTTATCTTCAAATACGGAGAAATCATGCGGCATGTCATCGCCCATGAAATCCATCATATCGGTCAATTGTCCGTATGGTCGAGGGAAGTGGGCAAAGCACCTGTGACGGCTAATTTTATTCGACGGGGATTATTTTAATAATGAAGGGGCGTATCCCTAAGTCATCTTCCGGGATGACCAGGGTACGCCCCACGCTTTTTCCCTAAACCTCTATGGCATCTTCACTTACTTCACTTCAATCAGCTCCGACTTTTGCAGCAGCCGCTGGACGATCGCCGCAACTTCCGCACGGGTCATGTTCGCCTTCGGCGCCAGCGTATCTGCGCTTCTGCCCGTTACGATGCCGGCTTGCACGCTGCCCGCAGCGCCGCTTTGCGCCCACTTGGCCACTTTAGACGCATCCCCGTAAGGACTCAGCACCGCGTCTGCCGATGGAACGGACAGTGTATCCGCCAGCCCGGTAAGCACCATCGCCTTGGACAAAATCAGCATGGCTTGCTCGCGTGTGATTTTGTCTTTCGGACGGAAGGTGCCGTCCTGGAAGCCATCGATCAGTTGATACGCATAAGCTGTGTTGATTACACCGCTATACCAATCCGATGCTTTCACATCGGAGAAGGCTGTCACGCCGTTTTCCGGCTTAAGTCCCAATCCTCGTACGAGAATCGCTGCGAACTCGGCACGAGTAATGTCCCGATTCGGCGTGAACTTGCCGCCTCCGGTTCCATCGATGACCATCCGCGAGCCCATGTCATTAACTGCGGATTTGGCCCAATGTTTCCCGACGTCGCTGAATTCAATCGGATTCCAGACGATGGCGTACGTGCTATTGGTCAAGCTGTTGATCTTGGCAAAATATCTCGCGCCGTTCTTAGTCACCTGTGTGGGCACATGACGCACCGAACCGTCCGACTCGATCACGACGCCTGTCGTAATCTTGTTCGGATCAATTCCGTCCGGAATAGCGACCGTTCTTTCGACGTAGGCATTAAACTTCGTCACGTTAACCGTTTGGTTGCCGTAAACCGCTGTAATATCGAACTCAAGCGGTGGCATCACAAGCGAGAACGTACCTTTCTCAGCGGCGTTCTCCGCGAGCTTGATCTTCTCTGCCCGAGAGGCGGAGATTTCAATCCGTACTTTGATGTCCGCCAGATTAGCCGGCTTGCCCAGCTGTGCGAAGATCGCGTCAATATTGATCTCATGGGCCGGAATTGTATAGGTCGCATGGCCGGTTTGGAGAACGAGAACCGCTTCCTTGTTCTCCATGTTTTTGACCATTTGGCCGTTCAACTCGCCGATGATCACATCCGACTTCGATTTGACCGGAATCGTCACGACCGCTCCTTGGCCTTCGGCGGCCAGTTTATCGTCCAGCTTCTTCTGGTCTACGGCAATTGTCAGCAGGGTTTGCTCATTGCGCTTGCCGGTTATCGCCGTTCCTGCGTTTTCTTCCTTTCCGTTCACCAATACAATAACGGCTTCTTCATTCGAGTTGCCCTTTCCTCCGTTAGCTCCACTGCTTCCCGTGCCCCCTGAGCCACTACCCGAGCCGCCTCCAGAACCATCTCCGTTGCCGCCGGAAGGCGCGCGCGGAACGACCGCCGAAGATGCATCTGAAGCTGCGCTGCTGCCCGCTGAGTTGATCGCTTTCACCGTAAACGTATAGCTCGTACCGTTCGTCAACCCTGTAATCGTAATCGGGCTGCCCGTTCCTTCAGCCGTAATCCCGTCTGGCTGCGAGGTTACGATGTATTTCGCAATCGGGCTACCGCCATCATTGCTCGAAGGAGTAAAACTGATCGTCGCCCGTCCGTCTCCAGCAACGGCAGTCACATTTGTCGGAGCAGTCGGAACACCGGCTTCTACCACTACTGTCGCTTTCGAGCTTTGTACTTTGGCGATTTTTGTCCCCGTTGCATTGTCGTTCGTATTCGTAACTTCTACAAAGTAGTAGGCCGTCCCAGTCGCACTCGTCGGTACGGGGTAGGTACTGCTTGTTGCTCCGGAGATGGCGAAGCCAAAACCTCCAGTTCCTGCCGTGTCGCTAACGAACCATTGATACGATATCGTTCCGCCGTCGCTCACATTTGCATCTACGCTTAATGTAACCGTATCGCCAACCTTTGCCGTTTTACCGATTGGCTGTGTAGTAATCGTCGGTGTGACCGCTTCGATTGTACCGCCAGAACCTCCTGTCTCAACGAGCTTTTTGAAGAAGAGTTTTCCGCCTTCTGTGTAAGCGATATAGACTGCATTGCCATCGATATGAAGACCGTTTTTCAATCCCATCGGATTGTCCGCAAACTTAGGTACGTTGGTTAGATCGCTCCAATTCCCGCTTAATACGCTCGTTCCGTCGGATTTTTTGATCTTACCGTCATTCAATGGTATGAACAGTTCATTGTTATGCCCTACCACAGATGTAGCATATAGGAATGATCCTCCCATTCCGGTATCCGCTAATGCGGTATTGCTGCCACTAACAAAATGACCAAATGAAACGGGGGTATTTTCGGTAATATAATTGTAGATTTCCTCCCCTTGAGTCGTCCATACGATAGAAGGGAAAAGGGTAGGCTTAGACTCTAAATCTATCCTCGTCCAATTTGCACCGTTCAGTGTAGCTAATTTCAATCCGCCGTTCATTATGGAGTAAATTACCTGCAACTGATTATTGTGAAATGCTAGTGTGGGGGACGATCCGCCGTTTACTTCTAGCGGAGTGTTTCCTACTTCGCTCCACGTTTCATTATCATATTTCTTTACGCGTAGTACGCCGCCACCAAGGTCACTCTCACGGTACGCCACGTAGATCGCCTGGTCTGGACCGACGATCATATTCATGTACGCTCCATTCGTGGGCGTCTCTGTACCGAACGCTGCTTCCACCCATTCGTCCGCTGCTTCATCAAAGTACTTCACAAGCATTTCTCCACCGCCAGGAGCGTATGCTACATACGGCGTGCCGTCCTTCACAACAAGGGACACGTATTCAATCAATTTAATTTGATTGTCATGCCCTTTTTCCCTTAGTACGAGATCTTCTTTATTGCCAATTGCTTCCCACTGATTGTTTACATATTTATAGACAGTTAACTCTCGTTTCCAGGCGCCGTCTACATTAACGCTATCCAAAAGAGCAACATACGGAACACCGTTATCAAAATAGGTGCTCATGCCTTGGTTACCGGCATGTCCGCCTGGTAACTCGCTGCCCAATTGCTCCCACTCATACGTTTTCGATGGGTCTATGAGTCCGGATGGAGTAGACGAACCCGCTTGTACTTCTACTTTAACTACCGCACTTGCTACTGTTGCTGTTTTACTGACCGTAGCATTGTCGTTCGTGTTCGTAATCTCAGCATAGTAATAAACTGATCCAACTACATTCGTCGGTACAGCAAACGTTGCGCTTGTTGCTTCGTTTAACGGAGATCCACCACTATTACTTTCAATCGTATTGACATACCACTGATACGACAATGTTCCGCCGTCATTCACATTCGCATCCACGCTCAGTGTAACCGGAGTTCCTACACTCACTGTATCACCCTGTGGCTGCGTGCTAATCGTTGGCGTCTCCGCATTGGCTGGACCCGGTGGCGTTACAGGTTTAATGTCGCTGCTTATGAGTTCAATTTGTGTAAACCTCTCGATCTCGCCACTACCATTAACTTCATATAAGCCAATATATTTGTTAATTGTATCATCGACACCTGCAATATCGTTGCCGCTCGTATAAGGATCGGTTGCCCCTGTTCCTGTCGGCACGGCATCACCGACTTTCGGAGTCGCAATACTGCTTGGCGATACCTTCACTACGAGACGATTTCCCGCAGCAGGAACCGTACCCGAATTTAAGATAATGCTCGTTGAACCTGCCGCTGTCCCAGGCTGGGCTGTTGGAGCAGGAGAAAACGCAGGTGCAGAAGGCGCTACATAAGTGCCATAATGCGGGTAACCGCCATTCACCTCAAAATTAATCGACCACAACGAGCTGAAATTCCAACCGTTGAAAGTATCCTTGTCTTGCATTGCGACGCTTGATTTCCCAACTCCGCTCCCGTTGTCAGAACCGGGGACGCGTGTATTGTCATAATAAGCATTGGTTGCGTTGACACTGCTCAGTGGTCCAAATCCGTACCATTCGGTTTCCCCTTGCTCTACCTTACCTGCGAAATACGCATAATCGATCGTATTCGTACCCGCCGCTTCGCGCATAAACCCAGCTATTGTATAGCCATCTACATGGGATATGGAAAAATCGTCCGTGTACGTGGAGTCTTCAGATCTGCCTACAAAACCTGCGACAGCTTCATTCCCCTTGACGTACTGAGTTATCATAGTCCCTACCATGCCACCGGCAGATGAAGTTTTGACCGTTGCTCCGACAAATTGTCCGGCAAAACCGCCGACATTCGTCGAGAACTTCAACACTGGATTACTCCCTTGGTTGTACCCGGTTATCTCCAACGCTTGCGCATACGACCTCTCAACATCTACATAGCTTCCGGAACCTATCAATCCACCGATGTACGACCCGCCTTCAATAATCGATTCAATAGAATCGGAGGCGCCGCTGGCACGTCCTTCTTTAATCGACACACGCGATTCGGAAGTGCCATTGACAAGACCAACGAGCCCTCCGCGATAATCATAATCGATTGCAACCCCACCGGATAATAAAATGGGAGGAGGATTAAGAAGATCATAGCGATCAAATTCCCCATTCCGTGGCAGAGGCAGCGCCACATTAGCAGATACTTTGGATACACTGGAGCCTCTGCCCAATACCCCGATGAGCCCGCCGGTTCGATCCTTATTCACTATGTTCCCTTTCGCGCTGACATTCGTGACGACAGAATTATCCACTGCTCCTGCCAACGAACCGACTGTTCCGCCACCCACATCAGTGGGCGTCCCCGGTTGAATATCCACTCCGGTCAGCTTCATATTTTGAATTGCTGCACCACTGACATACCCAAACAATCCCAAATACGCTTCATTAGACTTGATCGTAAGTCCGCTAATTGTTTTCTCATTGCCATCAAACTTTCCAGTAAACGGTTTGCTATTGAGCGGATCGCTATCATAGGCGCCAATCGGCTGCCAACCTGCGCCTGCGTTATAAGGCTCTACATTCAAGTTAATATCGTTCATGACAATAAAGTGCTTGTCCAAATAATCCCTCACAGCATTCAATTGGTCCGGATTCGTGATCTGATACGGACTATTTGCCGTTCCATCCCCAACTGTAAAAACAGGAAGTGGGGGTTCCGCCGTTTTAAAGCTCCACATCGTATTATCCGTAATACCTGCGTATAGGTTTTGGTTAATCGATAGATCCGTGAACGCTCCCTGATCAATTGTCACGTAGTACACCGTATCGTAATCCAACCAATCGGACGCCAGATGGATCGTCACCCTATTGCCTGCCACCATCACAGATGAGTCGGTCACCGGAATCGTTGCTACCACAGCATCGTCCGACTTCCTGATTACAATGCTCTTGCTTCCGTCCCCCCTAGCCACGTTCTCACTGAACGTCAGCGTCAGGTCGGTGTCCACCGCGGCTGTTGCCGAACCGTTAGCCGGAGAATAGGTTTCTGCCGTCGGTGCTGTCGTATCCGGATTCGGGTCCGGCTCAGTCCTGAATTTCCACGTCGTTTTATCCGTAATCGCGATGCCGGCGTAGTCGGCATCGTCTCTGCTCCTAAATGCTCCCTCATCGATCTGTACGAAGTAGTCTGTGCCGTACTCCAAATCTGCTGACAGATCGATTGTCGCTGCCGGACTGGTCTCCGTGCCTGTATGGGTCTCCGGATCGTAATAATAGGAATAGGCGTTCACCGTTACTTGCGTGGTGTCTGTCGCCTCAATCTTGCTCTCCTCGATGTCGCCCGAGGGCAACGATTTCATAATGTGAATGAACTTGCCGCTAACCGCCGTTACGTCCTCGCTAAACGTAAGCTTCAGGTCGGTGCCTACCGCTACATCCGACGCATTAGTTGCAGGAGAATAGGTCGCTTCCGGCGGCACAGGTACAATAGACATGACACGGATACCGTTGGCAGTCAACAGCCCTACGTACGGGGTATAATCATCTGCGTACAGCGCAAAGATGGTTGCGCCTAGCCCCGCCAGAGGTTGATCCCCCATCCTTATCCACATATCCGTATCAGAAACATACTTCATAACTACGGGTTCACTGATGCCCGAGTTCGTTAACATATAGCCCACATATGGAATCCCGGTCTCGTTGTCCACATACAGCACCAAATTGCTTCCCATACGCCAGCTTTCTATAATATCATTGGCTCCCACTGTCTCCCAGGTTGTAGGGGAAACCGTTGTATCATATTTCAGAACCTTCATTGTACCGCTTCCGCTCTGATAGGATACATACAGGCTCCCATTGTACAAACTCATTTGAGTATTACCCGCTGTCGTCTCTGACGAAATCGCGCTCGCGCCGGCTGAACTTTTACCGTCCACTGACACCCAGCTCGTCCCATTAAACTTCTTAACTGTAGGTATGCCCGTAGTAATTCCGGAACCAGAAGCGGAAAAGTCTATATAGGCCAGATACGGGGTGCCGTTGTACACTTTCAGCGATAGGGAATTTGCTTTTGTCTCCAGAAAAGCACCTAACGAATCCCACTGATTCGTTCCAGCATTGTACTTCCTCACCGAGACTCGATATTCGGTTTTATTGCTTACATTCTCGCTCCAGACGTAGGCGACATATGGGATCCCGGTGCTGTTGTCCACGTCCAGAGATGCGTTGTCTGTTGAATTTGGCGAAAAACCGGCTGGACCCACTAAATCCCACAGGTCCGAAACATCATTATACTTCTTGACTGAGAGGCTGAGACCATTGGGCGTCGACTGCCCCGGCAGATAGACTGCCTCTCTATAAGCTATATAAGGGATGTCAGTGCCATTGTTACTGTACACAGACGTTGCGGATACCGTACCATCCGAAATTACGCCGTCGGGTCTGCCGCCATCGGGTTTGCCTACCGTCGTCCAGCCCATCGCGCCATTACTACCACCATTCGGGTTGTAAAAATACTTCTTGACTGTGAGAGGACCGGTGCCGCCCTCTGTACGATCCGAATAGGCGACATGAGGGATGCCACTAACCGCAAACATGGATGCAATTGCATCATGATTCGAAACGAAACTGTCCCCCAGATCCTTCCAGACTCTCCCCGCATAAGCCTTGTTCGCCTCTGATGCGAATAGTCCTGATAGTCCGCTACACCCAACCAGAAACACTAACATCATCATCCTTATTCTTTTACCCATCATACTCAGTACTCCTCCCCTAATCCCTAAATTCCCCACCAATCGAATCGGCGAAATTCTACAAAATATGAGTCAACCATAACAGACCCGAATAAACAGCCAATAAACAAGCTGCCAAGAAGTATAGGCATCCCTTGTCGAATCTTGTTTACAATCTGTTTATTCCAATAAGATAAACTGATAGGATAAAATGACAAGGGAAGGGGGAAGCGACATTGCCCGGAAAAACACCGCTGAGCAGAGCGGCGGCAATCGGCGTAATCAGCCTGGCGCTCGTCTCGCTCCTGTTTCTCTCGCTGATGGGAAACGGGGGCGGCTCGGAAGCTTCCCCGCAAGTGCGCGGCGGAACAATGAGCTTGAAAAATTGGAGTCCCGATCAGGGTTCGGTCAAGCTGGACGGCGAATGGGAATTTTATTGGAATCAGCTTTTATCTCCCGAAGACTTTCGCAAGCAAGGGGAAGCGTTAACCGGCAGCGCCGTTTATATGCCGGTCCCCTCTTCCTGGAACGGACAAGTCGTAAACGGCATAAAGCTGCCCGCATACGGCGAAGCAACCTACCGAATGGTGCTAACCGACCTTCAAACACCCGGAATTTACGCCCTGAAGAAATCGAACATCCGATTCTCGAGCCGGATTTACGTGAACGGCGAGGAGCTTCTGACGGACGGCCTGCCGGACGGAGGAGACAGCGCTTACGAACCCGGCAACCGGCCCAAGCTGAACAACTTCTATAGCGAAGGCGGCGATGTCGAGATTGTGGTGCAAGCCGCCAACTACGATTACATCAATTCCGGCTTTGTCGTTCCCCTTCTGTTCGGGAAGGACGAGATGCTGATCTCGATTCAGCGGAATACGATCGCACGGGAAATCGCCATTATGGCGATTCTTGGAACGTTGGCGCTGATTTACGTGATCTGTTTCATTGCAGCGGCGATGTACAGCAGGAAGGATTATTCCTTGCTGATGCTTGCGCTTCTGTGCGCATCGGCCGGAATCTACCACAGTCTGATGGGAGAACGCTCGCTGCTGCTGTTAATTCCGGATGTCTCATTCGCGATGCTGTACAAAATCAAAGATGTAGCATCGGTTCTCACCTGCATGTCCGTAGCCTTGGCCTTTTACCACCTGCAGAAGAGCATCATTTCATTTAGACTAACGCTGGCAGTTACGCTTGTGCTGGGAACTTTCGCGATTTTAATCGTGTTTCTCCCTATCAGCGCCTACACGCCCATTCAATATTACATCGTCATTATGTACCAGCTGCTGCTAATCTGGCTTTTCATCAGAGCTTCTTATCTTTATATCCGTCAGAAGGAAGGTCAGCGTTGGAAGTATTTTCTGTTGTGCATGGCGATTTTGCCGATGAACCTGTACTCTATCGATACAATTTTGTTTGCACTCAGTGTTAGTTCGTCCCTTCAATTCAGTCAGTTCTGCATTATCGCCTTTAACCTGGCCATGCTGCTTCTCATCGTCCTGAGATTTTTCGAGGCGTACCATACGATTAATGAAATGAAGGATCAATTGCTGCGCTTGGACAAAATCAAAGACGACTTTCTGTCCAACACCTCTCACGAGCTGAGAACGCCGCTGAACGCCATCGTCAACATATCCGAAACTTTGCTTAAAGGAGTAAGCGGCTCTGTCAACGGCGAACAGGCGCAGAACCTGTCGCTTGTCGTTGGCAGCGGTCGACGGTTGACTCATCTCGTCAATGAGCTGCTTGACTACTCTAAGCTGAAGCATGGGGATTTGAAGCTGAACAAAAGCCGTCTGATTCTGAATGCTTACGTCGAATCGGTCATGCGCATCCATCAATTCCTGCTGGAGGGAAGAAGTACGACGCTCGTCAATCGCGTGCCGGACGACCTCCCCCTCGTTCATGCGGACGGCATCCGACTTACGCAAATTTTACATAACCTGATCGGCAATGCCGTCAAGTTTTGCGATCGAGGAACTGTCGAGGTAAACGCGGCGGTTGCCGGAGAATGGGTTGAGATTCGCGTCAGCGATACCGGAATCGGCATCGAACCCCATATGTTGGAACGGATTTTTCTGGATTACGAGCAAGGAGAGCATGCGGGTGCGCCTCAGTACGCTGGAACGGGGCTCGGATTAAGCATTACGAAACGGCTTGTCGAGCTGCACGGAGGCCGCATCGGCGTCCGCTCGACTCCCGGACACGGCGCAACGTTCACCTTCACCTTGCCCGTCGCCCCCGGCAAATCAACCAAATCGGGAGCGGAGCTGCCTGCGGACAAGTCTCCTTTTTCCGGCGGCGATCTGGCTCATCAGGAGTATCCTCTACATATCGAGGGAGAAAGCAAGGAGTCCATTCTGATCGTGGACGACAATGCGCTGAATCTGCAAAGCATGATCAACCTGTTTAAGCTGGAAAATCAAACGGCAGTCGCCGTCAATCGCGGAGAGATGGCGCTGCGGACCGTCTTTTCCCGGCAGGAGTTTTACCTCGTCGTGCTGGATATTGCGATGCCGGACCTGTCGGGCTTCGAGGTGCTGCGGCGCATCCGCGAACGCTTTTCTCCCTTCGAGCTCCCCGTCCTGATGCTGACGGCAAGAAGCCGAAGCGAGGATATCCGTCTGGCCATGGAGCTGGGGGCCAACGATTTTGTCGCCAAGCCGTTCGAGTCCGAAGAGCTGATGGCCCGGGTGAGAAGCCTGTCGAAGCTGAAGTTGTCGGTGAAGCTGGCCAGAGATGCGGAAATCGCCTTTTTGCGTTCCCAGATCAAGCCTCACTTCCTGTACAACGCCCTGACGGCGGTCGCCGAGCTATGCATGACCAATCCCAGGCAGGCGGAGGAAGTTACGTTGCAATTGTCGCGTTACTTGCGCAGCAGCTTTGATTTCAAGCATCTGGACACGATGACGACGCTAAGCGACGAGTTGGCATTGGTCCGAGCTTATGTCGGGATCGAGCAGGCCCGTTTTGGGGCCAGACTGCGTGTAGAATACGAAGTGGATGCCGATCCGAACCTGCTGATTCCTCCTCTTATGATTCAGCCGCTGGTGGAAAATGCAATCCGGCATGGCGTCATGTCCAACTCTAAGGGCGGAATTGTGAGTTTGTTCGTTAAGGGAAGCGTCGGAAACGGGGTCGCTTTGCGGATAGAGGACAACGGCTGCGGAATGAGTCCGCAGAAGCTGCATCACGTGCTGAACCCGAATTCGGCGGCAACGGGCATCGGCCTGTGGAATATCGGCCAGCGCTTGCGGCTTCTATACGGAACGGATATGCGAATTGAAAGCCGGGAAGGCGCCGGTACGCGAATCGAAATTGTACTGCCCGGAGAAAATGCGATTGCGAAAGGAAGCTGACGTATGCTGCGGATCATGGTTGTAGACGATGAGGAGCTCGCGGCGATGCGCTTGATGCGTATCTTGTCCGAGCGCGACGAGCCAAGCGAAGCCATCATGTTTTTGGACTCGTTGGAAGCGTACGACTATGCCAAAACGCATCCCGTCGACGTTGCTTTTCTGGACATTTCCATGCCCGACGTCAACGGTATGCAATTGTCGAAGCTGCTGACTGACGCTTATGAGACGACTAAAATCGTTTTTGTCACCGGATATGACACGTATGCGGTTCGCGCCTTCGAGCTGAACGCCCTGGATTACATCATGAAGCCGATCACCGCGGAGAGGCTCGACGTCACGATGAAGAGGATCGGAACGGAGAATCAGGCGACTGCGGCGGCAAAGCCTTCGCTTGAGGTATTCCTGTTCAACGGAATGAATTTGAATCTTCGGACCGCCGAAGGCGCAAGAGAAGCCGTTAAGTTGCGGAGTCCGAAAACCGAAGAGCTATTCGCTTTTCTGCTCTGCAAGCGCGTCGTGATTAGAGAGGAAATTATCGATACGTTGTGGAACGGACTTGTGCCCGATAAAGCATGGAAAAACCTCAATTCCACTCTCTATTACGTTCGGAAGGCGATCAACACGACCGAACATAAAAGCGAAATCACCGTAACGGGCAACGAAATTCGGATCAATACGGACGAGCTTTACTGCGATCTGTACGAGTTCGAGCATCTGCTGAAGGAGATTAGGCGCGATCCGGAACGGAACACGCCGCTGCTTAAGCGAGCCGAAGCGCTGTACGCCGGACCTCTCCTTAGGGGCAAAGCATACGATTGGGCCAGCGAGTACGCTCTCAGCCTCGAACGGCAATACACCGAGCTCTTGGAGCTGCAGGCTCGCCATTATCGCCAGCGCGGTCAGCTTCTTCAGGCGCTGAACGGCTATGGCGAAATTTTGAAGCTGGACGCCATACGGGAGGATGTCCATGGAGAAATGATCCGCATTTTCCTCGAGCTGGGCCGCAAAAACGACGCTCTCAGGCAATATCGGCAATTGGAAGCCATGCTGCGCACCGATCTGGGGATAGAGCCGGACGCGGAAATCAAGAAGCTGCTGCTGTAAACGCTATAAGGCGGTGCGGGGATACAAATTCCCCGCACCGCCTTATCTATTGCAAGCTCAATACCCCGAAGGCAGCGCGAACAGCCTGCCCTCTCCCGCGGCGAAGGAAGCGGAAAGCGTTCCCGTTGCCGAATTGTAATCGGTGGCGATCTCCAGCCCCGTCGACTTGGACACCTCTGTCACTGCAGACGGCTTACCGGGCAACGAGAAGCTCAACGTTCTTCCGTTCTCGTAATCTCGGTTGACGACCATAACGTATTTGCGCCCGGCATCGTCCTTGAAGTAGCCCACGACCGCCGGCTTCGACGAGTCCGCAAGCTGCCAGAAGAAGCCGGAGGGCAGCGCCTGCGTCGAAGGCGGCAATGTCCCGGTGTGGTAAACCTCCTGGGAAGTAAGCCCGGTAAGCGTTGTCCCGAGCTTCAGCAACTCTGCGTTCAGCCCTTGCGCATAACCGTAGGTGACATTCTTTGTTCCGTCAGGCAAAATCAATCCGCCGAAGAACGGCGCTCCGCTCGCTTCGATGCCCGGAGTAAAGTAGGTAAAGTAAAGAACGCCCTTGGCCCCGTAGGCCAGATTCGTATAGATTTGATAGCTCATCTCCGCCTGCGTCGGCTGTCTTAATTGCCCCGTAATGCCAACCGACTGCATATACGACCAGAAATCGACTCCCGCCTTCAGCCCTTGGCTGCGAATGACCTCCAGATTCGTATAATAATCGTTCCGGAAGCTTCCGTCGTACAGGAAGGGATAGTGGTCGAACGCGAGAACGTCGGGCTTTTTACTCGCCCACCGATAGACATAATCCTCGTAAGAGCCCCCGACGAGCTGCTGATCGACGACAAACCAGTAATCCCCGCCGCTCGGCAGTCCGTTGGCGTAGCCTGTGCCGGACGATGTCCAGTCCTTGTCGGCATGAGCTTGCACCACCCAGCCGACGGAGCCGTCTCCCCCGCCTCCATGCGTCAGCTCCCAGTAATACTCCGTCGACGGCGCGACCGTCGCGTTCATCGTAAAAACCGGGAAGTTGTCGGCGGATGAAGCCAGCGTGCTTGAGCCAAGCAGCGTCTGCTTTGCCGGAGAATTCCACAGCTTCAGCGTCAGCGACTCTCCGGCGCTCCAGGTCAGCCGATCGATCCATAGCTGGATCGTCCCTAGCGAGGTCTGTCCCGGCGAGGTGCGGAACGTCTGCCCGAGACTGCGATTCGTTCTGACGAAATCCCCGGAATAATCGAGCACTCCCCATTGCTCCTGCGTCGCATTGACCGGGAACAGGTTTACGAATGTCATGCTTCCCGGGTCCTGCGCCTTGAACCGGTCCCGTACCGCTTCGATCCGCCCCATCAGCCCCGAGCCCGGCTCGTCGTACAGATGATAGCCCAGCAGCGCAGGATGGCTCTTGTATGCATCCGCAACGGTATCGACAATGGCGTCTGTAGGCCGATTACCGTCATTATAGGCTTCCTGCGCGAAGGAAACGTCGAACCACAAGTCCCTTCCCGTCGCGATTCCTTCCTGATAAGCCGAACCGTCCGCATAGGTGTCGCCCGTGCTCGTCGCCACCCAGCCGATTGCGATCGTGCTGTCGCTGGTCAGTTCCATATAATACGACTGATCGGTCTGAACCGGCCTACTGAACGAAAACGTCGGGAAATACGTATCCGGACGGCCGGTGATCGAAGCGCCTCCGAGCAGCGTGTTTTTGGCGGGACTGTCGTACACGTTTAACGTCAACGTCACCCCTTCTGGCCAATAATCCTTATCGATATTGAGCTTTACGGATGTGATGTACCAGGCCGTGCCCGTCGTCGGCGACTTGAACGTCTGACCGAGCCGATTGCCGCTGCTGACGAAATAACCGCCGCCGTTCACGTTCTGCGCGACATGGCGATCCGTCCAATGGAGCCGGAAGTCGGTCGCCAAAATTTCGAGTCCGTTCTCCTCCGCCAAGTCGAGCGCCGCGGCATTATGCTCCGGCGTAACGATAACCGCTGCGCCGATGACGACATTGGCGTTCATCGCGGCAATATCCGCATAGGCGGCAGAGGTCGTATGTTCCTGGGACGGTGGAAAGAAAATTCCGATCGGGAACGCCGCCGAAGAGGCGGACGCCTGTCCGACGGGCACCAATGCCAGCAAAGCCGCCATCGCCGCGCTCCATAGCTTCATTCGTCCCTTGCTGTTGCTTCGTTTGTTTTCCATTTTGCAGCCTCCTCAATCGAATTAAGGAATTACGCTTTTACGCTTCCAAGCACAATGCCTTTCACGAAAAACCTTTGCAAGAACGGATACACGAGCAGAATCGGCAAAGCCCCGACGAAAATTTGCGCCGCTCGCGTCGTGCGCTGCGAAATCTCCGACAGCTCGGACAAGCTCAGGCCGCTGAGCGCTAGCGGGTTGCTGTTGATGACCATCAGCTGCAGGTAGGTCGACAGCGGGTATTTCTCCGGGAAATTCATCAGGATGAGACCGTCGAACCAAGCGTTCCAATGTCCGACAAGCGTGAACAGCGCCACCGTCGCGATAACCGGCATAGACAGCGGAACGACGATTCTCCACAGGACAGTGAAGTAACCGGCTCCATCCATAAAGGCGGATTCCTCGATCTCCCCGGGCAGCCCGCGGAAGAAATTCAGCATCAATATGACGTTGAACACCGGCACGGCCCCCGGAACGACCAGCCCCCAGACCGTGTCCACAAGTCCTGTGGCGTTGATCGTCAGAAACCAGGGAATCAAACCGCCGCTAAACAAAATCGTCGCCACGAAATACCACGCGTACGCGGTGCGGAGCCGGAAATCTTTCGTCTGCTTCGACAGCGGATAGGCGCACAGCACCGTCAGCGTCATATTCAGGGCGAAGCCGAGCGCCGCCCGCTCCAACGACACGCCGAATGCGCGCAGAAACTCCGGCTTGTGCAAAATATAATCATAGGAAGCCAGAGTCGCCTCGACCGGCCAAATTCCGACCAGACCCGCCGAGGCCGCCGTACTCGAGCTGAGCGACACCGCGAACACATGCACAAGCGGAAGCAGACAGGCGACGGAGACGAGGAGCAGAAAGCCGTAGTTCGCGGCCGTAAAAGCAATGCCGCCAAGCGACTTGTTTGTATGCATGGCTCTCCCCCTCGGATCAGAATATTCGGTAATTGGCCAGCCTGTAGGCCAGGAAGTAAGACAATGAAATCAGAATCAGCGATACGAACGACTTCAGCAGACCAATCGCCGTCGCCACGCCGAATTGGGCGTCCAGAATGCCGATCCGGTAGATGAGCGTATCGAGAATATCGCCGCTCTCGTACACCGACGGGCTGTACAGATTAAACACCTGCTCGAAGCCCGCGTTCAGCACGTTGCCGAGACTCAGCGTCGCCAGCAGAACGATAACCGGCAGCATGCCCGGCAGCGTGACGTGCCGCATCTGCTTCCAGCGGCCGGCCCCGTCCATAACCGCAGCCTCGTACAAAGACGGATTGATGCCGGTAATCGCCGCCAGGTAGACGATCGTGCTGAAGCCGAATTCCTTCCATACGTCCGAGGCAACCAGCGTAAACGGAAACCAGCCGTTGTCGCCGAGGAAGAAGACGGACCGGCCTCCCAGCGCCTGCACGATCCGGTTGACAACCCCCTCCGACGGAGACAAAATATCAATCAAAATGCCGCTGATGATAATCCACGACAGGAAGTGCGGCAGGTAGACGAGGGTCTGGAACGTTTTCTTAAAAAATTGGAGCCGCACCTCGTTCAGCAATATGGCAATGGCGATCGGAACGGTCAAGCCCGCGACGATCTTCATGACCGAGATGAACAGCGTGTTCCAGACGACTCTCCCGATATCGGGCATATTCAGCACGTAGCGAAAGTTGTCCAGACCGATCCACTCCGAGCCGAACAGCCCTTTGACCGGAACGAATTGCTGGAAGGCGATCGTTACGCCGACCATCGGCACGTAGCAATAGACGAAGACGATCAGCGCTCCCGGCAGCAGCATCAGGTGGAGCGGAAGCTCCCGCAGCGCTTTCATAGCTTTCATCGGCTTCACCTGCTAGCCGCCCAGGCCGCCACCTCCTGGGTAATGACGTCTCCTCCGAGCTTCTTCCAGTTCGCGACGAACTCGTCGAAGGAGTCGATCGGCGCCGAGCCCATGATGATCTTCGTGAACGCCTCCAGCTCCAGCTTGTTCAGCGAAGCCAGCTTCTGGGACATCACCTCGGTCGGAGCGGACAGAAACTCGTTCGGCTTAAAGCCGCTGTTCCGGTTGTAATCCGCCAGCAACTCTTGGGAGCCGCCGGGACCGAACACAAGCGAGTATCCCCAGCCGAGATTGTCCCCCGCCTGATAGTCTTTAATTGTCTTGAAAATGAACGGCTGTCCGGTCGTCTTGTCGAGTACGCTCTCGTCATCCTTTTCAAGCGCCTGCTTCAAGATCTCGAAGTTGTCCAAGTTGGCCGTCGGATTCGAGCCGCGCACAAGCGCGTACTGCCACTTCTCGACCGCGCCGTTGACGCCGATCTCCTCCGCCGGATACTGCTCCTTCGGCCAGACGGTATTAAAAGCGTTGAGCAGCTTGACGAGCGCTTCCGGATGCTCGGCGCCCTTGCGCACGACGTAATATTCGGCGACGCTGAAGGCGGTTTGCGGCTTGGCTGCCTCTCCGCTTGCCGATGGAAGCCGATAAGGCCGCAAGTCGAAGTTCGGGTCCTTGTTTTTGCCTTCCTGGAACAGCAGCGGCATATAGTGCGCGCCGTAGAGCATACCCAGCTTGCCCGAGTTGACGTCCTGAATGAGCACGTCCGCATTTTTGACCCCGTATTCCTGGTCGACGCCGCCTGCGGCGTACAGCTTCTGCAGGTTGGCCAGCACCGTCTTCATCTCCGGCTGAATGCTTCCATATCCCAAGGCTCCGGAGGCGTCCTTCACCCAAATGCCCGGATAGGCGCCGTAGCCGTTCGAGAAGCCTTCGAGTCCGGCGAAGAAGCCGTACAATTCCTTGGCGATGCCCAATCCGTAAGTATCGTTCTTGCTGTTGCCGTCCGGGTCCTGTTTGGCGAACGCTTCGGCAATCGCCAGCGCGTCGTCCATCGTCTTCGGCTCCGGCAGGTTCAGCTTCTTCAACCAATCGGCCCTCAGCCACAGAAGGGGAGCCGTATCCGTCGAGCCCGGGTTGAGCGGCAGGCCGACAAGTTGGCCTTTGAACGTCGCCGAATTCAAGCCTTCGCCGCCGTCCTTGCTCAGCAGCTCCTTCGTTCTCTCCGAGCCGTATTTCTCCAGCGCTTCCGCCAGATCTTCAAGCTGCCCGGCATCGTATAGCTGCTTCATCTTGGCGCCGGATACCGGCATAATGTCCGGCAGCTTCCCGGTCGTCATCATTACGTTCAGCTTCTGTTCGTACTGGCTCGGATCGACAGCCCACAAATATTTGAGCTTAATCCCAAGCTCCTTCTCGTACAGCTTTGTCCAGGCGTTGTTGTCGATCGTGTCTCCGTTCTCGAACTTCATCGTCGTCGCAACGGAACGAACGGCGGTCACCTCGATCGGCGGATCGAACCTGCCCATCGGATCGGCTGCCTCCTCCGCCGGCGACGGCTCGACCGAGGCCGACTCCGAGGCGCTTGGAGCGGCGGAGCTTGCCGCCCCTCCGTTTTCCTTCGACGAGCTGCAAGCCGCGAGCGACATTGTCAGCATAGCTGCGATCAGTGTCACGACGATTTTACGATTATACGCTTTCATTGCTCTTCCCCCTGACTGAAAATGTGGTTACGCCCTCATTATATCGGGGCATGGGGAGCTCCCACTACGCGCATCTGTTGCCTTTCTTTGCTTTTCGTTGCCTACTTGTCGCCGCCCCGGTCGCGGTATTCCTGCGGCGTAAGTCCGAATTGCTTCTTAAAGAACCGCGTGAAATGCGGAGCCGATTCATAGCCGACGGCCGCCGCGATTTCGTGGATTTTCAGCTTTCCGTCGGCAAGCAGCCGCTTCGCCTCGTTCATTCTGCGATCCGCGATATATTCGAATAAAGTCGCTCCGCTCAGCCTTCTGTACGTTCTGGACAGATAGGTCGGGCTATGATGGACAAGCTCCGCCAACCGGGTAAGCGACAGCTCCCCGTCCAAATTGGCGGCAACGTATTCGTGCACGACGCGGATCATTCTCGGCATCGAATCGCCGTCCGATTCGGACGGCTCCGCCTCCCCTTGTAGGAACAGCTCGCTCCCGCAGGAAGAGGAACGCTTCAGCCAATCGCACAGCCGGCGCGCCTCTTCGCCGAAGTCGCCCCAATCGCACACTCGGCCGCCCAACGCCAACGAGACCGGCAGCTTCAGCCATTCCCGGCACGCTTCCTGCGCCGCCTCGGCAATGCTTGGCATTCTGGATACCAGGTTGTCCCATGCCTTCTCCGCTTCTTCGGACGATTCGTCCTCCGCCGTATGCGAGCGGGGCTGAACCGCCCATAGGTTATAACCCGGCTCCGGCTGAACGGATACGTACGCGCACGTCGGCTGAAGAAACTCGCCGAATATATTGCTGCATGCATATTCGAGCGGCTCCCTTCCCCGCTCCTCCAGCTCGCTATCGTAACGCAGCGCCATGACCCATACGGAACGGTCGGCCGAAAGAGGGATTTCCGCCTCCGCGAACCTTGTGCGCCGAGTCTCGGCGTCTCTTTCCCCGCCGTCCAGCAGCGCGCTGTGCCTCAGCACCTCCAAGGCGCTTTGATGCTTCGCGTCCGCTCTTCGTACCCGCTCCACCGCTCTCTCCTGCTGCTCGATCTGGCGAAGCGCTTTTTCGACGGCTTGGACGATCAACTCGTCGTCTTCGTTTTTCAGCAGATAGTCCACGATTCCCCCGTTGCGCAGCGCCCTCTGCATATAATCGAATTCGTTGTAGCCGGTTAGAAACACAATTTTGCACCAGGGACATCTCGCCAAAATTTTTTCCTGCAGCTCAATGCCGTCCATTCCGGGCATGCGAATGTCCGACACGACCAGATCGATTCTTGTCCGCTCCAGTCTCTCCAGCGCCTCATAGGCATGATAGGCCCGGTACAGCTCCAGCTCCAAATGCATCGCCTGCTGCAAAATCTGATAGATGCCGTTTACGATAATCGGCTCGTCGTCGACGATAAGTACGCGATACATAGCTTCATTCCCCCTCTATCGGAATAGTCAGCGTAACGAGCAGTCCGGACGGCTCTGCGCTTTGAACGGATACGCCCCCCGAAGGGCCGTATCTAAGGCGAAGACGGCGATGAACGTTAACGATTCCGGTCGTCTCCCCTTCGTCTGCGGTCGCGTCCAGTCTTCGGCGCAGCTCCTCCAGTTCGCCGGGCGGAAGTCCCTTGCCGTTGTCCCGCACCTCTATACGCAGCAGCCCGTCCCTTTCCAGGAAGGAAACGGACAACCGGCCCTCGCCTATGATGTCTCTTAACCCGTGATGGTAGACATTCTCGACAATCGGCTGCAAAATGAGGCGCGGTACGGCAATCGCCCTGAGCTTGTCCGACAGCTCCTCCATCTTCACCTCGATCCGGTTGGAGAAGCGCATGCCCTGAATTTCCATATAAGCCCGGACGTGATCCGCTTCGGAGCCGAGCGGGACCTCCCCTTCTCCGTTGCGCGTGACGTATTGGAAATAGGCGCCGAGGTTTTTCGATACCTGCTCGGCTTTGTCGATGTCGTAGGACTTGATCAGCTGATTCAGCGTAAAAAAGCTGTTATACAGGAAATGCGGCGCGATCTGCGCCTGAAGCTGCTTCAGCTCCGACTGCTGCGAACGAATCTTCTGCACGTACAATTCGTCGATTAGCTGCTTCAGCCGCTGCACCGTTTTGCCGAAGCGCTGGAACAAGTAGCCGAACTCATCCTTCCGATCCCGGTTCAGCTTCAAGGCCGTGTTAAAGTTGCCCTCCTCCACGTTCCTGAATTGCCTGACGAGCAGAGAGAGCGGACGTTGAATCAATTGAAAAATGCCATAGGAAAATACGACGATCATGACGAGTGAGCAGACGACGAGCAGCCAGAACCAGTTGCGATACGATTTCAGCTTGCCGAATACGACATCCTCGGGAATATAGACGGCCAGCACGGACTCCAGCAGCGGGGATTTCTCGTAAAAGGCCAAATATGGCGTTCCGTCCGCATTAACCGACTGGATCGCCTCGTTCTCCGAAGCGCCGGGAAGCCAAGCCGCTCCGATTCCGGCCGCGACCGCCTCCCGCCCGTCGCTGACGATCGTCCAGCCCTCGCCATACAGCGCCGAGCTGCCCTTATCGGCGATTCGGCTCATTCTGGCCTTGAGCGCATCGACCGAGAGCTCGATCTGATGAACGAAAGCGGGAGGTTGATTGTGAAAATCGGCTTTGCCGGGAGACGACAAATGGAGAAACAATCTCCCGTTCCACTCCGTAACCGGATAAGCTCCTGCTTGATACGCTGCGGCGATCGCTTCCACCTGGGCGATCGCCGCGTCGTCGGCCTCCACCCCCCAGGTCGAGATCACCCGGTTCAGCTCGGGCAAATAAACTCCGATTTTGGCGATCAGTCCGCTCGACTCTTTAAGATCGGTAATCTTGATCGATACGCGGTTGATCGTCTCCGTCTTGCGATAATTGGTCATAATATGGAGCTGGCCGGTCAGATCGAGCAGGTCCGCATCGTTAACCGCCTTCTGCTGGGCGCTTAAAATACGCTCCAGCTCCTGCTCCAGGGCAACGACCTCATAATGAAGCCGGGCCCTCATCGCATCCGAAATTTGCGACCGTACCTCCTGCTTGGCCAGCTCGTTCAACACCAGACTGAGCGCGAACAGCGGCAGCGTAACGGCAATAAAGATCAGCACCAGCTTCGGAAAAATCGAACTGCCGGAGATCGCCCTCATCCGTTCTCCCCCCTCTATTAGGAATGCAAAGAAGGAACCCGCCTCGGGTTCCTGATCTCTCTATGCGAATGCAAGTATTCCGGCGCGACGGGATGCTGTTAGCAGACAAAACGGACAAGCTTGCCTTCTCCCGGAGCGAGCGTCAGGCGCAACCGAGAGTCTCCCGTCAGGTCGACGGCGCCTTGGACTTGACTTTGACTTTTGGTTGGCCCGTCAACGATTACAGCCTGACGATAAGTCCGACCGCTTAAAAGCAGCGACGCCTCCGCCGCATCCTCATAGCTTCCGTTCACGACGAACAACGCCGGAAGGCCCTCCTCATCCATGAAGCAGCCGACGACAACGGCATCGCCCTCAATAGACTCAAGCGGCGGGAAACCGGCCGCGGAATTCTCCGCTATCGCCTGATGGTTCCCGCCGAATAGAACCCCTGCGGATTTCAGCGACATTAGCGCCGGCCCGAGCTCGGCCAGTTCCCGATTAACCGCCTGCACCTCCGCGTAATGTTTCGTCCGACTGCCGTCGCGAGCGATAATGGCGTCCCCGAACTTCTCGCGCCCGTCATCCGGCGTCCAGTACGTGAAATATTGAATGCCTTTCGCTCCGAAGGCGAGGCTCGTATTCACCTGCCAGCGAATTTCCGCTTCCGTCGGATCGCGATGCGTCCCGTTAAAAGCCAACGTCTGAACGAACAGCCAGAACGGCGTATCGTAACGAATGGACGCGCTGCGGATCATTTCGAGATTGATATAGTAATCCTCGGTGATTCGATCCCCGGCAAACACGGACGATTCGGTCAGGAAAGGATAATGGTCGTATGACAGCGCCTGAGGCTTGTACACCTGCATGAACTTCTCTATATAATCCGCATAATCCGCCTGCAACAAATCAGGCGCGGCATGGCGCGGAAACAAATTCACGTACGCCAAACCGTCGGGAGCCGCTTGCAAGTAAGCCGCCTTGACGGACGCCAGTTGGTCGATCTCCGGCGCGGAAGGTTCATCCTTCAACAGATGGCCCATATAGGCCGGATGCCCCGCGAACGCCGAGACGCGGCGGCGCAGCTCTTCCTCCGAGGCTGCCGTTCCGATTTGCAGCCGTTTCAAGTCGGGATCGTGAACGACGTATTTTAATCCGTTCGCCGCCGCTGCATCCAAAGCACGCTCGATCGCTTGCTCCCCGCCGTCCTGATATTCCGTTAGGCCGATCACAAATGTGAAGCCGGCCTCCTTAATCTCGGCGTATCTGGCCGACGTCGCCTCGGAAGCTGGCGGACTCACCCACAGCCCGATCTCCAGCCGATTGCGATATGACATTTTTGCGTCCCCCTCTGAGGTGCTCTCCAATCGACTTCTTCAAGCCGACTTATGCTCATTATTATAGAGGGAAGCGATCGCAGCGAATAGACGCATTTGTTGCCTTCTCTTGCTCTCTCTTGCTCTTCGGCTCCTTTCGTCCCTTGCTGACTCGCTGCCATGAATCCCGCCCCCTTTAGAAATATGTCAATATCGATCAAATGAACTGTCCATTTTCTTCGTCATCCCCCTTGAAAATAAATAATATAAACCGTTAATCAAAGACAATGACGTGCAAAGACTGTTCCTTCCGCCTATTGTACACTTAACTGAGAAAGACATAGTGATGAAACCGAAAGGCGGGACAAATCGTTGAAAACACTGCAAATTACCGGCGAAAACGCATTTGAGATTATCGAAATTCCGCAGGAGCAGCCGCAAGAAGATCAGGTGACCGTACGCATCGAGATCGTCTCCACCTGTCCGCGCTGGGACATGAGCATGATGGGCGGCAAGGATATGTTCGACGCGTCCAAGCAGCCGGACTACCCGCTTCCTCCAGGCTTCCCCGGTCACGAGATGGCCGGAACCGTAGTGGCCGTCGGCTCCAAAGTCGCGTCACTTAAAGTCGGAGACCGCGTCGCCGCTCTGGAGCACTTGCTCGGCAACGGAGCCTACGCCGAATATTTGAATTATCGCGAGCACGAGCTGATTAAGCTGCCCGACAACGTGGAATGGAAGCAGGCCGTCTCTTTCGAACTGCTGAAATGCGTATTGATCGGCCTGCTGCAATTCGGCGAGATCAGCGGTAAATCCATGGTCGTGTCGGGACTTGGACCGGCTGGCATTCTCGCGATGCAGGCTGCGCGTCTCATGGGGGCGTCGCGAGTCGTGGCGATCGACATTACGCAGGAACGAATCGACTTCGTGAACGGCCTGGGCATCGGTGTCGCGAAGCATGCCGATGAGCTTGGGGACGAGCGCTTCGACCTCGGCTACGATTGCGTCGGCGCGGCGGCTTCCGTTCAGAACGTGCTGGAGCGCGTCGATTCGCATGTTGTGATTTTCGGGGTACTGAAGGGCGAGGTTCGCTACGGCGGCCATCTGTGGTTCAAGGGAATTAAGCTGGAGTCGTACAACTACCGCAGCTTCGGAGCAAGCGACCAAGCGCTGCTGCTCGATCTTGTCGCGAACAAAGGTTTGAATACGGTATGTCTGCAAACGCACCATGTTCCTTTATATCGCTATCACGAAACGATTGAGCTGCTGAAAAAACAGGAAGCGATTAAGGTATACGCCTATCCTCCGACCGATTTCGCAGCCGCTGCGGAGGGAAGATAATATGAGAGGCGAGGCAGTCGTATTTACGGATGTCAGACAGGTTCAATTTATGGAGGTCGAACTGCCCGAACCGGGGCCCGAGGATGTCGTGATCGATCTGGAGTACTCTTGGATCAGCAACGGCACGGAATCGTCCTTCCTATATGGAGAACGGATATCCGGAGAGCAGGTTACCCGTCCGGGAGACGTTCTGCCTTTCCCTCAGGTGGCCGGCTATCAGAAAGTCGGCATCGTGAGAAGCGTTGGCGAAAAGGTTAAAGGACTGGCGATCGGGGATCGGGTATTCGCCTCCATCAGCAAAATAAACGGCATGAAGTTCGACAGCGGGGGTCATATCAATCCATCCGTCACCGATGCAAGTCAAGTTTGGAAGCTTCCTGACGGCTGCGACCCGCTCGCCTACAGCGGCATGGTGCTGACGCAGGTCGGGTACAACTGCGGCATCCGCCCTGCGGTGGAGCCGGGCGATGTCGCCGTCGTCATCGGCGACGGCATGGTCGGCCAATGGGCGGCCCAGACGCTGGCCCGTCGCGGAGCTGACGTAACCGTTCTCGGCAGGCATGACGATAGATTAGCCTTGCTTCCTTCCCATATTCGCTCTTATAATCTTAAGCGTCATAGCTTGTCCGATTGGATAGGAGACCGCGGGGATATCGCCGTCGTCGTCGATTCCGTCGGCGCAATGGGAACGTTCCGGGAGCTGAAGCCGGCCATGCGCCTGAACAGCCACCTCGTCTCCGCCGGTTTTCTCGGCGCGGAGGGCATGGTGGACATTCAGGAGCTGCGCCCGCAGGAGATTACGCTGCACAGTCCTTCCGGGTGGACAACGGCGCGGATGGACGCCACACTCGTTGGAATTCGCGATGGCTGGCTAAGCACGACTCCGCTAATCTCCCACCGTTTCCCGGCGGAAAGAGCCGCAGAAGCTTGGCAGCTCATTATGGACAAAACGGAGCCGTTCCTGGGAATTGTGCTGGAATGGTCCAAAAGCTGAGGAGTGAAGGAAGCGATGGGACGCAAGCTGGTAGGGGAAGCCTTCGTATTCGCCGGAGAAGAGGAGCTGCCGTTTCGTTACAAGCCGGTAAGCGACTCGGTAACGTCGGTGCGCAGCCGGTGGAGAAGCGATCTTCCCGAAGCGGTTCGCTACGAGGAAGGCAAGGATTATATAGTGGATTACGAAACGGGCACGATCCGGCGAACGCCGGAAAGCCGAATTGCGGACGCGCGGCTTCATCCGATGTATGGGGTACAGGCATTTAACCATAACGAATATTCCGATTTCAGCAACGCCTCCTATACGGTATACGTCGATTACGAGAGCGAAACGGCTCCCTCAGAAACGACCGTTGCGACCTCGGACATCGAGCGCTCCGGCTTTTTGGATCGGCTCGTGCGCAAGCTGCAGGCCGGCGAAGAGGCTGTCTACGTCGTCTATGGCGACAGCATCAGCACGGGCGGAGAAGCGAGCGAAGAGAGCCTGGCTTACTTCGGGCGTTTCGCGGAGGCGCTGCGTAGCCTGTATCCGCAAGGTCGTCTTCGCATCGTCAACAAAGCCATCGGCGGAGAGGACACCGGGGGCGGGATCAGCCGCGTCGATGCCGACGTCGTTGCGCTGCTGCCTGACCTGGTCTCGATCGGCTACGGCATGAACGATCAGAATGTGCACGAGGACGGCAGCCATACAACGTCGTTGGAGCAATTCGATCGCAATCTGCGCGGCATGATCGATGCAATCCGCTCGGCGGGCGACACCGACATCGTGCTGGTCACGCCGTGCGAGCCGAATCCCGATTGGCAGCATACGAGCGGACAAACGCCTCTGTACGCCGACGTCATTCGGCATCTTGGCCGGGAATACGGCATCGGCGTCGCCGACGCGCACGCCGAATGGACCGCCGAGCTGGCGGCCGGCAAAACTCCCGCCAGCTTGCTGCTGAACAACATCAACCACCCGAACGATTACGGACACCTGATTTACAGCGAATCGTTCTTCAAAATGCTCGTAAAATAGACGGGTCCCGATGTTCAGCCGGACCGCTTTCTTTCGGATACGAAGGTATGCTATCCGGTGAGGGATAATAGGCGTTTTTGATTTAAAGCGGGAAACCCGCTTTAAATTCGCTCCAGCGCCCATTTCAGGCAATTTAAAGCGGATGTCCCGCTCTATTTTCGTGATTTTCCTGTTTTGGCGAAAATAGAGCGGGGTTTCCGCTTTAAATATCCACTCTTACCCGATATGTAGAAATTAGAGAGGTTTTTCCGCTTTAAATCGCATTCTGCCTACGACACGTCGCAAACCGATCAGCCCCCCTTGTACCGTGGCACATTTATTTTTTGAATCGTCAAAAAAGGCTTTGCTCCGCCTCAAAGCTGAGGGGATGCAAAGCCTTTTTTCAATCAGACTCTTCTTAAGCTTTCAGAATGTCATGGTCGACATAACGCTCGCCGTTCAGTTCGCTGACAACGTTGATCGCTACTTTAGCGCCATCGCCAGCAGTGATGATCGTATGCATGCTCACTCCGGCAATCGTGCCGGCCGCCCATACGTTGGCCAGATTCGTCTTGCCATCCGGAGCGCAGTCGATAATCGTCTTGATGCGCGGCTCCGTCCCCGGCTTCGTGACAACGCCGCTTGCTTCCGCCACGTCCGCGAACATTCCCGTAGCGATAATGACGTGAGTCGCTTCGTAGGACTGTCCGTCCGCTTCGATCGTAACCGAGCCTTCGCCCGCCGTCAGCTTCGTTGCTTTGCCCGTCACAAACTCCGTTCCGAACTTGGCCGCCTGCTTCTTGCCTACAGCAACGAGATCGGGACCGGTAATCCCATCGACGCCGTAATGATTTTCCACCCATGCGCGTTTCGTTACGCTCTGATCGCTATCGATCACCAGCGTCTTCTTGCCTGCCTTCGCGGTAAAAATCGCAGCGCTGGCTCCCGCCGGTCCTCCGCCGATAATGGCAACATCGTACATCGCACTCACTCCTCGTGTGAAAAATTGGGAAGCTCCACCTATTGTAGCACGGAAATAAAGCACTTTCAAAAAGTAAGCCCCAATTCGCGATGTCACGGGCGAAGCAGATGCCGGTTGCAGCCTCGACTGTAGCCGCATTGAGCTAACAGCTGCCTCATTTCGCTGCAACCTCACGGAGTCAGCTTACAGAGCGACGACACGCTTTTTTCTCGCTGCAACCTCACGGAGTCGGCTTACAGAGCAGCGACACGCTCTTTTTTCGCTGCAACCTCACGGAGTCAGCTTACAGAGCGGCGACATGCCCGTTTCTCGCTGCAACCTCACCGAGTCAGCTTACAGAGCGGCGACATGCCCGTTTCGCGCTGCAACCTCACGGAGTCGGCTTACAGAGCAGCGACACGCTTTTTTCGCGCTGCAACCTCACGGAGTCGGCTTACAGAGCGGCGGCACGCTTTTTTCGCGCTGCAACCTCACGGAGTCAGCTTACAGAGCGACGACACGCTTTTTTCTCGCTGCAACCTCACGGAGTCGGCTTACAGAGCGGCGATATGCCCGTTTCTCGCTGCAACCTCACGGAGTCGGCTTACAGAGCGGCGATATGCCCGTTTCTAGCTGTAACCCGACTGAGTCAGCTTATAGAGCTTGCTGCCCGCCCCCAACTCAAACTAGTGCGACACTTCCTCCAGCTTCTCAACGCCAACTGTTCGAACATCCGTCGGGCTTTGGCCGACCTGCACGGTCGCCACGCCGCCCGCAACGTCCACATCCTCGATCCAGACCGGCTCGCCGCTGTCCAGACGGACCTTGAAATTATCCGCCGATTCGTAAATTTCCTTTGCTCTCTGCGCGTCCATATTCAATCCTCCAACGTTTCTTCGATTTCCGGCACCCATCCGTTATGCAAGGTGACCTGCCCGCCGCCCAACCCTTCGTTGACCATTCGATCGACGTCCATGTCGAACTCGTCCCTTCCTTCGTAGATCGAGTCCTCAAGCCCCTTTTCCTTGTCCTCGGAAGCCACTTGCGGCATCCCCCTTCGCTATTGGATTAAGACTTTTCCAATATTCCCTGTCCGGTTGTTTTCCATGCGAATGGGCAACTTATAGTCGAGTTCCCCAAAGTCAAAATCCGACCTCCGTCCTTCCGAATTCAGCATTAGAAGTCAAACCTCTACACGCAAAGGAGCGTCAGCCATGCATACGGTCTGGAAAGGCGCGATCAGCTTCGGCCTCGTTCATGTTCCCGTGAAAATGTTCACCGCCACCGAGGACAAAGATATCCATCTGCGAATGATTCACAAAGTCTGCGGAACGCCCATCGCCAACGTTCGAACTTGCCCCCACTGCGAGAAGGAGGCTGCCTGGGAAGAAATCGCCCGCGGCTACGAACAGGAGAAGGGCCGGTTCGTACTGTTCGAGCCGGAGGAACTGGAAGCGATCAAACCCGACAATACGAAGACGATTCAAATTCTCGATTTCGTCGATCTGACGGAAATTGATCCGCTGTATTACCAGAAGGCTTACTATCTGTCTCCCGATCAAGCCGGGGCGGGCGCCTACAATCTGCTGCTGGAAGCGATGCGTCAGTCCGGTAAAATCGGCATCGCCAAAATCGCGATCCGCAGCAAAAGCAGCCTGGCCGCCATACGCCCCGTCGACAATTGCATCTGTATGGAAACGATGCACTATCCGGACGAGATTCGCCAGCTGCAGCTTGTGCCGAATTTGCCGGAACAGACGAACGTCAACGATAAGGAATTGACGATGGCCAAAATGCTGATCGAGCAGCTCTCGACGCCGTTCGAGCCGACGAAATACACCGACGATTACCGCATTGCCCTCCAAGAAGCGATTCAGCGCAAAATATCCGGAGAAGGCGCGGACATCGTCACCGCTCCGGACGTGGAAAGAACGAACGTTATCGACCTGATGGCCGCACTGCAAGCGAGCCTTGAAGCAGCCAAGCCGAAAGATGCGTCCGGCTCCGAAGACGCCGGCGGCGACCGCGGCAAAGCGAAAACCCGCAGCACGCGCGGGCGCAAGAAAGAAGGGGCGGTTCCTTAATGCTATGAATCATTCAAACGAGCGCTCAATGGCTTCCCTCGACTGCGAGGCCCGAACATCCGCCGACCACGAGGACCGATTCTGTATCTGTTGACCGGAGCGGAGGAGTAGGAAGGAGCAGGAAGGAGTAGGAAGAGTAGGAAGTAGTAGGGAGGAGTAGGAAGGGTCAGGAAGGAGGAAATGCTGAAATGGTCAATACGAGAACCGTCGTAAAGCTTGGAGAACACGAGCTCGCCATCTCCCATCCGGATAAGATGATTTGGCCCGAAGCCGGTATTACGAAGCTGAAATATGTGCAGCTGTTGGCCGAGCTGGCCCCTTTTCTGCTGCCGTACGCCGCCGGCCGCTATTTGACGACGATCCGCTATCCGGAAGGGATACACGGCGTGTCCTTTTATCAGAAAAATTGCCCGGAGCCGATTCCCGACTATGTACGAACCGCCAAGGACCGCAACATCAACTATGTCGTGCTCGACTCCGTGCGAACGCTGCTGTGGATGGGCAGCTTGTACAGTCTGGAATTCCACGTCTCCTCCGACGAAATCGACAATCCGCTGCCCAATACGTGGATGCTCGATATCGATCCTTCGATGAACGAGGAGCCGCGGCTGATGGAAGCGACGGAGCATGTGCTGCAGACGCTGGGCTCGCTCGGCCTGAGCGCCGTGGCCAAAACGTCGGGGGCGACCGGCGTTCAAATCGTCATGCCGATCGAACGCGGGCCGGACTTCGACGAGCTGCGGCGTTTCGGCAAGTTTCTGTCCGAATACCTCGTCGCCCGTCATCGAGCTCTTTTCACTGTTGAACGTTTGAAAAAAGACCGCGGTCCTTTGATCTATCTCGATTACTTGCAGCACTATGCCGGCAAAACGCTGCCCGCCTCTTACTCCCCCAGGGCGCGTCCGATGGCGACGGTTTCGACGCCGCTCACTCGCGACGAGGTACGAAGAGACGTTAAGCCGACAGACTTTCACCTGCTCAACGTGCCGCAGCGTCTGCGCGAACGCGGAGATCCGCTTGCCGCAGCGCCCCGGCAAGCGCTTGGCCCGGTCATCGCCCATCTGCTGGGCAGAAAATAGCTACAGCAGCGGAGACAAGATCCGCGCCATCGCTTCCTTCACTTTCTGCGTGCGCGTCCGCTTCAGAAACTTCTGCAGATTGATCTCTTCGCTGTCCTGCAAATCCTGCAGGAAATTCCGCTCTATCTCGGCAATGGGGGCCGGATCGAACAGATGGGCATTGATCTCGAAATTGCTGTAGAAGCTGCGCAAATCCATGTTCGCCGAGCCGACGACCGCCGCGAACTGGTCGACGACCAGCGCTTTGGCGTGGACAAATCCTTTTTTGTACTGCCATACGCGCACGCCGGATCTCATCATTTCCTCCGCATAGGAGAGCGTCGCCAAGTGGACGAGCCACGTATCCGGAACGTAAGGAATGATCAGGCGCACGTCCATGCCGCTGACCGCTGCATCGCGGAGCGCCATCGCTACGCTCGAGCTCGGGATAAAATACGGCGTCGTGATCCAGATGCGCTCCTTGGCGGCGTTCACCATCGCGAACACGGAATCGTGGATCGCGTCCCCGCGGCGATCGGGGCCGGCCGGCACGATCTGCACCGCTTCCGTCGCCGCGACGTCGTGCTCCGGGAAATACGAAGGGTCGTCCAGCTTCGTGCGCGTCGCGATCTCCCAGTCCTTCAGAAACACCTCCTGAAGCCAGTAGACGGAATCCCCCTCCAGCTTCAGATGCGTATCCCGCCAATAGCCGAGCCGAGGATGCTTGCCGATATATTCGTCTCCGAAGTTGAGGCCGCCGATAAAGCCGACCTTGCCGTCCACGACCGTTATTTTCCGATGGTTGCGATAATTCATCCTCTTCTTCAGGAAGGAGGGCCGAAGCGGGAAAAAGCAGGCGCATTCCACGCCGCCCTCCCTCAAAATCCGAATATAGGAGTCTTTCAGCTTGATGCTGCCGATGCCGTCGTATAGCAGCTTCACCTGCACGCCTTCGTCGGCTTTGCGCAGCAGCGCCTGCTGCAACTGACTGCCGACGCCGTCGTCCCGTACGATGTAAGACGAAATGTGCACATGAGACTTCGCCGCGTCGATCGCCTGCAGCATCGCCGCATAGGCATCCTTGCCTTTGTTGAATACATGCGTTCGGTTGCGTCCCGTAATGGGCAGCTCCCCGCGTTTAAGCAGCGTACGGTACAGACGGGTCTGCTCGGCAATCCCGGTTGGCGGAAGCTCCGCAGGGTCTGGCAGCGTCGTCGTCATCGCCAGCAGCTTAGCGCGGCGGCGCTGGTCCAATTTACCCCTGCGACGCGCCTTGCGGCTCCTGCGGTACTCCGTCGCCAGAAAATAATACAAAATAAAGCCGACGAACGGGAACAGGAACAGGATGAACAACCATGCCGTCGCATGGGCGGGTCTCCGAAACTCAAGCAGCAAAATCGTGGCCGCTTGGAAGATAAAGATAAGCAGAAGCAAGCAAAGTCCGAACGCAATCATATCCATCGTTCCTCGCGTCTCTTAATGATTTTCAGGAATGAAAGGAAGCTTTCAAGAATAAATAGCAGTAGTACAGGAAAGAGCTCGACAACCCTCGCATCCGAAAGGAGAGCCGATGGCACACAGACGACGGAAAGCGAAATGGTCGTTTATTCTGATCCGGGACGCCGATCGTCGCGTCAAGCAGTTCCGAGTGTCCGGCCGAACGCTTGCAGCGCTTCCCATAGCCGCCGCGCTGACGGTCGTTGGGGCGTTCGCGGCTAGAGAGCTTGAGGCGCTGCAGCGAATTCACGAGCTGGACGCGCTGCTCGACGCCGAATCCGCCCGCAGCGGAGCCGCTCTCGCAGCCAAGAACTCAGAGATTAGTTCGCTTAATCGGGAGCTGCGCGAATTGAACGACAGAAGCGAGTTGCTGCAACAGCGAATGGACGAATTGGCGGTGCTGGAAGCCAGGCTTCGACAGTTCATCGGGCAATATGGCGACGGACAGACGATTCCGCAGGGCGAGCACGTATCCGAAGTGGCCGTTTCCTCTTATGCAGCCGCCGCGTCCGAAGAACTGGCTGCGGCTGCGGCTCAGCTGACGATCGACGACATCGCGGAATTGTCGCAGATGCTCGGCGAGCTGGCCGACTCCATGGAAACCAATCTCCGCAAGGCGGAGCAGCGTCAAGCCGAACTGGACGCGCTGCCGTCGGCGTGGCCGACTGTATCCAGACGGTTGACCTCCGGGTTCGGCTATCGAAGCGATCCGTTCACGCGCAAATCCGCGTTCCACGCCGGAGTCGATATCACGGGCGACGTCGGCGATCCGATCTACGCCGCGGGAGACGGCACGGTCAAGGAAGCCGGGTTCAATCGCACACGTGGTAATTATATCATCATTACCCATCGGACGGGTTTGGAGTCGCATTACTTGCATTTAAGCAAAATCGGAGTAAAAACAGGGCAGCAAATTCGACGCGGGGACCGGATCGGCGAGATGGGCAACAGCGGGCGCAGCACGGGAGCGCACCTGCATTTTCAGGTGGTCGCCAGCGAGAAGCCGGTCAACCCGCTTCCTTATTTGCGCCAAGTAGAGGAGGATTAAGCGCATGTTCGGAAACAGGAGAAAACCCGGCGTCACGGATACGCTGGTCGGCGCCGGCACCGTGTTCAACGGATTAATGAAATCGGAAGCGGACGTCCGAATCGAAGGAGATTATCACGGAGACATCGAGAGCAAGGGAAGCATCGTCATCGGGGAAAGCGGCGTCGCCAAATCGAACATTACAGCCCGCGACGTCACGATCGCGGGCACCGTGTACGGAGACGTACATACTTTCGGCAAGCTGGTCATCACCGCTACGGGGCAGCTTCACGGCAATGCCCAATCGGCAATCCTGTTCGTGCAGGAGGGCGGCGTCCTGAACGGCGGCAGCCGAATGGACGGAGGCGACAAGAAGTCCGCCGGCTCCGAAATTGGGGCTCCAGTCGGTTCAGGAGCTCCCGGCGCACCCGCCGGAGTCGGTCTTACGGAGAAGAAAGCGAAGCAGGCGGGGTAGCTCCCGCCTGCTTCTTCTTTTGGAAGCCTGCGGACAAACATATATTTTGCTCCGGAGCCGTTGCCGAGTGTGGAAGCTTGTTCAATCGCTGAATATACTGCATAGAATTCACCACACTTTAAGAAAGGACTGATTTCTATGGCAACTGCAGCTCCTCTGCCTGTGGACTCGAATATCATTAATGTCAAAAGCCTGGGCGCCCAGGGCAACGGCACCGCGGACGACAGCAAAGCTTTTCTCGATGCAATCGCCGCAGCCGAGAAACAAGCGAGAAGAAACTCCGCGCCAAGCTCGGACAGCAACAGGCTCGGCACGGTCACGATCTATATTCCTGCGGGAACCTATGTCATTCGCAAAGCCGAAGCGCTGATCCGCAGCAGCTACGCGAATCGAACCGTCGGACTTGTCATTCAAGGCGCCGGCGAGGGTCTTACCCAAATTCTGTACCAGCCGTCCGTTCCCGGCGGATATCTGATGGCCAATAACGACGCTTGGTTGATGGTGACCATCTCCGATCTGACCTTCGATTCCAACAACGCCAACAACTCTCTGATGGATTCCAACTCCAACGGCGGCGCGCAAAAATACAATTGGGAGCGCTGCAGCTTCACGGGAACCTGGAAGTATCTCTTGAATTTGCGGGGAACGAACAACAATAGCGAATACTCATTCTATGCCTGCAACTGGTCGGGCTCCTGCAAAAAAATGCTTTACGTGGACGCCAAAGGCTCCGACCAATTCGTCAACTACAATTTCTTCGCGTGCAACTTCGAAATGGCGGAGGGAGATTTTATTCATCTGGAGAAAGGCGGCAACGTCAACATTTGGGGAGGCAGTCTGATCCATTACGGAAACGGGGGCGTGTTCTTCAGGCTTCTGGGGGACAGTCACTTCTACGGCACGGAGCGATTCCTCTGCGTAGGCACGCGAATTGAGCACCGCAACGCCAATAGCCAGTTGATCGAGTGCACTTGGCCGGGCGGCGTCGTAACCTTCCTTAACGTCGATGCGACAAGCTCCATGCATCTGCGGCCGTATACCTTGCAAAGCGCGCTCTTCAAAAGCTCGAATAACGAGATGCCGAGCATCAAATTCGACAACTGTCGGCTGATCGGCTCCCACACTTACAGCTATTTGGTCAACTCCTGGTCCAAGCGGCATAACGTCATCTACGAAAACTGCACCTTCGAGCAGCATGCGGACGTCAAAACGTTCCTTACCGTCGCAAGCGGCGACAAAACGGGCAATATCGGCGGCGCGCCGGTCGTTCATTTCCGCAACTGCCGCGGCTCCGGTGGAACGAACGGATCGTGGAATCTGTGGGATTGCGATTACGGCTTCGCGACGGCCGTACTCGGACCGACCTCGCGGAAAGTTCTGTCGATCAAAAACGCGGACGGCAACCTGCCCTACAACCGGGCGCCCAAAGTCGAATTTACTCTGCCTCCGGGCGTGATCGTTACCGGTATCCGTCTTTTCTGGCCCGCCAAAGCCGTCTCCTCGCAAAACAAGGCATGGTCGTTCTCCGTGCGGACGAGCGACGCCAACCCGACTGTGCTGGCCAAAGCGTCCGGAGACAACAAGACGGCTCTGGCGAACGGCTTTAACGTCGACACGTCCCTTTTCTTCCCGTGCGACACGGACAGCAATCGTCGCTTGGTTCTCGAAAGCAACGATAAAGTCGATACGGTGACTAGCGGCTCGCTATGTTTGATCGAGTATATCGGCTGAAAACGGCGGAATCGGCCCGGTCGGCCGGAAGATTTTGACCCTGGCTCCGACTCCGACTTCCGCTCCAGCGCGTAAACAGATAGGCGAACAGAAGAAAGCTGGACATGTAGGCGAGCGCGTTCATCAGATCGCCTCGCAGCAGGAAAACCTGATAAGCCGATAAGAACGGCACGACGATCCGATAGATCGACATCGCCGACAAGCGTCTGCTTTCCTCGTATTTGCTCTGTAAACGGCGGGACACGAACCCATATAAGCCAAACAGCAGAACGACGCCGACAAACCCGCCGTTAATGTAGCCTTCCGCCCATAGCGGACAGGACAGATTCGTATAGAAATATCCTGAAGATTCGCCCAGCAGCTGCCCCGAGCTAAGAGGCTTCGCCTCCCATAACGAGCGCGGCACCCAGAACAGCAGAGAGCCGAGCATTTGCTTGCCGTGAGTCGTCCCGTTCATCTCGACGTAATCGACGGCGTTCAGCATCATCTGAAAAGCGTCGTAATCCCCCTTCTGCACGAAAATGTCCGAGATTCCGGCGGTCTGAATATCTCCGTCCAAATTGTTGCGGAACATATCCGTATAAGGGAAAATGACGATGAACAGCAGCAGATAACCCGCCGTCCATCCGAAGCGGCCGATCCTTTTCCACGGCACGAATAGCAGACACAGCGTCAACATCACCGATCCGAACCAATAGCGGGCGTTGGAGATCGGATTCGAGACGATTAAGCAGAGAACGAGCAGCAGCAGCGTCGTCAGCTTGGGCAGCACGCTCCGGAACGCGCGGCGCTTCCACATCGTCAAACCGACGATCAGGCACACGAATAGGGGAACTTTCATGAGCTGGTCGGCGATAAGATTTTGCGATTTCGTCTCATAGACGCTTTCCAGCGCATTGCGCGGAAGAAATAAGGAAGAGATGCTGCCGGATTGAACAAGAAGAGCCCCCGAGACCAGAATCGCAATGCCGGAGACGATCAGAAACTGCCGCGCTCCGCCCGGCTTCGCGAAATCGTCGGTCAGGCTTCCGGAAGAAGGCGGCGAAGCTTTGGACGGCTTGCCGAGCAAAGTCCCGGCATGATAGGCGAGCAAGCCGGCCAACGTCATAAGCTGAGCGGTAACGAGCGTCCGATCGCTGTATACGTCGGGCCAAGGAAAACTGCGCTCCGCTAGCTGCACAAGCGGAACAAGGCCAAGAAACACGTAGGCAAACAACCAGAACGTCATGTCCAGGATGCGCTCTTTGTTCGCTGCGACCGGATAGCTTAGCATAGCCGCCGAATAAACCAGCACTGCCAGGCTAATGGCGACCGGGCCGTCAAGCTGTCCCCACCCGTTCCAAGGCAAGAAGAGCAGCGGGAGGAGCCCTCCCGATACGAGAAACAGCAGCGTCGCGTACATAAAGCGGATATTCACTTGATTCCCTGTGCCCATCTGGCTTTCTCCCTCCGCACCCAATCGAGAGCCACGCCCGGAAGCGCCCTCTTCACCGCCTTTTTCGCCATGCCGCTTAAAGTCACGGGAGGGCGGTAGCGCCGCCAGGCCGTCATATTCAAATAACGATAATATTCGCTGCGATAAGGGTGTACATTGTCGTAATGCCACGGCTTCGACGCCCCGGTGTAGTGAACGACGATCGGCCCGGCCGGCCCGACCTTGCGCAGGCTCGCCGTCAGCATGTTGCTCTGCAAATTCCATTCGGGCGACAGCTCCAGCCACTGGCCGTGAAGCACGGCGTTTAATGCGTCCTGATCGTGAAACATTAGCCGTTCTCCATGCTCCGCCGCATAGGCCATCACGCGATCCGTCAAATGCTCCTCGCGCCAGCGCCGCAGATTAAACAGAAGAACCCCCGCATTAAAATACGGGCTGGCGTTCGGAATCGCCAGCGCCTTCTTCCGGCACTTGCCCCCGATATCTTCGATGGCCGCCAGCGCGTAGCCGCGCAAATCCTCCTGCCAGATCGGGGTCAGATCGCCCAGGACGATGACGTCGCAATCCAGATAGAGCACTTTATCGATCGAATATCGGCGAAGCAGCTCCGGCACGAGAATTTTGCAATACGTCGCCGAGCTCAGATGTCCGCCCGCGCTCATTCCGTTAAGAAGCCGAGGAGACATTCCGACCCAGCGAATGCGAACCCGGTGAGAGGATATTGTCGCTTCGAGCAGTTCGCGGCTGGTCTTGGAAAGACCTCCGTCGATAATGTAGAAACACGCTCGCGCGGAAGGAGGAAGATGCACGGCGACGGATACGAGCGCCGCCGCCAAGTGTTGGGCGTAGCCTTCGTCCGCCGCGACGGCGATTGCGATCTCGTTAAGGGATGCTGCCAATGGCTCCTGCTCCTTTCCTATACGTTCTGCGAATCTTCCGAACCAGCTTTACCGACGCTCTCCGCGCGAAAACGCCAAGAGCCAATCTTTCGCGCTTGGCGTCCACCAATGTGACTTCTCCCGCGAACGAGAGCGTATGCAGGCCGTCCGGGTACGGACCGGAACGATCCGGGGACAGGCGGCGGACGGGAGCTTCGCGGAATTCCGTCGTCGTCAGACGCTCGATGCGATTGATCCATACGGCTCCGCCATAGGTGCCCGAGCAATCCTGGGCAGGACGGAACAGCTCCCCGCCGACCGCAAACGGCGTTCCCGCGGGGCGGGAGGAACGGACGTCCATCTTGACCGGATTGGCCGGATGAGGCTTCCACTCGCCGAGCAGCTCGTCGGAATACCAAATATGCAAATGGGAATGCGGTCCTTCCTCCTGATCGGTGCAGAACAGCCACCACAAGCCGTCATGCCGGAACACGGTCGGGTCCACCGCTTGAAAATTCGGAATTAGAACCTTCATCTTCTTCCATTCGCTCGGAAAATTCTCCGAACGATAGATCGCGGCCTCTCCGGCTTGATAACATTCCGGAATGCAGTAGAGCTGTCCTTCGGCGTGCACGATGCAGGGATAGGACAGATGCAGGGGAAGCTCAAGCACGGCTTGCTGCCACCGGACGGCGTCGTCGATCCGCAGGTCATGGTCCAGCTTCAAGAAGGAAATTTTCCCTTTCCGCTCCACATGGTCCCATTCCTCGGCGACGATGCCTATTCCCTCATCCAGCTTGACCGCGAACGGATCGGCCACAAAGCCGCTCCGCTCGGGCAGCCACTCGACGACCGGTTCGTCCCGATCGCGCAGCACGGCGTCGATCGGCCGGCGAATTAGGCCAACGTTCCACTGCTCGACGATAAACCATGCGGACAATTGGCGAGCCACCTTGCGATATCCGAGCAGCGCCGCTAACCGAAGCGCTTGCAGAACGGTCGGAGCGGGACCTCCGCGTCCGTAGCGGGTTTCGGTCAGGCTATCCGCCTCCGCGCCTGGCAGCTTGCCGGTAATGGAAAGCTCCTTGCAGACGGAAGCCGGCCAGGAGCGGCAGAAGCGGTAGAGCTCGGCCAGCTTCTCTCCGAACCCGGATCCATACGAGGAGATATACCCCCGTTTCAAAATGAGATCGCGCTCGGCGGTCCGGCCAATCCGCACAAGCGACACGCAGCCCGCCGGATCGCTCCCGAGCAGAAGACGGAAGACGAATTCCGCCGCACCGCCCGCTGCCTTCCCGTAGCGGAGGCGCCATAAGCCGAACCGGGCAAGCTCGGCCAAGGCTCTGGCCTCATCGGCGCTGCGCAAGTCCAGAAGCGCGTCCGGAGCGAACGGCGATAGGGCCGCCGCAAGCTCCTCTTCGCTGACCAGGCTCGCCGCCGGAAGTCCCTCCATGCCGGACGCCGCCCGGACGGATTTGTCCATTCGCCGCGCTGCGCGCCGGAACCACTGGAGGGATGTCGACACCGCCGCCTCCCGCACCTCGAACACGCACACTACGCATGTATAAGGCGAAGAGACCAACGCTTGAATACAATCGGTTTGCCCTTGATCCCAAGGGGCCGAATCACGCAAAACCGCTATTTTCAGCATGGCTTCCTCTCGATCCCTTTCGGAAATGATTGAGGCCGGATCGCAGCGCGACCGCCTTCCTCTTTAGACCGTTCAGCTTCTTGTTCTGTCTGGCCGCCACCTTCAGCCACGTCCAGAACGCCAGGTAGGCGCTTTTGCCGTTTTTGCCGCATACGTAGAAGTGATAGTTTTTCCTCACCGAATCGGTCCAATAAAACTTGTGCTCCTGGTCGCCTTCCTGAAAATCGTATTCCGCGACGCCGTGAAGCGCGAAGTGCTCAAGCATTCTATGGGTCAGAATCATCCCCGTACCGCTCTTGCCGTCCGGCCTGGAGTTCATCATTTCCCCGTATATTTTATCGCCGAATTTGAAGTCCAAGGAGATGCACTCCGTCTCCCCGTCAATCTCGAGGCAGGAGAAGCTGAGCTGGCCGGTTCGGTTCATGCGGTCCAACAGCTTCTCGAAAAAACGCTCGTATTGCGGATCGTGGAACCTGCTGTCCTGCCATCTCGCTTTATTCCATTCGACCAGTTGTCTCCACAATTCAAGGGTATACGGCACATCGATCCGAATGTCGACCTGATGCTTTTTACGAAGCCCGCGCTCTCTGCGCTCGATGTTGTGCACCGCTTTTTTGCTTCTTTTGAGCATGCCGGGCAGCTTGACGTAGGTCGTCATCGCCGCCTCTGCCGCGAATACGGAATACTTCTCCTCCAACGCTTGCCGCAGCAGAAACGTCAGCGAATTTTTGGAGCTGAAGCTGGTCAGCTCGGCGAAATCCCAGCGGTCGCGGCGTTCGAACAGCGCGTCCCCGACCGGCTGAAGCAGATCGCGAATGTGATACTCCCGATGCAGCAGAAAATGGTTGTAAGGCGTCGTCCCGTGATTAATCGGCCGGAGCGACCGGACTTTAAGCAGCCCGACTCTTCTCCGTTCAATGCACAGAGGAGCGATGCATACGCACCGCTCCCCGTCGTAGACCGCAATAACGAACAGCTCGGGCTCGGGACCTCGCAGCGTTTCCAGGCAGGAAAGCGTCCACTCCCAGCCGTCGTGAAGCTCCGCCCCCTCCGATTGTCCGTATAGCCGCTTCCACTCGTCCTCAAGCAGCAGAAACTCCGTTCGCCGGGCGATAATTTCCGTACGCATCGTTCTTCCCCCCTCAGCCGGTAGCCGAAACCTCTTGCGGCGTCGCCGGCGCCTTCAGCCCGCTCTTGAAACGTTCAACCTCCGACGGGCTGCTCAGCACGCAGATCTCTTTATCCGTCTCGAAAACGCGGATCTGCTTCATGATTTTCGGCATCGTCGCCGTGGGAAACCGAAATACGAATTTCGCTCCCCTGAGCAGATCCTTGTTCAGCCTTTCGGCAATGTAATTGCCCGGCGAGCTTTTGCCGTAATACTTAACCGTCCTTCTGGCGTACCTCCAAAGGCACAAGTATCTGGGCAGATTCAGAAAAACGATCGTGTCCGCCTCCGTCAGGCGCGGATCGTCGTCCTCGTAATGATGGCCTTCGATGACCCAATGTTCCTCCGCCAGGATGGACCGAATTAAAGCTTCGGCCTCTTCCTTGCTGCGCGGCTTGCCGTCGGGCGTATTGGCAACATGGTCCATATGGTAGAAGGGAATGCCGAGCAGGCGGCCCACCTCGCCGGCCAAAGTCGATTTGCCCGATCCCGGTGATCCGACGATCGATATTCGTTTCATAGGATTATCCTCCAACAGCGCGAATTTAGACGGCTTCCAGCGTTTTCTCTTTTTTCAGCAATTGCCGGGAATAGCCGACGATTTGGTTTCTAGGTTTGCTCATGACAAGGAATAGCAGCAGCGGCAAAAGTAGCAGCAGCGCCCACGGAAACGACAGCATGGGAGCGAACATGGCCGGCACGCAAATGAGCGTGTAGAAGAAAGGCTCCCGGTAATCGACGTTCAGGCTCTCGCTGACGTTGCGATGAATCGCGTAGTAGGTCCCAATCGTCGCCACCTCCGCCCAAGCATAGCCGTTCAGACCGAAATACGGCACTAACAGGAAGGTCAGCACCGCCAGCATTCCGACATGCAGCAGGTTGAATTTCGTTACTTCCCAATTTTTCCCATATACGTAGAGCACGTTCATCTGCAGATTGAATATGCCATAGATCATATACTTAAAAGCCAGAAAAGGATAAATGACGAGTATCGCGTCCCAGGCGTCGTCGAACATCAGCGGCACGACCCAATGCGCCAGCGCCGCGAAGCCGATCAGGAAAGGCGCGATCGAGAAAACCTGCATCGTCATCGCTTCGTTCAACGCAAGCTCCATCCGGCGCTTATCCTGCTGAAGCTTCGCAAGAACGGAGAAGCTGACGCGCATAATCGTACCGTTCACGACGCTGAGAGCCTGAATCAGGCGCATCGCGATCGAGACGACCGCGACTCCTCCCGGACCGGCGAAGTGTCCGACAATTAGCGGATTGATCAGCGTCCGCAATCCCCAGATGCGCTTGGAGACCGAGTTGGCGATCCCGTATTGGAGCATCTCCTTCAACGGCTTCCACGACCAGTACAGTTTGGGTAAATATTTAGCGTATTTGCATCCGATCACGACGGCCGCCGCTCCTTGAACGATGTTCCCGATGACCGGCGCCCAGATTCCGAAGCCCGCATAGGCCAGCGCCAATGCGACTCCGTAGTAGACGAATTGCGTGTGCATTTCCAGAAACGCGATTTGCTTATAGTTCAATTCCTTTTCCAGCATCGTCTGGGAAGGCAGCAGCAGCGCGGAGATCGGAAGCGCAACGAGCGTAATCAGGAACGGCAGCCGGATTTCCGGGCTGTGCAGCCATCCGCTGAGAAAGAAGGAGAGACCGACGCCCACTCCGATCGCCGCGATCGAAGCGAGCAAAGAGAACGTAAACGCGAGATCGTACAGGCTGCGGCCTACGACCTCCTCTTTGCGGATAATGTAGTTCGACACGCCCATTAGCGCGATATCCGACATATAGCTGATTACGGTGCTGATCGTCACGTACAAGCCGTAATTTTCCGCGCCGATCAGCCTTGTCAGCAGCAGCATGCCGCCTAGCCCGACGGCGAAACCGATCGCGCTGCGGGCGGCCAGATAGGACGTGCCGCGAATGATACTGCTGCGCAAGCTCGTATCCGACAATCTAGATCACCGCGCTTCCCATAGGATAAGACCGACGCTGCGCGCCTTCTTCTCGCGAAGGGCTGCCCGTCTGGATTTCGATCAGCTCCGAGTCCTCGAAGGCCTCGAAGCTGACTTGCTGCTTGGCCGAAATGCGGAGAACGGAGCCGCGGCCGACGGCCTGCGACACGCCGTCCAGCAGCGCTTCGCCGCGCCCCGATACGATCGTCCATACCGTCTCTCGCTTGGGGGCGCACTCCGCATCCGTCCGCTTGCCCGCGGCGACCGTCAGCCGCTTCGTCACGATCTCGTTATTTTCGTCGATCCGTTCGTAATCCAGCACCCGGCTCGTTCCCCAGTCGTATTCGACGTACATCGGGGATTGAACGCCTTCCAGCAGCTCCTTCAGCCGCGGGCTGGCCTCTTTGTCCGTAACCAGGATGCCGTCCGGACTGACCGCTACGACGATGTTGGACAATCCGAGCACCGTTACCGGAATATGAATTTCGTTAATGAGGTGCGTATTGCGGCTGTCCGGACTCACCGTGCCCTTGCCGATCTGGGCGACGCCCATCTCCTCGGTCAGCGTGTTCCACGTCCCGAGATCCTTCCAATAGCCGTCATAGACCATCATCGCGATATTCCCGCACGTTTCCACCACCTCAAAGTCAAAGCTGGTTTTGGGAAGACGGCGATAGTCCTCGATCAGCTTCTCGTACTGAAACGGCAGCCCCGCTTGGCGGATTCGCTCCGCCATGTAGCCCAGTCTGAAAGCAAAAACGCCGCAATTCCACAGCGCCTTGCGCTCCTCGATCAACCGGCTTGCAACAGCCTCCGCAGGCTTCTCGTGAAAGCTCGCCACGCGGCCGTATGCTCGCGATCCCTCAGCAGCCTCGAAAAACCCGGAAGCTTCAGCCTCCTCGGGAACCTCGGGAACGATATAGCCGTATTTCGTGGAAGGATAGGTCGGCGTAACGCCAACGAGACCGAGATCGGCCGAAGTGCGGCTCAGCATCGTCTCGAGCTCCTTCAGCTTCTCGAAAAACAAGTCGTCCACGTAAGGATCGACGGGCAGAACGATGACGGCTTCGTCGGCGGCAACCCGACAAACGCTATGAAGATACGCGGCGGCAAGCGCAATCGCCGGGTACGTGTCCCGGCTCTCCGGTTCGACCAGCAGCTGCACCTCGTCGCCGAGCTGTCTGCGAATCGTGTCGGCCTGCAGCGTCCCTGTCACGATCGTGCATTGGTCCTTCAAGCCGGCTGCGCCCAGCTGCCTCCAAACCCGTTGAACCATCGATTCCATTTCTCCATGCGGGTTGCGTAAAATTCTTAGAAATTGTTTGGATCGCGCAGCGTTGGACAACGGCCACAGCCGTCTTCCCGATCCGCCCGAGAGCAGCACGATTTTCAAAACGGACTCATCCCCCTTCGTGGAAAATTTCGCGCAGCGCTCTGAGATTGCCCAGACAGCGCTCCCGATACGTTTTCCGGTAAGACCGGGCCAGGTTCTTCAGAAGAATGCTCGCGTAGAACACATACTCTCTTCTGTCGAAGACGCGATGCTTTTTATAGAGATAATTGCGGTTGGCGATCTGCATATAGCCGAACTTTCGGCCGTTCACTCTAGCTTTCGGACTTTGCAAATGATAGAAATACGCTTGATTGCAGCATACGAGCCGCCGGTCGCGAGCCACCCGCTTGGAGAAATCCCAATCCTCCATCCAGCCGTACAGCGCCAGATTTTCGTCGAAGCGCAGATTGCCGATCGCTTCCGCCCGATAGATCATATTGCAGCCGTACAGGTCGGGGACGTCGATCAGCTCGTATACCGGGTTGCGCGAGCTTCTGCGATTCCCGTCGACCAGCGGAAAACCGTTCATGCCTCCGATGCGCTTGTTCTTATCCCGGCCGAAAGCCTCGACGATCATGCGCAGATAACCCGCGTCCAGCACGACGTCATCGTCGAAAAAGCCGACCAGCTCCGCGGAGGAGTGCAGGGCGTTCAGTCCGATATTCCGCTGAACCGTAATGCCTTGGCGTTCGGAACGAACGTAGACGACGCGCCAAGGCAGAGAATCCAGCACAAGCTTCAGACGCGGATCGTCCGGCGCTTCGGAGCCGTCGACGACGATCAGCTCATCCGGGGGGGATGCTTGAATCCGCAGCGATTCCAGGAATCGGATCAATTCCTCCACCCTGTCCTTGGTCGCGACGATGACCGAAATCTTCATCCTGAAAACTCCTTTTTTGATTTAGCATTCCGTCCAGAAGCCGGCCGTAGCTTGCGATGGAATCGCTCTTTCGCAAATGCCTTTCCAAATACAGCCGGCCGTTCCCCCCCATTTCTTCAAGCCGAGCGGCAGGCAGAGCCGTCATGGCTGCCAGCGTCTGCGCGAATTCGGAATAGCCGCCGGGTTCGACGACCATTCCGCAGCGGCTCTCGGAGACGATTCTTTCCGCCTCGCTTCCGCGTTCCAATACGCCCAGCACCGGCTTTCCAGCAGCCAGCACCCCGTAGATTTTGCTCGGTACGGACACGCCCTTGATCCCTTTCTGGCTGACGACCAGATGAACGTCGGCGGCGCCGAGCGTATACTTAAGCGCCTCCTTCGGCTGAAAGGGAAGAAACCGCACGTTGTTAAGCCCGCGTTCCTGCGCGATGCGTTCCAATGCGGGCTTTACCGCCCCGTCTCCGATGAAGACGAACAGCAGCTCCGTTCGCTCGCGGAAGGGCTCCGCCGCTTTAAGCAAATTTTCCAGATCGTAATAGAGTCCGATATTGCCGGAGTACATGACGACGAACTTCCCATTCATGCCATGGCTGTCGCGGAAGCGCTCCACCTCGGGATGGCCGCGATCCAGAGGCACGATGTCCCGCTCGTCGGTCCAATTGGTAATGACCGAATGCTCGGGCACACGGACGCCCTTCAACCGGCGGACCAGCGTATCGCGCATGTCTCTGCCGACCAGCAGGACATGATCCGCATGCCGGCAGGTCATATTGTCGATCCGGCGGGCGATTCCGTACAGCCGCTTGCTGCGGGCGTAGCCGATCGCTTCGGCCTGCTCCGGGTTGAAATCCTGAATGTTGTACAGATGGGCGCAGCCCTTCAGCCGCTTTCCGATCGCGCCGATCAAGCCTCCGAGCACGGGCGGAGTCGAGATCGTAAAGATCAGATCGACGTTCCGCTCTCTCAGCAGCGCTGCAAGAGCAAAGACGAAGTAGCCAGCGATGTAGCGAAGCCTGCTCCACTTGCTCCTCTTGTTCGGCTCCGCAAGCCTGAGCCGCACGATCCGAATCTGCTCCAGCCGTTCCTCCCGGAACCGGGGCGCGCCGGCTCCCAGCTCGCCCCCCGAATCGGCGGCGATTACGGTAATATGGTAGTCGCGCTGCAGCTCCCGGCACAGCTCCGTCATCAGTTGGCCCGTCGAAGCGACATCCGGATAGAAATAATTAATGACGAATACGAGCTTCTTCACGCGCTACCTCCTATCGGACTCGAAATCGACTTCGGACGAAGCAATTCCTCGTATAGCCGCACCGTCTTGTCGACGTAGATTTCCCTGGTGAATTCCGCCCTCAGCGTCTGCTGAGCGACCCGGCCCATCGCCTTGCAGTCGAGTTCCAGCAGTTCATTCAAAGCTTCCTTCAGCTTAAGCGGATTCGCCGGAGGAACGAGAATGCCGTAAGCTTCGCGCACCATCTCCGGAACGCCGCCTACGTCGGTTGCGACGACCGGAAGGCCCGCGTTCATCGCTTCCAGAATGACGGTCGGGAAAATATCGTAGACGGAGGGCAGCGCAAACGCGTCCGCTTCGGCGAGGATACGGTCGACGTCCCTTCTTAGGCCGAGAAAATGAACGGCTCCGGTCAGCCCTTGCGCGGCGGCCCTGTTCAGCAGCCGTTCCTTGTATGGGCGATCCTCCTCGAACGCGACGTCCCCGACGATGGCGAATCTAACGTCCTTGCGCTCGGCGAGCAGCAGCCCTGCGGCATCGATCAAATATTCGATGCCCTTCATCGGCGCCAGCCTGGCGACGGTAACGACCAGCTTCTCCTCGGGAGCGATCCCCAGCGCCTTGCGGATGGGGAGAAGCGCGGGGTCGGCAGCGCCGTCCGCTCCCGCGGGCTCCTTCAGGCGGATTCCGTTATAGATTTTACGGAGCTTGGCGGATTTCCGGCTGCGCCATTCGAACATGGACGCGCTCTGGTCGCACAGCACGATGACCAGATCGTTGCATAGATGGTTCAGCCAGGCTACGAACTTATAGGCCAGCAGCGGTTTTCGCGGCAGCTCGTGAACCGTCTGAACGGTCGGAATGCCCATCCATTTGCCGAGCAGATTGCCGCCCATCGCCTCCATCTTGTGGGAATGAATCAGGGCGATCTTTTCTTTCCGGACGATGGCGCGAAGGGCGCGCATGCTGGCGAACAGTTTGGCCAGGTTGACGAAATAGTACGACCAGCCCCGCGGCTTGCCGAACACCGCGACGGGAGCGAATCTCACCTCCGCTCCAATATCCTTGTATTTCTCCACGTAAGGACTCGGTCCGGGCAGTACGACGAACGGACGAAAGCGGGACTTGTCCAGACCGGCGATCAGCTCCAGCAGCACCGTATCCACTCCGCCGACTTGGCTCGCATAGGGTTGAATATATAGGATCGGAATCATGACATCACCTTAGGCCCGTAGTGTTGGCGTTGCTCCAGCATAGTCTCGAAGATTTCCAGATGCCGTTCGGCCATGCGGGCGACGGTATAATCTTCCGCCTTGCTCAAGGCGGCTGCGGCAAACCGCTCCCGCAGTCTTTCGTCCCGCAGCAGCGATCTGCAGCCGCGCGCGAAGCTGTCGCTATCGCCGACGGCGGTCACGAAGCCGTTGACGTCGTGTTCGACGAGGCTGTAGGCCGCTCCGGCGCCGCGGGTCGTGACGATCGGCAGACCGAAGGCGAGCGCTTCGTTTAATACGAGTCCCCAAACGTCGTATCGGGTGGGCATGACAAAGACGTCCGCGCACCGGTAGAACGCCGTGAGCGAATCGGCTTCCATGAACCCGAGGAGATGAACGTTCCTCAGCCGCTTCTCGCGAATGATGCGCTCGTAGCGCGCCTTCAGCGGTCCTCCTCCGATTAACACGAGCGACGTTTTCCCGTTGTCGAGCGAGCCGTACGCCGTCAATAAATCCTCGAAACCTTTACGTTCAATAAACTGTCCGACGGACAGCAGAACGCGTTCCTTCAGGTCGTGACGACGCTTGAACCGCTCCTTCTCTTCTCGCGAGAACGGACGCAGTTGTTCCTCCGTATACGCGGACGAGGAGAACGGATACTCCCAAATTCGCCCGCTCTTCGCTCCGTAATGAAGCAAATACGCGGTTCCGTTCGTTCCGGAGGACAGCCAGCCGTCGGCCGCCGAGATGAAGGTTTGTTTTAACCAACGCTTGATGCGGTTCTCTTGGCTGGGGAAGCCTCCGTCCGTATTGAGCAGAAACGGCCGCCTTCGGGCTCTCAGCCACCGAATGACGGCCATCTCGGTAGGAGAGCTGTAGCACCCCAGCACGTAGACGTCGAATTGCGACTTGCGAAGCTCCTTCAGCACCGTCCAGTTCACATGCTTATCCAGACCGAACGTCATGCCCGGCAGAAACTTGTAGGAGAATTTCGCCTGATCCAGACGAACCTCCCATTGCCGATTGGCCTCGGTTGAGGCCTGGAACCAGACGGTCAGATTGCAGCTGCGCGCCAGCTCATTAAAGAAATCGACCCGATAAGGGTTCGGAATATTCGTCAGATAGAGCACGTTCATCCCGTCCCGCCTCCCAGTCCCGCTAGCAAGCTTCCGGATTGCCCGTACAGTTTCAGATAGTCCCCCGCCATTCTTTCCAGCGTCCAATACGGATACGACTCCTGACGCCTTCGTTCGGGGCGGTCTTCGAGCAGCAGCTCGATCTGTTCCGCCCACCGCTCGGCGTCCCAGTCGACAACCCGATTGCGGGCGCTCAGCTCCGACAGCTTGCGATTGGACGGAATGTCGGAGCAGACGGCGGGCAGTCCGCAGCACATCGCCTCCAGCAGCGCCAAGCCGAACGCCTCGACCTCCGACGGAAACAGAAAAACGTCCGAAGCTCCCAGCAGGTCTCCGACATTATCCCGCGACCCCAGCAGCCGGACCTGTTCGGTTAAGCCGTGCTTCTCCGTCAACTGCCGGATCTCCTCGACGTATCGGTCATCCTCGAAGTTGCCTACCAGCAGCAGCCTGAATTTCTTGCCTCTGCTTCTCAAGCGCTCCGCCACTTCCACGAGAAAACGCTGGTTTTTGAGCGGCACCATTCTCCCGACATGAATGAGCAGCGCGGCGTCGGCGGGACAGCCCAACATCTCCCGCCCGTTCTCTACCGTCAGATCGACGAAACGCTGGTAACGCTCGCATAACGGTCTGCCAGACCGTTAGAGGCGGTCATCCGATCGATTTCAATTAGCGCTCAACATGAGCTACATTGTTCAGCACGGCATCCGTTTCCTTGCGAGTCGGCAGCCCTTCCCAATCCCCGGCCATCTGAACGACGAGCGAGCCGACCAGGTTGCCCAGCCGCACGGCCTCGACCGGATCGAAGCCGCGCAAAAGCCCGGATAGAAATCCGGCGCAGAAGCCGTCTCCGGCCCCGATCGGATCGACGAAGTGTTCCGCCTTGAAGTACGGTACGGCGACAACCTCGTCCGGGTAAATCACGTATGTCTCCCGATCGCCGCCTTTGACGATCGTTTGGGCTTTCAAGCGTCGCAGCCGATCGACAATTTCCTCGAAATCGTCCGTATCGTACAACAGCTTCAATTCATCCAAGCCCGGTAGAAAATAATCCGCTTCCTCGGCCAACTCCAGCAAAGTCGTCCTGGCCTCGTCCAGTCCCAACAGCTTAAGCCGCAAATTCGGATCGAATACGACCTTCACTCCGGCGGCTTTGGCGACGCGAATCGCTTCGCAGGCCGTATCCCGGCAATTCGGGCTTAGCGCTGGCGTAATACCCGTCAGATGAAGCAGCTTGGCCTGCCCGATGTAATCGGCATCCAGCTCCTCCGGCCGCATGCGGCTCGCCGCAGACAGCTTGCGGTAATAATAAACAGAGCTTTTGCCCGCTAACTGCTCTCGCAGCATTAAGCCGGTCGCCGCTTCATCCGTCAGACTTGCCCGGGATACGTCAACGCCTTCTCCCCGAATCGTCTTTAGAATGTGACGCCCCACCGGATCGTCTCCGAGCAAGCCAAACCAGCCGACTCGATGACCGAGCCGAGCTAGTCCGATCGCCACGTTGCTCTCCGCCCCTCCGAACGACTTGTCCAAGCTTGCGCTATGCTCAATGCCCTTTGCTCCGCCTATCAGCAGCCCCATCGTTTCGCCGAAAGTCACGACTTCGGGACGAAGCGCCGCCTCGTTTGTTGTCGACTGTGTGCTCACTGTTCCTGCCCCCCTGCGCGCTATTCCTTCTGCCGATTTCCGTGCCCCATCCTCCACCAGACTTCCTTCATGTGGAGCACATACAGCCGTTTAATCTCCTCTTCGTCTCCGGTTTTCAGCACCTCAATCAGCGGCGCGTGACCGATGGCGATCGACAGCAAATTCGGAAAATAAAGCTTGTTCGTAACAGCCAAAAACCGCTTCAGCTTAACCGCGCTCTGCCGCCAAATGTGGAGAATCGTCCGGTTGCCCGATTTCTCGAAAAAGTAGTCATGGAACGCCATGTCCAGATCGATAAACCGGAACAAGTCGTCCTCCCTCGCTGCTCGGACCAAGTCCTCGTAGATCGCGTACAGACGCCGAAAATCCTCCTCGTCCAACTGCGGAATCGATCTGCGCACAGCGTCCCATTCGATTAGCTCGCGCAGGGCGTAGATCTCCTCGATCTCCTCCTGCTTAATCTCCGCGACGATAGAGCCTTTGTTCGCCTTACCCACGAGCAGCCCTTCCTGCTTTAGCCGCTCCATTGCTTCCCTGACCGGAGCTTGACTGATGCCAAGCGCGTTCGCAATCTCAAGGACAAGCATCCGGTAGCCCGGATACAGCTCTCCTCTGACGATCGCCTCGAACAAGCCCAAATACACTTGCTCGCTCAGCGAAGTTCCCCGTTCGTCCAATCGAAACGAAATGGCGCATCCCTCATTTTTAGTTATCGATAAGATTATCGATAATTTTATCGATAGAAAAAGTGTAGCATGCGGCCCAATGGCCGTCAATGCTGCACTTTGTTTGCTGCTCCTATCCTAAATACACGAAGAACATCTTCGATCTTGCGATGATGGGACATGACGCCGTAATTCATCCAGGCGAAGAAATCCATTTCGTGCACATGGCCGTTGCGAACTGCGGGCAGGGCTTTCCACTCCGGAGAATCGAGCAGTTCCCGACCTTCGCCCTCCCTCTTATCGAAAGTAATGAACAGATGGTCGGCGTCCAGTCGCGTTAGCGTCTGCGGATCGATCGCCACCCGTCTTTCTTGCGGCATCAGACTGCCGATCAGCTCGGGTTCGCGCAAGCCCAAATCCCCGTAGAGCACCGGTCCCGTATACCCAAGCTGTCTGCCGCCGTACAGGTAGACCGCAAGATCGGAAATACGCAGCATGGCGACGGAGGGCATTGTTCCGCCCAGCGCGTCCAGCAGCGATTGCCTTGCTTCTCCCGCCTTGTTCTCGTACTGCTTGATCGCCTCCGCCGCCCGGTCTTGAATCCCGAATACGGCCGCGATCGCATGCAGCGTCGCCCGCCAGTCCTCGCCGGTTGACGGCAGCCTGAACACGGAAGCGATTTCCCGGCACCTTTCCAAACTCCAGCGGCGATAGCCTGCGTCCAGAATGATCAGCTCCGGTCGGTAATCCGCAAGCTCGTCCCAGTCCCCGGTGGACAATTCGAATTCGGGCACGTCGTGCAGTCCGAGGTACTCCTGCCTGCCCCAGATCCGATCGTAAAATTGCACGATCGGCTTCATCTCCAGCGCCACAAGAAAATCCTCCAAGAACGGCGCGAACGCTCGGTTCGGATCGCGGCGCTGGCGTCTGAACTGTCCCGGAGTGACGCCGACCTCCTGCTTAAAGCGCCGATTGAAATAGTACTCGTCGTTATAACCGACTGTATTCGCAATCTCGACCAGCTTGTCCTGCGATAGCAGCAACAGCTGCTGAGCCTTCTCAATCCGCAGCCCGTTGAGAAATTCCAGCGGAAGCTGGTTTGTCAGCTCCTTGAACAGCTGCGTATATTTTGCGCGCGTCATGCCCGCCGCCGACGCCAATTGATCCACCGTATACGGATGAGCGTAATTGGTCTGCATCTCCTCCGCGGTGTGCAGCACCTCCCGCCTTGCTCTGGCTTCATAAGTAGCGGATCGGTTCTGCTTGCCGAGCAGAACCAGCAATTCCCCGAACCGAACCTGGTTCTCGAACGCTTCCAGCTCGTCTTCGGTCTCCCTTTGCCTGTAGAGAGCGTCAAGCAGCAGCAAAACCTGAGAAAACGGCGTGCAGACCAGCGCTCCCGGCGGAAGCTGGAGTCCGTCGGCGCTCCCCCCTTCATCCTCCCGCTCGAACCTAAGCAAATAAAAGCTCAATCCGCCGTCGGCAGCTTCGAATCGAAGCGCTTTGCCGCGTTCGAGCAGTTGAACGCTACCCTGTCTCAGCTCATAGCCTTCGCCATCAACGATCAGCCGTCCTTTTCCCGCCGTGACTGCAACGAGCGCGAAACGCGCATCCAAATAAGCCGCGCGCTCCGTGAACGCCTCTTCTCTTACAAAAGCGACGGATAGGAGCTCATGCCGCGCCGCGGGTCGAAGTCGTACCGTTTCATCCAGCATAATTCCTTCCCCTTTTTCCCGAACGCCGATAATGAGAATGATTTTCAACCCTGTTGCTATCAGTGTATAAGAAAAAGAAAAGCTCTTCAATGATCGCCATTGAAAAGCTTCTCCCGAATCGCTTCCTTATTTCGCCATCGCCCCGAGCAGATCGTCCAGCTTCATCCCATTGGCCGTAATCGCGCCGCTTTGCCAGTGGCTCCGCTCGAATTTGTAGATGTTGCCCTTCTGGACCGCCGGAACCGTTTGCCACAGCGGGCTGTCCAGCAGCTTAAAATCCTCCTGATATTCCGGAGTATCCCAGCTTCCGTTGGAAGGAATGAAGACGATATGATCCGCGCCCAGCTCCGGAATCACCTCTTCGGAGAGGATGCTCTGATATTCCGTCATATCCTTGGCCATCTGAATCGGCTCAAGCCCGAATTCCGAGTAGATGACGCCGGTGTAGCGATTTTTTACTCCGAACAGGGCAAGCGTCTTTTCCCCTACGTTGACGCGAATGAAGGCGACTTTCTCCTTGCCGACCGACGCCTGCAGCTTAGCCTTCCCGTCCGCAACCTTGCTTTCATAGTCGGCAATGACTTCTTCCGCCTTGTCCGGAAAATTCAGTACGTCCGCCACGGCCCGCAACATCTCGGCTGAACTTTGCAGCACGTCTTCGGTCAACCGATAAGTCGGAGCAACTTTGGAGTATACGTCGTACTTCTCCTTATCCACCCCTCCGTCAACGATAATCAGATCGGGATTGTACGAGACGAGCGCCTCGATGCTTCCCGTCGTATCGAACAGCGGCACGTCCAGGTTCAAATAATCCTGTTTGCCCCACAGCGGATGGTACCACTGCGCGACCGGCGTTACGCCAAGCGCCTTCAAGTAATCTTCGACGTACACTCCGACGACGCGCTGAGGATGAGCCGGAATTTCGACATCGCCGAATTCGTCCTTGACGATTCTCGTTTCTGCGCTCCCTTGCGTTTCCTGCGAAGGCTCGGACGAAGCAGAAGCAGAAGCGGAAGCCGTGGCGGGCGACGCAGTTGCTGATGCAGACGGCGAAGACGAACCCTCCGAGTTCGACTTGCCGCCGCACGCAGCGAGTACTCCAATCATCAGAATAGCGAGGACGAGCGCCGCCGCTTTGTTTGTTTTTGCCAACATGATGAATCCCCTCTCCGTAGCCTCACTGTAATTGATATTCATTCTCAATTACCACAGGGACAATATTACGGAAAGGAAGCCGAACTCTCAATGAACTTTCTCCGCGGAATTTTTGCACAAAACGTCAAAGCCAACTGCATCCCCAATAGCGTTTATTACGCAATGATATGAGTGCCCGCCTCCTCATTAATCGCATCTTTTAGGCTTTCAGGGTTTGTAATAATGACTCTTGAACCATTGTGTTCCAAGAAGCTTAAGCTGGCTTCAATCTTGGGCAGCATACTTCCCGGCGGGAAGTGACCTTCTGCAACATATTGTTTTGTTTCTTCTACTGTTATTTTTTCCAGTGCTTTTTGATTGGGTTTACCATAGTTGATAAAAACTCTTGGAACCCCAGTCGTAATAATTAAGGCATCTGCTTTAATTTGCTCAGCCAAGAGACTGGTGGCGAAGTCTTTGTCAATAACAGCATCAATACCTTTGTAGGTGTTATCCGATTTGATAACCGGGATTCCACCGCCGCCAACCGCAATAACGACAAACCCTGAATCTATTAGTGTTTTAATGGCATCCTTTTCAACAATGTCAATGGGTCTTGGCGATGGCACAACTCTTCTGTACCCACGGCCGGAATCCTCAATGAAAATCCAGTCCGGATGTTCTTTTTTCATTTCTTCCGCTTGCTCCAAAGTAAAAAATGATCCCACCGGTTTGGATGGATTTTTAAAATTAGGATCATCCTTGCTTACTTCAACCTGTGTAATGACAGTCGCCACTTTTTTGTTAATGCCTCTTTTGGCGAACTCATTCGTTAAAGCCTGTTGAATAAGATAACCAATCCCTCCCTGCGTATCCGCACCGCAATTTACGAGAGGAACTTCCGGCATTCCCGCTACTTCATTGGCAATTTCAGCTCTTCTAAGCTCAAAGCCGACTTGCGGTCCGTTACCATGGGTAACGACAACATTATAGCCTTGCTCCACCATGCCTGCGATATTTACAGCTGTTTCGACGACAGCCTCATATTGATCTTGAATCGAGTCGCGTCCATTATCACGAACTAAAGAGTTGCCACCAATGGCAACAATGACCACTTTTTCCATTTTTAAATCCTCCTAGTGGTATGCATCTATTCTTTTGCTAGTAATTCCAACGATTTTTGCTTATGCGTATGATACAAGGGATTGGTTGGATCATTATTAATGGCATTTTCGATGGCTTCAATCGCTTCTTCATGTCTTCCTAGGGATCTTAAGCTATTGGCTTTATGAAAAGAGAAATCATAGCGATTCGGCTGCATGGCTAATAGTTGATCCATCGCCGCAACTGCATCTTCATGTCGGCCAAGCTCTCTTAAATAGTTTGATTTATGGTACAGATAAAACGTTTCATTAGGAGCTAAGGAGACAGCTTTATCGTATTCCGCCAATGCTTCCTCCGGCTTTTTCATTAACCGCAAGCAATTAGCTGTATAGAAATAGAAATCCAAGTCATTTGGATGAATAGCCAATGCCTTTTGATACTGTTCCAGCGCTTCTTCAAATCTCTTTAACTCTTGTAGGAAATAGCCTTTATAGTAGATTAGATCAAGGTTTTCCCCATCGCTTTCCAATGCTATATCGATTAATTTGATAGCTTCTTCATATTGATCCGCGCGAGCTAACGCTTTTGCTTGCCTGATCGTTTCATTGCTTTCAACAAATTCCTTCTTTAAAATTCCCACGACCTTAGCTTGCTTTAGTTCAATTGCATGCTGCAGCGAAGATTTCCCGTCCCGGTCGGGCAAATTTACATCCGCTCCTGCTTCAACAAGTAATTGAATTACGTCGGAATACAAGCGCCCGCCATTTCCTAAAATAACGGACTCTAAGAGTGCAGACCAACCTAAATCATTGGCATGGTTCACTGGAATTCCGGCATCTAAACATCTTTGGACCGTTTTTAAGTAGCCTTTTTCACTGGAAGGTAGTAAAGCCGTTCCGCCGAATCGATTGACACTCTTTAAATCGGCCCCGTAATTCAACATTAAGCTTAATATTTCGTGAAAGCCGTTTGCACCCGAACAAATAAAGGGTGTCAACAAAGTGATATCTCTTGCGTTCACATCGCTTCCGGCCTCTAACAGTACCTGAGTAACCTCGATTTGATTCCTTTGGGTTGCGGCCATGAGTGCCGTGCGACCATTCGCATCCTTATATTCAACATTCGCGCCTTCTACCAATAGTCGACGGACTGCCTCTCTATTCCCTTGTTCACTCGCCTCAATCAGATCTTGATTTAAGTTATTCGTCATCATAATCGTTGACACCTCATTTCCCGTTAAAAAATACGGGTGCTGTCTCATAATGCCATCCAAGTTGCTCTGCAAAATAATCGATGAGAAGAGTACAAGGTGTATGTACCTCCCTCCGATGCTATACGCCCCTGAAATCTGAATAGGCAAACCCGTTACAAGGTCATTTCAGGAGCGTATGAGGCAGTCTCCGGGAGGTACATACACCTTACTTTGTCTATCGATCATCTCAAACAACCGCTTATAAGACAGCCCCGAATGGTAAATCGCTATCTAACGTTATTTATTTAATTTGTGGAAAAACTCAAACAAATGGTCGCAATCTTCTCGCGGTGCTACTTTCACCATGTTAAGAACAGTTGTGTCCTCCCCGGTTAAATACTTACGCAGATGCATGTCGGAGAAGCCATGCTGATGAGCATCCTCTCTCGTATTACAGTAATAGACTTCTTTAATGCCTGACCAAATGATCGCGGACACACACATTGGACAAGGCTCGCAAGTCGCGTAGATGACACAATCGGATAAATCCATCGTTCCAAGCTTTTTACAAGCTTCGCGAATGGCGACCATTTCAGCATGGGCAGACGGATCCGTATCCCTCATCATTGTATTGCTTACGACTGCGATAATTTCATTCCCGCGTACGATTGTTGCACCGAAGGGTCCGCCTACTTTATTGGCCATCCCCACAGTCGTTGCTTCCGCAGCTAATTTCATATAATCCATATCCAAATTCCTCCATTCGTTATTCCGTAACAGGACCAATATTTTCTTTCTTATTGACATAAAGTTTATACACCAAGAACGCGGCCATTAGTAAATAACCAATAACGAAAGGCATAGCGATCTCTTGTGCAATTCCAAGAGTATTTGTATGAATGGCGCCAACAAAAGTTAGTAGAGCTCCCAGCAATGCAGCTATGATGCCTCCAATAGGCGTGTTGCGAATCGTAAATACGGCTATACAGCCCCAAAGTACACTCGTAATAGGAGCCCCATTACCTAAAGCAACCAATCCGTCATAGAACAGTCCGGCATTATGCAGGGCAGCCGAAGAAACTTCGCCGGCAGCCTCCCCTACCGACACACCCGCAGCCGAAAGCGCATTATTCACAGCAACTAGCGCCCAATTCGCAACCCAGGGGAAGAAAGCGACAAAGATGGCCGGAGCTTCAAATTTCGGACTTTCTTTAACGACTTGATGACCTGTTACAACCGCAATAAACACGAGCATCGGAACAATAGCGGCAATAGGAACAACAGCGAGTAACAGACCCATTAGACTGAAAATCGATAAAAAGAATATGGCGGCAGAGCTAGCAATGGAATAGCCTAAGCCAGCGCCTACTTCTTTCCACCCTGCATGTCCTACATATACGGTTACTGGGAACGGATTACCGCAAAGTCCGCCTACTGCCGTAGAGAAACCGTTTGCAAGCATAACGTCTCTCGTATTGTATTCATCCCCAACAACTGCAGCTGCTTCAACGTTTTCGAGATTAAAGATGAAGTTGGATAGCCCTAGAGGAATAGCCGTTAATAAATAAGGCAATGCAGCGTTAATATGGTCGAACAGCCCATTCAAATGCAACATAGGAGGATTAAAGCCAAATGATTTTAGCGCTTCTGTCACATCAGAAGGGTTTTGATATCCAGCGATCCAAGCAATTGCCGTTCCAACTACGATCAATAATAGACCCGTAGGTATTTTCTTCAATATAGGATGTTTACTTAACCAGTTCATGAAAATGATGATTAAGGCAACAAAGGCCACTACAGGCATTTCAAAGGATTGCAGCATGGGGTTCATGCCTAGGAAAACAAATGCCAAGCCTGCCAAGGCTGCTAACAATACCGTTCTTGGAACAATCCGTCTAATCGTTTCGCCGATGAATGCGCCTAAAAATAGAATCGACGCCTCAATAAAGCCCCAAAGCACAGCGACGGAAGTTGTGAAAACAGGATCCTGCGTTTGATGATACAGAGGAAGCATAATCACAAATACGATAAGAAAAATACCAGGCGAACTCGAACCCGAAGGTAATGCGGTAATATCTTTTCGACCTGTTTTCTTAGCTAATTTATAGGCAAAATAGGCAAAAATAATACCGGATATCAATACCGCTAATCCAAAGCCGGGAACGATTCGTTTAAAAACAAACTCTGTCGGCATGCCCACTACGCCAATTAATAAGGAGATCATAACCAAAAAGTCTGTCAGAACGTTAACGAATAAGCCGAAGGAAGCCGCGATGTCTCCCTTTTTCCATAGAGCTACTTTTCCCATATAAAATTCTCCTTAGAATGGATTATTTTTTGCTTAATTTTTTGGGAAATTTAGAGGACACAGACACGCCCTAATTCATGTTTTTGCTTAAAGCAAGTAACGCCTTTTCAAACGCTTCAACCGGCGGATACGTAATACCGGCGCCAATCATTCCGATCCCTGGATCCTTGTGCGCGATGGCCGTGTTAATAATTGGCTTGATGCCTGTTTGCATGACCTTTCGTACATCGATCCCTGTCGGAACGCCCATGAAGTTTAATAACGGAATCGTTACGTTTGGATTTTCAGTTGTCGTAATTTCTTTCATTTGCGTGGAGAAGCCGATCGCTTCATCTACCGTACCCCCCACAAGCGCGACAATCGCAGGGGCGGCAGCCATAGCAAATCCACCTATCCCATAGGTTTCAGTGATGGCGCTATCTCCGATATCTAATCCCGAGTCCTCCGGCTTATAGCCTGCAAACATAGGTCCGACAACCTTCTGCGCCGGGCCGGTAAACCAAGTGTTGCCTGCCATGCCGCTTACGCGAATACCAAATTCCACACCGTTGCGCGCCATTGTTGTTACAACTGTACTATTCTCAATGCCATGAGCAGCATCCATCGCACATTTGGCCAACGCCATCCAAGTAGGACCCGAGAAATAGTCGCTGCTTGCTACGAATTCAAATACTTCGCGCTTTTGTTCTGTCGTATAGTCCGTTTGTAAAATATAAGGAGTTAAAGCTTGGATTAATAATGTTGTGCCTGCAACGTTACGGTTATGACACTCATCTCCCATATGAAGAGCTTGAGCAAGCATCAGCCGTAGATCAATTCCGGTTGGATGGAGTTGCATGGCCTCTCTTAAAATGGGCCCAAGTACATCGCGCATCCAAATCAAACGATTGACGACACTTTCATCATTAGCGCCCATACGCAAAATCTTGGATAACTGCTCACTTAAGTTTGTATAAGCGATATTTCCATAAGTCTTGTTTTCGACGATGTGCATATACATCGAAGCTGAAGTTACACCGGCCATCGAACCGACACAGTTATGCTCGTGACAAGGTGCGAACGTAATTTCTCCCGATGCCGCAACCTTGAACGCGTCCTCGATGTCTTTAGCCAATCCTTCAAAAACGAGCGCCCCTGTAACTGCCCCCTTCATTGGACCGCTCATATTTTCAAATGCGATGGGAGGACCTGCATGAAGAATGGTTGTTTTGGTCATGCCTGGAACACAGTTAATCGCTTTATCAAATCCAATTAACACGGGTTGAGAATTAACAATTCTCTCAACGGCAAGCTTATTCGCTTCTTCAATTTTTTCAGCGAGGGCAGGTTTTTCAAGCTTATCCAAAGCGGCAATGATTTCCGGCTTCCCGCCGCCTGGCGGCTTCCATTCCAGATGGGTTGCATGGGCATTTTGTTTTAGAATATCCTCTTTGAAAAATTCGATTCCGACGTTGATCACATGAATGTTAGATTTAAAGAGTTCGTTAATTTTACTCACAGTCTATTCCCCCTTCACAACGAATTCACGAGCTAACAATCCGGCGTTTTGACTGCTTGAGGCATGCGTGGCCCCCGAAGCGACTAACTTGTCAATTTGCTCTTGGTAGTTTTGCGGGTCCAGCTCCGTTCCAAGAATGTATCCGAGTATTTCCAAATGTCTTCCTTCTTGTTCCGCTTGTTGCTTGGCTTCGATGATATGCGGGAGCATCACGCCAACCGGATCTTCGTGTGAGCCAAAGCCTAAAACGAAATCCATCACGATAACCCCTACAGACGGATCCTTCGCTTCTTGCTTAAATCTTGCTATGCGAGTAGAAGGATCGATCATGGGATGGGGTTTGCCTTGGGTAAATTCATCATCGCCAAAATCAATGAATGTATGCTCCTGGCTGACATTAATATCCTTCAACAGATAATCCGGGTTCTTCTGAATGTTGCTATAGACATTATCGAATTTTTCCATCGCCGTATACATGGCCTCGTCACATAAAGTTCCGCCACAGAATAATCCGCGAATGTATTTTTGATCGGAGGTTAGTTTTGCACGAACTTCATTCACTAACGGAATGTTCAGTGCTTTTTTATTGATCTTGCTTTCATCGGCGCCTGTTAATAGCACAGCCTTAAGCGCAGCCTCTTTGGACATTTTGGCAAAATGTCCGCCCGCTTTCGTGACCTTCTCTTCGTTGCCGCCAATAAACCATACGACAACCGGCTTGGTGCACTGTTTAATTTGTTCGCAAATCTTATCTTCTACACTTGGTGCCGGCGGCTTAGATACCAGAACGATGACATTAGTTGCTTCGTCAGCTTCTAGAGCTCTTATGCCATCAAGCATCATCATTCCGCCAACTTTTTCGCTTAAGTCGCGGCCGCCCGTGCCGATCAGTTGCGAAATTCCGCCGCCAAATTCATGAATCCGGACGCTCATCTCCTGGCTGCCTGTTCCAGATGCACCCACAACCCCAATGCTTCCTTTTCTAACCGCATTGGCAAATGCTAAACCGACATTGTTGATGATCGCGGTTCCGCAGTCTGGCCCCATCATAAGAAGACCTTTTTCATGAGCAAGCTTCTTAAGCTCGATTTCGTCTTCAAGGCTGACATTGTCGCTAAAAAGCATAACGTGAAGGTCGTTTTCAAGCGCCTTTTTTGCTTCCCTTGCCGCATAAGCGCCGTTTACTGAAATCACCGCAAAATTGGCTTCAGGAATAGCGCTTGCAGCGGACGAGATCGTTGAATATTTCACTTCGCCTTTACCAACAGCTGCCGAATTTTTCTTCATTAATAATTCATTAATTCCAACAAAAGCGTTTTCGCATAATTCATCGGATTCAGCCTTTACAACAATCATCAGATCGCTTGTTTTCGCTTCTTCAACCTCTGAGGTCATTAACCCGACGTTACGGATCACCTCTTTGTTCATTTCCGTTCCCATCGCAATGATGGCTTGTTCAACGCCTTCAATTTGGTTGGCCTTGGTGGATAAGGACATTAACGAAACGGAATCAAAAAATGTGTTTGGTTTAATTAATACTTGAATAGTCATACTTGACCTCCTACCTTCCTATTGGCTTCTAATCCGCGGTAAATACCTAATGCGATATCCGTTCCGGAAGTAGAACCGATCGTTAATACTTTATTTAAGGAGAGAGTAAACTCCTCATCGTTACCTGTGAAAATGGATTTGACCAAATGAATAATTGATTCTCTGACCTGGCCTCGCGATGCTTTCTTTAGAGCCATAAAGCTAATCTCATTGGTTAAAGTTTTAGCTTCCTGAACCACTAGATGGGCCAACATTCGATATCTAAATAACTGACTATTGGGAATATTCAGAACAGTAAATAACCCGACTAGAAAATCATCTCCTGAAGGCGTTAGACCAGGGCCAAGACCGATTAATCTGCTCGCGCTCGTCAAAGCCTCGGGCATATCTTTTCTCAAAATGTGAGCCAGAAGGGTTAGCGTTCTTTCTTCTATCATTTTTGACATCTCGGCATCAAAAGGGCTTTGAGGCTCAAGTGCCTTCTTAATCCCCCCGCCCTTCCCATGAAGGTCAATATACCCCTTCATTTTGGACATATTTCTATGCAACGCCTCAAGGCTGGAAGGATATTCAGGTAATTTACTTTCCCACAAGCTTGCCTTGTCAATCGATATGACCAGTTGATTGCCGATATATAGCTTTTGATTTTCAGCATAGATCGGGACATTTACGGCTAATTCGATATCGTCAAGTCTTTCCTTGTCTATCACAAGCGTATTTGGGCCATTGTCTATTTGGTCGCATGCAAGGGTATAAAGCTCATCATCTTCAAGGCAATGAATATTGATCGTTCGAGTAAAGGTGCTGTGTATATATCCCTTAAAGCTTGAAGCTTTAATCCGCTCGATAAATCCAACATCGCCCGAACGTGCATTCCTCACGAGTGTCATTTTCTTAAATGATCGACCTCCAATGTTTAAAGTTTCCCTTGTTAATGTTGTACATTTCGGAATAAATTCTTTAAGTGGATAGTTGACCAATTGCAATTTGCTTTACACTAGTCATTTTAGTCTCGATGCAGGAATAAATCATTGTTTAACAATACCAAAAAGCTTCGCTCTCATTTGTGCAACTTGTACAATGATATGTGATATAATTTTGACAAGGGAGTGAGGACAAATGCTTACCATTAGAGATTTGTTTGAAATCAAAGCTATTGATGGCCTTAAAATCGTCGCGGGCGAGAAGGGGATTAATAACGAGATTTCCATTGTGAACATCATCGAAAACCCTGAAGCATTTGACTGGCTCTCACCGAATGAATTGCTTTTATCGACAGGCTATATATTTAAAGATAACGAACAATTGCAAAATCGCATTATTAAAGAATTATCCGAAATTAATTGTGCTGGGTTAGTCATTAAAATGAAACGCTACTTCGATAAGATTCCGCAAAATATGATTGATGAGGCGAACAGGTTAGGACTCCCTCTCCTTGAGTTGCCCTTTGAATATACGCTTTCTAGAGTGATTTCGATCATTAATGAGAAAGCCTCCGGAAGATACGACTTATTAAATCGAAAAGCGCTGGACATGCACAATCTTTTTTTTAGAATAACCCTTGAAGGCGGAGGAATTGAAAGAATTTCTTCCCTGTTGTCTGCAACCATTGGGAATCCCATTGTTTTGGTCGATCGGGATTGGAAGCTGCTGCACTTCACGGAGCACCAGGATAATAAGGTTCCATTAGCTTATTGCATCGATATCGTGAAAAATCGGTCGGTATTTAATAAGTCATTTCTGAATTCAATTCCGAACGATATTAGCGAGATGAAAAAATCGATAAAACGTATTTATCACATAGAGGGCATGGAAATTAAGTGCCGCATTCTTCCTGTTGCGGTTGCTAACCAGATCTATGGCTATATCGTCGTTTGGCAAACGGTACGGGAGCTCACAGAATTTGATTATATTATTTTAGAAAAGGCGTCTACCATCATGGCGCTGGAAAGAATTAAAGCAAAGGAAATCGAGGAAGTAAAGTTAAAAATCAGGCAGGACTTCTTCGATGATTTATTAACAGGAAAAATCACTTCAAGCGAATCCATTCAGACTCTCAGTGAATTACATGGATTAAATTATCAATACAAGTATCTTTGTATGGTCGTTAATATTGAGTCGCAGGAGCCTAGCGTCAGCCAGGATTTCATTGCCAGAAAAGTGCATTTAGAGAATAAAGCAAGGAAATGTGTGGAGTTAGTCTATGAACATTCCAAATTTATAACGGGAGAGATTACTTGTTTTCACCGAAATAATCGCATCATTATTTTAATCGGTCAAAATGAAAGCAGACCCTCTATTTCCGTTCAGGAAGCGAAAAAATACGGAAATGACATATTCGAAATCCTTAATAAATATGCCCAGCAAACAACGTTCTTAATCGGAATTGGCAGTCAATACGATACCCTTCATTTGCTTCACAAAAGCTTCTCAGAAGCGAATGAATCCATCCGACTTATGCAAAAGTTTGATGAAAAAGGCGGCGTCTCCCATTTTGAAGATCATTCGGTTTATCATCTCTTAGATTCCAATATTAAAGGTATTGAGTTGGAAGCGTTTTTCATTAAAAGCCTTGGCGCAATTTATGAACATGACCGACTACACGAGACAAGCTATATCGTCACTTTAGAGAACTTTTTTCACAATAATCTCAACATAAGCGAAACGGCAAAAGCGATGTTTTTGCATCGAAATACGTTGATCTACCGGATTGAAAAGATTAAAGAGATCCTGAACAGCGATTTGAAAAACTCGGATGAACTTTTGCAAATTCAATTGGCTCTAAAAATCTTTAGACTGTTGAATAAAAATCAGGGTACGCCCCTGACCCAGGAAGGATTTGTATGAAGAAACAAACGATTATATATAAGGATCACCCTCGTTTTAAACTGAAAGCGGACTTTTATGGAGTAAACATAGATCGTGCTCCTTGTGTGGTCTATATTCATGGCGGGGGCTTAATTTGGGGTTCTAGAGAAGATCTAAGCGAGGCATTCATCAAGCTTTTTATGGACAATGGTTTTGCGATTTGGTCTATCGATTACAGGCTAGCCCCTGAATCAAAGCTTAAGGACATACTTGAGGACGTTCAAGATGCTCTTGGCTGGTTAAAGACGGAGGGTGCGCGTCAATTCTCTATTGATCCCAAGCGGATTGCCGTGCTCGGCGGCTCTGCCGGCGGTTTTCTTGCGCTAAATACGGGATTGTTTGCAGAGAAACCCCGTGCCATTGTTTCTTTTTATGGATATGGGGATATTAGTACAAAATGGGCTGCCGAGCCGAGCGCCTTTTACCGTCAAAACGATTTAATACCGCGTGAACTTGCTTTAAAGCTTTTATCGAATGAAATCATTTCAGAAGGTCCGATTGAGACGCGTTATCTTTATTATTTATATGCCAGACAACATGGAGTTTGGGTTCAAGAGATTACCGGTCTTGATCCCGCCTTTAAGCAAGCAGAGCTTTTACAGCTATGCCCTATTCATCAAGTGAATCCGGACTATCCGCCCACTTTATTTTTACACGGTACGATGGATACGGATGTTCCTTATGAACAATCTGTATTTATGAGAGCTGCCCTCCTTAAAAAGGACGTGTCCGCCAGATTGATTACGATACCTGACGGCGAGCATGTCTTTGATAAAAATTTCAATGATCCGATTGTTCAAGAGGCGCTCGGTCAGGTTATTGCATTTCTTGAAAAACACCTATAATTTGAACGAATGAAGGGGAAGCCCATTGCATTTCAAAAGGGATGGTTTTGCCGACTTCAGACAGGTTGTTTTGGGCTGCTAGGATCGATAAGACCTTCAGCGGTAAGCAGCCCAAAGCCATAAGGCGCGGGCAAAACCATTCCCTTTCTCCATTCCATTGGGTTATCTCTTCGACGTATCTTTGGTTCTTGACAGGCCGCCGGTTTAACGCTCCACTGGACGCAGCGGAAGCGTCACAGCCAATTCGCGGCCGCCGCGCCGAACGCGGGCCTCGAGCCGGTCGGCGCTGGCCGCGATCTGCGGCGCCTCGGCACTGTCCTCGCCGTCCACGGAGAGCGCGAACAGAAACGCCGCTCGATCCAACGCGCGCAGATCGATTCGTTTCGGCTGGCCGGCATAGATCGGAAGATCGACGAACAGCCTGCCGTCCTCCTCGTCGGACTCTATGCTCCACTCACGGGGCAGCCCTTCGCCGAAAACCGCGTGCCCGCAAACCAGCCGCAGCGTCAGCCCGCCGATTCGCACCGTCGCCCGATCGCCCTGCACATCGGCTTCAACTCCATCCAGGCAACCGCCTAGCTCCAGCCGCAGTCTGAAGTCGGAAGCTTCGATAACACCTTCCGTCCAATCCAGATTGGGGTGAGTATCGCCGCCGTTCGTAAGGAAGCTTACGCCGAACAGCACTTCGCCGGCCTCCTGGACCGAGTGGATCACGGCGGAGCAGAAATCGTATCCGTCGTGCAGACAGCGAAAATGAGCGTAAGTCGGTTCGCCTCCATTGTCTGCATACAGCAGCAGCGCCCGCCGCTGGTTCCACAGAATTTCCCGACTGAAGCTGCCCAGCGCGTACGTCTCCGTCATGTAGGTGACCGCCCACTTGTCTGGCTCTCCGTCGCTCGCCGGCTCATAGCATTCGCGAATGTTCCGGATCTCCGCCGTCAGAAACTGCTCTCTGAAACGTTCCGGGCAGCTGAAGCCGACTCTATACCATCCTTCGTCGTAAGGCAGCTCCTCCCAAGAGAAAAAGCTCAGGGCGCCTTCCGTTGCAAGCTGCAGGAACGCCTTGTGTTCGTCGCTCAGCATCGTTCGATAGCTGCGGCTATGCGGCCCCGCCCAATTTCTTGTCGATGCATGGAAGTGCTGGGCCACGCTGCCCCACGCCATATCGATCAACTCGTTCGCCAGCCTTTTCGCCTCGGGATTGCGCGTCGACGTAGACAGCTTGCTAAGCTCCAGCAGGGCGACATACGTGTATGTCGGACTATTATACTCCTGGAAGGTTTGCCGATCCCGCGTAAAAGCTACGATCCGCTCCAGCCGCTGCATCCCGTAGCTGCCGTAGTCCTCCCGCTCGTACAGCTCTCCGGCAATCAAAGTGACGAGCGTTCCCATAATGGCGATATTCGTATATTCGGGCCCGACATTGCGCCGGATGATGGCGTCGCAGGCGTTCCCGATCGTCTCTCTTACCTTTTCCCGCAACGACTCCGGGAACCGATGGCCGTGGCGCAGAACGGAGAGCACAAGCACTTTTCCGCAGAAATCGGCCCAGTTCCAGTCCGGCGGAGACATTTGCTCCAGCGACTCCTCGTAAAACCAGGACCAAATGCCGAACGTCGCGCTGGACGGGTCTTTGTCCTGCATCGACGCGAGCTGCCCGATAATATCGAACGCGCGCTGCGCGTAACGCTCCTCCTCCGTATCCAGCAAGCCGAGGGCGTATACGAGCGATTTGTAGGTCGAGTGGATCGAATCGGCTTGCTTGATCGTCGTATGGTAGCCCGGACTGCTAAATGGAGAACGAAGCATTCGGACCTCCGGATTATAGCTCGTTTCCTTCGCCTCAATAGCTCTCAGCAGCATTCCGCGTTGGTCGATTGTCGATGTCATTTTCTAAACTCCCTCCCGGCCGAAGCCGCTTCGGACAGCAGCATCAGCGTCAGTCCTTGTCCGTATAATGTAGGATACCGGGGAATTTCATTGTAGGCCTCGACGGAAGGCATGACCGGCGTTCCCCCGGATACGCCTTTCACTTCGCCCTCCGGCGTAATCAGCGGCAGCAGGCCCGCGATCGCAAGCTCGGCGGATTGCAGATAATCCTCCGGCAGCAGCCCGGTCCGAACCGCCTTGAGGAAGCCGCAAGCAATGCCCGCGCTGCCCGAAGCTTCTTTATAGAAATCCGGCCGGTCCATGACCGTATGCCACAGTCCGTCTGCGGCTTGCAGCTTGCGGAGCCCTTCCGTCATGCGGACGTAGCGCTCGCCAAGCTCGGCCGGCATCGGGACCAGCTTCCTCAATTCTGCAACGATCTCGGGAACGGCGCACGTTATCCAGGCGTTGGCCCGACACCAGCGAGCGGCCGACAGATGTCCCGACGCCTCGCAGTCCCAGCCGTGAAACAGCACGCCCGTCCGCTCGTCCTGCAGCAGCCGCAAATGCAGCACCGTCTGACGCATCGCCTCTTCCGCCGCCGCCTTGTCTCCCGTCAAGGCGGCATAACGGGCCAGGAACAGCACCGCCATGAACACGGTATCCGCCCATACTTGCTCGGGGAAGCTTTCCGGCTCCGTCACCGTATGCTCGAATGCCCCTTCCCTTGTTCGCGGCGCTTCCTCAAGCATCCATGACGCGATCCGTCCGGCTTGCTTCAGCAGCTCTTCCTGTCCCGTCCTGCGGTACAATTCCGGGAACGCGGCGAACGGAGCCATCGCATTCACTGTACCGGCCGCAGCCATCCGCTCGCGATTCCGGTCCACCCATTGCCGCACGTATTCGATGGCGGATTCCTGCTCCAACGCGGCGCCATATTCCGCAATCGCGATAATACCGACGCCGGGCACCCAGTCCCATTGTTCGATATCCATTCCCCAGTCCCGCGACTTACTGTCCGTCATATATCGATAAACCCGCCGCGCCAGCTCCTTCAAGCCGTCTCGATCGGCGAACGTCCCGGACAACGGTTTGTTGGTTATGTCTTCGGCTGCGCTTCCATCATGATTGCTATGCATGAGACCTCAATCCCCTCTCTTGATGACGCCGATCCACAAATTCCGCTCCTCGTCCGCCAACGTAAAGCTGATGCTGCGGCTGTCCGGACTGAACGACGGATGGGGATGGCCCGGGTGCTGCGCCCACATCGGCTGCTCGCACAGCAGACGCGACGAACGGTCCCGCAGATCGATCAGCACGATTTTGCTCGTCTCCCAATCCTCGATCGTATCCGCGACCGCCCAGTTCCCGTCGGGACTTAGCGCCACATGCCAGTAGGCGTAGTCGCCGTTGATGAATTCCGCTTCCCCCGTCCGTTTGTGAACGCGGTAAATGCCGGTCGGCTTCAGCGGGCTTTGCGGATATTTGACAAAATAAAGATGCTCCCCGTCGGGCGCCCACATCTCGTGTCCCACGTATTCCACATGCTCGCCTGTGTCGAGCCGAGCCTGACGGTAGCCGTTGCGCATTTCGCCCGTATCCGCATCCGCCATATAGATACGGTCCGGGATATGCTCGGTTTTGCCTTCATGGGCGAAGAACAGCAGCCGCCCATCCTCCGGATTGACCATCGCATGATTGGCAATCGGATACGGCTCGGCAAACGACGGACGCACCGCTTCGGTCACGCTCCCCGTTGCCGTATCGACCGTCCCGACGATCCACTCGTCGTCCGCGCGCCAATAGATCCCCATCGTCCTTCCGTCGTTCGTAATCGAGAGCGGACCGTAGACGGACGCACCCGACTCCAAGCTGCAGACGGTCCGGCTTGCCCCCGTTCGCAGATCATATTCATAGATTTCCGGTCCGTCGAAATAATAGAAACGATCCTGGGCCGATACGAGCCCCCGTCCCCACTCCATTCGGTCCACGATAATCTCGAAGGTCCCGTCAGTCGCGTTCGCTTTTACGCAAGTGCCTTTTTTCTCCTCGTCGATCCCCGTATACAGCACGAGATGCCGGCTATCGGACAACCAAGTCATCGCCGTAAAATAGTTATGGCCCGTGTTCGTTCCGCCCGCGCCCAAGGCACGAATCACAACGCCCGTGAGCGGGTCCTTGAATTCCCTTATCGTTAGCACCGCAACCCTGTCCCTTCACCCGGAAAATAAAATCGCCTCCTCGCCTCGCGATCATCCGGCATCCGCAGGAGGTAAACCAGCGGACCCGGATGACAGCGCGCGAACGCGGCTTATCTGACTACTCTGAAGCTGCCTTTCAATTCAACGTTCAACTTCTGAAATACGGGAGTCTGAACCGTATCCTTGCCTTTCCAGACAAGCAGCGAGACATAAGCTTTCCCACGGCTGCCCTCCTGGACCGTGATGCGGACTGTGTAGCTCGTTCCACCCGACGTTGTCGTGCCCTGCCAGTAGGCGCTGCCTTGCTTCGTAATCGTCCAATCGGTTTTCTTCAACGTCCAGTCCTTGCCCTTCGGCGTCGCTTGAATCCGCGCACCGTTCGAGCCGACGTTCAGATGAATCTTCTTCGCTTTGTCTCCCCAGAACGAAGAGCTCCCGTTCAGCTCGAAATGTCCGTTCAGTCTAAGCGAGCCCGCTCTGGGATCGTATACGGCAAGATGGGCGGAAGCCGCAGCTTCCTCGTAATATCCGTTGGCCGCAAGTTTCGCCGTCACTTCGTAAAGTCCTGCCGGAAGCTTGACGGTTGCCGACGCCTTCCCGTTCGCGCCCGTCATGACGACGATCGGCCCGTCCTGAGGCCGATACGGCTTCGACGTTCCGTCCGGCTGAATGGCCGACAGCTCGAATGCAATCGGCAAGCCTGCCAACGTGCCTTTTCCGCCGCTCTCCTTCCGCGTCGCCTGTACCGACAGCGAAGCGTTCTTGTTCGCTTGCGCCTTGATCGTTCCCGTATACCGGACGACCGCTTCTGCCTTCGTCACGGTTAATGCGCCGATTCCCTCGCTCCCGCGAAGGAAGCTCGCGCTGCTCCCGGCATAGAGAGCTTTCACCTCCAACGTCCGGCTGTCTTCCCCGGGGTCAACGCCAATCTCGACGGCGTACCGCAGCGATGCTCTGCCCTGCGCATCCGTCTTCGCTTCGCCCGCCTGAACGCCGTTCACAGTAAACCCGACGCTCGCCCCGGCAAGCGGCTGTCCGCCGGAATCCCGCAGCACGGCCTTGAGCAGCGCTACTCCGCCATATCGCGCAGCCGCGCTGACCGTTTCGACGCTAGTGCCGTGCACGAGCGTGAACGACACGCTGCGTTCGATCGGCACACCGTTCGCGCTCTCGGCGCGTACCGCCAGCGTATGCTCTCCCTTCGTTGTCACGGCCGTTCCCTCCGGCCATGTTTCCCCGTCCAACGTCATGCTTGCAATGCGCCAACCGCCCGATTCGTCCTCAAGACGAACGACCGGCGTCACGGAATCCAGATAGCTCTCTCCGTCGGCGACGCCTTCGATATAAAGCTCCGGTTCTCCCGGCGGAACGATCCACTGCATCGACCTGAACAAACTAGGCCGCTTCTCGGAGCCGATGCCGGAAGCCCATTCGATCCATCCCCTTCTTCCGCTGCCGTCGTTGTCGTTCACGAGCAACGAGAAACTCATCGCCTCTCCCCTGCCCGCTTTCACCGGAGCAAGCTCCGTCCACGGAAGCGCAAGCTTATAGACCGTCGTCTTCTCCGCCTCCGCTCTCGACACGACCGCTTGGGCATTGTTTACCGCGCCGACTGCGTTGCCTCCGGCAGCGCTCCAGCGATACACCTGCGCCCCGTCCGGCGTAGCGGAGATGCCGTATTCGTACCAGCTCGGGTTCTCTCCGGGAATGCCGTCTGAGAAAGCGAACTGGATACTGTCGTTGTTCCAGATGTCCGCCCCCTTCGCCGCCGAGGAGTGAACGTCGTCTTTGATTTTAGCCGTTACGTACAGATGATCCCGATCGTAGTGCAGCCAGACCCGGCCGCTCAAATCGTCGGCTCCCCGGTAATTGGTCACCTTGACGGTCCCTTTCGCCAAGTCGATTGTCGGCGACATCGCCTCCAATTCCGGCTCGATCTGTCCGTTCACGGCAACGGAATAAGGAACGATCGGTATAAAGCTCAGCTTGCCCGAGTATTCGAACGTATCCAAGCCGACGAACGGGACGCGCACAGAAGCCGCGTACTCCGTTCCTTCCGTCAACGTTCCGGGCAGCGGAATCTCAATCGTCCTCTCGCCCAGTGGCGGGACGGAGACCGGCTCCGAATACGTTCCGGACTGGCTTCCGATCGCCCATTGAATCGGCCCGGCTTCAAGCGTTCGCGCGGAATTGTAATTTTCGATGCGAATTCCGAGCGACTTGGCGTATGCTGCGCCGTCGGACTCCAGAAGCGGTCGGATCGTAACCGCTTTGGCGGCCGAGGCGACAACATCGAGACGCAGCTTGCCGACTTTCCGGCCGCCTTCCCGCACTTCGATAAGCACCGGTCTCGCGCCCTCCCCGGACGTCTCGGCAAGCAGGATCAGTTCAGACGTCGCTCCCGGACTTGCGGCCAGCGAATGCTGTTGTCCGTCTACCTCCAACGCCAGCGACAGAGCGGCGGACGTATCGTTGCGCAGCTTGACCTTGACGGATGCCGGCTCTCCGGCCACGGCCGATTCCCCTTCCAGTTCGAAGGCGTCGTCTGCGGCGATGCCGACGATCTCGCCCTTCACGTATTGCGGTTCCCCCGTCAAGGAAAGATACACCTTGCCGTTCAACGGTTCGTACGTCTCCGAGCGTCCCGTCAAATCGGTCACCGTAATCGGCGCATCGGTCCGAACCGCAACAATCGTATTCGCCAGCGCCCAGAGCACGCGTGTCGGCTCGCCGTTGTTCCGGAACAGATAGCTGCGGATGTCCGGACCGTAATCCTCCCGCTGCTCGAACTCCGCTCCCGTCAGCTCGCGCGTCATCGCCGCATAAGCCGCGTAGGCCGGTTTGGGCGTGTAAGCGCCGAGGGGGTCGTCCTTGAAGCGGATCAACCCGAAATTATGTTCGTTGTAATCCGTCTGCAGCCCGTCGTTCATCAGGTTGTACCAAACCATTTTCTCCACGCCGTTGGCCAGCGCGACCGTATAGGCGCGCACCAAATAATCGGCCTGCGTTTTCTCGTCCGTGCCTGTCGCGGATTGATGGGTCGGCCACCCGATTTCGGTAATCCAGATCGGTTTGAGCTCGCCGCCGTTGTACGAGCGAATAAGCGTCTTAAGCGCATCCAGCTCCTCTTCCATGCCTTCCGGGGCTCTCGCTTCCACCGGCGTTCGGCCGTAACGGTAAGGATGCACCGAGACGACGTCGAGGTAGTTCAATCCGCCAAGCTGGAATACCGACTCCATCCAGCTCATAGGGATGCCGGCGGTCACCATTCCGCTGACCGTAAACTCGGGATGGTTCGCCTTGACCGTCTCGTACGTCTTTTTCAACAGCTCGTAATAGTAGGAAGGCTGCGAGTTGGCCGGACTGTTGCCGCGTTGACCGAAGCCGCCGTTAAACTCGTTGTACACTTCCACGGCGTTTAACCGATCCTTGTACCGCGTCACATAGTCGTTGACGTAATTGGCGAATCCTTCCCGCCCCTCGTTCGTATAAGGAGTCGCGTTGTTGTCGTACAACGGATTGTTATACCCGGCAACGAACATCCCCTTAAGGCCCTCCGCCTCCAGACGCTGCATGAAGCTTTCCGGTTGAGGCGTATACGTATAGACGCCCTTCGTCTTTTCGATCGTCCATTCCATGCCGCCGCGCGCGGATTGAGCGCCCATAAGGCGAATTAATCGCGGCAGATCCTCGCTCCAGCCGAGCGATGTACGATGAAGATGGGCGGCAATGCTGAAGGGAGAATCGTCGACCTGGCTCCAATCGTAATCCGTCAGCACGGCGAAGGGCGTCCGCAGAGTCGCCGGGTCGCTGCCCGGACGCTGTACGGTCACGTGCAGAACGTAGTAGCCCGGCTCCGCGCCATTCAATTGAACCGTGCCCTCCCCTCCCGGGGACTGCCCGACGCCCTCGTCGACCGCCCGACCATAGAGGTCGTACACGCTCCATTGGAATTGCGGATATTTCGTCGCGATGCGGAACGACGCCGGCTCATTGTCCAGAAATACGTTGCCAAGCGCGTTCTGCCTGATTTTCAGCTCCGGCAGCCAATCCCCAAGCTGCGCTTCGACCTGGTCCACGTCTATGCTCCCTAGCTTCGCGGCGCCGGGAATGCTGGCCCTGTCGAACAAAATCGCGACGCTTCTGGCCGGCTCGTGCCATACCCCGTCGTTGGCGCCGCCCCAATACAGGCTCGCCGTCAGCGCGGGAACGACGACCTCCTGCCAGCCTGCCGTCTCCTGCAGCGTAATGCGCTGCTGGAACGTCTGGCCGGTCGAATCCGTGCTGCGGATGGCCAGCGATCTGACGTCCGACGTTCTGATCCGGAAGGAGAGGGCGCGCACGTCGATTTCGTCCAGATTTTTGCGCATGGCCACGAACGCCGGCTTATCGGCGGTCGTGTTGCGGAAATCTCCGCTTAGTCGGCCGACGAAGCTGCCCTCGTAAGCGTCCCCCGTCTCCTTGAACTCAAGGCTGCCGACAACCGACGGCTGATCGCCGAAAGAGTAATCCCATTTGTCCTCGGGGGTTTCAAAATTGCCCAGCGAGTACCCGTAAACCGCACTAGCGACTGAAGGCTCCGCCGCAAACTCTTCTACGTAATCTTCCGCTCCCTGCTCCTCCGCAGCGATTTTTCCCGGATTGTATAAAATGAATAAATTGGATAATAAAGCGATTACAAGAAACACAGATAACCTCTTCTGAACGGACATGAATATCCCTCCAATTTCATAATTGAAATCGGGGGGCGGCAGACCTACTGCTGCGGTCTGAACCGCTCCCGGTATTCTGTGGGCGTAAAGCCGGTCATCTTCTTGAAAATTCGCACAAAGCTGTTCACGTTGGAGTAGCCGACCTGCTCCGCGATGTCGCGGATTTTGTCCTCCGTGCCGGCAAGCCGCTGCTTCGCGTGGTTCATCCGGATTTCCATCAGGCAGTCGATGAAATTGCATTCCTTCTGTTCCTTGAACAGCTTGCTCAGATGGGAGACGCTAATATGAAATTCGCTGGCTAACAGGTTGAGGGACAGATCGCTGCGCATGTAATTGTCCTGAATGTACAGCATCGCCCTGTCGATGACGTCGTTGCGCTCCCTGCTGCTGCGTTTATCCTTGATTCGCTCGATGAAGCTGTCCAGCGCTCCGACCGTGAATTGCTCCAACTGCTCCAATTGCTCGTACTGGTTCAGCATTTCGACCAAATACTGTTCGGGAAAAACGCCCTCCGCCTCGACCCCGATTTCCGCTGCGGCGGTGGCGGTCTTCATCAGACACTGCACGACAAGCTGCATGATCATCTCCGTCGGAACGCCGTTGTCGGCGATCGAGTCGAACCATCTGCGCACCTGCGTCTGCATTTTATCGGCGTCAGGCAGCTTCACGGAGGCGACGATACCGTCGATCATGGCGAACAGCCTGTAAAATTGCGGAGACGGATCGGTTGAAATATCCTCCCGGGTAATGATAGAGTTGCCGCCCATGACCAGCTTATAGCGCAGCGCCTCCTGCGCCTGCCTGTAGGAGACATGGATGGCGTCCAGGCTTTCCGTCGGGTCTCCGATCCCGATGGTGATCGTGCGGCCCAAATATTCTTGAACAAATTTTTTCAACAAATCCGCCACCGCGACCGCCCTCATGAAATGCCGTTCGCCGTCGTCCCCGTCGGCGAAGATCATCACGACCGCGCACTTGCCGTTATCCAGCTCGGCCGCGATGCCCCGGCTCTCGGCGTTCATCAATTCCTCAGCCACGTTGCATAAGGCGTAGGCGTACAGCTTTAAATCCCGCGGAGAGGCGATCTGGTCCCGATTGTCGAATTCGATGCTCATGGCCACGTAACGGTCGCCGTCCAGCCTGACGTTCAACATGTCCATATAAGGCTGCAGCACCGCAGGGTTGATCCGCCGTTCGGACAGCAACTCGCTCATCAACCGCCACTTGATCAACGGCTTGCTCTCGACGACCTGCTTGTGAAGCAGCTCTCTGTCCTCCAGAATATCCTGTACCGTCGACTCGAAATAATGGAATTCGTCGTTGTATTTGCGAACACCGTGCTTGGGCGACGCGGTCAGATGCTTCCTCATCGAATGCACGAAACGGTTAACCGGCTTAAACGTCCAACGACCGATCACGGCTGCGGCAACGGTCGCCACGACGAACAGCACCGCCGCGAGCACGGCTACCGCATTGCGAAACAGCGTAAGCTGCCGCGTAAACTGCGCTTCGGGCACGACGCGAACGATATGCCAGCCGGTATAATCGTCTCGGACGTGGAAGACGGAGGAGGCTGTCTGCTCCACCTCGGCCACGAAATGGCCGCTTTCCTCCCCGCTTTCCAGAATACGGCCGATATAGGGAAATTCGCTGATGTCCTTCCCCGGCTTGCTCTTATCGGCATGCAGCACGACAATGCCTTCGTCGTCGACGACGAACGTCTGCCCCCCGTCGTTCTCCGCGGTGCTGCGTATGAGAGCGAATAGCGCGTCTTCCTTGATATTGACGGCGATCGCTCCCTTGCGCGCACCAGGCGAATGGATGAGCGGATACGTGCGGACGAGCGTAACGACATTCCGATAGATCGGATACGAGGAACGGTTCAGCATCACCTTGCGAGTCGAGATCCATTCCGCGAATCCTTCGAATTGCTGGAAGCCGGATATCCATTGGAATTCGCCCGACAAGTCCTGCTCGGTCAAAATGTTGCCCGAGACGAGCCGCTGCTTGTCGTAGGAGTAAACATCGATCGAAAATACGTTGTCCATGCTCTGGATCGCGTTCGAGATCTGTTTGGAGATGCGGAACGCGTTGTTACGGGCCTCCTGCTCGGTAAGCTCGTAATCGTAAAAACGCACGATCTCGTCGCCGTTCAGCAGTTGAATGGCCGACTTGTCAATATGCTTCAGTGCGAGCTTCAACTTATGATCCAGTTGCCCCAGCAGCTCCATGTTGGTATTCACCAGTTGACGCTTCAATTGCTTGTTGAAAACCGAATAGGTGAAAAAAAACGAGGAAGAGACGAGAAGGAACAGGACGATCGATAAAATGCCGATCGCTTTCACAAGCCTCCGATTTTTCGCCAGGTTCATGCCTGTTCCCCCTTCGTCCGATTGCGGCTGCTCCCAGTCTTCGATTAGAAGCTGCCTTTGTTCTCCTCGTACCATTGCTGGGCGATTTCTTGCGCTTTCGCGCCGCCGAGGCGATCCCATTCCTTGCGAATCTCGCCGATCGCCCATTCTCCCGTATACTTGGCGCCCTGCGTCACCGCCGTCGCTCTCGTCTCCCGGATAAACTTATCCAGCGTCGCGCGAATCTCGTTGATTTCGTCAAAGCTCGGCTGGTACGGAATGTCCCGGCGGAATTCGTTTTTAAGCGTCAGCTTCAACGATTCCACCTTAAGCGCGGCAATGCGCTGGGACAGCTCGTCATCCGCGGCCATGACCATCAAATCCTCCGCCTTGACGACCTGATCGCGCACGACGGCATACTCGCCTGCGTACAGTACCTCTTTGTTGAATTTATCCTCGTCCAGCCGCTTCGGCACGCCGTCGACCAGCTTGTAGTGCACGCCCTCTTCCCCGTAGGCCAGCGTGTACCAGCCTTTGTCGATGAGCCAATCCAAATATTCGATCGCCGCTTTCGGATTTTTCATCTCTTTGTTAAACGCGACGAGAATGTTCGGAGAAGATTCCTGATAAGCGCCGTATTTACCGTACTTCGATGCCACCATCTCCAGCGGCTCAGGCTTGGCGTTTGGCACGTTGGCCAGCATATCCTGAATCATAATGTCGTTGGCGCCGTTGCCCCATTGGCCCAAATAGATGCCCGCTTTGCCCGTCGTCCACAGCTGGGCCGCCCGTTGATTGTTATTGTCGGTAAAATATTCCCGATCCACGAGCCCCAGATCGTACACCTGCTTCTCCAGTGCGATGACATCTGCAAAACGGTCCAACGTCGCGCCGTACTGCATCTTGCCGTCCTCCAGGTACCAGAGGAAATTCATCGCTCCGAACATCGCCGCATAGATGTCGGCGGTCGTGTGGCCGACGATCGGAGTGCTGTCGGGATAGCGCTGCTTAAACGCCTTGGCGACTTCGACCAGTTCCTCGACCGTCGTCGGACGCTCCAGCTTCAGCTCGTCGAGCCAATCTTGCCGAATCCACATTCCGTGGTTGGCGATGGCGGTAATCGGACGCTTCGCGGTTACGGCGTAGATCTCGCCATTAAAAGTCATGTGAGGCAGTAAGTCGGGATTTTCCTGTAAATATTTTTTGTAGGACGTGCTGTATTTCTCAATGTAATCTCCGATCGGCTGGATGACGCCCTGAGTGACCAACTTTCCGATGTAGGCGCGATCGTACTCCCATACCATATCCGGCGCCTGGCCGGACGCGAACAGAACGTTCAGCGAGTCCTGGGCCTGATTGCGCGGCACAGGAACGATCGTCACGTCGATACCGGATTGTTCGCGAATCCACTTCACCCAGCGATTGTCCTCGTACGTGCCTTCGTCGCTAGATACTTGACCGCGGTCGAACGTCGAGATGCTGATCTTTCTGGGCGCGTTCGCATACGGATCGTCGGATGCCGATTGCGTCGCTGCAGCCGTTGGACTGCCGCTGCTCTGCTCCGGCTTGGCGCTTGCGCCTCCCTCACCGTTATTCCCGCTTGAACAAGCGGATGCCAGCAGCGTCGCCAGCACAACCATAATCAACGCGAAACTCCCCTTGAACTTATTACTGCTTCTGTTCTGTTGCATGTTCGCCCTCCTAGTTTTTTTATTATATCAAAATGCGTTTGATTGACGCATTCGGATATCCATGTTACGTTTTCTCGTCCTACCCCTTGACGGAGCCAAGCAGTACGCCCTTGATGAAATGCTTCTGCAAAAACGGATAGACGCACAGAATGGGCAGGATGGCGAAGACGACGGCCGCGGCACGAATACTTTCCGGCGTGATGACCGCCTGCGTGACCCCTTCGCCGCGCAGCAGCTCCGAGCTAACCAGATCGATCATCTGGTACAGCTTTACCATCAGCGACATTTTGTTCGTGCTGCGAATGTAGATGAGCACGTTCATATAGGAATTCCACCAGCCGACCGCGTAAAACAGCGTTAAGGCGGCGATAACCGGCTTGGATAAAGGCAGGATAATACGCGTCAAAATCGTGAACTCGCCGGCTCCGTCGATGGATGCGGACTCTTCAAGCTCCTCCGGAAGCCCTTCCAGAAACGCCTTCATCACGAACATGTTGTAGGCGCTGATTAGAGCGGGCAGCCAGAGCGCCCAGTACGTATTGACAAGACCGAGGCTGTTCACGAGCAGGAAATTCGGGATGAGCCCGCCGCTGAACAGCATCGTGAACAGAATCGCCATCAGCATGAGGCCCCGGCCCTTGAGCCGAGCTTTGGACAGCGGGTACGCCGCCATAATCGTAAACAGCATGTTGAGCGCCGTTCCGACAACGGTAATCAGCACCGTGTTCTGCATCGCGACGATCAGTTGGCCGTCCCGAATCAGATTGTGGTATGCATCGAAGTTGAGTTCGACCGGCCACATGAACACTTCCCCGGCGTTGATCGCCCGGCTGCTGCTCAGCGACGTGGCAATCACGTTCACGAAAGGAAACAGCGTGGCATAGGCGCACAGCGCGAGAAGCAGGTTATTCAGCCATCTGGCGAGCGAGCCTCGACGGCTTCGCCTTGCGGATGCGGAAGGTCCGCCCTTGTGTTTTGCCATCGTTACCATAGGCCTCGCTCTCCCATCGCTTTAATGATGCGGTTGACCGACACGATCAGAATGAGGGCGATCAGCGACTGGAACAGGCCGAGCGCTGTCGTGTAGCTATATTGCAGATTGACGAGTCCCCTCGTGTAGACGAATGTGCTGATCACTTCCGCCACGCTCGTCACGGCGTCGTTGCGCAGCGTGTACACCTGCTCGAAACCGACGTCCATCATTTTGCCGACCTGAAGAATGAGCAGAATCGCGATCGTACTGCGGATGCCCGGCAGTGTGACGTGCCAGATTTGTCTCCGCTTGCTCGCTCCGTCGATCTTGGCCGCCTCGTACAGCGTCGGGTCGATCGCGGACATCGCCGCCAAGTACAAAATCGTGCCGAAGCCCGCTTCCTTCCAAATGCCCGAGACGATAAAGCTGACCGGCCACCAAAACTTGTCGGCCATAAAGTAGATCGGCTCTAAGCCGAACGCCTTCAGCAGCGAATTCACAAAGCCGGTCGAGGGCGACAACAGCGCGATCACGATGCTGCCCAGTGCGACCCACGAGATGAAGTGAGGAATGTAGAGCAGATTCTGCAGCGTGCGCTTGTACCATTCAGCCCGCACCTCGTTCAGCAGAATGGCCAGGATGATCGGAACGGGAAAAGCAAATACGAGATGGTACAAATTCAGCAGCAGCGTGTTCCTCAGCACGACGTAGAAGTCGCGGCTGGCGAACAGCTTCTCGAACTGCCCGAAGCCAACCCAACTGCTGCCCCATATGCCGTCGGACAGTCGATAGTTTTTGAACGCGATAATTTCCCCCGCCATCGGCGCGTATTTAAATAGAATCAAATAGATCGCGACCGGAACGAGCATCGCATATAGAAAGCGGTTACGGGAAAAATGCTTCCGAAAACCGGGCGCTCGCCCTGCGAGCTTTCCAACGGGCTGCTTCGTCGTCGGCATCGTGTTCGTCGTCATAAGCTTCTCCTTTCTCTCCGGTATGCCGGGAGGGTTTGTCGTTGTCTTGGCCTGAGCCTATCACGGGGCGCTCCCTCGGCGAAACGGACACTTTTTGCGGGGCTACGCCATCCTTCCGAGAAGGACCCTTCTTTTTTTGTGGCAACACTCCTTTTCGCGGATTTGCATACGAAAAAACGCCGTTTCCCTGCGGTTTGCAAGGAAAACGGCGTTTTGCTCCTTATCATATGTTACTGGATATTCCTATTGTCTCGGCACAGCGTCACCAACAGTTAAGCTATGAATCGGCGCAGACTCGCGTCGCTCGGCCCCCTTGCAGGGGAATCATCCAACAGCCGTTCCGAACATAGGCGCCGATTGCGGTCTGGCCGTCGATCGCGATCGATCCCACCCGGTGAGCTTCCATGGGCAACCGAAGCCATCCGGTAATGCCTTCGGGCAGTCGCACCTTTGCTCGGAACGAATGCTCCGAAACTTCTATCCGCACGGCAACGGCGCCTTTGACGGTCATGACTTGGCAATCGGCCCAACGCAAATCTCCCAGCTTCGGAGAAATCTCAAGGCTATGGGAAGACGAATCGAGCTCCCCGATCCCGACGATGCCATGCGGCAGGAAGTAAGCCGGAGCCACGCTCCAGCCGTGGCAATAGCTTCGCGTAGGGTAACCCGGCGCCCATCTGCCGGGGAGATCCTCCCAGCAAGTCGTGCTGCCCGCGTCCGCCATATAGCCCCAAGTTGTACGGACCTCGTTCAGAAGAGGAGCGATGAGACCCGCCTTTTGCAGCGCTTGGAGCTTAAAGAATCGCATGAACGGCGTAGCCGAGCGCACCGTATCGGTCACCTCTCCCCTGAAGTAAGGCAGAAGGGCCGAACGCCGCTGCGGGAGCGCAACGTCGTTCAGATAGCATACGATCTGCGTCTGCTCGCTCGCCGTAGCGCTAAGCACTCCGTTGTCGTGCAGACAATCCGCGAACGCTTGCTTGGATTCGTCCCACAGATGAGCGTTGATTTTTTCACAGATGGCGTCCGCGATGCCCAGGAAAATTTCCGCATCGTTCTCCCTTCCAAGCCGGGCGGCCATCTGTCCGGTTTGGCGGCAGCTCTCGGCATACCAGGCGTTCACATGCGTGACAATCGCAGATGAAGGAGCATCGATAGCCGCCCAATCCAGCAAGTTCCAGTATGGAGAGCGCAGCAGACCCGTCGACTCGTCCGTCAGATGCTCGCGATAATAAAGCGCTTGTTGGCGCAAAGAAGGATATATCCGTTCGGCAAACTCTCCGTATCCGCCTCTTCGCGCATGATTCGCGCAGGCGAGCGCCCATAAGAGACTCCAGGTGGACAACACGTTTTCCCATCCGCTCGGCACTTGCGACTCCACCACGGGGGAGCGGTTCAATGACTCCGCGGCAAGCAACAGGCACCTTTCGATAAGGCGCTCGGCGCCGAACAACGATGATGTCGCCAACGACATGACATAAGCATCCCCGACCCAAAACGCCTGCTCGTACGTCGGACAATCCACGAATACGTCGTCGCTGCACAAACGGGCCGTCCAACGGCTCATCTCGAAAATGCGATTCAATCTTTCGTCGTCGCAGCGGAATCTGCCGATTGCCGGTGCAGGGTATGTTCGGAGGAGACAACGAACGTACTTCAGCTTGATATATTCTTGAAACCCGGATAGCTGAACGACCAAATATCTGAAGCTGCGCTGAGTCAACGACCGATAGGTTTGCCAGCCTTCCCTGCACCGATAACGCATCGTGTTGTGCATCGAATCCATATGAACCGGTTCTTCGCCGCTATAGGCTTCGAAGCCGTAGAAATCGACAATCGCGCCGTGCCGGCCGTAAATTTCGAACTCGATCAAGCCGGACGTCATTTTCTCGAATTCCAGCACCAGTCGAACCGCTTCCCCTGCGGGCGGAGCCGCAATGACGGTACAATCGCCGTTACGGGTGCAGCAGTTATGCCCGGATGAGGCCAATTCGCCATAGTGCCGATCGGACGAGCCGCCAATATCAACAGCAGCGGAATGCCGCAAGCGCAGGAAGACGTTGTCGGCATGCATCGCGGCAGATGAAATATTCAACCATCTGCCATCCGCAGCCTTCTGCCACTGGGTCCAGTCCGCCGCCGCAGTTAAAGCTTCGAAGATCGCCTCGCGCACATCCGCATGCCCCTCGATCCGGTAAAAAGCAAACCCGCTATCGGGGATATCCGGAAGACGAGGGATAAGCTCGCTGCGCGCTGTATTGTCCAACTCTTCAGCTGAATCGAATTGTCCGACAATCTCCGGTGCCGCCTGGAAAGTGAATTCGTGCGCCAAGCCATCGAACCAGAAGAGCAGCAGGTTTTCGCCCGGCTGCAGCCGAACGTCATAGTGAAACAGGCCGCTCCAGTGGCTTCCGGAATCGTCGACCGGCTGTAGAACCTGACCGTTAACAGCCATGCGCGTGTTCAATCCGGACGTTCTATCCTGAAAATGGAAACGGACAGAGACGAAACGAGCGACGTTCAGCGTAGTAGCCAGCAAACCGTGAGCGAAGTGCAGATTGGCGTCCCGCGCCTCCGCGCCCGACAGCAGCAAGCTCCTGAGATCCACGCTCCAAGCGGGAAGCGGAAGCCGTACAATCGACGCTCCCGCGAGGCTTATCGGATACATCTCCTCGCCGGTAAGATGCGGGATATCTCGGGGGCGGACGGCAGGCAGTTCATCCGACTCCACGGCATGTCTCCATAGCGAGCCGGCTTCGCGAATCAGCGTCTCATCGCCGTTCTCATCGCTTGGAAGCTTCCAGCCGACCGGCTCCAGGCAAGCGTCGAAATGCTCCGCGAAGGCTTGCTGGATCGAGATGCGAGGCGTCAGCTCCATCAGCGCAGAGTGAAGCCCGCACACCCACGAGGCATCGCTCGCGACGGACCATTCTCCGTCCGCTTCCCCTCCATGCAGCCTCGCGGCAAAGCCCGGATTGTCCGACGGGACGTACTGAAAGGTTGCCACATCCAGCGTCTGCAGCAATACGGCAATGACGTTGGCGCCTTGGCGAAGATAAGGAGATACATCGTAAGTATCGTAAAAGTAAGCTTGCGGCCAACCTCTAATAGGACCTTGTCCGATCCACTCTCCGTTCACCCATACGGTATACCGGTAGTCTGCAGTAATATGCAGCAGACTGTCGTCGCGTCTTTCCGGACATACGAAAGTTTTGCGAAAACAGAACCAAGCATTGCTGCGGAGACGTTCCGCGCTCTCCCCGCCGTGACTGATCCATCGGGCTCCCGCTAGGTCGCGGACGGCCGATCGGGCATCGAACATCTGGAAACCTCCCGCTATTTGCCGGCCTGCGAAGCGGCCGCCATCTTATTCAACTTGCGAAATTGTCGTTCGTACGGCCTCGCCCCCGTCTTGCCCGAGCAAGGGCTGACAAATTGTTGGTAGCCCCAGCTTACGAGTTGACTGCAGTAGCGGCTGGCGAGCGCCATCTTTGCTTCCAGCTTGGCGATCGGCACCTGAATCCATCGGGCATCTTGGAATCCCGGACCGTTCGCTCCGAGTTCTCCTCGGAATGCCTTTAATTCTTCGTAATTGGCTACGGCGATTTCCGCAAGCTCGACGTTCCCCCACAATTCAACGCCATTAGCAACGCACGCTCGCCTTACGGCGGCGAAATAGGGCTCGCGTTCGTCAAGGTCGAAGAAGGCTCCGTGCTCCGCGCCGGAATCCTGGAGGAGCAGCGAGTCGAGAGTAACTTCCCGGAATATGTCATTCCAGAACGATTCATAGACGGAAGGCTCCGCATAGGGATAGCCGAGCACCTCCCTGCGGTCGGTCACGAAAAACGGAGACAGCACCACTCTGCATCCCGGAGTAAGCTCCCGGCACCACTCCGCGACCTCCTTCCACAGCGCCAGGCAGTATTCCCGTTCCCGACCTTCGACGACATAAATCTCGTTGCCCAAATAGTACCCCGCCATAGAAGCATATCGGTTGTATTTAGCGCTCAAATGCTCCAAGATCGCACGGCTTTCCGGCAAGTCGACCGATAAATCCCAATGCTCATGCCAATCCTCTCTGGCCATCACTTCCAAATAGACGGTCATCTTTCTGTAGGCGGCTTCCCGCATGATGACCTCGATTGGATCGAATGCGGCCGCTTCCCGCGGATAATCCGGATGAAGCAGCGGTCCGTTGATCCAAAGAAGGTCGAATCCAGCAGCCTTTTGCGCATCCAGTTCCTTCTCGATGCGCTTGGCGTCGAACGATTTATCTACGTAATAAAGCGAACCTCTTATCGGAAGCATATTTCCCGGCATCTCCTTAATCTTGGCCGCCCGATACAGGTCGGCTTCTAATCGGCTCGAGAGAAACCGGAATCTCTTGGTAAATCGGCTTCGTTCCCGCCGACGGAGCCGCCCATCTGACCGCATTCGCGATCACCTTCAAAATTTCGGCGTTATGATAGGTCGGGTACGTCTCGTGTCCCGGCCTGAAATAAAAGATTTTACCGAGCCCTCTGCGGTAGGTACAGCCGCTGCGGAACACCTCGCCGCCTTCGAACCAGCTGACGAAGATCAATTCGTCCGGCGCGGGAATATCGAAATGCTCGCCGTACATCTCCTCCCGTTCCAGCTCGATCGAGGCCCCCAGTCCCTCCGCGATCGGGTGCGACGGGTCGATTACCCACAGCCGTTCCTTCTCGTCGGCAATGCGCCATGACAGGGCGCAGCCGGTCCCCATCAGCTTGCGGAATATTTTGGAGAAGTGCCCGGAGTGAAGCACGATCAGCCCCATTCCGTCCAACACCCTTTGATGCACGCGTTCGACGATTGCGTCGTCCACTTGCTCGTGCAGCAGGTGTCCCCACCAGATAAGCACGTCCGTTTCCGCGAGTACGCTTTCGCTTAAACCGTGCTCATCCTGGTCCTGAGTCGCCGTCTCAGCTTGTATCCCATTGCCCGCGATACCGGCGGCGATCGCCTTGTGGATGCCTTCCGGATAGATTTCGCGGACTCGAGAGTTGATTTTCTCATGCGAATATTCATTCCATACCGTTACTTTAATCATCGGTTATACACCTTCCTTGACGGTTTCGGTCAATCGAGCGGATAACGGAATACCGGCGCCGCCAGATCGGCGCTGTCCCGCAAATTGCACACGGGATTCAACCCCAATCCGTAGCCGAGCACGCTCCTCCGGGGCACGGGACGGGCAAAGGTCAATATGACGACGCTTCCGTCTCGCTTATCCCGCCGGCACTCCGCAATCGGTACGTTTTCGTCGCCATTTGCGACCTGAAAGCCTTGAATCTGCTTGCCTGGCATCAGTCTTCCGTTTACCTGCTCGAACGCGACGTAAAGCTTTGTCCTGTCGGCATCGGCGAAGCGGCAGTCGATCGGTCTCGGCCCTCGGGCACAGGTCTCATCCCCGAAGCAAAAGCCTCTCGCCAATACGGCAAAGCGTCTGCCCAGCCGCTTCAGCGACGACGTATCCAGGTGAATCGCGTCGGCCAACGACAGATCGTTCGTCGATACGAGCGCGGAGCCGGCAATTTCGGCTTCTACGAAAGCTTGATCGAGCTGGATGTCGTTCCAATGCGGAAAAGCTGCCGCGTCTCCGAGCCAGGTGTTCAATTGTGCGTACAAGATCGGTAACGAAGGCTGCCCGATATCGGCTCGCAGCGCCGCGACGAAGCGAAGAAAACGCTTCTTGAAAGCCGCTGCTTGAGCTCGGTCGGCGGCGTCGGATTCGCCTTGGTACCACAATACGGCTTTCACCCTGCCTCCGGTCGCCACAAGCCTTCGCATCATCGAGCCATAGAAGGAGTCCGAAATCATGGACGACTCGATCGGCAACTCCCGTTTAGCGCCGGCCGGAGGCTCCCACTGCTTCATGCTCGTGCCGCCGTGCGCACACATGATCAAGCCGACGGGAACGCCGTTGTACTTGTACATTTCCTTGCCGAAGCGAATGCCGAGTCCCGCGCCGAAGCGGCGAAAATACCGTTCCATTTTTGCCTCATCCGCCCGGCGCTCCCTCGGCGCTCGCCAATGGACCGCATCCACCGCTTCGTTAAACCAGCACAGCGGATCCTTGGCCACGCCCCAACGATCGTCCAAATAGAAGCATCTTACCGCCCGAGACGGTCTCTCGGGGTCGAACAGCTTGCCGACGCCTTCCATATTCGACTGTCCGGCCAGCAGGTACAGATCCCCTACGGCAACATGAGGTATTGTCGTACTGAAGCCCGCAGCTCCTTCCGCAATGACAACCAGCTTGTAATTGCCTGCGGGCACCTTCTCGAATGTCCCTTGGTGAATTTCCCCGTCACGGTGCAATTGCATCGTTCGCTCGGCGTCACCGGGCCGCGACGGTTCGGGAAGAAGCGCGCACGTAATCGTCCCGGTCTCGCCGCGGCCGGTCTTCACCTTCAGCTTCAACGCTATATCCGCGCATCCCGTTTCATCCCGTTGATAGACGCGGTAGGCCGTAGGACCGTCAATCCATTCCCAGTCGATCGGCTTCATCCCCCGTCATCTCCTTACGATCGGTTCCCCGCGCCGTCCGACGGCACGGTTCATTCTTTGACGCTGCCCAGCACGATCCCCTTCACGAAATACTTTTGCAGGAACGGATACAACACCAAAATCGGCAAAGCGCCCAGGAAAATTTGCGCGGCCTTCATCGTTCGATCGGATACGTCGCTTAACTCCTTCATCTCCTGCAAAGTCACGTTGCTCAGGTCCCGCTGAATGATGATCGTCTGCAGGTAGCTTGACAGGGGATAATTGTGCCGGCTGTTCATATAGATCAAACCGTCGAACCAGGAATTCCAATGACCGACGATCGTGAGCAGCGCGATAGTCGCAAGGGCCGGCAGCGACAGAGGGGCATAGATGGACCATAGAGCCTTCCAGTGGCCCGCTCCGTCGATAAACGAAGCTTCCTCGAGCTCCTTGGGCAGTCCGCGAAAAAAATTGATGAGCAAAATAACGCTAAACACGGGGACGGCCCCCGGAATGACCAATGCCCAGATGCTATCCAGCAAATGCGTATATTTGATCGTCATGTAAGTCGGAATAAGTCCGCCGTTAAACAGCATCGTGAATACGAAAAGCCACACCATCCAGGTTCGCGCCCGGAAAGATTTCGTCTCCTTGGACAACGGGTAAGCGGTTAGAAGCACAAGCAGCATATTGACCGCTATCCCCAGCCCCACCCGTTGAAGCGTAACGAAGAACGCCTCCAGAAAAGCCGGATTGCTCGCCACGAATCGGTAGGACTTCAAAGTGAAATCGACCGGCCATAAGTTGACCTGCCCGGCCGTCGCGGCGGCGCTCGAGCTTAAGGAAACGGCTAATACATGCACGAGCGGCAAAATGCACAGCAGCGACAACGCCGACAAAAAGAAGTAATTCGAAACGATAAACGTCTGGCGGCTCGGCGTGCGTTGACCTTTCATCCTCTTGCTCTCCTCTCGTTGCGTTAGAAGATCCGGTAATTGGCGAATCGATAAGCGAGCCAATAGGACACCGAGATCAGGACGAAAGAAACGACCGACTTGAACAGGCCTATGGCCGTAGCCAAGCTGTACTGCGCGTCGACAAGACCGATCCGATAGATCATCGTATCCAGAATATCTCCGGTTTCATAGACGATCGGGCTGTACAGATTAAAAATCTGATCGAACCCCGCGTTTAACACGTTGCCCAGACTTAAAGTCGCGAGCAAAATAATGATCGGCACGATGCCCGGAATCGTCACGTTCCACGTCATCTTCCATCTGGACGCTCCGTCGATTGCGGCCGCTTCGTACAAGGTCGGGTTAATGCCCGTCAAGGCGGCGAAAAACACGATCGTTCCGAATCCGAACTCCTTCCAAATATCGGTTACGACAATAATGAACCGGAACCAGGAATTATCGGCGAGGAAAAAAACCGGCTTTCCTCCGAACGCTGTAACGATCCCGTTCACGATACCCTCGGACGGCGACAAAATATCGACGAGAATGCCGCCCAATATGACCCAGGACAAAAAGTGGGGCAAATAGATCATCGTCTGAACGCTTCGCTTGAAGCCGCTTCTGGTCACTTCGTTGAGCAGCAGCGCCACGACTAGCGGAACGATAAGTCCGAGAATCATTTTCATGACCGCGATAATTACCGTATTCCACAGCACACGGAACGTATCCGGCAGCTTCACGATATACTCGAAGTTGTCCATGCCCGCCCACTCGGAGCTAAAGAAGCCTTTAGCCGGAATAAAATGCTGGAAAGCGATGCCGATGCCCGCCATCGGCACGTAGCAGTAAATCAGAATAATCGTCAATCCCGGAACGAGCATGAGATACAGCGGCACTTCCCGTCGCAGCTTTCCCGAGATCATCCTCCAACCTCCTCCCGTGCGTCACTGAGAGGCCGCATACCACTCGTTGACTTCCGCCGTAATTTGATCTCCGCCCAGTTGCTTCCACTGTGCCACGAATTTGTCGAACTCGTCGATCGAGGCGGCGCCCATAATAATCTTGGTGAACGTCTCCAGCTCCAGCTTGTCGAGAATCGCCTGCTTCTGCACCATCGTCTTGGTCGGAGGCCCGCCGTAGAGCGACGATTTATAATGGTTGCCGGCAATATAGCCGTCCACGACTTCCATCGTTTTCATGAAGGAATATTGAACCCAATACTTCGGATCCTTGGTCTCGATATATTTCATGATTTCGTCGTAGGTTGCGGCTTGATCCGGCTTCAGCTTGGAGGAATCCTTCGCCTCAACGGCCGCGCGAATCGTTGCCGCGGAGTTCATGTTAGCCGTAACGAAAGCGGAATTGATCAGCGCCATGTTGATGATTTCAATGCCGTCCTCCGACTTGCCGTACTTCAAGTTGCTCTCGACCGTGACGGTTTGCGGAGCAAGCTTCTCCAGATAGAGATTGGCCATCTTGATAATCGCTTCCGGATTCGCCGAGCCCTTCTTCACAACGTACCACTGGTTCAACGGGAAGTAATAAGACAGCTTCAACGGCTGACCGTCCGCCGTCGGAATCGGATAAGCGACCCAATTCGCCGTCGGATCCTTCTGCACGGCTTCGCCAAGCGGCCAGTTCATCGCCCATCCGTAGCCGAAATACATTCCCGCCTTGCCTCCGGTAATGCCCTCCAACGCTTTGGCGGTATCCTTGACGCCGAATTCCGGATCGACAATGCCCGCTTTGTACAGCTCTTGCAGCTTGGCCAGCGCCGACTTCACTTCCGGCTGAATGCTTCCGTAGGCCAACCCATCCCCGGAAGGGTCCTTGATCCACATGTACTGTTTCCAGGCCACGTTGGACGGATTCCCCTGATAGGCGTTGAAGAAGCCTTGCAGATCGGGATATCCGTTAATGTCCTTGCTGATCGGAATACCGTACGTATCCTTCTTGCTGTTCCCGTCCGGGTCTTGCTCCGTGAACGCTTGGGCGATGTTCAGGACGTCGTCCCACGTCTTCGGCTCTGGAAGGCTGAGCTTATCCAGCCAGTCCTGGCGAACCCAAAGCACTTCGCTTCCGGAATAGTCGCCGCTGCCCGTCACGGGGAGCGCCATTAGCTTGCCGTTAACCGTAGAAGCGCCCAGGCCGACATCGCCGTATTCCGCGATCGCTTCCTTCAACAGCGGCGAGGCGTACTTCTCGTACGCTTCCGTCAAGTCCTCGAGCTGATCCGCCTCAACGAGCTGCTTCAGCGTTTTCGCGTCGACCGCGAACGTATCCGGCAAGTCGCCCGATGCGATCGAGAGGTTAAGCTTCTGATAGTACTGGTCGGAGGTGCCCGTCGTAATCCAGTCGTATTTCAGCTTGATGCCGAGCTCTTCCTCGTAAGCTCTCGTCCACGTGTTGACGTTTTCGTTGTCCCCTTCGATAAATTTCGTCCCCTGGTTATAATTGCGAACGGACGTAATTTCGATCGGCGTATCGTACTTGCCAAGCGGATTCGGCGACTCGCTTGCCTCCGATGTCGCCCCCGGCTCAGCCGCTGTCGAGGAAGCGGAGGGCGAACTCGAGGCCGAGGGCGTCCCTGTCGAAGCCGGGTTGTTCGAGCTGCAGGCCGTCATGACGAGCGATAACGTCATGATTACAGCGCTTGCTGTCAATGCGATTTTGCTTGTCTTCATGTCATGTCCCCCAAAAGATTGATCTGGAAGTTCGCGTTGCTCTTCCTGTATTCAGCATAAAAGAAAAAGAGCCGGCGAAACGACTCTAAAGATTCTACTTCTCACTCACTTTTCTTGTCGGTCGTAACCGAGCCGACGCTCCTGCGACTCTCTGAACTCTTGCGGAGTCAAACCTGTCGCCTTCTTGAAATACCGGTAAAAATAACGATCGTTCTCAAACCCGAGCAGCTTGGCGATCTCCTGGATTTTGAAGCGGGATTGGCCCAGCATTTCCTTCGCCTTGCCAATTCGGATCTCATGGATATAATCCGAAAGGTTCGTCTGAGTGATGTTCTTGTATAAGCGGGAAACATAGGCGGAGCTATGGCCTACGACTTCGCCGATTCTGGTGAGCGACACATCTCCCGCAATATTCATCTGCACGTAATGGTGGATTTGCTGCACTACATCATTTTCCTGCTGCTGCCTTCCGGCGGACTTGTATTGGAAAATCCGTTCCGCGACTTCCGCGTAGTACTCCGCCGTATCCGGCCAAGGTGCGGCGTTTCCAAGCGAGGCCAGTCGTCCGACGTCCACTGTTTTCCCCAGCTCGTCCCACAGGCTCCACTTGTTCAGGAAGCGTACGAACAGCAGGCCGAATGCGTATTTTAATTCCAGCGTCAGCGACTCTGCGGCGGCAGGCAGGGAGGAAACGATTGCGACGATTTGCGGAAACTCTTGAAAAAATTGATACCGCTGTCCATTCTCCAAATATTCCGCAAGCAATTCGATTCGACGGATTTGCAAACGGCTTCTGTATGTCCAGTTGTCTGCATCCCCGCGGTGCGTCTCTTCGCGTTCCGGTTCAATCAGCAGAAGCTCCTGCCCCATGCCGAGACCATGGCTTGACAGCAGCTTAAGCCGGTCGAACTTCTCTCCTGCGCGGCGCCACTCCGCCGCCTTGCCTGCCACCGTAACCGATAGCGGCAATTTCAGCAGGCTTTTGCACGTTCGCTGAACGCTCTCCATCATGCCGTGCACGAACCGAATCGCGCGATTCCACTCCCCTGCCGAGGGTTGGGCTCCGTCGGGCAGCGGCTTGGGCTGCATAAGCCAGATGAGCCGGGTTCTTTCATACGGTACCGTCACCAGATTGACGGACTCGGCGAAGTACTCTTCCACGATATTCTGAATGGCGAATAACAGCGGGGCACGATCGTAGTTGCTCCGGTATCCGTTCCAATCGTCCACTCTCCCGATCGCGATAAGAACGTCCATATTGCAGTCCAGCGGAATTTCCAGTGCTTTAAACTGCTCCAAGTCCTGTGCGGACGAGGCGCTCTCCTGAAGCAGGTCCAGCAGATGCTGTCTTTGCAGCGTCGGCAGAGCCAGCTTCAGACGACGCTTCGCCTGCTCGACCAGGATGTCCTGCCGAAGCTCCGCTTCAATGTCGGCGATGATTCGTTCCACCGCTTCGAGCAGCGCTTCGTCTCCCTCAGTCTTAAGCAAATATTGACATGCGCCGTTTCTCATCGCGTCCTGAATGTAGTCGAATTCGCTGTAGCCCGTCAGAAAAACGACCCTGCACCGCGGCCATCGCTCCGCGATTTCCTTCTGCAGCTCCAAGCCGCTCATCTCCGGCATACGGATATCCGACACGACGATATCGATTTTTGTCCGTTCCAGCCAGTTCAAAGCCTCTTCGCCGTTATACGCTCGGTATGCCTCCAAGTCGAGCTGGCATTCCTGAGTAAAAAGCTCGTACAACCCGTCTACGACATGACGTTCGTTATCTACCAGAAGCAATCGGTACATGTAGATTTATCCTTCTTTCCGGTAAGGAATATGTAGAGTGACCCGCAAGCCGCCGCTGTCTCCCCGAGCCAGGCACAATCCTCCCGATTCTCCGAATCTGAGCCGAAGGCGCTTGTGCACGTTGATGATGCCTGTCGTCTCGGTGAAATCCTCGGTCAGCATCAAGCTTTTCAATTCCGATAGCTTTCGATCGGTCAGATTATTGCCGTTGTCTTCGATGTCGATAATTAAGCAGTCTTTCTCCCGCTCGAAGACGATATGGAGCCGGCCGTTGTCCTTCCGCTCCTCCAAACCGTATTGGAACGCGTTCTCGATAAGGGGCTGCAGAATCATTCGCGGGACGGCAATCGTCTTGCAATCCTCCGGAACAGCTTGCCAGATCACCTCGATCTGGCCCTGGAAGCGGATCATTTGAATTTCAACATAGGATTTGGCGTGGTCGATCTCCTTCTCCAGGGAAACCTCGTCCATTCCCGTTCTCGTCAGAAAATGGTAATACTTGCTGAGATGCTGCGTCATCTTTACGACATTGCCCAGATCCTCCGCTTTGGCCATGCGATACAAGGCGTAAAAGCTATTGTACAGAAAATGAGGATTGATCTGGGATTGCAGCTGTTTTAATTCCGCTCGCTGATTGCGAATTTGCTGCTCGTACACCTCGTGAATCAGCACCCTGAGGCGGTTGACCATTGTATTGAACTGATTATACAAGTAGCGGAATTCGTCGAACTTGCGATAATGCACGTTAACGCCCAGATCGCCGTGCTCGACTCTCCGGAACGCGCGAACCAACTGCCGCAGCGGACGATGGATAATTCGATACAGCCAATAGGAGAAGCCGACAATAACCGCCAATGAAAATGCGGACAGAACCCACATTAGAACTTTATAGACATTTAGCGGATTGAGAATTTGCCGTTCGGGATAATAGAGCAGCAATATAGCTCCGAGCGCCGGAGACCGCTCGTAGGTGATTAAGTAGGAGGTGCCTTCCAGCTTTATTTTCGCTTGTCCGCGTCCTGAGGAATCGTAAGCGAAAGAGGGCAGTTTCGCGGCCAGCGCCTCGTCCAATCCGGATTTTGCCCCGCCATCCACGATCCAAGAGCCGTCATCGGCCAGAAGCGCGGCTCCGCTGCCTTCCATGCCGGCTATCTGGTCTAGCGAATCGTTGATCTGCCGTTCCGAAAGCTCGACGGCAATGAGAAACACCGGCGCAACCTCGTCGTCATCGCTTTCAGGGTATGCGCTGCTTAAGTAGAGACGATCGTCCCAGCGGATAAGCGGGGATCTGGTTTTACGCGACAAAGCGTCCACCTTCTCCCGGGGCATCGGCGTTTCATCATACCGGGTGGAATGAATAATTTTTCCGATCAAGGGAACGTCAACGCTCGCTTCGTTAACGTAAAGATTGGAGTTTTTCAGCAGCTCGAGCTTTTTCTCGATTCGCAGAAAAGCGTTCGTCCGATCGAGCACGGGCATAAAATGGGCCATATTGCTTATCTTCTGGAAATCGTCGTCGAACAAATACTCTCTCTGCAGCGCTTCGATGCGGTTCATTTCGGCTTGAAACGAGCTCAAGTAGAAATGAACGTTCGATTGCATCGCGCCCCGAATTTCCTCGCGCATGTTGCCCGCCGCAGACTGATTGATGATTAGGCTGACCGCGAACACCGGAATGACAACGATCAGAAAGGTAAAGACGATCTTCGGATAGATGGACAGCCGTTGCGGATTCCAGATTGCGTTCATAAGCGAATACCTCCAAGTTAGCCCGGCAATAGAGAAATCAAGGCAGAGATAGTCGACTATCTCTGCCTTGATTATAATGGCGATCAGGATTTGTCAACTAGTCTGATGAACAGATCGTCGAACCAGGCCGTCCCGTTGACCCCCCATAGCTGCGCCTCAAGTTGCAAGGAGCTTGCCATCGGAGGAAGCGTGATCTTACCGCTGACGTACGTCCAGTCGTTCGTTCCGTGCAGCACGTTCGGAGCAATGTTCGCCTGCAGCCACTTTCCGTTCGAATCGAGCGCGATGGCCTGGAGCTGGGCCCCCATGCTGCCCGGACTTACGCCCGACGTCTTCACCCAGCCTCCGAATTCGTATTCCTTGCTCATTTGCAGATTGCTTCTTTTCGTATACCAGGTCGAAGTCTGGTTTGCCGTATTCGTAATCTTAAGCGACTTCTTCCCGCTATAATAAGTTGTACCGTCCCATTCGAAAGGCGTGCCGGAAGACGTCCAGCTCCACCAATCCGCAGGACTTCCCGAACCGACCTCCGTGCCCGGGTTGGCGATGCCGGTATCGGCCGAATTCAGCTCGAAATCATCAAACCAGGCCGTACCCGTCGCGGCGAACAAGTTGCCTTCCACGAACAGATATGCCGTGCCGGCCGGCGGGTTTAAGCTTAATGCATATCTCTTCCAATCGGTCGTTCCCGTCACGAACGGCGTCCGATAGGTAGCGAGCACGTTCATCGCCGCATCTTTGGCTTCCACCGAGATGAAAGCGCCTTGGCTGCCCGAGATCGCCGACGTTTTGATCCATGCCGACAGTTGAATAGACGGCGTCGGGGCAGACACCTCCACTTGTGCGTACCAAGCGGAATTATCGGTTGACGCATGACTGATTTTCAGCGATTTGCCGCCCCAATGGAAGGTACCTGCATCCCATGTCAACGCGCCGTGCCCCGACTGGTTCCACATGGTCCAATCCGCCGGAGCTGCAGAGCCGTTCTCGGCGCCTCCGTTCGGATTGTCTATCTTCTTGGGAAACTTCAATGTAAAAGCTTCGTTGCTGTCGATCTGAAATCTCGGGTAATAGCCTCTGAATCGAGCGCCGTTCTTGACAGTTAACGGCTTGGGCGAGCCAAATTCATAGCGAATCGTCTGAGGCGAAGGCGGCTGATAGAAAGCAAGGCTTATCGTCGTTTTCTCGATTAACGTCCCGGCATAAGTATCGCTCAACGTATTCGCGCTGCCGTCCGACCAGTAAGCGGTCGTAACATTCCTCGGCACGATGCCCCCGTCCTCGACGAAATAACCGCCCGGATTGGGACCTTGGACCTTCATCTCGATCCGATCCGGGTAAAAATCGTAGACCATCGTCTCGTCGCCCGCTACCGTTACGATTTGCTTATGCGTTGCGGATATCGATTGGGCGGTCACCGAATCCGCGGCATAATAACCGCCATGCTGGCCGGCCAGAGCCACCTCCGGCTGTTCCTCGAACCGGATATCGTCAAACCAGACCGTGCCGCTGTTCTCGTACAGGTTCGCCCCGATTTGGATCGTCGCCGTACCGAGCGGCACGGTCACGTCCGAGGTGAAATACGTCCAATCTTGAGTTCCCACGTTGGAATAAGCGTCTGCGCCGCCAGTCGCTCTGATCGTGTTGCCGGAGGAATCCAAAAATTGAATGTTCAGATAGGCGCCTCGTCCGGCGCTGTTGGGTCCGATAAGATTGTCCGTCTTGATCCAATAAGAAGCCTCATAGTGCTTGCCCGGAACGAAATTCGTCGTCTGCTGGTACCAAGTAGAGTTGGCCGTCTGCGCCGAATTGTGAATTTTAAGCGATCGGCTGCCGCTGTGTTTCACGGAGGAGTCCCACGTAAACGTGCCGTTCGCATTGTTCCATGAATGCCAATCGCTTGGAGCTGTCGTGCCGTTCTCCGCACCCCCGTTCACGATTTTATCGGAGTACGCGTTGGCGTCGTATTTGAAAACCATCGGAGCACTGAAAATATCCAGGCCTAGGTTTTGCCTATTGTAGCCGAGCTTGTCTTGTACATAACCGATAACTCCCGCATTCTTGTACACTCTGACTTTGTATCCGTTCTCGTAATCGGAGTCGATCTCGTAATAATCGTAGTCCGTCGAATCGGTCATAGACAAAGTATTAGAGTATGTTTCAGAGCCAATCGTTACGGAAGCTTCCGACGAATAGCCCCCCTCGTTCTCCGAAGTATCCACGGCGGAAACCTTGTAATAATACGTCTGCCCTTGCTCGACGTTACGATCGTTGAAGGCAGGCGCGTCTCCGGCCGGAATCCAGATCTCCCCGACCTTGTTGTCCCTCGACGGGGCGAAGCCGCTCGTATTGCCCCGATAGATTCTGTAGTAGGACAGATCCGCTTCGGTTCCCGCCGTCCACGACAGCGTCGCCTTCTTGAAATCTGCGGAGGCGGCGCTGAGTCCGGTCACTTGTCCGGGAGCCGAATCGTCGGGAATATCCGTATAAAAATAAATCGTATTGGCCGGTACCGTATCGGTGAACGAAACGCCGTTAACGGTCTTCGTCCCGAAGCTGGACGGAATTTCGCCGAATTTGTCCACCAGGTCCAGCGAGGCGGAAGAAAAACGATACTTCTTGAAGGTTGTATTCAATGCGCTGTCCAGCGCGAAGCTGACGTTGGCATCGTTGTCCGACCAGTTCACCGCGATAATCGTATGTTTGCCTTCCGCCGTACGGATCATGGCGGGGATGACTGCTTCGTCGCTCGTGACGGCCTCATACGTCGTCGAACCTCTGGGTACAAATTTGTAGGCGAGCGCCGTCGCCTTGTAATTCGGCCTTGGCGTGAAGTTCTCCTGTTTGCTGCCGATCATGCCGAACCCATAATCGCCGAAGCTGGTCGAGGTTTGGTTGGAGCCGGGTGGCCACGTCCAAATATCGTCCGCGAACGACCATCTGCCGAACTCGCTCACCCCGGTCCTTAAGCCGTTGGCGATTAGCGCCACCGCATTCAGGCCGTCCTCCGGCCTGCGAATCGTGCCGGTAGGCGTATAATCCGTAATCATGATCGGCTTGTCGGCGCCGTCCGGATCGTTGCTCTTGACGATATCGATAAAGCTTTGGAGCAGAGCGACATACGAGCCGTCCGTCGCTTCGGCTTTCGTCTGTCCGGAGTGAATCGTGTAGGCGTCGAGGCTGGAAGGAATATTCAGCGACAAGTCGTCCAGCCAGGCGGCGGTATCGTGATCGCTGTAGCCGATTTCCGGACCGATCAGCTTGACGTAAGCCAACAAGCCTTCAAGCTGCAGCCGGTCATGGACCGCCGTCATGGAAGCCTTGTAATTGTCCAGCTTGCTCACGCCGGGAGGAGCAAGGAAGAAGTTGTTCGGCTCCCCGGAGAATGATACGTATTTTACGTTCGTGAACCCCTTCGTCACGACCAAGTGCTTCACCATGGCCGCAATGTGTTCGGCATATTCGGGAATCTGACCGACGTTAGGGCCGGTATTGACTTTATTTTCGGCGATCAGCCACGGATACATGACTCTCGGGTCGTCCACCATAACATCGACGAATACGTCGACGCCCATAGCCTTGAAGGCCTCCAGATATTTGTACAGGGAACGCATTTCGATGCTGTCCCACGTAAAGCCGGAATCCAGCATCACGTCCGGATCGTTGTTGTCGTTCTCGGGCTCCCACCATGAACCGTCAAGCCATAGGCGAGCGACCGTCGTGCCCGTCTTCTTAAACTGCGTCATGATCGCCGCCAGATCGTCGTCGTTAAAATCCTTCACCTGCCAAGAAGCATGATAGCCGAAAGGCATGATCGTCCCGCCCATTCCGAGCGTCGTACCGCCGTAGGCCGGGCTATTGTTCCTTAGTTCAATGTCGACCGTCGAGCTGGCATAAACTTTGTTTGCGCTTTCATAATAGGGGAGACTCCCCAGCGTTAATGCGACAATAAGTCCGAGCACAAACGACAACTTCAACCTTGTCACGATTACTCCTCCTTGATTGATTTGTTTAAGGCGACTCTATCAGACATTGCGCCTGTCCAAATCGTAAAATGAACGAACCGGAAAATCGACTCTAAAGTTTCTACTTGGCACTCTCTTTTCTTGTTGGCAAATGAAAGAGGCTCACTCGTATGAAAAATGCGGCACCTGCTCCGAATCTCGGATAAGGCGCCGCATCTTGTTCTTAGGGGATGAAGCTTATGATCTCATTCGCTATTCCCTGACAAGCACAATGGCATTGATCTTTTGTTTAAATTCCTTCGGGGTGCATCCGTTAAACCGCTTGAACAGCTTGAAAAAGTGCGCCATGTTCTCGAAGCCGACGCTTCTGGCGATATCGTCGATATTTCGGCCGCTGGTAGCGAGCAAACGCTCCGCTTTGGCGATTTTCTTGCGATTTACGAAGCTGATGAAGGACAATCCCATCGTTTTCTTAAACGCCTTCGAGAAATACGAGTAGCTCATTCCCGCAAGCCTGCTGACTTCCTCCAGCTCGATCCTGTCTGAGAAATTCTGCTCAATGTATTCCAATACCGGCTTCATGGCGTCGGAATTCGCGCCGCCTTGGGCTTGAAGCAGTCCGCGTGAATCCCCTCTCAGCAAGGTGAGCAGCAAATGCTTGATTTGCATACTGGCCACAATCTCGTAACCTACCGGTTTCTCCATGATTTCCGAATGAATGCGTTCGATGATAGATCCTGCCTCGGCGCGCAAGACGGCATTTTCCCGAAAGATGTAGTTCAGTTCTTCCAGCGGGCAGGAAACCTCCGAGAAATGACGGTAGTAGCGCATCATAGAGGGATCGAAATACGTTTCCAAATCGAAGTGAAGCACGATATACACGAGCTCCTTACTTATCGGCCGTCCTCTGTGAAGCTGGGACGAGCCGATGACCACCACGTCCCCTTCATTCAGCGTATAGGAACGGTTTGGCGTAAACATGTTGTGGGCGCCTTGCTTTACCAAGAGGAACTCAACCTCTTTATGATAATGCCAGGTAGCCGGCAGCATCGACTCCTCCTGCCGAGCCGTTCCATCCCTTTCCTCGAATTGCCATACTTTGAGGCACAATACGGGATCCTGGTAGTGAATCGGTTCTTTGAAGATTTCCATCGGCGAAAGCATCCTCCGTTAACCGGCATGGCGAAATTGGATATAAATCGGACAAAACCCGACGTATACCTGCCATCTTAATAATTGTATCGTAACGGTAACACGTTTTCATTATATCTATCTCATAACGATTACGAAAAGAGGGATTGCCATGAAAGTCGCCATTGTAGGCTGCGGAGGACTCGGCAACGTTCATGCAAGCGCCTATGCGAAAATAGCGGGCGTAACTGTTGTCGGCGTCTACGACACCGAGACGGCAAATATGCTGCAGATGGCCGAACGAATCGGTGCGAAGCCGTATTCATCTTATGAAGAGATGTTGGAACAATCCGGCTGCGAGGCGGTTAGCGTGACCGTGCCCAGCTACCTGCACAAAGAGATGACCTGCAAAGCCGCACAGGCGGGCAAGCATGTCATCTGCGAAAAGCCGATGGCCTTAAATCTGGAGGATGCGGCGGAGATGCTGCGAGTATGTGAACAAAATAGCGTACATTTATACATCGGCCATGTCGTTCGCTTTTTCCCGGAGTATGTACAAATGAAGGAGCAGGTGGCGAGTCAGGCTCTAGGCCGAATCGGCGTCGCCCACCTGAAACGGATCGGCGGTCATCCCGGCCACGCCCGCAGCTGGTATACGTACGACAGCTTGAGCGGCGGCGTTGTACTGGATTTAATGGTCCATGACCTTGACTTCCTGCGCTGGTCCTTGGGCGAAGTCCGCTCGGTATATGGCGTACGCAAGCGCAAGGAAGACGTAGATCATGCGCTGGCAACCCTTATTTTTGAAAGCGGTGCGGTTGCCAATGTTGAGGCGTATTGGGGCTACCCCGGCCCGTTCACGACAGCGGCGGATATTGCCGGCAGCGGCGGCGTCATTCGCAGCGACAGCTCCAAATCCGTCTCGCTCCATATTCGTAAAGCCGCTTCCGCCGGTGCCACAGGTCCGTTCGTTGAAGTTCCTAATAGCCCGGTGTTCAACAGCCCGTATGAGCTGGAAATCCGCCATTTCCTCGATTGCATTCAAAATAACAGCAAGCCCGTCGTTACGGCGCACGACGCCTATAAAGCGATGGAAATCGGCCTTGCCGTCATGGAATCCTCGCAAAGCGGGCAAGCCATTTTGTTGAATCACGGTGTTCGGGAGGGTTCGAAATGAATAAACTAAAGGTCGGAATGATCAGCTTCGCCCACGGCCACGCCTTCTCCTATCTAGACGTCCTGCTTAAGCTGCCGCAGGTCGAGGTGGTCGGAATTGCCGATGAAATCAAGAGCCGTGTTGATGAAGTCGCGACAGCAAACGGATTGCGCTATTACGAGGATTACAAAGATTTGCTTGCCGACGGTGAGATGGATGCAGTTATCATCTGCTCGGAAAATATCCATCACGCCCAGCTTACAATCGACGCCGCTCAAGCGGGGAAACATGTGATCTGCGAAAAACCGCTAGGTATCTCCATTGACGAGATGGAGCGGATGATCTCCGTCTGTAACGATAACAATGTGACGTTGTTCACCGCGTTCCCTTGCCGTTATATCGCTCCGGTGATCGATGCAAAGGCGGCCATCGATCGCGGCGATATCGGCGAGATCCTGTCCATCAAAGGAACGAACCGCGGTTCTATGCCGGGAGGTTGGTTCGTTAAGCCGGAGCTGTCCGGCGGCGGAGCGCTGCTCGACCATACGGTCCATGTCATGGATCTTATGAACTGGTTCACGGGAGCACAGGTCAATGAAGTATACGCCTATGCGGCGACGCTTTTCCATGAGGATTTAGAAGTTGACGATACCGGGATGATCCACGTCAAATTCGATAACGGGGTATTTGGAGTCATCGATACGAGCTGGTCGCGGCCGAAAGCATTCCCGGCATGGGGCGATGTGACGCTGGAAATCATAGGCACTAAAGGCTCCATATCCGTCGACAGCTTCAATTCGAAGAACGACCTTTACAGCGAGCAGTCGGGCAAAGGCCTGTATTTGTCTTGGGGAGATTCGATGGATTTCTATATGATACAAGCTTTTGTCGACGCGCTCATCGAAGGCCGTCCCGCTCCGATCTCCGGCGTTGACGGCATGCGGTCCGCTGAAGTGGCGCTTGCGGGATACGAATCCGTCAAGACCGGACAGCCTGTGAAAATTCGCGGCTAATCTTCGGGGGCGCTCAAATGGCCCTCTTCGCCGTTAGGGGGCGGACAGCCGACTTTCGTCCGATGCTCAGTTGAATGATCATCATGACGACGACGAGCGCCGCCAAGCCCGCAATGGCTGGAACGTAGCTGTCCGCGACGTCATGGACAACGCCGACGAACAAAGGTCCCAGCGAGGCGATCGTGTAGCCGCCGGATTGCGTCATGGCAGACAAAGCGCTCGCCTCCTCCGCGCTTCCCGATTCGTCAATGGGCAGCATCAGCGCGATCGGGAACAGACCGCCCGCGCCGATGCCGAGCAGAATCGCGATTAGCCATGGAGAAGCATGGGCCAACAATAGAAGCAAGCCGATCAGCTCCAAGGCGGAGCAAGCGACCAGCCATACCGCCTTCCTCCCGTAACGGCCGATCAGCAACGGAATCAGCAGACTTACCGGAATCTGAATCAGGGTGAACAAGGTCAGCACCGATGCCGCCGTCTGCCTGTCGAAGCCCATCTCCTCTACGATCGGAGCCAGCCAAGCCGTCATCGAATAGAACATGATCGCCATGATGCCGAAGAAGGCGGTCAGGAGCCAAGCCCGTTTGCTGCGGAGCAACGCCCGTCCGTGCGACTTTGCGTCGCTGCCGGCGCCGGCTTTGCTCCGGGTGTTGGCCGCTTCGCCCGCAGGCAGAGCCGACTTTGCCGGCCTCCACCAGAAGAACAGAGCGAGGAATGCCAGTACCGCCCAAGAGGCGGTCGACGCCTGCCAGGAGTCGAATGCCGTCTGCAGCGGAACGGCCAGCCATGCGCCAAGCGCGGCACCGATGACAAGCGACATCGAATATACGCCTACGATCGCCGACGGGTTGGCGAAATGCCGTTTGATGAAGCCGGACAGCAGCGGCCCGGTCACGGCGATGCCGACTCCGGCCAAGAGCGCGGTCGCCAGCAGCAGCCATTCGGTGGAAGCGGCGTATCTCGCCGCCGTCGCCGCGCCGATCAGCAGCAGACTGTAGGCGACCGTTCGTTCGATGCCCCAGCGCGAGCTGAGCTTGACGGCCGCAGGCGCAAATAAACCCATGCAGAGCACGGGAAGGGAAGTAAGCAGACTGGCTGCGGATCCGCTCATGCCGAGCGAATCCCGGATCGTTCCGAGCAGCGGGGATACGGAGGAAATAGCGGGACGCAAATTCAGAGAAGCAAGAAATAGGGCGGCAAGCAAAAAAACGAAACGCATCGTATACTCATCTCCATCCGATCTTGTTGCCAAATGCCTTAAGGTTGGTGTTAACAGTGTATAGCGGAGTATACGATTGATCAATACTATTATTTCTATTATTATCATTGGTAAAACCAATGATAAAGAGGCGATTCCTGTTGGAAATCCGGCAGCTTCAGTATTTTATGGCCGTGTGCGAGGAAATGCACTTTACCAAGGCGGCGGAGAGGATCGGAATATCCCAGCCGACGCTCAGCCAGCAGATTCGCGCGCTGGAGGACGAGCTGAATACGCCTCTGTTCGATCGGCTGGGCAAAAAAATCGCGCTGACCGAGGCGGGTTCGCTGCTGCTTCAGTACAGCTCCCAGATCGCTCGCGATCTGCAGAACGCCAAAGATGCGATTGCCGATCTGCGCAAAGCGCAGCGGGGCGCTCTGCGCATCGGCGTGCTTCCGTCGGATCTCGATTACCGCATTACCGGACTGCTGACGGAATTCCACCGCCAATTTCCGGGAATCAAGCTGCAGGTATTCGCCTCGGTCGACATTTTGCAGCTTGTGCTGGACAACGAGGTCGATATCGGCATCAGTCTCGAAGGGCCGCCGGACGACCGGCTGGTGAGAATTCCGCTATGCCGAGAGGAATATGCGATCGTCGTGTCCGGCGGCCACCCGCTCCAGAGCAGGAAAGAGCCGCTCCGTCTCGACGAGCTGAGGACGATTCCGATGATCATGTACCCGGAAGGCTACATCGGGCGGGACATCGTCGAGAGCTTCACGCGCAAGCGCGGCTTTACGCTGAATACGACGATGGAGACGACGTCGGCCACCTCGGTGCTAAATCTGGTTAAAGCGAATACGGGAGCGACCGTCCAGCCTTACCCGCTCATTCAGCAGATCAACGATCCCGAGCTGATCTGCGTTCCAATTGTGGAGGAGACGCCGTACCGAAGCCTGGAAATTCTCTACCGCTCCGACCGTTATCTCGGCCTGGCGGCCAAAGCGTTCATGGACCGAATCGTCTCCTTCTTTTCCGATTGAGCCAAAATACGGCGGCTTTAACTATACGAGCAAACGTTAGCGCCCGATGCTTTTCGAATCGGCAGGTCACCGCGCGCGAAACTTGTCATGCTCCGTGGACCAGATCGGCAATACTTCTTTCCCCGGCTCGATATACGCTTTGACGCGGTTAATGGCGGCAGGCCCCTCCATGAAGCCTCCCGCGATCAGGCCCGGCAATTTGCCGGGGTAATCCGCGACGTCCCCCGCCGCGAAAATACCCGGGATAGACGTCTGCATCCAGCTATCGACGACGATTCGATCGCGCTGGATTTCGAGCCCCCAGTTTTTAATTCCTCCCAAGTCCGGCCTTACCCCATGGCATACGATAATCTCGTCCGTGCGGAGCAAGACGTTCTCTCCGGTTTCGAGCCGCTCGACCGTAACGCCTTCGACGCGGTCGCCATCCCCTTGAATCTCCTTTATCCGGGATGAAGTCATCACGTAAACGGGAGATTTGCGCATTTGGGCCACACTTCCTTCATGAGCTCGAAACGTCTCCCTCCGATGAACGATGCCGACGAATTCCGCAACGTTAGTCAGCGTAAGGGCCCAGTCCACCGCCAAATCTCCTCCTCCGGAAATAAGCACTCTCCTGCCGCGAAAGCTTGGCGGATTCCGAAGCTTTCGCGGGTTCCGACCGCGGAATATTAAATACCCAAATGCTCCTTCAGCGTCGATCCGGCGTATTCGCTTCTGAACAAGCCTCGCTCCGTCAGCTGCGGCAGCAGCTTCTCGAAAAACAGCTCCATCGACCTTTCCGAGCCGCCCGGCAGAGCGATAAACCCGTCGATAGCGCCGGCTTCGAACCGCTGCAAAATATCGCCTAGAACGTCCTCGACCGTCCCGACCGATACCCAGTGCGCCGAGCCGACAACCTCGGGCCTCGCTAGAACCTCCGCCACCGTCGGCTCGTTATTGGCGATAAATCTGCGCAGCAGCTCGGCATGCGTTCGGCTGCGGACCGGCAGATTCGGGTCGGGAAGCATCTCGGCGGACACGCGATCGTTCAACTCGCAAGCGGTCAAATCGAGACCCAGCACGGATTTAAGCGCTGCATGCCTGCGCTCCGTGCTTAAATGCGCGTTGGCGGTTGCGAACAAGGCTTGCGCTTCCTCGCGGGTATCGGCCAAGAAAAAGTACAGTCCGGGCAAAACCTTGACCGCATCCGGACTGCGTCCGTGCTCCTCCGCTCTTCTTCTCAGATCCCCGCGCAGCTCCACCCCGGACTCCAGATCCGGCATTGCCGCAAAGATGGCATCCGCTATGGAAGAGGCGAAATCGCGGCCGATATCCGAAGCGCCCGCTTGGAACAACGGAATGGCGCCCGCTTGATGGGCAGGCATCGTGAGCGGTCCTTTGACATTGTAATACTCGCCCGAATGATGAATCGCGGATACTTTGTCGGGATCGGTGAATTGGCCCGACTCGCGGTCGACCACGATCGCTTCGCGCGGAAAGCTTGCCCAAAGCCTGCGCACGACATCGGTAAATTCCTTGGCCCGCGCATACCTCGCTTGCGGAGACGGCATGGGCGAATCGCCGAAATTTTCCGCCCCTTCGATCGAAGTGACAATGTTCCAGCCGGCGCGTCCGTTGCTGAGCCAATGCAGGGATTGAAGCTGCCGGGCGACGACATACGGCGGATTAAACGTGGTGGACACCGTCGTTACCAGTCCGATTCGCTTCGTCTCGCGGGCAATCGCCGCAAACATAAGCGTAGGGTCGGGACTGCCGTAGTTGGCGGAATCCCCCAGCATCTGCGGACTGATATAGAGATAATCCGCCCTGAACAAGAAGTCCAGCTTGGCGTTCTCCGCCAGCTTGGCCAGCTCGATATAGTAGTCGATGGAGTCCATTCGCTCCACGCCGCTGTCCGGATGTCTCCAGCCGTGTCCTTTCATCCAGGTTGCCGATAAATGAAATCCGATACATAGTTGCTTATTTGCCATCGCTTGCTGCTACCTTCTTCCTAAACATAGTAATAACGATAATCATTCTCGATTACTAGTTTAACAAGCGGTGCTCTATAAGCAATACACTAATCGTAAATCCGCAATGGACAATTATCGAAATCTTCGGCGACGGCTCGTCCGCGGACAGGCCGTTGCCGCGAAGCTACGCTCAACCGTTACTCCCAAACGGCATTGCGGTCGATCCAGGAGGCGGCTCGTCCGAGGATGCTCGCCTTTAGCAGCACCAGCTCGTCATAATTATAGAAGAAACGAACTTTGCGATCCGCAAGCGAATCCCCTTCCGGGCGCACGGTCATCACGAAGTAGGACCACGACTCGGCAAAATCCTCATATACGCTGGTCATGGCATAACCCGTCACGTAATCTTCCTCTTCCTCGCTGACGGCCTTTTTCCAGAACTGCTTATAAAACTGGTAAATGTACGAGTCTTGATACGGGCAGCCCTCGTCCAGCATGTACGTATCGCATTCGCTTTCGTCCGCGTACGGATCGACCTGCTCCGCGTTCAGCGACAGCAAATGGCCGAATTCGTGAATGTCGGTCATGACGCGTTCCGTCTCGTAGGTCGATTGAATTTGATTGGCGGCATAGGTCCAATTCTCGTAATCCTCGTCGTCTTGAATGACGTAAGCGAGCAGATCGGCATGATCGTACAGCTCGAAGTTCTTCACCATCTGTCTATGATCGGAAGGAATTATCCAGGCGAAGCGATCCCACAGCCAGGCGTAATATTCCTCTTCCTCATCGGACGGCGTCAAATCCAGCTCGTTGCCCTCAACTTCATAGGAAGCCAGCACATCGGCCTCCTTCTGACTATCCAACTCGTCCACGTCCCATTCCTCGGAATACGTCAGATCGCCTAACCACTCCTCCATTTCTCCGATCATACGCTCGGACCAAAGCTCGCACTCGTCGGCATCGCCGCAATCGACGATATAGCTGCAGACGCCGGGCTCCGCTTCCTCTTCGTAAGCCTCGCAGCCTGCCGTTCCTATCGCTTCCGGCTCAACCGCATCCTGTTCCTCTGCTGCCGCCACAGACGTTCCCGCGACAGCGCTCCCCGCTCCGCTCGAAAACGCGGGTTCTGCATCCTCAAGACTGCAGCCCGAGAGCGCTGTCGCAGCTAGCAAAAGCAACAGGCAAGCCCATTTGATCAGTCCGTTTGCTTTTTTCCATTCCCCTGACTTACGCCCCATCCCGTCAACCTCATCCCGTCGTATCATATTCGTACCCTGCCGTCACTCCCGAGAACCCCATGTCTCAGCGGAGAATGCCTATCGCTTTCGCTTCCTTTAGCCACAACGGAAACTCGTTCAATAGCTTGTCGTACAGTTCTTCATCCGTAATCGTAGTAATGTCGGCAATAGGGAAGAAATTCGCGTTATCGACAACCCTTCCCGGCAGCGTATCCAGTTGACTCAACACCTCGAAATCCGAGTCGCCGATGCCGACGAACTGCCAGAAGATCGGATGAACGGCCGCTTCCGTCAGCGTCTTTTTCGTCGGGTTCACCACGCCGCCGTCATTAATGAAAATAATGAAGACAGGCGTGGAATCCGGCTCCTCCTTCGTATACTTGCGAACGATGTCCTCCATCACGAGAGGCTCGTTATTTCTCCCGAACTTGTGAATCGACGGATCGCCAAGTATGCGGGACTGCACGTAACCCGCGAAATCGCGTTCAGTAACGGATGGCAGCCGGCTGAACTCATGGTCGTACACCCAGACGTCCAGCTCGCCATTGTCGTCGAACTTGCAGGCGATCGCCAGTATTCGCTCTACAACCTCTTGCACGGTTCCGTTGTTGTACAATTTTCTCATCGATCCCGTGATATCCAGCACCAGGCCGACTCTGGCGACGATACCCGACAGCTTCTTCTTTTCCAATAGCAGTCCGACCGTTTTTTTGCGGAGATCGATGGTCGACAGCATTAACGGTTCGGCCGCAGCCGCAGCCTCGGAAACTGCGTTCTCCTCCTCGCGCACCTCAAGTCCGAAGCTTTCGCACAGTGCGCGCAGACCGCCGAAGAAGCCGCTCCCGACCGCGCGAAACTTCCACTCTCCCTGATGTCTGTACAGCTCGCCTGCCACGACCGCAGTCTCCTTGTCCAAATCCGCGCCGAAGTCGAAGCGGCAGATTTCCTCTCCGGCGGCCGTATCGACAAGCCGAATATACAAGCCGGATACGCCGCTCATCGTGTGCCCTTGCTGCTCGCCTTCGTAGATCGTGACCGTCATCGCGATTTTATCGGCATCCTCCGGCAGATCGGGAAGCGATACTCGCAGCTTCTCCCGACCTTCTCCGCCCGAGGCGGAATGAGTTACCGCTCCGCCAAGCGCATGCGGATTGCCGTAAAAAACGAAATACTCGTCCCGCTTGCACCGCCCCCGCTCCGACAACACAAATCCGGCGGCATCGATGCCGATTCCGGGATTGTCGCACTGCCAGCCGAAAATAACGTCCAGCTCGCGAACATTCCTCCCCTTCGTCACATCGCTCTTCTGTCCCTTGATCATCGCCTGTTCCGCCTCCCCCTATAAGCTCTTTTCAACATAATTCGACGCGACCCGATGAAAATCCCTTGCAGCCCCTTGGACATTTTGTCGGCATACTAAAAATAAAATAGCCCCGACAATCCCGCGTAGTGCAGGATCATCGGGGCGTGCCGGCTTCGGTTGGCCGCCAAACCATTTTTGTATGATTTTCCGTATAAAAATCCCGTTTCGAGCCGCCGATTACGGCGCTTTGTACGATAAATCGTATAAAATCAACCTCTGATGGTCAACTCCGGCTGATTTGTATGACGTTTAGTACAAAATTCAAATATCCGACCGACTCCGTTCGAACCTGCCTTGATGACATTCTGGTCCGCTTCTGGTTAATTCCCCTGTTTTTTCACCCTGCCCATCAAATCGTGCAGCGTTCGGACAAAATCCATTCCGGACAGGCGTCCCAGACCTCCGGAAACGCCATCGCATTCATTGTAATGAAGAACGCGGTCCTTGCGAATTCCGGGCCCGCAGATCGCAATCGGAACAGGCTCGCCCGAATGCTCTCCGACTTCGCAAGGGGTCGAGTGATCGGCCGCCAACGCCAAGTAAGCGTCCTCGGGCATATCCCGAAGCAGAAGGCCGACCAGCCGGTCGAACAGCTCGACGGCTTTGGCCTTCTCCAGCGGTTCGTTATCGTGACCTTTCAGATCGGGCGCCTTCACATGAACGAGTACCAGATCGCAGTCGGCCAACTCGCGGAGCGCCAGCTCGGCCTTTAATTCGATGTCGGTATCCATGTTGGCGGTCATGCGGGAATCTGTGACGGGCTTAAAGCCGGCCAGCTTAGCGACGCCCAGCACCGTGCTTTCGCCTGCGATACAGCTGCCGCGGATGTTCAGCCGCTCGCTAATCGGCGTCAGCTCCGTCATCCGTCCGACTCCTCTCGTTAGGATGAAATTAGCCGGCTTCTCTCCGCGCTGCACCCGCGCTTCGTTGACCGGGTGGCGGGACAGCAGCCGATGAGCCTCCTGCAAAAAACGATTCAGCACCGCGGCCGTCCGTTTCGCCTCGTCCGAGTCGTCCAGCGGTTTGACCTCATGGTACGGACTCCCGTCATTCGGAGCCTTCGGGTCGGAATCGCCGATCCGATCGCTTAGCCCCGTTCCGCGAAGCACGAGCACCGCCCGGTGTTCTGTAGCCGATTTCAAATAAAAGGTCACGCCGTCGATCTCTATCCCGCTTATGGTCTCGGCGATCCGGTCCGTGCCTTCGCGAATTCTGCCGGCTCTGCGGTCGAGTACGATTCCGCTCGAATCGACGGTGGCGTAATTGCAGCGGAGTACGATATCTCCGGGCTGCACCTCCATCCCGACTCCCAGCGCCTCAATCGGTCCGCGGCCGGGATAATCCTGCGGCTCGTAACCGAATAAAATCAGATGGCCCATATCCGTGCCTACCGGAATGCCGGGAGCGATCGGGTCCATCATGCCGTTAATCCCCGCGGATGCCACTCGGTCCAGGTTGGGCGTATCGGCGTATTCCAGCGGCGTTTTATCGTCCAACTCAGCAATCGGCCTGTCTCCGATTCCGTCGGCAATAGCTATAATGACTTTTCTATGCAGCATGGTTTCCTCCTGAATGCTTCTATATTCCGATCACCTTGAACCAGGTAAACACGGCCAAGCTGATGACGCTGGCGCCGATAAAGCAAGTGACGATGGCATACTTTACCTGATCCCATACGGAGAAATAGCCGGTTCCGAAATAAATCGTGTTCACCTTCGAGTGCGGCGGAAGCGTAATCGTGTAAGTCATCGTCATGGCGGCCGCCAAGGCGAGCGGCACCGGATCGATGCCCAACGTTTTGGCCAGCGCAATAAACGCCGGAATCAGAATCGTTACGCGAACCGTTTTGCTTGTGAAAATAAGATGGCTGTACATACTTAGGAAAATGACGCAAATATAGACGAGCGCATGATTCATATGCTCCAGGCCCAGCGCATCAACCACTTTACCGATGATCCATTCCGCGCCTCCCGATTTGTCCAGCGCGTTCCCGACCGCATACGCGCCTGCGGCAAAAATCATCAGCTCCCACTTGATATTCGCTTCCTTCCAGGTCATCATCCCGACTCTGGGCAGCAAGCACAGGAGCGCTCCAAGCACGGCCGTCTGTTCGGTGCTGATCTCGAATCCGAACCAGCCTTGATGATAATCTCCGGTAGCCCACAGCAGGACGGTAAAGATGAAGATGGCCAGCGCTTTCTTCTCCGCCAGAGAGAAGCGGCCTAATTTGTCCAGCTCCTCCTTCAACGTGTCCCTGACGTTATTAATGCCGGTCTCGCTGTTCACGGAGAACAGCTTTAATCCAATAAAAAACGTAATGGTCATCGTAATGATCGCGGTAGGCATGGAGGCCAGCAGCCAATCCATATATCCGATATGGCCTCCGGCCTGTTCGTTGATGAACCCGACCGCGATAATGTTGCCGGACGTCGCCGTCATAAGCCCGAGGTCGCCAGCGCATCCGCCTGTACGCCTTGAAGCATCATAGTTTTGCCCAAACGGCTTTTGCCCGGAATCGCTTTGTAAACCTCAAGCAGGATCAAGCAGATCGGCACCATTAGCGTTGCTCTTGCCGTCGTGGACGGAACGAAGAAGGCCAAAATAAAGTTAATGACTACAAGCAGGAACAAGGTTCTTTTGGGCGTTTTGCCGAACTTCGTTATCATCCACAGGGACAATCTTCTGCCCATATTGGACTTCACCATCGCCGACGTCAAAATAAATGCGGCTACCATCAGCCAGATCACGTCGAACCCTAAAGTTCCGAATGCAACTCCCTGATCTTTGACCGCCCCAACCAAAGGCAATAGCAAAATCGCAATAATGGACGTCAAATAAATCGGAATGGGCGTCGTAATCCATAGGATCAACGCTCCGGTAAAAATGGCCAGCGCGCGCTGCGCCTCCATGCTAAGTCCGTCGGGTGTCGGCATGAAGAAGAGCAGCAGCGCCACGAGGATCGCGAGCGGAATTCCGATCTTCTTCATCGTCTCCTCTACCTTGCTTTTTTTCTCGGAAGACGGCTCTTTCCCGTTCTTATCCGCAGACGCATGCACTTCCGACATCTAATATCCTCCTCATATCGCTGATGTTATCGCTTTCATCTTAGCCGACAGAGTAGTATAATACAATTTGATTTAATTTGAATAACCATAACAAAACGTTATGGTTAGAAGGGACGAATGGAATGAATATCAACAAGCTGCAAACCTTCATTACGTTGTCCGAGTGCTTAAACTTCACCGAAGCGGCCGAGCTGCTTTACTGCTCCCAGCCGTCCGTCAGCATGCAGATCCAGAGCATCGAGGACGAACTGGGCGTTCCGCTCTTCGACCGAATCGGTAAAAAGCTGTACTTGACCAAGCAGGGCGAGCACTTTAAGACCTATGCGGAGCAAATCGTCAACCTGCTCCATTCGGCGAAGGATCATATCCGGCAATTGGAGGATTTGAGCTACGGAACGTTGTCCTTCGGAGCGAGCAACTTCGTCGGAGTCTATCTGCTCCCGCAAGTTTTGCGAAGCTTCTCCAAAGCCTTCCCGAACATCAACATTAATATGAACATCACTTCTTCCCGTCATCTGATTCGCATGATGGAAACGACCAAAGTGGAGCTGCTCGTCATCTCCGACCGGATCGCCATGGACGAAGCGAGCTTCGAAAAGAAGGTTTTCTATGAGGACGAGCTTGTGCTGATCGTGCCGCCGTCCCACCCGCTAGCCGGGGAACGAAAGTGTACCTTAACGGATTTCGCCAACGACACGTTTATTATGAAACCGGACAAATCCGCCACTCGCACCTATTTGGAGATGAAGTTCCAAGAGTATGGCTTCAACCCGCCGAAATATATGGAAATTAGCAATACGGAGGGCATCAAGCAAGCGGTGATCCACGAGCTTGGCGTATCGCTTGTCTCGAACTTTGCCGTTCAGCAGGAGCTAAAAAGCGGATTATTAGTACAAATTCCGTTGGCGGACATTCGTTTTCATCGCGGAATCAGCTATATTTATCATCGCAGCAAGTACCTTTCCCCCGCTGCCAAACAATTTATTTCGTTGCTGGAACAGCATTTCGGCTGAACCAACAAACAAGGGATGTCCCCAGCCGTCTCACATGACTGTACAGAACATCCCCTGCGTATGCGTTCTTTCGCACTGCTTACTCTATTACCTCGACAACGAAGTCGGCGAACAATCCGTAGTCGATCAGATCAAACTCCTCTGCCGGTGGAGGGCCGAACATCGGCGATTTCTTCCAGTTGCCGGGCCAGGCGGTATTGCGGGGCTTCATCGGATCGAAATGCGGCCCCATCAAGTTTTTGAACGATCCGCAGACGCGGACAGTCACCTCGGCGATTGAACCGGGCTGCGCGTATGGCGTGATGTCCAGGCTGTTCTCGCGGTCAAAACCGATCATTCCGGCATTCTCGCCGTTCACTTGAACGCTGGCAATCGTTCCTCTCCAATCGGGCAACGAGACTTTGATCTCGCGGGCGGCGTCCGGAACGGGTACTTGCTTGGTATAGGTAAACGCCGAACCGTAAAACGGGTATCCCTGCTCCTTCCATGTACCGGCTGCAGGCGCGCGTTCAGGTTTGCCGATGACCCATTCCCCTTCATTCTCCGTTACACCGAAGTCGCCCGTCACATACACGGCCTCGATTTCCATAAAAATCGAGAACGGCTTCGCCTCAAGCCGAATCACATTCTCTCCACCCCGGACGGCTTCGCGAATCGAGGCTTGCCCCATATGGTGGTCCAGCCAGCAGGTGCCCGAGCTCATTTCGATAGCAACATCGTTGACGCGAATGTCGTACAGCTCCGGACGCTCGACCATCAGCTCGATTTTCTCGGGAATTCCTTCCCCCGCTATGCGAAAACGGTACTGTACCGCAAGCCCCGTCCGCTCGTCGAACGACGCTTCCCGGTCGAGCAGCCGGCGCTTGAACTGTACCCCGTTGTCCCAAGGATTCATTGAAAAGCCGTGATACTCAAAGGCGAAGCGGTTCGCTTGCGTCGTGTACAGCCCCGAATAGGTTTTTTCCCCCAAAGTAAGATCGCAGTAGGAGATGGGGAAAATGTTCGGCTGCTCGGGCGTGACGACCGATGGTTCCGCCGAAAGACGGCTTCTCGCCGCTTTTGCGTCTCCCGACGCATGCATGCCGTCAACGTCTGCTGAAGCATTGTTAATTTTCTCAGGATACACGCGGATGAGCAGCGAACCGGAGCCGGCCAGCGAAACCGGGACCGCAAGCTGCCCCTGCTCGGCCCCCGCTAACGAAGCCACCGGGCTGTAATCTGCCTGAGCCGCGAGGATATCGAGCCCCTCCGAAAGCGAAGTCACCGAGCCGGTAAGAGGGTCCCAGATTTCTCCGTAACGTCCCGGAATGACAAAGGTGTCCTCGAACCCTTGCGCAAAGCTGTTAACGATAAAATAAAACGTGCTCCCGTCGTCCATCTCGCGCCGCAGCTGCGTAACCCCGGCTCGCTCCCGGACACCGGACAGCCATACGGACCGTGGACGAAGCGTCTCCCGCAAAGCGGAATCCGTCTGCGCGAAGCCGTCGACGGCGATCCAGCCCTGCATGCCCGTTAGCTCGGATGCCTGCCAGCTTCGTCCTTCCTTCCGGCTCAGCCCGTCGTTCCAGGCGATCACCCTGCCGCCGCCGGCCATAAATCCGCGCAGCAGCTCCACCGTCTCGCCCTTCGCATTCAGCATGCCGGGCGGTACGATCACGACGTCGTATGTCCGGTTCGCGACTTGGATTTTCGCTCCCGAAACCGCGCCATGACGCGCCATTATATACTCGTCGCACCAGTCGTAATCCCAGCCCACGTCGATTAAGCGCTGGGCCAGCTCCCGGGTTTGAACGATGCCGAGCTTATAGCTTTCGTTATTCTCCAGATCGCCCGGAGTGAACAGGAAAGACGACGTCGTCGGGTTAAGCACGAGAATCCGGTTGTATGTCTTGCCTTCCGACAGCGCGAAGGATAGCCGCGAGAAATAATCGTTCAGGCCGCGCAGCTCGTCCCACCAAGGCTGCCGCCAATCGAACGATTGCGGGTGGTCCCGCTTGCGCGCGCCGACAATCGTCGAATACGTCAAATGCGGATTCAGAAAATTGATCCCGTTGGCGTACAGCCAATCTCCGATTCGCTTGAAATCCTCGAACGAAGCGTCCCAGCCTCCCGCGCCGAACGCTTCGCACAGCACGCGAGGACGGTCGAATTGGTTGGCCGCGCTGTGGACCTCCCGGATCCCGATCGCCAGATGGCTCGTCTCGGCCATGAGATCGTTAGCCGGAGCATTATCGCGAAACATATGAGTCAGGAGCATATCGATCGCCGGCCAATGCATGTACTCGTACATGGACATGACGGCCGGAGAACTCCGATGGAACGGATGAGGCCAGTTGTGCTCCAGATAGTGGCCGGTGTAGGCGATCCCGTTCCGCTCGCACCACTCGGAAATCGGACGCACCGAATTGTCCGTCCACAGCTGATGAATCGTGGCGTAGAAATCGTACCGCACCCGGGCCGCGTCCCTCTCCGGGTTCGCGCTTACGGCATCGCGGAACAGGAACGGCAAATAATCAAGCAGATCGTAGCCGTTCCGCTTGGCGAATTCGGAGGCAAACCAGTAGCTGAACGGAAGGAAATCCGCTCCCTCTTGGAACAGGTTGCCCGGCGATATTTCCGGCTCGTCCGTGAACAAAGCGGGAATCGACGTTCCGAACCGGTCGCCGAACCGGCTTCGATACTGTTCGTGCGTCGTCCGCAGGAAATGCTCGGTCACTTCCGGACGCAGCAGGTCTGTATAGGCAAAGCCGCCGAGCCAGTTGTTCGTCTCCGGCGTGCCCAGTTCGAACACCCAGAAGCTTTCCCCGCGGCTCGCCCACTCTGCGGCGGGCAGCAGCGTGACGTCCTCGGCGATTTCCCAGGTCTCCGCATTGCGAAGCATCGCGAAAGCGCGGATCGGCTTGCCGGGCCGGTTCAGCATGGCGGAAGGCACTCGCGTGAGCCGATCCAGCTCTTCGAGCTTGTATTCCTTGAACAAAACGCAATTGGCCAGACAATCCGGAAGCTCCGATGGCACATGTCCGCCGGCAAAGCCGGAAGGATACGAGTTCTCGTCGTAAATGTACAGCTTCAGGCCGAGACGCTCCGCCTCTTCCAAAGCAATCCCCCACAAGGAGAACCACTCCTCGGACAAGTACGGCGTAATCAAGCCCGGCCTCGGGTGCACGAACGCGCCGCCGTAGCCTTTGTCCGCCATTTTCTGCAATTGAAGGCGAATAGACTCGGGCTCCATCTCATCGTTCCATACCCACAAAGGGGCCGGGCGATATTCCGAAGTCGGCTCGACAAACTTGCCGCGCCAATCCATCTCTTTCCGTTCGCTCATCTCCGTCATCCTCCGTCTCGCGTAATCTCTTTTGAATTCCTTTGCACCCATTCGGCGATTGTGAAATAATAGTTTGACAACTCAAGTGTATCCGGTTTAATTCCAAAACGCATCACAGGAAGTTGAGAGAAAATCCTAGTATCTTGACGGAGATGTTATACGATGACCTCATTCAGCGAAAATTTTGCTTCCCTCTGGACGGAATCGTCCGTGCGCCTTATTGCGACGCCAAGCAAAACCGCCAGATCCTCGTTTTTCTACGTGCAGGAGGTCGGCCATTTCCAGACGCTGCCCGGATATTTTACGGAACGGGAGCATTTGAATTCTTATTTAATTGTATATACGGCTGCGGGAACCGGAACCTTGAAATACCGGAATCGTTCCTATACGCTTGGGCCCGGCCAACTGTTTTTCATTGACTGTATGGAGCACCACTACTATACAACGGATCGGCAAAACCTGTGGGAGCTGGTCTGGGTTCATTTCTACGGGGGCACAAGCCGGGGGTATTACGAACAATTCGCCAAAAGCTCGAACCCGATCCTCTCGCTGGACGCGGCGTCGCCGATTCCCGACATGCTGGGGCAACTGATCCGGCTTCATCAGCAGAAAGATTACGGAACCGAGCTGCTTAGTTCGCGACTGCTGGTCTCCCTATTGACGGAATTGCTGTTGTCGGCGAGCCAGCCTCAAGGGGATATGGACATGTTGCCTCATTTTATCGCGCCCATCGTCGACTTTCTGGACAAGCATTACACGGAGAAAATTCGCCTGGAGCAGCTTGCCGAGCAGTTTGCGCTTAACAAATTCCATCTCGCCAAGACGTTTAAGAAATATATGGGGGATACTCCGAACGAATACGTCATCAACCTGCGGATCAACAAAGCGAAAGAATGGCTGAAGTATTCCAACGTTCCGGTGGAAGAAATCGCGGCTAGAATCGGGATTGACAATGTCACGCATTTCATTAATTTATTTAAAAGCAGGGTCGAAACGACGCCATTAGCCTTCCGCAAAAAATGGCATTCTCTGAATTGAGCGCTGTGCCGAATGCAGTTTTGACTAGCGGAACCGCACCTATCGGCAAAAAGGGGCTGTCTCATAGGTAGAACTGCTTAAGATGATCGATATGTAAAGTAAGGTGTATATACCTCCCGTAGACTGCCTCATACGCTCCTGAAATCACATTGTGACGGGTTTACCCATTCAAATTTCAGGAGCGTATAGCATCGGAGGGAGGTATATACACCTTGCACCTTTATTATCGATTATCTTTTAGAGCAACTCGAAGAGCCTATGAGACAGCCCCTTTTTCGTCCTTCTGCTGCGCTGTCTACTTCGATGCGTTCAGCTCTGCTACATACTCGAAGCCCAGCTTCGCCGCGCCGAGCATCCCCGCTTGATTTTTGAAGGCGGCGGGAACGAGCTTCATGCTTGCCACGGCCGGGTTGGCCTGTTCGCGAATGTGCCGCTCTAGTCTCTCCCACCACCATTCTTGGGTGTCGATCAGCCCGCCGCCAACGATGAACAGATCCGGGTCGTACACATTCGCCAAGCTGATAAACGCTACAGCCAAATCGGATATGAAGGCGTCGAGCGTATCGCATGCGGCAATGTCGCCGGCTGCCAGCAATTCGAAGAACTGTCTGCCCGAAGCGATCGCTTCCTCGCCGCGGCGCTCGTTGTAGCTTCTATAGAGAGCGGTGCCCGAGCCGTATTGCTCGAAGCAGCCCCGCTGTCCACAATTGCACGGCCTGCCGCCGGGGTACAGTATCATATGGCCGATCTCTCCTGCGCTCCAGCGGCCGCCCCTGACGATTTTTCCGTCGACGAATACCGCTGCCGCAATTCCGGTGCCCAGCGTCACGCACACCGTCGATTGTTCGTTTTTCCCCGCTCCCAGCCACATCTCTCCGATGCCGGCCGTGTTGACGTCGTTATCGACGATCGTCGGAATGCCGTGCCTGTCTTCGATATGCCGCTTCAGATTCAGCCCGGTCCAATTCGGAAGATTCGATGTGGCGTAATAGACGCTGCCCGAATCCACGTCGATCCGCCCCGCGCTGCCGATACCGATCGCATCCGGCTTGCAACGGCTGCGCAGCTCGGTAATCAGCCCGTCTATTCCTGCCAAAACGTAGTCTTTCCCTTTGGAAGCATCCGTCGCCCGATACTCGACGTCAAGCAGCGACCCGTTATCGTCGACGATTCCGCCGGCGATTTTCGTTCCGCCGATGTCTATGCCAAGCGCGATCATTGTCTTCACCTCGCCTTCAATCGCTTAGACCGTCTGCAAATACGCGTTGATCTGCGTCACGTTTTTCAATGTAATGATCTGCGGTCTCGTGATGCCCGCCCCGATTACTACGGAATGGGCGCCATTCTCAAGCGCTTTAACCGCATTGCGATAATCCCAGAAACGACCTTCCGCGACAATCGGAGCTTCGATCTTATCGGCCAGCGCCGCGATAATTTCCAGATTAGGCTCCTGCAGCTCGATCGGCACGTTCGATTCCTTGCGCGTGTAAGGCGTATATCCGCACAGAGTCGAGGAAATCATATCCGCTCCGGCTTTCCAGGCCGCGATGCCTTCTTCAAGCGTCGACACGTCCGCCATAACCAGAATGTCCAGCTCGCTTTTGATATCGTGAATGAACTGCTCCGTCGTTTTGCCGTCCGGTTTGATCAGCTTGCTCGCGTCGATCGCCACGATCTCGGCTCCCGTTGCGGCCACCTCTCTGACTTCCTTCATTGTCGGCGTAATATAGGGATAACAATCCGGGTATTCCTGCTTGATGATGCCAATGACCGGAATCGCGACCGCTTGCTTGACCGCGACAATGTCCGGAATCGTGTTGACGCGTACGCCTACCGCGCCGCCCATCTCCGCCGCCACCGCCATTCTGGCCATATATTCCGATCCGAACAGCGGCTCGTCCGGCTGTGCCTGACAAGATACGAATAATCCTCGTTTAAGTTCATGTATGCGCAACTTTAACCCTCCGTTTTTTCGATACGTAATCCAGACTTACGGCCAACAGCAGCACGGCTCCTTTGACGACAAGCTGGTAATATTCGCTGATGTTAAGCAGAATCATGCCGTTCGTGAGCACGCCCATAATCAGAATGCCGGTAATGACGCCGCTAATGCGGCCTTCGCCCCCGTTCATGCTGACGCCGCCCAATACGACGCCGATAATCACATCTAGCTCATAACCGGTTCCCGCCGTAGGCTGGCCGCTGTTTACCCTGGAGAGCAGCACCAGTCCGGCGAGCGCGCTTAGGAAGCCGCTCAGACAATAAGCGATATATTTGATTTTGCGAACGTTAACCCCGGACAGGCGGGAAGCCTCCTCATTGCTGCCGACTCCGTAGACGTACCTGCCGAACCGCGTCTTCTCCAGCACGAAGTAACCGACCGCAAAGCAGGCAAGCATCAGGATGACGGGAACGGGAATCCCCATCACGTAACCTTGTCCGATGAAAGAGTAGCCTTCCGGCAAACCGTATACGGGCAACCCTCCGGTAATGATGTAGGCGATCCCTCTTAGCGCCGTTAAAGTCGCCAGCGTCACGATTAGCGCCGGAATTTGAATCTCATGAATAAAATACGTGTTGACGAGACCGATCACGATACCGGCAACGAGGGTCAGCACGAACGCCAGCGCCGGGTGGACGCCGAACAGCATCAGCTTCGCGGCCAATACGGCGGAAACGCCGATGATCGAACCGATGGACAAGTCGATGCCCGCTGTCAAAATCACGAACGTCATGCCTACGGCCACGATTCCAACTATCGATACTTGTCTTAAAATGTTCAGCAGGTTATCTACGGACAAAAAAGCATCCGAGGCGACCGAGAAAAAGAGGACGAGAAGCAGCAGCACAATGTAAATTCCGTATTTTACGAGTATGGCTCTGATCGGCACGGGTTGACCTCCGCTCTATATTTGGGATAAGAACGACGGCCGTTATTCCGTAGCCATCGTCAGAATGCGTTCCTGCGTCATTTCATCGCCTGCAACTTCGCCCGTTAGCGATCCTTCCTTCATGACCAGCACCCGGTCGGACATCCCGATCAGCTCCGGCATTTCGGACGAAATCATAATAATCGACTTATTCTCGCCGACCAGATTTCGCATCAAGGCGTAGATTTCCTGCTTCGCCCCAACGTCAATGCCGCGCGTAGGCTCGTCGAAGATCAGAATATCGCACTGGGTCGCCAGCCATTTGGCCAGAACGACCTTCTGCTGGTTGCCGCCGCTCAAGTTTTTGACCGCCTGCAGCTCCCCGGGCGTCTTGATGGCCAGGGCCGCGATATAATCCGTGGCCAGATTTTTCTCTTTCTTCTTGTGCAGAAAACCGAAGGAAGCGATTTTATCAAGCGAAGCGTACGAGACGTTAAATTTCACGTCCATGTTCAACAGCGCGCCATGCTGCTTTCTGTCCTCCGGAATGAGTCCCATCTTATAGCCGATGGCGTCCATCGGATGACGAATCTTGACGCGTTTCCCCCTGATCAGCAGGTCGCCTGCGGATATCGGATCGACGCCGAATATGGCGCGTACCAGCTCCGTCCTCCCGGCGCCGACCAGGCCGGCGATTCCCAATATCTCTCCTTCCTTCAGGGTGAAAGAGATGTCGTTGACCTGGGGATTGGAGAGACCTTTGACCTCCAGCACCGCAGCTCCCGTCCGGGAAGCTTTGGGCGGATAATGCTGTCCCAACGCCCGTCCGACCATCAGGCTGACCAATTCGGATCTGTTCGTGTCTTCGCGCTGCAGCGTTCGAATATATTTGCCGTCTCTCATGACTGTAATCCGGTCGGAGAGGCGGAAGATTTCCTCGAATTTGTGAGAGATATAAATAATCGTCATCCCCTGCCGCTTCAGCTTGTCGACGATTTCGTACAGCTTCTCGACTTCGCTGCTCGTCAGCGGGGCCGTAGGCTCATCCATAATCAAAACTTTGGCATTGCTGGATATCGCTTTGGCAATTTCTACGATTTGCTGGAAACCGACGCTCAAATCTTTAACCAAGCTCTGGGGCCGCACGTTCACGCCGAGCTGACTTAAAATTTGCGACGACCGGGCATTCATCTCGCGTCTATCGATCATGAATCTGCCGCCAAGCTCCCTGCCGTAAAAAATATTTTCAGCTACCGTCAGACTCGGAATCAGGTTGAACTCCTGATAGATCGCGCTGATCCCTTCCTTTAACGCATAGATCGGGTTCATACCGCTCATCTCAACGCCATTGTACCTAATGCTGCCCGACGTCGGCTCGATGGCGCCGGTGATCGTCTTGATCAGCGTCGATTTGCCCGCGCCGTTCTCGCCTACGATCGAATGCACCTCTCCTGGCCGAAAATCGATTGAAACGCCGTCCAGCGCCTTAACGCCAGGGTAATATTTGCTGATGTCCCGAAGAGCCAATAGCGGTTCGCCCATCGCGGCCGGCCTCCTTTATCTTCCACAGACCCTCTCCCGTAATTGCTGCGGTATACCTATGGAGAAAGGTCTGCGGATGAAATCGCATCTGTTACTGGATAAATTCGTCCACATTGCTAAGCGTTACGGGAATCATATTCACCGCGATCGGTTCGGCAATCGGACCTTCTGCGATGACTTTCACCGCCGTATCTACAATTTGCCGCCCCATTCCGACCGGAGCGATGTCGATTGTCGCGCGGTAAATGCCGTCTTCCTTGATCTTCTTCAGCGCTTCCTGCGTTGCGTCCAATCCGCCGATAAAGAAGTCCGGCGTATCCTTCTTAGCCGCTTTCACGACTTCGTAGACGCCGAGCGCCCCGGCATCGTTAACGGCCGCGACGACTTTGACGTTCGGGTGTGCCTGAAGAATCGTTTCCATCGCCCGCATTCCTTTCTCAACCGTGTTCGCCGACTGATTGGCCACGATTTTGGCATCCGGCGCATGCTTCAGAATGCCGTCCTTGATTCCGTTGGCGCGTTCGATGATGACTTTCAGTTCGGGATAATCGATAATGGCGACTTCCGCCGTACCGCCCAGCTTGTCGGCAATCCATTGTCCCGCCTGTTCGCCGATCGCCATCCCGTATTCGTATTCCGGCACAGTAAGGAAAGCGTCGGAGCCGGCTACGTTCTGGTTGGAGCTGACGACGGTTATTCCGGCTTCTTTGGCTTTCTTGACTACCGGCTCCAAAGCTTTGTCGTCAACCGGGCTGATCACGATGACGTCCAGCTTCTGGGTAATGAAGTTCTCGATCGCGTTGACTTGCTGCACCGCGTCGCCTTTGCCGTCATGAACGGTGACGTCGTAGCCGAGCTCTTGCGCCCTTGCCTTCACGCCTTCCGACAAGTCGACGAAATACGTATTCGCTAGGTTGGCGACCGTAAAACCGATTTTCAGCTTCTTGTTTGCGGCTTCGCCGCCGGTTTCGGCAGACGGACTTCCTTTGGCCCCCGTATTGTTTCCGCTTTCATTTGTGCTTGAACAAGCTGTCAATGCCGTCATTGCCACGATAAGCAGTAAAAAGACCATTTTACGCATACTTTTTGCCTCCAATTTTCATAATATTCTGATTTTTCAAACTTTTAAAATCCTGCTCCGCCCCTTTGAAAACAGAGCTTGTAGAGCGTACATCCCCCCTAGTTCGAATCTACATGCGTTACTTCAACTGGATTTTATATTTATACTTATCTCGGTTGACGATCCGATAGTTGAACTCCACCGGAAGCGTGCCGAAATAAGCAATCCGCTTAATTAACAGACACGGAGAGCTTTTCTTAATATCGAGTAAATCCGCCTCTTCCTTGCTGATCAATACGGCGTCGATCGTCTCTTCGGCCATGTTGGCGGCTACGTTGTAGACTTCGCTCAGCGTCTCGTACAAGGAACGCTGCCCGAAATCGTATTGATCCAATCCGGGAAACAGCCGGCACGGCAAGTAAGAGCGGTCGATGACGATCGCTTCGTTGTCGGCCATCCGAAGCCGCTTGATCAAGTAAACCTGCTCGCCCTCGGGCAAGGTCAAGGCATGCCGAACTTCGTTGTCGGGGAAAACCCTTTCAAGAGATAATTGCTTGGAGGAAGGCGTATACCCCCGCAGCTTAACTTCGTTCGTAAAGCTGTAGAACCGGTTCAGTTCCTGGTTAATGCCGGAAAAGCGGACGAAAGTACCCTTGCCCGTCTTCTTCTCGATCATGCCCTCGTGTTCAAGCTCGGATAACGCACGTCTTGCCGTTATGCGGCTAACCTGATAGAGATCGCATAGCTCGGCTTCGGAAGGCAGCTTGTCCCCAACCTTCCATTCGCCTTCCTGAATTTTGTTGGAGATAATTTGCTTAAGTTGATGGTATAATGACAGCGGATTGCTCTTATCGATCACGATAAGCTCCCCTTTCGCGAAAAGGTCAACCTCTAACCTGTTATAACATTATATTATCATGATACGATCGTTTGTCAATTCATTTGTCGAAAAATGTAGTTGGAATATTATCCGAACGATGTGCCCAATGATCGCAGGACCCGGGCGGAGCAAGCAAAAAGGAGCAACCGTAAACCGGCCGCTCCCTGAAATTACCTCATTATTAGGCTTCATCCTCAATAAGCAAAGCCTTTAATATGCGATAAGCTTGACGATGCTTGACTTCATCATGCTGCAGCAGGAGAAGGACGCTTGCCCATACCCATTTCTTTTCTTGCAAGCTCCCCTCCTTCTCATCAAATAAATCGTAAACAGTCATATGCAAACCGGTGGCCACTTTTTCGATTGTGCTTAACTTGACATTTTTCTCGCCGCGCTCGATTTGAGCGAGGTATGTGCCAGCCATCCCAATGGTTTCCCCAAGCTGATCCAGCGTCATGTTACGTGCCAAACGATGCAAACGTATTTTTGCTCCGATTAACGCCGCTAACGTCCCCATTCTCAAACCTCACAACCTCTCTCCAAATAAAGTGTAGTTTACCCACTTTGAAGGTTGGAGAGTCTTTAAACTACAATCAGTTTATCTAATTGTAGCTTTAAATACTTTGGGGTATAATCTTCCACAAGACTACATATTGTGACAGTCCGACTAAGTCTTTATTCCTATTCGACTGGAATTGAGAAGCTGGAATACGGCTCGAACAGCAGAATAAACCCCAAAAATACAGAACAACCAAGCAATCGAGTAGGCAAATAGAACCATTCACTAGTAATTCCGGAGTATTTTTTTGAGCTATTCAAAAATGAAGAAACGATGTGGTTCACATAATCATGATTGAAGCTTCTAATCCCAAGATTATTTACAAAATGATGCCCCATCTTGTTTCGTATCATTCACCGTATATGATCATCATTTTCTGGCTAGCCGCAAGTTTGCTCGTCTTTGTTTCGTTATTCGCCGTTTTCTTTTACAAATGGAAAGTCTTGACGCAAGTTCTGGTCTTCAAAGCGGCAGTTCATACGAGGCTAGCGACAATTCTGGAAATAACGCCAAAAGAATCGGACAAGAGGCTGCAGCTTTCCGCTAAAATTATTAAGTGCATGAACGAAGGGGTTATTGTAACCGATTTAAACGGCAATATTATGACCACCAATTTGGCATTTACTCGTTTAACCGGATATAGAGAAGAGGAAGCCCAGGGTAGAAATTTGTCGCTGCTCCTGTCGGAACAGTTCAGCCCCGGTTTCCTTAATGAAGTCTGGGAGAAATTAATAGACTGCGGATATTGGCAAGGAGAAATACGGAACAAGCATAGGAGCGGACTCATTCATGTGCTCAATATGCGGGTTTATTCCATTTATAGTGACAACGGACAGTTGGAATGCTATGCCGCAATCATGGAGGATATTACCGAGCGGAAATTAAATGAAGAAAAAATGCGTTATCGCGCTTATTACGATTCGCTTACGGCTTTGCCGAACCGCGATTTCTTTCATAACCGATTGATCCAGACTTTCGAAGAAGCAAAGCAAAACCAGTCCAGAATTGCCGTTATGTTTTTGGATGTGGATGGATTTAAAGGGGTGAACGATTCATACGGGCATCTTGTCGGCGATCAACTGCTGCAGGAGTTTGCCGGAAGAATCAAATTCACGCAAGCCGACAGCAGCGATAACATTGCCCGATTTGGCGGTGACGAATTTATTCTATTTACTGAAATCCATACCGAACGGGAGGCGGCGAGTCTGGCGGAAGCACTCCTTACAACGATATCTAAACCCTACCGAATCAACGATTGCAGCATCGAAATCTCATGCAGCATAGGAATCAGTCTGTATCCCGATCAAGGCCAGGATGTGCAAGATTTGATCAAACTCGCCGATGAAGCGATGTACATGGCCAAAAAACGAGGAAAAAACAACTATCAATTTAGGCATCAGTCGGCTTCCTTGCGGTAGCGGCATGAATTAACGCGGCTTCCGCCCGACGACACGGTTGCCGCCGATTCCGCTATGGGCTAAGGGTTAGCCGCCTGTAGCCCGCCCTTAGCCCGCCAGAGTCGTTTTTCTACTGGTGTCACACCTTAGATGGTTCCTTAATGTGCACCATAATTCTGACCAGATACTCCTCCGGATTTTGTAGCGACACCTCATCCTGCAAGTACTCCTCGTAAGCATCGCCAATGACAACATATTGTTTCTTCTCTATGTAATCAAAAATTTGCGGATAAATTTTATCCGTTTCCCCATAATCCGCCTTGGTGTACGAAACCAGGTAAAACCCCTCCGGCATATATTGTTGCTCTTCAGAATGAGTGGCCATGCGACTGAACATATGGGACATCATATCCCCGTTTCTCTTCAGTAAATCCTCCTTCTTAACAATAACGCCGTTCGGATATCCGATTGGCGCATTCTCTCTCTCCAAACGCATTTGAAAATCGTCCCAGAGAGATTCGGGATTTTGCTCCTTAGATACATGAACGCGGCAACTCAACAGCAAAGGAATCCTGGCTTGCCGGATCACCTTCATACGGCTTGTGTCTACATGAATCGAATGTTCAATCCTCTCTGCTTGCATGCTGATCATTTGCCGGGTCCGTTCAAGCTTCGCCATCTGCAATCGGATAATCTCTTCCTGTTTTCGTAGAAATTCAAGTGTACGGGCAGGGGTTCGACGGCTCTGATGCTCTCGAATTTCCTCAAGAGACATGCCAAACTCCTTGAAGACATGAATCATACCGATGGTATCCAACTGGCTGCGATGGTAATAGCGATACCCGTTGTCGGCAACAAATGCCGGCTTGAACAGTCCGATACGATCATAGTAAATCAGCGTTTTGCGTGGAATATCTGACATTTTGGAAAAATCACTAATCGACATCCTATCTGATTGATGCATGGCTGCCTCCAAAAAAACAATTTGACTGTATAGTTACTATACAGTTTACGATAACATATATCGCTGCACCACATCCACTATGGAAGGTTTGAGGAGATTTTATATGTTGAGAAAATTGCTCCAAAGTGTGAGGGAATTCAAAAAAGATACATGGCTGACTCTCTTATTTTTGCTTGGCGAGGTTGCTATGGAGGTCACGATTCCATGGTTGATGGCGGAATTAATCGATAAGGGAATTAGTGGAGGACATATGAGCCCGATAGCTAAATATGGCTTAATTCTGTTGCTATTTGCGCTGATATCGCTTGTGTTTGGCGCACTCGCCGGCAAACACTCCGCAATCGCCATGGCTGGATTTGGTAAAAATCTGCGTTATGATCTGTTTCGCCATGTCCAGCGGCTATCCTATTCCAATATGGATAAATTTTCATCCTCCGGCATCGTAACAAGGCTGACGACCGACATTACGCATGTGCAAAACGCCTTTTTGATGATCATAAGGATTGCCTTTCGCAGCCCGGTTATGATGATTTTGGCAACCGTAATGACCTTTCAAATCAGCCCAACCATTGCCGTATGGTTTTTAGTCGTCATTCCCGTGCTTGCGGTGGGGGTGTTACTCATTATGAAGTATTCGTTCCCTATCTTCGAACGCGCCTTTGGCAGCTATGATGAATTGAATAAAGTTGTCCAGGAAAATGTCCGGGGGATTCGCGTCGTCAAATCCTATGTTCGGGAAGATCACGAGATTTCAAAGTTTCAGGCCATATCCCAAAAGATATTCAAGCAAATGATCAAAGCGGAACGCATGCTATCTTACGAGCTGCCACTTATGCAAGTCATTCTTTATGCCGTGATGCTGCTCATTTCATGGATCGGAGCCAAGCTGGTTGTCAGCGGCACTATGACGACTGGAGAGCTGACGAGCGTATTTGCTTACTCCATGCAGATTCTCATGAGCTTGATGACCCTCGGTATCGTGGTCATCATGATCGCCATTGCCCGTGCTTCCGCAGGGCGAATCCATGACTTATTAAACGAGCAGCCTGACATTACGAGTCCGAGTTCGCCAGTAACGGAATTGCACACGGGAGATGTGGAGTTTCGCAACGTTTCGTTTCGTTACTCAACCAAAGCGGAGAAATTCGCATTATCCGGCATTAATCTTCGAATCCTGTCGGGACAAACCATCGGTATCCTTGGAGGAGCCGGCAGCGCAAAATCGACGCTTGTTCACTTGATCCCACGCCTCTATGACGCAAGCGATGGCGAGGTGCTCGTGAGCGGAACGAATGTGAAGCAGTACGATCTACACGTGCTCAGAAACCAAGTTGCAATGGTGCTGCAAAAAAATGTTTTATTCGAAGGCTCCATTAAGGAAAACCTTCGTTGGGGCAATGAATCGGCTACTGATGAGGCGCTGATTGAAGCATGCAAAGCAGCCCAGGCCCATGACTTTATCCTAGCCCTTCCTGATGGATATGATACTCGCCTGACTCAAGGAGGAAGCAACGTTTCCGGAGGTCAGAAGCAGCGGCTTTGTATTGCAAGAGCCTTGCTTAAAAATCCGAAAATTCTTATCCTGGATGATTCGACCAGCGCTGTCGATACGCGAACAGATGCAATGATTCGGAAGGTCTTCAAGGAAAACATCCCCGACATAACCAAAATCATCATTGCACAACGCATCGCTTCCGTCGAGGATGCGGATCAGATTATTCTGCTGGACGAAGGCCAAATGGCGGATATGGGCTCTCACCGGGAACTCATGAGTAGAAGTGCGATTTATCAGGAGATTTATGATACGCAAACAAAGGGTGGTGAAGAAGATGTCGGACAGCACGAATTACGGTAAAACCCTTATTCGGCTGCTTGCCTATTTCAGGTATTTTAAGTTCAGATCCTGCCTGGTATTGCTGTTCGTACTGATTAGCGCCGCCGTATCGATCTCTTCTGCCGCATTTTTAAGACTGCTTATTGATGACTTTATTGTGCCTTTGCTGGGCGATCGACATCCGGTGTTTGATGCCTTGCTGCAGGCATTAACGATTCTTGCTGTGATCTATGCAGCCGGGGTCGTCAGCACATTTGTCTCCAAAAGATTGATGATTACGATCTCACAGCAAATCATGAAAAAAATTCGGGACCATTTGTTTAGAAAAATGCAAAATCTCCCCATTAAGTATTTTGACCGAAAAGCACATGGCGATTTGATGAGTTACTATACGAATGATGTAGATACGCTTAACATGATGCTCACTGACGGATTGCCACAATTGCTATCCACCATTGTGACCCTTTTAGTGGCGCTTGGGACGATGCTTTATCTCGATGTACCGTTAACGATTGTAGTGGTAATTGGTTCAGTTGCGATGTTATGGGTGACCAAGATCGTGGCTACAAAAGCAACTCTGCACTTTTTCCGGCAGCAGGAATCGCTTGGCGTTGTAGATGGCTATATGGAGGAAATGATACATGGTCAAAAGGTTGTTCAAGTGTTCAGTCGCGAGGATAAAGCAATGGAACAATTTTCTCGATATAACGAGGAATTGTTTAAGGACTCAACTGCAGCAAACAAATATTCAAACATCCTTATGCCAATTAATGAAAATCTTGCAACTTTCATCTATGTGCTGGTTGCCATTGTGGGCGGAGCTATGGCGATATCCGGCTGGAATACAGGCTTGACACTGGGGAGCATCGCCGCCTTTCTGAGCTTGTCCAGAAATTTCACCATGCCGATCGCCGAAATCTCCTCGCAGATAAATATGTTTGTGGTGGCCATTGCGGGAGCGCAACGGATTTTCAATATGATGGATGAAAGTCCCGAAGAGGATGAAGGGCGCGTAACGCTGGAAAAAAATCAACATCATACCGGATGGTCATGGAAGCTGGAAGACGGCTCCGTTGTCGCTTTGAAGGGAAAAGTGGAGTTCAGGCAAGTCTCCTTTTCTTATGACGGCAAAAAGCAGGTGCTTCAGGATCTGACGCTTGAGGCTAAACCCGGACAAAAACTTGCCTTTGCAGGTGCTACTGGTGCGGGAAAAACCACTGTCGCCAACCTGCTTAACCGCTTCTACGAAATTACAGAGGGTGAAATTCTTTATGATGGCATCCCTATTCAACGCATTCGAAAGGCTGATTTACGCCGCTCGCTAGGAATTGTGTTGCAGGATACTCATCTTTTTTCCGGTAGTGTGGCCGATAACATTCGTTACGGTCGCCTGGAAGCGAGTGATGAGGAGGTTATACAAGCGGCCAAGCTGTCTCATGCGGCCAGCTTCATCGAACGCTTGCCGAAAGGATATCATACCCGGCTGGACGGCAGCGGGAACGAACTTTCCCAGGGTCAGAGCCAATTGCTGGCCATCGCCAGGGCGGCTATTGCTAACCCGCCTGTGATGATTTTAGATGAAGCAACCTCATCTATTGATACACGGACGGAAGCGCTTGTGCAATCCGGAATGGATAACTTGATGGATAGCAGAACGGTATTTGTCATCGCTCATCGTTTGTCCACCGTTCGAAACTCGGATGCTATTCTGGTGATGGAACATGGCCGAATTAAAGAGCGCGGTAACCACGATCAATTGATAGATCAAAGAGGGGCTTATTATCAATTGTACACAGGAGCATTTGAATGGGAGTAACGAACACTTGTTAAATCTCTCGCCTAAGGAGCAGCTACACATGACACAAATAAGAAAAGTCCGCCTGCTAAAAATAATTTTACTCTTATTAGCCATTTTGTCGATTTTTCTATTTATACGGCATGCCCCTGCTATTTTAGAACTATTATCATCCATGGATAAATTCAGAGATTTTATTCTGTCTTCAGGAAACTGGGGACCTGTCATGTTTATTCTTTTCCAAATGCTACAGATAGTGGTCGCTCCTATTCCTGGAGAAGTTGTGCAAATTGCAGGGGGATACATTTATGGTGTAAGTCTTGGAACACTTTATACGACAATTGGCACGTTGTTAGGCGCAGCATTGGCTTTTTTCTTCACTCGTTATATCGGACGTTCCTGGATTGAACGCTTACTGGAAAAAAGGAATTACAAGTGGATATCTGTTATGAAGAATGAAAAAAAGCTGTCTGTATTTTTATTTATCTTTTTCATTATTCCCGGCCTGCCTAAAGATCTAATGGTATATCTTGCAGCCTTAACACCGATCAGCTCTTTACGTTTCTTCACTTTGCTTCTTGTTGGTCGTCTACCATGGTTAATCGCCTCCGTTGTTATTGGAACCACTATTCATCAAGAACAATATGGAGTCGCTATCCTGATAACCATTATCTCTGTTCTTGCTTTCATTATCGGGTACTTTTACAAGAATAAATGGATTGAACTATTCTCAAATTCGGAGAAAAAAGAAGGGAAATTGTAGTGCGCCTTTTAAACTGCTGTCAAATTACTTTGAGTCGAAAGAGAGGAACTACCCATGCAAATTATTGAAACCAATCGATTGAGCTTACGAAATTTTTCCGTGACAGATGCTCAAGGATTTTGGGAGTATACGGCTAATCCCAGAGTCAATTGCTTCCTTAGCGATAAAATTTCGACATTGGAAGAAGCCGTCTTAGAGATTCAGAAAAGAAGCTCTGAAGACTCCTATCTTGCAGTCTGCTTGAAAGAGAGCAATGCGCTGATAGGAGAACTATTTTATCTGAAAGAAGAGCCTGATACGTTTAGCGTTGGATGGAACTTCAATGCCAGATATGAAGGAAAGGGATATGCTCGAGAAAGCGCGGAAGCTTTCTTCCAGTATCTGTTTATGCAAAAAGAAGCCAGAAGGCTGTATGCCTATGTTGAGGATGATAACGTAAGATCACAAAAACTATGTAAAAAATTAGGCATGCGCAAAGAAGGCTGTTTTATAGAATTTATTTCTTTCACCGAATACGAGGATGGTACACCAAAATATGAAAACACCTTCCAATTTGCATTGTTAAAAAAAGAGTGGCTCGGAAATGCTACAAGCTCGAATAGAATTAAATCTGACAGCAAGTTAAAAGATTTGGAGTGAATAGGATGAAGAAATGGATTCCGTCAATATTGACACTGAGTAATTTAACTCTGGGCTTTATGGCAATTTTGTATACCATTAAAGGAGAAATCTTTGTCGGTATATGGCTAGTGATGTTGGGCTTATTGTGCGATTTTTTGGACGGCTACTGTGCAAGAAGGTTGAATTCCGTCTCGCTGCTGGGTAAAGAGCTTGATTCACTGGCAGATCTTGTGACGTTCGTCGTTGCGCCGGCTATCATGGCTTTTGTCGCTTCACTTCATGAAATCCGTTTGTTTGGAACTGCCAGTATACTGGTTTACGTCTGCTGTGGCGCACTGAGGCTGGCGCGTTTCAATGCCGTACAAAGCCATATTTCTGGATTTGTCGGGATGCCGACACCGCTTGCAGCCGTGATTATGATGCTGTTGACTGCGTCATCGTGGCATCCGTCTGTTGTGGAATCAGGCGCTGTTCTGATTGGAGTACTGATGATTAGCAGACTTTCCTTTCCGAGCTTGAAGAAAAGGAACACTGCAGTCGCGGAGGAATGTTGATTACGACAATTATTACGTAAAAAGAGTGGTTTGAAAGCGTGGCGCTTGGCCTGGATGCTTCAGCCCTCACAGTTTGAAGCAAGCGATTTTACGAATAGAAGCGCGAATTCATCCTACCTTTCTTCAATCGACGAACGCTTTTCAGAAGCAAATCGGCATAACACGTACCGCGTCGACAACGATTCTTTCTATGGTGATGATGTTTCTTTTGGGCATTGTATTTTGTCAAGAAAGGCCTGTTCCGTCACATGGAGATAAAAAAGTTAATATGGAAACGGATTTGGGCTATCTCCGCTTGCTGCTTCCTAATCGTTCAAACAAGCCAAATTACAAGTACCATTACGGAGCCCGCCCTTAAATTATGCAAAAAGCTCCTGAACGTCACTTGGACAAGTTCAAGAGCTTGTTAATTTGTTAATATGGTGCGGTCGAGAGGACTCGAACCTCCACGGGGTATTAGCCCACACGGACCTGAACCGTGCGCGTCTGCCAATTCCGCCACGACCGCATGTGTTGATTGTTGTTTGGCGTCAACGTTCAATATCTTACCATGATTCCCTCACTCGGGTCAAGCCTTTATTTGGAAGCAGAGAAAAACCGTCAGGAAATCTTCCCGACGGTCTCTTAATTACACTTCGTACTGGACAACGGCGCCGCCGTCGTCGACGTATTCGATAACCGCCTTGCTCGTTCTCAGATCGATCGCAAGGCTGCAGAAGCTGCTATCCTTGCGCCACGCCAGACGAACCTCGTGTGAAGCGCAATCCGTCGGGAGGACAAACTCGCCGTTAAACGCCTCGTAATCGTTTCTGAACTTGATCAGCTTGATCAAGCGTTGAACGACCGGCTGGAGAACGGCTTCTTCTATCTCCACGGCCGTATAATTGTGCCGGTTGATTTCCCGCCCTTCGCCGGTTTCGGCGACACGCTCCATATCATTCTTGCCGGCAAGCAGTCCGACGTAATACACTTGCGGAATGCCCGGCACGAAAAACTGGATCGCTCTGGCTGCCAGGTATGCGTCGTCGTTGCACTCGAGCACGGAGTAGTAGGAGCAGCGAATCTGATGAACGTCGAATCCATCCGCCGCCTTGTGCTTATCCGAGTAGATCAAACTTAGATTCGAGCCGCGCGCCAGGCACACATCGACCAATTCGCGCGCCCCCTTCGTATCGATCAGATCGTCCAGATCCGGCTTCACCGGCACTCCGTCATGACAATCCAGCATCGTGAACTGCTTCTCCGGGCGATCCTGCAGATAGCTCATCAGCGCTTCGCTCGACCGATTGACGAACGTCTCCAGTACGCGGTAGGGCAAAATAAAGTCGTAAATCCAATAACCTCGCTCCGCCAGCTTGTACTGGATTTCGTAGTGTGCGTGAACCTCAGGCAGCAGCTCGATGTCCATACTGTTCGCCAAAACCGAGATCCATTCGAGAAAGTCCCAGATTTCCGGCTCGACGAAGAAGCTGCTTGTCCCCGGCTTCTTAATGACATAACCAACCGCATCCAGACGGACGATCTTAACGCCGTGCTTTTGAAAGTTGGCGAAATATTGCTCAAACAATTGTCTGACCTTCGGTGAGTAAATATCGAGATCGATCTGCTCGGAGGGATCGGACTTGCCGAACGTCGTCCACACCCGCTCTTCCCGGCCATCCTCCGTCTTGAACGTCGAATACGGCAGCGGCCGCCGCAAAAACATCTGAGCGATATGCTCGTCTACCGGCTGCCCGTCCTCCCAGATTTTGTCGAGGGTCATAAAATAATCCGCGTATTCCGATTCGCGACCACGCTTCAGAAAATCGTGGAAATATGCCGACTGCGCGGAGATGTGGTTGACCATCAAATCGACGAGTATATCGAACGATTTCCCGATTTCATTTACATCGTCCCAATTTCCGAACCGAGGCTCGATTTCCAAATAAGTTAGCGGTGCGAATCCCCTATCGCCCGAGGAAGGATACGGAGGCAGAATATGAATGCCGCCTTTAAACACGTCGAGGAAGTGCCGATGAAGCACCTTCCTTAACTCCTTCAAATCTCCGCCCAGCGAATCCGGATAAGTGATGAGCTGCACCTGATTTTTGATCGTCATTGTTTTCAAGCCTCCTACACCAGTTCGTACATTTCCTTGATCTGTTCAAGCTTGGGCAGATTGGCAACCGCCCCCGTGTATTTCAGCTTATACGCGCTGACCGCAAACCCCGCCTGCAGCGCCTCCCGGATTGTGCTGCCCTTAATGAGCGAGGAATAGAAGCCGGCCCAGAACGCATCCCCCGCTCCGGTCGTATCGATTACCTCGGTCGCCATCGTCTTGAATTTAAGCGTCTCCTTGCCGTTCGATACGAGCGCACCGTCGGCTCCGAGCGTCATTACGACGAGCTTAGCGCCCAGTTTCAGAAATTTTTCAAGCTGATTTTCATAAGAGTCCGCACCAAACAGCCTCTCCGCATCCACTTCGGAAGGTTTAACGATATCCACCTTACTGATGATGGACTTCACATATTCGACGCCATCTTCGTCCTTCGCCCAAATCATCGGATGATAGTTCGGATCGAAGCCGATCAGCGCGCCATGTTTTCTGGCCTTCTCCAGAACTCGCTCAATCGTGCCGCGCGCAGGCTGCATCGAGATCGGCCAGCAGGAGAAATGTACGATTTTAGCCCGGTCCAGCGCCTGATCCAGCTCCGGCGTGTACGCCAGACGGTAATCCGCGTCCCGGTAGAAGATCGGAACAGGCGTCTTCTTGCTCTTGGTTACGACCACCATGCTGGTTGCATGGTTCGCTTGCTGAATGCAGTGCGTATCGATCCCCTGCTCCTGCAGATGCTTGATTAGAAATTTGCCAAAGCCGTCGTCGCCGACCGTTGAAGCGACTAACGTGCGAATACCGAGCTTGCTGACATTCATCGCTATATTGGAAGGCGAGCCGCCGAAATAGCGGTTATACGTATCGCAGTCCACATTTTCATCGTAATCCGCTGAAATCATATCGACCAGCAAATCGCCAATTGTCAATAAATCGATCTCTCTATCTGGAAAAGACAAGCGGTCCTCATAGTTAAACATTTCGTTTCCTCCATCTCCTGGCCATTCCACTTGCTTATCCGAAAAAGACGTACGCCACCTTCATCTCATCTTCCCTCAGCTGTAATTTCCGCGTGGCCTCAAGCAGCGGCGTACGGTCGTAAACAAGGCTCTTCATCGCGATTTGGCCGTCGGTAATCGTGAAGTAATGCGCTTCTTTCGACGGATCGTCCGGTCGACGGTAAGATACGCTTCCCGGATTCAGCCACAGGCTCGTATCGCTTAAATAATGCACGCATCTGCGGTGCGTATGGCCGAAAATAATGCGACGGTCCCCCGCTGCCTCGACCGTTCCCCCGTTGCGTTCCGCCCAGAAGGCGTCGTACTTGGGCAGGCTGTCGATCGTCAGATAGTTTTCGTACAGATGCTGCATCGTATAGCTGTAACCGTCCATCTCGAAGGTGCGGTACTCGGGAATGCTTTCGAGGAAGGAGATTTCCGCCTCGCCCAGCAGACGGGCATTGTGATGCGCCCACTTGATCTGATCCTCCGCAACGTCCAGTCCACGGTTTCCATTACGATATACGTCGATAATAATATCGTCATGATTGCCGCGAACGCAGATCGCTCTATGCTTGTGCACCCATTCGATGACCTCTCCCGGAAACGGTCCGTAGTCGACGAGATCTCCCGCGCAATAAATCACGTCACAGTCGGGCTCCGCCTTGCGGATGGCCTCCAGCGTGTAGACGTTGGCATGAATGTCCGAAATAATTAAAGCTTTCATCGTTTGTTCAGCTCCCGATTAGAGTTCTATGACAAGCCCGTCATAGGCCATCTCAAATCCGTACTTCTTTGCCTCTACAGCCAACTCGTCGTGCGTCATGCCGCACATGTGCGAAATATGCGTGAGCAGATACCGCGTACGATCGTTCACGCAGCCGTATTGTTCAAGCTTCCGGCGCATCTCCCGATTTTCGCCCAGTCCCATATGACCGTCTCCTGGCAATATCCCGCGCGCGCAATCCATGCTGACGAGATCAAAATGCAGGCCGGCAATCCGCTCGTAGTTTTGTTCGCCGATCGCGTCCGTATCATTCGCATACAGAATGCGCTTGCCCTCCCCTTCGATCATATAGATATAGCACATTTCATCTCGTCTATGATTGGCAATCAGAGGAGTGAAGACCAGCCCCGATGTCGCGAACGGCACTAACGGCTCGACATAATGGAATGCCAGCTGTTCCAGATAACCTTTCAGCTTCTTGTTCACGCCTTGATAGAACAGCGTCTCGACCGGTTTGCATCCGTATACCTGTACTTGCTGTACGCCGCCCTGCGCATAATCGATTGTGCAGTAATTGGGCTTGCCGCGAAGCATTAAGGAGAAAATATCGAAGTGATCCTCGTCCGCATGCGTAACGACGATACTCTCTACCTTCGCCAGGTTCAGCCCGTATGCCAGCTTCTGTCCGTACAAATCGGGCGACACGTCGACCAATACCGTATCGTTAATCAGAACGTTGGAGCGACGTTTCAGATTGCGGCCGCCCGCCCGAAGCGCCCGCCTGCATACGTCGCATTCGCAGAACATCGCCGGGAAGCCCTCCGAGGCGCCTGTGCCCAAATATTGAAACCGCATATTTAACCTCCACCCCTCATTAAAGGTCCGTCATAGCTTAGCCCTTCACGCCGGATGAAGCGACAGATTGAATAAATTGCTTCTGAAAGATGAGGAAAATAATCAACGTCGGGATCGTCACCATCGAGCCGAACGCAAAGATCTCTCCCCAATACACATAAGCGTCCGAATAAAGAGACTTCATCGCCTGAGGCAGCGTACGGTAAGTATCGTCCCGAGTAACGAGCGTTGGCCAGATCAGATCGCCCCATCTGCGAATAAATGTCATGATCGCTACCGTCGCCATAACCGGCTTGGACAGCGGCAGCATTATGCTCCAGAAGCTGCGCACATAACCGGATCCGTCGATAATCGCCGCTTGCAGCAATTCCTTCGGCATACCCTTGAAATGGTTATAGAATAGAAAGACGTAAGCCGGATAAGCGAGCGCCGGAATGACGAGCACCGACATCGTATTGAGCATGTGCAGATCGGCGGCAACGAGCATCCGGTTGATGATGACCGCCTCGGACGGAATGATCATAAGCCCGATAATGGCGGCGACGATCAGGTTTTTGCCGCGGAAGTCGAGCAGGCCGAGCGCATATCCGATCATCGCATTGATGATCGTCCCGAACAGCACAACCAGCAATGTCGAAATTGTCGAGTTCATGAAATACTTGAAGAAATCCATTTTGGCGAAAATATTTTTGTAGTTCTGAAAGCTGAGATCGCCGTACGGAATAAAGCCTTTAATCGAGGACATGTCCGCAACGATCTGCAGGTCCGGCTTAAAGGAAGCGACGAACAAATACAGCAGCGGGCCGGCAAACACGACGCCGACTAGCGCGTAGAGAACATACATCAGCGACAAGGAGATGCGCTTGCGCGCGGATAACGGTGAAGAGATCATGCTATTTATCTCCTTTCGTGATGACTTTGTTCTGAATTAAGGAAATAATCAGGACGATGACGAAGAAGACAACCGCCATTGCCGACGAATAACCGATTTGATTTCTTGAGAAGCCGATGTTGTACATAAACAGAACAACCGTATTGGTGCTGTTCTGCGGACCGCCGTCGGTCAGCATGTAGACCTGTGTAAACAGCTTCAGCGCCGCTATCGTATTTGTAATGATGACGAAATTAAGCGTGTTCTTGAGCATTGGAATGGTAATTTTCATGAAAACCTGCCATCTCTTCGCTCCGTCAACCTTGGCCGCCTCGTAAATCTCTTCCGGAATATATTGCAGGCCCCCGAGGATGATGATCATCTGCATGCCGATCGCCTGCCAGATGGACATAATCGCGATACCGTACATCGCCATGTCAGGATCCTTGAGCCACAGCTTCCCTTCAATACCGAAGGACGCGAGGATAGAGTTGAGCAGGCCGTCTTCGCTAGGCGAGAAAATAAACGCCCAAATGACGGCCACAACCGTCATCGATACGACTTGCGGACTGAAGTAGATCAGTCGGATAAACCCGATACCCTTGATGGCTTTGTTGACGAATACGGCCAGCAGCAGCGAAAGCGCAACGGTAAACGGTACGAATAGAAGCGCGAAGTACGCCGTGTTGCCGAATGCCTGCAGCGAGGTATCGTTCGTAAATACTTTCAGATAGTTATTGAATCCGACGAACCGCAACGGATTGTTGGGATTCGCGACCAGCATCTTGTTCGTGAAGGAGTATACAATGGCCATCACGAACGGAATCAGCATAAAGACGATAATGATCAGAAGCGATGGCGCGCTAAGCAGCCATGCCGCGGATGTCTGGCCGTCGGCTATGCGATTGGGATTTTTCTTCATGCAGGAAACTCACCTCGCGTATCATTGAGAAGGGCCGGGCGATCGGCCCGGCCCTAGCGGTTGTTACTTATTCCAGCCGTTCTCGGTAATGACTTCGTCCAGATCCTTGGACGCTTTGGTCAACTCTTCTGCCGCATCGCTGCCGAGAAGCAGGTTAGCGACAACGCCCTTCATCACATTGTAGATCTCGTTGTGCGCCGGCGTTTGCGGACGCAGATAGCCGATGCCAGCTTCCAATTGCTCGCGGTACAGGTACAATCTTCCGCCTTCTTTGTAGTTCTCATTCTCGTTCAGCACGGAAATTCTGGCCGGAATACCGCCGTTTACATCCGTCATCTTGGCGATGTATTCTTTGGAGATCGCTTCGTTCAATACCTTCCAGCTGTCGTCGGATACATTATTTTTTTGCGCTGCTGTCGTAATGCCCCAGATCACCGAGCCGCTTCCCGTGTATACGCCATTGCCGAAGTCGGGAATCGGGATCAGAATCGCGTCGTCGCCTAACGTTTCGAAGTGCTCCTTGGCCTTCCAGTGACCGATCAAGGCCAGCGCGTTTTCCTTGCGGCCGTAGAAGCCGTCTTCGTAGTCCGCAACCGGGTTTAAGTACTCGTTATCGATCATCCAGCTGATGTAATCGAATGCCGCGATCGTTTCCTTGCTGTTCAGCTTGCCGTTCGTCAGTCTAGTCTCGCGGTCCAGCATATCGCCGCCGAAGCTTTTTACGATTGGCGTGTATGTATAGTAGAGCGTTTTAGGAGAATTCTGTCTGATGTAGATCGGATATTTCACGCCGTTTTGCTTCAGCTTGGCCAACGCATCCTCGAATTCCGCACGATCCCATGCATCCTTGTAGCTTGTCGGAATGCGGATGCCCGCGGCTTCAAGCATTGATTTGTTACCCCACAGACTCATGCCGGAATCGAATTGCGCCGTTGCGTACAGCTTGCCTTTGTAAGTACCTTCGTTGATGACCGACGGCAGCATGTCCGACTTGACTTCATCCGTCATGTAATCGTCCAGCGGCGCCATGACGCCGGCTTCGATATAATAAGACAATTCAGTCGCATCCATGATTACGATGTCCGGCGTATCGCCGACGACCGGAGACATTTTCAATTTGTTATAAAACTCTTCGTTCGGGAAAAATGCAAATTCCAGGTTGAATTCGTCGTACTTCGCATCGATTTCAGGAAGAATCTCGTTGTATACTGCCGTTTCCGCGCCGTCGAGACCCCAGATCTTGATCGTGACCGGCTTCTTGCCGTCGCTCGGTTTCTGCGATGCCGAACCGCTTGGCGTTGCGCTGCCGCTCGGCGTTGCGCCTTCCGAATTGGAGGACGATCCGCAACCGGCCGTGAACAACGATAAGCTTAACAAAGTTAGTGCCGTAATTTTAAAGCTGCCCTTCTTCATCTCTTGAATACCCCTCTCTCGACTTCACCATGATGAAATTCAATTCGCTTTAGAGTGCATCCGATCGATATGCAAACCGGTTTGCATATCGGGTATGAGTAAACCGGCTTTACACTCACAAAATAGTTATAATGCAATTATTTCGATATGTCAATCGGTTGACATATTAAAATTAAGCGTTTTCTACGAATCTATTCCGGATGAAATCCAGCTTCTTCTTTTCAATTCCAATAGATTCCAAATATGTCGTCGGAGAACCGTAAGTTTCCCGGATGTACGCGAGGAACTGGTGCATATTGCTATAATGCGATCCGGTCAAATCATCGGAGAATGCGGCAATATAGGTACGGCTCACCTCATAATCGGCGACAATGTCCGCGTCGTCAACACCGGCAAGCGAGAGCAGGAACATAACGGCGATCCCCGTGCGATCTTTGCCGACAGCACAATGGATTAGCCCTGCCCCTTCTTTTACCTCGGCAATTGCCTCGAACAGATCGCGCAGCTTATCCGAGCATTCGCTCAGCACCTGGATGTACATATTGACAAGGGATTGCGTATCCTTCTCCCCGTGATTGACGGCCAGCTGCTCCGGCGCCAGCTTGCTGAAAAGCGATATCGAACGGCTTACGGCGTCGTCGCCGAGATCGGCGTCCGGCATTTGCATGTACTCGTTCTCATATCTTAAATCAATAACCGTGCGAATGCCGAGCGCCTTCAACCGCTCCACTTCTTCCGACGTCGCCCGATGCAAATTGCCCGAGCGATAAAATACGCCGTACCGGGTCATTCCTCCGTCTTCTGTCGGATAGCCGCCCAAATCCCTAAAATTCGCGATATTGTGAAAAGCAATGCGCCTAACAGGTTTGCTATTCAATTGTCATTACCCCATTCTGTATTTTATCTAGGTTGTTTGTCTAACCTTCAGTTCATTCGGCAATATATTGACACAGTCCACCGGTTCATGATTGATCTGCTTCATCAACAGATCAAAGGCCAGCTCGGCGATTTCGCGGATGGGCTGCCGTACCGTCGACAACGGCGGAGCGGTCACTGCCGAAAAAGCAATGCCGTCGTAGCCGACGACTTTGATTTGCGAGGGCACCTTTTTGTCAAGCTGATGACAGATCTTCAGAATATGCGCCGCAATCACGTCGCTGCTGGCAAAGATGCCGTCGATATCCGGATATTTGGAGAACAACTCCATAATAATCCCTTCGTAATTGTCGGGATTAAAGCCGTAATCGTCCGTTTCCAGGACCGTATACCAAACCCCATGCTTCTTCGCCGCGTCCACAAAGGCATCGTGCCGTCTATTGGAGAGCATAGGCAGCTTGAGACTGCCCGTAATCATCGCAATTTTTCGGCAGCCCTTCCCGATAAGCAGCTCGGTAGCTATACGTCCGCCCTCATAGTTGTCCGAGCTGACATAAGGAATTTGGTCGCTGATCGCCCGGTCGAACGTTACGAGCGGCAGCGCGATTTTGGAAAACTCCGCGACATTGATCGTCTGGCTGCCCATCAGTATCCCTTCGACCTGATTTGCCTTCAAATAATTTAAATACATTAATTCCTTATCTCTATTATGCTGGGAATTGCACAGCACGACCTTGTATTGGTGCCGGTAGGCATAATCCTCCAGATGACTGCACAGTTCGGCGAAAAACGGATGAGCAACGGTCGGAATAATGATGCCGATCATGTTGCTTTTTTTGCGAAACAACGTTCTGGCGACTTCATTCGGCTGATAATTCAGCTCAACCATCGCCTGCTCGATCTTCTCGCGCAAGCTATCGCTAATGTATCCTCTATTGTTCAGAACTCTCGATACGGTGGAAACATTGACGCCTACCTTTTTGGCAATATCCTTAATTGTCGCCGGCAATCGCAGGTTCCTCCTTTCTACACAAAATTGCGCAATATAACAGAGCCCATACTACCATAATCGTCAGTGGATGGAAAGGGAGCGATCGGGCGCGGATATGGAATGTACCCGGCAAGAAAGGGGCGCACCGTAAACAGAGTTGCTTGAGAGGATCGATAAACAAATGGGATTTGGAGGAGGTATCCGAATTCGAACCGTTCATTTAGAGGATGGGAAAACATCTTTTTTCTATCCAAAGATGTTTTCCCATCCCTTTATCTACACTCATTCTTTCAAGCTAGTATCGCGCCGTACTGTTTCCATGTACCTGGTGTACCTAATGTCGTACAGATATATCCCGAATAGCCGCCTGCGGTGACGTTTTGGATCGTTATGCGATCGCCGACGGCCCATTTCCCCGCCGTAGGAGGCGAATCGGAGCCTTCGACGACAAGGTTGGCCGGATAATAAGTTCCCTTGATTTGATCCACGTTTACATCGATAAATTTCATACCGACGCCATTCGATGAAGCTACGATGTAAGGATTATTTACCGTTCCGGTAAAGACGTACGATCCTTCCCCCGGATTGCCTATTATCGTATCTTGAACGATGAGTTGGTCGATCTCGTTTAATAGATTTGCAACGTAGAAGAAATAAGCCGTGTTGTAATTACGAATCACGTTGCCGTTAAAGTTCGTAAGGCCCCCCATTCCCGTCTCGATCGCGATGGCGATACCGTTAATTTTGTTTCCTTCGATGTGAAGCTCGTCCAATCTCATAGCCGTGATGGCGGTTCCCGACTTGACGGGAGAATAGATGGTATTGCCGGTAATATACAACTTCCCTGTTCCCCAGTCTTGAGCCAACGATTTGGTATATTGTATGGCGGTAGAAATTTTCTTCGACCGAATTTGATTATTGGTCACATGGATAAATGAAGCGGATGCCTTTTCCTCGCTGTTGGTCGTATCCTTTAAGTAGATCAGTTCAGCGATTGGCTCTACGCCCGTCGGATTTCTGTCATTAACGATCGTATTGCCCTCGATTCGAATCGTATAAGGCGCAATGTACGCATTCGTATCCCATTCCAAGCAAATCATTTGATTATTAGGCTCATTTAAGTCTAGTACCTGGTTATTATTCTGATTCAAATAGTTCACCGCAAAATCAAAGGTGTTGTTCACAATCGATACATTGGATCCGTTTAGAATTTTAACGCCGTTCATAAACATTTCCTTAAATACGTTATCCGCTATATGAATATACTCGCAATCGAAATTCGATAAAAATCCGTAATAGGTTGGCAAAGACTGCTGACCGCCCACGGTAGTGATTCCGCCATCTCGCTTGCCATCGACAATATTGCCTACGACCGAAACGCCCCTGGCATTAACGGCAATTGCCGCATACGCAGCGCCCCGGATCGTATTGCCAACGATCGCGATGTTAGAATTTCTGGCCGGCGCCTCATCCAAATCGCATGCGATAGCTCTGCCGCCCATATCGCTTAATACGTTGTTCGCGACAGTCACATTTTCCACATGCGTTCCGCCTGGCGTATCATCCTCACCGTACCAATTATCGAAACAAATCCCATTCATCGACTTCTCTAAATAGTTATTCGTAACCACGACATCTTTGCATTTGGATACGTAAACATTGCCTGAACCTAATCCGTTATAAGTAAAATAGCAATTGGTTATGACCACGTTCCTGCATCCGTAGACTGCGAGCGTAACGCCCTGACCTTCCATGACCCCGCGAACCGGAAAAGGATTGCCAACGCCGTATACTCCCTCAATCCAGAGGTTATCGATTGTAACATTCACTTTGTCCTTCGCGGATATTAGGTTTACGCCGTCCGGATTCGTCGACATAAATATTTTGGAGGCCCGGGTGCCTTCGATGCGGGAATTATCCTGCAAAAACACATAATCCGTTATTCTGTAGGAGGAAGGGGAGAAATAAAGGTGAGAATACGAATCAATCGCCAATTGAATGGCCGCCGTGTCGTCCGTCGTACCGTCGCCTTTCGCCCCGAACCATTTGACATGGGCAGGTCCGTCAAAAATCCGCCTGAATCTGGCGCCCGAAGTCGATACGAGGATGATCCCTGTATTGTCTGCAGAAGTCGTATCGGTATTATCGTAATAAAAAGGACCTTCCTGTTCGCGATCTTTCACATAATAGACATGATCGATTTCCGGTGATGTTAGCGCTCTCAACTGCGCGATCGTAACCATCTTGCAGCAATCTGCTAATTCCTCGCTGCTCCTGTCCTCCATTGCACGTACGGTCGGCAGATTTCCCCCTAACGATCCCAAGAGCCATGCGCCTGCCGTGACCGCGCCTACCGCTCCAATCCCGCCTAGCAATTTCCTTCTGCTAATTAATTCCCCTCCTGTACCCTGACTCCCCTCTTGTTCGAATAACCGTTGATCCTGATTGTCTTCTCTCATCTAACATCCTCCTTATTGTTCATATTTCAATTTGCATTCATTGGCGCTGCATTAATCTCTCCAATAACCGAGTGCTGCTTACGATGCACCATAATGGAGAGCAGCACGCTGAATTCGAACAAAACGATTAACGGAATAATAACGAGAAAATCCGAAACGATATCCGGAGGCGTAATAATCGTTGCAATCACGACCAAGACCAAATAGGCGATTCGCCTGAATTTCTTTAGCGTCTTGGGGTTCAACAACTTTATTCGCGTCAAGAACATAACCATAATCGGCAATTCAAACAACAGGGAGATAGGCAGCAAAAGATTAAACATGAAGCTCAAATATTGGCCTATCCCGTAGGTTTCTTGCAGCCCCATCTCTTTTGATAAACGGGATGCGAAGTAAAACGCCATCGGAAACACGATATAATAGGCAAAAGCCAATCCCAGCACAAAGAAAATCACTCCGAAGGGAATGTATTTCATGGTTGCTTTCTGCTCCGAACGGTGCAGGCCGGGCTTCACGAATGCCCATACGTGATACATAATGATTGGCAAGGATACGATCAGCCCAATGAGCAGGGCGAATTTCATCCATATCCCGATCGCGTCCCAAGGTGAAAATGCGTTCATCTTCATCCCGTTGGCCGGGGGTTTAGCCAGCAGAAATTGAAGCATAGGTTTGGCTAAAAACATTCCCCCGATCACAGTTAGGGTAAAGCAAGCGCATATCCAGATCAGACGCCTGCGCAATTCATTCATATGCGCCAACAAAGTTAAGGTTTTTTTCTCAATACCCGGCATCTTGATGAACTCGCTCCCCTCTCCATCGTACGAAAAGGAACCCTGCTATTTCTCAATTTGCGGTATTTCTTTGCTCTCAGACTTAAGTTCATTGTCCGATGCAAGATCCTTGGCACCGTTCTTAAACTCCTTCAGCGTTCGGCCGAATGCCTTTCCCAATTCGGGCAATTTACTTGGACCGAACAAAAGCAAGGCCACGAAGATGATGATGATCAAACCTGTCGTCCCAATTCCCGCCATGAAGCTTCCTCCTTTCCCATTGAATATCCGGTTTTCAGCGATCAAACGCGATCATTGGGGCATCACCGCCTTTCCCGACAGCGCCACCTTAAAATTCAGTTCTCGACAGGGAGCGGTCAAACCCAGCGCATTCGCGCTCAGGCTTCCGCTCCACTCCGCTGCCTGACCATCCATGCTTAACGCTTCTACCGCTTGTATGACGTACTCGTCTTTCGTAAATAGATTTATGATCATTTCCTTGATTCCGGCAGGCAGGTGAAGCTCCACGTCAATCGAAAGCTGCGAACTTCTTTCCACGCGAAACGAAAGTTCTCCGTAAAATGTAGCCATTCCTCTGACTTGCACGGCTTTGCCCACATCCAACCAATCCGCAGGAATACAGGGCAGAAGATGAAGCTTGTTCCCCTCCAATACATAGAGGGAGTTCAATATCATCTCCATGATCCGGCCATTCCCGCTGCCGTTCGGCTGCCACGGAGACAGCCATTGTAATTGCGGGCTAAATCGTTCATGCACGTGCATCGTATCCAGCGTCGTGGAAAAAGCCATCGACGCATAGAAATAGCGCAGTGCTTTTTCCCGCTCGCCCCGTAAGCTCCAGACACGGTGCCATATCTTTTCCGTATTGTTCACGTAATACAGATCAATTGGCGCCCCGGCCCAAGCCTGCTGCAGCTCACCCAGCTCCGCATCCTCCATCTCCGGCAGCTTAACGGCAAACAAATCGCTCATGGCATAGCGCTTACGCATCACGTATTCGATCTCCGGGACGATCTCGTCAGAAGCATCGATAAGTCCCGTGTCCATTAAATAAGTCGGGCCGTCAATCGCATATACGGCTGCCCTGACATCGGGTCTCGTGTACGCTTCGTTGGATATCCACCTAACGTGCCCCTCCTCGGGCAATTCGTAGGTCGCTTGCTGCACAGAAGCTAGGATGCATTGCTTGTAATCGTTAGCCTCGGCTATATACTGGGCGGCAGCCGGATGGTCGATGTCGGCCAAAGCCGCAGCCATAAGGTCCAAGCCCTGCCACGTCGCCGCATTTGATAAGAAGAAATAGCCTCTATCCGGCCAATCATGCACGCGACCCTTGGGCAGCAAACCGTAGTGGGCCACTTTCGTGCCGTCTGCTTCGTACGTTTTTGTGGCATTGCGCTCTTTACTGACCCAGTCGCAGGCTTTAAGAATGATGGACAGATTGGCTTCCAACCACTCCCGATCTTTGGTCATCGAATAATAATCCGCCAGCAAGCCTAGCACCGAGCCCGTCTCGCACATCCAGAAAATATGCGCGCGGAACGAACCTTCTGGCGACAGGATTTCCCCCTCCGGGCCGATACTGCCGGCTTGCGTGCTTAAGAAGTATTGCATCGTATTCTTGACGGTATCCGTAGCGCCTAACCGGCTAAGTATCCGTAAATAGTTGGACACTTCCCACGTGTACACGACCGTATAGTCATTAAAGCCCCCTTGCCCCGGAAGAGCCGATCCGTCGTTCTGCTGGGCGATCAGCTGCAGAGTATTCGTCTTGGCCGTATCGAATATCGACTGAATCACCTGTTCAGGAACTTGAATGCCTGCCAATCCCGATAAGGCATTTCTCCAGATTTCCTGGCTTTGCCGAATCGCGGATGGCTCATCGAGGAAGCGGTCATTCCCGCTTGCTTCCGGATTGCCCCTCTTGTGAACAAACGTGTCGAAAATCTCGATCTGGATTTGCTTGGTCTCGCCTGGAGCGAGATGCATTTGGAATTGGAGGACGTTCCGGTAATCGCCGGCTTCCGCTGCATACTCCACGTAGGAGGTCGGATCTGCTTTGTAACGAAGGATCGTTTCACCCTCCCCACCGATCAAGCAACCGGACGTTTCGTTGATCGCACGCTGCGCTAAAGGCATTCCGCTAAACCAAGCCTCAGTCCGACTTTCGTAGGGCACGTAGTCCTCGTTCACATGGCGATAGAAATCGCGATGGCTAGCCTCGACGTTCAGGAAGTACCACTCGCCTGTTCTCGCTTGTGTCGGGTGTAGGTTCGTTACCGTCAAAAATTGATAGATGCGCAGGCCTCCATCCGAAGCTTTTAACGTTAAGCTGGTCAGGTTGTGGTCAAAATCCGCTTGCTTGATCGATGCATGCAGAATTGGCTCCTGGGGCGACAATAGCGCTTGTTCGACGTTCCGATAATCGAAAAACCGCGGCTTTGTTCCCTGCTCCTCGCCGATAAAGAAACCATGCCCTCGTCGTAAATCTCCTCTGCGGCCAAGTGCATCCTTGATCAACAAAGTGAAATCCGGCCGAACTTCAACCAAAGTGTCCGACAGGGGAGGATGAATATAGATGCGTTTGGATCGAGTTCGCGGAAACAAGCCTGAAATGCGGTTCCAATTGGGTTCGGTTTGACGGGATTCTATCATTTCTTTATGCAGCTCCTTCTACGATCTAACCAGCGGCAAGGAAACTTTCCGTCCGCTCGCTAGGGATTCGTCAATGGCGAAACACGCCTCCATCGTTTGCATCGCATCGAAAAAATCGCAGCGCGACCGGGTTTTCCCTCGAAGCGATTGCATGAAATCGTCGATTTCTTCAGCGAAAGGGTGATGCGAAACGTCCCCGCTGTCCGGCAGAATCGTCGGGATTGTCGCGTATTCCGTCTGCCCCGGCAGCTTGTGGCTAAACAGTTGGTTGTTCATAATGGCGCCTTTCTCGCCGAGCAGGTGAATGTTGAACTTGTACGTCGTCTTGCATTCCAGCGATGACGACACTTTGCCGATCCCGCCATTTCGCAGCTTGAATATGGCAATCGCGTTCGAATCGAATTCGTATTCCGAATCCGCCCAGGTCCGGCAGCCGTACGCGGTCACTTCTTCGATTTCTCCTGCGAAGTAGCGGACGGCATCGACCGCATGACAGCCGGCCGACAGCATGCTGCTGCCACCGAGTTCCTTCGTCCTGCTCCATCGATACTGCGGATAATGCGGGCCGATGTTGTGCCAGTAATCGATCTGCGCCATGAATACCCGGCCGATCGCATCGTCTTGGATCAGTGCTTTCGTGTTGTTGAAGGAGGGGTTCCACCTCAAGACAAAGCCGGCGACCGTATGCACCGGATTTGCTTCAAGCGCCTCCGCTATTGCCCATAAGCCTTCCCGATTCATGGCCAGCGGCTTTTCGAAGACGATGTGCTTACCTTGACGCGCGGCCAGCACCGCTTGCTCCGGACGGATGCCGGGCGTAGAACAAAGAACGACGGCATCCACCTGCGGATCCGCTACCGCATCCTCGTAACGTTCGAAGATTCGCGCATTTAGGCCTAGCTCGGCAAGCCGTTGCTGAGCATACGCGTGATGGGCGCTGACGACGGCATAAACCTCCGCATCTTGGCGGGCATGTATCGCTTTCAAATATTCGCCCGCCACCCAACCGGTTCCCACTACCGCAAATCGCAAAATAGACATCGTAACTCCTCCTCGTTAAGGGTTAATCCGATTTTGTTCGGATTTGATTGCGGCCAAGGTAACCTCCAACGTCCGAAGCGCATCGGCATAGTCGCATAAGATCAAGCTCGGATTGCCTGACTTCACGGCGTCGACCAACGTTCTGCACTGCTCATAGCCGGGGTCTCGCGCAGCCGTTACCGTCAAGTTCTGCTCATTGTCGATCAGCGTTAACTGGCTGCCGTTCTGACTCAAATGGACGAAGAAATCGGGTCCGAAAAACTTAATGTCCGACGCGGCATGGAACGGCGACAAACAGGATTCCGTGAGCGAACCTACGGCCCCGCTGTCCATCACGAAGTTCATCGCTCCGGCATCGGGAATCGTACTATCCGGCTCGATCCGATCGAAGGACACGCGACCGAATGACGCTTGCACCTCGCGAATTCCGCCGCCGACATAACGAATCATATCGACCTGATGGGTGGCGGTATCTACCAAATGTCCGCCTGACCTATCGAGCTGCTTCCACCACTTGGCTGGATGTGATCCGCCTATCCGGACGCCTTGAATGAGATGAGGGCGTCTTCCCTGCAAATAGCGCTTCGCTTGCTGAACCGTATCGTAATAGCGCAGCACATAACCAACCGCATGGATAATTCCCGTCTCGCGGATGATCTTCTCTTTCTGCCGAACCACCTCCGCGTCAACTCCAAGCGGCTTCTCGACGAAGAACGGAATTCCCCGGCGGGCCGCAACGATCTCCAAGTCTCCCCTGGCAAACTGCGGCGTACAAATGAAGACAAGATCGATTCGCTGTTTATCCAGCACGTGATCCGCACTGTCCATGATCTGGGCCCCGGTCGCTTCGGCTGCCCGCCTAGCGTTGTCCGCATTCGGATCGAACAGGCTCACAATCTCTGTATCTTCCATTTTCTTAAGCACGCGAATATGGTCTTGGGCAATGCCGCCCACGCCGATAAATCCGATTCTGATCCTCATCTCTAGCTCCATCCCTCTCTTAATCCACTAAGTTTATACTTCCGCCCAAATCCGCTTCAGATTGTCCAGCCCCACTCTAGTGCCAGTCAGGCTATCCTCCATGCCTTCGAATTCCAATGACAAGTAGCCGTCATAACCGGAAGACTTGATTATGCGCAAGATTTCCCTTACGTTGACGTCTCCATTGCCCAAAATAGCGCCCCGAAGAGCGTTGCCTCCCACGGATTGGCCCCACCCTTCTCCATAATCGAAGCCTGACGGACGCACGTAGAAATCTTTGACATGAACCATCGATGCGTACGGCGCGTTTCGCTTGCAAGCTTCGACCGGATCTTCGTCCACGCACATAAAATTGGCGATATCCAACGTCGTTCTGAAATTAGACCGATCGACATGGCGAAGCAGTCGTTCCACCCGTTCGCTTGCCTGAACATAGTGGCCGTGATTTTCTACGCTTGTTGTTATGCCGTATTGCAAGGCATAATCGGCAATCCGGCGACACGCATCCGCCATTCGATCCAGATCGGCAGCGAAATAAGACTCCGTCATTTCCCCAGCAGGGCGGAACGCCACATCGTGACGCATCAGCTTCGCGCCGAGCCGTTCGGCGATATCGACATGCTTCAAGACGCGCGCGATTTCAGTCTCGCAAGCCCGTTCATCCCCCGCGACGAAGTTGGCTGTGATCGCATAGTTGGAGATGTCCAGCATCAATTCCTCCGCCTTGCCGCGAATGGCATCGATAAGCTCTATGTTGTTTTCCAAGTCGTACCCCGCAGGAACAATCTCGACATGCTCGCCGCCTTGATCGGCTATCCATTGGATGACGTCCAGCACGCTCATCTGCCTGGATGCAATTTTATCTACCAAACTATAAGTGCTTACACCCGACTTCATTCCCGCATCTCCTCCTCGTTCTTCCAATCATCCTCTTCCCTCACTCCACAATACCCGTACGTTCAATGCCTTCGACAAAATATCTTTGCGCGAACATATATAGGATTAGAGGCGGAGCAACAATCAAGAAAGCTGCCGCCATCGTAATCGACTCGTTCAAGCTGAAATAACTTCCGCCCATCGAAGAACCCGTAGCGGCAGCCGCATTCAAGTTCCCCTGCAGGAACTGCATGCTTTGGGCCAACAAAGTGAAATCTCCGTTTTTCAAATACAGGGCCGGCTCATAATAATCGTTCCAATGCCAGACGAAGGAAAACAGGAAGACGATCAGCAGAGCGGGTCTGGCCAAAGGCAGCATAATTCGCCAGAACGTCTTTAGCGGACCCGCTCCGTCCATACGGGCGGATTCTTCCAGCTCCTTCGGCAAAGTCGCGAAAAACTGGCGAAAAATCACAATAAATATCGCGCCCTTCAACCCTTGCGCAAACAGACCGGGAATGAGCAGGGGCAGCGGCGTATTCAGCCAACCCAGCTTGGAATAAAGCACATATAGCGGAATCGACAACGTCTGCGGCGGGATCAGAAAGGTCATCAATACGATAAAGAAGAAGATAGACTTTCCCGGAATCTTCATTCTGGCAAAGGCATAACCCGTGATCGCGCACGACCCCATTTGCAAGAGCGAAGCGGCGATCGATATCCATCCCGTCTGCACGATGGACTTCCAATAATGCAAGCCGATGATAGCCGAGGCGTAATTGGACCACTCCAGCTTGCTCGGAATCCACTGAATCATCGGGTTCACGAGATCGGTTCCTTGCTTCAAGGAAGTCGTCAGCATATAGACGACGGGGTTCAGATACAGCAACGCGGCTGCGGATAGGATGATGTAGATCGCCAGTTTGAATAGCCATCCGTCATTAAAATGCCTTCCGAATATCAGCATGCGACCTTTCTGCATGCGCGCGCTTGACCTCAGCCTAATGCGCCAATCCGCCAAACGCTGTATGGTCGAATGTCCCGTTTTTCTTTTCTCGGTAGCCGGCATCTGCCCAGTGTTCATCTCGTCACCTCCGTTCTTTTGCTTTGACGTCTAGCAATAAACACAAGTACTAATATGGGCAACATCATAAACGCAAAGTAAATCCATCCTAGAGCGCTTGCATAACCGTATCCTGTATTAGCATCCGTCGTGTTTTTCAGAATATGACTTAGAATCGGATTAAACGGGTTAGAGGACTGCTCCACCAACGTATAAATGAGATTCAAAATAATAAACGGAGCAATGGCGGGAAACGTAATTTTCCAAAAGGATTCCCAGGGCGTCGCCCCATCGATCTGCGCTGCCTCATAAGTCGTTCTGGGAATGGTCTGGAATGCCGCCAAAAACAAGATGATTTGCACCCCGGAGAACCAGAGAATAATGACGAACTTACTCAATAAGTCCATAACCGTTCCGGCGGCGGTTAACGGCAGCACATCATAAATGATATCCGCCAGATTGTATCTCTCTACTAGAGGCAATGAGCCCTGGCCTTGATTGAACAATTCGAGCAGCACCTGCCCGGAAGCGAAAATAACAGGCAAGAAAAAAACGGCTCGGAACAGCATTCTCCCCTTGAACTTCTGGTTTAGCAGGATGGAGATCAGAAGAGCGAATAGGACGGTAATGGGCACGACCAGCATCACTTCGCGCATAAAGAGAAACATTTCGATCGGAAAGACGTTATCGACGACAAACGCATGTTTATAATTGTCCATCCCTACGAAATCGTATTTCAACCCTGATCCGTCATTTTTGACGCCTACTTTTTGAAAGCTGATAAAGAAGGAGTAAATGAGCGGGTAGGCGACGAACATCACGATCCCCATCATCCAAGGCAGGAGGAATAGATAGCCGCGCAAAGCCTCCTTAAACGACTGCAGTCTTTTTTGTCGCGCGTGTTCTTCTTTGGTCATTACGGAACCCGTATTCATTCGGCTCATTTTCCCCCCTCCTCCGCAACTTGGTAGAACATAGGCTCAATCGTAAAGCCCTCACCCTGATAGGGGAATTCATTGTAGTTCACCCGAACTTTTCGCCCATTCTCGTAGGAGGTCTCAAATACGCCCTCGGCCAGCTTTTGATGTCCGGTAATGAAGCTATCCCTGACTCCCGTCTTCGATAACGCCTCGTATTCGGCCAAAATTTGTTGTTCAAGCACTTCATATTGGGAACTGAACAAATTTTCGTACGATGTCCTCTTGAGCAACCGCGGATCCTCGTAAGTCAGCGTAAACCGTGGAACCGCCCCATATTCGATATCCCGCAAAAATTGTACGGCTTGATCTTCTCTCAGATTAGCCGGGCCTGAAGAATAGGGTACTAGGCCATGTACGGCTATCGGATAAAACGGGACCTGCTCATCCACGATCAGATCGAAATTATATTCAAGGGGAAAGTCGAACATATGATCCACGTGACCCAATAAATAGTCGAACCCTCCCGATACCTTGACATTTCCTAACGCTTGGCGAACGGTATCCGTCATCCGAAGGGAATAAGCGAGGGATTGCTCCCTACTGATCTTACGGTTCGGATGAAAGTCGCTATTCAGATCGGTCCCCATGTTAAGCAGATTGACGCTCTCAACCCCGAGTCCCTTCCAATTCTCGATCAGGTCAGGCAAGTATTTCTGTACATTTCTTACCGGACTGATCTTGTAAATGATTTCGTCTGCGGCGTTCTTATAGATTAGCGGAGTGCCTACAATGGATTGAATCCCATCCGAGTCGGGAGAAAACCCATTATTCCGCGAGCTGGAAGCCGAGTCCAGACGATCGTTAAGATTTACTTGAATGCCTTGCACACGCAAGTCCGCTATTAGATTCCGAAGCCCCTCTTTTCCTCCCGCCTTCCCTTCAATCGGGAATCGCTTCGGCAAGTTTCCCGGATCTCCGCCGCTCTGCCAGCCTGCCAATCCGACTTCGACGTTGGTAACGCCTTGACTAACAAGGCTTTGAACGATTTCCTCCACCTGCTTGAACGTCGTTGCGACCCTCAGCTTCTCGCCCAGTGGATTAGATTCGCCTGCGCCTATGACGAACTGAAGCTGCAATGGCGACTGCTTGACATTCGAATTGAGCCTCTCTATTTTTCGGTGCGACATCAAGTAGTCCCGGTAGGCTTGTGCCATTCCCACATAGTCCGCATCCTTCTGATCGAGGAAAATATAGCGAACCGAAACGGCTTCGTATGGCTTCGTTTTCTCATAAGATAGGATACTCGATGTTAGACCTGTCGGCTGATTGTACATTCGCCGGTACACGAATTTCGCATGCGTTTCGTTGAATTGCGTTGAGATACCGGCCGGCGTTGCTATGATGTTCGCTCTGGCGGCCCCTTCCTCGATAACGGCAACATACCCCCCCTGCCCCGAATTGAGGCCGAATACCGGATAGGAAACGGACGTTCTTCTCGTTGAAGGAGTATTGACGGGAATCGACCAGTCATATCCGTACACCGGGTAATTATAGGCATTCATTAGGTCGAGACCTTCTTTATTAAAGCGGATCAAGCCGCCCGGACCGTCCGGTACCAGCAAATAACCTTCGGTTCCATTCAGGGTTGCCCCCATAAACGGAAGGAGATGAAGCTCCATCAACAAGCTCTCTTTCGTTTCTAATATCCCTAGTTCCGGGATACGGGCAACCAATTGATCGTCTTCCAGACGGTATTCGACGTAAAACTGGAAGCCGAGCTCCTCGACAACGTACATCAAGGCTACACCTTCGTCGATGCTTTGCCATTTTACGGTAGTCGGAAATTCTTTCAGATTGGTATCTTTGATTAATGTCCGCTCGGCGTTGAAGTAACTCAGAACGAGGGGAGACTCCAGATGAGAGCGCCATAGTCCTTTGGTTGTATCCTTCGCCAAAGCTGCCGAATCCGGATTGCTGCGCCACATCTTTCCGTTGCTCTTATCCTCGACGGCTACTTGCCCACTCTTCGGATCGAACCATAGAGCTGTCTTCTTATGCTCATACGCTTTGAACCATGGCACGCCATCGAAGTTACGGGACTCTCCTTTAGGCAAATCCGCTGTCACGTCCAAGCCGGAGAAAAAGGCCGCGGCATCCGCCTCGTCATGAATGTCCGGATTTAAGGCAACCGATGCGGGACGGTTCATCCACCAGACCGTTCCGACGACGATCAGAAGGACGGCCAGCGCCGCAATCCCTTTTTTCCAATATTTCCGATCGAATATCTTCTTCGCTTTATCGAACACGTAACCACACCTCCCGCCCAAAACCAGCTACGAAGTCGGTCGCCTGATAGATCAATCCGATCAGAACGAAACCGAATACCCATAGGCAAAGAAACGTGACAACAGAGACCGACATCATGCCGATTGCTTCTTTCAAATTGTAATTATGCGCATTCTGGGTACCGACAAAGATCAGGATCAACACCCATATTACAATCACATAATTAGCCGCAGTGTAAAAAATGCCCTCTTGCAAAGTCAGCACGTTAGACAACCATTGAATCGGTAAAATAAATAGAATATACGGCGCCAACGCGTAGCTGTTCACGACAAATACTTTGCCGAACGAGCCTTCGCCGCGCATGACCGATCCCGTCAAATAATTGGCGATGATCCAGGACAGCCAGGGCAGGAAGTATTTCATTGCCTCCATAGTCAAATTCAAGGTCTCAAACCGCTGGGCGGCGAACAGCATGCTTACGACCGCTTTGCCGGCAATGAGGAGAATAAACCCGAGTACGACGAAGAACAGTGCGAATCGCCATCTTACCTGCGTCGAAACGGCTATGTCGTACATCCCGTTCATCGGATGCCTCAGCATGCCGAGCATCATCTTCCACGGCTCTGCCAAATTTCGCGCCCGATACGCCCATCGCCTATTTTCCTGCGGAAGGATTTGCGACGAGTCCTCGCTATGATCACGAATAAGCCTACGTTTCTTGCGACTTCGGATGATTCTCCGATAAAGGAAAAAGCCGATAAGAGCACTAGCCAGCACCGTCATTCCTGTACCGAAATACCGCAGCAGGAAATTCATTCGCACCTGCCAGAACGATTCCGAATAGCCTTCCTTATCCTTCGCTTGTTCGAAATACGTCATAGCCTGTTCGTAATCCCCGGTTTTGAACTTAGCTTTGGCTATGCCCAAGTAGGCCCTGTCGTACATCCCGTTCAGGCGATGGATTTCTTCCCACAGTTCCCGGGCCTCTTCGTACTTTCCCTGGTTATCCATATACGAGGCCTGATGGACCAGTTCTCCGAAATGCGTGCGTTTCATGATTTGGATGCGATTCTGTTCCCCGTCGGCGATATATAAGGTGCCTTGTGAGTCCGCAACGATGCTCGTCACCCGTTTGAACATCCCCAGCCGCTGCTCCGAGCCGACGGAAGCCGTTCCGAATACGAACAGTAGCTCGCCGTATTTATCATACTGATATATTTTTCCCTCGGTCGTTTCCGCCGCCGACATAACCCCATGGGAATCCACGTGTACATCTTGAAAAGAAAACTTGTCCAGAGGCTTCACCCAAGGCGCGAAATTACGATTCATCAGAAGATCGACTCCGCCGAAATTAAGGCGCTTCAACTGACCGCTCTTCAAGTCTTTGTTAACCGTGAACATAAAGCCTTGGGCGTCAAGAGTGACATTCGTAACCGCACCCGGCAAGCGCGATAGCTCTTCCTTCAGCTGCTCCTCGGTGAAAAATTTTCTCTTCAAGCTGTCCAACCAACTGGTCGGAACTTTATTAGCCCCGTAGAAACCCGCGAAGGATCCATCGGGAGCCAACTGCAACAGCCCCTGATATCCGCCTTTCGTAACCATGTAAATATAACCGCGCTGATCGACGACCACTTTCAGCGGAGCATACACGAACGTTGCCGGCAGCAGCTCGGAAGACGGGGCAAGCAGCTCTTGCATGTACCTCCCATCGCGGTCGAAGATGGCGATTCTGCGGCTTCCGGTATCCGCCACATAAATGACGCCATCATCCGTTACGAATACGCCCTCCGGCTTCCGCAGCTTTGCTTTGGGATCCTGGTCAGTCGGATCAGGAATTGTTCTAACCTCATGTCCTTCCAGGTCAAGCTGTACGATGCGGTTATTTCCCGTGTCCGCGACATACAATTCGTCCCTCGAAGTCATGAATAAATCCTCCGGATGGTTAAGGCCTCCCCACACTCCTTTCGGAACGAAGGCATTAGGCGTTCTTATCCAGTTGTTCGCATCGCTTGAATAGGTCGTATAGGGCAGCTCGGCATAAACGGGCCGATCCGCTCCCTGGAGAAGAACGACTCCCAAGACTGCCGCTATCCCAATTCTTATCAATTGCCTGAGCGTCTTGCTGCTTATAAGCATCGTTCCACTCCTCTATTTGATGCCCGAATGAGCCATCGTATTCAGCACTCTGCGTTGGAATAGCAGGAAGACGACCAAATTCGGAACGAACATTATCAATCCCGCTGCAGCGGCAACCCCTTGGCCGACCACGTTGTTAGCCAACCCGTTCGTTAACGTCAACGTGTAATAAGGAAGGGTTTTCATGGATTCGGTGAAGGTGAATAGCGCCGACGTTTCCGTCTGCGACCATGACCCTTGGAACGCGAGTATCCCGATGGTAGCAACCGCCGGCATGCAGATCGGCAGCGCAATTCGAAAAAATACGACGAATTCCTTCGCCCCGTCGATTTTCGCGGCTTCGATCAGCTCGTTAGGGATTTGATCCATAAACTGCTTCATCAAGAAAACGCCAACGGGCGCGGCAAGAAGCGGCAGCACATGAACCAAATAGGTATCCATAATCCCCAGATTAGCGATAACCAAATACCGCGGAATAGCTACCGTCTCAGGAGCAAACATAAGGGCAATAATCGTAAAGGAAAAAAAGAGTTCACGGCCTATGAACCGTTGTTTGGCAAACGCGTAAGCCGCCATCGAGCTGACGAAAATCGTTCCCGCTACCGTAAGTACGGTCGTCAGCACGCTGTTGAACAAGTAACGGGAAAACGGGATAACCGTCGTCTGCGATTTCAGGATCAGCTGTTGAAAATTGAACAACGTCGGTTGATTGGACCAAAATCTGGGCGGATACAGAAATAATTCGCTAATCGGTTTAAACGCATGATTGATAATAAACACGATCGGCAGCAGCATGAACAGCGCCAACACAGTGAGCCCCAGCATGGTAAACGCTTGAAACGGATCGAGCTTTCTCAGCACCACCTTATTCATCTCCCTTCGCGGCGAATAACCGGAAAGACAGCCTGGAGGTTCCGTAGACGAGAAGAAGCAGCACGACGGACAACGCAGACGAGTATCCAAGCTCGTATCGGATAAACGCGTAGTCTTCAATATGGTTGGTTATGAGATGACCGGAGTATTGCGGCGTTATCGGCGAACCGGCCAACAAGGCACCGATCGATCCCGCCTTCAGCGTCCCGACAACCGACATGATCGCTCCGAACAACATCTGCGGTTTGATGGACGGAATCGTAATATAATAAATTTCCTGGAGCCTGTTCGAAATTCCGTCGATTGCGCCCGCCTCGTACAATTCGGTATTAACGGTCTGCAGGCCGGCCAGCATAGCCAGGAATCCTACGCCCATGCTTGCCCACAAGGAAACGACGATCATAATGTTCATGAAATATTGCGGATCCTGAAGCCATAATTGCGGCTCCCTCACGATACCGGCCGACAGCAGGAAGTTATTCAAGTAGCCGATTCGGTCGCCATTGAAGATGACCAGCCATACGACCGACATGGCAACGCCTGCGGATAAGGAAGGCGTGTAAATGGCTATGGTGAATAGATCGCGAATCCGCTTGGGAAGCTGATGAATTAACCATGCCAGTAAAAAAGAAAGCGCATACCCTAAAGGACCGACGATAATCGCAAACTTGAACGTGTTCGGAATTGCATTTTGCAGAAAGATGCGGTCCTGCGTCAAAATGGCCAAAAAGTTATCCCATCCAAGGAAGGTCGGCCTAGAAATGGCATCGAACGAGAAGAACGCCAATCCGTTCGCCAATACGATGGGAACAACGATAAAGACCGTGAAACAGACCATAAAAGGAGCGATGAAAAGATAGGAAACCCGCTGCTTCCATAGCGTAGCAAGAATCGCCTGCCGCCCTCGTTTGATTGATAATCCGGAATTCATGGGGTTCCTCCTTTCCACGGTTGAGTAATCTGCGGAATATCAAGCGTACGCAGCACTTCGCCCTCTCTGTTCCTCAGCCCGAACTCGACCTGCTTCCGCATCAATTCCCGATTGATATCGATAACCGCTTGTTCCATGACGACGCGCGGATTTTGCCGTTCCAGCACGACTTTGTTCCAAGCGATTTCCAGATGCCTGCCCGTAAAATACCCGCCTGGAAGCTGAGGAATTTCTTTGTACCACTGGAGCTGCTCGCTTATCGTCTTTAGGTCTTGCTCCGGCCAAGGCAGGAGTTGGAAGGCTTCCCGATTCGCCGTATTCCAACGATACTCCGGTCCGTACAACGCTTCGATGTCATTTCCAAAGCGAAGCTGGGTGTCCGTGGAAGTCCACCATTTCAGAAACTCCCAAGCTTCTTGCTGTTTCTTGGACTTCTGAAAGATAACGCCGGACTGCAGAGCTCCGCCCGACCATCGAACAATCGTCCCGTCTGCCTGTTTAACGCCGGGGATCGGAGCGATCTTCCATCGTCCCGCAAGCTCGGGGGCTGCGAACTGAACTTGCAGATAGGCATTGAAGTCAACGACGCCAATCGGGATATCGCCAATTCGGAAGTGACTATAGAAACTTGGCACCTCCTTCGGCATTTGATACAAATTGAACATATCCGTCCACTGCTCGAAGCCTTCCAGTGCTTCTTCGCTGTCCAGCGCGGAGCTCAATCCGTCAGCCGTGTAGTAGGATGCGCCATGCTGATACAGGAACGGCAATCCGTCTTTAGGCGGAATGTAGAAATCGAATCCGTTCTGCTGGAGCGTCGGCAGCATCCGCAAGACATCTTCCCATGTATCCGGGGGAGTTAAGCCCAATTGATCCATGATATCCGTGCGATAAAGCAGAACATTGAAGCCTTGTATTTCGGGCAATGCATAATCTTTCTTATCGTAATGAAATACCGATAACGCCCCGGGTTGGAAACGCTTGGCGACCTCGTCATAATCGAAAAATTGGGACAAGTCCGTCAATGCTCCGCGCGTGGCAAAGTCGATCGGCATAGCCGCATCGACGCCCAACGCCACATCGGGTTGTTTGCCCGATAGATTGCCCAGAATAAACAGCTGCGGATCAGGCACGATATTGATATTAACCGGGATGCCGGTTTTGGCCGTGAACTCTTCATCCGTCAATTGTTGAATCACGTTAACGTAATCCCGATTTCGATTAACCCAGACGTCAATCGCATCGGGATTGTCGCGTACATTATCGGAATCGTTCGTAAAGGATCGAAAGAATCCTCCCAGCAAATGCCCTACACGTTGCGACCAATTGGATTTGATCTTGGGAAGCTGCGCGCCGGGCTCGGCAATCCAGAGATAATCCAGCAACAGCGGCTGATCGAGCATACGAAACGTCCACGTCCCCAAATTGTTCTGTATCGTCGCGAATAGATTCAAGCGATTCGGAATCGTTCGCGGATGATCCCGCAAATCAGCCAAATCCCTGGCAGCCGCGTTAAACGCATTCTCGATATCCGATCGCCCCACGGTTACATCGGCAAGCATGCCCGACAAATAGGATAAATCCTCAATAATGGCCGTCATTTGCTCGTGGAGACCTGGAATGTATTTCTCCAAATCCCAATCTCGATTAAGGTCCGTATTTCCCCCTGTACGATAAGATTTCTCGAAGTTGCCCGTAATCTTTCGTATCGTCTGTTCCAACTTGCCAATCTTCTGCAAGTTGCGCAGCAGCCCTTCGTAAACCGGCATAACCGGAGAGGAACTAACCGTCATTCTGATCGTATGCTTCCCTTGCGTCAGACGAATCGGCAAGGGCTGATCCTCTTCATCCGACAGCGTCAATCCGTCCCAGCTCCATGATGAATTGTAAGGGAAGCCGACCTGCTGCAGCTCCTTGAACGGGGACTTGCCATCGATCGTAATGTTCCTGTAAGCATAAGCATTATTGGAGTATGCCTGTAAATATTTAAAGCCGATATGGTAAATGCCGTCTTTAGGCACATTGAATTCCCACTCTATCCATTCCCCGCTTCTGCGGAATTGGTCGCCTCCGATCGTGTTGTAACGAATATGGCCATCCGCTGCCGGAGAGATCAGTGAGCTATCCGTCGATTGCAATTGAATCGACGTATTCGATTTCAGCGAAACTTGCTCGGCTTCAATTTTCTGCATCCATTCGCCTGACGCTGGCGTTACTGCTTCGGATTGATCCTTTTCCTGAGTTGGAGAATTTTGAACTTACTGGATCCTGAGGCGATGCGACATAGAGTGCCTGCAGTTTTATGGCATCCCGACCGGATACAACCCGAATCGTGTGCGTTCCCTGAGTGAAATACCATTTCAAGGGTCTCGGGTCAACCGAATAGTCGGTGAGCAAAACGTTTTTCCAGCCTTTCTCCTCAACGGAAGTGGGTCTCCGATCGTTATCGAATTCATCTCTTACCGGTGGATAAACGCTGTCCGAATAATGCCGTTTAAGTACGATACGTTGGGCCTCGACATAAGGAGATACTCCGTCGACCTGAATTCCAAGCCCTAAATCGGTCTTATGATCGTCGGCGCTATCGTAGATCAACCCTATGTTGTAATAGCCATTCTCCGGCAGATCCACCTTCCATTCGATCCAACCTTCTCCTCCCTTTGATAACCAGCCTGCGTCATCCGCCAAAGGTTCGTATTTCTGCGAATCGGACATGGCCGAATTGTCGTCTGCATGCAGAAAGAGAGGCTGATTCAGCAAGCTTGAATTCTTTGCACCCGATGGCGGAAACGCTAGCCATTGCAAATAGGTAGGCATTCCGTCGGCTTGCTCAATCGGCAGCGATTTGGGTTCCTTGTGAGGGTCCCCTCTCACGGTCTGCATAGGTGTTGGACTAGTAAACGAGAATAGGAGAATGACAGACAATAACGCGGCTTTCTGGTATTTCCAACGCTTCAGCATATTAAAGCCTCCGAGTGTTTATCGAAGAAAAGCGCCCGATTCATATCAATGCCAACGTCGATCTTTTCTCCCTCTTCAAATCGGGAATTCGGATCGACGCGCACGACGATTCTCTGCTCTTTGTTGTTTGTATATAGAAAAGTATCCGAGCCTAACAATTCCTTGATTTCAATAACGGCTTCGAATACGTTCAACTGCAGTTCGAGCTTCGCCAAATCTTCATTCCGATAGAGCAGGTTTTCCGCCCGAATGCCAAGAACGATCGGCTTGCCGATAAATCCGTTGTCGCGGAGGAATTCGCTTTTATCCTCCGGTACGCTCAACCTATGTTTGCGAGTTTCAAAGAAACAAAGCCCATCGCGAATCCGAACCGTTCCTTCTATGAAATTCATTTGCGGCGATCCGATAAAGCCGGCCACGAACAGATTCGCAGGCCTTTTGTAAATTTCCTCCGGCTTGGCTACCTGCTGAATAACCCCGTCTTTCATCGCGACGATTCGTGTTCCCATCGTCATCGCCTCTACTTGATCATGCGTAACGTATACCGTCGTCGTACGCAGCCTGCGATATAACTTGCCGATTTCTTCACGCATTTGAATACGAAGCTTCGCATCCAAATTCGACAAGGGTTCGTCCATGAGGAATACTTCAGGTTCGCGGACAATGGCCCGTCCCAAGGCAACGCGTTGTCGTTGTCCGCCCGACATTTGCTTCGGCAGCTTATGCAGCTGCGATTCGATATCCAATACTTTGGCGGCGCGGTTCACGCGCTCGTGAATTTCGGCTTTCGGCAGCTTGCTCAATCTGAGGCTGAAAGCTATGTTCTCGTATACGGTCATATGCGGATAAAGCGCGTAGTTCTGGAAGACCATGGCGATATTGCGATCCTTGGAAGAGATATAATTGACGATCCTGTCGCCGATATAAATATTTCCTTCCGTTATATCCTCCAAGCCGGCCAACATCCGGAGCAAGGTGGACTTGCCGCAGCCCGAAGGACCGACAAGCACCAGAAACTCGCCGTCTTCAATTTCCAGGTGAAAGTCTTTAACAGCTACCCGCTTCTCCCCGGCGTATTGTTTATGAATGTGTTGAAACAATACTCTTGCCACGGTTGCTACCCCCTTATGCTTCGTCAAGCTCCGGATTTACCCGGAGCTTGAACGTTATCTTCGCCGCTGCTAAGCTTTTCTTTATTTGGCCAGCTTTTGCTGCAGGATTTCGTTTACCTTCTGCATTCTGGACGGGAAGAAGTCGTGCGCGCTGATCTCTTCCTCATAGGCTTTTGCTCCGAAATCTGTGAAAGTTTGCGAGAGTTCTTGGCTCGCGGGGATAAACCTTGCCGGATCGAAACGGGTAATTCCCGGCGTATACTTCAATACCTCTTTATCGAAGCCTTCATATACCTTCGCATTCGCGAACGCTTCAACCAATTCCGGGTCATCGGAGTTCGGGAAGGATCCGCCGAATTCAAACAACGTTTTCTGCCCTTCCTTGGTCGCATCCCAGAATTTGATCAATTCCCAAGCCGCTTCTTTATGCTTACTGGCTTTCGATATCGACATCGGGCTCAACCAGCCGAAATTAACTTGCTTGGCTGTCCCTTTAGGCATAGTCGCAATATCCCATTCGAATGGGAATTGTGCTTTGAAGCCTGGGAGAACAGGGCCGATGGCTGTGAAAAATAACGACTGGCCAATATGGAACGAATTCATCTCGATTTTGACTTCGGCTGCGCGTTTCGTATTTAAGAGGGATCCGTCGTTAACCATCAAGTCATGAAAGAAGTTCAAATCATCCAATACTTCCGGTACGGAACCGTCGGCCAGATTTTTCGAGAAATCCTCATTCATCGCCGCCATGTTAGGCGCATGCCCATTTGCCATCGGCATTGCCATCGATACGAAGTTATACCACCATACGCTGTTCGCTACGCCGAAGTGGCCTGCCCCCGGATTGGTAGCGGCTTTAGCCATCGTTCTGAAGTCTTCCCACGTCCAATCCAGCTTCGGCTTCTCCAGGCCGTACTGCTTCAATAAATCTTTGTTGTAAAGGATGAAGAATCCGTCATTGCCGCGGCTCAGCGCGTACAGCTTGCCGTCTCTCTTGAAGTTGTCCAAATACCCTTCGCGATACGGATAGCTTTGGAATTCCGCATCCTTCTCGGCGTAAGGCGTTAAATCTTCGATTAGCTCCTCTTCAATTGCCCGATCCAGTGAAGTATTCCAGATCACATCGAGCGGTTGTCCTGCCGCAATGCTTTTAATAAGCTCGTCTTCGCCATTCTCGGCATACACGCCCTCTACCGTTATCCAAGGAAATTTCTTGGTGAACGCTTCGAACATTTTAGGCCAATCCTGATTTTCCGGCGGAATGACCCAACCCACTCTCAGCGTAATGGGCTCATGTGATTCAGACGTTGCTTGCGAATCTACCGGACTTGGCTCGGATGACTTGGTCGGTTCCGTCGTACCCGTGCTTTGCTGCGGTTCATTGTTGCTGTTGCATGCCACCATGACCACGGTTAGCAAGCAAATTGTAAGCACTTTCAGAACATTGAATAACCCATACTTCTTCATAGTCAACTCTCCCCTTTTCGTTTGAATTGATCTTACCAAATAACCGAGATTCGTCCTATCATTTATTGATATACGTTGGATATATCCCGCTGCTCATCGGCTGATCCAAAGAGGATATCCGTGAAATAATAATTGCCTCCGGGTGTCTTCGTTTTGGTGAAGGCTACTGGGAGCACGAACAGTTCCAAGGGTTCCTCTCCCTTCTGGACTTGAATGTCCAGTACGTGTTCACCCTCGGCAAGCTCAATCTCGAATAATCTGTGCATATAGCTTCGATGATAGCCTGGGACAAAATCTCTCAGCTCATGATCTTCCAGCACGTTGTTACCATTCAAATGCACTTTAACAGGGAACGGGGTACCCACGATTAACCTGACATTGCGCTTGCGCGGATTGATCAACAGAGTCTGCGCCTTATAAATTCCAGGCTCTTCCGTTCCCAGCAGCTTGGAGAAAGAAAGCAGATTTCCGGGCACGACAGCTTCGATAGCTTGCGTGCTGCTTGGTCCCCATAGCTTCCAATAGCCAGCTGATAGTAAGATAAAGCGGACGGTATGACTATTCCATAGAGAATTGTCGTGCCAACGATGAATATGGAACGAAAGTTCGTAGAACGGCTGTCTATCGCTGCCCGTCTCGATGACCGTTTCCCATTCCAGCTTTTCTCCCGGCTGGAGCTGATAATGGGGGGCTTTTTCCGTACTCCATGAGGACGGAGCTTCTAACGCCAGCTTCCCCTCCCACATTTCCTTCGATTGGTTGCTCAATGTGAGGATCAGTTTTTTCCGCTCCGTCATTCCGACGGTTGGCCCGCCGTGCCCATAATCTATCGAAACTTCCAAGCCTTGATTTAACACGGCTCCTTCCGGAAGCAGGTAACGATTAACGCTCACACTCTGCTCCAGAAGTCCGCGCGGATTATAGTCGCCGATCCATTCGCCAGGGATGCGTATGATATCCTCCTCAACATAAGTAGCACTGCGACTTTCAATCGTAACCGGAATATTCCATATGGCAATGACCTCTTTACTGACTTGAAGCGTACGTCTAGTAAGCTCATCGAGATCGGCGGGAACGGCGAACCCTTTAATCTGCGGGCTAACGACAACACTATGCCCGATCGGTTTGACCCATCGTTCCGGTATGCTTTCAGCTCCGCCAATGATTCCTAGAATCGCGCCTAACGTTGCGGCGGTGCAATCCGTATCATAGCCGCAGTTGGCGGCCTTAAGGATACAATCCCCGAAATCCGTGCCGTAGATCCAGCCAAGAATCGTAAAGGCGACATTCTGGGGGGCATCCGTGAAATTGTAATTCCCATATTTGCCCACGATCATTTCCCGTGCTTCGATCCACGATTTTCCCATTTCCTTGCAATGAAGAATATCCTTAACCGCATTCGCGATCCGGCATTGTTCTGGAATAAAAGATAAGCCGATTTGAATCAGTCGGTCTCTGTCGGATTCGAGAAACGCAGCGCTCTCGATTGCCGCAAAGAACATTTCGCCGTATACGCCCTCACCCCCGGCATGATCGACAATCGCGTCCTGATAAGCGTAATACGCCGCCACTCCCGGGGCCCCGGGCGCCACCATTGCCCATATTTCCGAGCGAATGGGCGATCCCATGCAATCGGTAAACGGATTGTTGAACCATCCGCTTACCGGCGCCTGCAAACCATAGCGCAAGTTCGTGAGGCTATAACCGTACTCGTCAAAGGGGAAGAAAACGTGTTCGACCCATTCCTGTCCCAGTTCCTTTGAAGTGATTCTTGCGCCATACTGCTCCAGCGCATGCAGCCAGACGAGTTGCAAATCGAGATCGTCGTTTGCAGTGGGCTTATCCGGGATTTCAGGATAGAAAGTCAAATTCAGCAATTCCGGCTTTCCCTCGTCATAGCCTCCCAAAGTACCGCCGACATTTTTGCCGAGCCATCCCCCGAATACTTTGCGATAATAATCTTGTTCATTTAATACGCTTTTTTTCAATCCGCTCACCTCCCTATATGTTCACTGTTTACAACTCATCATCACCATCTCGTCGAATGGATTGACTCAACAGGCGACTCTTCTGTAGAATTGTAAGTGTTTTCATTATAGGACTTTCAAGTTCAGAACAACATTGTCTGGATTAATGTTTCCTTGGTGAAGAATGTGTAAAGAGGGAGGGGTCGCGAATGGATTACTTTTCCTTAAATGGACTATCCAGACTAGACGTGAAATGGTCGCGAATGTACAACATTGACCCAAACTTCTTGATACCGCGAGCAAATCCGCACTATGAATTGATCATGGTTGCGGATGGTCCTGTATTCATTCAGGTCGGACAAGAGAAATATACTTTGAACGGCGGGGACTGCCTGCTCTTATTGCCTTGGGAGGAGCATTTTGCCTGGAAGCCCGGAGGCGGAAGCTTCTTCTGGGTTCAATTCACGTCCGATCCGCCTCTTGAATTAATAGATGCCGGTGATAATTTAACCTCGCTGCTTAAGATTTGCCATACGAGTTCAAATTTTTTACGCACTTCCACGAACGAACAGGCAGGGAAACTGATCATTCCCCGTTTTTATACGCCGTTTCGTCGGTATGAATGCATGCATACGTTCGAAATCATGACCAACGAATTCACCAAACCGAAAGGATATTACCATTATCGTTTAAATCGCTGCTTGGCTAAATTAATCGAAATATCCGCTGAAGACTTGCTGGAGAAAGTCATGTCCGACATTAACTTGCCCGCATCCATCGTGACTTTCCAACGGCTCGTGGAAATTTTGAACGAAAGCTACATGCTGGAATGCACCGCCGCGTCGATCGAGAGAATGCTCGACCGGAAATACGAGTATCTCTGCAATATCTTCAAGAAATATTCCGGCATCACGATTAACCTGTATCTGCAACAGCTTCGCATACAACGAGCGAAGTATTTGCTTCGGGAAACCGAGAAGTCCGTGCAGGATATCGCCTTTGAATTAAGCTTCGAGAACCCTCTGTACTTCAGCAAAACATTCAAAAAGCTGGAAGGTTTATCGCCATCGCAATATCGCGCAAACTATCAAACCGTCTTATATGCGACTGATCAGTCCTCCACAAAAACAACGGGGCTGTCTCATAATTAACTTATGAGCAGCCTTTGTTTTATCTCGATTAATGTTATTTTGGGGATGTATCTCCTTCCGGTTGCTGTTGGAATCGTGAAATCGGAATGGGTAAACTCGTAACAAGGAGATTTCACGATTCCAAAGGCAAACGCTCCGCTCCTCCATGAGATACATCCCCCCCCTCCTTTCATCGAGATTAATACCATGGACCAACTTTCCCTGCCAATGGACTTGGAGGAAGACATTCCTCAAAATCACCTCGTTCGTGTTGTAAACGCCGCTGTGAACCGACTCAGCGACAGCATCTTCGCTTCCGCTTATCCAGGTGGAGGACAAGACAGTTACCATCCTAAGATGCTCACCAAGATGGCGGGGAAGAGAACTATGCCTACTTGAAAAGCGAAGAGCTTGAGGCTGTGGTAAAGTACAGCACTTATCACAAGGAAAAATCGAAGAAGTGGCAGAAAGACATCAGTAAGCTGGACAACTGCACAAAAGCACAAGGGAATCGGGAAATCAGCGTCTGTCTGAGGTATTTGCGTTCCAAACAACAGGCACGAGAAAGACTCCGTAGTGAGGAAGGTTATGCATTATCGGTTCAGCGGATGATTGAGCCGGAGAGTGTGTTCGGGCAAATGGGGATTCCGGCGATATCTGCTTCACAGCTTGCCGAAAGTAAGCTTAGAGGTCGGATGGCTTTCACTTGCCCATAACTTGCTCTAGAAGGCCGCAGTAGATCTAAAACAAGAAATAACGGCGCAGGGTTAGCACCCTTAACGCCGTCATTTTTCAATTAGGCACCTTTTTTCAAGCGAGCTGTTCTAAAAGTGAGCTAGAACTTACTTTTGGGACAACTCCGTTCGTTTCAGATTTCACTAATCGAGAATAAAGCCTTTAAAGTCCACTTTTGATGACGATCCCGTGAACACTTCCAAATAATATAAGCCTAAATCCAGTTGATCGATGATCGTCTCCTCACCGTCCAAGCTTCGGTTGTTGCCGTTTATTTTGACATAAGTATCCGGCGAACTTCCTTTATAGGCCCTTAACATCAGCTTCCGTCTGGCGTTAACGAAAACCCATGCGGACATGATGATCCTATCGGTTGTGTCCGCCTTCGTATGTTCCACGTAAACTTTGAAGCTATCCGTCTGCGCCTCGGGTATTGTCAACCAGTCGTCGGGTACGCTGTCTTTGATTTTCTGACTGGAATAATCGATTTTGGTGTACCCGTCCGCGATGATCGTACGAGGGGACAGACAGGAGAACAGAACTTCCGCTTCATACCGATGACCCATGTCTCCGAAGTGCAGCCGGTCCGAAATGATCTTCTGCACGCTGATAGAGGAGTACAGTAGGAAGGATTCCGTATATTTGTTCATATCGACGAGTTGGAGTCCGTACTTCTCCGCTAGCTCCCTCTTCACTTCGTTGGCTATGCTCGCGACATGTTCGCTCGTTCTCATCGGATAGTCGTCCGCATATTCCGTTTTCACCCCTGGTTCGAGTATCGCTTGAGTCGTCAGCAGAAACGGTTGGATGTTCTTCGAGTAGCACCAGTTAATGATTTGTTTGATAGATCCTTTGAACCCGTCTCGATAGGCTTTTTCGTTCGGATAGAGAAGCCGGTCGTTGATGCCAAAACCAATTCCGATCATCCGCGTGTCATGATAAGCGGACGTTTCGCCAAACTGTTCCTCCAATATCGTTACTGCCCAGCTAGCATTCGTTCCGGTAAAACCCGAGTTATAGATGCGCAATACCTCGTTGTTCGTAGCTTGACGAAGCAATTCCTCCAGCTTCTTCGAGAAGGCGTTCGGCGAAGCGCCGTCTACTCCAATCGTATTGGCCACCCATCCCGTCGTATTCGCGCCGTCGACCGTACTATCACCGAAAAAAGCAATCGGGAACTTGCTTCCCTGCAACCATTCCGTCCATGCATCGTTAAACGCACATATTTTTTGCGGGATCCGAGTTTCGTTAGATTGCTCTACTGGGTTTGTCTGCAAGGCTGTACCTCCCAAAATTGTTGTTTATAGTTGATCTTGTTTTTATCCTATCAGCTTTTGGAAGGATTAAAAATGAACTGGGTTAAGATTTACGTGCCGGAAAATCATAGAAAGTACGCTACACGAGTAGAGCGACCAACACGGTTTCAGCCGGACATGGTTTCTAATATAGTCTTTTTGTATAACTTTCTTCCAGCGCTTCCGATACTTCTTCTTCTGTTTTTCCTAGCTTACTGGCATGTTTAGAAATAATTAATGCTGGATTCGGAAGTTTCGGCTTTTCTATCCACGAATCATGATCCCATAAACGAGACCTTTTAAATGCTTTGGCACAGTGCATATAGCATTCTTCAACTACAACTCCAATACCAAGTAATGGAGGCTTTTCGTTAACTTTCATCATGTTTAATATATCTTCATTTTTTATTATTCGCGCTTCACCGTTTACTCTCAATGTCTCTTCTAACCCGGGAATAATAAAAATCAGTCCTATCTTTGGATTTTTTAAGATATTTCTCATCGAGTCTATCCTTCGGTTGCCAGGTCTTTCAGGGATAACAAGCCTTTTATCGTCTAATATTTGAACAAATCCCGGAGCATCTCCGCGAGGTGAAACATCACAAAGTCCATTATTATCTGAAGTAGAAATAAATATCATAGGTGAAAGGGATATAAATTCCTTGCAATGTATATCCAGATAATTAATTGACTTATTATTTACCAGCTCACTTGAATATCCAATCATTTTCCTTATTTCTTCTTCTGAAGACACTATATCTAAAAAGTCAGTCATTAATAGCCCTCCTTGAAATGTATATTCATTTGGCAACATCCTTTAGTTTTATTTGCTCTTCGGTAATTCAAATCATACCACCTTGATTCACAATCAAATTTCAGAGTTAGCCAACACAATAATACCCATAGTTATTAATATTGATGCAATTATTCTACTTTGTCCTTGCTTTTCCTTAAGTAAAAATACACCAAATATCGTCCCAAAAACTGTTCCTATTTCCCTCATTGGAGCTAATTGGGATACAGGCATTATATTAAGAGCCATCAGGAATAGGATATATCCACCAGGAGCTAAAATTCCGCCTAGAATAATTGTTCTCGAATTGATCTTCCATTCTGTTTGTAATGCCCCAGATCGAAATGCAATCCATGATAATGCAATCAGATTTCCAATATTCGTTGCTTCATTCAAAGTTATTGGGGGTAAGTATTTCAAAGTTAATTTGTCTATAATTGTATAACTGACGATCATGATCCCGACGGATATAGAGGCTAATGTAGCCTTATTGAGAACTACCAATCTCCCAGTTTGAAATCCATTTACGAGGAATATCCCGATAATGATTAGTGTAATCCCAATCCAACCTATCCATTGTAATTGCTCTTTTAATAGTAATACTCCTATGATAGGAACCAGTAATGGACTTATCCCTCTCATTATCGGATATGCTTGTGATAAATCACTTACAGAATATGTATAAGCGAGCAAAAGAACATACAATCCGTGAAGTGCCATACTTGCTAAAATCAATAACCACCCTGTAAGAGGTATGAAATCAATATTTGAATGGGCAATTTCATATAATGTTAACGGTAGGAATACTAATATTGCCATCCATTGGCAAAACCATAGAAATACTACTTTATTAACACTACGCTTAGTAAATAAATTCCAGATAGAATGGATCAGGCCTGATAAAATGACTAAAGTAATCGCAATGTACAAGTTACTCCTCCGATAAATGTTATGAGATGCTGGCAGCTTTTTCGAAAGACAACAGCCGTTGAACCTATAAGATCAATTCTTTAGATTAATGGCCCTATTTGATTTACGATTCGAAATCGAAGCTCACTATATAATTGGGACCAATTGTCATTGTAAGGCTCAGTAATTACAGTTTCCTTCAACGTTGAAATCACCATCCAATAAAAAGCCGATCTTCGGCGTAAATATTATGTTAGCTGAAGTTAATTCAGCGAGTTAGCTCACTAATCGCACTTTGTCCTTTAGCTCTTCATACGCTTCTTTTAGCCAAGGATGTATTACCTTCAAGGTTTCCTTGCGTTCCCATAAAAAATTGATATATGCAAATGCCCCGTGTGTTATTGATTTCTGTAAATTTCTATTAAGTTCGTTTATGTAAGGTGGCTTCCCTTGCTGGTCCCATGAGATCTTGTCAGCAACAAATAATACTTGATCAAGTAATGTAGAATTAGATCTCAAAGTTGTGTGGCAGCCGACAGCATCTAATATTTCCTGATTGTTGATATTAAATATATCTCTTGCCATTACTCTCGATATTTTCTGATGAATAATCATTGGGAAGACTTCTTCTTCAGGCAATACATCAATCTGTAATTGTCTTGCTACATCTATTCTCTCATTACTTGGAAATACGGCACTGATATCATGTAACCAACCTGCAGTCTCAGCTGCTGTAGGATCGGAATTATACATTAAAGCAATTATTCTTGATTCAGCGCCAACTTCAATGCAATGAATTGCCGTATCTGAGCATTGATTCGCCTCTAAGAACAAACGTATATCTGTCTTCAAATCACCCGTAAAAACAATATGATCCGTCAAGGGTTTAAAAATAGAATGCATTAATGTATCCCTCCCCCAAAATAATGATCACTTTCACTTGTTACTCCATTTCACTTTATTGATCTCTTCTTTTAAGAGGAAGTTTTCTTCTTTACAATTTATCATTCCAATAATTCACATCCCCCGTTTCATACAGCTTTTCTCATCTTTATTAAATGTCTGAATAGTTACTGGTGTGTGAACCGATTCATCCGTTAATATATACCAAAAAGAGAGTGACCCGGCCCTGATAATATTTGCACTTTGGTTCCTTTCACTCACAATTATGATTTGAGTAGTGTCCTGATTATGAACCGTTCCAAATAGCAAATGAATATCTTCATTTGGCTGGCTCACTCCTTGCCAACTTATTTCCTTTTCTGTTATTAGTGGAGTCTTGTTTACATAGCTTTCTAATTTGAATCCTATTAATTTTCTTTCTAATGAGACTACTGCTAGTTCATTATTTAACGTTGTATAAAACGATAAGGTATGCTTTTTGTCTACATGAACATGTAACATCTCACTAAAACTCGAATCAATTTTTCTCATTGAAGATTCTACTTGGTAATAAGTTGATCGAGCATGCTGTATCCATATGTAAGAAAAAAATATTATGGTAATAATTAATAGAAGAAATAATAAGTACTGATACTTAGAACTCTTTATTGTTACCTCACTCCCTTTTTCAAATATCTCTCCTGGCAGATTTTAAATGTATTGCTTTCTCCGAATCCACGCTCGAATTTTAAAAATCACATTCATCAGTAGTATTTGTCAATTCCGACCATCTTGCCGATAACAATTTGGCGTAATCAATGGAAAAAACACCATAATGACCTAATGCATAACCATCATTAACTTCAATTAAAAGAGTTTCACCTTTATCAGTTAATCCGATATCTACTGCATATCCTTTTGGGGCAGTCTTGAATTGATTAACGATATCCTGAACTATTCGAGGATCAAAATGCAATCGCCAATCCCCGCGATACCTACGAACATCCAAAATATTTCCGAATCTTACGAAACATCTCCACTCAGCGATGAATTTTACCACTTCAGAGCAAAAAATTTCAGTGTCTTCATCCTCAGTCCCACCACAGCCCATTAAGTCCTTTGTGTTTGTCACCACAACACCAGTGAACTTCTTGTCCTCAACTGGCTTGATAAATACATTCCAGTTCTCCGGATTATTAGCAACGACACTAAGTCTGGATTTCCAGACTTTCCTCCCCAAATAAGATGTTAGCTCTTCAGGATAGTCAAGTTCGGGTGCGACGATTTCGTATTTGCGAAGCATATCTCTAACATCGTCCACATAACCAACAACGATATCCTCCTTCTGATGATCCGACAACTCATTGATATTTTGAAAGTAGCGAATTTCAAACCCCATCTGCTTGAATCCATCATAAGCAGCATAAAAATTATGATTTGCGATTTGATTGTCTGTTCCCTGTCTCAAATAAATCTTCAAAAAAAGCCCCTCCCTTGGTTGCTAACCTCATCTTCTCTATTTTCAGTTGCTTTTCAAATCATCTGGATATAAATTTTCTAAATAAAATTGCCAATTTGGATCATCCCCAATTGAGATTACACATTTGAGCTTTTTGTATTTCGATAGCACTTTATTGAGCATATTAAAAAGTAAATCTTTTTGTTTTGTATAGTAGTAGAAAGATTTAGAGTCTGCATAAGTTATGGCGCCAACAACAAAATCAAGATCTGTCAAATGACTGTCAATTTCATCTTCAACTTTACCAACAAGTTCATTATCTAATTTCTTTGAAAAAAAACTTCTTGATTTAATATTTACTTCTAATAATGTTACTGCATCATTGATCGGAACATCTTCAATTATTCCTACATCTACTCTTATCAAAGTTTTAGATTTAGATAGATATACTTTCCATTGATCGGACAAATGAATTCTCCTTCCAAATTTCCTGACTCTCTTAATTGAATTGCAACTCCTAGCTCTTCCATGATTATACATCTGACTAACATTGGACGAAAGCCCCGTCGCGTGTATGCAATGTGTTATTAGTAGTCAAAGCTGAGCTGCGATTGAAGAAGGCATATATCGTCTGGCAGAGATACTTTCATTAAGCAATTAGCCCTGCCTATAAATAGGCTTTAATCGGGTCCGGATGTTTCTTTTCATTATTTATTTAACTTTCTGATCGCGCAGGAAACAAAGGCAAACAAACGCAGCCACTGCAAGTACTCCGCATACAGCTAAAGAGACGGCAAACGCTCTTGCATAGTCCGACAAATCAGCACTTCCCAAAGGCTGTCGCAATGAAGCGGAAAACAAAATACCGATCAACGCCACTCCGAGCGAATTGGACAAATACATAAACGTATTAAACAAACCCGAGCCTGTTCCTGCATCCTTGTACGGAACCGTGCCCAGTACGACTCGAGTAAGAGGAGTTGTGACAAGACCAAGCCCCAAGCCGTACACAAGCAGAAGCACAATGTATTGAATACTCAATAGATGTACCGAATCAATATGAAGCAACCAAATAAATAAGAAAAAACATATCCCCGATACCAAAGCCCCTATTTTCAGCACAATCATTCCCCACCTGTTTATCATTCGCGATGACAGTAGGGAAGTCAGGAAAAAGCCGCCGCCCAGAGGCAGAAAAACGAGACTCGTCCCTTGTGCATCAAAGTGCAGGCCGAACTGCAAATAATAGGTTAAGAGAAAAAAGAAGGAGAACATACTGAAATAGGTCAAAACGGCCGAAATCATCCCTATCCCGAATAAACGCCGTTTGAAAATGGTTAAATCAACAAGCGCGGTCCCCTCCCCTTTTTGTTTGCGAATCTCAAATGCGATAAAGGCGGACAACAATAAAAGCGATAGGATCAGACAGCCCCATATCCAAAACGGCCAGCCCTGTTTTTGCCCTTCGGACAATGGATAAACGAGCAGAAATAATCCTCCTATAATTAATAAGGTGCCGATCCAATCGATTTTTTGCGCCCTTCCGCCGCTCGACTCCGACAGAAGCGGCAAACACAGAAGGACAAGGATGCCGAAGGGGACATTGAAGAAAAAAACGGTCCGCCAACCAAGATCGTACACGTTCCAATTGACGAGAATTCCTCCCAGGATGAGACCGAATGCGAACCCGAATCCCATCAAAGCGCCGTAAATACTGAATACAAGCCCCTTTTCCCGCGGCAGAAAATTAACCTGCATCATGGATAACACCTGGGGCTGGATAAGTGCCGCGGCGAGCCCTTGTACAATCCGAAAGACAATCAGCAAAGTTGGGTTCGAGGTCAATCCAGCGAGCATGGCCATAATCGTAAATCCGCTCACACCGATAAGCAGCAGCCGTTTTCTCCCGTAGATGTCGCCAAGTTTCCCGCCGACAATAAGCGCTACAGCCAAACTGAGAGAAAAGCCGGCGACGATTAGCTGTGCATCGGAAAAACTGGCATTCAAGCTATCTTGTATAGACGGGAGTGCGACCTGAATCATATAGGTGTTCAAGGAATTAAGCAGTACGGGCAGAAGAATAACCGCCAGCGCGTACCAACGCCGCGGATCAACCTGCAGCTGAAGTTTATCGTCTGCTTGCAATGTAATTGATGGATGATTTGCCAAATTGTATTCCCTCCTCAAATGCCCACCGTATATTCAATCCGGCAAGTATCATTATCATTCACCTTGATTTTTTTCTCTACCTGCTGAGGGAGACCGATTCCCTGCTAAGGGAGAAAACTTCAAATCCCTATTGATGGAGCTTGCTTGAATGTAAATTGCGGGATACAGTAGAATTCAATTATGTAGTTGCCAAGGAGGTGATTTTGCGATGTTATTAAATATCACTACGATTCATGAATTATTTGATCAATTTACGAGAATGGTCGAGGGACACGTTCAACAAAGCAATCAGGAGCAACGGCTTACCATTCCCGCTCATATAGGCAAAGGATTCATGACCAGGACGCGAATTCGTCCGGGTATGGAAATCATGATTACGGACATTACGTTCGAAGAAGATATGAAGCTTCAGCTTCAGGAATCCTGCCAGCTGTTTGAATTGAGTTATTGCGTAAGCGGGGAAATGAATTACGAATGGAACGGCAAAAGGAGTCTTACAAGTTCAAAAACAGGCAATGTTACTTTTCTGGAAGATGTTCGGGTTTATGAGGAGAAGAAAGCAGGCATCCGGAATCAAATGGTGGAAATCAGGCTGACCCCGGACGAGCTGCTGTATTATGCAGGGGATTTGACGGAGAAACAAAAGATGGAAACCTGGCTTAACCATTATCGCGGAAATATCGATCATTACCCGGACACTCCAGCCATCCAAAAATGCGTTTCGGACATGATGAATTGCACGCATCTGGGAACGATGAAACGGCTATATCTGGAAAGCAAAGCGCTTGAATTTATTGCCTTGTTTGGCGAATCGGACGAATACGGGACTGTTGGCGGAAGCATGACGCTTCGCCATGACGATAGGGCCAAATTGCGGCAAACCCGCGAATTAGTGCAGCATCATTTCGAACAACCGTTATCGATCAGGGAGTTGTCCAGGCGGGTTGGCATGAATGAATTCAAGCTAAAAAAAGGGTTTCGCGAATTGTTTGGGATGACGATCTTCGAGCTTGTACGTCAAAAAAGGATGGAGAAGGCCCTCGCGTATATAGAAGCAGAACGATTGAACATCGGCGAAATCGCAGCTTCGGTCGGTTATAGCAACGCCAGCAATTTCACAACGACCTTTCGCAAGCAATATGGCTGCAATCCAAGCGAATACGTAAAACGAATTAATCGAGCGCAAGCTCCAGCAACACTTTCGTAATCGTCGTCTTCGTGATTCTGCCGATTACTTCCAACTTGTGCGGATCGCCCGGAACGCTTGCCGCGTTCACGACAGGCAAGCTGTCCACCTCGTAGGAAATCATTTTGCTGGCGGCGGCGAGCAGCCGATCGTCGGGCATGATCGTGTGAATATTGGGCTGGCGGGTCATAACAAGGCTGATCGGCATCGAAGCCGCGGCAGCGTTGCCGATCGTGATCCGCAGCAAGTCCTTGCGGGATACGACGCCGGCTAGGCAGCCCGCCGCATCGATCACGAACAGGGTGCCGACATCCTCCAGGAACAGCGAGACGACCGCGTCTCCGACTGTCGCGGTCTCGGGGATAACAACGGGCGCGGACTGATAGTCCCCTACCCGCATCTCAAACAGGCGTTCCAACGACGCCCCTTTCTTATGTACAAAACCGCTGCCCAAGGTGTAACCCACCTTGGGCTTGGCTTCTAAATATTCGAGCATGACCAGCATAGCCAAATCCGAACGGATCATGGGCCTCGTCAAGTTGAGCCGCTCGGCGATCTGCTCGCCGGAAATCGGCTGATCTTCCTCGACGATCTTCAATATTTGCTGTTGGCGGGATGTCAGTTCGATGGCGATTGCCCCCTCGTCTAACCTTCATCCCTATATTCTATCAAACCGCGGGCAACGATGAAACCGAGCTGGATGATTTCACCTCGTCTCCTTGCGGACGGCCATACGCGATCGCCGCCTGAGCCGCCGCAATACGCGCCATCGGCAAGCGGAACGGCGAACAGCTCACGTAGTTCAGTCCGACGCGGTGGCAGAAGAAAATCGATTCCTTGTCTCCGCCGTGCTCTCCGCATATTCCCGTTTTGAGCTCGGGCTTCTCCGCTCTGCCGGAGGAGACGCCCCATTCGATCAGCTTTCCTACGCCGTCGGTATCCAGCGATTGGAACGGATTGACCTGCAGCAGCTTGTGATCCAGATAATGCGTAAGGAACTTCCCTTCCGCATCGTCGCGGCTGTATCCATAAGTCATCTGAGTGAGATCGTTCGTGCCAAAGGAGAAGAAATCCGCATACCGGGCAATTTGACCGGCGGTCAGCGCCGCCCGCGGAACTTCGATCATCGTTCCTACCTTGTACGCGGCTTCTATTCCGCCCTCTTCTTCCTTCACGCGCCTAGCCGCATGATCGATACGATTGCGAAGAGTCTCCAGTTCGTTCACATGGCCGACCAACGGAACCATGATTTCCAATTCGACCGAAATTCCGCGTTCCCTGCAGCGAGAAGCGGCTCTGAAGATCGCCTCCGCCTGCATATCGTATATTTCCGGATGCACGAGACCGAGCCGGCACCCCCGCAAACCGAGCATCGGATTCACTTCGGCCAATGACCTGACTTTACGAAGCGTTGCTTCAATCGCCTTTTTCTCGGCTTTCTCGGCTTCGCCGGGCTCGATCGTATCCGCCAGTTCCTCCAGCCGTTTCAGCAGCTCCTTCTCCTGCGGAAGAAACTCGTGAAGCGGAGGATCAAGCAGCCGAATCGTTACCGGCAGTCCGTTCATCTGCTCGAACATTCCCTCGAAGTCCGATTGCTGCATAGGAAGAAGCTGAGCCAACGCCTTATTGCGCTCCGCGTCGTCGTCCGCCACGATCATCCGCTGCACGACCGGAAGACGGTCCGGCGCAAAAAACATATGCTCCGTCCGGCAGAGGCCGATGCCTTGCGCTCCGAACTGCCTGCCCGTCCGGGCATCGTCGGGGTTGTCGGCATTCGCGCGCACTTCCAACGTGCGTATCGCATCCGCCCAGCCCAACAGCTCCGACAGCTGCTCGGTCATCTTAGGTTCGCGAAGCGGGACCTCTCCGACGATTACGCGGCCGCTGGCGCCGTCGATCGTTAGCAGATCTCCTTCCTTGACCGTTCGAGAGCCTACGATCATCTGCCCGTGCTCCTCGTCGATGTCGAGGCTCTCGCATCCGCATACGCACGGCTTGCCCATGCCTCTGGCGACTACGGCGGCATGGCTGGTCATGCCTCCCCTGCTTGTAACCACACCTTCAGATACCAGTACGCCATGTATGTCTTCCGGCGTCGTTTCGGGACGAACGAGCAGCACCTTGATCCCGTCTCTGCTCCACCGCGCCGCGGTGTCCGCATCGAAAGCCGCCCGCCCCGATGCGGCTCCGGGAGAAGCGGGCAGTCCCGTAGCCAGCACGTCAGCGACCGCGCTCTCGTCGATGCCGCGGTGCAGGAGCTGGTCGAGGTGGGACGCCTCGATTCTTTGGAGAGCCTCTTCCTTTGTTATGACGCCCTCCTTGACCAAATCCACCGCGACTTTGACAGCTGCCTGGGCGTTCCTCTTGCCGTTTCTCGTCTGAAGGATATAGAGCTTGCCTTTCTCGACTGTGAATTCGATATCCTGCATGTCCCTATAGTGCTGCTCCAGCCGCTTCGCCACCCGCAGTAGCTCTTCGTATGTAGCCGGCATGTCGTTGCGCAGCGAAGCGACAGGCTGGGGCGTTCTCGAACCTGCGACCACGTCTTCGCCTTGAGCGTCGATTAAATATTCCCCATACAGTTCCTTCTCTCCGGTGGACGGATTTCTCGTAAACACGACTCCGGTGCCGCAGTCGCTTCCCAGATTGCCGAACACCATGCTCTGAATGTTAACGGCCGTTCCCTGTTCGTCGGGAATTCGGTTTAATTGACGGTAGAACTTCGCCCGAGGATTAAGCCACGAGCTGAAAACCGCCTGGATCGCCAGACGAAGCTGTTCATGAACATCCTCGGGGAACGGCCGACCGGCTCGGGCAACAATGCACCTCTTGTACTCCTCGATTAATTCGCACAGCCCATCCTCCGACAACTGCTGGTCCGTCTCCGCTCCGCGCGCCGACTTAACCCGGCTTAGTATTTTCTCGAAACGGAACCCCTCGATCCCCAGCACAACCTCGCCAAACATCTGCAGCAGCCTGCGGTAGCAATCGTAGGCGAATCTAGCATTGCCGGTCTGCCGAGCCAATCCTTGCACCGTCTCGTCGTTGAGCCCCAAGTTAAGCAGCGTATCCATCATTCCCGGCATCGAGGTGACGGAACCCGAGCGGACAGAGACGAGCAGCGGATTGTCCGCGTTGCCCAGTCTCTGTCCTTTGCGTTCCTCCAGTCTCATCAGTGCGGACTGCGTCTCCTGCCACAGCTCCTCCGACAGTCCTTCGTTCTCTTGAAAATAAGACAGACATGCGGCCGTTGAAATGGTAAAGCCGGGAGGCACCTGAAGCCCCGCGCGCGTCATCTCGGCGAGATGGGCCCCTTTGCCCCCCAGAACGCTTTTCATGCTTGCATTGCCTTCATGAAAATCAAACACTTGCTTAACGCTCATACCCGTTCCCCTTCCGATTCTCGCCTTGACATTCCTCGCTATCGCATACGCCGTAGAGCTTCTTGAATCCGTTCGTCGGCAACGTGCCGATCATCGACGAACAATATTTACACAGTACGATTCCAAGTTCATTAGAAGTTACACTTGAAGATATTGTGTCATCATAATTGACCATTCCCGACATTAATACCACCTCATTGAATGTAATGTATTTTCAATATAAGTCACCAATCGAATTTAATCAATATATAATACTCATATTATTGTTCTAATTTCGTTATTTACGACTCATATTGAATAATCCATCTGATGAGTCAGCAATTGCGCAGAACAAAGTTGAAATCAACTTAGTTATAAGCGCGGTTGGTCGGTCTGAAACGAAATCTAACAGCTGATGAAAATAACAGAAATGGGAAAGCCGAAACATCCCGGCTTTCCCATTCATCGAATCTCTATGGACATGATTACAATCAGGGCCTTGGACAACTAACGCGATCCTTTTAGTTGCTATATTAACTTTTTATTTCATTTTTGCAATTGATTAAAACGAACGCCATGCGTCGAAAACAATGGGTCCATTATAATCCTCATCATACGTCTATTTTACGGCCCTTCCATTTTACAGTACGCAGGATGTACGTTTGGAATAAGGAATAAACGTATACGGCTGCGAAAAATAAAAACAAAATCGGGTGCAGCAAAAATATACCCCAACTGAAATTGCCGCACCTGCGGGCAAATAGCAGAGTTTGCATGGCATATGCCATATACAATATACCGCTAAAGATCATGGCTGCAGGAAGATTTGCCGTCATGGAAGAAAGGAGTGCTCCTGTGCTGATAAAACTTCCGGAAATCCAAATGATGGTCATCAACATCACGAGCGGATGAGTTGATTTTGATCCGACAGCAAAGCTTTTGCACCAACCTTCTACAAGACTTTTAATTCCTTCCGGGTACATGCGAAAAGTGATTACACCTTTCCCCCCCATACAATGAACAGGTAGGCTTTTATCAAGGAAGGCCTGTCCGAGTGCCAGGTCATCCATTACTTCACCTATAATTTTTTGATGCCCGCCTGTCAAAAAATAATCGTCTTTATTGCATAATATGCATGGACCAAAGGAGCCTGCGGTTTTGAACCTGGGCCCCCGGAAAGTAAATAAATTCATTCCAACAATGACAATAATGTTAAAAATCGCCGATAGATTTTCATAAAATCGACGAATAGTATGATAGGGCTGCAGAGATAAAATCCCTTTAGCGCCTTTTTGTTGATAGAAATCGAGTAATTTATATAGACTGTTCGCATTTGTGAAAGATGTATCTGCATCTAAAAACAAGAGCCATTTTCCATTAGCATGCTGCGCTCCGTGCCAACAAGCCATAGATTTCCCCGACCCTGAGTCTACTACTTGGTTCTGTAGAACCTTTGCACCGAAGCTTTGTGCAATAGCTGCAGTATGATCTGTAGAATGATCGTCAACAACCAGAACCTCAAATGACCGAAATGTTTGCTCCTGTAAGGATTGCAGCAGAGGAGAAATCCGACTCGATTCGTTTCTGGCAGGTATTATGATGGATACAAACGGTAAACGATTATGTTTATCCGTAGTTTGAAGAAGCGGCAAAGACCGGAACATCATGAATCCGACCAGAACAGCTAGTAATCCGATAATAAGATTGATTCCTTCTGAGCCTGGCATGTCATTTCCTCCAGTGTTAGGGCAGGATCCCACTCGTCAATTCTTCACTTCCCAGAATAGTCGTATACAATCCCCTGGTCGTCATGCATCAGTTCCTGTGCGGTAATTCTGGCTGATAATAGTACAATCGGAACACCCGCACCCGGATGTGTGCTGCTTCCGGTAAAGTAAAGCTGCTCACAATCCTTTGCCTTGCTTTGCGGGCGCATATGGTTGCTTTGAGATAAGACTGGCATCAGACCGAAGGTGGCGCCATTATAAGCATTAAACTTCGACTCGAAGTCGAGCGGTGTGATGCAAGTTTCCGTTACAATCTCTTGATCGATATTTTCAAACCCGCGTATTTTCTTTAATGTGTTTAAAATATAGGATCGGTAATCACGAATCGTTTCCTCATTCCATGAATAATTAGCCGCGGCTAGATTGGACACCGGCATCAATATGTATAATCCATCTTTTCCATCGGGAGTAAGTGAAGCATCCATCTTCGAAGCGATATAAACATAAAACGAAGCATTGGTCAGTTTATTCCCGGCAAAAATATCATCCAGATTCTTTTTAAGATCTTCATTAAAAATAAAATTATGAACGTGCTCTATTTCCTCATATTTTCTGTTCATGCCCAGATATAAAAGAAAACAAGAGCAGGAGTATTTCATTTTATCGATCTTTTTGTTTGTGTATTTACCTTTAGCTGCCCGATCCTTCACCAAGTTTTTCATGGCGTAGGGAAAGTCTGCATTACATACCACAAAGTCCGCAGAAACGTTCTGACCGTCTACGACAATGCCAGTCGCTTTACGGTTGTGAATGCATATTTCCTGTACATTTTTGTTGAAGAGAATGGTCCCGCCAAGTTCCTTGAAGAGTTTCTCCATAGACTGAGCCATCGTATACATACCGCCTTTAATAAACCATACGCCATATAAAAATTGTAACATCGGAATCATGGTGTAAAACGAAGGACTTTTAAACGGTGAAATGCCAATGTACAAGGTCTGAAAGCTGATCATTTGCTTTAGCCGTTCATTCTTCATATATTTGCTCATAAAATGATCCGCAGTGTCAAACGTCTTCAGCTTTAGAGCTTTCTTCAACATGGCCAGGTTATAGAAATCGCGGGATTTACGAAAGGGTCTTTGAATAATGCTGGTCTTGGCAACCATAAAGCGTTTATAAATTTCGTGCAGATAGAGAAAGAAGCCCTCCATATCTTCTTCGCTGATTTTTTCAATCGTCTTTGCCAATTCCACAAGATCGGAGGAAATATCATAAGGTGCATCGGGAATATCACTATAGTAAACTCGATACATCGGGTCCAATCTTTCCATGGGAATATAATCATCGGGATTGCGGCCGCATAGTTCAAAAATCTCCCTGTACAATTCCGGCATCATTACGATCGTTGGCCCTAAATCAAATTTGTAGCCACCCGTTTCAATTCGATTCATTTTCCCGCCCGGCAAGGATTCTTTCTCATAGATTTCGACCTGATAACCGGCATGCTGCAATCTTATTGCAGTCGCAAGTCCAGCGACACCTGCGCCGATAACAATGACTTTCTTCCCCATCTGAAATATCCCCCTTCCTATTTATTAGTCGATAATGTAATCGCATCAATGCGTCCGCGGTTGTAACGCTGTACAACGATGAATGGCAAGTTGAACATCACTGCGTAGAGAATCATGACCCAACCTGCCCATACAGGGTTCCATATGAAAAATAATGGAGCGGGCACAATAGAAAGCCAATGGGTCAGCTCCGCCCGTTTGGTTTCTGCGGCGAACACTTTCAAGTCACTTATGCCGGTGCCGTGCAATTTCTTTTTACCATATCCTTTTTTCAATATCACGGTCCCGTCGATGAGACGTCCTTTCCATCTCTTAACGTGAAATAACCGTTGCCATAAATTCCCTGATTTTTCCCAGAAGAACAGTCTAAACCAGACACTATCTTTCAAAAAGAACGCCAGAGGCAGCTTCAAGCACAAAACAGCCACGATTACATGAAAAAATGCCCAAGCAAGGATGTCAATCAATACAGTCCATAAGACCGGTAACGATATAAGCTGCACGGCAATCCCCCTGTAATCATTCGATATCCTTTTCTTATAAAAGCCATTTTCTAAACTTCTTCACAATTTGCAGGTTCCGATCGGAGTAAGGCGGAAATTTGCCGGGTATATGCAAGTAGCGATACACATTGTAAGCTGTCTTTTCGTAGGTGAAAGCTTGAAAACCCGCCTTGCCGTGATAACTGCCATGGCCGCTACGCCCAACGCCGCCGAAAGCAACATGTGGATTAGCACCATGTTGGATGACTTGATTGACGCTGAGGGTTGTCGATCGCATATGCTTTTCGACTAGCCGGATGTGTTGCTTGTTCTTGCTAAACAAATACGCAACCAATGCATCACGCTGAATCACCTGTTGATTTAATAAAGAATCCAGGCTGGCATAGGGAATGACAGGGAGTATGGGACCGAAAATTTCATCAAGCAAAATGGAACTCCCGGAAGGTATGTCTGTTAATACTGTAGGGGCAATGAATAAATCTTCCGCATCGCATTCTCCCCCAAACCTGATTTCTCCCTGCGTGATGACATGAAGCAGTTTTTGAAAGTGTCCTGGATTGCAAATCCTGCCGTAGTCTTTACTTTCCTTAGCATGATCCCCGTAAAACGACAAAAGGGCTGCTGAAATTTCCGAAAGTGTTTTTTCGTATATCGATTCGTGTACGAATAGCGTATCGGGTGCAATGCAGGTTTGTCCCGCGTTGAGAAATTTGCCCCAGACGATTTCTCGAATGGCTCCGGGCGAGTACCCTGTTTCATCCAATATACAGGGATTTTTCCCGCCTAGCTCCGCTATTACAGGGGTAAGCTGTTTGGCTGCCTGCTCGGATACTGCCTTTCCTGTCTCTTGACTCCCTGTAAAAAAAATGAGATCGAATGGCAGTGAAGTTAATTGTTTCGCAGTGTCGATATCCCCGGTAACAACGGTGAGCACTTCAGGCGCAAAGGTTTGACTGATCAACTTTTTTAGCAGTTCGCTTGTTGCCGGCGCGTACTCCGACGGTTTAATCACGCAACGGTTTCCGGCTGCGATCGCGCTGATGGCGGGCATTAATGCGAGCTGGAGCGGATAATTCCATGGACTGATGATGAGTACGCTTCCATAAGGGCTCCGCTTTTTGCGAATAGCTTCGATGTATCCGAATTTGATATGGCCGGAACGCTCTGACCGCATCCAACCTTTTAAAGAACGACATACATAATCAATCTCATTCAACAGGAGTGCTATTTCGAATGAAAAGGCTTCAAATGCTGGCCTTCGCCTATCGGAGACTAGCGCTTTGATCCATGCAGCTTCATGGTCTACAAGCATCCGTTTCAACTGCAGAAGCGTTTTCTTTCGCTCTACCACTGTAGGGACAGCGTTTTGGAGAATAGCTTCTTGCTGCTTTTCCAATAATGCCTGCAGCACAGATCTACCTTGTTCAGCCATTGTCCGTATCCCTTCGCACGATGATCTCCCGTACTTGCTGGCCGCTTAATGTAACCATGGGCATTCCGCTTCCCGGGTTTACCGTTCCGCCGACAAAGTAAAGATTGTCATAGCGCGTGCTTTGCTTTGGATGCTTGAAGCCTTTATTTTTTTTACGATCGGATAAAGTGCCGTAAATGGCCCCACGGTCGGAGCCATAGACCCGTTTAATGTCTTCCGGTGTCCATACGTCCTTTGTCACAATGTGATTACGCAAACCGTCAAGTCCCATTTTCTCCAATTTGATCAGCACCCGTTCTGCAAAACGCTCGTAGTCTTGCTGCGTAAACGGTTTATCCTGAATGTATGGAATATGGGGCAATACTTTTAAATTCTCATGCCCTGCAGGGGCTTGCGAAGGGTCCGTTTTATTGACATTCACTAGATAAATGACCGGATCATCCGGTAATTCATGACGGTGAAAAATCTTATCCATTTGCTGTTTCATATTATCTGCAAAGAAAAAATTGTGATGAGCAAGCTGCGGGTACATTTTCTTGACACCCAGGTGTATGACAAGCCCTGAGCTTGCCGGTTCGTACTTTGTTTTCAACTTATGGATAAAACGCTTTTCTTCCTGCAACAGTTTCTCATAGAACGGGATGACTTCCATATTGGAAATGTAGTAATCTGCCGACACTTCCGTCCCGTCTTCCAGCACTGCCCCGGTAATGCTGCCTTCCTTCTTGCGGAGTTGGACAATTCGTTTTCCAGTATGTATCGACACGCCTATTTCCTTTGCCAACTGAACCAAGCCGCGGGCGAGCAGATTCATCCCGCCAGGGACATACCATACGCCTTGATGGTGCTGCATGTAGATCATCATATTCAATACAGCCGGTGCATCATAGGGCGAAGAACCGACGTATTTGGTGAAATAGGAGAGCATAACCCGCAGCTCCCGGTTGCTTATCCGTTTCGCAATAGACTTATGCACGGTAGAAAACAAGTCGAAGTTTTTCAGCGCATTAAGCACTCCATTATATCGTGCGATATCTTTCGTATTGTCGGCGCCATGCTTAAAGTACCCGAGCTCTGTCATATCGTAAAGCTTTTTTGAGTACTCAAGTACATTCTTGTACTCGATAATATCCTGCTCATTCAGTGAGGGATTCTTCGCTTTCATTTCTCCAATATCTTCATGCAGATCGAGGATATTGCCACTTGGAAAAAAAGATCGCCATTGATGATTCAGCTTCACCGTGGGGACGTAATCGTTCATATTTTTACCGCTGCCAGCGAACAGTTTTTGAAAGATTTGCGGCATCGTCAGAATGGAGGGGCCGAGATCAAAGCCGAAGCCATCTTGCTCGAGCCGATTCAATCGACCTCCCATATGCTTGTTCTGTTCGTATAAAGAAACGCTATATCCGCTTTGCCTCAGAGATATGGCAGCAGATAAGCCGCCAAGCCCGCCTCCGATGATCAATACGCTCTTATTTTTCGGCAATTCACACAACCCCTTTCAACAAATTAGGAGCAATTGTAAACAGCGGAGCTGATTTTAATCATGTTTTCCTTGGTTACAAAGTTGCGCTTGGTGAAACAGTCATAATTATTGCTTCTGACTGCGTCCAATATGCCTCTGTACACGCCAATAGACAATAAGAGCGGCATCTTGCTGTCATCGTCATAGAGAACTATGCTACTGTTGAAAAGGTCGTATAAAGATTCTGCGTGTTTAGCGAGTCTCTCCCATAAATGAACAAAATTTTCATTTATGAAACCATGTCGCAAATCCTCTGGAGTATATCGGAATCGCTCCATTTCTTCTTCGGGCAAATAGATCCGTTGCTTGGTATGGAAATCTTCGCCGATGTCGCGCAGTATATTCGTTATTTGCATGGCGGTTCCCAGATGAATCGCTGATGGACGCAAATCAACAGAAGCTTTTGAAGCCAGGACTGGCAGTAGCATCAAGCCTACTGAGCCAGCTACATAATAACTGTAGCTTTCAAGCTCATACAGGGTTTTCGGAATGGCAAAATTCATATCCATCCATTGCCCGGTCAGTTGATCGTAAAAGGGTTGGATGTCCATATCATATTTAGTAAAAACTTGCCTAAGCGCACGCCATAGTGGATGATCCACTTCTGCATGTTCCCTGAATAAATCGAGCTCTTTCTTTAATCGATGCAGAGACGCCAGCTTTTCCAGATGCGGTTGGCTTGAATCTGCACAATCATCTGCAGTTCTGCAAAAAGCGTAAATGGCATAAACAGCATTTGCTTTTTCCACAGGGAGTTGTGAAAAAGCGTAGTAAAAGCTTTTGGAATGTTTCTTAATAATGGCTTCACAATAAGCAAAATCCGCTTGCATACGCTCTGTGTCCATACCGACCACCTCATGCCCCTGTGGGTACTCAATGGAAATCCCATCCAAATCGATCTGAATCCCTTTAGCATGTAGATTGTCCAAACATTCCATCAAATAAGCCCGATTATGTTCAGGATAAATAGGACCGTCCCCTTGCGTGAACTCGTTGAAGTCGTTAGCGGTATAAGGCTCGCATTGCTTGCCGCGATAAAGGGGATTTTCCCACATTTTATCTACGGAAAATCCGCGTCTCTTCATTTCGGCCATCACCACAGCATGGTAAGAAAAAAGACGTTCAGGCGCATACGCAAAAACATAATTCACCGTTGAATGAGACTTTCCCCACCCATTTCCACGTAAAGCGCAGCACTCTCGATGCTGACCCAGCAATTGTTGTCTCGGCAATAGTGGAATCAGAGATTCGTGCCATAATCTCATCGTTAACTCCTAACCGGCAAAAGGCGGTCAGTATCCCTAAGCTCTTGGATATTGGCAGCACCTATACCAAACATAGCGATTCTTAACTCCAATTCAGCTTGTTCGAAAACAAGCCCCAGTTTCTCCTCAGATTCATGAGCCGCCTCAAGTAAGCTGCGCCCGAAGCCAACGAGATTCGCCCCCAGGGCCAACGCCTTGGATGCCTCCAGCCCGTTGGATATGCCTCCGCTGCCAATCATAAAAATATCTGGCAAGGCGGAACGTACCTCCTTAATACTCTCGGCGGTTGGAATCCCCCACTGGGCAAATATTTCAGCCGCCGCTTTTTTCATCGGATCAGCGGAACGCAGCTTTTCAACCTGGCTCCAAGAGGTTCCTCCCGCACCTGCAACGTCAATATATTGCACGCCGGCATCAAAGAGCAATCGGGCTGTCTTTCCGTCTATTCCCCAGCCTACCTCTTTCACTCCGACCGGGACAGTCAACAATCGACACACTCTCTCAATATGTAACAATAGTCCGTTAAAGTTTGTATTACCGCCGGTTTGAATAACCTCCTGAAGTGAATTCAAGTGAAAGACAAGGCCGTCCGCTTCCGCTATATCTATCGCATCTTTGCATGTCTCTGCATTGAAGCCATAGTTAAGCTGCACCGCGCCGATATTGGCAATGATAGGGATATCCGGAGCCAGCTTCCGGACGCGAAAAGTCGTAGCAGCTTCAGCATTTTCTATTGCAGATCTTAGCGATCCAAGCCCCAACGCCCATCCCCTCGCTTGGGCAACAGCAGCCAGCCTACGGTTGATTTCGCCTGCTCTGAGCGTCCCGCCAGTCATGGAACTGACGATAAATGGCACTCTCAATTTCCTTCCCAGAAATTGCGTTGACGTGTCCATTGCGGAAAAGTCCAGTTCAGGAAGGGCATTATGGCGGAATCGGTAACGGTCTAAGCCTGTCCCAGAGCCTAACCCCTGAACATCTTCATGCATGCAAATATTAAGGTGTTCATCTTTGCGTTTGAGCGTATCCGCTTCTCTTTCGTAGGATACAGGATCTGTTCTCAACTTACGCATCCCTCCCGTGACGTCCCAATATCTATACAATAATTATACATAAATTCACTAGGCATGTCTATCTGGCTGTCATTCCTTTCATCTAAACCACGGATCAGAATAAAAAAATGAGTAATATTGTTGAAATAGTTTACAAATCCCGTTTTCATTTGCTATACATAATCTATACAATATCTACACTTAAACTTTCGAACGCACAGAAAGAATCACATAAACGTTCAACCTTAACGATAAGTCTTGCCCCAATTCTCAAACCAAATACCTTCAGTCGGAGCTATTCGATGAGTTTTCGTCCATTATTCGTCACACGGATGCTGCGGTAGAGTCCATTGCCGGGAATGCCACCGAAGTTGAAACACCGAAATCTCATCCAACTTGTAGCAATGATGGAGCTAACATCGTCTTGAGAGATTATCGGCGCGGCGCTGCCAGGGAGCTGCGGTACAGCTTTCGGTCGTAAGCCGTTAAGAACATTGACCTTCATGGAGTTGACCGCCGCCCGATTCGTACTTGCATTTCTGTTCCTTCTAGTGCAATTGTTATATCAAGAGGGGGAATTATTTCGAGTATTTGAGCTATCATGCTCTTCCTGTTAATAATTTGAAGCAGAGAACAATGAGTGGAGGGCAAGAACGAGATGTATAGTATTAAGAAGGTTTCAGAATTATTAAATATTCCTGTGGTTACAATAAGGGCTTGGGAAAACCGGTATAATATTATATCGCCTACTCGAACAGACGGGGGGCATCGTAGTTACAGTGAAGCCGATATCGAGATATTGAAATGGCTCAAAGATGAAATGAACAAAAAGCATATTAAAATAAGCGAAGCTGTTAGTTTATTAAAACAAAGAAAGAACTCAATTACGAAGAGCGGGAAAGATAGCCCGATAAACCAATTCAGTTATCACGATGACCTCATAGATAAACTTTATCAAAATCTAATAGCATTAGATGGAGAAAAGGCGAATGCACTTATTGATCTCGCTTTTTCATTGTTTCCTTTTGAAACCGTGTTTCATAAAATATTAATTCCAGTGCTTTGTCGAATAGGTGAACAATGGGAGTGTGGGGCAGTAAAAGTAGCACAGGAGCATTTCGCGTCAGAACTAGTGCTCACAAGATTTCAACAGTTCTTTAGAATATTGCCTATTCGATTTCATACTCCAAGAGCGATTGCTTTCTGCCCTGAAGGAGAACTACATCATATAGGTCTGATGTTGTTTTGTTTATTTTTGCGCAACAAGGGTCTGGAGGTGATCTATCTAGGTCCCAATACACCTTATTCTGGACTTACGGACATTATTGAAATGAAAAATATATCCATTGTTTCCATCTCATTAACCAACCCCACTCTTACTGCAGAACTGGAGGATTGGATAAAAATCTGCAAGGAACAATTCTCCAATATCAAATTCGTACTTGGTGGAGGCAATTTAGACTTATTTCCTCAATCCTTATCGCCATATGTTATAACTGGAGATTATGACGACTGGGAGAACTGGTTTGCGTCAATAATAAATAATTCTGAATATCTAGCATAACGTCTTAAATGCTCAACCTCAGAATTCGATATCACCGATCTTCGGCATAGCTGCGCCAGCTTCTTGCTGGCAAATGGCGTTAATATGAAGGACATTCAAGAATGGCTTGGGCATAGACATTACTCCACGACGGCTAACTTTTATGCTTAGCTTGACTACAGTTCAAAGATTTCGTCAGTACAGATCATGAGCAATACTCTTCAAATTCCAATCATGCAAAAAGCTCCTGAATCGTCGCAAGGACAAATCCAAGAGCATGTATATTGTTAGATATGGTGCGGTCGAGAGGACTCGAACCTCCACGGGGTATTAGCCCACACGGACCTGAACCGTGCGCGTCTGCCAATTCCGCCACGACCGCATTTGTTGCATGTTGATTGGCGTCAACGTTTAATACAATATCATGAAAAGTCTCCCAGGGTCAAGCGCTTTTTTTATTTTATTATGAAAATCACAAAATACCAGGAAACCTCTGAGGTTGGATCGCAGTGCCATCCAGAAAAAGATCGGGTTCGATACGCAGCATGGCGCTGAGCAGCTCCGTCATCCGCGCCGTATCGCACACGCGCGCATCCGCTTGGCCGAAGCGCCCTTTGCGCATCGCTCCCTTGTTCGTCAAAATATCGTCTACCTTCGAATAGTGATCCCATACCGGCGCCGTATGTGCCCGAACAGGAGCGGAAATCCTCGTTCCATCGGGCTTTATCGCATAGAGCTGCGTCGGCTGTTCGGATAGTCTGCCGGGAATGTTCAGCCACTCCTCAATGCCGTGTATGAATGTGTTTTTAGTCAAATCTACGCCGATCAACAAAATCTCCGCACGGCGATCCAGCAGCTTCCCCCAGGCTGAGCCGCGTGCGCAAGGCGTATCGTACCGTTCGTCGCCGGATATGAATTCAGCCGCATCGCGCCCTAATGCCGCTACGGAATGCGTAGGATGCAAGGATCGCACGACAACCGGCCGCTTACGAAAAAGCTCCGTCAACACACCCACGCAAGACGGTGTCTCCGCTACATGAAAGTCGACGTTTTCCTTCATGTAAGCCCAGGTATGTGTCGGCAGAACGAGCAAGCCGTCACGCATGTATTCGGATATGGCATCCAGCACCGCATCCGCCCCGCCCTCCACTTGACCGATGCTTTTCATGGAGGAATGCACCAGAAGCGTTCCGGACGGATCAATATTCAGATTCTTCAGATCTTGAAGCAGACTCGCTTTCGTGATTGCTTCCGATTGGATACGCTTTTCATCCATAGAAATCCACCTCATTCGCCACGGCTTATTTGTCGATCTATATTAGCACGTCCCGCTAGGCCCAGCAAAGTTCAGCCATGACGGAATGCTTGGGAAGAAACCGGTTTGAAATACTCAGTGCATCACCCAACCGCCGTCGATATTCAGCAACTGGCCGGTAATAAAATCGCTGTCGGGCGAAGCGAGAAATACGAACCCTCCGATCATGTCCGCCGGAAGCTGGCGGCGAGAAAAGCATTGCTCCTTCGCTAAATAATCGGCCGATTCCTTCAGATGCTCCTCGGTGTAGGTGAGCAACTCCTGCTCCGTCATTACCGCACCGGGCGATATAGCGTTAATCGTAATACCGTTTTCGCCGACCTCTCTCGCCATCGCACGCGTAAACCCGACGATACCGCCCTTGGAGGCGACATAGTGGACGAACCCCTTCTGCCCTCTCAAGAAAGTTACTGAACTGACATTGATGATCTTGCCGTACTTCCTCTCCTTCATATGAGGAAAAACCGCCTTCGAAATCAGAAAACAGGATTTCAGGTTCACGTTCATGACCCGATCCCATTCTTCCTCGGTAATTTCGTACCAGGTTTTGTTGGGATAGATGCCGGCATTGTTAACGACAATATCGACGCCGCCCCAGACTTCGCCAATCTCCTGAATCATCCGTTCAACCTCAGCCGCATTAGATACGTCGGCCTGCTGAACGATCGCTTCTCCTCCGGCTGCGACGATGGCTGCCCTGACCTGCTCCGCCTCCTCCGGCGTATTCCAGTAGTTGACGACCACCTTGGCGCCTTCCGCAGCATAGGCCAGACAGACCGCTTTGCCGATACCGGTCGCCCCGCCCGTTACCAAAGCCACTTTGTTCCGCAATTTCATCTCGCTCTCTCCTCCGCTCTGTCCCCTAACACCTTCTGCGCTTGCATTTCTTTCTCCTTTAATGCAACACAATCTCTCCACTTTGTAGAAGACAATTTACAACTTCTCTTGCCTATGATACATTGAATGAAACCATAGTTTCAATAAGTGAAACATAAATATTTTCTACCCGAGAGGCGGCTGTACATGAAACTGTTAACCTTCGAGCAAAACGGCAAATCCAATTTGGGCATAGTGACCCCTCAAGGCGTTCTGCACGTGTCAAAAGCAAACGAAACGGTCTCCGCACAGCTATCCGCCCTTCCAATTACGGTCATGGAGGTGATTGAGGGTGGTGAAAAGGCGGTTGCGCAGTTGAAGGCGCTAGTCGAGCACTCTCTTGCCTACGCGGATCGGGCTGCTTTCCTGCTTCGCGAAGAGGACTTGATTCTCGGACCTTGCGTAACGGCTCCTAATAAAATCATCTGCGTCGGGCTCAATTACAAGCGGCATGCCGAGGAAACGAATATGCCTCTTCCTCAGTACCCCATCCTGTTCAACAAATTCAACAACACGTTGGCCGGCCATCGGGAAGATGTTGCCTTGCCTTCGAAAGTGACCTCTAAAGTCGACTACGAAGCCGAACTCGTCATTGTCGTCGGCAAAGAAGCTAAGTATGTGGACAGAGAGCAGGCTTTGGATTACGTGTTCGGTTATTGCTGCGTCAACGACTTGTCCGCCCGCGATCTGCAAATGCGCACGCAGCAGTGGTTGCTGGGCAAATCATGCGACGGCTTTAGCCCTCTCGGGCCCTATCTGGTTACTGCGGATGAAGTTGGCGATCCCAACGATTTGACTATCCGCTGCTTTGTTAATGGGGAAGTCCGGCAAAATTCCCATACCTCCGATATGATTTTCCGCTGCGACGAGATTGTCAGCTATATTTCCCAGCATATGACCCTTGTTCCCGGCGATATCATCCTTACCGGCACACCGGAAGGCGTCATTCTCGGTTATCCGGAGGACAGACAGGTATGGCTGAAGGAAGGCGATGTCGTCACGATTGAAATCGAAAAATTAGGCGCTTTAACCAATCGGATGGTATCCGAAATCAACTAATCAGGAGGCATTTATCATGACCTTATCCATAGAAAAATCCAAGCAGCTCTTGGCAGATTCCAAACAATATTTAGCGGGTGGAGTGGCCTCATCGCTCCGCGCCGCTATGAAACCGACACCTTTATTCGTAGAGTCGGGCTACGGTCCGCGTATTCGGGATGTTGACGGCAATGAATACATCGATTATTTGCTCGCCTACGGCCCCCTCATCCTCGGTCACGCGCACCCTTCTCTGGCGGAGGGAATGAGCGAAGCGCTGAAGCGCGGCGTTACTTACGGGCTGCAGCATAGCGGAGAGATCGAACTGGCGAAGCTGCTGACCGAAATTCTCCCCTGCGCCGATCGCGTGGCGCTCAGCGGGTCCGGTACGGAAGCGGTCATGCTGGCCCTGCGCTTATCCAGAGCCTATACAGGCAAATCCAAAGTCATCCGCTTCCACGGGCACTTCCATGGCTGGTCCGATGCCATCTTCACGTCGTTCCCAAGCGCGGATATGAAGCAAGCCGCTGTCGGTTCGGCTTCCGACAACATTGCGCCCCCAGGAACGAACGGGCAAAGCGAAAACAGCTTGCAGGATATTATAATGCTCCCTTGGAACGACTTGGAGGCACTGGAAGCGACACTGCTTCGGGAGAAAGAACAGATCGCGGCCGTCATTACCGAGCCGATCATGTGCAATAACGGCTGTATCTCTCCTAAACCCGGATATCTGGAGCGTATGCGAGAGTTGACGGAGCAATATGGCATTGTTATGATCATGGATGAAGTCATCACCGGATTCCGGCTGGGCCTCGGAGGCGCACACGGCAAGATGGGCTTGAAGCCGGATCTTGTCACTGTCGGCAAAGCGATGGGTGGCGGATTTGCGATCAGCGCCGTTGCCGGCAAACGCGAGCTGATGTCTCTCATCGAGAACGGAACCGTCAGCCACCTCGGCACGTTAAACGGCAATTTCGCCGCAACCTCGGCAGCTATGGCTACGCTTCGCGAGCTTGGCAAAGACAACGGCCGTGCCTATATTCAAATGGAGCATACCGCCGACCAGCTTGTACAAGGCATTCGTGCCTTGCTGAAGAAACATCAGATTCCCGGCCTAGTCAATCAAGCAGGACCTGTCTTCCATATGATGTTTACCGCCGAGACGAAGGTGGAAGACTTCGCGACGTTTAACAAGCGTGATGCCGCCAAGTACAGCCGTTTCGCCGAGCTGATGCTGGAAGAAGGCGTTCTCGTCCGCCCGAGCGGTTTATGGTACGTCTCGGCCGTTCACGGAGAAGACGAAGTTACAGCTACTATAGAAGCGATGGATCGGGTTTTGGCAAAATTATAGGATCACCTGTATAGATGGAGGAATCGGTAGTGGGAAATGAACCGGTAGAGAGCAACGCACGATATAAGATCCAATCCATTGACAAGGCGCTTGATTTAATTGAGCTGCTGGCCAAAAACGGATCGCTTAGCTTAATTGAGCTGACCGAGCTGCTCGATCAACCGAAGTCGTCCACCTACCGCATCGTCCTGACATTGGAGAGTCGCGGGTTCATCAGTCGCAGCGACGAGGATGGAAAGTACTGTCTCGGATACAAGCAGTTGATGCTGACTCGCAATTTGCTTGAGCGCAACACGCTGCGGTCGGCAGCATGGCTAGAAATGAAAAAGCTGTCCGAGCGTTACGGCGACACGGTAAATCTAGGAGTTCTGCTCGGAGAAACAGTGCTGTATGTGGAAATTATCGACAGCATACACGCGCTGCGCATGACGGATTCCATCGGTTCCCGCTCCCCCTTTTACGCTACGGCTATGGGCAAAGCCATAACCGCTCATATGCAATGGGAGGAAGTTCGCGGGCTTGCGATGAGCTGCGGCCTCCCCGCTATCACTCCTCGTACGATCAGCACGCCGGAGGCGTTACAGACAGAGCTGGAACGAATACGCGAAAAAGGCTATGCGATTGATGACGAGGAAATCGTAGAAGGCGCTCGCTGCGTAGCTGCGCCGGTCTTTAACCTATATGGCAAACCGGCCGGCGCGATCAGCTTGTCTGGCGCCATGCATCGATTCAAGGAAGACCAGCTTCCCTCCATCATTCAAGATGTTCGCGAAGCTGCGATGGCCGTATCGGTCAAGCTTGGCTATCCGACCGAAGCATAAAATAACGCCCTTGATTGAATGTCGAGATCAAGGGCGTTATCGTTTATTCTGTTTCAACGTTTCCGCGAGCACGCAATTGATCGATTTTATCCAGAGAGAAGCCGGTTACTCGGGAAATCAGATCAGCGTCCAACTGCTCCTCAATCATCCGCATTGCAACTTGTTCTTTGCCCTCAAGCTTTCCCTCAAGCTTTCCCTCAAGCCTCCCCCTCAGCTCACCCTCACGTTCAATATCGTCCAAAACCTTTTCCAGCGCCATGTACGATGCATCTCCTTTCACATTTTGGATAAATTGCTGCAGGTTCGGTTCATTGTCCGGCAGCTTTTGCAAAAAGATATTGGCCATCCACGCCATAAATTTCTGCTGGCTATCCTCCGGCATTCGCTGGATGGTGCCCATCAGCTTGCCAAGACGGCTTAACAACTGCTGTCTGTCTTCCGTCTGATCCAGCAAAAACACAGAGCCGATCGTGTTGGACAACGATAGCAGCTCATCTTCTGTATATCGCGCTACGTCAATAAACAAATATTCAAAATTCAGCAATTCCGAGCCAAACATCTCTTCATTAGCCAACAGGCTGCGAAACTGCCGCTCGGCGCTCCACTTCTTCTTCCCATTATACAATACAATCGGGATAATCGGAGGCAATTGAAAGCTTTTCCGGTTGGCTAGCGAAGCCTCCTCGTTCTGCAGTAGGTAACGCCAAATTTCTACCTGATACAGCAGCAGCCGGTAAGGCATGCGATAATCTACACTCGATTGCATCTCCAACAGCAGGTAAAACACGACGTCTTGTCCGTTCAAGTTAACCCGATACACCAGATCCGCCTCTTGACGCTTGAAATCCTGAAGCACGAAGGAATGCGGAATCTCCTGAACATGCTCCTCGTATACCCCCTGCACCCAGCCTCTGTCTATGAAGGAACGAAGAAGTTCAACAAACAGCTTTTTACTCGATAATAAAAAACGATACGAGGTGTCGTGTCGCTGATGTATATTTTCAGAATTCGAATTTGAGTCCACACTTAGCAACTCCTTCGCTTCTACTTTAGTAAATTATATCCATTTTCAGCTATTGAAACAATGAGAGCAGCAAGAACCAGGCGCTTCAGTAACGTCTATCCATCCGAAACATAATGCCAAAAATCCCCAAACTCCGCTGAAAAACGGAGCTTGAGGCTCTTCAAAACCGTATTCGCTTAAAAACCGTCTTCAAACGGATACAAAGGACGAGGAGCTTTCTTAAACTGCAAGCTTAGCAGATTAGCCGTACTCGCTCCCGGCGTATCCAGAATATAAATGCCGCCATGACGAATCTGCTCGTACTCGGCGCGGAACTGCGCAGCCGATTTGACCAGCACCAGATCCGCATCCAGTGGCTCCAGCCCAACCGATCGATACATCGCAGGATCGCCGGTGAACGTCGGAAGCTCCATTAATAGCAAATGGATACGGCCGATTCGGACAACCGCGCATTGCCCCATGTTCGCCATCATATTGGCTACCGTTCCCCCGCCAAAAGCAAACGTCCCGCTCAATGACGCATATTCGACGACACCTTCGATTTCCAACGGCTCGCCGAATTCCACGCTGACGGAATGCCCGACAGTCAGCTTGACAACACTTCCAACCGCACAAGCCGCCGCTTGCCGCGCCGCCGCAGCATCGACCATCGTCAACAAGCATGTAAATCGCTCGCCTACCCCCATACTCAACAGCTGCTTGAGCACCGCATTGCTGTCCCCCGGCGAGCCCGCTCCGGGACTGTCCGCAGAATCCGAAGCAACGATCGGCCCGTCCCTCCGACCTGCCTCAAGCAGATCGCCAATCTCCTCTACGCTTTTCAGTTCAATATCGAATTGCTTGCGTCTATTCCATAAGAGCTCGGCCAAACGCCGCGCTTCCCGCTCAGCCCGTTCGGCGTCCCTGCCAACAACAACGACGGAGCAGCCCAACTCGGCGACATCCAGCCACGGCTGCACAATGAAAAGCGAGGTCGCTAACGAATCGCCGCCGCTTTCGCCCTTCAACGCCTCCCCCCATAGATCGCTCATCGGATTCTCATAGGTGACATGCGCTTCCGCCGGTACGATCATCGGCAGCTTTACATATTTCATATGCGGCTTCAGCCCGTCACGCAAAATAGAGATAAGCAACTGTGCCGCCCGATAGCCCGTCTCGGCATAATCAATATGCGGGAATGTGCGGTACCCGATGACTGCATCCGCTTGCTCGACGATCGAGCGGGTCACATTGGCATGCGAGTCAAGCGTAACGACAATCGGAATGTCACGCCCCACCTTCTCCCGAACGGCCGACAAAATTTCCCCGTCCGCGTCATCCTGATTTTCAGCGACCCAAGCGCCGTGCATAACAATCAGAACCCCGTCAACTTCCGGATACGCTTCGATGCGCTCCAGCAAGTTCAACTTCAATCGATCCAGAGCCGTCCGTTGAATCGGTCCTGACGAGCACGCCTGGGCGGCCAGAGTTGGCAGTAAGTTCGCGCCTTCCTCGCGAGCTGCGCGGACCATGCCGCTCAACTCGCTGGCTGGAGCGTCGTCGGCAAGCATCTCTTCCCATTCACGATAGAAATAATCATAAAAGCTCGCCAAATCGCTCGAAGCGGAGCTGAATGTATTGCTTTCCTGCAATAACGCTCCGACGATAATGTTCATTCTTTTTTTCACGAGCAGGAGCCTCCTTCAAGAGCGGGCCGCGCCGAGCGGGTGTATTGCCCCAATACGCCTTTATGTCGGATAACAGGCGGAACCCACCTTTCCATTCTTTCTGCGAGGATGGCTTCGATTTCCTGCAAATTACGCAAGACGCCTTCCGTCCCCACAATGTTAATTGTACGATTCGGAATATCGATAAGTACAATGTCATCGTTTTGCGCCACGGCAATCGGCCCGCCGGATATCGCTTCCGGCCCCAAATAGCCTACGCATGGCCCGCGTGTAGCGCCAGAGAAACGGCCATCAGTCACTAGAGAGGTTGTGCTCGACAATACGGGATCCGACGCGATCAGCTCCGACATGAAGAACATTTCCGGCATTCCCGTCGCTCGCGGCCCTTGATAACGGATAATGACGACGTCTCCCGGAACGATATGCTTGCCGACAAGAGCGTCCACGGCGGCGCGTTCCGTATCGAACACCTTCGCAGGACCCTGATGAACCTGCATCTCGGGCGACACGGCTGAAATTTTGATCGTCGCTCCTTGCGGAGCCAGGTTACCGACCAATACGGCAAGCGAACCGTGAGGCTTCAATGGCTTGGCTATCGGATAAATGACGTTGCGGCGATTAAGCTTATAATTGGCCAGAAACATCTCCGCGAAGCGCGGCATTTCATTGGCGCGGTATTCCTGCAAATTCTCTCTCAAAGTTTTGCCTGTAACCGTAAGTACGTCAAGATGCAGCTTGTCCTCAAGCTCCAGCATGACCTGAGGCACGCCGCCGGCATACCAGAACAGCTCGGTCGGATAATGACCCGCCGTCTTCGTATCGACCAGCACCGGAATACCGCGATGAATTTCGTCGATCCTCTGCGCGCTCAGTTCAATGCCGGCTTCTCTCGCGATGGCAATCAAATGCATAACGGCGTTCAGCGAGCCGCCTACAGCCGAGTGTACCATAATCGCATTTTCGAAAGCTTCCATCGTCAAAATATGCGAAGGCCGGATGCCCGCCTGCACGAGCCGCATCACTTGCTGCCCCGCCGCGCGCGCCGCCCGTCCGATCTCCGCGTTGGTCGCCGGGATCAACGCCGACCAAGGCAGCGCCAATCCGAGCGCTTCCGCAACCACCTGCATCGTCGCCGCCGTCCCCATATACTGGCAGGCGCCGCAGGTTGGACAGCAGGCTCGCTGGAAGGCCAGAAATTCCTCCTTCGACATTTTGCCTTGGTCCACTTCCACGCTCATATGCCACAGTTCTTCATTCGATCTCATGCAAGGCCCCGCGCCCATTGCCCCTCCCGGAACATGTATGGCCGGAATATCCAGTCGGGCGATTGCCAACAAATGAGCCGGCACCGCCTTGTCCCCCGCCGACGATAGCACCATCGCGTCGAAAGGCGTTGCCATCGCGTGTATTTCCACCATCGATGCAATCATGTCTCTGGAAGGCAGCGAATAATTCATGCCGTTATGCGCTTGAGCCACCCCGTCGCAAATGTCCGTCGTCGTATAGATCGCGGGCTTCCCCCCGGTCTGGAACACGCCCTTCTCAATCTCGGATACCAACGCGTTCAAATGATAAGAGCTGGGATGGCTTGCGCCATGGGTGCTTTCCACCAACACCTGCACCTTATTCAAGTCCTCGACCGTCCAATCCATCGACATCCGCAGAGCATCGCCTTCGAAGCTGATTTTTCGAACCTTCTGACTCTCCAATTGATCGTTCATTTCCCTTTGCTCCTTTGCTGTATCTCCGATTCAAATCCTATTAGAGCAGTTTCAGTATAAAATATCAATGTAGGATTGTCTACAATCCTACTGTAATATATTTTACAAAGTGTGCGCAATAAGCTATAGTTCGAAGTAACAAGATACCGCGATATGGAAAGAAAGGGAGCTTGCCGCAGCAATGGATAACTTTCGTTTCGAGGAGCAGAAGGTCACTTCGCTCCGCCATAAAATTACCGACGACATTCGCAAAGCGATTTTCAACGGTCAATTAAAGCCCGGAATTCGTCTGCGGGAAATTGAGATGTCCAAGCAGATGGGCGTCAGCAGAGGACCTATTCGCGAGGCGCTAAGAATGCTGGAGCAGGAAGGCTTATTGGTTTCTCAGCCGTACAAGGAAACGATCGTCGCCGAAATTACGCGGGAGGAAGTTGTCGAAGTGCTGCTTCCGATCAGAAATACGTTGGAGCAATTTGCGATTCGCAAAGCTCTGCCGAACATGTCGGGCGCGCACTATGCCAGGCTGGAAGAAATTACGGCCGATATGTACGAAGCGGCGACGAAGCGCGACATCTACAAACTAGCGGATTGCGATTTGGCGTTTCATGAGTACTTGGTTGGCTTATCCGACATGGTGAACATCATCAGCACGTGGAAATCGATTTATAATCGCATCCGGCTCCACTTTCTGACGCAGGCTCTGACCTATGACAATTTGACCGATGTGTGCGACGAGCATGAGGAACTGCTGAGAGTATTAAGGCAAGGCGATATCGGGGAAATCTCCGAAGCTTTGACCGAACACATTCACAGTGTAAAATGGAACGAATAAGGCTGAGCTACAATAGGCCGGCAGCAAGTACGGTTCTCTCATACGAGCCACTATCGGCTAACGACAATCGGCTTTGCGGGCGCATTATGCACCTGCAAAGCCGATTGTTCCTAGCGGGCCTAAAGCTCGCTATTTGGTTACCTTCACAATGATTTTCTCACTCGAAGCTGCGCCTGCGGCATTCCCTAACTCTCCGCGATACTCGTAAGTGCCGACCGCTCTGCCGCTGATCGGTACGACAGCCGACTGCGCCTGCGGCGTTTGTGCCGTCAGCGCCATCTCTGCAATCAACGTTTCATTTTCGTACAACCGATAAGTCGTACCGTTCGTGCCCCACCACATATTCATCTGAATATCGTAGCTGCCATCCCCGTCCCAGTTGTTGTTGGACAACTCCGGCTTGGCTGGAAGGCTATGCGACACGGTCACCGTCCACTCGTCGCTGACTGTCGTGCCGAACTCGTTGATCAGCTCCGCGTAATACACGTAAGTTCCGTTCGCTCTGCCCGCAATCGCAGTCTGCGCAGTTTGGGCTTGCGGAGCCCGGTCCGCCAGCATCTGCGTATCGATCAGCGTACCGTTCTCGTATAGCTTGTAAATCCGCCCGTTGTTGCCCCACCATACATTCATCGCAATATCGTAGTCCCCGTCCATCAGGCCGTTATTTTGCCCATTGTTATCGGACAGCGACGGCTTGCCGGGAACGCCGGTGCTGGCCGATGCAATGTTGCCGACGGTCGCTGTTGCTGTGCCCGTATTCCCCGCCGCATCGACAAATTCGAAGACGAAGCTTCCGTTAAACACAAACTCGTAGCTATCCGCTCCGTTATTGTTCGTAACGGTAACCGCTTCGCTTGGCGTAACCGTCGCCGTTACGACTCCAGCGGTCGGGTCGGTCGTGCTGTAGGCGACCGCAGCCGTCGGCGCAGTACGGTCGACCGACACGGAAGCGGTCTGTATTTCTTCCCTATTACCGGCCCCATCGGCGCTCCGGTATTCCAGCGTATGGACGCCGTCGGACGAAATCGCGAACGGCACGCTGTAAGTCGTCCACTCTCCGCCGTTCAGCCGATACTCCGTGAAGACGCCGCTTCCCCCGGCAGCGCTCAGATTAACCGTCACCTCGGAGACATACCAGCCGTTGACTCCGTCCGGCTGCTCGGGTTGAAGCGCCAGCGCCGTTTCCGGAGGCTGACCGCCGCCCTCATTGAACAGATTGTCCAGAATATAATCGGCTCGCTCATCCTCCGCATCGCGGTTCAGCTCGAACCAGCTGTCGACATAATCGTACAACTCGTCGATTTCGGCTGTGCCTAGGCTGTCCAAATTCGGAATCTCACTGCCGTTAGCCTGCCCTTGCGCGATAAGCGGTTGCAAACGCGTATTATAGAAATTCACGTCGTCGGCGTCTCCGCCCTGCCACTCTGCCTGCAGGTCGGCTACCGTGTCGTTGAATGCCTGCCACGCTTGACGGATTACATTTTTCTGAATCGCTGTACGAACAGCCGGCGTCGGTTCTTCAATATCGAGCGTATTAAACCGGCCGGCCTGATGCACCTTGCCGCCCCAAGTCGGGGAATGCGACGGCGACCAGCGGATCATCGCGAACTCCCAGTCCTCGCCGTTAAGCGGCACGTATTTGTATGCGGCTTTCCAAGGAATGAACAGCACGCTGCCCCATCCCGTAGGAAGCTGCTCGTTGGTCAACACGGCATTGCCCTTCAGAGGCAAATTGTCGCGGTATTCCGTCTGCCATTCGTAATAATTTACGGCGCTGCCGTTCGTCTCGAAAATCATCTGATGATAGGGCAGATCGCCCAACCCGTACTTGATGAACAGCTCGATGGAGCTGTTTTTCAGGATGCCGTTCGTATCCAGCTCCTGCTCGTTCGATTGGAAAAAAATATAGAGGCCGTCTTCCCGATATGCCGCATACAGCCCGGTGTCGCGCGGCCCTCCCGGGGCGATCGGCGTCTCCACCCAGTACTGTACGAAGCGGTTTTCCTTGAAATCCGGATTGTCGAAGAAATCGCTGTTATACCAAGCCGTCGGCGTGGATAAGTCTTCCGTCGTATAGACAACCTCGTAACTGACTTTGCCGGGGCTCGCTTCCGCGTATGCATGCGGGAGAGACGAAGCAGCAAGGAGCATCGCCGCCAGCAGCAGCGCATATCGTTTCGCTTTTCTCAACATGGGCATCTCCTCCTAGTTCCCATTTTCCAGCGCAAGCAGCTTCATGATGCGGTCGATCATGCCGAGACGAAGCAGATCCGAACTCGTTGTCCGCTCATTTGTCGTCTCCAGCCAGCTCAGCGCTTTGTTGGCCGCGTCAATGCGCGTCGAACTGCCCGAGCTGAGCGCATCTTCAGCCAACTGCTTCAGCTTCGTCGCGTAGCGAATATCGTCGATGCCCTCGCGGAAGCCTTCCCATGCCAAAGTATCGATTACGTCCGTCTGCGTCGGATACACGAAACCGAACGAACGATACGTCGCATCCACATAATCCGACCAGGCGCTGACGTATGGGCTTTCGAAATACCAGATGTAGTTGTAGACCGCGTCGTAATTGGCCTTGTACAGCCACATGCCGTGGCGCTGACGCATCAAGTCGGGATTTTCCGGTCCGGAGTGCGGGTGGGCGTAGTTCGTAATGATCTTGTTCTCTCCCATCCCATGCCATCCCGCGGACTTTTCGCGCGTCGGGTCGCCGACCCAGTTCAGGAAATCTTCTTTGATTTCCAGATTGAAATGATCGTCATGTCCGGTGGCGAATATTTTGGCGCCGACATCCTCCTTGACGAATCTCCACATCTCCTGCTGCCAGAGCAGTCGGTCCCAGCCCGCCTCGTCCCATGCGTCGAAATAAACGTTCGTATGCCCAAGCGCCTGAGTAACGATGTCGAAGGCTTGCTGAACGTAGGCTTTAGGCGCGACCAGCGTTTGCTCGTAGGCGGCGTAGCGCTGCTCCATAAGCGCTTGATTTTGCGGCGTCGGATTCGCCTCGTATGCCGCTTTAGCCTGCAAGTACTTCGTCCAGATTGGAAAGTCTTCATTCGACGGGAACAAGGGACCAACGCCGAACAGAGGATTCAGATCCATGCCGGCTTCCTCCATCAGCTCCAGTTGTCGCAAATACGGCTGCGGATTGTTGATGTCGACCGCCGCGTTCGTCGGTAGATTAATCACATTATGCTCGACCAGATTGCGATACTGGTTGCGAAGCTTCGTCTCCGCCATCTGTACGTTTCCGCTGAAGCCCGCCAGCGTATCCTTCATGCGGGCGCTGTGATAGATCATCGTGTAAAAATCTTTGTCGAGGTCGTAATACGTTTTCGGAGACGGCAGTTCGAATGGGAGGACGCGGATTTTCAGCGTGAGCTGTCCCGCGGGAACGCCGTCCGCCACAATGTCGATCGTGCCCGTATAGATGCCTCCAGGCGTTTCCTTCGGCACGTTGGTCGTCAGCCACATTTGCTTCGATTCGCCCTGCTTCAGCTCGATCGGCAGCAGCGTCGGGCTATCTTCGAATGGGGCGGTGAAGGAGGAGAACGCGGCCGGAGGGCTTCCCGACACGTCTACGTATTGCGTTCCCGAAGGATAATCGACGCGCACGGAATTGCGTTTCGTCACGTGGTTGACAGAGACCAGCTTCTCGTCATGCAGCAGCAGCTCTGGGGTTAGCACGTCCTTCGTATCGTCGAAAAAGTAACTTTGCCAAGCCGTCCCGCCTTGATACCACGTCTTCACGACGCGCAAGTCTATCGCGCTAGCCGGAATCGATTCTCCGTCTCCCTGCAAAGCGCTGGCCGTAAAGGTGACCGAAGCAGCGTCGGCAAGCGCAGCGAGGACGAACGAGGAAGCTTCGTAATCCCCCTGCGCCGATACGACCCGGATCTGATCGCTGACCGCACCGTCGGTCGGAATCGTATTCGGCAGCCGCTTCTCGGGACTGAGCGCCGGAACGGTGTACAGAATAAACGGCGTATCCGTCCATAATCCGGCGGCTTGGTTCGCATCTTTAGCCAATTGCAGCGCGTATTCCATAGTTTCTTTGATTGCCAGCCCTGCATCTTGCGACAGCGAAGGGGAAGCGATCGCGGTCTCTGCGTCGCTCTTCACTTGCTGCAGATAAGCAAGCAGCTGAGGGCGGCTCGTGGCGCCGATCGCCGTATCCAGCCTGGCCTTCAGCCCGTTTAATTGCGACAGCGTCCAAGCGCCTGAGGTCGAAGCCCCCGTCCCCGAATTGGCGAACGCGGTCGACGCCATCGCCAGCAACAAGCAAACGGCGAGCATAGCAGACCTATAACGTTTATGCATAATCGTATTCACTCCCGTCAAATTGATGATCTTCCAAGACCCATCCTTCATGCGGGCTGCACCATGATGTAAACGCATACACGATTTAAAATCGTTCGCGAGCTCCCTCCTTCCCGGATGTCGACGCCATGCCTGCTTTTCTAGTAAATTTTGTTTTATTCTTTCACATTATAGCATGTGTTTCATATATATAAAACAATATTTTTCATATTTATGAAATACTTTTTATATAAAAAATTAAATGAGTTAAACAGCACCCTCGGTCATCGCAATCTTAAAAACCAATCGCTCTATCGACAAGTTGCCGGGAGTGCGGTAATATAATCTTATGTTTCATATTGGTGAACCAATTTCAAGAAAGGTGTTATCTGCATGGGACAACAAACGCCAAAAGTCAAATCAGCGGATCGGGTGCTGGATATATTGGAGCTGTTTACCGGGGAGAAGGATTCGTACAATCTGACGGAGATTTCCAAAGGACTGAACATGCCGCCGAGCAGCACCTACTTGATCCTTCAGAACATGCTGCACAGAGGTTACCTGGAGACGGACCGCTCTGGAAAACAGTTCCGCATCGGCTATAAACTGTTTACGATCCGTTCGAGCTATATGCGCAGCTCCAGCTTAACCGGCGAATTTAATTTGATCGCGGAGAAAATTATTGACGACTTGAACGAAACGGTGAGCCTGGCGATTAAAGTGGGACACAACCTGCTCTATATCGGGGAAAAGGTAAGCACGCAGGCGCTCCGATTCAATCCGAACGTCGGAACGACTTTGCCGCTGCATGCCACGGCCTCCGGCAAAATCATGCTGGCCGACCTGTCGATGGACGAGTTGCGCGCCCTCTACCCGCAAGATGAGCTTGAGAAGGTGACCGACAAGACGATCTCCACGTTCCCCGACCTGATCAAGGAATTGGACAAGGTCCGCACCCAAGGCTTCGGCTATAATATGGGCGAGACTGTGGACGGGGTTCACTGCGTGGGCGGGCCGATCTATGACGCCGACGGGCGCACGGTCGCGTCGGTCAGCATTTCGATTCCGGTCGTCCGCATAACCGGCGAAGTATGGGGCAAAGTGCACGACTGGATTAAGCGGTCTTGCGAGGAGCTCAGCGTGAAAGTGTACGGACATCAAAACTGATTTTCGCCAGCAGGCCAACACGGACGCCTTGTTCCGGTTGGCCTGTTTCGTTCTCGGTCGCCTCTTAAGCTTCGCGATACGCCCGCGGCGTCACTCCGATCTCTCGGGTGAACACCCGGCTGAAATACAGCGGATCGTGAAAACCCACCTCCAACGCGACGACCGCTACCGGCTTGTTGCTCCCTCTTAACATCTGCATCGCTTTATCCAATCTGACCTTGGTTATATACTGCACGGGAGAACAGCCGACATACCTTTTGAACAGCACCGAGAAGTAACTGCTGGACAGCGACACCTTGCGAGCCAGCGACCCGCGCTCCAGCGATTCCTGATAGTGGTTATTGATATAGTTCACGCAATCCATAATCGACCGTTCGGCCGAATCGTCCTTCTGTCGTTCATGCAGTTGGTCGCTGATTCGCAGCAGCAGGTTGAAAAAGAGCAATTTGGCCTGTCCGGAGTACCCGTTTTTCTTCTCGGACCATACGCGGTAGAGCAGCAGCATTTCGGAGCGAAGCCCTCGATGATCCGCCAGCGGCTCGACCGGGCCGAACGGCAGCCATTTCTCCGGCGGCTCCTCGCAGCGCGTAAGCTCCCCCTGCCATTTAATCAGTTTGAAGTCGTATTCGATCATAAAGTAGCGAAGCGGGATTTCAGGAGCATTGCGGATGACGAGCCTGCGTCTTGCGGGAATCTGGGCGACGCTGCCCTCCGATAATGGATGTTTCTCCCCATCCAATTCCATGCTGCCCTGACCCTCGTACACGTAAAATAAACTGAGCCTCCCGGTCGACTTTCTATAGAACTGCGTTCCTTGTGTCTCCCAATGCTCCAATTTGCCCTGCACGACGTTCAGAATATGCGGATAAAAACGGTCAAAAAAATCGTACACGGAATCCAACTCCTCCGTTTCACGAATATAAAATATTTTTTTAACTTTTTATCCATTACAATCCACCAATATTCCATATACCCGCCCTGCATTTTTCTGCAAAATTGAGGAGAAAGATCTTTTTTAGACATTCTGATTCAGAAATTTAGGGAGGTTACAGGAATGATTCTCAAGTCGCGATTTTTCTCCGCTTTGCTTGCCAGCATGATGCTTCTGACAGTGGTCCTATCCGCCTGCAGCAAAAATGAGGCGGCCCAGCCTTCAAGTCCGCCGCCGTCTGAAAGCGCTTCTCCTTCGGCTTCGCCGTCGCCCAGCCCGTCGGAATCCCCCTCTCCTTCTCCGGAGCCCGAGCCGGTGGAGCTTAGCGTGTTCGGTTCCATCCCGGAGGATGCTTTTGCGACGCAGATCAATCAGTGGGTAACGGCAAAATATCCGGACTACAAGCTGAACTACCTCTGCTCCTGCATTTTGAACATGCCCGATCTGAAAGCCCAAAAGGATATTACGCCTGACATCCTGTACGGCGCGGCCGAAGGAGATCTGCGCGTGCTGCTCGGCGGCAATCTTCAGACCGATTTGACCGGGCTCGTCGATTCCGGCATCGTCGACCTGAACCGCTTCGATCCGGCCTCGATCGCCACCGCCAAGAACTTCTCCGGAGGCAAGCTGTACGGCCTGCCGGAAAGCTCGAATCCGATCGCGCTGTTCTACAACAAGGATGTATTCGACAAGTTTAACGCTCCGTATCCGACGGATGGCATGACCTGGGATCAGCTCTACGACTTGGCCAAACAGGTGACCGGCAAGAAGGACGGCGTCAACTATCGCGGCATCAGCATGTTCTACCGTTTTGCGCTGCTCGGCAACGAGCTCTCCCTGCCGATCATCGATGCGGAGACCGGCAAAGCGGCCGTGAACAACGACGGCTGGAAGCGTATTTTCGAGAATCTGTCCCGCTTTTACAAAATCCCGGGCAACCTGGAAGGCTATGAGCGCGACTCCGGGCTGGAGCTGAACAAGTTTTACGAGCAAAAAAACATCGCCATGGTGCTGTCCCTCTCATCCAGCTACAAACGGCCTGGCTTCGAGGCGCTTAACTGGGACATGGTCGCCGCTCCGACGTTCGCGGACAACAACGGCGTAGGCTTCCAATCTCTGCCGACCATGATCTACATCACGGATACGGCCGCGAACAAGGAAGCCGCGCTGCAAGCGGTGAACGAGTTGCTCTCCGACGAAGCTCAGCTCGCCGCCGCCAAGGAAGGAAGACCTACTCATCTGCTGAACGAGCAGGTTCGCCAGGCATTCGGCGCCGACGTTCCGCTGCTGCAAGGGAAAAACGCCAAGGCCATCTACTACAACAAATTCGCGCCTTCGCCGGCCGTGCATCCTACGCTGACCTTAAACGCACCGTCGATTCTCGCCTTCGAATTCGAGAAGGTGATCCTCGGGGAACTAAGCGTCGAAGAAGCGCTCGTCTCAGCGGAATCCGAACTGAACAAGGCAGTAGAAATGGAACTGGCTAACAAACAATAACAGTGACTCTGGCTTGAGCGCATTCCGAAATCGTCTTATTACGTTTTCTGCACAATGGAGAAGTCATGTTGTCATTTTGAAACTGACTTCTCCATTGAGTCGGCTCAGGCCGTTCGAATTAGACCGTCTCGCGGACCTATTGGCTTGGCATCGACTCAGTTGGTTCCGTTTCATCAGGCCACTTAGTCCATCAACCGCACATATAAAACAACTTTCGCAGCTGGGACTGTCTCATAAGCGAAATAGGCTGCTGTGAGAGCTAATCGATGATAAAGGTAACAGGTGCAAATACCTCCCTCCGATACGATACGCCCCCAAATTCTGAATTGAAAAAACCGTTATAGGGTAGTTTTAGGAGCGTATGAGGCAGACTCCGGGCTATAATTGGCCCACAACGTTACCAACTGATTGGAGATTGAAATTTTATGGCGGATCTATTTGCACACATGAGTTTACGCAGGAAAGTTAGTTGGAAAATCGTACAACGAAGCTTGAATGAGACTTTAAATACAAACATTTGTTCGAAAAATCGTACAAAGCGGCTCTGCTCAGACTCAAACGGCGAACGTTTGTAGGAAAAATCGTATAAATAGCCAAAATCAAGGATTAAATGTCACTAAAGCATCTTCGACGATTATACGGATAACCTCTGGGAAGACCAAATCTGACACGCCTCATCCCTTCTATTCTCCCAACCTTCACTATCTCCATCACCATTACCATTACCATTACCATTACCATTACCATTACCATTACCATTACCATTACCATTACCATTACCATTATCATTATCATTACCTTACCATCAACTTTACCATCACCTCCTCCATCTTCCCCTTCCTCTCCATCTACATCTACATCTCCACCTCTACCTCCATCTCCACCTCTACCTGCATCCCACGTTCTGCCATCCTTAAACTCCTCAATAGTCCTACCACCTACCAACAACCACCTATCAACTTCCAACTACCTCCCCACTTACCTTCCTACCTACCAATCCACTAACCGCCATCCGCCTACCGCCATTCGCCTACCGCCATTCGCCTACTCCACCAGCCCGGTACGCTCGATCCCCTCGGTGAACCAACGCTGTGCGATTAGATAGACGATAAGCGGTGGGAAGATAATCAGGAATGCGCCCGCCATTCGCGGTCCCTCCGAGATCGGGTCCTGGCCGACGCCGGCGCTGAAGTCGATTGCCCGGTTGCCAATCAGCTCCATCTGCATCGAGCTGAGCCGAAGGGATAGCGGCGTAAAGTCCTTGCTCAGAAACAGCGCCGCCTCGTAGCTCATATTCCAATACCAGACAAACGAGAACAGAAATACGACCAGACAAGCGCCCGCAGCCAGCGGCATCATAATACGGAAGAACAGTCGGAACGCCGAAGCTCCGTCGATTTTGGCCGCCTCCTCCAGCGCCTTCGGCTGCGACAGAAAAAACTGCCGGAAAATAATAATGAACAGCGCCCCTCGCAAACCCTGCCCGAACAGAGCGGGCACGAGAAACACGAACGGAGTGTTGATCCATCCGAGCTCGCTGTAAATCATATAAAGCGGTACGATCGTCAACTGCGGCGGAATGAGAAAGGCAACAAGAATCAGGAAAAACATCAGATTTTTCCCCGGAAACTTCAGCCTCGCCAGCGCATACCCGGTAAGCGCGCACGTGAACACCTGGAATACGGAGCCGAACAACGCAATCGTCATCGTATCGAAGAAGCCTTCCGGATACTTGAGCCCCCGCCACGCCTCCGCGTAATTGTGCCAGTTCAATTCCCGAGGAATCAGCCCGACGACGGGATCGATCATGTCAGCTACCGTCTTAAGGCTGGTCGAGACCATATACAAAATCGGTTTCACATACAGGAAGGCAATCACCGTCAGCAGCGCGAAAATAGCCAGCTTGGCAATCAGCCCATCCTTCACGTTCTGTCCCAGAACAACCGTTTTCAGCTTCTGCGTTTTGCGGTGCGCCAGCGTCTCGGCGATGTCGAGCTTCACTTGCTTGTACGCCTTCTCCAGCTTCATCTGAGCTCTCCCCTTCCCTTGGTCGCGCGATAGGTCAGCCACAGCGTGAGGCCCAGCAGCAGCAAAATGATGGCAAAGTATAGCCAAGCCATCGCGCTGGCGTAGCCATAGCCCGTCGTCGGCGAGAACATATTGCTGCGGACGATTTCCAGCACCGGATTAAACGGGAACGTAAACAAATCCACGATCGTATACACCGCATTTAATCCGATAAAAGGCAGCATGCCGGGAAAAGTAATTTTCCAGAAGCTTTCCCAGGGCGAAGCCCCGTCCACCCTGACGGCCTCGTACACCGTCTTCGGAATCGTCTGGAAGCCGGCAATAAATATTAATATTTGCACGCCGGAATACCAGAGAATGATGACCGCCTTGCCGAGAATGCCGAGCAGCATCGACGCTGTGGTCTCGCTGAAATATTGCCGCAGAATAACGTCCAAATTGTACTGCTCCATGAACGGCAGTTCGCCCGCTCCTTGTACGAACAGCTCCATAATGACCTGGCCCGTGGCGAAAATAACCGGCAGGAAGAAAAGCGCCCGCATCCAACCTCTTCCCGGAAACTTCTCGTTCAGCAGCAGCGACACGACAAACGAGAAGATGAGAATGAGCGGGATAATAAGCAGCACTTCCTGCAAATAGGTCAGCAAAATAATCGGGTAGGCGTTGTTCTCGATCAGCATTCGGCGAAAATTGTCCAGTCCGACCCACGTATATTTGAAGCCTTCGCTTGTGATAAACACCTGATTAAAGCTGTTCCACAGCGACCAGCCGATCGGGAACGCCACGAAGGCGACGAACCCGATCATCCACGGCAGCATGAACAAATAGCCGAGCCCGTACTCCTTCCAGCGAAACTGCAGAAGCTGCCTGCGCCGCGAGGATTTTCCGTTCATTCCCGTCTCCCTCCCTCAACGCTGAATTGCTTCGTGCGATAGTCGACGGTCACTCGTGTGCCGTCCTCATAGACGGTAGCGTAAACGCCGTCCGCAATCTTCTGGTGATCCGCGATTCGCTGGTGGAGCACTCCGGCCAGACGATCGAAGTTTTTGTAATCCTCCGCCACGCGATCCTTCCAAATCTCGTACTGTGTGCTGTATAGATTTTGATAGTCCGTTCCCTTCAGCACCCGGCTTTCCGCATAGGTCAGCGTAAAGGCCGGAACCGCGCCGTATTCGATCGCTTTCAGCATCTCGTCCTCGTAGACGTCGCGCAGATTGCCCGCCGCCGCCGAATATTGGACCGAGCCGTGAACGGCGATCGGATAGACCGGCACCGTCTCGTCGATCAGAAAGTCGCTGCTGGACGAATGCGGCAGCTCCTCGATATAATCGGCGTGCTTCAGCGCGTACTGCTCGCCGCGATTAACTCCCGCCGCCCCCAGCTGTTCGCGAACATAATCCAGCAAAGCCAAGTAGTAGTGAACAGTATCCCCTCGGGTCAAGGGGGCGTTCGCGCGGTAGTCGCTGAACGATAGGCTTCCCGGGCCGTCGACGTAATGAATGCCGTCGACCCCGATCTCCTTCAGCGCATCGACGACCCGCTTCTGCTGACGCACCGCCTTCACCGGGTTTACAATAAATCCGTCTCCCCTGCCCGACAGAACCGTGGAATCGATGCCGCGAATTCCGTCGGTCTTTTTATAGAAGGAACTATAAGCCTCCTCCTTCCATGCCAAGTAATCGTCGAACAGCACCTTAATTCCAAGCTCGTGCATCCGGCTCACGAACCGCTGCGCCCCCTTGTCGCCCCCAAGCGCGGAGACGATCGGGAATCGCTCGTCCGTGTACGTGTGCCCGCTGTTCTGCCAGCCGCGATAAATAACGTTCATGCTCCCGACCCCGGCTTCCCGCAATCCTTCGACGATTTCCTCAGCCTGTTTGAACGTCGTCGCCGTCTCGAAGCCGCTCGTGCCGAATTGCGGCTTATTGCCACCGCCGACAAGCGACAGCATCAGCGGAACGTGCCCGGTCGCCGTCAGACGTTCGCCAAGCTGCCCGCTGCCCTCCAAATAATCGCGGTACGCATGCGCCATTCCGACGTAATCGGCCTCCTCTCCGGACAGCAGCCGATATTCCACCCGCAGATCATCCACCGTGCGCTCCTTGCGGACCGACTTGACCGTTTCCTTCGTAATTCCGCTTACCTTGCGTCCGTACTCCTCGCGATAACTGAAGCTGACGCCAACCGAATGGTACCGCGTGCTGTTGCTCGGCGTCGCTCCTTTGATTTTGGCTGTGTAGGCCCCCTCCTTCACAATCGCGGCGAATGCATGCTCTCCTCGCTTCAAGCCATAGAGCGGGTATGCGATCTGTTCCCTCCGCACCGTTCTGCTCTCGCTGTAGTCCAGATGCGCCGGATCGTCTCCGTAAATCGGAAACTCGTAGCCGCTGGCGACAGACGGCCTTGCCCGATCGTAATAGATCAGTCCGCCGGGGCCGTCCGGCACGAACAGATAGCCTTCTTCCTCTTCTCCTGTCGGAACCGCACCGAAGTAAGGCAGCAGTTGAAGCGAATACAACCCGTAATCGCCCGATTCCTTTATCCCGTCCGACGGAACGGCAGCCTCCAGACCGTGCTCGGTCAACGTGAATTGGACGACAAAACTCATCCGTTCCTTCTCGAACGTATACGTCGCCTGAACGCCTTCGCCGCCGATTGGCGTATAGTCAATCGTCACGCCTTTCGTCAGCGTGCTGAGCATCGTTCTTCTCGTCTGTCCGGCGGCAACGATCTCGGCGACAAACGGCGATTGCAGATTTTCCAGCAGCGCCCCTTTGACCTTCTCCTGTGCAAGCTGCTCCGGCGACGGATTGCTCCGCCACTTGTATCCGCCCGCCTTGTCGACGATAACGAGCTGACTCGTCTTCGGCTCCAGCCGCAACGAGTATCGCGCATTGTCCGCGACAAGAGCAAAACCCTCGTCATCGCGCCGCCCCGCCTGCCATGCCGCCCCTTCTACAACAGACGCAAGCTGCCGAACCGGCTCGCCGATACCCATCGCCCGCAAAGACGGCAGCTTATCGCGCCCGCCGAAGACAATCCCCGCCGCCGTCGCAACAACAAGCACAACCGCGCCGATGAGCAGCAGCCGATACTTGCCGCTGGCCGGCCATAATTTTTTAAGCACGGAAGGTCACCTCCCGATAAATCTGCTCGATAAAATCGTAGAAATTATAAACTAGCCCGGACACAATCATCGCGAACACCCAAATAATCCCGATCGTGAACAGCGTCACGGACGCGTTCTTGAACGCTTCGGTGAAATCGAAGTTATGGATGACCTGCGTCATGACGAAGAACAGCACGATGATCCACACCCACATTGCCTGGCGGATCAAATCGATAACGATCCACTCCTCCAGCACGACGAAGTTGGTCAATATTGTCGTTGGTATCGTAATGACAAGGTACGGAACGATAGCGAAGGCGCTTCCCTGAAGCACCTCCCGGAACCGGCCTTCGCCGCCCTTAACCGTACTGACCAGATAGTTGGCAATCACCCAGGTTATCCATGGCACGATCATAAATGCCAGAGACAGCGGGAGGTTGTATTCGCCCAGGTCGAAGGGATAAGCGATAAAGCCCGAAGCGAACACGGACCAGACATGAACGGCGACCGCCAGCGCAAGCAAAAAAACGATGACCGCGTAAGAAATATGGCGATCCTTCAGCCGGTAAAAGCCGTTGTAGGGATGAATCATCAAATAAAGCGCGTCCCTTAGTTCGCCTGCATACTTTCGCACCAGCGGCGGCCATGTGCGCTTGCGAGCGAACAACGCCAAGCGGCGCGCTACGAACGACAGTCCCCAGCTTCCGGCGATCAGTACGACAACCGCGAGCAGGAAGTTGTCTTTCAGCCACTCGTATCGGATGTACCAGTAAGCATCGGAATAGCCTTTCGGGTCGTTCGACTGCTTGAAGTAATCGAGCGCCGCGGCGTAATCCCCGTCGTGCAGGGCGATTTTGCCCAAGCCGTTGTAAGCGATGTTCAGCATGCCGTTCTGTCGGAGCACTTCCTCCCAATACGAACGACTCTGCTCGTAATCGCCCTCGAAATACAAATGCGATGCCGTCATATACGTATCGCCGAAGCTGGTTCTCTTGAACACCTGAATCAGGTTGGCCGCATTGTCCGCGACCCACAGCTCGTTGTTGCCGTTGATTGCAATGCTGCTGCCGTAATCGGCGATGCCGAGCTGGCGCGCGCTCTTCTGCTTCGAGCCGAAATAGAACACCGCCTCGCCCGTAGGATCGTAGACCGAGACGCTGATATCGCCGCTGCGGCTAAGCCCGTACAGGAAGCCGTTACTGTCGATCGCCGTATCGATCAGATCGGGCTCGTCGAACGGCTTGTTGCGAAACGCGTCGAAGCCCCCGGCGTTCAGCTTCTTGATCTGGCCGTCGCTGGCCGTCCCGGAGCTCGTCGTCACCAGAAATCCGTCGTCCGCCAGCGTCGCATTCAGAATCGGATTCGGCTGCTTTGCGATCTCCTGGGCGAGCTGCTTCTCGTTCAGCAGCGCCCTTTTCACGCGATCCAACCAGCTCAGCTTCGCCTTGTTCGCTCCGAAAAAGCCGGTAAACTCTCCGTCCGGACTCATTCGGAGCAGACCGAGGAACGTGTCCTTAACGACGATATACATGACGCCGCGCCAATCGGCAACGAGCTTGGTCGGATAGAAATGATAATCCGCCGCAAGCGCCGTCGCCTCCGGCTTCTTGAACTCGCGCGCGAAGCTCCCGTCCGGCGCGTAGAGCACGATCGACTGACCGCCCGTATTGGCGGCGTAGATCGTCCCGCCCGGCGCGACGAACACGCCCTCCGGCTGGGTCAGCTTGCCGGGCCCTTCCTCCTGCCCGATACTGCGCATGTATTCGCCCTTCTCGTTCAATTCCACGATGCGGTCGTTGCCCGTATCGGCAATATACACATGATCGTTCTCCGCGATAAAAATATCGCTTGGCGAAGAGAACCCCCTCTCCACACCGTTCCCGTCGACGATCCGATCCGGCACGTAGACCGGCTGCGTTCGAATCATGCCGGCGTTAAGATCGCTGTACCACGTAGAATAAGGAAGCTGAGCCGAGGCCGGCCGGGGAACCGCCGCCCCCGCCAATCCAAGCAGCAACAGCGCTGCCGCAGCCTTAACGCCCCAGATCATCCGCTTGCGTCCGAGCATCCGTGTCCCCCCTCTCTGTCCTCTTGTTCATTTCACGCCCGAATGCAGCATCGTTTGAATCATTTTTCGTTGGAAGAGCAAGAAGATGATCAGGTTCGGCACGAACATGAGCAGCCCGATTGCGGCGGCGACGCTGACCTGCGCCGTTCCGGGAATGTTCTGCGTCATCGCTTCCGCATAATAGGAAAGCGTCTTCATCGTTTCCTTGGTCATATACAAGGAGGAAGCTTCTACATCCATGTACACCAGTTGGAACGTGATAATCCCTGCGGTGGCGACGGCAGGCGACGTCAACGGAATGATAATCTTGATAAAAATGTACATATCCGGCGCGCCGTCCAGCTTGGCCGCTTCGATCAGCGAATTGGGAATTTGGTCGATAAACTGCTTCATCAGAAACACCGCCACCGGCGATGCCAGAAACGGAAGCACATGAGCCAAGTACGTATCCTTGAGCCCGAGTCCGCTGACGATCAAATAGCGCGGAATCGACACCGTCTCCGGGGTAAACATGAGCGCGATCATCACCGCCCCCATAATGAACGCTTTGAAGTGAAATCGATGCTTGGATAACACGTAACCGGCCATCGTGCTGACGACAATGACCGCCAAAGTTGTCGCCGTCGCTATAACGACGCTGTTAAACAAGTAGCGACTGAACGGTACGACGCCTGCGGCGCTGTGCAGAAACAGCTGCTCGAAATTGTACATTGTCGGTTGCTGCACAAAAATTCTCGGCGGAAACACGAACATCTCGTTCAGAGGCTTAAAGGCGTTGTTGACGAGAAAAATGATCGGCAGCAGCATAAAAATTCCGATCGCCGCCAGAAATGCGATCAGCAGCAGACGCGACGGAGAGAACCGTCTGCGGAGGGACAGCAGCATCTATTCATCCTCCTTCGTGCCGAACAGCTTGTAGCTCAGCCTCATAATGCCGTAGCTCATCAGGAGCAGCACGACCGACAGCGCCGAAGCGTAGCCCCACTCGTATCTGAGAAAGGCGTAATCGTAAATATGATTGTTGATCACATGGCCGGCGTATTGCGGCGTAATCGCCATCCCGGAGAGCCCGCTGGAGATGCTTCCCGCCTTGATTGCGCCGACAATCGCCATCACTGCGCTGAACAGCATCTGCGGCTTCATGCTCGGAATCGTAATGTAATACACTTCCTGCAACTTACTTTTAACTCCGTCGATTCGTCCCGCCTCGTACAGCTCGGTATTAACCGTCTGAAGTCCGCCCAGCATGGCCAGGAAGCCGACGCCCATATTCGTCCACAGCGTCACGATGATCATAAAAGTCATCAAATATTTCGGGTCCTGCAGCCAAAGCTGCGGAGATTCGATCAGTCCCAGACTTAGCAAAATGCTATTCAAATAGCCGACGCTGTCCCCGCTGAACGCCGCCGTCCACACCATCGTCAGCGCAACCGACGTCGCCATAATGGACGGCGCGTACACCGCTAGCGAGAAATAGTTGCGGATGCTTTGCGGGAGCTGATGAATGAGCCAGGCGAAGACAAAGGACAGAATGTACCCGCCCGGCCCTACGACGATGGAGAACTTCAGCGTATTGGGAATCGTATACTTCATAAATACGACGTCCTGCGTAAACATATAGATGAAGTTGCTGATCCCGATAAAACGCGGAAATTCAAAGCCGTTAAACGAGGTCAAGCTGAGCAGCATCGCCAACGCCACCGGAACGATGATGAACAGCGTAAAGCTGAGCAGGAACGGCGCCAGAAACAAGTACGACATTCGTTCCGCCCAAATTTCGCGCAGGAAAAGAACGATACGAGCCTTATAGCCGTTAGGCGCGGACGGGCGGCGGACGGCAGCTTCAATTCGGGTCACGGATTTCACGGCGCACTCCTCTCATAGGGTTTGTCATAGGGCGGAACGATTAAGCCGCCTCCGGACGCAATGCCCAGTTCTTCCTGCTTGCGCATCATTTCCCGAGCCAGCGACCTCTCCGACTGTTCAAGCGCCTCCCGCGCCGGCATTTGACCGACGACCGTATTGTTCCAGGCGAACTCGATCTCTCTCGCCAAATAATAGTAGCCCGGCACGTAAGGCATGTTCTTGACCCATCTGTCCTGCTCGTTCAGTGCGGCCAGATCCTCCTCCGGCCACGGAATCGTCTGCATTGCCTCCAGGTTTGCCGTGTTCCAGCGATAGGCTATGCCTGCGAACGATTCGATATCGTTGCTGAATCGGCTCTGCACGTCGGCAGACGTCCACCATTCGATAAATTTCCAGGCCTCTTCCTTCCGCTCGCTCTTCTTCAGCATCATCAGCGACGAAGGCTCCTGTATACGCGCCAGCGATTCGTTATGCGACCATCTGGCTACCGTCCCGTCCGGCTGCTTGATCCCGGGGAGCGGCACCATTTTCCACTTGCCTTCGATTTCGGGCGCTCCGATGACCAGTTGCACATACATATCAAAATCGGCCACGCCGATCGGAATGTCGCCGTTGCGGAAGTGATGAATAAAGACGGGAATATCCTTCGGAAGATTGTATTTGCGATACCAGTCGGTCCAGCGCTTAAAGGCGGCTATTCCTTCCTCGGAGGTCAGAGCGGGCTGCATGCCGTTCGTCTCGTAAAATTCGGCTCCCTGCTGGTAGAACGGGATATGAAAATTCCGCTTCGGCAAATTAAACGTCAGTCCGTTCTCCTGAAGCGTCGGGAGCAGGCGTTCAACTTCGTCCCACGTATCCGGCGGCTGCAAGCCTAAATCCTCAAAAATGTCCGAGCGATAAAACATCATATAGTAGTTTTGCGTTTCGGGCAGACCGTAAATGTTCCCCGTATATTGGTAGGATCGCATCAAGCCAGGATTAAAACGCCCGAACACCTCCTCGAAGCCGGGGTAACCGCTCAAGCTCTCGGCCGCGCCGCGCATCGCGAAGTCGACCGGAGTTTCCAGCGGAACGCCCAACGCCACGTCCGGCTGATCGCCGGCCACGTTGCCGAGCAGCAGCACGTTCGTATTCGGCATCAGGTTGATGTTCACTTGAATGCCGGTTTGCGGCGTGAAATCCTGCTGCACCATCAGCTCCAGCAGATCGACGTAATCCTTGCCCCGCTGTACCCATACGGTCAACGCATCCTCATCGTCCGTATCGTTCGTATCGTATTGTTGGAAAAACGAACGGAAAAAGTCGGTCGCGGCATAGCGCGCCTTGCTCCAAGAGTCGGGAGACTTCAAACCGGGATCGGCGTCGGGCGTGCGGACGACCAGGTAGTCCAGCTCCAGCGCCTGCGATTCAATCGTCTGAATCCACGTATTGAGACTCGTGCGCACCGTTCCGAATTCCGCTACGCGGTTCGGAATATCATTAAAATGATCGAGCAGCCGCTGCAGCCTGTCGGCGTTCACGCGCAGCGCCGTTACCGCGTCGGTATTCGCTTGGTTTAGCCCGTTCAAGTAATCGCAGACGGCCAGCAGCCTTTCGATCAGCTCGCGAAGCTCCGACTCCAGCTGCGGGTCGTACTTGCGCAAATCCCATGTGCGAGCCGTATCCACGTTCTGGTCGCTGCCGTAGCCATAGTTGCCGGTAATCGCGCGAACGCTCCGTTCCATCACCAGCAGCCGATCTCCGATGTCGAGCAGCGATTCGGCGGCCGGACGAACGGCCGAAGCGTCGACCGCCATCTCGATCAGATGCTTGCCCTCGGTCAAATAAAACTGATAAGGTCGCCCCTCTTCGTCCGCGATGGCGACGATTTCGAACCCTTTGTTAGGCACGAACCGATAGCTTTGCATTTCCCTGAACGGAGTCTCGCCGTCGATCAGCACCGTCCGATAGGCGCTCGACTTGCCGTTATAGCCTTGATAATATTTCACATCGATCGCATAGTAGCCTGCTCGAGGCACCGACACCTCCCATCCGATCCGGTCTCCGGGCTTGGTCCAGCTCGTTCCGCCGATGGCGTTGTAGACGATTTTCCCTCGCGGATCGGGAGAGATATAAGGCTCGGACCTGCTCTGCAGTTGAATGGCCACGGAAGATTTGAACGCGTAGCGTTCCGCTTCGACGATGCTGTGCCAAGGCTCTCCGCCGCTCGCAGCGACAGCATGCTCCTGCGCGTATTCCGCATACGACGGCGTCCGGAGCGGCGCGGCGAGCCGAATCGAATGAAGCGACAGCGCTCCTTGCCCCGCATCCAGACGCAGCGTATGCTCTCCGGCAGTCAGCGCCCAGCGGAGCGGTTCGGAGCTGACCGCGTAATTCGTCGCCCGTTCGGTACGCCATTCCGTCAATTCGACCTGTACGGGACGAATCTCGTTGCCGATCGCATTGCGCTCGTATGGATACAAGCTGTCTTTCCATAACCGGTCAAAGCTCACGCGCTCGGCTTCGGCGAACGGATACGTACCGTCGATTCGAATGCCGCGCACCGGAGGCGCGAAGCCCCCTTTCAACGGGGCGTAGACCAGTTCAAGCTCGTAGATTCCGTCGCGAGGCGCTTCGATACGCCATTCGACCCATCCGCGCGAACTGTTCCAATCGAGCACCTCCGCCCCTTGCGCCGGATCGCGGCGGCGTTCGAGCTGCGTCTCCGGGGCCGCCGCCGCATAGTCGACCGCCATGATGGGCGCTTCATCGCCCTCGGCGGTTTTCGACGCCGCATACCGTTCGCTCCGCATCCATTGCGTGTAGGAGAGAGCCGCATCCAATCCGTCTGCGCCATCCGTACCGCCGATGCCGGATAGCACTCGCTCCGCATCAAAGGCGGGATATGCCTGCTGCTCGTCGGAGCCGGATCTCCACAGCAGCGCAATCGCGGCGCCAAGCAGAACAATGCCTCCTGCGAAGGCGAGCGTCCGCATTTTTTTCCCGCTCACGGCCGATCTCCTTCCCGCGAAGCCAGCGACAAACCGCTGTCGCGATCGAAGAAATGGGCCTTATCCATGCGAACGACAAACGTCGCCGAGTCTCCCGGCACGATCGGTGTATGCGCTTCCGCGCGCGCGGTCAAGCTCTCCTCGCCCATGCGCGCATACAGATACGTATTCGAGCCGAGCGGCTCCCTCATATAAACGGAAGCGTTGACGCTCCACTCCGGATAGCGCTCGACGGCCTCCGGTTCACTGAGTACGTACTCCGGACGAATGCCGAGCGCGACCGAACGCAGATTGCCTTCCGCAGAGCGAATACGAGGAAAGTAAAATTCCGGGATGCTCAGCTCCAGACGTTTGCTGCGGAAGTAATAGGCGTCGTCGATTGCTACGATCGATCCGGGGATGAAGTTCATCTGCGGCGTGCCGATAAATCCGGCCACGAACAGATTGCGCGGCTCGTCGTACAATTGCTGCGGCGGGGCGACCTGCTGAATCCGGCCGTCCTTCATGACGACGATCCGCGTACCCATCGTCATCGCTTCCGTCTGATCGTGCGTGACGTATACCATCGTCGTCTGCAGCTCCTTGTGCAGACGGCTGATCTCCATCCGCGTCTGCGTGCGCAGCTTCGCGTCCAGATTGGATAACGGCTCATCCATCAGGAACACCTGAGGCTCGCGGACAAGCGCGCGCCCGAGAGCGACGCGCTGCTTCTGACCGCCGGACAGCTGGCTGGGCTTCTTCGTCAGGAAGTGGGCGATTTCCAGCATCTTCGCCGTCCGGTTCACGCGCAGCTCGATCTCGCTCTTAGCTACCTTATGAAGCTGAAGGCCCAGCGCCATATTTTCGAAGACGGTCAGATTCGGATACAGCGCATAGTTTTGGAACACCATGGCGATGTCGCGATTTTTCGGCGAGACGAAATTCATCAGTCTTCCGTCTATGTAGATATCGCCTTCGGACACCTCCTCCAGACCCGCGAGCATGCGCAAGGTCGTCGATTTGCCGCAGCCGGACGGGCCGACCATGACCAGGAACTCCCCGTCCGCGACGTCCAGATGAAAATCGTTGACCGCCGGATCCGGCTCCCCTTTGTAATATTTGTACACGTGATCGAACGTTACGTTCCCCATTTCATCTTACCCCCGCGAGCAAAATATGTTGAAAACGTTTCAAGTACGTGAAATAATGATAACAAATAAAAATCGGATCGTAAACAGATATGCCCATCATTTTATTTCGTATGTGAATTATATTCCTTGACATGAAAATGTTCCATGTTACAATCTAAGCATGATAACCCTTTCAAGGATCAGGCCGCCGCACGGCTCTGTGCGCAAACAAGAGCTTCATTATTATCCTATTCAGGGAGTGTCCGCCGATGAAATTGAGGAAAAGGTTAGTCCGAAGTTATCGCATGGCCAGCTTGATCGCGGTAATCGCATTGCTGCCGCTGCTTGCCGCATGTTCGGGCGGAGGCTCGGAGGGAACGCCCTCATCGTCCGCCTCCAGTCCGCCGCCAAGCGCGTCGGAGCCGTCAAGCGAGACGCCTGCAGCGGAACGAGACCCCGTTACTTTAACCGTGCTGGCTTGGTTTATCGGACCGAACCAAGCTCTATTCGACAAGTTCCATGAAATGTATCCGTGGATCACGATCGAAGCGAATACGAATATCGATAAAGCGGTCGTCAACAACGTTATCGCCGGAGAGAAGGCGGATCTCGTCTTCCTCGACGCAGGTTTGTCGCAATGGCTGTCGGGCGATCTGCTGGAGGAGCTGTCTCCCTATATCGAGAAGGATCCTCGGATTCAAGGGACCGTTATGCCGAACGGCTTCCTGGAGGCGTTCCGAACCGGCGGCAAGCAATGGGTGCTTCCTTATTCCGACATTCCGATGTGGGTTGTCGTCAACAAGGAGATGCTTCATAAATACGGCTTAGAGATGCCCGGCAACGACTGGACCTACGACGATTTTCTCGAGCTGGCCAAGCAAGCGACGGACTCCGCCGCCAACGATTGGGGCGTTAGCGGAATGGTCGACGAATTTACGAATATGCTGGCCATGGCAAACGGCAGCGCGCCGAACTACCGTTATATGAATGAGGACAGAAGCTTAAGCCTTGCGAATACGCCGGCCGTACTGGAGGACTTGAAGTGGTCCCAGGAGTTAACGACGAAGTGGCACGTGCGACCAAGCGATCTCGAACGAGAAAAGCTCGGCATGCAGGGAGATCCCGTCGAAGTGTTCCTGCAGGGCAACTCGCTGTTTACGCTCGGAGCCGATTGGAACCTGGAGACGCTCAAGAAGGCCGACTTCGAATGGGATGTGCTGCCGATGCCCGTTGGCAAAGCCAAGCAAGCAACCATTCACCAGACCGGGCTGATCGCCATTCCGAAAGCGTCCAAATATAAGGAAGAAGCTTTCCTGTATCTCAGCTTCCTCTTCAGCAAAGAAGCGCAAAAGGTCATGATCGAGAACGGAAGCGGCGCTTGGGTGCAGGATCAGGAGCTCCACGACTACTATGCTCAGGTTCCTGTATGGCAGGGCAAAAATATCGACGCCGTTCGCCGCAGCTCCGAAATTTGCTGTTATTCGCCCGACCCGAGCATCGCGGACCTCGTGACGTTGGTCGACACCGTCAATGGACCGATCGCCGGCATGATTACGAAGGGCGGAGATTTCAGCAGCAGAATTCCCGCCGTGGAAGCCTATAATCTGAAAGCGGCGGAAACCAGAAAAGCGCTTGGCTGGTAAAATATCGGGGGAGGAACGGCTCTGTTGAATATGAATTTGAAGTATGGGATGGACGAAGCTCCCTTCTCTCCCTCTACGCCGACGGATTCGCTTTTGTTCGTGTCCGGGCAGGGAGCGATCGATCCGCTAACCGGGAAAATCGCCGCGGACGGGCTGGAAAGCCAGACGTCGATGACCATTCGGAACATCGAAGACATATTGGCGCAATCCGGACTGACGCTTCACGACGTCGTGAAAGTAAATATTTATTTGAAAAATAGGGCGGACTACGAAACCTTTAATCGCGTATACGCCCGTCTCTTCCCGCAGCCTTATCCGGCGCGCACGCTCGTCTATTGCGATCTCAATTTCGACCTGCTCGTCGAGATTGACGTCGTCGCCAGATTGCGCAGCAGCTCGGAATAACAGCTAAATAGCGGGGCTCTGATCTATAAGCAATTCAAGTAGCTATAAAGGATAATCGAAGTTAATGGTACAAGGGTATGTATCTCCTTCCGATGCTATACACTCCTGAAATTTGAATGAGCTCGTTACATGGTGATTTCAGGAGCGTATGAGGCAGTCTACAGAGTCTACAGAAGATACATACCCTTATTTTACATATCGATCATTTCCAGCCACTCTGCTTATCGGACAGTCCTCTCTTTTTTCCCGCAGGTTGTGCCATCTAGTTCGGAAACATGTGCAACTCTGCAATCTCCCGCTCATTAAGAGCCCGATTAAATACGGCCAAGCCGCCGAGCTGTCCGGCGAAGAAGTTGCCGACCTCGCCCGAACGATCCACGGCGCCCACGGTAAAGTCTGCACCTGCCGGGCCTCCATCGAATAGTCCGCCTTCGTACTTGAAAGGGTTAAACTGTTCTCGCTCGTCCAGTCTTCCGTTCAGATAGGAGCGGGCGTACTGCCCGTCATAGGTGAACGCGACATACTGCCACTGATCGAGCGGCACGGGCGTCCGACCGATGGAGGCGTCCATGCAGTACTGGTAGCCGGGCGTCGGCCCTCCGATCGACGAGACGTGGCCGCACACCTGATCCCCGCTGTTCCAAATCTCGAGGTTCAGGAACAGTCCGTATTGCCGCTTCTCTCTCGTCTCATCCCATATTCCGGCGATAAACTCGCAATGCCTCCGCACCGTTGCCCGGCGTTTCACCCATGCCGCTACCGTGACCTCGGATTGGTCGCCGCCGATATTCAAGCCGCGCACCTCTCGACGGGGAATCTTCAACCAGTCCCCTTCACGCAGGTTAGCGCTATACGGGCCGAATACGCCGTCCTCAGCCCGCTCAATCGGTCCGGCCATCTCTTGCAGCTCGTAGCGTTGCAGTCCCGAGCTTTGAGCCATCCTCTTCTCTCCGGGAGCCTCCTGGAAATCCCAGAAAGCGACGAATGCCGAATGTTTGCGGATTAGGGCTGAAATAGCGTCCGTCATAGCGGATTAAACGCCTCCCTTTCTCCTCTTTCCATAGCTTCATAGACGTTAACTAACCAAGAGGCCGCGCTGCGTACGATCGCCTCTACGTATCGCTCTCCCCGCTCCTTCGACGCCAGGACCGGAGCATCGGTGTAGCCGTCCGCGCCGGTCAACTCTCCATGCCGACCGATAAAAGCGCCCGGAGGGCCGGAATTAATCCAGGCCCGCTGCTCATGCTCTGTCGCCAGCCGACCGGAGTCGACCAGCTCTTCGCGCAGCGCCAGCACCGCCGAAGTCTCAAAGCCGCCCGCATGTCCCGGAACCATGCCGACCTCCTCGGCGTTTTCCTTGCGCAGCTCTTCCCTGGACAAGCTCCAATAGGAAGCGGAAGCCGTCCACACCGGATGCTTCACCGCAAGATCGCTGGCCGTCTGATGCATGATCGGCTCGTTGCCGCCGTGTCCGTTCAGGAACGCGATTTTACGAAACCCGTCCGCCACAAGACTTTCCCCGATATCCCGCAGCATGTGCAAATAGGTAGCGGAGGAGAACGATAGCGTTCCCCCGAACCTTAAATGATGATCCGAACAGCCGATCGTCAACAGCGGACAGAGCAGCACCGGAACCGTCCGCGACGCCCGCTCCGCGGCGCGAACCGCCACCGCTTCCGTAATCAGACTGTCCGTATAAACGGGAAGATGCGGGCCGTGCTGCTCCGTCGCGGCCAGCGCCACGACGACCAGACTGCCCGCTTCGGCTTTTCGTTTAAGCTGCTCGCGCGTATGCTCATGAAATAAATATGAGTTCATTGTTCAGCATCCTCCATTTAATGAAATCCTCCGTCTACCTTGTAACTCGCTCCCGTAACGTAGGAGGATGCGTCAGACAGCAGAAAGGCGGCAACCTCGTTGATTTCGTCCGCGCTTGCGCTGCGTCCCAGCCAGGCACTCTGCTTGATCGCCGCCCGCTGCTGCTCGGATTGCCGCGCTACCGACTCCTTCGTATCGAAATCTCCCGGCACGAGCACGTTGGCCCGAATGCCGTACTCCGCATAATCGGCGGCAATAACGCGAGTCATCTGATCGACGCCCGCCTTCGCCGCCCCATAGGCAAGACAGCCTTTGGAGACAATTTGTCCCAAGATTGACGAGGTGTTAATGATGGAGCCTCCGCCCGAGCGGATCAACAGCGGAATCGCATACTTATTCAATAGGAACGTGCTCGTCAGCGTGCCTCTGATCGCATACTCCCACTCTTCCAGCGACATCTCGGCCGCCGGCTTCCAACCGCTTGTAAATACGTTATGATAAGTTCCGTCCAGGCGGCCGAAGACGCGATCCACATCGGCAATAGCCGCCTTAACCTCTCCCTCGTCGCACATATCCGCCTGCCGGAGCTTCAGCCGGCTCTCTCCGTACCGCTCTTGCAACTTCGCGATTTCGGGATAAAGGTCCGGCGAGGCGAGGTCGCAGCCGTACACCGCCGCGCCGCGCTCAAGGAACATTGCTGCGGCCGAGCGGCCGAGCGTCCCCAGACAGCCCGTAATCAGAATCACCTTATTTTGCAGCATGTTCATTCGGTTCATCTTCCTGCCTCTCGTTCGGATTGTCGGAATCGGGCGGATAACAGCGGACTTCATAGATCGCGGCGGACGGATCGCCATTCGTCGCTAACACGACGACGCGCAGGCGATCGGCCGAGAGTGGCTCGGCGAACGGTACAACGAGCCTGCGCCGGTAGTTATCGTTCACTACCGCAATACGTTCCCAGACGCCGTCGACATAAGCCTCTACGACCAGCTCCTTCGGGCATTGTTGATCCCGATACAGCGCGGGATACTGCATATAACCGCGCAGCAGGTGACCGGGCAAAGTCAGCTCGACCGAACCGATTGCGACCGGCTGCGGCCACCGCAGCTCCAGCCATTGAGGCAGCGACCCGGCCGGATCGGAGCGCCACAGATTCGTATAGCGGTGCGGCCTGGTCACGCCGCTGAGCACGTTGCTCGCTTCATAGCAGCTCTGCGGCGGCTCGACCTTCAGGCTCATCATGACGCCGTTGCCGAGCTTGCGCATCTTGCCTTCGCCGATTTCGTAGGCGCTCACATGTCCCGGCTCAAGCGAAGAAGCCGCATGCCAGGCGACATGCGGATTCGCGAGCAAATCCAGCCTCGCGTAGCGGCCGCGATACTTCCGCACGTCCACTTGCACCGGCCATTCGATCCATCGCTCCGTGCCGGGCGGAACGATCAAGGCGGCCGAAGCGAGAGGCTCGCCCGGAACGGCCCGATAGTCCCACAGATCGTCTACGGCATAAAGCCGGACTTCGACCTGCTGCGGCGCGCCGGAGTCGTTGCTTAGGCTTACGGCCAGCGTATCGAGACGGTCCGCTCCGATCGCGATCCATTGTCCGCGCCTTGCCGTCAGCTTATCCGCCGGACCCGGAGCAGGCTCGACAGGAGCAAGCGCCGCCTCGCTGCTCGCGCTTGCGGTCGCCAACCTGGCCAGATCGCGCGCATCCTCGTTTTTCGCATTTAGGAGAAAGCAGCCGTCGCGAAGCAGCGTCTGCTGCACCTTAACGACGACTTCACTCTCCGGAACTCTTCGGACGCGGATGCCCTCTCGCAGGGCGATCGCCGCGGCCGTACCGGCCGCTTGGCCCATCAGGGCAGTTGTCCCCATTACACGCACTGTGCCCAGCGCGGCATGGGTTACGCTGACGTTGCGTCCGGCCATCATCAGATTGTTCATATCCTTGGCGATCAGAATGCGCAGCGGAATGCCGAAGGGGCCGACATAGCTTTTCGTCATATAAGGCTGACTGCCCGGTGCCTCCACCGCGGACCTCTCGCTTACTTCCGCCAGCAGCCCGCCCGGCTCGTGCAGGTCGATAAACCAGCCGCCGAAAGCCACCTCGTCGGGAAACGCCGTTCGCCGCAACGGGTCGTGCTCGGTCATCCAATATTCGCCGACGATCCGGCGGCTCTCCCGCTTGCCCGGCACCTGGCCGATCCAGTCCAGCGCATAGTTCCGCGCTTCCTCGCGGACGACGGGATCGCGATTTTTAATATAGTCCCAGATGCCGAGCGCATGGCGGGTCAACTCGTGACGCAGCGTTTCATTGTCGTGAATCGTATGCCAAGGCACGGACAGCTCCAGCCACCAGAAGCCGCTGTACGGATTAACGCCGCGGCCCCCTTTCCAGAAGAATTCGGGGTCGTCGTAACGGACGGCCCATTCCGGAGCGACGAACGGCACCGGACGGCCGACGTCCTTCGCCTTAATATGGATCGAGCTGCCCATCACCGCATCGCTCGCTTGCTCGGGGGCGTGCGGCTCGCCGAACTCGTCTCTTCCCTCCGTCCCGTAGCGCCACGTGCAGCCGGCCAGCGCAGCAACGACTCCGTCTCCGGTACAATCAATAAACGTCTCCGCGCTTAGACGAAGCTCGGTTTCGGCATTGGCAACGCGCGCGACGACCGAATCCACCGTCCGCACGTCGCGCATGACGACTTCGGTGACGGAGGAGTTCAATTTGAATGTCAGGCCCGGGGTAGATACGGCCATATTGTACATGACCATATCCCAGACGCTGTTGATATAGCCGTTATCGAACACCGGGCTTTCATGATTCACCGCCCGCTCCTCGATCAGCAGCTCGGAGATGATGCCCGTCTCGCGCGCATAGGCATGAAAGCTTGCCGCACCTTGCGGGGGCACCCGTACCTCCGAAGAACTATTGCCTCCGAACACGGGTCGATCCTGAACGAGACATACTTGCGCTCCATGCCTTGCCGCGGCCACCGCCGCGCAAAAGCCCGCCAGACCGCCTCCGCACACGACGATGTCGTAACGCTCCTCGACGATGCGCGGACCTGCGGCCGGCCTCTGTCCTGCGTTCACCTGCAATACCCCTTTTCTTTAAGGAAATGAGACGCCCCGATATCGAATAACGCAGCCATATAGCTCCGCAGACCCGACGTACAGCGTATCGTCGCTCGGCTCGTGAGCAAGGCGAGAGATATGATGGATGCAACCAAACTCGGATGGAAGACCGCTCAGCTCCCGATTGTCCTTGATCATACGCGGCCTGCCCAGATCGACGAAGCCGCGTTCGCGAGAGTAATGGAACACGTGGCCCGCCTCTTGCTCCCCGCCATAGACCCCAATCGCTTCGTCGTCCCCGATGCGGACGAAGTCGCGAAGCTGGCCGTTGGCGTACAGTCTGCCGTACACGGTACGCTGTCGCAGGTCGGGCGTCAGCGTAAACAGCAGACCGTCCATCGTGCCGGCGACGACGGTTCCGTCGGCCAGCACCGTTCCGCCCGTCAGCAGCGCTTTGAACATCCGTCCGCGAATCGACGCCGCCTTCACGGCCAACGTTTTCGCTCTCTCGGCCGTAAGCGAATAGACGAGCAAATCGTCATTCTCGCCGCTCAGCAGCAGCCGCTCCTCATCCAGCGGGAGAACTATCCCGTCGCATGGTTCGACCCGCAGCCCCTTCAGCCTGCGGAAGCGCCCCTCCCCGGAGCTAACGTAGACAGCCCCCTCCTCATCGCTTCCCAGCAGCCTTCCGTCCGCCGTCGCGGCATGAAGCCGCATAAGCTTAACCTCCGTCGAAGCCGGAGACGCCCATATTTCCGCTTTGCCTTCAATCGGATCGGCCAGCAAAATGCAGCCGTCCGTCGTCAGGATTGCGACTCTGCCGCCTTCTATCGGAATACAGCTCGCCGGACCGCCCTCTTCATAAAGGCTGACGATGCGCGACGGGCGATCTTCGCCAAACTCGGACTCGGTCGCAATGACGCTGCCCCGACCACCTAACGTATACAGCTTGCCGCCGGAGACGCACAAATGCCGGACCGCCGTATCCTTCCAGTCCATCGTCTGATGCAGAGGCAGCGTGCTGGTGTCCCTTGCTTCGATGTGCATGAAGGCGGCACTTCCGACGCCGTTGTAGTCCGGTTCGTAATATGGCCTGAGCACCGCATTCGGAGCATCGTCCCCAGGCGGTTCCAATTTGCCGACGTCGACGGCGAGAATATAGGGAGAAAACTCTCCGCACACGTCGACCATATGCAGCAACCCTTTATCGTCGAAAATCATCTCGCAAACGTACTGCGAATCTTTGCCGCCCCAGGTGATCAGCCCGAGATTTTCCGGTCGCCCGCCTCCGAGCAGATCCCAGCGCACGAGCCGGATCGGGCAATATTCGTCGTGCGTCTTAAGTCCGTAATAGAGCACGAAGCGCTCGTCCGCGGCGAAGCCCCCGATGCCGTAGCCGTTCACGGACGGCACGTCGGAAGGCAGAATCGAGCCGTGGCGGGTCGCCTCCATCGTCTCCGGATCCAGCTCGATGATCTCCCCGTCCATGTTGCCGACGAGCAGCAGCGTATTCCGCGGCGTATGCAGCGCGAAAATAAACTGCCGCCGATGCTTCGTGCCGCTCGGTGGAAGGAAGCGCTGCTTCAAATCCTCAATCTCGTCCTTCTCAGGGTCGTACCTCCAGAAACCGCCTGAATAGGAGCTGCCGTACAGTCGGCCTTTCGCATCCTTCACCAGACGGCAGGAGGAGAACTCCGACACCTTGCCGTAATCCCTGACCTCGTTCGTCTCCAGGTCGATTCGATAGAAATGGCCTCGCATGTAACCGAGAAAATAATAGTATCGCGGATCGCTGCCGAGCATGCCCCCGTAGATACTCTCGCGCGGCACGGGAATGCCCTTGATCTCCACCGCGTTCGTGTCCGGATTGACGAGCATGAGAATCGAGCCGGGATAGCCCTCCCATGGATGCTCATAGTGCTGTTCGAACATCCACTGCCGATGGCCGGGCGCCGGGGCCGTGTTATGCGTTGCCATAATAAGCCGTCCGTCCGGCATAAAATCGATGCTTGTATGTATTTTGCTGGGTGGCATCTGCCGAGCGTCGACGATCCAGATTTTCGCCACATCGAAAATGAGACGAAGCTCGCCCGTAGCCGGGTAATATTCGTATAGCAGAGCAGTCAGCGGCTTCTCGTTCTCCCCGCATACGCTAACATAGAAGCGGCCGTCCGGAGCGCGTACGAAGTCCCAAACCGCGTTATGCCCTCCCTCGTTAGGCAGCTGCGTAAAACGCGCAAACCGCTCCGGTATGCCGGCAAGCAAATTCGTCTTCACCGTCTGTTCCTCCCTTAAGCGCTATTCGTAGACCATATGAAGCCACGGCGTTTCCACCCTCTTCCGGACGAACAAGGAATCCATTGCGGCGCAGATCATCCCGGTCGTCAGCAGCGTCCGTTCGGACGGAAACGGCTCTCTTCCATTAATAATAAACGCCTCGATCATGCGGGTAAGCCGTTCGAAATGGGCGAACGGCCGATCCAGATCGCTGTCGCACAGCGCTGCCGTCACCCGCTCCCCGTCGTGACGGAAGGCGAAGCTCCACTGCTCGACCAGCCGCTGGAACTGCACGATCCAGCCCTTCGTTCCGTCCGCATATTCGATCGCAAACAATGCCGGAGTCGGCTCAAGCTCTCTCGGATGCGCCTCGGGAAGTCCCGGGATCGCGCGCAACGCCTGCAGCATCAAATCCTCCGGCCATTCGCCTCGATCCATCGCCGCCCAAACCTCAGCTTCCGTTCCTCGCAGCAGACGGATCGCGCTGACGCCGGTTTCGCCGCCCTTTCTTCGTTCGGTAAGCGATTGCAAAACCTCCATCGCATGAATGCCGTAGCCTTCCAATCCGCCCGAGCTGATGACAATTGCCTCTCTTAACGAATGCAGCCGCTGCGGCTCAAAATTCGGAACGTAATCGCAATGCGGAATGGACGAGCCTCCCATGAAAGGGATGCCTCTGGCTTTCATCTGTTCATACATCCATACGGCATCGTCATAATCACAGGCCAGATGCTTGTCGGAGAAAATCGGAACGGCCAAATCCAATTCATCCAGAGCTGCCAGCGTCTCCTCCAAAAACCTTCTGCGCGGATACATCATCTGCTCCTTCTCGTTCACCGGATAATCGCCGTGCTCGCCGATGATGACGACTCCGTCAATCGGTTCCGAACAATGGTCGGCCCTAATGGCATCGCGGATCGTCGCGCAGATCGGGATACCCCGACGCGCCGCCTCATCGCGGCTCATGTCGTTGGCCGGAACCTGGTCGGTATAGAGACTGACGACCTCGACGCGCGGCCGATAGCCCAAACCTCCGAGCAATCTGCCGACAATAACCTCCGCATGGGAGTTGTGCCTGTACTCGGTGACGATCGCCGCCACCCGCTTCCTGAAGCTGCCGCTCACCTTCAGCCCTCCTGATCGCCGACACTCGGAAAACCATCGGCTAGCCGTTAAGTGAATTTTATCGTCGATCCACCGTCCAGTCAACGAATTTTTCATATATGTGTAATTGTTTTTATATAACGATTGTTTTCGAGGGGGAAAAGTGCGAGGAATACGCATTTCATTCATATGCATGAAATTAAATATAGAAAACGGGGATCGGACAAGCCGTATCCCCGCCTTCTTATTTCATCCGTTTGATCCCGACGATACCGAGAATGAGGCCGGCGAACCCGGCTACAGACAAGATGATTTTCAGCCACAGCAGCGGAAGTGCGATAGAAAATCCCAGGCATAGCAGCCCGGTAACGAGAAATAGGACGGGGGCGTTGGAACGATTGTTCAATGCGATTGCTCCTTTTCGTGTTGCGCATGTTAGTTTTGAATCCATTATATCATTTCAATCCCGCGGCCCAACAAAAAAAGCCCCGCAATTTTCGGATGAAAATGCGAGACTTCTCTATTCAGATTACGATAACAACGTTGCCTTTCTTGCGCCCGGTATCTACGTAACGATGAGCCTCGGCGGTTTGCTCCAGCGGATAGCGCCGATCAATAACGGGCTTGAGCGTCCCGGCTTCGCACAGCTCGCGCAGGAAAGCGAGATTTTCTTGGTTCTGCATTAAGCCCGCCGTGACGAACATGGCTTTGCGTCCGCCGAATACGGCCGTTCTCAGCATGTTGAACAAGATGGACCCGGACAGTACCGTGGATAGATAGATGCCCTGTGGAGTCAACACGCGCTTGCACTGGCCATAAGTGCGTTTGCCGATCGCATCGAAAATGACGTCGTAGATTCCGGCGTTTACGGTGAAATCTTCCTTGTTGTAGTCGATGACCCGATCGGCTCCCATCGCTCTGACCAGCCCCGCGTTGCCTGCGCTGCATACTCCGGTAACCTCTGCCCCGTAATACTTGGCCAACTGCACCGCATAAATGCCCACCGCCCCGGAAGCCCCGTTGATGAGCACCTTATGTCCGCTTCTTATTTTGGCTTTGTCTCTCAAGAAAATAAGCGCGGTGAGCGCGCCGTCGCATATGGCGACCGCCTCTTCGTACGTCAGACCGGCAGGCTTAATGCTCAGCGGGGCCTTCTCCGGCAAACACGCATACTCCGCGTAGGCGCCAAACGTCTTCGCGCTTAAGCCGAACACCTCATCTCCGATCTTGAACGAAGCGACATCGGCTCCGACCGCTTCCACCTCGCCCGCCAGCTCGGCTCCCAGAATTGAATATTTTGGCTTCCTCAAGCCGTAGATGAAGCGAATCAACAACGGATCGCTTTTGCGAAAGGCGCAATCCGAGGGGCCTACGACGCTCGCGCGTACCCTGATTCTGACTTCGTTGCTTTTGGGAACCGGCTTCTCCACCTCTTGCAGACGAAGCACTTCCGGCGTTCCGTATTTCGTGCACACGATCGCTTTCATCCCAACACCTCCGTATCGACTAACCGCAGTCGACCGTAGTATACCTGTTGGACAAGGGGGCCGTGTAGCTACTTAAGTATCGTTACCGGCTTTTTCTCTATAGCAGCCCCAGCTCGCGCGCGCGGGCAACCGCCTCGGTACGTCTGCTCACCTGCAGCTTGTCGAAAATGTTGCGATTGTGCCCTTTCACACTGCTAAGCGCGAGAAACAGCCGCTCGCCAATCTCCTGGTTCGAGAGCCCCTGCGCCACAAGCCGGAGCACCTCCAGCTCCCGCTCGCTGAGCGGCTCAATCAGCGGCTGAGTATGCGGGATAGCGGGCCCGAACGCCGCCAGCAGCTTAACAACATAAGCTCGTTTGATTCCTCGCTCATGCGCTATGGACAGCAGACGCTTCATCGGTTCGCCCTCGTCGATGAAAATCCGTACGAACCCGCCCGGTTCGGCCATCGCCAATGCGACTCGAAGCAGTTCAGCCGCCTGCTTCTCGTCGCCTGCCGCATGCCGCACGAGCGCCTCGAAGATCAAAGCGCTTAGCCGCTCATCCTCCCAGCCCGCCTCCTCCATTCGCTGTCGCAGCGGCATCAGCACAGCCAATGCGGCGGTCCAATCTTTCCGAGCCCAATAGATGCGCGCTTGGCATAGTGGAAGCTCGTGCGAGCCGATCTGCTCGGCAGCCGCCTCCCAATCGCCTTCGCGCAGCAGCAGTTCCACCCGTGCGGCGGCGATTGCGTGCATCCGGTGCGAGAATCCATGCTGCCTCACGAGCAGCTCCGCTTTTGCCACGGCCGCCGATGCGCCTGCCGAATCTCCTTGCGCCAGCTTCAGGCGGAACAGGAGCAGCTCGCAGGCCAGCGTCCTGTCCGTGCTCTCAAGCAGCGGCGCAAGCCGTGCGCTCGTCTGCCAATGCCGCCAAGCGACGTCAAGCTCGTTGCGCTGGTAGCCGATGCGCGCCAAGCCGAGATGGGCCTCGCAGACTGCGGGCAGCGCCGCATCCCCGACCTTCAGTAGAACGTCGCGATATGTCTTCTCGGCTAGCTCTAGCCGATTGGCTTCTTCCTGCACGCTGCCAAGGCCAAGCGCCGACATAACGCCAATAATGTAATGTCCGATCCTCTCGCTGACCGCGAGCGCCTCGGTATAAGCCCGGCCGGCCGCCGCGCGATCTCCGCGCAATTGATAAGCATAGCCCAGCGACCAGGTCGTTGCGGTGCGGACAGGCAGGTTGTCGGGATGCAGATTCTCCAATGCGAGACGGGATTGCTCCAAAATGGCGTCCGCCTGATGCATCGCGACCGCTATGGTTGCCCGAATGGAAGCGATATGCCCCACCAGGTCGCGGCAGCGATCGTCCGGCTCCATCATCCGCATGACGGCTTCGACGGTTTGCAGCATCGGCTCCACGTCGGCGAGTCGGCCGACAAATAGCAGCGCCGAAGCGTACATGACTCCGAGCGCCGGTCTGGCGCGAAGTTCGGGCTGAGGCAGCGACTGAAGCCAATCCAGCACTTGAGCCGCCGCGCCGCGAAACAGTAAGGGCATGCCCCTACCTTCGATCAGGCGCGCGGCGCGATCGATGTCTCCGGCAGCCGCGGCATGACGGAATGCTTCCAGTTCGGAGCCGTCTTCCTCATGCCAGATGCTGGCGCGAGCATGCAATTCCGCCTCGCCTCCGCTCCGACGAAGCCGCCGTCGCAGCAAATCCGCGAACAAATGATGATAGCGATACCAACGGCGTTCGTCGTCCAGAGGAACGATGAACAGATTGGCCTGCTCCAGCATCCGCAGCATCGTCTGTCCGTCTGGCTCACCCGTACCTGTATCAAGCATCGCGTCGCACAACGATCCGCACATGCGCTCCAATACGGAAGAACGCAACAGAAAATTCTGTACATTTTCCGGCTGCCGCCGCAAAACTTCTTCTATTAAATAGTCGACGATATGCGGAAGGGTCCCGTCTCCGGCAAAATCCCGAACAAAGCTGTCCGCGTCGCGACGGCCTCGCGCAGAAAGCGCGGCCAGCTGCATTCCGGCAATCCAGCCCTCGGTGCGGGCCTCGAGCAGAGCGACGCTGCCGGGAGACAGACCGAGCGCCATCGCCTGATTGAGAAACAGCGAAGCTTCGGCCGGATTAAATCTTAAATCCTGAACCCGCAATTCCGTTGCCTGATCCCGCACGCGCAGCTTGGACACGGAGAAACCCGGGTCTTTGCGAGAGGAAATTACGATATGCATTAGCGGAGGCATACTTTCCAACCAAAATAAAACGGCTCTATCGATCAGTTCGTTCTCAATGACATGATAGTCGTCGAGCATGAGCACCATAGCCGTTTTGCAACCGATCATTTCATTAATCAACGTCGTCATAACCGCTTCCAGCGGGGGCAGCTGGGGAGATCGCAGCGCACCAAGCGCGCTTTCTCCGATATTCGGCGCAACCGTTCTTAAGGCCGCGACGAAATAAGCGAGAAAACGCGCCGGATCGTTGTCCCCCTCGTCCAGCGACAACCAGGCAACCGGCCGTTCGCATGCGGCAAGCCACTGGCCGGCAAGCGTCGTCTTGCCGAAGCCGGCCGAAGCCGAGATCAACGTCAGCTTACGATGCAGCCCTTCATTCAGCCGCTCGGTCAATCGAGGCCTGAGCACCGCCTGCGCTCTCGGCGGGGGCATATATAATTTCGTAGATAGAATGGGTATCGACATGGCTTCATTATAAAATCGGCCGCTTTCCCCGTCAATCAAACAGCACTGTAATGATGACGCCTGTCGGTACGTACGCGCCGAAGCTGACCGTTCTGCCGATCGTATCTGCTAGTAAAATAATAATCGCGCCGATCATGCCGGCGGCGAATACGGGCGCAATGAAGGCAAGCTCGATCCACTTGGCCCCCGCCGTGCCTCCGGCCGTCCAGTACTCGAGAGCTTGACCGATGTTGTATTTGATCGCCAAACAACCCCTGTGAATGCTGCTCACAGGGGTCATGCTTTATGGAAAATGATCGTTCAGTTGGAAGAGAAATCAATCCGGTGTCGTCGCAGATTCGTTGCGCCAAGCTTCCGCATTCAGCTCGTTGTTTACAGCCGCAGCGGTTGTTGCTCCCATGGCGGCTGCGGCCACGGCTTGATGCAGCCTTGAGGCCGCATCCCCGGCGCTGTAGATGCCTGGAACGCTTGTTTTCCCGAGCATATCGACCTCAATCGTTCCCATCTCCATCATCGTGCATCCTAGCGTTCGCGGCAAATCCGATCCCATAACCAGCTCCGGTTTAAAGAAGATGCCTCGGCATGGAACGGTCGTTCCGTCTTCGAGAACAACTTGCCGAACGATCCCTTCTTCGGAGTCAATATGGCGAATCGGCGATTCGAACTTAGGCACTCGATGTCGCCGCAGCTCGTCGCGTTGATCGTCCGTCAGCTCGTCCGGGCCGTTCGTACAGATGACAAATCGATCCGTCCAGCCGGAAATGAGCGGCGCAAAGTGCATAAGCTCGGCTCCCTTGTTAATGATCACAAGCGGCTGATCTCTTAATTCCCAGCCGTCGCAATAGGGGCATACGAAGGCGCTCCGTCCGTAAACCGCCGCCAGACCGGGAATATCGAGCGGTCGATCCTTCATTCCTACTGCGAACAACAGCTTTCTGCTCGTCAGTATGTTTCCTTGCGCAGTTGCTACCTGGAAATGACCGTCCGCGCCCGAGATCGACATAACCGTATCCGCCAAGAAGGAAACCGATGGATAGGCGCCGATCTCCTCCCGCGCAATTCGCCGAAACTCGCTCGGACGGACTCCGTCGCGAGTAAGGAATCCATGAGTCTCCTGCGTCACTGCGTTACGCGGTCGTCCTTCGTCGATAACCGCCACTTTTTTCCGCGCCCTCCCCAGCACAAGCGCCGCATTTAATCCCGCCGGTCCGCCGCCGATAATCGCCACATCGAAAAATTGTTTTTCCACCCTTATTCTCTCCCTTTATGGATCTTCAATATCCACAATTAAAGTACAAGAAGCTCATCACTTCTTGCCTGTCTGCCAAGCTCCGCTCTTGTAAGCCTCATCCAGCACAAATTGGATCGTGTGCTCTCGCAAATATTGATGCATATGCCGTTCCGCGCCGTTCATCACTTTCTCGACCAAGCATCCGCTTGGCCTCGAACGCTCCGAGTCCGCACCGGCTTCTTCCTCTTCTCCTAACAGCTGATGCTGCCGCGAACTCGAATTTGAACATTCGAACATCTGCTGTCTTCCCTCAATGACTTGAATCACGTCAAGGAAGGTGATCTGCTCCGCAGGACGCGCAAGCTCATAACCTCCGTTCACGCCCGGTACCGCCCGCACAAGCCCGTCCTGCCTCAGCTTGGACATAATTTTGGACAAATAGCTTTCCGATACGCCGAGCATCGCGGACAGCTCCTTGATTCCGACGTTGTTCCTCAGCTCCGGACGTCCCAGATGTATCAAAGCATGCAGCGCATAATCCGTGCTTTTGGAAAATTGCATCTCCCCCGTTCTCCTCCCGACCTCCATAATGTAGACCTGTGATATCCATAATAAAGGATTGATGTTTGGCTTGCAAGCTGTTTTCTTCGATAGGATGAAATCCGGCCGCCCGGAGGTACGAGGATTCTACGGAACGTTTGTCGAATTATGACGTATGGACACTCTCATATCTATCTTAAGAAAATATAAAAGCTTATGGTTATGCGTACTGTTGTTTGGGCTACTGTTCGGTTTGCGCTGGCTGTGGTCCGGGTTGCTGTTCCCCATGAACCAAACCGTCCAGGTTGCGGACGGCGTGCTCGATCTGCGGGGACTGGACTGGGACAAAGACGGACCGCTGACGCTAAACGGGGAATGGGATTGGTATCCGGGACGGCTACTGTCTCATGAAGAGCTGAAATCGGAAGTTGTGCCGCGGCAAACGCTGTCCGTTCCAGGAAACTGGGAAACATCGCCCATTCAGGGTGGAAACAACGCCTACGGATACGGCACCTACCGGTTGCGGATTCTTACCGATCCCCTGAAGCGTCCGGTAGCCTTCTCGATCGGCAGCGTCAAGAGCGCCTCCGAAGCTGAAATTAACGGCAAGCTGGCGGGCGGTTCCGGGACAGTTACGGCTGACCCGGAGCGATACGAGCCGCTTAACCAATCCTATACGGCGGACTACTATGAAGCGGACGTCACAGAGATTGAACTGCTGCTGCGCGTGGCCAATTATGATTCGCCGATGTCGGGCGGGATTGCGCGCCCCGTGCTATTCGGGTTTCAGTCCGACATAGCGTCAACCAGAAGCCATTCGATCGACTTCCAACTGATAACGGTGCTGATCATGCTGCTGCATGGCTTGTACGCAGGTATCGTCTATGCACTTAGGCCGCAAAGCCGTCCTCTTCTGATCAGCGGTCTTGTCTATATCGCCGTTGGCCTTGTTGTAGCCAGCGGTCACGACAAGCTGTTGGCGACATGGATGCCGCTCAGTTATACGTGGAGTATTAAAATACGGATACTTGCGGTAATGCTGCAAAATCATTCGGTTCTGCTCATGTATCGACAGTTCGCCGGCATTCGGAGGATCAGCGCCGGATTTAAGACCTATACGTTCATGCTGCTGGGCCTCAGCCTCGGCACACTGTTCCTGCCGATATCGACGGTGAACCGGATGCTGGATTCCGGCGTTTATTTCCTCGCTTTCCTGATCCCGCTTGTTTGGTTCGCAGCGGCTGTGGGGAAACTCGTGTTCGGCAAAACGGAGGATAAGGATATCCATTTTATTCTGATTTCCGCCGTATGCATTATATCCAATTTGATATGGGTTAACGAGATCGGTTTTGTGAAATCGTCGAACGTTTACTATCCGACCGATCTGATTATTGCCGTTACCGCATTCTCCGTGTATTGGTTCAAAAAATATATCCGCAACTCAAATGAAGTGGAGCGGCTATACGAGCAGTTAAAAGTCGCCGACAGAATGAAGGATCAATTCCTGGCGAATACTTCGCATGAACTGAGAACGCCTCTTCATGGCATTATGAATTTGTCGAACAGCGTCTATACGCGGGAATTGGACAAGCTCGAGGAGGACAGCCGGCAAGCTTTGGAACTGGTCGGAACAGTAAGCCGGCGCATGTCCAGGCTCCTCGACGACCTATTGGATCTGGCGCAGCTTCGGGAGCACCGCATTATCCTTCATCCCGAACCGCTTAATCTTCATGCCGTCGTTCCGGGCGTTGCCGGCATGCTCAAATATATGACCGAAAATAAGCCGGTTCGTTTTCGCCTTGCGCTGGATAGCTCCTTGCCCCCCGTGTGGGCGGACGAAAAGCGGTTTGTGCAAATTCTCTATAATCTGCTGCACAATGCGTTCAAATTTACCGAGGAAGGCGAGATCGCGATATCGGCGGAATTGCTGAACGGGCAGGTCGAGATCCGGATAAGCGATACCGGTGTCGGTATGGACGAAGAAACGCTAGCCAGCCTGTTCGTCCCTTATGTGCAAGGGACGAACAGCAGAAGCGACGGCAGGGGCCTCGGCCTTGGCATGACCATTTGCAAGCAGTTCGTAGAGCTGCACGGAAGCGAACTGATCGTACAATCGGAGCCTGGTCGCGGCTCAACGTTCCGCTTCCGCTTGCCTGCCGCGGACGCAGCGGCGGAGATTGCAGCAGATACGGCGGCAAGGCACGAAGCGGTTGCGTCGGAAGCAGCGACTGTGGTCATGCCGATTGTATCGGCCGAATACCGCCTTCAGGACGGTACGGCCGATGAACAGACCGCCCGGGTCGCGTTGCCGGACTGGCTCCAGTCGCCGGAAAGCCCGATTCGCATTCTGATTGTCGACGATGATCCGGTTAATTTGAATGTGCTTGCGGGCATTCTGTCAACAGAGCAGTATAGCGTCACCAAATCTATGTCGGGTCATAAAGCTTTGGAACTGCTGACGGAAGAGGATTGGGACTTGCTGATTGCGGATGTCATGATGCCGGGCATGTCGGGGTACGAGCTCACGGAGAAGATCAGGGAGCGCCGTTCCGCCTCGGAATTGCCGGTGCTGCTGTTGACGGCGCGCAGTCAGCTGGCCGATATGTATACCGGCTTTCTGGTCGGGGCCAACGACTACGTGACCAAGCCTGCGGATGCAACGGAGCTGAAATACCGAATCCGCTCGCTCATTGGGTTGAAACGGTCGCTGTCGGAGCGGCTTCGGATGGAGGCAGCCTATCTGCAGGCGCAGATCAAGCCTCATTTTCTGTATAATACGATCAATTCTCTGATTTCCCTTGGCAATATGGATACGGAGAAAATGCGCGAATTCGGCAATGCCCTCACCTCCTTTTTGCGACTTAGCTACGATTATTCGAATACGAACGCAAAGGTTGCTCTGGAGCATGAGCTGGAGCTCGTGCGAGCTTACTTATATATTGAGCAGGAGCGTTTTGGGGATAGACTGGCGGTCATTCAGGAGATCGAACCTGGCATTCGTCTGTCCCTCCCGCCGCTATTGATTCAGCCGCTGGTGGAGAATGCCGTCCGACACGGAATTTTGAAGCGGACAAGCGGCGGCGTGCTGCGACTGAGGGTGGGGCGCGCCGCTAACGGCGTGTCCGTTGAAGTGCAGGACGACGGGATCGGTATGCCTTCCGAGCTGATCGAACGGCTGCTGAACCGACCCGATCCGTCATTCTCCGGAATCGGCATTGCCAATACGAACCGCCGCCTGATCCAGACTTACGGCAAGGGTCTGTCGATCAGGAGCGTGCCGGGGGAGGGAACCGTCGTTTCCTTTACCATCCCTCAGCAGCCGTGAGCTTTGCAAGCGCGAACAAGCTGAGATCGGTCGCGATTCCGCGTCCTTCGGTCCGCGGAAGCTTTACCGGTATGGACCCGGTGAAGAGATCGCAATCCGGCCGGCATTGCGACAGTCCGTATGTCTGTATCGAAATTAATTTGATATTATCCGATTGCCCATCGACAAGGCGGGAAAAGCCGAAAAAGACGAGCCCCCTGTTCTCGCCTGGGGTAACCGCGAATTGACCATCTCCGATCCCGGCAAATCAATCCGTGTCGCACACGATATGCATAAAATCCTCTGCAAAGAACCTTCAGAGGCAGAGCGAAGTTTTTTCAAGGCGCAGTCCTTGTTTTACGAATTGTTGGACATAATCGCAAGCAGTCGTTCAGACGAAAGCATCTCGGGCGCGCGGATGGAAGACGTTGTTGCCTATGTGCGCACGCATTATGCCGACTTTCATCCGCGGAACAGGCTTGCCTCCACGGCCGGCGTGCATCCCGATCATTTCTTCAGATTGTTCCGGAAAAAAACGGGAAAAGGTTATGTTGACTTTGTCACGGAGTTTCAGCCGCAAATTTAAACAGATCGTCGGAACCGCGCCTACCGTTTATTTGAGGAAACCGATCAAGGGCATGGACTGGCGGGAGCAGTTCATGACGGTGTCCGAGCTGTGTGCGAAGCCGCCAAGGCCCGTCATTGGCTCCAACGCTACGACGCTTGGATCGATGCGACCCAACAGCGCTTGACCCGTCATATTGATCCTCGCGCGACCTCCTCCAAATAAGTTGATCAGAATCGTTCATGTACAGTTCTATAAAAGATTTTATGGGATAGCCTCATTATTCTTTACTCCGACGTACAGATCGATTAGATAGGGTAGCTCTGTTTGGACTCATTGGTCTGTTTGGACTCATTTCCCCTTCATACTTTGCACATTAACCTCATTACCCGCTTCCCGATCTCATATATTGTTTAAAATGCCTCCGGAGGTACTGTGTGGGAATGGGGAATATAATCAGCGAGATAAACGAAGAAATCCAACGACTTGCATCCAATGTCGTTCGTCAGCAGTACCCTGACGGTTCATGGCGTTATTGCTTCGAGAACGGCGTATCAATCGACGCTTATACAATAATCCTTATCCGCGTGCTGGAGATCGAAAACGAAGAAGCTTTGATCCGTCAGTTGCATGATCGAATACTCGGTGCGCAACACCCCGAAGGACACTGGCAATGGTACCGAGATGAGAAGAATGGGAATCTGTCGTTAACGGTTGAAGCCTATTGCGCCCTTCTCTTCTCTCGCTTCAGCCGCACTTCGGATGCTCCGCTGCAGAAAGCCGAACGTTACATCAGATCCCAAGGCGGGCTCGGCAAAACCGCCAACATTCTGACCAGATGCATGCTCGCAGCCACCGGACAAACCAAATGGCCCCTGTCTCTAACTTCAATCCCTCTAGAGATGCTTCTTCTCCCTGACTCTTTTCCGATCAATTTTTTCGAATTTTCGGGGTATTCGAGAGTCCATCTTGCTCCGATACTGATCATGGCGCATCGACATTATTCTGCGCGTACGGGTGACACTCCTGAATTGGACGCGATTCGTACCGAACGATCTCCGTCGGAAGCTCGGCCTTCCAGAGGGGTTCAGGAATGGCTTGACCGGCTGCAGGTCGGCGTGAGCAAGCTGATTGGAGCCCCAAAAGCTCTTCATGAATCCGCACTCGCCAAAGCCGAAAAGTTTATGCGCGATCGGATCGAAGCGGACGGAACTTTATACAGCTATGCCAGCTGCACCTTTCTCATGGTTCTCGCGTTTCTGTCTCTTGGCTATGGCAAGCGCCATCCCCTTATCACTCAAGCCGTGCGCGGACTGATCGGTATGAGCTTCCGGACCGAAGATGGAACGACGATCCAGAACTCCCCGTCGACCGTGTGGGATACCGCTCTGCTGGCATATGCACTACAGGAAGCGGGAGCGACGGAGCAGTATCCGGAGATCCGCAAAGCATCCTCGTACTTGCTAGAGTTGCAGCATCGCAAACCGGGCGACTGGACTTGGCATAATCCCAATCCGGTTCCCGGAGGGTGGGGATTCTCGGAAACCAATACGATCAATCCCGACGTCGACGATACGACCGCAGCCCTGCGAGCGATCCAGAAACTCGCGCGATCCGATTCAACTTATCGAGAATCGTGGAATCGCGGGCTCAACTGGGTTCTGTCCATGCAAAACCGGGACGGAGGCTGGCCCGCATTCGAAAGGAACGTGGATCAGCAGCTGCTCACCTTGGTCGCGATCGAAGGCGCCAAGTCTGCCGCCATCGATCCGTCGGAGGCCGATCTTACGGGACGAACCTTGGAATATCTGGGCAGCTTCGCAGGGCTGAACGAACGACACGGGTTCGTAAAAAAAGCGGTCGACTGGTTAAACGATCATCAGGAGGAAGACGGATCGTGGTACGGGCGATGGGGCATTTGTTATATTTACGGTACGTGGGCCGCGTTGACCGGACTAACGTCGGTCACCGATTCCCCCAAGCGGCACGATTCGATCCGTAAAGGAGCCGACTGGCTGCTGCGAATCCAGAACGACGACGGAGGCTGGGGAGAATCGTGCAGCAGCGACCGACAACGCCGTTACGTCCCGTTGGGGAAGAGCACGCCCTCGCAAACCGCTTGGGCGATCGACGCGCTCGTATCCGTCTATCCGGAGCCAACGCCCGCACTAAACCAAGGAATTCGCAGGCTGATTGCGCTGCTTCACGATAACGATTGGCCGACTTCCTATCCGACAGGCGCCGGCCTCCCGGGACATTTCTATGTCCGCTATCACAGCTATAATTCGATATGGCCTCTCTTGGCGCTAAGCCATTATCGTAATAAATACGGAAAATAAAAAATAGTGCGAGCACGGATTTTTACGACACCTGTTATAGACGCAGACGATGGATTGCCAAGTTCATCCGAGTTCATCTTCCCATCGCTTATCCGTCTCCACTTGCTTGCGATAGATCGTGCCGGACAGCCATACACTTAGCTCATACAAGGCGATGAGCGGGATAGAGACCAATATATCCGAGATAAAATCCGGCGGCGTAATCGTTACCCCCGTTACCACCATTAAAAAGTAGGCGACTCTTCGCATCTTGCGCAGCCTTATCGGATTAACGATACGTATCGCCGTCAAAAACATAATCACAAGCGGCAGCTCAAACAAAAGTGAAATCGGAATCACAATATGGAACAGAAACGCGAAGTATTGGGTTATGCCATAGGTTTCTTGCAGCTCCAGCTGCCCTGCCACCATTCTTGTGAAATCAAATGCTAGCGGAAATACGACAAAATAGGAAAAAGCAAGGCCCAGCAACAACATGATGAGCGCCAAAGGCACATATTTAAGCGAAGAACGCTGTTCGGTCTTGCTCAGCCCCGGTTTCACGAACGCCCATAATTGATAAATCGTGAACGGGAATGTAGCAATCATCGCAATAACGAACGCGAATTTCATGTACATGCCGATGCCGTCCCACAATGAAAACGCATGTAAAGCTATCGCATTGGCAGTATGCCGATCTATCAGAAAGTTGTACGCCGGCTTGGCCAACACCACGCCAATAACAAGGCCGATCGTTAACATAAGGAGTACATAAATCAACCGCCTGCGCAGCTCGTTCAAATGATCAAACAAAGACATCAAACTGCCTTCGGCCTTCCCATTGTCATCGCTGTAGTCTTGTGGTGTTTCTGTTGCAGCTATGGCCAAGCTGTCCACCTCCCGAGTCTGTCTGTTTCACCTAGCCACCGGCAAGGCACTTTTTTGGCCTCCGTTCCTCAGCGCCCCCGGCTGCGGCCGCTAAAACACAACCTATTCGTCTGGTCCCTAGAGCGACAAGTTTATCTGAACCTAACAATACATCGTTGCCATACACGGTCCCGGCAGGTTCCACGTTCAAGAAAAAAGCGGCCCGATCCATCCGGCAACCGCTTTTTTCCTACTCGTTATTCCGCGCCCAGCTCACTATCACTCGCTATACTGCGCCTGACTTACAGCCGTTTCTCGCCATCAATTGCCCGAGGCTCCTGCTTCTCAACCACGTCCAGCTCCTCGATTAATGGCTTCGTTCCCGCTCTAAATTCGTGCAGCGTTCGACCAACTGCCCGCCCCAGCTCCGGCAGCTTCTTGGAACCAAAAAGCAGCAGAGCAATCAGCACGATCATCACGATACCCGTAGGCCCAATTCCCATCATCGCGATTCGCCTCCTCTTAGTTGATGAACCCAGCCGTTTGCAGCACTCGCTTGATCACAACCGCCGCTTGTGCGCGAGTAGCCAAATCATGAGGCGCAAACCGCTTACTGTTTATACCTGTAATGACGCCAGACTTCACCATTTGCGCTACCGCAACCTGCGCCCAAGGGCTGATCGCGGCTTGATCCCGGAAACCAGCCGTGAGAGGCAGCAGTTCTCCTGCTACGGCAATCGGTGTGTCCACAAATGCTAATGCGCGGGAGAGCATCACAGCCATCTGCTCTCTTGTGATCGTATCGTTCGGCCGGAATGTCTCGTCCCCGAAGCCGGTGACGATTTGCGCCTTTACCGCTGTGCGGACGGCGCCCGCAAACCAGTCGGTATCCGCAATATCTGCAAAGGTATGACCGGCAGAAGCCGATTCTACCTCAAGCCCCAGGGCACGAACGATCAGGCTGGCAAACTCCGCACGCGTCACCTTGCCTTCCGGAGCAAAGTCCGTTAGCGTACGTCCGTTAACGATATGTTTGGAAGCAAGCAGCTCCACGTCGGCTTGGGCCCAGTGGCCTTGCAGATCGGCAAAGGACTGCTTCGACTGCACAATCGCGTACAGACCGTTCCCTGGGTGGAAAATATTCATCTCTGCGCCCCCGAGCGTAAAGGTGGAAGGCACAAAGGAGATCGCTCCGGTCTGCGGATTAAACCTGACTGCCGTCGTCTGCGCAGAATGAAGGGCATTGCCCGCCGCAAGGATACTTCTGCTCACATACGTACGTCCGAAGTCGGTGAATACTTGACTGCTGCCGTTCGTCTCGATGCGCAGGGTGAAGTCCATGATGTCTCCGATCAGCGTCATGCCGGCCGCTTCGGCCTGCTTGGCGATCCGGTCTTTGGCTGCGCCTGCGATCGTCTCCATCGTAAGGAAAACAGCGGCGTTGTCCAGCTTCCCGCCGACCTGCTTCAATTGCGCAGTTAACGTCGGGAAGTTGAGCGGCAAGGTGTAGCTGCCGTTCGCCGTCTTGATCTCCATAATGGCGTTCATATTCTCGTCGGCTGCGGCAACAAGCCATGCAGCCGGAATCCCGACCTTGCGAATCGCTTCCGCACCCGACAATTCAAACGTGATCGTTTGTGACCCCGCCGTTTTTCCTTGCAACATACCGAGCGCTTTCGTCAGCGCATCCGTGTGCAGCATGGCGGTCGCTTCCGCTTGGCCTCCCGGCCCTTCAGCCGTCTGCAGCGTTGCGGCCTGATCGGTAAGCGTCGCACCGCTCTCCGTCTCGATCACGTCTTTAAGCTCCGGCTTCACTTCGCCCGTCTGCCCCGGCGTACTTGTACCCGGCGTCGTCGAAGGGTTGTCCGTAATCGGTGCTTGGGCTCGTCTCACATTTACCGTATAGGTCTTGCTCGTCAAACCGTCCTGCGCCGTCGTAACCAGAATCACCGGGTTGACGCCGGTATGCAGACCGATTGAAATCGAAACCCCGCCGCTGTACGGTTGCCCGTTAAGCAGCAACGACGTCGCCGGACCATAAACAGCCGCTGTCACCTGGATGCTGGAAACGGCATGTCCGACTTCAACGAAATAAGTCAGAATGTCCGGATCAAACGAAGGCTGCAGCACGCCTCGACTGACACTCAGCCCGCTCAGGTCGGCATTCGATTCCGCAGCGGCATCGTCGGAACGGTAGATCGTTACCATATAACTCCGGCTGGTCAGCCCGTCCGCCGCATGAACGACAATCGGCAGTACTTTGGCTCCCGGCTGCAGGCTCACCGGAATTTCCGCGTGATTCCCGTACACTTGCGCGTTGACCGACAAGCTCGCAGTTGTATCGTAGGTGTCCGCAGTTACGATGATCTGCTCGACCTCAAGTCCCACATGCACCGTATAGCTATGAACGCCCGGATCAAAGGCGGGACTCAGATTTCCTGCGCTTACGGATAACGCGCCCAATTCCGCGGCCGCGGCTCGCTGCTCCTCCGAAATCACGGTCACTTCATCGCTGTTGAAGTTCGCCACATACACGCTGCTTCGTTCCGCATTCACGGCGGCCGCAATCGGATTCCTTCCCGCCGCGATCGTGGAAGTTGTCAGGCTCGCGCCATCGATCACCGTCACATCGTTGCTGTGATAATTCGCGACATAAATCTGATTCGTCTGCGCGTTGATCGCCAGCGCAGCAGGGCCGGCACCAACCGCTACTGTGGAGAGGCTATGCGTAGCGCCGTCAATCACCGTTACGCTGTTGCTGCTTGTATTGGCCACATAAATGATGCCGGTTGCCGGGTTAACTTCCACCGCCGTCGGCGTAACGCCTACATTCAATGTGGAGCGCGTTGTTCCATCCGTTACCGTGACGGTGTTGCTGTAGAAGTCGGCCACATAGACGCTGCCTGTTAACGGATTGACCGCCAAGGCGTTCGGGCCGGCTCCAGTCGAGATGACGGAGACGCTGTTGGTTGCGCCGTCGATGATTGTCAACGTATCGTCGTCCACATTCGCCACATAAATCTTGTTCGCCGCTTCGTTAATCGCCAGAGCGAACGGACTTTCCCCGACCTGCACCGTTAACGTATTCGTACCGGGAGCGGCCCCGTCAATGACTGTAACGGTATCGCTGCCCAGGTTCGCGACATAAATCTTGTTCGTCGCCGGATTGACCGCTATCGCCATCGGCAGGCTTCCCGTCTCGACCTCTATGGTGCTGTTCGTTGCGCCGTCGATCACGGTTACCGTATCGCTGTCCGCATTCGCCACATAAATTTGATTCGTCAGCGAATTCACGGCCACCGCATAGGGCGTTGTTCCCGTCGCAACATTCGCCACCGCGACAACGCCACCGCCACCTGTATCCTCCAGCACGGTCACGCTGTCGCTGTCGGCATTGGCGATATAGACCCGGTTCGTCGCCGGATTGACGGCAACGGCATGCGGCCCTCTGCCAGCCGCAATGCTGGAGGCAGAAGCTGCGGACGCTTGCGAGGTCGGCCATCCTGCGGCAAGCAGCAGCAAGATGAGCATTCCCGTTAAGCCGCGACGCAGCAGGAGGCTTGCTTGAGCCTTCATGAATCACCAATCCTTTTCACTCGTTTTCTGTGAAGCCGGATTTTAGTATCTCTCAACTTCCGCTGCTACTCTGTCAAATATATTGCTAGAGAACAGCGGAGTATTGACAGTGTCGGGGGACGACCACTTAATGCCGACGGTTGACGCCTTATCGTTCCCTAGCAGCACATTTTGGCAGACTACCGTCATCCTTGCGTCTTCTCCATTCACGTTGTCCAGGTAGATTCCTTTGGCGAACGGCTCCAACAAGTCAATCGTATTGCCAACGATGCGAATCAGATGATTCAAATACGGCCAATTTTGAATGTAAATCCCGTTGCTGGATGTTCGGATAAGATTATTTTGAATGAAAATATCGTCTATTCCATTCACATACATACTTTTGAAATAGTTGTTGGTAATAAAAGCGTTTTTATTCGATCCGGTCAACGGGTTTAACACGATGTCATTCACGTCGTTATCATGAATGATCAGCTTGTTGGCGCCGTCCTGTCCTCGCATCTCAATCAGTTCCATATTCCGATTCGCTTCTATCGATAAGGCTTCTATCGCCGATGCAGCGATATAGAGCTTCCCTCCGTTGAAGTTGTTGCCCGAAACCATCGCGGAAGCGTCCGTCAAATCTATGGGATCGTTATGAGCGAATGCGACGCTATAAAATTTGCCTTGATCCGAATGGCTGGCTTGCTTGAGCGTATTGTCTTTGATGATGAGATTTTTGCAAAACGGGCCAGTGCCCCCTTGCACCAATTTGATGCAGGCCGACGGTTCCGTATTAAAATTGATAATATCGTTATTGCTGATGATCAAATTGTTGGCGTTCGCGTTGCCAATGAGGATGCCCTGATCGGATTTCGAACGAATGATATTGCCGGAAATCGTACAGCTCATCCCCGGAGTCGTCCATACGACATAGGAGCTTGCGTGCGCCCTGCTAAACCCGGAGCTATCGCTTATATTCCCCGTTACCGTATACTCCGACCGCTCGAACGGATTCACCGCAAGCGTAATATCCGATACGATCAATTCGTGCACATCGCGCTGAATAAAACGGGACGTATTCCCGGTTATCGTCGCTTTTTTGACATGCTCCATCCACATGCTCGAAGCCGGATTATTGCATCGCAAGCGGGGATGGTTATGCTCGATCACATTGCCCGACACTGTCATTTCCGGCTCAATCGCCGTAAACCGCTCGCCGACAATCGCAATTCTGTTAATGTTAATGAAGGAATTGTTAGCGACCGTCCCTTTTTCCGCAAAACAATAAACGCCGTCGCCGTACTCGTGATTCCATTTATCCGTACCGGAGAAGCTGGCGGCTGCGCCCTCTACATAGAACTGCTCCGGCAAGATGCCAATATCATGGAAGTGGCAGTCATGCACGTGTACGTTCTTGCAATTCCATGTCCAGACGGCATTCTGGGCAATATTCTCAAACCGGCTCTCTCTGATAAAAACGGTATGATTGCCTTCTCCAAAATAACCGTCTCCATGAATATTGCGGAACAAACAATTGTCGATCAAGGTGTTCCCGGCGTACGACTTGATCGCTGCATAGTTGTTGATGATGTTGACGGTTTTGAAATCGAACTGGTTGCCTTTAAATCTCCAGTGACTCTGCAAGCTGTCCCGGTTGCCGTCGAAGATCACATTCTGAATCGTTACGGATTCTCCGCCGCATAGGAATAAGTGGAAGGCAGCGGTATGATCCCCGCCCTTCTTAATCACCGTTCCGGGCGACCCGACAATGTCAATAGATTCAATCAGCAGGGAGGCCGTAATGAGATAGGTGCCGCTCGCAAAATGCAAAGGGCAACGATTGTCTTCACAATACGCGAGCGCATTCTGGATCGAGGCCGTATCGTCTGTCGCTCCGTCCCCTTTCGTTCCGAACCATTTTACGTGCACAGGTCCGTCAAAAATTCGTTTAAACCTTGCTCCGGAGGTCGAGACCAGCACCGTTCCGGTATTATCCTGGGTACTCGTATCGGCGGCATCGTAGTAGAACATGCCTTCCATGCCCGAGTCTTTCACAAAATAAACGAGCTCGGCGACTGGCTGCGTATTCGCTCTTAATGCGGCTACCGTTGTCGTCACGACCAAATTCTGATTCATCAGGTCTTTTACTTTCGCGCGGTTGTCCGGCGAAGCTGCATAGGCTTTCGTCGGCAACCCGGCGATCAGCCCCGACGAAGCGAGCGCTACGCCCGCCATCCCTAATGAAGCGAGCAGCTTTCGCCTGCTGATCAGCCCTTTTTCCTGCTCCTGATTATGCGACTCGGCCGATGCTACGGTTTGTTTTTCCACCCTTTATTCCCTCCTCATGAACTTTGCTACTCCTTAATCGCACCAATGACGATGCCATTCACAAAATATCTTTGAATAAACGGATACACCGCCACAATCGGAAGCAATGAAATAAAGATTTGAGCGGCTTTGACCGTTCGTTCGGAAATGTTCACCAAATCCGACGGATTCAGCGATATTCGCGTAAAATCGGCGCCCACGATAATCGATTGCAGCAGCGTGGCCAGAGGCCATCTCTCCGATTGCGTCATGTAGATCAACCCGTCGAACCAGGCGTTCCAGTGCCCAACCATCGTAAACAGACTAAGCGTAGCGATGGCAGGCAGCGAAATCGGCAAGTAAACGCTCCACAATACTCTCATATAGCCGGCGCCGTCCATGAATGCCGCTTCCTCAAGCTCTTTGGGCAATGCGCGGTAGAAATTCAACATCAAAATCATATTCCATACATTCACGAACCCAGGGAGCAGCAGCGCCCACAACGTGTTCATCAGGTGCAGCTTCTGGATCAAAATGTATCCCGGAATCAGACCGCCGCTGAACAGCATCGTGAACACGAACAACCATACATACAACGTTCGGCCTTTGAATTCATTCGCCGGTTTCGAGAGCGAATAGGCGCTTGCCACGGTAATCGCCATACCGATCGCCGTACCTAGCAGCGTGCGCTGTACGGTGACGATAATCGATTTGCCGAAGTTCGAATTGGCCAACGTTTTCAGATAAGCGTCCGTTGTGAAGTCGATCGGCCATAAGGTGACGATATTGGCGTTCGCCGCCGCGCTGGAGCTGAACGATACAGCCCAGATGTGAACGAGCGGCAGCACGCACACCAATGCGATCACCGCCAGCAGTACGGCATTAAACCAGTAGAACGTGCGGTAAGATTTATTTTTGTAAAACACCCCAGCGGCCTCCGAATCTAAAAGATGGTGTATCTTGCGAATTTGTAGGCCAAGCGGTAAGAGACGACGATAAGAACAAACCCGATTACCGATTTGAATAAACCGACCGCCGTGGCGAAGCTCATCTGGCCGCTAAGAATTCCCGTACGGTACACGAACGTATCGATAATATCGCCTTTGCCGTATACGAGCGGAGTGATCAGATTATAGATCTGATCGAAGCCTGCGTTCAGCACGTTGCCCAGCGACAAGGTGAACACGACGATGATCATAGGCAGAATCCCCGGCAGCGTAATGTGCAATGTCATCTTCAGCCTGCTCGCCCCGTCCATCTCCGCCGCTTCATAGAGCGACGGGTTAATGCCGGCGAGCGCGGCCAGAAACACGATCGTGCCGAAGCCGAACTCCTTCCAAATATCGGACACGACAACCGTAATTCTGAACCAGTCGCCGTTGGCCAGAAACAGCACAGGCTCGATTCCGAACAGATCCTGGAGCAATCCGTTCACAATGCCTTTGACTGCCAATACGTCGATCAGCACGCCCGACAGGACGACCCATGAAATAAAGTGCGGCAAGTATACGATCGTCTGCACCGCCTTCTTGAAGAGGCGCTGACGAACTTCGTTCAGCAGCAGCGCGAACAGGACGGATGCGACTAAACTGAACAACAATTTGGCAATCGCGATGACAGCCGTATTTCGGATGACCTGTATACTATCGGGCCGGTCGAGCAGCAGGCGGAAGTTGTCCCAGCCGACCCATGGCGAATTGGCGAAGCCTGTCCACGGCTTGTAATCCTGAAAAGCGATGACCAAGCCGCCCATTGGCAAGTAGTTGAACAGGATAACCAGCAGCAAGGCTGGGAGCAACAATAGGTGCAGCGGCCACGTTCTGCTGAAATTCCAGCGGGCGGCTTTCTTTGCTTGTGAATTCATCGTTACCGCCTCACGGATTTACAGACGCATACCAGGCGTTGACTTCCTGGAGAATTTGCTCGCCGCCGCCAGCTTGCCAGTCTTCAACAAACTTGTCGAACGCATCGATCGGCAGTTCGCCAAACACAATTTTACTGAACGTTTCGCTTTCCAGCTTGGACAAGTAGTCGCCTTTGGTCAGCATCGTTGGAGTCGGCACGCCTTTGAACTGGTTATAGATGGCGCGATCCTTCACCTGATCGAGCAGCGCTGCCGCTTCCCACGTTTCCTTCGGATAAGCACCCGACGCATAAATCTCGGCAGGCGTTGTCGGCTCGACGCCCGAGTGAAGCTTGACCATGTTGTTGAACAATGCGTCGGCATTCGCCGGAGGCGGCACGATGAAGTTGCGGCGGATGTCCAGGAGACCGCCTTCCACCTTGGACCCGTCATACACCGGCTTCCCGTCTTGCATCACGTAGTCGTATCCTTCAAAAAATCCGTTCGCGAACTCGCTGCCGGGAATGAAGTTCATGCCTTCGTACAGCTTGTTCAAATAGGCGAATAGCGCGTCAACATGCTTGAAATCCTTGTTTACGACAACAAAGCTGTTGTCGACGCCGATTCCTCTGAATCCGATTGTTCCATCCGCAGCGGATGGAACCGAATGCGCCCTCATCTCCGCTCCCGGATTAGTCTTCGCCACGTCCTGGATCGGCCACACGATTTGCCAATATGGGCCGGGCAGAATGCCGGATTTGCCATTGGTTACGAGCGCCGCCGCCTCGCCTCCGCCTTGCGAGAAAGCGTCCTTGCCGACATAGCCTTTCTGCATCCAATCGCGCAGTTTGGCGAGCGCCTGCTTCGCTCCGGGCTGCGTCGAGCCGTAGACCAGCTTGCCGTCCGCCCCCTTGATATAGAAGCCGGGCATCGCGCCATACGCTCCGAACAGCCAACTCGTATCCGCCATGTTCTGATTAAAGCCATTGGCAAAGCCGAGGGAAATGCCGACCGTATCCTTCTCGTTGTTCCCGTCGGGATCTCGATTGACGAAGGCGTCCATTACCGCCTCCAAATCCTCGATCGTCTTCGGCGCCTGCAACTCAAGCTTCTTCAGCCAATCTTCACGAAACCAGAACAAGGGCTCATTCTGGTGCCTGGACTCAAGAACCGGCAGTGCGTACCGTTTGCCGTCCTTCATCCCTTTGTACCAGAGCGTGGCATCGCTTAGCGACGACTTGAATTCGTCCGAGGCATACTTGTCGAACGCTTCGCCGAGGTCCATCAGCTTTCCGGACTGCGTGAGATCTGCGACCAGTTGCTGATCGTATGTAAACAGCACGTCCGGCAGCGCCTCATTGGATGACAGAGCCAGACGGATTTTTGATGAACACTGATCCTCCTTCGTCATCCACATGTACTTCACGTCGATGCCTAGGCTTTCCTTGGCCCACTTGGTCGCAACGTTGTTTTCCTGCGTTTCGTCCCCCTTGAACAGCTCCGTTCCGACCACACACCCCACGGTATTAATCGTAACCGGCGGATCGAACTTGCCGTTCGTGCCGCTGCCGGTTTCTTCGCTGGCGCTGGCCTGCGCAGTTGCACTCGCCGTCGGTTCGTTCGTCGGCGAGCTTGTCCCGTCGTTGCCGGAGGACGAACATGCCGTTAGCAGCGAGAGCAGCAGGGTCGTCGCGATGGCAATAGAGATCGATTGTTTCTTGAGTTTCATTTTGTTACCCCTTCCGTGTTGTGGTTGGTACTCCCTCATTCTAGCCCCGGAAATCGGCAGCCCGAAATATAAGATCGAGGATAAAAGTATAACTATTCAATCTGATTTGCGGATTTACCGGTACGGATAGAACCATGTGAACTTCAGATGTGCTATTGTTACAACCATAGATTTATTTTGTTCCGACTCTCTTATTCGACAGCAGAGGAGACGCCAACCCGATGATGAAGTTTAACTCGTTCCAGAAGCTTGTCTTCTGGATTGTCGCCATGCTTATCCCGATTCTGATCCTGCACAGCTACTCGAATCGAGTCAGCATTCGGGTCGTAGAGAATGAAATCCGGAGCGCGACGCTAAACCGGCTGAACTTCTTCGCAAACCAGCTCGAAACGACGATCGATCAGTTGGCCTTGAACTCCGTTACGCTTATGTCCGACCCCGATTTTTCCCTGCTGAAAAATCTCGATATGATGAAAGCCTCCGAACGCGCAGCCATGATCAAAAAAACAGATGAAAAGCTGCGGCTGCAAAGCGTCGCAAGCAACTGGGACCCCAAAATCATGCTGGTATTCCCGCAGAACGGACTGTCGATTCCTTATGGCTCCCTCCACGATCCTACGTCCGCTAACGCTGTCGACGCAACCTGGCATTATCGACAGAGCGGCGCGAAAAACCAATATGATTTCTCCATTTCAATCGCCGATCCGCTCAAAAAAATTTACAACTCCGACAAAGGGTTCATCATGACTACGACTTTTTCCAGCACGAATCTGGTCCGAATGCTGGATGAATTCAAGAGCCAAAGTCGGGGAGACCCTTTTCTCTATGCAGCCGACTCCGGCATTATCCCCAACTCCACGTCAGAGGCAGCGCTTGTCGCGGAGCTTGTTGAGCAGTTGCGGGGATAGGAGCTGGGGAGCAGCGGCAATCGGATCGTGTCGCTGAACGGCAAAAGATATTCTTTATTCTACGTCCGCTCCAATAATCTGGGCTGGCAGGCGGTCGACTATATGCCTCTTGAGACGATTATCGCACCGATCCAAGCCAACCAGAAAATCTTCTATTATTCGGTCGCCATACTGCTCATCGGCAACATTATTCTGGTCGCTGCATTGTATCGCAACATTCGCATTCCGCTCAAGCAGCTCCTTCGCAGCTTTCAGAAGATGAAAACAGGAGATTATACGACGCGGATTTCTACGGATCGTCATACCGAATTCGGGATCGTTCACATCCAGTTCAACCAAATGGCCGAGCAGATTCAGGCGCTAATCGAAAATGTATACCAGGAACAGCTGCGCTCGCGCGAATCGCATCTTAAGCAATTGCAAGCGCAGATCAATCCTCATTTTCTTTACAACTGCTTAAATTTCGTGCATGTCATGAACCAACGCGGAGACAAAGAAGCCGTGTCGGCCATGATCTTAAACCTCGGCTCTTATTACCGTTATACGACCCGACTGGAGGAACAGGCGGCGACATTGGAAGAGGAGTTAAGCATGATCGCGAACTACTTGACGATTCTGAGCTTGCGCATGCGGCGCTTGCACTACGAGCTGGACGTTCCCGCATCCATGCAAGCGGCGCGCTTACCCCGACTTACCCTGCAGCCCGTGGTGGAAAATGCCGTCTTTCACGGCGTGGATCATAAACCGGGCCCTTGCGTCATTCGCATTAAAGGTGTGGAAGAGGAGCGACATTACGTCATTATTGTCGAGGACAGCGGTATCGGCATGGACAAGGAAGGGATCTCCGGCATGAACGAGCGTCTGAAACTAAAAAAACCGCATGCGTCCATGGGACTCGGCGTCTGGAATGTTCACCAGAGGTTGTCCCATCAGTTCAAGGGAGACTCGGGATTGACGGTGGAAACCTCGCCTCTTGGCGGGCTGCGTGTCGTGATTCGATGGAACAATGAAATGGAGGGATCTGCACATGCATCAAGTGCTTATCGTGGATGATGAAATGCCGGTTGTCGAAGGGCTCGTTGAAGTTGTCGATTGGGGTGCGTTGGGCATCGACGCCGTCTTCACGGCGGCCGATGGGTATGAGGCGCTCGAACTGCTCGACAAGCATGCCATTGACATCGTCATTACGGATATCCGGATGCCGGGACTTAGCGGCTTGGAGCTCATTCGGCGCATCAAGGCGACCCGCAGCAACACGGCATGCATCGTGCTGTCGGGTTACGCAGAATTCGATTACGCCAAGCAAGCTGTAGTCAGCCAGGCTGTCGACTATATTGTGAAGCCGGTCGATTTCCGGGAGCTGGAGGAAGCCGTTCGCAAGGCGGTGTCCGCCGTGGATTCAAGATGGATGGAGATCAGCTCCTATACGAAGGCTTCCCGGACGTTAAAGGAAAACCTTGTCTTACTGCGGGAAAAGCTGGCGTTCGATCTGATCCGGGGCATCAAATACACAGACGACGAATTGAACAACAAGCTCGAAGAGCTTGAGCTCCCCTATGCCCTTGGCGGCAATTACAGCCTGCTGCTCGTCCGGTTGGAGGAAGAGTTCAGCACGGAAAATATACAGGATCGCTCCTTGTACGAATATTCCGTCATCAACATCGTCAGCGAAATATTGGGGGCTCAGTTCAAGCTGTGGCATTGCAAGGACGAGCACGACTACCTCGTGTTCCTGCTGTGCGCCGACAGCCCCTTGCACCAAACGCAGCTCATCAACCAACTCGGGCCGGAAATTCAGCATTGCGTCCGAACGTATTTAAAGGGCAGAGCGTCCCTTATTCTGAGTGCGGAGGACGCATTCCCGCAGCGCATTTCGGAAACGTATCAATCGCTCGTCTCTACGCTGCTCCAGACGGTCGGCCATGATCGCGATTGCTTTATTCCTCCGGGGCCGATCAAAGCTGCCGATACAGGCGCCCTGCGCAGCTTGTACGAGCCGCCGTCGCTCCTCCATATGCTCGAAGCCGGAAGATGGGATGACGCTAGAGCCAAGCTCACAGGGATCTTCGACGAACTGCAGGCGGATTGGAGCCATTCGCAGGAACACTTGCTTGAGGCGTATTTTATGATCGCGCAATCCTTCCTCCATCTTCTGCACAAAAGCGACAAAACGCTGTCCGACGTCGCTCCCGGCCATAACCTGACCGGCGCGCTCCATCTCAAGCCGTTCGCTTCCGCGCTTGAATTAAATCGCTGGGCGTTCGGCACTTTAGCCCTTATTCAAGAAGACAGCGATCTCAAGCTGCAGAACGGTCGCACCCAACTGGTCAAGAAAATAAGGGAATATATCGACGACCATTTGTCCGAAGGCATTTCCCTGCAAGATTTGGCCGAACACATCTACCTTCATCCTTCCTACGCCGCTAAAATCTATCGCCAGGAAACCGGAGAAAGCATCACAGACTATTTATTTCGAATCCGTATGGAACGAGCCGTGTACCTGTTGAATCATTCAAACGAGAAAGTTCAGGATATCGCAGCCGAACTAGGTTACCAGAACACTGCCTATTTCATCAAGGTGTTCAAAGAGCATTTTCGCTTGACTCCTCATGAGTTTCGGAATAAATAAGACGTGAAAAAGGTGCCACGAGGAGAATTCCTGTGTGGCACCTCCGTTACTAAAAAGACGATGATACGAAGAGCAAACAGAAGAGACTAACACGGCGAGTATAATTAGTACTAAAATCCTCCCCTCTTTCTATAAAAATCCTAAAAGTTTCTACGAATACAGCATCCGCATGATTATGTCTGTATAAGGATAATGTTGCTCATATTCTTCTGGCTTGTCGAGTGCAAGCGTAGTTAAGCCTTGGATAGATTGGAAGATCATCAAGGCCAATTTGGGAGGCGGATCTGAAGCAAACTCTCCGTTTTTTTGGCCCTCAACAATCAATTGCAATACAATCTCATGCACGGTCTGAACTCGTTTCATCATCAGTTCCTGCAAATCCTTGGCTTTTGAATCATTGTTTTTTAGATTTTTGAAAATCCTCCGCATGATTTCAAGTTCGTTGCCGGACGACGAGGTTTCCTTCGCAGCCTGTACAGTAATTCCGAATTGTTTAATTTGATCCTGCCTGAATTTAAGCATGCTGGAGATCAGCATTTCCAGACGCTGCGCAGCCGTATCCCCGGATTGCATGAGCTGCTGGAATATATCCAAATCAGATTGGATAGTTTGACCTAACAGTTCACAAAAAATAGCTTCTTTGTTCACGAAGTAATGATAAATCAAGCCTGGACTTACGCTAGCAGCAGAGGCAATATCTGTGATTGTAGTTGACCAGCCTTTGCGGGCAAAGATGTTTTTCGCCGCTTCCAGGATGCTTATACGCTGTGCCTCTCTTACACGTTTATTTTCTTCTTCCGTTCGTGGAATTGTTATCACTCCATTATTGATTAAATAGTTTATTCAACTATAAAACCATTATTATACCGCCACCTTACTTTGTCAATCTCAAGCAAGATGCGATCAACCGCGATAGTAGTCAGCGAGGGTGGCAAATGCCATCTTGGGTTCCCAAGGCAGATCGGAATACGTATAACCCATACGGTCTTCAAATACCTTCACAATCCCGAAGCTGGCCATATCCAAGTCTTCTTGCGGGTCACTGCGGTGTGGTAGATGATAATAAGCGAAAGAACATACAAACGTATAGTCGACCCCTTCCCTGTTGTAAATGTCCAGCAGTTCATGAATGTATGCGGCTTGTTCAGCCTCGTCACGGATATAGTTGCCGTTGAGTCTGAGCGGTCTGCCTGCATCGTTCCATACAATGATCTTGTCGCCGCGTCCCCCCAGGTCAGCCGCACCGCGATAGGTGGTGCACCCGAATTCAGTTATCGCTACAGGTTTTCCTCCAGCCAGCAAAGCTCGCGTGCCAGCGATAATTTGGTCGGCAACCTCAACCGACCTGTATCCTCCATCGGTCGAGATGATGTCAAAGGGCGACCAATCCACCCCTTCATAAGGAAGCGAGGCATAGCTGAGCTTTCCACCAAATTTTTCCCGGACAAGCGCAACGACTTTGCTTAAAAACTCATTAATCTGCAAGGGTATTGTAGTCAATACCTCGCGAAGCCTCTCTGGAGCTGCAAACAAGGATAGTCTTTCTTGAAGTGTTTCACCGGGCAGAAACCCGACAGTAAAAATGCTAATCTCAGATCCGGTGAGAAATACGACCTCCGCTCCCAGTTGACGTATCCGCTCGGCACGCTCTGCACAATCGACGATAAAATCCAATTGCTCGTCAATGGTCAGACCGCATGTGAAAGGGCAAAACCACACTTCCAATCCGGCAATGGCTGCTAATCTGGCCGCCATCTCCAAACGATCCGCATCGCCGCCAGTGACACGGACCGCATTGCAGTGCAGGTCTTCCCGAATAATGCGCATCTCGCGCTCGACGATTGTGGCATTAAAGCTCTCACGGGTAATGGTGCCCGACTCATTAATAAATCCTGTCTCATACGTAATACCTTTTCCTCGCATTGAAATTTCCTCCTTGGTATGATAACTAGCTTTGTTTTGATGTCGTCTTCGCGCCCTTGCGCTATTTTCTTCAACCATTCAGGGTCCATAATAAGTTCTCTCCCTAGAGCAATCAGAGGGACCCCCGTTTGTAATGCCTGAGCGGCATTTTCAGCTGTACGAATCGACCCGACCCCGATAATAGGAAGATTGCCGGCGGTTTCTTTAATGATTTCAAGGCACGGTCGAGTGTCGCCATTAGCGAACTGAGGACCCGACCAAATGTCATTTTGCGCAACATGGAGGTAATCCATTTTCTTCAACGCAAGAGCTTGGACGAGCGCCAACGTGTCATCCATCGTAATACCCGGCGTCCCGGCTTCTTCAGGTGTTATCCGATAACCAACGATAAATGATTTTTTGACATGCAGTTGGACGACACGTCTAACCTCATCTACCACTGCTAAAGGGAATCTCATTCGTTCGTTCCTTGATCCTCCCCACTCGTCATCACGCCTATTAGCATGGGGCGAATAGAACTGTTCAATGAGAAATCCGTTGGCACCGTGGATTTCCACTCCGTCAAACCCCGCTTCAATCGCTCGTCTTGTCGCCTCGCCGAAAGCACGGATAATGTCAGGGATTTCTTCGGCGGTCAACTCACGAGGGACAATAGCACCTTCTTTAGGTTCTGGGACGGAGCTCGGACCCACAATATCATCTATAAACTGCGGACATTTGCGGCCGCCATGAGCGATTTGCAATACAGCTTTAGTGCCTACGCTCTGAATCGCAGAAGCGAGATTTCGCAAGCCCGGGATCAACTCGTCTCGGTCGGCTGCTGCTGATCCCGGAAAGCCTCCGTTTGCCATAACCGATGCCGAACCCGTTATAAGCATAGCGATCCCTCTTGCACGTCGTACATAATATTTGATTTCGACTTCTGAAACAGAGCCGTCCAAATGGGACGCCGTATGGGTCATTGGCGCCATCACAATTCTGTTTTTTAGCCGAACCCCACTCGGCAGATCAAAAGGTTCGAACAGCGGTAGAAACTCATCCTTCAAATGAATCCCTTCATTTCCATAAAATTTAGGAGCGCTAAATCTTCCTGCAACACCCCCATTTTTTGATTGAATAATTTATTCAATATAAAAATTATGTCACCGCCTCTTCACCTTGTCAAATCCCTCATCCTTTTCTGGATAGTTGCATTGCAACAACGCTTCCGGATCCATGGCATGAATATCCTCCTCTCCAATCATTACCGCTCGATGCTTACGTTTCGCTGAACCAGCTGATCCTATGTGAGTCCGTCCCTTTCCAATTGGCGGACCGTCTGGGTTGGCATTTTTCAGGTGATACCCTCAATATTTTACTTCAAATCAGCATACCGTTTGGGCTCACCCTCCACTTCATAGAAAATGAGTTCCGTCCACCTTATGACATCTTTCAAAAGTTTCATCTGCACAGGTCATGAGCAACCCTTTGCAAAATCCCGAGTATGCAAAAAGCTCTTGAACTGTCCCGAGGACAAATTCAAGAGCTTGTTATAATTAAGGTGGTGCGGTCAAGAGGACTCGAACCTCCACGGTATTGCTACCACTGGCACCTGAAGCCAGCGCGTCTGCCAATTCCGCCATGACCGCATATTGTTGTGAGCTTCGCGCTTGGTCGTCTGCACCGTTAGTGCTGAGGCGGTGGGAGTTCCTTATCGAAATCACGTATATTAAAATAGCACAAATTTCCGAGCGAAGTCAAGCAGACAAGCCAATGTTCTAATTTTCAGTTAATATTGACACCCTCGCTCATTCGAGAGACCAATTGCGTTCTTCGCTGGCCAGTTGGATCGGATATGACCGTTTCACCTTGATGACCCTGCGATTAGGCCGTCGAATCAAAACATATTCATCGTCCCAAGCGACGACGATCCCTCTTATGTCGTTTTCTGCAAGCGCGTCGCGCACGACCCGAATCTTCGTTCCGTCCACCCGCAGCTTGTCCAATTGTTCGTCATTCAGCATAATGCTTCATCCTCCTTTGTCCGCTGACGCAGGAAAACCCGCAAGACAAAAGTCGAGCGGGTTTTCCGGTGTCGTCGCCGGCTCTTGTTACCCGACGTGTTCCTTCGAATCGTTCGTTTCGTACCAGCAGTCGAGCACTTTGCTGGACATAACTCTTCCCTGCACGTATTCTGCCTGGTGGGATGCAAAGTTATCCGTCCATGGAAGCTCCAGTTCCTCGCAAAGCTTCACGATCGTGAGCAACTCCGACCAGGCGACATAGCGTTTGTACCAGAAAAATTGCGGATGTTCAATCATATAAGGATACAGATCGTCAAACTCCGTATGCTTGCAATCGAGCGCGCGCTCGAAATGAATTTTAGCCTCTTCCAGCTTGTTCAGGAAGAAGTCGACCGGCAAATTGACTGGATTCGAGTTTTCCATTGCTGTTCGCCTCCCCATCTGCAGAATAATCCTATTATACGTTATTGCCGCCAAGATCGGAAGGTCGGAAGCCGCCCGATTTGCTAATCTTCGAATGTAATCGTGTTGTTTTCCAGGGATTGGATCTTCACAAGCGTCTCCACGCGGTATCCTAGCTCCCGTAGCGCCTTGCCGCCCGCCTGAAACGATTTCTCGATGACGATGCCGATCCCGTTCAGCTTGGCTCCGGATTGCTCAATGATTTTGATCAATCCGCGCGCCGCATCGCCGTTGGCGATAATGTCGTCGATGAACAGTACGGTGTCGTTCTCGCTCAGCAGGTGACGGGATACGATCAGATCCGTAACGATACCTTTAGTAAAAGAAGGAACTCGCTCGCAATAAGCATCGGATTCGCCGATCAGCGTCTTCTTCCTGCGTGCAAACACTAGCGGAACGCCAAGCTGCAGCGCGGTAGCGAACGCGACGGGAATGCCCGAGGATTCCACCGTAATCACCTTCGTAATCGGCTCCCCGGCGAATCTCGAAGCGAATTCCTTGCCCATCTCCATCGTCAATTGCGGATCGACGCTATGGTTGAGCAGAGAATCCAACTTCAACACCCCTGCATTTATGACGCTAGCCTCTTTCAAAATTCTTTCCTTGAGAATCTCCATCGTCTTCCCCACCACCCGTTGTCGTTTCCGTTTAACGTACCATATCCTTTTGCCCTGTGCAATAACGGATTTCACATTTTTTCTGGAAGATGGACTGACCAAGATGTCATATGAAATGCAATACTAAAGACCTAACAATCTTTGACTTTATGCGACATTAGAATGAATTTATAAAATAATTTCAAACGCTCGAAACTTTTCCAGCTTATGTCATGTCTTATATAGATGTAGGGAACTTCAAGGAGGGATACAACATGACGATCAATCTGCCCGTTTACATGCGACTATGGAGCGCTCTGCTTCTGTCCGCCAGCTTGGTCTCATGCACTTCGTCTCCTTCGAATGATTCCCATTCGCATACAGCTTTGTCTACGGCATCCGCTTCGCCTTCGCCGACGAAGCCTACGGATGTGAAAGCTCCGCCTGCGGCTTCCCATTCTCCCGCTGTCAGCCAAGCGCCAACGGTCGTGGACCAACCAGATCCCGACGTAACGCCGCCTGCGACAGCCCCAAGCCACTCGCCGGAGCAATCGTCGTCAGCCGTCGAAGCCGCAACCGCTCATCCGCCTTCATCGCAGGAGGAACCGGAAGAGGACGTTGTTAAGCCTACTTTTCTGACGAAATCTCCTTCGCTCGCCCATCTCAAGCTTGGCAATACGGACAAAGAGGTCGTCCATCGCTACGGGCTGCCCGTGGAGACCTACCCGCTTCCAGGAGACGACGAGACGATCGAAATATGGGAATACGACGGCATGTCCGTCGGGCTGAACGAACGGGATAAGGTGGTCTATATCGAGATCAACTCCGGAATTGCCGATACGGGAATCGACAGTCTCGATTACGGCATGAAGGGCTCGCAAGCCGCGGAAGCGCTCGGGATCCCCGGAGACGTAAAGACGAACGTTCTGTCTCTGGAAGTTACCGGAGGCTGGCTGAAGCTTGATCTGGACCCCGATACGCAGAAAGTCATTTCGCTTAAGCTGCTTCATCGCTAAAATATAAAACTCTAACCTGGATTGCGGGGTTAGAGTTTTTTTGGCGAACGAATTTGGGACAGCTGCTTTCCGATCAGTTTCTTGTACAGCTTGCTGAAATATTTGGAGCTTGGATAGCCGACTTTCTCGGCGATTTCGTACATTTTCAGATCGGTCGTGCGGGCGAGATGCTCCGCTCTTCGAATGCGCGACTTGGTGACATACTGATGGAATGTCTCGCCGGTATGCTCCTTAAACAGCCTGCTGAAATGAGCGCGGCTCACGTTGACGAACGCGGCCGCCGATTCGAGACCAAGCTTCTGATCGTGCAGGTTACGTTCGACATATTGCAGCGCCTTCTCAATTTCCTGCGGGTGCGAGCCGCGTATGAGCGTTTCCGCCGTCTCCCATAGCCTGATCGCGTACCGTTTCAGCTCCGGCGCCGTGCCCAGCTCTTGCAGCCTGGAGTACATTTCCGGTTCGACGCGGTAAAGCTCGCGCAAAACGCCCGGGTAAGACGCCGCCCGCTGCAGCAGCATACCGAGCAGCATGCCGCTCAGCTCCAGCGTCTGGCGATACGTGGCGTTTTTGCGTTCAAGCTCGCGATAAATTTGTTCTACTTTGGCCACGCCGGGGAACGAATCGCTGAACCAGCCGCTGTCAAGCCATTCCTCTGAACGGTATGTCCAGCGCGGCTCCGCCTCTCCGTCGACAACGATCAGACGATCCGCAGGAACTCGCTGTTCGCGCTCGCCCAGCACCTTGAGCAGCGCGCCGGCAGCGTGCGACAGCCTGCGCAGAGCGATCGGCTCGGTCTGCAGCGCCATCTCGACGTCAAGCTGAAAGTAGGTTCGCAGCACGCGCGACAGCGTCGTGAACCGTTCGTTCCTCTTCTCTTCACCGCCTTCCGAAGGGCCGGATAACAAAACGACGGCAAGGTCCGGCGCTTTGCAGACGGACTCGTACCCGGATCCGGCGCGAAGTACTTCGTCGATCACATTCGTCGCGGCGTACGCGAACAGCGTCGCATCTCCTTTAAAAGCGCTCTGCAGTACTTGATCGCCGTTGCGAAAGCGGACAACCGCAACGATGCTCGCCGCCGGATCGCATTGAAGCTGCACTTCCTTCCATTGCTCGTCTCTGGCTTCGTTGCCGGCAAGCAAATCGAGCAGCATTCGTTCCTTCAGCTTTCTCGCGCTGTTGAGGTACAGCCGTTCGATCCGATGCGCCGTCTGCGCTTGCCGCTTGGACTCCTCCCGCCGAGCCGCCGCTTTCTTGACCGCTTGCACGATGTCGGCCGGCATCATTGCCGGCTTATGCAAATAGCTGCACGTCTGCAGTTCCAGCGCTTCGCTCACGTACTCGAAATCAGTGTAGCTGCTCAGAATGATCACTTCCGCGGAATAGTTATGGTCGCGCATCGTTCTGACAAGATCGAGACCGTCCATCTCCGGCATTTTGATATCGGTCATGATCACGTCGAACTTGATTTTGCCCATCAGCTCCCAGGCCTGCTTGCCATTGGCTGCCGTATGCGGCGCGTTAAACCCGGCTTCCCGCCAATCGATGCTATTGACAATGCCTACGGTGACGAGCATTTCGTCTTCGACAATCAAAATATCGTACATCTAGACCACCTTGCCTTCGGTCAAAATCGGAATCGTAATGACGATACGCGTATGGAGACGCAGCGGTTTCTCCACAGTCAACCCGTACTGTTCGCCGAAATGCATCCGAATCCGGTCATTGACGTTCGACATTCCGACGCCCGACATTTGATCCTTCCGCTTAGGCGCGAAGCCGACGCCGTTGTCTTCGATCTCGAACCGGATTTGTCGGTTCGCTTCGTCCAACACGCCACGCACGATAATGAGGCCATTGTATGATTTGTTCGCCAAACCATGGATCATCGCATTTTCGACGATCGGCTGTATGATGAACTTGAGCGTGTAGTAACGTTCGATCCGTTTATCCCATTCGTATTCCACTTCGATCTTTTCTCCGAACCGCATGCGCTGCACCTTTACATAATCCCGAATAAACTCCAACTCGTCTTTGATCGGAAGAAAAATTTCGTTCGTTCGGTACGTGAAACGAAGCACCTTTACGAGCGCGACGACCGCGTCGGCGATCTTGTCCGCCCCTTCGGATATCGCCATCCACTTGATTGAATTAAGCGTGTTGTAGAGAAAATGAGGCTGGATTTGCGCCTGCAGCGCCTTCAGCTCGGCCGCTGTCTTCTCCTCCTCCTTCTTCACCGAATCTTTGAGCAACTGATCGATTTTTTCGACCATCGTATTAAACGTGACGGCGACCATGCCGATGTCCGGACTGTTCGACACCGGCACCTTGACGTTCAGTTGCCCCTCGCCGGCTTTTCTCATCGAGCGAATGAGCGTGTGGAATTGACGAAGGATGCCGTGGGACAGCAGAATGGCGAACAAAACGGCGACGACGAGGGCAAGAGCGGCGACAATAAGCAGGATATTGCGCAAATGCCGGAAATCCAGGCTGTACCGGGACAACGGGGAAGCAACCGCCATGATCCACTCGCGCCCTTCCAGCGACCTTACACTAAGCATGAGCGTCTGGCCGTCCGACTTTGCCGTCGTCGTGGCGATTCCGGCATTGCCCGCTACTCGTTTGCGGATGTCCGCCGCTGCCGTATTCGACAGCTCTGCCGACGTGCGCTCTTGAATGATGCGGCCTTGTTTGTCCATGAGAAAGACGCTCTCGGTTTGATCCGTAGGCATCAGCTGCAATAGCGAGCCAAACTTTGCCGCATCGACGTCGATCTGGATCAGGGCGAGATCTCTGCGAGTGCCGTAAGCGCCGACCGGACGAACGAACGACAGCACCTCTCGTTCCTGCAGCAGCGTATAACTTGGCGTATGGGAGAGCAGCAGCTCGCCCTCCGCCCTGCCTGTCGGCGTACGGAGCGCTTCCTCGACCCAAGGCATCGCCGTTAGCTTATCCCGATTCAAGTAAGGATCGGTCGAATAGATCGTCCCGTCGGAGCCGACCATGTAAATCTCCGTAATATAGGGATACGATCGTTTGAAGTTGGCGAGCAGCTCTTCCGTCTTCTTGAGCGTGTCGAGCTTTTCCGCGCCCGTCTTTTCCGAGTAGTCCACAAACGCCCGCGAAGTGACGGAATAGGCGATCAGCTGGGTTTCTGTCGTCTTCACCTGCTCGGATACGAAACCGACTTTATCGCTAAGCTGTTTGAGCAGCTCTTCGTTATAGGATCTGATTTTCTGCTCCAGCGATACGTTTGTGCGTTCGTAATAATACCAGTTGATGACGAGGGCGGGCAGCAGCGCAATGACGAACAACGCGCCGAACAGCTTCGTCTGGATGGACGGAGACCGCCATCTCGGTTGTTTGAATTTGCCCATCGCGCTTGCCCTCCCCGAAGTCGAACCGATCAGCCTTTGACCGCGCCCGCCGTCATGCCTTTGACGATCTGTTCTTGAAACAGCATATACACGAGCCAGAGCGGCAGCATCGAAACGACAAGTCCGGCGCATACGAGCGCGTAGTCGGTCGAATACTGCCCGGTTAGCGCCATAACGCCTTGCGTCAGCGTCTTCGAAGGTTCGCTGCCGATCAGCACGTAAGCAAATAAATATTCGTTCCAGCAATTCAAAAAGCCGAGCGTCCCGACCGTCGCCAGCCCCGGCTTCGCGAGCGGAAGCACGATGGAGACGAACGTGCGCACCCGACCGTAGCCGTCGATGGCCGCCGCCTCCTCCAGCTCACGCGGAATGCCCCTCAGAAAGCCGTGCAAAATGAACACGCACAGCGATAGATTGCTTACCACGTAAATCAGAATTAAACCGAAATGCGAATTCAGAAGATGAAGCTGCTTGAGCAGCAGGAAGGACGGAATCAGAATAGCGTGTACCGGAATCATGATTCCGAGCGTGAAGTACGCGTACAGCCAGCCGCTCTTCTCTCTCCGAGCGAGCACGTAAGCGGCCATCGCTCCGATCAGGAGCATGATCGCCACCGCGCAGGCGGAGATGAACAGACTGTTCCAAAAATAACGCGACAAATGCGCCGTTTGCCAAATATCGGCATAGTTGCCCCAATGCCAATTCGCCGGAAGACCGAACGGATTGGCGTAAATTTGATGCTTGTCTTTGAGCGAACTGACGAGCACCCAATAAAACGGGAACAGCGTCGACAAAGCGAAAACCGCGAGCACGAGACCCCGCGACAGCCCGGCGGCCCGCCGCATAGCGTAAGTCATCCTCCATTCCCCTTTCAATTATACAGTCTGGCGCAAATTCTTTTAAACAGCATCGTAAACAGGGCCGCATAGGCCAAAATCGTAATCGTCATCGCGCTGCCGTACCCGATTTGATTGCTGATGAACGCGGTTTTGAACATTTGCAGGGCGATGAACGACGACGCGTTGCCCGGTCCTCCCGACGTAATGACCCAGGCATGGTCAAACGATTTGAGCGAGCCCGTCACCGCCAGGATGACGCACACCTGGAATACGTCCCAGATTTGCGGCATAACGACGTTGAAGAACGTGCGGAACGGGCCCGCTCCGTCCATCCGCGCGCTCTCGACGAGTTCCTCGGGCACTTGCTGGATCGCCGCCAGAAAAATGACGACGTACAGGCCGATATACTGCCAGATTTGCGGAGCCATGACTGCCTTCAGCACCGTATGCGGATCGGACAGCCACTGTCTTTTCCAAGCGGACAAGCTTAGCGAATCGAGCAAATGGTTCAAAGGCCCGGTATCCGAATTGTAAAACAGAGAAAACATCAATCCGATGGCAACCGGCGAAATAATAACCGGAATGAAGATCACCGACCGGAAAAATCGGAACCCGCGCATAACCTTCGCCAGCAAATAGGCGATTGCGAGTCCCGCTCCTACTTGAAAAATGAGAGAATACGCGATTAATTGCCCCGTATTGCGAACGACCTGCCAATAATCGCCGTCCGCGATCAATTCTTGATAGTTGCCCAACCCTACGAACGTCTTGGCGGTTACCCCGTTCCACTCCGTCAAGCTGTACCCCGCCGACATCGCGACAGGATAGATCATGAACAGCGTGTAGACGATCACCGCGGGCAAGACGAATCCGCCGTAAAAAACCGCATCGTGTTTTCGCCGCATAGTCTTCTCTTCCTCCCTTGCACAGCTGCGTAAACAAAAGGAGGGGAACGCGCCCCCTCCTCCTTGTTCCGCGATATCCGTCACTTCGCCTTATCTAGCGCTTTCTGCGTCTTGGACACATAATCTTCAGGCGACACGAAGCCTGCGAACAGTTCGTCCAGAGAGCTCAGGATGACGGAGTAGGCGTTGCTGTCGGGAACGTAGCTCTCGTGATGCGGCCATACGTTTTGGTTTTTCGTGAATTCCATCGCTTTGGCGTATAGAGGAGAAAGCGTAGACGGATCAAGCTCCATCTGCTTCGCCGGGAACAAACCGCCCTTCGCCACTTCTCCCAACACCTCGTCGGAGTTGATGAAGTCGGCGAAATCCACGAGCGCTTGCTGCTTCGCCGGGTCCTCGAACGATTTGCGGTTGATGAGCAGCCCCATCGCAACGGCGCCGATCGTGTAAGACGACGGGTCGACGACGGAACCTTCGAGCGCAGGGAAGTCGATTAGATCGGTCTTATCGACAATCTCTTGCTTCACATTGCCGATCATCCACGGAAATTCATAAACCATCGCCGCTTTTTCCTCGTTATAGAGCGACAATTGCGGCCCCCAATCTCCATTGGCGACCGTATCGCTCGGGAAAATGCCGTCCGCCTTCATCTGCGCGACCGCTTGCGCCGCTTTGCGGACCGCGTCCGTATCGTATTGGTACGTTTGCGGAATTTTCTGCGCGTCGTCGAAGCCGTTTTGGAATTGGTAGGCCAAATAGCTGAAAAACAAGTGCGAAGGCTGGCCGTTTTTGCTGCCCATGCTGAACGGCACGATGCCGTTGTCGTTGAACACCTTGGCAACTCGGGTCAATTCGTCGTACGTTTTCGGATATTCCAGATTGTACTTTTGGAACAGCTCGCGGTTGGCCATGAAGAAGCCTTTGAACGCTTCGAGCGGAAGACCGTACTTCTTGCCGCCAATATCGAAGAACGACCAGGCGATATCGGTGTATTGCTCCTTTTTCACCGTGCCGCTCTTGCTCAAATATTCGTCCATGTCGAGTATTTCGTTTGCGTCGACGAGCGGCTTGAGGTTAACAGGTCCGAGCCAGTAGGTGAAAATATCGGGCAAATTGCCGGCCGTCGTGTCCACTTTGATTTTCGTGCGATGCTCCTCGCCCGGCGTCGCTTCGAATTTGAAGGAGATTTCCGGGTGCTTCGCTTCGTATTCCTTCAGCTTGCCCTCGAAATACGACGCTTTCGGGTCCGCTCCCGTCCAGTTGTAGGCGAAGCGGATCGTGATTTTGTCCCCGCTGCTGCCGGCACTGCTTGGCGAAGGGGAAGCGGATGGAGAAGTCTCGGCCGATGGAGTTGCGCTGCCGCCTTTGCCGTTATCGCTGTTCGAGCATCCTGCGGCCAAACCGGCGATTAGCGTCGTTGCAAGGACGATGGATGCGGACTTTTTCAATTTCGCGTATAACCATGTCATGAGAATCATGCGCTCCTTTAGTATCAAATAACAAGCGTATGGAATGATTTCGCCGTCATCGGCACCTCGTAGATAGCCCCTTCGCATGAGATCGCGATCGTTCTCGGCGCGTCATGAGGGTTATGCACGATAAACGCTTTGCGTCCTTCGGCATTCTCGAAGGCGATGGCGTTGCCGCTCCAGCCTCCCTGGAGGTCGAGTCTGACAGAGCCATTGCCGACGAACCGACACACGTGCTTAAACAAATAAAATTCCGGGTTCCACGTCACTTCGCCGCTATCCGGGTCCACGTTGACAAGGCTGTTCTGATACCCGCCCCACGTGCACTCCCCGCCTTTGGGGAGTACCATATTCCAATACACGTAGCTTTCGACTCCGTTATTTAGATAATGCCACAGCAGGCTGAAAATGTAGTGTGCGTATTCCCACGTGTTTTTGCCGTCTCCGCATTCGTTTTCCGTCTGCATAAGCCGCATTTCCGGGAACGCGACATGCGTTCGCTGAATCGCTTGCTTACCCGCCCATTGATAGCCAACGCCGCTCACGTACGCCTTCGCTTCCGGGTCGTTCAGGACAACGCCAGCGTAGCTGTTGTACGAATCGGTGTTGAGCGTGCCGAGCCACAGCTCGATTTCCGGCCGCTTTTCCTGAAACAACGGGCCTAGATAGCGTTTTAGAAAATCCCGCATTTCTTCTCCGGTCCATACGCACGATGGGAAGCGATGATGCGTGACAGGCTCGTTCTGAAAATGAACCTGGGAGATTCGCACGCCTTCTTGCGCGTAAGCTTCCACAAATTTCAGCAAATAGAGCGCGTAGGCTTGCAAATTCCGTTCCGTCGCGACCAGTTTGCCGTAGTTGTACGTTTGCGGATGCTTCATCCACGTCGGAGGGCTCCATGGCGAGGCGAACCATTTCATGTCCGGCTGAATCGCTTGCGCCGCCTTGACGTAAGGCAGCAGATTGTGCCGATCGCGATCGATTGAAAACCGCTCCATCGCGTAATCGCCCTCGTTGTCGTTGCAGCTGTACCAGTTCACGGAGTAATCGGTCGCTCCGATCGGAATCCGGTTTAGCTCGAAGCGCAGGCCGTCGCCGGTTTTGTCGAACAGCGCCTTCAGCACTTCCTGCCGCGCTTCTTCGCTCGTCGACTTGAGCGCCATCCACCCTAATTCGTTGACGCATCCGCCGAACCCTTCCATTCTTTGATGCCTATCGCCCTTCCATGCCAAGTCGATCGTCGGATGCCCGGCAGCAAGCTGCGGCTCGCTCTCCCGCCATACCGCCCGTTCGTCCGACGACACGAGCAGCGGCTTTCTTGGCGCCCGCTCTGTCATCCTTCGTTGCCCCCTTTATTTTTGACGTTCTAACCATTTCGATTATAGGAAAAGGGAGCCGCCCGCCGTAACGCCACGATATTGCGATTGTATCGCCATTTCGTATCCGATTTCGTATGCCTGAGCTCATTGTGGTCGTTTGAATGGAAATTACGGTTCGTCAGGGGGTCAAATCGTATGGGAAGAGGGTGAAATCGTGCTCGTCGTCGAAGCTCCATAACGAAAAAAAAGTTCGCGAGCCATCGGCGACGGCAAGCGAACGTATTTTTCTGCGGAGTAACAGATGCCCCCTGCTCCGTTTGCCCTCCCGAGTCATGCCCGTCCAATCGGCAACATAGAGTAAAGTAACATGGACGAGTCAGGGTCGGGGGGTTCCGCAAATGAAACATTGGGCCAGAAGCATCCAAGTCGCGCTCGTATTTATCGGAACCGTCGTAGGTGCGGGCTTCGCTTCAGGCAGGGAAGTACTGCAATTTTTCACCCGCTTCGGGTATTGGGGACCGTATCTGATCATCGTCTCCACGATGTTTTTCGTGTGGATTGGCGCCAAGGTGATGCTCCTGTCTGCGAAATTAAACGCCAGATCCTACGAAGACTTGAACAAGCATCTGTTCGGGGACAGCGCTGGACGCTGGGTCAGCCATATGATGCTAATCGTGCTGCTTGGAGTCAACGCGGTCATGTTGGCCGGAGCAGGCTCCGTCTTCGCGGAGCATCTCAATCTGAGCTATCAGACGGGGCTGATCGTGACGATGTTCGCCTGCTTCCTGCTGCTGCGCAAAGGGATGAACGCCATCTTAACGATCAATACGTTCGTCGTTCCCCTCATGATCGGCTTTTCGGCTTTCCTCGTATTCGAGATGCTGCGCCAGCCGCTGCCGGATCAATGGTTCAGAGCGCCGAACGAGCAATCTGCTTGGGCGGCCTGGCTGTCCCCGTTTCTGTACGCCGCCTTTAATCTGTCGATGTCCCAGGCCGTTCTCGTTCCGCTCGGATCGACGATCGGCGACGTTAAAATTTTACGCAAGGGAGCATGGATGGGCGGAATCGGCATCGGCGCGCTGCTGCTCGCCGCTCATTTCGCCTTATCGTCCCGCATGCCGGGCATCGCCGAATTCGATATTCCGATGGGCGGCCTCGCGATGGAGCTCGGAACATGGCTGCATTGGGTGTATGTTTTCCTGATTTTTATGGAAATCTTCACAACGCTTGTCGCCGATATTTACGGGCTTACGCTCCAACTCCACGAACGAACGAAAGCGTCCCCTTGGATGTTGACGGCGATCCTGCTGCTGCTTTGTTTTCTCGCCGGGCAATTCGGCTTCGGCACGCTGCTCTCGACGCTCTACCCGATGTTCGGTCTGCTCAGCCTGGGCTGGCTGTTCCTGATCGGACGGGACAACGCGCTTCCCGCCCGCCCTTCCCAGCCGCCCCCTAAGCTCCCAGCGTAATCAGCCGCGCTCCGGCAATGCCGGAGACTATCGTCTGCGCGACATGACGATGGCAGGTAAAGAGCAGCGCCTGCCTTGTCTCTCCAAGCTCTTCGAGCACCGGTAGCGTGCGCGCCAGCCTCGTCTCGTCGAAGTGGACGAAGAGGTCGTCCAGCAGCAACGGCAGCGGCTGCTCCGGCGACGCCGCGTCGCACAGCGCGAACCTCATCGCCAAGTATAGCTGCTCCTGCGTACCGCGGCTTAAATAAACGCTGTCCAGCAATGAGCGTTCCTTCGTCTCGGCATACAGCGCCTTCGAATCGCCGGGAGCCACAATCCGGATATAAGCTCCGTCGGTCATCCGCTGAAAATAACGAGAAGCCCGCATCAGCACCTCGGGCTGCTTCTCCTCTTCGTAGACCGCTTTCGTGCGAACGATCAGCTTGTCTGCGAGCGCCAGAACCGCATATCGCTCGGCGAGCTCTTCGAGCTGGTCGCCCAGCTCTCTCAGCCGCTGGCTCTTATCCTCCAGCTCGGCGTCCCGTCGAAGCCGCTCAAGCTCCTGCGCCAGCCGGCCGCGCCGGTCCAGCAGCTCCGAACGGCTTGTCTCGGCCTCGGCAAGCCCGATCTGCCGCTCTTGGACAAGAACGGCGAGAGAAGCTTCATCGCGCTTGCCGAGCAGCTCGTACAGCTCTGCCAGCGCAGCCTCGTCCCGGCCCGCTTCCAGTCGCAGCTGCATCTCGCGAGCTTCTCTTCGCAGCGCTCGGCAGCGTTCGTCGATACGTATCCGGCCCTCCAGCTCGTTCTCGGAGGCAACGCCGAACTCGCGCAGCAGCGTACGGACTTGTTCCTCGACGCGCTCCTGCTCGGCTTCGGTTTGTCTAACTTTGTCGGCGGCAGTCTCCATCTGCGCTTCCAGCTGCTGAGCCGCCTCTTGCGCAGCCCTTTCCTCCGCAGCAATGCGATACAGCCATTGCACGGCAAGTTGGGCGTCCGCCACGCCAAGCCCGCCCGGAGGAGGCCATTTCTCGGCGAGACTTCGCGCCGAGCGATCGAATTCGCCGATCGTGCGGTCCAACGCATGAAGGCGCTCCTCAAGCCGCTCCCGCTGTCTAAGCGCCGCTTGCCCTCGCTCGGCCGCGGCGAACAGCTCGGGCGCGCCGCCCGGCGTCAAATGAAGCGGCAGCTTGCGCGCGATCAACCAACGCCGCCAGCGCTCTCCGAGCTCGTCCAGCAGCCGCTGCTGCCGCTCGGCGTCTTCGTCGATGAGCTTCCTCTCCTTGAGCAGCTGTTGCATCCGCCCCTGCAGCTCCTGTCTTCGCGAGCGAATGCGATCGTTTTGTTCCCAAAGGCCGATCTGCTCGTGAACCGCTTCGCGCAGCTTTATCCAGTAGGCATCCGCTTCCTGCGCCGTCGGCGCCTCATCGATCAAGAACGACGATTCGGACAAATGTGCCGCAGCGGCTTCGGCCTGAGCATTTCCCAGCAGCTTTCGAAGCTTTTCATTCATTATGTTTTGGCTTACCCGGTATGCCTCCTCCGACTCCGAGGAAGCTTTCGCATTTTCCCGATAGCGCTGAGCCTCGTTGCCTCGGCGGCTCCAGACGTATACGGCGAGCGCGGCGGACATGGCGAGCAAGCCCGCGGAGAACAGAACGGCTAACGGGGAGAGCCCTTCCCCTCCGAGCGGCAAGAACGGCCACAGGAGCCCTGCGACCGCCATCGCCACCGCAACCCAGACAAGCCATCCGCTTGAGCCTCCGCGTCCTTTGCCCGAACTCGATCGCGACAGGACTACGCTCTCGGGCAATCTCGGCCTTCCGGCAGCCGCAAGGCGCTCATAGTCTCTGCGAGCGTCCTCCGCCTGATGCCAGATCTGCAGCAGCTCGGACTTCGTTGCGGGCGCGAATTCGACGGATAACCCGGTTTCCTCCGCCGCGTATTCCTCCGCAGCTTCACCAGCCCCCAGTTCCGTCTCCTGGTCTAGCAGCACCTCTCGCTGCCTATCCAATCTACGCAGCTCGGCCCGCAGCGTCGTCGCGGCTTTTTCCGCCTCCTCCCACGCTTGCCGCAGCTCGCGCGCCTGCTCGCGATCGGCAGCCATTCCGCCGAACTCGGCCAGCTCCTCCTCGCCCCATTGCGGCGATATCAACGCGAGCGATCCGCGAACTGCATCGTTCAGCGCGACCAGCTCAGTCTCGAGCCCGGTCCGCTCCTCTCGTTTGGCGGCTACGCCTTCGCGAATCGCTTCCAGTCTCGCCAACTCCGGAAAAGCCGCAAGCCGCTCCTCGTCCCAATGCAGACGTGCCCGCCGCCATAGCAGCTCTTCAAGCGCATCCCGCTCCGATGCCACTCTAACCGATACGGCGCTCCGCAAGCTTCTCCGCTCGGCCCATTTTCCAGCGGCGTCTTCGGGCAGCAGCGCCGCGGAAGGATCCGGCAGCGCCGCCCGCAGATCGGCGATTTCCGCGAACAGAGCCTCGCGCTTCAACCACCACTCCCGCGCATCGAGCGCGCCCTGCAGCTTCGCCGCTTCCATTCGAAGCGCGGGCAGATCTTCGCCCGACTGCGCGAGCCGCTGCTCGAGCCGCGCAAGCTCTTCCGTCGCTTCCGCGTACTCGCGAATGCCGTCACGACTTCGGCGAATCTCCGCCTCCAGATCCTTAATGGCTGCAAGCAGGCGGTTCATCTCCTGGGTCGACCCTCTCGGACGATAGAGACGGTCGAGCTCTCCTCCGAGCTTGCGGCGCGCCTCCGTAATCGAGGCGCCTCCTGCTAGACCGGCATGATACAAATAGTTGCCCAGTTCTTCCCCCTGCAGCGTCCTCAGCTCATGCAGCTCGTTAAGAGACACGGCGAACAGCTGCCGAAACAGCCGTTCCGACAAGCCGCCGAGCAGCAGTCTCTCCCATTCAGCTTGCGCGACGACCCTTTCCGTGCCGGACTCGTCTCTCAGCCGAATCTCTCCGCTTCGTTCCGCATGACGCTCGATCCGCCACTGAAGCCCCCCCTTGTCCTCCAAAACAAGCCGTCCCCCGTGACGCCCGCCAAATGCCGGCTCTCCCCGCTCCACCGGCTCCTTGCGCGTCGGGAATCCGTACAGCATGCTTCGTAGGAACCTCAGCAGCGTGCTCTTGCCGGCTTCGTTAGGTCCGTACAGTACCGCGATACGTCCCTCTCCGAACGAAAGCTTCAAATTGTTCAGCGCGCCGTACCCGTCCACTTCGATTTCCCGTATGTACATTTCCGCACCTCCCCGCCCCTAGGGCGTGCCTTCGTCGCGCAGCAGCGACGCGCTCAATTCCATTGCGCGGCGGAGCCATTGCTCTCGTTCTTCGCGCGATCTTCCGTCCAACCATTCCCGCACGCGCGGCAGCTTGCGCAGCGACTCCGTCGCTTCGTCGAGCAGTTCCTTCGCCTTCTCCGGATCGGATGCGGCCAGCATTCCGCGACGAATCAGCTCGCCCAGAAATCCGTCCTCCTCGGCGACGCTTTCCAGGCGCAGTTCCCCCGACGTGCGAATATGCAGCGACTCCGGCCAGACCCAATCGTCCGTCTCCTCCGGGGAGGCGAGACATTCCCGCAGCCCCTCCAGCCACTCTTCCGCCGCACCGGCCCGCAGCAGCAGCTCATGCATCGTTCCGCGGCCTTCGAGCCGCAGCCGCGCGACGGTCGCTCTCCCCGGCGAAGATCGGCGCGCTTCTTCCAGCGCGTCCAGCATCGCCTCTTGAAGCTGCTGCTCCCGATTCAGCCCGTCGATCGGAACGACGATCTCCCGCCAGACCACGTCCGCGAGATCGTGAAAGCGCATGTCCACCGCTCCCGAACCGTTGACGGACACCACATAAGCGCCTTTGTCGCCCGTCTCTCGGACGCTTCTTCCCTGCAAGTTGCCGGGATAGACGACATGCGGATACTCCCGCAGCACGCGCCGCTCGTGCACGTGTCCGAGCGCCCAGTAGTCGAAGCCTGAGGAAGCAAGCTCTTCGAGCCGGCAGGGAGAATAATTGTCGTAATCGGGATCGCCATCCACGTTAGCGTGCAGAACGGCAATATGAAAAGGCGCCCCCTCCCGTCTCTTGAAGCGAAGCGCCAAATTGTCCCCTACCGAACGGGTCGGGTACGATATTCCGTAAATATAAGCCGCAGGTTCGCCCCCTCGGGTATACGCCATGCGGCATTCCACCTCTGAGGAACCGAAGGCGAACACACCGTCCGGCCAATCCAGCTGCGCCATTCGACCGCTCTCATGGTCGTGGTTGCCATGCACGATATACGTTCGGACGCCTTGCCTCGCCATATCGCCGAGCGTCCGCTGAAGCCGCAGCTGGGCTCGCAGCGACCGATCCGCCGCATCGAACAGATCGCCTGCGATGACTACGAAATCCGCGCGTTCCCGCATCGCCAGCTCTCCGAGCCGACGAAGCGCGGCGAACGTCGATTCGCGCAGCCTCTCTCTCACGACGGGCGGAGCCTTCGACAGCCCCTTAAACGGGCTGTCGAGATGGAGGTCGGCGGCATGAATGAAAGTAAAGGGCGCTCCCATCCCGCTTACGGCTCCTCGCGGCCGTCTCCAGCGTCCGCTGCGACCGCGGCCTCGCTGTCCGCATCCGCGCCGTCCGGTCCGAAGGAAGTGTAAATGTGCTTAAGCTCGCTGATGACGCGGTTCAGCGAATAGGCTTCCTTCGCCTTGTTCCAGCCTGCGCGAGCCATCTCGTAGCGGAAATGCGGATCGACGATCACCGTCTCGAGAGCATTGGCCAGCGCGACCGGGTCCTCGGGCGGGACAAGCAGACCGTTCATGCCATCCTCGATCTGCTCCGAGATGCCGCCGACGTTCGTGCCGACAAGCGCCAGCAGGCAGAGCGCCGCTTCGGCGAATACCGAGCCGAACGCCTCCGCGCGCGAAGGCAGCACGAACACGTCGAAGAACGGCATCAGCTCTTCCGGATGAAGCATGTAGCCGTAGAAGATCGTATCGTCGTAGATGCCCAGCTTCTGCGACAGCTCCTCCAACTCTTCGCGAATCGGGCCGTCTCCGATAATGTGAAGCACGAACCGGGAATTGCGCTTGCGCAGCTCGGCGCAAGCCTTGAGCAGAACGTCCAACCCTTTCGCCGGAACGAGCCGGCATACGGTTACGAGCTGCGTAACTTCATTATCGTGAGACACCGGTTTGAATCTTCTCTCGTCATATCCGTTAGGAATAACAATTGTGTTGTCAGGTTCTTGGAGGTAAGTGCCGATATACTGAGCAAAGGACTTGGAAACCGTGAGCAGGTGGTCGGATTGAAGATCCAATTCCCCGTATATTGCAGTCAGAAAGCGGTGCTCCGGCCCCCCCTCGGCGATCCGGCCGTTCAGCACAAGCTCGCGCTCGTAGCTGGAGTGGATCGTCGTCAGCAGCGGCGTATCGGGAAATACCCGTTTCATCGCAAGCGCGGCGATCGGATGATGCGCGTGAATGAGATCGAATTTCTGTCCGGATAGCCGGAGCTTCACCCACCAGAGGTAGTCCTTGTATGTCTGCATGTACTTATCTATAATTACGTTGCCAGCATAAGGACGCCAATCGAACGTCGCAAACTCGATATCTTCCTGACCTTTGTTGCGAATGCGTTTCGGAAGCGAGAACATCTCCATCTTCCAGCCGATTTTGCGAAATCTCTCTCCGATATAGGGAACCATGGACGAGACGCCTCCCGGCTGCTCCGGGGGAAAAAACAGCGCCTGCAAAATATTCAACGGCGTTACCTCCTCATTCCGACGTTCAGGATGCGATACAGGTTGAATCGTAAAGGAAGACCCATTGCATTCCGAAATTCAACCTATATCGTCTCTCTCAAAATATGATATATTAGAAACATATGTTCTGCAAGCTTCCCAGACTGCTTTAGAAGGAGATCCACATGTTCCTGATCACGCTGACTCCCGATAATTTGGCCTTGCTGTTCTCATCGGCAATGGCCGTCGTCATTGTCTCACTGATGCTGTTCATGTCTTACCGACTGTTCGCGAGCAATCGGCGGCAGGCCTACAGGTCGTTGCTGACTTCCCTCGCTTTCATTCTGATCCAACAGCTGCTGCAAATGACCGTCTCGCTCGGAATGACGCCGTCGTCTCCCCTTCTGATTTTCACTGGGAAGCTGCTGCAGGTTTTTGCGTTTATCGTCATCAATTTCGCCATCTTCGAGCTGTATCACCGCAGGCGCCCGAGAACAAAGGTCTGGTTTTACGGACTGCTTGCGACGGGCCTAGTCGTCGCCGCATTAGACATCCTTCCCGAAGCGCTTTCGTCGCATCAGGAATGGGCTGAAGGCATCCGCTCCACGCCTGCGCTCGACGGCTACTTGCTGCTGCTTGCTCCGCTGTTCGTGCTGATGTTCGCTCCGCATATCGGCCAGCCCCGCAAGTATATGACCAACCTATGGATCGCCTTCACCATGCAGCTTTCCAGCATTTCGTCCATTTATTGGGCGCCCGAAGCCGCGATTTTCAAAACGATCGCGGGCTTGCTGCCGGTGTTCTATTATATTCTGCTCTTCGCCATCATTTTCGAACGGGTCGTGGAAATTTTGCAATCCGTCTACCGCTCTTCCATTACGGACGGCTTGACCAACCTGTATAACCGCAGATACTTTATGGGCAGACTCGACCCGATTTTGAAAAGCGGCCGGCCGGTGGGGGCGATTTTCTGCGATATCGACAATTTCAAGAAGTTGAACGATACGCAGGGGCATCATAAGGCCGATGGCGTTCTGAAGCAGGTCGCGGCGCTGTTGATGGAGGAAACGGACGGAATCGGCCTGGCCGGAAGATACGGCGGCGAAGAACTCGTCGCTTTTGTCGTCGGGCCGGTATCCGCCGTGGCGAAAACCGCCGAGAGCATCCGCTCCCGCACCGAGAAGGAGAGCATCGTCACGATCAGCGTCGGCTTCAGCATGGGTGCGAGCGGCGATACGTCGGAATCTCTCATGAAGCAGGCGGACGAAGCGATGTACCACAGCAAGACAAACGGCAAAAACCGGGTTACCGATTTCGCCGCGTTGAAGCGTTCGTCGAGCCCGACGGCCGCTCCGTCGCGTCGCAAAGTCTAATCTCGGCCTCAGCGCCGGTTATTTATTCCACACGAGGAGTGACAAGCGAGTATGCCTACTTTATTGATGCTTTTCCAACTTAAACCCGACCAGCTGGAGCAAGTCCGTCGGAGAATTCCGGAGTGGACCATCGTATCCGCACGCGATTCCGAGATTACGGAGGAGCAATACCGCGATGCCGAAATCGTACTGGGCTGGGACTCCGCGATGACGACCTCTTTCGATTCCGCCGTCAATCTGAAATGGGTGCAGACGACTTCCGCAGGCGTGGATAAGCTGCCTCTGGATCGGCTTCGCGAGAGTGGAGCGGCGCTGACAAGCGCCAGCGGCATTCATCCGATATCGATGACCGAGACGCTGTTCGCGATGCTGCTGGCCTTCAGCCGCAATCTGCATCACGCGATCCGCCGACAGAGCGATAGCGAATGGCGCGCATCGGAGCGCTATTCCCAGCTTGCCGGCAAAACGATCGGCATCGTCGGCGTCGGTGCGATCGGAACGGAAATGGCCCGCTTGGCGAAGGCGTTCGGCATGACGACGCTCGGCGTGCGCAAGAGCGCCCGCCCTGTCGACGTTGTCGACGAAATGTACGGAATGGATCAACTGGGCGATGTTCTGTCTCGCAGCGACATGGTCGTCAACGTGCTCCCCTACACCGAAGAGACCCACCACATTTTCAATGCCGAGAAGTTTGCAGCCATGAAGACCGACGCTCTCTTCTTCAATTTCGGACGCGGTGCGTCCGTGGATACCGCAGCGCTCGTCGCAGCTTTGGAGCAAGGCGAGATCGGGGGAGCAGGCCTTGACGTATTCGAGGAAGAGCCGTTGCCGGCCGACCACCCGCTTTGGCCGATGGACAACGTTATCATTACTCCGCATATCGGAGGTTGGACGGACAACTACAAAGCGCTCGTGACGGACATTTTCCTCGAAAACCTGGACGCTTATCTATCGACGGGTCAACCAACTCGCAATGTAGTCGATTTAGACCGCAATTACTAAAGCAGCTTACGCCGAACGTCCGGCTCCGCATTTGCCCAAAATCGTGCATTCCGGGTAAATGTCCAATCCGCGCTCTTCCTTCTTCATAATATAGGTGTAGGCCGAGGAAAGGGTCAACGCACGAGATACACCCGCTTCGGCTCCCCTAAACAACTTCATGAAGGAGGAGTTTGCATGTCTGGTGTAGTCGGCGGATACTATGCATCGGCAGCCTTCGTGCTGGTCTTGTTTATTCTGCTGGTCATTATTTTGCGCGCCGGTTACTGAGTCGGCCGGAAGCAGCATCGATCCTAATGATAAAAGCGCATGTACCTCCTTCCTCGGGGTACATGCGCTCTTTTATTGTCGCCTAACATTATTGCGCCGATTGGACCAGACGCTCCAGTATAACGGCGACGCCGTCTTCATTGTTGGAGACGGTCACTTCGTCTGCGGCGGCTTTCACTTCGGCGGGGGAGTTGTCCATTGCCACACCCCGTCCGGCATATTCAAGCATTTCCATATCGTTATAATAATTGCCCATCGCCAATATGCTCTCTCTAGCAATCCCTCTCTGTTCGGCCAACCAGCGCAGCGCCTGTCCTTTGCTAGCCTTCGGATGCTGCACGTCGATAAAATAATCCCCGCTCCGGATCGTCTGCAGCTCGTGCGTCCAGCTGTGCCACTCTATTTCCACCGTGTCCAACACGGATTTCGGCGCGTAAATCGACATTTTCACCAGCGGCTCGGGCAGTGCTTCCGCAAAGCTTCTCCGAATCGGTTGGGCAAGCAGATGCTCGTACATCGCCGCCGCTTCCTCGTTCATCTCCTCGACGAACAAGTCAAACGCCGTATTCAGATCGAAATGAATGCCCCGTTCCTGCAAAAAGTTCATGTAGCGGCGAGCAAGCTCATGAGAGATCGCCGTATCATGAATCACTTCCCTCGTCTCGCTGTCGACGATAGAGGCTCCGTTATGAGTAATCATCGTGCCCTGCAGGCCGAGCTCCCTCAGCACTCCCAGCGCGCTCGTAGAGCCGCGGCCTGTGCAGATGACAATCTCCGCCCCTTGCCGCGCAGCCTCCCGGACCGCCGCGGCGACTCTCGGCGTAAGCTCGTGATTGTCGCTAAGGAGCGTGCCGTCTACATCCAAAGCAATTAAACGATAGTTCATTTCTAACCTTCCTTCCGGTAATTTCTCAAGCTGTCGATTTCGTCCTCGGTTAGTTCGCGCCAATCTCCAGGAGCTAGGCCGGGGTCGAGCTTCAGCGGCCCCATCGCCACTCGTCGAAGGTAGAGCACCTTTTTCCCCACCGCTTCGAACATCCGCTTCACTTGGTGGAACTTGCCCTCGTGAATGGTCAGCTCGATCCAGCTTAACGGCGTAGCGTTCGGGCCTGAGGGTGCAAAGTCCAGTACGGCGGACATTTCCGCGGCTGCCTCCGGCTTGTCCGCCTTCATTTGCCCCTCTGAGTCTCCAGCGGCGGCGGACAGAGACGCCAGCACCTCCAACTGCGCCGGCATCGTCACATAGCCGTCGTCCAGCTCAACGCCTCGCTCGAACGCCTCCGCATCCTCCTGACCGACGGCGCCCGCCACTAGGGCGCGATACGTTTTCGGGACGTGTTTTCGCGGGGAGAGAAGCTCATGCGACAGTTTTCCGTCATTCGTAATGAGCAATAGCCCCTCCGTATCTTTGTCCAGCCTTCCGACCGGAAAAGGCGACAGCACCGTAATCTCCTCATCGAGCAGATCGATCACCGTCCGGTCTCTCATGTCCTCTGTCGCCGAGACGACCCCGGCAGGCTTATGCAGCAGCACGTACACCGTGTCGCGGTAACGGATCGTTTCTCCGTTCAGGACGACCGTATCGTCGTTCGGACGAATTTGCCGCCCATGATCCTTGACGACCTCTCCGTTCACCCTAACCGCCCCTTGCTTGACCCATTGCTTAATCGAGCTTCGCGTTCCGTATCCCAAGTTTCCGAGCATTTTATCTAGACGGATTGTCACTTTCATTTTTATACCTGCTTTCTATTTGACAGTTTCATGTCAATGGCGTATTCCCAGTTTTGTTCGGCGATCTTATTAGGTATAATGTAAGAGAGTTCGGGACGCTTGTCCATGACTTCATACATTTTAATTGTTCAAATTGGGGGAATCATTAATGAACGCCAAAAAGCTGTCGATCTTCTTCGGCATTCTCGCCGTGCTGATCATCGCGCTCGTCGTACTAAACAACATGAAGCCGGACACCGTATACGGCAAACCCGAAAACAAGCTCTGGCCCGAGACCCGCGCGCAATTGAACGATCCGAACTACAGCAATCTTATTTTACCGGACGAATTGGACAAAAAGCTGGAGAACAAAGAAAGCTTCTTCGTCTACTTCTACGCATCGAACTGTCCGCATTGCAAAGCCACAACGCCGAAGCTCAAGCCGCTTGCCGACGAACTGGGCATCAACATGCACCAATTCAACTTGCGGGAGTTCGAGAACTATTTCGGTAAAATGAATATCGAGGCAACCCCTACGTTAGTATACTTCAAAGACGGCGTGGAAATCGATCGCATGAAAGGCGGCTTGAAGGAGTCGGACACGACGGCGGGCTATTCATTGGACGATTTCAAGGCCTTCTTCGAGAAACACAAACCGGAAGGTAACGACTGATGAACGGCAAGTGGCTGCTTGCTCTGCCGACCGCGCTGCTCGCCGGAGGAATTCTTCTTGTCGCTTGTGGCGGAGGCGGCAAAGACAGCGAACCCCATCGCCATGGAAACGAAACTTGGGAAGTCAAAGCTTCGCTCACGGAGATGCCGTCCTTCCTCGAAAACTATTCGGGAAGAACAAAGCGTCTCTACACGATCGTCGACAAGTATCAAGACATTATGAAATCGGTCAACTGCTACTGCGGATGCATGGATTACGAGGACGCTCACTCCTCTTTATTCCGATGCTATGTGGCCGATCAGGGCGAAGATGGCGTCACCTGGACCGATCACAGCAGCACTTGCGGCATCTGCACGGAGGAGCTCGCCAAAATCGAAGAATGGAGCAAGGATGGCAAAACGCCGGAGCAGATCCATCAGTTGATCGAAGACAACTTTAATCCGAACGCTTAACCTTCTTACAGCAAGAAGCTGCCTCGTAAGCAAAAAAGAGTCGTACGAAAGAATGATCTTGTACGACCCTGCTTATGAGATAGCTTCTTTTCCATTTCATCGCCGCTTCCGACGCCGGGACATCCTACCTACTGCCCGCCTTTGCGCGCACGCGCAAGCGCCGCCTGCACTTCGCTCAACAGCTCCTTAAGCCCCCATAAATCATCCTGCTCCCACAATTCGTTGAAGCGGCGCTGGAATTGCGCAGCCTCCCTGACTCTGCGGAAGTAGTAAAGCTCCTGAATCTCGTTAAGCACCCGCCGAACGACAAGCGAGCTCTCCTCGAAGTCGCGCTGCGCGTCAACGATCTCTTGCCGAATATTCGACATCTCGTTGTCCAGGGAGAACGCCGCCTCCGCCGCTTTGCGCAGTCTCTCCCGAACGTGCTCGGGCAACTGGTTGCGGTATTTATAATTAAGCGAATGCTCAATCGTCGCCCAGAAGTTCATCGCGAGCGTCCGAACCTGGATTTCCGCCAGAACCGGCTTGGAGCCGAGCGACGTCTGAACCGGATATTCGACGATCAAGTGGTAGCTGCGATAGCCGCTATCCTTGTAATTCGTAATGTAGTCTTTCTCATACACCAGCGTCAAATCTTTGCGCTGACGAATCATATCCGCAACGCGGTAAATATCGTCCACGAATTGGCACATAATACGGATGCCCGCAATATCTTCGATGCCAACTTCGATCCGATCCAAGGGAACGCTCAAACGCCGCGCCTTCTCCAAAATACTCGATACCCGCTTCACCCTGCCGGTAATGAATTCAATCGGAGCGTATTCATCCCTGGCTTTAAGCTCGGAGCGCAGCGACTTCAGCTTGACCTTTAGTTCTTCCACCGCTTGCTCATAGGGAAGCAGGAACTTCCCCCAATCCATTCCGTCCATCGACATTCCTCCTAACGAACGCCCGCACCCACCGCTTGAGTAATCCGATCGAACCCGTCCTGCTTCAGTCTTCTCAGCAAACCGCCGTGAATCTCCTTGAGCAGTCCCGGCCCCTTATAGATCATTGCCGTATAAACCTCGACCAAACTTGCACCCGCAAGAATTTTCTCATAAGCGTCATCCGCCGTAAAAATACCGCCCGAGCCGATAATCGGCAGCTTCCCTTTCGTCAGCTTGTAGATGCTGCGCACGACCTCGGTCGAACGCTGCGTCAACGGGCGCCCGCTGAGCCCGCCGGTTTCCCCGGCGTTCCGATGCGTCAATCCGTCCCGGCCGATCGTCGTATTCGTCGCGATAATGCCCGACATCCCGCTCAACTGAATCGCCTCGGCCATATACTCAAGCTGCTCTTCCGTGTTGTCCGGCGCAATCTTCACGAGAATCGGCTTAGGCAATTGCCCATGTCGCGCCGCTTGCTTGCCCATCTCGTCCTTTACCGCGTCGAGCAAGCTTCTTAGCTCGTCTCCATGCTGCAGGGCGCGCAAATCCGGCGTATTCGGCGAACTGATATTGACGACGAAGAAATCTCCGTACGGAAACAGCTTGCTGACGCATGCTCGATAATCTTCAGCGGCTTTCTCGTTGGGCGTAACCTTGTTTTTGCCGATATTAACCGCAAGCGGAATCGGATGCCGTTTCAGCTTGGCGAGCCGCTGGGCCATCACATCCGCTCCATCGTTGTTGAAGCCCATCCGATTGATCAGCGCTTCGTCCGGCGGAAGACGGAACAGACGCGGCAGTTCGTTGCCGGCCTGGCCTTTCGGCGTTACCGTGCCCACTTCCATGAACGACAGACCGACCCTGGACAGTCCGGCCACCGCTTTCGCGTTTTTGTCCAGTCCGGCGGCCAAGCCTACGGGATGAGAGAAGTGGAGGCCGAACAAATCCACGGCAAGCTCCGGCGACGCTTTAGTTCCCCAGATTGCGGACAACATCCCCGGCATGCCGGGCACCTTTCCCGCGGCTCCCATTCCGTCAATAATCAAGTGGTGAGCGGCTTCCGGATCCATTTTAAACAACAGCGGTTTTGCAATACGATATAACAATTGAGTTCGACATCCTTTCGCTCCAAAGAAAACCTTTCGGGTAACAGTTTAGCCTTTTCGCAAGGAAAAGAAAAGGGCATCGCGCCTTTTTGTTCCAGCGGGGTACACGCATCTCCCAAGAGCGATTGAAGAGCGGACAAATTTACGCCTTAAGAACCGTCTTTGGGCCATTAACGCCATACTCTCTTCCGCCCGGGACATACGTTAAGGCCAGTAAGAGCTTGTCTGGTATTTTCCAGGGAAAACGATTACAATAGAAGGAGTTCGCGAATTATAGGATAGAGAGGTTGATATTCATGAGCACACTGAAAAAGAAACCGCCCGTCACGTCACGTCCAAAGGAAAAGGAGCAAATCAACAAAAAGGCGCTCATTTGGATCGGGGCGGCCGTCGGTGTCGTTATTGTGATTATGGCGGTGCTGCTCTCGTTGGACGTCTAAGCCGCAACCGCCGCATTCATTAACCTAACCAATCATAAACTTTGTGGGGGTTTGTCTCGTTCTGCGTGCTCGGCAGCCGGAATCGTTCCGGAGGCGCTCGCAGCTCGTCGGGCAAGCCCCCTTGTGCGATTGTAACCGGAGTTCCCATCGGAACCAGATCGTACAATTCTTCGATATCCTCTTTCTTCATCCTTACGCAGCCAAGCGATTCGTCCTTGCCCATGCTCTTCGGCTCATCCGTACCGTGGATGCCGTAGCGCGTATCCGACAGCGTCATGCCCCTGCTTCCAAAAGCGCCGGTGCTGCTGCCGTTCGGATCCTTCACCTTCTCCGAGATGACGAACTTGCCTTCAGGCGTTTTGTTGCCTCCCAAGCCAACCTCGTAATTACGCAGAATTACATCGCCGCTAACGACTGCAAGCCGATGATTGCTCTTGTCGACGATAATTTCCATCGGTTGCTCCGCCATTGAGGCCAATGTTCCGGCCGGCGCCCCGTGCCCGGAATCCGGTCCCGTCCGATCCGGCCAACCGGCAGTTTGCGGAATTTTGCCATCCTTCTTATCCGTTAGCAAGGCTTTTAATTCGTCGAACCACGCCGACATGCTCTCCGTCCAGCCGCCCATCGTATTCGCCGGATAATCTCCGGCCATCGCTTCCGGCGAAGCCGGCCATTTGCCTGTTCGCTCTTTATAGCGAATCATCGCGGAGCGCAGAGCCAGTTTCTCTTCCTGCAGCGGTTTCCAGCCGTCGACAAGCTTGGAGGCGGCTTTGCCGTCCTCCGGCTTGCAGTCGCACCACTTCGGATCAAACCACTGGACGCCGGCCAATCCCGATTCGCGGTCGGAAGTCACCGTCGCGATCGGTTTGCCGCCTTTAACCCAATCGTTCCACTTCCCTAATCTAGGGACAGCGACCAGCAAGCGGGGCTGACGCGAGGGCTTGTTCGTCAGCAGCTCGCCTAGCACCCCGCTTCCCTGGTCCTGGGGCCCCGGCGCACCCGCAATCAGATCGGGAGGAATAACGCCTGCAGGCAGCGGTGCGGGCTTGCTGCCGACCGCCGGCTTGGGGGGCGCGCTTGTCTGCGGAGATACGACCGGAGACTCCGGAACGGTCGTCTCGATCGCCGCGGCATCTTCCGAATCCGGCAACAGCCCCCATACGATTGCAGTCGCTCCGCCTATAAGGACAAGCGGAATAAGCAGCGCTGCCGTCCATTTTTTCCATCCGGATTTTTTGCCCGTTTTATGTTCGGGGAGCTGCGGAGCCGGCTTCGATTCGAACGCCTCGTAAATTTCTCCGGCCTGAGCGAAGCAATAAGTTGCTTTCGCCTTGTCCCCCTTGCTTTCATACTCCTTGCCAAGCAAATACCAAGCCATGCGGCTGTCCTCGTGTTTAAGGAGGTATTCCTTGAGCGGCAGATCGTCTCCGACATTGGGAACGTTGTCGTAGAAGTGCTGAATCTGTTCGTCAATGCGAGATTCCTTGCTCATGCCCTCACCACCGTCTGAATCTTTTCATCCCTCCATTATTATCGGTTTTTCCCCTCCGGTTCTAAAGCGCTGACAAAACTCCGTTATCCCGCAGGAAAGACCGCTGAAATCAAAATGCCCTAAATCCGCGGTCCTTGCTGGCATATAAAAAAGGGATGCATCCCCCCGGCACGCAAAGCGCCGCCTCATCGTCAGGGGATACATACCCGTTACAATTAAGAATGAAAGTCTAGCCCGGACAGCACTTCCTTGACGTGCCCGGCCCGGATCACAAAATCTCCGAAATGTTCGCTCTCGCGGCGCTCTTTGGCATATTGCCCTAAAAGCAAGGACAGGGATTCGAGAATATCCTTCTCACCAATATTTTCCTTGTAGAGCTTGTTCAGACGCTGACCGGCAAAGCCTCCGCCCAAGTACATGTTGTACTTTCCGGGAGCCTTCCCGATAAAAGCAATCTCCGCCAACGCAGGACGGGCGCAGCCGTTCGGGCAGCCGGTCATGCGGATGACGATGTCGTCGTCGCGCAATCCGTTCTGCTCCAGCAGCGGCTCGATCTTGTCCAGCAAGTCCGGCAAATACCGCTCGGATTCGGCCATCGCCAGACCGCAAGTCGGCAAGGCGACGCAAGCCATCGAGTTTCTCTGCAACGCGGAATACCGTTTGCCGTCTGTTAGACGATAGGTTTGCAGCAGAGCTTCGATTTTCTTCTTCCGCCGGAAACTGACATTGCCGATAATCAACCCCTGATTCGGCGTAATCCGGAAATCGCCTTCGTGAACCTTAGCGATTTCCCGCAAGCCCGTCATCAGCAGATAGCCTTCTTCATCCTTAATGCGACCGTTTTGGATAAACAGCGTGAAATGCCATTTGCCGTCAAAACCCTTCACCCAACCGTAGCGATCTCCGTTATGGTCGAAATGATATTCGCGCTCCGCCTCCAGCGACCAGCCCAACCGTTTAGTCAGTTCGTCCTTAAACCAGTCGAGGCCGCGATCGTCGATCGTATACTTGAATCTCGCGTGCTTCCGAACCGCGCGATCTCCGTAATCGCGCTGAATGGTCACGGTTTTCTCGGCTACGTCAACGACTTGCTCCGGCTTGCAGAATCCGACGACTCTGGCGATCTGAGGATAAGTTTTCGGATCGCCGTGCGTCATTCCCATGCCGCCTCCGACCGTTACGTTAAAGCCTGACAGCTTGCCGTCCTCAATAATAGCGATGAAACCCAAATCTTGGGAAAATACGTCAACGTCATTCGTCGGCGGCACGGCGAGTCCGATTTTGAACTTCCGAGGCAAGTACACCGGTCCATAGATCGGCTCCTGCTCTGCGTTCGAGTCGATTACCTTTTCCCCATCCAGCCAAATTTCGTGATACGCGTTCGTTTGCGGCTCCAGATGACGGCTGAGCTTCGAGGCCCACTCGTACACTTCGGCATGAACCTCGGATTGATACGGGTTCGGACTCGCCATCACGTTGCGGTTCACGTCGCCGCATGCAGCCAGCGTTGTCAGCAGCGAAGCGTTAATCTCCTGAATCGTCTTCTTCATGTTCCATTTAATAACGCCGTGGAGCTGCACAGACTGACGAGTCGTCAGCCGAATCGATTCGTTCGCGTAGCTCTTCGAGATTCGATCCATCATCAACCATTGCTCCGGCGTGATTACGCCTCCGGGAGCGCGAATGCGCAGCATGAATTGATAGGCCGGCTCCAGCTTTTGCTTCGCTCGTTCATTGCGCAAATCGCGGTCGTCCTGCATGTAGCTGCCATGAAATTTCATCAGCCGGTTCTCATCCTCGGGAATGGAGGCGGTAATCCGGTCCTCCATCGCCTCTACCAGGACGCCGCGCAAGTAGTTGCTGCGAACTTTTATATCCTCGACATCGCTGTGGGGAGCGCTGTTGGGGTTCAACAAGTTATTTTCCGACATTGTGTATTCTCCTCTCACGATCGTCGCGGCCGGATTAGTAGACGTCCCTCTGATAACGTTTTTGCTGCTGAAGCTGAGCCATATACTCGACCGCCGCCTCCGACGTCATGCCGCCTTCTTGCACGAGTATGTTCAACAGCGCCTGATGAACGTCATGCGCCATTTTTTTCTCGTCACCGCACACGTAAACGTATGCGCCATCCTGCAGCCACTGGTACAGCTCTTTGGCGTGTTCCTGCATTCTGTGCTGCACGTACACCTTCTGATCCGTATCGCGGGAAAAAGCAACGTCCATGCGCGTCAGCACGCCATCCTTAAGCCAACGCTGCCATTCGACCTGATACAGGAAATCCGTTGAAAAATGTTGGTCTCCATAGAAAAGCCACGATTTTCCGGAAGCGCCCGCTTCTTCCCGTTCGCCCAGGAACGAACGGAACGGAGCAACTCCAGTGCCCGGTCCGATCATAATAATCGGCGATTCCGAATTCTGAGGAAGCTTGAAATTGTCGTTCTGCTGAATGAACACCGGGAGCGCTTCGCCGGAAGCCACTCTCTCGGCCAGATGAACCGAGCAGACGCCTTTGCGGGCGCGTTCGCGCGCTTCGTAGCGCACCGCGCGCACTGTCACGTGCACTTCGCCCGGATAAGCGCTCGGACTGCTCGCGATCGAATACAGGCGAGCCGGGAGCTTGCGAAGAATCGTCACGAACTCGCTTGCCGGCACGCCTTTCAGCGCATAATCCGTCGCCAGATCGAGCAGATCGCGATCGGAAATATAAGCGCGAAGATCCTGCTCCTTGCCAGCCTCCAGCAGTACGCCCAAGCCGCTATTCGGCGTGAGTTTGACGATCTGCTCCAGCAGCGGCTTCGTCAGCACCGTAATTTCGAAATGCTTGCGCAGCGCTTCGCCAAGCGGGAGCTTGTCTCCGTTTTTGTTGATCGTCACTTGCTCTCCCGCCGACCACCCCATCGCTTCGATCAGTTCAGCGACCAGCTCGGGATCGTTCTGCGGGTAAATGCCCAAGCTATCGCCGGGCTCATACTGAAGACCGGAGCCTTCCAGGGAGATTTCCAGATGTCTTGTTTCCCGGTCGGAGCCTCGTCCGTTCAAATTCAAGTTTTCAAGCACTTCCGCCTGAAAAGGATTCGATCTCGAATATTCGGATTCAACCGCTGCACCCGTTGCAGTCGCCGGGGAAGCCGATACGGCCGCCGCAGCTCCGGCAGCAGGCACGCTAAGCGCCGAGACAACCTGCGACATCCATTGCTCGGCTGCTTCGTCGAAATCCACGTCGCAATCGACGCGGTCCGCAAGCCGTGTGCCGCCCAGCTCTTCCAGCCGTTTGTCGAAGTCTTTGCCCGTCTGGCAGTAAAACTCGTAGGAAGTATCGCCTAACGCCAGAACGGAGAAGCTCAGCGACTCCAGCTTCGGCGCCCGCTTGCTGTGCAGAAACTCGTGGAAAGCAATCGCGCTGTCGGGCGGTTCTCCTTCGCCATGCGTGCTGACTACGATCAACAGGTTGCTGACATTCTTCAGCGTATTCGGTTTAAAATCGTTCATCGAAGCGATCGTGACCTGTAGGCCCTGATCTTCCAGCTTTTTCGTCAGCTTTTTCGCCAGCTTGCTGCTGTTGCCCGTCTGCGATCCGAAGAGCACGGTCGCTTCCTTCGGAGCGACCGGCGCTGCCGAAGCGAATAGAGCCTCTGCTGCCGGCGCTATTGTTGCCGCAACTGCCGGGGCAGCTCCCGAGTATCCCGCTAAGTAGCCGTTCAGCCAAACTCGCTGCAATTCCGTTAATTGGGGCAGCAGTCGATTAAGCAGATCGACTTGTTCCTGATCGAAAGGACTGTTTGTTACTTGTAGAACCAACGTTATCCACCTCGCGCGCGCATATGCTAATCTTTTATTCCTAGTATTCAACTGACCTTAATTTATTTTACTTAATTGAACCTACCACAGCTAGCGAAAAGGGTCAATTAGAATGATCTTATAGCATTAATCAGATAAGCTAATAGGAGCAATCTTCGGCGCCGTCTTGACAAAAACAGGCCAGGCGCTCACCAGAGCTGCCCGGCCTGCTTCGGACTCGCGTTTAGAATTCCTTGTTCCGAATGACGACGATTTTGGCGGCGCCGTCCCACTGAATATCTAGTCCGCTCTCGTCGGCGAAGAAACGAACGGGAATAAACATTCTGCCGTCGATCGACACCGTCTTGGCGTTAAGCTTTACCGTATTGCTAGCGCCCGCAACGGTTTTCTTCACAGCATCCTTGCCTTCCGAGATCGCATAAACCGTTCCGTCCTTGGACAGCAGCGCCTCTCCCGTTTTCTTATCGTATCCGACCTGGTAGCCGAGGGCCTTGCCCACATCGCGAACCGGAAGCAGCACAGCGCCGGCTTTTAATTGCGCGGCCACCTCGGTAGAGACTAGCGTTCCGTTCAGCAGCACCGCTATGTCCCCGCCGACCGGAAGCTTGGCCGGGGCGGCGTACTTCTGAACAATGCGAATCTTGTTGCCGAACTCGTCCACAATCGCCAGACGGCCGTCGGCAAGAGCGACGACGTCAGTCGGATGGTTAAACTGAGAGGAAGCGGTCACGCCGTTGACAGAGCCGGGCTCGGTCGGAACGCCCGCTATCGTAGTGACTTGGCCGTCCTTCAGCATCCGAACGACATGGTTTAAGCTGTCGGCAATAACCAGCGCTCCGTCAGCCGTTACGGCAAGGCCTTCCGGCGCGTTAAAGCGGGACTTGGCCGCCTTGCCGTCGGCGTAATCCCCTTGAACGAAATAAGCGTTCGCGCCGTCGTAGCTTCCTCCCCCGGCAACGGTGGACACCTGACCGGAGGTCAAATCGATATACCGGATTCGCTGATTGCCCCGGTCGCTCACATAAAGATTGTCTTTCGCATCGACCGCAAGTCCGCTCGGCTCGTTGAACTTGGCCGATGCGAGCGGTCCGTCTAGGAAATCTCCCGCATTCTCGACCGCTCCCGGAACGTATTCGATCAAGCGAGCGGAAGCCGCATTCAATGTCGATACGGTTCCATTAGGCGCGATTTTGCGAATCAAGTGGTTCAGCGTGTCCGCCACGTAGACGTTGCCCTTGCTATCGACGGCGACATCGGCAGGCGAGTGGAACTTTGCTTCCGCGCCCTTGCCGTCGGATGAACCGAGCAGACCGTTGCCGGCAAGCGTCGATACCGTGCCGTCAGGCATAATTTTCCGGATCGCATGGTTGCCGCTGTCCGCCACGTAGACGTTGCCCTTCGCGTCAACGGCAAGCCCTGCCGGTGAATGGAATGCCGCCTGCTCAGCCGAATCGTTGTTCAATCCGCTAAGCGGGTTCCCCGCAGCGTCTTCGCCTAGCCAACTCCCTGCATAGAGAGCCGACTTGTCCGCATCCAACGTTCTAAGCCGATGGTTCAAAGAATCGGCAATCAGAAGGCGGCCATTTGCAAGCTCGACCGCCGACTTCGGATGATAAAACGTCGTATCGGACAGCGCCCCGTCGCGATGCCCTACCCCCGCTTGTCCGGCCCATGAGCGCACCTCGTACAGCTTGGTGGATTGGGTCCAGCTTGGAGCCGCTGCGGCGGCCGTTGCGAACGTTCCGCCAAGAATTCCGATTGCCGTCACTACCGCAGCCAGTTTCATTTTATTATTTTTCACGGTAAAGCTCCTTTGCTTAAAAGGATAAGATTAGACTTGGGGATAACCAACAAAAATGTTCAATTTGTATTCCACCGTATTCGGTCCGAATTGACGCAACGGGTCGACGATCAGTGTGTAACTGTTTAAGCCTGGCTGCAGTCCGAACAGGAAATACTCCCAGCCCTCTGAAGTAACCTCTCTTTCATCCCCTAAAATTTGCACATCTTCCGGACTCATGAAATCCGGGACGAAGTTACCTATAAAAATATATGGGTTCAACCTGACAGTAGGTACTACTTCATTGTAGTTGTAGTAAAAACCGCCGTTTAGTTGATCATAAGTCATTTCGTAGCTGTCATCCCCCAAACCGATGCCGCCAGCACCCATTTGCTCGTTGTAGACAGCCGCATTGCCGACTTTAACCGTCAAGACAATACTTCCTTCAAATTCCAGTTCGGAATTAGAGATGTTCAACTCGTATCTGTAATAACCATCCGAAGAAATATCTAATTGAATCGGCCCGCCCAAATCTATCGAATTGTTCGGCAGTACAATCTCTCCACTGTATCCTTCGGCCAATTCCACATTAAGATAGACACCTTGTGACGCTGAAGGCAGTATCGCATACGCGAATTTTTCATCGGAAACGACGATATTGTTCGTCTGCTGGCCAACAGTGATGTTCCAAGAGACTAATCCTTCCGGCAGATTCTCCTCATGCGGAGCGTCGCGGGTCACAATCAACGTGTAGATGTGCTTGTAGTAGTAGGCTTGGTCTGCAAGAGAGATTTCAATCTCGTTCGCACCTGCGTCCAATTCGATATCAAAGAAGGGATAATTGCTCAACAATTCGACCCCGTTGACTTTTACCTTCTCTATTTTGAAGTCGCTTTGATTCGAAAATAGTGTAATATTCGCTGTGGACGACGACACCTCTGCCCGGAACAGGTTTGGATTTTCCAGATCTCTGCTGTACGTCGTACCCTCCATTCCGAAAGGTTGCGGATGGGTCAACCACAGAGGCTCAGTTACTCCATTAAGTACAAACAAATTATTTAGAGGCTCAATAGAGTACGAATCGGATTGCTCCTTTGTCACGTTGATGACAAAATTCTCGTATCCCGTTTCAAGTCCTTCAAGTGTCTTAACTTCGCCGCTTGCGTTCCATTCAATAGTTTGTCCTCCGTTAGAGTTGCCGGATCGCACCAGCGTCACTTTACTAACATCCGAGCCGAATTCGAGCTTCAGCTTTAACGACGTGACCATAGACTCTGTTTTAACCGCGTAGATCGTTTCGTGCTGTTGTTCCTGCTCGAGTTGCTTTGTCCGCTGGATCTGCAAAGGCTGATCGCTAGCTGTCATCAAAGTCCAGCCTGTAATCCCGTTTGGCAACGTTGGATCTGGACTCTCGCTAGGGCTCGGGCTAGGACTTTGGCTTGGACTTGAGCTCGGACTCGAACCTGGATTCGATCCACCGCCCCCGCCGCCAGTGGTTGGTGTCGGAGTAACTCTTGGCGCGGTCTGCTTTTTCAGCTCTTCCTCACGCTTCTTGCTCTCTTCCTCAAAACGTTTCTTTTCCGCCTCGGAAAGCTTCTTCTCGTATTCTTCCTTCGCTTTCTTCTTCGCATCATCCAGAGCTTTTTTGTTGGCCTCCTCTTGCTTGGCCCGCTCCTCTTCAAGCTTTTTAATCAAGCTTTCCCTCTGGCTCTTAAGCTCCTCTTCCTTCTGCTTTTTGGCAGCCTCCTGACGAGCCTCCTGCTGCTTCTTCAACTGTTCCATCTTCAGCTTCTCCGCATCCGATACAACTTGCGGAGGCGTATTGGCAAGATCGATCTTCTTGTTTAGCGTCTGATTTGCTTCATCAACTAACTTTTGCAGCTCGCTCGGAGTGATTTTGTTTCCCTTCAGCGCTTCCTGCAACATATTGGTGATTAGATTGTTCAGGTTTTGGATGATTCTGTCCAAATCTGCGCTTGATCCCGTCGGCGTGCCCGGCTGACCCGCCTCAAGCTCTTGCTTTTTCTTCTCGATAAATTGCTGATTTTCCTGATCGATCGCATTTTTCGCCCCAATAATCGATTCAATGACCTGAGGCGAAACGCCGTTCAAAAATGAAGACAGATCGATCGGAATCACTTCGCCCGGAAATTGAGTCGTTTGATTCCGGTCGTCGATCATTACCTGTTGGTTAGGATACACAAGAACGTCGGGAGGCTGCGATATCGTCCGCGTATTCGTAGGAGCGATCTGACCGACCCCCGAGAAAATGACGAACTTGGAATCTCCCGTCACCGGGTCGACGTATACAAGCAAATTTGTGCCCCGCACGCCCATGATGGCGGTCGGCGTCTCCAGCGTATACTCGTCGCTCGCGCTTTTGATCGATTTTACCGTGGACCAGACCGAGCCGCTCTTTACACTGACCTTCGTTACCGTGTTTTTGCCTTCCTTAAGCTTGGAGAAGGTCAGGGTCGTATTGGCGGACACCGTCATCTGATCGTCCTCCGACGATCCGTTTGCAAATCGGAGCACTGCGGAGCCGTCTGAACCGACCGTCACAATATCCCCTTCGTTCAGGCTCATTTTGGCGAAAGCCGTAAATTCCTTCGAACCCCCGGATTTCTTGACCTTTACCGTGCCTTTAAGTTCCTTGATTACGGCGACGCGGGAAGACGCCGCAGAGGCCTCCTGAGCCAGCGCGCCGAGCAGAGGCGCTGCCAGCAGCAGCAGACCCAGCACATAAGCCACAATCTTCTTCATTAATTACACCTCTCCCGTTTGTTCAGTTTTATTATAGTTGTATCGTTTATAATCAGGTATAAAGTAGTCAGCGTCTCAATTAGAGCGATCCCGAAATAACGTAATGAATTCACCTGGAGCTGTATAAGACAACTGGCCAAGCTTAGAGCGTCCAATCGCGAAGTTGCGCGGCTGCAAGCGTGCTGGCCAAGCTTAGAGCGTCTAATCGCGAAGTTGCGCGGCTGCAAGCGTGCTAGTCAAGCTTAGAGCGTCCAATCGCGAGATTGAACGGCTGCAAGCGTGCTAGTCAAGCTTAGAGCGTCCAAACGCGATATTGAACGGCTGCAAGCGTGCTGGCCAAGCTTAGAGCGTCTAATCGCGAAGTTGCGCGGCTGCAAGCGTGCTAGTCAAGCTTAGAGCGTCCAACGCGATATTGAACGGCTGCAAGCGTGCTGGCCAAGCTTAGAGCGTCTAATCGCGAAGTTGCGCGGCTGCAAGCGTGCTAGTCAAGCTTAGAGCGTCCAACGCGAGATTGAACGGCTGCAAGCATGCTGGCCAAGCTTGCAGGTTTACGATGTCCGGATTACATTACTCTTGAGTCGCTCTCCTTGTGTGCAATCCCCCAACTTGGAGACAGACTTTACATGTGGAGCAGATTTTCCGTGCTATGATTTTTGCACAACGAACTCTACTCGGTAGAAATGGCGGTTCTCAATCGCTTACAAAATCCATGGCAGCTTCGTTACGTTATTTCTGGAGCTCGCTACTAGTCCCCGTCTTTGCGTCCAAGCAGCTCGTAGACGCGAATCGGATGGGACTTGCCCTTGAACATGCGATCTTCGCCTTCATCGTAGCGGAACCAAGGCTTCGTCTGCTCGTAAACCTGCTCTGAGACATGGACTTGTCCCTTCTTGGTTTGAGACTCGATTCTCGCGGCAATGTTGACGTTGTCGCCGATTGCCGTATAATCGACCCGCAAGTAGGAGCCGATGTTGCCGACGACGACGTTCCCGCTGTGAATACCTATGCCTACATTGACCTCGCATTGGTATTTGTCCATAATCTGCTGACGAATTTGCTCCATGCCCTGCTGAATTTCGTATGCCGTCTGTACAGCCATCCGTTCATGCTCGGCCACGTCAAGCGGCGCGTTAAACAGAATCATTGCGGCATCGCCGATAAACTTGTCGATCGTGCCCGAATTGCGAAGCGTCGTCTCCGTAATCATATTAAACATCGTGTTCAGCGTATCGACGAGTTCGGATGGCGACAGCTTCTCGGAAAGAGGCGTAAAGCCGCGAATATCGAGGAACAGCACTGTAATGTGCTTGAGATCCCCTCCCAGCTTAATCTCGATGTCCTGGGCTACGATCTGTTTGACGAGATCCGGAGAAATATAGCGTCCGAACTGCCGCGTAACGAAGCTCTTCTGCGTGCTGTCCATATAGGACTTGAGCGAGACGTTCGTCAAATAGGCAAGCAGCATGGCAAGCAGGCCCAGAACGATGCTCGCGTGCAAAGCGGAGGCCTGGTAGAGCGCATATTGTCCGTACAACGCAGCCGCAAAAACGATCAAAAACAACAAAATGGAGTAAATGTTTTTCAGTCTCCACGGCAGCCATATAAATAGAAGAAATAGAAGCAGCGCAAATGTCAGTTCCGCCCAGCTCGGCGCGTAAGCAATCTCCGAGCCCTTCAACAGCTGATTAACGATATTGCCGTGAGCGTACATCAGCTTAAAATTCTTCTCGATCGGGGAAGCGCCTGTGTCCTGTCCCCCGTCCCCGGTCAAACCAACCGCCGTAAATCCCACAATCACGATCGAATCCTTGAGCAGATCCGGAGGCAGCGCTCCATTTAACACATCCACGAACGACACGGTAAGAAAATCGTCAGTCATTAAATCGTAGTCGATCGTTATCGTATTTTTCGCCACCGGCTCGCCGAATTTCCTCGGATCTGTAAGGTCTTCGTAGCGGCTTAAATCCGCTCCCGCCATCTCTGCGATTTGCCATCCCAAGGAGGGGACGACCTCTCCATCCGGCCCTTGGATCTTGAGCCAGGTTTGACGAATGACGCCGTCGCGGGTTACGACACGATTGATGTGTGCTAGTTGGACAAGCTCGGAAAACAACTCGTAGGGCTTTATGATTCCTTGCGCTTGGATATATTCATCGCGTCTAACCTCGGAAGTACTGAAGTTGTCTCCCATAATTCCCGTTACGGGCAAAATGACGTTCGGATAAGTGGAGAGCGCCTCGGCAAAGGCCATATCGCCGTCCGGATTGTCGCTTTCCTCCCCGAAAATAATATCGAATGCGATCGCCTTAGGCTCGTCCCCTTCCGGGTTTAAGTTCGCCAGAAACGGCGCGTATACCGCACGATCCCAAGGGAATCTTCCCAGCTCTGCAAGCGACGCGTCGTCGATTGCGACCATGATAATGCGCTCGTCCGGCCGATGGTCGGCAGCGGTCTTCATATCGTAATCGAACAGCAATGTATCGAACTTCTGCAACACTCCCGATTGATGAATCAAAAATAAACCGAGCAGAAGAACGGCGTTGAGTGCGATCGCTATTCTTTTGATTTTCCCCTTCAAGCTCCACCCGCCCGCCTTTGTAAAAGATACCAATTTGCATCTATTATACATTAGGTATAAGGCTTTATGTTGGTTTTTGTCTAAAAAATGACTTTTGTGACCAGGGTCATGAAAGGCATTATAAAAAGAGCTCCCCCCTAGGTCTCTAGACCCAAGAAAGAGCTCTTTGCGCATTTTCGTCAATTACATATTAAATGGCGAATCCGCAATTTTGATCGAATCCGTCGGGCAGCCGTCGGATGCATCTTGCAGATCGTCATAAAGATCCTCAGGAATTTCGGTGTTGCCGTGATTGCCATCGTTGGCATAGATCACCTCGGCGAGGCCTTCGTCGTCATAATCGTAAATATCCGGCGCCGTCGCTCCGCATGCGCCGCAAGCGATACATGTGTCTTTGTCTACGTAGGTAAACTTAGCCATGTGATACCCTCCTATTTTAAAATCCGTATCGCGTACGCTAGTAGTCCCGCTACTGTCCAATATAATACAAAACCTAGTTAATATCAAACGAAAATAAGCTGCTTCGCCTGAATTTTCGCGTATTCCGGCCTTTGCTCAATCGTCCGGGCCTTCCCGCAGGAAATCCTTCTGAAGAGATGTCCCTCTAAGCTTCTTATTGCGAATAAGCGTTGACGGATCGTCTCCGAGCATTCCGGCGGTCAACACTGCGCCCTCGCCAAATTTGTCTCTGAGCGCGTCCATGGCGGTCATCAGCCGCTGCTTTTTCGGTTCCTCCTCATAGGTGAACAGATCGAGCTGCAGCGGCGTATCCTGCTTTGGAGACAAGCTTTGCAGCGTAATGCCAAGCAGCCTGACAGGCTTGCCCTCCTTCCAATGCGAATCCATCAGCTTGCAGGCCAGCTCGTAGACGTCATTCGCCGCTTCCGTCGGCACAGGCAGCGTAAACGAGCGTGTGATGGTGCGCATATCCGGATCCCGGATCGTAATCTGCACGGTCTGGCATACCATCCGTTGACGACGAAGCCTCCGGGTCGTCTGATCGGCCAGATTAAGCAGCACGCGGCGATATTGATCTCGTTCGGTCAAATCGGCCGGAAGCGTCGTCGTATGGCCTATCGATTTGGGCGCTTCATGAAGCGGCTCGACCGGCGCGTAGTCAATGCCGTTAGCCGCATTTTTCATCCAGCTGCCGTACACGCCGAATCGATCGATGAGCATCTTCTCGTCGGCCGCGGCCAGCTCTCCGATCGTGCGGATGTTCAGCTTGAGCAGCTTATCCGCCGTTCGAGCCCCTACTCCGTACAACGCCTGACACGGCTTCCCCCACAACAGCGCAGGCATATCCCGTCTCCGCAAAATGGTGATGGCGTTGGGCTTACGCATGTCGGAGGCCATCTTGGCCAGAAGCTTGTTAGGAGCGATTCCTATGGAGCAAGGAAGCGACAGTTCCTCCTTCACTCTCCGGGCAATCGTCTCGGCTATTTCTACCGGAGTACCAAATTGCGAGCTGCCCGTAATGTCCAGAAAACATTCGTCGATCGATACAGCCTCAACCAGCGGTGTGAAGCTGCCTGCGATACGCATGAAGCCGCGGCTGTATTTCCGGTATATATCAAAATCCGGAGAAATGATCAGCAGCTCAGGACAGCAGCTTCGCGCCTGGCGAACGGTCATCCCCGTTCGCACGCCGCGCGCGCGAGCTTCGTAGGAGCTAGTGACGACGATTCCTTTGCGCAGTTCGACGCTCCCGGCGACCGCCGTCGGTTTACCTCTGTATAGGCCCGGTTCCTCAGCGGCGTGAACGGAGCAGTAAAACGCGTTCATATCAATATGCAGAATAATCCGCCGCTTGCCCGCGTCTAAGCTCACATCCATCTCCTCCGATCGTTTCCTAATTATACAGAGAATATGGATGGGCCCGCAATGAACCGCGCTCTCTACATTTAATGCCAATCGTGATATAATAGTTTCACCTGTTTTTATTTTTAAGGAGGCTTTTCGGTAACGCATGTCTACTCCACTTTGTATTTTCGATACGACCTTGCGCGACGGTACGCAAGGCGAAGGAATCAGCCTGACTGCCGAGGACAAAGTTAAAATCGCCCTGAAGCTCGACGCGCTGGGCGTTCATTATATCGAAGGCGGCAACCCGGGCAGCAACAGCAAAGATATCGAGTTTTTCCGCCGGGTCCGCGAAATGAAGCTGCAAGCAAAGTTAACGGCTTTTGGCAGCACCCGCAGGAAGAACAGCGTCTGCGAGCAGGATATTAACCTGAAGCATTTGACGGAATCGGGCGCTCGCGCTGCGACGCTGGTTGGCAAGACATGGGATTTTCACGTTCATACCGCTTTGCAGACAACGCTGGATGAAAATCTGGCGATGATCTACGAATCGCTTGCTTACGTGAAGCACAGCGGAATGGAAGCGCTATTTGACGCCGAGCATTTTTTCGACGGCTACAAGGCTAATCCGGACTATGCTTTGTCGGCGCTGGCCAAAGCCAAAGATGCGGGCGCGGCTTGGATCATCCTGTGCGATACGAACGGCGGTACGCTTCCGAGCGAAATCAGCGAGATCGTCTCTCGCGTCGTATCGGTTATCGACGCTCCGATCGGCATTCATACGCACAATGACTGCGAGCTGGCCGTAGCCAACACGCTAGCAGCGATTTCAGCCGGCGCTCGTCAAGTTCAAGGCACGATCAATGGTTACGGCGAACGTTGCGGCAACGCTAACCTGTGTTCGATCATGCCGACCTTGCAGCTCAAGATGGGATACTCCTGCGTTAGCGACGAGCAGCTCAGATCGCTTACCAGCGTAGCTCGCTACGTTAGCGAAATTGCCAATGTCCACATGCCGGTCAATCAGCCGTACGTTGGCAACGCAGCTTTCGCGCATAAGGGCGGAATCCATGTCTCGGCGATTATGAAGGACTCCAAAACGTACGAGCATATCGAGCCTCTGCTTGTCGGCAACAAGCAACGGGTACTCGTATCCGAGCTCGCGGGACAGAGCAACATTTTGTCCAAGGCTCAAGAAATGGGACTCGACGTCAATCCGGAAAGCATGAAGTCCCGCGAGGTAATCGACCGGATCAAGGAGCTGGAGCATCAGGGGTATCAGTTCGAGGGCGCGGATGCTTCCCTTGAATTGCTGTTGAGAGATGCGTACGGAGACGCCGTGCAGATTTTCACCGTCGATTCGTTCAAGATTACCGTCGAGAAAAGCGCCGGCGGAATGACAAGCGAAGCGATCGTAAAGATTAACGTAGCCGGAGAACAAGTATACACCGTAGCGGAGGGCAACGGGCCGGTCAACGCACTCGACAACGCGCTGCGCAAAGCGCTTGTGCAGTTTTTTCCGGGAATCCGCGATATTCATCTGTCTGACTACAAGGTGCGCGTACTGGACGAAAAGGATGCAACGGCAGCGAAGGTTCGCGTACTGGTCGAATCTACGAATTTCAAGGATACATGGAGCACGGTCGGCGTGTCTTCCAACGTAATCGAGGCAAGCTGGGAAGCGTTGGTCGACAGTATCCGGTATTCGTTGATCGGCATGGACAAAGGAGGCGCCATCGCTCCTGAGCTGGTGCAAACTAACGGCTTGGTTAATCATTAAATTAAAATCGCCAGGGCTGCAGCAGCCTTGGCGATTTTTTTTTAGGATTCAACAAGTTGGAGGGCGAATGCGAAGTCATTTGGACTGAAAATCGCATGGGACGAACTAGTATCGAGAATAACATTCTCTATTTTAAGTTCTTCCTCTTTGGACGTACGATATACAATATTTCCAGGTGCAGCTTTAAAGAATTCTTTGTTTGCTTCCTCATCAGAGCATAGTTTGCTCAGCAGCCCGTCAGTGTCCTTTCTTGCGGATCTGCTTGTGGCGGTTTTCTCCCCATTCTTTGGCCTTGGCGGTGGCGATCGAGATCGCGCGGCTTTCGGAATAGCCTTCCTCCAGCAGTTCGTTAGCAATGTCGATCGCCTTGTTGCGGATCGGGGCCATGAAGTTTTTGAGCGAATCCGGATAGTCGTCTTTGTTCCAGGGCATCATTTATTCCTCCCGCAGCTTTTCTACCTTCTTTTAGACGACTTTAGCGAATTTGAATCACGGCGACACTTGTCAGGTTCTTTTTTTAACGATCAGCCACTCCGTGATCAGGATATTAATGACCAGACCGAGAAAAATGTTCACCTCCATCACATTGGCCAATACAACCTCGACGCCTCCGTCAGGCAAGCCTTTATTCGCTATATAAAACAAGATACAGAGCGGCGTTACGATTCGAGCCGTCGCGGCGACCAACGTTACCGCATAGCTTCGGATCATCCACACGCCGTGTTCCGCGAATTGCCGCCGCCTCGCATACCGGTAGCCCTTCCATCCGGTAACGATCCATAATACGACCAGAATCAGAAACGCAACCTGCCTCGTATAGCTGTCCGTATACATCCCGACGATCAGACCGCTCATGCTTCCAATCGCCACCATGGTCAAATAACCTCTGCCGATCCATCGATGGATATGCGGTTTACGCTCGCGGAGACGGGGAACGAATTGCAGCCAGCCGATCGCAAGTGCGATAAAGGACGAATAAATGTGCACCAGCAACAAAGGATAGTGCAGCTCGAACGAATCGCGGATCGGCACGCGGCTTAACCCGGAATTCATCGTGAGATACGGAGCCACGGCGAAGGCTGCTGCGGCAAAGATGAGTCCCGCAAGCAAGCCCCAGCCTATTTTTCTTCTTCGGACTTTTCTTGGCATTCCCCAGCCTCCCTTGCTTAATCTGCTGTATCGCGCGTTAATCTCTCCCCTACTTTCCTCCCGTCAACTCCTGCACCAGCAAAGCTACGATGACCTGATGTCCGGCAAGCGACGGATGAAGTCCGTCCGCCTCCATCCATACGGCGTTGGCAGGCAGCCCGAAATCGGCTTGCGTATCGACGACGGGATCGGATAGATTCCGCATAACGTCGCCCACAGCGACGATATCCTCATTGCGGCAGCGGATTCCCCCCTGCCGGAAGGGCGGGAAAGCTTCAACCCGCTCGTCGTTGATCGTCGTAGGGGTGATCCATACCCACCGCGGATTCCCTCTTGCCTGCGCCAGTCGGCGAATTTCCGCGAGGTTTCGGGAGGTTTCCCCGATACTGACTTGCGTTGGCGAAGGCTCCGTACCAAAGCTACCGAAGCGCAGAGCATCGTTGCCCCCGATCATGCAGAGCACCCAATCCGGATCATGAGCCATCGTACCGTTGATCCGCCCGAGCAGCTGCGACGAAGTATGGCCGGATAGGCCTTCGTTGACCAATCGGATGCCGTCCCGCGGTCTTCTGAGCTCCAGAAGCTGCCGCAAAATTTCAAACCACGAGAGCAGATCGTCCGTCGTGCTTTCCCCGAGCCCGACGATGGTCTCCCCCTGCCTGAACGGGAGCTGATCGACCCTGTCGGCAAAAGTCGGATCCTCCAGCAGCTGCGCCGCCGCTTCTTTCGTCTGCCGATGCAGCGATTTTTTAAGACGGAGGAACGTCTCCGTATCGGGAATGCCGTACAGAGTCGCTAACGTCTCATCTTGAAAGCCGCGGACGAATTTCAACATTTTCTCCGGGTGCTGCATGCGAATAAGCTTTGTCCACTGTCCAAGCATTTGCCGATTGTTTTCAACCTTTATCTGCGATCATCTCCGATTTCGTTTTGTGGTCCTCGCTCCCCTATCCGATCTCGCCGCGCGTTCCCCTCCAGGTGGTATTCCGGACGACGATGAACGACATGGCGAACAGGATCAAGGCAATGACGGGATGGAGTACGGCTGCGGACGGCAGCGCCTGAATATTAAGAAATTGAAAAATAACCGCTCCGAACATCCCCAAGCTTAACCAACGTTGGACCCCTCCGATTTTGGCGATGAAGGTCAGCAGGAACATCACCAAAGGCATAAAGGCAAAATAACGAACAAATTCGGTATGCGAGCCCCAATAGACCGCGTCCGTGAACACCGCCAGGCCTGCAATAAACGCTTGAACGACAAGGCATAATAGAAATGCGATTGCCAAAATATTGTAGACGTACCGAGCGATTCTCATCTAAACCCTCCCTTCTGTGTTACAAAAATCATAACGAACGCTTCTCACGGAACACGGTGCGAAAATGTCACAAAACAAGCAACAGACAGTTACATTTCAGTACGTCCGCCATTGGACGGAAGCTTAATGTGCTAAAATACAGGCACGAGCGCGGCATTTTCGGGAGGAGAGCCTATGAGCAAGCGAACGGTATTACTTGTCGACGACGATAAAGAAATCGTGGAGCTGATGAGAGAGTTTCTGGAGGATGAGCGGTTTCACGTGATCGAGGCGTATAACGCCGAGGAAGCCGGCAGTGCGCTGGATCGGCATTCGGTCGACTGTATTTTACTGGATGTGATGATGCCGGGACAGAGCGGTCTCGATTTATGCCGACAGGTCCGCAAGACGAGCAACACCCCGATTCTGTTCCTCAGCGCGAGAGGCGAAGCGCTCGACAAGATCCGCGGCTTGAGCCTGGGAGGGGACGATTACATTGTGAAGACCGCAACTCCGGAGGAAGTCGTGGCTCGGGTTAAAGCCGTGCTCCGCCGATACGACAACAGCGAGAAGAAATCCCCCGTCATACTCGATTTCGGCCGCCTCGCGCTTAACGTCAACGCATACGAGGTGACGATCGACGGACAGCCTGTGCCCATGACGCCCAAAGAATTTGAAATTCTATGTCTGTTCGCGGAATACCCGCGGCAGGTTTTCACCTATGAACAATTGCTGCAGCGGTTCTGGGAGGGGATCGGAGATAAGCATTCCGTCACGGTGCACATGGGCAGAATTCGCGAGAAAATCGAGGAAAATCCGCGTAAACCCAAGTATATTACGAACGTTTGGGGCGTCGGCTACCGTTTCGAGGGGGAGCGGGCGGAATGAAGATGAAGCTTCGCTATTGGATGCTCTTCGGCATGCTCATCGTCACCGTTGTTCCCCGGTTGGTCTATGAAGTGCCGGGACTCGTCGACCGTTATCTCCTTCATCCCTCGCAAGCGGAGCAGCGGCAGGCGGGCATGGACGGACTGGCGGAGGAAGCGAGCAAATCCGGAATGGCTCAGTGGGAAAATCCCGAGTGGAGGTCCGCCGTGGAAAAAAAAGCCTCCTCTCTCCATCTTGGTATCATCGTGAACGACGCTTCGGGGCGGGAACGGTTTCGATTTATGCCGGAGGGCTCGAATTACGCGGAGATCAGACAGATTGTTTTTGCGGAAAAAGGCCAGCTGCAGGGCAGTATGTTTCTCTATGGCCCGAAGCCGGGCAATGGATGGGGAGTCGCGTTGTCCATTATCGACGCGGCAGGCGTGATCGTCTTTATCGGCTTAAAGATCGGGCGCGTCGTCGTCAGACCGTTGGAAGCGACCAGCGCAGCCGCCAGACAAATCGCCGCCGGCGATCTGGATTTTGAGCTTCCGACATCGACCGTTGCCGAGGTGATTGACGTTCGCAACGCTTTTCACGCGATGCGCAACGAGCTCCAGGAATCGTTGATCCGGCAGTCCCGTCTGGAGGAAGAACGCCGTTTTTTCATTAGCGCGATTGCTCACGACTTAAGAACGCCGATCTTTACGCTCCGGGGATTTCTACAGCGCATAGAGAAAAGCATGCACGGCAGTCCGCAGAAGCTTCCGCATTACTTGGAGATCTGCAGCCACAAGGCGGAGCAGCTGAATCGCCTTGTATCCGATCTTTCCTCCTATACCGTAATGGATTCGCTCGACCTGTCCATGCGCCGGGAACGCATCGAATTGAATCGGCTGCTTGCAGATCTGGTGGCCGAATACGCTCCAATCGCCAAGGAAAAGAAGATCGATCTGCGGTTCAACGCCTCTCCCGAGGCCATCGCGCTTCATGCTGACCCCCATCTGATCCACCGCGCAATCGGGAACCTGATGGACAACGCGCTCCGGTTTACGCCAGCCAACGGCAATGTTACGATCCACTGCTCGACCCGGGAAAATAGGGCGCTGTTCTCGATCAAAGACACGGGACCGGGGATATCGGCAATAGAGGAGGCACGCATTTTCGAACCGTTCTATCGGAGCGACGAATCCAGAAACCCGGAATACGGAGGCACCGGGCTAGGCCTTACAATTGCGCGGCGAATTATAAGGGCTCACGACGGGGAGCTTGCGGTACATCGGGATAAGTCTGACGAAGGGGCCGTTTTTGCGGGATGGCTTCCTCTTGCTTCCGTCCTTAAGTAGCGGACATGGATCTGGACCGAATTTGTTCCCTGGCTTCGTCATTCATTCGCGCAGGCGTCCATTTCGGCTCGAACACCAGCTTCACTTCGGCCCGCTCTACCCCTTCGACCGCTTCGACGGCCGTTTTGACACTAGCAACGATCTGATCCGCCAAAGGACATTCGGGAATGGTAAGCGTCATTTCGACGATAACTTCCCCATGATCTCTTGCCTCGATGCCGTACACGAGCCCGAGATCCACGATGTTCACACCGATTTCGGGATCGATCACTTCTTCAAGGGCCTCTGTAATCCGGTCTTCATTCATGGCCAGCACATCCTTCGCGGTTGATTTATCCAGCTTTTGCTCGGGCATAGTATGCGTCTAAAAAGACCAAAACAATCGGAATAGAGCTCCGCAGCGGGATTGGAATGAAAAAATGCATGTATCTCCGGCGACCGCCTCATCCGCTCCTGAAATCGCCCCCTTAACGGGTTAGCTCTTCCAATTCAGGATCGAAGCGCAAGGAGATACATGCACAACAACCTCCCTATCGATTATCCTTTTCTATCAAATGAACAGGCGGAATCCGTGCGCGTAAGACGCCGTTCTCCCCTGCTCCGTCTCCGACGGGGGCAGAGCAAGTTGATGTACGTCAATTGATCCGTCGTTGTTTATTGCCGGGACAAGTCGTTTCTTCCCGCAATTTGACTCTTCATGGTTATGGAGACATGCGGGCAATCATAAGTTATACATGAGAGTTTTCGTATGTACCTCCATAGTGAGGTATTTTTTTATGGAGCCGAAAGCAGAATCGGGGTTTGGAGGGAGGGGAGGTTGACGATGAGAAAAAGGAAGCTCCCCAAGCATTGTTACTTCTGCAAGAAGATCCTTCGTTCGTGCTGTTGTCCACACCGCAAAAAACAAAAGAAGCATAGGAGAAAGCATCCCAAGCCTTCTCCTCCCAAACCTATTCCTCGACCGACTGGTATAACCGGTCCGACAGGCCCTACCGGCCATACGGGATCGACGGGTCCAATGGGATCGCCCGGTTCGAGAGGTTTGATGGGCTTCCGAGGCATGAACGGCGATCCCGGTGAAACCGGGGCTACTGGAGCTACGGGGACTACTGGCGTTACTGGGGCGACCGGTGCGACGGGGCCTCCTGGACCCGCCCAGGGAGCCACTGGCGGAACCGGCAATACAGGTGCCACCGGGGTGACCGGAGCGACCGGTGTGACGGGACCACCTGGACCCGGCCAAGGAGCCACTGGCGGAACCGGAAACACAGGTGCCACCGGGGTGACCGGAGCGACTGGCGTCACAGGCCCCCCCGGTACGGCAGTGACAGGGCCGACTGGAGCTACCGGTAGCACGGGAGCTACTGGAGCAACTGGTGGCACCGGTAATACAGGAGCTACAGGTAGCGGAACAACAGGGGCGACCGGTGCTACAGGAGTGACGGGGGCAACCGGTCCGTCCGGAGCCACTGGACAAACAGGGGATACTGGCGTCACAGGTTCCACCGGGGCGACAGGCAGCACTGGCGCGACTGGGGCTACGGGTGATATTGGAGCGATTGGCGCAACCGGAACCACCGGCGCTACTGGTTCTACGGGTTCTACTGGCGCTACTGGGGCAACCGGGGGTATCGGTGCGACTGGAGCTACCGGGACTACCGGAACTACTGGTTTTACTGGAACTACTGGCGGCACCGGAGCGACTGGAACCACTGGCCCCACCGGAGTTACTGGTTTTACAGGTGTCACTGGCGTCACGGGTTTCACTGGTCCTTCAGGCAACACAGGAGTGACCGGGGCGACTGGCGTTACTGGCACGACTGGAGCTACCGGGGCGACTGGCAATACTGGCCCTACTGGAAACACTGGCAACACAGGGCCTACCGGTACTACAGGCAATACAGGTGCGACCGGGGTAACTGGGGCTACTGGAACTACTGGAACTACTGGAGCTACCGGAACTACGGGCTCGACTGGAGCCACTGGTGCGACTGGCAATACCGGCTCTACTGGAAACACCGGCAACACGGGTTCCACCGGTCCTACAGGCAACACAGGTGCAACCGGGGTAACTGGGGCTACCGGAACTTCTGGAGCTACTGGAACTACGGGCTCGACTGGAGCCACTGGTGCGACTGGCATTACCGGCTCTACTGGAAACACCGGCAACACAGGTTCCACCGGTCCTACAGGCAACACAGGTGCAACCGGGGTAACTGGGGCTACCGGAACTTCTGGAGCCACTGGTGCGACGGGCAATACTGGCCCTACTGGAAACACTGGCAACACAGGGCCTACCGGCCCTACAGGCAATACAGGTGCGACCGGGGTAACTGGGGCTACTGGAACTACTGGAGCTACTGGAACTACTGGAGCTACTGGAGCTACCGGAACTACGGGCTCGACTGGAGCTACCGGAACTACGGGAGCTACTGGAACTACGGGCTCGACTGGAGCTACCGGAACTACGGGAGCTACTGGAACTACGGGCTCGACTGGAGCTACCGGAACTACGGGAGCTACTGGAACTACGGGCTCGACTGGAGCTACCGGAACTACGGGAGCTACTGGAACTACGGGCTCGACTGGAGCCACTGGTGCGACTGGCGTTACCGGCCCCACCGGAGTCACCGGACCAACCGGAGCGACCGGTGTCACTGGCGCAACTGGAGCAACCGGGCCAACTGGAGCAACCGGAATCACATCCGCCACTGGAGCTACGGGCTCTACAGGCTCAACCGGAGCTACAGGCGTTACCGGGGCAACCGGCGCTACGGGTACGACGGGCAGTACGGGACCAAGCGTATTGGCGGACGGCTTCTCGGCTTCGCGCGCTCCGAGCACGATTGCTACAGGCACCCAACTTAACAACTGGACGACAACCGCTCCTTATTATCCGGGCGCGGGATTCGACCCGACGACAGGAACCTATACGGTGCCGGTTACAGGCAGATACGCGATTAAAGCAACCGTCAGTTACACCACGGTCGCTGCTATCGGCATTCAGCTAGGATCAACCATCAACCCTTCCTTCGTCGTCAGGCGCACAAGCGATGGAACCGATTTGATTACAGGTTTATTCCCGTTACTGAACACCTCCATTACCCTTCTTACCCTTCGAGTCATTCTAGGCAATGCAACGGTTACAATGGCGGGAGACGTCACGCTGAATGCCGGAGACACCATCGCCATCCTGTACGTCAGCACCGGGCTTACAATCAACTTAAACCTGGGCGGACCCAACGCTTCGGCCACCGTCTGGTCGATGCACAGATTAACTTGACGCGAAGCTCCATCCAATTTATCGCAGGAGCAAACGAACTTCCCTGAACCCATAGGAGGAATCGCATGATTACGATTAGCCTCTGCATGATCGTCAAAAACGAAGAGCAAGTTCTCGAACGCTGCCTGGACTCCGCAGCTCCGCTTGTCGACGAGATAATCATTGTGGATACAGGTTCCACCGACCGCACGAGAGAGATCGCCCTGCGCTTCACGGATCGACTGCTTCATTTCGCCTGGATCGACAACTTTTCCGCAGCCCGCAACTTCTCCTTCGATGCCGCCACACAGGACTACATCCTATGGCTGGATGCCGACGACGTAATTACTCCCGACAACCAGCAGAAGCTGCTAGATCTAAAACGGACGCTCAGCCCCGATACCGATTCCGTCTCGATGATCTATGAGCTGAGTCGAGACGAATACGGCAACGTCGCCCACAGTCTAAGACGCAATCGTTTGGTCAAAAGATCCAATCGTTACAGTTGGCAAGGAGCGGTGCACGAGGTGCTTATTGTAGGCGGGCATATTGTAACAAGCGATATCGCCGTCGCTCATTGTCCATTAACCGATGCGGACCCCGGCAGAAATCTACGCATCTACAGCCAGCGGGAAGCGCAAGGATTGCCGCTGACGCCACGCGACCGACTCTACTACGCCCATGAACTGCTGGAGGCACAGCAATACCGCCAAGCTGCCGCTCATTATGAGCGATTCCTTGACGAGGGGGAAGGCTGGATCGAGGATGAGGTGACCGCGTGCAGCAAGCTTGCGGATTGCTACCACGCGCTTGGAGAGGCGGAGCAAGAGTGGAACGCGATCTGCCGCGCTTTCCGCTACGATACGCCCCGCCCCGAGTTTTGCTGCCGCATCGGCTTCAGCTTGCTGCATCGGGGCAAATACGAAGCCGCCGCCCATTGGTACAGATTGGCGATCGAACTTCCCGCACAGGAAAAGTGGGCGTTGGAAAACCACGCCTGTAGAACATGGCTCCCTCACTTGCAGCTATGCGTCTGCTACGACCGGATGAAGCTGCACGACCTGGCCTACGCCCATAACGAAATCGCCCGAACCTATCGTCCGGACGATGCGGCCATTTTACAAAACAAAGCTTACCTGGAACCGTTGGTTTCCCGACAAGACAGCGCTTCAGATAACCAGGAAGCCGGATAATCGTCAGCCGTTCTCGCTCCATTCGACCAAACGAGGATTCGCATCCATAATCGATTCGTATTGAGCTTTGCTTCCATACGATCCGTCGGGGTCCGACTCGCTATAACGCTCATACTTGCGCCGCCTCTCTGACTCCTTAGCCCACCCCATGTGCTTGAGTCTGAACGGACTGATCGCATTCGGCAAGGAAAAAATGTTCCACGGCATTCTGCCGCAATGCACAGGCGTTTCCGACCACACGGCGGGGAAATGCGGGCGATACCTTACCAGCAGCGGCCTATATAATCCGTGACTGTTCCAATGCTCATCCTCCCGGTATCGGCAATCGTCCCAAAAATCGTAAATGCGGAAGCTGTAAACGTCGATTTCTTCCTGCTCAAGCATGGCGGAAAGCCCATCCTTAAAACGATCCTCAAACCATTCGTCCGCATCGAGCACAAGCACCCATTGCGGGTTTAGCTTCGCCGCTTCCGCCCATTGCTGCTGTCTAAGCTCATACTCGTTGCCAAATTTCGGCTCGTCGTTGCGAACGATCCTCAAGGGAATGCCCGCTAGCGCCTGTCTACAGATGTCCGCCGAGCCGTCCGTGCTCCCATCGTCGATAATAGATGCCGCATCGATATAATCCTTGCAGCGCGCAAGCATCTCTCTCAAATGGCCTTCCGCTTCATTTCGCATCGTCATCGACAGCAGCAGTCTCGGCCTGGAATCGTCTTCGGCAGCCCCGCGCCCCATATTGCGCCAATGAACGCGCTGCGCGGGCAGCTTCCCGATATCCGAGATCCGATATAGATGCAGAGCCGGCAGCGTCGTATCGACAAATAAATCGAAGCCGAGACATTCCGCCCGGATGCAAAAATGGCGATCCTCTCCCCATAGGGATAGATTGCGTATTTTGCGAAAAGACAGATCAAAGCGCAGCGCCTCCGAGCCGATCAGCGTGCAGGCCCCGAGCCCGCCTACTTGGTACAGTCCGGGAGTTCGGAGCATCGCAAGAAATTCATTCGTTCTTCGCTTGATTTCAGCATCCGACAGCAGCGTCCCCGGCTCCCTGGACACCATATCGTATTCGTCGCTTAACCACACCTGAGGCAGCGGAGCGGTTCCCGGCTGCCACTGCGTCCAGAAAATTTCGCTGACGATCGGCTTTCCCGTCTCCAGCAGGCGGAGCAAAGTCCCAGGATGAAGAACGATGTCCGAATCGACCAGCAGCAAGGCATCTACGCGTTCGTCCCTTGCCTGCCGGATAAATCCGTCCTTGGATTTGGCTACTCTCCATACAAGCATTTCGTTCCATATATGCGTATTCTCGTTACATTGAAAAGGGATTTCCGCACTCCGATCGGCTTGTTCGATCTTCGCGGAAATCCCTTTTTGCGCTTGCATAGCTTGAAAGCTCTTCAACAGCTCGGTCGATGCCGGGTCGTCGTTGTCATCGACCAGTCGGAAAATCAGCTCGTGATCTCCGCCGTCGATCGAAGCCAATCCGTGCAGAAATTCGGTCAATATGTCCGGTCTGCGCCGAACCGGGCTTGCGATCATGATTTTGAGCTTTTCCATGAATCTCCCTCCCATGCTCGCCGGCTTCGGAAGAAACTCGTTCTTCCTTAACCTTTATGCATGGAGGAGGCAATCGATTCCTAAGTTGTCGGCGTCGCTACAGCACGTCCTGCAACATCTTCTCCCATTCCTTGCGCTCCACAATGCCCTCGATCCGATGGCGGACAACGCCGTCACGATCGATAATAAAGCTGACCGGATATCCGGTAATTTTGTACAGGTCTCCGGCTACGCCCTCCGCATCGGTCAGAACAGGAAACACGAAGCCCTGCTCCTTCACGAATTCTTTGGCCGATCTCAACCTGTCGTAATTGGTGGCGTTAACGGCATACAGATCGAGCTTATCCTGATGATCTTCATAGATCGCCTTAAGATCCGGCGCCTCCACCTCGCACGGCCCGCACCAGGCCGCCCAGAAATTAACGATCAGAGCTTTGTCCCGCTTCCCCCCGACGCTGAAGGACGTCGTTCCATCCAGCGAATCGAGCGTAAACGCTGGTGCGAAATGATTCGCCTTCGGCGCCGGATCTGCCGGAATTTCGCCGGCCGACTGCCCGTTCGCTCCCGCCGCCTTACCGGAGGAAGCTCCGCGCCCGCTTTCGTCCCATATCCACACTCCAGCAATCGCAATGACCGCTATTGCCAAAATAATCAGGTTTCTTTTCATGGATTCCTCAACTCTCAAGTTCAAGATATTACCCTTATCTTACCCCATTTCCAAGGAACCTTCCATGACTCAGACGTGTCGGAATGATGAACATCTCCTTCCATCCACCCAACGCATATCGCCTCAAATGCAAGGGAACGTTAACTGAACCAGCGACAGCAGGTTGAACGAGTAAAAGCTGCCGTTTAAGGAGGAAACAGGAAGTGTCCGCAACCACGAAATCCAGAAGCAGACTGTCCGTCACCTTCACGAGCGACATCGGCGCAGACGCCGAGAGACCGGAAGCTCAATCTTCCTCCGGCGGACAAGGCAAACCCAAAAGCAAAATACGCCAGTACATCGCTCTCTCTACCGTACCGCTCGTACTCGTGCTCGGCAATTCCATGCTTGTCCCAATCCTCCCGACGCTCAGAAGCGAGCTGGGGATCTCGCAATTTCAAACGAGTCTGGTCATCAGCTTATTTTCCGTATGCGCCGCCCTGATCATTCCGATCGCCGGCTATTTGTCGGATCGCTTCAGCCGCAAAGCTGTGATTATCCCCTCTCTCATCGTGTACGGCAGCGCTGGCGTGCTTGCCGGTTTCGGAGCGATCTGGGATTCGTACTCCGTGCTGATTGCCGCGCGAGCGCTGCAGGGCATCGGAGCGGCCGGAACCGCGCCGATTGCGATGGCGCTCGTCGGAGACTTGTACAAGGACGGCCAAGAGAGCCAGGCGCTCGGCTTGATCGAGGCCTCCAACGGAGCCGGAAAGGTCGTCAGTCCGATTCTGGGCTCGCTGCTTGCGCTGATCGTCTGGTATGCCGCCTTTTTCGCGTTTCCCGTCTTCTGCCTCCTCTCCCTGCTCGGCGTTATTTTTCTCATCAAGGAACCGAAACGTCAGGACGAACCGCAACCGATCTCGCAGTACCTGCGCTCCGTCAAACAAATTTTCGCCGAACGCGGCCGCTGGCTGATCTCCTCGTTCTTCGCGGGATCGCTCGCTCTGTTTATTTTGTTCGGGGTGCTCTTTTTCCTGTCGGACATTTTGGAGAAACCTCCCTATTCCATCGAGGGCGTCCGAAAGGGCTTTGTCCTCGCCATTCCGCTGTTCGGAATGGTCACGACCGCTTACATCACCGGCACGGTCATCCGCAAAAACGGCGTGCTCATTCGCTGGCTCATGAATATCGGACTCGCCCTGATGGTCGTCTCCTTGGCGCTCACGATCTGGTTTAACAGCAATCTCTACGTCTTTATCGGGCTGCTGACGATCAGCAGCATCGGCACCGGTCTGCTCCTGCCCTGCCTGAACACGATGATTACCGGAGCTGTCGAGAAGGCGGAGCGCGGGATGATTACGTCGCTATACAGCAGTCTGCGATTTTTCGGGGTCGCCTTCGGCCCGCCCCTGTTCGGGTGGATGATGGGCAAGTCGCATACGATCGTGTTCGTGACGGTATCCGCGTTGTCGCTGATCGCGCTTGCGCTGGTCTTCTTCCTGGTTAAACCCGGCAAGCAGGTGCAGTAGCAAGTTGCCAGCGCCGCCCCCTTCATTCATACTCAGTGTGATGAGGAGAGGGGAGACGGATGTGGAGGTCAGATTAGACGCCGATTTGGAAAAAGGGCTCGTGCATGCGCTGCGGAACCGCCTGCCCTACGAGGCGTGCGGAGTGATCATGGGGACGGTAACAAGCGGCATTATCGAAGCAAGCGAGTTCCTTCTCATTCGCAATGCTGCCGGTCACCCGGCAGCTCATTTTTCTTTTCACCCCGAGGACTGGATCGCAGCCTTCTTCGAAGCGCAAAAAAACCAACGCGAGATCGTCGGTTTCTTCCACAGTCATCCATCGGGAACGATCGTTCCCAGCGATAGCGATCTTGCAGGTTTCATTCCGTGGAGAACTTATTGGATTATCGGGCTGACCGAAGCCGATCACGAGATCGGCGTCTTCGCGCGCGAATCGGACAATCACTGGACCCCGATTCCCCTGTGGGTCGTTAATGACGGCTTAAATACGCATACAGCTCTCCCAGCGTCGTCACCTGCCGATCCAAAATAGAACGGAGAAATTTGAAATAAAGCTTGGCGGTCATAACCGAATCATGAAGCGCATGATGCCGCTCCGTCACAGGGACGCCGTAACGTTCGAGCACCTCGTCCAAGCCATAATGAATCGCCTTCGGCTCCAGCCACTTGGCGATCATCATCGTATCGATAATCCGATGCGTCAAGTTTACCTTCGAGGTGCGCCACAGCGCGCTGCTCAAAAACTGCTTGTCATGGCCGCTGCCGTGCGCAATCAGCACTTTCCTGCCGATATAACCCATAAAGTCGTGCAGCACCTGCATCAAATCCGGCGCATTTTCGGCCATCTCGTTCGTGATCCCGGTCAGTTCTGTAATATGACGCGGAATTTTGCGCTTCGGATTGACGAGCCGATAGAACGGCTCGACCTCCTCGAACTCTCCCCCGCGGATTAAAACGGCTCCCACCGAAATAATCTCGTCGCCATTGTACGGATAAAACCCCGTCGTCTCCAGATCGAACACGACCGCTTCCATCTCGGCAAGCGGTAGAGCTAGCGCGCTTTCCTTGCGTTGCTCCCTGGACATCGAGCGAATAAAAGCCATTTGCTGGGCGTTGGCCGAGCCGAACATCGACGCAATCGCCGGGGGAAGCCCGCCCATTTTGTACAAGTTCCACATTCGTCCTCGCGCATTCGTATCCTTGGGCTCCTTCACTTCGCTCTCCCCCCGCCAAGCCGGATCGGCAACTCCTTCTGTACTTTACGTTGAATGTTTTTGCCGACCTTCAGCGCCTTCTTCAGAGGAGCGACCATCTCCTTCGTCAGTTTGCTCGCCGGAAGCTTTCCCGTGCCTACGAGCCGCCCGCCTTCCATCGTCGTAGACGTGAAATGCCGCAGTTTAAGAAAGAGTAGGAAAGCTTCCCTTGTCTCCTCTGCCTCGGACGGATTCAGCCATCCTTCTCCAAGCAGAGCGTCAATCCGCCGTAAAGTATTGGTCTCCTGAATGCCGGCGCGCATTGCCAGCAAGCGAAAGGCGTTAACCATCGGAATATAGGCCCCGTACTTGATGTCCAGGCCACCCGCATTCTCCCCGTATCTCTCTGTCAGCAGCTGTCCGAATACGCCGACAAGAACTTTGTGGTGCAGCGTATTGTCCAGCATTCTGCGCTCGATGACCGGGTGGCCGAGCAGGTCGCCGAAATATCGGCTGCGCAGTTGATTCGCCAGACCGGCATCTCCCCATATCGCTCGTCCGTCGGCAGCTATGAGCAGATAACGAACGTTTTCCCAGCTCGGTTCCGCGAACCAGCCTGCAATCCGCTTCGTCCAGCCCGTTAGCGGCAAGCACCATACCGGATTGGATGCGATTACGTTGCCTTCGCATGGCGGATAGCCGATTGCGATCAAATATTCGACCGCCGTTTCGGCCAGCTTCAGAAAGTAACTCCGATTAACCTCCTCCTCCGCTTCATCTCGCGCATCTTCATAGACCAGGCCGCTGTCCTGGTCGCTATGCATGGTCTGTTCCAGCCTACCTCCGCTGCCGTAGAGCATATACGCATAAGGCACGGGAGGGGCTCCAAGCCCCGACCGTGCCAAATCGTTTTCCGCCAGCGCCAGCACCCGGACAATCAACGCATCGTGCAGTTCATTTAGCGCAGCGATCGCCTCTTCGACGGGCAAGGAGAAGAAATCGGCCTCCAATCGCCGCTGCCCCTTCTCCCTTGCCGTCTTCAACTGTTCGAGATTGCCGGCGCAGTCGATGTCCGGCCAGCGCTTTTCCGCTTTGGGACTGTCCATGCGTCTATCTCCTCCTGACTTAAGCAGCGTTTACAGGGACGTGTTCGCTTTTTTTAATTGTTCCGGATAACCGTAGGTACCGTGTTCGCTCAAGTCAAGTCCGATAATCTCTTGCTCCTCCGTCACGCGGAAGCCGATCGCCTTTTTCACGACCCACAGCACGATGAAGCACGCAACGAAAGCGAATCCGCCGGCTACAACGACCGATTCTACTTGAACCCACAGCTGCTTCCAACCTCCGCCCTCGAACAGGCCCGCTTGGCCGACGCCGACTTTAGCCGCCAGCTCTTCCGTAGCAAACAAACCATTCGCCACAGTGCCCCAAATCCCTGCTGCGCCATGTACGGACAACGCATAGATGGGATCGTCGATTTTCATTTTTTCGAAAAACTTGGCACTGAAGAAGACGAGCACTCCGGCAACGAGACCGATAACAACTGCAGCCCACGGATCTACGAAGGCGCAAGAGGCCGTGATCGCCACCAGACCGGCTAGAGCGCCGTTCAGCGTAGCGGTAATGTCTGCCTTACCGTTCACAAGCCAGGAGATCAGCAGCCCCGCCACAGCGCCTGCGGCTGCGCCCAACTGCGTATTAAAAGCCACGAAGCCGAAGAAACCGTCGCCGATCGAAACCGTGCTGCCCGCGTTAAAGCCAAACCAGCCGACCCATAAAATAAGCACGGACAGAGCCGTAAACACTTGATTGTGCCCAAGAATCTCATTCGCCGAGCCGTCCTTGTTGAATCGGCCAATGCGGGGTTTAAGCAGAATCGTAGCCGCCAGCGCTCCTATTGCGCCTGTAAGGTGAACGACGGTGGAGCCGGCGAAATCCTGCGCTCCGTCTTCCGCGAGCCAGCCGCCGCCCCAGATCCAGTGAGCGACAACCGGGTAGATAACCGACACGAAGAACAAGGTGAAGATGAGATAAGAGGACAATTTCGCTCTTTCCGCGAATCCGCCCCAGGCGATCGACAGCGATACGGCTGCGAAAGCGAGCTGGAAAACGAAGAAGATCGAGTCGGGCAGGCTGCCGTCGGTCACCCCGTTAGCCGGACTGAAGAAAAATTGGCCAAATCCGATGAATTTGTTCAACGTCTCCGAAGCTTCCCCGCCGAACGTAATTCCGTAGCCAACTGCCCAGTAGACAATCGAGGCAAGGCCCACCGTAAAGATCGTTTTGCCTGCGACGTGTCCGGCGTTCTTCATCCGAGTCGATCCGGCTTCGAGAAGAATAAATCCGCCTTGCATGAACAGGACCAGAATCGCCCCCAACATAACCCATAGAGCATCGAGCCCCATATTCAGCTGTGTCGGCGACGGGTCCTCCGCAAATGCGACCGTCGGAAATAGTACCAGCAATGCGCCGATCGATAACAAGCTTTTCTTCAACATAACGCCCACTCCTCTTAGTGTTATATAATATGACATAACAAGAAAGTAATAATGTCATTATAGAGGGTGATATCGGGTTTGGATAGATGTAATTTTGTATAAAAGTTTGTGTTTTTACGCATAACCCCCTTTCACCTTGGCCGTTTTCATTCTTTCGTGTAATGTATATGTTATATATTTGCAGCCTGCGTCGTAAGACGGACACCACTTGAAAGCATCACGTTTGACTGTATGGTTGGGGATTCTGTATGATGGGAGTAGACTTCGCGAGCAAAAGGGGGATAACGATGCGTAAAAATCAGCACGCCGCCGAACGGCTATTCCGGATCGGAGAGCTTTCCTCTTTGGCCGGAATCAGCCCGCGGACGATCGATTACTACACCAGTATGGGGTTGCTGCTGCCCGCCAAACGTTCTTCAGGCAACTATCGCTTGTATGACGAAGAAACGTTGACCCGGCTGCGCCAAATCGAACAACTAAAGGCTCAGAAGTTCTCGCTTGAGGAAATTAGAGAGCAGTTTGTCTCGCACAACCGCGTTGCGACAGACGAAGCCGTCAACCGCAAGCTTGCCGACCTCCAGATTCATCTCGCTCAACTGGAGCGGGAGGTTAAAGAGCTTGAGCCGGTAATCGAGCAGTTAAAGCCACGGCAAGCCAAAAAACTGTACCAAGCCATTACACCGCAAACCGCAGCTTGCGTCGAGGCTCTTCTGCTTCTTTTGGGGAAAAGTAACTTCATGTAAACAAGTTACCCTAATGGAGGTTCGAACATCATGTTCTTTCACCCGATGGATTTCGTGATCATCATCGCCTTCCTGTTATCCGTGTGGGCCCAGTTCAGGGTCAAAGGGACTTTTAATCGCTGGTCCCAGGTCCGTGCCGCAAGCGGCCTGACCGGCCGCGAGGCGGCGAGAAGAATGCTGGACCTCAATGGCCTGCACGACGTTCCCGTTGAACCGGTGCGAGGCGCGTTATCCGATCATTACGATCCGATCGCGCGAGTCGTAAGACTATCCGAGCCCGTCTACTCGGAACGTTCGATCGCCGCGATTTCCGTCGCCTGTCACGAAGTCGGACACGCCATTCAGCATCAGCATTCTTATCCGATGCTTGTGCTGCGTCACCGGATGTTCCCGGTCGTTCGCTTCGCATCCGGCATCGCACCTTTCCTGCTGATCGCCGGCTTCCTGTTCCACTCGCTTAACATGATCGGCTTCGGGATCATCTTCTTCTCGGCCGCGGTCGCCTTTCAACTCGTCACCTTGCCCGTGGAGTTCAACGCAAGCTCAAGGGCGCGGGATCTGATGGTCGCGGAAGGTTTTATCCACCGCGACGAAGAACGCGGAGTCGCCAAGGTGCTGAACGCCGCCGCGCTGACCTATGTCGCCGCCGCACTGATTTCTCTGCTTGAGCTCGTCAAATATATTCTGATTTTCACGAGCAGCAATCGGGATTAACCCAAATTCTAAATAAAGGGCAGCCTCGGATCGTTCGCAATCCCGAGGCTGCCCTTTTGATATTATCCAACTATAGCGACTCATAATCGTTCTTAAAAAAATCGATCAGGAACGAATGAAAGATCTGTACGACAAGCGGAAGCTTCTCCGAGGATCTATGAATCAGGCCAACCGTTCGAGTGACTTTCGGCTCGCTGATTTTCACGACGGCCGGCATCATCGAACTCGTCTCGTACATCGCCATCTCCGGCAGCAGACTGACGCCCATGCCGGCCGCGACAAGCCCGCGAATCGTCCCCGACTCCTCGCCTTCGAACCCGATTTTCGGCGTAAACCCCGCCTCCTTGCAGGCATCCCACACGATCGGGCGCAACGAGTAGCCGTTGCCGAACAACACAAACGTTTCATCCTTCAACTCGCTCAGATTAATCGCCGGTTTTTTCGCTAACGGATGGTTGATCGGCAGAATCGCGTACAAGCTTTCCGTCAGCACGACTTCCCCCGTCACCTGTTCGTTGTTTTCCGGATACGGAGAAATAAACGCGATGTCCACTTCGGCGTCAATGACATCCCGGATGAGGGAAGGATACATTCCTTGCCGGAAACGAAATTTAACGTTAGGGTGCAGCTTACGGAAAGCGGCCACAACTTGAGGCACGAGGTGGATACCCAGACTATGAGGAAAACCAAGCCGAATCTCTCCGACCTCAGGGTCGAGAAACTCGTGAATCTCCATAACGGCACGGTCGAGATCCCCCAGCAACGCTTCCGCTCTGCGAAGAAATAGCTGACCGACAGGCGTAAGCTGTACGTTGCGTCCGCGCTGCATGAACAGACGCACGCCCAACTCCTCCTCCAGACGATGAATCTGTCTGCTTACGGCCGACTGCGCCACATGAAGCTCCTCGGCCGCTTTCGTCACATGCTGCAGCCGTGCGACCTGTACGAAATATTCCAATTGTCTCAGTTCCACGCGACCACCCCTTTCCGCAACCGTCAACTCCCAAGGATTGGACAATGACGTTCCATAACGATTATAATAATTACGGCAGACCTTATCAATGAAGGAGGATTTCTTCCCATGTCCCAAGAACGTACCGTTTCTTTCAAGAGCAGCCCGATTACGCTTGTCGGCCCCGAGTTGAAGGTCGGCGATTCCGCGCCAGATTTCACGTTAAACAAAAACCTGCTCGAAACTTCCTCCCTGAAGGATTTTGCAGGCAAGGTTAAGCTCGTCAGCGTAGTTCCTTCGATTGACACAGGCGTATGCGACGCGCAAACTCGTCGTTTTAACGAAGAAGCCTCCAAGCTGGGCGAGAACGTTGCCATTCTGACTGTCAGCGCCGATCTACCGTTCGCGCAAGCTCGCTGGTGCGCTGCAGCCGGCGTAGATCGCGTATTCCTACTGTCCGACTATAAGGAGAACAGCTTCGGTAAAGACTACGGCGTGTTCATCAAAGAATTCCACCTGGACATGAGAGCGATCTTCGTCATCGACACGAACGACCGCATCGCTTATATCGAAGTACTGAATGAAATGACCGAGCACCCGAATTATGAAGCGGCGATCGAAGCTGTCAAGAACCTTCTCTAAATCGCAAACCCGAACATGACAAAAGCGAGGACAGGCCAGACGCCTTTCCTCGCTTTATTAATGTCGTCCGAAACGCGCGCGCCTCTCTAAGCTTTATAGCTCGACAGCTTGCGATCCAGCACGCTGTAAATCTCTTGTATGTTGCGGTAGTTGGATCCAAGATCGCCGAGAGAGCCGCGGGAAGCCGAGTAAATATCGACTGCCGTATTGCCTGGGCTTGTACCAACCAACTGGATCGTAATATCCATTGTCCGCCCGGCCATCGACTTCTTCTCCATCACGATTTCCCCAACCGTCTGAACTTCGTGAAGCACTTTGTAGCCCTTCATTTTCTTCAGAATAGAGCTGATCTCATCCCAAGCGCGATCTTTCGAAAGGCGATAATAATGAGATTTAAGCTTGGGGTCTTTCGCCTTGTCGCTCGTATGTTCATGACTGCGAATCAATCCGATCAGAATCCGCTTCAAACGCTCTCTCTCCCTCCGAGTACCTTTGGCGCTACATTCTATCATATCACGCCTTACCCGGGGATTAAAGACCCATAGACGGAAAAAACCCGCCCTTGCCGTCCGACGTGCATGTTTCTGAACCTGCTTTAGCAGGTGGGTGCCCGCAGCCCGGTTTTTGACTTCCCTTTTCGAGGGCCTGTCAGCCGCCTGGCAATGTAGAGCTCCCTGGAAACAAACATTGGTTCAAAACAATGAAGCGCCGTAACGCACAGGGCAGGAATATCCCCATTATAAGCAGGCAAAGCGCAAAAGTAAAATGTTTAGTCTTGGGATTTCTTCTCTAGGTTTACACTCTTGTCTTCTTCGCTTTCATCATCGGACTCTTCGTCAGATTCGCTCTCGGCTTGTTCCTTCGCCAACATCATCTTCTGAATGACAATGTTGAAGTTGAAGAAGGTGTATACCGCGATGATGCTTCCGAAGAAGAAGGGCAGCAAAAAGGTGAATCTCATGCTGATGGCGATAACGACCACCGCTCCAATCGCCATGGCAAGCGAACGAAACGGGCGTCCGATCGTCAGTATAAGCGCATTCTTGAACAGTTGAATCGTTTTCATATGAAAATGCGACAACAAAGAGAAAAAGTGCAACATAGATATAAGCAACAACAGCATCAAAGCGATAAAGAGGTAGGCCAAAATCTGAAATCCGCTGATCTGTTTCAGATAGACTTGGAAGTCGATGATCAGAATCGCGAACAGCAGAGCATAGACAATACCGCCTATCATCGCCTGAACGTAGTTTTGCTTATAGTTGCGGAAAAAGGTTTTGAACAGCGGTACGTCAACGTCCCCCAGCACCCATTTCCGGGCAACCGAGAACATCGCCGAGGTTGACGGAAACAGGGTGAAAGGAGCCGCGATCGCCATCAAAATAACAGCCGAGATGAGGGAGCCGCTTGCGGCGTCTCCCTCAGCCTGCGTGCTGATGAAAGGCGTAATAAACAGAAACCAAAAAGGAAGAGAAGTGAGAAGCCATAAAACGTTAATAACCGACAGCCTCATAATCCATTCGGATATTTTGTAGAAGCCGCCCATCATGCCCCGCATTTCCATGGGGAATCCTCCCTGATGACTGTTGTTCGCTATGCTGCTGCGATTAGACCTTTACGAAATCTTCGTTCTGCGAGCGATTGCCGCGGTAGTCGTCTTTCCGCTCCGGACGTCCGCCGCGATTGTCGCGATAGCCGCCTTCGTCCCGGTTGCCATTGCCACCGCCACTGCCACCGTAACGATTGCCGCTGCCGTACGGTTTGCGTCCGCCGTTGTAGCCGCCAGGGCCGCGATCTCCGCGTCCTTGACCGCTCTGGCGCCACGAGCCCGAGCCGCCGCCTTGACCGCCGCTGCCGCCGTAGCGACGACCGCTGCCACCGCTGCTGCCGTAGCCGCCGCTGCGTCCGCCCTCGAACTTGCGCTTCTTCGAGCGAACCGGATCTTCGGGGGTCAATTCGATATTAACGTCTTTCTTGTCGCCGTTGAGCAGCTTCATAGCAGCAGCCAGCAATTCGACGGAATCGTATTGCTCCAGCAATTGCATCGCAACCCATTTGTAAGGATTGACTTCCTCATCGGAACGAACGGTTTCCATAATCCGCTCGGCAAGAACTTTCTGTTTGCCTTCCATCGCTTCGGACAGGGTCGGCAACATCTTCTTGGAGATACGGTGACGGGTCACCTTCTCAATGAAGTGAAGATGATCGGTCTCGCGGTGCGTGACGAAGGACCAGGATGTTCCCTCTTTGCCTGCGCGACCCGTACGGCCGATCCGGTGAACGTAGCTCTCAGGATCTTGCGGCAGGTCGAAGTTGATGACGTGGGTAACGCCAGATACGTCCAGTCCGCGCGCAGCTACGTCCGTAGCCACCAGAATATCGATGCTGCCGTCGCGGAACTTGCGCATAACGGCGTCACGCTGATTCTGAGACAAATCTCCGTGCAGGCCGTCGCAAGCGTATCCGCGCTTCATCAGCGCTTCGGACAGCTCGGCTACGCGGCGCTTCGTACGACCGAAGATAATCGCCAGTTCAGGCGGCTCCATGTCGAGCAGGCGGCACAGTCCGTCGAACTTCATGCGCTCCTGGATTTCTACATAAAACTGTTGGATCGAAGGTGCGCTGAGCAGCTTCGATTCGACTTTGACGTGCTCAGGCTCGCGCAGGAATTGCTGAGCCAGCTTCTGGATGTTCGCCGGCATCGTCGCCGAGAACAGCAGCGTCTGACGCGCTTCGGGAACGAGCTTCAGGATCGACTGAATGTCTTCCATAAAGCCCATATCCAGCATTTCGTCCGCTTCGTCCAGAACGACCGTCTGCACGTCGTCGAGCTTGATCGTCTTGCGGTTGATGTGGTCGAGCAAACGACCGGGAGTTCCGATAATAATCTGCGGCTTCCGTCTTAGAGACCGGATCTGACGTGAGATGTCTTGACCGCCATATATAGCCAAGGAACGCAGTCCCTTGAAACGTCCAAGCTTCTCAATTTCTTCCGATACCTGAATCGCGAGTTCGCGAGTCGGCGCCATAATCAAAGCGACAATGCGGTCTTCCGATGCTGCAATCTTGCTGATCATCGGGATCCCGAATGCGGCTGTTTTGCCTGTGCCCGTCTGGGCCTGCCCGATCATGTCTTTGCCTGCGATGGCAACGGGAATAGCTTTCGCTTGGATTGGGGTCGCCTCTTCAAATCCCATCTCCGATATGGCTTGAAGTACATCCGGCTCCAAACCAAACTCTGCAAATGTGCTCAAACTTTTTCAATCTCCTTCTGTGTTGGGCCTTCAACTTACGGCTTCCAAAAAAATGATCAGTTCATTATAGCACACCCCTGCTCTTAACTCCAGTCATAGGAAAAGAGTGCCATTATGTTGAATGAGCGCTTTTTCCCAAGGGGAACCTAAGGCCTACGTCACCGCGACCGTTCTCGCGCGCGAGTTGTTAATGAGGAGTGCTTTCATGAGGAGACTTGCCGTAATCGGCCCCGTATTTTTAATGATTCTGAGCGCTGCCATTGTCGGCTTCGGCTTTCAAATGCTGCTTATACCGGAAAAGCTGCTCAGCAGCGGAGTGTCCGGCGTCGCGATGATCGTCGGTTACATGACCGGTTGGAACATCGGCTTGCTGTATTTTGCCCTGAATGTCCCGATTTTGTTCTGGGGCTACCGTGTCCTGGGCAAACGATTCATCGCGCTCAGCATCGTCACTGTTGCCGCCACGTCGTTTTTCCTGCAAATTATTCCCGAAATCAAATTAACGGACGACCGCCTGCTCGCCTCCGTATTCGGCGGCGTACTCGTCGGCTTGGGTACGACAGGAGCTCTTCGGTTCGGAGGCTCCTCCGGAGGGTTCGACATTGTCGCATCCATCATTTCGCGTTACCGCAATCTCCCCGTCGGCCTGCTGATCGTCGCGCTCAATACGATCGTCGTGGCTGCCCTCGGCTTTCTGAAGGACGATTGGAACGCCGCCCTTTATTCTATGCTATCGATCTACTTAACGGGAAAAGTAATTGACGCCGTACATACGCCGCATCACAAGGTGACCGCTTTTATCGTCACCAATCATACGCAAGAGCTCGCCTCCAGACTGCTCCGGATGCCCCGGGGAGTCACGATCATCAGAACGCGAGGCGCGTTCACCAGCGAGGAACGGGATATGCTAATGACGGTCGCAACCCGCTTCGAGTTGGCCGAGCTGCGCAAAATGATCAAGGAGGTCGATGCCAAAGCGTTCGTCAACGTCGTCCAAACGGTCGATGTGATCGGAGATTTCCGCAGAAGGTAACTTCGACCAGCGAAAATTCTGGGTTATTCAGCAAAATACTACAAAATACCTGTGTCTACTCCCCCCTAACTCGTTTATAATCTTGTTACAGAGCTTATGGGGAGAGAATAGTATGAGTATTTTTTTGACGTTTTTCCTGTTGTTGAACAATATGTTCGGAGGCGGAGCTTCGACCGGCCATTCGTCCGCCGGATTGTGGAGTTCGTTAGTGGGCGCCTCGCATCAGCCCGCGACGCCCGGCAGCGAAGAGGGAGAGCCTCCGTCCGGAATAAGCGGCGATCCGCAGCCCAACGCACCGGTCGTTAAGGGCATCTACGTAACGGCTTACAGCGCAGGCGGAGAGAGGATGGCAAGCTTGCTGGATCTGCTCGACCGAACCGAGCTCAATTCCATGGTCATCGACATTAAGGACGATCTCGGCAACATTACCTACAAGACGAGCAATCCGAAGCTGCAGGAGCTGGGCAATCCGCAGCCTTATATCAAGGATGTCGACAAGCTGATGACCACATTGAAGGAGCATGAGATTTATCCGATCGCGCGCGTCGTCGTCTTTAAGGACAGCGTGCTCGCCAAATCGCATCCCGAATATTCCTTCGTTCAGAAGGACGGCTCGATCTGGCAGAACGGCAACAAGGACAAATTCGTCAACCCTTACCGCGAAGAAGTATGGGAGTACAACGTCGAGGTCGCCAAGGAAGCCGCCAAGCTCGGCTTTAAGGAAATCCAGTTCGACTACGTCCGTTTCCCGGAAGGCTTCGAGAAGAGAGCAGACAGCCTGAAGTTCACGAAGAACGAACAAAGCCGAGTGGACATTGTGAGCGGGTTCGTCGAGTACGCCAAGAAGGAGCTGGAGCCGCTAGGCGTGAGAGTATCCGTCGACATCTTCGGCTATGCCGCCTCCGTCCCTGCCGCGGAAGGCATCGGACAGGACTTCGTGAAAATTTCCAGCGGCGTGCACGTCATCAGTCCGATGATCTATCCGAGCCATTACAGCACTGGCTGGTTCAAGCAGAAGGATCCCGACAAAGCGCCATACGAGACGATCAAGGGCGCGATGGACGACACGCACAAGAAGCTGGAGCCGTTAGGCGAGGATAAGCCGATTATCCGGCCGTGGATTCAGGATTTCACCGCCAAATGGCTCGGCAAAGGCCACTACACCCCCTACGGAGCGGCCGAAGTTCAAGCTCAGATCAAAGCGCTCAACGACAGCGGGGTTGAAGAATTCTTGCTCTGGAACGCCGGCAACCGCTACTCCGAAGGCGTTAAATATTAAGCTGCACTCTATTCATTCATCCATAGCAATAAGTGCTCCAGCGCCTCTTTTATTGGCGCTGGTTCTTTTTTAATGCGCTGCTTCAGCTTTTTGGCGCCTCCGAAAATCCGATACAAAACAACTTCGCGCTGATAGTCCTCTATATTTTCCAACTCCCTAATAAGCGCGGACAGTAGGTCCGGCTCGTATAACGCCAGCTCCTTCAGCGGCTTCGCCGATTCGTTGGAGGCGAGCAGAACGGCGACAAGCACGGGCATCAACTCTGGCGATAGGCCATGCGCCTCTATGAGGGCCTCGGCATAATGGTCCTGCACGGACTGATGCTCTGCATCGACAAGCGCCATATAGCTTTCAACGAGCGGAAAATAGTCGGTGCTGTAAAGCCCTAACCCGAACACCGCATAGGTTCCGGGCATAGCCGATTTTTCGCTCGGCTCTACGTCTCCGTACCACGCATATTCCTCCATGGCCGCTTGCGCATACTCCGCGATCAATGAGAACAGGGCGGGATACTCGAAACCATTCGCAAAAAACTGATGCAGCTTTGATTTCGCCAAATTTTTAACGGGCAAAAGATTTTTCGCTTTGCTTTTTAACGTCAGGTGATAGCCCTTTGGAAAGCCCTTTGTCAAAAGGTCGATCAAGTAACTCAGCGCATCGCGGTAAGCCGACTCGCTTTCCTTCACGATGCGAATTTCTATCGTCTGCAAAACATCGTTGGCCGTTCCTTGGAACGCCTCGGTTGTGCGCTTGCTTTCGTAAAGACCGCTCCCTTGGAGCAAATAATCGGCAGCCTTCTGCGAGCCAAGCAGTTTGGCAAGCTCAAGATACTGCCGACGGGTATTCGGTTCCTTTTGCCCTACTTGCAGCGCCGCATAGACAAAGAAATCCAGCTGCTCCCGGGCAGGCGGTCGATGTGCGCTCCCTTCCTTTAGCGCCCATTCCCTTGAGTACTCCCCCGTTTTTTCGAAATGCTGCGTTAAAAAAAGCTCCTCTGCCCAGTTCTTAAGCGCTCTCGTATAATCGTAGATCCACTGGTCATAACGTTTTTTGTTGGCACGATGCTTGTCCAGCAGGCGGCTAATGAGCGGATCGATTTCCTCTTCCGACTGGTTAAAGAAATGGGGATCGATCAAACGCTGGGCAAAGAAAAACTCATCCTTTTCACTTGGACGCATCGGCAGCTCCGCCATCACTTTTTTTTCAATAAATGAGGACAGCTCTTGCTTCGATTGTTCCAGCTTGCGCTCGTTCATCAGCTCCTCTTGATAGTTTATCAGGCCTCCGTCGATCTCGAATTCCATTATCACCTGAAAGTGATAATCAAAAAATCGGGGTCCATACTGCTCGGATTGAAACAGCTGATCCATTCGGATACATAAAGCCGAGAAAAGCTGCTCCACCTGGGCCGCTTCCGTAATTTCCTCTATGTAGGGCCCGGCTTCCGCTTCATAGGAGTCGTCGCTCCAGCTAAACGGCTCATAGATATCGATGTAAAGAGCTTTATGTCGGCTTTTCCCTTTTTTCCACGACACCCTTAAATAATTGAACACCCCTGCCTGCAGACGGCTCCAATCTTTGACGTCGTTTAATCTTTGGCTTTCCAGTTGATAAACCGTATCCAGCTTGCCCCATACGTCCGCGATGAAATGCTCGGCATGCTGCTCCATCGTAGCTCCTCCTTTGAGAAAACCTCCCGCCGAAACTGCCGTTTTAGCGAGAGACCCGTTCCTATATGATTGTTTTTACGACCAATTCTGCTCGATCCTCTCCGTATGTTATGTTACCAGTTTTACACCAGCTCTTTAACGGGAATAGGACTCATTTTGCTTTTTAGGCTTTTCGGCTTATAGGATCATTTTCATATATGCCAAGAGGGCCGCCGTGTCGGCGACCCTCCTGCGTTCTTGATCAATATCGCTATCGCTTGCCCTGATAATACGGTTCGCCCAAGGCTCCGGGAGCTCTCGCGCGCCCTACCGCGCCGACAAGTACCAAAATGGTCAGCACATAGGGCAGCATGTAAATAAACTCCGACGGAATGTGCGAAGTGAAGTCGAACAACTGCAGCACGTTGTTGATCGATTGCGCGAAGCCGAAGAACAACGCCGCCCCCATCGCTCCGAGCGGGTTCCATTTGCCGAAAATAACCGCGGCCAATGCGATGAACCCTTGTCCGGAAATTGTATTGTGCGAGAACGAGCCCGTTGTCGTCATCGCGATCGTAGCTCCGCCAATGCCGGCCAGCACGCCGCTCAACAACACGGCCGTGTACCGCATGCGCAGCACCTTGATCCCGACCGTATCGGCCGCGCTCGGATGCTCGCCGACGGAACGCAGCCGTAGGCCAAACGCCGTTCTGTACAGCATGTAGTATATTGCTCCGACAAGAATTATCGCCAAATACGTCGTCGGATAAGCGTTAAACAAACCGTCTCCGATAATCGGAATATCCGACAGCACCGGAATTTTCACCTTATGAAACACCTCGTTGACGAGCGTGGTTTCTCCGGCTCCTTCGAACAGCAGTTTGACAAGATACAAGGTCGAGCCGCCCGCGATAAAGTTGATGACAATTCCGCTGACGACCTGATCGGCCCTGAACGTAATCGTCGCCACTGCGTGAATGAGGGCGAACAGCACCCCGAAGATCGCACCGGCGATAACGCCGATCCACGGAGACGCACCTCCGTAGCCGGCTTCCTGCGCCTTGTAGGCCGCGACAGCCGCCGCGAACGCTCCAGCGGTCATCAACCCTTCCAGCCCGATGTTCACGACGCCCGAGCGCTCGGAGAGAATACCGCCAAGCGCAGCCAAGATCAACGCGGTCGAGAACACGAAAGCGGTATTCAGCATATGCCCAATCGTTGCCGCATCCATCTAGATCGCCTCCTCTTTGCGTTTCTTCCCGGATATCCGCTTCAGCAGCCAGCGGATAATGCCTGGAGCGGCAACGAAGAAAATGACCGAGCCGATGACGATGCGGATAATTTCCGGGGGTACGTCCGCTCCGAAGCTCATGCCGGCGGCGCCATACGACAGAACTCCGAACAAAATCGCGCCCAGCAATACGCCCAGCGGATTGTTGCCTCCGAGCAAGGCAACGGCGATGCCGTCGAAGCCGTGTCCGGTATGACCTGCGGAGATGACCTGGTTGTGGAATACGCCAAGCACCTGGAACACGCCCGCCAAACCCGCGAGCGCTCCGGAGATGAACATCGCCTTAACGACGCCCTTGTTTACGCTGATGCCCGCATAATTGGCCGCATCGGGATTCGAACCGACCACTCTAAGCTCGAAGCCTTGCTTCGTGCGCCACAGGAAATAATAGAAGAAAATGACGCCGAGCAGCGCAAAAGCCGTTCCCCAATGCATGCGCGCGTCGTCCATAAACCGGGACAGCCAGTCGATCGTCGCGGAAGCCGTATCGTCCACCATATACGATCTGCCCTTGCCCGGTTCGAGCAGGAAACGTCTCACAATATAGTTCGCCAGATGCAGCGCGATCCAGTTCAGCATGATCGTCGTAATGACCTCGTTCACACCTCGAGCCGCTTTCAGATAACCGGCGATCATGCCCCATAGTCCGCCTACCAGCGCGCCGACGATAACGGCCAGCGGCGCATGAAGGTACCAGGGGAGGTGCACGGTGACGCCGATGACGGTCGCGCCGGTCATCCCCATGATGTATTGGCCTTCGGCGCCGATATTGAACAGTCCCGTACGGAAAGCGAACGCGACCGCAAGCCCGGTGAACAGAACCGGGGTAATTGCCGTTAGCGTCTCGCCGAAGTCGTAGCGGTTGCCGAACACCGTCTCCAGCAAGGAGCGGTAAGCAAGAATCGGATCGTAGCCGCCGATCAGCATTATAATCGCTCCGACAAGCAAACCGAGCAAGATGGCGACAAAGGGGACAAGCGCAGAATCTTTCGTAACCACCTTAATCAGCTTGTTCATTGCCCGCCCCCCCTTGCTTCTGCTTGAAATCCGTCATCATCAGGCCGAGCTCCTGATCGTTCGTCTCGGAAGGCTTGACTTCCCCGACGATACGACCCTCGTAAATGACCGCGATACGATCCGATAGCTGCATAATTTCATCCAACTCATACGAGACGAGCAGCACCGCTTTGCCCATATTGCGCTGCTCCACGAGCCGCTTATGGATAAATTCGATAGCGCCTACGTCCAGTCCGCGAGTCGGCTGCGCCGCAATGAGGACCTCGGGATTCTTGTCGACTTCCCTGGCGATGATCGCCTTCTGCTGGTTGCCGCCGGACAATGCGCGCGCATCCGTCATAATAGACGGTGTCCGCACGTCAAAGTCTTTGACCAGACGTTCGGCGTGTTTGCCGATCGCTTCGTAATCGAGGAATCCCCGCTTGTTGAATTGAGGCTGGTAATACGTTTCGAGCACCATGTTGTCCCGGACGGGAAAATCGAGCACGAGCCCGTGTTTATGCCGATCCTCCGGAATCAGGGAAATGCCCGCCTCGGATATGGCCCGAGGCTTCTCGCCGACAACGTCCGCGCCTGCGACCTTGATCGATCCGCTCGAGACTGGACGGAGTCCCGTCAGCGCCTCGATCAGCTCGCTCTGGCCGTTTCCTTCGACTCCCGCGATCCCCAGAATCTCGCCGCGCCTCAGCACGAACGACGTTCCGTTCAGCGCGTTAAGGCCTTGGCGTCCTTTAACGACGAGGTTATCGACTTCCAATATCGGCTCGCCGAGCACGGCAACCTTTTTGTCGAGCTTAAGCGACACTTCCCGACCGACCATTTTCTCGGCCAACTGATTCGGATTAGTGCCTGCAACCGGCAAGCTGTCAATGACTTTGCCTCGACGCACGATCGTCACGCTGTCGGCAATCGCCATAATTTCCTTGAGTTTGTGAGTGATGAGCACGATCGACTTGCCCTGCCCGACAAGATTGCGCATAATGACGAGCAATTCGCCGATCTCCTGCGGCGTCAGCACGGCCGTCGGCTCATCGAAGATAAGAATGTCCGCTCCACGATAAAGCGTCTTCAAAATTTCGACCCGCTGTTGCATCCCAACCGATATTTCATCAATCTTCGCATAAGGATCCACATTTAAACCGTACTGTTTCGATAACTGATTTACTTTCTCGTAGGCCTGTTTCTTGTCTACCGCAAGTCCCATCCACTTCCGGGGCTCGCTTCCGAGAATGATGTTCTCAGTGACGGTAAAAGGGTGCACAAGCTTAAAATGCTGATGCACCATCCCGATGCCCAGTTTAATCGCTTTGTTGGGCCCGTCTATGACGACTTGCTGTCCATTGACGAAGATCTCCCCTTCTTCCGGCTGATACAGCCCGAACAGAACGTTCATAAGCGTCGATTTGCCCGCGCCGTTCTCGCCGAGGAGGGCGTGAATCTCGCCCTTCCTCAGCTTGAAGTTGACGCTGTCATTGGCGACGATGCCGGGGAAACGTTTCGTAATGTTACGCATTTCTACGACTGTTTTCGCCTGTTCCATAGTCGCACCCTTTATCGGTTAATAATTACTGGGCAGTCGGTACCGTAATTTCGCCGCTAACGATTTTTTGCTTATACTCTTCGACCTTGTCCAGTACGTCCTGAGGAACGTTTGTCTTGGAAGTTTCAGGCAGGCCTACCGCATCGTCTTTGAGACCGAGCGTCGTGACTTGACCGGCAGGGAATTTGCCTTCGATCATATCTCTGGACACGCTATATACCGCTTTGTCGACACGCTTCAACATAGATGTCAGCGTAACGTCGTCGCCGAATTCGAGCGATTGGTCCTTGTCTACGCCGATAACCCATACTTTCTTGTCCGCAGCCGCACTCTTGTTGCGTTCCTTCGCTTCGTTGAAGACGCCGTTGCCTGTGCCGCCTGCCGCATGGAAAATGATGTCCGCGCCGGCATTGTAGAGCGAGGCTGCTGCCGCTTTACCCAAGTCCGCTTTGTCGAATGCGCCCGTATAGTTAATCTCCACTTTCGCATCCGGATTAACCGCAGCTACGCCAGCTACGAAGCCGAGCTCGAAGCGTTTGATGACCGGAATGTCGATGCCGCCAACGAAGCCGATCTTATTCGATTTCGTCATCAAGCCCGCAACTACGCCGACCAGGAACGAGCCTTCATTTTCGGCGAATGTAATCGACGCCACGTTAGGAGCTTCGACAACGCTGTCGATGATCGCCAAGTGTGCATCCGGGTTTTTGCTTGCTGCGTCCTTTACCGCATCGCCGAGCAAAAATCCGATTCCCCACGTGAGGTTGTAGTCTTCGCGCACGAACTTGTTCAAATTCGTCAAGTAGTTTGTCGCTTCTTTGCTCTCCTGGTATTTGACCGACGCGCCTGTCTCGGTCTCCAGCGTTTTCAAGCCTTCCCATGCGCTTTGGTTAAACGATTTGTCGTTTACGCCGCCAACGTCGGTAACCATCGCGAACTTAAAGCCTTTGCCGTCTATCGTCTCGCTCGGAGACGCGCTCTCGCTTGCAGTCGGCGACGCGCTGGGAGACGCGCTTGGCGACTCGCTAGGGGAAGCGCTCGGGCTTGCCGCTCCGCCGCCGTTGTTGTTTTTTGCTCCGCATGCCGTCAAGGTCAAGGAAGCGACCAGCATAATTCCGGTCAGAAGCTTAGTCGTTTTGTTCATGTTATTGTTCTCCTTAAAGTAAGATTGTCGGATCCCGTTCTACAGCCGCTGAACAACCGCCTTCACCAGCGAGATAAACCTCGGCTTCGTTCGGTTAGCGACTTCGATCACCTGCTCGTGGCTGAGCGGCTCCAGATGTTCGCCGATTGCCATGTCCGTCACGCAGGAAATTCCGATGACCTTCATCGACATATGGCTGGCGACGATCGCTTCCGGCACGGTGGACATGCCTACCGCGTCTCCGCCCATCAAACGAAGCATCGTCAATTCGGCCGGAGTCATGTAGGACGGACCGGTAATTCCCGCGTATACGCCCTGTTTGACGTTAATTCCTAGCGATTGCGCCGTTTCGCGGACAAGCTCGAGCAAATCTGGTGTATACGCTCGGCTCATGTCCGGGAATCTCGGGCCTAACGTGGATTCATTCTCGCCGATGAGCGGGTTCGCTCCGGTCATGTTAAGATGATCCCGGATCAGCATCAGATCTCCCGGTTCGAATTCCGGGTTCATTCCCCCGCAAGCGTTGGTTACGATGAGATGATCGACTCCGAGCGCCTTCATGACGCGAACCGGAAAGGTTACCTCCTGCATCGTATAGCCTTCGTAATAGTGAAACCGCCCCTGCATAGCAATAACCGTCTGATCATGGAGTCGGCCAATTACGAGCTGCCCCGCATGACCTTCGACCGTCGATACCGGAAAATGGGGAATCGACTCGTAAGGAATCCGGACGGCGTCCTCAATGTCGTCGGCAAGCTCGCCTAATCCGGAACCGAGAATCAGTCCGATGCGCGGCTGGCTAGAGATCAAAGCTTGAATATGCATTGTCGCTTCATTCATTCTTTGCAGCAACTGGCCCATTTTTATTTCACCCCCTTTAATAAAGTATAACCCCTATCGCCAATCGCTTTAACGTCGTTACGCATTCGCGTGCACTTCACCGACGATGAGCGAGGGTGGCCTTACCGCTTCGGGTTGAATTGCGATCGACTCATAGATTCGCGCTATCGCTTCCTCCACGCCGACTTCGTTGGCATGGACGACTGCGAGAGGCTCGCCCGCCTGTACCGCATCCCCGATTTTCTTGCGCAGCACGATGCCGACCGATAGATCGATCGGCGACTCCTTCGTCGCGCGCCCGGCCCCAAGCAGCATTGCCGCCAAGCCCATTTGCTCGGCAGCGATCGAAGCCACGAAGCCGGAATCCTTGGCCGGAACCTCGATCAGACGCTTGGCGGTCGGCAGCCGTTCGGGCTCGTCCACAACCGTGGCATCGCCTCCTTGCGACGCCAGGAACGTTTTGAACTTCTCCAGCGCCTTGCCGCTTTCGATAGCCTGCTCCAATAACGCTCGTGCCTCTTCCTTGCCGGAGGCGGCGCCGGACAGGACCGCCATATGGCTGCCAAGCGTCAGGCACAGCTCCGTGAGATCGCTAGGGCCTTGTCCCCTAAGCGTGTCGATCGCCTCCTTGACTTCCAAGGCGTTGCCGATCGCGTTGCCTAGAGGCTGGCTCATGTCGGACAGCACCGCGACCGTCTTCCTTCCGACGCGGCCGCCGATATCGACCATGCAAGCAGCCAGCTCTTGGGCCTCCGACATTTCCTTCATGAACGCGCCGTCGCCCGTCTTGACGTCGAGTACGATGGCGTCCGCTCCCGAAGCGATTTTCTTGCTCATGATTGAACTGGCAATGAGCGGGATCGAATTCACCGTGCCGGTCACGTCTCTAAGTCCATACAACTTCTTGTCCGCAGGCGTCAAGTTGGCGCTTTGGCCGATAACGGCGACGCCGTTGCGATTAACCAGCTCGATAAACTCGTCGTTGCCGATTTCCACGTGAAAGCCCGGGATCGACTCCAGCTTGTCGATCGTTCCTCCCGTATGGCCGAGTCCCCGTCCCGACATCTTCGCTACAGGAACGCCAATGGAGGCGACAAGCGGCGCCAGCACCAGCGTTGTCGTATCGCCTACGCCTCCTGTGCTGTGCTTGTCCACCTTGACGCCCGAGATAGCCGACAGATCGATTGTCTCTCCCGATTCGACCATTGCCATCGTCAGATTCGCTCTTTCCTCCGGCGTCATGCCGCGAAAGAAAATCGCCATGGCCATCGCCGACATCTGATAATCGGGAATCGAACCGTCCGTATACCCTTGGATCAAGAAGCGAATTTCGGCTTCCGACAGCTCGCCGCCGTCTCTCTTTTTCGTAATTAAATCAACGGTTCTCATAGAGAGCCCCCCTCTCCTCAGTACCCTTCGTTCGTTCCGCCCGTGACGATCGCAATCGAGGAGCTCGCTCCCAGCCTCGTTGCTCCGGCCTCGATCAGTTGGAGTGCCGTCTCGAGATTCCTTACTCCTCCGGAAGCTTTAATTCCGAGCTCCGGTCCTACAACGCTGCGAATAAGCGCAATATCCTCCACGGTCGCACCGCCCGTACCGAAGCCCGTCGACGTCTTGACGAAGTCGGCTCCCGCCTCTTTGCAAAGCAGCGATGCCCTTCTCTTCTCTTCATCGGTCAAATAACAGGTTTCGATGATTACCTTCACGGCCGCTTTGCCTTTGCAAGCCTCTACGACTTGCTCGATGTCGCGCTTAACGGCAGCCTCTTGTCCGGATTTCAACGCTCCGACGTTCAATACCATATCGATCTCGGTCGCTCCGGCCCCGATCGCGTCCGCGGCTTCCGCAGCTTTAATCTCCGTTCGACTGGCGCCAAGAGGAAAACCGATGACCGTCGTCACGCCGACCTTGCTGCCGGCCAGCTCCAGCGCCGCCGCTGGAACCCAATACGGGTTGACGCACACGGTCGCAAATCCGTACCTTTTCGCCTCTGCGCAAATACGGACAATCTCCTCTTCCGTGCTTGTCGCCGACAACAGCGTATGGTCGATTGCAGCTGCAATTTGTTCAGGGGTCATATTCAACTCTCCTATAGGTCTGATTTTTTAAGCAAAGCCTTCGCCGTAATTTGATCCGTCACCAGCGTATTGCCGTATTTTCCGCGCAACGCGCCGTAAATGGCGTTCACCTTGGAGGCCCCTCCGGCCACGAGTATGGCGTGCTCCTTCGTACGAAGATCCGCCAGCTCGATGCCGACCGTCCTCTCGTTCAGACTCGGCAGGCAGATTTCTCCGTCCGCGTCGTAATAGCGCGAGCAAATATCGCCGACCGCCCTTGTCTTAATCGTCTCCAATTCTTCGCTGCGCATGTAGTTTGAATTGATCAGCACCGAATCCGGCGTTGGGGCTCCTGCCGTGAACACGGCGACATTGGCGCTTTGCCCCATGTCCATGACTCTGCGAATATGCCGATCGGTCAGCATCGCCTGCTTAACGAGAATGTGATCGACGATCGCGGGCAAATACATGAAATAAGGAGTAACGTTAAACGCCTTGCCGAACAAATGAACGATCTCCGAAGGCGAGATCAGAATGTCCGCGTCGCTGACGCCTCCGTTTAACTGAACGACAAACGAGTTGTTCAGAGACTTTGTTTTCATATGAAGCGCCACCTGGTACATGGTGGAACCCCAGGACGCCCCGATCGTATCCCCGTCTTTGACAAGTTCCATAATGTAGGCTGCGGCGGCTTGGCCGATATATCGCTTCACGACGCTGTCGTCATAAGTCGGTGTAAAGGCGACGACGACATTTTTGAGCTGAAAGCGTTCTCTCAACATACAACGCAGCACTTCGACATCTTCCGTCGGATCTTTGATCTCGATCGTAACGACGCCTTCCGCCTTCGCCTGCTGAAGAAGCCGCGACACGGTCGGGCGGGATACCCCTAGAGCGTCGGCGATTTGATTTTGGCTGTAATCCAGCTGATAGTATAGTTTAGCGGCTTCCACGACTTTCCTGATCTTGTCGTTATCCAACGCAATTCACACCATTCGCAGAGCTGATTTTGAAATTTTGTTCATTTCACCTGAAATTATGTTCTCTCATTCGATATTATAATGGATATAAGCATTCCGCGCTAGGTCAAAATACATACTAAAAAAAGCCGCTGCCCCCGTCGGCGGAGGAGCGGCTTACACCGTCTTGTCGTATTCTTTTATGAAGTCGCGCCTTATTGCGCCAGACGCAATGCCAAATTGTACAAATCCAGATTAAACGTCTTCTTCGTAGAGACGACTTTGTCGATATCCGTCGCCACGAATTCGCCCTTGATGATGCCGATCCCTTTGGCGGAATCCCCTTCGATCAGGCGCTGCACGGCATAATCGGCCAGTCGGCTCGCCAAAATGCGGTCGTTGTGCGTTGGCGTACCGCCACGCTGAATATGTCCAAGCACGGTTACGCGAGGCTCGATGCCGCTGTATTCGATAATGTTCTTGGCGACCTCTTCGCCGGTGCCGGCGCCCTCTGCGACAACAACGATGCCGTGACGCTTGCCCTTCTGGAAGTTGTCCTTCATGCGAAGCGAAATTTCCTTGAGATCGAACGGAACCTCGGGAACGAGTATCGCTTCCGCGCCGCTGGCAAGGCCGGCATACAGAGCGATGTCGCCGCAGTGGCGTCCCATTACCTCGACGACGGACGATCTCTCGTGCGAGGTCATCGTGTCGCGCAGCTTGTTGATCGCTTCCACGACGATGCTGACCGCCGTATCGAAGCCGATCGTGAAATCGGTGAACGCAATGTCGTTGTCGATCGTGCCCGGCAATCCCATCGTCTTAATGCCCAGCCTGCTCAGCTTGTTCGCTCCGTGATACGAGCCGTCGCCGCCGATGACGATCAAGCCGTCGATGCCCTGCTCGCGCAGCACTTCCGCTCCGCGCTGCTGACCCTCCGCCGTCATGAACTCCTTACAGCGAGCCGTCTGAAGAATGGTGCCGCCGCGCTGAATAATGTCGCCCACGCTGCGCAGATCCATCGGTCTCAAATCTTGATTAAGCAGCCCCTGGTAGCCGCGCTGGATGCCGTAAACTTCAATGCCGCGGTACAATGCGCTTCTCACGACAGCTCTAACCGCCGCGTTCATCCCTTGCGAATCTCCGCCGCTCGTCAATACCGCGATCTTCTTAACTGCACTCATCTGTCAAATTCCTCCTCGTCATTCTTAACCTTACATCGCCTTTCTTATCCAATGGCTGTTCAGCCAGAAAAACACCCTCGTCCATGGGCTGCCCTTCATGAGCAGTCTGGCGGTCTTCCGAACATCCTGCTGATCCCGCACTTTAGGATCGGACAAATACAGCGCGACAAGCCCTTCTACGATCATCCGGTGAAAATGCCCGAAAGGCAGCCCTTCGGCGGCCGATCTTGCGGCTTTAACCATACGCTCCATCCGTCCGTTAAGCATTGACTGGTCGGCATAATAGCTGCAGAAGTTCAAATCTCCGCCTTCCCTGTCCTCCGCCTGATCGATCAAATAATCGAGCAAAATGTGCAGACCGCAGATGGACGGGAAATACCGGATACGGATTTCCTTCGCCTGACGCTCTTCCAGCTGTGGATCGCTGGCTGCAAGAAACAGCATAAACATGCCAAGCGTCGACCCCGTCGCTGCCGCAAACTCATTCCACTGCAGCTCGGGATAGAGCGCCGCGTGCTTGTCCCACCAAGCGAGCAATTGACCCTCGCGCTTGGCCGGATCAATATGCTTGTATACTTGAAGATCTCCGTACAGCTGCACCAGCTCGGCCACGAACGGTTGTACCTTAGCGTAGGCGGGTAATTGCGCAGTCCGGCGCTGACATTCCTCAACGAGCGCCGCCAAGTATCCCCCGTCGTCCTGCTCGTCTCGCAAAGCGTAATAGTTGCGCAGGGCAGCTCCCGGGGTGACCGCGTCAAGCATGCTCTGGTGCAGCAGGCGAAAATCGTTCGGATCAAGCGAAGTGCTGCGGTCGCACAGATTGTCCAAATAGTCGCTGATTGTCTGAAGAGCGACGATCAGCGGTATGAGCACATGGCGACTTTCTAAATTGGCAGCGGCGTATACGCCCCCGCCCTCGCAGTGGAACTGCTTGCCGGCTATGCTGTCCAGAGCCTGCTTGCGCAGCTCCGGGTCGGGAATGCCGCCGGCCCTGTCTCGCCAGCGCCCGAGCTCGGCTCTGACCTCCGGCAAAATATACTTGTACACTCTTTTCATTAGAGAAAACGGTCCGCGAGGTGAACGGCCCGCCAGCAACGCTTCTTTGGTCATTTCGTAGGTCCTCCGCAACGCTTTAACCGATATGCTGCTTCGTATGCGGCTCCAGATCTTGCCGGGTGCGGAACCAGATGTTCAGGTCGTTAATCCTGCTCGCCAGATCGGCGATATCCCCGTTGATCAGGCAGGACTCGGCGAAATCGTCTTCCTCGAACAACAGCTGCTGCTTCACTCGAATGACATCCTCCAAGCTTTTGATCCGGTCGGGAATCGTCCCCCGAATCATCTCCCACTTGGACAAAATCGCGACTCGGCATGCCAACGGCAGTTCGTCCCAGTCGGTCTCCAGAGACGGAAGCGCAATGTCGTGCCGCTCGCTGTAAACAAACTGGCGTTCGAGCCAGCGCTCGTCTATCCGCATCTTAATCACCCGGTCTCCGTCTGACAAAGCCTCAAAATTTGCTTTATTCTTTAATTTATCATTTTGCAGAGTTGAAATCCAGCCTAATTCTTCGAAAATGATCCCCGAATGTTCCTCTCAATCTGCTATAATACTACCTATCTCGACAAACACACGACAAATGAAAGCGAGCTTCGCGAAGGAGCCCCCTATGCCGCCAAGTAACGAGCCCGTCTCGATGAGACGGCTTTTGCTGTTTTTTATCCCGATGGGAATTTCCGCTCTGTTGATCAACCTGTCTCACGTCATTATCAATGGAACGCTGGCCAGATCGGACAACCCCGAGATGGTGCTGGCCGGATATGCGCTGGCGATGAGTCTGCTCATTGTTACGGAGAAGCCGGCCGTGCTGTTCCGTCAGACTTGCTCGGCGCTCGTACGCGACCGCACCTCTTTCCGCGCCGTCCGACGCGTCAGCTTCTATGTGTTCGGAGCATCGCTTGCGTTCGGCGCGCTTATCGCTTATACGCCTGTCGGCCATTGGGTATTCGGGGGCGCCTTCGGGGCGCCTCCGATCGTAGAAGAAGGAGCGATCCACGCTTATTACGCCCTGATGTTCCTATCGGTATTTTCGGGTATCCGCTGCCTCTATCAAGGGGTTATCATCTATAAAATGAGAACGAGATGGCTGACGATCGCGATGGTATTCCGGCTCGGCGGCATGTTCCTGCTGTCCCAATACTTCCTGCGGGTCGGCGTCGACAGCGCGCTGCAAGGAACGATCATCTTCGTATTCGGCATGATGATCGAAGCCGGCGTCAGTTGGTGGGAAGCGAACAGGCTCGTTAAGCAGCTGCCGGAAAAAGACGAGGAATGCGAGATTACGGAACCGAAGCAGGTGGCCAAGTTTTACAACCCGCTTCTCTATTCTTCTTTTATCGTCGTTTGGGTGCTGCCGATCTTGAACGCCCTGCTCGGCACGACCGATCGCGGCACGCTCGCAGTCGCATCGTTTGCCGTAGCCGGCAGTCTGATGAATCTGATGCTCGGCTTTTTTACTTATTTTCACCAAATCGCCCTGTTGTTCGTCAAGACCAACCCGGACATTGTGCGGAAGTTCACGCTGATGCTCGGTTTTATCCCGTTCGTATTGCTGTCGATCATGGCGTTTACGCCGGTCGGCGAGTGGATGTTCTCGCATGCGCTCGGAGTAAAGGACGAATTGCTGACGGCTTGTATTCACGCCCTGCGCGGCTTCCTGCCGTTCGTGCTCGTCTTCCCTTGGCTGGACACGCTAAACGGTGTGGTCATGGCCCACGGAGAGACGAAGCTGATGTTCGGCTCGCAAACCGCGAACGCGGCGTTAACCTTGCTGACGATTGTACTGCTCGCGCTGCTGCTGCCTGCTTGGAGCGGCGTGCTGGGCTCCATGGCGCAATCCGCCGGAGTCTTCGCGGAGGTGCTGTTCCTGGCGTGGCTTTTTCGCCGCAGCCGTCGCAGCGTCAGGCTGACCGCCGAACATCAAGGATAGGAGATTTCAACCATGAACAACAGCTCAGCCATGCGCGGGCAGCTCTTCGTGCTGCGCGCTCTCCAATTCGCCAACTATGCCGGAATGGTGCTTCTGATCACCTACTTCCCGCTATATTTCGAAAGCCTGGGCTTCTCCAAGCTGCAGATCGGAGCGATCTACTCGGTCGGACCGTTCCTGTCCATCGTGTCCAATCTCGTCGTCGGCATTATCAGCGACCGCACGAAAAACCTGCCCCGCATCTTAAACGTTCTGTATCTCGTGCAAATTCTGGCGCTCGCGCTGCTGCTGCCGCAGAAGGAATTCGGCATGATGGCCGGCATTATGGCGCTGTTCTACTTGTTTCAGACGCCGAACAACTCGATGCTGGACAGCGTCTCCCTGCTCGCCGCCGAACGGATGAAGATCAGCTTTCCTTCGATCCGAATGTTCGGCTCGCTCGGCTACGCCGTCTGCGCCGTCCTATTCGGGTATGTGCTGAAGACGTTCGGTTCGGACTTGACGATAGGGCTGATTCTCGGCGTTGTCCTTGTCTCACTTGTCTTCTCCTTCTTCGTCGGAGACTACCAGGCTACGCTGCGCAAATTCGAGTTCAGCGGGCTATGGGAGCTTCTTCGGCGCAAAGAGACGCTCGTGTTCTTCGGATTGATTATGGTCATTTCGGTAGCCCATCGCACAAACGAGGGCTTCCTGTCCGTAGCGATGCGAGAGATCGGGGCCGACGACTCCGTCATCGGGTACGCCTCGCTTGCCTCGGCGGTCAGCGAAATTCCGATGTTTTTCCTGCTCGCCAAGTTCGGTCACCGGTTCCGCGAATATCCGCTGCTCGCGATCGCCAGCGCGTTCTACGTCATTCGTCTGTCTTTGCTCAGCCTGGCCGACCAGCCCTGGATGATGGTCGCCCTGCAGATGATGCACGCCATTACCTTCGCGATCTTCTACATTACCGCGCTGCGCGGTTTGCAGTCGCTTATTCCCGACGAATACCGCTCGTCAGGCCAGGCGGTATTCGCCGTCGTCTGGTCGGGTTTGGCCGGCGTCATCGCCGGAACGCTCGGGGGCTGGCTGTACGATTCGTTCGGCCTGTCGCGCGTCTTTCAGACCGGCGCCGTCTTTGCCCTGATCGGTACGATCGGCTTCCTTGTCGCTCATGTTCGCCGGCGATAACCTTCTTGCAAATCAAAGAGGCTGTCCTCAAGCAACTCTGCTTGGGGGACAGCCTCTTTCCATCGTTTATATCAGCCCGTCTCGGCTTGAGTCGCCCACTCGGTATCCGTCTCCTTGCGCACAAGAATTCGGGATATCCGCAGATGGTCGGTCTCTTCTATCGTAAACCGGAATCCTTCCTCGGCGACGACAAATTGGTTTTTCTTCGGCGGGTTCTCGATCTGAGAATAAATCCAGCCTCCGATCGTGTCGTAATCGTCGGTGGGCAGATCAAGCCCGAAGAAGCTGTTCACCTCTTCGATAAGCATCATGCCATTGATGGAGTACGTATTATCTTCACGCGGCTCCACGTCGGGGCGCTCCTCGTCGAATTCGTCCTGAATTTCGCCGACAATCTCTTCCATAATGTCTTCCAATGTAACCAGTCCCGAAGTTCCGCCGTACTCGTCGATCAGAATCGCAATCTGCGTCTTCTTCTTCTGCATCAGCTTCAGCAGCGCGCTGATCGGCATACTCTCGGGCACAGTCGTCATCGGCCGCAACAGATCGCGAATGTCCAGGATGGCGTTATCCGGCACCTTCAGCAAATCTTTAATATGCACAAAGCCGATAATGTTGTCTTTGTCTCTCTCGCACACGGGGTATCTCGTATGCATCTCGCGCAGTGCGATCGCTCGGTTCTCTTGAAAGCTCAAATTGCCGTAAAGGCAGCTCATCTCGGTTCGCGGAATCATAATCTCCCGAGCGTTCGTCTCCGAGAAATCGAAAATATTATCCATTAGCGTAAGTTCGGTATTGTCGATTAATCCGCTCTTATGGCTTTCCTGCACTAGAATCCGGATTTCTTCCTCCGTATGCGCGGTGGAAGTATCCTCCTTGACATCGATGCCGAACGGCTTCAGCAGCATGCCTGCGGTACCGTTAAGCAGCCAGATGAACGGGCTCATCACTTTGCGGAAAAAAATCATCGGACCGGCCGTCAGCAACGTAATCGTCTCTGCTTTGCGAATTGCGACCGATTTCGGCATCAATTCCCCAAGCACGATATGAAGCACCGTGATAAACGAAAAACCGATGATAAAAGACAGCGGATGAACCAGATTCTCGTTAAGATGTACGGCTTGGAACATAGGCTCAAGCATGCGGGCGATTGCGGGTTCGCCGATCCAGCCCAATCCGAGCGACGTCAGCGTAATGCCGAGCTGGCAGGCTGACAAATAAGCGTCCAGATGACCGATCAGATGAGAAGCCGCAGTTGCTCTCTTATGCCCCTCCTGCACCAACGTATCGATCTTCGAGCCGCGCGCTTTCACCATGGCGAACTCGGCAGCTACGAAGAAGCCGTTCAGAAAAACCAACACGAAGATCAAAAGCAAATTCACGCCTAACGGAAAGGGGTCAGGGTCCAAATGTTTCCTATCCTCGCCTGAAGCGGAGAGGACAGGTACACCTCCTTATCGAATAAAAAGTATAAAAGCTGAAAACTCTATTCCTTAAGCTTAGACGGTTTCTCGCCCTCCGTCAAACGACGATAGACCTCGTAAACCGCCGTAGTACCCATCTGTATTCGTCGCAGCCTGCCACCTATGCCGATTTTTCGGGCGTAAAGGCCGGATATCCCCGATTCCAACGAAAAAAGCTTGTTGCTTCAGGCAAAATCCACTTTTTCCTGAAAATCTCCAATTTGTACGCGTATCGCTCCGTCTATCCCCGTCTTCCTCTGCGCTTTAACTGATTTTGCCGGATTTTATCTTCCATCCCCTGCTCGGTCGCCTCGTAAAAAACGCTGGAAGACAGCTTGTCCGGCAAATAACTCTGTTCGACGTAGTGGCCGGGATAATCGTGCGGGTACTTGTAGCCGTCGTGGCCGAGCTTCTTGGCCCCGCTGTAGTGCGCATCCCGCAAGTGCAGCGGAACCTCCGCCGACCTGATCGTATCGAAGGCCGTCATCATCTTCCCGATCGTCACGGCGATCGCGTTCGATTTCGGACTCTCCACGGCGAACAGAATCGCCTGAGCCACAATATATTTGGACTCCGGCCAGCCGATGCGGTGATAAGCTTCCATGGCGCTGACCGCCTGTACCATCGCCTGCGGGTTGGCCAATCCGATGTCTTCGCTGCAGGCGACCGTCAGTCGCCGCAGGAACACCATCGGGTCCATGCCCAGCTTCTCCACCGCGTATAGAAACCAGAACAAGGCCGCATCGCTCGAGCCCCGCACGCTCTTGTGGAACGCGGACAGCACATCGTACTGCGTCGATTCGTCGGCTTGTACCGACGGTTGGCGAATCGATTCCACCGCGATATCCAGCGTTACGCGGACGGTTCCGTCCAGCTCCGAGGGCGTCGTCACCGCGGCCAATTCCAGGGCAGTCAGCGCTCGGCGTATGTCGCCGTTAGCCATCGATGCGATATGCTCCAGCGCCTCTTCATCCGCCTGCAGCTTCATAAAGCCAAGTCCTTTGGCCGAATCGGCCAAAGCCCTGCGCATTGCCGCAAGCGAATGCTCCTTCGTGAGCGGCTCCAGCCGGAACAGCGTCGAGCGGGAGAGCAGGGCTCCGTTCACGGAGTGGAACGGATTTTCCGTAGTGGCCCCGATGAAAACGATAATGCCCCGCTCTACGGCCGGAAGCAGCGCATCCTGCCTGGCGCTGTTGAATCTATGCACCTCGTCAATTTTTTTACGTGGCAACTGTCTACATAATTGTCTACGCTATCCTTATGTCCTTATTCAAAAAATCACCTAAAACTAACCAATGCATAAATATTCAATGCATATAATCAGCCACTTTTAACACTTTAACGACTTGAGATTGCATTAATAATCTTTGACCTAGTTTCCTTTGAACAAATGGAATCCCCAAACTTGATACCGTCATCAATTACAGCTGGGCTAATAAATCTCCCCAACGCTAATAGTTCATCGTTAACCTCCTGATTATTGTACAACAATTTCAGAAATCTGTTTAATGCACTAATGAGTACATCGGCTGACTGAATCCATGGACTATCTTGCGAATTGTGAAATTGGATTTGTTTTAAATGATTGAATCCCATCAATATATTGGTTCCATCCGTAAGCCGATATTGGAAGTCAGTAGCCTCCGAATAAAGCCTGTAAACTTCTTTGTAACCCTCTTCATAAGCCCTTGTCTTATCATGAACGATTGTCAGACGATATTTATTGAGTCTCGCGTACCCTTCAAGGTGATTTACGAATGCAATAAATGCAGGAACATTTAAACTGGCAGCTGCCTGATTCGGCAGGAAATCAACTCTTGTCCCTCGTTCTAAAGAACAAATTTCTTCGATTGCATTCGTAGCCCCTAACAATTTATTTGCTAAATCGTGTTCATGATTGGCTTTGAGTTCTTCGCACAATCCGAATAAACTTTGTTCCAACAACTCTACCTCTAATAATCGGTAAGCATGCGCGAATTGTTTAAGCGTATCAAATGACAATTTATATACTTTTTCGGCAAGTTCCTTCTTCATTATGTTGTCATATGTATAGCGATTCGTCACTTTATTGTTATATGCAGGGTCAAGAAAAGTCTCAATAACTTTAGCAGCTATGCAGTATTTCTTCTCCGCAAGAACCATCGTTGGTTTGCATCCCATTGCTACCATCGTATCAAACATTTCATTAAACTTTGTTTGATTCCGTCTGTTTCCAGTCAAATTCGTTCCCTTAAGTTCCCCGTCAACGCGCAGGTCAGTAGCAACTTCCCTAACCAAAGAAGAATCGGCTATTTTGGAATTTGGTATTATCCAGCCTCCCACTATGTAGAATGGTTGGTCTAAGTCCAGATAATTTGCCCCGCTATTCCCTGCTTCGTCCACAAATACGGTAAACTGTCCCTCATGAGCAAGGCAACACTTCTTATATTTTAGTCCGCTATTACATGGACATGGTTCATTACGACTTATTACTGTCATACATGACTCCCTTTCGCGCTACAACTACAGAAGGAGAATATTCCCCTCGTTATTTTATTATCTTAGCCAATGAAAACTAGGCTGAATTCCTTTCGGAATCCAACCTTAAACTATCTATTTGAATCGTGGAATTAAACTAATCAAGTCAGAAAACTCTTTTGTATTATGAGCTTTCTCTAGTTTCAAAGCAGGGAAGTCCTTAATTAATGTCAGGATTTTTTGAATGTGAACATTAGTTGGTTTTCCTAAAAAATGTTTGGCTAATGTTCGTATACGAGCGTCAGGTTTTGTTCTATCTAAGTCAAAGGTAAACTCAGAGTCAGCCATTAGATGAATAAACTCAATGATTTCTGCTTCACCAAAAGCCATAATATATTTCTTATAATAAGGCAACGCGCCTTCATCCACACCTTCTCGATAACCAAGTCCGTTACCAATGAAACATTTGCAAATAACTTTGACCCAGAGGGTTCTAGCCGCTCTCGGAACAGCACCCGAAGGTGGAAGAGATTCACCAAGCATCATTGCATGGGGATGCTCATTATAAAAGTTATTCATGCCACCATGCGCACTTTTTAGCATTTCAAGTTTTTCAATAAGCTCACCAGCCAAGCTGTCTTCATCTTTAAATGATACACCCTGGACAATGACTAGAAATTCATCGGTTGCATCTTTCTTTGGCACATCACCATTTTTACGGTATACGCCGAATCTCGAACCGACATCATACTTCCGATTGTCTGAACTTGCATCCCATACATGTTTTGCAAGCTTTCGAATATTATCTTTTGGAATAGCCGTTACCTTTGGGTCAGTGAACATTCCAAAAATACTCCAAAGAAAATCATCAATCCGCTCCTGGGGCAACTTAGCTACTTCCTCGCCAATATAAACAAAATCATCATCGGGAATATTAACCGTTCTAATGTTGTCAAGGAGTCGCTTAATTGTAACCGCAGATACGTCTGGAGTTGCTGTAATGGCATATCTAATTGCATTTTCAAGCCATCCCAACATCTCATATCCATTAATGTCATTGTCATTTGGATGAGCAGCACTAGCATGGTTTCGCATGTAGTTAATGAATTCAAGCTTTTTGTATACAAAATCAGTTATGATGCCGATACGCCGACACGTTTCCAATGTGTCGTGTTCACTAACTTGCTCTAAATCCTCGGGTTCAGATAAGCCTTTATATCGTGGATTAACCTTCTCCGCAACGGAATAGTAGTAAGCTAAGTCAAAATCAGTTACCAATTTCCGTAATGCATTTACTGTCTCGTTCCAAAGGTAGTTTAATGCGCTATCAAAAAGACCAATAGTAATAGCGACAGCGAATTTGGTTAGATAGGAAGCTCGCTCACGCTCTGACATTGGCAAATGGGATAATGCATTGCCTAGTGAATCTATAACTTTCCTTCGCTCCTCAATTGGATATAAGATATTATCCGTTGGTAAGCCTAAATTTTGAAGGTATCCAGAGAGTGGTGCGTTAAAACTGGAAATTGATTGTTGCAATTGTGTTGTTGTATCCTCAACAACGATGCTTTTTTCTTCTTCTGGTTGCATAAAAAACTCCTTTTGAAAGTAATCATTTCGACAAGGTCGATAAGTCAAAAGACCCAAAAGAACAGCGTCTTTAATTGTATTCTCCTTAAAGTCTTCATTTCCTTCCACACTAACAAAGTTCATATACATGTTTAATGTGTACTAGAAAACACCCCTCCCACATGGGAAGGGCTGCTGATGTAATCAGCTTTCGCTGATATAAAAAAAGCACATGGGAAACTCAATCAGCTATTCGTTTGTGATAAATGTTGCCAATTTAATAAATTCTTCGAATTTAATAAGATGCTACTTCGATTAACTTGCGAATATCCTTATCCACTAATGAGTAGAAAACCAACTTTCCTTCTTTTCGATGCTTTGCAATACCAAGCATCTTTAAACTTCTTAAATGATGTGATGTTGTCGCCATAGTAGAGCAAATAATATTAGCCACATCACATACACATAATTCATCCTCTTGGCATAATGCGTAAACAACCTTCAGTCTCGTTTCGTCACACAGAATTTTAAACATTTTGACCATATTTGATATTTCATCTTCCTGAATGGATTGCTTTACACGTCTGACCTTATGCTCATCAAAGCATGAGACATTACATATGTCATTTGATTTAATACTCACTTTATGTAACCTCGCTTTATAATATAATCAAACATTCATTTGATTATATCCTAAACCATTACAAATCATTTTGAAATATGAAATACACTAATAAGCTGCAACACATTCAACTCCAGTATCCAATAGATGAGAAACAGACATTTCACAACCCTAACGTATAAGAGCCAACCCCTGATGTTCAGTTCAATCATACTCATATCAGTACCTTACCCTTACCTTCAATAGGTGTAATACTCATTTCATGTTTCCACTTGCTACCTCATTAAAATCCAGCTACAATTAATTTAGCACTCAAACACCTTGATTGCTAACAATGAAGCAAAGGGGAATGATTAAATGTTTAAGTTCAACCTTGACTGGGAAACAAGCGAACGTGCAGGTGCTGGAGGTATGTTTCAGGTTATCTCTATTAAAGATGATGACGATAATGATGTAACTGACCAATATAATATTGACGCTGGAATGCATTATTCGTCTTTAAGAGAAGTTATTATTGAAATGGGTCTTGACCCTGATAAGGTAGACTACGAGGAAGAAGAATAGTCTTTTGGGGGTGGCGGCTGACTGTCACCCCAGTTTATATTCATTTTCTTCAGTTCATACAATGCATCTTTAATGATTCTTATTTAACATCAAGGCATGTTCATCATTTATTAATACTGTTCATTAATACAAATAAATCCCGCCTTTATGGACATTGAATCCATAGAGGCTTATATTTTAAATCTAAATCTATCCACCATCATAATTAGGGAGCCTTATAAAATGGATAAATCTCAAAGTGCAAAAGCTGGTCATTATGAAATCATTGGTGAGACTTATGCAAAAGTGGAGTTTTTCGAGCAAGGATGGAATCCTTACAGCAGATTCTTAGATATTGACAAAGTAGATTTGATTTTACGTAAACGAATAGAAAACAAAACAGTATTTAAAGAAATTCAAGTTAAATTCGGAAAATTACATATTGCAGCAACTGAATTTGAACAGAAGTTTTTTGATTTTACATCGTGGAAAATCACAAATCCAAATGAGTTCGATAACTATATTGACAACGACAACTTATTTATCGTTTATGTTTTATCAAAGCCAAACCAATACGAAGGAGATATTTTCATATTTCCTGTTAAAGAATTCTCAATTCTTTTAAAACAAGCTATACCCAGTAAGGAGAAGGTCAAGTTATATATATCCCATTCCATTAATGAAGATAAGTGGTATATTCGTAAGCTATCTAAATTCAAAGCATTGGATGATACATCAGTGGTAGATGTGACTCAATACAGGAGGAACTTCAATATTTTGACCTAGATACATTAGAATTTGATTCTATAAAAACAGACACCACTTTGAATTGTGGTATCTGCTTCTTCTTAAATCATAGATTCTGCCCCAAAAAATGGTTCAGACTCTAGATTTAACTTAGAAAGCTTCTTATGAAGCATCTTTATCAAATCCACTTGCCTAGTTAAAGCAATTCTTAAATCATACCCACTCATCAATAGGATAGACTTATCTGGGTTCTGTTTAATTAAGTCCACAACATGAGATGACCAACCGTTAACAGAAAGGAATACTCCCATCGTCTGCTTGCCTGAACGTAAGACTTTCCCGGATAACGAGTCCAAATCTCTTATGCCTGAAACTTGAGTCGTCCATTTCATCTCCACAATATAATGCCATCCATCAAGTTTAAAGGCTCCATCAATTTGTTCACCACTATCATTACGTCTAAAAGCCTGTACAACTGTAAGCTGTTCAGTTAAATCATACGTATTAAACAATCTGTTAACGATATCTTCAAGCATGACCCCTCTTAATTGCGGATTCGCACTTTTTCCTGAAATACTATCAAAGGCAAGAAGTAGCAATGGCAATTGCTTGGCTAGTTCTTGTTCTTTTTGCGAAGCTCTTTCTAACTCAGTTTTCTCCTTAGCCTGTTCCCTTTTCCTAGTTTCCTCTTTCTCCAAAATTTCTAGGACTCCAAGTACCTCTCTTGCCTTTTGAACAGTGGCACGGGCTTCATATTCATCTTTTGCTATATGGAATTGATTGAACTCAGATGCTGTCTTAATGATTGAATGCATGATTTTCTCATAGCTTGGATGAGTTTCAATTTCAGAAATAATTTTCGAAGCAATCTCTCTCTTGGTCAACCATTTTCCTGCATCATTTTTCTGTTTGGTTAGCGATTGAAAGTAGTTTTTGTTAATTCCCGCTGGTTTTAGAATCAGTTCATACATCGTGCCTTTTATATTTACAAGTGTTGCAATGATTTCAATAACCAATTTCTTTGTATCGGCTGACTGATACATCATTATCCAATCACTTCCTACAAGTATAATCAAGAATGAAATTCTATAATTATGACACAACATTAATTGTCTACTATTTCCAATAGCACGTCAACTCTAATTCCCTTATAAAGACCTTTTGTAAATATCTTTAATGAATCCCAAACACATATTGCATACATACAAATCAACTAAACCAATGATAAAATTTTTTCTTGATATAGAAAAAACGACTCCATCGAGTCGTTTTTATGCCTACTTTACTTTTAAGGTTTGTTCAAGATGATTCATTGCATTTTCCTGCTGACCTTGAATGAGGTCATACACATAACCTGTTGAGTAGAATAATGAGAAGCCACACAACAACACCAATGCCACCAACACATGATATGGTTTCGTTGTAATTTTTACGGTGTGGCGTATGAAAAATGCTGTCACTCTGTCATTGTACGCACGATTCAAGTTAACAGATAGCATGTGTATTAATAACACGAAAAGAAGGACATTGGGCAGTAGGCTTAAAATATAACCCATTCCAACAATACCAAACCTAGCTACTCCTTCAATACCCGCTGTACTGAAAAATTCAGATAAGCTAAGTGTAGATATTAACGAGGTATCCTGTTTAGACATGACAACCAGTTGAATACAGTCGAACGCCAAAATGCCAATCAGTTGCAATGTCCATAAGCGATTTAAGTTATCATAACTGTTGTTTCTATACAATTTAACAGCAACGGTCAAAGTGCCTACAACGCCAATGATAATTAAACTCGTCATAAAGCTCATCAGTTCTGAATGATACTTAACGTATAAATAGGATAATACGATTGTAACAACAGCCATAACACCAATAATAGAGTTATCATCTTCTTTTGATTTACGGCTATTATCTGGTCTTCTTCTAGTTCTCTCTGGATAATTAACAACAACTGTTTGGGTTATGTATTGCACACTTTCTCGGACAGTCGTTTGATTGTTAATTCCATCGTTCCTACTTTTTTGAGCCAAAATCAAACCAGCGATTAAACCAATCAGAATGTCCTTCACCATGTCTATCCAGTTATGTTCTAGATAGTTTACTAACCAAGCAACCATGAAACCTCTCCTAATGTTCGAATGAAGAGTGGGCTATGATTAACCCACTCTTGTTTTAATCTAGCTCTCCTTACGAATGCCTTTAAATGCGCCACCAGATGTTTTTTGGTCCATAAAGCGTCCAGTAGAAGCGTCACGTTTAACGAAATTCCCATTAGGTGCTTGGAACTGAGTACGATTTGTTACTGCACCTTTACGAAAACCACTGCCTGTATTTTTAGCCATGTTTTTTCACCTGCCTTGTATATTGGGATTATAGGGAAAAGACTCCCCTGCCACGGAGTCAAACTTTTTTTCTAACCTCTATTTATCTGTCGACTTATCTTTTTTCTTTTTATCAAGATAAGCTTGATGCTTTTCATCCGAAACCTCGAAACAAATCGCTTCTAGCCCTAATTGGCTTGCATAGACACGTGTACCGTCTTTTCGAGTAATAAACTTACGGCATATCATCATATTTATCATTCCTTTCATAACGTGATGGATTGTCGAGACTTGTCCACCGTGGTATTATGAAATCACCTCTAATTCCATAGGCAGGCACGATGGATTCGTTGCTGTCAAATCGTGGGTTCTCGACAGAACCTACGATTTTTTATTTTGTTCATCATCTCACCTCCTCCTCGATTTCAATTCCGTTTTTGAAGTCCGATTTAATTTTAACTCTCTTTCTTTCGCAGAGAGTTCAATTCTGAATTTGAAGTCTGATTTGATTATAACTCTCTTTTCGGGAGAGTTCAATAGTAAAATTGAAATCCATTTTTTGAAAATGGAGGTCTCCCTCCATTAATAAAATAAACTACGATATATGTACTGCCTACCGCCTTCTTCGAGCTGTACTTCATATCGTTTCAATAAGCGCATTTCATTCAATTTATTTAATTGAGTGCTAGTTAAATTAAGCTTTTTGTCCAATCTATCCGCAATATCACGTGCAGTTACTTCTCTAAGCTCATGAGCTATGACCAGAATTTCTCTTAACGAATCACCAATATTCCCGATGATTTCAATGTTATCGTTCTGCTTGCCAACTACTGTCACATTCTCTTCTTTAAGCGTTAGATTGATGTTATAGATGTGGTCATGTTCTTTGTTTAAGTTCATCAGTACCAAATACTTATCATCTGTTTTGTAATGCTTAATAAATTCCTGTATTGGCTTGGCAATAATCTCATCGATTCCAGAGCCATTTATTCCTTCAACTTGACTCATATCGTAATAAAAAGTAGTGCCTACTGGTGCGTGACCCATCTGTTCCATTAATCTTTCTCTAAGTGGGATTAACTTGGGTCTAAAAAGTAAATTAACTGTCTCCTGCCCTTCACTCAATAAGTTTAAATGCATCATAAATTATCCACCATTCCATTTGACTTCAAAACAAGAATTGAAATCCACTCATTGATACTATATCAGTTGTATCAATTTAAAGTCAAGGGTTTACCACGATATAGTAGTAAGTACCATAAAAATACTTTCCCTTATGTAAGGCTTCTACTTTATCACTAAAAACTTGATAAGCCTTCCTATGCGTTCTTACATAGAACTTTGCATTATCAAGCATTAAAGCGACATTCCTTACATCTGGCAACCCTTTCCCTCTTTCTTTGCCACGTGAAGATGCAGTTGTAAAAATGGCTTGCCTTACGACATCATCATCGTCAAATGAATCTATATAAGGCTCCAAACTCTCCACAATCCCCATGCCACTGTCACAGATAGCAATCCCTAGCTTATTTTTGTTATATGATTGTACGCAATAATAACAGGAGACCTCACCATCATGTTTACCATGCTCAATCGAGTTCAAACCTAGCTCTGTCACAATCCGACTGATACGTGAAACTTGATTCTGCGTGATTCCTTTATGTTTTAATATCCGTTTTAATGAACTATCAAACTCCTCAACATCAGTATCGGAACTACATAACGTGATTTCGTTCAATGAATCTTTCTTGTTATTGCGCTTTCTGTTATACAGAAACTCCATATCCATCTCATCCTCAAATGCTGAACGCACATCATCTGGACAATATTTAAAAAAGTTCATTCGTTCCATGTAGCCAACAACGTTCGTTTCTTCAATTCTAGGAACATGAGGAACGATTGTATCCAAATAGAAATATCTATCCAGGAAACGAAGGGTTGTTAGCAATGCGGTGCATCCAAGTGGTGATACGTAATTAAGGCGAGACAAATCAACAGTAATTCTATCTCTGACATCCGACTGATTGTAACTGATAGCACACATGTCTAACCATTTATGAATTTGTTCAATATCTAATAGCGTCTCAGATACTTGTAGCAATTTATCATTCCTCGCATTAATAATATATTCTTAGGCTTGAATACTTAACAATCTATTCACTAATACTTCTTTAAATTCTGGAGAAATCTTTGTAGCTTTACAAACGTACTCTGTGATTAGAAGAGCAAACTTGGCTGCTTGCATGTTATTCTTTGCAAGCTGTTTTGAATACGTCCATTCCTGTCCATTATTTGAGTTAATCAGCTCAAAAGCAATTTCTCTCATAATTATTGGAACGTGACTTACTGAAAATGGCTGTTCTAAACATTGTCTAGTTAATTGGACAAAAGCATCCCACTCTGGCAGCCTTAAATCAGAGTCGTTAGAAGTTTTCACATAGGTATACAAACTGTTGTAGTAGTTATAATTTTCAATGCCTCCCCAGATGACTATCTTCAAATCATCAGATAGTTTTTCCTTCGAATCAGGAAGCAAATATTGATTAAATATCTCCGCAACCGTATGACTTAAAGCAACACTAAATAATGCTATTAAATCAGCGAATAAAGCTATATGGAGCTTATGTTCTGGATTTAATTCTGGTTTAGCTTCTCTTATTTTCAATAATGTATGGCGCAATTGCACTCTATAATCGGGAATGTTCCAAAAGCCATTTTTAACAAAATCGACAAATGGCTTTAAATGTACAAAACGTTTGGGTATGGCTAGATACTCATCCCATGCCTCCAATGATAGAATTGCGCTTTTCACAATTTTATAATTTGGATTCGTTGAGTTGGCATATACTTCGAAGTCTTTTTCAGATAGCAAACTAACATTAATCCTAGCGGAAGCTAATTTATGGTCATCCTGCTTTATGTCCTTGTTCAGTAATATAAAGCCCTTTTCAGCATCAAGCCAATTCATAAGTCCATTCAACCAAAATGCTCTTGAAATAGGAGATTGGCTTTTCAGAGTCTTACAATCCCCTAAAACAAGTTTCATTTTCCCATAATTACTTGGCATTAATGCTAGTACATCAATATCAGTAATCGGTGCGTTTGAACCAGACAAGCCATCTGTACAATAAATTTCTGCTTCCATATGAGGAAACCAATTATTTGCTACAAAGTATTTTAACAACATCAGCTTTTGGTGACGGTCTTTAATAATATTAAGCACCTCCCAAAAATAAATTATCCATTTGCTCTTGATGTTCCTCAGAAAGTGGTACATATTCTTGTTCTCTTAATTGCCTAGAACCAATCAACGATTCCACATAAGTTTGGTCCTGTCCCAAAGCTATACGTGCTTCATCATCAATTTCCAATCCCTTTGTTCCACCTGTATCAACCAAGTCTATTGCAATATTCAAAGCAGCTAGATTTTCTTCCGTCTTATTGATTTTAAATACATGCCAATTGCTTGAACCTGTGGATTCAAGCCTTCCCACTCTCATAACGGTTAATTTTTTGTACTGTTCGTATGCCTCTGTATTGGCTCTAAGTCCCTCATCACTATTCTTCAATTTATTCAAAATTGCGTAAGGGCTTCGTATAGCATATGCTTTTGGAAGGAATTGACCTTGCCGAACAGCCGAGACTAACGCCATAGCACGTTCATATATATCCCTCTTTGTAGGATTTAATCGTGCATCACCTGGTTTTGGTGTAAACATAAAATGATTTACCCCAGCATGGCTTGTAGAGATTGAAGGTGGCTTAACAGCACCATCAGATGCAAGTCTTTTCAATAATAATATCTCATCATCCGTTAGTTTTGTACCGTTGATTTCTTTACGGGTTTCAATAATATTCAAAGGTACTCCTTGAAATCCTTCAATCAATTTAAGCAATCTTTGGATACTTGTTGCGCCAGACTTTGCAACTAAATCAGCATAAATATCAGCATTCTCAGAGAAAAAGACAGGACTCAGTACAACATCTTTTCCTCTAACACGTTTTGTAATTAAATAGTTTCCTTGATTACCAATATTCAGGCTTCTTTCAAGCAGCTTCGAGTCAGCCCCCAGTTGGGTCAGTGATTGTTTTGCAACAGGTGACTTTGTAAGCTTGTCCAAGATAGTAATAGCCAATTGTTCTGCTTCGTTTAAATTCTTTTCGCTTGTTGCGAACTCACCTATTTTTGTATACATTTCATCGTAATATGGAACTGTTGGAAGAATTGCTTTATAAGTATCACCTTCTGAAAAGATTCTTATAAATTCTGCCTCTGCCAAATCTTTTACGATGTTTCTTAAATCATTAGGGGCAATTTGCAAGTAATGATACGCTACTAACCGCAATATATCGTACTCAATCCTGGCTAATCCTCTAATATGAAGGGCTAGTCTGACCATCTGCCCTAACTGTGGAAGTGCCTCGAAATCAGGCACAACCTTATTTCCTAAACCTACCGAAATGTCATGGCTCCTTAACGCTAGGTCCTGAACAGGCAATACGATACTCATCTATACTTCCTCCATTTTCATTCTATGTAGTAATATTTATATAAACTTATTATTTTGTCCTCTCCAATTTTTGCGGAGATAATCTTCAAAATTGTATCCTTCAATATCCAACTCACCAACATGGTCAGTAACTATGACCTGTGGTTTGAACTGTGTCGTTTCCGCAATTAATTCGATTTCTTCCAAGATTGTTTTATATATCTGCTCAACCTTTTGGAAATCATTAGATTTTTCCTTTGTATTCACAAAAATCTTCTCAGGGAAATAAACCTGACTAGGTTGGTCTAAAAACAGTATAGGTGGCAAGGCTGACTTGTCCTGAATCGCAAAAAAGTGTAATAGTGCGAGAAACAAGCTTACGTGACAAGCAAGCCAATTTGCTCCACTTCCCATCTCACTCAGGTACACTCTTGACTTACTTTCTTTATCGTAATGAAATAAATCGAATGTACTCAAAATAAAATTCATATCCGCTGGTCTAAACTCATCTTCAAAGTCCAGCTTTTCAATGACTCTGCTAATATTCGTTTTGAAAAAAGTTTCTGCTTGCGAATTATATGAATGGAGGTTATACCCATCAATGAGCTTGTTAAGTTCATTGATTCTTATCTCGTCAGCATTATCATTTTTTCGTAGATTAGAAACTTGTTCTTCGATTCGCTTACATTCAATTTCAATTTCTGCTCTTGCAAATATCACTTCTTCATCCAACTTCTTATTCTTCTTCCATCGTTCGGTTATCTCTTCAATTTTACTAATTTCATTACTAATCTTTCTTATTTCATTGTTTAATTTTTCTTTTTCTTTTGTTAATTTATGAATTTGTAAATGAAATTCATTTCCTTGACCTCTAACGCTGGTTAGCTCTTCTTTTAACCATTTCTTAGAATCTTTCAAAGTAATGATTTTCTCAGTAAGAATTTCAACGCCCTGTCCACAAACGGGACAATCATAGCTTTCATTATGATTTGTGGAATGGTTTAATACTGCTTGCAAAGACTTCAAGTTAGACGAGTAATTTTGTCCATGACCATGACTAAGCTCTAAATTACCAATACTCAACTCAATGTCATATCTGCTTTGTTTTAGTTCTTCACGCTGTTTTTTCAATTGCTCATATCTACGTTCCATCTCTTCTGATAAATAACTTTCCCTTGTGAAATCAGGAAGGTTGTTTCTTAAACTGAGCAATTTATTAAGTGTTAAGTTATCATCAAGCGTCTTGCCAACCAGCATATAATACCTTTTGTAAGTATCCATCAAATCTCTTTTGATTTTATCTGTTGACTTGCTATATGATTGATGTAACTTTTCATTTCGCTTCTGTTGTTTTAGTAGTTCATCTAGCTCTAATCTATAATTATAATATTTTTGGTCTACCCATCCAGCAAAGACTGGAAATTGCTTAATCGTCTGCTCACGTTTCTGAGAGTCTTCAAACCGATAGAATAAAGCGAATTTACTTGCAACTAAATTCTGATGTTGAAACATATAAGAAGTCATGTTTCTTACAGAAGGTCTTGGGTCACTCTTAAAATTATCTATGTTCTCAGTTGGATTTGTAACCGCAATACCAAATTCTTTCCCCAATTCAATTTTCGCTTGGTCTAGACTCATCATATTTTCTTCTGTAAATATTTCTATTGATAATTTTTTAGGTATGACTTCCGTGGATGTACGATATAGGTACATTTGTTTTCTGCCCTCATCATCAAACCTTTTTCGTCCTACGATTAAATGATAAGTCGGAAATTTAAGAATAAGTGCGAATAAATCACCAAACTTTGTGACTTCACCTTTTGGAATCGTTGATTTCGAGCTGCCAAGACAATAATCAATAATTTCAAGCAATGCACTTTTTCCACTTTTTGATTCACCAGTGATTACATTTAATCCATCAGTCAAATCAACATGTCGCTTCTCACCTTCTTGATTGAAAGCCAGAATTGATTTTATATATACGTTCATCGAAGCGTTACCCCCAGAAGTCGATATACATTCGAAACTTCCATTCTAGAGCATATCAATCCCAAATATTGCGCCGCTCTAATAAAGTCTCTCATGTTTCTATTTAAAATTTCTTTATAATCGATGTTATATAATAACTGAATCCCATTAGAACGTAATGCAATTCTTCCCTCGTTCGCTGCGATAATAAAAGATTGATTTGTCAAATCCTGAAAATAGAGCAATCTATCTTGAAGACCACCTAATGCAGTTGCCCTATCCACATCATCGACAAACAAGCTTCTCAGAGAACTTCTACTCTGTGCCTTTATTAATAAATTTCGAGAAGGACGATAGTATATTAATGGCAAGACGATGTATATAAGGTTCAATGGAACCGCTGATTTTTCGTACCCTGCAATAAAAGCATGAATGATTCTACTCATGTAGAATGGATTTAATGAAATGTTTTGAATATGGTCGATATATTCATATTCCTCATCTGTTTTTACTTGGTAACGTTCCATGAAAAGCCCCTTTCCTCAACCACTTTATGAATAATGCCTCTTTGAAAGTAAGATTGATTTGGTTTAACTGAATGATAATCTGTTACAGGCATCTCCATAGCTTTATCATATAACCTTTTTGATTTGTAGATTATATCGTCTATATCCGTTTCATCACATTCATCCATAAAAGATGATTTGAACTCCATTAATGAATCTTTAATATCCCTCTGAAATTCGCCTAAGTCTATATTGAATGTCGGATTATTAAAACATGAATGAAATATCGCCTCTTGGGTTCTCCAATAATTAGCAATAGCTTTTGGTATCTTTACATTGTATTTAATATCTTTAATTTCCTTTACAAATCTTCTATCGTTATACGGTTCCGTATCTGCTGGTCCATCAGGTGTATTAGGTGGCAGTTGTAGCCCACCTGATGTTTTGGTATATCTATCTCTCATCTCACACGCAAGCGATTCAAAATCTTCGCAAGTAATCTCCCATTTATGTGGCTTACCGACTGGAAGGGTTAATATATACCCCATTAGATTACTAATAAATTGTATTCTATCACTTCGCTTGATGCTCTTAAAAAAACTGCTCCTCATGATTTTCTTTTCGATATCAGCAACATTTGACTGATTAGTATAAAGCTCCATTTTTTCTAAGATACAAAGGATTTCCTCAACGTCCTGATTGAATATTTTGTTGAATATTGGACGGAACCCTTTTTCTGCTATCTTTTTGTTCAGACCAATATCCACTAGGATACCTAGCCTTTCATGAGCCTTGATTGAATTCCATGTATGTAACTTGTTTTGTTCATCAACAGTTGAAGTAGTGTATAGAATAAGTTGCTTGAAGTTTTTCATATTATGGTGATATGTCACCCAGTTCTGCAATGTCTTCCAAAAATCAATGTTTCGGTCGTTTAATGAATGTACTCCGTCATGATGTTTGACCTCAATGTTCTTGGAATTGTTGTCAGAGACAATAGAGATATCTCCAAATTTCTCAACAAAAATAGTTTCATTCTCTTCTAGTTCAAGACAATGAAAAAGCACAACATAGTAATGATATATATCGCCTAATTTAGTTTTTGTGTCATCATTTTTTTGCTTTACCATTTTAGTAGCCGCCAATAAAGTCCACTTCCTTTGTACTAGAAGTTATAGTCCAATAGTTCGACATAGAACATCAAATTTCCTGCTTTTCCCTACACTACCTTCTTTTCGTTACGAATCCCATAAGTCAAACCGAAATTAATTTTCAAATGTGTAAAAGCGACAAGTCTCCCTAATGTAGTAAGATTCATTTACTGCTTTAATGATTTCATCATCAAACCTTACAATTACTGACTCATCAGTGTCATCACAATCATCTCCGTAACAGAAAAGCACTTTTTCTTTTGAAGATACACAATTGAGTAGCTGTTCATCAGTTACGATTTCGACCATTTTCTTTTTCATATGAAATCCTCCCAAAAGACAAAAAAGCACCCTCCATATCGCAATAGCGATTGGACGGTGCTTCCGTCTTTAATAGTATTTGATTAATGAGAGTATAACATCCTCATTTACTATTTTACAAGTTCATATTTCAAACTTCGTGCCAGCAATTCTTTGATTTATCATAACTAATTGTTAGCGTTTGTCGCACATCAGTAATTTGGTGATTATCTTCAACAACATGATAATCACCTTGATGCATGTTGCAATGTGGGCAAATATGCATTACACATTTGCCCCCAATCGTCTTACTAAATCGGTTTTGAAGCTTAATTCCGTACTGCTGAACAAAAGGTATTAGTGAAGTGGGTTTAAAGTGTGATAAAGCACTTATAATGGGATATCCTTCTCTAAATGCGTTTTCAAGTTCTGGATTAAACATTAAAAAAATATCCATCTCACGTTTGCAAGACCAACACCTATATCCCGAATGAATATCAATATCCCAAGCAAATGACTCTGGGAATTGTTCAGGAACGACTTCAATAAAATACTGATAGTCTTCCTTTCGACTTAGCCCATTTTCTTTCATCCAATTAAAATAGCCAGGATTCATGCGAAAAACCTCTTCAACCTCTTTGCCTTTGTATTTACCAAAGGTCATCTCCATTCATATCACCCATTTCTAAGCGGAAGGCTCAGTTCTTTTATAAATATGGACCGCTTGCTTGGTTTATCTTGAATTGTTTTAGGAAATGTCACATATAAATTGTGTTTCGCCCTAGTTGCTGCCACGTACATTAATCTGCGTTCTTCTTCGACAGTTGTTGGAGGCTCAGCCTTTTCTCTGCATTCCGTCAGGTTAATCTTGCTCAATGGCACCGCGCGATTTGACGGTAATCCTCCATCATTAACAGCAATTACAAATACATTATTAAAAGCAAGCCCCTTGCTCTTATGAATGGTCAAAAAGTATAAGGCATTGTATTCGCCTTTGTGATATAACACTAAATGCTTCTTCATGTTGCTTCGTCTTTCTTTTAAACGTTCATGATACGCAATTAAATCAACCCATGTTTTATAATGCTGACATTCTTTGTTTATCCAGTCCACTTCCTCTTTTGACATGTTATTTTTATTCTTTGGAAATTGAAGAAGTGGTTCAATGAACTCCAAGACCTCAACATTGCTGTTCTTTATTAATTTGAATATCCCATTTAAATATTTTTCAATTAATGTGGTGTCACTCTTCCCTTTTTCACGTTTAACAAAAGCAACAAATTCTTGTAGTAATGACTGAACTGATGAAAAATGGCTCTGCTCCATAAATTGGTTAAAATCTTGGTTCTTAATGAAATAAGCGTTAGCAACATTCAATAAAAATGGTCTCCAAGCACTTATTTGTATAAGTGGTTCTGACTCTAATAAGTCCAACCAATTTCGAATTGCAATCTTAAACTCAAAAATATTAAAAATCCCCATTACATCCTCATTGTTCTCAATGACAAAAGGAACTCCTCGATTATCTAAAGCTTGATATACACTTTGTAACTGTCCAACAGAGCGATATAGGATAGTTGATTGCGTATAGTTTATTGGCTCAACTCTATCCTTAACTGAGAAAGGCTCAATCTTACCAATTTCTTGGGCTTTTGTAATAATCCAATTTGCCTCTTCACTTTGGTCAGTCGCTGCCCAAACATATGCCTCTCCATTAACCTTGTGAAAAGGCTCCATTGCTTTTTCTATCCTATCATGCGCATTTGCTTTAATAACACGATTGCCAGCCTGAACGATATTCTGTTTAGAACGATAATTTGTCATGAGTTCCAATGTATATGTATCGTAAACCTCATGAAATTGTTTAATAAAACTTGGATTTGAGCCTCGAAATGCATAAATACTCTGGTCATCATCACCAACGATGATTAACTTTGCTCCACTTCCATCTGTAGGTGCAATTAGCTTCAAAATATCCATTTGTAATGGATTAATATCTTGAAATTCATCTACAAATATATAGTCGAATTTCCCTTGAATGAACCCACGTGCAGACTCATATTGTTGCAATGCTCGATACAGATTTAGCAAGAAATCATCGAACAGAACAATTTTCTCTTCTGTCCGGATCCGGACAAATTCTATATACATGTCATAGAACCGTTGATTAATTGGATAATCAGATAAAGGTTCAAGACTATCGTAATGCTTGGCTACAAACCCTTTCATTTCTTCGGCGCTATGCCCCAAGTTAGTCCAATATTCAATTCGTTCCTTTATTGTTTTATCCCCTTCTTTATCAAACTGAAAGAGGTTGTATTTTTTTATGAGCTGCCTAAACAAGCGGTTAGCTTTTTCATCACTATCATCTTGCTTATTTCCAACAACTCCAACAGAAGCACAAGCTGGCACTTGTTTTAGAAGTTGTTCAAACAACGATTTAAATATGCTATGGAACGTGCCAATAGCTACACGTGAATTATCTGTCACAAGGAACTTATTAACGCGCTCCTTCATTTCATCAGCTGCTTTACGTGTAAAAGTAACCATGCAAATACTTGAAGCCTCAACGCTTTCCATCGTCATTAAATATGCGGTTTTGGCACATATAGTTTCCGTCTTTCCACTTCCAGCCCCAGCAATAATGCGCAGGTTTTTATCCATCGTATATCTTATAGCCTCAACCTGGTCTTTATTGAACGGATTCCCTTTTATTTTTTCCATGTGGTCAAAGAAGTCTTTGTCCACATCCCAGTCTCCAACTAAATTTTCTGATGGTTCTGAAATATGAATATTCCCATATTGCTTTCTATAATTTCGCTCAGATTCACTGAGTGTTTGGTTTTTAATTATTAGTTCTTTGGCTTGCTCTTTAAGTTGTTGAATCACTTCGCTATTCAATTTGGTTAATTCTTGTAGTTCATTATTTACTGAATGAAGTTTAGATAAATCCTCATTTCTTAATGTTAGTTCCTTTATTAGGACATACTTCTCATGTTCTAACTGACTAACTCGACTTTTTAATACATCAATTTCGTTAATAAGCTTATCTCTGTCAGTTAGCTTATTTATTAGCTTTTGAAATGCCATGTTCAATATTCCTTTGCCCTTTTACTTTCAAGCAATCGATAAATATGTGAGAACCTTCTATTTAAATAAAAACACGTCAATAGAATTACTGTTATAAACAACGAACTAATCAGAGTAGTGAATATTCCCCCTATAAGGACGGATATAATTGCGATTAGCACACTCAGTGGTATTCCAATAAGGAAATACCCTCCAGAAGTTAAAAATGAGAATAGTTTCGAGGTAGAAATATTTTCTTCAATTAACTGCTGTATTCTTAAAGGAACTTCTTGCTCAATGATAAAGTTACAGGACTTAAAGCGTCTGTTTTTTAAACGACTATTAATCGTTACATTAACAATTATCTCATTAGAGGGGATTAGATATTTACTTTTCACTTCACCAAAATGAATATTATAGATAGCCTCTCCATTTGGTTTCAAGACTAATGCATTGTCATCAACGTTAAGAAGTTTTGTATTCTCAATCTCTCTATTATTCATTCTTAGAGAGCATTCCATTTTTTTTATTATGAATTCTGATTCTTCGCTGTTATGAATCTTTAAAGTCATATTTGATATTTTATCTGTTTCAACTAGAACTTCACTCAAAGTAAATGTTAAATTTTTATCTCTTCCTTCGAAAGCAATCTCTTTATAGATGACTTTATGAAACCATTTCTCTATATCCTTTGGAGAAAAGAGCAAGTAAAAACCAATTTGCAAAAGATAATATCTCCAACTAATTGCTACTATCTCTTCATCAAACTCATTACTCAGTCTTAAGTCTCTACGCATGTCTTCTTTCATCTTTCCAGTTTTACGATACCTACCTTCAAAAAGATTATAGTAGATGGCGTTTATTATAACGCCAGCAAATGCTAATGCTATAACAAATGGTAGTTTTATCAAATTCCATAAGGGCATATTCAACATAAAAACTCCTTCAAAAATCTTATTATTCCATTCAGCAATTTCGACATTTCCCAACATTCTCCTGCTTTATTCAAACAAAAAAAGACTCTACCGCTAGGAAGAGTCTTTTTCTGAATCATTGAAGTATGAATATTTACTTTCAAACTGTTTTAGCAATTGGTATGGTCTCTATATTCAATGCTTTTGCAAGCATCAATATTATCGTTAGGCTAGGATTTTTTACTCCTGTTTCAATTTCAGATATGTAACTGCGGTCAATCCTCGTATAGAGACTTAACTGGTCTTGTGTAATCCCCAATTCCTTTCGAGCTTGCTTAATCACCGCTCCAAAGTTAATCAGGTCAGGATTCCTTTCTTCCACACAACACCTGTCCTCTCCCATTTAATACTTCCAATGATAGAGAGAACAAAAACAGTAACAACCCCAAGTTGTCGATGTTTGTCGATGAAACATTTTGTCCAGAGAGCTTATGATTATACCTTTTTTCCATTCATTTTTGGTAGAATGAAAACATACAAAATCATATGAAAAGGGACAGGATATATGAGCCGAATTCTACATATCACAAGCCAGCGTGTTAGAGAGATACGTGAACTAAAAGGACTATCCCATGAGCAATTAGCTTCATCTGCAGGTTTATCCAGACAGTTCATTAAAAAGTTTGAGGATGAACAAAATAACATTAGCTTAAAAAAGCTAGATGATATTGCAACTGCTTTGAATATTGAAACTTCTGACTTATTACAAAAAAACAACCCTTCCACCAAGGAAGAGCTGCTTATTGAGCAAATCGTTATGCTTTGTAAAAGTAAATCAGAGCGTGATTTGAAAGTAGTCATTGCGCTTCTCAACGCCCTAGATTAAGAGTAATAATCTCCATGACCACCAATGATTGAACCTAATCTAAGCATAAGTTTACGCCTAATAAAGCTTAATTCAGGCAGCGCAAAATAACGTTCAGAACATGTTAAAAAGAAATATTCAAACACGTTGTTTGCCTGAATTTCTTTACCGAATATATCTAAGCAAATCTTCATTGTTCGTTCGGCTACTTTAATGAAGTCCTGTGGAGATAAATTTCGAGTATCCACTTCAATTTCATGAGCTAAATCTAATATAGCTCTCGACTCCATTAAAAATAATGATGCGAATCGATAATCTGCATCATGCTTGTTCTCAGAATAGAAGAAATTGCATTCCGTTATTCTTTTTTTTATTTCAGTGTAGGTCCTGATATTGATTAATACAAAATGGCTACTTCCATTATTTAATACAACTCTTGGATTAGATGTGAGTTGAAAAGCCGCTGGTAACAATTCAATGTGGCTATCTTGAACAAGGCTCACCAGCTTACGTATATCTTCCACTAAATATTTTGAACCTTGTTCCTTCGGATAGAATATGACCATTTGATTATCCCATTTTTGTTGTTTGATAAAATGATTGACCAGTTCAAGGTCATCCAAGTATGGGTCATTATTTTTTCTAGTTGAATTCATGCTTCGCGCCTCCTTGAAAATATACATTCATTTAACGAATATATATTTACTATAACAATTTTGTTTGGAAATGCGCACAATTCTCCTAATTTATTTTACTAGTCCAATATGAATAGTCCCTCAAAGCTTCTAACATATTCTAAACTCCCAGAATGCTCATAGAACGCCACTCTCTCATCCTCCTACAAGAGGTCAACTGAGGGAAAACGGTGTATTACAATGCCATACAAGGCGGTACATCTTCCTTGTCGAATGGAATATTTCAAAAATAAATCTAACATCAACATATCCGTTTCATTATAGCTTCTAATCTTCTGATTAAGATAAGCACAAATTGGCGTGTCCTCCCTATATGACAATTACGGATTCATCTTTCCAAAAAACGAACAACATTCACGCACATAATACTCGTTTCCAATTACAACTACTGTATCATCAAATTGTTGAATAAAACCAACCTTATCAAATGAATCAAATACCCAAGCCTCCACACTAACACCCAGCTGCATAAATCTTTCCAACTGCTCATTTGTCATCAATTGTACAACCTCATTATTCATCATCTTCATTCTCCTTTTTAACAAACAAAAAGCACCATTAAATAAGCTAGTGACCCAGCTCATTCAACGGTGCTTCCGTTTGTCATTCATATTTGATTACACTAAATTTACTACCAAAATGTAACAAACGTCAAGAATAAAATCGAATCTACAAATCCATCAATAATACGCATAATGTATTTTGTTCAGTTTTGTTTTCATTTGAATGGAGATTTTATCGTGACTCATAGCTATTATAGGTTCCAGTTGTCCAGGTTGTATCGTCATCGTATCCCTCCTACGGTGATTCGAAAATAACCATCGTCATCCTTTTATCTCATGTTTTATTTGACTTAATCATCGATATAGCTTCTTGCATAAGTCTCATTACGTGTTCATTGCTTAAGTAATAGATTCGATTCTGCCCTTCTTTTCTGGAGAAAACCAGATTTGAATAACGAAGTTTTCTCAAAAGAGCCGACACGCCTTGTTGTGACATAGGTAACCGTTCTGTAATTTGATTGACCGAACAGTGTCGGTTAAAGAGCAAATACATGACTTTTAAACGATTTGAATCAGCCAACGCTTTAAACATATCCGCGGCGGCTTCAATATCTTCTACATGTATATCCAGAAAGCCTTCACCCAATCATCTCACCCCAATGTTAGTTTCACAGGAATCTAGCATTTCCAATTGAGTAGAAAGCATACATATGAAGTTGTTCGTATTTGCTCTAATCCCTTTCACTTCTTTGTTGGTGTTTAACATAAATTTTTGATTCAGTTCCGCTGTTCTGTGGCTTGTAAAACTGATGATTTCGCAGTTCTGGCGGCAATAACGGCTGGCGTTTATCAGGAAAGTCGACTGGGTTTATATACGTCTTCGTGCCATCCTTCAGATGGTCAGGCACATCGAATGGTCTGGTATTCTTAACGGTCTCCAGCGCGGCGTTAATAGCTTTATACACCGAGTTAGACTTAGGACTCTCACAGATAAATATAGCCGCTTGTGCAAGCGCCATACGGCATTCTGGCATACCTACAAATTCGGCGGCTTGTTTGGCTGCCAACGCCATCTGTAAAGCCGTAGGATTCGCCATACCCACGTCTTCAGTCGCATGCACGACCATTCTACGTGCGATATAAATGGGGTCTACGCCGCTGTATAAGAGTCGAGCCATCCAATATACCGCCGCGTCAGAATCGCTGCCCCTAAGCGATTTACAGAAGGCAGACACGATATCATAAAAATCCGTTTGATTCATGCCGTTGATTCGTTGTTCTACGGCTTCTTGAATTTGTTGTAATTCAATGACGTTATCGCCATGTAGTGAGTAAGCGGCGTTCTCCAAAGCAATTAGAGAATTGCGTACATCTCCATTCGTTATATCAACCAAATAGCTCAAAGCATCTTCTGTAATTTCAAACTTATTTGCAAGCCCACGTTCTTGATTTTGCAGAGCAAGTCGAATGATTTGTTTATGGTCATCATGCTCAAGAGGTTTGAAATTATATATCTTACATCTAGATACAAGCGGTGGTATAATGTCGTGCATGACGCTCTCGGTCGTTGCGCCAATTAGCGTGAATGTTCCATCTTCACTTGGAGGAAGTAACGCCTCTTGCACGTTGCTTTTCATGGCATGAATCTCATCGATAAACAATACGGTTCGTTGGTTGTACAATTTTAAATTATCTTTAGCATTCTTGATGGCTTCTCGAATATCAGCAATGCCGAGATTGACCCCATTTAACCGAATGAAGTGGGCATTCGTCATTTTGCTTATAATCGTAGCAAGACTTGTCTTTCCAGACGATGGAGGACCCTGCAATATCATGTTGGTCAAATGGTCATTTTCAATTAACCTTCGCAGAACCTTACCTGGAGCAAGCAAATGTTCTTGCCCAAAAAATTCATTCAGACTTTGAGGTCGCATTTTTTCAGCAAGCGGTTTGAAGTTGTTATTTTGTTCAAGTGTATAATCAAATAAGTCCATGACGTTATCTCCTAATTCTATAAGACTTGTACATTTATTATAGTCCATTTCGGTGATAACGAAAAACACCCCTTCCTTGAACAAGAAGGGGTGTACGCTTAGAATTGGATACCACGTGAATGCATCATCGTTTGATATTGTGAAAGCTTCCCTAACAAAACACTATTCTCCTCATCCAATTCTTTGTTACGAGCCAAATAACCTTGACTAATCTGTTTCTGCTTTTGCAATTGCTCCGTAAGTTGCTGATTCCGACCTTCGCTTACTTTAAACTTCTGATATATCTGTTCTTTTTCAGCTTGAAGTTTTTTGAGTTCTTTATCGTAGTAGGGATCCACTCCCCCTTGCTTACGTCCGTATCGGTGATACCAAAGTCTAGGATTCCATAACTCTAAGATGTGCCGCTTATAAAGTACAGCCCTGGAGACATCACAATTTTTCAATATTTTATTTGCTGTCAATCTGGCGTTTTCCCCTTCAAAATCACGAATATACTGAATGGCTTCTTTGACTTTACTTACAGTATCTTCCCTTTGTGAAAACTGCAAATTCTTAATAGCCTCGTTTACATCCATATTACGCATGCACCTCTCCGATAAGTTTTCCGCTCTTTATCTTTTCAACGATTTGTTTTTTATGTTTTTCTATCCCGTTTTCACATATTTCAATAACATGTTGAATTAAAGATAAATTTCGCAGTGCGTTTTCAAAGGTAGCTGCTCGGCTAGGATTAGATTCTGTTTCTCTTGCCACACCTTCCCAATACTCCTCTTCTTTTCTGTATGAGTCTATATAGTCCGCAATGGGTACGAACCAATCACAAGCGTAACATTCAAACTTAACAGGCAATGCCTTCTCTGCACCACTCTTGGGGCTGCATCCCTGAATATAACTGCACATGCCAACGCCCTTATCACCGCCAGCTTCCCAAGTGAGGTACATTTGCCGATTCTTTTTCAATCGTTCAATCGTTGCTTCATTCAAATTCATAATCGTGCCTTTAAACTCAACACCTGCTTCATTAGGGGCAATTCGATTTTTAGTGAGTACATCCTTATAAATATCCTTTAAAGGATTTACATATCGACTTAACATCTTTTTGTTTTTATGGGCAGTTTGTGCCATAACTTGTTCTTCCGTATAACTGCCCCTATATCGCCTATCTGTAACCGCATTATGACGAAATCGATGGGACGTAATTTGTGCAATTTCATTGTTTGGAACCGTAATATTTAACAGCTTGCAGATTTCCTGCAAATCATGATTCACTTTTGCTAATTTTAGCACTCTTGATTTTCTATAATTTCGTCTACGATATCGTATCACCCCCTGCTCAACGTGAAGGGAATATGGAAGATAGGCGAATAAATAATTAATATCTATATTACGAGACAACTCCTTTGTCTCCATTAAGTGCTTATATTGAGTTTGCATCTCTTTGATAAGATTGATAAGGTATTCGCCATGACCATTGTAGATAATCGGCAGCGCTTTTAGTTCTGGTCTGATATTGCCACTTTGCTTTGTTGATGGAATAGATAAAACATAATAGCTATAAAGTGTTTTCAAGCAATTGTGCCGAATGCTAAGAACTTCGTTCATACGATTCGGGAAGGAACGAATCAGCCAATACGCCGTTCGGAGTTCAACTGGTATATCATGCTTTTGACTTTTCATCACCATGTCGAGCTTACTAACAACACTTGAAGGAATATAGCGATTGGGAACTGTCGCTGCTTGAGTGGTAAACGGGTTTTTAATCTTAAACTTCACAATTGGGAATCCATCCAATTCTTCTAGTGTATAAAAAATATCCTTCAAATCGGTATATTTATCTGTGGCATATCTAGGATTTTCATTCAAGCGCAAGTAACTCTCATAGCTGTCAATAATAAATTCATCTACTTCAGCCAAGCTGCGTTTGGGTTGAAGTTGGTTCAAGTACGCAATAAAGTAGTTAAAGCTATATATTTTTGCTTGCAAGGTACTAACACTATCCTCTTTGAGTAACACAAAGTATTTAATTAACTCTTTATATGCTTCATCGACCTTCGAAAAGTAAATATTAAATGTAGAGTTCGATGCTGAACTATTATGCTTCTTTGAACAATACCAAGCATCAGCATCAAAGGATATATTATCGCCATACTGACTTATCTTTTTCCGAAGCTCTCGTAGATATTTATCATTCGATTGCTGGTCTTTTACTTTTATCATAGGAGACCCCCGCTTTCTCTGCGACCTTTTCCGTTTTTAGAATCGAGTCACGATAAACTTTTAACAAATTCAATTGACGCTGGAACTCAACAAAGTTTTCATAATTTTCAATCTTTTTATCTTGGTAATGTTCAATGAGTTCACTTACATGCTGTTCTTGCTCTAAATAACTATCATAGAGTCGCGGAAGATATTGTGGTCCTGTAATCAGAAATTTACACCCCGTACAACTATTCTTCGCACAAGGACCAAAAGCAACATGCTTAACGCAATAACCATTCCTTTCAGGGGTATGTCTTGCGCCTAATTTGATTTCTTCCAGAAGTGCGTTCTTTTCTTCCTCATTAAAGTCTTGTAACACCTCTGGCTCTACAATCTCATTAAACATGATGGCAAAGAAATCTGCATCCAACTCGGCAAGCTTTTCAAGTTTTATGTCATGATAATGTCTCTCTGTTGTACGGGTGGATAAATGACCAATATAGTTAGCAACATCTTCAAGTGTTGCTCCATTGGATAACAGCTCTACTGTTAAAGTCTTTCTACACTGGTGATTGTGATAATGATAAATCTCTCCCCATTCATCTTTGATTTGATGTTTCTGTATTAATTTATTTAATGCCATCGCGAGTCCCCAAATCGATGTCAAGGCGATGCTCTTATTCCTGCCGCGATTACTAATGAATAAGTAATTCAGCCCAGAGGATTCTCGCAGTTCTTTGGTTATCCCCAATTGCTTGTTCACACACTCAACGATAGCTGACTTTGCAGGTATGACTTGAAATTTATTTAACCCTTTGGCAAGCCTCTTTTCGAGATTTTTGGTTGGAATATACCGAATCATTTGCTTTGTTCCCGTCTCATCCATAACGAGACAGTCGCTTTGTAAGTTTCTGACTTCTTTAGAGCGCATACCCGTATTCATCATGATGACCCACATATGAAGAAGAGGTTCGGGTAGTTCATGTACAACCTTTTCAATTTGCTCAATCACGAACTCAGGAATATAAGTTGTTTTATTCGTATATGTTTCAGTATTACGGAACTTAATCTTCTCAAATGGGTTGGGGGCTTTGCTCATTTTAAGCAAATGATTCAAGAATAACTTCATCTCCGTAAAGGTTCCCCGAATCGTACTCATACCCCATCTATCTTCATTACATTCTGCCTTCTCGGTCTGCATATGGCTCTTGACATGTTGTAGATGAAAATGCCTTAATTCCGTAAACGAATGAACAGAATAAGATAACGACTTTAAGCAGAGATAAAATCTTCGGATATCCGAAACACGACTCTGCGGTTTCTTATCTCCGTTACCCAACAAATGCTGAACATATCGTTTGACTTCAATACGAAATTGTTTTTCAAAAGCAGTAAAATCAATTCGTGTTTCGGTAACACTTTCAAGTAAATGGGTGTAAATCGTCCAAACATCATCATCAAAATTATGATTCCATTGCTTAATTTGTTCGGTTTGCCGTTCATTTAAAGCATAGATTTTTTGTGAAACGGGATGATTGATATAGAGCTTTTCCAGATAATACGTCTTCATTGTCTCATCACCGTAAAATGCGTAATTTAACATTCCACGATATGAGACAAGAACCCGTCTATCATTAAAGTGTCCAGCACAATAAGTCAAGTAGTGTTCAATTGACGAATGATTCAATAAGTCATCCAGTTCGGAGGTCATAAATGTCGTATGATGAAACAAATGCCAAACCCGTTCTTTATTACATGCTCCAAAAGCTTTTAACATTTCTTGCTTAATGTACGACTTAAATTTATCGTGAACTTGTTGAATACCAAGTTTGCTCTTAATGCCGCGCACAAAATAATCTACCCCTGTAGCGTAAATCGTCAACGCTTTTATTGAACAGCTTATTTGATTCGCCAACATTTCTAAACAGCATGCATAAAGGTATTCATTCCATTCTTTCGGATAAACTTGATACAGAACAAGCATTAAACTGACTCTTTTTAATTGCAACTGGCTTTGCATGAGTTCTACAAATAGAGACGATTTGTTTCTTACTATCAGCTCATAAGCTTGGCTAATGATATCTTCCAAAGTTTGTACATCTTTCTTATCCTTCGACCAGTACAAGCTCACTTCTGTTCCATCCACATCAAAAACATTGGATGAGGCATCAGAGGATACTTTGACTAATGTTACTTTTGCCATTCTGTCGGTCCTTTCTCTCTTAATTTGTCTGCGGTTCTAATAAGCTCTTTGGAGTTGGACTTGTCTCGATAAGGTGTAAGACTCGCAGAGGAAGACCAACCCATAACATCTAAAATCGCCTGCTCTGTGATAAGACCTTCTTTCGCATCGTTGAGTAATTGTTGTGTCCTGGTGCTTCTTCCGCTATGCGTGCGAATTTTAGACGAATCCATGCCCATTCTTCCAGCGGTTCGTTTTAACACTCGGAGAAACTGGTACGGTTTATAAGCTCTCCCCTTATGCTTTCCGAACAGGTTGATAAACAAGTAGTCAGAATAGTAAATATCAGCTTCTTCACGTTCGGAACGAAGATAATCTTCAATAATAGCAATAACCTCTTCAGGAACAGGAATTTCACGTTCTGTTGTCTTTGCACGTGCATCGTTCTCAGTGTTATTCCTTTTTCTAACTTGAAGTTCGTTTACAAAACGGTCAACATGCTCTAAACGCAAACCTAATATTTCACCAATTCTCATTCCAGTTGCTACACTTATCCAAAATACGGCTACATCTCTAAGGGTAGGCAACTGTTTTATAAACTGTTGAATCTGATTCTGCGAATACCATTTCACATAATCTCTTGATTCCTTTGTATAGATTGCTGATGCGTAAATGCTTTTCTCTGCTTGAAAGTCCCATACTTGACCATATAAGAACTTGTTGCGCATTCGGGTGTTATTTCGTTTTTGTGTCTTGACTCCAGAGGTCAAAGGGTTAATCTGCACACTACGTTCATCTTCCAAAAAAACGTAGAAGTTCTTTATCACACTTAGATGAAACAGAATCGTATCTCTACTTCTATCAGACTTAATGTTAATGACCGCAGCTTCGCCACTGTAACCCAATAACGTTTTAATATAGTGGTCAATGACTGTTGAATTTGTAACGTTCTTATAATGAATCCCAACATGTTTTAAAAATTTTAGGTAAGTTGCTAATACAAACGAATATTGCTTTCCTGTAAGGTAGCTATTCGAGCTTACCCTATCCAAATAGCGGTTCACTTCAAACATCGGTTCATTATCCTCCAAAATAAGGTAACGAACGTTATATTCACCGTCACCATTCAACTTTGGTACTTTACTTCTTCGAACTCTTATGCTCATACCATCACTCCTTAATCTTTGTTGTGCATTTTATAACATTCAAATGTGCGTTTGATTGTTTGTTTATATTATAACAATCCTCCTTCGATATCCGCAGAGAAAATGAGATATTTTGTATTTGATGTTACTTGACGCTTCATTCCTCAAATGGACTGTCGTTCTTCATTTGGAACACATCGCTATTATTTCACCACCCCTGAAATAGCGCAATCCCCCCTCTTGCTAAACAATTATTTTTATTCTCCTGATTAAAATCATCAGAAAACAGATATTGGTTTCTTTATAATATTAAAAGAAACTCTCAACACCTTGACTGCCAATCTTTCTAGGTGCCTCCTTCAATTATCGATATGTAAAACTCCTTACAGTTCCCACCAATTCACTCAACATTAATTTGGATATATTGCCCATTTGGTTCCAGAAATTATGATACAAATGGCACCATGAAATTATTTCCATAATAAAAAACACTCCGTCAGAGAACGGAGTGTATATTCATGCATAACGCTGTATTGTATTATTACTCCTTGATGCGAGGGCTAATCCCACCGCCATATCTACTTCCATAATCCCCCTAATTTCAAGCGTATACAGCATCTTTTGATTGTTTACGCTCTATAAAGGTTGATAAATAAACGCTATCAATCATCTCATGTATATCCATCATCTATGCAATATTAAGTCTGAAAACGTCGAGGAAGAGAATCGTTTTGCGTCCGTACATATTTTTATTTCTCTCCGCCTGGTCGATCACCTCGCGTACGTCCTTGACGGACGCATCGACGGCGTTCAGCCGCACGAAGTCGCCCTGCGTCTGCCGCGAAATAATGTGCGCCAGCGTCGTCTTGCCGCATCCCGGAGGGCCGAACAGCAAAATGGACGATACGACGTCTCCTTCAATCGCCCTCCGAAGCAGCTTCCCCGGTCCGACCACATGCTCCTGCCCGATATATTCGTCAAGCGTCTCCGGGCGCATCCGGTCGGCCAGCAGCCGTCCGCGCGACTCCGCTTCCGCTTGATAGCTGAACAAATCCATTCGTATTCCCGCCTTTCTCCTCTCTATCATAGCAGAAACTCGCGTTTCCAGAAAGAGAAAGCGATCATACGTTCCCTAATACCCCGTATATCTCCTCCTTCACAATCTCTCTTCTCTCGCGGATGTATTTGCGAATAACGTTCGGCTCTCCGATAAAATCCCGATACAGCCATTTGCGGCTGCCGTCGTCCTTCATGTACGGCGCGATCTTCCCCATCATCCTCTCGGCGACCGGCAGCAGCCGCTTTTCCGTGAACGGCCCGTTCAGAGCATATTCCAAAATGGACCGGTACTGTCTGCGAACAGACGGGAATTTCATCAGCTTGCTCGTCAAAGCATTGTAACCCTCTACGTTCACCAGATCGCTCTCCACGATGCGCCCGTAGCAATTTCGCCCCCACGTGCCCTCGTAATCCCAAGGAATCATTCTTAGCTTGCCTGTTTTTCCGCTGCGGTAGATCGCATAGTTTTGCTCAAAGCCGTCATAATTGCCGGTCAGCACCGCCCCGGCCAGCCATCTCAGGTAGTTGTCCACATCCAGACGGGAACGGATAAAAGCCTCGGTTCTCGCGCCGCGGAGCGTGTTCACCCCTCTGATGAACGAGCTCAGCTTCGCTTTTTCCCCGTTCGAGCCAAAGCGGTGTTCATACCCGGCGAGCAGCGATCTTTTCGGACGGTCCGATTCCGATGAGATCAGCCCGAAATCGGCCCGATTGTTGATTGCGTAAAATAACGACAAAGCCCCTATTTTCCTGTTGGTAAAAAACCGTCTTCCCACGCCTTCGATTTCCAGATACACGCCTTTTGGCTCGTCGTTAACCATAAGCATCACATGCTTGGTGCGAGGGGCCGGCACGCCGAGCATCGGGAAGAAGGCAAAGGAAAGCGCATTGCGAATCATCGAAGGATCGTCGTATTCGGCATTATAATGAAAAGCTTGATTGGCTCGGACGACTTCGTAAGACTTTTTCGAATAGCTTCGGGTATGTCCTCCCCGGTATCGAACCGACACCGAGGTTGTTGCGCCGTTGGTGCTCATTTTGCCGGGAACGTACCGATCGTTCCATAAATTTTTTTCAAGCTCGCGGCTCGCTTCGTTGCCCAGCCTTATCGATCTGACCGGTAGAGGCATGCATTCTCCGCCCTCTCTTGATGCGTCGTCTCCATCAGCGTATGTCGCCCCGGCATTGGCGGAAACGGCATCCGTCTAATTCGCCGGACGGCAAGAAGCCCTTTCGGCCGCGCAAGCGAAAGGGCTTCGTTACGAAGGGCGCGCATGCGCTACAATTACGCAGCTCCGGCGGCGTCAGCCGCGTTTAGTGCAAGGGCGTTTGCGGCCTTTGCCGCGCTTGTGGCATTGACAGCGATGTCCGGTCCGACCGCGGGTTGGGGGGCAACCGCAGCGCTTTTTCTTAGGACCCGCGGAGTGCCCGCCGGTATGTCCGCCAGTGTGTCCCACAGTGCGCCCGATCGTATGGCCGGGGTGCCCGCCCGTGTGGCCTGGATGACCGCCCGTTTGGCCCGGATGACCGCCAGTGTTGCCTGGATGACCGCCCGTGTGACCGGGATGACCGCCGGTGTTGCCGCCCATATAACCGGGATACCCGCCGGTATGGCCCGGATGGCCGCCTGTATGACCGGTGCCTCCAGTGCGGTTATGGCCGCCGTTATAGCCTCCGGTCCGTCCTGTGCCTGTTCCCCATTGTCCCCACGACTGGTGCCCGTGGTCCGGTCCCGTATCGATCGGCTCGCCCCCCGAATGATGCTCTTTCGGAGCACACTTAGTCGGAGGCTTCCGTCTCTTCCTTTTTCCTCCGCCCGTCCACCAGCACTTGCATTTGCGGACGCGCTTCGGGCAGCGTTTCTTGGCCCCATGCAGCAGCATGCTCAATGAAACTGCACCTCCTGTGTAAGATCATACAGTTTATGAGCTATGGCCGATCTTCGATAGAGACAGGCGCAGAATTGGAATGAAAAGAGGCTGATCGCCCTCGGATAAATGCGGATTTTGACGGGTGTTCGGACAACCAACCGTATCCTCCCGGCTTGACGTCACATAAATGTAGAGTACAACCTGTTTTGTTTCGGACACAGAGCGATAGCCAAACGACCCATCCCGACTCGCAAGGAGGTGAGCCCGAATCGTGATCGATTACGCCAATGAATTCGTCGCCTTGACGGTTGCAGACTTGCGACAGGTCGTTCACGGCCAGCTCGTCGACCAAAGCGCAGAGCTTATCGTGCTGTACGACGGAATCCGCTTCATGTATGTGCCGCTCGTCCATATCGAGCAGTTAACGCGGTATCCGTCTCCCTCCGGCATGCCGGGGAAAATCCCCGAGTCTCCGCTCGGTCCTGCCGAACACTTATCCCATCGCAAGGTGCTGCTGAACGCCAAAGGCGTATTCGCGGAGCTGTATGTCGCGGGAAACCGAACGATTCACGGCTACGTCACCAGCGTCATGACCGACTTCTTCGTCTTCCATTCGCCGTTGCACCGCTCGCTCTGCGTCTCGATGCGGCATCTGAAAATTTTTGCCCCTTACGACGACGGGCAGCTTCCGTATGCGCTCGGGCCGAATCGTTTTCCCGTCTACCCTCCGACAGCCCCGCTTGCCCGCACATTCGACCGACAGCTTCAAAAATGCGAAAACGAATTCGTTATTTTGGATTTGGGAGAGCAGCCGCGAAAAAGCGGACTGCTGAAATCCGTCGCCAACAATCTGGTCGAGCTCGCAGCCGCGGACGGAACGAGCACCTATATTCATCTGGATCACGTCCGAACGATTCATCTTCCTTAAGGGGCTGTCCCGAAAGCCGACTGGCTTGCGATGAAAGATAGACAAAGAAGGGGTATGTACTCCCGCTGACGCCTCATACGCTCCTGAAATCGCCTTGCCACGGGTTTCCCCGTTCGGATTTCAGTAGCGTATAGCATCGGAAGGAGGTACATACCCCTCTTACCTTTATCTTCGGTGATCTTTCATAGCGACTTGGTCTGCTTAGTTATCGGAAGAACGCTTAGCCCCGGCTTCCACCAGCTCGCGGAACACGACGCTGACCATGATCAGCCCCGCGACTGGAGGCACGAACGCGTTGCTCGCGGGCGGCTGCTGCGCTTTGCGAATTTCCGGCGCAGTGTCCGGAACGATCCGCTGTGTCACGTCTTCCCGCGGCTTAACCGGCTCCTCCGTCGAGAACACGACTTTGACGCCTTTCTTGATCCCGGCTTCGCGCAGTTTTCTGCGAACGACGCGGGCGATCGGGTCTACCGTCGTCTTCGAAATGTCGGCGACCTGAAACCGGCTGGGGTCCATCTTGTTCGCCGCACCCATGCTGGAGATGACCGGAATGCCGCGCTCAAGGCACTGCTTGATCAGATGGACCTTGTAGACGATCGTATCCGACGCGTCGACCACATAGTCCAGCGAATACTTGAACAGCTCCTCGTAGGTCTCTTCCGTATAGAACATCCTCAGCGCGATCGCGTCGCATTCGGGATTGATCAGCTTGATCCGTTCCTTCATCAGCTCCGCCTTTGGCTGGCCGACGGTAGTCGTCAACGCGTGAACCTGACGATTGACATTCGTAATATCGACGACGTCTTTATCGATCAGAATAATGCGGCCGATGCCCGAACGGGCCAGCGCCTCGGCGGCAATGCCGCCGACTCCGCCGATGCCGAGCACGGCCACCGTGCTCCCCTTCAGTGTCTCGAGCCCTTCGGGTCCGATCGCCAGCTCTGTTCTGGAAAATTGGTGCAGCATCGCAGGCTCGCTCCTTTGAATTAACCTTGACTTTCCGTTTCGTCGGAAGCTTGGGCCTCCGGAGCGGCGTTCTTCGCTTGCGCCGCAACCGCCTTAGCCGACAGCCTGATATGCAGGTCCTCCAGTTGGCGCTCCGCGACCGGCGACGGAGCGTCGCACAGCAAATCGGTAGCGCTGGCCGTCTTCGGAAACGCGATCGTCTCGCGCAGGTTCGTGCGTCCCGTCAGCAGCATGACCAAGCGATCCAGACCGAAGGCAATGCCGCCGTGCGGAGGCGTGCCGTATTCGAAAGCGTCGAGGAAGAAGCCGAACTTCTCCTTCGCCTCCTCCAGAGAGAAGCCGAGCGCCTTGAACATTTGCTCTTGCACGTCGCGGCGATAAATCCGCATCGAGCCGCCTCCGACTTCGTAACCGTTCAGCACGATGTCGTAGGCTTGTGCGCGGATCGCGCCCGGATCGCTGTCGAACAGCGCCAGATCTTCGTCGTTCGGACGCGTGAACGGATGGTGTTCCGCGACGAAACGCTTCGCTTCGTCGTCCCAGCCAAGCAGCGGGAAGTCGACGACCCACAGGAATTTGTACGCGTTGTTGTCGATCAGACCCAGCTCGCGGCCGACCTTGAGACGCAGATTGCCCATGACGTCCGCGGCGGTCTTCAGCTTATCGGCGGAGAACGTCAGCAAGTCGCCTTCCTCGACGTTCAGGCGCTCGGTCAGCGCGGCAATTTCCTCCGGCTTAAAGAACTTCACGATCGGTCCGTTCCACTTGCCTTCCTTCACCGTAATCCAGGCGATGCCCTTGCCGCCGTAACGCGCCGCGAACGGCTGCAGATCGTCGAGCTCCTTGCGGCTCCAGCTGGCGCAGCCTTTGGCGTTAAGCGCCTTGACGACGCCTCCCGCAGCGGCTACGGACGCGAACACCTTGACGTCGCTGCCTTTGACGATGTCCGTAACGTCCTCGATCTCAAGGCCGAAGCGCAGGTCCGGCTTGTCGGAGCCGTACTTGTGGATGGCGTCGTGATACGTCAGGCGCTGGAACGGAGTCGGAATGTCGACGCCGATCGTCTCGCGGAACAGGCGCGCCATTAATTGTTCCATCATGCCGAGAAGCTGCTCCTGGGACAGGAACGACGTCTCGATATCGACTTGCGTAAACTCCGGCTGGCGATCTGCGCGGAGGTCTTCGTCGCGGAAGCAGCGCGCCACTTGATAGTAGCGCTCCAGGCCGCCGATCATGAGCAGCTGCTTAAACAGCTGCGGCGACTGCGGCAGCGCGAAAAACTCGCCCGGGTGAACGCGGCTCGGCACCAGATAGTCGCGCGCGCCTTCCGGCGTGCTGAGCGTCAAGATCGGCGTTTCTACATCGATAAAGCCGTTCTCGTCGAGGAAATCGCGGAACACCTTTGTCGCCTTCGAGCGGAGTCGCAGCGTCTTCTGCATCTCCGGACGACGAAGGTCGAGGTAACGATACTTCAAGCGCAGCGACTCGTCCACCTCCACGCCGTCTTCGATCGGGAACGGAGGCGTCTTGGCGGCATTGATTACTTCTACCTCGGTTACTTGAACTTCAATTTCGCCGGTCGCCAGGTTCGCGTTGTACGTCTCCGGGTCGCGCTCGACGATTTTGCCCGTTACGGCCAATACGTATTCGTTACGCGCACGGCTGCCGAGCTCAAGCGCTTCCTTGGAAATTTCCGGGTTAAACACGATTTGCACGATTCCCGTGCGATCGCGCAGGTCGATGAAGAGCAGCCCGCCGAAATCGCGCCAGCCCTGCACCCATCCGTTCAGCACGACAGTCTGCCCGACATGCTCCTTCGTTAAAATTCCGCAGTCGTTCGTTTTAAGCATCATCTGTAATCTTCCCCTTTTTAGGTTGTCATCCATTTCTTAATCGTATCTGCCAGTTCACTCAGCTTCACAACCGTTTGCTCGCCGCCGTTCATCGGACGGAGAGAAATTTCTCCCCGATCCAGCTCATCGTCGCCCAGCACAGCCGCATAGCGGGCTCCGCTGCGCTCAGCCGCCTTAAATTGCGCCTTCGTCTTGCGTCCGAGATAATCTCGCTCGGCGGCAATTCCCGCGTCGCGCAGCCGCTGCGCCAATCCGGGAGCCGCTTGCTCCGCCCTCTCGCCCAGCGCGACGATGTAGACATCCGCCCCGCTGCCCAGATCGGGCTTAATGCCTTGACTCTCCAGCAGCAGCAGCGTCCGCTCCAGTCCGAGTCCCAAACCTACGCCCGGCTTATCGTCTCCGCCAACCTCGGCCACGAGCCCATTATACCGGCCGCCGCCGCCGATCGTGTCGATCGCGCCGATGCCCTGAGCCTTGTACTCGAACGCGGTATGCGTGTAATAATCCAATCCTCTGACCAGCTTCGGGTTCAGTCGGTAAGGAATGCTCATTTCGTCCAGACATTCGCGCACGCGCGCAAAGTGTTTCTCGCACTCCTCGTCCAGACTGTCCAGAATCGACGGAGCGTCCGCGAACTTATCCTGGTCGACTTTGCAGTCGAGCACCCGGAGCGGATTGCGGTCGATTCTTGCTTGGCAGTCCTTGCACAAGCTTTCTCGCATCGGCTGCAAGAACGCAAGCAGCTTTTCCCGGAAGGCCGCCCGAACCGCCGGCGTGCCGACGGAATTCAAATCGACCGATACGCCTGTCAGCCCCAGCTCCCGATAGAAGTGATACCCCAAGGCGATCACTTCCGCGTCGAGCGCCGGATCGTCGGAGCCGATCGCCTCTACGCCGAACTGATGGAACTGGCGGTATCTGCCGGCTTGCGCGCGCTCGTATCGGAACATCGGCCCGATATAGTACAGCTTCGCGATGTCGGGATCGCCATACAGCTTATTCTCCACATAAGAACGGACGACGCCGGCCGTCCCTTCCGGACGAAGCGTCATGCTGCGCTCGCCGCGATCCTCGAACGTGTACATCTCTTTCTCGACGATGTCCGTCGTCTCGCCGACGCCGCGCTTGAACAGCTCGGTTCCTTCGAAGATCGGCGTTCTAATCTCCCTGAATCTGTAACGCCGGCAAATGTCGCGAGCCGTGCTCTCTACGTATTGCCAAAGCTCGGAATTGCCGGGCATAATGTCCTGCGTGCCCGGAGGCTTCTGAAAACCCATCGTTCTTATCACTCCCCTGCTTGTGCTTCAATTCCAAACAAGCTTGCCGAAAGCCGATGAGGATCAAAAAAGCCCCCGTCCCATGGCGATCTCAATAAAGATCGTCAGGGACGAGAGCTTGTCGTTACGCTCCCGCGGTGCCACCCGTCGTTCAAGTCTGTCTAATCGACAGAGGCTTGCTGCTTTCGCCCGGTTAACGCCCGGCTGCGCCGCAATGCTACTGAGCCGTACCCGACAATACGTCAGGCAGGCGGTTCCCATCGGGTTCTCGGGGAGGTCGTTCGTCCGATCATTGCCGGAAAGCTTACAGCCGAAGGCTTTCCTCTCTGTGGGCATGGGGCCGGATTACTTATTCCCGTCGTCGAATCTGAGGCTTTGGAAATACAGTTTGGAAATACAGATGTAGTTTATTGTAGTCTGTTGCGCAGCGGCTGTCAAGGAATTCGCACATTCGCTCGCTCATTCGTATCATTCGCCCTTATTTGCCCGTTAATACAAGTAGCCCTTCCCTTAAACTCTGATATAATGACAGCGTATTCAGGATTACAGGGAAGAAGGACGGCGATCGCATGCTTCGCACTTTATGGAAAAACTCGATTTTCAGCAAGCTCCTGCTCATTTTTCTATTGATTCTCATACCGCTGTTCTCGCTCGGCATCCTGTTGTACAACTGGGGAATCGGAGCGGTCAGGACGCAGCTTACCGGATCGATCCAAACATCGCTCGAATCGATCTTGGACAACTTCGACCAAGATGTTCAGCGAACGCAAGCGCTGCTGTTCGAGACGTTGATGAACGACGAGGATCTGGCCATGCTCGCCCTTTTCCCCCAGTCGACGGCGCAGTATTCGGAGTATGAGAAATTCCAGATGATCGGCCGGCTGAAAAAGCTGCTGCTTGCTGTCAAAAACAGCAATCGCTATATCGCGGACGTCCGCATTCACGTTCCCCTGCTGAACCGGACGTTATCCGCGGCTGCGTGGCCGGAGAGCTTCCGCCAGGACGAATACGACGATTTCTCTCGTCAGGACGAGCGCCTTCGGATGGTGTACCGCAACGACCGGCCTTACATTGTTATGAAAACGTTTAACAGTAAAACCGACAACGCGCAGCCCTACTTTATGATCGTGGTCGAATTTTCCGCGAAAGAGCTGAAGGATTCTCTGTTCCCGCTGCTTCAGTACGGCAACAGCGGAATCTATCTTCGGGATGATTCGTCCCGCTTCTTTGTCGGCACGACGAACGACGACAAAGCCCAGTCCGTGGAAGCCGCCCTGCCCCGATACGGCCAAGCCGAACTTGCGGAGCTCAAAGCTGCAGGGAGCAGCTATCAGGTTTTCCGCGCGCATTCGTCTTCTCTTGGACTGGAGGCTGTTCAGTACGTAAGAAACTCGGAGCTGTTCCAGACTATCCGCATTTATCGGGTCTGGATCTGGTGCTACTCCCTTGTCGGGCTTTTGATCCTTGCGCTGTTCTCGCTATATGCTTATCGGTACATTCATCAGCCGCTGGTCAAAATGGTCCGTTCCTTCTCGCGCGTGGAGAACGGAGATTTCAATGTCTTTATCAAGCACGACCGCAACGACGAGTTCCAATACCTGTTTTCTCAGTTCAATGATATGGTCCGCAACCTGAATACGCTCATCGACCAGTCTTATCGTCAGAGGCTTCTCGTCCAGAATGCCGAGCTGAAGCAGCTCCAATCGCAGATCAACCCGCATTTTCTGTATAACAGCCTGTTTATTTTGAACACGATGACCCGGACGGGCGATTACGATAACCTGGAATATTTCACGATTCAGCTCGGCGAGTATTTCCGGTTCATGACGAAAAACAATCAGGACGACATTTCGCTGGGAGAGGAAATTCGCCATGCGCGAACTTATGCGGACATACAGAGCCTGCGCTTCGGCAGCCGGATTAAAGTCGTCTTCGACGAGCTCCCGCCGGCTTATGCGGGTCTTTCCGTTCCTCGGCTTATTGTCCAGCCCGTTATCGAAAACGCCTTTATCCACGGTCTTGAACAGATGCCCGAGAAGGGCTGGATCTCCATCTCCTTCGCCGCGGAGGAGGATCATCTTGCCATTGTCGTGGAGGACAACGGCGGATCGCTATCCGATCAACAGTTGCAGTACGTACAGGCTATTCTCGCAGGGGAAGCGGAAGCAGGGGAAGAAGTCGGCTTGCATAACATTCACCGCAGATTGCAGCTCAAGTTCGGGCGGCACGGGGCTCTGCGGCTGTCTCGCAGCACCGAGGGCGGCTTAAAAGCCGTAATTTTGATTCCGTTGGAACCGACAAAGGAGAGGGAGTAACATGATTCGACTATTGATTGTGGACGACGAGCAGATTATTGCCGACGGCTTGTTCGAGACGCTGCAGCAGCTCGGCCATCTTGAACTGGATCTTCATAAAGCCTATTCCGGTATGGACGCCTTAAAACTCCTGCACGATGCCCGTTTCGACGTCGTGCTCTCCGATATTCGCATGCCCGGCATGAACGGCTTGGAGCTTCTGCGGCATATCCGCTCGACCTGGGCGGATTGCCGGGTCGTCTTCCTGACAGGGTTCAACGATTTCGACTACGTGTACGAAGCGATTCAAAATCAAGGCGTACATTATTTACTGAAAACGGAAGGCTATCCGAAACTGATCTCCGTCATCGAAAGCGTCGTCGAAGACGTCCGCGCTTCCAGGCAGTGGAGCGAGCTTGTCGTCGAAGTGAACGAGCAAATGGAAGCGGCAAGCCAGGTGCTGCAGAAGGAGTACCTGTTGAGGCTGGCCGGAGGCGATTCCGCCGCGAATCGGGAGACGCAGTTCGTTCAGTTGAAGCTGCCGCTCAACCCCCAGCTCCCCGTCCTGCTGCTTGCGGGCAAAATCCGCACGAACCGGGACGGCGAGCTCGATTATACCGGAAGATCGAGACTGGGCTACTCGATCCAGTTGATCGTCGAGCGGCATCTGTCTCCCGCTATGACCGTCAAAAGCGCGATCGACGATCTTAACCGGCTCGTCTGCTTCCTTCAGCCTCAGATTTCGTCGCTTGATGCGGAAGGCGCGGAAAAGGCGTTTGAGAAAATTTCCCTGTTTGCCGCAGGCATGCTGGACGTGATTCAGCAGGCGATAGAGCTGTCGGTGCAAGTACCGGTCTCCTTCGCCATCGCCGACAGATCCGTAAGCTGGGACGAAGCCGGAAGAGCGTTCGCGCGTCTGCAGTACGCGCTCGATTACCGGACGTCGATTGACGCGGAAATGATTGTGACCGTGGATCAGACGTCCGAGGATGATAGCCGAAACGGCGCAGACAACGAAGAAGTTCGCTTGATTCTGAACAAGCTTGGCCGAATGGACGCCTGTCTGGACGAAGGACGCGCCGAGGAGGCGCTCGCTCTGCTCTCGCAGGCCAAGGACGTCGTAGCCCGCCTGCCGTCCGACGATGTCGGCATGAGCATGGAAATCTATTATCGCATTGCCCTCTCCTTGCTCTCTTACATGAATCGTACGGGTATAGCGGGACGCCAGGAAGAGGAGATCGACCTGTCCAGGCTGCTGCGCGCGGAAGGGCCGGATTCCCTGCCGTTCGCCATCGAATATGCGATGCGGCTCATTCCCGAGCTGCTGGAGCTTAGGCAGCACGAGCGGGACCGCTCCGCATCGCAGGTCATCAACCGGATCAAAGACTATATCGCAGACAATCTCGCAGGCGACGTCTCGCTGACCCGCCTGGCCGACATCGTTTATTTCAACCCCGCTTACTTGTCGCGGCTGTTCAAAAAAACGACGGGAATTACGATCGTCGATTACGTTCACGAGCTGCGCATGAAAAAAGCGATCTTCCTGCTGGAGGACACCGACATGAAAATCCAGGACATCTCGGAAACCGTCGGCTTTACGTCCGCCACGAACTTTACGAGATTTTTCCGCAAATACGCCAAATCGACCCCTTACGAATACCGGGATGCGGCGCGCGCCAAAAAGTCAAAAATGGATTAGTCTGCACCGATCTGAGGTACGTTTTTGAATATTGTGGGCTGCCGAATCGGTGTCTTATGCTTAATACAGAGGTTGTGCACACCTACTTGTTAACGACTACGGGGGATAGAGAATGACCAACATGACTGCCGGAAAAAGAAGGAAGACGCTCGCAAGTCTCGTCTTCTCCTTATCGCTTGTTTTTGTATCCGCTTGCAGCGGCAATAATGGCGGCAATGGCGGCGGCTCCGCAACGAGCGCTAGCCCTTCCGCTTCCAATTCCGCTTCGCCGTCTTCGTCTGCCGAAACGGTGCAGGCAGCCGATCCGTTCGAGAAATACGAGCCGCCGATCGAGATTACGACGGTCAGAAGCACAAGCGCCCGCTTTAAGTTTCTCGAGGGCGAATCGCTGGACAACAACGCTTGGTCGAGAGCTTACGAGAACGAGCTTGGCATTAAAGTGAAAAACGTATGGACGATCGACGAAGCCCAGTACCAGAACAAAATGAACGTCACGATCGCCTCCGGTGATCTGCCTGATCTGATGTTTGTTTCGCCCGCCCAGTTCCAGCAGCTGCTTGAGAGCGAACAGATCGAGGATCTGACCGCCGCCTACGACCGGTACGCTTCGCCTTTCCTGAGAAAAATCATGGAGCAGGACGCAAACGGACTGATGAAAAAGGCGGCGACCATCGACGGCAAGATGATGGGCATTACCGGTTTCGGCAGCATTGAGCAGGGAACGTCGGTCGTCTGGCTGCGTTCGGATTGGCTGAAGGAGGCGAACCTGCCCGAGCCGACGACGTTCGCAGACGTGCTGAACATTGCCGAGAAATTCGCTCAATCGCATTCCGGCGCTTACGGCATCGGCCTGAACAAGGATTTGTTCGGCGGACTGGCGACCATCGAAGGCATCGCCAACGCCTTCCACGCCTATCCGAAAACATGGGTGAAGGACGCTTCCGGCCAACTGGTCTACGGCAGCGTTCAGCCGGAAATGAAGCAGGCGCTCGCCGCTCTGCAGGACATGTACAAGCGCGGCCTGATCGACAAGGAGTTCGGCGTCAAGGACGGCAACAAGATTGCCGAGGACATTATGAACAACAAAATCGGCCTGCTCTACGCCAACTTCTGGCACCCGCTCTGGCCGCTTCAGGAAGCGATGAACATGAACGCAGCAGGCGGCATGACCTGGAAGCCTTATCCCGTGCTGTCCGCCGACGATCAAGCCGCCTCCCCGTCCACCAACATTCCGGTGACCGGATACTACGTCGTCCGCAATGGCTACGAGCATCCGGAGGCTGCGATCAAATTGGCGAATCTGCAGCTTAAGAACGCCTGGAGCGACGAAGCTCAGGCCGAAATCTACAACACAGACAAAGATCAGACGCCGTTTTATTTGTACCCGACCATCAGCATGGAGCCGCCAAGCAAAAACCTGGAAGCCGGCTTAGCGGTCACCGAAGCCTATATGGCCAAAGACCCTTCCAAGCTGAACGAGGAGCAGAAAGGCTATTACGACAACGTCGTCGCCTATTTGGACAATGGCGACATTAAGAGCTTCGGCAATGCGCTCATCTTCGGACCCGGCGGCTCAGAGACGGAAGTGCTCAAAAAATACGTCGAAGGCAACAGGATGAAAATCGGCGAATTTTACGGCGCTCCCGTGCCGACGCAGCAGATGAAGCAGGCGACGCTCGACAAGCTTGAATTGGAGACGTTCACCAAGATCGTCGTGGGCGAAAGCTCCATCGATGAATTCGACAGCTTCGTAGAGAAATGGCACAAACTCGGCGGAGAGCAAATTACGAGCGAGATCAACGAGTGGAAGGCCGCTCATTAACTTAAAGCTTACGACAAGGGGGACGGCCGGCAGCGTCGCGGCTCTCCCCTTTCTCGTTCGCGGGGAAGGAAGAGAAGAGATGGACATCAAGCGAGGAATGCGCAGGGAGCTTCCTTTTCACCTTATGGTGTGGCCGGGCTTGCTCGCCGTGCTGATCTTCAGCTATGTACCGATGGCGGGCATCGTCATTGCGTTCGAGAAATTTATTCCGTCCAAAGGGATTTTCGCTTCCAAGTGGATCGGCTGGGATAACTTCCGGTTTCTGTTCGAGCAGCCGGACTTCGCCCAAATCATTCGCAATACCGTCGTCATCGCGGTGGCCAAAATTATCGCCGGACTCATCGCCTCAATCGGCTTTGCGCTGCTGCTGAACGAACTGGGCAGGGCGTTCGTCAAGAGAGCGATTCAGACGCTTGTCTACCTGCCTCATTTTCTATCGTGGATTATTCTGGGCGGCATACTGATCGATATTTTATCGCCTTCGACGGGAGTCGTGAGCTGGGCGCTCGGGCTGATCGGCATCGATGTTCCCTTCTTTCTCGGCAGCTCGTCCTGGTTTCCCTTTACACTGGTCCTATCCGATGTCTGGAAGGAGTTCGGCTTTGGAGCGATCGTCTATCTGGCGGCTCTCACCTCCATCGACCCGACCCACTACGAGGCTGCGGTCATCGACGGAGCGAACCGCTGGCGGCAGACCTGGCACGTTACGCTCCCCGGCATAGCGCCTATCGTTGTGCTGATGGTTACGCTCAGCCTTGGCAACGTTCTGAACGCCGGATTCGACCAAGTGTTTATTTTGCTTAATCCGAGCGTCATGGACACCGGCGACATTATCGATACATGGGTATACCGGATGGGACTGGTCAACGCGCAATACGGGCTCGCGACCGCAGTCGGCCTGTTCAAGTCGGTCATCTCCACCGTGCTGATCGTCTCCTCGTTCATACTGGCGTCCAAATTCGCCAATTACCGGGTTTTCTAAGGGGGGAATGCAATGACTCGGCTGACTTTCGGAAGAAAACTGTTTTTAGCTCTCGATTATGCTTTTCTCATTGGCTTGGCTGTTCTGTGCCTACTGCCGCTTATTAACGTGCTGGCCATTTCGTTCAGCTCCAGCACGGCGGCGACCGCCAATCTGGTGAAATTCTGGCCGGTCGACTTTAATCTGAAATCCTACGATTACGCGCTGAGCAAGCCGGAATTCGCGGACGCCTACTGGGTGTCGTTCAAGCGAATTTTGATCGGGACGCCGGTGAACGTCGTTCTGACAATGCTTGTCGCCTATGCGCTGTCGAAGGACGACCGGCAGTTTCGCTGGCGCAAAATTTACTCCTGGGCGTTTATCTTCACGATGCTGTTTAACGGGGGGCTGATCCCTTGGTATATTACGATCAAAGAGCTTGGGCTGATTGATACGTTCTGGGCGCTTGTTCTGCCGGGCGCGGTTCCGGTATTCAGCGTCATTCTGCTGCTTAACTTCTTCCGCGGCATTCCGAAGGAGATCGAGGAAGCCGCGCTGATCGACGGCTGCGGCCACTGGCGGATCATGTGGCAAATATTCCTTCCGCTGTCCGCTCCGGCCATCGCCACCATCACGTTGTTCTCGCTGGTAGGACACTGGAACTCTTGGTTCGACGGCTTGATTCTTATGAACAAAACGGAGCATTACCCGCTCCAAAGCTATTTGCAGACGCTGGTCATTAGCTTCGATCTGAAGATCATGAACGTGAAGGAAGCCGAATTGCTGTCGCAGATTAACAACCGCACGCTCAAGGCTTCGCAAATCTTCTTGGCGGCGCTGCCGATCATGCTGACGTATCCGATGCTTCAGAAATATTTTATGAAAGGGATCGTCATGGGGAGCGTCAAAGGCTGATCCGTTCGCGCGCGCTCGTCCGTTCCGTAGGAGCTGGGCGTGCGCACCGGGCTCCCGACAAAGTGCCGGAGAAAGAAAATAACCTGCCAAAGACCGGCAGGTTCAAGTTGTTTTATATTGAAAAAAGGGGGTCGTCTATAGATTAGTCGATTAACTTTAAGCTCGCGTGTACAACAGATTACAGTTTGATTACAAAAAAGTAAGCGTTGCCTAACAGCTGGCTTCAAGCGGTTAATCTCTCTAACCTGTTAGTCCAGGTCCCCCATTGTTGTGGTTAGGCGAACTATGAGCGACCGCAGGAGTTGCTTGGACACTAAGGCACTTTTTGAGGCCTCTACTTCCCGGTTCGGGTGTCGCCAAGGCACTTTTTTGGCCTACACTTCCCGGCCCGGGTCTCATCAAGGCACTTTCTTGGCCTACCTTCCCGGCTTGGGCCTCGTCAAGGCACTTTTTTGGCCTACACTCCCCGGCTCGGGCCTCGTCAAGGCACTTTTTTGGCCTACACTCCCCGGCTCGGGTCTCTTCAAGGCACTTTTTTGGCCTCCGCTCCCCGGCTCAGGTCTCGTCAAGGCACTTTTTTGGCCTACACTCCCCGACCCGGGTCTAGTCAAGGCACTTTTTTGGCCTCCGCTGCCCCGCTTGACGAGCGCCGAGCATGGAGCGACTAGCTTTAACCTGGCAACATTGGGTTATCCCCTGCCGCCGGGAGGTTGCCGCCGCCCGTTTGACGCACCCGCTGCCGGTCCGGCGCCCAACTCGCCTCCGAATTCCTCGCTCTGCGCCGCCAAAGCCATCGCTTCCCTACGCTCCGGCATTAGCCCTTCCTTCATCAGCCACTGCGTCGTCTGTTCCTTGCGCGATTGCCTCATGTCGTTCCCCGCCTTAACAGATGGTTTTGACATGTATTATGGCCCAATCGCAGCCCTCCCAAACCGTCAGCGGCTTTCCAGGATGAGCGTTACCGGGCCATCGTTAACCAGCGAGACATCCATCATCGCCCCGAATCGACCCGTTTCGACACGCAAGCCCCGCGCCCGCAGAAGCCCGTTAAACTTGTCGTACAGCGCCTCGGCCAGCTCGGGCCTCGCCGCCCCCATAAAATTCGGCCGTCTGCCCTTGCGACAGTCGCCGTACAACGTAAATTGCGATACCGACAACACGTCGCCCCCGACGTCTTCGATCGACAGATTCATTTTCCCGCCGTCGTCCTCGAAAATTCTCAGCCCGGCCAGCTTGTCCGCCATCCAGATCAGATCCTGCTCCGTATCCTCCTGTCCGACACCGACAAGCAGCATCAGCCCTTTGCCGATTGCGCCTACGACTTCATTCTCAACGGTTACCTTGGCTTCGGATACCCGCTGCAATACGACTTTCATCCTTCAGAATCCTCCGTCTCCACGCCTCTATTGCATCGTCCGCTGCACAGAAAAAATATCTTTCACCCGCTTGATCTTATCCACAACCGACTGCAAATGCTCCTTGTTGCGGATAAGAATCGTCATGTGCATAATCGCGTTTTTGTTTTTGTCCGACCGTCCGGATACGGCGGCGATATTCGTCTTGCTTTCCGAGACGGCCTGCAGCACCTCGTTCAGCAGCCCGCGGCGGTCGTGGCCGAGAATTTCGATATCGACGCTGTAATTGGCTTCGACCGAGCCTTCCCACTCTACTTCAATGACTCGCGCCGCTTCATCGCCTTCTTCGCCCGTCGGAATGTTGGCGCAGTCGGAACGGTGTACGGACACACCGCGTCCCCTCGTAATATAACCGATGATGTCGTCTCCCGGCACCGGGTTGCAGCAGCGCGCGAAGCGAACCAGCAAGTTGTCTACGCCCTTAACGCTGACACCGTTGGACGCGCGTTTCTTCTCCGCCGCCGAAGAGCCAGGCGTCCTCATCTCCTTCACTTCCGAGGTGAGCTGGATCTGCTGCGCTTCCTCCGCTTCCTTGCGGAGCTTCTCGGTCAGTTTCGTGCAAATTTGCGCCGCCGTAATGCCGCCAAAGCCGATCGCGGACAGCATATCCTCCACGTCGTTAAACGTAAACTTCTTGGCCGCGTCCAGCAGCTTCTCGTCCGACGTCCACTCGTGCGGCTCCAGGCCAAGTCTTTTCAGCTCGCGTTCAAGCAGCTCGCGCCCTTTTTCGACGCTTTCCTCGCGCTTCTCCTTCTTGAACCACTGGCGGATTTTCGTTCTCGTATGGGAAGATTGCGCGATTTTGAGCCAGTCTTGGCTCGGCCCGTAGGAATGCTTGGAGGTTAAAATTTCCACGATATCGCCAGTCTTCAGCTTATGATCAAGCGGCACGATCCGACCGTTGACTTTGGCGCCGATCGTCCGGTTGCCGACCTCCGTATGCACGCGGTAAGCGAAATCCAGTGGCACCGATCCGGCCGGAAGCTCGAACACCTCGCCCTTCGGCGTAAACACGAATACGAGGTCGGTAAAAAAGTCCATTTTCAGCGATTCCATGAACTCGGCAGCATCCCGCGTATCCTGCTGCAGCTCGATAATCTCGCGGAAGAAGTTCATTTTCTCCCCGAAGCTGTCCTGAACGGCTCCCGCCGGATTGCCGTCCTTATACGCCCAGTGCGCCGCAATCCCGATTTCGCTCGTCCGATGCATCTCCCATGTGCGAATCTGCACCTCGGTCGGTTCGCCCGTCGAACCGACAATCGTCGTATGCAGCGACTGGTACATATTCGCCTTCGGCATGGCGATATAATCTTTAAACCGTCCGGGCATTGGCTTCCATAGCGTATGAATGATTCCGAGCGTGGCGTAGCAATCCTTCACGTTCTCGACCAAAATGCGAATCGCCAGCAGATCGTAAATTTCGTTGAACTGCTTGTTGCGGGACGTCATTTTTTTGTAGATGCTGTAGATATGTTTGGGACGCCCCGAAATGTCGCCCTGAATGCCCATCTCTTCCAGCTTCTCGCGAATTTTGTCGATGAGCTCGGTAATATGTTTCTCGCGCTCCGTCCGTTTCATCTTCATCAGATGCGCGATACGGTAATATTGCTGGGGGTTGAGGAACCGAAGCGCGATATCCTCCATCTCCCACTTGATGGCGCTGATCCCGAGCCGATGCGCGATCGGGCAGAAAATGTCGAGCGTCTCCTGCGCGATGCGGCGCTGACTCTCTTCGGATTGAAACTTCAGCGTGCGCATATTGTGAAGCCGGTCTGCCAGCTTAATTAGAATAACCCGAATATCGTTGGCCATCGCCACGAACATTTTGCGATAATTCTCGTTCTGCTGCTCCTCCTTGGACCGGAACTGAATCCGCTCCAGCTTGGTCAAGCCGTCGACAAGGCCGGCCAGCGTCTCCCCGAACCGTTCGCGCAAGTCTTCCAAGGTGACCTTAGTATCTTCGACGACGTCATGAAGCAACGCCGCCATCACCGTTATGACGTCCATCTGCATTCCCATGCAAATTTCGGCAACGGCTACCGGATGCAAAATATAAGGCTCGCCCGATTTGCGAACTTGACCGCGATGAGCTTCTTCGGCATACACGTAAGCATCCCGGATTTTCTGCAAGTCTTGCTCTTTCATATAAGTAGATGCTTTCTCGAGAAGCAGCTCCATGCCCATGCCGACTTTCCTTTCCGCCGACGCCTTACGCCGGTAATTTCCCCAGAAGTGTTGCTACCATTATGCCTCTTCGCGACGGGAATCGTCAACCTTGGCTGCGAGGCTTTAGTCCTAGATTCGCTAAAGCAAAAAGACACCCCGCTCGGCAAAGCCGCCGTGGAGTGTCTCTCCGCCGCGCCAAAACGCGGCAATTAGTAGGTGACAAGGGACGCGACATCGATTCCGTTCAGCTTGTCGCGTCCGTTCAAATAGCTCAATTCAATGAGGAACGCCGCCCCCACAATCTCTCCGCCAAGCTGGTTAATCAGCCCGATCGTTGTAGAAATCGTACCTCCGGTAGCGAGCAGATCGTCGGCGATCAGAATTTTCTGACCCGGCTGGATGGAGTCGCTGTGAATGGCCAGACGGTCTTTGCCGTACTCCAGATCGTAAGCCGCCTCCACAGTCTCGCCGGGAAGCTTGCCGCTTTTGCGAATCGGTATGAAACCGACGCCAAGCGCAAGCGCGAGCGGAGCGCCGATCACGAAACCGCGCGCTTCCGGACCCGCGATCAGGTCGATTTGCTTCTCCTTGACAAGCTCCTTAAGCCCGTCGATGGCGGCGCGATAAGCTTGCCCGTCCTTCAGCAGCGTCGTAATATCCTTAAACCGGATGCCCGGCTGCGGAAAATCGGGAATAACCCGAATGTAATCTTTGAAGTTCACGGATATCAGGCTCCTTTTATCGGCATAAAACAGAATCATTCAAGTTTACGAGTAGCATTATACACTTTTTGAACGGGATTTGGCTACATGGATACGAGCACAGTCTCGCCGAGTTTGCTAGGCCCCGGAATGGCAAGCCGCCATCCAGCTTCGCAGCTCCTCCGTCGTCATCTCCGCCACCTGGCGCACCGCAGCCTGCTCCTGCGCTCTACGGTAGCGCGCCGATTCGCTCAGCTCCTTGCGCGGCGGATTCGCCACCGCCTTGCGCGATACGCCGTTTGCGGCGATAAAGCCAAGCTCGACGAACACCTCGTGCATCATGCGGACAGTAGCCAGAGGCAGACGAACGGCCTCCGCCGTCTCCCGCACAAAGCCGTCCGGACTGTCCAGCCAGCTCCCCCGCTGTCGGCACATCGTATATACTTCCGCGAAGTGTCGACGCTCAGGAAACTTGCCGGCAGTACCGACCGACGATCGACTCCCGCCTTCGCCGTCCGACAGAACCGTGACTCGTTCCAACTCGCGCTCCGGCCGCAGCCAGCTTCGGAGGCTGCCGACCTCGCGCTCTTCAATCGGCAGCCCGACAAGCACCAGATGGCGCACGCCGGACGGCAAGCCGGCCTTGTCCCCTGACGCAGCCGCAGCGCTCTCGGAAGAGACATCTATTCCGACATCGGCGGCCATCTCATACAAACCTATCGTTACACCCGCCATCCCGTAACGGCTGACGGCTTCATGATACGCCGCCTTGGAGGCGCATGCGACGGCAAGCCCTTCGGATTCCGTCGCAATCAGACGTTCCAACGCCGTCCATACGCCTCTTTCCGCGCGCCGATCGTTTACGATGAGCTGTCCGGAGCGGTAATCCTGAAACATCATCTGCGTCTTTCGATTTCCGTTCCATTCATTTACGCTTAGCTCGCCCAGCAGATCCACGCGCATTCCCGGCGCCATTCTTTCCCGCTGCGGCCCCATGCCGAAGGCGACAACCTCCAGGGATCGGCCGGCTTGCTCGATCGTTAATCTCAAGTGCTTGTCTTCTTTGCCCATCGTCCGGGCTTCCTTAATTACGACATCCTCCAGTACGACGCGCGGCGTCGGATTGCCGTTGCCGAAGGGCTCCAGAGCCGCCAGCTGATCAACGGCGCTCAGCGTGACGTCCTCTAGCGACACCCGAAGATCGACGCGTCGCTTCGGCTGCCACTCCTCCTCCGTCAGTCTCTCTGCGGCAAGCAGATCGAGCCGGTCTCCCAGCTCTGTCACCTGGTCTGCGCGCAAGGTCATTCCTGCCGCAGCCTGATGCCCGCCGTAATGCTCCAGCAAATCCGCGCAATCCGTCAGCGCCGCATACAGATCAAAGCCGTCGATGGAACGCGCCGAGCCCTTGCACAGCCCTGTCTCTCCGTCGATAGCAAGAATAACGGCCGGCAAGTAATAGCGTTCCACCAGCTTGGAAGCGACAAGACCGGCAATGCCGGCGTTCCAGCCTTCCTTCGCAAGCACAATGGCACGTCTAGGCTTCTCCCCGTCCGCTTCGCGCAGCTTGAGCCACAGCTCGTCCGCCTCTGCGGTTGTGTGTTCAACCAGCTGCTGGCGTTCCGCGTTCAGCCGATCCAGTTCCATCGCATACGGTTCCGCTTCCGCTTCGCTGGCGGCAGCGAGCAGCTTAACCGCGCTGTCGGCATGCTCCAGCCGGCCTCCGGCGTTCAGCCTGGGAGCCAGCGAGAAGCCGATTCGGCCGCTGGAAATTTCCGCGATGTCAATGCCTGCGATCCGAGCCAGTGCTTGAATGCCCGGAATCGGAGCCTGCCTTAGCTGTTTCAGTCCGAGCCGAGCGATGATCCGATTCTCACCCATAAGCGGCATCAGATCGGCAATTGTGCCGATTGCGGCCAAATCCGCGTACTCCAGCGCCGGACGACCGAGCATGGCATGCGCCAGCTTGAAAACAACCCCTGCACCGCATAGCCCTTTGAACGGATAAGGGCAATCCTTCTGCTTCGGATTCACAAGCGCGACCGCTTCCGCAGGCAGCTTCTCCGGCGGCTCGTGATGGTCGGTAACGACGACATCAATGCCCAAACTAGCTGCATGCGCAATTTGTTCAACCGCACTGATGCCGTTATCCACCGTAATAAGCAGCCTGACGCCCGCCGCAGCGGCCAAATCAAGCGCGGCGTTATTCAGTCCGTAGCCTTCGCGGCTTCTATGCGGAATATATGTATCGAAGCTTGCCCCCAGCTCCGTCAACAGCCGAATCATAAGCGCGGTGGACGTTACGCCGTCGGCGTCGTAATCGCCGTAGACGCGAATGCGTTCCCCGTCGCGCACCGCTCGGCCGATTCTGTCCACCGCCTCCGCCATTCCCTTCATTCGCAAAGGATCAAGCAGTTCCTCAACAGACGGCTCCAGGAAAGACCGCGCCTCTTCGATCGTGTCCCATTCCCGTCGTGCAAGCACGCCGGCGACCATTGGCCCGAGGCCGAGATTGGCCGTCAGCTCCTGCTCCCGCTCCGCCGCGCGCTGCGGCATATCCCATCTGTACTTCGATTTGATCATAATTGCGTCTTCCTTCCCGATTCCTACACCGAATGCCAAATGAAAGGGGCTGTCTCGTAAGTAAAAAAGTCGTACGAAAGGATGATCGATAGAGAAGATTGTCGTGCATGTATCTCCTTACGATGCTATACGATCCTGAAATTTGGAATGGTCAACCCGTTAAAAGGTGATTTCAGGACCGTATGAGGCAGTCTCCAGGAGATACATGCACTTTTTCTTGATCGATCATCTTGTACGACCCTACTTATGAGGCAGCCCCTTATTGTTCATCGATAATCTTAGACGACTCTGTATAGGACAGTCCCATCGCGTGTTATTGCAGCATCGAAGATAGCTGTTCCTCTTGATGATTCGACTTATATGGGTATCCCGGGTCGTATGGCTGCACTTTGACATTGACGTCCATCACGTGCAGGAACCGCTTAGTCAACATTCGCCGCACCCGATTCGCTACGTCCTGGCCTTCGAAGACGCTGATGCGAGGGTTTACCCTTATGGAAATATCAAGCACGATATAATGTCCGCGCTCCTGCGGCTTTACCTCGTCTACAGCCACGACGCCGTCAATTCTCTGTACGGCTTCCAGCAGCGTCTGCGCGTCGGCGTCGTCGATTGAAGTCCTGTTCGATGCCCGGACGACGTCCGCAGTCAGCCGATAGCCCATGCGGACGACAAACACCGAGATGACCAGACCTGCCGCAGGGTCCAGCACGTACAGGAAAGGCATGTCGTACCAGGAACCGACGACCGCTCCGGAAGTGCCGACTAACGCAGTCAACGATGCGAAAATATCGGAGCGGTTATCTCCGGCGCGATCGCCGCGTATGCCGCAGCGGCTGTCGCACCTTCGTTTATAACGAATCAGCGCCTCGCGCGTACCGATGCCTGCGGCAATGACGACGACTGCGCCGACCCCCGGAGCTTCTTCCGCGCCGTTGGCAACAGTCCGAATCGAAGAAATGCCCATTTCCAGACCGACGACAAGCAGGATCGCCGACAAAACTATCGCCGCTACCGATTCCGGATGGCGGGAAGAGCTTGTCGCGTTCGGAGCAAGCCTGGCTCTGCGCAGACCGAGATACGCGGCGAACGTGCCGGCGCAATCGGCCGCCGAGTGGCAGGCGTCGGCCAGCAGCGCTTTGCTTCCCGTCAGCCAGCCGACAGAGCCTTTCACAATTGAGAGGCCGAGCAGCCCGCATACGGACACGAGAGAGCCGCGTTCAGCAGCAAGGGAACGTCGAACCGTAGTCACCTGAGCCCCCCCTTTCAAGCTTTCTATAGCGAGCTTTGCGGTTTAACGGCTACCTTTTTCAAAGGTTCCTTCTTCTTGAAGTACAACCATACTTGGCTGGCAATAAAGATAGAAGAGTAAGCTCCGCTTGCCAGACCGATGATAATCGCCAGCGAGAACAGTTTAATTGACGCGCCGCCGAAAATGAACAGACAGACCGCCGCGACCAATACGGTAATAACCGTGTTGATCGAACGCGCCAGCGTTTGCCAAATACTATCGTTTACCAGCTTGTCCAAATCGGCATGGCTCTTGATTTTGGCGAACCGCAGATTTTCGCGGATACGGTCGAAAATAACGACTGTATCGTTGATCGAATAGCCGATAATCGTCAGTACCGCTAAGATGAACGGCAAATTGACCTCGAGCCGGAATATCGAAAACACACAGATGACGAACAAGGCGTCATAGACGGTCGATACGATCGCTCCGATCGAGAAGCGCCATTCAAAGCGAATAACGATGTAGAGCATGATGCCCAAGCTCGCCACGGCCATTCCGATCAGGGCGTTGCGCTCCTGCTCCTTGGCGATGTCGACGTCGACGATATTGATTTCGAACGAGGCGTCCGGATCCAGTTTAGCCAAGAAATTGGCTTTAAAATCTTTCTCCTGCTGCTCGTTCAGCGCCGTCTTGAAGCGAATGGACTCCCGGTTCTCCCCGGATACGAGCGTATAGTCACCCAGGTTCTGCTCGTCTAGATACGCTTTGACCTGAGTGTCCTCCAGCTTCTTGGTCGTCGTGATGTCCACGGACGTTCCGGAGCTGAAATCGATGCCGTAATTCACTCCGAATACGCCGAGCGCGATCAAGCCGATCAACAGCACAGCGGCGGAGATCGTAAGGAAAATGCGGCTGGATTTGACAAAATCGAATTTGCGATTAGAGCGCACTTATCTCACTCTCCTTCACATTGTAATACTTCGGCTTAGTGAAGTAAGAGCTCTTCACGAGCAGGTTGAGCAAATAGCGAGGCAGGAATACGTTCGTCAAAATGTTGACGGCGATACTCCACAGGAAAACGACCGCGAAGCTCTTAACGATGCCGTGGCCCATGAACAGAAGCACGAAGCCGGCGATCGCGGACGTCAAGTGCGCATCGATAATGGTACGGAAGCTGTTTTTGGCGCCGGCGCGCAGAGAGGACGCGATCGACTTGCCGCTGCGCAGCTCTTCCATAATCCGCTCGGCCGTAATGATGTTGGCATCGACGGCAATGCCGACCCCGAGCACGAATGCTGCGATGCCCGGCAGCGTCAACGTAGCGTTCATCAAGTAGAGAACGCCGAGCAGCATCCATACGAACACGATGAGACAGATGCTTCCTACGAAGCCCGGAAGCCGGTAGACGACGATCATAAACACCAAAATGAGCACTGAAGCCAGCATGCCAGCAAACAGCGTGTCCTCCAGAGCTTTCTGTCCGAGCGTCGCTCCGACGCTCTGGGTATATTTCTCCGTCAGCTTAAGCGGCAGAGCTCCCAGGTTGATGATGTCGGCCAAATCCTGTGCTTCCTGGCGCGAATCCTGGCCGGTAATGACGGCGGTTCCGTCGGTCAGCGCCTGCTGCACGACAGGAGCCGATTGAAGCGCGTCATCAAGAAAAATCGCCAGTTGCTTGCCAACGAGCTTGCTGGAAGCGTCGGCCAGCTTCTGCTTGTCCTTCACTTCGATCCGAACCATATAGCTGTTGAGGTCGCCTATTTCAACCTTCGCAGCGCCTTCCTTGAAGTCCGATCCGTACAGCTCTACATTACAGTACTCGCCGCCTTCGCATCCAACAGAGCTGCGGAATTGAAGCTCCGCAGGGCGCTTCATCAGGTCGCGGATTTTCTGGATCGCATCGTCGCGTTCCTTGGCGGTTTCGCCTGTCGAGACGGCGATTTTCAAGCGAATGCGGTTTTTGCCCTCTGTCGTAACCTCCGGCTCGGCTACGCCGCTGCGGTTAGCCCGCTGCTCCAAGCTGAGCGCGGTCCGTGTTAATGATTCCTTCGTAACGGTGCCGCCCTCCGTCAGCGGATGGGCCTCGTACAAAATTTCGACCCCGCCTTTCAGGTCGAGCCCAAGCTTCGTCCCGTTCAGCAGCCCCGGCGTAAATACACCCATAACTCCGAAGCTGACGAGAACGACGAGCACGAAAGCTACAATACGTTTCATCTCTGGTGCGGTCCCCTTTCGATTCTCAATGTTCCTATTATACCTACGCGATCAAAAAGAAGTCAAAAAGAAAGGGACGACCCTCGCCGTCATCGAAAGATGCCGGGGATCGTCCGCGCTGTCCGCCGTTATTTGCGGTACTCTCCTCTATACATATTAAGCGTAACGAAGTTCATAAATTGAGTGATCTTCAACGATAAAATATCGTTCACAATCTCGTACAGCGGGGGGACGCCTTTCTTATGATACTTGTCGCTGACGCATTCCCACACATCCGCCCCGGTTACCCGCTCGTATCCGATCAAGTGGAATTCCTCCGCTTTGCTTAGGCATAGCTGCGCGATCGTATCGTTCAACTCGTCCTCGCTCAGCACACTTATTCCACTGAATTCGTCCAGCTCTTCTTCGCTCGGTTCATCAGCCCCGCTCAATTCGTCCAGCTCTTCTTCGCCCGGCTCTTCGACCCCGCTCGATTCGTCCAGCCCATCTTCGCTCGGTTCATCGACCCCGCTCGATTCGTCCAGCTCTTCTTCGCCCGGCTCTTCTGCCACACTCGATTCGTCCAGCTCACCTTCGCTCGGCTCTTCTACCCCGCTCGATTCGTCCAGCTCATCTTCGCTCGGCTCTTCTGTCCCGCTCGATTCGTCCAGCTCTTCTTCGTTAAGCCCGTCTCCATTCAACTGGTCCTCATTCAAATCGGACTTGGCCTCAAGCTTGTCCAGTTTGATGGCCGGCTCGCCATTATCCTGCTCCTCCACCCGCGATTCCCTCCTGTCCGGTGCAAATGTTGTACACTCGCTTATAAATCCTTCTCCGCGGGACCCTAGTTTTCCTTCCCAATGCATGAAGATGGACAACCATCGCATACATATGAAACTAACCCATGCTAGGGAAGAGGGATTTCTTTGAGCTTGCGCAAACAATCGTTCATCCAGGGCGCTATGATTCTGCTAGCGGCCGGACTGCTCAACCGGGTGCTCGGCTTCGTTCCCCGCATCGCGCTGCCGAGAATGATCGGCGCGGAGGGCGTCGGGCTGATCCAGCTCGTATTTCCCTTCACGATCGTACTTCTAACGTTAATATCCGGCGGCATCCCGCTCGCTGTGGCCAAGCTTGTCGCGGAAGCCGACTCGAAGGACGATTCGGCAGGCGCTGGCCGCATTCTTAAGCTGGCGGTCGCGATTTCGCTTGGAATCAGCCTCGTTGCCGTCGTCGTCTGCTTTCTGTTGTCGGATTTCATCGCCACCCGGATCATGACGGATTCCAGGGTGCACAGCGCTTTCCTCGCCATGATTCCGGTGCTTCCGCTCGTGGCGGTTTCGTCCGTCTGGCGCGGATATTTTCAAGGAAAACAGAACATGGTACCCACCGCGATGTCTCAGACGGCGGAGACGTTGTTTCGCATTGTCTTTACGCTGCTGCTCGCTTGGCTGCTGCTGCCCTTCGGCGGTCTGGAGGCCGCCGCTGCGGGAGGCGTGCTCGGCATGGTGGTCGGCGAATGCGCCGGAGTGCTCGTGTTATGGCGGCAGTTCGTCCGCGATCGCCGGAAAGAACGGCCGCCTTCGGCGACCAGCTCCGCAGCCCCGGCGCCGAGAAGCTACTTGCGAGAGCTGCTGAATACGGCCGTGCCGGTAACCGGCAGCAAAATGATCGGTTCCCTCTCCTACTTGCTGGAATCGATCATGACCGTAAGAAGCCTGACAATCGCCGGCGTCGCCGCTGTCGGCGCAACCGCTCAATACGGCGCACTGCAGGGAATGGTCATTCCGCTGCTGCTGCTGCCGGGGGCGCTGACCTATTCCTTGGCCGTATCGCTAGTACCTTCCTTGTCCGAAGCGGCTTCCCGGGGCGATTGGGCCGTCATCCACTCGCGTCTCCAGCAATCGATGAAGCTGGCGGTCATAACGGGGGCGCCGTTCGCCGTTCTGCTCGCGCTGCTGGCCGCTCCGGTGTGCAAGCTGCTGTACGGGGACGACTCGATGGCCCATATGCTCAGATGGATGGCGCCATTAGCGGTTTTCTTATATATGCAAGCCCCGCTTCAAGCGGCGCTGCAGGCGCTTAATCGCCCGGGAACCGCTCTGTTCAACACCTTTGCCGGAGCGGCCATAAAGCTCGTGCTTATCATGCGACTGGCGACCGATCCGCAGCTCGGTATCGTCGGAGTCGTCATCGCCATCGGCGTCAATATGATGCTCGTCACGCTGCTTCATTGGATCAGCGTCGCGCGGCTTACCGGATTTCGCATGCACCCGCTCGACTTCCTCAAAGTCACCGCTGCGATGATCGTCATGAGTGCAGCGGCTTTGCGAATATGGGAGTTCGACTGGTTCGGCCCAAGCTCGGCGAATCTTGTTCTCGCAGGCGCGACCGGGATTGTCGTCTATGTTCTGCTGCTCGTACCGCTAAGGCTGATCAATCGCGAAGATGTCGCAAGAGTACCGCTGATCGGACGTTATCTGTCGCCTCGAAATCCTCGATGAGCTCGTCCCCATTGCGTTTGGGCCTGCTCATTGAAGATTTGGTTTAACTACTTCTTATCTATATACAACTTGCCTTTATGGTCGATGCTGCAAAAGAATACCTGCTTAAAGTTGTCCACGTCGTGCCGCTGCAGCTCGCCTTTTAACCAAAACCTGGTTTTCCCCAGCTTCTCCAAATTGTCGTCCTGAACCTGTCCGTCCATAATTAGCGGCAGCGGCAGCACCTCGTATCGCACCCTCGGCCAGGAGTCGGCCTTGCTGTTCGACGCGGCGGAATTCTCGGGAGAACGGTTGGCCGCCGTCCCCTCATTGCCGCCCTCGTCTCGTTCCTTCAATATCACTGACAGCTTGCCCGTCGATTCCAATACGGCCAGTTTAACTTCATGCAGGCTGGATACTTGGTTCTCTCGCAGCTGGAGCATCAGATCGTCCAGATTGTATCGTTGACGGAACATCTCCTTGCGGTTCAGATGGCCGTCTTGAACAAGCACGCTTGGCTTGCCGTCGAACAACAGCCGCATCGTCCGGTTTTTCAACGTAAGGAAGGCAAACCCGATCTGGATCAGCACCAGAAGAATGATCGGCGCCAAAGCCGTTATCAGCGTCTTCTCGGTCGATTCGATCACGATAACGGCAATTTCCGCGATCATGATCGAAATGACCAGGTCAAACACCGACAGCTTGCCGATTTCGCGCTTGCCCATCATCCTCAAAATCAGGAAGATGAAGAAATACATGAAGATCGTCCGAAGCAATATCGCCGTCAGTTCCATGTTTCCCTCCGTCATTCGCCCCGGCGCGGCGCTCGTTACCGCTCAGCCATTCCGGGTAAGGTAGCTCGGACCTATAGTGTCACCGCCTGTCAAGAGCCTCATTCCGTTCCGCCCTGCGGAAAATATGGTAAATCCCCGCCCGAATCATTCGAAAACACGGCAGGCCTGTACTACGAACCCTTTCCCCGCCATAAGCTGATACAAAACTAATTTCGTTAGGAGTGATCCGCATTGAGTTCGTTATCCCGCATATTCGGACTGCGCAATGCTTCTCCCGTCGCTTCCGGTCTTTATTGGTCCGGAATTTGGCTTGCCGTCGGCGCTATCATCCTGTCCATTCTGCTCGCCGGCTCTTCTCTGAAGGAATCGGGCATGCTGCCTTGGGTATTCGGCGTACACGGCTTTGCGACTCTGGCGGGCGGTTTCGTCTCGGCCAAAAAATCGGGGCGCAGAGGCTGGTACTTCGGAATGGCCAACGGCCTGCTCTATTCCGCGCTGCTGCTGGCTATCAGCTTTCTGGCGACAGACGCCGGATGGTCGACGGCCGTTCCGATTTTGCTGCTCGTTACTTGTCTCTCCGGAGCCGTCGGAGGGATGCTAGGCGTAAACGCCGGCTCCGCGGCAAAAACCCGTTAATAGGTGAAAGCGCCACTCCTATGATATAATATGCGGGTGCTTGTCAACATCGGGTTCGGAGGACCAATATGACTTTATTTCACAGTATGTCTACCGTGACATACTCCACCGCCCTAGCAGTCGCGGTTCTAATCTGGTTCGGCGCGGGCCGGCAGCCGCTCGCCGTCGGAATGGCATTCTTCCGTGCGCTATTCCAGTCGCGCCAATATTTACTGGTTTTCATCGCCGTCATCGCGATCCTGTTCCTGAACAAATACGAGCTGCATTTGGAAAACTGGCTCAACGTCTCCTATGACCTGACTGCGGCGCTTACCGGTTGGGAAGGAGCCTGGCAAGCCAAGCTGCAGGCGAGCTTGCCGTCCGATGCGCTAATTGGCTTCACTGCGATATTTTACCTTGTGCTGTTCCAAGCGACGATGATGGCTTCGTTCGGGATTTACACCTATGCGGGGAACATGAAGCTCTACTACGCCCTAAGCTTCGCGATTTTGGGGAATTACTTGCTGGCCGTGCCTTTTTACCTGTACGTCCCCGTCAACGAAGCCTGGTACGCCGATTCTCAGATCCGTTTTCTCATGCTTAACGTGTTCCCGACCTTCGAACAGCATTATCGCGCGTTGTCCGGCATCAACAACTGCTTTCCGAGCCTGCATACCTCGTTGTCCGTCACAATGGCTCTCATCGCCAGCAGGTCCGGTATCCGAAGATGGTCGATATTCGCTTGGATTAACGCGATCGTCGTCATATTCGCGATTTTCTATCTTGGCATTCACTGGTTTACGGATATGGTCGCAGGGCTGGTTCTTGCCAGCGTTAGCGTGTACGTCGGCTTAAAAATAGCGGCTCGGATGGAAAGCCATCCCCATTCAGGCATTCTCTCTCGATCCCGCAACAAACTCGAGCCGCCTTCTCCCGTTGAATCCTGAATACCCAACGTCAAAAAAAGCCTTCCCGCTCCGGAATAGCGTCCGGAAAGGGAAGGCTTTTTCATTGTTACGACGGCGATTAGGACTTCTCCAAAGACGGAGTCTCGGACTTTGCCGACACGTTGTTGATAGAAGAACGGTCGAACGTCAGCTTCGTAACGTCGTTCACCTTCAGCACAACCGTATCGTCCGTTATCTCGGCGATCGTCCCGTGCATGCCTCCGACCGTTACCACTTTATCGCCTTTCTTCAGAGCGTTCAGCATCGATCCGCGCTGCTTCTGCTTCTTCTGTTGCGGACGGATCAACAGGAAATAAAAGATGGCGAACATCAGAATAAACGGCGCCAGCGTCATCCAAATGTTTCCTCCGCCAGCTGCTTGGTCTGCCAACCACATTTTGTTTTCCCTCCTCTCTTAAAAACCGCTTTCGTTGTGCGCCATGCCGTATTTCTCAAAAAATTCGTCGCGGAACGTTCCCAGTCGATCTTCCCGAATCGCCTCGCGCACCTGAGCCATCAACTGCACCAAAAAGTGAAGATTATGTATGGTCGTCAGGCGGAGTCCGAACATCTCGTCCGCTTTAATCAAGTGGCGAATATAGGCGCGGGAATAGTTGCGACATGCGTAGCAGGAGCATTCCGGATCGAGCGGACTAAAATCGTTCGTGTACTTGGCGTTGCGGACGACCATTCGGCCTTGGCTCGTCATTAGCGTTCCGTTGCGCGCGATGCGCGTCGGCAGAACGCAATCGAACATATCCACCCCGCGAATGCTTCCTTCGAGAAGCGCATCCGGAGAGCCGACTCCCATCAAATACCGCGGCTTATGGCTCGGCAGATGAGGAACGGTCTCTTCCAACATTTCGTACATAAGCGGCTTGGATTCGCCCACGCTTAGTCCACCAATAGCATACCCCGGAAAATCAAGGGAAGTCAAATCCATGGCGCTCATTTTGCGCAAATCTTTGTGCATGCCGCCCTGCACGATACCGAACAGCGCCTGATCGTGAGGCCGCTGGTGCGCCTTCAAGCATCTTTCGGCCCATCGGCTCGTCCGTTCTGTCGATTGCTTGACGTACTCGTACTCAGCCGGATAGGGCGGGCACTCGTCGAAAGCCATCAAAATATCGGATCCAAGCGCGTTCTGAACTTGCGTCGCGCTCTCCGGCGTTAAGCTCAGCTTGTCGCCATTGATGTGGGAGCGGAACTCTACGCCTTCCTCGGTAATTTTGCGCATCTCGCTGAGAGAGAACACCTGAAAACCGCCGCTATCGGTCAAAATCGGGCGATCCCAGTTCATGAAGCGGTGCAGGCCGCCCGCCTCCTTTACCAGCTCGTGGCCGGGACGAAGGAACAGGTGGTAGGTGTTGCTGAGAATGATTTGCGCGCCGAGCGACTTCAGCTCTTCGGGGCTCATGCCCTTGACCGACGCTTGCGTGCCTACCGGCATAAACGTCGGCGTGTCGATGACGCCATGCGGCGTATGCAGCCTGCCGAGCCGCGCTCCGGTCTGGGCGCATGTTTTGATCAATTCATATTTAACTGCCATCGTGTGGGTAATCCTTTCAGAGGAAAGATGAGATTGGTGCTAGCTAATGAACATGGCGTCTCCGAAGCTGAAGAACCGATACTCCCGCTCGACCGCTTCGCGATATGCCGCGAGAATATTTTCCCGTCCGGCAAGGGCGCTGACCAGCATGACGAGCGTCGAACGAGGCAGGTGGAAATTCGTCAGCAGCGCGTCGACCATCGTAAATTCGTATCCGGGAAAAATAAAAATGCTCGTCCATCCGCTGCATGCTTCGACTTGGCCGCCTTTGAACCGCTGTCCGATCGTTTCCAAGGTTCTGGCGGAAGTCGTGCCGACGGCGACGATTCTGCCCCCGCTCGCCTTGGCCCCGTTTAACAGCTTGGCGCTCTCTTCGCTCACCGAATACCATTCGGCGTGCATCTCGTGCTCCTCGATCGTTTCCGCCGATACGGGACGGAACGTGCCTAGTCCCACATGCAGCGTAATGGGGCACAGCTTTACTCCTTTTGCCTGCAGCCGTTCCAGAAACTCCTTCGTAAAATGCAGCCCGGCCGTAGGAGCCGCGGCCGAACCTTCATTGCGGGAATACACCGTCTGATAACGCTCGCGATCGCTAAGCGTCTCCTTAATATAGGGAGGAAGCGGCATGTGGCCTAACCTGTCCAGCAGTTCGTTAAAAATCCCCTCGTACTCGAAGCGAACGATTCGCGCTCCCAGCTCGCCTTCCTCTTCTACGGTCGCGGAAAGCAGCGGCTGCTCGGCGGGGCCAAAGACGATTCGCGCGCCGCGGTGCAGCTTCTTGCCCGGCCGGACAAGCGTCTCCCAGCGGTCGCCTTCGAGCCGCTTAAGCAGCAGCAGCTCCGCCTTGGCGCCGGTATCGGCTTTGCTTCCAAACAAGCGGGCCGGGAGCACTCTTGTATCGTTAAGAACCAAGGTATCTCCCGGCTGCAAATGATCCTCCAGATCGGTAAAAACGCGATGCTCGACGCGCCCGGTCTGCCGATGCAGCACGAGCAGGCGCGACGAGGTTCTTTCCAATAACGGAGTCTGCGCGATCAGAGACTCCGGCAGTTCAAAATCGTAATCGCTAACGTTCATCCCCAGGCATCCTTTTCGATTGTCGCGTTTTGATAGTAGTATTGCAGGATATATTGGTAGTCATACCCTTGTTCGGCCATTCCGCGCGCGCCCCATTGAGACATGCCTACGCCGTGGCCGTAGCCGTTGCCCGAAATGACAAAGCCTAGAGCGGTCGTGCCGGCGCGAAGACCCCCGTCTCCGTCCATCACGTACACATTCGGACCGGTTAAGGCCCGCGGCTTGCCGTCAGCTCCGACGACCTGCAGCGCTCCTCCCTGTCCGGCGACCTCGCGGGTTTTGCCGTCCCCGCCGATAATCGTGAAGCGCCCGGTCTCCTCAATAGAGAAAAGCGTGCTTTTGACGCCTCCGAGGGCGCTGCGCAGGTTGTCGCCGACGCCGACGTTAACGGCGGTGCCGTTCGCCTTCACTTCCGTCACACGTCCCGAAGGACCGCGCTTGGACACCTCCAGCGTGCGCAGCGGACCTGCGATCGGGGTTTTGGCCCTCTTATTCAACGCTTCAAGCAGTTGGTCTGCCGTCATCGGAGCTTCGATCCAGCTGAAATCGTTGTATTCGGGAACCCGCTTCAGCTCCACGACGAGCTCGCCGGCGTTAAGCCGCGCAAGCGGCTCCTCCTTGTCGACGATCCTCGGCTTGGGACGAACCGCGGCACCGTCACCGATTACCTTCAATAGCTTCGCTCCGCTGTCATGCTTGCGTCCGCTGTCCTCGACCAGATCGGAACGGACATATCCGTTTGCGCCGCTCGATAGCGCGACATGATGCCAATCGAGCTTGCCCTGCTGCGGGCCTTCGTCCGGACTCTTTACGGCCGGAGCGTAATAAGCATTTTCTCCGCCCCAGATTTCAAGATTATTATCGGCGGTAATGCCTCCGGCATTGGCGGAGAATACCGCATTGATCAGCTTCCCGCCGGACGTCAGCACTTCTCCGGCCGTCGCGTCTACTCCGGCCGTCGAATTCGGATTTTCCGAGCCGATTCCGTAATAAGCTTGACTAACCGTCGTGTCCACGACGTTGGCGATCTGGAAACCCATTCCGGCAAACAATGCGTAGGTGCGAGCCGCGACCGCCTGCGCCTTCTGCGCCTCAAGCGGCCAGCTCGCTCCTACTTCGACTCCGACGACGGAATACAAATATTGCTCGAAGCCGACTTCGTTAACGACCGACAGCGACTGATTCAAGGTGCCGATTTCCATGCTGCCTCGATAGGTTCTCTTGCTTCGCTCGCTTAGCAAAATGCCTTCCGCTCCGGCAGGCTCCGCGCGAATGGACGAAGCGCCAGCAGGTAGCGCGTACATCGTACCCGCCGAATCGGCCTGCGTAGCCGTCTGGCGCAGCGTCGCATAGGACTCCCCGGCTTCGGGCACGCGCACGTTGGCCGCTCCGGCGGCCGCTGCGGTCTGTCGCAGCGCGCCAAGCTTGGAGGCGTCCTGCTCCTGGCCGATCCGCACAACGTACTGCACGGCGCCGCTAAGCGGCTTTAACGCCGCGAACGCTTCCAAGCCCGCGCTGCCAAGACGATCCGCGTCGGCTTGCGCCTCCGCCAGACTCGCATAGGAACCTGTCTCCACAGCCCAAGGGCCGAGCACTCTCGCCTTCGACAACGCCGGACCCGTACCGGCGCCGGCGCTTGTCCATTTGGCCAGTGCCGCGTTTGCTCCGGCTACGCTGGAATACGCCCCCTCTGTCACCTGATAGACAGTTTGGCCGGATTTGTCGAGTTGGACGATCGCTCCGGCGTTGGACGAGGCTTGGATCTTCTTCAATGAAGCGGCGGCGGCTTTGTAATCCGCCGTCTCAAGCACGAGCGCGCGGTAGACGTCCATCGTGAAAACCGCCGTCTGGCCCGCCGGAACGCTGCCGAATGGCGTGCTTGTCTGCGCGTCGCACCAGACTAGATTCATGCCGCCTTCGGACGATAGAGTCGCCGTCTGCGTAATAGCCTGATACTTGCCCGCGCCGAGATTTAGAAACAGGGCGACGCGAATCGTATCCGGAATGGCGCTCGCCGCCCGCACAACGATCGGCGAAGAGCTCAGAGCCAGAACCGCGGAGAGAAAAGCGAACAGGAGCAGACGAGCAGATCTTGTTTTCCCGGTAGCGCTTGGGATCATATAAAGTACCTCCAGTCCTATTGTGGTCGACGGGGCGTCTTCAACGGCCTGCGTCAGGCAGCGGAAGTCCTAAATGTCCGTAAGCTGCCGGGGTGGCGATTCTTCCGCGCGGCGTCCGCTGCAGAAATCCGATCTGCATCAAGTACGGCTCGTACACATCCTCGATCGTCTGGCTTTCCTCGCCGATGGAAGCCGCCAACGTATCCACGCCGACCGGACGGCCGCCGAAGCTGACGATCATTGCGCGGAGCATTTTATGGTCGATGCTGTCCAGGCCCATCGGATCAACCTGGATACGCTCCAGCGCGTCATGTGCGACTTCCTCCGTAATTATGCCGTCTCCCCTGACTTGAGCATGATCGCGAACGCGCTTCAGCAGCCGGTTGGCGATCCTCGGTGTGCCTCTTGAGCGTCTAGCGATCTCTCTGGAGGCTTCGCCGATAATGCCTACGCCGAAAATTTCCGCCGTCCTCGTCACGATGAATGACAGCTCATCCTCGCCATAGAACTCCAGTCTGCTGACGACGCCGAAGCGATCCCGAAGCGGCGCGGACAGCAGCCCCGCCCTTGTCGTCGCTCCAATCAGCGTAAACTTCGGCAGGTCAAGCCGCACAGAACGCGCGCTCGGTCCTTTGCCGATAATGAAATCCAGCGCGAAATCCTCCATCGCCGGATACAGCACTTCCTCGACTGTCCGGTGCAGACGATGAATCTCGTCGATAAACAGTACGTCGTTCTCCTGCAAATTCGTCAGGATCGCCGCCAGATCGCCCGGCCGTTCGATTGCCGGTCCGCTCGTCGTGCGAATGTGCACGCCCAGCTCGTTGGCGATAATGTTGGACAGCGTCGTCTTGCCAAGCCCAGGGGGGCCGTACAGCAGCACATGATCAAGCGGCTCCCGCCGCATTTTGGCCGCCTCTATGTAAATCTTCAGATTGTCCTTCACCTGCGATTGGCCGATATATTCCGCCAAATAGCGAGGACGCAGACTGTATTCCACCGCTTGGTCTTCCATCATCAGATGCGCGGTGACGATACGCTCCTCTTCTTCCATTGCTCCGGTCTCCTCTCCCGCTTGCCGATCATCCCTGGAACAATTTCTGCAGCGCAAGCTTGATCAGCGTATCCGGCGACTCTTCGCCAGTAATCCGATCCTTCATGGACAGCCAGGCTTTATCCATCTCCGCTTCCCTGTAACCAAGACCCGCAAGCGCCTCGCGCGCGGCCGCCCATGACGAACCGCCTTCCTCGGGCTGGTTCTGCGGCTGCTGCAAATCGATCATCGACGCGACGGCCCAACGGCTGTCGATCGTGCCAAGCTTGTCCTTCAGATCGAGGATCATTCGCTGCGCCGTCTTCTTGCCGATTCCGGGGAGCTTCGTTAGAAAAGCGAGATTCTCCTGTTGGATCGCCGCCACGACGTTCTCCGGCCGGCCTCCCGCCAGCACCCCCAGCGCCACCTTCGGGCCTATGCCGGACACCTCCAGCAGCCGCCGGAACAGCGCTTGCTCATCTCTTGTCGTAAAGCCGAACAGCTGCATCGCGTCCTCGCGAACATGATGGTATGTAAACAGTTGAACCGGCTCGTCGGTTCTCAATAAGCCGTACGGATTCGGCGTAAACACTTGGTAGCCTACGTCATGTACATCGAGTACGACATATTCTGATTCCGCATAAGCTACTTTGCCTCGCAAATAGTCGATCACCGGCGCATCGCTCCATTCATTCTCTCATTCAGGACGATAGAGTGGGCGTGGCAGATCGCAACCGCGAGCGCGTCGGCGACATCGTCCGGCTTGGGTATCGCTGATAATTTGAGCAGCATTTTGACCATTTCCTGAACTTGCCTCTTTTCCGCGCCGCCGTACCCGACAACCGCCTGCTTCACTTGCATCGGCGTATACTCCGAGATCGGCAGCCCTCGCTGGGCTGCAGCCAGCATAAACACACCGCGCGCCTGTCCGACGCTGAACGCATTCGTTACGTTTTTGTTGAAGAACAGCTTCTCGACCGCTACCGTATCCGGCTTATACTGATCCAGCAGATCGCACACGGCCTCGTAGATTTGCTTAAGCCTCATCTCCTGCGGCGTACCGGCCGCCGTCTCGATGCAGCCGTATTGCACGGGGGTCAGCTTATGTCCCGACTTATCGATAAACCCGAATCCCATAATGGCTATCCCAGGGTCGATTCCCAATACCCTCATGAAACGATCCCCCGATTCTAGCAGCTCTATTCTCGCAAGTAACGCCTTCTATCCCTATCGGTCCGAGAATCGCGAGACTCCGATAAAAATAATACTCTTCATTATAGCAAAAGTTCCTCTCTATGAGAACAGAAGGAGAACACCTTCTTCCATTACATTCCGAAAACGACGGCTCGGTTGGCTGTAAACAGCAAAAAGACGCCCCGAAATGCGGCGGGACGTCGATACTACAATATGCTGCTGTCGTTGGTTGGCTAAAATTCGAAGGTTACGGCTGGGGCTTGGTCTGGGAATGCAAGCTTCCCGCATATTCGTTAAAGGTAGACAAGACGCTGTTATACTCTTCCTTGTCCGATACCCGAATGCCTTCGGCCAATTCCCGAACGCGATCATCGCCTAAACGGGATTCAAGCATGTCCACGTCCAGTTGAAAAAACGTACGGATCACCTTGTCCTTCCACGGAGGTCCGTCGAACAAACTGAGGTTTCCGTCGCTGTCCATACCGATATACGCCGTTTTGCGGCATTGCGGCGAAAAATCGTCCACCTCTTCCTTGACGGTCAGCTTCCCTTCCGCATTAAAAAGGACGTCCCACTCCCGATGAGACCTGAGCAGCTCTGCCGCCTGCGATGCCGAATGCGTGCCGAGCTGCCTAACTTCCTCCCCGCACAAATAAGAACGGTGCAGAATAAGCTGAACTTCGCCTCTGCGCTTCTGGAGCGCCAACAGCGCTTGATCGCGGTTTGAAAGCTCGGGTGCGATCCACTGGATATCCGCCCCGACAAGGGTTGCGTCCACGGGTTGAACAACTTCCTGTTGAACGACTTCCATGCTCATATCGGTAACAACTCGACCTGCTAGCCACGTTCCCGCCAGGGACGCCATCACGAAAGTGAACGCAATCATCCCGAGCGACCAGACGTGGCGGCGTTTTCTCTTCAGCGACTTCTTCAGTTCCTTGAAAATACGGAAGCGCGACACCGGAATCCCCTTCTTTTTCTTCGTTTTCCTCTAGTGTTGCCTGGGGATTCCGGCGCTATGCGCTCATATTACCATTTTATCCAGGGCATGCTTTCTTTGCGCTTCGGTTTGCTGACCCGAGCCGCTGCCGATTTGGGTTTTGGCTTAGCTTGACGCTTCTTGGCCGAGGGAGCGGCTTTGACCGATACTTCCTCCTCGTCGGCGATAGATCTATGATCGTCGTCAATATGATCTCTCAGCGGGGGCATAGGCGGGATTGGAGGAAATCCCGGCATCGGCGGAATTGGGGGAAACCCTCCGACACAGTTCGGGTCGTAATACCCGGGAGCAACGTTCGCTCCGGCCACCATTCCCGGCAATCCTTCGGCCATCGGCGAAAGGCCTACCGGGATGTCTCCCATTTGAGCCCCGTAGCCGTAGCCGGGCTGCATTCCGGGAAAACCGCCCGACGCCGGGCTCACCATGCCGGGCATTGCCCCGTAGCCACCCGACGCCGCCGGGCTCACCATGCCGGGCATCGCTCCGTAGCCGCCCGACGCCGGACTCACCATACCGGGCATTGCTCCGTAACCGCCCGACGCCGGGCTCACCATGCCGGGCATCGCTCCGTAGCCGCCCGACGCCGGACTCACCATGCCAGGCCCCGCTCCGTAGCCGCCCGACGCCGCCGGGCTCACCATGCCGGGCCCCGCTCCGTAGCCGCCCGACACAGGGCTCACCGAGCTAGGCGACTGAGCTCCTGCGACGAAAGGAGTCGGACCGTACGGATACCTGCCGTCGCTGTAGCCCGCAGCTTTCGCTTGAGCCTCGGCGGCATACAGGTTGCCGGGAAGCGCGGACTTGGCTCCGCACGGCGCGCAACCTGACATGCTTCCGCTCGGCATAGAGCTTTGAGGGGCATCCGGCGCGCTGTAGGAAATGTCCTGCTGCCCGTACAATCCGCCCAAATCGGCGGGAATGCCGCCGGTAAGCGGAGAAATGGCGGACGGAGCTCCGCACCCGCAGTCGGCTTCCCCTGCTGTCGTCATACCGTAGCCGCCGTGTCCTTCCACTCCGCCGACGATAGGCTGAGCGTGGCCATGACCATAGCCCTGATCGGCGTAGCCTTGATGCGCTCCGACGCCCGGATACGGCATGCTATGCCCATAATGAGGCATACCGTATCCATGCTGCGGCATACCGTAGCCTTGGCCTTCCATGCCATATCCCTGCTGCGGCATACCGTATCCTTGGCCCTCCATGCCATATCCCTGCTGCGGTATACCGTAGCCCTGACCCTCCATGCCGTATCCATACTGCGGCATACCGTAGCCTTGGCCCTCCATGCCATATCCCTGCTGAGGCATACCGTAGCCTTGGCCTTCCATGCCATATCCCTGCTGCGGCATAGTGTGGCCTTGGCCCTCCATGCCGTACCCTTGATGCGGCATCGAATGCCCGCCCTGTTCGCCTCCGATGTTCACCGGATAGTGGATGTATTCGATTTTCTCATGAACTTCAATCCCGTATATCGGCTTCGTCTCTGGCAGCGGCGCGACTTCTACGGGCGCAGGCGCAGGCGCCGGCTGGACCGGAGCAGGCTGAGCGGGCACAGTTTCAATGGGCGTAATGACCACCGGTGGCGGGGCCGTCTCCTGTGCCTTCACGCCGGTATTGGCTTTGCCCGCTCCCGACACCGCGCCAGTTGGCGCTTTTCCGTGCATCGTTGCGGTCTTTTCCCCGTCGCCCGACGAAGCTTGCGGAATGTTGACCACTTCCCCGGTCAGCAACGCGTTCGGGTTTTTAAGCTGCGGATTCGCTTTGATCAAGTCGGTCAGTTGAATACCCCAGGCCTTGGACAGCTTCCACAGCGTATCTCCCTGCTGTACGATATGCTGGTGAATGACGCCGAACGTCGATTTTGGACGGGTTGGAATTTTAACCTTCATTCCCACGTCGATCGCGTCGGGGTTGCTGATGTCCGGATTGGCTTTCAACACGTCTTCCAGCGACACGCCGTATTTCTGGGCGATCGAATACAGCGAATCCCCTTGTTTAACGATATGGATTTTCACGCCGTTCCCTCCTGATAGTGATGAAATCGTTCACGACCGGGCGAATGCCCTCGCGCAATCCTTACATCCTATGCAGGTTCTAGGCATTTGACATCTATTGCGACAAAAATCCGGCAGCCTGTCGGCGTGCCGGATCGTTTTTTTATCGAGATGAAGCGCCGTTTCCGGCTTTCGCGGGCTCGTAAGGCAGACTCGGATAGGAGCCTAGCAGACGCACCTGGCAGCCAAGCGCTTCAATTTCGGCCAACGCTCCGGGGAGCAGCACCGAGTCGAGAGAATACACAATATCGATGTAAAAATAATACGTGCCCAGCTTCTTCTTCGTCGGACGCGATTCGATCTTGGACAAGTTGATCCGGCGCCACGCGAACGCCGACAGCACCTGATGCAGCAAGCCCGGATAATCCTCAGGCAGCGTAATCAGCACGCTTGTCTTCTGCGTTGAGGAAACCTGCGTCTCGTAGAGCGTATGGCCGACTAGCAGAAAACGGGTAAAATTGTTGTCGTGATCGGTTACGCCGCGTTCCAGCACGTCCAGTCCCATATCCGCCGCGGCAAGCTCCGTACCGAATGCCGCCCAGCCTTTTCCGGGATTGTTTTTCACTGTACGGACCGCTTCCGCCGTGCTGCTGAGCGTCTCCAGCTCGGCATGCGGCAGTTTGGAACGAACGAATTGCAGGCATTGCGCCATTGCGACCGGATGGCTCATCACTTTGACGATTTTATCCGGACTCCACCGGCCGTCTTCGCCGCTGAGCTCGGAACCGAACCCGATCAGATTCTGGATCGATGGATACACCCATTCCGCCCGAATCGGCAAGTCCACTTCATGTACAAGCCAATCGGTATGCAAGTTCACGGAGCCGTCGATCGTATTCTCGATCGGAATAACGCTCCAGTCGGTATGACCGTTCGCGGTCGATTGGAACACGTCGGCGATCATTTTGCAATAAACGAACTCCACGTCTTCGCCTCGAAACAAATAACGGACCGCTTCATCCGATACGGTTCCTTGCGGAAGCAACGCGACCTTTTTCCGACTCATACGCCCACCTCCGCTTGAACGTTCTGCAGCATCAGGAGCGGCTCTTCCGCGTAGCGAGGGTCATCCTTCGCAATATAGCGCACTTGCGGACCGTGAAGACACGGCTTCAACCAGCGCGCGTCCATCTGAATGCCTTCCGCCGACATGACCCGCTTCACGAACGAGACCAAGCTTCCGTCCGCGATTTGCTCGGTTTCCGCGATCAGGAGCAGCGTCGGCCCTGCGCCCGACAGCACCGCGCCAAGCGCGCCGTGCTTCGTCGCCTCGCGCAAAATCGTCTCCATCCCGGGAATAAGCGCCGCTCGATACGGCTGATGCAGACGATCCCGCATTGCGCGCCCCAGCAGATCCAATCTTCCCGAAGCGAGCGCGGCCGTCAGCAGAGAGCTGTGCGTCACGTTAAACACCGCGTCCTTCATCGACACCTGCTCCGGCAGCACGTTTCGCGCTTTTTTCGTCGCCAGCTCGAATTCGGGAATCGCCGCAAGCACCTCCATGCCTGCAGGAGGCTCGATGCGCACATAGTCGGCCCGTTCGCCGTCCCACGACGCCGCAATAATTCCGCCGAACAGCGATGCGCCGACATTGTCGGGGTGCTTTTCCAGCTCAGACGCCATCTGAAACAAGTCGTCGTCCGACAGCGCGTTGCCGATCAGCGCATTGGCGGCCACAAGCGCTCCGACAATCGCCGTCGCACTGCTGCCGAGTCCCCGAGCAAGCGGAATATCGCTGCGAATGCCGATATCCAGCTCAGGCATCGCAACCCCCGCCTTGCGGAATACGGCTTGCGCCACTTCGTAAATCAAATTCGTCTTGTCGGTGGCCACTCCGTCAAGATTGTCGCCGACAAGCGTAATCCGGGTTTCCTCCGCCGGCGCCATGCTGACCCATTCAAATAAGGACAAAGCCATTCCGAGAGAATCAAAGCCCGGTCCCAGATTGGCCGTGCTCGCAGGTACTTGGACGACGACTCGTCCCGGCTCGGTTGCAGATGCTGCTTGCATATTAAAGCTCCTTTTAAGAGGTTGTTCAAAAAGTCCGATCTTGATCACGAAGCCATTCGAGAAGTCTATTCGACTTCGAATCTTGCATTCAGCCTTCCACGCGATAGACGCTTTTGACGCGCCGAACGGCGGACAGACTTTCGAACGCGTTCAGCACCTCGTTCATCGCTTTTTTGCTGGCCTGATGAGTGATGATAATAATTTCCGTGCTCGATTGGTGAGGCGTCGACGGCTGCATAACCGATTCGATGCTGACGTCGCAATCCGAGAACACTTGGGCGATCTGCGCCAACACCCCTGCACGGTCTTCGACGTGCAGCAGCAGGAAAAACTTCGAGGCGATCTGATCGTCGCTTTTCAGCTTCATCACGTTGTAGGAAAGCTGCGCCTGACGGCCGTTAACGCCGAGCTTCATGTTTTTAATCACGGCGACCAAATCCGCGACAACAGACGTCGCGGTCGGCAATTCGCCAGCGCCCGCTCCGTAGAACATCGTCTCGCCGACCGCTTCGCCATGCACGTAGACAGCATTAAACACGCCGTTGACCGCCGCGATCGGATGGGTCGTCTTAATCATCGTCGGCTCCACGCTGACGCTGAACAGATCGTCCTGGCGCTCCGCGATGCCGAGCAGCTTAACCTCGTAGCCGAGCCGTTTCCCGTAGCGAATATCCTCTTGCGTCACGCCGCTGATGCCTCTAACGCTGACATTGTCGAGATCGACATTCGAACGGAAGCCAAGCGACGACAAGATCGTCATTTTACGCGCAGCGTCCAGCCCTTCGACGTCCGATGTCGGATCGGTTTCCGCGTAGCCCAGCTCTTGCGCTTCCTTCAGCACGTCGGCATAGGCGGCGCCTTCCTGGCTCATCTTCGTCAAAATGTAGTTGGTCGTTCCGTTGACGATGCCCATTATTTTCGTAATCCGGTCGGACGAAAAACCCTCGACCAAGGTGCGAATAATCGGAATTCCGCCCGCTACGCTCGCTTCGTAAAGCACGTCGCAGCCTTTATCCCGCGCCTTCGCCAAAATTTCCTGTCCGTGCAGCGCCATCAGATCCTTATTGGCCGTTACGATATGCTTGCCGCGCTCCAGCGCTTCAAGAATGTATTCCTTCGTCTGAGCGATTCCGCCCATTACTTCGACGATAATGTCGATGTCCGGGTTGCGCACGATATCCCACGGATCCTCCGTCAGCTTCGCAGCCTCGATTGGAATGCTGCGCGTCTTGCGACGATCCTTAACGAGAATTTGCGCGATCGAGATCGGCGAACCGACCTGATTGGACAGATCGTCCTGATGACCTTCAACGATTTTGACGACGCCCGTCCCGACCGTACCCAATCCAAGCAAACCTATTTTTATCGGCTTCATCCCTGCTCCTCCGCTTCCGACTGTCTCCCGTAATCGTTAATCTTAACTTCGTCCGACGACGATCGCTCGTTTGACCCCGTCCAATGAACGAATTCGTTCCAGCAGCTCCTTCAACGATTCGCCCATCCTCGCCGCATCGATCGAGACGACGACGTTCGCCATTCCTTGAAGCGGAATCGACTGTGAAATCGTCAATACATTGCCCTCGCTGGAAGCCAGCATTCCCAGCACCTTGGACAAAACGCCCGAACGGTGCTCCAAATCCATCGACAGCGTCGCGATTGATTCGCGCGAAGCTTGCTCAAGCAAATATACTCCGTCTTTGTATTTATAATAGGCGCTGCGGCTTAAGCCGACGCGTTCGGCGGCTTCGTGAATCGTGGCCGCTTCCCCCCGGCGCAGCAGCTCCTTCGCCTGCTCCGTCTTCAGGATGCCCTCCGGCAGCAAGTCCTCGCGGACGACAAAATAACGCTCCGCCACTGTGCGTCCTCCCAGGAAAGACGATTGTGTATACATAGAGGACATTATAGCGAAACAAGCCGCTTGCGGCAATAGGCAATACCCGTTTAGGCAACTCACACTACCCGCTTGCGTCGGCTACAGCAGATAACTACCGGCATGTCGAAGCCGCAAACGATCGTATCGGCCGCCAACCGCTCAACCAGCTCGCCGCTTCGAGTTCTTTAATCCGCTGCATAACAGCTTGCCAGTCCGAGTATATCATAAGAGATTCCGTCATTCCGATCATCTGGAACAATTTTTTGTATTGGTCCTGCACGCTGCTAGCAAAGCTGTAAATGCCAGATCAAATCTCCTCGCAGCGTTCAGCGCAATCTTCCGGTTCAGCCGTTAATTCGTACTATATACTCTTCACACTTACAGAAAGCAATACAACGTCTGTTCACGCCAAAAAGACCGATACGCAAACGCTTCGGCGCCGCAGCATCGGTCTTATTCGTACAGCAGGGCTTCACTTATTCCTCATCAAACAAATAGTCGTCCTGTCCGCCTTCGAAGAAGTCGAACTCGAATTTGCCGATCCGGATCGTATCGCCGTTTTTGGCTCCCCGCTTGCGAAGCGCCTCGTCGATGCCAAGACCGCGCAAAATACGCCCGAACCGCATAACCGCCTCATAGGAGTTGAACTGCGTCCGCCGCATCAGTCGCTCGATGCCTTCGCTCTCGATCACGTACACTTCGTTGTCGCGCGCGATCGTAAACGCCATATCGTCGTTGGCCTCGAAGCGGAAAACGACACCCTCCTCCGCTTTCGCAGCCTGCTCTTCAGCTTCCAGCTCCGTAACTTCAGGCAAGGAATCGAGCAGATCGGCTACGCGATACAGCATCTCCCGAATCCCTTGCTTCGTCAGAGAGGAGATCGGCATAATCTCAATATCCGGTCTGAGCTCAGCTACTTTATCGCGAAATGCGGCGAGGTTCTCCTCCGATTCCGGCATGTCCATCTTGTTGGCCGCGACGATCTGCGGACGGTCCGCCAGCTTCGCGTTGTACAGCCGCAGCTCGTCGTTGATTTTCACCCAATCGTCGAACGGATCGCGGCCTTCCATGCCCGACATGTCGACGACGTGCAAAATGATGCGGGTACGCTCGACATGGCGCAGAAACTCGTGTCCAAGTCCGATCCCGGTATGAGCGCCTTCAATCAGCCCCGGCAAATCGGCCATGACGAAGCTGCGCTCCTCATCCAGATCCACCACGCCCAGATTAGGCGTAATCGTCGTAAAATGGTAAGCGCCGATCTTCGGCTGGGCCGCCGATACGACCGACAGCAACGTCGATTTGCCGACGCTGGGGAAACCGACCAAACCGACGTCCGCCATCACTTTCAGCTCAAGCGTAACCCAGCGCTCTTGCCCTTCCTCGCCGTTCTCGGCAATAGCCGGGGCCGTATTCACCGAGCTTTTAAAACGGATATTGCCGCGACCTCCGCGTCCGCCCTTGGCGACGACGACTTCCTGGCCGTGCCGAGTCAAATCGGCAATCAGCTCCCCGGTATCGTCGTCCATCACGATCGTTCCCGGAGGGACGCGAACGACCATATGCTCGGCATTGGCTCCGTGCTGCGACTTGTTGCGTCCCTTCTCGCCCCTGGTCGCCTTGAAATGCTTCTGGTAGCGGAAGTCCATTAACGTACGCAGGCCTTCGTCCACGCGAAACACGACGTTTCCGCCGTTTCCCCCGTCTCCGCCCGCAGGTCCGCCTTCGGGTACGTACAGCTCCCTACGGAAGGCGACAAGGCCGTCCCCGCCATTCCCGCCTTTAACAAATATTTTCGCTTTATCCACAAACATGATGTCTTCACTCCATTATGCCGGCAGAGGAAAATGAATGATCATCGTCCGCGCCTGCGGTGAATTTTCCGCCGGCTCTAGTCCCTGCGCCAATTGTCCTGCGCCTTGCAAGCATAGCTCCAATTCCTCGGCAATGCTGTCCGCTCCCGCCAATTCGCCGCTGTATTGCATAATAGCTTCCAGCGTTTCATCCCGACGAGCCAGCTCAATTCGCAACACGTTCTCCCCGGCATACGTTACAGATGCACGGAAGCGGATGACGTTGATTGCGCCGATCATCGCCTGGCTCAGCTTTTCCGCTTCAAGCGGTAGTTTATCGAGGGTCAAACCGTCCTCAATCTCGACTTCAAGACGCATCGTATCGCAAATCGTGCGAAACGACAGCAAATAAGACGACAGCTCCGGGCAGCCAAGCTGAGAAATCCGGCTGTCTTGCTCCATCTTCGCTCTTATTCTGTCCACTACGTCGACCGCTTTATCGAGCTTATTTAGCTTAAGATAACCATATATGATTTGCAGCTCGTTCATCCAGTCGTGACGATGATGACTAAGCGTGCGAATCGTCGATAATTGCGCATGAGCCAGCAGCTTATCGCAATGCTCGCGATGCGCCTTCCGCTGCCATACGGCAAGGCCGGCGAACACCGCTGCAGTCCACACAACGAACACGATTAGCGCCCACCATGAACGAGGCCAGATCAGGACAGCCGCGACAGGCAAACACAGCGATGCGAGAGCCATAGGCTCCCTTAGTGACATTTTCCCAAATCTCATCCTGCATCCCCGTTTCGTAATTCCTCTCCCGTCAACGTCGGTACGGCAGTCTACCCGTTCAGTATACCATGGCGGGACATGCATCACCACGTCGTTGTGAACGCGATACGGCGCGCGTCACGCAAAAACCCCGACCAACTTGCATTGGCCGGGGTTCTAGATGCTCTATTAAGCTTCAACCGCAGCAGCTACCGGAGCTAGCGCTACAGGATAGACGCTGACTTTCTTGCGATCGCGTCCGAGACGCTCGAACTTCACTACGCCTTCCGTCAAAGCGAACAGCGTATCGTCTTTGCCGATGCCGACGTTCGTGCCCGGATGGATCTTAGTGCCGCGTTGGCGGTACAGGATGCTGCCGGCCGTTACGACTTGACCGTCCGCTCTTTTGGCGCCGAGGCGCTTGGAGTGGCTGTCGCGTCCGTTCTTCGTCGATCCGACCCCTTTTTTCGAGGCGAATAACTGAAGATCTAACTTCAACATGGTGTCAACCTCCTTTTTTCTCAAAGGTTTCTTTTATGGTCACGTACTTACCGTAGGATTCCACGATGGATTCTAGAGCGGCGACCATTCCTTCCAGCAGTAGCTGGACTTGATCATTCCGCCTGGGGTCCGCGCTAAGCGGAGCTTCCGCCTTGAGCAGGCCAGATTTCGATTCGGCGTCCGGGACAAGTCCCGTCAGCTTCTCGATCGCATTGACCGCTCCGATGGTTACAGCCGATACTCCGGCGCAGACGATGTCTTTGCCAGGATCGTTATAATAAGCATGCCCCGATACGGCGAACCGCACGATAGCCCTCTCGTCATTGCGCACGATCGTAATCGCGATCATCTCGGCAACCCTCTTACGCCTTGATGCTTTCGATCGTCACTTTCGTGTACGGTTGACGATGGCCTTGCTTGCGCTTGTAGTTCTTCTTAGGCTTGTACTTGAAGACGATAATCTTCTCGCCTTTGACTTGCTGCTCGACTTTGCCCGTTACGGAAGCTCCGGCAATCGTCGGCGAACCCGTCGTCAGTCCTCCGTCTTTGGAAACCGCCAAAACTTGGTCGAACGTTACGCTGTCGCCTGCGTTAGCGGAAAGCTTCTCAACGAAGATAACGTCGCCCGCTTGGACTTTGTACTGTTTGCCGCCCGTTTGAATAATCGCGTACATCTGGTGCACCTCCTTGTGTCTAAGACTCGCCTCATAGGGTGTCGGATGCCGCAGCTTCGATAAGCCAGAGCAGCGCCGATCTTGTCGACCCGGTGGAGTGCGGTTGTAGCCTGCAAATCCTCAGATTGCACGCACTATAGGATTTTAGCACATCGAGTCTAGGAACACAAGAAGTTTGTTGCGAGAATTTCGCTGCGCGCCTGTCGTAATCGACGATTTACGCATGACTCGCCCGATGGTCCGTCCGATACTGACTTGGCGGTATACGGTAGCGGGACCGGAAAGCTCGGCAGAAATACGGATAGCTGCGGAAGCCGCACGACTCCGAAATATGCTCTAGCGGAAGCTCGGTATGCAGAATACGCTCGACGGCGACGGCCAGCCGCACTTCCACGGCATAGCGGATGATCGACAGCTTAAACGTTTTCTTGAAAAGATGAGACGCGCTGGAAACGCTGATGCCATGCTGCTTGGCGATCTCCTCAAGCGTCAGCGGCTCGGTCGCGTGCTGCTCGACGTATCTCTTGATGCGATAAGGCATATACAGATCGGAGCTGGCGTCATGACCTGCGCGGCGGCGAATCGATCGCTCCAAGGTGAGGCAGAGCGCCTTGAGCAGATAATCCATCAGCTCGGAATTATCCTCGCGAAGATTCCTTTTCTCGTCGATCAGCCTTCTCCATAGAGACAAAATATCGTCGTTCACTTCGATGCGCACGCAATCGGGAAAACCGCCCTGCGCAAGCCAGCGCGCGATCCACTCCCCTTCGCAAAATAAGTAGTAGTCCGCGCTTTCCTTGCCGGGCGAGGCGTCTACCGTAAGCTGATAGGTTTCCGAAGGCTTCGAAAAAACCAAGTCGCCTGGCCCGACCTCGTAAGGACGGCCGTTAAGGCTCACTCGGCAGTTTCCCTTCACTTGGAGCCGCAGAAGCAATAAGGAAGAGACGCTCTTCTGCAGGTTGAAAAAAGGCTTGCGATGAACGGAGTAGCCGAGCGAGTGAAGCTCAATCGCATTATGCGCCATGAAGGTTCCCTTCCTCCATTTCATTGGGTCATCTCTTCGATGCAGCTTGGTCCGGATGATTTAGCTTAATAACATTTTGCAAGATAAGTCAACCGTTATCGGATAGGCTATTCACCCATTCCGCTTTCGGGGTTATGCTCATTGCGGAACCATCATACGGGGGAGGAATACGAAATGAAACACAAGATTTCGGTACAGCTGTACACGCTGCGCGAGCAATGCGCCGCAGATTTCCCGGGCACGCTTCGCAAATTGGCAGAGATCGGCTACAGCGGAGTTCAGTTTGCCGGATATCACGGGCACGAGCCCGCCTCGCTGAAAGCCGTCATCGAAGAAACGGGGCTCCGGGTGTCCGGTTTGCATGTCGGCGAAAACGAGCTTCTGAACGATTGGGAACGGCTGATCGCGGAGGCCAGGCTGTTCGGCACTCCGGACATCGTCTGCGCCGGAATCGGCGCGGACAATCGCAACGAAGCCGGATACCGGTCGGTTAAACGCCGATTTAACGAGGTTGCGAGCCGCTTGCAGGACGAGGGCTTGCGGGTCAGCTACCACAACCATGCCTTCGAGTTCGACACGACCGTTGACGGCAAAGACGGGCTTTCCTTCTTAATTGAAGCAGCGCCGGACAATCTCATTCTGGCGGAACCGGACGTCTATTGGCTGAAGAAGGGCGGACGCGACCCGGTTGCGTTCCTCGCTCCTTATGCCGACAGAGCTCCGATCCTGCATATGAAGGATATGACGGACGACGAGGAGCAAACCTACGCGGAAGTCGGCACAGGCACAATCGATTTCGAAGCGATTATCCGCTGGGGAGAAGCCTCCGGCGTCGAGTGGTACGTCGTCGAGCAGGACAGCTGCAAGTCTGACCCGCTGGAATGCGTTAAGACGAGCTATGCGAATTTGTCCAAGCTGATGGACAAGATCGATTAATCCTAATCCATTCCTCAAGAAGAAAGGAAGAGGTCGGAATGAGCAAACTAAAGGTCGGCGTTATCGGTACAGGCAACATTAGCGGCATCTATTTTAAAAACGGCAAACGTTTCGAATCGATGGAAGTGGTCGCCTGCGCGGATTTGGACAAGGAACGCGCTTTAGCCAAAGCGGCGGAATACGGCGTACGGGGATGCACGGTAGAGGAACTGTTGGCCGACAAGGAAATTCAGATGGTGATCAATCTGACAGTGCCCCAAGCGCATGCTGCGGTTGCCCTGCAGGCGCTTGAGGCGGGCAAGCACGTTTATTCGGAGAAGCCTCTGGCCGCAACGCGCGAAGAGGGCAAGCAAGTGCTTGAGCTCGCCCGCAGCAAAGGTCTGCGCGTCGGCTGTGCGCCGGATACGTTCCTCGGCGGGGGAATTCAAACGTGTATCAAGCTGGTGGAGGACGGGTGGATCGGCAGGCCGGTCGGCGCAACTGCGTTTATGATGGGAGGGGGCCCTGAAGGATGGCATCCGAATCCGGAATTCTTCTATAAACCGGGGGGAGGTCCGCTGTTCGATATGGGACCGTACTATTTAACGGCTCTCGTGTCGCTGCTCGGTCCAATCTCCAGAGTGACCGGGTCGGCCGGAATATCGTTCCCGGAACGAGTCGCTACAAGCGCAGAGCGCTTCGGACAGATCATCAAGGTGGAGACGCCGACCCACATCGCCAGCGTGCTGGATTTCGCGTCCGGTCCGATCGCAACGCTGCTGACGAGCTTCGATGTCAAGGGCGGTTCCGTGCTGCCGCGGATCGAATTGTACGGAAGCGAAGGAACGATGCAAGTGCCCGATCCCAACACGTTCGGAGGCAAAGTGCGCGTCCGGCGTTTCGATTCCGAGGAGTGGTCCGACATTCCGCTTACGCACTGCAAATCCGAGAATGCCAGAGGAGTCGGAGCCGCGGACATGGCGAAGGCGATTCTGACCGGCCGCAGCCACCGGGCGAGCGGCGAGATGGCCTATCACGTGCTCGAAGCGATGTTCGGCATTCTGGACGCCTCCGAGCAAGGAACGCATTATGCCATGCACAGCACCTGCCAGCGGCCTGCTCCATTCCCGCTCGGCCTTATGGATCATAGCTTGGGAGAATAACATTGAAACAAAAACTCGGGATGCCCGATGATCTTCCGGGCATCCCGAGTCTCTGTTCCGCTAATTATCGGATATAGATCTTACCGCTGCCTTTGCATGCCGCGCAAGGCTCGTAGAAATATTTCATCGCGTTCTCCCGCGCTTTCTTCCGCGTTAGCTCCATCAAGCCGAGTCGTGTCCAGCCGACGACTTGGCATTTCGTGCGATCGCGCTTAATGCGCGTCTCCAGCCGCTGTGCGACCTGATGGCGATGCTCTTCGATTTCCATATCGATAAAGTCGATAATGATAATGCCTCCGACATCGCGCAGCCTTAGCAGCCTAGCCACTTCGTCCGCCGCTTCCCCGTTCGTCTGAAAAACCGTTTCCTCCAGATCGACGGAGCCGGTATACTTGCCGGTGTTGACGTCGATGACCGTGAGCGCTTCCGTCTGTTCCCATACCAGATAGCCGCCGCTTGGCAACCCTATTCTCGACTGGAAAGCTTTGTCGAGCTGCTCCTTAATGCCGAACCTCTCGAACAGAGGTTTAGCTTCTCGATACAGCTGAACACGCCCTTCGAGCGCGGGAGCCGTCTGCCGCAAATACGACTTCGCCTCCTCGGCTCTAGCCTCGTCGTCGACAATCAGTTGCTCGGTATCCGGGCTGATCACGTCCCTGACCATTCGGCCTACAAGTCCAGTATCCCGATGCAGCTCGAACGGGGCCTTCGCATGACCGCTGCGTTCGGCGATGCTCCGCCATACCCGGCGCAGACCGTTTAAGTCCTCTTCCAGCGCCTCTCGGCTTTCCCCCGCCGCATTCGTCCGCAGAATGACGCCCTCGGCCTGCTCACGAATCGTTTCGGCCAAGCTTCTTAGTCTGCTTCGTTCGGGCTCCTGTTCGATTTTCTTCGATACGCCTATGTAATCCGCATCCGGCATATAGACGAGCCATCGGCCGGGAATCGAATAGTGGGTCGTTATCCTCGCCCCTTTGCCTCCGAGCGGTTCCTTCATCACCTGGACGAGCAATTCGTCTCCCGGCTTCAGCAGTTCGCCAATTGGGGGCTTCTCCTTCGGCTGCTTGTCCAGATGCGGATGCAGCACGTCGTCTACATAAAGAAAGGCATTCTTCGCTAAGCCGATATCGACGAAAGCCGCCTGCATGCCGGGTAGAACGTTGACAACTCGCCCCTTGTACAGGTTGCCGATCAACGAAGCGCCTTCCGTCCGCTCCACGGCAAATTCGGTCAGAACTCCGTCTTCCATAAGCGCCGATTGCGTCACCTGATTCGAACAATGGATAAACAGCTGCTTCATGCCAACCTCCCTAACGGGGACTTTTTTTCAGCATCCGAAAATTATCTCTCCTCTTATTTTACATGAAAAATCTCAAATCCGCATGCCCGGATGACATTCGACCAAGAAATCCGTCAATAATCGCTTTTTCGGGAACAACGCGAGCGATTTTTCCCTGCTTCATCACGTAAACGAGATGGTATTGCTCTTTCATATACAGCTTCAAAATACGCGCAAGCGGTCGATTCTCCGAAATGACAATCGGCATCGACAGCTTTCCCCGGTCAAAATGCAGCTCCGCCCGCTCGCTGCGATGGACGAGAAAACGCAGGAAAACAAACGGAATATTGCGAAAATAAGTCCAGTTGGACGCACAGAGAAATAGGCCGACGGCCAGCAAATTGAGATGAAGCAATCCGCCTCTGGCAAGAGGATAGAGCGATACGGCAACCATCATCCCGCTGAAGAGCAGACTGATCTTCACGCTCCATAGCAGCGTCCGATGGTACGGAATTCGCAGGCTGAGCCACGATTGCAGCATCCGCCCTCCGTCAAGCGGCAATATGGGCAGCAAATTAAAAAAAGCGATTACCGCATTGGCGCGAACGAAATCTTCCGACCAAGCTTTGTCGATCCAGCCCACGTATCCGAGCAGCAATCCAATCGCCGCCAGAACGGCGTTCTGAGCCGGACCGGCTATCGCAACCCATAGCTCCTCGCGTACGGGAACCGAGCCCGCATCCTCGACCTCCACTACTCCGCCGAACGGCAGCAGCTTGATCTCCCTCACCTTCCAGCCAAACCGCAAGGCAGCCATCAGATGCCCCAATTCATGCCATAAAACGATAAAAAATAAAACGATAAGCTCGGCAAATCGGCCGGTCGCGACCGAGCCGATCATAATCAGCACAAAAAGCGGATGCAGCCGGAACCCGATCCCCTTCCATTTAATCAAGGCCGACCACTTCCGCCGGATCTATTGCTTTGCCGTCGTGCTGCACAGAGAAACTGAGCACCGCTTCGGATTGATCGCTGGCGGCCGGGCCGAGACGGCCTATCGCTTGTCCTGTTTGGACCCACTCGTTCGGCTTGACGATGGCTTCCGCCAGACCGCCGTAAACCGTCAGAACGCGATTCTGATGCTGCACGAGGATCGTCACGCCGCTCTTGTCGTCCCGGGTAACCTGCTGTACCTTACCGGTAAAGACGGCGAACACTTCGCTGTCTCCTTGCGCGGCCACCTGCACCCCTTTCCCGTTATCGGCAAACGTCTGAACAATCGTCCCTCGAACCGGCACCGAGGTGGCCGTCGGGTCAAGCAATGCTGCGACCTCAAGCGTATCCGGCTCCTGGCGGCCGAACGTGAGGAAGGACGGCGACCCTCCGAACGTATCTCCGTACCAGGCTTCGATGGCACGGAAATCCATATCACGCGATACCGATTCGACCATCCATTCCTTCGCCGGCCCACTGCCTGGCAGTTCCAGCTTCATCCAAGCCCAGAAGCCTGCGAACGCGAGCGCGGCGATGACCAGTCTCACGCCGACTCCGCGAAGAAACCGATCCGAATGAACTCCGCCACTGCCTCCCCCGCCGCCGTCCGATGTCGGAGGAAGGCTTTTCAGTCCTTCCCATCCGAGCGCTTGTCCCGTTTTCAGCCGTTTCTCCCGTTCTCTCCACCACAGCTCGGGATCCGAGTCGGACGACGAATTGTCCGGACGGACGAGTTCTCCTCTAGACTCGGCAGGCGGCGCTTCCAACTCGGAAAACGCAGGTATCTCCTCTCGTGCATCCGCAACCAAGCTATCCCTTGATTGCTGCTCCCGACCCGGCGACGGCGCGGATTGTACCTCTTGTCGTTCCACCAGCCGAGCAATTCTCTCCCGTCTCCGCTCGCGTACATTGTCCCGTACTTGCATCGCCAGCCCCTCCTCCGTTTGTACTATTTTATGGCGGACAAGCGGGGAATAGACCTTGCCGAGAGACGGCGCAAACGACGAACGGGCCGTCCTCGCGCCATCGTCGAAAATGGCGGAAGGACGACCCGTTCAGGCCGACGCTATGAAGCTCGTCATTGATCCAGTTGGTTTTTCTCCTGGTGCGCTTTAATGCTGAACACAAGTCCGATCGACAGCATATTCAGCAGCAACGATGTGCCGCCGTAGCTGATGAAGGGCAGCGTTATGCCGGTAATCGGCATAATCCCGATCATCATTCCGATGTTCTGGAAAATCTGAAACACCATCATCGTCGCAATGCCGATAATGATGAATGACCCTCGTCGGTCGTAGCATTGATATGCGATCAGAATCATCCGGTAGATGAATAGGAAGTACAGCAGCAGCAGCAGCGCCGCGCCTTGAAAGCCGAACTCCTCGCCGATGACGACGAAGATGGAGTCCGAATAGGTGTACGGAATAAACTTGCGGTTTTTGGATTCGCCTTGCAGGTAGCCGTCCCCCGCAAGCCCGCCGGAACCGATGGCGATCATTGCGTATTCGGATTGACGTCTGGCATCGGCCGACGCCTCCTCCGGGTGAATGTACGTATTGATCCTCTCGTACCAGTGCCCTAGCTTGCGGTCGTTCAGATAGGATTCGATCTCCGCATTGTAGGAATTAAACAGCGTAACGAACAGCAGCAAACCGCCCAGCACGGCAGCAAGTCCGATCATGACGTACGAATAGCGGACATTGCCGATCCATAACATGCCGAGCACGATAAAAATGTAGATCATCGCGTTGCCCAAATCCGGCTGGAGCATGACGAGCAGGAACGGCACGAAGGAAAACGCCGCCACAACCATCACATCGCTGCGCATGCGCAGCGGGTCTCCCTGCCTTCGTCCCATGATGGCCGCGATCCCGATGATGAGGAACAGCTTCATGATCTCTGCCGGCTGAAACGACACTTCGCCGAATTCGAACCAGCTGCGCGCTCCGTTCTTCGGCTCCACCAGCACGAAAATAAGCAATAGCATAATGATGCCGATGGCGTACCAGACATACCAGGTTTTTAAAATCAAACGGTAATCGACCAACGTCGCCAAGAGGACGACGCCGAAACCAATCCCGTAAAAGATCATGGTCTTGAGATCATGATTCACATACGCGGGATTGTTATACGTTGCGCTGCGGACCGCGAGCGTGCTGATTCCCATAAACATCAGGAGGATCGTCAGCATCATCCAGTCGATATTCTTCAATCGGTTAAGCAAGCCCGATCATCCCATTCCAAGAAACTTCTTTACTTTGCTAAACATGCCCGACTTCTCGTCAAGATGGGAGAGAGGAACCGTTTCACCCAAAATGCGCCGCGCGATGTTGCGATAAGCGAGCGCGGCTCGGGAGTTCACGTTCATCACCGTAGGCTCCCCGGAATTCGAAGCTTTGATGACGGACTCGTCGTCCGGCACGATGCCGATCAGATCGATAGCAAGCACTTGGCAAATATCGTCCACTTCAAGCATATCCCCGCTGCGGACAAGGCCCGGACGTATGCGGTTGATCACCAGCTTGGGCGACGGGAAATTGCTCTTCTCCAGCAGCCCGATTACCCGATCCGCATCGCGAACGGCGGCGTTCTCCGGCGTCGTAACGATGATCGCCTGGGAAGCACCGGCGATGGCGTTGCGAAAGCCCTGTTCGATTCCCGCCGGACAGTCGATAATGATATAATCGAAATCCGGCTTCAAGCTCTCGACGATCTGGCGCACCTGATCCGGAGAAATATCGTTTTTATCCTTCGTCTGCGCTGCGGGCAGCAAATACAGCTCATCGAAACGCTTATCCTTGATTAAAGCCTGATTCACCCGGCAGCGTCCCTCGGCCACGTCGATCAGATCGTACACGATCCGATTTTCAAGCCCCATGACCACGTCCAGGTTGCGCAAGCCGATGTCGGTATCGATCATGCATACCTTCTGTCCCAGAATCGCCAAGGCGGTGCCCAAATTCGCCGATGTCGTCGTCTTGCCGACTCCGCCTTTGCCCGATGTGACAACGATCGCTTCTCCCATGATCTACACTCCTTTGAACAGCATGACTTCTTTGCGGTGACGTCCCAGGCCGCTCAACTTATCGATGGACATCTTGCCTTCGTTCAGAAACGCATATTCCATCCAAGGCTCGGCCGATGCCCATTCGTCCGGAGGCCGGCTGATAATGTCGGCGATACGAAGCTGAGTCGGTCTCATGAGCGAGGCCGCAATGATAGCCTCCGCATTGCCCTGCGTCCCCGCATGCACGCTCCCCCGAAGTGCTCCGAGCACATAGACGTCCCCGCTGCAGCGGATCGTGCCGCCGGGGTTAACGTCTCCGATCAGAAGCAGATGCCCTTCGTACTCGACCGTCTGCCCGGATCGGATAATGCCTGTCATCGTATGCAGATGAGCAGCCGGCTTCGCAGCCGGATCGGCCTCCGGCGGATCGCTTTCAATCGATTGAACAAGCAAATTGCCCTGCTTGCGCAAAATCGCCTTCAGCCGTTCCTTATCCTCTTCGCTCAGTTGCCTTGCGCCAAGCTTTATAAAAATATGAACGATCGGCCCGTTGAACTGCTGACCGTGTTTGTCCAATTTCGTGCTCAACTCGTCCAGCAGTTCAACGAAGTCGCATTGGTCGTCCAGTTGAAAGACGAGTCCCTCTTTGACGCCTTTGATCGTAATAATAGATTTGCCCGTCACGATGCCCGCCCTCCTTACGCTATTTGAAATTCGGCTTCGCAAAGCGGAATTCCTGCCTACCGGGTCAAACATGCCTTATTCCGAACTGTCTTCTCCCGTGGATGGCAATGCCTTGACCAAGTAGCGGCGCACCGGAACGTACATCAGAAGAGCGATCAGCAGCTGCAGGAGCGCGGTCGGCGCCACCTGCCAATAAAAAACATGCGCAAACTGCAGATTCGTAAGGCGAAACAAATTATAAATCCAATAGACGATAGAATCGAGCATCATTCCGAACACCAGAATCACCCATGAGAACAGACCGATCGTATAACTCTTGTATTCCGAGAGCAAGCCTGCGAAATACCCGATCAAGCCCATACCGAAGCCGTAAGGCCCGATGAGATGTCCATATGCCAACATATCCTGAAGCAGCCCGAAGCCGAGGCCAAAGAGAAACGCGGGGTGGCGTCCTGCGTAGCCTGCTACGAAAATTGTTAAAATGAACGTCAAATGAGGCAGCAGCCTGTCGCTCCAGCCCGGCGGAATCAGCCAGGGCACGACCGCATTTTCCAAAATTACGAGTACAAGCCCCAGCAAAATCGCCCAGTTGATGCGCATGCTCACGGCTCATCCACCTCATTCACATCATCCAACTCGGGCACGACGATGACGAACACTTCCTGGAGATGATTGAATTTGGCCGCAGGTTCAATAACCGCCGTGTAGGTCAGCCCGAAGTCGCCTACCTGGCTGCTCTTGACCGTCCCGACAATAATGCCCTTCGGGAATAAGCTGCCGAGTCCGGAAGTAATGACCGTATCTCCGTCCATCGGCTTGTCTTTTTCCTCGATTTTGGACATCATCAACGTCTTCGTTTCCTCGTCGTATTCGATAATTCCAAAAGAGTCCGGTTTGCTGAGGAATGTGGCGGATACGGGAGAGCCTTTGGAAGAGCTGGGGTCCAGATTTGAGATCAGAGTGACGGTGGATGTGAAGTTTTTGACCTTGCTGACCAAGCCCACAAGCCCTTCTACCGTTCTTACAGCCATCTCTGGCTTGATGCCGTCCTTGCTGCCCAGATTGATCGTAATCGTCCGTTCGTATGGATTGGACGTGCTCCCGACCACATGCGCGATCAGATAGCGGTAATTGTCCATATTCTTCTGTCTTTCGGTAAAATTAAGCTCCTCTTGCAGACGCTTATTATCCGCTTCGAGCTGATTAAACCGAATCTGATCCTGCGTATATTGGGCGACCGTCTGGCGCAGTTGCTCGTTCTCCTTATAGACATCGGAAAGCCGGCCGAGGTCGCGGAAGAAATCCGCAACCGCTCCGACCGGCCGGTAAAACACGCCTTGCACAGTCCCGATGGCATCGCTGACGAACTTCTCCGGCCAAGTTAACCGGTTTCTGCCGAACGTAAACCCCATTAGGGCGATAAACAGGATCAGCCCTATCATGAGAATAAACAAACGCTTATTGCGCATTAAGCGAAAGATCGCGCTCACCTGCTTTCCCGATCTAAAGATTTATCGGCTGGATCGGGACGAACCGCCTTTGGACTTGAACAGATGGATGTTCTCAAGCGCACGGCCGGTTCCGATCGCCACGCAATCGAGCGGGTTCTCGGCGACCAGCACCGGCATCCCTGTCTCGCGGGCGAGCAGCTTGTCCAAATTGCGCAGCAGAGCTCCGCCGCCGGTCAGCACGATACCACGATCCATAATGTCCGCAGACAGCTCCGGAGGACACTTCTCCAGCGTCGCCTTAACCGCCTCGATAATCGAATTGACCGTATCGGCCAACGCTTCCGTCACCTCGTCCGAAGTGATTGCAAGCGTCTTCGGCAAGCCGCTCACAAGGTCGCGCCCGCGAATTTCAATCGATTCGATCTTGTCCAATGGCATGGCGGAGCCGATCTCCATCTTGAGCTGCTCAGAGGTCCGCTCTCCGATCATCAAATTGTACAGACGCTTAATATAAGCGATAATCGCATCGTCCATCTCGTCTCCCGCAATGCGGATCGACTTGCTTGTAACGATGCCGCCGAGCGAGATAACGGCGACTTCCGTCGTACCGCCGCCAATATCGACGACCATGCTGCCGGTCGGTTCCCACACGGGCAAATCCGCTCCGATGGCTGCAGCGAACGGCTCTTCGATAATATAGGCTTCCCTGGCTCCCGCCTGCTTCGTGGCATCCTCTACAGCGCGTTTCTCGACGGCCGTAATGCCGGAAGGCACGCACACCATCACGTCCGGGTGGCGCGGGAACATGGCCCGAGGCTTCTGTGCATTGCGAATAAAATACTTAATCATCGTCGCCGTCGTCTCGAAATCCGCGATTACGCCGTCTTTCATCGGACGTATGGCTACAATGTTGCCGGGCGTACGACCGATCATTTTCTTCGCGTCCGAGCCTACCGCTTCGATTTTCTTTGTATCAGTACGCAGAGCGACCACGGACGGCTCTCTGACGACTATTCCCTTGCCTTTCATGTACACAAGCGTATTTGCGGTTCCGAGATCGATGCCCAGATCACGCGTGAATCCTCCAACCATTCTAGCTACCTCCTGCTATGACCGCGACTGCTGGGTTGACGCTCAGGCTGCGCTTCAGTCGTCGGGACAATCTAACTCATTATATTATATGCAGCCCATCTCCTTCAAACTAATAAAGCTGCTGTCACCGATTACCAAATGGTCGAGAAGCTCGATGCCCAGCAATTGACCGGCTTCCGCCAGCCTCTTTGTCAGTTGAAGATCCTCTGCGCTCGGCGTCGGGTCGCCGCTGGGGTGATTATGCGCGCAAAGAATCGATGCGCTGCTGCGCCTGATAGCTGCCTTGAACACTTCCCGCGGATGAACGATGGAAGCGTTAAGACTGCCGATCGATAACGTCTGACGGCCGATGACATGATTTTTGGTGTTCAAGAACAAGCAGACGAATTGCTCCTCCCGGTAATGCCGCATTTCCTCCATAAGAAGGTCGGCAACGTCCTGAGGACAAGTAATCTTGACCGTCTCAGGCAGCTTGGAACGGGCAATTCTTCGGCCCAGCTCGATGGAAGCCTGAAGCTGAAGCGCCTTGGCCGGACCGATCCCGCGAATATGGGTCAAATCCTCCCAGCCGCTCTCCGCCAACTTCCTCAGTCCTCCGCATTCGTTCAGAATGCGCTGAGCCAAGTAAACCGCCGATTCGTTCCGTGTTCCCGTCCGCAGCAAAATAGCAAGCAGTTCGGCATGGCTGAGCGCCTGCGCCCCATGCTGCTGCATGCGCTCCCGCGGGCGTTCCCCGGAAGGAAGCTCTCTCAAGCGAAAAGATCTTTGCTCCAATGAGATAACCAGCTTTCGTACGCCGCATCGGCTGCGGAATTGGCTTCGTCGTTCGAAGAGGGGACATCCCTTGATACATGATTCAGAAAGGATGACATTCGCGAGCCTTCTTGGAAATCGTCTCCGACATAAACGTTATCCCTACCGATCCTCAGGACGGCTTAAGCCGTTTATGCTTGTATCTTTTATTATATCATGATTTCATACCCGGAATCGAATCTCCGACTTCCCTCCAAATCGTAAAATAAAACACCCCTCCATCGTATATTTTCCGCGTAGAGACGCTTCCCTATTCGACGGATTTAGCTTCAGATAAGTTCAAATCGGATGTCGAAGGTAATCCTTAAAATTTTCTAATACGGATCGCACGGATCAACGCTCATAGAACGTTTTAAAGGGATCGGCTTTAAACGTTAAAAGCATTTGATAAAGCATATTCAAGGGCAGCCCCATGACACTGTAAAAATCGCCTTCGATTTTCTCGATAAAAACCGCGCCAAGTCCCTGTACCCCGTAACTTCCCGCCTTATCGCGCGGCTCGCCGGTTTTTATGTAGGCATAAATCTCCTCGTCGCTCATAGGCCGGAAAGTCACATGGCTAACCGTATGGCCCACAATAGCTCCGGGACTCCCGCCCGGCAATCGCGCGCATAAGCGATATTGACCGGTATCTCCAAGCACCACAGCTCCGACTTCGCCGGAAGACTCGCCCTCCTTCTCCGGCAGACGGCTCATACCCCCGGCGCCATCCGCAGTCTCGTGGCTGTCTGGCTCTTCTCCTGTATCCGTATGGATGCAGGCCACTCCGCTATACACCCGATGAGTACGGCCCTGAAGCCCTTTGAGCATCGAGAAGGCGTCGGCCTCGTCAACGGGTTTGCCAAGAATCCGATCCTCCAGCACAACGATCGTATCCGAACCAATCACAATGCCTGGCTTGTCTTCCGCGGACAGCTTATGCTCCAGTACAGCCTGCGCTTTCCTTAAAGACAGCTCCTCCACAACCTGCTCCGGCAGCATGTTCGGCTCGACAGCCTCGTCCGCATCGCTAACGACAACTTTGTAAGGAAGCCGGAACGTACGTACCAGCTCCTGTCGTCTCGGCGACGAGGAGGCCAGAATGAGCAGCGGCGCGGAAATGTCGGCACCCTGCGAATGATCGTTTGTTGAAGGCGACATTGAATTCACGATAAATTCCTCCCAAACGATAGGCATACATTGAGTTCATCGAAGTCTTCTCCATCAGCATAACCAGAAAAGCGGATTGAATCGCCTTCAATGACGCGATAAAAATCATACGGATTAAAAAAAGCTGCGGGAATGCCAGGAGACAGCCCCGAAGCTTTTTTTATTTTCGGCCCTCCGGCCGCAGTTACATTTTACGATAAAGCCAGATTGCGACGGCTGCGCCGATCACGCTGAGCAGGCTTAGCCGAATTTCAAGATTCAAGCTGTATTTGATTACCGCCAAATCTGCAGCCGGCGACCAACTGACCTCCATCGCGCGGGTCAAGAAAGAGAGTCCCGGAACCTCCTTCAGCCAATTCGCGAGCAACGCGCCGGCCAGCAGTCCGAGAAAGATAAACAGCAGCAGAATCCATCCGTTTTTCTTCATTTATCCCTGTCTCCCACCATTCTTCAACACTTCTCTTTCATTATACGGCCCTCGTACAAGTCGCACAACGGATATAACAAAAGACAGCCTGAACGATGCAGACTGTCCCGTTCTAAAGTCCCGAAGAAGCATACGGAAGCCGATTGTGCGGAATTTAGCGCAAAATCGCACGCAAACGATGGTCCGCGAGCAGCGCGCTCATCGCCGCCGTCTGCATATTCCACAGCTGCTTCCGGGACGGCTCGCGCAAATACTCGGCCATGGCCGCCTCGCCGGCCTTCAGAGCTTGCGTCATTGCCGCCGTTTCTTCCGAGGCCCCGCTTCCCAAAGCTTCCGCATGTGAGGCAGCCTTCTTCCAGCGCTCCTGAGCCGCCTGCCATTCGGCAAGCCGCTTATCGCTGAGCGCTGAAGGCTGCCGCTCCTGCAATCCCGCACCCGATACCCGGACAAGCTCGCGAATCATGGCCGCGCCCGCATCGATAAACTCCGCTCCGTCTCCGGTCAAAGCGCCCGAGCCGACCTCCAGCGCGGCGCCTTCGATTGGCTTGATGTAAACGTCCAGACCGGTCATCTGCGCAGCCAGCAGCTCGGCCTCCTCCTTCGTCAGCGCCGCCGCCGCATACACGCGGTAGCCGTCGCTCGCATCCGTCCCCCAGGAGTACCCTTTATCCTTGAGCTGTCCCGCGGCAGTCTCCATGCTTTCTTGGCTGCGGAACACGCCGAACTGCAGCAAGTAATAACGGCTGGCTCCCGCCTCGGAAACGGATTTCGCGGAAACGGCTCCGCTTGTCCCCTCTGTCGCTGTCGCTCCCCCCTTCTCTGCCGATGCGACGGGTGCGGAGACCGCTGCGGAGGACTGAGCCGGCAGCGCGGCAGGCGCGGCTTCCGGCTGTTTCGGAAACAATGAGTCGCCGGTGAACAAACCAAGCGCCACGTAGCCGAACAGCACGCCGGTCGCGATTGCTCCTGTTACGGATAACACCACTCTGCCCCAGGAAGGGCCGCGCTCGCGGACGATTTCGGTTGTCGTAATCGAATCGTACCAACCGTTGTCGGCTCCGGACGTTTTCCCGTCCCCGTATCCCTCGGCAGGCTTGTCCGTTATATTTTCGCGCTCTCGCTCCAACCATTCCAGCACGGTGATATCCTCAAGGTCATCGCGAGCTTTTTTGCGCTTCGGATCGGTAGAGAAAGCTTTCTCCGCTAGCAGCGGTTGGCGGGGCGAGTCCGATTTCCGAATGATTTCCTCCAACGCGTGAATGTCGTCCGGATAAGCGCCTTTCCAGGCCTCGAACGACGGCGGGGCGGCGGGAGCTGTCTCTTGCGATATCGGTTTTATTTCGATCGGTTCGGGTTGAAGGGCCGCAGGCAGCCCGCTCGATTTGGTCTTCGGCTCGGTCTGAACGACCGCGGGCAATTCGCTCGTCTTCGGCTTCGGTTTGGCCTGCGGTTCGAAACGAATGGTCATTCTGGCGTTGGATGGCATGCGGCTTCTCTCCTTGTCCTAATCTATGAAATAGAATATGAGAGAAGAGAGAGAAATATGAACAAAAAACCGCCCCGGGCCTCTCAAGGCCGGAGCGGTTGCGTTTATTCGGTTTCCCGTTCCTTCAACAAACGGGACAGCTCGACAGCCGTTTTCCAAATATCTCCGGCTCCCATCGTCAGCACAAGATCGCCTGGGGCCAGCCGTTCGGCGAGAATGTCTCGAACTTCTTCCCTTGTGGGCGCGTAGGAAACGTTCGGATTACTGTTCTCGGCGATCATCTCCACGAGCTTGCGGGAGCTGACGCCTTCGATTTTCTGCTCGCCGGCCGGCGAGTAGATGTCGGTAATAAACACTTCGTCCGCACCCGCGAACGCTTTGCTGAATGCGTCGAACAAGAAATACGTCCTTGTATATCGTTGGGGCTGGAATACGGCGATTATTCGTTTTCCGGTCGCTATGGCGGCCTGGATCGTCGCCTGAATCTCCGTCGGATGATGCGCGTAGTCGTCGATGACCAGCATGTCCTTCACTTCGCCAACCACTTGAAACCGTCTCTTGGCGCCGCGGAACTCCTGAATCGCTTCCGCGATTGTTTGGAACGGCGCACCCGCCTCCAGACATACGATAATGGTTGCCAAAGCGTTATACACGTTATGGCGACCTGGAACGGACAAGGACACTTGGCCGAGCTCCTCGCCGCGATGGCTGACCGTGAACGAGACGCAGCGGTCTCCAAGCTCAATATTCGTCGCTTTGTAATCCGCGTAACCGGCCTCTGCGCCGTAAGTGATTACCTGTTTGTCCTGAACCTGAGGCAGCAGCTCCCGAATGTTCTCGTCGTCCGCGCAGACGACGGCGCAACCGTCGGACTTGATGTTGCGCAGGAACGATACGTATGCCGCTTTCAATTTATTGAAATCGCCGTCGTAGTTCTCCAGATGGTCGGCCTCGATGTTCGTCACGACGCCGATCGCCGACTCGTATTGGAGGAAGGAACCGTCGCTCTCGTCCGCCTCCGCCACGACGAACGGGCCTTTGCCCGCCTTCGCGTTCGTACCGACGTTCATAATTTCCCCGCCGATAATGTAAGTCGGATCGAGCCGACAATTCTCCATGACGAGAGCGATCATGGAGGAGGTCGTCGTCTTCCCGTGCGCGCCGGCAACCGCGATGCCTGTACGAGCGTTCAACAGACGAGCCAGCATTTCGGCACGGTGCAAGACGGGGATGTTAAGCCTCTCCGCCTCCCGACGCTCGACGTTGTCCTTGGACAAAGCCGTCGAATAAACGACGAGATCGGCCCCCTGTACGTTGCCCGCTTCATGACCGATAAAAATTTGCGCGCCTTTGGCTGCCAACTTCTCGGTCAGCTCCTGGCTCGCTACATCGGAGCCCGACACTCGATAGCCCATCTCCAGCATAACCCGGGCGATGGCGCTCATGCCGTAGCCGCCGATGCCGATAAAATGCACATGTTCTGCAGTCTGCAACGAAGCTTCACCAGCCTTTTTCAGATTTCGTGCCTTGAAGCAGCCAAGAACGGACGTCCGCGATCAGGTACAGCGTACCGGTCACCGCGTTCAGCACGTTCGCATCCCCGGCTGAAGATGAAGCCCCGAGCAGCAACTCCAGCGCGCGCCGCCAATCCGGCTCCACGATCACGGTAGGCGACAGATCCAGCTCTGCGGCCACCCGCGCCGCGACAGCGGCGAGCTCGTCGGCATTCATTTTTTTATGAAAATCCGGTTCCGTAATCACAAGCGTATCCACCAATGGTAGTATATGCCGCAATGAATGCTCATGATTCTTATTCGGCATCATCGCCATCATTACATTCAGGCGATCGAACGTATATACGTTCTTCAGAGCGCGGCTAAGCGCCTCCATCCCCTCCGGATTGTGCGCTCCGTCGATTAGAATTCGCGGCTGGCGGGATACCATCTCCAGCCTTCCGGGCCATTTGGTCTCCTTCAAACCGGCTTCCAAATGCTCGTCGTCGACGATCAGCGCGCAATACTGACGCAGCACTTCAAGCGCCATGACCGCCGCCGCCGCGTTCGCGATCTGATGCTCTCCGCTTAGCGTAATCGTCAAAGCAGGAATAGCCCGGAATGGGCTGCGGAAAGAAAAGCTCTGTTCATCTTCCGCCACGGTCAACGTTTCGCTGACGAACTGCTCTCCCGCCCGGTATACGGTCGCTTTGCGCGCGCGCGCCGTCTCTTCGACGACCTGCACGACCTCCGGCTGGGAGACCGATGTAACGACGGGCACGCCCGACTTGATAATGCCGGCCTTCTCGCGGGAGATATCGGTCAGCGTCGGTCCAAGCACGTCCATATGGTCGTGGCCGACGTTGGTAATAATGCTGACCACCGGGGTGACGACGTTGGTCACATCCAAACGGCCGCCAAGTCCGGTCTCCCACACGACGTAATCAGGGAACGAAACCGTTCCGTAATAGAGCAGTGCCAGCGCCGTCGTTACCTCGAACATCGTAGGCGCGCCTAGCTCGCCCCCAGCCAGTTCCTCCGCCGCTGGCTTCAGCCGATTGGCGAGCAATACGAGATGCTCATCGGCGATGTCTTCTCCGTTGTATTGCAGACGGTTGGAATAAGAGGTGAGATACGGGGACGTAAACGTCCCCACGTCGTATCCGCTTTTCAGCAGCACGCTCGTCAGATAGGCGCATACCGAGCCTTTGCCGTTCGTGCCCGCCACATGGATGAACTTCAGCCTTCGCTCCGGATGGTTGAATCGTTCCATCAACGCCTGGATCCGGTCAAGGCCCGGACGGATGCCGAAAGCGGTCAGCCCGGTAATCCAAGCCATCGCTTCCTCGGCCGTGCGGAAGGCAATCTGTTCGGCTTGTTTGTCATTAGTCATGTTGCCTTGCGCCTCCCGTCATCCTTGCAGCTCGGCGATTCTCGCCAGCACCTTGTCGCGCTTGTCGCGGTAATCCTGTCCTTTGGCCCGCTCCTGCTCAACGACATGCGCCGGAGCTTTGGAAATATAGCCTTCGTTGGAGAGCTTCTTCTCGACCCGCTCCACTTCAGCATTTAAACCGTCCAGCTCTTTGTTCAAACGAGCAATTTCCTGGGCAATGTCGATCAATCCGGCGAGCGGCAAGTACAGCTCGGCTCCCGTCACGATCGCCGTCATCGCCTTGTCCGGAGGCGTCAACGCGCGATCGAGCGTATAGGCGGACGTATTGCAGAAGCGTTGAATGTAAATTTCGTTTCGCGAGAAAATCGCTTCTTCCGCCTCTCCCGTCGGTTTCAGCAGCAGCTCGATTTTCTTTCCCGGGGATACATTCACTTCCGCGCGAATGTTGCGAACCGCGCGGATTGCCTCCATCAGCAGCTCCATCTCCTTGACGAAGCCCGAAGCTTCGAAGTCGGCGCGGTATTCCGGCCAAGCCGCCAGCATAATCGTCTCGCCCGGCTCATGAGGCAGATGCTGCCAAATCTCCTCGGACAAATACGGCATGAACGGGTGCAGCAGACGCAGAGTGCGATCCAGCACATAGGCCAGCACCGACTGCGTGCTGCGCTTGGCCGCCGGGTCGTCCCCGTACAGCGTAAGCTTGGAAAATTCGATATACCAATCGCATAGATCGTCCCAAATGAAGTTGTACAGCAAGCGTCCGGTTTCTCCGAACTCGTAGTTCTCCATCAGACGAGTAATGTCGCGGGCGGTTTCGTTAAAGCGGTGCAAAATCCAGCGATCCGCGGTCGACAGCTCGCCGCTCAGATCGATTTGATCATGTGTGAAGCCTTCCAGGTTCATCAGTGCGAAGCGCGAAGCGTTCCAGATCTTGTTGGCGAAGTTGCGCGCCTGCTCGACCTTCTCGAAACGGAAACGCAAATCCTGACCTGGCGTGCTGCCGGTCGAGATCATAAAGCGCATCGCATCCGCGCCGTACTTCTCGATCACCTCGAGCGGATCGACGCCGTTGCCAAGCGATTTGGACATTTTGCGGCCGTCCGCGTCGCGGACAAGGCCGTGAATAAGCACATCCTTAAACGGAATGCGATCGGTAAACTCCAACGCCGTGAAAATCATCCGGGCAACCCAGAAGTAGATGATGTCGTAGCCGGTCACGAGCACAGCGGTCGGATAGTAGCGTTTGAAGTCTTCGCTGTCCTCCGGCCAGCCCAGCGTGGAGAACGGCCACAGCGCCGAGCTGAACCACGTATCCAGCACGTCGTTGTCCTGCTTCCACGGCGAGCCCGGCTGCTCCGCGCCCTCCGGCGCTTCCATGCCGACGTAAATCTCGCCGGTGGTCTCGTGGTACCAGGCCGGAATGCGGTGTCCCCACCAGAGCTGACGGGATATGCACCAGTCGCGCACGTTCTCGATCCAGTGCAGATAAATTTTCTCGAACCTGTCCGGCACGAAGTTAACGCCCGCTCCCGACTTCTGCGAAACGATCGCTTGCTCGGCGAGCGGCTTCATGTTGACGAACCACTGCGTGGATAAATACGGCTCGACGACCGCGCCGGAGCGCTCGCTGTGTCCGACCTGGTGCACATGATCCTCAATGTTGATGCAGACGCCTTGCTCCTGCAAGTCCTTGACGATCGCCTTGCGGCAATCCGCGCGGTCCAGTCCATTGTACGGACCGGCGAACTCGTTCATCTTGCCGCCTTCGTCCATCACCGTAATTTGCGGCAGGTCGTGCCTTGCGCCGACCTCGAAGTCGTTCGGATCGTGCGCAGGCGTAATCTTGACTGCGCCGCTGCCGAACTCCTTGTCGACATATTCGTCGCCGACAATCGGAATCTCGCGGTTAACGATCGGCAGCAGGATCATTTTGCCGATCAGATGCTTGTAGCGCTCGTCCTCCGGATGAACGGCGACAGCCGTATCTCCGAGCATCGTTTCCGGACGCGTTGTCGCGACCGTAATCGATCCGCTGCCGTCGGCAAGCGGATAACGGAGATGATACAGATGTCCGTTTACTTCCTTATGTTCGACCTCAATGTCCGACAAAGCGGTGCGAGCTGCCGGATCCCAGTTAATGATCCGTTTGCCGCGATAGATCAACCCTTTGTCGTACAGGCGCACGAACACCTGGCGCACCGCCTTCGACAGGCCGTCGTCCAGCGTAAACCGCTCGCGGGAATAGTCGAGGCTGAGCCCCATTTTCGACCATTGGTCGCGGATCGTTCCCGCATACAGCTCCTTCCACTCCCACACCTTCTCCAGGAACGCCTCGCGGCCGAGATCGTAGCGGCTCTTGCCCTCTTCGCGCAGCTTCTGCTCCACCTTCGTCTGGGTGGCGATGCCCGCATGATCGGTTCCCGGCAGCCAGAGCGCGTCAAAGCCCTGCATCCGCTTGAAGCGGATCAGAATATCCTGCAGCGTAAAATCGAGCGCATGCCCGATGTGCAGCATTCCCGTTACGTTCGGCGGCGGAATGACGATCGTGTATTTAGGTGCGTCAGGTCGGCGTCCGGCTTGAAAATAGCCGCTCTTCAGCCAATGGTCGTACCATTTGCGCTCGGCGCTTGTCGGGTCGTAGGTCGTCGGCAATTCGACGTTCGGGGTTTTCGTGGATTCGGACATGTGTGGCACTACCTCCATAGAGACATCAATTCGCGGTTTGCGTAGGGCTTGGCGCCTGCTGTACAGTCGCTTAGAGCCGTAAAAAAAACAAAAACCTCCCGTCACAAAGGACGAAAGGTAAACTTCCGTGGTACCACCTTCGTTCCGCACGATCCCCTCAAACGGATTCGTAACGGCACTCGACGCAAAGTAACGGTTGCCACCGTCCCGTTCTATCGCCGGCCCCAGGCCGACTTTCGAAAGCGGGAAACTCCAGGGCGACTCGCAGCAGCTCATTTGCCGCGGAACCTCTCAGCGCTGCCTTGGCAGCGGTCCCGCTCTCTGAAGGATGATCTGACTGCTCTTCCCTATCCTCGTTATTGTAACTTATTTTACCCTCCACCCGTAAGAGAGTCAATACGGCGCTTCGGAGCAATGGCGAAGAGGCTGTCCCAACAGCAAATTGAGTCGTTCTAAATGATTATCGACGGATAAATGTTAAGGGCATCTATCTCCCTCCGATGCTATACGATCCTGAAATTTGGATAGGTAAACCCGTGGCAGGGTTATTTCAGGATCGTATGATGCAGTCTCCGGGTGATAGATGCCCTTATTTATAATCGATAACCTTACGACTCTGCTTGTTGGGACAGCCCCTTCGTGCTCCGGGCTTAGGGAATGTACAGCACCTGTCCTTCCGACAAGTAAGGCTCCTGCAAGCGATTGTACAGCTGCAGCTCGCGCATCTGGAGATTGTAGCGGCTGGCGATCTCCTCAAGCGTCTCCTCGCGCTGGACGATGCACATTCTGACTTTACGGAACGATTGTCCCTCCGAGCCGCCGCTTAGAAACAGCCGCGTCCACTCGATTTCGTCGCCCGATCTCGCATTCTGCGCCGCATTGCTTTCCTGCTCGGACTGCTGCTCCGCCAGCGCTGCCTCCTGACTGCGAAGCTGCGCCTCCCGCTTTGCGCCTTTATCGCCAAGTTGACTGAGCAATCCAACTCCGGAGGCTTGGGAAGACGCCGCAGAATCCAGGGGCTTGCCCCCCAAGGCTACCCGCAAATCCTGCTTCTCTTCCGCCACAGGAAGCTGGGACTCCGCTGCCGGAGGTTCTTCGCCATCGATTTCGGCATCCGCTCCGATTCCCGGACCGGCCTCGGCCAGTTGCTCCGCTGCGGGTCTTCCCGTTGACAGGTCGCCCCACTGCACGCCTCCTTCGCCGCTGTCGGTCAGATCCGCCCCCTCGGCAGATCCCTGCGCTGTCTCAACCTGATCGCTCCTTGCTTCCTCCAATTGCTGGAACATCGAAAGCCAACTGCTTTCCTTGGCCTCCTTGCCCTCTTTGGAGGCATCGTGGGCAAACGCCGCGTCCGTCTCCTGCTGCAAGCCCCATTCATCGACGCGCTCCTGCTCGACCAATTCCCCGCCAAGAAACGCTGCCTCTTCCGCCGCTTCGGTCTCTGCGTCCGCCTTGACATCGCCGTACCCGAACGAAGCCTCCTGCTCAACCGACCTTAACTGAGTGCTTGCGTCCTGAGCGTCTTCCGGCTGCGCTTGATGCACGACCGTAAAGCTGTCGTCCCGCCAAACCGGGCTTTGGACGGATTGCATCTGCAGCCCCCGTAGCGCCAGCACCCCCGTTACGTTAAGGGAGCGGGTCGTCAGCAGATCGACGTCGAAATTATCGATCTCCACTGCCAGCTCTTCCACACTCTGAATGCGGTTAAGCGGAAGGGCGATCTCCACCGGAATCCAGTGCTCAAGCTGGGACAAGCCTGAACCGCCCTGCGACTGGTAAACGCCCGTCAGCAGCAAGTGCCCCCTTAACAGCACTTGATCGTCTTGAGGCAAAGCTTGCATATGAGGTACCAATTCGATTTCTTCCAGCTCTTCGATTGCGGCTACATCATCAGGCAGATGCACGCGCTCGTAAATGTCGAATCGCAGCCCGCTTAATTGATCCGTCACGACGAAGTCCTCCTTTCGGCATTAGCGTTCGGTCGATAAGACCGACACCTGTGCAATTCATTAATTATCTATATGCCGGGGATGGGCGAGCATGACTGAAAATGCAAACAACCTCTGCCAAGACGGGCAGAGGCTGTATGCATATCTTTCAATTCGGCTTTATAGCTCGGATAGCGCGATTCGATGCGCTTCGATTGTCTGATCGATGTCGTGCTCCGTATGCGCTGTGGAAACGAACAAGCCCTCAAACGGCGAAGGAGCGATGTTGACTCCGTTGTCCAGAAGGCTGCGGAATACGTTGCGGAACCGCTGCGTATCCGCCGTCTTCGCGATGTCGTAATTGATGACGTGCTTGTCCGTAAAAAACGGACAGACCATAGACCCGACGCGGTTGATCGTCATTGGAACGCCGAGCTGATCGGCGTTGCGCTGCAGTCCGACTTGCAGACGACCGGACAGCCGCTCCAGAAGCTGGTAAGCCTCCGGCGTCATCAGCTTCAGCGTCGTATAGCCTGCAGCCATCGCCAGCGGGTTGCCCGACAGCGTTCCCGCCTGATAGATCGGACCGACCGGAGCCATATGCTCCATAATCTCCCTCTTGCCGCCGTATGCCCCGACCGGAAGGCCGCCGCCGATCACCTTGCCAAGGCATGTCAGGTCGGGCGTTACGCCGTACAATCCTTGCGCGCAGTTGAGATCCACCCGGAAGCCGGTCATCACCTCGTCGAAAATAAGCAGGCCGCCATACTGGGTCGTCAGTTCCCTCAGACCCGACAGAAAACCCGGCAGCGGCGGAACGACGCCCATATTGCCCGCTACCGGCTCGACGATAACCGCCGCGATCTCTTCTCCGTACCGCTCGAAGGCCAGCTTCGCCGAATCGAGATCGTTATATGGAACGGTCAACGTATGGGAGGCTACGCTCTCGGGCACGCCCGGGCTATCCGGAAGCCCTAGCGTCGCCACTCCGGACCCCGCCTTGATCAGAAGACTGTCCGCATGTCCGTGATAGGAGCCTTCGAATTTCAGAATTTTGCTTCTCTTCGTATAGCCGCGCGCAAGCCGCAAAGCGCTCATCGTCGCTTCCGTACCGGAGTTGACCATACGCACGATTTCCACGGAAGGTACCCGCTCGCAGACGAGCTCCGCCATCAACGTCTCCAATTCGGTCGGCGCGCCGAAGCTTGTCCCTTTCTCCGCAGTGCGCTTGATCGCCTCTACGACTTCCGGATGCGCGTGGCCCGCAATCAACGGCCCCCAGCTCAGCACGTAATCGATATACGTCTGGCCGTCGATATCCGTAATCCGGCTCCCTTCGCCCTTGTCAATCACAAGTGGAGTCAGCCCCACCGATTTGAATGCCCGCACCGGACTGTTCACCCCGCCAGGAATGAAGCGCTTGGCGCGCTCGAACTCCGCCCTGGAGCGGGAATCGACACGAATTCGCTCTTTTTCGCTCATCTTCTTCACGTCCTACTATCAGATTTGGAAAAGGCTGTGTTACACTGAATACGCGCTGTTAACCCTTCTACCGAACGCTATATATGTGGAGCAGGAGAGATGATTCCATGATTGAATGGTTAAAGAAAGTATCGCTCTTCGACAATTTGAACGACGAGCAATTGGAGCACGTTCTGCGCATTTCCCAGAAAAAAACGTTTCCCGCCGGTACGGTTCTATTCCATGAGAAGGAAATGGGGCTTACCTTCTACGTCATTCTCAGCGGCTCTATCAAGCTGTTTACGAGAAGCGCCAACGGCGAGGAGAAGGTGCTGTCGCTCGCGAATACCGGCGAAAGCTTCGGCGAGCTGTCCCTGCTCGACGGCAGACCGCGCTCCGCTTCCGCCCAGACGCTGGAGAAGTCGACCGTACTGGAATTGGCCTCCGAGCAGTTCATGAACCTGCTGCAGGCTCATTTTGATATCACGCGAGGCATTCTGACCGAGCTATGCCGCAGATTGCGCGCGACCAACGAGCATGTCAACGATTTGACGTTCCTCGACGGACGGACGAGAGTGTTGAAAAATTTAATCGCGCTTGCCAACCGCAACGGCCGACGCGACGGCAACCTCATTTCGATTCCTATGGCGCTTAACTACGACGAACTGGCGCAAATGGCCGGCGTAAACAAAACCGTTCTCTCGGAAGTGACCCGCGAATTGGAGTCGCGAGGGGTGCTGCACTTCGAACTGGGCGAATACAGGCTTAACCTCGACAAGCTCCGCAGCTGAGCCGCCCCCTCCGTTCTACTCCTCCCGCAACCAGCGCGCGGCGTCCTTGGCATGATACGTAATAATCAGATCCGCCCCCGCGCGCTTCATGCCGGTCAACGTCTCCAGCACGATCGCCTTCTCGTCGATCCATCCCTGCAACGCTGCAGCCTTGATCATCGAATATTCCGCGCTAACGTTGTAGGCCACAATCGGCAGAGCATATCTGTCCCTCAGCATACGAATGATGTCCAAATAAGCCAGCGCGGGCTTGACCATCAGGAAATCCGCGCCCTCGTCGACGTCGCTTTGCGCTTCGCGCAGCGCCTCGCGGGAGTTCGCCGGATCCATCTGATACGTTCTACGGTCTCCGAATTGCGGCGCGGAATGAGCGGCTTCGCGGAATGGCCCATAATACGCCGATGAATATTTTACCGAATAGGACATTATCGGAACGTTCTTGTATCCGGCTTCGTCGAGCGCGTTGCGTATCGCCCAGACAAAACCGTCCATCATGTTCGACGGAGCAATGATATCCGCTCCCGCGCGCGCCTGAGATACCGCCGTCCGAGCGAGCAGCACCAGCGATTCGTCGTTGTCGATCTCCGCGCCGCATTCCGTCGTATGCACGACGCCGCAATGCCCGTGATCGGTATACTGACAAAGACAGTTATCCGCAATAACGACGAGCTCCGGATAGAGTGCCTTCATTTTGCGAATCGCCCGCTGCGTAATGCCGTTATCGTCGTAAGCGGACGTGCCCAACGCGTCCTTGCGATCCGGCACTCCGAATACCATAACGGACTGTACGCCGGCTTCCGCAATCTCCGCCAGCTCCCGTTCCATCGTATCGAGCGACCAATGATAAACGCCCGGCATTGAGGAGATTTCCTCCTGCACGACTTCTCCTTCCGTGATGAAGATCGGCATAATAAAATCGGTCGCGTCCAGCCTCGTCTCTCTAACAAGACTTCTCAGCCCGGCCGAGCTTCTCAATCTGCGGTTACGAACAACCGGAAAGGCCATATTCCCTCATCCTCGCTTTCATAATGCGAATTCATCGCCTGGTCTTATTCCCGCTTCCCAACAAGCGCCTGAACCAAACCTTCTATCGTATACTCGTCCGGCACGATCGTCGGCGTCAGCCCGTGCTGCTCCGCCGTTCTGGCCGTTACCGGCCCGATGCAGGCGATCTCGCACCGGGAAAGCGCCGCTTGCGGGTCCTCGACGCCCAGGCGGCGAAGCGACTCAAGCAGATTAAGCACCGTAGACGAGCTCGTAAACGTTACAATATGGATTTCTCCGTTTTGCAGCATCTCCGGCAGCCAAATATCCGCCGGAACGGACAGCGCCGTCTCGTAAACATCGATCTCGACCGTACGAACACCCTTCTTCTTAAGCTCCCGAGGCAAAATCTCTCTTGCCAGATTCCCTCGCGCCAACAGCGCCGTCTGCCCTTCCGCAACTTGATCCGCCAGACTGTCCAACAAGCTCTCGGCGCGATAGCTCTCGGGCAGCAGATCGGCGCGGATGCCTCGCTGCGCCAGCGCCTCGGCCGTCTTAGGGCCGACAGCGGCGAACTTGGCCCGGTGAAAGCGACGGATGTCGACGCCGAACCGCTCCAGCCAGCGAAAGAAATAGTCGACGCCGTTAACGCTTGTCAGCATCACCCAGTCGTATTCCTCCGCGCGGATAAGCGCGCGTTCGATCGCGCTTTCGGCTTCGTCCCCCTCCGGCAGCCGCGTTTCAATCACGGGAAATTCGTACGGCTCCCCGCCTAACTCGTCGATTCTGGCCGCCAACTCGCTCGCCTGAGAACGAGCGCGCGTAACGAGAACGCGCCGTCCAAACAAAGGCTTGCTTTCCACCCAACCCAACGTCTCGCGCTGCTTGACCACGTCTCCGACGACGATGACGGCGGGCGGCTGCAGGTTGGCCTCCTTCACCTTCTCTTCGATATCGCCCAGCGTACCGGCAACCGTGCGCTGCTCCGCTCTCGTCCCCCATCGGACAAGGGCCACCGGAGTCTCGGGCGTCCGGCCGTGTTTGATCAACTGTTCGCTAATATATCCGATCTTGGCAACTCCCATCAGAAACACAAGCGTTCCCGTCGCGTTCGTCACCTTGTCCCAATAGATCGAATGGTCGAGCTTTTCCGGACTTTCATGACCCGTAATGACGGAAAAGGAGGAAGCCAGATCGCGATGGGTAACGGGAATGCCCGCATATGCCGGAACCGCGATCGCCGAAGTGATGCCCGGAATAATCTCGTAAGTAATGCCGTTGCGCTTAAGCAACTCAGCCTCTTCTCCGACGCGCCCGAATACGGTAGGATCCCCGCCCTTTAGCCGAATGACCGTTTTGCCCTGCAGAGCCAAATCGACCAGCAGCTGATTGATCGCCTCCTGCTTCATCGTATGGCGATCCGGAAGCTTGCCGACATAAATTCTCTCCGCTTCGGCGCGCGCATAATTAAGCAGATGAGGGCCCGCCAGACGGTCGTATACGACGACATCGGCGCGTTTCAACGCCTCCTGACCGCGAACCGTGATCAATTTCGGATCTCCGGGACCGGCCCCGACCAGGTACACTTTGCCTTTTTCCACCGCCACTATTCCCTCGCTTCCGCGAGCAAGCTGCCCGCACCACGGCTCAGCAGCGCTTCCGCCGCATCCGTGCCGACCTGTAGCGGATCGCCGCCCGCAGCGGATTCCCGAAGCAGCTTGCTGCCGTCCGGGGAGGCGACAAGACCCTCAAGCACGAGGGCGCCATCCGCATTGCCCGTCGTCTCCAGACGAGCGTATGCGCCGATCGGTACCTGGCACCCCCCGTTAAGCAGCCCGAGCAAACGGCGCTCGGCCTCGACGGCGCGGGCGGTCGCCGTATCGTTCAGACGGCTCAGCACATCCAGCAGCTCGCTATCGTCGCTGCGGCATTCGATGGCCAGCGCCCCTTGACCGACTGCGGGAAGGCAGACGTCTGGAGACAAATACTCGGTAATCCGATCCTTCCAGCCCATCCGATGCAGCCCTGCGGCCGCCAGCAAAATCGCGTCGAAGCCCTCTTCCTCCAGTTTGCGAAGCCGAGTATCGATATTGCCCCGAATCGACTCGATGCGGAAGTCCGGGCGGGATGCTTGCAGTTGCGCAGAACGGCGCAAGCTGCTCGTGCCGATTCTCGCCCCCTGCGGGAGCTCCGCAAGCAGCTTGCCGCCTCTGCTTACGATGCAGTCTCGCGGATCCTCGCGCTCGGGAACCGCACCGATAACAAGACCCTCCGGCAGCTCGAACGGCATATCTTTCATGCTGTGAATCGCCATGTCGATCTGCCCGTTCAGCAGCGCTTCTTCGATTTCTTTGACGAACAGCCCTTTGCCGCCTACCTTCGACAAGGTGACGTCAAGAATCCGGTCGCCTCGCGTGACGATCGGTTTTACTTCGAATGTATAAGGCAGATTATTTCTCTCGCATATTTCTTTCAGCAATTGAATCGTTTGATTCGTCTGAGTCAGCGCCAGAGCGCTCTGTCTTGATCCGACAATAATGTTGCGCATTTAAGTATCCGTCCCTTCCGTTCGTTTCGCGAGCTGCCGCAGCTGCGCGATCAGCTCGTCCTTATCGCGCAGCCGGCCCGCCGTTCGCCACTGCGCAAGCGCTTCGTCCGTAACAGCCGCGCCGAGTAAAACCCGCCGTTCGGCAGGATCGGCGACGTTCGCCTTGACGATGCCGCGAATCGTTCTTAAAGCTTCGACGTTCTCATTGTAGATGTGCCCGTACCTTTCGGCAAGTTCGCCGATAATGCGCAACGGCAGCGCGGGTCCGGCTGCCGAGGCGCTCGCCGTCAGAATAAGATCGCCTCTGCGCAGTACGGCGGGTACGATAAAATCTCCGCTTTCTCCATCATCCGCTATATTCGCGGGTATTCCCCGCTCGGCCGCCGCCTCGGCCAGTCGGCGATTCAGCTCGGGACGATCGGTGGCGGCAAATAGGAGTTCGGCCCCGTCCATATCGTGAGGCTCCGCTTCCTTCTCATGCCAGCTAAGGCGCCCGTTGTTCGCCCACTCCAGCAGCTCCGGCGTTACTCGCGGGCTGACAATGTGAACGTCGGCGGCTGCGTCCAACAGTCCGCAAGCTTTGCGCTGAGCGACCGCCCCGCCTCCGAACACGACGCACTTGCGCCCGTCCAGCTTAAGCAGCAGCGGATACCACCCCGTCATCGGCATCTTCCCCTTTCCCGATATCGTTCTCGTTGGATTTATACAACTTGATGGAAGGAAGATGCCGAACCGATGAAAAATCCGATGACAAGCAGCGCATAACCCAGCAAATTCCAGATCGCCAGCTTCATTCCGTCGTCCTTGGAGCTCATTTTGCGCAGCAGATAGAAAATGTAGACCAACCCGGCCAAAAACGAGAGGATCACTCTGCCGTCCAACAGCTTGCCCGGATCATGGTCCAGAATAAGCGCCGCCGTACCCGTTGACAACGAGAGCAGCAACAGCAGCACCCCGATTGCTCCGATCCGGAACGCATAGCTGTCTATCGATTCCAGACTCGGCATCTTGCGCATGACGTGCGTCCATTTCTTCGTTTTCAGCTTGCGATGCAGAAACAGATACATCGCTCCGAGCAGCGCCGCGATCGTCAGCAGCGCAAAGGAGAGCGTGATCAGGCTGACGTGCATGATCAGCAGCTTCCTCGCCACTTCCCAAGGCTCCAGAGCGGCGGTGTGCTTCGGCCGCTGGATCAGATTAAGCGCAAATACGGCAAAACCGACAACGTTCACAAGCAGCACGAGCAGCTCCGCGCGAATGAGCCGGTTTAGAATAAAGGAAACTGACACAAGCATCCAAGATACGAAAAACAGGTAGTCTTTCGTCGTAAGCAGCGGAACGGAAAATCTTTCGATCAGGAAGCTTAGCAAAAAACCGCCTTGAAGAATCCATACAAAAACAAGCAGCCCTGTTCCCGTCTTCTTCGCCCTCGGGTTGCCGGATGCGGCATCGGAGACGAAAAAAAGCAGACTCAGGGCGTAAATATAGAGCACCGCGTCGGTTAACCAATCCTGCGTAATCATGAGGGCAGCGCCTCCAGCCTCCGCTTGCGTTATTGCAGCGCTCCCGCCAGCTTTGTCAACAGTCTATCGACATCCAGAACGGGGGCTGAATTCGTCTTGCGGGATTTCTCTTCCGCCTTCTCTTCCGCTTTCAGCCGGGACACTTCCTCATCAAGCGCGAACAGCTGCATAAACAGCTCCAGCGCTTCGTCGCTGCGCTTCTCGGCGGCCAGCTCCTTAATGCGTAATATCGGATCGTGAATAATTTGATTGACAATGCTCTTCGTGAGCTTGCGAATTACCTTCATCTGCCGCTCGTCCAAATCCGGAAGCTTGCGCACCAAGCTATCCATCGTGCTGTCGTGGATAGCGGCGGCCTTCTCCTGCAGCGCTCTAATCACCGGGCTGACGCCGAGCGTCGCGTACCACTGGCGATAAGCCTCGCACTCCAGCTCGATCATCTCTTCAATGATCGCGGCCTCCTGACGTCTCTTCGCCAGGTTCGTCTCCACGATCCCTTCGAGATCGTCGATATCGTACAGGAACACGTTAGGCAAATCTCCGCACGCCGGCTCGATGTCTCTTGGCACCGCAATATCGATCAGGAACAGCGGCTTCTTCTTGCGGGAAGCCATCGCCGCTTCCACGTGCTTGCGAGCGAGGACGAACTGATCGGCGCCCGTGCTGCTGATAACGATATCCATGTCGGCAAGCCGGTTCAGCGCCTCGTCCAGCGCTAGCGCCGCGCCTTGGAATTTGCCCGCCAGCTCGCGGGCCTTCTCCACGGTGCGGTTGACGACGAACACTTCCTTCGCACCGTTGGCATGCAGATGCTGAGCGGTCAATTCGCTCATTTTTCCCGCTCCGACGATCATAACCCTCTTATCGTCAAATCGCCCGAATATTCGCTTGCCCAGCTCCACCGCCGCATAGCTGACGGACACCGCGTTCTCCCCGATCGAGGTGTTGGAATGGGCCCGCTTCGCGAGCGTAATTGCCTGCTTAAACAAACGATTGAACAGCGTCCCGGTCGCATTCCGCTCCTGTGCAAGCAGAAATGCGTCGCGTACCTGACCCAAAATTTGCGTTTCGCCAATAATCATCGAATCGAGACCGCAGGAGACGCGGAATAGATGCTCCACCGCGCGGTCGTCCTCGTACATATACAGATGGCTGTTAAATTGCTGACGCGGAATGCCGAACCACTGCTCCATAAACGAACGAATATAATGTCCGCATAGCTGCAGCCGATCTACAATCGCATAGATTTCCGTCCGGTTGCAGGTCGCCACAATTACTCCTTCGAGAATGCTGGTCGTCTGCCGTAGCGCCTGCAGAGCAAGCGGCATCTCCCGTTCGGACAAAGCAAACCTCTCGCGGATTTCCACGGGAGCGGTTCGATAATTCAATCCGACGACGATCAGATGCATGGCTATATTCACCCGGCTTTCTTCTAGAAGTTGTTCACTTTCACTTTATGATGAAGTGTGGACTGGCCTGTGTATCAACGACTATTATAGCACAGTTGCACGAACGCTTTTCCGTCAAATATGAAAACTTTATGAAACCGTGTCGGATAGGCGGCTTTTCCTCTATTGTCGTCGAAACGGCCTTATCGTATGCGAAAAAAAGAAAAAGCCACGAGCGTCAGCCCATGGCTTGCATGATTATTTTACAAGTTCGACCTGTTTGACTTCCGGTTCCTCGACTTGCAGTTCGCCAAGTCCGCGAATCAATTTCTTCGCATAGGTTTTCTCCGGCTTCAGAACGTCGATGAGATAGTCGATTGCCAGCTGTGGATCCACGGTCTCGCCGCATGTATAACAGTCGATCGCGGCAAAGCCTCTTTCAGGATACGTGTGAATGGAAATGTGACTCTCCGAGAGCATCACCAGAACCGTTGCGCCTTGTGGCTCGAATTGCTTGGCTTGAACCGAGAGTACGGTCGCGCCGCATGCTTCTGCCGCTTCCACCATGTGCGATTGGAGAAGTTCCGCACTGTTCAGTAGATCGATGTTGCCTCCCCATGTGTCAACCGCAACGTGCCGTCCGAAAGTCGAGTATTCCATCTTCCGGTTCCCCCTTCCTAGGAATAAAATTGTAAAACTGATTTCATCCGCTAGGACCTACGTCATTCACTTGGAGGGAAATTGCTCTCATCGCATTCCTTGAGTGAATCCTGGTTCCTAATGTATTGAGTTGTCAACGAATCTAAAAATAACATCTATCTTAGGTAAATGCAATAGTTTTTTTTGGCAGCGGACACGCACGTTTCGGATAACGCCCGGCGGCGTTCGCACAGCTGCGACAGGACCGGCTAGCGTAAAAAAGAGAGCCTCTCGGCTCTCTTTTTCGGATGCTTGCGCGCGCAACCCGAAACGTCAGGCTTCTAGCGCGAACAGCATACGGCTATGCGATGTCAGGCTGTCGTCAATCTCGCGAATCAGCTCGGAATCTTTGGTCTGATTCCGCATGTCCAGCAGATCGTTGACCGAGCCGCGCAGACGCGTAATCTCCTCTTCGACGGAGAGCAGGTTAAACAGCGATTCCAGTTGGCCGGCCGTGTCTCGGTGCTCGAACACGGTGCGCAAGGTCATTCCCTTATGCTCTGCAATGCGAGCGACTTTGCCTTCAATATAATGATAAATCATCGTAAAACCTTGATAAATCCGATTGACGACCGCGTCTCCCTTAAAGGTCGCCACGAGCTTGCGCAGTGCGTTGGTCAGCTTCGGATGAACGACCCGGCACGTTAATGAGCAGCGGAACTGTCCATCCACGCGTTCGAAGGTGAGGCGGATCGATTCTCCGACGCTCTCGTCCTCCAATACGACTTCCTGATTGCCGTTATCCAATACGAATACTTGCAAACGAAGCTGTTGAAGCTCGCAGATCGAAAGCAATTGCAGCATTTCGGCTTCCGTCAGCTGCAGGTTGGCATTGACATACTCCGTGGCTACGCGTTGAGCCATAAAATCTCCTCAATTCCCCTGTCTTGCGATTGTGTTGCGCTAACTTAACTGTTTTTATTATACGCGAAATCGCAAGCCTTTTCCTGCCATCGGAAACCGATAATTACGGAAAAATCGGTTAAAAATCGATTTCTCCCGCGATCCAGACGATTTATTACCCGTTATCCTCTGTTTCCTGCGCGATGTTAGGGGGTTCTGAGGGGGATTTAAGCGGCAATCCTGCCGCTTGCGCGATCAGACTCCATAATTCGTCTCTTCCTTGTCCCGTTTCCGATGAGAAAAGAACGAGCGGAACATGTCCGGGCATCCCCAGCGTTTGGCGGATCACCTTCAGATGCTTCGGCCATTGCGAGCGCGAGACTTTATCCGCCTTCGTCGCCACGACGATCATCGGAATACCGTAGTGGGACAACCATTCGTACATTCTCACGTCGTCCGCGGACGGCGGATGGCGCACGTCGACAAGCTGGAGCACGAGCTTCAACGGCTCGCGCTCCCGCAAATAACGTTCGATCATTTTGCCCCATGCTTCGCGCTCCGACTTGGATACGCGCGCATAGCCGTAACCGGGAAAATCGACGAAGAAAAGCTCGCCCAGCTCTGCATGGATCATGTAATAGTTCAGCGTCTGCGTCTTTCCCGGCTGCTGACTCGTGCGAGCCAGATTGCGGCGCAGCAGCATTTTATTGATCAGCGAAGATTTACCTACGTTGGAACGTCCGGCCAACGCCACCTCCGGAAGATCGCCTTCCGGATATTGGCTTGGGCCTACGGCGCTGATCACAAATTCGGTCGATTTGATTTTCATTGCAACAAAGCTCTCCTATCTTGTCGGTCCTCTCAGTGTGCGCTTAACGGGGGCAGCTCCTCCGGCTTGTCGTCCAGCGGCGGCTGCAGTCCCCCTTCGGCTCCCGCAGCGCCGACGGCCTCCAGCGGTTCGACAAACGCCTCGCGCAGCACTTCGTCCATGTGGGAGACCGGCACGAACGTCATGTTCTCCCTCACGCTGTCGGGAATGTCGCGCAAGTCCCGCTCGTTGTCCTTGGGCAGCAGCACCTTCGTAATGCCGGCGCGATGGGCGGCCAGCGACTTCTCCTTCAGGCCCCCGATCGGCAGCACGCGCCCGCGCAGCGTAATCTCTCCGGTCATCGCCACCTCGCGAGACACCTTGCGTCCGGTTAATGCCGAGACAAGCGCGGTTGCAAGCGTAATGCCGGCGGAAGGACCGTCCTTCGGAATGGCTCCTTCCGGAATATGAATGTGGATATCGTTCTTCTCGTGGAATTGCGGGTCGATGCCGAATTCCTTCGCACGGCTGCGCGTGTAGCTGAACGCCGCCTGAGCCGATTCCTTCATCACGTCCCCCAGCTGTCCGGTAAGCGTCAGCTTGCCCGTGCCGGGTAGAATCGTCACCTCGATAACGAGCGTATCGCCGCCGACCTCGGTCCATGCGAGCCCTGTCACCGCGCCGATCTGATCCTCCTGCTCCGCCATGCCGTGTCTGAACTTCGGCGGGCCGAGCAGCTCCTTCAGCTTTGCCTCGTCGATCACGATCGGCGCAGCTGCAGGATCGTAGACGATCGCCTTGGCTGCTTTGCGGCAGAGGGAAGCGAGCTGCTGCTCCATATTCCGCACGCCCGACTCGCGGGTATAATGGCGAATCAGCGACAGCAGAGCCTCTTTCTCCACGACCAGTTGACCCTCTTCAAGGCCGTGATCCTGCTTCTGCTTCGGCAGCAGGTGCCGCTCGGCGATCTGCTCCTTCTCCAGCTCCGTATAGCCGGGAACCTGCAACAGCTCCATGCGGTCAAGCAGCGGACGCGGAATGTTATGCACGACGTTGGCCGTCGTCACGAACATGACGTTCGACAGATCGAACGGATGCTCGACGTAATGGTCGCTGAACGTCGAATTCTGCTCCGGATCAAGCACCTCCAGCAGCGCAGATGCCGGATCGCCGCGAAAATCCATCGCCATCTTGTCGATCTCGTCCAGCAGAAATACCGGATTGGACGTGCCGGCATTGCGAATTCCCTGGAGAATCCGTCCCGGCATCGCGCCGACGTAAGTGCGGCGATGACCGCGGATTTCCGCTTCATCGCGCACGCCGCCCAGAGAAATGCGAACGAATTCGCGACCGAGCGATTTGGCGATCGACTTCGCCAGCGACGTTTTGCCGACGCCCGGAGGCCCGACGAGGCACAGAATCGGCCCCTTCAGCTTCTTGACGAGCTTCTGCACCGCCAAATATTCCAGCACGCGCTCCTTCGGCTTATCGAGACCGTAATGCTCGGCGTCCAAAATCCGCTCGGCGTTCGCGATGTCCAGATCGTCCTCCGTCATCTTTGCCCACGGCAGCGCAAGCAGCCATTCCACGTAGGTGCGGATGACGCCCCCTTCCGCGGAGGCCGCCGGCATTTTCTCCAGACGATCGATTTCCTTAGCGACCTTGGCTGCGACCTTCTCGGGAAGCTCCGCCTCCGCCAGCTGCGCTCTTAGCTCCTCGATTTCGCCGGTTCGGCCTTCCTTGTCGCCCAGCTCCTTCTGAATCGCCTTCATCTGCTCGCGAAGGTAGTACTCCTTCTGCGTCTTCTCCATCTGTTTCTTAACGCGCTGGCTGATCTTGCGTTCGAGCTCAAGCACCTCGCGTTCGTTGCCGAGAAAATCAAGCAGCTTCTCCAGACGGGGGCGCACCTCGACGGTTTCGAGAATCTCCTGCTTATCTTTGATCTTAAGCGACAAGTGGCTTGTGATGACGTCGGCCAGGCGACCAGGCTGGTTAATGTCGGACACGGCGGCTAGCGTCTCCGGCGTCACTTTCTTGGACAGGTTGATATAGTGTTCGAACTGGCTGAGCACGGCGCGCATAAGCGCGTCCAGCTCCGAATCGTTGGTCTCGGACTCATGCAGTTCATGAGCCAGTACCTCGTAAAACTCCTCGTTCGGCAAGTATTGCTCGATCTCCGCGCGGCTTACGCCTTCCACAAGCACGCGGATCGTTCCGTTCGGCAGCTTCAGCATCTGACGCACTTTGGCAATAGTTCCGACCCGGTAGATGTCTTCCTGCGTCGGCTCCTCAATGTTGACCTCCGACTGGGAACACAGCAAAATCATATGGTCGTCGACCATGCATTGCTCCAGCGCCTTGACGGACTTCTCCCGCCCGACGTCCAAGTGGAGCACCATGCTCGGATATACGAGTAGCCCTCTTAAGGGCAGCAGTGGGATGGAACGGCTCTTCTGTTTGCTCGAACCCATAATTGACGCACCTCGCTGTCAGGAACGATTTCAAAACCTTTCGTCATTGTATCAAATGTCGCCGCTCGCCGCAAAAAACAAGATGCTCTAAGCAAATCAGCCGCTATTTAAGCGCAATAAGAAAATCCGGGAGCGAACGCCTCGATCGAAGCGATCCACTCCCGGATTTCATTGCCAAGCTTGCGAAGATTGCCTTCCCGTATGACTACTGAAAAACCGTATCCGGAGTTAAGGTCACGAAAGATTCCGGCGACTCCGAGAGCAAGGGCTTCGTCGCAGCGCTTTGCTCTCGGATTTTTTTATGGGGGTCGCCCCACTGAGCGACTGTCCGACTTCCCGGCTATACGACCGCTCGTCCCACTATCGCGTTAACGTTCAATCGAGCGCGTCGTACCTTCGGCAGGCTGGGCGCGGGCGTCCGAAGGCAGCTTTCCGGCGTGCAGCACCGACCCTGACGGAGCTGCCGCGAACGTATCGGCCGCCATAGGCAGCTCGACCGGATGCTGCTTCTCCTCCGTCCACGCCGACGCGTCGCCGAACACATGCCGGAATACGTCCTCCATCCGATCTACCGGAATGACTTTGACCCCTTCGAGCCCCTCGAAGATCGCCTGCCAGTTTTCCTTCGGTATGAGAACCGTATCGGCCCCCGACTGGAATGCGGCCTCGACTTTGGCGACGACGCCGCCGACAGGCTTCACCGAGCCGTGAATGCTGACCTCTCCGGTCATCGCCAGCTTATTGTCGACCGGCTGCCCGGTCATAGCGGAGGCGATTGCTACCGCCATCGCCACGCCGGCCGAAGGACCGTCTACAGGCGTGCCGCCGGGAAAGTTGACGTGCAGGTCATAGTTTTCCGGCTGGAAGCCGTGGCTGCGCAGCACCGTCAACACGTTGTCGAGCGAGCCCTTGGCCATACTCTTGCGGCGAAGCGTCCGCTGTCCGCCGCCAAGCTCCTCCTCCTCCACGACGCCGGTAATATTGAATTGTCCTTTGCCCCGCAGCGCAGGAATGGCGGATACTTCGATCTCCAGCAGCGCCCCCATGCTCGGGCCGTAGACGGCCAAGCCATTGACAAGGCCGACTTGCGGCTTGGCCGGCACTTTGCGATCCGGACGCGGGGGAAGCTGACTGCTGTTGACGACCCATTCAATGTCCGCTCCGGTCAGCTGTTCGCGGTTTTCGGACAGGGCGAGCCCGGCGGCAAGCTGGACGACGTTGACCGCTTCCCTTCCGTTCGTCGCATATCTCTTCACCACCTCAAGCGCTTCGGGTAGCGGAGCGAAGCCGATCTTCTGAATGGCGTTCTCGGCAATCTCGCCGATCTCGTCCGGCAGCAGCGGGCGGAAATAGACTTCCATGCAGCGGCTGCGCAGCGCCGGCGGCAGCTCGCTCGGCGACCTCGTCGTCGCGCCTACAAGCCGGAAGTCCGCAGGCAAGCCGTTCTGAAAAATATCATGAATATACAGCGGAATATTCGTATCCTCCGCATGGTAATAGGCGCTCTCCAAGTAGACTTTGCGATCCTCCAGCACCTTGAGCAGTTTGTTCAACTGAATCGGATGCAGCTCCCCAATCTCGTCGATGAACAAAATGCCGCCGTGCGCTTTCGTCACCGCGCCCGGCTTCGGCTGCGGTATGCCCGCCACGCCCATTGCCCCCGCTCCTTGATAGATCGGATCGTGAACCGAGCCGATCAGCGGATCGGCGATGCCTCGCTCGTCGAAGCGAGCCGTCGTCGCATCGATTTCGGTAAACTTCGCGTCCAGCCGGAACGGCGACAGCTTATTCTTCTTCGCTTCCTCCAGAATAACGCGGGCGGCTGCCGTCTTGCCGACCCCCGGCGGGCCGTAGACGAGCACATGCTGCGGGTTGCCGCTGCATAGCGCCGCTTTAAGCGCCCGCAGCCCCTCCTTCTGGCCGACGATGTCGGCTATCGATACCGGCCGCGTTCTCTCAGCCAGCGGCTTGGTCAAGGAGATCGAGCGCAGCTTGCGCAGCTTGTCCATCTCCTTGCGCGATTCTCGGTCCACCGCGCTGCGGTTGCTCTTCTGATTGCGCAGCAGGTTCCAAAAATAAATGCCGATCACAACGGCAAAAAAAACTTGAATCAGCATCAAAATCATGCTTAAGTTCATCTGCTTTCATCCTCCCCGATCCTGCATCCGGGCGTTCACTCCGTTAACCGGCCATAAAGAAAAAAACCGACGCCCAGGCTATACTTGGTAGTATTGCCCGAATGTCGGCACCTATAGTCATATAATCTCCAGCAGTTCGCGGATATCGTCCTCCGTCAGTGCGGACAAAGACGTCTCGCCCGGCTGAACGATCTCTTCGATCAGATCTTTCTTGCGCTGCTGAAGCTGCAGTATTTTTTCCTCTATCGTCCCTTGAGCGACCAGCTTGAACACTTGGACAACCTTTTTCTGTCCGATGCGATGCGCCCGATCCGCCGCCTGCTGCTCCACGGCCGGATTCCACCACAGATCGAACAAAACGACCGTATCCGCCCCGGTCAAGTTCAGTCCCGTGCCTCCGGCCTTCAGCGAGATGAGAAACATATCCCGTTCCCCGCCGTTAAACGCATCGCACATTTCCAAGCGCCGAGCGGCCGGCGTAGAGCCGTCCAAATAAAAGTAAGGTACGTCCCTTCCGTCCAGCTCTTGCCGGATGATGTCGAGCATCGATGTAAATTGCGAGAATACGAGCATCCGCTTGCCGGCCGAACGACATTCCTCGACGAGCTCAAGCAGTTGCTCCAGCTTGCCGGAGCTGCCTTCGTAGCCTTCCAGAAACAGTGAAGGGTGGCAGCAAAGCTGTCGCAGCCGGGTCAGCCCGGCCAATATTTTCATCCGATTGCGCTGGAAGCCGCCGTTCTCGGACAAATCCCGCACCACTTCGGTCTGCAGCTTCTCCAGATAAGCCAGGTAGAGCCGTTTCTGGTCGCCGGACAGCTCCGACGGCTGCACGCTTTCGATTTTGTCGGGCAGTTCCTTCAGCACATCGCTCTTGAGCCTGCGAAGAATGAACGGCCGCGCCATTCTGGCGACCTTGTCTCGCGATAGCTCGTTAAACGATTTGCGGCTGCCGAACAGGCCCGGGAATATCGCTTCGAAGATCGACCACAGCTCGTCGAGCGAATTTTCGATCGGCGTACCCGTAAGCGCAAACCGCTGTCCGGCTTGAAGACGCCTGACCGCATGGGCGGTCAGGGAAGCGTAGTTTTTGATGGCTTGCGCTTCGTCCAGGAACAACGCCCGAAACGTCCGCTTCTCGTACCAGTCGATATCGCGACGCAGCAGCGGATACGAGGTGATCCAAACATCCGTTTCCCGAGAGCCTTCATCGTCCATCAGTCCGCCCCGCTCCTGGGGATCGCCGGCCGCGACGATCGTCCTGAGCTCGGGCGCGAACCGTTTGATTTCCCGCTCCCAGTTGTAGATCAGCGATGCCGGACAGACGATCAGCACCGGCGACGGCGCCCCGCCTTCTTCCGTAGGAACAGCCGCTTCGGAGACGATATAAGCGATGCTCTGTATCGTCTTGCCCAGCCCCATATCATCGGCAAGAATGCCTCCCAGACGGTAATGGGACAGCGTCTTCAGCCAGTGGAAGCCGAATTTCTGGTAGTCGCGCAAAGTCGGCTCAAGCTCGGACGGAATCTTGAAATCCAGATTGTCGGGATGACGAAGATTGTCCCACAGCTGCCGCAGCGACTTGCCGACTTGAACTCCGCGGGAGGCGCCGCTGAAGCGGTCCATCAGCTGGAAGCCGCGAACGGCCGGCATGCGCATCCGCGTCCCGTTCATCTCCGACCGGTGGAAGTCGAGATCCTCGAACAGCCTGCTAATATCGCGAAAGCTGGGCTGCTCGAGAGATAGAAACCGTCCGTCGGGCAGTCGGTAATATTTCCTTTTCTCCTGAAGGTTCCGCATCAAGCTGCGAACGTCCTCTTCCTCCAGTCCCTCCATATCGAAGGAGACTTCGAGCCAGTTCGTTCCCACGTCGACGTCCAGCCGGGCGCGGGGCTCGTACTCGACTTCGCGCATAACCGCACGAACCGCATCGGTCGCATAGACGTCCACGTCGTCTCCAAGCTGCGGAAGAATGTCGTACAGAAAATCGTACATGTCGTCCTCTTGATCCAAGTAGACGTCCTTGCCGTTAAACTTGAAGGCGGCTCGTTCGATCAACGCCATAATACGATGCTCCCGGTCGAGATCGCGCATGAGCAGAACGTCCTCCCGAGCGTTCTTGATCGCCTTCTGCGGAAGCGGACTAATGACGATATCGTCGTACACGTATTCCAACCGCGCCAGCAGCCGGTCCTCCTCCAACTCCAAATAAAGGCGGGCGTTAAGAGGTGGACTGACGATCCGATCGGCGATATGAGGAGAGATGTCTACCCGAATCATCGTCTTTAGCTCGCGCACGACTCGATCGATAAACGGTTCGATCTGCTCCGGAGAGATGAACAGCCTGGTGCCCGACTCGTAGCGAAAAAGCTCTTGCAATTCCGCCAGTCGTCCAAGCCGCTCGGAATCGGCTCGAAACAGAAGCCCTCCCGAGACGGCAACGCCGTACTCATCCAGCAGCACGATGTCGTTCAAGCCTTCGAACACAAGCTGATAACCGCTTCCGGCTTTATCCAGACGCGCCGCAACGGGAAGCTCCCCGTCGACCAGCTCCATGCGGTGAACGCCGAGCTTATCCTCGAAGCTAACGTTCGTATGCACCAAATGAGGCAGCATTCTCTCCCATACGGCAGGTGGAACGGCCAATATTCTTTCCTCCCGGTAAGAGTAGGAGGACAAGGAATGTAGCAGATCCTTGTAGGTTTCTTCGGCATGCATCGCTTCCTTCAGCAGTCCTATCAACGCCTCGTCATGCTCGTTAAACGAATGCTCCGAAGGATCGTACGAGAAGTGCTTGGCGAACGCCATCTGCGTGCCGCTCTCGATATGCTTCAGAAACTCTTTGATTTTCTGAACGACGTACATGCGGGACAGCCCGATTTTCATCGAAACGGCCATCATTGTGCGGCCGCCGAAGCTTCTCACCAGCTTAAATCCGAATTCCGTCGCCAGCGTTCGCTTATCCCAAGTCTCGTCTTCCAGCGTCTGCATGGAAGCTTCCGTACGACGGCTTAAAGCCCGATCGAACAAAAAGATAACCTGCTTCGTCAGATGGACGTCCTTCCCGGACATCTCTTCCTCCTCCGCAGGCAATCTCTCCCCCTCACCCAGCTTCAACAATACGGCGACGATATGCTTGCAGTAGGAGAGGGGAGCATAAGCCTCGCACCCGCATGACGCCCTCAGCTCCCCGTCCCTGCCGATTTCTACTTCAACTTCGTATTTCTCGTTGTTTGCTCCCTTTACGACGGCCTTGTAGCTTGCTTCGCTGTCCGACTCCATCCTGACGGCCAATACTTGACCCGAACGAAAATAAGCTTCGCCGCGCAAATACGTCGCATCGTCGCTCATTTCCCGGATCTTTTGCTTATCGAAGACGAATTCGTTCACGCCCTTTGAACCGATAAACGACAAGCCCGTCACGCCGCAGGCATTGGCGTGTCCGTAGGCTTGGCGTATCCAGTTTGATAGTTGCTGTCGATTAGCTTGCGAATTTCCAAATTCGATTTGCCCTGCTGCTTCATCTGGGCCGATTCGACGGCGATCTGAACACAGACGCCGCATCTCGTGCCGTGATCGTCCCATTCGACCGTGCCGTCTGCGCGAACTTCGTTGATGAAGCAATTCAAATTGCTCTTATGTCCTGCACTGTCGCCGCAGCCGCAGTAGCAAGGAATCCATTGCAGCGTATCCTCTATTGTACCGGCAATCTGGTAGGCCAGCCTCACCGCTTCCGGCTGCTCTTCGAGAAAAGAAGGCATCTTATCTACGGAAGCGGTAATTTCTCTGAGATCTCCGTTCGGCGCGTGGGAGAGATGCTCCTCATGGGAGTTTTCGGCTTTACCGCAAGCGGCAGCCGCAAGCAGCCCCAGACCGATTGCAGCAACCGCCAGCCTCTTCAGCTTAGCCATGTCTCCTCCCCGGTATAACCCCTGTCTCGGCGTAAGCCGCCGCGATCTGGTCGATTTCCTTCTTCAGCTCGCTGACGAGCTCCGCCTCCGGCACCTTGCGGATCATCTCCCCGTAGCGGAACAGCATGCCTTCGCCACGAGCGCCGGCGATGCCGATGTCGGCTTCGCGCGCTTCACCCGGACCGTTGACGGCGCAGCCGAGAACGGATACCTTGATCGGAACCTTAAGCTTGGACAAATATTCCTCAACCTCGTTTGCCACGGCGAACAAGTCGATATCGAGCCGTCCGCAGGTCGGACAGGAAATAAGCGTCGGAGCGTCGGTAATCAGACCGAACACCTTGAGCAGTTCTCTCGCCGCTTTGATCTCCTCAACCGGGTCGGCGCTGAGCGAAATTCTCATCGTATTGCCGATGCCGTGGTTAAGCAGCACGCCAAGCCCCGCTGAGCTCTTAATCGTGCCGGAGAACAGCGTCCCGGCTTCGGTAATGCCCAGATGGAGCGGATATCGAATCACTTCGGCCGCTTTCGTATACGCTTCGATCGCCATAGGCACGTCCGAAGCTTTAAGCGAGACGATAATATCGTGAAAATCAAGCTCCTCAAGAATGCCGATATGGAATAGCGCGCTCTCAACCATAGCGTCTGCCGTCGGGTATCCGTACTTCTCCAGCAGATGGTTTTCCAGCGAGCCGGCGTTCACGCCGATGCGGATCGGAATTTTGCGTTCCTTGCACGCCTTAACGACCGCTTCGACTTTCTCGCGGCGACCGATGTTGCCGGGATTGATCCGCACCTTGTCGATGCCGTTCTCAATCGCCAGCAGAGCCAATCTGTAATCGAAATGAATATCGGCAACGAGCGGAATGCTGATCCGCCGTTTAATTTCCTTGATCGCTTCCGCCGCTTCCTTGTTGTTGACGGTAACGCGCACGAGCTGGCAGCCTGCTTCCTCCAGCCGTTTGATCTCGGCGACGGTCGCCTCCACGTCCGCCGTTTTGGTCGTGCACATGCTTTGCAATAGGACCTTGTTGTTGCCGCCGATCGTCAGGTTGCCGACTTGCACAGCGACGGTGTCCGTACGTTTGTACATAAAATTTCTCCCCTGTATACGCCAAAGTCCACCCCGCATAGGCGGGGTGGAACCGGCAATCTAGGCGAATTCCGCGGCGGCCGAAAGGCCTTGCGGCTTCCGTCCTGCTCCCGTTACGCGCTTTCTTCTTTTTTCTTGCCTTTTTTGGTCGTCAGCTCCGGCGCTACCTTGTCTTTGATCGCCTTTTCGGTGACCAAGCAATTGACCACATCGTCACGTGAAGGCACATCGTACATTACGTCGAGCATAACGCTCTCGATAATGGCCCGAAGTCCGCGCGCTCCCGTGTTCCGCTTGATCGCTTCACGAGCGATCTCTTCCAGCGCGCCGCTCTCGAATTCGAGCTTGACGTTGTCCATCTCCAGCAGCTTCTGATACTGCTTGACGAGGGCGTTCTTCGGCTCGGACAGAATGCGAACCAATGCCGGCTCGTCGAGCGGCTCCAGCGTGGAGATGACCGGAAGACGGCCGACAAACTCGGGAATCAACCCGAATTTCAGCAAATCTTCAGGCTGCGCAAGCGACAAATATTCGCCCGGCTTCATATCCTTCTGTCCTTCGAGGACGGAGCTGAAGCCGATTACCTTTTTGCCGATCCGGCGTTTGATAATTTGCTCCAGGCCGTCGAAAGCGCCGCCGCAGATGAACAGAATGTTGGTCGTATCGATCTGGATAAACTCTTGATGCGGGTGCTTGCGTCCGCCCTGCGGAGGCACGGAAGCGACCGTACCTTCGAGAATTTTCAGCAGCGCCTGCTGCACGCCTTCTCCGGACACGTCGCGCGTGATCGAAGGATTTTCGGATTTGCGGGCCACCTTGTCGATCTCGTCGATGTAGATGATGCCGCGCTCCGCTTTCTCCACGTCGTAATCCGCAGCCTGGATCAGCTTAAGCAAAATATTTTCGACATCCTCGCCCACATAGCCGGCTTCCGTCAACGAAGTCGCATCCGCGATCGCGAACGGTACGTTCAAAATTTTGGCCATCGTCTGCGCAAGCAGCGTCTTGCCCGAGCCTGTAGGACCTACAAGCATAATGTTGCTCTTCTGCAGTTCGACGTCCTCGATCTTGGCTTGGGAGTTAATGCGCTTGTAGTGGTTGTATACGGCAACGGACAGCGATTTCTTCGCCTGCTCCTGGCCGATGACGTATTGATCCAAAATGTTGCGAATATCCTTCGGCTTCGGAATGTCCTTCAGATCGAGCTCTTCCTCGTGGCCGAGCTCCTCCTCCACGATCTCCGTGCACAGCTCGATGCACTCGTCGCATATATAGACGCCGGGGCCGGCAACCAGCTTTCTTACCTGATCCTGCGATTTGCCGCAGAACGAACACTTCAACTGGCCTTTCTCGTCGCTGAACTTGAACATGTATACCCTCCTTATTCAACCGCTCCTAGTGTCCGCTTTTGATCACGCCGCATCACAAGAAGCTGAAAAGCGGACTTATTAAAGTCGCGGGAAGTTGTTGTCTTCTTAAGCTTGCGGATTGTCGACAGCCGTCGGCTGGGTGATGACCCGGTCGACCAGACCGTAAGCGACCGCTTCTTCCGCGCTCATAAAGTTATCGCGGTCGGTGTCCCGTTCGATTTTCTCGTACGGCTGGCCGGTTCGCTCAACGTAGATCTGATTCAGCTTCTGCTTCGTCTTGACGATCCAATCCGCATGAATCTTAATATCCGATGCCTGACCTCTTACCCCGCCAAGCGGCTGATGAATCATGATCTCGCTGTTCGGAAGCGCAAAGCGCTTGCCGGGCGCGCCCGCCGTCAGGAGCAAAGAGCCCATGCTGGCGGCCATTCCTACGCAGATCGTGGATACGTCAGGCTTGATGAACTGCATCGTATCGAAAATTCCCATGCCGGCCGTTACCGAGCCGCCCGGGGAGTTGATGTACAGATGAATATCCTTCTCCGGGTCTTCCGCCGCCAGGAATAACAGCTGAGCGATAATGAGATTGGCGACATCGTCGTCAATCGCGCTTCCGAGAAAAATAATGCGGTCCTTCAAGAGTCTTGAGTAGATGTCGTACGACCGCTCTCCGCGATTCGTTTGCTCGACGACCATAGGTACTAGCATGTTACCAACCCCTTTTCTCAATAGACGTTCGAATCTCGGTAATAGTTTAACACGTTCAAATCGGAATGTCATGTTGACGGGCCGTTTTCGGGCGTTCGTCGTTCCAACTCTTGGCATTTCGTATGTATTCAGGGTGAAAAATAAGGCACGCGATTTGCACGTGCCTTGTCTTTGTTGCGCAGATTACTCGGATTTGCTGTTTTCTACGAGGAACTTCACGGCTTTGCGAACTTTGAGATCCGCATTCAGGTTGTCCAGGTAGCCGTTCGCGGAGAAAATGCCGCGAAGCTCATCCGCAGGACGATTGTAAAGCTTCGACAGGTTGTCAAGCTCTTCGTTTACGTCCTCTTCGGACACTTCCAGGTTTTCCGCTTTGGCGATTTCTTCAAGCACAAGGTTGCTGCGAACGCGCTTCTCGGCGTCGCCGCGCATTTGCCCTTTCAGGGCCGCTTCGTCCTGGCCGCTGAACTGGTAGTACAGGTCGAGCGTCATGCCTTGCTGGCGAAGACGATTTTCGAAATCCTTCAGCATAGCGCCGATCTCGGTCTCGATCATCACTTCCGGAACTTCCAGCTCGGCCGCTTCCGCCGCTTTGTCGACGATCGCCGTCTCGCGAGCCGCTTCGGCGTCCTTCGTTTTACGCTCGCCTAGCTTGTTAGACAGGTCGGCTTTGAACTCGTCCAGCGTGTCGAACTCGCTTACGTCTTTGGCGAATTCGTCGTCGAGCGTCGGCAGGTTTTTACGCTTGATCTCGTGCAGCTTCACTTTGAACACGACCGCTTTGCCGGCCAGGTTCTCCGCTTGATAGTTTTCAGGGAAGGTAACGTCGATGTCCTTCTCTTCCGCGATGTTCAGGCCGACAACTTGGTCCTCGAAACCCGGAATGAACGAGCCGGAGCCGAGTTCCAGAGAATGCTTCTCGCCTTTGCCGCCTTCGAACGGCACGCCGTCGAGGAAGCCTTCGAAATCGATGGAAGTGAAGTCGCCCAGTTGAGCCGGACCTTCGTCAACGACGACCAGCTCCGCGTGACGCTGTTGCAGACGCTCAAGCTCCGCGTTCACTTCTTCTTCCGTTACTTCCGCGCTCTCTACAGGGACGACTACGCCCTTGTATTCGCCCAGCTTCACTTCCGGCTTTACCGGAACTTTCGCTTTGAACTTGAAGGATTGGCCTTTAGCGAATTGCTCTACGTCGATATCCGGACGATCGATCGGCTCGATGCCGACTTCGTCGATTGCCTTCGTGTACACTTCAGGAAGCAAAATGTCGATCGCGTCCTGATACAAGCTTTCAACGCCGAAACGAGCTTCGAAAATCGCGCGCGGCACTTTGCCTTTGCGGAAGCCCGGTACGTTTACTTTCTGAACGACCTTGCGGAATGCTTTGTCCAATGCCAGAGTGACTTGCTCCGCGTCCACTTCAACTTCAAGAACGCCGAGGTTCTTCTCTATTTTTTCCCAATTTGCTGTCATATTATGCTTTCCCCTCCGTAACATCTTGCCGCTGCGATGCGACAAATCACATAAACCATTCCATTATAGAACAACATTGCGCTCGGTTCAAGGCACAAACCGTTATAATCCTTCATCGATCGGTAATTAATCCGTAATTTGCGGCTCCATCGCATAGCTTCTAAGCCAGCGCAGCGCCTGCTCGTAACGAAAGCGCAGCTCATCGGTAATGCCGTACTGCTCTCTGATGCCTTCGTCGTTCATCTTCGCGTGCAGCCTCTCCATCAACAGCTGATGAAGCGCGGCCGCCCAGACGTCCGAGGAGCCGTCGTCGTCCTCGGCCATGCCTTTGAACATCGGCGTCCCGTAGGCCAATTCGGCGCAATCCTTCCACGTCTCTTCCGCGAAGTAGGAAAGAGTCGGGTCCGACACCTCCGCCGACTGCTTCACCCGTTCCAGCGCCTGATGCATCCCTTGGGGAAACTCCGCGAAGCTTAACGGCGTATCCGCCGCCTCCACGGTCAAGCTCTCTCCGTCTCTCCAGAACGCTACGGGCCCGCTTCCACCCTGTTTCCGGATCGCCTGTAATGCGCGAAACTGCACGGGGGCGATATATTCCTCGCGGGCTAGCCACTGTCTGAGAGAGCTGTCGATGTCCGGATGAAAAAGATGCTGCAATTGCGCCAAAATGAGCATCTGCTGTCCCGGGTCGTCGCCATTGTGCAAGGAAGCCAGTAGCTCAGGTATGTAATTGACATCCGATTGGGTACGCTCCGCCAATCTGCGCTTGAAAATTTCCTCTTCGCCTTCGTCTTCCTGCTCGTCGCCCTGCATCCATGCCTCGTAATCCAAATCTCCCTCGGCTGTAGGGAACGCGGCGTCGAGCCACCCGAGCAGCGCCTGCCATTCCGTATGATGCCGCTCCGCTTCCCCCCTGCATTGAAGCAGGAAGCCGAGCAGCGCTTTGGCTTCGCCGTAACGCTCCGTTTCCAGCATTTTCGTCAGCTGTATTTGATAATAATCCAGCGTTTTCGGAAACAGCACCAGATTATCTTTCGGTTGATCCGTCATGTGGGCAGTTCTCCTCCACCTGTACCGGCATTTGAAACGCACATCGTCTGCAAAATTATAGCATGAACGCATTCTAAAAGAAAAAATCGCTTTAGGGCGTGTCTGAAAACCCGCTCAGGGGCACCTTTCACCGCCTTTTCGCCCCCTGCTGCGTCACTTTTGCTTGACGTACCTCCGGTTCGGCAATCATTTTTTCGCGCAGCCTGCCGGCATATATGACGAAGCCGTCGAATTGGCGTGGGCTGACGTGGATTATTTGCAATCTGTGCGAATGCACTGGCCGTATATTGGCCTCCACATAAGCTATCACATGACTTCAATCTTCGCAGTTGGGTGGTGATTGCATGAGTTACCCGGTTGGAGGCGCAGGCGTTGGTCCTTGCTACGGCGGCGGCGGCGGCATGGGCGCGGCAGCATTCGCGCTGGTGTTGTTTATCCTTCTCGTCATTATCTTGCGTGCCGGTGCTGGCATCTGGTAAGAGCTACACCTCCCAATCGCCGCAGATGACGACTCTAATTCCACTCTAGATGGCGAATGTTGCTTCTGCTGAGAACCCCCGCCGCGGCGACTGCCGCAGCGGGGGTTCTCAGCAACATGCAACTATTCGCGCGCCAAATCGTACATAACTATATACGATTCCCCCAGCAAAGGAGCTGTTGAATATGAGATTTAGAGCCGACGGCGCAATGATTGTCTGTCCCTGCTGCAGGAACGACACTTTCGATAAAGATTACAGACAGCTCAACTCAAGAGGGGCTACCTTCTTCGGCTTGGATTGGGCGAACCGGAACGCCACGATTCTTGTCTGCCAGCGCTGCACGCATATTGCCTGGTTCATGTCCGAGCCCGAGCGTTGGGACGATTAGCTGCCGCCGTCACGATCCCGTTGCCATCCGTCCCAGAGGGCAACAAGGAAAGAAGCCCATACCTTCGCTCAGAAGGGTATGGGCTTCTTATGTATCGTCCAAACGAATGTGTCTTCATAAATGGCGTCCCAGGAGGGATTCGAACCCCCGACCGACGCCTTAGAAGGGCGTTGCTCTATCCAGCTGAGCTACTGAGACACGCAAAAAGTATATTAGCATATAAAGGGATGTCGCGCAACCCTTTTTTGTCGACTATTTTTGTTCCAGGGTACAGACGGACGCGCTTTATTCCCGCTAAAGATTTGAAATTGCCCCCCTAACAAGCTAAGATCATTTAAGAATGTTAAAGAAAATGAAGGTGATCATGATGACCATTCGAGCAGCCGGCGAGCGCGACGCTTCCTCCCTCGCCCGCCTTATCCTGCTGGCTATACAGGATATCGCTTACCAACTGACAGGGGAATCCTCCGAACGAGACGTCTTGCGTCAGTTGGAGGCGTTCATCGACGCTGAAGGCAACCGTTTTAGCCGTTCCTGCATTCTGGCGAAAGTAGAAAACGGCATTCCCGTCGGGATGATTTTGTGTTATCACGGCAGCGACGCGGAGCGGCTTTACAAGCCCGTTCTGGAGCATCTCAGCCGCAAGAGCGGAAATCCGGCGATTACGATCGATGACGAAGCGGATGAGGACGAGTATTACATCGACGCGATCGCCGTCGACCCTTCGCAGCAAGGCAAAGGATATGCCAAACAGCTCATCGCGGCGGCCGAAAACAGAGCCAGGGAGCTGGGCCACGACAAAATCGCCTTAAACGTCGATCAGACGAACGAAGGCGCGCACGCTCTATATGTTAAACTTGGCTACCGTGCGAACAAGGAAATCAAGATTCATGACAAACCTTTTTGGCATATGGTCAAAAGTCTGTCCTAACCTTGGAGGAGAGATCGGAATGTGGCTAATCTATGCACTGCTATCCGCCGCGACGGCGGCCCTCGTCGCCGTCTTCGGCAAAATCGGATTAAAGGATGTCGATGCCAACTCGGCAACCGCTATCCGCGCGGTCATTATGGCGCTTTTCCTTCTCGGTGTCGTCGTTGTTCAAGGAAAGTTCACTCAGCTCGGCGAAATTTTCACGCAAAAAAAGGCGCTGTCGTTTATCGTGCTCAGCGGGGCTGCCGGGGCGCTGTCGTGGCTATTTTATTTTCTGGCCCTTAAGGGGGGCAAGGTGTCCCAGGTCGGACCGATCGACAAGCTCAGCGTTGTGCTGGCCGTGTTGCTTGCCTTTTTCTTTCTTGGAGAACGAATTTCATGGATCAATTCGGCCGGCGTCGCATTAATCGCCATCGGCGCCATTCTCGTAGCCTGGAAATAGTCCTTATTCGGCTTTAATCCATGTGACCTGTTTCGCCTTCAGGGCAGATTTCCACTCCGGAGGAGCGGAGACGTCGCTGACGACAAGATCGATATCCTGCAGATCGGAAATCTTGAACAGTTGGGCCTGGCCAAACTTCGTCTTGTCGGCTACGACGATCGTCTGCTTCGCATGTTCGATGATTTTTCGGGCAAGCACGCCTCTCGGGGTGTCAAAGCCTGTCAGCCCACGTTCGACCGTTAGCCCGTCCACGGAGATAAAAGCCTTGTCGGAATAAAACAACTCGGCCATCCGGACTGCGACCGTTCCGGTCGAACGGGACTGCGACGCATCGATCTCCCCGCCGATGAAATAAATTTTGCCGCTGAACAAGCCTCGGTTCGCATAATCGATCAGCTTGCACATGCCGGCGACGCAGATCGTCAACACCGTAATATTTTTTTTACCCAGTATGCCGTCAATCATTGGCAGCGTTGTCGTACCGTCGTCGATAAAGATGACGTCTCCGTCCTCCACAAGAGTTGCCGCAGCCAAGCCGATTCTGCGCTTCTCCTCGGAATTGATCGCCTCCCGCTTCTGATAGGCCGGCTCCTCTCGGGATTCGTCCAGCTTCAGCGCCCCGCCGTATACGCGTTTCAGCTTGTTGTCCGCCTCGAGCTCCTCCAAATATTTGCGAATCGTCTCCGACGACACCTTAAGCTCGTTGACGAGATCGAACGTTCTGACCTTTCCTTCCAAATTCAACTGCTGCAAAATGTAAGCTTTTCGCTCTTCTCCGACTAATGACACGCTATCTCCTCCTACTTTTAAACATCTACATAAGTAAAAGGGTACACCAGCCGGGAAGAGCTGTAAATCGTCATAGCGCAAAGAAGCCGCCCAGCCCGTAAAGGGCGGAGCGGCTCGCTAAGTCAGCCTCGTCTGATCCGGTCAAGTCTTTTCGGATTGTTCATCGCAGAATGGGCGATATTGTTTTTGAGCGTCTCCTCGACAAATTCCTCGCCCTTATGGGCGATTTGATTGCCTTTATTTTTCTTGAATTGGTCTGTCACCGCTGTCTCACCTCCCCGCTACTGCAAAATGTTCATCGATTCGATGTGGTTTCTCTTCCAGCTTGTCGATCTCCGCTTCGGTAGCCCGAATCGCGAATTCGAAGGCGGCCGTCTCGGGATCCGTCAAAATTTGTCCAGGCCCCACCGCAACGTAATAAATTCTTTTGCCATCCTCCGGCGTATCGGCGTCATTCATGCGCGTCGGACTCCTTTCCCCGCTGACGGGGGCGTAGTCTCCGTCTATTTTCTCCTCGCGGACATACATCTTATGCCCTTTTTCGTCATATCCATCTGAATATGCTTCGAATGCTCTTTGATCGAAAGCGAGGAACTGAGGAACGGAGTGTAGGAAAACCTACATGAGTACCGGAAGGTCCGGCTGAGTTCAAGATTCGATGCCGAGTCTGCTTCATGGAGAAGCATCGTGATCAAAATCGGACTTTTTGAACTACCTTTTAGAAAGGAGGGGGAGACCGATGTGCGGTATTACCGGTTGGATAGACTGGAATGCGGATTTAACGAGACAGGCGAATACGATCGAGAAAATGACGGAAACGCTCGAACCGCGAGGTCCGGATGCTAGAGGCACGTGGCTTTCCCGTTATTGCGCTTTCGGGCACCGCCGCCTGAGCGTGATGGACCCCGCGGGAGGAGCACAGCCGATGATTCGTCCGGCCAAGGACTCGGACAGTCACGACTGCGTGCTTGTGTATAACGGTGAGCTGTACAATGCACCGGAGCTGCGCAGGGAATTGGAGACTCTTGGTTATCGCTTTCGCACGACGTGCGATACCGAAGTGCTGCTGCTGGCGTATGTGGAATGGGGACCGGGCTGCGTGGATCGGCTTAACGGCATTTTCGCGTTTGCGGTGTGGCATACGGCGGAACAAAAATTATTTATGGCCAGAGACCGTCTCGGCGTCAAGCCGCTGTTCTACCGCCGAGAGGAAGGACGGTTGTTGTTCGGCTCCGAGCCAAAGGCGATTCTGGCTCACCCGGATGTGGAGGCGACCATCGACGCAGAGGGACTGGCGGAGCTGTTCGTCATCGGTCCGGCACGCACGCCGGGACACGGGGTATGGAAGGACATGTGCGAATTGAAGCCCGGACACTGTCTGCTTTACGACCGCAACGGAATGAAGCTGCACGCCTACTGGCAGTTGGAAAGCGCGGAGCATGAGCAAGATGTCGCAAGTACGGCCGAAGCGGTGCGCGAGCTGCTCGCTGACACGGTCGAACGGCAGCTCGTCTCCGACGTGCCGATCTGTACGCTGCTGTCCGGAGGGCTCGATTCCAGCGCGCTGACCGCATTTGCGGTCGACTACTACGATAGAACGGGTCAGGGCCGGGTTCATACGTTTTCGGTCGATTATGTCGATAACGACAAGCATTTTCAGGCCCACGATTTTCAGCCGAACGCGGACGCCCCGTGGATCAAGCGGATGAACGACTATTTGGGGACGATTCATCATCCGAAGCAGTTCGATACGCCGGAGCTTGCGGGAGCGCTCGACGCTGCGGTGCTGGCGAAGGATTTGCCCGGCATGGCGGATATCGACGCTTCCTTGTATTTATTTTGCCGGGAGATTAAAAAGGAGGCGACGGTGGCGATTTCCGGCGAGGCCGCCGACGAAATTTTCGGCGGTTATCCGTGGTTTCATCGAGAGGATGCGCTTAAGGCGGAGACTTTTCCTTGGTCGCTTGCGACGGATTTGAGGGCCAGCCTGCTATCTCCGGAGCTCAGAGCCAAGCTCAGACCGCAAGAATACTTGGCCGACCGCTACGCACAAGCCGTCGCCGAGGTTCCGCAGCTTCCCGGAGAGAGCGAAGCGGACCGGCGGATGCGGCGCATGTCGTATTTGAACATTACCCGCTTCATGCCTACGCTGCTCGACCGCAAGGATAGAATGAGCATGGCCGTCGGCCTCGAGGTTCGAGTGCCTTTTTGCGATCACCGGCTCGTCCAATATGTGTTCAACATCCCTTGGGAGATCAAGACGGCGGGCATGCGCGAGAAAGGCATTCTGCGCAAATCGCTTGAGGGCGTGCTGCCCGACGATGTGCTCTATCGCAAAAAAAGTCCGTATCCGAAAACGCACAATCCGCACTATTTCGCCGCTGTAAGAGACCGACTGCTGGAAAAGCTGGACGATCCGTCGTCCCCGCTGCTCCCGTTGGTCGACACCGCCCGCATCCGCGAGCTGGCCGCAGCGAGCGATGCCGGCTCCCATATTCCGTGGTTCGGCCAGCTCATGTCCGGCCCTCAGTTGTTCGCCTACTTGCTGCAGGTGGATTTCTGGCTGCGGCATTATAAGGTCAAGTTGGTTTTGTAGCGAAGGAGTCGATAATAGCGGGACTAGGTCCGCTTTGCAAAAAGAGGGCTGCCCCATAAGCTCTCTTAGTTGCTTTCAAAGATGATCTATACTAAAGGTTAAGGGGTATGTACCTCCTTCCGATGCTCTACGCTCCCGAAATCTGAATGGGTAAACCCGTCACAGGGTAATTTCGGGAGCGAATGAGGCAATCTACAGCATCTACAGCAGGTACATACCTCTTACTTGGTGTAATGATCATCTCAAGCAACTTAGCTTATGGGACAGCCCCTCTAGGTTTACTCTTTATCCGCAAGCAGCGCCAGCAGCTTCCTCAGCGCTACGCCGCGATGGCTGATCCGGTTCTTCTCCTCCGGGGTCAGCTCGGCCATACCGCGCTGCAGGGAAGGCAGCCAGAACAGCGGATCGTAGCCGAAGCCGCCGCTGCCGCGAGGACGATTCATAATCCGTCCTTCGACGTAGCCTTCCGCCGCCAGCTTGCTGTCGTCCGACGGATCGTACAGCACCAGCGAGCATGCGAACCTGGCCGAGCTCAGCGCCGCGACATCTTCGCCCGCTTCAGGCAGCGGGTCGCCTGAAGAGACCACACGCCCGAGCTCTCGCAGAAGCTTCTCGTTGTTGGCGGCGTCGCTGGCCGGCTCGCCCGCATAACGGGCAGAGTATACGCCCGGCGCTCCGTCCAAAGCGTCGACGATCAGCCCGGAATCGTCGGCAAGCACCGGCATTCCGACCAGGGCGGCAACCGCCTTCGCCTTAATTGTCGCGTTTTCCTCAAATGTCGTTCCCGTCTCTTCGATGTCCGGAATGCCTTCAACCTCGTTCAGATCCTTGACAATCACTCCAAGCTGACCGAAGGCTTCGCGGAACTCCTTCGTTTTCCCCCGGTTTCTCGTCGCAATCAGCAGCGTGTCTCCCTTGCGAATCATTGACCGCCACCGCCGATCCGCGCACCGGCCTGTCCTAACGCTTCCTTCTGCCGCGCGATCAGCTCCTGAATTCCGGCTTCCGCCAAGCTCAGCATCCGATCCAGCTCCTGTCGCGTAAACGGCGCCTCCTCGCCCGTGCCCTGTACCTCGACAAAAGCGCCCGCTCCCGTCATGACGACATTCATATCGACCTTCGCCTTGGAGTCCTCTTCATAGTTCAAGTCAACGACCGGCTGATTCTGTATAACTCCCACGCTGACCGAAGCCAAGTAATCCGTCAACGGATACTTCTCAAACGTAATCGTGCCCGATAACTTATGTATCGCCAGTGCAAGCGCAATAAAAGCGCCCGTAATGGACGTCGTTCTCGTTCCTCCATCCGCTTGAAGCACGTCGCAATCGAGCGTAATCGTCCGCTCCCCGAGCGCATGCAGGTCGACGACAGAGCGCAAAGCCCGTCCGATCAAGCGCTGAATTTCCATCGTCCGCCCCGTCAGCTTACCCTTGGCGGATTCCCTATGATTGCGGGTATGCGTCGCGCGGGGAAGCATGGCGTATTCCGCAGTTACCCATCCCTTGCCTTGCCCTTTAAGAAATGGAGGCACTCTCTCCTCCACGGACGCCGTGCATAGCACCTTGGTGTTCCCGACTTCGATGAGCACGGAGCCCTCCGCATATTTATTCGGGTTCAGCGCAATTGCGAAAGACCGCAGCTCGCCTTGTTGTCTGCCATCGGATCTCATTGATTAACCTCCCAACTACTCAATCCTTCCCATTCTACCAGAGGTTGAACGCAAAAGCATCCGAACCACTGCCGCCATCGCTGAAAAAAGCTGCGCCTCGCTCGGAATCCGAGTCAGGCGCAGCCGGTTAATCGAATCAATGGTCAGCGGGCAAGCGAGTTAATGTAGAGCGGACGGGTAACCGGACGGTCATACGTGCGTTTGTCCGAATCCAGGAAAGAATCGTCCCCGTTCATGACGACGCTCACCTGAGGCAAATCCGTCGCTTCCGTTAGCGTAAGCACGAGGGCCTCCATCATGCTGGACGGCACTTCGGACTTCGGCATTCCTGCGGCGTCCTTCAAAGAAACGTTGACGGTATCGGCCATGCGGACAAGCTTCTCGATCGAGACGTCCGGGGTCAGCACCGGCTGAAGCGCCTTCGTGTTCTGCGGACCCGCGATCAGCTGCTCAAGCGCCGCCTTCGCGGCGTCTTCCTGACGGTTGACGAGCCTCGTAACAGGGACAAAGTAGCCTTCCCCGTCCGCCGTCTGCGAGGAAAAGTACAGCGTTACGCCCATCGCATAGGTCGGCTGAACGTCCTTGCCCTTCTCCACGTTGATACCGAGTCCGCGGGTCAAGACGGCGTCTACCGGCAAGCCTGAGGAAGGCAGCGAACGGATCGGCAGGCCGCCGACAGACAGCTTTACCTTGTCGATGCCGGGCAGCTCCGTCAGCGTCCAGACAAGCGCTTCGATTACCTTACGCTCCCGCGAGGCGGGAATTCCGGGCAGCGGAGCGGCGAAATCGACGGATATCGTCTGCTCGGCGGCATTTTCCGTTACTGCGTTGACCTTCGTCCCTTCCGGCAGCACGGCTACAAATCCCGGCGGCAACTGGTCCGCCAGTTGCCGGTTGGCGGTCATCCAAGCGATAGCCTTCTCCGCTCCGGAAACCGGGTTGGCCGGCTGCTGGTCCACCCTAAGCGACATGGGAGCCAAATATTCGTTGCGGTCAAGCAAATAGACGGTAATCATCTCGCCGACATCCGCGATTGCGGTTTGCTCGGCGTCCTGCATCCATACCTCTTCCAGATCGCTCGGTGGAGGATCGATGCTGGTCTGGGCGGAATTGTTTCCATCTTTTCCTCCAACCAGACTGCAGGCGGATAGCAGCGGAACAAGCAGCAGGAGCAGCGCCCATTTTCTCAGCATGGTCTTACGATACAGTGTCTTTCTCATGAACTAACCTCCCTTGAATTGGGACCGTCGAATAGACTGCCGTTTCACCGGAACTCTATTTGTAGTACTATGTATACGAGCCCTTGGCGCAAATATGTTAGTTTGTCCCATTTGAGTTCAAACGGAGGCCGACAGGCTTCAGAAAGAGGTGTTGAGAATGTCCCAACCGAACGTGTACCGCCTTAACAGCAAACAGGTCGCGCAAGCGACGGAAGAATGGCTGACGAAACGTGGCGTAACCAAGGAGCAAATCGGACAGCTCGTCATGCTGCTGCAAAAAGATTACTTCCCGGATTTGACGCTTGACGAGTGCGTCCTCAACGTCGAAGCGGTATTGTCCAAGCGCGAGGTGCAGAATGCGGTGCTAACCGGCATTCAGCTAGACATGCTCGCGGAGGAAGGCAAGCTTCTGCCGCCCCTGCAGGACATGATCGCCTACGACGAAGGACTCTACGGCTGCGATGAAATATTGGCTTTAAGCATTGTTAACGTTTATGGCAGCATCGGCCTGACCAATTTCGGATATGTCGACAAGCTGAAGCCCGGCATTTTGAAAAAGCTGAACGACAAGAGCAGCGGAGCGACCCACACTTTCCTGGACGACATCGTCGGTGCCATCGCCGCGTCCGCTTCGAGCCGTATTGCCCACCGCAAGCAGGCAGAGCGCGAGGAAGCGGCCCGCCAAAGCGGAGAATAAGACCCGCCGTCTCGGTGATGAACCCGGACTTTTTGCACTAGCCTAACAAGCAGGGCCCATCCGCCAAGTCGATTGCTGCACTTAGCGAATGGGCCTTGTTTATTTTTGCGTCCGTTCAGCTTCACTGCCGGCGCCAGCGCTCCGCCGCCTCGCCGGGCGCTCCCTCATGGACAATTCGGACGATCATCCCCTCGGCTTCCATCCGGACAAGATGGGCGATCGTCTCCGCCAGCGCAAAGCGCAAATTGTGCGTATTGCTTCTCAGCTTGGCTCCGAACAACAGCTCGCACACTTCGAAAGCGGTAAGCTCTCCGTCTCCGATCAGCTCCGCCATCTTGTTCATCCGCCGAATGTGATGATCGAGCAGTTCGTCGATCCGCTCGCGGTAACGGGAGTAAGGATTCCGATGGCCTGGAAACAAAATGCCCACCTCCAGCGATCGGAGCCTCCGCAGACTGTCCAGAAAAGACAGCAGCGGGTCTGGATCTCCCCCAGGCATCCAGCCGATGTTAGGCGAGATGTCCGGCAACACCTGATCTCCTCCAAGCAATCGGCAGCTCGTCCGATCGTAGAAGAGCAGATGGCCCGGCGCATGGCCTTCTCCCCCATGCACCTCCCATTCGATGCCGCCCATCACGAATGTCTCTCCCGGCGAAACGAGCCGCACTTCGCCCGGATGCGGCGACACCTTCTCTCCAAAACCGGCCAGATGCCCGTGCATGGCTTCGCCCAGTTCTGCCGGCAATCCATGGCGCAGCAATGCTGCACTCAACTCGTCCGAGAACGTCTCCCCTTCTCCCCATAGCCGGCGCACATTGCACAGCGCGACCGGGGACATCCAGACCGGGGCGCCGGTGCGCTCCTGAAACCACCCGGCCATCCCATAGTGGTCGGGATGATGATGGGTGACGACGATGCTGGTAATGCTCGTCCAAGCCAGATTGCGACTCTTCATCACCTCTTCCCAGAACGCTTCCGTCTCCTCCAGCCGCAGCCCCGGGTCGATCACCGTCCAGCCCGCTTCTCCCTCGGGCAGCAAATATGCGTTTACCCATTTTAACGAATACGGAAGCGGCACTTTAACCTGCAGCCAGCCTCCGTCCCATTCCGTAATCCGATCGTTCATCGTTCGCATCTCCCCACAATAATCAATCGTTTCGCAGCTCTTTCCCCGTTATGGACCGCCCTCTTCATCGCCGCAAAACGGTTGCCGAATTTCCATCCCGACCTTCATTGTTCGCCAGTCCCAATCCAACCGGGGCAATCACCGATAGATAGATGTCCTCATATGATGGAGTATTCTCGCTAGCCCCCGGGAAGGAAGCCTCTAAGCCTTCTCCGCGACATTCGCACAGGTGGAAGGAGTACGAAACATGTCCACCCCGAAAATCGACGTTCATGTCGTCAGTTCCGGCATACTGTCCGACGACGTCCTGATGCTGGGGGAGTCCCTGATCAAGCAATTGAGAATACCCTCCCAGCAGCACCTTGCTCTGCAGTTCGGTTCTTTCCGCCACTCCGTTACTGTCGTCCCGGTTCCCCGGTACGAGGGGCTGCGCATCAGCCAAACGCTCGCTCGCCGAATGGGCATCTATTCGGGCACTCCGCTGCGTCTGCTGTATCAGCAGTCGACCCGGACGCTCGCCCTCGGCCCGTTGATCGGCGTGCTGGTCAGCCGGGATCATTCGAATCAGCCGGATAAGCCGTTCGGGGATATTACGATGTTTTGCCGCGAGCTGACGGATGCCTGCCGGAGCCAAGGCGCATACGTGTATTTTTTCACTCCGAACGCCATCGGGTCAAGTCTCTCTTCCGTGGAGGGCTGGGTATACACCAAAGGCTGGCACAGGTTATCGCTCCCGGCGCCCGATGTCGTCAACAATCGTCTCACCTCCCGCAAGCTGGAGAACAGGCCGGTTGTTCAACAGTTCATGGGGGAAATCAAGCGCCGCTTCGGCGCGCACGTGTTCAATGAGAAGTTTCTCGACAAGTCGGAAGTGTTCGACGCGCTCAAGAAGGACGCAGGCTTGCAGAAGTATTTGCCTGAATCCCACTCCCTGCACAACTATACGATGCTCAAAAGCATGTGCTCCAGGTACAGCACCGTCTTCCTTAAGCCTGTAAGAGGCAGTCTGGGCAAAGGCATCATTCGCGTTTCCCGTCTCGGTCCGGAAAACTGGCAAGCTTCGTACGCCACAGCCCTCGGCACGAAGCGGCAAACGTTCGGAAGTCTGGTGAAGCTGTTCTCTACGCTCGCAGGCAAGATGAAAACCGTTCGTTACCTGATTCAGCAAGGCCTGCAATTGATCGAAATCGGCGGAAGGCCGGTCGACTACAGGGCGCTCGCGCAAAAAAACGCCAGCGGCAAATGGGCGATTACTTCGATTGTCGCCCGAACGGCGGGGAGCCAGCACTTCGTCTCTAACCTCGCCCGCGGAGGCACGTTGTCAACCGTCAGAGAATCCGTCGCCAAGTCCAATCTTCCCGCCCAACATCGGGGAGACGCTTCCTTGCGCCTGTCGAGAGCCGCTTTGGACATTGCCAAAGGCATCGACATGTACATTCCCGCGCATTTCGCCGAGCTCGGTATCGATCTCGCGCTCGACACGTCCGGCCGGGTGTGGCTGCTCGAAGTGAATTCCAAGCCTTCTAAAAACGATAACACACCGCTTAAGGAAGGAAAAATCCGTCCTTCGGTACGGATGCTCATTCAATATGCCCGCTATATTTCAGGCTTCTAAGACGTTCATCGGAGCGCCGTCGCCCGCAGAGCTCGGCGTGCTCGTCTGCGAGCGCCCAGGCTGGCCGCCGTTCGCCGAAAGTCGCTATGTTAAACGTTTGTCCGTTATCGCCGCCGGTTTAGGCATGCAGCTGTTCGCCTTCGCGCCCTGGACGTGGAACCCGCGGGACGATTCCGTCAAAGGATGGAGCTGGAACGAGCAATCGCGGGACTGGGAGCCTTCCAATCGCAGGCTGCCTTCCGTCGTCTACGACCGCGCCTGGCCGGAATCGGAGGAGGAGAAGCTGCGGTATCGACGTGCCCTGAAAGCCGTTCAAACGGCCAAGCGGCTCGTGCTTCTCAACGGTATCCTGCCGCACAAAGGCAAAGTATACGAAATGCTCGTCAAGGAGAGCGAGTTCGCCGCTTACTTGCCGCCTACAGCCCTATACGAGGGCGCTTCCTCGCTGGCTCTTTGGCTGCGCAAGCACAACGGCGCCGCCTTCCTTAAGCCGGTCGCCGGAAGTCAAGGCAAGCGGGTGCTGGCTATTACGCTCGATTCGGGAGGCGATGCGGCGCTGTCCGGAAGGGACGACCGCAATCGGCCACTTATACGCAGCTATGACAGCTCGGCTGAAGCGCTGCGCAGAATTGATCGCTGGATCGGCGACAGGAAGTATCTGATGCAGCCGCTGTTGGATATGAGAAGCGGCTCCGGGGAGCCTTGCGACCTCCGAGCTTTGATGCAGAAAAACCGTCGCGGCAGATGGTCGTTGACCGGAATCGCCGCCCGGATCGGCGCCCCTTCGTCCGTTACGGCCAATCTTCATGGCGGAGGCAAGGCCGCTCCGGCTGCCGGTACTTTGATTGCGCAGTTCGGCGAACGCCGGGGCGGGGAACTGCTGGAGGAGATCGCCAATCTATCTTCGTCCATTGTCACGCGTTTGGAACAAACTTTTGGGAGATTCGCCGAAATCGGTTTGGACTTCGGAATAGAACGGAGCGGCAAGCTTTGGTTTCTGGAAGCCAACTCCAAGCCGGGCCGCTCCGCCATGAGCTCCGCTGGCGAAGGAGCCGCCGCGGCCGCAGCGGAGCAGCCTCTGTCCTATGCCAAATCCATCTTGCTTCGACTTGCGACAACCGACGCGCGGCGATCGCCGCCGGGTAGCGGTTGCGCTTCACCTGGGAGGGTAATTCATGAGTTTGACCATCTGTAACGTCCATTTCACACAGCAGCCGGAACGTATCGTATGGTTCTCCAGCCCGCTTGCGAAGCTGCTTAAGCTTGGCGGACGTAAATCGGTCAACGTCAAGCTCGGCAAAGACGTCGTGCCCGCCACGGTTCGAACCATCAAACGTAAAGGCAACCATGTATATATGTCCGCGGGGCTGCGCCGTTCCGTGAAAGTTCCGAAATCAGGCAGCGTTTATCTCGTAGGCGAAGAAGGAGAAGACATTCAGCTCGGTCCCTTGATCGGGGTACTCACGGACAGCGGAACGCGCTCTTCCTCCGCCCCGTTCGGAGAACGGACCGGGTTCGTCAAGCAATTGCTGGGCCTTGGCCAGAAGCGCGCCTACATGTTCGCCTTTACGCCCCGGGATATCAACTGGCAGCAGGAGAAGATCAACGGCTGGTTTCTCGACGGCGGAGGCGGCTGGACGAGACGAATCGTCCCGCTTCCCGACGTCATCTATAACCGGCTTCCGAGTCGGCGCGCCGAGACGGGCGCAACGATCACCTCGCTTCGCGAGCGGTTTATTCGCAAGAAAATCCCGTTTTTCAACTGGAGCTTCTTCAATAAAGCCGACGTCTATAAGCTGCTCGACAACGATCCCGAGGCGCTGCGGCACTTGCCAGAGTCGGTCAACAACCCGGCGCCGGAGAAAATTAAAGAGCTTCTGGAGAAGCATCAGTTTCTGTACTACAAGCCAAGCGCAGGCAGCCTCGGCGCAGGCATCTATCGCCTGACCTATCATCCGCGCAAAGGCTACTTCATCCGCTATCGCAAAAGCGGCGGCAACGTGCTGCTGCGCTTCAGTACCTTTGCCGGCCTGATGAAAATGCTGAGAGCCCGACACGGAGGCGACTTGAACAACTATGTCGCACAGCAAGGCATACGCCTTGTCGAAATCGACAATTGTCCGATCGATTTCCGCTTTCACATGCATAAGGACGGACGCAACGAATGGGTCGTCGCCGGTATCGGGGCCAAGAAAGCCGGACGCGGAAGCGTAACGACGCACATCAAAAACGGGGGCTCGCTCATGACGCCCGAGCAGGCGCTCGGCCGCGCGTTCGGAGCGCGTTCGGAGGAAGTTCTGAAGGAGGCTAGAACGGTTGCCGTCCGGTTGTCCGAAGCGATCGAGCGGAATTATTCGCACCAGCTCGGCGAGCTCGGCCTCGACATCGGCATCGACCGCGACGGCGAGGTATGGATGTTCGAGGCGAACGCCAAGCCCGGCAGATCGATCTTCAAGCATCCCGCCTTGAAGGAGCAAGGCAAAGCCTCTCTGGAATACATTCTCGAGCATTGTCTCTATCTAAGCAGATTCCGCAGGAGGGATGAATCTTGACGATTCCTAAACCTCTCCAAACCAAGGCGAGCGTAATGGAAGCGACGACCGACAAGCCGGTCGTCGCAATCCTTACAATCGAGGACGATACGCAATTGTTTAGGGGCAATCGGGCGAACTTCGCGGATTTGATCCAAACCGGCCAGCAGATGGGCATTCTCACTTATGTCGTTACCGTTAAGCATTTGAAACTGCAGGCGCCCAGAATACTCGGCTATATATTTCGGGAATCGGACGAAACTTGGGTGCAAGCCTGGTTCCCCCGTCCTCATGTCGTATACAACCGGATTCCCCAGCGGGAGGACGAACGGCTGCCAAGAGTGAAGAAGAAACTGTCCGCCTTGGCGAAGCAGCCCGACATTCGTCTATTTAATCGACGTTTCTTCAACAAATGGTCGCTCTTCCAGTGGCTGAACGAGAGCAGAGCAACGAAGCCTTACATCCCTGAAACGAAAAAACTGACCGACTCGCTCGTGCTGAGCAGCCTGCTCAAAAGGCATCGCCTGCTCTACCTCAAGCCTGTTCGCGGCAAAGCAGGCGTCGGCATTATGACCGTAACCGTACAGCCGGAACGAAAACTGCCCTATCGTCTGCAGATTCAGGAGGAGAAGGGCAGCCGTACCTTCCGCGCAGGTACGATGAGGAGGCTGTGGGATCGCGTCTCGCGACAATCCCAGCGGCTTGGAGAGCCTTACATCGTCCAGCAGGGGATCGCACTTGCCTGCGTGAACAATCGGCCGTTCGATCTGCGCGCGCTTGTGCAGAAGAACGGGGCCGGCCAGTGGGAGCTTTCCGGCATCGGTGCAAGAGTTGCTGGCGATTCCAGCATTACGACTCACGTTCCCAGAGGAGGTTACATCGACGAGCCGGAGAAATTGCTTGTGTCCGTGTTCGGACAGGATAAAGCAGGCAAGGTGCTCGGCAAGGTGAAAGGGACGACGATTACGCTAGCTAAGCAAATCGAACGATCTTCGCATAGCAGGCTGTGTGAAATGTCGATGGATCTCGGCGTAGATACGACCGGCCATGTCTGGTTTTTCGAAGCCAACTCCAAGCCGATGAAATTCGACGAGCCGCACATTCGCAACAAGTCGCTGGAACGAATTTTTCAATATAGTCTATATCTGCACCGTTTGAAGCACGAATCTGGGGGAGGCGCGGTCACGTGACGTCGAACAGAGCATCCCTTGTCGCTTCAGACAGATTTCCATCGTTCGCGACGGCTTCGCCAGAGCGGAGGTGAATCTACGGTGCGACAGCCTACCCTCGGCATACTGACTCTTTATTTGAACGAATCGAAGTCGTTGGAAGAAAGGCCGGTTTACGAGAAAATGATTGCGGCTGGCAAGCGGGTCGGCTTGGACGTCTTCGTATTCACGCCTCAAGACGTGGACGACGACAAAGAGCTCATCCGCGCCCAGCTGTACAACCCGGAGACGAAGAAATGGAGCCGCCGGTGGGTTCGCTTTCCTAACGTCATCTACGATCGCTGCCGGATTCAGAAAAGCCATCGCTTCGAACAATTGCTCGCTTTTCGCAAACGCTATTCCTATCTTCATTTTCTCAACCGGCCTCTTCGCAACAAATGGACGATCTATCGCGCGTTAAGCAAAGTGCCGGCCTTCCGCGTGCACTTGCCGGCCACAAGACTGTACCAGTCCGCTGAGGACGTTTCTCTGATGTTAAAGAAGTACCCGACCGTTTACCTGAAGCCGATCAACGGCACCGGAGGCAGAGGTATTCTGCGCATCGAGCGCGGGCGGGAAGGCGGCTTGCTGCTGCAAGGACGCAACCATTCGCGATCGATCGTACAGCCGAAGCATATTTCCCGCGGCCGTCTGGCTTCCGCGCTGGACAGCTGGGATAAGAAGGGCAATCGCTACATCGTTCAGCAGGGGCTGAACATTAAGCTTCCCAGCGGCAGAGTGCACGACTACCGAATGCTGGTGCAGAAAAACGGCTTGGGCATTTGGGAGGTTACCGGCTGCGCGGGCCGGGTCGGCCCTCTTCGCAGCATTACCTCCAACCTGCACGGTGGGGGCGAAGCGGCTCCGATGAACGATCTGCTGAGGCAATGGATCGGCAACGAGAGCGATATCCGGCAAATTCGCCAGACGGCGGAAGCGTTCGGGATCGACGTAGCGCGCTATCTGGAAACAACCTATGGCGCGCTGTGCGAGCTCGCCCTCGATCTGGCCATCGATCGGAGCGGAAAAATCTGGCTGATCGAGGTCAACCCGAAGCCCGCGCGCGAAGTATTTCATCAAGCCGGGGAGCGTGACGTATACCGCAAAGCGATCGTGCGCCCGATTGAGTACGCGCTATGGGCTTATCGGGAAAGGCGCGGCTTGCGCACCCAGAAAACAGGCTCCGGCGTCGCTGTCGATACGGAGCATCGTTCGTCCTCGGAAGCGAGCGACTAGGACGTCTCATAAAGCTGTAGAGACGGTTTCGGAAGCGAGCGACTTGGACGTCTCATAAAGCTGTAGAGACGGTTTCGGAAGCGAGCGACTTGGATGTTTCCTAAAGCGGCGGAGGCTGATAATGGGGCGGAGCTGGTAGAGAGGCGAAGCTGGTAATGAGGCGAAGTTGGTAGAGGGGGGCGCTGTCGGCGCTCGGGGCCGTCCCATAAGTCAGCCTACTTGATGTGAAAGATAATCGATAAACAGATGAAAGGTTAGTACCTCCCTCCGATGCTATACGCTCCCGAAACCTGAATGGGCAAACCATTTGCAAGGTTTCAGGAGCGTATGAAGCAATCTCCGGGAGGTATATACACCTTCTCTCTTATCGATTTTCTCATCAAGCTCCGCTATGGGACAGGCCTTTTGCATTGTGCTGTGAACTTTGCCGAACATCAGCTTCTTCCTCGCTGGAGTACCGCCTGGCGTTCTTATTGGCTAGTCCCCGGCATTTTTCTCGTCAATAGGGCCGCCTCGCGGTCTTATTCGCTGGTCCCCGGCATTTTTCTCGCCAATAGGGCCGCCTGACGGTCTTATTCGCTAGTCCCCGGCATTTTTCTCGTCAATAGGGCCGCCTCGCGGTCTTATTCGCTGGTCCCCGGCATTTTTCTCGCCAATAGGGCCGCCTCGCGGTCTTATTCGCTGGTCCCCGGCATTTTTCTCGCCAATAGGCCGCCTCGCGGTCTTATTCGCCGGAAATCAACTGCCTCACGCTGATAGTGCAATCTATATCTTGGCGCTAACTTCAGCAGTAGAGGTTAGCTAAGCCTCGGCGCTACCCAGGCGGGGATAAAAACCCAAATGTTACTTAAGATCCAACCACTGGAGACGAATAGTCCACTTAACCTGATAACATTGCCCTCTTCCCTCTCCTTCCCTCCTTCCCTCCTTCCCTCTCCCCACCACCTCCTCGCCCACCAATCCCAATCTGCGCTGCAGAGTTGCGTTGTCCTGTCTTTTCAGCCGTTACTGCGAGTCGAAAGGAAACGGCAACGGCGGATTCTGGCGAGTTTTTTTTCGTACATATTTCTTCGTGGTCGGCTTGGACACCTGTAACGTCAAGCGCTCTCACTCTCTTGCCGCGAGTTGGAGCGAATATTTACGTTGACAGGCGGTATTTGTCCTAAGCGAACCTCGGTCGTCCATCATAAGTTGTGGAGGATCAAGTAAAAAATTTATACGGAGCAGGTGTTCGAAAATATGCGCATTCTGATCGTCGCCCCCGAGCAAATTCCCGTTCCTCCGCCGCTCGGGGGGTCGGTAGAAATTACGATTCTGGCCTTAGCCAAGCAGTTGGCCCGCAAACACCGAGTCACAATCGTCAGCCGGGCTCACCGCCGCTATCCGCGCCATTCCGTCATAGACGGAGTGCACATCCACAGGGTGCCTTCCGGCACTCGGGAGACTTACTTGTCCAATGTCAAAAAATTCATTCGAGGGAAAAACTTCGATCTCGTGCAGGTCGACAACCGCCCCCGTTTCATCGGCCCGATCAAACAAATGTCTCCCGGCACTCCGGTCTCGCTTTTCCTTCATTCCTTAACGTTCGTCTCGCCGCCGTATGCGACGCGTTCCTCTGCGGCAGCCGGTCTCTCTCAAGCCGACATCGTCATCGCCAACAGCACGTCGCTGAAGAAGCAACTATCCGCCCGGTTCCCGGGATCCGCGGGCAAAATCCGCAAAGTGTGGCTCGGAGTGGACACGCTCAGATTTACGCCTGCGGGCAAACGAAACTCGGATCGAGCGTTCACAGTGTTGTTCGCCGGCCGCGTCATTCCCCGCAAAGGCGTTCCCGTGCTCCTAAAGGCGATAAAATTGGCCCAGAAGTCCGCGCGTCGACCGATACAAGCGATCATCGCGGGCGGTTCTCCTCGTCCCGGTTATTCGCAACGCATGCGCTCGCTTGCCCGGAAGCTTCGGGTGAACACCCGTTTCCTCGGAACCGTTCCGCATCGCCGCATTCACCAAGTATTCCGCAAGGCCGACGTTTTCGTCTGTCCTTCTCAAAAGCACGAAGCGTTCGGGCTTGTGAATGTGGAAGCGATGGCTTCCGGCGTTCCGGTCATCGCCTCTAGCAACGGCGGCATCAAGGAGATCGTGCGGCATAACCGCAACGGGATTCTTGTGCGGCGCTATCGTCAGCCGCAGTCTTTCGCGACGGCGATCGCCAAGCTCGCCGGCAACAAAGCGCTGCGGCTGCGCATGGCGCGGGCGGCCAGACGGGACAGCTTGCGGCAATTCAGCTGGCAGGCCACGGCAGCCCGGCTCGGTCGAATCTACAAAGCAAGAACATAGAGTTTCTCCGTCCTCTAAAAATAACCCGACCCTCTTCGCAATCGCGGCGGGGGTCGGGTTATTTTGGGGAAAGCTGTTTATTTTCGTCCATAGGCTCTCGCATATCGTCTGATTCTCTTGAATATGGACGGATCGGGCAGCTTGCGGAAAATGTACGGATCGGGGCTTGTATTGACTTCGATAATCCAAGGCTTCAAGGACCGGTCCATACCGATGTCGACGCCAACCTCGCAAACGCCGGGATACTTACGCCGCAATGCCTGCCCCGCGTTGACGCCAATGCGTTCAAGCGTCCGGAGCGTACTTCGCGCCGAATTCTCGCCCATATGACCGCTGAGCAGCCGGTTTACAGGTACGAGTCTGCCTCCGCTGTGGTAGTTGGTCACGATTTTGCCCGGAGCCGCCACCCTGCCGATCATTCCGGTCGTTCGCCACATTTTGCGCGGAGTTAACTGTGCCATAACGCGCAGATCGAATACACGTCCCTTGTGCTTAAGCAATCGGATGCCTCGTTGAATCAAATATCTTCTGCCGCGGATAGAACGACGAATCTCATCGGCCATTGCTCCGCAGGAGGAGTAGGTTTGCGTGCGCTTGCCGTACCGCAGCCGGTAGCGGCCGTTGCCGAGGATCTCGGCGCGCATAACGCCTTTCCCATGCGTACCCGATTCCGGCTTGATATAGACCATTCCGTAGCGCTCAAGCGTGCTTCTAAGCTTGGCGCCCTCAAATCGGATCGTCTCGGGAACGAGCCGCCGCAACGATACGCTCCCCATTAACGCCGCGGTTTTCTTCCACTTACTGCTCACATGCCGGGGCACAGGGCACCTCCTTGGAATCATAATGCGAGCATACGATTCCAGTGTATGAAGCGGGAAGGTCGCCGGAGACAAAAACAGGCTATCGCATGCGCTCTGCGCATCCGCTAATTCGTTGCCGCAAGATCGTTCGCCGCGTGCGCGATCTCCACTCGGTTGCGGCCCTGATGCTTCGCCCGATACAGCGCTTCGTCCGCCACGCGGAAGAGCTGCTCGGCACTGCGGGCAGAGTCCGGATAGTGCGCCGCTCCGATCGACAGCGTCACTATGCCGCCCGTCGGACCATTCGTCTCCGCCATATATTTCCGAATGCGCTCCGCCGCCTCCATTGCGGGATCGAACCGTTCGTCAGGCACAAGAACGATAAACTCCTCCCCGCCGAACCTGCAAATCACGTTGTTTTCCTTAAGCAGCTGACGCAGACTGGTCGCCAGAAACTTCAATACCTCGTCTCCAACGTCGTGCCCGTACGTATCGTTAACGCTTTTGAAATGATCCAAATCCATCACGAGCAGCGAGAACGGATTCCCGCTGGCAATCCAGCTTCCGATAAACTTGTCCATCGTCCTTCGGTTGAACAAACCCGTCAACGGATCGGTCTGTGCCTCCTGAGACAAGCTGTCGAACTGATAGCGAAAATGCCGAACCGCTCTTCCGAACGCCTTGTGAAGCTCGTTGGCTTCATAGTTTAGACCGTGAATCTTCGGCAGCTCATCCGCTCCGCTATTCGTCGGGGAAAGCATCGAAGCAAACTCGGTCAGCTTGACCAACGGCTCGGACAACTTGCGTACGAGAATAGTGATCACGACGACAAAAAGCATCAGCGCAGGCAGCATATACAGCATGATCGACATGATCAGCCGTTTCGCCGACTCTAGCACGGATTCGGCAGGCGTCTGAGCGACAATTCCCCAACCGGCGCTGCCTATCGGTGCGTAGCTGGCCAGCATGTCGACTCCTCTTGTATTAACGATTCTCTTCGCCCCGCTCAATCCGGAAACCACGCTGGAGACGACCGGATTCTCGGTCACCTTCTCCCCGATACGCCCCGAATCGGGATGATAGAGCAGCACGCCTTTGGAGCTTACCACGTAGGCGTACGAGCCGTCCGATTCGTTCGGAACGCTGCCCAGCACCGTCTGGAAAATATTCGTCTCGTGCAGCCGAATCGATCCTCCGATAAACCCGATATAATTGCCGGAAGCATCGTGAAGGGGGGCGCTGACCATTACGATCAACTTGTTCGTTACTGTGCTTACGTACGGCTCGGAGACAAGCTCCCGCTGTTCCCGAAGCGCCTGCGTCGCACCTGCGGACGCCAGCTTGCTGCCCACAGCCGAAGGCAAATTCGAGGCGACGATTAACGTGCCTTCCTTGTCGACGATAAATACGGAGTTATAAAAAGAGTTGCCCTCTTGAAACCGCACGAGCTGGTCCTTCAAATCTGAACGGGTCAGGTCCTCCGATACAGACTCTCCCGTTATCGCCAGGCCATTCATCATATGCTTAAAAATGAAATTCGTCGTTTCGGCAATTTTGTCCGCGTATACTTCGTTTAGCTGAAACGTCAACCGGAATAGCGATTTCTTCTCATTCTGATAAGCCACGAACGATATGATGACGACTGTAGCCAATACTGTAGCCAAAACGATTGCGTTTACTGTCGATCTTAGCTTAAATCCTATGTTTTTGCGCATTTCACTAAACCCCTATAGCTCTCTTTGCTGATGTATTCGATTAATTCGTTGCTGCGACTTCGTTCGCCGCGAGCGCGATCTCCACCCGGTTGCGGCCCTGATGCTTCGCTCGATACAGCGCTTCGTCCGCCACGCGGAAGAGCTGCTCGGCATTGCTCGCGAACCCCGGATAATGCGCCGCTCCGATCGACAACGTCACTTTACCGCCCGTCGGGCCGTCCGTCTCCGCCATATATTTCCGAATGCGCTCCGCCGCCCCCAGTGCGGAATCGAATCGTTCGTCAGGCACAAGGACGATAAATTCCTCCCCGCCGAACCTGCAAATCACGTTATCTTCCTTAAGCAGCTGACGCAGACTGGTCGCCAGAAACTTTAATACCTCGTCCCCGACGTCGTGCCCGTACGTATCGTTAACGCTTTTAAAATGATCCATATCCAGCACGAGCAGCGAGAACGGGTTTCCGCCCGTTATCCAGCTTCCGATAAACTTGTCCATCGTCCTTCGGTTAAACAAGCCCGTCAACGGATCGGTCTGAGCTTCCTGAGACAAGCTGTCGAACTGGTAGCGAAAATGCCGAACCGCTCTTCCGAACGCCTTATGAAGCTCGTTGGCTTCATAGTTAAAACCGTGAATTTTCGGCAACTCGTCCGTTCCCCTATTCGTCGGAGAGAGCATCGAAGCAAAATCGGTCAGCTTAACCAGCGGTTCGGACAATCTGCGCACAAGCAGGGTGATCACGACGACAAAGAGCAGCAGCACCGGAAGCATATACGTAATAATCGCCATAATCAGCCTTCGCGCCGACTGCAGCACGGATTCGGCCGGGGTCTGAGCGACGATGCCCCATCCCGCCTTCTCGATCATGGCGTAGCTGGCCAGCATTTCAATATCGTTGCTGTTCACTAGGCTGAGCGAGCCCGAGCCTCGTTCTCCCGCCGCTATTTTTGCTACGATCGGATTGCGCGCCACTCTCTCTCCGATACGTTTCGGGTCTGGATGATATAGAAGAATGCCTTCCGAGCTAACGACATAGGCATACGAACCGTCCGCCTCATTCGGAACGCTGCCCAGCACCGTCTGGAAAATATTCGTCTCATGCAGCCGAATGGTGCCGCCGATAAAGCCGATGTACCTCCCGGAATTGTCCTGCAAGGGAGCGCTTACCATTACAACCAGATTTTTAGACAACGGATTGACATAAGGCTCGGAGACGAGCGCCCGCTTCATTTTCAGCGCCTGTTCCACGCCCGCGGACTTCATCTTCTGCCCTCGACGAAGCGAGGAAAGATCAGAAGCGTCCACGAGATTGCCCTCCTTATCGACAATAAACGTAATATTGAAAAACGCATTGCTCTGCTGAAAAAGCATCAGTTGGAAATGCAAATCCGTACGCGACAGATCCGACGCCAAGTATCTCCCCGTAATCGCCAGCCCCTGCGTCATATTGTGAAAAATCGAATTTGTCGTCTCGGCGATTTTATTGACGTAGACTTCGTTTAATTGGTAGGTTAGCCGAATGAGCGACTTCTTCTCGTTTTGGAACGCAACTAATGAAATAATGACAACCGTGGCCACTACCGTAATCAATACGAGCGCATTTACCGTTGAGCGTAACTTAAAACCTCTGTTTTTGCGCATATGCATGACCCCTATAGTTCTCTATACTCATTAATTCGACGTATTCGACACAAGCCTGCATTTTCCCTGCGCCGAAGTGCATATCCGCAACGATTATCTTTGAGAAGACCTTTTCAGTCTGTGAAAAGAGCGCCCGAAGGCGCTCCGCTAATTGTTTGCCCACATCCTCTCGGAACAGAGCATCCGTCTCTTCGACTTTGGTCTGTATCCTCCTGGCCGAGGCTATCTGCTATTCAAGCTTCTTCTGCTCGGAGCTGCTGTCAATCGACCGCTCTCCCTCGGTCAGATTGCGCAGCCACTGATGAATGTCCACGCCGGTAAGGGCTCCGACCGTCTCCGGCATTTTCGCGAGCAGGTCGGTTACATAACCGGTCACCTTACCCGCTCCTCCGTTCGGTCCGCTGCCTCCTCCGTCGACGATGACAATTTTCTCCGTCTTCGCAAGCGGCTCGGCAATTGCCCGGGCAATTTCCGGGAATTTCTGTACGATCAGCTCGATAACGGCAGCTTCTCCATACTTGCGCAGCGCGTCCGCGATTTTGTCCTTCGCTTCCGCTTCGGCGAGACCCTTCAGACGAATAACGTCCGCTTCAGCCGTACCTTCCGCACGTTCCTTGTCCGCGTTAGCATTACCGGCCAATCTGACAGCTTCCGCTTCCGCTTTAGCTTTGGCTTCAATCTGGTAGCGATCGGCCTCGGCCCGCTGCTCCTGCGCGAAGCGCTCCGCTTCGGCCTGCTTCTTCACCGTAGCGACCAGCTCGCGCTCGCGCCGTTCGATCTCCTTGGCTTCCAGCTCGATTTGCTTTTCGCGCTCGATGACCTGGATTTGCATTTCTTCGGCTTTAACCGCCTGCAGCGTCTTCGCCTCCTGAAGCTTGTAGGATTGGTCCGCTTCAGCCTTCTTCATATCCTGCTCGCGCTTGAATTCCGCCTTCTTCACTTCCATCTGCTTATGCGATTCAGCAATGTTCGTCTCGGCGGAGAACTCCGCCTTCTTGCCTTCCTCCAGCGCCCGCGACTTGGCGATCTGTTCGTCCCGATAAGCGTTGGCCTTGGCGATCTCGGCGTCGCGTTTGACTTGAGCGATCTGCGGCTGGCCCAGTGCGTCCAGATAACCGTTCTTGTCGCGAACGTCGCGAATCGTGAACGATACGATTTGCAATCCCATTTTGTTAAGATCGCTTGCTGCAACCTCCTGTACGTTCCTCGCAAACTCTTCTCGGTTTTTGTATACGTCTTCCACCGTCATCGTTCCGAGAATGGCGCGCAGATGGCCCTCCATCGTTTGAGTGGCAATGCTTTTGAGTTCCGCTTCGGGTTTGCCGAGGAATTGTTCGGCGGCAGTCGCCATCGACTCCAAATCGCCCTTGATCTTAATCTGGGCAATGCCTTCCACCATAACCGGAACCCCGTGCATCGTATAAACCTCCGGGGTATGTACGTCGACCGTCTGCACCTGCAGCGACAGGAACGACGCTTCCTGGACGACCGGCCAGACGAACGCTCCTCCCGCTTTGACGATCTTCATCCCGTCGCGCGTCAGCGCCCCGGTCACAATCATCGCCTGATCGGCCTTAACCGTGCGGTATCTTGATGCGAAAACGACGATCAGTAAAATCACGACAAGCACAATGCCTACCGGAATGTACAAGGTTGCGTCCACATTCATATGAAGTCCTCGCTTTCTGTAATAGATTGCGCAAATGCGCTTTACGCTTCCTCCACCACGAAGGTACCGGCGATCTCATCCACAATTCTGACTTGAGCGCCTTGCCGGATCGAAACGTCGCCATAGGTCTTTGCCGGCGCGCTATGCCTCGATCCTCCTTGCTCATACACGATTTCTCCCAAACGCGAGCTCAGGATGGATGTTGTGACTTCCGCCAGCGCTCCGATCATCAGCTTCGCGGATTTGGCGCTTCCTTTTTGCGCCGCCTGCAAAGGAATGACGACCAGGAACAGCACCACCGAGGACACACCCAGCGCGATCAGAAGCGATAAGCCGGCGATCGGTATCGCGGACCATTCGGTATTATGCAGCAGCATGTATCCTACTCCGCCAAACACCGTCAGGAATGTCGCGACAATCGTCGGCGACAAAAAAGGCAGCTCTCCCGTATGGATGTCCAGACTGAACAAATCTCCTACGAAAGCCGATAGCACCGCATATCCGACTCCTATGCCGAACAGCACAATCATCAACGTTTCCAAGTTGCCCCGCACCTCCTTCCGTACCTTCGTGGCGGTCTAATAAGTAATACGTAAAAATCGTTGGAAAGTTACTCCTTTTTTGTATTGATCAAGGACGCTGAACCAGCTGCCGCAAAAAACGGCACTCCCGCCACGGGAATGCCGCCGTCCTTACGATCAATACACCTTCTTCTGCTCCCGATCCGATTTCAAAATCTCCACCGCTTCCTTAAACCTAAGCGAGTGTACGATCTCCCTTTCGCGCAAAAATTTGAGAGAATCCTGAATGTCGACATCGTCCGTGTAATCGATTAGCCACTGGTAAGTCGCTCGGGCTTTCTCTTCTGCGGCGATGTCCTCGTACAGATCGGCGATTGGATCGCCCTTGGCGGCAATATAGGCGGCAGTCCACGGTACGCCCGCAGCATTGTTGTAGAACATCGCACCGTCGTGATTCACGAAGTTCGCGCCGAGTCCCGCCGCCTCCAATTGCTCCGGAGTCGCGTCCTTCGTCAGCTTATAGATCATCGTGGCGATCATCTCGAGGTGCGCAAATTCCTCCGTTCCTATATCAGTAAGTAATCCGATGACTTTGTCCGGAATCGTATACCGCTGGTTCAAATAACGAAGCGCCGCAGATAGCTCTCCGTCCGCGCCTCCGTACTGCTCGACAAGGTAACGAGCCATTCGGGGATCGCACTTGCTGACTCTGACCGGATATTGCAGCTTTTTTTCATAAATCCACATATTTCCGCCTCCTCCCTATACTTGCCACGGCCATGGCGTGTCGATCCACTGCCACGGAAACCGGCTGTAGCTCAGCCCGAATTGCAGCAGCGGACCGTATTTGATCTCGAATTCATGCGCGATCTGACGCCTCCTCTGCGAAAGCTGATTAAATTGCTGAACGGCCTGCATATCGTTGGGGTGGGTATCCAAATAAAGCGTCAATTCGACCAGCGCGAAATCCGTCTTCTGCAGCTCGAACAGTTCCTTGCAATAGGCGTCGTCCCCCCTTGAGCCCGGCTCGGGAGCTTGATCCTGACCGTCTCGATAGCCCGGATAGTCCCGGTTGTGGCGTTCGTACGTATCGTGGCGTCCGTTCCAATCGTTGCGATCATTTCGGTCATTACGATCGTTACGTTCATTGCGCTCGTTGCGCTCGTTGCGTTCGTTACGTTCGTTACGATCGCTGCGTTCATTGCGATCGAATCGATCAGCCATTGCCTTTCCCTCCTTTCGCCGAGCGCCGGGCCGGATAATTGCTGTACAGCGCGGGCCACAGAGTGCCCTTCCGCAGCGCTTCCTCCAACGAGAATTGCGGCAGATTCATTGGCTGAAACGAGATATATTGATTAGGCGGAACGACGTACCACTTCACGCGGATGGGAGGGCAAGGGTCGTGCGGCCCGACATAGGGCTTCCAACTCCGCCACTGAGAATCGTACATGATGCTGTTACCTCCTCTGTAGTTCGCCGATCTCGGCGCGATAGACGTAATTATCCGCTAATATCCTATGCCCAAAGTCCTACGTTTCTGACACCCTCTTTAAAATAAAGACGCCCCCGAGACTTTCCATGCGGACGCAGGCTGTACACCTGCGGCTTCCGCGCGGATCGTCCAAGGACATCTTCCTCTTTCTATATAAGTTGAACCAATGAAAGGGAAGCCCATTGCATTCCAAAAGGGATGATTTTGCCGACTTCAGACAGGTTGTTTTGGGCTGCTTGGATCGATAAGATCTTCAGAGGTAAGCAGCCTAAAGCCAAAACTCGCGGCAAAACCATTCCCTTTTTCCATTCCATTGGGTCATCTCTTCGAGGTATCTTTGGTTCAACTTATATAGCTATTGAAATTTGATCTTGAAATCGAACAGTCCCGCCTTGCGCATCGCCATGAACACAATGACAACGATTGGTCCGAGGAATACGCCGACGATGCCGACCAGTTCATAGCCGACATAGAGGCTGATCAGGGCCGACAAGGCGCTGATTCCGACCGCGTCTCCGAGAATTTTCGGTTCGACGATCCGGCGCACGACCGTGATGACGAGGAATAACAAAATCAATCCGATACCGGTGTACATGTCTCCGACGGCGATCTGGAACGCCGCCCACGGGACGAGCGCCGAGCCTACGCCAAGCACGGGGAGAATGTCGACGATCACGATGACGAGCGCTATGGCGAGCGGATATCCCGTTCCGATGATCAGTAGACCGGCGAATGATAAAATATAAGTAATGACGCTGAGCAGCAGCTGCGCGCGCAGAAATCCAAACACCGATCTGCGCAGGCTGGCCAGCACTTCCTCCACCTGAAGCTTTGACTTCTCTTCGAACAAAGACAGGAACGAGCTTTTCATCATCGGCAGGCTCAACGTGAACAAATAAACCGCGACCAGGAACACGATAAAAAAGATAAAAAAGTCCGGTATGCCCGATGCGAAGCTGAACAGTACCCCGGACAGCTTCGTGGACAGCTGGCTGAGCGCGGCCGTGATGTTGGACACCCAGGTCTCGAGCTGATCCGGCAGCGGCGCAGCTCCGTGGTTTGAATAGGTCTGCGCCTGCTCGATCAAGCTTTGTATGTACTCGCTGGCATCCTCCAGCATGCTCGGCATTTTATCCAGAAACGCTCTCAACTCGCTAACCAGCTTCATGCCGAGCAAGCCGAGCAACCCAAGCAGAACTACGGTGAACAGCGTGCTGGAAACGGTCGATGCGGCCAGCCGGTTCATCCTCGCCTTGTTCATAAACTGCAGCGTGAGCGGCTCTAGGAAGATGGCCACGACAAGCGCAAGCAAGAACGGCGCGCCTACCGTAAACAGCAAATACAAAAATAAGAGTGAGGAAACCATCAGCACAATGGCTCGAATCGGCACGGCCTTTTCCCTCTTCCCGGGCTCTCCCGCCGCTACTGATTGTCTGGGTTCGATCGCGATGCTTTATCGGGGGAATCCGCCAACGCTAGTTTATTTTTGTAAATATGCACCCGCTGTACTCGAAGCCGTTCCGTCTGGGCAATTTCGAAGACGTAGCCTTCATAGACGACCTTCTGTCCTTTGGAGATGGTGCCCTCCAAGTGGTTGAACAGCCAACCGCCGATCGAATCCACTTCGTCGTCCTCGATATCCAGGCCGAACAGATCGTTCACGTCCTCTATCAGCATACGCCCGTCCACGGAAGTTAATTCCCCTTTGATCACGACGTTCGGCAACTCATCGTCGAATTCATCCTGCAGTTCTCCGACCAGCTCCTCCAAAATCGTCTCGGCCGTCAGCATGCCTGCGGTTCCGCCGTATTCGTCGATGACGATGGCGACTTGAGATTTTCGGCGCTGCATCAGGTTCAGCACCTTGCTGATCTCCATCGATTCCGGCACGCTTAGAATCGGACGCAGAAATTCCTTGAGATTATGCTCCTCATCCGGATCGGCGGTTAGCAAATCGGTAATGTGCACGAATCCGATAATCTGATCCTTGTCCTCGACACCGACCGGATAACGCGTATGTTTAGTCGCATACACCAGCTTCATGTTGTCCGCGTACGAAACGTTCGTAAACAGGCAGTCCATGTCGGTTCTCGGAAGCATGACCTCGCGAGCGACCCGGTCGGCGAACTCGAAGACGTTGTCGAACAACGTCATCTCGTCCTTGTCGATAATGCCGCTCTTGGCGCTCTCATCCATCAGAATGCGAATTTCTTCTTCTGTATGGGCCGCTTCATGTTCGCCGGCCGCTTCAACTCCGATCAGCTTGAGCAGACGGTTAGCCGCGCCGTTCAATAACCAGATAAACGGCAGAAACAGCCGATAGAACATGAGCAGCGGCAAGCTCAGCCAGAGCGAGACGCCTACGGAGCGCTGAATCGCCAACGATTTCGGAGCCAATTCCCCGAGCACGATATGCAGAAATGTGATGATGCAAAAAGCGGCTACGAACGCGATCGAATGGATCACCGTTTCGTCCGTTACGCCGAACCCGTGAAGCAGAGGCGCAATGATCAGATCGGCGATCGCCGGTTCCCCGACCCAGCCCAAGCCCAGCGAAGCCAAAGTAATGCCTAATTGCGTCGCAGACAAATAGGCGTCCAGCCTCTGATTTACCTTCAGCGCGTATTTCGCGCGAACGTTGCCTTCATTGCTCAGCTGAGTCAGCCGGCTTTGCCGCACCTTGACGAGCGCAAACTCGGACGCAACGAAAAAACCGTTAAGGAGTACCAGGAATAATACGAGAACGACGTTCCAGAAAATCAAATTCCATTCGAGTTCCAAGTGAACGTATTCCTCCTTATCTTCGCGGGCGGAGCACTATCGTATTTTTATGGAAGGGCTCGCCTTGTCATAAAGTCGACATCCCTGTAGTACATGTCCTGAACAAGCAAATTGGGGCCGCAGCACCCTGCGGCGGGACAATGGCAGTTGATCGCCTGCTGCATCGGATGCTCCCGCCACTTGGCGAACACGTCGTCCAGCTTTTCCTCCCGGATATTGCCGAACGGGGGAACCGAGGCAAAATCGGTCACGTAGACGTCGCCGCTAAACATATTGACGTTAACGCGATTGCGGCCGTCAGGATCGTTGCGGACGGTCACATTCGGCTCAGATCTCAATCTGGACACGAGCCGGCGTTCCTCTTCCTCTTCGCTGCAGGCGAAAAACGGCAATGTCCCGAACAGCATCCATATCCCAGGGTCGCGCACATCAAGCAGCGTCTTTACCGCATCCATCATTTGCCGTCTGGTAATGACCGGAAGAGAGGACGCAAACGAGCTGGGATACATCGGGTGTACCTCGTGGCGCAGGCAGCCCATCTCGATAATAAGTCGATGAATATCCGCAATGCGCTCATGCGTCCGGTAGTTGATCATCGATTCCGCGGATACGAACAGACCGCCCTCGGAGAGCCTTCTAGCATTATCGATCATTCTCTCGTACAGCTTGGAAGTCGTCTCAAGCCGAACGCTGCGCCCGGTGCGAGCGAAGCCGACCTGATGGAAATCCTCGGCTTGCGTATAGTTAAAAGAGATGTGCATGACGTCCAAATAAGGCGCAATCAGCTCATACCGTTCGAAGTCCAAAGTGACGTTAGAGTTAAGCTGCGAACGTATGCCTCTCTCGCGCGCATACTTCAATACAGGCAAGATGACGTTCCTGACCGTCTCGAGGCGAAACGTGGGCTCCCCTCCAGTTATACTGATCGTCTCCAGATGGCGCACTTCGTCCATTCTGCGGAAAAGTAAGTCTAGCGGAAGATGCGGCGCCTCTGTCATCGTTAAGCCGTCGCCTACGGCGCAGTGCTCGCATCTCATATTGCACAGATGAGTCACCGTCAGCTCCACGCTCGTCAACTCGTGTCTTCCGTGCTGCTGCAGGGAACGAATCGGATCCCATGGATCGTAAGCGGGAGATAATACGGGCCAGTCGGAAGGAGCGGCAAAAGGAGCCGCCTTCGCTGGCCGGGATAAAGCTTGCTGCATCGTTCATGCTCCTGTCGTTCTTTACGTTATTTTTATTGTAATGGTCGGAGCCGATAAAAACAAACCCATCGTGCGGGAAAGACCAAACAAGCCGCCCTCCGCGCAGGTTCGTCTGCGCACGGGCGGCCTTACATCGGCTTTAGGCAGGCATCGTGCCTGCTCCTTCTGCCGGATTCAACTCAATTTTGGTGATCAGAACGTTCAAATGCTTGGACAGATCCAACTCGAACGGCACTTTCAGCTCGACGCCGTCCTCGTCTGTCAGCACGCGCAAAATCGGCCGGTGAGCGCATGTAGAATTGATGTCGCAGACGACCGCGCTCTGTCCCGTGTTCAGCTTCACGGTTAGTCCGATCGGATAGATGGCTACCTTGTCGCGAAACAGCTGCAGCTTCGACATATCGTACAGAGTCCCGCTTCCCGAGTACAGCATCTCCACTGCCTGATGCGGAAGGATAGCGTCGCGATACACGCGGTGGCTCGTCATCGCATCGTAGGAATCGACGATTCCGACCCATTTGGCATAATCGTGGATTTCGTCGCCCTTAATCCCTCTTGGATAGCCCGAGCCATTTAGCCGTTCGTGATGCTGGTAGGCGCAGTGAGCGGCCAGTATCGGAATGTTCGGCTCATCCTTGAGCAGGTAAAAGCCCCGCTCCGTGTGCCGTTTCATTTCGTCGAACTCATAGGCCGACAGCGATCCCGGCTTGAGCAGCACCTGCATGGAAATTTGCGTTTTGCCCACGTCATGAAGCAATGCGCCAATCCCCAGCGTTACAAGCTCGTCGTGACTATAGCCGTGGGCCATGCCGAGCAAAGTCGTATACACGCACACGTTCATCGAATGCATGTACAAGTAATGATCCACTGTATGCAAATTCATTAGCATGATCATCGCGTCCTGGTTTCTGTCCAAGTCTTCCATGATCAGCTGCATGACTTCTTTCATTTTGCGTCCGACGTAAGGATACGTGCTGTTTTTGCTTTTCGAGGTCGAATTGCCGAATTCCCGAAACACCGTGCGGATCGTCTGCAGCGTTCGTCGCTGCGTCTCGTCGCTGAGCAGTTCGGGGATGGACAGGTCGTCCGTTCGTGAATCCTGAATATATACAAAACTGACCCCGCATTCTCCCAGTCGCCGGATGAGTGTGGAAGTGAGCTCGACGCCTTCGGCCAGCAGCACGATGCCGTCATCGGAATAAATTCTTTTCGCCAGTCTCATCCCCGGCCGACATAGAGAAATCGGCATCATGCGCATTTCGTGATTTTCCTCCTTCGCGACGGAATCTGGCAGACAAAAGTTCCCTTATGATTACATCGGAATTCAACTTCGTTTATTGAATAGCCCTTCGAGGAGAATTTTGATTATTCTCCATGATTCGACATTATTCCACCCTGATTAAAGCAGCCGCTATCGCATAATGAAGAAATAAAACAAAGCGGCCAGAACGAAACGATACCACGCGAAATATTTCAATTTGAATTTCTGCAGCGCCTTCAGAAACGCGACGACGACGATCCAGGCAACAAGAAAAGAGACGATAAATCCGGTAAGCAGGAAACCCAGGTCGATGTCGCCGGAACGGAAATTGTCGATGTTGCTGAGCAGCTCGTAGCCGGTCGCCGCCGTCATGATCGGGATAGCGATGAAGAAACTGAAGTCGGCGGAAGCCCGGTAGCTGACGCCGCCGAGCATGCCGGCCGCGATCGTCGATCCGGAGCGGGAGAAGCCGGGCCATACGGCCGAAATGCATTGGAGAACGCCGATCAGCAGAGCCTGCTTGTAGGAAATGTCGTCCATCGTTTCCGCCGTTCTCTTCATTTTCCCCGCATCGTATAGCGCCTCGGCCGCCCACATGTAGATGCCGCCCGCGACCAGCGCCCATAACACCGGAGCGGGGTGAAACCCGATTTCCTTAATCGTGTCCCGAAACAGATAAGCAATGCCTAACGGCGGGACGATGCCGAGCGCGACGTGGATCAGGTTCAACCCGCGCTTCGGAAAGGCGTCTACCGAGAGCCCGCGAACCGACTGTGCCTTGCCCAGGCCGAGCACTTGCAAAATCTTGTCCCGGTAGACGAGCGCAATCGCCAAAATCGCCGCGAACTGAATGACGATTTCGAACGTCTTGAGCTGCTCCGGAGCTTCCTCGTAGCCAAGAAGCTTGTTCGTCAAAATCATATGCCCCGTCGAGGATACCGGCAGAAACTCCGTCAGACCTTCCACAATTCCCAGAATGATAGAATCGAACCAATGCAGCACTGGCCTTTCACTCCCCCGGAACTAAAGTTCATTGCGGCGGTACAGCCGGTCCGCGGAAGCCGATCAGGATTCGTCGAAATATCGCCATCTCGGCTCCTTGGACCGCGCGATCAGCAAGCTGTCGTTAAGCGAGCGGACAAGCACGTCCCGGATAAACTCCGGCAAGTAGTAGCGAATGTCCCGGCCTTCCTTTAATCCGATGTACCCGACGCCGAAGGTGAACATATCCAGCGTCGCCACCGTGTATTCCCTGTGTTTGTCCAAGGCCGTCCCGCCCACTCTGGCCTCCACAATGCGATGATAAGGAGGCCGGGCAAAATCCGCGCTCACCTCTATGCCGTCCAGGCACAGCGTTCCGAGCACCCGGCCGCGAAAGCCGAAACCGCGTATTTCCAGGTTCTGAAATTCCGGCAGCAGACTCTCTTCGAGCGACCTTAGAATTAATTCCCCGTTCAAGCGCACCGAGCACGGGTTGATCGGAGACGGGCAAATCCCGTGAATCCTCTCTTCCGTGACGCCTCCGGCCGACAACCCTTCGAGCAGTTGTCCGGCGTTCACCAAGGCGAGCTCCGCCCCGGTCATCGTCCGAATCGCTGCGGACAGCAGCGTTGGCAGGGGAGATTCCCGATCGTACCGCAGCGAGAGCGGCTCGCTGAGACGGGCGATCTTCCGGCCCATCTTGAGCTTGGCCTGCTCGCGATGCGCCGCAATCAGAGCGTCGATGTCCTCGCTAGCCGCCATGTCGTCGGTCGACCTGCTGCCGCCGGACACTTTCACCAGTCTGCGGTCTGCCCCGAATTCCAGTTGCAGATGGCCGACATACGCGCCGAATTTGCCGGCGGCGCATATCGCAGTATCGCCTACGAGCAACGGAACCTCCAGCAGATGGTGGGTATGGCCGCCAAGAATGAGATCTACGCCCGGCACGGTCGCGGCGATCCGCTCGTCGCTGCGCAGCCCGAGATGGGAGAGCACGACGATTGCATCGGTCTGCGGCTTCAACCTTGCGACCTCAGCCTCCAGCGCGGCGATCGGCTCGCCGGCTTCCCAGCCGAGCAGGTCGTAGTACTCGGCGTAAGGAACCGTCAAGCCAATCAGTCCGATGCGCATGCCGGCCCGCTCCAGCACGAGGGACGGAATCATCCAGGATGGCGGGCGCCCGGTGGCGGACAACGCCATGTTCGCGCATACGAACGGAACGGTCGTTCCCGTGAATATCCGATCCAGTTCATCCGGCGTGTAGCTCAGTCCTTCGTTATTGCCGGGCAGCGCCGCGTCGTAGCCGATCCGCTCCATGAGCTCCCGGTTGACTGCGGCCATCGTTCCCTCCGTCTCCATACGCGCCCGATCCAGAAAGTCGCCGCAGTCGACGACGATCAGCTCGTTCCGCTCCGTCCGCTCACGCACCCCGTCAATATAGCCCGCGATCTTCGATGTCTCTTCCAAATGGCTGTGCAAATCATTTGTATGCAGCAATGTGACCGTTACATTCTTGATCATCGGACAATCTCCTAACCGCCAATCTGCGACATTCTCCGCTCGGTCGGCGCGTGGCTCAGCGAAGTGCCGGCCAGCACGGCGGCCATCTCGTGGTTTTCCGGCTTTACGTCCATCGCTTTCAGGAACAGACTCTCCATCGCTTCGGGAGAACCCAGCGCAGGCTTGACGCTTAATTCGTCCATCCAGTACAGGCAGGGCTTTAAATGGCCGTCGGCGGTCAAGCGAAGCCGATTGCAGCTTTGGCAGAAGTGATCGCTGACCGGGTGAATTAATCCGAACGTTCCGACTCCGCCCGCGATACGCCAGTTTTCCGATGGCCCGCTGCCCTGCGGTCCCTCTTCGCGCTGCAATGAGAAACCGAGACGAGCTGCTTCCTCTATAACGGCCGACAATGGAAGATAGCGGCTGCGCCATCCGGCATCGTCGTGCCCGATCGGCATATATTCGATGAAACGCACATGGATCGGCCTCTCCATCGACAGCTTCAGAAAACGTCCGATTTCATCTTCGTTAACGCCCTTCAGCAGCACGCAGTTCAGCTTAATCGGTCCAAGCCCCGCTTCCGCAGCCGCTTCAATGCCTTCCCACACCCGGTTTAGCTCTCCGCGGCGGGCAATAAATTTGAAACGGACGTCGTCCATCGTGTCCAAGCTGATATTGACCCGCTTAAGGCCCGCTTCCTTCAGCTTGCGCGCCTGCTGCTTAAGCAGCAGACCGTTAGTCGTCAAGGAGATGTCCTCGACGCCCGGCAGAGCGGAGAGGCCCGCAATCAGCTCGTCGAGGCCCTGCCGCACAAGCGGCTCCCCTCCGGTAATGCGGAATTTGCGGATTCCGAGCTTCACTGCCGATTCCGCGACTTCGACGATCTGCGGGTAGGTCAGCAGACGGTCCTGGTCCATGAACTGCACGCCTTCTTCAGGCATGCAATACAGGCAGCGCAGATTGCACCTGTCGGTCACGGATATGCGCAAATAGGTGTGCTTCCTTCCGAATCTGTCCAACAATTCCGCCACTGCCGATCCCCCTTTTCGCCACTCTCGTATCCTTCTAGCATAACATTTTCACAAGGGATATGGTATGCTTGCGGAAGCGAATGTTAGCGATCCGAGGGGGAAAACCAACGATGAATTCTGCATGGAACATCCAATTATTCGCGGGACTGGCGGAAAGATTGGGTCAGCGCTCGCTGCAGATCGATTGGGAAGAAGACGAGTTAAGCGCAGGGCAGCTCAAACGGCGGCTAGCCGAGCGACATCCGGAGCATGCCGATTTGCTGTCCGTCTGCTTTCTGGCATGCAACCGCGCCTACGCCCACGATTCTGCGACCGTAAAACGAAGCGACGAGCTTGCCCTTCTGCCTCCGGTATCCGGAGGCCTATCCGATGCCGAAGCCGCAGCTGAGAACGGTGCAATCAGTCAGCAGAGATACGGAATTACCGAGCTTCCGCTTGATGTCGAACGGACGATAGCCGCCGTATACCACCCCGATCACGGCGCAGCCATCGCCTTCGTCGGAACGACGCGCGAATGGACTGCGGGCAAGCGAACGGTCACGCTCGAATACGAAGCTTACAAACCGATGGCCGAAGCTTCCCTCGCATCGATCGGAGATGAAATATCCGCCCGCTGGCCGGGTACGCTCACCGCGATCGCTCATCGGATCGGAACGGTCGGTATCGGGGAGATCAGCGTCGTCATCGCCGTCTCTTCCGCTCATCGGGCCGATGCCTATGAAGCAAGCCGTTACGCGATCGAACGACTGAAGCAGGTCGTGCCGATCTGGAAAAAAGAAATCTACGAGGATGGCACAGAGTGGAAGGGGCATCAGCTAGGGCCTTGGAATCCGCTGGCTGCGCCAGGCGGCTCGGGACGACCGGAAGAAGGCGCCGGGCAATGACAAACGTCGAGCTCGATACCCGCTACGCACGGCAAGCGCGCTTCTCCGGGATCGGATCGGACGGTCAGCAGCGGCTGCTGCAAGCTCATGCCGCCATTGTCGGCGTCGGCGCGCTCGGCTGCGCGATCGCCAACCATTTGGCCCGCGCCGGAGTAGGCAGTTTGACGCTGATCGACCGAGACATCGTCGATCGCAGCAATCTGCAGCGCCAAATGCTGTTCGACGAAGCGGACGCCGCTGCCGGAACCCCGAAGGCGGTTGCGGCAGCGGCCCGGCTATCCGCCGTTAACAGCGGCATCTCGATTGCGGCCCGCGTGGCGGATTTGAACGCGTATAACGTCGAGCGATTGCTCAAAGGCGCAGACATCGTGCTGGACGGCACGGACAACTTCAGCGTACGGTATTTAATTAACGAATACTGCGTGAAGAACGGCATTCCATGGGTGTACGGCGGAGCGGTTGGCGCGTCCGGCATGTCGTTGACGGTCATTCCGGGAACGACGCCCTGCCTCCGCTGTCTGTTTCCCTCCATGCCGCCGGGCGGTTCGCTGGATACGTGCGAGACGGCCGGCGTGCTCGCCCCCATCGTGGACACGATCGCCTCCGTACAAGCGATGGAAGCGATCAAGCTGCTGACAGGTCGTACTGAAGCCTTGCACGGCTCGCTACTGCAGATCGATCTATGGCAGAGTCAGTGGCAATCGCTTGCCGTCGGCGGGGCACGCAATCCGGAATGCCCCGTATGCGGCCGCCGCCATTTCGAAGCGCTTGAGGGAAACGAGGAGACCGACGGAACGATGACCGTCTCCTTATGCGGACGCAGCACCGTTCAGGTCATGCCTGGAAGACCGCTGACGCTCGACCTGCAAGCGCTCGAGCCTCGGCTGGCCCGAGCAGGCAGCGCCGAGCTGACCGCTTACTCGCTAAGGCTGCAGCTGCCCGGCGGCGTAACGTTCGTGCTGTTCGACGACGGGCGCGCGCTCGTTATCGGAACGGAAGAAGCCCAGACCGCCCGGCGCATTTATGCCGAGCTTCTGGGCGAATAGAAAAGCGAATCTGATGCAAGCGAAGCTGTCTCATAAGTAAAAAGAGTCGTACAAAAAGATGATCGATAGAGAATGTTGTCGTGCATGTATCTCCCTACGATGCTATAGCCATTCCTCGACGGCAATTTCGCGAAGCAGCCTGGCGTGCTCCCTCGGATCGACGTCTCCGGTCGTCTCGGACAGCGCGTTGGCGCTGCCCGCCGCCGCCGCATACCGCAGGCACTCCTCGATCGGCCAGCCTCTGACGTGGCCGTAAGCGTATCCCGCGACAAACGAATCTCCGCTGCCCACAGTATTGACCGGCTCGATCTTCGGAATACGGACGCGGTAGATCCGTCCGCCGGCTCCGGCTACGGCTCCCTCCGCTCCCAGCGTCGCCGCTACGATCGGAATCCCCTGCGCCATCAGCTTGCGAATACCTTCGCGCAGATCGCCGTCGTGCGAATCAGGCAGCAGGGAGACAATCTCGTCCTCGTTCGGCTTGATAAAGGACGGCAGAGCCGTCACGCCCCTCACGAGCGATTCCCCGCTCGTATCCAGGAACACGTCTGCTCCCGCGGCACGGGAGAGAGCGATCAGCTCCGCATACAGCGTTGGAGAAGTTCCGCCCGGCAAGCTGCCGGAGAAGACGACAAGCGCCGACTCCGCGCTCAGCCGCTGCAGTTCGCGTTTGAACCGTTCAAGCTGATCTTCGCCGATGACCGGTCCCGGCTCGAGCACTTCAGTGGACGAGCCGTCGCCTTCATCGATAAAGTTCATGCACAGGCGCGACTCGCCCGGAATCGCGACAAACTCCGAGCGAATGCCGGCCTCCTTCACCCCGTTCACAATGAACTGGCCGTTATAGCCGCCCGCGAAGCCGGTCGCGGCCACCTCGGCGTGCCCGAGCTGCTTCAGCACCCGGGCTACGTTCAGCCCTTTGCCTCCCGCCGTGGACACGACTTTGGCCGCGCGCGACACTTTGCCTTTAACGAAAGCGGGCATATAGTACGTCTTGTCGATCGCCGCGTTCAGCGTTACAGTCGTAATCGTCGTTCTAGCATTCGCGTTCGTCACCGCTGTGCCTCCGCTTCGCTTATGCTTTGCCGATCGAGCCGCACAGACGCATTTTCTCGATGGCCGCCGCTTTCAACGCTTGCTTCGCCGGAACCATGTATTTACGCGGATCGTTCTCTTCGGGATTTTTGGCGAACACTTCCTTGATCGCGTCGGAGAAGACGATACGCAGCTCGGTCGCAACGTTCATCTTGGACATGCCGAGCGACACGGCCCGTCTCACCTGATCCTCGGGGATACCGGAGCCTCCGTGGAGAACGAGAGGTACGGATACTTTGGCGGCAATGCGTCCGATGCGATCGAAATCAATGTTCGGATCGCCTTTATAGATGCCATGAGCCGTACCGATCGCCGGAGCCAGCGTATGCACGCCCGTCAGCTCGACGAATTTGGCGCACTCGTCCGGATCGGCCAGCAGCGCGTCGCGCTCGTCGACGACGATGTCGTCTTCGACTCCGCCGACGCGGCCCAGCTCGGCTTCGACGTTAACGCCAACCGCGGAAGCCGCCTCGACGACTTTACGGGTTTGCTCGACGTTCTTCTCGAACGGATCGTGGGAAGCGTCGATCATAACCGACGTGTAGCCCGCGCGAATACATTGCATGATCGTGCCGAAATCGGAGCAGTGATCCAGATGCAGCGCAATCGGCACGGAGCTGCGGTTCGCCGCGACCGTAGCCGCAGCCGCAATGTAGTCGGGTCCCAGATGCTTTACCGTGCCGACAGTCGATTGGATGATAAGCGGGGATCTGGTTTCCTCCGCCGCTTCGACGACCGCCTGCAGCATTTCCAACGTGTGGACGTTAAACGCCCCGATACAATATCCGCCTTCTTTTGCCGCTTGCAGCAGCGGCGTTGACGATACAAGTGCCATGATGAGTTCCTCCGATTCAATTTATAAATGCTTATATCGATTTGCTGCGATGCGCGGCATACAGCGAGCTGCCGATAATTCCGGCATCGTCGTTTTGCTCCGCCGTCACGACCTTCAGCCCTTCGCGAAAATCCGGCAGCAGCAGGCGATACAGTTCATCGCGAAGAGGGGCTAGCAGACGTTCGCCCGCCAACGCTCCGCCTCCGCCGACCACGATAACGTCAGGGCTGAGCACCATCGCCGCCGCGGCCAACGCGCGGCCGTTCAACTCGCCGGCACGGACGATAATTTCCGAGGCCAATGCATCGCCAGCATCCATCGCCTTGGACAAGTCCGCTGCGCTAAGCCGCTCCAGCTCATCGCCCGGGAACCAGTCGTTCAGCACGCTTGCCCGGCCCTCGCGCAGCAGCTTCTTCGCCTGCCGTACCATGCCGGACGCCGATGCCACCGTCTCCAAGCAGCCGCTGAGCCCGCAGGCGCAATCCTCGTCGACGCCATCCATGCGGACATGGCCGATCTCTCCGGCCATTGCCTTGTGTCCGTAGTACAGCTCGCCGCCGTTCACAATTGCGGCCGCGATGCCGGTGCCGATCGTAATGCCCAGCACATGCTCATAGCCCCGTCCGGCTCCCGCTACCGCTTCTCCGTAAATGTACATGCGAACGTCGTTATCGATAAACACCGGCAAGCCGATCTGTTGTTCCAGCAGGCTGACTACCGGAATATCGCGCCACTTCAGGTTGCCGGCGAACTTCGACACGCCCGCGCGGGGATCGACTAGCCCGGGAACTCCCACTCCTACGCTTGTCGCTTCGTAATCCTCGCCCAAATCCTCGCGAATTTTCCGAACCATATCCGCGATCTTCCCGAGCACGGCTTCGTGACCGGCATGCGCTTCAGTCGAGCGCTTGAGCTTGCGCAGCACCCGTCCCGCTTCGTCCGTCGCCCCGCATACGATATTCGTTCCGCCTACGTCTACGCCGATTGTTATGTTCATGGCGTTCTACCTCTCTTCTCCCGAGACCGAATTGTCCTCTGCCGCATAGACTTTAATGCCCGCCAGCGCCGCTCCGCCTTCCGAATTCTCGGCCGGCCTCTTGTCCGTAATGCAGGCGTGGAGCTCCTGCAGTTCGGACACATGGAATAACGAGGTTTTGCCGACCTTCGTATGATCGAACACGGCAATCGTCTGCTTGGAGCGCTGCATAAGCAATCTGGCGATGTTCGCCTCAAGCTCGGAGTAAGTGCTGACTCCTTGCTCCGATACGCCGTCGACGCCCATGAACATCTTCTGGATGTTCAGCGCCTTTACGGTCTGCTCGGCCAACGGTCCGCACAGCTCGAAGCTGCGGTTGCGCAGCACCCCTCCCGTCAGCACGATCTGCAGCTCCTCGCAATCGGCAAGCTCCATCGCGATGTTAACCGCATTGGTCACGACCGTAATGTTGCGGCGCTTCTTCAGCGCCTTGGCGATCAGGAATGTCGTCGTCCCCCCGGTCAAGCCGATGACGTCTCCTTCTTCGACGAGTGACGCGGCCAAGAGGGCAATCGCTTCCTTCTCCGGGTACAGAGCTTGCTGCTTCTCGCGGAAAGGCACTTCGCGAATCAGGCCGCTCGCCGCGTATGTCGCTCCGCCGCCCATCGTGCGGATTACCTTGCCGGCCTTCTCAAGATCGTCGAGATCCCGTCTGGCCGTCGCCTCCGAGCAATCGAAATTGTCGGTCATTTCCTGCAAAGAAATGCTTCCGTATCTTTCCAGATAGGCAAGCACCTGCTCCTGCCTCTCGGACTTGTTCCGCGCCATACGCCGGCTCCTCTGCTATATTAAATCTTTACAACTTGCGTCAAATTTCTCGGGTGGTCGGGATCGACGCCGCGCTTCATCGCCGTATAGAAGCCGAGGTACTGCAGCATCGGCAAGTAGGCTACCGCACGCGCCTCATCGGACAGCGAACCGCCGCCGAGTTCGAATACCGCGTCCGCAAAGCTCGTATCGTCGCCTTTAGCCGTCGTCACCAGCAGCACGAACGCGCCATAGGCTTTCATTTCTTCCGCGACTTTCAGTTCATAGGAACGGGCTTGCTCGGAGACGAGCAAGCAGACAAGCGTTCCCGGCTCGACGACCGATTTCGGTCCGTGACGGAATTCCAGCGTTCCGTAGCTCTCCGTCCATACATAGGACATTTCTTTCAGCTTCAGACACACTTCCTGCGCCAGTCCGAAATATGCGCCCATTCCCAAATAGATATATTTATTGAAGTCGTTCGCTTCGACCAGGTTCTCCGCAAAAACGCGTCCCCGCTCGACAATATCTCCCTGCAGCTCCAGCGCGGACTCCATCTCGGCAGGCAGCGCGCCGCCCGCAGCAAGCGCGATTGCAGCCTGCATCATATAGGTCATGCTGCTGAAAGATTTGGTCATTACGGTGCTTTGTTCTTTGCCCAGAGGCGATACCAGACACTCTGTCATTCGTCCGAGACGGCTGTCCTCGTAGCATGTAATTCCGCAAGTGGTCCAGTTCGGCAAATCCTTCACCGAATCCAGCGCCAAAATGACCTCGGAAGACTCTCCCGAACGGGATACGCCGACGAGAAGCACTTTGCGGCTGCGGGCAACGGATTGATCGCGGAACAAGAAGATGTCCGAGGAAGGCAGCGCGCTTGCGCTCCGTCCAAGCCACAGCTTAAATGTCGAAGCCATCACCTGCGCTTGATAATAGGAAGAACCGGAACCGATAAATACGACTTCGTCGTATGCCGCGTTGCCGACAAACGTCTGCGCCCATTGCTCTTGCTTCTTTAATTGTTCCCAAGCCGCCTTCAATGCTTCCGCTTGACCGCCGATTTCCGGCAACGTCAATTTGCCTCTTGTCATTAAGACCACTCCTATTCATTTTCATTCAATGATATTATATTGCATATCATATGAAAATTTCAATCATAATTATGACAAAACATTTCATTTATAAGTTGGAAAATTTTATCTCGCCTTGATATTGCCAGAAAACGCTTTAATTGATAGCATAGATAGCAAGAGATTGGCGAAATTTCTCGAATTTAATCGAGGTTCTGTCGAGGTGCGATATGCGAGTACATATTACGGATGTGCGATCAGGCGATCGACTATCGGAAGATGTCTTTAATGCTTACGGCTTGCATGTTCTCTCCAAAGGCACGCCGTTAAACGAGAAGGAAATCTCACGAATTTTCCAACATCAGATTGATTATGTCAGCATAGAGCATCGTGAGAGCCCTTCGGCAGCAATTGCCGTAATGGAGCCTGAAGTGAAAGCTCCGACAACGACCGTAAAAGCCCCCGAATACAATCCGCTGTTAAGACCGCTTTACCACGATGCGGTCGCCGGCGCGGAGCAATTGTTCGAGAGAGCTTCCATTGAAGGCAGAATCTACGAAGACGATGTCAGGGAGAGCTTTCAGCCGCTTGTCGAAAATTTCCGCACGGAACGCGATGTCGTATCCCTGCTGCTGATGCTGAACACCCAGGACGATTACACCTACCAGCACTCCGTCCAGGTCGGCATGCTAAGCTACTACATCGCACGCTGGCTGGGCTGGAGCGAAGAAGATACGGTACGCGCGGGCAAGGCCGGTTTCTTGCACGACGTGGGCAAATGCAGAATCGCCGAAGTGATTCTCAACAAGCCAGCCAAGCTTAACGATGAAGAATACAAAGAAATCCAAAATCACCCGCAATACGGATATGAAATTTTAACCCGTTCCTTCAAGGACGAAGAAGTCGCGTTGGCCGCGCTCCAGCACCACGAGAGAATCGACGGGACGGGCTACCCGCAAGGGTTGTCCGGAGAACAGATTCACCCGCTGGCCCGAATCGTAGCGGTCGCCGATGTCTACAGCGCGATGATTTCTTCGCGAGTGTACAGCGAGAAGAAAGATTTGCATTTCGTGCTGAAGGAGCTCTACGAGCTGAGCTTTAAGGAATTGGACCCGGACATCACGCATACGTTTATCCGGCATATGGTTCCCAACTTTATCGGCAAACGCGTGGAGCTGTCGAACGGGGTGCTAGGCGTTATCGTAATGACGAATCCAACGGATTTCTTCCGTCCTCTCGTTCAAGTTGACGACGAATTTATCGATTTGTCTGTCGTTAGGGATATTTCTATCCTGGAAGTCAATATGTAAAAAAGGTGCGTGCACTCCTCTTTGTAGGATTGCATGCACCTTTTTTTGTTCGGTAACGAGCGGTGAAGTCGCCTCGTCTGCCTTGGGCGGCTATCGATTAAATTGGCCGCTCACGAATAACGTTTCGCGTATAGATAGGTGTCTTTCCAATACTCCTTGTCGATCGGAGTGATCTGAACGCCGTCTTCAGGCTTCGGACTTGCATGAATCATATTGCCATTCCCCATATAGATCCCCACATGGCCGACCGTTTCGTTGCTCTTGAAACGACCCGGCACGTAGAAAAACAATAAATCACCCGCCCGCAGTTCGTCGCGGGACACGAACTTGCCCTGCTCCGCTTGCGCCCTTGCCACCCTGGGCAAATCGATTCCGAAGCGGTCGAATACATATTGCGTGAACGAGGAACAATCGAAGCTTTTGCTCTGCGCGTAAGTTGTTGTGCCGAATTCATAAGGAACGCCCATAAATTTCTTCGCAAAGGTCAGCAAAGTCGATGCCGAACTCTCTTCATTCGCCGCCGCTTTCATTCCCGATTGGGACGAAGGCTTCTCGGCAAATTCCGCGTTTTGCCCGTTTGCGCCCGTCTCGCCAGGAGTCGGCTTCGGAAAAAAAGCAACCTCGTTCTCTTGCGTATGGAACACCGTCACGTCCCCGATCAGACGCTGCAGAGCGTTGACCGGTACGAACATCTCATTGCCTTCTTTCAGAGCCGGCGCGGGCATACTGGACGAACGTCCCGCAATAGACACCGCGCTCTCTCCCGTGCGGAACACCCATACCGCATCATTATCCCCCATGCCATAGCTTCCATCCGGCAGCCACTGCGCTCTGTACCCCGTCGCCTGACCGATCGCTCCGAGCGAGACGTATGCCGCATTCTGCAGCTGTCGCACCGGCACGATATGCCGTCCTTCCTCCAACGTTGCAGGAGACTGGTTGCTCTGTATTTTCACCGGAGCCTGGTCGCTTTTAAGCTTCATCGGACTTGTTGCACAACCGACCGTCAGCAGCAGCGAGAGCAATACCATTGATTTGTAGCCCGTCTTCATCTTTTCGAGCCGCCTTCCCATTAAGGTTCATTCTCCATATAGGATGACGTAGCGTTCTCCCGATTATGCTCGCAAAAAAAAAACGACCCCGCAAGCGTTAAGCTGGCGGGATCGTGAAGTCGACTTTAGAAGCGTCCGGCTTGGCTTGCTTGGCCTGCAAGTTGCTGTTCGGCAATTTGCACCAAGCGACGAGTGATGTTGCCGCCGATGCGGCCGGTATCCTTCGTCAGCATGTCCCCGTGATAGCCGTCGCGGGAAAATTGGATGCCAAGCTCTTGGGCTACTTCGTATTTCAGTTGATCCAGAGCTGCGCGAGCTTGCGGAGTTACGAGCTGATTGCTGCTGCGATTGTTCGCCATGTTTTCTCACCTCCATCATTTACCACGTATTATGTCTCTGCAGTCTCGGCTCTATGCATGAGTTATTGAGCTTTTCCCAATTTTTTTATGCCTTTGATTTGTTTGGATTCCTTTTTTTCTCGGGTGTCGATAAAGGAAATTTACTGGTATGATGGAGTTTGAGGAAAAAGTTGCCGTGTTCAAACGAGACAGCTCGGACACCTGATCCGGGAATTTGTATTTTCGAAAAATCAGAAACGAGGTCCAAACGGAATTATGATTGCTAAGCTTAAACGGTTAGATGTATCTCTGCTGCTGGTGGTTCTTTGTTTTATGGCCATCAGTACTCTGGTTATCTATAGCGCGACGAATGGTACGAAGTATGAAGGGCTGCATGTCAACAATCTGATTGCCTATGGCTGCATCTTTGTTCCCATGCTTCTTATTGCTTTCTTGGATTATCGTATCGCCGTGCGTTATCTGTCCTATGGTTTGTATGCGCTCGGTATCGTTTTGTTGGTAATCGTATTGTTAAACGGAACGAACCTCAACGGCTCTACCCGCTGGATCAGCATCAAGTCGTTTCAGTTTCAGCCCTCGGAGCTGGCGAAAATTTTCCTAATTCTGCTTGTTGCCAAACTGCTAAGCAATCGGAGCGGGGAACCGCTAAGACTGCTCAAAGACATTCTCCCTGTGTTGATTGCCACCTTCCTCCCCGTCGTCCTAATCTTAAAGCAGCCGGATTTGGGCACATCGATCGTGTTCGTCAGCATTATGCTCGGAATGCTCTGGATGGGGAACATGAAAAGGACTCATATCGCGATCGGGGTTGGCAGTATCGGAATTTTGGTTGCCTTTATCGTCACGCTTTACCTGACCGACAGCAGTCTTTTTCAAACCTTCGTCAAGCCGCATCAGCTCGCGAGAATTCAAACGTTTCTTGATCCCGCTTCCGATCCGGACAAAAGCTGGCATGTTCTGAACTCGATCAGAGCGATCGGGACGGGCGATATGTATGGAAAAGGCTTCGGGCAAGGCTTCCTGGTTCAAAACGGCTTTATCCCTTACGACTACGCCGATTCGATATTTGTCGTCATAGGAGAAGAATTCGGCTTTATCGGCAGCGCGGTATTGTTGTTTCTGTATTTCTTCATGATCTATCGTATGGTTCGCATCGCGTACGATAGCCCCGATCTGTCGGGGGCTTACATCGTGATCGGCGTCATCTCTATGTTGGTGTTGCAAGTGTTCGAAAATATCGCGATGCATCTCGGATTGATGCCGCTGACCGGTCTCGCGCTTCCTTTCGTCAGCTATGGAGGCAGTTCGCTATTAACGAATATGATTGCGGTCGGCCTTGTTCTGAGCGTTCAGGTTCATCATTCGAAGCGGGATTAACCGATATCAAATTCAGGAATAGATTATAAAGAAACAGCCCAAGAGTCTAAAGCTCCAGGGCTGTTTCGCATCTATAGGCCATTGCTCGTCCATCATTTAGGCAATTCCATTGTGATCTCCAACTCTTGAATGTAGTCGTTCTCGCTTTTGCCGTCTGGTCCCTTTATTCTTCTTGCAAAAGGCTTGATCGTGATCGACTTCGGCAAGGTTGACGCTCCTACAAAGTTTTGCTTTCCCCTGAAAAGGTCCTTCTCTCCAACTCTGGAATAGCCAGCTAGGTCGACGTGCTTGATCTCGTTCCCGTTCTCGTCGAAAAGCGCGAATTGCAGGAACTTATTCCCGTAGAACCGGGCTGGCGGCTCTAGCTCCGAGTTTGCTGAGACGCCAAGAAGAGCGACCAGATTAATGGTGGCCGGGGTAATCACCAGCTTCTCGATTTGCAAGGTGACCCCTTCATAATTTTTGATCTCGCTTTTCGTCAATTCGATCGCACCCGGCGCGTTTTTCTCGATTGGAACGACGAATTCGTACTCTTTTCCGGAACTCATCGCAATGGAAAACGTAAATTCGAAAGCGTCCGGGAACTCATAAGCTTGATCCATTCTTGCATCGTAGCCGGAGTGCCCGATATTAATAATTCGTACTGCCGTGCTCTCGTCTATCCATTGCGTATTTCCGATGCTATACGAGAGGGGGCCTTGCTCTCCGTTAACTCTGCCATCGACTTCGAACGCTTCAATCTCCTCTTCCGACAGCTTCCCTTCTTCATGAACTTTAACAGCAACGGACAGCCTGGCCCCGTCGTACATTAGGTCGGATATCGTAACGGTTCGCCCGGCTTTCGTCTGGCTGTAAGGTTTATCTGTCACCATCCCGCTGCGGACAGCGGTTACAAGACCCGCATCCCCGAAATGTTCATAGAGACTATTGATCCAAGGGATCTGTTTTAGCGAATTAGCCATAGAAGGAGAAATAAAACCCGATCCAATTAAAAGGATACCCGCTACCAGCACCGCAGCGACCGACACACTAGCCCGCTTAAGAAGCTTGCGATTTCGCCGACGCTTGCGAATCGGAGTCAGATCGATATCCGGGAGCTGCTCGTAGGCATGATCCAGCGCTTCTCTGACGCGATCGGGAAGACGATCGGGCATGAAGACCCGGGTATCGCGCAACGCTCTCGTTAACTTATCTTGATTCATATTGGCTCTCGACTCCTCTCGACTTTTCCATCCATCGCAGCAGCTTTTCCCTTGCCCGATAAAGTCTGCTTTTGACCGTCCCCTCCGAAAGCTCCAGCGTCCTCGCCACTTCTTTGATCGGCAAGTCTTGAATGTAATGCAAAACAACGACAAGCCGCATCGGCAGTTCCAGGCTGTCGATCGCTTCGCGCAGTTCCAGGCCGCCATCCTCTTCTGGGGACGGGGAAGGCTTGTCCGACAAATCCGTTAATGGAACTTGTTTATTTCTTTGTTTCAATAATCTACGACACTCGTTAATTAGAATTCGAATGATCCATGTTCGAAAATAGGCGGGCTCCCGCAGCGTATACATCGACTTATAGGCGATGAACACCGTTTCCTGCATTGCATCCGCGCAATCTTCGTCGCGTTGTACGATCTGTTTGGCGACGGCGTACATTGGAGTCTCCAATTGACGCATCAGTCGGGTGAACGCCTCCCGGTCTCCCTGTCGCGCTCGCATCACTTCCTGAATATCCAGACTATCCATCCTCTCTCGTCTCCTCGCCTCGGACAACTTCACCGCACTATATTAGGTTGAACCAATGAAGATGGAGCCCATTGTATTCCGATAGGGATGATTTTGCCGGCTTCAAACAGGTTGTTTTGAGTTGCTTGGAACGATAGGACCTTTATAGGTAAGCAACTCAAAGCCAAAACTCGCGGCAAAACCATTCCCTTTCTCCATTTCATTGGGTTATCTCTTCGATGTCTTTGGTTCAACTTATATAGAATCTGTCGGCATTGCCGATTCGGTTATGTAATTACTAATTAGATTGTTGAAACAGCCGGAAGGTTCCCGATAAAAAAAGTTTTTTGGCCAGCGTAATCCCAACCGTTCAACCCGCTCGCCGGAAATAGGGAGTAGGCTCAAAGCGAAGAGAATAAGAAAAGGGCACAAAACGGGAAATCCCGTCTTGCACCCTCTTTGGCTTTCTTCCAGACAGCAGTATTAACCAATACTGCCTTCCATCTCCATTTTAATCAAGCGATTCATCTCAACCGCATACTCCATCGGAAGTTCTTTGGTGAACGGCTCGATGAAGCCCATGACAATCATCTGCGTCGCGTCGGCATCAGACAGACCGCGGCTCATCAGGTAGAAGAGTTGGTCTTCGGATACCTTCGAGACTGTCGCTTCGTGCTCCAGCGTGATGTTGTCGTTCATAATTTCGTTGTATGGAATCGTATCGCTCGTCGATTCGTTGTCGAGGATGAGCGTGTCGCATTTGATGTTCGCTTTTGCGCCTTCGGCGTTGCGTCCGAACGAAGCGAGACCGCGATACGTCACTTTGCCGCCATGCTTGGAGATCGACTTGGAGACGATCGTCGAGCTTGTGTCGGGAGCAAGATGAATCATTTTCGCGCCTGCGTCCTGATGCTGGCCTTTGCCGGCGACCGCGATCGAGAGCACCATGCCCTTCGCGCCGCGGCCTTTCAGAATAACTGCTGGGTACTTCATCGTCAGCTTGGAGCCGATGTTGCCGTCGACCCACTCCATCGTCGCGTTCTCTTCGGCGACAGCGCGCTTCGTAACGAGGTTGTAGATGTTCGGCGCCCAGTTCTGGATCGTCGTGTAGCGAACGCGAGCGTCCTTCTTCGCGATGATCTCGACGACCGCGCTGTGCAGCGAGTTCGTGCTGTAGACCGGAGCCGTACAGCCTTCGACGTAGTGAACGGAGCTGCCTTCGTCCGCGATAATGAGCGTGCGCTCGAATTGGCCCATATTTTCCGAGTTGATCCGGAAATACGCTTGTAGCGGAACCGTACATTGCACGCCTTTAGGAACGTAGATGAAGCTGCCGCCCGACCAGACCGCGCTGTTCAGCGCTGCGAACTTGTTGTCCGCAGGCGGAATGACCGTGCCGAAATATTCTTTGAAAATTTCCGGATGCTCGCGCACGGCGGAATCGGTGTCCATGAAAATAACGCCCTGCTTCTCAAGCTCCTCTTGCATGCTGTGGTAGACGACCTCGGATTCGTACTGCGCCGATACGCCGGCCAGGAACTTCTGCTCCGCTTCCGGAATACCCAGCTTGTCGAACGTCGCTTTGATCTCTTCCGGAACCTCTTCCCACGTTTTCCCTTGCTTCTCGGACGGCTTGACGTAATACTGGATGTCTTCGAAATCCAGGTCGTCCATGTTGCCGCCCCATGTCGGCATTTCCATCTTGCGGAATTGCTCCAGCGACTTCAGACGGAACTTCAGCATCCATTCCGGTTCGCCCTTCATTTCCGAGATCGTGCGGACGATCTCTTCGGTCAAGCCTTTACCGGATTGGAAAATCGCTTTATGCTCGTCGCGAAAACCGTATTTGTACTCTTCCATTTCGGGCATTTGCTTTGCCATGGCGATCAACCTCCTTGTTTATTTATTCTTCAATGCCTTCGTGCTTGCCAGAGCCTTGCTCTACGCCCTTGCGCAGGGCGTTCCAGGCTAGCGTCGCGCATTTGATTCTGGCCGGAAACTTATTAACGCCGGACAGCGCCTCGACATCTTCGTAGTCGTCGAATTGCACATCTTCGCCCTTCATCAGGGCGGAAAATTTGTCTGCGAGCGCCAGCGCCTCCTCGCCCGTCTTGCCCATCACCGCTTCCGTCATCATCGAAGCCGAGGACATGCTGATCGAGCAGCCTTCGCCCGTAAATTTCACATTGCGAACGATGCCGTCCTCAAGCTGGAGCTGAAGAGAAATACGGTCGCCGCAGGTCGGGTTGTTCAGGTTGACGGTTACGGAGCCGTCTTCCAGTTCCCCGCGATTTCGCGGCGTTTTATAGTGATCCATAATGACGCGGCGGTACAAATCATCCAATTGACTCATAACCGAAAAACTCCTTTGTCTTAACCAGAGACTCGGCCAGCCGGTCGATATCTTGTTCGGTGTTGTACAGATAGAAGCTGGCCCGGGCCGTCGCGCTTGCTTTCAGCCACCGCATCAGCGGCTGGCAGCAGTGATGTCCTGCTCGCACCGCAATGCCTTCGGTGTCAAGCACCGTAGCCACATCGTGCGGGTGCACGTCGCCAAGATTAAAGGTGACGAGCCCTGCGCGCTGCTCCGCCGACGGACCGTAAATCGTAATGCCGTCGATCTCCGACAACCGCTCCATCGCATACTTGACCAGCTTATGCTCGTGCCGCTCGATGTTGTCCATGCCAATCTGCTCCAGAAAGTCGATTGCCGCACCCAGTCCGACAGCGCCAGCGATAATCGGTGTGCCGCCCTCGAACTTCCACGGCAGCTCCTTCCAGGTTGAATCGTGCAGCTCGACGAAATCGATCATCTCGCCGCCGAATTCGATCGGCTCCATCTGCTCTAACAGTTGCGCTTTTCCATACAATGCCCCAATGCCTGTCGGCGCACACATCTTGTGTCCGGAGAAAGCGTAGAAGTCCACATCCAGCGCCTGTACATCTACCTTCATATGAGGTGTGCTTTGCGCTCCGTCAACGACGAGAATCGCGCCTTTGCGGTGCGCGATCTTCGCGATCTCGGCAATTGGGTTGATCGTTCCGAGCACGTTAGAGACGTAGGTGATGGAGACGATTTTCGTCCGTTCCGTCACCGTCGCCTCCACGTCCTCCAGCGCAACCGTTCCGTTCGGCTGCAGCGGGATGTACTTCAGCGTCGCTCCCGTCGTCTTGGCGGCCTGCTGCCAGGGAATCAGGTTGCTGTGATGCTCCATTGGCGTAATGACGATCTCGTCGCCCTCGCGCAGCGTCTGACGGGCATAGCCGGAGGCGACCAGGTTCAGCGCCGTTGTCGTACCGCGGGTAAAAATAATCTGCCGCGAGCTCGCCGCGTTCAGAAACCGCGCCACCTTCTCGCGAGCGCCCTCGTAAGCGTCGGTCGCCCGCGAGCCCAAAGTATGGACGCCGCGATGCACGTTGGCGTTATCCCATTCGTAGTAACGTTTGACCGCCTCGATGACCGAGCGGGGCTTCTGCGTCGTTGCCCCGTTATCTAGGTATACGAGCGGATGTCCGTTAATATCCTGTTGAAGAATCGGAAATTCCGACTTCAATGCGATCGGGTCCATAATTAGCCCAGCTTTCTTTCAAGGATGCGGTGCAATTGCTCGCGCAGCCCTTCAAGCGGAATCTCGGAGACGACCGGATCGAGGAAGCCGTGAATAATCAGGCGCTCTGCCTCGGTGCGACTAATTCCGCGGGACATCAAGTAGTAAATTTGCTCGGCGTTCACTTGGCCTACGCTCGCTGCGTGTCCGGCTTTAACGTCGTCCTCGTCGATCAGCAGAATCGGGTTCGCGTCGCCGCGAGCTTTCGGGCTGAGCATCAGCACCCGTTCTGTTTGCTGACCGTTCGCCTTCGTCGCGCCGTGCTCGATCTTCGTGATGCCGTTGATAATCGCCGTCGATTCTTCCTTCATAACGGCGCGGGTAATCATATCGCTCTCGCTCGAACGTCCGAAGTGAACGGCTTGCGTCGTCAGGCTCATGCGCTGGCTTTTCGTTCCGACGGAAATAATTTTCGAATCGGATGTCGAACCGTTGCCTCTGAGCACCGACTTCGTATCCGTAATGGCATTGCCGTTATGCAAATCACCGACGATCCACTCGATGCGAGCGTCGTTGTCCAGCTCGACGCGGCGGTAGGCGATGTCGATCGCGCTCTCGTCCATATGATGGACGGCAGCATATTGCACGAATGCGCCGGCTTTGGCGAACACTTCTACGGCGCTGTTGTGCAGCAGCGTGGATGTCGTCTCGCCGAGCGCGGAAGCGACTTGCTCTACGAACGTCACTCGACTGTTCGTATCTGCAACGACCAATACGTGCGGCATGAACGTTGCCGTCGCATCGTCCGCAAACAGCAGCGCTTGAATGGGCTCTTCGATCTCCACATCGCGCGGCACGTACAGGAACACTCCGCCGTTCCAGAGCGCCGCGTGCACAGCGGCAAGCTTATGCTCTTCTTTCGTATAAATCGTCATAAAATACTTGCGGAACAGCTCTTCGTGATTGCGAGCCGCGTCCTCCAAGCTTGTTAAGACGACGCCTTTCGCTTTCAATTCATCCGAAAGCTCCGTGTAAATCACGGAAGAGTTATGCTGAACGATCAACGCGCTGCTTCTGTTTTCCGGCAGCAGCGCCGCGATCGGCGCGGGCAGGTCCGCAGCGGAAGCTGCCGGCTGACCCGGGCGGTTCGTTCCGTAATGATCCAGTGTCCAACGCGTCAGGGGAAGCTTCTCCGGCTTTGGCAATGCCAGCTCGGTCGCGAGCTGCCCCGCTTCTTCGCGGAGGGAGACGAGCCAAGCCGGCTCGTTCTTGCTGCGAGCGATCGCAGCAGCCGCTTCCCTGCCGAAGGAAGTAATCGGTGTACTCATCGATGCTTGCCTCCTTAAGCTTCTTGGCCGACGGTTTCGTCGACAATGCCCAATTCTTCTTTTACCCAATCGTAGCCTTCCGCTTCCAGACGCTGAGCCAGCTCAGGACCGCCGGATTTAACGATGCGGCCTTGCATCATCACGTGGACGTAATCGGGTTTGATATAGTTCAGCAAACGCTGGTAGTGAGTAATGATCAGGAAACCGCGATCTTCGGCGCGCATCGCGTTCACGCCTTCCGCAACTATGCGGAGCGCGTCGATGTCGAGACCGGAGTCGATTTCGTCAAGAATGACCAGTTTCGGCTCTAGCAGCATCATCTGCAGAATCTCGTTGCGCTTCTTCTCGCCGCCGGAGAAGCCTTCGTTCAGGTAACGGTGCATGAACTCCGGGTTCATCTCCAACTCTTTCATCTTCGCTTCCATTTGGCGAACGAATTTGATCAAGGAAATCTCGTTGCCTTCCTCGCGGCGGGCATTGATCGCGCTGCGCAGGAAGTCGGCGTTCGTCACGCCCGTAATCTCGCTCGGATACTGCATCGCCAGGAACATGCCGGCGCGAGCGCGCTCATCCACGCCCATCTCAAGCACGTCTTCTCCGTTCAACGTGACGGAACCGTCCGTCACTTCATACTTCGGATGACCCATCAACGCAGATGCGAGCGTACTTTTACCGGTACCGTTCGGTCCCATGATTGCGTGCACTTCGCCGCCGCCGATTTTCAGATCGATCCCTTTCAGAATCTCTTTGCCCTCTATGGACGACTTCAGACCTTGAATTTCGAATTGAGTAGACATTCCCTAACCTCCAAGTTCTTATGAGGACTTATTCATTTGGAATAAATCCTTATTTATAATTATTTTAATTTGATTCTCAGTGATTCTCAATAACAATTTTATGAAAGAACCGTCGAAAAAGCAAACCGCTCTTCGTTTTCGTCGGAAACGAAGCGACAGCTTGCCTGTAATATCAACGTTGTATGCGTTTTCTTACTATTTCCGATTGCCGTCGGAATTGCTCGTCGTCAAGCACCGGAATCATCGACGAAACGTTCAAATCCTGCAATTGAATCCAGGATTTGCACCCGCCGTACTCTTCGCGCAGCGGAATCGTTTGCGGTTCATCCAACCGATAAACGCGCAGAACGAGCACGTGTAGAGGCTTCGTTTTTTTCCACTTTAGCCGCTCTTCGGCGTAATCTTCCGTCCAGATGTGCAGTCCTTCCAGCCGTTTGAGCGTCTCCGCATCCGTCACTTCCAACTCTTCCGCGACCTCCGCGAACGAGGTGACCGTCACGAACCCAGGCGTCAACGCCGCTTCCGCTTGCGTCTCTTCCACCGCTCCGGAGGCTTCCGGAATAACCAGATTCGGACGCTGATGCTCAAACGACGGAAACAGGTAAAACTTCGGGCTTTCCAGCCGGAACTCCCTGGTCTCCTCCGCGATGCCGCCTTTGCGCAGCACGATGACCTGCCTGCCCGTTTCCAGCGCCCTGACGGCGACGGCCCATTCTCTTAATGCGATCGTCGATTCCATTGCGTTGCTTCTCTCCTCTATGCCCTACGATGCTTTCATTATAGCATAGTAAGCAGCGCAGAGGGGTTTACGGCAGGTCGACCGGGATTTCCATCTCTGTCAAGTAAACCATCTTGCCGGTCGCCTCCGCCACTATCTTAAGCTTTGCATTAGAGGCAACGGGTGCAAAAATCACTTCGTTCTCTTCCCCATATTTCGAATCGATGTACGGTAGCTGGCTGTTTTCTTGATCATACACGGAGAAAATGACGCCCTCGCCGGAGGAAGGCAGTGTACGGATGACCGTACGATTCGAACTTCTTTCAATGGCTGTAACGACAAGTTGCCTGCCTCCACCAATCGGAAGCACGAATGGATCATCAGGCGATGGCTCTGCTTTTACCAATCCGCTCACCTGCTTGTCCAGAGGTTTCCAGTCCCAATAGAGCGGCTTGATCAGCAGACTTTTCGTTTCCGGTGTAATAGGCGGGAAGCTCATTTGCACAACGCCATCGTTTTCAGTCGGCCTCAGCGTCTTCGAACCGTACGGATATCCTTGATCATCCTCAACCTCCACGCCATAAAATCGGTTTTCTGTGGAATCCGACTGCGTAAATCGGTAATCGAAAGTCGTCGCTACCGTCGAGAACGCGGCTTTTCTTAACTCTAAAGTTCCGTAAGGACTTGTCTTTACCAGATTGCTTTTTTCATATGAAATGATAAGCGGAGGCCCTTCTCTTTTCACCTCGGCGCTAAATACCCATTTCCCTGACACGGAACCGATCTTCGAAATGTCCAGTTCCAAATCCGCGTGCTGCAAACGAGCCCCTTCAAAAGCGTAATCCTCCGTCGATAAAATGCCTTCGTAACGCTTCGAGTCAATTCTCTCTACATCGTTGCGAAAAAGGCCGTATTGTCCCTCTTTCGTCTTCCCCGCGTACCCGATCGTTTGTCCGTCCAAGTGGATTGCTGCGCTCAGATCATAGTTGGCAATCGGCTCATCCGCAGTTATTGAATAACGAATCGATAGGCCGTAACCGTCGCTCACAATTGTGCCAAGCTGCACGCGAATACCCTGATCCGACACCACCTCCCCGGAAACTTTGTTCTTCTTACGCTGAAGGATCGACTGCCGCAACACATCTGCGGTAATCCGCGAATTCAGCTCCGAAATCTCGTTATGAACCTGCCCCGGATCTATGCCAGCTTGCGTCGTAGACGACGCCAAAGGCTGCTTGGTTACTTGCTCTGACCTATTATTCCCGACATAACCCGCAATCCCCCCGCCGACAACGACCAGGGCAACGACTGCAGCGGCCAGCGCCCTTGTTCTTACCGCCATCGATCTTTACTTGCCTCGCTCCGGCAAAGCCGCCAGCGTCTGTTCAATTCTCTGCGCAACGGCTGTCGGAATGCTCGATTCTTCCCATTTTTCGACGCCTTGAAATCTCTTTTCCAGTTCCTCAACATTCATACCTGATCTCGCTCCTTTCGGATACATTCAGCCATTTGACCAGCTGCCGCCTGGCCCGGTGCAGTCTCGATTTCAGCGTCCCCTCGGACACGTCCATAATTTCCGCAATTTGCGCCAAGGACAAATCCGCGTAGTAATGCAGCTTCACGAGCGTGCGAAGAGGCTCGTCCAATCGATTGACCGCATCCCGCAAATCAAGATCCGTCTCCCCTGTCGGAGCCTCGCGGTCGGGAAGAACGTCCATCGGGAGCATCCTCTTGTTTGTTGTGATAGATTCGCCGGCTCTCATGAATGAGAATCCGAAACATCCAGGTGCGAAAATAAGCCGGCTCCCGCAGCTTGGGGATGCTCCGATAAGCTTTCATAATCGCCTCCTGGATCGCGTCTGCGCAGTCCTCATCCCCGTGCAGCAGCGTTTGCGCCATTCTGTACAGCTCCCTGCATGTCCCGGACAAGCCTTGAGGCCTCGCGGTCGCCCGAGCAGGCAAGCTGAACATCCTTATCCGTTAGATTGTTCAACTCGGCAAACGGTTCATTTTTATTTATTATTCTAAAACAGCCGATCCGCGCGCGTCGAGACGACGATGGGCGGATCGGCCATAGCTCTCTATACAAGGAACATCGCGACAATCGTCGTAACGGTCAGTCCGATCAGCACCGGCTTTAGGTTGCGGCGAGCCAGCTCGAACGGACTGACGCCGCATATGGCCGCGGCGGGAATCAGCGCCCAAGGAATGAGCGTTCCGCCGCCGACCCAGATCGCCGCCACCTGGCCCAAAGCGGTCAGCGTCGCGGCGCCGCTGCTAAGCGCGAGGGAGAACATGTGCGCGACCGAGCCGACGAGGGAGATGCCCGAGAAGCCAGAGCCGTCTAGCCCGGTAATGGCGCCGGTCGCGGTCAGCGTCACCGAAGCGACCGCTCCGTTCATCGGCACGGAGTTGGCCAGCGCAACGCCAAGATCGTTGACGATACCGTGCGAGCCGAGCAGAGCGCCGTCCCCGAACAGCTCCCGGAACGCCGAGTCGCCGAGATAGAAAAACGCGGCAATCGGAATGACCGGGCCGAACACCCGAAATCCGAACTGAAAGCCTTCTATTAAATATGAGGTCGTCTCTTCCAATCCCTTGTTTCGGTGCGCCACCATCGTCGTCACGATCAGGATGAGCACTGCCGTGCCGCCGATCAGTGCCGTCGCATCGCCCCCTTGCAGGTCGAAGGCGAACATGGCCGCGACATCGACGGCGAACAGAATCGGAATGGCGATGGCCAGCGATCTTTTAACCGAATCCGGCAGACTCACAGCCGTTTTTGCCCCCGCCTCCTCACGACTGGCGGCGACCAATCCGTCATTCCACTTCCCGTTTTTCATGTCGCGGCGCATCATCCAAAATGCGGCCACAGTCGTTACAAGCCCCATTACGATAACAAGCGGAATGCTGGCCGCCATCACCTCGGACACCGGCAAGCCCGCCGCGTCCGCTGTCAGCTTCGGCGCGCCTTGGATAATATAGTCGCCGGACAGCGCAATGCCATGGCCGAACAGATTCATCGCGACCGCCGCTCCGAGCGCGGGAAGGCCGACACGCAGCGCCACCGGCAGCAGCACCGCTCCGATCAGTGCGACGCCGGGAGAAGGCCAGAAGAAGAGCGAAGTCAGCAGCATAATAATGCCGATGCCCCAGAACGCGAGCGTTGGCGTCCGAAGGAAGCCTGTAAGCGGTTTAATCATCGTTTCGTTGATGCCCGTAATGATGAGCACACGACTCATCGCCACGATAATCGAGATGATGAAAATCGTGCTTAGCAGTTCCTTCGTCGCATAGATAAAGCTGTTGAAAATACCCGCCACCGAGCCGCCCAGACTTTCGGTTGCGATCAGGCCAAGCGTGAAAATTCCCGCAACGCAAACCAGCGTCGTATCTCTTCGCTTCACGAGCAAAGCGAGAATAAAAGCGATAAACGCCACATACACCCAGTGAATCGCCGATAATTGAATGTCCACCCGCACCACTCTCCAGTCATTCGTGTGAGTGGTTCATTGTATGTGGCCGGGGGGATAGGCGTTCGTGCCAACGCAAATAGAGGGCTGCCCCTAAGTAAATAAAAAAGTCGTACAAAAACATAATCGATTGAGAAGGTTATCGTGCATATATCTCCTTCCGATGCTATACGATCCTGAAACTTGAATGAGTAAACCCGTTAAGAGGTGGTTACAGGACCGTATGAGGCAGTCTCCAGGAGATATATGCACTTTTTCTTAATCGATTATTGTGTACGACCTTACTTAGGGGCAGTCCCTATTTTGCAAAAAGTTTCATTAAGGTATCAAAACAACGGTCGTGTAAGGAGGCAAAGAGATCGTCCGCCCATCCAGCGAAGCGGCGTCGTCAGTCGTCAACGTCAGCTTAGCGAAAGACGTCTGGCCCGCGTTACTTTCCGGCAGCGTTACGGTCTGCAACTGCTCGGACATATTGTGCAGCACCAGCGCCTTCTCGTCACCGCTCGCACGCAAGTAAGAGGTGACGTACTCATTGCCCGCATCGTAGGACGCAATTGTACCGAGACGCAGCGCAGGCAATTGCGCCCGCCAGGAGATCAGCTTTCGATAGTGGTTCAGCAGCGACTTCGGATCCGCCTCTTGGGCTTCGACAGACGCTTCCTCTGTACGGTAGGAAGAGTTCTGCCACGTCGTCTCCTCGGGAGAACCTCCCTTTCTCGTCCATGGAAACGGCTCACGCAGCTTCTCATCCGGCTTTATGCCGGCGACGCCTAGTTCCTCGCCGTAGTAGACAAAAGCGTTGCCCGGCATCGTCAGCAGCAACGAAGCCGCCAGCTTGGCACGATCGACGCTGCCGCCGACCGCGTTCAAGACGCGGGTCTGATCATGGTTGGACAGGAACGGCGCATCGACGAATCGTCCGCCGGACACTTTGCCGAAATAGCCGTGCATGCGGGACAGCGTAAAGCCGATGCCGGACGACTTGCCCGAAGCCGCGGCGCCAAGCAGCGTGCCCGCCAGGTCGAAGTTAAAAGCCGAATCGAGCGCGTTGTCCAGATAAGGCGCGACGATTGCAGCGCCGTCCCACACCTCGCCGACAAGATAGGCATCGGGATTAACCGCGTTCAGGCCTTGCCGGAACTCTTGCCACCAGCTTTTGTTTTTTTGCTGCACTGCCGGCGTGGAGATCGTCGACTTAAAATCTCCGAAGATGTGCTTGGCCGCATCCAGGCGGAAGCCGTCCACGCCTTCCTTGAGCCAGTATTGGCCGATAGCGACCATTTCTTTACGCACTTCGGGATGGTCGAAGTTCAAATCCGGCATGCCGCCCCAGAATACGCCGAGGTAACTCCCGTGTGCGCCTTTATGCCACGGATCGGACCCCGTCGCCCCATCGGAGGGCGTCGCCTGCTCGGCATTTTCCGCCCAGGTATACCAATCCCGATACTTGCTGCCGGCACCCTGAGCCGAATCGACGAACCACGGATGCTCAGAGCTCGTATGGTTGACGACGAGGTCCATAATGACGCGGATGCCGCGGCGATGCGCTTCCTGCAGCAGCTTGCGAAAGTCGTCCATCGTGCCGTAATCCGGATGGATGCCGTAATAATCGGTGACATCGTAGCCATGATAGCTGGGCGATGGCTGAATCGGCATCAGCCACAGGCCGTCCACTCCGAGCCGGTCCAGGTAATCGAGCTTGGCCGTCAAGCCGTTCAAATCGCCGATGCCGTCGCCGTTGGAATCGGCAAACGAGCGAACGAACACCTCGTAGAACACGCCCGAAGGTCCCTCTGCAGGAGCGACGGATTCCTCAGTGACGAAGGTTTCACTCGGGATAGCGGATTCCTTCGAGACTGCGGATTCCTTCGGAGCGGAAGTCGTGCAGCCGCCTAGCAGCAAAGCCGTGGCTGCGAGGAGCGCGAGCGAGCCCTTCGCCCCGCGCCTCATCCTTTGGACGCTCCGGCCGTCAGTCCGTCCACAAGGAAGCGCTGAGTGTACATAAACAGCAGCGTAATCGGCACGGCGACGAGCACGCAGCCTGCGGCGAACAGCGTAAATTCGGTACTGTTGTAGGAATCGATAATGCTCCACAGGCCGACGGCGAGCGTCCAGTTTTCCGGAGTCCGCAAAATCGCGCGCGCGAAAATAAAATCGACCCATGCGCCGGCAAACGTCGTGAGCGAAATGTACGTAATGATCGGTCGGGACAACGGCAAAATGATGCGCATGAAAATCGACATATGGCTTGCGCCGTCAATTCGAGCCGCCTCTTCCAGGCTTCGCGGAATCGTGTCGAAGAAGCCTTTGGCGACGAACATCCCGAGCGCGGCTCCGGCGGAATACACCAGAATAAGCGCCCAGATCGAATCGAGCAGGTTGATCGTATTCAGGATGATGAATACCGCCATAATGCTCAAGAAGCCAGGGAACATGCCTAGAATAAGAATAAGCATCATCATCGCCTTGCGTCCTTTGAAGCGAAAACGCGAGAACGCATACGCGGTCAACAGTTGGATAAGCGTCCCGAGCACCATGCTCGCCGTCGCCACCTTCAGCGTATTCCAGTACCAGTTGGCGTAAGGAATCGAGCGGTCGGCGCGCACCCGGAACAGGTCGCGGTAATGATCAAGCGTCCAAGCGGTCGGGATAAAATGATCGCTGAACAGCGAATTCCCGACGCGAAAGGAGGACAAAACCGTCCACAGAGCCGGATAGATGCAAGCCACGGCGATAAGCGCCAGCAGCACGTAACTGAACAACAGACGCGGTTTCATTGGATCATGTCCTCCTCGTTGAACGATCTCGTTCTCCTGAACATGACGATGGCCGCGGCCGCGATGAACAGGAAGATCAGAATCGACACGGCTGCCGCGATGTTGTACTGGTTGAAATCGAGCGTCAGCTTGTACAGCCAGGTTACGAGCAGGTCCGTTTCTCCGGCGTTATTGTATTTCATCGTAGCCGGATTGCCCCCGGTCAGGAGGAAAATGACGTTAAAGTTGTTGATATTGCCAACGAACTGCGTAATGAGAATCGGCGCCGTCGCGAATAAAATATAAGGCATCGTAATGTTGCGGAACTTCGCCCAAGCGGTCGCTCCGTCCACCTCCGCCGCCTCGTACAAATCCTTCGGAATCGTCGTGAGAATGCCCATGACGAGAATCATCGATACTGGGATGCCGATCCACATATTAACGACGATGACGGACACCTTCGCCCAGAACGGGTCGTTCAGCCACGGCAAACCCTCCATCCCGAAGTAGCGGAAATACTGGTTGATCGGACCGAACTTCTCGTTCAACAGGTTTTTCATAATGAGCAGCGAAACAAACTGCGGAATCGCATATGGAATAATGAACAGCATTCTCCAGATGCCTTTGAACCGAATACCGTGTTGACTGATCAAAAGCGCAACGAGAATGCCCCCGAAATAACAGGTCACCGTGGCCAGAATCGCCCATACGATCGTCCAGCTCAGAACGCCGACGAACGTATTGCTCCAGACGTTCATATTAAACAGCTTGTCGAAGGTGGCGAAGCCGACCCAATCGACCAGGTTTTTCGGCGGAATATGATTAGGCGACGCGTAGTTCGTAAAAGCGATCAGCGACGTGAACACAATCGGCATAACCGTGAAGAACAGCACGCCGAGCATCGGCACGGACAGAAGCAGCCAAGGGAAGACGCTGCTGTTCAGCGCCCGCAGCTCGGAGCCGCCTTGCATTCTCCGGCCGACGACGACCGCATCGCGAATATTCAAAACGTAGAACAGCAGTAGGATCAGGACGACGAGAATCGCCAATACCCCGTAAATCAACATGAAAATGGAATGGTCGCCGGGAACGTTTTTGAATACTTTGCCGACTTTTATCAGATGCTGCCCCTGCTCCCCGAGGGTAACGATGCCCTTTAAGTGGGGAGTAAGCTTAGCGGCGATGGCATAAATGCCTGCCGCGTAAATCAGAATGAAAGTCAAACCTTTGAAATACTGCCGATTGTACAATTGGCCCAATCCCGCGCAAATTACGGAAAGCCAACCCGCCGTTGCAGCGCGATGCTTCAAGCTGAGCCCTCTCCTTCCTGTTAAGCCGTCTCACCCGCCGCGAGGCGGCGGGTGGATGGCGCATGGTTGCGTTGCTTTTGGCGTTATTGCGAAGAAGCGATCGCGTCCTTCACTTTCTTGGCCCAATCGTCCATTGTCGCTTGCGGGTCGGCTTTATCGTTCCAGAGGGAAGCGAGAGCCGCTTCGTGCGTCGACCAGAACGCGTTCATCTCGGCGATTTTAGGCATCGGCGTGGAATTGTCGAACTGCTTCAGGAACACGCTCGCGAACGGATCGCCGCTGACTTTGTCGCTTGCCGCCACATTTTTGTTGGACGGCAGACTGCCGAACAGCTCAAAGTTCTTCGCCTGGAACTCCTCGGAGGATACCAGCTCCGCGAACAGCTTAGCTGCGATCGGATACTGCGAATACGCATTGACCAGGAAGCCTTTAACCCCGGAGAACGGCATCATCGGCTTGCCGTTCGGCAGCGTCGGATATTCCATGACGCCCAGGTTGGCCACCGATTTCTTGAACTCGCCCGTCTGCCATGGACCGCTGACGTTCATCGCCAGCTTGCCTTCGTTGAACAGACTTGTCTTGATATCCGCTTTAATGTCAGCCGCCGTAATCGGCAGAATCTGATCCTTCAGGCTGCCGAAAAATTTCGCCGCTTCCACGGAACCTGCACTGTTCAGACCGATGTCGGAAGCGTCGGTGCCGTCCTTGCCGAACACGTAACCGTCGTAGCCGCCGAAGAAGCCCCAGCTCCAGTACCCGTTGCCGACTTCCCACATATAGGCGTATTTTTGCGCCTTTGCGTCATTGAACTTTTTCGCGAATTCGATGACGCCGTTCCAGTCCTTCGGAGCTTCACCGTTTGTATCTGCGAACAGGTCTTTGTTATAGAACACCGCCGTCGTCTCTACCGACATCGGATAGCCGTATAGCTGGCCGTCGATCGACCAAGCTTCGACGGATTTGTCGGAGTTGTTCGCTTTCGACTCTTCCTCGTGCAGGTCGTTCGGTAGCACGACGCCCGCTTGAACGGCCGAGCCGAGACGGTCGTGTACGGCGAGAAATACGTCCGCGCCAACGCCGGCAGGAGCGTCTGTAATCATTTTTTCGATCGATTTGTCCGGGCCTACGTCCTGATATTCGATGTCGATGCCGTACTTCTCTTTAAATGCTTTAGCGGCTTCGTCGATCAACGCTTTCTCGCTCGCAGAGTACCAGACAACCAGCTTCGCTCCCTCTTCTGGAGCATACTCCTCTTCTCCGGCATGCTCGGACGGAGCGGAGCTTGCGCTTTCCGTAGCGGCAGGAGCGCTCGAACTTGGGGAAGACGACGCATCGCTTCCGCCGTTATTGCCATTGTTCGCCCCGCAAGCGGACAACAGAAGCGCCATCGTCAGCAGCGTGCTTGCATACACTTTTTTCATAGGTTTTTCGTACCCCTTTCAATGATTTCATTTGTCGCGCTTTACCTCTTTATCGCTCCTGCTTTTCCCTCCCTTGCAAAATTCACCGTTCTCCATGTGCAAACGTTTGAACTAAAAGGCAAAAAAATGACAAACAGCCCAGTAACCGAGCATACTTGTGCAGGTTCAATAAATGAAAGCGCTTATGGAACTACTTTATATCATAATCTTAAATCTCATTTTGTAAATCGTTTGCACATATCAAAAACAGAAGAAAAAACCTATAATACTGCTGTTTACTCAGGATATCTCCCCTATTTGAATTTTCTCCAAATTTCGATTTTGTGCAATTTGTGGCACAATCTTTGCGCCACAGCGCATAATAGAATGCACAAAAAAAACCGCTTATCTCATGTACTCTTCGCACAGATCGGCTACAATAAAACTATTAGTTCGCGTTCACAAGGCCTGAGGCTTTTTGAACAACCTCTACTAAATTGTTCGCAAAGGAAGGCCAATGACATGACCGTCACGATCAAAGACGTAGCCAAGGCGGCCGGAGTATCGCCGTCCACCGTATCCAGAGTCATCTCCGAGCATCCCCGAATCAGCGCCGAGACGAGCCGAAAAGTCAAAAGAATTATGGAAGAGCTCGGATACCATCCGAACCTGATGGCGAAAAGTCTCGTCTCCCGAACGACCCGGACGATTGCCGTCATCTTTCCGAAGCCGGCCGAAGAGCTGCTTCTCAACTTTTTCTTCTATGAATTGATCCGCGGGGTTCTGGCTCAACTGACCCGCGCAGGCTACGATCTGCTGATGGCAGGGGGCAGCAACGAACAGGAGGAGCTGGACACCGTCGCCCGGCTCGTCAAAGGAGGCCGTATCGACGGCCTTATTTTGCTGTACTCCCGTTCCTCGGATCCGATTATTCATTTTTTGCGCAAGGAAAATATACCGTTTACACTCATCGGCAGAAGTCTCGATTACGTGGATGTGCCGCCGGTGGACAACGATAACGTACAGGCCGCCTATGATGCGACGAAGCACTTGATTGCGCAGGGACAGAAGCGGATCGGCTTCGTCAGCGGGCCGACAAAGCTGGCCATGACCCAGGATCGGATGAATGGCTATACGAAAGCGCTGGCGGAAGCGGGCCTTCCGTTTAAGCAAAGCTGGGTTGTCGAAGGAGAATTCCTCATCGAGAGCGGCTATCGGGCGATGGCTTCGATCATGTCGCAGCCGGAGCCTCCGACCGCGCTGGTCGTGATCGACGACGTCGTCGCTTTCGGCGTGCTTAAGGGCTTGTCCGAGCTCGGCATCCGCGTGCCGCAAGATGTCGCGATCGTCAGCTTTAACAATATCGCCTTGTCGGAGCTTACGATCCCTCCGATCAGCTCCGTAGACGTCGGAACCTATCAGCTCGGCTACACCGCCTCCCAAATGGTGCTTAATCTCATGAAGGATATTGAAATCACGACCCGCCAGATCATCCCGCATCGCCTAGTCGTGCGCGAATCTTCCCTCCGGGCGGAAAGTGATTTATACTAACATACAGACCGTTTCGCTATAAAATACAACTGAACCTGTCGGATAACTATATGGAGGGAATATCGCATGAGTAATTATCATCCGTTAACCGAACAAGAAGCGATCGGGATCGCCCGAAGCGTCCCCGGCATATTCGGCCCGGAAGGCGAGCTGAGCTGCCGCGAGATCGGCGACGGCAACCTCAACCTGGTCTTCCATATCAGCCAAGCTTCCACAGGAGCCAGCCTAATCGTGAAGCAGGCGCTGCCGTACGCCAAGGTTGTCGGAGAATCTTGGCCGCTGTCGCTGGACCGCGCCCGTATCGAAAGCGAAGCGCTTATCCTTGAAGAGCGGTTTGCTCCGGGACTTGTGCCGAAAGTATACCATTCCGATAACGACATGGCGCTTACGGTCATGGAGGACTTGAGCAGCCACGTCATTATGCGCCAAGGACTGATCGAAGGCGGCGTCTACCCGCTGTTTGCCGAACATATCTCGGACTTCCTCGCCAGAACGCTGTTTTTCACGTCCGACCTGGGCATGAACCAGCAGGAGAAGAAGCTGCTGACCCGTTCCTTCGTCAATCCCGACTTGTGCAAAATTACAGAGGACCTCATTTTCGACCATCCGTACACGAATGCGGACACGAACAGCTTCGATTCGCACCTGCAAGCGGACGCCGAACGGCTCTGGTCCGATCAAGAGCTGCATTTCGAGGTCGCGAGGCTGCGCGAGAAGTTTCTGACCCATGCGCAAGCGCTGCTGCACGGCGATTTGCATACCGGCAGCATCTTTATTACCGAACAGTCGACCAAAGTCATCGATCCCGAGTTCGCCTACTTCGGGCCGATCGGCTTCGATATCGGCGCTGTGTTCGCCAACCTGCTGCTGCACTATGCGTCGCAGGAGCATTGGTCTGCGGACGAAGCTTCCCGCAAGGCGCGCAGGCAGTATTTGACCGATACGATCGGAGACATCTGGCACGGTTTCGAACGGAAATTCCGCGAGCTGTGGAACGAACACGGCACGGATCGCATCGCTCGAACGGCCGAATATCAGGACGATTATATGCTTCGGCTGCTTCAGGACGCCGCCGGATTCGCCGGGGCGAAAGCCGTCCGCCGCATCGTCGGTCTCGCTCATGTCGCCGACATTGACAAAATTCCGGATGCCGACGTTCGCGCCAAAGCGCAAAGGCTTGCGCTGACTATCGGCACAACCTTGATCAAACGCAATCGTCAATTGACCTCTATCGAGGAAATCATTAACATCGCCGATTCCGCCTCCCGGGCATAACGCACGACGTACAGCACAGAGCATACCAATCGAGAGGAGCAACGAAAGAATGACCAAGGAATCGCAACAACCCACACCTGAGGTGCTTCAGTCCCTCATCTGGGATAATGATGCGCTGTCGCTGCTGGATCAGCGCCTGCTTCCGGAAGAGACGGTTTATCTGCGGCTGACGACGACGCAGGACGTCTGGGAGGCTATCCGCGAGCTGAAGGTGCGCGGTGCGCCGGCCATCGGCATTGCCGCAGCCTACGGCGTTGTGCTGGGCGTGCAAGACTTCATCGGCAGCACGGCCGACTGGGCGGCCGAAGCGGAGCGCCAGGCCGAGCATTTGGCGACATCCCGGCCGACTGCAGTGAACTTGTTCTGGGCGCTGGATCGGATGAAGGCGCGCGCCCGGGCACTAGCAGAGCAAGGCGTGGCCTCCGCGGAGGCCACGCAAGCGCTGCTGGATGAAGCGAAGCAGATTCACGCCGAGGACGAAGCGACCAATCGGCTGATCGGCGAGCACGCGCTGACGCTGTTCAAAGACGGCATGGGCGTGCTGACGCACTGCAACGCAGGAGGCTTGGCGACGGCGAAATACGGAACGGCGCTCGCTCCGTTCTACCTCGCCCTAGAACAGGGAATTCAACTGAAAGTATTCGCGGACGAAACCCGTCCCGTACTCCAGGGCGCGCGTTTAACCGCGTTCGAGCTTCAACGCGCAGGCGTGGACGTCACGCTGATTTGCGACAATATGGCCGGACACGTCATGTCTAAAGGCTGGATACAAGCGGTAATCGTCGGCACGGATCGCGTCGCCGCCAATGGGGACGTGGCTAACAAGATTGGCACTTACAGCGTAGCCGTGCTCGCCAAGGCGCACGGCATTCCGTTTTACGTCGCTTGTCCGCTCTCCACTATCGACTTATCGACGCCCACAGGCGCCGATATTCCGATCGAAGAGCGCCATTCCGACGAAGTCACGGTCGGCTTCGGCAAACGCACCGCTCCGGAAGGCATTGCCGTGTACAACCCGGCCTTCGATGTCACGCCCGCCGAGCTGGTCACGGCGATCGTGACCGAGAAGGGCATCGTGACCGCTCCTTACGAGGAAAACCTGCGCAAGCTGTTCGACTAACTCTCTGGTTTCGAGGTTATACGGCAGCTTGGGCCATCAGCTTAACCGCGTCCCGCCCGCGCATGCCGACAGTAATTCCGAGCGCCTGCGCGGCGTCGGTCACCGATTCGAGCGGTGCGTCAAGCAGCTGCTCGATCGTCTTCACCCCGACGGCTCGGCCCGCGATAATTGCGCGATCCTTCAACCTCTCATTAAGCAGTTGGACGTCCAGCGCACCGCACATAATGTACCCTTGACCTGCGGTAACCGCCAGAAGAGTCGTTTTCGGCAGCAGCACCTCGACGCCAATCGCGGTCCAATCCCCGATTTGCAGCGGCATCACGTTGACCATGCCTATTGCATCCCCTTTCATAGGTGTTCGGCTATAAGAGATCGTTTACGATAACATATGCGCATATAGAAATTTTTTTCAGGGCATTTGAACCCTCACCCCTATATTAGGCGCCCTTCTCGTGGTATATTGGGAGTTAGGACATGGTTTTAATGAACTACGCATGGCGACGGAGGCATCTTCATGACTGACAATTCTACGAATATCGATGACTCCCATAAATTTCTCGTGGAGTTCAAAGTCTCTTCTCCGAACAGGGCGGAGGCTTTGAAACAACTGCTTTTACAATTAAAAAGCTCTGACCTGGACCACTATCGGCTTGTGACGGACCATTCGGCGTCTGCCTCCAGCGCGAAAGCGCGGCCTTCTCCGCCTCCACCGGCGAAAAAGGCCCCCGTCCACTCTCCCGACCCGAACCCGCTGGAGCTGCGCATCCGCTTCTTCATCGAAAGCGGCAAGCTGATTCGGCTGAACATTAACAAGGGTCTTGGAGTGAAGCTGAGCATCCCTTGCCGTATCCTCAACTATGACTCCGACAAGCGGCTCATCACCGCGTATCATGTGGACGAGAAGCAAGTGTACACGGTGGGATTAAACGAAATCGACGACTTCGTAGAATAAAAGGCTCACAAAATAAAACTCGCACAGAGGTTTTCCCCTTGTGCGAGTTTTTGTATGCACCGTTGCTTATTTATCGAAATCGAACACGAAATCGTCGTCCGTCATCGCTTCTACATGAATTGTCCGAACGTAGCCATTGCCCTTTTTCGAGAAAAAGTCATGCTGCTTCGTCTTCGTGCTGATGCCGTTGAATACGATCGGATTAACGTCCTCCTCCGGGAAGACCGGGGCGAAGCCCATGTTCATGAACGCTTTGTTGGCGTTATAGCGCACAAACTTCTTAACCTCTTCGGCGAGCCCGATCGCCGAGTAGAGCTGATCGGTGTAGTTCTCTTCATTCTGATGCAGGTGCATGAGAAGTCCGTACAACACCTCGTAAACTTCCTTCTGCTCGCTCTCGTCGAGCTTGGCGTACACTTCCTGCGCCAACACGCCGACATACAGCCCGTGGATGCTCTCGTCGCGTAAAATAAGGTCGATGACCTCGCCGCTGCTCGTCATTTTCCCTTGCCCGGCCAAGTACAACGGATAGAAAAATCCACTGTAAAACAAATAGCTTTCCAGCAGCACGGAAGCGGCCATCGCCAGAAACAGGCTGCGCTGAGAATCGATGTTATTGTAGTATTGCACGATCGTATCGGCCTTCGTCTGCAAATACGGATTTGCTTCTACCCAGCGAAAAACGCCGTCAATCTCTTCAGTGGACGCCAGCGTCGTGAAGATGCTGCTGTAGGATTTGGCGTGAATCTGTTCCATCATTGCCATGAAGCCGAGTACGGCTTTGCGCTGCAGCCCGTCGACATGCTCCAGAATGCGAGGCATCCCGACGCCGCCCTGCACTGTGTCGAGCAGCGTCAAACCGCCCAGCACCTTCATGTACAGATCTCGCTCTTGCGGGCTTAAGTTCATCCAATCCATTTTATCGTCCGAGAGCGGAATTTCCTCATCCGTCCAGAACTGCATAATGTTCTGATTCCAGAACGTAATCGTAAAATCGTCGTCAGGCCGGTTCCAGTTCACGGCTTTTAAGGCGCACATCGGCGTTCGTCCTCCTCGTTTCTATCGCTCGTTGCCTTGCCGCTCACTTACACCGAGCAGGTTACGCACTCTTCTACGGACAGACGGTTCGTACGCGTATAATAGAGCGATTTAAGGCCCTTCTTGGCCGCATAGACGTAATATCTGGACAGCTGACGCGTCGTCACGTCGCTGTTGACGTGCAGAACGGCAGAGATGCCTTGATCCACATGGGGCTGAATTTCCGCGATCATGTCGATCACTTTGAATTGGTCCATTTGATAAGCCGATTTATAGAAGAAAATATTGTCTTTGCTCAGGAACGGCATCGGGTAATACGTCGTCGAGTTGGCGTAGGTGCGCGTTTCGATCGGTTCGACGATCGGCATCACGCTCGAAGTCGAGTTCTGAATGTACGAGATGCTCTGCGTCGGCGCGATCGCCAGCCTGTATGCATGGTACAGCCCGTGCTCGGCCACGTCGATCTTCAGGCCCGCCCAATCCGCAGGCGACGGAATGTCGATGCCCGCAAACAGCTGCTTCACCCGCTCCGTCGTCGGACGGTAGTCGGTCGTCAAATAACGATCGAAATAAGTGCCTTTCGCATATTCGGAACGCTCGAAGCCATGGAAAGTAACGCCCGTGCTTTTTGCAATCTCCATGCTCTTCTCGATGGAATGGAAGTTCATCATCATGAAGAACGTACGGACGAAGTCGCGGGCTTCCTTGCTTTCGTAAGCGATTTTATTCTTAGCCAGGTAGCCGTGCAGGTTCATGGCGCCCAATCCGACGGAGTGCAGCTCGGCGTTGGCTTTGGCGACGCCGGGGGCGTTGGCGACCGTCGTCATGTCGCTTACCGCCGTTAGACCGATAATGCCTTCATGCACGGATTCTTTGATTTTGCGCGTGTCCATTACATTGGCGATATTCAGCGAAGCCAGGTTGCAGCTAATGTCTCTGCGAATCGTATCCGGCTCGAAATAATCGCCGATCTCCGAAGTCTCCTGTAGCTGGAAAATCTCCGTGCACAGATTCGACATCTTAATGTCGCCGATATCTTTAAGAGCATGAGCGCGATTGGCGTTGGACTTGTTCATCATGTAGGGATAACCGGACTCGAGCTGCGTCGTGGCTATTTTGACGAGCATGTCGCGCGCGCTCATGACCGCTTTTTTCTTCACCCGGTCGTCGGCAAGCAGCGCATCGTACATTTCGTCCATATCCATGTCGTCCAGATGTTTGCCGTAGTGCTTAAACACCGTATACGGCGCGAATACGTGCAGCGGTTCGTTACGCTCTGCAAGCTGATAGAACTTGTCCGGCACGATCAGACCGATCGACAACGTCTTCAGACGAGTTTTCTCGTCCGCGTTAATCTTTTTGCTGTCAAGGAACTCGATGACGTCCCAGCCGAAAATATTGTAATAGCCTGCGCCCGACCCTTTGCGCTGTCCCATCTGGTCAGCGTACGAGAACGCGTCCTCCATCAGCTTCAGCACGGGCATAATGCCCTTGGCGGCGCCTTCGACGCCTTTGATTGCCTCGCCGCGCCCGCGAATCTTCGACAGGTTCACCGCTACGCCTCCGCCGATTTTGGAGAGCTGCATGCATGTGCCGATCACATAATTGATCGAATTGAGTGAATCGTCCATTTCCAGCAAGAAGCAGGATACCATCTCTCCGCGCCGACTCTTGCCCGCGTTCAGGAACGTCGGCGTCGCCGGCTGCAGCCGCTGCTCCATCATCGAAGCCGCCAGAGAACGAGCAACGTTGAAATCCCCTCTGGCCAAATGCAGCGCCACAATCGAGACCCGGTCGGGGAAATGCTCAAGATATAGCGTTTTGTCGTCCGTCTTGACGGCATAGTCGGTATAAAACTTGGAGGCGGCCATATAGGATCTGAATTGAAAGCGATACTCGTGGGTTAGTTCGTAGATTTGTTTAACTTCCTCTTCCGTATAAAGCTTATACACATCTGCGTAGTAGTTATTATCCAGCATGTAGCGGACCTTCTCGAGGTGGGAGGCGAACTTCAAGCTTTTGCGATAGACATCCTCCATAAATTCCGAGACGGCTTCTCGGTCCTTATCCAGTTGGAAGAAGCCTTCCGTATCCCTTTGCATCAGCAAGTTGTTCAGTTCAATATGACGCAACTGCTTGCACCCCCTCTTCAAATCTTTCCACGTCTTTGGAAGTCCCGGACAGCTCGAACTTGCTGACAACAGGCACTCCGTACATCTCGGAGATGCGATCGGCGCTCAGCGCGAATCCGGTTCCCCAGTTACGATTGCCGCTTGCGGATACCCCGCGCAGCTTCTGATGGTTTTTCTTCAAAAATGCGACGACCTTCTCCGGAACTTGCCCGAAACCGGTCGTGTATGTAATGAGAACGAAGGGCTGATCGAGAGCCATAGATTCCTCGATTTGAACCGAAGGAAGCGTTAATTTCTCTACGAACCTCCGTACGTTACCCGTCCTCGAATCATAGGCGATCAGCATGCCATCCATTCTCCTTCCCGTGAACTCGACACAATATGTATAGCGACAAGATCCAATTTATATCAAGATATTGTGTGTGTCAAGGTGAAAGTTGACCTATTGACAAATCCAGGGATCCTATTTTTCACACTCGAAAATAAAGAAAAAAAGCGCCGAAGCGCTTCTTTTCCGCTCTGTGTATGGGATGGAGGTCTAGTGATAATTGGGCAGTGCGGGACGGTTAAATTTCTCCGACAACAATTCTTTAAGCGCCGTGCTCGGCAGGGGGGGACTGCCATAGTAACCCTGCATTTCGTCGCAGCGATACGAACGAAGAAAATGAGCCTGATCCTTCGTCTCGACTCCTTCGGCAACGACCTGCATCTGCAAGCTGTGCGCCATCGATATAATTGCGGCAACGATCGCGGCATCGCTCGATCTCTGCTCAATGTCCCTAACGAAGGATCGGTCGATTTTCAGACGCGCGATCGGCAAATTTTTTAAATAATGAAACGAACTGTATCCCGTTCCGAAATCGTCAATGCTGATACTGACTCCCAATTCGGTCAGCTCTTTCAAATATTGCGACGCGCGCTCGACATCCATCGTCATACTTTCGGTAATTTCAAGCTCCAGATAACGGGGATGCAGGCCGGTTTTGCGCAAAATCTCGGAAATTTTGCTTGTCAGCTTTCGCTGCGTAAATTGTCGAAGAGATAGATTGACAGATACCGGTATGTTGAGCAAACCTTCATTCTGCCACTCCTTATTCTGTCTGCAGGCCTCCTCGATCACCCACTCGCCGAGCTGCACGATCAGTCCGCTTTCCTCCGCCGCAGGAATAAATTCGCCAGGAGGAACAAGCCCGCGTTCGGGATGCCGCCATCTCACCAGCGCCTCCATGCCGACGATTTGACCGGAAGCCAGGGCGTATTGGGGCTGGTAGTGCAAAATAAATTCCTTGTTTCTCAGCGCCCTGCGCATTTCGTGCTGAATCGTCAGCTTCTCCAGCGCAATATGATCCATGTCGCAGGAATGCAGCATATAGTCGTTCTTACCGTTAACCTTCACGCGGTGCAGAGCGGTATCCGCCCGTTTAAGCATCGTGGCGGCGTCACCGGTCCCGTCCGCGCTGACCGCAACGCCGATGCTTACCGTTACGTGAACCGGAACGCCGCTCAATTCGAACGGCTCCTTCATAACGGATATTAGACCGTCGAGACGTCCGGATATTTCGTCCGCGCTTTCCAGCGTATCCAGACAAGCCGCGAACTCGTCTCCCTCCATGCGAGCCAAGTCTCCGGGCACGGATAAGCTGCGACTGAGCCGTTCGGCGATTTGCAACAGCAGCATGTCGCCGAAATCCCGGCCGAACGACGCATTGATCAGCTTGAAATGGTCAACGTCAATATAACAGACGGCCAGAGGTCTTCCGCCCTCCTTGGCGGTTTGCAGCCTCTCTTCGAGCCTGTTCATAAAAAACTGTCTGTTCGGCAGTCCCGTCATATCGTCGTAATAGGCCATGTAGCGTATACGCTCAAGAGAGCGCTTTCGGTCGCTGATATCTTCAATGAATACGAGAAGGCCGATGGGCCTTTTTCTCCTGATCAACGGCGAAGTATGGATGTTGAGATCGATTGCGTGTCCCTGCTTATGTATGACCTTGATTTCCCTCGTGCAAGTTTCCCCTTGAAGCGTCCGTTGAAAAATAAGCTTGGTCTGCTCTCGGGACTCTTCCGCCAGCAGCGTCTCGAACGAAATGCCGTTGAGCTCTTCTTTGCCGTATCCGACCATATCGGACGGATCGCGGTTAATGTCCAGAAATCGTCCCTGCCGATCTATGACTGCAAAAGCGATCGGGCTGTGGTTATAAAGCGAATTCAACAATTCCCATTGGTAAGCAGGGCCAGATTGCCTGGCCCGATAACGTTTGCGCGAAAATATCCAGCCTAATGAAGCGGCGCTTGCGGTCAGTGCTGCGACGCCGGCGATACCTGCCAGCCAAAGTCCTTCGTCGGACCATCCGTTCACGAGGCTACATCCTTCCTCCGCCATGGGCAAATACTCATGAATAACATATCTATTATAGACCAATTAATAGAGATGTGTATCCTTTGTTTTCCTACTGTTTGCTCTTTCGGGAAGCCAGAGCCAGACAGATCCAGCCCGCGATAAACGCGACGCCTCCGAGCGGCGTAATCGCGCCAAGCACTTTGACCCCGCTAAGAGCAAGAACGTACAAGCTGCCGGAAAACAACACGATACCGACGAGAAGCAATCTGGCTGCCCAAATCGCCATCTTGGGCGCTGGAAGACGATCGATCAGCAAAGCGATTAGCAAAATGCCGACGGAGTGGAACATATGGTACTGGACCGCGGTGTCGTATACGTCAAGCGCGTCTGCCGTCAGCCTATCCTCCAACATATGCGCACCAAATGCACCGAGAACAACAGAAAACATAGCCGCAAGGGCCCCAATTTTTGTATACTTATTCATGTGAGGTTATCCTCCTTAGATTTTGGACAGCACTCCAACAACTATCATATCGTGAATGAGGTGGAAAGTCATGAACGAACCGTTCGAAAAAGATGAACAATTTGCGAACCGCGGCCCCTTTTCTCCAGCTCCGGGTCACGTCGCTCCGCTCAAGCATAGCGGACTAGGGATCGCATCCTTCGTGTTGTCGATTGTCGGCTTCTTGTCCTTCATCGTCCTGACAATCGTCATCATTAGCTTGTTGTTTCAAGCTATCGATATTACGCAGATTGTGGACGAATACGGCAATCGACTGATGAGCGACGAAGAGATCGTGGACAAAATCCAACCGTATATCGGTTACATGATCCTCTATCCGCTGCTGATCCTTCTCTCCATCGTGGGGCTCATCCTGGGCATCGTCGCCCTAACGCGCCCCGGCTACAAGAAAGTGTTCGCAATTCTCGGCACTATCTTCAACGGTTTGCCGCTCCTTTTCCTCGCGCTGCTTCTCCTTGCCGGCCTCGCTGGCGCCGGCGCATAAGCTCTCCCGCTCCGCACAGGCATTCTCATCCTGAGAATGCCTGTTTCTCTCTCCCTTCCTCTGCGACACTTCCTGCAACGCATCTGTATCTCATTTTGGCCCTTCCTGAGTCATCTACAGCTACATTTTCTATTTCCCTCTACCTCTCGACTTACCGACGCTCTCCCGAGTTTCGATGATGTGTCTCATTTTGGCCCTACCTGAGTCATGTGCAGCTACATTTCTATTCCCCTCTACCTCTCGACTTACCGACGCTCTCCCGTGTTTCGATGATGTATCTCATTTTGCTCCTACCTGAGTCATGTGCAGCTACATTTTCTACTTTCCTCGACCTTTCTACTACCGGCGCTCTCCCAAGTTTCGATGATGTGTCTCATTTTGACCCAACCTGAAGTAATGTGCAGTTACATACTCGACATACTCTACATCCTCGACCTCACAATTACCGACAATCTCCCGAGTTTCGATGAAGTTTCTCGTTTTAAGGCCAACCTGAGTAATATATTGTTCTAAGCCAGCCGTCCTGGTTTCTTGCCAGTGACTCTACACACAGTCGAGCCCCCCCTTTGCCATTAACTCAGGGAGGTCAAAATGGACATACAACATCGCAACGGAGTTCCACAAAAATCCAAAAATAGAGGCAGAATTTTAAAATTAATCATCGACAACAGAACGTATGTTTGGTAAAATGAAAATAGGAACAAACGTTCGTTTAGATGAGTGAAGGAGGGGTTTGACTTGATGTCTATTCGTAAGTTTTTGGCTTGTTTTCCTGATGAGCAGACTTGCCGAAACTACTTGTTCTCCATCCGCTGGCCACGCGGTTTCATCTGTACGAAGTGCGGCGAAATGCGATATAGCGTGATCAAGACGAGAAACGTGTACGAATGCATCAATTGCAAGACGCAAACCTCCCTCACCTCCAACACTTTAATGCACCGCACCAAGCTGCCCCTTCGTTATTGGATGGTTGCGTTGTATTGGGTCGCATCCGGACGCCGGTGTTCGGCGCGTAGGCTCGGCAATACGTTAAAGCTCCAATACCGCACTGCAAGACGGCTGCTTAACAAAATTAGATACGCTATGTACAATATTGAGTCCGGACCGCTATTCGATTTCTGGGATCGCCAAAAACGATCGGCCCAACAGCCGATCGTCAGACGAGCCATGCAATTGATGTTCAGAAGGGCTCGCGCTTTCGTACGCAAGCATTACGGCCGAGTGCCTAAATGGAGACGGCCGTACTACTATTGCGAATATCGCTTCCGCAGCAACAACGTCCATAATCCTTCTCAGGCGCTGATGAAGCTAATCATAAACACCTGTACGACTATCTACACTCTGAACGAGTATGGAGGATTTCGCGAGCCCAGACGAAAGCCCCTCTCACCGGAGCCTTTGTCAGCTTGAATTTGCCGCAAATTGATTGATGGCAAACTCCGTCAGATCCGATTCTGCCCCAAGTTTCCTTGATGGCAAATTCTGTCCGATGATCTGATTCTGTCGCAAGCTACTTGACGATAAACTTCGTTCGGCTGTGTCCTTCTTTGGTTTTGCTGACTTCCAGAACGGCCGGGAACGCGGTCTTCAATTCCTGAACGTGCGAGATGACGCCGATCATGCGTCCAGCTCGCTGAAGATCGACAAGCGCGGCAATGGCTTTGTTTAGGGAGTCCTCGTCCAGCGAACCGAAGCCTTCGTCAATGAACATCATCTCAATCGAGACTCCGCCTTGATAAGCTTGGATGACGTCGGTCATTCCGAGGGCCAGACAGAGCGAGGCGTTAAACTTTTCGCCTCCTGACAGCGATTTGACGTCGCGGTTCTGCCCGGTATAGGCGTCGAAAACATCGAGTCCGAGTCCGCTTTGTTTGCCGCGCGATTCTAGCCGATCACTTCGTTCCAATCTGAATTGGCCGTTGGACAAGTCGGTTAATCTAACGTTGGCCGCGTGCAAAATTTGTTCAAGGAACTCAATCAATATGTAGCGCTCGAATGAAATTTTCTGCGAGTTGTCGCCTTTGAGCATCTGATAGATATCCGCCACCTGCTGCTGCCGCTGTTCGAGGTCGCGGAATTGCGCCTCAGCTTCGGCAATCGCGGCGAGCAGCCGTCGAGCCTCTCGTTCATGTCCGCCAACGGCGTGTAATTCGGCTACGATCTGCTCCAATCGCGCCTTTAATTCTTCCATCGCCGCTTGCAGAGCCGCCGTGTCCGGACGAATCTTATCGCTTAACTCATGTTCCAGTTCGGCAATATGCCGCGTTACGGTCGTCATTTGCAGCTTGAATTGCTCGATCAGAGCAGAGAGACGCTCGCGGTCCGCTTCGGCCATCTTGGCCGCGCGGTAGCTTTCAACCGTTCCGAAGCCCGCTTTCTCCAGCTCTTCGGCCAAGCGCTCCTCAGCCTGTTTCAGATGAAGCTCTGACTCCTGTCGCTGATTGGACAGCTGAACGAAGTTTGCTTTCTCTTCCACCAGTTGGTTTTGAGTGCTCTGCAGCTTGCGCTGCGCTTCCGCCCATAAAGCATTTAGCCGCTCGATAAGAGCGGATTGTTCTCGATTACGAATCTCGAGCTTGTCCGGCGAACGCAATGACTCCGGCACTCGTCCCAACTCATTCTCCAGTACAGACTGCTTGGCGCTCCGCTCCATCGACAGGCGGTGCTGTTCGGTCAGCAATTGCTCGCGCTCGGTTTGCAGCCGCTCAAGCTGTACATCCAACTTCTCAACTTCAAGCCGACGGCTACGAACCGCTTCAGCCTGCTGCTTGAGGCGATCGGTCTCCTGACGCACCTTCTTGCCTTCGGCTTCGGCACGGATCAACTGCTCGCTCAGTGGCTCGTCGGTAATTTCGTATTCGGCAATCAGCTCCGCTCGGCCGGATCGGCCTGTACTCGCAGCCGCAGCCTGTGCCTGAGCATCGCCAAGCTCTCGTTCAACAGCGCGAAGCTTCTCCTTCACTTGCTGCAACTGCTCGCGCGTGGGGATGCTTGAAGCAGGAACGGCTTTGGCCGGGTGCGACTCGCTTCCACAGACGGGACAAGGCTTGCCGTCGTGCAAATGCTCGGCCAGCAGGCCCGCCTGTCCCTCTAGCCACAGCGTCTCGGCCCGATCATGCTCCTTTTTAATCTCTGCCGCCGCGCTCTGCAATTCCCCCTCGTGCTTGGTCCAACTCTCCAATCGCCTATCCAACTCGTCCAGCTCTTTAAGCAGCTTGTACTTGCTTCTTAACCGCTCGTAACGCTCCGCCATTTCCGGCAGCTGGGCCGCTTCCGTCTCCGCAAGCTTTAAGTGGTCGGCGGAAACTCGGCGCTCTTCGCGCTGCGATTCAAGCTGTCGGTCCGCCGTCGTTCGCCGCTCGTTTACTGCCTTCTCCTGCGCCGTCAGACGCTCGACCTCAAGCCGACGCTCGTCGAGCGTCTGTACGAGAGGCTTCAGTTCCACCAAACGCGTCAGCTCTCGCTCAGCCTCTTTGCGTTCCTCGCTCCGGGCTTCCTCCCGCCGGTAGCTCAGCTCGGCATCGGCATGCGCCCGCTCTACTTCCGCCAGATCGCGCTGCTTGCGCTCGAGCGTCTCGCGCTTCTGCTCGGCCTGCCGAGCTGCTGCGAGCGACTGCTCCTCGTAAGGCAGCAGGCGCGCGGCCTTCTCGGCCAGCGTCAGCCGTCGCTCGCTTTCGTCCGCTTCGGCTTTGCGAGCCTCCAAATGCTGAAGCTGTTGGCGTTTCTCCGCTAACTGAGCAAACCTCGCCTCCAGCGTAAGCGCCTCTCGCAAAATCTGCTCGCTCTGCTGAAGCTGCCCTTCCAGATCGGCCTTGCCGCGGCCGATCTCCTTGGCAAGCGCTTCGTAATAGGCGATTTCCTGTGTTAATCCGTCCGACACTTGCGCCATGCTGCTATACTCCTGCAAAAGCGTTGCCGCAAGCGCGCTCCCCTCCCTCTGCGGAAGCGACTGCTGCGCCTGCTTGGCGTATACGTCCTGCTGCGTCTTTGCCTGCTTAAGCGCCTCCTGGAGCTCGCGATTTTGCCGCTGAAAACGATCTTCGACCTTCTGATACAGCCCAGTCCGGAAAATGCGCCGCAAAATTTCCTCCTTATTTTCCGTATCGGAGGTGAGCAGCTTACGAAATTCCCCTTGCGGCAGCATCACGATCTGTCCAAATTGCTCCCGGGTTAATCCGAGCAGCGATTCGAGCTTAACGTTCACGTCCGAGACGGTGAAGCGATCGATGCATGGAACCTCCTCGCCTCCGGTCGTCTCGTATAGCTCCGCTTTGCCGCCCGTCTCGCTCTTGTTTGCGCCTCGACGATGAGGCATTTGCCGGAATACGCGATAGGTTCGCGCACCGACCGCAAAATGATAATCCACCGACGTATGTATATCGTCATCTGCGAAATGGCTTCGCAGCATCCTCGGCTCCGCGCGATCCTCGCCGCTGGCACTGCCGTACAGTGCAAAACAGATCGCATCGAAGATGGTCGTCTTACCCGCGCCGGTATTGCCGGAGATGACGAACAAGCGCCGGTCCTCAAGCGCCTCGAAATCGATCGTCTCTATATCCCGATAAGGGCCGAAAGCGGTCATGCTGATTCGAATGGGCTTCATCCCGCTCCTCCTTCCTCGCGCAAGACGGCCGCGTACGTGTCCGCGAACAATTCCTGCTTGTCGGACGACAGCGGCACGCCTTTCACCTCCTGATAAAACGCTGCGAACAGCGCCACCGGATCGGCCTCGCGTCTTGCCGATCTGCCAGCCGCCGCATCCGCGCCCTCCGCAAGCGGAGAAACCGTCACCTTGCGTTCCACGTGCAGCGCATTCGGATATACGGCGCGAACCTTCTCCATCGGGAATAGCACCGGATTGTCGTTCAGTAGCGTCACGAACACATAATCGTCGCATACCGGATGCCGCTCCAGCTCCTCGATCGGCGCGGCGATGCGACGCATGTCGCGGCGGGGCTTCAGCTCCCTTTTCTCCACCGATACGTTCCCTGCTCCGTCCAGTTCAACGATGAAGAAGCCTTTGCGATGATTCTCCTCGGAGATTGAATATTTCAAAGGAGAGCCGGCGTAGCGAATCCGTTCGTCCGCCACATGATGCGCCTGGTGCAGATGGCCGAGCGCCGTGTAGTGGAAGCCTCCAAAATATTCGGCGTGCACATGCTCCGCCCCCCCGATCGCCAGCGGGCGCTCGGACTGGCTCGTATTTTCCTCCGGCCTAGCCCCCGGTGTCACGAACGCATGTCCGATAAACACGTGGCGAGCTTGGCGGTCCAGTCCCGCTTCAATTCGGTCGACGATCGCTTTCATCGCGTCGTCGTGAGTGCGAATATTTTCATCTTCGAGTATGTAACGAACTTGAGCGGGATCGGCGTAGGGTACAAGGTGAAAATAAACCTCTCCGTCGCCGTCTCTCAGCAAGACCGGCTTATGCTCGGCTTTGAGTTGGCCGATCAGATGCAGCCCTCTCGCCTCCATAATGGCCATTCCGAACGACAGCCTGTCCGGACTGTCATGGTTGCCCGCGATGGCCAGCAGCGGCGTGTTAAGTCCGATGACAATGCGTTCGAACAACTCGTCCAGCAGTTCGACGGCTTCGGTCGGCGGAATGGCCCGATCGTACAAATCTCCGGCAACGACGACCGCATCCGGGCGCTCCTTTTCTATCGTTTCTACTAATTGCTCCAGCACGTAACGTTGATCGTCCGTCATATAGACGCCCTGAACCAGCTTGCCCAAATGCCAGTCGGCAGTATGTATGAACTTCATGGGGCACAATCCCTCCCATTTCCCTCTTTGTCGCGACAAGTCGCGCCAGCTACTATTATTGTAATCTATCGCCGGCCCAATTGCAGTTGGTAAAATGAGCTTTCTGCCCCAAAATCGGCTTGTCCGAGATATGCATACACATCGTTTAGCCGAACTTGAATATATTGAGTAATACATCCTTAAACAACGAAGCGATAGGGGGTTGCCCATGAATCATCCCTCGTTTATTTTATCCCGGGAAGACTGGTCGCTGCATCGCAAAGGCTATCAGGATCAGGCACGTCATCAGCAGAAGGTTCGGGACGCGATCAAGCAAAATTTGCCGGATCTCGTCTCCGAAGAGAATATCGTCATGTCCGATGGGCGCCAAATTATTAAAATTCCGATTCGTAGTCTGGACGAATACCACTTCGTCTTCAACACGAACAAGAAGAAGCATGTCGGACAGGGAGACGGGGACAGCCAGGTCGGCGACGTGCTGGGCGTCGATCCGACGCCGGCCGGCGGCAAGGGAGAAGGCGCGGGCTCCGATCCGGGAGACGACGTCGTCGAAGCGGAGATTTCCATCGCCGAGCTGGAGTCGATGCTGTTCGAAGAGCTGGAGCTGCCTTATCTGAAGAAAAAAGACAAACAGCAGATCGAGGTCAAAGATGTGCGGTTTACAGACGTCAGGCGTAAAGGCATCATGTCCAACATCGACAAGAAGCGGACGATTCTCGAAAATCTGCGCCGCAACTCGCGGGACGGCCGTGCCGAAATCGGAGGCATCTCCCCAGACGATCTGCGGTTCAAGACATGGGAGGAAATCGTTAAGCCGCAAAACAACGCGGTCATTCTGGCGATGATGGACACTTCCGGTTCAATGGGCTCGTTCGAAAAATATTGCGCGAGGTCGTTCTTCTTCTGGATGTCCCGCTTTCTGCGCCGCCAGTACGAGAAGGTGGATATCGTGTTTATCGCGCACCATACGGAGGCGAAAGAGGTAACGGAGGAGGAGTTTTTCACCCGTGGCGAGAGCGGCGGCACGATCTGCTCTTCCGCTTACGTCAAGGCGCTGGAAATTATCGACAGCCGTTATCCTCCGTCGTTGTACAACATTTATCCGTTCCACTTCTCGGACGGGGATAACCTGACGAGCGACAATGAGCGGTGCGTGCGGCTGATCAAGGAGCTGCTGGAGCGGTCTAACATGTTCGGCTACGGAGAAGTCAATCAGTACAATCGAAGCAGCACGCTTATGTCGGCTTACAAGCATTTGGAGCACCAGCAATTTTTCTATTACATCATTAAAGAGAAGGGCGAGATTTACAACGCGCTCAAGACGTTTTTTCGGAAACGGGAAACTGTGGTTTAATTATTTATAAAAATCCCGCGATGCATCGCTGCACTTCGCGGGATTTTCGACTTCTTAAAGATACGCCTTCTCCTGAATCAATGCCTCTCGCAGACGCGCGACGTTCACTTCGGCCGGCGTTACGCCGTCGAGAACGGCCAGAGCGGCGGCCGTACCGGCAGCCTGACCGGTCGCCATGCAGCTCGGCGTAAGCCGCGTTGTGGCAAGCGCTTCGTGCGTCGTGGAAATGCATCTGCCCGCCGCCAGCAAATTGCTGGCGTTCCGCGACACGAGGCAGCGATACGGAATGTCGTAGGTACCGTCGCCCGCGATCCAGGAGGCGGTCACGCCTTTCCCGGATGGATCGTGGATGTCGATCGGATAGCCGCTGCGAGCGATCGCATCCTCGAATTTCCTGCCGGCGACGACGTCCTCCTTCGTTAGCGCGTACAGACCGACGATGCGCCGCGTCTCGCGGATGCCGATCTGCGTGCCGACTGCCGATACGGACGCGCGAGCGAAGCCCGGCACGTCCCGCTTCAGAAACTCGGCCATCAGCAGCACCTGCTTGCGCCCTTCCTCCTCCGCGCGGGTCAAATCCTCCACCTGTGTGCCGTCGAGTCCCTGCACTCTCGTGCAGTTGACAAGCACCTCGTCGTCCGCCGGACCGGTAAACAGCAGCACCTGATCGCGATTGATCGGGACGCCCGACGCCTGCCACTCGGAGTAAAAACCGCTGATGCCCGTCAAGGGCAAGCCGGGCAGCTCGTCAATCGGCGTCTTCTTATAGAAGTTATCGGGATTCGCCAGCATATACGCCTTGATCTGCTCCAGATCGACGCCCCGCATGCGGAATTTCATCGTCATCGGCTGCGCTTGGGAGTCGCCGTCGCGCCCCTTCAACGTCTCGGCGCCGGACAAATACGCGACGTCCGCGTCTCCGCTCGCATCCACGAATATCCGTCCCGCCAGCTCTATTTTCCCCGACTTCGTCGTAATCCGCACCGAGCGGATCGTGCCGTCCGCTGCCTCCACCTCGTCCACAAAGCTGTGCAGATACAGCTCGACGCCGGCTTCCCGCAGCATCTCTACCGCCACGACCTGATAGATTTCGGGATGATACGGCGTGACCGTATGCACGAAGCCGACCGTATCCCGAAGGTGGCCGGGCGAACCGCCGCGCTCGATCAGCCGATCGACGATCTCCTGCGCGATGCCGCGAATGACCTGCTCCCCGCTGTCCGCATGGAACGTCATCCACGGATATACCATCGCCGCCGTGGACATGCCGCCGACAAAGCCGTACCTCTCCACGAGCACCGTCTTTACGCCTTGCCGCCCGGCGGCGATCGCCGCGACGATTCCCGCAGGTCCTCCGCCGACGACGATCACGTCCGCCTCAATCTTCTTCATCACCTGATGCCAACTCCGTTCCTTCTATTCTTTTAATCCCGTCATGGCTACGCCTTCGATGAATTGACGCTGCGCCAGGAAGAAAATAATCAGCAGCGGCACCGTCGCCATCACCGTCGCGCTCATCAGATGATGCCACGCCGTCCCGACCTCGTCCGTGAACAGCGACAAGCCAAGCGGAAGCGTCATCAGGCTGCGCGTATTAATGAAGATAAGCGGATCGAAAAATTCGTTCCAGTTGGTCACGAACGTAAAAATCGTCAGCGTCGCCAGACCCGGCTTGGCGATCGGCAGCATAATCCGCGCGTAAATGCGCAGACGGCTGCAGCCGTCGATCATTGCGGCTTCCTCCAGCTCCTTCGGAACCGTAATGAAAAACTGCCGCATCACGAAGATGCCGAACACTCCGCCCGCCCCGAAAATCGGCAGCAGGATCAATGGCAAATGCGTATCGATCCATCCGATCTCGCGCATGAACAGGAACATCGGAATCGCCGTGACCTCGTGCGGAATCATCATCGCGCTGAGCAGCACGAGAAATACGGCGTTCCTGCCCGTAAACGGGATTCTTGCGAAAGCGTAGCCTGCCAAGGACGCGAACAGCACCGTGCCGCCCACGACAAGCGCGGCGATATAGACGCTGTTGAAGTAAAACCATTCGAACGGGATAAGCTTGAACACGTCCGCGTAGTTCTCGAATCGGAACGTCGAAGGGATCAGCTGCGGCGGGTATTTGAACACCTCATTCGGCTCCTTGAAGGAGGTCGAGATCATCCATATGAACGGAACCATCATCACGAGCGAGATTGCGCCGAGAGCCGCATAGATGCCCGCCGTTCCGAGCGATTTGCGCCAGATGCCCACGGAGCCGTTATGCGTCGCTTTCATTGAACACCCACCTCTTTCTAAGCTGCCACTGCACCAGCGTCAGCACAAGCACGACGAAGAACAGGACGAAGGCAAGCGCCGACGCGTAGCCGAGCTGGAACAGCTTAAACGCCTTCTCCCAGATGTAGTAGACAAGCACCTTCGTGCTGTTGCTCGGTCCGCCCTGCGTCATGACGAAAATTTGCCCGAACACCTTCAGCGAGCCGATGACGGTCATCACGACCGTAAGAAAAATCGTAGGCGTAATCATCGGCAGCGTTACGTTGAAAAAGGACCGCGTCCGGCTTGCGCCGTCCAGCTTGGCCGCTTCGTAGAGCGATGCGGGCACCTGCTGAAGCGCCGCGATAAAGAGCACCATGTTCAGGCCGACGTTTTTCAGCACGCTTGTCACGATCACGGCCGGCATCGCCAGCTTCGTGTCGTACAGCCAGGCGGGGCCTTGAATGTGCAGCGCGGTCAGAAGCTGGTTGATCAAGCCCGAGTCGGTCGCGAACATGTATTTCCACACGATCGACCAGACGATCAGCGAGGTCATGACCGGCACGAAAATCGCGGTGCGGAACAGCCCGATGCCCCGCATGCTTCTGGCCAGCAGCAGCGCGAGCAATAGCGCCAGCACAATATTCAGCGGCACAAGTCCGACCGTAAAATAGACGGTATTGCCGAGCACCTGCCAGAACAGGGCGTCGTTCATAATGTGCCGGTAGTTGTCGATACCGATGTAGTTATGGCTGCCTAGCAGCGGCCAATCCGTAAAGCTCATATACAGCGCCAGCCCCATCGGGAACAGCAGCAGAAGCGTAAAACCGATTACCATCGGAGAAATAAACAGCCATCCGGTAATTTGCGCTTCGCGGGCCAATGGCCCTTTTATTTTCTTTGTTTTTTTCCCGCTCATCGGTTCACCGCCTGTCAGTTCCATCTGTCGATCGCGGCGCGGAAATCCGCCACCGCTCTGCGCATCGTTTCCTCCGTCTTGCCGACAACGATCGCCCCGAGCATAATCGCCTTGACACCTGTGTCTCCCAGCACGCGAACGTCGTCCGGAACAAGCTTGCGCTGCGAGGGCAGCAACACCGGAATTCCCGCCCGCTCAACGACGCTCCGATATTTCAGCACGTCCGCGAAGGTTAGCGGAGTCCCGTACTCGTCGCCCGGAACAATCGAAGCTTCGACCGCAGTAAAGCCGTAACGGCTTGCCGAAGACAACAGGGCGAGATCGGAAAACTCGTTCACCGCAAACGTCCGATCCAATTCGGTTTCGTGCAGCATGAAGGACGGAAGATGGTGCGCATAGATCGAATAGAAGTCGAAGCCTAGCGGAGACAGTCGCCCAATCTCCTCCGGCTTCGCCTCTTCGGCGCCTCCGGCCGGAACGATGCCGAGCGGTCCTTCGAACAATGAGCGGATTTCGCGAAACGTATTCTCGTATTCGTCCAGCGAGCCGAAGCGGTTGCCGCTGGCCCGATGTCCGACGTTCATATGCACCTTCAAGCCGTCGGCGCCTTCCTCCAGCGCCGCGCGGGCCAACTTAGCGTCATTGGCGGGGAGGCTTACGACGAGCGTAAGCTTCCGCGCCTGCAAACTGTTCTGCAGTCCTGCCATCTTTAATTCACCATCAGCGCATTGACTTCTTCGGCGATTTTCTTCAAATTCTCCTCCGCCGGCATCACTTTGCCGAACAGACGATCGAAGCCCTGCAGAATCGCGTTGTCGATGTTCGTCCAGCGGACGTGTCCCGGAAGAATGCGCGCCTTCGGCATCTCGTCGATAACGGCTTGAAGAATGTGCTCCTTGCTCGGGTTGTTCGGCTGGTTGATGAACTCGTCGGAGTTCAGCACCGTTGTGCGCGGAGGCACGAAATAAGTCGAGGTCGCCTGGATGCCTTCCTGACTGGCGAAATATTTCAGCAGCTTCTTCGCTTCCTCCGGATGCTTGCTGTCCGTGAACATCGCGTAGCCGGCCTGGCCCAGCATCGGCACGCTTCCAAGCGAACCGGACGGCGTCGGCGCGATGCTCCATGCGAAGTCTTTAATCTCTCGCGCCTTGGACACGTAGCTGTACACGTCGAAGAACATGGCTACGTTGCCGGCGTCGAAGCTGACCTGCTCGCCCGCCTTCGGATGCGATTCGTCCGTAAACATCATCCGCTCCAGCATCTGGAACGTCTCCACCCCATATTGGTCGTTCCACGTGAATTCCGTAATCTCTTTGTTAAACGGACCGCTGCCGTTGGACCAGGAGTAGGAGGACAGCGTCACCCACGTTTTCCAATCGCGGAAGAAGTTCGCGCCGTATACGCGGTTTTGCGCGTCCTTGCTGGCGACAGCCTGCGCGGATTTCTCGAACTCCGCCCATGTCCATTTCCCTTCCTTGGCCAGCGTGTTCGGATCGGTCAGCCCGGCCTTGTCGAACAGCGTCTTGTTGTAGAACATAACGACCGGCGGCGTGGAGAACGGCAGCCCTAGCAGCTTGTCGCCTTCGCGGAACAAATCGAGCGTGCTCGGAATGTAGTCGTCCAGCTTAAACTCCGCGTCGTCCTTGAATTCCGATACGTCGCCGAGAATGCCGTTTTCCTTGAATTGCGGAACCATCCGCTCGGACACCCAAGCGACGTCCGGCAGCGATTTCCCTGCGGCAAGCACCGATATTTTCTGTTGATAGTCGGCAAAAGGAACCGATTCCATCGTGACGCGGATACCCGGATTGTCCTTCTGGAAGCCGTCGATCAGCTTGTTATATACGTCCATATGGGCTTGGTTGCCCCACATCATGAACTTCAGCTCGACTTCTCCTTTTTGCTCCGGACTTCCGCTTGCTCCGCCCTCCGAGACGGTGCCCGAACCCGAATTGCTGCAGCCGACTGCAAACGCAGCCAATAGTGCCAACGAAATCGGCAGCTTTGCTCTTTTCATATAAATCCCCCTTGGAATGAGTAATGAACCGATCGTTCACCATGAGTATAACGGGGGACCCCCCTCGGCAAAAATCACGCCCGTTTAAGAAAAAGTACGTTTTCTTTATACATTGTCGTTCTCGTCCGAACTCTGCTGACCGTACCGGTCCCGGTACTCCCCCGCCGTCCATCCGGTCTGCTGTTTAAACACGAGCATAAAATGCTTCGGACTTTGATGGCCGGACAGACGCGCTACATCGTATATTTTCAGACGCGTATGAGCCAGCAGCCATTTGGCGCGCTCCATACGGGCCTCCGACACGTACTCCGAATAGTTCATTCCGGTTTCCGCTTTGAACAGCTGGCTTAAGTAGGTCGCGTTAAGATGAACTTTGCCGGCCACGGTTTGCAGCCGGAGATCGCCGTCGATGTGCAGCTTGACGAATTCCTTGACGTCGCGGATGAGCTTTCGGGCATCGCCGCCGGTATGGGCCTCCTCGGCTGTGCCTCCCGCAGCTGGTGCGGAGGATATACCGCGCTCGCGGTCTAGCGCCAGCTTGATTTTGTCCAGCGTCGCGACCAGCTCCAGCCGCTCGATCGGCTTCAGCATATAGTTGCACACGCCGTAAGCAATCGCCTTTTTTGCATATTCGAATTCGCCGTAGCCGCTAATGATGACGACGGGCAGGCTCGGATAAATCTCCCGAACCCGGGCCACCATCGTCAGCCCGTCCATCTCCCTCATGCGAATGTCGGTAATGAGCAGATCCGGCAGCTCGCACTTCAAATACTCCAGCGCTTCTACGCCGTTCGCCGCTTCTCCCGTCACCTCGAAATATCCGGTCGACTTGCCGATCAGTTCCCTCAGCCCTTGACGGATGACCGTTTCATCCTCTACGAGCAGCACTTTATACATGCTTGTCCCCCCCTGTCCCTTCAAGCTTAATCGCAATCGTGACGGCCAATCCTTGGCCGAGGCTGCCGTCCACCGTCACTTCGCCTCTATCCCCGTAGATCAGCATAATCCTCTGAGCGATGTTGGACAGCCCCAATCCGCCCCGCTCGCCCCCGCTCTGCAGCCCTTGAAAGGACGGCGTCGCGCGCAGCCGCTCGTTCAGCGCCTCGATCTCCGGCTCCGCCAGCCCTTTGCCGTCGTCCCGTACCGTAATCAGCAGCTCGTCTTCGAACCGCAGCGCCGAGATCCAGATCGTTCCTCCCTGCTCGGCCTCGTCGATGCCGTGGTACACGGCGTTTTCCACAAGCGGCTGAAGAATCAGCTTCGGAATCACGATCAGGTTGGCCTCCTCGGCAATGTCATACTCCACCCTTAGCCGTTCTCCGTAACGAAGCTGCTGAATCCGGACGTAGGATTGCACAAAGCGAATTTCTTCAAATAGCGGCACAAGACGGTCGACCTTGTCGATCGTATATCGAAGCAGCTTGCCGAGCGCGGATACCATGTCGGACACCTCGGCGTTGTTGCCGCGAATCGCCATCATGCTGATCGATTCCAGCGTATTGTAGATAAAGTGCGGATTGATCTGGCTCTGCAGCGCGGACAGCTCCGCTTCCTTCTCGCGGATGCCGAGAATAAACACCTCATTAAACAGCCGGTCGATTTCCTCCGTCATTTTGTTGAAGCCCCGTCCCAGTTGACCGAACTCGTCACGGCCGTAAATCGCGATTCTCCTGTCGAAATTTCCTTGCTCGACGCGGATCATGCTTTTCTTCAGCTCAATCAATGGACGGGTAAGCCGATAGGATACGATAACCGCAAGCAGCGTAACGACGGCGACGCAGAGCGCGGCGAACCACAACGTAAACGTGCCTAGCTCCCGCGATTCCTTCCGAATGACTTTGATCGGCGTCAGGCTGATGACGGACAGCCCCGAATAATTGGAGTGGTGCTGAACGTACAAATAGGACTGGCCTCCCAGAACGATTTTCTGATTGCTTCCGTATGGCTGCGGTTCGGCATGCTGCAGCAGATCGCCGTAAACCGACTGCTCGCCGGCGGAATTGCGTTCGAAGAGCAATCTGCGCCTGCTGTCCGTCACGATAACGTTAGCGTCCTGCTCGAAATTCAAATTGGACAAAATGTTGCGAAAAGCATCCAGCTTAATATCGATCAAAATATAGCCAAGCGTACGCAGCGTGTCGGGATCGCGAATCGTTCTGCCCACCGAAATGTAGGCGTCGCCCGTGTTGACGGTATAATAGGAAGGCGAATGCGGCGGAATCAGCACCCAAGCTCCGCCGGACCGTTCAACCTCCGCGAACCATTCGTCCTGCCGGCTGTCCCATACCGAATCGACTGCCATCGAATCGACGTTGGAGAAAAAAATGCCGCTGTTGCTGATCAGATGAATGCCGCGTATTTCCGCTCTATCATAGGCGTTGGCCGAGGTGTACAGTTTCATTTTCATATAGTCGTCCGACGAAGCCCACGCGCCTGTGCCCATTTCTCCGTCATACTTGCTCAATATCGTCAGCACCACCTGATCGTACAGCGGCATCATCGACAGCCTCTCGAAGTCCTTCAATAGCCGATCGAGATTGGCGTTGATCTGCCGCACGATGTCGACGGTGAACTGCTCCGTCTTCTCGTCGACGGTCGCCGAGAAATGCCTGTAGGTGACAATTCCCTGCAAACTGAGCGGAAACAAAATAAGCAGCGTGAACAGGAGCAGCAGCTTCGTGCGCAAGTTCAAATCTTTAGACAATCCCAATAGCCGCCGAACCATATTCTCTCTCCTTTTTCTATATAGGTTGAACCAACGAGAAGTCATTGCATTGCGAAAGGGATGACTTTTCCATCTTTTTTTGTATGCGCTTTCATTAAGGTTTCGCCAGAGAACTTTATTATAACGAGGTACGGTAGAAAAGCTATCCCTTGCGCGCAGGAAAAGGTACGTAATATTGGGAAAAGCACAAAAAAAAGAAAACGTGAAGGACCGACGGCTTATCGTCGGCTTCACGCCTTCCTGTTCGAGATTATCTTACTAACTCAACTTTCGAAGAGCGAAACCGGCTTAAATGCATGATGTAACTGAGAAAACGGCGGATTGAATACGGAAGTTGTAAAAATAGAAAAACACCGCTTCGTTCGGTAAAGTGAGAGTGTCGAGCAATCACTACCACACAGAAGAGGTGTCCTTTATAGGATAGATCAAAACGCACCCTTGAAGCAACATCCAAATGAAATCAAACCGGTTTTCAAGGAATTGAAAGTGCTGCAGCAGAAACAACAGGCTTCAAGAAAAATTCGGCTATACCTACTCGTTTTTGTTTCAACTTGTCTTTGTCCTCTTGTTACATCACAAAAACTGGTTTCGTTTATTGGAAAGTGAGAAGGGAGCATCGTTTCCTCGCTCTATGTTTGAGCGTAACCGCAGCAAGGCGGTCGAGTTGCGTCCCCGTCCAAGGAAAGAACAAGGGGATTTTGCGCTACCGGATTTCCGTAGTAGAGGCTCATATCGCTTCGGCAGATCACCGACGCCTTCAGCTTCACCCGTACCTCGCCCGCTCCCGGAACTGGAACTGGAAATTCCCTAACCTCGACTTTCTTATCACCAGGAAATATGACGCCTTTCATGATCGTCATGACAAATCCCTCCTTTGCTTATCACTGAGGAAGCTCGACACGGGTTTCCTCTATTGCAGACTGCAAACACGCGTCGATGACTTTCATGTTGGCAACGGCATCCATCGGATCAAAGGCAAGCGGCTCTGCGTTCAGAATGCTCCGGGCAAAACTGTCCACCTGCAGGCGATAGGTGTTCAAGGCTTCCGCCTGTTCTTCCCTCCGCTCGCCCTTCACCGTAATGAAGTAATTCGCGGTCAAACCCGGCCATGGAAGGAAGGCATCCGGAATGCCGATGCGTCCGTCCGTGCCGATGATTTCCACCATATCGCGGAATTCGGCCCTCATCCCGCACTGGAAGGTCATGTTCAGCCCGTCGCCGAACTCCAGCAACCCGGCCGCCATCAAATCGACATCGCCATATTCCGTAGAAACTAGCGAACGAACAGTTGCGGCCTTGGGCTCACGACCGAGCAGTAGCCTGCCGGCGCTGATTAAATAGCATCCGACGTCGTACAGGGCCCCTCCTCCCATGTCGGCTTTCAACCGGATGTTATCCGAAGCGGGACCGATATTGAACGTGAACGTGCCTTGCAAACCCCGCAGCTCGCCGATTTCGCCGGAACGGATGATCTCGAGGATCCGATCATAGCGCGGATGATAACGATACATGAACGCCTCGGCAAGCTTTACTCCATGCTTCCCGCAGGCCTCGACCATTTGCTCCGCTTCGCGGACGTTCAAACTGAGCGGCTTTTCGCAGAGAATATGCTTGCCTGCTTCCGCCGCGCGGATCGTCCATTCGTAGTGCATGTGGTTCGGCAGCGGGATATACACCGCATCGATGCTGTCGTCTGCCAGCAGCGCTTCGTAACAGCCGTAAGCCTGCGGGATGCCGAGAGACTCCGCAGTCCGCCCAGCTTTGGACTCATCCCGGCTGGCTATGGCCGCAACCTCTCCAAGCTCGGATTGCCGGATGGCCGGAATGATGTCGTTTACCGCGATTTGCGCGCATCCCAAAATGCCCCAGCGAAGCTTCTTCATGCATTCTCCCCCTGAATTTCCCGGACGGAATGTTATCGCTTGATCGAAGCGATTTCTTCGAAATGGGTAACTTTCATTTCTTCAGCCAGAAGCTCTGACAGGTTGGCGATCAATCGTTTCGTGTAAGGCTCCGAGTCGTGGAATTCGAGAGCGGCCTGGTCTTTGTATCTCTCGTAGAAATAAAATTCGCCCGGTCTCCCTTTAACCCGATGAAGCGCATAAACCAGCGCGCCGTCCTCGTTCTGGACGTCCGGAATCATGCTTTTCAGCGCTTCTTCGAGTTCTTGTTCTTTACCGGGTTTCGCCTTTAAGTCGACGCTGAATACAACCACCTTGATCCCCTCCGTCTCGTCTGACCGGTTACTGTTGAATGGCATGCTGCAGGACTTCCTCGGACGGGATTTCGTCTCCGTTCAGTTCTCCCGTGATCCGGCCGTCCTTGAGCACGATAATGCGGTCGCAAATCGCCATGAGTTCGCTGAGTTCCGAAGAGATCAGAATAAAGCTGTTCCCTTGATCGGCCAGCCGCCGGATCATGTCGATGATTTCGCCTTTGGCGCCGATATCGATGCCCGCGGTCGGCTCGTCCATCATCAGCACTTTCGGCCCGATTTCCAGCCATTTGGCGATGACGACTTTCTGCTGGTTTCCTCCGGACAAGAGGGAGATGACTTTGTTGCTGTTGTCTGTTTTTATGGCAAGTTCACCGATTTTGGATTGAACGATGTTTTCCACGCGTTTTTTGTCCAAGCCCAGACCCTTCTTCAACTTGTCCACGACGGGCAAAATCATGTTGTCCTTCACCGTGTGGATCAAGACCAAGCCTTGTCTCCTCCGGTCTTCGGGGATCAAGGCGATGCCGACATCGATGGCGTCTTTCACGTTCCGGATTTTAACGGGCTTATGATCCACGATAATATCTCCGCTTTTCGCGGGGGTGATGCCGAAGATCGCTTCGGCGATTTCCGTTCTTCCAGAACCCATCAATCCGGCGAAGCCGAGCACTTCGCCTTTCTTCAGTTCAAAACTGACGTCCTTTAGTTTGTCGTTAATGTGCAGGCGTTTGACTTCCAAAATGTTGGCGTTTGACGGTTTTCTCTCTCGGTGCATTCTTTTGAACGCTTTTTCGACCGTCGTGCTGCCGAGCATGTGATGGATGATGGAGTCCATGCTGAAGTTCTTGGTGTTGTCCGTGATGATATGCTGACCGTCTCTCATGATGGTAATGGAGTCCGTGATCTGGAAAATCTCATGCATCCGGTGGGAAATGTAGACCATCGTGACGCCTCCGGCCTTGAGTTTCCTGACGATGCCGAACAGGATTTGGGTCTCCGCTTCCGTAAGCGATGCCGTCGGTTCGTCCAGGACCAGAATTTTGGCGTCCCGGGATAAAGCTTTCGCGATTTCGACCAGCTGGCAATACCCTACGCCCAGCGTGTTGACGACCCGGGAAGGATCCAGGTCGATTTCGAATTCGCGCAGCAGCTCTGCGGCCTTTTTCTCCATTTGGCGGTTGTTGATGATGGGTAAGCCTTTGGCTTTCGGCTTTTGGTTCAGGAAGATGTTTTCCGCCACCGTCATCGTGGGGACCAAGCTGAGTTCCTGGAAGATCATGCGGACCCCGTAACGGCTGGAATCCTGCGCGGATTCGAACTTTACCGGCTCGCCGCCGATCCGGATCGTTCCCGAGTCCGCCGTATATACTCCGGTCAGAATTTTCATCATGGTGGACTTCCCGGCGCCGTTTCCGCCCACCAGCGCATGCACTTCGCCCTTCTTGATTTTCAGGCCCACGTTCTTCAAAACCTTGACGCCGTTGAACGATTTGTTGATGCCGTCCATCTCGAGAATATACTCGCTCATATCGTTCACCTCTTAAATGCGCTACCCCGAGTGGCAAGCATGCTCAGCGTAACGAACAGAATGATGATCCCGCCGCGCACCATCATTTGCTGGCTGACGCTCAGGCCGCCGATGATCAGCCCGTTGTTGATCACGCCCATCAGCAAAGAACCGACCACGGAACCGATGACCGTGCCTACGCCGCCGGCCATGCTGGTGCCGCCGAGAATGACGGCCGCGATAACGGAAAGTTCGTCGCCTTCCCCGAACGTGTACCGTGCGGTCTGCACCCGTCCTGCATAAAGCATGCCCGCGAAAGCGGCCGCAATGCCGGAAAGCACGAATACCGCCATCGTCGTACGGGCTACGTTGATACCGGTGTATTTCGCCGAGGTTTCATTGCCCCCGGTCGCGAGCACTTTTTTGCCGAATGGCAGCTTGGTCAAAGCAAAATAGCCGATGGCCGCCACGATCAACGTCCAGACGAACAGAATCGGAATCGGGCCGATCGTTCCCAGGCCGAATATTTGCGTATACGTTTCGTTCGTAATCGGTACGGCCGAAGTGTTCGTTGCCCACATCGCCGCGCCCTTGACGAGACTAAGCGTTCCGAGGGTGACCAGAAACGCGGGAATCCTGATTTTGGCCACGAAGAACCCGTTGAACAAACCGATTGCCGCGCCCGTCACCAGACCGGATCCGATGGCCAGGAACATGTTGTCCGTGCTCTGTAGGACGAGAGCGGTGACAAGCGATGACAATGCCACGATGGAACCGATGGAAAGGTCGATTTGTCCGGCTGCAATGACGAAGGTGCTGGCCACGGCCATAATGGAAATCATGGCGGTTTGCCGGGTGATGTTGAGAATGTTGTTGGCGGAGAAAAATTTCTCGCCGTGCCACAGGGCGAAAATCAGCAGAACGATCACGAAAATGATGTAAACCATGTAATTGCTGAAGTTGAATTTCACTTTCGCCCCTTGCGGAATGCCAAGCAGCGATCGATTGTTTTGCATGTGTCACACCCCGTGTATGGTTCGATTTCCAATCTTTTAAGCAGAGCCTCCGTTAAGCGGCTTATGCCGCTTAACGAGGCCGGAAGCTTATCGTTTACTTGTTTTTGCTGACGACATCCACGATTTCCTTAGGAGCGTCTTTATGGTATGCCGTCTCGAACGCTTCAAGCACGTTCGATTTCACGACCGGAAGGGCCGGCGGGCAAATATAGGACGGAGCTTCTTTGCCAAGCAGGGCATAAGCGGCTGCCATCGCTTCCGCAACGCCTTGGTCGTAGGAACGGGCGGTCGTCGTGCCGCGGATGAATCCGTCTTCCGCGATCATGCGGGCCGTGTTGAGACCCAGATCGACCGTCGTGAGAATGACGTCGTTCTTGCCGATGGACTTCGCCGACGCAATGATGCTCTCAGCCGGCACGTCCCAGCTGGCATAGACGCCTTTGAGATCCGGATAACGGGCGAACAGACCGTCCGCCACTTCGCCGACTTTGTTCGGGTCCGCGAATCCGGACTCGGCAACCAGCTTGATATCCGGGTACTTCTGGATCGTTTCTTTGAAGCCACGGTCGCGTTCGTTGGTGACGAAGAACACCGCATCGTAGTACACCATGGCGACTTCGCCTTTGTAACCGATTTGCTGAGCCATGATTTCTGCTGCCGCTTTGCCGTTGCCGTAGCTGTCCGAGTTGATCAGGCTCGTATATTCGCCCGGTTTGAAACCGGCCGGAACGTTTTCCATGAATACCAATTTGGTTCCCGCTTTTTGCACTTCGCGGAACGCGGAAGAGGTCGCATCCGGGTCGACAGGCATTGCGATCATGACACTCGGCTTCAGCGCTATCGTGCTTTCGATCTGGCCGATCATCGTTTGGGCGTTGAAGTTGGCGTCCGTGGTGGAAACCACTTTTACCCCGAGATCTTGCAAAGTTTTCTTCGCGGCTGCGAGCTTGATCTGGTTATGATCATTGCTTTGCATGTGGTAAACGAAAGCAGCCGTGAAATTGCCGTCTTTCAGTTTTTGCTTCTCTTCGTCCGTCAGGGTGAGGACGGAAGGCAGCTCCGCCTTCTCGCCGTTAGGACCGACGCCTTCAACGGAGGTGGGGTTGAGGTTGACTTCCTGCCCGGCGGGCGAGCTTCCGGAAGCGGCGGGGCTGCCGCCTTCGGCAGCGGCCGGCGCCGAGGATTCACCACTGTCGCCCGATTTGCTGGATCCGCATGCAGCGAGCACGAACACGAGTAACGCCGTCAAGCATACTGCCGACAATTTCCTGAACATTGTTCTTTTCCCCCAATTAACATATCTGAATTTTTGTGAAGCAGCCGTTAATAGAGCGCTTTCATCGAGTCAGGAAAGGGTTGCCCGGCCGGGCAACCTCCCCTTCACTTCAGCGAAGCCAGTTTGGAACGCAGGAAGTCGATGGACGTTTGCGCATACCAGTCGGGATCCGCTCTTCTGGTATGGAATCCGACTTCCATGGTGAGGTAGCCTTTATAGTCGATTTCTTTAAGTGCTTTCAGAACGGTGTCGAAGTTGCCGTAGCCCTGGCCCGGAGGCAAACGATCGTTATCGGAAATGTGGACGTGGTGCAGTTTGTCTTTCATCCGGTACACATAGTCGCTCGGCACTTCGTTGCGGTACAGCGCATGGATCGTATCGAACATCACTTTGACGTTGGATTCGCCGGTTTCTTCAACCAGCTGGAGCGCATCGTCCGCGGTTTCGATCAGGTTGCTGTCCACCGGGGTGGGCTCGACAACCATCGTGATGTCGAGTTCTTTCGCATAACGCGCGACTTCGGCCAGGCCTTCCCGGCTGTAGTTCCAGGCGTCTTTCTGCGGCATTCCGAACGAGGCCCAGCCGGCTACCCAGATGACCGTGGGACATTCCCACTCATAAGCCAGTCGTACGACGTCCTTGTAGTGCTTGACCGCGAATTCGCGCTCTTCTTTGATCAACGAGCTCGGGTTGTTGCCCGGTCCGCCGCCCGGAGCCGGAAGCATGGACGAAACGGCCAGGTTGTTGTTTTTCAAATGCTGGAGAATGAATTTGCGCCGTTCAGGCGATACATGATCCGGCCAAGCATGCGGATTCGCACAGCCGATTTCGATTCCGTCGTAGCCCATGGAGGCGAGCCGTTCGATGACGACTTCCAGCGGATAAGAAGGCACCCAAACCGGAAAACTGCTGTATGCCCAAGTGTTGAATGAGATTTTCATGCGTGGCACCCCCTTAATAGCCGTTTTGAATGTTGGATCGGAAAAACTCGTTCAGGTCGATGCGCTCTCCGCCCCGTTTGGTCGATTCGACGGCGGCCAGCACCAGGTTCAAGCTGCGCATGTTGTCCTCGCCGTACGTTTCCGGCTGCCGGCCTTCCTTGATGGAAGACGTGAATTCCTTAAGCGTGCCGTATCGTTCTTCCTCTTCCACGTTGTCTAGCGGAACTTCGAGAATATCGTTCGCTCTCTCAATGGCTCCTTTGTAGAATACGGTGTCGCCGATCACGTTCTCGTGCGGATAAATCAAGACGCGGTTGTCATCCCAATAAAGCGATGCGTAAGTACCGTGAACTTCCCAGGATCCGTCCCATTGCGTATGGGGTCGGCGGGCCACCCAAGAACCCGTGTAAGAAACCATCGTGCCTTCCTTAGATTCGAACTCGACGAAGGCCGAAGCATTGCTTTTGAAGTACGACCAGCTTGGGTTGAAGCTCCGGGCGCGGACATAATCCGGTTCCAGGCCGAAAATGCCGCGGATATAGTCGAAATGGTGGATGGATTGGTCCACGATCAGCGGCTCATCCATTTCCGCACGGAACCCCGTGAACATCGGCGCTTTTCTGTAACGGCCGTACAGGGCTTCAATCTTGCCGACCGCGCCTTGCTGGATCAAACGACGAACGGTGCGAGGTCCTCTCTTGAACCGGTGGCTTTGCGTGATCATGACGTACAAGCCTTTTTCCTTCGCTTTGCGGACGATCCGGTCCGCGCCGGCAAGCGTATCCGCGATCGGTTTCTCGACCATGCAGTGGAGACCGGCTTCGAGTGCTTCAAGCGCCACGGATTCGTGGAACGGGGGTGGCGTGACCACTAGGGCTGCGTCAGCTTCCACATGTTTCATCGCTTCTTGGAAATTCGTGAATCTGCGCTCTTTCGGTAATCCGACCTCGTCGCCGACTCTGTGCAAGGTTTGTTCGTTCAGGTCTACAAGCGCCACCAATTCCGTATAAGGAGATTCTTTCAGGACGCTTGTCCATCCGCCGCCCCAGAATCCGGCTCCGATTTGAATCACTCTCATCATATTCAACACTCCGTTTCCGACTTTGTTCGTTTTTTAATGAACTTCAGGTTGTCATTGAAATGATTATGAGAACGTTCTCATTTCGACATAAAGTCAACCCCCTTTTGGGGTCGTCTCCACGTTTCTCACATCATGACCACCGCCTTTCAATCGGCTGACCGCATGACCCCCGGACGACCAACTGCGTGGAAAGCAGGATTTTGGGATCCGAACCGTCCTGCATTCCGACACCGTTGATCAAATCCAGGAGCCGGTTCGCCGTAATGCTGGCAATGTTAAAAGGGTTTTGCCTGACAACGGTCAAAGGAGGCTCCAGCAGCGGTGCCAAGTCGAAATCGTCCCACCCGATGATCGCCACGTCCTTCGGGATTTCCAGACCCAGGTCCTGGATCGCGAGCAGAGCGCCGAACGTCAATAAGTTGTTCAAGGCCAGGATCGCGGTCGGCTTCTTCCTGTTTTTCGTCAGCATCGTGATCGTTTTGTTATAACCTTCCTTCACCTCTCCAACCTGGATATCCGTTAGGTCTTGATCCAAGATGAACGATTCCGTAAAGGGTAGGTTATGATGGTCCAACGCTTTCCTGTACCCCTCCACGCGCTTGCTCAACGTGCTGATCGTTGTACCGATAACCCCGATCCTGGTGTGCCCCAGCCGGATCAAATGGCTGGTTGCTTCATACGCGCCTCCGAAATTGTCCGACGTGACCGTCGGCAGCTCCAAACTGGGCACCTCGCGGTCCAGAATAATCGTAGGGATGCTTCCGTTATAAATCCGGTGGATCTCCTCTTTCGCCATCTCGGTACCTTTCAGGACACTGGCGATGATGAGGCCGTCGATCCTTTTCTCGTACAACGTTTTGAGATAGGTGATTTCCCTGTCCAGATCTTCATCCGTATTGCAGATGATCATGTTATAGCCTTGCTTCATCAAATGCTCTTCCAAAGCTCTCGCGATGGTGCTGTAAAACGGGTTGGCGATATTCGCGATCAGCAAGCCGACCGTATAGGTGTTTTTCTTTTTCATGCTTTGCGCGATTGCATTAGGAATGTAATTCAGTTTTTCAGCGGCTTCCAGAACGGCTTTCATCGTCTTCTGGGATGCGCTGCCGTATCCCCCGAGCACTCTCCCCGCTGTTGCGGTAGAAACTCCTGCCAAGTTGGCGACATCCCGGATGGTATATTCCTTGTTTGATGCTCCTTCCACACTTTCAACTCCTATGCCCCAACACCATTCGAACGAACAAGCCGAAACCGCGAATTATAGCAGCTTTTTCAAAATGGCTTTCAAAATTGAGAACGTTCTCATTTTAGAGTAAAAAAATGATTTGAACTTAGATACTAATGCAACTAAACGGGCAATTTTTGCTGACTGGTATAACGTGTGCGTTTTCATGAGAATTGAGAACGTTCTCTTTATATTGCCTATGATATTTCGTCAATTATGCAAAGTCAAGTGATTTTCGAAAAATACTTTGGAGAAAATGTCTGGAATCCATTCACGCGCCGCAAGATCCCCGGACAATCAGCTGCGTGGCGAGCACGACTTTTCGATTTCTGTCGGCCTCATCCTGAGCCGGTTCATCCATCATTTGAAGCAACCGGCTGGAAGCGATGGCGGCGATGTCGCCGGTCGATTGATTAACCACCGTAACCGGGGGATTCATGACTGTGGCCAGCTCAAAATCATCCCAGCCGATAAATGCGACATCGTCCGGGATTTTCAAACCCAACTCGCGAATGGCTTGCAAGGCGCCGAAGGTTAACAAATTATTTAGCGCCAGGATGGCCGTCACTTTCGTTTTCGAGGAGGTCAGCATGTGGATCGCGATTTCTTTGCCTTCCCTCACGTCCCCTGCCTGGAGGTTCGGAACCCCCTTGTTCGCGATCAGATCTTGATCTAACGGAATTCCGTTATCCATAAGAGCCTTCTTATAGCCGTCGACCCTTTGGTACAAAGTGCTGATTGTCGTTCCAATGACCCCGATGCGTTTATGACCCAGCCGGATCAAGTGGCTCGTCGCGTCATAAGCGCCTCTGAAATTATCCGAAGTGACCGTCGGGAGGGATAACCCCGCTATTTCACGATCAATGATCAAGGTCGGGATTTTACCGTCATAAATCCGGCCGATTTCTTCGGAAATCTTCTCATTTCCTTTGAAAGCGGTGGCGATCATCAATCCGTCTATTCGCTTCTCATAGAGGGTTTTGATATAGGAAATTTCTTTGTCCAGATCTTCATCTGTATTGCATATAATGACATGGTATCCATGTTTGGCCAAATGCTCCTCGGTGGCTTTGGCGATCGTGCTGAAATAAGGATTGCAAATGTTCGCCACGATCAAGCCGACTGTATTCGTATTTCTTTTCTTCATGCTTTGCGCGATCGCGTTGGGAATGTAGTTCAGCTTTTGAGCCGCTTCCATCACAGACCTGGCGGTTTTGCTAGAAACGCTCCCATAACCGCCGAGCACGCGTCCGGCCGTGGCAGTCGATACTCCAGCGAGGATCGCGACATCTTTGATGGTGTATTCCTTCTTGTCGTTAATAACCATGAAAAATCCTCCGGTCTGCCGAGTCATCTATTCTAGTATTATAACGTATTTTCATCTTAATAATAGCAAGAGACCGGGAAAACCGGCCGCTTGCTGCCGTTCCTATCGATACATTTTCTCACTTCACCGAAATGCGAACTTGCCTAAACGGTCCGTTTTGAATTCATCCGTTCCGGAGGCGGAGTTATACCCGGCCTTTCCATCTCCTTCTCATTTTCCACTCAAAATACCCCGCAGTATCAGTTAAAATACAGCGGGGAGTTGAAGGCCTGGAGACTCAATTCAAGTATATTCATGTCGCTACACATCACATTTGTTTGTCAGCCTTCTTGCGTCGACTTGATCCGTTCGTGCGGAAACTCATTCCAGACCGTCGTGCAGCGCATCCAGAAGCCGGTGCGTCTTATCGCAGCTGTATTCCCAGAACATGACGCCGGCCAGCCCTTCGCTGCGGATATATTCACACTTATGACGGAGCGATTGCTCGTCGTCGTACGTGATGAAACTATCCCCGTCGAACAGGTACGGAGCCTTCGCTTCTTCGTCCCAATAGCGGACAAAACCGTTTCGACCGATGTAGTCGGCATGCAGCCGGGTATAATCGGGGCCGTAGCCTCCCGATGAGGCGGTCATCTGATGCAGCCCTGCATGGCGATTGGGTACGTTCCGCCACATGCGGGAATAGAAGGCCGCTCCGATGACGATTTTTTCCGGCGGCACGCCGGCATCGCGGAACATCCGAACGGAGGCATCCACGCTGATTCGGAACAAATCGCCAGTCGGCGTATACAGGTTCGAATGGTGGCCGGTCAGCGTCTGAAAACCTCCGCGCATGTCGTACGTCATCAACTGTACGAAATCCAAATACGGATGCACCCGGTCCATCTCGGTTCCGTCGATATAATATCGATCCGCGCCCGCTGCGATCGTCAGTAAATAATGCCGTCCTTGCTCGGCCCCCTCAAGGTCAAGCGCCTCTCTCATTTCGCGCAGCAGCAGCGTAAAGTTCGTCTTGTCCGCAGGAGATGCGGCAATATCCGCTTCGGCGTAGCACGGGTACTCCCAATCGAGGTCGATGCCGTCCAGCGGCAAGCTGCGCAGCATGCGCACGGCCGATTGCGCCATGCTGGCACGTCCTTCGGCGGTGGCGGCCGCTTCGGAGAACCCGCCCGCGCCCCAGCCGCCGACGGACAGCAGAATCAGTAGCTCGGGATTCATTGCCTTCAGCTCCGGCAGCCTATCTAAATGCCGCAGATGATCGACGCGAATTTCATCGCCTCGCACATGACCGAACGCAATATTCAGGTGAGTTAGCTTTCTCGCGTCTTCGTCGGTGATCGTCGGCAGCGCCTCGTCTCCGGCATAACCGGCCAAAATCCACTGTCGCTTCATCGCGTTCACGTTCCTTTCCTTAATCGGGTAGTTGCGGCGTAATCGCCAGCGTCACGATCCGGTGCGGACCAACGGGAAAACCGCCGCCCGAATCCGATTCCAGCGTCTCCCCGCGCCGCTCCAGCACATCGCTCATCGCCATTCGCTCATGCGCGAAGGCCGGGATCGCGGCAAGCTCGGTGGCTTCGCCGATCCAATTAAACCATCTGACAATCACGTCCCCGGTATCCTCGGCGACCTTAAACGCCGACAGCGCCAGATCGCGGCCGCTCCAATTCAGCCAGCTATAGCTAGGCGGAACCGCTCCGCCATGGACGCCCGTTGTACCGACGTATAGCGGCGTCTGAAACTGATAGGCTTCGGCGTAAGCGTCCGTTCGCTGACCTCCGCCTCCATGCGGAATAATCATCAGCTCTGCGCCATGCATACCGGGACACTGGGCTTCTGGCGTCGGAAACAAGCCCCAGTCGCCCAGCTCGCCGACCGATCGCAGCAGCGTAACGGCAATCGTGTTGCGGCCGTCGCACAGCACCTCGTATTCGTTCAACCCTTTGTTGGCGATCGTCAGACCGGCCGTCTCGTCGTGCAGGCTGACAAAAGCCTGTTGATGATGACAATAGCTCGGATTGCGCCATTCCGCAGCCGGCTCGTTGTCCCGCCGCGCCGCCTCGAAAATCGAATCGGCGTAATGAACATCAGTGCGCAAATCGGTCGGGAACAGCATACGGACGCGATGGTCGCGCGCCGTATTGTTGAGTTCGACGTTTACTTGAAGTCCGCGGCCGCCGCGCTGCAAGCGAACGACGGTGCGGATGCGCAGCGCGACGGTTTGCTCCGTGCGCACAGAGCGGCGACCGGTGAACCAGATCAACTCGTCGCGTTCCCGCGCGAGCGAAGCCTCTGCCTCCTCCGGGATCTGCCACTCCTGCTCGATTTCCAGCGCCGCCTCATAAGGCGTATCGGTCAGCACCTTCACCTGGGCCTGCAAAAGCTCAGTCGTCTGCGCCGTCTCGCCGTTCGGCTGTCGGTACATGTATTCGTTGCCGACATCCCCGGCATTCTCGTAGATGCACAATCCCCGGAACGTTCGACCGCCGGCTTTGTCGGTCAGCGTCACCGACCCGTTGTCTTCGACGGTAGCTTTGATCCGGTCGTTCTCCAGCGATCGTCCATCGTCCGCGAGCAAGGAGCCTTCGCTTGCAAACCGTGGCTCTGGCAGTTCCCCCAACTCCTGACTGGAAGGGATATAGGCAAAAGCCCGATGGCCGCAAGCCGGAACGTCGTCCGCTTCGAACTCGACGCGCAGCGTACGGGCGAAGTACGGTTGGCGGAAGCGGTCGTCCGGAAGATCGTAACCGAAGCGCAGGCCCAAGTCGGTCACAATGCTCGCCAACTGACGGCCTTCCGCGTCCACGATCGCCCCCCCGTTCACTGGCAGCGTTTTCAACCGTGCCTTCATTTCGCCGAACTCCACACCCTCGCGGAAATAGATGCGGCTGACGTCCAGCTCCGCCGACACGATACCGCCGCGCTTCCAGCCTGTCGTATTGAATACGACAAAAGGCAACGCCTGCTCGCCATAACCTCCGAATGCGGACGTATCCACGCGCTTGACGATGTGCGCAACGCTGTCGGCGATAATGCACTCGGCAGTCTGGCTGCTCTTCTCGAAGCGAGTAACCATCTCGCGGTGTACCTCGTCGACGCTGCAGCCGCAGATGCTGTCGTGCGGATGGTTCTGCATCAGCGTTTTCCAAGCATGCAGCAACTGATGATGCGGATAGTCCAGGCCAAGCAGGTGCGCGTAAGCGGCTAACGGTTCAGCGCCCTTCTCCAGCAGCGTCTGCCCCCTCTCATTCCTCTGCTTTAAGTAGATGCGGGCGGAAGCCGTATTGACGAGCGTTCCCCAGCCGTCCGTGCGCTGGCTGCGCAGCTCGCCGCGAATAACGCTGAGGTCGTCCGGCATCGATTGCTTAAGCGCTTTCACATAAGCGTTAAAATCGGAATGGATGAACTCAATGTCCGGATATAGTTCGGCGGCTGTCCGCAAAGCCTGCGGCAAATCGGTCTGAACCGGCTGATGGTCGCAGCCGTTCATAAACAGCAGGTGCGGCGTCGAAGCGTACTTCTCCGCGGCGGCCAGTCGCTCGTCCCAGAAGCTCAGGGCCTGCTCCGAATCCGTCGGAACCTCGTTGCCGTTGCTGTACCAGTTCGCAAACAAAATGCCGAGCACCTGCGAGCCGTCCGGCGCTTCCCAGAGCAGTTCAGAGTAAGGGGATTCGTAGGCGGCCTGTTCCGTGACCTCGTTGTTGAATCCGGTTGGCTTGACGCCGCGTCCGAACGCCGCGACATCGATATCCGCCTGCTGCAAGATTTGCGGAGCTTGGCCGATATGGCCGAACGAATCGGGAAAGTAGCCGAGCTTGGAGACGGCCCCGAACTCTCTGGCGTCGCGCAAACCGGCCAGCAAATTGCGGATGTTGGCTTCGCCGCTCGTCAGAAATTCGTCCTGCAGCACATACCAAGGTCCGATATTGAGACGGCCTTCCCTAATCAGCCGCTGCAGACTCTCTCTCCGTTCCGGCCTTACGGTCAAATAATCTTCAAGAAGGATCGTCTGTCCGTCCAGATGAAAGCTTCTGTATGCAGGGTCGCGTTCCATCGTCTCCACCAAGCGATCCATCAGCTTGATCAGATGGTAGCGATGCTTCTCGAACGGCAAGTACCATTCCCGATCCCAATGCGAGTGGGATATGACATGGGCCGTTTTGCCGCCTCTCGTTCCGGTCATCTCGTGTCCTCCCCACTATTTTCTCTCTACTATTATATACCTTAATCGAAGTTCGGTAAATATTAGTTATATCTTTTTAGAGGGATAATCAAAATATTTGGTATACCAAAAGAAAGAAAACCATTCTACGATATGCGCAATCGTAAAATGGTTTTCAACAGCATGCCCCGGCTCCCCGCTCAACGCGCCTCCTGCTCCTCTTCGTCGGAGTCGGCGTCGGCCTCCGGCCCCGGGCCTGTCGACTGCCGCGCAATCCAGACAATCGGCACCTCGACGCGGTTCGTCTGCCGTTCGCCGCTCTCAAGCTGATCGACAATCATCTCCGCCGCCCTCCTGCCGATTTCCCGGTACTCCTGCTCCACCGTCGTGATTGGCGGCACATCGGAATGCAGCGCGAAGTCGAGATTGTTGTCGAAGCCGACGACCGACAGTTCCTCGGGCACGCGCACGCCCATGTCCGCCGCCGCCTTGACGATCTCGAAGGCGACCAGATCGTGCTCCGCCTGAATGGCGGTGACCTGCTGCTCCAGCATTTGCGCAAGCAGCGACTTGTAAAATTGCCTGCGGCTCGGCGGGTCGCTCTCGGCCTGGTCGGTCATCCCGCTGTACACGAGATCGATATCGACGGGAAGCCCATTGTCGCTGAGCGCCTTGCAGTAGCCGAAGAAGCGGTCGCGAACCGTGCTGCGGTACTGAATGTCGATCGTCGACAGGAAGGCGATGCGCGTGTGTCCAAGCTCGATCAGCTGCGCCGCGCTCGTATAGCCGCCGCCGAAGTTGTCGGAGACGACGCTGCCCATCGACAGCAGGCTGTAATACTGGTCAATGGTTACGATCGGATAACCGGTAGCGTGCAGCGCATGAACGATGTCCAAATTGCGCTGGGTGCTGACCGGATACAGAATAATGCCGGACGTCCCCCGCTTCGGCAGGGAGCGCAGCAGCTCCCGTTCCTGCGCGCTGCTCCAGTCGCTGTTATGAATGCTCAAATAATAGCCGCGCGACTCCAAATAAGCGGAGATACCGGGAATGTAGCCAAACATGTTGTTGGAAGCGACATAGGGAATAATCATCGACACGATGCGATTCGCAGCGGCTCCGCCCTGCTCCTCCGGCGGTCTGCGGACGCCTTCCTTCTTCTTCACGAAGCTGCCGCTGCCGCGCCTGCGGTAGATCAGGCCCTCCCGCTCCAGCTCGATCAAGGCGCGCTTGGACGTAATCCGGCTGACGCCGAATTGCTCGGCCAGCTCCACCTCGGTCGGAAGCTGCTGGTCGGGCACGTATTCGCCGCGTTCGATGCGACCTCGCAAAATTTCAATGATTTGACTATATAACGGCTTATCTCCGCTTAACAAATGGACTCACACCCCGGATTCTCGAATCTGTTACAATTATAGCCTTGTTTATTGGTATATCCAATAGTTTGTTCCGCACCGCGTCCTTACCCGACGATCCCCGTACGCTCCACGCTTTCGACAAAATACCGCTGAACAAACAGATACATCAGAATAAGAGGCGCAATCGCCAGCAGCACGCCGGTATTGAGCAGCATCGACGTATAGACCGGATCGGGCTCTCGCAGCCCTACTCCCATATCCATCAGACTGGTGGACAGCACCTTGACCTGCTTCAGGAACAGGCTGACATAGTAGCTGTCGTTCCATTGCCAGACGAACGAGAACAGCAGCACGGTGACGATCGCGGGCACCGCATTCGGCACCATAATGCGCAGGAACGTTCGGAATACGCCGGCCCCGTCCACGAGGGCGGCTTCTCCGATCTCCTTCGGAATGCCGCGGAAAAACTGCCGGAAAATATAAATGTACAGCCCGTTCTTCAGTCCCATCGCCGTGCTCGACGATAGAATAAACGGCCAGAACGTATCGATCAGGTTCAGACTGTCCTTACTTGAGAACAAGCCGACGAGACCGAACAAGTCGAAGTAGCGGTACGTCAAGTACAGCGGAATCATAATCGTCTGCGGCGGCACGATAATCGTAAAAATGACGAGGCCGAACAGCAGCCCGCTGCCTCTGAATTGCAGTCTGGCGAAGGCGTAGGCCGCCAGCGCGCACGAGACGAGCTGAATCAGCGTTGTGCTGGCCGAGATAAGCGCCGTATTGCCGAGCGCCTCGAAGTAGTTCGTCGTCTCGATGGCGATTCGCAGATTGTCGAACGTAAAATTGCGCGGAATCCAGAGCACCGTCGGATCGTAGATGTCGGCCTTGCTCCGGAACGCGATCGACAGCCGCTGGAACAGCGGGAACAAAATAATGAAGCAGAAGCCGACGACAAGCACGGTGCGAATCAGCACCCATGCCCAGCGCTTGCCCTTCTCCACGGGCTGGTACCGGCTGACGAACAATTCCGTATATGCGGTCTTCGAGCTCATCGCTCCGCCACCCCCATTAATCGTAGTAAAACACCTTGCGCGAGATCAGGCCGACAGATATGGCGAGAATAAGCGCGACGGACAGGAAATATACCCAGGACATGGCGGCGCTGAGACCGAAGTCGAACACCTTAAACGCCGTCTCCGATACGAGCTTGTTGATCGGGCTGTCGCTGAACGAATCGATGATTGAATATACCGTATTCGTTAGAATCAGCGGCGACATCATCGGAAACGTCACCTTCCAGAAGCTCTCGTACCCGGTCGCCCCTTCGATTTTCGCCGCTTCGTAGAGCGAAAGCGGAATCGACTGCAGTCCGGCCAGGAAAATCAAAATCTGCACGCCCGACGAGCTGATAATCTCGTAAATCCGGTCTACCGCCCCGGTCAGATAGTCGACGAAAATCGGCGAGATGCCGGATTCGAGCATCATTTTCTTCAGCTCGAAGCTTTGCAGCAGGTTCGATTCCGCATCCCCTCCGCCGGCCGAGAGCGATCCGCTTCCGACGAAGCTGCCAATATCGAGATTGGCGATCACGCTGGAGGCGAGAATGACCGGGAGAAAAAATACCGCTCTGGCGAACGGCCGCCCTTTGAACCTCTGGTTGAGCAGCACCGCCGCGAACAGACCGAAGACGAGAATGAGCGGCACGTTGACGGCCATGCCCGCGATCGACTCGGCCAGACTTCGCGGGTAATCCGGATTCGACGTAAACAGGCTCGTAAAGTTGGAAATTCCTTCGTATTCGACGGAGAACCCGCCTTCGACGAGTTGAATCGAGCTTAGACTGTAGCGCAGCGATTGGATCAAGGGCAAAATAAACAGCATAATCATGCCGAAAATAAGCGGCGAAGCGAACAGGACGCCGAACCAGGCGTTTTTTTGCTTCAGGGTCAGCTTCTTTTTGCGTTTGAGCGTAAGTTTCATCTGGTGGCTTCACCGCCTATCCGGTAGCTTTCTGCCGGGATCGTCAGCCCGTCGACCCGCTCGTCGGCGTCGCCGTAGTTGACGATAACGGTCGTTCCGTTGCCGAACGTCGTTTCCGTCACGTTCGCGGACAACTTGCGATGTCCGGTAATCGGCTGGTCGCGAACCTGCTTCAGCACCTCGTCCGCTTCCTTGTACAGCGCGATCGCCTCGTCCAGCCAATCTTGATAATGGAGCGCGTACAGACCGTTGTAACGCGTATCCTTCACCGCCGACGACGGACTGTAAAACCATTGATAGAACACGTTGGAGCCGGTTTCCAGCGCCTTGAGCATCGACCTGCGCGGGTTCTGGCCGCGATCCGCGTTAAACGGAGCGCCCGCCAAGTCCACATAGCCGTGCAGGGCGATTTGGAAGAACGGAACGTCCTCGTCGGTCAAGCTCATCCCGCTGGCGGACGTCGGCGCGTTGACGACGATGTCGGCATACGGCAGCGTATACGCATTGCCGCCGCTGACCATAACGGAGCCGAGCTCGTCTTTGAGCCTGCCCGTCTCCGCCGCGATCGTCTCCCGCGCCTGCTCGCGGGTCAGCGGAGCGGACGGAGCGAAATCGGAGTTGACCTCCTCGCCCATATCCCGCAGCGACACGCCGGACACGCCCAGCTTGGCGTAATCGGACAGAAAGCCGCGAACGACGTCCGGCAGCCGGGAAGCGGACAGCACGTAATGCGAGAAGCGCGAGCCGAGCTTGTGGTACGTGACCGGATCGTACTCGTAGATCGCCGCATTGCGGCGGTCGAGGAAGTCGGCGCTGCCGCTCGAGCCCTTGAACTTCCGCAGGAAGGCGACGTCGGGATACAGCCGGACTCCTTCAGCCCCCGCGAATTCGGCCAGCTTGCGGAAGCCCTTCTTCCCGCCGAGCGCACTGACGAACCCGATGTCGTCCGGAGAGCTATGGCGAATGCCTCCGTTAAACCAGCCGACATACCGCAGCGCGATGTCGTCGACGCCGCGTTCCTTGAGCAGCGCAAGCAGCTCGGCCGCCTGCTCGTACGTCGTCAGCGCCTCCGTCGAGTCGTACGGAATGCCGAGGAAGGAGCTGCGGCGCTGGAACGCGCCTTCCACCTCAAGCACGAACGGCGCGTTCTCTCTTGGCGTCAGCCGTTGCATATTGTGCTTAGCGACGAAGTAATCGCTATAGGCCGCCGCCATGCCGGCGTAATCGGCCGCTTCGTCGGAGAGGAAAGCGTACCGCAGCCGAATGTCGCCTTGATACGACGGCGTCTGGAACATCGGCACGGAGCTGCTCTTGCTTCCCGAGCTTAACGTATACAAGTCCATCGCCGTAAAGCGGAAGCTGCCGTTCACGCTGTTGTAGGACGTAAAGCGTCCGCCGATATCGGCCAGGACGCTCCCCATAGCCGCTCCGTCCTCCATCATGCCGATAAACGCATGATCGTTCTTCTTCAGTCCGAATACGGGCAGGCGCGCTTTCTCATTCGACAGAAACCGTTCCTGTACGTCGAACGTGCCGTCCTCCCCGTAAATCGGCATCTGATACGGCTCGGCGCTCAGCTTGCCGTTGTTCAGCCGGATCAGCGCTCCCGAGCCGTCGGGAACGAGCATGTAACCTTCCCGATCGTCGCCCGCCGCGCCGAAATACGGCAGCACCTGCAAGCTGGCCAGCGGAAACGTCGGACGGCTCTCTACCTCTCCGCCCTTGACGGCGACGGACAAATACTGACCATCGAGCGTATATTCGACGGGGACCGCGAATTGCGCCTGATCCTCCGACTCCTGCCGTCCAGCCCCGTTTTCGCTGTTGTCCCGCTCCGCATCCTCCGCCGTGTAGCCTGCGGAATCGAGCAGCGCCGACAGCTCGGCGGCGACGTTGTCCTGCAGCTTGCGCACCTCGTAGATTTGCTTCTCATTATTGAGCCGGTACTTGTAGGTGACCTGCTTGCGCGCCTCGTCGTCGGCCAGCTTGCTCAGAATCGCCTGCTCGAAGCGCTCCTTGCCGATCACCGACGGAATGTTGGCCCAGGCGACGTCCGGCTGGTTCCCGAAGCGATAGACGATGCGAACGCCGTTATCGATTGCGGCAATGTCGAACTGCCCCTTTTGTACGCTATCGGTAAAGCTGTTGTACCGCGATAGCTGGCCTTTGGCATTGTAATAAGACAAAATCAGCTGCGATTGCAGCTCGGCCTTGTACAACGGCGAGGCAATCGGATCGCTCGCGGCTTCGACAGGATTGGAGAACCAGACGTAGCCGCCCTGTTTCTGCTGAACGGCGATGCCCGCGCCTGCCCGCTGCAAGTACAGAATGAGCTTTTCGTTCTCCGCGACCCGCTCCGTCCCGGCCAGAGCGGAACGCTCCGCCGCCGTGTTGGCCGCGCTCGGCGTCAGAGCCGCTCCCATCGCCAGCACCGCCGGAAGCGCGCTCCGACCCCCGGCAGCCGCCTGCACCGCAAACCCGCCTTGAGCCGCAGCAGGTCCGCCGCTTGCCGCCGCGGCCCTTGCCGGGGCGCCTGCCTGCGCCTGCTCGCCGCCGCGTTCGCCTCCCCAGCCGACGATGATGCCTCCGACCGCCAAGGCGGCGCAAACCGCGATCGCCAGCGCTTTATTTTTTCCGTTCACTGGCCGCCCCTCCTTCCCTACCATCTGAAAGACATTTCCCGGATCAGCGACTCGGCGAAGCTGACCATCTGTTGGACCATGCTGAACAGCAGCACTCCGATGAACAAAATGATTCCGATGACGACAAGTGTCAGCAGCATCGTCGCGATCGTTTTGCCGGCCGTGTATTGGTGAATCGTCATCGTCCCGACAAACAGCAGCCAGACGAACCAGAGATACGCCACCGTGTCGATCAAATAATAAAAAGAGCTTTCGTCCGCCGTAATGACGTTGCTGTACAAAATTTGCGGCACGTACAAAACGACGAACGGCATTAGCGAATAGCCGGCAGCCATCATGATGTCCTTGAACTTGCCGATGCCGTCCATCAACGTCGTCAGCGACCAGTTGGCCACGCACCACAGCAGCAGCGGCAGCACGATGAACTTCAGCTCGTCGAGGCTGTTCAGCTCGGTCGGGTTGTTGTAGTTGACGACGAAGCCGCTGAACTGTCGCTTCACAATGGTTAGCAACACGAACAATAGCGCGATCGCGGCGGCAATCGATACTCTGCCCTTGCCCTCGAACTTCATCTCCCAAAACCCGGCGAACGGATGGAGCATCGTGTGCAGCGGATGCTTCAACGCCCCGGTGTCCTTGTAGCGGACGCCGGCGTTGCGGCGGCCGGCCCGCTTCGCCGCAAACATGACGATGCCGAGAGCCAGCGCGATCACAAGCACGATTTTGCCGAAATGCTCCATCACAATGTCTTTGCGGTACAGCTTAAACGCCTCGGAATAATACTCCCGGCTGCTGCCGAGCTTGAAGTAGCTCATCGCCTCACGGTGGTCTCCCTGCTGCAGCAGCGACTTGCCGATGCCGATATACGCGACGTCGAAGTTGCCGTTCAGCTGCAGCACCTGGCGCCAGGCGGCGGTCGATTCCTCCATCCGGCCGTCGTACAGCGCGTTTACCGCTTCGCGGATCAGGCTCCCGTACCGCGTCGGCGCGAATACGGTCAGCCGATTGTAGTCCTGATCGAGCACCAGCGTCCGCTCGCCAAGCAGAGCGATCGCCGACGGGTTGCGGAACCGATCCTGCCGGCTGCCCAGCCCGCCGAAGACATACAGCAGGTTGCCGTCCTTGTCGTAGGAGAAGACGCGGCCGCGCTTGGAATCGAGCGCGCTGTACATGCCGCCGCGGTCGGAGACGATGTCGACGAAGATCGAGCTCCCGCGCACGCTGCCCGTCTCCGCCGTGCCGATATCTCCCTTCGGCGGGAAATAGCCCTTGCTGCGCAAAATGTCCGTGCCCGACGGGTTCAGCTTCTTGATCGGGCTGTCCGAGCCTTCCTCGGACGTCGTCGTGAACAGGAAGCCGTCCTCGTTCAGATCGATATTGTTGAATTCCAGCGGTATGAACTGCTGCATCTGATCGCGCTGCTTTTTCGTGGAAATCTGCTTCCAGAGCAGATCGATCGGCTTGAACTTGACCCGGTTCGTCCCCAGAAACCCGGTGAACTCGCCGTCGGCCGTGAACTCCATAATGCCTTCGTACGAGCCGCGCCCGACAACGTAAATTCGCTGCGTCCGGTCGACGACAACCTTGCTCGGCGCGTATTGGAAGCCTTCGCGAATCAGCGACGACTTCGGCTCGCCGACCTCGCGCACGAACGCGCCTTCCGCGGTGAGCTCGACCAATCTGCGATTGCGCGTATCGGCGACGTAAATGCCGCCCTCGGCGGTGGCGAACACGCCTTCCGGCTGGTTGAACGCGTCCTTCTCGCCGCCGCGCTCGAACTCCGTAATCACCTTTTCCACCTTCAGCTCGCCGCTTAGAACGACGATCCGGTTGTTGCCCGTATCGGCGATGTACACTTTATTTTCCGGACCTACGAATAGATCCTGAGGCGATGACAGAGGACCGATCCCCAGGTCGTTCCCATACACGATTCGCTCCGGAGCGTAAGCGTCCGGCGCAGGCACGGCGTCTCCCCAATAAGAGTAGCTGTACCCCTCGGCCGAAGCGGCGGCGGGAGCCGCCAGCGCGAGCAGACCGAGAACGAGAAGTTGAACTGCGATACGTATGACGTTCACCGTCCTGCCCCCCCTTAATCCTTCAGCCCCGACGAGGACATCGTCTGAATGATGTTGCTTTGCGTTACGATAAATACGGTGATCGGCACAAGCATCATCAGCAGCGTGACGGCCGCGACCGGCCCCGTTCTGGCGATGCCGCCGCTCGCGATCTGTCCGAATACCGCGTCGACCGTACGAAGCTGCTCGCTGTAAATGTATTTGTGGCTCGTGACCGAGCCGTTTGTCCACAGGTTTTGGAGCGAGAAAATAATGAGCGTCAGCCATGCGGGTTTAACGATGGGCATGACGATGGTCCAGAAAATCCGGTATTCGCTCGCTCCGTCTATTTTCGCCGCCTCGATCAGCGCGTCCGGAATCTGCTCCATAAATTGCTTCATTAAATACAGTCCGAGCGTCATGCCGAAGACGGGAATCAGAATCGCCCAATACGAGTTGATCATGCCGAGCCACGAAATTGTCATATAGTTCGGCACCTGCGTAATGTACGGGGTGAACATAAGCGACAGCACAACGATATTGAACAGCAGACCGCGCAGCGGGAACTTGACCTTGGCCAGCGGATAAGCCGCCGCCGAGGCGATGATAACATGTCCGACGGTTCCGACGATTGCGATAAAAAACGTGTTGAACACGTATCGGGAGAACGGCACCCATGAATCCGAGAAAATGCCGAGCAAATCCTTGAAGTTCTGCACTGTCGGATTCCGAACGATAAACCGGGGCGGGAACGCGAATATTTCGTCCAGCGGCATGAACGCCCTGTTCACCGTGTAGACGAGCGGGGCCGACATGAAGACGGCCACTCCCGCCAGCAGCAGGAACAGCAAAATATCGACGGACCAGGAACGGTTAAGGCGTCTGCGCAAAAGCTGCTTCACTCTGATCACCGTTCTACTCACCCACTTTTTTGAGCAATTTCTGCGTCAGCAAATTCGTGCCCAGCATAATCGCGAACAGAATGGTCGCAATCGCCGAGGCGTAGCCCATCTGAAAACGGATCGTGCCATAGTCGACCAGATGCGTGACGATCGTATGCGCCGCGTAATCGACGCTCGGGAACCCGATCATATAGATGGAAATCTCCGCGACCGAGAACGCGGTCGTAATCTGAATGACGGCTCCGAACATCAGCTGCGGCCGCATCGTCGGCAGCGTAATAAACCACAGCTCCTGCCAGCGGTTGCGGACGCCGTCGAGCGCGCCGGCTTCGTACAGCGTGCGGTCGACGTTCTGCAGCCCGGCGATAAACGCCAGGAACGACGTGCCGAGACTAAGCCACAGCTGCACCAGAATTAAAATGCCGAGCATATAGCGCGGGTCCTGCAGCCATTGGATCGGCTCCATAATGAGGCCCCAGCGCATCAAGAAAGAGTTCATATAGCCGTACGAATCGCTCGAGAACAGCGTCTGCCAGATCAGATACGTGTTGCCGGCGATCGACGGCGCATACAGAATCAGCGTGAGCAGCGCGCGTAATTTGGGCGGCAGCTCGTTGATCAGCCAGGCGAACAGGAAGCAGGCGACGTAGCTGATCGGCCCGGTGATAAAGGCGAACAGAAAAGTGTTTTTGAGCGCGATCAGAAAGACGTCGTCCTGAACGAACAGTCTGGCGTAATTGTCCCAGCCGACCCAGCGCGGCGGCTCCAGCATGTTGAAATAGGTGAAGCTAAGCGCCAGCGACATCAGGACGGGAACGACGGTGAACGTAAAGAAAATCAGGAAATAGGGCGCCATCAGGACAAAGGCCTGCCGATTCTTGCGAACTTCCGCCGCCGTATTGATTAGCTTTTTGCGAATGATCGGATAGATGGGTCAACCCTCATTTCTCCTAGGGAAGATTAAATTCTTTCCGCCTGGCGGCAATTTCTTCATTCATATAACGGACGTAATAGGCCATCGTCTCGCGCGGGTCTTCGCCTTGGACGACAACTCGGCGGAAAGCGTTGTCAATGTGCCTGCCGGTCAAGTAACCGCCCGGAACCTCGGGAACGCCGCGCACCCAGCGCATCTGCTCCATCAGCTTCGCCAGATCGGCGGTTGGCCACGGCAGCTTCGTCAACGCCGCGACGTTCGCCGTCGGGTAGCGGGCCGAAGCTCCGAGACGCACTTCCATCTCGCGCCCGAAGGCGAGCTGGGTTTCTTCGCTTGTCCACCACTTCAGAAACTGCCACGCCGCGTCCTTGTCGTCGGTGTGCTGGAACATGACGGCCGCGGAGCCGCCGCCTCCGACATCCCGGCGAATCGTGCCGTCCGCCGTCGCCGTGCCGGGCACGGGAACGAAATCCCACAGCCCTTTGATCTCCGGCGCGAATACGACCAGCTTGTTGTACATCGTGTAATCGATAATCCCGATCGGCATCTCCCCGGTGCGGAAGCGGTTCGCGAAGTCGACCTGGATCGGCAGCTTGTAGTTGACGTACAGATCGGTCCACTTCTTGAACTGCCCGATGGCGACCTCCTCATCCAGGCCGCTGGCCGTGTCGCCGTTCTTATAAAACTGCCCGTCGTGCTGGTACAACAGCATCGCGAACGTCGGGCTCGGAGGCAGCGTAATGATGTCCGTCGTCACCAGGTCGTTGCCCTGCGCGTTCAGCCCTTTCTGCGGCAGTCCGAATTGCAGGTTGCGCTTCTGCAGCTCCGGCACGAGGGCGTACACGTCCTCCCACGTCTGCGGCACCTTCAGCTTCAGTTCGTCTTCGATAATATCTTTGCGATAGAACATGACCGGAAAGTTGAGCTGCTCCGGCAGCCCGTAGTAGCCGTCGGTATAAGCGAACGGCACCATCGCGCTATCCTCGAACCGCGTCCGCACCTCGTCGAAATCGGGGAATACGGACAAATCCTGCAACGCGTTGCGCGTCGCGAAGTTGACCGGCACCTCGTTGCCGACCTGCAGCGCAACGTCGGGCCCTTCCCCGGATACGGTCGACGGCAGCAAAATGTCCGCCGATACGAGCTTCAAATTGACCGAAATGCCCGTCTGTCTCGTGAACGAGTCGTCGATCAGCCGCTTCACGATCTGCGCCTGGTCTCGCGCCGACGTGATCCATACAGACACTGAACGCCCGGTTCCTTCCTCGCCTCCGAAATCGTCATAGTTTTCGTAGAACGACGCCGCGAACGAAGCGGTCTCCGCGCGCACCTTCTCCCATCTCGTCGCGTCCGGGTCCGGCAGCTTCGCGCCGGGCGTCGAGACGAGCAAATAGTCGACCGCCAGCGGCTGCTCGGTCATCATTAACAGCCATGCGCCGAGCGCGCCTACGTTGTTTTTGAACGAATCGAGCCGGCTCGGAACGGTGTCGGGCCGTTCCGCCATGTCCTTCAGTTGGTAAGCCAGCGTATTCAGCAAGGCCGAGCGGTCGTTGCTGCCGCCGTCCGGACCTTCGATAATCGCCGCGATCGTCTGCAGGCGATCGCTGTGCTCGCGAAATACGCCCGCCATCTCGGGAATGCGCTTCTCCAGCGCGTAATCGCGGAATGCATCCGGCACGACGCCGGTGTAGCTAATGATTTTGCGATAAATCGAGTTTAGCTCCAGAATGCTGTTTTCCGCCGTGCGCACCACGGGCGCGATCTCGCCAAGCGTCACTTCAAGGCGCACCCAATGACGGCCTTTCTTCAGGTAGAACAGATAAGGGTCGTCTTCGCCGCGTCCCAGCACTTTCGTCTGCCAAGCGCTGTCGAAGGCGAAACCGATTCGTTTCGCCTCGCGGAACGGGATTTCGTCGTCGATGTACAGCGTCCGCAGCGACGACATGCCGGTCAAATAGTTTTGCCGGTTTTTGAACGCGATCTGATAGAGCCCGTCCTCTGGCGTCTCGAATTCCCATTCGATCCACTGTCCGGGCATTCGCCATGCCCAGCCGCCGGCCGCGTTAATACGCAGCTTGGACGAATGGTACGGCTCGACGGCCGGACTGGAGCGGTCGTTGTACGGCGCCAGCATCGAGTCCGATTTATAGACCGCCGCTTCGCCCTGCACGGTGATCAGCACCCCTTCGGCGTTGCGGTAGCCCTGTTCCTTATATAGATTCGCCAGCTCATCGTAAGACGGCGCAATATCCGGATTCGTCAGCTTCAGCTCGGCGATGACAAGCGGCTCTTTAATGGAAGAGAGCGTTAGCTCGTGCTTGCCTGCGGAAAAATAAAATAAGTAAGGCTCCTCGTAATAGCCCGTCGCATCCTTTAACCAAGCTTCGCGCCACATCGGCGCTTCCGCCTGCTTCGGCGTCAGGTCGTTGCCCCTGCCGTCGCGTTCGAGCTTGCTGCTCTCATCCTTCCATACGCGGTTGAAAATGAGGCTTTTCGCTTCTCTGAACGGAGCTTCCCCGTCGATCGTCAGCTCCCGCTCGATATCGGAATCTTTGCCTTTAACCGTGTAATACTTGAGACCGATCTGATATAAGCCGGGCTGCCCGACGTCGACCTCCCACGTCATCGAGCCCTCGTCTCCGGTTTGCGCCAATTGGCCGCTCACGCCCTCGAACTCGTCCAACACTTTGGCGGTCATTCCTTCCGTCCGGCTGAAGCTGCCTCCGGAGATACGGATGTCCGCGCTCGGACGGTCGGCGTCGGCGTGCTTGGTCAAATACTCGTCATATCCGCCTTGCTTAAAAGAGACGTAGCTTCCGAGGCCCGAGACGTCGAACGGGCGATCCTCCGCGGCCGCACGGCCGCGGGATCCGTCCGAGAATAGAACGACGAGCAAGACGGCCGCAGCCGCGGCAAGGGCCGAATACGTTATCCATTTTCGTTGTGCTCTCCGCATAGTTCCCCTCACAAGACGTACCCCTACTCGTCATGGCCGGTAATCACCAATCCCGAAATAGGGGTACCCGTTCAGAATAAAAGCCGGAATTGCCGATTTTACTGGTTACTCGCCCAGCATCTTCTGAATGTTGGCGTCGAATTGATTTTTCACTTTTTCCGCGGCTGTAGCCGGAGCTACCTTACCCTCGGTAATGTCCTTAACAACCTGGTCGACCAATTGGTCGCCTTCCGGAACGGCGATAAAGCTGCCGCTGTAATCGATTTTGTCGTACATCTGCACGCGCGTCTCGTACGCTTCCGGCGGCCAGGAGTTTTTCCAGCTCTCCATCGCCAGCTCTTTGTTTTTGCCGTGCAGGCTGATTTCGTCCATGATCTTGACCGCGATCTCCGGATGCTTGGAATACTTCGACAGCATATACATGTTGCCGTACGGCGTAAAGGCGGTGTAGTCGGTCGCGTTCGGCGCTTTCGGGAAGAAGACGTACCCGAGCTCGACGCCCGGCATATTGTCCTTCAGCCCGGAATACTCCCAGTTAAAGCCGCCGTACATGACGCTTCTGCCGGCGATAAACGCTTTGTCGTTGCCTTCCTCCGGCGCCGGCTGCACGATCGACTTGTCGACGTTGTACATGTCGTACATGAGCTGCAAGCCTTGAATGGAGTTGGCGCTGTCCATCGAGAACTTCATGTTTCCGCTTTCATCTTTGTCAAACGCGCCCTTATTGCCGTACACGAACTGCTCAAGGCTCGTTTTCATGTCGCCGATGAAACCGAACACGTCGGTTTTGCCGTCGCCGCTCGTATCCTGCGTCGACTTCTTCGCCAGCTCGCGGAATTTGTCCCATGTCCAAGAGCCGCTTTGCTGCAGTTGGAACGGATCCTCCAGCCCCATCTCCTGAACGAGCTTCTTATTGTAGAAAATGCCGTAAGGAGACGGCGGGGAATCGATAAAGCCGTACTGCTTGCCGTCGAACTTGCCTCCGTTGGTCATCCAGGAAATATATTTCGTATCGCTCAAATCGAGATAATCGTCCAATGGAGCGATAAACCCTTTGTTCACCAGCTGCGGGAACGACCAGAACAGCTCCAGCACGACGATGTCGGCGAACGGCTCTCCGGCGAGCGACGTTGTCGTGAAGTTCTCTACGTATTTGCCGTAGTCGCCGAACTTGACGTATTCGATCTTGCCGTTGTATTTCTTCTCGGCCGCTTCGATTAACGCGATCACCTCGTCGTCCGCGGGCGTGCGATCGGCTTCCGCGATGCTCCGCGGATCGGCGCCGTCCCACCATAGTCCGATTTTGACGGTTGCGCCTTGCAGGTCCAGAGCCGGCTCGGCGGATTCGGACGGAGACGCGGACGGCGTTTCCGATGCCGAAGGGCTCGGGCTTGCGGATGGAGACGGCGATGCGCTTGGCGACGATTCCGAATTGGATTTGGAGCCTCCGCATCCGGCCAACGAAACGGCTAGCAGCGCCGCCACCGCGGCGGCCATAAATTTGCGTGGATTGTAGAACTGCATGAAGATGAGTCCTCCCCTTGAATCTCAAAGTTAATGAACAGCAAATTCGCAACTGCTTCTGGCTTAACTGCCGATTGCTTCGCGCAACCTCCCCTCGTCCGATTACACCCTCAAAACGATTTGGTATACCCAAATTCTTCACTTTCATGCCCACACCTAGATGATTACGTTTTCATTTTATATTCTGAAGAAGTTTTTGTAAATAGTGATTATATCTTTTTATTCAAAAACCGCTAAAACCGCCAATTTACATGTATTTTATCTACAATTCATCAATATGGTATATCTTATTTGCAGGGAAATGGCCATTTTTCTCGCATAACTATACCTTTTTCATATGTAAGTAAATACGCCCTTGGCGCCCCAGGACAGAGTACTGCATTCGAAAGGCGATCTGATCGTTCCTGCGATAGGAGCATTTGCCACATGCCAGCTTTAGATGGAATTTCGTACAAAACTTCACCCTCTACCTCTAATTGAGATCAGATTGTACTACTTATCGTACAAAATCTACCAACCAGCCTTTCTAACGTCCAATTTTGTACGATAAATCTGATAAAATGGAAAAAGAACGCATCAACCAACAAAACCGCAGAGTTTGACTCAAGTTCTGATCATTGCAAAAAAGCCGTCTCCCGATCACTACTCGGGAAACGGCCCATTAAAAATAGAGGTTATGCTAATTTGCCAGCCCTAAGCGTTCAAGCTGTTCGGCCGGCGCATGAAGCCGGGTTAACGTCTCTTTGAGAGCCTGCCGCATTTTCGCGAGCTGTCCGCGCTCGCGATCGGCCAGGTTGACGAGCTCGCCAGAGTCTTCGGCCTTGTCGCTCAGCCAGGTAGGCGTCGGCCACGAAGAGCAGTCCGTCACCTCTCTCCGTCCGTCCCGATAAGGACCGAGGTCGTAGGGAATGAACTTGGCCAAGCAGGTTCCGTACCAATTCAGCGGCTGATTCTCCGCGACCGGAGATTGATGCAGCGCCCAGCGGCCGTCGGTAATCGTGACGCTCTTGCCGAACATCCCGCTGATCGCGTATTCGCGGAATCGGGCATGCTCGTTCTCCAGCACCGGTGTGAGATCGAGCCCGTGACGGTCGTCCGGACAGCGTTTGCCCGCTGCGCGCAGAACGGTCGGATAAATGTCGACGAGCTGGGCCAGCTGCTGTCTTCGGGTCCCCTGTCCGCCATGCGGATAGGCGACGATAAACGGGATATGCGAGACGGCGTCGTATTGATGCGTCTGCAGCTTACCCGTACGGCCAAGGTCGCCGTTGTACGTACCGTGGTCTGTCGTAAAAATGAGCATCGTGTTGCGCCACAGATCGAGCTCGTCCATCTTGTCGAGCAGCTTGCCGAGCCATTTGTCGACGAGCACGACGTTGGCCGCGTAGCAAGCCTGCACATGCTTGAGCTGGTCCTCGGTCATATGCTTGCGCCACTCGTCGTAAGGCGCTTGCGGGATAAAGCGTTCGACGTCGTAGCCCCGAAGATCGAACATTTTGACGTATTCCTCCGGAGGATCCCAAGGCTCGTGCGGATCGAAGCAGTCCAAATGCAGGTAGAAATTGTCGTGCGTATGGTTCGCTTCCAGCCACTCCGCCGCCTTGGTGAAAATTTGGGCGGCGAAATAATCGGCCTCCGATTTGCGCGTCAGATGAACGTTGCGGAAATGCCGCTCCAGCTTCGTGCCCCGTTCCGAGTCCGGACAAGGAAACTCCACCGGGTCCGTTCTCCAGGCGTCCGCCTCGTGCCCGCGCACGAATTCGAAGCCTGTATAGCCCATATGATAGTTGCCGGCTCCCTGCTCCCACATATGAAAATGATCGGTAATAAAGTAGCTGACGGGATTGCCCTCTCTCAGCTGTTCGGTCAACGAACGGTTCGGCGGACCGGAGATTTGCCGGGGCAGGTCGAGGTCGTCCTCCTCTAGCGGGCCCCAGCCGCGCTCCAGAAATTCGTACCTTCCCGTATAGATATCCCGGCGCGCCGGCATGCATGGCGTCGAACCGCAGTAAGCGTGGTCGAACACGATTCCCTTCTCGGCAAGGCGGTCCATATTCGGCGTCGGGACGACCCACGGCTGCTGCGCGTCTCCCGTAACCCGGTCAAGCGGACGCCCGTGATGATAAGGACCGCAATGATCCCGTCTTAACGTATCGCATACAATAACAATGCTGTTCATGAACTTTCACCTCGGATTTGCAATCATTCGTTGTCGCTCAGTTCGACGATCGTGTGGATATGAACCTTAGGAACGGTAAACCGGATGCCGCGCTCCGTCGCCACTGTCTCCAGCTTTAGTCCGTCCGGACGCGTCGTTGCCGAACGGATGAGCGGATCGTTGATGCGCACTTCAATGTCATGCACCGGCGTAATGCTCTCGATCGGGTCGTAGAACGAGCTGCTCTTCTCGCCCGCATGGATGTTCTGGAAATTGATCAGGTGCAAAAACTTCTTGCCGTCCTTCTCCATCAGGTTTGCTTCGACGTGCACCGGGGCGTCGGTTTCGAACGTTTTGCCCGTATCGTACTGGTCCAGCAAATTCGTCACGATCCGCCTTACCCAGAAGTGATTGCTGTTCCAGTACGTGCGGAACACCGGGGCCGCGATATAGAGCGCCGTGCCTTGGCCGTACCGGTTAGCGCTGATCGCGGGAAAATCGCTGACCAGCCCGGCCGGCGGCATCGGATGGCGGAAGGCGCGATTGACCGCCGGCACCGTGAGCGGCCATTGGATCAGGCTGAGCGTCTCGGCCGTCGTCGGGACGGTTTTGATAAATTCTCCTTCTACCAATTGAGGAATGCGAGCAACGCCCTTCCATAGCTCCTCGCGTTCCGTCAAATAAGCGAACGAATAAGGCGTGCGCTCCAAATAATCCAGGCCGAGTACGTCGGCCAGCGCGAAGTTTTTCGCTTCCCTGGAGTATGTCGCCGATCCTTCGGCCAGCAGCAAGCCGCCGCCTTGCACGAATGCTCTCAGCCGTTCGGCCGACTCCGGCGACAGCTTGACGTTCTCCGGCAGCACGACCGCTCGATAGCCCGTCAAATCCGGAAAATCGTTATTATAGTAGAGATCGAATTGATGATGGCCCTCGATCAGCATTTTCGCCGAGCCGAACGTCGCCGCATCGTCCTTGTCGTGATACCAGTTGTTCGTGTTGTCGGCGATTACGGCGATGCCGCGAACGCTCTTCGCGCCGATGCAGAACGCCTCTCGCTCCTCCACGAAGGAGAACGCCTCGCCGATGATGTCGTACACGCCGCTCTGCAGCGTGCCGTTCGGCAGCACCTGGTCGCCGATGTTGATGATGCCGCCGTTAGCCATAATGCAGGCGAACTCGAACTTGAGCTGCTCGGCCGTCTTGCAGGACATAAGCCCCCAGCCTTCCGTGAAGCGGACCGTCATGATCTGAACCGGCACGTCCAGCGTGCGAATGTGGCGGGCGCGGATCGAGTGGCCGAGGAACGAGCCGGTCGCGGATGGCTGCGACTCCCACAAGCCGTAGTTGCTCGTCGCGTTAACCGATGCAGGCTCGCCCATTCGCCAAGCTCCGTTGCAATTGACGAGTACCTCCGGACGAATTTTCCGAATCACGTCGTAAATTTCCTTCATGCAGCGGGCGGCAGTATCGATGCCGAAGCCGACGACCAGCTCGCGGTTCGTCTTCAGCAGCTCCGGCGTCAGCTCCTGCCCGTGTTCCTCGTAAAATTTCTTTTTGCAATAATTGCAGAAGCAATAGTGGTTATGAAGGTAAGGGATATCGAACAGATAGCCGTCCATCTCGTATTTCTCGGTAATTTCCTTCACCTGGGGAATGACAAGCTCTTCCCGGTAAGGGCTGTTGAGGCACGGCAGCTCCCATACGGTGCCTTCGCTGCCCCGGACCTTGCCGAATTCGTCGACTTGATACCAGTCGGGGTTGTTCAGCACCGCATGCGCGTCGGTCCCGAGCGAATAGTAGGCGATTACTTTGATATCATGCTTCTTCGCCTCCGCGAGCACCTCGCCGAAGAAATCCTCCTTCAGCCCGCTGTGTCTGTGTCCGACCGCATTGTCATAAAACGCGTTGCCGAAATGGCATTTCGTAAATACGCCGATGACGTTTGCCTTGGCCCGGACAAACTCGGAGACAAACTCTTGCGCGTTGAAATTATGGATCGCGTCGCGCGGAAATTCCGGCATGTGAAAATCGATATGAACCTGTCTGATATTTTCGCGAAACCATTGATCGTTCTTTTTCATGAATTGCGCTCCTCCTGTTGCCGTATGGAAAAATCCCCGCATATGGGAAGGAGGAACCGCCCTTGCGGGCGCTCCTCCTGTCGATCACCCGGCCTTCCCTCGGCGCGAAGCCTATTGCTGCTTCGTTCCGTAGCCGTTTTCCTTGGTCCAGTCATTCGTTTTCAGCACCAGTCCCATATCCGCTTTCAACGTTTTCTGCAGCTCGGTTCTGTACTTCTCTTCCGTTATCGTGCCTTCCAAATACAGCTGGCCGATCTTCACCAGATCCTCGTTCAACTTCTTGTCGATATGCGCAGCGTAGAAATTAACGAGAATCCGTTCGCCGACAAACTGGAAGCCGCTCAGGTTGGACGGCAAGTCGACTCCGGCCAGCGTTGTCGCGACGTACATCTTGTTGCCCATAATCGTGGCGACCTCCGGCGAAGACAGGTACATGAAGAAGTCTACCGCCGCCGCCAGCTTGTCCCCCGTCACCTTCTTCGGAATTGCGAAGACCAGATCAGGGTAGCCGCCGAGCTCGTAGTTTTTCTCAGCCGCGTTCGGGTTTTGCTCCTTGGTCAGGTAAGGCAGCGCAAAAGTTCCGTATTCGAATTTGCGAGCCTTGGAATCCTGGATCGTCTTCAGTTCGAAGTTGCCGGCCATGACCATCGCCGCGTCGCCGCGCAGGAACATTTCCTTGGCCGCGTCGCCGTTCATCGCGTTGTAGCCCTTCGCCCAGTATTGCGACCAATCCTTGATGATCGGCATATAGCCCGTCCAATCCGGCGACTCCAGATCGACCGCGCCTTCGTCGACGGAAGCGGCGATCTCGTTAAGCTCAAGCTGACGGTTGCCGTTGAAGTCGAAGCTTCTGACCTTCTCGGCCGCAAGCTGGTTGGTCATCATATTGACGGCCCACAGGTAATGGTTGTCGCCCGGCTTGGAGTTCGCGAAAGCGAACGGCGTTACGCCGGCTTCCTTGAGCTTCGCCTGCACGTCGAGGAATTCCGTCCACGTCTTCGGAATCGACAGATTGTGCTGCTTGAACAGGTCCTGATTGTAGAACACCCGAATGGACAGCGTTTGCAGCGTAATGCCGGCGAGGCTGCCGGAGGTCGGGTTTTTCATTTCGTTCAGAATCGAAGGATTAAACGTATCCTTCCACACCTTGTTGCCCGCGTACGGGTTCGGCTTGTCATACTCTGCCGTCAGATCGACAAGCAGATCCTTGTTCAAGTCCTCGTGCGTCCATGTATAACGGCTGGGAATGATGTCGGGCGACGTGCCGCCGATCAGCCCCGTCGTCAGCCAGGTCCGGAACGCGTCTCCGTCGTTAGGCGCATAATCGAGCTTGATGCTGACGTTGTCGTGCTTGCTCGTATAGCCGTCGACGATTTCCTGCCAAACCTGCTTCGTCTCTTCGTCCTTCGGCGTCTCTACCGCGAACGTCAGGCTAACGGATTTGGCCCCCGGCTCACCGGACGCGCCCTGGCTTTCCTTGGAATTCGAATTTCCCGACGCGCAGCCGCTAAGCAGCGCAACCCCCATGCTTAAAATAAGACCTGCGGATAATAAAGCCTTTTTGTTCTTCAACACGCGAACCACCTCTTTGTCTTTGTTTTTCTATCCTAACCCTTTACGGCCCCGGAGGTCACTCCGGAGATGAAAGGTTTGGTAGCGACGATGAACAGCAGCAGCAGCGGGATCGAGGAAATGATGTAGCCCGCGAGCTTGACGCCGACGCCCTGGTCCATGTTCCCCGTAATCGTGCTGAGCGCAAGGATGACCGGCTTGACGGCGTCGCCGTTAGTAGCGACGAGCGGCCAGATGTAGTTGTTCCAGCCGGCGAGAAAGTTGATGATCGCGACGGTGGCGATAATCGGCAGCGACAGCGGAATAACGATCCGGAGAAAAATTTGCCGTTCTCCGGCGCCCTCCATGTCGGCCGCTTCGAGCAGACTTTTGGGCAGCCCCTCGAAAAAGGTTTTCATCAGAAACGTCGCCATCGCCGCGCCGAAAGCCATCGGAGGGAAAATCTGCCCCTGATACGTATTTAACATGTCCAGTTTCTGAACAAGCAGAAACTGAGGGATAAGAATCAAGTAACCGGGAATCATCATAAGCGACAGGATCAGCACGAAAAAGAGCTGCTTCCCCGGATAGTCGAACCGGACGAACGAATAGGCGGCCAGCGAGGAGATGATAACGACTCCGACGACGATGGCCGAGGAGATCAGCACCGTATTGCCGATAAATGGCGCGATCTGCTTAAAGGCGACCGAGTAATTGTCCAGGTGCAGCGGGAACGCCAGCCCCCAGAAGTTGTGGATCGCCTGCTCCGTATATTTCAACGAGCTGACGAGCAGCATGTAGAACGGGAACAGCGTCAGCGCAAGCAGAAGGGCCAGAGTTCCGAAATGCGGAACGGCTATCAGCTTCTTGTTCATCTCATTTTCACCTTCTTAGTCGATTTTATCTGTATTCTTGACGAACTTATTGTTGATGAGAGTGAGCAGCAGCAGGATGACGAACAGCACAAGGCCGATGGCGGAGGCATAGCCCATCTCGCTGTAAGAGAAGCCTTTGGTGTACAGATACAGCGCCGGCGTAATCGTCTTGTCTCCCGGTCCTCCGTTCGTCAGCACGAGCACGTTCTCGAAGCTTTGAATCTGGTTGATAATTGTCAGCACCATGACGAGCTTAACCTGACTTCTCACGAGCGGCAGCTCCAGTCGAACAAACCGCTGCCAGGCGTTCATGCCGTCCAGCTTGGCCACCTCGAACAATTCGCTTGGGATCGACATGAGCCCCGCCAGATAGAGCAGGAACGTAATGCCGCCGATCCACGGAAAGTTGACGAACACGATCGACCAGATCGCCGTCTTGCTCTCCCCGAGCCAAGCGTGCGTCCAAGATTCCAGTCCGAGCTGCTCAAGCAGTTGGTTCAGCACTCCGTACTCCCCTGCGAAAATCCATTGCCAGGTCAAGTAGATGACGATGCTTGGAATGACGAGCGGGACGACGAACCATACTTTTAATAAGTTCTGCATTTTCAGCTGCTTGACGTGAAAAACGAGCACGGCCGCAAGCAGCGGAACCGTAAGCTGAATCAACACTCCGCTCGCCGTGAAAATTCCGATGTTCTTCAGCGAAGTATAGAACGTATCGTCCTGAAACAGGCGCACAAAGTTGTCGAAGCCGACAAACTCTTTCACGTTCGCGCCGTTCCAATTGTAGAACGACATCTTTACGGCATTGAAGAACGGGATGTACTTGAACGTTCCGAGCACGAGGAAGATCGGGATAAGAAAGATGTAGCCCTTCCACTGCCTGCGGAAAAATCTAGCCGTATTTGTCATAACGTGACCTCCAATCGATAATCTAAACTGTAATTGAAACCGCTTTACCCGTATAGGACGCTTTCTTTTTTCATGAGGGGGGTCATTTTTCGATGTGCTTCGTCTCCGCTTTTTCCCGCGAAAATGTATGCTATACTATTCCGTATCTTTAATAGCGCCGGGGAATATCGGTCAAAAGGTGGGGACAACATGAACGTGCTGATCGTGGACGATCAAAGATTGTCGCGTGCGGGTATTGTGAAAATGATCGCGTGGGAGGCGCTGGGCTTGCGCCTTGCGGGAGAATGCGCGAATGGATACGAGGCGCTGAGGATGCTGGACGAGCTTGAGATCGATCTGGTCATTACCGACGTTCGGATGCCGCTTCTGGACGGGCTCGGCCTGATCGAACAGGCAAAGGAGCTGTATCCGAATATTGCCTTTCTCGTCATCAGCGGCTACGACGATTACGCCTATGTGCGTAAATCGATTCAGCTTGCCGTGGCCGACTATTTGTTGAAGCCGGCGGACGCGGACGAGCTGAACGCCCAGTTGGAGCTGCTAATCGGAAAAACGCGGAGCGCTCGGGAAAAGGCGGAGACGCAGCTGCGCAAGACGCGGGAGCAGTTTATTCATCTGCTGCTTGAAGGCGCTTACGATCGAAACGAGCTGCTGCTGGAGGATTGGACGGACATTCGTCCGGAAGAGGGCGAGGACGCTTTCGCTGCAGCCATGTTCGACTGCTCGGAGGATAAGGCGTTGCTGGAAGCGAGATTCCGAACGCTGGCGGACGGCTGCGAGACGTTCCTTATCCGGATGAGGGGCGATTGCTATACGCTCGTCGCGATGGGGCGAGCCGAAGCGATCGAAGCGCTCCTCCCCGTTCTCCGCGCCGAGCTGGAAGATAGAGGAAGCTATCGCTTCGCGGGCATCGGGGCCGCGGTTCGCGGCATCGAAGCGTTAGCCGGGACGGCGACAGAAGCCAGCGACGCCTATCTGCTTCAGGCCAGCCTGCCGGACGGCGGACAAGAGCGGCTGACATCTCCGGGTGCCGAAGGAGCGTCCTCCGAGATGGGAGCATTCCCCCTTAACTCCTCTTGGGAGCGGGATTGGCTGCTGCTGCTGAAGAAGGGCAACGCGAAGGCAATCGTCGGCAAGCTGGACGAGCTGAGCGGCGCGGGCGAACCGTCCGCCGGCGGACAAGACTGGCTGGAGGGCGTGTATCCTTACCTCCAGCTGCGCGGCGCACGGGAAATATACGAGGCCGGGCTCATTGACGAGCAAACCTACGAGGAGGCTTTCGGCATCGCCAGAAAGCTGCCGTATATCGCCGGCCTGGAGCGCAAGCGCGACGTTGTGGCGGACTATTTCTCCCGCTGCCTGGATTCGGAAAACCGGCTGCAGACCAAGCAGCTGAAGGAAGCGGTGGAGAACGCCAAAGCGTTCATCGACGCCAATTACCGTCTGCCGATCAACCTGACGGATTTGGCGCTGACCTCCTATATGAGCCCGGGCTATTTCAGCACGCTGTTCCGACAGCATACCGGGCGAAACTTTCTTGAATATGTGACTCAGCTGCGAATCGAGCATGCGAAGAAGCTGATCGCGGACGATCCGGACGCGAAGATCGGCGACGTCGCCGTTCAATGCGGCTATCAGGATCTCAAGCATTTCCGCAAGCTGTTCAAACGCTATACCGGAGTAACTCCGCTTCAGTACAAGGAGGGAACCGGCGTTGATTAGAGCGAGGCTGTCGGCGTTCAACAACAGCTTGCACAACAAGCTGTTTTTCTCGTACGCGGTCGTCATCGTCATTCCCCTGCTCATTCTGGGCGGCATTCTGTATATGACGACAATCGGCCTGACGCAGCGGCAAACCCAGGAGAATCGGCTGCTGGAGATGAAGGTTCTGTCGCAAAATTTGCAGGAGTACTTCAATTCGCTGGAACTGTACAGCAGAGCCATCTACACGGGGGAAATTCAGCAATTGCTGAACCGGGGATTGCCCGAGGACATGATTGAGCAAACCCGCTGGAAAACGAGCCTATTCCAGCAGTTCGCGGAATGGTACGGATACATGGGCGTCAAGGGAGAAATCCACAACGTGACGATCGTGATGCCCGACGGCACGATGATTCAGCGCGACCCGCTGTACATCGACGAATCCTTCGCTGACCAGTCCTGGTATACGCAGACGCTCGCCCTTCAGGGGGAAGTGCGCGTAGCCGGACCGTTCAAGCGGTCCTATTACCTTCCGCCTTCTGCTGCCTCTCCCTATACGTTCTCGCTGGTCCGAAAAATCAACAATACGACGGGAAGCGCCGCTCTCGGCGGCCTTGTCGTCGACGTGAGCGTGATGGATATTTATAGAATGCTGGGGGGCTTGGAGCTGAAGGATGTGCTCATCCTGAACGCGGACAACGAGATCGTCTACAGCAGCGCCGTGGAGCAGATCGGACAGCGCTGGGAGGATGGCAGCAAGATCGGCGCTAACTTCTCCGGGTGGATGGACATCGGGGGCGAGCGGATGTTCGTCGGCTCCGCCTATTCGGACGTCACAGGCTGGCGCTTCGTGACGCTGGATCCGCTCAGCAGCATTCAGAGCAACTCCATTCGGTACCGGGACATTACGTTCGGCATCGGCGCATTCGCGCTTGTCGTCGCGCTCGTCATTTCGACCTTCGTCTCCCGGAGGATTACGAGACCGCTGCGAAGCCTGCAGCAGAAAATGAAAAAGGTGCAAGCCGGCGACTTCAACATCCAGCTCGACGTGGCCAGCTCGGACGAGGTCGGGCAATTGACGCGCAGCTTTAACCGGATGACCGAGGAAATCCATACGCTTGTCCACCATGTGTACAAATCGGAGCTCGCTCGCAAGGAAGCGCAGCTTAAAGCGCTGCACTCGCAGATCAATCCGCATTTTCTGTACAACACGCTCGATTCGATGAACGCGATTGCCGTCATCGAAGAAGTTCCCTTACTTTCCCGAATGGCGAAAATGCTCTCGGAAATGTTCCGCTACAGCATCTCGTCGGGAGAACAGATCGTGCCTCTGCGCGAGGAATTAAAGCAGGTCGTGCGTTACGTGGAAATCCAGCAGATTCGCTACGACGATAAATTCAGTCTCGTCGTGGACATTCCCGAGGAGCTGCTCGATTACCGGATTCCGAAGCTGACGCTGCAGCCGATCGTCGAGAACGCCATCTATCACGGTTTGGAGATGATTCCCGGCGAAGGGCGCATCTCGATCGTCGGACGCGAGACGGACGACTATACGATCCTGGAGGTGACCGACAACGGCAAAGGCATTCCTCCGGAGGAGCTGGCGGACATCCAGAGCCGATTGCGGCAGCGCGGCGCTCCTTCGTCCGTCGAGCATATCGGCCTGGCCAACGTTCAGGAGAGGCTGGAGCTCCACTACGGGGCCGATTGCGGCATCTCCGTCCTCAGCGAGCCGGGCCAAGGCACTACGGTCGCCTATCGGCTTCCCAGGGCCGGAGCCTCTTCCGTTTAAGATCTCTTAAGGGGCTGTCCCGTAAGCAGAGTTGTCTTAAGATGATCGATAGTTAAAGAAAGGGGTATGTGTCTCCCGGAGACTGCCTCATACGCTTCTGAAATCACCTTATCACGAGTTTACCCATTCGGATTTCAGAAAGCGTATAGCAGCGGAGGGAGACACATACCCCTTGCCCCTTTATCATCGATTATCTTTCAAGCAACTTTAAGCGCTTATGGGACAGCCCCTTTGCTGCAATTACCCGACCGTCTCCAGCCGGAAAACCGCCTTGTTCGTGCCAACAATTGTGCCGCTGCCGTTAGCGAATTGGCGGGGGCACAGCTCGTATAGACTGTCGATCGTCCGCTGGTTGTCATAGCCGATCTGCTCCAGAATGGACGCAACGATAATCGGCCATTTGTCCTCCGAGCCGTCCATTACCTTAAGCGCGAAAGCGAGTCTCTCCTTGCGCAGGCCGAAGCAGTAGATGCCCTTGGCCCCGCCCTTGGCGACGATATTGTCGTCCCTGAGCAGCGTGGAGCAGATCAGTCCCGTGCCCGACACCATCTCGGCGTTGGCGTTCATCAGATTGCCGATCCGCTCGACGGCCCGACGCGTCGGCTCGTCCTCGATGAGCTCCGGACAGGCGAATTTCAAATAAGCTTTCGCCATATGCAGCAGCGGCAGCCCGAACACGGGAAAACCGCAGCCGTCGATGCCGATCTCGATCCGTTCAGCCGGGTACTCCGCCAGCAGGGCAAGCGTCTCCAGCACTTCCCGCTGCGCGGGATGGCCCGGATCGGCGTAGCCCTCCGTAGGGTAGCCTTTGCTCCGGCAGTAGGACAGCAAACCCAGATGCTTGCCGGAGCAATTGTGATAGAGACGCCGCTCCGGCTTGCCCTGCGCGACCAGCCCGTGTCTGGCGGCGGCGTTAAGCGGGTACGTCGAACCGCAGACGAGCTCGTCCTCGCCGATGCCGACTTTGTCCAGCATCGCTTCCAGCGCTTGTACGTGGAACGGCTCGGCGCGGTGCGAAGCGGTCATGATCGTCAGCTCTTTATCGTTAAACGGATACCGTTCCTCGATCCCGTGGCGGAACGCCGGTATCGCCTGAATCGGCTTGGCGGCCGAGCGCATGTATGTCACGTGCCGCGGATCGCCGAACCTGTATTTGATCTCTCCCGAATAAGAAACTCCGCAAATATGTCCCTCGTATTCGCATTCCACCAGCTCGCCTCTAAGCTCCTGCACGAGCAATTTGTCCATTGCGCAATCCCTCCGCCGTATGTCATTCTATGCTGTCGTTATTTATATCGGGCTACGATGTCCGCCGCCGTCCTCAGTTTGTCGGGATCGATCGGCTCAAGCGCCCGGCTGTTCCTTCTTACGCCGGTGCCCATATGCACTTCTGTGACTTGCGTCTGCCGAATAAACTCGTCCAGCGTCTCGACCCCGAGCCCGCTGCCGGCGAGAATAGCCAAGGATCTGCCCTCGCTGAGCTTCGCCAGCTCCGCGATTTCCTCCTTGGCGTCCAGCACGCTGGGCTTGCCGCCGGAGGTCAAGATTTTGCGGATTGCCGGATAACGGCTTAACAGTTCCAATGCGGAGCGACGATCTTGCAACTCGTCGAAAGCGCGATGAAAGGTGACGGCCAGCTTCCCCGTTTCGTTTAGCAGCATTTCCAATGCGGACGTATCGATCTCGCCCCGCTCGTCCAGCATGCCCATGACGATGCCATCCGCTCCGCTCTCGCGAATGATCCCGGCGTCGCGCGCCATGACCTCCAAATCGTCCCCGTCGTAGCGGAAGCCGTTCGCATGCGGCCGCAGCATGACGTTCACAGGAATGTCGACCGCCTTCACGACTTGCTCGATCAAGCCGATACTGGGCGTCACTCCGCCTTCGACGATGCCCGAGATCAGCTCGATTCGGTCCGCGCCGTGTTCCTGAGCCAGCTTGGCGTCCAATACGCTTGTTGCAATTACTTCCAATATCATGGCGTGCCCCTCCCCGTCATTACAATTCAAACAATGAAATTACCATATCAGAGATCGTCCGCCCCGTCCATGTCCGCCATCATGAAAAAACAATGTAAAAAAATCGCCCCCCTCTTTTCCATCGTTAACCTTTATGAAATGGGCAATGAGGCTGTCCCAAAAGTAAAAAGGTCGTACAAAAGGATGATCGATAGAGAATGTTGCCGTGCATGTATCTTCTTACGATGCTATACGGTACTGAAACCTGAATAGGTAAACCCGTTATAGGGTGGTTTCAGGACCGTATGAGGCAGTCTCCAGAAGATACATGCACTTTTTCTAAATCGATCACCTTGTACGACTCTACCTTATGAGACAGCCCCATTTTGTAAATTAATTCCCTTTGGAGTCAGTCGGACTTACTGCTTCGGTCGGCGAATCTCTCGTATAAATAGTCTACGATATGCATCGCTTCCATCCGGTCTTTCGCGCCGTGCTTCTCGATTCCATGCTTCATCTGCAGCAGGCAGCCCGGATTGCTCGTCAAAAGGTAACGGGCGTTCGTTGCATTGGCGTGCTCCATTTTATGCTCGAGAATTTGCCCCGCCATCTCCGGCTGGGTAACGTTGTAGATGCCCGCCGAGCCGCAGCAGCGGTCCGAATCCTTCATCTCGCAGAAATGGGCGCCCGTCACTTGGTTCATCAGTTCTCTCGGCGCAGTCGAGCTCTTCATGACGTTGCGCAGATGACAAGAGTCCTGGTAGGTGATCGTCACCGGAGCCGCGGCCGCGGCGGCATCCGCTTCGGCAAACTCGGGAATGCGGCCTTTCTCCACAAGCAGCTTGCTGACGTCGACGACGCGCGGAGCGAACCACTCGCCAAGCTCGCGATATTCCGGGTCTCCGCTTAGCAGATGATCGTATTCGACGAGCAGAGCTCCGCACCCGCCGGCATTGGAGACGATGTACTCGACGCCCGCCTCGCGAAACGCCTTGACGTTGACGCGGGCCAAATCTCTCGCTTGATCCATCTCGCCGCTATGGGCATGAAGAGCGCCGCAGCACACCTGAGTCTCGGGGATCACGACCTCGAAGCCGGCCTCGGACAGCAGCTTAACCGTATTGACGTTCGTGTCCGCGAACATGACGTCCATAATGCAGCCGCGGAACAGCGCAACGCGAGCGACCTTCTCCCCCTTCGCCGGATAGACTGTGCCGAGCCGCTCGACGACGCCTTTGCCGGTGGCGTCGGGCAAAATTTGCTCCATCTCGCGCAGATGCTTCGGAAACAGCTTCATGATGCCGGTTCCCCGGGCGATCTTGCGCAGGCCGGACTTCTGATAGAGTGCAAGAGATCGCCCCAACCACTTGAGCCTGTTCTGATGAGGGAACACGCCTTTGAACATCAGCTTGCGAATGCCTTTGATCGGCGCGCTGTGTTCGGCATGGTCCTCGATTGCGTCGCGGGCCTGCTCAATCAGTTGACCGTATTTCACGTCCGCCGGACACGCCGGCTCGCAGGCCCGGCAACCGAGGCAGTGGTTCATCTGGTCCTGGAACGCCTGATCGGGATCCATCAGCCCGTCGGCCACCGCTTTCATGAGCGCGATGCGGCCGCGCGGCGATTCCGGCTCCAGTCCGGTCTCCCGGAACGTCGGACAGGCGGGCAGACAGAACCCGCAGCGCATGCAGTTCGTCAGTTGGTCGTAATCCAGCTTGGCGAGCAGCGTCTGCGCCATCGGGTTGGCATGCTGAATGTCCGGCTTCCGCTTAATTGTCGTAGATGCGCCTGGATTAGCCATGCTGAATGACCACCCTTTTTCTCGTTTCCTTGGCGAAAATTTTGCCCGGATTGAGCAGATTGTCCGGATCGAACGCCCGCTTGATGCCTTTCATAACCTCGATGCCCGCACTGCCGATCTTCCATTCCAGGAACGGCGCCTTGACCAGCCCGACGCCGTGCTCGCCGGTAATCGTGCCGCCCAGATCGATCGCCGCCTCGAAAATTTCCTCGAACGCCTGCTCCACGCGATGAACCTCTTCCTGATCCCTGGCGTCCGTCGTCGCCGTAGGGTGCAGATTGCCGTCTCCGGCATGGCCGAACGTGGCGATCGAAACATTGTATTTGCGGGCGATATCGTTGATTCGCAGCACCATGTCGGCGATGCGCGAGCGCGGTACGGTCGCGTCCTCCAATATCGTCGTTGGCCGAAGTCGCGCGAGCGCGGTGAAGGCGCTGCGGCGCGCCGTCAGCAGCTTCTCCGCCTGCTCCCTCGTCTCCGCCACTTCAAGCCGGTCCGCCTGCTCCGATACGCAAATTTCCCTGATCAGATCGATGTCGCGTTCCACTGCCTCCGGATCTCCGTCCTGTTCGATCAGCAATATCGCTTCCATATCTCTCGGCAGTCCCAGCTTGGCGAAATCGTCGACGACGCGAATCGTCGGATTGTCCATAAACTCCAGCGTCGCGGGGATGATCTTCGCCTCGATGATTCGGGACACCGTTCTCGCCGCTCCGTACAGGTCCTTGTACATCGCCAGCATCGTTTTTTTGCTTTTCGGCGGCGGGACAAGCTTCAGCGTCGCTTCGGTAATGATCGCCAGCGTGCCTTCCGAGCCGACAAGCAGCTTGGTCAGATCGTAGCCGGCGACGTCCTTCATCAACTTGCCTCCGGTGCGGATGATCTCGCCGTTAGCGAGCACCGCTTCCAGTCCGATGACGTAATCCTTGGTCGTCCCGTATTTTAGTCCGCGCAGCCCTCCCGAGCATTCGGCGATATTGCCGCCGAGCGTCGAAATTTTCATGCTGCTCGGATCGGGCGGGTAGAACAGTCCGAGCGATTCGATATGCGCGGTAAATTCCGCCGTAATGATGCCTGTCTGCGCAGTCGCCGTCAAATTTTCCATGTCTACTTCCAGAATGCGGTTCATCCGGTGCATAACCATGACGATTCCGCCTTCAACGGGCACTGTGCCTCCGCACAAATTGGAGCCGGATCCCCGAGAGACGATGGGAATGCGATATTCGGCCAGCACCTTCATAATTTCGGACACTTGCTTCGTGCTTTCGGGATAAATAACGCCGTCGGGCAAGCTTTGCAGCATCGGCGTTCCGTCGTAGGAGTGGGCTACGAGCGATTGCCGGTCGTCTTTGAAATGTTGGTCCCCTACGATCTGCCTCAAACGTCGGGTAACGGCAGCATCCAGCATGCGGGAATCCTCCTTAATTGATCGAAAATTAGTCAGGTCATCTGATGACTTTGTGTTCATTATATTTCAATTTTGTAGTATTGTATAGACTGTAGAGCATTGAAGTTTCGTTGGGCGAGACCGTGGCCCGATCATCCCATATCCAAAAGAGATCAATTTGCGGCGATAGAGGAGACTTGAGCATGCGGCAGATGAAAATAGAAACGCCCAAGGGGCATGAACTGGTTGCGGAGGATATTTTGCGCCGCATTCGAGAAGGAGAGTGGCAGCCGGGGCTGCGCCTTCCTTCGGTGGTCGAGCTGGCGGAGGCTTACGGCGTCGGCCGATCCACGATAAGGGAGGCGGCCAGCGCGCTTAAGGCGATGGGCTGGCTGGACGTAAGACACGGGGGCGGCACATTCGTTAAGGAGGAGCTTCCGAACGAAACGAAAAGCGGAGCGGAACGGCTGTTTCAAGGAGCCGATTCGCTGATCGAGCTGCTTGAGGTTCGCCGCACGCTGGAGATCGGAGCGGCTTCGCTGGCCGCGGAAAGACGGACGTCCGCAGACGTGGCCAAGCTGCGCAGGCTGATCGAGACGATGGAATCGTGCCTCGAGCGCAACGACACGGCCGAAGGCGAGCGCGCCGACGCGGAATTCCATATGGCGATCGCGGCTGCAGCGGGCAACTCCTTGTTCGTGCAACTGATGGAATCGCTGTCCGACCGCTTCGCCGGATCGATCCGTCAGACGCGCGAGCTGTGGTTTTATAGGGAGAAGGCGACCGCCTCGCGCCTGCTGGACGAGCATCGCTCCATCTTCGAAGCGATCGAAAAAGGCGACAAGCAGCGGGCGACCGAGCTTGTCTCCGCGCATCTGAGCAAAGTCGAGCATGTGCTCAGGGAAGCTTTGTCGAAGTAGCAACATTCCCCCTTCCGACCCGCCCGCCGATTGAACCCAAAAGCCCCCGGCTCCGCACGGCTTGCCGCGTTCGGAACCGGGGCGTTTGATTTTAGGCGAAACGCGTCCACCCTTCGATTGTCCGGGCGATATCCGTCCCCTCGTTGATCATTCGGATAATTTCCTCGTTAATGAGCTGTCGGGAGGAATTCCACTTCTCGCTGAGGTAAAACCCGCTCGTCTGAACGACGCTCAATTCCTCGATATATCTGCGCCATATCGGGTGATCCGTAAACCCGCTACGCTCGGCAAGCGAGTTCGTAATCGGCAGCGTGTAAGTGTAACCATGGCGGAACGATTCGGGTCGCTCCAATACATAATGGCGCAGAAATTCCCAGGCAAGATCGCGATTCGGCGAATTCGCGCTGATTCCGGCGGCCCCCATGTAAATCATGTTGGAATTGTCGGCGCCTGGCATTCGAGGCAGCCCCACAACGCCGAACTTGGCCTCCAATCCGTTATGAGCAATCCCTCCCGCAAACCAGGCAAAGCCGAAGATGAGCGCGAACCCTTCGTGCAGCTCTCCCGCCTCGGACGGCTCGCCTGGCCTGCGAATGACCTTGTGAACTCGGTATGCGTCGACCAGTCTGCGGTACGCTTCGATTACAGCGGGCTGGTCCGCATAACCTCTGGAGGTCAAACCGTCCGGAGAGACATAACGTCCTCCGTTGCGCATGACGAACGGCTCGATCTCCTCGACGTCCACCCCAAAGCCCAAGCCGAACTGGGTGCCCACTCCCTGCTCGTTGCGTAACGTCAGCTTTTTGGCCGTCTCCATCATTTCGTCCCAGGTCCAGCCTTCCTGTGGATAAGGAAGACCGGCTTTATCGAAGATCTCCTTGTTGTAAACGATCAGCGGAAGCGCCACATCCACCGGCAGCCCCGGAAGCGTTCCGTCTTTACAAGCGACGCGCATGACGCCGGGATTCAAATCCTCCTTCAGTCCGGGCGTCTCCGCTACGTGCGGCAGCAGATCTGCCAACAGGCCTTTGCGGTTGAAGATCGCCCAGCCCCCGGACTCGACAATGTCCGGCGACTCGTCGGATTTAAGCGCTTGGAACGTTTCATAGTGATCGGCGGCTTGCTCGATCGTAATGCTGACGTCGGGCCGCTCTTTCTCGAAAGAGGCTTTGGCGTCGAGCAAATTGTACAAGTTCTGGAACTCGGTCATAATTCTAAGATTCGTCGCGCTCATCAACAGATCGTTCCCTTCTCTATTTCCTTGATCGTTTTCTCCAAATAACCAATCGCCGACGCTTCGAAAATTTTCGCCTTCTCCAGCAGTTCGGCGCACTGTTCGCACAATTCCGCACCCATCAGCTCCGACGTTTTGACAAACGGGACCGTCTCTTCAAGCTCGGCTAGAGCATGGCCGACCTGCTCGTATGCTTCGGAAGCCAGTAGAGCGAATCTCATCGCATCCCCTTCGAACGGAACGGTTCGCAGATACCCGGCGGCATAGCTTCTCGTCCGAGAATACACATAAGCAAGCTGCCCCATACCATACCGGTTGGGCGGAGAGCCCGGGCCGCGCCGCAGATGCCCGATCCATACGTCGTAAGCCGCCAATCCCGTCGAGTATCTTAGGTAAGAAGTCATCGGACAGTATGCCCGTCGGTCTTTCGCGAACGCCACGGCGAATCGGACCGCCTTCTCCGCTAGGCGGCGCCGCTTCGACTGCCGAGAAACTGACGGAACTTGTCCGTTGTCCGCTTGGCGTGTCAAGGCGGCCAAAAATCGAACCGGGTTGTCTGTTACGTCATCGTAGCTCAGCGTTTTCCCTTCCGTGCGCATCGCATCAGTCAGATGCACAACCCGACGCTCATCGTCGTAGCCATAGATCAACGACCACTCGTGAACGAACGGTCTAGCAGCCGACGTGTCGAAATACAAAACTGGCCTGCCGCTGTCGATCGTTTGACGGATAAAGGGCAGGACCGCCTCTTCAATCGGCAGAACGACGGGAAATTTCTCGACTGCTCCCAGCAGCGGCACCGGAAAATCGGAAAGCTGACCGCAGACGAGCGCAGCCTCGTACCCTAGATCTCGGGCTAATGAAACGAGTGTCTCTCGCCAATCGAACATATAGACTCCGTCTGAGAACGTTGTTTTATCGGATATCTGCATCCGAAAGGCAAAACCCGATAAGCCCATCAGTTCCGTCATGTCCTGCGAATCTCCCATCATTGCCATCATATGCCCCAGCCGGTCGACCAAGGTCGTCGGCACGAAAGCGTGCGAAGGCCATTCCGTAAGCTTCAGCATCTTACACCCGGCCAAAACGGCCCCTCCTTTCTCGGGAGGCAGGCCAAGGGAGACCCGGATTTGTTCTTGCCGGAGCTTCTGTCGCGAGCGGTGAATGTACGTATAGATGGAGCCAGTCGTCATGCCGTACATCGCTGCGATTTCATCCGGACTCAACTGTTTAAAGAAGAAGGCTTCAAAAATCGTTCTCTCCTTCTTCGTCAAGCAATGCAGCACCGAATGAATCGTCTCGTACATTTCCTTGCGCATCAGATGCTCTGCAGGGTCCTCCTCCTTCATCGCGGCTTTGCCGGCGGAGCGCGTCAGATGGTCCAGAATGCTGTCCAAGCTGTCCCAATCGACGCTCCCCCTCTCCCGCGCTTCGAACGATGCGAACGGCTTCTCTCTGCGGTGCGGTCCGCCGCGCCTTAAACGCATGTTCGCCTGGTTCCGAACGATCCGGTGCAGCCAGGGCAGAAAACGATTCGCGTCCTGAAGCGATCCGATGTGCATAAAGGCGCGAATCAAAGCATCCTGCACAATATCGTCGGCCAGATGCGGATCTCCGGTTATTCGTTCGGCCCAGCCTTTGGCTCGGCTTCGGTGCCGCTCGATCAGTTCCCCGAATGCCTCCGTATCTCCGGCACGCGCTCGTTCCGCCAGCTCTCTTCCCGGGTCGGCGCCTTCTCTGGCCTCCTCCTCATTTTTCGCATTCTCCCGATCAAGCCCGTTCCCGTCTCTCATCCCGATCTCCCCTGTTCCAGCCGCCCCTCAAAGAAAGAGATGCCGAAAGCCGTATTCATTTGAACATTTTTAGGAAAAGTTCATTTTTTTTATTCAATCCCTTATACTCTCCCGGCGCCCATTTGTCGCTGCCCTGATTCAGATCATTTTTCCTCCAATCGATCCGATCCGTCTTCATTCGAGCAAAATAGTAATCTTTTCCTCCGACGATCCAACATCCTTTTCTCCAGGAACTCTGTATGATGAAAATCGTTATGAAAATTCATTTGCAGAAGGAGCAAGAAGCCGTAAAAATGATGAGACACACGTATTTGGAGCCTGCCGTTTTGAATGTCGTGTTCGCACTGCGGGTCAAAGCCGCCAGCAAAGCAAAAGCGTTCGAGTCCGCCATGTGCCAATTGAGCGAAAGAAACCTGTGCCTGGACCGTATCCGGTTAGCTGACGAGCAAGGCAAGACGATCTGGTTCTCGGTGGAGCGGGTCGAAGCGATCCGTTGGACGGCTGTCGTATCGACCGGGTTCAGCCATCAGTTTCAGGTTCACGGCCAAATCCGGCTCGAGATCGCACCTGAGCGGAGTGCCGCAACCCCTCTGCCGCTCCCGCCGTCCGGCGACTACCGCTTTCCCGGCTCCAGGCTGTCGGATAAGCCCATATGGGTCATCCCGACCGTCGGAGAGCCGGCATTCGCGCACGTGCTTAATCAAACTTTGGAACGGCGTCTGCCCTGCAGCACCTTTTCCCTGACAAGCGCCGTTTGAAGCGAGGCTTTGAAGAACGACAAACAGAATAGTTTTCTATGATCATACAAAAGAATGGCGGAACAAGGAGACTCTCCCTGCTCCGCCGTTTTTAGTTTTTGAATGATCGAACTATTTACTGCCTCCCTATTGCCCATTTGAGTTTATGCCCTACGAAGAGACCTCCGCGAGGGAAGTTAGTCGGAAAACCGTACAAAGCTGCTCGAACCAGGCTGATATGCGGACATTTGGTAGCAATATCGTACAAAGCAATTCAATTCAGGCTTAAACGACGAGCAACTGTAGGAAAAAACGTACAATTCGTCTAAAATCAAGGGTTTCGACAAGCCTATTCCTCCAGAACGATCGGATGAAAGCTGGAGGAGATCCACACCGCTCCGACGCCGCAGCCGTAAAACCCGTTTCCGCGGTAAGTGCGGAAGAAGTAGCCCTGCAGATCCTGCGTCACGGTCGGGTCGACTTGGATGCTGGAGAACGGAATGACCTGAATCGAGTTCCAGCGATCCGTTCCGATGGCGGTATAAGCCTCCCATTGTCCGTTATAGCCGCTGTTCTGGGCCGGACCACTGTATTCCGGCTTCAGCGCCTTGGCGTTGTTGAAGAAGACGTAGTACGACGCGGCGGCCGGATGGCCGGTAATGAACGTCTCGTTATCGTCTTCCGCTCCGCTTGCCCACCATTCGCCGCGCGCTGCCGCAACCATCATTTTCCACACAACAAACCGTCCTTTCCTCTCGTCAAACCTTATAAGGCATACGAAGAAAGGATGATGACGGCCAAATGTTAACGAGAATAGGATCTATCGCCTTGCTCGGCCTGATGCTCGGACAAGCGCTGCCTGCTCACGCGCAGACGGGCGGCGCGCCGGATATCTACATAGACGGAAAGAAGCTCGTGCTGCCTGTCGACCCGGTCATCACGGGAGGAACTACGCTTGTCCCGATGCGCGCGGTCTTCGAATCGCAGAAAGCCGAGGTTCGGTGGTCGAACGCCACTCAGACGGTAAACGCGGTGAAAGGCGACATCCTTCTCACCTATCGCATCGGAGAAAAAACGGCTAAACTGAACGGCAAAACGGTCCCGCTGCCGCAGCCGGGATCCCTGATAAACGGAACGGTCATGCTGCCGCTGCGCTTTGTCGGCGAATCGTTAGGCAATGTCGTGCAGTGGCACCCTGCGCTTAACGACATTTCGATCTCCACCCTTCGGGAATTTCGCAATTCCGTCGCTTACGGCGTGAACCTGCGAACCGAGCCCGACAACGGCCCCGATACTCCGATCCGCGGCATGCTGGCCAAGGGGGAGAAAATCCAGGTGCTTCGCGAGATCGATGCGAAGTGGCTGGAGGTTCGCACGCTGGACGATCGGATCGGTTTCGTCTCGGCCAAGCCGCTGTACACCGATTACACGAGTCCCGAGCTCGCCAAGCTTCAAGGCGAAGAGCTGATCACCTTCGGCTCGCAATACATAGGCACGCCTTACGAATTCGGCGCCGCGCTTGGTCAGACCGATACGTTCGACTGCTCATCCTTCGTGCATCACGTTTTCGAGGAAGTGCTGTCCATCGACCTGCCGCGCGTCTCCTACAATCAGGCGAAGGAAGGCCGCGAGGTCGGATTGGACGAGCTTCGCGTGGGGGATCTATTATTTTTTGGAGCACGTGGGCTTGAAATCGGACACGTCGGCATCTATGCGGGGGACAATCGGATCCTGCATACCTTCTCCAAGGATAAGGGCGTTCACTTCGGCGATTTCGACGACAAGTGGAAAAAAAGATTCGTCACAGCGCGTAGACTGATTTAGTCAGAAAGCGCGCTAAGGAGCTGTTGGGGAAGTAAACCGGGTCGAACTAAATGATTATCGATGGATGCATGAGAATGAGCATCTATCTCCTTCCTATGCTATACGATTCTGAAATGAGAACGGTAAACCCGTTAAGAGGTGATTTCAGAATCGTATGAGGCATTCTCCCGAAGATTGATGCTCACCTTGTTTCATCGATAATCTTGTACGCCCTTACTTTTATGGGACAGCTCCTTCTTTTCGTCGTTACTCCGACAGCACCTCGAACTCCTTCAACATCTGATAGAACCGGGCGCCGTGCCCTTCGGACGCTTCGAAGAAATACTTCTCCGTAATCGCAAAGCTGCCGTTCTTTCCATTGTCTACGGTGTAGATGACGACAACCTCGCTGTCCCATTCCTTTCCGGCCAGCGCCCGGACCATGTAGCCCTGTACCGGCTCCGATACCTTCTCGACTTTGCGCACGTCCACGTACTTGCCGGACAATTCCCCGCTCAAGCGTTTGATCAGGTCTTCCGGCTTCACGTCCTTAACCTGCTCGATCGTCATCGACACTTCGGGATATCGCTCGGGCAGCGGCTCCTTCGTCGTAATGACGTCCTTGCCGCCCTCTTGAACGAGCTTGTAACGTTCCTGATCGTAGTAGATGACGTACTTGCTCTCCTCGTTCTGATGGAGCTTCTGGTCCGTCTCTTCCTTCTGGCCCTCCACTTCGACCTCGACTTTCTTCTCCGGCGCGAACCACTGTTTGACGTCTTTCATAAAAGCCGTTCCGGCCGGCATCGCCAGGAAGATCCCGAAAGCCATAAAAGCGACGGCGACCCCCATTGCAATTTGTAATTTTCTCATCGATCGTTTGCCCTCCCCGGTGTAATGTCTCGGTGCCCGCGCTCTTGTTTCCGCTCTCGACGGCGTCGCCGGCTCATCGTCCAGCCTCGCTTCGATCCGGTCCCATAGCTCCTCCTTCGTCTCCTCGGCGTAACGGCTCTTCTCGAGCAGCGTGTCTTTAAGATTCCGTTCCATAGCGTTCGCCTCCCAGTCCTTTCTTCATCTTTTCCCGTCCCTTAAGCAAGCGCGATTTCAGCGTATTCAAATTCACGTCCAGCATGTCGGCGATTTCCTTCTCGCTGTAGTCGTGCAAATATTTCAAAATCAGCGGAATGCGATACAGATCGTCCAGCGACTGCAGCGCTTCGTACACGTCCACCGATACATCGGGCAGCTTCTGTTCCACGCCGATTTTCTCAAGCTGTTCGCTTAGCGGCACGACCTTTTTCTCCCGTTCCATCACCCTGTAGCACTCGCGGAGCAAAATACAATAGAACCATGGCTTAAACGGCTTGCTCCTGTCGTACTGCCAGATGTTCCGATATATCCGAAGGAACGTTTCCTGCACCGCGTCCTTCGCCCACTCCTCGTGTTTCGTCACAAGCTTGGCGGTGCGCATCGCATAGTCGAAATATTCGTCGTACAGCGACCGAAACGCGCTGCGATCTCCTTGGAGAATGCGTTCGATCAACCGATTGTCCACTCGAATCCCCTCTTTCCTGCTGTTCTATAAGTATTACCCGGCGAAAAAGCGGAAAGTTTGCTGTCGGATGAAAAAAGATAAAAAAACTCGCGCATAAGAGATTGGCGGAACGACAAAAGCCCGCCGGAAACCCGGCGGGCTGAAGAAAAACGAATGTCGCGGCTATTACGTCTCCGTCATCACCCCGCCGTTGACATGAAGCACTTGTCCGGTGACGTAGGAGGAATCGTAGGAGGCTAAATAGACGTACGTCGGAGCCAGCTCGAACGGCTGTCCGGCACGCTTCATCGGCGTCTCGAGCCTGAACGTCTTCACGTATTCGGCTGAGGAAAGTGATTGGCACCTGCCGGCACTTCGTTTCTTGCCCGTAATACGGATATCCGGGAACCGTCGAATAACCCTCCATCTACCGAACTGATAGCAGGGGAGACAGCTTCGAGATTCCCTTGATTTTAATCGGGGTTATCGCAAAATTGCGTACACTTCAATCTCGACAAGGAGCCGAGGGTCGATTAGCGCTTGCACCTCAACCATTGTCGCGGCAGGTTGAACCTCCTTGAAAAACTCGCCGTGCGCCTTGCCGATTTCTTCCCACTTGGAAATATCCGTGACAAACATTCTCGTCCTGACAACGTCCGACATGCCGGAGCCTAATTCAATGAGAGCCTGTTCTATCGTTTGCAGGATGAACTTCGTTTGTTCATAAGGATTGCCGACGCCTACTACTTCGCCGTCTTTCATCGCCGTCGTTCCCGCAACCTCGATTCTGTCCCCGATCCGTATAGCTCGGCAGTACCCTACAAGCGGCTCCCATGGCGACTCTGTAAATACTCGTTTTCTATTCATTGTTCTCCTCCATGGCTGTCGAACCTTCTCGCAACTTGCGTCGGAGGCAGGCGAAAATGTGACAGTCTTTTTCCGATACATAATGTATCATTCATTTAGAAATAGCGATTCGAGCTTATCATCCCTGTTTAACGAGGTGAAGCAATGTCCATTACATCTATGCCCTGCTATGTCTTCCATAACGATTCGGCTGCTACGATGCGGCTCGCGAACAAGTTCGGCGCGTATTTCGGAAAGCTTCCGAGGCATAGGCGCATCGTTGTCGTCTGTATCGGCACCGATCGCTGCACGGGAGATTCGCTAGGCCCTCTGACGGGCACCATGCTCGGTAAGTACCGCTCTTCGGAATTCGATATTTTCGGCACGTTGGAAAATCCCGTTCATGCGATGAATCTCGCGGATACGATGGACAAGCTGCAAATGCTGTTCGACGATCCGTTCGTCATCGGCGTCGACGCCTGTCTCGGACAAGCTTCCAGCATTGGCGCCGTAATGGTTGGAGACGGCCCGCTGCGACCGGGTGCAGGCGTCAATAAGCAGCTGCCTCCGGTTGGCGACATTCACGTATCCGGCATCGTGAACATCGGTGGACTGCTCGGGTATCAAGCCTTGCAGAGCACTCGGCTGCATCTGGTGATGAGCATGTCCGGCCTGATCTCCCGCAGTCTGCTCATCGGAATTCGCATGTCGGCAAATCGCGCGATTAGACCGGCTGTTCCTTGAAATCTAAGAGGCTGTTCCGCAAGTGTAGCACAGCTGTACGAATTGTTTATCGAGAATGAGCGTTGTATGCATCTATCTCCCTCCGATGCTTTTTTCGCTTCTTGATAATCTTGTACGACGCGCTTACGGAACAGCCTCTTAACTTGTCTATTGATTCAATATGAGCTGCATGCCCTGAGCTCTGAGTCGATCGTACGAAATCGCCCACTCTCTGAACTCTTCATACGTCTCTTCCGAGATTCCGAACGCCTCTTTCATGTCCATTACGATCTGTTTTTCCTCATCGCAATAGTCTCCGTCCGCATAAGCAAGCAGCAGAATTTCCAGAAAAAAGAGATGCTGAACCTGTCGGTCCGTAATCTCGGACAATACTTCCTTCAGCGCTCTCGTCGGCTTAACGATTCGCAAATCCTCGAGCCCCAGCTCGAAGCCTACAGACTGCAAATACCTCTTCTCGTTGCCGCTGACAAAACCGTCCGCATTGGCGACGGCATGAGCCAGCTCCATGAAAATTTCCCGATGCTCTCTTCCCTGTAAAAAATGCAAAAACAACCGCAGTCAGCTCCTCGTATCGCCAGATGTGATCTTGCTTCATCTTGCACCGAAATCGGTTGTTTTTCAATAGCGTTGACGAACTTTTCGCGAAGTTTTAGATAAGTGAGGGAATAACGGAGACCCCATCCGTTAAGCAAGAACTGCGGTCTTATCCCTTAGAGGGTCCAAAAATCCTTCTAACCGCCTCCAAGTAACCGAACCCGTGAACCGTGTCCGGCTCCAGGTAGCTGCCCTCCGTCCATTCGTTCCAGGCGTTGATCGTGACGATGTTCAAGCCGTCGCTTTTCTCTTCCGCCAGCGCCTTGGTCCGTCTGAGCGCCGTTTCGAATTCCGCGGGTGTATTGCCGCCGGCCGTGGCCATGTATTGGTAGCCGATCGGCTCGTACTTGTCCGACTGCACCGTGCGCGGACTCGTGTCCCAGCCCATCGTAACGTTCGGAAAATAAGGCAGCTGAAACTCGTCCGCTAGCGCGGACATTTTGGCGACGGCTTCGTCCCGCCAAGCCCCGTAGTCCGATTGCGGGAACTCCGGAAGCCCGGCGTGATGAAGCCATACGTAGGAGGTGACCGAATCGAAGCCGAGCAGGTCGAGCAGCTCGTTCGGATTGTCGATGCGCTTCTCCCCCGGCAAAATCTGCACGCCCCAGACGACCGCGTTCAGATGAAGCTCGCCCAAGCCCGCTTGGCGCACGCGCTTCCGGAATTCGCCGAGAATCCGCTTCGTCTCGTCCAAGCCGCCCAAGCCTTCGACGAGGTTCATCAGCTCGTAGATCGAGAAGTACAGTCCGCCCCCGACTCTCCAGTAGGACGGATGGCGAAAATAACGCTCGATCATATGCTCGGTCGCCGCGACGAACGCCTGCTCCGACACCTTGCCGGAGGCGAGCGTCGCCGGCTGCAGCGCCCGAGTCAGCGGGTGAATGTCGATCCAGTCGTGATTCGCCCACATGAGCGAAAACTTCAGTCGGTCCGCGTTGCCCGCCTGCAGAAATCCTTCCTCCAGCCCCCTATGCAAGTATGGACCGTCCTCGTACCAATACCAGTCGAAAATAAAGCAATCGATGCCGTGGTCCGCCGCGGCGTTGATTTTGCGCGCCATCGCCTGCGGATCGGATTCGTCTTCGTAACCCCAGAGCGGCACCTTAGGCTGCGCATGGCCTGCGAACCGGGGCTCCGCCCGCTTCACCAGCTCCCATTCGGTCCACCCCCGGCCATGCCACTTGTCGTTGCGCGCATCGGGATGATAATTCGGAAAATAATATACGGCCACTTCCGTTTTCGTTTTCACTCGGGATTCCCCTTTCTAATCCAGCTATTTCTCGCCTATCCCTACTGTCGTCCAGCCTTACTCCTTCACGCTGCCCAGCGTAATCCCCTGAATGAAATGCTTCTGAAGAAACGGATACAGCAGCAGAATCGGCAGCGCAGCCAGGAAAATCTGCGCCGCCTTCGTCGTCTGGTCGGAGATTTGCGACAGCGTCTTCAATTCCTCGGTCGTTGTCATCAGGCTCGGATCGCGATTAATGACGACCGACTGTAAATACGTCTGCAGCGGAAAATGCTCCGGCTTGTTCATATAGATCAACCCGTCGAACCAGGAATTCCAATGGCCGACGCAGATGAACAGCAGCAGCGTGGCCAGCGCGGGCTTCGCAAGCGGAACGGCGATCCGCCACAGCACCGACCAATGCCCGGCTCCGTCTACGAACGCCGCCTCGTACAGCTCCTTCGGCTGCGAGCGCATGAAGTTGAGCAGCAGAATGACGTTAAAGACGGGAACGGCTCCCGGCAGGACGAGCGCCCAGATCGAATCGAGCAAGCCGAGCTGCTTGACGACCATAAACACGGGGATCAGACCGCCGGAGAACAGAATCGTCACGACGAAAAACCAGGCGTATACCGAACGCCACCGGAACTGACGCCTTTCCTTGGACAGCGGGTAAGCGATGAGCACCGTCAGCGTCATGTTAATGATCGCCCCCAGCGCGACCCTCTCCAGCGACACGAGGAAGCTGTCGATGAATTGCGGCTTGTTCAGGGCGTACTTATACGAGGCCAACGTAAAATCGACAGGCCACAGCTTCACGAAGCCGGCCGTGGCGGCGGAGCTGGCGCTGAACGAGACCGCGAGCACGTGGATGAGCGGCAGCAAGCACAACAGCGCGGATCCGCCAAGGAAGACGTAGTTCGCCCAATCGAACGCTCGTCTTCCGAATGCGTTTTTGTAGATCATCCGTATCCCTTCTTCGTTTAGAAAATTCGGTAGTTCGCCAGCCGGTAGGCAAGCGTGTAGGAAATCGTAATCAGGATCAACGAAATGACCGATTTGAACAGACCGACTGCGGTTGCCAGACTGTACTGCGCGTCGACGAGCCCGATTCGATAGACGAGCGTGTCTATAATGTCCCCCGTGCTGTACACTTGAGGACTGTACAAATTGAACACCTGGTCGAAGCCCGCGTTCAGAACGTTGCCGAGGCTGAGCGTCAGCATCAGCACGATGATCGGCATCATTCCCGGCAGCGTGACGTGGATCGTCTGCTTGATCCGGCCCGCTCCGTCCATGACCGCGGCTTCGTACAAGGTCGGATTGATCGAGGTGATGGCGGCCAGAAACACGATCGTCGAGAAGCCGAACTCCTTCCAGATGTCGGAGACGACCAGCACGTAAGGGAACCATTTCTCATCCCCCAGGAAAAAAACGGGCCCAAGGCCGAAATACCCGAGAAAGGAATTGACGATGCCCGAGGACGGCGACAAAATATCGATCAGCACGCCGCCCAGAATGACCCACGATAGAAAATGGGGCAAATAGACCATCGTTTGGACCGAACGCTTAAACGCCGTCCGGCGCACTTCGTTCAGCAGCAGCGCGAAGAGAATCGGTACGGCCAGCCCCAGGACGATTTTCATCGTCGCGATCCAGACGGTGTTGCGCAGCACCGAGCCGAAGTTCGGCAGTTGAAACAAATAGCGGAAATGCTCCAGACCGACCCATTCCGAACGGAAGAAGCCCTTGGTCGGAATAAAATGCTCGAAGGCGATCGCGATGCCCGTCATCGGGTAATAGCAGAACGCGAGCACGAACAGGACGCCGGGCAGCAGCATCAGGTGCAGCGAAGCTTCGCCGCCTTGCTTTTCGCGGATCTTCAAATTCCGTACCTCCTATCGTTGCGCGGGAAAGAAAAGGAGGGGATCGCCCCCCTCCCTTCGGCTTATTTGGATGCCGCCCACTCGTTCACTTCGTTGGTGATCTCTTCCCCGCCGAGCTTGTTCCAATTGGCGACGAATGTATCGAACGTATCGATCGATGCGGCGTTCAAAATGATTTTGGTGAATGTCTCCAGCTCGAGCGTATCGAGCGTAGAGCCCTTCTTCAGCATCGTCTCCGTAGGCGCGCCCAGGAAGCCGTTCAACGTCACCTGCCCGTTATTGTCGTAACCGTCCTCCACGCTGAGCGCCCCTTCCGGTCCCGACCATTTGTAGCTGCCCCAGAACGCTTCGTCTCCGGCCAAGTACTTATTGATGCTCTCGTAGTTGTCCTTGGCGTCGAACGACAGGCCGGCATCGCTCTTGCTTTCCATTGCCTGCTTGACCCCGCGGTAGATGTTGATGTTCTGCAGCGGATCTTGAGCCGTAACCGCAGCGTAAGCGTACAAGTTCATATTCGTGTCCTCGTTATTGAAAAACCGCTTGTCGCGTCCGTTCGGGCCGTACTGCTTCTCCAAGCTGTAGTTCAGCAGCTTGACGAGCGCTTCGGGGTTTTTGGCCCCTTTCTTCACCGCGTAGAAGAAGACGGCGCCGTTGCCCGCGAGCGAGCTGGCCGACGAGCCGTCGGCGGAGGCGATCGGATAAGGCATCCAGTTCGCCTCCGGGTCGTTCTTGAAGCCGTCCGGCAGCGGCCAGAACGCGTTCCAGTGCTGTCCGTAGAACATGCCGATCTGTCCGGATGTAATCAACTCGTTCACCTTGTTGGCGTCGTAGACGCCGAACTCGGGATCGATCAGCCCGGCCTTGAACATCTCCTGCAGCTTGGCTAGCGCGGCCTTCATCTCCGGCTGAACGGAGCCGTAAGCCAGCTTGCCGTCCGCTCCCGCCACCCATGCCTTCGGATACGCCTTGAAGCCGTACGCCAACCCTCCGATGCCTCCGTAACCGGAATAAATGTCCTTGCCCAGTCCGAGCCCGTACGTTTTCGCCTGGCCGCCCGGCTTTTGCTTGACGAACGCGTCGGCGATGTTCCATACGTCGTCGATCGTTTTCGGCGCGTCCATGCCGACCTTCTTCAGCCAATCCTCGCGAATCCAGATCATCTGGGTGCCGTCGATGACCGAAGCCGTCGAAGGCAGCGCCATCTTCTTGCCGCCGAACGTCGCGGCCGTCCAGCCGACGCCGCCGTCCATCGACAGCGTCGTCTTCGTCAGCTCGGATGCGTACTGCTCGAAGACATCGGTCAAATCCATGATCATGTCCGACTCGATCAGCTTCTGAAGTTGGGTCAGATCGACCGTCACGATGTCGGGAATGTTGCCCGATGCGATGGAGACGTTCATTTTCTGCCCGTACTGGCCTTCCGGAACGGTCCATTCGTTTTTCAGCACGATGCCGAGATCTTCCCGATAGCCCCGATACCATACATTGTTGTCCAGCGATTCGCCTTCGGCGAACGTTACGGTGCTCCCGAGGCTTCGGGCCGTCGTCACCTCGATCGGCGTTTCGTATTTGCCCAGCGGGTCCTGCGTTCCTCCCGTCGCGGCCGGCGAGCCGGATTCGCTCGGAGCCGAAGTTCCGGAGCCCGACGGCGCCGCGCTTCCCGTCGCCTCGCCTCCGCCGCCGTTAGAGCTGCATGCGCTCAGCAGCAGCATGACGGCGATCAGGCCGTATCCCATTTTGCGTTTCATGTGCGTCCCCCTCGATTATGTTGTGGTCTAGATGATCATCTGTTTCTATTGTAGAATCCCGGCGGACGCCGTTAAATCGTAATCTCTCTACTTTCTGTCCCGATCTCTACCTGTTCGGAGACGGGAACGCAACTTCCACCCTCAGCCCTCCGAGAGCGCCACGCGAGAGCCGAAGCCCGGCTTTCTCGCCGAAGCGCAGTCGCAAGCGGCGGTGCACGTTGCCGAGACCCGTCGTTTCCCCGCTTTGTCCCGCCGTCTGCAGCTTGCGCCGCAGCGCCTCCAGGGCGGTATCGTCCAGTCCCGTTCCGTTGTCCTCGACCGCGATGACCGCCTCCTCCTCCGTCAGAAAGAACGACACATCCAACAGCCCGCCTTCGGCCCGTTTTTCCAAGGCATGCACGAACGCATTCTCGATGACCGGCTGAAGGGTCAGCCGCGGAACGGACATCCGCTCGAGGGCTTCCGGCACGTCCTCGAAACGCACGGAAATCCGGTCGTGGAACCGGAATAACTGGATGTCCGTATACGTCCGCGCATGAACGACCTCATCCTGCACGGTCACCTCCTCCGCGCCGTCGCGCGTAATGAAGCGATAATATTCGCCCAAGTACTTCGAGAATTGAGCGACGTTGTCGTTCTCTCCGAATTTCGCCATCCGGTAGATCGTAAAGAAGCTGTTGTAAAGGAAGTGCGGGTTGATCTGCGATTGCAGTTGCTTCAGCTCCGCGGTCTGGGTCCGGTATTTCTGCTCGTACACTTCGTATACAAGCTCCTGCAACTTGCGGATCGTCTGATTGAAATGGCGGTACAAATAAGCGAATTCGTCCTTGCTGCTCCGTTCGATCGATACGTCGAAGTTGCCGTTGCCGACCTGGCGGAAAGCGACGATCATTTTGCGCAGGGGATGATGGACAAGCCGGTAAACGACATAAGAAACTACAGCGATAATTAGCAGGGAGACGAGGGAAACGTAGCGGATGCGGTCCCGGTTCGCTTTGAGCTTGCCCAGCACTTCCTTCTCCGGGACGAACACGGCGAACGTCGCGCCCAGAAACGCAGAGCGTTCGCTGTAATGAAGATAGTCTCCCTGTTCTGTGTGAAGCGTCTCGACGGCGGTCGGCCCGATGCCCCCCGCGGCATCCGCCGCCCGCAGCAGGCTCTCGCGCTCCTCCCCGCTTCCGTCCGAAGCGACTCGCCAGCCATCCTCGGAGCCAAACAGCGCGGCAATGCCGACGCCGTTGTACTTGAATCGGTCCATGGCCGCCGCCAGACGCTCCCGGTCGAGCTCGATCGTCAGCACGAAGGACGGGATCGCCACGCCGAACAGATAGGAATTGGAATAACAGATATAAAGGCGGCCCTTCTCCTCGATCAGCGCCGCAGCGGACGGCCGGACGAACCGCTGCAGCGATTCCCGCTCGGAGTCCGAGATATCGCGGTACGTCTGGTTGGCCGTAATCATCGTGCCCAGGTCCGGCAGGTAAGCGGTCGTATCGGCAATATATTGGCTCATCGATTGGAGCTGAATGAGCTGGCGTTGAATCGCAAGAACGGCTTGCCGCTTCTCTTCGTTGGTCATGATTTCCGAGGCATTGGAGAGCGTGTCCAACTCCGGGGAAGCCGACAGCTGCTGCTGGAACTTGATGACTTGCGACAGCTCGGTCTCGAGGCTGCTCAAATAATAATGCGCCTGAGAGCGCACGGATTCGGCGACGCCGTCCCGCACGCCCGTCGCATCGGAGCGGTTGATCTGCAGCACGATCAAATAAAACGGAAGGACAGCCACGAGCAGGGTGACGACCATTTTCGTATAGATGGATTGGAAGAGGGAGCCGAGAGGCAAGCGAATTTCCCCTTTCTGGTGATGTCCGTTAGCTTTCTCTGTATTCTTGAGGGGACTTGCCGGTCAGTCTTTTGAACAGGCGGGCGAAATACGAGGGAGATTCCAGCCCTACGGCGACGGTAATCTCTTGAATCTTCATGTCCGTGGCGCGCAGCAGCTCCTTGGCCTTCCGGATTCTCCGGTCCGTTACGTAATCCGACAGCCCGACTCCCGTAAGCTGCTTGTACAGCCGGGACAGATAGGCGGGATTCAAGTAAACGGCCTGCCCAAGCCGGTTCAGTGACAAATCCTCGCTCAAGTGCCGGGCGACGAAGTCCTCGACCTTGCCGACGATTTCCAGGCCTCGGTCGGCCTGCATTTTTCTGCGATGGGCGAACAAGGCGGCTGCCGTCTCCCGGAAAAAAGCGATCGTATCCACCCACGACGGAAACGCATCGTATCTCGTCAGCCTCTGCAGCCGATCCGAGTCCTCCGAAATTTCCTGCAGGCCGCTGCGGTTAAGCTGGGACAGCAGAAGACTCGAAATTCGGTTAAAGGCTTCGAGCGACAGCGCCAACGGCACACGATTGCGGTCCGCGGCGTTCAGCAGCCGAACGAGGTCGCGGTCGAACTCTTCCGCCTTGCCGTTCTCCAGATGCGCCTCCAGAAACACGAACCGCTTCAGTTCGGCACGCAGCTCGTCCGTCCGGCGCTCGTCCATGCCGGTCCCGCCTCCGCTGCCCAGATAGGAGATTTCCTCGCCGATGCCCGCTCCCTGATGCAGCAGATCGCGAAGCCGGTCATACACCCGGCCGATGTCCGTCCATTCGAACAGGCCGCTGCAGGCAAAGGAGAAGCGCAAGCTCAGAAATCGGACCGCGGCCTGCTGAATCCGGTCGAGGCTAAGCTGCAGTTCGGCGTCGACTTCGTCTTCGCCCCTAGACTGAATGAGCCAGAGAAGCGCCGCTCCGTCCAGGGAAAGCGACAGAGTGGCGCAAGAGGGGGGAAGAAGCTCCCCCGCGATATTTTGGAGCGCATAGAGCAGCAAGGTACGATCGGAAGGGCGATCGATGCCTTCCCACGAATCCGCCTTGCCGAGCAGCATGTATATCGGCGCCGCTTCCGAGAAAGGAATGTCCAGCTCCTCGAAGCGGGCCTTCAGGCCCGTCGAGGCGAACGGCTCTCCCAGCAGCAGATTGCCGATATATTCCCGTTGCGCCAACGGCTGCAGCTGCTTCATTTTCGACTTGGCCTCCGCGACGAATCGCTCAACGTCCAACTCCTCGTGAAGGTCGGCGATCGCCTTGCGGACGGCCGCTACGATGTCCTCGTCTCCCTCCATTTTCAGCACGTAGTCCGCACCGCCCTTGCGCAGCACCTCCTGAACGTACCCGAAGTCGCTGTAGCCGGTCAGGAACACGACCTTGCAGCGCTTCCAGCGCTCGCGAACCCGGTCGAACAGCTCCAGCCCCGTCATCTCGGGCATGCGGATATCGGTCAGAACGATGTCGATGCGGCTTCGTTCCATGATTTTAAGCGCTTGGATGCCCGAGTTGGCGCGGTGAACTTCCAAGTCCGGAATGCCGGCCGTATGGAACAGCTCCGTCAGACCGTCCAGTATAATCGCCTCGTCGTCGACGATGAGCAGATTGATCAAGTTGCGTTTCCTCCTTTATTACAGTTCCACCCGGTAGACGTGAGCTCCCGCTCCCGTAGCCGAGAAGCGAATAAATCCGTCGGCGTCGGCGGTAAACGTGCTCCATGCCGCGCCGTCCCGCTTCACCTGATACGCCGTCCCGGGTGTCAGGCTTCCGATTTTGAGCTTCTTCGCTCCGGACGACGAATCGATCGTTACGGCCGTCTCGGTCACGGACGCATATACGGACGCTTCCGCCCCGTCGTACACCAGCTTCTCGACCTTCATCCAGCCAAGCGCGGAAGGCCGGCGCGGCGCGACGGAAAGTCCGTCCTTCTCCGTATCGATGCCGAGGAACCCGTAGAGGAACGCGAGCGGAACCAGCGCCGATTCGGTAAACTCGGCATCGATGCCGATGCCTCCCGCCGAACCGTCTCCCTGCATTCCGATGCCACTGATGCCATAGTAGGACCGATAGCCGCCTTCTTCCTGCGCTTCCTCGTAATGCTCCAAGATCGCCGCGAAGCGATTCCACGCGTCGTCCGCGGACTTGTATTTCAGCCTGGCCATCACGTCGTAATAGCAGACGTACATAATGGCTCCGCCGTCCTGAACCTGTGTGCCGAACGGATGGCTGTCGGATTGCGTCCAGATGATGTTGTACCATTCGGTGTTGCGCTTCGTCGAAGCTCTTGCCGCGAATTTGGGCGCATAGATGTCCGCGCCCGTCGACGTATCCCCGGCGACCGTACGCGTGCCGTCCAGCCACGAGAAAATGCTCGCCGCCCGGGTCGGGTCGGCCAATCCCTGGGCCAGCGCCTCGAGATTGACGAACGTATACCCGTAATCGTGCATCGCTCCGTTCGTATCGACGCTCGGCACGTATCTGCCGGTCGCCGCATTCCAGAACGGGGAGGAGCTTCCAGTCATCGCCGCCGCCACGTTCGCCGCCTTCGCGCTCAGAGACGCCGAATCGTCGCCGTACGGATTTGCCGCGATCGACCAGCCGGCATTGTCCTCGATCAGCTTCTCGATCTGCGCCATCGTTTTCAGCGCTTCATAGTAGTAAATGGTATCATAGAAATCCTTGTATCCGATCGGCAAAATGTCCCAGTAATTCGAACCGACCCCCTTCCCGTGAACGTAGCGGTCGGCAACGTTCGGCTTCGTCATGTCCACGCCGCTCGTTCCTTCGTGTCCGACCCACGGGATCGTCAAATAATGATTCGAGCCGGAATCGAACTCCGTTTTCAGAAACTGAAGAGCGGATCTCATCCGCGAAATGTTGCCTTGCAGGAACGCGACATCGCTCGGATTCCACAGGAACAGCTCGGCGCTTCCGAGCACGAAAGCGGTGTTCGTCTGAACGTGCCGGGTATCGTATTCTCCCGCCACTCTCTCGAGCCCGACCTGGCTGCCGGGCTGCCCGCTGTCCGCCGGATCGATCCGGTACTGCTTGATCGTGCCGGTCCAGTGCGGATTTTTGAACATCGGAATCTGGTAGCCCTTGCTCGCTCCCGTCGTATCGACGGTAAAAGCGACGCTTTTCGCTTCGTTCCAGGTCGGGTCGGCATCCGTCGTAAAATAAATTTTGCCCGACGAGTCGGCGTTCGTACTGCTCATCTGCACGTAAAGATATGGCATACGGGAAGCCGGAGTGTTCTGCACGGGCGACACGACGAAAGGATCGGCTCCGGTCGTCTGCAGCACCCATTGGCCGCCGGAGATCGCGTGGGAGGCGACGCTTGTCGTCCATCCCGAGACGCTTGTCCCGAACGCATACTTGCGCACCGCGGGATCGTCCGGACTTGACGTCGAAGGAAACGGCCATCCGACGAGACTTGTCCCTTCTCCCCACCAGTTGGTCGAATTCAGGACGTAGACGTAGCCATCGTCCGTCATTCGCACGTCGTTGAGCAGATGCTCCCGAAGCACCTCGTTATAGTCTGCGCCGTATTTTCCCTTGTTGAGCCCGGTATTCATCCAGGCCGTCGTCATGGCGTCCCACTGCATCCAGTTCGTCTGCGGATTGCCGTCGACGGGACTCGGGCCGAATTTCAGCGTGTACAGCGATTTGAACATCCGGTTGACCGTCTCCGCGGTCGCCGCATCGGACGAAGAGAAGACCGGAAGGTCGGGAAGCACCTTGCTCGGCGTATACGTAATCCGCGACTTGAAGTCCCCGTAGGCGGAAGCGACCGCTCCGTCGATGTAGGGCGTGCCGGGGAAAAAATTGTTGCCCGACGTCTGCCAGACGCCGACCCCGTTCGTTCCGGCGCTCAGCACCCACAAATAATCGCCTGCCGGCTGTTCAGGAACGTCCAAGGCGAGCCACGCATTGTCTGCAAAATCGACGAACGTCTTCTCGGCGATCGGAGCGCTCGCAACCGTCGTCGCGTAGTCGGTGTTCCAAGCGTACAGGGAAAGCTTCAGACTGCCTTGGTCGTCGCCGTAGCTCGGCGTATTCGTCTCGATTCTCGTAAACGGCCACACGGCCTGGAATCTCTCTCCGGCGGAGCCCGCTCCCGAGATCGGCACGTCGCGGACCGTCGTATCCACGTGGCTGTACATTTCCTGCGGCTCCGTGCCGTATTCTCCGTAGTACAGGCGAGCCTGGTAGTCTCCGGACGTTTCGCTCCCGTTGAAGTATGCGGTCGCCGGATGTCCGCTATCCGTCAGCTTCCAGACGCCGACCCAGCCCGAAGCGCCGGATAGCGTCCATACGTATTGTCCCGCGGACTTTTCTGGAAATTGAATGCGAAGCCAGGCGTTGTCGGCGAAATCCGTAAACGTTTTGCTGACGAGCGGCGTTCCTCCGACTGAGGTCGCGTAGTCGGTATTCCAGGCGTACAGCTTCAGCGTCAGGCTGCCGTCGTTGTCCGAGTAGCTCGGCGTTCGAACCGCCAGGCTGTAAAACCGGTCGTGAGCCGCAAAGCGCGAGCCCGCCGTATCGGACGCGCCGATCGTCACGTCCTGATAAGCGTTCCCGTCGTACAAATAAGGGTCCGCATCCGCGAAGTAAATCCGACCTTCATAATCGCCGGACGTCGGAGCCCCGTTCCAGAACGCCTCCGCCGGATCCGCGCTGTCCGTCAGCTTCCAGACGCCGACCCAGCCGACCGCTCCGGACAACGTCCAGACGTATTGGCCGGCCGGCTGCTCGGGAAAGTTCAGGCGCAGCCATTCGTTGTCTTGGAAATCGACGAACGTACGGCTCGCAACCGGAGCGGCCGCGACCGTCGTCGCGTAATCCGTATTCCAGGCATACAGCTTCATCGTCAAGCTTCCGTTATTGTCCCCGTAGCTTGGAGCTCGCACGGCGACGCTATAGAACGGGCCGCTCGCCGCGAACTTCTGGCCGGCCTCGTCCCCTGCCCCGATCGTCACCGAGGCGTAATGGATGCCGTCGTAATGCCTGACCGGCGCCGACGCGGCAGAGGCTGACGGCGCGCCTCCGGCAACCGTCCACGTTCCGAGTATGAGCGCCAACGCCAAAGCGAGCGCGATCCATTTTCTTCCCTTCATTCGGCATTCCTCCCTGATTGTCCGAGCGATCGGCCTCGCCGCCCGCCCTCATCCGGAATGCGCTTACATCTCGCTTGGCGCGTTTTCCGGTTTCCTCCCTTCATTGTAGCTTGGCCTATACGCGCGATATAGGCTAAAACTTCTACTTTCTGTTCCGATTTCTACTTCCTATTCGTATGGTCGGGCTATTCGTATGGTCGGGTCTAGGCGTATGGTCGAGCTATGCGTATGGTCAGGTCTAGGCGAAATTGTGGGGCTGCAAGCCGATAGTCGGGTTCGAGCGGATAAATGGTGGGTTGACGGGGCTGTAAGCAGACTGAGTTGGGCTCTAGTGGGTAAATGGAGGGGTGGCGGGGCTGCAAGACGACTGAGTCAGGTTGCAGTGGATAGACCAGACCAATAAGACCGCCTGGCGGCCTTATCTCCCGCATCCGACTCCAAGACCAGACCAATAAGACCGCCTGGCGGCCTTATCTCTTGCATCCGACTCCAGACCAGACCAATAAGACCGCCTGGCGGCCTTATCTCCCGCATCCGAGTCCAGATCAGGCCAATAAGACCGCCTGGCGGCCTTATCTCACGCAACCGGGCTATGAATTTAAGCCTGCCGGAAGCAAATGATCGCCTAATGCAACTAGGTTGGCTCATAGGTTGGCCTATAGGTTGGCTTACAGGTCAGCCGCTGCTTGAAGCTGGAACGGTTTCAAATTTCGCCGCGGACTTCTATGAACGATATTCGGCGTAGTGGCGTACGGCCGCGATGTTCATGCCGCTCTCCCACGGTCGGCACCTTGTATTGAAGGGCCGCCCCGCGTCGTAATATTCCACCCATGCATCCGTCGAATCGGCGATGCTCACGACATGCGCCAGAACGGCTTCGGCACCGGGATGCCGCAAAAGGGTCAGTCCATACAGCAGCAAGCTTTCGTCATAACCGACGAAATAGGAGGATCCCGGAACGGTAGGCAAATAGCCGTAACGCTCGAATATATCGTAAGCTCTGCGAAGCTCCTCCGCCTTCTCCTCGTCTGTCAGCAACCCAGCATGTACAAAGGAAGGAAGCAGCCCCGCGGATTGAACCGCGACGACTTGAGGCGCGACCGCCTCAAGCGGCGGCTCGTTCGCCAGACAGGCCGGGCAAACGTAACGGCCCGCGGCCGTTCTTCGCGTCCATTTTAACGCATGAATGCCTCGTGGATGACAGCTTTCGCAGACGCCGTGACGGTAAACCGGCAGCTCTGCCGTCTCCGCCCTTTCGGGCGCATTGGCGTAAAAACGTCCGTCCTTCCGGAAGCGCGTTCGGAACACCGCCTCCGTTCGCTCCAGCAAGCTTTCACAAGCTGCGGCTCGTTCTTCGTTCCATAGGCCGCGGCCGACCGCGAACGACAGCAGCCTTCTGCTGGCTTCCAGAAACAGCAGCGTTGCCTCCATAGAGCCGTCGTTCAGGGACGTGCGGGGCAGGAAGCCTCCTGCGACGTAAGTCTCGTCTCCGTTAAAGGGCAGCATGCCGTCATGCAAATGCGGCAATTGGACCTGCCAGCAGTCGTCGAGCATCGGGAACAGAGAGGCGACGTAATCCCAGTCTCCCGTCGCCTGCCCGTAATCGAAAGCTTGCACGATCATATAGGCTGTAATCTCTACGTCGTCGTTCTCGTGCACATGGCGGGCGCGATCGTGCCCCATGCTCTCCGCGTTGCGAATCCCGCCTAGCCTTGTCCACTTCCCATAGCGGAAAGCCAGATTCCTTCTTGCTTCCTCGTACAGGCCGAGCGAGAGCAAACCCCTCGACGCGCCGTATTGATCCCGCACGTAGGCCAGCGCGTAGTTGTGGCCGGCCATGATGCCACCGTCCTGCGACTGCTGCGCGGCAATCAGGAACGCGACGCTCTCGGACAGCTCGTCGATGCGCTTCCTCATTCCTTCCCCGATCCGCTCGCCGTATTCAAGCGAAGCGATGCGCGAAGAGAACCGGTGATCCGCCTCCTCGGCTTGCGCTCTAAGCCGCTCGTAGCCTAGCGCCAGCATCGCACGGGCGTGCCCCTCGGCTTCCGGATAAGAGGGGCCACCGACCAGCGCGAAATACGATTCTCCTGCGGGCACCGCAATGCCGACTTTTCCAGTGCCCGGTTCGAACTCAATTCGGGCTTCCTGTCCCCAGAAGACTGTGGCAAGGAACGTCTCCTCGCCCATCGGATAACGGTAGATGCGGGCCGTGTCGGGCGCTTTCACGAGAATCGACTTGACGGTTATCTCCGCGGAGGTCAAATCCTCGCTTCCCGGATAGCATTCGTAATCTTCCCCGAGCGTTAGCTCGAGACGCAAAGGTTCGTCGGCATGCAGTCGGCATAGATAGGCCGGCAGCTCGCTTGCGACGAAAGCTTCGGCCAAGGCAACTTCACGGCCCGCTTCGTTCAGATACTTATGCCGCCAGCGGTTCGTGCCCTTGTCCCGGCACGATTCGTAGCAAGGCTCCGCGCCGTCAGCAAGCGCCCATTTTCCGTGCAGCATCGACGGCGAACTATACGGAGGCCCGTAAACCTCGGTAATATCGTTCCCGCGCCCGTATACGAGAAACCGTCCGTTGCCTAACGCATGGATCGCGCCGTCGTCGTTCTTTTTCCACATCTCCGTCACTCCCTCCATTCGCTCTTCGATCCGGGGAAACCGTCACCCGACCAAAAATGCTTCTCTTTCGCGGAAGTACGCTGCGGTTCTCGCGACCAAGTCGTCCAGATTGGCCGCATCCGGCTTGCCGTACATCGCCGGATAGGGATCGCCTCCCGGTCCCAGCGGCTCCGGGGTCACGAATCGGCCTTCGCGGTTAAATCCGAGCACGTACAAAGCCATAATGATCGTATCCAAGTCCATGAAGCCGTCTCCGAGCGCCCCCCGGTTGCTGTCGGCCATGTGCAGGTTGACGAGCCGTTCGCCCGCCTCCAGCAGAGCTTCACCGATGTGAGCCTCCTCCGCTTGCATGTGGTACACGTCCGCGTTGATATGTTGAACTCCCGGATGATCGACCGCAGCGATGTAGGCCTTGGCATCGGCAATTGTGCGGACCAGACTGACTTCCGCCGCGCGGATCGGCTCGATCGCGGCCTTCACTCCGTACTCCACGAACCGGTCCGCTACGATGCCCAAAGTGTCCACGCTGCGCTGAAACTCCATATCGTCGTAGGCCTTCGGTCTGCCTACCGCTCCGGGCACGACCAGGAGATAAGAGCCTCCCATCTCGGCAGTAAATTCGATTTCCCGCTTCAGATAATCGATGGCCGCCTGCCGATGCGGCGCCCGGCTGCTCGACAGATCGTTGTCGGCCGAGAACATGCCGCATACTCCCGACGTCTTGATGCCATGCGCTTCAAGTATGTCGATCGTTTCCTTCGCCCGGTAGCCCAGATCGGGCCCGTAATGGTTGCCGTGAAGCTCGATGTAGCCGATACCCGAACGTTGCAGTCTCTTCGCGGACGTCTCCAAGCTCTCCATACCGAACCCCCAGTTGCTCCACGATAAGTTCAGCCTGTCGCATAACCTTTCCGGCTGTTCCCTTTTCAATGCGAGGAAGGCGCTCCTAATCCGCTCGTTCTTCTCTTCGTACCGTTGCTTGGTCATTTCGCGCAGTCCCCTTTTATTAAGTATAGGTTCAATAAGTCCGATTTTCAGAAAAACCTCTTTAAGACATCTCCGGATGATTAGGCCCGAAATGCTTGAGAAACACCATAGGCTCCCACTTGCTGTCGTTGACGATGAGCACGCCCTCCCGGGCGGCCGTCTCGCTAACGAAAAACTCGTCTCCGCTCATTTGACCGAACCGAAGCATATTTGCCGCCTCGGCTTGATGGGGACCGAACCGGCCGTGCCCCTGAACGAGCACCGTGCCGTATGCCGCCGAATCGCGAACGATTACGCTCTGTCCGGGATTTACGGTCAGCTCCTTGGCGCCGATGTACGGATTGCCGTAAGTGACCCACTTCTCCGCATGCCGTTCGTCGGAATGCCCGCAAAGGAGGGGCGGACGATAATAATGCCGCTTATAGTGCGGGTCCGTATTTTTCTCCCAATCCATCAGGCTCAGAATATACTCGATATCGCGCTTGCGGTCCTCCGGGCAATTTTCCGTTAGAAACTCGTACGGATACGTTTCGCCGCTTACGATATTCTCGTGCACGGAGTTCACGTCGCTGTTCCACTGAGGTTCATAAGTAAGCACAGATCCCGGGGCATGCACTACGCCAGGAGGCGTATACCAGCCCGTCCCCAACTGAATGCGATAAGCCCGCGACAGCTCGGTGATGCGGTTATCCGCTTCTTCGTACTTAAGCAATCTCTCCCTAACCTCGTCCAAGGTCGTATCCGGATCGTAGCCGAAATAGGTGACCGGGAACACCCCCAGATGGTTGTTCAGCTGCGGCGGAAAATAATATGCCTCCGGCTTGCCGATCCTCCCGACCAGGCTTGCGGCCGCGTCGTCCAGATGGAGATGGTGGAACAACGGCGTCTCGTAATCGAAAAACTTGGCGTACATCGGCCAAGTGCCGTAACGTTCGTAGAGCGTTTCGCCGATCAGACGGCTGCCCAATTGTTCAACCGCATCCTTGAACAAAAAGACGACGGAGCCGTCCTCGTCGGCGGCGACGTAGCTCATCCCTTCGTCGGGAGGCGCCAGCGGTCCGTTCATGGCCGGTATGACCGAAGAGAACCACCGTTCTTTAATAGAGCCCCGTTCGGTTCCGAGCGCGTAATAGTCGTCGGGGTGCAGCCGCAATCTCCGGCCCGCTTGCGCGAAGCGCCTCGGCACGAACACCGGCTTCAAACGCAGAATTCCTTGTCCCCTATCGTAAGTTTCTTGAATAATCGAATGGTTGGACACGTTGTCATTCCCTCCTTATGTCGTGTAGACGGATGAATCCCTCTTCGTCCAATCTACACCGTCATGCCGCCTGGAGGAATTCCATATCTTGCGATTCATCTCAGCTTTCTTGTCGATTTGGCTTAACGGCAGGTATACTGTGTACAAAACAAACGATGCGAGCCAGGAGGTTCCGAGATGTTTCAAATTCCGTTCGAGCACCGGGAATATCCGCTCTTCGCCGACGATGCGCGGCCGCTTCTCGTATACGCCGGTCAAATCGGCGACGAACCGGACTGGGCGTTCGAAAGCCATAAGCACGACCACTTCACCGAAATTATCTACATCTGCGACGGCGAAGGGGATTTCCGGATCAACGACCGGCCGTACCGCGCGCGCAAGGGGGATCTTCTCATCTATCATCCGGGCGTGCTTCACGAGGAGAGATCCGATCCTGCGCGACCGCTACGCACTTATTTCTGCGCCGTAAGCGGGCTTCGTCTCGCCGGCGCGAAGCCCGGATGGCTGCTCTCCGAGCAAGCGGAGCCCGTTATCCGGGCAGAGAGCTGCGGACCTCAAATTGAACAATGCTTCTCCGTGCTCCTGAACGAGCTGCGGTCCCAGACTTGGGGGCACGAAATGATCTGCCAGCATATGCTTAACTGCATTCTGATCCTGATTCTGCGAATCGCGGACGGTCAGGGCTCCGAGAGCGTCGGCGGCTCTTCGCATACGATCGGGGCGAAGGCCAAAGCCTTCATCGATCTGAACTATACGCGCGATCTGCCTTTATCCGAAATCGCGAGCCGTCTTTATCTCAGCCCCCATTACTTATCCCATGCTTTCAAGGAGGAGACCGGCAACTCCCCGATCAATTACTTGATCCAGAGAAGAATCGGCGAGGCCAAGACGCTGCTGCTGACCACGACTCTGACCGTACAGGAAATCGCCGGCCGGATCGGGTACGAGAACGCGAATTATTTCAGCATGGCGTTTAAGAGAGGGACGGGGCTTACGCCAAGCGAGTTTCGCAAAAAGACCAAAAAATAAGGCCGATGCAGGCACGATCAAACTTTAAGCCGAGCTCCCGTCGGCGCAGGATCGGCCGGGGTGGGCTTGCGGTTGACGATGACGATTCCGCCCGCGACCAGCGCAAGCGCCAGCCAAACGGTCAAGTGCAGCGGCTCGGACAGCAGCCATGCCGACAGGAATACGCCGAATACGGGAATCAGGAACAGATACATGGAGATGCTGCCCACCTGGTTGTATTTCATGACCGTATTCCACAGCACGAAGCCAAGCGCCGACAATACTGCAAGATACAGCAGCATGCCGATGGCGCGCCAAGTAAACTCAAAAGGCATAACGCCCGCGCCTGCTGCGCCGATCGCGCTCAGCGCAAGACCGCCGAGCAACATCTGGTACGAGGTCATATACAGAATATCGAGGCGCTCGGACTCTTTTTTCGAGAGGACATTCCCCAAGCCTCCAAAAAACATCGCCGCTAGCAAACACACTTCGGCCAAGCCAAAATGAACGCCGGTCGCCCCGCCCGACAAACCGACTACGACAACTCCGGCGAAGCCGACGACAAGTCCGGTCAGCTTGCGCGACGTAATCCGGTCGTCCGCATACATCCGATGGGCGATGAGAATTTGGAAGAAGGAGGTTGTCCCGGCCAAAATCGAGCCCTGCACCCCAGTCGAGCCGCTCATGCCATAGTAGAAAAACACATATTGCAGCAGCGTCTGGGAAAGCCCGATCTTCGCTACGCCCTGCCATGAGCCGCGTTGATAGCCGACGCTTCTGCCCATCAGCTTCATGAGCGCCAATATCAGCAGCGCCGCCAGCGTAAACCGGAATCCCGCGAATAAGATTTGCTCGTACACCTGCCCCTTCCCGATCTCCAGCTCGGCGTAGCTCAGCTTGATGAACGGAAACGCGCTTCCCCACAAAAAAGTAGCACCCGTCGCTGCGGCCAATATGCCGAGCGGGTGCGTAAATATTTTCTCCGTTGTCCATTTCATTCGTGTTGGTCTCCCCATGTTTGCGGGCGTTTTTAATTCCTGTATCCAAAAAGTCCGCGATTATCTGATTTTATTGCTGGTTGTTTATCCCGAGCGCTTCTTTTAACCCATTCTGAAGGATTAAAGAATAGTTAAGCCCAGCCTCATCACCGGCATCTCTAAGCCATTTCGGCAATGTACAGTTTTTCGTAACCGACTTGTTTGCAGCTTCATCCCGGTAGGGAGGAAGGTATACTTCGACAAAAACGATTTTGTCGCTTGCATCTTCCAGTTCGATCGATTCAGGCGCAGACGGCTCAGGGTAAGAAATGCCTGCCTCTTCTAATTCGAGTGCACGGGTGACAAGCAGTTCCTTCGCCCTGGGGAGTCCTTCTATTAGATCCGTAGCTGTTACGGCCGTTCCGGGAAAATCAGGAAAATACATACTCAGATTAGTTTCCAACTTTTCGACGACAATCGGATATACAAAGTGATTTTTCTTTTCCAAATTCAATCACGCTCCCTTAAATAAAGTCACGAAGTAGTCAATGTGTCACCAAGACCGAGAACGCTGATATCGGCGAATTTGGTTGGGTCGTTCGGGTTTAGGTATCGCCGATGGCTTGTTTTGTTACCATGATTAGGGGATTCAATGAATCCGGCCTGTTTGAGAGCCTTTAGCACTTCTCGTACCGTTCGTTGTTTGCCCACTTCGTCTCCTACTCTCTACCTTTATTATAATGCGCATAAATAACACGCGTCAATTTTGATCGATCATGGAACAAAAAAAACACACCTCGAACGCTTAGGCGCTCATAGGGGTGTGCTTCACTCACCGAATCGCTTTATTTTGTAGTTGAACTGCCACAGTGAATAGGTAGAGCGATACTTAGCCATGATGTTATCACTTCATTTTTCCTTACCCAGCTTCAGAACTTCTTCCTCGCCCAGCTCCGTCGCTTCTACGATTGTGCCAATATCGACTCCGAGCTTCAGCAGCTTGCGGGCCACCGCGATTTTCTCTTGCTGGATGCCTTCTTTCTGACCTTCTCTCCTCCCCCTCTTCAACACTTCGGGGTCTATGAACGTCTTGATCATTTGGCTAACCTCCTCGGTTTGTTGATCGTCGCCGTAGCTGTTGTACAAATATTTTAAGATGCTGTCGAGAACCCGAAGCAGCCTGTCGATGTCGCCAAGCCGCAGCAGGCGTTGCTGGTGCAAATCCCGAATCGTGTCCAGCGTCTGTCCGACAACGGCCTTAAGCCGCTCGAACTCCTGGGCGAACAACCGCCTCTTCTCTTCGTCCGATCGACTGCTTGACGCGATGCCGCGCATGCTTTTCCGTGAACGAAACACCTGCAAGGGGAGCAAAGCGATCAAGCGGCGCTCCTGCAAATCGCGAGGGGTTAGCATCCAGTAGCGCAGCGTCGGAACCGTGTAGACCGTCTCCGAGCCGTTCGGCAGACGCAAGCGAAATGCCAGCTCGTCGCCGATCGCTTCGTTTTCCTCCAGGAAAATGACGATTTGACGGGGAAACGCCAGCAGCTGCGGTTCGTTGTCTTCCTCAACCCCGACCGCCAATTCCACCGCTTTTTCAAAGCCGTATCTAAACATTCGAATGATCATCGACTGATCGTTTAACGTCTGAAACTCGACATGATAATGATAAGTGCCGCGAACGGTCGTCAGCTTCAAAAATAGATCGCCTACAATGCGATCGTACGCGTCCGTCACAAACTCCGAGTTGCCATAGTGAATCGATTGAACTTCCTCGCTGGCGAACTGCTCTCCGAACAAGCCGTTAACGAGCTGCACGGTCAGCCGCTTCGATAGGCGGAACAGAACGCGCAGCATTTGATCGAGCTTAAGACTTTCCTTATTGCCGCGATCCGATGGCTTCATTATACTACACTTCCTTTCCGTCTTCATGGCACAAAAAAAGCACACCCCCAAGCGCTTCAAGCGCTCAACGGAGTGTGCTTCACTCACCGAAATTCCTTAATTTGTAGATTTATTGTAGCAGACGCATGGCTGCAAGTAAAGCTCAGGGAGTCAAAGGCAGCTTAATCCTCACCTGAGTCCCGACGCCCCTTCTGCTGAACAGTTCAACGCCGAAGCCCGGCCCGTAAGCCAGCTGAATCCTGCCCCACAGTCATTCCCGCCCCGTCGTCAACGACTTCGAAGATCATCCCCTCGCCTTTGCGATACAGACGAATAATGATATTCAAAAGAATCCGCAGCGGAAGCGGAGAACGCGTACAATAAAATGATCGGCAATCTGCAAGCCAACAAGGCGGAGAAAATTGAAGAAATCTATTCGAAAAATTACGCCGAGCGCGTTAATCTGTGGAAGTAACCAGGTTTGGGATTCGTCTGTCTCATAATTAAAAAGAGTCGTACGAAAAGATGATCGATAGAGCATTACCGTGCATGTATCTCCTTACGATGCTATACGATCCTGAAATGGGAATAGGTCAACCCGTTAAGAGGTAATTTCAGGACCGTATGAGGCAGTCTCCAGGCTAATCATGACCCACAGCGTTTACAATTTACTGGAAATTAAACTTTTACGACGGATCTATTTGCACACATGAGCTTACGAGGGAAGTTAGTCGGAAATTCGTACAACGTAGCTCCAACCAGGCTTAAATGGCGAACTTTTGTAGGAAAAACCGCACAAAGCAACTCGGATCAGACTCAAACGACGAACGTTTGTAGGAAAAATCGTATAAATCAACCAAGGTCAGGGATTCTATGTCACTAGAGCGTCTTCGATAATTATACGAATAAATTCTGGGAATTATCGGGAAGTGTTGTGGGTTATGATTAGGTCTCCAGGAGATACATGCACTTTTTCTTGATCGATCATCTAGTACGACCCCACTTACCGAAACCCACTCAGCTATTAACTTCGGCGGCGGAGTAGCGGTTGGACGGAATTTTCAGGCCAAGGTTGCCGCGCAGCGTGTCCGCTTCGTATTCGGTCCGATAAATGCCGCGCTCCTGAAGAATCGGGATCACCAGCTCGACGAAGTCGCGCAGACCGCTCGGAAGCTGGGAATGGATGATGAAGCCGTCCGCTCCTTCCTCCTCGTACCATTTTTGAATTAGATTCGCAATATGCTCCGGCGTGCCGACAAACTGTCCGCGCGGCGTTGCCGAGCGTAGCGCCACCTGACGCAGCGTCAACCCTTGTTCGCGAGCCTGCTGCTTGATTTTGTCCGTGCCGCTGCGGAAGCTGTTGCTGCCCAAATCGCCGATGTCCGGGAACGGCTCGTCGAGCGGATATTGCGAGAAATCGTGATGCTCGAAGAAGCGGCCGAGATAATCGAGCGCCTTCTCAATGCTGACAAGGCTGGCGATCTCCTCGTATTTGCGATCGGCCTCCTCCTGCGTCCGACCGATGATCGGCGAGATGCCCGGCAGGATAACGATGTCGTCCGCCTCGCGGCCGTAACCGATCGTCCGCGTTTTTACATCTTTGTAGAAAGCCTGAGCTTCCTCCAGCGTCTCATGTCCAGTAAAGACGGCGTCGGCGCCTTTGGCCGCAAGGTTTTTGCCGCTCTCCGAGGATCCGGCCTGGAACACGACCGGCTGTCCCTGCTTGGAACGCGCGATGTTCAGCGGCCCTTCTACGCTGAAATGCTCCCCCTTGTGATTAAGCCGATGCAGCTTCGCCGGATCGAAAAACACGCCGGATTGTTTGTCGCGAACGAACGCGTCGTCCTCCCAAGAGTCCCACAGTCCTCTCGTCACCTCAAGATGCTCTTCGGCGATTTTGTACCGCTCGTCGTGCGTCGGATGCTCCTGCTTCCCGTAGTTGCGAGCCGAGCCTTCCAGAGGAGAAGTAACGAGGTTCCAGCCTGCGCGGCCGCCGCTTAGATGATCGAGCGAGGCGAATTGGCGCGCAACCGTGAACGGCTCGCTATACGAAGTCGACAAGGTGCCGACGAGCCCGATGCGGCTCGTAACCGAGGCTAGCGCGGAAAGCAGCGTTAGCGGCTCGAAACGGTTCAGAAAATGCGGGATCGATTTCTCGGTAATATAGAGACCGTCCGCGATAAAGACAAGATCAATTTTGCCGGCCTCGGCAATTTGCGCTTGCCGCTGGTAGAACGTAAAGCTTACGCTAGCGTCCGCCGGAACCTCCGGATGCCTCCACCCCGCGATATTGCCTCCCACTCCGTGAATAATCGCTCCGAATTTGATTTTTTTGCGTTGCGCCATGTCCGGTTCCTCCCTCGATTTATACTTCTTATACGTTAAGCAGCGCCGTGTCCGCCAGCTTCAGCCGATAGCTCTTGACCAGCACGGCCCCGTTGTGAAACTCCTTGTCGTAAGCCCGCTCGAAGCCGAGCCGTTCGTACAGCCTGACCGCCGATTCCATCATGTCCGACGTATGCAGATGCAGCGTATCCGCTCCCCATTCCCGGATCAGACGAACGCTGGCCCGGATCAACTCCGTGGCGATTCCGTGGCCGCGCGCACTCGGCAGAACGCCCAGCAGTCGGATGATCGGGTTGTGGATTTCGAGCTGCTGCGAGCCGTAGGCGGTTTCCGCCGAATCGTAAATAAATACGCTGCCGACAAGCTCTCCGTCCAGTTCGGCCGCCAGTCTCGCCTTCGTCGTCGGCGAATGGACAGCTTCCGCGATGCTTTCCTTGTACTGCGTCCACCGTTCGTGCGACAACGCGGCCTCATACTGGCTGTATGCTCCAAGAAGCACGTTCAAGATCGCGGCGCGATCCCGCTCCTCCGCATACCGAACGATCACTTGGCCGCTTGGCATTGTCCCCACCCGCTTTCTCCCGCTTGCTTGATGCGATCGATCTGCCCCAAATGATGGTGCACATGGTTGATGAACGACTGCGCGATAGCCTCTACCGTCACCATCTGTCCCTTGAAGTTCACCCCCGACTTATTCCAGTCCTCGGCGGTTAATCGATGAAACAACAGGCTGTTGTAGAGCAGCAGCGCGCGGAAAGCGGCCAGCACGTCGGCGGCTTTGGCGGCGTTCGCCCGCTGACCGGCGACCCATTCGTCCTGGGCAAACGCCGGCAGGCGAACCTCCGAACCGGCCAGCACCTCGCGAATGCGGAAGGAAACGACGAGATTGTGATCGGCCAGATGCGTCAGCACCTCGGTTACGCTCCAGGACTTCTCCGACGCCTTCCAGACGAGCTGCTCGTCGGATAAGCCGGCAATGGCCTCCTGCAACTGGTCGTAGGTACGAACGTAACTTTCTATCGAGATTGGGGTTTGACTCATGACGGTACGCCTCCTTGAGAATGAGAGATGCCGGAAGCGGAGAAACGCGAGACGGAAAAACGTTCAATCTCCCGCCCCCACTTGCCCAGCTCAATCCGGTTGGCGAGAAGCTCGCCGACAACGCTGGCAAATTTGAATCCGTGACCGGAAAATCCGCCTGCCAGCAAAATGTTTGCATGCTCGGGATGCCTATCGATAATAAAATGTTCGTCCGGCGTATGCTCGTACTTGCAGACGGAGCCGCGCAGCAGCCTGCCCGCCGCTCCTGGAAGGAAAGCGTCGAGTGCTCGTCGCAAATCTTCCTCATCCTCCGGGGCGGTCCCGAACGGCGCAAGCTCCTCGCCGGGCTTCCATTCTCCGCCGGTGTCGTGGCGGCCGATTTTGACTCCGGAGCCTCCAACGCTCGGAAAACCGTAGTAGCCTCCCGTCTCGTCTCCGAACGTAAATCCGGGGAATCGGTCCGCGTCGTATGCAGTCGTCCCCGGCTCGAACCAGCCGACGACTTTGCGCACGGCGCGAATCGGCAGGCGGACGAACGGCTCCAGCGTCCGGAACCATGCCCCGGCGCTCAAGATCACGCTGCTCGCCGCATATACGCCCTTGTCCGTATGCACGGTCACGAACGAGGCGGACGGCTCGATGCGCGTGACGAACGTGTCCGTCAGCAGCCTGGCTCCGGTCTGTAAAGCCAGCTTTCGGAAGGCGGTCACGCATTTGTCGCTATACAGCAAACCCGCGTTCGGTTCATACATGGCCCGATAGGAATCGGGAACGCGCAAGCTTGGCCAACGATCCCGCACCTGCTCCGTGCTCAGCTCTTCGAACGGAACGCCAAGCTCCGCCGAGTATTGGAATCTGTCCGCGTAGGAATAGACGGAAGGATCGAACAGGTTTAGCACCCCCGTTCTATCCAATAGCTTCTCCCCGGAAACGCCCTCCAGCTCCTGCCACAGCTCGTCGGCTCGAAGCGCAAGCTTCACATAGTCCGGCCCGCCGCTGTAGACGTGCCGAATGAGGCGCGTATCTCCGTGATGGCTGCCCTGTGCGTGGGGCGGATCGAAGGCGTCGATCAGCAGTGTCTTAAGCCCCCGGCGGGACAGCTCGTAGCCCGCGCTCATCCCCATCGATCCGGCGCCTACGATAATCACGTCGTATAGTTTGCGCATGGCGCTCCCTCCTTTTATTTCAGCGACGAATCCGACAGCCGTGCAAAGGCGTCGACGGCGAGCGCAGCGAAAAATGAAGCCCCAATCGGCAGCGCGCGCTCGTCGACATCGAAAGCCGGATGGTGCCATTCCTGCGGTCCCGAAGTGCCGAGGAAGAAGAAGCTGCCCGGAACATGCTGCAAGTAGAAGGAAAAATCCTCTCCCGCAGGGGAAGGCAACGGCTCGACGACATGCAAGCCGATCGAATTGGCGACAGTCGCCGCCGCCTCGGCCCAGCGGCGATCGTTGACGACGGCGGGCGGGCCGTCTAGCCAGCGGACTGAGGCTTGTGCCCCAAGCGCCGCGCCGACGCCGGTGACGATCTGCTCGAAGCGCTCGCGCACCTTCGTTCGCACCTTCTCGTCGAACGTCCGCAGCGTGCCGTCGAACACGGCTTGTTCGGCGATAACGTTCCACGCTGTGCCGCTGTTCAGCCGCGTCACGCTGACGACCGCGCCGTCCAGAGCGCCGACGTTGCGGCTGACGATCGACTGCAGCGCGGTTATGATGTGCGCGGAGGCGACGATCGGATCGATGCCCGCCTCGGGTACTGCGGCATGCGTGCCGAGCCCCTTCACCTCGACGATAAAGCCGTCGGCCGCGGCCATCAGCGGACCGGCTTTAATACCGATCGTGCCGACCGGCAGGTCCGGCTTGTTGTGCAGTCCGAACACGGCTTTAACGCCTTCCAATGCGCCGCTTGCAATCACCTGCGCTGCGCCCTTCGCCTTCTCCTCGGCCGGCTGGAACAGAAAGCGAACCGTGCCTTCCAGCTCAGCCTCCCGCTTCTTCAGCAGCAGGGCGGCTCCGAGAACGGCGGCCGTATGGAAATCGTGCCCGCAGGCGTGCATTTTGCCCGGAACCCGAGAAGCGAACTGCAGTCCGGTCTCTTCCTGCAGGGGAAGCGCGTCGATGTCGGCGCGAATGGCGATGACCGGTCCCCCGAGCAAGCCGCCGACTTCGGCAACGACGCCGGTGCGCAGCGGATAGTCGGCGATACGAATCCCCGCTTCTTCCAGCCAACCTCGAATCGCCGCAGTCGTCTCGAACTCTTCATGGGACAGCTCCGGATGGGCATGAAGCTGGCGCCTGATGGCGACTAATTGCTCGTATAGCGGCTCAGCCGCGAATGTACTCATCTCTATCTTGCACCTCCTTGCTTCCGTTTGGGGACAAAAGCGGACCAATAGCCCCTAGGCAGGCTGTTCCTCGAATTGCTCCTGTTCCTCGAACGCCTCCTTCAGCAGCCGGAACGAGCGCACCCGTTTCTCAAAATCGGGGATGATCGTCGTGAAGATCAATTCGTCTGCGCCATAGGTTTGCTGCAGCTCCAGCAATCGACGATGCACCGTCTCTTTCGTACCTTGCGTGATGTCGGCGTCCCGCACCTCCGCCGTATACGTCTCCCCGGCCTGGCGGGCGAACTCCTCCGCCTGCTCAAGCGAGCCTACGTTAACGGTTTTGCCGCTGGCCAGCGTCACGCGTACGTTCTTGAACTGGCCGGCAAGCTCGGCCGCCTCTTCCTCCGTGTCCGCCGCGATGACGGACAAGGCAAGCAGCGTGCGCGGCTCCCCTCCCTTGGCCCGGTTAAAGCCGGCTCGGTACGCGTCGAACGCTTCTTTTGCGGCAGCCGGGTCATTGTTGATGAACAGCGCGAACGCGTAAGGAAATCCTCGCTCCGCCGCCAGCCTGGCGCTGGACACGCTCGTTCCGAGCAGATAAACGTCGGCGGGCTGCACCGGCAGCGGATTGGCCTGCAAGCCGGCGAGCGGTTCATCGTCGGCGACGGGTCCGCGCAAATACTGCTCAAGCTGCGCCAGCTTCACCTCCAGCGACTCCGGCTCGGCGACGCCCTCCTGCAGCGCCCTTGTCGAGCGCGGCAGCCCGCCGGGAGCGCGTCCGATGCCGAGATCGACTCTTCCCGGAGCAAGCGAGGCGAGCACGTTGAAATTTTCCGCCACCTTGTACGGGCTGTAATGCTGAAGCATCACCCCTCCGGAGCCGATGCGGATTTTGTCCGTGCGGGCCAGCAGGTGGGAAATCAGCACCTCCGGGGAAGCGCCGGCCATCTGCGGGGAGTCGTGATGCTCGGACACCCAAAACCGTTCGAAGCCAAGCTCTTCCGCAAGCTGCGCGAGACGAACGGTATTGCCCAGCGCCTCGGACGGCGTCTGGCCCGGAAATACGATGCTTTGATCCAAAATACCGAGTTTAAGCGTCATCTCTATCTCTCCGTTCCGTAGTTGTTCAAAAGCCCTCTTTAATCGCAATGCGTCTCAGGAGGTTAAATCGAATAGCTGCTTTCCGAAGTGAACCTGGCCAGAAATTGCCGCGTCCTCTCCTCCCTAGGCGATTGAAAAATGTTCTTCGGCGGCCCTTCCTCGACGATCGAGCCACCCTCCATAAACACGATATGGTTCGCGACCTCTTGAGCAAAGCCCATCTCATGCGTGACGATAATCATCGTAATGCCTTCTTTGGCGATTTTGCGGATAACGGAAAGCACTTCCCCCACCAGCTCCGGGTCAAGCGCCGAGGTCGGCTCGTCGAACAAAATGACCTCGGGGTTCAGCGCTAGCGCCCGGGCAATACCGACGCGCTGCTGCTGCCCTCCGGACAATTGACTCGGATACGCGTCCAGTTTGTCGCTAAGTCCGACTTTCTCCAGCAACTCGACGCTCCTTTTGCGCGCCTCCTCCTTCGCCAGCTTTTTGACGATGACGAGCCCCTCCATCACGTTCTCAAGCGCGGTTTTGTGGCGGAACAAATTGTACTGCTGGAACACCATCGCCGTTTTGCGTCTAAGCGCGTGAATGTCCTTCTTGGCGGGCTTGCGGCAATTGACGGCGAATTCGTCGATCGAGATCTCCCCATCGCTCGGCCTCTCCAAATAGTTGATGCAGCGGAGCAGAGTCGTCTTGCCCGAACCGCTCGGCCCGAGAATTGCGACGACCTCGCCTTTGTCCACGGTCAGATCGATTCCCTTCAGCACTTCGTTTTTGCCGAACGCTTTGCGAATTCCGGTCAGCTTGATCATGCGACACCTCCTCGACTGTATCGGGTGACTCTTCTTTCCAGCAGCGCCGACAGCCGTTCGATCAGTACCGTCATTCCCCAGAACAGGAGCGCCGCAGCCAAATACGCCTCGAAAAACTTCCAGTTCGTCGTCGCCACGATCTCCGCCTGGGCGTTGATGTCGACGACCGACACCGTAAAGGCGAGCGTGGAGCCATGCAGCATGCCGATCACGCTGTTCGTCAGGTTGGGCAATGCCGCCGCGAACGCCTGCGGAAACACGATCCGTCGCAGCGCCTGCGGCGTCGTCATGCCGACCGCGTGCGCGGCTTCCATCTGGCCCTTGCTGACTGCAAGCAAGCCGGAGCGAACGACCTCGGACAGATAAGCCCCCGCGGTAATCGAGAAGGACAAGTACGCGAACCCGATCATCGGAATTTGCGCCGACCGGATCGGCCAATCAAACCTCTCCGCCAAACCGTCTACGATTAGCGGAATCGCAAAGTATAGGATCAGCAGGTGCGTCAGCATCGGCGTGCCGCGGATAACCGTCACATAAGCGGCGGCGATCCGGTGCAGCACGGGAACTCTGTACATGCGGCACAGCGCGATAGCGGTGCCGATCGCAAAGCCGCACAGCACCGATACGGCCGTAATTTTGAGCGTTGTCGGCACGGCAGTCAGCAGGCTGACGAACGCCGTCCAAATAAACGAGAAATCCAGACTCATGCGCCCGTGCCCCCTTTGCTCAACGCGATTGCAGCGTTCGTGCGTTTTTTCAGCCACTTTTTCCCGAGCGGGACTCTCTCCGTCTTGCCGGTGTCGCGTTCATGCTTCAGCATGCGGCGCTCGGCGAGCAGGAACAGCCTCTCTAGAGCGATGCTGAGAAGGAAGTAAACCGCCGCCAGCGCAATATACGACTCGATAAAATGCCGGGACATCGTCGCCAGTGTCTGCGATTTGCCCGTCAGTTCCATTACGCCAAGCGTAAATGCCAGCGACGTGTCCTTCAGCGTGGCTATGACGAGATTCGCAAGAATCGGCACCGCAATCCCGATCGCCTGCGGGAAAACAATCCGGGTAAGCGCCTGAAACCCGTTCATCCCGACCGCGTACGCCGCTTCGACCTGACCGCGATCCACCGCGCTTACCGCCGCCCGGATGCCTTCCGATACGTAGGCACCGCTATGCAGTCCATAGACGAGAATGACGAATACGAGCACGGGTAGCCGCGTAATGTCGATGTGGACCAGCTTTAGCACTTCCGGAAGCCCGTAGTAGAGCAGGAACAGCTGGATCAAAATCGGCGTGCCCCGGAAAAAGGATGCGTAAAGCTGGGATAGCCTCTGCAGCACGGGAACGCGATACAAGCGAGGGAGTGCGGCCAGCAGGCCGAACAGAAGACCCAGCACGATCGATGAAGCTACGATAAATAGAGAGATTTGAATGAAGGGCAGCAGCTTCACGAAATATTCGAACACATACTGAATATCGAATTGGGCACCCATGCGGGGGTTCATCCTCTCGCCTTTTTATTTCTGCAGCTGTTTATTCTTCGGCGGTAAAATCTCCGCCCAGCCATTCCGTGCTCAGCTTGCCGAGCGTGCCGTCGGCTTTCAGCTCCTTGATTGCACCGTCGATGGCGTCTGACAGCTGTTGCGATTCCGCGTCGTTCTTGCGGAACATGAACAGAATGTCGGCTTCGGAGAGCGCCGGGCCGGTCGCCTTCAGCTTGGCCTCCGGATCGATGAGCGACAGCGCGAAATCGGCGGCCAGCGTCGCGTCCACCCGACCGCTAACGATCTGCTCGACCGTGTCGTTGGCGCCTCCGTTGCTGAATACGACTTTGATGGCGTTGTCGTTCGCTTTGTTATAGTTATCCAAAATTTGCGCTTGGGCGCTCGTCGCGCCTACCAGCACCTTCTTGCCCTTCAAGTCGTCCAGCGTCTGAACGGAGTCGTTGTCCTTGGCGACGACGATTTTGTTTCTCCAGTGCGCGTAAGGCTCTTTGTTGAATAAATACTTTTCTTCGCGTTCGGGGTTTTTCTCCATCTCGTGGGCGACGAAATCGATTTTCTTCGTTTCGAGGCTGAGCAGCAGGCTTTTGAATTCCTGCGTCTGCAGCTCGAATTCGTATTGGGGCAGCCGCTTGTCGATCTCTCTAACGAGCTCGACATCGAAGCCGGTCAGCTTGCCGTTCTCGTCGATGAAGCACACTTTCGGAAACTGCGTGCCCGTGCCGACGATAATCTTCGTCACTTTTGCCGGCTCCGCTTCGGTGCCAGCCGACTGGCTCGGCGAGGACGACAGGCTCGCTGCCGGCGCTTCGGGCGAGGGCGACGAGGAGTTGGCCGCATTGTTGCCTTTCGCTCCGCAGGCGGTTAAGGCGAGCGAGAATGTAAGAATAACGATGGCTAGACTGGTTTTTTTCATAGTGAGGTTCCCTCCGCTTTTCTTTGTTTTGTTAACCTTATAATTCCTACCCGATAAGTAAGAATTGTTGTTGGGATTAACAATAGCACCTGAGCTATTTTGTCGTCAATGGATTTGATAATAGAGATCTTCTATCGATCGATTCAATAATCCGATACGACTTTATGGGCGGTGGGGATGAAGGTGGGGCTGTAGTGGGGCGCTAGAAGGATGGAGAGCGAGGAGAGTGCAGTGGGGGCGGAGTGCAGTGGACACTGGGAGTACAGTGGGTATGGGGAGTGCATAGATTGCGAAAGGCTCGACTGTCGAGCCGGCACCTCAAAAGAGTCCGGAATTATCGCGGAAATTTGGTTGATACGGAAATCGTATGATGCGACTTGGCGAGTGGGGCATTCTTAAACGATCTACCCAGGCTAATGTTGAAGGAGTAAAGGAGTAGGTACGTGAGGGGGACTTATTCGATCCTCCCGAGTCGATGCCAGACGTATAGGTGCCTGGGAGGGACTTATTCGATCCATCCGAGTCGATGCCAGACGTATAGGTGCCTGGGAGGGACTTATTTGTCGCCGTCAGCTGGTGGGAGGGCGAATAGGTGCGTGGGACGGTCTTATTTGTCGCGGTCAGTAGGCGTCGGGAATAAAAAAAGGCTACCCCCGCATACTCGGGACAGCCTCTACTAAACTATGCGTTAGAACGAGCGCTAAGCCAGGCCAACTCTTCGGCCAATTCGTCCGAAGCGCGGTCGAGCCGTTCGCCTAGTTCCTCGGACAGCTCGTGGCCGCCGTTCTCAAGCCGCTGCACCCACTGATCGATTGCAAACACGCCGCCCAGAATGTTGCGGCTGCCCAGCACCGACAGCACCGGCTTCAGCGCGTAATCCAGGCTGAGCAAATGCGCGATCGTGCCTCCGATAAACAGCGGCAGCGTGATTTTGCCCTTGAGTCCGGTCTGCGGAAGCAGATCGAGGAAGGCTTTCAGAATACCCGTATAAGACGCTTTATAGACCGGACTTGCGATCACGACGGCACTGGCGGCTTCCACCTGCGCAAGCGCGGCGAGGATCGCCTCATCCTTGAAGTTCGCATGAAGCAGCGCTTCGGCGGGCAGATCCGCGACGTGAATATGGCCGATTTCGAGACCTTTCTGCTTCCAATTGTCCTCAACCCGCTGAATAAGGCCGTTCAAACGGGAACCCGGCGTCGGACTCCCAGAAATAATGACGATTTGACTCATGCTCTACTCCTCCTATTGGGCGTTGAATTGTTGGCCGATTGCGATAATTTCGTTCAGAAACTGTCCGTGCTCCCCCGGATTGGAGATAACGTTCGTCTGCAGGGCAATGCCGTCCGTCTCCGGCATGCGAAGCGGAACGAGCTTGCCGGACGCGACCTCCTGCCTTACGCTAAGCCCCGGGAGGAACGAAATGCCCGTCCTGCCGAGAACAAGCCGCTTCGCCATTTCCGAATTGTCCGTCTGAATGCGGATATTCGGCGGGTGGTCGAGATTTTCGAAGATGCGGTGGATTCTCAGCCAATCGAGCGCTCCACATTCGAAAAAGACGAGCGGCTGCCGAGCGATCTGCTCCACCGATAGCCGTTCCATCCCGATAAACGGATGATTCTCGTAAACGTACAAGGAAATCGGATCCTCGTAAAATTTGACGGAATGCAGGTTCGGATGATTCACTCCGCGAACGAAGCCGATATCGACTTCCTTGTTCAGTACCTTGCCCACGATCTCGTCGGTCGTTCCCGTCACAAACTTATAATGGGTATTCGGAAAATGAGCCGTCAGCCGCGGAAGCAGCTCGGGGACGACGTAATTCGACACGGTTACGGTACAGCCGATCTTGATCTCTTCGGGGAGCGACTTCTTTCGGTTGACGTGCAGCTTCCCTTTCTGATAGGTCAGTAGCAGTTGCTGCGCGTAGGGCAGAAATCTTCTGCCCTCCTCCGTAATTCGCACGGCCTTGCCTTGACGGTCGAACAGCCTGCAGTCGAGATCGCGTTCGAGCGACTGGATGCGGGCCGTAACCGACGGTTGGGATAAGTATAACGCTTCCGCCGCTTTATTGAAACTCCCGCAATGGATGACGTATACGAACGCTTCGACGTTTTCGATATTCACCGTCATCCCCCCAACTTCTCCAAGATTAATTTTCAGTCATTGATATCCAATATAATAAATCGGAATTATCGGATTGTAAAGAAAATCATGTTAAGCAAAGCTCCCCATTACGCAAAAAAAGCTCGCATGCGTCTAGGGCGTGTCTGAAAACCCGCTCAAGGGCATCTTTCGCCGCCTTTTCGCCCCCTGCTTCGTCACTTTTGCTTAACGCACCTCCGGTACGCCTTCACAAAAGTTCCTTGCCTGGAACGAAAATTCGGCAAAATCTGCTGCCCTCGGAGTATTCAGACACGCCCTAAGCATCGAGCTTCTCCTTATCCAGTCCTTTCTTCCCCTTGCTCTTCCGCGCCGACAACCGCCCTTTTCCGGCAGCCCCCTCATCATAGCCGTGCAAGTTGACGGACTGCACCCCTTCGCATTCGCTGAGCGACTGAAGCGCTCCCTCCAACCATCCGCTTTTTTTGCCGGACAGCATATAGACGATCTGCAGGTTCTCCCGGTCGGAACGATCGGTCAGCGACACTCTCCTGACCGTTGCCCCGCAATCGTCCAGCGTTCGGTTCAATCGCTCCAGGACGCCGGGGTCCCATGCCGCCGTGACGGACAGCTGCCGGTTTTTCCTTGTCCGGAACACCCGCTTCTCCACACCGTTCAGAATAAACAGACAAGCGAACACAATTAGCGTTACGACCGCAGACGGCAAGTAGAAACCCGCTCCCACGGACAAGCCGATTGCGGCAACGACCCATAAGGATGCTGCCGTCGTCAGCCCGCTGATCGCCATGCCGTTGCGCAGAATCGTGCCTGCGCCGAGAAAGCCGATTCCGCTAATCACCTGAGCGGCCAGCCGGGCCGGGTCCATCCTGACGTTCGCCTGGTCGGCGTATTGCGAAAACCCGTACATCGACAGCAGCATAATCAAAGCCGAGCCCACGCATACCAGAATGTGCGTACGCAGCCCTGCCGAATGATTCGAATATTCCCGCTCCCAGCCGATGATCCCTCCCATCGTCACCGCGCACAGCAGCCGGCCGCCCAATTCCCAATGCGAGATATGCCAGACATCCACCGGCCTCGCCTCCTCTCGCGCTCCCGCTAACCGATGAACCCGTCGCGCAAGGCGGTCAAACGCTCGACCGATTGTTCCGCATAGGTGGGCGATTCGGTCTCGATGACCCAGCTGCCGCGGAAGCCGTGCCGCATCACCGTCGCTACCAGCTCGGCATAAGGGATCGTCCCCATGCCGACGGCCAGATGCGAATCGTAATCTCCCTGATTGTCGTTCAAGTGCATGCCGATCAAATGCGGCAGACAGAGGCGCAGCCCCGCCAGGCAAGCATCGGGCCCGAGCACATGGGCATGTCCGGCGTCAAACAGAATACCCAGACGCGGGTGCCCGACCCGCTCGACGACCGACTTGACGAACTCCGGTGACACTCCGTGAAGCTTCGGCTTCGGCGGTACGTTTTCCAGCGCCAGCTTAAGCGGAGACGGTCGACGCGCGGCCAGCACTTCCGTCAGGAACGAGACGCATCTGTCCAGCGCCTCCGGCCCGTCGCGCTCGCCCTCCCCCATCCCGGCGTGCAGCACGACATAAGCGCAATCGAGCCGCTCGGCAATATCCATGGCCCGATGGAGAACGGCCTGGCTTGAGCGCCGCTCCCCTTCGTCGACAGCGCAAGGATTCAGCGTAAAAATCGGAGCGTGCAGCGTCCACCTCACGTTATCCCGAACGCCTCGTCGCTTCAGCTCGTCCAGCCGCTCATCGCTCCAGTCCAGCAGCTCCCTGTGGCCGTCCTCGCACATCAGCTCGATCCTCGTCCAGCCTTCCCTGATCAACCAATCGAGCGCTTCGGTCAGCGGCTCGTTTATCAATGCAAAAGTAGATATGCTGAAATACGGTTTTCTGTTCATGCCGTCTTCTCCCCTTTGTTACTTGATACCCGAATGCATAAAGCTATTCATGAACTGTCGCTGGAACAGCAGGAACGCCAGCAGCAGCGGCAGGACTACGATCAGCGTTGCGGCGCTAACCTCCGACCATTGTGCGCCGGTTTCCTGCGACAACCCGAAGATTGCCAATCCAACCGTCACCGGACGATTTTCGATCGAGTTGGTGACGATGAGCGGCCACAGAAAGTTGTTCCAATGATAGCTGACCGACACAAGTCCGAATGCGATATAGATCGGCCGCCCAAGCGGGAAGTAAACCTTCCACAACAGCTGCCACTTCGTATACCCTTCCATCGTCGCCGCCTCGTCGTATTCCTTCGGGATGCCCATGAACGCCTGCCGCAGCAGAAAGACGCCGAAGGAGGAAGCGAAGAACGGCAGCATAATTGCCAGCTTCGTATCGATCAGCCCCATCTCGCCGACGACGAGATAGTTCGGGAAGATCAGGACGTCGTTAGGCACCATAATCTGCATGAGGAAGACGAGAAAAACAAGCGATTTGCCGATAAAATTCACTCTGGCGAACGCATATGCGGCCATTGTGACGGTAATGAGCTGCACGGCGAATACACTGGCCACGATAATAAGCGTATTTAATAGATAGCGGTCGAATGGAGCGGACTGCCACACATGAATATAGTTATCGAACGTAAAATTAAAGTTGAACCGGGTAGACAGCGCCTCGCTCTTCGGTTTGATCGACGTCCACAGCATCCAAACGAGCGGAACCGCCCACAATAAGGAGACGACGAACATGAGCAGCTGCGGAAGCTTGGATAGATAGCGCATCTCGTAAAGCCCTCCTTATTATTGATAGTGGATTTTCCGGTCCAATCCGAAAAATTGCAGCGCCGCGATAACGAGCAGCAGGACGATCATGACCACGGTCAGCGCGGACGCCATCCCTTGATCCCAGAACGTAAACGCCTGTTCGTAAATATAGAAAAGCAGCAGATTGCTCGCATTGTCCGGGCCGCCCTTAGTCATCGTCCACAGATGATCGACCCATTTGAACGAGTTGGTCAGCGCCACGATCATCACGAACAGCGTTGTTGGCATGAGCAGAGGAAACGTTATTTTCCGGAATACGGTCCAGCCTCCTACGCCGTCCATATCGGAAGCCTCATACAGCTCTTTTGAAATATTTTGCAGACCTGCGAGAAAGAAAATCATAAAATAGCCGGCTTCCTTCCAGACGATCATCACCATCATCGCCCACATGACCAGCTTTGGATCGCCGAGCCAGTTCAGATTCCCCTGTCCTACGTAATTGATCGCGCGACTGAGCAGCCCGTACTCCGGCGTGTAAATAAACAGCCACACGTTCGCGACAGCAATCATCGGTATAATCGTCGGGGAGAAAAAAGAAGTGCGCACCCAATATTTGAACCGAGTAATTCTATTCGCAAATACCGCCATGGCAAGCGCGAGTGCAATCGAAGCGGGTACAGTAATCGCAGCGAACCAGAGGTTGTTGCTCATCACCTTCCAGAACGTGCTGTCGCCCGCCATGGCGATATAGTTGTCCAGGCCGATAAATTCGGGAATTCTCGTCGTCAAGTCTTTGCGGTACAAACTCAGCACGATCGTCTTGCCCATCGGATAGAACGTGAACAAAGCCAGAAAAACAACCGAAGGCAGCAGCAGAAACCAGGCAAATGCATTTGTCTTTAACTGTCGCATATTCAGAAACGATCACTCCCCTCTACCAAATCCCGGAGAAGGCGGCGCAGCGCCGCCCCTGCCGGTTAAAGCGGTTACTTTTTGAAGCTCTTTAGCGCGTCGTCGGCTTCCTGCTGCGCCTTCTTGAGCCCTTCCTCCGGCGTATACTTGCCTAGAATGACTGCCTGCATGTTGTCGTTAAGCGCCTTGGCGACTTTGCCGTAGTTGTGGGTGGAAATTTCCCCTGCCGCATATGGAAGCTGATCTCGCGCTACTGTAACGTATTTGAATTCCTGAATATAATCTTTCATCAACTGCGTCTCGTACGCGGCCGGCTTTACGGCCACGTAGCCGGTTTCCTTGCTCCATTCGGCCGCGCGCTCCGGCGTCGTCATAAACTTGATGAACTTCCAGGCCGCTTCCTGCTTCTCCTTCGGCGTGCCCTTGAACAGATAGAAGTTGCCGCCGCCGGTCGGAGAACCGAGTTGCTTGTTGCCGGGCAGCATGCTGACGCCGAAATCAAACTTGGCGTTGTTCTTGATGTTGGTCAAATTTCCGGTCGTATGATAGATCATAGCGGCTTTGCCTTCCAGGAAGTCAGAAGGCGTCGTCCCCCACTCGGTAACGCCTTCCGGCATCACTTTGTGCTTGTGGATAAGATCGTTCCAGAACGTCAGCGCTTCGATCGTCTCCGGCGTATCGAAATAAACTTCGGTGCCGTCGCGGTTCATGACGTTTTTGTAAGTCGTGCCGTTCTGCATCGCGAACGGCTGGAACAACCAGTTAAAGCTGTTCGGGCCGTTGGAAGCCAGCTCGATGCCCCAACGTCCGGGCTTAGTCAGCTTCTTGGAGTATTCCAGCAGCTCGTCCCACGTTTGCGGCGGCTTCTCCGGATCGAGGCCGACTTCGCGATAGGCGTCCTTGTTGTAATAAAGCACGACTGTGCTGCGCTGGAACGGAATGCTGTACGTGGAGCCGCCCGCCTGCGAGTTCTCGACGAACGCCGGATAAAACCCTTGCAAGTATGCGTCCCCGCCCTCCTGCGCAATATAATCGTCAAGCGGAACGATCGCATCCATGTCGAGGAAGCTGAACAACTCGGTGGCAAGCAGTACGGCCACGTCCGGCGGCGTGTTGCTCATGACGGCGGCCTGCACCTTGATCGTCGTATCGGAATAGCTTCCCGCATAGACCGGCTTGATCACGATGTTCGGATTTTCCTTTGTGAACTCTGCCGCCATCCGGTCGATGATCGCCGTCACCGGGCCTCCTACCTGAACCGGATAGTAGAACGAGAGCTCGATTGGCTTGCCGGACGACTGCGAGGAAGCGTTGCCCGAGGCGGTTGCCGAAGGGCTATTGTTTTCTTTGCCGCATGCCGCTAACATAAGAGTCGTAATTGACAGTACCGCTACAGCCGTTCTCATTTTGTTCATGTGTGGCGTTTCCCCTTTTCTCTTGGAATGAATCCAGCATAATGTAAGCGCTATATTTGTCGAAACCATCCGAGTTATAGATTTAGTACGATTTTTTAAAACCACTCCTTTTTGGACAAGCAGGTGACATCGTGATAACCGCGCTCAGAACTTTCTCCGCTTGGACTCTGCGCACAAAATTCGTCGTTCTTTTTCTGTTGTTGATTTTAATTCCACTCGGTTTTCAAAGCGCGATTACATTCCGTAATTTCTCGGGAGCGCTGGATCGGCAGGCCATCGGCTATACGGAGCAAATCATCAAACAGATGAATACCGACCTGGAGCGCACGCTCCGCGACGATATGCAGAAGTTCTCCCTTATGGTGCTCTATAACCAAGAATTGCTGGGCATTCTGGAAAAATACAGCCTCGATTCGGTCGACAAGGCACCGGATGTAAATGAACGGACGCGCATTTTCCAATATATCGCCGGTTACGACTTCAGCCGATCTTATATTAAAGGCGTACAGATCATAACGAATAACGGCTATATTTTCAGCAATGTCGCGCCCGACAACATTCGTCCGGCGCTGCCGCCCGGCCGGAAGGAATGGATCGAACGCATCAAGCTGGCCGAAGGCCGCTGGGTTATTCTGCCTCGTCAACGCTCCGATTACTTGCTTCAGCAGCCGCAGGACGGCAGCGTATCGATGGCCAGCCTCATTCTGGAGCCGAGCTCGGCTCAGGTGATCGGCATGATCAAGGTCGATTTTACCGACGAATTATTCACCCGGCTGTCAGCCAACTACCAGAACAAGCAGATCGGCAATCTGTTCGTCGTTAACGACCGGAACGAGCTGTTCTATCGACAGAGCGGGCTCGAAGCCTCATCCGACGAGGATTTTCTTAACGCAAGCATCCCGAAGGAGAACGAGGCGACCAAGCTGCGCATCGGCGGGCTCGACTATTTGACGACCGCTGGACATTCCAGCTTCTCCGGGCTGAGGATCGTCAGCTTTAATCCGGTCGATTCGCTGCTGGAAGAGACGAAACCGCTGCTGCGGTCGACGATCTTGTTCGGCCTGCTCTGCCTTGGCTTCGCCGGATTGCTGGCGGTATTTACATCGTATAAGCTAACCCGTCCGCTCATGCAACTGCGGCGTAAAATGCTGCTCGTCCGCCAGGGCAAGCTGCGTCAGACGGTGGAGATCGATTCCCGTGACGAGCTTGGCCACCTGAGCCGTGAATTCAACTTGATGACCGAGGAAATCGACCGGTTGGTCAACGAGGTTTATCTGATCAGCCTGAAGGAAAAAGAAGCTCAATTGTCCGCGCTACAAAGCCAGATCAACCCGCATTTTATCTACAATACGCTGGAATCTATCAATATGATGGCCATCCAGTCGAGTGATTATCGGGTATCCGATACGGTGCATGCCCTGGGGCAGTTCCTTCGATACACGGTGGACAAATACGACCGGTTGGTCGAGCTGCGGGAGGAACTAGAGTCCGTTCTGGCGTACATGATGATACAGAATAACCGATTCGGCAACCGGCTCAAGCTGATTGTGGACGCAGACGAAGCCTACGAGAGAATCAGAGTGCCCAAGCTGCTGCTTCAGCCGCTGGTGGAGAACGCGATCATTCACGGGTTTGACGATATGAAACGAGAGGGAACGATTTGGGTCTCGGCCGTGCGGCTCGAAGAGGTGCTATTGCTTACCGTCAAGGACGACGGGAAAGGAATGAACGAGGAAGAAATGCTGCAGCTCAGGCAATCGCTGCGGACGGATCAGCCGCTGGAAGCCAGCGGACAGAGGCAAGGACTTGCGCTTCGCAATATTCATCAGAGGCTTGTCCTTATCTACGGCCCCGAATACGGGCTGGATATCGACGGAACGCCGGGACGCGGAGCGTCCTTTACAATTACCGTTCCGATTCGCAAGGAGGAAACACTATGAAAATCATCGTCGTCGAAGACGAGGCGGTCATCCGCCAAGGCATCCGCAGTATTCTCGAGGATATTTCCCCGGACGGCTTCGCGATCGCGGAATTCGATAATGCCGGGGATGCATGGACCTATATGCAAAGACACGTACCGAATATGGTCATTACGGACATCCGGATGCGTGAGATGGACGGGCTGACGCTCATTCGCAAAATTCGCCAGCTCTACGCGGATATGCCTGTCGTCATTATCAGCGGATACGAAGAGTTCGAATATGCTCAGCAGGCCATCCGTTACAAGGTGACCGATTATTTGCTTAAGCCGATCAATCGTCGTGCGTTGATTTCCCTCGTTACGGGCGTCGCGAGCCGACTGGCTCCTCAGGCGGCTCGCGATACCGCGGAAGACGAAGAGGACCCGGGATTGCCCAAGTCCAAAAGCGGGGACAACAGACGTTTAATCCGCAAGGTAAAGGAATCGATCGACGCCAACCCTGACGGAGACTTAAGACTGCAAGTGCTTGCGGAATATGCGGGAATTAACGCTGCCTATCTGAGCCAGCTGTTCAAAGCGGAGACCGGGCGCAATCTGTCGGATTACATTGCCGGCGTTCGTCTGGAACGCGCCAAGCATCTGCTCGCCACGACCCATCTGAAGATCTACGATGTGGCGCACCAATCCGGCTATCAAAGCCCGAAGCACTTCATGCTCGTCTTTAAGCAACATGTCGGCAAGACGCCAAGCGAGTATCGGGAGCAGTCCCAATAAAATTCGCGGTTCAAAGGTCGAGGGTGACGCCCGGACAGAAGCCGGGATTGTATTCGCTTAACTGCAGCGCGAACAGCGGATCTCTTGCCGCCAATTCCGCATAGTAGCTGCCGATGCCGTGATTGCCTGCAACCGAGCCGTTGTGGAAGCTGAGCTGTTCGGAGCGACGAACGTGTTGGTAGTAAAACGTTCTGTCGGTCTTCGGCATCGTCAATGTCGAGGGCGGCAGATGAGTGACGACATCGAACGAGTTGCACACTCTGAAGCTGCGCGCGATTTTGCCGTCGTACGCTTTCGCGAAGTCCGGATCGCCGGCGCGCGGAGCCGCGTACGTATAGACGACCGGGTGACGAAACTTCGTTCCCGCCGCCGAATCGAGCGCGCATAGCGTCGCCAGCGCTCCTCCCAGGCTATGGCCGGTAACGTACAGCGTTTTGTCCGGGGAAATCCGTCTCAGGCAAGAGGAAATTCCCGCCCTCGCCCCGCCGTATATGTCGGTAAAACCGCGGTGAGTCATTCCGGCGTTTCTGACGAACTTAAATTTGACCTGACTGACCAGAGCATCGGACGCCCAGTCCGACGTCGAGCTTGTGCCGCGGAAGGCGACGATTGCATGCGTGTCGGATTGCAGCACGAAGCCGAATTTCTCGGATTCGCCGAGCAGCGATTTGGAGCGAATTTCGCCGACAAACTCGAACGGCCGGGGAACGACGAACGCTCCGTCCGGGTTGTTCCACTGCGCATAGGTCTGGCTGCATACCGCAGCCAGAAAAATCGCCGTACGATTGTTGAACCCTTCCATCGGCAGCGCCCCCGTAAAAGCCTTTCCAGTAGCCTATTAACGGGAGCGCCTGTTGGTGCTTATCCTTTAGTTAGCCGTCGGCTTCCTCAAGTAAAATTTCCACGACGGTGTCCTGATCGTCCGGAAGCGGATACGTAAAATGCTCGGGCTGAGCAAAGTTAAAGAATGCGTCGTCCGGGTACATGACGGCATTCCACGGACGGGAGACGAACAGCTCGGAGCCGTCGGCCAATAGCCGCGCCCGTTTGATCTTCCCGGCGAGACCGGCCAAATTAATGGGGCCGATGCTCTCCTCGAACAGATGCGCGTAGAGCTTGTTGCCTTTTTTCGTGTAACGGCCCCAGTCCGGCTTCGGAAGAGACGCCTGGCCGCATCCGTAGATACTGTCTCCGTTGCGCTCCATCCACCGGCCGATTTGATCCAAAATCCGCAGCGATTCCACCGGAATTTCTCCTCTGGCATCCGGTCCGACGTTCAGCAGCAGATTGCCGTTTTTGCTGACGCATTCGACCAGCTTGCGGATGACCGTTCTCGCCGTTTTGTAGGTTTTGTCCGCGGCCGCATAGCCCCAGTTGTTGTTCAGAGTGATGCACGCTTCCCATGGGATGGACTCCCCGTTCTCGTTCACGACGCCGCTAGGCGGAATGATCTGCTCGGGAGAAGCGAAATCCCCGGAATAGAAGCTCGGCTCGCTCGAATAAATCGAACCGCCCTCTTCGCCGCTCGCCTCCAGCCGATTGTCCACGACAATGTGCGGCTGCAGCGAACGGATCATCTGCATCAGCTCGGTCGCGCGCCATTTTTCCCCCTTCATCTCATCGTAGGAGAAATCGAACCACATAATGTCCAGCTTGCCGTAATCGGTAAGCAGCTCGCGCACCTGGCCGTGCATATATTCCAAGTACGTGCCAAACGTTGCCGGATCGCGCTTGTACGCCTCGTTGTCGCGCATCGGATGGATGCGATCGCCATAGGCCGGATAATCGGGATGATACCAGTCGATCAGCGAATAGTAGAGACCGACCTTCAAACCCTCGGCGCGGAAAGCTTCCAGAAACTCGCGCACTAGATCGCGGCCCGCTTTCGTATGGGTAGACTTGTATTCGGTCAGCTTGCTGTCGAACAGACAGAAGCCGTCGTGATGCTTGGCCGTTAGTACCGCATACTTCATTCCCGCGTCCTTGGCCGCTCTCGCCCAAGCCTTCGGATCGTACTTGTCCGGGTTGAATTCGTCGAAATAAACCTGGTAATCCTCGTTGCTGATTCTTTCTCCGTTTCTGACCCATTCTCCTCGGGCCGGAATCGAATATAAGCCCCAGTGGATAAACATGCCGAAGCGGTCTTGCAGAAACCATTGCGTTCTTTCTCTGATTTGCTCGCCGTAGGTTGACATCTCTTTGGCCTCCATCCTGATTATCGGATATCCCTAGATTAGCAACCAAATGCTATAATCAACAAGGTTGGCAATTAGCCTTTATGGGGATACGATTAACTACTTCGAGGTGACCGACAAGTGCCGCTTAACGAACGTTCCGTCTATTTGTCCGAGCTGCTTCGCAACCTGAAGGTTCAGCCGATAGACGCTTATTATACGCGCTGTACGTCCCACTGGCGGGAGCTGGACTACGTTCCCGATTACAATAAGCTGTATTATATTTGCGACGGAGAAGGCTGGGTCAAAATCGGTGATGCCGAATATTACCCCAAGCCGGGTCAGATCGTCTTTATGCCCGCGAATGTGAAGCAGTCCTATTCCGTCATAAGCGACAATACCTATGAAAAATATTGGTGTCATTTTACGGCCACGATCGGCGAGTTGGACCTGTTCCAATGGTTCGACGTTCCCCATTGCATCGACGTTCGGCAGCATGACCGGTGGCAAACGCTGCTCGAGGAGTTGGCCGCGCTGCATGCGGACGGCGCCTTCCTCTCGCGAATCCGGGAGAAAGCCGTCATGCTTGAGCTCGTCGCGCTGCTGCTGGCGGAGGCGGGAACGGAAATCCGCGTGCTTCCGGGCCGGTCGTCCGACGTGCAGCGGCTCGACCTGATCGAACGGTATATCGAAGAGCAGCTGGCGAAGCCCGTTACGCTTGAACAGCTGGCTAGACACGTCCATCTGCATCCGAACTATCTCGTGCGCTACTTCAACAAACAGTTCGGGGTGTCCCCGCTTAAATATTTAAACCGCAGAAGAATGCAAAAAGCGAGGGAGCTGCTAAGCTCAACCTCGCTGTCCGTCAAAGAAGTGGCGGAGCGCGTCGGATACGTCGACACGAACCACTTCGCCAAAGCGTTCCGCCGGGAAAACAGCTGCAGTCCTACGGAGTACCGGAATCGGGGCGTATAGCCGTCTGCCCCGGACGCATGGAGTCCGGGGCAGACGGCCCACCCAATCTAAATTAACATTAAGCCGGCTTCACCTCGGAGTCGACCTCCTGCCGCAGTACGCGCACCTTCTTTCCCTTGCTCTCCAGTCTGACCACGATTTTATCGAGCGTTTTTGCCGCTGAGTGATCCCAAACATGGCTGTCGGTCAGGTCGAGGCATATACTCTGAGCCTCGTCGTTAAAGTCGATGCGATCCATCAGCTTGTCGCTGGAGACGAAAAACAGCTGGCCTCTAATGCGATATACCCGCTCCCGTCCGTCCCATTCGTCGCGAATGTCCAGCTTCGTGGCCGAACGGTAAGCATAGAGCAGTACGCTCAACAGGACACCGACAATAACCCCGATCGCCAGATCATGGGTGACCACGACGATGGCCACTGTGACGACCATAATGAACGTATGCGCGAACGGCTTGCGTCTAATGTCCCGCAAATAGCTCCAATCGAACACCTCGATGCATACCATCAGCATAACGCCGACCAATGCGGCGATCGGAATCGCATTCAGCACATCCTTCAGCAGGAATACGAGCACAAGGAGCGACAGAGCCGCGACAAGCGTGGACAGACGGCCGCGGCCGCCGACCTTGACGTTGATCGCGGACTCCGCGACAAGCGCGCAGCCGGCCATTCCCCCAAAAAAGCCCGTCACCGTATTGGCGATCCCCTGCCCTCTCATCTCTTTATCCTTGCTCGTTTTCTCCTCGGTCATCTCGTCGATAATCGTTTGGGTCAGCAGCGTCTCGGAGTAACCGACGACGGCGAGCGAAAACGCGGTAGGCAGCAATATCCACAGCGTCTCCCAGGTAAACGGAATAGCGGGAATATGCAGAAAAGGGAGCATCGGCTCGATCGTCGCAATGTCCCCGACCGTGCCCAGCCCCATCTGGCCGACGAAGACGACAAGCGTCATTGCACTTACGGCGACGAGCGGCGACGGGATGGCTTTGGTCAGCTTCGGGAACAGATAGATGATCGCCAGCGTCGCCCCGACCATCGCGTACATCGGCCAGGACTGTCCGTCAAAATAGCGTAATTGAGATATAAACAGCAAAATGGCCAGCGAATTAATGAACCCGGTTACGACGGAATGAGGAACAAAGCTCATCCATCTCCCCATCTTCAACGCGCCCATCGCGAATTGAATTATGCCTGTCAGAATCGTCGCCGCGAACAAATATTCCACGCCGTGGCGGGCCACCAGCGCCGTCATCAGCACGGACATGGAGCCTGCCGTGGACGAAACCATTCCCGGGCGGCCGCCGAAAAACGAGATCAGCACGAGAATGCAGATGGTAGAGTAGATGCTGATCATCGGGTTAACGCCGGCGATGAACGCGAACGCCAGCGAATCGGGAATCAGTGCCAGCACGGTCGTAATTCCGGCCAATACGTCCGCTCTTATGTTGGAAAACCAGGTTGTTTGGAATCGGTGTAACATGCTCGCTCTCGTTCTCCTTTTCTTGCTGCGCTACAACACACCTTGTAGATAATACACCTAAGCTCTCGATACGTCTATCGGAAACTTCCCGAAAATAGGCTGCCAGAGGCAGCCCCAAGAAAAACAAGGAACGCGGCAATGCCGGCTCCTTGTTTGAACTGCTATATTCTACAAAGTGGAACGAATGAGGTACGTCCGCCCCGGCTCGGTAGCAAACCGGATTCCTCCTCGTTCGGAGCGTTGGTTGGCGACTTCCTCCCCGTCCAACGTGACGATCAACCCTTCCGCGTCCGCGATTTCGCAATCCCGTCCCTGCAAGGATCGGACTTCCGCCTCCTCCAGGCAGCCTTCCCGCCAGCGAATGTCCACTTCGAATCCGCCGCGAGCCCGCAGTCCTTCCACGCTGCCGCTGGGCCAAATGTCGGGAAGCGCCGGAAGCAGCTCCAGCACATTCCGGTGCGATTGCAGCAGCATCTCGACGATGCCGGACGTCGCGGCAAAATTGCCGTCGATCTGGAACGGCGGGTGCGCGTCGAACAGGTTCGGATACAGCCCGCCGCGGGAGTAATTCTCGCCCTCTTCGGAAAGCCGCATCAAGTTCGTCAGCAGATCGTAGCTTTGGCTGCCGTCGCGGAAGCGCGCCCACAGCCCAACCTTCCAGCCGAGACTCCAGCCTGTGCCCTCGTTGCCGCGCAGCTCCAGCGAACGGCGCGCAGCGGCGAACAGCTCCGGCGTATCCCGCTCCGTCAGCTGCCTGCCCGGATACACGCCGAACAGATGCGAAACGTGGCGATGCTGCGGATCCTCGTCTTCGAAGTCCTCGAACCATTCCTGCAGCCGCCCGTCCCGTCCGACCTGAAGCGGATACAGCTTCGCTCTGGCGGCGCGAAGCTCCTCCGCAAACCGTTCGTCCGCTCCCAGCGCATCGGCCGCTTCTATGCAATTCGTGAACAGGTCCCAGATGAGCGACATGTCCATCGTCGACGCTTGGCTTATGGCGGCCAGCTTGCCGTTATAGCGAAATTTATGCTCAGGTGAAGTCGACGGACTGGTTAATAGACGGCCGTTCTCGTCCTCTTCAAGGAAATCGAGGCAGAACTGCGCCGCTTCCTTCATCGTCGGATACGCCGTATCCCGCAAATAATTTGCATCTCCGCCGAAGGCGTAATGCTCCCACAGATGCTGCGCCAGCCAGACGCCGCCCATCGGCCAGATCGCCCAAGAGGCGTCGCCCGCCCCCCGTCCCCCCGCGGGTGCCGAGTGTCCCCACAGGTCGACGTTGTGATGTGCGACCCAGCCTCCGCAGCCATAATGAACCTTCGCGGTTGTACGTCCGGTCTGCGCCACTCTGCCGATCAACGAAATAAGCGGCTCGTGGCACTCCGACAGATTGGCCGTCTCCGCAGGCCAATAGTTCATCTGCGTATTGATATTGACCGTGTAGTTGCTGCTCCACGGCGGACGGGTCAGATCGTTCCATATGCCCTGCAAATTCAACGCTTGAGTGCCCGGGCGGGAGCCGGCGATCATTAAGTACCGGCCATATTGGAACAGCAGCTCGACGAGATTCGGATCGGAGGAACCGAAATCGGAAATCCGCCGGTTGGTCGACATCCCTTCGGGCGAGACGCGTTCGCCAAGCTTCAGCTTGACTCTTCCGTACAGAGCGCGGTAGTCGGCGATATGATCGTCCCTAAGCGCAGCATACGTTTTGCCCGTCGCTACGTCCAGGTGCTTCCCCGCCTCCGTCGCCGCGTCCGGAATTCCGCTAAAGGTTGTGGCGGCGGCAAAGATAAACGTGGCGCTGCGCGCGCCGACGACATGCAGGCCGTCTCCGTCCGCGCGCACGCTCCCGCCTTCCGCGGAGACGTGCAAAACGCCCGCGAAGCGAATCGCCTGGGAGGTCTCGGCGTCGCCGTAGACAATCGGATTCGGAGTATCGCGATAGTTGGGGGAGACATGCTCCGGAGCGATGCCGCGTATAACGAGCCGCCCGTCCTCGATTGAGGTCGCATGACGCAGCGGACTGTCCAGGCGCGCATGAATCTCAAGCGCTCCCGGCTCGTCGGCCTCCAGCCGCACAACGAGCACCCGGTCGGGATGCGAGACAAACAGCTCTCGGCTGTAGCTCACTCCCCCAATCTCGTATTTGACCCGCGACAGCGCGTCGTCCAGATCAAGGGAACGTCGATACGAGCGATGCGCGTCCCCGTGGCCGAATGTAAGCAGCAGGTTTCCGAACGGCAAATACGATTGCGAATAATCGCCCATCATTTCCTTGCTCTTCAGATCGGCCTCCTCGTAGCGGCCTTCCCGCACCAGCTTGCGAACCTCCGGCAGAACCTCGATCCCTTGCGCGTTGTTGCCGTCCTTAGCCGGAGTGCCCGACCATAGCGTATCCTCGTTCAGTCCGATTCGATCGCGTTCGACGCCTCCGAAATGCATCGCTCCGATTCGGCCGTTGCCCAGCGGCAACGCCTCCGTCCACCTGAAAGCCGGTTTGTCGTACTGCAGCTTCACCTGCTTCTCCCCCTGCACTCGTTTTTACGAATTGTGCCGTTTCGTTTACTCGTCTTCCTTAAATACCGGCTTAATCAACAGATCGAACGCAAACTCCCGTTCGTCGAAGCGGTATTTTTCCGCCAGCTGCGGACCGCAGGAATTCGAACCGACGCCGCTCATCCGGTAGTCGAGATGAACGATCGTCCGATCGCTCTTGCGCAGCAGATGGGCATGGGTAGCGCGGGTCAGCTCCTCTGCCGAATAGTGGGACGCTCCGAACAAGAACGGCCTGCCGCTCTCGAAACGAAGCCCCATTCCCAGCTCGTTGGACACGATCGCCCATTCCGTATCGTATCTCGCCCCGTTCTCCTGCGGATAGATATACGGTTCGAACATCTCGTCCACCGTCTGCAAATACCGGCCCTTCTTCACGCTGCGACGCTTGTCGACGTAGCTCTCGTGCGGCCCGTAGCCGAAGTATTCGACTTCCTCGTTGCCCTGCGGCATCGTCAACTGCAGTCCGAAACGCGGCAAATACGGAAGCCCTTCGCGAACGTTCGCCTGCACGGCCAACGCGATCTGCCCGGCGCCGTCGATCGTCCATCTCGCCTCTCCGTTCAGCAGAGGACGACGAATGTAGCCGCCAAGCGAGAAACGCACCTCGATCTCGACCTTTCCTTCGTCGCGCTGCCGCCATTCGCACGCATACACCTTCATCTCCGCGCGGTCATAGCCTTCGTCGAACCATTGCCGCTTGATGTGCATATCGTTATCGGTCGGCGCTCTCCAGATCGCGAAGCTCGTCGGAGCTGCCAGCATTTCCACTCCATGCTTCTTCAAGCTGTTGAACGCGCCTGCGGCCAGATCGAACGCATAGCGGAAATTCCTGCCCGTAAGCATAAGCTCCGAGCCGGATTCACGCGCCTGAATCGACGATGCGGCCGCATCCATGGAAGCCGCTCTTGCAGATGCGTTCCCAAGCTCGAACTGAGCGAAGGCCATCTCGTAGCCCGCTTCCGCCCACGGCGTCTCCTCCTTCGCTCGCACCGTGAACGTCAGTTGACGAGCGGACGAGGAAGCCTGACCGAGATCCGGCTTAAGAAGCTGGGCCTGCTGCGGAGCGGCATCGAGCTGCCAGATCGTGCCTTGACGAACGATCTTCCCGTCCTCCTCCAGCTTCCACTGAACGTATGTCCGCGACAAATCGGTAAAATCGTACAGATTGCGGATTTCGTACTGCCCTTCTTCTGCATCGGACTTGGCGATCGCGACCGGGGCGATCACCTGTTTAAGCTCCAGCAAGCCGGTATGCGGTTTCCGATCCGGCGTAACGAGCCCGTCGATACAGAAGTTGCCGTCGTTCGGCATGTCGCCGAAATCGCCTCCGTAAGCGAAGTAAGCGACGCCTTCGGGCGTCTCTGTCGCGATACCGTGATCGGTCCATTCCCAGACGCAGCCGCCCATCAGCTTCGGATAGCGATAGATGATTTCCCAATAATCATGCAGATCGCCGGGGCCGTTGCCCATCGCATGGCTGTATTCGCACAGGAACAACGGCTTGCGGTTGTCCGGATTTTGCGCGTAGGCTTCGATGTCGGCCGGAGAAGCGTACATCCGGCTCTCTATGTCCAAACTTTCCGTATCCGTGCTGCCCTTGTTGATCGGAGCGCCTCCCTCGTTGTGAACGAGACGGGAATCGTCGCGGGCCTTCGTCCATTGCTGCATCGCGATATGATTGTCGCCGTAGCCCGATTCGTTGCCCATCGACCAAATGATGACGGACGGATGATTTTTGTCCCGTTCGACCATCCGCACCGCGCGATCCAGGAAGGCGTCGCGCCAGTCGGGATCGTTCGTCAGCCGGTGAATTTCGCCCTCAATGGCGTTATCGGCGCTGCCGATGCCATGGCACTCCAAATCCGCCTCGTCGATGACGTAGAAACCGAATTCGTCGCACAGGTCGAGAAAACGCGGATCGTTCGGATAGTGAGACGTGCGAATCGTGTTGACGTTGTGGCGCTTCATCAGCTTCAGATCGCGGATCATATGGTTCAGCGGAATCGTCTGGCCCAGCGAAGGGTGCGAGTCGTGCCGATTGACCCCTTTCAGCTTGACCGCTTTCCCATTAATGCGGAATACCCCGCCCTCGACGTCCACCTTGCGGAACCCTACCGGAAAATAAAACGTTTCGTCGCCGGCCTGCACATACAGGCGATAAAGATATGGATTTTCTGCGTTCCACAGCTGGGGACGGTCTAGAGTCAAGCGAATCGTCGCCGCATTGGGCACGTCCGACTCCCCGGAGGTGATCTGTGCGCCTTCCGCATTCGTCAAAATAGCGGACACCCGAACGTCGCCAACCGCTTCCACTTCGACGTTCAGCACGGCCGCACCGAAATCTTCCGACAACTCCTGCTTTAGAAACACATCGCGCACATGCGCCTGATCCCTCGCCAACAAATAAACGTCCCGAAAAATGCCGGAGTAACGCCAAGCGTCCTGGTCCTCAAGATACGTCCCGTCGCACCATTTCAGCACCATGACCGCAATCCGGTTCGTTCCGCTTCTTAGGCCCGTCAGCCGGAACTCGGCAGGAACGCGGCTGCCCTGGCTGTAGCCGACAAAACTGCCGTTGACCCACACGTAGAAGCAGGAGTTGACGCCCTCGAACACAATATATTTTTCCTTGTCCGTCCAATCGTCCGCCAGCTCGAACTCTCTTGCGTACAATCCGGCCGGATTGCGGTCCGGGACGTACGGCGGATCGCACGGAATCGGATAATTGACATTTGTATAATGAAGCTGGTCGTAACCGTTCACCTGCCAGCAGGACGGAACAAGCAGTTCATCCCACTCCGAGCGGTCGGCGTTCTCTTCATAGAAATCTTGCGGAACGTCCTGGACGCTGTCGTAGTATCGAAATTTCCAGCTTCCGTTCAGGGTGCCGTAGTAGGGAGAGCGGCTCCGCTTGCCCGATGCCGCGGAGCTCCGGTCGGCATAGGGAATGCCGTTCGCTCTGGCCGGCTCGCGATTGACCTGCAGGATGGAGAGATCCTCCCAATATTTCGCAATAGAGATCATCTGTTTAATCGTCCTCCCGATTTCTTCGATAGATTCGATAGCGTGCATAGTTCCATTATAGATTGTGCTATACTGGATCATACAACCCTCGGAAGGGACACATTCTCGTACAAAATGGACATTTTTAAGAGGAGGCGGGAGGAATGAAGCTGGGGCTGCGCTCCAACTTTTCACCGGAGGAGCACCCTGTTCCGTTCACCGTCTACACAGTCGGGATGGAGCAGCAGGGCGTGCTTAGCCGTATGGAGGGATTTTCCGCCCACCAGCTGCTGATCACGGTGTCGGGCAGGGGGCGAGCACACCTGCTTGGACAGAACAAATGGGACATCCTTGAGGAAAATACCGTGCTGTATGTCCCCGCCGGCTTTCCGAACGAATACATGCCGGTCGTCGAAGGAGACTGGCTGCTCGCCTTCGTCTCCTTTCATGGCTCGGAAGTCGCTTTGGCTTCGTGGGGATTCGGCGACGCCTCCTCCGTCCTATCTGTCCGTTCCGCGGATCGTCTGCTAAAGCTGCTGAAGAGCATTTGGCTTCACTCCGGCCCCGATTACGACGCTTGGGCAGCCTCGGAGCAGCTCTTCGCCCTGCTGACGGAACTGCGCAAGCAAAGCTGCGAGGACCGGAGCCCGCCGGAGCTGCTGCGGCCGCTTCCCGAAGCTTCGCGCTCCCCGACCGCGCTCAAAGCGGCTAAGTTTCTGCAGGATTACATGCATCGGGACATCAGCATTTCTCATCTGGCCGAGCAGGTCGGCTATTCGCAGAAGCAGCTGACGCGGCTGTTCCTGCAGACGTTCCAGACGACGCCGCTGCAGTATTTGCGCCGCGTCCGGCTTAAAGCGGGACAGCTGCTGCTGGAGACGGGCGAAAGCATGTCGATCAGCCAGATCGCGCTTCGCGTCGGCATGGAGCCGACCTACTTTACCCGCGAGTTCCGCCGCGTATACGGCGTCGTTCCCGGCAAGTACAGGCTTCAGTACGGGCGGGAAGCGGCGGCTCAAACGGAGACGGACGCGTAGTGAATTAATGGGGACTGATCGTTCTTGCGATTAGGCCGAGTTGGGGTGGAGTGGGGTGAGCCGTTTGTCGTCGCACACGTCAACTTTAGGTGAAATTCCATGCAAAATTCGGCCCTCTTCGTTTATTTGAGGTCAACTCGAACTTGTACGATTTATCGTACAAATCCGCCGTTCCGCCCCTTCCAACTCCGTATTTTGTACGAGAAACCACACAAAATGGACGCAGCGCCTCACAAAATCGCGGCATCTATACGGTTCATCGTACAAAATTCACATGTTCCACACTTAGACTTTCTGAATCGCCAATAAGAAAATGACGCCTTGAGCTGCTGCTCTTGGCGTCTCTTTAGGTGTCACATTTTTACGAAAACAAGGTAACAAAGCCTACTGAAGCAACCTTCGCAAGCCGCATAAAATCAAGACTTCGTATTCCTGCGCTTCAGATGGTTCTGATAGGACGCGTCCAGCAGCCGCTTCATGCCTTCCTCGAATTCGGCGTCGGAAGCGGCTTTGTCGATCTTGGCGTCGGGAAAACGAATGTCCTTGATCTCCCAGTTGTTCGTAGCCAGATTATGCTTGAAGCCTTGGGCGAGTAGATATTTCCGTCTGCCGTCCTTGTACTCCGGCGCAACCGGCTCGCGCTTCGTCGGCGCCGGCGCTTCCTCCGGCTCCTCCTCGATCGGCTTCGGAGCCGGCTTAATGCCGCGCGCCGCATCCGCCTTCAGCTTCTCGTGCTCGGCCAGCGACATCGGGCGCTCCTGCTTCCTTCCTTTCAGCCAATCCAGATCGTACCGCATTTTCGTATTGATGACGTAAAAGTCTTTGCCTTTGATTTTTTCCTTCGGAATCTCGTCGTACAGCTCCTTGCGCTTCTTGAAGCCTTCGACGACGCGCCGAATCTGCTCCTTCTCCACGTCGATCGGAACGACCTCGTTTCCCGGCATGTAGACGTCGCACATCACCTGCTTAAATAAAAAGTCCCCCAGCTCGGTATCGTAATAGCTAGTGAACGTAACTGCAATTTCCTTCTTGTTGATTGTAACCTTGTGATTCAAAGATGGTCCTCCTCATAATTTCGGCTCTTTTATCTATTATAGCCAACAGAAAACGAAAGAGCAGCAGCAAATTCATAGAAAACGCTTGCCAAAAGGATGGGAGACTATGTAGAATCAACAAGGAAATTCACGAATGAACAGACGACTATTGGAGGAAACACATTATGAAACGCGAAATCGGGGTTCATGAGCGCCCCCCACTCGGGCAAAGCGTTACGCTGAGCTTGCAGCATTTGTTTGCAATGTTCGGCTCCACCGTGCTTGTCCCGAATCTCCTCGGCGTAGATCCCGCAGTCTGCCTGCTGATGAACGGTATCGGCACGCTGCTGTATCTGTGGATCTGCCAAGGCAAAATTCCCGCCTATCTCGGCTCCAGCTTCGCCTTCATCTCTCCGGCAGGCGCCGTTATCGGCATGTATGCCTCCGAGGGCGACGGCTATCCGGCTGCGCTGGGCGGCTTTATCATCGCAGGCGTAGTGTTCACCTTGGTTGCGATTTTGATTCAATACGCTGGAACCGGCTGGATCAGCGTCGTGTTTCCTCCCGCGGCCATGGGCGCAATCGTCGCTGTTATCGGTCTTGAGCTGATCCCGGTCGCCGCTCAAATGGCGGGATGGATCGCTCCTGCCGGCGATGCCGAATGGAGTATGGACGCAAACACGGTCATCATTTCAGTAGCGACTATGCTGGTCACGATTTTAGGCAACATACTGTTCCGCGGCTTCATGCGGATCATTCCGATTCTGATCGGCATCGTGTTCGGCTACGTGCTTGCCTACGCGATGGGCGAGATCAAATTCGGCTTCCTGGACGAAGCGAGCTGGCTCGACTCTCCGACGTTCACGACTCCCGTGTTCCATTGGACGGCCATTCTGACTATCGTGCCTGCGGCGCTTGTCGTCGTAGTCGAGCACGTCGGACACTTGATCGTCACCAGCAACATCGTGAACAAGGATTTGTCCAAAGACCCGGGTCTGCACCGCTCGATGCTTGGCAACGGGCTGTCGACGATGCTGTCCGGATTTGTCGGAGCGACGCCGAACACCACCTACGGGGAAAACATCGGCGTGCTCGCGATGACGCGCGTATACTCCACATTCGTCATCGGAGGAGCTGCGATCATTGCCATCCTGCTCAGCTTCCTCGGCAAATTCTCGTCTCTGATCGCTCACATTCCGGTAGCGGTCATGGGCGGCATCTCGCTGCTGCTGTTCGGAATCATCGCAGCATCCGGCTTGCGGATGCTCGTCGAATCGAAGGTCGACTACAGCAAGCCGACCAACCTGTTCTTGACTACGATCGTACTCGTCGTCGGCCTGAGCGGACTCAAGATCAAGTCGGGAGACTTCGAGCTGACCGGCATGGCGCTTGCGACGGTCGTCGCTATCGTGTTCAGCCTGCTGTTCAAGCTGTTCGAGATCTCCAAGCTGTCCAACGAAAACGAAGATGCGGTCGACACCGCGAAGCATTAATTGAATCGGATTCTGTACGCCGGAGGGAGCTTTCAGTCCCTTCGGCGTTTTTTTTGCGGCTGCCCAAGCTGTGGATTTCAATTAGAATTCCGCAGGCGAATTATGGTAATGTAGAAGTGACAGCATTATCCGTATTGTGCCACTTTACGAGCTTATTCGCATCTGCAAGGAGGAAATCTTAATGAAACTGGACAACATAACCGTGCTAGATTTCGAGACGAGCGGTTTGGACCCGGCACGCGACCGCGTTATCGAGATGGCGGCCATCCGCTGCTACGGCGGAGAGATCGTCAGCCAATTTCAGACGCTGGTCCGCTTCGAAGGAGCGCTGGCGCCGAAAATTACCGAGATCACCGGTCTTACGTCCGCCGATCTCGTTCACGGAATGGACGAAGAAACCTCCTTCCGCATCCTGAACCGGATTATCGGGGACAGCATTATCGTCGCCCATAACGCCCTGTTCGACCTCGGATTTCTGCATCACGCGCTGATGAGATTCGCCAAGCGGTCGTTCAATAACGATTTTCTCGATACGCTGACGATCGCCAGAGAACGGCATACATACCCTCATAATCTTAAAGACATGTGCGACCGCTACGGCATCGTACTGGAAGGCGCGCACCGTTCGCTCAACGATATCATCGCCTGCTGGAAGCTGCTGGAGAAAATGAATGAAGAGAAAAGCGTAGAACCGTCTCTGAATACGCTCGGGTACATGACGAAGTACGGCGTGCCCAAGTGGAGTCCCCTGCAAGCGAATCTCGTACCGGTCGAGATCAAGTACGCTTAACGAAAACAAGCATCCGGAGAATACGGGCGACCGTATCCTCCGGATGCTTTTCTTTCGCAACGCTAATCTTACGTCGATACCGTAGTCGTGGAAGTCGGTACGAAAACGACGGTCTCCAGCACTACCGGCGTGTCGCTCAAGATCGAATCCCCTCCGGCTGGTACGGCGATCGCCAGCGATCCCACGCCCGTTGCACCGGGCGTGTATGTGCTGATGCCCTCCATCTGCAGAATGCCGTTTACGTAGACGTTGAAGTAGCTGTTGCTCGCGTTAAGAGCGGGCAGACTCTCGACCGGCGCGCCCGTATCGTCGAAGAAACTCGCTGCGTCGATCGTTAAGGTCGCGCCGGCTGCCGTAACTGCGGTCGTCACATAGAAATACCTCGTCGACGCAGGATCTACGGTCGTCGTTGTCGTTGCGCTTACCGCCAGCTTCATCAGTTGCAATGCCATGAATCATCCCTCCTCCGCTACCTGCTGGACATGCTATATCCTTTCCTCATATTCTATTCAGAAGAACCCTCGGCGATCGGGCGATTACGATGGTCGAAATCCTATTTTAGGATACTTTGGCGATAAACCCGACAGATTCCAAAATAATCGGCGTACCTGCCAGTATCCTCTGTCCCGTGGACGCGACGGAAACCGATCGGGAATCTACGCGAAAAAGCTGGCCTTCCTGCAGAAGTCCGTTAACGTAGAGATTGAAGTATCCTTCCTGACGATGATCGGGGAACGATTCCGCCGGTTCGCCGTGGTCATCGACGAACCGAGTTGCGGGTATGACCAGCTCTTCCGTCAAGGGAATGTCGTCCGCGGGCAAATAAAAATAGCGTTGGACGATTGGACGAACGCTCACGGTTGGAAGACGCGACTGATCGGCGCCGCTCGTCGGCACCACGGTCGGCGGAACCGCTCTCCTCCGGCTCAAGCTCCCCCGTTTCCTAAGCGGACGTCGTTTCTTTTTCGCGCGCCCGCGTTTGGACGAGCGTCTGCACAACCGTTTCGTCCGGCAGGAGCATTTTATCCCCGAACGCCTCCGTCCCCCAGCTATGGCCATTTCCCCACTCCCTTGCTGCAAAAAATCCTCTATTGTCTATAGTACGCAGACGTCTCCTGCCGGAATAGACCATCAACTATAAAGCGAAAAAAAGAGAACCCCCCGCAAGAGATTCTCTTCTATCTGCCTAAAGTAGGCGTTGGGATTCTCGGCTATACGTCCGTAATCCAGCAAGGCGCCTCGTTTCGTTATCGGATTTCGCCGATAAAAGCCAGATCGAATCGAGTCCCCGTACAACCTTCCCGGTTTCCGTGAACGACTTCGACCTCGCAACGATGAGGGCCGTCCGGCAGTTCGTCGGCGATCAGAAACAATCTGTACCAGCCCCGATCGGGACACCAATTCGGCCGGTCGCGGCCGCTCAGCTGCCACTCCCCTCCGTCCACGCGATAGCGGAATTCGGAGGAAGTTTTGCCGAAATCGAAAGCCATTGCGAGACCACGGCCGGTAAAAGCGAATTCCAGCTTCGCCCCGACGGCTGAGGTCGATAAAAGCTGATCCATCCAGCATGAGTTCGAAGAACGGCGAATCGTCCAGGGGCCCGAGCCTTGAACATCGTCGAAAGAGAGCCTCTCTACATTCTCCCATGCAAGGGGCTCCAGCGGAGCCGGCAGCGGAGAACTTCCGGAAGACTTGGAGACTTCGATAGACAATTCCTTTTCCAAAAACCGAATTACGCTTTGGGCATATGATAAGCTTCCCCGGTGGGTCGGATGCAGCCCGTCCGGAAGCCACTCTTCCCACTTCATAATTCCTCTGCGGACTTCGTCGAAGGCATGCAGTCCCATCCATACGCTGCCGATTCCGTAATGCTCCGCGATCCTTTCGAATTCCGCGATCGAATCGGGAACCCGGCCGGCCGCCATATCCTCGTACATCTCTTGAATGTACGTATAGACGAGGACGACCTCGATTCCTGCGGAGAGCAGACGGCGAATCAGACCTTCCCGGGAACGCGCCCTCTTGGAATTAGGTTCGAAATAGTCGTTCACTGCATATTCGACAAAAACAAGATCGCATCCCCTATCCAGAATATCCCTCTTAGCGCGGAAGACGGCTAAATCGCTTCCCGTTGCGCCAATGCCCGCGTTCTCGACCTTGAACCGGACATCCGCATAAGCGTCGACCAGCCATGCGACGACGGCTTCCGGCCAGTTGTGACCCGGCGCCGCATCGGTAATCGAGCCGCCCAAGAAACCTAACGTTACGTTGCCGCTTTGCAATTTTTCCTTGAAGATGGACAAAGGTTTTCGATGGCGTATAACGGTTTGCACGGATTTTCCTCCTTTTTCCCTCTATTAAGAGATTACTTATCTTTCTCGTTTCTAGCAAGATTAACGGTCGGATAAGCGGGGATTCGACCCAATTACCGATACTCCCGAATCAACTGCAGAAATGCCAGCCCGTATTTCTCGTACTTGGCGGCGCCGACGCCTTTTACGCTGCGCATCTCTCGTTCGGACTCCGGCATCGCCTCGCACATCTCCCGCAGCGTCGCGTCATGGAAGATGACGAACGGCGGCAGCCCCTCGGAATCGGCGATCTGCTTGCGCAGCTGACGCAGGGCGTTAAACAGCTCCACGTTCGCGACCGGAGCGGACGACCCGCTTCCGCGCGAGCGGCTGCGCGAAGCCGGGGGCGTATCCGGCTCGACTTTCTGATAGACGAGCTCTTCGCCGCGCATCACGGCAAGCACAGGCTCCATCAGCTGCACGACCGGATAAGCCGTATCCGACATACGCAAGTAGCCGTCGGCCACAAGCGCGTGGATGAGCTGCACAAGCGGCTTCTCGGCCATATGCTTCAGACGGCCGTAAGACCGGAGCCGATCGAAGTTGAATTGCTTAATCTTCGCGTCGTTCGCGCCTCGAAGCACTTTCGCCGTCAAAGTCACCCCGAAGCGCTGCTTCATCTCGGAGATACAGGCGAATATAAACTTGGCTTCCTCGGTCACGTCCTTGCTCTCGCGCGTATCCGTGCAATTGCCGCACGTGCCGCAAGCTTGTCCGTTTTCCTCGCCGAAATAGCGCACGATCGCCAGCTGCAGGCAGTCGCCGGTATGCGAATATTGGACCATGTCGTTGAGCAGACGGTAATCGTTGCGCTTGCGCTCCTCGTCGGCCTCGCTCTGTTCGATAAAAAACTTCTGCGTCACGACGTCCTGCGCCGAGAACAGCAGCACGCACTCGCCCGGATCCCCGTCCCTTCCGGCGCGGCCGGCTTCCTGATAGTAGGCTTCGAGATTTTTCGGCATATTGTTGTGAATGACATAGCGGACGTTGGACTTGTCGATGCCCATGCCGAAGGCGTTCGTGGCGACGATAATCTGCAGGTCGTCGCGCTGGAAAGCTTCCTGCGTCTCGGCTCGCTCCTCCTCGCTTAAACCCGCGTGATATTTTCCGACGGGAACGCCAAGGCTGCGCACGAAAGAATAGACGCTCTCCACCTCGCGGCGCGTGGAAGCATAGATAATGCCCGCCTGATCCGCATGCTCTCTAATATATCTTTCTACGAAATCCCGTTTGTCTGCGCCGCGAACGACCGACATGGCCAGATTGCTTCGCGCATAACCGGTCGTTACCCGCGAAGGATCGCGCAGCTTCAGCCGTTCCACAATGTCGTCCTTAACGACGTCCGTCGCCGTCGCTGTGAACGCGGCCATGACTGGCCGCGGTTCAATGTCCTGCAGCAGCCGGACGATCGTCATGTAGCTCGGGCGAAAATCATGCCCCCATTGCGAGACGCAGTGCGCCTCGTCCACCGCGATCAGCGGCACTTCGAGACGGCGAATCATCGCGCGAAACTGCTCCGATTCTAGCCGTTCCGGCGCGATATAGAGCAGCTTGTAATGGCCTGCGGCCACGTCTCTCATTCTCTTGCTTGTTTCCGAAGCGGAGAGAGAGCTGTTGATATAAGTCGCCTCGATGCCCGCCGCGTTCAGCGAGTCCACCTGATCCTTCATCAGCGAGATCAGCGGAGAGACGACCAGCGTTACGCCGTCCAGCAGCAGCGCCGGAATCTGATAGCAGATCGATTTGCCCGCTCCCGTCGGCATAATGCCGAGCACGTCGCGTCCGTCCAATATCGCTTCGATCAGCCTCTCCTGTCCGGAGCGGAACCGGTCGTAGCCGTAATAGGTTTTCAACGCATCCAATGCGGCTTGATTCATCTTGCTACCTCCGTTCCGGGAAGCCATGGTGAAGGCTCGCCCGCCCAATAAATATGCAAAACATGCAAAGCACGCGTACATACGGTGTAAAGCAGCTTACGGTCCTTCTCTTGTCCGTAACGCTTCGAAGAAGCGTCCCAGACGAGCACGGCGTCGAACTCGATTCCTTTGGCCAGATAAGATGGCAGCACCGATACGCCCTTCGGCAGCTCGGCAGAGCCTCCCGTCACCAGCGTCAGAGGCACGTCGTCCGCCAGCATCTCCTTGAGCAGCGCTTCGGCATCCGCGGCCTCGCTTGCCGTTTTCGTAATAACGCCGATCGTCCCGCTGCCTCTTGCCAGCAGCCCTCCGATATCCGCCGACGCGCGGTCGCCAAGCTCGCCGGCATCGGCGCAGGCGATCAAGCGCGGCTGCTCTCCGCTGCGATGGAAAGGTGAAATGTTCGCCGCATCCTCGGGTGTCAAGATACCTTTCGTAAAATCGACGATCTGCTCGGTCGAACGGTAGCTCGTCGTCAGCCGCAATACCGATGTCACTTCGGGAGCCATCAGCCTCGTCCATCCGCCGAAGCCGCCGCTATCCTGCGATTGCACGTAGATCGCCTGGTTGAAATCGCCCAGCACGGTCATCCGCGCCCGCGGATACCGACGGCGCAGGAATGCCGCCTGGAACGGGGAATAGTCCTGCGCTTCGTCAACGAATACGTGCTGAATGTCGCCCTCGACGCGGCGGAAGCCTTCCAGCGCTTCCGATACGTACATAATCGGCGTTGCGTCCTCGTGATCGAGCCGCTTGCGCCCGATCGTCTCTTCGACGCGCAGGCTCATCCAGTCCCAGCCTTGCGGCAGCTTGCCATCCGGGGCGCATGCGGCAAACACGGGCCGACTCTCGAACAGCACGGAGTAGGTCTCGACCGCGTCGATGAACCGGTAGGAGCGAACCGCCTTGACGATCGGAGCGATCGCCGTCTCGGCGACCTGCCGCTTCAGCCTCAGACTCATCTGCTCCTCGTCGTCGAACACCTCGTCATGAAAACCGCCGCTGCGCCGAACGTCGACGTACGCTCGCTGAATATCCTCCTGATCGACCAGTTCGGCCGCTTCCTCCAGCCACTTCTCGCCCATCTGCGAATCTACCCACGCCTTCAGACGCTGCAGCAGCCAGCGCTTCGTCGTCGCGGTTCGCGTGGCAAAGCCGTCCGACGCTTCAATAGCGTAGAACTGTTCGGCGATCTCCTCGGACGAGGCGACCGTCATATCCCGGAACCGCAGCGTACGGAACTTGATTCCTTCCCGCTCCAGCCGCTTCAAGTAATTTTCCACCGTAACGAAAAAATGCTCCGAGCCCTTGTACTTCACCGCACGCTCGCGGGCTTCTCCTTCGGCGGTTCCATCCAGCTCAGACAGCGCCTCCGTCTGAGCAAACAGATCCTCGACCTCGAACCGGCGCCCCAGCCGGGCTTCGATCAATTCGCGGAACGTCATCTGACGCATGTTCGCTTCTCCCAGATCGGGCAGCACGTGCGAGATGTATCCTTTAAATACGGGATTCGGGGAAAACAAGATGATCTGATCCGGCGTCAACGCATCGCGAAACCTGTATAGCAGATAGGCGATCCGCTGCAGCGCGGCGGACGTCTTGCCGCTTCCCGCCGCTCCTTGCACGACGAGCAGCTTATGTCTCTCATCGCGAATAATGCCGTTCTGCTCCTTCTGGATCGTCGCCACGATGCTTTTCATCGCCGTATCCGAACCTTCAGACAGCACGGCCTGTAAAATCTCGTCCCCGACCGTCTCCGACGTATCGAACATATGCTTCATCAGGCCGCCGCGAATGACGAACTGACGCTTCAGCTCCAGCTCCCCTTCAATTTGGCCGTCAGGCACCCGATAGGCGGCTGGCCCCGGCTCATGATCGTAGAACAGGCTGGACACCGGAGCGCGCCAGTCGTACACGTAGAACGTTTCCCCATCCTCGCCGACCAAGGACGCGCGGCCGATGTAGACGACCTCCGTCCCGCCTCCGCGTTCCGTGAAATCGATACGGGCGAAATACGGCGAATCGAACTGCTTCGTCAGCCGCTCCACCGCCTCCGAGGCAACGCGATGACTGCGCTCGCGCTCGGCCAACACCTCGGCCTGCTGCACGATGCTGGTCCACGTCTCGGCAACCTCGGACGAATCCGAGAAGTTCATCCGCACGTCCTCCCAGAATTCCTGGCGAATGCCGACGACGTCGCCCCGTCTCTCCCCGAGCACGGAAAGCTCCTTGCGCATCCGTCGGCCGACTTGCTCCAATACAGCAAGCAGCCGCTTCTCTTCCTCTTCCCGAGGAGACTCGGAACCGTTCTCCATGCCTTTTTCACTCCTTGCGCGTAAACTTCGTATTCTCTGTTGTAACATGTGATTGCGGCAAACGCAACCTCTCGGGAGCAAAACAAAAAACGCCGCGTCCCTCCAGCAGGAGAGTGAGCGGCGTCCAAACGATGATTATTTATTTCAGCATCGACTGCATCAACAGCGCCAATATTTTCGCCGTTTCGGCGCGTGTGGCATGAGCCTGCGGCGCGAACAAGAGTCCGTCTCCGTTCGGAGACGGCTTGCCGTTAATCAAACCGGCCTGCTGAGCCGCCCTCAGCGCTCCGGCGGCGAAGCCGGACACCTCGCTCTGATCCGCAAACGCGACCGGCGCGTTATCCTTCGGCAGCGAGTACCCCTTATGCTCGGCGTAGCGGGCTATCAAGGTTACGAACTGCTCGCGGGTGACGTAATCCTTCGGCTTGTACAGGTCTTTGCCGACGCCGCCGGCAATTCCGTTATCCGCAGCCCATGCAACCGCACTTGCATAGTAAGAGCCGGACTCTACGTCGATAAAGCTTGAGGAAGTCCGGCCGCCTGTGTCGGCCCCGGCCATTCTCGCAAGAATAACCATCAGATCGCCGCGCGTCAGCTTGGCCGACGGGGCGAACTTGTCTTCGCCGACGCCCGTCAGCACATTTCTCGCCGCCAAGTAGGTGATCTCGTCCGCAGCAAAATTCGCCGCCGTATCGGCAAAGCTTATCTTGCGGTAGCCTACGGCTATCCGGGAGAATTGCGGTCCGCTGAACTTGACCGTTCCCGTCGCCGGGTCGAATACGCTGTTCGGCGCTACAACAAGCTCGCCCGTACCGGTCACATAGTAAATGACAATCGCGTTAGGATCTTCGTTTGCCGCCGGCTTATACGACACGGATGCTGCGATCGAGCTTCCGCCGAAGCTTGTAATCTCCTTGCCGCCCGCCGTTACCGCAAAGTCGTACACCGGTCTGCCGGCGATCGCCGCTGGCGACGCTGCATCCGACTTCTTGATCGATACGGCTACTTCGCCGCCCGATGCGGCCGACGACACCGCGGCCAATGCTTGACGGTCAAAACTGACGGAGCCGATACCTGCTTCAATCGTAATCGCAGTCACGCCGCTTCCGTCGATCCGGCTCCAAGCCTCGGCAGGAATCCGAATAACAGCTTCTCCCGCTTGGCCTACGCCCTCGGCTTTAAGCCGAAGCTCCGCGCCTTGCCCCGCGTTCTCCAAAGCTTTACCGATTGTCTCTGCTGTAAATACCGCTTCCGCCGCGCCTGAGGCATTCGTCCGGGCTTGCGCCTCCACGGTTGCCTGCTTCGGATCATTCGTGTTTACAGGCGGTTTTTCCTTCGTTGGAGGAGTCGTCGTGCCCGTTCCTCCGCCGTTCCCCGTGCCTGGATTCGTACCCGGATTCGTTGAAGCTGCCGTTACCGTTACAGTCGCTTGAGCTTCCCCGTAACCGTCGGCGCTCAGCGCGGTGATGACCGCCGTTCCTGCCGCGCGAGGCGTGACGTTGCCGTTTGCGTCGACCGAGGCGACCACGGCATTGGAGGAGGACCAGGTAACGGATGTTCCCGCCCCTGCGGCCGGTTCCACCGTTGCGGCGATTTTCGCAGCCGCGTTGCCTGCTCTAAGCGATAATGTCGTCTTGTCGAGCGTGATCTTCGTTGTGTCGAGCTGATAGACGCCCACCGTTCCGCTTACTTCGAAGGCGACAAGCAGCAGCGGCCGTCCTGTCGGGCTGTCGGATGCGGAAATAAATTCGATTCCTTCCGGCCCTGTATCGGTAGCGAGAATCTCCGATTTGGTTGGCGGCGTTCCTGGCGTTCCAAAGTTTCTCGTATTCGTGTAATTAACGAAAAACGCGTTAGAAGGATCGGATACGTCGTAGGTCATGATACCCCCGATGCGCTCCAGGCCGACGAATGCCAACGTTTTATTTCCGACTCTCCCGGTTTCGATGTCCTCCGGCTCCGGACCTTTTTTGGAGCTGCGGCTGTCCAAATCCAGGTTGACGTGACTGGCGTTAAAATAAGGCGCATATTGTCCCGAGGAAGTGATTCGTTCAAAATCGCTGCCGCTATCGTACACCTGTTTTATCGTGTCCGCTTCCCAGATGGAGAAGGAGCGGCCGCCGAACAAATAAATATCGTCGTAGCCCATATGGCTCAGCACTTCGACTCCGTCATACGTTTTGCCTTTGTCCTGAAGGAAATTAGAGGCATCCGAACCCGCTGTCAGATTGTCCTTGATCGATTTGATCTTCGTCAAGCCCGTTCTCGTATAAGGCTCCTCTACCGGCCATTCGGTCGCATCGCCTTCGTTGGCCGTGAACAGGTAGGTTTTTCCGCCGATCTCGTGAGAAGCCATGCCATCCGGCATATATACTCCTTTAAAAGGGACGTTTTCCAGCTTGATCTGGCCGTCCTTGAGCAAATCCAATACGTTATTCGGATCGTTCAAGTCCTTGAAGCCGAGCGATTTGACCGAAAGCAACGACTTGGCGGCGATATCGATCGTCGCGATGGCGTTATTTTCCTGCAAGGTGACATAGGCTTTCTTGCCGTCTCCGGACAAAGCGATATATTCCGGCTCGAAGTCGCGAACCGCATCCGCTTTTGTGCCTGCGCCTACAATCTGCCCCTTACTATCCACATTCGGGCTGCGAATAATGACATCGTCGGCGATGACGGCGGGATTATCGAACTTCACGCGGAAAGATTCTCCCGTTCCCGTATCGACGATCGTGATCGAGCCTTCCGGATCGACGCCTCCCGCTCCCAGGCGCGGCTCGCCTTCATCGGCGGTCAGCACGTACTTCCCGTCTGCGGTCGATTTGATCATATCCGGCTGAATACCTGTATCGTAACCGTTTAGCAGATTGCCTTCGTAATCCAACATCAGAATTTTTCCGGTTTTGGCGTAATCCTTCTCCTGTACCGAGACGAAAATACGCTTCGTCGCCGTGTTAATGTCAACGCTGGTCAAGTCGCCGTAGACGAACCCGGCAGCTCTCTCGGACAGCTCCTTCACGTTCACACTCTTATCCTTCGTCATTTCTCCGCTTGTCGCCAGAGTCACGATATCGAGCGTCGGAGGATTGGCAGAGCCGTTTACGAGATAAAATTTGCCGTTGTCCTTGTTGTATTTGACGATTTCCGCTACGCCGCCATCCTCATTGGTCGTTCCGACGGAATAGGAAGCCAGCTTGCGAATTTGCAGTTTCTCTTCATAAACTTTCGCTTCCGGACGCACGCTTAGAGGCAGGACGACGCTGCGCGAATTAGCGGCGTTATCCGTTACCCTGACGGTTACCCTATACGTGCTTGCTTTAGCGTTCGTTATCGTTCCGGCAATAATGCCTGTCGCAGGATCGATGGCCAAGCCTTGCGGCAAGCCTGTCGCAGAGAACGTTAATGGAGCCGTGCCGCCGCTTGTGTCGATTGTCGCTGTATAAGGCTCGGCGATCGTCGCTTGCGGCAGAGCCGATGTGACGATCTGCAGATTGTCGAGAGAAGCGTTCACCAATAAAGGATACGTCCCGTATACGGATGCAGTGACGTTGTCCGTCACTCCAATATGGATTGTGGCTGTGCCTGCCGCTGCTGCAATTCCGGTAATTTTGCCGTTGCTGTAGCTTAGACCCGTCGGCAAGCCCGTCACCGAGATGATGTACGGGGATTGTCCGCCGTATACCAGCCCGAGCACAGAGTATGTATACGGCATATCGACAGTCGCCTCAGGAAGCAGGGCATCCCTCAGTCCCAGCGGTACAGTCCAGATTCCCTCGGCAGCGCTTCTTGGCATATGCGCAGCCAGAAGTGTCGGGTTGGACGCGAGCGCGCTGTAATCGACTTGAACGAAGTCGTTCTTGTTGTTATCCGTGTCGATGAAGCTGACGCGACGGAGCGCTTTTTTCTTCGAGGTGCCCCCTGCTTCGCCCGTCGGATAATCCGTCTCGAATCCGTCGATCGAGCTGCCCTCCTCATTGGCGCCCGTGCCGATCATATCGACATAGCCTGCCGGCCTGTCATCGAACGGATTAACGGCGGTCAAAAGCGTCTGGCTGCTCAACAGCGCGACCTTCATCCCCTTGTTGTTAATAAAATGGTTCGGCGGCCACGCTTGATCGCTGACCGTCAGCATGTTTGTTGGCACTTTGAGCGGCGTTTTCACGATATCTTCCCCAAGCACCAGGTAAGACGAATGCGCCTTGATCGTGCCGGCGAGATCCAGTTTGACCCACGGTTTGCCCGATCCTTCCGCATACTGAAGAGACCAGCCGCTCAGAGTTACGTCGGCGTTCGTCGGATTATACAATTCTATAAAACCGTGGGAGAAATAAACGTCGTCGGCTTTCTTTAGTCCGCCCCCATAAATCTGATTGATAATGACGTGAGGCACGGCAACATCATAATTGCCGAGCTCGTCGTATGGCGTGCCCGGAATAATCGCGATCGGCTCTGCTTGCACAGCCGCCACTCCCGTCAATATCGTTCCAGCCAGCATCGAAGATGATAACAGCATGGAAAGACCTTTCCTGCTCCGCTTGAACACCGAATACACTCCTTCTAGGAAGTTATTTTTCCCAGTGTACCGGCTTAGGGTTAACGGAAAAGACCGATTATTGTAAAGCGGGCGTTAAATTTAATAAACACGGGGCTGTCTCATAAGTAGGGTCGTACAAGCTGATCGATTAAGAAGAAGTGCATGTATCTCCTGGAGCTGCCTCATACGGTCGCGAAATCACCTCTTAACGGGTTTACCCATTCGGATTTCGGGATCGTATAGCAGCGGAAGGAGATACATGCACGACAACATTCTCTATCGATCATCCAATCGTACGACTCTCTTTTACTTATGAGACAGCCCCTTGCGAAGCTTTTATAGCGGCAGAGTACGCCGTTCTCTCTTCTCGAAATAAACGATTTCCTTATACCCCGTACGCTTGGCAAGCTCGGCGGCTTCGTCGAGCAAAGTTCCGATGTCGTCCGGGTAGTGGGAGTCGGAGCTGAGCGTGATCGGCACCCCGTGTTCATAAAGCTTGCTCAGCAGGCTTGGGCTCGGACACATTTCCTTGACCGGATAGCGGTAGGCAAGCCCCGTATTGATCTCCGAAGCCACGCCGGCTCGCTTCAACGCCGCGGCGACGTCGTCGTACAGGTCGATCATCAGACTCTCGTCGGGTCGGTAGTTAAACACCTTCAAATTGTCGAGATGCGCGATCATATCGAATAGGCCGGAATTGGCCGCAGCTTTGACATGCTCGAACAAGTACTTATAAAGATCTAGCAAGTCCTTGCTCTCGTAAATCTCCTTCACTTCCGGATTATCGAAGCCCCAGCCGTCCAGGAAATGGACGCTGCCGATGACGTAATCCAGCTCGTAGCGATCCAGCAGCTCCTTCAGCTCAGCCTCTCCGCCCGGAAAATAATCGGCCTCTACACCAACGGACAGCGGAAATCCCTTAGCTTGCATTTTGCGCGCCGCGCCCAGAAAATCCTCGATCGAACACATTCTCACTCTGTCAAACCAATAACGCTGCAGACGCCCCAGCTCGCTGTCGTCCATCAGAATGTATTTCTCATAGTAGCCCCGGAACTCCTCGAACCGATACAGATGATCCACCATACCGAACCGCTCGATGCCTTTTTTCCGGCCTTCGATAAAGTAGGCTTCCAACCATCGCTCCGTAAAACAGCCCTCGTCAAGCCGATTTTTCAGCCGCTCCGCCTGGTGCTCCATCCACTGCAGCGTATTCCGTTCGCCGACCGGCTTAGGCTCCCCTGGCACGACCTCCAGCGCTTTAGCCGTTCTCTGCAGCCAATTAAATGAATAAGGCCCTTCCTCTAGATGAAAGTGGAAATCTACCTTCATTTTCGTCCTCCTTGTCCGCAATCCTGCTGCCCATTATTCTAAAGCCTTCTATTGTTTTCCCTTGCTTTTCCATTGTTTTTATTGCTTGTTTCTGTATTATACCTACCCAAAGATTAACGCATCAACAACATTGCGTTAACGGAATGTTAAATTTACAGCGGACGGAGCTGTCTGTTGAACTCGCCTCATTCCCCAAGAGTGACCCCGGATTCCTTTCAGTACATCATTCGATCCCGCGATTTCCAAGCACACTCCGAGACGTTCCCACATATACATAAGGTGGTGAAATTTTTGTTCAGAACAGGGGGCTTGGCTTAGTCATGATGCGCGAAGAGGAACAGCTTGAGCTGGAGACGGCGATAACGGATATTACGAAAATAGCGGAAACGTTCGGACTCGATTTCTATCCGATGCGGTACGAGATCTGTCCGGCGGACATCATCTATACATTCGGCGCTTACGGAATGCCGACCCGCTTCAGCCATTGGAGCTTCGGCAAGACTTTTAACCGGATGAAAATGCAATACGACCTTGGCCTCAGCAAAATTTACGAACTCGTCATCAACTCCAATCCTTGCTACGCTTTTCTGCTAGACGGCAATTCGTTGGTACAAAACAAGCTGATCGTCGCCCACGTGCTCGCCCACTGCGACTTCTTCAAGAACAACGCCCGTTTCTCCGTCTCCAATCGCAATATGGTGGAGAGCATGTCCGCCGCAGCCGAGCGCATCAGCGGCTACGAGATTGAATACGGAACCGCAGAGGTTGAACGCTTCCTCGATGCGGTCATGGCGATCCAGGAGCATGTCGATCCCGTCATCCGTAAACCGTACGGCCTCGATCGGAAACATTATATCGAAGCGCAGCAGCGACGCGAGAAGAAGGACCGGAGCGCTAACCAGCCCTCCTCTCCCTACGACGACCTGTGGGATCTGGAAAAGCGGGATCAGGCGAACGAGGAGACGAACGAAGATCCCAAACGTTTTCCGGTCAGTCCGGAAAAAGACATCGTTTGGTTTGTCCAGCAGTTTTCTCCTGTGCTGGAGGATTGGCAGCGAGACATCATGAGCATTATCCGCGAGGAGATGCTTTACTTCTGGCCGCAAATCGAGACGAAAATTATGAACGAAGGCTGGGCTTCGTACTGGCACCAGAGAATCATGCGCGAGCTGCCGCTGACGAGCGAGGAGACGGTCGAATATGCCAAGCTGAATTCGGCGGTCGTGCAGCCCTCCAAGCACTCCCTTAATCCGTACTACCTTGGACTTAAAATATTCGAGGATATCGAGAAGAGATTCGGTCGCGAGAAAATATTCGAAGTGCGCGAGCTCGATTCCGACGCTTCCTTCCTGCGCAATTATTTGACGAAGGAGCTGACGGAAGAGCTGGATTTGTACATTTTCGAGAAAAAGGGCCAGGAGTGGAAAATTACCGATAAAGGCTGGGAGAACGTGCGCGATCAACTCGTATTCTCTCGCGTGAACGGCGGCTTCCCTTACATGGAGGTAACGGATGCGGACTATCAGCGAAGCGGCGAGCTGTACGTGACGCACCAGTACGAGGGCACCGAGCTGGACCTGAAGTACGTCGAAAGAACGCTCCCCTATCTCGTTGCGCTGTGGGGCAAAAACGTGCATCTGGAAACATTCTGCGACGACAAAAAGGTGCTGTTCACTTGCGACGGCAAGAGGACGAACCGGCGAAGCGTATAGCAAAAAGTGCATGTATCTCCTGGAAAATGCCTCATACGGTCCTGAAACCAGTCACGGGTTAACAACCATTCGGATTTCAGGATCGTATAGCACATCGGAAGGAGGTACATGCACGACAACCTTCTCCATCGATCATCTCTTCGTACAATTCTTTTTACTTTTGGGACAGCCCCTCATTAGATCTTAAACCGGGAAAGCTTCTCAAGCAGCTCCTGAACCATCGCGCTCAGCGCGGCTGCGGAAGACGCGATCTCTTCCATCGAAGCAAGCTGCTCCTCCGAAGCCGAAGCGACACTTTGGGAGCTGTCGGACGCTTCGCCGGCCAACCGGGCCAGTTCCTCAATCGAAGCGCTCACTTGCTGGGAGCCGGCATTTATTTGCTCGGAGGTCGCCGATACCTCTTGGATTTCTCCGTTGACCCGCTGCATTTCTTCTCCGACGGACTTGAACAGCTTCGCGCAATCGAGCACGAGTCTCTCTCCCGCTTCGACCTCGACCGCGCCCTGTCTCATTCGTTCCGATGCCCGAACAGAATCCTTCTGAACGGCATGAATCATGCCGGATACCTGCTCGGCAGCCTTGAGAGTCTGATCTGCCAGCTTGCGCACTTCCGAGGCCACAACGGCAAAGCCTCGACCTTGCTCCCCTGCCCTCGCAGCCTCAATTGCAGCGTTCAGCGCGAGCAAATTCGTCTGACTGCTGATATCCGAGATCATGGCCACAATCCCGCCGATCTCCTGGGAACGCTCTTGCAATTCGGCCATCACTCGTTCCGTCTCAGCTACCGTGTCTTTAACCCGCGCCATCTGCTCTCCCGCTTGGGCGATTCGAGAATTGCCGAGCTCCGTTTGCGATTGCACCTCTTGAGCGGAGGCCGACACCTCAGAGCTCGAATTTGCGATCCGTTGGATACCCGATGACATCTCGGCCAAGGCGCTAGCCGTCTCCCGCGTATGGCGATTTTGCGCTTCGGAGCCCGCTGCGACCTCTTCGATAGATCGGGCAATCGTCTCGGAAGCAAGACTTGTCTGCTCGGCGCTTGCCGTCAATTGCTGGGAGGTTGCTCCTACGGACATCGAGAGATCGCCGACTAGATGAAACATTCCGCGCAATTCGTCCGACATCCGATTAAAATCGGCGCCCAGTTGTCCGAGCTCATCCTTGCTCCGAAGGTCCACCTTTTGCGTCAGATCTCCGCCTGCCATAAGGTTTACGCTTCTCGCCAGCATCTTCAATCGACGAATGATTAACATTCGCGTCAAGCCTGCAATGACGAGGCCCAATACAATCAACGCGATCACGCTCACTAATTGCATCTGGCTTCGGCCTTCCCTGTACGTCGCCATGATTTGTTTCTCCGGAATAACGGCTTCCGCGTACATCGCATCATCGGAGCCCGCTAATCGGATCGGAAGGAATACCCGAAGCGCCTTTTCTCCTGACGAATCTGAAGTATAGCCTTGAATAGCTTCACCTGCCGCAACCTTGGCGAACAACGCTTTCTTCTCTTCAGTGTCCGCATAGGGCTTAGCGACCAAATCCGGCTGCGCTGGATTCGCTACGTAATTCCCATGATGAGAGATCATCGTAACATGGCCGCCCAACGGCGTGTAGCCTGCCGCCTCCTGCTGCAGCGAATCCAACGCAAAATCCATGCCGACGATTCCTTTGAAGCGCTGATCGGCATCCAGAATCGGAACGACAACCGATGTGATCTGTATCGTACTATTCCCGACCTCGTAGGCGTATGGCTCAATAAGAGCAACCTTTCCCGTTTTTTTCGGGATCTGGTAGTAATCTCCGCCTCCCTCTTTGTCATACCCTTTCAACGGCTCAACGATAATATCCGTGCCGTTGCGCGCAACATAGGGAATAAAGCGCCCCGTTCCATCATCATGAGGCGTGCGTTTAACCCATTCTTTGTCTTTGCCATCGAACGCATTCGGCTCCCATAACGTATAGACGCCCAGAATATCAGGATTCCCCTCCAGAGTGTCCTTCAGCAGTCCAATTACTTCGTCTCGCGGCACAGAGCCGGTTTGACTCGATTGGAGCAGAACTCTGGATAGCATCTCAAGCTCCTGCTTCAAGCCGTTCAGCTTGGAACCGAAAGCCTGCCCGAACTGCTCCCCGGAGTTCAGCGCTTCGGCCTCGCCTCGACTGATGCTGATTCGCTTCAGGTTGTTCAAATTCACCTGAAACATCACCACGAATACGAGAATCAAACACAAAGCTAGAAACGAGATAAACTTGGTCGTCAATGAAACGCTGAATTTGCTCATCATGCGTACACACCCCTGCTTTATCGAATACGACTTTTATCGACTTTTTATGACAATTTCTGAAGTGTCTCGGTCTCAAATGCGAGTGGAAAAATCTTCTTCCTGCGTAAGGATGGATAAAGACGTTTAATCTAACACTATTAACAATAGCGGCCGTCTTGGCCACTTACACTAAGGAGTGATACCAAATGATATCAACGAACCATTCGAAGATCTCTCCGGAAAGACCCGCCTCTTTCCCGCCGCAGCATCAGAACAACCAGCCGGGCATCGAGATGAATATGAATCCTCGCCCGGAAGCCGAATCCCCTGTCTACAAGCCGGCCGGCAAGCTGATAGGCAAAGTCGCGTTGATCACCGGAGGAGACAGCGGCATCGGCCGCGCGGTGTCCATCGTCTATGCCAAGGAAGGCGCGGATGTCGCAGTTCTATATTTGAATGAGGATCTCGATGCCGAGGAAACGAAGCGGCAGGTGGAAGCCGAAGGACGACGTTGTCACCTGATCAAAGGGGATATCGGCAATGCGGCGTTCTGCAAGCAAGCGGTAGAGCAGGCCGTCGGCGCCTTGGGCCGTTTGGACATTCTGGTGAACAACGCCGCCGAGCAGCATCCGCAGGATAAGATCGAGCAGATTACCCCTGAGCAGTTGGAGAGAACGTTCCGGACGAACGTATTCGGCATATTCTATTTGACGCAAGCGGCGATGCCGCACCTGGCTTCCGGTTCAGCGATTATCAATACGGCCTCAATCACCGCTTATCGCGGCAGCCCAACCTTGCTCGACTACTCGGCGACCAAGGGAGCAATCGTCTCCTTCACCAGGGCGCTCTCGCAAAACGTCGTCGGACAGGGCATTCGCGTCAATGCCGTAGCGCCGGGCCCGATCTGGACGCCGCTTATTCCTTCAACTTTCGACGCCCAAAAGGTATCGCAGTTCGGCTCCGATACGCCGATGAAACGGGCCGGACAGCCGGATGAGCTTGCGCCGGCTTATGTTTACTTGGCCAGCGAGGATTCCTCGTATGTCGCCGGACAAGTTCTGCACGTTAACGGCGGTGAAGTCGTGAACGGATAGAGAAAAGGAGCTGCGCCAGGGCGCCTTAAGCCCCAGAGCAGCTCCTTTCTTTTATCCATGCGCTTCCTTCAGCTTCACGAAAGTAAAGTCCGTTCGGTAGTAACGGATCATCACCGCCAAGCCAAGCGCTACGAGGAAGGAATAGAGCGCAAGCCATGCGCCCATGCTTCCCCACTCGAACACCATGACGAACAAATAAGTCAGTGGTACGAACATCCCAAAGCTAAGCGCGAACGAAGCTTTCATCAGGAATGTCGTATCCCCGATTCCTCTCAGACCACCTGCATAAAAATTATAAAATCCGTCGAAAATTTGTAAATAAGCCGAAACCTGAATTAGATGCGCTGCCAGCTCATACACCCCAGGATCGCTGCTGTACATTCTCGCAATCGGAACAGCCCAGATCAGCTCGACCGTTCCAAGCAAAATCAAAAATATCGCGCCGAGCACAGCCGTATTCGTTCCCGCCTTCTTCGCCTTGTCAGGCCTGCCCTCCCCGATACCCTGTCCAACAAGAATCGTCGCCGTTGAACCGAAGGCAAAAGCGGGCATAAAGCCGAACGACATAACGCTGAGCGCCACCTCGTTAGCCGCGGCCGCCAAATCCCCAAGCTTCAGGACGAACATGGTGAAAATGTACATCGAGACGCTCATCGAAAATTCCTGCAGTCCCAGCTTTCCGCTCTCCTGGGAGATCAGCTTCAGCTCTTTCCAGTCCGGATTTTGCAGCTTCCGCGTCTGATAACGTTTATGCATCGGCCCCAAGAACACGAATAAACAGATGACCAACTGCACCGCTTCGCCGATCAGCAGCGCGTAACCGGCGCCGACGACGCCCATGTTCGGCATCCCCCAATGTCCGTACGTCAAGCCGTACGTCAAGCCGACCATCAGCACGTTAGCAACGATGGAAACAACCATCGATGTCCGAGTGTCTCCAACGCCCCGGAAAAAGCCATGGAATACAAAACTGATTATTCCGAAAGCCATAGCGTAGAAGCGCAATTCCAAATATTCGCCTCCGGTGGCGACAAGCTCGGCCGAACCGCCAGTGAATTTCAACACCGCTCCGCTGGCCAACCAGCCGGCGAACGCGATAAAAATCGCCACACCGAGGCTTACGACTAAGGCAAGATACATGCGCTGCATGCCCTTGCGCATTTCACTCGCACCAAAATTTTGCGCGACAAGGTAATTGACAGTGTGCCCGATCCCCGAGAAGATCGCAAACACGTTGTACATAATGATGTTGGATACGCCAACGACGGCAATAACCACGTAGCCAAGATCGCCGACGAGAATCAGGTTAATCGTACCGGTCATCGTCTGTGTGGCAAAGGCGAATAACGATGGAAGCGCCAGTACAAGAATGCCGTACCAGCTCTTAAGCAGTTTCATGAAGTCCGTACCTTTCCCCAATAAGAATGATTTCAATCTCACCATTTTGCCGGAGAAAACGATCGTAGTCAATAGCGAGAACTGCCGTCGAAAACGGCGGTCTAGCGACCGGTACTTTGACTTGCGACAAAAAGAAAGAACTGCCGTGCGAATGCACAGCAGCTCCTTCTGACCCTAAATCATGAAGCTTATTGATTGAACTTGCCAGCCATGATTTCTTGGTTTTTATGCCATTGTTCCGTCTTCCACTCGAGAAGCATGTCGTAGCCAGCAGCTTCGGCATCCTTCTGCGCCTTATCGAGAATTTGATCGACTTCTGCATCGTTTTTCGCTGTCAACGTTCTTGCCAGCACTTCGTTAAAGATGTCGTCAACCGCTTGACGAGCATAACCTTCCGGAGAATCCGGATCCGGAGTCAGGTTAGAGAACTCCGTATGGTCGGCTTGCGTTTTCCACGATACTTCCGATTGAACCTTGGAAATCCAGCTTTGCTCTTCCGGAGGCAGTTGGCCTTGAGCTTTAATTTTGCCGCGGTCGTTCAGCTTGGCGTTGCCGACCCACCAGACGTCTTGGTTCTCTGCTTCGATTTCAGCCGCCTTCTTCACGTCCAGCTTATCCGTGAAGTTCGGGTAGCCTTCATCGTCGAAACCTTGCCACATATCGCCTTCAGGACCGTAGTGCAGAATCGCATGACCTTCCGAACCTGTCATCCAATCCAGGAATGCAAATACTTTTTCCGGATCTTTAGCGCTCGTCGTAATGACCGCGGCGTTCCAACCCAGCGTGGAGTAGGAGCCTGGGAAGATTTTGTTTCTGTCAAGACCGGCTTTGTGAATCGGCCAGGTCATGAAATAGCCCGGATGACCTTGCTTTTCAAGCTCGATCTGAGCTAGCATGCCGTTTTCCGTCGGGGAAGAAGCTGCATAGACTGCAACCCGGCCTGACGTAACTTTCTCCTTAATGTTGTCAAGCGTTTGCGTCATGGCATCCTGCGCCATCAGACCTTCGCGATACAGCTTGGCGACATATTTTTGCGACTCGCGGAAAGCCGGATCGGTCAAGACGGAAGTCAGCTTGTCGCCGCGAGGAATCGCCCGCATCTGATTGCCGAGATACCAGTACAGCGCATTTTCTTCAAAGGCGGTGTACAATAGGCCGATACCGTGAAGGTCCTTGGCCAAGTGCGGCTCGAACGGAATGACATCTTTGTACTTCTCTTTGACCTTCTTCAAATAGTCATACAGATCATCGGTCGTTTCGAGCGAAGGCGCGCCGAGCTCGTCGTAGATCTTCTTGTTAACGAGGTAGCCGGCATTGCCAAACGGCTCGTCGTTATACCAGTTCGGGAACATGTACAGCTTGCCGTCCGCCGGGGAACGCAGCATGTTCAGCACTTCGGAGTTCAGCCATTTTTTCAGGTTCGGATACTTCTCGACATAGTCGTCCAGCGGAACGAGCATGCCCGCTTCGCGCAGACGCTCGACGTTGGCGCCGCGGTCGCCCCAGATCACGTCAGGCAGTTTGCCGTCGGCGATCATCGTCGTCAGCTTTTGCTCATGGTTCCCCGACGCCTTGATCGGCGTCATCGTCACTTGAAGCTTTTCTTTCGCGTAACGGCCAAACGGGGTGCTCTCCCATTCCGGCGCATCGGACCAGCCGTAATGATGGTAAACGGAGAATTCCAGAGGCTCAGAACCAACTTGCCAAATGTCGGGAGCTGCCTCTTCGCTCCCAGGCTGAGACGCGCTAGGCGACGCGGCGGATGAGGTCGGCGACGAGCTTGCTGCGCCCTTGTTGCCGTCATCTCCCTTGCCGCTACAGCCGGCAAGAACGGCTGTGAGGGCCAGGGAAGTGGCCAACAAAGCGGACGAAAGTTTTCTTACTTTCACTTGCGGATTACCCCTTTCAATTTAAGTATTGTATATGTTCAAAGCCTTGCGGCTTATCCCCGAATCCGGGAACTACTCTTTCAATGAACCGATCATAACGCCTTTGACGAAATACCGTTGGAGGAACGGATACAGCGTGATGATCGGCAACGTCGCGACCATCATCGTCGCCATGGAGATTGACTTGGAGGTTACCTTTTGCATCTTTTCTATACGCGCTATGGCTCCGGAGTCGGCGGAAGACAGAAAATCCGTGACCGTGCTGGCATTAATGATTTGCCGCAGCATCGTCTGAACCGGAATCAATTTCTCGTTCGAGATATAGATCGTCGCCACAAACCAGTCGTTCCAGTGCGCGACGGCTGTGAACAAGCCAAGCGTCGCGAGCACCGGTCCCGAGAGCGGAAGCACGATCCGGAAGAACGTTCCCCAGTTTCCGCAGCCGTCTATTTTCGCAGATTCCTCCAGCCCCGCCGGAAGCCCCCTGAAGAACGTCCGGAATATGATCATGTTCCATACGCTGATCATCCCGGGAATGATATATACGAGGAATGTATCGATCATTCCCAGCGAGCGAATGAGCAGAAATGTCGGGATCAAGCCGCCGCCGAAGTACATCGTAATAATGAAGAAGATCATAATATATTTGCGGCCGATCAACTCGCTCTTGGACATTCCGTAAGCAAGCAATGCGGTCATAAACAGCGCGGTCAATGTACCGATAATCGTACGAACGATCGTCACTACGAATCCGTTGAGCAATCGGTCGTCCGAGAATACGATATTGTAATTCTCCCAAGTAAACGCCCTGGGCCAGAACGTTACTCCGCCCTTGGCGGTATCGGCCCCGATGTTGAAGGATATGACGATCGCATTCCAGAACGGATACAAGGTAGAGAACGCCAGCAAGGCAAGAAAAACATAGATAAAAGTCATAAGCACACGATCGGACAATCCTAAACGCATGTTACAGTCAGCCTCCTTGTATGCCTGAGCGGATTACCACAGACTATTGCCCGATCTTCGTGCGGCGTAGTTTGCCATGACTAGAAGTCCTACGCTGATCAGCGCCTTGAACAAGCCGATTGCCGTCGCGTACGAATATCGATAGTTCTGCAAGCCGATTCGATAGACGTATACATCCACGACGTCGGAGACGTTGCGCAATGCCGGATTGTTCGCCAGCAGCAGGATATCTTCAAAGCCGGCGTTCAGCAATTGCCCGATCGCCAGAATCAAGAAGATCGTTACGATCGGAATAATCGACGGGAAAGTAATGTAGCGTATTTGCTGCAGCCGGGAAGCTCCGTCAATCTGTGCCGCTTCATACTGATGCGGATCGATGGAGGCGATCGCCGCGAGATAAACAATGGACGCAAACCCGATTTCTTTCCACACGTTGGACGAAACAAGAATACCCCAGAAATACTCGGACATCGAAAGGAAGTTCACGGGTTCTGCAATGAGTCCTAGCTTCATGAGCAGTATGTTGATGCTGCCGTTATCCACCGACAACAGCGAAATAACGAGATTGGCTACGACAACCCACGACAGGAAGTGCGGCAAGTAGGTCACCGTCTGGACCGTACGCTTGAACGCCATGTTGCGGACTTCATTCAACATTAGAGCTAGAATGACCGGCGCCGGGAATCCGATCGCCAGCTTGAGCAAACTGATTACCATCGTGTTTCGCAAAACCCGACCGAATTCAGGCGCTTCGTAAAACATCTTAATATGTTTAAGTCCGACCCATTCGTTCGCGAAGATATTGGCACCGGTATGAAGCTTATAATTCATAAACCCGGTTAGCACGCCGTACATTGGAAAATAGGCAAAGACCAAAATTAGAAGTATACCTGGCCACACCATGAGTTGAATGTCCCATTGTTTGAGCAACCGCTCTCCAAGACTCCTTGGTTTTAACTGCGGTTGGGGCGGATACTTTGTCGTTGTCGATAAATCTGCCATACTACTCCCCTCTCTGCCATTCATGAGCTACGATAATCTGACTCGCTCCGTCCTTGTTCGAATTAATTGTAAAGGTTCTCAAAACCGTTTCCTATTTGACAGAACAACGAAACTTTATACTTTCTCACGATATATCGCTCATAAAATGTATAAAATGAAAAATCCCGCTTCGATCGCGAAAATGCGACAAGCGGGATTGCTTTTTCTAGTGCCTATTTTTTGAACGCAACGATGCGCAGCCTTCGGTAATCCGCCTTCCACCGGCTACCGTCATAGAGAGCGCCCTTCACCCTCTCCGCCGATTCTTCGATCCACAGCTTAGCCTCCTCGGCTGTCGCGCTCGGAAACATGGCCGTTCCAAACATTCCTAACCAATCCCTCATTCCGGCTTCGCCGTTCTCAAGCAGCGTCGGTCGATCCAGCAGAAGGGCCGTCCGCACCTCCATTCCGTACTTCTCCAACATTGAAGCATATTCCCCTACCGAGGGAAAATACCAGGGCATTACGAACCGATCCTCTACTCCCCGTTCTCGCAACGTTAAACGCGTCGCTGCAACAATCGCCTGCACGTTCCCTTTTCCGCCAAATTCCGCAACCAGCCGTCCTCCCGGCCTCAGTCCGGACAAGAAGCTGCGAATTGCCGCCTCTGGCTCCCTCATCCAATGCAGCGCCGCATTGCTGAAGACGGCATCGTATTGGAAGTCCGCTCGCCAGCCCATCCCATCCACACACCTAAACTGAAGCTTCGAATATTTCTTCTGCGCCCTATCGACCATTTCCGAGGAAATATCAAGACCATATACACTTGCGCCTCTCTCTGCGATCGCAGCAGCCAGGTCCCCCGTCCCGCAGCCGAAATCAATTACTGTCTCCCCTTCCTTCGGATCCAGCCATTCGATCAAATCTTCACCGTAACGCGACACGAAACCCATCATTTTGTCGTACCCGTCCGCTTCCCAATGCACCTTTTGCTGAATCTCCTCCATCCTGATCCACTCCTTTTTTATTGATATACCAGTTATAACACCTTTTGGATTGTTGGTTAAATATATTAAAGTTATATATTTAATAGGTTATAACTATTATCAGTGAACTTTACGCGATCCCATCCGTTTGACCAATTATGGCACTTTTCTGGCCTTCGCTCCGCGGCTGGGGGCAGCGTCAAGAGTATGTTGATTGGTCAGCTGTAGAAAAAAAGGATGACAGAAACCTGATGTTCCTGTCATCCATACTTGTTTATTTTACATTATTTTCTCCACCTTCGGATCTAGACGTGAAGGCATGGTCTCGGGCTGCTTCTTCCACTTCGTTGAACGCCCAATGTGTCTCTTTCACATCATTAAACGTTGGTATGCTCACTTCATATAACGGACCACGATCAAACATACGGTTCATCGCTTTGACAGCTTCGGCGCGTGTAAGCTTTCCATTAGGGCGGAATGTTCCATCCTCGTAGCCCTTCAGGATTCCCGCTTGCTGATTAGCCGCAATCTCCAATACTGCCCAATGACCTGCTATATCCGAGAATGCCGTTATGCTTTCTGCCTCAGTCGCTAACTTTAATTGTTTATATCGCGCTACGATTGCTGCCATTTCCCCGCGCGTGATCGCCGTATTCGGGTTAAATGCCCCTGCAGCGTCCCCTCTCATTAAGCCTCGCTGCTTCACATACTCAATCGCTCCAGCCGCCCAATGAGAGGTCGATACATCGGAGAATGGGGCTGCTGCCGCTTTTTTCGAATCATCACCCCCTAGATTTCTTGCTATCATCGCCGCGATTTCTGCCCGTGTGACGATATCGCTTGGCTTGAATGTTCCGTCTTCATACCCTCGAACATAAGCTTCATGGAAATTTACTGCAGGGTCTTCTTCTATGTGAAGAATCGTAAACGTACTAAATTTGTTCACCTCAAACTCAATGCCTGGCAGACCGTTCTTGTATTCTACGATTTCCCCTTTTACTAGCCGCTTTTCGCCGTCACTGTGCTCAATGAAGATCTTGAGTTCATCCAAGAATGCTGTGCGCTCCGCACCATTCGACGGGAGCTGGACATCTCGCAAAGGCAATATAAGGATGACCTGTTGGTTGGGCATATTGGTTTCAACTGTCATAGGTCTTGAAACGACACTCACCTTAGCAGCCTTTGTCGATTCTCTAACCACCCGTTCCGATCTTGCACGATTCTCTACTTCTTGTCGCTGCGATTGTTCCTTCAGCGGAATGACACGGAAGTATAGATCCTCTTCAACAGTATCCATAGATCGATACGGGATTAGAAGTCGTATATTTTCTGTGAATATTTCAAGGCTCACATTTTTATTAAACAATTCTCTTATTGCGTCCCTTAGTATTTTAACATCGACTTGAGCGACTCTATCCTCTTCGTCCGGAATCTTGATACGAGCCGTCGTTTGACCCGCTTCCGCAATACGCTGCGCCGCTTCCCTGGCTCGATCGGACGTTAATATGGCTTCGTCTCTTACTCCGCCGCTTGGCTCGGTAATACGGGTGATTTGCGTTTGCGTGACCGTTGAAGCCGAGCCTACATCCCCTGTTTCTAACGGTACATTGATGATCTGGGAAGTCGGTTGATCGGATGAGGATGAATCGTCACTTGGCCTCGTAATATCGATCGTATACCTTTTCGTCTTTGTTCCATCATAGGCCGTGACGACCACATCGATCGTATTTCGTCCCGCATGCAGCGGAACAGTTGTTGCAACGCCGCTTATCGCGCTTATCCCGTTCACTTCCAGACTTGCGCCCCCGCTTGCTGCCGTGGCTGTTACATCCACGCTGTTTGCCGATCTTCTTACGCTAATCCTATAATTGACTTTATCTGCTGCGAACGCCGGGCTTAATGTCCCCTCACTCATCGTCAAGCCGCTTAAATTGGCATTAGTCCCCCATCTCAAAGAGGGGTACCGTTCATTCTCTTCGATTTCCCAGACATTATCAAAGTCCCAACTGGCAAACGTCGCTTGCTGCTTCATCTCGGCTGTCGACTTGCCATAGGATCGATTGCTTCCAGCACTTGCTGTTTGGAGTGTCGTCTCTTTATCCCAGAAGGAATTCATGATTTGGCCGCCATTAACTTCACTGACTAAACCGCCGACATAGCCAATGCCGATCACCTTGCCGATTGCATAGGAGTTGCTAATCTTTCCGTCATTAGCGCCAGCCAAACCGCCCGTATAACCATTAGAAGCGATGACATCGCCGGTTGCATAGGAATCACTAATACGTCCATTATTTACTCCGACCAAGCCGCCTAAAAAATCGGCTCCTTCCACTTTACTGCTCGCATAGGACTGATCGATTTTTCCCGAATTGGCTCCCGCTAAACCGCCTAGAAAATCACTGCCAGTTATCAAGCCGCTCGCATGGGAGTAACTGATATTGCCATAGTTATATCCGACCAAGACGCCGGAATTGCCGGAATTGCTGGGATCATCAAGATTACTATATATTTCCAAATTTCCATTCACAGAGGAGTAACTTATGCTTCCGTGGTTATAACCAACCAAGCCGCCGACACGCAGTTGAGCAGCTACAGTTACGTCCTCTAGTTTTACGTTAGAAATTTTGCTCACAGCTCCCGTGTAGCCAAAAAAACCGACAAAGTCCCCGCTAGGACGGTCAATATACAGACCTGTGATCTTAAATCCCTTACCATCTAATTGACCTTTAAACGGATTAGAATCTGTACCAATCGGCTCCCAGCCTTCTCCTGTGTTATACGGAAGCACATCGAGGTTAATATTGGCTCCAAGCTTGAAATGTGCCTTCGGGTGATCGCGCATCTGATCTAAATGAGTAGCCGTTTTAATAATAAATGGATCTTCCGCTGTACCCGAGCCTGTCCAAGGCAATCCCGGTCCTTCGTAATCCGATTGCAGATACGGATAACTTTTACCCTCGTCGATCGCCCAGATGCGATCGAAATCCCAGCCGGCAAACGTCGCTCGCTGCTTCATTTCAACTGTGGACTTCCCGTATTCCTCACTGCTTCCGACGCTTGTTGCTTGGTTTGTCGTCTCTTTATCCCAGTAAGAAGCGGCGACGTTTCCACTCCCATTTGCACTCGTTAAGCCTCCCACATCGCCATGGCCTGTCACCTTGCCAATCGCATAGGAGCTGCTAATGCTTCCGCTATCATTAGAGCCGACCAAACCGCCTGCATGTCCATTAGAAGCGGTGACATCGCCGCTTGCATAGGTATCGCTAATATTTCCATCGTTTGCTCCAACCAGGCCGCCTACAAAATTAGCGCCTTCCACTTTACTTCTCGCATAGGATTGGCTAATATTCCCTGCATTTGCACCGGCAAAGCCGCCTACAAAATCATTGCCTGTTACCTCGCCGCTCAAATAAACATGGCCTACGGCTCCGCCGTTCTTACCGACCAAACCGCCGACATTTGAATGACCTGTTACCTCTATATTCTCAAGCCTTACATTCGAAATTTCGGCCCCGTTGCCAGTGACGCCAAACAGGCCGACATCATTATGACTGGGACGATTAATATACAGCCCTAGTATTTTGTACCCCTTGCCGTCTATTGAACCGATAAACGGGTTATCCGGTGTGCCGATCGGTTCCCAGCCTTCTCCCGCACCGTATTCCAAGCTAAGATTGATATCCCCGCTAAGCTCGAAATGTGCATCCAGGTAGTTGCGCGCTTCATTTAATTGACTCGCTGATGCAACAATGAACGGTTTGTTCTCCGTTCCTTTGCCTTCGCCACTCCAAGGAGGCGGCCCCGCTCTATTCAATTCCCATCTTAATATAGGATAACTTCCATTTTCGCCTATCGTCCATATCTCAAAGAAATTCCATTCATCAGAAAAAGTGGCTTGTTGCTGCAATTGCTCGGTCGTCTTGCCTTCTCCCGCTGCGCTGTGAGCTTGTCCGGAAGCTTGTATATCCCAGTAGGAATTCGTAACCGCTCCAGTGTTGAAACCTACTAAACCGCCTACCGCAGTGTCACCCGTCACCTTGCCGCTCGAATAAGCATTGCTTACCGCTTGTACATTAAAGCCGACCAGTCCGCCAACATTACTACCGCCATTTACCTCTCCGCTTGCGTAAGCGTTGCTAATACTTCCTACGTTTCGGCCGACTAAACCACCGATTTCCTCATTACCTGTTACTTTTCCGCTTGCATGGGAATTATGAATCGTTGTCCCGCTAAAATTATAGCCCACCAACCCGCCTACACTTTCAACACCGGTTACGTTCGCGCTCGCATAGGAGTCCGTAATACTTCCGCTGTTATCGCCTACCAATCCACCGGCCGAATAATCTCCTGTCATCTCGCCACTTACAGATGAATTGTTAATACTCCCTCCGCTATTCCAGCCTACCAAACCGCCAACAGCAGCAAAGCCTGTTACATTTACATTCTCCAGCTTAACATTAGATATCACAGCCTGATTGCTAATGATTCCAAGTAGTCCTACATTCTCATCAGCAGGACGGTTAATATACAACCGCGAAATCTCAAATCCATTCCCATCCAACGTACCGTTAAACGACGGAATCGGCTCCCAGCCTTCTCCTGCGTTGTACGGCGGCACGTTCAGGTTAATATCATCGCCAAGTTTGAAGTGTGCACCCGGATAATCGCGAATTTGATTTAAATGGGCAGCTGTTGTTATGACGTATGGATTATCCTCGGTCCCTTCGCCGTTCCACAGCGTCGCATCGCTCATCGTGATTCCAAAATGCTGCGGTTCGTCTCCATAGACAGCAGAAGTAACCGATTTCGTGTCATCCCCGACAAAAGACGAGCTATCCGCTCCAGCTCTGGATAGCGGCAGCATCGCAAACAATAACGTCATTATAGTGAGTAGGCTAATCATTTTTTGCATCCTGCGTTGTTTGAGCATTATGTCATTCCTCCGAAAACGTATTTTCTATATGGAACCCTCCATTTTTGTTAGTATACTCTGTCGAATGTTGCAAAATCGTGACAAACTCTCAGGCATGGTAACTATCTGATATACAGAAAAAAACCAAACCTAGGCGGCTTGGCTTTTGTTTCCTTATGGCTATAATGCAGTTCACTTCTTCCAGAACAACGACGGCCTTAAGATAGCTTTAGTCTTATAATCGGCACTGTCTTCTTTAGCCAGATGTTGCACTTTCTTCACATTCGCCTCCGACACGGTAGCAAATTTGCTGTCACCACTCCAAGGATGCTCAAAGTAAACCTTTCGAGCCTTTGGATCAAAAGCCTTCACTTGGTTCATGTTTACGATGTTTGTCCGATCCAATCGTTCAAAACCCAGGTCTTTAAATAAGACAAGCAGTTCTTCAAGCGTAGTGGGATAGAAATACATGCTGTCCTTCGTATAGAACTCAGGACCATCCGCCGTTGGCTTAACCGCTATTAAATCTTCAACGTTGACGACGCACGGATTTCCATCGCGATCCAACAGACGGATTTGATTCGACATGATTTTATCCCCTTTCTAGACTAGTACTTAAAGCTCTTCAGGTATTTCTGGACGATGAGCAAATAACATACATGCTGTGCTTACAAACAAAACTGCTACCAAGGCCAATCCTTTTCCCGCAACCAGCGCTATTCTCCTTTTCATTCAGATGTCACCTCCTTATTTAGTTGCAGTTTTGAGTAGGGAAGCAACAAACATGCTTGAAAGAGCATTGCAAATCCGGCGGCATCGCTTTTAAGAATCAAATTAATCAATACGATACAAACAGAAATCAACTTTAGTATCGGAAAATACTTTTTAGGGATTCTAGCATGACCTTCTATATTAGCCGGAGCAAAGAATACTACTATTATTATAGTAATTATTGTCAGAATAAACAACCATAATTCATTAAGATCAATCAATATCGAAGCAATAATCATAGAGGATGAAAATAATGTACACATTAATGCCGATTTAAAATGATGTCCGCCAGAGAAAAAATGTAGTCCCACAAAAAATAGCGATGCGGTTAAGCTTTCATAAAAGTGCCCTGTAATAACTCCAATTGAAATAACAAGAAGAAATACAAAACCGCTATTTAATATTCCGATCAAAGCAAATTGCATAACGGCTACACTGGCAGTTTGTTCCGGGTTCTGCTTTTTGATCCAATGAGCAATACGGAGTGCGTATTTGTCAAACAAGATCATCATCCCTTCTAATTGCCAGGTAGAGCAAAAAGAGCAGTGTCAACAAAAACACTAAGGCAATTAACAGATATGGAGGATTAGCCGAGTTATAGTAGAGTCTAGTCACAATTGTAAAAAGGATAAACGCAGCAACCAAAGCAATAAAGAAGACTCGATTTGATTTGTTAAAAATCAGGAATCTCTTTCTGCTGCTTTTATAATCAACAAAACTGAAGCCGCCATGTTTCAGATAAACAATTAACGCAAATAAAAACATGTAAAATGAAGAAGCTCCTTGCGTCAAAAACGCTGAAAACTTATAAACCTCGACTGTATCAATAATTCCGAAATACGTAAAGATCATAATTAAAGTAATCTGCACTAACCCAAATATAAAATAAATCGTAAGAACCATGATCATAGAATTAAAAATACTTACGCGTAAAATAACATAAACAAGAAAAACAAAGGCCAATAACTGAACAAGTGGTCCTATACTCTCAAGTTGTTGCTGAATTAGAGTATTCGAAATAAGAGACAGCAACACTGAGGAAATCAAAAATTTCAAAAAATGTTCTTTCGCATCAAAGCGAAATAGGACTAACATAAGAGTTAAGGAGGATATGTATTCCAATGTCGAGAAGATGATAAATAGAACAAAAGTCATTAGTCTGGGAATCTCCTCTTAGCATACTAGTATGTACCTGTAATCATATTATCAAAAAAATAATAAAACGTATCCATAAATTCTTATTATATATGAATATAAATCAATATTAATATCATATTTTTTACAAAAAAATGAAGTAAAGTAATAGAATACGAACGACATTTGGGAGGAAGCTGAATCTGTGGGCGATTTTTTACATTTTCTCAAACTTTTCTTTTTAGCATCTATTCCACAACTTTTTGTATACTGGCTATTTTGTTTCTCTTTTATAAATCCTCAACCGCCTAAACTGATTAAAAGAATAATACTATTGGCAGTCATTCACTCCTTATATACCGATTCATTAGTACTGATTCTGCCAACCTATCTACATTTAATAAATACAACAATAGCTGGATTTATTCTGTTGTGGTTCTTTTTTCGCGACTTAAAGCCTAAACAGAAAATAGTCATGTATTTATTCGTGCTTGTATTTTCAATTGTGATGGATCTTGTCTTATCTACGATCGTTGTATACCTTGTAGGAGTCCCTAACCGTGAAGCTTTTTTGAACGAAGACTTTTTTAAGCTACTTCCGGTTATGTATCCTCAGCTTTTTGTAATTTGGGTCGCTTCTTGGTTTATTCGTGAGCGTAAAAACATTTTTGGAAAAAGGATATTCACCATACTATTAAATATCGAAAAGAGCACTCTCACACATGTTTCCACCTATATTATCATCCAGTTTATTCTTCTGGCCGCCTTGCAGCTTATCCAAATTACTACGGAGGAACACAGTTACTATTTAAGTGTAATTCTCGTCTACCTCATCATCCTAGTCAGCCTACTAGCACTAGTCTCCATCATCCGATTGGTCATTCGCACCAGGGAGCAAGCGGCGAAAACGACGCAAGAGGTGTACATAGACGATATTAACGACATGTTCACATCGATTCGGGGACAGAGGCATGATTTTCTCAACCATGTGCAGGTCATTCATACAATGGCGCAGATGGGCAAGACGGAGCAATTGAAAAATTATGTAGCGGACCTGGTCAAGGAGACCCGGGACGTAAGCGATATCGTTCATCATTCGTCTCCCGCGCTTGCCGCCTTCGTTCAGGCCAAGATCGCCGTCTCGCTGGGGAAAGACATTCAGTTTACTTATGAGCTGCCCGACAAGTGGGAGGCCAAGGAAACGACGATTAAAGTGATCGATATCATTAAAATTATTGGGAACCTGGTAGACAACGCATTCGACGAGACGATGCACCTTCCTCAGGAGGAAAGACATGTCTTCGCCTCTATCCGCTCCCAGGAGGACGGCTCAATTGCGCTTAAGGTATCCAATCGCGGCCGCGCAATAACAACGGACGATAGACTGCAAATTTTTAAGCCGGGGTATACGACCAAAGGAGAAGGGCACAGCGGGCTTGGACTCGCTATCGTTCAGGAGAGAGTAAAGCATTATAAAGGAGCGCTTGAGCTCGTTTCCGATGAAAAGGAAGGGCTGACCGTGTTCAAAGTATGCCTCCCGGAGGCAAGCGCGTAAGGCATTAGCGGCGTCCCGTAAAGTCCTCCGTCTACCTCCATCCAATATTTTAACATTTACGAGAGTCCTCCCTAACCGGAAAATAGATAGAAACAAGCTTATTTTCTTATTTCTATCTATTTGAGCCTAATAGGCCATCAACCGACCTGGGAGGACATTTCTATTGAATCGACATCATGTATATTTGCGAGTCGCCCTGCTTACCTTCGTTCTTGCCGTATTGCTCATTCCGATGCCGCCGGGAAACGCCGACAGCGACGTCAAAGTTACATATAACGGCAATACAATCGAGTTCCAGACCAGCCCGTTCGTAAGAAACGACGCTACATACGTTCAAGCCCGGCCTCTGTTGAATGCAGCAGGATTACAGGTCCAATGGATCGATAAAACCAGATTCAAGCTGTTCCGTTCAGGCATAGTTGTCGATATGGAGGTCGGAAAAACTGCCGCTGCCCTCAATGGGAGCAGCCTGTCGCTCACTCACGCGCCGATTCTGTCCAACTCAACTTTGTTCCTTCCTATACGCCCTGTTTCTGCTCTCATAGGATTGAATGTACAATGGTTCGCTCGCTCCAACACGATTGCTTTAACTACAGCAGGTAGTACGAAACCGTCGGCTTCGCCGTACCGGATCGTTGCCTATTATCCGTATTGGGCTTCCTATCAGCAACTAACCCCGTCTCGCTTCGCAACATCCGAAATTACTCATCTCAACTATGCCTTTGCTAACGTTCAGAGAGGCGAAGTCGTGATGGGCGACGCCGCTGCGGATCGCGCCAACTTCGCCGAATTGAAGCGGATAAAGAAGGACAATCCGAAGCTGAAAACCTTGATCAGCGTCGGCGGTTGGAATGGGTCCGGCTCCTTCTCCGACGTCGCTCTGACCGCCGCCGCAAGAACCAAGTTCGCGGAAAGCGCGGTTCGATTCATTCGGGACAACGGATTCGACGGCGTCGATCTCGACTGGGAATACCCGGTAGCCGGAGGCTTGTCCTCCAATCGCACGAGACTGGAGGATAAGCGGAACTTTACTTTGCTGCTGAAGGAGCTTAAGGCCAAGCTGGACGATGCAAGAAAACAGGACGATAAACCGTATTTGTTAACGATTGCCGCCGGTGCTTCTTCCGACTATATTTCCAACACGGAGATGGATCGGGTCGCAGCCATCGTCGATTGGGTCAATCTGATGACTTACGATTATCATGGAAGCTGGGAAAAGACGAGCAATCACCACGCCCCCTTGTACTCCGATCCGAAGCGGCCGAGCACCTCCGGCGCCAGCGCGAACGATACGGTTAACGCCTTTATGAAAGCGGGGGTTCCCGCAAACAAGCTTGTGCTGGGCGTTCCGTTCTACGGACGGGGCTGGGCGGGATGCGGATCGACAGGCAACGGATTAGAGCAGACCTGTACAGCTTTGTCGGAAGGAGTAACCGCCTCTGGCGTACATGAGTTTGGTAACTTGGAGAACCTCGGCTGGTTAGACGGGAGCGGCTTCGTGCGTTACTGGGACGATACGGCCAAAGTTCCGTGGTTGTACAACAAAAAAACCGGGACCTTCATCACTTACGAAGATCCCGAATCGCTCGCCTACAAAGCCGGTTACGTCAAAGCTAAGGGGCTTGGAGGCGCTGTCGTCTGGGAGCTCAGCCAAGATTTCAACGGCACCTTGCTAAGGAAGCTGGCTCAGTCTCTACGATAGTCGACAGTGTGGCGGAATTAACCTGCTGTCAAGGCTCTCCGACGCAGCACACTAAGGTCTGGCAGATCGTTAGCCAACGTCATGACGCTCCGACGCAGAGCTTAACGATTTGTGCCAGACCGCCGCCGCTTATCGATTCAGCAGGCTGCCGACGTACCGAAGCAGTTCATTCGCGCAAACCGGGCAATATTGATGCTCGTCGATCAGCCGCTTCGTTACCTCGTTAATGCGTTTAAGCTGGCTTTCATCCGGCGTTTTCGTTGAGGTCGTAATTTTCACGATGTCCTTCAGGTCGGTGAACAGCTTCTTCTCGATCGCCTCGCGAAGCCGGTCGTGCATGCTGTAATCGAACTTCTTGCCTTTGCGGGAGTACGCCGACAGACGAATGAGAATCTCTTCGCGGAATGCCTTCTTCGCGTTCTCCGACACGCCGATCTGCTCCTCGATCGAGCGCATCAGCCTCTCGTCCGGGTCCAGCTCCTCGCCTGTCAGCGGGTCTTTGATTTTCGACCAGTTGCAGTACGCCTCGATATTGTCGAGATAGTTTTCGAACAAGGTGCGGGCCGACTCTTCGAACGAATAGACGAACGCCTTCTGGATTTCCTTCTTGGCCAGGTTGTCGTATTCCTTACGAGCGGCGGAGATGTAATTGAGATACTTCTCCCGCTCCTCCCTCGTAATCGAAGGATGCTGATCGAGACCGTCCTTGAGCGCGCGCAGCACATCCAAGGCGTTAATGCACGGCAAGTCGTGCTTGATCAAGGCGCTCGATATCCGATTGATGACGTAACGTGGATCAATACCGGACATGCCTTCCTCGCTGAACTCGTTCTGCATCTCCTTCAGATCGGCTTCCTTGTAGCCCTCTACCTCCTCGCCGTCGTACATCCGCATCTTTTTGACCAGATCCATCCCCTGCTTCTTCGATTCCTTGAGACGAGTCATAATCGAGAAAATCGCGGCGGCCCGCAGCGCATGAGGCGCAATGTGGATATGGCTCATGTCGGATTGACCGATCAGCTTCGTATAGATCTTCTCTTCCGAAGATACCTTCAGATTGTACGGAACCGGCATTACGATCATCCGCGACTGCAGCGCTTCGTTTTTCTTATTGGCGATGAAAGCCTTGTACTCCGATTCGTTCGTATGCGCCACGATCATTTCGTCCGCGCTAATTAATGCGAACCTGCCGGCTTTGAAGTTGCCTTCCTGCGTCAGCGAAAGCAGGTTCCATAGAAACTTCTCATCGCACTTGAGCATCTCCTGAAATTCCATCAAACCGCGATTGGCCTTGTTCAGCTCTCCGTCGAACCGATACGCTCGCGGATCGGACTCCGAGCCGTATTCCGTAATCGTGGAGAAATCGATGCTGCCGGTCAGGTCGGCAATATCCTGAGATTTCGGATCGGACGGGCTGAATGTACCGATTCCGACGCGATTTTTCTCCGAGATCAGCACGCGCTCAATCGGCACCGTCTCGATGTCGTTGTCAAACTCCGTCTTCAACCTCATCTGGCAGGACGGACACAGATCGCCTTCGATGCGTACCCCAAGCTCCTTCTCGATCTCCGGGCGAAGCTCTTCGGGAATGAGGTGCAGCGGGTCCTCCTGCATCGGGCAGCCCTTAATCGCATAAACGGCTCCCCTTGTCGTTCTTGAATACTGTTCCAGTCCTTTTTTAAGCAGAGTGACGATCGTCGATTTCCCCCCGCTGACGGGTCCCATGAGCAGCAATATTCTTTTGCGCACGTCAAGTCTTCTGGCCGAAGAATGAAAGTACTCCTCCACCAGCCTCTCCATCGTCCGGTCCAGCCCGAAAATTTCCGAGCTGAAAAACTTGTATGTTTTGCTACCGCCCGCCTCTTCCACCCCATGGGATACGATCATATCGTAAACCCGGGCGTGAGCGGTCATCGCCGGAGAATTGTCGCGGCGAAGTATATCGATGTAATCCCGAAAAGTCCCCGACCAGCTTAATTTTTCACTCTCGGCCCGATACTCTGAGATCCGACTGAAGATGTCCATGCCGCTTCCTCCTCGCAGCTTTCTCTACTCTGACTTGACGTAATATCATCCTATGCGGGGAGAGGGACGAATTTGACCTTACATTCTTGTTCATTGCTAAATCCTCTGTGCCCCGTATGCTATAATGGCGATAAAACCAACGTATTTACGTGCTGATCAGGAGGAGATTTCACCTTGGCCGTCAAACTGGAAGCCGAGCTGTACCCGCCGGTCAAAAGCTTCTTCGCCTCCCGAGGATACGAAGTAAAAGCGGAAATTCGCGGCTGCGACCTGGTCGCCTATCGCCCCGAAGAGCACGGCGATCCGACGCCCACGATCGTCGAGATGAAAAAAACGTTCACGCTGCCGCTGCTGCTCCAAGGAATCGACCGGCAGAAAACCGGAGCGTCCGTCTGGCTCGCCGTGGAGAGGAACCGCGTAAAAAAAGGCGCCCACAATCAAAGGTTCAATGAAATAACTCATCTGTGCCGAAGACTGAATCTCGGATTTATTACCGTTACTTTCTATCGTACAAAATCCCCCGTCGTCGACGTCTGGTGCGAGCCTGCGGAAATCCGCAGCTCCGCCCCTTCCCCGGCCCTCTCCGGCTCGTCTTTGGCGGCGGAGACGGGTGACGCCTACAACCTGCCAACGGGAAGAAGAAGCAAAGCCAAAGCGAACAGACTGCTGAAAGAATTTAATGCCAGAAGCGGAGATTACAATGTCGGAGGCAGCTCGAAACGCAAGCTCGTTACCGCTTATCGGGAGAGAGCGATCCAATGTGCGCTTGCGCTCGCCTGTCACGGTCCCTCCGCTCCCAAACAAGTTCGGGATTGGACGAATTGCCCGAATGCCGGCACGTTTCTGCGCGACAATCACTACGGCTGGTTCAGACGGATCAGCAAAGGCATATACGAGCTGACCCCCGGCGGCGAAGCGGCATTGCAAGAATATGCTCATGTCGCTCTCGTATGGGCTCGCCAGTTTGTATGGGCCGACGTATGGGCGAACGCGAACGCGCCGGAGCCGGCGAACGCGAACGCGCCGGAGCCGGCGAACGAACAAGCGGAAGGAGCTGCATCCCGATGAGCGAAGAGCTGTATCCGATCGACCTTGGCCCTGTAACCCAATATGAAATCTTACCTGTGGAAATAACGGCGGAGGACTCCCCTTATTGGCTTGTCCGCAGCGCCGAAGGGGTTTATCGCCTGTTACTGGCCGTTTGTCCCCATGCGGGCGGCGACATCCGTCCGCACGAGGATATTTTCTATTGCCCGCTGCACTTCTGGACTTTCCATGGCGAAACCGGAGCGTGTCTTACCCTCTCCGACCGCAGATTAGCCTACCGTCAAGTCATCGAAAGAAACGGGCGACTCTATGCGGCCGCCAAGTTCGATTAGGAACGGGACCATCGACCCGTAAACTCCTCAATGCTCTCCGCCAGTCTCGCCACGCCTTGGCGGATTTGTCGCTCGTCGGCGAAGGCGTGAGTAATTCTGACAGTGTTGGGCTTCGGATCTTTCGTAAAGAACGGAGCGCCCGGCTGAAAAATTACCCCTTTTAACCACGCCCCTCGCAGCAAAGCTTCGCCGTCCAAGCCGGGCGGCAGCTTAAGCCACAGATGAAGTCCGCCTCGCGGCTCTACCCAAGTTAACTCGCCGATGCGCTGGCGGGTCAACTGCTCCGTCATCATTCGCTTCCGTTCCCGACATTGAACTCTGAGCATGTCAAGCAGCGGCTCAAGGGGCTGCTCCTCGATTAAACCGCTTAATGCCCGCTGCTCGATTGGACCTAACGCGTATTTCCTTGCATTCTCTTCTCTCGCAAGCGACGGTCGACTGAATGGCTCCGCGGTTCCGGCGATCCATCCGACGCGGGAGCCCGCTATCAGCCCCGGAGGCAGTTGACCGATAGACAGTACCCCCGGCTCTAGACGCCGCTGCGCCGCCGCGATCTCTTCCGGGTCATAGAGCAGCGTCTCCTGCCTGTCGTCGACGACGAGCAGCACTCCGGCTTCTCGGCAGCGATGGAAGACGGCGGCCCGATACTCCCCGCTCCACTTCATCCCTTCCGGCTCCGTACAGGACGGGGCGACATAGACGAGCTTAGGACGATGCCGGAACAGGGCTGTCGTCAGCGCTTCGGGGTCCATCCCTTTCCGATCTCCGTCCACCGCTTCCACCCTCATGCCCGCTTTGCGAAACGCTTGCAGAGCGGTGCGCGACGTCAGCCGTTCAGTCAGAACGACGTCGCCGGGCTGCAGCGCTTCGCCGATGATCCAGCTTAGCGCGCTGTCAGCCCCTTTGGTAAATCTGATTCGTTTGCTGTTCCCGCTGATTTTCCCGTTCAGCAAGCTTGCGGCAAACTGATCGTTCAGATTTGATTCTCCGCCGCTGCCCGCTTCTTGCCGCCCCGGTCCGAACTCCTCCCCCGCCAGCTTCTCTGCGGCGGTTTCCACCCTCTCCTCCCAATCCGATGCGGCTACGAGTCCTTCCTTCGGCCATCCGCCCATCCAGTTGATGATCGAACTCAAGGCGATTCCCTCCCCTTGCGATGTTGGCCACGATTTCATTTATATGCCCGACGAGCGGAGATCATCAATTGTTCGGGTTTGTTCACAACATTTTGCGTTTTCTTTTTAACAAGGGTTGGTTATAATAAAGGGTAGTTAATCGGAGGTGTAGGATATGTTCCTTTCGGCAGCTGGCGAAGCAGCACAAGAAGTGATCTTATTCGGGATGTCCCACAAGTTCTGGATCGTCGTTCTCATCCTGGCGTTGTTCATCGGAGCAATTTTGACGGCTTCGTATAACGATGATAAAACCAAAGGCTTGTAAATATCCGCCGACAAGACCGGAACCGGAAGGTTCCGGTTTTGTTTACGGCATATATGACAAAAAAACCGTCCGAGAGGACGGTTTTTATTGTTCCCGGTATCTTTACAGCCCGTGCATATCTTTAACACAGGAAGCGCAGACATAACGCTCCTTGAATTCCCCGACGGATTCCATCGAAGAACAGAACACGCAGCGCGGCCGATAACGTTCCAAAATGATATGATCGCCTTGAACCAATATTTCCACGGGATCCCCTTCATTCATCTGGTACCGTTTGCGCAACGATTTCGGAAGAACAATTCTTCCTAATTGATCGACTTTACGAACTACGCCTGCAGGTTTCAATGCAGTTCCTCCATTCATACGCTAATCTAGCTGGTTATCTCGAAACCTTTTGGCCTTTTTGACCACTTTATACCGTTCTATATAAAAAGCTTATTCCCTTCCGTTCAACCAATTTGCTTAGGATTATGCAATTTTCGACAATTAATCTCGAATCATTACGAATTATGTCGAATCAAGGCTAAAGGAGAGGGAAATCGTTCTGCCTCAGCGCCTCGAATACGACAATTGCTGCAGAATTGGACAAATTCAGCGAACGAACCTTGTCCGTCATCGGGATCCTCATGCACGTATCGGCATGAGCGTCCAGCATTTCCTGCGGAAGCCCCTTCGTCTCTCGTCCGAACACGAAGAAATCTCCATCCCGGAACGAGAAATCCGTATATCGCTTGGTCACCCGAGTGCTCGCGAAGAAAAATCTTGCTCCAGCGTGCGCAGCCTTCACCTCTTCGAACGAATCGTAGTAAGTGATGTTCACGGAATGCCAGTAATCGAGCCCCGCCCTTTTCAACACTTTATCGTCGGTCGAGAAGCCAAGCGGACGCACGAGGTGGAGATGCGTTCCGGTTGCCGCGCAGGTTCTGGAGATATTGCCCGTATTGGCCGGAATTTCCGGATTGACGAGCACAATGTGAAAAGGCATCGATCGCGCCCCCTTCTTCACGCATACAAATCGAAGGGCTTCCCACAGCCATCGAAATCGATGACCGGAGAAAGCCCGGATGAATCGGTCGCTTCCTTAACCGTTACGGCTTTGGAAATCGCGCATAAAGCCTGCCAACGCCTGCACATTTTCCGGCGTAACGGCGTTGTAGATCGAAGCCCTCAAGCCGCCGACGCTGCGGTGGCCCTTCAGTCCGACGAAGCCTTGCGCTTCGGACTCCTTGGCAAACTGCTTCTCAAGCTCTTCCGTGGCCAGACGGAAGGTGACGTTCATGATCGACCGGCTGCCGGCGTCCGCAAAGCCGCGATAGAAGCCGCCGCTGGAATCGATCGTATCGTACAGAAGATTCGCTTTCTCGTTATTGCGAGCTGCCATTCCGGCCGCTCCGCCGTTCGCTTTCACCCACTTCAATACTTCGCCCGCCATGTAAATCGCGAACGTAGGCGGAGTATTGTAGAGCGAATCAGCCTTCGCGTGCGTATCGTAACGCAGCATCGTCGGCACGGCGCCCTCAGGTTTGGCGATCAGATCCTCGCGGATAATCACGATCGTCACGCCGGAAGGTCCAAGATTCTTTTGAGCGCCGGCGTAGATCAAGCCAAATTTCGACACGTCGACAGGGCGGCACAAAATATCGCTCGACATATCGCCAATTAGCGGTACGCTGCCTGTGTCCGGGTAATCCGTCCATTGCGTACCTTCAATCGTTTCGTTCGAGGTCAGATGCACGTAAGCCGGATTGCTCGGCAGCTTCAGCTCCTCGGCCGCAGGAATACGCTTATATGCGTCAGCTTCCGACGAAGCCGCGACCGCAACGTCGCCGAACAGCTTCGCTTCCTGAATCGCTTTGGTCGCCCAGCTTCCCGTAGCTACGTATGCCGCAGTCGCGCCTGCGCGAAGCAGGTTCATCGGAACCATGGCAAACTGCGTGCTGGCTCCGCCTTGAACGAACAACACCTTGTAACCTTCCGGAATGGACATCAGTTCGCGAAGCAGCGTTTCCGTCTCGTAATGAACCTTCTCGTAGACTGCTCCACGATGGGACATCTCCATCAAAGACATGCCGCTTTCTTCGTATTCGACAAATTGCTTCTGAGCGTTCTGCAGTACTTCAAGCGGCAATGCCGCCGGCCCGGCGTTAAAATTGTATGCGCGATTGGCCATCTCGTCCCCACCTTGTCTGGAATCATACATAATAGGCTAATCATATCAGAGCTTCGCGCCGCTCGGCAACCATTTCCCTTGATATTCACGGAAATTTCGACTAATTTCCGAACGAAAGCGATACCATCCCAAGATAATCTTCGGCTTTGGCACAAATGAAAAAGCAGTCTCCATCCCAACGGATGAAGACTGCGGTCTTGATGCCTTAATTATAGAATTAGCAATCGAAGTAAAGGCTATACTCGTGCGGGTGAATACGGATGGAGACGGCCTTCGCTTCCGAGCGTTTTACTTTCACATAGTTATCGATAAATTCTTTAGAGAATACTCCGCCTTCCGTCAAGAACTCGTAGTCGGCCTCAAGAGCATCCAGCGCCTCGTCTAATGTGCCTGGAACATTGCGAATTTCTTTCTTCTGTTCGTCGGACAGTTCATAGATATTCGTATCGAACGGACCGAAACCAAGCGCCGAAGGATCGATTTTACGTTTAATTCCGTCCAGACCAGCCATCAGCATAGCGGCGAAGGCCAGATAAGGGTTAGCCGTAGAGTCCGGAGTACGGAATTCTACACGGCAGCCTTTAGGCGTAACTGCAGCAACCGGAATACGAATAGCTGCGGAGCGGTTGCCCTTGGAATAAACAAGGTTTACCGGTGCTTCGTAACCTGGAACAAGACGCTTGAACGAGTTTGTAGACGGGTTCGTGATCGCGATAAGAGCAGGCGCGTGGTGAAGGATACCGCCGATGTAGTACAGCGCCATCTGGCTCATATTCGCGTATCCGCCTTTCTCATAGAACAGCGGAGTGCCTTCGTTAAAGATGGAAGAGTGAACGTGCATTCCGCTTCCGTTGTCCCCGAAAAGCGGCTTTGGCATAAATGTAGCCGTTTTGCCGTATTGGCGGGCGACATTGTGTACAATATATTTATACTTCATCAGGTTGTCGGCAGTTTTGGTCAACGTATCAAAGCGGAAGTTGATTTCCGCTTGCCCGGCTGTCGCCACTTCGTGATGGTGACGTTCTACGCGCAGGCCTGCTTCTTGCATTTGGCGCACCATCTCGCTGCGAATGTCCTGCTGAGCATCCGTCGGAGCAACCGGCACATATCCGCCTTTAACTCCAACCTTGAAACCAAGGTTGCCGCCTTCTTCTTTACGATTCGTGTTCCACCCTGCTTCTTCAGAATCGACGTAGAAGGAGGAAGAGTTCATAGTGGACTCATAACGGACATCGTCAAAAATGAAAAATTCGGATTCGGGAGCGAAATAGGCAGCCGTTCCAACGCCGGACTTTTGCAGAAACTCTTCGGCCTTTTGTGCAATGGAACGTGGATCGCGATCGTAGCGAGTACCGTCTGGAGTATGAATGTTGGAAATAACGATCAACGTCGGATGTGCGGTAAAAGGATCGATATACACCGATTCGGTATCGGGCATCATCATCATGTCCGACTCCTCAATCCCGCGGAAACCGATGATGGAAGAACCGTCAAACGCAACTCCGTTTACAAAAGTGTCTGCCTCTACTTCAGCAGCAGGCACTGTAATATGATGTGCGCGGCCGTTCAAATCGATAAATCGGAAATCTACGAATTCAATACCTTTTTCCTTGATAAGCTCCAATACTTGTTGAACTGACATGTTGTTTCCTCCCTATTTCCGAACATTAAGTTGTTAATTCCGAAGTAACGTTCAAGTTTTCGTCGAACTTATGAAGTTATTATAAAACTCTGCTCATTCGAGCGTCAATACTTATGTCAGGTATTTTTTGAATCCATGTTAGCATTTCTCACAAAATTTTCGACATTTGGGGCTATGGCCTATGAAAATGTTCTAAACACAGTCCCGCGATGAATGCGCTTACGCTCAAAAACCCGGTAAAACCTTACATAGCTCCCATTCCCCTAATCGACCACCCCAATCCCTCTCACGAAAAATCCGGTCCCGTCAGCTTCCCTTCCGTCAACAAAAAAAAAGCCGATCGCCGCCGGATTCCGGACAACGATCGACTCTGCTTCAATTATAACCAGCTTATTTGATCCACGTTGCGAAAGCTTCCGCCGGAGCCTTCTCCGTATCGAACTTCTTGCCAAGAAGCGGTGCAAGCTGTTCCAGCTCCTTCAGCAGATTGGCGAATTGATCCGGGAACAGCGATTGTACACCGTCTCCCGTCGCTGAATTGTCCGGATCGGTATGCATCTCGATGATGAGACCGTTGGCTCCTGCCGCCAGGGAAGCTTTCGTCATCGTCTCGACGAGTTCCCGGCGTCCTGTCGCATGGCTCGGATCGGCAATGACCGGCAGATGCGAGAGCTGCTGGATAACCGGAATGGCCGTCAGATCGAACGTATTGCGGGTATACGTCTCGAATGTACGAATGCCGCGCTCGCACAGCATCACGTTAGGGTTTCCGCCTGCCAAAATGTACTCGGCCGCATTCAACCACTCATCGTACGTTGCGCTGAAGCCCCGCTTGAGCAGGACGGGATTTTGAATCGTGCCCAGCTTCCGCAGCAGGTCAAAGTTTTGCATGTTGCGCGTTCCCACCTGCATAATGTCGGCATACTCGGCGCAGACATCGACGAACTCCGGAGCCATAACTTCGGTAATCGTCAGCAGTCCGTATTTCTCCCCGGCTTCCTTCATCCACTTCAGACCTTCAACGCCGATGCCCTGGAAGCTGTACGGACCAGTCCGCGGCTTAAACGCGCCGCCTCTCAGAACTTGGCCTCCGGCAGCTTTAACGAGCCTTGCGATCTCGTCGATCTGCTCCGGCGTCTCGACCGCGCACGGGCCGCCCATGACGACGAGATTGTCTCCGCCGATCTTCACGCCCTTCACTTCGATGATCGTGTCGTCCGGATGGAAGTCGCGGCTTGCGAGCTTGTAAGACTTCGAAATTTTGATTACATTTTCTACGCCCTTCATCGAACGGATATGTTCGGCCAGCGAAGGCTCCGCCTTGCCGATAATTCCGATTACGGTTCTGTCCGTCCCGCGGGACACATGCGCCTGCACGCCGGACTGCTCAATGTGGCGTACGATTTCATTGATTCGCTCTTCTGCGATATGAGGGGATGTAATAACGATCATAAAGCTCACTCTCCTAATTATATTAACGCGTATACGCTGCAACGCTTATACGCTTTTAAGCGCTAAAGTAAATATAAAAGATAATAAGCCCTATGTCAACCCCAAAGCATCACTTAGGCGACATAGGACTTTTCGACGTTCTCTTTGAAAATAACCGCGCCCGGCTCCAAAAGAAGACGTCCTCAGGCTTCCAGACGGGCGCGAATCAGCTTGCGTTTATCTTTGCGTTTGGATTTATAGGCGTTCAGACTGTAGCGGATCGGAAAATAACACAGCAGCCCGAGCAAAGCCCCGTCCACCATCCCGCCGACGATCAGCTTCAAATTCGTCAGCAGCAGATGATTGATCCATTCGGGCAAAATCGGCAAGTGAATACTGAGATGCTTAGGCAGTATCCAGCCGCCTACCTTCGAATTCGGATACATCATGGGAATGTAGATGATCTTGCCGATGACGAAGCCAATCAGCGCCGCCGGCAAATTGCCCCGCAGCAGCAGACAGAGCGGGAAAATAAGCACGAAGGCGACTCCCAGCGTGGGCAGCGTGAACATCTCGATGGCGATTCCGATCGCAAATCCCATGGCCACGATAGAGGCGCCGCCCTTAGCTCTCAGCAGCAGAATGTACTTATATTTTAGCCAACGGCCAAGCGATTGCAGTCGACTCATAGGATGCTCCTTTTTTGTACTGGCACTTACAAAGTCGTCTCCGTCGATTTGATCTTAACGTTGGGCAGCAGCTTATTCGGATTCACGGTCCGCTTGATTGCCCATGTCGATGGATCGGAGGAATCGAACTGCTCCAAATAAGCGATAACTTCCTTGGTCAGAGCCGTAGGCGTGGAAGCCCCGGAAGTAACCGCAACGCGCTCGACGCCCTGCAGCCACTCCTGCTGGATCTCGGATACGTCCGCTACGCGGTATGCAGGTACGCCCGCGATTTCTTGAGACACTTGGGCTAGTCGATTGGAGTTATTGCTGCGCGGATCGCCGACGACGATGCACAGCTGCGCCTCTCCTGCCTGGCCCGCAACGGCTTCCTGACGAACCTGCGTCGCCAAGCATATCTCATTGTGGATTTCCGCGGTCGGAAATCTCGCCAGAAGCAGCGACATCAGATGCCGAATATCCCATTGGGACATCGTCGTCTGGTTCGTAATGATAATTCGTTCCGTGTCCAACTCCAGCTTCTCGATGTCCTCCTCGCGCTCGATCAAGTAAACATGTCCAGGAGCGATGCCGATCGCACCCTCGGGCTCGGGATGATTTTTTTTGCCGATATAGATGACTGCATACCCTTCGCCGACTTTCTCGCGAATCAGGTCATGCGTCTTGGTCACATCCGGACAAGTCGCATCGACGACCGTCAGCCCTTTCTCCTTCGCCCGCTTGCGAACTTCAGGAGACACGCCGTGAGCAGTAAAAATGACGGTGCCGCCGTCGATCTGCTCTAAAATGTCCAGCCGGTTGGGACCGTCCAGCGTAATGATTCCTTCGTCCTTGAAAGCTTCCGTCACATGACTATTATGAACAATCATTCCCAATATATAAATCGGTCTGGGCAGATCCAGATTCCGCGCCGTCTGAAGGGCCAATACCATGGCATCGACGACTCCGTAACAGTAGCCCCTTGGCGATATTTTCACGACTTGCATTGCTTGCGCCCGCTTTCTCGCCCTTTATTTGTCCTTGATCAAGTCAATAGATCGTCAGTCGTAGGCGGCCCGACTCTTCCTTCTCTATTATAGCCTATTCAAGATACAGACGAAAGGCGCGGAAACGGCAAGGAAGACGGCCGCTCCGCCTCATTCGGCAGTCGACCGTCTTCCTAGCAAAATCATGCAGGCTTCTCCTCCCGTTGAACGGGCAGCCACAGCGTGAATACCGTCCCTTCGCCGAGTCTGGTCTGAACCTCGATCCGGGCATGATGCATATCCGCGATCCATTTGGCGATCGACAGCCCCAGCCCCGTTCCGGACGTTTCGCCGCGCGACACGTCCACGCGGTAAAATCTCTCAAAAATATGCGGAACCTCTTCCAGGGCGATCCCAATGCCGGTATCGGCCACCGACAATCCGATCGCATTATCCCGCCGTGCGGCATAGAGCCGGACAACCCCGGATGGCGTGTACTTAAAGCCGTTCTCGATCAAAATAAACAGCAGCTGAAGCAAATAATCGCGATTGCCCCGCACTTTGACTTCTGAGAGCAAGTCCAGCGGTCCTACAGCCCATTCGGCTTTCCTAGGCAGAAAAGCCGCCCTTCTCGCAGCCTCCTCCGCAAGCGGGAGCAGCTCGACGTCGCCCATCTCCATCACGTAGCCGGCGTCTGCCCTGGCCAACGACAGCAGATGATTGACCAGCCCGCTCATCCGGCGAGCCTCGTCGGCAATATCGCGAATCGATTCGAGCGACATGCCCCGCTTCTCCTCTTCCGTCAGAACAAGCGTCGTAGATGCGACATTCTCCGTGTCTACGCGCGGCTCCGCTTCTCCGCCGACCCATATTTTCTCCAGAAGATCCACGTTGCCCCGAATCGTCGTTAGCGGCGTCCGCAGCTCGTGCGATGCGTCGGACACGAAGCGCCGCTGGGCCGCATTCGAATCCTCTAGGTTTTTGTACGCTCGCTCCACGCCCGAGAGCATCGCATTCAGCGTATCGGTCAGCCGGCCGATTTCGTCGTTGGGCTTCTCTCGCGGAATTCTCAGACTCAGCTCGGAGCCGCTCTGAATGCGCTCCGCCGCTTCCGTCACCCGATTGATCGGCATAAGCGCTTTACGCGAGAGGAACATGCCCAACAGGAACGCGGCAATCAGCCCGGCGGCTCCGGCGAACCATAGAATGGAGCGAAGCTGGTGCAGCAACTGCTCCTCGCGTCCGGTCCAAGCTCCAACCTGCAGCAAGCCGACGACTTCGTCGTTATACATGATTGGATTTTCCAACACAAGGAAGGGGATTCCTTCAATTTCCCTCTTCACAAAAGCGTACTCGCCATGGCGAACTTCATTCTGCTTCGGGAACGTAAACGTCAGCTCCGGCCTGTTCGTGGAAGAGCGCATATTCGGAGTTTTATCATCGACAACCCCTGTGATTGTCGGTATATAATTGACGATTTGAATAAAGAACGAGTTGTAATCGATTGCGCTTCTCAGAACTCCGCTCAGGTTGACGCCTTGCCCGACTCTGCCTCTTACCTGAGTTTCCTCGCTAATTCGCCGCAACTGATCTTTTAACGAAGACATCGTATTGTTTTGCACGATTCCATAAATAACGACACCGAAAGCGACCAAAGTGACCGCCAGCAGCCCCGAATACCACAAAGTCAACCGCAGCCGAATCGACATGCTCAGCCGTCTCCTTTCAGGACGTACCCGGCTCCTCTGACGGTTAGAATCAGCCTCTTCTCGCCATTCTCCTCAAGCTTCTGCCTGAGCATTGCGACGTAGACTTCAAGCACATTGGATTCGCCGCTGTAATCGTAGCCCCATATCCGTTCCATGATCAGATCGCGAGACAGCACCCGCTTCGGATTCTGCATAAACAGATGCAGCAGGTCGAACTCCTTCGCCGTCAGCTCGATGCGACGATCTCCGCGCGCCACCTCGCGCGCATCCACATCCATTACGAGATCCTCGAAGCGAAATTGTCCGCCCTCGTCCGTTCTTTCGGGTCTTCTGCGCAGCAGCGCCCTGACACGCGCCATCAGCTCCTCCAGCGCGAACGGCTTTACCAGATAGTCGTCAGCGCCCAGATCGAGCCCTTTCACCCGATCGGACACCTCGTCCTTGGCGGTCAGCAACAGAATCGGCGAGACGATGCCCGCCTCGCGCAGCCTCCTGCATACCTCCCAGCCGTCCATCTTCGGCATCATCACGTCCAGAACGATCAGATCGGCCGCCTTCTGCGCGATCAGCTTTAGTCCTTCCGCGCCGTCCGACGCCGTCGTCACTTCATACCCTTCGAACGCCAGACTTCGCCGCAGCAGCGCCGTTATTTTCTCATCGTCGTCAATTACCGCAATATGGGGTCTCACCGAGAACGTCCTCCTCTATCGACAAGAGCGGGAATCCCTAATCGGTTTCCCGCTCTTTTCCAGCTTTTTCAATCCATCTTTACTGCTGAACGTTGAATTCGTTTCTGTCTCCGATTTCGACGACGATCTCGATCTTCTTGTCTCCGCGCAGCACGTCGAGCGTCACTTTGTCTCCCACTTCTTTCTTCTGGATCGCCGCGATCAATTCCTCGTTGTTTTTGTAAGCCGTGCCGTCCATCCCCGTAATGACGTCGTATTGGCGCAGATCGCCTCTGTACGACGGGGAGTTAAAGATAACCTCCCGCACGAACGAGCCTTTCGTGTCTTTGTCGATGCCAAGCTGCTGAGCAATCTCCTCGTTGATGGTCATCAGAGTCGCGCCGATGAAAGGTACGGGCTTCTGCGGAATTTTCGTGTTCGTCTTCAAGTTCTCCAGCACTTCGGTAATCGTGCTTGTCGGAATGGCGAAGCCGATGCCTTGGGCCTGCGTGCTGACCGCCGTATTAATACCGATGACCTCGCCGTTCAGGTTCAGAAGCGGACCGCCCGAGTTGCCAGGGTTAATCGAAGCGTCCGTCTGCAGCAAATGCTGGTATTTGCGCGTGCCGCCGTTGTTGTCCTGAATCGTAATTTCCCGCTCATTGGAGCTGAGCACGCCGACCGTGATCGTATGCTCGAAGCCAACCGGGTTGCCGATCGCGACGACCCAATCGCCCATGTTCATGCTGCTGGAATCGCCCAACTTCAGCGTCGGGAAGTCGCTGCCCTCGATTTTCAACACGGCCAGATCCAGCTCGGGGCTCGTGCCGAGCAGCTTGGCGGTGTAAGGCTCATCGCGGCCTTCGACCGCAACCTTGATCTCGTCGGCTCCGTCGATGACGTGCTGGTTGGTCAAAATGTACCCGGTCGAGTCGAACAGGAAGCCCGAGCCCATTCCGCTTTCCTGCAGATCGCCTTGGCCTTCGTCGCTTCTGTTGCTTCTATAGTTGTCTCCGAAAAACTGACGGAAGAACTCGTCCTCCCAAGTCGTTCCTTGGCGAGCCTTTGCAAACGTTTCGATTTTAACGACCGCCGGCGAAGCCTGCTCGAAAATCTTCGCGATATTGTTCGGCCGAACGACGTCCTCGCTATTGCCGACCGGGCTGTTCACCGGCTTGGCCGTCGTGTTCACCGCTTGCGGCGCATTCCCGAACAGCTCTCCCGAAAACCAATTTTGCCGGTCCGCCACAAACATCAAGGAGCCGACAACGACGACGCCCGCCAAGAACGAGGCGAATACCGCAAGAAATGAAGTCCTGCGCGGAGGTTTGGCCCCCCAGTCGCTCTTGACCGTTCCGCCGGATACGGTGAATGGCCGGTATTCCTTCGCCGCAGGAGTCGAAATCTCTACGACGCCCGGCGCCTCTTGGCGAGCAGGCTCTTCTCCGTACGGGCGGCTAGGACCGCCGAACGGACCGAATGTATAGGGCTCCGTCTCCTTGCGCGTCTCCGAGAAGGAATCGTTCCGCGGTTCATCTCCGTATGTGAATCCTTGCGGCTGTTCCGATTTTTTGTTGTCGTCTTCCATCGAAATTACCTCCTCGCGCAGCCTTGAAGGCTGTCGCCGTTCTGATCTTGTAACCGTATCATAAACCCCATTCCTTAAAACTATCTTAAACGGAAATGAAGATGAAGTAAAAGCCGGGCAGAAAACACCTAAAAAAGGGGCTGATCCATAAGCAGAGTTGCTTATGGAACAACCCCTTTGCGGGGCCGCAACGGGTTGCGGCATTGCGACTGGTTATGCGTGCCTTGGATAGATCGCCTCGACCTCGTCCAGCTTACGCCGGGCTTTATCGATCCAAGCGCTCTCGATGTCGTCGTCCGGATCGACCGGCGCGGAGAACTGATTGATTAAGCCTCCGACCGTACCCGCCCTCGCGCTGTCGTCCAGCCCCTCGTTGTATACGTGCTTAAGCACGTAAGGACAGCCAAAGCGAATTTCCGTATCCATCGGTTCGGCTTCGCTGTCAAGCCGTCCTGCCGTGACTTCAAACGGCAGTCTAAGCCATACGAGATTCGCTTCGTCCAGCGCACAATCGAACGAGCCGTGATCATAATCCCAATTACCGCCCAAAGTGAAGCCCCGCTCGGACAGCAGTTGGCGCGAGACGCCGTAATCGTGAACTTGCGAGGTCAGAGAAGAATCGAGTTCGCGCATGCCGAGTTACCGCCTTTTTTTCTTACTAGGCTTCCCATGCGTTGCCCGATTATCCTTGTCGCGCTATGCTTCCTTGACCCAGCCTTTGCGATGCGCGAAAATCGCAAGCTGAGTGCGATCCTCGAGCTCGCATTTCATCAGCAAATTGCTGACGTGCGTCTTCACCGTCTTGATGCTGATGTGCAGCTCGTCGCCAATCTCCTTGTTGCTCAGACCTTCGGCAATAAGCAGCAGAACCTCTCGTTCGCGTTCGGTTAACCCTTCGACCTCCGTGCTCGCGGAACGCTTGCGCAGCCCTCGCGTCAAAGCCTGCGAGACGTCCCCGCTCATGACCGGCATATTTTTGACCGCGCCCTGCATCGCATAGATCAGCTCATCCGCCGATACCGTCTTCAGCACGTAGCTGACCGCCCCGGCCTCGATCGCTTCGACGACCTTCTCGTCTTCCAGGAAGCTGGTCAGAATAATGATCTTGAGCCCCGGATAACGCGCCAACAGCTCTCGCGTTGTCTCCACGCCGTTCATCTCGGGCATCATCAAATCCATCAACACAATTTGCGGCATCTGGCCGTCGAACCCGCCCTGCTCCAGCTTGGCGACTGCCTCCTTGCCTCCGCCCGCTTCGCCGATCACTTCGAATCTGGAATCGAGCATCAAATATGTCCGCAAGCCCATTCGAACCATCTCATGATCGTCGACGATCAGCACCTTCCACGTCGTTCCCGTCACTTCGCATTCGCTCCTTGTCCCATTTCTTCTCCGGTTATCTGCAGCTCGTCCGGCTCCGGAGCGAACTTCGGAACCCATACCCGAACTCTCGTGCCCGAGCCCGGCTTCGTTACAATTTCCGCGTCTCCGCCCAGCTTCTGCGCGCGCTCCCGCATCGTCGACAAGCCGTACCCGCCGGCTCTGACCTGGCCGCCCTTGAAGCCGAGCCCGTCATCCTCGACGGACAGCGAGATTTGCGCCCCCGTATCTCCAAGAAGCAAGCGGACGCTCTTCGCCTCCGCATGCTTGACGACATTGGCCATTGCCTCTTGAATGATAAGGAATAGTTGATGCTCCTTCGCTTCCGAGATGCGGTCGCCGATCTGGATGTCCAGCGTTCCCTGGAGTCCGTTCTGTCGGCAATAATCGGGGAACCAACGGTCCAGAGCTTCCTCCAACGTTCTGCCCTGAAGCTCCATCGGACGCAGCTGCGCAATCAAGCCCCGCATTTGTTTCTGCGCTGTCGAAGACATCGCGATCAACTGCTCCATCACCTGCTGCGCATGCTTCATGTCCCTTTCGATGAGCTTAGGCAGCGAGGAAGCCGACATGTGCAGCGCAAACAGCTGTTGACTGACCGTGTCGTGCAAATCTCTCGCCAGACGCTTTCTTTCCTCTAGCACGGCGTCCTCCGTAGAGATCATCTCTTCCAGCGCTTCCTTCTCCCCAAGCTGCTGCAGCAGCTTGATGCGCGATTCGAGCTGCCCCATCATGGCGTTGACCTCGCGGTAGACTCCGGAGAATGCATCTCCTTCCTCTTCCGGCAGTCGATACTTCCAGTTTCCGGCCGAAGCGTGCTTCATCGCGAGCTGCAGCTGATCGATTTTGCGCTGCATGCGCTGGCCGATCTGATACGTGACCGCCATCTGCAGCACGGCTAACGTCGCCATCCACGTCAACCACGTTTCCAGAGACGGCGCGGAATCCGTGAAAAAAATAACGCCGTAGTATAGGGCAAACATAAGCACAATCGTAGCAAGACCGGCATAAATCGACGAAGCCCATTTACTCGTGCGAACTTTTCTGACCATCGATTAACCTACCTTCGTGACGCGCACGTCGCCGATGAAGCTGCTGACGATCAGGATAACCCGTTTGTCCGCATCCTGGAAAAACGGCGTTTCCTCCGTGATCTGGTTAAACAGCCCGCCGCGCTTCTGTCCCAGCACTTTGACGTCGCCGATCAGACTGCTGGATACGACTTGAATGCCTACGCCAAGATCGTTAGGTACATATACCTTAACGTCGCCGATAAACGAAGAGACATATACGCGGGTTTCTCCGACCGGGATTTGCGCCTTCGTCAGGTCCAGCGTCGTATCTCCGATAAAATGGGAGATATTCATCGGACGCAGCTCCCAATAATCTTTGCCGAAGTGCGCATCTCCGATAAAGCGGCTGTGCGCGTTTTTGCCGGCGTGCTTCCAATCCCACCAATCCTTATCGTCGCCTCCGTTCTTCCAGCTGCCGTAAGGATCCGGATTGGGAGGCGGGGGCGAAGCATGCTTCCGATTGTTAAATCTGTAATCGTCCGAATGCTCGGCTTTCGGCTCTTTGCCAAGGTTGATTCCCGAGCGTCTCTCGAAGTCCTCCAGTTCGGGAGGCGCGGGAGGCGGACCCGGCGGCATAGGCGGAGTCGGGGCTTGAGGATCTATCGGATTCCAACCTTCGTGCTTCTGATGATGCGAGCGAGAATTCCGACACGATGGACGATTCCCTCTGAAAATCAAGCTTAGTCCGAACAAAATAATCGCCACCGGCCCTAGAATCCGGATAAAGTCGCCGAAGCCCCATTCCACCCACCCGAGATTTCTTCCGAGAAAATAGCAGCCGACAAGTACTGTAATCAAATTCCACCATACTTGCTGAAGCAGCATGCCTTGCAAGCCGAATACGATAAGCAGCAGCGGCCAATAGGTGCGGAACAAATCTCCGATATCCATTGAAATCAAGCCGACCTGGTTCAGTAAAAATACGACGCCTACGACGACGATGAGCGCTCCCCATAGCAGTCGATGAACGATTGATGAATTCATAGCCCTGTCCTCCAACCCGTTGCGGATGTTAATCTGTTGTATTCAGTATAGCGAAAAGCTCGGCCTGCACAACAGCGGCGCGGGTTGGAAGTTGACCTCGGTCTGCAGACCGAGAAGCCCATGAAGAGAAAAGGCCGCCCTAGGTCGTCTTTTTCGACACCCCTCCGGACAGCCTCTCTTTGTTCATGATGCCGCAATATCGATTCCGACGATTCCGACGATCGTTCCGTCGTCCCGGCACAGCGGCATGGACACCGTCAGGCACGGCTTTTTCGTAATTGCGGATAAGTATACTTCCGAGACGAACGTCTCTCCGTTCATCGCCCGCTTCCACCATTCTCGCCCTCGGGCGTTAAGCAGACCGGCCGCCGGCTCGGAGAATACGAACGATCCGTCGCTGCGGTTGGACCAGATCGCCTCCATGCCGGAGGAGCGCTCCAGCCATCCTCCCAACACGCTGCGGTGCGCCTCCTCCAACATAGACGCCAGTTCACGGTCGGAAACGATTGCGTGCAGCAGCTCGGTCCATCTATCCGTATCCGCTGCGCCCGATCCTTCCCAGACACGCCCGCCGGCGCTTTGAACCGCGTCTACAAGCTCGTCGGCCGACTCCTTCAGTTCCTTCGACACTCGCGCCAGATTGGCGATCTCCGCCCGCTGCCGTTCGTTCTGGGCCAGCGTCTCGTCGACGCTGCTGAGCGTAATGCCGACGGATTGCACAACCTCCTCCAGCATCGCGTTCGTGGCCGCCGTTCGCTCCGCCTGCTCGATCGCGAAATCCAGCGTCCTGCCGACACGTTCGTCCACGTTAAGGAAGGAGTTGAAGATAATGTCCATCCGCTCGCGGGTCCTGCCCATCTCCGCCAGTCCGAGCGAGACGGATCTCTTCTCTCCCTCCACCGAGCTGACGACCTGACGGATGCCCGCTTCGATGTTATGCACGATTCCCGTGGAATTTTTGATCGCTTGGGCGCTTTGCTCCGCCAGCTTGCGAATTTCCTGCGCAACGATGGAGAAGCCGCGCCCGTGCTCGCCGGCATGAGCCGCTTCAATCGCGGCGTTCAGCGCCAGCAGCGACGTTTGCGAGACAATTTCCTGTATCCACGCGTTGATCTCTCCGATTTTGGAGGCCTGAGCAATCAGAGCGTTTACCCGCTCCTCCATCGTGCCGTGATTGCGGGACAAGTCGTTCATCACCTCATCCGTATGCGTCAACGATCGGCATACTTCGACGACGACTTCCCTCGCCTTCTTGCTCTGTAAGCTTAGCTCCTCCGTTGCGCCGCGAATTTCCCGGGAGGAAGCCTCCACCTCCCCGAGCGATGAGAACGATTCTTCCAAGCGCAGCATCGCCGACTGGGCATGCTGACGCAACATCTGCTCCTGCTTCGCCGCCAAGTTGGCGATTCCGTCAAGCTGGCCCATGCTGGAGTCTACTTCCGATACTGCGGCCTGGAGCCGGTCGGCGATGACCACCGCCTCTTCAATCATCTTCCGAAGCGCTGCCGGATTAGCCGCGTCCGATACAGCCGCCTCGGGATCGGCCGCTCCCGCCTGCCCGAACCGACTCAAAATCCGCTTGTCCGCTTCTTTTCCGTCATCCTTTAACAACCAACGCCGCCAATCCCCCATCTCCCCATCCCTCCAAACCCAACTATCATAATATGTAAGAATACCTAACATTATATAAGGTTTATCGACAAAAAGGAAGGGACCTCGCGGCCCCTTCCCCATTAATACGAATTCAGCTTACTGCTTTTTTTAACGCTTGGATTGGTTTTTCTGAGCGGTTTTGACGTTGGCCGCCGCGTTATTGTCATTCAGCTCCGTAGCGAATTCTTCCTGATAGGCATTCGAATTGCCAGGCTTCTGCTTCTTGTTCTTGGCCACTTCTCCCTCACCTCCACACATAGCATGGACAGAGGGAGTTGTCTTTATGTGCAAGCTCTCTTTATGTATGCCCGCTCTCATCGTCCGCCTGCGTTCTCAGCCGGGCTTTGCCTCTATGAATACGGGCTTTGACCGTGCCGACAGGCAGATCCAAAGCGGCCGCAATTTCGGCGTCCTTCAGCCCGTAATAAAACTTGTAAAGCAGCAGCGTCCTCGTCGTCGGATCCAGCCGTCCAAGCAAATCGGACAGCTCCGTCATCGCTTCCGGCTCGAAGACGAACGTCGGGCTGACAAGCTCGTTTTCCAGCATATCGTAGTTGGCATCGTGCCGTCTTGCGCGATTGGCGTTAGAAGCGAGGTTGTAGGCGATCGCTTTGGCCCAAGGAACCAGCTTCTCTTTGTCCCTCAGCGTAGCGCTCTTCTCCAAAATGCGCACCCAAGCTTCCTGCACGACGTCCACCGCATCGCTTTTATGCCATAGCTTATGGCGTACGACCTTTAACATCTGAGAATACAGCTCAGTCAACATCTCATCTTCCGATTGAAACGCTTTCGGTAAACGAGAATCGCGGAGGAAGTCCATGTAACCAGCCACTCCTAAAAGGACGCTTTTATTAAAGTACTCCTATTCTATCATATACGCGATAAAAAGAGAATAATTCCCACAAAGTAGGAAATAAACGACAGGAATCGGTAACTCCAGCAGAAACGGACAGCCTTGCCTTTGAGAATGAGGTTGGCGGGCGGTGCATGAGGCGTCGTGTCCTATCCACTAACCTAACGCACCAAAAAAGGCCGTTCCCCAAGCAGTTCCGATTGTCCAGATCCACTCCGCAACAATCCCTGCTTGGAGAACCGCCCTACTCATCTACAATACCTTAGTCGACCCTTTTGGAGGCGATTTCGCCCGTAATGCGAGCAATGAAATCTTCCACCGCTTCTGCGCCCAAGTCGCCTTCGCCGCGGCGACGCACGGATACAGTGCCATTAGCGGATTCCTGTTCGCCGATAACAAGCATGTAAGGAATCTTCTCCAGCTGCGCCTCGCGAATTTTGTAGCCGAGCTTCTCGTTGCGCAAATCCGCTTCGACGCGAACGCCCGCAAGCAGAAGCTTCTCTTCCACCTGCTTCACGTAAGGCTCGTACACCGGGTTAACCGGGATGAGCTTCGCTTGAACCGGGCACAGCCATGTCGGCAGCGCGCCCGCGAAGTTTTCCAGCAGGAACGCGGTCATGCGCTCCATCGTGCTGATAATGCCGCGGTGAATAACGACCGGACGATGCTTCTTGCCGTCGTCGCCGACGTATTCCAATTGGAAGCGCTCCGGCAGCAGCACATCGAGCTGAGCGGTCGACAGCGTCTCTTCCTTGCCCAGCGCCGTCTTGATCTGCACGTCCAGCTTCGGACCGTAGAACGCCGCTTCTCCTTCCGCCTCGAAGAACGGCAAGCCGAGCTCTTCGACGACCTCTCGCAGCATACGCTGCGACGTCTCCCACATCTCGTCGTCCGGCCAGTATTTCTCGGTATCCTTAGGATCGCGATAGGACAGACGGAAGCGATACTCCTTGATGCCGAAGTCTTCGTACACTTGGCGAATCAGGTTGACGACGCGCGTAAATTCTTCCTTGATTTGATCCTGGCGGCAGAAAATGTGAGCGTCGTTCAACGTCATTGCGCGAACCCGGTGCAAGCCGGTCAGTGCGCCCGACATCTCGTAGCGGTGCATCGTGCCCAGCTCCGCGATCCGGATCGGCAGGTCGCGATAGCTCCTCATGTCGCTCTTATACACCATCATATGGTGCGGGCAGTTCATCGGACGGAGAACGAGCTCTTCGTTGTCCAGCTCCATTTTCGGAAACATATCTTCCTGGTAATGCTCCCAGTGTCCGGAAATTTTGTACAGCTCTACGTTGGCCAAAACAGGCGTGTAAACATGTGTGTAGCCCAGCTTTTCCTCCAAGTCGACGATATACCGCTCCAGCGTGCGGCGAACCTTCGCTCCATACGGAAGCCAGAGCGGCAAGCCTTGTCCGACCTCGCGGGAGAACGTAAACATTTTCAGCTCGCGGCCCAGCTTGCGGTGATCCCGCTTCTTCGCTTCCTCCAAGAAGTGCAGATGCTCGTCCAGCTCGGCCTTCTTGGCAAAGGCAGTGCCGTATATCCGCTGCAGCATTTTGTTTTTGCTGTCGCCGCGCCAGTAAGCGCCGGCAACGCTGAGCAGCTTAAACGACTTGATGCGTCCGGTGGACGGCAAGTGAGGGCCACGGCACAGGTCGAAAAATTCGCCCTGATCGTAGATCGTAATCGCAACGCCTTCCGGCAAATCGCGAATCAGCTCCAGCTTCAGCGGATCGTTGATCTCCTCGAAAATGCCGAGCGCTTCTTCGCGGCTCACTTCGCGCCGGGTGATCGGCAGGTTCTCCTTAACGATCTTCTCCATTTCCTTCTCGATCGCCGCCAGATCTTCCGGCGTAATCGACTGCTCCATGTCGATATCGTAATAGAAGCCGTCCTCGATGACCGGACCGATTCCCAGTTTAACCTTATCGCCTCCATAAATCCGCTTGATCGCTTGCGCGAGCAAGTGAGCCGTGCTGTGACGCATCACTTCCAGCCCTTCCGCATTGTCGAGCGTCAAGATTTCGAGCGCGACGTCACCGTCAATCGGCGTATTCAGGTCGACGACTTTGCCGTCCACCTTGCCGACTACCGCGACTTTACGCAAGCCGGGGCTGATCGATTGCGCCACCTCTTCGATCGTGACGCCCGCATCGTAGGTGCGCACGGCGCCGTCCGGCAATTTCACTTGTACTGACATTTCGAATGCCTCCTTCGTCTTGTGGGGAAACAAAAAAAGCACCTCGTCCCGAAAAGGGACGGGTGCTCTGTATGCGGCCCGTGGTTCCACCCTCCATCAACCGACATCGCTATGTCGATCCTCCGGCATGAAGCTAACGGTCATGACCCGGCAGGAAATACTGCAACGGCGGATTAAGCCGTTAAATTCCTTCCTGCAGCTCGAAAGGGGTATCTGTCAGTCGTTACGGAAGGAACTTGCAGCCTAAGGTTCCTCTCTCTGGACCGTCCGGTTCAGACAGCATTGTCTTTCTCATCGCTTTTGAATGTGGATTTCATACTGCTTATTATATCGATTGTGTCCGATATCCGTCAATATCCCGCAGCAACTAACAGCTCAGGCTCCCTTAATGAACCGGAAGGTCGGGATATAGCGACGCCCGATCTCCGAAAATGCCAATGATCGTACGAATGACTTGCGCTTCAGGTTCCGGCGTATGGATATATAGCTGACGTGGCGAAGCGACAAGCAGCCGACTAACCAGCAAGCTTTCCTCTTCCTCGGTCTCCTCCAAGCTTTCCTTCCCGCCCGAGTTCGACCGTCCCGGCGCTTCCGGCTCGGCTTCGTCGGCTTCTCCGAGCGGACGCAGCTCCTCATCGAGCAACCGGAAGGCATGCCCGCCGGAATGCAGAACGTGAACCGTCGGCGTTCTCGATTCCTGCCGCTCCACCATCGACTTAAGCAAGGCCATGAATTCCTGGTACTGACGCTCCATCATTCGCTCTTCAATTGCCGCTTCGGCCGCTTCCAGAACTTCGGCTCGGTAGTCGGAGAGGCGGAACCTCAGAAAGCCTTCCAGGTTCAAACGTTCATGCTCCGCCAAATACTGCGAAAACTTGTCAGCCAGCTTCTGCCGCCTGCGCTCCCTTCCACGGCCCATCCACCCGCTGTCCGCTTCCGGCTCGCCGTCCAGCAGCGCAACGGCTTCCGCAATCATTGCATCGAGCTCCATTGCATCGCTTAAGCTGAACTTGGATCGAAACAGCTTCCTAAGCAGCGACGGCTCTTGCTCCGACAGCGTATATTCCGCCAACACCTTTCCGACGCGGTCGCATGAATTCTTTTTTCCTTGCGGCCCCGGACCGATCGGGAACTGACAGCGAATCACGCCGTCTTCCTGGCTTAACTCCCATAACACGCTGTCCACCGGAGCGTCAGCATCTACGAACGTTCGGCTCAGCATGCCCGCCAGCCGTTCCAGCGAAGGAGGATCGCTTGCGTATGCCACGACGAACTTCATCTTTTTTTTCATTTCCCCGCCTCCACCCTTCCGACTCGTTACTTAACTATATGGTGGCCCAAAAAGGGATATACGATGGCAGGGCGTTTATGGTATATTTTATAAAGTTTGATCAAGAAAGGACGTCCCTATGTCTTTATCGTCGTTTTCCAATCGTCAGATACGTTGGAATCGGTTACTGCTGAAGGGCTGCTGGGTCGTGTTCCTGCTATCCATAGCCACTGAATTCCTTTATTTGCAAGTAACCGAACTGCCTGCCGCGCAATTCATCTCCTTATACATCGTCCGACCGGCGGCAATCATGGGAGTCATCCTGATCGCTGCGGAAATCAGCATTCGTTATTTTTCCAAGCATCACGATTACATCCTCATCACGACTGCCACTTTGTTAACCTATACCGTCACCTTCGTTCATTCTTCCTTGGAGTATCTCCTGTTTCTTCTGTTTTTTCCGATTTTGATCAGCATTTTTTATTTCCAGTACAAAAAGCTGGTGTACGCCATCTTGATTACCGGCGTCGCTTTTGCCGCACTGCTTGCGTTTAACGGCGAGATCGAGGAGCGCATGTCAAGCGCGGGAGTGCTGACGATGGCGATCATTTTGCTTGTATACAGCGGAATCGGATTCGGCATTCTTGCCAGAGGCAAAGAAATTTTGAGTCATTTGCGCAGCTCGTACGAATCGAATCAGGAGCTGCTTGTGCGCACGATAATGATGGACAAGCTGGCGAAGACGGACGCGCTTACCGACACCTACAACCACATGGCTTATCACGAATATACGGACTACCTTGTCGCACAGGCGGACAAAGAAGTGTTACAGCTGCATCTGGCCATTATGGATATCGACAATTTCAAGAAAATCAACGATACGTTCGGCCACAAAGCAGGGGACGTCGTATTGCGCAAAGTCGCTTCGATCGCCCGCTTGAAAACCGGAAGCAACGACTTCGTCGCCAGGTACGGCGGAGAAGAGTTCGTTATTTTGTTTACGGAGAAAAGCTTTCAGGAGGCGTTCGATCTGGTCGAGGATATTCGCAAGGAGATTGCCGCCTCGTCGCACGACACGTTGGACGGAAGCAATGTAACCGTCAGCATCGGGCTGAACGCCTACATTCCGGGAATGGGCAAGGAAGAACTGTTTAAGCTGGCGGATGCGGCTCTGTACGAGGCGAAACGCTCGGGCAAGAACCGCACCGTCATCGCCCAGCCTGAACAGACGCCGCAGCATCTTGCCGCAAGCGGAAGCTGTTGAGCGAAATAAAGGGCCGTTCCCGGGTCGCAAATCGCCCACGGAACGGCCCTTTATTTATGAATCAGTTCTGCATGACGTAATCCTTCTCGGCGGTCTCGCTTTCCCCGTACACCTTCAAAATCTCGTACTTCGTGTTGCGCTGAGCCGGAATTTTGCCGCTTTCGCGAATCAACTTAAGGATAAGTTCGATATTGACTTTATGCGTCGTGCCTGCGGCCGAGACGACATTCTCTTCGATCATCGTACTGCCGAAATCGTTGCAGCCGTACTGCAGCGACAGCTTGCCGATCTCCGGTCCCATCGTTACCCAAGACGACTGGAAGTTCTGGATATTGTCGAGAGCGATTCGGCTGATGGCCAGCGTCTTCAGATACTCCTCCGGCGTCGCCTTCTCGCGCTTCATGTTCGTGTTGTCGGGCTGGAAAGTCCACGGGATGAATGCCAGGAAGCCCGGGGACGGATAGCCGTTGTTCAAGCATTCGTCCTGCGCGTCGCGTACGCGCAGCAGATGCAGCGCCCGCTCCTCCATCGATTCGCCAAACCCGATGACCATCGTCGCCGTCGTGTTCATGCCGATTTTGTGCGCGGTCGTCATCACTTCCATCCAGTCTTTCCAAGAGCCCTTCAGACGGCTGATTTTCTTCCTCGTCCTATCGTCGAGAATTTCCGCGCCGCCGCCCGGCAGCGAGTCCAGGCCCGCCTCGTGAAGCTGTCTGACGACATCCTCGATCGGGATGTTGCCGGCCACGACTTGCATCTTGCGGATTTCCGCAGGGGAGAACGAGTGCATGGTGATGCTCGGGAAGCGCTGCTTGATGCCGCGCAGCAAGTCCAGATAATAGCTGAACGGCAAGTCGGGATTCGTCCCGCCCTGCATCAATATTTCGGTGCCGCCCACGTCGATCGTCTCCTGAATTTTCTGGAAGATCGCTTCGTCCGGCAGCACATAGCCTTCCTTGGAGCCCGGCGCCCTGTAGAACGCGCAAAAACGGCAATAAACGTCACACACGTTCGTGTAGTTGACGTTACGCCCCACGACAAACGTCGTGATCGGCTCCGGATGCTTGGCCAGCATAATCCGGTTAGCCGTATGCCCCATCTTTTCTATTTCATCGCTCTCGAACAAAGCAACAATATCTTCCTGTTGAAGACGTTTGCCCTGCAGAGCGCCTTCCAATATCCGATCCACTTGACTCATGTTCGGACCCTCCTCCTCGGTGGACTGCTGTCCTCTTCAAACCTTATCCCATCGTAACATAAAATCACCGCGGGAGTCACCTAAGAGGCGACAAGTCCGCGGCGATGTTGAATCCGATCTTTCGTTTCCTGAAACATCTGCCGTTCGTGCTCATGCAACAGTACGTTTGGTCGCGCGAAGTAATAGCCCTGCCCCATATCGACTTCGAGCTTGAACAGGATGTCGGCTTCCTCCTCGCGCTCGACTCCCTCCGCCACAATCTCGCAATTCATCTCTCGAGCGGCCATGACGATGGCTCGCAGTAGCGATTCCTTGATGGCGATCTGGTCGACATGCTTAATGACCGAACTATCGATCTTGATCAGCTCAGGAACGAGTTCTCCGATCCATTGCAGACTGGAATAGCCCGAACCGGCATCGTCCACCGCAAAGCGGAAGCCGTGCTGGCGGAACGATCCCAAAATGGCATTCATTGCTGTAAAATTTGTAATCTGGTGGCGCTCCGTAATTTCAAAAATCACCTGCCGAGCGCTGAGCGACGGACTCCGTTCCAAGCATTCAAGCACATGGGAGAGAAAAAGAGGATGCGACAGCGTCACTGCGGTTATGTTCAGAAACACCGGTTCCTTAATGCTGCGAGAAGCGATCTCGTCCAGCGCGCGCTTAACGACGAGAAATTCCAAACGGCTGAGAAGTCGGCTCTGCGTGGCGAAATTGAACAGCTCGTCCGGAAAATGCAGCAGAGATCCTTCCGGCCCCCGCGTCAGCATCTCCCATCCGAACACGTCTCCCGTCGTCAAATTCATAATTGGCTGCGCTAATACGGTAATCGTCCCGTTGTCCAGCACATGCTCCAGCTCGCTCCGCAGACTCTGCATCTGAGGCGTAATTGTCCCCGTTGCCAACGCCAACGCGGATTGATAGCTTTCCAGCAGCAAAATTTCGGTTGGGGCATCGGACGCGGGGGCGGCGGAAAACGGCACTGAAGCAGAAACGACGGTCAGCGTATTTCTCCATTCGGGGCGATGCCCCGCCAGACCGACCTCCAAGTCGGTACGCACTCCGTCGAGCAACAGCCGTAATTTCTCCGGCACGAAGCTGCTTTTCTCTTTGAAGTATCGGCTCTCGGTCAGCATAATGAGCTCGGTGTCGGAATACTGAACTAGCGCGATTACCTCTTGCTCCTCGAAACGGTTCATTGCGGAGATGCGAAGATGACGACGGGCGGCTTCCAGAAAGTTGGACCATTCGCCGCGGGAAATCTCCTGCTTAACAGGATAGCAATCCAGCTTGAACAACGTCAGATAGCAGTCCTTGCCTCGTCTGATTCTCTTGTTCAACAAGGAAACGGTTGGGCGGCGCAAGGTGAAGTCCGGCGGATAGAACCTAAGCAACCGGTCAGGCAGCAGCATGCGGCATGCCCATGAAAACCGGTCGATCATCTTCTGCATTCTCAAGTTCCATCATCCCTGTCTTGAAATAGATTGGAATATTATAACACAAAAGGAGCGAAGACGGTTAGATAAAACAAAGCAAAAAACCGCAGGAATCGACACATTTCCTGCGGTTTCCACTTTGTTAGGTACGGGTTGCGCTTTCTTCTCGAATCGCTTCGACAAACTTATCGAGCGCCTCGAGCAGCAAAGAGCGCGGACAGGCCAGATTCACCCGCAAGTAGCCGGCTCCTTGTTCGCCAAACACGGAGCCTTCGGTGAAGGCGACGCCCGCTTTGTCGAACATGAGCTGCTTCAGCTCCGAAGGCTTGTTCGAGATCGCCGTGCAGTCCATCCATACCATGTACGTACCTTCCGGCGACATCGCCTTCACTTGCGGCAAATGCTCCTTCACGTAAGCGAGCAGCGCGTCCCGATTGCCCTCCAAATAGACGAGCAATTGATCCAGCCATTCATCGCCGTGCGCATAGCTCGTCTCGGTCGCGGTCAGTCCGAAGTACGACTCCATGTGGATGGACAGCGTTTTGAGCGCCGCATTGTACTGACGGCGAACGTCCGCATTCGGGATGACGACAGCCGCCGCCTGCAACCCGGCGAGATTAAACGTTTTGCTTGGCGCGATGCAGGTAATGGAATGCTGCGCGCTCGCCTCCGACAAGGAAGCGTACGGCACGTGCTTATGGCCGGAGAAGACGAGATCGTGGTGAATTTCGTCCGCGACGACAAGCAGTCCGTGCTTCGCGCAAATTTCTGCGACCCGCTCCAGTTCCTTGCGCGTCCATACTCGTCCGCCGGGATTGTGCGGCGTGCACAGCAACAGCATTTTTGCCCCGGCCGCCGCCTGCTTCTCCAGCAGCTCGAAATCCATCTCATAGCGGTCATTGCGAAGGACTAGCGGATTGTTCACGACCTCTCGCCCGTTCATGCGAATGACGTCGTAGAACGGATAATAGACCGGCGATTGTAAAATGATTCCGTCCCCCGGCTGCGTAAACGTCTGCACCGCCACGCTCAGCGCCGGCACCACTCCCGGGCTGGAAGAGAGCCAATCCTGCTCGATCCGCCATCCATGGCGTCGCGACAGCCATCCGACAATGGCGTCGTAATAGCTTTGAGGCCGCATCGTGTAGCCGTAAATGCCATGCTCCGCTCGATGCTTGATCGCGTCCACGACTTCCTTCGGGGGCTCAAAATCCATATCCGCTACCCACAAAGGCAGAATATCGGGACGACCGAACAGCTTCTCCGATTGATCCCACTTGTAGGAGGCCGTTCCCGTCCGGTCGATGCGTCTGTCGAAATCGTATTTCATGCGTTTTCCTCCGATTCGTTTTACCCGTTGATTTCCCGCTCCGCAGCCTCGATTGCCTGCCGCAGATCCTCCAAAATATCGTCCCCATGCTCAAGTCCGACGGAAAACCGCAGCAACCGGTCGTCCACGCCGACCGCGCGACGGATTTCTTCCGGTATGTCCGCATGCGTCTGTACCGCCGGGTAGGTCATCAGAGACTCCGCGCCTCCCAGGCTTTCCGCAAATGCGATCAGCTTAATGTGGCGCAGGATCGGTTCAATCGTGCGGGCATCCTTCATTCGGAAGGAGAAGATGCCTGTATTACCGGAAGACTGGGCGTTCTGAATCTCATGTCCGGGGTGATCCGGCAGCGCCGGGTAGTATACCTCTTCCACGGAAGGGTGATCCTTAAGCCACTCAGCAATCTTCGTCGCGTTTGCCTGGTGCCGTTCCATCCGCAGCGCCAGCGTCTTCATGCCGCGCATCAACAACCAGGAGTCCTGGGGAGCAAGCACCGCGCCAATCGAGTTATGCAAGAACGCCACGTCCGCGGACAATTTCTCGCCCTTAGTTACGATGAGACCCGCAAGCACGTCGTTATGGCCGCCCAGGTATTTGGTTGCGCTGTGGACGACGATATCTGCGCCAAGCTCGATCGGCCGTTGGAAGAACGGCGTCAGCAGCGTATTGTCCACAATTGTGAGCAGGCCGCTACGCTTTGCCCAAGCCGCCACCTTGGCAATATCCGTAATCATCATCAGAGGGTTCGTCGGCGTCTCGATGAGCACCGCCTTCGTATTCGGCTTGCGATGCGATTCCAGGGCATCCAGATCATTCGTATCGATATAAGTCGCCGTCACGCCGAACCTGGACATCACCTGCTCCAGCAGACGGTAGGTTCCGCCGTATAGATCCAGCGATACGAGCAAATGGTCTCCGCTGCTGAACAAAGAGAAAACGATCTGCAGCGCGGCCATGCCCGAACTAGTCGCGAAGCCTGCGTCCCCGCCTTCCAGGTCGGCCGCCGCCGCTTCCAGCACAGCGCGCGTCGGGCTCTTCGAACGGGAATAGTCAAAGCCCGTGCTTTGCCCGAGGCGAGGATGCCGGAAGGCGGTGGAAGGATAGATCGGGAAGCTTACCGCTCCCGTCTGCGGATCGTTCTGCGACCCGATTTGGGCCAAGCGACTTTCAATTTTCATAATGATTCAAGCGCCTCCTAACGAATTGGTTTGCGACTTGGCTTTGCCTAGCTCATATGGCGTTGCTTGGTAAACGTAATAATTCAGCCAGTTGGAGAACAGCAGGTTGCCGTGCGCTCTCCAGGTGGATAGCGGGAACTTCGTCGGGTCGTCGTTCGGAAAATAGTTCTTCGGAACGTTAACCCGCAGTCCTTTGGCTTTGTCTCGATCATACTCCCACTTGAGCGATTGCGGATCGTACTCGGAATGGCCGGTCACGAAAATCTGTTTGCCGTCCGCTGACGCCGCGATGTAGACCCCGGCCTCCTCCGATTCCGACAAAATTTCCAGCCCCGGCGCTTTCTCCACGTCCTCCCTCAACACTTCGGTGTGGCGGGACTGAGGCGCATAGAACATTTCGTCGAAGCCCCGCAGCAGAGGCGTATTTGGTTTCGTCACTCCATGCGCGAAGACGCCGAACATTTTGTCCTGAAGCGGATATTTCGGAATGCCGAAGTGGTGATACAGCCCTGCCTGCGCTCCCCAGCAAATATGGAAGGTGGACGTCACGTTATCGACCGACCAATCCATAATTTCCTTCAGCTCTTCCCAGTAGTTCACTTCCTCGAACGGCAAGTGCTCGACAGGAGCGCCGGTAATAATCATCCCGTCATACTTCTCGTCTTTAATGTCTTCGAACGTTTTATAGAAGCTGGACAGATGCTCAGTGGACGTATTTTTGGATGTGTGCGTCTTCGGATGCAGCAATACCGCCTCCACTTGCAGCGGAGTATTTCCGATCAGGCGCAGCAGTTGGGTTTCCGTCGTTTCCTTGGTCGGCATCAAATTCAGGATCGCGATCCGCAGCGGGCGAATATCCTGATGATACGCGACGCTTTCATCCATGACGAAGATGTTTTCTTGTGCCAGCACTTCCTTGGCCGGCAAGTGGTCCGGTACTTTAATCGGCATATTCATTCCTCCTATTGGGCCGAATGTTGCATGTCGCCAAATAAAAAAACGACCCCAAATGAGTTCAGGGTCGTGTATCCGTCAATCGTACGCGCGCCCCTCTCATCTGTCAGAAACATACCGTTTCCGCAAGAATTAGCACCGTGCGTATAATAGCTACGCCGGTTGCCGGGCTTCATAGGGCTAGTCCCTCCGCCTGCTCTTGATAAGATGGCCATCATTATTTGGTTGTCGGGAAAACTACCCTTAATGTACCCGAAATCACGGGGACAGTCAAGGTGTCGTTTATGCGCGGACCGCCGTCTGCAAAGGCTTGATTTTCTCCTTGAAAGGTTTGGGGGGTGAGGATTATACTTATCACGTTAACCAACATTATCGACAAAGTCCACGCGACTGCAAAAAGGGGGGAGCCGGGCATGGAAGGCGATAAACCGAAGCCGGATGGAAGTCACATAAAAAATGCAGGATCGATTTCCGTCATTGGCAAGATAACGATGTCCGGCCTCTTCCGGATAATCTATATCGCTTAGGCGGAGTCGTCCTGCATGAACGGAAACGGACATGCAAAAGGAGCGATTCCCATGAAAATCAGACTTGTAAACAATGGCATATTTACGCCGATCGACAGCATTGAAGAAACATTGATTGCGCCGAAAAACGGATTTTACTGGATTGACGCGGACGTAGACGATCTGGTCGTCCTTCAGCCCCTGTTCGGGCTTCACGATCTGGCCGTCGAGGACTGCTTGACGGAAGAGGAACAGCGCCCCAAGCTGGAAATTTACGAAAACCAGTATTTTCTTGTGATCAACAGCATCCGCTTCGACGATGAGGAAATTTTCCTGCGGGCGGTGAACCTATTTCTCGGCCGTCACTATCTGATTACGGTTACCCGTCAGAAGATCAACGAAATCCGCAGCGTCAAGCCGATTCTATGGGAGCAGGAGGTCGATACGGCCGACCGCTTCATGTACCACCTCGTCGACCTTGTCGTCGACAATTACATTACGGTAGGCGACAGGATCGAAGCCCGCATCGAAAGCCTCGAAGAAGATATTCTCATGCATACGAAGAAATCCCATCTGACCGAGATCATTGGACTTCGAAGCGAGATTTTGTGGCTGAAGAAAGCGCTGGGACCGCAGCGTGATTTGATTGCCACACTCAACAAGAAGGATTTGCGCCTGATTGACAACGATTTGCAGAAATACTTTGGCGACATTCACGAGAACGCGGTCAAAATTTATGAAACGTTCGAGACTTACCGCGACCTGATGGGGAACTTACGAGAGGCTTACCAATCCAGTCTGGCGAGCCGCGCGAACGAAATTATGAGAGTGTTTACCGCTCTCACGACCATTTTCATGCCATTGACCTTTATTACCGGAATTTACGGAATGAACTTCGACTATATTCCCGGAATGCATTTCGCCTACGGTTCGGTTGTTCTGATCGTCTGTATGACCGTCATCGGCATTGGCATGTTTTACTTGTTCCGCAAGAAGGATTGGCTATGAAAGCGAGCCAACCCGCACCCGATCCGTCCGATAGGCGAACGATACGCCCTTAGAGCCGGCTTCCTTCATCCATACGAAGGGAAGCCGGCTTTGTTTATATTCGCGGATCAGACGGCTTGAACGACCGATCTGCGATGCCGGATTCGCATCATGCGCAGCTTCGCGTATTTCGTCTCCGCTTCATCGGCGGAGACGGAATCCCCATACATTTTGCGAAGCAGCGGCTTCAAATATTGATCTCCGAGCTCGCCGATGGCCGTTTCGAATTGCTGCGCTTCCTCTTCGGTCAACTCGCTGAGCTCCCGCTCCACGATCGGGAGCACATCGTATCCTTCCTCGTCCAGACGCTCAATTCGTTCAATGAGCGCCCGGCGCGAGCATTTTAGGTCGTCCCCTAATTGAACCAGCGTTTTACCGCCGCGTATTCCTTCAAGAAGAGAACGCTTCTCCCTGACAATCGCCAGCTTCTTGCTGTACTTCTCCTCCTGCTGCCGGAACATCCAGGACGCCAACTGCTCTGCAGTTACCGATCCCGGCACCCACTCGCTAAGCGGAAACGTATGCCGCCTCTCCATGCCCTGCAGCAGTTCGATGATCTCGCCGCCGTATCGTTCCGTCTTAACCTTCCCGAAGCCCGGAATCTCCCCCAACTCGTCCAGCGAATGGGGCAAATAAACGGCCAGCAGCTGCACTTCCCGGTTCGTCGCGATCAGATAGGCCGACTTCTTCTCTTCGACCGCTCTGGCTCTCCTCCAGGTCCGAAGCGTAGATACCACTTCTTCCGCATCTTGCGTATCCGCATAGCATTGCAGCAGCTGCGGCATAGCTTGACGACGTTCCCAGAACGGCACCTCCTCCAACATTCCGTCCAGAAGAGGCCTGAAGCCCAGCTTCATTTTGACAGCGACCCCATGACGGAACGCAGCCAGCAGCTCTTCCCAGCTCATGCCCTCGTACCACAGATCCTGCACCTCCGACGCCGCATCTTGAAGCGTCCGCCAGCCAACGCTCCAAATCCCCTGCAGTTCGCCGATGAACACCTGTGCGCGCTCATCCGCATGTCCCGTCACCCGCTCGAACTGATTCAAAAATACAACCTGCATTCCAATTCCTCCCCGGCCGCATCCGCGGCTTCATAATGTGCGTTCAACTGCAACGCCGGCCAGGGAAAAACAAAAAAAGCACCCCACGCCGGTTTGGCGATGAGGTGCTTCCTCAATCGTGCGAACATTGAACAACTTAAGATTATCAGAATTATCCAGGTTAGGCAAGACCTCTTTGATCATTTATAATAAAGGCAACAACTGCCCCAAGGAGGACTTATCCGCATGGTTTTGAAAGATTACGATTTTCTGTCCGATTCGACTGAACAAACGTCGACCCGTTTTGTTACATTCATTACTCCCGGCCTTAAACGCTTCGATCTGGCCATATTAACGACGAACCGTTTTTACGGCAAAAAATTGGTCACCGACATGATGTTCGGGCGAAGCGCCATACTCGGCCCCGACGACCTGGAGGAAGAGGGCGTGCTTGAATCGGCATTTCGCATCTCCGAAGAAGAAGCCGCTGAGCTAGCTCAGTTCCTGACTCTCGTACTGGGAGCTGTCAACTTCACCGATTAACGGACGAATGGTTCGGATATGCTAACGGAATCAGTCGCCTTAAGAAGGAGTTGAGATTTCGCCATGTCCCCTTTCTCTCCTGAAAACAAGCAGCCGTCGACCGATCTGGCCACAGTAGAATCGCAGCGCAACGACCTCGCTTCCGAGGAGTTCCCGGAGGGGCCTTACGGCTCACCCGCTCCGATGCATGCCATCGGCAAAAGCTCACCATGGCGCGACGACCAGCGTCCGCCTAACCCTTTCTCCTATGAAAATCGCGAGTTCCATGCCGGTATGGAGCGAGGCTACCCGGGAGACGTCGACGCTCCGGACGAAGTTGTCGAAGAAGATTATCCTTAGCCGCTCGTTCGGCCCGGATATGGAATCGGCATTTCTGTCGACCATCCCCGGGCCTGAGTTTCTATCGTTTCCCGATTCGCTGCACCTCGTCATGCGTAAGGTCGAGCATATCGGCGATTTGCGCTGCATCCAAACCTTTAGCGAGCATTTTGCGGACTACCTTAGCCCTCTCTTCTGCCATACCTTCAGCTTTTCCTTCAGCTACTCCCTGCTCCTTGCCCTTCAACAGTCCCTCTTCAATGCCCTCCTCATACCCCCAACGCTTCCAGGCCGGCATCAATTCCATAATTGCTTCCCCCTCCTTCGGATGATCGTTCATCAATTCGCGCATGATTCGCTCGTCCTGCTCAGGGTCGGGTTTGAAATACAAATCCGCCACCGACATCAGCAGCGCTATCCGCGCATCGTCCAGCTTCCTTCTGAGCCGTAAAAGCATCCGCAAATACGCCAGACGCATTTCTTTTTTCTCATTCTCATTGTAACCCATTTTCGCCAGCAGTGCAGCAGCTACCGGATTGTCCGAATCGACAAACCTCCTCCAGGAATGCCGCCTCAGCTCCACCTTCCAATATTGAAATCGGACGATTTCGCGCCCCGGGATGGCCATCCTGAACGTATCCGGTTCCTCGCCGCCTTCGTCCGCGGTGAAGATGGCGATCGGAATAATCAGTCGATGCTCCTTGCGATGACGCTCGAACAGACGACCGAAATAAATGAACATTCGTTCGGAAAAGTCCTTCTTACGCGACGATTGCGGCTCCATATGAACCAGAATGTACGCATCCAGCGCTTTGTAGCGGGTTTCCAATAGCAAATCGAGAATTTTCGCCTCCTCGCCGACAATATCGACGAGCTGCTCCTGCATCAACAGCCTCGTATGACTATGATCCAGCAAAACGTCCAATTCGGGAAAAAACAGCTCGATAAACTCTGCAAAAAAAGTTTGCAGCAGCTTCTTGAATGCTTCGTCATGCGGTATCGCCGCGCCTTTCTCCTGATCCCGCATCCCTCTGTTTCTCATCTCCACCTGCCTCCTCTTTGAGTCGGCCGAAAACGACAAACGCCGCCTACTCCCCGTAAAACAGGGAGCAAGCGGCGTGTTCTTCACGACCGAATATTCAAACCTTGCCTAAATTGTACCAAACCTCGGCCATTTGCGCCAGAGCCAACCTTATCGTAAATCCGGGCCGAACAGCAGCACGTTGCTCAAATTCCGCCCCGGCGTGAACAACTGAACTCCCTGCGAGTAGATGCCGGCCGAAGCGCCTCCGTCCAACCCCATCGCATCGACGGCGCCCTTGGCTCGCAATAATTCGGCGACTTCTCCGTGCGTTGCCGAACCGGTCGTGACCATGACGACACGGCCGTCCTTCGTAATTCCGATACCGCTACGGGCGGCACGCTTGGCGTCGGCCCCGTCCTTCTCGACTACCTTGCCGCCTTCGATCAGCTTCGGCCAGGCCTGCACGGCCGTTACGACATCGTTCCAGCGAACGAGTCTCCCCTCCGCGTTCGAGTACGTCACGCGGTAATGCACCTTCCGGCCGACCTTGAACATTTCCTTCAGCTCCGCCAAGCTTTCGCGCTGATTGACGATCACGTAGCCGTCGCGGGGTATTTTGGCGTTTTCGCCTTTCGCTACCCTAATCACCTTACCGTCGCTTACGACGATCATGACGCCTTTATCGGTGCCGATTCTCGCGCCGTAGTCGGGCGTATAGATCGTTGTCCCGCTGCCTGCCCGACGGTTTACGTAGCTTGCCGACCAGCGACGCTGCGAATCGTACAGCCCATCGAAGCCCCCTACAATGCTCGGCGACGCCTCATCAAGCCGTGCGGTGCCGTCCGCAGCAAAGCTAACAATCGTTCCTACGCTGCCGGTATTAAACAGCAGCTCGCCGTCTTTGACCAGCGTTCCGTAGGGCAACGGCACTTCATCGTTGTACGCGGCGAAATAAGTGCCGTTAATCGCATAGCTCGCCTGACGCCTCGTTACGATCGCTTTCATCGCTTCCGCGTTGCCGAGCGCGTCCTTCCCAAGTCCCAGACCTGCTGGCATCCCTTGCGGCAGCACGATCGTATTGACGTAGGCTTTCCGGCCGTTCAGCTTCGTTTGGCCCGATTCCGTCTTCGGCGCGGAGGCCGACTTGAACTTGACGGGATCGACAATCTGCAACCGGAAGCTGCAACTGGCGGCCTCGCGCTCGTAGCCGGACGCTGTGACCTCTACTTGCGTCGTTCCTTTTGCCAGCGGTATCGCGATGCCTTGCGAAGTGACGCGGGCTAACTTCGGATTTGCGAATTCATAGTATAAATACGGCTCATATTGAAACAGAGCGTCCAGACTCGTCTTCGCGTTCATAGGCAGTTTAACCGTTTCTCGCGGACAAACCAGTCCGTCTTCCGCCGTCTGATCCTCTTGTGAAGCCGACGATGCCGCAGGCCTATCTGTCCCGGCATCCGCTCCCATCAAGCTGAATCCAATTAGTGCTACTCCTGCTGTCTTCGCCAAAAAACGCAACCTTTTACCCACGAAAAAAGACCCCTCCATTCCGAATAACGTTATTTTCGGACGGAAGGGGGCTAATGTTTAGAAGCCGAAGTAATTTTTAGCGTTGCGGTAGCAGATATCCTCCACCATGCCGCCGAGCAACTCCATATCCTCCGGGGCTTCTCCGCGCTCGACCCACCCGCCGAGCATATCGCACAAAATTCTGCGGAAGTATTCATGACGAGGATAGCTCAGGAAGCTTCGGGAATCCGTCAGCATGCCGACGAACCGGGACAAGAGGCCGAGATTAGCCAATGCGTTCATCTGCTCCAGCATGCCGTCCTTCGTATCGTTAAACCACCAAGCCGAGCCGAGCTGAATTTTCCCCGGAATTCCGCCGCCCTGGAAGCTCCCCATCACCGTTCCCAGCACATAATAATCCTTTGGATTCAGCGAGTATAGAATCGTTCTTGGCAAGCCTGCTTTGGCATCAATGCCGTCCAGCAGCTTCATCAGCGGATAGGCCAGTTCGCCGTCGTGAATCGAGTCGAAGCCGGTATCCGGCCCGAGCCGGGCGAACGAACGGCTGTTGTTGTTCCGGGATGCATGGATGTGGAGCTGCATCGTCCAGCCGAGCTTGCTGTACTGCTCGCCCAGATGAAGCAGCGTGTACGTCTTGTACTTGCTTTCCTCCTCCAGCGTCAACGTCTCGCCGCCAAGAGCTCTCGCATAGATGGCGGACACTTCTCCAAGACTCGTCTCGGCGTACAGGACGCGATCGAGCGCATGGTCCGACACTTTGCAGCCGACCTTCGCGAAGAAGGCGATGCGGTTGTCTACCGCCTCCAGGAAACCTTCGTACGTATCGACGTTCATTCCCGCCGTCTCGCCGAGCTTGCGCACCCAAGGCACGAACGTGTCGCGGCGAATTTCCAGCCCTTTGTCGGGCCGGAACGACGGGAGCACAAGGCAATCGAAATCGGCGATACCTTTAATCCCCTCGTGATACTCCAGTGTATCGGTCGGATCGTCGGTCGTGCAGATGACGCGCACGCGCTGGTCCCGGATCAGCCTTCTGACGGAAAAGTCCTCGGAACGCAGCACCGCGTTCGCCTTCTCCCAGATCGCCGGCGCGTTCTTCTCGTTAATCGGTTCCTCGATGCCGAAATAGCGCCTCAGCTCGAGATGCGACCAGTGATACAGCGGATTGCCGAGCGTCGCGGGAACCGTCCTCGCCCAGGCGAGGAAACGGTCGTAGTCGTCCACCCCCGGCCCTCCGGTCACAAGCGTTTCCTCGATTCCGTTCGCCCGCATCGCCCTCCACTTGTAGTGGTCCCCGTACAGCCAAATTTCCGCGAGGTTGCCGAAGCGCTTGTCCTCGTAGATTTCCTGCGGATTCAGATGGCAGTGGTAGTCGATAATCGGCTGCCCCGCCGCGTAATCGTGATACAGCCTCCGCGAAACCTCGCTCTGAAGCAAAAAGTGATCGCCCATGAACTCCTTCACTCCGTTATCGCCCCTTCATCGAAATTTGACCAGCTCGTCTACACGCACCGCCTGCCCCGTGCGGATCGAACGGTTCGCCGCGATGCCCGTCAATATGCTTTTCGCTCCGTCGATATGATTCGCCGCCCGCTTAAACCGATCCTCCGCCGGAACGCCGAAAATATCGTTCAGCAGCACCGGATCGCCGCCGCCGTGTCCGCCTTCGCCCTCTTCAACGTCGACCTCGTAAGGAGCCGCAAACATCGGGAACACGGTGATGGATCTGTCTTTAAGCGCGCCTTCCTCGGATTTCTCGCCGCCCGAGTTGACGTACGATTGTTCGACGATTGTCATCTCGATGCGCCCCTTCGTGCCGTTAAACGCAATGCGGTAGCCTTCCCAAGGGAGGTAGGCGTTAAGCGAATACGTCAAAATCGCATTGTTCTTATACCTTACCAGCACGCCCATCGTATCCTCGATGCTGATGCCGTCTCCGAACACGCTCTGGTCGCGCTGATAGCCGTCCTCATGCTCGGCGTCCAGATAGAGCGCCTTCAGGTTGTCGTTCCCGTCGAGCGGCAGCGCGAACGGATCGTCCTTGGCGTTCGGATTTCCGGTCGCGCGGTCGTAAAACTGGGTCACTCCGCGCTGCTCCGCGTTCTCCTTGCCGTAGAACAGCAAATCCCCGAAAGCGAACACCGTATCCGGCTCCGAGCCGATCCAGAAGTTGACGAGATCGAAATGGTGCGTCGACTTGTGAACGAGCAGCCCGCCGCTGTTTCTTTTGTCCCGGTGCCATCTCCGGAAATAATCCGCCCCGTGCTGCGTATTCAACAGCCATTCGAAGTGGACCGAAGTAATTTTGCCGATCGCGCCGTCTTCGATCAGTTCGCGGGCTTTCGTATGGTGCGGCGCATAGCGATAGTTAAACGTCACCCGCACGTTCCGCCCGGTACGCTCGACCGCGTCCAAAATATCCTGACACTTCTTCTCGTCGACCGTCATCGGCTTCTCGGTCACGACGTCGCAGCCCAGTTCCATCGCGCGGATGATGTACGTATGGTGAGTGCGATCCACACTTGTCACGATGACGGCGTCGGGCCGTTCCTTCGCGATCATCTCTTCGAACTGCTCGGCCTTGTAAGTCGCCACCCGGCGGTAGCCGTAACGATCGGTCAACTGCCGATTGGCGTACTCCATTCGAGTCTGATTCGTGTCGCAGAACGCCAGCAGCTCCGACGTATCGCGGAAAGACGTCGCGATCGCCGAATAGAAAAACTCCGCCCGTCCTCCCGAACCGACTAACACATACTTTTTCTTGTCGTTCATATTCGCTCACCCTTATGTTGGATTTGTTGTTCCGATAAGAGTAACTTATAGCAAACAAGAAACGTTTTCTCCTTCTTTCCTGCTCACTTCGGCCAAAACCCCGCATATTTTGCTATAATACGTAATAGATCATAGCGAACGGAAAGAAGGTGCTGCCGCGTTGACTGCTTCATCTTTGACGGAGAGGCTTGAGCACGGAAACTTGTCCGACCCTTTCTACATCGAGTACGTGAGCCGCACCCAACCCTTTACGATGGAAGCGCATCATTTTCATTCTTACTTCGAGCTGTACTGTCTGTTGTCCGGCACGCGCGATTATTTCGTCCGCGATTCGACGTACGGCGTAGAAGCCGGCGACCTCGTCTTCATCGGACCTAACATGCTGCACCGAACCCTGCTCGCAGGCGACCCCGCTCATGCGCGCATTGTCGTCCATATCGACGATCGCTACGTCCGGAACGTACTCGGGGAGCATGCCGAGCTGCTGCTGGGCCCTTTCGTCGCCGCCGCGCCGATCGTCCGGCTGAAGGGCGAGCAAAGGCTTCGGCTAGACGCATTAACGGACCGCATACTCGAAGAGCTTCGTATGCGACCTCCCGGTTTCGAGCTAGCCCTTAGGTCGGCGTTCGCGGAGCTATTGCTGCTCTCTGCTCGCGCCGTTCAAGCCGGGCATGCCCCGGAAGCCTCCCTGTCCTCGCCGATGCATCGCAAAATGTCCGAAATCGTGCGCTACCTGAACGCGAGCTACGGAGAACCGATCAAAGTCGGCGAACTGGCCGAGCGTTTTTATATCAGCCCGTACCATATGAGCCGCTCGTTCAAAGCGGCTACCGGCTTTACGGTCATCGACTACCTGAATTTGACGCGCGTCAAGGAAGCGCAGCGACTGCTTCGCGCGACCCGTCTGCCGATCACCGAGATTGCGGCCCGCACCGGCTTCGACAACTTCTCCCACTTCGGAAAAACGTTTAAAAAAATAACCCGGGCTTCCGCCCGGGATTATCGCAAGGAGCATAGCGCCGCCTCTCCACAATAGCATATAATGCGGTCGGGAGGCTTCATTGGAATATTACGTTTTCGCTTCCGATTTGATTTTGAGTCTTTAATGAACCATCGTCAAGCAAGCCGTCAGCCGCTTGTACAGTTGCCCAGCCAATCCCAGTCGGGAATCGCCCTCATCGGGCGCTAGCCTTCGGAATTTCGTTGTTCGCGATCATCTCTCCGAACGGACTGACATACGAATTGCCCGTCGGCCGCTCTTGTTTGTTCGCCAGAGGAAGCAGCGGGAAGAGTAGCTCGGCCGTCCGGTACGCTTCTTCGAGATGCGGATAGCCGGACAGAATGAACGTCTCGATGCCGAGCTCGGAATACGCCTTCATGCGGTCGGCGACCGTCTGCGGATCGCCGACAAGCGCCGTGCCGGCTCCACCGCGCACGAGGCCTACGCCGGCCCACAGATTTGGGCTGATCTCCAGCGCCTCGCGGCTGCCGCCGTGCAGGTTCATCATTCTCCGCTGTCCGACCGAATCGAAGCGGTCCAATATTTTCTGCGCGCTGGCGATCGTCTCGTCGTCCAAGTAGCCGATCAGCTCTTCCGCGGCTTTCCAGGCGTCCTCCTCCTTCTCCCGGACGATGACGTGCAGACGAATGCCGAATCGCACCGTCCTTCCTTGCTGCGCGGCCAGCTCGCGAACGACGGCGATCTTCTCCGCCACCTGCTCCGGCGGCTCCCCCCAGGACAGGTAGACGTCGACATGGCGGCCGGCGACCTTGTGGCCCGCGTCGGAGGAGCCTCCGAAGTAAAGCGGCGGATAAGGCTGCTGCACGGGAGGGTACAGCACTTTGCCCCCGTCGATGCGAATGTACTCGCCGGCGAAGTCGATTTCTTCGCCCTGCAGCGCCTTGCGCCAAATGGTCAGAAATTCGTCCGTCAAGTCGTAGCGGGCGTCATGGCTCAGATGCAAGCCCTCTCCGGCCAGCTCGACCGGATCGCCGCCGGTCACTACGTTGATCAACAGCCGTCCGCCCGAAATCCGGTCGAACGTCGACGCCATTCGCGCGGCGATCGTCGGGGACATAAGCCCAGGCCGGACCGCGACGAGAAACTTGAGCCGACGGGTAATCGGAATAAGCGCGGATGCGGCGATCCAAGGATCTTCGCAGGATTTGCCCGTCGGCAGCAGTACGCCTCCGAATCCGAGACTGTCGGCCGCTTTGGCGATTTGACTCATATAGTCGAAGTCGACCGCCCGGGCGCCATGGCCGGTACCCAAATATTTTCCGTCCCCGTGAGTCGGGATGAACCAGAACACTTCCATTTCCTTCAAGCCCCTTTCCTGACTAGCGCGTCTGCCTCAACAGCTTCCATACCGGATCGATCAGCGCGGCCTTGTCGCTGCTTAAATATTGATTGGCATAGCTCCTTACCGGGTCGCCGGCATAGAACCTTTCGTACAGCTCGTGCCGCGAGCCCAAGGGGCTTCCGATCAGATCCCAGGCCAGCTTGAACAGCCGGACCTTCTGCTCGGCGCCCACCGACACCCCTTCGAAGTATCGGTTCAGCAAGTCGCCGAGCGGACCGTCGAACTGGCTCATCCGTGCGGGCGTCTGCACAAACCCTCCCCCGCCGACCTGCTGCAAAATCTCAATCGCACGCGGGTACAGCTTCGTCCCGATGCTTCTCGCCGTATCGATGAACGTCGGCTCCGGCAGCCACATTCCCGTTGCCGGGTCGGGCTTCGCCTGCGCTTCTGCGGCAATCAGTAGCGCTTTGATCGTATCGATCTGCGTGATGAGTTCGCCGAGCTTCTCCTGAACGTGGAGAAAACCGTTCACCCCGATCGCATCGGCGACGGCGAACGTCACCCCGGCGACGAATTCCAGCTTGGCGACGAAGCGAACGACCGTCTGGTGGAAAGCAAGCGAATTCGAAGGCACATGCGAGCGCAGCTTCCAGACCGCGTCGGCGTCCCCGTTCAGCAGCACCCGCTCCCACGGAACTAGCACTTCGTTGAACAGCAGCACCGCGTCCATCTCGTCGTAGCGCGAGCTGAGCGGATGATCCTGCCCGTCGGGCTCGGCGAACGATTCCCGGCATACGATGTGCAGCCCTTCCGATCCGGCCGGCACGATCAGCGCATGGGCGTGCTTACTATGCCGGGCATCCAGTTTATTGAACGAGAAAATGAGAAAATCGTGCGTGTAGGGCGCGCCCGTCGCGATCATCTTGGCTCCGCTCAGCACGATGCCTTCTTTCGTTTCTTTGACGACATGCAAGTATCGCTCGGCGAGCCGCTTGTCGTCCAGCCCCTTCGAGCGGTCGATCTGCGGGTCCAGCAGCGAAGTCGTCAAGAAGCGGTCGTTGTCCCGAGCTTCCTCGTAGTACGCGGAGATTTTCGCCTCCAGCCCGGCGTCCAGCTTGCCGAGCTGCTTGCGCGAGCCATACCACCCCGCTACCAGCGAGCGCGCATAATCGGACAGACGGCTCATGACGCCGTTCGTTTCCTTGGCCCAATAAGCGAAAGCTCGGCTTCTCTTCGCCAAATCTTCGGCGGTGTAAGGCACGAGAAACGAGCTGTGGGCGAATCTGCCGCTATCGTCCGCCGCGTACCCGACATAGTCTCTACGGCGGGGATCGTCAAGCAGGTCGAACAGTCGGCCGATCGTGGAGAGCGTTCCGGAGAAAGCCGGATGCCCTGGCAGTTCGGTTACTTTCTCCTGGTCTACCCATACGTTTCTGCCGTCCTGAAGGCTGTCCAGAAAACGTTGGCCTCTCGATGTCATGTTCCCGATCGCTCCTTCGCCTCGCCTGCGCGGCGGAATGCCGCGCCCGGATGTCTGTCCGGCAGACGGCTTGCGCCGGGCCCGAACAGCTTCTCGCGCATCGTTCCCTTGGCGTATTCCGTTTTGTACAGGCCGCGCTCCTGCAAGATCGGCACAACCAGATCGATGATGTCCTTCAAGCTCCCGGGCGTAATAAGATGAGCGAGATTAAAGCCGTCGATGCCCGTCTTCTCAACCCAAGCCTGCATCTGATCGGCGACTTCTTCGGCCGAGCCGAACAGCAGGGCGCTTCGTCCCCCGATCTTGACGATCTCGTCGACGACTTCTCCGACGTTCATCCGCTTCTCCGACATCGTCGTGAACCGGGCTACGGCCGCCTGTCCGTGATCGGAAGCGAAATAGGACAAATAGTCGGAACGGTCGTACTTCGACAAGTCGATGCCGCTGAAGCCCCCGTACAGCACCTGCGGAGCGTCTTCGCTGCGCAGGGCCGTATATTCCCTGAGCTTCTCCTCCGCTTCCGCTCGAGTCCGGCCCACGATGGAGTTAATGGCCATGAACACTTTTACGTCCTCCGGCTTGCGTCCGTAGGAGACGGCCTTCGTGCGGATGTCGTCGACGTAAAACTTCAGGCTCTCGTAGTTGTGCGCGTCGATGAACACGCACTCGGCGTGCTTCGCGGCGAACTCCCGCCCTTTGGCGGACGTCCCGGCTTGATACAGCACGGGCGTGCGCTGAGGCGAAGGCTCGCTCAGATGAGGTCCCGGAATGTTGTAATACCGCCCCTCGTGATTGATCTCGTGAACTTTGGAAGGATCGGTATAGATGCCGCGCACGGCGTCGCGAACGACGGCGTCCTCCTCCCAGCTCGCTTCCCACAGCTTGTAGACGACTTCCATGTATTCGTCCGCAACCTCGTAGCGGCGATCGTGGTTGACCGCCTGGTCGAGTCCGAAATTCTTTGCGGCGCTCGGCAGAAACGAAGTGACGATATTCCATCCTACCCGGCCTCCGGTCAGATGATCGAGCGTGGACATTCTTCTCGCATGGGCGTAAGGAGGCTCGTAGGTCGTCGGAATCGTGACCGCGAAGCTCAGATGCTCCGTCGCGTACGCCATTGTCGGAATAATCAGCGACGGATCGTTGACCGGCACCTGGACGGCGTCCCGCAGCGCGGCGTCGCGATTGCCGCGGAACACGTCGTAAAATCCGTATACGTCCGCCAGGAACAAGGCGTCGAACAAGCCCCGCTCCAGCAATTGCGCCAGTTCGACCCAATAGCGCAAATCCTTGTACCGGTGTCGTTCGCTCGCGGGATGCTTCCATAAGCCGTGCGCGCTGTGCATGGCCGTGTTCATATCGAATGCGTTAAGCCGTATTTGTTTCCCCATGTTCATTCCCCTCGCGCCAAGCGGTATCCCGCGCCCGGATGCCGCTCGGGAAGCCGGGCGCGGCCGGCTCCGAACAGCTTCTCGCGCATCGTGCCCGCTACGTAGCTTGTTTTGTATAAACCCCGTTCCTGCAAGATCGGCACGATCAGCTCGACGATTTCCTTAAGACTGCCTGGCGTAACCAGGTGGCCGAGATTAAAGCCGTCTATACCGGTTTTCTCGACCCACTCCTGCATCCGGTCGGCGACCTGCTCGGCCGAGCCTTTGAGCAGCACGGTTCTTCCGCCGATTCTAGTAACGGACTCGATCACTTCCCCGTAGGTCATCTCCTTCGGAGACAGCTTCGTATATCTCGCCATGACCGTCTGCCCGTGATCCGTCGCCCGATAGGTCAAAATCTGGTTCGGATCGCCCTGCGCCAGGTCGATTCCCGTATATCCGCCATAGATGGCCTGTGGGCCGTCCGTACTGCTTAGATCGGTCAATTCGCGATATTTCTCCTCCGCCTCGGCTTCCGTTCTTCCCACGATCGTGCTGAGCGCCATGAACACTTGGACATCGTCCGGCTCCCTGCCGTACGCGGCCGCTCTGGCACGAATGTCGTCCACGTAAAACTTCATGCTCTCGAAGGAGTGACCGTCGATGAAGACGCATTCCGCGTGTTTGGCGGCGAACGCCCTGCCCCTCTCCGACGCGCCCGCCTGATAAATGACCGGAGTCCGCTGGGGCGAAGGCTCGCTCAGATGAGGTCCGGGAACCCGGTAATGCTTCCCTTCGTGACCAATCTCCCGAACCTTGAGAGGATCGGTATAGACGCCTGCGGCCGGATCGCGAACGACGGCGTCATCGGCCCAACTGCCCTCCCACAGCTTGTAGACGACTTCCATGTATTCCTCGGCCCGCTCGTAGCGCTCGTCGTGTCCGATCATCCCGTTCAGCCCGAAATTGCGGGCGGCGCTCGGGAGGAAGGCCGTGACGACGTTCCAGCCGATACGGCCGTTCGTCAGATGATCCAGCGTCGTCATTCGTCTCGCATGGGCGTAAGGATGCTCGTAGGTCGTCGGCACCGTCACGGAGAAGCCGAGATGTCGGGTCGCATAGGCCATCGTCGGGATAATCAGCGCCGGATCGTTGATCGGGGCCTGGACGGCGTCCCGCAGCGCGGCGTCGCGGCTGCCGCGGAACACGTCGTAAAACCCGTATACGTCCGCGAGAAACAAGGCGTCAAACAAGCCGCGCTCCAGCAGTTGCGCCAGTTCGACCCAGTACCGCAAATCCTTGTAACGATGCCGCTCGTTGTCCGGATGTTTCCACAGGCCGTGCGGATTGTGCATGGCCGCGTTCATGTCGAAGGCGTTGAACCGGATCTGCTTCGCCATCGCTCAGCCCTGTTCCTGGACGCCAAGCTCATACTTGGCGACGTACAGCCGGCACAGCTCGCTGGAATAAGCCATCAAGCCGCCCGCCTGGGCATCGCGCAGATGGCGCTCGAAGGACAGCGCGCGCGTGAACGCCAGCCCTCCTCCGACGCGCAAGCCGAGATCGGCTGCATCCTTGGCGATCTGATTCGCCAGGATTTTGGCTTCCATCGAGACGATGATCGTCTCCTGGGAGCCCTCGTCCGCCAGCTCCAGCAATCGCTCGGCCAACAGCTTGGCGGCTTTCAGGCGAACGTGAACGTCGGCCGTCTCGTACTGAATCCACTGTACGAGAGAGAGCGGCTTGCCATCGGTCAGCTTCTTCCCTTTCGCCTGCGCGATCAGCGCGTCGTACGCCGCCTGGGCGATGCCGAGCGACAGCCACGGCAAGCCTAGCGCGATCAGATTTTGGCGCGGGGACGCGGCCTCGACGAAGCGGTTGGCCGCTTGAAGCCGGGTGCCGCGGAAGCCGATCAATTGGCTTCGCGTGCCTCGCATGCCGAGCGCGTCCCAGATGTCGTGAATGTCGACCGTATCGTCCCGTTCCACGCCGAAGAAGGCGGGCTGGCCATCGATGCTCGCGTTGATCAGGAAGTAATCGGCCAGTTCGGCGCCGGAGACGAAGCGTTTCGCTCCGTCGAGACTCCAGTCGCCGTCTCCGAGCGGCGTCGCCTCCTGTACGGGATTCAGGAATAGATTGCCCGAGGAAGGCTCGCTAAGCGCGTTGGCGAAGCGCTTGCCCTGCTTCCACTCCCGCAAATAATGCTCGGATCTCTCCGGCGAAGAGAGCGTGATCAGCGATTCGGCGGCGGCTGTGTTCATCAGCCAGACGCAAGCGGTCGACGGGCACCCTCTGGCGATCTCGAACACGATCCGTCCGAACGTCCGGTACGAGATGCCCGCTCCGCCTTTCTCTTCGGGAAGAATCGCCGTGTCGAGCCCGCGCTCAAACAGCTCCCGCAAGTTATCTTTCGGCAGCTCGGCGTTCCGGTCGATCTCGGCCGCCGTCAAGGCGAACTTCGCCGACAGCTCGGACGCGAGATCGATCAAGCGCTGCTCCTTCGCATGCGATATCAAAGTGCTCATTGGTAGTTTCCTCCGTCGCGCGTTCTGTGCGTTTGCGTTATTTCGGCAAATATTCCGTCGTGAACGCTTCGTTCACGTCGACGTCGTTCTTGAGCAAGCCGACTTCCAGCAGCTGCTTCTTGTTCTCTTCCCAGCGCGCTTCCTTCATGACGCCGAAGCCTTCCGTCGCGGCGTCGCCTCCCGTTACGAACGGCTTGTAGGCGACGGCCTGCTCGTTCATCGCGGGGATCGGCAATTCCTTGTTGTCCTCATGAATGCGCACGTTCACTTCCTCGAAGTGGTCGAAGTAATACGCCCAGCCTTTCTTCACGGCGCGCAAGTAGCCTTTTACGACCTCCGGATTTTCCTTCAGGAAGCTTTCCGACGTAATGATCGTAATCTCGTAAGGATCGTAGCCCGACTCGGACAACAGGAACGGTTCCGCTTCCACGCCCTGTTCTTTGAGCGTAATCGGCTCGGAGGTGGAGAAGCCGTGCAGCAGGGACGTCTCGTCCGCAAGGAAGCGCACGAGCGTTCCGTCGGTCACTTGCTCTTTCAATTGCAGATTGTATTTCTTCTTCACGTACTCGTATGCCGGCACCCCGGGAACGAAGAAAGCGGTGCGGCCGTTCAAATCTTCGAACGATTGAATGTTCTGCGATTTATGGAAGATCAGCGCCTGAGGCGAGCCTTGCAGAGCGGCCGCCACAGCTACGATCGGCAGCCCTTCCTCGCGGTTCTGCAACACGGTATCGGCTTTGGCGAATCCGAATTCGGCATTGCCCGTGGCGACGATTTGCCTGCCGTTCACTTTGGGGCCGCCCTGCTTGATCGTCACGTCGAGACCTTCCTCGGCGAAATAGCCCTGAACCAGCGCGGCGTATTCTCCTCCGTATTCTGGCTCGGCAAACCATCCGAGTTGGACGGTGATTTTGCGAGGTTCTTTCGGCTTCTCCTCCGAAGAGGCGGAAGGGGAAGCCGCAGGGGACTGCGACGCTGAAGCGGATGGCTTCGGAGACTCCGGCGAGGCGGAGGACGCCCCCGGTTCCGCTTTGCCGCCGCAAGCAGCTAGGATTACGGTCGTTATCAGAAATAAAAGAATTAATTTGAACGGTTTTCTGATCATAGTCATCGTCATCATTCCTTTGGATAAAATTTAATCGTCTTCGGGCGCGAGCTCCGACTCGTGCCAAGAGCCCAGCAACTCTCGGGAAAACCAATTCACGAGCTGATAGAAAGTAATGCCGAGCAGCGAGGCCATCAAGCCGCAGGCGAACAGATACGGCGTCTGAATCCGCATTGCCGCATACGTAATCGCATAGCCGAGGCCACCCTGCCCTCCGCCGACGCCGGCGACGTATTCCCCGACGATCGCGCCGATCACGCAGAGAGAGCAGGAAATTTTGAGGCCGCCCACGATGTACGGAAGCGCCGCGGGAATGCGCAGCTTCCACATCGTCTGCCATTTCGAGGCGTTGTAGAGGCGGAACAGGTTTTTCAAATGTTGATCCGTAGAGTTAAGCCCGATCAGCGTGTTGGACAGCATCGGGCAGAAGCCGATCAGAAAAGCGATAATGACGATCGACCTCAGCCCCGCATCGAACCAGATGACGATGATCGGAGCGATGGCGACGATCGGAATCGTCTGCAGCACGATCGCGTACGGATAGACGCTTCTCTCGATCACTTTCGAACTGGCGAGCAGAATCGCGCCCAACACGCCTCCGACGACGGAGAGCAGAAAGCCGATCACGGTTTCCAACGCCGTCGTGTATACAGAGCCGAACAGGCTCCTCCAGTTGTCCCCGACTGATGCGACGATGTCAGTCGGCTTCGGCAGCATGTAAGGCGGAATGCCGGCTTGACCGACGATCAGCTGCCATAACCCGACGAAGAGCACGAAGGCGACGACGGGCGGGACGATACGCCATAGCTTTCCGCTTCTAATGGCGTTCATAGCACACACTCCCTTTCTTGCGAATCGTTCCCACGATCCGATTAATGCTTGAGCGACTCGCTTACTTTGCTGACGTATCGGCCGAAGTCGGGATGAGCCCTGAACCGTTCCCCGCGCGGATACGGCACGTCGATGCGGATTTCGCCGGCGATTCTTCCCGGTCTCGGCGTCATGACCATGACCCTGTTCGACAGATACACCGCTTCGAAAGCGTTGTGCGTCACGAACAGGATCGTCATCCTCTCCGTTTTTTGCCGAATCGACAGCAATTCATCCTGCAGCGTCTGCCTCGTAATCTCGTCCAGCGCGCCGAAAGGTTCGTCCATAAACAATATCCGCGGATTGGCGACGAGCGCACGCGCGATCGACACGCGCATTTTCATGCCCCCGGACAGCTCTCGCGGCAGCGCTTTGGCATAATCCTGCAAGCCTACGAGATGCAGCACCCGTTCCGCTTCTTCGATCTGGCGCTTTCTGGGCTGCTTGCGAAGCTGCAGCGGCAAGGCGATATTATCCCTTACCGATACCCACGGAAGCAGCGTTGCTTCTTGGAAGACGCAAGCAATGCCGTTGCTCTTCCTGGCTTCGTCGGGAGATCCGCCGAGAATTTCTATTTCTCCCCCGGTCGGCGCGGACAAACCCGCGGCCATACGAAAAATCGTGGATTTGCCGCAGCCCGAAGGTCCGACGAATGAAACGAAATCCCCCTCGCGAACGCTCAAATTCGCCTGCTGTACGGCGATCGTTCCATTTTTATACGTTTTCGAGACGTTGTTCAGGCCAAGCACTTGCATTTCCGTCTCCCTCCTCCTTGCAACCAGCCGTCCCAACTCTATTTCAACGAACCTCCAGTTGTCTGGTCAGTAGAACGCCCCTGGCAGCTTCCGCCGCTTCAGGTTAATAGGAATCTTAATTTACTAAATTCCTATGTGTCAAGTAGGATTAATTATTGTGAAACGGTCGCGTTTACACTAAAATGAACATAGTCGAGTTTACTCAAGCTCGAAGCGAACTGAAATTTGGACCACGATAAGGAGGGATTAAAGATGGCGGCAAAACGCAGAAGATTTACGCCCAGCCAGAAGGCGCACATTTTATCCAAGCTTCTTGAGGAACAGGTCAGCGTCGCCGGATTGGCCGAGGAATACCGGATATCGCCCGTCGTTTTGAACAGGTGGAAAAATCATGTCGTCCAAAACATGCACAAGCTGTTCGAAAACGAGCGCAAGTCGGAAAACGAACTGAAGACCGCTTACGAACATAGGATCGAGGAGCTGCAGGAGGAGGCCGACAAGCTGCGCCTGCAGCTGGAGTGGCTGAAACAGGCCATGATTTCGAGACTTCCCAAGGAACATCGCAACGAACTCGTCACCCAGGACGACGGAGACTTGCCGATCCGTACGAAAACCGCTCTGCTCGGCTTGAGCCGTTCAACGCTTTATTACCGGATGAATCACGGCTCCCCCGCGAGACGATCGCCGCTGGAGGACGAACGACAAGAAGCCGCCCACTTCCCCGCCTACCTGTTCGCCAGCTTAAGCATCGAGCCGCAGCGCTCCAGTCGCGAAAAAGAGCTGTCCAAGCTCAAGATTATCAACGGCTGGATGGACGTGTTCGGTGGCTATCATTGATACCGAACTTATTTTTTTCCGTTTTCGTGTCCAAGTCGAGACGACTCAACTCTCCAACCGTATTTATCATTCTGCTTCAGTATACTAGATTAAGAATTTCTCATAATAGAGAAAGAACCTGCACACTGGTATACATTCGCCCGCGTGGAGGTTCTTTCGAACAGTATGGATTAACTTATGAAACCGAGAGAACCAGCTTGCTTACGTCCTTAACAAGGCTGTTAAACTCCAATTCCTCGAACAGAGACGAGATTTGGGCCTGATTCGGCTGCCAGTAACACTCCTCTGCGGTGCAGATGACAGGCGCTTCGCAATGAATCGTCGCCAGTTCGCGGCATAGGTGCAGCATCTCGACGTCCGCTTCGATTTTAGCTTTAACGCCCTTCGGCAGCAGATGCAGGTTTTCCAGTATACCGTCAATAGAGCCATACTCTACGAGCAGCTTCGTCGCCGTCTTCTCCCCGATGCCTTTAACGCCCGGATAATTGTCCGAGGTGTCCCCGATTAATCCCTTCAGATCGATGAACTGCTTTGGCGTTAATTGCTTCTCTTCCAGCAGCATCCCCGGATCGTAGACCGCATAGTTGGACGGTCCCTTCTTCATGATCACCACTTTAACCCGCTCGTCGACCAACTGCAGCATATCGTGATCGCCGGTCAGCACATAGACGTCCATATGTTGGCCGAATTGCTTGGACAGCGTTCCGATGCAATCGTCCGCCTCGTAGCCGACGATGCCGACATTCGGAATGCCCAGCCCGCTTGCGACCTTTTTCACGAGGTCGAATTGCGGAATCAGATCCGCCGGAGCTTCCGGGCGGTTCCCTTTGTACGCGTCGAACTTCTCGGTCCGGAACGTCTTGCTGCCCATATCCCAGCAGCAGATAATATGCGTCGGGCCGAACGTTCGGCAAGCATCCAGCAAATACCTGACGAAGCCGAATACCGCATTCGTCGGAAGACCCGCTTTTGTCTTGCGGATGTATCCTCCGTAAGCGTTGGCATAGTAGCCTCTGAACAGAAGAGCCATGCCGTCGACGAGCATCACCTTTGGTTCTGACATGTTCATTTCTCCCTTTATTTCCACGGATCGGTTCCTCGAACGAATTCACCGACTCGTTTCGCCGCCTCCGCCAGAATTTCCTCTTCCTCGACCAGCGCCAGCCTGACAAAACCTTCTCCCTCTGCGCCAAACGCGTTGCCCGGTATCGACGCTACGCCTGTAGCGGCCAGTAGCGACTGCGAGAAGCTGCGCGAGGACCAGCCCTCGGGAACACGCGCCCACAGGAACATCGTCGCCTGGGGAGACGTCACGTTCCAGCCTTGCTCGCGAAGAGCGCGAACGAATACGTCCCGACGGCGCTCATATAGGCCGGAAATCGGCTTCGGCGCGTTCATATCCAGCTCCAGCGCCGCGATTCCCGCTTCCTGAGCGCCCAGGAAGACGCCGAAATCGATGTTGTTCTTCAGATCGCGCAAGCTGGACAGCACCTCCCGGTTGCCGACCGCAAAACCGAGTCTCGTGCCGGCCAAGTGATACGACTTGGATAGCGAGTGGAATTCAATGGCGACGTCCAACGCGTCCGGCACTTCCAGCACGCTTGGCGGACGGAAGCCGTCGAAGGCCATCTCGCTGTAGGCGTTATCGTGAACGAGCAGAACGCCATGCTTGCGCGCCGTATGTACCGCCTTCTCGAAGAAGGCCAGATCGGCCGTCGCGGACAAAGGGTTGCTCGGATAATTCAAAATCATGAATTTGACTCGATCCCAGACAGCTTGCGGCACAGCCTCGAAGTCCGGCAAGTAGCCGTTCTCCTCCAGCAACGGCAGCGGAATCGCTTCGACGCCCGCCACAGCCAGCCCCGCGCCGTAAACCGGGTAACCGGGATCGGGCAGCAACGCCGCATCTCCCGGATCGGCAACCGCGAGCGGCAAATGCGCCAGTCCGTCCTGCGTGCCCATCAGGGAGAGAATCTCGCTTCGCGAATCCAGTTCCACGCCGAACCGATATTTGAACCACTTCGCTACCGTTTCCCGAAAGGCCAGTGTGCCTTCCGTTCCGGGATAGCGATAAGTATCGGACCGCAGGCTGGCGGCGGCCAGAACGCCGCGCAGCTCCTCCTCCGGCGGACGATCCGGGCTTCCGATATCGAGCGAAATGACGGATAATCCTTGTTCCCGCGCCTCCCGCTTCCAATCGGCCACCTCGGAGAAAATCGCCGAGCCGAGCCGGTCCAGTTTTTGCGCGCGCACATTAAGCTTCTTCATTGTCCGTACCACTCCGGACCGAATTCCTGTTCGCGGAAGCCGATCGTCGTTTTGACTCCGTCTGAAACGATAGGACGCTTGATGAGCATGCCGTTCGACGATAGCAGCCGAATTTTTTCTTCGTCGGACATTGCCGCCATTTTGTCCTTAAGCCCCATTTCCCGGTAGACTTCGCCGGACGTATTAAACCATTTGCCGATCGGCAGCCCGCTGGAAGCGATCAGCTTGCCCAGTTCTTCGGCTGACGGCGGCGTCTCGCGAATATCGTGCAGCTCCAACTCGTAGCCATGCTGCTTCAAAGCTTTAACGGCCGCCTTGCACGTGCTGCAAGTCGGCAGATGATACATTTTCAACGCTTTTGCCACTTCAACTAACCCCTTCGCTTAATCATTAGCCCATTTGCCGAGCTCTCGTTCCAGCAGTCTCATATCTTCCGGAAGCGCCGCGTCCAGCCTCATCTCTTCTCCCGTAACGGGATGACGAAAACCTAATCTGCAGGCATGCAATGCCTGTCTGCCAATAATGCCGGACACCCTCTGCGCCGCCTCCGACTCGTTCCACCGTTTCTCCGAGTAGTAGCTGTCCCCGATAATCGGACAGCCGATATGCGTCATATGAACGCGAATCTGATGCGTTCGGCCCGTTCCCAGTCTCACATCGATCGCGCAGGCTTGTTCCCCGTACGTTTCGGCGACCCGGTAAAACGTCAAGGACGGAGCTCCGTCCTCGCGAACAACGCGCCGGTGCGGATCTTCCGCCTGCCTTCCAATTGGCGCGTCGATTCTGCCCTCCGCCGCCGGAGGGCGGCCGTAGACGTACGTTCGATACTCCTTAACGACGGTCCCCTCGGACATTTGCGCCGACAACTGCTGCTGAGCGAGCGAATGCTTGGCGACGACGACCAGACCGGACGTATGCTCGTCCAGACGATGAACCGGACGAAACCTGACCCTTTCGCCTTTCTCCTGCCAATAGTGCATAACGCCGTTGGCCAGCGTATTTAGATAGTGTCCCGTCGTCGGATGGACGATCAGTCCGGCAGGCTTGTTCAACACGAGCAGGTGCTCGTCCTCGAACACGATGTCCAGCTCCATCGGCTGCGGCAGAATCGTTTCCGAGCTTTCCGCCTCCATGCGCAGGGAAATAACATCTCCCGCAACTATTTTATGGTTGGGCCATACCTTCTGCCCGTTGACGGACAGTCCTTCCTCCGACGTCTTAAGCCGCACCATCAGCCTGCGCGAAATGCCGATTCGCTTGCGCAGCACATCCCTTAGCGTGCGGCCTTCGTCTCCCGCCTCCGCCACGAACTCGATCGGCGCGTAATATTCCGTCCCCTTGCTTGTTTCGTCCATCCAGCTACGTCCTCCGGCGAAACACCGAAGCGCTCCGTTCGTATTCGACATCCGTCACATTCAACCGGGCATTGGCCGCTCTTGCCGCGGAGAAGAAATAGTCCGACAGGCGGTTTAAGTATTTCCGCACCTCTTCCGGACACTCCTGCTCCCGCGCCAAAGAGACGACCCTCCGCTCCGCCCGCCTGCAGACGGTTCTGCAAACATGAAACAGAGCTGCCGGTTCGCTTCCTCCGGGTAAAATGAATTTCTCAAGCGGCGGATTAGACGCTTCCAGTTCGTCAATCCACCGTTCCAATCGTTCCGTCATCTCCGGGGCGACCTTCATCTTGTCCGGATCGAGGGAAGCGTAGCTCAAATCGGAGCCGCAATCGAACAGCTCGTGCTGAATCATCGTGAGCTGTTCAAGCCGATCGCTCCACTCCCCGTCCGGCAATCTGGCGATGACCGCTGCCGCTTGACCGACGAAGCTGTTCAACTCGTCGATCGTACCGTAAGCTTCCACTCTTGCATCGTCTTTCTCGACGCGCGCGCCGATTACCGACGTTTTCCCCCCATCGCCGGTCCGCGTGTAGATTTTCATTTGGTTTCGTTCCTCTCTTGTATACGATAGCCTTTCATTTCCACGGCCATTCCGGCCGTTACCCGATAGACGGCATGACTTGCCCTCAGCAAAACGCGATTCGCCTCCGCCAGCCGCCCGGCATATTCCAGTTCCAGGGCGGCAGGGGCTAAACCGATCGCCGGCTCTTCCGTCACGACGACAATCCTGCCCTCGAACGCCAGTATCGCCTGGATCGTCTGCTGCCATTTGGCCGCTTCGAACCGGAAGGCTTCGTCTATCGTTCCCTGGGCCTCCGTTCGCGCGAACGAAGCCCTGAGCCATCCCGACAAGCTGTCGACGACAACGACTCTCCGCTCCGCGCGATAAAAGTTCGACTCCATATTGATCGCATCGATCTTCTCGGGCAGAGTTCCGTCCGCCTCCGACATTGTCCTGAAGAAACCTGTTTCACTTCTACCCTCAGGATGTTCAGCCGCTTCCCCGTATGGAAAAGAAGGACAGGACAAGCGAATGCCTTCGCGCCCGACGGCAATCGCAAGCTCGTCCGCGAAAGCGGATTTTCCGCAGCCGATGCCGCCGATCACGAGCCACAGCATCTGCTCCCCCTCCTTGCTATAGAAAAAAAGAGGCCGGTGAGTTCGTCACCGCGCCTGCTCCCTGCCCAATAGAACAATCTTCATATATTCGTTAATCTTCCGATCTAATTGCCGGCTCAGCTCCATGACGGAATCCGCGACGAAGGAGCGCTCCTGCAGGAACGTATCCGTCATTACCTTTCTGAGAAGGTCGATTTCCTCCGCCAAATCCGCCGCTTGGCCCGAGTAACGAGAAATGGGTGCATCGGCTTTTGAAGACGACATTTTCTTCGATTTATGTTTTGCCTCAGCCATGTAACTCCCCCTTCTCATAATCGAGCGATATAGGTTGGGTTCAACTTATACAGACTCGACGGGTCGAAAATCATGGTTATTATAGCAAAACATTAATCGTTTGAATATGCTTTTTGTAATTTATTCATTTTTATTCCAAACTTCTAAGGAATTGATGAATTCTCTCCAGCGCTTCTGTCAGTTGTACGACAGAGGTCGCATAGCAGCAGCGCAGGAAGCCTTCTCCGCCCTTGCCGAACACATGACCGGGAACGGCTGCTACTTTGCCCTCCAGCAGCAGCCTCTCGGCAAACTGCTCGGACGTCAGTCCGGTCGATCGAACGGACGGGAACGCATAGAACGCGCCTTGGGGCTCGTGGCATTCCAGCCCCATATCGCGGAAGCCTTGCACGACTAGACGGCGCCGCTGGTTATACGATTCCATCATGCGATCCTTCTCTTCCAACCCGCCCTTGGTCAAAGCTTCAAGCGCGGCTACCTGCCCCATCGTCGGCGCGCACATGATCGTATATTGGTGAATTTTGAGCATGGCGCTGATTAAATCCGGGTGTCCGCAAGCATAGCCCATCCGCCAGCCGGTCATCGCGAACGCTTTGGAGAAGCCGCTGACGAGTATCGTCCGGTCCTTCATCCCGGGCAAAGACGCAAAGCTCGCATGCTTGCCGTTAAACGTCAGCTCCGCGTAGATTTCGTCGGAGATGACGATCAAATCGTGTTCTTCCACGATTTTGGCGATCGGCAGCATTTCTTCATAGGTCATGATTGCCCCGGTCGGATTGCTGGGATAGCAGAGAACCAGAATCTTCGATTTGGGCGTAATCGCCGCCCGCAAGCTTTCCGGCGTCAGCTTGAACTCGTCTTCGGCGAACGTCTCGATGCCTACCGCCACGCCGCCGCTTAGCGAAGTGATCGGCGAATAGGAGATGTAGCAAGGCTCGGGAACGAGAATTTCGTCGCCCGGCTCGATCAACGCGCGCAACGCCAGATCGATGCCTTCGCTGCCTCCCACAGTAACGATCATTTCTTTGCCCGGATCGTAGGTCAAATTAAATTGATTGTATAAGTATTGTCCGATCGCTTCCCGCAGCTCCAGCATGCCCGCATTCGGCGAGTATTGCGTCTTGCCTTTTTCCAGGGAGTATACGGCTGCGTCTCTGACCCGCCACGGCGTCACGAAATCCGGTTCGCCTACGCCAAGCGTAATAATGTCTTTACCTTTGCTGGCGCTAACCAAGTCGAAGAAGCGACGGATTCCGGAAGGCGGAATCTCGCGGGCGCGGGAAGCCAAGTAACGCTGCATACCCTCGCTTCGCGAAGGATCGGCCAGCGCGACGTTCGGCTTTTCCTCATCTTTAATCATTGGACATTCTTCCTTTACGTTTACGTTAGACCGCAAGTTTATGGCGATACGAGCAGACGATGATCGTCTTCGATCTCTTCGAAAATAATGCCGTCCTGCTTATATTTTTTGAGAATAAAGAACGTTTTGGTGGAAATGACCGATTCGATCGTCGACAATTTGTTGGAGACGAACGAAGCGACTTCTTTCAGGTTTTTACCTTCGATCTCGACCAGCAAATCGAACGCGCCGGACATCAGATAGACCGATTTCACTTCAGGGTACAAATAAACGCGCTCCGCGATGTTCTCGAATCCGCGCCCTCTTTCCGGAGTGCAATTCACCTCGATCAACGCCGTTACCTTCTCATCGTCGACCTTGCTCCAATTGACGACGGTCGCATACTTGACGATGACGTTATCCCGCTCCATTTCCGCGATCGCCGCAGACACTTCCTCTTCGGCAGCCCCCAGCATCGTCGCGATCGTAGCGGCGGACAAGCGGGCGTCCTCCTTGAGCAAATCCAAAATGCTCAATTTCAATTCGTTCATCCTGATCCCTCCTGAATTACTCTTCATGATACATCAAAAACAGGCCGAATGGATAGTCAAATCCAAGGATGCTCTAAAAAATCCCCGTACCGGCGCTAGCGCGCCGATCGGGGACGAGTCTCGTTATTGGTAAGCCGGAGCTTGAGCGCCGTTCTGCGCATTCATCGCCATGTTGGCTTGCGCCGATTGCGTCTGCTGAACGAATTGCGAAGTCTTCTGTTGCGTCTGCTGGTACGACTTCAATTGCTTGTCGATATCCGGCTTAAGCGCCTGTGAAGGAAGGTTGTACATGTTGTTTTGCTGCATCGCGCTAAACAGTTCGCCTTGCAGCTTCAGCGTATCGTCGAGAAGTTGCGTGAACATTTGCCGAACGACCGGACAAGCCGATTCGGTTGCTGCCGTGGCGTATTCGCGAGTAACCCGTTTGAGATCGGCCAAAATCGTATAAGCCATATCCTCGTCGGGAAGCACCGGATTGTTAAACATCGTTAAAACCTCCTTTTAAGCTTGGGGTTGGGCCGGGGCGAGCGGTTGGTGCTGCTGTAGCGAGCTCAGCAGCGTGTTGTAATGCTGCGTATGCACGTCCACCATGTGCGAGCACGCCTGGCGCAGCTGCGGATTTGTAATGGTAGCGGCTCCTATCGCGCACTGTTTGATCAACAAGTCCTCGTTCGACATCGAATCGGCGATGTATTCCAGTTCTTTGGCTGTGATGGCTTGCATGGATTATCATACCTCCCGGGCATTCATTGGCACATCAAGTTGTAGTCTTTGTTGATTCCCCTTCGGGTATACACCCGTAATAAACGGAACAGGTTTTCCCCCAGACATAAATAAAAACGCCTGCGGAAATCCGTAGGCGCAACGTACCGATGCTACTATTCAAAAAATGTCCATACTCAAATAACGTTCGCCCGTATCCGGAGCGATGCACAGCACGCGCTTGCCCGGCCCCAGACGCCGAGCGACTTGCAAGGCCGCCCATACGGACGCCCCGGACGAAGGCCCTACCAGCAGACCTTCCAGGCGTGCTAGACGTCTGGTCGTCTCCAATGCGTCCTCATCCTTAACTTGGATAATCTCATCGTAGATCGAAGTGTTCAAAATTTGCGGCACAAAACCCGGGCTTGTCCCGACCAGCTTATGCGGCCCCGGCTGTCCGCCGGAAAGCACGGGAGAGCCTGCCGGCTCAACGACCGCAATATGTAGACCAGGGAGTTTCTCGCGCAATGCTTCCCCCGTCCCTGTAACCGTGCCCCCAGTGCCGGAGGTTGCGACAAACGCGTCTAGACGGCCGGCCGTTTGTTCGAGAATTTCCAATGCGGTCGTCGTACGATGAATGTTCGGATTGGCCGGGTTCTCGAATTGATTCGGCATGTAGCTGCCGGGGTTTTGCTCGATTAGCTCCCGAGCCTTGGCGATCGCTCCCGGCATGCGCTCGGCTGCCGGCGTGAGCACCACTTCCGCACCGTAGCCGCGAAGCAAAGAAATGCGCTCCGCTGTCATATTATCCGGCATAACGAGAATCAGCCGGTATCCTTTCGCAGCCGCATACATGGCAAGTCCAATGCCCGTATTGCCGCTGGTCGGCTCGACGATCAAGCTTCCCGGCCCGATCAATCCTCTCGTTTCCGCATCTATAAGCAGACCGGATGCAGCGCGATCCTTGACGCTTCCGCTAGGATTCATTTTCTCCAGCTTGACCAGCACTTGAGCGTCCTGCGGTCCCGTCAACCGCTGAAGGGCGACGGCAGGCGTGTTTCCAATCAGGTCGATTACAGATTGAACCATACGGGTCATACTTCATTCTCCTCGTATAGTATTTCTTGAAGGCAGTTACGAGCCAATTTCCAGTCCCCTAGGGGACTAGGGGCCGCCCTCAAAATTTCCAGTGAATCGTTCTTTGAAAATTGAAAAAGGGACTGGACTTTCCGGCATGCCTCCGGACAATGGAACTTAGGGTCCATTCGGGGCAATTCGTATCTCTCCTGTAGCGCGTCTACATCTTAAGTCTGTTTCTCCGGTACGCGTTTGAGCTTCTGACCCGCTGGCCGTTCCCTTCGGCAACCCATGCCCGACTTTAGCAGACCGGGGCAGCTCATGGACCGAAGCGTGTTCTTATAGGCGAGGGTGATTGATCTGCGCGTGCGCCGGAGGCATCCCGGAGTGTCCATTCCCTGAAACCCTTATCGAAAGGAGGAATTCCACTTGAAGTTATTTGTCGGTATTGACGTCAGTTCGCAAGAACTCGAAGCGTGTTTCATGAATCCTGACGGTGACAAGCTTGAGACGCTTAGCGTGAAGAACAATCTCGAAGGCGCTTCTTATCTGAGAGATCGGATCGTCGCTGCGGCGGACAAGCACTCGTCTTCCGAAATTCACATTGGGCTGGAAGCGACTTCGGTTTACAGCTGGCATCCCGCCATGTACATGCACGAGGATCCAGCACTTAAAGAACGCAAGGCCAAAGTCTTCACCATCAATCCCAAGCTCGTCAGCAAGTTCAGAGACGCTTATCCCGATCTGGATAAGACCGATCGCCTCGACGCTTGGGTCATTGCGGATCGCCTTCGCTTCGGCAGGCTGACGACCACCATCGTCATGCAGGAACAGTACGTTGCGCTCCAGCGCCTGACACGCATGCGGTTCCACTTGATTCACAATCTGACCCGCGAGAAGCAGTATTTCTTGCAGAACCTGTTCTACAAGTGCAACGCCTTTACAACCGAAGTCGACAGCTCGGTGTTCGGCCACGCCATCTTGGAGATGCTTTCCGAGAAGTACAGTCTCGATGACATCGCGACAATGGAGGTCGCCGACTTGGCCGACTACTTGCGGGATAAGGGACGCAACCGCTTCCCCGACCCTGAGAACGTCGCGCGCTGCATTCAGAAGGCTGCCAGAGCTTCTTATCGGCTGTCCAAGGTTGTCGAGGATTCCATCGACCTTGTGCTCGGCGCGTCCATTCAAGCGATTCGAAGCATCCAAACTCAGCTCAAGGATTTGGACAAGGCGATCGAGCGGATTCTCGACGGCATCCCTGGCGCCAAGTGCTTGCGTTCGATTCCCGGTATTGATCGGGTTTATGCCGCTGGTATTCTCGCCGAAATCGGCGACATCGAGCGCTTCAGCGATCAAGCCGCTGTCGCCAAGTACGCAGGTCTCACGTGGCGTCGGCACCAGTCTGGCCCCTTTGAAGCGGAAGATACGAAACGCATTAAATCCGGCAACCGATTCCTTCGCTATTACCTGGTTGAAGCTGCCAACTCGGTAAAAAACCGCGATGAAGAATTCGGCGAGTATTACCGGAAGAAATACAAGGAAGTACCCAAGCACCAACACAAACGCGCCCTCGTCTTAACGGCAAGAAAACTCGTGCGTCTGGTCGATGTGCTGCTACGCAACGGCCAACTCTATACGCCTCGAAAGAAGGTGATGACTGCGAAGGATTGACGCCTCCTTTGCCAAAGTCCTTCATGAATTCCCAGTAAATATCTGGTTATTCACTTGATTTTCGGCTGGGTTTGATTTGATGTGCCCATTTTTCATGACTGATCTAACTTATAGCCAAGAAAATTTCCAATTCTCATGATTTAGGGGCTTGACATCATACCGCTGGACTTATCATGGCGACTTAAGCCGCGTATAAAACGTTGACGCGCTTCATCTCCCAGAAAGGAATGAGTCGCAAAGCAGGACGGACATACAAACATCGTCAGCTTGAACGGAGCCTCCAGCAAAGGCGCATCCGAATTTCCCGGCAGGCGCGGAGCAAACTCTGCAGCCCCGACGAGACGCTCTCCGGCTTCAATCATATATTCGCGGCAGACTGGACATTCGGGCATGAGCGCCTGTTCGTCGTAGAGCTCCGTCAGCGCCTCGTCAAAGCGGACAAGCTGCTCGTTAGAATCCAGATCCTCCTCGTCCAGCCAGCCTAGGTCCTCGTCGTCGTCAATGGATACGAGACGCTCATCTTCCGCCTCTTCTTCCTCTGACTCTTCTTCGTCTCCAAGGCTGAATTGAAGCGTGCGATAGCCGTCAAGCTCATTGTCGCACACCGGACAAATTTTCTCCGGCTCTTCTCCCTCTTCTTGGATAATCTCGCTTTGACACCATGGACAAATAGTAACCGACATGACGTATTAAGCCTCCTTCATCATATAGAATACGCCGACCGCGATGAACAAAATCGCCAAGGCAAGCAAAGTTCCCCACAAATATTTCATAGCTTTTGTTCCCTCCGTGCTCAAATGACGGCTGCGCCGATAATATAGGACAAGGAAACGGACAATACGAGCGACAGGAGACCTACCGCACGATTATCCTTGCCGATTTCTTCGTCTACCCGAAAAACCGGGGTGAAAAACTCGAACAGAAAATACGCGACAAGCAGCAGCACGAATCCGACGGCCGACCACAAAATACTTTGATAAATCGTATCGTTAGCTTCAATCGAGAATCGGAAGATATTGCAAATTCCGAATATTTTGCCGCCGGTCGCCATGGCCGCCGCCAAGTTGCCTCTGCCGATTTCCTTCCACCCGTCATACTTCGTCACCCATTCGAAGCAAGAGAGAAAGACGATCAACGCCAATATGCCTACGGAAAAATAAGCCAGCACCGCAAGAAAAGGCTGAGACATGATGGAATCGACAACATCCTGCATTCGCAAGACCTCCCGTTAGTGAAGCTCGGCTACGGATACGCCCGCGCCGCCTTCCCCGAATTGGCCTAACCGATAGCTTTTTACATGCGTATGACGCCGCAGGAAATCCTGTATCCCGCTGCGCAAAGCCCCGGTACCTTTGCCGTGTATAATGTAAACCTGCCCCAGATTGCCAAGGAACGCTTCGTCCAGAAAACGGTCCACTTCCATAAGCGCTTCGTCGAGCGCCATTCCGCGCAAATCCAGCTCGGTGCGGATATTCTCGTCGCGGGAGCGTTTGACTGTCGTCGCTTGCGCCGGCGTCTTTGCCGACGATGCCGATCGCATCGGTTCCAGATCGGATAGAGACACCTTCATCTTCAAAATGCCCAGTTGAACGACGGCTTCTCCGCTTCCGACAAGCTCGACGACGTGACCCTTCTGCCCGTTCAGGCTGTGGACCTTTACTTCGTCTCCCGCTACGATCTTCGACGGCTTTGCCCCGCCTTGACGAGTCGGCCTGGAGACAGGATCGGGAACCGCTTCCTCAAGCCGTTTCTTGGCTTCGATCAGCTTATGCTCCTTAACGGATGCCCCTTCCTCCAGCGCCAACCGACGGAGATCCGCGATAATCTCCTCAGCCTCCCGTTTGGCTTTGGCGACCTGCTGACGCGCTTCCTCGCGAGCCGCTTCCAGCAGCTTTGCTTTCTGCTCTTGAAGCTTGAAGCGTTCCTCCTGTATTTCTTTACGCAACTTCTCCGTTTCAAGTCGCAACATTTCGGCCGTTCGTCTTTCCGTTTCGGCTTGCAAGCGATCCTGCTCCAGAGAAGCGATCATCGAATCGACTTTCAGTTCGTCTTCGCTCACTTCGCCGCGCGCGTGATCGATAATGCTCTTCGGAAGCCCGAGTCTCTCCGCGATGGCGAACGCATTGCTCCTGCCGGGAACGCCGACCAACAGCCGATAAGTCGGACGCAGCGTAGCGACGTCAAACTCCATGCTGGCATTGGTGATCCCTTCCCGGTTGTAGGCATAAGCTTTAAGTTCGCTGTAGTGCGTCGTCGCGATTAGTCGGCATCCCAGTTTCTGCAGATGCTCCAGAATCGCGATAGCAAGAGCGGAGCCTTCCGCGGGATCCGTCCCCGCGCCAAGCTCGTCAAGCAGCACGAGACTACGGCTCGTGACTTGCCCAAGCATGGAAATCAGATTCGTCATATGGCTGGAGAAGGTGCTCAAGCTTTGCTCGATGCTCTGCTCGTCGCCGATATCGGCATAAATGCCGTCGAACACGCAAAGCCGACTGCCGTCCTCCGCGGGCACGAACAAACCGGACATCGCCATCAGGCTGAGCAAGCCGATCGTTTTCAGCGAAACGGTTTTTCCTCCGGTGTTCGGACCCGTAACGATAATCGACGTGTAGCTCTCTCCCAATTCGATATCGATCGGCACGGCGGTTTTGATGTCCAGCAGCGGATGTCTGCCTTTATACAGAACAATTTTGCCTTCATCGTTCATAACGGGAAGGGTCGCGGATAATGCATGGGCCAGAGACGCTTTGGCGAAAACAAAATCGATGATCCCGAGAATTTCCGCATCGCCCGCGAGCAAATCCGCGCGCTCTCCGACCTCGGCGGTCAGCTTGCGCAAAATGCGTTCGACCTCGTTCTGCTCCTTGATCTTAAGCTCGCGCAGCTTGTTGTTCATCTGCACGACGGCCTCCGGCTCGATAAACAGCGTTGCGCCGCTTCCCGACTGATCGTGGACGATGCCTCCGAAGTGTGCCCGATACTCCTGCTTCACCGGAATAACGTAACGGTCGTTGCGCATCGTAATCAATGTTTCCTGAAGCATTTTCTGTACCGAAGACGAACGGATCAAGCTTTCCAGCTTTTCTCTGGCCCGGCCTTCGTTGACGCGGATATCTCTGCGCATGGAGGCCAGCTCCGGGCTGGCCGAATCGAGCACGTCTCCCTGCTCGTCAATGCATCTGCGAATTTCGTCTTCGAGAGCCTTAAAGTCGGTCAGCGGCTCGCACAGATCGGATAGCAACGGAAGTTCCGTCTCTTCACCGGCAGACGCAATAAAGCGGTTTAACCGGCGCGAGCCCATAATAAACTGGGCGACCTCCATCAGCTCCGGCGGCTGCAGCATCCCCTGCAGCTTGGCTCGCTGAAGGGAAGAGCGAATATCCGTAATGCCTCCGAACGGAGGCGCCCCTTTCAAACTTACGGCTCTGGACGCTTCGTCCGTCGCAGCCAGCCGCCGCTTGACGATTTCGAGCTCGCGGCTGGGGGTCAGCTTCTCCGCCTCTTCCCTGCCCAGGCTGGTGGCCGCAAGTCCTGTCAACCTTCGAATGATTTTATCGTACTCCAATGTATGTAAAGCCTTCTCGTTCACGGCAATTGTCATCTCCTTCGCCTATATTATAGCCGAATCCTTCATCCATGCGAAAGCATAGGGATTGAATCTTAGGATAAACTACTTCCAAAGGAGGTCGAAAACATGAATATCATCGGCACGATTGTTCGCTTTATTGTCGCAGCCATTGTCTTGATGGTTGTCGGCTGGCTCGTTCCTCAATTTTCCGTGGGCGGGTTTTGGAGCGCATTGATGCTTGCAGTCGTCATCGCCGTATTGGGGTGGATCATCGAAGGAATCTTCGGTAAAAAAGTGACCCCGTTCGGACGGGGGATCGTCGGATTCCTTTGCAGCGCCCTCGTCATCTGGCTGGCTCAGTTCGTCGTTGGCCACGTTGAAGTGACGGTAATCGGCGCGTTGCTGGCGGCTCTTGTAATCGGGATCATCGATCTGTTTATCCCGATCGCGTCCCCGTACGAAGCCGGCAAACACAGAAGCTAGCTACAGAGGGCGCGCAAGGTCTTTAATGCCTAAGGCCTTGCGCGCATCCTGCGTTAGGCCTATTTCTAAATAATGTCATGACTCTGCCATAGATTAAGCAATAGGCGCCCACAGCCTTATGATACAATGGTGTGCAGACGACAACGCCCAACGGGACGGACCGTCTGTCATTTCACCTTGTACGGAGGTTATTAATCATGCAAAGAAAATTCGCCTATTTCTTGACTATTGCAGCCTTGACGCTGATTTTATCGGCATGCGGAGGCAAGGATACAAACTCAGGCAGCAACGCTGGAGCAAGCGAAGAAACCTTTTCTCAAGAGGTTGTCGTTAAAGCGAGCAACTGGGAATTCGATCAAGCCGAATACGCCCTGCCGAAGGACACTCCGGTCAAGTTAACGCTCGAAAACTTGAAGGGTGCCCACGGGATCGAAGTTGTCGGTCAAGACATCTCGATCAGGGGCAACAAATCCAAGGTCGTCACTTTGCCGGCCGGTACTTATGAAATCCGATGCAGCATTATGTGCGGACAAGGCCATGCGCAAATGATCGCGAAGCTTGTCGTAAGCTAAACCATCCAAATTTCAAAGGCGATTCATCTCGGACAAACGTCCGGATGAATCGCCTTTTTTCGCATGCGTTATTCTTGTTCCAGCATGTCGATCCATTCGTTGTATTCGCTCTGGAGCTTCTTGTATTCCTCGTTCAGCTTGGCGTGCTCGACTTGCAGCCGCTCCAGTTCCGTTCGGTACTTTGCTCCCACCGCTGCTTGTTCGCTCAACTCTTCAAGCGCGGCTGCATCCGCTTCGCGGGAAGGTGCTGCCGCCGCTTCCGCTCGTGCGGCTTCCAGCTCGCTCTCCACGCTCTCGACAGCTTCTTTAAGCGCCGAACGGGAACGCTCCAATTCGACGGTGCGAGTTTCCAGCTCGCGAATCCGATCGGCCGCAGCTTGCCGCTCTTGCTGAGCTTCGGCCAGATGCGTCCGAAGCTCGCGGATCGTCTCGCTCCATTTCTGCTCCTGTTCATCACGCTCGGTAAGCTCCCGGATCAGACCCTCTCTCTCTCTTTGCGCTTCACCCAGAGCCTTCTGCTGAAGCTCCAAGCGCTCAGTCGTCTGAAGCTCGACCTCCTGCAGCATCTCCTGCTGCTCGAAGACGGTTTTCCTTTGGTCTTCCGCCTCCGCAGCCCATCGATCGACATCGCTTTCCAGCCGTTCGCGCTGCTCCTGCCACTCCTGCTCTTTGGCGCGCCATTGCGCTTGCTCGGACGACAAAGCTTGAAGCTCCGCTTTCACAGCTTCCAGTTCCTCCGAATAGATTGCCTCGAGCTCCTGCAATTCGGCAGCGGCATGAGCTTTCGCGTCCTTCAGTGCTTCTGCCAGAAGCCGCTCCGTCTCTTCTTTCGTCTTAGCCAGCTCTTTGTCCGCGATTGCTCTTGCTTCTGCGAGAGCAGCCTCCTGTTGGGCGCGTTCGGCGCTCACGCTTTGCTTGGCCTCAAGCCGTGCAGCTTCCAAGGCACTCGCGGCGTCAAGCTTCGCTTGCTCAAGCTCCAGCTCTGCTTCCAGCTTTGCTTCTTCCAGATCGGATGCCGCTTTTTCCGCTAGCTCACGCTTCTCTGCCTCAGTTCGCTGTTTCTGCTCTTGCAGCTCTGCCTCGGCCCGTTCTTTCTCCGCTTGCAGCTCTAGCTCCGATTCGAGCTTCGCCTCTTCCAGTTCGGACGCTTTCTGCTTCAGCTCACGCAGCTCTGCCTCGGCACGTTCTTTCTCCGCTTGCAGCTCTAGTTCCGCTTCCAGCTTCGCTTCTTCCAGTTTGGCTGCCTTCTGCTCCAGCTCCTGCAGCTCTGCTTCGGCCCGTTCTCTCTCCACTTGAAGCTCTAGTTCCGCTTCGAGCTTCGCTTCTTCCAGCTTGGCTGCCTTCTGCGCCAGCTCCTGCAACTCTGCCTCGGCCCGTTCTTTCTCCGCTTGCAGCTCTATTTCCGCTTCCAGCTTAGCCTCTTCCAGTTCGGATGCTTTCTGCTTCAACTCACGCAGCTCTGCCTCGGCCCGTTCTTTCTCCGCTTGCAGATCTAGCTCCGCTTCGAGCTTCGCTTCTTCCAGCTTGGCTGCCTTCTGCTTCAGCTCGCGCAACTCTGCCTCGGCCCGTTCTTTCTCTGTTTGCAGATCTAGCTCCGCTTCGAGCTTCGCTTCTTCCAGCTTGGCTGCCTTCTGCGCCAGCTCCTGCAACTCTGCCCCAGCACGTTCTTTCTCCGCTTGCAGCTCTATTTCTGCTTCTAGCTTGACCTCTTCCAGCTCCGACGCAGCTTGCATACGTGCTGCTTGCAGCGCTAACTCGACCTCGAGCTTCACTTCTTCCAGCTTGGCTACTTTCTGCGCCAGCTCCTGCAGCTCTGCTTCGGCTCTTTCTTTCTCTGCTTGCAGCTCTATTTCCGCTTCTAGCTTGGCCTCTTCCAGCTCCGACGCAGCTTGCATACGTGCTGCTTGCAGTGCTAGTTCGACCTCGAGCTTCCCTTCTTCCAGCTTCGTTGCCTTCTGAACTAGCTCCTGTAGCTCTGCCTCGGCACGTTCTTTCTCCGCTTGCAGCTCTATTTCCGCCTCCAGCTTCGCCTCTTCCAGCTTGGCTGCCTTCTGCGCCAACTCCTGCTGCTCTGCCTCAGCACGTTCTTTCTCTGCTTGCAGCTCTATTTCCGCTTCTAGCTTGGCCTCTTCCAGCTCCGACGCAGCTTGCGTTCGTGCTGCTTGCAGCGCTAGCTCTGCTTCGAGCTTCGCTTCTTCCAGCTTGGCTGCCTTCTGCGCCAGCTCCTGCAGCTCTGCTTCGGCACGTTCTCTCTCCGCTTGAAGCTCTATTTCCGCTTCTAGCTTGGCCTCTTCCAGCTCCGACGCAGCTTGCGTTCGTGCTGCTTGCAGCGCTAGCTCTGCTTCGAGCTTCGCTTCTTCCAGCTTGGCTGCCTTCTGCGCCAGCTCCTGCTGCTCTGCTTCGGCACGTTCTCTCTCCGCTTGAAGCTCTATTTCCGCTTCTAGCTTGACCTCTTCCAGCTCCGACGCAGCTTGCATACGTGCTGCTTGCAGTGCTAACTCGACCTCGAGCTTCCCTTCTTCCAGCTTGGCTGCCCTCTGCTTCAGCTCCTGTAGCTCTGCCTCGGCCCGTTCTCTCTCCGCTTGCAGATCTAGCTCCGCTTCCAGCTTTTCCTCTTCCAGCTTGGCTGCCTTCTGCGCCAGCTCCTGCAGTTCTGCTCCAGCCCGTTCTTTCTCCGCTTGGAGCGCTTGCGCCGAAGCTTGCTTTTGACGCTCCAGCTCCGCGTTCAAGCTTCCCCTTAGGCTTCCCAGCCGCTGTTCGGCTTTCTTCTCCGCCTGCTCAAGCTCCTCCGCAGCCTGCATCCGCACAGCCTGCAGCTCCGCTTCCGCAGCCGACCTTGCGGCTTCAAGAGCGGCTTGCGCGCGGGCCAGCTCCGCCTCCGAGTCTTTCTTCAGCGTCTCCAGTTCGATAGCGAATTCGACCTTGGCCAGTTCAAGCTCGTCTGCGGCCTGTTTTCGCGCCGCATCCAATTCCTTGGCCGCCCCGGCAACGGAAGCCTCCAGTTCAGCCGCAGCCTGCGTTTTAGCCGCACTCAATTCGGCGGCAGACCGCTCCTTAAGTTCAATTCGCTCCGCATCCGCTTGCTCGATGAATTCAGCCAACTCCCTAGCCGACTGTTCCCTCGCCGTCTCCAGCTCATTGGCAGACTGTTCCCTCAACGTTTCCAGCTCTCTGGCAGACTGTTCCTTAATAGCCTCAAGCCCCTGTGTCAGCGTGGACCGGATCTTTTCCAACTCTTCGATTTGCTGTTGTTGGTCGTGCTCGATTTTCAACAGCTGCTCGTTCTCCCGACGCAAACGCAGAAGCTCGTCCGCGATATTTACGGCTGCGAGCACGGCCAGCTTGGGCAGATCAAGCCTCGGGTAACCGAAGTCTACCTTGTTCATCTGCTCGTTGACGATCGCAGCCACTCTTTTCATATATTCCGTGCTTGTATGCCCCGTTATCGTATACTGCGTTCCATATATGTCAACGGTGACACGCGTTTTATCCTGATTGCTCACGGCGTGGTCCTCCCATTGCATTCGTAGTGATTGTTATGTAACAAAAGCAGCGAATCATCCTCCGCCAATCGGCGTCTAGATGTATTCGCTGCCTGCCTTATCGTTTCCTGCCTATTTCCGAAGTTCCGCTCCGTAAGATTGTTCCAATTGTGCAAGCACGCGCGCATGCGCCTCTCCGACTTCCTCATCCGTCAGCGTACGTTCCGCGTGACGGTACACGAGCGCCAACGCGACGCTCTTTTTATCGCTGCCGATCCGTTCCCCGGTATACACGTCGAACACCTTCACCGACTCCAGCAGTTCGCCCGCGGAAACCGAGATCGTCTCCGTCAGCGCCCCCCCGGCGACTCCGCGATCCACAACGACAGCGATATCGCGCTCGATCGCCGGATAACGAGGGAGAACGCGATATTCGATGCTCGCGTCCGCATACTCGTAGATCGGATCAAGCTCAAGCTCCGCCACGTATGCGTCAGGCAAATCGAACTCCCGCTGCGTCTCCGGGTGCACCTGGCCGATATAACCGATCTTCTCGCCCCCGCGCTCCGTACGAATGACGATCGCGGCGGTGCGGCCCGGATGGAAGCCGGCTGGCTGAGCGGCCTCGTAAGAAATGCGGCCCGTCAAACCAAGCCGGTCGAACGCCTGCTCCAGAATCCCCTTGGCGTCGTAGAAATCGACTGGCTCCGCAGTGCGGTTCCAAGCGGAGGAGCGACGGTTGCCCAGGAGCAGCAACGCGAGTCTCGGCTTTTCGTTCGGCAGCCTCGTCAGCGTCGTTTCATCGGTATGATAGACGTTGCCGATTTCGAACAGGGCGACATCGTTGTTTTTCCGATTCAGGTTATAGGCGGCCGCCTCAAGCAGACTCGGAATCAGCGTCGTGCGCAGCACGCTGCGCTCCTCGCTCATCGGCATCGCTAACGCGATCGGCTTGGCGCCTGCCGACAGCTCCGCGAACAGCTCCGTTCTCGGCAGCGAGGTTACGGAATAACTGATTGCCTCGTGCAGGCCCGCTCCGGTCAGAATCGTCCGCAATTTGCGGCGAATCGCTTGCGGCCTTGTCAGAGAGCCCGGCGTCGTCGGTCCTTCGATCGGCGTCGTCGGAATTTCGTCGTAGCCGTGCAATCGGGCGATCTCTTCCACAAGATCGACATCGCGGGAGATGTCTCCGCGCCGGGAAGGAACCGTAATCTTCCATACATCCTCGCCGCTAGCTTCCACCTCGAACTGCAGCCGGGACAAAATCGTCTTGATCTCAAGCGAGGACAGCTCTGTACCTAGCATGTTGTTGACCCGAGAGAGAGACAGCTCGATAACGGCCTGCTGCTGCGTGGACTCCTCAGCCTCGGCGACGCCTTCGGTCACTAATCCTTCGGCATAACGAGCCATCAGTCCCGCCGCGCGATCCAGCGCCGCGCGCACCCGCTCCGGATCGGTCTCCTTTTCGAAGCGAGCCGACGCCTCCGAGCGCAGACCCAGTTGGCGCGAAGTCCGCCGAACCGTGCTGCCGTCGAATTTCGCCGATTCCAGAATAATGTCCGTCGTGCCCTCCGACACCTCGGAGTTCGCGCCGCCCATCACGCCGGCAAGGCCGATCGCCTTCTCCGCGTCCGCAATGACGAGCATGTGCGGCTCCAGCTTGCGCTCCTGGCCGTCGAGCGTCTCCAAGGTTTCTCCAGCCCGCGCCAGACGAACGTCGATCCGTCCGCCCGCAACCTGCGCTGCATCAAACGCATGCAGCGGCTGGCCGTATTCGAGCATGACATAGTTCGTAATATCGACGATGTTGTTGATCGGACGAACGCCAGCCGCGATCAGACGATTCTGCATCCATTGCGGCGCAGGTCCGATTTTCACTCCTTTAATGTAGCGAGCGGTATAGAGCGAACAATGCTCAGGAGAACTAATCGATACGCGGACGTAATCCGAAGTAACTTCCGCAGCAGGATATACGGCCGCATCCGGCAAATTCAACGGACGTCCCGTCAGCGCCGACACCTCGTAAGCCACGCCGAGCATGCTGAGGCAATCCGAACGGTTCGGCGTCAGGTCGAGCTCGAGAATCGAGTCGTCCAAAGCGAGCACGTCCAAAATGTCGCGTCCGATCTCCGTGTCGGACGGAAGCACGAGAATGCCTTCTTGTTGCTCCTTCGGCAGCAGTTTGTCGTTGATACCGAGCTCGCGCGCCGAACAGATCATCCCCTGCGACTCCACGCCGCGCAGCTTCGCGCGCTTGATATTGAGGCCACCCGGCAGCTTAGCGCCGACGACGGCGACCGGAACCTTCATGTCCGCGTCAACGTTAGGCGCACCGCAGACGATCTGCAAATCCTCGCCCGTTCCGGCGTCGACAGTGCAAACGCTCAGCTTATCCGCATCGGGATGCTTCTCTCTTTTTTTCACATAGCCGACGACTACGCCGGTAACGCCCGCATTGCGGGACGGCACGGAATCGATCTCGATGCCTCCCCGCGTCATCATCTCCGCCAATTGCTCGGCAGGAATGCCGCTTAAATCGATATAATCGGATAACCACCGATAGGATACGTTCATGGGAAACTCCCCTCGTTTTTATCGTAATTTTTTCGCGTTATATTTTGGCGAACTGACTCAAGAACTTCGTGTCGTTCGCGTAGAAATGACGGATATCGTCAATGCCGTATTTCAGCAGCGCGATCCGTTCCACGCCCATGCCGAACGCAAAGCCCGTTACTTCGTTCGGGTCGTAGCCGCCGTATTCAAGCACCTTCGGGTGCACCATGCCGCAGCCGAGAATTTCGATCCAGCCGGTATGCTTGCACATCCGGCAGCCGCTGCCGCCGCACTGGGCGCAGGTAACGTCTACCTCCGCGCTCGGCTCCGTGAACGGGAAGAAGCTCGGACGCAGGCGAATTTGCATTTGCGGCCCGTACATTTCCTGCACGAATTGCAGCAGCGTTCCCTTCAGGTCGCTCATCCGAATGTTCGGCCCGATGACCAGCCCTTCGATCTGATGGAACATAAACGAATGCGTCGCGTCGTCGTCGTCTCGGCGATACACCTTGCCGGGACAGATGACTTTAACGGGAGTTTTGCCGTTTGCCGCCTTCATCGTGCGAATCTGCACCGGGGACGTCTGCGTACGCAGCAAAATCTCGTCCGTAATATAGAAGGAATCCTGCATATCGCGCGCGGGGTGGTTTTTCGGCAGATTAAGCGCCTCGAAGTTGAAGAAGTCGGTTTCGACCTCCGGCCCTTCCGCCACCGTATACCCCATCCCGATGAAAATATCTTCGATTTCCTCGACGATTTTGTTCAAAGGATGAATGGCGCCGGCGCCGACCGCCTTGCCCGGCAGCGTAACGTCGATCGTCTCCGCTTGCAGACGGCGCGCTGTCTCGGCCTGCTCAAAGCCGGTCTGCTTCTCCGCGATGACCGCTTCAATCGCCGCGCGAACCTCGTTGCCTACCTGTCCGATGATCGGACGCTCCTCGGCGCTGAGCGAGCCCATGCCGCGCAAAATTTCGGTGAGCTGCCCCTTCTTGCCCAAATAATGCACGCGGAGATCGTTCAGCGCGGCGGCGTCCGCCACGGTTTGCAGCTTATCCAGCGCTTCGCTCCGCAAAGCCTCTAATCGTTCCTTCATCACCATTCTCCTTCTCGCGACAAAATAAAAAGCCTTCTCTCCCGTAAGGGACGAAAAGACCGTGGTACCACCCTTGTTGGAATGCCGCTGCCCATCATCGGACGCACGCCTTATTCGGCGCTCGGACATTCCCGCTTCGTACGGCGTAACGGGCCGCAAGCCGGTATCTCCTACTGGACGGCCGCAGCCGAACGTTCAGAGATCTGCTCCGGAGCGAACTTCGGCAGCCTGATTTCTTAGGAACGCTCGCAATCTTCGGCGCTCCCTCCCTGTAAGAAGGCACTGCTTACTTTTCTCCATCGTTGCATTTGTGCATTTATTGATCATTATAGGGGATCGGAGAACCGCAAGCAAGCCGATTATCGCAAAAACCGCCTCTTTTCCGCAAATGCGCCATGCCAAAGTGAGCCTGTTCCTTTCCCTAGCGCAAAGGCTTCCGAAATCGCCGCGGCCACGAACGCTTTCGCTTCACGGCAGGCCTCCTCCGGCAGAGCTCCTTTCGCCAGCAGAGCCGCGATGGCGGACGCCGTCGTACAGCCCGTGCCGTGCGTATGGGGAGTCGGATACCTCGGTCCGACGAACCGCTTTGTCTCCCCGGGACGCTCGGCGGAGACGAATACGTCGACGGCCTCCTCTCCGCTCCAATGTCCGCCCTTAAGAAACACATGCCTGGAGCCCAACGCGAGCAGACGCTTCGCCAATCGCTCCATATCCGTCATCGTTCGAATGTCGCCGGAATGGACGCCGAGCAGCCGACAAGCTTCCGGCAAGTTCGGCGTGACGACTTCCGCCATCGGCAGCAGCAGACGCTTCATCGCTTTGAACGCGCCGCCGTCCATAAGCGGCGAACCGTCCGAGGCAGCGCCCACAGGATCGACGATAAGCCGCTTGACCCGATGCCTCGCGAACGACCTTGCCGCCGCTTCGACATGGGCGGTCGCGGGCAGCATTCCCGTCTTGACGGCATCGGCTCCAATGTCGGACATCACGCTTTCGAGCTGCGCCTCCACCATGTCAGGCGAGACGTTGTCCACGCGCTGCACTCCCAGGCTGTTTTGCGCCGTCACCGCCGTCACGACGCTCATCCCGTATACGCCAAACTCCTGAAACGTCTTCAGATCCGCCTGAATGCCCGCTCCCCCGCCCGAATCCGAGCCGGCGACCGTCAAAGCCAGCGGACGGCGAAAAGCAGATGCTTCCCTGGACAACCGGGCGCCCTCTCTCATCCTAAGCCCCTCCTCGTCCCCGCTACACAGAACCGCTTGATCCCGAAGGCATTCTCATACCCTTTTTCGCCGGCCTTCCCTTCCAACAGATCTCCCACCAGCGCCGCCGTCGCCGGAGCCAGCAAAATACCGTTGCGATAATGGCCGCACGCCAGCACCAACTCCGAAACCTCGGGGACGGGGCCGATCAGCGGCCAGCCGTCCAACGTCGCGGGCCTTAGGCCCGCCCAGCCCCGCGAGGGAGGGATACCGCCAAGGAAAGGCAGCGCGCGATCGCTCCAGCGCTTCAGCCGTCCAATCCCCTGCTCTGTGACGCTCCGCTCAAAACCGGCGACATCTTCCGAGGCTCCGCATACGAGGCTCCCGTCTTTTTTGCCGACCCAATACGCTTGGCTGGAAAAAACCATATGACGGACAGGATCGCCTTTCCCGTCATACGCGCAAATTTGTCCCCGGATCGGATGAACCGGCACGTCGACGGGCAGCCACTCTCGCACGAATCCGCTCCATGCTCCGGCGCACACGACGACCCGATCCGCCAGCCAGCTTCCCGCGCCCGCGGTTCGGACGACGACGCCTGTGCCGGCTACCCTCTCCATTCCCTTTACGCGTCCGGCATGGGCCACGAGCCTCACCCCGGCCCGGCGACACGCTTCCTCCGCCGATCCGACCAGCTTCGGCGCGAACACATGACTCTCGCCGGGACAATAGAGCGCGCCTAACGCCCGATCGGACAACTTCGGCTCCCGGCGGCGCAGCTCCGCCGCTCCGAGCAGCTCGAATCCGGCCCCGTACCGGCTCTGCCATTCGAGCCTCGCGCGCAGGGACAGGAAATCCGCCTCGTGAAACGCGACGTTCAAGCTCCCGCTGCGCTGCAATTCAGCCGAATGACCGGTCAGTTCCTCAAGCTCGCGAACCCAGTCCGGGTATCGCGAATGGCTGTCCGCGCACAGCCGGAAAAACGCGTCGGGGCTTTCGGGATTTTCCGAGAACGGCGCCAACATTCCCGCAGCCGCCCCGGAGGCTTGACCGCCGAACGCCTCCGCCTCCAGCACCGTGACGCGGAAGCCCCGCTTGGCCGCCTCCCAGGCGCTGGACAGCCCGATGATGCCGCCACCGAGGATCAGCACCTCCGCGGATCGCGCCGACTTGACACCCCCGGCCGATTGCACCGATCTCGCGCTCCCCGTCGATTGCGCCAACTTCGCACCTCCGGCTGGTTGCGTCGACTTCGCGATCCCTCTCCCGGGCTTCGCTTCCGCGCTTCCTTTCGACGCTCCGCTCACGTTTTCCCCTCCCAGGCTTCGGGTCTGAACAGCCGTCCCTCCAGTTCGCTGCTGGCAGAGGCATAGCGCTTCCGGGGAATGCGTCCGGCCATCCGGGACAGCCGTCCCGCTTCGATTGCCAGCTTCATCGCCCGCGCCATCGCCACCGGGTCCACCGCTTTGGAGACGGGCGTATTGGCGAGAATGCCGTCCGCGCCCAGCTCCATCGCCTGAACGGCGTCCCCGGCCGTGCCGAGCCCCGCATCCACGATAACGGGAACCCGCGCCTCCTCGGCAATCAGGCCCAGGTTGTACGGATTCAGGATGCCCAAGCCCGTGCCGATCGGAGCTCCGCCCGGCATGACCGCCGCCGCTCCGGCATCCTCCAGCCTGCGGCACAGCGCCGGATCGTCCGACGTATAGGGCAGCACAGTGAAGCCTTCGTCAGCCAGCCGTTCCGTCGCCTTCAGCGTCTCCACCGGATCGGGCAGCAGCGTGCGGGGATTGGAACTGATCTCCACCTTGATCCAATCCCCCAGCCCCGCGGCGCGCGCCAGCCGGGCGATTCGCACGGCCTCATCTGCGTTTCCGGCCCCCGACGTATTGGGCAAATAGATCAGCTCTCTGCCCGCCACATGCTGCAGCACGCCGTCGTCTTCATAGTTGTCCAGATTGATCCGGCGCACCGCGAACGTAATAACCTCGGCTCCGGATGCCTCCAACGCCTGGAGAAAAACGGCGGGACTCGGAAACCTGCCCGTGCCCAGAAAAAAACGCGACTTCAACTTCCGTCCCCCGATAACCATACCGTCTTGCACAATTATATCCATTTCCATCCCCACGCTCAGCCTCCCCCGACAAAATGAACGAATTCGACCGAGCCCCCGCCTTGCAGCGGCGTCTCTCCCCACAGCTGGCGCGGGACGACCGCCCCGTCCAGCTCGGCGATGACGCTTCGGCCTTCCAGTTTGTACTCCGCTGCCAGTTCCAGCAGGGTGGCCGCCTGCGTCCGCTCGCTGCGGCCGTTGACGACAACGTCGATCTCCCGGACGTCCCCGGGAGCCGGCATCGGTACCGACAAGGATACCGGTACGGATAGCGACACCGATTCCGCCAATGCTGCCTGCTCTCCCAGACGCCAGGCGTTAATCTTCCCCAGCAGATTGCGGCAGACCGATTCGGGATTGTCATGGCCGACGATGGCGGACACCGCGCACAGTCTTCTGGCCCCTGCCCGCAGCACTTCCTCCGCATTGGTCTCCGTAATGCCGCCGATGGCGACGAACGGGATGCCAATTTCCGCGGCCGCCTGCGCGACGTAAGCGGTCGTCACTGCTTGCCGTCCCGGCTTGGTGCTCGTCGGATAGACGGGACCGACGCCGATATAATCCGCTCCCGCTCGCTCGGCGGCGCGAGCCTGCTCGATCCGATGCGTAGAAATGCCGATGATCCGGCGCGAACCGAGAAGCTCGCGCGCCGCCTCGATCGGCAGGTCGTCCTGCCCGAGATGAACGCCGTCGGCGTCCGCGGCCAGCGCAACGTCCGGATGATCGTTGACGATGAGAGGCACGCCGTACTTGGCGGTCAGCTCTTTCAGCCGCTTCGCCTTCTCGATCAGCTCCCGCTTCGGGCTCATCTTGTCGCGGAGCTGCACAATATCGGCTCCTCCCCTTAAAGCCGCCTCCATCACCTCCAGCATGCCGCGCCCCGGATGATAGTTTTCGCCGGTAATGACGTACAGCTTAAAATCCAACGGACGTTTCATCTGCTTCCCTCCCTGTCCCGTCGCTCAAATAATGCCGATAAATTTCCATCGCGCGTTCGGGCTCGCCCGCGCCTTGAATCAGCGCGCGTCCTTCCGCGAAAATGACGATCCGCTCTTCTGCCGCCGTTGAAGCACGCAGCAAATACCGATTGTCGGCGGTAATGGCGCAGCCCGCCGCAACCAGCCGCCTTCTCCACTCCGACAGCGACACCGACGGCTTCAGCGCTAACTGAAACGTATCCCTTCCGCACAGGACGATCAGCCTTGCCGCCTCCCGATCGTCGCCGAACAAAGCATTTCCCGTCGCACTCTCTGAGCGGTCGGCAATCGAGACATCTTCCGCCGCGACCGCCCTTCTAACACCGAGCAATGCCGCTTCAGTCGCATTTTGCTCCTTGGCCCGTTCGCCGTTCGCAGAGAGGCGGACGGAGTCTCCATGCTCCGCAAGCTCCCGGCGAGCAGCTGCCGCCGACTCCCCCCACCCGCAATAAGGGCAAGGTTCAACCGGCGGCGGCAGCTTCCATTCCTTGACCGCGAAATGCCACGCATCCAGAGTCAGCCACGTTCCGCGCAGCGCCGAGCGATTGCCCGTCAGCGCCTTCAGCGCCTCCGCCGCCTGCAAAGCGGCCACCATCTCCACCGCAGGCGAGATAACGCCGAGCGTGTCGCAGGTCGGCGCGCCGTCGCTCCCCGTCTCCTCCTCGCCAAGCAGACAGCGCAAGCAGCAGTGGTCCCCCGGAACGAGCAGCGCAGTCATCCCTCCTGAGCCGGCAACGCCGCCGTACACGAGCGGAATGCCGCGGCTGAAGCAGGCGTCGCTGAGCATTAGCCGCGTCGCCGCATTGTCGGTGCCGTCAAGCACAAGGTCGACGTCTGCCGCCAGCGACTCCGCATTGCGCCGATCCACGTCGGCCACGAACGCTTCAATTCGCGCCCTGCCGTTGACCCGGCGCAGCTTCGCTGCGGCGGCGACCGCCTTGGGCAGCGCCGCTTCCGCGTCCTCCTCGTCGTACAGCGTCTGCCGGTGCAGGTTGCTCAGCTCCACGTAATCCCGATCGACGAGGCGCAGGCGGCCCACTCCGGCCCGGATCATATGCTGGGCGAGCGACGCGCCGAGCGCCCCGGCGCCTACAACGAGCACGCTCGCCTCCCCGAGTCTTCGCTGGCCCTGCGTCCCGATCGGTGCGAAGCGAATCTGCCGGGAGTATCGCGCCTCCGTTTCCGCTTCCCTAAGCATAGATCCGGCTTCCCCCGGCCTTAAACGCTTCCGCCTGCTCCTGCATGCCGGCCTCCAGCGCTTCCTCCTCCGCTACGCCGTGCTTCTCCGCGTAATCGCGAATGTCCTGCGTAATGCGCATGCTGCAAAACTTCGGGCCGCACATCGAGCAGAAATGCGCCGATTTGGCCGCCTCCGCCGGCAGCGTCTCGTCGTGGTAGGCCATAGCGCGCTCCGGATCGAGCGACAGATGGAATTGATCTCTCCAGCGGAATTCGAATCTCGCCTTGGACAGCGCATCGTCGCGCAGTCGAGCCCGCGGATGGCCCTTCGCCAGATCGGCGGCATGGGCGGCGATCTTGTAGGCGATGACGCCGTCCTTGACGTCCTCCTTGTTCGGCAAGCCGAGATGCTCCTTCGGCGTCACGTAGCAGAGCATCGCCGTGCCGAACCAGCCGATCATCGCGGCGCCGATCGCGGACGTAATATGGTCGTACCCCGGAGCGATGTCGGTCGTCAGCGGCCCCAGCGTGTAGAACGGCGCCTCCTTGCACACCTCCATCTGCCGGTCGACGTTTTCCTTGATCAGATGCATGGGCACGTGGCCGGGTCCTTCGATCATCACCTGCACATCGTGCTTCCACGCGATCTCGGTCAGCTCGCCGAGCGTGTCCAGCTCCGCGAACTGCGCCTCGTCGTTGGCGTCGGCGATCGAACCGGGCCGCAGACCGTCTCCGAGCGAGAAGCTGACGTCGTAGGCTTTCATAATCTCGCAAATGTCCTCGAAATGCGTATACAGGAAGTTCTCCTTGTGATGAGCCAGACACCAGGCCGCCATAATCGAGCCGCCGCGGGAGACGATGCCGGTCACCCGCTTCGCCGTTAGCGGAATATAGCGCAGCCGCACCCCGGCATGAATCGTGAAGTAATCGACGCCCTGCTCCGCCTGCTCGATCAGCGTGTCGCGGAACACCTCCCAGCTCAGCTCCTCCGCCTTGCCTCCGACCTTCTCCAGCGCCTGGTAGATCGGCACCGTGCCGACCGGAACCGGGGAATTGCGAATGATCCATTCTCGGGTCGTGTGAATATTTTTGCCTGTGGACAGGTCCATGATCGTATCGGCTCCCCAGCGGGTCGCCCACGTCATCTTCTCAACCTCCTCCTCGATCGAGGAGGCGACGGCCGAGTTGCCGATGTTGGCGTTAATCTTGACATGAAAATGCCGCCCGATAATCATCGGCTCGCACTCGGGATGGTTGATGTTCGCCGGGATAATCGCTCGCCCCGCAGCTACCTCCGCCCGTACGAATTCCGCGCTCATCCCTTCGCGCAGCGCGATATATTCCATCTCCGGCGTAATCCGCCCTTGGCGGGCGAAGTGCAGTTGCGTCACGTTGCGCCCTTCCGCCGCCCGCAAGCAGCGGTTATGCGGCTTGGGAAATACCTCCGCGCCCCTCTTCTCCGCCGCATCGGCCGTCGCAAAGCCGTTGTCCTCAGGCCGCACCTCACGTCCCTCGTACTCGACCGTGTCGCCTCGCTCCGCAATCCAGCGTCCCCGAACGGAGGGCAGTCCCCGCCGCACATCGGCCTGAAAACCATCCTCCGTATACGGGCCGCTGGCGTCGTACACCCGAATCGGATCGTTCGGCTCCTCCAGCCCGTTTCTCCCTGAACTCGGCTCAAGCGCGATCTCGCGCATCGGCACCCGAATGTCTTCCCTGTCTCCCGTCGCGTACACCTTGCGGCTTCCCGGCAGCGGCGTCGTCATCATCGGCATAACAAAAAACCTCCTTAAGCGGCGTAATGTCAAATTCCGCTGGGAGGCCATGAGTAAGAAGATAAGAAACGACGGCCAGACTTGACGACGACTCCATTTCAGGCGCATGCATACCGACTGCGACACTCGTGCCGATACGGCAAGCGATGGCGAGTACGCGCGGTTCGCCCCTGCCGTTGCGCCTGTCCGCGGCAATCCGCCGCATAACAAAAGCCGCCCCGGCAGGGAGCGGCTGAATGTGTCACGCTCATGAAAAGCCATGACGCAAGCATGAAGAAGCCCGCGGCCATCGCCTTCCAAAGTCTGACGTACATTGCCCACTTTCCTACGCTGGCATAACCCAGATCAGGTTCAAAGGGACCAAGGCATCGCCTTATCTCAGCCCTTGCGGGCGCCCCTAGTGGAATTCAATGAAAACTTTACAATCGATTCAGGCTTCTGTCAACCCTTGAACGACGAAGCTCTTTTCTTTATTTTTCCGTTATAGGCCCCTTCCCGGAACGCCGCGATCGGATCGACCGGCAGCCCCTGCTCCTCCCGGACTACCCTCAGCAACGGGCCTACATCGAACTCGAACGCCTTGCGAACCGCTTCCTCGGCGCCCAGCACGTCCTGCCTTTCCTGCGCCGCGCGCACTTCCGCATGATCGACCAGCAGCGCCTTCGCATACTGGGTCTGTACGTTCAAGATCGAGCGGACCATTGCCTCGACCTTCGGCTCGATATTGTGCGATTGATCGATCATGTAAGCGATGTTGTCCACCGTGCTCCGAACGTCCGCGCATGCATCCTCTGAGGCGTGAACAATTTGATAAAAGATCAAAAACAACTCGTAAGGATCGATCGCCCCGACGATCAAATCGTCGTCCGCGTATTTCCGGCTGTTGAAATGGAACCCGCCCAACCGGCATTCGTCCAGCAAATAAGCAACGATGTGCTCCACGTTCGTGCCTGGCGCGTGGTGGCCCGTATCGACAAGCACCTGCGCTTGCGGTCCAAGCTTGCACGCCAAATTGTACGCCATACCCCAGTCCGCCAGATCGGTGTGATAAAACGCCGGCTCGAAAAACTTGTACTCGATCAGCATCCGCATCCCCGGCGCCAACGCCCCGTAAACCTCCTCTAGCGACTCCCGCATCCACGTTTTGCGCGCCCTTAAGTCGCCTTGCCCCGGGTAATTCGTACCGTCCGCGAACCACAGGCTAATATCCCGCGATCCCGTCTGCCTGGCAATGTCGACGCATTCCAGCAAGTGCTCCGTCGCCTTGCGCCGAATCGTCGCATCCGCGTTCGTCACGCTGCCCAACATATAGTCGTCGTCCTGAAACAGATTCGGGTTTATCGCGCCAATCGTGACGCCGAGACTCTCCGCATGGCTGCGCAATCCGTCGTAGCTGTCCGTTTTGTCCCACGGGATATGGATAGCGACGGAAGGACAAAGCCCCGTCAGCCGATGAACCTCCGCGGCGTCTTCGATTCTCTCGTACGGCGTTCGGGCGGCATAGCGGTTGAGAAACACCTTGAACCGAGTGCCCGAATCTCCGAAGCCCCAGGACGGGGTCTCGATTTTGAGCGCCTTCAGCCTGCTTTTCACCCGTTCTACATCAATTCCTCTTGCTCGCTGCCTCTGCTCGAACAGCTGATAATCTTGGTCCGTCATAGCGAAGCTACCTCCCTGCATTGTTATAGAATGCTTGTCTTAAAGCGCTTAGTCGCCTCTTCGATGTCCGTCCCAGGGGTAAAAATGCTCGACGTTCCCGCGACGAAAATGTCCGCGCCCGCCTGTCGCATCTTAAGCGCATTGTCCCAACTGACGTTGCCGTCCACCTCGATCTCGATATCCGGGCGGCCGCTTGCGGTCAGCCGCTCCTTCAACCCGGCGATTTTGCGCAGTGTTGAAGGGACGAGCTTCTGCCCCGCGAAGCCAGGATTGACCGTCATGACAAGCACGAGCTCCAAGTCGTCCAGCACCTCGTCGACGGCGTACAGCGGTGTCGCCGGATTGAGGGCGACGGAAGGCCGCGCCCCCTTGTCGCGAATATGCTGCAGCGTTCGCTGCAAATGCACCGAGGCTTCCTGATGAACCGACACGATGTCTCCTTCGCGAATGTCGAAGACGGATAACAGCGACTCCGGGCGTTCCACCATCAGATGAAAATCGAACGGAATACTCGTCATCTCCCGAACGCAGCGGATAAAATCCGGACCAAGCGTAAAGTTAGGCACGAAGTGGCCGTCCATGACGTCGAAATGAAGATAGTCCGTTCCGGCCCGCTCCAGCGCTCGCACACTCTCCTCAAGCTTGCGGAAATCGACGCACATCATCGATGGCGAAATTTTGCCCGACATTCGCTTCTCCTCCCTTCTCACGGGTTCACGATAACGCGCAGACCTTCATGGCTCTCTGCGACGCGAATCGCTTCCTCGATCCGTTCGAGCGGGAAGCGATGGCTAATAAACTTGGACATATCGATGATGCCGTTATTGATCAGTTCGACTGCCTGCTGATGATGGCGGGGAAGCGAGCCGTGGGCGCCGTGAACGAACAGTTCCTTGTAGTGAATCAGGTTTGTATCGAGCGGAACAATCGCCCGGTCCTTGGGGAGCCCGCCGAAGAAGTTGACCCGAGCCCTGTTCTTGGCCATGCGGATCGCGTCGACTTGGGATTCCGGCGACGGGTTGCACGTGATGACGACGTCCGCTCCGAGGCCCCCCGTTTCATCAAGCACGCGCTGCACTGCGTCTTCGTCGCCCGAACAGATGTAGGCCGCCGCTCCGAGGCGTTTCGCGATTTCGAGGCGGGGACGCGAACGATTGACGAGCAGCACTCTCGCTCCCATCTTCATCGCCACCTCGACGAGCATCATCCCGATCGGTCCGGCGCCGATGACGACGACGGTGTCCCCCAGCTTCACCTGAGACAGCTCCAATCCGTTCAATACGCAGGCAAGCGGTTCCGCCAAGGCGGCTTCCTCGTAGCTGATCCCGTCCCCGATTTTGTGTATCGGTCCGTAGTTCACGACCATCTTGTTGAGCAGAACGTATTCCGCGAAGCTGCCGGCAAACTGGTAACCCATCGCGTAGTTGATCTGACAGTTGTTCCCGATGCCCGCCTCGCAAAATACGCACTCTCCGCACGGCACGTCCGCCCCGAGACATATCCGGTCGCCGACCGAGAACCGGGTGACGTTGGCGCCGACCGCGACGACGCTCCCCGCGGCTTCATGACCGAGAATTTGCGGAAGCTGCACGCGGCTGTTGCCATGACGATAGATTCGAATATCGCTGCCGCAGATGCCGACCGCCTCCACCTTCATCAGAATGCTGTCCGCGTCGACCTCCGGCGTCGGCACCTCCTTTAACGCCATTCTTTCCAATTGCTCCAATACCGCCGCTTTCATCTTTAACCCTCTCCTTTACCGATAGTCCACATCACTTTGTTGTAAAAAGCCGTCCGGTCCCGCATCATGCCGAGCGCTTCTCCAAGCTCCTCCAGAGCAACCTTATGCGTAATCAAAGGAGGGATTTGAAGCTTGCCCTGGGCCATTGCCCGTACGGCCAGCTTCCATTCGTTCTTCGGCAGCTCGGCGTAATCCGAATTCCACGTTCCGACGACGGTCAGCTGCTTGCGAAGCATTTCCCAATAGCCGTTTTGCATCAGCCCCATCGGTCCGGACGGGTTGCCCATCAGCACGACGCGCCCTCCCGGCCGAGCCGCGCGCAGGCAGTTTTCCCACGAAGCAGGATGTCCCGCGCCTTCGACGGCGAGATCGACGCCCGCTCCCTCCGTCCGTTCCATCGTCCACGTCTGTACATCCTCGTTCGCAGCGTTCACGACGTCTGCAAAACCGTTCTCTCGGGCGAACGCAAGCTTGCTATCGTCTACGTCCGCAAGCAGCACCTGGGAAGCCCCCCAAGCTCGCGCCCACTGGGCCAACATCAAGCCGATCGGCCCGGCGCCGCTAATCAGCACACGATCGCCGATGTCCAGCCCGCCGCGCCGCAGCGCATGAATCGCAACCGCGGCCGGCTCGGCCATCGCCAGCTCCTCGCCGCTCAGCCCTTCCGGAGCCGGAATCAAATTCCATGTCGGCACGCAGACGTACTCGGCGAACGCCCCGTCCGACCGGGAGCCCTTGTAGTCGTAGGCGCTGCAAGTTGCGTAGGCGCCGACCTCGCAGCTGGGGCAGGCGCGACAAGGCAGCAGCGGAAATACCGCGGCCATCGTCCCCATCAGCCGCTCGTCCTCTCCTTCGCCAACGGCTTCTACGCGCCCGGAAAACTCATGGCCCGGAATCGTCGGAAACTTGTAGGTGCCTTTCTCATAAATGCGGGGAATGTCGGAGCCGCATACGCCGCATGCCGTCACCTTCAGCAGAACCTCTCCTCTGCCGGGGGCCGGCTTCGGCACCCGCATCAGCCTCAGATCGCCGATTCCGTTCAACACCCACGCCTTCATCGTCGCCATTTTTTCCCCGCCTCCTAGTCCTTAACGAACTGCCGCCAGTAGTCCACCGATTCCTTATGATCCTGAACGATCCGGAACTCCGTCGACCATGCCTCGCGATGCGACAGCTCGAACACAAGCTCCGCCTCCTCCGCGCCGGACTGCTCGATCGCCTCCAGCAGCTTCTCTCCGTGAATGATGCCAAGCGCGTTGTACTCCTCCGTAAAAGGCCAATGTCGGCTATGATTCAGCTCCGTCTGCTGGATATGAATAATCGGGGATACGCGGCCCAGCTCCCTCACCCAGCGGTAAGGATCGCGATCGTCCGGATGCGGAGCGTGACCAACGTCCAGACACACCTTGAAAGGCAGCCCCGCCCCGTCGTTCAAGCGCTCCAGCAGTTCTTTCGTGTCTTCGACCGTATTCGCCATTTCCCGGGGAATGGACATCGGCTCGAACGTCAGGTAGTCCATTCCCAGGTCCCGACAATACCAGCTCAGTTCCTTCCACAGCTTCAGCGCTTCTTCGATGACGAATTCCCTGCGCTTGACGTCGTCGAAGTCCGTAAACGTCAAAATGCCGAAATGGCTTCCGGTCGATTTTGCCCCGAGAGCGACGGACGCCTTGGCGAACTTTTTGAACCACTCCAGCCAAATCCGCCGCGTTTCCGCATCCGGATGCATGAAGTGATTCACCCGCGTAAACGCGCTCGTGAACGTCGACGTCACATTCAAACCGTACCGCTGTGTGCTTGCATTGATCCTCTCTACCTGTCTCAGGACGTAGTCGTCCGGCAGGAACACATTGAGCAAGTCCGCGACGAGCTGCACGTTGCGGACGCCCATCTCCTCGGCGACGAGCCTCGACCATACCTCCGGCTCGACGTACTTGTTGATCGCAAATCCGAGATTCATTCCCAGCTTCAATTTTGCGGGCATTCGGTTCTCTCACCCTTTTCGTATTATTGATTCTTTTTTAATACTATTTTGTTTCACTGATACATTCAAGGGTGTTTTAAGCAATTTGAGTAAAAAAACTATGGCAGCCCCATTCGCATATATGAACTCGATAAACTCGTGTAATATCGCTTGAACTGAGTGGCTTTGTGGTCTGGTAGGCGGTTACTCGAGCAGATTCGAGCTTTCCTCTGCTTCTTACGGTCTGTCAGACCCTTACGCACCCAAATTCGTGCTTTCAACCTCCTCTTACGGTCTGTCAGACCCTTACGCACCCAAATTCGTACTCTCAACCTCCTCTTACGGTCTGTCAGACCCTTACGCACGCAAATTCGTGCTCTCAACCTCCTCTTACGGTCTGTCAGACCCTTACGCACCCAAATTCGTGCTTTCAACCTCCTCTTACGGTCTGTCAGACCCTTACGCACCCAAATTCGTACTCTCAACCTCCTCTTAGGGTCTGCCAGACCCTTACGCACGCAAATTCGTGCTCTCAACCTCCTCTTACGGTCTGTCAGACCCTTACGCGAGCGGTTTCGAGCACTCCAGCCCTTCTTGCGGTCTGCGAGCCGTTTCTCGTAGGCATACTGATATCTACCTCAGTTGGTCCGCTTTAGAAAAAGCGACGAAAATAAATAAAAACCCGCCCAAGGACCAATCGGTCCCTTGAAAGGGTTTCTGCCAAATTCGTATATGCTTATATATTTGAATCTCCGATTGCTCTGACGCTATCCCGCTCCCTCAGGCGAGTCGGGATAACAAGCGGCGGACGACGGGACGACGGATCGGCGATGAGCTCGGCAAGCATTTGCGCCGCCGCAAAACCGAGCTCTAAAGCCGTCTTCTCGACGGTGGTCAGCGGCACGGGCAACAGCTCGGAAAAGGCGAAGTCGGTAAAACCGACGATCGACAGGTCGTTTGGCACGGACATGCCGAGCCGGTGCGCAACCTGCATGACGGACAACGCCACATAGTCGTTGGAACAGACGACTGCCGTCATGTCGCGGTTCGCTCCAAGGTAAGCGGCCAGCCGCTTCCCCTCCTCTCCGGACTGGGTGTGCGTGTCGCCGAGTTGATGCACGAGGCTCAAGTCTAGGCTTAAGGAAGCGTCCAGGAACGCCTGCGTATACCCGTTGAACCGATCCTCTCGACTCATCAGGCCGCGGAAGGGCTCGGAGACGTAACCGATGCGGCGATGCCCGCGTTCGATCAAATAAGCGGTCATTTCCAGCGAACCGCGAAAATGGTCGTGGTAGACGCTCGGGATGCTGATTTCCCGGAAAGCCCGGTCGACGACAACGACCGGGAAGCCCTGTGTATGAAGCCTTAACAGCACCTCGTTTAACGTATCGTGGCGCCCGGGGTATACGATCAATCCCGCCACGCCGTATCGCTGCACAAGCTCTTCCGCCATCTTGTCTTCCTTCTCCGGCTCCCCAGAAGTAAAACGGATCAACATCTCAAATCCGCGCTCGGCCAGCCCCTCCGTCAGCGCCTGCAGCACGCGCCCAACATACTCGTCCGGATCAGGCAGCAGCACACCGACCGTAGGACGGTCCGCTATGCGCAGAGGGCTTCTCTCCCGCTCCGTCCCGCCCTCCTCCGGCAGCTTGGCCAGAAACGTTCCCCGCCGCGGCATGCGGTACACAACGCCCTCGCGTGCAAGCTGAAGCAGCGCCTCCTTGCTTGTCCGGCTGCTGACGCCGTACATTCGGGCAAGCTCCGTCTCCGATGGAACGGGATCGTGCGGCTTCAGTCCTTGCTCGCGGATCAGCTCTAATATTTTCACTCTCATCTGCTCATAGAGCACGACTGGCCCCTTCGTCAACTTTTCTCTCATCGCTCGGCTCCCCAATAATACATTTACATATCAGATGTATTATAGCGAAATTAAGGACAAGGAGAAACCCGCTTCTACATCCCAAAAATCTCCGACTGAACGATTGGGAATTGACTACCACTAACTCACTATAATCTCATGGGGTAAATCGTTATGGCTTCGTTGGACGCTGATACGCGATTTCTTCGCCAATCCCCTCCTCCAATGCTGTCAGCGCAAGTCGCTCCATGATCCAAGAGAAAAGGTTGTGGAGGACCGAAGCCTTTGGGACTCAGGCCAAAAGAGAGTTCGGAGGCCAAAAAGGTGCCTTCGCGGTGGCCGGAAGAGAGTGTGGAGGCAAAAAAAGTGCCTTCGCGGTGGCCGGACGAGAGTGTGGAGGCAAAAAAAGTGCCTTGGCGATGGCAGGACGGGAGTGTGAAGGCAAAAAAAGTGCCTTCGCGGTGGCCGGACGAGAGTGTGGAGGCAAAAAAAGTGCCTTCGCGGTGGCCGGACGAGAGTGTGGAGGCAAAAAAAGTGCCTTCACGGTGGCCGAACGGGAGTGCGGAGGCAAAAAAAGTGCCTCGCGGTGGCCGAACGGGAGTGCGGAGGCAAAAAAAGTGCCTCGCGGTGGCCGGACGGGAGTGTCGAGGCAAAAAAAGTGCCTTCGCGGTGGCGAGACGGGAGCGTGGAGGCAAAAAAGGTACCTTGGTGCTACCTCAGCAGTGGAGTAACATTGCTCCTCGTCTCCGTCAAGCTGCAGGTGAGGGACGTTCAATTAGACGCACGTTATATGATGCTTTCGGGCAATTCTTACTCGCCCCTACGCATGTGAAATATTCATGCGTATGAATTGGTCGGTTTTATGTTGATGCGAATGGTTTAGTCATTTTATGTTGATACGAATAGTTTAGTCGGTTTTATGTTGATACGAATGGATTAGTCGGTTAAATGTTCAGGAGTATTGATGGGTCGATTGTATGTTCACGCGTAAATTGGTCGGTGTATGTTCATACGAGGATTAGTCGGTTATATGTTCATGCGAGGATGGGGCGGTCATAAAAAAAACGCCAAGAAACCGCGGCTTCTTGGCGTTCTCCCCTATTAAATTATCCCCGCTTAGGCTTGCGAACAATCGCAACGATCAGCGCCAGAACGCCCGCGGCAAGTCCGGCGATCGCCAGCGACAGTGTCAATGTATCCCGCCCGCCTTCATCGTTGGCGTCGCTGTCAGCAGCAGTTGCCCCGCTCGAAGCGCCGTGTCCGTCACCGTGACCGTCGCCGGTCGCAGCCGTCACCGTAGTGATCGAGGCCGGTTTATCGGCGTCCGGTGCGCCCGTCCATTCGACGACCTCTCCGTCGGAGTAAGTCTGGTACGCTTTCCAGCTCAGTTCCTTGGCTTCTTCGGCGACTTTGCCCTGCATGCGGAATTCGCCGAACTCCGTAGCGCCGAGGCCGTTTCCGGTCGCCTTCCAAGTGACGCTGACGATTTTATCCTCCGCGCCCTTCTCGATCTCATACGTCCATTCCGCCTTAGGCTCGAAACGGCTGATGTTGACGCCGTCCGGAATCGCCACCTTCACCTGGGTCGTAGCAGCGTCCTTCTCGGACGGAACGCGAACGGTGAACACTTGATAGGAGCCTGCCGGCACGGAGCCCGGTTGAACCGTCACGTGAGCGCTGGCCAAGCCCGCGAAGCCGAGCGACAGCAGAAGAACAAGCAGCAAAGATACGCTTTTTTTCATTGGAATATCCAACCTTCCTGATTCGATTAGTTAACGATATTCCACAGTATAGTCCGTTCCCGGCAGCGGCGCATGACCCGAAAGAGTCATTTCGTTCTGCTCATTGTGACAATATTGAAACATCGCCGTTCGTCTACTCCGGCTCGACCATTCCCCGTTCATAAGCATATCGGGTCAACTGAACCCGGTTATCGAGATGAAGCTTCTGCAAAATATTTTTCAAATGATTTTTGACCGTATGCTCGGACAGCCCGAGCAATGCGGCGATTTCCCGGTTCGTCTGCCCACGGGCGACCTCTTGGAGAATATCCCGCTCCCGCGGCGTCAAGCCGCCGCCGCCGTCCTGCATCCGCTCCCTGGTCGAGTCCGTCGCGTGACCGGGCTTGCGATCGGCAAACTCGCGAAGGATCGACATGGCTACGTCCGGATTCAACGGAGCTTCGTCGAATGCGACCGCGCGCAAATAATCCCGCCAAGCGGCAGGATTCAAGTTTTTCAGCAAGTAGCCCTGCGCGCCCTTCTTAAGCGCCTCGAACAGATGCGAGACATCGTCCGACACCGTTACCATTACGATCTTCACCGCGGGAAACGACGTTTTGATCGCCTTGACCGCTTCCAATCCGCCCATTCCCGGCATGTTGATATCCATCAAAATCATATCCGGCGCAAGCTCCTCCGTCATTCGAAGCGCTTCCTCGCCGCTGGCGGCTTCCCCGACGACGGTGAACTCCTCCAGCGAGGATACGATCGTCCTCATCCCTTCTCTCGCGTGCCGATGGTCGTCGGCCAGCAGCAATCGTACGACCCTGTTCATTCCTTCTTCGCCTTCCTCCCGCTTTTGACGAGCTCCACAACCGTCCGTTCCCCACGTCGTTCGGCCAGGAACGACCAGCCCATCGCTCCGGCCCGGTCCCTGACCATGCGCAAGCCGAAACGCCCCTGTGCCTGAAACGGATCGCCGCCGAACCCAACGCCGTCGTCTTCGATGCGGCAGCGAAAACCGCCCGCTCCGTCCGGTTCCCCGACAACATACACATGCGAAGCTCTCGCATGCTTGCGAACGTTGACCAGCGCCTCCCGAACGCAGGCGTGAAGCTCCACCTTCTCCTTATCGGTCAAGCCGTCATCCGGAATCGTCCACTGAAAATCCGCCCTGGCTCCGCTAAGCTCCGCCGTCTCGCCGAGCAGCTCCCGCAGCGGTCCGACCCACGCGGCCGATTCCGGCGAAGGAGGAAGGCGCAGATTGGCGATCGCCTGGCGTACATCCTCGTGCATGACCCGGACCGTCTCCCTAAGCCCTTTGGCCAGCTCCCGCACCGATTCCTCCCGGCTCGCCCCGTCAAGCTGGTCCAGCTTAACGGCGAGCAGAAACAACGACTGCGAAATTCCGTCATGGAGCTCCCGCGCCAAGCTCTCCCGTTCCTCTAACGCCGCCTTCCCTTCCTTCTCCCGCTGCAGTTCCTTCTGGGACTGCTCCAGACGCGCGAACAAGCTGCGTACCAACGTCAAGGTAACGGCCAGCACGATAAACGGCGCCAACAGGTTACCCAGCTCCATCGACACATACGGCAGCAGGAAGGCATGCCTGACATACTCCCACAAGCCGATCGTCAGCGTCGGAATGAGTAAAATCAGCCATTTGATTCTTCTGTCCTTACTCCGGTTATCCAACCCGCTTCCCCCTCCCCGCTCCCGTCGCTACGCGCTGTGTGATCGAAATCGGACTTTTTGAAACAATTGCTAATAGATACGATACGTCGTCTCTACAACCCGCTCCGTATCTTCCGCATCGGTAACCCGGACCTGCGCCTTCCATTGTCCTGCGAACGGCAGATAAGGCCCCTCCGCCGTATACGTCGATTTTTTATAATCCGGAAATGCATCCTGCTCTTCGTCCTCGTACGGCTGAAGCGGTACGTCGATATAGCCCATCCCTTCCCGATCGAGCGGGAGCAGACGCAATTGAACGCTTTTCGCCTCGCCTTTGCCGACCCATTCGGGCAGCCATATTTTCAATGTAAACCGGTTTTCACCGGGCGTATTCGGCGAGATGCGCAGCGTGACGTGCATATCCGTGCCCATCTTGTGATAGCTGAGCGGCTCGTTGACCGGCAGCGGCGTCTGATAGGTCAGAATGCCGACGCAGAGCACGATGCCCGCCAGCAGACCGATGTCCACCTTCAGCAGACTCCCGCGCGGAAGCTCGCCCTTCTTCAGGCGCAACCGGATCAAGAACGCCGTCACGGCTACGAGCAGAGAAATGGCGATTTTGGCGATCAGCCATTTGCCCCAGGCGGTGTACTGCAAATATTCCAAGGAAGGCAAATATTTGAGCGTTGACAGAATCCCCGTCACCCACAGCGCGAGGAACGAAATCAACGCCCATTTGGAGAAGACGAGCGCAAAACGTCCCGCCTCGGGCCGCTCCTTGTACCACACCGCGAGCAGCAGCACTAGCCCTCCGCTCCATAAAGCGGCGGCAACCAGATGCGCATAATCCAGCGATATCGTGTAAGAAATCGGGTCAAACGCCGCCGCATGCCCCGACCAAGCTTCCGCGAACAACGCGAGCGCAGCCCAGACCACCCTCAGGAAACCTTTCAGCGAAGGAAGCAAAGGAGCCGCCAACGCCAGCAGCAGTTCGGCAATGTACAATCTTCCGATCGTCGTTTCCGTCAAAATGCGGCCCCACTCGGATAGCGGCTCGCCTTGGCCCAGATCGCGCAGGCTGAAGAAAACATAAGCAAGCGTGGCGATCAACGCGAATTTGCCCGCTAAGCCAAGCGACCGGGAATGCGTATCGCGAACGATCGGCGACATGGTGCGCAGCAAGCTCCACAGCGCCAGTCCGGTCGCAGCGAGAAGCCCGGCGTAATACAAAATTCTGGCCGCGTACAGCAGGAAGGAGTCCGCGCCCAGACCCGCTCCGCCATGATTGTGGGAATGGCCGACCTGCTGATGCGGGTCCAGCTTACTCTTATCAAGCGGCGCGGGATTGCCCACCGTAAACACGTAAGCTCCGGAAATCGGGTGTCCGTCGGCCGAAATGACCGAATAGGAGACGGTATAGTGCCCTTCCCCGAGCTTCGTCAGTCCGACTCGGATCCCTTTGCCTTCTTCGATGCGCTCAAGCTCGCCCTTGGCGACGTTCTTCGACGACTCGTTAAGCACGAGCAGCTTGGCTCCTCCGTTGTCCAGCCTTTCGTTAAAGACGATCTCCACCGCATCCGGACTTGCGTCCATCCGGGAATCCGCCTGCGGACTCGCCTTCTCCAGCGTGGCGTGGGCTTGCGCCTGCCCCGGGGCTCCGAAAAGCGAAAACAGAACAAAACCGGCGCCCAACAAAGCGATGGCGAAGACGCGCACCACCCATTTTCTATCCCTTAATTCTAGCTTTCTTAAATACAACATTTATGCCTCCTTCCGGATCTTTCAACCGTTAGCAGCAGCCGACTCCCGTTTCGACTTGTCCAGCTCGTACAAGCTCTGGAACTGATCGGGCGGAACCGGCTTGGAGAAATAATAGCCTTGGGCCTCCTGACATTTCAGCTCTTTCAGGAAGGCGACCTGACCCTCGTTCTCCACTCCTTCGGCCGTCACCTTGATCTCCAGACTAAGCGCCATCGCGGAAATGCCCGACACGATGGCCGCATCGTTGCGATCCGTCAGCACCTCGTCCACGAATGTGCGATCGATCTTCAGCTTGTCGATCGGGAACCGCTTCAAATAATACAGCGAGCTGTAGCCGGTCCCGAAATCGTCGATGCTGATTCGCACCCCCAGCTTCTTGAGCTGCTTCAGCATCTCGGTCGCATAGGTGACATCGGCCATGATGCTCTCGGTAATCTCGAGCTCCAGCCACCGGGGCGGCAACCCCGTCTCCGATAATATTTTTTCGATGCGAGCGCAAAGATCGTGTTGACGGAATTGACGAATCGATAAGTTGACAGACAGAACGATCGGCGGCAGTCCGAGATCGTGCCAACTCTTCATTTGCTGGCAGGCGTTGCGCAGCACCCATTCCCCCAGAGGCAAAATGAAGCCGTTCTCCTCGCATAGCGGAATGAACTCGGACGGAGGGATTTCCCCCTTCTGCGGATGCTGCCATCTAAGCAGCACTTCGACTCCCACGAGATAATCCTGGCTAAGATCGACCAGCGGCTGGTACACTAGGCGAAATTGCCCAAGCTCCAGCGCAATGCGCAGATCGTTCTCCAGCAGCAGCCTCTCCCTGGCCTTCTGATTCATCCTCGTCTCATATCTTTTCCAGCCGTTGCGCGATTCCTTTGCTCCGTACATCGCCGTGTCCGCGTTTTGCAGCAGCAGGTCGAGCGTTTGGCCGTCTTCCGGATAGATCGCCAGTCCGACGCTGCCTGTAATGTGGAAGGCGGACGGGCCGGCCCTCAGCGGCTGGTCGAACAGATTGACCAGCCGCTGCGCCTCCTCCTCCGCTTCGTTCGCGTCGCGGATGTCGCTCAGCAGCACCGTAAACTCGTCGCCGCCGAGTCGGAACACGTTATCCGGGCTGTTCACGTTGGCCGTCAAACGCTTGGCGATCGAGACGAGCAACTGGTCGCCGAACGAATGGCCCATCGAATCGTTGATCGTCTTGAACCGATCGATGTCGAGCCATAGCAGCGCGAAACGACTGCCATCCTTGTACGATTGGGTCATCTCGGACCGAACGCGTTCCGAGAATAGCCGGCGGTTGGGAAGAGCGGTCAACTCGTCGTGGTAGGCCATATACTGAATGCGGGCTTCCGCCTTTTTCTGTCTTCTGTGAGGCTCCTCGATCAGAACGAAATAAATTCCCTTCAGCAGAAAATAGTAGCCGATCAGCTTAAAACCTTCTCCGAACAGATCCTGCGGCGAGCCGAGCCCGCTGCCCAGCATTTTCTCCAGCTTGGCCAGCAGCAGCCAGATGAGCGCCTGGACGATCGTAAGCATCGATTCCGGGCGTTCGACCCGATTGCGGTACAGCAGCGCGAAGATCGTTGCCGCATAACACAGCAGCGTTAGGATTTGCTGGTACGGTTCGATCGAATCGATCAATGAAACATTCCAGCTCTCCGCGCGAAAAACGAAAGCTGCGGCGACCGCAACGGTAACGAGTACGGGAATGATCGCCAGAATGCGAGTTTGCGGCTTTACTTGCGCGTTGCCGAGCGAGAAAATGACAAGCAGGCCGACCGCCCCGGTCGATTCGGCGATCCATTCCAACAGAACGCTTGGCGTGTCGCCGACCGCCCCTTCGTACAAAGGCATGCTCGGAGCGCTTATGGCGTGCAGCAGTCCCAGCAACCCGACCGCCGAGAACAACGCCGCCGTCATCAGTCTGTGCCTGCACAAGGTCGGCACGAATACCATCCAGCCTAGGATAAGCAAGGCAAAACAAACCGCGAAAGCCAATGATTCCAAAATGAGGTGAATAGCGTAGCGATCGAGCGAATCAAGCGGCGTCTGGAGCCAGCCGCCGCTCCATTGGATGCCGGCGAACGCAACGGCCGCCAGAACGACCGTCCAGACCGTTTTCAATTCCGTGCGATTAATCCACATACACTGCCTCCGACGAATTCCCTTTTCAATGCCCATTCATCAATACTAAATTTTCCACATGAACAACTTCTTTTCCTGCACGAAAAACTGCGGTCATTCGACAATTATTCGACGCTTTTCGTCTCGTTTGCATGCGGAGCGGCGATTTCGAATCCCTCTTGCTGCAACTTCTCGGCAATTTGTCGGGCAAGCTCCGCCGCTTGCGGCGTGTCTCCATGCACGCATAACGTCTGGAATCTTCCTTGTCCGGCTAATGCAAGAGCTTGTCGAACGACGTCCTCCGACCGTTCCAGCACCGCCCCCGGCAATCGCCGCGATACCAGCTCGCCATCCGGCGAATAAGCGCGATCGGCGAAGCCTTCGGCCGCGTAGCCGATGCCGAGCTTCGCGGCGGCAGCCTCCAAGCTGCTGCCCGGCAGTCCGTACAGCAGCAGCTCCGGGTCCAGGCTCCGCACCGCCTGCGCAACCTCCTCGGCGAGATTCGCATCCTTGGACGCCATATGATAGAAAGCGCCGTGAAGCTTCACGTGCCGCAGCCGTCCTCCCGCCGCGCGCGCGAAGCCGGACAGCGCTCCGACCTGGTACAGGATAAAGTCCGCCGCTTCGCGCGGGGAAATCGCCAACTCTCTCCGTCCGAAGCCAAGACGGTCGGGCAAGCCGGGATGCGCTCCGATCGCTACTCCCCTGCTCACGCAGGCTTCTACGGTCGCCCGCATCGTATGCGGATCGCCCGCGTGGAAACCGCAGGCGATGTTCGCAGACGACACGACGTCGAACAGCCGATCATCCTCCCCGTATTCGTAGGCGCCGAAGCCTTCCCCCAAATCCGCGTTCAAATCTATTTTCATTTCGCTTCTCCTTTACTCGCGGCTTGTGCGAATCGCAGGCAGATTCCGGCTTTCAGCAGCGCATGCTCTCGGAGCCTCCGCCTCCACGCCTGCTCGGCTTCCTCAAGCGTAACCGCCTCGAAGGCGAGCATGCAGCCCGGCGCCGCTTGCGCCAGCAACGGCCAATCGGCCCCGATGACGTGCCCGATCTTCGGATAGCCGCCCGTCGGCTGACAGCCCGCTCCCAGCACGATCGGCTTTCCGTCCGAAGGCACCTGAATCGTCCCGGCGATGACGCTGTGCGAATCCAGTTCGGTTCCTCCGTCCCGAATCAACGGGTCGCCGGCCAGCCTCAAGCCCATCCGATCCGAAGAGGCTTCCACCCGATACTCGGCGTCAAGCAGCCGCTCTCTGGACGCCTCGGTAAACTCCTCCCACTCTTCTCCCGGCACAATGCGAAGCGTAAAGCCTTCTCCGCCAGGCCAAGCCAAGCTGCTTATATCGTCGGCGGCATGCCAGCTTACAGAGCTCCATGCAGCTTGCTCGTCAGCGGCTTCAGCTTGCTTCCTAAGCGCCCTTAACAATGCCTCCGCACGGAAGGCAGGAGCTCCGGCGGCAAGCGCATCTCCGGCCGCGAGCGGCCGACCGCCGCCGCCGAAGCCCGCTCGCGGCTCCGCGCTGCGGCTTCCGAGAACCTCCGGCACGTCGATCCCGCCCGCGATCGCCACGTAGGCGCGACAGCCGGAACTAAGCTTGCCGAACGATAGCTCCGTGCCTGCGGATACATATACCGGCCTGTTCAGCGGAACGGGATCGCCCGCCGCAAGCGGCGATATATCCGCGCCGCAGATGGCCAGCAGCAAATCTCGCTCGGCTAAATAGCTGCCGCCAACCATCGTCAGCTCCAGCACGGCGGCTTCCTCCTCATTGCCGACAAGCAGGTTGGCCCTGCGCATCGCCCAAGCGTCCATTGCCCCTCCGGCCGGTACGCCGTACGCCCGCCAGCCTGCGCGCCCGGCATCCTGCACGGTCGTCAGCAGCCCCGGCTTCAGCACCCTGAGCGCCGGGGTCTCCGGAGCGAAGAAAGTATTTTTCTCCCCGTCTTCCCGCAGCTCCAGCTCTGTGGAGAGAACAAAGCTGACGGCGTCGCCCGGCTTGAGCAGGAAGGGCTCCCGTTCCTCCGGCCGAAATAGCGGAACGGCCGTTCGGCCAATGACTTGCCAACCTCCCGGCGATTCGTTCGGATAGATACAGGTTCGGCCGCCGGCCACAGCCACTGATCCGGCCGGTACCCGCTTGCGCGGACTAGGCCTGCGAGGCTGCTCCAGCCTTTCGTCCAGCCCGCTTAAATAAGGAAATCCCGGAGCGAACCCGATCATCTCCACCTTGTACTCGGCTGCGGCGTGAAGCTCTGCGAACTGCGACTCCGTCATGCGGCTTCTGGCTGCGCAAGCCTCCAAATCCGGTCCGTTCTCTCCCCCGTAAACGACGGGCAATTCGACCCGCCGGGCGGCCGGCGGATTTACCGCTTCATAATCGTTCCACAGCCCGATCAATTCCGTCGCCGCATCCTCTATCGATGAACAAGAAGGCTTCAAATAAAAAGCGATCGCTCCGCTGACCGCCGCAGCTTCCAGCAGCCAAGACAGCCCCAATCCGGCAATGGCGGAAGCGCGCGCGGCAAGATAGGCGGTCTCTACCGGCTCGCGCCAACGGAAAACAAACGCCCGATCTCCCAGCGAGATCGTCTCGAACGCATGTCGACGCATTCGGAGCCTCCTTTCCGTAACTTTCATTTGCAACGTTTTCGAAGATCACGGTACAATTATACTATAGGCAAGATCGGATTGGTTCAAAAGCGGAATCGCAGTCACACCGGAAAGGCTGATCTTCGTTAAGCCAGACGCCGACGAAGAATCGGCCTTTCCCCGTGCGCATCCCCATTCGAAAGAGACCGCCTCTTGTCCGCCCCGTACATCTCTGAGGGAGGGACCCGCAAATTGGAAAAGTGGATAAGGACAATCGCCAAGCTGCGTTGGGTCGTACTGGCGGCTTGGCTGGCGGCAGCTCTTCTCTCGTTATTCGCGCTGCCGAACCTGCAGACGATTCTTAAGCATTCGGAGCAGCGGTTTCTGCCGGATAGCGCGGACTCTGTGCAGGCGACGCAACTGCTGCAAAATATCGATCCAGGCAATCGTTCCCTCTCCGGAGCCGTGCTGGTTTTCTCCCGGGACGAAGGCTTGCGCGAGTCGGACAACGACTGGTTGAATGCAACGCTTCATGAAATCGACAACCGCAAAGCCGAGCTGGGCATAACTAGCGTTGTCTCTTCTCTCACGCAGCCGGAGCTCGCAGAACGGCTGCTCAGCCAAGACGGGACGACCCGTCTTGTGCTGGTCAATCTGCCCGCCGCCGACTTCGAGGACGTCACGCAGGCGACGCTTGGCCGCTTGAAAAGCATGCTCGCCTCCGCCCCCGAAGGAGCTAATGCGCTGCTGACCGGAAGCGCGCCGCTGTCCCAGGATTTTCAGAAGTCCGCCGAAAACGGTCTGCGTCGCACCGAGATGCTGACGATCGGCCTTGTGCTCGCCATACTTCTGATGCTGTTTCGCTCCCCCGTGGCCCCGCTGCTCCCGCTAGTTACAATAGGGATCAGCTTCGCCGTATCGGAGGGACTGCTTGGAGCTTTAGCGCAGTGGGGGATTCCGATTTCTCATTTCACCGAATCTTTTCTGATCGCGGTTTTGTTCGGCGCGGGAACGGATTATTGTATTCTATTGATCCAACGTTACAGGGAAGAACTACAGAGCGAAAGCGGCGGAAAAATCAACCGGGTCGACGCGCTCGTCCGTACGATGACGAGCGTAGGCGGCACGATTCTATATGCGGCCAGCACCGTATTCGCCGCCTTTCTGCTGCTCGGTGCCGCGGAGTTCGGCCTTTACCGCTCCGCCGTCGGCGTGTCGCTCGGCGTGTTAATTACGGTTGCGGCCGCGTGGACGCTGACGCCGTCGCTGCTGCTAATATTCGGCAAGGCGGCGTTCTGGCCCGCTCGCCGCAAACCTGCTGCTCGTTCCAAGCCGCTATGGGACAAATTGGCCGCCATCTCCATGAAGAAGGCGGCACTCGTGCTGATCGTCTCCGTCGTCTGTCTCGCGCCTCTAGCTTTGCTCTTCCAAGGCAAGAGAACGTTCGACGACCTGTCCGAAATCGATCCGAAGCTGGAATCCGTTATCGGCTTCCGGCAAGTCGAGAAGGCGTTCAGCGCCGGAGAAGTGTTCCCGGTCACGATCGCGGTCACGGCCAAGCAATCGATGCGAACCACATCCGGCCTGGCGGCGCTGGAGCAAGTAAGCGCGGAGCTGGCCGCTCTCCCGTACGTGCGCGAGGTGCGCAGCGCCGTTCGCCCGCTTGGAAGGAAGCCGGAGCAGTTGACCGTGTCCGGACAGCTTAAAGGCCCGAACGTCGGAGAACTCATCCGAGCGCTGGAGGGCGAACAGCAAATTTTAATGGCCGCTCTGCGAGAAATCGCGATTCATTCCACTCCGCTAAGTCAGGGCATGCTCGGCATCTTATCGTCCGCCCGGCAACTGCAGGAGGGGTTCTCCCAGCTGCTTCAGTCGCAGTTCGACTCCTGGAAGCGGCTTGAGATTGCCAATCCGGCGCAGCAAGAGGGTTCTAAGCTCAGCGCAGGAGAACAAGCGCTCAACTACTACATCGCTCCGGACGGACGAACGGCGAAGTTCGAGCTGCTGCTAAAGCCCCATCCCTATTCAGACGAGGCGATGGATGCGATTCCCGAGCTTGCGAGCTTTGTTCTCAACAGCATGGATCGTACTTGGCTGGAGCAGCCCCAGGCGTTCGTCACCGGCGTAACTGCCAAATACAAGGAGCTAAGCGGGATTTCCTGGCGGGATTTCGCCCGCACCGGCTGTCTCGTGCTGGCCGGAATCGCGGCGGTGCTGGCGCTCCTGCTCCGTTCGTTCGTCAAGCCGTTGTGCCTCTTGCTGTCGCTCGGCTTGAATTACTTGATCACGATGGGAGTTCTGGAGTACATCTTCGTGAGGGTGCTCGGCTATGCCGGGTTGTCGTGGACCGTCTCGTTCTTCGTCTTCATTATTACCGTCGCGCTTGGCGTCGACTACGGCATCTTCCTGATGGCGCGATTTAAGGAGGAGGAGCAGCGCAGCCCGAGAGCGGAGGCTATGGCCGTCGCCTTGTCGACAACCGGCGGCATCATTCGCTCGGCAGCCGCGATTATGGCGGGAACATTCGGCGCGCTCGCCTTCTCGGGGCTGGATACGCTAGTCCAGATCGGCGTCGGAGCGCTGATCGGCTTGCTGCTGTACGCAACTCTATTCACGGGGCTTATCGTGCCCTCGATGATCCACTTATTCGGCAGATCAGGCAGCAAGCGATAGACATGGCGGGGCTGCAAGCAGGCAAATGCGGCTTCCGCCTAAGCTTCCGGACGGCTCACGCTTCCTCCTCAACCCCGAAAAATAAAAAACCACATGCAAATCCCCCTATTCGACACATGCCATTCAAAGAGTCCGAATGATACGTTAAGTAGGCTAACGGCCAATAGCCGAACAACATTTCATTACGGAGGTAGAAAGCAACATGCCAAAAGTCTTCAACCATCGCGCCATACTGCTCATGATGATCTTCATGCTGGTCATGACAGGCACGCCAATCGCCTTGCCGGGACAGGCGGCGGCGGAACCGAACGTCCTGCTGTTCCAGGAGGACTTCGAGAACGGAGCTGCCGCGGCCTGGACGCCTGTCCAGGGAAATTGGGAGACCGTGAACGGGGGCAACCCTACTCTTTTCTCGGACGATTTCGAAAATGAAAGCGCTGCCCAATGGAGTAATAACGGAGGGGCTTGGGTCGCCGCGTACAACGGAAGCTCTTATGCGTACAAACAAACGAACGAGAACGGAGCCTCGGAGCTCGTCGCCGGGGATGCCGCGTGGACGGATTACGTCTACGAAGCGGACGTCAAGCTGGGGGTCGGAGCGGGAGCGATGATGGATTTCCGCTATATGGACAGCCGGCATTTCTATTATTTGTACATGAGCGACACGTACATCCGAATAATGAAGCAAAACGGCGACGTTCAGGATTGGATCAAGGCTTACGACGGTCCTTCTCTCGATCGCTCCGATTATGTGAGGATCAAGGTAGAGGCTTCGGGCAACCAATTCAAAATCTACCGCAACGGGGAACTGGTGCTTACAGCAACGGACGATAACGCTCCGTTTCTCTCCGGCAAGATTGGACTGGCCACTTGGGCAACCTCGGTCGAGTTCGACAATGTCTCCGTCACGAATCTGGCGATGAATCAGGTGTTCTTTCAATCTGACAGCCAGGGCGGCGAGGCTTATGCGGGAGACGAAGCCTGGTCCGACTATGCGGTGCAAGTTCAGGTCGCAGCGGTCGACGTGGAGGAAGACGGTAAGATCGGCATCGGAATGCGATACCAAGACGCCAATAACAAATACGTCGTGCAATATTCCGCAAGCGGAACCGTGCAGATCGCCAAGGTCGAAAACGGCCTGACTACCGTGCTGGCGGAAGCGCCATATTCCTTGACCCCGGGGATGACGTATGCATTTAAAGGCGTAGCGGCGGGGAAACAATTGGAACTCCATATCAACGGGGTTAAGCTGTTATCCGCCGTCGACACGGCCTTTGCCGCGGGGAAAATCTCCTTATCGCTGACAAGGGCGACGGGAACCTATGATTCGGTCAGCGTCTTCTCGGTCTCGGTTCCGGTCGTATCCGACGGAAATACGACATATTACGTCAGCTCCGATACCGGAAACGACGCGAATGACGGGCTAAGCGAAGCGACTGCATGGAGAACGCTCGATAAGGTCAACCAGGCCGTCTTCCGGGCCGGGGATTCGATTCTGCTCAAGGCGGGCGACGCGTGGAACGAACCGCTTATTCTGAGCGGGTCGGGTACGGCTCAGTCTCCGATCAAGGTAGCCTCCTACGGTACGGGCGCCAAGCCGGTGATCTCGTGGAACGCCCCCGGAGGCGGGAGCGTTATCACAGGCTACAATCTAAGCCATTGGATCATACAAGGCTTGGCCGTTAACATTATCGCGTCCTCGACGCTATCCTGGAACGCAGTTACGGCCGGCATTCTTATTCAATACGATTCGTCGAAGCCCCACGGCAACGTCGTCATCGACGGCAACGAAGTATACAGCGCGAGCTACGACGGCAACACGAACGGAATCGTCGTCTCTGCCCTCGTGCCGGGAACCGATCACAGAGAGGTCGCAACGGACATCGTCATTTCCAACAATACGGTGCACAACATAGGCTGGTACGGGATCACGACGACGGGCTGGGATACGGCCAAAAACGAGGAGCTGCGCTCTCAACTGCTGTACGGAAATCTCAAGGTATCCGGAAATCTCGTGCACCATACGGCCAGCCAGGGTATCGTTGTGCAAAATGCGCATAACTCGGTAATCGAGAGAAACGTCGTGCACGACGGCGGCCAAGGGACGGATACGTGGGGTCCAGGGGGGATATGGTTCATCGCTTCGCGGGATTCCGTCATCCAGTTCAACGAGGTATACAACATGAAGGACGCCGGTTCGGGCTACGACGGAGCCGGAATCAACATCGATTGGTTCTGCGACAACATTACGATGCGGTACAATTACTCGCACGATAACAAAGGCAACGGCATCACGACCATGAGCAATTACGGAGGAAAAATAATAAACAACAAAGTCCGAGGCAATCAAGCTCTGCAATCGAACGGCAGAGGTCAAATCGCGCTCGGCAACTTCACGGGAAGACCGGATTTGTCCACAGGGCTGCACGACGTGGAAGTCGCGAACAACACGATCATCGTGGATGTAGACAACACGGTAGCCGTCAATAGCGCGGCTAATCCGTACGGCACATGGACGGGTATCTCCATTCATGACAATCGTATCGTGCTTAAAGAGGAGGCGACAGGCACCGGCGTATTCAACATCGGTCCGGATACGAGCGTCGAGACGATCGATCGCAATTCCATTTTCAGCGATTCGCTGCGGTTCAACGCAAGCTTCCACGACACACCGTACACCGATCTCGCATCATGGCAGACCGGTACGGGATATGATAGGGCGACCCGGCTGCTGCCCTCGGATCTGACGCCGCCTTCGGCTGTGCTGGGCGTTGTCGCCGCGCTGGACGGTTACGTTCGGCTCTCCTGGACGCCCGCCGCAGACGCGAACGACGAGATCGCGCACTACAATATTTACAGAAGCACGACGGCGGATTTCGTCCCGGCCTATGCCAACATGGTCGGCGAGTCCGTGTCCGCTTCCTTCGAAGACCGCGAGGAAATGCTGCCGAACACGACCTACTTCTATAAGATCGAAGCCGAAGACCGCAGCGGAAACGTCGGCATCGCTTCGGCGGCAATCAGCGTGACGACAGGTCCGTCCTTTCCGGTTGCCGAGAAACCGAAAACAGTCGATTTCCTGTCTATTAGGGACGGATATGAGCTTACCCTTGCCGACCTGCCAACCGCCCCTTATATTACGGGCATTCCGAACGTCCGGAAAGTTCAACTGTTCGTCGACGATCGGCTGGAGCAGGAGCTGGAAACCGCGCCTTACGCTTATACCGTAACGGGCCTAAACAATGGAGAGCATCGCTTGCAATACAAGGTTTACGATCAAAGCGGAGCTGTAACCGAGTCCAGGCCGATCACCGTCTACAAGCATGTGTCGGCACTGCGCAGCCGGTACGCGACGCAGCGGCCTACCGTAGACGGCAATCTGGACGAATGGAGCGCTCCCGGATTTCGCATGAACGAACGCTCGCAGGTGAGAAGCATCGAACCCGGGTTCGCAAATCGCTGGTCCCCGCAGCAGCTGGAAGCGGTGGGCTACACCTCTTGGGACGAGAACCATTTCTACTTCGCCATGGAGGTAACCGAGGACAATCACCATTTGGCGATCGCAGATCCGGCCGACCTGTGGAAAGGCTCGGGAATTCAAATCGCCATCGACCCGGACAGAGGAAGTTCTCCCGGCAGTAAAGGATACACAGAGCTCGCTTTCGGGTTAACCGACGACGGGCAGGCGCTCGGCTACCGCTATCACGCGATCGCGGGCAAAGCCGAGGGAGTTTTTACCGCCGGAGAAATTGCAATTGTCCGCGATTCGGCGTCCAATAAGACGCGTTACGAAATTTCCGTGCCATGGAGTGAGCTTATTCCGGCAGGATTACGGGCGACAGACGGTTCCGCCTTGGGAATTTCCGTATTGGCGAACTACAGCGATGGGACCGTAAGTCATCCGGATCACGGAGACTCCCGCAACGGATGGATCGAGTACAACAGCGGCATCGGCGCGGGCAAAGCCCCCGCCCAATTCGGCTATATGCTGCTCGGCAACCAACCGTTCGCCGCTCCGCTCCTGAGCGGAACGATCTCGGGACAAAAAGCTGCGCTAAGCTGGGAGGCGATAGTCGGCGCTTCCGGCTACATCGTGAAATACGGTACGTCGCCCGGCATTTACGAGAATGCGATTAACGTCGGCCCTTCGACAAGCTACGAAACGCCGAATCTGACACGCGGAAAAACGTATTACTTCGCGGCGAATGCCTACGATTCATACGGAGAGAGCGGCCTGTCCAACGAAATTGCACTGTTCTTCGCTGCGGGAACAGGCTCCCAGCCTAACGCCGGAGGTAGCGGCGGATCGCCAGGCGTTAACAACCCAAGCGAGAGCAGCGAAATCAAGCAAGGGACGGCTTACGTTACAATTGACGAATCGTCTCCCCAAGCTCGGCTCCCTCTTGCCGCTTTAGGGGATTATCCGCTTCAAGTCCGGCTGGGCGGCGTTGCGCTGGACATCCCGAAAGCGGTATTGAAAAAGCTGAAGGAGCAAGCCGGGGAAGCGCAAAGCGCCTCGATTGAAATCGGCATCGTTCCGCTGAAGGAAACGTCCGCACCGGAGAATGGCGGCAGCGTCCGCTGGACGCTTGCGGATCGGGCTTACGACATCTCCGTATCCCTGATCACGAATGGACAGCGTCTTCCATTCCCGTCCGGCGACATCGCGATCGCGCTGCCCTATGATCCCGATCAAGTCGACGAGCAGCTTCTCGGACTCTATCTCTACGAAGAAGGAACGTGGAAATATATCGGCGGCAGCGCGGACCCCGTCAAGAAACAAGTAAGCGCGCTTCTGCTCCGATCGGGCGTCTATTCGCTATTCGAGTACGACCGATCGTTCGCCGACGTTCCGGCGGAGCATTGGGCGAATCGAACACTGCAAATTCTTGCGGCCAAGCATATCGTCAACGGGAGAAGCGATTCGTTGTTCGATCCTGCCGGAAAGACGACACGCGCGGAATTCGTCGCCCTGCTGGTCAGCGCCTTACGGCTTCCATCTGCGAGTGAAGCGTCCGGATTCAACGACGTTGCTCCCGGCGCCTGGTATGCCGATGCGATCGCGGCCGCCGTCCGCTCCGGTATCGCAACGGGAAGAAGCTCGGACCGTTTCGCTCCCGAGCAGCCGATGACTCGCGCCGAGATGGTCGTCATGCTGGCTCGCGCGCTGCGTATCGAGGCAGGCTCCGGCACCGCGGCCGATTATGCCGATGCGTCAGACATCCCGGCCTGGGCGCAAGCTGCCGTCGTCGCCGCTTCGAAGGCCGGCCTCGTGCAGGGCGACGGCAATCGTCTGTTCGCTCCGCAGCGTCAAGCGACGCGGGCGGAGGCCGCTCAACTCATTTACAATCTGCTCCGGTATAAGCAAGGATAAGCGTTAATGCAAAAGAGGAAGCCGCCATGCATCAGGCGGCTTCCTCTTCTTCTTATTCAAGAGATGATCCCGCAAGCCCTTAGCCAGTTGAGCGCAATGAGCAAGTTGCCTGCCGAATTCATATGAACCTGGTCGTAGGTGAGAGTTTTCCCCCGCTGAGCCCGCAAGTATCGTTGAAACAGCTCATTCTGCCGCACAAGAATCGCCCCAAACTCCTCCGCCACTTCCCTGACGATCCGATTATAAGGCTGCAGCCGTTCGTTGCTGCCGTCGTCCGGATTTTCCGAGATGATCGTCGTTTCCATGAGCACGAGGGACGACCCGCATTGGCCGATCGTCTCTCGCAGCAGCTCCCTGTACATGTCCCTGTACCGCTCCGGGCCGACCTGCTTCCATTCGTCGTTAATGCCGATCGACACCGACAGCCAATCGGGCTTAAGCGCCACGACATCCTCCTGCCAACGCGCCTTCAGATCGAGAATCGTTTCTCCGCTGACGCCTCTGTTCACCACCTGGAGCGTCACGTCGGGCAGCAGAAGCGACAAATAATCGTTCACGATTCTGACGTACCCGCTGCCGATTCCCTCGGGATCGTCCTTCCTGCCGCAATCCGTAATGCTGTCTCCGATAAATACGATACTCTGCCCTTCCTTAAACATGAGTTGTTCGCCTCTTTCGCCTAATATTAAATCAATAAAGAAGGGACTATTCGCGCAGCCGGCGCCGTACGCCGTCCGAAATAGTCCCTTCCGGTAAAGTTTTTCTCTTTGTTTAACGACCTTCAGTCGTCGCTTGCTTGTTCGTTTCCTCGATCACCTTGGCGCCGCCCTTGGACAGCCAGGCTTCCTTGAATTTGTCAAAATCCGCGGCGACGTCTTTGGAGTTGGCGATCAGTTTAACAATCTCCTCGTTCACGAAGTCTGTCAGTTGATTAGGAATGCTTGGATCGAGAGCATCCTCGTCGATATTCAAGTACGCAAGCGGATTGGAAACGGCGTAATCGCCCGTAGACTTGGACAAGGCTACGATTTCCTCTTTGTTGGGCGTAGTGTCCGGCAAGTAGTCGGTATTCCAGGATACCAAAGCTTTAAGACTGAAGCCTTTGTCCTTGGTTTTCTCCTCGTCGGTCATCAGCGAGACGACAGTGTCTCCGTCCTTCTTGTAATGAACGCCTTCGACTCCGTTGAGCATCAGGTCTTGCCCCTCGTCCGAGAGCAGGTAATCCAGCAATTCCAGCGCCTTCTGCCGTTTCTCTTCGGAGATGCCGGCGTTGATCGAAGTCTCGCACCAGAAGTTATTGAAGCCGTCCATGCGCTGAATGCCCGTCTTGCCCTTCAGTGTGCCAACCCAGGTGAAGATCGACTTAGGGTCCGCCTCGGGCTTAGCCTGATTAAACTTGTTGTAAATGTCGTTATAGAAAGTCGCGTTGGCATTATGAATGATCATTCCGACTTTGCCGGTCACGAACTTCTCGATTTTTTTGTCGTCCGTGTTCAGCATGAATTCAGGGTCGAGCATTTTCTCGTTATACATTTGATGCAGGAACGTGACCGCCTCCTTCGTCTCTTCCGAGATTACTTCCGGCATCCACTGTCCGTCTTTTTTCTCCCAGCGCTCCGTGCTTGTGTCGAATGCGTTAAAGATCGGGTACTGCCACCATACGCCGCCCGAGCTGGATGTGTATCCGTACGTGTCCTTCTTGCCGTTGCCGTCCGGGTCGTTCTCCGTGAAAGCTTTGGCTACCGAATAAAATTCGTCGATCGTAGTCGGAACGGGCAATCCGAGCTTGTCCAGCCAATCCTTGCGGATCAGAATGTTATGTCCGCTGACCGCGTCCTTGCCGCTTCCCGACTCATTGTAGATCGGCAGCGCGTAGTGCTTGCCTCCCGTCGTCTTGGCCAGCATCTCGAAGTTGGCGAGAGAATCGCGGATATTCGGATACGAATCGGCATAGTCGGAGATCGGCAACACCATTCCCTCTTTGATCCACTGGCGATATTGAACCGGGCGGTCGATGCCGTAAGAGATAAATACGTCGGGCATTTCGCCCGAGGCGATCATCACGTTGAGCTTCTCTTCCCAGTCGTTCCAGGAAGCCGTAACCGGCTTCAGCCTAACGTTCAATTTCTCCTGCAGCTTCTTGTAGATGACGGAATCCGGAGAATCGGCTCCTTCGAACATCCAGCTGAATACGGATAGCTCGACAGGCTCCGCCGATTGCGCAGCTTTGCTCTCCTCTCCTCCGCTTGTCGAGGAAGAACCGCTTCCTTCCGCCCCATTATCTTTGCTTCCGCCGCAGCCCGACAGAATGCTGGCCACCGTGAATACGACCAATAACATCAGCACCAGTTTTTTTCTAAACATGCATGTCCAACTCCCCTGAATGATTTAGTAACTCAACTTTCGCAGCATGAAATTGGCAAACAAGCCTTGATGTAGCTGGGCAGACTGGCAATCCATTGCTGAAGTTGACGCTGAATCAAAACTGAAAGCCTCTTTCCTGCTTTCGTGGCGATTTCGCTGACAAGATCGAGCAGTTGTTGTAAGGCGACTGTCCAATCCAGTGTGCCGACTTCGTCGCACAGCACATAAAACAAACCGCCGAACGTACGTGCATCAGTGCTTTGCCGATGCTGCCAGGCTAGTAGAAGGTAGCGTGAGAAGACAATTGTCGTATGGCTGATCAGCAAATCATAAGAGCGGCCTTGAAACTCCTTTTGCAAACGAAGCAGCGACTTGGTGCATTTGAAGAAAACCTCAATGTCCCAGCGAATGGCGTAAATTCGGATGACGTCCTCTACACAGAGCGTCAAATCGGTCGTCAAAACGGCGAGCCAATCATTTTTCTTCGAGCGGTTGCGAACAAACACCACATGCACCGGCGTACCGCAAGCCAGCTCCGTTCGGATCGAGCGGAGAATACTGCGCTTCTGGCTCGCTACAGGTGCGGCTGCTAAGTAAAGCTCTTTAAGCGACAGCTTCTGGCCTTGCACAAGGAATCGTTTATTGTCGTTCTTGACCATGCCGATCACATCGAGTCCGCGGGAGACGACTTCGCGAATGAGCGGCGCGTGCGTGAACCAACTGTCCATCAAGACATAAGAGGCGGTTGCTCCGGCTGCCAAGGCGCGATCCAGCATGGACGCAACGACTTGAGGAGCCGACAGAAGTGCTTCCTTCCGGCGCTTGTAACCATGTGTTCGTTTGTCGATGGATTCGCTCATGCCGGTGATTGCCGACTTGCTAGAGCTTAGCAGCGCAAAGTCCATGGGTAAGAACGTATGACCATCCGACCACCCCATCGTCAGCATGCGGAAACCTTTGTAATACGCACCCGTGGCATGATCTTTGAACCTGGCGAGCAACTCAACGGCTTTACTGCGATTGCGTTCGAACATCGAATCGTCGACGATGAAGACGACATCCCGATCCGCAGACGTCAGCGCATCCACTTTCTTCACGGTAGCCACGCTAAGCGAAGTCAGAAATCGGCGCCATGCAAAGCCGGCATGATTGAGAAAGCGATAAACCGCATCTTTGCCAGGCATGGAATCGTCCTTGCGGCTCTCAAGCAGGCGAAACCAGTTTTTCTGATGGAACAACAAAACGAAAACAAGTTGGAATAGTCGGGCACAGCTAAAGCCAAAGCGTTTACGAAATCCAGCTTGTTGCAGATGCTGCATGACTTTCAGTTCTTGGAACGCTGGTTTTAGTTCGTTAGGCAGTTGATTCAATTCGGATGGTTGGGCTATCATTAGGGTAGACACCTCTTCGGTTGAAGTGATTGCTCGACACTCTCACTTTAGCAAACGAAGCGGTGTTTTTCTATTTACAAGCCCAATACCTGATCACCTTGAAAGACTACAACGACATGCTCTCAAGATGATTTGTGCTCTGCGAAAGTTGAGTTAGTAAGCATAATATTTTCCCCGAACTGGATCAACTTTTGATCGAACCGATCATCACCCCTTTCACGAAATGCTTTTGGATAAACGGGTATACGGCGATGATCGGAACGACGGAGACGACAACGATGGCGCTCTTGATCGTGTCTGCCAGCATAAATTCTTGACTGACGAAGCTGCCGCCCCGAGTTAGCTCCATATTGTTGTTGATGAGGATGTCCCTCAACACCATGGCTAGCGGCCACAGTCCCTTGTCATTGAGAAACAGCATCGGAACGTACCAGTTGTTCCACTGTCCGACCGCGACGAACAGGCCGATCGTAGCCAGGGCCGGAACGGACAGAGGCAGCACGATGCGGGCAAAGACGGTCATATAGCCGGCGCCGTCTATCGTCGCGGACTCTTCCAGCTCCTTCGGTATGTTCTGGAAGAACGTCTTCAACACCACCATATTGTAGACGCTTAGCGCCGCAGGGACGATCATGACCGCAAGGCTGTTGACCAGTCCCAGCGTTTTGATCAGCAAATAGTAAGGAATAAGCCCCCCGCCGAAAAACATTGTAAAAATTATGAATAGAAAGATCGCCGTTCTTCCCGGGAGATCCTGCTTGATCAGCGGATAGGCGGTAATCGCCGTAATGAACAACTGATACAAGGCTCCCGCCGCCGTCACGAAGACGGAGACGATCAGAGAGCGGACGAGCGTGTCCTTGGAGAACACGTACTCGTACGCTTCGAAAGACAATTTGCGAGGAAACAAATGAAAGCCGGATTTGATCGACTCCTCGTAAGGCAGGACGGAGCCGACAAGAACGTGCCAGAAAGGATACAACGTAATCGCGGCCATGAATAGAAGAAACAAGATGTTGAAGCCGTCGAAAATTTTGCCGGAGAGGCTCGTCGACTTGACCAATCAGGAACGCCTCCTTTAATAGATGCCTTGACCGCTCATCCTCTTCGCCGCTTGGTTGACAAGGATCAGCAGCAGGAAATTGATGATATTCAGAAACAGTCCGATCGCGGTCGCCATGCTGTATTTTCCTTGCGTTAATCCGATGCGGTACACATACGTGTCGATAACGTCGCCGCTCTCGTACACCATCGTGTTGTACAGGTTAAACACCTGGTCGAATCCGCCGTTCATCATGCTGCCGAAATTCAAGATCAGCAAAATGGAGATGACGGGAAGCAGGCTGGGCAGCGTAATGTGCACAATTTGCTTAAACCGGTTGGCTCCGTCAACGGTAGCCGCCTCGTACAGATCCGGATTAACGCCCGCCAGAGCGGCCAAAAAGATGATCGTCCCCCAGCCGGCCTCCTTCCATATGCCCGAGAGCACGAGAAGCGGCCTGAACATGGCATTGCTCGTCAGAAAATTGACGCTCTCTCCTCCGAATGCGGTGATGATTTTGTTGACAAGCCCTTCGTTGGAAAGAAGAGAAAAAATAATGCCCGCTATCGTCACCCATGAAATAAAATGCGGCAAATAAACGATCGTCTGAATCGAACGCTTGAACAGCTTGTGCCGGACTTCGTTAAGCAGAATAGCCAGCACGATCGGAGCCGGAAATCCGAACAACAGCCGCAGCAGATTAATCTCGATCGTGTTCCGGAACACCTGCCAGAATTTGTCGGTCGCGAACAGCCTCTCGAAGTGTTCGAAGCCGACCCACGGACTTCCCAGAATGCCCTTGGTCATCCAGAAGTCCTTAAACGCGATCGTCGCCCCATACATCGGAATGTAGTTAAAAATAATCAGGAACACGACGGCCGGAAGCAGCATGACATAGAGCATTTTATATTTGCTTATCCGCCGCGCAACGTCGTCGGCCCCCTGCGTATTTACAGCTCTCGCTGCCATGTCGTTCTCACCCGCTCTCCTTCGTCCGCTCTTCGACGCCGCTCCGGTCGCCGAAGCCGGTATTGTTTCGCACAAGCACATTGTCCGTCGTCTCCGGGTCGACGCATATTCCATCCTCGGTCGCGGGAACGAACGTCAATCTTCGGTTGTTCTCAATCGTGACATCCTCGGCGTGGCTGACCATCAAGCTTCCCAGGTACAGCTCGCGATTAGAGACGCAATTGCCGTCTCCGTCCTCGGCGGTTTTACGCGGTCCTGCATTGGAATTCATAATCGCGTTGTTGCGAATGAAAACCCGATTGCAAGAGGATACGAAGATGGCCTGCTGCGGACAGTTCACGATGGTGTTGTCCTCTATGCAAATGTTGCGAAAGACGGGATAACGCGTTCTGCCCTGCTCCAAGTAAACCCCCATGTAGATGACGGCCATATTCCAATGGTTCACATCGCAGCTCTCGATCAGATTGCCGCGAATCGTCACATTCTCCGCCCCGAAGCCCTCCGCCCAACGCGACTCCGCGCCGCATTCGATTTGAATCGCCGAGCCTTGATTCAGATAAAAATGATTATTTTCCACCCATCCGTCGCCTGCATGCAATAGAACGCCTCTGGCCCGATTTTGATGAAAAAAGTTGCGGCGGACGACATAGCGGCCGGAATCGTATTTTCGGTTAAACAAAATTTCATTGCCGACCAAGTCGTCGGGAAGCGGCGCCTCGAATTCGATCGTGCAGCCTTCTCCGCGCTCGTCCCACTGCGCCTCGACAATGCGGGCGACGATTCCGGTCGGAGACAAATCCGCTCGGCGAAATTCGATCGGATCGCCTTCGCCGAACGGATTGCGCCACTTGAACACGCGGCTTAGCCGGAGCTTTGCGACTCCGATTCGTTCGAACCCTTGAACGGAATTGTCATGGATGTTTAAGCAGTCGTCTCCGTTATAGCTGAAATCGCAATTTTCAATCACAAAATACCCCTGTGAATTGCTGATATGGCATCCGTCTGCGGTGGCCGATATACAGCGCGTCGTCCCAGGCCGCTTGACGACCCTGCAGCCGTCCAACGTCCAATTGCGCTGCTCGCCGCTTACGACGAACGCATGCCCCGGAGCCGAATAGATCGTAATATCGGCCATGCGCAGGTGCCGATTGCCCTGCAGCTCGAACCCGTTCGCGTCATACACGTAATGCCGGACGATATACGTCTGACCGGGTTTCAGGAAGCGGTAATCGGCCGCATTCGGAAGCTCGATGCGCAACGCATTCCGGGCGACGACGGTCGCAGGCCCCAAAGGCTCTCCGCTAAATTCCTTGCCTCCCTCGCAGCCGGGCGTCAACGTGCGCGGGTTCATCGGATTCAAGGTACGTATGTCGAACCTCTCGGGAACGCCTTCATATTCGGGAAGTTCCAGCTCGAAGGACAAGCCGTCCTCCGCGACTTGGCGTATCCGGCCAATGCTAGCCAGCGGTTGTTGGTCCCAATCCCAGTCCACGGTGAAATTTTCGAATACCGCCCGCTCGCAATGACGAATTGTAACGAACGCAGCTGCGGTTGAGAAAATCAATTCCGAGCCCCCTCCGTCGAACCGAAAGTCCCGCAGACCGTCGAACACCGGGTGCTCGCCGCTTATGAAGCGATAGATGCCCTTGGGAACAACCAATTCGGATATGTCTTCCTGTCTGCAATACTCGATCGCCTTCCGAAAAGCTTCCCCATTACAAAATCCTTCCACGGGTTGCGCTCCGAATTCGCTAACGCTGACTTTCCGCCGGTCGCCCGCTGCCGGACAATCTATCCGAATCGACTGCGCTTCCATCGGCGCTGAGCTTGTGTGTCTCCTGCTTGAATTCAACTGTTTTCCCCCTCGGACAACTTACTGGTTAACAACCTAGCTTGATTGTGCCACAGACGATCCTCCCGTTATATGTGGTTAGTTCGGATACTCGGATGTGCTTTGTTGCGAACCTTGTTCCCTATAAACAAATGGGGCTGTCCCATAAGCAAAAAAAGCCGTACAAAAGAATGATCGATAGAGAGTGTTGTCGTGCATGTATCTCCTTACGCTGCTATACGATCCTGAAATCCGAATGGTAAACCCGTAATAGGGTAATTTCAGGACCGTATGAGGCAGTCTCCAGAAGATACATGCACTATTTCTTTATCGATCATCTTGTACGACTCTACTTATGGGACAGCCCCATCTGTCCGGAAGTTTATGAGGAAGCTTGCCCGGGCTGACGTTTCATGGATTGCTTATATTCGAACGGCGACAGACCGACATGCTTCTTGAACAGCTTGCTGAAGTGGGCATAGTCGTCGTAACCGACCATCCGTCCGACCTCGTACAGCGAAATGTCCTGCTCCAGCAAAGAAACGGCCGCTTCAAGCCTTCTTTGAATCAAATAATTGATGAAACTTTGTCCCTTCTCCTGTTTAAACAGGTGGCTCAGGTAATTCGGGCTGAGGAAATATTTGCGAGCCATATCCTTAAGCGAAATTCGGTGAGCGTACAGCCGGTCGAGATCTCTCGCGATGTCCTCCACGACCTGCAGCGAGCCGGCTTCGTCGGGTTTCTTCTTCTGCTCGTCGACAAGGCTTCTCATCTCCTCCAACAAATCGCCGGGATTCCCGCAATGTAAAATGAGATCTTGTCCGGTGATTGCGTCCGCTCCGTCCGGCTCGCTCCCCGAACGGATACCTGCGACGGAAACGACGAATTGATTGTAGATCTCGACAAGGCCGCCAATATGAATTTTTTTAGAGGAGATGCCTTTATGCACCTCGAACAACGCTGCTTCCAGATGCTCCAGCCTTGCCGCTCTGGCGATCCGCTCCCGCAGCGCCGGCACGGCCGCGTTCGCTTCGGGCCTATAGCGATAGATGGCGCTTTCGCCGCCGTCGTATAACATCGAGGTTTCCGCCATCGTGTTCGCTTGATGATAGAGCCGCCCGATCCGGTGCTCCGAGCCGGCAAGCGAGCTGATTCCGATGTCCCACTCCCGATCGGCCGATAAACTCCTAAGCTCGCGCCATAGCTTGCGAAGCTCGGCCGGGCGAAAGTCGGGCCATCCCCCTAACAACGTCCATTTGAATGCGCTCGTTTGCCAGCGACAAGATGCAATCCGATAACTCGCGAGCAGATTGTCCAATTGGCGCAGCTCGTCTTCCGCAAAGGTCCGCTTGCCCTTAACCGTCGCGAACGAATACCGCTTAGCAGAAGGGAAGGCAGCCCCCTTCGGCGCCAACCGCGCAACAGCCTGCAGAATCGTGACATCGTTCTCGATCCATTCCAGAAACCGCATAGAATTGCCGTAAGCCTCTCGCGCTTCGCGGTCCCGCTCCTGCTCCGCGAGCCGCCGGGAGCATCTCTCCAACGTGTGCAGCAGCTCCTCTGTGTTGACCGGCTTCAACATATAGTGAAAGCAGCCCTTCTCCAACGCTTCCTTGGCATAGGCAAATTCCCCGTAGGCGCTCATAAATACGACCAGCGTTCGAGGCGACGCTCGATTGATAAACGTCAGCAAGTCCATCCCGCTTTTGCCCGGCATGCGGATGTCGCTGATAACGACGTCGATGGAGTGACTCCGCAGCAGGCTTTCCGCGGCGTTGACGTCGCTGACCGCAGCCAAGATGCGAAATCCCGCTTCGCTCCAATCGATAATCTGTTCCATATCTTTTAGAATCCACGGTGCGTCGTCTACCAGAATCAAGTTATGCATCGGTGTCTCCCCCGCCCCTTAGTGGGACCGTAATCGTGATGATCGTTCCCCTATTCTGCCAGCTTTTGATTGTCAGCCCGTACGGCTCCCCGTAATAGATGCGGATTCTTTTATGAATATTGACGAGTCCGATGCCTTGCCCAAAGCCGCCGCTTCCGGCGGAAGCGCCAGACATCCGCTCAAGCTCGGAGCGCAAGTTCGCCGCCTTGCTCTCGTTCATTCCAAGGCCGTTGTCCATGACCTTGATTTGCAGTTCGTCCTTCTCCGTGGCGATGGCTTTAATACGGATGATCCAGCGTCCGCTCTTCTCTTCAAGCCCATGGAATAGCGCGTTCTCGACGAGCGGCTGCAATATGAGCTTTACGATTGACTGTCCCCCAAGCGCCGGAGCCAAAGAAACCTTGAATTGCAGACGTTCGCCAAAGCGAATTTTCTGGATAGCGATATACCTTTCCAAGTGTTCCAGCTCTTTGTACAGAAGAACAAACTCGTCCGTACGGGTAATGTAGCGAAAATAGGACACCAAATTATCGATCGCCATCGCGACCTCCCTCTTGGCGTTGGAAAGCGACATTCCCCGGATCGAATGCAGCACGTTGTACAGAAAATGCGCATTGATCTGGCTCTGCAGCCCGTTCAGTTGGTACAACTGCTTGTCCATCTCCGTTTCATGAAGCTGTCGCTGCGATTGGAGCAAATGTTCGGTAAGCCCTTTGATCTGGTCCAGCATATTGTTGTAATGGTCCTGAATCACCGTAATCTCGTTCTTATAGCCGAATTTCAGCTTGGCGTCCAGATTGCCGCTCGCCGCGCTGTCGAACGCGTCAGCCATTTTAGTAATCGGGTGGGTGAGACGAATGTTGAAAGATACGACGGCAAGGAAGACGATCAGCATCATGACCGCCACGATCGCAATCAACGCATAGGGAATAATATTGGCTTTTTCCAGCAGCTTGTCTTTGTCGATTAGCGCGATAAACTTCCAATCCAGGCTCTTGATCGGAATCGATTGATACAGATAGTTCCCGTTTTCGATACGGACGTCGGACACCCGATTCGACGGAAGATCCCGAACGAGCGTGCGAATATTCGCAAAGTCGTGCCGCCCGTCCGAAGCTCCGATCAGATCGTCGTTTTCGTTCACGATATACACGATCGCTTTATTGTCCAGGCCGCTCGTATGCAAAATCTGTTGAATCCATTTCGTATCCAGCAGCAGAACGCCGATATAGATTCCCTGCAAGTAACGATTGCGCTGAATCGACTTCACCTGCGAGAACGCCAGCAATCCTTGCTCCTTGCTGCCCATGGGCGGAGAGATTTTGATTTTGCCGTTAATCGAACCCGTTTGTTGCTTGTTGCGGATATAATCTATCATTTCTCCGGACAGCAATTGTCCCGTCGAGACGATCCGGTAATCATCGGCGTTAATCATCCCGACTGTCTTGATCGTCGGGTCAAGCGACATATAAGAGCTCATATTTCTTAACAAAGCGTCGGTTTCCCGCCAGGACATATTATCCAGCATGACCTGTTGGATGTTCCGGTTATAGAAGACGGACTTGGCCAGCAAGTCGACGCGACTAAAATATTCTTCGAACCGATCATTCGTTTGGTTAACGAATTGATTGATATTGTCCAGTGCGTTTTGCTTCATAATATGGACATACGAGAAATAGCCCACCAATCCAAGCAGGAGAATGGGCAATATGGCAATGCAAATATTGGTCAAAATCATACGGTAGCTCAATCTATATTTCTGGGTGTAGGAAAGGATCTGCTTATACATGAGTTCCTCCGCACGATGCATGAGGGTAAATCCCCGATGTAGGGGTGTATCTATGATGTCACATTCGCCATCGCTCGTCCATGTGTTTTTCATCCGTTCCGGCATGTCGTCTTGTGGGAATACATGAAAAAGGAGCCTCTCCGAACCCGGATGAGACTCCTCTTGGATTGCTTATAAGATTACCCGTTCCGCTTATTTCCCGTGAAAAACTTCCGGAGTCGTCATCTTGTCGTAAAACTCCGTGAACAGGTCGCGCTTGTCGGAAGCTCTCCAGCCCATGGCCGATCTCGGATGCTCATCCAGCGTGCCCGTAATCATGTCGGGAATCAGGTAGCCCCACTCTTCCTTCTCGCGCAGCTTAACCATGTGCTTCTCGATCATGCCGAGCACCGGACGAAGACTGTACTCCGGACGCGTGAGCTTGGCGAGCAGCAGCTCTGTCGGCGTATTGCCGGCGGCGCGTCCCATGCCGAAGACGGATGAGTCCAGCAGCTCGACGCCGAGCTGTGCGGCGGTCAACGTGTTCGCGAACGCCAGCTGCAGATTGTTATGGGTGTGAACGCCCAAGCGCTTGTTCTTCAGCGAGCGGCTGAACTTCTCCACCAGATAGCGAATGTCGTCCGGATCGAGACTGCCGTAGGAGTCAACGATGTACACGATATCGATCGGGCTGTCGTTGATCATCGCCAGCGATTCGTTTAATTCGTTGTCCATAACGCCGGACAGCGCCATAATGTTGATCGTCGTCTCGTAGCCGCGCTTATGGAACAGCGTGCCAAGCTCGATCGCCTTCGCCGTGTCGCGGGCATAGCAAGCGACGCGGATCAGATCGAGCATCGACTCGCTGCGCTCAAGCACGTCATTCTCGTCTACGCGTCCGACGTCGACGAGCGCGGACAGCTTCGTGCGTTTCTTCTCTCCGATGACCTTGCGCAGGAAATCGTCGTCGAGAAATCTCCACGGCCCTTCCTTGCCTTCGCTCTTCAGCAGCTTAGGAGAGTTTTTGTAGCCGATTTCCATGTACTCTACGCCGGCTTCATTTAAGGACTTGTACAGATCCTGCACGAACTCTACGCTGAAATCCCAGTTGTTGACCAAACCTCCGTCGCGGACGGTGCAGTCCACGATCTTGCAGTGATTCGTCTTGCTATGTACCGTCATGATTGTAATTCTCCCTTTCTCGGCCCCGCGGATACCTGTGTCGAAATATAATGATTATTAGTTTACATCAAACGGCCCGTGTTTGCTACCTTTAATCCGCCAATTTTAGGAGAATTGAAATACGATGCCGTCTCCGTGACAATCGATGCATAAGCTTTTACCTTCCATAAACCAGACGTCCTTGCTCTCCATATAGAAGGTCACCTTCTCGGCGACCGCCGTCACTGCGGCGTCGATCGGCGTATCCCGCGTAATGCCGAAGGCAAAAGGAAGCTCCCCTCCGCTAACGTATCGCACGAATACTCTTACCGTTTCCCCATCGGCGATTCCCCATTCCCCTTTGAAGCATGACAGCGCGGAAGGCGTAACGATCAATTCCATATCCAACACCTCACCTTTCAATTTTGGGTACCTCTTCATTTTACATTTATTCCGCTGATAAGAAAATGAGCCGAATCACACGAGATTCGGCCGATTGCTTTGTTATTTATACATTTCGTCGGATCGCGGCGTCGGTTGGCGGTCTACGAGGTGCCGATCCGTTTCTGAACACGAGCGGCGCGACCGCAGCCGACAGCGCCAGCAGCGCTGCTCCGGCAAACATCGAAATGCCGTAGGACTGCACCCACATCGGCCCGCCGGCCGCCTGGTCGTACAGCCACCCGCCCGCGATCGGTCCGATGAAGCCCGCAATGCCCGTGAACGCCGAGAATACGGCGACGTACATCGGCCGCTCCGATTTCGGCGAATCCCCGATCAAAAAGTTGAAGACGAGCAAGTTGTAGCCGGCCAACCCGAAGCCGAGCAGCACATGCGCGACGATCAGAATGAGCAGCGCGGGCAGGACGGCCATAATCCCCCATATCGCGCATGCGCCTGCGATCAGGGGAAACGTCCAGAGCAACAGCGCGTTCGTCGAATATCGGCTGTTGAGCAGGCCCCAATAGTAATAGCTGATCATCATCACCAAATTTTGCAGCATAATGATCAAAGTGACCTTGCTCGCGCTCAGCTTCATCACCTCAAGCATAACATAGGAGAACAGCGGAACGGCAACGTTCTGCAGCAAAATAAACAAAGCAATGAACAGCGTAGCGGTCAGAAACCTTCGGTCCGTGAACGGACGAGAGAACATGCGCAGCGACTTCCCGCTCTCCGACGGCTGAAACGGCGGGTTCGGATAGCGCGTCAGCGCCCAGCCGTTCCAAACAATGCAGACGGCGCTTATGCTGAACAGTACGACGAATCCTTGCGTACCCGGCAGCCACTCCATAATCTGCCCGCCGAGCAGCAGCGTAATGCAGACGACGGCCCAGTGTACCGTGTTGCGAATGCCGAAATATTTTCCCCTGACGCTTGCGGGAACGATGTCCGCCATCAGAGAGGTCCACACGACGCCCCCCGCCTGACCGGAAATCATGCAGACGAGCCACATCGCCAAATAGACGGGAATCCATGCATCCTCCGAAAACGTTAGCGGGATCAGTCCGGTTCCGACCCACATCGTCCGATGAACGATACCGAACAACGCGACGAAAAAGCGACGATTGCGCCAGCTCTGCATCACGAAGGCGATCAGCACTTGAATCAGCAGAGCGAATGGAGGAATCGCCAGCACCAAGCCGATATGAAAAGCGGAAAACCCCAAATAGGTCAAAAAGACGGTTTGCAGCGGACCGCCCAGCAGATTTGCCAATATGTTCGCCGGAATGCCTTCGATCAAGGAGATTCTTAAACTTTTACGATTCTCGGATTCGCTGCTGCGAACTGTGAGCGAGCGCTTCATTCCGCTGATCCAACCGCTCATCGCGATGTTCCCCCATGTTGTACCGAATCTTGCCTCGAGATGCTCTGTATGCTTACACCGATTGTACTCCCTCTACTCGACGCATGGCAAATAAATCTTGCACTCGGTTCCTTCGCGAATTTGGCTATCCACCCGAATGGTGCCTCCGTGGTTGGCGATGATGCGATAGCTGACCGATAGCCCCAATCCCGTGCCGGCTTCCTTCGTAGTGAAGAACGGATCGAACAGCCGATTTAACGTCGCTCTCTCCATCCCTTTTCCGTTGTCTGCAATCGAAATGATGGCGAACTTGCCCTCCTGCCTGGCGGAAATGGCGATGCGTCCTTTTCGCTCCCCGATCACATCCTGAATGGCATCCAGCGCATTTTTCATCAGGTTCAGCAGCACTTGCTTGATTTGTTTTACGTCAACCGCTACCGCAAGCTCGGGAGCGAAGTTTTCATAATAAATTTCGCATCCCTTCATGTGCGCCTCGCTCTCGGACAGAAGAGCCGTCTCCCGCAGCAGCATATCCACGGAAACCTTCTGCATCATGGGGGCGGACGGCTTGGACGAATTCAGAAACTCGTAAATAATGTCGTTGGCCCGGTCAATCTCCGATAAAATAATTCTTCCGTATTCCTGCTTGCCGATTTCCGACAGATACGGATTAAGCAGCTGAATAAAGCCTCGGATCGAAGTGAGCGGATTGCGGATTTCGTGGGCGATCGCAGCCGAGATTTTGCCGAGCATCGCCAGCTTGTCGTTCTGGAACGCCGCCTGCTCGATTAGCTTATACTCGGATACGTCCTTCACGCTGACCAAATAATCTCCGTCCAGCTCGTCCGGCTGCGAGATGCTCACCAGCAAATGACGGCCGGCCGCGTCCTGAAACTCGTCGTGATAGCGGCGATACAACGCCAATCCACGATAGACTCTAAGGATATGCCTGCGAACCGACAGACTTAGACTTCGATGAAAAAAAAGCCGAAACAGCGTGCTTCCGATCAATTCTCTGCGCGGGGCTTTCAACAATTTCGACATTTGCACGTTTACGAACCTCAGGTTGCCTTCGGCATCGAACAGGGCGACGCCGCTGTCCATATGCTGTAGAACGGTTTCAAATTTGTTCGAACGAGCCTCCTCCGCGGCCGCTTCGGGCGCACGCAAGGAAACAAGCAAATCGGTAATAAACGTAAGCGACCTTTGGACAACCGTGATCCGTTCTTTGGGCTCCGCATTGGATAGTAGAAACTGAACGCTCTCTTCATGGTGTCTTAGAATCACGGATGTCGGCAACCCGATCAATTCATTCGATAGTTGCTGCGTTTCCGCTCGAACGGCGTTCCCGCCGCTTTGGGCGAACTCCGCAAGAATCGGAAAATAGCGCGCCTTCCAACCGTTCATACGAGAATCCTCCATTACCAGAGCAGTCTCTGACACCTACCCGCTTTAAATTAACCAAATCATATCCATTAACGATAACGAATGTCAATCAGAGAAGTTGTCGAGTCGTGACGAATGCCTTTAGGGCCCATCTTGCATTTTCTGTCGAATAACTCCCGCAAAAAAAAGAGCCGTCCGGTCATGATCCTTAGATCTGCCGGACAGCTCTCGAGTTTGTTCCGCTCGCTATGGCGTTCGCGCTTATATCGCTCCGCCAGGCGCTCGCTTCAGCTTTAGCTTGTGGCGTCTTTGGCTGAGAACGATCAAACGTTTCTTCAACTGCTGCTGCCACTCGGTATCGGCGATTTCCTTGGCAAAGGTCAGCAAATCGAGCGATACGTCGATTTGATTTTGCACGATCGCCATCGGATCCTCATCTTCGTTGTTTACGCAATTTTCGTGCAGCGCTTTGTCCGATTCATCGACGTAATCCTGGAAGTCGACTTCAGACGCTCCGTCGCCATGCGCGTATTCCGCCAAAATTTCGTATTCGTTCTCCACCAAATAATGGACTTCAACCCGGTGGCATACGGGGCAAAACAAAATCGGCACGTTATGGATTCTCGTCCGGTAATGCTTTAACGTCCCTTTCGTTCCGATCATGCTGGCTCCACAGCAAAAGCTCATCGTCTTCCCTCCCTGAATCTGCATCGCTAAATCGGATTCCTTTATTCTTCTCACTATATTCTCTGTACATGAACACAATTCCTGCCGGAAAATGGTCTCATAAAGCTAAAAACTCCCCATGGCTTCCGCCCGGGGAGTTGCGTCGCAGAGAAAAGCGTTCGCTAGTGCTTTTTAATTATTTTATCGACAATTACTTCGCCAATTCTGCAACGATCAGATCGCCCATAGCCGTCGTTCCGATTGCCTGGCTCTTGTCCGTGGCGATATCTCCGGTACGGTGGCCGGCGTTAAGCACGTTTTTGACCGCCGTCTCGATGGCGTTCGCAGCATCTTCGTAACCGAACGTGAGGCGGAACATAAGCGCAACGGACAGAATCGTTGCGATCGGGTTGGCGATGCCTTGTCCGGCAATGTCCGGAGCGGAGCCGTGCACAGGCTCGTACAAGCCGAAGCTGCCTTCGCCGAGAGACGCCGAGGACAGCATGCCGATCGACCCCGTCAGCATGGCCGCTTCGTCGCTCAGAATGTCGCCGAACATGTTCTCCGTCACAATGACGTCGAAGCTTGACGGACGGCGAAGCAGCTGCATCGCGCAGTTATCGACGAGCACGTGCTCCAGCTCGACATCCGGATATTCCGGAGCGATGCGGTTAACCGTCTCTCTCCACAGGCGGGAAGTTTCGAGTACGTTTGCTTTATCTACGGAAGCGAGACGCTTGCTGCGCTTCTGCGCCACTTCGAACGCTTGGCGTACGATACGCTCGATTTCCGTTACGTTGTATACGCAAGTATCGACGGCTTCCTCGCCTTGCGCGCCTTCGCGACGGAATTTCTCGCCGAAGTAGATGCCGCCAGTCAGCTCGCGAACGACGATCAGGTCGGTGCCGTCCAGCACTTCCGGCTTCAGCGTGGAAGCGTCCTTCAAGCAATCGAACACAACCGCCGGACGAATGTTGGAGAACAGGCCAAGCGCTTTGCGAATGCCCAGCAGTCCTGTCTCAGGGCGAAGCTCCTTGGAATTGTTGTCCCATTTCGGGCCGCCTACTGCACCCAGCAGCACGGCGTCGGAGCTTTGGCAGATTTCAAGCGTTTCCTGCGGGAGCGGCGTGCCTTTCTCATCGATCGCGATGCCGCCGAACAGGCCGTGCTGGAATTCGAACTTGTAGCCGAACAGTTCCTCCGTCTTCTTCATAACCTTAATCGCTTCCGCGACAACCTCCGGGCCGATTCCGTCTCCGGCGATGACGGCGATTTTCTTAACTTCTGACATCGTTCGTATCCACTCCACCTGTATGTTATAGTTGTCCATTGAGACTTTCTCTCAATTGTAATACACTTCATCCCAGAATGAAAATATATAAAAACTATCGTTTCTATAGGCAATGCCTATTCAACTAGTTGGGCTGACTCGTCCACTCGCGCTGCCGTATAACGGATTGCTTGCCGCTTAGTGCGTAGGCCCTTATTTTACGGCAGAATGCGCTGATTCCCTCGATGCCACTACGCAGTCTACAATCACCGCATAATCAAATAAAGCGGGTTGTCCGCCTTATTTCCGACTACCGGGTAGATCCGTGGCAATTAAAGCCGGTTTTCCGCCTTATTTTTCGGAAAATTGGCTTTTTCCAAATTTAAGTCGGGAAATCCGCTCTATTTTCCTTCAAATGGCCCGTTTCCCGAATTTAAGGCGGCATTTCCGCTTTACGAGTTATCCACCAGCTTGCTATTCCCGGTGCCGCTCACACTTTTGGCCCCAGGCTGAGTTGTTTTTGCCGCCATTTTGAGGACGTTATTCGAGCGCGCGAAGGAGGGGCTGTTCCATAAGCCAACCAAGTTGCTCTGAAAGATCATCATGCAACCCTGCTTATGAGACAGCCCCCGTCCGTCCGCTTCTACTTCACCAGTACGCTCTGCATCGCCTGATCTAGACGTTTCATGCCCGCAATCGTTCCTTCGGCGTCGTTATGCGTGAAGTTAAGGCGCATCGTGTTCCGACCGGAGCCGTCTGCGAAGAAGGAGACGCCCGGCACGAAGGCTACGCCCAGATCGACCGCCGTCTTCAGCAGTTCGGCGGTGTCCACCGATTCAGGCAGCTGCAGCCAGAAGAACATGCCGCCCTTCGGCTCGTTCCACGTCACGCCCGGCCAATCCTGCTGCGACAGCAGATTCGCCATCTGGCGCATGCGCGCTTCATACTCCTTGCGAACGAACTCGATGTGACCGGCGAGATCGAAATGCTCGATCAGTTGATGCAGCGCCTGTTGATCCATTGAGCTGGAGTGCAAGTCCGCGGCCTGCTTGGCGCGGGCCATGTGGCGAACAATCTCCGGATCGGCCATCACCCAACCCGTCCGCAGCGCCGGAGCGACCGTCTTGGAGAACGTGCTCGTATAGACGACGCACGAGCCCTGCGGGTGAGCATCCAGAGAAAATAAAGACGGATACGTCAAAGATGCATCGCCGAACTTCAATTCGCCGTAAGGATCGTCCTCGAGAATAAGCGCGTCATTGGCGCGGCACAGCTCCAGCACGCCTTTGCGTCGCTCGAGGCTCCAAGCCTTGCCCGTCGGATTGGAGAAGGTCGGGATGACGTAGACGAGCTTCGGCGAATACTGCTTCAGCTTGGCTGCCAGATCGTCCAGCACGATGCCGTCTTCATCGGTTTCGACGGATACAAGCTCCGCTCCGTAAGATCGGAACACTTGAAGCGCCGACAAATAAGTCGGCTTCTCCACCAGGATGACGTCGCCCGGATCGATATAGATTCGCGTCAACAGATCGATTGCCTGCTGCGATCCGGTCGTAATCAGCAGATCGTCCGGAGTAATCGTCACGCCCTTAGGCGCCATCCATTTGCAGATGCTTTCCCGCAGCGGAAGGAAGCCTTCCGTCAAGCCGTACTGAAGCGCCTTGTTGCCCGCCGCCAGCACCCTGTCGAACGCTTCCCCGATCGCCGCGACAGGAAAATGCTCCTCCGCCGGTAGTCCGCCGGCAAAGGAGATAATCGATTTTCTCTGCGTCAGCTTCAAAATTTCGCGAACCGCCGACGAAGAGAAGGAGTCCAGTCTCTTGGAATACCGATAGTTCATCCGAAGCTCCCCATTTCTGTTAGTCAAAGATACTTTGCTGACAACGCCGTGTGTCTCTTCTCACAGCCGTTTAACAAAAACCCCGGCAACGTTGTGCCGGGGTTCGTATCCGCGCGAGACGGGAATTATTTCTTGATCCAGTGCATCATGCCGCGCAGCTGCGCGCCGACGACTTCGATCGGATGCTCGGCTTCGTTGCGGCGAGTCGCCGTAAGGAATGCGCGTCCGGACTGGTTTTCGAGGATGAAGTCGCGAGCGAATTTGCCCTGTTGGATGTCGGACAGAACGCGCTTCATTTCCTTCTTCGTCTCTTCCGTTACGACGCGAGGGCCGGTAACGTAGTCGCCGTATTCCGCCGTGTTGGAGATCGAGTGGCGCATGGAAGCCAGTCCGCCTTCATACATCAAGTCAACGATCAGCTTCAGCTCGTGCAAGCACTCAAAGTAAGCCATCTCAGGCGCGTAACCGGCTTCAACCAGAGTTTCGAAGCCCGCTTTGACGAGCGCGGAAGCGCCGCCGCACAGAACGGCTTGTTCGCCGAACAGGTCGGTTTCGGTTTCTTCTTTGAAAGACGTCTCGATAACCCCTGCGCGAGTACAGCCGATGCCTTTGGCATAAGCCATGCCGATTTCGAACGCTTTGCCTGTGCCGTTCTGATGAATCGCGATCAGTCCCGGAACGCCGAAGCCTTCGACGTAAGTACGACGAACCATGTGACCCGGAGATTTCGGAGCGACGAGCAGAACGTCAGCGTCCGCCGGAGCGACGATTTGCCCGAAATGTACGTTAAAGCCGTGGGAGAACATCAGAGCTGCGCCTTTTTTCAGGTTAGGCTCGATTTCGTTTTTGTAGACGCTTGCTTGCGTCTCGTCAGGCATCAAGATTTGTACAACGTCCGCTTTGCGAGTAGCGTCGGCGACGGACAGCACTTCGAAGCCGTCGTTGCGCGCGCTTTCTGCGGATTTGCCTTCGCGAAGGCCGATGATGACGCTCACGCCGCTGTCGCGCAGGTTTTGCGCTTGTGCGTGGCCTTGGCTGCCGTAACCGATTACCGCGATTGTTTTGCCTTTAAGAACGCCCAGATCGGCGTCTTTCTCATGAAACAAATTAACTGCCATTGAATTGTGTTCCTCCTTAAAATAAATCAATATTGTCGACCCTCGAAGCGGGCGTTCCAAGAGAGACGGCTCCGCCTGCGAAGCCGGAGGTTCTCTCCTCGAATACCCGCTCCGCGGGTACGAGATCTTGTCCGGACGGGACGCCGCTTACCTTGCGCCCCTGTTCATCGCCGTTACGCCGGTCCGCGACAGCTCGCGAATGCCGTAAGGCTTGAGCAATTCAATCATGGCGTCGATTTTCTCGGAATCGCCGACGACTTGAACGATCAGCGTGGACGGACCGATGTCTACGACCGCGGCGCGGAACGTTTCGACGATGCCGAGCACCTCCGGACGCATCGACGGCTCGGCGCTGATCTTGATCAGAGCCAGCTCGCGGCCGACCATCGGATTGCCGCTGACGTCGATTACCTTGATCACGTCGATCAGCTTGTACAATTGTTTCTGGATCTGCTCCAGCGTATGATCGTCGCCCGTCGTGACGACCACCATACGGGACAATCCCGGCTCTTCGGAAGCCCCGACGGTAATGCTCTCGATATTGTAGCCCCGGCGGCCGAACAGGCCCGAAACCCGTTGCAGCACGCCAGGCTGGTCGTTGACGAGTATCGCTATCGTAAATTTACGGTTCATTCGGCATCCCCCATGATCATCTGGTCGATCGTGCTACCTTGGGTAACCATCGGATAGACGTTTTCGTTCCTGCGAACGACGAACTCCACGACCGCCGGGCCCGGATGCTCCAGCGCTTCCTTCCATACCCGCAGGGCGTCGTCCTTGTTCGCGGCGCGATAGCCTTTCACCCCGTAAGCTTCTGCCAGCTTGACGAAATCCGGGCTTCCGGCCAGGTCGATATGGCTGAAACGGTTCTCATGGATCAGCTCCTGCCACTGGCGAACCATGCCGAGCACCTGGTTATTGATAATGACGACTTTGACCGGAATGTTATTGATCGCGCAGATCGCCAGTTCCTGGGCGCACATCTGCATGCCGCCGTCGCCGTTGATCGAGACGACCGTTCTGTCCGGGTTGCCCATCTGGGCGCCGATCGCCGACGGGAAGCCAAAGCCCATCGTGCCGAGACCGCCGGACGTCACCCAGGAACGCGGCTTGTTAAGCGGATAATACTGCGCCGCCCACATCTGATGCTGCCCAACGTCCGTCGTCACGATCGCGTCGCCGTGCGTCGTCTCGTGAATCATAGAGACGACCCATTGCGGCTTCAGCTCCGTATCGGAGTCGATGAAGGAATACGGCTTAGCCGCTTTCCATTCTTGGATCTGCTTGCGCCAAGCGTCCGCTTTGGATGCAGGCTTCGCCAAGGCGTTCGCCTGCTGCAGAACGGCTTTGACATCGCCGACGATCGGGATGTCGGTCGGTACGTTCTTGCCGATCTCCGCCGGATCGATGTCGATATGGACGATTTTGGCATTCGGCGCGAAGCCCGCCAGCTTGCCCGTAACGCGGTCGTCGAATCGAGCGCCGATGTTGATCAGCAAATCCGCCGACTGGATCGCCATATTCGCAGTCCAGGTTCCGTGCATGCCCGGCATGCCCATGTGCAGATCGTTCCCGCTTGGGAAACCGCCAAGGCCGAGCAGCGTCGTCGTCGTCGGAATGCCGGTCTTCGTAACGAATTCGTACAGTTCCTCATGCGCTCCGGAGTATACGACGCCGCCGCCTGCGAGAATAACCGGCTTCTCGGCGCTCTCGATCGCGCGCAGCATCTTGTCCAGCTGGTTTTTGTTCGGCTGGATCGTCGGATTGTAGCCGCGAAGCTGAACGTCGGAGATCGGTTGGAACAGCGTCTTCTGCGCCGACACGTCCTTCGGAATGTCGATGAGCACCGGACCTTTGCGTCCGCTGTTGGCGATATGGAAAGCTTCGTGAATGATGCGCGGCAAATCCTCCGCCTTGCGCACCAGGTAGCTGTGCTTCGTAATCGGCATCGTGATGCCGACGATATCGGCTTCCTGGAACGCATCCGTTCCGATCAGATGCGTCGCTACGTTGCCTGTAATGACAACGAGCGGTACCGAATCCATATAAGCCGTCGCGATGCCGGTGACGAGGTTCGTCGCCCCCGGACCCGAAGTCGCGATACAAACCCCGACTTTGCCTGTGGAACGGGCATAGCCGTCAGCCGCGTGAATAGCGCCCTGTTCATGTCTCGTCAGCAAATGCTTGAAATCGTCAAAGCCGTGCATGGCGTCGTAAATGTAGAGCACCGCGCCGCCCGGATAACCGAAGACGCATTCCGCACCCTCCAGTAACAGACTGCGAAGCAAAATTTCCGACCCCGAGATCACTTCCGGCTTGCTCCATTTGGCGATCAATTCTTCTTTGGACTTGATAGTAGTTCCTTGTGCGCTCATCTTTTTTCCTCCTTTCAACAAATCAAAAAAGCCCTTCATCCCGACGTCAATACGACATCTAGGGACGAAAGGCTAATAGCTTCCGTGGTACCACCCGAGTTTGCCGATCACCTCACGATGACGGCCTTATAAAGTACGAGGCGGGTTAGATCGCCATTCGTACTCCAAGCGCAATAACGTGCGCCAACCCGATTCTCCCTAATGGGCCTTCCGGCGGTTCAGGGGAACAGCTCCGAGGAGACTTCGCTAACAGGGGTTAAGGCATCGGTCTCAGCTAATCCGACGCTCTCTGAGCTTAAGAGCCCTATCGCTTTTTCCTCATCACGGCTATTGAATGATCACTTGATTTAGCATTTATTATATTCCCCGGCGGGACATTCGTCAATACACAACTTAGCCGTTCCGTGCGGAACGACTTGTTCATACGCTATAAAACCCTATTGCCGCCGATTCCGCTCCCATCTCGAGCGTCTATTAACGAAGGAGGAATGGCTGTTGATTCGCTGGAGAAGAAGTCGCGACGATAAAGCCATCGTAGAACTCGTCCGCACACAGCTTGTTCCGATCTCTCCCTGGCAGCACCCGCGAGACGGCAGACTGCATGCCGAAATCGTCAAACGTCTTCGCAAAGGCGCCACTCTCGTCGCCTCGAGAACGGACCGAACCCCGCCGATTGGCTTTCTCCATATGGAGTTCCGTCACCCGACGCTAATTATCGACCTGCTGGCCGTAGATTCCCGGCATCAGAACAAAAAACTCGGAACGGCCCTTATGGATCGCGCGGAGAGCTATGGCCGAAAACGGGGATTCACCGCCGCTATCGTGTTCGTCGACGATCACAATTATCGTGCGCTGCGATTTTACCGCCGACTCGGCTACGATACCTTAAGCGAGATTCCTTCGCTTAAAATCGTCGAGCTTGCTAAATACTTATCCCTGTAAGTCAGAACGTGCATTCCGGTCGTCAGGGGGAGGGCGGCCGCTTTACCACCAGCCCCAGCCGCCTCCCAATCCGCCGCCCCAGCCGCCCAAGCCTCCTCCCCAGCCTAAGCCTCCGTCCACTGTTCCGATCGCCAACAAATCGAACAATACGAGCGGAAGGATTGCGCTCGTCCGCGCTTTTTTGCCTCGCGGCTGCTCCAGAACGAGCGTATCGCCGGCTATCCGGACAAGTTTGCCCGTAGCGATCGTGCCATCCTTGCGAACAGCGTATACCTGCTTTCCAACCAGCCTCTGCGCCTGCGAGCGTGTAACTTTCGCCATCGTTAAACACTCCCCTCTAACCAACGAACTAGACTTGGCCCCGTCCTCCCCGCTTGTCGCGCAAGATAGCGGAGCGCTGCCTGTCTTTTAGCTTATGGTGCTGCGGCCCGCAATGCTTGTACCCTTGTCCTCTTACGATAAGGGATATTTCATCTGTAACGAAAAATGGAAAAGTGTTGAAATTTACCCCTGTCCCATTGGAATTTAACCCTTCAAATTTGAAAAAATGGAGTATTTTATAAGTAAACGCTTACTTTACAGCATTTTATCCTTTCTCCCTCTATTCGCTCCTATTCGCGGCAGCGTTTGCTTAATTTTCGACGTCATCATCCAACTCCCGCTTCCTCTGTTGCTTCTTAAAACTGATTTGTTAAGTCCGGTCAACTCTTTAAGGGGGTGGTTATCTTCACAGCAGCCTGTTAAATCCCGCGTCGTTCGTCGTCAGAGCCCGTTTTTGGCCTTGTCGTAATCCCACTTTCACTAAACTGGAGGCGAAGAGAACCAAAAAAAATGGAATTTCGAAAACCAAAAAACGAGGAGGAATGATTTTATGTTGCGGCAGTATACTTTGGATTCGTCCAAATGGTTGAAATTGTTGGTCCCCGGCTGCGGCATGTTGATTGTGTTTGCGTTAACTGCGTGGTGGGCGAACAGCGCGTCCGCCCACGGTTACGTGGACGGTCCTTCCAGCCGGGCAATCCTGTGCAAAAACAGCGTAAACACCGATTGCGGCGCAATCATCTACGAGCCTCAAAGTCTGGAAGCTCCTAAAGGCTGGCCGAACGCAGGACCGGCCGACGGTAAAATCGCCAGTGCCGGCGGCGCCTTTCCGAAGCTGGACGAGCAGTCCGCTACCCGCTGGGCCAAAGTAAACATCACTCCGGGACCGACGACGTTCTCCTGGACGCTGACGGCTCGACACTCTACCGCAAGCTGGAAATATTATATTACGAAGCAGAATTGGGATCCGAACGCTCCGTTGTCGAGAGCTTCCTTTGATTTGACGCCGTTTTGCAGCCTGCCGTACAGCGGCCAACCGCCTGCAAACTTCTCTCACACGTGCGACGTTCCGGCCCGAACTGGATACCAAGTCATATTGGCAGTGTGGGAAGTCGCCGATACGGCCAACGCTTTCTATAACGTTATCGACGTCAATTTCACCGGTCCGGCCGACGTGATCCCTCCGACCGCTCCGAGCAACGTCGCCGTCACGAATGCGACTTCCTCCACGATTTCGCTGTCCTGGACGGCTTCGACCGACAATGTCGGCGTTAACGAATATCGCATCTATCGGAACGGCGCCCACGTCGGCACCGTGAACGGCACGACGACGACGTTCCAGGATACCGGCCTTGCGGCCAGCACCTCTTACGTCTACAAAGTCGTTGCGCGCGATCTTGCGACCAACACGTCGCCCGACAGCAACTCCGTGACGGGTACGACAACGCCTCCCGTTCCGGACACCCAGGCGCCCACCGCGCCCGTAAGCTTGCATAACATGGGCGTAACGACGAACAGCGTCTCCCTGATGTGGGGAGCGGCAACGGACAACGTCGGCGTATCGGAATACCGCATCTATAACGGCTCGACTCTTGTCGATACGGTGAACGGCTCGACGCTGACCTACAACGTAACCGGGTTGTCGCCGAATACGAGCTACACCTTTACCGTCTATGCCGCCGACCAAGCCGGCAACGTATCTCCGGCGAGCAACGCGCATACGGCGACGACTTCGAGCGGCAACACTTGCCCGGCTCCTTGGAGCGCAACGCAAGTTTATTTGAACGGCGATCAAGCCACCTACAACGGCCAAATCTATCAAGCCAAATGGTGGACGCAAAACGACCGTCCAGACCTGAAGAGCGGACAGTGGGACGTCTGGACAGTTGTTGGCAATTGTCCTTGAACTGAGCTCGAGTAGAGAAAAGGCGCTGTCCCATAATTCGAGTTGCTTGAGATGATCGAATAAAAAAGAAGGTGTATGTACCTCCCGGGACTGCCTCGTACGCTCCAGAAACCTTGCAACGGGTTTCCCCATTCAGATTTCGGGAGTGTATCGCATCGGAGGGAGATACATACACCTTTCCTATTGTTTATCGATTACCTTTCACTTTTTTATGTCCTAATCGTGCGTAACCCGATGAGATTCAAGCTCGCCGTTCGCATCAAAGCTGAGGCGAAGCAGGCTGTCATCCACGCCAAGGCCGGCTCTTCCCAAGTAATAAACGTATTGACGAGAAGGCTCGTCCAGCTTCTGCTCGGGCTCTCCAAGCAAATCGATAATTTCCGTCTCCGTCATTCCTTTAAGCTCATACTTACCGGTCAGGCTCGACACCATACCGCTTCTTTTCTCCGGTTCTGTCATCCATGCTTTCTGATCAAATTGACGACTGCTGCAGGAGGAAAGAATCAAGAGCACGAGGCATGACAGAATGATCTTCTTCATTCGACCAGTCCCTTCTATGTATGGACAAAACAATCAAGAGGAGCAATTAACCCTTTCGCGTACGGTGCGGAGCGCTCCTGTTCCTTGTTGTCTATGTAACGAGACCAAACCGGGTAAAGTTGCAAGTCGAGACGGTATCCGAAGAAGAAGCTAGTTTTTCCTTAATTCGTTCTGGACAGCAAATACAGGAAGTACGGCGTGTACAATCCGCGACAGACGAAAATCCATGACCACCGTCTGCTGTCGCTCCGTTCCCTCCCCCAGCAGCGCCTTCACCATTTCCAGCGGCGTCATGCCGATCGCTCCGCCTTGTTTCGGCTTGATCCTCGCAGGATAAGACTTCCACGCTCCGCTTAATTCTCTCTTAACAAACCGATTGTACACTGGATGTAAAAGAACACGCCGATAATGGCAAAGGAAGGACTGATTAGATGGGAATTCATGCGTATTTTCAATCGTTAACCGATCTGGAGCGGATCATCCGCTGCCCGGGGAAATTCAAATTTCAGGAGCACAGTGTGTCGGCGCATTCCTGGAAGGTCGTGCAGTATGCGAAAACGTTGGCCGATATCGAGGAGAGCAACGGAGTCACCATCGATTGGAAAAAGCTGTACGAAATTACGAGCAGTCACGATTACGGCGAAATTTTCATCGGCGATATCAAGACGCCCGTGAAGCACTACTCGCTGGAGTTGAGGGCGATGCTGCAGCAGGTGGAGGAAGGCATGGTCGACCATTTCATCGACGAGCACATTCCCGCCGAATTCCAGCCTATTTTCCGCCGACAATTGCGCGAAGGCAAAGACGATTCGGTCGAAGGCCTGATTCTGGAAGTTGCCGACAAAATGGACCAGATCTACGAAGCCTTCTCGGAGCTCCAGTTGGGCAACACGGAGAAGGAATTCGTCACGATGTACCGGAACGCCCTGATCAAAATCAAGCAAATCAAACTTCATTGCGTCGATTACTTTCTGCGGAACATCCTCCCCGATCTCGTCAGCGAAGGCTCCCGCTCCCCGATTGACATCGCCAAAATCACAAACGAAGCGCTCGCCTCTTAAGCTAACCTCCCCTCCTTTAACGAAATCCTCCTCCTTTTCTCAACATCCGTTCCTCCCTGCTCTTTTACCCGGTTTCCCGCCCACACCACTCAAGAGAACCGCCTTCCTGCTGCTCGCAATCGCCATACTTCTCCCGTCGGGATGGCTTGCCCTTGTCGCGAGAGCCGATGACGCGCAAGCGTTTCTGCAAAACCGTCGACAGCTACGTTCGCGTGGAGAAATTTGTGGACAAAGGCGATGAGTATAAGGTTACGGCTTGGGTCAAGCTGATCGAGCCCGCCAGCGCAGGTCGGCGACGGAAGCGGCGGTCATCCTGTACCGAATTTGGAAGCTGTAAAGCATTCGGCACCGTGCCGGGGCTCTAGCTTCAAGGCGTACCGCCTTGCTGCGCCGGGTCCCGGTTGTGCTTTGCACGGAATCCGAAGCCTAGCAAGGAAAATACGAGAAACGCGGCGCCCAGAAACAGAAAAATACTGTGAATGGATACGTAACGAATGCCGTACCCGCCAAGAGTCGGGCCCATCATGCTCCCGATACTGAAGTGAATCGAGGCGATGACATTCGCCGTCGGCAGCATCGCCCGCGGCAAAATATCCGCCGCATACGCAAGGCCAAGCGTAAAGAACGAACCGACCACGCCTCCCGCAACGGCGAACAACAGAAACAAGACCGCAACCTGGCTTCCCGCCGCAGGAATTGCTAAGAATGCCAAGGCGCCCGTCAATCCGCAAACGATCAGCACGGGCTTACGCCCGATTCTGTCGCTCAGCATGCCAAGCGGAAGCTGCAGAACAAGCGAGCCGACGCCAAATGCCAACAGCAGCAGCGAGATCCAATGCCCCTCCAGCCCGATCCGCAAGCCATACAGCGGAAAGCTGCTATTCATGGAAGATTCCATCAATCCGTACAGCAAGCCCGGAATCAGCACGAACCAGGCGATTCGATAAGTCGCCATGAAGCGATTCTCCCGCGCCGCGTCCTTCTTGATCGGTTCCGGATACTCGTTTCTCAGCCGCAGCGCAAGCAGAAGCACAACTACGAAGAACGCCGATGTAGTCAGGAAAGGAACGGCTTTGCCGAGCGGCAGAAGATTGATTCCCAGCGGGCCTACGCTAAACCCGATTCCGTAAGCCATTCCGTAGAAGGAAATATATTTTCCCCGCCCCTCCGCCGGGCTTGAGCTGACGATCCACAATTGGGTCGTATAGTGAAGCGCGCTGTCTCCGACGCCGACCAGCAACCGCAGAACGAACCACACGGCCAATGATTCGGTTAACGGAAACAGAATTCCGGCCATGGACACGATCGCAATTCCCGCCACAATTACGTTTCTGTAACCGTAGCGCTTAACCGGCCGTTCTATAAAAAACATCGTGCAGAAAATTCCGATATACATCGCCGCCGAATTCAATCCGTTCATATCCGAGGAAACCCCGGAACGCTCCAGCATGATCGATAACAGCGGCAGCAGCAGCCCCTGGCTCATCCCGGCGACGACGACGGCCAAGAGCAGGACGATTAAACGATAACGAAAGGATGAATACTCCGCCGCCGCGATTGTTGATGACAAACCGATTCCCTCCTTTTCCGATCAACCGAGACGAATGTTTCCAACACACCGCAGCTCCACCGCGAGAAACCACCGATTGCCTCCCCTTGCGAGAAACCCTCGAATGCTGCTCGTGCGAAAAACTCTCGACTCCTGTCCCTTGCGATCTGCTTAAGGGGAGTTTTAGCTACAAACACCACTTTAAGTTCGTTTCCGCACCTTTCCGAGCGACCTAAAGCGGTTAACCCGCTTTATTTTCTGCAATTATCCACTTTTCAGGAAAATAAGGCGGATAACCTGCTTTATTTTCTGCGATTATCCACTTTTCAGTAAAATAAGGCGGATAACCCGCTCTCCTTCCGCTCATTTTCCCCATTTGAAAAAATTAGCGCGGATTATCCGCTTAATATGGTTTCGTCCTTCTCCCGCTGGACGCGAAAATAAAACAAGCCCCGGTCGCCCGAGGCTTGTCTGCTCTAACGCTAGAACTAAGCGTTGATTTTTTCTTTTGCTGCGCCGGCCAGCGAGTTGAACGCGCCGATGTCGTTCACGGCCAGGTCGGCAAGCATTTTGCGGTTTACTTCGATGCCGGCCAGTTTCAGGCCGTGCATCATTTTGCTGTAGCTCAGGCCGTTTTGGCGAGCTGCTGCGTTGATACGCACGATCCACAATTTGCGGAAGTTCCGCTTCGTCTGACGACGGTCGCGGTATGCGTACATCAAGGATTTCATTACTTGCTCTTTAGCTTTCTTAAACAGGCGATGTTTCGCGCCCCAGTAACCTTTAGCCAACTTCAACATTCTATTGCGACGACGGCGCGTGACGAATCCGCCTTTGACTCTTGCCATGATTCATTACCTCCCGGAAGTGTTCGATATGAGGTTCAAAAGTCCGATTTTGATCACGAAGCGATATCCCTGAAGCGGATTCGACGTCGAATCTTGAACTCAGCCGGGCTGAAAGCCGAACTTTTGAACTTGATTGGACGAAACCGCCCAATTCTGTATTATTTCAAGTTAGCGATTTGTTGTTGCATGCGGCGAACGTCGCCTTGGGCAACCAGCGGCTGCGTGCCCAGAACGCGCTTCTGACGTCCGGACTTGTGGGACAGCAAGTGGTTTTTGTAAGCTTTGAAGCGTTTCACTTTGCCCGTTCCGGTTACTTTGAAACGGTCTTTCAAGCTGCTGTGTGTTTTCATCTTAGGCATGGATAGTATCCTCCTGTCAGTGGGGTTTCGGCGCCAGAATCATAATCATGCTGCGGCCTTCCAGCTTAGGCATGCGTTCAACGATACAAATGTCGGTAACCTCGCTGGCCACTCGCTCCAGGATCTTCTGGCCAAGCCTGGCATGCGTAATTTCGCGACCGCGGAACCGCACGGAACATTTCACCTTGTCGCCGTCATTCAAAAATTTCACAACGTTGCGAAACTTCGTCTGGTAGTCGTGTTCCTCGATGTTCGCACGAAACCAAACCTCTTTAAGGTCGACGATTTTCTGATTCTTCCGAGCTTCCTTTTCCTTCTTCTGCTGCTCATAACGGAACTTGCCGTAGTCCATAATGCGGCACACCGGCGGTTTCGCCTGCGGCGCCACGTTGACTAAGTCAAGATTCGCGTCAATGGCCATCTGCATCGCTTCACGAAAAGGTTTGATTCCCAGTTGCTCGCCTTCTGAGCCGACCAGCCTGACTTCTTTCGCCCGGATTTCCTCGTTGATTTGATGATCCTTGCTAATAATGTTCCACCTCCGAAATAGTCTGCCGAACTAAAGGTTCACAAACAAAAACAAAAAATGCGAGCCGCATTCGGCCCGCATCCAGTCCTCACGTTAACGTCCATGCCGGAAAGCCGAGGCTTCCGTCGCACTTCCGTATATCGTCGGCTACGCTGAACCCGTCAGCTATAGCCGATCGGGTGAGAAGCGGGCGCTTCTGCTTGCGCGTGCTGATTAATTTGCATAAACAGTCACAACGACCACTTTACCACGCCCGCCGCAGAATGTCAACATTCCGATTTGCATTTTCCAGCTTAGCCTTGTTAGCATTCCCTTACCAAGCCATGCAAGCGGATTACATCTGTTTGCCCTGAACTTCTTCCAAGCGAATGACGCGCGTATGCTGCGTATGGCTCCACGTCTTGTTGTTCTGAGTGAAGAACGCATAGAACGCGATCGGCCACCAGGACAGGAAGAATACGGGGAACAGCAGCAGCTTCACATACATGCGCCAGTTGACCTTCTCCATCAGCATCGCGATCGGACATTGCAGATAACCGTACAGCACGATCGTGAGCGACAGTCCGAGCGGCATTTTCGCATAGATGGAAGTCAGGTGCGGGTCGCCCGGGAGCATCATATCGAACCAGAGCGCCAACGTCACAAGGAAGCCGATCAAGTAAATAAACGCGTTGAAAATATAGAGAGCGGCGTCGATCTTGACGATGCTGCCCGTACGAATCCCCTGCCACAGCAGCGGAAGCATGTACCGGCGCGACACGTCGAAGTGTCCTTGCATCCAGCGCAAGCGCTGGCGGGCCGACGCCCGGAACGTAATCGGCTTCTCGTCGTAGACGCGCGCGTCGTAATTAAATTTCGGATAGATGCCCCTCTGGATACAACGGACGGTAAACTCCAAATCTTCAACAAGACTCGTCGCTCCCCAGCCCATCTCCTTCAGCAGCTTCGTCTCAAAGCACATGCCCGTGCCGCCCAGGAAGTTGGACAGCTTCAGGTTATAGCGCGGCAGCTGCCAGAGCCGATTGCAGAACCAGTAAGTAATGCCGTTGGCGGCGCTGATCCAGGAATCGTGCGGGTTTTTCGTGTCCAGGTAGCCCTGCACGACACGGTAGCCGTTGCACAGATCCTCGTTCATATATTCCAGGAAGTTCGTCGCCACCAGGTTGTCGGCGTCGAACATGACGATCGCATCGTATTGGCGGGGATTTTTCCATAGCTCCTTCAGCATCCACTCGATCGCGAAGCCTTTGCCCCGCTCGTTCGGATTCGTTCTCTCGCAGGCGTACACGCCTTCGTAGCTGCGAACGATGTCCGCCGTACCGTCCGTGCAGTTGTCGCAGATGACGAAAATATCGAACAGCTCGCGCGGATAGTCCATTTTCAACAGGTTCTCGATCAAAGCGCCAACTACGGCTTCCTCGTTGTGTGCGGCGACGATGAGCGCGAACGACTTGGTCGGTTTGTGCGTGATCCGCTCTTTTCTTCGATACCAACCGAAAAAGGACAGAAAAATCTGATACACGCCGATGGCCGCGGCTAGCGCTTGAATCGCCAAAAGAACGTTGTTAAACATATTCAGTTGTACCCCCGATTCCCTTTTTTCTTTGTCTCTTTTTTATTTTTCTCTTTGTCTGTTTCCTCCGAAGAGGTAATCTTGATTTTGTTGCCTTTGCTCCTTTTTGTCAAAACGGGAGGATCGCCATTTTAGCGTTCTACGCGCTGCATGCCGTAATGGCGGTGAGTCAGCCGATAGCGCAACAGAAATTCCTCTTGCTCAGTACCGATTTTCATCGATTTGCTCATTTTTTCTATCTGAAGACCTAAATCTCCCCTTTGAAAGTTTACCCATCGCACTGAAATGTAAAACTAAAAAAAACTTAATACAGCCGTGACACTCGCATTGTATGCTATGCTGAGAACGGATAAGACATTCCCGCACTGAAGGAGATGGAGTCCATGAGCCGGATCTACCGCATGCTCCAGGAAGTCGAACGTCCATTATTTCTGTACGTTAACATACGATGGAACCGTTCCACACTGAACTGGCTGTTTCACGCGCTGTCGCTGATCGCCGGGGCGACGTTCAGCTTAAGCCTGTCGTTGCTGGTCGCGATTTTCGCGCCGGAGCCTTGGAGCAGCACTGGATGGCTCGCGCTCGCCTCCGTCGTGCTCAGCCATATTCCCGTCTCCATTGCCAAGAGAAGCGCTCCCCGCCTTCGGCCTTATCAGGTGTTCCCGCAAGCCAATACGAATCGCCGTCCGCTCAAGGACCCTTCCTTCCCTTCGGGGCATACGACGGCTGCGTTCGCGATGCTGACGCCTTGGATGCTGGCCGAACCGTTGCTCATTCCGACGCTGCTGCCGATCGGCATCGGCGTGGCGCTGTCGCGAGTCTATTTCGGCTTGCATTTCCCCAGCGACACGATCGTCGGTGCGCTCTTAGGAACCTCTACCGCCATGCTGCTTTCCATTTGGATTTAAAATAGCGGAGGGCTGTCTCATAAGTAAAAAAGTCGTAGGAAAGGAGGATCGATAGAGGTTGTCGTGCATGTAGCTCCTTACGATGCTATACGCTCCTGAAATTTGGAATGGTTAACCCGTGACAAGGTGATTTCAGGAACGTATGAGGCAGTCTCCAGGAGAAACATGCACTTTTTCTTGATCGATCATCTTGTACGACTCTACTTATGAGACAGCCCTTTCTCTTTGTTGGCCGGATACTCGGCTTATTCCTCTTCCGATTCGAAATCCTTGGTCGTTCCCCGGCTAAGCTGCTTCTACAGCTCGTCCGCCACGCGGCGGCGATGCTCCTCGCGAACCTTGTCGCCGATGACCGCCTCCAGACGATAGATCGGCTTGCCTTGCCCGATGAATTTGGCCTCGTACTCCGTCAGCACCAGATCTTCGCGAATGCCGCTGCGGTGCAGGTCGAGGGAGATGTTGCGCATCTGCAGTTCGACGTCGGAGAAGCTGTTCAAGGAAAATTCGAACAGGCTGAGCGAATCCGTCTTGAAATGGATTTCCCCGACCTCGTTAAGCGCCTGCTTATATTTCATCAGGAAGCGCGGATGGGTCAGCCGACGCTTGCCATGCTTCGACTTCGGCCACGGATCGCTGAAATTCAAATAGATGCGCTCCAGCTCGCCCTCCTCGAACATTTCCTCCAGAAACTCGACATTGCCTCTTACAAGCGCCAAATTCGGCACAACCTCGGAATTTCTTTCCTTTTTCCAGAACGCTCTCGCTTTCTCGCTCGCACGACTAAGCAGTTCATCGTACATGTCCATTCCGATATAGTTAATGTCCGGATTGTTGACGCTCCACCGGCTGATGAACTGGCCTTTGCCCATGCCGCATTCGATATGAATCGGTCGATCGTTGTCGAAAAATTCGTTCCAACGTCCCTTAAGCTTGCGGGGCTCGAATACGATCAAATCCGTCTGGCGTTCCAAATCTTCCTTCATGCTTTTCCTGCCGCGAAGTCTCATCTGTCCGTTATCCTCCTGCGGTCCTTAGGCCGCTCAGCGTTCAATGAATTCTATTGTGAACAAACTGCCGTCGGTTGTAAAGGGAGCAATGTGGGTATATTAACGAAAAGGAATCATAAAGGAGGCCTATTCACGAATGAACACGACTCGACGAATTATCGCTCTTGTCGCACTATCGGCGCTATTCGCGCTCGGAGCGTGCGGAGGCAACAACAACGGCGCCAACAACGCCTCTCCGTCTCCAACCGTTAGTCCGACGACTCCGGCTACCGAGGGAGCGGGGGGGACCACCCAAGACGTTACAATCAAGGCCAGCAACTGGAAGTTCGAACCGGCGGAAATCCGCGTCAAAACCGGAGATACGCTCAAGCTTACGCTGGAAAATGCGCAAGGCGCGCATGGCATCGAAATCAGCGATTTGAACGTCAAGCTCAAAAACAACGAAACCGCGGAAATTAAGCTCGACAAAGCCGGAAAGTATGAATTTCATTGCTCGATCCAGTGCGGGCAAGGACATGATTCGATGACCGGATTTATCGTTGTCGAATAGCGGCTAACCATAACAAAAGCGGAAGTCCCTGAAACCGGACTTCCGCTTTTCTTCGTGGCATCAAGTTTATTCAACTCTTCGAGGAGCTTCCCAACCAGCCGCGAAACAGCTCGATTCCGAGTCCAAGCCAGACCATGCTTGCCAAGTAGCCTGCCAGCACATCGCTCGGATAGTGAACCCCAAGGTAAATTCGGCTCAAGCCTATAGAAATTACGAGCAGTATGGCCGACACGATCAGGATCAGCCTCCCCTTCCTGCTCTTAACATGTCTCCACAGCAAAAACGCCAAAACTCCGTAAAGCGCGAATGCCGCCATCGAATGACCGCTCGGAAAGCTGTACCCCGTCTCCTCCGCCAGGCGGTGCAGCGTAGGACGCTCCCTCTGGAAAGTCGATTTGAGCACCGTGTTCAGCAGAGCGGCTCCTCCCACGGAAAAACCGAACAGCACCAGCTCTTTGCGATGTCCAAGCATCGCAGCCAATAAAATGCCTACCACCGCTACGATTACGATGACGCCTATCGTCGAACCGATCGCGCTGAGCGTCTCGGCGATTCGCGTGACCGACGGCGATTCCCACCCTTGGACAACGCCGATCACCCCGGAATCAAAGGACGACAGCTTATCTTCAATAACGAGCCAACTGACGACTATAAATAAAAGCGCAGCCAATAAGGCCCAAACGTGCGCTCTGCGATCGTGTTTCACTTTCATATGTATGCTCCTTGCTCCGGCTGAATTGAGGATGCTGCATTTTGTATGGTATCATAGGTAGAACAGGAAACGAAAGGAGGAACGGAAATGACCGCAACGATACAGCCTTTTCGCCACAAATCGTTCGTTCTGATCCTACTTGCCGCTTTCGTTCTGCTTTGTATGCCGACCGTCGCGATTGGCGACAACTTTCTAACCTCCAAAAGTTCCTCCCTCGCTCATGATGTACCTAACAGCGTCAAAGCGACCAAACGCACATCCGTTCCCTTGAACGGCAAAGTGTTCTTTACCGCTCTGCTGCTGGTCGTTTTTCACCTTCACCTTTACGTAGTTTCGCCGCATTTGCTTCCGACGGCCACAAGCGCTTCGCGCTCTCTACATTGGCCCGGCTTGCGCAAACTCCTTCTAATGCCTCTAAAGTTTACCTCAACCTACGTCCGGATATAAAATTTTTCTCAGGCTTCAGCGTATGCGCGGAAGTTTATTTGACTTGCCGCCGAAGTATAAGCAGCATTGAAAATTTTATATCGGATGAAAAGGGGAGTATCGACATGACCCACATGCGCATCTCCGTCCGGCTTGCATGGGTAACGCTTGGAGCAATTTTATCCGCGGTCGGCTTGGAGCTGTTTCTTGTCCCGCACAATATGATGATCGGAGGGGTGACCGGGGCGTCCGCCATCTTCTCTTATTTGTCGGAAATGCGTCTCGGCTTGTTCCTGTTTCTGCTTAATCTGCCGCTTATCATGTTCCGGTATCGCAAGCTGGATGCCCAGACTCGTCTGCTGACGTTTGCGGGACTTGCCGTTCTGTCGCTTAGCGCCTTCTTCCTGCACCCGGCTCCGGCCGCAATGGATCATACGCTGGCTTCGTCTGCGGCGGGCGGCATCGCCTTGGGCCTCGGTATCGGCATCGTGCTTCGTTACGGCGGTTTCCTCGACGCCGCGGACGGCTGGGCGATGACCTCGGAGGCGAAAACCCCGAGAAGAATCAGCCGTAGATACTGGTTGTTTAACGGAGCGGTTCTGTTCGCCGGCGGCTTTGTGTTCGGTTGGGATGAAGCGATGTATTCGATTATCGCCTTCCTGCTCGCCTACCGCTGCTCCGATTTTGCGCTAAGCGGCTTCTCGTTGACGCGAATGGTATGGATTACGAGCGAATGCGTGGATGAGATTCGCGAGACGCTGCAGAGCGATTACGGGAAAGAGGTTATCGTGCTGGACAACGGGGAATCGGGCGGAGAAAAAGTGATGCTGTGCACGGTAAGCCGTATGGAACAAGCAGCCGTCATTCGCCGTATTCGTTCGCTTGATCCGGATTGTTCTCTGGCTTTCCACGCGGCTCATCGATAAGACGAAGAGGCTGTCCCAATAGCAGAGTTGCTCAAGATGATCGATAAATAAGGAAGGTGTATATACCTCCCGGAGACTGCCTCATACGTTCCTGAAATTTCCCTATCGCGGGTTTCCCAATTCGAGATTTCAGGAGCGTATAGCATCGGAGGGAGGTATATACACCTTTTACCTTTATTGTCGATTATCTTTCCGAGCAACTTGACCTGCTTATGGGACAGCCTCTTGCCATTTATGTCGACGCTTTGCGGAGCAATCCGTAGGAGAGGGCGATGTAAATCAATGTGGAAACGAGCAGCCAGTTTACCAGCTCAAGTACCGAAGTGCCCATAAACCAGTCCAGAATCGGCTTCCAATTATCGAAGTAAGTGATCAGATAGAAAGCGCAGGTAAGCGCAAGCGTCAGTACGATGAACACGCCGAACAATCCGTTGCGCCCCACCTTGCGATAAATAGCGGCGACGGTAAAGCCGCAGAAAAACAAATTCATCATCACGCTGAAGAAAATCCAGATCTGCGCAAGCGGCGAACCGTCGGCAAAATACGAAATGTCAAAGAAATGCAAGCCGATGCCCCAGTGATCCGTCGCTCGCTCCACAAAGCCGATCAACAGGAGAAGAATCGCCGAGCCGACGGAGACTAGCGCGGCCGTGGCCGTTGTCCCGAAGAAATAATCCTTTCTGCGGGCTCCGAAGCTGATCAGGAACGGGAACGTCTGCCCGACGCTGACAATGCCGATAACGAGCATGTAGACGAAGATGGAAGCCAGCCCTCCCGTCTTGATCTCGTCGCCGATCAAGCTTCCGATGATGAGATTTATAATAAAGCTCGATCCCAGAATAATCCAAGGGAGTATGAGCCAGGAGAATTTATCCGTCAAGTGTGTTTTGACAATTCCCGCCACTCTGTTCATTGCGCCGCCTCCTCGTTATTGCCGTTGCTGCCGGTCATATGCACAATCATCTGCTGCAGCGATACCGGCCCGATCTCAAGCCCCTGCTCCGCTGCCAGCAGCCGCTCTTGTTTGCTAAGCTGCCCCAGCACCGTCGCCGACATCAAGCCCCCGAACGGAGAGCGATGAATTACCTTTTTGCCCGCCAGGAACGCATCTACCTTGGCCGCGCTCCCGACGACGTTGGATGCGCTGCCTCTAAGCGTCTCCGCTTCCTCGTCAAGCAACAGCTTGCCGGCGTCGATGACCAGAACGTGCTCCAGCAGTTGACTGACCTCGTCGATCAAATGCGTGGACAATATGATCGTGCGCGGGTGTTCCCCGTAATCCGCCAGCAATCTGTCGTAGAACAAATTTCTCGCGACCGCATCCAGACCGAGATAAGGCTCGTCGAAAATCGTCAACGGCGCTCTGCTCGCCAGACCGACGACGATGCCGACGGCGGAAAGCATTCCTCGCGACAGCTTCTTCATTCTGCGCTTCAGAGGCAGCCGAAAGTCCTCGACAAGCGACTGCGCAAGCTCCTTATCCCAATTCGGAAAAAACAACGGACTTACGTTCAACACGTCTTTCACCCGGAACGTCTCGGGATACTTCTGGCTTTCCTTGATAAAACAAATTTGCTTCAGCACCTTTTCGTTCTCGTAGGGCTCCTCGCCGAACACCTTCATCTCGCCGGAGGTACGGAACAGTTGCGCCGTCAGCATATGCATAATCGTCGTCTTGCCCGCACCGTTTCTGCCGAGCAGACCGTAAATTTTGCCTTCCTCCAGCTTGAAGCTGACATTATCCACCGCTTTGACTTTGCCGTAATGCTTCGACAATCCCTTTACCTCGACAATCGTCGTCATTGCTCCTTCGCCCCTCTCTTGATCATATCTGTCAGCTGCTCAGCCGTGATGCCGAGCTTATGCGCTTCTTTCACCATCGATACGACGTATTGCTCATAAAACTGCTCTTTGCGTTTGTTAACGATTATCTCTCTTACTCCTGTCGCCACGAACATCCCGATCCCTCGCTTTTTATACAAAATGCCTTGATCTACGAGCAGGTTAATCCCTTTCAAAGCCGTCGCCGGATTGATCTGGTAGAACGCCGCGAACTGGTTGATCGAGGGCACTTGGGACTCTTCCGGCAAAATCCCTTCCAGAATATCGTTCTCCACCCGCTCGGCAATCTGTACGAAGATAGGGCGGCTGTCGTCCATCGGAAATGACATATTTTCACCACCACGTTATTCAGTTAGTTACTTGTGTAATTAACTATACATGCGAGTAAGCGGACTGTCAATGGGCATTCTCCCCGAAAATGCGGCAAGGACTGTAGCGCCCTGCCCTCAGGCAGCCGTTACAGTCCAGTCAAATAAAAAAAGAGCTGATTCCCACATTATAGGAATCAACCCTTTGATTGCGTATTCCGCTTCAATTAATGCGCCTGCTTGCTCTCATCGAGATAGTGGCCCTCGATTACGTGATTCAGCTTCTTCTTGGCGGAAATCTCAATGCTATGATTATTGGGGAACTTTACTCCTGTCAGCGCCAAAACTTCCTTTACCGTCAATTCCACTTTTACCGTGTCGTCCCCTTGAGGAATCCGTATGCCTGTATTCATTGCCTTCACCTCTCCAATCGAGTTTGATCTTCGCTATCAGCTTGCCCGAATATGAGAACATGATGAGTTAGGCTGCAGAAAATGGTGCGATGTCAGGTTTTTTCATTGATTTGTCGCACTCTCAATATAACACACCATGTTAGGTATTTCAAGTTTAAAGCTGCCGTTTTCCGCCTGAATTTCAATGTTTGTTTGGAATCGAACTGCGGTCGATCAATCGGAATTCGGAATGAATGATTGCCTTCAATAACAGCCGCTCTCGCAATTTGGCCCGAGATTCGCTACAATTAATACCGACTTCTGCAAAGGACGGATGCAACGATGGACATGACCGAAACGGAACAACGAGCTCCACTGCTCTGGACGGGCAAAAGATTTCATACATGGAATTACGAAATGCGCGAGACGTTCGGAACGAAAATTTTCAAGGTGATGCTCGACGCCGGGTTTACTTGCCCTAACCGGGACGGCACAATTGCCGCGGGCGGCTGCACGTTCTGCAGCACGAGAGGCTCCGGAGATTTCGCCGGCAGCCGGCGCGACGATCTCGTATCCCAGTTCAATCAAATACGCGACCGTCAGCATTTGAAGTGGCCGGAGGCGAAATATATCGGCTACTTCCAGGCATACACGAACACCTACGCTCCGGTGAAGACGCTGCGGGAATACTACGAGGTCATTCTGGAGCAGCCCGGCGTCGTCGGATTGTCCATCGCCACCCGCCCGGACTGCTTGCCGGACGATGTCGTCGATTATTTGGCCGAGCTGAACGAGCGCACTTATTTATGGGTTGAGATGGGTCTTCAGACGATCCATGAATCGACCTCGCAGCTCATCAACCGTGCTCACGACACGGAATGCTTCGTCGATGCGGTTCGGCGGCTGAGGGAACGAGGTATCCGCGTGTGCGCCCACATTATTCACGGCCTGCCGGGAGAGACGCGGGAGATGATGCTGGATACGGTGCGAACCGTCGCCGGCATGGACGTGCAGGGCATTAAAATCCACCTGCTCCACCTCATGCGCAAAACGCCGATGGTGCGCCAGTGGAAAGATGGGCTGCTGCGTTTCCTCGAGATGGACGAATACGTATCGCTCGTCGTCGACTCGCTGGAGCTGCTTCCGCCGGAGATGATCGTCCACCGCTTGACGGGAGACGCCCCGCGCGATCTGCTGATCGGGCCGATGTGGAGCCTGCGCAAATGGGAAGTGCTGAACGCCATCGACGACGAGTTGACCCGCCGCGACAGCTGGCAGGGCAAAGCCTGGGAGGGGACGTCCCGTACGTAACCTCTTCGGCCTCGCCGTTTAACGGATAGGACAGGACATGGACTGAGAGGGGAAAAGTCCCATACGGGCAGCCCCCTTTGGCTCTCGCCGTTCAGGTGACAGCTGACAAGTCAAAGATTGGGAGGAGCTAGAAACGCATGGGTTTTCTCTCCGTGCTTAGTCAGGCGCAGCGCTGGGTGAAGGAGCGCGCGGGGCCGGGCGACTGCGTCGTGGACGCGACGGCCGGCAACGGCTCGGATACGTTGTTTCTGGCGCAATCCGTCGGCCCGCGAGGTCGGGTATTCGCCTTCGACGTGCAGGCGGCGGCGCTGGAAAACACTCGCCGCCGCTTGGCGGGCGAGCCGGACGGCAAAGCGCTTGCTCCGGCGGAGCTGGTGCTGGCCGGCCACGAGACGATGGAGGCGGCGCTGCCCGCCGAGCTGCACGGCCGCATAGCCGCGGTGATGTTCAACCTCGGCTACTTGCCCGGCGCCTCTTCCCCGCTAATCACGCTGCCCGGTACGACGCTGGCCGCGCTGGAAGCGGCGGTCCGTCTGCTGCGCCCCGGCGGAGCGCTTACCGTTGTCGTCTACCCCGGCCACGAAGGCGGCAAAGACGAAGCGGACGCCGTTGAAGCTTGGGCGGCGGAGCTTCCGCAGACGACCGCTCAGACCGTTGTCTATCGTTTCCCGCAGAAGCCGGCTTCGCCTTATCTCATTGCATTAACCAAACGATAATCGACTATTAGGAGGCTATAACGAAATGAGCGTACAACCTTATCCGCTGCATTTTAAACCGGAATTCAAAGAAAGAGTGTGGGGAGGCCGCGCGCTGGAGAAGTTCGGCTTCGACGTGCCCGCAGGCGCGATCGGCGAAGGCTGGATGATCGCCGACCACCCGAACGGCGTATCGCATGTCACGAACGGAGCGTTCGCGGGCAAAGGTCTGGATGAGATCCGCGAAGCGGTCGGCGAAGCCTGGTTCGGGACGAAGGGCGGCGCTTCCGGCAACGGACGTTTTCCGCTGCTGATCAAGCTGCTCGACTGCAATGACGACCTGTCGATCCAGGTTCACCCGAACGATACGTACGAGAAGCTTCCGCAAGGCGAACTCGGCAAGACGGAAATGTGGTACGTGCTGGACGCCAAGCCGGATGCGAAAATCATTTACGGCCTGAAGCCGGGCGTCGATCGTGATGCGATGGCCCAAGCGATCGAGGAAAACCGGATTATGGACTGCTTGCAAGAGGTATCCGTCAAGGCGGGCGACACGTTCTACATTCCGGCCGGAACGGTGCATGCGCTGTGCGCGGGCGTCGTCGTGGCGGAAATTCAGCAAAACTCCGATACGACGTACCGGCTGTACGATTACGATCGTCCGGGTCTGGACGGCAAGCCGCGCGAGCTGCATATCGAGGATTCGCTGAACGTAACGGCTTATGAAGGCGCGGGAGCCGAGCGTATGGATACGTCGTCCGCCGTGCCGGGCGAATGGCTGACGCTGGCCAAATCGCCGTATTTCAAGACGGATAAGGGCATTGTGCGCGGGCCTTGGTCGCTGTCGACGACGGCGGACAGCTTCGTCATCGTCATCGTCTGCGAAGGCAGCGGTACGATCGGCTGGGGGAACGGCCTGGTCGACGCCAAATCCGGGGACTGCTTCCTGCTCCCGGCCAATCTGGGCGGCTACACGCTGGACGGGTCGATGACCGTGCTGCGCAGCTTGGTGCCTTAAACCGATTGATCTAGAACTTAGTTCATAAGGCATTCCCGGAAGCCTGTCGATCATTTTAGGCATAGGCTCGGCGTTTCGGGAAGGATTTTGCTTGACCCTGTCGAATACATGGCAGAACGACAGACCACACAAGTAGCGAAAGGACAGATCACGATGCGGCAGGGACTGATTATTGCTGGACTAGGCCTGGCGGTGTGGGCCGTACCGACCCTTTTCTTTCTGTTGTTCGGGGACTGGGTCCTGCTTGAAGTCGGAGAAGCTTATTTCGGAACTTCGCTGTTCCTGCTCGAAATGCTGTCGTTCCTGCTGCTGATCGGCCTAGCCTTGATCGTCAGACTAAGACTTATCAAGGAGCGCGGCTCCGCGGCCCGATTCGGGTATGCGGCTGCGGTCATCGGATTGCTGCTGAACGCTTTCGTCGTTTGGCACCGGGACTCGGTATTCTCCTCTTTCACCGAAGGACAGCATCACGCCTATGCGGTGTGGATGACATTCGCTTACGTCTTAACGCTGGTCGTGCCGGTCATAGTGGATCGCTTCGTCAGGGAGCCAGCCGAGGCGAAGGGGCCATTGGCAACCGCCGCCGTCCCCGATCCGATCGCCGAGGAACCGCTCGATTCGGAAGCGGAAGGAACGTCGAAAGAGCAAGATCAAGGGCAGCAAGCTCCGCAATAATCGAAGTGGCTTCTCGCGCGCATCATCCGATGCCGTGCGGGAAGCCTCTTTTGGGCTTGCAGACGGGGTTCCCTGTCCGTTACAGATAGGAACTAAGCGCTTCTACGAATCGGTTCAAGCCGCGGACGTCGTCCTCGTCGAAACGGGAGAAGCGGGGGCTGTCGATATCGAGTACCCCGATCAGGCGTCCGTTCCGATCCCTTAGAGGAAGAACAATCTCCGAATTCGAAGCGGCATCGCAGGCGATGTGGCCGGGATATTGGTGCACGTCGTCGACGACGATCGTTTCTCCCTTCTGCGCCGCTGCCCCGCACACGCCTTTGCCGAGAGGGATGCGAATACACGCGGGCAGTCCTTGGAACGGTCCCAGTACAAGCTCCTTCTCTCCCTCAAGCAAGTAAAAACCGACCCAATTGATTTCTTCGAGAAATTGGTTCAGCAGAGCCGAGGCGTTGGCCAGATTAGCGATGAGATTCGGCTCGTCCTTCACGAGGTGCTCCAATTGGCGCGTCAACGTCCCGTAATTTTCTTCCTTCGTTCCGGTGTAGATTTCTTTGGCGAACATGCTGCTTTCTCCTTTCGCGCAATCAGTTCGCGGCCTCTTCGCTGCGATCCGTCGCCAGCGGAGGATCGATCGACAGCGCCGTAATCTCCTTGCGCCATTCCTCGGTGAATTCCAAATCTACCGCCGCCAGCGACGGCTCCAGTTGCTCCACGCTTCGCGCTCCGATAATCGGAGCCGTAATCGCCGGATGACTCAGCACCCACGCTACCGCAAGCGTAGCCGGATGGATGCCCCGCTCGCTCGCATAAGCGGAGAACCTGTGGGCGATCGCATAGTAGGTTTCATTTTCGTAACGCTTCGTATAGTTGTTCTGCTCCACCAGTCTGCCGGTTTCCGGCCGTTTGCCGATGCCGTATTTGCCGGTCAGCAGCCCTCCCCCGAGGGGGCTGTAGCTGATGACGCCTAGTTTCTCGGATTCCGCTAACGGCAAAATCTCGACCTCGGCCTGGCGCTTGACGAGATTATACATCGGCTGGATTAACTCGAAGCCGGCCAGGCACTCCTTGGCGGAAACGCCAAGCGCTTTGGCGATCTGCCAGGCCGCCCAGTTGCTGACGGCCGGGTACAAAATTTTGCCTTGCCGGCGCAGGTCGTCCAACGCACGAACGGTCTCCTCGATCGAGGTCAGCGAATCGAATCGATGGATAAAATAAAACTCGATGCGGTCGGTCTTAAGCCGCTTCAAGCTCTGCTCCACGGCCAAAAACAGATGCCGACGCGAGGAGCCCCGGGCGTTGAGATCGGTTCCGGACGGGAAGCCGGCCTTGGAGGTAATGACCACTTCGTCCCGCCTGCCTGCGATCAATTCGCCGAGAATCTCTTCCGCCACCCCGTCGCTATAAACGTTCGCGCTGTCGAAGAAGTTGATTCCCTTGTCCAGACAACGATGAAACAATTGCTTGGACGTCTCGCGATCGGCATTGCCTCCGAACGACATCGTGCCGAAGCACAGCTCCGATACTTGAATGCCCGTCTTTCCTACCGTTTTATATTTCATTCTCTTTTACTCCTCCCGTTCTCCGCATCACAGCAGCTTTGCCCAGTTCGCCCCCGCTCCTGTCTGTAATCTACAATAGCCCTTGATCCGATCGCGCGCAACCGTTCCTCTATAGACTGTGTTATGTCCCCTTGCTCGTACTCTACTCACACTCACACTCATACTCATTGGCAAAATCGTTAGACGAGCTCTCGCCGGTTGCTCTTTTCGCTTGTCTCCGTGTCGAATATCTGTTATTTTCTAGGAAACCGATAGGGAAGGGGAACGTTCTCCATGACATCGAATTCAACCGAGCAGCACCGCCGGGAAGCTCCCGCCAGCGTCGCTTGCTCCATCATTACCGTATCCGACACGCGCACGCCGGAGACGGACAAGAGCGGACAGCTCATCCGCGAGCTGCTAGAGGCAGGCGGACATACGATCGCTGCTTACGCGATTGTGAAGGACGACTACGACGGAATCTCCGCGCTGCTGCGGGAGGCCGCGGGCAATCCTCTTGTTGAAGCCGTTCTGCTTAACGGGGGAACGGGAATTGCAGGCAGGGACACGACGTTCGAGGCGGTCCGCGATCAGCTGCACAAGGAAATGCCGGGCTTCGGCGAAATTTTCCGCTATCTCAGCTTCGCCGAGGACATCGGCTCAGCCGCCATTCTGTCCCGCGCCATCGCCGGCACGATCGGAGCGACCGCCGTCTTCTCGATGCCGGGCTCGACCGGCGCTGTCCGTCTCGCGATGACGCGCCTGGTCGTGCCGGAACTTGGCCATGTGATGCGGGAGCTGTACAAGGACAAGGTGGACAAGTAATCGCCGCGTAGGACAACTCTTGTTTTCTCGCACCGTGAGCTTGCACTTGGCAAGGGTAGGGGTACGGAATGTTTTAGGGGGGAATTGGCGGAACCGAGGCCGGGGCGCGAAGGCCAAGAAAGTGCCTTGACCGGGCCCAGGCCGGGGCGCGGAGGCTAAAACACCGTGTCCGCATGAATTCTTCGGCAAGCGAGGGAGCTGTATGATCTAAGGCCGCGTGATCAACGGGGATACTAAAGCAGCCTTGATGCGATGAACTCCAGCGCCTGACGCTGCATCTCCCCGGTCACCGCATGGCCGGTAAACGGAAACGGTACGATGCGCTTATCCCCATCGATCCGGTTGTACGCCGCGTAGATCGTCTCCGGCATCGTCACCGGGTCCTTCAGGCCGACGGTGACGAACACCGGAATGCGGATGCGGTGCGCCAGGTTCATGTTGTCGAAGTAACTAAGCGTATGGAGCACCGCCTCCAAATGGCCTGGGAACCGCTCCACGAACGAAGCCGCCTCCGTCAGCGAACTCGCCGAGTTCAAAATACCGAAATCCATATGGCACATATTCGGAATATGCGGAACTGCGATCGCCGGCTTGTCGGACAGCGCCGCGGCAATCATCGCGAGCCCTCCGCCCTGGCTGCCGCCCATCGCGCAGATGCGACCCGCATCGATCTCCGGCTGCTCGGAGGCCCAATCCAGCGCTTTGAGTGCGTCCACAGTAATCGCCTTATAATAGCAAGTATCGCGATCCAATATGCCCTGCGTCAGCCACCCTCTCGTCATACCGTAAGATTGCGGCATCAGGTTGCCCGTCTCTCCGGCCTGCCCGCGAACGTCGATGGCGAATACCGCCAATCCCATCAGCAAATAAGAAGCGTACTCCTCCGGATAGCCGCGACTGCCTCCATAGCCGTGATAAAGCACGACGCACGGAAGCTTGCGCTCTTCTCCGCGAGGAAACTTCGGCAGCAAATACCAGCCGCGAATCGGCGTCTCGTCGAAGCCTTCGTACGCAACATCGTACGCCTCCATGAACGCCATCGGCGTCTCTACGAGCGTCCTTGTCGCGTTCAACGGTTTGGCCGCATACCGCTTAAGCTCCTCGTCCCAGTATGAGTCCAGGTCGGGCTGGGCCGTCAGCGGCGGGGCCAATCGCTCCAACTCTTCTACTCTTCTCGCTACTGCATGATTCATGCTGCTTTTCTCCTCCAAGTAATTGCGGTATAACGTTATTTCAGGTCTAGGGGCGTCCCGTAAACAGTAGAGTTTGTCAGGAAAGCCCCCCGTTCTGATCTCGTGCAAGAATCTCCACTCTTATCCTAGTTCAAAATCGCTTCAATCCGAGACAACTCGTCCGCGGAGAAATCAAGCCGCTGCAGCATCGCAACGTTATCGTCGAGCTGAGCGACCTTGCTCGCCCCGATCAGCACGCTCGTCACCCGCTCGCCGCGCAGCACCCATGCCAGCGCCATCTGCGCCAACGTCTGCCCGCGCTCCGATGCGAGCTCGTTCAGTCTGCGCACTTTTTCCAACTTATCGGCGGTGATATTCCCTTCATTCAGGAATACCGATGCGCCCGCCGCCCGCGAATCCTGCGGAATGCCGCCCAGATAACGGTTCGTCAGCAGCCCCTGCTCCAGCGGCGAGAACACGATGGAGCCGACGCCGCCCTCTTCCAGCACATCCTGCAGCTCGGCTTCCATCCAGCGGTCGAACATGCTGTAGCGCGGCTGGTGAATGAGCAGCGGCGTACCGAGCTCCTTCAGGATGCGAATCGCTTCCTTCGCCTCGGGCGCACGATAGTTGGAAATGCCGACGTACAGCGCCTTGCCGGAGCGTACGGCATGATCGAGCGCCATCATCGTTTCCTCCAGCGGCGTCTCCGGATCGGGACGGTGATGGTAGAAAATATCGACATAGTCGAGGCCCATCCGCTTCAGGCTCTGGTCGAGGCTGGACAGCAAATATTTGCGCGAGCCCCATTCCCCATACGGCCCTTCCCACATATAGTAGCCCGCCTTCGTCGAGATGACGAGCTCGTCCCGGTACGGCTTCAGGTCGGAAGCCAGCAGCAATCCGAACATCTCCTCCGCCGACCCCGGAGGCGGTCCGTAGTTGTTCGCGAGATCGAAATGGGTAATGCCCAGATCAAAGGCGTGTCTCACCAAGGCTCGGCCGTTCTCGAAGGAATCGATCCCTCCGAAGTTATGCCACAATCCGAGCGATACCGCCGGGATTTTCAACCCCGAGCGCCCAACCCGGTTATACTTCATCGATGCGTAACGTTCCTTGTTCGCCACATAAACCATAATCCGTTTTCCACCTCTCGCCTTATAATTGGACTGCCGCAAGCCCCTCAGGAAGCGGCAGCGCCAGCAATTGCGGCCCTTCGCTTTCACCCGAGTATTGGAAAACAAGCAAGGACGGCCTCGTTCGATCGACCTTGCCTTCCTGCACCCATGCGCCGTAGTCGAACGGAAGCCGATCCAGCGTACTCTTCTTCTGCAGCTCGCGCTCGTCCAGGCCCAGCTTCTCGGCTGCATACTTCAACCCTGCCGACCACTCTTTTTTGTCCAGACGATCCTCCCACCAAAGCTTGCGAGGCTTGTACTTGTGCTGCAAATAGTAGTCGATGCGCAGTAAGCCGAACGCGACGTCGCGGTCCAGCTCGGGACGCGCATCATGCTCAAGGAACGCCCACAGCCGCGAGAATAAATCCTCCAACTGGTGGCCGATTCTGCTCCAGCCCCGCTCTTCCCAGTAGTCCCCGAACGCCTGGAAAAAGTCGAACGGAGACGGGTACGCCTGTACAATCAAATATTCCATCGTTCGATCCATCCGGTGAGCGTTCCAGAACTTCTCCAGCACGTCCTCTACCCGCTTGATCCGTACGATGTCGCCGAACGGCATCAGCTCGTTGCCGAGCATCTCGTACGGCGCGCGCCCCGAATAAATATACCCGTACTTGGCCGCGTCGTTGCGCAGTCCCGTTCCCCGCAGCATTTTCAGGAAGCCGAGCTGCAGCTCCTCCGGTCTGAGCGCGAACACGTCGTTAAACGTTTTGCGGAACGTATCGTAGTCCTCGTGAGGCAGTCCGGCGATCAAGTCCAGATGCTGGTCGATCTTGCCGCTCTCCTTCACCTTAACGACAGTCCGCGTCAGCTTCGCGAAGTTCTGCCGGCGCTGTACCGCCAGATTCGTCGGATCGTTCGTCGACTGCACCCCGATCTCGAAGCGGAAGACGCCCGGCGGCGCGTTCTCGGCCAGAAAATCCAGCACCTCGGGACGCATGATGTCCGCGGTAATCTCAAACTGGAACACGCAGCCGCGATGATTGTCGATCAGAAACTGAAAAATCTCCATCGCGTAATCGCGCTTGATGTTAAACGTCCGATCGACGAACTTGATCAGCTTGGCGCCGCTGTCGATCAGATAGGTCAGCTCCGCTTTCACCCGCTCCATATCGAAGTACCGCACGCCCACCTCGATGCTGGACAAGCAGAACTGGCAGCTGAACGGACAGCCGCGGCTGGTCTCGAAGTACACGACGCGGTTGCGCAGCGACGGAATATCCTCCTGGAACCGATGCGGCGAAGGAATCGTATTCAAATCCAGTTTGGGCCGTCCCGGCGTGATGACGACCTCTCCCTCCTTGCGGTAGGCCAGGCCGAATACGAAGTGATACTTGCGCTCTCCGGCAATCTGCCGCAGCAAGTCCCGGAACGTCTCCTCCCCTTCGCCCATCACGATAAAATCGACGGAGGAAAGCCGGTTCATCCAAAACTCCGTATCGTAGGACACTTCCGGTCCTCCGAGGATGATTTTCGCCTCAGGCAGCACCTTGCGCAGCATGTCGACGACGACAATCGTCTCTTCGATATTCCAGATATAACACGAAAACCCGATCACGTCGGGCTTCTTCGAGAACAGATCGGCGGCAATCCCCATCGCGGGGTCCTTGATCGTATATTCGGCAATGTCAATGTCAAACTCGTCCTGAGCGTAGGCTTTCAAATATCTCAGGGCGAGCGAGGTGTGAATATATTTGGCGTTAAGCGTCGCTAAGACGACTTTCATGGCAGGCTCCTCTTTCGGCATAAGGCTTTTCCTTATTGTAACGGATAATCGGCAAGGAAGAAAACCTTTTGCGCGAAGCTGGAGAAAGGGCGATTGCTCGCCCTCCTGTACGCCGTTCGCAGCTATTATACTTCAAATCCATTCTTCCCAATGACATCCTGGATAAAATAGTAGCTGATCTTCGGATGGCGCTCCAGCGTTTCGTAATTCGTATAGACGATGCCGAAGCGTTTGCGGTAGCCTTCCGCCCACTCGAAGTTGTCGAGCAAAGACCAGGCGAAGTATCCCTTCAGCGGCACACCGGAACCGATCAAGCGATGACACTGGATAAAATGCTTGCGATAATAGTCGGTACGCTGGACGTCATGCACGCGGTTGTCAGCGGTCAGTTCGTCCTCGTAGCAGGCCCCATTCTCGGTGATGTAGATCGGCGTATCGCCGTATTCCTCATGCACCCAGCTTAGCACCTTGTACAGTCCGTCCGCATAGACGTTCCAGTCCATATACGTCTTATCGAAGCCGATTTGCACTTCCTCGCAGTCGAACAGACCCTCGCCTTCCTTATAACGTCCGAAGCCGCCGCTGTAGTAGTTGACCCCGATAAAATCGATCTTCTGCGCGATCGTCTCCATATCTCCCGGAAGGATCGGCACCGTCGCCCCTTTGGTTTTGAACCAATCGACCATAAACTGCGGATAGCTGCCTTTGAACGTCGGATCCATAAACCATTCGTTGTTAAACGCTCGGTTGCGGCGAGCTGCCTCGATGTCTTCGGGAGAAGTCGTATACGGCTCAAACCAGTACAAGTTGTGCGTCGTGCCGATTTCTCCCGAAATACCGAGCTCGCGGAACTTCTTGACCGCCTCGCCATGCGCGACCATGCAGTGGTGGGCGACGTTGATCGCCAACTGAAGATCACGGTTGCCCGGAGCATGGGCGCCAATATAGTTGGACAGGAACGATACGCACCACGTCTCGTTAAACGTAATCCACTGCTTGATCTTGCCGTCGAATGCCTTGAACATGACTTCCGCGTAGTTCACGAACGCGTCGATCGTCTCGCGGTTGTCCCAGCCGCCTTTGTCCTGCAGCGCCTGCGGCAAATCCCAGTGATACAGCGTGGCGCAAGGCTCGATGCCCGCGGCAAGCAAGGCGTCCACGACCTTCCGGTAATACTCCAGCCCCTTCTCGTTCACGTCGCCCGTCCCTTGCGGGAAAATGCGGGGCCAGGCGATCGAGAAGCGATACGCCTTCACCCCCAACTTTTTCAACAGAGCCACGTCTTCCTCATACCGATGATAGCTGTCGCACGCCACGTCGCCGTTGTCGTCGTTGAACACCTTGCCCGGGGTATGGGAGAACGTGTCCCAGATCGACAGCCCTCGCCCGTCCTCTTGATATGCGCCCTCGATCTGATAAGAAGCCGTTGCCGTCCCCCAGACGAAATCCTGTGGAAATTGAATGTTGGCCATAAAAAAATCCCTCCGTGCCCGCTTAGAATGGAAAACGTTTTCTAAGATGTGATTTCGACGGAGGGGAGAGCAAATCCTGTATGCGATTTTGGCGTGTCTTTATTGCTTTTTAGCGGTGGGCAGCTTGGAGACGGCTTCATCCTGCAGCTTGTCGCGGAATTTCTTGACGGCCGGCACGTCCGTCTGCTCTCCGTTTTTGCCTTTGATGAATACTTGATCCTTAGATTCCGCAAGAATGTCCAGGAACTCCTTGGCGTATTGGCCCGCGATCGTTCCTGCATGAGAAGTTGCCATCCGCTCGTATTCACTCTTCAGCTCGGGCAGCACCGCGAACGTCTCGTAATCGAAAATCGGCGTATTGTTAAGTCCAATAAAATAAAAGCTCAAGTAGCGGACGTAGTAGTCCTCAGCTTGTTTTCTCTCGGGGGTGTCCGGAAACGTAACGATGTAGCTCTCGCTCGCCAACACTCTCGTCGCCAGCTCATCCCAGGAAATCACCAGTCCCGCATCCTTCGCGGACGGCGCATCGGATTCCTTCGCCATCAGCTCCAGGTAAGCTTTCATGGCTACCGAAACTTTATCCCCGAAAGCCGTCAGCTTGCCGTAATCCACGATGGGAAAATAGTAGCCCTCCGCGGTGTCGATTTTGTAGCCTCCGGCTATCGTATTCTCGACGAGTTGGCGGACGTCATCGTCCTTCAGCCCTGCGATCGCTTCCTCCGTCAGCGGCCAATCCAGCTTGGACAACGCTTGCTGCACCTTTGCGTCTTCGAAGCTTTTTTCGGCTTTCGGCAGATCCTTCTTGTAGAAGGTTTCAAGCGCGCGAATCAGCTCATCCGCTTGAGCGGGTTCTAGCGAATCCTGCCCGATCGCTTGTTTGAGCCCGGCGTACAGTTCGTTGGCCAGTTTACTGGCAAGCGTCATAGCGCGATACTCGCTCACGATCCGCTCGCCCATCTCCTGCGTCGATTCCTCAGGCGCTGCCGAACCTGACGGTACAGGCTCAGTCGCCGTTGGGGACGGCGTCGAGGTCGCGGTAGGCGTATCGGGTGCGTTATTTTTGGTCCCGCATGCGGATAGCGCAATAGACAAAACCAGCACAGATGCGGCAAATTTAATTCTTTTGTTCGTACTCATGGGTATGACCTCCCGTAAAAATGCAATGTGTCTAGTGGAGCGATTTAGTGGATTTCCGGTCGCTCTCCTGGTTATTACAACGTTTTAGGGGGCAACGATGTTGCAAAGGATTGGCGAGAGCGGAAGAATGGGCCTATTCTTGCGCCATGATCTCCCTACTATTAAACTTGTGAGACTAAAGTGGAAACAGGACGCTCTCCGCGAACCTTAAGCTCACACCGTTTTCCCGGGAGGTTCACGCAAAATGCCGGATTCGATCCTCGCGAGCTGCTTACACAATTGAAACAAACCGGACGAACAGTCGAGGATATACAACTCCGAATTCTCGAGTTAGTTAACCTGGAACAAGCCGCAAGCAAAAGCGCCTTCGGCGTACCATAGGCGCTGAAGCAATGCGCATTGCTCAAATTTACTGGGACAGAATGTTCGACTCGATCCGCTCAGGCAAAGCCTAAACGACTTGTTAGTCTAAGGCGGAAAAGCCGCGTTAAAAGTGCTGCCGCACTTTTTTGGGGGCGAATAAGGCGGGTTGTCCGCTTTAATTCCGCAAAATCGCTTATTCTGAAAAAATAAGCCCGATTTTCCTTCTTAAATCGCTTGTTTTCGCTCATTTTGTAGAATTACGGTGGATTTTCGAAAAAGCCTGCGATGCCCCTTTGACCAAGGAGCTATCGCAGGCTTTTCTGCTGTTATCGCAGCTTCTCAATGTCCATTAGTTTCACCAGCACGATCGCTGCTTCGGCACGGGTCAGCTTATCGTTAGGGCGAAGACGATTACGGTCGTCGCCTTGCAGCAATCCCGCTCCCACGGCTCGGCTCAGGCTGTTCGCGAACAAATCGGGAATGTCGGATTGATCCGCGAAATCCGCCGTCGCCCGGGCCCCCGTCGGCACTTGGACCGCCGTCTGCTTCAGCGCCCTCATTAACATAGCCGCCAACTCCGCCCTGGTGATCGTCTCCGTCGGAGCGAACCGCTCCTTCGATCTGCCCGAGACGATGCCCGCTTCGACCGCTGCCGCAACTTCATTCGCATACCAGCTTCGGGCATCTACGTCGGAGAAGCCAGTCTCCGAAATGGAAACGTCGCCGCCCTTAATTCCCAAAGCCCTAACCAGCAAGGAGGTCATCTCCGCCCGGCTTACCGCCAAGTTTTTGCCGAAATCGGCTTCCGATATGCCGTTGACGATTCTCCTGGCCGCCAGCTCGGTGATTGCCGAATAGGCCCAATGAGAAGCCGGAACGTCGCGGAAAGCTCTGACGTATTCCAGCACGCCATAAACGCTAAAGTGATTCAGGTCCGCAACGACGAGCCCGCCGGGTTCGCTCCGGCCTCCCTCGTACTCCAGACTCCTGCCGTTCAGATAATAGATGCCGGACCAGCCAGGATTCACGTCCATCCCGCTCTGCAGAACGATCCGCACGGGCTTACCGAAGGTTCTAAGCGGCAAAGCTTCCCCGTCGGGCCTAGAGAGCGAGAGCTTCAGTTCGTAGAAATCGCTTCCCCGCTTCAGCTTCGCGTTAACGGACGAAGCGGCATCCTTCAACATCGCATCCGCGTCTCCATCCGCCAACCGTACGACCTCAAGGTCGAAGGCCCACTCCTTCATCCCCGCCGTTCTGGCTTGCTCGATCAGATCCGCAGCGAGGCCAGCAGGAAACGTCAGGCCGATCCCCTGCCCCGCGAACTCGATCGGACCGGACTCCAGCTCTTCCAAGAGCTTTTGCGGAATTCGAATCTCGTTCGTGCCTTCAGGGATTACGATCCGGGTGCCTCCTCCCTGACGAGGAAGCAGATGCGCCTTAGTGACTTCAAGCCTTCCGTCCGCGTTCGGCTCGGAAACCGGCGCAGAGCCTCCGCCTCCGCTCCCGCCGGAAGACCCGCTTCCGGAACTCCGGATCACTTCGAAGCCGACGCTCGCTTCGCCCGATGCGGTCGATGCTTTCGCGCGATAGGCTCCCGGCGCGGTAGCGGCCGGGATGCCGAGCACCGCTGCGAATCGGCCGTCGGCATCCGTCTTGGCCGACGCACTCCCGCCAAGCGCGGATACCGTTACGTTCTCGCCTGCGACAGGCGTTCCGCTGCCCGCCTGCGTCACCGTCCCCGCAAGCCGCAAGGCGGAGCCCGCGACTATAGCGGCCGTCGGCGAATCCAGCAAGATCGTTTGTCTGCCGTCCACCTGCGCCGCGGCGCCGACCGCCAGCGTTCCGGATAGACTGTCGCGCAGCGCCTTCGCCGATCCGCCGCCCGGCAACGTATACGTCGCATAAGAGATCGCCGGATACAAAATAATCGCATCGATATCGGCAGGAACGGACTCATCGGGATTTTCCAGAACCAACGTCGCCACGCCTTGCGCTAGCTCTACCGAATCGATCCGCCGAATCTGCACGACATCGTTGCCCGTACCCTTGAGAGCTGCCGTCTTCGGTTCAAGCGCGTTAAAGCCGACATTCACCTTGGCGTTCGGATTCGCGATATAGCTCAGCATGACGTCGTATTTCCCGGCTTCAGGCACCTCGATATCGAAGCTTCTCCGTTGCCCGGAAGGGATCTGCACGTAACTCGACCCGGACAGATCGGTGTTCGAGTACCGGATCTCCGGCACGCTCATCCGGTAAAGCTTGCCTTCCGTGACCATCGCGTAGCCTTCATGCGGAGGGTTCTTCATCGAAACGACATCGAAGCGGATTTCCAGCTTCGTCGTCCCCTCCGGAATTTTGGCGACCGGCGTCGTCTTCACCGAACTCGATCCGGCATACCACGTACGCGGATGATACTTCATGTCGTTCGCGTCCGCGACGCGGACTCTGTCTCCGTTAGGCAGTACCGCGTACACCTCGGCCTTCAACGACGTATCGAATTCCACCCTCGCCGCGAATTCCAGCTTGACCGCATCCCCGGCTTGGAATCCTCCTGTAGCTCCGCCAACCGGAAGCTCGGTTTTGAGCCAGCTTCCATTAAACAGACGCATATTGTTATAACCCGTCGCGGCGACGAACAACGCCTTCGATCCCGTCCAACCGGGATAAACCTCCCGCTCTCCCGTCAGAGCTTGAACGTCCTCGTAGATTTTCGCTTCGTCCGTCCCCGAGTCCGCATCCTGCTTAACGAGCGCAGCGTTCGGATCGTTCAGATCGCCGTTCGGGAATACCAATCTTTCGTCCGGAGGGGCCGCTCGTTGGTACAACGCCTCCGCCTCCAGCGTCAATGCCGGATTGCCCGCCGTCTTGCGGGCGTACAGATAGGCTTCCGCGATCGGATTTTCCAGCACTCGGGCCAAGCCGCGTATGGCTTCGTCCAGCGATTCGGCTCCGCTGTTGATGTTGACCTCGCTGTCGTAGAAGCCGTCGTACGCATAGCCTTGCGTCTCATTGAACATCGGGAATCCGCGCTCGTTGTTCCCCGTCCACCACGATGCCGCGATTCCGGCTAGCTCCGCGTATTTCGCTTGGCCCGTTACTTCGTAAAGCGCAAGCAGGTTGTCGACGTAGCTGGCCGTTCCGTAGTTGATCTGCGGATACGGCTTCTTGTTCGGATGCATCGTCTCCGCTCGGCCGGAGATCAGCAGGTCGGACAGGAAGCTGTCCGCCGCGTGCTCGGCCGCTTCGATCCAGGCCGGAACGCCGGCGATCCGGCCGGCATAAGCCATCGCCCGAATCTGAACGCTGCCCCACTCGTCCCAATTGTAGATTCCCGGCATGCCTTCGTAGCGGTGCATGTATCCGCCGTAAGGGTAATCCCGGAAATCCCCGGCCCGAGTGGCCGCGACCGCTTCGCCCAGCTTGCGAACGGATTCCCGGATCGCGGACTTCGTCGCGGCGTTGTCGGCTACTTTGTCATGCTCCGCCAACGCGTTGATCGCCGCCGATGTGAGCCAGGAATCTCCGTAGAGCAGCCATTTGGCCGTCCGAATTCCGCCGGCTTCCACGTATTGGCCGTAGTACGGATCCGTCATCTCCTTAAGACGTTTCAAGCAAAGCGCAAGGCGGTCCTTCACCCGGCCGGCCAACGCGGCATCGTCCGCTTGGAGCAGCGGCAAGGCCGTCGCGAACGCTTCGTAAGAGCGTACCGCCCACCAGCTGAAGCTTTTACGCGAAGAAGCGCTATCCTTCGGCCGAATCGTGCCGTCCGGATCCTGAACGACGAAGTTGTCGAAGTCTCCGTCCTCGTGCTGCATCCACATGAGGAACTCGAGTCCTCGTTTGATCTTGTCGTAGCTGAGCGCATCGCCGTACAGACCGAAGTGTTCCGCGTAAGCGATGACCGCGCGCGAAACGTCGTCCACCGCGGCGAAGCCTTCCTGGGGATCGCCTACCCAGGCGTACCCTTTGGAAGGGTCGCTCCGGTCGATCGGCTCGGAATACAGGTGCGTGACCATCATCGGCACGCCGCCGATCTCGACATTCTCGTTCATGAAATTAAAGTGCTTCAGGTTCAGATAGAATTCTTCCCCGATGCGAAGACCGAATTTCTTGAAATAAACGAGATCCTTGGCGGTCAATTGTCCGTCTTCGTCGAAGTCCCCGGCAGGATCGAACGTGCCGCCGACGATGCGTTCTTCGAGCCAAACTCCGTCCGCCTCGTCAACCGTTCCGTCGCGGTTCAAGTCGTAGACCGAGGCCGCGGATCTTTCCGCCGTTAACGTTAACCCCTTCAACCGGACGGGAACGTTCGTATCGTTGTGAAGCTCGATCCAGAGCTCCGTCGATGCCGCATCGATCATGCCCTCCGCCGCGATCACCCGGCCTGCGGCCGAGAACCATCGACCGCGCGGAGTCCCGGCGATGTCGTCGATATCTCGAAGCGTGTTGCTTCCGGCGTTTAAGCGAACGAACACACTGTCCGTACGGTTAACCGCCGTCGGGACGAACAGGTTCGCCTTGACGCCGACCTTGTCTCCGGCTTGCGGCAAAGCCGGCAAGTTGCCGATCGGAAGGCTGCGCCAAGCCGCCGCCCCGGGCTCCAGATAGACGCCGGTGCTTACGGAGACCTTGTCGTTATACTCCCAGTTACCAGTCAGCGGCCCGGAGAAATCCCCGTTCGGAACCGCGTACGGCTTGACCCGGTCAGCGGCGTCTATCCCCCACGCTTCGACTCGCGTTACCTCGATTGTTCCCGCCGTATCGTTGTGCAGCTCAATCCAGAGCTGATCTTGACCTGGAGGAATCCTGCCGTTTAATTCCTTGGCCTGGGAGAGCAGTTCGACCGGCGCCTCTCGCGGCACGCCGGCCAGACTGCTCGCCTCCGCCAATTGCCCTCCCGCAACCAATCGCACCGTTACGTTGTCGTCCGTCGTAACGTCGCTGCTCAGTATCGCATACACCTTCGCGTAGACAGCGTCGCTTACACTAGGCCCATCTGCGTCGTTCGTGATGGATATCGGCTGCCAGACGGCCGCTCCCGGCTCCAGAATCAACGTCCGCTCGGCCCTGATTTTATCCGTCGCGCCGGGCGAATTGTTGTTGTCCCACCCGGTCAAGCCTTGGCTGAAATCGCCGTTATTCAGCGCGTATGAAACTTGAATCGTATCCCCCGTCGAAGCGATTGCCGTAGATGTCCATACAGGGATCAAGAGCGTTAAGGATAACAGAAAAGCCGTAAGCCGCTTCATGATCATCCCTCCCCATAGTCATGCGACGATTGTTTCTACGATAGCGATCGTTTGCGTTAATGCTCGTATTCCAGGAACGGGTCCTCGATCTCGATGCGGTAAGCTTCGGCGTCGCTCGCCCCGACGTACAGGTCGGCGAAACCTCCGGCCTTTCGCACGAGCCCGCCGCTGAAGACAACGTCTTGCAGATCCGGCCGCTTGGTTTCGCCCGGAGGGAAGCTGCCGCGCGTCGCGATGATTTTCATCCGCGTGGCTTCGCCGCTTGCCGGGTCGACGGCGAACGTCATCGCCCGGTACCGTCTGTCGCCTCCGTCGAACTCGGCGACGTGTCCGAGCACGCCGACCCAACCGTTCGAGAGCAGATGAGCCTCGTTGGCCCCGCCCCACTCCAGCGGAGAAAACTGTTCGTAGAAAGGCTGTGCGTCCGCGATCAGCTCGGTCGACACTTCCTCCAGCGAGCCGGCTTTCGCGAAGCCGATGACGCTGCCCGGCCCCCCGCCGAGCAAACCGCCGGGCCTGGAGAATACGCCGATCTCGCCGCTTGCGAGCTCGATCAGCCGGACGTCCTTCATCCGCGCAGGCCCCGTCAGGAACGGCCGCAGGCTGCGAACGTCGCTCCCCCGATAGAAGCGGGTCTCCCAGGAGACGATTCGCTCCGGTTCGAGAGGATCGGCGATGACGGCGACTCCGCCGAAGATCAGTTCCCCATTAATCCTCGTATAGAAAGGGTCCTGAAGCTCGTAGACGGGGTAATCGGGATGCGGAGTCCAGACGTCGTCTTGCCGCCGGAAGAAAAGAACGTTCGACCTTTCGGTCTCCCGTCCTTCCACCCGGCCCGCCAGGATGACGTCTCCGCCATCCTTGAACGGTGCCGTAATGTTGTAGACATCGCGGTCCCCTACGCCTTCGAATACGAGCCGCCGCGCCGAGCGTCCCCCGTTTTTCCCCGAGAACTCTTGCATCAACTCCGCGCAGCTTTGAAATCCGGAACGTTGTATCAGCATATCGGTCTCTTGCTCCTTATTGTCCTTCGTACGGATTCGTCTTCAAGAACTCGGAAAACTGCTTCTCCAGCTCCTGACGCACCTTCTCGTAGCCGGCTTTGTCGAACTCCTTCTGCACCTTGGCTAGCGTACCTTCGATGTCGTCGGTGACGCCGTCCCCGATCGTCCGGAGGAGCGACTTCACGTCGTTCAGCTTCGCCGTCTCGTTCTTGACGTTGTCCGTCACGAAGTTAAAGCCCGCGGACAGCTTCTTGAAGAAGAAGTTCGTATCGCCCAAGTTATTCAGCGTCGTCACCACGTCGTCAGGCGTATTCCCGTCGTAACGAACCATCGTCGGGTTCCAGGTCAGCGTAAAGCCCGGGAAGTTGTAGTTGGCCGCGGCGTCCACGCCGGCCGGAATCGAGTATTTACTGTCGCCCTCGGCCGTCCAATGCTTGCCTTCGATGCCGAACTCGAACAGGTCGTGATTGTTCAGATCGCTGAACAGCCAATCGAAAAACTGCATCGTACGCTCGATGTTCTTCGAGTTGGACGGAATAGCCGCGAAGTTCCAAGCCTTGAAGTCGCTGCCGACCGCTTTCGGCGTTCCCGTCAAATAACCGGGGTTAATAATGAAGTATCCCAGTTTCGCCCCGGGGATCGCCGTCTCAAGCTGCTGCTTCTGCGACGGATAAATGTCCAGAGTCCGCACGACGGACGCGGCTTTGCCCGACATAAACTGGCCGTCCGGATCCTTCTGGGCCAGTATGTCCTTCTCCAGGTATCCTTTCTTGTACCATTCTCTCGCCATTTTGAAGCCGGCGAGCGGATCGACGGACTTCAATTCGTCCGGCAGAAGCGCCATGAATTCGGGGTCGCTCCAAGGATTCACCGTCTTCGCCACGTACAGCGAACCGTCCGGCTTGATAGCGATGCTGCTGTTCGTGCCGGCCACATACGTCTCGAAGTTGTGTTTCGTCGTAAGCGGCGTTACCATCGTCCACAATACGTCGGAAATCAGATCCTGACTTCCGTTCCACGAAAGAGGGACCATGCCTTTCTCATTCGTCACGATGGCATCGTAATACTTCGTAAGATCCTCGACCGATTTGATCTCGGAGATCCCGTGCTTCTCCGCGAGGTCTTGGCGATAGTAGATGACTCCGCCGCCGTCGAACCCGTGCGTAAACGGAATACCGTAAATATGAGACTCGCCGTTGGCATCGATAAAGCTGTTATTTTTCAGATATTCCGGAGTAAACGCTTTCTTCAAGCCCGGGTATTGATCGTTGTTAAAGTAAGAGTCCAGATTGGCCAATTGGTTCTTCGCGATCATCTGATTGATGTTCGGGGCCGTCCACTGTGCGACGAACGCGCTGTCGACCTGCTCTCCGCCCGCGATTTTCAGGGATACCTGCTGACCGATGTTATCGAAGGTCGTGAAGTTGAATTTGAGCTTCGTATTCAAGGTGTCCTTCGTGTCCGCGTAAAACCGGTCGAGCACCGCCTGCAAGTCGTTAACGTCCGCCGTTCCCGAAGGCATGTAAAATTCCAGCGTAACTTCCTCCGGCGGCGCTTTGGCGGATTCGCCCGGTTCGCTTGACTCGCTCGGTTTCGTCGCTTCGGACGCCGACGGGGAAGCGGGCGTCGAAGCGCTCGGGGAGCCCCCGCTTTCTTTCTCGTTTTTCGAGCATGCCGCCATAACGGATAGAAGCAGCAGTAACGCGATAGCCAACGCCGTGCTTTTTCTCGTTATTCTAGTCATCCCATTAACCCTCCCGTAGATTTGAATCTATGCTAACCGGCCATGCCGGCAATAGCCTTCCTTAACCTTTCACGGCGCCGATCGTCAGTCCCTTGATAAAATATTTCTGAAGAAACGGGTACAACAGGATGATCGGACCGATCGAGACCATCGCCGTCGCTACGCGGATTCCGATCGTCGGGATCGTCTGTCCGCCCAGCGCGGCCCTGGCTGAGGCGCTAAGCGAGGAGTTCAGGAACTCCGCCTGCTGCTGAAGCCTCATGATGAGGAACTGCAGCGTGAACAGCTCTTTGTCGTTAATGAAGAGAAGCACCCGGAACCATTCGTTCCAATACCCGATTGCCGCGAACAACGCGATCGTCGCCAGAATGGGCATCGACAGCGGGAGAATGATTTTGAAATAAATATAAATCTCGCTCGCGCCGTCGATCTTCGCGGATTCCGCCAATGCTTCCGGGAGCGTAGCGAAGTAGTTTTTCATCAGGAACACGTTAAATCCGTTCAGGGCGGCCGGGATGATCAGCACCCAGAGCGTATCCTGAAGATGCAGGAAGCGGGTCGTCAAAATATAGGTCGGGACGAGGCCGCCGTTGAACACCATAGTGATATAGCAGAAAAATGAAAGCCTGTTGCGGTACTTCAGAGATTTCACCGAGAGCGGATAAGCGAACGAACTCGTCAGAAAGACGGTAAGCACGACGCCCGCAATCGTAGTCAGCACCGTAACCCCGTAGGCGCGATAGACGCTTCCCGTTCCGGTGAAGATCAGCTTGTACGCGGTCAGGTCGAAGCTGCGGACCCACAGTCCGTATCCGCTGCGAATGAGCTCCAGCTCGTTGGTGAAGGAAGCCATGAGAGCGATCCACATCGGGAGGACGCACAGGATGGAGAACAGGCCGATCGAGACGTAGAAGACCAGCATCATCGTCCGATCTCCGATAGATAGACGGTTCATAGAGGATTCTCCTTTCTCCCGGCCTCTTGGGCGTGTCTGCAAACCCGCTGTCCTCGGGATATGCAGACACGCCCTAGAAGAGCGCCGAATCTTTCTCAATTTTTCGCGTAATCCCGTTTACGGAGACGACGAGAATAAAGCCGACGAACGCCTGGAACAGACCGACTGCGGAAGACATGCCGATATCGTTGTTCATTCTCAGCGCGCGGTAGACATAGGTATCGATGACATCGGTGGTCGGCCTGAGCAGCGGGTTGTCGCCGATCAAGGCGAAGATCATCCCGAAATCCCCGTAGAAGATGCCTCCGACCGAGAGAATGAGCAGCAGGATCGTGGTCGTCTTCAGCATCGGCAGCGTCAGGTAGAGGATCGACTGGAACCGGCTGGCCCCGTCGATCTTCGCCGCCTCGAACATCTCCTGATCCATGCCGGCCAGCGTGGCCAGATAGATGACCGTTCCGAAGCCGACGCCTTTCCACAGCTTCAGGAGCACGAGGATGAGCGGCCACTTCGACGCGTCTTGATAGAAGTTGATCGGCTCCAGCCCCAGCGCCGTCAGAACGGCGTTGACGACGCCCGTATCGGTCGAAAACACGGCGATGGAGAAAATCGATACGACGGTCCAAGACAGAAAGTTGGGCAGAAACATGAACGATTGCGCCAGCTTCTTGAATCGGTTGCCGGCAACCTCGTTGAGCCCGATCGCCATGAACATCTGAACCGCCAGACCGGTGACGATAAACAAGGCATTCAAGTAAAGGGTGTTGAAGGTAATCGCCACCCAGTCGCCTGATCCGAAGAAAAACTCGAAATTGGACAGCCCGACGAACTCGCTCTTCATTCCATATAACCCGGCCATCGGGTTGTAATCCACGAAGCTTAAATACAAGCCGACCATCGGTAAATAATTGAAGACGATCAGGAACACAATTCCCGGCACGGTCAAAAGGTACAAATAGCGGTTCTTCGCAATTTCGCGCAGCATCCGATTCCCTCCTTAGGCCGTCGGCGAGGGTTCCGCAGAACCCCGCACGAGGTGGGCGACGAGGTCGTCCAGTGGAATCTCCGCGTATCCGACGCTCGTATCGCTCGCTCCGTAATACATTTTCACGACGCGGTTCTCGACGAGGACGCCGCAGGGGAAGATCACGTTGCCGAAAAAACCCTCGACCTCGAATGCTTCTTCCGGCTCCATGAACGGAAGGGCGCTTCGGGCGACGACTTTCCACGGTTCGTCCTTGTCCAGCAGCAACGCGCCCAAACAGTAGCGATTGTCTGCGTCGGCGCCGTGATAGATTTCGAGCCAGCCCTCTTCGATCTCGAAAGGCACAGCCCCGGCTCCGATCCGCCCGCCGTCCCACTCCCCTTCGCGCACGCCGATCAGATGGCGATGGTTGCCCCATAGCCGAAGATCGTCCGATTCGGCGATCCACATCTCCGGCTTGCCGTAGTGGGAGCACGAAGGCCGATGAAGCGCGTAGTATTTGCCGCCGATCCTTCTCGGGAAGATGACGACGTCCTTGTTGTCGGGATGAAACACGTTGCCTTCCCGCCGGAAGCTTGCGAAATCCTTCGTGGACAGGAGCGCCGTGCAAATCCCGTACTCCGAGATCGCCGAGTAAGTAATATAGAAAGTACCTTCGATCAACGTGATTCGCGGATCCTCTATGCCATAGCTCTCGTAGACGGAACTCGGCAGGACTGCAGGCTTATCGTCGATCTCGAACAGAATGCCGTCCCGGCTGCGGGCGACCCGGAAATGAGAAATTGAAGTTAAGTAGTTTTTGTCCGGCGTCTTGATGACTCTTACGTCCGAGAAATCGACGTTCGGTCCTCTTTCGATCGTCCGAACTCCCAATCGGTTCGTCTGAGCATCGTAGACAGGCGTATAATAGACGTCCGGGTTATCGTTGATCGGCCTCTCCGCGACGCGGAGCAACAGAATGACTTCATCCCGGTACTGGGCGACCCCGGCGTTAAAGACGCCGATGACCTCCCACCCCGCTTTGGAAGCGTTAACATCTTGCGGCGTAATAATCGGGTTTTGCGGCGATCTTGCGATCGGCATATCGCTTCTCTCCATTCCTGCTGAAATCGGAATTTGCGTCATTTACGGCCATGGGTAATTTTACCTTATGTTTGCGATTATAAATTAAGTTAAATTCAAATGTCAATCCCCATAAATAAAGTTATTTTTAAGTAACAAAACAAAGAGATTAAAGAGGGGAGAATTCTATCAGTCCTTGTTTTCTCTTGTCAGATCTAAGCGAACCGGGAATCTTCCCTATCGTTCGATTCCTCAGCTGTTCATGTCCTTTCGGCTGTTTTGTAAAGTAACTTTCTCGTCTCCATTGCTAATAATTGACTTGTAAAGTTACTTTCGTTTATATTTTATGAAAAGAGAACATTATTATTCTTAGGAGCTAGCCATTATGCAATCGAGAAAAGTAACGTTGGATACGATAGCAAACCGCTTGGGCATTACGAAGGTAAGCGTCTCCAAAGCGCTTAACAATCAACCGGGCGTTAGCGAAAGCCTGCGCAAAAAGATACTTCAAACCTCGAGCGAACTCGGCTATCTTCCTAAAAGCGCGTCCAAGCAAGCCAATAACGTCTCCAAGCTGGGGATCGTCGTGCCGAAGCGCTTCTTCCTCGACACCGACAACTTCTATACGAAAATTTACTACCACATGAATCAGGAATGCACGCAGCTGGGAATCAGCCTGTCCATCTATCTGCTCGATCCGGAGCAGGAACAAAGTCGCGCGCTCCCTCTCTCCCTGGCCCAGGACGCCTCGGAGCTGAGCGGCCTCTTCATTGCCGGCGAAGTGAGCGACAGCTACGTCGAACTGCTGGCCGCCCATGCTTTCCCGGTAATCGCCATCGATTTCTACAAAACGGATCTTGAGCTCGATTGCGTCATTCCGGACAACTTCCAGTCCGGTTACGCGGTCACTAAGTACTTGATAGACAGAGGCCACTCCCAGATCGGCTTCGTCGGCAACCCGCGCTATACGACCAGTGTCATGGATCGTTATTGCGGCTACTTAAAAGCCCTCAATACCTACCAGCTGGAGGCGCCCCCGGACTGGCTGCTCGTCAACAACGACGACGACGGGACTTATCAGGTCGACTTCGAGCTGCCCGCCGAGCTGCCCACGGCCTTCGTCTGCCATTGCGATATGGCCGCCTACAAGCTTTTGCTTAAGCTCCAGGCCGAAGGCGTGTCGGTCCCCGAGCAGGTGTCTCTCATCAGCTTCGACAATACCGATCTGAGCCGGACGATTTCTCCGGCCCTGACATCCGTCAACATCGGCAAGGAAGACTTCGCGGTCGAAGCCGTGTCCCGCATGCTGCACTGCATCAAACACCCGGAAGAGCCTTCGAAAAACATCTACTTGCCGAGCAAGATCATCGAACGGGACTCGGTTAGGAAACTGCATTAGCCACCGGACGACTATCGATTCGCAAAGTTCGCGCCGGGGATTCATCATCGGATCCCCGGCGCCTCCCATGATCATCGACGGACGACGTTCGTCCCGCTTCGGTGTGACTATTGATCCAGTTAGAACTCCACAACTCCCCTTACCTGCTCTCGAATTCAACGATTCCCCCCTTTCTTTTTTCGATTCCATTGTGTACCGAACAATTGTCTTCACCATGCGCATTTATACAGTTGACATATACAGTTCAACTGTATAATATAAGTTATACAGTCAGACTGTATAGTTGAACTGAACTCTGGAAGCATCCCCTAACGGATGCTTCCAGACGCTTCAAGGAGGTTAGGTTAGCCATGAACAGAGACAAAAATTTGCCTCTGACAGAAACCGTGTATTATATTCTGCTCTCCCTGATCGAACCTGCGCACGGGTACGTGATTATGCAGAAGGTCGAGGAGTTCAGCGACGGCCAGGTGAGGCTCGCTGCAGGAACGCTATACGGTGCAATCGAGAATCTGCTGAAGCTGAAATATATCCAGCCGGTCTCCACCGAGGACAAGAGAAGAAAGGTCTATCACATTACTCCCAAAGGTCAGGAAATTCTGCAGATGGATATGCAGCGCATGGAGCACATGATCAACGTAACGAAGCAAGCCCTATCGAAAATGTGAGGTGAACGCAATGAAGAAACTTAAACTGTTCCGAAGCTATCAAGCGGAAGAGAAATGGTTAAGCGAACAAGCTGCGGCAGGTTGGAGGCTCGTAAAGAAAGGCTTATTCTATACCTTTCGCAAGCATTCTCCGCAGCAACAGACGTTTAGCGTCGATTACCGCACCTTCAAAAACAAAACCGATTACGAAAGCTATCTCAGCTTGTTTTCGGACGCAGGCTGGACTCATGCAGCGGGCAAAATCCGTTCCGGCGAACAATACTTTACCGCTCCTGCTCAGCAGGACAGCGAGTTATCCATCTTTTCCGACAAAGAGTCCTCGCATTCCCGTTACACCAAGAAGGCTTGGCATAGCTTGTTTAAAGCCCTGTTTATCTTTGTTTTCATGATCCTTAGCAGCTTGTCCAATAGTCTCTACGATATCGGGATTATTGTTCATCCCAGTCGCGCCTTTCTGACGCCGGGAATCTGGGAGAAAACCGGAGGAGCGTTCTGGCAAGCCTTCTTCTTTGAGCTTCCGTTCGCGACATTCCGCATCGGTCTTTACGTTCTGCTGATCGGTTACGTCCTGCTATTTGCGTTTTACGCTGCATGGGCCTTGATCTGCGCAAAAATCGATAGGGGAATCGACAATGAACAATTGGATTAAAAGAGTGGCGATTTTCGCCCTTGGAAGCTTACTACTGATGACTGCCTGTTCGTCCAAACCGACAGAGTCGGATTCGACGGCAATTTCGACGGCAATTACACCGATACCTTCAACAGCGATTTCAGCGGAACAATTGCTTCCGGCCATTCAACCGATCGACCAGATTCGATATCCCGACAAAAAAATCATCGCTCTGGGCGAGGCCACACATGGGAACAAGGAGTTCACCGAACTGAAGCTGCAGGTTTTCCAGCAGTTGGTCGAACAGAAGCAAGTCCGCGCGTTCGCTATTGAGGGGGATATGGGCGGCAGCGCCAAAGTGAACGCCTATATCCAAGGCGGAGCCGGAACAGCCGAGGAAGCAGTGTCGGAAATCGGCTTTGCCATCTACCGGACTCAAGAAATGGCGGAGCTGGCGAAGTGGATGCGCAGCTTTAACGAGGGACGCGAGCCTGCCGATCGGATTCGTTTTTACGGCTACGATATGCAAAGATACGATAATAACAAAGAACAATTGTTGTCCATTCTGAATAACAGCGTTCCGGAGTTGGGCAAGGAATATGCTTCTGTGCTGACGGAATTTACGGACGCCACCATGAACGACCTTGATTCCGCACTTGTCCAGTCGACTTTCTCCCATTTGGAAAGCTTGAACCGCCGCTTGGATGAACAGCAAGAAGTCATTATTGCTGCACTCTCCGAGGAACAATTCCTATGGGCACAGCAATATGCAGAAGGTCTTAAACAGAACACCGAACTTCGGCTAGCCGGAAAAAAATATGGAACTGTGCGTGACGCTTATATGGCGGACAATGTGGAGTGGATTTTGCAGTACGAGGAACGGTTTCATGATCTCAAATCCCTTTTTATCACAGGGCACAATGGGCATATCGGAAAAACAACCGCTACTTTCGGCACCGCTAAAATCACGGGAGAACTATTAAAGGAAAAATACGGAGACGACTACTTCGCGATTGGAACGGAATTTTACCAAAGCTCGTTTCTTGCCAACGACCAGCAATCGAGCAAGCGCCAGCAATACCAAGTACAAAACAGCGGCGACACGCGTCTGGCCGTCCTGCTGCATCATACGAAACTCGACTCTTTATACTTAGACCTGGATGCTGCGCGTAATCGACAAGATTTAACGTCTTATCTGGAAACCAAACAACCGATGAGCTCGATCGGCGATATGTTCAGCGACTCCTTGTCTGCCAACCAGGCCTATTACACTCAGAAGATGGCTCCCGCTCTCGCTTACAACGGAATCTTGTTTGTGGATACTGCCACTCCTTCGACTATGTTGGAGTGAAATGTTCTTTGCTTTGTGACAGATGTGATTATGCTCGGCATGTTTTTGCTGACGTTGCTCACTTATCTGCACAAACGAAAATAACCCGCCCAGGTTAACGGCCAAGGGAACGGGTTATTTTCTCTGATTCTTTGGAAGTTTCCCATCCAATATGTTGTACGGGGAGTCGGACGGCCATCCGGCTCCTTTTTCTATTCTAATCATATCATGACTGTTTCAGTCATGCAATTTGCCTTTATAAGATTTCTAGTGTCAATCCAATACCGCTCTGGAAAATAAATCACGGATCAGCTCATTATTTTCACAAGCCTGCTTGAACCCAGTAGCAAATCGAAGCAGCGCTTCCCTATCCTTGGAATACGCACAGAACATGCCTGCCTCCGGGTCGAAACGCACAATCCCCTCCAACTCGGGCAGCTTCTCCTCCAAATAAACGGCAGCCAGCGAACCCCAATCGTAGCCGTTGCCTTCGAAGCCTTCGTCTGCACGCGTATCAAACAGTTCCTGCTTATAGCTTCCTGCATTTAAGATAATCGAGACATTCCCGCTGTCATGCTCGATCCAAACAAACGGCTTAAGCTCCTCTTCGAAAGAATTCGCCCCTTGATCCTCCAAATCGGATTCAATAGCCGCCAGCTTGTCCACCAAACGCTTGGTTGCAGCCACCGTTAGGCTTAATACGCCTCCGTCGTTCACGATATCGCCTTGCTCAATCCGTTCGTCCAGCCAGTCCGTAATAAAACCGGGCGCATAGCCGCCCGTGCCGAAGCCTTTGGCAAAGACGATGATCTCCGAATAATCCGCTAAATATTGCTCTCGCGTTACCGCCGGGTTAACATTGGCGTACAACCAGAACTGGATATCATACATCAGCACGGACAGCTCATCTGCATGAAGAGAGAAATGACCTTTATCTTCTACTATCCGGGTACAGATATTGCGGATTACCGCTTCAATCTGGCTGATTCCCTCTGCCTTCTCGCATAATGATTTCAACAGAGGTGAGAAGGGTGCATTTTCCACCTTGTCCAAATCATCGGCCTGGTCCTGCTCGGAAGTGTCGAATGCCTCCTCATTAACCAGTCCTACGATAAAAGTCGCAAAGCTCGGGGCAAGGAAGGTAATCCGGTAATTGGCCTCCTGATCCACATGAACGACAGCGGGCTCGCCGTCCCGGCCGCATGCGCGATAATCCAACATAATCACATCGTGCCCTGCCGACGGGCAGTCGCATAGGACCACCCCAATGTCCGGATAACCCCAATCATCCAGCATAAACTGGCTGCCCAAATCGCCGCACAAACTGTACGTTTTTTCGCGCCCGATCCCCATAATACCGGTAATCGCTACGTGATCCTCCGCCCATGAGGTCGCAATTGCAGTTGGAAAACAAGTATTTACCGGCACGCCGCCATTCTGCTGCTGCATCAGCCAAATATAATCAGCGGGAAGCTTGTAGCCAAGCTCCTCTTCTATGGATGCAATCATCTCTGCAGTAGGCGGCGCCTCTACATAGCTCTCGTCCGCATAATCGCTCCGCTCCCAAAACTGACTGAAATCGCGCTCTTGAAAGGGCACACGATTAATTTCTTTAATCGCCTCGGCTTGCCTCACCATAGTATCGCGGCAAGCTTCTATAAACTCCTGTGTTGTTTCATCAGGCTCTAGTTTGTCGGCCTGCTCAAATGCAGATAAAGCCTCTTCCCATTGTTGCAAGAAAAAATAAGAATAGCCGATGCGCCAGTGCCACACTGAATCCTGTCTTCCCTGCTGTTCGATCGACAACAGCTGCTGTAACGCTTCGCTGTAACGTCCCAAATTGTTAAGCGCACGGCCATAGTGACTTACAATTTCATAGTCCCTCTCCGACTCGGGCAACTGTTCGATTGCTTCCGCAATTTGGTCATGCTGATCATCTTCATACCAGCTTTTCAACTTGTTCAACAATTCTTTTGACATTACTCCACTTCCTCTCGTCCAAAAAAGCTAGCAGGCGCCAGTTGGTGTCCGCCTCTTCCAATCTATTCTAGTTCATCATTTAGAATGAGTGAAGGAAGAGAAGCTTCCCGAGGGTTAATCAAGCAAAATTACCTATGATTTATTGATCGACTAAGCTGAAAGTCTATCTTAAACGTTGGACAATCGCATCTTCTGAACTATAGCTTGGCTGTAGATTCAAGCTGTCTTCCATCCCACTCCTCTCATACAGGCACTGCAATTCGCGCACACGTTCCTCCAACTATGAGTTCCGGATTCAGCTTTTTCTGCATAACATGTTTTTTTTCAGGCTCGGAAATGGTCTGCAGCATGTATTCGGCGGATAACGTTCCTAAATCCTCAAAGGTAGCGTCAATGTATGTGAGGGGCATAGGCAGCAAATCGGCCCAGCCGTTTTTGATCACAGATATGACGGAAAGATCGGAAGGGATGGATAAATTCAATAGATCCATTGCCTTTTGGGCACCCAACACAATCAAGTCGTCGGCGGTGACGAAGGCAGTCGGGCGATCCTTCCAAGACATAACATGTAACGTGGCTCGCTGTAATTACGCTCGTCCGGTGACGTAAACAATTGAAGCACAAAGTCCTGTTTCGCATAATAATGACATATTTTAGCAGAGATCGTAGAGAAGAACATATTTTGTCTCACTTGTTCCACGTCGAAAGGCATGAACAAACCGACGGTTTTTACCGTTTTAATCGCCAAATTACGAGCTGCCACGTTGGGATGATAATCGAGCAACGCAATTGCTTTTTGGACTTCCACGATTGTCTCGAGTTTGACAAGCGGTGAGTTATTGATGACCCGGGAAACGGTTTGTCTGGATACACCTGCCAACTTTGCGACATCGTTTATTGTACTGGACATGAAGCATGCTCCTTAGGCTACTGATATTTCAGAGATTATCTGCTTGCGAATGCGTAACGACCTGCTTCGATTTCATATACCCGATATCCGTTTTCGTCTTTGATATATCGAATGCCGCTGGCCTGATCAGCCGGCAACCCATTTTCCGTTATTTGCCCTGCCGGTAATACAGGAACGTGAACCCTTGCACGCGATTGAACTGGGACATGCACCGTCAGTTTGAACGAGATGTCCACCGTACGGATCCATGCAACATGAATGATCCCTTTGACCGTGTCAAGCGTCGCTTCGGCCGACGTTAGGTCGCCAAGCGGGTAAGGCTTGACCTCCATTTCGGACCAACCGGCTGCAGTTTGCCGAATGCCGGCTATATACTCATAAAACCATTGCACGATGGTCCCGAACATATAATGATTTCTCGAACGTGTGTTAACATCCCAATATTCCCATAACGCAGTCGCTTCCTGTTGAAACCATAGCCCTATGCTCGGATAAGTAAGCTGCGTCGCTGCCCGATAGGCTGCCTCTCCATATCCCAAACGTGTCAGAGTCGGGTAAAAATACTTATGCCCAATAATACCCACATCAGCATGACCGTTCGATCGTCGTTCAATATCATGGAGCAGGCGGTTCTCGACCAGTCTTTCAACATTCGAGGGAACGACTGAGAGTGCAAGCGGCAGTATATTTGACGTTTGCCGATATCCCGTTGCTTTATTCGTATAGTAAAGTCCATTCTCCAGATCGAGACAATCGCGGTTTATGGCTTCAGCCGTTTCTTCAGCCAATTTCCCGTACCGCTCGCTATCCATCGAAAATCCCAATATGCCCGCAATGTCGGTCATCGTTCGCAGCACCAAATGGAGGTGGAACGAGGAAGTCAATTGACCTCCCTCCGGGGAACGTCCTTCCGGATAACCGGGAGCCAGCCAATCACCCAAGTCGCTGCTGGACATTCCTCTGTCAAGCAAGGCGATCTCATATTCGACGTATCTTTTCAAGTTGCCGTAATGCTCCCGAAGCACCTGGACATCGTCATAGTACCAGTACAAACGCCAGGCGATCAGGACATAGGCGCTACTCCATTCAGGTGCGTGAAAGTCCCCCCATCCGCTATCGGGAATCATAACGGGAATATACCCGTCATCCCGTTGGGAATCGCGCATGTCGATCAGCCACTTTTCCCAGAACAAGGCCATATCAAACTGAAAGGCAGCCGTTTCGGCAATCAACTGGGCATCGCCAAGCCAGCCATTTTTCTCATATTTGGGCGTATCGGTAATAATGCCGTGAAAATTGTTCAGCAGCGTCTTACGGGTTGCCTCGTGAATCCAATTAAACAGAATATTGGAGCACTGAAATTGTCCCGTTGACCGCAAATCGGTATGAACGCGTTTGCCAACCACATCAGACAAGCTCAGTCTGATTCCTTGCCCAATAATCTCTACATACCGAAAGCCCTTATAGCTGAATTTGGGCTCCCATTTTTCAGCCCGCTCGCTTGATTTTATGTAGTGATCCGTTTGTATTTCCGCCTCGATCGCAATCTGGCGGTTATCGACACGGCCGGTTTCATCCAGCTTTTCGCCGTAAATAAACGAGACGGATTGTCCCGATCCCCCACCTTGAATATTCGTTTCCACCCACCCGGCTATCGTGTCGCCCATATCGAAAACATAATGGCCCTCCCCCAAAACGGTCATTTTTGCAGCATCCACTTGACCTACGACTCGAATCGGCGGCATAGACTGGGTTTCGAGCCGTCGCGATGGTGCGGGAACTACCTTCGGTTTAATGGTCTCCGCGGCATTAAAACCGGCTTTACTCCAATTCGTCCGGCACTTTCTTGCGTCGTACTGCTCACCGGCAAATATGGAATCGGATATGGTCGGTCCTTCCCCAATCAACTCCCAACGATCGTCCGTCTTGACGAGAAGCACGGTACCGTCTATGTATTGAATGACCAATTGGGCAATAAACCGGGGATTGTCATTCCACTTGACCCTATGCCAGTTCCAGACATTGGGTGTTTGCAATCCGTAAAACCCTCTGCCAAGCTCAACACCGACACAGTTCTTTCCCGCCACCAGCTGCGCTCCGACATCATAGACATGATATAAATTTCGTTTATTATAAACGGTAAAAGCCGGTTCCAACTTGTGGTCCCCAACTTTGCTGCCGTTCAGATACGCTTCGCAATAACCGGCAGCGCTTATATACAGCCTGGCTTGTTTGAGGAGCTTGTCAACTTGGAACTCGCTGCGAAATAGCGGTGCATGTTCGCTGTCAGATGAGAGCCACACACCGGACCAATCCTCCGTATGAAGGAAGCCCGTCTCCCACCAAGCGATTGGACTCCATGTGGAAATACGATCCTTCTCGTCCCACACGCATACTTTCCAGTAATAGCGGGTAGCCGATTGCAGTTTTTCTCCTGAGTAGTCGATAGAAACACAGCGGTCGCTCGCGCATTTTCCGGAGTCCCATACTTCGCCGATTTCGGAATCCAGATTCTGTGCAATTGCGGAAACCAGAATGCGATAGGCCGTTTGACGTTGCCCACGCTGCATAGACTCGTTTATCCATCCAAGCCGGGGATTGGACTTGTCCGTTCCCAAGGGGTTCATTGCGTATTCGGTTGTCAGCGAACTTACCTTAATCATAGGAATAGCTTCCTCTCTTATATGAGAACAAGGGGATGTCCCATAAACCAGCCAAGTTGTTGGGAAAGATACTCGATGATTAAGGTTCAAGGGGGAGGTACACCCCCCTTTCTTTGTCTATCGATCATCTCAAGCAACTCTGCTTATGGGACAGCCCCTTGCCCATCGGGTTACAGCCACTTCTCTCAATTGTGTTTCTATTTAAACTCTACGGTAACCGTATCACCGGCAGTATGGGAATAACTGAACTGTCTTCCTGTACCGTTAGCCGTTGAGGAAACCAATGATCCATTGACATAAACCTGGTTGGATCCGATCGCACTGGTTGTCTTATAAGTGACCGAGCCGGATGCCGTTGAGCTTGCTGTAAATTCCAGTTCCGAACTGCTGTTCACCGTAACCACAATATTCGACTTGGCACTGGAAACCGCCGTAACTTGTAACGGGTAAGGGGATAATGTCCCCTGTGTTCCCGATACTACAAAAGGTGCCGGCAAGAGAGAAGCCGCCGCGCTCTCTGCTTCAATATAATTCCGATAAGCTCCATTAAAGTCGCCGGCATGATAAGCTGTATCTCCTGCAGTCAGCTTCATTGAGGCGAGTGTATCTCCCGGAAGAAGCGTGAACGAATTTCTCAAACGAACCGCGTCTCGTTCGGCAGCTATCGTCAAATTCTTCCTGCGTGGATTGACTAATGTAGCGATGCGAATCGGGTCGCCGGAAAAGGCGCTTACTTTATCGTTAAAGGCAATAAAGCTTGGGCTATGATACGGACCGGATATGCTCATGACATTGTAAAGCGTTACATACCTGAGGCCCAGCATAAATGAACCGGCCATATTCTTGTCATAGCCTTCGAGCGGCAATCCGCTGTGCTCTTGGTTCAAGTTGGCCGTTCGGCCGACATTATTGATGATTCGCTGTGCATGGGAGTAGTCGTGACTCAGAAAGTAGCTTTCGATTCCGGTTGCCGCTTCGTTCACGACTGCAGCCTCGTAGCCGGAATGATAATTATCAAATAAAGGATAAGTCGGATGAGTCGGATTTTGCGTGAACAGATTATGTTTGACCCCATCCGTCGCGTAGGTAATCGTGTTGTTGTGGATCTTCGTGACCGGTTTATAAAGACCTTTATTGATGTTGCCATATATAAACTGGTTGTAGTTATTCAGATTGGTCTGCCACCACTGCTTCATCGTATCCCAGTTGCCGGTATATGGGTTCAGGGTCACGCCGTCCGCACTGGCTTGTGCAACGGCATCCGGTCCGAAATCTCCGGCCCCCCGTACGCGCATATTCCCGCTGTTGACGGAAGCATACCCAAGTGTTGGATCCGAATCGGTGTCCATCTGATAGGCCCAGTAAGCCGGTTCGTTGTCACCCGATACGCTTAGTAAAAGATTGTCTTGGTTACTGTTCGCCAAATCAAGCATGTTCTTGTTTAATTGATCCGTACTCAACCCAAGCCGATCCTTCTTGAATCCGTTTAAGGTACCTGAGGCGGGACTCGTGAATCCGCCATTATTAAATGTAAGCCATGGAGTACTGCCCCAGATATTTGGAATTGTCCTTCCATAATGCGGGTCCGTTGCGTAATTCAGCGATTGCGTCAGCAGATTCATATTGGGATCTCTGTAATTATCCGTGCCGCTGAATAGGATCTGATCATAGAGGATGGAATCGTAAGGGCTGTTCGGCGTTCCGCCCCAAGTCGAGTTCAAATATAGATTCACGGGTATTCCAGCGGTTTTAGCTACTCCCAGAATATAATCGATATCGGTTTGCACGTTTAACGTATTTTTGGCATACCATTCTTCCAATGAAAAACCGGGGTTTATGGAATTGCCGCCAAGATAATTGTCGGTGCGGGTAAGCACGTTGTTCTTAATGACATCGACCTGTTCCGGATAATGCTGAGTTGTGGAATCCTCACTGGCACGGCCGAGCAAGGGCGAGAAATACAGGGGAACATCGTACCTCGACGCATAGGTGTCGAAGCCGGCATAATTCCACATTTTATCGATGTACGCGTTATTAACCGAACCTGGCAATTGGTTGACAACTTTGACCGAAATTGAGCTTCCGGCGTACAACTGCTGCAAGTCCACAAAATGGGTAAGCGCGCCAATTCCGCGATCATACAGATTTCGTGTCTTAAACAGCGGGTTGTGGGAACTTTTGAAAGACAGGGTCTGTCCGCTTTGAATCGAACGGTTCGTATACAAAGAGCCGCGATTGTAAGTGCTCGTCGGATAGAACCCCAATACAAATCGCCTGGACGAATCGAACGCTTTTACAGTCGTCACTTCGAAATAGTAGGTTCTTCCTGGAAAGACAAGCACTTTTTGCGGAAATACGAAGGTCGCCCAGTTATAACCTCCCGGCACCTCGTCAGGGGAAAGAACGGCTTGACCGATGACATGCGTATTCCAAGGCTTTGTAGCCAGATAAGAACTGTCACTTGTCGTCGGTGTGTCATAAAGCGTCAGCACCAAGGCATTATCCGCCGGGATTGAACCCGCCTTCTCTACTTGCAGGGCGATGGCCTGAAGTTCCGTTGTGTTTCCAACGGCAAAGGTTTGACCGGGTGGGGTCGAGTTGTCAACATCAAGTGCCGTAAAGCCGCTGCCTGTCGCCAATTGATCGATACCTCCAACTTGTTGCCCATCCACCTGTATATCGTATGAGGTGGGAATATTCGGACCGGTTTTGAAGGATAACGTTTTTCCGCTGATCGGGGATCCGCCGGAGTAGAGCGTACCACCCGCATACGAACTGGTGTTGTAACCATAAAGAATGTACCGATTATTCATATCGAACGGCTTGCTCGTCGTAAACTCCATGTAATACTGGCTGTTGGGAAGTACGCCGACATCCTCGGCAAAGTTGAAAATCTCCCATGCATACCCCCCTTGAACGGATTGAGCCAACAAGGTGCTTTCAGCAAGTTGTTGATGCTTATAGGGGGAATCCCACAATGTCAACGTCAAATTCATACTTGTGGAAGTGTAGATAAGTCCGACCTTCTCAATCTGAACCGCTATAGAAGGAATGTAAGTCGTGTTCGGCCCGGTTGTAAACGTCTGACCGGTCGCATTCACATCAAGGGGAATGCCGTTGCTACCCAAACCCGTCTGATCCGGATTGTCTAGCACCTTACGATAATTCGCCGAACCGACCGGATGGATCTCCCTGATTGCAAGCGTTCCGTAACGATTTGAGTTGTTGGCTATGTTAACGCTGAACCAGTCTCCCGCATTGCTGCCGGTATTTCGGTAATTATAAGTCTCGGCAATTTTTCCGATGCTTTCATGATAAGTCCCCGTTCCACCGCCATTAGATGAAAGTCCATGGCTCGTTTCGCTGCCGCTATTGCCCAAATCAACGGTATCCAGCACACCGGCAGTCGAATCTGTTACTACAGCCGTATAGATCCAATGATTGTTTGGCGCAGACACATCGCTGTAATCATTTACGATTTCATATTGAATCAAATGGTTGCCATCTTTAGTCGGGGTCCAGGTCCAAGTTAAATATCTTAAACTCCAAGCTTGACCGGACGCGTTCACCGCCATATTAAATCCCCCTCCTGGGGGAATGATTTGCTGTGAGCTGATGTAATCGCCGTCAATATAGAGCTTCACGGTAACGTTCTGACCGGCGGGCGTAGGCGTATCCCCATTATTCCCGATCTGCGTGGTTAAGGTCATGGATGTTCCGACTGTACCGGTTCCGGACTTCACGACCGTCGTATCTACCGAGGATACAGTCGTATTAACGAATAATTCAATGCCGCTCACCATAGCTGCACTCTTGCTCGCCGGGTAGACAAAGGATGTGAGAATTAGAGCTGCTATCATAACAACTGTCCACGATTTGACTAACAACTTGGATCGTTTCATAATCAAGCCCCCTCGTAAATTGATTTTGCATATTAGCAGGACCGTTTTTTGTGTATTCGCTTTCAATCCTATCTCAGAAGCAACGGTCCATTTATATCCATGAACCGTTGCTTCTGTTATTGTCTATAGAGACTCTTTTTTCAACTCTTGCGGGGAAACGGCATAACCGCGATCCATCAAGGCAATCAGGGCAAGCAAGCCTCCCCAATGATAATAGCGATCGCTTGTGATTACGTCGCAGCCCTCGCCGGTATTGCCGTTGTAATTTTCATGAACATGGCCGTGCGCCGCCCATTCCTTGAGAATGAGCTCGGCCGATTTGTCCGCGAGAAGTCGAGCCGTCTCTGTTTCACCCTGGCTGCGCAGACCGAGGTAGACGAGTAGATTCATCGGCGCCCATATTCGCCCACGCCAGTATTCCTGATCCGGATAGGCCGGATCATTCCGCGAGATGGACGGCAATACCCAATCCCCCCAGAACTCCGCCGGATTTAATAAGTGCTCGTCAATCATGCGCCTTACTTGCGTATCGGAAACATAAGGCGTCAGCAACGGGTAGAAATTCGTCGGAGACAAACGTTCGCTGAATGCTCCGGTATCGGTCCGCAAATTACGGAAAATGCCCGTTTTCTCGTCCCATAAACGTTGCATGCCCGAACCAAACCGATCCGCCGATCGGCGAAGCGCTTCAGCACGCTCGCGATCATCGAGAATATCGGCGATCTCCGCCAAAGCGAGACAATCCCAAATATACAAACCCATCAGACCGGCATCGGCAAGTTTAAGCGCGTTTTGGGTTTTATCGAACGGAATTTCGTCGTACATCGGCGAATTATCCAACCCGGATTCAAGCGCAGCCCCGAACGTATCGTGAACGCCGGCCGTTTCCCAGAAGTTATCCGCTGCCGGTGTCATCGTATTCGAGCCCCAGGCCAGTAATCCTTCCTCGATCTGTCGATTATCCGGCCACCAAGCATTCCATGCGCAAAGCTGCTCGTATACTTCTTCCAGAAACCAACGATCGCCGTACTTGCGATAGAGCTGCAGGACAATAAACGAGCCTACCGGCGGTTGGGAGCGATCCCGCGAAATGACCGTTCCCGACCAGTCGAAGTTCGGCACGAAGCCGTCAGCCACAGCCGCACGAGTGATCTCGACCGCATTGGCGTAAGCAAGCGCCCGATTGTCCTCCATACACATGTAAGCGGCAAAGTAGGTATCCCAGCAGAAAAGCTTATAGCCTTGGTCGTTCCAGATCCGACTTACCGGTGTGACGACCCGTTGAAATTTGGGTTCGTAGATGGTATCCCATGCCATGCAAGCCTGCATGGAAGCGTACAAATCCGCTGCATCGCCGAATGCCGATCGGCGCGCTTCCGCAATTCCGCGGCGCCGCTGATTGATGAGCTCCTGGATAGCCGCCAACTCGTACGGCTTGCCAGTCGATAAGCCGACCGTCTCATGGAGGGACAAAGCCATATAGGGTCCGGATGCGGAGACATGATATTCCTCGATGACGGGGCCGGTCGAATAGAGTCTAACGTTCCGATCCGGAAAGACAGCTTCGATGCTTCCGTCGTTCGCGTGCTGGACATAGCCTTTGCCGTTCCACAGGATGCCGCATTCGGCGATCAGAACGGCGGGCTTGAGTTGGTTGCGCAGCGGAGTGACCAACAGGAAAAGTTCTCCGTTCTCTACCGCGCTTTCAACTCGCAGCTCGATGTCGCGCCATTGCAAGGTCAGTTCGGTATACGCCCCATCGTAGCTGCGCAATCCGGGCCGCACGACCTCCTGATCCTTGCCTTGCCGTCCGATCAAGGCTTCGGCGAGAAAACCGCCTTCCCGGTATTCCTTGATGCCTAATTTGACCGCGGCACACTCCGGAAGCAGCACATGCGTCAGGACGCTGCGGGTATACCAGGTGTTCCAGCCGGACGACAAGTTCTCTTGCACTCGATCGTACTCGGATGGCGATACGGGTCGAACTTGGCTTTTGTGAATGTCTGACATTCGATTCATTCCTTTGTCTTGAATTGGATCGTGACAATTTCCTTCGGCTTCAACTCTACGGACAGAGAACGATCGGTGCCGTCCGTCTTCAACGTTAGCTCGCGGCGAATTTCGCCATTCAGACCGATTGTATGGGCGCTGAGAATCGGCAATCGGACCCGGATGAAGCCGCTGGCAGCCGTTTCTCCGAGGTTGACTAACCGAAGCTCGATGCCCTCTCGGTCATCCGGAGCCGGACGAAGGCTGGTCACCTGCAAGAGCGCATTGTCGATCTCCAGCCAACCGAGTTGTCCGCTTTGTCGATATTCCGTCATCGCCGGAGCGGTTTTCACCTCTTGGCAGGGAATAGGGATGCTGCGACTTTGAACTGAAATCGCCTGTTCATCCGCCACACGCCAAGGTGCGATTGCGCGATCGCGACGATCGACAGTCAAACCATAGTGGAAGATCAGCACCCTTTGTACTTGACCTCCCGGAGTCTTTAAGCCGGGCCCGGGGCGATTGGTCGTCGCCATCCCGCGATCTCCGCCGCCGAGATAGGCGACGCTCCGCAACAAGGTAATCGCCAATGTCCCTTCATCATTCGCACGGTCGGAAGGAATCCATTCGTATTCATGCAGACCATGCGCGTTAACAATCGTTCTGGTTTCACCATGGTCGGCAAACACGTAATGATGAAAAGGAAAAGACGTCGGTTCATTCTCCACCCAGACGTCCTCGGGGGGCTGCTGCACGCAGTCCGGACGTCCCGACACATCGAACGCGCCTCCCGCCTGAATGGGCCGAACTCCTTTCCTCATTGGAAACAACAGACGCAAGCGATGGTCAAGCGCGCGGTTGTCCACCGTCGTTTGGACAGACGCGGTGCGGCTGCGCGATAAAAGCGTCACTTCCGTCCGGATGTCCAAGGCAACCAAATCCGAGCTTCTCCTTCGGGAATCCGGTTCCGCCGAGCGCGGTACGAGCAGCTCGTAGGATACGGTCATACGCTGCCATCCGCGGCTTTCTCCCGATACGCGAACGCTTCGGACGGTCGCGGACGTGAAATGTTCGTTCAGTAACGGGCCGGAGTATACATATTCGTCGCCAACGTCGCCGCTGTCCTCGAATCGATGAAGACCATGCATAGACTCTCCAGTCTCCAAATCGAGCCAGGTCAAGGTGCCGTCAGGCTCTGCCGTAATCCGGACGAACTCATTTTCAATCGAGTTGGAGATCGCCTTCGCCGGGATATGCGCAAGTTCCGGTATCTTTCGTAATTGAGCGGCAATCGTCTTATAGCCAAGCGGCGGCAATTGACGAACGAGAATACGGACTTTGTGTCTGTAAGTCTCCCCTTTGCTCAGGGGGTACCGCAAAGAATCGTTTTCAATCGGACAAACCTTCTCGTATCCGACGATTTCCGCCTCGTACGATTCGCTGGCCTCGTCCGTGACCTTGACGGATCTGTATAGCGTGGCGTCATCCGCGTCAAGTTCGATTTCGGCTAGCGCATCTCTTCGCCAAGGCAGCGGATTGAACAGCAGCACCGGCTGGCTGTCCGGCGGCAGCCACGACAGATCGACTCTGTCGGACATCCGCGCAAGCGCCTCCGTGACCAGTTGTTCGCCGATATGACCGGCTTTGCGGTTGCGCGTCTCCATTTCGTCATGCACATCGTCGATACTGCAGCCGCAAATGCTGTCATGGGGATGATTCTGCAATACGTATTTCCAAGCTTGTCGGACAAAGGCGGGATGATGCCTATCTCCGGCCGCAAGCGCCAATGCCTCCAGCGGCTCGACCAATCTTTCCAGCAAATTTTGCGCGGTCGCGTTCTGCTGCTTGAGATACACTCTGGCCGAAAGCACGTTCGGAAGGATCGTGTTGATTACGCCGCCCGGCGTATGGCTCGTACGTCTGAATTCTCCGCCCAACACCGGAACGTCCGGCAGTTCGTCAAAGCAGTCTTGAACGTAGCTTTCAATAGAAGAGAATTTTATCGGAGATTCATTCGGCTTTGCGTTCCATTGTTCGATCATGGCGGAAATATGGCGCTGGGGCTCCATATGATCGAAGCCATTCATTAACAGCACATGTCCGCTCTTGGCATGCGGACCAATATGGCCAATCAACTCGCGCAGCCGGTCCTCGGCTTGCTCCTGATCGATAGGCAAGTTCATGGCACTCGTATATCCGTACATATGTGACAGATGTACGGTCTTGACCCGGTGCCCGCTCGGGCTCTCCCATTCGAATTCGGTAGGCACTTGTTCCGGAGCCCCGTTTAAACCGCGCCAGATGAGCGCGTACTCAAACCCGTATTCCTTCAACAGTTGAGGCATTTGAGCAATGTGGCCGAAGGTGTCCGGCAAGTAGCCGATCTCCAACATCGGTCCAAAGGACGAGCCGATTCGCCTTCCCTCCTCCAGATTGCGAATCATGGATTCCCCGCTGACGAGAAACTCGTCCACGAGCACGTACCACGGCCCAATCGTCAATCGGCCTTCTTGAATAAGCCGCTCAAGATCCGCCCGACGCTCCGGTCTGATTTCAAGGTAATCCTCCAAAGCGATCACTTGACCGTCGAGATGAAAGCGATAGGCCTTGTCCTCGTCCATCGTGCGCAGCAAACGGTCAATCAGGCCGACAAGCCGAAACCGAAAAGTTTCAAACGGCAAATACCATTCCCTGTCCCAGTGGGTATGGGCAACGATATGAATCGATTTGTAGGTGCTCATATCAACTTTCTTTCCTCCTGCTTCTTATGCTTTTACCGCACCGGATGTCATGCCTTGAACAAAATATTTCATGGTGAAGGCGAACAGTACCATTAGCGGGATTGAGGCGAGTGTCATCCCGGAGAACATTGAGCCGTAAATGATTTGTTGGGGATCCATGAAGCGATATAAGCCTACAGTGACAGTTAACTTGGATTGATCGGAAAGGACCAGCAGCGGCCATATAAAATCGTTCCATGTCGACAAAATATTCACTAGACCCATCGATAAAAAGATCGGAAAAGCAAGCGGCAGCACCAGCCGGAAAAAGACAACCGGTTCGCTGCCCCCGTCCATTCGGATGCTCTCCGTAAGTTCTCTGGGGATTTCTTCAAAGAAGGTGCGAAATACGAAAATGACGACCAACTGTCCGCTTGCGATATAAGGAAGAATCGCTGCCCAGGGACTATTGATTAATTTCAAATTCGTCACCAGAACGAACTGCGGAATGAGCGTCAGAATGCCCGGTATCATCAAGAAAGACAACAATACCAGAAACAGAGCCGATTTTAACGGAAAATCAAATCGAGCAAACACATAAGCGCTAAGACTGGAAACCGCCAAAACGCCAAGGACAGTGGCCCCGGACACAATAATGGAATTCTTCAGATACAAGCCGATCTTGGATGCAGCATCGCTGATAAATTCCACATGCGGGGTCAAGGGAAGACCAAAATAGTTGATCGATAACTGATAATTCGTTTTAAACGCTGTTACAAGCATGAAATACATGGGGAACAGCGTGAAAAACAACAGTGCGAACAGGAACACAATGACAATGATGCGCGCAAACCTTTGGCGATCCATCCGCGTTACCCCTTTTCCCGCATAAACTTCATATTCAGCAAGGTCAATCCAAGCGTAATCACGAATAGAATGACGCCGATTGCCGAACCGGTCCCCAGCTTACCGTAAGTAAATGCGTTATTAAACATGTACAGTCCAGGAACCATGGTGTCGTAACCCGGGCCGCCCTTGGTCATGATAAGCTGATCGCTAAACTGTTGCGTTCCGCCGATTAATACCAACACCGTTGTCAACCTGATTTGCGGCAAGATCAATTGCAAATCCACGGTCCAGAAGATTTTCCATGCAGAAGCGCCGTCTATCCTGGCCGCTTCCCTTAAAGACTCGTCGATATTTTGAAATCCAGCCAAATAGATGAGGAATCCCAGCCCGCTTACCCATGGAAATCCTTTCATCATAATGGACAGCATTGCCGTCAATTGGCTATCGCCCAGCCAGATTCTTTGCCAGTTTTCCAAACCGAGCAAGCCGAGCGTATGATTTAGCATCCCGTTTCCAGGTTCGTAGAAGAAAAGCCAAAACATCGTCGTGACCATGCCCGGAAGCACCATCGGAATTGTGAAAGAAACTTTAAAAAATCCAGCCAATCCGGTATTGCCCAAATAGTTGATCAGGTACGCTCCCAAGATGGATGCGCCTTGCAGGATGATAATGTTCCACAAAAGAAATGCCAGTAGAATAATAAAACTGTTTCGGAAGATGGGATCCTGCAACAACTCGACATAATTGTCCAAGCCGGCAAATGTCGGATTCAAATAATTGGTCATGTTCCAGTCCAGAAACGACATTCTGAAAGCTTCTATAGACGGATATAACAGGAACAAACCGACAAAGAAAAAAGTAGGAAATAAACAAGCGTAAAGCCACATATAGCGCATCGTCTTGCTCATGATTGCCTCCCCGGCCGGAATCCGGCGCGATCGGCATACCCTACATCTGCCGAACGCGCCGGAAACGATCCCAAGTTCAAAATACTACTGTTCTGCGTTCCATTCCGGATGATTTTTGACGGCTTCTTCCGCAAATTTCTTCAGGTTTTTTCCGAAGTCCTCCAAAAATTCATCCGCCGTCGCTTTGCCTGCCAAAAATTCCTGCTGTTTCTTCAACCATCTGTCTTTTTGCTCCGGTGTGAATTCATTGGCGTGGAAACCCATATTCTCGTCATTTCCGAAGGACTCCATGATCGGCTTCAAAATTTCAGGAACTTCAACGTCCGATACGACCGGAATGAGGTTGAGATCCTCGGCAAGCACCTTGGCTCCCCCATCGGGGGCAGTCAAGTATTGCAAGAATTCAACAGATGCCCCGTCCGCCTTATTGTCTTTGGCATTTCGGCTGACGGCAAAGCTCGGCGTCGAACCGATCTTGTATTTATAGCGGACATCTTGACCGAACTTCGAATAAGCCGTGTCCAGATAAGGCATCGGCGCCACGCCGTAGTTGACGGGGTAACCGCCTTGCTGATGTTGATTCGGATACCAGCTGCCGTTAAGCACCATCGCGGATTTTCCGTCGTTGAAGATCCCCTCAAACTCCCAGCTGGCGCTGTTGAAGCCTTCGTTAAAGAAAGGCTTCAAGTCATTCATAAGCCGCAAGTATTCTCTCAATTCCGGGCTGTCCTTCGTCACTTTGTCTGCAAGGACGGCTTCTGCCCATTCCTTCGGTTCCACTTTGCCAGAACCGTTCGTATCCAGTTCAGCCAAGCGCGATTTCCACAAATAGCCGAATACGTCGGAAGCCAGCCAACCCAGATTCCAATCCATGGAGTTTTGAATGCTGAATGGAATGTAGCCCGCATCCTTTGCTTTCTGTGCCACTTCAAGGAATTCAGAAATGGTAGCCGGCGGCTGCGCAACGCCGATTTCGTTGAAGATATCTTTGTTGTAATACAAGTTCACCGTGACGACCTGCGTTGGAATGCCGAACAGACGGGGATTGTTCGCATCGGTCTTATCAATCGCCGATTCGATCAGTCCTGGAAGAAACGATTCTTTCCACGGCTTGTTCGTGTAGGGGCTGACTTCGTCCAAATAAGGCAGCAGATCGACAATCCAGCCGTTTTTGTATGCATCCGCAAATTTCGAAGTGCCGCTTACAATTTCAGGTTCGGAGTGGGCGATGAATTGAGCTTGTAACCAGCTCTCTGATTCCTGCGCCGGGATGTACTTCAAGGTGGCCTTATTTCCGGACTTTTCATTGTAATCGGCTACAATTTTTTCGTAGGAGGGCCACGCGTATTCCCCTTGGTTATGAACGATAGTAAAGGCAACAGGCGATTTGGATTCGACAGGTGCAGAGCTCGCGGGTGAAGCGGAAGTCTCGGACGAACCTGGAGATTCGCTTGAACCAGAATTACCGCTGCATGCGGACAGAGTCGTCACGATCAGCGCAGAAGTCAAACAAACGGTACCGAACTTTTTCATTGGCTGTCATCCCCTTATGAGTTGTGTCTCTTGTTAAGCTTTTTGGAATCTGGTTTGGTACAGATCAAATTCTGACGCGTTCTTCTGTCTCCCCTTCCCGCTTCATCAAAATGTTAACGTTAACACTCGAATCGATCATAACAACAGAGGAAAGCGTTGTCAATAACCCCAACACTGATTTTATATAACGAAATTGTGCATGTTTCTGCCGTAAATACTTGTAATTTCACGCCATAACGCGTAAGCTTAGTAAAGAAATACGATACGTTCCATAACAAATGTTAACGATGACAAATATAGAATGGGGCTTCTGTAAATGGCTAGTACAATTACCGACGTTGCCAAATTGGCAGGCGTGTCTGCGCAAACGGTATCCAGAACAATTAATACCCCTGAACTGGTCAGCAAAAAAACGTTGGACAAAGTTCAACGCGCTATCCATGCGCTCGATTATCATCCCAATCTCACTGCCCGTCTTCTTGTTAACAACAAAGTACGATCGATTGGCCTCTTCATGCCGTTTTCGAGCGATCAGGTCAAACAAAGTCTGTTTTTCTCTACCCTTTCGGCCGCTATTTGCCAGTTTTGTTCCCAGAATAATTTAATTATGCAGATGTTTACGTCCATGTCGCGAGAGGATTCCAGCCGGTTATTTGTGAAATTGTTCAAAGAACGGCAAGTCGGAGGTTTGATTTTAACTTGTCCTTCCGTCAGCAATGAAGAATTGATTCATCTTCTGTCAGAGAAAATTCCGTTCATCATCGTGGGCCGGCCGGGTATCCTGACCGCACAAATTCCCTATGTAGACGTCGATAATGTCAAAGCCGGCAGTATTGCCATAGAACATTTAATAAAATTCGGGCATCGGAGAATCGGATTTCTGAATGGGCCGTCTAATATGACGCTTTCTACCGACCTCCGCGAGGGTGTAACGGCCGTTTCCCGAACTCTCCCCGAGCTTGAAATGATGGAATCAGAGACAAATCTAACACTGGAATGCGGCTATATCGAAGCACTAAAGCTTCTGCGATCGGAACGTCGCCCTACGGCGATCTTCACCGCGGACGATCTTCTGGCGGTCGGAGTCAAGAAAGCGGCCGATGAATTGAACCTTCGCATCCCTGAAGATTTATCCATCATCAGCGGTGTACAAAACGGTTGGGGACTTATTCTGCCATTCAAATTAACGCATGTGGATACACAATTTGAAAAGTTGGGGGATATTGCGGCCCAGCACATGGCGCGCCATATTTTAGATGAGGAACCCATTAACCTTTCTAAGTTGCTGGAAGTTCGACTGGTGGAAGGGCAGTCTTGTGGACCCGTTCTCTGATCGAATAGGTTTCTGCGGTTTAAGGGGATTCATGAAGGCTTCCATTTCCGCCACAGCCACAGTCAATAGGCGCTCCCGGTGGGAGCGCCTTTTTGTGACCTACTCACGAACCGCAACACTTACCGCAAGTTCCTCCTGCAACTCAAGATCCGTCTGAGGCATTGTCCCTAGGAAATAGAGCTGCGACGCATCCAATGCAGGATATTCCAGAATGTACTCGTAAGAGGTATCGCTGACTCTAGTCCGCTTCCCATTATCCGAGATAAACCGCTGTCCATCCGGCGTCTCCAGCCAAAGCGAGGCGTATTGCGAATACGGGTTCTTACCTTTCACTTCGTAGTGGATCAACGTTTTATCCTGCCTAAACTCGACGTTCTGAACAACAATCTCTCCTACCTCTCCCTGTGACAACACGATCGGATAATCGGTCGTTAGCTTGGCTGTAACTTTCTTCTCTGTATCCTTTTTTCCCACCAACAAGTTGTAAGGCGTGACCTCCACCCTTGTCGTACCTGGAGGAAGCGGAACAAATCGAACTGTCCCTTCCACCGTTCCATTCTTGCCGACTGTAAAAGCTATATCCAGCATTTCAATCAACATTCCTCTATCATCCTTAAGCTGAAAACCTAACCACTCCGTATTGCCGGAATAGAGAAAATCCACTTTCGTCGTCACCGGAGTCGCCATATATCCGGTCAGTTGAAAGCGATCTCCTTTCCAACTCGCCGAGTAGCCGTCGGCAAGCGAAATATATTCGCTGTCAGCGATACGATTTTCAACGTTCATCTTAAAGCCCCATTCGCCGCTGACTTTCGTTTGGTTTCCTTCATTCATACCGCTCACACCGCCAATTAGAAGCTCTAGCTCGAAGCGGTCCTCCTTCTCCGGCTCATCCAAATCGATCGTCATAATTCCAGCAGCATGTTTGGCATCAAGAAGATGCGGTTGGGCGCCTGGTCTGGCATCGGGGCGAAAAACACCATTAATGCTAACTCTGACATTTTCCAAAAAGATCAAATGATTCGCCTGTTCCGAAACAATCTCGTAACCTATTGACAATCTCGCACCGTCATAAAGAACGTCTTGCAGCTTAATTGTGACTCCCTGATCATTGGCTTCCTCGTTTACCCCGGAAGAAAGCCCAGACTTTTGACCGATTACGATTCCGCTATCTCCTGCAAAATCAAAAATATTCCCCTCAAATACCTTCCCGATAACTGGAATTTTTCGCAATTGCTCTGCCGAAGCTGGGAAAATGGACAACAGGCTGATTAGCGCAACTACAGATATGACCATGCTGATCGCAGCAAGAAGTCGTCTGGAACGACGAGCGTTAGCCTTCTCCGGAAAAACCTCTTTTGTCGTGTCTAGCTCTTCCAATACCCGAGCCTTCAACTGAATTTGAGGCAATCTGGTCTCGCCAAATTTTCGTTGCAGCTCCTGCTCCTCAGTAAGAAAGACTTCGGCTTTGTTCATCGGACTCTCCCTCCTTTTCAGTCAACCCGTTTTTAAGCTTCCGTTTCGCCCTCTCGTATCTTTTGCGAACCGCCGCGTAGCTCATATTGAGCTGTTCTGCAATATCCTCGAATCGATTCTCCTCCACAATCCGCAGCAAAATAATATGCCTGTCCTCCGGATTCAGACGCAGCATCGCCAGACGAAGCTCGGCATTGTATTCTACATCTGGCACCGGATGCGATTCTACTACCGGGGCCGTCCTCACAAAAAGACGGATTAGACGCTCATAGGTTTTAGCCCGCTTCAGTTTGTTCAGGCACTCTCGATAAGCGATTTTATACAACCACGCCCCGAAATTAGTCCCTTCCTGGTACTGCTCAAGTCGTTCAAACCCTTTGATGAACACGTCCTGCGCAACATCCTCCGCTTCCTGCATTTGCCCCAACATATGAAAACAATATCGAAAAATTCGCTGCTGATAGACTTCGACCAGCCTGCCGTAACTTTCCCTCTCTCCTTGCTTTACGGCCATTACAATTTGTTCCGTCTCTGTCCGTTCCACGCTCTGCCTCCTTTCTCATTGACTCGATTCGTTTATGTAACAATCTCACCTTGTATTTTGGGACACCTTCGTCTCTGTTTCTTTTAACACGGCATAGCTTTGCACCCCAGAAGTATATCTCCCACAACCCTTTAGGAAAAGCTTATAATAGGATTGATAGTCCATATCTTCAATCAGATCCATTCTTTCCATAGTGAACGTAGAGTCACTCCCCCACGTGAGTACGAATTGAAACCAGAACAGCTCCCTGCGATGAAAGGAGAAGAAATGACCAAACCTGTACATATCCTTGTTGCAGAGGACGATAGCGAAATTAGTCAGTTGCTCTGCGGCATTATCAAGAAAAGCGGATACACCCCGCAACCGGCCTTTTCGGGGACAGAGGCGCTTCTCTATCTGGAGCAACGGCAATGGAGCATGCTGCTGCTCGATCTTATGTTGCCTGGAATGACTGGCGAGGAATTGCTTCAACGAATCGACAGAAATGGCGATATGCCCGTTATTATCATTTCGGCCAAAGGTGAGCCGCAGACCAAAGTGACCGCGCTGCGCGGGGGAGCGGACGATTTCATTACGAAACCGTTCGACATAGAGGAAGTATCGGCACGAATCGACTCTCAACTGCGGCTGTACGCACGAATCGCCCAACCGGCTTTGCCCAACGTGCTCTGTCACAAGGAGCTTATGCTGGACCGCGATGCGATGTCGATCTCTGTGAACGACATCAAGCTCACGCTCACAAGTCGAGAATATGAGATTCTTGCCTTGCTGTTGTCCTCTCCGAAGAAGGTATTCACAAAAGCCAATTTGTACGAGAGCGTCTGGCAGGAACCCTACCACGGAGACGACAATACCGTTAACGTCCATATTAGCAACTTACGCAACAAGCTAGCCAAGGCCGCTCCCGGGAAAGATTTTATCGAGACCGTGTGGGGTATGGGTTATCGACTCAAGCCCTAAGTGCCTTAAGAGATTCTTAATGTTTCGCTTAAGCACTTCTTATCTCTTCATTTCTATACTTGGTCTATCACAAGAAGGAGGCCAAGACGATCATGCACCAATACGTATTGCAAACCAATCAACTCACCAAAAAATTCAAAGGACACGCGGCGCTCGACAAAGTCAACCTATCCATTCGAAAAGGCGCCATCTACGGGTTTATCGGACAGAACGGAGCCGGGAAATCTACGTTGATCCGCATCGTGACCGGACTTGCTTTCCCGACCGACGGCTCGATCGAGTTGTTCGGTTCCGGTGAAAATAAAGCGTTGATTCAAGCCCGCAAGCGGATCGGCTCCATCATTGAAAGTCCCGCCCTGTTTCCTCATATGACCGCCGCCGAGAACTTGGAAGCGAACCGCATTTTGCGCGGCATCCCCGGTAAAGAGTGCGTCCCCAGAATGCTTCAGCAGGTCGGACTGCACGGGGTCGGCAAGAAAAAAGCAAAAAACTTCTCCCTCGGCATGAAGCAACGACTGGGGCTTGCAATCGCCTTGCTTGGCGATCCCGAATTTCTGATTCTGGATGAGCCGACGAACGGGCTGGACCCGATGGGCGTTGTGGAAATGCGCGAGTTGATCAAACGCCTAAATCGTGAGCTTGGCATTACAATTCTCATATCCAGCCATATTCTGAGCGAACTGCATCAGATGGCAAGTCATTACGGCATCATTCATCACGGCCAGTTGCTGGAACAGCTTACCGCCCAAGAATTAGAGGAGAAGTGCCAGCAATACGTCATGATCAAAGTAGACAACCCGGACAAGGCCGCTGCCGTTATTCAGAATAAGCTGGGCACCGCCGACTTCGAAGTGATGCAGAATGGGGTTATCAAGCTGTTCAGTCGAATTGAACATCCAAGTAAAATATCATCGTCGCTGTTCGCCGCCGGTCTGGAGATCGAGCAATTTACGCCAATGGGCGAGGATTTGGAGAGTTATTTTACGAAGCGGATCGGAGGTGGTGTTCCGCATGTATAATTTGATTAAAGTCGAGTTCTACAAGCTGCGCAAAAATAGATCGCTCTGGACGCTGCTGCTCGCGCTGGCCGCCCTATCCATCGTATACCCTCTTTTATACTATGTTGATTATAAGACGAGCGGCGAACCCCAGATTAAAGGCGCCGAATTTCTAATCCATTTTATATCCGGGAATGCCTATGTGATCAAGCTCGCTGTAGCTATTCTAGCCGGTTTCTTTATCTCCAACGAGTATTCTTCCGGCGTCATGAAAACAATCGCGTCTTCCGGCAATACCAGAGGACGGCTGTTTACGGCCAAACTGATTGGATTTTCCGTCGGGACGATGGCGCTCTCGCTGGTGTTTCCGTTCGTAAGCACCGTGACGGTCACACTGTTGTCTGGATTTGGCGAACTGCCGGAAGGGAATACGCTGCTTTTTATCCTGCGTGTTTTGGGATTAACCCTGCTGTACGCTACTGGATTCGCATCTATTGGGGCACTGTTCACCGTCATTTTGACCGACAGCGGTAAAACGATCGGCTTTACCATGATTTTCTTCCTTATCATCGATACAGCTTTAGCCGGCTTAGGCTCGAAGATTAATTTCTTTAAGATGCTGTACGACTACTCTATGTTTAAGCTAATCGGAGTAATTGGCAACCCCGTCATCAGCAACTCTGATTTGCCTGCACTTCTGCTTGCGCCAATGCTCACATTTGCTATTGCTGGTTTTCTCGGCGTTCTGGTATATCGTAGAAAAGAAATCAAGTAAATCAGGCGAGGAGGAGTCGGAGCGTGTTTATTCTGTTCATCGTGGCGATTGTGGCAGCCGCACTCCTGCTCTTCCGCCTGATCCTGATTAGACGTGAGTTAGGACGCATAACGAAGCAACTACGCTGCTACAACTCAGGGGAAACCGGCAAGAAAATCGACGTATCCTTATTCGACCGCCGCCTAGAAGCTCTTGCAAGCGAGATTAATCGACAATCCCATCTTATCGTCGAAGCGAATGCCCAAAGAACGCAAATCGAAAACGAACTTCGGCAAGCCATCGCAAACATTTCCCACGATATTCGAACACCCCTGACGTCCATCTTCGGTTATATTCAACTGTTGGAGGCCGAGTCGATTACGCCCGATGAGAAGCTCCAATATGTCACTATCGTGAAAAATCGGACGAAGAGGCTTCAGTCGCTTCTGAACGATTTTTTCGAGCTGTCCGTGATCGAGTCTTTGGATTACCCCCTCAGACCTGACAAAATTGAGCTGACTAACCTAGTCTCCGACATTCTATTCGGTTTTTACGATTCTTTTAATGAACGTGAGATTACGCCGGAAATCCGCTTACCGGATGAGAATGTACATTTGTATGCTGATGAATCAGCTATTCGAAGAGTGGTTGAAAATTTGCTAGCCAACACAATCAAGCATGCAGCCGGCCATGTTCAAATCTGGCTCGAACCAAAGCCGGAGACGGTAGATTTGATTATTGTGAACGATGCCCAAAAGCTTGTCGGAAGCGATGTCCATCTGCTGTTTAACCGATTCTATACTGCGGATCGTACCCGATCCTCTCAAGGATCGGGATTAGGGCTTTCCATCGCCAAAAGCTTGATGAACAAAATGAACGGCTCTCTGACGGCCAAGCTGGACGGGGAAAAACTAACGATGACCTGCAATTGGAAACGGTAGTTTCATTTTTGCTATTAACCTGTCTAGCTTAAAGTATTGGAGAATATCATCTCCTGATCTATACTGAAAATATCTGGTGCGAACCCTAGGCTCACATGTTTTTCCCGGGAGATTCGCACCTCTTACGACACAAGGGTTTTCGGCATTTCGAGCTAATTTACCACTCGCTTTTCCCCATCAAAAATGCTGAGTCGCACTTTTGGGCTCTAAATCCCTTGCCCAGCAAGGGCTCAGCATGCTCGCTGTCACTCCCTTTACGGGGGTGTGGATTGAAACCTTGGTTATGTCGAGAACCGTGTGCTAGAGCGGAGTCACTCCCTTTACGGGGGTGTGGATTGAAACGCCCGAGCGAACTCTTCCGTCAGATAAAGCTCGGTCACTCCCTTTACGGGGGTGTGGATTGAAACTCGTCCGGCCGGAAGATTGCAACCCTACGCTGCGTCACTCCCTTTACGGGGGTGTGGATTGAAACATGATCCGCAAAGAGCGCTAGAGCCGATCGAATGTCACTCCCTTTACGGGGGTGTGGATTGAAACGCGCTTGGTTATCCTGGATGGACCGTGCGTAAGGTCACTCCCTTTACGGGGGTGTGGATTGAAACATTGCGGGAATTAAGCAATACACTCTCACTGAGTCACTCCCTTTACGGGGGTGTGGATTGAAACTGCGAAGCGCTCCCCCCCCCAATGCGGGCGACAGGTCACTCCCTTTACGGGGGTGTGGATTGAAACGCTCGTATAGATGCCGTATTGATCCTTACGCTGGTCACTCCCTTTACGGGGGTGTGGATTGAAACCTGACTTGATTTCGTTTGCTAGTTGAGTCATATGTCACTCCCTTTACGGGGGTGTGGATTGAAACCATCGATTGTTGCTGCATCATCGCCTGTTGTTGTGTCACTCCCTTTACGGGGGTGTGGATTGAAACGGCATGGATAATGCCGCCGGCGCGACGCGCCGTGTCACTCCCTTTACGGGGGTGTGGATTGAAACATACTTTTTACAGCAAACTCGACATTGTTAACAAGTCACTCCCTATACGGGAGTGTGGATTGAAACATGGCCGTCGACTACGATGCACCGACTAGTGATGTCACTCCCTATACGGGAGTGTGGATTGAAACAATCACTTGGAGGTAAAGCATGAGCTTACTTAAAGTCACTCCCTATACGGGAGTGTGGATTGAAACTCAACAACGTGATTGACGGTAAGAATGCCGAGAGTCACTCCCTATACGGGAGTGTGGATTGAAACTCCTCTACGGCTATTAATGCTTCTCTGTACCACGTCACTCCCTATACGGGAGTGTGGATTGAAACATGCGGTTATACATGAGTTCCGAGTCCATGAGCGTCACTCCCTATACGGGAGTGTGGATTGAAACGTTTGTCTACCGGCTGCGCGATGTGTGTCAATCGTCACTCCCTATACGGGAGTGTGGATTGAAACGTCGCGGAGATCCGTGCCGAAGTGGAGCGTGCGGGTCACTCCCTATACGGGAGTGTGGATTGAAACGTCCGTCAGGTCCATGCTGCTTACGTCCACATTGTCACTCCCTATACGGGAGTGTGGATTGAAACTCGAGACGCTCCGGACGAAGCGCCTTATCGGTACGTCACTCCCTATACGGGAGTGTGGATTGAAACGTCACTGTACACGTTAATACTTGAAGTTAGGCTGTCACTCCCTATACGGGAGTGTGGATTGAAACTACCAATTTCGACATGCTCAATCCCCCACTCCCGTCACTCCCTATACGGGAGTGTGGATTGAAACTGGAATGTCGACGGAAAACCGTGGGTCACAGCTCGTCACTCCCTATACGGGAGTGTGGATTGAAACTTTGGTGCTTCCATCTGATTCAATGTCTTAGCAGATCACTCCCTATGCGGGAGTGTGGATTGAAACTCCTTAAAAAAGAAGGGGATCTTAACCATTTGTGGTCACTCCCTATGCGGGAGTGTGGATTGAAACGAGGGGATAAAGTATCTCCCAAACACCCATAAATAGTCACTCCCTATGCGAGAGTATGACTTGAAACTACGCCGACATAGTCTCATCTCCTCATTGTCTGGTCACCCGCTATGCTAAAGAGTAACCCCAACTATCGCCCACGATGCCACACACCAAAACAAAGAGCCGACCGACAGGGCGCCCGAAGATCGGGGACTGGCGATCGGCTCTTCTCACTAGTCGGCGGAGACCGTCTCTGGGTCTCCGTACAACCATACTTTAACGGCGACGTCGGGCTTCGGATCGCCTGTGAACTTGGCGCTGAACGACAGCGTCTGTCCGCCGTGACGGACAGTCGGTGCTTCGGCGGAGGCTTCGACGACGTGGAGCAGGTTGCGGTTCGAGTCGTAGACGCGTCCGGTCCGGGTCCCGTCGCATTCCAGATACTGATTCGCGGCGATTTCCGTATCGAACGTCATATAGACGCCGTCGGTGTAGAAAGTGGGCCGCTGCACCGCGGCGTCCTCGTTGCCGTAGGATGGACGTACGCGCATGGTGAAGCGAAGCGGCTGCTCGGCGTACTTGTTGAATAGCGCCCAATCAGAGCCGCCCGGCTGTCCCGGCTGCTGCTCGGCCGGGGTGCAGACGAGAGGCTTCGTCGCCTGTACCGGATACAAATGCCAACGCTGCGGTCCAACAGGCTCAAGATGCCAGTCCCCTTTCGGTTCGACGAGTCTCTCTCGCTGCTCCGCGCTGAACGCGCCGAGTCGCCGCGCCGTCTCCCATTCCCGCACCGCCGCCAGCAGCGCTTCGATGTTACCGTTACGCTTCAAAACCTCGTAATCCGCAACAAGCGCGAATCCCGCTCCGAAGCCGGCTGCCTTGGACAGCACCCACTCGATCTCGTCCAGTGCCGTCGACTCGAAGCGGTCGGACGACGAGCGAACGAGGAACCATCCGAGCATGGGCGGAATAAAATTACGCTCGAAATACCGCTGATTGCTGAGCCGCCACTCCAACTGCCCTTCGCGTGTCTCCGCTCCCCACGGTTCGCCCCAGTTGAAGCGGGTGGCCATATGCCACAGGTAATTCGGCACGACGATGCTCGCGTCGTTGATCACTTCCCGTCCCCAGCGCCGATATTGCCGCTCGACGAACTGGACGACCCCGTAATCGTCCTGCCCGGTCGCGTACAATCCCTCCAGACCGTCGAACGAAACCTGCCGAATGTCGGCCTCGTTCATCAGTTCCGCTAGCCGATCGGCATATACGTCCTGCAGCTCCAAATCCGGAAACACGACGTCATACGGATGGTCCCATAGCCGAGCTACCTTCTCTCCTTTGTCATGCTTCGATGCGGCAGTGCCGTGCATGCCCCGCTTTACGCCAAGCAATCGCCACGGCTTTGTCTCCGATACCGTGTCGTATTCCACCAGTTCGCTGCCGATGCGCGCCGTTTTGCGATATAGCGCAACGGTAAACGGCCAAGGCTCGTCGATCGTCAGACTGTCGTCCCGCTCGTCCGCCTCCTCAGCAAGCGCGGCCGTTCCGAGAGGCTGCAGTCGTACGTCCGGCACTGGCGTAACGTAAGAATCGTTTAGCGTCGTAAAATTGCTGAGCGTATGGATGCCGAGCGATACGCCTTCCGCCCTTGCAGCCTCCGAGCAAAGCCGCAACCCTTCATCGCCTCTCGGGAAGCTGCCGCGCTTCAGCTTGAAGTGCCCCCATTGCTCGAAAGGATCGGGGTGATAGACGTAACTCAGTCCGGCAAGCTTGGCGTATTGGACCGCCTTCCCGATCGTCTCTTCCGTAAAAGCGGTAATCAAGTAGGATTGATTGGCTGCCGGAGACGTCTTCCCCCACTGCCCTTCGATAATCGGGTGAGGAAGATCTTCCCCCAACTCGATCTGCTCTATCGTTTCTAGCACCTCTTCGACGGGACAACCGAACAAAGCAATCCCGCTCCCGACAATGACCGCATCCTCGCCCTCAAACGGCAGAACTTCGGTGGCCGGCACGTTCCACGCCTTGCGGACCGAGCGCTTCGTCCGATCGCGGGCATATGCTTGCAGTGCGCTGCCGCCGTCCACCGTCGGCCAGGCAGTACAAACCGGATATTCGAATTTGTTGTCCGACACCCGACGACCGTTCGGGTCCGGAGCGTCCCCCTCGCTGTACGACGGCGCCATGTACGCCAATCTTTCCAGCTCCAGCGGCCAGCCGCCAACCGTCTTCGCGTTCAGCACCTGAAGGCCGATCGCGAATCGGCCGTCGTGCACAACGCCGACCGACTCTCCGATTGAACCGCCGATACATGTACGGAACGGCCCCCATATGACTGCATCCGGGCTGCCCGACTCGATGGTCAGCACCTCCAGCAGCGCGTATCCATCCCGTACAACAACGCCCACCTTGATCTTCGTCCCGTTCGGATACGTCAGCATCAGCGCTTCGGTTCTGTCTTCCTGTTCACAGACCGCCGGCGCCTGTATTTCCCCGTCCTGCACGAGCTGCAGCAGCGGCGACGCATACATCGTCATAGGCAAGCCGTCGGAAGCGCCGACCTTGTCGGCCTGAAGCCGAACCTCTCCGCGCTCGTTGATCTCCAGTACAAGCTGATCTGCTCGAATGTGATAAGTCATCGAAGCTCCTCCTCCAGAAGAAGGCTGCCGCCATCCAGCGGACAGCCTTCCGCGAAGCCATATTATTTCAAATATTGATCATAGATTTGCTGGGCCTCTTCGAGCACTTTGTCTCCGCCCATCTTCTTCCACTCGGCCACAAATCCGTCGAACTCGTTCAGCGATTTGCGTCCCGTAATAATATCGATATAAGTCGTCAACGTAAATTGCTTCAGCTTATCCTGGTTTTCGTTGTAGATCGGCTTGCTGAACGGCGCCAGGATATCGATCACGCGCGAACCCTGAGCACGGGTATCCTTGGCCAACTGGCGCAAGCTCTCATCCGACGTGTACGACGTTTGAAAATCGTAATCGTTAAACGATCCGGCCATAGAATAAGCAACGATGCCCGCTTTCTTGCGCTCGTCTTCGTTGTCGTAAGGCGGTAGGAACTCGATGGTTCCCTTGTCGCTCCGCTTCCAATGCGTGCCTTCAATTCCGAAATTCATTGCCTCGTACGAATCGGGCTCGAACTGAGTCGCTTCGAACACTTGCATGTAGCGAATCATTTTCGCCTGATCCTGCTCGAGCTGCTTGCCGAACATGACGCCTGACGCGAACGCCGGATTGTATTGCGAAATGCCCCAATTGCCGTCCGGTCCTTTGACGCCGCCCGTAGTCGCGAAGGCGAAATCCGGATTTTGCGCCTTGAGCTTGTCGTACCACTGCTCGCCGCCAAGGAACGCGCTGCCCGGCAGGAACGCCCACCAGTAAAACTCGATGGCCCCGATTTTGCCGCCAAGCACTTTGTCCTCGACGTTATTGCCTTTGTTGACGACGAATTCCGGATCGATCAATTCGTTCTTGTACCAGCGGTTGAGCACTTCCAATGCCTGCTTCGCTCCCGGTTCGATATCACCGCGAACGATCTTCCCGTCCTTCTCGCGGAAGATGTTCGGATAGGCATCGAATGCGCCGAAGACGGTGCTCATCATCGACTCGATGTTGTCTCCGGCCGAGGTGATGCCGTACGTATCCTTCTGGCCGTTGCCGTCCGGATCGTCGTTGCGGAACTTCGTGAGCGCTTCTTCCATCTCCTCCAGCGTTTCCGGCGTTTTCGCTATGCCGACCTTCTTCAGCCAGTCCTCGCGGAAAGCTAACTGCAAGCCGTCGATGCCGATGTCCCAGATAACCGGGAGTGCGTAGATTTTGCCTTCTCGGCGCACGTACTGGAACGGATCGTCGCCAAGGTAGCGCTTCAGCCAGGCCACGTATTTCGGCATGTACTGCTCGACGAGCTCCTGCGGAATTTCCGCCGCCACGCTCTGCTGCAGCAGCTTGTCGTAATCCGGGAACGACGGCTCCTTCCACCAGTCCGGAATGTCGTTCGAAGCCAACATCAAATTCAATTTCTCTTTCATCGCTTCCCGGGTCGTCGAGATGTAGTCGACCTCGATGTTCAGCTTCTGCTGCAGCGCCGTGACCCCTGGGGAGCTCTTCACGGCCGTTCCGTCGAGATCCCAGAACGTCAACTTCATCGGAGCCTCGAGAGAGGCGCTTTCGCTAGAACCCGCGCTGTTGCTTGGCGAAGCGCTCGGGCTCGAGTTGCCTCCGTTATTGTTCCCGCTGCACGCCGACAGCAACGTTGCCGTAAGCGCGATTGCCAATGCGAGGGACAGCCAGCCTTTCTTTTTCATCTGTAACCAACCCTTTCCCTTATCATGGTTATCTATTAAATGGGGCCTTACCCCTTAATAGCGCCGATCATGACACCTTTGACGAAATACTTCTGAATGAAAGGATAAACGACCAGCATCGGAATGATCGAGAACATAATAACAGTGGCCTGCAATTGCCTGCCCGAGAAAGCTGTCGCTTTGCCGATGCTGTTGATCACGTTGTTGATGTCGGACATATCGTTCTGGATGACGATTTTACGTAAAATGACCTGCAGTACCTGCTTGCCCGGATCGTTTACGTAGATCATCGCATCGAACCAGGCGTTCCAATGGCCGACTCCAACCCATAGCGCGATCGTGGCGAGCACCGGTTTAGAGAGCGGAAGGACGATTCGGAAAAAGATCATCGCATAGCCTGCACCGTCGACGCGAGCAGATTCCTCAATCTCCTCGGGAATGCCGCGAAAAAAGTTGCGCATGATGAGCACGTTAAACGCGCCGATCATTCCGGGAATCACAAGCGCCCACAGCGTGTTGATCATGTTCAGCTCTTTAATGAGCAGGTAAGTCGGGATCAACCCGCCCCCGAACAGCATCGTGAACAAAATAATGCCGGTAAAAACGCCGTTAAACGGCAAATCCCGTTTGGCTAGCGGATACGAGGTCAGCGCGGTGAAGAATACAGCCAGCAGCACGCCCACTACCGTTCTCAGTATCGTGTTGCCATAGCCGGTCCACAACTCGGCAAAATCGAACGCCAGTTTATAGCTTGCGAGCGTCAGCTCCTTCGGCCACAAAATCATCCCCGACGCATAGGCGGCTCCGCCGGCTCCTCCGCCGTCCAGCGAAATGACGACCTGCGTCCAGAATGGATACACCGTAATTATCATAACGACCGCCATCGCTGCATACAGCACTACATCGACCACCCGGTCTCCGCGCGACTTTTTCACGTTGATCATCGTCTTCTGCCTCCCTCTTCCGGCTTACCACAGCGCATGATCGCGTCCGCCCAGCCGCTTGACGACCTGATTGACGACAACGATCAGGACAAGCGCCACCGCCGACTTGAACAATCCGACTGCCGTCGCGTAGCTGTAGTTCATCTCCAGCAGACCTTTGCGGTATACGTACGTGTCGATAATGTCCGCGACCCTGTAAACCTTGACGTTGTACATATTGAAAATTTGATCGAAGCCCGCGTCCAGAATGCCCGACATCGAGAGGATCAGCATGATCGCGATGACCGGAGCCAGCATCGGAATCGAGATGCGGATCATTCGCTGGAACCGACCCGCTCCGTCCATAATGGCCGCTTCGTGAAGCTGCGGATCGATGTTCGTAATCGCTGCGAAGTAGATGATCGAGCCCCAGCCGAAGCCTTGGTAGATGCTCGTCGCAACGAGAATCGAACGGAAATACCGGTCGTCCGCCAAGAAGAGAACGGGATCGCCGCCAAGCAGCTTAACGATCGAGTTGACCGGGCCCTCAAGCGAGAAGACGGTGAAAAAAATACCTCCGAGCACCACCCACGACATAAAATGCGGCAAATACGAAACGGTCTGCACCAGCTTCTTGTACTTGGCGCTCACGATCTCGCTCATCAGCAGAGCGAACACAATCGGAATCGGAAAACCGAAGACCAGCTTGTATAAGCTGATGACAAGCGTGTTTTCCAGAATCGTGTAAAAGTAGCTGTCCGAGAATACGGTTTCAAAATGCTTCAGCCCCGCCCACGGGCTGCCGACGATGCCTTCCGTCAGCTTGTAATCCTTAAACGCCAGCAGAACGCCGTACATTGGGGCATAGTGGAAAATCGCATAATACGCCATGGCCGGAACCATCATCAGCAGAAGCACCCGATATCGCTTGATGAGGCGCACTCGTTCGGATTGTATCCGCTTTCCGTTAATCGATGCCGTTTTGTTCATCCTGTCGCCTCCCCCTGCGTTTCACTATATCAGCGGCGAAGCCAAAAAGAATTATCAAAGAATTTAGAAACGCTTCGGTTTTTTACGCACTTTCCAAAAAGTCCTCCAAAACGAAAGGATCTCGCCTCCCCGCAGCCCGGCGGAGATTGGAGATCCTATTTGTCGTCGGTATCCGGAAAATAAGGAGGAACCGTTAGTTCAATCGTCGTTCCCTCCTCGGGTTCGCTCGCGATGGAGATTCCGTATTCTTCTCCGAATTTCAGCTTGACCCGTTCGTTCACATTCTTGAGACCGTAGCCGCCCGATTGCGTGGAGGCTGCGGCGCGAACCAGTTCCTCGGGCATTCCCGGCCCGTTGTCGCGAACCGTGAATACGATCGCTCCCTCTCGGGCGGCGGCGGAGACGCGCAGCGTTCCCCGGCCGTCGCTCTTCTTGTTCACCCCGTGCTGAATCGCATTTTCGACCAACGGCTGCAAAATCAAATTAATCGTCGAGTAGCGAAGCACCGCCTCGTCAATCTCGAATACAACGTCGAAGCTATAGTCCTGCATAAGCTGAATGACTTCCAGATAGGAGCGGACGTTGTCCAACTCGTCGCGTACAGAGATGATATTGCTGCCGCGATTCAGCGCCGTCCGGTAGAAGCGCGACAACGAAGTTACGGTATGGCTAATATCGTACGCGTCCTTGCGCAGCGCCTTCCAGTTGATGAAAGAAAGCGCATTGTACAGAAAATGCGGATTGATCTGCCATTGCAGCGCCTTGAGCTCGGCTTCCTGCTGCTTGATTTTCCCGTTGTACGATTCTTCGATCAGCTCGTTAATCCGTCCCAGCATGCTGCCGAACCGGTTGGTCAGCTCGCCGATCTCGTCGCGGTCCACGCTGCGCACGTCCAGCGTCAGATTGCCCATCTCGACTTTTTTCATCATCACGTTCAGCGCCAGAATGCGCCGGATCATCGTCCGGGAGAACAGCGTAATGACGGCGAGCATAATCGCGACGCAGATTACGATCATGCCGACGGTGGCGCTTATGATTGAGCCGGCCTCCGTAGCCGCCCGGTCGGCCGGAACGAACCAATAGATCGTCCAGTCGCTTTGCCGCAGCGGTTTTCGGGCCAGAAACAGTCGCGTATCCCCCAGCTTAACCGTCCCGTCCTTCTGCTTAAGCATCTCCTCCGCCGTAAAGCCGGGAAAACGGGCCGCGAAGGCGTTGGCGTAGATCGGGCGTCCTTGCCCGTCGGCGATTACGATGCCATTGTCACGCTGCATGTCGGCCGCGCCAAAAATCGATTCCGCCTTCAAGCTCATATGGACGACATGCGTGTAGGCGCTCCCCAGACTGCGCGGGAATTTCGCCGTCACGAACAGCCCTTCGTCGTAAAACCAGCGGTACTCATTGGGAGGAGCATCCAGCGTCTCCCGGTACCAAGCCTTATCGTCTACGCGCTCGGAAGAGAGTAGAAGCGTGTCGTATTCCGGTACGTCTCCCTGCGCATAGAGCGTTATTTTGGCAATATCGTTGTCCAGGTTTTTCATCATATTGAAGTAGGGAGTCAGGTAGCCGTTCAGATCGCGGGACAGATTGACCAGGTCCAAATAGTCGTTCTCGACGATTTTCTGGAAGGTGACGTTATAGGTAATCGAGCGAAGCGTGTGACTGTATCTCTCAAGCGAGCTGTCGATGCTGCCCGTCACCGTCGTTATGTTCTTATCGATGCCTTCAAGCGTCCGGTAATCCAGCATCTGCCGCGACTGGTTGTACGCATAGATGCCCAAAATCAGGATCGGAATAATGACGACGACCATGTATGAGAGAAACAGCTTGTTCTTGAACCGCATGCGGTTCAACAGTCCGGGCGACGTCTGGTTCATAGACTACGATTCCTCCCGGAATTGCGCGGGCGTTTTGCCGAAATGGCTTTTGAACAGTGAAATAAAATAGGGTACGTTACCGTAACCAACCTGCGGCGCGATATCCACCACCTTGGCATTGGTCGTCAGCAGCAGTTCCTTCGCTTTGTCCATTCGGTACAGCGTCATATATTTGTTTAAGCTAATGCCCTTCTGCTTCTTGAACAGGTAGCTCAAATAGCTCGGCGACAAATACACCCTCTCCGCCAGCCGCTCCAAAGACAGATCCTGATCGTATTCGCGCTCGATCCATTTCACGACCTCTTCTATTGCTTTCGAGGAGCCTTCCCCAAGCCGGGCGGCGCTTGCAGGCGAATGCTCTTCCAGAATCGTCCTCATGACCAAGCGCAGATCGGCGAGCCTCGTCGTTTTGTGTACGCTTTCAAGATGCTTGTTGAAGAGCTCGAAGTTTTTCCGCGCCGAAGCGTCGAACAACGCCTTTACCACTTCCATGCATACGTATTTGACGTAAATCGACGACAGGCGGTCGCTATTCTGCAATTGATCGAACAACTGCTCGAATCGCAAATAAGCGAAGTCGAAGCGTGTGCGCTCGATGTGCTGCTTCACCTCGTCCAGCATTTCCTGAACGCCGGCCGTCACCTCGTCCTCCGACGTTCGATTCGTCTGCACGATTGTCCCTTCGCCCCAGAAAAACTTTCCCTCCAGCATCGTCTCCATCGTCTGGTATTCGCGAATCAACTGGTCGAGCGTCTCTACCGGACCGCTGACGACAACGGCGACGTCCTGTCCGTACTCGGTCAACAGCCTCTCCGACAACGTTTGCGCGATACGCACGAATTCATCCGCGTTTTCTCCCGGCTGCGCCTCTGCAAACAACAGCGCCTGGAATTCGTTGAGATGAAACCATTCGCGCCACCGTCCAACAACGCTGTCGAGCCGCTCCTCGAAATCCGGCGGAGTGCGATCAAAAAATCGGCTTCGCGCATCCAGCATCAACAGACGCAGATTCGGCTCGTAGCCGAAATCGGCCAGCCTCATACCCGCATACACGTCCGGCTGAAGCCGCCCGGAGAGCAGATCGGCAAGCAGCCGATGCTTCTCCATCCGCGATTCCCGGTTGTACGCCATCTCCATCCGTTCCAGCTGCGCCTTCTCCTGCCGCTCCTCCTCGCACTGCTGAATGGCCTGGGAGAGCACCTTCAGCGCGTCGGTCACCTGAATCGGCTTCAACATATAACGAATAGCGCGCACATCGATCGCCCGTTGGGCATATTCAAACTCTCCGTAAGCGCTCATAAATATGATTTTGATCGGCCACCCTGCCTCCCTGATCCGATCCGCGAATTCCAGCCCATCCATACCCGGCATCCGAATGTCCGACAACACGATATCGACCGGATTTCTCTGCAAAAACTCCAGCGCGCTCTCGGAGCTGTCGGCCTCGGCCAACTCCAATCCCAGCCCGAACTTGTCGACCAGAAACCGCACACCCTCCCGCTCAAACTTATCGTCGTCCACTACGAGCATCCTCAACATGCCGCTGCCCCCTTCTGCTGGCTCGAATGTTCAACATCTTGTTCGACACTAGTTTACTATCCTCCTGCTGTCAAGCATCTGAATATCAGCCAAAAATCAAATCGACCCTATCGCCGATTCAGGCGATTAGGTCGATTTGTCGTTTTTCTATATTGCTGCCCCTATTAGAAGCCGATGTCGTCTCGAGCCGCCGCTTTTTCGGCTACGAAATCCGCCATTTCCTGTGCGCCTGCCGCCCTGAACTTGTCTTGGATGTCGCGCAGCATTTTCAGCGCTTCTTCGTCGGATTTGGCGAAGAGGGCTTTCCGGAACTCGGTGTCAAAATTCAAAGAGTTGGTGGCATCCCGGTATTTGTCGTATTGCGGCCATTCCCTGGCAACATAGTTGGCGCTGATCTTGTCGATTACTTTGATCGGAATTTTTTTCCAAAAGCTTTCCTCCAGCTTCCTCCACTCCGTCTTCTGGTCCTCCGGCTGAGGCCAGGTCACATCGGAGGAGAAGGCGCCAATGAATCTGCCGGGCAGGAAGTTAAGGCCTTCGTCGCGCTTCTCGTCCGGGTTATTGTCATACTTCTGCTTCACTTCGGGAAGCCAACGAGGCTGCCCGTTGTCCAGCGTATACGTCTGGCCTTCGACGCCCCAATAGGCGAGCAGACGGCCTTCTTCGCTATTTACATAATCGAGGTACCGCAGCGCCGCTTCGGGATCTTTGATTTTGGCGCTCAAGAAGATGACCGGGAATCCGCCGCGTCCGGGCGTAGCTACCTGCGTCGCGATTTCCCCGTTTTTATTTTTCATCGGTCCGAGCAATTCGTACTGCATCTCCGGATTCGTCTTATAGAGCGTTTTCGACAGTTGATCCATCATCGGTTGGGCTCCGTACACGGCCATCTTGCCGGTAGCGAGCTTTTCGTTGGCCGTCGTATCGGTGTTGCTGAAGGCTTCGGGATCGAACAAGCCGTTTGAGATCAGCTTTCTCATGAACAGCAGCCGGGGCTCCTGGTCTTCGCCAAGGGTCCAATGCGTCACCTTCCCGCCTTCCAGGCGGAAGTCCGAAATGTTGTAATCCGACCACCCCATCAGGTATCGGCCATAATCCCAACCGTTGTGCATGGTGCCGGCAGGGATGACCGACTTTCCGCCGATATCCTTGAAGTTGCCGTTCTTGATTTGGGTCAGCAGGTCGTACAGTTTATCTTGCGTATCGATATCCTCGGCCTTCACGTTCAAAGCCTTCAGAATATCTCCCCGCGCATAGAGCCCGTAATTCCAGTTATGAATGCTCTCCAGCGTACCGTCCGGCGTCTCCACCGGAATAAAATATTGCTTGCCTTCGAACTCCGGGCTGTTCATCTCGAATTCGTAGAAGTCCTTGGACACGCCAGTCGTCAGCAGTCGCTTCACATTGGGATATTTATCGAGATAAGGGGTTAAATCCAGGAGCTGTCCTTCCATAGCGGCCTTCTTGATGACTTGCCCTTCTCCGCCTGTCGTCGACCAGAAGGGAGCGTTGACGATATCCGGAACCGTGTCGGAAGCAAAAATCGTGTTCAGCTTTTCAACTTCGCTCGTTGTAATCGATTCCAGCTTTAACGTTACGCCTGTCTTCTCCCTCACCTGCCGGGCCACGAGATTGTTCTCCTGATCTTGCGGGAATGCTCCGCCGCCTCCGTTCCAGGCGCTCAGGTAAGTCAACGTAACCGCCTTGGGCGCCTCCGATCCTGTTTGCACCGCACTTCCCGAGGGAGTACTCGAGCTTTTGCTTTCTCCGTTTCCGCTGCATGCGGTCACAGTCAGTACGAGCATTGGGACGGCAATCATCATGCTAAGCGAACTTTTCAACTTTGTCTTGCGCATTTGACAAGCCCCTTTCGTTTGCTCATTTTTTATATAAAAGGCCATGCCTCTTATACCGTCGTCTACTCCTTCAGCGAGCCTACCAGCACACCCTTGACGAAATACTTCTGAAGGAACGGATACACGCAGATGATCGGAGTTGTAATAATGATGACGAAGGTCATCCGGAGCGCTTCCGGAGTTACGCCGCGCAGCCCCATCTGGGACTCGCTCATGTTCTGAATGCTGGAGCCGCCGCTTGATCCCGTCATCGTCTGGAAGGAAGCTTCGCTGATCATCTTGTTCAGAAACGTGGCGGCGGGATAGAGGTCTTCATTCTGGATGAAGAACTGCCCGGTAAACCAATCGTTCCAGACGCCTACCCCGACGAACAAGGCGATCGTAGCCAGAACCGGCAGCGATAGGGGGAGGATGATTCTCGCGAATACCGACAGCTCGCTGGCGCCGTCGATTCGGGCCGATTCCGACAGGCTTCCCGGGATTCCGTCGAAGAAAGTTTTCATGATAATCGCGTTGAAAAAGTTATACATCATCGGCAGAACGAGCACCCAGTACGTGTTGAGGATTTCCAGCTGCCGGAACAGGATAAAGGTCGGAATAAGCCCGCCGCTGAACAGAGTGGTGAAGAAAAAGAAGAAGACGATATACTTCCTTCCCGGCAAGCCTTTGCGTGAAAGCCCGTAGGCCAGCAGAGCCGTCAGCAGAACGGAACTTACGGTCACGATAAACGTTCTTGTAACCGAGATCATGAAGGAATTCAAGATGAGCGGGTTGTTGAACGCCTTGTTGTAGTTCTCGAGCGTAAAGACTCGCGGGAAAAAGTAGATGCCGCCCTTCATGGCGTCGTAGCCGTCGTTGAATGAAAGCGCAAGAAAATAGATAAAGGGATAGAGGGCCGTCAGGCTGAACAAGGTCAGCACCGCATAGTTAAATGTCGAATAGGCTTTATCGGCTGCAGACATTTTTCTTACGCCCATACCCGCACCTCCTTTGTGTCATGTGATGAGATTCGCCCGCTTACCATAGCGATACGTCGCTGACCTTTTTGGAAACCTTGTTGACAATCACGATCAGAATCAGCGAGATAGCCGACTTGAACAAGCCGATTGCCGTGGAGTAAGCGAATTGCCCCTGCTGGATGCCCGTTTTCAACACGTAGGTGTCCAGTATCTCCGCGACGCTTATTGTAGCGGGCGTCTGCATGAGCCAGATTTGGTCGAACCCTGCGTTGAGGATGCCGCTAAGGGAGAAAATCAGCAGAATGCCGATCGTAGGCGTAAGGCAGGGCAGCGTAATTTTAAATAAGGTGCTCCAGCGGCCCGCTCCATCCATTTCCGCCGCCTCGTACAAGTGCGGATCGATATTGGTCAGGGCGGCCAAATAAATGATCGATCCCCATCCGACGCCTTTCCAAATATCCGAAATAATGACCAGCGGATAAAATAACGACGTCATGCCCATAAAAAAGATCGGATCCAGCCCCATCTTTTCTCGGATGTCATTGATAAGTCCGACGTTGGGCGAAAGAATCTTTTGCATCAGCGTCACGACGACAACCCAGGATACGAAGTGCGGAAGATAGGATATCGTCTGGAAAATCCGCTTTATTTTGCTGCGAAAGACGGCATTGAGCATTAAGGCAAGAATTAAAGGGGCCGGGAATCCGAAAACCAGCTTAAGCGCGCTGATGGACAGCGTATTGTAGAGCACCGAATAGAAACTGGAATCGTTCAGAAACTGTTCGAAATATCGAAAGCCCGCCCAGGGGCTGCCTATTATTTCCATGTTATATTTGAAATCTTTGAACGCGATCAAAATGCCGTACATCGGGTAGTAGCAAAACACGAGATACCAGACGATAGCGGGAAGCATGAATAAGTAGATGTGTCTGAAACCCCATACTTTGGTCCAAGTTTTGTTCGTTCTCAACGGCAGCACTTCCGCTCTCGCTTCTTTCACGATCATTGTTTCCCCCACCTCCTGCAAAATGTCGCCCTTCGAAGCGCTTTCAAATCCGAGGACCGTTGTATGGAATCGTTTCCACAAAAGTGATTCTATCCTCCGGGCTTCTCCGGTCCAGTCGAAGAAGCCCGGCCGGAACAGCGGCGTCAGCCTGCCCAGTCTACCCTCACGTTTGCCTTGTTCTCGCTCCCGTGCCAGTATTCCAGCAGAACGCTCCGCGTCCCTTCGTCCCATTCCCATGCAATCGGCTCCGTTTTTCCTTCGCATTCAAGCGCTGCGGAGACCGGCATGCGAGGACAATAGAACCTTGCCGTCGCGCGCATGCTTGCAGGCCCCCTCGCGATGAACGTAAAACCGTTTGCCTGCGAGTTCAGCTCCTCGACTCGGGACGAAGCGGAGATGACCGCCGCCTCATCGGCCGCCGGGCGGCCAGCCTCCACGTCGAACAGCAGCGTCTGCGCGCCCGGCATCAGGCGCACCTCCCGCTTGACAGGCAGCGACGGGTCGAACAAGTCGACGACCGGCCCGTCGATGACGAGAGGCTCATCGGCAACCGACTCCTCCATCACCGCCGCGATCACGTAAGGACCTCGCCTGATCTTGAAATACGGCTTCGCGCGCCAGCCGAGCGCCGGATCTCCGAGCGCCTCCATCGTCTGCCTGACCGTCGAGCGCAGCGCTTCCGCTCCCGCCTCCGACGCGGCGCAATCGTCCGGACGGACGGCGAGATAACCGACCGCTCCTTTGCCCGCCTTGTAGATTCCGCCATCCGCGCCGCCAAGCTGCAGCTGCTCGAACAGATGCTCGCGAGGCGAGCCGTACGTCCGCGCTCTTCCGCCGGAGCCTTTGCTCTCGTTCCACCATGCCCGAATCCGGTGATACGGATCGGAGTCGTCTCCGACGTATATCAGCGCTCCGCCTTCCCTCACCCACCCGGCCAAAGCGTAATGAAGGTCCGGATATTCCGGCTTCATATATTCGTAGCTGAGCAGAAGGACGCGATAATCCTCCAGATAGTGAGCGAAGCGGCGCACGTTATCCAATTGCACCGGACGAACGGGAATGCCGTGCTTGAGCAGAGGCAGCGCGAGTCCGTAGAACGGCGAGAAATCAAGCAGCTCCGTATCGCCTTCTTTCTTGAAGCCTTCCGGATCGGTGCCGTCGTACTTGCCCGCGTTGGCCGCCTCGGATTCCGGCTTCATGCGCTGGAACATCGCGGAATCGGCAATGAGCACCCCGATCCCTTGCGCCGCGTCTTCTGTCTCGACCTCGTCCTGGGCCATGTTGCCGAGCGTGTGCATCACGTGAAGCAGCGTTGTCGCGTAATCGGGCGGAATCGCCGCCTTCCCGACGCCGTCCTCCGAAGGGTACTTCCCCTGAAAAATGCGGCGGGGCCACGGGGACACCTCGTAATGAGCAACTCCGGGATGAAGAAGCGAAGCGACGACCGTCTTGATGTAATTCTGCTTGTAATCCGACCAGGTGTAATTCGGATTGTCCTCGATCGGATCGTGGAGAAACCACATGCGGCGGTCGGTTCCCCTGACCAGTTCCTGCATGATGCCGTATTCGAGATAAGCCGTCTCGAAGGTCCGCTCATTCCGCACGCCTTGATACACGTTGGGCGTCCGCGACGTCCCCGTCCAGATCTGGGCGATGTAGCCGTCGATCGACGGGAGCTCCAGCAGCCTGGATTCCGGGCTGACGATCCGCCACTGCGTGTAGTTGATCAGGCTGTGGGTCGGAACGTAGAAGCGCAGCCGGCGGCCGTACTTGAGCAATGCGTAATCCTTCATTTCCGCGCACAGCCGATCCAGAGCCCGCGTATATAAAAACGCTTTCAATTTCGAAGCGCGATACTGCGCGTCCGGCGATGCGTGCGGGGGAGACCAAGGCTCTCCGTAATACAGCAGCCACTCGCGCTTAAACGCCTCGGAGTAACCGCCGTTGACCCAAAATTCGGGCTCTTCCAGGTGAATCGCCTCCACGCCCGCGTCTACCGCGATGCGGATGCGTTCAGCCAGAAAATCGGTAAAGCTCAGCGTAGGCACCATGTAAGGAATGACGACCGGCTTCTTCCCGTGTACAATCATCTCGCCGCTGCGGTCGGTCTGCGCCTCGTCCCAATGCGTCCGCCCATCCGTCTTGCCGTCCAGATAGTCGTTGTACGTCCCCCATGCGATGCCGGTCATCAGATGAACGACATATCCTTTGTCCCTCCACTGCCCGATTCGCTGCTCCATCGTGCCGTCGATGCCGTACACCATGACGAAGTCCGTCTGCAGATCGTAATCCGGGTGATACGCACCCGATTCCTGGAACCCCGTCCGTTCTTCCGTTCGATTTCTCGCCATGCCGCCCAACCTCCCGTTTTGTCCGGATGTGAATCGAAGCGCTTTGTTTTCTTTTCCAAAATATAACACACATATTTTACATATTCAATATGGTTTTTAAATCAATCCAAAAAAAATAGGCAGTCTCCCTCATCCGAAAAGGCTGCCTCCCATCGTTCGCTTTGCTATTCAAATTGTCGCAACGTTCCTCTCGCTGCTTAACGCTGCCGGTTCGGTCCGGAAGTCTGACGAATGACCAACCGCGGTTCGATCAGCGTTTTGTCGAAGTGCTTCACGTTCCGCTCCCCGCGGATAACCTCAAGCAGCTTGCCCGCTGCCTTGACGCCCATCTCTCTCTCGAACTGGTTAATATGGGTGAAAATGCTGCCCTCCTCCACAATCGATGTCGGGTCGTCAAAACTCACGATCGACACGTCGCCCGGCACGTCGAGCCCCGCTTGCCGCGCCATCTGGTAGATATGAACGCTCAGCCTGCCGTTCAAGGAGATATAGGCGGTCGCCATCTGGTTGCGGATATAGCGAAACAACGGATGTGCTTCCGATTCCTTCAAGCTTTCGGCCAGCGTAAAACCAGTAATCATATGGGCCGGATTGATCAGCGCCCCCTTGTCCTTCAGCGCAGAGATGTATCCCTCGATCCTCTCCTGCACTGTGACGGTCAACAGCGGGGAATCGGAGCAGATCGCGATCTCGCGGTGTCCGAGCTCCCAGAGATGGTCAATCGCGAGGCGAACGCCCTGCCGGCCGTCCGAAGCGATGAAGTGCGTCTCGACGCCCGGAAGATGCCTATCCATCAGAACAAACGGGAAGCCTTCGAACTTCATGCTTAGAATTTCCTCGTTATAGTTCTCCTCGTCCACCGGGAAAATAAGCAATCCTTCCGCCTCAAGCGCCTTCAACTCCTTGATGGCCGCCTTTTCCTTCTCTATCTTGCCGCTGGACAGCATGATCATGCTCCTGTAGCCTTCCGATTCAAGTGTGTGCTGTATGCCCTTGATCAGCCGAATTGCGAAGTAATCGTCGATGGATGGCATCACCAGGCCAATCAATCCCGTGCGAGTTTGTCGTTCACCGACGTCACGGCTTTGCACGGCAACGGCGGACGACGGCGCGCTCTTCTTCGCCCCCTTGTCCGTCACGAAGCTCCCTTTCCCTGGCACGCGGGTAATGACCTGTTCGTCGGCCAATCCGGTCAAGGCTTTGGCCACCGTGATTTTGCTGACCTGGAACCGCTCCAACAGTTCCTTCTCTGTAGGAATCCGGTCGCCGGCCTTCATTTCTTCCACGGTGATAATATCTCGGATATAGTCCTGTATTTGCTGATATAACGGGACGCGCTCGTTCGTGCTCATCGTAATCACCAATCCCATAGCGGTAAGTATGTAATATATATTATATTCCTAATAGACAAAGAGCAACCAGAGATAAATAGCAAAAGCACCGATAAACAGGTACTTCAGTCTATCTCCCGCCGCATTCAACAACCATTTTCCCCATAAAATCGAATTCCCTTCCTATCGCAAAAGCAAATTTAGCGTGTAATTGTTAGAACATTTGTCGAGCGTATCGTAAGTTTCAATAAACCATATTAAATATGTAATGATTCTAGAGTAAAGGGCTCTGAAATTGACCGCGAAGAACGGAAACGAGGGATTCGTGCAAAGGGAGGGATTGTTTCAGAAGTGTGGAATAAACCCGCGAATGCTGTTAAATTGCCGTCCGCCGATCGCCTTGCGAAAGCAAGGGCAGCGCTTCTCTTCGGCGAGATGCTTGGTCGTGATGAGCGGAACAAGCGGCAAGTCGAGCACTCTCTTGTCTCAGGGCTTGTCTAACGAAGCGCGCGATCGCGTCGAGCGTGCCCAGACGGGTTAACTGCGGAAAAGGAGAGCCGTGAAAAACCGGGTCGGACATACCCCCATCGTGCTAGAGCGAGTCCGGCCCGTTCCTCCAGCATCAGCGTATCGGGAATCACTCGTTTTGCCATGTTCCATCTCTCTGCTATTCCATTGTCATGCCTTTACCGATTTGTTCACGATTTGCCGGAGACGAATTCGCTGCGGAACTCGCCCAACGTCTTGCCGGTCTTCTTCTTGAAAATCTGGCTGAAATACCGATAGTCCTCGTACCCGACTTTCCGGGCAATTTCATAATTTTTATAGGTCGGAACCCGCATCAGCTCGATCGCTTTCCGAATGCGGGTGTCCGCCAAGTAGTCGACGAAGTTTTGCCCGGTCATCTTCTTGAACAGCCGGCTCAGATAGTCCGCATTGACGAAGCGGCTTTCCGCAATGTGCTGCAGCGACAGCGGCTGGTCGTAGTGCGACTCGATCATTCGCTGCATCTCGCCGACGATTAGCTCCCCTTGCGTCGCCCCCTGCCGCTGGATCGACGCCAACATGGCAGGGATAAGCTCTTCAACGAACAGAGCCCCTACCGAGCCCGGATCGCCCCTATCCCGCAGCGCCTCGATCAGCTCCAGCGGCGGCTTGCCGCAGGCTTGCTCCAATCCGGAATCGTTGGCGCGGAGATGGCGTTCCAGCGCGTGAACGAGCAGGATTGCGCCTTGCTTAAGCTGGCCCACCGTCGCCGATTCATCGCCGATGGAACGCAGCAGCAGCTCGAATTCCCGTTCGGCCTCCTCCCGGTTTCCCATCTGCAGCGCAAGCAGAAACGCCTGCTCATGCCTATGCGGATAAGGCGGCGAGACGGAGGAGCCCGCTCCCGCGGCAGAAACCGAGGCAAGCAGAACGGCTTCCTTCTCGGATAGCTTCCTCCCCGCCAGCGCGGCCAGCGCTTGCTCCAATGCGCGCTTAAGCCAGCCCGCGTCCGCCGAAGCGGTCTCGCATACGCCGATACTGTAGCCGCAACCGGCAAGCCGTTTCAGTTCGGCTTGAACGGCTTCGAGCAGACGCTTCAGCTCTCCCGGCGGCAGCTGGCCCGAGGCGACGGCGACAGCCCCGACTGCCCCTGAGCGACCGTCCGGTAGCGGCGACAACGCCGCCTCCCACGCGCCGCCGAAATAAAAGGCCCGCTCCCGGACAAGCTTATCGCGAAGCGAACGCAGCAAGACCGCACCGCCGCCTTGATCGTCACGGTACAAGTCGGCCTGAACGACGAAGACGGCAGCCGCTTTGCCCGCCCAAGAAGCCGGTATGCTGCCGCTCTCCCGTCCTTGACCCGCCCGCTCCAGCAGCAGGTCGCGGAACCAGCCGTCGCTTCGATTCGCTTCCTCTACTTTACGCCGCTCCCCTTCCCGCCGCTCCAGCTCGACCACCGCCTTGTCCAACACCTCGGCGAGCTCGTCCTTCTTGACCGGCTTAAGCAAATAATCGAAGGCGTGATGAATAATCGCCTGCTTCGTATATTCGAAATCCGAGTAGCCGCTGACGACGATCGTAAGCAGCTCCGGCAGCTCGGCATCCATCCGCGCCAGCAATTCCCTGCCGTCCAGTCCGGGCATCCGCATATCGAGAAACAGCAAGTCGGGCCTCAGCTCCAGTGCCATATCGTAAGCGTCCTGACCGTCTGCGGCCTCGCCGACAAGCTGGAGGCCCAGCTTGTCCCATGGAATCGATTGAATCAGCCCGCGTCGAACCCATTTTTCGTCATCGACTACCATCACCTTGCGCATGCCGGACCTCCTTTCTCTTCTATAACGTAAGAACGTATCGTATCCTCGCAGCGTCGATGCGGTTAGCCTTTAACCGATCCAGCCGTCAGCCCGTCGATAATGTATCGTTGCAGCAGCAGATACACGAGCATCACCGGCAGCACAACGATCACCATAAAGGCGAACACGACGCCCCAGTTCGTATTGTACAGCGACACGAAGTTGAAAATTTGCAGGACGATTGTCCATTTTGTGCTATCTGTGACTAGATAAAACGGCCCGAAAAAGTCGTTCCACACGGATACGATAACGACGATCGACACCGTCACAAGCACCGTAATGAGCAGAGGCAAGATTATTCGGGCGTACAGCCGGAAAAATCCCGCCCCTTCGATCTGAGCCGCCTCGTCCAGCTCTCTGGGAATCTGCTTCATAAAGCCGACCAGCAGGAAGACGGAAAAAGGCAGCAGCACCGCCGTGTAGTACATCACCATGCTGAAATAAGTGCCCTTAATGCCCAGTATGTCCATTAATCGGATCGTCGGTACGATCGACACCGGCACGATCAACCCGATAATAAACGTCAAATACAAGCCGCGCATCAGCCTGTCGTCTCGCCGCTGGATGACGAACGCGGCCATCGAGGCGAACAGATTGACGCAGAAGACGGTCAGTCCCGCCAACAGAAAACTGTTTTTGAAGCCGCGCAGAATGTTGCCTTGCTCGAATACTTTTTCATAGTTGCTGAACAGCCACTCGGACGGCAGTCCCATTCCGAACAGAGCCGATTCGCGGACGCCTTTGAACGAATTGACCAGGATCATGTAGAACGGAATGAGGATGACGAGCGCGCCGAGCAGGACGAAGAGGTGCAACGCCAGCTTTTTTCCTCCCTGTCTCATCACATCTCCACCTCCCGTTTCTTAAGCGCGGCAAGCACCGGAAGACCGACAAGGGTAACGAGCGCAAAAAGAACGAGGTTGATCGCCGTTGAGTAGCCCATCTGCCCCATGCTGAACGTGCTGCGGATGTAAGTATAGAACACTTCCGTCGTATAACCCGGACCGCCGTCCGTAAGCACCATGACCATCTCGAACACCTTCATCGACCCGATGAGAGACAGCAGAATGTTGACTGTCGTGGACGATGCGACCAGCGGCAAAATAATGTTTTTGAGACGATGCCAGTAGTTGGCCCCGTCGATGGCCGCGCTCTCCAGCAAATCCTTCGGAATAAATTGCAGGCCGGCCAAATAGATAACCATCGTAAAGCCCGATACCTTCCACAAATCCGTCAGAATAATCGAAAACAGCGCCCATTTCGGATCGTTCAGCCAATCCTGAGCCATGAAGCCGAGGCCGACGCCCTCCAGAATCGTGTTGACGATGCCGTGCTCGGGGTGATAGATGGCGCGGAACACGTAACCAATGACGATCGGCGCAATGACGTACGGCATAAAGAATACCATGCGGAAAAAATTTCTCATCCGAATCGACTCGTTCATGACAAGCGCGAGCACGAATCCGATGACGTTCTGCAGGACGGTGACGGCCGCCGCGAAAATCAATGTATTGCTGAGCGCCTTCCCCAGCCTAGGTTCCTGGAAGAGAGCCGCGTAATTGTCGAAGCCAATGAATTTCACCGAATCGGCGTTAATGTTCCAATCCGTAAAGCTGTAATACACTCCGAACAGAGTCGGGGCGATAAAAAAGATCAGAAAAACGGTGACTGCAGGGTACGAAAAATAGAGCGGGTATTTGCGTCTTTCCATAGTCTCGCCTCCTCCCTCCAAGGTGGATGGGGCCGTTCCGCGGACGACTGTATAGCCATCGTGCGGAGGCGGCCCCGTCGTTTATCTCTGGTTGATCGAATTAGAAGCCTTCCAGCAGCTTGGCTTTGCCATCCTTCTGATAGTTGGCGCTGAATTCTCCGATCGCTTCGTCGATATCGCCTTTGAGGAAGAAGTTTTGCAGCGTCTTCGAGAAGTCCACGAACGACGCGGTCAAACGGTTTTGAATGTTGACGCGGGACTTGCCGGCGTCGATGTATGCTTTAACGTCCTGCTGCACCGGGTAGAGCTCGCTGGTTGCGCCCTCGAAAATCGGAATACCCGGCTTGTTCGCATAAAACAGGTTGACGTTGTCCGGCTGAAGCATGAACTTCACGAGCTCGATCGCCGCGTCTCTGTTCTTGGCTTTCTCCGGCACCATCAGCTGGTTCGGAGGCGTGATCATCGCCGTTCCTTGATCCGCAGCGGACGGGAACGGGAAGAAGCCGAGATTGTTGTTCACCCAATCCTTGCCGAATTTCTGTTCCAGCTGCGAGACGATGCCGTCCAGCATGAACGCCATGGCTACTTTGCCGTCGCCCATCTCGTTTTGCATTTCGTCGTAGGTGCCGGCCATGACGTTTTTCTGGTACAGGTCCAGCTCCTTCAATTCCTTCTGCTTCGCGAACAGGTCTTTCAGCTCCGGAATGTCGGCGAACTTCAGCTCGTTGCGGTTCAGCTTGGCGACGCCTTCGTCGCCGATCGCCGGATCGACCTGAGTCACCCAGCCCGTGTAGTAGAACACTTGCGGCGGCCAAGCGTCTTTGACGCCTTCATAGAACGGAGTGAAGCCTGCAGCCTTGATTTTCTTGGCGATCTCGATCAGGTCGGCGTAATTTTTCGGTACGTCCACGCCCGCCTGCTTAAACACTTCCTTGTTGTAGAACACGCCCATCATTCCGGTGGAGCCGTACGGAACGCCGAAAATTTTATCGTTTTCCACCTGCGCCTGCTTGATCGAATCGAATACGTTGTCCCAAATGCCGGATTCTCCGGACCATTCGTGAAGCGTTTCGGCCGCTCTTAGCTTGACGTACTGCTTCGTGCCCGGCTGCATCAGGAACAGGTCGGGAAAATCTCCGGTGGAGAAACGCGTTTTGATCAGATTGTCGTAATCGCCGCCTGGCAGCGCCTGAAGCTCGACCTTATTGCCCGACTGCTTCTCGTAGGCTTCGAACACTTTCGTGAATGCCGTCGTATCCTCGGTGTTGGAGATGACGAACGTCAGAGTGACCGGGTTGCTGTTCTTGGCGCTTTCCGACGCTCCGGCCGATGCCGACGGGGAGGCGCTGCTTCCGCTGCCGTTGCTTCCGTTGTTGCTGCTTCCGCAGGCTGCGAGCGATGCGCTCAACAGGCCGACGGCAACCGCTGTCGATACCGCTTTCATATGTTTCATTGTGTGTGACCTCCCAAATGATAATGATAAACTGATGACGTTTTCATTATACGGGAAGCGCTTTCTCTCACCCCATTCATAGATTCGACTCGTTTTGTTGAATAATCTTACTTTTCGAAGTCGTCAAGCGGCAGCGTAAGCTTGATTTGCGTTCCGGCTCCCTTCCGGCTGTCGATATCGAAGCTCTGCCGCTCCCCGAAATGAATGGCGTAACGGGAGTAGACGTTGCGGACGCCAATGCCTCCATCGGCGACCGACACCGTCTCCTCGCTGTGCAGAGACTGCTTCAGCTTCGTCCGCAGGTCCCCGAGATGCTGCTCGGACATGCCGACGCCGTCGTCGGATACGGTCAGAACGAAATGTCCCTCCTCCTTCCACGCGGCAATGCGGATCGTTCCCTTGCCCCGCTTGCGCTCCAGCCCGTGAAAAACGGCGTTTTCGACTAGCGGCTGCAGCGTCATTTTCAACACCGGGTAATTGTACAGACTCTCGTCCACGTCTACATCGTAGGCGATTTTGTCGTCGAATCGGATGCTCTGGATTTTCATGTACGCCTCGATCTGATCCAGCTCCTCCTGCAGCGTGACGATCTCGTCGCGGTTGCGCGTATTGTAGCGGAACATATCCGCCAGCGCATGGGCGATCTCCCCGATTTCCGGCGCGCGGTGATAGTCCGCCATTGCCCGGATGATGTCGAGCGTATTGTACAGAAAATGCGGATTGATCTGCGAATACAGCATCGCCAGCTCCACTTCCCGCAGCTTGATCCGGTTGACGTACGTGTTCTCGATCAGGTGGCGCAGTTCATCTTGCATCGCGTTGATATTGGAGGCGATCAGCCCGATCTCATCGCCCCGCTTCAGCTCGACCCGCTCGGAGAAATCCCCACGCTTGATCCGATTGACATGCTTGTACAGCGTCAGGATCGGCTGCGTCATCCACCGCCCGAACAGGACGGACAGAATAAACGTCAGCGCAAAGGCGCCGAGAGCCGTCGCAATGACGATCGTCTTGATCTTGTCGATGGGACCCAGAATGTCCTGGCGCGGGGTCGAAATGACCACTTTCCAGCCGGTCGATTCGGAAGAGATATACGATACGAATTGCTCGTCGTCCTCTCCGTCCGTCCAGAATTTCCCTTCGGCTCCGATCAGGCGGTTCAGCAACTGTGTCTCCGGTTTCTTGTCGACCGCTCCCGCCGAATCGTAGACAGGCACATTCTGCCCGTCCAGGATCAGAATCCGGCTGGCGGCGGACAAGTCGTCATTGCGGCCGATCGCTCGAAACAGATGATCGCCATATTCGACGCGTACAACGATAAAACGCTCCGGGCTGGAAAAATCGCGAATGAGAATAGACGAGGAGTACGCCGTCTCGTCGGTGTCGGTCGTGCCGTCGCCCGAGCTTGGACCGTTGAAGAACACTTCCCCGTCCTTGGCCACCGTGCGCAGGAACCACTCGGAGTTGCGCACTTGAACGGGAGTCCAAGGCTTATAATCGCCTGAAGCGGCCAGCAGCTCCCCGGTGCGATAATAAATCTGAAACCGGATAAAACCGCGAATCGGCGTAGCGTTAAAGCTCTTCAGATACAGGTTCTCCAGCTTCTGCCGGAACAAAAACTGGTTCTGCTCGCTCATCTCCGGGTAGGCGTTGATGCCGTCGATATATTCCTGATCGTAGTAAGGGGCGAGCAGCAAATTGCGTTTACTGCGAAAATCGTTGTCCATGTTGTTGGCGATTTGCCGCACGAGCTGCACGTTGGCCGACTCGACCCTTCCTTTGATGGTGGAGGAGGAAATGTAAAAGGAGATCGTTCCGACGATAAGAATGGATAGCAGAATGAGAACAAAATAGCTGAACAACAAAACCGTGCGGATTCGGGAAAAGAAGTCGCGAATTTTGCCGACAACCGACTTTCCGCCTGCTTTCATCTTCCTTTCCCTCCCCGTCGCATTTCTATAGTCTGCGTGTGCTTACAAATTATAATCCGATCCGGGCCGGAACGCCATTAACGCTTCGGACTCCCGCACGGACGAATGTCCAGCGCGAAGGAGAGCGGCCGATCGGGGCGCAGCAAGTAGGACTCAAGCGTTGGCGCATAGCCGCAGCTGTGGTTGCCGATGCCGCTTTGGGCCGCGTCCAGCTTCACGACCGTCTCGCTTAACCCAGTCAGCCGATGAACATGACTCGTCCGGGTCAAATCCTCGGTCGTGTAATGATGCGCGCTGGCATTAAAATGATGATTGCCGACGGCCTCAAAGCGGAGACCGAGACCCGAGGCGTTCGTCAACGAGGCCCAGCGGACGTCGGCTTTGTTGCCGTTCTCCTGCGGCTTGATGTAGGGCACGAACTGCTCCTGCACCGTACCGCCGTAGATGCCGAGCTTTCCGCTTTCCTTGCGGTCGGCGTAGCACTCATGCGGCCCCCTGCCGAACCAGTCCATCCTCTCGAAGCCGGCCGGCATCGTCAGCTCGAAGCCAAAACGCGGCAGCGGAGGGAGCGGCAGCAGCCTCTCTCTCGGCACGATGCATGCTTCCAGCCGAAGCCCGCCGTCGGCGCTAACCGACGCTGTCGTTCGCGCCTCGAATGCGATGCTTTCGCCTTTTGCGCCGATGATCGAGTTAACCGTAACGGAAAGCCGGGATTCGTCTGAGCGGTCGAACGCTACGTCGCGAACATGGGCCGCAAGTCGGTGATACCCGGCCTTGGTCCATTCCTGCGCCATACGGACGTCATTGTCGAGCGGAGCGCGCCAGAAATTCAGCTTCGGTCCCGAGCTCAGCAGCGGAACGCCTTCGACCAGCCATTCCTCAAGCTGCCCCGTCCGCTCGCACAATGCCAAAACAAAGCCGTCTCCTTGAACGCGGACCTGCCCGTCGATCTCCTCGACCCGCAGCTTTCTTTCAGCGGCAGGTTTCGCAATTGCAGCCACGGTCGCAGCCCCCCGCTCCGTCTGAGCTTTCGGCACGACAAGCAGAGGCAGGTCCGCCCAGGCCGTCTCAAAGCCCTGTTCCGCCCAAGGCGTACTCTCACTTAGCACGAACCGGGCATGCACCCAATATTCTCCGGCTTCGAGCACACGCTCTCCCAATTCGCTCTTACGCTCGACGGCGAACGCAGACAGCCAATCTTCCGGAAGCGGGATCTGCGCCGTCTCCGTCTCTCCCGGTCCGGCGGACAGCGCGGGCAGCTCGCCGCTTGCTATCGTTGCGCCGTCCCGCTTCAGCGCCCACTCTCCTCGCAGATAGGCAAGAGACAAGAAATCGTAGCGATTGCGGACCGTCCATTCGGAGGTGGACGCGTTCCAAAGTTCCGTTTTGACCGGTTCGAGCACCTTCTTGTACTCCAGCAACGAGGCTTTGGGTGTTCCGTCCGGGAACAGCAGACCGTCGAGACAGAAGTTGCCGCTGTGCGGCTCATCCCCGAAATCGCCGCCGTACAAATAATAAGGCTCTCCGTCCTCGGTCCGCTGCCCGATCGCCAGATCGGCCCATTCCCAGATCAGACCGCCGAGCAGACGCGGATACCGGTAGACCGCATCCCAATATTCCTGCAAATTGCCGACGGAATTCCCCATCGCATGGCCGTATTCGACCATCAGATAGGGGCGATCATCCGGCTTGTTCGCTTCGGCGATCAGCATATCTACGGACGGATACATCGTACTGACGATATCGACGACCGGCGCGTCATACGCCCGCTCGTAATGAACCGGACGAGTCGGATCGGCTTCACGAATCCAGGCGGCCATCGCATCGTGATTCGCGCCGTAGCCCGATTCGTTGCCAAGCGACCAGACGATAATCGACGGGAAATTGCGATCCCGCTCCACCATCCGTCTCGCCCGGTCGATATACGCCTCCGTCCAGTCGGGATGCTTGGACAGATAGCTTTCCGCCGCCCCTTTGGCAAAGCCCGGCGTCTCCTGATTGACGCGTTCGCCGGTAAAAGCGAAGCCGTGCGTCTCCAAATCCGCCTCGTCGATCACATACAGCCCGTAGCTGTCGCACAGCTCCAAAAATCTCGGATCGTTCGGATAATGGGACAGCCGAACCGTATTGATATTGTGCCGCTTCATCAGCTCGACGTCCCGCTTCATCGCTTCGTAGGTCACGGAGAAGCCGCGCCAAGGATCGAACTCGTTGCGGTTGACGCCCTTGACGATGATCGGTCGCCCGTTAACCAATAGCTTGCCGTCCGCAATCCGAACCTGACGGAAGCCTACGGCGATCCGCATGACCTCCGCCGCTCGTCCGTCCGGATTCGTCACCGTAAACAGCAGCGTGTACAAATGAGGCGTTTCCGCCGTCCACAGCTTCGGACGTTCCAGCTCCTCGTTCAGCGTCACCTCAAGCTCCTCTCCCGGAAGCGGAGCCACCGTCTCGCAGCGATCCAGCACCGTTCGCCCCTCTGCATCCAGCAGCTCGATTCGCAGCTCGCACGCCGACTGCCTCAAGCGCGTTGCGTTCGCGACGGCCAGCGTCAAACGCAAATTAGCGTCGCCGCCGCTCTCGTCCACCTCGGTGACAACCTTTGCGTCCCGAAGCGTAATCGGAGCAGATGCCAGCAAATACACATCCCGGAAAATCCCGCTGAGCCGCCACTTGTCCTGACTTTCGAGATAGCTCCCGTCCGACCACTGATACACCTTGACCGCCAGCACATTTTCGCCTGAAACGAGCCGATCCGTGATGTCGAACTCAGAAGCCATATGGCTTCCCTGGCTATATCCGACCAGATCGCCGTTAACCCAGACATGGAACGCAGAGTCGACCCCTTCGAAAACAAGGCGGACGCTGCGGCCGTCCCATGCCTCGTCCACGCGGAAAACGGTCCGATAGCACCCGGTCGGGTTGTCAAACGGCACATTAGGCGGATCGACCGGAAACGGATACGGACAGCTGCTGTAGTGCGGCCGCCCATATCCGTGCAGCTGCCAATTGCCTGGCACGGGAAGTTCGTCCCAGTCCCTGTCGGCATAAGCCGGCTCCTCGAACTTTAAGGGAGCCTGATCCGGAGATTCGCTGTAACGAAACTTCCAAATTCCGTTCAACAAATGAAAAAAAGGGGACGCTTCGCGCGCCTCCTTCATAGCCGACTCGCGGCTCTCATAAGGGATCAGATAAGCATGGGGAGGCTCGGTATTCCTCCCCAGCACGTCGAGATTCATCCAATCCGGCGCAGCTTCCCGTTCCTGCTCAAGTCGCAATTCCTGCATCTCTGTTTCCTCCGTCTTTTTATTGCCCCTGAAGCACTCTTTCGAAAAACCGCTCTCCTCCAACCTGGCCGCCCTTAAGCACAAGCTCCAGCCCGTCGAGCGTCGTGTCGCTCGAGAACGCCCGGCAGAGCGGCGCTCCCGGAGCGAGCGCGGACACGCATTCGAGCGCATAGATGCCCAGCTGACGCGAGACATAGCCAGACGTATCTCCGCCGGCGATCAGCACACGGGACAGTCCCGTCTGCGCGACAATCGTCCGTGTTAGAGCGCCAAGCTCGCTTCCGAGCACCCGGCTGCTGTCTTCCGCTCGCAACCCTTGGGCCTCAAGCGCCCGACGCAGCTCCGCGATGCTCGGATCGGAAGGACCGGAGGCCGAATACAGCACGACGCTCCGCCCGGACCGCAGCTGCTCCTCCGCTTCCGCAAGCAGCCGTCTCCTCGCCTCATCGGCCAGCTCGGGGCGAATCAATTCGTGCACAGGCACGCGTATTCCGGCAAATCCGGCCTCGAGCGCCTCCGCGATCTGCCGTTCCGTCACCGGCGAACAGCTCCCGGAGACAACCAGCAGCCGGTCAACCGGGCTAACGACCGTCTCCGCCGAAGCGTCGGCAGCCGAGCCGGTCTCCTTCAGGCATGCGCCGAGCGCATACTCGACGCCGGACGAGCCGACGACGAACAGCGGCCCCGCACGCTCCGCTTCCTCAAGCATCAGTCTTCCCGCCGTCTGCAGCCGCTGCTCGTCGAAGGCGTCGAACAGAACGATATCCGGCGTTTCTGCATGCAGCAACGCTTCCATCCGCGAACGAACGGCCTCAATTGCGCCGTCCAGCGCCGTTATATCCATCAAAGATGTGCGAAGTGTCGTTTGCTTGGACAGATGAAGAAGCAAATCCGCTTCGTCCATCGGCGTCACCGGATGGCGCGACATCGTCGGATGGCGATCGAGCCGGAATACGTTTTCTCCCGCCGCGGCGAAGTGATGGCCGAACAGCGTGTAGCGACCCAAGTAAGGCACGCCGACCAGCAGCGGAATATAGCGGCCGCCGAACACCTCGCGGCCGATTTCCGCCGCTTTGCCGATGCTGCCCGTATTCGGGGACGAGTCGAACGTCGAGCAAATTTTATAATGCACGATTGCGGCGCCGGCGCCCTTCAGCGTCTCGAAGATCGGCCGCAATTCGCGCTCCATCTCGTCCGGCGTCATCGAGCGGCCTACGCCCGCCACGCCGAAAGCGTCCGCTTGGGCAAAGCGTCCCTCCAGCTGTTCCCCGGTCGGCGGCTCCAGAAACAGCACCGGCTTCATGCCGGAGCGGAACAACGCCTCCAGCACGTCCGTCGATCCGGTAAAGTCGTCGCCGTAGTAGCAGATCGGCCGTCTGCTTGCCGCAGACGAGCGAGCCGTTTCGTTCGCGTTCATCCGCGTCAGCCCTTTCCGTATTTGTCGATGGCGCGCTGCAAAATCGGATGACTAAGCGCGTATTCGCTCAGCGGAATGCCCTGAACCGCCGCTTCCCAGCCCAGCTTCATGCTCTCGAAGCCTGCGGCCGGGCCGTCCGGGTGCGCGAGCATGCCGCCGCCCGCCAGATGCATGACGTCGACGCTGCCCGTTGCCTCGTAGGTTGCCGGAGCCGTTCCCGCCCATTGCGCCGACGATACGACCGGCATCGCCTCATAGCCGCCGAGCAGCGGCGTCGTGCACGCTTTAATCGAACGCAGCACCGATTCGTTGCTTTCGTAAAACTTGCTGTTTAGGCCGTTGACGTGCAGCTGATCCGCCCCGGCCAACCGGCACAGCTTCTGGTAAGCGGTAAATTCGAAGCCAAGCAGCGGCGCTCGCGTCAGCATGCCCCATTGGTTGCGATGGCCGTGGATCGGCACCTCGCTAAAGCTGTTCAAATACGCCAGCCCGGCTAGTCCGACGCTCAAAATGCTGACCATGACGCAAGTTCCGCCCGAGCGGACGACCAAGTCGTGATTGGCTTTGAGCTCATCGATATCTCCGGTAATGTTGAACGCGTACATCAGCTTGCGTCCGGTAACGTCCGCCGCCCGCTCCACGGCTTCCATTACCGTCTTCACCTTTAGCTCCAACGGAAAATAGGGCGGATTGGCGTTCAACTCGTCGTCCTTGATAAAATCCATTCCGGCCAAAGCCAGGTCGTACACCAGCTTGCCCAGCTCCTCCGGCGACAGCCCAATGCTCGGCTTCACGATCGTGCCGAGAATCGGACGCCCGTAGACGCCCGCCAGCTTCCTCGTGCCCTCGATGCCGAACTTCGGCCCCGGGTAACGCCGGGCGAACGATGCCGGCAGCTCGAGATCGACGAGCCTTAGGCCGGACAGCTCTTGCAGTTCGTACAAATTGCCAGCTACCGCCGACATCAGGTTCGGGATCGACGGCCCGAAATTGTGCAGCGGAAACGATACCGTGATATAGCCCCGCCGATACTTGCCGTCATGTCCCTGCGGCAGCTTCGAGCCGGGCAAGGAGGGGGCGTCAGCCTCCTCCAGCGCCTCGATCGCTTCCACTCTGGCGGCATGCCGCTCCTTCAGCGCATCCGTCTCGCCGGGAACCGCCGTGAACGTACCCGTCGACTGCTCCCCGGCAATGATCTGCGCTACCCTCTCCAGCGAATAAGGCGTTTCCGCCAAGTAGACCGCCTTCACGCGCTCCTCGCTCATCTTTCGTTCCCCTTTCAAGTTCCGCGTTTCCGGTTTGCCTAACGGCTCAGCCGCAAGCCTGCGTCGCCCCGCCGAAGCTAGGCCGCTCAATCGGTTCGCCCCGGCTCAGCTTCTCCAGCGTCTCCCTTACCTGCTCGACGCCAAGCCGCGGGCTGGATAGCACCGGCTTGCCCGTCTCTTCGGCCAAAGCCTTCTCCATCCTAGCCATCGAGCCCTGCGCCAATACGATCGCATCTGCGTCCTTCGCGACGCGCAGCGCCGTCTCAAGCAGGATGCGATCATGCTCCTCCGGCCTTCCGCCGGTCAGCGCCTCGAACGCGCCCTCCGCCAGGCCGTTAACGAGCTTGACGTCGCGTCCCAGTTCGGCCGCTTTGGCCTCGATCAGACGCATCGTCGGCTGAAGCGTCGACGGCAGCGTAGCCAGCACGGCGACCCGGTCGTAGGCCGCGGCCGCCTTGGCCGCCATCGCGTCGTCGATCTTGACGATCGGAACGCCGATGAGCTTGCGCGCTTCCTCGGCGACCTCGCCGACCGACGAGCACGTATTCAGAATGACGTCCGCGCCCAACTCCTCGCCGTGATGGAAATATTGCACAAGCCGGCGCGCCACGCCCGGCGGAATATGCCCCGCCTGGACGACATCCCCGATCAGGGAGTCGTCAATGATGTTCACCAGCCGCACGTCCGGCAGCACTTCGCGAAATACCGCCTTCAGCGGATCGGCCAGCCCTTGGCCGGTATATACGGCAACGACAGTTTTCATCGTCCTATTCCTCCTTAGGCATTACCATACGATTTCGTTGCTCGGCCGCTGGTATTCGCCTTCGCGCATCGGGGCGGTATCGAACACCTGACGTCCGCTGTAGAACGGATGATAACGTCCTTCCGGGGAAATGCCGACCACGTCGTCGCCGCGCCATTGCGTCAGGAATGTTTGCCCGATCGCCGTCTCGACGGTCGTGCGCGTATCCAGCGGGAACGTCACCGTAATCTTTTCTCCCTCGCAAGCCTCGCCCAGCAGCAGGAAATGCTCCTGTACCCAACTGCTCGGGTCCATGCCGCGGCCTTCCGTAACGTCGTCGCCGCGCTCGCGGACGATTCTCACCTTCGTATAACCGGCCCATTCCGGGATGCGGATGCGCAGCTCCGAAATGTCGCGGCGAACGTGCAGCACCACTTTTCCTTCATGCGGCAAATAGCTGTCCACGTCCAGCCAGACGGAGCCGCGGTTGAGCAGGAAGTTGACGCTTACGCTGCCGTTTTTCTCCGTGATCGTATTGCTCCAGCCCATGTACAGGCCGCGAGTGCCGGAGCCTAGGCAACAAATTTGCAGATCGTTCGTATGGCCGCGCCCATGATTGACGTCGCAGCAGAAATCGTTCGGAGCGGAATAACCGGCGAACGACCCGCGAGTGCGCTTGGCGACGTCCGTATAGCTGATATGGCCCGGAACGTTGCCCGACTTGTCGGCCGTCTCCTTCACCCAATCCAGATCGAGCAGCTGCGATTCCGCCAGATGATTGCGGAGGAAACGTTCGACCGTTCCCCAATATTTCGTGTAGCCGTTTTTCGCCAGTGTAATTCCCGTCGCGATCAGATCGACAAGGGAGCAGGTTTCGTGCTCGTACGCCTGTTCCTTCAGATCTCCCGGAGTCCATCCGAACGCGGTACATTTGGTCAGCGCCCAAGCATAGCTCTTCTCCACCCAGGCGATCAGCTTGGCGTCGCCCGTGAAAGCGCCGAAGCGAGCGATGGCGTCCAGCGTGCCGAGACGCGTATGGAAGTGGCCGCTCCGGTATGCTAAACCGTCGTTAAAGCTGCCGTCCTCGTTAAACACGCCGCTGCGCTCGACGATCAGTGCAGTGAAGAAACGGCACAGCTCGAAGGCATCCTTGTTGCCGGTTACCTCGTAATACTTGAGCAGCGGCATGACGAGCCGTCCGCAGAACGCGGCCGGGTCGGGCGCAAGGCGAAGCAAAGCGGCGTTCTTCGACGGCCATCCGCCCTCCATGTATTCCGACGCCGGGTAGTACCAAACCTCGCGCTCCTTGATCGCGATCCGCTTCAGCGCGGCGACATGACGATCAGCCGCCTCCTTGACCTTCGGATCGCCCGTCGTCATGTACCAGGTCGTCAGCGACAGAATGACGGCCCGCTGATCGATCAGGTTGGCGTTCTGCTCCCAGTCGAAGTTCGGATTGTGCTGCCGGTAGCTAAGTCCGTCTTCCTTGAAGAAGGTCATCAAATTTTCGCGGTATTTGGCCTCGATCTCCTCGCCCAGCGTCTCTCCCGACATAAGGCGAGCCAAAATCATGCCGTCGATCATGCGGCCGTGAGAGGATCCGAAATCCCAGTCTCCGTGCGTCAGGTTGGCCGGCTCGGTCATCAGGTTCGCCGCGAAAAAGGGATAGCCGTGAAAATCGGGATCGGACATGCCTGTCATCGCGTTCAGCGCGTGCCCGCCTCTTTCCTCCAGCATCAGCGTATCGGGAATCAGTCGTTTTGCCATGCTTCATCGCTCCTCTTTTTATCTATTGCCGTTAAACGCCTGTAGAAGAAATATGGCTCTCGAATACGTACTCGCCGGAGCCGATCTCGATTGCGGACGATTCACCGGCGCCCGATACGGGCTGGCCATCCATACGGACGTCCGCTCCGGGTACGAAGACGGCTGCCGTCGCGCCTGCCGGCACGCGGACGTTCAAGCGGAAGCGCCCGTCAGGCGACAGCTTCCAGTCGGTCGACAGAACACCGTACAGCGACTCGTACTCCGCCTTCGCCTCGGTAAGCCGCCCGCCCGGAAGCGGCCGGACAATTGCGCGGCGGAAGCCGGGCTGTGCCGGATCGGCTTCGAGGCCCGCCATGTAGCGGAACATCCACTCGCCGACAGAGCCGAGCGAATAGTGGTTAAACGAGTTCATCGACGGCGTCTGGAAGCCGTTATGCTCGGTCCAGCCGTCCCAACGCTCCCAGATGGTCGTCGCGCCGTGCTTGATCGAATACATCCAGCTCGGGAACGCCTCCTGAGTCAACAGCGTATACGCCACGTCGAGCTGTCCGTTGTCCGTCAGCGAAGGCAGTAGGTAGCCGACGCCGAGGAAGCCGGTTGACAGCCGGTTGCCCCGAGCGCGGATGTTATCGACGAGACGGGCGATCGCCAGCTCGCGAACGCGGCCATCCAGCAGCTCGAATTGCAGCGCGAGCACGTATACGGTCTGCGTCTCGCCGTGGATGCGTCCTTCTTCGTCCACGAAGGCGCGGCGGAAGGCGGCGGCGATATCCCGGAACAGTGCGTCGTAATGCGCTTCGTCTTCCGTTCGGCCCAGCACGCCGGCAATGCGCGACAGCAGCTTGGCGCTGTAAGCGAAATAGGCCGTCGCCAGCACTTCTTTAGGCGTATCCGCGTCGATCGACAGCCAATCGCCGTAGTTGGCGTAGTCCGGGCGCACGAGCTCGTTCGTATTCGCCTTCAAATACTCGACCCAGCGAACCATCGCTTCGTAGTGCGTGTCCAGAATGCGCGTATCCCCGTACATCAGGTACAGAGTCCAAGGAATGACAACGCCCGCGTCGCCCCATCCGGCATTGTCCGGCGCGAACCAGTTCAGGCGAGTACTCCACATTTTGTGACGAATCCAGCCTGCATCCGGAGCAACGTCCGTGAAGGCGCCGGACGGCTGCTGAGCGTCGATCATATCCCACATAAATTTGGTGAAAAAGCGGGAGACGTCCATGTTATAGGAAGCCGTTCTGGCAAAAATCTGCGCGTCTCCTGTCCAGCCGAGCCGCTCGTCGCGCTGCGGGCAGTCTGTCGGTACGGACAGGAAGTTGCCTCGTTGACCCCAGACGATGTTCGAGTAGAGCTTGTTGACCATTTCGTCGTTCGTCTGCAGCCGGCCCGTGCGAGGCGTGTCGGAGTGAATGACCTTGCCGACGATCGTCTCCAGATCCGCTTCGCCCGGATAGCCGATCAGCTCTACATAGCGGAAGCCGTGGAAAGTGAAACGAGGCTCGTAGCTCTCCTCGCCTTCTCCTTTCAGAACGTAATGATCCTGCTGCACGGCGACGCGCAGGTTGTCCAGGTACAGCGAGCCGTCCGGGTTCAGCATCTCCGCATGGCTCAGCGTCACCTTCCGACCGCGTTCCCCGCGAATCTTCACTTCCGTCCAGCCGACCATGTTTTGCCCCATATCGTAAATGTACGAGCCGGATTCCGTGCGACGAACGGAGATCGGCTTTAACGTCTCGGTAATCCGCACCGGCGGCTCGATCGAGGCAGTCAGCAATCCGTTGTAGCCGGGCCGAACGTCCGGCTGCTCCCAGCCCGAATCGTCGAAGCCCGGCCGATCCCAGCCGTCCAGCTCAAGACGGGCGTCGTACGCTTCTCCCTTAATCATATCGGAGTATTGCAGCGGACCGCGGTTCGTCCGCCAGGACGAATCGGTCGCAACGATGCGCTTCGTGCCGTCTGCCAACTCGATGTGGATCTGCAGGAGGAAAAACGGGCGCTCCCCGTACACCTTATCGCCCAGAAACCCGACGGTTCCGCAATACCAGCCGTCGCCCAGCACCGCGCCGACCGCGTTATCCCCTTCCGTCAGAAGACGGGTCACGTCGTAGGTTTGCACCTGCACCCGCTTGTCGTAATCGGTAAAGCCCGGCGCGAACAGATCGCCGACCTTCTCCCCGTTCACGCGCAGCTCGTACAGTCCGAGCGCCGTCGCGTAAGCGGTCGCTCTCTGAATCTTGCCTTCGACGGCAAAAGATTTGCGAACGTACGGTGAAGGCTGCATCTGAACGTTAGCTTCCGTCTTGCGGCCGATCCAGCCGGCTTTCCATTCGCCGCGGTCGAGCAGCCCCATCGTCCAGAATGCCGTTTCGCTCCAGTCGGACGGCAGATCTGCGCCGTCCCATACTTGCACCTTCCAATAATAGCAGCCTTCGGAAACAAGCGGCTTGCCGTCGTATTCGATCTGGATCTGACTTGAGGACGCGACTTTGCCGGAATCCCACTGATCTCCTTCATGGCGATCCAGCGCCTCCCTCGAAGAAGCGACGAGCACACGATAGGCGCTCTGCGCGGCTCCCCGTTCCGTCGAATCCAGACGCCAGAACAGCCTTGGCTTTTTCTCGTCGAGTCCAAGCGGATTTACGACATATTCTGTTTTTAAGTGGACGACGCGCAGTGACATTTGGCGATTCCTCCGTGTTCCTGTATTGGTGTTGGCGGCGCGCCGGCTTCCACAGTCGGCCGACGTCCGCAGCTTAATCGTCTCGCGACGTTTCTTCGGCGACGAGCACTGCTTTCACGGCGGCCTGCCAGCCTCGACTCAGTCGCTCTCGCGTATCCTTAGCCATATTCGGCGAATAAACCTTAACCTTGCGGTAAAAAGAAAACAGCTTCTCCCGATCCCACCATCCGAGGGCGAGCCCGCCCATATAAGCGGAGCCTAGCGCAGACAGCTCGGCCGCATCGGAACGGACGACCTCCGCATCCAGCAAGTCGGCCTGAAAGCGCATCAGCAGCTCATTGGCGGTAGCGCCTCCATCGACGCGCAGCTCGCGCAGCGGCTCGCCGGTCTCCGCCGACAGCAGCCGAACCGCGTCCGCGACCTGGAAAGCGATGCTCTCCAGCGCGGCGCGCAGCAGATGGCGCCGATCCGACGAGCGGTTCAGGCCGATGACGGCCGCACGAGCGCGAGCGTTCCAGTGCGGCGCGCCGAGCCCGACGAAAGCCGGGACGAGATATACTCCGCCCGTATCGGCAATCTCGGCGACGGCTGTCTCCAGCTCGGAATAATCGGAAAACAAGCCAAGCTCGTTGCGCACCCAGTTCAAGCAGTCGCCGGTAGAACGGATGACGCCTTCCAGCGCATACTCCGCTTTGCCATCGATGCTCCAGGCAATCGCCGCAACCAATCCCTGATTGGCTTGTACCGGCTTATCGCCCGCATACATCAGCACGGACGTCCCTGTGCCGTATGTGCCCTTGGCCATGCCCGGCAAGGTGCACTGCTGTCCGAACAGCGCCGCCTGCGAGTCTCCGATGACGCCCGCAATCGGCTTCGGAACCGGAAACAGCTCCGGCTCGTCCGTCATGCCGTACAGGGCATTGCTATCTCTCGCTTCGGGAAGCATGGACAGCGGAATGCCGAACCTCTCCGCCAATTCCTCGTCCCACATCAGCGTATGAATGTTAAACAATTGCGTTCGGCTGGCATTGGTGTAATCGGTTGCATGTACGCTGCCGCCCGTCAGCTTCCAGATCAGCCAGCTGTCGACCGTGCCTGCGGCCAGTCGCTCGGCCGGGATGCCGCCAGCGGCGTGATCCAGCAGCCAGCGCCACTTGCCTGCCGAGAAATAAGGATCGAGCGGAAGTCCAGTTTTGGAGGCGACGAGCGGCTCCAGCCCTTCCCGCTTCATCCGTTCGCACCAGTCGGCAGAACGGCGGCATTGCCAGACGATTGCATTGCCGACGGGCAGCCCGGTCTCGCGATCCCAGAGCAGCGCCGTCTCGCGTTGATTCGTAATCGTCAGGGCCGCGACCTCGTTTGGTCCGATGCCTGCCTGCTCCATCACGCCGCGAATGACGCCTTTAACGTTATCATACAGCTCTAGCGGATCATGTTCCACCCAGCCGTCCTGCGGATAAATTTGGCGATGCCCCCGCGAGCAGCGGTGCCGGATGCGTCCCTCCCGATCGGTCAGTACGGCTTTCGTGCCGGCCGTGCTTTGATCTACGGTGAGCAGATAGCGATCCAAGCCGCTCATTTCGCCTGTACACCGGTCCGCTTCAGCAATTGTTCGGCCAGCTCCTTGACGTGCTCCGCAGAGATCCCATAATGGCGGAACACTTCGGCCGTCTTGCCAGCGATTGCGGGCTCGTCGGGAATGCCTAGAATCCGCAGAGGAACGGGACAATGCTGCGCCGTCACTTCGGCGACGGCGGCTCCAAGCCCGCCGAATACGCTGTGCTCCTCAAGGGTAATGATCGCCCCCGTCTCTTCGGCTGCGGCGACGATTGCCTCCTCGTCGAGCGGCTTGATCGTATGCATATTCAGCACGCGAGCCCGAATGCCGTCCTGCGCCAGCAGCTCAGCCGCATCCAGCGCTACCCGCACCGTCTCGCCTGCCGCGATCAGCGTCAGATCGGCGCCGTCCTTCAGACGGACGGCTTTGCCAAGAACGAACTCGCGGTCGTCGTTCTCCTCGTACACGTCCTCGACCGGGTTCCGGCCGATCCGCACGTAGACCCCGCCTTCGTATTCAGCGATCGCCTTCGTCATCTTCTTCGTCTCGTGGCGATCGGCCGGAAGTACGACGGCCAACCCGGGGATGGCCCTCGTTACGGCGATGTCCTGTACGGAGTGATGGGACATGCCGAGCGCGCCGTAGGAGATGCCGCCGCTAATCCCGACCAGCTTCACGTTAGTACCCGAATAAGCGACATCTACCTTGATTTGTTCGATGCTTCGCATGCTCAGGAAGCATGCCGGGGAAGTCACGAACGGCGTCTTGCCGCTATGCGCCAGCCCCGCCGCAATGCCGACAATATTTTGTTCCGCAATGCCGGTCTCCACAAACTGCTCGGGGTAGCGCTTGGCAAACGGCGCCATGGCCGCCGAGCCGCGCGAATCGCTCGCCAGCACCATAATATCGCGATCGCTCTCGGCCAATTCGAGCAGCGCCTCGCACATCGCCTGGCGGTTCGGAATCGTATTAGGCATGAGTCCCGCTCCTTTCCTCTTCGCCTTCAAGCGCGGCCAGCGCAGCGTCGAGCTCCTCGTGCGCCTGCTTCAACTGATCGTCGCTCGGGACGTGGTGATGCCATTCCGGTTTGTTTTCCGCAAAAGAAACGCCCTTGCCCTTGATCGTATTCGCCAACACCAGCGTCGGTTTGCCGTCCGCCTCCGGAGAGCCGCGAAGCGCCTTCAACAGTTCGTCGTAATCGTGTCCGTCCACGGTGACGACATGCCAGCCGAACGCCTCCCATTTGCGATCCAGCGGCTCCAACGCCATGACGTCTTCCGTGCTGCCGCTAATCTGCAGCCGGTTGCGGTCGATGATGCCGACGAGATTATCGAGCTTGTAATGGGCTCCCGCCATCGCCGCTTCCCAGATCGAGCCTTCGGCCTGTTCACCGTCGCCCATCAGGCAAAATACGCGATAGGATTTGCCATCTCGCTTGGCGGCCAGCGCCATGCCGACCGATACGGCGAGGCCGTGGCCGAGCGCTCCGGTGTTCATCTCAATGCCGGGAACTTTATTGTTCGGATGTCCGATCAGCCTTGTGCCGAACTGACTGAACGTGGCCAGCTCCTCCTGCGGAAAATAACCGAGATCGGCAAGAATGCACCATAGCGATTCTACGCAATGTCCCTTGCTCGCCACGAAGCGGTCGCGATCCGGCAGCTTCGGATGGTGCGGGTCGTGCTTCATCACCTCGTAATAAAGCGCCGTCAGAATGTCCGCGTTGCTGAGCGAACCGCCGGTATGGCCGCCCTTCGCTCCATGGATCATCGTCAGCAGCTCCTTGCGGATTTGCAGCGATTTGCGTTTCAGCTCCAGTACAGTCGCCATCGTTACACACTTCCTCTCAGCCAGGCGCGAATCTGCTCTTCTGTCGGGTCGACCGGGTCCGGCGTGAGCCCCGGAATATACTGACAAGCTTCATATAGCGCCGGAATAACATTGGCGTGGATGCCTACGGAATGATGCACGTACGGCCCCTTCACCAGCTTCTCCTCCCACAGCGGCCAATCGTTCACCTCTACCCATACATATGAGCCGCGCGTATAGGGTCCCGCAATCCCCTTCGCCTTGCCGAGGAACAACTGGTATTCGCCATTGTCGCCGTCAAAGCGAGCCAGCGTCATGCTGCCGCCGCGAATCTCGCCCTCGTGCGTGCCCGGCGAGTGATCGTCGAACAAGAAGTGCTTGCGCATTTTCGGCTTGTTTTCCACGCTGAGCGACACGGGAAAGTTCCCGCAATGGAACAGCAGCTCGCCGTTGTCGTTCTCCGGGTGACGGACCGTAATATCGGCGAAAAAGGTCGGCGCCTCGTTCATCGCCGCCGCCTGAACCATAACGGATGTAATCGCTCCGTGAATATCGGTCTCGCAGGTGACCGGAATTTGCTCGTCGGTCAGAATCGCGTTAGCCAGGCATGGCATAATGCCGATCGCATCCTGCAGCGCGGACCAGCATTGAATCGCGATGGCGGTGCTGCCGGAATCGACCGCCAGCTTCTTCATCGCTACCTTGAGCGCGGCCACCCGTTTGACGTCGTCCTCGGTCACTTCGGCGATGTCCAGCTTATCGCGAATGTATGCGATTGCTTCCGTCAGCTCGGGGCCGCCCGATTTCTCGACCTTCTTCGCCGCGTTCGTAATGTCCACCAACGTAATCGGATGCAGCTCGATGCCGAAGCGCTCCAGCAGCTCGCCTTCGTTGCACATCATCGTCCAGAAAGAGGTCGGGCGAGGTCCGATCTGCAAAATCCGCAGGCTGCGGAAATGGCGCACGACATTAGCGGCCGCCACGAAGTTTTTGAAGCCGCGTTCGAAAACCGGATCGTCCAGACGGCTGTTCGTCACATAGGTGAAAGGCATCCCGAAACGGCGCAGCACCTTGCCGGTCGCGAACAGTCCGCACTGAGTGTCGCGCAGACGCATTCCGTTCTCGAGCGGCGCTTCGTCGCGCGGTCCCCACAGCAGCACCGGCTTGCCGATCGCCTTGGCGACCCGCGCCACCGTGTCCTCCGTACCGAAGTTGCAATGCGGAAAAAAGACGGCGTCGACCTTCTCCCTCTGCAAATGCTCGGCAATCTGCTCCGCTCCGATCCGGTCGTCGTACAGCAGTCCTTCTTCGTTCAATCCTTCCAGATCGACGATATCGATATCCATTCCGAATGAGTCCATTTTGTTGCGGATCTGCACCTTGTACTTGAAGGCATCCTCCGCGCTGAACGTAAACCTGCGAGTCGGCGCGTATCCCAGTTTCAGCTTTTTCATGTTCAGCCTCTCTTCTCCGTTAGTAGCGTTTTCCGTTTGTCATCGTCAGCAGAACTAAACATTCAGACAACAACTAAACTAATTCAAAATAAACAATTTAGTTAGTTTAGCGCTTTACCCTATCGTATCATCCCTAAAATAGACCGTCAACTCGATTTTTAGCTATAGTTTAGCTGATATAACTAAACCAATTAAGTTGTTAAGTTTATTCTGTTGCGCAAATGGAAAGATTAGTAGTAAACTAAACTTAATGACGCAAGCTATACATTCAGTTGATAGAACGGAGAAAATCCGATGAGAATGGAAGATATCGCTAAAATCGCGCAAGTGTCCAAATCCGCCGTCTCTTTGGCGTTCAGCGGCAAGCCCGGCATCGGGAACGAGACGCGGGAACGCATTTTGCGCATTGCCCGGGAAATGGGCTATAACGCCAAGCCCCGCGTCACCGCAACGGTACAGGAGAAAAGCTCGAAACAGCTCGTATTTCTCGTTATCACCAATCTGGGGATTATATCGGAGGAATATTATCAGCAGCCCTTTTTTCGGGAACTGATTCATTTCGTCGAGGAGCGCTGCCGCTCCAAAGGATATTCCGTCGTTTTTTCATCCGTAGATATGGAGCATTTCGATCAGAGCATCCGCGCCGTTGCCGACGATCACCGCAACAGCGGAGTCATCCTGCTCGGCACCAATTTGAGTCGGGAACAGATCGCCTTCGTCGCGGACAAGCTGCCGCAGCTCGTCGTGCTCGACACTTGCTACGATACGCTGCCGATTCACTTCGTCGAAATCAATAATGCAATGGGCGCCTATCAAGCGGGTGCGCATCTGTGCGACATCGGCCACAAGGATATCGGCTACGTCGCTTCCAACGTGCGAATTCATAACTTCGAGGAACGCAAAGCAGGCTTTGCCGCCGCGCTTCGGGAGAAGGGCTTAGAGGTCGCTCCAAGCCGGACGTTCTCGGTCGCGCCGACGTTGTTGTCGTCGCAGGACTCGATGCGCCAACAGCTTGAGGGCTGCCTTCACGCCGAGGGCAAGCTGCCTACGGCGCTTTTCTGCGAGTGCGATTATATCGCCATCAGCGCAATGAAGACGTTGACCGAGCTTGGCTATCGCGTTCCCGAGGACATATCCGTCATCGGCTTCGACAACATCAACGAGTCCGTGATCGTGACTCCGGAGCTGACGACGATCCATGTCGAGAAGGAGAAGATGGCCCGACTGGCCGTCGATCTGTTGACCGATCCCGCCGAACACGGCTCCAACGCCCGCAGCAAAACCCGAGTGGACACCCGTTTCGTCGCTCGGCTGTCTACCTGCGCTCCGACCGCCGCCGTCGGGATTGGCAGCTCAGGCTCGAAGCCCGGTTGAGCGCGGCCTGGCAGGCCGTTCGTCGCCGCTCTCCAACACGATATGAAATTTCGAAATTTCGAATTTCCGCTCAAAAGAATTCGGCCCTCTTCGTCTATTTGAGACCAACTTGTACGATTAATCATACAAATCTGCCGCCCCGACCGCCCCAACGCCGTATTTTGTACGATCAATTCTACAAAATAGACGCAGCGCCCAACAAAATCGCGGCATTTGTACGGTTAATCATACAAAGCCATATTCTTCAAACTAAATACGTCACCTGTCTAAAAAAAAGAGTCTCTTTCATACCTTGCTGAACCGCTTAAAAAAGCTCGAATCCCTTTACACCTAGGGCTGCGAGCTTTAACACGAGCTTGCCCGAAGATTGAAACTCGAAACTTGAAGCTCGAGTCCCGAGGCTCGAAACTCTAAACCCAAGCTCGAAACCCGAGGATCGAAACTCGACGCTCGAAACTCGAAATCCAAGCTCGAGTCCTGAGGCTCGAAACCCGAAACCCGAAACTCGAAACTCGAGCTCGAGTCCCGAGGCTCGAAACCCGAAGCCCAGCCTAAAACTCCGCCTAAAGCTCCACCGCCCGGACAATCCTTCCTAAAATGCCGCCCGTTTGAGCAGGAATCCTCGTAATCGCTATGGTACGATTCCCCTATATTGATTGATGGAGGAGATTCGATGAACGTTCAACCTAAGCTCGGCATCCAGGGGCCGGTGCTCGGCTGGAACGATCCGTGGAATCGCGCCGGCTCCGGTCGGCTGATGCGGACCGGAACCGGCAGAATGATTCCGCCGCAGGAGCCCGACGTTGCGCCCGAGTCGTATATGGCGTTACTGAAGGAGCTGGGGGCCGAATTTTACGTCCACCACCTGTTTCCGGATTTGCAGGAGCTGCCCGCACTGATCGAGGACTGCCGGAAATTCGGTCTTCGTCTAGTCGTCGGCAACGAATACGGCAATATCAACGGTCCGTGGAGCGAAGGCGCCAATCGTTACGACATCCCCCCGGAGGCACTGCGGACGCTGGCAGACAGCGGGCTGCTGGAAGCGCTGCTGCTCGACGAGCCCGAGCATCTGCAGATCAACGCGGCACAATATCGCAAGAACGAATGGTTCCCGCACTGGGGCAAGCTGCAGGCGGACAGCCTGCAGGAAGCGCATGGGCAATTCGTAGAGAAGGTTCAAGAGGGGCTAGTGCCGCTAAAAGCAGCCTTGGAAAGTAATCAGCCGGTTCTATCGGAACAGGTTTTCCCTACGCTGTTCCATGCCCAGGCGAGAGCCGGCATGACCCCGGCGCCGAAAATGATGAAGGAATCGTTCCATCCGCTCCAGCTCGGCACGGCGCTTGGGGCGGCGAAGCAATACGACCGAGCGCTCTGGATTTGCGCCGACCTGTGGGGACCGGACGTAGGGGCGTGGCCGACTCGCCTCTCCGGCTTTCCCGGACATTCGCCGACCGAGTTTGCTTCCGCTTTGCGGCTGGGTTACCATATGGGACCGTCTCATCTGTTCGTGGAAAATATAGACGGACTGCTTCTTACGGGTGAAGGAGGAAAGCTAGAATCGACCGTTTTCGGGGAGGAGTGGCTGCGGTTCGTGAGAGAGTATGTGCCTGCCCATCCGCTGCCTTACAATCATCGGCAAGCGCGGGCGACTGTCGCGATCGTTCACTCGGACGACAAGTATTATTCTTCCGAAGTCGGAAAATACTCCATCTCGCTCTATCGGCTGCTGTACGACGAATATAACGTGCCGATCGGAGCGATTGAGGTCAAACAGTACGCGCACCGCATTCTTGCAAGCGCTGCCGATTTCGAGAGCAACAATCCGTATAACGGACATATTTACGTGCTTAACCGGGAAGGTCGGATTATCTATCCGTTCGAACACGACAGCCAGCGGAGCGAAGCGTTTCGCAGCCTCGTTGCTCCGATAGACGGGAGCAGCGACTCTTATCGCAGTCTTCCTTTCACCGATCCCGTCACGGAGGAGAAACAGCTGCTGTCGCTGCACTATTCCGCGTCGACCGGCTGGTATACGATTCTGACGACTTCGGAAAGCGACTTGTTCCGGCCGCTTAAGAGATTTACGTTTCAGCTGTTCGGCACCGCCTTCGTGCTCCTTGCTCTCGGCATCGGCCTAAGCTTCTATGCAGCCAACAAAATTACGTTCCCGATCTATCGGATTCGTCGCGCGGTACGCAACTTCTCGTTCGAGCATATCGGTTCCAACATTATCGCCCAGCAGAAAATGAAAAGCGGCTTCATCGAGCTGGACGAGCTGCACGATGCGTTCCAGAGCATGAGCGAACGGCTGAAGCAGTCGCTGGACAACCTGCTGCTGGCCGAGGCGCAAAGTCTGCAAGCGCAGTTGAACGCCTTGCAATCTCAGATGAATCCTCACTTCCTGTACAATACGTTAGCCAATCTTCAGGAAATGGCCGAGCAGCAGATGAACGGGCCGCTGATTGCGACGATCGAGCATATGTCGGATTTCCTGCGGTACATTACCTCTAAGGAGCGGCAAGTGCCGCTGAGAGACGAACTGATGAACACGATCAACTATTTGGAAGTCAATCAGATTCGCTTCGGCGAACGGCTGACTTACTGCGTTTCCGTGCCGGACGAGCTGCTAGCGCAGACGATACCCAAGCTGGCTGTGCAGCCACTAGTCGAAAACTGCATTAAATTCGGCACCTCCCAAGCTCCTCCCTGGAGGGTCGAAATTATCGGCACGATGACCGACTCCAGGTGGCAGATCGAAGTGAGAGACTTCGGAAGCGGCTTTGAACCGGATAAGCTCGCCCGGCTGCAAGCCAAACTCGCTTCGCTGGAGAAGGAGAGCAACCTTCCGGCGCTGGAGCTGAACGGAATGGGGCTCCTCAATATTTATTTAAGATTGAATTTGATTTATGGCGAACATAAAATTTTTGAAATTCGCAACCTTCCGGAGGGCGGTGCGTCCGTACGCATCGGAGGGCTGCTGCATCAGGAGGGATAAGTCATGAGGGACATTACGTATTCAACGGTAATAGCGGAGGACGAGGATCTGATTCGCAGCGGCTTGATCCGCAAAATCGAGCAAAGCCGGCAAAGCTTCGCCGTCGTCGGCGAAGCGACGCATGGAGAAGAAGCTTTGGAGCTCGTCCGGCGCGTGCAGCCGCAGCTGCTCATCACGGACATTCGCATGCCCGTCATGGACGGGCTGAGGCTGATCGAAGAGGTGCATAAGTATTATCCGAGAACCGCGATCATTATCGCCAGCGGATATGCCGACTTCGAATACGCCCGGCAAGCGATGAAATTCAACGTCAAGCACTATCTGCTGAAGCCGGTCAAGCAGCAGGATCTCGCGGATGTACTGGACGACGTTCGGGCACAGCTCTCGAAGGAGCCTATTATCGAAGCCAATGATATCGAGAAAACGGTGCAGCGCGTTCAGCAATACTTGCGCGAGCATTTTCACGAGGAAATTAGCCTGGAGCAGCTTGCCAAGCAATTCAACTTCTCCTCCGCGTATTTAAGCAAAATTTTCCTCAAGCATACCGGCGAGGCGCCATCGAAATATATTGCTACATTAAGAATCAACGAAGCGAAGCATCTGCTCAAGCATCGAAAAGATTTGCCCGTCAAGACGGTCGGCGAACAGGTCGGCTACGGCGATCCGTTTTATTTCAGCCGCATTTTCAAGCAGGCTACGGGCATGACTCCTCGCGATTATCAGAAGTGAGCGCGAACGGGGTTGAATTTTCCTGATTTCTCTATCGGCTCGGGTGGATTGTTTAAGACCGTCTCGTGCACTTATCCACCCAACACCGACTCAGACGGATCGATTTAGTCCCTCCCAGATACTTATTCATCTGTCACCGACTCAGACGGATCAAATAAGACTTCCGTCATCCGTTATGGGATAGCCCCTCCGCGCGAATAGGCAGTCCCTGAGAGCTGCCTATTCGTAATTTCCCTATTTCCCTTACTCGGAAGATTTCAGCTCGTAAAAAAGCTGAAGCTTGGCGTACAGATCCTCCATAATGAACCGGGAGTCTACGCTTTTGTATACCCGGATTTGTCTTGCCGTTCCAGGATGATCGTAGCCCATATCGTTCCGAATTTCCGGGGCGTACCGCAACTCGTAATCGAAATTCTGATCGTCGATCAGCAGGGACACCGCCGGCGAATCGCCCATATTCCACGACTCTCCGGGCGGCCAGCGCAGCGTATGCGTCGGCAGCATATTGAATTCTTCCAATTGGCGGAATAGATATTCGCCGATTGCTCCCCATGGCTTTACCTTGACGGCAAGCTCCGCGAGCGAGACGCGCGGCATTTTATAGACGTCTCTCGGAACCTGCCACAGCGGGATGTCGGACCCGAACACGATGTTGGCGGCAGCGACGTCGTTGCCCAGATTAAATTCCTCTCCGCCATGCGGGTAAGCGCCGCCTCCGATCCAGACTGCCGTCAATCTTCCCGCGATTTCGGGTTTGGCCTTGTAGGCCGCCGCCAAGTCCGTAATGGCGCCGAGGAAGATCGCGAATAGCGGCTCCGTCTCATCGTCCCGCATCGCCTCGTCAACGATAAACTGCGCTCCCTCGCTTATAACTGGAGAGTCGAGGTTGAGGCAACCGGTCGAACCCCGGTATACGTGGTAATCTTCGCTCATGTCCATCAATCGCAAAATCCGCTGGATCTCGTCATAGGACTGCTCCATGGACGTATCCGTTCTGTTCGTGCCAAAATGTGTCGCAACAAATCCGCGTATATCCAGCTTTGGCGTCAGCAGTGCCTGCACGATCGCATACTGGTCGTCCGCCTCGTTCGCTGCATCGGTATTGACGATAACGCGCACGCGTTTATTGGCCGGTACCCGATAAGGAAACCGTTCGAAAATTGGATGCAACCGCAAACTCCCCTTCCCGTGATAACGATACTTTTCCTCGAATGCACTTCCAAGCCAGGACTAAACAAATTGAAAACATAAGCTTAATAGCCGTTGCGTCGTATCCTATCGTAGCATCCTAAAAATGTATGGTCAACTAAATTTAATCCGTAGTTTAGGTTTATAAACTAAACATTAGAATATTAGTTTAGTCAACTTTATTCCATAATATAGAAGGAAAATCAGGGTGCATCCGCTTAGTCGGAATTCCCCTGATCCATTTGGAAGTAAGCTTGTAGGGAACGAGCGACGCGATTAACCCCCACGTTTTCCTACAATCTCAAAATCTAGCGTGAAGCCCGCCGCATCTCCCCGGAACATCCTCACTTCCCCGCTGCCAAAACGTTGTCGCCAGCAATCTCCGCCTCCGATGAACGGCTCCAACGTCTCCTGCACCGCGTCATTGTCGAGAAAGCTATCCGCCACGATCCACGTGCCTTCTCCGACCCGACCGCTCGTTCGCCAGCGTTCCGGCACAAGCCAAGAAGCAATGATGACGGCTGCGCCCTGCTCGGCACGACGGCGAACGGTCAACAATGTCTCCTCTGACAGTCTCGTACCGGCGACGACGATCAGTCGAGGGGTGCCTAATAAAGCCTCACCCACCCGTTCGTCATACACGAGCACGTTGTTAATCGGATAGAACAACGGATGCATTCGTTCCTTAGGCGGCATCGCAACGCCTCGTTCCAATGGAAAAGCCTCCTGCGGAAAATCGGCCTTCAGCTTATGGCGAGGAAAGGAATAGCCCGGAATGTGCATACAGCTCCCATGCGCGGGAATTGTGCGATGACTGAGCAGATGCCAGACATGGAACACGCTTTTGCCTTCATCTCCGGCCGTCAGCCCATGATTGCCGTAGAGCCGCTCGTTTTGGCCGTAATTACTATCGTCCGCATGGATAAAGGCAATGTCGGGCTCTGCTTCCGAATGGCTCCAGGACAGCGGATTTTCCGGAACGTATTTGCGTGCGAATTCTTCCCATACTTCTCCGAATTCCGTCTTGCGGAACTCGCCCCCCTCGTACTTCAGAAGCACGTCGACGTTCTCGGCGAACAGATGGGACGGCCCCATCCAATACCCCATCCTTAGTGCGGAAGCATACTCCTCCGGCGAGTGACCGGGAAAACCGGAAGTACGGGTAAACCAAGGTCCCGCATCCGGTCCCCACAGATCGGCGCATATCCAGAGTCGGCGTCCGTATTGCTTCGCCGCTCCGAGCGCTGTCGACAGTTGCAGCGGCTGGAACGATTCCTTCATTATTTTCGGACACAGGTCCATGCCCCCGCGCGCATGCGTATGAAAAAGCACCGGAAACACATGTTCAGCTATGAGAGGCGCATCGCCTGACTCAAAGCCGCGGCTCTCCAGCAATCGACGAACGCGAGACGTCGCGGCGGCAACCGTTTCGACAACCGCCTCCTGCGACTCGGCAAGCGTTAAGCCGTTCGTCGCTCCCCAATGCGGGTAAAATCCGTCTTTACGATATTGCGCCGCATTAATTTGCAGATGCTCGGGCTCATCGTACAACAGCCCCATCAGCCGTCCGCTTTCGGCCGCCTCCAGAACGTCGGCGTCGGCAACGTCGAAACGGCTGGTTCCCTCTATATAAGGGCCGTTGATGTTGCCGTATTCATTGCCGAGACAGACATCCATCCCGCAGGCCTCGGCATCGCGCCAAAGCCCGACATGATCCGGCGCTCCCGGAATTACGTGATGGACATAAAAGTCGGCGCCCAGTCGCCCGATCGCGTCCATAAAATCCCTCGGCGGCGGAGTCTGATCCTGTGCCGGAACGACGCTTCCGGTACCCGTGCGCATGATGGAGGCGGATCGTTCTTCTTCCCATGGGTCCAGCCAGGACACCGTCGGTCCCTGAATCCCAAGACGCGGTCGTCCTTCAAAATGCTTCATTCGGTCTCTCTCCTATTCTTAGCTCCGTTGCCCGCTCCTCTTAGAAGAACGGTAAACTTCCAGTACTAAGGCGAGCGCCTCTCTACCGGCTTCCCCGGCAACGGTCGGCTCCCGTCTCCGAATAATCGCATCGACGAAGTCTTCGTATTGCCGAACGAAGGCCTCCTGATTAGAAGGGATAGCCGATTCTCCCCCGATGAGACCTTGCTTGTCCAATTCCTCCGTCTTCTGAACTCCGGAGCTTCCATTGCCGTTGTTCAAATCAAGCCTAGTTAACGACTCGCCCTCCAGCAAAGCGGACCCTTTGGAGCCAATCACTTCTATTCTAACGGGGGAACCGGGAAAGGCCGACGTCGTGCACGACAACGTCCCCATCGCGCCGTTGGCAAACTTCAGCAGCGCAACCGCGGTATCCTCCGTCTCCATCCGCTCGTGGGTCATCGTCGCGGTATGTCCGGCGACCTCCGCGACCGGCCCCAGCAGATGCAGCAGCAAATCGACGGTATGGATGCCTTGATTGATCAGGACGCCGCCGCCGTCTCCCGACCACGTGCCTCTCCAGCCGCCGCTGTCGTAATAAGCTTGGTCCCGATACCAGTGAACGCAAGCGGAAGCCAGCACCGGACGGCCCAACTCCCCGGCCTCTAGCAAAGCTTTAAGGCGGACGACGCCAAGGTCGAAACGGCGCTGCGAAATGACGCCCAGCCTAAGGCCTCGACTTCGAAAGGCGGCGATCGTCTCGTCCGCCTTGGAAAGCGAAATATCGATCGGCTTCTCGATCATCGCATGCTTGCCCGCTCCGGCGGCGCGAATCGCGATATCGCCGTGACTGCCGCTCGGCGTGCAGATCGCGACGGCGTCGATATCCTTTCGTTGAAGCAGAAGCTCCAGATCGGTATAGCCGTCCAGCCCCCAGGCTTCGGCGAAAAAAGCAAGACGCTGCGGAGATTGTCCGACGACGGCGACAAGCTTCGCGTTCGGCAACGACGCTATCGCCTTTGCATGCGTCGAGGCCACTGCTCCGCAGCCGATCAGTCCGAATCGGATAGAGGAAACCATGGCCGATTCTCCCTTCATGTATCCGCAGCATAGGCGAGATAGATTTAAGCTTTGACGGCGCCGCTGGTCAGCCCGTCCACAAAATACTTCATTGCGAAGCCGATGACTAGCATAAGCGGAACGGAAGCCAGCACGTAAGCGGCCATCATCGGACCGTATTCCGTCGCGTATTCGTTCGAGAACGTCATAATTCCGGTGACGATCGGCTTCAGCGCCTTGTCGTTAATCGTAACGAGCGGCCAAATATAGTCGTTCCACGAGGAGTGGAAGTTCAGGACGGCGATCGTACCGAGAATCGGTTTGGACAGCGGCAGCACCAGACTTCTTAGAATACGACCCTCTCTAGCTCCGTCTATACGGAAGCTCTCGAACAGATCCTCCGGCAAGCCCGCGAAAAAGCTGCGAAGCAGAAATACAGCAATGATGCAGCCGCTGGCGATCTGCGGAAGAATTACGACCGCGTAGGTGTTCAGCATTCCCATGCCTACCACCAGTTTGAACATGGGGATAAGCAGCAGGACGGCCGGAACCATCATCAACGCGATAACCAGGTAATATAGAATTTCCCGGCCGGGAAACCGGAATCTCGCGAACGAATAGGCCGCAAGAGCGGCCACAAACACTACGCCCGCTACGGCGCACACCGCAATAATAATCGAGTTGAGCGCGAACGGAACGACCGTGTCGAACGCCCGTTTATAGTTGTCCCATTGGATGACGTCCGGCAATTGGAAGACGCCCATACTGACCTGCATTTTCGACTTGAACGAGGTCAGCACCATAATAAGCACTGGAAAAAAGCTGAACAGCACGAACAAAACCAGCAGGCCGGTTAGAATAATAGAAACGTACTTTCTGTTATGCGATGACATCGAGAAGATGCCCCCTTCCGTTCAACTCTAGTCGCCGTCCGATTTGATCAGCTTGTTGGAAGCAAACGTCAGCGCCAGCATCATTATGAGCATCACAAAGCCGATTGTGGAGGCATAGCCGAAATCGTTGTGCGAGAAGCCCGATTGAAACATATAGAGACCGGGTACGAGCGTCTCGTTGCCCGGACCGCCGTTCGTCATAATCAGCGGTTTATAGAAAGCCTGCATGCCATGCAAAATGCCGAGGATAAAAATGAGCTTGAGCTGGCCCATAATCATCGGAATGTCGATAGACAAGATGCGCCGCCACGCACCGCATCCTTCCATCACGGACGCTTCGATCAGCGATCTCGGGATCGCTTGAAGAGCGGCGAATACGACGAGCAGGAAAATCGGATTAATAAACGGGAAGCCGGAGAAAATGACCGAGAACAAGGCGGTGTCCGAACCTCCCAGCCAGAGCTGCGGAGAAATGCCGAACAGCTCCACGATCACGTTCATCCCGCCGACGACCGGGTTGTACAAGAACACCCACACCAGAATGAGAATGACCGACGGAACCGTAATCGTGATGACGAACAGCGTCCGAAACACGTACTGAAGGCGCGCACTCTTCAAATGAAACAACAACTCGGCGATAAACAGCGGCATCAGGACGCCAATCGTGCAGTCGAACAGGATGAACCAAAGCGCGTTCGTCAACGACTTATAGAAAGTGGCATCCTTAAACAGCGCCACAAAATTGTCCAATCCGATGAAGATCGCCTCGTTGCCGCCTTTCCACTGGTAAAATGACATCTTGAGCGCCATGACGATCGGATAATAGCTGAAGACGCCCAGCAGAGCGATAAGCGGCAGTAAAAATAAATAGGCGTGCTTGTTGCGATAAATAGAGCGAAGCAGGTTTAAACCGTAAGTTGACATCGTTGGGCCCTCCCGTTCCTCGCGGCGCGGGGCCGGAACGCCTTAAAAGCAGCGCCGGCCGCGGAATCCGTTCCGCTGCCGGTCGCCTTGGCCGGTCCGATCCCGGACAGCCGTTTACTTGTTGCCGTAATTGTTGTCCTTAGACCAGCCCTTCTCCTGCTTGATCTTCTCCGCTTCTTCCTTCATGTTCTTATCGATAAGCTCGACAAGCTGATCCGTCGTAATATCGTTGAGAACATAGCGCTGAATTTGCTGCAGCACAAACTGCCGTGCGTTCGTGCCGAGAATCGCCTGCGAGTTCAGGTCGACCTGGTTTTGCGGTCTGTACTTCGGCAAGTAACGCTCCAGGTTTACGTTCGGTTCGATGCCGCTAGCCGTAGGCGTAATCCAATTCATGTCGGCAAGCTGAGTAGCGATCGCCGGAGACGTATAGAACATAATGAAGTCCATCACTTCGTCTTGAATGTTCTTCTTGATTGCCGACGGCATCACGACGAACGCATCGGCCAGGTCGCCGAACTCGGCGGGATCTTCATTGGACGTCGGAGCGATATCCTTCGTAATGACCGGAAATTCGAACGTATCCCAGTTAAAAGACGGCTTCATGTCGCTGGCAAACGGCTTGGCGTCAATATTGATCGTGAACGTGTGCGCGGCTTTGCCTTGCAGCCACATATCCCGCGCTTCCGCCATCGTCATCGCCATTGCGCCGGGCGCCCAGTAACTCGTGAACTGCTTGAACAGCTCGTACAGACCGCGTACCTCCGGCTTGTTGACATCGATAATGCCCTCGTCCACGGCTTTAACGTATTCGTTCTGCTCGTACTTGTTGTTTTTGTACAGCGAATCGATCTGACTCACGTATTGTTCCTGAGTCTGCTGCGCCGTAAATCTTGCGAACCAGTCCCACGCCGATGTCACCTTGAGGAAGCCGGAGAACGGCTCCGCCCCGATGTTGGCCTGACGAATCGCCTCGAAGTTGGCGATCATCTCCGGGAACGTTTTAGGCGCTTTAAGCCCAAGCTGATCGTAAATGTCTTTGTTATAAGCGATTTTCAACGTGACCATCGAAGTGGCGATATTGTTGAGCTTGCCGTTGCGCGTGGAGCGCATCAAGTTAAGATCGACTTCACGGAAGCTATCGCCCCATTTTTGGTTCGTATAAGGGCTTGTCTTCTCCAGGTACGGGTCCATCTCTAATACGTTGTAGCCTTTATCGTTGTATTTTGTGTAGGGAAGGTCGTAGCTGAAGTCCATAATGACTTCCGGCTCCTGATTTCCAGCGAGCTGGGCAGCCATCCAGACATCGAAATCCGCGTTGTTCTGAGCGACTTCCTCAAAGCTGATCGTGACATTCGGTTTGATTTTTTTGTACTCGGCAATGGCCAGATCCAAACCGGCTTTTTTGCCGGGACCGGCCCATGAAGCGATTTTGAAGGAGATTGGGGCGTCCCCGCCGCCGTTTGCCGCGGCCGGAGACGAGCTTTCTTTGGAGCCGGAGTCGCCGCTGCCTCCGCATCCGGCGAGCAGCGTTGCGAATAGACTGAGAAGAACCAGCAGGGTAACGATTGTTTTAGATGACGCTTTCATATCTGTTTTTCCCCTTCCGATGGATGAACTGACGACCGTATCCGGGTTCCGCCGAAGCGGTTGACCGCGAACTGGAATCGCTTACTTCAAAGTTAACCTCTCGGCGGGAAAATGATAATGCGGTAAACTTGTCTCGAATGTTTAATTTTTTGTCTTGCTTTTCTGATAGTCGCTTGGCGTCATTCCGGTATGCTTGCGGAATACTTGGCTGAAATACCGTTGATCTTCGTAGCCGACAAGACTTGCGATTTCATACACTTTGCTGGACGGATTGCTTAGCAGCTGGCAGGCTTTATCGATGCGGATTTGGGTCAGATAGTGCAGATACGTTTCCCCCGTCTTTTTTTTGAACACTTTACAGAAGTAGCTGGGGTCGATGAAAAACTTCTTGGAGATCACGTCCAGATCGATATTGTCCGCATAGTGCGTTCTCATGTACAAAATAATGTTGTCGAGCTGTTCTCCCCCGGTATGCTCGAAGCTTCTGTCGAAGTGCGCCCGAACGCGCTGTAAAATAGTTGCGAGCCAGTCGCATAGTCCTTCGAGCGTATCGTGCCGCCTCATTTTGTCCGAAGAAGAAACGTCCTCTCCAACGAGCTTGTCCACCGCAAGCCCCATTTCGCTCAGCGCCTTGCGGACTTCGTACAGCAGCTCCGAGCAGGTGCGATACACATCGTGAGAGGGCAGACTGCCGCTGCGGCGAATTTCCCGAAAAAAGTCGTCCAGCTCCGACAGAACGCCCGCTTCGTCGTTCTCGCTCACAGCCGCCAACAGCCTGCGAGCATGCTCCTGAGGTACCGGCGAGAATTCTCCGCTCTCTTCAGGAATCGTCCCATAGGCAATGATCGAGCCTCCGCCACGGAACATTTTGTGCTGCAGCGCGAGCTCCGCTTGCCTGTAGAGCTCCTTCAGTTCCGTCAAAGCTCCGGACTCCGACACGCCGAACGTCAGCGTCAGCCCTAGCCACTCCTTTACCTTGCCCGATATGTCCGCCAGCCCCTCCGTAACGTCCCGCTCCATGTCCCGCTCTCCGCCAAGCAGCATCGTCCCGATTGCGTCCCCGCGCGCCAGATGCAGCCGGATTCCCCTCTTTTCGAGAGCCGACGTCATGAACTCCTGCAGTTTGTCGTCGCCGAGCAGTTGCGCCTCGCCTTGCAGCAGCGCCACCTGATAGCGTTCGTCCGCTAGCCGAATGTTGTAATAAACGAGCCTTTCGTCTTCGATCGACGACGGAGAGATTTCCCCTGTCGCCAGTTCGCGGACAAGCTTCTCCCTTACGAAAGAGAAGCTAGCCGATACGGCAGACTGCAGGACATTCCAATCCTCCTTCGTTTTCGCGGTCCTTTCAATTTGCGTGCGAATTCCGCCCATGACGGCGATCAGTTCCTGCTCTTCCACCGGCTTGAGCAAGTAGTCGGATACTCGGCTCTTGAGCGCGCGTCTGGCATACTCGAATTCGTTAAATCCGGTCAATACGACAAAATGAGGCGAAAGCCCATCCCGAAGACAATCCTCGATCATCGCCAATCCGTCCTTGTACGGCATTTGGATGTCGGTCAGCACAACCTCCGGTTGAAGCTTGCGGATTGCCTCCATGCCCTCTTCGCCGTCCCTCGCGGTTCCGACAATGTTAAAACCCAGTTCCCCCCAATCGACGAACTGCTCCAAGCCTCTTACAATCATGGCGTCGTCATCCACAATAAGAACCGTATGCATAAAATACTCCCCCCGTTAAGTTCCGATCTGTCTTTTGCAAGGTATCCGTACGTTAACGCTCGTATAACTATGCTGCACGCTGTCGATTGAAAGCCCGTAAGGTTCGCCGAAATAGAGCCGCAGCCTGCGATGAACGTTGATTAAGCCGATATGGTCCTTGTCCGTGCTCGGATCGTCCAGACTGCGTTGAATTTCTTCTATGCGGTCCCGAGCGATGCCCGCCCCGTCGTCCCAAATCCGAATCCGTACATCGTCGCCGTCGTCGCCAGCCGTAATGGAGATCAGCCTCGCCCCCCGCCTTCGGTTGATGCCGTGCTCAATTGCGTTCTCCACCAGCGGCTGCAGCACCAGCTTCAATATCGCGATGTCCTGCAGAGAATCCGGAACCTCGATTCGAACGTCCAAACGATCCTCGTATCTTAGCTTTTGGAGCTTGATGTAGCTGATCAGGTACGACAGCTCGTCGGCCAACGTCGTGCGCTCCTTCTGGTCGGAAATAATATAGCGAAAAAGATGCCCCAGCGCCTTAATCATTTCCGCCGTGCCCGGGTCTTTGTTGACGATGGCCAGCATACGAACGGATTCAAGCGCATTATACAGAAAATGCGGCTTGATCTTGCTCTTCATGGCGTCGAATTCCGCTTCCCGCTTCATCAGCTCCACCTGATGAATGCGATTCTTCGTTTCGTTCAAATCGGCTACGAGCCGATAAAAGCCTTGACCGAGTCCGGCAATCTCATCCTGCCGCACGTGTACCGGGGTAGGCCAGAAGGAGAAGTCGCCGTTTGTAATCCGCTGCTTCACTTCCTTGGACAGCCTCTTAAGCGGCAGTGTCATTCGGTGCGCCAGTAGCGCCGCCAACAGAAACGCCCCGACGACGCATAAGCCGGTAGACAGCATAATGACACGCTTGATGCCTTGCTGCGTCTGCTGCGTCTCCTCAAACGGGGAGGAGACAATCAGATTCCAATCGCTGTTTGGCAGGGCGTCGTATACTGTCAGTCGGCTGCCCGTTCCAGGCTCGTACACGCCCGTCAAATCGAGCTGAACGCCGTCTGCCGCTTGAGCGAATGAACCGGAGGCAAGCGTTTGACCGACCGCTGCCTCGTCCGACCCCGAGATCATCCGTCCATTCCGGTCGGAGATCAGTATTTCCGAGCCGTTCGCGAGATTTACCGCCGAATTGATGCTGGAGAAATCGCGCTCGGAGAAGGCGATCAGTACAACGCCAAGAGGACGGAACGCTTCCTTCGCCTTGATGAACTGTTTGACCTTGCGGGCGACAAAAATATATTTTCCGTTATGGTCGTAGCTCCCCCAATACGGTTTGCCGTCCAGTCTGTCCACATCCTCCAGCCAATCCGTATCCTGGCCGGGCAGAAACGTATTGGCCCCCGCGTACGTTCTGTCTCCGGATGCGCTCACGATGGCGATTTCCTTGGCGCGAATGCCGTGAATTTTCAATTCATAGAATTGCTTCTCCAACAGGTTGGAGGCCGAGATTTTCTGCTGCACGTTGCCCGTCCAGTTTGTCTTCAGAATCGGATCGATGATCGCCGGATTGGTCATAATCAGCAACGCGGCGTCCGCCGCGCCTTCCATGAAGCTCGACAAGTTTTCCTTCGAGTGCTCCAGCGCCGTCTCCATCATATCCATGCCGTTGCGATGAATCATTTTGGAAAATTTATCGATCGTAAAAACGGAAATGATCGTGGTCGGAGTAATAATAAACACCAGCAGCAGAATCAGAATTTGCGAGCGAACGCTGCCGCCGATCATCCATCCTTTCATCATCGTTATGTCTCACCCCTGAGTTCGTAAGCGCTGTCATTAATCAGCCGTCGTTATTTCAGCAGTATAGCAGGATATTTCCCGTTCGGATACACTGGGTGAAAATGCGTGAGGGGAATTGCTGAGGCGGAAGGTACGTAGCTTATAAGTGTTGGAGGCAAGATGAGGCTGTCCCATAAGCAGAGCTGCTTGAGTTGATCGATAGACAAAGAAAGGGGTATGTACCTCCTGGAGACTGCCTCATACGCTCCTGAAACCACCTTATCACGGGTTTACCCATTCAGGTTTCAGGTGCGTATAGCATCGGAAGGAGGTACATACCCCTTGAACCTTTCTCATCGACTATCTTTCACAGCTACTTGAAGCACTCATGGGACAGCCACATTTTTTCCAACTATGCTATCATCATTAGCATTATCTTTCTTGCGCATCAAGCAATCTGATCATCGCCGTAACAGCCTCCGCGCGCGATACTGCTCCGCTCGGATTAAACCTGTTGTTCGGCTGTCCCTGCAAGATTCCGGCATCTCGGGCTGCAGCGATCGCGCCTTTGGCCCACTGCGGAATATCCGTATCGTCGGAGAAGCCTGAAGCGCCAGTCGCCTGAAACGGCAAATTCAGCGCGCGCGCCGCCAGTGATGCCATCTCCGCGCGGGTGATCACGTGATTCGGGCGGAACGTATTATCCTTAAAGCCGGTCACGATCCCGGCCTCAACCGCTTGCGCAATCGCGGCTTGCGCCCAGGCGCCGATGTCGTTGACATCCGCATAGGACAGCTTGGCGCCCTTGGTTTCCAGCTTTAACGCTCTCATCAGCATGGCGATGAATTCTGCCCGGGTGACAGAGCGATTGGGCTGAAACGTTCCGTCCGAATAGCCGTTGACGATTCCCCGTTCGATCGCTTGTTTGATCGAAGACGCCGCCCAATGATCGGCGATGTCCTTGAAGAATAATTCGGAAGGCTTCTCTTTCTCCTTCTCCTCTTTCTGTACGACCGGCGTCTTCGGACCGGACTCGGGAACGGTTGCCGGACCTGACGCGGGAGCCGTTCCCGAACCGGAACCCGGATTGTTCGGAGGCGCTTTGATCTGGCCGCTTGTTAGCGTCAGCAGCTTAAAGCCCGCGATCTTATTCGTCGCTTCGATCTCATAGACGCCGACATACGTTCCGGAAGTTACGCCGCCAATGTCCGTACCCGATACATAAGGATCGACTACCCCCGCCCCGGACGGAACGGCGTCGCCTGCGCCCGGCGTCGGCAGCAGGGTCGCAGAAGTTTTGACGACCACACGATTGCCGACAGAAGCGGCGGCGGTGACCTTCGTCGTCCCCGTCAAGCCTCCCGCCGAAGCCGTGGCGGCGACTTCCGGTGTAATGCCGATCGTGACGGCGGCCGTGTTCGAATCGGAATGGCCGTCGTTGACCTTAAATGTAAAGGAGTCGCTGCCTGCTGCCCCCGCTTGCGGAGTGTAAGTAAATGCGCCGGTCGCGGCATTCGTAATCGCGGCAACTCCTTTGACTCCGTTGTCTACGATGCTGTACGTCAATGATTCGTCTTCCGGATCGTCGGCGACAAGCGTGCCGCTGATCGCGCTATTTGCCAGAACCGTCAAGCTTTGCGGACTTGCGGTCGGCGCCAGGTTGACGGCTTCGGCGTCAACCGCATACAGCCGGCCTTCGCCCGGGGCAAAAGCTGCGGTCAAGCTTCCTGTCGTACGGTTGTAATTCGCCTGAACCTCCGCCCCGGTCGTCTTGGAAACTTCCATGACGGAGCCCGGTTTCGTGCTGAGCGTGAACGTCGACGTACGGGACGCCGCCATATCGCGATTGACCACCATCACGTACTGACGTTCGTTCTCATCCTTGAACGAGCTGATGACGAACGGTTCGTTCCAATCGTCCGGTTTCCAGAAGAAGGAGCCTGGAAGTACGGTCGTCGAGGGCGGGATCGCAGAGCCCGTATGATAAACTGCTTCGGACGTCAGCCGGTTCAACGTCGTTCCGAGGTTCAGCACCTCCGCGTTCAGATCTCTCGCCCAACCGTAAGAAGGATTCTGCGTGCCGTCGGGATTAATGATCGATCCGTTAAATCCCGGATAGATCGGATGCGAATACGTAAAATAGATCAGACCTTTGGAGCCGTATGCCAGATTCGTATACACGTTATAGCGCATATCGTTCTCGGATGGCGAACGAAGCCAATTGCCGATCCCGACGGATTGGACGAACGTCCAGAAGTCGACGGCGCCCGCTTTAGCCTGACGCCGAATGATTTCCAGGTTGTTGTAATACTCCTGAGAAAATCCGCCGTCGGCCAAAAACGGATAGTAATCGAACAACAAAACATCCGGCTCTGCTCTTACCCAACGGTACACATAGTCCTCGTAAGATAGTGCAGCAATATTTTGATTGATCGTAAACCAAAAATCGGAATCCATAGGCTGACCGTTGCTGTAAGCGTTTCCGCCATTGTACCAGTTATCCCCCGTTTGACTTCTCCAGACCCCGAGGAAGTTATCTCCGCCGCCATTATGCGTAAACTCCAAATAATACGTCGTATTCGGCTGCACCTCCGCATTCAGCAGGAACCGGGGTTGGCTATTCGTGCCGACAGCCGATTGATTAAGCGTCGTTTGCGAAATAAGCGTCGATTGGGCCGGGGAATCCCATAACTTTAACGTCACCTGTTCCCCCGACTGCCATTGATCCCACGGCACATACCATTGAACGCTGGAAATATTCGTCTCATGCGCGCCTGTCGTGAACGTTTGTCCGATCGGCGTAACCGAATTCAACACGCTTCCATCCAGATGCTCCATTAACCCAAGCATGCTTGAGGGCGCATCGCTAGGAAGCAAATTAACAAGCGACATGTGATCGGGGTCGAGTGTCTTCAGTCTCTTGATCATATAACCAAGGCGCGTAAAGAGCGCGGAGGGTGGCTCGTCGTACAAGTTATAGCCCATCAGAGCCGGATGATTCCAATAGTGCGAGACAATATCCTCAAGCGCCTCCTGCGCTGGCTCGCCGCCGTCGTTAAACACCGATTTGGAGAAAAGAACTTTGAACCATAGATCTTTACCGCTATCAGCCGTCTGATTGACATACGCTTCGCCGCCTGCGTATACATCGGATGCGCTAGCCGCCACGCCCACAGCAACCGCACTGTTGCTTGTCAGCTCCAAATAATACGCTTTGTCGGCCTCAATGCCTTGATGAATGCGAAATATCGAGGCATTGCCGTCGACAATACCGGGTCCGGTTATCGAATCGGAACCGATCAGCGTCGTCTTGGCCGGGCTGTCATACAGACTTAACGTTAATGTCGCGCTTTGCGGCCATTGCGTCTTGTCGATCTGCAGATCGACCGTGTTCAGCGACCATCCGGTGCCGGTATCGGGCGATTCGATGGTTTGCCCCCACGGGTTGGCGCTGTCTACGGATACCGCCGCATCGCCGACGGTTTGCGCGAGCACCGGTTCATACCAGCCGAGCTTCGTATCCGCAACCAGAATCTGCAAACCGTTCTGCGCCGCGAAGGTCAAAGCCCGATCGTTGACGTCGTACGTGTAGTGGCTGTTGCCGCCGACGATGAAGTTGACGTTCATCCCGGCGATTTCCGCATACGATTGCGCATTTACGCTTTCCGGAGGAGGCGGGTTGAAAATACCGATGTGAAAAGAATCGCTCCCACCGGTCGCCGATAACGAAGCTGAAGCAGAAGAAGGCGATGCGCCGAACGAGACCGTCGAAAACAAAAGCGTGAAAGCAAGCAGGGATGTGACAGGAAGCTTTATTTTTCGCATATACTCCTTATCTCTCCTTTAGAATCTCATTGATTCCTACCGTGCCAATATCCACTTCAATTCCCGATCGAGCGGACGGATCGCGATCGCGTTCGCCGGTTCATCGTTCTCCTGAGCTTCGGGGGAATCGAGCTTTCGGTCATACGCAAGCGAATATGCGCCTTCCATTCGTACGTCGTAGGATTGACCGAAAAATCGATAATGGATTCCATCCGCAGCAGCCTGCAAATCCGGCTGCTCGGCCGTGTCCCCCCACGCCATCCGAAGCCCCCAATTATCAAGCGCGCTGCGAAACGTAATGGCCGTTTCCGCGCAACGGATCGCAATGCTGCCGCCCCCCTCGAGGAGCAGTTCAACCTCGAGCTCTCCCGTCACGGTATCGTCTACTTTCAGCGAAACGACGGGGGCCGGTCTCGCATGTCCGGATGGATCGAATAGAATAGGCTCGATCCCCGTCCGGGTACGGAAATCGTTCCACCGTGCTCCGTCCATGACCGGCAGCGTGTCGTACCGGCAATCCTCCGTCGCGCATACGTCCCGCAAATACCGCTCCTCATACGTTTCGTCGAATAAATGAATGTCCCTGATGCGGAAATGCTCTTTTTCACGGAACAGATTGACCCGATAATTGCGATTGTAGTACCAGACCGATTGCCGCCCTTCGTTCTTCCAATCCTCGAGCGCGCATATCGCGGACGCAGGGGTGAGCGGATACCGGCTCTTAAACCATTCGCCCGATGCGGCCAGCGTTTCGACGACCAGTTCGCCTTCTTCTCGCTTTTGGGCAAGCAGGTCGATTTGATCGGTCAAGCCTGCGCCAATCCGCTCCCAGCCGAATGAATTTTCCTGACCGATCTGCGCATAGCCGAAGGACAACTGGGCGGGACGGAAGCTGACATCGAAAAACCAGCGTACCCAGGAAGGAAGGCCGCCTCCTCCCTCGTTCCCGGTATAGACGGGCTCCAGCGTCACGACGGTTTGGCCGTGTCCGTGATCCGCGGCATCGTATTGGTAGATCGGGTCGCTTCCGAGCATGCGGAATACCGGCACCGGAATTTGATTAGCCGCGGTCTGCGCAGGCATGAAACCGTTGAGACGGCTAGGATAATAGGCCTGGTTGTAATAACCGCCCCAAAGCGTATAGCCGTCCGTGCCCCATTGATCCTTGCAATTGCAGGAAGCGACGATGGCATAGCGATCGGCCAAATAACCGAGCAGATGAGCATCGATAAACCATGAGCCTACGGACTTCGGATATCGTCCGAACTTGGCTCGGAACTCTTCCATGAAGACGTCCGCAAGCCGCTCTCTCTCCTCGGGAGTGTAGCCGATTGAAAACCCGACATGGGCATGCCAATCCCACGCATATCTGCCTCTCCAGACCAAACCTGCCTTCTCGACTAACGGCTGTACGACCTCGAACCAGGCGCCGATTTCCTGCTTTTCATCCGTCTCCTGCTTCAGCAAAGCCACGAAATTGTCGTCGATCAGGGCGTCGTACTGGATCAGCCACGTCGCCGGCAACCCGTGCTTTCGCACGAGCGCCAGCTCTTCGCGCAGCGTCTCCAACAAATCGATATCCAGTCTCGGTTCTACTCCGCGAATAAAATTAACGATATTGACTCGGTTAGGCCATTCCTTGTTCAAGTAGGTCAAAATCAGCTCTCCAATGCATTCTTATAAATGGTTTTTAACGACCGATGACTTCCGGCTTGTCGCTGTATACGTTTCGAGGCAGCGTTCTTTTCACCTCGATCGAGATTTTTCCCGCCGGCGTTTCTTTGTAAGCCTTATACTGCTCGTTGAACTCGGCGATCGTTTCCTCGTCGTGCCCGCGAACCTTCATTTCGTTCAAGAACTGCTCGTAAGCGGATTCGAATTCATTCTCGTTTTTGGCGAGCAGCATTTTGGCGTAATATTGCATTCTGATATCGTTCTGTACCGGGCTATACTTCTCCACCTGGCCGCCTATGAGCGTCTTCGTCCGACTTACGGCCGGAATCAGGCCAAATGTTCCCTGCTCGTGATTCAACTCCTCGGCTTTGTACAGCATCGCGTTCGTAGCCGTCCAAGGCGGCTCCATCGTCGGAATATGCGTCTGCAGCGTGCTGCCGAGGTATTTCCACCAGAAGAAGCCTTTCTCGGTCACGTTGGTCATGCCTTCTCCGCCCCAGAAGTCCGGCCCTCTGAACACCGCATCGTTGACAACGACGACCCCGTCTTCCATTTTGTACGCGCCCATCGACTCCGGTCCGTATTCCATCAGGATGAACGCTTCCGGCGTTTGATGCCAGTCGAGCCCTTTCATGATCAGATCCGGATTTTTGGCCGTGCTGCTAATGCCGGTTCCCAATCCGCCGAAAGGACTGAAGTTGGCGTATTGCGCAGGTTTGATTCCTTCAATGGCGGGCAGATAAGCCGGAACGAACCAGCCCTCCGGAAACCCTTGCGCTTCCAGCGCTTTGTACGTGATCGAGTCCGCAATACCGTTATTTTTCAACGTGCTCGCATTCGGATTGTCCCAACCGTCGAAGAGCATCGAGCCGAATCGCAAGGAATTTCCCTTTTCAAGGAACAGATCTTTTTTGTGGAACGCGGTTTCCGGGTCCAACAGCCCGTTCAAATGAAGCTTATTCAGCCATTGAAAGCCTTGCTTGAAGCCCGGCATTTTGTAATCCGGCAGGGCCGAGCCGTCGGCCTGTTCGTTCCAGCCGGTTCCGCCGACGATCGTTCTTACGCCGAACATCGACATCACGACATTTAACCCCGCAAAATTTTCCCCGCCCAACGACAACGGGATAATCGAGCGCCCCTTCTCGTCCTTCGTGCCTTTAATCGCGTTCAAATATTGCTCGAAGCCTTCGACTGTCTTAATGTCGTCCACCTTCAGCCCGGATTTCTCAAGAAGGTCGTCTTGAATCCACAACCCCTGGGCGTTGCCTTGCCAGGCGGAAGGCTCGTCCAGAACCGGCTCATACCCCATTGGCACGAAGTAGATATGTCCGTCCGTTGCGCGCCAGTAATCGACCAGCCGCTTATCGATCTTCGCCAGATTCGGATATTCCGCCGCGTTGTCGAAGTACTTATCGAGCGGAAGCAGCTTCTGCTCCTTGATCAATCGCGACCACATCGCATTTTCGGCATCCAGAATAATCGCATCCGGGAACTCTCCGCTGACGAGCTTAAGATTGATTTGTTGGGCGATATCGCTGCCGTTGCCGATTTCGACTTTATCCCACCGGACGCCCGATTTTTCCATGATCATCTTCGTGATTTCGCCGTCCAGATTAATCGGCGTTGTCAATATCGGATTGTACAAAGTGAAGCCGTTAATCTCTTCCCCCGCCGGCGTCTTCGACGCGGATTCCGTTGCGGCTCCGCCGCTTGAAGTCGGGGATGGCGTGGAAGTCGCTTCATTGTCTTTATTGGTGCATCCTACAAATAAGGTCGCGCTCAAGGTCATTGCAAACGCCGTCTTACCCCACTTTTTCCATCTCTTGCTCATTTTCGTAGTGCCTCCCCATGGATGGTTTGTTCAAGTTTTTCTTTTGTCATTTCGTTCATTCCTTAACGGATCCGATTAGCACCCCCTTGACGAAATATCGCTGCAGAAACGGATATACGAGCAAGATCGGCAATGTCGTCAGCATAATCGTCGCCATCCGGACCGACTTCGTCGTCACTGCGGCAGGATTGTACATGCCGGCGTCTCTGGCCGCGCTCATCTGCCCGGCGCTGATCATATTGCTCGCTTCTACGGTGCTCATCACGCGTTGAAGATACGTAGGCAGAGGTTGCAGCTGGAGATCGCTCACGAAGAACGCCCCGGTAAACCAATCGTTCCAATGAAAGACGGCCGTGAACAAGCCTAGTGCCGCCAGCAACGGCATCGAGAACGGCAGGATGATGGCGAAATAAATTCGCGCGTACCCTGCGCCGTCGATTTTAACGGACTCGATCACGTTTTCCGGGATATTGTTCTGAAACGACGTTTTCATGACAAGCATATTCCATACGCTGAACAGGTTAGGAATGACGAACACCCAGAAGCTGTTGATGAGATCGAGCCGAATCAACTGAATGTAGAACGGGATAAGCCCCCCGTTAAACAGCATGATGAACAGAAAGACAATTGTCAGCTGCTTTCTTCCCGGGAGCTCCTTCCGGGACAGTGCGTAAGCGACCATGGAAGTAACGAGCAGAGAACCGATCGTGCCGATCGCCGTGCGGAGCACGCTGATTTTGAACGCATTTAATATGATTTCGTTTTGCAAAATGACGATGTAGTTGCCTATCGTAAAGCTTCTCGGCCACCAGTAAATGCCGCCCATCGCAGCGTCCGCGCCTTCGTTAAAGGAAAGAACCAGAATATACCACATCGGATAAGCGGACAAAAATGCGAACAGAATCATTAACAGCGAATTAAATACCGTAAACGTATTGAGTTTGGTTACCATATGCCCTCTCCGCCTATGCGTTTCGATATGAAATTGCTTAACACGAGCAGGAAGGTCGTCATAAAGCTCATGACAAGCCCGATTGCCGTCGTCATGGAATATTGGGCTTGACCGACCCCAAGCCGCAGCACATACGTATCGATCACTTCCGCCACGCCGATATTCGCGGGATTGATCATCGCGTAGATCTGATCCGCGCCGACGCTAAGCAGACTCGGAATCGATAAGATGAAGACGATCGTGATGATCGGAAAAATGCTCGGCAGCGTAATATAACGCATTTGCTTAAATCGTCCGGCGCCGTCCAGCTCCGCGGCTTCGTATAGAGCGGGGTTAATGCCGGCGATCGCCGCCAGGTACAGAATCGTTCCCCAACCGATTTCCTTCCACATGCTGCTTAGAATAAAGATCGGGCGGAACCAAGTCTCCGAACCCATAAAAGCGATCGGCTCGATTCCGAAGATCCCGAGCAGCGAATTCGCTCCTCCGCTGTCGATCGAGAAGAAGGCGTCCAGAAAACCGACAACGACGATCCAGGAAATGAAGTGCGGAAGGTAGCTCATCGATTGAACGAATCGCTTAAATGCGAAAGACCGAATTTCATTAATCAATAAGGCAAACAAGATCGTCGTCGGAAACACAAACAGCAGCCTCAGCATCGTCAACAGGAACGTATTGCCCATCGCTCTCCAAAAATCCGCGCTTGCCGTAAATTCCTCGAAGTTTTGCCATCCCACCCATGGGCTGCCCCAAATGCCTTCCCTGAAGTTGTAATCCCTGAACGCCATCTGCAAGCCTAGCATCGGAAGGTAGTTGAACATGACGACCAACGCAATCCCCGGAACGATAAACAAATATAAGGGGAGCATTCCCTTCCTCTTTATTGCAGAGAAACCCACAACATCACTCCAATCTTAGCTGTATAAATTAACTATAGAGAGTCGGGTAAGCGTTCTCAATCGTCCTATCGCACGATTACCGCTGCTCTCGCACGATCTTGACGAGATCCAAATAAAACAAGACCGCCAGGAGACGCAGCGTCTCCTAACGGTCATCTTTGCAAAGCATGCGCTTGGGCTTTATTCGTCATCGGCTGCGCCGACGAAGTTTCTGTACTCCTTCGGCGACAGCCCCGTGATCCGTTTGAACAGACCGGTGAAATACCCGATATTTTGATACCCTACGCTCTCCGCTACCTCGTAAAGCTTCAACTCGGAGTGGTGCAGCAATTGCTTCGCTTGGGCGATCCGGATGTGAATCAGCAGGTCGGTAAAGGATTGACCCAACTCCTCTCGCAATAACGCCCCCAAATAATTGGGACTGAGGAATACCGCGTCGGCAACCGAGCTAAGCGACAAATTTTCCTTGTAGCGGGCGTTCATCATATCCAGCGCCTTCCGGACAATGACCTGGGCATGGCTCAGCTTCTTGTCCGCGATATAATCGCAGAAACCCGTCAAAATCCGAATCGTCGTCTGCAGCAGCTCCATTTCATCCTCGCACTCGAGAAGCTCCCCCCATAGTTGCTTCTCCGAGCCCAGATGCTTGCCCGCGCCTCCGATTTCATCGGCGGTTCGGCTTGCTCTGCTCACCCATTCGAGGCACAAGCTCCTCATCTCCGAGCCTCGAATGCGGATGTCGCCAAGCAATCCCCTCATCAGGTCCCCAAGCGCACTCCGGCTGCCCAGGCTGTCCCCCGCTCCCATCCGTTCAAAAAAATCGTTGCTGCTCTCCTGCAAGCTTTTACCGGAATGTTCGGGCTGATCGATAAACTCGTGCCAAAAGAAGATTTGTTCCGTCCGCCCAAGCAGCCGTAAATTCACCGCTCTTCTCGCAAGCTGGTAGCTTTCGCTCAAGCCGACCAGCGATTCCGCAGGAGGGCCTACTCCGATGCAGATCGAGGATAGACCGGTTGTTCCCGCTTCGCTCTCGATCTCTTCCAGCAGCAAGGTCATCATCCGATCGCCAATAAGGGACTTCCCTTGTTTCACAAAGAGCACCAAATCTCCGCGAGGGGTCACTGTCGTCTCTTCGATATGCGAGGCGCAAGCTTTGTCTGCGCTCCTCCGGATTGCCGCTTGAGCGATTCGCGTCGCGGCTTCCTTCGTGTGCGAGGGATGCGGAATGAAATCGATCGAGACGATCGCGAGCGAACGCGGAACGGCGTCGGCGAACATTCCCAGTGAACGGGCACGCTCAGCCGCTTCGCTCTCGTGTAGAAGAAGACCGTGAATCAGCTCTTGCATGAGGTTCTCCCGAGCAATAAGCGCGAAAGACTTAAGCTGGTCCTTTACCCGAGCCTCCTCCTCTGTCTTCCTCATGTCGATCAGCCTCTCGCCGTGCATTTGCTCCAGGATTGCCGCCAATTTGCCAAAGTCGATCGGCTTGACGAGAAATGCGTCGACGCCGAGATCAAGCGCGGTTTTGGCATATTCGAATTGTTCATATCCCGTTACCATGATGATGCGCAGCTTCGGATTGAAGACCCTCATCCGGGATGAAAGCTCCAGCCCGCTCATCCCCAATAGCCTAATATCTGTGATCAGAAGATCGGGCGGGTCCAGCTCTGCGAGCGCGAGAGCTTCAGCGGCATCTTCCGCTTCGCCGGTAACTCTCATCTCGTAACGATTCCAATCCACATGGCGAATAATCGATTGTCTTTGTCTGATTTCGTCATCGACAACGAAAATTTTCATCTGTATATCAGCCCCGATCCAAAGATGTATTTAACGAAGATTGCCTGAGTTCGATTGTCTGCGGAATGACGATCCGTACGTTAGTGCCTCGGCCGATCGAGCTGTCGATCGTCATCCTGCAGGAGGGGCCAAAGTACCGCTTAAGACGTTCATTGACATTAAAAATACCGAAACCGCCGCCAGTTTCGCGCAAGCCGGAGCCGCCGCCCAACAGCAGCTCGTTCAATTGCTCCGACGACATGCCCTTGCCGTTGTCCATGACCTCAATGCACAGCTCATTCTCTCCCTGCAGCCGAGCGCGAATGCCGATTTTGCCCTTGCCGCCCGTGCTTTCGAAAGCATGCAGCAACGCGTTCTCAACAATCGGCTGCAGCGTAATCTTGATCATCTCGCAAGACAACGCCCGCTCCTCTACATCGAATTCAACCGCGATCCGTCCCGGATAACGCTGCTCGTGAATGTCCAAATAGGCTTGGACATGCTCCAGTTCTTCGCTTAACGGCAGAATATCGCCGCCTCGATTCAGCGCCAGCCGGAAAAACTTGGCCAACGCGTCCACCGTGCCGCTAATTTCGGACGAGTCGATATCCATCGCCATGCTTTTCACCAGCGCAAGCGTATTATACAAGAAATGCGGGTTAATCTGCGCCTGGAGAAGACGCAGCTTCTCCGTCTCCGTCGCGCTTCTTGCTGCCGCGATTTCTTTGACCGATTCCTCCAATTGCGTCGACATCCGATTAAATTCCGCCTCAACATCGGCGAGTTCATCCTTCCCGTGAACTTTCACCATTTGCCCCAGATCGCCGTCCCGCACTTTGCGCATGCTTCGAATTAGAGCGTTCAAGCGCTTCGTTAATCTCCCCCCGAAGCCGATGAGTACGACTAATGTAAGTCCGACGAACAAAATGCCGACCACGATCGCCGCGTTCTTGACGAGCCGTAACTTCTGCCAAAGCGATTCCTGGCTAACAACCGAAACGATTTTCCAACCCAGTCGATTCGTCTCAAAAACAATCAGGTTCATTTTGCCGTCAATTTTCGTTGCGTACCAGCCCCGCTTGTCGGCGAACGCCCTGTTCAGGTACTCCAATTCCTTGACGTTCTCGCCTGTTCGAACATCCCTGGCATCGATTAAAGCCCTTCCTTCGGCGTCAGCCACAACCATCCAACTGTCGCTGTATTCCAGCGGACTTGAGAGCTGGTCAAACAAAGCGCCGGCAGTCACTTCGATATCAATGATGCCGTATTTCTCGTTGCTCAAGTAGTCGACCAGCCATTTGCTGATATGAAACGTCGGGGGACCGCTTCGGCTAAAATGCCAATAAAACTGCCGTTCCTCCGCTTCCATATCAGGATACCATTCTTTTACAGAAGCCTTTTCTATGTTTAAAATCGTGCCTCCGTCCTCGTGCAAGGTCGGATTGGTTTTATAGAATTGAATGCGTTTCATCGGAAAATAAGCCTGAGTTCTGCTAACGAGCGAATTCATTTGCTGAAGGGCTGCGACCTCATCCTGCAATCTTTCATATTTCTGTGTAAGCGCTGCCGAGATTCTCGGATCGAACGCCATTTGCATCAAAATATTTTGATATCCGGTAATTCGGTATTGAATATTTTCATTGAATTGATAGACGACCTTCTCCAGCATTTCGCGATTTTCTTTTTGCACAAGCGGCAAACTCGTGGAAAATAAATAGAGCCCGATGACCAAAACCGGGATAATGAGAAAAAAAATAAACACCAGGATAAGCTTTTGGAGCAAACGCACTCTCTGCCAATACTTCATGAAGACGCCTCACCGACCTCTTGTGTGATCCGGTTTCGTTCAAGCAATACTTCTTTTATAGCTTGCGCTTCTATCCTTGTCAATTTCCGCGTATTCCTGAAGGCTAATTTCATTGCGAACCTTTTGTAAACCCGGAGCCAATATACTCCAAACAAATCTACTTGAAGGCCAGGGGGCTCGGCAATGAACACGTTGAAGGTTAACACTAGCGTACATATGCTTACCATGCTTATGGGAACATGGTTGGTAGTCGGTATTTTCGTTGACGGGTATGCGCACAATCATCGGGTTCCCGAATCTTTTTTTACGCCATGGCATGCCATTCTTTACAGCGGATTTGTGGCTTCGGCCTTATGGATCGTCGGGCTGATCTATGTGAACAAGAGGCGGCACGGGGGAACTTGGCGGCAAGCAATCCCCACAGGATATGGACTGGGCTTGATCGGCGTTGCGATTTTTCTTTTTGGCGGAATTGCCGATATGAGCTGGCACCTGATCTTTGGCATAGAGCAAGCACTGGACGCTCTCCTCAGCCCGTCCCATCTCCTGTTAATGCTGGGAACGCTATTGATTATTAGCAGCCCTTTTCGCTACGGTTGGGCGCTCTCTCCCGATCAACCCGGATGGCGCCACTTTTTCCCCATACTGCTTTCTATTGCTTTGACCGTAGGCGTCGTCAGTTTTTTCCTGATGTACTTATGGACGTTTCGCTACAATTTGCCCGCACCGGACGTCATCGAGTGGTATAGAAGCCGAACCGATCCCTTCTTCGGCATACGAGTAATCGAAGATTTGGAGATTCGCGGTCTTTCTTACATTCTATTGAACACCTTGCTGTTCATGTCGCCGGTATTCCTGCTGCTCAAGCGATGGCAAGTTCCTTTTGGCTCATTTACCTTCCTCTTTACATTTATTAGCGTACTTATGGGCGTTTTGGACGGATTCCAGCAGATTTTGGCTATTCCCGTCTCTCTTATGGGCGGACTGGCTGCAGATTTAATCTATGTCAAATGGCGACTAGGAGGGAGCTCGACGAGAGGTTATCGATTTTTGGCGATTGCTGTACCTGTGGCGCTGTGGGGCAGTTATTTTCTCAGTATGGCGTTGTCGGGCGGAATTGGATGGTCTCCGGAGTTATGGGTGGGCTCCATTGTTCAAGCTTCGCTTTTGTCCCTCGCGTTAAGCATTCTTGCTATCTCGCCTGCTCGGGGGAGTCAATGAATATTCTAAAAAGCACCCTAAAGATGGCGGCGTTCATAATCGGTTTAGCTCTGGTCGCGGGTTGCTCCGGAACCAAGTGGGACAATGTGGATAAGAGACCTCCTGCACGAGGTCTTCTGGCCATGGTCCAGCAAGATCAAATGACCAATATAACCGACAGAGGTTATCGCGTTATTGCGGCTGAATCTGACGGGAAGCCCTTAGGGGAAGGAGACGTCGACATTCGGTTGCTGGTGCTGGACTCTTCCGGTATCCCTGTGCAGAAGTTTACTGAAGATCGAACCAAGCTGATGCATCTGATCGTGGTAAGCAAGGATCTGGGTACGTTCATGCACGTTCATCCGGAATATGAGGGGGATGGCGTCTTTACAGTCCCAATTTCCTTCCCCCATGCCGGTCCTTATCTTCTAATTAGCGAATTTATACCCGAGCGTCAGGACATTACCGTTTATAAACAATGGATCACAGTAGCCGGTGAAATGCCGCCGAAGGTAGAAACGCTGCCCGATAACTCCTCTAGCAAAAGAATGGGCGATCTGAATATTTCTCTTTCCGCCAGCTCAGGTCTTGATCACATTATTGCCGGGGAAATGGTCATGCTCCTCTTCCAACTCTCCGATGCCGAAACTCTTCAGCCGGTTGGAAGGCTCGAACCCTATCTAGGAGCTTCTGGGCATAGCGTTATTCTGAACAGCACAGCTGACGTGTATGTTCACGTGCATGCCGCTGAAGAGATGAGCTCGGGAGGCAGCGTTATGTTTCACACTGTATTTCCCGAGGCGGGGATCTATAAGATTTGGGGGCAATTCCAGTATGAGGGTAAACTAACTACAGTTCCATTTGTTATACAAGTCCGGTAATACCGGGAAAAATGGAGCAAGGTTGGCTTGACGGACGCGATTACCGAGTGGGGACGAGGATACGAGGCTGTCTCGTAAGTAGGGACGTACAAGATTATCGATGAAAAAGAAGGGCATCTATCTCCTGTAGACTGCCTCATACGCTCCCGAAATCACCTTATCACGGGTTTCCCCATTCAGATTTCGGGAGCGTATAGCATCGGAAGGAGATAGATGCACCGCATAGGAATCATCGATAATCGTTCGGTACGGCTCTGTTTACTTACGAGACAGCCCCTTCTCCTTCTCCTTATCCCATCACAACCCGCTGACGTTGGCGAGCCGACGCTAAACAAGCGTCGATCAGCTTCATATTCTCAACGGCGTCCTGTGCGGAAAACAATGGAGCTTCCTCGCCCCAGACGACGCGGGCGAACTGGTCGGATTGCGCCACGTAGGCGTCCACGCCGTAAGGGCCTTCCGTGCGAGTTTCCCCGCCGACCTGTACGACAATCGAGTCGTTCTCCTTGTTCGGCAGGAACGACGGCTTCAGCACGATCGTCCCTTCCGTGCCGACGATCTCCAGCTCGTTGCGAAACGAAGCCCACATGCCGCAATCGAACGTCAGCGCCACACCGCCGGCAAATTCCACCAGACCGGACGCCATCATATCCACATTGTCGTGCTCCGGGGAAAACAGCGCATGCACCGTTACCGCCTCCGGCTCGGTCCCGACAATCCAGCGAGCCGCGCTGAGCGGATACACGCCGACGTCGTACAGACCACCGCCGCCCCATTCCTTCACCTGTCTAATGTCGGTTTTATTCGCGGCTCCGTTGTACGTGAATACGCCGCGAATCGCTCTGAGCGCACCAATCTCCCCGCTGGCGACGATTTCTTTCACCCGCGCGATTCGTGGATGATGCCGATACATGAAAGCTTCGGCCAGATGCACGCCCGCTTCCTTGCAGGAGTCGACCATCTCCTGCGCTTCCGCGGCGTTCATCGCAAGCGGCTTCTCGCACAGAATATGCTTGCCTGCCTTCGCCGCCGCAATCGTCCATTCCTTATGAAGATGATTCGGAAGCGGGATGTACACCGCATCGATATCCGGATCGGCCAGCAGCGCCTCGTAGCTGCCATAATGCTTCGGAATGCCGAATTCCTCCGCCTTCGCTTTGGCCTTCTCTTCGTTCCTGCTGGCCACGCCGACGAGCTCGCCCGTCTCGGAAGCCAGAACGGCCGGTATGACAGCGCGATCCGCGATTGCGGCGCAGCCGAGTATTCCCCAACGCAAACGTTTCATTGCCAATTCCCCTCTCCTCGCCGATGATCCCTATCATTATAGCATGCCGTCCTTCTTTTCGATTAAGCCGATTTGGGGTACAATGGGACGATACCAACGAGACAGAGAGGGAGAAAAGGATGCCATATCGCCTCATAGCCATGGATCTTGACGACACGCTGTTAACGGACGAGTTGACGGTGACGGAAGGAACCCGCCAAGCGATGAACGACGCCATTGCCCGGGGAGTCCATATCACCATTGCGACGGGAAGAATGTTCGATTCCGCGCAGAAGATCGCCCGTCAAGTCGGACTGAACGTTCCGATCATCACTTATCAAGGCTCGCTGATCAAAAACCTGCTGGACGAAGAGGTGCTCTACGAGCGCTCCATTCCGACAGAAGTCGCCCGCGAGCTGTATGAATATTGTTTGGCTAACGATCTGCATCTGCAAAGCTACATCGACGACAAGCTCTACGTTGCGGAAGACAACGACAAGATCAAAGGGTATGTCGCGCAATCGAAAATCCCTTATTTCGTAGAACCGGACTTCAAACGCATTATCGACCATCCGAAGCAAACGAAGCTGCTCATCATCGACGAACCCGCGAAGCTGGACGCCCTGATGCCCGAATTGAAAGCTCGTTTCGGCTCGCAGGTGCACCTGACCAAGTCCAAACCGAACTACCTGGAGTTCCTGCATCCGGAAGGCACCAAAGGTCACGCGCTGCGTTTCCTCGCCGCCCATTACGGCATCCCGATCGAGGAGACGATCGCCATGGGCGACGCGATGAACGACCACGAGATGGTCGAAGCGGCCGGTCTCGGCGTCGCAATGGCCAATGCCGTTCCGGCGTTGAAGGCGATCGCCGACTACGTCACGCTGTCCAACAACGAAGACGGCGCCAAACACGTCATCGAGAAATTCGTGTTGAACGCCTAACGTCAAACAAAGCGCTCCCCGCCTTAATCGGAGGGGAGCGCTTCGTTTCATTTATTGACCCGCTATCTCGACATCGTTGAAATAATACGTACCCGTCGGCGTCTCGCCGGAGGCGAATTTGACCGCTCCGATATCGGCCGTCGGCGTTTCCAGCGCCTGATGGCTTACCTTCAACGCGCCGTCGATGTACAAATCGTACGTATCCGTCGAAGTATCGATCAGCAGCAGCACATCGTACCACTGATTCGCGTTATAGCTCATGAAGGGCGACCAGTTCGTGCCATTGTTCGCATAAATATCCCCGCCGCCGTTGAACCCGATCTGCAGCAGCTCCGCGTCCGAAGAATCGTTGACGATCAGCGACTTCCAATTGGTTTTGTCGGCGATATTGATTCTCGCTCTGACGGCAACATTGCCGCTTGCCGGCGCGAAAGTCCGCACGCTCACGATGGCCCCGCTCCCTGTCTTGGCGACCCTCACGCTTTTATTCGCCGCGCTCGGCACATTTTCTACTGTAATCCCGGAACTGCTCACCCAGCCTGCAGGCGCCGTTCCCGCGCTTTGACTATTGAACGTCTCGGCCACAAGCGGCGGAACGGCCGTCACTTTGACGTCGTCGAAATAATACGTTCCCGTTGGCGTTTCTCCCGAAGCGAAGCTCACGCTTCCGACATCCGCCGTCTCCGATTCCAGCCGCCCGTTATGGACTTTGCGAATGCCGTCAATGTAGAGATCGTATCGGTCCGACACCGTGTTGACGACAGCACGGACATCGTACCATTGGTTCGTATTGTAGCCCATGAAAGGCGACCAGCTTGTGCCGTCATTAGCGTAGATATTGCCGCCGCTGTCAAAGCCCACTTGCAGCAATTCCGCCCCGGCGGAGCTGCTTACGACGAGCGATTTCCAGTTGGTCTTGTCCGCCATATTCATCTTGGCCTGTACCGTGACGACTCCGCTTGCGGGAGTGATTGCGCGGGAGGACACAATATCCCCGCTTCCGGTCTTGCTTACCCGCACGCTTTTGTTCGTTGCGTTCGGCACGTTCTCGACCGTAATACCCGGGCTGCTTACCCAACCGCTCGGCGCCGCGCCCGCGGTTTGACTATTAAACGAATCGTCCAGCAGAGCGTCGGAAGGAGAAAAAACGACGTCGGTTACGTTCCCCTGAATACCGATGTTCCCGTTTATCGCATTCGTTGCGAACGTCCCGGCTCTCTTGTAATCGGTAATCCGAACGTTGCTCACATAAGACGCGCTTCCCGCGCCTTTGATCATAGATTGCATCTCGCCCGATCCGTAGTAATCGACGTTTTTCATCTCGACGTTTCGTATGCTCGCCCCGTTGCCTTCTCCGGGGAATCTCTCGTCCGTACGGAATTGGAAGATCATCGATTCGCTGGGGTTGCGGAACGTCTCGATCCGAATGTCCTCGAACAGCACGTCTCTGATCTCGTTGCCTCCGTTCGGCCATAGCTTCAGAACCCCGTTGAATTTGTTCAAATCGTATACGCCTTGCTGCGCAAGCACGTCTAGGTTCTGAACGGTAATATCCGAAATATCGGCATTGACGGCGGTCCCTAAGCCGATCAGCACGATATGGGCGTCGTCTCCCCACAGCACGCTGTTGCGGAACGTGTTATGCGCCCCCGCAGCATAGTGATACATGACCAGATTGTCGTCGTTCGTCCGGATGAAGACGCCTTCGACGAGGCCGTAGCTGCTTCCGCTCATATGAATGCCGTCGGCATTGATCGTACTGCCGAAAATGTTCACGTTCTTAACGACAGGCCGGGTCGAGAAGTTCATCACGATCGTCCACATCGGGGAATCCAGCACCGTAATTCCCTCGATGCGATTGTCCGTTCCGGTGACAAGCCAGATCGCTCCCGCCCGACTCTCCGCCAGCGTGGTCGGGTAGTGCGTCAATTCGCCCGCATCCAGAATCCCTCTTCCGGTAATCGATACGTTGCTGACTCCGTCCCCCATGAAGGAACCTTTCACTACGGAGCCTGCTTCGATATAAACCTTGTAATCGTCCTGCGAGAGGAAGAAGGATTCCCCGGCATGCCAGTTGCCGTACTCCGCGCTTGATCTCCACACCGTAGCCGGATTGCCGTCCGCCATGCGCTCATAACCCGGCATAGCTCCGGCGATCGCTTTGTTTAGAGCGACGTTCGTCGTGCTTCCGACAGCATATAGCGACAGCTCGCTTGCGAACGAGCTTAGAAAATCGCGCCCCGTTCCATTATTGCCCGTCAGCATCAGTCGAACATATCTGGCGCTCTTCGCCGGGAACGTTCGCTCGATGGTCGTTCCGGCCTCCGCGTTGCCCGTGCCGTCGTAGGTCGGCGCATAGTCGTCCGCTTCGTTTATCTTCGTCTCAACAACGAACTTGAGCGGATTCACCGTCGCCGACGCCCCGGCTCCCGTTCCCTGACCTAATACAAGCTTATTTAGAGAATAGACGGCGCCCAAGTCGAATTCGACCCACATACCCCGGGGAAGATGATGCACGCCCGGCTTAAAATAATACGTGTCCTTGCCCGTCGGCAGCCGCAGCGGAATTTCGTCCCCCTGTTCGATGACGAATACGTTGGAAGCCGTATCCGAGACGGCGTTCGTCTCGATCGGGTTCGTTACGATATGCAGGACGTCCTCCTCCCAGTCGCCGTTAATCCTCAGCGCGAGCTTGCGCGGCGACGACTCGTTCTGGGTCATGGAGAAAACCAGCGTATTGCCGGTTTGGACGGGCGTTATCCCGTAGGAGGTCGGCCTCAAGTCGTAGTCCGTAAGCGTGCCCGCGGCATACGTCACTTTGACGTCAACCGTTCCGTTAAAGTCGAAGCTCACCATCGAGGAGGGAGAAAGCGAGCCGTCCTGATGCCCGACGTTGACATTGTATTCGAACAAATCCGTCCACGCCGTATCCCCCGACTTGCGCACTTGAACCTCGAATGTGGAATTGGTCGGCGTTCCCCCGGGCGGATTCCATACCTTGAGCTCGTTGCTCCCCGAAGCCTCCGCCGCACCAACGAATCCGATTCCCGTAATCAAGCCTACGCTCATGCACAGCACGACCAGAACCTTGAACCAACGCATCGACATCTCGTTTCCCCTCTTCCTCGTCTCGTTAATAGGTCATTCTTCGATGTTGTACGCTCCTGAAATCCGATTAGGTAAACCCATTACAAGATTTCAGGAGCGTATGAGGCAGTCTATGGGCTAATTAGGATCAATCCTTGATTTTTGGCTGCTTTGTACGGTTTACCCTACAAACGTCCGCCGTTTAAGCCTAGGCCGAGTTGCTTTGTACGGTTTTCCATACAAGCCCACCGTTTAAGCCTGGTTCGAGCTGCTTTGTACGACTTTCCTATAAACGTCCCTGCGTAAGCTCATGTGCGCAAATAGATCCGCCGTAAAAGGATTTTCGCTTTACTTGGTTTTCGCCCATTCGTCCAACTGCTTCTGCTTCTCGGCGATTACCTTTTCCAAGCCCGCAGCCTTCATCGCTTCCCTGTACTTCGGAATATACACCTCGGGATCGACGGAGCCGGAGATGATCGCGTCCTCGAACTGCTTCGACACGTTGGTCAGCGCCGCAATCTCGTTCTTGACCGGCTCCGAATCCCAGGCAAAGCCAAGCGCAATCGACTTCTCCGCCTGGTCGTTAAACGCCTGGAACGCGCTCCACTTGTTCGGGTCCTCGCTCGGGAACAAATACGTGTTCATCTGGTTGCCGAACATCCAAGGCTCATTACGGTAACCGACGGTTTGCGCGTCGACGCCTTCCGGATAATCGATCACCGTGTCGGACTTCTTGACGAAGTGCTTGTTCTCGATTCCGAAATCGAGCATGTTGATGAGCGTCTTGTCGCTGTACAGCAGGTTCAGGAACATCATCGCCCGTTCCGGGTCCTCCGAGGTTTTGGAGATTGCCAGCATAATGCCCGCTACCGTAGCCGTCGACGTATAAGGCACGTCCATCTGCTTCTGCACGACCGGGAAACCCCAGGCCATGGACATCTCCGCGTCCTTGCCCGGCTTCAGCTCCTGCATGACCGCGAAGGCTTTGCCCGCTTGCATCAGGCCCCAGTCCTTCACGGTAGCCGCATCCTTATTGACAAGCCCTTCTTTGTACCATTTGTGCGCCGTTTTCGCGATTTCCATATATTCCGGCGCTTCCGTCTTGTCGATGACCTTTAGCTCGCCGCTGCTCCGGTTCAATACGCCGTAACCGTCTCCCAGGCTGTCGTATTGTCCGTTCAGCACGAGAGATCCCAGAAACCGGCTGTTGCCTTCGAACAGCGGAGTGATGCCCGGCTCCTTCTCCTTGATCGTGCGCAGGATCGGCTCGAGATCCTCCAAGCTGTTGATCTGGTTAAGATCGATGTTGTACTTGTCGACCAACGCTTTGTTGAAGAGGAACCCGTTCGAAGCGGCGAACTCCTTGTTCGTAGGCGTTCCGTAGATTTGTCCCTTCACTCTCATGCCGGAGAAAATATCGTCCCCCAGCACGCTCCGGATGTCCTGACCCTGCTTGTCGATCAGTTCGTCCAGCGGAAGATACGCGCCCTTGGCGACATTGCTGTAATAGCCCAACGTCGCGGCCGATACGACCACATCGAAGCTTTCCTTGGACGCGAACATCAGATTGGTCTTCTCCATCCAAGATCCCCAATCGATCGGCTTCAGCTCGATGGTTGCGTTGATCTTTTCCGTCAAGTACGCGCTCATCGCATCCTGAACTTGTTGCAGATCCTTCGGAGCGTCGCCCGGATAGACCATCGTGATTTTGTAAGGCTTCAGTTCGCTGGTCCCGCCTGTCTCGCTGCTTGTCGCTGTTGCCGACGCTTCCCCGGCTCCCGAACCGGCACTTGCGGACGGCGAAGCCGTACTGTTGTTATCGCCGCATCCGGACAGAATCAGGCTCAAGCTGAGTGCAGATACCGCGAGCGGAAACATTTTCTTTTTCATAACCGACATGCTAAACCCCTCCAATGATGTGTTTAACTTTTTGAACTCGCACTGAGGGTGTGTCTGCAAACCCGCTCGGGGACGTCTTTCACCGCCTTTTCGCCCCCTGCTTCGTCACTTTTGCTTGACGTACCCCCGGTACGCCTTCACAAAAGTTCCTTGCATGGAACGAAAATTCGGCCAAATCTGCTGCCCTCGGAGTATGTAGACACGCCCTAGCCTTTTACGGCTCCGACAGTCAAACCTTTAACCAAATATTTCTGAAAAAACGGGTAGGCCAGCACGATGGGACCGATGCCTACAATCGCCATCGCCATGCGAACCGTTTCTGTCGGCATCTCCGAGAGAAGCTTTCCGACGTTCGAATTCTGCGTATTGCTTTGCAGAAACTGAATGCTTAGCAGCGTCTTCGTCATCAGATACTGCAGAGAAATCAGACGATTGTCGTAAATGAACACCAGACTGTTGAACCAATCGTTCCAATAGCCCAGCGTCGTGAACAGCCCGATTGTAGCCAGCACCGGCAGAGACAGCGGAAATACGATGCGGAAGAATGTCCTCCACTCCCCCGCCCCGTCAATCTGGGCCGATTCGATGAGCGAGCCCGGAATCGAATTGGAGAAAAAAGTTCGCATGATGAGGATGTAAAACCCGTTCATCAGCAGATTCGGCACAAGCAGCGCCAGCAACGTGTCCTTCAGGTGAAACAGATTCGTGTACACCAAGTACCAAGGCACCAATCCCCCGTTAAAAAGAATCGTGAAGAACACGAAGAAAGCAAGCAGGTGCCGCTGGGCAAAATCCCTGCGGGACAACGGATAAGCGAGCAGCGAAGAGATGAGCAGGCTGGCCAGCGTCCCTGCTACGGTAACGAGGATGCTAATCCCGTAGGCGTGAAGCAATCGTCCGGAATCCGCCAGCAGATAGCGGTAAGCATCCAGGCTGAACGCTTCAGGCAAGAAGGAGTAGCCGTTCGCCAGAATCGAGCGTTCGTCCGTAAAGGAAACGATCGTGACGAGAATGAGCGGGATCAGGCAAGCCGCGCAAGCCGCGATGAAGAACAGATGGATCGCCGTCTGCGCGAGAAGCGAGTTCTCGCGTATCCTTTTGCGGGTTCCGCGGACGGCTGCCGCCGGAGCGTTTAATCTAGCATTCATGAGGTTCCCTCCTTAGAACAACGCGTTTTCCCGATCGAATTTGCGAATCAACAGGTTGACGGAGAAGACGAGCAGAAATCCGACGACCGACTGGAACAATCCGGCAGCGGACGACATTCCGACGTCTCCCGTCTGAATCAGCGCCCTGTACACGTACGTATCGATGACATTCGTCGTCGGCAGCAGGATTCCCGTATTCAGCGTTACCTGATAGAACAATCCGAAATCGGCGTAGAAAATCCGACCGACGAGCAGCAGCATCATCACGATAATGACCGGCTTAATGAGCGGAAGCGTAATTCTCGTCATTTGCTTCCAGCGGTTCGCCCCATCGATTCTCGCCGCTTCGTAATACTCCTGATTGATGCCCGTCATCGCCGCCAGATAGATCACGCTGGAGTAACCGATGTATTTCCATGCATTAACCAGAACGAGAATGAACGGCCAGTACTTGGCTTCCATGTACCAGGAGACGGGCGGCAGTCCGAGCTTCTCAAGCACGGCCGTGTTGATAAATCCGTACTCCATGCTCAGAAAGCTGTAAACCAAGTAACCGACGATACTGAAGGAGATCAAGTAAGGCAGCAGGAGTATGCTTTGATAGACGCTCTGCAGCACCCTTCTTCTGATCTCGTTCAACAGCAGCGCGACGGTTAACGCCAGCGCCAGATTAAAGACGATAAACACCGCATTGTACAGCAGCGTGTTTCTGGTGATCACATAGGCGTCTTGAGTGGCGAATAAAAACTGAAAATTTTTAAGCCCCGACCACGCGCTACCCCATAGTCCGTCCGTATAGTTGAAATCCTTAAAGGCGATGACGGTTCCGAACATCGGCAGGTAGTTGTTGATCAGCAAGTAGATCAATCCCGGCAGCACCATGATCCACAAGGATCTATGCTTGACGAACGTTTTAGGCATTTCAGGCTCACTCCTATTTTCTCTGTGAACCCATCATAAACGAGAACCGGTAGCACAAATGTCACTTCCGTTATCACTTTTGTTACCTGCCGGCCAGCTGCCTTCAGCTTCCTCCCACTTGTGTCGCGCCTCGGAGCACGCTTAATCAAAAAAGCCCCGCACAGGGGGCTTTATCCGGAAGTTGGCGCAACGGTTTGCAGCGGCAGGCGCAGAGCGACCTCAGCTCCGCCGTCGGGCAGATTGCCGAAAAGAAGCTTAGCGCGCTCCCCGTAGTTCATACGCAAGCGGTCGTACACGTTGCCGATACCCAGATGCTCGTGATCCTGCTTAAAGCTTGCGCTCCCGAATTTCTCCAGCTGCTCCTCCGTAAATCCCGTCCCGTTATCCGCAATTCGAATGACGAGCCCGCCATCCGGGCTCTCCGGGTCTTTCTCCGCGGAGATCCGGATTACAAATCGTTGATTGCGAATGCGGAACCCGTGAATGATCGCATTCTCCACGAACGGCTGAAACAGGACCGGCGGCAGCAAGTAGTCCTTCAGATCGCCGTCCGCCGCAATCTCAAAGTCGAGAAAGTTGGGAAATCTCATCTTCTGAATCTCCAAATACGTAGAGATATGCTCGATCTCCTCCTCCAACCGGACGAAGGGGACCGAGGTGCGAGTCACGAACCGGAAGTAGTTCATAATGTACCGGATCATTCGCTGGGCAAGCTTGGTCTCGCGGGATTCGACCAGATGAAAGACGACATTGAGGGAATTCAGGAGAAAATGGGGATGAATTTGCAGCTGAAGCTGCTTGATCTCCGCCTTGTTTAATCTCAGCTGCTCCTCGTATACGTGAATTTTCAAATCCTTGATCTCCGAGGCCATCGCATTGAAATTGTCCGTGATCAGGCCGAATTCCTTCGAGGCGGAAGGCTCCAGTCGATAGGTCAGGTCTCCGTCCTTAATCCTTCTCATCCCTCTGACCAATTGCGCAGTCGGCTTGAGCACGACCCCTCTCAAGAAAAACAGCAGAAGCAGCAGCAAGAGCGCCGCCGCCAGTGGAGCCAGCTTGATGATCGTCTGGAACGTAACGAGTCGTTTAAGAAGCTGCGCCTCGGGGATCAGGACGACAAGCCGGGTGTCCGACTGCTGCGAAGCGTTCGTGACGACGAGCATCTCCTCCCGATCGAAGGCGATCGTCTCGTAAGGCCTGTCGGAGCCGCCCAACAGGCGCAGCCGTTCCTCCGTCGACGGCGGATCGGCCAATCCGGAGGACAGCAGCTCGCCCGAGTCGTTCAAGAGAAGAACCTGTGCCGAGCCCTCGGCCATGACGCTGCGAATCGGCTCCATCAAAGTGGCCACGCGGATCAAAGCGCCCGTATAGACGTTGAAATCGTTCTTCTCCACGCGCATCAGCCACGGCTCGCCGTTGAAGGTTATTGCGCTCCAGGTTTGCAAGTATGCATCGTGCGCATTTAGCGTCCTCATCGTCTCGGCCAGCTGCTCTCTGATCGCTTTGGGGACGTTGCGATTCGGCTCCGACGTCATCAAATCTTCGTTCAAGGCTGCATAGGCGAACAGCATGCCAACCCGGTTATAGTGGACCAAATCTCTGTTCAACTGATTCAATACTTGAATTCGGGTCAGCGTGTACTCGTCGCTGTCGGGAGCGTTAAGCATCAGAGATGTAATACCCGCATGCTGAAAAGCCGAGCTCAGCAAATAGTGATCGACCTGGGTCAGCGTTCCGTCCATATCGTTGGCGTGCATTCTCAGCAGACTGAGCTGGGATTCCGCTACCTGGGTCCTCACGACGTCCATCGCGTACCGATTAATATAGACGAGGAACAGGAGGAACGGGATAGCCACGGCAATAAAAGCTACGACGAGTTTGGCGCTTAGCGAACGCTGCCTCTTCATGGGAAGAGCCCGTTCCCGGCGTCGATGCTCTTGCGATAATCCTGCGGATTCATTCCGTGAAACCTTTTGAACGTTTTCCCGAAATAAGAGAGGCTGTTGTACCCCAGCGAGCGCGCGACTTTGCTGATCGGCTCGTCCGAATAAGCGAGCGCGTTCTGGGCCAACGCCATCCGCTCCCTCAGAATGTAATCCGACAGCGATTCCCCCGTCTCCTTCTTGAACAGCCGAGACAAGTAACCCGGGTTCAGGAAGACGTGATCGGCAATTTGCTCCCGGCTTACCTCCTCCTTCAGATGCTCGCCGATAAACCGTTTGGCCTTATCGATCGGCGATTCGTCCTGCTGTCCGGATTGAATCGCTTCCTCGTAGGTTTCCAACACTTGCTCCGCCCATGCCTGCAAATCGAGAATCGAACGAGTAACCGCGTCTTTGTCCAACAGTTGGCCGCCTTGAAGCCGGGGAGCCGCCGTCCTTTTCTTGTGCAGGAGATAGTGCAGCATTTGGAGCATTCCGTGGTAGAACGCGTGAAGCGTCGCGACCGTCAGCCCCGCCTCCCGCTCCAGCCGAACGAAAAAATCGCGTACGCGTTCGCGCAGCGGCTCGATTCTCCCCGGCTCCAGCAGCTCCGCCCACTCGTAAAAGTCCGGCAACGCATCCGTTACCCCTGCCTGACCGGAGGCATCCTCGACATAACAGACGATTTGCCGGTTGCGCCTAACATTGTTTTGCTCCGCATACTGCAGCGCTCCGTACATCGCTCCCAGCTGCCGGACTTCCGTCTCTTTGCCCAAATAACAAGTAACCGTGCTGAAAAAGTATTCGACGCAAGCTTGGACGAAAGCTTCGCAATCCGCGATCCATTGCCGGATCGTCCGTTCTCCTCCGCCGCCGTAAGCCAGAATGACGATCATCCCTTCGCGGTCCTGGAAGACGATCCCCGGCCGTTCCGCCAAAATGATCTCCTTCGCGGCGCAGCGCAGCGCATACTCCATAATCTCCTCATCGCGGGTATCGATTTCCTTGTGCCAGCGTTCGATGCTTACTAACACCGGGAATACGCGGGACTCCTTCGTGAGCTCCGTACCGTAACCGGCCAGCTCGCGGTCGATCCAGCCATCCGCGGGTCGGCTTCGGTGGTCCAGCAGCTCCTGCCAGAATCTCTCGAGCATAAGCGGCCTTCTAGCTTCCCACAGCTCCAAATATTTATGGTATTCCTTCTGGACATGGCTCGCTTCCTGTTCGCGAACGACATTGTTAAGCGCTTTCACAACAATGCTTTCCAGCTCGATGAAGTCGACAGGTTTGACCAAATAGTTCAAGCTGCCCAACTGCAGCGCCTTCTGCGCATATGAGAAATTGGAGTGGCACGTCAGAAATATCGTCTCGATCGGATGTCCCCGCTCATTGACCCATTCCAGCAATTCCAAACCGCTGCTGCCGGGCATCTCAATATCGCAAATCATGACATCGATCGTATGATTGCCGATCACCTCTTGAGCCATGGCGCCGTCATAGGCTTCATAGACAGCCGAGAAGCCCATGACCGACCAGTCCAACCCCGATTTGATGCCGTTAACCGCATAAAATTCATCGTCTACGATGAGAAGACTATACATGATGACTCGCTTCCTTCCGATGCCGGCGAATGATCCGCAGGCCTCTGATTCGGTATTCCGATTCTACTATACCCAATCCGCGGAAGTAAACCGTTCGCTAGATTCCTCTCGGAAGCTGCGCGAGTCACCCTATCGACAAAGCCTTGCGAGTCGCCAAAATATATTTGGACGTATCGAGCGGATTAACTCCGCGTCTCGTTCTCTCCGCTTGCACGTCGGGAGGGCACACTTGATAGCCGTCGAAGTACGTCGTCAGCGTCCCTCTGCCCCTGGTCATGGATCCCAGACGAGCCGGAAAATCCAGCGATGTCGCGACGGGGAGCCGTCCTTCGAGCTCCATGCGGCCTTGACGCACAACCGGCATATCGAACTCTCCTCGCATGACGGACAGCTCGCTCATCAGCTTTCCGCCGAACTCCTCGGGCGTCGACAGTCGGAACCGCAGCATCGGCTCCAGCAAAATCGTCCCCGTATTCGCCAAGCCGTCCATAATCCCCATCGGAGTTGCCACGACGAAATCGAGCGGATGCGTGTGCCAGACATGGTGCTCGCCCTCGATCAGCGTCACCTTCAGATCGGTGACCGGCCAGCCCTTCAGCCCTTGCTCCAGCGCCTCCGGCACGCGTCTGGCCACCTCGTTCTGATAGCTGTCCAGCAGCCTTTCCGGGCGAACGACCGAATGATACTGCAGCCCGCTCCCCCGCTCTCCCGGCTCAATCACGAATCGGAGAATCGCCCAGCAGGGCTTCGGCATCGTATAGGCGACGAAGCCTTCTCCCTTGCGAGCCGGCGTCTCCTTGTAGATCACGGACGGCTCGCCGAAGTCCACGACAAGTCCGAAGCGGCTCAGCAGCATTTGCCCTAGCACCTCTACCTGAATCGGTCCCATTACTCGCAAGTGCAGCTCCCGATCCTCCTGCAGCCACTGCACGTCCAAATACGGATCCTCGTCCGCCAGCTCCTGCATCGCGGCGACAACGGCCGGATATTCCGCTTCATTCCGCCAATGCGCCTGTACGGTAAGCAGCGGCTCGGCCAATCTTCTGACCCCTGGAACCCCTTCCTCGGAGCCGATAATATCCCCGATCCTCGCCCGGCTCCACCCGCAGACGACGGCAATATCCCCAGCCTTCAGAATGCCTACGTCCTCGCTGCGCTGCCCGTCCATTTTACGAATTTGCGTCACTTTCTCTTCGATATTCAACGAATGATTGCGAGCCGTATCCCGGTTGCGAAGAACGCCGCCATACAAACGAACGTAAGCGAGCCTGCCCATTGTCGAATCTTTATCGAGCTTAAACACGACGCCGGACAGCGGCATTTCTTCCTTCCCACCCGGGGCAGGCAGCAGCCCGACGATCGCATCCATTAAAGCATCCACGCCGATGCCGCGGCCGGACGCTCCGTACAGAACGGGGAACAGCTCGCAGGATCGAACGCCGTCCTTCAACGGCGCTATCACCTCGGCATCGTCCAACCCCCCTTGTTCAAAATACCGTTCCAGCAGCGCGTCGTTCCGCTCGGCAATTTTCTCCGCCAGTCGTGTCCGATCCTCGTGCGCCCGCTGCCAAGCGTCCTCGCCGTCCACGCCAGCCTGCACCGGCCTGAGCGAGTCCGCTGTCCCTCCTCCGTCAGCTTGAAGCAGCTCAATCGAGCCCGCGAACTCTCCTTCGACCCCTACGAAGCTTTGCACTGGAATTGCGTCCGGCGACAGCAGTCGGCGAATCTCTTCCAGCACCCGATCAGGCTCCGCGCCTATTCGATCCAGTTTGTTGATATAGAGCAGCGTCGGAATGTTCAAGTCTCTGAGCGCCTGCCAGATGACCTCCGTCTGAGCCTGCACGCCCTCTACAGCCGACACGATCAGCACCGCGCCGTCCATTACCCGCAGAGAACGCTCCACCTCGGAGAGAAAATCGGCGTGCCCCGGAGTATCCACCAGATTAATCTGAACGCTCTTCCATTCGAATCTAGTCACGGCGGAACGCACCGATATTCCTCTTGTCCGTTCAACCTCCAGCCAATCCGTCTGCGCCGTGCCGTCGTCTACGCTGCCCAAGGCGCGAATTCGTCCGCTACGATACAGCATCTGCTCCGTCGTCGTCGTTTTGCCGGCGTCGACGTGAGCGAATATCCCGACATTCCGCATATGGTCCTCCGTATTTCCCATGAATAGGAACAAAAGCCCGCACGATCCGAGGATCGGCGAGCCGTCGTTGTCATCCTTCTACTCCCAAAGCTTCTTCTCCATCGTCAGCGCCTTAACCGTTCCCTCAGGACGGACAATCAGCTCCTGATCGACAATCTCGTAGTCCATATTCTGGTACAACACCAGATTGTTCTGCACCGATTGGCGGACTTTGCAGCGGCTGATCGTCTTGCCGTTGGCCACGCCTTCCTTCTCGATCCATTTCACGAGCTGTCTGGCGTAGCCCCTTCTGCGACGATGCGGTACAACCGACAAGCGGAAGAAGCAGATGGCCTCGTTTTCATATTTGAAGCGAGCCATAGCCACCGCTGTATCGTCCTCGTACAGCAGCACAGCCGATTCGCTGCCGCTGCGCAGCGCCTCCTCGACCGACTCCTCCGTCTCCGCCAATGCGCTCGAAGGCGGGATCGCCGAGCGATATTCCTCGAAGGCCATGATCATCAGCGAAAATACCGTGTTCGCATCCTGCGGCGTCGCGGCGCGAATGCTTACTTCCGGCTCCTTCTTCAGCTTGACGAGCGGTGCGGCAGGCGCTTCGTCCGGCTCGGCCAGCGCCGCCTGCTCAGACTCCTCGTCCTCCGTCGACTCCGACTTAGCCGTCGCGGAGGCTTTGGCTCGCGGGGAAGGCGGAGCAACGTATACGCCGCGGAAGTATTCGCGAGACGATCTGAACAGGAACATCACGATGATAAGAGTCGTCATCATCGAGTGCAGCTGGTTCATCATGGTGGAGCAAATCAAGAGTACAAAGGCAATGAGCAGCGTGGGCCAATATTTTTTCTTATTGATCGTCAAAATCATGCCGGCTATACAAGCAATCGACACCGTCGTAAGAATGGTAATCGCAGTGATAAACGTACTTCTCTGCGCTTCGTCGATTTCGTTCAGGGAACCAGGATTAAAGACGATCGTTCCAACGTTCATGAGAAGCAATACGAGCTTAAGATAAAGAATCATGAGCATAATGCGTATCGTGGTTGGTCTCTGCAAAGGTTAATCCTCCTATGGGCTGCACAATTCCGTTCCTACGCCATAATTATAACAAAAAAAACAGCCCAGCGGTGCATAGCATTCCCACTAAAGCTGTTTTTTACCGATTTTGCGCATTCTATTGTCCGGCTAGCACCTGATACCAAATTCCCCGCTTGGAATACAACGTGTCCTTGACCTCGTCCCAGCCGCCCAAGTAATCGATCGTGAACAGCTCCGGCGGCTGCGGATAGCGGTCTTCCATCCGTGCGGCAAGCGTTTCGCTCACCGGACGGAAGCCGTGCTTGGCGAACAGAGTCTGCGCCTCATCCGAATAGAGGTATTCGACGAACGCATCCGCGACCTCCCTCACGCCGTGACGATCGGCATTGCGGTCCACGACTGCCGCGGGATTCTCGATCAGAATCGTGCTAGGAGGAACCACGATGTCATATTCTACTCCCTTGGCGATGCGCGCCAGCAGTTCGTTCTCATAGGTGACGATAACGTCGCCCACTCCGTATTCGAAAGCGGCCATCGAAGCCCGCCCGCTCTTGTCCATCGATTCGATGTTGCGATGCACGTCGACGAGGAATTGTTTGCCTGCCGCGGCGTCCTTCGATCCGGTAGCTAGCTCCGCTTTCTTAAGACCTGCTCCGTAGATGGCGTTAATGTCCCACTGGGCGCCTCCCGACGTTTTCGGATTCGGATACAGCACCTTGACGCCGGGCTTCGTCAAATCGTCGAAATCCCGGATGCCGAGCGGGTTGCCTTTTCTCGTGCCCAGTACGACGATCGAGCGAGTAATCATTCCCTTCGTCCGATCCCCATTCCATTCGGGGGACACAAGACCGGCATTCACCAGCTTATCGACATCCCCTTCGAGCGCAAGCAGCGTCACGTCCGCATCGAAACCGCCGATGATCGAACGGGTCTGCGTGCCCGAAGCTTCGTACGATTCCTGGAACGAGACTGTCTGACCCGCAACCTCCTGCCAGTGAGCCGTAAACGCGGGAATAATCTCCTGCAGCGCGTCTTTAGCCACCGAGTATGCTCCGAGCACAAGCGTGACGTCCCCTTTTACCGGGGAAGCTCCCGAAGCGCTTTGCTCCTTCCCGCCGCCTCCGCAGCCGGATAGCGTCGAGAAGGATAGTATAGATAAGATAAATACGCCATACCAAGCGATACGCCCGATAGCGCGCATGCGATTTTCTCTCTTCATCGCGACCTCCCGGTGCCTGCGCAGGCTCCCATCCTGACCATGCGATCGTTAAATATGAACCGGCATCGGGTCTTCCTTCAGCCTGTTTTCCATCACCCAGCTGTCCGTGTCGTTAAACAAATAGGCTCTATGAATCAGCACCCGAACCTCGTTGCCCGGCTGCAAAATCTCCTTCTCCAACGAACGGTAGGTGACGAGCTTCGTCGCGCCGATCTCGACTTCCACCAGCCATTCGCTCCCGCGGAAATGAATGTGACGGACGGTTCCTTTCTCCGTCGCCGACAGAAGCTCGAAATCGGACGCTTTGCCGATCTCGACATATTCCGGACGGATAAGCGCTTTGGTGCCGGACAGCTCGCCGGTTCCGCCGAAACCGCGCAACGACGAGACGTCCTCGACGATCGTCGATTCGCCGATAAAGCCCGCCACGAACGGAGACTGTGGATTTTTATAAATTTCCCAAGGGGTGCCCTTCTGCTCCAGACGCCCTTTGTTGATAATCATAATCTGATCGGCCACTTCGATCGCTTCGTCCTGGTCATGCGTGACGAAAATCGAGGTAATGCCGAGACGGTCGATCATCTCGCGCAGCCAGGAACGGAGCTCGTGGCGGATTTTCGCGTCGATCGCGGCGAACGGCTCGTCGAGCAGCAACAGCTGCGGCTCCGGAGCAAGCGCTCGGGCGAAAGCGACGCGCTGCCGCTGACCTCCGGACAACTGGTGCGGATAACGCTTCTCGAAGCCTTTCAGTCCGGTCAGCTCGACCAGCTCGGCGACCCGCTCTTGAATTTTGGGCTTGGTCCACTTCTTCACTTCCAGGCCGAATGCGATATTCTCCTCTACCGTCATATGCTTAAACAGCGCATAGTTCTGAAAGACGAAGCCGATTCCCCTCTCTTGGGGAGGGAGCTCGTTCACCCGTTTGCCGTGGAACACAATATCGCCATCGTCTACCGTTTCCAGGCCCGCCAGCATGCGCAAAATCGAGGTTTTCCCGCCGCCGCTAGGCCCCAGCAGGCCGATTAGCTGGCCTTTCTCGATCTCGAAGTTAACGTCCGTTACCGCTTGGAAATCGCCGAATTTTTTGTTTAATCCGCGAACCTCGATATGCATCTTAATGCACTTCCCTTCTCGATTTGGCCCATTCCATCAGCAGCAGCAGCGTGACGGAGCCCGCCGCCAGCACCAATGCGATAGAGTTCGCCGCGGTAAGATTAAAGTTCTCGACATCCTGGTACACCAGCGTCGTCGCCGTCTGCGTCTTGAACAGAATGTTGCCGGACACGACGAGCACCGCTCCGAATTCTCCCATAGCTCTAGCCACCGTCAGCACGACGCCATAGACGACGCACCAGCGAATCGAAGGCCAGGTGACGCGCCAGAACGTCGTCCAGGCGCTTGCTCCCAGCGTAGCCGCCGCTTCCTCCTGAGCGCTGCCGATTTCCTGCAGCACGGGCATCACTTCTCGAACAATTAGCGGAAACGTCACGAACAACGTCGCGATAATCATGCCGGGCAGCGCGTACACAATGTCTACGCCCGCCTTATTGAACAGCGCCCCGAGCGCCGTCTCCGGTCCGAGCAGCAGCACGATCATCAAACCTCCGATGACCGGCGATACCGCGAAGGGGAGGTCGACGATGCTATTCAGCAGTTGCTTAAGACGCTTGCCCAGCCAGCTTGCCCTAACGAGATAGAGCGACAGCATCACGCCGAACAACGTATTGACGACCGTTACGATTACTACGATTAGCCCCGTCATATATAAGGCGTGCAGCGTCTCCGGTCTGGCCAGCCCTTGGGCGAAGCCGCTCCAGCCCGCGTCGAACGCGCCCATGGCGATCCGGATCACAGGAATGATCAACAGGAAGCTGAATACGGCAACGGTTAATCCGATCCATAGCCTTCTCATCCGTTCTTCCTCCTCATCTGGACGTAATTGACCGTCCACAGAATCAGGAAGGAGAACGTGAGCAGCAGTACGCTGACCGCCGTTGCCCCGATTGCGTTATCGCTCTCGATTTCTCCAAAAATATAGACCGACGCGATTAGCGTCTTGCCCGGAATGTTCCCGGCGACAAGTACGACCGCGCCGAATTCCGCGAGCGCTCGGGAGAACGCCAGCATCGCCCCGCTCAAAATGCCCGGCAGCATATTCGGCAGAATAACCCGCCAGAAGGTCGTCGCCTTCGTCGCGCCCAGTGTGTAGGCGGCTTCCTCCTCCGATGCGTCCATCTCCTCCAGCAGCGGCTGAACCGCGCGGATCACGAACGGGAAGGTGACGAACACCATTGCGATGACGATCGCCGGCTGATGGAACAGAATTGTAAAACCCAGCTTCTCCGCCAACGCTCCGACTGGACTGTTCGGTCCGAGCAGCAGCAGAATCATCAGACCGGCTACGGCTGTCGGCAGCGCGAACGGCAAATCGACCAGACTGTTCAGCAATCTTCGTCCCGGAAACCGGTAGCGAATAAGCACCCACGCCGACATCGTTCCGATAAGCATATTGACGACAGTGGCGATCAGAGCCAGCTTAACCGTGAGCAGCACGGCCTTCCAGGCCAGCGGCTCCGTAATATTTTCGGCGAATGCCGCCCACCCCGACGAGAACGATTGCCCGTAAATCCCGATAATAGGGAAAATAATCAGCACAATAAAATAAAGCATGACGGTGCTGCGAAATCCCCAGCTCCACCAGCGGCCCTGCAGCATGGAACTCACGTTGACGTGTACCTCCCGGAGCTTTGAGAGCTGTATATAAGATAATTCCTATTACCTTAGTAGGTATTATTGTTACTTTACCAGATACAGGCTGATTTCGTCAATCCATATTAGCTGTCCAATTGGCAATTTCATCAAAAAATCTAATGTAACTTATTCAAAATCCTTATGGGCGGTGTATGTTCAAACAGTTCGATTTTCGGAATCGGGAAGGCGGGAGGGAGGCGGCATAGCCATCCCTTCTGAATGCGGTGGGCTCGCTTCTATTGGTTCGACTAAAAAAGAACGGCAAACCTCTTTTAAAGCTGTCGTGCAGAGATGTTATAATCGGGAAAAAGGAGGGCTGATCATGCTCATTAAGGAAACGTTGACGACATCGCGTCGCGACGAGATGATCGATATTACGAGGCAGGTCGCAGCAGCCGTCGCCAAGCAAGGCGTAGCCGACGGATTGGCTATCGTCTATTGCCCGCATACGACGGCCGGCATCGCCATTAACGAGAACGCCGACCCCGACGTCAAACGGGACGTGCTGATGAGGTTGGACGAGGTGTACCCGTGGGAACATCCAAAGTACCGCCATGCGGAAGGAAACACCGCCTCCCATCTGAAGGCGATCACGACCGGCACTTCGCAGACCGTCATCGTCTCCGGGGGACGACTGCTGCTCGGACGTTGGCAGGGCATCTACTTCTGCGAATTCGACGGCCCCCGTCAGCGCGAGTATTATGTGAAGCTGGTCAAAGGGTAAAATTAAGACCGCGTAGGAGACTTATCGGGCTGCTACTTGGTCGTTGGCGGAGAATAAGACCGCGTGGCGGGCTTATCGGTCTGCTACTGAAATGAAAAAACTACAATCGTCACTCGCCCTCGATGAAGTAGCTCTCTTCCCCGGCTTCGATGACAGCCTGCCCCTGCGTCAAGTCGGTGATCCAGGCTTGGAAGCGATCCGACGCCTCTCCGGCCTCGGGATAGCAGGGGACGCGCACACGATCCGTAAAAGCAACCTCGCCAACCCGGAACCCCCGGCCTCTTAGCTCATTTTCCAGCTTGCCGTACCACGTATAATCTACATCGACGACAACCTCCTGATGCAGCACCTTGACGATTGGACCGGCCGCATCGATGCCGACGACCGCCCCGTCCGTATATGCCCGCACCAAGCCGCCTGCCCCCAGCATAATTCCGCCGAAGTAACGGGTCACGACCACGACGACATTTTTCAGGCCGCGATTGCGGATGACTTCCAGAATCGGCTTGCCCGCTGTACCGCTCGGCTCCCCATCGTCCAACGCCTTCTGGAACTGGTCGCGCTCCCCGATCCGGTAGGCGGAGCAATTGTGCGTAGCGTCCCAGTGTTTCTTCTTGATTTCTTCAATGAAAGCGACCGCTTCCTCCTCGGTATTCGCCGGCTTGGCGTAACCGATAAAGCGAGATTTCTTGATAACGATTTCGTCCGAGCCGAATTGTCTGACGGTTGAATATCTAGGGAGCATGGGTCAACCTCACTATCGTAACGTAAACCCTGTAGCGGGCTTCTTTTTGACTCCATACTAACATATCGCGGCAATCGAAGGAACTTGGGAGAGGTATGAATAGGAAGAGAGAGCCGACTGTCTAAGGAAAAGAGGCTGCCGTCCTTCCGACAGCGGCTCGTTTCGGCACGAATCCCGCGGATGAAAGCATATGGTAAACATGCTATAATTATGGGTACATTCTAGAGAAGTACGACGAAATCCGTTGCGTTCGCTTTGCCATGCGACAAGTAGAGAGGACTCGAAAGGGGGGGCTGGATATGTTTTCCAAACGGTTGAAGCAGATGCGGAAAAAACGAAAACTGACGATGCAGGAAGTGGCCGATAGCCTTGGAGTTGCCAAAAGCACTTACGCAGGATACGAATCCGGATACCGGCAGCCTACGATCGAATCCATACAGACGATTTCCAGGATCTTGCGCACGTCGGCGGATTACCTTCTGGGGCTAACCGATTATCCGGAGCCGCCTGCCGAGCTTAACCATAACGCAAAAGAATATTTGAATGTAGAGCAGCTTCATTGGGACGGAGTTCCGCTGGAGAAGAGCGATCTCGATTTGATCCGCAGCCTGCTCGAACGAATGATTCGCGACCGTGCGCTGGCGAACAAAGACGATTCACCCTCCAATTAATTTCGCCGCTTTGGCGTTCGACTCCGCTTTGATTTCTTCCTTCGCGGCGTTGAAGGCCCTCCTCCACTCTTCGATGACTTCCGGCGATTCGGTATCTTTCTCCGCGTCCCGGGTCAGATCCCGAAACCGATTGTCGCATTCCGATTCCGCAACCGCCATCTCCTTCGTCAAGCTCGTCTGCCACGTCTGAATCGCGTAAGGATCCCTCTTGTCCACTTGCAGCCAGCCGTTTTCCGCCCCGACCATAACCGTTTTCATCTCTTTCGCGCATTGAGCTTGTACCTCCTTGATCTCCTCTTCATAATTTCGCATTCGATTATTGTCCGTGATTGTCGGAGTCTCATAAGGCTGCGCATATCCCTCTGTCACGGATTTCCCCGTCTCCTCCGGATTTTGTGACGGTTGGGAGCTTTCCGCTACACCGCTTGTTGTTCCAGACGTCCCAGTGTCGGAAGAAACCGGGGATTCGGGTTCCGTCAGCGCAGAGTTCGACGTTTCGGGGTCAATAACGTTGTCCGGCCTGGATCCCGCTGATTTACCGTCTCCCGCCCCTGCCCCAGTCTTGGACTCGGAACGGTTGGGCACATCTGGCTGCGAGATCGCTTGTCGTTCCGGCTTCTCATCCGGGTCCCCGTCGCTCGCTGCTGAACCGTCAACGGCGCTCGGCGTTAACGACCGTCCGTCCTCCGGTGAATACGAGCCATCCGTTTCGGCCGGATACCTTACGTTCGGCTCAGAATGCGGAGAGCCGCTATACTCTTGCAGCGCTCCCTCTTGTTCTTGATTTTCGGCAGCAGCGGCTACCAGCTTCCTCTCCGAAACTTCCCGCATATGCAAGCCTCCCCATAGAAGAAGAAGGAAAAATGTCAACACCGACAACGTGACGATAGCGGCGTCCGGCTTTGGAAAATCGCGCCGTTTTTTTCGGCGCAAGCGTTTTTTACCCATCTTAATCCCTGCCTTATTCCGAAAAATAGGAGCTGCCCCCTAAGCGGCAGCCCCCTTGTCGTTTACAACTCCAATAGGCTCTGGACAATTCGCGTTGTCATTTTCAGCGTCTGCTTTTGCGTTTCGCCGATCGCCTTGTCCTTCTCCCGTTTCGGCGCTTCGGCGGCGCGAATCTCGTTTACGGTGTCTTTGTTTAGCTGGATTGTCTCCAGCAGAAGCTGTACCTTCTCCTCGTCTCCTTCCGCGCCTTTAAGCCTTCTGTCGATGTCGCCCAGCTTCTCCTTCATTTCTTTAACGATGTCATCGACCTTCCTCACGTAGTCTCCGTTCACCAGAGTAACTTCCTGCCGGAACACTACTTTTCCGCTGCGTATGCTGCTATTGGTCCATACCGCTTGTATGACCGCGGTTGCCTCCGCGATCTTTTTGGGAATCGTGACCTTGCCGCTTGCGGACACGTTGACGTCTTTGCTTCCCGACACCTTGGTCCATTTCAGGACGGAAGGCGGGATTTCAACTCCCAGGAACGTCAGCCCGTATTGATGCTGCCTTCCGTTTGGAGCGACGTCGACCGTCGGCACCGCTTCAGCCCGGATTGTCGCGGCTGTCCATGCGACGGCGGCGAGCTCATCATTGCGCAGCTTACTCCGGAAGCTTGCGATCGCGGAGCCGATGTCGTCCGACCGGACGCCAAGTCCGGTCAGTGCGGCGCTTAACGGATAAGCCTCCGTTCTGGACAATACGGCGGCTATCGCTTGGTTGCGAACGGTTTCTTGCCTATTCGAGCTGCCGAGCAGACGCGCCAGCTCCGAAGGCTTCATTCCGGAGATGATATTGCGAATCTCCCCTTCAACCCCTCCGCGTCCTTCGCCGTCTCCGAACCAGAAGATCAGGTAATCGTCCATCGTCAGCTGCTTAATTCCCGCAGCCTCTCCAATCGTCAGCATGGCTGCGCGATAGTTCGAATCGGATAGAACGGTCTGCAGTTCCGATGCCTGTGGATCATAATGGATCGCGCCTGCGGCTCTGACCGCTTCGAAGAGACGTTGACGAAGCGCCGCCTGGTCGATGTCCGCCGGAAGCCGGGGAGCGATGCGACGCCAGACTGGATCGATCAGCTTCAGATTCGAAGCGGCATCCAGGCCGGCAAGCTCGTCGCGCAAATGACGCACGGCGCGAACATCCGAAGGATCGCCCGCAAGTAAAGCATCGCGAATAGGGCTCATCCTGGCGATGAACGCTTCGATTGGGAACTGCTCGCCTTCCGCTTGTTTGGCCGTCAGCGTAATCTGCAGCTTGAAGATCGTCTTCGTCGCCCCGTTAAGAGGGTTTACGAGACTGGCCTGAATGACGGCAGACGCGCTTTCGACGTCTCCCGGAATCGTAACGACGCCTTCCGGCGTAACGTTTGCTTCGGGATCTCCCGACAACTTATCCCATCGAAGCAGGAAGGAAGGAATCTCCGTTCCGTGTACGGCCAAGCTGTATCGATGCTCTCGCCCGTCCTCGCTGATCTGCACGTTCGCTTCCGCAACCGTGCGGATGTAAGCGATCAACAGTGCGCGAACGGCGGGCTCGTCCTTCTGCAGCTTACGCTGAAGCCCGCGAACGACGTTCCCGATATCTCCCGACGTGATGCCGAGATTATTCAGCAATTGGCTGACTTTGTAGTTGTCCGTATCCCTCACCACAATGTCGGTTGCCTGAATCAGCACTTCCGTCAATTTCTCCTGGCTCGCCAGCAATTGCGCCAATTCCATCGTAGACAAACCGGATATGAGGTCGACGAGCGTACCCTCAATGCCTTTGCGAGCTCCGCCGTCACCTAACAGGAACTCGGCCGTATCCTGCAATGTCACGTTCACTCCGCCTCCGGCGGTTTCGATCAGTCGGATCATCGCGATGAATTCCGGATCTCTGCGAATGGCCTTGAATTCCGACAGCTCGGGATCGTAACGGGCGGAGGCGATCGCTTTCACCCATTTGAGCAGATTGGCCTTCGCCGCCTCTCCGTCGACTCCTTCGGGAAGCTTGCCGGCGATTTTGCTCCAGATCGGGGCAATTAGAGGTTCGTAGTCGGATTCGCCGAGGCTGGCGATTTCGCTGCGCAGGTTCAGCACATCCTGGAAATCGGAGGGATCGCCGGCGGCAAGCGCTTCGAACAATTCGTTGACGCGATCCAGAATGCCCGAAGCCAACAGGCGTGCCCATTCCGCCTGATCGTCGTACGGCTGTACGACAATCGGCGACTCTATTTCGGGCAATTCCGCCTCCGGGGACTCCGCTTCGGGAGGCTCCGTTTCCGGCGGTTCGACTACTGGAGGCTCTGTTTCCGGCGGCACTACGATCGGCGGCTCCGTTTCCGGCGGTTCGACTACTGGGTGCTCCGTTTCCGGAGGCTCTACGATCGGCGGCTCGGTTCCCGGCAGTTCTATAACCGGAGGTTCACCGGTCGGCGGCTCCTCGGCATTCGCCGTTTGCAGCCAACCTACCTTTCCTGCAAACCCCTTATCTCCGAGCGCTCCCCCTCCGAGAGAGGTAACGGCCAGTACAGCCGCAAGCGCCGATAGCGTTACCTTATTTCCAAGCTTCATGTCCTTCACCTCTGTTTGGGATGATTATGAAAAAAATCGTTTGGAAACTCTTCTTCCGAGCGCCGCATATAACGATGCCCCGGACTAGAATTGTAGAACCGGCATTCGTTCCTTCACGCCTTTGCTCAGGCTCGGACGGCCTACGGAATAATAGGCGAAATCCGTTCCGGCAAGGTGTTCTTCCTTGAACAAGTTGCGCCCGTCGATTAGAATGGGCTGCTTCAGCACTCGCTGGAGCCTCGCCAAGTCGACGCCGGCAAACTCGTCCCATTCCGTCAGCAGAATCAAAGCGTCCGCTCCCTGCGCCGCCTCCTCCGCTTTATTGCACCATTCTACCCCCTCCTTTCCGAAGATCGCACGAAAGTTGGGCAGCGCGATCGGGTCGTACGCTTTCGCCTTCACGCCCCGGTCGACCAGATGCCGTATAATTTCGAGCGCCGGGGAATCCCGCACGTCGTCGGTATTCGGCTTGAACGCCAGCCCCCACACGCCGATCGTTTTGCCCGGCAGCTCGCTTCCGAAGATCGCCTCCAGCTTGCGGATCACGTTAAAGCGCTGGTCCTGGTTAACCTCCACGACGGAACGGAGCAGCTTGAACTCGTAATCGACATGCCCGGCGATCTGGATCAACGCGCGCGTATCCTTAGGAAAGCAGGAGCCCCCGTAGCCGATGCCGGCCTTCAGGAACGACGGCCCGATTCGCTTGTCGTAGCCCATGCCTTCCGCCACCTTCGTCACGTCCGCGCCGACCTTCTCGCAGATGTTGGCGATTTCGTTGATGAAGGAAATTTTCGTGGCGAGAAACGCGTTCGACGCGTATTTGATCATTTCCGCGCTGCGGATATCGGTCACAATAATCTGCTCGGTCAGCGGCTCGTGCAGCCGGATCATTTGCTCTGCCGCGCCTTCGCATTCCGCACCGACGATGATTCGATCGGGCCTGAGCGTGTCTTCGACGGCGGAGCCCTCGCGCAGGAATTCCGGCAACGAGACGCTGTCGAAGCGCATAATCGTGCGCGAACGCATCAGCTTCGCCAGGCGCTCGTTCGTACCGACCGGGACGGTGCTCTTGACGACTACGATTTTGTAGCCGTTCATCGCCTCGGCAATTTCGATCGCCGCTTGATCGATATAGGCAAGATTGGCCTCCCCGCTAGGGAGCGGAGGCGTGCCGACCGCGAGCATGATGATGTCGGAGCGGCGTACCGCAAACGCCAGGTCGGTCGTGAAGACAAGATGGCCTGCAAGCCGACTTTCGGCAGCCATCTCCTTCAGTCCCGGCTCGTAGATCGGAATGCCGCCGGAGTTCAGGACGGCGATCTTCTCCGGATCCTTGTCCACGCAGACGACCCGATGGCCAAGCTTTGCATAGCAAACGCCCGAGACGAGTCCGACGTAGCCGGTGCCGATTATCGCAATGTTCATACCCGCAACTCTCCTCTGTTTATGAAGTCGTGCCGTAAGGCCCATCGGGATGACGCAGAAGCGCCAACGCTCCCTCCGCCGCGCAAATCTGCAAAATCTCGTCCCAGTCGAACGCGAGCCGGACGATGTCCTCCTCGATCAGCTCGGATCCGGTCTGCACCTCGATGACGTCCAGCTCCTCCCCGGCCTCCGCCCTCAAGCTGTGTCTGCAGGCGCGCGGAATCTTCACGACGTCTCCCGGCTTCACCGAAAACCTCCTGCCGCCGAGCACCATCTCCCCGCGACCGGCGGCGATCGTCCACACCTCGTCCCTAAGCTCATGATATTGGTAGCTAAGGTTGCGGCCTGGCGCGACGCGGATGCGCTTCGTCAGCACTTCCGTTCCGTCCGGATATTTCAAGTAATCGAGCACTCGGTAGCCGCCCCAGCGTCGCTCCTCGTACATCGGGCGCTGCTCCGAATGCTTCATCACTTCCTTGATCAACGGGCTGGCCGCTTTGTCCGCTACCAGAATGCCATCCGGGCTGGCCGCAACGACAACGTCGGACAAGTTCAGCAGCGTGATCGGAATGTCCAGTTCGTTGACGATGTGCGTGTTGCGCGAATCGCCGGCGATCGTTCCGTTGCCGGTCAGCGGACTGTCGATCTCCTCGGTCAGCGTGTTCCAAGTGCCGAGGTCCTTCCAATCCCCCTCGTACGGCAGCGCCACGATATGTCGGCTCCGCTCCGCGATCTCGTAGTCGAAGCTGATTTTCGGCAATCTGCCGTATTGCTTCAGCAGCTCGTCGTACTGAATCGGCAGCTCGTACGCGATTAGAATGTTGATCAGAAAATCGAGCTTAAACGCGAAAACCCCGCAGTTCCAAAGCGCAGCCCGGTCAATCATCGCTGCCGCTTCTTCTTGGCGGGGTTTTTCCTTAAAGCTGCTTACGTTGACGAACGGCTTGTCCGCCATAGCCCCGTCCTCCGGCTCCGGTACGATATAGCCGTATTTCTCGGAAGGAAAAGTCGGCTTCACGCCCATGAGCGCCAGATCGGCGCCCGACTGTCGCAATGCGGGATCCAGCTCCTTCGTCTTAACAAAAAACGATTCCTCCACATACGGATCGACGGGCATAACGACGCATGTCTCGTTCAAGCCTACGCCTTTAACCGAGTACAAATATACGGCGGCCAAGGCGATCGCGGGAAACGTATCCCTTCTCTCCGGTTCGACGACGAGCTCGACCTCGCTGCCGAGCTGGCTCTGAATCATCTCCGTCTGCGACCTGCCGGTCGCGATCACCGCGTCGTCGCGGAGACCGGCCGCCGCAATCTGCCGCCATACCCGCTGGACCATCGATTCCCGTTCGCCCCTCCCGTTGTTCAGCACCTTCAGAAACTGCTTGGAACGGGACTCGTTCGACAGCGGCCACAGTCGCTTGCCGGAGCCGCCGGATAGAAGCACGATTTTCATGGCATAGCCTCCAATCTTACGGTGGGAATTTCGTTCGTCCAAGTATGATAATAGCTGGAATTTTTGCCGTACGAGTTGTCGAGCAGGCCGTTGGGCTTATCCATCAGGCAGGACAGGATATGCCCGTGCAGCCTGGAGGTTTTCACTCGCCGATACGCACTGAAGCGCTTGATCGCCTTCTCCACCAAATAATCGCTGTACCTGTCCCAGATCGCATGCAGCGGCAGCGCCCCGCTGCTTCCGGCCATCATTTTCCCGATCATCGAGATCGACTTTTTCTCCACCTTGTTATACAGGGAGCTCCAGTCCAAGTAGTCGCCTTGAACGTTCGTCTCCAGCCGTCCCTGCTCCCCCGTCCGCTCGATGTCGGTCCGGAAAAAGCAGAGCAGCTCCTTGCCGGGGCTGGTCGTTGGCCGAATCGGCCACAGTTGGTGGGCCATATCGGGCGATAAGTAAATGGAGCAGCGGTCGAACTTCTTGGCCGCCATCGCGTAAGACGACGGGTCGCGGACGAACAGATGGACGTCCCTGTGCTTGTTGAACACGAGCGCCGACCGGTCGAACTGCTCCTCCTCCCTATAGAAAATCGTCTGCGGCAAAATAACGATGCGATGAAACGGATACTGGGCCACGATTTTCTCCCGCAGTCTCTGATGCACCGGGTACAGGTCCCCGAAGTTGCCTCCGCCCTGCAGCACGATAATCTGATTTCCCGGAATGCTTAGCCTGTCGGGAAAATCAAGCACGCTGTACCGCGCTCTTACGCGAATTCCGTTGTCTCTAAAAAAAGCTTCCGCCCCTTTCATGATCAACAGATCGCCGCCGTTATTGTAAACGGGATAGTCGATGTAATAGATGCTCGATCCGGGAGGAATCGCCTGCAAAATTTGGCGAAGCCGCTCCTTCAGCCCGTCCATCGGATGAGCTATCCGTTCAGTTGGCATGTCCACTCTCTCCTTTGCGGCGTCCTCTCTCTCTGACCCGCTCGATCAGAAATCCAAAGTCGTTTTTGTCGAACAGTAAGCTGCCCGCCTTGACGCCAAATGCCATCCGCATCGCGATCAATGTGACGGTCAAGCGAATCGCGGCCCCGATCAACAGCGCTAGCGCGATTCCGTTCAAGCCGTACAGCGGGGTGAATACAAAAAACAATCCGATCGTGGCCGCCAGCGAAATCGCCTGTCTGACGAGCACGAGTCCGGGCCGTCCAGCCGCGTTGAACGCCGAGGCCAGAATCCAGGAGCCGCCTCCGATGATGCATTCGACGGACAGCAAATAGAAGGCGCCCTCCGCCTCCAGGAACGGCTCGCCGAACAGAAGTCCCATCATGAACCGCCCGATGAGCAGGCTTGGCGCGAGCACGATCGCCATGACGAGCAGGGACAGCCGGAACGCCCGTCCTACGGTGTCCACGATCCGCGCGTTATCCAAACCGGTTACCCTCGGAAACACGACGCTGGAAACGGCGGTCTGCACGACGTTGAAGATGCGTGACAACGCGTAGACGACCGTATACAGGCCCAACTCCTTGGCCGTTAGCATCGAGAGGATGACGAGCTTGTCGAACTGGGAATACAGCGTGCCGAGCAGCTCCACACCGAACACCTTGCTGCCGTAACCGAACAACGCTTTGGCTGCCCCGGTATTCCGCAGGCCGCCGAACCAGTCGATCCGCAGCGTGTCCCTCATGCCGTACAGCGACCAGACCAGGACGAGCGAGCTCGTCGCCAGAAACGCGGCTGCGGCGGAGACGAGGTTGAGCTGGCCCGCCGTCCATAGCGCGAGCAAGCCGAGCAGATTAAACAGCGGGCCGTACAGCCGCACGCCGTTGTACACGTTGAAGCGGTTCATGCTCTGCGCCAGGGCCCCCACCAGATTGGCTGCGAGAATCGTTGGCAGCATCAGCGCCGTAAACCAGCGGGCCGTCTGCACGACCGGTCCGGGATAGTCCGCTAGCCAGATCGGAAGCCCCTGCCAGGCGACGAACCCTGCGACGAGACTGACGGGGATCTGGAACAGAAAGCCGGCCCTGACGAGCTCGCCCCCGCCGGCTTGCGATTGCTTCAGATTGTAAATGAGCGAGGTCGGAAGCCCGAAGCCGACCAATCCCGCCAACAGCGTCGGCCAGAACAGGATGGCGGACAGCTCGCCCTTGCCGACGACGCCGAACATACGGGCGGTCACGATCGACGTCAGCGTGGCGATCACCATCATCAGAAAGTTGGTCGCGCTCGTGCGCAGCATCGTCTGGACGAGTCCGCCGCCCTTCCACGTCCTTTTGAGCGCAAGCTGCGCCATCGCCTTAACTCCTGCCGCCATAGCGAAGAATGCCGACCAGCGCCCCGTTGCGGTAACACACCTTCACGATCTGCCGGATGAATCTCTTATATTGGAAAATCGACAGCAGCGACGTCCCGATCGCCTGAACCATGCGAACGGTATGCTTCAGAACGGCTGTCGCCCCCGCATCCCGCCGCTTGACCGCATCGCTCACCCCTTGCCAGAACATCCGCTTCAAAAACCATTTCCTCGTCGTGCGTTCCTTGGCGATCTTATGCCTGACCGAGGCGTAGGGCGTGTAGTAGACTTTGTATTTGTCGCGAAGCCGGGCGATAAGTTCGCTTTCCTCGCTCGACAGCAGGTTGCGGCCGACCCGGCCGAGATCCTCTCGGAACGGCTCGATTTCCTCGAATACGCTGCTGCGGAACGCGACGTTCGCGCCGTAGGGAATCGCGGGAGCGGTCATCTCCACGACGACGTCGGAGTAATCGAGAATGGTGAAGACCGACCGATGTTCCGCCGGAATCCAGCCCGGCTCTTCGTCTTCCCATAGCGGATCGATCTTGCCTCCGACGCAGCCGATCGCCGGATCCCTCGCGAAGACGTCGACGATATGCCGCGCCCATTGGCTTCCCGCCAGCGCGTCGTCGTCGAGAAACAGAATCAAATCTCCTTTCGCTTCGCGGATCGCCCGGTTGCGGGCCGTCGACAGCCCCAGCTTCGGCTCGTGCACATAGCGGATCCTCGCGCCGTGCAGTTGCCGCAAGCCATTCACCGTCTCTGCCGTATTGTCCGTCGAGCCGTTGTCCACGACGACAATCTCGAGCTCCTTCTTGTCGAAGTCCTGGACCAGAACGCTGCCGATCGCTTCCGCCGTATCCTTCGCCCGGTTGTGGGTGCAGATGGCCACCGTTACCTTCATCGTTCATCCCGCCCTTGATACACGTTTTTGATCCGCTCGGCGATCGGCCCCCATTCGAGCTGCCGCAGCGCCCGTTCGTAATCCGGCGACCTCCCTTCCTTGACGCTCCGCATAGCCGTCTCCATCGCTCCCGCCAATCCGCCGGCGATGCCGGGATCGTAGCGGATAACCATACCCTCCTCGAAATATTCGTCGATAAAGCCGTTGTCCGGCATGACGACCAGCTTTCTAAAGCTGAGTCCGAGAATCGCAGAGCCGGATGTCGTAATCTCCTTATAGGGCATTACCATGACATCGGCGGCTCCGAGCAAGTCGGCGACTTCCTCGTTCGGGATAAACCGCATATCCAGAACGAGATTCCGGGTATCCTTCACGTTACGAAGATATGCCTCCATCTCCCGGTCCGCCTTGCCCGCGATAATCAGGCAGGAGCTTTCCGTTTGGACCGCGCGATACGCTTCGATTAGCTCCTCGACGCCTTTGTAGGCTTTGATGGCTCCGAGGAATAGATAGACTTCGGCGTCTTTGCCGATGCCGTACAGCCGTCTAACGTCCGCGCCATTCGGCTTGTACACATCCGCGTAGTGGCCGTGCTTCACGACGGTCAGCTTGCTGGCCGGTACGGCGAATTCCGCCATCGCCTGCTGCTTGGCCGTTTCCGACGCGACGATCAGACCGAAACAGAATCGGCAGATCAGCGTTCGCATCGTGCGCTCCATCCGCCGGTATTTCACCTCGTGGGGATACAGATTGTGCAGCGTCCAGATTAGCCGCACCCGCTTCGCCTTCAGAACGAGCAGCGTCGTCAGGAGAAGGGCGGACTTGGCGACGAACAGCAGCGGATTGCGATTCTGGTAAGCATGGTGCATCCAGTGCACGTGGACGACGTCTCCCGGCCTCGCCCGCGCCACCCGCAGCGCAAGCCTCCCGTGCGTCAGGTCCATCACCTCCACCCCTGCGCCGCAAAGCGAATCCGTCAATAAATTGTTATACAAATTCAAATTGCTGTACTTGGGCCACATCCATACTCTCATCTCGTATACGCTCCTTGCGCGCTCCTGCGAATCCAGCCCTCCGGTACGGAGAGCTCGCGGATGACCTTGGCCGGAACGCCGCCGGCCAGCACGTTCGCGGGAATATCCCGCGTAACGACGCTGCCCGCGGCGATTACGCTGCCCGACCCTATCGTGACGCCGGGCAATACGATGCAGCCTCTGCCGATCCAGACGTTGTCCTCGACGACAATCGCCCGGCTCCCGGAACGGTCCTCCGCATCCACCGGGTGGAAGTTCGCGTCGATCAGATTGACCATCGGGCCGATGATCGTATGGCTGCCGATCCGAATCGAATCCGTGCAGCCGATATCCAACCCGTAATTGCAAAAGACGTTGTCGCCGATCCACAGCCTGGCCCCTTTGCCCACCGAGATGGACGACGGGAACGGCTTGGCGTGGAAGGAGACGCTTCGTCCGACGATCAGCTCTCCTTTGTTCGCGATCGACAGCTTGCCCGCGATCCGGCTCAAGCGCCCGGCCGAATCGGCCTTGACCGGAAACACGACAGCGCCCTTCAGCACGGCCAGCAGCTTACCGATGCGAATCTGACGAAACGGGATTCCCATGCGCTACCCCGCCGTCTCCGCCGCGACGCCCCCGGCCAACAGCGAACGATAGGCCGTCTCTACCTTTCTGGCGATCGCGTTCATATTAAACTCGTTCATAACGGCGGCATATCCCCGTTCGGCAAGCTCCTGATAGTCGACGGTTTTGCTGTAGACGAGTCGGATCGTCTGGTACAGCGCTTCGACGTCCCCGTCCTTGACGATCCAGCCGCCCTTCGTCTCTTCGACGATTTCCGGAGCTCCTCCGGAATCCGATACGATGACCGGCGTACGCACAAGCATCGATTCGATAATGACTCTTCCGAACGGCTCGTTCAGCGAAAAGTTGATCGTCAGATCGCACTCCTTCATCACATCCAGCGGTCTTGGGCTATAGCCGTAAAAAACCACGTTCTCCTCCAGCCCGTAGTCGCGGACCTTGCGGACCAGATCGGCATAATAGCTCTCCGATCCGTCGACGGACGCGTCGCCCACGATCAGCAGCTTCCAGTTGTAGGCTTTGCCGTCGGCGAGCTTCTTGACGGCTTCGATCACGAGATCGTATCTCTTCCATTCCACGATGCGTCCGAACGTCCCGATAATGAGCGTATCGTCCTCCATGAACGCGCGGCTCTTCGGCATTCGCGCCGTCTCCGGATCGACGCCGTTGTATATGATCGTCTTGTTGGCGCCTTGGACGGAGCTCGCGACGAATCGCGAAATGCAGATCACCTGATCGAAAAACCGGGGCAGCACCCGGTTGAACATACGCAGATGGGTGTAGTCCCTGTGGTGCCAGACGAGCTTGCTGCTCGCCATAAACTTCAGCGGGGCCGCGTACCACGGCGCTCGCCACCCGTTGGCGTGAATAATGTCGATCCGTTTTCTCTTCACGAACGCCCGCATGCGCAGAACGGTTTCCAAATAGCCGAAGCCGAGCCTCTTCTTAATGCTGTTAAGGCGCAGCGGAAAAAGCTCGTACTCCGTTCGAATCTCGTGCAAATAGGAAGCGTCGCCGGGACAGAGCAAGTAAATCCGGTACTTGGATACGTCCAAGTAATTGATCAGATGAATCAGGCTCTGCTCCGCGCCCCCCTTCTTGTCCGCATGGGTCACGAACAAAATATTCGTTCTGCCGCTGTCCATTCGCTTCACCCGCTTAGCTTGATATCCTGACATTTAACGATTGCAGATACCTTCTGAGAACTTCCTTGTGGTCGTATTGCCCGCGTATAAAATGCTGCGACGCCTCCAGCAAAGCTTGAGCTTTGGCAGGATCGGCAAGCAGCGTCCTGATGTGACCGAGAAAATGCCGCGGCTCGTCGGCCAGCAGCATATGCTCGCCGTCGATCAGTCCGGTGCCCTCGCAGCCGACCGAGGTCGAGACGACCGGCAGGCCGTTCTGGATCGCTTCGATCGTCTTCAGCTTCACGCCCGCTCCGTTGCGCATCGGATTAACGAACAGATAACCGTTCGCATAGATGTCCTCCAGGCTGGCCGGCGTATCGTGAACTTCAACATTCGTCAGATCGTGCGCTTCGAGCCAGCCCAGCCCCTGGTTGCGGCTATTGCCGGCAACGACGAACTTGTAGCCCGGCACGTCCAGCAAACCCGGGTGAATATGCGCCAAATACCACTCGATCGCTTCCCGGTTGTTGGGCATGAACAGCGATCCGACGAACACGACGTGCCGCGTCCGAAACGAGCCGACCCGGAACGCCTCTCCGTCCACCGGGGGCGGCAAGAACAGGCTTTGGGCCGTCGGATCGAGCGCGCGGAACCGTTCGAACTCTTTGTTAGAGATGAACAGATACTTGTCGATCCTCGTCCGCATCTTTTTTTGCAACGCCGCGAATTTGCCGCTTTCCATCCGATAGTACAGCTTGTGAAGCAGGCTTGTGGCGCTCCTCGCCAGCGCCTTGAAATAGACCGCCTCGTCGTTGTGCACCCGCAGGATCGCCCTTTCGCGCCTAATCCGCGGATTGTCCAGGATCGGGTACACATAGTCGCCCTCCAGCAGCACGTAATCGTAATCGTCCGCCAGCGGAATCCGGCCAAGCTCGGCCCTTGATTGAGCCTGCATCGGAGTAACGCGAAGCGCGTCGGCGAGCTTGCTCTTTCGCGGGCAGAGCACGATCTCCTCGACGTAATTTCTGACGGCCTTGATGTCCGCGTCGTCAGGCTGCTGCTTGCCGCATACGACAAGGTGCAGCTTGCAGCCGAGCTCGGAGAGCGCCTTGATCCTTCCCCATGTATCCACCCTTAAGCCGTGGTTCGGAGGATACGGAAAATCGCTGCATACGAGCAATATTTTCATGTCTCCGCCCTCCTTGTCGTGGCATAGCTAATAAAAGCGAAAAACAGCCAGATTTCGTATTTGATCTCCAGCGCGACGAAAAGCAGGGACAGCAGCACGAAAATCAATGCGGGAAACAGGATGGAACTGGTCTTCGCCTTCCTCAGCAGATTTGCGGCAAGTTGATAGAAGAAGACGACGGCCGCAATTCCTCCGAACATCACCCATTGGAAAAAACCCGACTTCACGCCCACATTCCGGTCCGTGTCGGAATACTGCAGCAGTTCCCCCGCGTTGATCTGACCGATGCCGAACGTATCGTAATAAAACCGCGACATCACGCCGATCGCACCGTCCACGTACTGATTGAAATACATCAAATAAGCTCCCGTGCCCACGCCAAGCGGATGATGGGCAACGGTGGCCAGCGCGATGAGAATCGTGCCCATTCTCGTATAGGACGACGTATAGTTCTCGATGTCATTGCTTAACGAGCCCAGCACTCCGGCGGAAAAATGGGTAACGAACAAGTACATCGCCCCAACGGCCGCTATGAGCAGAAGGAAGTTTCTTTTCTTCCGAAAATCCAGAAATTTCGCCATCGTGACGACGATCGTCAGCAGAACGACGATTAGAAACCCCTTCGAGCCCGTCACGAATAAATAAAACAGAAAAAAACCGGCGACGAACGCGAAGGACAGCGCCTTGGCCGGTCCGCTCAAATACCGGGATAAATAGACGATAATCGCCGAATAGACGACAACGATCGTACCAGTCGTGCTGCTCTCCGAGGTGAGCAGCCTGACCCGCCAGTAAGGTTGGCTGCCCGCATGCAACGGCGCCAGCGCGTTCGGAATGCTTGCCAGCTCCGCCGCCATTATGACCGCCAGCAGAGCGACGACGGCGAAGAAGCAGGCGTAAAGCACGCGCCTGCTGGCAATCTTCGTGAACAGCAGCTGCATATGCCTGACGTAGAGCAAAATCAGCACGAAATAGGTCAGCACCTTGACCGCCTTACCCAGCAGGTTTTCCTGCCCGAAGCTGTAGCTGCCTTGCAAAAATTGCGCGAGCACGTAAGCGACGCTGATCAAGCTCAAATAAACGATAAAAACGAGCAAATACCGCTGCAGCCTCGAACCGTGCATCACCCGCTTATGCTTGGCGAGCAGCGCCGCCTCGCAAGCAACAAACAGCGGAAGCAGCAAAATGATCGGCGAGCGCCCGATTTCGCCGATGACATTGACTAACGGGAAATCCTGATAGACGGTCAGCAACAGCAAGAAAACGAGATACAGCGCCCAGAGCAACTGGTTGCCGCCGGTTTTGCCGTCCATGACCCCGGACATTGCCGGATCTTTGCGCATGTTCCATTCACCTGCTCTCCACTCCCGCACTTAAACGTATTTCTTGACGGTTGCGGAATACCGTTCGTCCGGCCGGCTCAGAACCGCGTCATACAGCCGTTCGATCTGCTGATTCATGAGTTCGGAATGGAATTTCTCGTTGAAAATAAGCTCGCCTGCCTGCCCCATCTCCTCCAGCTTGCGCTTGTCCAGCGTCTGCAAGATACCGGCGAGCTGCTCCTTGCGCTCGAAATCGAATACGTACCCGTTCAGGCCGTGTCGAACAATCTCCGGAAGCGCGCCCCGGTTGCTGGCGATGACCGGCTTGCCGTTGCGCAGCGCCTCGATCGCGACGATGCCGAATCCCTCCCAGCGGGACGGAACGATAATGGCATCGCAGGCTTTCATGTAGCGGTCGATCTCCGAATGCTCCACCCAGCCGAGGCGGATCGCGTTGTCCGGATACCGGTGCTCGCTCTGTTTCAGCACGGAATCGCCGGCCAAATACAGGTCGATGTGCGAAAATCGCTGTTCGTTGAACACGTCGAGCAGAAGATCCAGCCCTTTCTGCCGATCAAAGCGCCCGACGAAGAGGAGGTTAATCTTGTCCGGTTTGACGGGAATGGGCGAGAATCCCGCATCGGCGGAAGCATCGGACACGCCGTTATACACGACGACCGATTTGCGCGAAGGCAGCCCATAATTCAGAGCCATCGCATATTCGTGCTTCGAGATGTGGATAATGGCGTCCGTTCGCAGCGACAGTATCTTCTCCGCCCATGCGAACAGCTTGCGCTTCCAGGATTTCGTGTCCATCAGAAAAGCCCAGCCGTGCGAGCAATAGACGATGACGGGACGCTTCCTCTTGAAAAAAAATAGCGTTCGCAGAAAAACGCCTGCGAACGTCCCGTGCACATGTACAATATCCGGCTGAAGCTCGTGAATCTTTTTGCGAATCTCCATCATTGCTTTAAGAAAATAGGCCGGCTTCCGCCTGTAAGGATACAAAATGAGACGCTCGGGACTGATCTGCAGCGAATGTCGGTTGGAGTTATGCTCGGAGGCCATCAAATAAATGTCGTGATGACCGGCCTGGTGCTTCATGACCTCGTTAAGATGAGTTTCGACTCCGCCCTTCGTAAACTCGGACAGATGAAGGATTTTCGCCATTGTTTCGCCTCCGTTGTCTGTTTAGAATGCGTCCCGGGAGCCGGCAACGGCCTTAAACGTTCTCAGCATGATTTTGAGATCGAACCAGAGACATCTCTTCTCGATATAGGCGATGTCAAGCTCGACCATCTCCTTAAAGCTGAGACTGCTTCTTCCGCTTACCTGCCACAATCCCGTACAGCCCGGCGTGACGGATAGCCGTCTTTTGTCGCGCTCCGTGTATTCCTCCACTTCCCTGGGTAGAGGGGGCCGGGGGCCGACGAGCGACATTTCGCCTTTGATCACGTTGAACAATTGCGGCAGCTCATCGATGCTCGTCTTGCGAATGAACCTGCCGATCTTTGTCACACGCGGATCTTCCTTCATTTTGAACATCGCGCCGTTGATCTCGTTGCGGTCGAGCAGCTCCTTCAGCTTGTCTTCCGCATCGGTATACATCGAGCGAAGCTTGTACATGCAAAAGGGTTTCCCGTCCTTGCCGATTCTCGTTTGGCGAAAAATAACCGGACCTTGCGGGTCCTCCCACTTGATCAACGCAGCGGCGACGGCCAGCATCGGACTTATCAGCACCAGCCCCGTCAGCGATCCGATCAGGTCGACGGTCCGCTTCATCGCGGAATAGAGGGAGAATGTCCTCCGCGTTTCCCGTTTGCGCACGACAGTCGGGCGGTAATTCGAAGATGCTCCTCCTATCGCTTCGTCCCGGTAATGCGGACCGGTATTCATCAAGTATCGCCCCTTCCCGAAATTAATTGCTTCACCAGTTCGCGGTCCATGATCTCCTCCAGTTCTGTCATCAATACGTGCCTTAATTCGCGATTGCGCAGCGCGAAATTGATCGTCGTCATTATGAAGCCGATCTTCTCGCCCACGTCGTACCGGACGCCTTGGAAATCGTACGCGTAAACGCCCTGATCCTCGTTCAATTTCTGAATCGCGTCGGTTAGTTGGATTTCTCCGCCCGCGCCCAGCTCGTGCCGGCCCAAATATTCGAAAATTTCGGGCGTCAGCACGTACCGGCCCATAATGGCCAGATTGGAGGGAGCTTGTCCTTGAGGCGGCTTCTCCACGAAGCGGTTGACCCGGTACAGCTGCCCCGTCCTTTCGCCCGGATCGACGATGCCATAGCGGTGCGTTTGATCTACGCCTACCGTCTGCACGCCGATGATCGAACGACCCGTATGCTCGAACTGTTCGATCAACTGCCGGGTGCAAGGCACCTCGGCCTCTACGATATCGTCCCCGAGCAATACCGCGAACGGCTCGTCGCCGATGAAGTTGCGCGCGCACCATACGGCGTGTCCCAGCCCTTTGGGCTCCTTTTGCCGGATATAGTGCAGATTGACCTGGGAGGATTTGCGGACCTTCTCCAAAATGTCCAGCTTCCCTTTCTCCTCCAGCGTGTGCTCCAGCTCGAACGCGATGTCGAAATGGTCTTCGATCGCCCGTTTGCCTTTGCCTGTGACGACGATAATGTCCTCGACGCCGGACTCGATCGCTTCCTCGACGATATATTGGATGGTCGGCTTATCAACAATGGGAAGCATCTCTTTGGGCATCGCTTTCGTGGCCGGCAAAAAACGGGTGCCGAGACCTGCGGCGGGAATAATCGCTTTTTTCACTCTCACCATTTTGATCTCACCTATCCTTTTGATTTATGTCTGATTCAATGCCGAATCCGCTTCTCTGAACCTCTTCGTGATTAAAATTGGACTTTTGGACTTCCTTGCAAATCAGGGTTAAAAAGTTCGATTTTCAGCACCGAGAAGGTTGGATGAAGACCGGTGATGAGGAACGGAGTGTAGGCAAACCTACATGAGTACCGGAAGATCCGGCTGAATTCAAGATTCGACGCCGAATCTGCTTCCTCGAACCTCTTCGTGATCAAAATTGGACTTTTTGACTTCCTAACATGGGCATTTAACCCTTCCTCACGTCACACCCTCGACGATATACGTCTAAGGTCGGCTGACCCACAGCATGACCGAGTGCCTCCGGTGATAGAGGTGCAGGAGACATTACCTTACGTGCAAGCGTTCCTCGCCTAAAGCCTTCGCTCAGGCATCGTTTCGATCGCCGTAATAGTAGTAATAGCTATCCGAGTGTTTACGCGGAACGTTGTTGAGCACGACGCCGATCAATCTGGCCTTCACATGGTCCAGTGACGCTTTCGCTCTAAGCGCGACGTCTTTCTTCACTTTGCCTGCTTCGACGACGAGAATGACTCCGTCGCTCTGGGCGGCCGCAATCTGCGCGTCCGTTACGTACATCAGCGGAGGCGTGTCGATGATCACGACGTCGTATCGTTCCCTCGCGGTCTCCAGCAACGCGGCCATCCGCTTGGAAGCTAGCAATTCCGACGGATTCGGCGGCGTCGGTCCGGCAGAGATGATCGCCAGATCGTCGGTATTTGTTTGCTGGATCACGTCCTGCAGTTCCTTTTGCCGGAATAGGGCGGTCGTTAGGCCGAGCCGGTTCGATTTTCCGAACAGATGATGCTGCGACGGCTTACGCATATCCGCATCGATCAGCAGCACCTTCTTGCTTGTCTGGGCGTAAGCGACGGCCAGATTGGCGCACGTCGTACTTTTGCCTTCTCCCGGCTTGGAAGAGGTGACCACGATCACTTGCAGCGTCTGGTCGATCGCCGAATACTCGACGTTGGTCCTCAGCATTCGATACCCTTCGGAAATCGGGGATTTGGGATTCGCGTCCGTAATGACGCTCCACTTATAACGAGACATGGTTTTCCCTCCTGTTCGTTTGCAACTGCACTTTGCCGTTTCCTCGATCGGAAGAGTCCTTCTCTTTGAACCTCGGAATCGCGGTCAGCACCGGAACTTGGAACAGCGTTTCGATGTCCTCCTCCGTTTTGATCGTGTCGTCCAAATATTCCAGCAGGAAAGCGAGACCCACGCCGAGCATGAGCGACAGAAGGAGCGCGGCTGCGATGTTCATGTTCGGATTTGGAGCGACCGGACCGCGAGCTTCTTGGGGATCGGCAAAATCCAGAATGGACACGTTGTCGACCTTCATCAGCTCGGGGACCGATTTCTGGAAAACGACCGCCACCGCGTTGGCCGCCTTGGCCGCCCGCTCGTAGGAATGGTCGCGGACGGAGATCGACATGACCTGCGTTTCATTCACCGAACTTACGCTCACCTTGCTGATCAGTTCGCCATACGACAGGTTCAGCTCTGGATAATCCTTGCTGACGCTTTTCATAATGCGAGGCGTCTTAATAATCTCTTTGTAAGTTTTGATGAGGCCGATCGTGGAGTTGATGGAACCGACGTCGATGCTCGGAAGCAAAGAGCTGCTTTCCTTGTACTGGTTGACGATCAGCTTGGCCGATGCCTGATACTGCGGCGCGATGAAGTAGTAGGAAGAGATGCCGACGCTCAAGCAGACGACGGTTGCGATCAGGGCGATCAGGAGCAGTCTTTTTTTGACGATGAGCCAGTATTGTTTCAGTTCCATCTTTTTTCCTCCGTCGCTTGTAAGTTTTCTTGCTCTTCAGAATTCGAAAATCAGTTCGATTAGAATAATAAAATTTAAAAATTATTCAAAACGAGAACTTTTGGACCAATTAAAAACGACTGCATCGTCCTTTGATCGGAGCATGTCGTTTTTATCGGAGATCGTGCTGAAGGGAATAGAACGCAATTTCCCCGGCCCTGCATGATCGAAATGATCCGGACGAAGCGCCGCTCCATCCGACAAATCCATTCGTTTCACGAACAAACAAAATCGCCTATCCATCGTCGCAAGCTTGGCCGGAGTCGTTCATATCGGCCGCTTCCGGTCTATGCCACGCGACGTTTATAAAGTCTCTGATCGTTCCGCCGTTCAAAATATACTCCACCATCGTCTTTGCGTCGGCCTCTATTCCAAGCTTCCCTAACGTCAGGGAAACAAGCTCGGCCACGTCGACCGTTCCATCCCGGGGATCGTATCCGGTGTAGGCCAGAAGCTCTTCCCACGACCACGCGCTTGCGGAGTCGTGTCGGCGGCTCAGAGAAGCGTCCTGCGAGAGTCTTTCCAAAAAAAGCTTAAGCCTCTCCTGCTTCTGCTTCAGCGCCGGATTCGAAACGTTCATCTCCAATCACCTTCGCTTGCGGTAGAAGTTTTGAACTTTTCTCCTCTAACCGATTCGTCATCAAGTCGTCGTCAACCGGGTTCGCCGCGATTTGAACTAAGTATGACATAGAAAATCGAAATTCAAGAGGGATTAAAGACATGATGCCTATTAGCCATTCCTGCTCATTTTTAGAAGTCGACCGCAACCGGAAAACCGACTATTCAGAGTGCCAAGGCGTCGTTTCGTTCAATGGAAGCGCTCTACTTCCGCGAGGTCCTATTCAGACTATAGACCCGCCGTTCAGAAACGAACCCGCTTTCGCTCGCCCTTACCCGGTCAAGGATTTCGAATATTCGTGCCGATGGTTCGGACTCTAAGCCGAGAAAAAAGGCGATTTCAAACATGGGAAAAGAGGGACTTAGGACAGTCATTCGAAAATCTCTAGGAGGATTCAACCATTTTACGGAGGGATGCAACGTTTTACCCACTAAAAACATCGTCAATTTGGAATCGCTTACAATTGGATTGAAATCTAAAAAAATTCGGCAATTTGCCCGAATCTTCCCCTTCGCTTATTCCTTTTTTCATAATTTTCCTCCTATTCGGTCGTCATCTGTCGCCCGTTCGTCTTTTCGAGTCCCGATTGCTTCACCGGTTACTTGCTTCTCCAGCATTAATTTCGTTCCGATTATCACGATGACCCGGTAAAAAAGGAGAGCAAGCGTCTCAATAAAGTATCCGACGCCGTGGCCGACGGAGGACTATCGAAGGGCATGTCGTCGGCAACGCATCGGGCATTGCGCTTGTAATACGCCTCCCATGGTTCGCCCATGCGCTGGCGAATCGCCTCATAGGCCTCCCGCATTCGAAATCCCCTACGCTCGGGATGGTGGGCGTCCGACGACACAACGTGAATGAGCCCGCTCTCGCACAGCGTCCATGCGGCTTGCCGGACCTGCCTCCCGAAGTCGCCCAACAGCGAATGCGTCGTCATTTGCGCGCAGGCGCCGAGCTCGACCAGTTCGGCAAGCAGACGAGGATGCTTGACGATTTCCGCATTGCGCTCGGGATGCGCGATAATCGGCCGCAGGCGCAGCACGCCAAGCTCATGGATCAGCTCTTTCATATCCTTGGGGACGTGCGAGAAAGGCATTTCGATCAACACGTAAGCGGAATCGGCCAGCGTCAGCAGTTCCCCCCTATGCCATGCCTCCAGAAGGTCTCCATGCACGCGAATTTCCTGCCCCGGCGCGACCGTAACGGGAACGCCTGCATCCGCCAAACGCTCATTCGTTCGGTTAACGTGTGCCCGAACTTCCACAGCCGGGTTATCGTAACGACCGTTCGCATGATGAGGCGTAGAGATCAGCTTAGTTATGCCTTCGGCCGCGGCCGCTTTGGCCATGTTCAATGTATCGTTCCAATCCGCTGCCCCGTCGTCAAGGCCCGGCAAAATATGCGTATGAATATCGATCATGCGAATCGTCGCCCCCTTAATCGAATGAATAGGGTCGGCTTGCCCCAGACAAACTCGACCCTATTCTAGCATATTGGCTCGCCCGAAGGAATGCGCGCGAAGTCGGAACCTCCGGACGCCCTGACCATAAAAAAGGAGCGCCCGGGAGCGCCCCTATACGAACTATTCAGAGATTACAGACGAGCTTCCAAAGCCTTCTTCTGCTCTTCAAAGCCCGGCTTGCCGAGAAGCGCGAACATGTTCTTCTTGTACGCTTCGACGCCCGGCTGGTCGAACGGATTGACGCCAAGCAGGTAGCCGCTCACGCCGCACGCGATCTCGAAGAAGTACACCATGTAGCCGAATGTGTGCGGACTCATGTCCGGCAAGTTGACGATCAGGTTAGGCACGTTGCCGTCCGTATGGGCGAGCAGCGTTCCCAGGAACGCCTTCTTATTGACGAAATCAAGCGTTTGACCGGCCAGGAAGTTCAAGCCGTCCAGGTCGTCCGCGCTTTTCTCGATCGTGATCTGATCGGACACTTCGCCCACCTGAAGCACCGTCTCGAAAATGATCCGGTTGCCTTCCTGAATAAATTGCCCCATCGAGTGCAGGTCGGTAGAGAAGTCGACGGATGCCGGGTAAATGCCCTTGTAGTCCTTTCCTTCGCTCTCGCCGTACAGCTGTTTCCACCATTCGGAGACGAAGTGCAGACCCGGCTCGTAGTTGACGAGAATTTCGATCGCTTTGCCTTTGCGATAGAGCGCGTTGCGGACAGCCGCGTATTGGTACGCTTGGTTTTCGCTCAGGTTAGGGTTGTTGTATGTTGTAGCCGCGTCTTGCGCGCCCTTCATCATCGCTTCAATGTCGATGCCCGCCGTCGCGATCGGCAGCAAGCCGACTGCCGTCAGTACGGAGTAGCGGCCGCCAACGTCGTCCGGAATGACGAACGACTCGTAGCCTTCCTCGGTCGCCAGCACCTTCAATGCGCCGCGCGCCTTGTCCGTCGTTGCATAGATGCGCTTGCGCGCTTCTTCCTTGCCGTATTTGCTCTCCAGCGCTTCGCGGAAAATACGAAAGGCGATGGCCGGCTCGGTTGTCGTTCCGGATTTGGAGATGACGTTGATCGACCAGTCCTTGCCCTCCAACGCTTGCAGCAGGTGAGTAACATAAGTCGAGCTGATATTGTTGCCGGCGTAGAAAATTTGCGGAGTTTTGCGCTGCTCCTTGGACAGCGTATTGTAAAAGGAATGCTGCAGCATTTCGATTGCCGCGCGCGCGCCCAAGTAGGAGCCGCCGATGCCGATAACGATCAGCGCGTCCGAATCGGACTGGATTTTCTTCGCGGAGCTCTGAATGCGGGCGAATTCCTCTTTGTCGTAGTCGAACGGCAGGTTGATCCAGCCCAGATAGTCGGAACCCGCTCCGGTTCCGTTATGTAATTGCTCGTGAGCGAGCTTGACGGCCGGCGCCAGATTGTCGATCTCATGTTGACCGACGAATTGCAGCGCTTTGGAATAATCGAATTGAATCGTTTTGCTCATTGCTCTCTCCCTTTCTCTCTCGACCTCGAAGGGTCTGGGTCATGCATATTAGCTATAGGATACTGAATTATTGAACTTCATACAAGCAGGCTACGATGAAGGTTTGATGAAGATATGCCGATCTCGCCCCACATAAGAAAAAATGACTCTCCATAAGTCGCTTATGGAAAGTCATTTTACTTCAGCGCAATTTGTCGCAGCTTGCCGTCCAGCTCCCTCATCCGGTCATCGGGATGGGGAACGGGGAGCGCTTCGTTAACGATACTAAGAGAATAAGACGAAGCTCTGGCCGCCAGCTTCTTATCGCTCAACTGTGGAAAAAGCTCCAGAATCGCCTCGCGGCACTCATGTCGCGCCAGCATTCCGCCGATGGCCACATCAATGCCGTAGCGGCCCGCGTCTCGCGCCTGCGGCACGGAATTGTCTTCATCGGACGAAAAATCTCCCAGCACCTCGCGCAGCCAGGAGACGCTGAGCGCAAACCATTCGGCGAACCGCGGGTTGACGTTCGAACGGTAGCCTCCCGACGTATGCGTCTTCGCCAACGACAGACCGTGGCCGCCGCTTTGGAAAATATGCGCCTCGAACGGAATGCCCTTCTCGTCCAGCGCCCGCATGAAGCTTATCGTATTTTCGACCGGAGCCGCAGTATCGTCGCAAGCCGCAAACAGAAATGCAGGCGGCGTTCGTTCGTCGATCTCACGATCCACGGACGGAATAGGAACGGCCAGCACCTCGCTCATCGAGGACAGAATGCACGGATAGCCCAGTAGAAGCGCATTCGGCCGAACGCGCCCCATCGTGCCGAGCGCGGCGGCCAGATGGCCGCCCGCCGAAAAGCCTATGGCCGCGATTCGTTCCGGATCCACGCCCCACCCGGCGCTCCTCATGCGGATGACGTCAAGCGCCTCTTCCGCGTCCAACAGCGGTTCGGGGAACTCGGTTCGCACGGAATAACGCAGCACGAACGCTTGAAAGCCTTCCGCCAAATACGCCATTGCGACCGGCTCGGCTTCGCGGTCCGAGAGGCCGCGATAGCCGCCGCCCGGAAATACGAGCACCGCCGGCCGAAGGGCCGCATTGCTCAGTTCGGGCGAAGCGTCGAGCAAGTAAGCCGTCAGCTTCACTTCCGCGCGTCCGCGCAACGCAATCGTTTCCGTCCTCATTTGCGCGGCGGCATCAACCAGGCATGGGCGGGATCGTTGTGGAATTTCCACGTGCGAACCGGCCCGGCCATGACGTTCAAATAATAAACCTCGTAGCCTGGGGGCGCCGACACCGGATGATAGCCCTTGGGCACCAGAACCGTTTCGCCGTCGCGTACGGCCAGCGTCTCGTTCAACGTCAAGTCGTCGGTGTAGACGCGCTGCACGGCAAAGCCTTGCTCGGGCTGAACGTGGTAGTAGTACGTTTCCTCCAGCAGCGATTCGTCCGGCAACGCGTCCCGGTCGTGCTTGTGCGGCGGATAGCTGGACCAGTGACCGTCCGGCGTAAACACCTCCACGACAAGCAGGCTGTCGGCCGCTTCCGACTCAGGCAAAATATTATGAATCAGTCGCTCGGTAGAGCCGCTGCCGCGAAGCTCGACTCCGACGGCGTCCGGCTCGATCAGCCGCGCCGGAAGACGCGTCGTGCCCGGAGCGAGACATACGGCCAATTCCAGCTCTGTCAAAGCCGTAACCTCGTACGTATCGTCTGCAGGAACGAATACGGAATACGGCGGTATTTTCTCAAAAACGTTCATCCGTTGCCCGATGCCTACCCATATCTCGCGGTTGGTCCGAACGTCCGCTCTGCCGCTCAGAAGCACGAGACATGCTTCGTTGTCGCCCGTGCTCCGGCTCAGCGTCTGACCCGGAAGCAGGCGGAACACCTCGAAGCCGACGTATTTCCAGCCCGCCGAAGCCGGAGTTACCGCCAGCACGCGTCCATCCGCGCCAGGCGTAGATTCCGGCGTTACGATCAGCTTGCTCATTCGACATTCCCTCCCCGATCCTGTGCGACGGCTCCCGAGCTTACCATCGAGCAGTCACCATTTTTTTGCGCGTGTAAAATTCCACTCCGTCCGGCCCGTTGGCGTGCAGGTCGCCGTAGAACGACTTTTTCCAGCCCGAGAACGGGAAAAACGCCATAGGAGCGGGTACGCCAACGTTAATGCCGAGCATGCCGGCGTCGATCGTCTCTCGGAATTGCCTTACGGAGCTTCCGTTTACGGTGAACAGACAAGCGCCGTTAGCGAAGTCCGAGCGGTTGGCGATCTCGATAGCCTCATCCAACGATTCCGCCCGCATAATCGACAGCACCGGAGCAAAAATTTCGTCGCGCCAAATGCTCATCTCGCAATTCACATCGTCGAAAATCGTCGGGCCGACAAAATAGCCCTCTCCGCCAACAGCCGCATCCTCGCGTCCGTCCCGCAGCAGCTTCGCTCCTTCTTGCTCGCCCGCAGCGATATAGCCAAGCGTTCTCTCCTTATGGGAGTCCCGAATGACCGGCCCGAGAAACACGCCCTGCTCCAAGCCGTTGCCGATCGTAATCGCGTCCGCCGCCTGCTTCAGCTTGTCGATGAGACGGTCGGCAATGTCGCCGACGGCCACGACGACCGCACAGGCCATGCAGCGCTCTCCCGCAGAGCCGAACGCTGCGCTCACGATCTGCGTCACGGCGGCGTCGAGGTCGGCGTCCGGCATAACGATCGAATGGTTTTTGGCGCCGGCCAGCGCCTGAACCCGTTTGCCGTTCGCGCTTGCCGTCTTGTGGACATACTCCGCCACCGGCTGCGAGCCGACGAACGAGACGGCCGCAATGCCCGGATGCTCAAGAATGCCGTTAACGACGTCGCGTGCGCCGTGAACGAGATTGAATACACCGTCCGGCAAGCCCGCTTCCGCGAACAGCTCGGCCAGCCGCTGGGCCAGCAGCGGAGTCCGCTCCGACGGCTTCAACACGAACGTATTGCCGCAAGCGATCGCGAGCGGGAACATCCAGCACGGCACCATCATCGGAAAATTAAACGGCGTAATGCCGCCGATCACGCCGATCGGATAACGGTACATGCCGGATTCCATGTTCGAGGCGATGTCGGGAAGCTGCTTGCCCATCATCAGCGTAGGCGCGCCAGCCGCGAACTCGACGCATTCGATGCCGCGCTGCACTTCGCCGTAGGCTTCCGCGTAGCTCTTGCCGTTCTCCTGCGTAATGATGCGCGCCAGTTCCTCCCAACGCTCCACGAGCAGCTGTTGGTACTTGAACAACACCCGCGCGCGCCGCGGAACCGGCGTGCGGCTCCACGTCCGGAACGCCTCTTGCGCTGCGCGAACTGCAGCATCGACCTCTTCCTTGCTGGAGATCGGCACGTTCGCAATGACTTCGCCCGTCGCCGGATTGTACACCGGCTCCGTTACTCCAGATTCGGACGGCTCCCATTTGCCGCCGATATAGTTGCTAAGCGCCGCGGAACCGGCGGATTCGTTGTAGTTGGTCATCGGTTTCATTCCTCTCTTCTTCTATACGTGCATTTAAGTAGCGGTAATCTCTCCACGTTCGCATCTGGCGATATAATCGTGAACCTGCTCGGCCTTAGGCATCGCGTCGGAGCAGCTATGGCTGGAGATGACGATACAAGCGGCCGCGCTTCCGAACGACATGCAGCGCGCGATCTCCCAGCCCTGCATCAATCCGTACAGGAATCCGGCCGCATACGAATCGCCGGCGCCGAACGTTTTGACGACCTTCGCCGGATAGCTGACGGCGCGATGGGACACGCCATCCTTCGTATAGGCGATGGAGCCTTCCTTGCCGTGCTTGATGATGACGATTTTCGCCGCGTAGTTGAACCACTTGGCCGCCGTAATCTCGTCCAGACGCTCCGGATTGCGCTCGAACCGCTCCATCATGTCGAACTCTTCTCTCGTGCCGACGATGATGTCGCATTTTTCCGCAACCAGATTGTAATAGACGGCCGTCTCGGCATCCGACGACCACGTATAAGGACGATAATCGATATCGAAAGCAATCGCGACGCCATGCTTGCGCGCATAGTCGATCGCCAGGAACACCGCTTCCCGCGAAGGGCTTGCGGCCAGCGCCGTGCCGGATACGAGCAGCATTTTTGCGCCGGCAATCAATTCCTCCGGCACTTCCTCCGGTTGAAGCTTCAGGTCGGCGACATTGTCGCGATACATCAGAATGCTGCAATCGCTCGGACTCTTGATCTCCGTGAACGCAAGCCCGGTCACCGCTCCGGTCCGATCCGTCGTCACCCCGGAGGTCGAGATGCCGTTGCGCTCCAGATAATCGGTAATAAAACGTCCCATCTGATCGTTGGCCACCTTGCCGACAAAGCCGGTTTTCATCCCGAGACGGGCCATGCCAATGGCAATGTTGGCCGGCGATCCGCCGACGTATTTGGTGAACGTGGACGTCATTTCCATCGGGCGATTAATCTCATTGGCGTTCAGGTCGATGCACAGTCGGCCAATGGCTACGAAATCCGTCTGCTTGGAACTGTCGAATGTAATATAGCTCATAATGGCTCCTCCCCCGGCTCAGTAAGGTCCCGCTTCCCGGATTTTTGCTTTCATCGCTCCGTGCGCTTCCGCCACTTTATCCGATACCGATACCTCGGGAACGTCGACGCGCCACCACGATTCGTAACCGGACGTATTCGTTCCCGGTACGACGGGAATTTCGATCAGCGTCGAGATCGTCTCGGCTTTCGCCAGCCGCAGCGCCTCACACAGCTCCTCGGCATTTCCGACCTTATAGGCTTTAGCGCCAAGGCTGCGGGCATGTGCGGCAAAATCGATCGGCATATAATCGCCGGTCAGACGTCCTGTCTGCTGCGAGCGATAGCGGAACTCGTTGCCGAAGCCGTCGCTGCCGTGACCGCGCTGCAAATTGTGAATGCACTGGAAGCCGTGATTATCGAACAGCAGAACGGTTATTTTCCGGTTCTCCTGCAAGCTCGTTACCAGCTCCGAATGCAGCATGAGATAGCCGCCGTCGCCGACAAGCGCATAGACCTCCCGCTCCGGTTCGGCAAGCGCCGCGCCGAATGCGCCGCTGACCTCGTACCCCATACAGGAGAAGCCGTATTCCATGTGATAAGTTTTCGGCTCGGACGAGCGCCATACGCGGTGCAAATCTCCGGGCAGGCTGCCCGCCGCGCAGACGACAACCGAAGACGGTTCGATCGTCTCGTTAATGACTCCCAGCGCCCGCGTTTGGGATAGCCCGTCAGGATGCTCTTCCGCATACAGCCTGTCGACTTCGGCGTCCCACTCCCGCTTGCGCGATTCTAATACGCCCGCATCATATGCAGTACGGTATCCTTGCGCCGTCAGCGTCTCACGCAACGCCGTCAACCCTTCGCGTGCGTCGGCGGTCAAGGCCGTTCCGCCAAGTTTGGCGGCATCGGAGCCGTTCGCGTTAATGCTCAACACCTTCGTTTCACCGAAGCGGAAAGCCGACTTCGACGACGTTGTGAAGTCGGAATAGCGCGTCCCGACGCCGATGATCAGATCCGCTTCCTTCGCTAGAAGGTTGGCGGACAGCGAGCCGGTCACGCCGATCGCTCCCAGGTTCAGCGGATGATTCCACGGCAGCGCGCTTTTGCCGGCCTGCGTCTCCGCGACCGGAATGCCCAGCGCCTCCGCGAATTCGCGCAGCTCCTGTGTCGCGCCCGAATAATGCACGCCGCCGCCCGCGATGATCAGCGGACGCTTGGCTTCCGCTACCAGGGAAGCTGCCAATTGCAGCGCCTCTTTCGAAGGAGGACGACGGTCGATGCGATGAACCCGCTTGACGAAAAATTCAGCCGGGTAGTCGTACGCTTCCGCCTGCACGTCTTGCGGCAAAGCCAGCGTCACCGCTCCAGTATCAGCTGGATCGGTCAGCACTCTCATCGCCTGTTGTGCAGCCGTCATCAGCTGCTCCGGACGAACGATCCGGTCCCAGTACCGGCTGACCGGCTTAAATGCATCTGCCGCGGACACCGTGTAATCGGAGGCGACTTCGAGCTGCTGCAGCACCGGATCAGGTTGCCGCGAAGCGAAGTTGTCGCCGGGCAGCAGCAGCACCGGAATTCGGTTCACCGTTGCCGTTGCCGCTGCCGTCACCATGTTAAGCGCGCCGGGGCCGATGGACGACGTGCACGCATAGATCTGCAAGCGATTGCTCTGTTTGGCGAACGCCGTCGCCGCATGAACCATACCCTGCTCGTTCTTGCCCTGAACGTACTGCAGCTCCCCCGGAGCGCGCTCCAGCGCCTCGCCGATCCCCGTCACATTGCCGTGCCCGAAGATGCCCATGACGCCGCGAACGAACTTGCTCTCTCGCCCGTCTACCGACACATACTGATTGTCTAAAAAAGCAAGCAGCGCTTGCGCCATCGTTAATCGTACCGTTTTCATGTCCGTCTCCTTTCTTATTTCCGCTTCATTTATCGTTGATGCGTGCCGGATGCCACCGAGGATGAACTCCACAAGATAACGCCGGACTAGTTACGGTTTCCCCGAGCGTTAGACAGTCCGCCGACCTCTCATCCACGCTTCTTACGGTCTCCCAGACCGTCCGCCAGCCTCTCATCCACGCTTCTTACGGTCTCCCAGACCGTTAGACCGTCCGCAGACCTTTCATCCGCGACTCTTACGGTCTCCCAGACCGTTAGACAGTCCGCCAACCTCTTATCTGCGACTCTTACGGTCTCCCAGACCGTTAGACGGTCCGCCGACCTCTTATCTGCGACTCTTACGGTCTCCCAGACCGTTAGACGGTCCGCCGACCTCTCATCCGCGACTCTTACGGTCTCCCAGACCGTTAGACCGTCCGCAGACCTCTCATCCGCGACTCTTACGGTCTCCCAGACCGTTAGACCGTCCGCAGACCTCTCATCCGCGACTCTTACGGTCTCCCAGACCGTTAGACAGTCCGCCACCAGCTCAGCACGCTGCCTACTTCATCCTCGAGACATATTCGGCCAGCATCCGCGCTCCGAAGCCGGTTGCGCCGACGGCGTGTTGTCCTTTGGCCGACGAAGCTTCCTTCGTGCCGCTCATATCGATATGCGCCCATCTGAGGGAGGGATGAACAAACTTGCGCAAAAACAGCGCCGCCGTAATCGCGCCCGCCTCGCCTACCCGGCTGATGTTGCTCGTATCGGCGTAATCGCTGGCTAGATAAGCCTCGTATTCGTCAATGAGCGGAAGCTGCCAGACTCGCTCTCCGAATGGCTCGCCCGCTGCCCGTACATCCCGCGCAAGCTCATCGTCGCCGAGAATACCGGCCACTTTAGAGCCGAGGGCTCCTACAACGGAATAGGTTAACGTTGCCACGTCGATCGCCTGCTCTGCGCCAATGCGATGAGCGTAGATCAAGGCATCAGCCAGAACGAGTCGCCCTTCCGAGTCGGTGTTGCCGACCTGAACCGACAAGCCGTTCGCATAAGTAATGATCTCTCCGGGCAGCAGCGCGCGACCCGAAGGGCTGTTCTCCGCCGCCGGCACCAGAACCGCCGCATTCACGGATGCACCGCTGCGGACAAGAATGTCGAGCGCGGCCAACGTCGCCCCTGCTCCCGCCATATCCATCCGCATATCGCTGATATCATGATCGCGCTTCAAACTGATGCCTCCGGTATCGAAGGTAATGCCCTTGCCGACCAACGCAACTAAAGGCTTCGACGAGTCGGAGCAGTAGCGAACTTCGATAAAAACCGGTGGATGCTCGCTCCCCTTGCCTACGGCTGTCACTCCTGCGAAGCCCATTTGTTCCAATTGCTCGCCTTCGTACAGAGTCACTTGCGCCTCAGTATCGGTAAAACGCTCCTTCACCCTTGCCGCCAGGTCGAGTGGACGAAGACGGTTCGGCGGCTCGTTGATCAGATCGCGCGCCCAAATCGTGCTCTCCGCCCGTATGCTCCCGATACGAATCGCTTCCCTAAGCGCTGCGTCGTCGCCGACAGCAAGCCGGATCGTCGCAGCCGCGCGGGCCTTGGCGTCCTTCTTATACTTGTCGAACGAATAAACGCCGAGCAGCGTTCCTTCTACCCACGCCTCTACCTCATCCGTTCCTCCATCGCAAGAAGGTCGCCCTGCAGTCAGCCCCGCAAACGTCAAGACGGCCGTTAGCCGATTCTCGCGAACCAGCGCGCGGCCCGCCTCTCCTGCGGCATCCCGCAGCACATGCAGACCGTACTTGACCGCTTCGCCTAAGCCGACGAGCAGAACGTCGGGCCGACCTTCCGCACCATAGAGCCAGGTCGTCGCATGTCTGTCCGCCATACGAGGCAGCAGCTTGGAAGAAGCCAGCCCCTCTGGCATCCGCTGAAGACTTTCCGCAAACACGGGAACGATCAGCGTGTCGACTCCCACAGTATCGCCGTTCCCACCGGTTCCGCTCCCGACACCCGCAGCGCTTGCAGCGATCAGCTCGAAGTTCATCGCACGATCCCTCCGTCCGCTTCGACGATCCAGGTCTCGAAATCGCGGCGCCCTTCCGTCAGTTGAATCACGCGAGCGCCGCGCTGCAGCTTGCCGTAGCAGTTGTAGCCCGTTACGCGACCGTAACAGAGGCGAATTCCGTGAAGCGTGCCGCAATAATCGTTGTCGTGATCGTGGCCGACGAAGGTCCCCATCACATCGCCCATCTGCACCATGGCGCCAAACAAGCCGGTGTTGATTTTCGGACATTCGACCCGCTCTTCCTTCGTGCCCGTTGCCAGTCCGGCCTCCCACACCTCATCGTACTCCGGCACGGGAATGTGGAAAAAAGCGAGCGCCGGCAGCGGTGCCGCTGAGACAGCCTTTGAAACTGCCCCTGAGACAATCCCTGAAACTCCCACTGAAACTGCCCCTACGTCTACAGCTGTCCCCGACCCTGTCGTTGCCTCCGGCCCTTCCACTATCTCCAATCCTGCCACTGCCGCCGATCCTGTCGCAGCCCTCGCCTCGGGCCCGATTCCCGTTCCGGCCCGTTCCGCCAATTGTCGAGCCTGCTGCGTATACCAATTCACCTGGTCGGTGTGAATCCAGGCGTATCCGCCGATCGGCTCAGGAGCGTTAATGCCGGAATCGAAGAAGTAAAGAGCCGCAGCCACAGCCGCTTCGCCTTCGCTTCCTTGCACCGTTAATACATAATTGCCGGTCCCATGGATGTCAGCAGGGCCGGCAACGGAAAGGCATTTGTCATTTTCCTGCTGAATGGCCAGCAACTCTTCGTGAGTCACGCGCGCTTCGGCGTCATGATTGCCGAATACGGCCGCCCAAGGAAGCCCGGAGGCGACAACCGGCGCGAGCGCCCGGCGAAAGCTCGCCTTAGGATCGGGAACGCCGTGGCTCCAGATCATATCGCCGGTCAGCACGATCAAATCCGGCTTCTCCGAAGCGATGATCCGTTGGACGAGATCAGCCGTCTTGCCGTCGCTGATCCGGTCCTCCTCCTTGTCGTCCCCGAAATGCATATCCGTAAATTGGACAATTTTGAATTTGCCGTCCCCATTAAATTTCAAGCTCATTTTTCTCCTCCTCGGCGCTCGTGCTTCCCCTGTCGACGCTCATCCCTCTTGACCGCCTGCACTTCACTTTCGCGTCTGCAAACCGTCCCGTTAACTCACAGCTTCCCAGCTGTCCGTCGTATGCCCGATTTTCTCCGCAATGAACTTTTCCAGCGAAGCCCCGTCCGACGTTCCCGTATTGCCTCCGTACTGGCTGACCGACATCGCCCCGCAGCCGTTGGCGTACAGCAGACTTTGCGCTGCGCTGCGTCCGGACAGAAAGCCGTAAATGTAGCCGGCGTTGAACGAATCCCCCGCTCCCGTCGTATCCCTTACAGTTACCGGAAAGCTGGAGCGGTACGTCGTCGATCCGGCGACTGCCGCAACGGCGCCCTTGGAGCCGAGCTTAAGCACAATATGGCGGCTGTGCCGAGTCAGCACCTGCAGACAATCCTCTATAGTGGAACAGCCCGTGTAGTTCATAGCCTCCACTTCATTCATGAAAAAGACGTCCACCTCGCCCATCAGCTCGAAAATGCCGTTATACCACTCCCCGGTGTCATCCCAGCCTACGTCGATTGAGGTCGTCACGCCCAGCGCCTTGAGTTTCCGGGTCATCTCCATGTAATCCCGATGGTTTTGGCTTCCACGATATCCGGTCAGATGAACGTGGCGACCGGCGGCAACGCTGTCCATATCCAGCTCCATCAGGCTCATCTCCGCGTTGGTGCCGGCATAAGAAATAAAAGAGCGATCCTTCTCTGGATTGATCGCGATGGAGATGCCGGTATTGTTCTTTTTGCTGGTACGAATATATCTGGTATCGATTCCATAACGAGAAAATTGACTCCGGACATATTGCCCGAAACCATCTTCTCCAAGAATCCCGTTAAATGCGATTTTTAATCCGAGCTTGGCCAGCGCCAAGCTGAACAAAGCCGCTCCCCCGCCGACATGCAACGTCATGTTGGGAACGAATACTTCCTGGCCGGGGCCGGGAATTTCCTCGCACCCCGCAACGACCAGATCGATGTTCGCATCGCCGATAACGATTGCGTCATATGATTTCACAGTTGTCACTTCCCCATTGGCTTGCTTATTCCTGTTCCAATCCTGTTATTTCGTCCGCTTGCCGTTCCTGGCTGCGCGAGCTCTCCCGAACGACCAGGCGATGCTCGAGCACAACGTCTCCGTCCGGAGGCGTATCGCCGGCAATCAACTTGAGCAGCACGTCCATCGTCACCCTGCCCATCTGGTGAATCGGTTGCTCCATCGAAGTCAGCGTTGGACGGACAAGCTCGGTCAATTGGCTTCCGTCGAAACCAATGATCGCAATATCTTCCGGCACTCGCAGATTATGATCCCGAATGCAGTTGATGGCGCCGACCGCCATGTCGTCGCTGACCGCGAATACCGCCGAAGGCGGACTGCCCGCGCTCAACATTTCCTTCATCTGGTCGTAGCCGCTCTGAACCTTGTAATCGCCAAAACGGATATGCTCGAACACCAGCTTCTTGCCGAAGTCCGACATCGCATTGCGATAGCCGCTGTACCGATTCTGGCCGGAGGTCACGTCCCGCATGTCTCCGCCGATAAATCCAATCGTCTCGTGCCCCTGCTCGATCAAATAACGCGTTGCATCATAAGAGGCGGCATAGTCGTCGACGATGACCGAAATAAACTTCTGATCCATCGGTTTAACGCTGGAGAAAATGACTGGCGTCTTGATTTTATGAATGAACGCGCGGATTTGCTCGTTTATTTTCTCATGCATAATGATGATGCCTTCGACGCGCATTTCCTGGAACACGTTTAAATACTTGTACTCTTTGTCGATGTCCTCGCTGATGTTGCAGACAAGCAGATGGTATTCATTGGCGCTCGCACGTTCCTCGATGCTGCTCAAAATCGTCGAATAAAAGCTGGATGTCAAGTCGGGCACGATGACTCCGATGAGGTTCGTCTTTTTGCGCACCAAGCTGCGGGCGATTTGACTCGGAGCGTATCCCAATTCTTCGATGACTCGGTTCACTTTCGCTTTGAGATCGTCTTTAACGTATTTCTCTCCGTTCAACACTCTGGACACGGTCGTCACAGATACGCCTGCCATCTTGGCCACATCTTTGATCTTAACCTGCATCTCATTCACCTCGTCGCAAACTAAAAAAGCATCCAACTGACATAATTCGCCGAAGTAGCCGCCAACTCCTTCCAACTTCCTACTAAATCATTCCTTTTCCACGAATAGCGGTTGAGAAAATGCGGAATATCCGCCTTCCAAATACACCGCCACGCGTACGTATCCTTCATCGCCTTGGCATTCGTACTGCGCCTGCGAAATCCGGCCGGTCGACTCCTTGAGCACTTTGCCGTCTTTGCCGAAGAACGTCACATATTTGTACATTTTGTCGAGCAGCTCGTTCGAGCGCAGATCCGCTACGATCGTATTGCCTTCGACCCGGATGCCTTCAAAGCCGTATCCCGTCGAGACGTAAAAGTTGCCGGCATTGATCGCGCGAATGATCGCTTCTGTCGTGTTTTCTTCCGCCATGACGACATTCCAGGCGCGTTTCTCTTGTCCGTATACGTGGGAATCGTCGTTGCCGAAGCCCCATACCCGGTAGCCCGTGGAAAGAATTGCATCCCACTTGTCAAAAGCGATATCGTATTCCGGATTGCCGTCTCCGTTATATACTTCCACGCCGAGATAACGATCCATCGCCAGCATATCTTCCAAATTCCAATAGTTGGAGAAGAAACGATTCGGATGCACAAGCACCGCAAACCCGCCCGCTCGCTTAACGGTCTGCCAGACCGTTAGAGGCGGTCATCCGATCGATTTCGAAATCGATCGGATGACCGCCTCTAACGGTCTGGCAGACCGTTATGCGAGTGAAATCGATCGGATGACCGCCACTAACGGTCTGGCAGACCGTTATGCGAGCGAAATCGAGCAGATGGGCGCCTCTAACGGTCTGGCAGACCGTTAAGCGAGCGAAATCGATCGGATGACCGCCTCTAACGGTCTGGCAGACCGTTATGCGAGTGAAATCGATCGGATGACCGCCTCTAACGGTCTAACAGACCGTTAAGCGAGTAGCAAAATCGTACCTGTCTGAAGCCGGCAAAGCCGTCCCTTTTCGGGGATGTAATGGACTTTTTTTTCAAATCACTTTAATAAAAGAGAGGCGGACAAATTAGATGAACAAGATTCACACGATTCAGCGTATTGTCGATCACGGAGTCGTCGCCGTGCTGCGCGGCAAGGACGCCAACGAAGTGGCCGAAATGGCGGAACAAGCGATTGCAGGCGGAATCAAGGCAATCGAGATTACGATGACGGTGCCCTCGGCGCTCAAAGCGATCGAGAAGCTGGCCGCAAAATATTCCAGCACGGCGAACGATCCGGACAAGTTCGCGATCATCGGCGTCGGCACGGTGCTCGACCCGGAGACGGCGCGAGCCGCCATTCTAAGCGGGTCCGAATTCGTCGTAGGGCCTTCGCTTAATCCGGCGACCGTCGCGCTGTGCAATCGCTATCGGATTCCGGTAATGCCCGGCGTCATGACGATCAAGGAAATTCAGGAGGCGCTGGAGCTTGGAGTCGATATCGTCAAGCTGTTCCCAAGCACGACTCCGTCGGCGATCAAGGCGATCAAAGGACCGCTGCCGCAGGCAAACATTATGCCGACGGGGGGAGTTACGCTCGACAATATCGGCGAATGGATCGCGGCGGGCGCCATTGCCGTCGGCATCGGATCGGACCTGACGAACGAGGCCGCGAAGAAAGGCGACTTAAGCCTGATCGCCGCGCGCGCCGCTCAGTATGTGCAAGCCTTCAAGGCCGCCAGGGGCCAATAGTTCGCGTCTTGACAGACCTGCCAGCCGTTCATTTACGGCTAGGCAGGTTTTTACGTTGTCGTCAATCGTCGGTCGCGAGGCGGAGGTTTATAATCATATAACGATGTGTTTATGGAAAATGGCGTCAATTTCTTTGATTTTTTCGCCCGATTTCGCTATTATAAAAAAGTGACGATAAATACGACTCTAATGAAGCGGAGGTGTCCATAGGATGGATATCGTAGAGCAAATCGACAAAATCAATCGGCAATTGACCGTGAACGGATATAAACTGACGCCGCAGCGCGAAATTACTTTGAAGGTGCTGCTGGAGAACGAGAGAGATCATTTGAGCGCCGAAGATGTGTTTATGCTCGTGCGACAGAAGTTTCCGGAGATCGGGTTGGCAACGGTATACCGGACTTTGGAACTGCTCGCGGAATTGAACATTGTGCAGAAGATGAACTTCGGAGACGGGGTCGCCCGTTTCGACCTTCGTCAGGAGGGGCACGATCATATGCATCACCATCTCGTATGCAGGGTATGCGGGGCGCTGGAGGAAATTCAGGACGATTGGCTGCTCGAGCTGGAGCAACGTGTCGCTAACGAATACGGCTTTAAGGTGACCGATCACCGCCTCGATTTTATGGGTGTATACCAAACTTGCAAAAACGACAGCAAGACCTGCAAGAGAACGGGCAAAGCCGTTTCTTGAGCAGGGAAAGCCAGACCTGCCGACCGCTTTATTGCGGTCGGTAGGTTTTTTTGCGTCTGCCGAGGGGATGAAGGGACTTGTGGCGATACTATTGGCGAGCAAGCGATGGTAGTATGCGGGCAATAGACCGTCGCGCTGCACGCAGCACTATGAGCGGGCAAGCGGGGGGATGCACCATTTTGGCCTCGGTCGCGAGTGCGACTGGGCGTTCCCCAGGCGGGAAAGAGTGCGTTTTTACAAACAAAAGTGCCGGATTGTTACGTTGTGAGCTTCTTGAAAGCGCTTTACAATGAACATGTAAATCAAACAAGGGAGGACATCGGGATGAGAAAAAAATGGGCGGGCGCAATGGCGCTGCTGCTGGCGGGAAGCGTGATCACGGCAGGCTGCGGCTCCGATAGCAAGGGCAAGGAAGGCGGAAAATCCGATTCGCTGACGCTGTACTATTCCCACGCGGCGGACTGGTCCGATCCGATCGTGAAGGAGTTTCAGGAGAAGACCGGGATCACGGTTAACCTCGTGGGTGCCGGCACGGGCGAGCTGATCGCAAGAATCCGCGCCGAGAAAGACAATCCGTTGGGCGACGTGTTATGGGGAGGCTTCGTAGACGGCTATGCGGTCGTCGACGATCTGCTCGAGCCGTACAAGAGCACCGAGCTCGACAAACTGATCCCCGAGGCGAAGAGCCCGAACAACACCTGGTACGGCTTTAACCTAGAGCCGATGGTTATCATCTACAATCCGAAGCTGGTGAAGGAAGAGGAAGCTCCGAAGAGCTGGGAGGATTTGACCGATCCGAAATGGAAAGGCAAAATCGCCCATGCCGATCCGGTCAAGTCGGGCTCGTCGTTTACGGCCGTGGTGAACATGATCCTGTCCAAGCCGGATCGCGAGCAGGGAATGGATCTGATCAAGCGATTCGTCGACAACCTGGACGGCAAGCTGATCAGCAGCTCCTCCGGCACGTTCAAGGGCGTCGCGGACGGCGAATACAGCGTTGGCGTGACGTATGAGCAAGGCGCGCTCAAGTATATGGAATCCGGAGCGGATCTGGAAATTGTCTATCCGTCCGACGGCAATACGCTGCTGACGTCCGGTCTCGGCATCGTTAAGAACGCCAAGAACATGGAGAACGCCCAGAAGTTCGTCGATTTCGTGCTGGGCAAGGAAGTGCAGTCCCATATCGGCGATATTTACCGTCGTACGGTGAGGACGGATTTGCAGGAGCCTAAGGGCATGGTTCCGCTCAGCCAGCTCGTAAAAATCGATTACGACATGGAATGGGCCATCGCCAACAAAGAAATGATTACGAAGAAATGGAAGGAATTCGTGGTCGGCCAATAAGCCCAAGAAACTGGCTGAACGCAGAGGCACCAAGCGGCGGGAACCAGGGAAACTCTCTCGCGGTTCCCGCCTCAACGAGACAGGAGTGATCAGATGAGCCACAGCGTAACCTTCCGCAATCTGACGAAGAAATACGGGGACAACACGGCGGTAGACGGCATCGATTTTTCTATTAAGGAAGGCGAATTTTTCACTATTCTCGGTCCGTCGGGCTGCGGCAAAACGACGCTGCTTCGCATGATTGCGGGCTTCAATTCGATTGAGGACGGACAGATTTTGTTCGACGACCGGGTCATGAACGAGATTCCCGCTTACCAGCGAAATATCGGGATGGTATTCCAGAACTACGCCATCTTTCCACATATGACGATTCAGAAAAACGTCGCATACGGGCTGAAGGCGCGCAAGCTGCCGAAAGCGGAAATCGCGGACAGAGTGGGCGATATGCTGAAGCTGATGCACATCGAGAAGTACCGCGACCGCGATCCCTCTCAGCTCAGCGGCGGACAGCAGCAGCGGGTCGCGCTGGCGCGGGCGCTTGTCATCCATCCGACGATTCTGCTCATGGACGAACCGCTCAGCAATCTGGACGCCAAGCTGAGAATCGATATGCGCATCGCCATCAAAAAAATTCAGAAAGATCTGAACATTACGACGATATATGTGACGCACGATCAAGAGGAAGCGCTGGCGATGTCCGACCGGATCGCGGTCATGAACGCAGGTATTGTCGAGCAGATCGGCACGCCGCAGGAAATTTACTCGAAACCCGCGACGGCGTTCGTGGCCGGCTTTATCGGCACGACTAATTTCCTGGACGGCACCCTGACCGCTGTAGACGGCTTTGCAACAACCGGCACAGCAGAGCCGGGCAAGCCGGTCGCAGTCGACATCAAGGGCGTCGGGACGATCCCCGTCGGCGCCAGGAAGACGACGACCGGCGATGTCCGTCTCGCCGTTCGTCCGGAGGATATTCATCTGACCGAGCCGGGAGAAGGCGAGCCGCAAGGACGCGTTGCGCTTGTCACATTCCTCGGCGACTTCATCAGCTACGAGATCGAGCTGGGCGGCGGACAAACCGTCGAGGTGAACGAATACGCCAAGGACACCGCCGTACTGCGGGCCGTCGGCGACCGGGTCGGCGTTCGCTTCAACCTCGGCAAGCTTCATCTGTATCGCCACGGCGAGGGGGAGGCGATCGTATGAGCATCCCTGCGACGGGACCGGGAATCGGACAGGGCGGGGCGCGTAGAAGATGGCGGAAGCCGTCGTTCTGGATCATCGTCAGCGCGTCGCTGTTGGCGCTGATGATCGTGTTTCTCGTCTATCCGTTCTCCTCGCTGTTCCTGAAGAGCTTCTATCACCCGGAGACGCACCGGCCGAGCTTCGTGAACTTCATCGACTTTTTCACGACGCCCTACTACTTCAACACACTTAAACACAGCTTGACGGTATCGGCGCTGACGACGGTGCTGGCGACGCTGATCGGCGTGCCGCTCGCTTACATCATGACGAGATTTAATGTATGGGGCAAATCGATTATCAATATTATGATCGTGCTGAGCCTGTTGTCCCCGCCGTTCATCGGCGCGTATTCATGGATTTTGCTGCTTGGGCGCAGCGGCTTCGTGACGAAGCTGTTCGAGAAAATCGGCATCGTGCTTCCGACGATCTACGGCTTTCAAGGGATGATTCTCGTGTTCACGCTGAAGCTGTTCCCGTTCGTCTACATGTACGTTTCCGGCGCGCTCTCCAACATGGACAGCTCGCTGGAGGAAGCGGCCGAGAACCTCGGCATGTCCCGCATCCGCAAGCTGCTGACGCTAACGTTCCCGGTCATCGTACCGTCTATAAGCGCGGGCGCTATCGTCGTGTTCATGACCTCGCTCGCCGATTTCGGCACTCCGCTGCTCATTGCCGAAGGCTACAAGGTGCTGCCCGTCGTCGTCTACGAGGAGTTCATGAGCGACATCGGGGGCGATGTCTATCTGGCCAGCACGCTGAGCACCGTTATCGTCCTGTGCGCGCTGCTCGTGCTGTTCGTCCAGAAGTATATCGTCTCGCGCAAAAACTACCGAATGAGCGCCCTGCGCCCGCCCGCCGTTCAGAAGCTGAAGCTGGGCAAGCGCTCGCTGCTCACGGCGATCGCCTTCGCGGTGTCGCTGCTTGCGGTCACGCCGCAGATCGTCGTGTTTATCACGTCCTTCATCAAGACGCGCGGTCCGCTGTTCGTAAGCGGCTTCAGTCTGGACAGCTACAAGGCGATCGGCTTTAAGCTGTCGAAGAATATCGCCAATACGTTCTACTTTGCCAGCATCGCCATCGTCATTATGGTCGTCGTCGGCCTGCTGCTGAGCTACGTCGTCGTCCGCAGAAGGTCGCTGCTGTCGTCGCTGCTCGACTCGCTGGCGATGTTCCCTTACGTCATTCCCGGCTCCGTGCTCGGGATCGGGCTAATCACCGCCTTCAACAAGGCGCCGCTTATTCTGACCGGAACGGCAACGATCATTATCGTGTCTTACGTCATCCGCAAGCTGCCGTTTATTTTGAGATCAAGCACGGCGATTTTGTACCAGATCGATCCAAGCATCGAGGAAGCCTCGATCAGCCTTGGCGTGCCGCCGATGCGCACGTTTTTCAAGACAACCGCGGTGCTGATGCTTCCCGGGCTGTTCTCCGGAGCCATTCTCAGCTGGGTGCAGACAATCAACGAACTCAGCTCCACGCTGATCTTGTTCTCCGGCAAGACGGGCACGATCTCGGTGGCGATCTTCACGGAAATTTTCAAGGACAGCTTCGGCACGGCGGCAGCGCTGGCTTCGATTCTGTCGGTGGCGACGGTCGTCTCGCTGCTCATTTTCAATAAATTTTCCGGCGGCAGAAGCGTTATGATGTAGAAGCAGGATGGGACACCGAAGGGAGACGAAACGATGGAAGAGTTAATGGAGAAGACGATTGCCTGCGTGCGTGAGGTCGGCGAAATCGTTCGCGGCGGAAGCAAGGAGCTTAGCGTCGAGGAAAAAGGGTTCGCCAACTATGTCACGAATATCGACTTGGCCGTTCAGCGGGAGCTTAACGGGGCGTTAAACGAGCTGGATGCGGAAGCCGAGTTCATCTCCGAGGAGAACGAGACGAACGATTATGCGACACGGAAGGCGAAGTGGATTCTCGATCCGATCGACGGCACGACCAATCTGATCCACGGGTACCCGCACGTCGCGATTTCCGTCGCGTACGTGGGGCAGGAGAGACGCTTCGGCATCGTCTACAATCCGTTTAACGGAGAGTTGTTCACCGCGCTGTCCGGCGCGGGAGCTTGGCTGAACGGAGAGCGGTTGTCCGTATCGCGCAACGCCGCGCTCGGGGATTGCATTTTCGGGTTCGGGTTTCCGTACGAGAGGCGGGTGTCCGCCCCCAGAATGTTCCGCGCCGCCGAAAAAGTATTCGCCGAATGCCAGGACCTCAAGCGCAAAGGACCGGCTTCTCTCGATTTGGCCTACGTAGCGGCCGGAAGAATCGACGGCTACTTCGAGGTCGATCTGAACGTGTGGGACGTGGCGGCTGGCCTGATTCTGCTCGAGGAGGCCGGGGGACGGGCAACGGACTGGGAGGGCAAGCCGCTGCCCGAAGCGCTGGACAAGACGGCTCTGATCGCAACGAACGGACATGTTCACGACGAGCTGACAAGGCTGGTTCGAGCAGCCGGGTAATCGCTCCGGCGAATCGCTGCCAGACGTTAACGGTTGCGTCCCTTCTTGCGGATGCGTTATCCTCTTCCTATGGAAGAAGAAGCGGACGACCGTTGCGTTAAGCAGCCTAGAATCGCCTAAGGAGATCATCCGCATGCGCAGAAAGTTAAGCTTTTACAACAAGCTGCTGATTTTTTTCGTCCTGGTCGGCGTCATCCCGCTGCTCATCATCGGATCGATGACGTACGGCTTCTCGAAGCGCTTTTTTCTCGAACAGTACCGCCAGCAGCTGCACGACAAAGTGGCGGGGGCGGCGGAAAGGTTCGACGCGCTAGCGGAGGAATACGACGGCATTATGAATACGATCGGCGAGCTGCCGGAGGTGCGGCAGGCGCTGCTGGGCGGGAACGCCGAGCTGAAGAAAAACGTCGAGCAGCGCATGCACCTGCTGCTGGCGGGCAAGAAAAACAAAGCGGCTATTTACCTGATCAACTCCGACGGCAGCGCCCGCTATTCGACCCGCGAGCTGCCGTCGATCTACAATCCGGTCAAATACCGCGGGTGGGGCATCTTCCGCACCGCCCACGAGGCGGAGGGGGAGATACGGGCATATCCGCATGCTTACGAAAGCCTTCAGGGCGACAAAGTCGTGCTCAGCCTCGTGCAAACGGTTCATTCGGCCTCCGGCGAACTGCTCGGCTACCTGATCGTAGATTTTCCCCGATCTTTGATCGCCGATAGCGTAAGCGCTTACGACGCTCCGTTCGCCATGGATTTCGTCGTGCTGGACGGGCATGCCTACACGGTGATCCATACGAAGCAGCCCGAGCGGGAAGGAACGCTGGAACGGGATCCCGCGGAGATCGGGAGCGGAGACCTGCTTCAGGTCGTAGCCTCGAAGAAGCTCGGATTGTCCGTCTACGGCTATTCTCCCGGCGCCATCGTGGAGCAGAGCATGGGGTTCATTCAGACGCTGTTCGCCGTCGCAGCCGCAGTCAGCTTCGTTATCTGTTTATGGTGTGCCTACAAGCTGTCGAAATACGTATCCAAGCCGATCTTCGAGCTCGCGCATTCGATGAAACGCATCTCGATGGGCGATCTCGCGGTTCGGATCGAGTCGCGGCGCGTCGACGAATTCGGCATCGTGGCCAGCGGCTTTAACGCCATGGCGACGCAGATCAAGGATTTGATCGCCAGCGCCAAGGATGAGCAGAGGCGGCTTCGCATCGCCGAGATCAAGGCGCTGCAGGCGCAGCTGAATCCCCATTTTATCTATAACACGCTCGATCTGATTAAATGGAATGCGAAGATGAACCAGACGAAGGAGATCGGAGGCATCGTCGTGCAGCTTGCCAGACTGCTGCGGGGGATGATTCATGTGGACGACGAGGAGACGACGCTGGGCGCGGAAATGGAGCTGATCGAGCATTATCTGTACATCCAGCGCATCCGGTTCGCAGACCGCCTGAGCATGGAGATCCGCATCGACCAAGAGGCGCTGGACGCCACGATTCCCCGTCTCCTGCTTCATCCGCTCGTCGAGAACGCCATCGTGCACGGCTTCGAGAATAAGGTCGGCAACGTGGATTTGAGTATCGTCTGCCGAAGAAGCGGGGACGAGCTTGAAGTCGAGATCAAGGATAACGGTATCGGCATGAGCGAGGAGACGTTAGCCGCCATTCGCGGAGGAACGCATCAAGGCGGCATCGGAATCAATAACGTGCATAACCGGATTCGGCTCTATTATGGGGAAGCCTACGGGCTTGATATCGACAGCGAATCCGGGATTGGCACTCGCGTATCGCTGCGAATTCCGTATCGCCGGAAGGAGGAGACCGCATGATCAAAATCATGGTCGTCGAGGACGAACAGCTGCTGCGCAAAGGCCTGGTCATGACGACGCCGTGGCACGACTACGGCTGCGAGGTGATCGGAGAGGTGGGCGACGGATTGGAGGGCGCCAGATTGATCGGCAAGCTGCGTCCGGACATCGTCATCACCGACATCCGGATGCCGGGCATGGACGGCATCGAGATGATGCGCAAAGTTCGGGAGACGAGCGACACGGAATTTATTCTAATTACCGGCTTCAGCGACTTCAAATATGCCAAGGCGGCCGTCGATCTCGGGGCGCAGGGCTTTATTCTGAAGCCGATCGACGACGCGGAGCTGGACGCCGTGCTGGCGAAGACGGTGGAAGCGATCGGCCGGAAGCGGAAATACGACCTGGCGCTGCGAGAGCGCTCGGCGGAAAGCGTCGGCTTGCCCGGCAAGCTGGCTCCCGTCGGAGGCGCGAAGCCGAACGATCGATATTTGGCCGAGGCGATCGCGTACATCGAGGCGAACCTGGAGCGCAATTTCTCGCTCCGAAGCATCGCCGACCATCTGCATATCAGCGAAAGCTACTTGAGCAAGCTGTTTAAGAGCAAAACCTCCTATACGTTCCTCGAATTTTGCACGACCTACAGGATCAAGAAGGCGGCGGAGCTGCTCATGGACGAGAGGAACAAGGTGTACGAGATCGCAAACAAGGTCGGTTACCCCGACTCCCGCTACTTCAGCACTCTGTTCAAAAAGCAGATCGGTCTGACGCCCACCGAATTTCGCCAATATCACGTTCCCGAAACGGCGGGAACGGCCCGAGAGCCGTAAGCGGATTCCGCTTGCGGCGCTTTTGTTTGCAGAGGACATTTCCGCAAGAACTATTTTTCAGATGCATCCGTTCGTGTTAGTATACAAGATAAACCGCGAACAGGCAGGGGAGTTAACTACATTGCACAATGCTTATTGGCTGCTTAACGTACGTCTGGAGACGGGGCACGAGGTTGAGAGCGGGGCTGTAACGGGGACGAAAACCGGGTTGTTCCGACTTCGCATCGAGGACGGCAAAATTACGGCTATCGCAAGCATGTCGGATGCGGGAGATGCCGACGGACTGCCGCAGCTCGACGCTCGCGGCTTGCTGGCGCTGCCGCCTTTTATCGAGAAGCATTGCCATCTGGACAAAACGCTGCTGGGCGATCGCTGGCGTCCGGTTCGTCCTGCGGCCAGTTTGTTCGAACGATTCGAGATCGAGGCTCGCACGCTGCCAACGCTGAGGACAACGATGAAGGAGCGGGCGGAGAAGCTGCTCGAATTGCTTCTTCGAGCCGGATCGACGCACGTTCGAACGCATGTCGATTTGTACCCGGAGGCGGGGCTGCGTCATCTGGAGGCGGTGCAGGAGGCGCTGGCCTCGTTCGAAGGCAAGCTGACGAGCGAGATTGTCGCTTTCCCGCAGCACGGACTTCTGCGTACGCAAAGCGCGGGAATAGTCAGAGAGGCGCTGCGCGGCGGCTGCGGGCTCGTCGGCGGGGTCGATCCGCATACAGTGGACGGCGATATGGAAAAGTCGCTGCAGACGATGATGGAGCTTGCCGTCGAAGCGAACGCGGACGTCGACCTGCATCTGCATGACGGGGGACGCATCGGTCTGGACACGATTCGGAGATTGGCCCAGCTTGCGGACGAAACGGGCTGGCAGGGCCGGGTTTCAATCAGCCATGCCTTCGCGCTGGCCGATATGCAAGGCGAGGAAGCGGAAGAAACGGCGCAACTGCTGGCGAACAGCGGCATTGCCATTATTACGAGCGTGCCGCTTGGCCGTGCGATTCCGCCGGTTCCGTTCCTTCACGACCGCGGTGTACATGTAGCGGTCGGCTGCGACAATATTTTCGATTCATGGTCGCCGTTCGGCAACGGAGACGTGCTGGAGCGGGCGGGGCGATTGGCCGAGCGCTTCGGCCGCAAAACGGAACAAGAGCTGGCCGAAGCTTTGGGCTTTATTACGGGGGGAGTCACGCCGCTGGATAAGGACGGCCAACCAGTTTGGCCGAAGCTCGGGGACGAGGCGAGCTTCGTGTTCGCGGAGGCGAGCTGTTCGGCCGAGACGGTGGCCCGCAGGGCCAAGCGGCCTGCCGTCATGCATCGGGGAACGATAGTAGCGGGAGCGCTGGAAAGGACGTCTTTATGAACAAATCCTCCTATTGGCTTGTGAACGTTTTGCTGGAAACCGGTTACCGCTACGAGGACGGCGATATCGTGGGCACGGATGCGCAGCTGCACCATATCCGCATCGAGGACGGGCGAATAGCTTCCGTCGCCTTCGGCGAGCTTCCCGAGGACGGGCTGCCGCGGCGCGATGCGGCGGGACTGCTGCTGCTGCCCGCTTTTAGAGAAATGCACATCCACATCGACAAGACCTATTACGGCGGGCCTTGGAAGGCGGTCAGGCCTGCGAACGGCGTATTCGGAAGAATCGAAGAGGAGCGGGAGCTGCTGCCGAAGCTGCTGCCGACCGCACAGCAGCGGGCGGAGAAAATGCTGGAGATGCTGCTCGGCTTCGGCTCGACGCATGTTCGGACGCACTGCAACATCGATCCGGTCGTCGGGCTGCGGAACATGGAGGCCGCCATGCGGGCGCTGGATACGTATTCCGGCAAGCTGTCGCATGAGGTCGTCGCCTTTCCCCAGCACGGTCTGCTTCGCTCCGATGCGGTAGAGCTTGTTCGCGAAGCGATGCGTCAAGGCGCGACGCATGTCGGCGCAGTAGATCCGGCGACCGTCGACGGCGACATCGATCGCTCGCTGCAGACGGTGATGGACATCGCGATCGAAGCGGACTCGGGCGTGGATATTCATGTCCACGACGGGGGCGACGCCGGACTCGCGACGATGAGACGAGTTGCCGAGCTGACCGAGCAGGCCGGCTGGCAGGGCCGAGTGACGGTCAGCCACGCGTTCGCCTTCGCCGGGGATGCTGCGGCCGCCGCCGAACTGGCGGGACGTTTCGCCGAGCTCGGCATCTCGATTACGTCTACCGTGCCGTTCGGGGGCTTGATTATGCCGCTGCCGATGATGCATGCCAAGGGCGTCGCCATCGGGCTTGGCAACGATAGCATTACCGACCACTGGTCGCCGTTCGGCATCGGGGACTGCTTGGAGAAAGCGGGTCGTCTGGCCGAGCTGTACCGGTTTGTGGACGAGCGTTCGCTGGCGCAATCGCTCGGCTATATTACCGGGGGCGTAACGCCGCTCGACGCCGAAGGACGCCGCGTCTGGCCCGCACCCGGCGATGCGGCCGACGTTGTGCTTGTACAGGCGAGCTGCTCCGCGGAAGCGGTGGCGCGGAGAGCGGAGCGCAAAGCGGTGCTGTTCGGAGGAGAGCTAGTGGCCGGGGCGTTGGAGAAGAGATGACTCCATGATAGGGAGAAATGGAAGGGCTTTGCCGGGGCCGGCGGCAAAGCCCTTCTCCGAACGCTTTGCTTCGCCAGCGAAAATAGCAGATACTCTCCTGCTAGGCGGCCTAAGTAAATCTACGGAAGCAGATCATTTCCCCTTTTCCATTTTCACCCAGCTCCAATGTGCACGACGATGAGTAGTTGGTGTCACACTTAAATTATGCAAGTCGCATAAGGACTGCTTAAATGTACTTGCACATGATGCTGCCAGTGACAGGATCGTCGAAGAAGTCCTGTCGAATCTTCAGCTTCACTCCCTCGATTTTTCATGCTTTGATCCGGTCCAGCGCCAAAATCGCAGAGGCGCGCCACATCATCCAAATCCATCATCACCTTGCGCTTTTCAGCATCCCTTGCAGCAGATCAATCCCAGTCAGCACTGACCAACTGGAGAAATTGTGCAAGGTGCCTAATTGAAACACGTACTTTTTAGTCTGGCTATACGATGATGGCAATATCCCGAAAGCCTACAATGTAATTATGGACCGTAAGTTGAACAACCTATTTGAAGCCGACAAAGCCATCCCTATCGGATTGAAATGAGCTTCCTGTTAAGGAGATCGTTAATGAAATTCAAATCTGCATTTCCGTTATTGCTGCTCAACATGTTTCTCGCGAATTTAAGTATGGGGCTCGTCATTCCGATTTTGCCGGAGCTGCTCGAGCTGTTCGAAGCCGGAGGACAGGCTGCGGGTTATCTCGTATCGTGCTTTGGTCTGACGCAGTTTCTATTCTCGCCGATGGCCGGCAATCTGGCCGACCGCTATGGCCGCAAACCGCTCATTATAGTCGGACTGATTCTGTTCTCGATATCCAACCTGCTGGCCGCTCTAGCTTGGGATATTTCTCTCTTGTTCGTATCGAGGCTGATCGGCGGAGTCGGTTCGGCCGCGTTAATTCCCGCCATTATCGCGTATGCCGCCGATATTACGACAGACGAGCAGCGCGGCAAGGCGATGTCCTGGTCGGGGGCGGCGATGACGTCGGGCTTTATTATCGGACCGGGAGTCGGCGGACTGCTGGCCGAACTGGGCCTGAAGACGCCGTTCTATGCATCTGCGACCGTAGGATTGCTCGCTATGCTCTGCAGTCTGGCGCTGCTGCCGGAATCGCTTAGTCCCGAAATTCGCCGGCTACGACAGCGAATGCAAGAGAAGAAAGCCAATCTGTTTCGCCAGATCGTGCTGTCCGTACGCTCGCGGTATTTCGTTTTGCTGCTGATCGTGTTCGCGATGACCTTCGGTTTGACGCACTTCGAGGCGATCTTCCCGCTTTACGTCGTTCAAGCTTACGGCTTCAGCACGGGCGAGATCGCGATTTTGCTCACGCTGTGCTCGCTGATCGGCACGGTAAACCAGATCTTGCTGACGGACCGGATATGCCGGCGATTCGGCGAGAAAAGAATTATCGGCGCGATGCTGACGCTGTCGGCCGTTACGCTGGCGTGTTTACTGCTATCGGGCAACTATTTTTATGTCATGTTCGTCACGATGCTGTTTTTTACGTTCAACAATATTTTGCGTCCGACGATGAATACGCTGCTGTCCAAGGCGGCCGGAGAGGATCAAGGCTTCGTGGCGGGAATGAACAACGCCTATACGAGCCTCGGTACAATATTCGGTCCGCTGCTGGCCGGAATTCTGTTCGATATTCATCTTGATCTGCCGTATCTGTTCGGCGCATTCGTGCTGCTGGCAAGCAGTCTCATTCTGGTAAGGCGAATCGGCGGAAAACAGGCCGCTTCCGAAGCGATACTTGGGACGAGGTGAGGTTCGTGTCCATCCGCATCAAGCTGCTGCTCTCCTATACGGGCATGCTGATCGTCAGTCTGCTCGTCGTCGCGCTGACCGCCGGTCTATTCGCAATTACGGCCACGGGAGACATTCGCAGCTTTCGCGATTTCTACAAGGTTCACTATCAGCTTAATCCCTTGACGGAACAGGAGGAGTCGATCTTCCTGGAGCTGAAGTATTTGGCCAAAAACGAACCGGACCGTCTGGAGGACGGCAAGCTGCTGGAGGAGTACGACTTCAAGCTCAAAACGGTGCGGGCCGGTCTCTACGTCCGCCGGGAAAGCAATCAGGTATTCGAATCGCGCACGTTTAACCAGCCTGAGCTGGAGCACTATTTGCCCGCCTACGATCTGGACAACAACCAGATTCGCAATACGTTTAACATCGGAGAACGGTTTTACGCCTACGCGAAATTCGATTTTCGGTTTTCCGACGGGGCCAAAGGAGGCGTATTCGTTATTCGCGAGCGCAGCCCGTTCGGCGAGGTCGTTCGCAAGCTGCTTCCCGTGCTCTTCATTCTGCTTGTCGCCGTCATCGTCGCGGCCAATCTGCTGCTGTACCGGTGGATAACTCGTAGCGTCGTCAAGCCGCTCGAGCTGCTGCGCGGTTCGGCCGAACGGATCAAGGAAGGCCAGCTCCGGCATTCGCTCGACCTGCGCTCGAAGGACGAGATCGGCCAGCTCAACGAGACATTCGAAAATATGCGTAAGCGGCTGCTGGAATCGGTAGAGCTCCGGCTGCGGGACGAGGAAAGCCGGAAGGAGCTGATCTCGAACATTTCGCATGATTTGCGTACGCCGATTACGAATATCAAAGGCTATATCGAGGGCATTCGCGACGGGGTGGCGGATACGCCGGAGAAGATGGACAAGTACGTCAACATCATCTATTCAAAAGCGAACGACCTGGACAAGCTCGTCGACGAGCTGTTCCTGTATTCCAAGCTCGACTTGAACCAGGTTCCGTTTCAATTCGAGCATGCGGACATTGTCGGTTTTCTCGACGATTGTATCGACGAACAGCGTTACGTGGCCAAGGAGAAGGGCATCGAGCTGGAATGGGACGAGCGTCCGAAGAGCGCCGTTCCGGTCGTGGCCGATTTCGAGAAGCTGAAACGGGTCGTGCTGAATATGATCGGCAATGCGCAGAAGTTTACGGACAAGCCGTACAAGACGATTCGCGTTTCCGTTCGGGGGGATTCGAACCAAGTCACCGTGGAAATTCGGGACAACGGCATCGGCATCTCGCCGGAGGACATTCCGCATATTTTCGACCGCTTCTACCGCGCCGAGAGATCCCGCAATTCCTCGACGGGGGGCAGCGGGCTCGGCTTGGCCATCGCCAGACAAATCGTCGAAGGACATGGCGGCTCTATATGGGCGAGCAGCGAGCAGGGGGTCGGCACGAGTTTTTATTTTACCTTGAAGCGGCCTACGAATAAGGAGGGAGCGGCAGTCGATGACGACACGCATTCTGATCATTGAAGACGAGACGTCGATCGCCGAGCTGGAGCGGGATTACTTCGAGCTGAACGGCTTTCACGTCGACTTGTGCCACTCGGGAAACGAAGGGCTGCAGCTCGCACTGCAAGGCGATTACGCACTCGTTATTGTCGATTTGCAGCTTCCGGGAATGAACGGCTACGAGCTGTGCAATCGCATCCGGCAGGAGAAGGAGGTTCCGATTCTGGTCGTATCGGCCAAGAAAGAGGAGATCGACAAAATCCGCGCCTTTCATCAGGGAGCCGACGATTACATTACGAAGCCGTTCAGCCCAAGCGAGCTGGTGGCCAGAGCGAAGGCGCATCTAACTCGCTACGAGCGGCTGATGGGCAAGCGGGAGGCGGCGGCAAACACGGAGCTGCGTTTTCGCGGGCTTGTTATCGACAAGGCGTCCCGGCGAGTGCAGGTGCGCAATAACGAGGTCGTGTTTACGACCCGCGAGTTCGGTCTGCTGGAATTTCTGGCGAGCCATCCGAACCGCGTCTTCAGCAAGGAGGAGCTGTTCGAGCGGATCTGGGGCATGGATTCCAACGGCGACATCGCCACCGTAACGGTGCACATTCGCAGGCTGAGGGAGAAAATCGAGGTCGATCCGTCCGACCCGCAGTATATCGAGACGGTCTGGGGGGCGGGTTATCGCTTTTCGGTGTAGGTGGACATGGACATAGCCGTTTAGAATTTGTTAATCTTTATTTTCGAATTTGTTAATCCCGAGTTTCTCGGCAGTTTAGCTCTCTCCTTTAAGCTTATAGACAAGGCCACAACAAACCGATGGCTATAAGTTGAACGGTAGATACGGGGAAGAGATGATCCCATGAAATGGAGAAAGGAAATGGTTTTGCTGCAAGTTTTGGCTTTGAGTTGCTGACCTATAGAGGTCTTATCCATCCAAGCAACTCGAAACAACCTGTCTGAAGCCAGCAAAACCATTCCTTTCGGAATGCAATGGGCATCCCCTAATACTTCGGTACAACTTATATCACTTAGAGGAGGAATTATCGATGAACAAATATTCGAAGCAACTGGCTGTCCTGACGCTGACGGCCGCACTGGGAGCCGGAGCTCTGCCGCTGGCTGCGCAGCCTGCAGCCGCAGCGCCGCTGACCGCACAATCGATTCAGGAGGCGGTCGATCGTCTTGCCGATCTCAAGGTGATGAACGGCTACGAGGATGGCAGCATAAGAGAGAATAACCCGATTACGCGCGCCGAGCTGGCGAAGCTGGTATCTCTGGCGTTCGGCATTCAAGGCGGCTCTGAGCTCGGCTTCGCGGACGTTAAGCCGCAAGCATGGTATGCCGGTTATGCGGCCGGAGTGGTGGAACAGCAAATTATGGATGCGACTGACGGACGTTTTCAGCCGCAAGCGGTCGTAACGGACGACGAGCTGCTCCAGACCGTGACCAAGGCGCTGAAGCGCGACGCCAAGTCGGTCAGCTACTGGGCAAGGGATTTCTATGCGCAGGGCAGCAGTGCAACGCGCGGCGAGACGGCTTATTTGCTGGCGAATGCCCACGAGGCGATTCCTGCGGCCGACGCTCGTATCACAAACGTAAGCGTATTGAACGCCATTACGCTGATCGTGACCTTCGACAAGCCGCTTACGGCGGACAATGAAGCATTCGCCAAAGCGAAAGAGGATTTCGCCTTTAACGACGGTCTTGCGATCAGCAACATGCCGCGGCTGAAGACGGGCTCCGTTGCGACTTACATTGTACCGACGACTGTGCAGAAAGCAGGTACGGAATACAAGTTGACCTATAAAGGTCAAACGGCGGGCACATTCACCGGCAGCGCCGTAAAACCGGATATGACCGAAGCGAGACAAGTGACTAACGATACATTCGAGGTAGAGGCGCTGAAGGCAAACGGAGTAGTCGATTACGGTTACGTTATTGCCGCTTACAGCGGAGGCCGCGGCGCCAACGCTTTCGTGCTGGACGAGAACAACAAGGACGAGAACGGCAAAACCTATCAGATCATTTCCTCCGGCCAAGCGCGCGAAGTCACGATTACGCCGGAAGGCGGACAGCCGATGATCGCCAAATACGTGCCGTTCACGCAATCGACGGACGGCAAGCAAGAGCCTAAATTCCGCCTGCCTGCAGGCGAGACGTTGAAGCCGGGCGTGAAGTACACCGTTGCTTCGGATTGGGCCCAGATCGCTAATCCGACCTTCGTTGCGAAGGATATCGCTTCGCTGCAAATGATCGGCGCAGAGGCAGTTAACGAAACGTCGATTAACGTTGTTCTGGCGACCAATCCGGGAGACGAGCTGTTCTCCGGACGCAGCGTGCAATTGACCGACGAGAGCGGCAACAAGCTGACTGCGACTTACCGTTTCTCCAGCCGCAAAGGCGCAACGGGCGTATTCGATCTTGCCGCCGAGTCGAAGCTGACTACGGGCACGGTTTATACGGTTACTCCGGTCGGAAACTGGGCGGGGCAATCCAAAGCGGAGCTTAAACTGTAAAATTGCAGGTGAAGTCAAATGAAGCGACAAGGAAGGCGGCGGCTTGCGATGCTGAACGGCTTGGGCTTGATCGTTCTGGCTGCGGCGCTCGCGGGCTGCGGAGTTCAGGTGAACTCCTTGCTGACGGACGGGGAACAGAAATCGACGCATGAGGTGAATCAAGAGATGAACAAGCTTAACAACGATTTGCTGCAAGCCGTTCAAGCCGGCGATGGACAGGCGGCCGAACGACTGCTCGATCAGGGCGCCGATATCGACGCCACGGACGGCAGAGGCCGGACCTCGTTAATGATTACGGTACATGAAGAGCGGCTCGATCTGTTTCATATGCTCATAGAGCGAGGGGCTAACATCAATATCAGAGACGGTCGCTCGGACAATCCGCTGCTTTATTCGGGAGCGGAGGGGAAAATGAACTTCCTGAAGGCCGCTCTTGCCGCCGGAGCCGACACGGCGATTACGAACCGCTTCGGAGGAACCGCGCTTATCCCGGCGGCCGACCGCGGGCATGTCGAGATCGTGCGCGAGCTGCTGGAAACGTCCGACGTGAACATCGACCATGTCAATAATTTGGGCTGGACCGCTTTGCTGGAAGCTGTCATTCTTGGCGACGGAGGAGAGCGGCATCAGAAGATCGTAGAGCTTCTGATCGAACACGGGGCCAACGTCAACCTGGCAGACAATGAAGGCGTAACTCCGCTGAAGCATGCTCAGAACCGCGGTTATCGCGAGATGGCCGAGGCGTTGATGAAGGCGGGAGGAAAGGCTTAATCAGGCAGCAAAAAAGGCAGCGCTAGGGAGTAAATCCCTGCGCCGCCTTTTTTATAGATTCAGAATCGTAAGCGTTTTCTTGCCGGCGCCGTCAGTCTGCGCCGCGCACGGCCAGCACCGGAAATAGCGGTCCCTTGAGCACATCGCCTTTTTCCAGATTCAATCCTGTTGTAATGGGATGGGATGCGCCGCTGAACGTAATGTCGTCCGGCATGTAGATGATGGCAAGCGCTCTGCGCGGCCGGTCTGTCTCGTTGGCATGCGCATAATGGAACGTCAGGCCGTTATGGAACGTACAGCTTCCGGCCTTCAGCGGCACGACAACTGGCTTGCGGTCGTCAAGCTGCTCACCCTCGACATAATCGAAAATATTTTGCGGGTCCAGGAAATCGATGCCTTTGAGTTTGCCGAGCTTATGGGATTTCGGAATGAAAGCCATGCAGCCGTTCTTCTCGTTGACGTCGTCCAAGGCAATCCAGATCGACAGCATGCCCTGATTGGACTCGTTGATCGGCCAGTAAGGCGTATCCTGATGCCACGGCGTCGGCTTGGAATCGTTCGGCATTTTCCATAATCCGTGATCGTGGAATAAACGAATTTGATTGGCTCCGGTTAATTGCAGAGCGGATTGGGCGAACCGTTCATGGAAGCTGAATTTGCCCATGCCCGCATGATCTCTCCAAGTATTCACCTTCTGATTCAAGACGCGATAATACAGTCCGCCTTGCTTGTCCGTCTGGACCGAACGATCGCTTGTCGTCTGCATAGCCTCTTCCAGATATTCCCTCAGCAGCTCCAGCTCTTCGGCTGTCAGCATGTTGTCTACTTTTACAAAACCGTTGTTGCGATAGAAGTCGATATGTTCTTGCGTAATTGGCGTAGTTGCACTCATTGTTGTTCCTCCTCGGCGGTGGTATGCTTCTATCCTACAACCGAAAGGCCAAGGTGAGGATGGAGAGAATTCCGAGGTTTTTGTAAAAAAGTCGAATCGCAATTGGGCAATCGGAACGCGGGCTGAAGATGTTATACTGTAGTTAAAAGCGTATTTGGGCGAAAAGGGTGGAAGGGGCGGTTAGCTTTGTCGACGCGCGTAGATTATCGGACGATCTCTCCCTATGTTCGTTTTGTGCATGAAGTGGCGATCGCTGCGGGGGCGGTTAATCCGGAGCGGAACATCTATGATCACGAGTTTATTTATGTTGTGAAGGGAAGCGGAACGCTCCGAATTGAGGACAGGACGTATTCGATGGAGCCAGGAGATTTGCTGTACATTCGCCCGCATCGGACGAACGAAATGTTTGTGTCGGAGACGGAGCCGATGCACTGCTTTGCCGTGCATTTCGACTATGTTTTTCTTGGAGAAGCGGCCGAATTTTCCCCTTATGCAGTTTATTTGGGACGCAAATCCGAAGAAGGCATGCCGGATGCAAGCTGGCTTCACGAGCGGCCCAATGCGGAATTGATCGACATGGATATCCCCGAGCGGATGAAGCCGGCGCGGGTTCATGAGTTTTTTGACGCGTTTAAAGAGCTGTGCCGCGTATTCGAGGAGTCGAGGGCCGACGCGCAAATTTGGCTAAAGGCAGCGATGCTCAGGCTGATCGGACTGATACACGGCGAGTTGATGACCGGAGAGGGCGTTCGGGTAAACCACACACATGCCGATATGATGCTGGACGCCATTGATTATATGAAGAGCCATTTTTCCGCCTCGATCGATCTGAAGAAGCTGGCGGCCAGAGCCGGGCTGTCGCCGAAATATTTCGGAACGCTGTTTAAGCAGGCGGCCGGGAATTCGGTTTCCGAATATTTGACGCGCATTCGCATCGAGGAAGCCAAACGGCTGCTGAGAAACAGCGCCTACACGATTGAAGCGATCGCCGACCAAGTCGGGATTGGAGATATGTACTACTTCAGCAAGCTGTTCAAAAAGACGGAAGGTCTGTCGCCCAAACGATACGCCGTTTCCTTACGCTGGACGGGCTCGAAGGACGATTAAAAAACAAAGCCCGCCGTCAGGTCGCGGCAGGCGCGACCAAACGGCGGGAAAGCTTGTTGTCATCCGTTAGCACCAGCCGGCGCGCAAGATGATTACCAAGAGGACGAAGAGTACAAGAGCGAAAGCCGCGGCTCCCGCAACTCCGCCTTTAGGTCCGCAAACTTCGCCTGCAACAGGATATCCCATATCTTTCACCACCTTGCGGTTTAATTATGACCAATCGTCACGTATGTAGCTTATGTCGGTAGTCGAATACGGACAGTACATTCACCTATATTGGCAAAAACGGGCGTAAGCACATGCCGCAGGTTCGCGGCTGGGCTTAGGGCCGTTTTTGCCGCGCGAGTTTCCTGCTTATGGCTGGCGAGCCGACGATCCTCATCGCATATTTCACTGGGCCGGGGACACCTTATTAGGGCAATCAAATTGCTTAAGGAGGGTTCAATTTTGAAGAAAATTGCGACCAGTCTGGCTCTCGGCACATGCATCGCGTTGGCAAGCGTTACTCCGGCATTCGCCGAGCACACGACAGGTACGACGGGAATGTCCGGCGACAGCAGGACGTTAAACGGCGCAACCGTGCCGAACAAAACGTACTATCCGAACGCGGGAAGAACGGACGGTACGATGCTCGATCGCACGATCAACGGAACTCTGGGGAACGGAACTTACGGCAACGGGATGTACGGCAACGGAAACTACAGCACTTATAATATGAACGGGACTCATGGGGTCAACGGAAATTACGGTACGTACGATTCGACCCGTATGAACGCATATCGTCCTTACAGCTCGACAAATATGACGACGCGGGCAAACAACACGGTTAGAAGAATGGAAACGACGACGGCGAGAACCGGAGGCTTTAGCTGGGGATGGCTAGGCTTGCTTGGCCTGTTCGGCTTGGCGGGCATGCGCAGCCGAAACCGCGAAGACGTGCGGTAATGATATCTGATAATCCCTGCCGGGCTCACCTGGCGGGGATTTCTATGTCCGGAGGCATCGATGGCGTTTTTCACTTAGTTATATTCGTTTCCAAAGTACCCCATACTAAGTCGGTAGTTCACTTGTATAGCAGAAGGAGACAGTTCGGATGAGGATAGGAAAAATAATTCTAGGCAAGCTTGCGCTTGGCCTTGTCCTTCTTGCGGCGGGACGAGATGCCAATGCTTCCGTCTCGTCGCCATCAGCGATTCCCGAGTCCGGTGGCAATGCAGTCGACAAACGTCAAATCGCAGTTGTGATCGACGATTTCGGCAACGGCATGAAAGGCACGGAGCAAATGCTGAATTTGCCGATCAAGCTGACGGCCGCCATCATGCCGTTCCTGCCGACGACCAAGGAAGATGCGGAGAAGGCCCATCGACTTGGCCACGATGTCATCGTTCATCTGCCGATGGAACCGGTTAGAGGACAGAAAAACTGGCTTGGTCCAGGCGCGATCACAACCGATTTGTCGGATGGGGAAATTCGCAAACGGGTGGAGGCGGCGATCGCCGACGTGCCTCACGCAATCGGCATGAACAACCATATGGGCTCGAAAGCGACCGCCGACAAAAGGGTGATGAGAATCGTCCTGCAGGTGTGCAAAGAGAAAGGGCTCATTTTTTTGGATAGCCGTACGTCTTTTCGCACGGTCGTTCCAGCGGTTGCCAAGGAAGTCGGCATAGAAACCGTTCGAAACGACATCTTTCTCGACGACGTCTATACGCGCCAGCATGCACTGAAGCAGCTTCAAGAAGTTAAGAAGCTGCTCCAGAAGAACGAACGCTGCGTCGCCATCGGCCACGTCGGACCGCCGGGCTTATCGACTTCGGACGCGCTGCGCGCCGTCATTCCCGAGCTGAAGGGGAAGGCTGAATTCGTTCCGCTGTCCGCTCTGCTGTCGCTTCCGGGGCCTTTCACCGCTCAGGGGCTGCAAAGCCGGTAGGCCATAATGCCGCCGGCAATCGCTGCGGCGATGCGGTTCTGACCGGGAATGGAGGTCAACATCGCCCGGTCTCCCGGATCGCTCAGAAATGCCGTTTCCACGATGACGCTTGGCGCTTGAACCCGATTAAGCAAGTAAAATTGTTTGGCCTCCTGAGGCAGTCGGAACGTATTCTGTTGCCTGTTCAGGCTATCCTGAATATAACCGGCCAGCATTGCGCTGCGTCCCTCAACCTGATGAATGACCAGCGGCCCTTTTTTCGTTTTTTTGGGCGACCAATTGACATGGATGCTGACGAAAACGGCGGCACCGATTTCTTCGGACAAACCGCGGCGCTGGGACAGATCCCGGCGGTGACGCGAGCGGCTGAGATGCCAGCGGTTGTCGTCGCTCAGCGCGTAATCGCCGGTGCGATTCAAGATCACCTTCAGTCCTCTGGCGCGCAGCAGCAAGTAGAGCTTGCGTGAGATTTCCAGGTTGATATCCTTTTCCAGAATTTCGTTCCAGTGCGTGCCCCCGTCGATTCCGCCGTGGCCTGCATCAATTAGCACGTCGGCGGCAGGAAGAGCGCGCTTCACGTTAGGCGGGGCTATCGTCGGCTGAAGCTGCGCTTGCGCCTGAGCTGCGCCGACTGAACCGGCAACTAGGCTGCAAACAAGCACTACGATTGCGATACGTATACGAGAAACCAATTATTTTCTCCTCCGATCTCAAGCGCGACTATATCCGTTCTATAGCGTGACACAAATTGGGCTTCCCCATGCAGAAGGATTGAGCGTTTTCCGAAACGGGCATACTAGAGAAGAGGAGGCGAGCCAAATGGACGGATCGGAGTATTTGAAATATATGACGGAGCGGGTCGTAAGCTACATGGAGCGTCCCAAAGAGAAGGAGCAGCCTCGCGCTGCGCGGAGCAAGGAACTGTGGCTAACCAAATGGTTCGGCATGGCCCCGATGGGTCTGATGATCTGGTGGGGAGGGCGCGCGGAGAGAAAAAACAAAACGCGCCACGAGGCGCGTTCGGCTGATTCTTCTGTGAATTAACGATAAAAAAGACCTTGTGCGAGCAAATCGTCGAGTGGAATGAAGCGCGTTCCTTCCATGTCTAAAGCAACATCGATACGGCCGTTCGACCAGCTTTGATAGCCGATGACCGGAGCTGCATACAGCATCGCGTCCCCGAACGGCTCCGTTACATAACGCAGCTGCTTCCCTTCATCAAGGCGTTTTTGCAGCTTCCGGGCGTCCTTCACGGAGAAGGGCGCCTCTTTGGTGAGCCATGGAAGTCTCTCATAAGCGTCGAATAGCTCGTTCAGTCTCAAGTCGTCGATGCGAGACGAGACACCTTGTCCAACAACGGAAGATTTTCCGTCGAACAGGGAAGTCCATTGGCGCTTGTCCAAGGGGAGCTGTTCCGCCGTTTTGGCGTCCAGCCAATAAGTGTGCTCTCCCACGGAGACTTCCCAGGCGGCGGCAAATGGATGAATGTAGCGCTTGGCGGCGGTAATCAGGCCCAGTTCTTCTTCGGAGACCAGCCCGCTATAGATTAGCGAGCGCTTAAGCTGCTGCAGGGAGAACAAGGAATGGGGGCCGGTTCCGTATTCACCGAGCTGGAAGGAGCCGTCCATCACCGCATGAACGACCATGTAGCCGACATCGCGTCCTTCCTTCGAAAACAGCACCAGCCAGCTGTGAGTGCCGGGACCGAGCGCTGAAATTTGCGGATCCGCGGCTTGCCAGTCTTGGAACGGTTTTTTCTTCGATAGAGTCGCCACCCAGCTTTCGACTTGGCGCTCAAGCTTGGACTTCGGTTCGGGCGCCGGGCTTTCGGCCGAAGCCGGCAGAGCCGCCGCGCTAGACCAGAGAAGGGCCGTGATCGCCACCGTTGCGGCAAAGCGGAGGCCCGCTCTGCGGCGGCTTCCGTTGCGGCTTTTGAGAAAAATCATTTCATCACCTGCTATTCGTAATCGAAATCGGCTCTTTGAACTTCTTTTGTGAGGTTTTGGCGCCGCTTGTCCATTGTAGCTAACGTACGGCGCCGAAGCTGTTGGAATGTGTCAGCAAGCGCCGGACTTGGCAGTTCTATTTTTGCCGATTTGCGGCGTATCGTCGGTCAATCAAGACCCGGCAGGTGAAAAATGCCGCAGTTCAGGACGGAGACGCTCACGCGCGGCTTGTACTGCCAATCGATTTCCGCTTCCCGCTGCTTGAATCTGGCGGTTACGGCTTCCTTCTGCTCCATCTGGTCGGGATGATTCATATGCTCCAGCATGGGATCATAATATTGCCGAATCCGCTCCAGTTCGTCCTGTCTTCGCGCTTCGGCTTCCACGGCCCAGGAGAAGTCGGCGGTGCGCAGTCTGCGCTCAAGCGCCGCTTCGAGCTGGGCCATCCCTTTTCTCAGGGATAGACCGTTTTTGAGCAGATGGACGTTGGCCGGAAGGCGCGGCGTCAGCCTGCGGTCCTTCAGCTTATCCATGAACCGCTCTTCGATGATTCCCGTGGCAAGGGAGACGCCCCACAAGTACAACTCCTCCCGTTTCATGTCGCATTCGTAACCGACTTTGAAGTTCACGCCTAACCAGGCGGTGTACGGCTGCGAAGCGAACGGGTCAAGCCTGCCGCGAGGAGGCTCCTCGAACAAGGTGACGCAGCGTCCGGATTGCTGAACGACGCCGAACAACTGGTGCAGCCTGCGGGAGCCGAAGTAGACATCCTCCTGGATAATGCGGCCGGATTCCGTCAGGACGTAAGAGACGTTCGAGGCGTTCATCCGATCGGACATCGCCGGATTTTCGAACGACCAGCGGTACGTCATCGTCTCCGGGGGAGAGCCGGTCCGGTCAACAAAGCTCCAGTAATACGGCCGGTTGGACAGCGCCCGGTCCGCGTCCGGAGACAGCTTAACCGTTACGCCGACAGGGCTTTTCTCGATAAAGTGACATTCTTTCGATTCCAGATAGGAAACGACGAAGCGATGAACCTGTTTCGAATTCATGTGGCGTTCTCCAATTGCATCCGTTTTTTCGTTTGCAGCAGCGTGTCTCCGAGGCCGTCGATTTTTTGGCGCAGCTCTTCGCCGTCCGCGGTTTCCAGCACAAGCTGGGCTAATCTGCGCTCCAGCGTATCTTCCTTCTCGAATTGCTGAATGATCTCGTCGAGTTCCCCGATGACCAGTTCGAACATGTTGATCTTCTCATGCAGCAGATGAACGATGTGCTCTTCGATCGTACCGAGCGTGCACAAATTGAAAATTTGGACGTCCTCCGTCTGGCCGAGGCGATGGACCCGGCCGATCCGCTGTTCGACGCGCATCGGGTTCCAAGGCAGATCGAAGTTGATGACGTGGTGGCAAAATTGCAGGTTGATGCCTTCGCCGCCGGCTTCGGTGGCCACCATCACCTGCGCGCGCTTGCGGAACAGCTCCATCATCCAGTCTTTCTTGCCCCGGTTCATTCCGCCCCGGTAAGGGACGGCGGCAAGATTGTGCTCCTGGAAAAACTTCAGTAAATATTCCTGCGTCGCCCGGTATTCCGTGAAAATGATCGCTTTGTCGTCTAGGCTGCGAACAAGCTCCATCGTCTTCTCGGCTTTCGTATTCGCTTTGATGCGCTTGATCAGCTCGACGAGCTCCCAGATGCGGGCGCGCAGCGGAGAATCCTCCGTCGTCTTCTTGAACAGGTTGATCAGCGTCAGGAAGACGGCGTCGCGGCTGGAGCATACTTCGCGCTGCAGAGTGACGAGAGACAGCATGCTGGCCATATCGCCATTCTCGGAGGCGGCATGCTTGCGAACATAGTCGGTTACGCCCTCATAGAGCGCCATCTCCTCTGCGGATAGTTGGAGCGGGACGTTGGTGACGAGTCGCTTCGTGAATTCCACCCCGCCGCTGCTGCGGCGATTGCGGATCATCACTTGCCCGAGAGTCTCCTGCAGCTTGGACTCGTTCTTCGGCACGCGGCGTTCCGCGACGAAGTTCGCGGCGAAGTCTCCCTCGCCCCCGAGCTGGCCGGGCTTGAGCAGGGTGATCAGGTTGTATAGCTCGTTCAGATCGTTCTGTACCGGCGTGGCGGTGAGCAGCAGGCAGTATTTTTTGCGAAGCTCGTTGATGAATTGGTAGTTGCCTGTTCGTTTGTTTTTCAGTTTGTGGGCTTCGTCCACGATGATCAGATCGTATTCGCCGTCGAGCAGCGTCTGGCGGTGCGGATCCCGCTTGGCCGTATCCATCGAAGCGACGACGATGTCGTTGTCCCACGAATACGATTTGCGCTGGGCGACGGCCGGGATATCGAACTTCCCGTTGAGCTCGCGGACCCACTGGAGCACGAGGGAGGCGGGGACGAGCACGAGTACTTTGGTCACGAGGCCGCGGATCATATATTCTTTAAGAATCAAGCCGGCTTCGATCGTTTTGCCCAGGCCGACTTCGTCGGCGAGGATGGCCCGGCCTCTCATCTCGTGGAGCACGCGGCGGGCGGTATCGATCTGGTGGGGCATCGGCTCGAAGTGAGGCAGCAGCGACAGACAGCGCAGCGCATGGAAGTCGGTGACGAGATTCGCTTCCTCCGCTTCCAAGGCGAGCTGGTACAGCGCCCAATCGTCCCAAGGGCCGTTGCGTTCCGTCCGCCGCTCCAAATCTTCGAAAGCGCTGCGGTCCACATGCATGTCCACGAGCGGGTGAAGCTTGCGCGGGGCGTTGTCGGATGGAATAGAGGTGTTCAATCGGCAGTCCTCCTTGGCGATCTCGCAATTATCCATCTTCTAGTATGAGCAACTAGGAGGGATTCGAAACGGGGCGGGCATGGATTGATTAGAGGGAGGGACTAATGTTGCCGCCGAATGGCCTAAGGGTAGGCTTGAGACGGGAGGGGGCTGTATCCCAAAAAAAGTGTAAAACGAGGCTTGAAACTTGTCGGCTCGTGGCTTAGGCGATTAGTTTGTGTTTTAGCGGACCGAAGCCTTGGGGGGGAAGATTGCGAAAAGCGCCTCGGGCGCGCTCCGGGCTGAGAAGTGGAGGCCGAAAAGGTGCCTCGGCGCGTTCCAAGCTGAAGAATGGAGGCCAAAAAAGTGCCTCGACGGGTCTGGCCTTCGGGATGGGCCTTAGAAGCATTAAGATTTGAGGTAAGGTCCAGCACTTTCTTTAAGACCAGGCTAGAGAGAAACGGACTAAATAGCTCGGGAATATCGTTTATAGTTACAGTTTTTGTTTATGGGTGGAACTGGTTGCAATAAATTCGTTGCCGAGACGGTAAGGCTTACAGGCTTTTGGTCTATGGAAATACAACATATAGGAGAGTATAATGATTAAGTGCACAATATATTGTACAATTTACATAGGATCAAAAAAGCCTATTCAACTTGGATTGCACATGGATTGTGCCCATATACTAAGCTTTCCGGGAGGGTGGTCACTGTGGCAACGATGCAGGAAAGACGTCTTGAGGGGCTGAGCGAGAAAATATTTCTCGATCGTTACGCTTGGAAAAACGCGGACTCCGATGAGACGAAGGTGGGCGACGTCGTGCTCGTTCTGACGAAGGACGATCCGAAGTTTCCTTCCAAGGATGTCGGAGAGGTCGTGGCGCGCGAGGGTAAAAATGTCACCGTCAAGCTTCGCAACGGAGAGTTGGTTGAATCGACGACCGAGAAGCTCACGCTAACTATCGAGAAGACGCCGGAGGAGATGTGGGATCGGCTCTCGAACGCGATGGCATCCGTCGAGGAGACGGCGGAGAAACAGAGGGTGTGGGCGGAGAAGTTTCGCTGGCTGCTCGACGATTGGAAGCTCGTTCCCGGGGGACGGATCGCAGCTGGAGCAGGGGCAAGCGAAGAGCTGACGCTATTCAATTGCTACGTTATCCCGTCCCCTCATGACAGTCGGGGCGGAATTATGCAGACGCTGACGGAAATGACTGAAATTATGGCCAGAGGGGGCGGCGTCGGCATCAACTTGAGTTCGCTTCGTCCTCGCCGTTCGATCGTCAAGGGAGTAAACGGTTCATCCAGTGGCGCGGTGTCCTGGGGAGGATTGTTCAGTTACACCACAGGATTAATTGAGCAAGGGGGGAGTCGGCGAGGCGCCTTGATGCTGATGATCAACGATTGGCACCCGGATGTCGAAGACTTCATTACCGTAAAGCAAACGATGGGCCAAGTGACCAACGCTAACCTGTCTGTCTGCGTGAGCAACGCATTCATGAAGGCAGTTAAAGAGGACGCAGATTGGGATCTCGTGTTCCCAGATTCGGCCGATCCCGAATACGATTTCCTTTGGGACGGCGATCTGGATAAGTGGAAGCAGCGCGGCAAAAGAATCGTGCATTATCGCACGGTGCGGGCCCGCGACGTCTGGAACACAATCATCGAGAGCGCATGGAAGTCCGCAGAACCCGGAGTAGTATTCATGGAATACTACAATCAGATGTCGAACAGCTGGTATTTTAATCCGATTATTTGTACGAATCCGTGTGGCGAGCAAGGCTTGCCTGCATGGGGTGTCTGTAACTTGTCCGCGGTCAATCTGTCCAAGTTCTACGATGCCGAGAAGCACGATGTTGCTTGGGATGAACTGTCCCGCGTCGTTCGTTACTCGACTCGCTTCCTGGACAATGTCATCGACAAGACGCCGTATCACTTCCCGGAAAATGAGAAAAACCAGCAGAACGAGCGCCGCATAGGACTTGGCACGATGGGGCTCGCCGAACTGATGATCCAGTTGGAAATCCGTTATGGCAGTCCGGAAAGCTTGGGGTTTCTCGATAAGCTGTACGGATTTATGGCTCGCGAAGCGTATCTGGCCTCTACGGAGATTGCTGCGGAGAAAGGCTCGTTTCCGGCGTTTGAAGCCGATCCATTCCTGCAAAGCGGATTTATGAAAAATATGGTCGCGACTTACCCGGAAGTGGGCGAGGCAGTGACGAAGCGCGGCATGCGTAATGTCACTGTTATCACACAGGCTCCGACTGGCTCCACTGGAACAATGGTGGGGACTTCAACAGGCATTGAGCCGTACTTTGCTTTTGAATTTTACCGCCAGAGCCGACTCGGCTTCGATAAACAGCTTGTCCCGATCGCTCAGAAGTGGAAGGATACGCATCCGGGCGAGGAGCTTCCTGAGTGGTTCGTTACGGCAATGGATTTATCCGCGAAAGATCATATCCGTGTACAAGCGGCCATTCAGCGTTGGGTGGACAGCTCGATCTCCAAGACTGCGAACTGTCCTTCGGACTTTACAGTGGAAGAGACCGCCGAACTGTATGAGCTTGCGTTTGAGCTGGGCTGCAAGGGCGTCACGATTTATCGTGACGGAAGCCGCGACGTACAGGTTCTGAGCACGGCAAAGGATGAGAAGAAGGAAGAAACGAAGACAGAGTCGGCTCCGTCAGCGACCGTTTTGAGTCAGACTGAGGTTTTGGATACCGCCCTGAACGCGAGCGTCACTCCGCAGCAAAGGCAAGTGTTCGACAAGGAGTACAAGAGCCGTCCGAAAATTCTTCGCGGCGCGACCTACAAATACAATACGCCGTTCGGCATGGCCTACATCACCGTCAACGATATGGACGGCACGCCGGGAGAAATTTTCTTGAACGTCGGCAAAGCCGGCTCGGATGTATTCGCAATGGCGGAAGCGCTCGGTCGAGTTTGTTCGTTGTTTCTGAGGTACGGAGATCACGGAAATAAAGTGCAATTACTCGTGAAGCATTTGAAAGGTATCGGTGGCTCCGGCGCCGTCGGCTTCGGCCCGAATCGCGTCGAATCGATCGCAGATGCGGTCGCTCAAGCGCTGGAGGCTCATGCAGGGCTCTCTTCAGAGCACGAGCAGGCCGCGGCATCCGAAGCGGTGACTGTTCAGACTGGTTCTACCGCGGAGAAGCCGAAAGTCGCCTACACCTCGAAAGACCTGTGCCCCTCCTGCGGCTCGGCTTCTCTGCTGAACGTCGAGGGCTGCAAAACTTGCGGGAATTGCGGGTATAGTAAGTGTTCGTAAAAGAATGGAACAATGAGGCGTTGACTCGACCAAAGTGTGCGCTGTAATTAAATTTGTCACCACATTTGAACATAGCTGTCATAAGCCCGAACCCTTGATGGTTCGGGCTTTTTGTGTTCTACAAAGTGAAACAAATCGTTCGGCAACAAGGCACCAAATCGATATTCCGATTTCCAAGAAGTTATACAACTATTTAAGTTGTTAACCAGTTCCATTGTTACGATCGCGCCATTCGCTAGGACTCATGCCGTTTTTCAACTTGAATGCTTGACTGAAATAGTGGAGGCTATTGTACCCGGAAGCTTGCGCGATGTCCTGAATGGATAGGCTACTGTTCTGCAAATAACTGGTGGCCGCATTCATCCGTAACTCGCTTAAATAATGAAAAGGCGTTTTCCCCTGAAGCTTCTTGAACAGCCGAATGAGGTAGGAGCCATTAAGATGGACAAGGTCGGATAGGTGCTGAAGCGATAGCTCCTCCCTGTAATGGGATTCCATATAGCGCATGATAGCTTCGATTGTTCGGTATTGGGATTGCTGAACGGACTCTATGTAGCCTTCTATTCGCTTGGCATTGTCGAGCAAGTAGCGAACGAGAACAATCGCTTTGCGCATATCGTTCATAAGGGCCTCCTCCAGCAGGGGGCTTTTCTCATGCGCGTATTGCTTGACCAGTTGCTCAAGGACTTGCATGGATTGGCGAAAAAGCTCGACCTCCGATTGCATTGTTTCCATGCGGCCTTGTAAGCTGTTCCATTGCAATAATTGCGGCAGTGTCGGGAATATCGTAGCATCGATAATCTCGAACTCAACGTAAAGGTATCGCAAGGAGGTGGATGAGCTCAATAATTTATGAGGACTGTTCGGTGATAACAAGAATGCCGCCGGCTCTTCTACCGTATAGAGTTGGCCTAGCCATTCCAATTTTGCGTGACCTTGCTGGATGACGAGAAGCTCGTAACAACCATGGATTCCGCCGCTTTCGGGAACTTGGTCATCGGGATTCGGATAGTAGCCCACTTTACGGATTTTCACCGGGAAAGCCTCCTTGTTAATGAGAAGGTCAATATATCGCAAATGAATTTTGGGATCATGTGCCTTAATTATAAGAGGGGATAAGTGTATTCATCAATCATGTAGATTGAACATAAATACTTGACCTTCAATTGGTTATAAGATGAGAGTAGTTAAATCAGCAACTAATCTGGAGGAGATGAATAGGATGAGCCATCGTTATTCCGTTATTTTGTCCAATGTAGGTTCGTCGGCTGACCGCTTTTTGACTACGGGGTATAGCGCGCCGTTTACCATTCCAGAATTGTTTGCCCGAGTGAAACAGATTCCGCAGGTGACCGGCGTAGAGCTCATCGGCAACTGGCATGTTACCGAACGCAATGTGAAGGAAATCAAACAGCATTTGGAGGAAAACGAGCTGAAGCTCGTATCGATTATTCCCGATCACTTCGGTCAGATGAAGTGGAAGAATGGCAGTTTTGCCGCCAAAGATCCATCGATCCGTATGGAAGCTGTCGTGCATACGAAGGAAATGATCGACGCTGCCATTGAGCTTGGGGGAGATTTGATCAGCATATGGCCAGGACAGGATGGTTACGATTATTTGTTCCAAGCCGATTATATTCAGGAACGGGATTGGTTCGCGGAAGGGGTTAAGGAAGCCTGCTTGTATCGTGATGATGTTAAGATCAGTCTGGAATACAAGGTCAAAGAACCGAGAACCCATAGTTATTTAAGTACGGCCGCAACTTCGTTGTTGATTGCGCAAGAAATCGGGACGGATAACGTTGGAGTTACGATCGATTTCGGCCATGCACTTAATGCTTACGAAACCCCTGCGGAGTCTGTCGCTCTGTTGAAAAAGTACGGGAATAAGCTGTTCCACGTTCATATGAACGATAATTTCCGCCACTGGGACGATGATATGATCGTAGGCAGCATTCACACGATCGAGACGCTTGAATTTTTCTACTGGCTGAAGCGCACGGAATACAAAGGTTGGTTATCCATCGATCAGTATCCTTATCGGGAGGATGGGCTTGAGGCCGTTCGCGAAGGCGTGAACGCGATGGAGGCGTTTGCCGAACTGGTTGACTGCATTCCGAGCGGAGAACTTGATGGATTGATCCGGAACGGGAACGCCCCGGAAATTACGGCTTATTTAAGAAATCTCCTGTTGCCTATTCGTTAAGCGCCGCCGTACACTGAAGAGGAATCCACTAAAAAGAAGTCTCCATGTTCGCTTGAAGGAGGATATGGAGGCTTCTTTTATTTATTTTGTTTGACGACAACATTCATCCGGGCCCTACACCAATGAATATATCGGTAAAATGCTAGCGGAAATTATTGCACTGATTACGTAAGAAGATTATCTCCATTTGCCTCATTCATATTAAGTGACAAATGTTATTACGGCGGGTGTCATTTTGATCATACAATAAGTCTTCAATTGATCACGTTTAATGACAAAACTAAATACAACGGACACAAAGCCTTCGGAAAGAAAAATGAGGAGAAGTCCACACGGTAACATAAACAAAACCGACAAAATCCTGAGGGGATTTTGTCGGTTTTGTTTAATATCGGTTTTTCAACATTTCGACTTCTGTCTTTATCATTAACTGTTCGCGATTGAGAATTTCGATGCTTGCAGCGTGCGTGTTGAATTGAAACGTAAACTTCCGTTCCAAGGTATCTTGCCGTTCCGCGATGTCCGTTACCGTTTCTTTGACAGATTTGACCATGCCAATTAATTGGGCATACATTTTCTCGTGGCTATTTAGCCGGGTTAAGATAATTTGCTGGTCCTTCTTAATACTCTGGAGCTCCGCCTTAAACTCCGACCTCACTGCCCCAAGCCCTTGATTAAACTCCGATCGAACTGCCTTAAGCTCTTGATTAAACTCCGATCGAACTGCCTTAAGCTCTTGATTAAACTCCGATCGAACTGCCCCAAGCCCTTGATTAAACTCCGATCGAACTGCCTTAAACTCTTGATTGACTTCCGACCTAAAACTCCTCAGTTCATCAAAGATCATTTCCAGCGTTGCTTGGCTCATTGAATGCTTCTCCTCCTCCGGGATTGGGATAATCGAACAATGATTCTTTTCCGTTCAACGTATCAATGCCGACCTGCGAAATCGGATCCGGAGGCACGAGGGACGTATATTAAATCAATTATATCAGATTGGGCTAGGAAGAAAGAGGTTTTATTACAATTTCTCGATGAAGTCCGGAAGCCGATTTTCATGAGGACCACCACAAGTAGGAGATTGTACTAAGCGTTTTAACCGCTGTACGTTAACGAACTTATCATCGTGTATAAGACGTGGTAATATTAGGTTTCCAACATATGCAACTAGACACATAAGGAGAATTCACCCGATGAAGAAACACATCAATACTTTATTGCTATTTGCTGTCTTGATCTCATTAGCATCCCCTCCGGCGTCTGCGGCAACTGGTTTTACTGATTTTGGCCCGAACGAGTATGCTTGGGCGCAGGAAGCTGTTGCTTATATGGCTGACAATGGTTACATGAAAGGAGACGGCAAGGGGAATTTCCAACCTGCCAAGCCTATAACGAAAGCGGAGTTAGGCGTATTGCTGTATCGGATGTTTCCTGAGCTTCGTTCGAAGTTTCCGCCCAACCGTGCGATTATACCGTCCGATCTTCCCGCCAAGCACTGGGCTCGGGAAGAGCTTCTCTCTGTTTTCGTTTACACGGATCATCGGGAATATAATATTGGGAATTATGGGAGTGGGGATAAATATACGCTTCAACCCGATGCTAAAGTGAATCGTTGGAAGACGATGATGATACTCAATGAGATGTTTCCGCTTAATGAAGATGAAGTGTTGCCTATGGCTGTCTTAAACCCTGTGCTTAAGCGGATTAAGGATATTAAACGTGTAGCCATAAAAGAAGGCGGCGGGTATTCCCAAAATAATTGCGCTCGTATGGCCAATCAACCGATTATCTGTCTTTTTTCCAGTCGTACTGAGCTTGACGGGGGCGGCGATGACGATGCGGATCTGGCTCTTGCTCTTTATAATATGGTGTCGCACGGGATTCTCACGCCAGAACCTATTCCTCGATCCGAATGAGATTAACCTCTTTTTTCTGCTTTGTTTTTTCAGTTGTAGCGCGAGCCGAAATATCTAAAATAGCTTCCATCTTCTCTACATATTGCTCAGGAATTTCATCCAGCAGGGAAAATATTTTTTTGAAGGATTTTTCATAAGCGAATTGTACATATTGGCGATATACTTCTTTGCCTGATGTAGAAACCTTTATGATAATGTTTTTCTTATTATCGGAAGTATGGTACTTTTCGAGCAGCCCTTTTTCCACCATTTTTTTGACGTGTTTTGAGAAGGCGCTCTTGGATATTCCCAACCGTTTTGCGATTTCCAGCATATTTTGGTTTTTATCTTCATTTTCCAATAAATATTCCAGCACTTGAATTTGGGCGGCAGAAAATAAAAAAGCAGTATTGTAGGCGTATTCTTTTTTGTAGGAATCCGCATAGGAATTGCCGAACTTCACAAGCTTCTCCACGAATACTCTATATTTCCCCATCCATTCCAGTGACATAAAACCACTCTTCCTCTTCAAATTATCTTCTAAAATTATATCAAAAAAAATAATTTTAACATAGCAAGAGACAACCATTGCTATCGTCCATAAAGTGTAGTATAAAAACTATATAGTTTCCAATGGAAACTATATACGTTAAAAGGGGTGTGTATATTGAAAAAGAGGATAAGAAGATTGCTTGTCGTTTCCGTGTTGATGGTTTTTGTAAGCGTTTGTTTTTCCGGTTTATTGCAAACTTCTTTTGGAAAGGTTGCAATCATTAATTTTAAGCTGCCTACCGAGAATGGACAGTGGTTGTCCGGGCAAGTTTTTAAACCTAAACAATCGAGTACTGAGCATAAAGTTCCTTTAGTGATTACCGAGCATGGCTATCTCAACAATAAACACATGCAAGATCTAAACGCAATTGAATTATCGCGCAGAGGAATTGCGGTTATGACATTTGACGCCTACTATCATGGCAAATCAAGCTCTGCGAGCGAGCCGGTCATGCAGGCGGTAGCGGCAAATGGCGTGGGAATGATCCCTTTAGTGGAATTCGCCTATGAAAGTCTCGATTACATTGATAACCAAAGGATCGGGGTTATGGGGCATTCAATGGGGGGAATGTCCGCATGGTTGACGTTAATGCACTATGGTTCGCAATATAATGCGGCGATTGAAAAAGCGAAGGCGTCGGATTCGGAAGGCGGCGAGACGATAACGGACGGCGAACAGGCATATGCGAATTCGTTAAACAAGGTCGCAGCAGGATTGCCGGTGGGAAATATCCGTTTATCGAGTGAAAAGGCATTTAGTCAAATTCGCGCAAATATGGGGATTATTTATGGTCAATATGACGAGGGAAATTACGACTTGTCTCAAGGCAACGGCGACCTCTCCAACAACGCTGCTGAGGGCTTATTCGCAGTAAACTCGATTTTTTCAGAAGCCGAGCGGCAGATGGACTTTCATGTAGGTCAATATTATGGAGACGCAGGCAATCAAACGCTTAGAGTCGTTTATAATCCGAAACAAACACATGAATGGGCACATTTTTCAAAGGAAACCGCTGCTTACACAGTCGACTTTTTCAGCCATGCCTTTGAGCTTTCACCACAGATCGCAAATACGAATCAAATATGGATCTGGAAAGAGCTTGTAAGCTTTATTGGATAGTTAGGCATTTTTCTATTGATTGTTCAAGCAGCCTATTACTTGTCGGAAATTCCGTTTTTTAAGCAAATAAAATTCGCCAAAGAACAATGCGGTTCTATAGCCGATACGTCGCAAACGGAAAAGAGCACAAAGAGAATAAGAGTTTTTTGGATCGGCTGGACGCTTAATTGGATCTTTTCTGCGGTTGGCGTAATTGTTGCTTTAAATCTAGATAAAGTCATTTTTAAGAGTACGTCCAATTTTATGTCTGTTAAATGGTTTGCGCAGCCCATTACAAACTATATTTTGATATGGGCCATGTTTAGCAGCTTTATTGGAGCGGCGCTATTCATCTGGAAATACCAATTGGAGAAAAGAAATAACGCAGAGCTTTCTATGGAGCAACTAGGGATAAAAATCGGTCTAAGCAATATAGTAAAGACTTTTATGCTTGCTGCATGCATTTTTGGAATCTTTTTCGGCATTGTATATGCGGCGGAGTATCTCTTGAACGTTAATTTTAAATTTTGGATACTCGGAGTATTTACCTTTAATGCGGATAAGTTAGGGGTTTGGTTGAACTATTTGCCGTTCTTCTTCCTGTTCTATCTCATCCATGCGCTCTTCATAAACAAGTTGAGTTATAGCCCTATCAAGTCCGAAAAAGCAAATAGCATTGTCGCGGGACTGGGAAGCGTACTTGGCATTGTGCTGATTAACGGAATCCAGTATGCGGTATTATTTACGACGGGCAATGCCTTTTGGCAGGAAACGAGACTTTATCCGATGGTGCTGCTTCCGTTTATTTTCCTGCTATTTGCAGCCGCACTCATTAGTCGCAGCTTGTACAAATTAACGGGGAACGTCTGGCTTGGCGCAATGGTGAATACTTTGATCATCACAATGATTGGAGTTGCCAATACGGCTACTTTGGCGCTTTAGAAACGAAGGAATATTCTAGCGTCGCGGCGAACGTAAGAGGGAGAAAGGGGCGCGATCCTATGAAATCGATAAGCAAGCCCTGGATCTTTCTGAAGTAGAAAGGAAATCCGGTCTTCGCCAAGCCAACGAATTCCTGTATTTTGACGGCGACCGGCATGGTGCATCCGGATTATCGGCGACAGGGCGTCTTCGGGAAGCTGTATCAGCTCGTCCAGGCGGAGTGGGAGAGACGAAGCTCTACGAGCATGCTTCTTCTAAGCGACCGGAATTCGGTATCCGGACAGGCGTTCGTTCGTGGAACCGGTGCGCGGTACGAGCATTCGGAATATGAAATGACGCTGAACCAAGAACGTTTTCTACAGCTGCCAAGCCGGCTGAACGAGGTGACGTTCCAGAAAGCGACGAACGAGGATGCCCGCGAGATCGCGAGACAGAATGCGATTTATTTCGGTGTCGAGGATCCGGAAGAGATCGACGGTCTGCTGCTTCCCGAAGAGGAGGCAGCGAGGGGGATGTCGATCTATTTGGCGGAGAAGGACGAGCGGGTGATTGGCAAAGTCCATCTGCAATCGCTATCCGGCGTCGGCGGGATATACGGGCTGGGCGTCTTGCCTGAAGAGCGCGGGAAAGGGCTCGGAAGAGCGATTCTTCTGCAAGCGGTCGGAAAGCTGCAAGAAACGAACGCAAGCGTCATTATGCTTCAAGTGGCCGCAGATAACGACAAAGCTCTGGACCTGTATAAGTCGTGCGGATTCGAGACAAGCTCGACGATGGATTATTACGAGCTGAGGAAACATGGAAACGCGGATAGCAATGAAAATAAGTAATCATAACAAGGGGAGGAACATTCGATGGCGGCCGAGCCGATGATGTCCTTGTCGCAATATCGAAAGCATTTTCTGACGGAAGAATCGTGCTATCGGTATCTCTACCGGATGAAGTGGCCAGAGGGATACCGTTGCTCCAGATGCTCCCACGATTCCTGCTATACGATCACGACGCGCAACCATCCCCTATATGAATGCAAGCATTGCGGAAACCAGACTTCGCTTACCGTAGGGACTATCTTCGAGAAGTCGCACATCGACATGACGATTTGGTTCGCGGCGATTTACTCGGCTGTGCAAGATCGGCAGGTGTCCACAGCGCTCATCTCGAACGAATTGGACATCAATTATCAAACGGCATGGTATATGATGAAGAAGATTAGGGGGGCGTTGGCAAATCCTTGCTGCGTCGCCCATGCTCCTTCGCTCGACGAATAGAAAACTTGCAGAGCTCTCCTTCGATACGAACTCCTCCAGCATTCCCTCCCTGAGCTGATCCGATATACATTCCTTGAAGCATCTTTATAATTAATGGATGTATACGGGTGGCCACGGTATATGGAAAATTTAGGGAATTATGTTGGGGGAGGAAATCGATGAATACGGAACGTTTCGGCGGGAAGGGATCGCCGAAGAGGGGACCGATGCTTGCCGCGTTATTGGTCGGCGCATTCGTCTCTATCTTGAATGAAACTCTATTGAATATCGCTTATCCGCAATTGATGGGAGAGTTCGGCGTCTCGTCCTCGACGGTCCAATGGCTGTCCACCGGATATTTGCTTGTCATCGGCATCCTGGTTCCCGTCACAGCGTTGCTGCAGCAGTGGTTTACGACGAGGCAGCTGTTTTTGTCGGCCATGGCTCTCTTTTTATCGGGAACGATCGTCTGCGCCGTTGCTCCCTGGTTCGGAATGCTGTTGGCCGGCCGGATTGTCCAGGCCTTGGGAACGGGTCTTATGCTGCCGGTATTGATGACGACGATCCTGTACCTTTTTCCTCCGGAAAAAAGGGGCGGGGCGATGGGCCTGATCGGGCTCGTCATCATGTTCGCCCCGGCGATCGGGCCGACCTTGTCAGGACTGATCGTGGATTCGCTGTCTTGGCGCTGGTTGTTTTATATGGTCGTTCCGTTGGCCGGTCTTTCTATTCTCACTGCGGGGATTTACTTGAAAAACGTGTCCGAGCGCACGAAGCCGAGGGTGGACGTTGTGTCCATCCTGCTTTCCTCGGCCGGGTTCGGAGGTATCGTATACGGGTTCAATCGGGCGGGAGGAGGCTCGTGGTCGGATCCGGGGACGATCTGTACCCTCGTCGTCGGAGGCGCAGCGATAATCCTGTTTGCCAGGCGCCAACTTATCGTAAGGGCTCCTTTGCTTGAATTGAAGGTGTTTAAGTACTCCCGGTTTTCTATCGCCATGCTGCTCATCTTTCTGATGATGATGTTGATGTTCGCTTATATGATCCTGCTTCCGATTTATCTTCAAACCGTGCTGTCGATGACCGCGTTCCATTCGGGATTGGCTTTGCTGCCGGGCGGCATTCTGAACGGCGTCATGGCGCCCATATCGGGCAAGCTGTTCGACAAGTTCGGGCCGAGGGTTTTGGCGCTGCCGGGTCTTGCGTTGATGACGCTGGCCGCCTGGTTGTTCGCTGGAATCGAAAGCTCGACGGAAGTAGGAATGGTCGTTCTCTTCCATACGATGCTGCTTACGGGGTTCTCAATGGCCCTGATGCCGGTACAGACGACGGGGTTGAATGAACTCCCCCGACATCTGTATTCTCACGGAACATCGATCCTTAACACGTTTCAGCAAGTGGCCGGAGCTGTTGGCACCGCTCTGTTCATCGGAGTGATGTCTTCCGGGACGAATGCGTACCTGAAAGCCTTCGGCGCTCCCGATTCTCCGGCCGAAGCCTCGGCAGGAATCGTCGCGGGCCTCCAGGATGCTTTCGCGGTCAGTGCGATCCTCTCGTTGGCCACGTTGATTCTAGGCTTGTTCATTGGAAGAAGTCGGACGCAATAAAGAAGCCTTCAATGCCAGGTCATCTTAAGACAACGAAAATACTCGAGTAAAGCAAAACGAAAGGAATCGAAATCTAGGCCGAGAGAGCGAATGAGGGACTCGACTTTTACGTTTGTGTGGATGGTGTGAGGCGCTCGCCAGCGTGCCGTATTTTGATTCCAGAACAATCGCGCCATAGAGGACTGCATGATTTTTTCCATTTCGTTGTTGTTGCTTAATCGGAGGGAGCTCAACAATAGCTCGTACTCAAAAGCGATAAGCGCATGCGGTTCAGTTGGGTCGGCGCTTCTTAGCGATTGATAGGCTTCCTCCTTCTCCCGAGCTAGTCGACGCAATTCCGTTTCCCGGGATATAAACGCATCGCTGACGCAAAATAGCGCCAGAGAAGCGATAAGATCGAGCAAATCCCCGACTCTCTGGGACGAAGAATCCAGAATGATAACGCCGTGCTTGGAGGCGATTCGGACGAATCCTTCCAGTTCCAGCTGCTGAAGCGCCGCCCTGATCGGCGTTCGGCTCATGTCGAGCTTCTGGCTGAGCTGGATTTCGGAGGTGACTGCGCCTTTCGGGATTTCTCCGTTCACGATCATAGCGAGAATTTGCGTATATGCCTGCTCGCGCAAGGATGGACCGGCCATTATTCGTACCTTCCTTCTCGATTAATTCGAAATATCGAGTATGATAATCATAGAACAAGAATCGGCGGAAAGGAAGTTGCCAAACATGTCTATGAGCGGAATAACGCTAAGAGACTCGGCTTTTCAACGGATTAAGAGCCGGATCGTTCAGGGAGAATGGGGCGGAGGGACGTTCCTGTCGGAGAAGCGCCTCAGCGAACAGCTGCAGATGAGCAAAACCCCGATTCGCTCGGCGTTGGACCGGCTTGAGATGATGGGGCTGGTCAAGTTGATCCCCAATCAGGGCTTTGTCGTTCAGGAGATTTCCCTAAAGCATATTTTGGATATTTACGAGCTGAGATTGGCGCTTGAGACGTTTGCGGCCGGCCGCCTTACCGGCAAGATGGACAAGCTGTTTTTCGAGATTCTCGACGAGAACCTGCATAAGCAGACCGAAGCGATTAATCGCGAGGATATTATCGGTTATGTGGAGTTGGATCGGCAGTTTCACGAAGCGATTGTTGCCGGAATGGCGAATGAAGAATATTCGGACGCCGTTTCGCGGATGCAGGATAAGTTTTTGATCGCCGTAAGGACGACATTTTACAAGAACAAGGATCGGCTGTGGAGCAGCTTGGATGAGCACAAACAGATCAGGGATGCGCTCGCGGGCGGCGATCCGGCGTTAAGCGAACAATTAGTGCGCAATCACATCGAGTTCGTTAAACAGGTCATGCTTTGATGTATACAAGTGAGACATCTTGAGCATCTCATTTGCTCGTGCTAACTTTAACTCATCTTGGTGAGGAGGTTAGTCTGCATGAAAATTACGGATGTGCGCACCTATATTGTCGGAAACCCGTGGAAAAACTGGCTGTTCGTTCAGGTGGATACGGACGAAGGGATCAGCGGCTTGGGAGAAGGAACGTTAAACGGACTCGCGAAAACGGTCGAGACGGCTATTCACGAGCTGAAGCATCTCGTAATTGGGATGGACCCTTTCGACGTGGAGACGATTTCGCTTAGAATGATTCGCGACGTTTATTCCGACGGAGGCCAAGTACAGGGCTCGGCGCTTGCTGCAGTTGAGACGGCCTGTTGGGATATTATGGGCAAGGCCACGGGGCAGCCGATCTATAAGCTGCTTGGCGGCAGATGTCACGATAAGCTGCGCTGCTATGCCAACGGCTGGTACAGAGGCGGCTCGGATGAAGAAAGCTTCTATACGCAGGCGAAGGAAGTCGTGGATAAGGGATATACGGCATTGAAGTTCGACCCGTTCGGCGCGGCTTGGCGAACGATGGAGAGGGCCGACTTTGCAAGCGCGATCCGCAATATTGCCGCCGTTCGGGAAGCGGTAGGGCCGGACGTGGATATTCTGATCGAAGGGCATAATCGTTTCAGCGTTCATACGGCTTTGCAGTTCGCCGAATCGATGGCTCCCTATCAGCCGACCTGCTTCGAAGCGCCGGTTCCGCCTTATCGGGTCTCCTCGGTCGTCGAAGTGGCGAAGCGCAGTGCGGTGCCGATCGCGTGCGGAGAGGATTATTACAATCGCGAGCAATTCGCCGAACTGCTGAAGCACGATGCGGTGCATATCATTCAGTTGGAACCTCAGTTCCTGGGGCTCACCGCCTCCAAGCAAATTTGCGGAATGGTTCATGCGCATAACGGGGTAACGGCGCCGCACAGCGCGCAAGGCCCGATCTGCTCCATCGTCTGCTCTCATTTGAATATGGCGACGCCTAATTTCTTCATTCATGAGATTTTCGACGACTTTAATCATTCTTGGGCTCAGGATATCTTCACGCCGCCGTTCAAAGTCGAGAACGGATACTTGCAGCCTCCGGAGCGTCCAGGCCTTGGTGTCGAGATCAACCTGGAGGAAGCGGCCAAATATCCGTATCATCCGGGTCATTGGCTGTCGCTCTTTAAGCAAGGATGGGAGAAACGGGAGCCGGTGCAGTGAGAGGAGCGCTTGAGATGAGTATGAAGGCACTGGTCTATGAAGGACCTAGAGAGATGAACGTACGAGAGGTTCCCGTTCCGGAGCTGAAGCCGGACGAGGTTCTGATCCGGGTGAAGCGGGCGGGAATTTGCGGCTCCGAGCTTGGCGGCTATCTTGGTCATAACTCCCTCCGCAAGCCTCCGTTGATTATGGGCCATGAGTTTTCCGGAGTGATCGAACAAGTCGGCGAGCAGGTCAGCGGCTTCAAGACGGGGGATCGGGTAACGGCCAACCCGCTCGTTACCTGCGGGACTTGCCGGTATTGCCGGAACGGCGCATCCCAGCTATGCGGCAGCCGCCAATTGCTGGGCGCCCACCGTCCGGGAGCGTTCGCGCAATTCGTCGCCGTCCCGGCTCGCAACGTCTATCGCCTTAAGGAAAATAATTCGTTCGAAGAAGGCGCGCTTGCCGAGCCGTTCGCATGCGCGATCCACGTCTGTCGTCTGCTGCAGCTGGTGCCGACGGATCGCCTTCTGATCTACGGCGCGGGGCCGATCGGCTTGTTTGCGCTTCAGGCGGCGAAAGTGTACGGCGTACAGGATGCCGTTATCGTAGATTTGAATGAAGCAAGGCTTGAAATCGCCAAGGAGCTGGGCGGAATAACGGCTGCGAGCTTGAACGAGCTTCCGGAAGAGAGCCGAAGCGGTTTCGATGCAGCGATCGATGCCGTCGGGGCGCAGGCGACGAGACAGCTTAGTCTTGCGGCCGTTCGGGCCGGCGGCAAGGTTGTTTTTACGGGCTTGCATGAGGCGGACAGCACGCTGCCAATTAATGATATGATTCGAAGTGAAACGACGGTGAAGGGGGCATTCGCCTATTCTCAGGAGGACTTCGAAACGGCGCTGCTCTGGATCGGACAAGGCCGAACGAATCTGCTGCCATGGGCGGAGACGACGCCGCTAGGCGACGGCGCATCCGCGTTCGAGAAGCTGATCGGCGGTCCCGGCAAAATTGCCAAAATCTTTTTAACTCTGAAAGGAGAGGCCTTGTAAATATGAAGCTTGTGCAATTTTATCAACGAGAGGATCAGGAAAGGAAGCTTCAAGTCGGCGTCGTAAAAGGAGATAAGGAAGTCGTTGCCTTAAACGTTGCAGGAACGATGCGGGACGTCATTCAAACGGCTAATATTCGCTCGCTAGAAGAGGGAGCCGCTTATCGTCTGGATGAAGTGAAGCTGCTGTCTCCCTTGACCGATCCGGAGAAAATCATTTGTATCGGGCTTAACTATCACGATCATGTCATCGAGTCCAATATGCAGGTTCCGAAGGTTCCGGTGCTGTTTCCTAAGTACAACAATTGTTTGATCGGGCAAGACGATGAAGTGGTGATTCCAAGCGAAGTTACCCAATGCGATTATGAAGTGGAGCTGGCGGTCGTGATCGGCAAAACGGCCAAGAAGGTACCGCTTGAAAACGCGATGGATTATGTGTTCGGCTACACCGTTCTGAACGACATAAGCGCGCGGGACATCCAACTGATTGAACCGCAGTGGACTCGGGGCAAAGCGATTGACGGCTTCGCACCGACGGGGCCTTGGATTGTTACTGCCGACGAGATCGATAATCCGGGCAATCTCGGCATCTCGCTTACGCTGAACGGGGAGACGATGCAGAATTCCAATACGAAGGAACTGATCTTCGATATTCCGTATCTGGTTTCTTTTCTGTCCAACACGATTACGCTACGTCCAGGCGATATTATTAGCACAGGCACGCCACCGGGAGTCGGAATGGGCAAAAAACCGCAGGTGTGGCTAAAGCATGGAGATGTTGTGGAAGCGACGGTAGAAGGCATCGGAACTCTTCGCAATACGTTTGCGGCGGAATGAGACTAACAATCGATGAGGTGCTGCGATGACCTGGGAAAATAAAGTTGTGATCGTGACGGGAGCCGGAGGCGGGATCGGACGCTCCGTCGCGCAGCGATTTGCAAGCGCAGGCGCCGCCGTTGTCGCGGTTGGGCGTACGCATAGCAAAGTACAAGACGTCGCCGACGAGATTGCGAATGCCGGCGGGCGCGCTGTCGCTATGGCGGCGGATGTGTCCTCCGAAGAAGACGTTACAAGGGTCATTGGGGATACGTATCGCGCTTTCGGGCGAATCGATGTGATGGTGAACAACGCGGCGGTCTGTCCGCAGGTGAGGCTTACGGATATGAGTCTGACCGAATGGAACCGCGTGATTACGAATAATCTGACGTCCGTGTTCCTGTTTTGCCGCGGGGTCATTCCTTATATGCTGGAGCAGGGCGGCGGCGCAATCGTGAACGTCAGCTCCGTTCATGCGTTGGCAACGCTGGACGGCTATTCCGCTTACTCCGCTTCGAAAGCGGGGATCGTCGGGCTGACTCGGGCCATCGCGCTCGATTACGCGAAGAATAATATTCGCGTGAACGCGGTGCTGCCGGGAGCCGTCCGAACGCCGATGCTGGAGAGCAGCGTGAAGAACCTGGATACGCCCCGGGACGAAATTATGAAGCAGTGGGATCAGTCGCAGCCGATCGGCCGCGTCGGCCAGCCGGAAGAGATTGCCTCCGTCGTCCTGTTCGCCGCAAGCCCGGAAAACTCTTTTATGACAGGAACAACCTTGGTTGCCGACGGAGGAATGACGGCGGAGCTGTAGGGTACGCAACATCACACGATACGGACTTGTAAAGCAAACCGCCGAGAAGGCGGTTTGTTCGGCGTTTATGGAGTTTTATCGCTATGTTCCGGACAAGGTACTCGTTAGGAGAAAAAACGCTTGCGTTGACGGCGGAGGAAGCGCAAAATAGGGGCGAGTTCGATCAGCTACCTCAGGGCGCGGCACCTGGCTGAAGGCCAAGGCTGCGACGCGGACCAAGTTGCTACCAAAAGGAGAATCTCCGAGCTATGACGAATAATTCCAAAAGAATCGATGTCATCCGTCTGGATGAGAACATGACTATCAAACCAACCGTTCATGATTCGTTGCAGTGGCTATCGCCGCTTGAGAAGCCGTTTCACATTGCAGGGTTTGCGTGGCTTGGTCAAGACAAAAGATATCGGCGATTGCCAACGTCCCCAACGCTGTCGCTGCCTCATGCCGTTGACGAACTGGCGAACTGCACGGCAGGCGGGCAAATCCGGTTCCGCACGAATTCTTCCAGATTGTCGCTTAGAGCGAAGCTGAGAGGGCCTAGCGATATGTATCATATGCCGGCGACAGGGCAGAGCGGATTCGATTGCTACTTGGGCGAGCCGGGAGATCAGCATTATCTCAGCACGGCGCGCTTTGACCCGGCCAGCACCGAATATGAAGCGGAGCTATACAATTGGGGCGAAAAAAGAGAGTTTTGCGTGACTTTGAATTTTCCTCTGTACCAGGGCGTGGAGGAAGTGTGGATCGGCGTGGAGCCCGATGCGGCAATCGGTTCCGCTCCAAGCTATGCCGACGACAAGCCCATCGTTATCTACGGCACGTCAATTACACAAGGCGGCTGTGCGACCCGCCCTGGAATGGCGTATTCGAATATTCTGAGCCGCTCAATTCCGTTGGAGTTTATGAACCTCGGTTTTTCCGGGAACGGCAAGGGCGAGCCGGAGGTTGCCCGGACGATTGCCGAGATTCCAAATCCGGCCATGCTTATTCTCGATTATGAAGCAAATTCGGGAACGATCGAAGATATTTCCACGACTTTGCCGCAATTTATACCTATTTATCGCGAACGCCATCCCGACGTGCCGATTGTGGTCGTATCCAAAATCCGGTTTGCGGGGGATCGCTATTACGAAGAGATGCGGATACTGCACGAGGGGAGAAAAAAAGTCCAGGAAGAGACGGTCATGCGGCTGCGCCAGCGGGGGGACGTTAATGTCCACTTTGTGGACGGGTCGAATCTGCTCGGCGAGGGGGCGGAAGAATGCACGGTAGACGGCGTGCACCCGACAGATCTAGGATTTCTGCGAATGGCGACGTCGTTAGAGCCTGTTATTAGGGAGCTTCTAGCTCAAACGAAGAACTGAGTTGACCAGGCTGCGCTCGGAGTGAAAAGGCGGTGAAAGATAAAGATACCCCTGAGCGGGTTTTCATACACGCCCTAGCGATCGGCGCAAAAAAAAGCGGCACACGTTCCGAATACATTCGGACGGTGTCGCTTTTTTTGCATAGCATTTCGACTACGCAGCAGATCACTCCACATATCGCTTGCGCCCGGATGCCATGCCGAATATCGTCATGGCGCAGCCTATCGTTACCATAACGGCGATCGGCCACTTCCAAGATCCCGTTGCGTCATGCAGCAGGCCAAGCCCGATCGGGCCGAGGGCGGCTAGTACATAGCCCATCGATTGAGCCATACCGGACAAGGCGGCGGCGTCCGCCGCATGTTTCGTTCGCAATGCAAACAGCATAAACAACAGACTGATCGAAGCGCCTTGTCCGAGGCCCATGAGGACAACGGCTGCTGTGAGCGATGCCGCTTCATTGGAGAACAGCCCGATATAGCCGGTAATCGAGACCAGTCCCGCCGCAACGATCGCTAGCCGCTGATCCTTCATTCTCTCGGCGATAATCGGAATCAACAGGTTAACCGGGATTCCCATAATTTGCATCAGCGACAGCATGTAGCCGGCATGCTCGGAAGTAAATCCTTTGCTGATGAGCATATCGGGAAGCCAAGCGACGGCAATGTAGAAGTTGAACGATTGCAGGCCCATAAACAACGTAATTTGCCAAGCGAAGCCGGAGGTCCATACGTTCGTGCGGCGATGGCCGGATTCGGCTGTGCCGACGTTGGCGCGAGTTCTGGCGGCTCGCGCTTGAATCAGCCATGCGCAGAAGCCGAGCATGGACACAGAGCCCCACACAAGCAATGTGTTGCTCCAGCCGAGACCTGCTCTCTGAGCGAGCGGAACGCTTGTGGCGGCGGAAATTGCACCCACAAGCCCCATTGTCATACTGTATAAGCCCGTCATCAGCCCGATGGAATTGGTGAAATTTATCTTCACGATACTGGGCAGCAGGACGTTGCATACGGCGATGGCAATGCCGATGCCGATCGTTCCGACGAACAGCATCGGGACTGAAGCGGCGCCGCGAATCGCGATTCCGACTGTCATGATCAGTAAGCTGGCGGCAAGCGTGCGCTCAATGCCGAATTTACGAGCAAAGGCAGGGGCGAGCGGAGAGAAGATTGCGAACCCGATGAGCGGGATCGTCGTCAGCCAGCCCATCGCGCTCGTAGACAATCCTGTACTTTCGCGAATCATTGTCGCTAAAGGGGGCACAGAAGTAATAGCCGCCCTCATGTTGGCGGCGGCTAGAAGAATTGTTGAAATTAGTAGAATAAATGTTGAGCGGGACGGCGTCGCAGCGGCGCGGCTCCTCAAATCGGTCGTATGCATGTTCAAAGTAGAGTTCTCCATTTGTTAGGCAAGATAAGACGGTTCTTGCTTATTAGTCATGTGAAGAATCATACCCCTGTGCGCAAAAGGTTGTCAAATACAGCAGAAACGACCTGCTCGGATACTTGCTCGGAAGAAAGCAAGGGGCTCGGAGGGCCGCAGCCCGCTTATCCCTTCCCTCAGTCTGATCATCGTCGCGCTCACCGAACAAGCTCCTTCTTGCGAAACCGGGAAGGAGCTATCCCTTTGTACTGTTTAAAAAGCTTGGTGAAATAGTTCGGGTTGTCGCAGCCGATCCGACCGGCAATCTCTGTAACGGACAGCTCCGTCCTCAGAAGCAGCCGCTCGGCTTCGTTGACTCGGCAGAGATTGACATACTCGATGAATGTGCGTCCAGTCAGCCTTTTGAACAGCTTGCAGAAATGATAAGGATTCAAGTTCAACTGTTTGGCGGCTTTGTCGACCGTGTGCCTCTCCGATAATTGGTTTTCGATTGATTGGATAAGAGTCTTGAAGCTTTCGCTATTATGAACGGGCCTGCGGCCCAATCGATCCAGCTGCTGCTGCGGGAAAAAGATTCTAGCAAGATAGGTCAGCAGCATATGAAGCTGAGAGACGATGATCGTCTGATAACCGGATTGCTTGGCGACGAACTCTGCAGCGGCTTGATCCAGCAGAGAATAGTATTTCGCGCACGAAGCTTCGATTGCCGCGGGCTTAACCGGCAAGGAGGCGCGGCCCTCCAAATAAGGAAGGACATAACGAGCGTGAATTGTATCCTGAACCCAATGGTGAAAAAGCGAGGCGTTGAACACGATCGAGATATAGGCGATATGTCCCTCGCAAGTACTGAAGCCGGTATGCAGACCTCCGGCAGGCACGAACAACACGTCGCCGGGTCCAGCCTCGTAAGGTTGACTGTTAATATGGAAAATGCCGGAGCCTTGCTGCATGACAATGATTTCAAAGTGCTCGTGCCAGTGTAGAAAGAGGATGCAATCGTCTGTTTTCGCATGGCCGCAGTCGTTGAAAAAGAAATGAATCGGATAATCCTTGTCGGCGATATGGGTCATTTCCCGTAATTCCTGCGGGTAGGCCATTGTAAGCTCAACTCCCCAAAATACTGCGATTATTGCACAAGATAAGAAAGGTTGTAACCTAAAACAAACGGTATAATGAGCCTATGCTCTATCCATTATAGCAATATAAGAGTGATCTACAAACAGGAGCTGCATCAGATTTTCAGACGTAAATCCTCAAAATAAGGAGGCATTTGTTCATGGCTTCAAAATATAAAGTTGTTGTCGCAGGGTGCGGGGGAATGTCCAACGTATGGATCGATTATGCGATGAAGAGACCGGATACGGAGATCGTGGCCTTGATCGATATTCAGCTTGAGTTTGCGGAGAAAATGAGGGAGAGGAAAGGGCTGAAGTGCGGCGTCTTCTCCGATCTGCAGAGCGCTATCGAGCATACGGGAGCTAATCTGGTTTTTGATGTCACGATCCCTTCCAGTCATTTTCACATAAGCAAATCCGCTATGAGCTTAGGCTGCAACGTCTTTAGCGAGAAGCCGCTGGCCGAAACGATGGAGCACTGCAACGAGATTGTCCGGATCGCCGAGGAAACGGGACGCATGCATGCGGTGATGCAAAATCGCAGATACGATCCTCGTATTCGCACGCTGAGACAGATGGTCGCTTCCGGGCAGATCGGCAACGTGGGGTTCATAGGCGCGGATTTCTTTATCGGCGCGCATTTCGGCGGATTCAGAGACGCAATGGCAAGCCCTCTGCTGCTCGATATGGCGATTCATACATTTGACCAAGCAAGATTGATTACGGGGACCGTTCCGGTTTCCGTGTACTGTCACGAGTTTAACCCTAAAGGCTCATGGTACGCGGGGAACGCGGCGGCGATCTGCATTTTCGAAATGTCGGACGGCTCGGTGTTTAACTATCGAGGCTCGTGGTGCGCCGAAGGAGCGCCGACGTCATGGGAGGCGGAGTGGCGAATTGTTGGGGACCGGGGCACGGCAATCTGGGACGGCCATAACCCGCCTTATGCGGAAGTCGTAGCGCCGGGACAGGAAGAAGGCCAATTCATCAAGGACTGTATTCGGATCGATCCGGAAATGAGCGCGTTCGAGAGGCGGACGACCGGGCATGATGGCTGTCTCGACGAGATGTTCCTTGCGCTGGAAGAGAGCCGGCCGGCGGAAACGGATTGCCGGGATAATCGGTATAGTATGGCGATGGTGCTGGCAGCTTTGGAGAGCGCAAGCAGCGGCCGAAAGGTGATGCTGGATACGATGCTGAGGCTGTAGCCGCTTCAATTCCGCTGAGAATTCAGAGGAGAATTTTGGTATATTAGTTGAGAGAGTCGAATGCATATCATGCGGAAAGAGGTCAAGCAATGAGGAAGCTTTTACAGATTTTGCTCGCAATAGCGCTCGTATCGGGAGCTAGCGCAGCTTTAGAGCCTAACGCCCGCTATGCGGACGCGGCTGGCGCAACTCCGAAAATTGTGGAGATTATCGGCAAAGATACGATGCTAATGGACGATGGAACATTATGGACAACTCTTTACGGTTTTAAGAAATTCCGTTTTTCCTCGGATCTTGCGACGATTTCGGAACGCGGCCTGGGAATTTCAAAAGCCGGGAGATTAATGGAGTATTACGATGACTCCGAACCGCTGCTCGCGCCGGATCCATCCGCCATCAAAGAGATAGCCGGCGGCTACTGGCTAAGGAGCGACGGAACGGTATGGGGGAACTATGAGCAGCTAAAAGGAATCGAGCGGGTACTGCATATTGCTTATGGAAACGACGATTCCGAAGGCTTAACGCGTGCCAGTTTCGCCATGCTGCAGCAAAACGGGGACTTGCTGCTTAAAGATCACTATGCCCAAGGCAAGAACCTTAAGCTTGGAACGATCGCCAATCCGACAGCCGTTGCCTCTATGGTCGCGATGGCTGGCAAGGTGGCTCTGCTCTTCGATTCGGGAGAAGTCGTCGTTTACGAGTCGACGAATTTCGACGACAACGGCACAATCCTTCCGATTACGGTGGCGCAAGGCGTCAAACATATTGCATACACGCCCGGCACACCGACGCAAGTACTGCTCGTTACCCTCAAGGACGGAACCGTATGGCAAACGGGCGACTATCAGGGACGTTGGAAGCTGGATCATCAAGTTTCCGGCCTGACAGCCATCGCGAGAACGGTGCATTACGCGGATTCGAAACAGTTTTACGCGCAACGTGAAGACGGAAGCTGGGTCCTGTTCAACAACGGAGATATCGTTCCGTTTGAAGGGCCGGAGGTCGAAGCGGTGGATGTCTCCCTATCCGAGCTTAAGCCTCTCGTCGGAGATACGCTGAAGCTAGGCATTCAGGAGACGTATTCCAACGGCGCCAAGATCAAGGTGGAGCCGAACAAAACGAACGTTAAGGTGGACAAGCCGCACTTACTGCGTTTGAGTTCAGACGGAAAGCTGCAGGTGCTTGGGGTAGGCGAGGCTCAAGTTACTGTGACGACCGGCGGCATGGAAAAAACGATGAAGGTTTCCGCCAGCCTGCCGAACAATCTCACGTATGCCAAGCTCGTTGCCGGCAACGTATTCGTTCCGGTGAAGGCCGTCGTGAAAGCGCTGGGAGGAACGGTGTCCTCCGCAAGCGGAGCGATGGAAGCGAAAATCGGCGATACCGCCTTTTCCTTCAAGCCGGGGGACAAGAACGCCAAGCTGAACGGCGAAACGATTGCGCTTCCTGCAGCGCCGTTCTCGGAAAAAGGGGAGACGTATATTCCCGACTCCTTGCTGAAAGCGGCTGTTGGCGCAAAGGTTAAATGGGATAACAAATGGAAGTCGGCTGAAATCTCCTTCGGCGCCGATGCCAGGATGACGGTCGTATCCATCGAGACGGCAGGTCTCGTCAAGAAAGCGATGCAAGGCAGCTTGGCCGGTTTTATCGGCAAAAGCTACTGGGTTAATTATTTTGAAGGCTGGGATCGCTTCTCCAAAGTAACGGTCGTCGATGTCGTTCCGCAATCGTCGGGAGATTTCGTCGTCCAGTTCAAGAATGCGGCGGGCAAAACGCTGAAAGGTTATCCGATGTCTTCCGTATTCGTCAAGGAATTGTTTACAAACGAGGATTATCTCTTCAATTATGATCCGAAGAAGAAATACAAGTGGTCTACGGCGACATGGAATCAGATTAAAGCGGGTAAAGTGACGCTCGGGATGAACAAGGATCAGGTGAAAATGGCATGGGGCCGCCCGGCGGGAACCAGCATTACGACCGCGTCCGGGAAGAAAGTTGAAACGTGGGTCTACTATAATTTCGATACGGTAGGCTTCGTGAACGGAAAAGTCATCTTGATTATCAATTAAAGTTGGAATACGCTCCTGAAATCTTAATGGTAAACCCGTGACAAGGTGATTTCAGGGGCGTATGAGGCAGTCTCCGGACTAATCACATGACCCATGGAGCTTCTAGATAATTACCACTCCCCTCGACTAACTTCCATTCAATTGGAAACGAAGCGGGTCATGTCTCCGATGTAGACGAATTAGCCCCTCTACCGTACTCTTTCATAAACATGAAAATAGTAAACGTACGGATTTCGCTCGTCTTGAATGCCTCTTTCAACCGATATTTCCTTCCATTCGTTGCGATCCAGTTCAGGGAAGAAGGTGTCTCCTTCAAACTCATGATGGATTTTTGTTATGTACATCTTGCTGACGTAAGGCATGAACATCTTGTAAATCTGCTCGCCGCCAAAAATGAAAATCTCGGCTTCGTTTGCGCATAGATCGAATACATCTTGAATCGAATGCGCGATTTCACAACCTTCAATGGTCAGCCCGGTATCTCTTGACAAAATAATATTGCGACGCCCAGGCAAGATTCTGCCTATGGATTCGAAGTTTTTTCGTCCTAAAATGATAGGACGCCCCTCAGTCGTCTTCCTTACAAACTTCCAATCGTTAGGAATTCTCCACGGAATATCGTTCTCTTTTCCAATGACCCTGTTTCTGTCCATAGCGGCAATTAATGAAATTTGCAACTTAAAGCCCCCACTCTATCCAATCTCAGCTTAGTTGATATGAATTCGACATGCAGCGCGATAATCTTGCCGGCGGTTGCAAGATCTCGGAAAAAAGGTTGCGATTTTAGCAATCCGCTTTTATTATGGAAATATGATTAATGTAATTATGATTTGATTAATTAAAATATTAATTCTAAGGGAGGATTTAAGATGGCCAACCGAATTGTCATTCACGCAGACCGAGCGAAGGGCACGATCAACCGCAACATTTACGGACATTTCTCCGAGCATCTCGGACGATGTATTTACGAGGGGCTCTGGGTTGGGGAGGATTCTCCGATTCCGAATACCGACGGTATTCGCAATGACGTACTGCAGGCATTGAAGCAGCTCCAAATCCCGGTTCTAAGATGGCCGGGAGGCTGCTTTGCGGACGAATATCATTGGAAGGACGGAGTCGGTCCGAGAGAAAGCCGCAAGCGCATGCTTAACACACACTGGGGCGGCGTCGTGGAAAACAACCATTTCGGCACGCATGAGTTCATGAGGCTTTGCGAGCTGCTCGAATGCGAGCCTTACATTAACGGCAACGTAGGCAGCGGCACCGTTCAGGAAATGTCCGAATGGGTCGAGTATTTGACGTTCGACGGCGTATCGCCGATGGCTGAGTGGCGCAAGGGCAACGGACGGGAGCAGCCGTGGCAGGTGAAATATTTCGGCGTCGGCAACGAGAACTGGGGCTGCGGCGGCAACATGCGCCCGGAATATTATGCTGATCTCTATCGTCGCTTCCAAACCTATGTCCGCAGCTACGGGGACAATCGGATTCATAAAATCGCTTGTGGACCGAGCGATGCCGACTATCCGTGGATGGAAACGCTGATGAAGCAAGCCCATCGTTTTATGGATGCCATCACCCTGCATTATTATACGATTCCGGGCTCCTGGTCGGAGAAAGGCTCCGCCACCGGTTTTCCCGAATCCGAATGGACGATCACGTTGCGTAAGGCTCTGCATATGGAAGAACTGATCACCAGGCACTCCGCGATTATGGATCAGTATGATCCGGACAAGCGCATCGGTCTGATCGTGGACGAGTGGGGGACGTGGTACGATGTCGAGCCGGGCACGAATCCGGGCTTCCTGTATCAACAGAATACGATACGAGACGCGCTTGTCGCCGGAATCACGCTGCACGTCTTTCATCGTCACAGCGACCGCGTACGCATGGCGAATATCGCGCAGCTCGTCAACGTACTGCAGTCCGTCGTGCTCACGGAAGGAGAGCGCATGCTTCTGACGCCGACCTATCATGTTTTCGACTTGTTTAAGGTTCACCAGGATGCGGAATTGCTGGACCTGCACGAGGCTGTTGATCAGATCGGAAGCGGCCGCGAAGCTTTGCCGCAAATTTCCGCATCCGCTTCGCGAGACGCCGAGGGCCGTATCCACTTGAGTCTGTGCAACTTGGATCATCAATCGAGCGCAACCGTTGCAATTGAGCTGAGAGGCTGGGCAGAAGAGGTTATTCTGGTGAATGGCTCGATTCTCGCCTCGGAGCAGACGGACAGTCACAATACGTTCGACAGCCCCGATCGGGTTGCGCCGGCTACATTTACCGACTTCACCGTTGCAGCTAATCGACTGGCGGCTAATCTGCCACCGATGTCTGTCGCTGTTCTGGAACTGACTTCGCGTCAATGAGGACGGCGATGGTCGGCGATCCGCTGTGCAAGGGCTGCCGGGACGACTACCGGGTATCCGAGGAACGAATAGACAAGATGTTGGCCACGCCGCTGTTCCGTTCCGATAGCGGTGTCTGCGTTCCGGACGATGTCTATCAAGAGCGGTTAAGCCTGTGCCGCGATTGCTCGAAGCTGGTTGGAGGGCATACGTGCGCGTTGTGCGGATGCTTCGTCAGAATCGCCGCCAAGCTCAAAGACAAAAGCTGTCCCGCGCCTGGAGGAACCGGCTGGCGGCGATACTCGGACGGATCATAGATTGCGGTATTCCTGCGGCGTCATGTTCATCTGCTTTTTGAAAAAACGAATGAACGACAAAGCCGAGTCGTAACCTACCATTCCGGCGATTTCGTATATTTTGTGGTGACTGCTTTTGAGCAGCTCTTTCGACTTGTTTAGGCGGCACATATTCACAAAGTCGGAAATTCCAACTCCTGTCGCCTGAACGTACAGGCGGGACAAATATACCGGGTTCAAATGGACGACTTCGGCCAGCCGAGTCAGCGACAAATCCTCGGAAATATGCTGCTCGATATAATCGTTAAGCCAGTGGATTAGATTTTCTTTGCCCTCGTCCTTGGCCTCGGCCGCTTTGGACTCAAAGATACGTTCAGACATAGACGCGAAGATAAGCTTCATTTCCTCCCAGGATAGATCGGGATTCGCCTTCGTCAGCTTGTCCACGTTCACCTGGGCCAACAAAGAAGGCGTCGGAGGATGAAGGCGAAGATAGGACAGAAATACGGAAGCCAAGTTGTGATGGACCTCCAGCTTCAGAAAGCCGGAGTCGGAGTGTCTGATCATGTCGGTCATAATCTCTGCAAATAACTGATCGAATTCCGTTTTTGCTCCGCTCTTCAGATAGCGGCCAAGCAGCTCGATTTTTTTAATGACAAAGCCTTGCAGTTTATACTGCGCCGCCGCTGCGGCTGACGGATTGTCCAAATCGGCAAGCATACGATCCGTCAGCCGCAGCTCATTGCCCGCGCCAAGCCGGCTTAGGAACAGGGAGAGCAGCCGGTCGAACAGCTCCGTCAGCCGGCCGGCCGGCACCGGCTTCTCGCCCAGCGCGAAGGAGAACGATAGCTTAAACAGATCGCGGCAAGTGGCTTGGATGGTCATTACGGTTTCGAACACGAAGATGAACGTTCGGGCCCATATCTCCTGGTCCGGCTGCTGCTCGCGTTCCGCGGTCAGGATTTCTTTGGGCTGAAGCAGGCAGACCAGCTTGGATTGTTCGACTGTCGCGGATACTAGAATGACGGAGACATTCAGCAGCTCTTCAATCACGTTCCGTGCGGCATAGAGCAGCAGCTTGCGTTCGGACGTATCCGTAATTGACGCCCAGTCGTCGACTTTGCCGACAAGCACATACATGGGCAGCTCGCTCCGCAATGGAATGCCAAGCTCACGGAACTGCTCGTTGGTGTTGCGAACATCCGCTTTGCCGTACAGCATATTGTGCAAATATTGCTCCTGAAGCAACGGGATCAACTGCCGTTTCTGCATCTGCGCTTCGTGAAGCTGCTTCATTGCGGCATATTCGTCGTTAAGCGCGGCGACCGCCCTATGAATGGCATTAATAATCGCCTCATCCTGCTCGAATTTCAGGATGAAGTCGAAGCCGCCGCCGGAAATCGCGCTCTTGGCATAATGGAACTCATCGTAGCTGGTGAGGAAGATTACCTTGCAGCGCGGCCAGTATTTGCGGATTTCGTGAAGCAGCTCGATTCCTTCCATTCCGGGCATCTTAATATCGGTCAGCACGATGTCGATTTTGATCCGCTTGAGCGTGTCCAACGCCTCGAAGGCCGAATACGCTTTGTACATCTCCAGCTTCAACTGCTCCTGCTCGCCGATCAACCGCTCCATTCGATCGACAATATAGGGCAGATCATCCACCACCATCATTCGGTACATGCGCATCCTCCGTCTCATCACGTTGTTTAATTGAAATCATCACGCATAACCCGCCAAGCTGCGATCGGCACAGTGTCAGACCGCTGTCCGAGCCGTACATCAGCCGCAAACGGCGATGAACGTTAATCAGGCCTGTAGGTTCCTCCCCCTTGATCTCTGTCGTGTCAAGCTGCTCAGACAAAGCGGCGATTGCGGCATCGTCCAGGCTTTGTCCGTTGTCCTCGACTAGAATGGTTAGACAGCCGTTTTCAACCTTGTGGTGAAGCCATAGTTCTCCGCGCTCGCTATGGCGGACAAGTGCATATTTATAGGCGTTCTCGATAATTGGCTGTACGATTAGGCGGGGGACGGGGATAGCGTTGAGAAATTCAGGAAGCGGTTCCATCTCGACGTCGATGCGATCCCCGTAACAGACCGTTTGAATATCTACATAGGTTCGCGCATGACGCATTTCTTCTTGAAGGGGAATGAGATCCTCGGCATTTTTGGTGATGAAGCGATAGTAGTCGCGCAAATAATTAACGAAGCCGAACGCTTTGCCATACTCCTTGTCTGTTATCAAGCCGCCCATGATAAAAAAGCAATTATACAGAAAGTGCGGGTTGATCTGTGCCTGAAGCCGCTTAAGCTCCGACCTCTGCGTGCTAATCTCCTTCTCGTACACCTCATGAATCAAAACGTTCAGTTGAGAGACCATACGGTTAAAGCCCTCGAACAAATAGCGAAATTCGTCCTTGGCCTCCGTCTCCGCAATCGGCACGAACCGGCCTTGCTGCACGATGCGAAAAGCGGAAACGAGCCGTCGCATCGGGTTATGAATAAGGCGATACAGCGCCAGAGCAAGCAGCAGAATGACGGCGATCGAGACGGCCAGAATGACCCATACCCATTTTTCGTAGCTTTTTAATTCCCCCAGCACTTTCTCGTCCGGTATAAAAACAAACAGGGAGAGCTGCAGAGTATCGGAGGCGACATAGGATTCCCAATAGGTTGTGTTGCCCAGCTTGACCGACCCGGCGCCGGATCGGTTCGTTTTGCCGGCGGCGAGCGACTTGAGACTTTGCACCGTTTGCTCGTCTCGGGAGCTGGAGAGCGCCCAGTGCTCCTCTGTATGGATAAGCAGAAAATCTCCCTGCTGCGGGTTCACGATATTTTGCAGGCTGTTTTTCAACTGGGCGGCGGACAGCTCGAACATCACGACAAACAGAGGCGGCCGATCCAAAGAAGTGGACATCGGATAGCGCAAGCTCAGATAGAAGCGGCCGTCCTGTAATTGCACGATCCGGTTGGGGTCTACGCTTCTGGATAATTTGTCGATTTCGTCCGGATTTTGCAGCTTGTCCTCGTCGGTCAAGCCGTTTGGCGTAATGACTCTGTCCATTGAAGGGAAATAGATCATCGGTTTTTCCACGAACAGACTGGACGCTTTGACCATTTGCAACCTTTTCTGTAAAACCTTCACCTTATCGAGAAGGTCCGGATCGCTAAAATCATGGGAAACCCCTATGAGCATCGGGTCGTTATCGACCAATAGTTCATAAAAAATTTGCGAAAGGCGCTTAATTTCCTGCTCGAGATTTTGCATATAAAACTGATCGCGACTGCTCACGGAACGAGTAATTTCGCTGCGAATGCTGTCCGAGCCCTGCTTATTCAGCAGCATTGTCAGCCCGTAGAACGGCAGCAATACGCTCAAAAACGTCAACGACAGCCTCGTAAAAATCGACATTTTCACGAACACAGCCTCCCGCCAGCTTAAGTAGAACCTATCATATAGAGTTCCCAAGCGAATCGTCAAGTCAAACGGCGGCCGCTACCGATGCAGAAGTTTACAAATGCATATAAAAGTTGAGGAATGCCTGTGGTTGCCCGTTTGCCTGGACGGTATAGTGAATTCAGGCAAACCAATTCAACATAATGAGGGGGCAGACAAATGAGCTTCACGATGAAAAAAGGGTTAGCGCTTTCTTGCGCGGCAGCTTTGCTGCTTGCGTCTGCGGCGTGCAGCAGTGCCAAGAATAATGCGCAGACAGAGGGCTCCGCATCACCTCAGGCAACGGCGACGACATCGTCACAGCCATCGGATAGCGCGGCTGCGACCGGCAAATACGATCCGCCGATCAAGCTTACGACGGTTAGAGCAAACGATACGGCCTTGTTCACCGAAGGACAGACGATGGACAAGAACGCGATCTACGACGCTTACGAACAAGACTTGGGCATTACGCTCAAGAACAATTGGGTTGTCGACACCAAGGAGTATGATTCCAAGCTGAAAATCAGTATTGCCGCCAACGATCTGCCGGATTTCTTCAAGGTGTCGGCTGAGGATTTGCCGCGTCTGGTCGAATCCGATATGGTGATGGATCTGACGGAAGTATTCGAGCAATATGCCAGCGAAGAGACGAAAAAGCTGGTCGTGTCCGACGGCGGCAAGCAGATGCAATCCGCTACGTTCGACGGCAAGCTGATGGCGATCCCCCAGACGAACAGTCCATTTAACGCTGCGTCATTCGTCTGGGTGCGTCAGGACTGGCTGCAGGAAATGAATCTGCCGGAGCCTAAGACGATGCAGGACTTGCTGCAAATTTCCGAGGCGTTCGCATCGAGAAATACGGGCGGCAAAGGCAAAGCGTTCGGACTGGGATTGGACAAGGATCAGATCGGTTCGCCGATCGGCTTCCTTAACGGCTACCATGCCTATCCGGGGCAATGGGTGAAGGACAGCTCGGGCAAGCTTGTCTATGGCAGTACCCAGCCTGAGGTGAAGACGGCGCTTAAGCAGCTCCAGGATATGTACAAAGCCGGGCAGATCGATCCGGAGGTTGCGGTCAATGACAATGCGAAAATGCTGGAGCAGGTCTCCAACGACCGCGTAGGTATGCTGTTCGGCGCGTTCTGGTACAGCGCGGCGATGCAGGATGCGGTGGTCAAGGACGGCAAGGTAACCCAGGAGTGGGGCGTATATACGATTCCGTCCATTGATGGCGATCCCGCAATGTCGCAGGTGTCGGCTTCAGTCGCTTCGTACTATGTCGTCAACAAAAATGCGGAGCATCCGGAAGCCGTAATCAAGGTGCTGAACCAATGGGTAGATGCGCTGCTGGGAGGGAAGCCGGCGGATGGAGATCCGCGCGCTGTCTACAGCTTCGGCAAAGAGCTGAAGGACATGGGCAACGAAGCGTGGGCGATCAATCCGTTCACGATCTTTATCCAGGATCTATACGTCCAAGGCGGTCAGCATTTAGGCAAAGCGCTGGACACGGGAGACACCTCGGCGATCGAATGGAGCGGCGACCTGAAAAACCGCTACGACCAGGTCAAGAAATTCGAAGCCGGAGATACGACGTTCTGGTACCAGGTCGATATTGCGGGCAAAGGCGGGGCCTTCGAGAAAATGTACGAGTATTCCCAGCAGAACAGATATCATTTCGATGAGTTTTACGGAGTTGCAACACCGACGATGGCCGAGCGGGGCGATTTGTTGAAGACGAAGGAGCAAGAGGTTTTCACTAAGATTATTATCGGTGCTGCATCGATCGACGAGTTCGACAAGTTTGTTGCCGATTGGACCAAGCTGGGCGGCGACAAGATTACGGAAGAAGTGAACGAGTGGCACGCATCAAGACAATAGATAAGAACTGAGAATGGGGCTGTCCCATAAGCATAGTTGCTTGAGATGATCGATGACGCTTTAATGACATACAACTCTTGATTTTGGTCGCTTTGTGGGGAATCTCGCATCGGGGGGTACAGACCGTACGCCTATTACTCTTACCATCGATTATCTTGTAGAGCAACTTGAATGGTTTATGGAACAGCCCTTATAAATTCAGCAGTTAGAAAGGAGGGGAAGGGAATGGTCGCCGCACTGCGGAAATATTGGCCGCTGCACCTGATGATTCTCCCCGGGTTTCTGTTGGTGCTCGTTTACAGCTACGGTCCGATGGCCGGACTGGCCATTGCATTTAAGAAGTTTATGCCGTCCAAAGGCATCTTCGGATCGCCCTGGATCGGAATGGATAACTTTCAATTCGTCTGGTCGCTTCCGGATACCCCTCAGATTATTCGCAATACGATTATTATTGCCCTGCTGAAAATGATCGCCGGGCTGGTCGCGCCGATTATCGCGGCTCTCCTGCTTAACGAGGTTCGGAAGGCGGTGTTTAAGCGCACCGTTCAGACGCTGATTTATTTGCCGCATTTCCTGTCGTGGATTATTCTGGGCGGCATTCTAATCGATCTTTTGTCTCCTTCACAGGGGCTGGTAAATAGAGCGTTGGGTCTACTCGGCATTGAGCCGATTTTTTTTCTGGGCGACAATCGCTGGTTCCGTTTTACTTTGGTTTTCTCTGATGTGTGGAAGGAATTCGGCTTCGGTACAATCGTCTATTTGGCGGCGCTGACAAGCATTAATCCGACGCTGTACGAGGCTGCGGAGATTGATGGAGCCAACCGCTGGCGTCAGACATGGCATGTGACCTTGCCGGGCATGCTGCCGATCATCGTACTGCTCGCCACGCTCAGTCTCGGTAGCGTGCTTAATGCCGGCTTCGATCAAGTATTCAATTTGTACAGCACGCCTGTGTACGAGACCGGCGACATCATCGATACCTATGTGTACCGGATCGGTATCCAGAAAGCGCAGTACGGCATCGCCACGGCGATTGGTTTGTTTAAGTCCGTCGTTTCGCTCATTTTTATTTCTATTTCTTACTTTCTGGCCTATCGATTAGCCAACTATCGCATTTTTTAATATAGAAATGGTATTAAGGAGGGGGTACAGTGGGCGTTAGGATGTCACGCGGTTATCGCCTGTTCTCCGTTATGAATCATTGCTTTCTGTTGCTTCTGGCTATTGCTTGCGTTCTTCCGCTCCTTCATATTCTGGCTCTGTCTTTCAGTTCGGCTTCCGCCGTTACCGCGGGCGAGGTGACGTTCTGGCCTGTCGACTGGACGTTGGCCTCTTATGAGAATGTGTTTGGTAAAAAAGAATATTTGGTCGCCTTCTGGGTATCGATTAAGCGTGTATCCATCGGCGTGTTCCTGAATATGCTGCTGACGATTCTGATCGCTTACCCGCTGTCGAAGGAAAATAGTCAATTTCCGGGAAGAACGATGTACGCCTGGTACTTTGTATTTACGATGCTGTTCAGCGGCGGTTTGATTCCGTGGTACATGGTCATTAAGGATACTGGATTAATCGGCTCGATCTGGGCGCTGGTTATCCCGTCTGCCGTACCTATCTTTAATGTGATCATCCTGCTCAATTTCTTCCGCGGCCTACCTAAGGAACTGGAGGAGTCGGCCAAGCTGGATGGGGCCGGATATTTCCGCGTGCTCTGGCGGATTTTCGTGCCGCTGTCGATGCCTGCGCTGGCTACGCTGCTGCTCTTTGCCGTTGTCGGCCACTGGAACAGCTGGTTTGACGGTCTCATTCTCTCTACCCGCACGGAGCAATATCCGCTGCAAAGCTTCTTGCAGACGATTATTATCAAGCTCGATCCGGCCTATCTGAGCTCGCGCGATGCGGAATTGTTCGCGCTGATGAACGATCGAACGAGCCGCGCCGCGCAGATTTTTGTCGCCGCGTTTCCGATTCTGATCGTCTATCCGTTCCTGCAGCGTTTCTTTATCAAGGGGATTGTGCTGGGCAGCGTTAAAGAATAACACCGGATGCGCGATGCGTGCATCTGCGAAGAAGGGGAAATCGGCTTTGATGAATAAAACGAGTTTACAACCCGAGAAGGTCCAATATATGCTGCGCCCTTTGCTGCCGGTTTTGCAGGACGATGCGCTCTGGGCTTCGTTTATGGCGTATGCCCGGAGCATTCGCGCCGATGCGGTCATGGCGTTCAGCACGCATCTGGAAGCGAATCATCCCGATCTGGACACGCTTCGCGAGCGGATGCCTTTGTTCGCCAAGCGGTTCGCCGAAGTTCGAGCGGCGGGAATGAGTCCGATGGTCAACTACTACGTGACGATGGGGCATGCCCATATGCTGCCTGCCGAGCATGCCCAAGCGTTTACGGATATGGTCGACGGACAGGGAAGGAAGGAAACCGGCTGCCCTTGCCCGCTTTGTCCGGAGTTTCGCCGTTACATCGTGGAGGCATATAAGCTGTTCGCTTCGCTCGATGTCGACGCGATCTGGATCGATGACGATTACCGACTGTTTGGTCGAGAGGATACGAATGCGTTTTTATGCTTCTGCGATCGCCATCTGGAAGAGTTCGGCGAGAGAACGGGCGTATTGTACAGTCGTGAGGAGATCCAGGCTGCGCTGCTGAAAGATCCGCAGAGCTGCACGGCCGAGGAGCTGCAGCTTCGCCAGGATTGGCGGCTGTTGCAGGAAGACGTCCTTGTTGAGCTTGGCGCGCTGCTGCGCGATGCCTCCGAATCGGTCAACCCGAACATCCGCATGGGGCTGATGACCAATACGCTGGAGATGATGCTGCGCAACGGCCGGCATCTCGACGCCGAGATCCGAGCGCTGCGAACGGAGCGGCAGCCGGAGCCTTACGTCAGGATTGGCGGCGCGAGCTACACCGACGAGCACCTGCCCGGCATTCTCGATCGCTGCGTGACCTTCGACGCCATGGCTGCCATGATTACGGAGCCGAGCCGAATCGGTTCGGAAATCGAGCAATTTCCTTGGACGATTGGAGGCAAGTCTGCACGTGGTCTTGCTTTGGAGTTGTATTTGCTTACGGTGAGCTTCAGTCCCCTTCTGACGCTAAGCATCAATGACGGATTTCTCGGTTTTGACGACGTTTCGGGCAATTACCGGAAGGAGCTGGGGCCGCTCAAAGATTATTTGCAGGCGGTCACGGATGCTCTGACGGGCAAGACCCGCAAAGGTGCGTCGCTGCCGTTCCCCAATGATCCGGCAGTCACGGCCGGTATGAATCTGAACGGAGCTCCGCTGCCGCGGTTCCAGCATGCGCTGACCCGCATCGGAATCCCTGTTGCGCCTGACGACCGTACGCCGACGCTGCTCACTATAAATGAAGCGACGGCTTACGCGGAGGAGACGATAACGGCTTGGCTGAAGCAAGGCGCGATCGTGACCTCCGAGGCGTTCTACCATCTGTGCGCACGGGGAATCGTGCACGACTGTCCGATTCGCGCGGAGAAAGGCGATATGTCGCAGCGAACAACCTTGGAACGGATCACGGCTCCTCATGCCCCGGATTGGCTGCGCAACAAGGATGTCGTTTCCTGGCTTTATATCCCGCTGCACACGAATTATATCCTTTCGGCCGGAGAAGGAGCCGAGGTATGGTCCGAGCTTTACGATAATTTGGGCGGGCTGCAGTCTCCCGGTGTGATTGTGACGAAGCAGCCGTATCCGATGGCGGTTGTCGCTCATACGGGGGATCTGCTTAAGGAGACGGGACGGCAGTGGCTATACCAACACCTCATGTCCTATTTGACCGATGGAGAGTATCCCGCCATGGTGGAGCAGGGAGTCAACTTGTATCCCGTCTGGTGGGAGGGCGGTACGGAGGCGCTGCTGGGCTTGACGAATTTCAGTCTGGAGACGTATCCTTCACTCCAGCTATGGATTCCTACGCGTCGAGAGCTGGCGCGCGTCGAGCGGCTGACGCGGGACGGCTCTTGGATTGAGGCCGATGCGAGCGCGGCTGCGCATCCGGACGGCGGCATTCGGCTTACGCTGCACGGAGAAAGCGTGCCGGCTCCGGTTTCTTTTGCAACGTTTCGCTTAACCTTTGCGGAATGAATCGGGTTGTTTGAGGAGAGGGATGCGATGAAGATCGGCTGGGGTAGAAAAGAGATCACTCCGCCGGAGCCTGCGGCGTTGGCCGGCCAATTTTACGAGAGAATTGCCCGCGAAACGCGCGATCCGCTGATGGCGACCGCGCTTGCTTTGGAAGGTGCGGACGGAGAGCAGGCGGTTCTCGTTAGCTGCGATCTTATCGCGATAGAGAAGCATGTGCAGATCGGCGTGCGCGAGCGGGTGCGGCAGATCGTCCCGGAGCTTGATCCGAGCGCGATCCTATTGAACGCCACCCATACACACACGGCGCCGTACACCTATAGCGAATCGCTATGGATTCCGCTGTTCTGGACGCGCCAGCCGCCGGAAGCGATGACGCCTGAGACATACGCAAGCTTTGCGATTGGGCGGATCGCCGAGGCGGTTGCAGAGGCGTGGACGAGCCGAAGCGCCGGCGCGATCAGCCGCGGAGAAGGTCATGCCGCGCTCGGGTATAACCGCAGAGTCCTGTACGACGACGGTACGGCCAGCATGTACGGCAAGCTGGATGCGACGCATTTTTACGGCTTCGAAGGGCCGGAGGATCATCGGGTGGACATGCTGTTCACCTGGGATCGCAGCGGCGAGCTGACCGGCGTCGTTGTGAACGCTGCCTGCCCGGCGCAGATTAACGAGGGCGATCGGCGCGTGTCCGCCGATTATTTCGGCGAAGTACGTCATCTGATCCGAGACAGATGGCAGCGGGACGTGCATGTGCTGGGTATAATCGGCGCAGCTGGGGATCAAGCGCCGTTTGACCTGATCCGTCGCCGATATTCACAGCTTAGCGTCGACGACGAGTTGAGGTCGGCGGCCCGCAAGCTGGTCGGCACGATGGAAGATGCGTTTGAGCAGGCGCGGCTAGGGCGGGAGGATACGCCCGTGTTTCGACACAAGATCCAAGAGGTGGAGCTTCCGCTGCGGATGGTTCCCAAGGTGGAAGCTGAATACGCGCTTGAGGAATGGGAGAAGTTCTGCAAGCGCTGCGAGTCGGAGGAGGAACCATCGGCGTACTTCCAATCTCTTGGCTTCGAGCGACAGAACGAACTGCTTCAAGCCTGGAGCGTGCAAAACCGGTACAAGCAGCTGCAGCGGATGAAATTTTTCCGCTTTGAAATGCACACGCTGCGAATCGGGGAGGCGACGCTGGTCACCAATCCGTTCGAGCTGTTTACGGCCTACGGCCTGCAGCTCAGGGCTCGCAGTGCGGCTAAGATGACGCTTGTGTCGCAGCTGACTTGCGACTCCGGCGGCTATTTGCCAACGGCTGAGGCAGTGGTCAGCGGAGGATACAGCACACAATTGTTTAACGGGTTGGTTGGACCCGAGGGAGGTCGGCTGCTGGTGGAATATACGCTCCAGTCCATTCAGGAGCTGTGGGACCGGCCTGAAGGGGATGGACAGTGAACGCGTTAACAATCAAGAGCATTGGCGATTGCACACTGGCGGAAATTACGGAGCTGTGGAACGTCGGCTTCCAGCAGTATTTGAACGAGAAATACGATCGCGCGGGAGAGGTTGTCGGATACGCGCTCTTCTCCCGGAGCGTCAATGACGAAGGGCTGCTGTGCGGCGTGGCGATGACGCACTGCGAGGCGAATCCAGCGCGCGAAGATGGCCGGGACGTTGTCCGTTTTATGCTCGGGGAAGTGTATGGACCCTATGATGCGCCGATTGAGCGCATGGCGCATTATTTGCGTTCGACGAACGAGGCGGCGATGGAGGCTTTGGCGGAGGCGGGCTTCGAGAAGGTGTTCGAAGAATACCTGATGGTGTTCGGTTTTGGTGCGCAGTCCGGCCGAACGCCGCAATGACGGAGAAGGGGGCGCAAGCCCCTCATTTTCCAGCAGGCTGCAATGCGGTCAAAGTCTTTCATTCGATAGAGGGAGGTTATTGGGTGACAAGTATAGTCAATAGACGTGTACTGCCGATTGTAATTGCGATGAGCATAATGGTTTCTTTCTGGGGAGGAGGGGGAGCGGTTCGCGCGGAAACAGGCAAGAGCATTGCTGAAAAAGTAAGCGCTTTATCTGACTTGTCGGGACATTGGGCGGAGGATACGATGCTGCGTTGGGCAAGTAACGGACTGCTGACCGGAGACGGAGCGGGACGATACCGTCCGAACGATGAGATATCGAGAGCGGAGTTTGCAGCGCTGATCGATCGTGTGCTGAACTTGCCGCAGCAGGGTGCGGACGCTTATGCATTCTCAGATGTAGAGAGCGGCGCATGGTATGCCAGCGCGGTTGCCAGCGGCTATGCAGCCGGTATCGTTCAAGGTACGGACAAGGGCAAGTTCAATCCGACAACTGCGATAACGAGGCAGGATGCGGCAGTCATCGTTGCCCGCGCTTTCGGGCTGGAGGATGAACTGGCGGCGGATGCAGGGTTTAGCGACAACATGCAGATTTCCCCTTATGCGTCCGCGTCCGTTGCCGCGCTGCAAAGCCGCAAGTACATCAGCGGTAGAAGCGGCAATCGCTTCGCTGCTCAAGAACATATCACCAGAGCGGAAGTTGTGCGTATGATCGACAATGTGATGGGAGCGCTCGTTCAGGAGCAAGGAACCTACGAACGGGATTTTACCGGTAATGTGGTTGTAAATACTGCAGGCATAGAGCTGAAAAATCTCGTGATTGCCGGAGACCTTTACATTGCACAAGGCGTCGGTGAAGGCGATGTCCTGCTGAACAACGTGACGGTCAAAGGGAAGACGTATGTATTCGGCGGCGGGATTGACAGCGTGAAGCTTAAGGATTCCCGTTTGCTGGGTACGCTTATTGTGAATAAACGGAGCGGTCCGGTTCGTATCCTCGTCTCCGGCGCGACTGCTATTACTCGCGTCGTGATGCAAAGCGGGGGGATTCTGGAGGAAGGGGAATTGACCGGCGAGCAGATCGGCTTCCGCAATGTGGAAATCAATATAAGAGAATCGGCCAAATCGCGAGTAGTGACACTGAGCGGTCAATTCGAGCAAGTGCGCCAGATTGGCGTTACCGTCAAGGTAGAGCTGAAGCAGGGGACGGTCGTTGAAACGTTCGCCTTCGACGCGATTGCAGCCGTTACGGGAGCCGGAACGATTAGACTTGCAAACATTCGTGTTAGCGGTTCCAAACTGAGCAAATGGCCGGACAAAGTGAATTTCGGCATTCAGGTTACTGCGACGATCGAAGCGAAGTTGGTAGACAGGGAGCAGACGGGAGGCAATGCGTCCGGTTCGGGCACAACTTCTCCAACAAAACCGAATCCGAACTCTAGTCCAAGTCCAAGCCCGGGCCCTAGTCCAAGTCCAAGTCCGCAACCAAGCCCTGAGCCGGACACCGAGCTGACAATTGTGCATGAAGGAAGCGCCGAGGCCGCGGTGGTCGTCAGCGGCACGGCCGACGATCAGACGCTGGCCGCTGCCAGCAAGCTGATCGGCTATATTAGAAAATCGACGGGAGTCGAGCTGCCCCTCCTAGCCGATCGTCTGAACTCGGATAGAGTGACGGCGGAGAACGGGACGATTCGGATTGAATTTGCCGAAACGCCTCTAGTTCAGCCTGCTTCGACGGATTTCAAGGTGCAGACGATCATTGACGGCATTGCGTCTATTAACGAGCAGCCAGCCGATGTAAGCTGGGACGAAAATACGAAGACGGCGACACTGACCGTTACGCGCGTCGAGAAATCGACGGTGCAGCAATCCTTGAAATATCAAATCAGATATAAAGGCGGGGAACCTTTTTCCGGACGGACGATTCTCCTTCCTGCCAATCCGCGGGGTTCCTTGCTTAAGAACGGCACCTTCGAGGCGGGGTATACCGGATACGCCAACGCCAAGCCATGGGAATATTGGAACGGAGGCTTCGAAGCGCCGTCCAGTCTGGTGGCAAGAAGTGCCGAACAAGCCAGAACCGGAGCATACAGCTTGAAATTGTCCGGAACGAGTCTGGTATGGCCGAATCAAAGCGCCGCGTTGACCGGTTATGGACAGTATGAATACACCGCTTATTTGTATAAGCCGCAGGGCATGACGACAAACGGGACGGTTCAGATGTTCGTCAACTTCTTTGCGAACGACGGAACGGAATTGCAAAAGAATACAGGGCCGATCACGCCTGCGACCGTCAGCAACGGCGACTGGGTGCAGATGACATGGACGTTGAACGTTCCTGGGCAGGTTAACGGGAAGCAGGTAACCAAAGTGCTGGCCGGGTTCGAGGGCGCGAATTTCGCTGCGGGTGAAACGGTCTATATCGACGATGCGGCGTTGATCAATACCGATGCCGTCGACCAGGACGCGCCAGTGACCGGAAGTGAGGACGAGACGCTGCAAGACTTGCCCGAAACGTACGAAGGCGTTCAAATTTATCTCGGGAAAAAAGGGCTGACCGAGCAGGAGCAAGCACAATTGCTGGATGGGACGGTCGAGGATGGCTTTGTCATTCATCAGAATGGCCGCAGAATTACGATTGCCGGTCCGACGGCTTGGGGAACGGAGTTTGGCGTCGACGAATTTCTGGAGCGTTACGTCGGCGTGCGGTGGCTTATGCCCGGAGAGGATTGGGAGGATGTTCCGCAGGCGGCAAGTCTAGTCGTCCCGGTCGGCGATGAGGTGCGGCAAGAACCGGCCTTCTTCTCTCGCGCATTTGAAGAGCAGCTTGTGGAACTGCCCGTTCGCGCCGAGTGGGCGCAAAATCTGCGCATGCACGATACGATCAAGTTCACGCACAACCTGTTTCAAATGTTCCCGGTAGCGCAATACCCGCAATTTTACAGGCCGGGAACGATAGACAAAAGATGGGAGACGGAGCATCCCTGCTTGCAGGCGAACGGCATTGTCGATGAGGCCGTTCGCATCATCAACGACTATTTCGCTGCGAATCCGGATGCCACCTCTTATTCGCTAGGAATGAACGACACAACGGAGTGGTGCGAGGCGGACTCTTCCGATCCTGCGGCAAAGCTGAATTCCATCGGCATGGTGGATATGTCCGATATTTATTTCGATTGGGTGGACAAAGTGTCGGAGGGCGTCTTCGCCGTGCATCCGGACAAATATCTTGGCGCCTATGCCTATTTTAACGTGTACGATCCGCCGGTTCATGTGCAGCTCGATCCGAGGGTGGTCGTCTATATTACCGATGAGCGCGTATCATGGGGAGACCCGGACATGAAGTCGCAGGCGCAGGCTCTGTCGGAAGCATGGGCGCAAGTGGGCGCGACGGTAGCCTTCTACGATTATGTGTACGGTTCTCCTTACGTATTGCCAAGAACGCCGTTCCAACTGCTCGCGGACGAATACCGCTATGCGGCCTCTATTGGAGTCGGGGCTTATTACAGCGAGCTTTATGCGAATTTCGGGGAGGGGCCGAAGCCTTATTTGTCGGCCAAGCTGCAATGGGATCCGCAGCAGGATGCGGTAGCGCTGCTGGACGACTGGTACGAGCGGGCGGTCGGGCCTGAGGCGGCGCCCGATCTTAAAGCCTACTATGCCAATTGGCAGCGTTTTTGGGAGCAGGACATCTACGACACCGAATGGTACAGCTCGTGGAAAAACCTGCCTGTCAGAACGAACTTTATGCCCTTGAATTCACCGGATTACTTAAGGGACGTATCACTGGCGGAAATTGCCGTAAGCCGACAGCTTCTCGAATCCGTCGTCGCCAAGGCGCAGACGCAGCGGCAGAAGAAGCGGGCGAACGACTTGCTGCGTATGTTCGGATATTATGAATTGTCAAAGATGAGCTATACGGACATGATTGCCGAGGTCGCCGTGCCGACAAACGATGCCGAAGCGGCGGACATACTGGACAACATTCTGGACAGAAACGCCAAGATGGATCAGAGAAAGGCGCTTTTTGCGGACCTCCAAACGCACGAGCTGTATTTCCAATATCGGGGGGCGCTTAATTGGGGAGGCGTTTCGAGCAAAGAAATCAAGGCACTGTCAAGCTGGATAGCGGATCACCCGAATAGCGAGATCGTGGAACGCATGGAACAATTGTCCGTAACCTCGCCTTTTTCGGCCGTGCGGAACGCAGTGAAGCTGATTTTGCTGTCACGGGACGGAACTACGGTCAAGAACCCCGGCTTTGAGAGTGGAATGGCGGAATGGTTCAGCTTCTCCGACACCATTGCCGAGCTGACGAATGAGGCTAACTCCGGCAATCAGGCGGTAAGGGTGCAAGCGAGCAGCGTTGAGCAAGACGTATTCGTGGAGAGCGGCAAAACCTATAAGCTGGTCTTTTATGGAAAAGCTTCGGGAGGGGCAAATGCGAATCTGGTCGGCATGAACTTCTGGGACGTTCCGGGAGTTGGCCTGACAGGGGCGCACGTGACGGTGAATTCGGATCAGTATCGGAATTATTCGGTTACGTTTACGCCGCCTGAAGGATTCTCGCATGTGACGATCGTCATTTACAAGCCGGCAGGCGCAGGCTGGGTTTATGTGGACGATTTCGTTTTGACGGAATTGTCGGCTGACGATCCGCCGCTAATCGCAGTAACCGGGGAGAACGGAACGGTGCAAGCTGTCTTCGACGACTCTCCGGATGCAGTGCCTGCCGCTGTGGACTTCACGATACAGGCGATTGTGGATGGGGAGGAGGCGACGGTCGAGCAACCAATCGCAATTAGCTGGAATGACGCCGCGCATACGGCAACGTTAACTGTACAGAGTGTCACCCCGGCTCATATGGCCCAAACGGTCCAGTACCGGGTGACGTATAAAGGCGAGAATACATTACTGAGCCCGGAAATCCCCATTGCGGCCGATGCGCAAGCCTCCGCGCTGAGGAATTCTTCTTTCGAATTCGGATACGGCTCAGAAGTCCATGCCCGGCCTTGGGAATACGGCTGCGGGGGCAACCAGGCCTGCGTCACGGCAAGAAGCAGCGAACAAACCAGATCCGGGCAGATCAGCCTTAAGCTGTCGGGAGCAACCTGGGCGATCTGGCCGAGCCAGTCCGTCTCGCTAACCGGTTACGGAGATTATGAATTTACCGCCTATCTGTATAAGCCGCAAGGCTTGACGACAAACGGGACGATTCAGATGTTCGTCATCCCTCAGTCGGCGGACGGTGCGAATTTACAGAGTGCGTATGCGGGGCCAATTTTATCCGCTACCGTCAGCAATGGGGATTGGCATGAGATGAAATGGACCGTTCCTATTCCGGAGCAGATCAACGGGACGCCGGTCGCCAAAGCGATGGTCGGGTTTGAAGTAATGAACTTCGGGACCGGCGAGACGATTTATTTGGACGATGTCACATGGGTTCGTAAGTAAGCGGGAGACTAACATCCAAGCGCAGTCTGCATCAAGAGAAGAGCCCATGCCGTTGCGCATGGGCTCATTATTGTTCGAGCAGCGATTGACATTTCGCTGAATAGATAATATCTTTTAAACGAAAAGATATTATCTTAATAAAAGTGGCGAGATGAAGATGAAAAAGCTGGCTCACGAAGAAGTTTTGCGGTTGATGGAAGAGAGAATACGCTCCGGTGCGTGGAAGGCTGGCGAGCGACTGCCGACGATGCGCCAACTTGGCGAGGACTTCGGCTACAGTGTGACTGCGGTGCGGGAGGCGCTTCGCGTGCTGGAGAGCCGTCGGGTCGTCAGCATCGAGCATGGTCGAGGCCTATTCGTTAGCACCGATCCGGAATTGCTGAGCGATCCCGGCGACAGGCTGCGGGGGATGGAGACCCATTCGCTGCAGCGGCTGCTGGAGGCGCGGCTGGCGATCGAGCCGGAGCTGGCGGCTTATTGCGCCGTGCGGGGTACCGTTCCGCAAACCCGGCTGATCCGTGAGTTAGCCGATCGGATGGAGGCGCAGCTTGCTGCCGGAGAGGATCATTTTACGACCGATATGCAGTTCCATCAGGAGATTGCGCAAGGGGCGGACAATCCGCTGCTGGCGCAGATGCTGGGCGTTGTGGCCGAGCTGTCCGCGCAGGGACGAAGGGAAACGGACAAGCTGCCCCATATGCGGGAGAAGGCGGCGGGTTATCATCGGCTGATCGCCATCGCCATCCAGGAAAGGCAATCGGAGCAGGCGCGCGCATTAATGAAAGCCCACATTCAAGACATGCTTAACGCGATTCAGGAGAGAGGAAGCGGACAATGAAAATCACGAAAATGGAAACGTTTGTCGTACCGCCAAGATGGTTGTTTCTCAAAATCGAGACGGACGAAGGCATCTCAGGCTGGGGAGAGCCGATCATCGAGGGCAAGGCGCGAACCGTGCAAGCGGCGGTCGAGGAACTAAGCGGCTATCTCATCGGGAGAAATCCGCTCGACATCGAGGACCACTGGCAGACGATGTACAGAGGCGGCTTCTATCGCGGCGGTCCGATTCTGATGAGCGCGATCGCCGGGATCGATCAGGCGCTGTGGGACATCAAAGGCAAGTTCCATCAAGCTCCGATCTATCAACTGATGGGTGGAGCCTGCCGCAATCGAATGAAGGTATACTCCTGGATCGGCGGAGACCGTCCGTCCGATGTCGGCGAGGCGGCTTTGCTCGCACAGGCGGCGGGCTTTAAGGCGGTTAAGATGAACGCGACGGAGGAACTCCAATACGTCGATACGCACGAGAAGATCGACGAAGTGTTGGCTCGAGTCGCAGCGGTTCGAGAAGCCGTCGGTCCTCATTTTGGCATCGGCATCGATTTTCATGGCAGAGTTCACAAGCCGATGGCGAAAATATTAGCGAAGGAACTGGAGTCGTACCGCCCTCTGTTCATCGAGGAGCCCGTGCTGCCGGAAAACAACGAAGCGCTTCGGGAGATCGCCCGCGCCTCGCAAATTCCAATCGCTACCGGGGAACGGATGTTTTCGCGTTGGGATTTCAAGCATCTGCTCTCGGACGGTTATGTCGACATCATTCAGCCGGACGTCTCCCATGCCGGCGGCATTACCGAATGCAAGAAAATCGCGAGCATGGCGGAAGCCTATGACGTGGCGCTGGCTCCGCATTGCCCGCTCGGACCGATCGCGCTAGCCGCTTGTCTTCAGGTGGACGCAACGTGCCATAACGCCTTTATTCAAGAGCAAAGCTTGGGCATTCATTACAATCAAGGCAACGATCTGCTCGATTACGTGACCGATTCCTCTGTTTTCGCCTATACCGACGGCTATGTCGCGATTCCGAATGGGCCGGGGCTTGGCATCGAAATCGACGAGGCGCATGTTCGGAAAATGGCGGAGGTCGGACACGACTGGAAAAATCCGCTTTGGCGCCATGCGGACGGCAGCGTCGCGGAGTGGTGACGAAGAACCGGGCGCGTCGATTTCTGTTGTTGCGGAAGGCGAGCATTTAGCCGCTGTGGAAATAAGGGCTGTCTCCTAAGCCAAGCAAGCTGCCGTGAAAATAATCGACAACAAAGTCGATTATCTCTCGCAGCGCTGCTTAGGGCGTGTATGCAAACCCGCTCGGGGGCAGCTTTCACCGCCTTTTCGCCCCCTGCTGCGTCACTTTTGCTTGACGTACCCCCGGTACGCCTTCACAAAAGTTCCTTGCATGGAACGAAAATTCGGCATAATCTGCTGTCCTCGGAGTATGCAAACACGCCCTAGGGGACAACTCTTTTTTTGTTTTTCATAAGGGGAATAGGCTTTCTTCGTTACCGCAAAGTAGTGTTATTTTTGTACAAAGTAGTATCACTTGCTGCCGATTATCCTTGATATGCTTGACGAGATGATACGATACGCAAGGAGGCTAACTGAGTTGCTGAAGGTAGCTGTCATTGGAGCGGGAGCGATTTCGGGAGCGCACATAGAAGGCTATTTGCGTTTTCCCGAGCGCTGCCGCATTGTGGCGATCTGCGATATTTATCCAAACAAGGCGCAGCAGCGGATCGAGCAGTACAGTCTAAATGCGAGGGCGATCGGTGATTATAAGGAGCTGCTTCAGGAAGACGTCGATTTGGTGTCGATCTGTACGCCGCCTTACACGCATGAGACGCTTGCAACGGAATTGTTGGAAGCGGGTACACACGTAATTGTAGAGAAGCCGATGGCCTCCTCTCTGGAGGAGTGCGACCGGATGATCGAGGCTCAACGAAGGACGGGAAAACGGTTGTCTGTGGTTGCCCAGAATCGGTTCAAAACGCCGATGATGAAATTGAAGGCGGTACTGGACAGCGGCTTGATGGGCAAAATCGGCCATGTTCAGGTCGACTCATTCTGGTGGCGGGGCCACTGCTATTACGATCTCTGGTGGCGCGGCACATGGGAGAAGGAGGGCGGCGGCCCGACGCTGAACCATGCCGTACACCACATCGACGCCCTGCTGTGGATGATGGGCAGTCCGACGGAGGTTCAGGCGTTCATGAGCAACGTGGCGCACGATAACGCCGAGGTAGAGGACATTTCCATCGGTATGCTGCGATTCGCCAACGGATCTCTTGGTCAAGTGACCAGCTCCGTCGTTCATCATGGAGAGGAACAGCAGCTCATTTTTCAGGGAGAAAAGGCAAGAGTGTCGGTTCCATGGAAGGTGAAGGCGTCGAACTCGACTTCTAACGGCTTTTCCGAACCGAACGAGGAGCTTGAAAATCGACTGCAGGCGCTATATGACGGATTGCCGGACGTGGAGCACGAAGGGCATGCCGGGCAGATCGACAATATGCTGACGGCAATCGAGACGGGTGCGCCCCTGCTAATCGACGGCGCCAACGGCCGGCAAACGCTGGAGCTGATTACGGCGATCTATAAATCTGCCAGCACAGGCGAGCTTGTCAAGCTGCCGCTGGGGAACGAGGATGAGTTCTATACGAGAAGCGGCGTTCAGGCGAAGGCGACGCACTTCTATGAGAAGAAAACATCGCTCGATAATTTTACGACGCAGACGATTACGATCGGGAGCAGCTATACCGATCGTTCGTGACAGGAAAAGCGATCAATTGTCGGAACGACGGTTACGGAGGACACCTTCAGGTCAGCTTCCGATATTGGTGCGGCGTGTAGCCGTAATGGGATTTGAACAGTCGGCAGAAGTAAGAGCAGTTTGCGATGCCGACGGATTCGCCGATCAGAGCGACGGACAGATCCGTCGAGTTCAGCAGCATAACCGCCTGCTGCATGCGTCTGGCCGTCACATAGTCGGAGATGCTGGAGCCGGTGCATTCCTTGAACAGATGCGATAGATGGTAAGGCGACAGGTGCAGATCTCCGGCCAGCTGCTTCAGACGAAGCGGCTCCGTGTAATGATTCTCCAGCCATACGAGGATGCGCTCGGCCTGATGAACCGTGCGCGTAAGACTCGTTTCGGTTTTTCCGGACCGCTGCTCCCAGATCGGCTTGAAGGCATGGAAAAACGCGACGAGAAATAGGGAGAACTCCTCCAGCTCGTTGTTTTTGCCGAGAGCGTGGCGCTTCTTCTCCAAGCGCTCAATCAACAGGTGAAACGGCTCGTCCCCACTCAAGCCATAGACGCATGGGGAAGGCAGCTTGCTCGTATGGATCTGCTTGAAGAAGGCTAACAGACTCGGCCACTTCTCGAAATAATTTTCATAGAGGGAGGGCTCGAACTGGATCACCGATCGTACGAAGGGCTTGCCCGGTTGAATGTTCATCTGGATATGATGGAGCTGATACTGTTGGAAGACGCACAGCGTTCCGGGAGCCACTTCATAGCTTTTCTGGTCGACGACAAGCGTGCCGCTTCCTTCGTGTACGATCAGAATTTCAATGCCCTGATGCGCATGGAAGGTGCCCTGGTATTGAACGGAATCTAGACTTGTATGGCGGTAAGTCAAGTAGAGCTTCAGTTCATTCAATTTGAAGGCTTGAACATGAGACATACGAGCTTGCTCCTTCCTGTCCGAAGCTTACGCGGGGCGTTATGCCCGATGGAGATTAAGATACCATAAGAAGCCCGCGAATAGGAGGGAGAATCATCCTATTCGCAACGTGAGGATGCACGAAAACGGCGATTTTGTGGGACTCTGAGGAGAGGACGAAGCGCAATAACGAATGGGGGATCTGAAAATATGGCGGACAAAGAGCATCTGAAAGGCCGCGTCGCCGTCATTACCGGGGGCAGCGGCGTTCTATGTTCGGCGATGGCGGTCGAGCTGGGCAGCTGGGGCGTAAAGGTTGCGGTTCTGAATCGCACTGCCGACAAAGGAGAGGCGGTTGCCGAACGAATCCGCCAAAATGGCGGAGAAGCGATCGCCGTCGCCTGCGACGTACTGAATTCGGACAGCGTTCGGGCGGCGGAGGAGCAGGTGGCGAAGGCGCTGGGGGCGTGCGATATTTTGATTAACGGGGCAGGGGGCAATCACCCCGACGGTATTACGACGAAGGAAACCTTTGAAGCTGCGGACTTGCTGCAGCCGGACGTTAAGACGTTTTTCGATCTGACTGTGGACGGTTTTTCCTCTGTCCTCAACCTGAACTTCCTGGGCACTCTGATCCCGACGCAGGTATTCGCGAAGCGGATGGCCGGTAAGCCGGGCGCGACGATCGTCAATCTCTCGTCCATGAGCGCGCCGAGCCCGATGACGAAGGTGCCCGCGTACAGCGCGGCCAAGGCGGCTGTCGATAACTTTACGCAGTGGCTGGCGGTGCATATGGCGGAAGCGGGTATACGGGTGAATGCGATCGCTCCGGGCTTTTTCCTGACCGAACAGAATCGCAGGCTGCTGACGAACGAAGACGGTTCGCTGACGGAGCGTTCTCACAAAATAATCTCCCATACGCCGATGAGGAGATTCGGCAAGCCGGAGGACCTGCTAGGCGCGCTGATGTGGCTCGTGGACGACTCCGCGTCGGGCTTTGTCACGGGCGTTACGATACCGGTAGACGGCGGGTTTATGGCGTACTCCGGAGTCTAACTTAAAGAAGAAGAGCAAGGAGCGTCCCCAATGCGCTCCCTGCTCTTCTTCTTTTTTTGTATAATATAATGAAAGAAACAATCAGCGGTTTGATTCAAGCGGAAGGAGTTGCGGCGATGGGACAATTCAAAATCAAGCGGGTCTATGAACAGACGGAAACCGGCGACGGATTTCGAGTGCTGGTGGACAGGCTGTGGCCGCGGGGAATGACGAAGGAGCGGGTTGGTGCGGAAGTGTGGCTGAAGGAGGTTGCGCCCAGCCCGGAGCTGTGCCGCTGGTTTGGCCATGTGCCTGAGCGATTCGAACAATTTCAGGCGAGCTATGCAGCCGAGCTGCGAGACGAAGCTGCCCGGCCTCATGTCGATCAGCTGCGGTCATGGGTCAAGGAGCAGGACGTTACGCTGCTATACGCGGCGAAGGACGAACGGCACAATCAGGCGATCGTGCTGAAGCGGTATTTGGACGGGGAGTTGCCACGCGAGTAGATGCCGCGAGCGGCCATCCATTTTCAACGTTACAAATAATAAGACTGTCTCCTAAGCATTTCAGGTTGCTCTGAACGATAATCGAGACTAAAGGTACATAAGTTACATACGTCTTTATTTGTCTATCGATCATCTTTAGCAGCTGTGCTTATGGGACAGTCCTTTTCTGTCTACACAAACCTAGCTCCGCACCCTCTTGCTCATGTTCAATGTTATAGCTCGGCAGGAAAAATCGAAAAAATGTCGAATTATAATTGTTTGCATAAAATGTGATTCATACTAACGACGTTTAAAGGGGTAAGGCAATGTTTTGTTTGAAATGTGGTACGGAGCTTCCGGAGGGAAGCAAGTTTTGCAATCATTGCGGAGCTTCTCTCGCAGCCGTCGGGCAGACGGAGGAAATGAAGGAGAGAACGGATCCTGCGGGGATCCCCGAGGAGAACGAGACGGCGGTCGCCCTTGATCCTGCTTTGAACGGCAGAGGCATTCAAGATTATATCGGCGATACGACGGCCATTCCGGCTTCGCGCAAACGAGTCCCTATTCTTGTATATGTGCTTCCCATTGTCAGCCTGGTTATCGTAGCGGCGCTGCTGGGATCAATTTATGCGTATCAAAAATCGGTTAACCGCCAGGTCGAAGAGCTGCTGCAGCAGGGAGAGCAGCTTGCGCTGGACGGTAAGCTGGCCGAAGGCAAGGCCGCGATCGAGAAGGCGCTGGAGAAGCGGCCGGACCACCGTGTGCTGCTCTCGGATCAGAAGCTGCTGACGGACGCGATCGCTCTGCAGGCCCGCTTGGACGACGCCGACAAGCAGCGGAAGGGCAAGAAGTTCGACGAGGCGATCAAGGAGATCGATTCGCTGCAGAAGGAGCTGGCAAGCCGTTCCGGCCCCGTTTTCCAGAAGCTCGTCGCCGCTGTCGATACGAAGAAGGAAGAGGTCGTCGTAGAGCAGGTTGTCGCCGGCTTGCCAGCGAAGAAAGCGGTCGAGGAACTGGCTCCTCTGTTTAATGTCATCAGAGATTACAAGGGCGAGGCGGCACAAAAGGCGGCTAATCAAATCAAGCAGAAAATCGCGGACATCGCTTACGACAAAGCGTCTGCCGAGCTCAGCGACAAGCAGTTCGCAAATGCGCTTGTCACCCTGGAAGAGGCGCTGAAGTTCGACGAGAGCAACAAGAAGCTGACAACGCTGAAAACGACCGTCGAGCAGAAAAAGCAATCGTTCGAAGAGGCGGAGAACCGCCGTATCGAGGAAGCGATCGAGAAGGCGAATCAGGAGGACCTTGCCAACAGGACGGAAGCGGTTGAGTTGGTCTCGGTCGATGCATTCACGGACGAATACGGCTACTTCATCGTGGAGGGCACGATCAAAAATCGCGCGACGCGCTCAATCAGCTCCGTTCTCCTTTATTTCGATATTTTGGATGAATCCGGAGAAGCCGTGGATCAAGCCTCCGTCTATGTCTCGCCGGAATTTCTCGCTTCCGGGGACGAGGGAGATTTCTATGCGGAGTTCTACAACTACGAGGACAACATGAGCTCGGTGAATGTGAACCGCGCCGAGTGGCAGCTTAACTAACTGAAAGGCAGGACCGCAGATTATGAAAAACTGGATTGCGTTCGTCATTTCAGGTTTAATTCTCGCCTCTGGGGGCTTCGCCGCCTACGAGCTGAACGATCGCTGGAGCGCCTCTGTCGTGCATGCGGAATCGCAGCTTGGCAGTCCCGATATTGCAGTGAAGGAAGACGCCAAGCCCAATCTTAAAGAAATGATTCGCGAAAGCCAGAAGCACGTCGTTTCGATCGAAGTGGCTTTGGAGGACGGCACGTCGCTTGGCTCGGGTTTTCTCTATAATGACAAGGGAGACGTCGTTACTAACGCCCACGTCGTCACCGGCGCTCTCAGCGTTCGGGTGAAGACGAGCGACATGAGCATTCATCCCGGCAAGGTGATCGGCATAGACGAGGAGAAGGACATCGCCGTCGTTCGGGTCGAAGCGTTGGTCGGCAAGGAGCCGATGGCGGTCGATAAGGAAACGAAGATCGAGATCGGCGATCAGGTCATGGCTTTCGGCAGTCCTTTAGGTCTGGATAATACGGTTACGACCGGCATCATTAGCGGCGTCGACCGCGACATGGACATCGATTCGACCAAATATCGCGGCGTCTATCAAATCTCCGCGCCGATTACGCACGGCAACAGCGGCGGGCCGCTTGTGCTGGAAAGCAACGGCAAGGTGATCGGAATCAATTCCGCGGGCAACGATCAGGGAAGCATCGGCTTTAGCATTCCGTATCGTCAAATCGCCGGCATGATCGAGGATTGGAGCTTGAATCCGGACGAGGAGCTGGCGAAGCAATCGTCCAGTCTGGGCACCGACGCCGTCTTTACGACGGGATATACGAAAGAAACGTTTGCGGCGGACGCCCAGTATATCGTCCAATACTTTTACGAGTCGTTGAGCAGCGGCGATTATGTGTCGGCGTACAGCGTTCTGGGCAGCGACTGGCAGACGAAAACGACCTACGAGAAGTTCCGCGAAGGCTACCTGAACACGGAGAGCGTAACGGTGACCAGCAGCTCGGTTCTGTCGGGGACGGAAAAAGAGGCGCAAATCTCCGCGACCATCGAAGCCTGGGAAAACCGCGACGAAGGAACGGTGCTTAGCAAGTACAGTCTGACCTACAAGGTTAAGCTGGAAAACGATATGGTCAAAATCATCTCGGGCAAAGGGAAGAAGCTGTAAGCGGTCGTTTGAAAAATTCGATGGTTAATTCGATTCTCGAGTCTAGTCTTTCGTCTCCAAGTAGAATAGAGGCGGAAGACTGTTTTCTTTTATCGCACCCGTGAAGAAGGAGGCCACATTAATGAAGATCATTACGCAGGCGCCCCGCAGCTCCATCTTTATGAAGATCGTCCTGACGTTCCTGGCGCTGCTGATTCCGCTATACACGCTAAACCTGTATATGAACGAGTCCGGCCAGGAGACGGTCCGCAAGGAAATCGTCAGCTCGATGAACGCCAAGGTGGAGCTGTACGTCAACCTGATCGAGTCGGATTTCGAGCGGGTCATCAAGCTGATCGAAGCCTATGTGAACGACGTTGATCTGATGAAGCTAAGCACTGCGGTCGACGTCATGTCCGACATTGAGCGGACGGATGCGATTCTGGCGCTGAAGAGCAAGCTGAACTTGGTGAAAACGTCGAATAGCTTCGTGCAAAATGTAATCGCATTCATTCCGCGGTTGGACCGCAGCGTCACCTCGAACGACAACGCGATCGTCGCCTTCGACGAAGAAGCGTTCCTCGCGCTATCCGTAGCGACTAACCGCTATGAATCTCCTTATCTGCTGTGGAAAGATCGGCTGTTCATCAGCGTTCCCTATCCCGACCCCCCATCCGGCAAGAAGGCTCCGGTATTTCTGCTGGCGGTGGAGGTGTCTAAGCCGGCGCTGCGGGAAGCGCTTCGTCAATTCACGAACAACGGAGAGACGGCCGTATTGACCGGTAACCGCCTGCCTTGGAGCATTGTCGACGACAAAAGCTTGCCGGAGGCTGAGGCGGCCGTTCTTCAGCGGCAGAGCGGCTCCGCTCCCGGCCAGACGCTTAATGTAGGAGGGGAAAAATATTTGGTCATCGACAAATCGTCGGCTAAGCTGGATACGACGCTATCGATTCTGATGCCGGAAAGCGCGGCCTTCGGCTCGCTCGAACGGTATCGATGGTGGATGCTGCTGCTGACGCTGATGTCGGTCGTGATCGTCATTTTCTTCGCGCTGAGCCTTTACCGAATCATACAGCGGCCGCTGCGCACGCTAATTCGCTCCTTCAACAAAGTCGAGCAGGGGAATCTGAACATTGTCGTCCAATATCCGCTTAAGGACGAATTCGGAGTGCTGTTCAACCGGTTTAACACGATGGTCAGGGAGTTGAACGTGCTCGTTCACGAGGTGTACGAGCATAAGTATCGGGTTCGTCTCGCCGAGCTTCGGCATCTGCAGTCCCAGATCAATCCGCATTTTCTGTACAATAGCTTCTTTATCCTCCATCGCATGGCGAAGCTGCGGGACCATGACAACATCGTGCGGTTTACAAAATATTTGGGAGATTACTTCCAGTTCATTACTCGGGACGGGAAGGACGAAATTTCGCTGCAGCTTGAGGTGAAGTATGCACGGACGTACACGGAAATCCAATCCTTTCGCTTCGGGAGCCGGATTCGCAGCGAATTCGCCGAGCTTCCTGCGGAGCTGGAGCGCTACCTTGTACCGAGGCTGATCCTCCAGCCTCTAATTGAGAACGCGTACAACTACGGGCTGGAAAATAAAATGACGGACGGCTGGATCGCCGTCGCCTTCCGGCAGGAGCCGGATATGCTCGTCGTGTCCGTGGAGGACAACGGGGAGGAACTGGACGAGCGCAAGCTGCAGGAGCTGCGCCAGATGATGCTCGATCCGGAGCGACAGACAGAGAGCACGGGGCTGATCAACGTTCATCGCCGCGTGCAGATCAAGTACGGGCCGGAGAGCGGATTAATCTTATCGCGAGGCGAGGGCGGAGGCTTGCTTGCGGAGCTGAAGCTGCCGCTGAAGAAAGGAGAGGAGTACGATGCATCGACTGTTAATCGTTGACGACGAGCCGTATACGGTAGACGGGCTGTACGAAATGCTGGAGGAAGCCGACTTGCCCGAGCTCGAACTGTACCGCGCCTATTCGGCGATCGAAGCGATCGAATGGCTGAACCGGATCAAGATCGATATCGTGCTCAGCGATATTCGGATGCCGGGAATGGACGGGCTGCGGCTGTTGAAGGAAATTCGGGCCAGATGGCCGAGATGCAAGGTGATTTTCTTGACGGGGATCAACGAGACGAGCTATGTCCAGCAGGCGATGAGGGACGGAAGCGTCGATTATATTTTGAAGACGGAGGGAGACGAGCCGATCGAGCGAGCGATCGGCACCGCCGTAGCGGCATTGCAGGAGGAATGGCGCAACGAGCAGATTATGCGCGACGCACAGGAGAGAATTCGCCAAGCGCTGCCTTCCCTGCGTAACGAATGGTTTCGCCGCGCGCTGCTGCATGGGATCGAGGATGCCGGACTGTCGGCGGTCCGTCTTGAAGAGCTGGGCTGTTCGCTTGATGCGGAAGCGCCGCTGCTGCCGGTTCTGGCAAGGGTGGATCGCTGGCCGGAGGAGATGAAGGGCGGCGGGCGAACTTTGCTGCAGTTCGCGATTGAGAACATTATGGGCGAACTGTTCGAGAAAGTACGAATGCAAGCCGTACATGTGGACGAGCATTATTTAATGCTGCTGCTGCAGCCGAACGAGAATGAGCAAGTCGTCGGTTCGCTAAAGGACGCCGAGGCGATGACCGCTTTTGTCGCCGGCACGCTGGAGACGGCCCAAACGGCCTGTACGCAGCTTCTTCGGCTGCCTCTGTCCGTCATCAGCAGCCGGGGATTCGTGCCGTGGTCCGCACTCGCCGACTCTTACTACCTGATGAGGCGCAGGTTGGTCGTCGGCGTAGGCTTGGGCGAGAACATGCAGCTGCTGTCCGGCGCGGGTAGCGAACCCGAGCGCGGAGAGGCATGCTGGCCGACGCAGCTGTCCCGACAGCGCGAGCGGCTCGAAGCCGCACTGGAGAGCGGGCGCGAGGAAGAGGCGATAACGGCGATCTCGGCAATGGTCGGGCACGGAGGAGAGTATTCGCGTTATCTGGAGGCGTATTATACGGCCGCGAATCTGATGATCGGGCTAATCAACCGCGCGGGCTGGGCGGAGGAGATGGAGGACGATCTGCTGGAACGGCTGATGGACGCGAAGGGGCACCCCGCACGGGAGCAGGCGGTCAGATTTCTGCAAGATACGGCCGCGCGATTAATCGCCTTCAAGCGGGGCGCTCAGGAAGAACGTACGGACAGAATCGTCGAGCGGGTCAACCGTCATATCCGCGAGCGGGTCGGGGGCGATCTGTCGCTTACCGCTCTTGCCGAGCTCGTCTATTTGAACCCGGCTTATTTGTCGGTGCTCTATAAGCAAACGACTGGACAAAATTTGTCCGACTACATTGTCGGCGTTCGTCTGGAGAAGGCGAAGGAGCTGCTGCAGCAGTCCCACCTTAAGATTCACGAGCTGGCCGCTGCCGTCGGCTTCGAAAACGCTGGCTATTTTACCCGCTTCTTCCGCAAACATACCGGGCTTGGGCCGCAAGAATATCGCGAGCAAGCGGGGCGTTGAACGTTCAGCGCTCCCCTTTGCCCGAATTTCAAAATAAAAGAGAACAAATCTATACGTTGTTCCATTTCATCGTTCGGCGCTCCGACCTATACTGAAAACAGGCAAACTACTACGTTAAATGAGGAGGAGTAATATGAAGAGATGGAAGGGGACGTCGGGAGCGGCTGCAGGGCTTGCTGCTTTAATGTTATTTGTAAGCGCTTGCTCCGGAACTGAGAACAAGGAGACCAACGGAGGTCAGGCATCCGCGTCTGCGTCAAGCTCCAGCAGCGCGACCGAGCAAACAGAGAATAGCGCCGCTCCGAACGGGCCGCTGGACAAGTACGATCCTCCGATCGAGATTACGACCGTTCGGATCGTTAACGATACGTACAAATACGATGAAGGGGAATCGATCGACAATAACGTCTGGACGCGGACGATTCAAGACAAGCTGGGCATTACCGTGAAGAACAATTGGGTCGTCAGCGGCGACGCGCCGGGCGGCCAGGGCGAGCAGAAGATGAACGTCTCGATCGCTTCGGGAGATTTGCCGGACTTTATCCCGGTTAACTCCCGTCAGCTCAAGCAACTGGTGGAGGCCGATCTGCTGATGGATTTAACCGATGTGTACGAGCAATTCGCCTCGCCGTTCGCGAAGGAAATTCTGAATCAGGACGGACCGAACGCGCTGGCGTCGGCCACATTCGGCGGCAAGCTGATGGCCATTCCGAATACGACCTCGTCGATGGACAATGCGATGCTGCTCTGGGTTCGCAGCGATTGGCTGAACAAGCTGAACCTGCCCGAGCCGCGAACGATGGAGGACGTCTATGCGATTTCCGAAGCATTTACGACGCAGGACCCGGACGGCAACGGCAAGCCGGATTCGATCGGAATTTCGCTGAACAAGGATCTGTACGGCGGTTACGCAGGCGTAGACGGCTTTATGAATGGCTTCCACGCTTATCCGCGCCAATGGATTCAAGACGAGTCGGGCCAGCTCATATACGGAAGCATTCAGCCGGAGATGAAGCAGGCGCTGGCCAAGCTGCAGGAAATGTACAAGAAAGGCGAGATCGATCGCGAGTTCGGAGTGAAGGACTCGGGCAAAGCGGCGGAATTCGCGGCGGCCGGTCGGGCCGGCATGCACTTCGGTCAGATGTGGAATCCGCTCTGGCCGCTCGTAGACAATAAGAAAAACGACAGCGACGCAGAGTGGCAAGCGTATCCGCTCGTATCTGTGGACGATCGCGTCGCGCAGCCGAGAACCGATCTGGCGGTCGGCACGTATTACGCGGTGCTGAAGAAAGCGAAAAACCCGGAAGCGCTGCTTAAAATCATCAATCTGTTCGTCGAAACCGGATGGGGCGAGTCGACCACTCCCGACAATTACGCGGAGCACTTTACGAAGGGCGGCGTCGAGCGCCATAAGTATATTCCGTTCCAGGCGTGGCCGGCGCGCAAAAACTTGGACATTCACCTGCACCTGCTGGAAGCGGCCAACAGCGGCGACAAGAGCAAGCTGAATCCGGAGGAGCAGGACAACGAGCGGCAAATCAGCGAGTATTTGTCCGGCAAGGAAGGCACGGAGCTGGGCTGGGCGTACGAGCGCGTATTCGGCAAGGACGGTTCGTTCAAGGTTATTAACCAATATGTGTCGGGAAATCTGATTTTAGCGAACGAATTTTACGGTGCGCCTACGTCCACGATGGTAGAGAAGGATGCCACGCTGCAGAAGATGGAGCTGGAAGTATTCTCGAAAATCATCATGGGAGATTCGATCGACAACTTCGATAAGTTCGTAAGCGACTGGAAGAAGCTCGGCGGCGACGCGATTACGGCGGAAGTCAACGAATGGAAGGCAGCCAAGTAGGCGGCGGCTGGCGGGGAGGGACTGTCTCGCAGGTAGAGTCATGAAAGATTGTCGATGAACAAAGTGCATGTATTTCCGGAGACCTAATCATGACCCATAAAACTTCCAAATATTTACCGGTAGTTATCTGTATAATCATCGAAGACGCTTGAGTGACATGCAAACCTTTATTTTGGTCGATTTGTACGATTTTCCATACAAACTTCCGTCGTTTGAACCTGATTCGAGTTGCTTTGTGTGGTTTTTCGAACAACGTCCATCGTTTGCTGCTTATTTGAGTTGCTTTGTATGATATTTCGACTAACTTCCAATCGATTGGAAACGTTGAGGGTCATGATTAACCCGAAGACTGCCTTATACGGTCTTGAAATCAACCTTGTCACGGGTTAACCATCCCCCATTTCAGGACCGTATAGCGTCGGAAGGAGATACATGCACGACAACATCCTCATCCTCTATCGATCATCTTTACCGCCTTACACGATAACGAAAGCAGGAGGGGGCAGCGATGCTGCGTAACATGAAATCGCCTTATTGGCCGCTGCATCTGATGCTGCTGCCGGGCTTAATTCTGGTGCTGATCTACAGCTACGGTCCGATGGTCGGAATCGTCATCGCTTTCCAGAAGTTCATGCCGGCCAAAGGGGGATTGTTCGCTTCGGATTGGGCGGGGCTGGACAATTTCCGCTATGTGCTCGATATGCCCGATTCGATGCGGGTGCTTAAAAACACGATCCTCATCGCGATGTTCAAAATCGTCGTCGGCCTGATGGTGCCGATTACCGTCGCGCTGCTTCTGAACGAAGTGCGCAAGGAGCTGTTCAAGCGCGGCGTGCAAACGCTGATCTATTTGCCGCATTTTCTATCGTGGATTATTCTCGGCGGCATTCTGATTGATATTTTGTCGCCTTCAAGCGGCATCGTGAATCAATTTCTCGGTCTCTTCGGCATCGAATCGATTTATTTCCTCGGCGACAATTCCTGGTTTCGGCCAGTTCTCGTCCTGTCGGACGTATGGAAGGAATTCGGATTTAATACGATCGTCTACCTTGCCGCTTTGACTGGCATCAATCCCGCGCTGTACGAAGCGGCCATCGTGGACGGGGCAGGGCGCTGGAAGCAGACGCTGAACGTGACGCTGCCGGGCATGATGCCGATCATCGTGCTGACGATGACGCTGGCGCTGGGCAACGTTCTTAACGCCGGATTCGACCAGGTGTTTAATCTGTACAGCCCGCAAGTATACGAAAGCGGCGATATTATCGATACGTTCGTATACCGGATCGGCCTCGTCGACGCGCAGTACGGTGTGGCTACGGCGGTCGGATTGTTCAAATCCGTCGTGTCGTTCACGTTTATTACCGCATCCTATTATTTGGCCTATCGATTCGCGAACTATCGGATTTTCTGAAAGGAGGGGCAATATGGTCGAGTCTTACTCCCCGGGCAGGAAAGTGTTTATCGGCGCAAACTATGCGGCGCTAGCCTTGTTATCTCTGCTCTGTCTCATCCCGCTGATCCATGTGCTGGCCGTCTCCTTCAGCTCCAGTCAAGCGGCGACCGCCGGGCTCGTGAAGCTGTGGCCCGTCGATTTTACGCTAAGCTCTTATCGCTTCGTGCTGGCCAAGCCGGAGTTTCTGAAGTCGATCGGGGTGACGCTGACGCGGGTTGCAATCGGGCTGACGGTCAACATGGCGTTAACCATCCTTGTCGCCTATCCGTTGTCCAAGGAGGTTGGCCGGTTTCCTTACCGCACGCTCTACGTCTGGATATTCGTCGTCACGATGCTGTTCTACGGCGGTCTTATCCCGCAATATATGATCGTAAAGTATACAGGAATTATGGATTCGATCTGGGCGCTTGTGCTTCCGGGGGCGGTTCCTATCTTTAACGTCGTGCTGCTGCTCAACTTTTTTCGAGGGCTGCCCCGCGAATTGGAGGAAGCCGCATTCATCGACGGCGCGGGCCACTGGACGACGTTGTGGCGCATTATGGTGCCGCTGTCCGCGCCCGCACTGGCGACGCTTACGTTGTTCGCGACAGTAGGCCATTGGAATTCCTGGTTCGACGGCCTTATTTTCATGAACTCACCGGATCATTATCCGCTTCAAAGCTATTTGCAGACGGTCGTCATCAACCGCGATCTCAGCCTCGTCTCTGCGGCGGACATGAAGTCTCTCGCCGAGGTGAGCGACAGAACGGCCAAGGCGGCTCAGATTTTCCTCGGCGCGCTGCCGATTCTGCTTGTCTATCCGTTCTTGCAGCGCTTCTTCATGAAAGGCATCGTGCTGGGGAGCGTCAAAGGCTGACGATATCGGTCATATAAGAGTCGTACAAAAAGATAATCGATAGAGAATGTTGTCGTACATGTATCTCCTTCCGATGCTATACGATACTGAAATCTGAATGGGTAAACCCGTTAAGAGGTGATTTCAGTACCGTATGAGGCGTCTCCAGGAGATACATGTACTTTTTCTTGATCGATTATCCTGTACGACCTTACTTAGGGGGACAGCCCCTTCTTTGTTGTATTTGTCCGCCATAGTAAGATTTTCAACCCAATAAAGAAATTTAACACATTGTTTGCCGGGGCATTCGTCATGTAAAGTTAACATCAAAGGCTCATCTTCCGGCATCTCGCCGGAGCCTGATCGTTGACGACATTCGCGAATGGCACGGGGGTGCAGCATCCATGTACAAAATTATGCTCGTGGACGACGAGAGCGAAGTCAGGGAAGCGATTCGCGAAAGCATCGATTGGCCCCGCCACGGCTACGAGTTCGTCGGCGGCTATGCGAACGGCGCGGAGGCGCTGGAGGCGATATTGGACCATCGTCCGGACCTGGTGCTGTCGGATATTTGCATGCCGCATATGGACGGCATCGAGATGACGAAGCAGGTCGCGCAGGCGGCGCCCGATACGAAGGTCGTCATTCTGACCGGACACGATGAATTCGACTATGCCCAGCAGGCGCTGCGGTTGAAGGTACACGACTTCGTAATCAAGCCGATTACGCCGCGGGAGCTGCGGGCTTTGCTCGACAAAATCAAGATAGAGCTGGACCGGGAGGCGGAGGAGCGCGACAATATGGCCCGGCTGCGCGAACAGCTGCAGGAAAGCCTGCCTCTGCTTAAGGAGCGGTTTCTGGAATGTCTCGTACAGGGGGCGATCGGCGAAGAGGAGGCGGAGCGCAGGTTTGCGTACTTCGGCCTGGTCAAGCCCGTTCCGCCGTTGGTCGCGCTTGCCGTCGATATCGATCAGTTAAACGATGGTTCTCGTGAACGCTGGGAGAACAATCCCGAGCTCCAGCGCTACGCCGCTTACAAAATTGCCTCGGAGACGACGGAAGGCCGGGACGCTCTTGTGTTTCGAACAAAAGAGGAACGGGTCGTCGTACTTCTGTACGGTTTCCCGGAGGAGGGCGGCGAGGCGGAAATCTCTCAGCTGGCGGAATCGATTCGCCGCAGCATGGAGAAGTATATGAAGTTTACGGTAACGATCGGGGTCGGCGCGCCATGCTCCTCGCTTAGCGATATTCCCTGGTCTTACGAAGCGTCGTTGTCCGCGCTCGACTATCGTTTTCTGCTTGGCAACAACCGGGTCATTCGTTTGCAGGATTTGGAGCGACCTTCGTCGTACTCCTGCCCGCCCGACTATGAATGGAATCGCAAGTTCGCGAGCGCGCTGAAGACGGGAACGCATCGGGAGACGCACCAACTGATCGAACAATTTATCGGCCAGCTCAAGTCGTCGCCGCTGCCGCTGGAGGTGTGCTACGTGCGCATCCAGTCGATGATGATCGACGTCGTCAGTTCGATTCACGAGCTGCTCGGAGAGAGCGGGAATTGGCTGCGCCAGTTAGGCTCGGCGCTGCAGCACATCGATAAATTCCACCGGCTGGAGGATGTGGAGGCATGGCTCAAAAATATATCCTGCGAAGCGATTGAACTGATTGCGGATCGCCGCAGCGACCTGTCGCAGCTTCAGGTGCGCAGCGCAATCGAATACATCGAACAGCACTATCGGGAAGAGAGTCTGTCGCTGATGGATATTTGCAATCACGTCCATATGAGCAAAAGCTATTTCAGTACGTTGTTCAAGCAGCATACGGGGCAGACGATGATGGAATACGTCACGCGCATCCGGCTTGAAACGGCGAAGACGCTGCTGCAGGCCAATCCGCCGATTAAAACGTACGATATCGCGGCCGGCGTCGGTTATAGCGATCCGCAATATTTCAGCGTACTGTTCAAGAAGCACGTCGGCGTCACTCCTACCGAATACCGCGACGCGATGGCGAAGGAGTCGACGGCATGATCAAAGGCTGGACAGCCGACACCTTTAAATTCAGAAGCATTCAAGTGAGTCTATCCGTCGCCTTTCTGTGCCTGATTTTATTTTCCATTCTGGTGACCAGTCTGATCTCCTATCGTCTATCCGCGCAGTCGGTCGAACGCAATTCGGAGCACTATATCTCGGAAATCGTGCAACAGGTCAATCTCAACCTGCAATCCTACATTAATAATATGGAGAACATCGGAATTCTCGCGCTGACGAACAAAGATTTGAAATATTACATCGAGAGCACGAGCTTTCTGTTGGAAGAGGACGTCAGGCCGTACGAGAAAAAAATATCCGATCTGTTCCAATCCATACGGGTTACGCGCAAGGATATCGCATCGATTATGGTGTTTGGTTACAACGGCCGCATCGTCTCTGATCGTCGTATCACGAGCCTGAACCCGAGCAGTCGAATCGAGGAGCAGCCGTGGTACAGAGATGCCAAGAAGGGAGGCGGCCGCTCGGTTTTGTCGTCCCCGCACGTGCAGAATCTGATCCAGAACGAGTACCGCTGGGTTGTATCGCTTAGCCGCGAGCTGAAGAGCGCGGACGGCATTACGGGCGAAGGTATTTTTCTAGTGGATTTGAATTTGAGCGTCATCAAGGAAATTTGCAGTCAGATCAATCTGGGCAAAAGGGGCTACGTGTTCATTCTCGACTCGGAGGGCGGCATCGTTCACCATCCGCAGCAGAAGCTGATCGCCAGCAATCTGAAGACCGAGCTGATCGACAGGGTGATGACGACCGGAACCGGCAGCTTTACGGCTGGAGAGGGCGGCAGCAAGCGCATCTACACGATCCAGGAAACCCATTTCGGCTGGAAAATCGTCGGCGTCGCCTATGCGAACGAGTTGATTGTCAATCAGGAGCAGATTCGGATGTCCTATCTACTCTGGACCGTGCTCGCTCTCGTCATCGCGCTGCTGCTGTCCTTTTACTTCTCCGGGCGTCTATCCAGTCCGATCAAACGGCTGCAGCTTCAGATGAAGAAGGTGGAAAAAGGGGATTTCAACGTCCGCACCGAAGCGCTGCCGGAGAACGAGATCGGCCAGCTCGGCCGTACGTTTAACGTGATGGTCGGCCGCATTAAGGAATTGATGGACCAGATTATCCAGAACGAAGACTTCAAACGGAAAAGCGAATTAAAGGTGCTGCAATCGCAAATTAATCCGCATTTTCTGTACAACACGCTCGACTCGATCATCTGGATGGCCGAACGCCGCAAGCACGAAGAGGTGGTGGAGATGACTTCTTCGTTGGCCAAGCTGTTCCGGGCCATCATTAACCGGAACGACGAGACGGTACCGGTACGCATCGAACTGGAGCACATTACGCATTACCTGTCGATCCAGAAGATGAGATATAAGGATAAGCTTGATTTTCAGATCGAGGCGGATCCCGCGATGATGAACTATAAGGTGCCGAAAATCATTTTGCAGCCGATTATCGAGAATGCGATCTATCACGGCATCAAGAACAAACCGGGGCTAGGGATGATTCGCATCGTCGGCAGCGTTCACGAACAGCATCTCGAATTCGTGATCGCGGACAACGGCATCGGCATGGAGCCGTCCCGTCTGGAACAGGTGCTGAAGCCAACGGAAGGGCCGGCGGCAAGTATTGGCATTCGCAACGTCAACGAGCGAATTAAGCTGTTCGGCGGCGAGTACGGAATTCGGATCAAGAGCGAGCTATCGATCGGCACCGAGGTGACGGTCGTGCTGCCAAAGCTGACATAGAGGGGGAGCCGCATGAGTCCGGGAAAACGATCGTTGACGGCGGTGCTGCTGCTTCTGGTTACGGCGCTGCTCATTGTCTACGGCATCGATACGCTGCGGCTGACAAGCGATCGGGGCAAGAAAATCGCCGTTGTGCTGAAGACGTCGGACATCCGTTCCGAATATTGGCGGACGGTGCGCGAGGGAATGGAGCTGGCGGCCAAGGAGTTCGACATCGACATCGAGATTACGGGGACGCTGTCCGATACGGACGCGGAAGGGCAAATCCGGATGATCGGAGAAGCGCTGGCGAAGAAGCCCGCCGCCCTCGTGCTGGGCGTGACGGAGCCGCTCAAGCTCGAGGCTGCGACGCGGGATGTGAGGCGGGCCGGGGCGAAGCTGATTCTGATCGATACGGACGTTCCGGGCAGCCAGCCCGCCAGCCTGGTCGCGACCGATCATGTGGAGGCTGGCCGACTGGCCGGACGGAGTATGATTGCACCGCAGGACAAAGAGACGTTCCAGGTCGCCGTGCTCGGAGACCGCGTCGAAACTTCTGCGCAGGTGGATCGGCTTAGAGGGCTGGAGGAGGCGTTCGCGGAGACTTCAGTCGTCGAATTTCTCGGCAAGCACGAATTCGGAGGGCAAGAGGACGACGCATACGAGCGGACGGGAGAACTGCTCGACCGCTACCCCGCTCTCCGGGGCATCGTCGGCTTGAACGAACAGGCGACAGTTGGAGCCGCGAAGGCGATCAAGGAGCGAGAGTTGGTCGGGAAGATCAAGCTGGTCAGCTTTGACAGCTCCATCTACGAGATCAAACTGCTGGAGGAAGGCGTCCTGCAGGCGACGGTCGTTCAGAAACCGTTTAACATGGGCTATCTGGCGATCGAATCGGCCGCGCGGGCGCTGCGGGGCGTCAAGCTTGATCCGAGGCTGAATATCGAAGCTCAGGTCATTACGAAGGACAATCTGTATACGCAAGGCAATCAAGAGCTGCTGTTCCCGTTGGTGGATTAAGCGGTTTTGAAAGGGGCAACCGAGCGGATGAGTAAATCGTCGATGGCGACAATCGGGCTGTCGCTGCTGCTGACGCTGCTGGCGATCGGGCTGATCGTCCGATACGCGGGCATGGGCGATACCGCCCCGGCAGCGTCGAATATCGAGAAGAAATCGCTGATCAAATTTGTCGCCGCGGAATACAGCACCGCGACTAAGCCGTACTTCGAAAATCTGGTCAACGAGTTCGAATCCGAATATCCGCACATCGACATTGAGCTGCAGGTCATCAACTGGGATATTATCGACAGCGTCTACAAAACGATGATCAGCCGAGACCAGCCGCCCGACCTGATGCTGTCGAATTTGTATGCGCATTTCGCCCAGGACGGGAAGCTTAACCGCATGGACGAATTGCTGTCCTCCGAGCTGTCGGCGAAGCTGTATCCTTTTCTGGCGTATCCGCATAAAGTCGGCGGCGTGCAGTATTCGATTCCGTACGTGTCCACCGTTCGGGAGTTGTATTACAACAAGGATTTATTCGATGAGGCCGGCTTGTCCGAGCCGCCCGCAACCTGGTCCGAGCTGGAGCAAGCGGCGCGTCGGATCAAAACTAAGCTGCAGATCGAAGGCTTCGGCGTCGATCTGTCCGACAACGAGATATGGGCGTATTTGACGTATTTCTTCATCGGCGCCGGAGGGGGCTGGATGAAGGACGGCAAATGGGCTATCAACTCCGAGGCTAACGTCGAGGGACTGGAGTTTCTGAAGCGGCTGTACGAGGAGGGCTTGACGGACGCCGATCCGACCGTGACGACGCGCGACGAGAAGCAGCGCATTCTCGGCAACGGGAAGCTGGGGATGATGATCTCCGGCAACTATTTCGAATCGGTCGTCCCTTACGAGTATAAGGGCCTGAAATGGGGCAAGGGGCCGATTCCCGTCCGCGATGGCGTCGAGCCGTTTGTGTTCGGCGTCCAGGACGTGTTGATCTCGTTCAAGACCGACCATACCGATCGTGAGGCGCTATCCCTGTTCCTTGACTTCCTCTATGAGGATGACAGATACGAGGAACTGATTCTTAGAGAAGGCTTCCTGCCGGTTACGCGTACGGTCGGCGACAACCTGAGTCTGAATAACCCGACGATGACGAAAAATCTGGACGCCTTGAAGCGGGCGATGTTCTATCCGATTCACGATCCGGCTTGGTCTACTGTGCAGGACGCGACGAGAAATATGGGACCGGCCGTGCTGTCCGGACCGATGAGCCCGCGCCAGGTGCTCGACAGACTGCAGGAAATCGCACTCAGTCGCAAACCGTAACGCAGTACTTTTTTCCATGTTTTACAGAAATATATTCGATTCGGATCCTCCTTGATAACGATTATGATGAACATGCAAGCCATCAAACATCGAAATCAAGGAGGTTTTATCGTGTCGAGATTTTTTAGAAAAACGATGACATGGGGTTGTGTACTGCTGATGCTTACCCTTGTTCTGTCCGCATGCGGAGGAAACAAGGATAAAGGAAACGACGCCTCGCCGTCGGCAAGCCCGAAAGCGTCCGAAAGCGCGAAGCCGTCTGAAAGCGCTTCAGGGTCGGAGAGCGCAAGTCCCGAAGGAGTCAAGCTGACCGGAGATTTCGAAATTCAGTATTTTGTCGGCGGATACGGCGACGCTTGGTGGAAGGAAGTAATCGGAGAATTTCAGCAGCTTCATCCGGACTTGAAAATCAAAGAGTCTGCCGGTCCGAAAATCAACGATCAGATGAAGCCGCGCTGGATTCAAGGCAGCCCCCCGGATTTCGTCTACATCGACGGCGCAGGCTCCAACACGAGACAGATGGTGACGGACGACCAGCTGCTGGACATTACAGACTGGTTCAAAACGGTGCAAAACACCGACGGCAAGCTGCTCAGCGACATGCTGATCGCCCAGCCGGAGGAGTATCAGGCGGGCAAGGTTCATGCGGTTCCGCTCGTATTCGGCTCCTGGGGCACGTTCTACGACAAGGCGCTGTTTAAGGAAAAAGGCTGGGAAGCGCCGAAGGACTTCGAAAGCTTCCTGGCGCTCGGAGACAAGATCAAAGCGGATGGCCAGATGAGCGTCTACATCCATACCGGCGTCTATCCGTACTACATCAACGGCGGCCTGCTGGATCCGGCGATCGTCGCGATGAACGGCTACGATACCTCCATTGTGAAGAAGATCAACGCTCTCGAAGCGGGGGTATGGAGCAGCGAGCCGGTCAAGAAGGCGCTCGACAAAATCGTGCAAATGCGCGACAAAGGCTTCTTCGACCAAGGGTCGCCGGCGCTTAACCATACCGACTCCCAATCGCAATGGCTGCAGCACAAAGCGGCGTTCATTCCGAACGGTCTGTGGGTAGAGAGCGAGATGGCCAACGATACGCCGGCCGGTTTCGAATTCGGCTTCCTGCCTTCGATTACGCAGGATAATGGAGGCAAATATGTTGCCAACCCTTACGTCGCTACGGTGGCGATCGCGAAGAAAGCGAAAAATCCGGATGCGGCTAAAGCGTTCCTGCAGTTCCTCTACACGGAAGCTCACGGCAAGTCGTGGGCGGAGCTGTCCAAGGCGCCTTCGAACATCAAGGCGGACTTGGAAGCGACAAACGCGCCTGCGCTGACGAAGGAAGCTTCGAGATTCTATAACTCGGACAGCACGGTCGTTTCTCCGGAGGTCGTCATTCCGGAAGAATTGGTCACCGAGCGCAACAACGCGACGCTGGCGCTGACGAAGGGCGACATTACGCCGGACGAGTGGGTTGACCGCATGGAGAAAGCGACGGAGAAAATCCGCGCGAAGGAAAATAAATAGGCTGCCGATGAACGGAGCGGCGGTCGGGAGAGGCTCCCGGCCCCGCTTCTCGGGCAACCAACGGAGGTCTCTATGAACAACGCCAAACGTACCGGCTCCGCGAAGCGGAAGCGCAACGCGTTCATTCTTACGTTTATTTTACCGACGCTGCTGCTGTATCTCGTCTTCGGTATCTACCCGCTGTTTAAGGGGATCTATCTCAGTCTGTTCGACTGGTCCGGCGGCTCTGAGACGTACAATTTTATCGGGCTGGACAACTTTAAGGAAATGATGAACGATGACGTCATTCCGAAGACGATCCGCAACGACTACATTCTCGTGTTCGGCAAAATTATCGGCTTTATGCTCATTTCCGTCTTTTTCGCGGTGGCGCTCACTCGCTTCAACATCAAAGGCTCGGGCTTCTACCGGACAATTTTCTTCATTCCCAACGTATTGTCGGTCGTCGTCGTCGGGGTGTTGTGGCGCTATGTGTACAACCCGAACGTCGGCTTTCTGAATTCAGCGATTACCGCGATTACGGGGAAAACGTACGATTTCGCCTGGCTGGGCGACAAATGGTCGATTTTCGCCTTGCTGCCGCCTTCGATCTGGGCCGGTGTCGGCTTTACGATTATTCTCATTATCGCCGGCATTCTCGCGATTCCGGCTTCGCTGTACGAGGCGGCCGAGATCGACGGAGCGTCCCAATGGCGGCAATTCCGGCTCATTACGCTGCCGCTGTCGTGGGAGCAAATCAAGACTTCCGTGCTCTGGATCGTCATGACGACGCTGAGCGGCTCGTTCGTCATCGTCTCGATTATGACGTACGAGGGCGGAGTGGACAATGCAACGCAGGTTATGGGCTCCTATCTGTACATGAACGCGTTCAAGTTCGGCAAGTTCAGCTACGGCTCGGCGATCGGCGTCCTGATTCTCATTCTGTCGTTTATTACGACCGTTGCGCTGCAGAAGCTCATGAACCGGGAAAATATAGAATTAACATAGAGGAGCATATGCCATGAAGACGCGAACGAAGTTCAGCGGCGCCCGCTGGCTGATGAAAGTCGGCCTTTTCCTCTGGGCTGTGGGCGTACTGTACCCTGTCATCTGGACGATTATGAGCGCGCTTAAGGACAACCCGCAATTTCTGCTCGGACGGCCGTGGAAGCTGCCTGACCTGCCGCTGCTCTGGTCCAACTTCACCTACGTTTGGGAGAAATACAGCTTCGGCCATTACTTTGTCAACTCGTTGATCATTACGATCGCAAGCACGCTCTTGGGCGCTTTCCTGTCCGCTTCGACCGCCTACGTCATCGCCAGATACGCATTCAGAGGAAGCGGCTTGCTGTATTATTCCTATCTCGCGTATATGATGATTCCGGCGTTTCTCGGAATTATCCCGCTGTTCTTCCTGATGGACGATTTGTACTTGACCAACCGGGCGCTCGGGCTTATTCTCGTCTACACCGTAACGGCCGTTCCGTTTGCCGTGTTCGTGCTGGTCGGATTTTTCAAGCAGCTGCCGAAGGAGCTGGAGGAATCGGCTGCCATCGACGGCGCTTCCCATTACGGAACATTCTTCCGGATTATGCTGCCTCTTGTGAAGCCGGGACTTGTCTCGGTCTCGATCATCACCGTACTGAACATCTGGAATGAATATATATTCGCGCTTGTGCTCGTGAACGACCCGACGAAATATACGATCCCGGTCGCCATCGCCGTCATGCAGAGCGAAATGCAGTACCGCACCGAATGGGGACCGCTGTTCGCCTCGCTGCTCGTCTCGATGGGCCCTGTGCTGCTCTTCTACATGATTTTCCAACGGCAAATCACCGGCGGCATTACAGCGGGTGCGGTTAAGGGGTAGGTTGCAGGCGCGTCCTGAGATTTTCAACTTGATAGGTTTCATGATTTTAGGTATAGTTGATATATCATGATACATCAAGGGATGGTTGAATGGACGGTCCATTGTACGAGCAAATCTATCACTACCTGTTGGAGAAAATCAAAAGCGGCGAGCTGCCCCGGGGCGGGCGAGTTCCATCGGAGAAGGAGCTGGCCGACCAGTTCAACGTCAGCCGCATCACCTCGAAGAAGGCGCTCGAAATGTTGTCCGCGGACGGCCTGATCGAGCGAGTGCAGGGCAAAGGCTCTTTCGTCGCCGAGACGCTGCCCGAGCCGGAACAGATTCAGGGGGCGCGGAAGTCGTATCCGCAAAGCTGGAAGCTGGTCGGTCTGATTCTGCCGGACTTTGCCGACTCGTACGGGCTGCGGATGATTCACGGCGTCGAGGAACGGCTGTCCGAGCTAGGTTGCCGAATGCTGGTGAAAATTACGTACGACAAACGCGAGGAAGAGGAGGAAGCGATTCGTTCGTTCCTCCAGCTCGGCGTGGACGGTTTTATCATCTTCCCGGTGCATGGGGAGCATTACAATTCGGAGCTGCTTCGCCTCGTTCTTGACAAGCATCCGCTAGTGTTCGTTGATCGTTACTTGAAAGGTTTGGCCGCCTGCTCCGTGTATACGGACAACCGTCTGGCGGCGTTCGAGCTGACGAAGCATCTGCTTGACCGCGGACATGAGGAGATCGGCTTCATCTCGCTGCCGGTGGAGAATACGTCGACGATCGAGGACCGCATTCAGGGCTACACGGACGCGTTGATTCAGCACGGGCTGCGGATGAATCCGCAGCATCTGATGACGAACCTGTTCAGCTCCGTACCCCGTTCGTTCGAGGAACGCAACGTGCAGGTCGACTTCGCCAACGTACAAAAATTCGTCGAGATGAACCCGGACTTGACCGCATTCGTCGCCGTTGAATACAATCTGGCGCTTATCCTGCGGGAGGTGCTGTTGTCCATGAATAGGCGCATCCCCGAGGATTGCAGCATTGTCTGCTTCGACTCCCCGCACAGCGCGTTCAACAAGTATTTGTTTACGCACGTCAGTCAGGACGAATTCGCGATGGGACGAGGTGCGGCAGATCTGCTGCAGATGCAATGGGACATGAAGGAGATTTCCTTCAACAACACTGTGCCGTTCTCGATCGTCCAAGGCGACTCTACGACAGCGTAGTTCTACGTTTTCTCTTCTTTACTCCCTAAAACGAAATAGTACCTTTCCGGAAAAAGCTCGAATGCGTATTCGGGCTTTTTCTTATTTGTTCTTTTACTTTTCGGCAAGGAAGAGAGAGAAGATGAGAAAATCATTATGTTGATATATAAGATATTCGTTAAATTTATGTTGACATATTATGTTCTTGGAATTAGTATACTATGTGTAAGCGCTTAATAACTGAGGATAAGGGGCTGTCAAAATGAAAAAGTGGATAGGCATCCTAATAACCTGCGCCATTGTGCTTGCCGTACTGGCCGGGTGCAGCGGCAACAACTCCGGCAACGGAGGAGGAGGGACGGCGTCGTCTTCGAACGGGGGCGGCCTGTCGAGCTCCGGAAGCGGGGACGTCGTAGAGCTTACGTTCTGGGGCGACTGGGGCGGCGAAGGACAGAAGCAGTTCGAAACAATGGTCGACGCGTTCAATAAGTCGCAGGACAAAATTCGCGTGAAGTACGTGCTGCAGCAGGACATGATCACGAAGTTTCTGACGGCGGCAACCTCCGGCGGTTCGCCCGACGTTATGTTCTGGGATCGCTGGCGGACGAACCTGTATGCACCGAAAAACGTTCTGCACCCGATCGACGAATATATGGCCAGAGACGGCATCTCTACGGCGGACTACTACGACGAAGCGCTTAAAGAGCTTTCCCATGACGGCAAGCTGTACGGACTTCCGTTGACGGTAGATGCGCGGGCGCTCTTCTACAACAAGAAGATGTTCGCGGATGCCGGACTGCAGCCTCCGACCAACTGGGAAGAGCTGGCGACCGCCGCCAAGGCGCTCACGAAATGGAACGGAGACAAGCTGGAGGTAGCCGGCTTCTCGCTCGGCGATGCCGGATTGTTCAATATGTATCATCAGCAAGCGGGCGGCCAGATGCTGAACGCAAGCAACGACGCCACCGATTTTAACAACGATAAAGGATTGTCCGTCCTTAACCTCTGGGACCGAATGCTGAACCAGGACAAGGTGTACAAGATCGGTTTCGAGCAAGGGCTGGGCGAAGGCACCGACGCTTTCGTCACCGGCAAGCTGGCGATGAACTACACGGGACCTTGGATGCTAAGCACTTATAAAAAATACGGCCAAGATCTCGACTTCGGCATCGTTCCGCCTCCTGCGGGTCCGAACGGGGACAAAGGAAGCGTCATGGGCGGCTTCGGTCTCGTCATCGGCGAAGGCTCCAAGCATAAGGAAGAAGCGTGGGAGTTCGTCAAATGGTGGCTGGCCAATAAGGACAACGTACTGCTGTGGGCCAAGACGAGCTTGAACATTCCGGGCTACAAGCCTGCGCTCGACGATCCGTTCTTCAAGGACGATCCTTCGTGGCAGCCGTTCCTCGATACGCTCGAGTTTGCCAAAATCCGGCCTCAGCATCCGGGCTACTCCATTATGGAAGGCGACGGTCTCGTGCCGAACCTGCAATTGTTCCTGGAAGGCAAGCAGGATGCGGCGACGACGCTCAAGAAGGCGCAGGAGCAGGGAGACAGATTGCTGAAGGACAATGCGGACGTGAAATAAGCGGCTGCCAAAAAGGAGAGGGAGGTTCGCCTCCCTCTCCTCTATAGAGAGACGACATAAGGGAGTGTGGGGAAATGAAGGTTCAAACGACCGACATGCTGGCAGCGCTGCAGCAATGGATCGCATCGGTGCAGCGGCAATTGCCGCACCGCCCGAAGTCGCAGGCGATGTTCGACGCCTGCATTCGCAATACGATAGAGACGACGTTTCGACAGTTGCAGGACGACACGACATTCGTCATTACCGGCGATATCCCGGCGATGTGGCTCAGAGATTCGGCGGCGCAGGCGAGACCCTATCTGCTGCTTGCGAGATCCGTGCCGGAATTTGAGCATCTGCTGCTCGGAGTCGTGGAGAGACAGCTTCGTTACGTTATTCATGATCCTTACGCCAACGCGTTTAATGAAACCGCTAACGGCCACGGTCACCAGAACGACGAGACGGAGATGACGCCGCTCGTCTGGGAGCGCAAATACGAGATCGATTCGCTCTGCTATCCGCTTCATCTGGCTTACCTGCTCTGGCAAAACGCCGGAACGACAACCCAATTCAACGGCACGTTCAGGAAGGCGGCGGCTCTTATTATCGAGCTGTGGAGAAAGGAACAAAACCACGAACAAGATTCGGACTATCGCTTCGTCAGAAGAAACTGTCCGGTTACCGATACGCTTCCCCGCGATGGCAAGGGCACGGTTACGGGTCCGACGGGCATGACCTGGTCCGCTTTTCGGCCGAGCGACGACGCCTGCGATTACGGTTATCTCATTCCCTCCAACATGTTCGCGGTCGTGGCATTGCGCGAACTGGCCAAGATCGCCCGGGATGTGCTGGGCGACGTCGAATTGGAGACGGAGGCGGAGAGGCTGGCAGCGGAGATCGATGCGGGCATTCGCGCCTTCGGCATCGTGAACCATCCTCAATTCGGCGACATCTATGCCTACGAGACGGACGGGCTGGGCAACTACAAGCTGATGGACGACGCGAACGTGCCCAGCTTGCTCTCGATTCCGTATCTTGGCTATACGGGCAATGACGATCCGACCTACGTTCGCACAAGGAATTTTATTTTGAGCGAGCACAATCCTTACTTTTTCTCGGGGAAGGAAGCAGCTGGCATAGGCAGTCCGCATACGTCGCATCGCTATATCTGGCCGATCGCGCTGGCGATGCAGGGGCTGACGGCGCGGGAGCCCGAAGAGAAGCTGCGACTGCTCGACCTGCTGGAACGCACCGACGGAGGCGCCGGCATGATGCACGAAGGCTTCGATGCGGACGATGCGTCGAAGTATACGAGACCGTGGTTTTCATGGGCGAACATGATGTACTGCGAGCTCGTGCTGGACGTATGCGGCATTCGCGTAGCCGGATGAATTCGAGAAGAAAGGAAGAGCGCACATGATTCGATCCCGCAAGCTGCACGCCCACCAGGCGCGCATGGCGTATCTGTTCATCTCGCCGGCCATTTTGCTGTTCTCCGTTTTTACCGTTATTCCGGTGTTCATGGCCTTTTACTTGAGCTTTACGAATTATGACGTGCTGAGCCGAATGGATTGGGTTGGACTTTCCAATTACCGAAAGCTGTATACGGACAGTTTGCTGTGGCAGACGTTTCGCAACGTGCTGTTTTATACAGTGGTGTTCGTGCCGCTTAACATTCTGACTTCGCTGCTGATCGCGTTGCTGCTGAACAAGGCGATCAAGGGCGTCAAGGTGTTCCGCACGCTGAACTACTTGCCGACGCTGACTTCGGCGGTGGCCGCGGCTACGGTATGGCTGTGGGTGCTGCATCCGGAATTCGGCTTGTTGAACGGCTTCCTGTCCTATTTCGGCGTCACCGGTCCGGCCTGGCTGTCGGAGACGAGAACGGCGATGGCCTCCGTCATTATGGTGACGCTGTGGCAGGCGGTCGGCTCCAACATGGTCATCTATTTGGCCGGTCTTCAGGGCGTGCCGGACTACTTGTACGAATCGGCCAAGCTGGACGGCGCAAATGCGGTTCAACGGTTCCGCTACATTACGTGGCCGCAGCTTAGACCGACGACTTTCCTCGTCAGCACGATGTCGATCATCGGCGCTTTGCAGCTGTTCGACCAAGCGTTCGTGCTGACCCAGGGCGGACCGGCGAACGCAACGAAGACGCCCGTGTATCTCATCTATCAGCAAGGCTTCAATCAACTGCAGATGGGCTATGCATCGGCTCAGGCGTTTGTGCTTGCGCTGGCGATTCTCATTTTCTCACTGATCAACATGCGGCTATCCAAAGCGGAAGAGCCGATCGTATAGGGGGGATGAAAGGTGATGAAAACGACATCCGCCGCCGGCGGCTACAATCCGGGCATTAGCCCGGCGCTGCGTTTGACCGTATTTTATGTGACGGCTACCATCGTATCGCTCGTCATGTTCCTTCCTTTCTTATGGAGCGTGCTCACTTCGTTTAAGCCGGACAATGAAATTTTCGCGTTTCCAATCCGTTGGCTGCCTTCGCATTTCACGCTGGACCACTACAGAGATGCGTTCACGACCGTTCCGTTTCTGAGATATTTCGGCAACTCCTTTTATCTCGCGATTATGGGCGTGCTGTCCAACCTGTTCCTCGGTTCGCTGGCCGGCTACGCGTTCGCCAAGCTGACGTTCCGTCTTAACAAGCCGCTGTTTCGCGTGCTGCTGGCTGCGATGATGATTCCGGGCGTCGTGACGATGATTCCGAGCTTTTATGTGCTGATGCATCTGCCGTTCTTCGGCGGCAACGACTGGACGGGGGCGGGCGGACGCGGCTTGCTGAACTCGTTCTGGGCGATCATCCTTCCCGGTGCGGCGGGCTCGTTCGCAGTGTTCTTCATGCGGCAGTTTTTCCTGACGCTGCCGAGCGACATGATGGAAGTAGCGCGGATCGAAGGGGCGGGCGAGTTCCGGATTTTCTGGCAAATCTACCTTCCGCTGACGAAGCCGGCGCTGGCGACGCTGGGAATTTTCACCTTCCAGGCGGGCTGGAACTCGTTCCTCTGGCCGATGATCGTGCTGAACGATCCGATGAAGCATACGATCCAGATGGGGCTGCAGGCGTTCTCCTACAACCATCAGACCGATTTCGGGCCGATGATGGCGGGGGCGCTCGTAGCGACGCTGCCGATTCTTGTGCTGTTTATTCTGCTGCAAAAATATTTCGTGCAAGGAATTGCGTTCAGCGGCGTCAAAGGGTAGGAGGTGGCGAACATCGCAACAAAGCGTATCGTGTGGTCAGGGGGCGCCGTTCTGGCGCTTGCGCTGGCCGCCGTACTCCTCTGGCGGTTGCCCGGCTGGCCGGGAGGCGGCGCGGACAGAGAGGTGTGGGCCGTCCGGGCCGACGAGGCGGGAGCCGAGCTGGATCTCTCGTTCTGGGACGACAAGCGCGGCATGTTTAACAATGCGTCTCCATGTATTTTGCAGGCATGCACCGACCCGTTTAATTACTGGTGGCAGGCGCACGCGGCCGACGCTCTGCTCGATCGCTACGAGCGAACGAAGGATGGGGACGTAAGGAAGCGGGTGGGCGAGCTGTTCGACGGTATTCGGGACCGCAATGCCGGCGTATGGACGAACGGCTATTACGACGATATGGAATGGATGGCGCTCGCCTGGCTGAGAGCGTATGAGCTTCTGGGCGACGACAAGTATAAGGAAGCGGCGCTTGAGCTATGGGCGGATATTCGCGGCGGCTGGAACGAGGAGATGGGCGGCGGTATCGCTTGGCGTAAAGAACAGCTTGATTACAAGAATACGCCCGCCAACGCGCCGACCGTTATTTTAGCTGCAAGATTGTACCGGAATTTCAGTTCTCAGGACGATTTGGAGTGGGCGCTGAAAATCTACGATTGGCAGAAGCGCACGCTGGTCGATCCCGAATCCGGCCTCGTATGGGACGGAATCAACCGGACGGGAGACGGGGCGATCGACAAGGACTGGAAGTTTACTTACGGACAGGGCGTGTTTATCGGCGCGGCGATGGAGCTATACGAGGCGACCGACGAGGAGAAATATCGGGAAGACGCAAATAAGACGGCCGACTACGTGCTTGACGCGATGGCCAGTCCGGCGACCGGGCTGCTTCCGAACGAAGGAGACGGCGACGGCGGTTTGTTCAAGGGCGTGCTTGTCCGTTATTTGACTGAATGGGCGGTTCGCGAGCCAGAGCGGGGAGGCCAATACGGCGGCCTGATCTTGACGAATGCGGCCAGCCTGTGGGATTACGGTCGAACCGGCGAGGAGGCAAAGTTCGGAACGTCGTGGGCGCAGCCGCCGGAGACGGTCGTACAACTAAGCTCGCAGCTTAGCGGCGTGATGCTGATCGAGCAGGCGGCCAAGCTGGAGAAATTGGGTTACAAATTATGAAACGGAGCGGTGATCATACTTATGAGACATCAACAGGAAGCAAGGGCCGCCCGGGCCGACCAAGCGCAGCAGGCGCTGGTAGAACGTTACTGGAATGCCGGAATCGGCATGTTCGACATTGAGACGCCGTGCCCGAACGGCGAATGCAATACGATTTTCCACTATTGGTGGATGGCGCACGCGGTCGAGGCGTTGACGGACGGACTGGAACGCACGGGGGATTCGCGATATTCCGAGCTGCTGGACGCCCTGTACGAAGGATTGCTCAGAAGGAACGGAGGCGCATGGCCGAACGCGTTGTACGACGATATGGAGTGGATGGCGATCGGCTGGCTCAGGGCCTATAACGCGACCGGAACCGAGAAATATAAGGAAGCGGCGCTTCTGCTCTGGCAAGATATCCAAACCGGCTGGAACGAGCACATGGGCGGTGGTATCGCCTGGCAGAAAAGCCAGCTCGATTATAAAAATACGCCGGCCAACGCGCCCGCGGTTATTTTGGCCGCACGTTTGCATGCGCGATTCGGCGATGAAGCCGATCTGGGTTGGGCACTGCGAATCTACGATTGGCTGAAAAGCAACCTCGTCGATCCCGCAAGCGGCTTCGTCTGGGACGGCATGAACCGGCTCGGCGACGGGGCGATCGACAAGGAATGGGAATTTACGTACTGTCAGGGCGTATTTATCGGCGCGGCGCTTGAGCTGTATCGGGCGACGGGGAACGACGCGTACCTCCAGGACGCCAGGCGAACGGCCGAAGCGGCCGCCCGCAAACTAGCCGAGTCGGAGACGGGGCTACTGCCGAACGAAGGCAACGGGGACGCCGGCCTGTTCAAAGGCATTTACGTCCGCTACTTGGCGCAGCTTGCGCTTGCCGATCCGTCCGGCAGTGGGGAGGCGGCCAAGCTGGTCGCGGGCAATGCCGAACTGTTGTGGTCCAAGGGGCGGGACGCCGAGCGGACGCTGTTCGGCCCGAACTGGAGCGAGCCTCCCGGCGGTACGGTGGAGCTGGGGACGCAGATCAGCGGGGTGATTTTGCTGGAGGCGGCCGCGCGGCTTGAAGCTGCGGAGCTTGCCGGACGGACGGAGGCGACCGCATGAGCGGCTGGACGGAGAGAGCCGAGGAGCTTCAGGAGGTTTTCTACCGGCATTACTGGAACGAGCGAACGGCCATTATGAACCAATGGTATCCGGAGAAGGAAGGCTCGGAAGGCGAGAACTATTACTACTGGTGGCAGGCCCATGCGATCGACGTTCTGGTCGACGGGTGGGAACGGAGCCGGGACGGGAAGTATTTGGAGCGCGCCCGTCGGCTGGCCCGCGGCCTCAAGGCGTCCAACGGCGGCACGTATCGCCACGATTATTACGACGATATGGAATGGACGGCGCTGGCGCTGCTGAGAATGTACGATCATACCGGCGAAGAGGAATACAAGCTGGCTGTGCTCGATCTGTGGGCGGACATCCAAACTGCCTGGAACGGTCATATGGGCGGCGGCCTGGCATGGAATAAAAATCAACTGGACTACAAAAACACGCCGGCCAACGCACCGGCCGCCATTCTCGCGGCCCGGCTTTACGTCCGTTTCGGAGCGGAGGACGACTTGGCTTGGGGTAAACGAATTTACGAGTGGAACCTGGAGAACCTGGTCGACCGGGAGACGGGCTTCGTCTGGGACGGCATGAACCGGCTGGGCGACGGTCGCATCGATTACGACTGGGATTTCACTTACTGTCAAGGCGTCATGATCGGAGCGGGATTGGAGCTGCACGCCATTACGAGTGAAAACCGCTACTTGCGCGAGGCCGAGAGAACGGCGCGGGCGACGATCGACCGTTTGGTCGATTCGGCGACTGGAATGCTGCCGGACGAGGGAATCGACGACACCGGCTTGTTCAAGGGCATTCTCGTTCGATACATCAAGCTTTTGATCGATCGTAAGGCGGAAGGCTCCGGGGAGTGGAAGGACATTTTGCGACGGAACGGCGAGGCGCTATGGAATCGCGGGATCGATCGCACTTCCGGATCGATCGGCCCGTCGTGGTCGGAAGCTCCGGCCGGCCCGATCCAGCTTAGCGTCCGTCTGAGCGGCGTGATGCTGGCGGAGGCTTTGGCGGGGCTTGGAGGAGCGGTAGAGTAGCGGTATAGTAGCAGAGAAGCTAGTGGAAGCCGTAGAGGAGTAGTAGAGACTTGTCGCACGGCTGTGAAGTCGGGACGTTTTTCGGAGTCGAATAGACTCTGGGGGCGTCCCTTTCCGCCTTCACGCGCCATAATCGATCGAAGCTGCACGATTTCAGTCTCCGGACCTTTCACGAACCGATTTTCGGCGGAATCGTCGAAGTAACGGTCTGCGAGATCGCCGGATGCTGGAATCTATCACATGGGGCAGTTACCGAGCCGGATTTCCTTGCCGAACGACGATTTAGTCATAGTTAGTCATAGACTTGCAGTTGGTATGGGATAACGCGAAAAAATCGGAATTGTTGAAGTTAAAGTGACGTCGTATCTGTTGCCTGAGAGTTTGTAAAGCGCGAAACCGCATATGTTAAAATCGCGGCAGAAAGGCCGAGTGCTGCGAACACTCGGCCTTTACAATTGGCTTGGACGGGATGTCCCTTCAAGTCCATGAAGTTACAAAAAAGCTCACCTTCGGCGAGTACCCTTGGGGTGGTTTTACTTTCTCTTGTAGTTATTCGCGATTATAGTTCTCATTTGGTTGGCGAAAAATGTGTTTCATCGAGTTTATCTGCTCCGGCGGTTGCTCCGGTTAGATGTCAACAAACAGACTGTTGGTACGTGTTGTTCCTGCAGGCGACTACCCTTACCATCTTAACCGTCATTATCCGCCAACAGCTCGCCGAGCATACGATCGTGATTGTTCAAAAACTGCTTTGTTATAATATAATGGTCCGTCTCCTGCCAAGCGACCCGTTGTATTCCCTCGGCGTTCAACTGGTAAATCCAAGCGTCCGGGTAAGCCATTAAAATCGGCGAATGCGTAGCAATAATAAACTGGGAATGCAAACCGACAAGCCGATGCATACGCGCAAGCATTGCCATTTGTCGGGAAGGAGACAACGCCGCTTCCGGTTCGTCCATTACATAAAGACCTTTTCCGCCGAACCGGTGCAGGAATGTTGCGAAAAATGATTCGCCGTGCGATTGCTCATGCAGCGAACGTCCTCCGTAAGAATCGATAATCGGCGCTGAATAGGAAGGCTCCCGATCCATCTCGTCGATATTCGTCGCTAAATTGTAATAGCTCTCGGCACGAAAGAAAAAACCGTCCTTCGGTCGTTGCGGACCACGCACAGGGCGCAAATAATGGCTTAATTCGGAATGGGTGCGAGCTGTTTCGAACGTAAAGTTGATCGTCCCTCCCTCGGGATTAAAACCGAGCGCAACCGCGACCGCCTCGATCAGCGTCGATTTTCCAACCCCGTTTTCTCCCACAAAAAAGGTGACTTTTGGATGAAACTCTATCGTTTTAAGTGCGTGAACGGCATCCAGATTGAAGGGGTACTCCCGGAAGGAAGGCACGCGTTCTCTCAACAATTCCATTTTGCGCAAATAGGCTGCTTGATCACTCATGGGCAATGTTCTTCTCCTTTTCAGTATACGGATTGTTTGTGCAACCTTCTGGGTTAAAAGCCGCATTTCTATCGCGGTGTTCATCCCGATAAAAGCAAACGAAAATGGCGGAAACCATTTCCGAAATCCGTGAGTCTCGATTACGGCCTATTGTACCATAAAGAGCGGTTCCGACAGTGCTCGCTACCAAAGCGTTGCGGCATTAATAGGTCTCCTCCTACCGAACGAGTCGAGGAGCTTTTTCAGCAAAAATCGTTTTGAGAAACGTGTTCTGCAAGGATAGCTGATACTGTATTTTCATTTAACTTTGCTTGCCAATCAGAGCGCCATAATAGATCCTGATAGATTTTTTCAAAATGAATCGTATCAAAACATGGTTAAGATCGACGGGCCTGGACCAATAGATCATCCAGCAGCAAGTCATAAGATTGTTCATACCTATAAGAGTATTACTTCTATGTTTTAAGAAGCAGGCTTTAATATAATTCTTTTAGAATATTGTGATGAAAATGGTTCCATCATAATTACTGGAATGAGAAGGATGGCTATATATATCGTTCTATACGTTTTGATAATCGAAATCAAGATGGTGAATTTAGATTTGTTTCACTTATTGTTGATGCAAAAAAGCCAAATTGAAAATCATTACATGAATAATTTAAACATTTTTCTTAGAGCAGCATTACCGCTATTCGTGTTACAGTTCGGCCCTACGAGCAAGCCAACATCTAATACACCGATCCACATATGGCCGGCGTACTGCTTAATATGCTACGAATACCCTCCAACACCTGTATGCCTTTTCGCTAACAAGTTTCCACAACGCTTGAGATGCTGCAATACATCTCATTACCGCTGTGCTTCCTGAATCCGCGGGCATCTTCTGGCGGTTTTTGCACTTTCGTAGGTCCTCTTTACTTCTGATGTTGTCAAAGGGAACCGTCAAATCGTACAGAAACAGAGGGTTATCCTTATATTTTTTCAGATGTTTCAGCAGCTTCTTTTCTTTTGCTTTGGCGTATTTCCTTTGGTATGTCATGTTTAATATTTCTATTCTGAATTTTCCTTAGTTAACTCATCAATATTCTTGTTTTACCTACAGCAGTCTCACCGAAAAATCTCATCTTTCAGATCGACAGAATTTTAAGTGAACTAAACGGCTTCCGGCAACCTTACGAGGCTGTTCATCGCTGGCATCGCGTTTTTCTAATATCGCGAAGTTCCTGGAACGTGCACCGGATCAGGCTGGTGAGTAGGTGCGATTTCAGATAAGGCATCTCCTCACGTGGATGATGCAGCACTACGACGAGCCCAGTATAAAGTGTTGGTCAACAATGTTTTGGCAAATACAAGAGGGTTTTGGAACGGTCTGTTTACCTGTTACGAATGTCACATGTACCTTGAACGAACAATGACCATGAACGGTTCTTTCGCCAGATGAAAACAAAGCATCGCTGGATGGCCGGCCGTCGCAGTTGGAGCGATTACATCCTCCGCAGCGGGGGGCCGTCATGTTTGTAGACAATGCATTGAAACAAAATGATATCATTGAACGCCTACGGAAAGTAGACTACACCACATTCAACAAGGAGAGAACACGCTGGAATGATCATTGCTTGAAGGAACGAAACGTCGAAGGTTCCGCAAAACCATGAAATAAACTTACAAAGCAACGAAAATAAGATTTGTGCGTGAATTGGTCAGTCGTAGAAAAAAATGTCGGAGCACAGCGTCTTTTTGTTAGTCGTTCTACATAAATCGACAAAAAGAATGTAGGGATATTGGTATACTGTTTTGAATAGTCAAATATGTCCTAATAACTATGAATTATTTGGAGGTTTTAAATTGTTATCCAAACGCCAGACCACAGCACTGAATAAAATTAAACAAGCTTTCGATAATGGTGATAGCATCATACATCTACATGGACCTGCAGGCGGGGGAAAAACTACCCTAATCAAATACCTCCTCCAAACTGAAATGGCTGAGTTTGAAGATTGTTCCCTATACTATATTGAGGGAAAAAGAGATACAGTAGGGTCGTATGAAACAATTACACTTGCTGAAGGAATCCGTAGGCCAAATCACGAATTTACTGGTTTTAATCTTAGTTTGGGTTTTAAAATCTCTAGTCTATTTAATCTTGGCGTTGCGGGTGTTTTTCAAAAAAAACCTGCTCTTGATCCTAAAGTAAATTTTGTTGTTGAAGAGCTAAAAAGAAAATCCACTTCCCAAATTCTAATAGTTGCAGATAGTTTTCAATACTGGGATGTAGCATCAAAAAATTTTTTACTGACCTTGAATAACTACCGTGAAAAACTTCTTGGTCAGAAACGCTTGTGTGTTGTGATTATTACAGACGATGATGCCAAGCAAATCTCGGATTACATTGATCTTTCGACACTATATGCTCGAGGCTTGGAAATAGTATTTCCGCTTCCAAGTCGATTGGAATTGCGCAGCATTCTTTATTTATTAGGCTACTCGGAATTGAGGATTAGTGACGATGATTTGGATAAAATTATTTCGATTACAGGGGGGAATTTAGATTTTATCAAGTTTTTCATCGAGGGTTATTACTACTCGAAGCAAAGCAAGCTATCGACTGATACCAGTCTATTCGATGTAATGAAGATGCTTGAACATCGATTGGAAGTATTTGGAGACAAAAAAGACGATTTATCCGAAGTTTTACAAGCTTCTTCTATTCTAAATGGTGATTTTAAAGCGGAGCAAATCGAGTACCTGCTCAATCATAAAAAGAATGTAGAGGATCTTCTTCAGGAATCCTGCGAACACGCTATTCTAAAGGAGAGTAATCACTACATTTTTTCTAACACATTTATTCAAGAATTATTTTATAAAAAATTAAAAAAGAGTAAAAAAGAAATCAAATTTTCGATCGAATACGCCAACTATCTTAAGGAACGTGAGCCTGAGAATTATGCAGGCCGAGCCTATTATTTATCTGTAGGAGATCCTAATAATGAACGGATATTAGAAGTTTTAGAACTTTTCACGATGGCCTATTGTCGTAATATTGAAAGTTCAATTGAAGATGCCGAATCCAAAAAAATAGAAGTGTTAATCAAAGAAAAAGCTCAAAGCAGCTTGGATAGACATGATGTAAAGAGACAATATACTCTATTTTTAAATTTAAAAAATGCCTACGAGCTGTACTTTCAAGAACGGTATAGGGAAGCATCACAAGTGTTGGATCAAGTCCCTCTTTTGGGGACGTCACTTATCATGTCTGAAATTGAACGGATGAAACTTGTCGTTGCCTTAATGGTGAATATACATACGGACAAAATCAGACGCTTGACCGAGCGACTTCATGAAATTTTAAATGAATTGAAGTCCCACGAAAAGGAACAATGGTGCAAAATCGCATTCACCTTATTTTCCACCTACTCAAACAAGTTAGGAGATTTTGACCAGAGTGAGCGTATTGTAAATGAATTACTTGCTTACATTAATAATTACAAAGGAGGTCATGGATATTACGAATATCTGGGAAACGTTATTGCTCGAAAAGCTTGTGTATTTAAACAAGCCTCATTGGCTGTATTTAATACAGCGGATAGTTTAGAGTATTTTTCTAATAGAAGCGATTATTTGCAATACTACTTGACGCTTTGTAACCATTCGGGCAACTTGCTTGTTCTAGGTAAGTATGATGAAGCGATAAATCATCTAACGAAATGTTTAGAATTAGTGACTGAACATCCACTCGTACAGTTTCCGTCACAAGAAAAAGTATATAATAACATAATACTATCCAAATTTTTCAATAAGTATAATATTAAAGAATATGAAAACCAATTATACATATCAGAAGCAATACAAGAATTTGAAAAAAAAGTTTCTGATGTATCAAGAGAAAGCAACGCAATCATTCATATTAACATGATCAATTTATATCTTATGAAAGGTGACTATCAGACAAGTCAAGAGATGCTGGATGTTCTCACAAACAAAATATTAAAGGATACAGAGGACAGTTTCTATCAATACTATGTTTTGAATCTTAACTTGGTGTTATGCGTACTTCAACATTCATGGGAAGAAGCCGAGAAATACTGTAGCAGGATGAAAGATAATTTCCCAAGTTTCCATAAGAAAAACAAACTTTTAATTCAGCAGCGAAACTTCGCTCTACAAAAGTTAATTGAGCATAAAGCTTCTCATCCTTCTAATCAATTGGACGAATGGATATATCAAAATGCTAATCCCTTAGATGAAGCGGGTGGCTTTTATTGTCGGTTATTTCTATTCTCAGATTTGCAATTCACATCAATTTAGATTTCAGAATCTTTGCAGGCTAAATTGATAATCGTAGCATAGATATCCTCGTAGGCAATTCCAAGATTCATGAATGAGTACGCAAACGAGCTATGTTTGGTGGTGTATGGTGATGTTGCAATATCTATTACGTAGGGGATTCCTTTAGTATCAACTCGAAAATCTATCCTACCGTAGTTTGTCAAACTAACTAACCGAGCAACCTGAATTGCTATGCTTTTAATCTGATTTATTGTTATTGAATTGAACTCATCGGCTAAAGAAAAAAAACCATATTGATCTTTATAAGAACGTTCGTAGGTTAAAATCTCTGAATTTATGTTTCTTTTTCCGTCTATGGATATACCTACAGGATCCATAGCGTAAATTTTATCGCCAATAAATAAAGGAACCTCGCACTCGTAGCCGCTTATTAACTCTTGTATTAAAATAGGAGATTGTTGAGATGAATATAAGGATTCAAGATGTGACATGCAATTTAAGTCAAACAAAAAAATTGAATTTTTTTCAAGACCGATGCTTGCAGATTCATGCATCGATTTTAAGACAATAGATGTTCCAAGAACAGGCTTATCATTATTAAGCCAACTATTATTACCAATGAATACCCACGTTTTAGGGGTGTTGATTTGATGTGCCTGTAAGTATTTGGTGTACATGTATTTTGCCCTGCAGTATGAAGTAATCAAGGCATTGGAACCAGTATAGGGAATTGAGAGCAAATCGCAAAAAGAGGGAATTAGCGACTTTTTTCCTACATGCTTTCCGTTTCTAGATAGATTATAGACAAGTTTATTATTTTTGAAATAGGATTCTTCAAGAGTTTTGACGATAAAAGTAAGTTCATTAAAAAAGGGAAGGATATAGAACTCTGAAGCTTGTATCCCATCAAAAATCTCAGAAAATTCCTGATCAGAAAAAAATTCATTATTCTCTGAATAATCAATCTGTTGATTATTGATGATCCTCGTCTTAGAGCGTGAATTACAAACTAGAGCAATTTGATATCGTTCCCGAATACTGGTTGCTCTCAATTTAGATTGTTCAACAAGCTTGAACAGTTCACTCATTATATAACCTCCAAATAATTCATAGTTATTAGGAGGTCTGATCGGCTACAAAATTAAATTGTTCCGAGGGTTAAAACGAGAGAGAACGTCCTTTTTGCGCTGGATAGATACCTCCGTATAAATTTCGGTTGTGCTGACGCTGGAGTGGCCGAGGATTTCCTGAACGGATCTTAGGTCTGCTCCGTTGTCCAGCAGCTGTGTGGCAAAGGTGTGCCTGAGATAGTGAGGAGTTGCCTGGTTGTTGATGTTGGAGGCGTTACGGTATTTGTAGAAAATGTCTTCAATCGAATAGATTGTAAGCGTATTCCCATACTTGTTAATAAAAAGTGCATCGCACTGCGGCTCTAGGAAGTCTCGGATATCCAGCCACATCTTGATTTTCGATAGAACTTCCTCGGAAGAAAGGTAGAGGATTCGTTCCTTTCGTCCCTTGCCGAAAATGAGCAGTGTTCGCTTTTCCAGGTCTAAATCCCTCAGTTTGATCCCCACCAATTCCCCAATTCGTATGCCGGTCGAGAATAGCAGTTCGAGAATTGCATTGTTGCGAATACAGATTTTTTGTCGATAAGCGCTTTTTAGGGTTTGCAAATCTGTTTGAACGGAAGTCAACAGCTTGCGGACATCTTCGGTCGATAAGGTTTTGGGAATGCGTTTTGATTTTTTGAAGTTTCTCCCCAACGCTTGAATGGGAGAATGCGAGATCCATTGTTTGTTCACCATGAAGTTAAAGAAGGATTTAACGGATACATATTTCCGCTTAATGGAAGAATCCTTAATCAGCTGCTCATGGATCAGCTCGGCAAAGTAGGCCTGAATGTCTGATTCGCCGATGATGTCATTAGAGCGGGAATGGCACCAGTTGAGCAATAGGCCCAAGTCGCAGGAATATGCCTTAATGGATTTGGGGGATAAATTACGTTCAACGGCAAGATGTGCTGTAAATTTTTCAAGGTAGGTTGGAAAATCGCGAATCGTCAGCATTAAAGGAATGGCCTCCATCAAAGTTCATGTTGTCAGTCTCCATTCTGAAGGAGGCAGATCAAGAGTACAAGCCAAGTTGGGGAAGGGGGGCGAAAAAGTGCCAAGCGGTAGCGGAATGCGAGAGTGGACCCAAAAAGGTACCTTAAGGGTTAGCGAAAGGGGGTACGCAGTCTGCTAGGCCTAGCAACGTTGCGATAAGCACCTCCGCCCTTGCCCATTAAGTATTATTTGTATTACAATATATAATACTTAAAGTGGGAGAAGGAGCGCGATCCTCATGGTCATTACGCTGCAATTGGATAGCGAAACGCCGCTCTACGAACAACTGCGCAATCAGATCGTGATCGGCATTGCGACCGGCGGGCTGAAGGAACAGGAGAAGCTGCCGACAGTTCGCCAACTGGCGGAGGATTTGGGCATTAATACGATGACGGTAAACAAAGCATATGCGCTTCTGAAGCAGGAAGGGTACATCGTCATCGATCGGCGGCATGGGGCGAAGGTCAGTCCGAAAACGCAGATGGATGCCGTCCACAACGAGCAACTCGAAGCTCAACTTCAGCTGATTATCGCGCAGGCAACGATTAAGGGCGTCGACCAATCCGTGTTCCAGTCGATGATCTCCAACATTTTCTCCAAGATGACCTACCGGCATCAGCCATCCTAAAGAAAAGAGTTGATCGCTATTCTTACTCCGGTTTTTTTGATTACGGCCGCTATTTGCTTTATCGTCATGATCGTTACCTATAGACCGCAAGCCAGCTATAGGAAGGGAATGCTGTTTGCTATTTCCTTGCCCGAGCATGCCATAGTCCATGACGGAATCCGTGAAATTCAGGCTGGTTTTAAGCGGCGTTTCGCGCGTGCGAACTGGCTTATGCTGCTTTTACTCGTTCCTGTGGCGATCCTTTATGCGTTGCCGGCCTATCAAACGATTTATTATTTGTTGTGGATTTGCGTCTATTTTGTGGTCGGGACTGTGCCGTTCAGACGGGCATTCCGGGAGATGCTGGCGCTTAAGCGGGATAACGATTGGTTTGTCGGAGAGAAGCGGGTCATTCAGAGCGATCTGCGCGTCGCCCAGCTAAAAAACCGCCGTTCGGCGCCCGTGGCGCTGTTCGCGATTCCCGCGGCAATGTCGGCGGGGCTGATGGTATGGAATGCACAAGAAGGCTCCGATTTTATCGGTCTTGGGGTTGCTGCCGGGTTGGTTACCGTCTTATTCCTGCTTATCTCTCTCGGAACTAGAAGAGCGAAAGCCAGAGTATACAGTATGAACAGCGATGTCAACGTAAGCCTTAATCAGGCGAGGCGGCGCGCCTGGTCTTATTTGTGGCTGATGATGGCCATTGTCGAAAATATCCACGTTGCGCTCATCTATCAGGCCGCCGCTAACGGCAGCGAGGATGGGTTGGGCGTGTGGCTCACGATTACGCTGGCTTTTACGGTAATTCCGCTTGGTTCAATCTTGTATGTACATCGCAAAGTACGCGCTCTCGAACAAGAGCTGCTGGAGCAGGACGACAAAATCGTCTACACGGATGACGACGAGTATTGGGCTAACGGTTTCACCTACCATAATCCTAACGATAAAAGCTTGCTTGTCCCGAAAAGAATCGGCATAGGCGAAACGATCAATACGGGCACGTTGGCGGGCAAGCTAATTGCAGGAGGAGTTTTGGGGCTGCTGGCGGCAGTCGTTGTCGGAGTGTCGTTTATTCTTATCCGATCGGAGCTGACTTCCCCGACGATGACTTTGATGCCGGACAGTACGGTAAGCATCGATTATCCGATGTACTCCTTCGACTTCAGCCTTTCCGACATAGAGGAATTATCTCTGGTCGATGAAATTCCATCCGGCACTAAATTAAACGGGGAAGCGACAGGTACGCAAGCACGCGGACATTTTCGCCTGAAAGGGCTTGGCAAAACACGGCTGTACGTGTTCAAAAACAATCCGCCCTACATCCGCATCAAGCTGGATAAGGTCTACATTTTCTACAATGACAAGGATCCGCTTCGTACGGCGGAGCTTTTTGAGGAGCTTGCACGATCGGCTCCCTCCTCAAAATAAAAACTATTATAAGAGTATATGGACGACTGGCGCATCTAAATGGAATTCCGAGATTGTTGCTACATTTAGGTACAAATACTTATTCTCCTTTAACAGCAAGAAATAAATCTGTCTCTAATGTTACGCAAGATATCATGGAACAACTAGTAATGAGGTCTTTACTGAGTCGAAATTAATAGAAGAATCAGGGTTGAAACGATAATTGAATTGGGGAATGAAAACAGCGGCTTTAAGCCGCTGTTTTCATTCCATCCATTTTTAATGCTTTTAAGAAGGTATCATCTTTCAATACAGCGATCGATTCGTTTGCCTCAATATTTTTAATTTTGAATAGTTTGGTTCCTTTCTTATACTTGTTAGAAAATAAATTCGGCAAATGATCGCTTTCATGGGTAGAATGTTTCTTTATGGTTCCAATTTGTTCCTCAATTTCATAAACAATTTCATTTGTTACTTTGTATACCGCATTATCCCACGTTACAACATCGAATGCCCAACTGTGGAGATCATCTTGTTTTGCGTTTGAACATGACGTGCAAAACAACATGGCAACAATAAATGTTAATATTTTAATATTTTTCAAATTATCCTCCTGAAAAGGATTATTGTCTTTATGTCACTCTGCTCCGTATTTTTTTAATATGCCTCATCTGCAGGGGGCGACGACAATTTAATAATGAACCGTCACTTCGATCTCCTGATCGTAGTTGCCGAATTGTCGGCCGAACAGGCTGACACCGCCGGGATGCTCGGCGTCCTCGCGGCTGGCGATGCGGAAGCGAAGATCTTCTCCGTAGCGTATGCCTAAATCGGAGAGGGTCGTATCGGACAGATATACCCCGTCCAGGTAAGTTCCGTCCGACCGGACCGCGAGCGTCTTCAACAATCCGTGCTGCGTGCCCATATTCCACCAGGCCGGCGTGTGCGCTCCGCGCTGGCTTCCATAGTCGCCGGGACAGGTCCATACGCCAATGACGACGCCGTTGATCGAGAAGGTAATGTCGGAGGGCCAATTCTCGTTGTAGCCGGGAGCCTCGGAGCACAGCTCCAGCGACAGGCTGAGGCTTTGCGCGTTCTGGCTGCCGACGAGATAGTTGGGAATCCGGTATTCGACGAAGCCGCTGGCGAACCACAGATGCTTGGCTTTCACGCGTTCCGGATCGGAGAAGTAGCGGGGGTCGTCCACCATTCCGATCAAGGCTTGCTCCGAGGTTAACCCGCAGGTAGGCTTCACTTGAAAATCGGAAAACTGGCCGATCGGTACGGATACCGAATACTGACGGAGGTCCTTCGCTTCGGGCGTCCTGAACTGCAGCGTTACCGTATCGGGCAGCAGGCGGCATACTTTCTGTCTCCCTCTCAGCCCCGATAGGCTTTCCGTCCCTACAATCCCCGCGTCTTCAAGCTTCTGAATATGCTTGGTAATAATGGCCGAAGAAAGCTCCAATTCAGCGGCAAGCTCCTTGATGTTCATCGGTCTTACGTTCAGCAATTCGATCATGCGCAGCCGGGTCTCGGAGGCGAAGCATTCGAAATAAGCCGTATTGCCGGAATGGACTTGTATGATCATAACAATCTCCTCGCATGTATTCCTTTCATTATATAACTCAAAAGTTAATTAAACAATTGAGTATTGACTAAATTAGCTGATTATTCGATAATATGAGCTGTATAATAAATCGTTAAGTTATTTAGTTAATTAAATAGTTAATGATATGGAGGATGAGAGCATGACGACAAAATATCGACAGGAGCATCCGCGCCCGCAATTCGAGCGCGCGGGTTGGATCAATCTGAACGGTGAATGGGAGTTTGAATTCGACGATGGTCGTATCGGGGACAAGGAGCATTGGCATACGGGCGACAAGGAGTTGTCCCGTCGCATTCAAGTTCCGTTCGCTTTCCAAAGCAAGCTGAGTGGCATCGGCGATCCCGATTTTCACGATACGGTCTGGTACAGAACCTCCTTCGAGCTATCCGCGTCCTTCTCCGGCAAACGCACGATTTTGCATTTCGGAGCAGTTGATTACGAGGCGTCGGTATGGGTGAACGGGAAGCTGGCCGTTAAGCATGAGGGCGGCCATACGCCTTTCAGCGCCGATATCACGGATATGATTAATCCGAGCGGCGCCAATGCGCTTGTCGTCAAAGCGGTAGACTACAGCCGCGACGTTACGCTTCCTCGGGGCAAGCAGTACTGGCTCAAGGATTCGGCGAGCATCTTCTATACGCGAACGACCGGCATTTGGCAGACCGTATGGCTTGAGGCGGTCGGACAAACCTATATGGACAAAGTGCGGTACACGCCGGACATCGATCGCAACGATATCGAAATGCGGGTGTTTTTCGGCGGCTTGGCGGACAGGCCGGAAAATCTCACGCTTGAAATCGACATTTCCTTCCAAGGCGCTCTCGTCGCTCGCGACATCGTAAAGGTAAACAACGAGGAGGAGACGAGAACGATCCGGCTGACGGATTTCAACGATCATTCCCAAGGCCGCTGGTGGTCGCCTGAACGTCCGAACCTGTACGACGTCCGCTACACTTTGCGGGACGGCGACGTTGCGATCGACGAAGCTTCCAGCTATTTCGGCATGCGCAAAGTATCCGTCGAGGACGGAAAGTTCTGCTTGAACAATCGGCCTTATTTTCAGAAGTTGGTGCTCGACCAAGGGTACTTTCCCGACGGCAATCTGACGCCGCCTAGCGACGAAGCGATCAAGCGGGACGTCGAGCTGACGAAGGAGATGGGCTTTAACGGGGCGCGCAAGCACCAGAAGCTGGAGGACCCGCGCTATCTATATTGGGCTGATAAGCTGGGGCTGCTCGTCTGGAGCGAGGCGGCTAACGCGTATCAATATTCGGAGAAATACGTGCGCCGTTTCGTAAACGAATGGCAGGAGTCGATGGAGCGCGATTACAATCATCCATCCATTGTTGCATGGGTGCCGCTTAACGAAAGCTGGGGCGTGCCGAACATTCAGATCGACAAACGTCAGCAGCAGCACGCGTTAACGATGTATCATCTGACGAAGTCGCTGGACCCGATGCGGCTTGTCGTCTCCAACGACGGCTGGGAGCTGGTCGCAACGGACTTGTTCAACATTCACGATTACGAGTGGCGTCGCGAAGTGCTTGAGGAGCGCTATAGCACTCCGGAGAAGGCGATAAGCACGATGCCGGCGAATCGCAGGCTGTCCGTCAGCGGGCATGATTACGCGGGTCAGCCGATTCTCGTTACCGAGTTCGGCGGAATCGGCTACAAGAAGAGCGAATGGGAGGGCTGGGGCTACTCCGGAGCCGAGAACGACGAGGACTACGCGGAGCGGCTTCGCGCTGTCATTCATCCGCTGTTGAAATCGGGCGTCGTGCAGGGCATCTGCTATACGCAGCTGACCGATGTGGAGCAGGAGATTAACGGGCTGCTGACGTACGATCGCGTGCCGAAAATCCCGGTCGAACTGATCAAGCAGATTAACGAAGGGAAATAATCATCGGCGCCCCCAGAGGGGGTGGACGGCAAGTCGGAAGAGGCTGATTTACAAGCAGAGTTGCTTGAAAGCTTGTAGATCAGCCTCTTTCCCATTTCAGCACTACGGCTTAGGTACTTGAACGCTAAGCATCGAGCGCATGCCCGAGAAGCGAGGGTCGAAAATGCGGATTTCGTCGCCCGACTCTTGCGTCACTACGAATGGAGCGAATAAAAGCAAGCTTTTGGCGGACGGGTACTTCATTAAAGCTTCGACGTCCACCGGATCGATTCGGTGAGTGCGGACGGTCTCGCTTGCGCCGCCGATTTGGTGCCGACCTTCGACGACCTCGAGGTCTTTTTTCGCATAATACGATAGGCCTCCGGGATACCGATCCGCGCGAATGGCTACCCGATCGAAGCCTTCTTGCTTCAAGTCCGCGTATACGTAGGCGGAATGGGCGATCTGAAATCCGGCATAAAGCGCGGCCATCCCCCAAAATAGACGAAACAGCCTCGTTCGCTGCTTCTCTCTGCGGAAAAGCAGCAGGAAGGGGACGATCGCGGCCGCCATCACCCAGAACACATTCCCTTTGTTCGGAATAATGCCGATCGCATATCTGCGCGAGGTGAACGGCTCAAGCAATCCCGTCCCCCAGGCGTTCGTCCAATCGCTAATAATGTGCAGCAGCACTCCTGCGACAGCGGTCCAGAACAATCGTCGATCCTTCACGCGGAATATGGCCCAGGCCAGCAGAGAAAACATTCCCGCCCACACGGGGACCATGGCGAAGGAGTGGGTAATTCCCCTGTGCGACATTAAGTAGTCCGCGCCGGCGCGCGCCCATTGAATATCGATGTCCGGAATAACGCTTGAGCCGACGGAAGCTCCGAAGAAAGCCCACTTCGTCTTGACATCCATGTCCGTTTTTTTTAACGCCCCATAGATGGCGACTCCAAATAATGTGTGAGTCATATAATCCACTTTGCCGGCCTCCTCGTTGCTTTGTTCTTCTTCTTATATTCGCGTATTTGGCCAACTTATTCAATCTTGTGCGCCAACTTGAATTTTTTTGCAATTTCTCTATTGACACGCCTGTTTCCTTATGTCTATAATTTCATATGTAATTGAGAACTATTATCATCTAATGTGAGAAATGTCACATTTGCAACAGGCAAGGAGGCAGTCGAGATGGCCAAATCCGGCCGTGTGTCCGCCAGAACGTTGTTGGCGGCAGTAAGGGCGATCCTGTTGGTCGTACCTTTATTCGGCGTGCTTTCTTTTGCAATCGGCGCAGAAGCGTCGGCCGAACAAGACGCTTCCGCAAAGCAGGCGATCGCAAGCGTCGAAGAGATGATTTCCGGATTGGAATCGGATAATTCGGAAGGGGCGGCCGACAGCTTCAGCCGCGTCAAGAAATGGTGGACCGCAAATAAGAAGACGGTGAAAGCAAGCTCTCTCGATCTGTCGCTGGAGATTGATCGGCAGATCGCTAATCTTTCTCTCGCTTTGCTGAACGGAGAGATGCAGAGAGCCGCCGACGAAGCCGGGGCGCTGCGGTTCTCGCTGCGCAATTACGAGGACGGAGCCTACACTGGCAACGACGGCAAAGGGCGCATGTCGTTAGGTGCATACGTGTTGAAGCTTCGCGGGGCCGCGGATTTAATGAAGGGGGAGCGTTGGACGGAGGCGCAGGAGGAAGTGCGTCTGCTGCAGCGCCAGTGGCTGTCGGTCGAGGGCGATGTGGTCAGCCGTTCGCAAACCGTATACAACCATGCCGAGAGAGATCTCGTGCTTATGGACGCGTACTTGACGAATCCGTCCCAACGCGGGCAGGCGTTTCCGGTCGCGCAGCGGATGATCGAATCGCTTAATCCGCTTGTCGACGCGAGCTACTCATGGATTGATGCGGCTCTGATCCCGCTGAGGGAAGGGCTGGAGGCGTTGCTTGTCGTCGGAACGCTGCTGCTGTACGCTCGGAAATCGGAATCCGGCCGGGCGAAAAATTGGGTTGTAGGAGGCTCGGTCGCAGGCGTGCTGGCGAGCATCGGAATCGGCTTGGCGGTGTCGCTTCTGCTGTCCTCCGGGGCGTTTGGGCGCAACAACTCGCTAATCAACGGCTGGACGGGCGTGCTTGCCAGCCTGCTGCTGCTCTATGTCAGCTATTGGCTGCATCGCAATTCCGACGCGAAGCGCTGGGGGCAATTTCTGAAAAACGAGAGCGTGCGAGCGATGACAAACGGAAAAATGGCCTCCTTGGGGCTGCTTGCTTTTTTCGCCATCGTGCGCGAAGGGCTGGAAACCGTCATATTTCTTGTCGGGATGGTCGGTAAGTTGCCGGCGGGCGAGCTTCTCGGAGGAATCGCCGCAGGCTTTGGCGTTCTCGGCGTCTGCGCGCTGCTTATGATCCGGCTCGGAACGAAGCTTCCGATTCGGCCCGTCTTTCTCGTTTCCAGCGTCATTGTGTTTTATCTATGCTTCAAGTTTATGGGATCGGGCGTTCACAGTTTGCAGATGGCCGGCGCGCTGCCGGCGGCCGTGCACGATTATTTGCCGGAATACGGCGAGATCGGGCTGTTCCCGTCCTGGTACAGCACGCTGCCGCAATTGTTGTTTGTACTGGCTGCCGTTTCCGTCCTTGTCTTCCGCCGTTTGAGCGGCGCGAGCGGCAGGTCGGAACGCAAAGCCAAAATCATAAAGACGCCGATAGACGTCGAATAGTCGAAAATGGGGGAAACCGTACGATGAACAGAAACATCAAATTGACAGGCTTGCTGCTGGCTACAGGATTAGCTTTAAGCGCATGCGGTAATTCAAACAACGAGGGCGAGCCGTCAAAGACGGCGCAGGCGACCGCTCCGGCGACTGCCTCCGCAACGTCGGCAGCTTCAGGCGAAGCCGCAGGCAACGCGCTTACTCCGATTCAAGAAGAGACGGTCAAGCTGCAAGAGGAAACGAAGAAGCTTCAGGAAGCGATCCAGAAGCAGGATGCGGCTGCCGTGAAGAGCCTCGGCAAATCGATCAACGACATCTGGCTGGCATACGAGAACTCCGTCCGCCAGTCGTTCCCGCTCGAGTACACGGAGGTCGAGAAGTACGAGATGCCTATTTTCTCCGCGTCCGCCTACGATAAGATTGATTTTGCCGCGCTGGGAACGACGGCTGAGAAGCTGCAAACGGCGCTGGACAATCTGCTGAACGCCAAGGAAACGACAGGCAGTACGTCCGAACTGCTGACGAAGGCGGTAGCGAACTATAAGAAGTATGTCGAGGAGCAGGCCGATCAGCTGGTTATCCATACCAAAACGTTCGTCGAAGCGGTGAAGGCGGGAGACGCCGAGAAGGCGATGCTCGAATATCCGCAAGCCCGCGTCTTCTTCGAAAATATCGAGCCGATCGCCGAAAGCTTCGAGGACCTCGATCCGCGAATCGACGCGCGTCTCGCCGACGTCGAAGACGAGAACGAATGGACGGGGTTCCACCGGATCGAGAAGGCGCTGTGGCTGGACCGTTCCCTTGAAGGCATGGAGGTCTATGCGGATCAGCTGGTTAAGGATACGGGGGAGCTGCAGGCCAAAGTTAGAACGCTTGAGCTGGAAGCTCCGGCAATGGTCGCCGGTGCGATGGAGCTGCTGAACGAAGCGGCCATCTCCAAAATTACGGGCGAAGAGGAAATTTACTCCCACACCGATCTGGTCGATTTTGCGGCTAACGTCGACGGTTCGAAAAACGTTTATCTGGCCATCATTCCGGCGCTTAACGAGAAAAATCCGGATTTGGCCAACCAACTGGACAAACAATTCCAATTGCTTGAACAGACGCTTCGAGGCCACCAGACTGACGGGATCTATGTTTCTTACGACAAGCTTACGACTGAGCAGATTCGCGAGATCAGCGATCAGATCAGCCAGCTGTCCCAGCTGATGTCGCAGACGGCGAGCATTCTGTAAACGGGGGAGAAGCATGGAACGGGAGAAAGGAATGTCGAGGCGGGATTTTCTGAAAATATCCGCCTCTCTCGGCGCCGGACTCGCGATCGGCGCTTCCGGCATGGCGGCGATCGGCAAGGCGGTTCAACCCGCCGAGCCGGCTATCGCCGATAACGGAGGCTTGACGACGGAGGAACGGATTCCAATGTACGGGGAGCACCAGGCGGGTATCGTCACGCCTCAGCAAACCTATATGTATTTAGTAAGCTTTCGGATAACGGCCGCGGATCGTGCGGCCGTTATCCGGCTATTTCGCGACTGGACGAAATTTGCCGACCTCGGCACCGCCGGAAGCTCGATGAAGTCGGGAAGCAATCCGCAGCTTCCTCCCAGCGATACGGGCGAGACGCTCGATCTTCCGGCCGCGAAGCTGACCGTAACGTTCGGTTTCGGGTCATCGATGTTTCTTCAAGACGGCAAGGACCGGTTCGGACTCGCAAGCAAGCTTCCTCTCTATTTGCAGGATATTCCGCGGATGCCTCGGGACAATCTCGATCCGCTGATGTCCGGAGGAGACGTCTGCATCCAAGTGTGCGCGGAAGATCAGCAGGTGGCCTTTCATGCGGCCCGCAATTTCATCCGACTGTCGACCGGCTCGGCGGCGGTTAATTGGCTGCAGGAGGGATTTATTAGCGGGGGCGGCGGGAAAACCCCGCGCAATCTGTTCGGCTTCAAGGACGGGACGGCCAATCGCTTGCATGATACGCCCGGAGGATACGACAGCGTCGTATGGGCGGGGGACGGGGAGCCGGATTGGATGCGGGGCGGCAGTTATATGGCTTATCGCAAGGTGCGTATGCTGCTCGAGGTGTGGGACCGGTCGTCTCTCGCCGACCAGGAGGATACGTTCGGAAGATACAAGGAATCGGGCGCGGCATATGGGCGTAAAGAGGAGTTCGAAGAGGTCGATCCGTCGCAGCTGCCGGATCGGTCTCATGTGCGGCTGGCGAAGGAAACGAAGCAGCTTATTCACCGCAGAGGCTATTCGTATACGGACGGAGTCGATCCTCGCACAGGCAATATCGACGCGGGGCTCCTGTTCGTCAGCTACCAGCGCAATCCGGAGGAGCAATTGCTGCCGATGCTTAAGCTGATGCAGAGTCGCGACGCCTTGAACGAATATGCGGTTCATGTGGCCAGCGGCATGTTCGCTTGCCCCGGCGGCTTGCGAGAAGGCGAATATATCGGCCAACGCTTGCTGGAATCCTAAAAAGAAGCCCCTTGTTCATTCGCGTCGCAGAGTAAACACGGTCAGCTCTGGAGCGCAGAACAGCCGGATGGGGATGCGCGTCGTTCCGATTCCACGATTCACGTACAATCGGTAAGGTCGCTTGTCGCGGTGTCGACCGCCGATCCGGTACATGCCGCCGACGTATTTGCTTCCGAGCTTCGTACGCACGAGCGGACCGAGAAGCGGCAGGCGCACTTGCCCGCCGTGGCTATGTCCGGACAGCTGCAAGTCGATCGGATAACGAATCAGCCGATCCGCCATATCCGGCTCATGAACAAGAAGCACATGGAAACGATCGTCCTCCAAGCGGGCGATCGTTTTAGCTGCGTTAGGCTTGCCTAGCACGTAATCGTCCAGACCGGAGATCGTAATGTAATCCCCATCCGTATGCTCTATGCGCTGGGTCGAGTTAATCAGTACGGAGAACCCTCCCCGGCTCAGGAACGCTCCCGAGGAGCGGAGCTTGCGTTCGTAGCCGAAATCGTGATTGCCGTAGACGGCGAACTTGCCCAGGCGCGCCTGAATTCGCGCAAGTATTGGCGACGGGTCGTATTTCGCGATATTGTCGTTTCGCCGCGCATCGTGCAAATCCCCGGTGAATACGACCAGGTCGGCATGCAGCGAATTGACGGCCTCTACGAGCTTGCCCAGCCGTTTAAGAGAATACGCCGGACTGAGATGAATGTCGCTGAACTGCGCGATCGTGACTCCGTCGAAGCTTGGCGGGATGCGAGGAGAACGGATCGTATGTCTAACGATGCGCAATCGTCCCCGTTCTATGAAGAATCCGTATGCGCCTATGGCCGAAATAAGCAGTGACGCCGCGATGACTGCAATGATCATATCGTCTTCCTCCCTATCCTCTTAACTTACCACTGATGCCGCTTCGATAAAAGCGGAAGACGACGGCTGGCAGCTGGAAGCGTTCTAGGCTAAAATGTGAAGTAAGTCACAGTATCCATGTCGAATGCATGCTTCAATGAAAGCATATTCAGGCCACGAGGAGGAAGCTCATGAAGTCGAAGTTCGGAATCGTCAAAAAAATGGTAATCGGAATTACCGCGGTATCGGCAGTTACATATGCGACCAGCGCTTTCTTTCTCTTAGTACTTAAGGATATGTTCGACTTTATATCGGGATGGCTGTTTGTTCTTCTGACCCTGCTGCTCGGCATATTCTGGACGGGCCTGTTCGGCTTCTTCGCGGCAAAATGGCTGCTTAAGCCGCTTGTATCCCTGACCGATGCGGCGAGAGAAGCGGCGAAAGGGAATTTGCGAGCCAACGTATCGCCGCCCGCTTCGGGAGATGAAATGCAGGAGCTTGGCGAAGCGTTCGATAAAATGCTGGCGCAGCTGCGAGAGATGATCGACGGAATCAAGGAAAATACGCGGCTTACGGATTCTCACGTCAGGGAGCTGCAGGAAGCGGTCGGACAAGCGACCGGGCAGATCGAGCAGATGACGAACGAATCGGAAGCGATTACTTCCGGCACTCAGACTCAGGCTGAGTCTGCGGAACGGCTGCATCTCGACGCGGAGACGCTGTCGGCAGCCGCCGACCGGATGAGCGACGAGGCGGCCGTCGCCCGCGAGCGCGTCACGCAGATGAACCGAGCGGCCGCGCAAAGCGAGGAAGTGTTCAAGTCGCTTATCGGCGGCATGCGGCAGCTGTCCGAGCTGAACAGGGAAGCGATGGACGTCGTCGAGAAGCTGAGCGATTACGCCAAGCAGATCGGCACGATCTCCGACGTCGTAGGGGATATTGCGGATCAGACGCATTTGCTGGCGTTGAACGCCTCCATTGAAGCGGCAAGAGCGGGGGAAGAGGGACGCGGCTTTGAGGTCGTCGCTCAAGCGGTCAAATCGCTTGCGGACGAGAGCGCCGGATCGGTCAAAAACATCCGTACGTTGATTCGCCACATTCAGGAGGAAGTCGGCAGAGCAGTCGGCCATATCCGTTCCCAATACGAGCTGTCCGAACGCGAGGCGGAGGGCGGACAGAAGTTTGCGGCGGCCTTCCATGACGTGAACGAGGAGGCCCAGCAAGTGGTCGGCCTCGTCGAATCGATGGCGGCCGGCATTTCCCGTCAAGCCGAGCAGGCGACCATGCAGCTGAACGAAGCGCGTCGCGTCGCGACAGTGGCCGATCGTATACGGCTCGGGGCGCAGCAAGTATTCTCCGCGTCTCAGGAGCAGACGGCGGTTATGCAGGAAATTGCCGCTTCCACGGACTCGCTAAGGGCCAAATCCGCCGAGCTGAGAACAAAGACGGAATTTTTCCGTTCGTAGGGGATTTTGCTCATTGACAAATGTTTTATAAAAGGTCATTATGATATTATCAAATTGATCTTATCAAGAGAGGCAGGTGCGTTGCGTTGAACGCCGCTATCGAGGACGAGAATGCGTCCAACTATTCGACCGCTCGCTACCGTACTCCGGACGGCGCGCCTGCCGACATCGTCATCTTTACGATCACTTCCTCCTTGCGCAATCAGACGAAGAAGTCGCTGCCTATCCGCGAGCTGCAGGTGCTGTTGATCCAGAGGAAGAAGTGGCCCTTCGAGGGATGCTGGGCATTGCCGGGGGGCTTCTGCAACGAGGACGAGTCGGTCTACGAATGTGCGAAGCGCGAGCTGGAAGAAGAGACGGGCGTAGGGGAAATACATCTCGAGTACTTTAATGTGTACAGCGAACCGGGCAGGGATCCGCGAGGGTGGATGATCTCTCACGCCTTCTTCGCTCTGGTGAACGAATCGCGGCTGATCAACCGTAAGGCGGCGGACGACGCGTCCGACGTTCGGCTATTCCCGGTATCCGAGGCGCTGAAGCTGCCGCTCGCGTTCGATCATCTGAAGATCTTGCAGGATGCCGTGGAGCGCGTGCGGGATCGGATGCTGACGACGACGATCGCCAAGCAATTTCTGCCGGAGGAGTTTACGATCAGCGAGCTTTATCAAGTAATCGAGACGGTCGTGCCGGATTTTGAGGAAAAAAACTTTATTCGCAAAATTACGTCGACGCAGAGCCGAAAAGGGATACTGGAAGAGGCGATAGACGGCAGCGGGGAACGAAAGATGTCCAATCGTTATTCTCAGCGATCCGCTCAATTGTACCGGTTTACGGACAGTCAGCCGAAGCTGTCCATCTATGGCTGAGGGCGCCGAACGGCGCCTCGGCCGACGGGCTACATGAGGTGAACAATGCGTCCTCTCTTTGGGGGTGCCGCAAGCAGCTTAATCTGCGCTTTTTGCTTCCTTTGATATTGTCCATTTAATATTATCAAAATAAAACTTTAGGGGATGAGCCTATGAAAGCTTTGATCGTAATCGATTATACGGTAGATTTTGTCGTCGGCAAGCTTCCGGTTGGCGAGCCGGGGGTGGAGATTGAGATTCGGGTGTGCGAGCTTGCGCGGCGTTTTACGGAGCAGGGGGATTGGGTCGTAATGGCGGTCGACCTGCACGAGGAAGGGGATGCGTTCCACCCCGAAACTCGACTGTTCCCTCCCCATAACCTTCGAGGAACGGACGGTCGACGGCTGTACGGCAAGCTGGACGAATGGTTTGCCGAGGCGGAAGGCGCCGTCTACTGGATGGATAAGACGAGATACAGCGCCTTCTGCGGAACGGATCTGGAGCTGAGGCTGCGCGAGAGAGGCGTCGACGAAATTCATCTGATCGGCGTCTGCACCGACATTTGCGTGCTGCACACGGCCGTGGATGCTTACAACAAAGGCTTTCGCACCGTCGTCCATGCCGATGCGGTCGCCAGCTTTAACCCGCAAGGCCACGAGTGGGCGCTCGGACATTTTGAGAACGTGCTTGGCGCCGAAGTCGTGCGGGACTACTGACATCCAGGAATAATAAAGGAGCTGCAGCCATGAGCGAACCGAATTTGACGCTTCACACGGATAAATATCAGATCAATATGATGTACGCGCATTGGAAGCGCGGGACGCAGAACGAACGGGCCGTATTCGAGGTTTACTTCCGCAAGCTGCCGTTCGGCAACGGCTACGCGGTGTTCGCCGGACTGGAGAGACTGGTCGGTTACTTGAGCAAGCTGTCTTTTGGCGAGGAGGAGCTTCGCTATTTGCAGACGCAGGAGGAAGGCTACGACGAGGCTTTCTTCGACGAGCTGCGCAGCTTCAAGTTTAACGGCAGCATCGACGCGGTTCCGGAAGGGACGCTCGTATTTCCGAACGTGCCGCTTGTGCGCGTAGAGGCGAGGGTGTTCGAGGCCCAACTGATCGAGACGGCGCTGCTCAACTTCGTGAATTATCAGACGTTGATCGCCACGAAGGCGTCGCGGGTTAAGCAAGTAGCGCCGAACGAGCTCCTGCTCGAATTCGGCACGAGGCGGGCACAGGAGGCGGACGCCGCGATCTGGGGGGCGAGAGCCGCTTATATTGCCGGCTTCCATGCGACGTCGAACCTGCGCGCCGGAATGCGATTCGGCATTCCGACCGCAGGCACGCATGCGCACGCTTGGGTTCAAGGTCACGACAGCGAGGAGGCGGCATTCCGCGATTACGCCGAAGCTCTGCCCGATCATGTCACATTACTGGTCGATACTTACGATACGCTGAAGAGCGGAGTTCCCAACGCTATTCGTATCGCGCAAGAGCTGCAGCAGCGGGGCAAGCGTCTGAAAGGCATTCGTCTGGACAGCGGCGACTTGGCCTACTTGTCCAAGCGAGCGAGAGAGATGCTGGACGAGGCGGGCTTCCCGGACGTGAAGATCGTCGCGTCTAACGATCTGGACGAGAATCTGATCGCCGAGCTGAAAGCGCAAGGCGCGAGAATCGACAGCTGGGGAGTGGGAACGCAGCTCATTACCGCATTTGATCAGCCTGCATTGGGCGGAGTCTACAAGCTGGTGGCGAGAGAGCACGAGGGAGCCATGGAGCCGGTTATCAAAATCTCCGGAAACCCGGAAAAAATTTCGAATCCCGGCGTGAAAGAGGCTTATCGCATCGTGAACGCGGACAACGGCATGGCGGAAGCCGATTACGTGACGCTGCCCGGGGATAAGGACATTGCCGAGGGAAGGCCGCTCCGGCTGATCGATCCGCTCCATCCTCACCGGATCAAGCGCGTTGATCGCTATCGGGCGATTCCGCTGCTGCAGCCCGTCTACGCGAAGGGCAAGCTGGTCTATGGCCTGCCAAAGCTGGACGACATTCGCGACGAACACGTCAAGCAGCTCGCATTATTTTGGCCCGAACACCTTCGCAAGCTGAATCCGGAACCGTACCGCGTCAACTACAGTCCGGCCGTGCTGGAGCTCAAAGCCGAGCTGATCCGCAAGCATTTATCGGAATAAGGTCGCGGAGCCGTCCCATTCGGACGGCAGCCTGCTCTTCATTGCTTCAACCTACTATAAAATGATAGACTACTTAAAAAGCTGCGGCCCAGTCCGCCATGAAAGCAGGAAGCGTATTGAGCAAAATCAAGATAGTTACGGACTCGACCGCCGATCTGTCCAGCAGCGATTTGCGCGAGCATGGGATCGAGGTCGTTCCGCTATCGATCAGCATCGGCGGCGCGACTTATTTGGATAGAGTGAATATCAGCCCGACAGAATTTATCGAGAAAATGCAGGCGTCCCCCGAGCTTCCGAAGAGCTCGCAGCCGCCTGCGGGAGCATTTCTGGAATTATACGACCGTCTTGGCAGCGACGGCAGCGAGATTTTGTCGATTCATATGACCGGGGAGATGAGCGGAACCGTCCGTTCGGCCGAGATGGGGGCGGACATGTCGGAGGCGAACGTCACTGTCGTCGATTCCCGCTACATTTCGAAAGCGCTCGGCTTTCAAGTCGTCGAAGCGGCCGAGATGGCCAAAGCCGGCAAAAGCGTGAGCGAGATCGTGGAACGGCTGGACCGGATCCGTCGCAACACGCGGCTGTTCGTCGTCGTGGACACGCTCGACAATCTGGTCAAGGGCGGTCGAATCGGCAAAGGAAAAGCGTGGATCGGGTCGCTGCTGAAGATCAAAATCATCGCCAGCCTCGATGGAGGCGAATATACGCCCGTTGCCAAAGTTCGAACCAAGGCGCAGATCGTCGAATACTTGGCGAAGCAGTTCGCCGACGATGTCAAGGGCAAGGTGATCCGGGGAGTCGGCCTCGTTCATGCCGCCGGGCACGAATTGGCTTCCAAGCTGAAAGCAACGATCGTCGAGATGACGGGCTACGACAAAATCGGCATTGAGGATACGACGCCGATTATCAGCACGCACACGGGCGTTGGCGCAATCGGATTTATGTATTACTGCGAGTAGCTCGGAATGCGCTTCGGCAATAATGGTTGCATTCCCCTGCTTCCCCGGGCTATAATTCCAAGTGATTGGTAGCTTGCGGCAATTGAATAGACTCTAAATCTTAAGGTGCCCGATGCGGAAATCGCAACGGGTTAAAAGGGAAGCCGGTGCAAGTCCGGCACGGTCCCGCCACTGTGAAATAGGGACGGCCTCGATATGCCACTGTCCGATCGGACGGGAAGGCGGGGCGTGTCGCGAACCTATAAGTCAGGAGACCTGCCTTAAGATGCAGCAGACGAAATCCTTCGCGGATAAGGATACGGCTCACTCGGGAATGCATCACGTTCTTATGCGTATCGATTTCCCTGTTTGCTGACCCTCTCTCCGGATTTATGCGCAGAGAGGGTTTTTCGTGTCAGTCGTTCAATCGGTCAAGCTCCTCTTAAATAGAAATCGGGGAGAGATGGATTGTAATGGAGAACAAACGGATATGGAGTAAAATGGGATTGTGGCTGGCGGCAGCCCTGCTGGTGCTGGGTCTTGCCGCATGCGGCAGCAACGAGGACAAGTCGAGTCCGTCGCCTTCCGCTACCGAATCGGCTTCGCCAAGCGCTTCGGCCTCGCAGGAGTCGTCGCCTTCCGCGTCGAGCTCTGAGGAAACAGCCGCTTCGTCCGAGACGGTATATCCGCTGACGCTGAAGGACAGCACGGGAACGGACGTCGTGTTCGAACAAGCGCCCGAGCGGGTCGTTACGCTCGCACCTTCCGAGACTGAAGTGATGTTCGCGATCGGAAGCGGAGCGAAGGTTGTCGCGGTAGATAACTACAGCGATTATCCGGAGGAAGCGCAGTCGCTCGAGAAGGTCGGCGACATCAACACGAATCTGGAAGCTTTGCTTGCCGCGAAGCCTGACGTTGTGCTGGCGCATAGCGGTATGCAGGCAAACGTAATCGAGGAATTGCGCAAGCTGAACGTCAAAGTGTTCGCGTCTGATCCGAAGACGCTGGAGCAGGTAATGGAGAAGATCGGCACGGTCGGGCAAATCATGAACGCTCAGGAAGGCGCGGCGCAAGTGGTCGCAACGATGAAGGACGAGCTGAAGCGGGTAACCGACGCTCTGCAAGACGTTGCCGCCAAGAAGGTTTATATGGAATTTTCGCCCGGCTGGACAGTGGGCAGCGGCGAATATATGGATGAGATACTGACGCTTGCCGGCGGAGACAACGTGTCCAAGGAGAAGAGCGGCTGGTTCGAGGTCGATCCGGAAGCGGTCATCAAGTCGAATCCGGAAGTCATTCTTTACGCGCTTAACCCGAACTACGATCTCGGCATTCTGCAGGCGATCAAGGACCGTCCGGGCTTTGACGCAATCGACGCTGTGAAAAACAATCGGATGTTCGCTGTGGACGACAACTCGATCAGCCGCGTCGGCCCCCGTCTGACGAAGGTGCTGTACGATATGGCGAAAGCGATCCATCCCGACAAGGTGAAATAGGATGCGCGGCAAATTAACGATCTATATGGGAGGAGCCCTTGCGCTCCTCCTTTGTTCGATTATATTGAGTCTCTCCTTTGGCGGCGCGAGCGTGCCGATCGGCAAAGTATGGAGCATCCTGCTTCATCATATTCCGTACGCGAGCGAGCTGCTGGGGCTGTCTCCCGTCGCGGCGGGCGCGGCCGATCCGGACGAGACGATCATTATGAAGGTGCGCTTATCGCGTGTTGTGCTGGCCGTGCTCGTCGGAGCGGCGCTTGCGCTAGCCGGGGCGGGCTTCCAGGGCGTGCTGCGCAATCCGCTGGCCGACCCGTATACGCTCGGCGTGGCGACGGGCTCTTCGGTAGGAGCGGCGCTGCTGATTTCGTTCGGCCTGCAGGTGTGGATCGGCCAATGGACGATTCCGGCGGTATCGTTTCTGACCGGCTTATGCACTTTATTTATCGTTTTGCGTCTGGCCTACCACAAAGGCAGAATGGAGCTGGAGACGCTGATTTTGTCCGGCGTCGTCGTACAGGCTTTTTTCGGATCAATGGTATCGTTCATGGTGTCGCTCTCGAAAAATACGGTTAACGAGATCGTCTTCTGGATGATGGGGAGCTTGTCGATGCGCGGCTGGAATCATTCCTTGATCGTTCTTCCCTACGTCATCCTCGGCGCTATCGTACTGATCTCGCTGAGCCGGGAGCTTAATCTGTTCGCGCTCGGAGAGAGGCAGGCCATGCATCTGGGCGTTAACGTGCAGCGGACAAAGCTGATTGTGCTGATCGTCTCTACGCTGATGACGGCGGCGGCGGTCTCGGTATCCGGCGTCATCGGCTTCGTCGGCTTGGTCGTGCCCCATCTCGTGCGGCTGGTCGTTGGGCCGGACAACCGGATCGTCGTCCCCCTGTCGGCGTTTATCGGCGGCGTTTACGTGCTCGGGTCGGATACGATCGCGCGGCTGGCGCTCAGCCCGAAGGAAATTCCGCTGGGCGTCGTGACGGCGTTTATCGGCGCTCCCTTTTTCGCTTATTTGCTGTGGAAAAGGAAAACGAAGGGCGGGGAGGCGAGAGCATGATCGAGGCCAAAGCGCTCGATTTTCGGATCGGCGGAACGGATATTTTGCGCGGAGTGGACATTTGCGTAAGCAAAGGACAATTTTTTGGCATTATCGGCCCGAACGGGAGCGGCAAATCGACGTTGCTTAAGCTGTTGTCGGGGATCGAGCGGCCGCTGGCGGGAACAGTCGAGTTTGCGGGACGAGATCTGAACGCTTATCCCCGCAAAGAGCTGGCCAGATTGCTGGCCGTTCTGCAGCAGGACGCGCTGCCGCCGCTCGGCTACACCGTTCGCGAAGTCGTCGAGATGGGGCGCTACCCGTATCAGAGCTGGCTCGGCGGCGAGAAGGAGGATCCGGCGCAGCTCATCGACAAGGTGATGGAGCAGCTCGATCTGAAGAGGCTGTCGTCGCGGCAGGTCGCCGAGCTGAGCGGGGGCGAGCGGCAGCGGGCGGCGCTGGCCAAGACGCTCGTTCAGGAGCCGGGGGTTCTAATGCTGGACGAGCCGACGACGTTCCTCGATATCGGTTTTCAGCTACAGATGATGGATTATATTCGCGAGTGGCGGCGGGACAACGGGCTAACGGTCGTAGCGGTGCTGCACGATCTGAATTTGGCCGCGCAATATTGCGACAGGCTGCTTGTTCTCCACGGCGGCCGGGTGGCCGCCGTAGGCGCGCCTGCGGAGGTGCTCGTTCCGGAGCTGGTGGAAGAGGTGTACGGCACGATGCCGATCGTGCTTCCGCACCCGGACAACGGCGTGCCGCAAATTTTGTTGAGAGGGAGATTGGACGGATGACGAACATGGCGAACGAAATCCGGGATATCGCGGAGCGCATTCTTCCGCTTGACGAAGAGGCGATGCGGGCGGCGCAGGCGCGATTGGACAGCCTGACGAAGCCTCCGGGCAGTTTGGGCAAGCTAGAGGCGGCGGCTGCGCAGGCGGCCGGCGTTACCGGCGAAGCGATGCCGGATCTGTCGCGCAAAGCCGTTATCGTGATGGCGGGAGACCATGGCGTCTGCGAGGAGGGCGTCAGCGCCTTCCCGGCGGAGGTGACGCCGCAGATGGTGCTGAATTTTCTGAGCGGCGGGGCCGCGGTGAACGTGCTGGCGCGTCACGCCGGAGCGGACGTCGTCTGCGTGGACGTGGGCGTGAACGCCGACTTGTCGCATCCCCGGCTCATATCCCGCAAAATTCGCCGAGGAACGGCGAATTTGGCACGCGGGCCTGCGATGTCGCGGGAAGAGGCGATTGCGGCGATCCGCGTCGGGTACGACGTTGTCGCCGAGCTGGCCGAAGCCGGCACGCGGGTGTTCGCGACCGGAGAGATGGGAATCGGCAATACGACGCCAAGCGCGGCGATTCTAATCGCTCTCGGCGGCCTGACGCCGGAGCAAGCGGTCGGGCGCGGCACCGGCATCGACGACGAGCGACTGCTGCACAAGCAGCGCGTCGTCGAGCGGGCGCTGGCGGTCAACGGCGCCGATCCGGCCGATCCGCTCGACGTGCTCGCCAAGCTGGGCGGGCTCGAGATCGCGGGCCTCGTCGGCGTCATTCTGGGTGCAGCGGCCCATCGTTCGCTTGTCGTCGTCGACGGCTTTATCTCGTCGGCCGCCGCCTTAGTCGCCGCCAGACTCGCCCCGGCTTGTACGCCTTACATGCTTGCTTCTCATTTGTCCCTGGAACAGGGACATCGGAGCATGCTGGAGACGATCGGGCTGTCGCCGATGATTCATATGGATATGAGGCTGGGAGAGGGCACCGGCGCGGTGCTCGCTTTTCATTTCCTCGACGCCGCCGCGAATATTATGCGCGAGATGGCGACGTTCGAGAGTGCGGGAGTGTCGCAGGGATGACGAGCGGGAAGCAGAAGCGAGCCGGTGGGGGAGTCGAAAACGGGGGCCGGGATAAGAAGGCCGTCTCCCGGGTGCTGATGGTACAGGGAACGGCGTCGGACGTCGGCAAGAGCGTGCTGGCCGCGGCGCTATGCCGGATATTCGCCCAGGACGGCTGGAAGGTCGCGCCGTTCAAGTCGCAGAACATGAGCTTGAACAGCTATGTGACCCCGGACGGCAAGGAGATCGGCCGGGCGCAGGGCATGCAGGCCGACGCCTGCGGCATCGCGGCCACGACGGATATGAATCCGATTCTGCTCAAGCCTTCGTCGGATAGAACGTCGCAGGTCGTCGTTCACGGCAAGCCTTATCGGACGATGGACGCTTTCAGCTATCGAAGCGAATATTTGACGGAAGCGGGGGAGATTGCCCGCGCGGCGCTAGCCCGGCTGCGCGAGCGGTACGAGATCGTCGTCATGGAGGGCGCGGGCAGCCCTGCGGAGATTAATCTGAAAGATCGCGACATCGTCAACATGCGAATGGCCGCATGGGCGGACGCTCCGGTGCTGCTGGCGGCTGATATCGACCGGGGAGGCGTATTCGCCGCCATCGTCGGTACGCTGGAGCTGTTGGAGCCGGAGGAGCGAAACCGGGTAAAAGGCTTTGTCATCAACAAATTCCGCGGGGATGTCGAGCTGCTCAGGCCGGGGCTGGATTGGCTCGAGCAGCGCACCGGCAAGCCGGTCGTCGGCGTGATACCGTATATCCCGGAGCTGCGGCTGGAAGCCGAGGATTCGCTCTCTTTTCGCGCTCCTGCAACAGACGCCAGGAGGAACGGCGAACAGCTCGATATTGTGGCGATCCGCATGCCGCGCTGGTCGAACTTTACCGATGTCGATCCGCTGCTTGCCGAAGCGGACGTCTCCGTGCGATTCGTAACCGGGAAGGAGCAGTTTGGGTCTCCCGATGTGGTTATCGTGCCGGGTAGCAAAAATACGGCGGAGGATCTGCTGTTTCTAAGGGAAACCGGTCTCGATCGGCTTATTGTGGAGCATGTGGAGCGAGGGGGCTGGTTGACCGGTATTTGCGGAGGCTATCAAATGCTGGGAGAACGGCTTAACGATCCGGACAGGATTGAATCGGCTCATATGTCGCTTCCGGGACTGGCGGTGTTTCCGCTGGAGACGACGTTCGGTCAGGACAAGGTTACCGAGCGCGTGAGCGGTCGGGCGCAAGGCTGGGGAGAAGGAACGGCTGGTTCCGGCTCTGAACGGCAGGCGACCTTCGAAATCGAAGGCTACGAGATTCATATGGGGCGGACCGTCTTCACCGGTCCTGTCGCTCACCCCTTCAGCCTGGTTTCCGCAGCAGCCGGTGATGGCGCCTCGTACTTGGAAGGAGCCCGTTCGCCGAACGGCAGAGCTTGGGGAACGTACGTGCACGGCATCTTGCATAATGACGAATTCAGGCGCGATTGGCTCAATGCGATCCGCCGCTCGAAGGGCTGGCCGCCGTTGGCCGGGGAGCTGATCTACAGCCGGCTGCGGGAGGAAGAGTTCGATCGGCTGGCCGACCATGTACGGCGGCATCTGGACGTCCGCAAGCTATACGAAATTATGAACGAAAGCATGAACGAAAGCATGGGGGGATCGCAATGAAGACGAGCGACGGCGTTTTGGAGGCCTACGGACACGGGGGAGACCTGTGGACCGCCTCGGCGAAGTTCGGCGTTCGCCCGGGCGACTGGCTAGATTACAGCGCTAACATCAACCCGCTCGGTCCGCCGCCGCAGGCTTTGGAAGCGCTGCGGAGCGGACTGGCCGCAATCGTCAATTATCCCGATCCCGGTCATCGCGAGCTAAAGAAGAAGCTTTCGGCGAAGCTCGGCGTCGAACAGGAGAACTTGCTGATCGGCAACGGAGCCGCCGAGTGCATTGCGCTTGCGCTGTCCGGGCTGGACATTCGCTCGGTCGGAGTCGTTGCGCCGTGCTTCTCGGAATACGGACAGCTTGCCGAAGCGTACGGGGCGGAAGTGCGAACAATTATCGGACGGGAAGAGAACGGGTACAGGGCCGAGCCGGCCGAGCTGGAGCCGCTGCTCAAGCAGGTCGATTTGCTGTTCCTAGGCCATCCGAACAATCCGACCGGCCTAACCTATTCCTTGCCGCAGCTGCGGGAGATCGCCGAGCTGGCGGCAGAATGCGCGGCTTACGTTGTCGTAGACGAGGCATTCATCGACTTCATCGCGCCCGAGGAGCGTCAGACGCTGCTGCCGGAGCTGCAAAGCCATCCGCATGTTCTGCTGCTGCACTCGATGACTAAGTTTTATGCGATTCCCGGCCTGCGGCTCGGCTATGCGATCGCCGCCCCCGAGCTGATTCGCAGAATGGCGCGCAAGCAGGTAACCTGGAGCGTCAACGGCCTTGCGCTGCTTGCCGGACAAGCTTGCCTGCAGCCGGAAACCGCGGAGTACGATCGCAGGACAAGGGAGCTGGTTGCGGCCGAGCGGACTTATTTGCGGAGGGAAATCGATTCCCGGCTCGGGTGGCGGACCTGGCCCGGCGAAGCGAATTTTCTGCTGCTTGAGCTGTGCGAGAGGTGGACGGCAGAGCGGCTGCAGGACGCACTGGGGCCGAAAGGTCTGCTCGTGCGAAGCTGCGCCAAGTACGACGGGCTGACGGAGAGGCATATCCGAATCGCCGTGCGCGACCGTGTGGATAACGATCGGCTGCTGGCGGCGCTGGCGGAGGTTCATAAGGAGGGGGGGCAGCGATGAACATCGTGATGGTCAGCGGAGGCGTTCGCTCGGGCAAAAGCGCCTATGCCGAGCGACTTGTGCTTGAGCGTTCGTCGGCAGCCCCCGCCAAAGTGCTGTACGTCGCCACAGGTCTGCGTTGGGACGGGGAGATGGACGAGCGCATCGACAAGCACCTGGCTCGTCGTCCGGCCGAGTGGGATACGCTGGAAGCTGCAAGCGATTTGTCCGTATCGCCTTATGAAGATTACGACTTTGTGCTCGTTGATACGCTGTCCGCCTGGATCGCCAACCGGCTGATGGAGATCCCGGAAGAGCGGCTTGGGGACAAGAGCCTGGCACAGCGTATTTTGACCCGAGTCGATGAGTATATCGAGGCACTCGGAGCATCACGTCTGCGCGAAGCGGTTATCGTCACCGACGAGGTCGGCTGGGGAGGCGTGGCGCTGTCAACGCTAGGACGCCGGTTTCAGGACATTGCCGGCGAGGCGAACCAGCGTCTCGCCGCTCGGGCGGACGAGGCGGTCGTCGTCGTAAGCGGGCTGCCGTGGAGGCTAAAGGGATGAGCGCGTTTTGGCAGGCGGTCGGATTTCTAACGCGTTTTCCGGTGCCCAAACGGGCGCAAACGCTTGAAGGCTGGGAAGGCAGTCCAAAGTTTTATCCGCTTGTCGGCCTGCTGCTGGGCGCTGCTATTTGGTTGGCAGGATGCCTGGGGGGCTGGCTGTTCGGACACGTTTCTCTGCCGCTTGTCGCAGTCGTTGTCGTCGCTTTCTGGGTATACGCGACCGGGGCGCTTCATCTGGACGGCTGGATGGATCTCGCCGACGGGCTGGGCAGTCAGCGCAGCCGCGAGCGGGCGCTGGAAATTATGAAGGACAGCCGCGTCGGGGCGATGGGCGTAGTGGCGGCGATTGTGCTCATACTGCTTAAAGTCGCCGCCGTTCAGCAGTTGGCCGCAGCGGGAGCGTTGGCCGCGATTGCGGTTATCCCGGCGATGGCGAGGGCGGCGCTGCTCGCGGCGATTCGCTTTTTTCCATATATTCAGCAGCAGGGGCTGGGCAGCGGATTGCGCGCCGGGGTTACTCCGGCCGTTCTGCTCGTCAACGGTTTGCTCGTCGCGGCGGCATCCTTCGGCTTTGCAGATTGGCGCGGCGTTGTCGTCTTCGTCTTAGCGTTGCTTGCGGTTTGGCTGTTCGGCAGCTATATTACGCGCAGGCTCGGCGGATTTACGGGCGACGTTTACGGTGCGCTGATTGAAGGCGCAGAGACGCTTGCGCTGCTTGCTTTACTCGCATTAATGACCGGGAGGCACTTATGACACAACCTTTTCGCGGAGGCGCCGCCTCTTACTTGTCTCCGTTATGGCCGGAATTGAAAATCCGGTTCGAACGGGACCATCTGTCTGTCGAATGCGGCCACAGCTATCAGACACTCAGCAACGCCCCCTTCAGAGGAGGGCCGGTTCACGGAGAGCGCTTCGTCAATTGGAAGGTTCCGCTGAACTACGATTGCACCGATCCGGCGGAAATGATGCGCCAGGCGCTGAACGGCTGGGGCTACGATCCGCAGACGACGGTCGGGCTGCAGACGGCCGCGCATCTGACCCACGCCTCCTTCGCCGAGGAGGAGGGAGACGAATGTCGTTTGTTTGTCTGTGCCTCGGCCGGAACGGGCAATGCGGCAAGAGCGGGAGTGCTGCGCGAGACTTTCTCGGCATATGAGCCGGGGACGGTAAACATTATTCTCCTGATCGACGGCCAAATGACGGAAAGCGCAATGGTCAACGCCATCATCAGCGCTACGGAAGCAAAAAGCGCCGCTTTCGCCGATCTGGATATTCGCGATCATAGTCACGGATGCACGGCGACGGGAACGTCGACCGATGCCGTGCTGGTCGCCGTCAGCCAGTCGGAGAGCTACGGGCGCGTTCACCGCTACGCCGGAGTCGCGACGACGATCGGCAACGCTATCGGCAGGCTGGTCTACGCTGCCGTTCACGAAGCGGTCCGCACGCAAGGAGAACGTTAAATGAACATTGAGATGGCCATCGTGTTTTGCGCGTTTATGATCGACTTGGCGATCGGAGACCCGCGAGCGCTGCCGCATCCCGTCGTCGGAATGGGCCGCGTTATTTCCAAGCTGGAGCGACCGCTGCGAGCGGCTGCGGCCAGCCCGCTGCTGCAAAGGCTTGTCCGTCCGTTCGGCGGCTCTTCCGAAGATAGAGCGCTGAAGCTGGCCGGCCTGATCTATCCGCTCGTTCTTGTCGGAGGCTCCTTCTGTCTCGGATGGGCGATCTTATACTTGCTGAGCTTGCTTCATCTCTGGCTTGCCTACGGAGCGGCCGCCTGGATGATCTCGACGACGATCGCGGCCAAAGGGCTGGGAGACGCCGGGATGGACATCTATCGATTGCTTAAACAGGGCAAGCTGCCGGAAGCCCGCTATGCATTGTCGATGATCGTGGGACGGGATACCGATCAACTCGACGAGAGCGAAATTACGCGCGGCGCAGTGGAGACGGTGGCGGAAAATATCTTGGACGCTATTATATCCCCGCTGTTCTATGCGTTCATTGGAGGGGCGCCGCTCGCCCTCGCTTACAGGGCCGCGAATACGCTCGATTCCATGGTCGGCTACAAAAATGAGAAGTATCGTTATCTCGGCTGGGCGTCCGCCCGGTTCGACGATGTCGCCAACTGGATTCCGGCCCGACTGACCGCGCTCGCCATCGCGGCAGCTGCGGCGCTGCTCAGGCTGAAGGCGGGCGGAGCGCTTAGCACGGTTCGCCGCTATGCGCTTCTGCACCCGAGCCCGAACAGCGGCTTCCCGGAATCCGCCGTCGCCGGAGCTCTAGGCGTGCAGCTCGGCGGCTTGAACTATTACAAAGGCATTGCATCCGACCGCGCCAGAATGGGGGAGCCGCTGCATTCGCTGAAAGCCGACCACATCCGTCTGACGGTGCGAATCATGTACGTCTCCTCGATTATTTTTGTTATCGTCGTTTCCGGAATAGTCCTTGCTGTCGCTCGTCTATTTTCACATACATAATCTTCCTGCCGTATGCCCATACTGAGAACGAATAAATTCTCGGAAATGGGCTGATGCACATGTGTAACCGATATTCGCTTACGGCGGAGCTTGCGGATTTAACGGAGCGATTTCGCATCGACAGAGTTCACGTGCCTTACTTGATGCGGTACAATATTGCTCCGACGCAGCAAATTCCGATCATTCAACAGATCGGAGAAGAACGCTGCCTCAATCAGCAGCGCTGGGGGTTAATGCCGTACTGGGGCAAAAATTCGATCAACGCCAACGTCGATACGCTGACCGACAGACGATATTTGCGCAATATGCTGACGAAGAAGCGGTGCGTCGTGCCATGCAGCGGGTTTTACATTTGGAAAATCGAAGGGAAGACGAAAAGCGCGTGGCGCGTCGTGCACCGGACGAAGCCGACATTCGCCATGCCCGGCATATTCGACGTCTGGCTCGATTCGGAGCGGAACGAGTATCCGATGTGTACGGTGATTACGCGCGGCAACGCCTTCGGCACGAATCACCCGCTGCCGCTCGTGTTGGACGAGGAGGCGATAGAGCTATGGCTGAATCCGAAGGAGACCAGAACGGAAGTGCTGCAGGCGACGCTTTGCTCGCTGGAGGATGCCGATTTCCGAATCTACCCGGTGACGCCGTATGTCGAGAATAGGGCCTGGGAAACGCCGGACTGCATCGCAGAAGTGCCGCCATCGCTGGCGCTTACTAAAATATAAGGAGAGATGATGGCTCTGTCAGACGTCAAATTAGCGGTGATCTACTATAGCTCGACCGGAACAAACTATCAGCTGTCGCAATGGGCCGTGGAAGGCGCGAAGCAGGCCGGGGCGGAGACGAAGCTGCTGAAGGTTCCCGAGCTTGCCCCCGAGGCGGCGATCAACGCGAACCCGGCATGGAAGGCTCATATGGACGCGACCCGGGACGTTCCGACCGTCTCGACCGGCGATCTGGAATGGGCGGACGCTTATATTTTCTCGGTGCCGACCCGTTTCGGGAATATGGCTTCGCAAATGAAGCAGTTTTTCGATACGCTCGGCGGGCTGTGGTTTAACGGCAAACTGGCGAACAAGGTCGTCAGCGCCATGTCCAGCGCCAGCAATTATCATGGCGGACAGGAAGCGACGATTCTGTCGCTGTATACGTCGATTCACCATTGGGGAGGCATTATCGCCGCCCCGGGGTATACCGATCCGGTTATTTTCGCCTCCGGCGGCAATCCGTACGGCACGAGCGTCACGGTCGACCAGTCCGGCAAAATGCTCGAGGATGTACGTCCGGCGGCGATTCACCAAGGCAAGCGCACGGCGACGGTGGCCGGCTGGATGAAGAAGGGCATGCAGGGCTAGTGCAACGACGTTAAGGAGATATCGCAAGGGACGCTCTCGACCATCAAGCGGATGGCGCGGGCAGTCCCTTGTTTTCATTTTCGCCGGAAGGGGTATTGCCGCTACTGTATCCGTGCTATCTGTTGTATAATGTTTGCTGTCTATAACTTGATTGCGGAGGTAGCGCATTGGCTCAGTTGTACTTCAAATACGGCACGATGAACAGCGGCAAGTCGTTCGAAATTATTAAGGTCGCGCACAATTATGAGGAGCAAGGCAAGCCGGTCTTGATCTTTACGCCCGTCATCGATACGCGCAACGGGACCGACAAGGTCGGGACGAGAGCGGGTTTTACGCGCCCCGCCATTCCCGTATACGAGGACACGAATCTGTACGACGCCGTCAAGGCTCAGCTTGACGAATCGGGCCGCTATTACTGCGTGCTCGTCGACGAGGCGCAATGGCTGAACAAACGACATATTATCGAGCTGACCCGAATCGTCGACGAGTTGGACGTGCCGGTGATGGCTTTCGGATTAAAGAACGATTTTCAGAACCAGCTGTTCGAAGGCAGCTACAATTTGCTCGTGTACGCCGATAAGATCGAGGAGATCAAGACGATCTGCTGGTACTGCGACCGCAAAGCGACGATGGTCATTCGCTTCAAGGACGGCATCCCGGTCAACGAGGGAGAGCAGATCCAAGTCGGAGGCAACGAGGACTACAAGCCGGTGTGCCGCCGGTGCTATAATGAAGCTTTTAAGCGGAAATGAAAAGAGCCGACGGCGAGGGGCAGAGCAGATGCCCGCTTGCCGTCGGCTTATTGACGAATCGGGGAAGAGCCAAGGAAGCTAAGCGCCCGAGTCGAAGTTTGTTGTCCGGTCGAGTTGAGCGATCGCTTGACGATCCTGCTTGCAAGGCAGTCTTATCCTCACCTGAGTTCCTTCTCCTACCTTGCTTTTAATGGTTATGCTGCCGCCGTGGTTCTCGATGATCTTGAAGCTGATCATCATGCCCAGCCCGTTTCCTTTCTCTTTGGAGGTAAAGAAAAGCTGTCCGATCTTCTCCAATTGGTCGTCCGGAATTCCGTTCCCCCGATCGCTCACGACCAATTCAACCTCGTTTCCCGACAGCTGCAAATCGATGTGCACTTCTCCCCCTTCAGGCATGGAGTCGATCGCGTTTTTGACGAGATTGATCGTGACCTGCTTGATCTGGTTTTCGTCGCAATCTATATAGATCGACGGCTGGGAACAGGTAAACCGGATGCGCACATTGCTCATGATCGCCTGGGATTCCATCAGCGTCGTTACGTCCGTCAGCAGCTGTTTAAGATCCTTGGATTCCATTTTGGCTTCCTGCGGTTTGGCCAGCACGAGCAGCTCGGTCAAGATCAGTTCAATGCGGTGGAATTCCGAGAAAACGATATCGTAATAATGATCCTTAACCCCGTCGGACCTCATTAATTGCAAAAAACCTTTGACAGCCGTTAACGGATTGCGGATTTCGTGGGCGACGCCGGCGGCCATCTGGCCGACCAACGATAGTTTGTCCGAATTGTGCAGCAGCAGCTCGGTCTTTTTTCTGTCCGTAATATCTTGAATTTGAGCAATGTAAAACAAGGTATTCGTCGTTTCGCTGATCACCTTCGATACATGCAGCGATACCCAAATCGCACGGCCGTCTTTATGGACATAACGTTTCTCCAGCTTAATAATATTTATTCTGCCTGCGGCCAGATTTCCGAAATATTCCTCGCTCAGCCCAAGATCTTCAGAAAACGTAATGTCGTAAAAGGTAAGCCTCATAAACTCGGTTTCCGAGTAGCCTAAAATCTCGCACAGCGATCGATTTACGCGCAGCCAGTGTCCGGAATCAGATACGAGCGCCATTCCAATTGGGGCATGGTTAAATGCTGTTGAAAAAAACAAGGTATCATTCGACTTCAACAATTAGGGCACCTCCAAGATGAATGTATGCTTTGTACTTATCTAGTTCTATAGTCCGATATAGAAACCTTCCTGAGAGAAAGTTAATTTCAACGGCGGATTTGCATCGATCCAGGGTCGAAAGCGAGCATTCGCGCAGCCGGAGACCTAAAAAAAACACAAGCAGTATTAAAGCGATTCCATTGTGTTGGTTGTTGGATTGTCCGGGAGCCATTAGAATAAGAGAGAATAGAAGACAATCAGGGGGAACCGCGAATGAGTACGGAGAGAGAATGGATTCAATTATGGACCGAGAACGCCCCGGGAGCGCAGGGCGGCGGAGACGAGGACATTCCGGCGCTACAAGCCTATCCGGTGCAGGAGAAGGGAAGAGGGGCGGTCATCGTCGTTCCCGGAGGAGGATACGGCATGCGTGCCGACCATGAAGGAAAGCCGATCGCCCTGTGGTTGAACGATGTAGGGATTCCCGCATTCGTGCTGCGCTACCGGGTTGCTCCGTATCGCCATCCGAGCCCGCTAACCGACGTGCAAAGGGCAATCCGCTATGTGCGACACCATGCCGGGCAATGGGGGATCAATCCGGCCAGAATCGCCGTGCTCGGATTTTCGGCGGGCGGTCATTTGACCGCATCGGCAGGGACGCTTTACGATAGCGGCAATCCGGATGCGACCGACCCGATTGATCGCGAGAGCTGCAGACCGGATGCATTCATCCCTTGTTATCCGGTCATTACGATGAAGCTTCCTCACGTACATGAAGGCTCCCGACTGAATCTGCTCGGCGATAATCCCGATGAGGCTCTGGTGGAATCGCTTAGCTGCGAGACGCAGGTTACGCCGGACACGCCTCCCGCTTTCATCTGGCACACAGCGGACGATGAAGTCGTTCCGGTCGAAAATGCGCTGCTGCTTGCCGGAGCGCTGAGCCGGAATAAAGTGCCTTACGAGCTGCATGTCTATGAATCGGGAAGACACGGACTGGGGCTTTCCGAGGGAGACCCGCACGTGGCGACGTGGACGGAGTTGTGCGGCACTTGGCTGACTAAGCGAGGCTGGTAACGGACGTTGTCAAGAGCTCGGCGACGCCGCAGCCAATCGCGATAAGATAGGAGCTTTGACATGTTATTCGTCTGGATCGCGTTATGGGCGGTTGCGCTGATTTTGCTGCTCGCAGACCCGCGTTCCGCCATAAATCGCAGGCTGAGCGCGGTCGCCTTATGCGGAGGAGCGGGAGCTCTTGCGGCGACGCTCTCGGAAACTTTTATCCCGTATATTCACGAGAATCGTCCACATGCCGGTCTGGAGAATACGCTGTACTCCGTGCAGGCGGCCGCTTCTTTGACCTCCTATTACGGTTTGCCGTATTTTTTTCTGTTGTTCGCTTTGGCCTATCGACCCGTCCGACTGCAGGGAGCATTGCGTTGGAGCATCCCGCTGCTTATGCTGCTGCCTGTCGCGTATTGTCTCGCTTTCACACCGCCATACAATGAAGTTCGACCGATCTCCCATTCGCTCGTTGTCTGGTGGGCCGTGCCTTATTTTCTGCTTGCAGCCGTGATCGTCCTGTTCAAAAAAACAGGTTATCGTTCGCTGTCCCACACGCATTGGACCATCTGTCTGGCGGTGCTGCCCACTGTCCTGATGTCGATGGTGATGAGCTACGTGCTTCCGAGTCTGGGCATGCTGCGGATGTGGCGATATAACGTGTGGTTCGTAGGGATTGGCGTCGCGGTGTTTCTGATCGGGCTGTTTACTTACGGCTTTCTCGGGATGAGGCTGCTCGTCGACAGGCGGCGGCTCGATTCCACGCTGCGGGCGGTTACCTCCGGGACGGCGATTCTTCACCATGCGATCAAGAACGATGTCGGGAAAATGCGGCTTTTTACCGAGAAAATGAAGAGCTACGCAGAGTCGACGAATCAGCCGGAATTAGTGGAGGATCTTGGGGTCGTGCAGGCGGCTTCGAGCCATATCCAAGAGATGATCTCCCGAGTGCATCGGCGTACGGAGGATCTGGAGATTCGGCCGCAGGACGTCAATCTGGACGAGCTTGTTCGCGAGACGATTAAGCCGCTCGTTCCGCGTCTTGGGAAGGTTCAATTGGAGCTTGATCTGGCGGACGGCTGGAGTTGCCGGGTCGATCCGGCGCAGACGAGCGAGGCGCTTGGCAACGTCGTCTCCAATGCGCTGGAAGCGATGAACGGGCGAGGCGTGCTGGTTGTAGCGTTGAAGGAAGGCAAGCGGGAGCTGACGCTTGAGGTGCGCGACTCGGGGCCGGGGATGAGCAGAGCCCAGGCGGTGCGTGCGCTGGAGCCGTTTTATACGACGAAGGGCGGAATGGGCGGATTCGGGTTAGGATTGCCTTACGCCTATCATGTCGTGCGCAAGCACGGAGGAGCGCTTCATCTTCGCAGTAAGGCGGGCGAGGGAACGAGCGTGTATATGGTCTTTCCGAAGAAGCGCGTTCAGGCGGTTAAAGCTTCTGCTGCATCTTCGCTTTCGTCGTCTTCGTCGGTATCCCGTTCGATCAGGGAGTTTCGGGAGGAAGGCTAACCGCTCCGGGATGGGCTTAGTTATCCCTTACGCTCAGATGTAGTGCGGATGTAAGGATTGTAGGTTGAGAAAAATGACGATGAGGAGGCGCGGGGGCATGGACGCGATTAAAGTGGGAATTGTGGAGGATGACAAAGATTGGCTTCGAAGTCTGCGTGCCTATCTGGAGAAACAACCCGACATCGAAGTCGTATTTGCCTCGGACGATAAGGTCGCGACGAGGGAGGCGCTTGCTTCCGGCCGGCTGGAAGTGGACGTCGTGCTGATGGACATTATGCTTCATGGGGAGCCGGAGGGCGTACAGTTGGCGGAGGAAGTGACTGCGGCTACCGGAGCGCGGGTCGTCATGCTCACCTCTATGGAAGAGAAGGAGCTGATTTTCCGCTCCTTCCAGGCGGGAGCGATCGACTATCAGATTAAGAGCGATTTTGAGGCGCTACCGAATGCCGTCCGCGCCGCTGCTCGGCGCGAAGCTCCCATCAGCCCGGCGGCTGCGGAACGAATGCGCGAGGAATTCCGCAGATTGAAGCAGCTTGAACGGGAATTCGAAAAGAAAAAGCTGCAGGATATGATCACTCCCTCCGAGCTGGAATTGCTGAAGCTGATCGACAAGGGCTACACCCAAACCGAGATTGCCAACAGGCTCGTTCTGTCAATTCGAACGATCAAAAACCACGTCAACCACATCCTGAAAAAGCTCGGCTCCAAAGGATCAAAGGAGGCCGCTCGCGAGGCTAAGGAGAAGGGTTTGTTTTAACTCGCCCGCCCGTTCCTTCTCCTAGTAGCGCGTACGTGCTTGATGTCTCCAATCCGTTTGCTTCCCCCACAATAGAACCGCCACACGTGCTTAATGCCGCCAACTCTCCCGTTTCCCGAACTATAGAACCGCCACACGAGCTTAATGCTGCCAGCTTACCATTAGTTTGCGACAAGGTACCAAACAAAGTTGGTACTTTTTTTTGCGTGTGGATTTTCTAGAATGAAGTTGTAACAACTAACACACAATTTCCAAATAAACCCTTCGGAAATGAGGATGGCGAATATGGCTGCAATGGTTTTCGAACCTTACACGGCGGGGCACGCACTGGGGCTCGCGATGGCGGCGGCGATCATTGGCGGCATAATACTGTTCCGCAAACGGCTGAACACTCCCCGTACGAACCGCGGCGCCAGATATGCTCTTGTCGCGATCCTGATTGGCTGCGAGCTGGCGCTGCAAGCATGGTACTGGGTTACGCACAATTGGGGCCTGCATTCCTTGCCCCTCCAGTTGTGCAGCGTCATGATGTGGCTGTCGGCGATCGTGCTGCTCACGCGAAGTCGCAAGCTGTACGAGGTGACGTTTTTTATCGGCATTCTCGGCGCGCTGCAAGCGCTGCTGACGCCCAATCTGGATGCAGGATATCCGGAGTTCCGCTTTTTTCATTTCTTCATCGCCCACGGCGCGATTATCGGAGCTAGCGTGTTCCTGACCGCGATCGAAGGCTATCGCCCGACAATAGCATCGGTATTCCGGGCGCTCGGCTGGCTTCACGTCATCGCGATTCCCGCCGCTATCGCCAACGCGCTGACGGGAGAAAACTTTATGTTTCTTGCCCGTAAGCCCAGCACGCCTTCTTTGCTCGATCTGCTCGCGCCATGGCCGTGGTACTTGCTGCAACTTGAACTCGTTGCGCTCGCGTTATGTTTTCTCATGCTGGGCGTCGTAAGGCTTATCGATCGTTTGCTCCAAATCCGCGCCGACAAGGCGACCCAATCCTAGGAGGCTGATGAAGATGGATATGCTCCTTCGCAAGCACTGGACTTCCCTGCTCGGCGTGCTGTTTGTATTGGCCGCATTCATAACGCTCTTCAAATATTCCATAGAGCAAGGCTGGATTACCGACGGCATGAAGATTGCCGCAGGCTTGCTCAGCGGCGCAGGTCTGTGCATCGCCGGACAGGCGATGACCGGACGCGGATCCAAATGGGCTTCGGGGGTACAAATCGCCATCGGCTTGGGCGCCTGTTTGCTCTATGCGACGTTCGCGTTCGCCGGCGTTTACTATCGGCTATGGAACCCGATGACCGTTCTCATCGGGATGACCGCGGTCACGGCTGGCGTCTCGTTCTATGCCTACCGCTTCGATTCGCGGCTGTTGATGAACATCGCCCTGGCCGGCGGCCTGCTCTCTCCGCTGATGATGCAGCCGGCAACGGACCAGGTGTTTACCCTGTTTCTCTATTTGTTCGTATTGAACTCGGCCTTCTTCTTCCTGAGCATTGCCAAAGGGTGGAGCGAGCTGCGCATAGGCGCATTTGTCGGTACATGGATCATCTATGCGGCGTATTACGTACACTTCGATCCGCCTACAGACGGGCTGTGGAGCATGCCTCTTCGCTACGCAGTCGCCGCCTTCGTCTTTTACCTGGTTGGTTTGCTGGTCGCTTCGTGGCGGAACAATCGCTGCTTCGACGGCTGGAACCTGTATATGACTTTGGCTAACGGGGTATTGTTCGGTACATGGTCGATCTTCATTCTGAATGGGGAGCTTCATTACGCATACGTGTTGTCGCTGATCGGGTTATGCTATCTTGTCTCAGGCGCCATCGTGCTCCAGCTCACGCGGCGTTACCAATCGGCATCCGCCAGTCAATTGATCGGAGGAGGGGCGTTGCTGCTGCTTGCATTCTCCAATCTCGGAAGCGGCATGGACGCTAAGCCAATCGTTAACGTGTTTTTCTGGGGCGGTATCGCGGCAGCGCTGGCAATGCTGGGACATCGTAAAAAATACGGAGTCGCGAGTTTGGCGGCAATCGCGGTCTGGACCGTCGTCGGCGTCTACTGGTTTCTCGTGACCTGGGATGCGCCAAGAGGAGACTGGTTCGGCACATTCATTCCTTTTCTGAATTGGGGAGCGCTGTCCTGGGGGCTGCTTGCATTCGTCGGCTTCTACTTGTCCGTTACGGGAATTTGTTTCAGAATGACGAAGGAAACGACCTCGTTTCTGTCGAATTTGTTCGCAGTACTCTCTCATCTCATCGTAGGCGGCCTGTTGACCGTGCAGATCGAAAACGTATTTCTCGTCTACGCCGAGGATGCTCCGAACCGGTTGGTGCAGCTGTCGCTGAGCGTATCTTGGGGCGTTTATGCGCTGTTGCTCACTTTATGGGGCACCGTCACCCGCCAGCAGCTGTTCCGCATTTTCGGCGCCGTCGTATTGCTGCTCGTTGCCGGTAAGGCGATTTTCCTGGACCTGGAAGGGGAAGAGACGTTATACAAGTGCGCAGTGCTGCTTGTGCTGGGAGGCATCTCCTTCTTGATTACTTGGATTAACGGTAAGAAACGGGAGCAAAAAGGAGAGCCGGAATCCGTGCCTGCCGATCCGGAAATGTGAATCGTTTTACATTCCAAAGCGGCGAAAATATGGTATATTCTTTTTTATACGCAAGGCAACAGGAGGGAACATCTGTGGAAACAGAAGCGCTGCTCAAGGTAGAGCAATTGGCTCTCAAAAAATCCCGAGTTTACGAGCAGAGCCTGCTTCGTTACATCGCCCGTTCCATGCTGGCCAGTATGTTCATCGGTTTCGGCGTTATCGTCGCCTTTAAGACGGGGAGCTATTTTTACAACGTGGAATCCCCGTTTACCTACCCGATGGCGGCGATAACGTTCGGCTGCGCGATCATTCTGATTTCCTACGGCGGCGGCGATTTGTTTACGGGCAACACGTTCTACTACAGCTACGCGGCTCTGCGCCGCAAAATGACCTGGAAGAGGACGGTCAAGCTGTGGGGGCTCAGTTACTTTGGCAACATTCTCGGAGCGGCGGCGTTTGCATTGCTTATTTTTACGACAGGGCTGTTCGAGGAATCGTCGGTCAACGGATTTCTGCTCAGCGTCGTGGAGAAGAAGATGCACGCACCGGCAATGGAACTGTTTTTCCGCGCGATTCTGTGTAACTGGCTCGTCTGTCTGGCGTTTTTCGTGCCGATGTTCATGCAGTCGGACGGAGCGAAAATGTTCGCGATGATGCTGTTTGTCTTCTGCTTCTTCATCTCGGGCTACGAGCACAGCATTGCTAATATGTGTACGTTCGCGATCGCGCTTGTGCTGAACCATCCGGGGACGATTTCCTGGTACGGGGTGGCGCACAACCTGATCCCGGTCACGCTAGGGAATATGATAGGCGGGGGATTGCTGCTGGGCTACATGTATTACTACGTTAACAAACCTTATTTGGACAAATAGAGAAAATCGGAGGCTACACACAGTATGGCTGAAAACGGTATGGCTAAAAAGACAAGAGTGGTTATTATCGGAGCGGGAGCGGTCGGTTCGACGACGGCGTACACGCTGCTGTTAAGAAATCGGATGGATGAGCTCGTGCTGATCGACGCCAATCATAAGAAAGCCGTCGGGGATGCGCTCGATATGAATCACGGCATGCCGTTCCTCGGCGGAGCCAAGGTATGGGCAGGTACATATGAGGATTGCAGAGAAGCCGACGTTATTATCATTACAGCGGGAGCGGCGCAGCGCGAAGGAGAGACTCGCGTCGATCTGCTTAAGCGCAACGTCGCTATTTTCGATAGCATTGTTACGGAAGTGCTCAAGGTTAACTCTCACGGCATATTGCTGATTGCATCGAATCCGGTCGATATTATGAGTTATTTCTCTTGGAAAAAATCGCAGTGGCCGGTGAATCGGGTTATCGGTTCGGGTACTCTGCTCGACAGCGCCCGGTTCCGCTATTTGATCGGCGACAAGCTCGACATCGACCCTCGCAGCGTGCATGCGCACATCATCGGCGAGCACGGCGATTCCGAGCTTCCGCTCTGGAGTCTCGCGAACGTTGCCGGGGCGGAAGTGAAGTTGAACGAAGCCGAGCGGGAAGAAGTATTCGTTAATACGCGTGACGCGGCTTACCAGATCATTAGCGCCAAAGGGGCGACCTATTACGCGATCGCTCTCGCGCTTGATCGTATCTGTACCGCTATTTTGCGCGACGAAGGCGCCGTGCTGAACGTTTCGACGCTGTTGAACGATTATCACGGGGTATCCGACGTCTATCTGGGCGTTCCTTGCGTCGTGGATCGCTCCGGCGTGCGCGAAGTGATGGATATCCCGATTACCGCAGAAGAGAAAGAACTGCTTCACCGTTCAGCCGACAAGCTCAAAGGGCTGATCGAGTCGATCCAGTAAGGAGGACTAGCGGCGATGCAACTGCAAAAAGGACAGAAACTGCTGTTTATCGGAGATTCGATTACGGATTGCGAACGGGCCAGACCCGATGGGGAAGGGCTGTTCGGGGCGCTGGGCAAAGGTTATGTGTCCTTGGTCGACGCGTTCCTGCAGGCGGTATACCCGGAGCTTGGCATTCGCGTCGTCAATATGGGCTGCAGCGGGAACAACGTCGTCCATCTGGAGGAAAGATGGCAGGAGGACGTGCTGGATCGGAAGCCGGACTGGCTGTCGATCATGATCGGCACGAACGACGTTTGGCGGCAGTACGACATGCCGTTCATCAAGGAAAGCCACGTCTACCCGGATCGTTACGAAGCGACGCTGCGCGCTTTGGTAGAGCGGACGAAGCCGCACGTGAGCCAGCTTGTGCTGATGACGCCGTTTTATCTGGAGAGCAACAAGGAGGATGCGATGCGCAGCTCGATGGATCAGTACGGCGCGATCGTAAAGCAAGTGGCGGAGGAGACGTGCGCTCTGTTCGTTGACACGCAGCTTGCGTTCGACGCTGTACTGAAGGAGCTGTATGCGGCGACCCTGGCTTGGGATCGCGTTCATCCGACGCAAGCCGGTCATGTCGTGCTCGCCAGAGCGTTCCTGAACGCTGTCGGTTTTGATTGGAATAAGGGGTAAGAACATAAGTAATGGGCTGTCTTATAAGCAGAACTGCTTGAGATGGATCGATAGACAAAGTAAGGGGGATGTACCTTCTGTAGACTGCCTCATACGCTCCTGAAATCACCTTACCACGGGTTAGCCTATTCAGGTTTCAGGAGCGTATAGCATCGGAAGGAGGTACATCCCCCTTGCATCTTGTTCATCGATTATCTTTCACAGCAGTTTGAAGCGCTTATGGGACAGCCCATTTAAGGTTTATTCAGGGTTTAGCCCGAATCGCTCCAGGTGAAGGAAGAGCTTTTCTTTAATCAGAATTTCCTTCTGCTTCGCGCCCAGCAAGTCGAAATGCGGGAACATCGACCGGGCGTGGATATACTTCGGGTTTAAGCCGTTGTCGCGGCACCACTTGGCCAGCCGCTCATAATCGGCGTTGCCGACTTTAGTGACGGTACGAAATTGCGGGAACCTCGGATCGTACCAATAATGCGTTAGGAACGCGGTTTCCCCGCGGGAGACGGCGGCCTTCCACGCGTTCAATTCCGCCCTGACGATGCCGAAAGCCACTTCACTTCATCTCCTGTCCGTGTTAGATTAGTTTAATCATACTTTATCAAGCTGCCAATGGGAATTGGCGGTTTGGCAGCATGGAAAGGCAGACTCGGCACAGTGGACATTTTATTGCACATTTTATGGAACAATGTACTTCCTTTGTCGCTTGTCATCGGTTTGGGGATTACGCTGCACCGCATTTTTTCGCTCGATATCAAGACGCTGTCCAAATTGAACTTTTACTTGTTCTCGCCGGCGATCATGTTCGAGCTGCTGTACGGAACGGCCATCTCCATGCAGATGTTCGGACAGGTGCTGCTCTTCTTCGTGTTGTTTATGCTGCTGCAATACGCGGTGCTAGAGGTCGTTGTGAGGGTTCGCAAGTACAAGGGCGGCATGCGCGCGGCGATGAGAAACAGCGTCCTGTTCTACAACAGCGCCAATTACGGCATTCCGATCAATCAGCTTGCGTTCGCGGGCAATACGTACACGCTGTCGGTGCAGATTATTATCATGATGATGCAATCGCTCATTCCGAATACGTACGGCATCTACAGCGTTAATGCGCACAAAGCGGATTGGCGCGCCATTCGCAAAGTGATTTTGTCGATGCCGGTCATCTACGTCATCCCGTTGGCGTTGCTGCTGAGAGGGTTGCAAGTTCCGCTTCCCGGATTTGTGGACATCTCGGTCGGTTACTTGTCGGATGCCTTCATCGGCATGGCGCTATTTACTTTGGGGGTTCAGCTCGGCGATATGAAGGGTTTTCTGACCCGCAAGCTGGCGGCGGACGTCGGCATCGCCACAGGGCTGCGCCTGATCGCCGGACCGCTGTTGGCCTGGGGAGTCGTTACGATGATGGGGATCGACGAGATGATGGGCGCCGCGCTGATCGTCTCCTCGGCCGTCCCGACATCGCTGTCCAGCGTGCTGCTGGCCGTCGAGTTCGACAACGAGAAGGACTTTGCCTCGCAGAGCGTGCTCGTGTCCACGGCGCTCAGCATCGTTACGGTGACGGCGGTTATCTATTTGCTGCGGATATGAGATGTGTGGTTGCAATCCTTGTTGTGCCATATTTTGCTGATTATCTACTGGAGCGGCGCATGCCGCTCTTTTTTTGTCGTTTGCATGCCAAACAACCTGTCTGAACCCGGCAAAGCGATCCCATTCGAAATGCAATGGGCTTCACTTCATTCGTCTATCTAGTAGACTCACAGTTAAATCAGAAACCAATTTCAAGCCTAGGAGTGAAGTTCATTCACAGTCAACATGTTACAATGAACCAAGAAGGCGATTATAATCGGAATGGAGCGAATCTCTGTTGAGCACAGTGAGAATCGGTATAGTCGGTCTAGGGAACATGGGCAAGGGCCATGCGCAATATTTGATTGAAGGTCAAGTGAAAGGGGCGGTTCTAGCGGCGGTTAGCGATGTGCGCCCGGAAAGTCTGGAGCTGGCCAAGCAAACGTGGGGAGATCAGCTTCTAACGTATGCAAGCGCTTCAGAGATGTTCCGATCGGGAGAGATCGACGGCGCGCTGATCTGTACGCCGCATTACGACCACCCGAAGATGACGATCGAAGCGCTGGAGGCGGGACTGCACGTACTGGTGGAAAAGCCGGCAGGCGTCTACACGAAACAGGTACGGGAGATGAACGAGGTCGCGGCGAAGAGCGGCAAGGTGTTCGGCATTATGTACAATCAGCGCACCAATCCGCTGTATGCGAAGCTGAAGGAACTGATTTCGTCGGGTGAGCTGGGAGAGGTGCGCCGCACGAACTGGATTATTACGAACTGGTATCGTCCGCAAGCGTATTACAATTCCGGAGGCTGGCGAGCGACTTGGGCCGGCGAAGGCGGCGGCGTGCTGATCAACCAGGACCCTCACCAGCTCGACCTGTGGCAGTGGACGACCGGACTGATGCCGAAGCGCATTCGCGCGTTCTGCGGCTTCGGCAAGCATCGGAGCATCGAGGTGGAGAACGACGTGACGGCTTACGTCGAGTACGAAAACGGAGCGACAGGCGTATTCGTCACTTCGACGTACGAATGCCCGGGCACGAACCGCTTCGAGATTTCCGGCGATCGCGGCAAAATCGTCATCGAGAACGACCGGATGACGTTCTGGCGTCTCAGACAGCTCGAATCCGAGTTTAATCGGACGAATACGGAATCGTTCGCGCAGCCGGAATGCTGGCAGTTCGACATTCCGATCACGCCGGGAGGAGCGCAGCATAAGGAGATTACCCAGGATTGGACAAACGCGATTTTGCACGGCAAGCCGTTGCTCGCTCCGGGCGAAGAAGGCATTAAAGGGCTCACGATCTCGAATGCGATGCTGCTGTCTACATGGATCGATGACTGGGTGGAGCTGCCTATTAACGAGGATCTGTTTTACGAGAAGCTGCAGGAGCGGATCGCGTTATCGACGGTCTCCTCCGGACAAGGAGAATCCCGATGAGCAACGCTAACGGAATGAATTATGCGCCGCAAGGCAAGCCGCGTCCGGTCGTCACCGAAGGTGAGTTCGTCTTCGCGGCGATGGCGCTGAACCACGGCCACATCTACGGGATGTGCAACGGTCTGATCGAGGCGGGGGCGACGCTCAAATGGGTATACGATCCCGATCCGGACAAGGTCCGCCAATTCGTGGAGACCTACCCGCAAGCGAAGGTCGCCGACTCCGAGCAGCAGATTTTGCAGGACCCGGAGGTGGCGCTGATTGCGGCCGCGGCCATCGCTTGCGACAGGGGGCCGCTCGGCGTGAAAGCGATGGAGCACGGCAAAGATTATTTTACCGACAAAACGCCGTTCACGACGCTGGAGCAATTGGAGCTCGCGAAGCGGACGGCGACGAAGACGGGGCGGAAATACGCGGTGTACTACAGCGAACGGCTGCACGTGGAAAGCGCGGTGTTCGCGGGACAACTAATTGCGGACGGAGCGATCGGAAGGGTCGTGCAGGTGCTCGGGCTCGGACCGCACCGGCTGAACGCCGCCCAGAGGCCGGCATGGTTTTTTGAAAAAGCCAAGTACGGCGGTATTTTGTGCGATATCGGCAGCCATCAGATCGAGCAGTTTCTGCATTTTGCCGGCTGCGCGAACGCCGAAGTGCTGCACAGCAAGGTGGCGAACTACAACTGCAAGGCGTACCCCGAGCTTGAGGATTACGGAGATGCGACGCTCGTCGGGGATAACGGGGCGACGAACTATTTTCGCGTAGACTGGCTCACGCCTGACGGGTTGTCGACCTGGGGAGACGGCCGTACGGTCATTCTCGGTACAAACGGGTATATCGAGCTGCGCAAATATGTCGATATCGCCCGCAGCGGACAAGGGGATCATCTGTACCTGGTCAACGGCGAAGGCGAGACGCACATGGAGCTGGCGGGAAAAGTCGGCTTTCCGTTCTTCGGAGAGCTCATTCTGGACTGCATCAACCGGACGGAAAAAGCGATGACGCAGGCCCACGCCTTCAAAGCGGCTGAGCTGTGTCTGCTAGCCCAGGCGAAAGCGGTTAAAATCGAGTAGTCAGCGATAGGAGGACGTACGAATGATGAAGCTTTCTGTATTCACGGTGGCGACGCCGGAGCTTGGTCCGGAGGAACTAGCCGCGGCGGCCAAAGAAGCGGGACTGCACGGCGTGGAGTGGCGATATACGGAAGTGCCGGAGGAGGTGCGGGAGCAAGCGCCGTCCTTCTGGGGAAATAACCGCTGCACGATCTCTCCCTCGAAAGGCTTGGCCGAGGTCGATAGATTCAAGCAGGCGGCGCTATCGCACGGCCTTGAGGTTGTGAGCGTCACGCCGTATTTGCGCGCGGGCGATTTGCAGGCGACAGAGCGCGTATTGGAGGCGGCGCGCCACGCCGGAGCTTCGATGATCCGGCTGGGCGTTGCCGGATACGACCGCAGCAGGCCGCTCGACGAGCTGCTGGAGGAAGGGCGGGCCTACTTGCAAGAGGCGCAGCAATTATGCCGCAAGTATGGCGTAAAGGGAGTCGTGGAAATTCATCACGGCACGATTGCGGCTTCGGCTTCGGGAGCAAGGCGGCTGGTCGAAGGGCTGGATCCGCAGTGGGTCGGGGTGCTGCTGGATCCGGGCAATATGATTCACGAGGGCGTTGAGAATTATCGCATGGCTGTAGAGCTGCTCGGCCCTTATCTGGCGCACGTCCATGTCAAGAACGCCGGCTGGCGCCGCATCGAAACGAACGAAGCGGGAGAAGCGGTCTGGAAATGCGAGTGGGTCGGCTTGAAGGAAGGGGCCGTACCGTGGCGCCAAGTGCTGTCCGATCTGCTGGCGGCCGGTTATGACGGCTATTTGGGCGTCGAGGATTTCAGCGGACAGTTCGCCGAATCTCCGGCCATGCTCCGCCACTTCTCCGAATACATCGGAGGGCTGCTGCGGGAGCTGAGCCCGAATGTTTGATTTTTCTTACCGTTCGACAGGAGCGTTCGATCCGGTATTTCATTCGCATCCCTTTTACGAGGTGTATTACTTTCACGAAGGCAGATGCAATTACCTGATCGGAGACCGCATCTACAATCTGGCTCCCGGGGATCTCATTCTCATGTACGGAATGACGCTCCACTGTCCGAAAATCGATTCGTCCGTGCCTTACATTCGTTCTATCGTGCATTTCGACCCGGCGATCCTCCGGTTTTATACGGAGCTGCCACAGGCGGTCCCGATCCTGCAGCCGTTCGAGCAGTTCAAGAATTATCGGCTGTGCTTGCGGGGAACGGACAAGGAGGAGGCGGAGCGGATTCTGCTGCTCATGCGCGACCATCAAGCCCGGGGAGACCAGGTAGGCTCCAGCCGTCTGCTGCTGGCTTTCATCGATCTGCTGCACTTCGTCTATGATCGCTGCCAGACGCAGCTGAACGAGAAGAGAGAGCTGCCGTCCGACAAGGAGAAGACGGTGCAGGATATCGTAGCGTTGCTGGAGCGAAAGTATACGGACGACGAACTGGACATGGAGAGCCTGCAGCGGGAGCTTCATCTGAGCAAATCTTATTTGGCGAAAATATTCAAGGAAGTGACCGGAGCGACGATCTTCGAGTACGTGTACCGCAAGCGGATCAACGAAGCGAAAATTTTGTTTCTGCTGCAGCCGGAGCTGGCTGTGACGGAGGTCGGTTTTCGCCTCGGCTTTAAACATCTCGCGCACTTCAGCAGACTGTTTAAGCAGCAGGTCGGCGTGACGCCGGAGCGGTACAAGAGACAGCTTAAGGACGATCGTTCCGGGCTTCCGGCGACGGGGGTGCAGCATGAATCTGTTTGATTTAAACGGCAAAACGGCGGTAGTCATCGGCGGCTCTTCCACTCTTGGAGGCGAGATGTCCGAAGCGCTGGCGGCATACGGCGCCAAGGTGGCGCTAACGGGGCGCAAGGCGGATAACGCGGAGCCAATTCGCGAGCGTATCGCGGCGGCCGGCGGTCAGGCGCGCTGCTACGGGGTCGAAGCGACCTCCCGCAGCGATCTGGAGAAGCTGCTTGCCGAGGTGGAGGCGTGGACCGGAGGGGCGGATATATTGCTGAATTGCCCCGGCGTGAACAGCGCAACGCCGTTCTTCGACATTACGGAAGAGGAATGGGACCGCATAATCGACGTGAATGCCAAGAGCGTGATGATCGCCTGCCAGGTGTTCGGCAAGCATATGGTCGAACGGGGCCAAGGGGGCAGCATCATTAATTTGTCATCGGCTTCGTCCGTTACGCCGCTGTCACGAGTGTTCTCGTATTCGGCCTCCAAGGCTGCCGTCAACAATATGACGCAGTTTCTGGCGCGTGAATTGGCTCCTGCCGGCGTGCGAGTGAATGCGATCGTACCGGGCTTCTTCCCGGCCGTGCAGAATCGGGCGATTTTGTCGGAGGAAAGGATCGCTTCGATTATGGGACATACGCCGATGAAGCGCTTTGGCGAGCCGGCGGAGCTGCAGGGGGCTGTTGTGTATTTGGCGGCGGAGCGCGCGTCCGGCTTTGTGACCGGCTCGCTGCTGCGCGTTGACGGCGGTTTTGGTGCGATGACGATTTAACGTAGATGAGAATGGAGAGGGGAATTGTAAGATGCAAATGACATTTCGCTGGTATGGCGACGACGATCCGGTGAAGTTGTGGCAAATTCGGCAGATTCCCGGTGTGACCGGAATTGTAAGCGCGGTCTACGACATTCCGGTAGGCGAAGAATGGCCGCTGGAACTTATTTTGGAGCTGAAAAGAAAGATTGAAGCGGCGGGCCTGCAGCTGAGCGTTATCGAAAGCGTGCCCGTGCATGAGCATATCAAGCTGGGACTGCCCGGCAGGGACCGGCTGATCGAGAACTACAGACGCACATTGCGCAATCTCGGACAAGCCGGCATCGGTATCGTTTGCTACAACTTCATGCCGGTGTTCGATTGGACGCGTTCGCAGCTCGACTACGAGCTTGAGGACGGCTCGACCGCCCTCATATACGAGGAAGAAGTCGTGCGGCGAATGAATCCTCTAACCGGCGATCTGCAGCTTCCCGGCTGGGATAGCAGCTATCGCAAGGAGGATCTGCAGCTCCTGTTCGAGCAATATGCCTCGGTGGACGAGGAGAAGCTATGGGACAACCTTTCGTATTTCGTTAAGGCGATAATGCCTGCTGCCGAAGAAGCCGGAGTCCGCATGGCGATTCATCCGGACGATCCGCCCTGGCCGATCTTCGGTTTGCCGCGTATCATTACGGACGAAGCGGCATTGGACAGATTTTTGCGGCTGTACGACAGCCCCGTCAACGGGCTCTGCCTGTGCAGCGGTTCGCTTGGGGCGAATCCGGCGAACGATTTTCCGGCTATGGTACGGCGGTTCGGTCGGGAAAGCCGCGTTAACTTCGTTCATGCGCGCAATGTCAAGATTACGGGGGAGCGTTCGTTCGAGGAGTCGGCGCATCTGTCCTCGGCCGGATCGCTTGACATGGCGGAAATTATTCGCGCACTGCGGGATATCGACTACGCCGGGCCGATTCGTCCCGATCACGGCCGGATGATCTGGGGAGAGACGGGCAAACCGGGTTACGGTCTGTACGATCGGGCGCTTGGAGCGGTGTACTTGAACGGAATGTGGGAAGCGATCGGCAAGGAACGGGCGGCTGGACAGCAATAAAGAGCGGTTTCTTCGCGGCGGCGTCGGTGGTACAATAGGAAACGACAGTGACCACAACGACCGACAAAGGAGCTAGCCGAATGCCTTCTGAACTGTTAGGGCAATTGACCAGAGAGAAAATCGTCGCGATCGCTCGCGGCTTTACGCTTGAAGAGACGCTGTCGGCGGCGGAGGCGCTTGCCGACGGCGGTGTTGTGTTTCTTGAAGCGACTTTGAATACCGACGGCGCGCTGAACATCATCTCCAAGCTTCGCGAGCGATTCGGAGACCGGATGCGCATCGGCGCGGGAACGGTGCTCGACATCGGGCAGGCGAAGGAAGCGATCGCCGCGGGAGCGCAGTATTTGATCTCGCCCAATGTGGACGAGGAAGTGATCTATCATGGCGTCGAGCAGGGGCTGGACGTCTGGCCGGGCGCGATGACCCCGACGGAAATCGTCAACGCGTATAAAGCGGGCGCTTCCGCAATCAAGCTGTTTCCGATGGGCACGCTGGGCATCGGCTACTTGAAGGAGATTCGAGCTCCGCTTAATCACATTCCGTTTATTGCGACGGGCGGCGTCAATCTGCAAAACATTACCGAAGTGCTTGATGCCGGGGCCGTCGCCGTCGGCATGGGCGGCAAGCTGCTCGATCCGACTTTCGTGAGAGCGGGCAAGTTTGACGAGCTTCGCGATTTGGCGAAAGCCTACGTCGATCGGGCTCACGGAGCCAGCTTGGCCTAAGCCGGGTCTGCCATTTATGGCGATATCAAAGCGCCGGCGCGCAAGGGAGTGAGCGAATCATCGAACTTACGGCCAGGCAAGTCGCGATTATCGATCTTGTCAAGAAGCATGCGCCCATTACGGGAGAGCAAATCGCGGAGAGCTTGGGCGTCAGCCGCCCGACTATCCGCTCGGATTTGTCCGTGCTCGTCATGCTCGGCTATATCGACGCCAAGCCGAAGGTCGGATACTTTCTGGGCAAAGTTATGACGACGGAAGGCCGGCAAAGCGAGAGAGCTTTGAGCCTCAAAATCAAGGACGTGATGAACCGTCCGGTGGTCATCGTCGAGACGGCGACCGTTAATGACGCCGTCATTGCGCTGTTTGTGGAAAATACGGGGTTTCTGACCGTGACGGACGAGCAGGGGGCGCTTGTCGGAACCGTATCGCTTAAAGATTTGCTTAAAGTGACCTTGGGCAATCCGAATGCGGCGTCGATTCCGATCAGCATGGTGATGACCCGCGTAACCAGGCTCGTATACGTGACTCCGGAGGATTCGCTGTTGGACGCGGCCAGGAAGATGCTGGACCACCAGGTCGGCGGATTGCCGGTCGTGAGCGCAACGGGAGAACGCTCGAGGCTTGAGGTTGTCGGAAGGATTACGAAAACCAACATGACGCTGGCTTTGTTGGATTTAACCTCCGGGTATATCGCGGAGTAGGGGGAGCAGTTGATGTCGGAGGAACGGCAGAAAATCATATTCGTATGCTCGGACGCGGTTGGGGAAACCGCCGATGCGGTCGCACGGGCGACTTCCCGGCAGTTTGCCGCCGAACAGGTAAAGATTAAACGTTACGGCAACATCAAGCAAGAGGACGAGGTTAAAGCGATCATTACGGAAGCGGCGCAGGTCGGAGGGTTTATCGCTTATACGCTTGTTCAACCGGAGCTTCGCGATACGATGCGGGAAGAGACGATTCGGCTTGGAGTGCGCGCGGTTGACGTAATGGGGCCGATGATGCAGGCCTTTATCGATACGTTTAACGATTCGCCCAAGTACAAGCCGGGCCTGCTGCACGAGATGGACGAGAATTACTACCGAAAGATTGAAGCGATCGAATTCGCGGTCAAATACGACGACGGCAAAGACGCCCGAGGATTGCTTCAGGCTCAGGTCGTGCTGGTCGGGGTGTCCCGGACATCGAAGACGCCGCTCAGCATCTATCTCGCGCACAAAGGGATCAAAACCGCGAACTATCCGCTTACGATCGAGGTCAAGCCTCCTCAGGAGCTGTTCGCGCCGTCGAACCGGCTGATCGTCGGCTTGACGATGCAGCCGGAGCGGCTGCTCAAAATCCGGACGGAACGGCTGAAGGCGCTGGGGCTGCCCAGTCAGGCCAACTATGCCTCTATGGAACGAATCGCTAAGGAGCTCCAATTCGCTTCCGATATTATGGAGCGCTTGAAATGTCCGGTCATCGACGTGTCCGAGAAGGCGATCGAAGAGACGGCCGGTCTGATTATAGAACTGCTCGTTCCTTGAAATCCCGAATGCAAGAGAAGACTCGCAAAAAAACAGCAAAGCCTGAGTCGTCCGGAGGAGGTTGCTCCTGCGGATCGCTCAGGCTTTGCTGTTCTCCTGATCTCGTCGCAATAAAGGATGTAGGTGGACTTAGCCGAGAAGCTGGCGAATCATCTGTTGCTTGCGTCCGGAGCAAGGCAGTCGCTTCGTGGTGTCCTCGAAGAAGAGATGGTGTTCCCCGATGTCGGAAATGTTTTTGATGTTGACGTAGCAATCGGAAGAAACGCGGAAGAACGTCGCGGAGTCCGCGATGAGGCGGTTTCTTTCATCGGCGGACAGTCTTTTTTTGATGTTGTAGTTCCGTCCGTGAAAGCTGATCAACCCGTGTGCCCCGACTTTGAAGAACAACGTGTCCTGACATGGTTCGAAATCCTCGTACACATTTTTCTCCTGAAGCGCTGCATTCATCGTTTCAATCCCCCTTAGAATGGCTTTGCTTTGGTAGCGCTTTCAGTATAACACACTTTTTTGAGTTTTGGGAGTCCCTCCTAAAAAAATTATGAAAAATGACAACCCGAAAAAGATAAGCCGCAGAAGACTGCCTGTCAAGTCAACTGAATGACTTGCGAGACATTCTCCGGCGGCTCTCTTGTCGGCTTGCCGAGCGGTTAGTCGCTAATGCGAACGCGAATGACGTTCCAGGAAGCCTTGCCTAGCGTTGCGGTTATTTTGGAGCCGTCGACGGACGCGTTTCCTCCATCGCGCGGCGCAACGCGGTTTGGGGAAGCGGCCGTATTGGCTGCCTTCAAATCCTCATGCTCCAACACGAGGTGGGCGATCAACTCGCAACGGCTGAAGCTTCTCAAGTCGACCGTCAGCGGCAGCGCATTATCGAGATCGCGATTGACGGCGAACAGGGTTACCTCGCCATGCTCCTCGTTATAGACGGCGATCGATTCCAGGTAAGGGATGTCCGTAATTTCCTTCGTATCGTATTTCGGCGATTGCACGAGCGGCACAAGCGCTTGTCCGCGGCCGTAAATCGAGGCGTGCAGATAAGGATAATAGATCGTTTGGGCCCACGCTGCACCGCCGTTAACCGTCATGATCGGTGCAATCACATTGACGAGTTGGGCGAGACAAGCGATTCTAACGCGGTCGGAATGCTTCAGCAGGGCTATCAGCAGGCAGCCGACGACCAGCGCGTCCTCCATCGTATAGACGTCCTCCAGCTGCGGCGGGGCGACCTGCCACGGCTCGAGTTTCCGGTCGGCTTCATTGGAGTGGAACCAGACGTTCCATTCGTCGAACGAGAGCATCATCGTTTTTTTGCTTCTTTTTTTGGCCTTGATATAATCGCATGTCGCGGTTACGCTGCGGATAAAATCCTCCATCTCAAGAGAGCGGCCCAAGAAGGTGGGCGTATCGTTCTCGGCGTTGCCGTAGTAGGTATGCAGCGAAAGATAATCGGCATGCTCGTAGGTGTGGTCGAGAACGGTTGCTTCCCACTCGGGATAAGTCGGCATGCCTCTGCCGGAGCTGCCGCAGGCGACAAGCTCGATGGACGGATCGACCCATTTCATCACCTTCGCAGATTCGGCGGCGATTCGCCCGTATTCGACGGCTGTCTTAGCGCCGATCTGCCAGGGGCCGTCCATCTCGTTGCCCAGACACCAGGTTTTAATGCCGTGCGGCTGTTTGTAGCCGTGGCTGATCCGCAGATCGCTCCAATAAGAACCGGAAGGGTGGTTGGCGTATTCGACGATATTGCGCGCTTCGTCCGCTCCGTGCGTGCCGAGATTGATTGCCCACATGACGTCGGAACCGGCGGCGCGCGACCAGTCCGCAAATTCGTTTAAGCCGAACAAATTCGGCTCGACGGTGCGCCAGGCCAGCTCCAGCTTGCGCGGACGCAGCTCCTTCGGCCCGATGCCGTCCTTCCAATCGTAGCCGGAGACGAAGTTGCCGCCGGGATAGCGAATAATCGGAACGCGAAGCCCGCGAACGAGCGCAAGGACGTCTTGTCTGAAGCCTTGATCGTCCGCCTGCGGATGGCCCGGCTCGTAAATGCCTCCGTACACGGCCCGGCCCAGATGTTCGATGAACGAGCCGTAGAGGCGGTCGTCGATCCGGGAAATAACGAAGTCTTTATCGACGATCATGGAAGCTTGTCGTGCGGTCATGCGGATCATCCCCTCTCATTAAATTAATAATATAATTAATCGATGAATAAAAATAGTACTTCAATTAGTATTTAACAGGAGAGAAGCTAAAAATGCAAGCTAGAATTAAGGATTTGATTTGCAATTTTATGAATTTATATTTATATTAATTGAAGCGATGAAATGGGGGAGGACTGCGTCGATGATTAAAGCGAGTACGGATCGCAAATGGCTTCCTCTCTACGAGGCGCTTGCGAGCGACGTCCGCTTGACGATAATGGAGCTGCTTGCCGAGAATCCGATGAACGTGAAGGAGCTTGCCGAACGGCTTGAGCTAAGCAGCGCAATCGTAACGATGCACGTGCGCAAGCTTGAGCAAGGCGGCCTGATCGCGACGAAGATGGTCCGCAAGCAAGGCGGTACCCATAAGATGTGCTCGTTGGCCGAATCGGCGATCGAGATCGTGCTGCCGAACGCAAGCGCGGAAGAGAGGGAGTATTACGAGCAATCGATTCGCGTCGGCCATTATACCTCCTTCGAGGTTTTTCCGACATGCGGACTAGCTACCCGCGAGAGGCAAATCGGCCAATTCGACGATCCGCGCTATTTTCTCGATCCCGAACGGGTAAACGCGGCGATTCTTTGGTTCGGTCGGGGGTACGTGGAGTACAAGACGCCCAATTACATTTTGCCGAGCCAGCGGCTTGAGGAGCTGGAAATTTCCTTCGAGATCGCGTCGGAAGCGCCGGGGGCGAACGATCATTGGCCCTCGGACATCCGTTTTTACTTAAATGGAACGTATCTCGGAGAGTGGACGAGTCCCGGCGACTACGGCGCGAACGCGCGCGGCAGATTTACGCCTGAGTGGTGGGGGATTCAGCTTAACCAGTACGGGCTGCGTAAAATCATTCGCGTGAACGGCGAAGGCAGCTTTATGGACGGCCAGCGCATTTCCGACACGACGCTTGACGAGCTTCGGGCGGACGAGCCGTTTTGGACGCTGCGTTTTGCCGTCGAGGAGAATGCGCGGCATATCGGGGGACTGACTTTGTACGGCGCCGGCTTCGGCAACTATAATCAAGATATTGAATTTCGCGCGTATTACAGCCAGAGGAGAGAGACGACTCGATGATCAACCGTACCATCAAGGCTGCCGAGAGCGGCAAGAGGCTGCACCGATTTTTGCGAACGCTGATGCCTAACCTGCCGCTCGGCCAGATTTACAAGATGATCGACAATGGCAAAGTAAAAGTGAACGGCAAACGTAAAAATCAAAACTATGAGCTGGCGGCGGGAGACGAACTGGTCCTCTATGTGGAGGAGGATGCGTATAAGGAAGCGAGCATCGGTCAGAAGAAAGCCAAGTATGTCGGCGTTAACGCCAATGTGGACGTGCTCTACGAGGACGCCGAGCTGATGGTCGTCAACAAGCCGGTCGGCATGCTGACGCATCCGGATCAGGCGGATCAGAAGGACACGCTCATCAATCGCGTTCATGCTTATATGTACCGCAAGGGAGAACTGGACAGCCCGCTGTTCATGCCGGCGACGGCGAACCGGTTAGACCGCAATACGAGCGGCATCGTGTTGGTCGGCAAGACGGCGGGCATGCTGCACCAGCTCAATCAATGGATCCAGAAGCACGAAATGCAAAAGTATTATTTGACGATTGTGGAAGGACGACTGACCGGCGAGGGGGAAGTGACGGGCGAGCTTGTCCGGGACGAGAAGAGCAATCGGACGAAAGTGGCGGCTGCGGGCACTGAGCAGGCCAAATCGGCCGAAACCCGGTACAGGACCGTGCAGACCGGAAACTCCTATTCGCTCGTGGAGATCGAGCTGATCAGCGGTCGTACGCATCAGATTCGCAGCCATTTCCAGCATATCGGCCATTCTCTGCTCGGCGATATTAAATACGGGGGCAAACGGTTCGGAGACGTCAACCATCAACTGCTGCACGCTTGGCGAATCGTGCTGCCGGACGGACGCGAGTTCAAAGCGCCGCTGCCGGCGAGTATGCGCGAGGTTGCGGTAAGGCTCGATTTAGGCACAAGCTTATAAAATCGAAGACGTTGCGAGGGTGGAACGTTATGGAAGATTACACGGCCGAGCTGGCAGCGTGGTTTCGCAGCCATGCGGACCCGGAGAAGGCGGCCCCGATGGCCGCTTACATGCGCGATAAATTTCCATTTCTGGGCATCAAATCGCCTGAACGCAAACAGTTGACCAAGGAGTTCTGGGCCAACCACGGGATTCCGACCGGGGATGAGCTGCTGGAAGTGGTCAGACGGCTGTGGGAGCTGCCGGAGCGCGAATTTCAGAACGTAGCGATGTCCTTTCTCGACAAGCATGGCAAACGGGCCAAGGTGGAAGACATCGATACGTTCGAGCATCTGATCGTCACGAAATCCTGGTGGGATACGGTCGATTATTTGGCAGCCCACTCGATGGGCGATCATCTGGCGAAATATCCGGAGCTGATCCCGGTCTATGCCGATCGTTGGATCGTCTCGGACGATTACTGGCTGCGCCGCACTGCCATTCTTTATCAGCTTCGCTACAAAGGGCGGACGGATGTCGACAGAATGTTTGCGTACATTGAGCGCTGCAAGGACGAAAGCGAGTTTTTCATTCGCAAGGCGATCGGCTGGGCGCTTCGCGAATATTCGAAAACGGACGAGGACGCCGTACGCCGGTTTGTGGAGCGAACGCCGCTCTCGCCTTTAAGCGTCAAAGAAGCGCTCAAGCACGTGTCTACTTAAAAACGGACACAGGATGGACATGGTTTTCCTCGCGAACGGTTGGTAAGATGGAATAAACATAGACCTATGCGGAGGTAACCTGCTCGATGCTGAAAACCCCCCTCGGAAGATTGCGGGCGATCGGGACGGTAGAGGCGATCTCGTTTCTTGTGCTGCTTCTTATCGCGATGCCGCTGAAGTATTTCGCGGACATTCCCGAACCGGTCACGATTGTCGGCATGGCTCATGGCGCATTGTTTGCCTTGTATTTGTTAGCCATCGTCAATGCTTTTGCGGCGCGCAAGCTGAGCTGGCTCATGTCCTTGCTTGCCGTTATCGCGGCCTTCGTTCCGTTCGGCCCCTTTCTTATCGATCGTAAAATTCGTTAATTCGTCCAACCATCGCCCCCGGCGAACGCGACCTCAAGGTCCGTCCGCCGGGGGCGATTTATTTTGGCGCGAGCCGGAAACGGAAATCTACGAGCCGTTCTTTGATATTGCACTAAGTGTATTAAGTGATATAATACACTCATAACAATTTCGGAGGAGGAAGTCGCTTGGAGGAAGTGCGGGTCGGCGGGATGCGTTTCGCGTTGGATCTCAGTCAGCCTCTATACGAACAGGTGCTGGACCAAGTCCGCAGCTCCATTGCGAAAGGCGAGATCGCCTTGGGTGACAAAATCCCTTCCGTCAGGGAGCTGGCGCAGGCTTTGAAAATCAATCCCAATACGGTCATGAGGGCGTACCAGGAGCTGGAACGGGATCGGCTTACGGAAACCCGGCGAGGACAAGGAACTTACATCACGACGGACATGAATGTTGTCGAGGGCATTCGCAGCCGGATCGCGGAGCAGGCAATCGACGAATTTTTGACGAAAATGAGCAGCCTTGGCTTTGATGACGGCGAGATCGATCAATTGCTGCGGAAGAAAAGAGGCATGGACGATGAACGTAACGGCTAATATGGCGATTCGTGCGGATCGTCTGAGCAAGAGCTACGGAAAGAAACTGGCGATCGAATGCCTTAGCATGACTGTTCCGGAGCATTCGATCACCGCCGTTCTCGGCCCGAACGGGGCGGGGAAGTCGACCTTGATGCGCATGATTGCCGGCCAGGCAGCGCCGGGTGAAGGGATTCTGACGGTGCTAGGGCAGACGCCCGACCGGGAAGCAGGCCGCAGGGTGGCGTATTTGCCTGACCGTGCGCGATGGTATCCGCATCATACGGTAGAACAGGCAGCGGAATGGTTTGGCAAGCTGCAGGAAGGCTTCGAAAGGGAGCGGGCTTGGGGGCTGTTCGATTCGTTCGGTCTGGAAGCCGAGATGAAGGTGTCGGGGATGTCGCGAGGACAGGAAGCCCGCCTGATGCTCGCTCTCTGTCTTGCACGCGATGTACCGCTGCTCGTGCTGGACGAACCGTTCTCGGGCATCGATATGATTTCCAGGGAGAAGATCGTAGGAGCGCTCATCGATTCATTCGCGGAACGGATGCAGACAGTGCTGATCAGCACGCATGAGATCGCCGAGACGGAGAGCCTGTTCGATCGAGCGATCTTTATGGACCGCGGAACGGTCGTGCTGGAAGGGGAGGCCGAACGGCTTCGCGCCGAGCGGGGCTCGCTACAGCAAGTGTACCGGCAATTATTCGGTTAGGAGGACGAAGGATGCCTCAGGGAACTTTTTTCTTCCTGGTCAAGCATGAACTTTCCTCTAGGGGCAGTAAGCTTCGACTGGGCAAGTGGCTATGGATTTACGGCGGATTGCTTCTCCTGCTTGCCGCTGTCGCGGTTGCGATCTGGGGAAATAACGCCGATTACGATCCCTCTTATTTTATGTTCACGGCATACGTTTTTCCGTTTATGATCTTCGGGTTCGCAGTAGAAGCGCTGAAACGGGAATGGGCCGAAGGGACGATCGGATGGTGGCTGTCGCTGCCCCACTCGCGGGTGCAGCTGTTAGGCGCCAAGGCGATCGCTGCGTGGATTCGTTTTACGAGTTACGTTCTGCTATATTTCGCGGTCGTGCTATTGCTGGATGTGTATTCTGTCGCCATGTACGGCGATCGGGTCACTTCCGTTAAGGGAATGCTCGTGCTGGAGGCCCAGCTATTCGGCATTCTGGTCGGCATTTCTCCGGTGATGCTGGCAATCGGCCTGCTGTTCGTCGCTGTCAGAAGGTCAGGGTTGAAGCCGCTGCTTCCTCTGCTGTGGCTGTTAATGGGAATCGGAGGCAATGTGTTCGGCTGGATGACCGGGGGAGGTCAACTGACCGTGTACGGATCGGACGAAAATTTGGGGCCGCTCGTCTACCCGATTTGGATCTGGCTGTGGCTGATTCCGATCTGGGCGATCGCCGCGCTATTGTTCGCAGCGACCATTAAAGTATGCGACAAGCATCTAGAGCGTTAACAGGAAAGAAAACAAGGGAGAGAGTTGGATGAAAGCCGCAATTGCAGTAAACGAACTATTCAAACAATACGGCAGCAAGACGGCGCTGGACGGAATCACATTCGACGTGTCGGCCGGCGGCTGCTTCGGGCTGCTTGGCCCGAACGGAGCAGGCAAATCGACAACGATGAAAATCCTATCCGGGCTGCTGGAGCCCGATCGGGGGAGTGTCGCTATTTTCGGCAAAGCCGCGGGAAAGGAACGGGATTCGATCAAGGAACTGATCGGATATGTCCCCCAATCGATTACGTTGTACGAGAAGCTGTCGGCAAGAGACAATTTGCGATTTTTCGGCGATATGTACAAGGTGCCTAAGCGCGAGCTGACTTCCCGGATCGGCGAGGTGCTCGAACAAGTCGGCTTGGCCGACAGAGCGAAGGACGCGGTGTCGACGTTCTCGGGCGGGATGAAGAGGCGCGTTAATATCGCGGCCGCTCTGCTGCATCGGCCTAAGCTCATCATTATGGACGAACCGACCGTCGGCATCGATCCACAGTCTCGCAATCATATTTTCGAAATGATCCGCTCCCTCAAGCAGGGAGGAGTGACCGTGCTTTACTCCACGCACTATATGGAAGAAGTGGAGGCGTTATGCGAGGATCTCGCCATCGTGGATCATGGCCGGGTCATTGCGAGCGGTTCCTTGGACGACGTTCTTGAGAAGCACGGTACGCAAGCGGTGTATCTGGAGCTTCAGGACGGCTCGCGGCCTCCGATACCGAACGGCTTCGGCGCTCCCGTTCCAAAAGGGCGCGGCTGGACGGTCGAAACCTCGTCTCCGTTGGACGCGCTGGCCTCGTGGGCGCAAGCTTGCCGCTCCGCTTCGCTGGGCGTAAAGCAGCTCGAAATCGTTCGGCCTTCATTGGAAGCCGTATTCTTAAGCTTGACGGGGACGACGCTCAGAGACAATTAACCGCGAATGAGTCCGTTTAAAGGGGAAATCGAAAATGGTATGGAAGATCGCAAAAAACGAATGGAAGCTGCTGCTGAAGGAAAAAGGCACTTTTTTCTGGCTGCTCGGGATGCCGATCCTGTTCATCGTGTTGTTTGGATCCGTGCTCGGCAGCGTAGGGAAGACGGAAGTTACCGTTCCCTATGTGGACAACGACCGGTCCGAGGCTTCAAAGGCGTTCTTGGCTACAGTTGAGGAAAAAAGCGGATACGTGCTTGAGGAGAAGCAGCCTGCCGATATGGAGGAACAGCTCGATAAAATCCGCGACGGCAAAGGCACCGGGCTGCTGGTTGTGCCTCAAGGTTTCGGTCAAAGCCTGAACGGAGCGGGAGGAGAGACGTCCGCCGTCGAGCTTTACCGGGAAGCAACGAACGAATCTGTCGTCGCGCCGCTGCGCGCCGTGCTGGAAAACTTGGCGAACGGCTACAGGGAGACGAAAATCGCTTCTGCGCTCGCGGCTGCCGGCTTGTCCGACAAGGCACGCGAGAACGCGCTCTCCGCAGCGTTCTCGATTGACGACCGGCTGGAGAACGGCACCGGCTATAATGTGATCACGCAGATCGTGCCGGGTTACACGGTTATGTTCGTTTTCTTCGTCATTATTTCAATGCTTAAGCGGTTCTTGGGCGACAAAGAGTCCGGTATGACGGCTCGTCTGCGCAGCACCCGGATGAGTCCTCTAAGCTACTTGCTTGGCATGTGGCTTGCCTTTTTGGTTGTGGCTCTTGTGCAATGCTGCGCGCTGCTTGCCTTCGGGCATTTCGCCTACGGCCTTCAGCTCGGCGATCCGCTCGCCGTTGCCGCGCTCGTCGTGCTGCTGTGCGCTTGCGGTACGGGCATTGGCCTTGCGGTCTGCATGATCGCCAAAAGCGAAAACCAGGGCATGGCGTTCACGCAGCTGTTAACGATGGGCGGAGCCGTGCTCGGGGGCCTGTGGTTCCCGATCGATCTAATGCCGGAAGCCGTCCAGACGATCAGCCGCTTTACTCCTCAATATTGGGCTCAGAAAGGCTTCCAGGATATCATGCTGCGCGGTGCGCATGCGAGCGGTATCGGCTATTCGCTTCTTGTGCTGGCCCTGGTTGCCAGTGCGGGATTAATCATTGCGTTGCTGCGTTACCGCCGGTTTATCCGGACTGCGCTCGGATAACGCATAGAGGCAAGTGTTGCATCGAAACATAAAGATGGCCAATTAGGGCTATTCAGACACGCCCTAGCCGTCTTTATGTTTTTTTGCACCGATTGCGCGTTCCAATTGTCTTTCGTTCATATTGAGTTCATAATGTCGTCATATGATCTTTTTTACATAGGTTGAGGTTAACATTTATTTCATCATGAACGGAGTTGATGACAAATGCTAAAGTTGTTTCGCTTCCTGCAGCCGTATCGCTGGCAGGTGGCGACCGTAATGCTGCTCATTCTCATTCAGTCGCTCAGCGAGCTGTATTTGCCGACACTGATGGCGGACATCGTGAACGATGGCGTAGTCCAAGGGGACATCCCTTACATTTGGAAGATCGGCGGCTTGATGCTTGCGGTGACGGCAGCCGGAACGCTCGTCTCGATTGCGGCCAGCTATTTATCGTCGCGCATCGCGGCCGGCTTCGGCAAAGACGTGCGCAGCAAGACATTCCGCCAAGTCGAAAACTTCTCCTTGCTGGATTTCGACAAAATCGGAACGGCGTCGCTCATTACCCGTACGACGAACGATATTACGCAAGTGCAGACCGTGCTGATCATGATCATGCGGATGATGGTCGCTGCGCCGATGATGTGTATCGGCGGTTTGATTATGGCAATCTCGAAGGATGCGCATCTGTCGCTCGTATTCGTCGGCGCGATTCCGGTACTGGCTCTGACCATTTACTTAATCGCTAGCAAAGGCATTCCTTATTTTAAGGCGATGCAGAAAAAAGTAGACAAATTGAATCTGGTTCTGCGCGAAGGCTTGACCGGCATTCGGGTCATCCGCTCCTTCAACAGGTTCGATCACGAGACGAAGAGATTCGATGAAGCGAACCGGGACCTGACGCAAACCGCGATCAAGGTCAATCAGATTATGGCGTTTATGATGCCGATGATGATGCTGATTCTGAACTTCTCATCGCTGGCGATCATCTGGTTTGGCGGCATTCGGGTCAGCGAGGGGCATATGCAGGTCGGCGACCTGATGGCGTTCCTGCAATATGCGATGCAAATTATGTTTTCGCTGTTGATGGTATCGATGATGTTCGTAATGGTGCCGCGCGCTTCCGCGTCCGCCGTTCGGATCAATGAGGTGCTGAACCTGAAGCCGGCGGCAAGCGAAACAAAACGCAGCGGCGGAGCGGCCGGAAGTATGCCGGCGAAGCGGCAAGCGGCTACGGAACCAAGCGGCCGCCTCGAATTCGAGAACGTCTCGTTCCGTTATCCGGGAGCGGAAAATGCCGCTATCTCGGGGATCAGCTTTAATGCCTCTCCGGGAGAGGTGACGGCGATTATCGGCGGCACAGGCTCGGGCAAGTCGACGTTGATCAGCATGATTCCGCGTTTCTACGACGCCGAGGAAGGCGTTGTCCGCATTGACGGGACCGACGTACGCGAGCTGTCGGTCGAACGGCTTCGTTCGATGATTGGGCTTGTTCCTCAGAAGGCTCAGCTCTTTACCGGCACTGTGGAGGATAATATCCGCTATGGCAAAGACGACGCAACCGATGAAGAAATTCGCCGTGCGGCGGAAACGGCTCAAGCCGGGGACTTCATCTCGGAGCTTGCGAACGGCTATTCGGCGGAAGTGTCGCAGGGCGGCTCGAACCTGTCGGGCGGCCAGAAGCAGCGGCTGTCCATCGCGCGTGCGCTGGTGAGAAAGCCGTCGATCTACGTGTTCGACGATAGCTTCTCCGCGCTGGACTTCAAGACGGACGCAAAGCTGAGAGCCGCATTGAAAGGCGAGACGACGGACGCGACCGTGATTATTGTCGCACAGCGCGTCAGTACCGTTATGGACGCCGACCGGATCATCGTTCTGGATGAAGGTAAAATAGTCGGCAGCGGCACGCATCAAGAGCTGATGAAGAATAACGAAGTGTATCGAGAAATCGTGTCTTCGCAGCTGTCCGAGGAGGAGATTGCATGAGCGAGCAACGAGGAAGCGGCAAAATGCCCGGCCGCGGCGGCGGCCCTGGAATGGGCGGTCCCGGCGGCATGGGCGGTATGGGCATGCCCGTTCAGAAAGCAAAAAACTTCAAAGGCACGCTTCGTCGATTGGTCGGCTATTTGCGGCCACAACGCTTTAAGCTGCTGGCCGTCTTTTTTACAGCGATTCTAAGCACGGCTTTCGCCATCTATAGTCCTAAGGTGCTTGGAGAAGCGACAACCAAGCTGTTCGAGGGCATGATGGGTAAAATCAACAGAGACCCGAACGCGCACTTCGATCTGGCCGGCATCTGGCAGATTGTGCTCTTCTTGGCGTCCCTGTACATCATAAGTTCGCTTTTCAGCTATATTCAGCAGTTTCTGATGGCCGGCGTCGCGCAGAAAACCGTATACGGGCTGCGCAACGAAGTGAACGCCAAGCTGGGCCGGCTGCCGCTAAAATATTTCGACGGGCGGACGAACGGAGAGATTCTCAGTCGCGCGGTTAACGACGTAGACAACATCAGCAATACGCTGCAGCAGAGCTTGACCCAGCTAATTACATCAGTGATTACGATCATCGGCGTCATTATTATGATGCTGACGATCAGTCCGTGGCTCACCTTGATTTTGCTGCTGACTTTGCCGCTGTCCATGATCGTCATTCGAGGCGCGGCCAGCAAATCGCAAAAGTATTTCAAGACCCAACAGATGGAGCTTGGACAGCTGAACGGCCACGTTGAAGAAATGTATTCCGGCCATAAAATTGTGAAAGCTTACGGACGCGAAGAGCAATCGGTGGCCAAGTTTGATAGCATCAACGAGCGGCTGTACGAATCCGGCTGGAAGGCGCAGTTTGTATCCGGGAACATTATGCCGCTCATGAGCATGGTCAGCAACATCGGCTACGTGTTCATCAGTGTCGTCGGCGGCATTATGGTGACAAAGGGTTCGATTACGATCGGGAACATCCAGGCGTTCATTCAATATGCGCGCCAATTCTCCATGCCGCTGGTGCAGACGGCAAACATCGCCAACGTGATCCAGTCGACGATCGCTTCGGCGGAACGTGTATTCGAGCTGTTGGACGAGGAGGAAGAAATTCCGGAAGTTGCGGACAAAGCTGCGGTTACGCTCATTGAACCTCGCGGAGACGTGGCGATGCACGGCGTCAGCTTCGGCTACAAGGAAGACGCGCTGCTCATCGAGAACATGGATATCGACGTTAAGAGCGGTCAGATGGTCGCGATCGTCGGGCCGACCGGTGCGGGCAAAACAACGCTCGTTAATCTGCTTATGCGCTTCTACGAGTTAAACGCCGGACATATTACTATCGATGGCCAGGACATCACTCGGATGAAACGAGGCCATCTGCGCAATCTATACGGCATGGTGCTTCAGGATACCTGGCTGTTCAACGGGACGATTCGCGACAATATCGCGTATGGTCGGATCGGAGCGACAGAGGACGAAATCGTCGAAGCGGCGAAAGCGGCTCATGCCGATCATTTTATCCGAACGCTGCCGGAAGGCTATGAAACGGTGCTCAATGAAGAAGCGTCGAACTTGTCGCAAGGGCAGAAACAGCTGCTGACCATCGCGCGGGCGATACTCGCCGACCCGTCGATCCTCATCCTAGACGAGGCGACGAGCAGCGTCGATACACGGACGGAAATCCACATTCAAAGGGCGATGCACGAGCTGATGAAGGACAGAACAAGCTTCGTCATTGCGCACCGGCTGTCCACGATTCGGGACGCGGATTTGATCCTCGTCATGAATCACGGCAGCATTATCGAAAAAGGAACGCATACCGAGCTGCTGGCTCAAGGAGGCTTTTACGCCGACTTGTATTACAGTCAGTTTACCGGCGGTGTCGCAAAGGCAAGCGCGGGGTAAGCCCTCGCGATTCCTTTGTCGGTATCCCGTCGGTTCAGGGGGAGCGGAGAGGTCGCAGAAAGACGCGATTTCCGCTCCTTTTGTCGGTATCCCGTCGGTTCAGGCGAATGGATGAGCGCAGAGAATGTGCGACTTCCGCATCTTTTGTCGGTATCCCGTCGGCTCAGAAGTATGGTATGATTTTGGATAGGTTGTCGGTTAGTTGGAGATTTGAGGGGAGCAGTGAGATAGCATATGGCAAGTTTTGATGAAGTGGTGCGCGGCAGACGCAGTATCGGTAAAGTGAAGGACGAGCCCGTACCGCGGGAACTGGTGGAGAAGCTGATCGAGGCGGCTGTCTGGGCGCCTAATCATTTTAGGACCGAGCCTTGGCGGTTTATTGTCATGACAGGAGAAGGCAGACGCGTACTCGGCGAAGCGCACGTAGCCATAGCCTCGCAAGGCTGGACGGAGCTGACGGAAGAGGAACGCTTCAAGAAATACGATGCGGAGATCGCGAAGGCGCTTCGTTCTCCGGTTGTCATTGCCGCCGTTTGTTCGCCTTTCGAAGACGCGCGTGCGGTGCCGCAGGAAGAATTGGCTGCGGCGCATGCAGCGGTGCAAAACCTGCTGCTGGCCGCTCACGACAACGGGCTCGGCGCAGTATGGCGCACAGGAGCTCCGACCTATCATCCGAAGATGAAGCAGGCGTTTCAACTCGGTGAACGTGAAGAACTGGTCGGCTTCATTTACGTCGGTTATCCCGATATGCCGCAGCCGGCAGCTACGCGGACGCCCGGCACAGAGAAGACGACCTGGCTGGAAGGCTAGGGCGTGTCTTCAAACCCGCTCAGGGGCAACTATCATCCCCTGCTGCGTCACTTTTGCTTGACGTACCTCCGGTACGCCTTCCCAAAAGTTCTTTGCATGGAACGAAAATTTCGGCAATATCTGCTGTCCTCAGAGTATGAAGACACGCCCTAAGCGAACATCAACAAAGGATCGGTGATCAACATGGATTTCGATGCGGTCATGCAGCAGCTGGAAGCTCTCGGCAAGGAGCGGACGAAGAAGATTTACATGTCTAACGGCGCTCGCGAGCCGCTGTTCGGAGTTGCCACGGGCGAGATGAAGCCGATGTCCAAAATCATCAAGATAAATCAACCGTTGGCCGAGCAGCTCTATGCTACCGGTAATTACGACGCGATGTATTTTGCGGGTGTGATCGCCGATCCGAAAGCGATGACAGAGGCGGATTTCGATCGTTGGATGGAAACCGCGTATTTCTATATGATATCGGACTTTATCGTGGCAGTGACGCTTGCGGAAACCGACATTGCGCAACAGGTGTCGGACAAATGGATCGCCAGCGGAGACGAGCTGAAAATGTCGGCGGGCTGGAGCTGCTACTGCTGGCTGCTGGGCAATCGTCCGGACCATGAATTTTCCGAGGACAAGCTGAGAGGGATGCTGAAACACGCGAAAAGCGCAATCCACGATAGTCCCGAACGGACCAAATACTCGATGAGCAACTTTATTTATACGGTCGGCGTATCCTTCCTGCCGCTTCACGATCAAGCGCTGGAGACTGCCAAGGCGGTCGGCCAGGTCGAGGTCAAGAAGAAATTCCTGAACGCTTTGGGGAACATCGAAAAGGCGGCGGCCAAAGGACAGATTGGGTTTAAGCGTAAGCATGTCAGGTGCTGAACAGGCCTTGCGAGTAACCGGATGGTTGCTTAAGAAGGCGACAATAGGAGATTAAAATGGCGGCGGTACAGGGAGGGCAACCCCGTGCACCGTCTTTTTTTTTCTATAAGAATGGTCAAGCTATTTAATAATTTCTTAAGGTATACCCCTCCGTATTTTTAAAAAGTCCCCTTTATTCTTGAGGAAGATTAAAGGAGGATGCGCAGCATGAAGAAACTGTTGTTCGGAATCGCGATTTTGCTGCTGCTCGGATACGGGTGGAATGAGTTGAAGTCTGCAGGGTCGGAGGAAAATAAGGTCGTTGTGCGGGAAGGCACGGCAGCGGCTTGGGAAGGTGCGGAGTCCGAAAAGCCGGGAGCGGGACGGCAGATGATGTTGGAAATCGATCCCGGTGAGATCTACAAGGGAGATTTGCTGCTCATCAATTCTCGCCACCCCGTGCCGAAGGGAGCGAAGCTGCCCGACGTGGTCAATTTGTTCGAGCGGCCGGAGCTGGCGGAGGGGATCGGCATTTTGGACGACAGCGTCGAGCTGCCGCCGGAGCTGCTGAGTCGGTTCGTGGAGATGATCAAGGCGGCCGAGACCGACGGCGTCGATCGTTTTCTGATTACTAGCGGATACAGAAGCGTGGAGAAACAAGCCGAGCTATATGATAAAATGGGAGCGGACTATGCCAACCCGCCGGGCCATAGCGAACATAACCTCGGGCTAGCGCTTGACGTCGGGTCTGCGCTCGGATTAATGAAGGAGGCTCCGGAAGGCAAGTGGCTGGAACGCAACGCATGGAAGTACGGCTTCGTGCTGCGCTATCCGGAGAACAAGACGGAGATTACGGGCGTTAAGTATGAGCCTTGGCATTTTCGCTACGTCGGACTGCCTCACAGCGCGATTATGCAGAAGATGGACTTTGTGCTGGAAGAGTACGTAGATTACTTAAAGGAACAAGGGCAGATTCAGGCCAAAGTGGACGGTACAGCGTACGTTGTGTCCTATTATGCCGTGAAGGGCAAGCGCTCGCTTTCGATTCCGATCGCAGGCAGCTACTTTCTGTCAGGAAACAATATGGACGGAGTGATCGTCACGACCTGGGGCTCGGATGCATCGGGCGCGAAGGAGGCGGGTCCTTTATGAAGCGATCAATAACCAAGCGGCCGCTTATTAACGGACAAACCGTCCTGCTGTGCGCAGTGCTTGCTGTCTACTTATATGTTTTGGTGAAGATCATTCTGTTCAAGGGCCATTTCGCAGAGCCAGCCTATCTGATTCGGCAGCTGCAGGCCAGCCTTCAAGATCCGGCGCTTATTCTAACGAGAATGAAGCAAGGAAATCTGATTCCTTTGCATGAAATTACGAGCGCGCTGAAAGCGGCCACGAGTCACAGTCAGGTGAATGTATACGGCAATATTGCTATTTTTGTGCCGTTTGGTCTGCTGCTTGGGTGGCTTGGGGCACGAAAAGGAAAAGGAGCAATCGGCGTTGTGGCACTGGCTTTTGCGCTCAGCTTGTCGCTGGAAACGGCCCAGGCGCTCTTCTCCATCGGGAGATTCGACGTAGATGATCTCATTTTGAACACGACCGGAGGATTTGCCGGATACCTATTGTCCGCTCTGTTCTTCAAATTCGGGAGGGAAAAGATCAGTGGAACGGATTACGATACTGATAGCGGACGACGAAGCGGAAATCGCCGACCTCGTCGAACTGCACCTGATCAAACAGGGCTATCATTGCATCAAGGCGAAGGACGGGCAGGAGGCGTTGGACGCGATTCTGAAGCATCCGATTCAGCTAGCCATTCTCGATATTATGATGCCGAAGCTCGACGGCTACGAGGTGACCCGACAAATCCGGGACAAACATCATATGCCGATCATCTTTTTGAGTGCGAAGAGCTCCGACCTCGATAAAATTACCGGCCTCGTTCAAGGAGCCGACGACTATATGACCAAGCCGTTTAATCCGATGGAATTGGTCGCGCGAGTGAACGCCCAACTGAGGCGTTCGTTGCAGTTCAACCGTCCGGTCGAGGCGGACAAGCCGGCTGTCGTCGAGGTCGGAGGTGTCGTGATTCATCCGGAGGAACGGACGGTTATCGTCGACGGTTTGCCCGTGAACCTGACTCCTAAGGAGTTCGATATTTTGCATCTGCTCGCCTCGCATCCGAAGAAGGTATTCAGCACGGAAAATATTTTCCAGCAAATATGGGGCGAAGCGTACTACACGGGCAACAATACGGTGATGGTGCATATTCGTACGCTGCGCAAGAAGCTTGGCGAAGATTGGAACAAAAACAAACGGATCAAAACCGTATGGGGAGTAGGGTATTCCTTCGATGGCTAAACCAACCCGCAGCTTCAGGTTTAATATGGTCGCCTTGTTTGGTCTTAGCATGCTGCTTGCCGCTGCGGTCACGTTCGGTATCTATAAAGCTGCCCAGATGTATTACTATACGACCAAGCTGGAAGACCCGTCGACGCAGGTTCGCATCTTGATCAGACAGATCGGCGACATCAACTTTTTTCTCATTTTCTTCGTCCCGCTTGCCATCTGGTTTTTCTTCCTGCTCACCAAGCGGTATGCTCGATATTTTCGCGATATTTCCGACGGGATTAATCAGCTTGCCTCCGGTAATTTCGACGCGCGGCTGGATATTCCATCCAATGACGAATTCGGCGATATTGCCCGGGATATCAATCTGGCCGGGGAGAAGCTGCGTCAGGCGCTGGAAAGAGGCGATTTTGCCGAGAACAGCAAGGAGCAGTTGGTGCTAAATCTGGCGCACGATCTGCGCACGCCGTTGACTTCGGTTATCGGCTATTTGGATTTTATACTGAAGAACGATCAGTTGCCTTCGGAGCAGGTCAAGCATTATACGACGATAGCCTATACGAAGTCGCAGCGTCTGGAACGGCTAATCGATGAATTGTTCGAAGTGACCCGCATGAATTACGGCAAGCTGAAAATCGATCGCAATCCGATCGATCTGAGCGAACTGCTGCTTCAACTGAACGAAGAATTGTATCCGATGCTGGAAAACCATCATCTGACCTCGCGACTGCATGTCACTCCGGCGGTGACGGTGAGGGGGGATGGCGAACTGCTGGCCCGCGTGTTCGAGAACTTGCTCAGCAATGCGGCGCGTTACGGCAGAGAAGGGGAGTACATCGATATTCATTGTTTGCCCGAAGGAGCCGAGGCGGTCATTCGAATCGTCAATTACGGCGATAGTATCTCTCCCGTGGACCTGCCGCATATCTTCGATATGTTCTATACAAGCGACAAAGCCCGCACCTACCATGAAGGCAGTACGGGACTCGGTCTATTTATCGCTAAAAATATTGTAGAACAGCATCAGGGCGTCATCTCGGCGGAAAGCAGCGTAGTGCGCACGATTTTCGAGGTTCGTTTGCCTCGAGAAGTGCCTCCTGAGCATACGGGATAGGGATAAGACGGGCGACGGCTGATTTAAGCCGTAGACTGGAAGCTTTACATCGTAGAATTGAGGTGGTTATATGCCAACGAGCATGGCCGAGAGACTTCGACGCATTCAGGAAAATAACGATTTCTCGGGAACGATTTTGGTGAAAGAAGAATCGAATTCTTTGGCGGAGTTAAGCTTCGGATATGCGAATCGATCCGAGCAAATAGAGAATCAAACAGGGACACGATTTGGAATTGCTTCAGGATGCAAGGTTTTCACTGCGGTCGCCATTTGTCAGCTTGTAGACAGCGGGAGGCTTTCCTTCGATTCCAGGCTCAAAGACTGCGTTGATTTTGACTTTCCGAATTTCGATCAAGAAATAACCGTCCATCATCTTCTAACGCACACTTCAGGAATACCGGACTACTTTGATGAAGAGATAATGAATGACTACGAAGAACTGTGGCGCGCGAAGCCGATGTACCATATTAGAAAACTCAAAGATTTTTTACCGCTGTTTCAGGACAGACCCATGAAATCTAGAAGTGGGACGCGATTTAGCTATAACAATGCAGGCTATATTTTGTTGGGCTTGATCGTTGAAGCAGCGAGCGGTCAAAGCTTTTCCGAGTTTGTTCAGAATCATATTTTCAACAAGGTTGGGATGAGCGGGTCGGGTTATTTTGAGTTTGACCGACTTCCAGCGCAGACAGCGCAAGGATATATTGACTTCCAGGACGGTACGTGGAAAACAAATATTTACTCTTTGCCTGCCAAGGGCGGTTCCGACGGCGGAGCATTTGTAACTGTCCATGACATGGTCAAGTTCTGGGAAGCGCTTATGACATATGAGTTATTAAGCCCTTCAACCACAGAGAGAATGATTGCCGCTCATGCAAAGGTGGATAACGGTGACAATTATTACGGATATGGTGTCTGGATCGCGAAAAATAAAAATGACGAAATCGTAAAGTATCACGTGATGGGCTACGATCCTGGCGTAAACTTCCACTCTTCCTATTATCCGCGTAAATCGATTAAAGCCGTTGTATGTTCAAACCGGTCGTCTGGTGCGTATGACATGATGAAGTGTATAGAAGAAGAGTTTTTATAGGTCGCCGAAAGGGGAGGGGGGCAGACGTATCGGATAAGTCCTTCCCAGGTTCCTATTAGCGTGGCATCCGCTCGGACGTATCGGATAAGTCCTTCCCAGGTACCTATTAGCGTGGCATCCGCTCGGACGTATCGGATAAGTCCTTCCCAGGCACCTATTAGCGTGGCATCCGCTCAGACGAATTGAATAAGCCCTCCCCAGATACCTATTCACGTTGCATCTACTCAGACGGACCGTTAGGATACAATGGAGACAATTCAATGCCAACTTTATCGGCGATCAGAGTATAAAACTCTGGAAATCGTCGATCCGCGGGCCTGGGAATTTCTTCGAATGCCCGTATTAATAACCCCGCTGCCCCAATGGAAGTAAGGATGTCGCCGACAGTCCAGCTTCGCACCAACACCTTCCCCAAATCAGAGCGCTCCTCTTCAGGCAGCAATTTAGCAAAAGCGACTTCTCCTTCTCTGATCTCATCGTCAAAATAATTCCCGGTTGGTTGTTTTAAGTTATTCGTGTTTACCCAAGCACGGGCGAAAGGATGAAAGTCAGTCAGGATAAGCCGGCCGTTGTCCCGTAATCTGCGACGAACTACGGAAAAGATCGAGTTAAGCTCCGCAAAATAATGCAAAATTCCGAATTCCATCAACACGATATCGTATTTGCCCAAGCTCTCTTCGTCCGGGATGGACAAGACGTCCGAGCAAATATAGTGGAGTTCAACACCGGCGGCAGCGGCTGTCTGGGTGGCATATAGTCGGTTTTCTTCGGAGATGTCGACTACGGTAACCTCGGCGCCAAGCAATGCGAGAGAAATGGCCTTTCGCCCGTGCGAGCCCAGCAGGTTAATCACTCTTTTGCCTTTCGGATCGCCGATGTACTTTAACCAATATCGAAGATGATGCCGGTGTTCCCGCTTCAGCTCAATCGCGAGTTCATCGGGCGTTCCATACTGTTGAACCCAAGCCCGATAAGCCTTTGTTTCCCATGCGGCTTTGTTTGCAAGCGCCAATTTATCTTGCATTCGTATTCCACCCCCCGATTCGTTTTTCGTCCTTGGACGGTACATATTACCATTTGCGAATCGAATTGTCCACGATGCGCTTCCTACTTGTTAGCTAAATGAGACGAGCCGCTAGCGGTGCTCCTTGCTTGGCCTTCTTTCCTATTTTCTACAAGCGCACGATAAAATAGCGGAGAGCAGCCTATTCCTTTCGACTAAAAACAAAAAAGAAAATAAAAACGAAACAATAAAGAAACAAATTGACAAGTAAATCGGAATAAAATAGAATGAAATCACAACATCAAAGAAATTTGAACAACAGGAAAGCGAGGTGGAATTATTGAAATCCGTTAAAATGTCTTTATCTCAATTGCTAGGAAATCAATATATGACTGCCGTAATCTCCGCGGCGACATCGCTGTTAGAGCTGGACAACGAAGAAGCCGAACGTCTTGCAGCGGATGAAATCGAGTTTTTGCCGGAGGCATACGTAAGCAAAATGAACGGTTTGCTGGAAAACGTAGGCAAGCCATTTGTTCCGGAGATGAAGAAAGCGCTTGCCGGAGCTCCGACGGATGCTTTCAAAAACGCAAGCAATACGAAAGCCAGTCCGATCGGCGGATTCGGTTTCTTCCGATTAGGCGAAGACGGCAGGCTTTACTTGGCGGCGAAGAGCGAGCATTATCATACGCCGCTCGGACATAATTTCCCTGGCTACAAGTTGATTGATCGCGCAAGAGCTCTCGGAATAACGAATGCATCCCATAATAATACTCGCGGCTATATTACTCGCTTGCTTGAGAGAGAGCTCATCAGGTTAATCAACGGGCTAAGTCTGGCGGATACGGACAGTCTGGACTCCATATTGGCCTCGCGCGAGGCGAAAGTGCTGAATCGCGTCATCAACCTGGAGACCGGGTCATTGGCCTGCGAGGCCGGCATCAAAATGATGCTCGCGCGTTTTTATCAACTTGACGGGATGTTTCCGCAATCGAAGTATGCAGATCGGACACCGGTATTTTTCGTCATGGGGGATCATGACGGCGGCGCGAAAGCGAACTATCACGGAACGACGATTTTTGCTCAATTGATGCGCGACATGTGGCCCGGTGTTTACGAAAAGATGGAAGCAGCGGGGATCCTGAAGGTTTGCCCGGTGAAAATTAATGATTGGGAGGATTTCCAGGAGAAATTCGAGCGCTACAATAAGCCGCCGTTCAAGGTTGCCGGATTTATGCACGAGATTATATTGATGAATTACGGGGGCATCAAGCTCGATCGAGACTACTTGCACAAGGTATACGCATTGTGCCATAACAACGATGTCCCGATCATGTGCGACGAAATTCAATCCTGCATGTGGTATCCTACGATCTATTTGTTCCGCGAGTATGGACTGAATCCCGATTTCGTCGTGATCGGGAAGGGCTTCCCGGGCGGCCAATATCCGGCTTCCCGCATCATTACGACCGCCGAGATGGACAACTTGAACCAGTTCGGGGCATTGGTTACGAACGGTCAGGAAGAGCTGGCGGCATTGGCTTATTTGATTACGATGAAGTTTACCGAAGAGAACGAATCCTTTATTCGTGCCATGGGCGAATACTACGAAGATAATCTTCGAGAGCTGGCGTCTCGTTATCCCGCTCTTATTGAAAGGACAGAAGGAATGGGCCATCTTACAACCCTATTCTTTTATGAGGCACAGACAGTCTCGCGATTTACGGGTATGCTTAATGATGCGTGCATCGACGTGAGCGCTCAAACGTACAAAGCCAGCTGTCCTCCCGCCGCGCTTACGAAGCCGCCGATCATTGCAACCAAAGAAATGATAGATTACTTGTTGAAGATCATGGGGGAAGCGCTGCAGACGATTGAAGCGCAAGAGTCGGGCTGATTGTCGGATCGCATTAGCGAATTTGGAGGGATGATGATGTACGAACCCGTCGGCGGAGATATAGACATCGAAGAGAGAAGAAAACGAATATTGGACTTGCTTCAGAGGGACGGCAAAGTCAAGGTGACGGATTTAAGCAAGCTGTTCGGCACTTCGGAAGTGACGATTCGCGGAGACCTGGACGGACTTGAAGGGCAAGGGCTGTTGCAGCGCGTTCATGGCGGCGCGATCAGCAACTACAAAAACTATTACAATATGACATTCCATGATCGAACGGAAACGAACGAAGAAGAGAAGAGAAGGATAGCGACTGAGGCGGCTTCGATGATCTCGGACGGAGACACGGTGATTATCGGTTCCGGGACGACTCCTCTCTATGTCATGAGGGAATTGAAAAATCATAAAAACCTGATTGTGATTACCAACTCCTTGCCCGTAGCCCATGAAGCCGGCTTCAATCGCAACTTGAACGTCGTGATTATGCTCGGAGGCACGATCAATTTGCAGTACGGTTTTGTTTCCGGCGACGATGCCATCAACCAGTTGAACAGATATAAGGCGGATAAGCTTATTCTCTCGTCGGACGGCGTAAGCTCCGAGTTCGGGGTAACGACCTATCATCACCTGGAAGCGGAACTGTATCGTAGAATGATCGCTCTTGCGGACCAAAGAATTCTCGTGGCCGACTATACGAAAATCGGGCGAGCCAATTTCGCTCGAATCGAAGATATCGATAAAATCGACTGTCTCGTCTCCAATCACAACGCGAACAAGGACGAGATCGCAGCAATTAAGGAAAAAGGCGTTGAAGTAAGAACAGTCTAACGGTGAAATCGGGCCAAGCCTGCTACCGAGAAAGGGGATCGCGATGTCAGGCGGAACGAACCGAGAGCATGCCTATCTGATCGGACTTGACATTGGAACGTCTGCCGTCAAAGGAGTATTGATGTCGGTTGAGGGTTCGATTATATCTCGGGAAAAAAGCGAGACGGCCTATCAAAGGATGGATGACGGCGGGATCCAATTTGACGTTCGTCAGTTGTACCGTTTGACGGTTGACGTCATCCGCAGACTGGCTGACGCTTTGCCTCAGGGAAGCTCCATTGCCGGGCTCAGCATCGCTTCGGCCAGCGGGAACACCGTACTGGTGAACGAGCGGGGCGAGCCGATGATTCCGGCATTTAGCTGGATGGATCAGCGCGTAAACGACGAGATGAACGCGGTGTTCGGGAAGCTGGATGCCGACGAAGTACACGATACGGTTGGCTGGCCGCTGCTTGATACTTTCCCGCTCGCGCATCTCGCCTGGCTGAGATGTCATGAACCGAAGCTGTTGGATGCATCGTCCGTCATCTGCATGAGCACGGATTATCTTCATTTCAGATTGACGGGCAACTGGAGTATCGATCGCTCGACCGCCACCACTTTTTATTTGCAGGATCAGAAAACGGCGCAGTGGCATTCGCCCTATTTGCAACAATTGGGCGTACCGGAGAGCAAGCTGCCGCCGATTCGTTCCACAGGGGATGTCATTGGCCATATTACTTCAGAGGCTGCGGACGAGACTGGTTTAGTGCAAGGAACGCCCGTCGTGCTTGGCTCTTTCGACCATCCTTCCGCGGCAAGAGGAACCGGAATTCTCGAGGAGGGGCAGCTGCTCATTTCCTGCGGTACTTCCTGGGTTGGGTTTTGGCCGGTAAAAGACAGACGCCAATCCGTGTCGCTGCGAATGCTGACGGATCCTTTTCTTCAACCTGCGGGACCGTGGGGCGCGATGTTTTCGCTTCCCGCGATCGCAACTTCAATAGACGACTACATCCGTAAGTATATTGCCGACGGACCGGATCGTTATCGCGAATTCGACCGTCTGGCCGAATCCGTCAGTGCCGGGGCGGGCGGACTTCTCGTCAATCCGAGTGCGGAGGAGATTCCCGGCGATCTTGTGCAGGCCGGGAAAGCACAAATCGCAAGAGCGCTTATGGAAGGCACCGCGTTCCTCTTGAAGGCGCAAATCGACAAGCTCGAAGCGAACGGCACAAGGTTTGCCGCCGCGACAATGGTAGGGGGGCCGTCCGAGACGTTTCCATGGCCGCAAATCGTGGCCGAAGTGCTTGGCATGGATATTCGCACGGTCAACGGTTCCTGCGCGGGAGCTGCCGGAGCCGCGATGATAGCGGGGATAGGCGCGGGGCTGTATTCCGATGAGCGGGATGCGCTAAAGCAATTGTCTTTCCCCGAGCTTGTTCGGAAGCCGGACCCCGGTACGACCGCGATCTACCAGGCGCAGTACAGGCAATTTATGAACAAGTATATGAATCTCGGGAGCGATGCAAAGTGAAAACGTTGTTTGAAGTGAAGGACGTCGACCAAAAGTTCTACGAGCAGAAACTGAGAGATTTTTTGCCGGATAAAATTATAGATATCCATACGCATGTATGGTTGGACAGCATTCGAAAGCCCTCCTCTTCCGTGCCTGTGAGAGCGGTAACATGGCCGACGCTGGTCGCCAAGGACAATTCCATCGAGGACCTGTTTGAGACTTATCGGCTGATGTTTCCCGGCAAGGAAGTGACGCCGCTCCTCTTCTCTCAAGTCAGCATGGACTATGACATCGCCGCAGGGAACGAATATGTCAAGAGCTGCGCGGAACGGCATCGTTTGCCGTCCTTGATGGTCGCGAGACCGCAGCAGAGCGCCGCGGAATTCGAAGAGGGGATAGAGCGCGGCGGTTTTCTAGGCTGCAAGGTGTACTTGAATTTTGCCGATCCCTACATCCCGGAGAAGGAGATCCGGATTTTCGATTTTCTGCCGCACCATCAGCTGGAAGTGCTGAATCGGCATGGCTGGATGGCGATGCTGCATATCCCCCGGGACGGCCGACTTAAGGACCCGGTCAATTTGGCGCAGATGCTGGAAATCGAACGCAACTATCCGTCGATAAAGCTCATTATTGCCCATGTAGGAAGAGCATACTGTCCGGAGGATGTAGGCGATGCCTTTGATATTTTAGCAGAAACGCGAAACATGGTATTCGACTTCAGCGCCAACACGAATACCGAAGTGTTCCGCCAGCTGATCCGGGCGGTCGGACCGAAGCGAATTTTGTTCGGCAGCGACTTTCCAATCTTGCGAATGCGTACGAGACGGATTTGCGAAAACGGCAATTATGTGAATTTGGTTGCGAAAGGGATGTACGGGGACGTGTCGGGAGATTCCCACATGCGCGAAGTCGAAGGAGCGGAGGCGGATTCCCTGACGTTCTTTATGTACGAGGAGATTGAAGCTTTTCGCGCAGCTGCGACAGCGGAAGGATTAAGCAAATCCGACATCGAGAATATTTTCTACGGTAACGCCCGATCCCTCATCGATAGCATAGAGAAGGAGCAACGCAAATGAACAATCTGAAAATCGGACTGCTGCCTTTATATGTCAAGCTCTATGACGATATCTGGCCGGAAGCAAGAGAACGGGTTGATGCATTTTGTCTTACGATTGTCTCCGAAATGGAAAAAAGAGGATTGGAAGTCGAACAAGCGAAGGCGTGCAGAATCAAGCCGGAATTCGAAGCGGCGGTTCGAGCGTTCGAGCAAGCCGAAGTGGACGCTATCGTAACCTTGCATTTGGCCTATTCGCCTTCTCTTGAATCCGCCGACGTCTTGGCAGCTACCGAGCTTCCTTTGATTGTGTTGGATACGACGCCAACCTACGATTTCGGTCCTTCGCAGCACCCGGACGAAATTTTGTACAACCATGGCATTCATGGCGTTCAAGATATGTGCAACCTGCTCATCCGCAAGGGCAAGAGCTTTCGGATCGAAGCCGGCCATTGGGCGGATTCCGACGTCCTGGATCGGGTCGCAGACAACGCGAAAGCCGCGAAAATCGCTAAAAAGCTTAGAAACGCCAAAGTCGGCTCGATCGGCAAACCGTTTGACGGTATGGGGGATTTCCGGGTGCCGACGGACGAGTTGCGCAGCTGGATCGGGATCGAAGCGATTTTCGTAGATCCTCTTGATTCCGGTAACGCGTTCGACTCGATCTCCGAGGAGCGTATAGACCGGGAGATGGAATTGAACGCGGTTCGTTTTCACTCCGGTACGCTTGATCCGGAAACTCATCGGCAATCGACAAAGGCGGATCTTGCGGTCAGAGATTGGATCGAACGGAATGAACTGACGGCATTCACCGCCAACTTCCTGGAAGTGACCCGTGCGTCGGCGCTGCCTTGCATGCCGTTTCTAGAAGCGAGCAAAGCGATGGAACGAGGCATCGGCTATGCGGGAGAGGGCGACGTGTTGACCGCCGCGCTAGTGGGCGCGCTGCTGTCCGTCTACCCGGACACTTCATTCGCGGAAATGTTCTGCCCGGATTGGCACAACAACCTGATTTTTCTGAGCCACATGGGCGAAATGAATTTGCGAATCGCTGCGGGAAAGCCCGATCTTATGGAAAAAAGCTTTCCGTTTACGGATGCCGGCAACCCCGTCGTCGCATACGGCAAATTCCGTGGCGGTCAAGCGGTCTACGTCAATTTGGCTCCGGGACGAAACAACTCCTATTCGTTGCTTCTGTCGCCAGTGGAGATGGTGGAAGGAGATGGCGAGGACAGAATGAGGGATGTCATTCGCGGATGGTTCCAACCCGTCATTCCGGTCGCCGATTTTCTAACCGCGTATAGCGAGCATGGAGGGACGCATCACGGCGTAGTCGTGTATGGCGACACGATCCGAGTTTTGGAACGGTTTGGAAAGATAATGGGCTGGAATACCGTCATTATTAAGTAATAGCGAGTTCCGAGCAATGAAGTGAATCGGTCTGATTAAAGGATAGAGGAGACCTAGCGACATGATGGAATGCGTGAGATTGGCAGTTGTAGGCGGAGGAAGAGGTTCGGCTTTTAGCGAAGCGCTGAAAGCGTTGACAGATAAAGTACGACTAGTCGCCGTATGCGATACGAACGAAGCGGTATTGAATAAGTGGAAGGGCGAATATCCAGGCGTTAAAGCGTATCTCGACTACGCGAAGCTCCTAGAGGACGCTTCAGTAGACGCCGTATTTCTGGCAACGCCTCTATTTTACCATGCCCGGCAGGCGATAGCGGCGCTGCGTGCCGGCAAGCATGTTATTAGCGAGGTGATCGCTTCCACGTCCATCGAGGACAGCTGGGAGCTGGTCGAGACGGTACGGCAAACGGGTCTCACGTACATGATGGCCGAAAACTACTGCTTTATGCGGCCGAACATGATGGTTGGCCATATGGCGGAACACGGCGTGTTCGGGGAGATTACGTATGCGGAGTGCGGCTACATCCACGACGTTCGCGAATTGCTTCATGCCTCCGACGGCAGCTTGACTTGGCGCGGGAATCTGTTCCGCGATTATAATGGCTGCACTTATCCGACACATTCTCTCGGACCGGTAGCGAAGTGGTTGGCAATCGGCCGAGAGGGCGGGGATGAACTGGAGAGTTTATCTACATTCGTGTCCAAAAGCCGTGCGTCGGCCAAGTATTTCCATGAACATTTCGGCGATGAGCACCCCGGCTCCAAGCCGGAATATTGGGGGCTGGGCGATTCGACCGTCACGATGCTGCGTACAAAGAAAGGCGCGCTGATTACCTTGAAATACGACGTTCAGTCCGCGCGCCCTCACAATATGACGCATTATTCGCTGCAAGGAACTTCAGGAGCTTATTTATCGGGAAGGCACGATCAGGATGAGCCTTTGATTTGGCTGGAAGGCGCATCCGAAGCCGCTCATCCGGAGTGGGAGTCGTTGTGGCTGCATAAGGACCGGTGGGAGCATCCGGTATGGCGGCGTTGGAGAGAAGAGGCGGAGAGAACCGGCCACGGAGGCGGCGATTTCCTGGTGCTGGAGGAATTCGCGACGGCGATTCTTAATGGGAGAAAACCCGCCATTGATGTGTATGACGCGGTGGTGTGGAGCTCGGTGTTCCCACTGTCGGTTGAGTCCGTCGCCGGAGGCGGCAAAACCGTTCCGTTCGTCGATTTCAAGAAGCCGAGGAACGAAGGTAGATCATAAACTGTTCGGGATCGATCCTCAAGTTTACGAAACGTTCTGAAGCTGCCTGAAGGAAATTGCGGCGTGATTCAGGGAGGCTGTCAGTTGGCCGGATTGAGGAAATGGAATAGAGCTGCTGGCGCGAGCCGGCAGCTTTTTCACGTTTACGGGGTATGGATCGAAGCTACCGATCGACGAACGATCATGTCGGCGGGGAGCACGATTTTTTTCCATGGAAGGCCGGTGACGTCGCGCTCCTGAATGCGGTCGATGAGCATTTGCGTGCCGAGATAACCGAATTGGTACGCCTGCTGGGCAATGACGGTCAGGAACGGGTCGATCTCGGAGTAGGGACCGAGATCGTCGAAGCAGACGACCGATACTTGCTCGGGAACCCCGAGCCCTCGCGCATGCAGCGTTCGGATGACTTCGACGGCAAGCACGTTGTTGCCGGCGACGATAGCGGTCGGAGGGGCAGACATGCGGTCGAGCCAGCCTTCGATCTCGCTTAGGTCGCTGCGGGGCTCGAATGCGGTTTCCAGCACATAATTCTGATCGAAAGGGATATCGTTCAACTTCAGCGCCTCGCGATAGCCCTCAAGTCGCAGCCGCGCGCTGGAAATCAGCGGCGAGCCGTTGATCAAAGCAATTCGTCGATGTCCACGGGACGTTAGATGGTCGACGAGCTTGCGCGCGCCTTCCTTGCTGTCCCCGAGCACGACGTCGCTGTCCATGCCCGGCACTTCGCGATCGAGCAGCACGAACGGGACGCGATGCAGCCGCAGCGTCTCCAAGTGCGGCAGCGATAGATCGCTGGCCGGGGCGACGAGCACGCCGTCCGCTCTTGTCGCAAGAATGGTGTCGATATAATCCTTTTCCTTCTCGACGCTCTCGTCCGAATTGCCGAATAGCAGGCGGTAGCCGTGTTTCTTGGCTGCATCTTCCGCGCCTCTGGCAAGCGTCGTATAGAAAGGGTTCGTAATGTCCGTAATGAGCAGGAACAGCACGTTGCTCTGCTGAAGCACGAGACTGCGCGCCATCTGGTTGGGCACGTAGTTCAGCTCCTCCATCACGCGGCGCACCTTGTTGCGAGTTTTGTCGCTGATTTTGCCGGTGTTATTGATAACCCTGGAGACGGTCATCGCCGACACTCCGGCTTTGGCGGCGATATCGTAGATCGTAACCATGGAATTAAGCTCCTTGTCGTCATACTGTTCTTTTATCTTACAAAATTAAAGAATTGACAGCAAGCGTTTTCCTTGGTAACTTGAGGTTATCGATAACATTTTTTTATTTCATTGGAGGCTGATCACATGGCAGACCAACAGTTCAGGTGGAAAGGCGAATTCCCGAAAATCGGCATTCGTCCAACGATTGACGGCCGACGCAGAGGCGTCCGCGAGTCACTGGAAGAGCAAACAATGAACATGGCTAAAGGGGTTGCCAAGCTTCTTTCCGATCACCTTCGCTACCCGGACGGTACGCCGGTCGAGTGCGTGATCGCCGATTCGACGATCGGCGGCGTGGCGGAATCCGCGGCTGCGGCAAGCAAGTTCGCTAAGGAAAATGTAGGCGTTTCAATTACGGTTACGCCTTGCTGGTGCTACGGCACGGAGACGATGGACATGGACCCGGCGATTCCGAAGGCGGTATGGGGCTTTAACGGTACCGAGCGTCCGGGCGCTGTATACTTGGCCGCCGTATTGTCCGCTTATGCGCAAAAAGGGCTGCCGGCATTCGGTATCTACGGCAACGACGTACAGGACGCGGGCACGACGGACATTCCCGAGGACGTCAAGGGCAAGCTGCTCGGCTTTGCAAGAGCGGGACTGGCCGTTGCGCTGATGAAGGGCAAGTCGTACCTGTCGATGGGTTCGGTCTCGATGGGCATCGCGGGTTCGATCGTTAACGACGCGTTCTTCCAGGAGTATCTCGGACTGCGCACGGAATACATCGATATGAGCGAATTCGTCCGCCGTTTCGACGAGCTGATTTACGATCCGGTAGAGTATGAGAAAGCGCTTGCCTGGGTGAAGGAAAACTGCATCGAAGGCCCGGACAACAACCCGCCGCATCTGCAAACTTCTCGCGAGCAGAAGGACAAGGATTGGGAGACGGTCGTCAAAATGACGATAATCGCCCGCGATCTGATGACCGGCAACCCGCGTCTGGCCGAGCTAGGCTTTGGAGAAGAGGCGCAAGGCCACAACGCGATCGTCGGCGGTTTCCAAGGACAGCGTCAATGGACCGACCACTTCCCGAACGGCGACTTCATGGAGACGATTCTGAACTCCTCGTTCGACTGGAACGGTATCCGCGCTCCTTATATGGTGGCGACCGAGAACGACAGTCTGAACGGCGCGGTCATGCTGTTCGGCAACCTGCTAACGAATACGGCGCAAATTTTCGCGGACGTTCGCACGTACTGGAGTCCCGATTCGGTTGAGCGCGTAACGGGCCACAAGCTGTCCGGCGCGGCTGCTGGCGGCATCCTGCATCTCATCAACTCCGGTTCAGCAACGATGGATGGCACGGGCGAGCAGACGAAAGACGGCCAGCCGGCAATGAAGCCATTCTGGGAAATTACAGAAGAGGAAGCGCAGAAGTGTCTCGACGCGACCTCCTGGCGTCCGGCGTCGGTCGAATATTTCCGTGGGGGCGGCTACTCCTCCGACTTCCTGACTCGCGGCGGCATGCCGATGACAATGTCCCGTTTGAATATGGTCAAGGGTATCGGACCGGTGCTGCAAATCGCGGAAGGCTATTCCGTCGACCTGCCTTCGGAAGTGCATGACGCGCTCGACAAGCGGACGGATCCGACTTGGCCGACGACCTGGTTCGCTCCGACTCTGACGGGCAAGGGCGCATTCAAGAACGTATACGACGTCATGGATAACTGGGGCGCGAACCACGGCTCGATCAGCTACGGCCATATCGGCGCTGACCTGATCACGCTCGCTTCGATGCTGCGCATCCCGGTCAGCATGCACAACGTGCCGGATGAGCAGGTTTTCCGTCCGCGGGCCTGGGGACTGTTCGGCACCGACAATCCGGAGAGCGCGGACTATCGCGCATGCAACAACTTCGGACCGCTGTACAAATAATAAATCAGACAAAGCTGTCGTAAGGGCGTGTCTGAATACTCCGAGGCAATCGGGTGTTCAGACACGCCCTAGCTCCCTGCCGGGAGGGCGGCAGTCGTTTGTCCATAGAATGGAGTCAAGCGAATATGAGCAGCCAGGAAATTCGTCAGGAATTGTGCAAGTACGCGCAGAAAACAGTCGCCAACAAGCTGGTCGTCGGACCGGGCGGCAACCTTAGCGCGCGCCACGAAGGCAAAATGTATTTATCCCCAAGCGGATTCGCGCTGGATGAAATCCAGCCGGAGCAATGGGTAGAGGTCGACATCGAGACCGGCGAGATTACCGATATCGGACTGCGTCCGTCCTCGGAAGTGCTGATGCACTTATATGCGTATCGCCAAAATCCGAACATCGGCGCGATGGTGCACACGCATCCGCCATATTGCATCGCTTATACGCTGGTGGAGAAAGATCTGCCGATCATGTTCCCGGATCAGGCCGCGCTCGTCGGCAAAACCGTATACGTAGATTACGTGCTGCCGACGACCGACAGATTGGCCGACGCGGTTGTGGAGAAAATCGAGCATTCGTCGATTTTGCTCGGCAACCACGGCCTCGTAACGACCGGACGTAACCTGCGCGAAGCATATTATCGGACGGAAGTCGTAGAGGAAAGCGCGAAAATTTTCCTGATCGCCAAAGCGATCAAGGAGCCTAAAGTGTTGACGAAGGAAGAGTTCGAGGAGATCGCGTCGCTGGAGAGCGAGGCTTATCGGATACAACTGCTGCAGAAAATGAAATAAAACGGACGCCGCGAGGAGAGAAGGAGGAACCGCGATGACACAAGGAGCCGCCGTACTGGCCTTTGATATGGGCGCCAGCAGCGGCCGCGCGCTTGTCGGCCGACTGACCGAAGGGGATACCGGCAAAAGCAGCCTGGAAGTAACGGAAATCCACCGTTTCCCCAATCACGCGATCCAGGTCGGCAAGCATCTGCACTGGGATACGCTCCGGCTGCTGCACGAGATGAAGAAGAGCATCCGCTTCGCGTTCCAGAAGGGCTTCGAGCCGGCGACGTTCGGCATCGATACGTGGGGCGTCGATTTCGGGCTGCTTGACACAAACGGCGAGCTGCTCGGCAGCCCGTACCATTACCGCGACCCTCAGACGGAAGGGTTGATCGAAGAGGTAAGCGGCTTGATCGGACAGCGCGCGCTGTTCGAGCAAAGCGGCTTGCAATTTATGCCGTTTAATACGCTGTATCAGCTCTACGCAATGGTTAAGGCAGCTTCTCCGAAGCTGGAAGTCGCCAAGACGCTGCTGCTGACGCCCGATCTGTTGACATACTTGCTGACCGGAGTCAAGTCGTGCGAATTCACGATGGCGACAACGACGCAGCTGTTCGATCCAGCCCGACAGGCGTGGAATACGGAGCTGATGGAACGGCTTGGCATTCCGTCGCATCTCTTCCTTGAACCGGTGCAGCCAGGGACGATAGTCGGCCCGCTCTCTCCGGAAGTGCAGGAGGAACTGGGAGTGCCGGCGATTCAAGCGGTAGCGGTCGGCACGCACGATACCGAGTCGGCGATTGCCGCCGTACCGGCCGGCGAGGAGCCGTTCGCCTTCCTCGTATGCGGAACGTGGTCGCTGCTTGGAACGGAGATGGACGGCCCGCTGCTGAGTCCCGAGACGATGGAGCTGGAGTTTTCCAACGAAGGCGGCGTCGGCGGCACGTATCAGCTGCTGAAAAACATCATGGGCCTGTGGCTGCTGCAGGAATGCAAGCGGGAGTGGGACGAGCAGGGCAAGGAGCTTGGGTTCCCGGAATTGGTCCGATTGGCGGAACAAGCCGCGCCGTTTCGCAGTCTTATTCATCCCGACGATCCGCGGTTTTTCTCGCCCGGCGGCATGGCCGACAAGATCCGCTCGTTCTGTGCGGAGACGAAGCAGCCGATTCCGCAAAGCGAAGGCGAGATCGTCCGCTGCATCCTCGAAAGCTTGGCGCTGAGGTACCGTCAGGCGCTGGAACAGGCGGAGAAGCTGACTGAACGCGTATACGGCGGCTTGCACATGGTCGGGGGCGGTATTCAGAACGAGCTGCTGTGCGGGTTTACTGCTAACGCGATCGGCAAACCGGTGTGGGCCGGACCGGTCGAAGCGAGCGCGATCGGCAACATGCTGATGCAATTCGTCGCGCTTGGAGAGTGCAAGGACTTGAAGGAGGCGCGCAAGCTTGTCGCTGCCTCGTTCCCTGTTGATATCTACGAGCCGGAGTCCGATTCCGGATGGGCGGAAGCCTACGAGAAGTTTCTGGGCTTCGGACGGGTATGATCCGGATATGATCGATTCGAAAGGAGTTGGCGGCGGATGCTAAAAGGAATATCAAGCCTGATTTCGCCCGAATTGCTGAAAATACTGATGGAGATGGGCCACAGCGACGAAATTGTGCTGGCGGACGGCAATTTTCCGGCGGCCAGTCACGCGCGGCGCCTTATTCGCGCCGACGGACACGGCGCTCCCGAGCTGTTGGATGCAATACTGGAGCTGTTTCCTCTGGACCAATACGTTGACAAACCGGTCGCGCTGATGCAGGTTATGCCGGGAGACACGGTCGAGACGCCGATCTGGAATGCTTACGGGGAGATTATCGAAGCTCGTACCGGTCTGACAGCGCCGTTCGAGGAGGTCGAACGGTTCGCTTTCTACGAGCGCGCGAAGAATGCGTATGCGATCGTCGCCACGGGTGAGGGAGCGCTGTACGCCAACCTCATATTGAAGAAGGGCGTTATTGCGGACTGATACGAACTGAATTTAGTTGAAGCGTTCCGAGCCTTCTGCAAGGCTGCTGAAGTCGAACGGGTTAGGCAGGAACGGGGCCGAAATTGCAACGGAAAGCATTACAGTTTGCAATTTCGGTTTTTTTACGTTAGAATACTGAATAAACGTTCAGTATAAATGGCGGTGACAGTATCGGAATGAATAAAAAGAAGCTGCAAAGCGAGCAGACGAAAAAAAAGGTGGCCGATGCGGCGAAGGCGTTGTTTGCGCTCAAAGGGTACAAAGCGACTTCGATCGAGGACATCGTAAGCGCCACCGGCTGCAGCGCGGGAAATATTTATTATCATTTCAAGAGCAAGGAAGGGCTCTTCCTGCACTTGCTGCAAGAGTGGGATCGGGAGTGGGAAAGCGGCTGGACGGAGAAGGAGCGGCTGTACCCGACATCGAAGGAAAAGCTGATCGGCATGGCGGAGCAGCTCTTTACCGACAATTTGAACCATCCTTTGACGAAGGCTTCGGACGAATTTTACAACAATTCGGAAAAAGCGAACGACGTCGAAGAGCGAATTGCCGAGATGATTGCTGGGTATGTTAGCTTTAATCGCAAACTGCTTCAGGAAGGCATCGACAACGGAGAATTTAAGCCGTTCGATACGGAGAAGATGGCTGTGATTTTGGACAGCGTCATTTACGGACTGAGTCAGCATTCGCGCAAATTAGACCGCCAAGGAGCGCTCTCTCTGTATCGCACTGCGATGGAAACGTTTCTGTACGGAATCGCCAAGCGAGAAGGGTGAAGCTAACGCCGTATCCCTTTTTTTATACCCTCATTTAGAATGAATATTCAGTATTATTTTGGAGGATTTTCATCATGGAACTGCTGCTTAGAAAAAGAGGGGCGATCTTGCTCCTTATGCTCAACATTTTTCTTATTTTTATGGGGATCGGGCTCGTTATTCCGGTTATGCCCAAATTCATGACGCTGCTCGATATCAGCGGCTTCATTGTCGGTTTGCTGGTAGGGGCATTCTCGCTGACTCAGCTGTTGTTCTCGCCCTTTGCGGGTCGATTGTCGGACTCGTTGGGACGGAAAAAGATTATTATCGCGGGCATGCTCGTCTTCGCTTTGTCGGAGTGGATGTTCGGGATCGCGCATTCGTCCGTCTTGCTCTTCGCAGCTCGTTTTCTCGGCGGACTCGGCGCAGCGCTGATCATGCCAGCGGTTATGGCCTACACGGCGGACATGACATCGAACGAGGAACGGGCGAAAGGCATGGGGTTGATTAATGCGGCGATCACGACCGGGTTTATTATCGGACCGGGCATCGGGGGATACTTGGCGGAATTCGGCATACGCGTTCCGTTCTATGCCGCTGCGATTGCCGGTCTCGGAGCTGCGGTTTTGACCGCCTTTATTTTGCCGGAATCGCTCGTGTCTGCTAAATCCGCAATCAAGGAGGCAGCTCCCGAGGAGCGGGAAAGCTTGTGGAGCATGCTACGGAATTCTTACAAACAGCCTTATTTTCTCAGTCTCATTCTCGTGTTCGTTATTTCCTTCGGCCTGGCCAACTACGAGACGATCTTCGGTCTGTTCGTCGATCACAAGTTCGGATTTACGCCGAAGGACATCGCCTTTATTTTGACGTTTGGCTCCATTTCGGGGGCTGTCGTGCAGTTGACTGCTTTCGGCTGGATTATGAACCGGTTCGGGGAGCGGAATGTGATTACGTTTTGCCTGCTTTCATGCGGCTTGTTTATTTTGCTTACGATTTTCGTCAGCGGCTTCTGGATGGTGTTCGCGGTTACGTTTATCGTCTTCCTGTCGATCGATATTTTGCGTCCGGCGATCGGAACGCAAATGTCGAAGATGGCGGAGGAACGGCAGGGCTACGTTGCAGGTCTCAACTCGGCGTTTACGAGCCTCGGCAACATCGCCGGTCCGGTTATCGCCGGATTTCTGTTCGACGCGGATGTCAACTACCCTTACGTGCTGGCTGCAGTCGTTCTGATTATCAGCTTCATTATGGCTGCCAGGGCGGGCGCTCGGGCAACAAAAGCTGCGGTCGCGAGGTAATTTGAATAACGCGGAAATTTATGCAACCCTGACAGACAGTTGTCAGGGTTGTTAGGATATAGTGGAGTTATCGCGACGGAGGTGAAGAAGTTTTGAATGGAAAGATAGATTACAAAAAGGATTTCAAAACGCTCTATATGCCGAAAACGGCGCCGGAAATTGTAGATGTGCCGAGTATGCCGTTTTTTACGCTGAGCGGTTCCGGAGACCCGAATAGAGAGGCATTTGCCGAAGAGACCGCAGCATTGTACAGTTTAAGCTATGCGGTGAAAATGTCGTACAAAAGCGATAATGTACCGGCGGGCTACTACGAATATACGGTTTTCCCGCTTGAAGGCGTATGGGATTTGCTGGATCGCTCCAAGCCTGCGACGGATAAAAGCAATTTGAAATACAAGATTATGATCCGTCAGCCCGATTTTTTGACCGAGCCGATGTTTGAGCGCTTCTTGGAACAGACGAAGAAGAAAAAGCCGAATCCGTTTCTTGGACAGGTCCGGTTCGAGCGCATTTCGGACGGGCTTAGCTGTCAGATGATGCACTTGGGCAGCTTTGACGACGAGCCGCAAAGCTTTGCGCGTATGGAGACGTTTTGCGAAGAGCAGGGCTTTATTCGTACAAGTCTGCTCCATCGGGAAATTTATTTGTCGGATCCCCGCAGGGTTGAGCCGGCCAAGATGAAGACGGTGCTGAGATTTCCTGTGAGGAAAAGCTGAATCGGCAAAACTTTAACCAAGGAGCGAATGAGAAATGAATAGCGGAGCGGGAGACAAAATGGTTAGTTTGGATTCGTGTAAACTGATCGGAATTGATGTGCGTACGACCAATCAAGCGGAAGTGAGCGGGCAGGGGAAAATCGGCGAGCTGTGGGGGCGATTTTGGAGCGCTGACGTACAGGGAGCGCTGGCTAAAGCTGCGCAAGAGGGAGACGCGCGCGTCTACGGCTGCTATACGGATTACGAGAACGGCGCAGCCGGAGAGTATACAATTTTGATCGGCCGCATGGCGGGACAAGCCGAAGACGTTCCCGAAGGGCTGACGACGGTCCACGTTCCCGCGGCGAAATACGCGGTCTTTACGACAAGGCGCGGTCCGTTCGGAGAAGTCGTTCACGAAGCTTGGCAGCGCATCTGGGAATGGGCGTCGTCTTCGTCCGAATGGGAGCGAACGTATACTGGCGATTTTGAGCTGTATGACGAGCGCAGCGCCGATCCGGAGAACGCCGTAGTCGATATCTATATTGCCGTAAAATAGTTTGGCACGGGGGGACTGTTGATCGAGACTGTCGATCGACGGTTCCTTTTTTCGCTTGAAAGGCAGTTCTCCGCTTTTTTTGACGATGTAAGCGTTGTTAGGTAGGTATTTCCAAACGGATGTCGAAATAACAGGGGTGAACCTATCCTCAGGAGGAATACGATGGAAAACCAACCGATCTACAAAGACAACAACTTCACGATCACAAGAGAACTGTTCGTCAGCGGCAATGCCCGGTTTGCCATCCAACACCTGTGCTCGATTCGGCTCGTCAAGTCAAGAAGGCAGATTCCGTATGCGCTGCTCGTTCTCGAGCTGACTTTGATCGCAACCGGTTTGATCTTGGACTTCCGGTTTCATGAGTATGTATCGCTGCTCGGCGGCGCGGGACTGATCGCCAACATTCTCGTCTATATTTTGGTTAAACCCGTCCATAAGCTGACGCTTGTGTTCTCCTCGGGAGAGAAGGAGATTATCGGCGTCACCGATTATATGTATCTGGAAGGGCTTGCGAATGCGTTCAGCCGCTCGATCACGGAAACCCGTCACAAAAATTTAATGGTGGGTTAGACCGTTAAACACAACATCGAGGGATGAAGATGTGGGCGTCTATCTCTTTAGCATGCTATACGATCCTGAAAGTTGAACGCTAAACCCGTGATAGGGTACTTTCAGGATCGTATGGTGAGTTTGCGCTGGGAAGCTAGGTGGAAAATCGTACAACGCAGCTCGAACCAGGCCTAAACGGCGGACGTTTGTTCAAAAATCGTACAATGCCTGCCCTGTTCAGGCTCAAACGACGAACATTTGTAGGGAAAACCGTACAAATAGACCGCAATCAGGGATGTCCCTAGAGTGTCTGCGAATTATTTGGATTCGCCTTGCAAGTAGTTATAGAACGGACCGTCGACCCAAAAGTTGTAACTGACGACTTTCGCGGACGAATCAAGCTTCTTGAAGCCTTCGGTTACGGAAGCGGATTGATCTTTCAGCGAGAAGGACTGCGCATAGTACTTGCCCGCGGAAATTTTGTTGTTGGCAATTTCTTTATAGCCGCCCAGCTCGGTCAACGAATAGTAGAGCGGCTGCCACCACGAGCCATAGATCAGACCGGGTTGATCGTCTTCGTTTTTCTTCGCGTACGACAGGATAATTCGGTCGAAGCGCTCCTTATCGTAAGTCGATTCGAATTCGAAAGCCAGATCGTACTCTTTGGCATACTCGATGTAATTGCCGTTCTCGATCTGGACGACCTCGAACAGATCGGACTGCCCCGGATCCCCCCACTCCTTCAAATAAATAAAGGCGGAAGTTTTCGGCTCGAACTGAACCTTTGCTTTGATTTTCTCGCTGCGCAGCAGACCGACAAGCTGGAGCGCGTGCTTGAAGTCTGAATGTCCGTATACGACCGACAGGGAATCGAGGAAATTGGCGTCGAAGCGGCTGTCCTTCAGGTTGTACCCTGTGACGAGATTTTGCTTCAGCGCCTTGTCGACGATTTGGCGAAGCTCGGGAGCCTGAATAATGTCCGAGGTCCGGTAAGCGTCGCCTAGCTTCACGAGAATGTCTGCGTCCGTCGTAGTGCCGAGATAGCGTTTGTATAGCCCTTTCGCTTCAAGCACCTTGCCGAGCAGGACGGCAGCCAGCGAAGAAGGGGCGACGGCATCGTTGCGGATTTCCGGGTAGTAGCTGGAGACGAGAAGGCCCGTGTTGACGGCTGCGGCCAAAATTTTGGCCTTGTCGGCAGCGTATTCCTCGGATGTCCAGCCGAGCTTGACCCAGGCCAGAGAGACTTTGGCTTTGTTCGCCGAGTATGTATAGGCGAGCTCTTCGAGATCGGCCGCCTTAAGTGCAAGCGATACGGCTTCGATCGCCGTCAATGGCTCCGATGTATTGCCGGTCAGAACGATCGCTTTCTCCGTTCCCGGCGACACGACGGCGTTCAGAGCGTCTGCGAATTGTCCGCGAGTCCATGAAGCTGCGACGGCGATGCCGTATTTCTCTTGCAAGTAGTCGGCATATTCCTGCGCTTGCGGCGACAGTACGGAGTCGGCAAACGTCGCGATTTCTGCCGCAGCGACGTGCTGCGGCAGAAAGGCGGCCGGAGTGGTCCAGACTAGAGCCGCGGCTAGAGAGAGCGCGACGATCGATTTCGAACGGTGTTTTACCAATATAAATCCCCCTATGCAGATCGGATATTAAGAAATAATAAAACCGATCATATCACCAGGTTTAATGGCTGTCAATCCATGGGTTGCTGTCGGTCTGACATAAGCTTTAGCCTTGAAGTTCTCGGCCGACCTCGGCGACCAGCTCGTAGGAGCGAAGGCGCGCGTCGTGATCGTAGATTTGCGAGGCGATGATTAGCTCGTCGGCCCCGGTCGACTCGATTATGCCCTTGAGTCGCGCTCGAACCTGCTCCTTGTCGCCGACGACGGCGAAGCCAAACTGCCGGGTCAGCGCCGCTTCCTCATACGGGGTCCACAGGCCGTCCATACTGTCGACCGGTGGCGGGAGCTGGGCGAAGCGCCCGCGGATCATATTCAGGAACGCTTGCTGCTGCGAGGTAGCAAGCCTTTTTGCTTCCTGCTCGGTATCGGCGGCTGTGACGTTGACTCCGATCATCGCGCATGGCTTATCCAGCACCGCCGAGGGGCGGAAGTTCTCTCGGTACAGTTCAAGCGCAGGCATCAGATAGTCCGGCGCGAAATGGCTGGCGAACGCGAAGGGAAGGCCGAGCTGCGCGGCGAGCTGCGCGCTGAAGCCGCTGGAACCGAGCAGCCATATCGGCACGTTCAGTCCTTCGCCGGGGATGGCGCGTACGATCCCGTTGCTCGGCGCGTCGTCCGGCTGAAAATAGGCGCGCAGTTCCGCGAGCATGGCCGGGAAATCCTCTCCGGCGCCGCCGTGCTCCCGCCGCAGCACCCGAGATACGGCCTGATCGGAGCCCGGAGCGCGGCCCAGTCCAAGATCGATGCGTCCCGGATAGAGCGATTCGAGCGTGCCGAATTGCTCGGCGATCACGAGCGGGGCGTGATTGGGCAGCATGATGCCGCCCGAGCCTACGCGAATCGTGGACGTGCCTCCGGCGACGTGGCCGATCAGCACGGAAGTGGCCGAGCTGGCGATGCCGGGCATGCCGTGGTGCTCGGCCATCCAAAAGCGGCGGTACCCCCATTTCTCGGCTTGACGGGCAAGATCGAGCGTATGGCGGAAGGAAACGGAGGCCGAGCCTCCCTGTGTAATCGAAGCAAGATCGAGGACGGAGAAGTTAAGGGTATTCGAATGTGTCATGATAAGTTATTCCTCCTTAATATTGTTAAGTTTGGTCAATAAATGCAAAGCCCATCGGGGGTACGTCAAGCAAAAGTGACGCAGCAGGGGGCGAAAAGGCGGTGATAGATGCCCCTGAGCGGGTTTTCAGACACACCCTAATTGCCTTGCATTTCGTCAGGGTCACAGACCGGCGCGAGGGCCGCGAAACTGCTCCGGGCTTATGCCTTCTATTTTCTTGAACACGCAGCTGAAATAGCTCGGACTGTCGAAGCCGGCTCTCAGCGCCACTTCCCTGAGCTTGAGCTGGGGCTCCTGCAGCATCAGCTTCTTGCTCCGGTTGATCCGTTCCCGATTGACGTATTCCATCGGCCGCAGTTGGAAGGCGTGGCGGAACAATTGGCACAAATATTGGGAGCTGACGTCGATCTGCGCCGCCAGCTCTTCGATCGATACGACTCGATGGCAGTTGTCCTCGATGAAGCGGATAACCGGTTGCAGCTTCAAGCAAAGATGAGGAGCGGCAGCAGCGTTTGTCCTTACGTTCCGGGACAAGTCCAGAAGCAGGCCGTACAGCAGCTTGGAGCACTCCGCCCCGAGAAAAGGGCTGCCGGTAAGCGACGTCGCATAGATCGCCTTCATCTGTCCGATCAGACTGTCGGAGTCGGACAACGCGTACACGCCGGAGCGGCGAATGCCCGACATGCTCATCCACAACGGCATCAGACTGCCGTTAAAAGCGATCCAATGAAGCCCCCAAGGCTCGACAGTCGGATAATAATCGTGCGCCTCATTAGGAAGCAGGAGGAAGCCCTGGCCGGGCTTAACCTGCCAGCGCGTTCCGTCAACCTCCAGTTCGCCGAGGCCCGTTGCCGACTGCAGCCATTGGTAATCCGGGAAGCCGTCGGGCCGCCTTGTACGTTCTTGAAATTCCCAGTGGCCGATGCTCGTCAAATAGAGCGGAAGACGCGAATCGGATTCGGTCACAATCGGAAAAGAAGGCTGAACCACCGATGATACTCCTTTCATATTTTGATAGAAAGATGAAAATGTTGAGATAGGAATAGGGAAGGAACGAATTTATAATACGAATATAGTGATATTATAACCGAAAAAACCGCCGACGGCACGTCGGGCGAAGAGGAGAGACGGGAAGAATGGGAATCCGCTATCGCGAACAAGAAAACGACCGTAGCGGAGTTTGCCTGCACCGCTCATCGCATATTCTCGGGCAAGCCTGAGCTGGAAGGTCTGCCTTCCATCTATGCCGAGCGGGAGGACGAGGCGCAGACGCTCGAGCTGACGCTGAAGGACGAGCTGTCCGGCCTCGAAGCGGTACTGAGCTACACCGTATTTGCCGCTCACGACGCGATCGCGCGCTCCGTCAGACTGACGAACGGAGGTCGCTCGCCGCTTCGCCTGCTTCGGGCGATGAGCGCGAGCGTAGACTTCAACCGCGACTCGTTCCGTATGCTGCAGCTGTCCGGATCGTGGGCAAGGGAACGGGACTTGTACGCACGGGAGCTTGTCCCCGGCATTCAGTCGATCGAGAGCCGCAGAGGCTCCAGCAGTCATCAGCACAATCCGTTTATTGCGCTTGTTGCTCCCGGCGCCGACGAGCAGCAAGGAGAAGCGTATGGATTCAGCCTTGTGAACAGCGGCAGCTTCGTTGCTCAAACGGAGGTCGACCAATTCAAGACGGCAAGGGTGTCTATCGGCATCAATCCGTTCGATTTCGAATGGCGATTGGAGCCGGGGGAAAGCTTCCAAACTCCCGAAGCGGTTATGGTCTACTCGTCGGATGGACTCGGCGGCATGTCGAGAACCTATCACCGTCTCTATCGGACCCGTCTCTGCCGCGGCGTTCATCGCGATCGGGCAAGGCCTGTTCTTGTGAATAACTGGGAAGCGACTTATTTTCAATTTAATGCCGACAAAATCGAGAGCATCGCCAAGGTAGGCCGCGAGCTCGGCATCGAGCTGTTTGTGCTGGACGACGGCTGGTTCGGCCGCCGGGACAGCGACAATTGCTCGCTAGGCGACTGGAAGGTCGACTATCGCAAGCTGCCCGGAGGACTGGAGGATCTGGCCGCGCGCGTCAACCGGCTGGACATGCGATTCGGCCTCTGGTTCGAGCCGGAGATGGTGTCCCCGGACAGCGACTTGTATCGCGCGCATCCGGATTGGTGTCTTCACGTTCCGGGACGGCGCAGAACGGAGGGGCGTCAGCAGCTCGTGCTCGATTTGTCCCGCGAGGACGTATGCGACTATTTGATCGAATCGATCGGAGCCGTGCTTCGTTCGGCGCCGATCACCTACGTCAAATGGGACATGAACCGCAATATGACGGAGATCGGCTCGGCGCTGCTCTCGCCGCACCGGCAGCGCGAAACCGCTCACCGGTACATGCTCGGCCTGTATCGGGTACTGGAGGCGATCACGTCGCAGTTTCCCGATATTCTGTTCGAGAGCTGCTCCGGCGGCGGCGGACGCTTCGATCCCGGTATGCTTTATTACATGCCGCAGACGTGGGCGAGCGATAATACGGACGCGATACACCGTCTGCGCATTCAGTACGGGACGAGTATGGTCTATCCGGTCTCTTCGATGGGAGCCCACGTCTCCGCCGTGCCGAACCATCAGACCGGACGGTTGAAGTCGCTCCAAACGCGAGCGGACGTCGCGATGTCGGGCAATTTCGGCTACGAGCTGGATCTGACCCAGATGACGGACGAAGAAAAGGCGGAGGTAAAGAAACAGGTCGAATTTTACAAGGAAATCCGCCATGTGGTCCAATTCGGCGAGTTCTACCGTCTGCGCAGCCCGTTCGAGGGCAATGACGCAGCCTGGATGTCCGTAACGGAAGATGGGACTGAAGCGTTCGCCGTTCATGTGAACGTGCTTGTCGAACCTAACGGACCTCTCGAATGGTTGAAGCTTCAAGGTCTCGACCCGGCAGCTCGCTACCGCGTCGAAGGCAGCAGAGAAGTCTACGGCGGAGATCAGCTCATGTATGTCGGCCTGCCGATCCCGCGCGCGCATGTCGATTACAAGAGCCATGCGTGGAGACTCGTTCGTCTGTAAGCCCGGTCGGTGTCTGCATAATTTTCCCACAGCTGCGGACACTATGTATCGGAGGTGGTCTTATGGAACAACAAGACGGCAAACCGCACGTCACGGCCGTCCGTAAAAACGGAGACGGAGACATCGTCGAGCTTCAGTTGTCTTCCGGACAAGTCGTCGGCTACAAGGAAGCGCAGCAGATGGCCAAGAGCGATCAAATCGCCAACGTCAACGTGTTCAAGGGGCGCGACGGAGACGAACATCTTCGTTCCGATCCCGACGGCCGCGAGGACAACAATTTGGACAACCTGCCGACTTTCTAAGTCTGACACCCGCGCCGAGCGCAGCCCGACCCGAATTTATCGGGAAGGGCTGCGCTTTTTGATATCCCGATCGGCTGTCGGAAACCCACTTGTGCCGTCAAAGAAACAGTTGTATTCTTCAAACAGTTCCCCTACAATAAACGAGTAAACATGTACGTACAAGTTATTATCTATTCTTATTCCTGGCAGGAGGATTGTGCAATGTTAAAGCTACATCCTTATGAATTTTGGTTTGTTACCGGTAGTCAGCACTTGTACGGACCGGATACGCTGGAAGAGGTAGCCGGCCACTCGCGGGAAATGGCGGAGGCGCTGACTGCGGATTCCGCCGTTTCTTATCCGATCGTATTCAAGCCGGTTGTAAAAACGCCGGAAGAAATTCGCCAGCTGTGCGCGGACGCAAATGCGAGCGCTGCTTGCGCGGGCATTATTACGTGGATGCACACGTTCTCGCCGGCGAAAATGTGGATCGCAGGCTTGTCCGAGCTGCGCAAGCCGCTGCTTCATCTGCATACGCAATACAATCGCGACATTCCCTGGGACACGATCGATATGGATTTTATGAACACGAACCAGGCCGCTCACGGGGATCGCGAGTTTGGTTTTATCGGAGCTCGGCTGGGCATTTCCCGCAAGGTCGTCGTCGGTCATTGGCAGGACCCGCAAGTTCGGCGGCGGATTGCCGGCTGGGAGCGGACGGCGGTGGCAAGCGTCGAGAGCCACAAGCTCAAGATTGCCCGCTTCGGAGACAATATGAGGGAGGTCGCCGTGACGGAAGGCGACAAGGTCGAAGCGCAGATCCGTTTCGGATGGTCGGTGAACGGCTACGGCGTTGGCGATCTCGTCCAACGGGTAAACGCGGTAACGAAGGAACAAGTCGAACAACTGCTGGCGGAATATGACGCGGCCTACGAGATCGTCGAGGAGGGACGTCGCCCTGGCGCTGTCAGGGACGCGATCGCTTACCAGGCGAAGCTCGAAATCGCGCTGAAGTCGTTTCTGGAGGAAGGCGGATTTACCGCGTTCACGACGACGTTCGAGGATTTGCACGGGCTGGAGCAGCTTCCCGGGCTTGCCGTGCAGAGGCTGATGGAGCAGGGCTACGGATTTGCCGGAGAAGGGGATTGGAAGACGGCAGCCCTAACCCGGATTGTGAAAATTGTCGCAGGCGGCGTCGATACGTCTTTCATGGAAGATTACACTTATCATTTCGAACCCGGCAACGAGCTCGTGCTCGGCGCGCATATGCTGGAGGTATGCCCTACGCTAGCGGCCGCGAAGCCGCGCATCGAGGTGCATCCGCTCGGGATTGGCGGCAAGGCCGATCCGGCGCGCATCGTATTCGACGGAAAGGGCGGGTCGGCGCTCAACGTGTCCGTTGTCGATATGGGCAGCCGCTTCCGCATGATCGTCAATGAGGTGGAGGGCGTCGCCGTGAACAAGGCGATGCCGAAGCTTCCCGTGGCGCGAGTGCTGTGGAAGCCCCAACCTTCGCTGCAGATCGGCGCGGAAGCGTGGATTTTAGCCGGAGGAGCGCACCATACTGTCTATTCGTTCGCGGCGACGACCGAGCAGATGCTTGATCTCGCCGATCTTTTCGGCATCGAATGCGTTGTGATCGACGAGCATACGAGCCCCGTGCGGCTGCGCAACGAGCTGCGCTGGAGTCAGGCCGCCTGGAAATAAATATTAACTTTGGCGAAGAGAGGCTGTTCCTAGGCAGAGTTGGTCCGGATTATCGATAGACTAAGAAAGGGGGGACATCCCTCTTGTTCATCGATAATCTCCGGAGCAGCTTGAAGCGCTTAGGGCAGCCTCTCTTCGGCGTCCAACGATTCGTTGGACGCCCGGGATAATTGCAGATCTCCGGCAGGAAACGAACGGTCGGAATGCGAATTATTGAAAGAGCATAGATATAGTTCCACGCAGGGGAGGGACGACTTCTATTAAAGGGGGGACAAAAGGTCCGATTTTGATTGCGAAATCCGTGTATGGAGCGGAATCGACGTCGCGCTTTTTGAATGCTCGTTCCCGCTAAATTAGGGTGATTAATTGTGAGGTTTTCGTTATAATGGATGTAACCTATATGTAAGTTGTCAGCGAAGTTGACAGAAAATTCTCGAAATTTGTCGACAACTTACAGGATAAGGGTTTGAAAGCCTTGGGGGAGGTGACGTTGCATGCAGGAATCGCCGGCTTTTGTATCATCCGACGACCTGTACCTGTTTAATACTGGGCAGCTATTTCGAGCTTACCTTACCTTTGGCGCACATGTGATGGAAGTTGAAGGGGAGCCTGGCGTACGCTTTGTTCTCTGGGCGCCTAATGCGCGCGCCGTATTCGTCATCGGTGATTTCTGCGATTGGAGCAGCTCCGATCGATCCCGGGCAATCGAGCTGGAGCGGATCGGAACGACCGGCGTATGGGTTGGATTTGGCCGTGGGCTGGGCGACGGCAGCCGCTACAAGTACGAGCTGATCGACGCCGAAGGCGAGCGCCGGTTGAAGAGCGATCCGTTTGGATTCCGCTCCGAGCTGCGACCGAATACGGCCTCCGTCGTGACGCCGCTCGCTTGTTACGACTGGAAGGATAGCGAATGGATGCAGCTTAAACGGCAGCGCCTCCCGTACGACAAGCCGATGCTCATCTACGAGGTGCATCTCGGCGCCTGGCGAATGGACGCGCCGGAGCAATTCCGGAGCTACGCGCAGCTGGCGCGGGAGCTTGTCGATTACGTCGTCGACATGGGCTATACGCACATCGAGGTGCTTCCGCTGGCCGAGCATCCGCTGGATCGCTCGTGGGGCTACCAGACGACCGGCTATTATGCCGCCACCAGCCGTTACGGACCGCCGGAGGGCTTGATGGAGCTTGTCGACTGCGCCCATCGGCGCGGGGTTGGCGTTCTGCTCGATTGGGTCAGCGGCCATTTCTGCAAAGACGAACACGGACTGAGGCTGTTCGACGGAACGCCGCTCTATGAGCCCTCCGATTACCGCCGTGCCGAGAAGCCGCTGTGGGGCACGCTGGCCTTCGATTTCGGCAAGCCCCAGGTGCAGAGCTTCCTGATCTCCAACGCGCTGTTTTGGCTGGATATGTACCATATCGACGGACTGCGCGTCGACGCGGTGGCCAGCATGATCGACCTCAATTTCGATAAACCCGACTCGATGCGCACGACGAACCGCTACGGCGGAACGGAGGACATCGAAGCGCTCGCTTTTTTGCGCAAGCTGAATGAAACCGTCTTTCGCTATTACCCCGAGAGTCTCATGATGGCTGAAGATTCTTCTTCCTACCCGGCCGTCACCTCGCCTACCTATCTTGGAGGCCTTGGGTTCAATTACAAATGGAATATGGGCTGGATGAACGATATGCTCCGCTACATGGAGACGGACCCCGCCCGCAGATCCGACCGCCATTCTCTAATCACGTTTTCCCTGCATTACGCCTATTCCGAAAATTACGTGCTGCCGCTGTCGCACGACGAGGTCGTACACGGCAAGCATTCGATGCTGAACAAGATGCCGGGAAGCTACGAGGAGAAATTTGCGAATCTCAGACTGTTTTACGGCTATTGGATGAGTCATCCCGGCAAAAAGCTGCTTTTCATGGGCGGCGAGTTCGGCCAGTTCGACGAATGGAAGGACGACTCGGGACTCGATTGGAGCCTGCTGCGTTATCCGCTGCACGACAGCATGCGCAGTTACGTTCGCGATTTGAACCGGATCTATCTGGACCGGCCCGCTCTCTGGGAGAACGATCATGCGCCCGCCGGCTTCGAGTGGATCGACGTCAACAATGCCGACCAGTGCATGCTGTCGTTCCAGCGCCGGGACAAATCCGGCCACCGTTCCGTCGTTGTCGCCTGCAATTTCTCCCGACGAAGCTATGACGTCTATCGCATCGGAGTAAGCCAATCCGGTATATATCGGCTTCTGCTCAGCAGCGACCGCGCCAATTACGGAGGTTCGGGGGCGCCGATGCCCGAACGGGTCCAAGCGACCGACATCCCTATGCACGGCAAAGCGTACAGCATCGAAATTCCCGTCCCCGCTCTCACCGTCTTAATGTGGGAGACTGAGGAGCCCGCTTCGCGTTTCTCTAACTCATATGAGGAGGTTTGATGTGCATGCGCAAAAACGAATGCATCGCCATGCTGCTCGCCGGAGGCGAAGGACGCCGATTGGGCGTTCTCACGAAAGATCTGGCGAAGCCCGCCGTTCCCTTCGGAGGGAAATACCGCATTATCGATTTTACGCTCAGCAACTGCGTGCATTCCGGGATCGAAACGGTCGGCGTGCTGACGCAATACCAGCCTCTCGTGCTGACGCAGCATCTGGGCATCGGCTCTCCTTGGGGGCTCGACCGGCGCGACGGAGGGATGCATGTTCTGCCTCCTTACGTCCGCCAGAAGGGAGGGACCTGGTACAAAGGCACGGCCAATGCCATCTACCAAAACCTCGGGTTCCTTGAAAGCTACGATCCCGAATACGTATTGATCATTTCTGGGGACCACATTTATAAAATGGATTACGATCTGCTGCTAGAGGCCCACAAGAAAAACAACGCGGATGCGACGATTGCCGTCATCAGCGTGCCGTGGGTGGACGCCAGCCGCTTCGGCATCATGAAGGTGAACGAGGAAGGACGCATCGTCGAATTCGCGGAGAAACCGAAAAATCCGACGAGCAACCTGGCGTCGATGGGCGTCTATATGTTCAACTGGTCGGTGCTGAAAGAATCGCTGATTCGCGACGAGGCAAATGCGCAGTCGTCCAACGACTTCGGCAAGGACATTATTCCGACTCTGCTTGCGGAAGACGCGCGGCTGTTCTCCTACACATTCAACGATTATTGGAAGGACGTCGGCACGATCGACAGTTTGTGGGAAGCGAACATGGATTTGCTGGAGGAGCGTCCATCGCTGCAGCTAAACGATCGTTCGTGGCGCATTTTCACCTCGAATCCGAACCAGCCGGCGCAATATGTGTCGCCGTCCGCCAAGGTGCAAAGCTCGCTGATCAACGAAGGCTGCGTCGTCGAAGGCGCGATTAATCGCTCCGTACTGTTTAACGGCGCACGCGTCGGAGAGGGCAGTCTCGTCGAGGATTCGATTCTGATGCCGGGAGCGGTCGTCGGCCGCAATGCGAAAATCATCCGCGCGATCATCGGCGAAGGCGCGATTGTCGGAGACGGCTGCCAGCTCGGCAGTGTCGATGCAGTGGACATCGCGGTTGTAGGAAGCGGAGAGACGATATGCCTGACGGCAGACGACAAGGAGGCTGAAAAGGTATGAAGCTGCCAATGATGGGCGTCATCAATTTGATTCACGAAGCGGACGAGATGGAGGCGTTGACGGCCAATCGCTGTCTGGCGTCGGTGCCGTTCGGAGGCAGATACCGGCTCATTGATTTCGCGTTGTCCTCCATGGTCAATTCCGGCATACCTAACGTTGCCGTATTCGCCCACCGGAAGTTTCGTCCGCTGATGGACCACCTCGGCTCCGGGGCGAACTGGGATTTGCATCGCAAGATGAGCGGACTGTTCGTGCTTCCGCCGTCGATGGATGACCAGACCGATTTCGGCAAGGGCGATCTGTATCACTTTTACCGCAATCGCGATTACTTTACCCGTACGCCGCTGGAATACGTCGTCATCTCACGCAGTCATATGGTGTCCAACGTCGACTTCGCGAAGGTGTTGGACCAGCACCGGGAATCCGGGGCGGATATTACCGTCGTCTGCAAACAGACGCCGGAGGGGACGCCGGGCCTCGCTCGCAAAGCGAAGCTGGACGACACGGGACGAATCGTGGAGATGCAGGATCACTTTGGCCGTTTGGACAGCGACATTGTGTCGATGGAGATGTACGTGCTCAGCAAGGAGCTGCTGCTCGATCTGGTGGAGACCTCGCTGGCTCAAGGACGCGATCATTTCGTCAGGCATTCGATTCTAACCAGATTGCACCAGCTGAACGTTCGCGCCTATATGCATGAAGGAGTGCTGGGCGTCGTTAACAACATCGCCGCTTATTATCAGCACAGCATGGAGCTGCTGCGGCCGGAGGTGTGGCGGGAGCTGTTCTTCAAGCCGGGCTCGATCTATACGAAAGTCAAGGACGAGCCGCCTACGCATTATCGAGGCGGGGCGGACGTGTCGAATTCGCTCATCGCCAACGGCTGCGACATCGAAGGCGAAGTAACGGGCAGCATTCTGTTCCGCGGGGTTAAAGTCGCTAAGGGAGCGGTCGTTCGCAACAGCATCGTCATGCAGAACGGCATTATCGGAGAGAACGGCGTGCTGGAAAACTGCATACTCGACAAAGAGGTGGAGATCCGTCCGCAGGTGCAGCTTCGAGGCTCGTCGGAAGTGCCGTTTATCGCGTTGAAGCGCAAAGTGATTTAAGCCGTCGGGAGTCAACGGGCATGTCGATCGAAGCAAACAATGGAGGTAGACGAATGAGAGTGATGTTCGCGGCGTCGGAGGCGATGCCGCTCGTCAAAACCGGAGGGCTGGCCGACGTCGTCGGCGCCCTCCCCAAGGCGCTCGCCAAGCTGGGGGCGGAGGTGACGGTCGTTCTGCCCAAGTACGAGGCGATTCCGCAAGAGATCGCGGAGGCCGCCAAGACGATCGCCGTCACGGAGGTGCAGCTTGGGTGGCGTAGACAGTATTGCGGCATTCAGGAAGTAGTCGTCGACGGAGTTCGCTTCCTTCTAATCGACAACGAATTTTACTTTAAGCGGGGACAGCTGTACGGCTACGGCGACGAGGCGGAGCGGTTCGTCTTCTTCAGCGTCGCCGTGCTGGAAATGCTGGACAAGCTGGGACGGATGCCCGACATTCTGCACTGCCACGACTGGCAGACAGGGCTGATTCCGTTCCTGCTGAAAACAAGATACGCGAATCGTCCGGGATATCGGAACATTCGAACCGTATATACGATTCATAATCTGCAGTATCAGGGCGTGTTTTCCCGCGAGCTGCTGCAGGAGCTGCTGACGACCGGCGACGATTCTTTTACGGAGGACAGCCTGGAGTTTTACGGCGCGGCGAGCTGCATGAAGGGGGGGCTGCGCTTTGCGGACAAGCTGTCTACGGTGAGCTTCACGTACGCCCGGGAGATTCAGTTCGAAGAGTACGGAGAGAAGCTGGACGGCGTCATTCGCCAGCGCTCGCACGACCTCTGGGGCATTCTGAACGGCATCGACACGGAAGTATACAATCCGATGACCGATCCTAATCTGGCGGTCAATTACCGCGACTCGCTCGAGAAGAAGCGCCGGAACAAGCTCGCGCTGCAGCGCGAGCTGGGTTTGCCGGAGGACGTCGGCGTGCCGCTGATCGGGATCGTCTCGCGATTGACGCAGCAGAAGGGCTTCGATCTGATCGCAGAGGCGCTGTCGGAGCTGCTTAAGGAGCGCATTCAACTCGTCGTCCTCGGCTCGGGAGAGCCGGGCATCGAGGACATGCTCCGCGGCGCGCTGCCCGCCAACCGGGACAAGATGGCGATCTGGTTCGGCTTTAACGAAGGCTTGGCGAGACGGATTTATGCGGCTTCGGACTTGTATCTAATGCCTTCGCGCTTTGAGCCGTGCGGTCTCAGCCAACTGATCGCCTTGCGTTATCGGTCGGTGCCGATCGTGCGCGAGACGGGCGGGCTGAAAGACACGGTTGCGCCGTATAACGAATATACCGGTACGGGAAACGGTTTTACGTTTGGCCCGCCGACGGCGCACGATATGCTGTACACGATTCGCCGCGCGCTGTCGTTCTACGGCGACGCCGAGCATTGGGAACGAATCGTGGCTAACGGCGCCAAGAACGATTACGGATGGGAGTCATCTGCTGAACTTTATTGCAAATTATATCGCGAGCTTGTCAGCTAAGAGGGAGAGGATAGCATGGCACGTCATCTGGTCATCGGAAATGGAAAAATGCTCGTTAATCTGGATAATCGCTGCTTCATTCGGGACGTTTATTTTCCGTATGTGGGACAGCTTAATCACGTCGGCGGACACGCCTGCCGGTTTGGCGTATGGTGCGACGGCCTGTTCGCCTGGCTGGACGATCCGGAGTGGAGCATCGAGCTCGGCTACGTCGAAGACTCGCTTGTCACGAACGTCACGGCCCGCCACGAGCGGCTGGGACTGGAGCTGCAGCTTAACGACGGCATACACCAAAGGGAGAGCATTTACTTAAAACGCGTCGTTGTGCGGAATTTGCGGGAGTACGAACGGGATGTCCGGGTGTTTTTCCACCATGACCTGATGATCGACGGCAACGAGGTCGGGGATACCGCCGCGTTTTATCCGAGCAACCGCACCGTTTTTCACTATAAGAGATCGTCGTACTTCATGTTTAACGGCCGTTCGGATCAGGGCGGCATCTACCAGTTTTCCACCGGCATCAAAAGGTTTCACTCCGCAGAGGGAACGTGGAGGGACGCCGAGGACGGAGAGCTGATGGGCAACGCGATCGCGCAGGGATCGGTCGATAGTACGATCAGCTTCCGCACGTCGGTTCCGGTCGGCAGCGAGCGCACGATCTATTATTGGATGTCTGTGGGCGAGAGCATGGAGGAGGTCAAGCGGCTGGATCAATACGTGCAGGACAGCCATCCGGAGAAGCTGCTCAGCCGCATCGTCATCTACTGGAATCAATGGCTGTCGCGGGCCGGCGGCAGCTTTGGCGATTTGCCGACGGCCGTCGTCCGCCAATTCAAGCACAGCCTGCTGATCGTCAAGACGCAGACCGACGAGCGCGGCGCCATCATTGCGGCGAACGACACGGACATCCTGCAATACAACCGCGACCACTACAGCTATATGTGGCCGCGGGACGGGGCGTTGATCGCGGACGCAATGTCGCTAGCGGGATACCACAGGACGATAGCTCCGTTCTTCCAGTTCTGCGGGCGCAACCTGTCTCCGGAAGGCTATCTTCAGCATAAGTACAACCCGGACGGCACGGTCGGTTCAAGCTGGCACCCTTATGTCGTGAACGGAGTTCCGCGACTGCCGATTCAAGAGGACGAGACGGGACTTGTGCTGTACGCGCTCTGGAAGGATTACGCGCGACACGGTGAGATCGAGCTCGCGCAGTCGTTGTACAGCACGCTGATCCGCAAAGCCTCCGCCTTCCTATGCGACTACATGGAGCCGGAGCTGGATTTGCCGAAGCCGAGCTACGATCTGTGGGAGGAGCGCTACGGCATCTGGACGTATACGGTTGCTTCGGTATACGGAGGCCTGATGGCGGCTGCTTATTTCGCCGACCTGTTCGGGGACTACGACCGCAGCGATCATTATCGCGAGGTTGCCGAGCGCATCAAGCGCGGCATCGAAGAGCGGCTGTGGGACGAAGAGGCGGGACGGTACGCGCGAGGGCTTGTACAGCAGGACGGCCAATGGGTGAAGGATATGACGGTGGAGAGCAGCCTGTTCGGCCTGTTCGAGTTCGGCGTATTCCCGGCGGACAACGACCGGGTCGCCAAGACGATGCAGGCGATCTCGGAGAAGCTGCGGATCAACACCTCCATCGGCGGTATCGCTCGCTATACGAACGACTACTATTTCCGCCAATCGGACGACATCGAGCGGATTCCGGGAAACCCGTGGATCATCTGTACGCTGTGGGTCGCGAACTTCCAGATCGAGACGGCCCAAGACCCTGCAGCGCTGGGGGAGCCGCGCCGCACGCTAGAGAAGGTCGCGGGCTTCGCGCTCGCTGGCGGCAATCTGCCGGAGCAGCTTCATCCGGAGACGGGCGAGCCGTTGTCGGTCGCTCCGCTTACCTGGTCGCACGCCACCTATGTGGCGACTGTGTGTAAATACGTACGTAAGCTGGAGCGGCTGAACGCGGCCGCTACAGGTGGATAAAACGCAAGCGAAGGAATATGTATTACGAAAAGAAGCCGATCCTTGGTAGAATGGAAGGCGTGAGCCGCTGTTCGCCTTAGGTATCGGTTTTTTCGCGATTCAGTGAGGGAAGGTAGGCTAGGGCGTGTATGCAAACCCGCTCGGGGGCAGCTTTCACCGCCTTTTCGCCCCCTGCTGCGTCACTTTTGCTTGACGTACCTCCGGTACGCCTTCACAAAAGTTCCTTGCATGGAACGAAAATTCGGCCAAATCTACTGTCCTCGGAGTATGCATACACGCCCTAACTTATCGAAGCGTCTACGGAGGAACCATGATTCCATTTTTATACGAACTGATCGAAGCAAAGCTTGTGACGGGACATGATTATCCCCTTCGCGTTATTTCGAATTCGCTAGCGCTGCTTATTCCGACCGACGACGTGCAGGTGAAGTTGGGCGATCGAACATACGATCTTCGCTGCAAACAGATGATAGGTTTGATGTTGGTTGCGTTATTCGTCATGGCATGCGGCACTTCGACGCCGGCTTCGGAGCAAGCGACGCCGGTTGCATCCTCTGCGGCTCCAAGCGAGAGTGCTGAAGCCGAAGCGACTACGAAGAAAGTGGCCGCGCCTCTGGGGGAGATCGAAATTCCGACGCATCCCGTAAAAATTGTGACCGACGGCTATTTGCCGGAATTGCTCGTTCTTGGCGTGAAGCGATACCGGACTTTGCAGGCGACCATCTCATTTTGGCTTCCGATGCCAGCGCAGAGGATGCCGTTGGCCAACTGCTGGACAGCGGGCTGTGGAAATCCCTCGACGCCGTTAAAAACAATCGTGTCTATCGAATCGACTTCGATCAATTTTTGTTTAACGATCCGATCTTCGCGATGAAGCAGGTGGATCTATTGGCAGACGTTCTAACCCGCAAACAATAGAGCGGTTCTCATCCAAACCTTGAGGGACTTGAATCCTTCAAGGTTTTTTAGTGTAATTATGAAGAAAGCGAATCGAGGGATTCGGCAAGGAGGAGCAAAGTGGAGAAAACGAGAAAAACGAGAGTCGCTCCGGAGATCGTCGAACCGCTGTTTTACGCGTTGGCGGCGACGTCGGTCTTATGCGCGGTGTTAATCGCCATTAGGACGATGCGTATGGAGGATGTGCAGTACCGGTTTCTGTTGTGGAATTTGTTTCTGGCCTGGCTTCCGTTGATCGTATCGATGACCGCCTTGACGTTCGTTCGCGTCGCCCGGGGAGCGATGCTTGGAGCCGGACTGATCGTGCTCGGCGTCGCCTGGCTGCTCCTGTATCCGAATGCGCCCTACTTGACGACCGATTTTATCCATCTGATCTTCGATACCTACTACATTCGCTACGATAAGGACGGCTTGCTGCTGTGGTACGATCTCGTTTTGTTTTTTCTGTTTTCCTGGTGCGGGCTGTTGCTTGGTTATTTGTCGATGCGGCACTTCCATGAGCTTGTCAATCATTACTTCGGGCTGCTGACAGGATGGATATTCATTCTGACTGTATCCTTCCTAGGCGGCTTCGGCGTCTATCTGGGCAGAATCGTCCGACTGAACAGCTGGGACGTGCTGTTCAGCCCGTTCCGGTTGCTTGAAGGCGTATTAGAGGGGATCAACAGGCAGGCGGTCGGATTTACGCTGTTGTTCGGGACGCTGATTCTGATCGTCTACGTATCGCTATTTCTCGGATGGAGCCGGAGATCCTCCTCATCGTTCGCAACGACAGGAGAAGGGCCGTGAAGCCTGCGATACTGCTCGGGCGTCAGCCCCTCCTTCTGCCTGAAAGTAGCGACAAAATGGCTCGGATCGCGAAAGCCGACCGCCTCGCCGATCCGGCGCACGCTCCAATCGGGGCGGGAGGGCAGCCATTCCTTCGCTTTGCGCAGGCGGAGCTGGATGAGGTAGGCGTAAGCGGTCTGGCCGAACGATTGGCGGAACCTCTCATTCAGCTGCCGCTCGCCGATGCCCAATCTCTCCGCCATAGCCGCCAGCCCCAAGTCGGGGTTGGCGTATTCTTTTTCCAGCCACTGCAGCAGGTCCTGCACTTTCTCTAAGCGCCGGTTCAGGGAAGGGAGGTGGTTGCTTCTGCCATTTGTTCGCAGCAGCGTCAGAAATCGATACAGCTCCGCCGAGCTCTGCCAGCCCGACGCGTCGACACCCGATTCCGCCAGCCTTAGCATGCTGTCCACTTGTTCCGTGATCGCGTTGTCGTCGCCATCCCATTGGATTTTGCCGGGAAGCGCTCCGATCAGCTCAGAGACAAGTCCGTCGGCCAGCGTTCCCGTGAATGTGACGTAAGACGTTTTCCATAGAGGGCTTTTGGCGGAATAGAAATGGCGTCTCCCCGGAGGCAGCAAAATGCCGGACCGTTCGGGAAGCTTAAAGCTCCGTCCTTCGGCCCGCAGCTCCCCTTCTCCTTCGAGCGTAAGCAGCCAGTGGTAGCAGGGATAACCGCGGGGCCGTTGAATCGGCTCCTGCTCGGTGTTGATGCCGATCGTTTCCATCTGCAGCGGCAGCGCATCCGTCGGTACGGGCGGGACGACTCGTCGTATCACTCTGAAACAACCTCCATATTCTTATATGACTAAACCATTTTATTATATAGGATAAGGATAAATATTGCTTATATAATTTAATGATAAACGACATTTTACAATATGATGAGGTGCTTTCCATGATCAATGAACGGAAGCCGAAAATATGGTACGGAGGAGATTACAACCCGGATCAATGGGAGAAGCCGGTCTGGGACGAGGATCTGAGAATGTTTAAGCTGGCCGGCATCGACGTTGCGACGCTTAACGTGTTTGCATGGGCGCGCAATCAGCCCGACGAGGATGCGTACGAGTTCGGCTGGCTGGACGAGATGATGGACAAGCTGCACGCGGACGGCGTCGGCGTCTGTCTGGCGACGAGCACGGCGGCTCATCCGGCTTGGATGGCCAGAAAATATCCCGACGTGCTAAGAGTCGATTTCGACGGGCGCAAGCGCAAATTCGGCGGCCGCCACAATTCCTGTCCGAACAGTCCGACCTACCGGAAATACTCGGTGCGGATGGCGGATAAGCTGGCAGAGCGCTACAAGGATCATCCGGGATTGCTAATTTGGCACATTTCCAATGAATACGGCGGATACTGCTACTGCGACAATTGCGCGGCGGCTTTTCGCGAGTGGCTGCGCAAGCGGTACGGGTCGCTGGAGAGAGTCAACCGGGCGTGGAACACGGCTTTCTGGGGTCATCAATTTTACGATTGGGAGGACATTGTTCCGCCAAGCTCGCTCAGCGAGGAATGGCGCGGCCCGAACGGGCGGACGGCGACCAGCTTCCAGGGGATTTCCCTGGATTATTGCCGCTTCCAGTCGGACAGTCTGCTGGAATGCTATAAGCTGGAATACGACGCAGTCAAAAAGCATACGCCCGACATTCCGGCGACGACGAATTTAATGGGCGCCTTTAAGGAGCTGGATTACCACAAGTGGGCGAAGGAGCTGGACGTTGTCTCGTGGGACAACTATCCGGGCCTCGATACGCCGCACAGCTATACGGCGATGATGCACGACCTGATGCGCGGGCTGAAGGACGGCCAGCCGTTTATGCTGATGGAGCAGACGCCGAGCCAGCAGAACTGGCAGCCTTACAATTCGCTCAAGCGTCCCGGCGTCATGCGGCTGTGGAGCTACCAAGCGGTGGCGCGCGGCGCGGACACGGTCATGTTCTTCCAGCTGCGGCGCTCGATCGGTGCGTGCGAGAAGTATCATGGCGCGGTCATCGAACACGTCGGCCACGAGCATACACGGGTGTTCAAGGAGTGCGCGGAGCTTGGGCGGGAGCTGTTCGAGCTGGGAGACGCTTTGCTGGACTCGCGCGTGAAGGCGAAGGTGGCGATTCTGTTCGACTGGGACAACTGGTGGGCCGTCGAACTGTCCAGCGGTCCAACCGTTGCGTTAAAGTATGTCGAAGAGCTGCATAAAGCTTACGACGCGCTGTACAAAGCGAACATTGCGGCCGATGTCGTCTCGTTGGAGGCCGACTTGAGCGGATACGACCTCGTTATCGCACCGGTGCTGTATATGATCAAGCCGGGAATCGCGCAGAAGCTTGAGGAGTATGTGTCGGCCGGAGGGACCTTCGTCACGACATTCTTCAGCGGTATCGTGAACGAGAGCGATCTGGTCACGCTCGGGGGGTATCCGGGAGAGCTGCGCAAGCTGCTGGGCATCTGGGCCGAGGAAATTGACGCGCTGCTGCCGAGCCAGAGCAATACGATCGTCGTCCGAAATCCGGGGGATGGCCTCCAGACCTCGTATGCTTGCGGAATGCTCTGCGATCTCATTCATTCGGAGGGGGCCGAGGTTGTCGCCGAGTATGGGGAAGATTTCTACGCGGGCATGCCGGCGTTGACAGTCAACCGTTTCGGAAACGGGGAAGCCTGGTATTTGGCTACAAGTCCGGAGGCGGCGTTCCTGCAGGATTGGCTGCCTAAGCTGTGCGCCTCTCGCGGTATCGCGCCGCTTGTCGCCTCCGCTCCGGAGGGCGTCGAGACGACGGTTCGCGAGAAAGGCGGAACGAGTTATCTGTTCGTCCTGAACCATAATGCCGAGGCTGTATCGGTAGCCTTGGGAGTACAGTCGGGTGTGGACATGTTGAGCGGACGCAATCTGAGCGAAGCTGCGGAGCTGGCCGGCCGGGATTTATGGATTGTGAAGCTGGACCGATAAACCTGATCGCTGGCTATGGGAGCATGCGCATTTTCTCGCCGTAAGGCGGGGGAGAGCCATGCTTCTTTGTCATTGATCGGCGCGGTTGCGGCATAGGTTTGAATAAGTGCGCGGAACCCTGTAAAATTGTCGAAGTATGAGATAAAATAATGAAATGAGCTACTTCATTACATGGGTTTCAACTTATGCAAGGCATAGGGAGGAGAGATTGGGATGAGCTTTTTCAAAAAAATTACGGATTCGGTCAGCAAAGGGGTTACGACGGCAACGGAGAAGGCGCAGCAGACCGTGGAAATCACCAAGCTGAACAATCAAATTTCCGGCAAGCGCAAGGATATCGATAAATTGTACGCTGCTATCGGCGAAGTTGTATACGACGCTTACTTGGCGAACGATGTGTCCGTTACCGAGGAGCAGGTTAAGCCGAAGTGCGAGGAGATTTCCGCAATTCGCGAGGAGATCGCGGGGCTAGATGCCAGAATCAAGGAGATTCGCAACGAGAAGGATTGTCCGTCCTGCGGCAAGCGGGTGTCCGATGAAACGAAATTTTGCCCTTCCTGCGGCCACGCTTTTCCTCCGCCGGTCATTGATAAAGAGCCGATCCAGGTCGATCTCCACGTACCGGATGAGTCTGAAACGTCTGTAGAGACGGATGAGCCGAATGCGGCGTTAGAGGGAGACGCTGAGTCGCCGCGTGCAGACCAACGGCAGATTTGCCATAGCTGCGGTACTCCGCTTTACGCGGATAGTCATTTTTGCCCGGCATGCGGGCAGTCGACCCGCGCGTAAATCGCGCAGCGCTTCTTAAGACGGAGGGCGTCCTTAAGTCGTTACAAGACGACTTGGGGGCGCCTTATTTTTATATCTTGAGCGCTCATTGTTAGGGGAGAGAGGGGTCATCAAGCATTTGATGTTAAGTAACGTTACTTTAAATAAGCGGAGATCGCAAAATAATGGACGATTTTAGCTGTGATCATTAGATTTTTAACAATTTTAAGTGAAAATGCTTCTGTTTATGTGTTATTATATATGACATAATAAGGTGTTGGGTCTGTTTTTAATGTGAGATAGGTTGTTTGTGTCATCTTAATTGGCATTTTGTTGAGGGAGGCTGGTTCATGACCATCATGCCGTGCAATGAAATGGATATCGGTCGCATGGGAGGGAGAATCGCCGTTCACGGTAGCGGAATTGCTGACACAGCCGATCATGAGGGTAAGGAGACCGATTGGGAACAAAGGGTCGAAGCGTACGAATGCTTCGTTCCGAACGAGTTGGCGTTCGTCGCCGTACTGGTCGAATTGCCCTCGGATGGCTGTATGGCGTGCTGGATTCGGGAGGTTCGTCGCGTTCTTCGCTCGGAGCAGGAATGCGAGCCCGGAATGCTCGTCTGTACCGTCGGCAAAGATCTAGCCTTCATCCTGCCGGTTGCTCAAGGGCAGCCGACCGAGGCGGAGCGCGAGTCCGCTCTGCTGTCCGAGTTATACCGACTGCAGGAAAAGCTGAAAGATCGGCTCGATACATTCGGGTTGAGGCTATATGCGGGAAAGGCCGTTTCCCGCCCGGAAAGTCTGCAGGGCAGTTGGGCGCAGGCGAAACATGCGCGGCAGGTTGCGAAAGTATGCGGATTGACGGCAGAAGTCGTCGCTTATGATAAGCTAGGCGTTTATTCGCTTCTCTATTTGATTCCTTCGGGAGAAGAGCGGGAGCAATTTATCCGGCGGTATTGGATGCCGCTGCAATTGGCGGACCGCAAAGGAAGCGGAAGGCTGGCGGAGACGCTGGAAATGTTTTTCCGCTGCAACGGGAACGTTAAGTTGACTTCCGAGAGGTTGCTCGCCCACTATAATACAATTGTCTATCGGTTGGAGAGAGTTCAGGCGATTTTGGGCGTTTCCCTCGATGATCCCGAAGATCGGCTGCAGCTTCAATTAGCGTTAAAGCTAGGCCGGATTGCGCCTGCTTCAGCATCAATGTGAGCGACATGCCCGCTGGGGCGGACTTGCGAGTGAGTCGCTGGCAATTTGGGGCCGTCCTAAAAGTTGATCCAAGGTATAGCGAATGTGCAAAGAAACCGTTCCTTTCTTAGATGGGTTACGACTCCCATTTACTAAAGGGCGGTTTCTTTTGACTTATTCGTAGTCTCGATGAAAAGAGGGGGGATACCCCCCGCTAAAAACCTTATCGAGTAAATAAATCAAGGCTGCTCATAAGTCACTTATGAGACAGCCCCCTGAGGTAGAGACGATCCGTTTCACGCGAACGCTTCTGGAACGAATCTGCTATTCGGCGCTTGATTAAAATCCTGCGCGGAGGATGATGACCAACAGAATGAACAGAACCAGGGCGAATGTAGCCGTTCCGAATTGGCCGCCGTGAGTCGGCCCGCAACCGCAGCCTGCTGCACCTGCTACCGGATAACTCATTGTTAAACCCTCCCGTACTCATAGGTTTGTGATGGCGAATCACAATGTCAGCATATGACGGGGGACATGCGGAATCTTGGACGTTTGTACCGTCAGGACGAATATTCTCTATAGTTCCGGCTCTTGCCCGGGTTGATTAAAATTCCGAATGTGCTTGATCCGGGAAATTCCTTGAACCGGGCCGCTGCAGCCGACGCGGAGCGTGGAGGAGCTGGATACGCCGAGCGAGTAAATGCAGCCGACGCGAAGGACGGGGAAAGGCGAGTCGCTCGTAAAGCGCACGGGATCTTGGACTCCCGGAACAAGCTTCGGCAAATAAAAAATAGGGTATGACTCAAAGAAAAACTCGTCCTTCTGAACGTTCGCGACGGCCCGCTGCACGGCAAGCGCCTGCGAAGTCATATCGGTGTTGTCTCCGTCCCCGAGCTGTACGATTCCCGACGAACTGACGGTGTTCACGAAGAGAGAGAACAGAACTGTACTTCTGCAGTCATGATTCATTTTCTCCCTCCTCTTCTTCGGGCAGCGGAAGCGGCGCTAACGGCGAGACGATAACCGACTCCGGCGGCGTATCGAAGTAGGAGTACAGCGTAATCGACTCGGTATCGCCGAGCAGCAGCGCCGACGAGCTGGATACTCCGACAAGATTAATGCACCCGACGGATACGGGACCGTTGGTAACATGAAGAGACAGCGGCGACGACAAGCTCTCTCACCTCCTTGTATGGGATTGCTGAAGCTGCTGTTGCTTGTTCAAGTACGCGGTAAAAGCGCCCTGGACGTCTCGCATCGTTTTCTCTTTGACGGTATCCCGCCATTTTCGTTTCTCTTCTTCCGTTCCAGAAGCCGGGTATGCTTCGGAACGGACATAATAGTGCACGCGTTCGTCCAACTGCCGCTTAACGTCCGCGACAATTCTCCTGCGATGCTCCTCGTTCAGGGAGACTCCAAGCTGTCGCTCCAGCTCGGTCAGGTCGACGTATGCTTCCCTGTCCATGTACGCCGCGATCTCCTGCTGAAGCTGCCGCATCGGTTGAAGCGCCTCGTCGGCGCTTCCTTCCGCGGCCTTCCACCCGACGAAGTTGGGCGTCTCCAGAGATTCGAGGCCGGGGATGCCCTGCGGGGAAATTCCTACGTTCAGCGTTCCTTCCAGACGGTTGACTTTTAATTGGTCGAAATGATACTCGACGTGCAGAGGGGGTTTGCTCTTTATTTCATCCAGTTGTTTCTGCATCGAAGCGATTTGCTCCGACATCTGTTTGAGCGAGAGTTCGGCCTGGTATAAGCGCTGGGCTAATTCGGACCAGAAGTTCGGAGCCGTTCCCGCTGTCTGCGGGGCATTCGGATAAAGCGCGGGTTGCGTCGATTGATAGACGCCGTCCCATACATTCGGTCGTTGCTGCTGCATCAATCACTGCCCCTCTCTATCTCGGATTCGGCAAAGGCACCAGCGATAATGCGTTGAGATCTTCTTTCAGTTCTGGAGCGGGCTCGGTAAATCCGCCGGTATTGTAGAGCTGCGATAGAGCTTGAATGCTCCCCGCGCTTCCGATCTGCAGGACGGAGGAGTTGGTAATGCCATCTATTCGGAGCTGGCCGATCGTTATCGTCTGCTGCACGTTCCAGTTCATGTCAGATAACCCCCGAGTTCCCGCCGATGGTGTTTTCGCTGGAATCCTCCACGTCGGGATCGTTCGTGTTCGTGGCGCTGATGGCGTTATTGGTGCGCGGTAGATCCCCTGTCAGAAAAGAGCCGGCTCCTGCGTAAGTTTTGTTCGTGCTAGAAGGAGTGATTTGAATCGCGTCGCCGAATTGCACGACGCCGCTGCTGCCGATGCTCAGGATTTTGACATTGCCGACGATGCAGGGCATGGGCATAACGCCTCCTTCGCTGTAGGCTCTTAAACAGTGTATGAAGGCAGTAGCCCAGAGGTTCTCCCAAGACGGGCGGGAACGAGCGAGACTTCGCTCTCATATGCTGAAGGAAGGTGTCTGGGCGCTGGCCCGGTTATCGGACTATCGGGCAGGGGGGAGAAGGCGTTGAAATCTTTTTTCAATAGCGGACCGCTTCCGGATTGGCAGGAGCTTAGGAAGTGGCTCGGTAAGGATATCCCTTGGAAGCTGGCGGAAAACTGGGATCGGACGGGGGATGACGATTGGATGAACAACTATGTCAAGCAGATTTTGCAGAACGCCAAATCCGGTACGAACGCTCCGGATCGCTCAGCGATAAGGACGGAAATCAAGCAGGACGGGAAATATGTCAGGGTTGCGATTCGACTGGCGCCGGAGGTTGATCTGCGCGCGTTGCAACTGATGGCGACTTCCGATCGGCTCAAAATCAACGGACTGCCGGGAGACAAGAAACGCGTGATCCGGTTTCCGGGGCTCGTCTACCCGCGCACAGGCAAAGCCGTAATGAAAGCGGATCGTCAGATTCTCATTCGTTTCAAGCGGAGGCCTCCGGAAAAGTCCGAATATGAATTGTTTATCCAGACGTAAAACGTTATAATTCTAAAGGAAGCTAGCATTGGAAGTTTCGGATCAGTTCGTTGCGAGGGGGCAAGGAAGTGGAAATTACAGACGTGTCGGGAGTGTCGCCCGGCTTGTTTATTGCAGGAGTCATTTTCATTACGATGATCGGTTCGTTCTTGAGCATGGGTGTGCTGCGCTTTTTTCAACTGAAGAAGCGCCAGGGAGGCATTTACTTAGGATTGTCTGCGGTTTCTTTCGTGACGATGGTGCTTGTGGTCAATACGTGGTTTTCTTCTTAAACGAGGAAGTACGAGCCGCTCGCGCCGAATGAAAGGCAGGGCGGCTTCTTTGGTATGGGGATTTGTGCGGAGCTTCGCGATAATTCCGGGCTGTCAGAGCGACTGTCTGAATAAAGGAGCCCGCCCGACCGCGGAGGCGCGATCGGGGAGGCCGGCGATCAGGGCAGGTTTAGCGGCGTTTGTTTCTCCAACTGGACGTAGTGGCGCTGCCTTCGCGGCCGTTACCGCCTTCGAAGTCTCCGCAATATACGTCTTTGACGGATACGCTGGTCTTATGGTGATAGCACGGGACGCAGTGATGACGTCTAATGACTTGGATTTGATGAATAACGTCGACATGCTGCGGATGGTAGTAATCTTCGTACACCGTTTGCGGAGGATCGAAGACGGCTTTGCTATTGCATTTCGGATGATCGGACACTTAGATCATTCTCCTTCCATGGGATGTTGTACATTATACGGCATCCATCGCGCGTTGCCTGTTCAAAGGCCTAAGGGCTCGCCCACATCTTGTGCGGTTTGACGAGAGCCCAGGTTTCCTGCATAGTAAGAGTAGGTGTTCGATTATAAGAAAAAGCTTTGCGGGAGGTTATCTCGTGAGTACGACTGAGCACATTATGCAGAGGATGTCCCGGAACGGACTTCGTATCACCGAACAGCGCAAGACGATGGTCCGGCTGTTCGACGGAGCCTCCGGCTACTTGACGCCTAAAGAAGTGTACGAGCATATGCAGAGGGTATACCCGGGGCTCAGCTTCGATACGGTCTACCGAAATTTGCGGCTGCTGCTGGATATGGACGTTGTGGAACAGGTTGTGTTCGAGGACGGTGTCAAATTCAAGCTGAGCTGCGAGGAGCAGCACCATCATCATCATATGATTTGTCTGCAATGCGAGAAGACGCTTCCGATTCGCTTCTGTCCGATGTCGGAGACGGACGTGCCGGGAGACTTCAAGGTCGTCAAGCACAAATTCGAAGTGTTCGGCTATTGCGGCGAATGCCAGGAGGCGGCTTCGGGCGCCGCGCCGGAAGCGCGATGAACGTCGCTCGGCGGGTGCTGCAGGCGCCGATCCATGTGTATCGCAAATTCATCTCTCCGCTAAAGCCTCCGACCTGCCGTTTCCTGCCGACTTGCTCGGCGTATGCGCTGGAGGCGATCGAGGTGCACGGCGCGGCTAAAGGCTCGTATCTCGCCGCCAAACGGATCTGCAAATGTCATCCGTTCCATCCCGGCGGCTTCGACCCCGTGCCGGAACGTAAAGCTGAGAAATAGCTTACAGAGGCATTCAAGGGGGACAGGCCATGAAGAAGGCAATGATGGCGCTATGTCTCGTGTTTCTGCTGACCGCGTGCGCTGTCGGCAGCGGGAAGAGCGCCGAAGCGGAGTATATCCGGGAGGATACGTACGCGGGAGATGAACTGGACATCGTCCGGCTGATCAATCAAAGAATAAAATATTTGCATGAAGAAAACGAAAGCGAATACATGAAGCTGTTTTATACCGACAGTCCGATCAACGGAATGTCGAAGTTTAAGCTGAAGGCCGTCAGGCTGACTGAGGACATTAGCATTCAGCAGCAAAAGCAAGCGGTTGTTGCCTTGGCGCGGGCTGAAGATGTCGTATCGACGGGAGAGACATTCAACAGCCAATACGTTTTCATTAAGTCGAAACGTACCCATGACGAATGGAAGATCCTCGATATTGACTAACTAGAGGACGACTGCGGGAGCGGCACCTGACACGAAAACGGCGCTCGACTTGACACGAACCGTTCGTTCGGCTATATTGCGGAAAGAAGATCATATTGTTTCCAATGAAGGGATAAGTACAAGGAATCGCGATCTATCGCAGAGAGCCGGAGAAGCTGCGAACCGGCATAGGGCGACCTTGGAAGATGGTCCTGGAGGAATTGCTTTCGAGCAGGGCGCGGCACTCAGCCGCATCGGTAAGAGGGCGACGCGGAGATCAGCGTTAAAGATCGGCTTAATGAGCTTTCGCGGGGGATTTTTTTCGCGGGAGGAATTTGGGTGGTACCGCGTGAGCGCAGCTCTCGTCCCATACGGACGGGAGCTTTATGTTTTTTAAACGTAAAGGAGACGAGTGGGATGACCGACAACAAACAAACGTTTTACATTACGACGCCGATTTATTATCCGAGCGACAAGCTGCATATCGGGCATGCGTATACGACGGTGGCGGGCGATGCGATGGCTCGCTACAAAAGGCTGCGCGGCTACGACGTTCGCTATTTGACCGGAACCGACGAGCACGGGCAGAAGATCGAAAGGAAAGCGCAGGAAGCGGGCAAAACGCCGCAGCAATTCGTCGACGATATCGTCGTGGGCATCCAGGATTTGTGGAGGAAGCTGGAAATTTCCAACGACGATTTCATTCGCACGACGGAGCCTCGTCATACGAAGGTCGTACAGGATATTTTTGCGAAGCTGCTGGAGCAGGGGGATATCTATAAGGGCGAGTACGAAGGCTGGTACAGCATTCCGGACGAAACGTATTATACGGAGTCGCAACTGGTCGACGTGGAGAGAAATGCCGACGGCGTTGTCGTAGGCGGCAAAAGCCCCGACAGCGGCCATCCGGTGGAGTTGGTCAAGGAAGAGAGCTACTTCTTCCGGATGAGCAAATACGCCGACCGCCTGCTTCAACATTACGAGGATCACCCGGACTTCATCCAGCCGGAGTCGCGGAAGACGGAGATGATCAACAACTTCATCAAGCCCGGGTTGGAAGATTTGGCCGTGTCGCGGACGACGTTTAACTGGGGCATCCCTGTTCCTGGAGATTCGAAGCATGTCATTTACGTCTGGATCGACGCGCTGTCCAATTATATTACCGCGCTCGGCTACGGGACGGATACGGATGAGGCCTACCGGAAGTATTGGCCGGCCGACGTTCACTTGGTGGGCAAGGAAATCGTTCGATTCCATACGATTTATTGGCCGATTATGCTGATGGCGCTTGGCGTGCCGCTGCCGAAGAAGGTGTTTGCCCACGGCTGGCTGCTTATGAAGGACGGCAAAATGTCCAAATCTAAGGGCAACGTCGTCGACCCGGTGAAGCTGATCGATCATTTCGGTTTGGATGCCGTGCGTTACTACTTGCTGCGGGAAGTGCCTTTCGGAGCGGATGGAGCGTTTACGCCGGAAAATTTCGTGGAGCGGATCAACTACGATCTCGCCAACGATTTGGGCAACCTGCTTAATCGAACAGTGGCGATGATCGACAAGTATTTTGGCGGCGAGGTTCCGCAATTCGAGCTTGGCGTAACGGAATTTGATGGAGATTTGGAGCGCACGGTGCTGTCTGCAGTGGAAAAGGTAGAGGCGGCGATGGAGAACATGGAGTTCTCGGTAGCGCTGTCCGCGATCTGGACGTTGGTCGGGCGGACGAACAAGTACATCGACGAGACGAAGCCTTGGACGCTGGCGAAAGAGGAGGCCGATCGGGCGGCGCTCGCTTCTGTCATGGGGCATTTGGCGGAAAGCCTGCGGGTCGTGTCGATTTTGATTCAGCCGTTCCTGACGAATACGCCTCGTCTCATCTGGCAACAGCTCGGTTTGACGGAAGGCGGGCTGACCGAATGGGAGAGCATTCGCAAGTTCGGGGCACAGCTGGCCGGCACGAAGATCAGCAAAGGCGATCCGATATTCCCGCGTCTGGATCTGGCGGAAGAGGTTGCATGGATTTCCGGCTCAATGGGCGGAGCTGCGGCTGCGGTGAGCGCGGACGAAAACGCGGAGGCTGCAGTTCCCGCGAAGGCGGAAACGGAGGAGGCTCCGGAGCTTGCGCCGGAAATTACGATCGACGATTTTATGAAAGTCGAGCTGCGGGTCGCGCAGGTGGTCGCCTGCGAACCGGTTCCGAAGGCCGACAAACTGCTTAAGCTGCAGCTAGACTTAGGCTTCGAGCGGCGCCAGGTCGTATCCGGCATCGCCAAGTTCTACAAGCCGGAAGAGCTTATCGGCCGCAAAGTGATCTGCGTAACCAACCTGAAGCCCGTTAAGCTGAGAGGCGAGATGTCCCAGGGCATGATCCTCGCCGCGTCGAAGGACGATCAACTGACGCTGGCGACGGTGCCGGACGGCATGCCGAACGGCGCGATCGTTAAGTAGGACTCGAAACGAGTCGTCTATCGAGTCGTCTGATGAGCGATTGAGACGAATAGGGCAGTTCAGAAAGAAGCATCGAACCCTTATCCGCTCCTGGAGCGAGCTACAGAGAAGGGGCGATGCTTTTTTTCCAGGTTCAGCGTAAAATTGGCGATCCTGTTCTGAAAGACGCTGGTCAATTCTACGAGAAATATAAAGTTGACAGAGGGCGGATAGCGGCCTATAATCGGATCTGTTAATAAAAACGATTACGATTAAGGGGTCTATCATGAAGAAATTATCTTTTCAGCTAACATTGATCATAGCGTTGAGCGTTTCCGTAGCGCTTTTGGCCGGGTGCGGCAAGGACGATACCTATACGCAGGAGGAAGGCAAGGTCAATGTGGTTACGAGCTTTTACCCGCTGTATTTCTTTGCGAAAGAGATTGGCGGAGAGCACGCCCACGTCGTGAATCTAATCGCAGCAGGAGTCGAGCCGCATGAATGGACGCCGAAGAGTCGCGATCTGGACGCCGCCTCTAAGGCGCAGCTATTTCTTTATAACGGTGCGGGCCTGGAAGGCTGGGTCGACGGCTTTCTGAAGGGGCTCGGATCGGGCAGTCAGGTGCTGACGGTGGAGGCAAGTCAAGGAATCGAGCTGATCCAGGGCAACCCGGAGCACGGGCATAAGCACGAAGGCGAGCAAACGGACGCAACGGGTACGGAGGCCGAACACAGTCACGAGGGAGAAGAAACGGACCACGATCATGAGGGCGAGGATGCCGAGCACAGCCACTCCGATCTGGACGTCGATCCGCACACATGGACCAGCCCTCGCTCGGCGCTGGTGATGGCAGCCAACATTCGCGACGCGTTTGTGAAGGTGGATCCGGAGAACGCAGCGGCGTATGAGAGCAACTATTCCAATCTGGAGAAACAGCTGCGCGAGCTGGACGATATATTCACTCAGGAGTTGGCCGGATACAAGCGTCGCGACATCGTCGTCTCGCACCAAGCATTCGGATATCTGTGCCGGGATTACCAGCTGAACCAGATTGCCATTATGGGGCTGTCCCCAGAGGCGGAGCCAAGAGCGCAGGATTTGCTGGAAATCGCCAAGTTCGTGAAGGATAACGGCATTCCGTACATTTTCTTTGAGGAGCTTGTATCCGAACAGCTTGCCGATACGTTGGCCAGAGAGGCGAAGGTGGATACGCTTGTGCTTAATCCGCTGGAGGGTCTCACCCCGGAGCAGGAAAAAGCGGGAGACAATTACTTTACGCTGATGGAGCGCAATCTGAAAAACTTGCAGAAGGCGCTGCAGTAATCTAACATAAAGAGATGGATACAAGCAGGAAGGAGGGGCTGCGCATGGAAGCAGCGGCAAGCATGGCGCAAACTGGTTGTCACCGCGAGATCGTCAATCTAAGCGGGGTATCGTTCTCGTACGACAACCAGCCGATTTTGCAGGATGTGAACTTCCGCATTATGGAGCGCGATTTCGTCGGACTGATCGGCTCCAACGGAGCGGGCAAAACAACGCTGCTAAGGATGATCGTCGGCCTGACCCGTCCGCATAAGGGCGCAGTCTCGCTGTTCGGAACGCCTGCGGCTCGATTTAAGGACTGGAACCTGATCGGCTACGTTCCCCAACGAAGTCATTTTAACCCGTTGTTTCCCGCTACGGTTAAGGAAGTCGTGTTGTCCGGACTTTACGGCAGAAAGAAGCTGTTCCGCCGCGTAACCAAGGAAGACGTCGCCCGCTGCGAAGATGCGTTGAGAGCGATGAAGATCGAGGAACTTGGCAACAAGCGGATCGGCGCGTTATCGGGCGGACAGCAGCAGAGGGTGTTTCTGGCGCGTGCGCTGATCAACAATCCGAAGCTGCTTATTTTGGACGAGCCGCTTACCGGCATCGATGTCGAGACGCAGCAGAACTTTTTCCAGATGATCAAGCATATGCACCAAAGACACAATATTACGTTCCTGATGGTGTCGCACGATATGGACATGGTTCGCTCCTATTTGGGCGAGGAACCGAAGGAAAGAAGCGGCAAGCTCAGCTTCTACGTGCGTCACTCCCATGACCTGGAAGATTGCCAGGGGACGGATTTGCTGCACTCGTTGCGGAAAGAAGGGTAACCGGGATTGGAACTTTTATCGGCTGAATTTTTCCAGAGGGCTTTGATCGGAGGCGCCTTGATCGCGATAACCGCTCCGCTGATGGGGCTGTTTCTCGTGCTCAGGCGCTTGGCCATGATCGGGGACACGCTGGCCCATGTTAGCATTGCGGGTGTCGCGCTCGGCTTCTTGATAAACGTATACCCGGTCGCGGTAGGGCTGCTGTTTGCGATTGCCGCCTCGTTCGGGATCGAAATGCTACGCAAGATGTACCGGACTTATGCGGAGCTGTCGATCGCCATCATTATGTCGGGAGGAATCGCGCTCGCCTCGCTGCTGTTTACGATGGGGAAAGGGTTTAATCTTAGCGTAACCTCGTATTTATTCGGAAGTATCTACACGCTTGATTATACGGACATTTATGTCATTATGGGCGTGACGGTTATCGTGCTATCGATGGTGCTCATTCATAAGAAAGAGTTGTTCCTGCTGACGTTCGACGAAGACGCGGCGGCGGTGAGCGGTTTGCCTATGAAGTATTTTAATATTATGCTAAGTATATTAACCGCTCTTGTCATCAGCGCGGCAATCAAGATTGTCGGCGCGCTGCTCGTATCCGCATTGCTGACGATTCCGGCCGCCTGCAGTCTGGCGCTGTCGCGCAGCTTTAAGCAAGCCGTCATTATTGTCGTAATCATCGGTGAAGCGGCAGTGCTTGCCGGGCTGTGGATCGCCGGCGTCGCCAACCTTGCTCCGGGAGGAACGATCGTGCTGCTGCTTATCGGCATTCTGGCGGTGTCGGTGGCTTCAACGAAGTTAATTAGAACCTAGGTTCAGGAGGGGATATACGCAATGGCGGACTTAAACGTCGGAATCGCCTTCGCCGCCGGCTTGGCCTCATTTATCTCGCCGTGCTGCCTGCCGCTCTACCCGGCGTATCTATCTTACATAACCGGCGTATCCGTCAATCAGATTAAGACGGATACGAGCCGGAGCATGCGAATGAAGACGATGACCCATACGTTTTTTTTCATCCTTGGCTTTTCCGTCGTGTTCTTCGCGCTGGCATACGGCGCCAACGCGTTTACCGATGCTTTCCGGGATTATCAGGATACGATTCGTAAAGTTTCAGCCATCTTCATTGTGCTGATGGGCTTATTTCTTATGGGGATTTTTCAGCCGCAGCTGCTGATGAAGGAACGGAAGCTGAATATGAAATGGAAGCCCGGCGGCTACTTGGGCTCGTTCGTCTTCGGAATCGGCTTCTCCGCCGGCTGGTCGCCCTGCGTCGGTCCGATTCTCGGCTCGATCTTGCTGCTGGCCGCCAGCAATCCCGGAACCTGGGTCGGACTGACGACGGCGTATTCTCTTGGTTTCGCCCTGCCGTTTTTCGTTCTGGCTTTCTTCCTCGGCACGGCCAGATGGATTCTGAAATATTCGAACATGCTTATGAAAATCGGCGGCGTGCTGATGATCGTGATGGGCGTATTGCTGTTCACCGACAAAATGACGCAAATTACGATTTGGCTGCAGAGCATTACCCCCAAATGGCTGTTCGATATTATGTGAAGTATTCGATCCGAGCTTGGGGAAAATGCTCGAAGATGCGCTCCGTGATCCATTCGCGGAGCGCTTCGGCTTGTTCGTCGGGGTACACATATTTGTGTTGTCCCCAGCGTCCCCACTTTTTTTTGCGTTTCGCCTCGTCCATCTCCAGCTTGGACTTCGGGTATCTCTTCTCGATGACCGTCTTGGCCGTCTTGGTGAAGCGGTGCTGAATAAGCTCGAAAGTCAAGTCTTTCGTCGCTTCGGCCGGCAGCTCCTTCGCAAGCTTGTCGAACAGTTCGGCGTAGCCCTCGGGCCAGCCCTCGTACCAAATAATCGGCGCGACGATAAAGCCGAGCGGATAACCCGCCTTGCCGATCCGGCCGGCGGCCTCAATCCGTTCATGAAAACGGGAGGTTCCCGGCTCAAAGTTGCGGATGACGTAATCCGCGTTGACGCTGAAGCGGATGCGCGTATGGCCGTTGTGCCGCAAGGGAAGCAGCGAATCAATATGGTGATATTTGGTTACGAAACGGAGTCTGCCTAACGGCTGATCGGCCATGAATTCGATCGTTTCCGCCAGCGAGCCGGTCAGATGCTCCAACCCGACGGGATCTGACGTGCAAGCAGCCTCGAATCGGGTGAGCTCGGGGGCGCGCTCGTCAATGTACGTTTTGGCGGCTGCGAAGATGTTTTCCGTATTCACGTAAACCCGAATATAGGGCTTGGCTCCCAGCGTCGTCTGCAAATAGCAATAATGGCAGTGTCCCATACACCCCGTCGCCAAGGGCAGGGCATATTCGGCAGACGGCTTGGACGTGTCGAATTTGAGCGTTTTGCGGAGACCGACGACCAGCGTACGCTTGGCCGTTTTGTACTGCTCCAGCACCGTGTCGCCGGGCAGGTTCGTGATCCGGTTGTGGGACGCCGTCGTGCGGTAGGGCAATCCGCGCTCCTTGACCCAGTCGAGAATGCGTTGTCCTTTCGGGTATTCGAGCGCCGCCGGCTCGAAGTAAACGAGCTCGGGCACGAACAGGGCGGTTTCTTTGGTACGGCGGGAAGGGGTATCGGTTGAGGGCATCTTATAACCTCCGTTTCTGTCGGAACGATTCGATCGGTTTATTATGCAATGCGCAAGGCAGCTTAATACTTTCCCTGCCGGGAAACGAGTTCGGACTTGCTCGGTTTGCGTCAAACGGTGTATGATATGGAAGGAAAGGGGGACTAGCGTTGCCTACCCCAAGTATGGAAGATTATTTGGAGAAGATTTACCGCTTGATCGACGAGAAGGGCTACGCCCGCGTCTCCGATATTGCCGAAGGCTTGGAAGTGCATCCATCCTCGGTGACGAAGATGATTCAGAAGCTGGATAAGGATAATTATTTGATTTACGAGAAATACAGGGGCCTTGTGTTGACCAACAAGGGTAAGAAGATCGGCAAGAGACTCGTCGACCGCCATCACCTTCTGGAGACGTTCCTGTCGATTATCGGAGTCCAGGAGGATAAAATTTACGCCGACGTGGAAGGGATCGAGCACCATTTGAGCTGGGATTCCATTACATGCATCGAGTCCCTTGTGGAATTTTTTAACCGCGATCCGTCCCGAGTGGAGGATCTGGTCAAGATTAGGTCCGAGATGGACAGCGAGTAAGCGAAAGTTACGAAGATTCAGCCAAGCAGCCATGCCCGCACGAGGCTCGGCTGCTTTTTGAATGCGCGGAAGTCGGCGTGTTGCTGTATTAGGGAGGTCTCCGAACGCATAGGAATGAAAGCGAGGGCTGGAAGGTAAGGCCGAACAGGCGCGAAGTCCGCGAGGAGGCGGGGCAGTTGGAGACGACCCGAGTAAATGCGGTATTCGAAGGCGGAGGCGTAAGGGGAATATCGTTAGTAGGCGCGGTTTGCGCGGCGGAGCGGCACAACGTCGTTTTTAATCGGGTCGCAGGCGCGTCGTCGGGAAGCATTGTCGCCGCGCTTCTGGCTGCCGGTTATACGGCCGCCGAAATGAAGGCGGCGATCGAACGCACGCCTATTAGCTCTCTTCTGAAGAAAAGCGTCTTCCCCGCAGTCCGTCTCTTCCTACGCAAAGGACTCTATTCCGGCAAGTGGCTGGAGCTCTGGATCGCGGAGCTGCTCGAGGCCAAAGGCGTTCGGACGTTCAGCGACCTGCCGGACGGCAAGCTGCGGATTATCGCTTCGGATATTACGAACGGCAGACTTCTCGTTCTTCCCGGCGACATTGCGCAGTACGGCGTCGCGCCGGAGCTATTCTCCGTCGCCAGAGCGGTGCGGATGAGCACGAGCATTCCGTATTTTTTCGATCCGGTTATTTTGCGTCAACCGTTTAAGGAGCGTCAAAAACAGGCGGCGCTTTCGAAGTCTTCCTATGTCGTCGACGGAGGCTTATTAAGCAATTTTCCGCTGTGGTTGTTTCAGCACGACACTTCGTCCGATCCGGCCGTTCCGGTGATCGGCTTCCAAATGGTCGGGCGCTCCGATGCGCATCCTCATCGAATCAACGGTCCGGTTTCGATGTTTCAGGCGATATTCGAAACGATGCTCAGCGCGCACGATGAAAGATATATTGAGAAGAACAAAGCGATCCGCACGATTAAAATTCCCACCTTGGGCGTCGGAGGTACGCAGTTCAATTTGTCTCCGGAGAAAAGCGAGGCGTTGTACCGTTCAGGACTGGATGCGGGGGAAAAGTTTTTTCAAAGCTGGGATCGCAAGCTGGGAATGCTGAAGGTGACGATATCCAAAACGAAGTAAGTTGCGCGTCAGAGTTTGTTAGATAGGTTGGAGGGTAAGACAAAGGGGCTGCTCGATCGGCACTGGATCCCGCACGGGTTCCGGCCGATCGAACAGCCCCTTTATCTGTTTAGTGATAGCGCGGAGGTTCGTCATCCCGGTTTTTCCGGCCTTCGATGACGGTGAACGGAGAGGCGCGTCTTCGTTCCGACTTAGAGGCGGCGCTGCGAAAATCCGGACGCGGTCTCTTGGAGGGCGGTTGTTTCTTCTGAAACAGCTTCCTCCATCTATCCGGCGGAAATTTGTACAGCAGAAACACGATTGCCGCGAGTCCCAGCGGAATTGCCCACGAATCGACGGAGCCCTGCAGTAAAGTCGTGATCACTCCGATCGCCATAAATGCGAGCACGACGGCAAACCAGGGTTGAATTCGATTTCTCATGCGCATCCTCCTCAGGATACCTCAATGATCTTGACTGGCGAACAGCAGAATCAAGCTTGCTTCGCAAGCGCAACGCGAGGGGTGGAAATCTCTGCGTCGAGCTCTCTCATCCGGTTGAACGAAGCGATGGAGACCGCTACCTGCTCGTCGTTAGGCTCCTTGGTCGTCAGAAGCTGCAGCCACAAACCGGGGGCTCCCAGCCACTTCAAAACCGGAATGTCCCGAAGCGCATTCGTCCATCTCAGTACTTCGTAAGAGACGCCAAGCACGAGCGGGAGCAGCAGGATGCGTTGGATAATACGTTCGGCCATCGTGTCCCACGTAAAGAAGGAATAAATAATGACGCCGACGATGACGGTGAAAATGATGAAGCTGCTGCCGCATCTGTAGTGAAGCCGGCTGAACTTCTGAACTTTCTCGACCGTAAGTTCCGATCCCGCCTCGTAAGCGCTGATGACCTTGTGCTCGGCGCCGTGATATTGGAACAGTCGCTTGATCATTGGAGTTTGCGAAATGAACCATAGATAGGCGAGCAACAGGATGATTTTAATGACGCCTTCAAGCAGGTTATGCATAATTTTATTCTCAAAAGCTTGGCTGAAGATCAGTCCTTCCACGAAAGCCGGAACGACAGTGAAGATGAGCTTGCCGACGACGAAGGACAGGATGCCGACAACGGCAACGCCCAGAATCATCGTCAAGTTCCAACGCTGATCTTTCTCTTTTTCCTTCTGCTTGGCCGCTTCTTCCGGCCCGGTCTCGTCTTCTGCGTAGGCTTCGGCGGAATAGGTCAAATGCTGAGAGCCTTTGGCCGCCGATTCGACAATGCCGACGATGCCGCGCACGAACGGAATTTTCTTAATCTTGTTGAGGACGGGTGTGGGCTTCTTGGGCACCTCGAGAAAGGTAATTTGCTGATCCTTGCGGCGAACCGCAGTCACATGGACATGCTTGCCGGCGAACATGACGCCTTCTATGACGGCCTGTCCTCCATAGATCGAGGTAGATGGTTTTGACATGACGGGTCACCTGCTTTGCGAATAACTCTGGAAGCGTACGAAGCTGCGCCCCAAGTAATTCTATTTTACAGGATCGGGGAATAGAAAGCCACTGGGAATGGGGAAAGCTCGTCCCGGCACGGAGTAGCGGGAAGTAGACGGGGCTATACTATACCGGGAATCCGCAATATGACGCGAAGGATGGGATCGCATGACGGGTAGGAACGACCCGGCTCCGACAAGGCCGGTCTTGTACAGTCTGAAGATCGGTTTTTTCGCCGGACTGATCTGGGGATTGCTCCGCTGGTTGGCAACGGGACTCCATTTTACGAAAGTATCGCAGGCTTTTTTGCTTGATCCGTTCGTTCCGCGCGCTTGGCTTGGCGGGTTTTATTGGCAGTTGGGCGGACTTGGCGCGTTTATCGCGATGTCGATACTGGCGGCGGTCCTCTACGTAGCGCTGCTGGGCAAGCTGACGGGGCCTTGGCCGGGCCTTGCTTTCGGAGCGGTCTGGTGGGCGCTCGTATACGCATGGGCCGGGCCCTTGGTCGGAGCTCTGCCGCCGCTTAACCTAATCGGCTGGGATAGCATTGCAACCGATTTCTGCCTGTTCCTGCTTTGGGGCTTGTTTATTGGATACAGCATCTCTTTCGAGCTTCATGACGAAGCCGCGCGAGAGCCGTCTCCCAAGAAGACGCAAGGCTCTCCGCAGCCGTCCTCCTGACCAGAAAAGTCGGAAAAAACTGTAATCCCCCGTTTTCTTGGAAGCCGCAGATATGTTACAATGTCTGATGTACTTGGCCCGTCGGCCCCGGCCGATCCAGTCAACCGGTTGGACGGCGACGGCTGCGAGCGGGAGGAGCGGGACAATGGCAAGCATATTGGTACTGAACGGTCCGAACTTGAACATGCTCGGCATTCGCGAGCCGGACATCTACGGCGCCGTAACGCTGGCGGAGATCGAGAAGCGGCTGCGAAAGCTGGGCGAATCTCTGGGCGTGGAGTTAAGCTTCTTTCAGTCGAATCACGAAGGGGCTCTGCTGGACGAAATTCATGCCGCCTACGGCAAGCACGACGGTATTCTGATCAATCCGGGCGCGCTGACGCATACGAGCTATGCGCTAAGGGACGGGCTCTCATCCGTCGGGCTTCCCGCCATCGAGGTTCATCTCTCGAACATTCATAAACGCGAAGCCTTCCGCCATACTTCGGTGACGGCTGCTGCGGCGCTCGGCCAGATCGCCGGATTCGGAGCGGACAGCTACGAGCTGGGACTTCAAGCGTTATGCCGTCACATCCGGGGAGGGATAACGAATGCCTAATCAGAGGGTCGCCCGTTTGCGCGAAGCAATCGCCCGAACGGAAGCCCAGGCGATTCTCATCACCAATCGCCACAACGTTCGCTACTTGACCGGCTTTACCGGGACATCCGGCGCGGCGCTCATTTCGACCGACAAGGCCGCGTTTATCACCGATTTCCGCTACACCGAACAGGCGGCGGAGCAGGCGCAAGGCTTCGATATCGTGAAGCACGGCGCCGACATGAACGCGACGATCGCCGGGCTGTTGAAGGATTGGAATACGGAGAAGCTGCTGATCGAGGAGCAAGACGTTACGTATTCGGCTTATCTGAAAATGGAAGAGGCTTTCCGACCGGCGAAGCTGCTGCAGTCGAATGGCATCGCAGAGAAGCTGAGGATGACGAAAGACGAGGCCGAGCTGGCTATCTTGCAAGAAGCGGCCGATTTGGCGGACCGGACCTTCGATCATATTCTCGCTTATTTGAAGCCTGGCGTCGCCGAGCGGTCGATCGCCCTGGAGATGGAAATGTTCATGCGATCTCAAGGCGCGGCAAGCTCGTCCTTCGATACGATCGTCGCTTCCGGCGAACGTTCGGCTCTGCCGCACGGAGTGGCCAGCGACAAGATCATCGGGACAGGGGAATTCGTAACGCTCGATTTCGGCGCGTACTACAAGGGCTACTGCTCGGATCTTACTCGTACGGTTGTCGTCGGCAAAGCGAGCGATAAGCACAAAGAGATTTATGCGATCGTACGGGAAGCGCAGCAGCACGCGCTCGATCACCTGCGCCCGGGGATGACCGGAAAAGAAGCCGACGCCTTGACGAGAGATATCATCGCACGTTATGGTTATGGGGAATATTTCGGTCATAGTACGGGACACGGAATCGGATTGGAGATTCACGAATTGCCTAGGCTGTCGCTTACCGGCGATGTCGTGCTGACCCCCGGAATGGTCGTGACGGTTGAGCCGGGCATCTATCTTCCCGGCTTCGGCGGGGTTCGGATCGAGGACGACGTCGTGATGACCGAACGCGGAATCCGCGTTCTGACAAGCTCGCCCAAGCAGTTGATCGAGTTGGACTAATCAAGAGCAGTGTCTCTACAGGAGGAGTATCGAAGTGATTTCTGTCAACGATTTTAAAACAGGCTTGACCATCGAACTGGACGGGGCTCCGTGCACCGTCGTTGACTTCCAGCACGTTAAACCGGGCAAAGGCGCCGCGTTCGTGCGCTCCAAGCTCAAAAACCTCCGCAACGGCAACGTCGTAGAGAAGACGTTCCGCGCAGGCGAAAGCGTCGTTCGCGCCCATGTTGAAAACCGTGCGGTGCAATACCTGTACAATTCGGGCAACGAGTACACATTCATGGACAATGAGACGTTCGATCAGTTCGAGCTGTCCAAGTCGCAGCTGGAGTGGGAGATCAACTTCCTGCTCGAGAACATGACTGTTAACATCTCCAGCTACCAGGGCGAGCTGATCGGCATTTCCATTCCGAACAGCGTCGATCTTAAAGTCGTGGAAACAGAGCCCGGCATCAAGGGCAACACCGCGACGGGCGCTACGAAGAACGCGAAGCTGGAAACCGGCTTTAACGTCCAAGTTCCGCTGTTCATCAACGAAGGCGACGTGCTTACGATCGATACGCGCGAAGGCAGATACGTTTCCCGCGCCTAAGTCGCAGAATGCACCGAATTCCCGATTACGCCTCGCCGGCGGGTCGGGGATTTTTTTTCTTTTTGGGCCAATCGACTTATGCTATAATATAATGCTGTATGCAGAGGTTCTTCAATAGCTTGGAAAGTTAACTGGGGGAGTGACTACCGGTGTCATTGATAGTGATGAAATTCGGCGGAAGTTCCGTAGGCACGACGGAGCGGATGAGCCGTGTCGCGCAGCGGATCGTGGACAAAAAGCTGCAGGGCGACCGGGTTGTCGTGGTCGTGTCGGCGATGGGAGATACAACGGACGATTTGATCGACAAAGCAAGCGAAATTAACGCCAATCCGCCTGCGCGCGAGATGGATATGCTGCTGACGACGGGCGAGCAGATTTCCGTAGCTTTGCTGTCCATGGCTATTCATAAGCTGGGGCATGGCGCGAAATCTTATACAGGCTGGCAGGCCGGAATCGTTACGGAGGCGACCCATGGCAAGGCGAAGATCAGCGACATTTCGCCGGAGCGGATTTTCGCTGCGCTTGACGACGGCAACATCGTCATTGTCGCCGGCTTCCAAGGGATGAGCGAGACGGGAGAGATTACGACGCTTGGCCGGGGCGGCTCGGATACGACGGCTGTTGCGCTGGCGGCGGCTCTGAAGGCGGACATGTGCGAAATCTATACGGATGTCGACGGCATCTATTCCACCGATCCCCGCATTGTCAAATGCGCGAGAAAGCTGGATGAAATTTCGTATGACGAAATGCTGGAACTGGCTCATCTGGGAGCTGCGGTGCTGCATCCCCGTGCGGTCGAATACGCGAAGCACAATAAGGTGAATCTGGTCGTACGCTCGAGCTTTACGAATAACGAAGGCACGCTCGTGAGGGAGGAAGCGGAAATGGAACAAGGAATCGTCGTAAGAGGGATCGCTGCGGATAAAAATGTGGCCCGCATCAGCGTGCTAGGTGTCGAAGACACTCCCGGCGTATTGGCCGATATGTTCGGGGCGCTGGCTCGTAACGACATCAATGTGGACATCATCGTACAAAGCGGCGTACAAGACGGAGGAGCGGACTTCTCGTTTACGGTGTCGGTGGCCGACCGTCAGAAGGCGCTCGACGTTCTTGCCAGCATCAAGTCGGAAGTGCCTTATCGCGAAGCAACGTTCGAGGAAGGTCTCGTCAAGGTGTCGATCGTAGGCGCAGGCATGGTGTCGAATCCCGGGGTAGCCGCGCAAATGTTCGAGGCGATTTCCGACGTTGGCGTTAATATCAAAATGGTGAGCACTTCCGAAATCAAAGTATCCTGCGTGATCGCTGCCGAGCCGCTGCAGGACGTGATTCGCGCGCTTCATACCGCGTTCGGGCTCGATACGGCGGACACCGCGTTCGTCGGCGGACCGTCCGAGCGTCGCTAACGGACAGTAGGGAATTCCATAGATAGCAGAGTTGTGCGAATTGATTATCGATGAGTTAGCGTTGTGTGCATCTATCTCTCTCCGATCGCTCCGGGAGCTAGATGCACTTTCGCTTTTTTGATAATCATGTGCGACTCTCCTTTTTTTCTTACAGTCTCGTTTATTTTCCCGCAAGCAGTTGGACCAGCTTCACAAGGACGGCGGTAATGCCGGCTGCCATCAGCGGGCCGACGGGGATGCCTCGCAGCAGCACTACGCCGACGATCGAGCCGATGACGATGCCGACGATCAGCTGCGGGTCCGATTTGAGCGTGTCCAATCCTCGACTGTTCAGAAAAGCGCCGATCGCTCCTCCAAGCAGGGCGACCCAGCCGACCCAGCCGGAGAAGGCGTCGATAATGTCCTTGGGCTGAATGCGCCCGGCGGCGAAGGGAACAAGCACGGCCAGCGTCAGGAAAAGCAGACCGAGCTCGATGCCTCTTCTTTCGATGACCGGCAGGTAACGATCGAGGTGGGTAAGCTTAACGATTAGAAGGAGGCATGCGGCGGTCGTGATGATCGACGATCTGCCGATCAATCCGATAACGATCAGCGCAACAAGCACGATTTCTCCATATAACACCCGCGTCACACTCCCGATGAACTCCAGATGGTACACGATATGGAACAAGCCTCGCGTTTAGAACGCGAGGCTTGTTCCGGCTGGGGCGACCGAGCGCCTTCAAATCATGTAATCGCTATATGGAGCGCGCTGTAGCTCGAACGTATCCGACCGCAGCCCTCGGCGCATAGCCTCGAGCGCAAGAACATCCTGGAACGGGACGTTGCCCAGATTGACCTCCGAGCCGAGCGCCTTCAACAGTGCGACCTGCTGGTCCTTCAACGGCGCTTCCCAGAGAATGCGCTCTAGGTTCGGCAATGTTTTCCGAATGTAATGAAGGTCTTCCTCCCGACAATCTCCCTTCTCGTCGAACAGGCCGACCCCAAGGCCGGATTCTCGCGCCTCCACCGTTACCAAGTCCGCTCCGCAGGCCAGATCTTGCTCGGCGACGGCTGCGAAGTCGGCGAAGTCGATGCGCGAACCGGGCTGCTTTTTGCCATATTCGGTGAACACTTGCAAGCCGTAGCTTTTCGCTTCCCTGATCAGCTCGCTGCGCTGGCCCCGTTCGAGATAAATCGTGCCGTCCGACACTTCGATTCCGTTAAACCGCAACGCCAGCACCTGGCGGAAGAAACCCGGAACGACATCGAGCTTAACCGCCGCTTCCAGCAGCGTGCCTCCGGGAATAACAACGATTCCGCGTGCGGCGGCGAGCTCGATTTTTTGCCGGATCACGGGAAGCGGGTAGAGCGGCGATGTGCCGAAGCCGAGTTTAACGATATCGATATAATCTCCGGACAAGCTTAGCAGATCCTCAAAGGCGTTCAAGCCTAAGCCTTTGTCCAGCACCATCGTCAGCCCGGTCTGGCGGGGCTTCGCGGCCCTTCGTCCGCTAGGATCGGCCAGCCCGGCGGGCCATTCCGGTTGCAGGGTCGTATTCCGCATGCTCAACTCTCCTCGTTCGCACCAAAGTTGGATAATACCCGAGCAATATATGCGTTAGCCCAGTAAAAGGTGCTCCCCTCTTATTCTCGCAAATCAAGAGACAAGTTATGATGCGAGTCGGCATAGAGTAGAGTAGCGCGAAGAGACCTGGCAATCGATAAGGAGGAATGTTCTGTGGATAAAGCGGCATTCAGCATGGCGATGCTGCGGGTGTTGTCCGGCAGCATCGAATTGATCGCCGCGATTGTCATGCTGCGGCTTAACGACGTTCAGAAGGCGCTGGCGGTCAATTCGATGCTCGCCCTGGTCGGTCCGCTTGTGCTGATTTCTACGACGACGATCGGACTGGTGGGTTTGGCGGACAAGCTGTCGCCTTCCAAGTTCGTCTGGATTCTCGCAGGGGTCGGCTGTCTGATGATAGGAATATTAAGGAAATGAGATTTTCCCGGCGAGGCGGCCAAGCAGGCATAATCCCGCTGTCCAAGCATACATTTGAACAAGCAATGATCCACTGCCGGCGAGAGGGGGAGTCATGTTGCCGCAACTGATCATGGAGCTGTTTCCGGCCTCCTTGCGCTCGATTCTGGAGCGAATGCCGGAGGCGGTCAAGATGTCTCTGGAAGAGATTCGCATTCGCGAGAATCGCCCGCTGGAAATCGGATACGCAAGCCGCTACTCGTTCGCGCGCGAGGACGGCTCGCTAACGGAGCGCAGCGAGGAAGCCTATGCTCCCGGACGCGATCAGTGCCGAGCGCTGCTCGAGAGGATCACCAATCACTCCATCTATGCGGCGGAGGAGGAGCTTCGCAGAGGTTATATTACGGTAGCCGGAGGGCACCGCATCGGGCTTGCCGGCCGAGCGGTGCTGGACGGAGGCGCCGTCTCCCACTTGAAGGATATTGCGGGCTTTAATGTTCGGATTGCGAGGGCTCGCGACGGATTCGGCGCACAAGTGCTGCCGGGACTGCTGGACGTCCCGGCCAGGACGATCCGTCATACGCTGATCGTTTCCCCGCCGCAGCAGGGCAAAACAACGCTGATTCGAGACTTGGCCCGCTGCATCAGTTACGGCAGCTGGCATCATCCTGCGGCGAAGGGCTGGGGCAGTCGCAAGGTCGGCATCGTGGACGAGCGTTCGGAAATCGCCGCCAGCGAGCGTGGAGTTCCGACCTTCGATCTGGGCCCGCGCTGCGACGTGCTGGACGCCTGCCCTAAGGCGGAGGGCATGATGATGATGCTTCGCTCGATGTCCCCCGAGGTGCTAGTCGTAGACGAGATCGGTCGGCCGGAGGATGCCGAGGCGATTCGCGAAGCGATTCACGCCGGCGTGCGCGTGCTGGCGACCGCCCATGCCGCCGATATGGTCGACGTCCTGGCTCGGCCGGCGCTTGGCAGGCTGGCGGCGGAAGGCGCGTTTGGCGCTTATGTCCTGCTGAATAAATCGGGCGGCGGCGTGGCGCATCGGATCGTCGCCGCGGAGGATGCGGAGCGCGAGGCCGCACGAAGCCGACCGCGAGCGGCGGCGGCCATGCCGAGAGACGCTCCCCGATTCGCGGACGCGGACGCGCTTCGGCCTGATGGAACGGTTGCGCCTGGCGCGGCGGCGTTGGGAACGGCCGCACGGGTGACGGTCAAATCCCGCCCGATGCCGGTCATCCGTTCGCCGAACGGCTTGAAGGGAGGGGGCGGCAATGCTTAAGTTCGTTGGCGTGCTGCTCGTGCTGTTCGCCGGAACGATGATCGGGCTGGTGCAATCGGCGCGTTATGCCGCCAGGCCAAGGCAAATTCGCGAGCTGCTCCACGCTTTCCAGCGGCTGGAGACGGAGATCGGCTATGGCCGAACCCCTCTGCCCGAAGCGCTGGCCCGCATCGCGGCGGCCATTCCCAAGCCGTTGTCGGCGATGTTCGCTAGCGTGTCCGCATCGCTTGCGGGAGAAGAGGCGCGTTCGGGCGAGACAGTGAGCGAGTGCTGGGAAAGGGCGGTTCGCGATTTCTGGCCGGCGACGGCGATGAAGCAGCCGGAGCGGGAGGCGGCGCTCAGACTTGGCGCGACGCTGGGTGGAAGCGGCCGAGAGGATCAGTTGAAGCATCTGAAGCTGGCGTTCCATCAGCTTCAGGCCGAAGAGGCGACCGCCCGCGAGGAACAGCGCAAATACGAGAAGCTGAGCCGCAGCTTGGGCATGCTGGGAGCGGCGCTGATCGTCATTCTGATGATTTAGCGGGAACGGACGGTTGCGGCGTGGCGCACTTCGTTGTCGCGGGACAATTTAGGAGGCCATAGCGATGAACATCGATATCAGCACCATTTTCCAAATCGCCGGCATCGGCATTATCGTGGCGATGATCCATACGGTGTTGAAGCAGATGGGCAAGGAAGATATGGCGCACTGGGTTACGCTGATCGGATTCGTGGTCGTGCTGTTCATGGTCGTGCGTATGCTTAACGACTTGTTCCAGGAAATCAAGACCATTTTCCTGTTCCAGTAGGTGGGTTGGGATGGACATACTGCAAATCGTCGGAATCGGGTTTCTCGCCACGGTGCTCATTCTCGTCATCCGGGAGCAGAAGCCGATGTTCGCTTATCTGCTCGCCGCCTTCGTCGGGGTAGGAATTTTCCTTGCTTTCGTGGGCAAGATCGGCGACGTCATCTCCGTATTGGAGGAGCTTGCGGATCGCTCGGGCATTCCTTCGGTTTATTTGAAGACAATGTTGAAAATTATCGGGATCGCCTACATCGCGGAATTCGGGGCGCAGATCGTCCGGGACGCGGGACTGGAAAGCATTGCGACGAAAATCGAATTTGCCGGAAAAATGCTCATTCTCGTCATGGCGGTGCCCATCATCAGCGTAATCGTCGAAACGGTGCTGAATCTGCTGCCGGCTTGACGGACGCGAAGACGGGAGGAACGGGATGAGGCGAACGGGGAACGCATTCGGGCTGTTGCTGCTGGCATTGTTCGCCTTCCTGGTCGCGGATGCTTCGGTCGCGCTGGCGAATCCGGTAGGGGAAGGGGCTCAGTCGTCGATTGAAGGGCAGGAACGCCTGTCCGACGATCTGGCCCGCAAGCAGAGCGAGGAGCTTGAGCTGGGGCGCATCCAGCAATACTGGAGCAACCTGAAGTCGGAGTACGGCGGGTACTTTCCCGAGGGCAAGCTGCCCGAGCTGCGCCAGTTGATGTTTCCCGACGGGGAGAGCTGGAACATCGGTCAGGTGCTGTCCGGTATGGCGAAGTTTTTCCTGCATGAGGTGCTGTACAGCGGCAAGCTGCTCGTCACGATCGTGTTGCTGACCATCTTCACGATGCTGCTGGAAACGATGCAGAGCGCGTTCGAGCGGGGCTCGGTCAGTAAAGTCGCTTACGGCATCGCTTATCTCGTCGTCATCATCCTGGCGGTGAACAGCTTTCGCACGGCGACCGCTTACGCGGCGGACGCAATCGGCAGCATGGTGCAGTTTATGCTGGCGATGGTGCCGCTCCTGCTGACGCTGCTGGCTGGAACGGGAGGCGTGACGTCGGTTGCGGTCCTTCATCCGCTCGTCGTGTTCATGATCCATACGATCGGAACGCTCGTCCATTTGGTCGTGTTTCCGCTGCTGTTCTTTTCCGCGGTGCTGCATCTGGTCAGCGCTATGACCGAAAGGTACAAAGCGACGCAACTGGCCAACCTGCTTCGCAATGTCGGCATCGGCTTGCTGGGCGTTATGTTGACCGTTTTCCTCGGCGTGCTGTCCGTGCAAGGGGCGACGGGAGCGGTGACGGACGGGGTGGCGCTGCGGACGGCGAAGTTCGTTACCGGCAATTTCGTGCCGGTCGTCGGTAAAATGTTCTCAGACGCGACGGATACGGTCCTATCCGCCAGTCTGCTCGTCAAAAATGCGGTCGGTTTGGCCGGGGTTATCGTCCTGATCTTCTTGTGCGCCTTTCCGGCCTTGAAAATATTGACGCTCGCGCTGATCTACAACGTGGCGGGGGCGGTCATGCAGCCGCTGGGAGATACGCCGATCGTGCACTGCCTGCAGACGATCGGCAAGACGCTGATCTACGTCTTCGCCGCCCTTGCCTCGGTCGGGCTAATGTTTTTCTTGGCGGTGACAATCATTCTGACGGCGGGCAATGCCGCCCTTATGATTCGATGAAGGGGAGGCGATCGCCGGTTGGACATCATGAACGGATTGTCGGTCTGGCTGAGACAGGTGATCGCGGTTCTTCTGCTCGCCTCGCTCATCGATCTGCTGCTGCCGAACAAGACGATGCAGCGTTATGTACGACTGGTTGCCGGGCTGTTTATTTTACTCACGGTGGCGTCGCCGATTATTCAGTGGGTCAAGGGGGATTTCGGAAGTCAGTTGGCTCAGGGGCTACAGTCGGTCGAGCAGTCTCCCGAAGGGGCGGGCAGGCAGCTGGCGATGATTAAGGCCGATGGCGCAAAGCTGCGCGACCGCAAAGCGGCGCAGGCGGCCGAACTGGCGGCGGCGAGGCTGGAATCCGAAATCGGAAAAGAAGTAGAGCAGGCCGAAGGCCGCTCGGTTCGACGCGTGAGCGTCGGTCTGGAAAAGGTGTCGGACGGCTCGCTGGCGGTGGTGCAAGTGATGATCGAACTTGAGCCGGAAGCCCCCGGTCGGCCGAGCGGCAGAGGCGGCGGCGCGCATGCGGAGGAGATCCGGGAAGTGGAAGCGGTGGCCGATGTCGAAATCGAGGTCGGGGTTGGGGGCGAAAAAGCCTCTACAGAAGAAGGCGATCGGGCGGTTATCGCCAATGAAGCCGGTGCGGAGCGGGAACTCGACAAGGGCGTCCGGACAAAAGTAATCGCGCTCGTAGCGAACCGCTTCGGTATCGCTCCGGGGATCGTCGAAGTCAAGCTGCCGGACGAAGAGCGAGCCGTTAGGCGAGATTAGGGAGAGATGTGTCATGGCGAATTGGCTGGAGCGGCTCGAATCTTACATCGGCGGGGGGGCAGGGGGACAGCGCAGGGTAAAAGCGTTTCGATGGCTCGTGCTAATCGGCTTGCTCGGCGCGGCGCTGCTGCTCGCGGCTTCTCTGTTCAACGTCAAGACGATCGATCCTTCCAAGTCTCCGGACTTCTCGCCGCCCCGAGATCAGGATCCGCAGCAAGAGGTGTTTCTTGGAGGCGGCGAAGACAAAGACGTCTCGACATTCGCCGATATCGAATCGGAATTCGAAAGCCGGCTTAAGGGGATGTTGGAGAAAATCGTCGGAGTCGGAACCGTCGACGTTCTCGTTACCGTCGACTCTACGGAAGAGACGGTCGTGCAGTTGAACGAGAAGCAGATGCAGACCATTACGGACGAGACGGATCGCAACGGAGCCAAGCGGCACATAACCGACATTTCCAAGGACGGTCAGGTCGTGCTGTACGAAGTTTCTTCGGGCACGCAGTCTCCGATCGTCGTCAAGAAGATCAAGCCGAGAATTCGCGGGGTGATGATCGTCGCCAAAGGCGCGGAGAGCGCCGCCGTCAAGAAGCTGATCGCGGAAGCCGTATCGGGAGGGCTCGACGTACCGATTCATCGCATCTCCGTCGTGCCCCGCAAGACGTAGGGAGTTCCATAAAAGATTTAACATCTAACATACCGGGAGGAATAGAACAATGAACAACAAACGCCAAACGATCTGGCTCGTATCCATGCTTAGCTTAATGGTCATCTTATCCGCTTATTATTTGTTCAGCGAGGACGCTCCGTCGACGAACAAAGCCGCCGGAGGGGCGAATCAGGCGATCGAGGAGGCCGGCAAGGTGTCGGCGACCAATCCCGACGGCGTCACCGTTCAGCAGGTCGATCGAATGACCGACGAGCTGCCGGACGCCGAGACGGGGGCGACGGGAACGGGCGAGGAGATGTCGCCGGAGGATCAGGAAGTGCTTAAAGGAATCGCCAATGCGGTGGGCAACGATCGTCTGGAGCAGATCGCCTACGACAGAATGAACAAAGTGAGCAAGCGGTCGGAAGAGCTGAGCGCGACGATTGGCAATGCGAAAGCGACCCAGGAGGAAGCGACGGCCGCGGCCGAAGAGCTGGATCGTCTGGAAGATCTCGACTTACGGATTACAAGCTTGCAGGAGAAGCTGCTCCAGGAGTTCGACAACGCGGTCGTGGACGAGGTCGATTCGAAGTTTAAGGTTATTGTGCTTAGCGACAAGCTCGAAAAGAAACAGGCGATCGGCATCATCGACCTGGCGACCAAAGAGCTTAACGTTGGCCCCGAACGGGTCAGCGTCCAGTACGTGGATTGATCGGGAATCGGAGCGGCTAGTGCAATAAACGGAGGCGAGGCTGCCTCGGAAGCGGATCTCGCGATCCGTCTCCGGGCAGCCTTCTTTGCGCTTGCAGGTTAGAGCTAATCTTCGGGAGAATACCGAACGAGCCTTATAACCCTTTCCATTTCGAGCGTTTATGGTATAATAATCCCGTTGTGGGTTCGAACAAGCCTTCTCTTCGAACATGCTTTCTTCAGACGGGTGAATCCCGAATCAAGGAGTGACCGAGATGTTTAAGTTGAGCGAAATTAAAGAATTGATCAAATTGGTGGACCAGACGAGCGTGCACGAATTGGAAATCGAAAACGAGGGCGCGCGGCTGTCGATCCGCAAGCCGGGCCGCACCGAGGTTGTCAATGTGCAAGCGCCTTCCTTCCCTACTACATATCTTCCCGCGGCTCCGGTCGCGCACGCTTCGCCCGTAGGGGCTCACGCTGTGCCGGCAGAAGAGGCGAAAGCCGCTCCTGCAGCCGATACTTCCCATCTGAACCGGATCGTCTCGCCGATGGTCGGAACGTTTTATCGTTCGCCGTCTCCAGACGCAGCGCCGTTCGTCAACATCGGCGATCGTGTAACGGATAAGACGGTTGTGTGCATCCTGGAAGCGATGAAGCTGATGAATCCTCTGGAGGCGGAAGTTAAAGGAGAAATCGTGGACATTCTCGTGGAGAACGGACAGCTCGTCGAGTTCGGCCAACCGCTATTCCTAGTCAAGCCGGAATAATCCCGAGGAGGACTTCGCTTTGAAATTCAATAAAATATTGATCGCCAACCGAGGCGAGATCGCGGTCCGGATTATTCGCGCATGCCGCGAGCTGGGCATTACGGCTGTTGCGGTGTACTCCGAAGCCGACAGGGAATCGCTGCACGTGCGCCTGGCCGACGAAGCTTATTGCATCGGGCCGACCGCATCGAAGGACAGTTACCTGAATTTGACCAATATTATGAGCGTCGCCACTCTGACCGATTGCGATGCGATTCACCCCGGCTACGGCTTTCTTTCGGAAAACGCCGACTTCGCGGAAATCTGCGAATCGTGCAATATAACGTTTATCGGACCTTCGTCCGAAGCGATCAGCCGGATGGGCGACAAATCCGTCGCCAAGCAGACGATGAAAGAGGCGGACGTTCCCGTTATCCCGGGTTCCGACGGCCTGCTTGAAGATCTCGACGACGCAGTGCGCGTCGCTCGCGAGATCGGCTATCCGGTCATCATCAAGGCGACGGCCGGTGGCGGCGGACGCGGTATTCGCATCGCGGAGAACGAGGAGATGCTGATCCGGGAAATTACGACCGCTCAGCAGGAAGCGGAGAAGGCGTTCGGCAATGCCGGCGTTTATTTGGAGAAATTTTTGACTGGAATGAAGCATGTCGAGATTCAGATCATCGCCGACAAGCACGGCAATGTGGCGCATCTCGGCGAGCGGGATTGCTCAGTGCAGCGCCGTCGCCAGAAGCTGGTCGAGGAAGCGCCTTGCCCGATTATGACGCCGGAGCTCCGCGAGCGCATGGGCCAAGCGTCGGTTCGCGCCGCCCGCGCCGTGAACTATTCCGGCGCCGGCACGATCGAATATTTACTTGGACCGGACGGCAGCTTCTACTTTATGGAGATGAATACCCGCATTCAGGTCGAGCACCCGGTAACCGAGATGATTACCGGAATTGATCTGATCAAGGAAATGGTCTTCATCGCTCAGGGCGAACCGCTTTCCTTCAAGCAAGAGGACGTCAAGTTTGACGGATGGGCGATCGAATGCCGCATTAACGCGGAGGATCCGGAGCGCAACTTCATGCCTTCCGCCGGACGCGTCGGCTTCTATTTGCCTCCTGGAGGTCCGGGGGTGCGGGTGGACAGCGCGGCTTATCCGCAGTATGTCATTTCGCCGCATTACGATTCCATGGTGGCCAAGCTGATTGTCTGGGCGCCGACTCGCGAGGAAGCGATTGCCAGAGCCCGTCGGGCGCTTAGCGAATTTATCGTGGAAGGCGTCAAGACGACAATTCCGTTCCACATGAAGCTGATGAACCATCCGATTTTCAATAAAGGCACGTTCGATATCAAGTTTCTCGAGGAGCACGACGTCGGTCTCGAAGGCTGACGCCGGCGTCGGTTGCCGGTTTTGGGACAAAAAAAATCGGCCAAGCGTTTGTCATAATAATCCGGGAATGCTATATTTATAAGTAGTGAAGGCGGACGCTCGGACTTACGCGAATAGGTCCGGGATATGGAGGTGGAACTGCGAAATGGAAATGTTAGCACCGGATTTCGAGAGAACGGATCTCGGTACGATCGAGATCGCCCCGGAGGTCATCGAGGTGATCGCCGGCCTGGCAACCGTCGAGGTGGACGGGGTCGCCGGGATGAGCGGGGGCCTGTCGTCCGGCATCGCCGAATTGCTCGGACGCAAGAACCTGTCCAAGGGAGTCAAGGTAGAGGTAGGCCAGAGAGAAGCTGCCGTTGATGTTTCGATTATCGTGCATTACGGTCGCAAAATTCCGGAAATTTCAACCGAGATTCAACGCAACGTCAAGCGCTCGATCGAATCGATGACGGGATTAAACGTCGTGGAAGTCAACGTACATATTCATGACGTTCACTTCAAGACGAGTGAGAAACCCGAAGAAGAAGAATCCCATACACGCGTACGATAATGACGTGCCATACCCGGTTTCCGCAGCGTCGGCAATAGCTTCGGTCTGCGGATGACCGCCCTCTGACGAGAGTTTCCCGTAGGAGACTCTCGTAGAGGCCTTTTTCGCGATCATAAGCGCATCATCGTACCTGGAAACAGGGAACAGGGAGGGCTCATTCGTTGATTAAAGTGTTGGACAGGCTGCTTCTGTTGCTATACAGCTTAGTAATTGCAATTGCCTCGATCGTGGCGATTGTAGCTGCGAGCGGAGGTTTCTCCGTAGAGTGGCTGCAGGAGGTTGTTTCTGATTTTACGGGCGACGTGCGCGTCGTGCAGGCTTCGGTAATCGGAGTATCGATCGTGCTGCTGCTCGTCAGCGTTCGATTCTTGTTCGTCTCCCTGCGTAGAGACGGCAATTCCGCTCCTTCGATTAACCAGCGAACGGAGCACGGAGATATTCGCATCTCGGTTGAGACGGTCGAGAATCTCGCGCTGAAGGCTGCATCCCGCACGCGGGGCATCAAAGATTTGCGCGCTCGAGTCAGAGTATCCGAGGCCGGCCTCGGTATTCTCATCCGGGCGTTCGTAGACGGTGAAAGCTCCATTCCGACATTGTCGGAGGAAATGCAGCGCGCGGTCGCGCAGCAGGTGGAGGAAGCGACGGGCATTCCGGTAGCCGAGGTTTCGGTGTTTATCGCGAATGTGACCCAAGCGCCCGCCACTTTTAAGAGCCGCGTGGAATAGGAGGGCGGACCGCCTATGTGGAAAGCTTGGTTGGAAGCCTACGGCGGCAGAATCGCAGGAGTTGCGGCGGGTCTCTTATTCGGCGTCATCTACTTGATCAGCGGATTTTGGGATATGCTGTTTTGCGCATTGCTCATTGGCATAGGTTATTGGATTGGCAAACAGAAGGACGAACGGCGCGGTCCGATCTTTCCGCTGGAAAGATTGACGGACTGGGTGTCTGACCGTTGGCCCTGGTCGCGATAATCCCTGCGAATGCATGGGATTTTTTGCGTGTTTATGGAAAAAATGCAAAGAAACGGGCAACGACGACACGAAACATTCGGGAGGACTCATGAAGCGCAGACTGGCAAGAGAAATTGTGGTGCAGAGCTTGTACCAGATCGAAATGAACGGGGTTACGGGGCTTGAGGCCGTCAATACGGTAATGGACGAGGCTCGTCAAGATAACGAGGTCGGCGCCGACGTGGCGGAGCTCGCGAGCATCGACGCTTTTACAAGAGAATTGGTGCAGGGCGTGCTGGACAAGCAGCAGGAGATTGATCAGCACCTTGTCGTCTATTTGACGGGATGGCAGGTAGATCGGCTATCGCGGGTTGACCGGCAAGTATTGCGTTTGGCCGTTTATGAGATGTTGTATCGGCAGGACGTGCCCCCCAAAGTTGTCATTAACGAAGCGATCGAGCTGGCCAAGCATTTCGGCCGGGACGAGAACGGCAAGTTCGTGAACGGCGTTTTGGGCCGGATGATGAAAGAGAGAGAAGAGAACCAACCCGAGGAGAGTGACCGGAAGTGAGCGCACAACTGATCGAAGGCAAAAAAATATCCGATTTTATCCGCGAAGAGATTAAGCTTGAAGCGGATCGATTGAAGAGCGAGGGCGTAACTCCGGGCCTTGTCGTCATCTTGGTAGGCGAAGATCCGGCTTCGCAGGTTTACGTTCGCAACAAGGCGAAAGCATGCGAGCAGCTTGGCTATTATTCCGAGGTCGTTCGTCTGCCAGCCGAGACGAGCCAGCAACAACTGCTGAGCCTGATCGACCGATACAATAGCGACGACAAAGTGAATGGCATTCTGGTGCAGCTCCCGCTGCCTAAGCATATCGAAGAGAAGGCGATCATCGACGCGATTGCGGTGGAGAAGGATGTCGACGGCTTTCATCCGGAGAGCGTCGGCAATCTGATGATCGGGGACGACACGTTGCTGCCGTGTACGCCGGCCGGCGTCATCGAACTGCTCAAGCGGACCGGCAACGATCCTGCGGGCAAGCATGCCGTCGTCATCGGACGCAGCAACATCGTCGGCAAGCCGGTCGCGATGCTGCTGCTTCGCGAGCATGCGACGGTGACGATCTGTCACTCGCGCACGCCGAATTTGCCGGAAATCGCCAAGCAAGCCGACATTCTGGTTGCCGCCGTCGGCGTGCCGAAGCTGGTGAAGAAGGAATGGGTCAAACCGGGCGCGGTCGTTATCGACGTAGGCGTTAACCGTCTTCCGGACGGCAAGCTGTGCGGCGATGTCGATTTCGACGATGTCGTGGATACAGCGGGGTGGATTACGCCGGTGCCGGGCGGAGTCGGACCGATGACGATTACGATGCTGATGGCCAACACGCTGAAGGCGGCCAAGCGTTCCCGCGGTTAGGGCGCAGACGATGAGAGGAGAACCGGCGCGCGCGTTGACGATTCGCGAGCTTACCCGGCTCATCAAGGGTAAGCTGGAAGGCGACCCGGGCCTTCAGGATATATGGCTGAGGGGCGAGATTTCGAATTTTACGCTGCATTCGAGCGGACATATGTATTTCACGCTGAAGGACGATGCCTCCAGATTAAAATGCATCATGTTCGCTTCCTACAATCAACGTTTGCCTTTCGTCCCGAAGAACGGAACAAAAGTATTGGCGCGGGGAGGCGTCTCGGTATACGAGAGGGACGGCCAATACCAGTTTTATGCAACGGCGATGCAGCCCGACGGAATCGGCAGCCTGTATCTCGCCTTTGAGCAGCTTAAGCGCAAGCTTGAGGAGGAGGGGCTGTTCCGTCCGGAGACGAAGCGGGCGTTGCCGCTTTATCCGCGCACGGTCGGGGTAATTACCTCGCCGACGGGAGCCGCCGTTAGAGATATTCTGATTACGCTTGAACGGCGCAACCCTGGCGTGCATGTCCTGCTCTACCCTGTAACCGTGCAAGGCACAGGCGCCGCTCCCTCCATCGTTAAAGCGATCCGCGAGATGAACGAGCTAGGCGCGGCGGACGTGCTGATCGTCGGACGGGGCGGAGGCTCGCTTGAAGAACTGTGGGCGTTTAACGAGGAGCAGGTCGCTCGGGCGATTCGGGCTTCCGCGATTCCGATCATCTCTGCCGTCGGGCACGAGACGGATTTTACGATTGCGGATTTCGTCTCAGATATGCGCGCCGCGACGCCGACGGCCGCTGCCGAAATCGCCGTCCGGCATATCGGGGAGCTGAGGCAGGAACTGACGTATCTGGAGCGGAGAATGGCCGGTGCGCTTGGACGCGGCCTGGCCAAGGCGAAGGAGCGGTGGCAGCATGCGGCGCGCTCGCCGTATTTTACGCAGCCTAAGCGCAGCTTATTGGCGCAGGCCGAGCGACTGGACCGGCTTAAGGAGACGCTTCGCTACCGGATCGGCGCCGAGCAAAGCCGAGCGCAGGAGCGGGCGACGAGGCTGACCGGCAGGCTGCAGGCGGTTAACCCGCAGCAGCAGGTTATCCACGCCCGGCAGCGCGCGACGGCGGCCGCCAAAAGGCTGGAGCTGGCAATGGGTGCGATCATGCGCGAACGGACAAGCCGTTTCGGTTCGATCGTTAAACAGCTCGATGCGCTGAGTCCGCTCAAGGTTATGGCTCGCGGCTATAGCTTGGCTTACGACGAGCAGGAGAAGAAGCTGATTCGTTCGATCGACGAAGTTCAGCCGGGAGATCTCCTTCATCTTCGGCTTACGGACGGCAAGCTGGTCTGTCAAATATGGGGGATTCACGGGGAGGAACAAGCGAATGGCTAACAACCGCACTGGAAAAGCCGAGGCGGCTGCCGCAGAGGAGAACGGAGTCGCGGAGGTGTCGTTCGAGCTGGCGATGGAGAAGCTCGAGACGATCGTCGCGAAGCTGGAGAGCGGCGACGTGCCGCTGGAGACGGCGATCGAGCTGTTCCAGGAAGGGATGACGCTGTCGCGACTGTGCGGGCAGAAGCTGGAGCAGGTGGAGCGCCGCATCGAGATGCTGGTGGAAGGCGATGGCGGATTGCAGCGCAAACCGTTCTCCGCCGGGAAGGAAGAGTAATTTTCCCGCGTTATTCGGCATACATAGGTTTTGAAGAGCAGAGGGGTAATAACGTGAAGACTTCGGTAGCATTGCACACTTATTTGCAAGAGCAGCGGGCGCGAGTGGAAGCAGCGCTGCAGAACGTTTTTCCGGTGGATTGGGCAATTCCTGAGCGGCTGCGGGAAGCGATGGATTATTCCTTGCTGGCCGGAGGCAAGCGGCTGCGTCCGATTTTGGCGCTCGCTGCAGCCGAGGCGGTAACAGGCAAGGAGGAGACGTCGGACAGGGCGCTCGCTTTCGCCTGCTCGGTCGAGATGATCCATACCTATTCGCTTGTACACGATGATTTGCCTGCCATGGACAATGACGACTATCGCCGAGGCAGACCGACGAATCATAAAGTGTTTGGCGATGCGATGGCGATTCTCGCCGGCGACGGTCTGCTAACGCATGCCTTCCATGTCGCTTCGCGGGCAACCGATGACGGCGTATCGGCGGAACGCGCGCTTGCCGTCATTCGGGAGCTGAGCTGTTACGCAGGCTTGCCTGGCATGGTCGGCGGGCAAGTATCCGATATGCTCGGAGAGCAGGGAATCACTTCGCTGGAGCAACTGGAGCATATTCATCTGCACAAAACGAGCGATTTGATCGCCTTTTCCCTGCGAGCCGGCGGCCATGCGGCGGAGGCGGACGAGCGACAGGTCGAGGCGTTGGGACGTTTCGGGCGCAACATCGGTCTGGCTTTCCAAATCCAGGACGATATTCTCGACTTGACGGGCTCGGCGGATAAGCTGGGCAAGCCGGTTAAGAGCGACGAGCGTCAGCACAAGGTGACCTATCCTTATTTGCTAGGGCTCGACGAGAGCCGCAGACGCGTCTCGGAGCTGACGCGCGAAGCGACCGATGCCTTGCTGCAGGTCGGGCTAGCGAAGCCGGAGCGCCTGCTCGAGATCGCGGATTATTTGCTGAATCGGGATCACTAAGCAATTGCGTACTCGGAGGCCCCGCAAGGGAAGGGCGGCGCGTTAGGCGACGGTTGTCCCTTTGCGGGGCTTTTTGGCGCTGAATTTGGGCATTGAATCGGGGATATGGTATAATAGGTCTAATATTGATGTGGGGAAAGCGGGGAACATGACTTGCTGCTCGAGCAAATCGACAGTCCGGATGACCTGAAGAAACTAACGCTGTCCGAGCTTCCTCAACTGGCGGAAGATATTCGACATTTTCTTATTCGGAAACTGAGCGTGACCGGGGGGCATTTGGCGCCCAATCTCGGCGTAGTGGAGCTGACGCTTGCGCTCCATTACCATTACAACAGCCCGAAGGATAAATTTATTTTTGATGTAGGTCACCAGGCGTACGTACACAAAATGCTGACGGGACGGCAAGATCGTTTCGACACTTTGCGTCAGAAGGATGGCCTCTGCGGCTTTGTAAAGCGCAACGAAAGCGAACACGACGTATGGGAAGCCGGCCATAGCAGCACATCTTTGTCCGCAGCGATGGGGATGGCTTTGGCGCGCGATTTGAAGGGCGAGTCGAACCGTGTGATCGCCATCATTGGCGACGGCGCGCTTACCGGAGGGATGGCGCTTGAAGCGCTCAACCATATCGGGCATGAGAAGCGCAAGCTGATGGTCGTGCTCAACGATAACGAGATGTCCATCGCACCCAATGTCGGAGCGATTCACAACTATTTGGGCAAGGTCAGAACGGAGAAAATTTACCGCAAGACGAAGGACGAGTTGGACTGGTTGCTGCGCAAAGTTCCGGCGATCGGCGGCAAGCTGGCTCGTACGGCAGATCGCGTTAAGGACAGCTTGAAGTATTTGATTGCGCCTGAAGGCGTCCTGTTCGAGGAATTCGGCTTGAAGTATTTTGGCCCAGTAGACGGTCATGACATAAACAAGCTGATGGAGACGTTTAAGCAAGCCGATCAAGTCGATGGACCTGTGTTGGTGCACGTCTTGACGACAAAAGGAAAGGGCTACTCCCCGGCCGAAGCCGATTCTCATAAATGGCACGGCGTATCCGGAGCCTACAAGATCGAGTCCGGACAAGTGGTTAAGCCCGTTGGCCCTCCGATGTATACGGAGGTGTTCGGCAACGCCCTGATCGAGCTTGCGGAGCAGGATTCCCGTATCGTCGCCGTTACTCCTGCAATGCCGGGCGGCTCGGGCTTGCTGAAGTTTGCGGAGAGATTTCCGGATCGGATGTACGATGTCGGCATCGCGGAGCAGCATGCAGGGACGATGTCCGCCGCGTTGGCTATGGAAGGCATGAAGCCTGTATTCGCAGTGTATTCGACGTTTTTGCAGCGTGCGTACGATCAGGTCGTTCACGATATTTGCCGGCAAAACCTGAACGTTATTTTCGCGATCGACCGGGCGGGCTTCGTCGGAGCCGACGGCGAGACGCATCAAGGCGTATACGATATCGCCTTCCTGAGACATATACCGAATATGGTCGTCATGATGCCCAAGGATGAGAATGAGCTTAGAAACATGCTTCGTACGGCGGTCGATTACGACGGCGGCCCGATAGCGGTGCGGTATCCCCGTATCGAAGGCGTCGGAGTCGCTTACGACGAGCGGATGACGCCGATCGAGATCGGCACGTGGGAGACGGTTCGCGAAGGCGACTATGCTGCCGTGCTGGCGATTGGGCCGATGGTTCAGGTCGCCGAGGAAGCGGCCGACCTGCTGAAGCGAGAAGGCATCAATGTGCGTGTCGTGAATGCCAGATTCGTCAAGCCGCTGGACAGTCAAATGCTGCTGTCGCTAGCGAAGGAAAGGCTGCCGATCATGGTCGTCGAAGAAGGCTCCGTTCAAGGCGGCCTGGGAAGTGCGATCTTGGAGTTTTACGCTTTGCAAGGCGTGCAGCCCGCATCCGTTCATCTCGCCGGCGTTCCCGACGTGTTCGTGGAACATGCGACGGTGAAGGAACAGCGCGAGGAAGTCGGTCTATCGGCCGAGCACATCGCTCAGCGTCTTGCCTCGCTCTCCGTGCGCAAACGGCAAAGGGCCACCTGATGGAGAAGACGCAGGCAACTAAAGAGCGGCTTGATCTGCTCCTGCTGGAGCAGGGTTATTTCGAAAGCCGCGAGAAGGCGAAAGCCGCCATTATGGCCGGTCTGGTGCTTGTCGGGACAGAGCGCATCGACAAGGCGGGAACGAAGATTCCTCGCGATGCGCCGATAACGGTCAAAGGTTCCGTACATCCGTACGTAAGCCGCGGGGGCTTGAAGCTGGAAAAGGCGATTAAACATTTCGGCCTTAACCTGCAGGATGCGGTTATGCTGGATATCGGCGCATCCACGGGCGGTTTTACGGACTGCGCCCTACAGAATGGAGCTGCGCGGGTATATGCGGTAGACGTAGGCTATAATCAGCTCGACTGGTCCTTGCGGCAGGACTCGCGGGTACAGGTGTTGGAACGGACGAATTTTCGGCATATGACGGGAGATCAGCTCGACGGTCCGTTGCCGCTGTTTGCGACGATTGACGTTTCGTTTATTTCCCTTAGGCTGATATTGCCGGTGCTGGCCGAACTGCTGCAAAAAAACGGACACACCGTTGCGCTGATCAAGCCGCAGTTCGAAGCGGGGCGGGAGCATGTGGGCAAGTCGGGCGTCATTCGCGACCCGGCCGTTCATACGCAAGTGCTTCGAGGCGTTTTGAACGCGGCAGCCGACATCGGTTTTGAGCTGCAGGGACTGACGTATTCCCCGATAACCGGAGGCGAAGGGAACATCGAGTTTCTCGCCTATTGGCGTCTCGGCTCGGCGGTTGCCCCGAATTCGGCCAAATCGGATACTTCGACCGTTTCGGCTGCGGCGGATGATAAACGGTATGAAGAACTAATTGCGAATACGGTAGAAGAAGCAAATCGGGCGTTTCGCCGCAATCCTTCATAAAAACAAGATCCTTCGCCCGGAGCACCCGGAGCTGCCGAACAACGGTCCGAGCATTTTGCCGCGGGCTGGCGCGCATCTCCGGGTTTTTCCTTGATATTGGAGGAAAATGGCTTCCGATCGCGAAAAGATAATGCAACGGATACAACTAGTCCAGGCAGCGCGGCTCTCCGTAACGGAAGTCGGGAGGCGGTTATGGATAGCGTCGGAGATTGGGTGATCATGCTTGTCGCTGCCATCGTTATGGGATGGTGGATCGTTAGAAGGTTGGATCGCTGGCTTCACGAGCCTCCGGATGCTCGCTTGCGCAAGCTTGCGACCAAAGGGGGCGTCGAAGAGGATGAATACGTCCTCTTGCTGAAGGAGCACGGTTTTCAAGTGCTGTCCGGCAAGCACCGTATTCCGCTTGGAGTGGCCGTGGACAACGGGTCGGTTATGCCGACCCGCCTATATTTTGATTATTTGGCCGAGAAAGACAACAAGTATTACCTGGTGAAGCTCGACCGGCCAAGGCAGCCGATGGAATGGACGGCCAGCGCGCTGCGTGAAAGACTGCTCGTGTATGCGCTGCTGTTTCCGGATTGCCACGGCATTGTTATCGTGCTTCCGCAGGGGCGTCAAATCAAAACAGTGCGATTTAAAGTGGAGGCTGGCGAGAAATGAAAGGACAACGTCAACGCAAAATCCGTGAGTTGATCGGTTCTAGAGAGATCGAAACCCAAGAGGAACTCGTGGAAGCGCTAAGCTTGGAAGGAATGCAGGTAACCCAAGCGACGGTGTCGCGCGACATTAAGGAAATGCAGCTGATTAAAGTCCCGCTGGAGGACGGCCGATACAAATATTCGATGCCGCAAGACCAACGCTACAATCCGGCGCAGAAGCTGAAGCGAGCGCTGCTCGATCATTATTTGGGAGCGGAGTCCGCCGAAAATCTCGTCGTGCTGAAGTGCTTGCCGGGAACGGCGGGAACGATCTCTGCGCTGATTGACGGCATGGATTGGCCGGAAATTATCGGTACGATCGGCGGAGACGACACGACGCTGATTATCACCAAAACGAAAAGCCATGGCGAAGACGTGTTAGAGCGAATTAACGATATGATGAAGTGACCAATAACACGCATTCATCTCCGACTTGATTAATACGGAGATGGATGCGTGTTAGATTATCTTGAATGTTCTTGTTTTGTCTGGTCTTCTTTCCGGATATGTGCTATGATTTGGATGAGTAATGAGAACGTATGATCGCAATGAGGTCGCGAGCCCCCTGTTTCAAACGAGGCAATGGGGGATTGAGACTGTCGAGTCCAAAGGGGGCTTATTATGCTGCGAGAATTAACCATCCACAATTTGGCCGTTATTGAGAATGTATCTGCTTCTTTTCATGACGGCTTTCATGTGCTTACCGGAGAGACCGGAGCAGGGAAATCGATCGTGATCGACGCTTTGACATTGGCGGCGGGAGGCCGAGGCTCTGCAGAAATGATTCGCCATGGCTGCGATAAGGCGGATATCGAAGCGGTATTCGATCTGCCCTCAGATCATCCCGTGTGGGAGACGCTCGGTCGTTTGGGCATCGAGGCCAACCGGGAAGAAACGCTGCTCATTCGCCGTGAGTTGCTGTCTCATGGCAAGTCCACGGCAAGAATCAACGGTCAAAGCGTTACATTGACGATGCTGAAAGAAGCTGGCGAGCACCTCGTCAACATTCATGGTCAGCATGAGCATCAGTCGCTTCTCAAGACAGAGAAGCATCTGGAGTGGCTTGACCTGTTTGCGGGAGAGGAGATCCGCGAGGAGAAGGCGGCTTATCGTCAATTGTATCAACAATATATTGGTGTGTGCAGAGAAAGGCGCGAGCTTGAGGAAAGATCCCGACAAGGCATGCAGATGGTCGATTTATACAGATTTCAGCTGGAGGAAATCTCCGCAGCCAGGTTAAAACCGGGCGAGGATGAATCCCTTGCCGACGAACGGCGCAAACTAGCTCATGCGGAGAAGCTTGCTGAATCGGCAACGGAGGCCTACGATCTGCTTTACGGAACTAAAGGGCTAGTGGCTCTTTCTCGTTCATTGAGCCGGTTGCAGGATATCGTGAAGTTCGATTCCGGAGTGCTCCAACCGTTGCTGGAGCAGCTTCAGAGCGCTTATTACAGCGCGGAGGACGCAGCTTTTCAGCTTCGCGATTATAAGGAAAGCATCGAATTCAATCCTGAGCGCTTAGCGAAGATTGAGCAGAGGCTGGACGTTATTCATGGGTTAAAAAGGAAATATGGCGAGACGATTGAGGATATTTTGAACTATCGGGCGAAAATCCAGGCCGAAGCCGATCAGCTTGACAATAGCGAAGAATTGCTCGAGAAGCTGACCGAGCGGGAAGCACAGCTGGCGGCCGAACTGTATGAGCGCGCGGAGAAGCTGTCGCTGGCGCGCCGAAACGCCGCGAGAGTGCTTGCCAAGCAGATCGAGCAGGAATTGGCGGAGTTGCAGATGGAACGTTCCGTATTCGAAGTGAAGCTTGGCGCAACGGAGCTGTCGGCCACAGGAACGGATACCGCGGAGTTCATCCTGTCGACGAATCCTGGCGAGCCGCCCAAACCGCTAGCTAAGATTGCATCTGGCGGCGAAATGTCGCGCGTGATGCTGGCGCTCAAGGCGATTTTCGCTCGAATCGATGAAATTCCCGTACTCGTTTTTGACGAAGTGGATACTGGAGTCAGCGGAAGAGCTGCGCAAGCCATTGCAGAGAAGCTCAGCTTGCTGTCGAGTCACTGTCAGGTGTTTGCGATCACTCATCTGCCGCAGGTGGCATGTATGGCCGATCGCCAATATGAAATCCGCAAGCAAGTGAACGAACAATCGCGGACGCGAACATCGGTGACGCAGCTGTCGCCGGAGCAAAGGATTGAAGAACTGGCGCGGATGCTTGGCGGAGTGGAAGTTACGGAAAAAACCCGTCATCATGCACAAGAAATGCTTAGTCTGGCTGATATCCGAAAAAACGCGTAACGACGCGAAAAATCAATTGGCAAGGAAGCTTTTTGAGAACATAAAAGAAGCAAGCCACGGTTACCTTATAGGTACGTTATCGGCGACATACCAGAGAAGCCGATTCAGACTGTAAGGGAGCGTGAGATCTTGTACCAGCAGCACTTCAGGAAACGCCGTCGTATCGGTCTTGTCGTCGTTTTCATGTTGATCATTGCTGTCTGCTCGGCGCCGTTTCAGCATTTCGCGGAATTTCCGAGCCGTGTCAGACTTTTTCAAGGACAGTCGGTCTCGCTGCACTATGCCATTCCCGTTCATGCGCAGATCAGCTTGAACCCGAAAGTCGTCGCTGTGAATGGCAGCGAGCATGCATCGGTTCAAGTCGATCTCAGACAGCCTTTATCCATTCAACCGAAGTCCAGCGGCGTCACTCAGTTGCAAATGAAGCTGTTCGGCAAAATTCCTTTTAAGACGGTACGACTTCAAGTGATTCCCGATTTGCGGGTGATTCCCGGAGGGCAAACGATCGGCGTCAAAGTAAAATCGGCAGGGATTATGGTCGTTGGCCACCATCTGGTCAGTACTAACGATAATTCCCGAGTATCCCCTGGGGAAGCGGCCAAGCTAAGATTAGGCGATCTGATCGTCGAAATCAACGGACAGCCGTGCAACGACATTTCCAAAATTGCGGCATATTCGGAAGAAGCCGGTCGCAGCGGCGAATCATTGAAGCTCCTCGTCCAGAGAGGCAAAGAGCGGTTTAGAACATCGATTACTCCAGCGTACGATGAAGAGGATAAAGCTTGGCGCCTCGGATTGTACATTCGGGATTCGGCTGCGGGCGTAGGGACGTTGACATTCTACGCACCGGATCAAGGAGTATATGGCGCGCTTGGTCATGTCATTACCGATATGGATACGCAAACCCCAATCGTCGTCGGCAGTGGTGAAATTTTGCAGTCAAGCGTCTCATCAATTAACAAAAGCCAAAGCGGCGAACCCGGGGAGAAGAGGGCGCATTTCCTGAAGGAAGGACGCACATTGGGCAGCGTGGAGCGCAATACCCCATTCGGCATTTTCGGCAAAATGAAACAACTGCCAGAGCATTCCTATAATCCAGAACCGATTTCGGTCGCCTTCGCGGAAGAAGTAAAGGAAGGGCCTGCGCAAATCTTAACCGTCGTGGATAAGCAAAAGGTCGAAAAATTCGATATTCAAATCGTTCATGTGTCCAAGCAATCGTCCCCGGCGACGAAGGGAATGGTCATCAAAATAACCGACCCTAAGTTGCTGGAGAGAACTGGCGGTATCGTGCAAGGGATGAGCGGTAGCCCGATTATTCAAAACGGAAAGCTGGTCGGTGCGGTTACTCATGTATTCGTCAACGATCCTTCCTCCGGCTATGGTTGCTTTATCGAATGGATGCTGCAGGATGCGGGAATTATGCTGAATCCCGAACAAACGATGTCTAAGGCGGTTTGACGCCTTAGATTTTGTTTTATGTGCTAAATCCGAACGTTTGTCGAAAATGTACGAAACGAATCATGATTTGACGTGTTGTGCCGCAAATTATTAATTATATTCGATTTCAAATAATAAATAAAGAAAAATTTTTTAATCGAGAAGGAATCTGCCGAGGTCGTGTCGAAAACGGATTATTAGAGAAACGGTGAGCGTTTTTCGACATTCTATATTCTCGCATGGAGAAAGGGAGGACCAGACATTGCCACGTATTGAAGTGTTCTTAGCAGACGACAACCGAGAATTTACGAATTTGTTATCAGAGTACATCCAGGAGCAGGATGATATGACGGTCATCGGTGTGGCGTACAACGGAGAAGAGGTCATCCGTCAGCTGGAAGAAACACGAAGAGTACCGGATGTCATGATCCTTGATATCATTATGCCGCATCTGGACGGACTTGGCGTTCTGGAGAAGCTGCGGGATATGAATTTATCTCCTATGCCCAAGATCATTATGCTCACGGCTTTCGGACAAGAGAACATTACGCAGCGTGCGGTGCAGCTTGGCGCTTCTTACTACATACTTAAACCGTTCGACATGGATGTTCTGGCAAATCGGATTCGCCAACTCGCAGGCAATCCTTCAATTTCATCAATGACGACCTCGTCGCTGCAAAGCAGCGTCATGACGCGCTCCAATGTGGTACAAATGGGCAAGCCGAAGAACCTTGATGCAAACATTACGAGTATCATTCATGAAATCGGCGTTCCCGCGCATATTAAAGGCTATCAATATTTGCGCGAAGCGATCACGATGGTGTACAACAACATTGAAATTCTTGGCGCGATTACGAAAACGCTGTACCCAGCCATCGCCGAGAAGTTCAAAACGACGCCGTCCCGCGTCGAACGCGCCATCCGTCATGCGATCGAAGTCGCTTGGACTCGTGGCAACATCGACAGCATCAGCCATCTGTTTGGTTATACGATTAATATCGCGAAATCCAAACCAACGAACTCCGAATTTATCGCGATGGTGGCGGACAAGTTGCGGATTGAGCATAAGGTGAGCTAATAAAGCTGCTGCTAAAAAACACCGCCTCATAAACGGTTTTTCTAACCGTCAAATGAGAGCGGTGTTTCTTTTGTGATTAATGCAGCAGCATCTCTACGAGCTTGTCCATCTGATCACATTCAGCAGGTTTGGAATTTTACGAAAGCACAATTCGAAGGAACGATGCGGAATCGCTTGGCACGATTCGAAGGCCTTGCTCTGTTGACTCCGAAAGTCCGCCTTCAACGGAGTCGACTGCGGAAATTCCTCGTAAGACGAGACTCCAGTTTTTTGCCGTCCCCTTCGTTGTGATCTCAATTTGATTTTTTTGGCGGCTGGCCATGACAGAGAAGCAGGTCTCCCCAAGCAAATTGTGTATGACGGCAGAGGCTGTCTCTCCGTCTTGAAGCGCAAACAAATGTAACGTTACGCTATCCGTATAATCATAGTCCGGATGTGTATCTTCATTTCCAAGCGGAATTAGACTATTTTCGCGCGCATATAGAGGGAGACTAAAAAAGTCGTAGATTTCGTTCCTCCAGCTGCCGCCCTGAACCTGTTCCCCACTCAGAAAATGAGTCCACGTTCCTCTCGGGAGATAGTAAACGGCTTCTCCTTCCGGGTTCAAGATCGGTGCGATAAGTAAATTGTTCCCCAACATGTACTGGCGGTCAAGGTAATCGCAGGCCGGATCATCTCCGAAATCGAGCACCATCGCCCTCATAAGAGGAACGCCGCTGGAGGAGGTCGATACCGACTGACCGAACAGGTATGGCATCAGCCGGAGCTTCAGCTTCGTAAAGAAACGAAGTACGTTAACGGCTTCTTCGTCATAAATCCACGGTACGCGATACGAGGTGCTTCCGTGCAGTCGGCTGTGGCTGGACAAAAGCCCGAACTGTACCCAGCGTTTGTACAAATCCGGAGGCGAGCTGTGTTCGAAACCGCCAATGTCGTGGCTCCAGTAGCCGAAACCGGACAGCCCAAGCGACAAGCCACCGCGCAGGCTTTCGGCCATCGATTCGTAAGTTGCTTCGCAATCTCCGCCCCAATGCACGGGAAAGCGTTGCCCACCCGCCGTCGCCGACCGAGCAAACAGGACTACTTCTCCTTTACCGCGTTTTTCTTCGAGCAATTCAAAAACGGTTTGATTATAGATCTGAGTGTAGTAGTTGTGCATTTGGTGCGGATCGGAGCCATCGTAGTAGACGACATCAGTGGGTATACGCTCGCCGAAATCCGTTTTAAAGCTATCAACGCCCATATCGAGCAGTGCCCGGAGCTTCGCTTTGTACCAGTGGGATGCCGCTGGATTCGTAAAGTCAACAATACCCATGCCGTATTGCCATAGATCCCACTGCCATACGCTTCCGTCGGGACGTTTCAACAAGTAGCCGTTGGCCATGCCTTCGTCAAACAATGGGGAGCGCTGCGCGATGTAAGGATTGATCCAGACGCAAATGCGCAGTCCGCGGGCCTTAAGCCGTTGCAGCATTCCGGCCGGATCGGGAAAAACACGCTCGTCCCATTCGAAATTGCACCACTCATATTCCTTCATCCAGAAGCAGTCGAAATGGAAGACGGCAAGCGGCAGATCTCGACTTTCCATGCCTTTGACAAAACTAGTCACTGTGGCTTCATCATAGTTGGTCGTGAACGAAGTCGAAAGCCATAAACCATACGACCAGGCAGGCGGGAGCGCAGGTTTGCCTGTCAGCGAAGTATAGTTGCCAAGTACATCTTTAAGCGTATCCCCGCCGATCAGATAATACTCAAGCTGTTCTCCCGGCACGCTGAATTGGGCTTTAGATACGGTCTCCGAGCCGATCTCGAACGAGACGAGCTCGGGATGATTGACGAATACTCCGTAGCCACGATTCGTTACGTATAAAGGAATATTTTTATAGGCTTGCTCGGATGAGGTTCCTCCGTCTTCGTTCCAGATGTCAACTGTCTGGCCGTTTTTTACGAATGGCGTAAATCTTTCACCCAACCCGTACACCGTTTCGCCAACGCCCAAGGAAAGCTGCTCGCGGAAGTAATGAATCCCATCGTCGGCTTTGACATAAGCGGTGGAACGTGCCCCGCTTCCCGTTAGCCTTCTGTTTCGGAAAGTGTACGTGATTTGGACGGGATGAAGCTTAGTTACGGTCACAGTCGTATCCCCGCTCGTCAGTCTGATGAAGCTTTCGTTATTTTCAATGTTTACCGTCGCATTGCCTGTGTACTGAAGATCGAAGGTAGAGGGGCTTTGACGGACTTTTCCTTTATGATGGTAAAACTTTACGCGGATGACGTTAGGTATCGGCGAAGAGAACTCCATCGTCATTAGCGGTTCGTTTAACGTATTGCCGCGATGCTCGAGCGGTCTGTGAGTGGCGTAAGCGGTAATCGAGTCTTTTCCGATTTTTACGTCGTGAATTTCATAAGGGCTGAACAGGCGATAGCCTTGCTTAGTCATCCAATAGCCATCCGTAAACTTCATTATTTCATCTCCTTGAACGATTAATGAATTCTCTTGATAACATTTTAATGATATGATGAGCAAAATTCTTGCATTTATATGCTATAAAATAACAATATTATGATATTTGGAGGTTAGGTATGGATTTGAGGCTGCTCAAAGAGGATCGGAGGCATGGGACCCCTCAATTTCCGTTCGCCGTTTATGCTATGGATTGCCAAGGAGGTGTAGTTTTGGACAATCATTGGCACGATGAGGTCGAGTTTCTGTGCGTGGTTGAGGGGGAAGCGACATTCCAGATTGGCATGGCAGATTATGAGCTTAAAGCGGGTGAGGCTATATTCGTACCGGGCGGAGAGGTTCATGGCGGCTTCTCAAGCGATGGCTCGGCATGCTCGTATAAAGCTATGGTATTTCATCTTGATTGGCTTGGGGATGGTCGGGATAACATCTCCTCCCTGTTTATAGAACCTTTAAAAAACGGAGAAGCGGAAATTCCGCTTTACTATGACGGATCGACAATGTGGGGAAGACGGGTTTTGGTCCGGCTGGCCCGAATGCTTCATATATACGAGTCGGAAGCTTTGGCGAGAGAACTGCGAATTAAAGCCGAACTTTATTCCTTAATAGGCGATTTGATCGAAACCGGACAGTGGCGGCATGCGGTTTCCAATAGCTCGATGAGTTCGTACACGATAGCTCGCTTGAAGGCTGCTGTTACTTACATGGAAAAGAATTTTTCCCAGCCCTTGACCGTGCCTGATCTAGCTGAAGTTGCGGGCATGAGTATCGGTCATTTTAGCCGAGTATTTAAGACGGTTATGCGAAAGTCGCCCATGGATTACTTAAATCGCTATCGGATAAAGCAAGCCGCTCAATTGCTGCAAAATACGGATTGGTCCATTGCGGATGTGGCGATGGAGACAGGTTTGACGAATTTCAGCTATTTCAGCAAAAAATTTAGCGGAATTCATGCGTGCACCCCTTCGCAATTTCGCAAAAAATTTAGGAGCCTTTAAGGTTTATTTATGAAAATCTGGTATAGTGAATGAATGGCTGTCCATAACAAAGAGGGGGAAATGTTGAAATGAGCGACAACAACGAGAAAAACTTACAAGATAATGAACAACAACCGACTAACGAAGCGATCGAGAAAGAACTAGAGGAAACGGTCGAGCCCAAATCTTCGCTTGATCTCGGCAAAGCGGACCCGGGAATCGTAACAAGTGCAGTGCCTGCGGCGGCAGGCGCTGCAGCACCTGCTCGCAGCTCCTCTGCTGTGATTGTACCTTGGGTAATTGCTGTCATTGCCATAGCTGCGCTTGTATTTGTACTGATTCGGAATACATCGGGAGGAACAAGCAACGAAGCAATCGGTCAACTTGACGGCTATACGATTAATAAGACGGACTTTTACGATGAGATGAAAGACAGAGTGGGAGAAGATCAGATTTCGGCTTTAGTCGACGAAATCGCACAGACCAAAATCATTGAGCTGGAATCCGAGAAAGCCGGAATTAAGATTAATGATGAAGATATGAAGAACGAGATTGAGAACTTTAAGAAGGCATATGGCTTTGAGACCGACGAGGATATGTCCGCTGCATTGACGCAGGCCGGGTTCACGTTGGAGGATTTCAAGGAAAAGCAAATTATGCCGACTCTGAAAATTAAGCTGTTGTTCGAGAACAAGCACCCGGTAACCGAAGAAGAGCTTAAGACTTATTTCGAAGATAAAAAGGATTCCACGTTTGCGACAACGCCAAAAGAAATTAAGGCATCGCACATTTTGGTGAACACAAAGGAAGAGGCAGAAGCTGTGCTGGCCGAACTGAAGGGCGGCAAAGATTTTGCCAATTTGGCGAAGGAAAAGTCGCAAGATCCAGGTTCCAAGGCAGAGGGAGGAGATCTCGGATTTTTCGGTCGCGGCGTTATGAATCAACGCTTCGAGACCGCTGCATTTGCTCTTGCTAAAGGTGAGACGAGTGAAGTCGTGGAGGCGGACAACGGGTTCCACATCATCAAGATCACCGATATTAAAGAGGCTGTCGTTCCCGAGTATGATACAGTGAAAGCTGATGTCAAAAAAGCTTATTACGAAGAGAAAATGGGCACGGAAGCAACCACTTGGCTAGAAACGTTGAAGAAAGATCGGAATTATAAAAACTTAATCGCGAAGGAACCAGAAGCCGCTTCGCCGACCGCTTCGGCAACGGCAAGTCCTGAAGCTTCTCCGTCGGCCCAGTAAGCGAAGATGCTGAAAATAATTAAGGCTCTGTCACCTTGATAGGAGACAGAGCCTTATTTGAACGTCATTAGCTATGACTGATCGGAAATATGGTTTTCCTTAGCGCTGTTGTCCTCGGTTTGCGGCGGCTTTGGTTGACGGGGCGGGCGAGGCGTTTTCGGACGGAAACGCGATGACAAGTAATTATGTTTGCGGTCCCGAAAGAAAATCCAACCTCCAATAAAGCCTATGCCCAGCAGAAAAAGAATGGCTCCGCCGATGAACATCCCCCAAGCGAAGTCCGGAGAGGTAACGTTTATATCGCCGATTTTCACGAAGTAGTCGTATATCGCATCTTTCATGAGCAAAAAGCCGTAAGCGGCCGCAATACCGGGAATAACAAGCAGTAGTATAGCTATGAGCCGCTGAATAAGCAGTTTCATAGGATGATGAAGTCCTCCTTCCCATCTCCTAATCATACCTACTTTTCAGGCAAATGTCTATGAATGCGCCTCCATTTCTCGATATCCCGTTCATTCAGTATTAGTATCCCTATTGAATGTGTCGGATTTTCTCTTCTTTTCTCGGTATCCCCTTCGGTCAGATGTGAAGCCGCCCTCATGAAATGCATTAGATTTTCACATCTTTTGTCGGTATCCCGGTGGCTCAGGAAAGGGATCCTCCGATATTTACTGAAGAGGGTCCCCTTAAGTCAGTAGTTAGTTCTCCCGTACATATGAAGGCACTTGGTTATCCCCTTCGATCAGTAAAGATTGCTCTGTCTGGGACTCCCTTCTGTAATAATTAAGGGGATGACTGGAATAGAAACATGCCTATGCTATGCAAGTTTGATGGAATGTTGTCGAGGAGTACGAGTTAATCGGTTAGAACGGGAGCGGCTGTCTGATTTGGTGAGCTCGTTGTAGGTTATTCTGGAAGAGTTAATACAATCTGCGAGAAGCTGAACATAGAGGGTGGAGCGGCTGCGGTTGTAGTAGTAACAAAATTGATCAAGATACGCTTGTAAATGCTTAGGACCAATGCCGAGAAACGTTCTGCCGATCCACCACGTCACATTGTATCCCATCCAAGCCAACTCTTTGTTCATATTACGGCCGTACCTTCGGGTCACAATTGTATTTTCTGCAACATCAGGGTGGATATGCTCGCGAATAAACGGAGCCGTATCAGGACAATCGTACTTATCCTTTAACGGTGCTTTTGATTGAAGCTTAATCACAATCGGGCCAAGAGTGCTGTTACCGTCATCTGAAGCACCGACAAGCAATGGCTGTTCTTGCTTATGCCAATCGAAAGAGGGAGTTAGGCGCTTGCTGTATATAGAATCCGAAACGCGAACAATCCCTGACAATAATCGGGTTGATTCTCTTGAAGTCATCGCATGACGGATTTTGTGGCAAATGAGCCAGGCCGTTTTGTAAGTGACATGGATAGCCTCGGAGAGTTGCCTAGCGTTAATGCAGCGGGGTTGGGCATGCAGAAAAATCGCCTGAAACCAACGATGAATAGGCGTGCGGCTTCCCTCCATAATGGTACCGGCAATCAAGGAAGATTGCGCATGGCAGGAACGGCATTCGTAGAGTGGAATACGCCTAGTGGAAATGAGATAAAAATGAGAATGGCTGCAACGAGGGCAGCGAAAGCCGTCGGGCCACTTGAGCTCGAACAGGATGGGGAAACAATCTGCTTCGTTCTTAAAAACGGAACAAAACTTTTGAAACTTATCTGCCGCCGCTTTAAGACTCATACAAAACTTCCTCCCTCAATGGATGGAACGCACGTTCCCTTTACTTCATTATACCAAACATACGTTCTTATTTGAAGCTTTTTTCCTGTGTTTCAACTAAATTTTCAGAGCTACGTTGATCGACTAACTGACTCAAAGGGATACCGACAAAAGGAGATGAAGGGTTCGATTTCTGAAATGAGCGGAGAAGATCGGGAGGTTATCAGTTTACGGCCAATTTACGGTCAAAAATTTAAAGACTGAGAAACTGACAGAAAGGGATACCGGAAAATGAGCAGAAAATGAGAGAGAGGCGAGACGAGAGAGGAGCGGAGCGGGGAGCAGAGCAGAGGAACTGACGGAAGGGGATACCGGAAAAAGAACAAGGACGATGGAGGACGAAGAAGGATCCGACTTTGTTCAGCTCGCAAAAAAAAGGTACAATGGGAAAGTGAGTTTACATACGGAGGGGAAACTATGCCAATCGAAGTCGATGTCGCTGTATTGGGCGGAGGGCCGGGAGGCTATACGGCAGCGGTGAAGGCGGCGCAAGCCGGGCTTAGCGTCGTTGTAATTGAGAAGGACAAACTGGGCGGGACTTGTCTGCACAGGGGATGCATCCCAAGCAAAGCTTTGCTTAGAAGTGCGGAAGTATACGCAACGATCGGGGATTCAGCTTCATACGGTATTCGATTGCCGGAAGGAGCTGCTTCGGTAGATTGGGGAGCGGTGTTAAAACGGAAGGACAGTATCGTAGAGCAGCTCTACAAAGGGCTTCAGGCACTCATGAAGCAGCATAAAATCGAGGTTATTCAAGGCGGCGGTCGCATTATTGGCCCTTCGATTTTTTCGCCTAGAAGCGGGGCGATTGCGGTAGAACTAGCGGACGGGGAAGCGGAGACAATTGTGCCCAAGAACGTCATAATTGCGACGGGATCGCGTCCGCGCAAGCTGGAAGGCCTGAGCTATGACGGCGAGCACATCGCGACTAGTGACGAGGCGTTAGGATGGACGAGCCGCCCAACTTCCGTTCTGATCGTCGGAGGCGGGGTGATTGGCGTCGAATGGGCGTCGATGCTCAGCGATTTCGGCACGCAGGTGACGATCGTCGAAGCCGCGGAACGAATACTGCCCTCGGAGGACAAAGATATAGGCGCAGAAATAGCAAAGGCACTCAGAAAAAGAGGCGTTGTCATTCATACTGGAGCTTCTCTGCAGAGCGATAGCTGCATCACGTCGGACAAAGGTGTCGAGATACGTGCAATGACTGGAGGCGGCGACACGCTGACGCTGAGTGCGGATCGGATGCTCGTGTCTGTAGGCAGGATTGGCAACGTGGAAGCGTTAGGACTGGAAAATACAGATGTTAAGACAGAGAAGGGTTTTGTTAAAGTAAATCCCGCGACGCTTCAAACGGGGGAATCTCATATTTACGCGATCGGAGATTGTATAGGCGGCGTTCAGTTGGCGCATGCAGCTATGCACGAAGCGACGATGGCGATCGAGCATTTGACCGGGAGCAAGCCGTCGAGGGCCGCGGATCGGGATATTCCGCGCTGCGTCTACTCGCGGCCGGAGGCGGCGGCCATCGGCTGGACGGAAGAGAACGCCAAGGCGGAAGGCTACCAGGTGCGCACGGCAAAGCTGCCTTTGCGCATACTGGGCAAAGCGCTTGTGCACGGTGAAAGCGATGGCTTCGCCAAAGTGGTCGCGGATGCGGCAACGGGAGATCTGCTCGGCGTTCACTTGGTAGGAGTGCATGCAACGGAGCTGATTGCCGAAGCTGCGCTAGCGAAGCTGGTGGATGCGATTCCTTGGGAAATCGGTCGGACGATTCACCCCCATCCGACGCTCTCGGAAGTAATGCAGGAGACGATGCTGGCGCTGGAAGGCGCAGCGGGACACGCTTGATCCGATCGGCATCAGCAGGCTCAACCCGGAGGATTGCCATCCTTCCAGCGCCGAGAAGCGGTTCCCTAAAGGAATTTGCTCGGCGCGTCGGGTTGGGCGTTTCTTTTTGCTTGCGAGGGGAGTATAATAGGACTTAACCCCAAGTATTAAGACCAGGTTATAAAACTAAACCAAAGCAGGAGGACGCGCCCATGATGCATACAGGTTCCGTCCAGCGAGCGCTTCGTCATACCGAGCTTGGCCTTACGGACGAACGCGCAGTCGACATGTACAAGATGATGATGTTGGCCCGCCGCTTCGATGAACGCGGGCAGTTGCTGCAACGCGCCGGCAAAGTCAATTTTCATATTTCGGGAATTACCCAAGAGCCTTCTCAGGTCGCAATGGGATTTGCGATGGATCGGGAGCGTGATTGGTTTCTTCCGTATTACCGAGATTACGGGTTCGTGCTCTCGATCGGCATGACGGTTAAGGAGTTGATGCTGTCGCTGTATGCCAAAGGAGAAGACCCGAATAGCGCGGGGCGGCAGATGCCTGGGCATTTTGGCAGCAAACGACTGCGCATTGTAACGGGATCCAGCCCGGTAACGACGCAGGTGCCTCATGCGGCAGGATTCGCCTTCGCGGCCAAGATGCGGAAAGAGCCTTCCGTAGCTATCGTCACGTTCGGCGACGGCTCTAGCAACCAGGGCGATTTTCACGAGGGTTGCAATTTTGCCGGAGTTCATCAGCTTCCGGTCATTTTCGTATGCGAGAACAATCAGTATGCGATCTCAATGTCGCTTGAAAAGCAAACTCGGGGACGCATATGCGATCGGGCGCTTGGTTACGGATTTCCAGGAGTACGAGTTGACGGCAATGATCCGCTGGAAGTATATCGCGTGTTCAAGGAAGCCCGCGAGCGCGCAGTGTCCGGCGAAGGACCGACTTTAATCGAGATTATGACTTATCGTGTAACGGCGCATTCGACTTCGGACAACGACATGGCCTACCGTACCAAGGAAGAAGTGGACGAGCAAAAGGCCAAGGACGGGATGCCGGTATATAAGCAATATTTAGTGGATGCCGGATTGTGGTCCGAGGAGAAGGAAGCGACTCTGCAAGCAGAAATCCGCGCGACGATCGACGAAGCGAACGAGTATGCGGAGAAGGCTCCGTTCCAACCCGTAGAGGACGCATTCCGCTACGTATACGCCGAGGAGAACGGGGAGGGTTAAATATGCCGGTTATCGAATATATCGAAGCGATCAGACTCGCGATGAAGGAAGAAATGGAACGAGACAACGACGTATTCGTTCTGGGAGAGGACGTTGGCCTTAAAGGCGGGGTGTTCGGAACGACTAAAGGGCTGCAGCAGCAGTTTGGCGAGCTTCGGGCACTGGACGCGCCCCTTGCGGAATCTGCAATCGCCGGCGTCGCGATCGGCGCGGCCATGGCCGGAATGAAACCGATCGCCGAAATGCAGTATTCGGATTTTATGTTCCCCGCGACCAATCAGATTATTAGCGAAGCTGCTAAAATCCGTTACCGCTCCAACAACGATTGGGATTGTCCCGTCGTGATTCGCGCACCGATCGGGGGAGGCGTGTTCGGAGGGCTGTACCATTCGCAGTGCCCAGAGTCGGTCTTCTTCGGAACGCCCGGACTTAAGATCGTCGCTCCGGCCACAGCGTACGATGCGAAAGGGCTGCTGAAGGCGGCGATTCGAGATCCGGACCCGGTTATTTTCTTCGAGAACAAGAAGTGCTATCGATTGATCTCCGACGAAGTGCCGGAGGAAGATTATGTCGTCCCGATCGGTAAATCCAAGGTGATGCGCGAAGGAACCGATCTTACGGTTATTGGCTACAGCATGCCTTTGCACTTTGCGATGCAAGCGGCGGAAGAGCTGTCTAAGGAGCATGGCATCGAAGCTCACATTCTGGATTTGCGTACGATTCAGCCGTTGGACCGTGAAGGCATTCTCGAAGCGGCAGCTAAAACAGGCAAGGTGCTGATTGTTCACGAGGACAATAAAACAGGCGGCGTGGGAGCCGAGGTCGGAACGATAATCGCCGAGGAACTGCTCTACGAGCTTGACGCCCCGATTCGTAGATTGTGTGCCCCGGACGTGCCGGCGATGCCGATCAACCCTCCGGGAGAGAAGCACTATCTGCTGAACAAGGAGAAGCTGAAGAAGGCGATGCTGGAGCTAGCGCGCTACTAGGCCTATCGCCGGATTTGGAGAGGGGAACTGTATCATATGGCTAAAAAGATAGTGGAAATTACGATGCCCCAGCTTGCGGAGTCTCTCGTATCTGCGACGGTGGACCATTGGCTCAAGCAGCCGGGAGATATGCTGGATATGTACGAGCCGATTTGCGAACTTATTACCGATAAAGTCAATGCCGAGCTTCCTTCTACGGTTAGGGGCAAGCTTGTTAAGCATCTGATCGGCGCGGGCGAGACGGTGGAAGTCGGTGCGGCGATCTGCCTCGTGGAAGTGGAAGCCGATGCGGAGGCTGATACCGAGCCGTCTGCGGGAGCACAGGAGCCTGTTTCTCCTGCCGCGCCGGCTGGGGGCTTGGGGACAACTGACACGGCTTCAGGAACCCTCGGGTCTTCTGGGACAAGGGGGGGCGAACCGGCCTCGCGCCCAGCTGCGGCCATTGCACCCGCTTCTGGGATTGACGCCAACGCTCCGATGCGCCATCGCTATTCCCCGGCTGTTCAGCGGCTGGCGGCGGAACATGCCATCGATCTGAATCGAGTTAGCGGAACGGGAGAGGGCGGACGTATTACTCGTAAAGACGTTCAGGTGGCCATCGCTTCGGGGAACGCGTCGATCGGGACAGCCTCGGCGGTTAACCCGGCAACTGCAGCGACCGCTCCAATTGCGTCCTCGGCTCCAAGCGACTCGTCGCTAGCTCCGATGGATCCGAAAATTCCGGTGCGCTCCACAGGAATCCATTTGTCCGAATCTCCGCGCATTCCGTCAATCGAAATCGAAGGTCAAGAAGTACCTGGCCGCGGCGAATATTTTATCGATGTAACGCCCGTCCGCAATACGATCGCGACTAGAATGCGCCAGAGCGTTAGCGAAATTCCGCATGGCTGGATGATGATCGAGGTCGACGTGACCAATCTCGTCTTGCTGCGCAACAAGCTCAAAGACGATTTCCGCAAACGCGAGGGCATCAACTTGACCTATATGCCTTTTATGATCAAGGCGGTCGTCAACGCGATCAAGGATTACCCGATCATGAATTCGGTGTGGGCGGTCGATAAGATTATCGTGAAACGCGATATCAACATCTCTCTGTCTGTCGGAACGGAGGATTCGGTCGTTACGCCGGTCATTCGCCATGCGGATCAGAAAAACATATCCGGTCTCGCCCACGAAATTGACGATCTCGCAAGACGCACGCGGGAGAAAAAGCTCAAACTGGATGACGTTAACGGCGGCACTTTCACGGTGAACAATACGGGCTCTTTCGGCTCGATTCTGACCCAGCCGATCATCAACTATCCTCAAGCCGCGATCATCACGTTCGAATCGATCGTCAAACGCCCCGTCGTTATTAACGACATGATCGGCGTTCGTTCGATGGTAAATCTGTGTCTGTCGCTCGACCATCGGATTTTGGACGGAGTCATCTGCGGACGGTTCCTGCAGCGGGTGAAGGAAAATTTGGAAGGCTATAATTTGGACACGAAGGTGTATTAGGTTCAGCGAACTAAATTCATTGAACCTGGTACAGCGGACTTGCCCGGCTCAGTCGCGTTTCGAGCGCGACGCGCCGGGTTTTCTTGATCGCATAGATAAGCTACAATAGGGAAGTAACTCGCATAGGGATTCAAGCAGAAGTTCGAGCAGGAGGGTTCAAGGCATGAAGGAACTGAACGTCGAATGGTTGTCCAGGCGGAAATACGGCGAAGCTTGGGAGCTGCAGAAGCAGCTCGTGAAGGAGATCGACCGCCAGGAACGGAACGATTCCTTGCTGCTCCTTGAGCATTCGCCGACCTTTACGATCGGCTCGGATCGCCATCCCGAGCATCTGCTGTACGGAAGCGAGGAGTTGGCTCGTCGCGGCATCGAAGTGTACGAGATCGATCGCGGCGGCGATATTACGTATCACGGTCCGGGTCAGCTTGTTGGTTATCCGTTGCTTTATTTGGATGCCGAAGGGCTTGATCTTCATCAGTACTTAAGAAATCTCGAGGAAGCGATTATCAAGCTGCTAGCTGAATTCGGCATTCAAGGCGGCAGGAAGCCGGAATATACCGGGGTATGGGTGGGCGATCGGAAAATCGCCGCAATCGGGGTCAAGTTCAACAAGGCCCGGACAAGGCGAGGCTTCGTGACGAGCCACGGCTTTGCGCTTAACGTAAAGAAAAACGTGGAAGAAGACGGCTTCCAAGGCATCATTCCGTGCGGCATTACGGAATACGGCGTGACGTCTCTGGAAACGTTAACCGGTATCGAGCTGCAGGTGGACGAAATCGGAAGGCGCATCGTTCCATGTTTCGCAGAAGTGTTCGGTTACGCTTCCGTTACTGCAGAAGAGATACTCCCATCAGTAAAGTCGTAGCGACCAACGCAAACAAAGTAACGTAAATGACGATCTTAAACAAACGCTTGTTCATAAGCGGCTCCACATCCTTTCAGGCTTAGGCTTGCTCATATTTACATTGTAACGAATACGACCTCAGGAGGGAAGATCATGGTTCAGAAAGATAGATTAATCGCCGAGTTTATGGAACTGGTGCAGATCGACAGCGAGACAAAACATGAGACTGAGATTAGCAAAGTCCTTAAGGTCAAATTCGAGGAGTTTGGTCTGGAGGTGACGGAGGACGATGTGGCCGATAAAATCGGTCATGGAGCGGGAAATTTATTCGCTTGGCTCGCACCGTCGGCTGGGCATGAGTCCGTTCCGACCATTCTGTTCACTTCGCATATGGATACCGTCTCGCCCGGAAATGGAATTAAGCCGCGGCTGGATGACGACGGATATATTCGCAGCGACGGCACGACGATTCTTGGAGCGGATGACAAGGCGGGGCTTGCGGCAATATTTGAAGCGCTGCGCGTTATTCGCGAGCAACAACTGCCGCATGGGGGCGTTCAATTCGTCATCACGACGGGCGAGGAATCCGGCTTGATCGGTTCCCGCGCAATGGACGGCTCCAGGCTGCGGGCCAAGTTCGGCTATGCGCTCGACTCCAATGGCGAGATCGGAGCGATCGCGGTGTCGGCTCCGACCAATTCCCGCCAGTTTATTACGATTAGAGGGAAAGCTGCTCACGCTGGCGTAAATCCGGAGGACGGCATCAGCGCCATTCAGGTGGCCTCCAAAGCGGTATCCCGCATGAAGCTTGGCCGCATCGATAGCGAGACAACGGCCAATATCGGACGCTTCGAGGGCGGAGGCGAGGTAAATATCGTTGTGGATACGATAAAAATTTACGCGGAAGCCCGCAGCCAAGTTCAGGAGAAGATGGAGGCGCAGGTCGAATCGATGCGCGAAGCGGTCGCCAGCGCTGCGCATGAATGCGGAGCCGAGTTTAATTTCGAAACGCTGACGATCTACCCGGCTTATTATCATGATGACAGCACGGAGGTCGTTCAAGTTGCGAAAGCGGCGATCGCGGCGATCGGACTGACTCCCCGCACGTTCTCATCCGGAGGCGGAAGCGACGCGAATATGTTTAACGGGAACGGCGTGCCGACCGTTAATCTGGCTGTCGGTTATGAGCACATCCATACGACGAAGGAGCAAATTAAAGCGGACGATCTCGCGAAAGCGGCCGAACTGGTGCTGTCGATCGTAGGCGAGACGCTGAAGCGGTAAGCGCAGCAAGGCAGTGCTTGGACCGTTTAAGGTCGGGGCGCTGCCTTTGGTTATTTCCTCGCGGGGAGATCGGCGTCAGGCCGCATCGTTTGCTGAGCCTCTAGCAGCGAGACAAGCGGCGTGCGCGCTCCGCGAAGCTTCTGCTCCTGACGCAGCGCATGGCGAATTTCCCAAGCTTTGCCGACGAATTGCAGACGTTGCGGCGTTATATATTTTTTCAGCATGGTACAAGCCTCCTCGTATCGAATGCGTTGCTCGTTCCGTCTACCGTAAGGGGACGAGCTTCTATACGTTGAGGGTATGCGCGTAAAAACGAGATTAGACTGGGGGATGCGAAATGAGCGCAAATAAAGACATTGCCTCTCACCCGTTCTATGAACGGACTTTGGAAAGCAAGCCGATTTTTGAAGGTAGAATCATATCTTTGCAGGTCGATACAGTAAGTCTTCCAAACGGCGAAACGGCGACGAGGGAGATTGTGCGTCATCCCGGGGCCGTTGCGGTCGTGGCGCTGCTGGATGGCAAAATGCTCGTCGTAGAACAATTCCGCAAGCCGCTGGAAAAGGTGCAGGTCGAAATTCCGGCGGGCAAGCTGGACGCGGGGGAGGAGCCGGAAGCGGCGGCGCTTCGCGAGCTGGAAGAGGAGACGGGGTATCGCGCGCGCAGTATACGTCATCTGCATTCGTTCTCGACATCTCCCGGCTTTGCCGAGGAGGTCGTGCACCTTTATGTAACGGACGATCTTGAGCCGGGACAAGCGCATCTCGACGATGAGGAGTTTTTGACCTGCGAGGCGATTACGCTGGAGCAGGCGCAAGCGTATATTGCAGAAGGACGCATTTGCGATGCCAAAACGCTGCTGGCCGTCTATGCTTGGCGCATGTACGCGCTGACGGGGGCGTTCTAGCCGATGAGCGCTTCGCAAGCGACTTCGGAGGCTCTGCTGTCCCCTTGCTTCGCCGATCTCCATGTTCATATCGGCCGAACGCAGGACGGGCAGCATGTGAAAATTAGCGGTAGCCGGAATCTGACCTTCCGCCAAATCGCCGAGGAAGCGTCCGACCGCAAAGGCATCGAGCTAGTCGGCATTATCGATTGTCATTCGCCGCCTGTACAGAAGGATATTCTGGAATGCTTGCATTCGGGAGAAATGGAGGAGGTTTCCGGCGGAGGGATCCGATATCGGAATACGACGCTGTTGCTGGGCGCAGAGATGGAGGTTAAGGAAGAAGGCGGGGGCCCGTTCCATCTGCTCGGCTTTTTGCCGAATTTGCAGGCGATGCAGGAGTGGACCGAATGGATGACGCCCCGTGTCGCTAACATTCGGCTGAGCACGCAGCGAATCCGCGTTACGGCAGCAGAGCTGCAGGCGGAGCTGGTCGCTCGGGGCGGGCTGCTCATTCCGGCGCATATTTTCACGCCGCACAGAGGCCTCCTCGGCTGCTCCGCCGATCGGCTGGCGGACCGGCTCGATCCTGACGGCATTGCAGCCGTCGAGCTTGGCCTCAGCGCGGATTCGGATATGGCCGGACGATTGTCCGAGCTCGATCGCTATCCGTTCCTGACCAACTCCGATGCGCATTCTCCCGGCATGATCGGAAGGGAGTGCAACGAGCTGATGCTGCTAACCCCTTCTTTCGCGGAGTTTGCCAAAGCGCTTAAGGGCGAGGAAGGCCGGCGTATTCTGGCCAACTACGGACTGCATCCCGAATTGGGTAAATATCACGAAACCTCATGCACGGCTTGCAGTCGTACGATCCCCGAGACGGGCGAGGACGTTGAGGCTTGCCCTTATTGCGGAAGCAAGCGGCTGACTCGGGGCGTGTCCGGGCGCATTCGCCGATTGGCAGATCGCGAGCAGCCGATCCATCCGGAAGGAAGGCCTCCTTATCGTCCGCAGGTTCCGCTGTCTTTTTTCCCGGGCGTCGGTCCGGCTAAGCGCGAGAGGCTGTTCGCGGAAGTCGGCACGGAAATGGAAGTGCTCCACCGCGTTTCTGCAGATGCGATCGCCGCCGTAACCGGAGAGAGAATCGCCGAGATGATCGTCCGGGCAAGAGAAGGCGGGCTAGCGTTTACATCCGGGAGCGGAGGAAGCTACGGAACGATCCGGCAATCATAATTGGTACTTGTCCATCATACAATGAGGCACGGGATATGCCGCTAAAGATGGACAAGGGGGTTGGCCGCCGTGAACTTCCGCTTATGGAATTTGTCGGCTCGCGACAATTTAAATCTATACGTGTTTTTGGGTGTGCTTGTTCTGGTCGGGACGATCTTCGGGGCGATGCTCGTCTATGCGCTCACCTTGGATCAGCAGCAGGAGCTGGCCGATGCAATCGGCGTGTACTTAGTCAAAATCGACAGCAGCGGCAGCGTTTCGCCCGCATCGACGTTTCGGGAGAGCTTCCTGCTTTACGGAAAATGGATGCTGCTGATTTGGTTTCTCGGGCTGTCTGTCATCGGTCTTCCGCTTGTATTCCTGCTTGATTTCCTGAAAGGCGTCCTGATCGGTTTTGCAGCGGCCGTGCTTGCACAGCAGTTTGCCTGGAATGGCGTGCTGTTTTTCCTGCTCGCGACCGGTCCGCGCAATGCTTTAGTCGTGCCCGCTCTTATGATCGCAAGCCTGTCATCGGCAAGATTCGCGTATTTCGTCGTGCGTGAGCGGCTGTTCCGCCGCAAAGGGCAATTGCTGCCTCCATTTCTGGCGCATACGGCGGTTGCGGCGGCGATGTTGCTCGTATTGTGCGTCGCATCGCTGTACGAGGCGTTCGTGTCTCCCGATTGGCTAGCCCGTATCGTTCCATTTTGACGCGGAAGTTTGACTAAATGAACAAGCTCATCCTATAATGGAAGGAAGTGCACCAGCGACCGGAGGGGAAACCATGGAAGCCCGCATTGAAAAAATAAAACAACAGTTGCAGTCCCATGGCTACAAACTGACTCCGCAACGGGAAGCGACGGTTCGCGTCCTTCTCGAGAACGAAGAAGATCATCTTAGCGCGGAGGACGTCTTTATGCTCGTCAAGGACAAAGCTCCTGAAATCGGTCTTGCGACCGTCTACAGGACGCTCGAACTTCTGAGCGAGATGCACGTCGTGGAGAAAATGAACTTCGGCGACGGGGTAGCCCGATACGATCTTCGTACAGACAGCAACAAGCACCACCACCACCATCTCATTTGCGTGAAATGCGGGTCCATGTCGGAAATTATGGAAGATTGGCTGGGGCCGCTCGAGGAACGACTGGAGAAGGAATACCGTTTTACCGTGCTGGATCACCGTTTGGATTTTCAAGGCGTCTGCGCCAAGTGCCAAGCGAGCGAAGGCGGCGGAGAGTAAATACTTACAACAAAAAGAGAGGCCTCCGACTTTTGTCGAGAGCGCCTCTTTTGCATTTTTACAGATGTTACAGAAGCTTGCGAATGTGCGCTTCGATTCGTTCAGGCGTAACGGTTGGCGCAAACCGCTTGACGACTTTGCCGCTGCGGTCGATTAGAAACTTGGTGAAATTCCATTTGATGCGTTTGGATCCGAGGAAGCCCGGCGCAGCTTTGGTGAGGTGACTGTACAGCGGATGTATGGAGGCTCCTTTTACATCGATCTTGGCATACAAAGGAAAGGTCACGCCGTGATTGAGCTGGCAGTGCCGGGTGAGCTCATCCCCATCAAGAGGCTCCTGTTCGGCGAATTGGTTGCTGGGAAAGCCTACGACGGACAAACCTTGTTTGGCATAAGTCTCGTGCAGCTTCTGAAGGCCCGCAAATTGCGGCGCGAAGCCGCACTTGCTTGCCGTATTCACGACCAGTATCACTTTGCCCTTGTGCTCGGTTAGCGTGGTTTCTTCTCCTTTGCCTGTTGTGACGGGGATGTCGTATATAGACATTTGGAAGCCTCCTGACGAATTGAACGTTATTAACGGAAGGTCGCGTCCGCCCATTGGCGAACGGCGAGCGACGGGGAGATGGCATACTCCTCGTGAAGCATCGAGCAGAGCTGATCGTATTTCAGCTTGGACATATCCAAATCTCCGTTATCTGAGTGAAACTGCATGATCAGAAAATAAAGCTCCTCGGAGAAAGGAAATCTCTGCTCCATCAACTCGTAAATTTCGAGCGTTTCTTTGCGGCAATCCGAAGCCCGCCACATCTCGCTGACCGAGAGGGCATGCTTGTACCAAATATCGCGAAGTCTTTTACGCTCGTTCTCGGCCCATACATAGTCGGTTTCGGACAGGTAGTCGCCCTCGTAGCTCCGAAGCCAAGCAATATGCTGCGCGGCCGTCTCGGGATTGAGCTCGGGAAGAGACAACCGCCCGTTCTCCCATTCTTGAACGTCATACCGATTGTTGCCCAAATCCAGATAATAGTCGCTTCCGCTGTTGGTGAGACGTATCGTAAGACCGGCGGCTTCAATGGATTTGCGAATCTGGTATACGGTCGTGTACAGCTGCGTGAACGCCTTCTTATACTCCGTATCCGGCCAGAGCAGGTCCAGCAAAATGTCTTTGCGAACCGGCTGATTGCGCTTGTACACCATGTAGGCAAACAGCTCTTGCGCGCGGACGGTGCGCCAGGAGAACGGCTCGGCTTTGCCGTATTCGATCCTAAGTCTTGTGAAGCAGCTGATTGTGGCGACAGGAGGCTCGGTGCTGGCGGGACGAATGGAAGCCCTTAATTTTAAACGATTAATCGTATGCAGGAGCCTGTCGGCATTAATCGGCTTCAAAACGTAGTCCAAAGCGGCAAGCTCGAACGCCTTGATCGCGTATTCATGGTGAGCGGTTACGAATACGATCTCGATGTCATCATTAATCTTATGAATCTGTTCAGCGGCTTCCAGGCCCGAAATTTCCGGCATGTCAATATCGAGAAAAGCGACATCTGGACGCAGTTCGCCAACTCGCTGCAGGGCCGCCGCCGCGTTCTGGAACTTACCCACGATCTCGATGTCGCCTATTTTCTCCAGCTGTCGTTCCAGATCTTTTAGCGCTAATCCTTCATCGTCTACTAGAATTGCTTTCATAGGGCATGTTTTGTCTCCTTGATTGGAATGCAAAGGCAATACTTCATATATCGGCATTTCCCGGCGCGAAAATAAGACAATTAGCGAGCTGCCGGTTCGATTTGCAAAAGTCCGCTTCCCACCGCGTTTTTGCCTCCCGGAATTCGCAGAGCCGTCGCTTTCAGTCTGCGGGCAATTTCGGTCGCGGTCAACTTAGGACGAACGCCTCTGAGTAGAGCGGCGGCTCCAGTTACGTGAGGTGCCGACATGGAGGTCCCGGATTCCCTGCGGTAGGTGCCGTTCAACCAAGTGGACAAAATGCTGACTCCAGGAGCGGCCAAATCGATTCCTTTACCCCGACTAGAGAAGCTGGCCACGCGATTGGCGCGCGTGGTGGCGGCAACGGCGATCGTTTCCGGATAGCGGGCCGGAGCGTCTATCTGCGGCAGGGCGGTGCCGCTGTTGCCGGCGGAAGCAACGATGACGGCGCCGCGGCGTTTGGCTTGCCGAATCGCGTTTCTGAGCAGAGTACTGTCGCCGGCAAGGCCGAAGCTCATATTCAAAATGCGAATGCCCCTTGCCAAACACCATTCAATTCCTTCAATGATATCGGAAATAAAACCGGAACCGTTCGCGTCAAGTACTTTAACGGCATATAGCTCGACTTTGGGCGCCACTCCGTAGATTTTTCTTCTACCGGTTGCCGCCGCTATTCCAGCGACGTGGGTGCCATGGCCGTTGTCGTCGGCGTAAGATTTACCCGTTATTGTATTCACGCCGCCGGCGATAGCGAGATCGGGATGGCGAGCGATTCCGGTGTCGAGGATCGCGACTTTGATCGAAGCGCCCGAGTGCGATGCAGGCCAAGCCGGCGGAGCCTTGACACGGTTGACGTTCCAGGGGATACGGCTCTTGACGACGGCCGATATGCGCGATAGGTTAGCATTGACCAATCCATGGGCCTTTACTCTGCGATCCCGCTCAATGAGAGAAATGCGGGGGTGCTTTTGCAGCGATGCCCAGTCAGCGCTTTTGCTGCTGTGGCAGCAAATCATCCGCATGGAGTCGACTTGCTTGAGCGGTCGAATGCCTGCCGAGGTAAGCTGCTTAAGGCAGGCATGATAGTCCTGTATCCGGCGAAATACGATATTCCTTCGTTCCGTGCGGGACGTAGGCTTGCGTTTTACCGTCAGACTGAGCTGCTTTACCAATGGGTTCATCGGATGTTCTTTCCTCCTGATCGGATCATAACCGAGCTCATGACCGTATTCTGTAGTAGGGTATGGGAGTTCCGAGCATGAGGTGCAAGGAGGCGCGCACACATATTTTCGCAGGCCGGGGAGAAAGAATAAGGGAAGGACGAGTCTGTATACCGGGAGGAACGAGCATGATCGTTGGATTGCCCAAAGAGATCAAGAAGCAGGAGTATCGCGTTGCGCTTACGCCTGCCGGTTGCGAGATGATCGTAAAGCAGGGACACGGCGTCGTTGTGGAGCGGCAAGCAGGCGAAGGAAGCGGCTTTGCCGACGCCGAATACTTGGACGCCGGCGCCGGCCTGGTCGAAAGCGCGCAGGAGGTATGGTCGACTGCGGATTTAATCGTGAAGGTGAAAGAGCCGCTTTCCGAGGAATTTGCTTTTTTTCGCGAAGGACAAATTTTGTTCACTTATTTGCATTTGGCTGCAGCGCCGGACTTGGCCCAAGCGCTTGTGAATCGAGGGGTGACGGCTATCGCCTACGAGACGATTCAAGCGCCAAACGGAAGCCTTCCGCTGCTTACGCCGATGAGCGAAGTGGCTGGAAGAATGGCGGTTCAGGAAGGCGCAAAATATTTGGAGGCTTTCCAGGGCGGTAGAGGCGTACTGCTCGGCGGCGTTCCGGGCGTGCCCCCTGCGGAAGTCATCATCATTGGAGGAGGCATCGTGGGGACGAATGCGGCCAAGATGGCGCTCGGTCTTGGAGCCGATGTCGTCGTTCTCGAGAAAAGCGCGGATCGGATGCGTTATCTCGACGATGTGTTCCAAGGGCGACTACGCACGCTCACGAGCAATTCCTACAATATCGCCAATGCGGTGCGCAAAGCGGATCTTCTGATCGGAGCCGTGCTAGTCCCGGGAGCAAGAGCGCCCCGACTAGTGACCGAGGAAATGGTAAAAACGATGAAAAAGGGCGCAGTTATCGTCGATGTCGCCGTCGATCAAGGCGGTTCAATCGCTACAATCGACCGCGCCACCACACACGAAAACCCGACCTACGAGAAACACGGAGTTATTCATTATGCAGTCGCGAATATGCCGGGAGCAGTGCCTCGCACTTCGACGCTTGCGCTGACGAACGTGACGATTGATTATATTTTACAGTTGGCTGATAAAGGCTTTGAGGTTTCGGTGCAAAACAATCCGATGCTCGCGCTTGGCGTGAACGCCTGCCGAGGGGCGATTACTCATCCGCAGGTGGCCGAAGCTGTAAGTTTGCCTTATGCGAAACTGGAAAGCTTATGGTGAATGGAATGAATGCAACCCCTCCTTCATACGGTTGAGTATGGGCAAGGACAAGGAGGGGAAGAAGGATGAAGGGTCCGATGGAGAGATGGTGGGAGCGATTGCAGTTTACGCTCCTTTTTCTTGCGCTTGCGGTTGTCGTTCATGGTTTCTTCGGGTGGTTTCACGACTGGCTTGAACCTAAAGATCCTTATAGGACGCCAGAAGGAAAAGCGTTCAAAGTATTTATGACGGGAGAAGGAAACGATCCGGACGCCTCGCCCGGCGACCGTCTGCGATTGTTTTATTGGATGGGGGAGTAGTTTACGGAAGGAAATCGACCGACTCGCGTTGAATGTATCTATGTACAATTTTATTTTTGAAATCGGGATGTAACGGATAAGGTTTGAAGCAGGGAAAGGAAACTGGTATGGAATTGAGAAATTTGCTGAGTGCTTATCTCTTGTATTTGAGGGAGGATCGAGGCGTTTCCGATGGAACGGCGCAAAGCTATTCGAGCGATCTATCCGACTTCCTGGATAGTCTGGACAAGCGCGGCGTCAACCATGCGACCCAACTAAGACCTTTGCACCTTACCGCCTACACAAATGAGATGCGAGCACAAGGGAAATCGGCGGCGACGATTGCCCGGCGAATTTCCGCGCTTCGCTCATTTTGCAAATATCTCGTGCTCCGACGCGTCGTTGATGTGGATCTGACCATTCAGCTTGAAGCGCCAAGGATGAACAAGAAAGCGCCGAAGCCAATTCGTTCCGAGGAGCTGGACAAGCTGCTGGAGCTGCCCGATACGGAGCAGCCGACAGGGATTCGAGACAGAGCGATGCTGGAGCTGATGTATGCGACCGGGCTGAGGGTATCGGAGCTTGCGTCGTTGAATGCAGGTCAGGTTAATCCGGAGATGGGATTTTTGCTATGCATAGGCGCGGACGGCCGGGAAAGAATGGTGCCGATCGGGGCAGGCGGAAGCTACTGGGTGTCGAGGTACGTACAGGAAATGAGTCCGGTTGCGCCGCAAGAGGATAAGTCGGGGGCTGCTTTATTTGTGAATCGGCAGGGGCAGCGGTTAACTCGGCAGGGAATCTGGAAAATATTGAAGAAATACGCTGGGCAATTGGGGATGGACGCGACCCCGCAGGCGCTGCGTCGCTCTTTCGCGTCTCATTTGCTGGCGAACGGAGCCGATCTGAGATCGGTGCAGGAGATGCTGGGAGTTTCCAGCGCCGCTTCGCTGCAAGCTTATTTGCCCGCAGCGAAACCGAGACTCACCGAGGTGTACGAGCGCAATCATCCCCGTGCGGGAATGAAGCCGGAAACCTGAATACGACAATTATGGCTTGCGAAAAGAGGAATCAGGCATGGCTTATAAACGGATTACAGTTATCGTACTGGACAGCGTAGGTATCGGGGAGTTGTCTGATGCCGGACAATACGGAGATTTGGGAGCTCATACGCTAGGCCACATTATCGAAAGATCGCCGGGACTTGAGCTGCCTAATATGCGCAAGCTGGGGCTTGGCAACATTGCGCCGCTGGGAGAGTGGCTGCCGGAGGCTGCGCCTAGCGGATACTATGGCAAGATGGCTGAGGTTTCGGTCGGCAAGGATACGATGACGGGACATTGGGAGCTGGCGGGACTGCGAATTGACAAGCCTTTCCGCACGTTTCCGGACGGCTTTCCCGTCGCTCTGATCCGGCAATTCGAGGACGAGACGGGGAGATCGGTCATCGGCAACAAGCCCGCATCGGGAACGGAAATTCTCGATGAACTGGGCGCGGAGCAAATGAGAAGCGGCTCATGGATCGTCTACACATCCGCGGATAGCGTCTTTCAGCTGGCTGCGCACGAGGACGTCATTCCGCTTGAAGAGCTGTACAACGCTTGTCGGGTGGCGCGCCGCCTAACGATGAAGGATGAGTTCTCGGTCGGCAGAGTCATTGCCAGACCTTACTTAGGAGAGCCGGGAGCGTTCAAGCGAACCTCCAATCGGCATGACTACGCGGTGAAGCCGCCTTATCCGACGGTGCTGAACGCGCTGAAGGCCGGAGGCGTGGAGGTCGTGTCCGTCGGTAAAATCAACGATATTTTCAGCGGCGAAGGCATTGCCCGAACGACGTCTACGAAGAGCAACGCCCACGGAATCGAGGTCACGATTCGGGAACTGCAGCGGGATTTCGGAGGTTTCCTCTTCACCAATCTGGTCGATTTCGATTCGCTGTACGGTCATCGTCGCGACCCGGAAGGCTACGGACGGGCGCTTGAGGAGTTTGACCGTTCGCTTCCAGACATTATGGCCGCAATGAAGGAAGACGATTTGCTGCTGATTACCGCCGACCACGGCAACGATCCGGTCCATGCGGGAACGGATCATACCCGTGAATACGTGCCTCTGCTGGCCTGGAGTCCGAGCTTCGCCGAAGCGGGACGGCTGGAGGATCGCGCCACGTTCGCCGATGTCGCGGCTACGGTGGCGGATAATTTCGGAATCGACTTCAAAACGCACGGCTCCAGCTTTCTCGCGCTGCTGAAATAAACCGATGGAATAGAGGAGAGGTTAATCCTATGCAAGCCATAACACAAACGATGATCGAAGAAGCGGCTGCGTTTATTCGCAGAACGACGGACATTCAACCGGAAATCGGTTTAATTCTAGGCTCAGGCCTTGGAGTGCTTGGAGACGAACTGGAGGATGCGGTTACGATTCCGTATGAGGATATTCCTCATTTTCCAGTTTCGACAGTAGAAGGACATGCGGGAGAGCTGTTGATCGGCAAGCTGCAGGGCTGCAACGTCATGCTGATGCGCGGCCGTTTCCATATGTATGAAGGCTATGAGCCTGAACGTACGGCATTGCCGGTGCGGGTCATGAAGGCTCTAGGAGTCGGAAAGCTGTTGGTGACGAATGCGGCGGGAGGCATTAATCTGGACTTCGCGGCCGGTAACTTGATGCTCATTGCCGATCATATCAATCTGACGGGTAAAAACCCGCTAATCGGCCCGAACGACAATGCGCTTGGCGTGCGGTTCCCCGATATGTCGGAGGCATACAGCAAAAGGTTGCGCAGCATCGCTAAGGAGACCGCGAAGGATCTTGGCTTTGAGCTTAAAGAAGGCGTGTACGTCGGCCTGCTCGGCCCGAACTACGAGACGCCAGCCGAAATCCGCATGCTGCGGACGCTTGGCGCCGATGCGGTGGGCATGTCCACCGTATCCGAAGTAATTGTCGCCCGGCACTCGGGCATCGAGGTGCTCGGCATTTCGTGCATCAGCAATGCCGCCGCAGGGATACTGGATCAGCCGCTCTCGCATGAGGAAGTCATGGAGACGACCGAACGGGTAAAAGAACAGTTTCTGTCTCTCGTGCTGACGGTTCTTCCGAAAATGTAGCAGCGGTAAACACAAAGAAGGAGCTTGCCCTCGGGGGTGGCTCCTTCTTCTGTTATAAAGTTGCAAAATTATTTGAGAATATGCCTCTTCAGAACGTGGATATCATGATCGTGCTGTGTAGACTTGTCCATTAGATAAAGGATAGAGTCGTTGAAATGAGGGTGTCCGGCTTCTACCTTTTCCATGCGTCCGTTTATTTGGATCATTTCTTGCTTAATCCCGCTAATATCCTGCTTCACTTCGCTCATCTCTTGCTTCATCTCAGCCATGTCCCTGCGCATCTCATGCTGTTCGCTCAGAACCTTCCCCACCATGCCAATCAGTTGCCCCATCATATCCTCCAGCCTGGCCAGACGCTCTTCGGACATTTTGTAGACCCCTCTCCACTATTCCTTGTTTACTAATTTTAGCAAACGTGTGTTCGGATGTCAAGATTCGAGGTTTTTCCGAGAACTTTTTCAGAAGTTGTTCAGGCGACGTTGATAATATTCAGCTATGTGCTTTTTTTGCATGCGGAAAACGGAGAATGTTCGATAAACATCGGGGAAGGTCCGCATGTAATTGCAATGCTTACATAGAGAGGATGGATAATGTGAGAGCTAGTAGAGTAAGAGTAAGCAAGAACCGAGCTCGACAAGCCAAGCAGAAGCTGACGGTATTTGTCGCGCTCGCGCTGATGCTGCAGTTGGTGACGCAGTTGTTTGTGGCTCCTTCTTCGCAGGCGGCGAGTGGAACCATTAATTCAACGAAGATGGTCACCGACAGTGTTGCGCTATACGACACGGAGCCTTCATTCGTGCAAGACATCAATGGCGTTCAGATGAACTATGTAGGAAATAGTCTGGAGCTTCCGAACAGACCCGATCTGAACAACTTTGTTGCCGTTATCTACGAGTGGACGCTGAAGGGGGGACATAGCGCCGGAAATGGCGACACCTATATTTTTAGTCTTCCTCCACAGATAGACGCTTCGATGATTAATCAGAAAACGGGAGAAATTAGCGGCGGCTATGGAACCTATGAGATTAATCCCGCTACCGGAGAAGTTACGTTAACCTTTAACGACGAGATTACGTATAATCCGGGTGCGGATACCAAGATTTTCTTCGCGGCTTATACCAAATTTAAAGCAAGCGCATTTGACAATGGTTTGAAGCAGGAAATTGACTTTAGCTCGGTTGGCAAGGCTCCGATCACGGTTCAAGTGGCAAGCAAGGTTACGGACGGCATCAAGAAGACGGGACAAGACAATAAAAACGGACGCAACTCGGATAAAATTGACTGGGTAGTGGAATTTAATCAGGCCGAAAATATGATTGCAAATGCCAAGCTTGAAGATACGCTTCCGCCAGGGGTTACCCTTGATGCGGCAAGTGTACAGGTATGTAAACTGACTCAGAATCCTAGTACCCAAGCCTTCTCTGAAGGGGCATGTAATCCGATCGCGCCTACTGTAACAGCAGGCGGATTTGAACTGAATCTGGGGACGATCACTGATGCAACCAGAATAAAATATACGACTACGGTTGCGCCTGTAACGAGCGGCACGTTTAAAGGAGAATACACGAACAATGTCAAGTTGACCGGCGATTCGTTTGCGTCACAGTCGACACCTAGTAATAAAGTTACTATTCAGTTTAACAAGCCGTTGGAGAAAGAAGCAAAAGATTATACGGATACGACACAGACGATCAAATGGAAAATCAAGTATAACTACAATCAGCAAAGTTTTGTTGCTGGCGCCGGAATACTTGAGGATAAGTTTGATACAAGCAGATATGAGTTGGTTACCGGCTCGCTGAAGGTTTATGAGGTTACTCTTAACTCGTCTTCAGGTTTATTTGAAAGCCGCACGCCATACGCTGGATCTCATACTTCCACGAATACGGCAGAGGGGTTCGAGCTCACGTTTAACGATGCAATCAACAACACCCCTTTCGATATTGAATATGAGATAAAACTGAAAGATGCTCTTCGGACCTATAAGAGTGCGACGGTAACGAACACCGTATACTCCGATGGCCGGAGCGTGCCTGCCACACAAAACGTCTATCAGGTTATTTTCGATAAGAGTGTGGTAAAAGAAGATTTTGACAATAAAAAAATTACGTGGAAGCTTGTCATTAACCAGGATAAGAAAACGATGACGAATATCGTCATCAAGGATGAATATGCCAATCGTAATATGGAAATGGTGGATCCTTTGGTGGACCCTTCAAGTCTGATCGTTGAAGGATTGAGTGAGGGTCAGTATACGATCGTTCCTGACCCTAACTATAAAGAGGGCTTCAAGATTGAGATTCCAGGTCCGATCAATGATAAGGTGACATTCACTTATACGACCACGTTTGATCCTACGAAGGCTTTACATGCGGACGGAAAATATAAAAACGTGGGGACATTGGATTGGACTGAAAGAAATCATGTCGAACAGCCCGCTCCGATGAAGGCAGAGGCGGAAGTTGTTCCTCAAAACTACACGGTGAAGAACGGACATAAGACAGGCGTTTATAATGCCAAAGAAAAAACCATTGCATGGACGATCTATGTGAACTACAACAAACATACGATTGTCGATGCGATTGTGACAGACAACTATTCGGCCAATCAATCGTTTGTTCCCGGATCGCTGGAAGTCAACCATTTGACTTTGCAGGCAGGTAACAATGCGATTGAGGTAGGTGCGCCTGTTACGATTGCAGAGGCGGCCCCGGATTTTGTGCTAAATCCGAATGGATTGGGCTTTGCGTTGAAACTTGGCAATATTAATTCCGCTTATCAGATTAAGTACAAGACAAAACTGGGAGAATCCACCCCGATTGAAGGGGCGTACTCCAATGATGCCAAGCTGTTCGCCAGCGCCACTCCTTCCACGCCATTGTTTGAGAAAAATGATGTCGACGTGACGCCTAAGCACGGTGGGAAATACATCAGTAAAACAGGCAAGCAGGTAGGGAATTCCGACGTTGCCGAATGGACGGTGGTGGTTAATCCGAGCCAATCTTACATTCAGGCCGGTTCAATGCTTACGGATGAGTTGGACAACAATCAAATTCTGCTTTCAGATTCTTTCGAACTATACAAAACAAAAATAGAAGCGAATAATAACGGCGACATCAGCCAAGTAGAGGGAAATAAGCTGGATCTGGAAGATAAGGCCTTGTATGATTTTGTCGTTACAGGCAACACCTATTCCCTGACGTTTAAGGAGTCGCTGACGACGGCCTACACATTGCGTTACAAGTCGTATATTACTGCAGACAACGGCGCAAATATTCTCAACCAAGCCAAATTTGCAGGACAGTCTGCATCCGCGGTTCAGGATAACAACTCTGAGAGTATCCATGTTTCTCTCGGCGGAGCGATTGCCGGAGCTGCCAGTGGAAAAGAAAAGATCAAGATCGTCAAGAAGGACGACGAAGGTAACCCGCTTGCGAATGCCAAATTTGAGCTCTGGAATTCCAATCAGTCCGTTTTTCTGGAGACGTTGACGACGGATGCCAACGGAGTCGCTGAAACGGAGAAAGTGTATCGTTACAATGCTGCAGGATTGCCATATTGGCTTAAAGAGATTGCAGCGCCGGATGGACATGTGCGAGATCCGCAATTTGCAGCCGGCAAAACGATTGAGTTCAAAGGCAATGCCGCTCCAATCGAAATTGTGAACGAGAAAATTCGTCAAGGCTTCCAACTGATCAAGGTCGATTCCGTGGACAACTCGATTAAATTAAAAGACGCCGAGTTTAAGTTGCTGGATTCGAATGGCGTTCAAGTTGGTGAACTGCTGACAACGGATAATAACGGGCAAATCGCTGCCGGAAATCTGGAACCCGGCGATTATACATTAGTTGAAGTTAAAGCGCCGTTGTTCTACGAGCTGATCTCGATACCAATACCACTTAAGATCGTGGCTAATCAGACTGCTATTGTCGAACTTGAGGCGAAAAATACAAAAGGTACAGGCGGTAAGCTTGTCGTTACAAAGGTAGATGCCAAAACATCGAAGGAACTGCAGGGCATTGAATTCCAACTGTATGATGCCGACGGACACTTGGTAACTACAACTGAAACGGACGTCAATGGCGTAATCGAGTTCAACGGCTTAGCGTACGGAAACTATAAGCTCGTCGAGACGAAAGCAGACGGGTTTGTAATCGAACAAGCCGAGAGAGCGATTGTGATTACAGAGCCAACAACAATGATCACGATTGAGAACAAGAAGAACGAACGCTCCGTTCAACTGACGAAGTATAATCAGGGCAAGAGTCAGGTTCTTCCAGGCGCTATTTTTGAATTGAGAGAACAGACAAACATGGTTGATCTGGAAGGCAACCCGATCTTCCAAACGGTCGCTGGAATCGACGTCTCCAAGCTGACGACCGATTCGAACGGTCAACTGCTGCTGACGGATCTTCCTGCAAACAATTATCAACTTATTGAAGTTAAAGCTCCTTCAGGATACAAATTGAATAATACGCCAGTAGAGTTTGAGATTACTCTTGTCCAGACAGAAGCCGTACTCGTAGAAAAAACAAACGAGAGAATTCCAAGCTCGGGAGGAGGAGGCTGGATCCCAGGCCCAACGGAAACGCCTAAGCCGACGGAGGAGCCGAAACCTACAGAGACGCCAGGACCAACGGAGACTCCACAGCCTACAGAAACACCGGAGCCTACTCCGACTCCGGGGCCTACAGAGACTCCGAAGCCGACGAACCCAGGGGACAAAGTAAAAGAGGAAACGACTGTAGACAAGCCTGTTAAAGGCGAAGTCGAGGTCCCTGAGAAGGGCAAGGTCAAAGTCGGAGAAGAACCGAAGCACGGCACGGTGACGATCACGCCGGATGGTAAATGGAAGTATACGCCTGACAAAGGCTACAAAGGCAAAGACTCCTTCACCATCATCGTGACCGATCCGGAAGGTAATGAACAGGAAATTCTCGTCGAGATCGACGTGGATGATATTCCACTCGGCGGGATCGATGCGGGAGGAAAAACTCCGGGGAAACAATTGCCGAAAACCGGTGAAGACAGCTCGCTTCCTTTGCAGCTTGCCGGCATTGCGCTAATCGCTGCAGGCATCCTTTTCCTCAACCGCAATCGCATTTTCCGTACCAAAAACCAATAAAAAGAGAATAGAGAGACTAAAAAGATAATAAAAAACAATAGAGATAGAATATTCCAAACCTACCGAGAAATCGGTAGGTTTTTCCTTGCATAATCTATGAAAATTTGCTATACTTCTACTATAAAAGCAAGCTCGATAACGGCAAACCTGTCGAAAGGCAGCGACGCAAAGCTAGAGGGTCTTCCCTTCCGTTGGAAGGATGACAGCCAGCTACCGAAAGTCTCGGCTTTTTTTGTTTTCTTCGGACGAGCTTCACGATAAAGGCAAACCTGTCGAAAGGCAGCGACGCAAAGCTAGAGGGCCTTCTCTTCTATGAGGAATGGCAGCCAGCTATCGAAAGGAGTCAGGATTATGATTAAATTTACAAGAGTGTTACTGGCCGCTTTCGTTCTTTTCGCTACGATCCCGGCAATCGCTTTCGCTGATACGCAAGCAAATAAAGTTACTTTGGATACGATCCAATTGGAGAGAGGCACGATTGGCATCCGACTGGCTAACAAGACATCAGTCGACATGAAGGCGAAGATTTCGAAGGGAAGCGCGAGCTATACATATACATTGAGCACGACAACGAACGACCAGACGGTGTGGCTGCCGCTGCAGTTGGGCAACGGGCAGTATGAAATTACGGTGCTTGAGCATGTTGTCGACAAAAAGTACCGCGTGAGCCTTACAGATAAGGTCGATGTAACGGTAAAGAATGAGCCTGATGTATTCTTGAATTCGACGCAGACGGTAGCTTGGAAGGAAGCCGACAAGGCGTTGGCCAAAGTCAAGGAGTTGACGAAGAAAGCTGCTACGGATGAACAGAAAGCAAAGGCTATCTACGAATATATCATTCAAAATGTCAGCTACGATAAAGATTTGGCTCGTAAGGTTGCTGCGGATTACATTCCGGACATTGACGGTACTTTGACCTCGGGCAAAGCCATCTGCTATGGTTACGCTACTCTCTACGCGGCTATGCTGCGCAGCGTAGGCATTCCGACCAAACTGGCGATGGGCAAGACGAACTTGGTTGATGAATACCACGCTTGGAACGAGGTTTACTTGAACGGCAAATGGGTTGTTGTAGACACGACTGTTGACGCAGTGCTGAGCAAAGGTGCCAAGAAGATCACATTTAACAAAAAAGCAAGCGACTACGCGGCAGTCAAATATTACTGATTGAACTTAAAAGCGTCCGGAATCGTTATAGATTCCGGACGCTTTTTTCGCATAGAGAGTTTAACTTTGAGCTTCAACCCGTTCTGCGTGAACGATGAGACGATGCGTTGGATTGACTAGCGGATCACACGTGATTAGTGTAAGAGTCGTTTTGTCTTCGTCTTTCTTCAGTACGGACAGATCGTTTGGAAGAACGACTTTAATGTCGGTCACCTTGTAGACGAAGCTGCTGTTTCTTGTCCGGATGTCGATTTGGTCGCCGATTTCCACTTCGTCAAGTCGATTGAACATTCGTCCTTTTGTTCGGGCCCGGTGGGCTGCGACTGCGGCATTGCCGACCTCGCCAAGCGGTGCGGTTTCCGTCATATGGCCCGCACCTACCTTCATATTTTGCGCGGATGCTCCTTCTAAAATCGGTAGCTTAAGATCGATTTTGTCAATCTCGATAATCCCGATTGTTCGCTCATCCATAGGCTCTTGAGATTCCTCAGGGACCTCGGACGAATCAATTTCCGTTCCTGCTTGTTCCAGCCCCGCGTCAAGCACGTTAGAAAGTCGGCTGTACTCTGCTTGAATATTGTAGGAGCGTGCGGGATCGCCGGACGACAAAGATTGCTCCAATTCTTGCAAAATTTGTTTCTGTTCTCTATCTTGGAGGTACTCTCGGGCAAATGGGAAAGCTAGCAATGTTAGGCCTGCGGCAATCAAAGCGTAGGAAGCGATTTTAGTGACGGTTGTTCCAGTTCGTTTCATAGATTTACCATCTGCCTTTATCTATACATGATACGTTCAAACTGAAATAATAAACTATCGGGCTGAACAAAAACTGTACAATAGAAAACGGATTTTTCTATTTGACTTAGAAAAGTTTAGAAATTGTTCAGTAGGGCGTGGTAGAATATAAATGTTTGGTTGATTGGTTCTTTTCTCCTATTAAATAGGTAATTTGATCTATTGATGAAAACCGGATATTAGAAAGAGGCTTGATCTTAATGAATGGATTATTAATTTGTCGAGTTCGTTGGATTGCGAAGGGCTTGTTTATCGTACTGCTAATTTCCATAGTTACGGGATGCGGAATATTCAGCGGCGAGAAGAACGAGCAAGAGCCAACAACGGCAACGCCGGTGATCGAGCGGTACAGCGGACCGATGAGCAAGGTAATGCCCTATGTGTATACGGCGAAGAAAGAGTTCTCTCTTACATTTAACGGAATGAGCGACAATGTTACGATGACCAAGCTGCTAGATGAGCTGGATAAGTACGGGATTAAAGCGACCTTTTTTCTGCCGGGGATGCGCGTCGCGGAAGAGCCAGACATAGCCAAACTGATTTTGGCCAGAGGGCATGAGGTTGAGAACAATACGCTGAATCGCCTTGATATGTCCAATCTTAGTTATGAGCAGATTTATAAAGAAATTCGTCTCAGCAACGAAATTATCGAGAGAGAAACGGGGGTTGCTCCTCGTTACATTCGCACACGTTCTGGCGACTATACCGACGATGTAAGACTGGCATCTGCTCACAACGGTATGGATGCTGTTATTGTCTACAGCCTGTTTTTGCATAATTGGCAGAAGGAGACTGACTTAGAGAAGGAACTGTATATCAGGAAATACATTACCCGAGGCGGAATTATTTCCATTGATGCGGAAGAGAATACCTCGCTCTTGGAAGATGTTGTGCTTGTGGCAAAAGCTGCAGAAGAGGTGGGGTACGACTTCATTCCTTTGGGACAATTGATCAAGCATGGTGGAGAGCGGAAGCCGTTGGAGCAAATCGAAGGTTACGACGCCGTACGGATCAACCCGGATTACGAAAACGCGAAGTACAATTTGATTTATGATGTAATGACGGACGAAAAGAAAATTACGCTAACATTCGATGATTGGGGGACCGATTATACGGTTACCAAGATACTGGATATATTGGCCAAGTATGATGTGAAAGCGACTTTTTTCTTACGAGCCAAAGGAGCAGAAGCTAATCCGAATTTGGCAAGGGCAATGATTGAGGAAGGACATGATGTAGCAAACCATACATATACCCATCCCGTCATTACAACTTTGACTCCGGAGCAATTGCAGGAAGATGTCGTCAAAGCTCATCAAGTCATTACAGAAGCCATTCAACAGAAGCCGACAATGCTGTTCCGACCTCCTACCGGAGAAATTGACGATAAAAGCGCCAAAATCGTTTCTGCGATCGGGCTACCTAATATCGCGCTGTACAACGTAACGACGCTCGATTGGAACTCGGATAACAGCGCAGAGGATATTGTGAATAAAATTATGGAGAAGACGGATAAAGGGAGCGTTATTTTGCTTCACATGCTTGACGATATTCATACGATCGAAGCTCTACCTACAGTGCTCGAAAGTCTGAGGAAGTCGGGTTTCACATTCGTCAAAATGGCGGAATTAGTCGGGGTGCAAGAGTAGACGATTCGGGAGTACGGGAGAGAACAGAATGAATATCTATGATCGGCTGTTGGACAGAATGGAGTCTATCGCGGTAGTAGGATTGGGGTACGTTGGCTTGCCGCTTGCGCTAGCCTTTGCTAAAAAAGTAAATGTGGTGGGATTCGATTTAAACAAGAAGAAAATCGAAGGATACCGGAATGGATTAGATGCGACTGACGATGTCGGCGATGAGGCTGTAAGAAACAGTACAGCATCGTTTACTTCAGACGTTTCGAGGCTTGAGGATGTGCATTTTTATATTGTAGCTGTACCGACGCCGATCGGCAGCGGGAATGTTCCCGATTTGACCTACATTGAGAATGCAAGCCGGCTTGTTGGGAGCAAGCTGAGTAAGGGAGCGATCGTTGTCTTCGAATCTACCGTATATCCTGGTGTGACCGAGGAGATTTGCGTACCGATTCTGGAAGCGGAATCCGGCTTGCGCTGCGGAGAGGATTTCAAGGTCGGCTATTCGCCAGAGCGAATTAATCCGGGAGATAAAGTCCATCGTCTGGAAAATATCATAAAAATCGTATCGGGAATGGACACAGAAACGCTTGAGACGATTGCCAAAGTGTACGAGCTCATAATTGAAGCCGGCGTATACAGGGCCGAGAGCATTAAAGTGGCGGAAGCGGCTAAAGTGATAGAGAATGCGCAACGCGACGTCAATATTGCATTCATGAACGAATTAGCGATGCTATTTAAGCAAATGAACATCCCTACAAGAGCTGTGCTTGAGGCTGCGAAGACAAAGTGGAACTTCCTTCCGTTTGAACCGGGTTTGGTCGGAGGGCACTGTATCGGGATTGATCCGTATTACTTAACTTATAAAGCGGAGGACACGGGATATCGGTCGCGCATTATTCTTGCCGGACGCCACATTAACGATGGTATGGGTAGCTTTGTCGCACAGAGTATCGTCAAAATGCTGGTCAAACTTAAAGTAGACATTTCCAGTGCCAGAATCGGTTTTCTAGGACTTACATATAAGGAAAACTGTTCAGACATTCGAAATACGAAAGTCATTGATGTGATCCATGAGTTGAACGAGTATGGCATAACGCCGCTTGTAACAGATCCGATGGTTGATCCTGAACAGGCGTTTGAGGAATACGGCATAGAGTTAATGAATATGGAGCATCTGCAGCAGCTTGATGCCGTTGTAGTTGCCGTACCTCATAGCAGCTTTGCATCGATGACAGCACGGGACTTTGAGGCTATGTTTGCCAAGAATAAAACCAAGGTTCTAGTCGATGTAAAAGGTGTATTCAACAAATCGGATTTTGAGAAAAACGGCTTCCATTACTGGAGTCTGTAGCGTCGGTCTCACGGATTGGAGGCAGCGAAATGTTAAAGTTGAAGAAGAAGCCGAAGAAAACTGTCGAAGAAATATTAACAGTTCCAAAAGGGGACAGGCGTACGTTAGCTTATGTGCCGGACCCGGATAAGCTTCGAAACTCGGCTGATCGCAGAGGGCTTAAGAGCGAGGAAAGCGGAGCCCAGCAGGAAGGGAATATCCACGATAAACTTCGTATGCTTAGTTTGCGTTATGTTGCGGAGTTTGAGGTGATGATCGATTTAGCTAGGAAGGGTAAGCCGGTCCGAGGTCGATCTGTGGATGTTTCAGCAACGGGCATCTTGATTGCGGTCGATGATCTGTCACAGGATTCCTTCAGAGTCGGAGGCAAAGTCCAGATTCGTTTTCGTATTCCTCCAGGAGCGATGCCCGAAGGGTTCGAATCGAACGTTAAAACACAAGCTACTGTTGTGAGAATTCTTGTCAAAGAGCATGACGAACAAGAGCAGACAATGGTCGCATTCGAGTTCGTCAAACCGCTGACTGAATATTTCCAGAAAAAGCGCTGGGGATATTCCGTTTACATGGCTAGTAGTTTGCTGCTCTTTACGGCTTTGTTTGTCATGCTTATGCGCGCGGAGAGCGTTATTTATTTCAAATACAACTCGCTTTTGTATACGTACAGCATCATCGCCGCGGCATTCTTGCTGTCGAGATATTTGTTTGGATCGTTATATCGGGATGTGCCGATTAATCCTGTTTACACGCCCGGCGTTACAATTATAATCCCTTGCTTTAATGAGGAGCAGTGGATTCACCGTACGATTCTAAGCTGCGTCAATCAGGATTATCCGGTTCACAAGCTCGAAGTGATCGTAGTAGACGATCGTTCCACGGATAATTCCCCACAGCGTATTCAAGAGACTATTGAACTGATTCACAAAGAGGCAGAGCGCTTCGGTACTAGAGATAGAGTGAAGATGCTCCTGCTTGAAGAGAACGGCGGGAAGCGGGTGGCGTTAGTCAAAGGCGTTGAGATGGCGAAACACGATTTGGTTGTGTTCGTTGATTCGGACAGCTTCCTCGAACCAACCGCGATCCGTCATCTTGTTCAGCCTTTTCAAGATCGTAAGGTTGGAGGCGTAGCCGGGAGGACGGACGTTGAAAACAAATTTACGAATTCCATCACCAAGCTTCAAACCGTCCGCTACTATATCGCGTTCCGAATTATGAAAGCGGCCGAATCCTGGTTCGATAGCGTGACTTGTCTTTCCGGGCCGTTGTCCTGCTACCGCAAAGAATTAGTGCTCAAGCATTCCGACGCATGGTTGAATCAGAAGTTTTTAGGGCAGCCGGCCACGTTCGGAGACGACCGAAGCATGACCAACTATATTTTGCGTACACACCGCACAACTTATCAGGATAAGGCGATCTGTTCGACTATCGTACCTTCGGATATGGGCGTGTTTTTGAAGCAGCAAATGCGCTGGAAACGTTCCTGGCTAAGGGAATCCTTGCGCGCATGCAAATTCATTTGGCGCAAGGAACCGTTTATGGCACTTTTCTTCCTTGTGGGATTGATAGTGCCGATTGCCGCTCCCGTAATCGTAGTATACAACCTGATCTACGTCCCTTTGTTTCATCATGTTTTTCCGGGAACATTCCTTATGGGATTATTGCTGATGGCCCTGTGCATGAGCTTGGCGCATCTGTTTTTCCGTAAGAGCAAGCTATGGATATTCGGAATTGTATTCTGTTTGTTTTATGAATTTGTGCTTCTGTGGCAGATGCCTGTAGCCTGGGTTACTTTCTGGAAATCTACATGGGGAACTAGGGAAACCCCTCAAGATATCGAGGCCAGAAACAAGAAAGAAGCGCGCAAACAAAAAAGAGTCAACCGGAAGATCGGGCTGCCGTTTTAATATGGCGGTTACGTTCCGTTCAGTAAGGAGAAGCAGAGATGGGGAACAAGAATCGCGCTCATACCCTAGACACGCGGAAGAAAGACCGACGCAAAGCAATTAAGACGGTGATTCAGCTGACCGTGCTGCTCGTTGTTGGATATATCTTGTTTCACGCGCTTGTCGACGTTAAAAAGTACAAGGAACCAGAGCGGACTGAATGGGCCTCGGACAAAGGGTTTGTCGCCTTGTCATACTTCGGAGTCAGCCGTTCGGGCACACCAAAACTGATCTCGAAGCGAGAGCTGAATAAGCATCTCAAGGCGCTCAAGGATCAGGGCTTTGTCGCAATCTCTCAACAGGATGTGCTTGATTATTATCAGGAGGGAAAGAAGCTTCCAGATAAGGCGCTGTTTCTATCTTTTGAGGACGGTCGAAACGATTCCGCGTTATTCTCTCAGCCGCTGCTAGAGAAATACAATTTCAAGGCAACTTTTCTCTCATATGCGAACAAGATGGGGAACGGAGATCGCAAGTTTCTTCAGCCGAAGGATATGAAGAAAATGACCAAAAACGGTTATTGGGAGCTTGGCAGTAACGGTTATCGACTCACCTATATCAATGTTTTCGATAGCGAAGGCAATTTCATTGGTATGAAGGATGAGAACGAGCTTCGAAATAAAATGAAAATCGATTATTACAATCATTATCTAATGGACTTTTTAAGAGACGGCGATATGATTCCAACCGAGACGCGAAGCGAAATGGAAGCACGCATTTCGGAAGATTACAGGCTGATGGAAGAAATTTATACAGACCAGCTTGGTTTCGTGCCGAACGTGTATATGATCATGCATGCGAACGCTTTGGGAGCTGGGATGAACCGTCTTGTGACGGAGGCCAACAATACAGAAATACAACGGATTTTTAAAATGCATTTTAACAGGGACGGGATTTCTTTTAACGGCAAGGACGAGGATCTTTTTGATTTGACGCGAGTACAGCCTGCACCCTACTGGTATACGAACCATTTGCTTATGAAAATAGCTAAGGATACCGGCCAGGAGATGAAGTTTTTGACCGGGGACGCCAAGCGTGCGAAGAATTGGACGTTAGTGAACGGTGCGGCTGAATTTATCGACAATCGTATTGCACTGACTTCACAGCCGGCCGCTCCCGGTACGCTTCTTCTCAACGGCAGCGAAAACTATCAAGATGTTGAATTTGAGGCGACTTTGGCCGGTAACGTAGTCGGCCGACAGTCGATTTATGTCAGATATGACCGGGAACGGAATTCGTTCGTTCGGATCTCGCTGGATAATAATCAAGTGACGATCGAGCAGAAAAGAGCCGGACAAGAAATTGAGAAGCTGGTACAATTGGATTTGGACGAAATTGACTGGAAGGAAACCGATCTGGCGCTGAACAAGGCTACAGTCTATTCGAAGGTTCAAACTTCTAAAATCGACTTGACGGAAGAAACCCGGTATCCGGTTAATATCGCGCAGAAAAGAAAGGTATTCGTAACTTTGCACGGCAACGATCTTCACGTTGCGGTAGACGACGTCCAAACGCTTGACAGCGCGATTGACGGAGAAATTTCTTCTGGCTCCGTCGCACTTGAGTCGGAATACAACGTACAGAACGAGCGGGACGATATTTACGACGGCGTCTTCGATGACGTTCAGATCAAAGGCTTGTACAGCAATCGGTTTTCCGGCTTAGACAAATGGTTCAAAGAAATCGAACGTTCGATGGACGCTACTCTTGATTGGGTGATTGAAACGTTCTGACTAGCTGGAAAGGGAAGGAGTGCGATAGTTGAGCAGGATTCGTTCAAGCAATCGTCGTAAACGGACTGTTGCCCTCTATGCGTTTGCAGGTTTGTTTGTGCTCTCGGCAGGTTTGCTTTATATTTGCAGACAGGACGTGTTTGGGGCGGCTAGCAAACCTAAAATAACGGAATTTAAAACAGAGCGATCGGTATGGTTGGCGGATTGGCGCTGGGAAGCTGGTGTGGAGCAGTTGGGAAATGTTGCAAAAGGATTAACCAGCTTGCAGCTGTTTGCCGCTTATTTCGATGAATCCGATCGTCTGCTGTTTACGGACGAATTCCGGGAGGCGCTTCCTGTTGTTCAGCAGGAAGTGGATCGAGGCGGCTTGAACCGCTTGTTCCTGACACTGGTTAATGACATCAAGTACCAAGGCGGAGGGAACGTGCAGAAGGACAGCGAGCTAGTAACGAGGCTTGTCAAAGATTTTTCGAGCCGTAGCAGCCATATCAACGAAATAATTGCCGCTGTCGAGTCATACGGTTTATCTGGTGTCGAACTAGATTATGAGAGAATTGATGACAAAGATTGGACGAATTACGCGCAGTTGATCAGAGAACTACATGCGCGGTTGATCGGTAAAGGCAAGGAGCTTCGAGTCGTTTTTGAGCCGCGCGCGCCGATCGAGCGGCTTGATCTTCCGGAAGGGCCGGTCTATATTATGATGGCGTATAATCTGTTCGGCAATCATAGTGGGCCGGGACCAAAGGCGGATGATGTATTTGTTCGCCAGCTTGCTGCACGGATGAAAGGTTTATCTGGTCAGCCCTATATCGCATTGTCATCGGGAGGCTTCGATTGGCACGGTGAAACCGGCAAAGCTGCCGGAATTACCGAACGGCAAGCGGCGGATCTAGCTAGCGGTGCTACCTCGCCCCCTGTAAGAGATAAGGCGAGTGGCGCTCTGCATTTCGAATATATGGATTCGAGCGGTGCTAAGCACAACGTTTGGTATGCCGACGGCAAGACCCTAGGGCAATGGATTCAAGCAGCCAAGTCCAAAGGCATCTACAATATCGCCATATGGCGGCTGGACGAACTTGGTGAGGAGTCGCTTAAGCAGCTCCAAAGCACTGGTTCCGTTCAAATTGAATAAACAAATTAACGCGAAGAAGAGAAGGGTTTGACACTCTCTCCTTCGCGCTTTTCATTTTCCGTCCGGGAATCTGATACGAAGTTAAGAACGTGTTTCTCCTTGTCGAGAAGCACGTTCTTTTTGTCGTTAGCAGTTTTATAAAATGTTCTTTTTGAGACGGTAAATAAAGGATATTTTTATTCAACTTAGAAAAGTTTAGAAATTGTTCAGTAGGTTGTGTTAGAATAGTAAAGTCCAAAAAATGGTATTTTAATAGAAATATGCTCGAAAAGTCGGAAAGCTGTACTGTTCTTGTCGAAGCGAGGAATCGTTTCTAGCACAGTCCTGTGAGTACATGAAGGGGAATTGGCATGAAGAAGTGGCTGTACAGTGTGTTGGCGCGACCGGGAACGATTGTTGTCTGTTTTACGGTTGCTTTGGCTCTAATTGTCTACACGATCCTGTTCGTCAAGCCTTACATAGGCATGGCCGACAACGGAGACTACTATAGGGAAATTCATAATCTTGGACTTTACTATTTAACTGACAACTTCGACGATCGCCACTTCGGCTACTTTAACCGTCTGTTCGGAATCAGGCAGCATCCGTTCGAGCAGACTACGCAGTTCGTATCCTCATTATCCTTGGTCATTCGAACCGCGCTATCGCTTGATTTATGGTTTACCTGGGACAATGTGTTTGATTTGCGCACGATGGGCGCCATTTATTCAGTTACCTATCTCGTTGCTTTTTATTTGCTGCTGAAGCTGTTCGGGACCCAAATGTCGCTTCCTGTTCTGGTTGGAACCGGAGCGCTGGCAGTTTTAATTTTCGGGGATGTCGGATACGTCGCCTATTTTAATTCTTTTTACGGGGAACCGGCCTCCTACATTCTGTTGTTCCTAACCTTGGGATTCGGCTTCAGATTGCTTCGGGAGCGAGTTCCGGCGACATCGGATTTTATTTTATTTTTCTTGTGCTCGGCGCTTTTCGTAGCGGCCAAACAACAGAATGCGCCAATCGGTATTTTGCTGGCAGTCATTAACGCGCGGATTTTCTTTCTTAGGAAGGATATGCGCTGGAAAATCGTTGTTAGCGGCCTGACTTTCCTTCTGCTCGTCATTTCCGTATTCGTGTATGCGGCGATCAAAGACGGAATCAGCCACATCAATCAATACCATACCGTTACGAGGGGGATTTTAGAAAGTTCTACGAATCCGGAACGGGATATGGAGGAGCTTGGGTTGGACAAGAAGTTTTCCGTGCTGGCCGGTACTACCTACTACGATAAGTACAGTATGGAGCACTCCGAATCGGCATTAATGAACGAGCAGTTTTACCCGAATGCAGGGTATGGAGCGGTGCTCAAATATTACTTGCTGCATATGGACCGCGCCGTTCAAAAGCTTGATCTTGCTTCCAAGCACGCCTACTCGATTCGTCCGTTGGTCATTGGAAACTATGAGAAAACGGTAAACAAGGATTACGGCGCAAAGGCGAATTTTTTCTCGGTATGGAGCAGCTTTAAGGAAAAATTTTTCCCGAAGAGTTTCCGTTTTCTAGCGATTTTCTATGCCATCTACTACGGCTTTCTGACAAAGTTCTATGTCGATTACTATCGAAGGAACGAGACGAAGGGCATGATTCGCTTGGAGCTGTTTGCCCTTGTCGGACTTATCGGAGTGCTGCAGCTGTCCGTCTCGTTCCTCGGAGCCGGCGATGCGGATTTGGCCAAGCATTTATTTCTGTTTAACGTTACGTTCGATTGGATGTTTATCACAATGGCTGTTTATGTCATGAACTATGTTTATGTCAAAGCAAAAACAAAGGTAGGGGCAGGTGTGCTGAGTTGGAAGCCAAAAAGATCGATATCTGGGTAATCGCGCTGGCAATTGTCGCTTATGGAATTGTGAACCTCTTTCATTTGATGCCGAAAGAGTTTTATTTCGAGAACATGATTATGCTGAGTCTTCTGTTTGCGGCAGGTTTGCTTTCCTACTTCTCGGGCATGATTTTCGCGCTCGGGATGGCGGCAGTCGTCATCTTTTTCTATGGCAGCTACGTGATGTACGGCAATGTCGTTTTAGGCAACCCGGTGGAATCCCATGTGTACTATTGGATCGTTTTTGTGCCGCTTATAGCTGCGCTCTCGGCTACGCTTGGCGGAAGAATTCGCAAGGTGCAGACCGACAACATGAAGCTGACCCGCGAGTTCGAGGAATTCGTCACCGTTGACCAGCATACGGGCTTGGACAATGTCAAGGCATTTTACGGCGTATTGAATCAGCATATGGGGCTGTCCCGCAGATTTAAGCTGCCACTAAGTCTGATGCTCGTTAATCTGACGTATTATGACGATGTTCGCGGTATTGTCGGTCCAGAGAGAATGCGGGATATTCTGAAGGCGATCGGGGAGCAGATGGTGCAGTTTACTCGTACTGAGGATTGCAGCTATATGCTGGAGGACGGACGGACATTTGCTCTATTGCTATTTACGAACAGGGAAGGAGCGCTTGTCGTCAAGGAGCGAATCAAGGAGGGAATGAAACGGTTTAATCTCGATAATTCGGCCAAGCCGGTCAGCATCAAGACAGAGCTCCGAATCGGGATTACGGAATATGAGGATCACGAGCAGGACGTATTGGGCTTCCGCAAAGCCGCCGAGAAGGACATGGAATATGACTTTTAGCCGTTCGAAGAGCATCACACGGGCGATTGCGGTTGCTCTGATTTTGAATGTCTTTATGCTTGGGGGGCATAGCTTCACTTACGCATCCGCTTCATTTGACGGCAGTGCTACCGCGAACGTAGTAATTGTGTACGGCAATGCAAGCTTGGAGCATTCGCGGGATACTCGCAATGCCGAGCAGCTTATGAAGCTGTACGACAGCCTTAGAATGCATAGCAGAATTGTTTCGTTGATTCGCGTGGACGATTATCGGGCCGGGCAGATTCAGGGCGTCACTCACGTTTTTCTGTACGGATTGGCGGAGGAAAATGTCAATGCAAGCCTGGGCGCCGATCTGCGTCGTTTTTCCGGCGTTATTGGCTGGATCGGAGGGGGGCTCGAGCGTTATTCCGATTACGGTTTGCAGGAGCGAATCGCCGTAACCGGCTATTCGAACCAATTCACCGAACTGATCTTCGGCCCGGGTGAGACGGATGATCGGAATGAAACTCGGACCTTGATCGGAGAAACGCTGCACGTTCCCAAGCTTGCGGCGAGCGACGGGCAAACCGTACAGCGGTTCGGATGGCTGTCGGATGGTCAGAAGCGCTATCCCTATGTCTTACATGCCGACAAATTATGGGCGATCTCGGCAATCGGAGAGAACGCGTCGCTCAATGACGCTTTAAGTCGAATACTAGATCAAATGTTCGATGTACAACGATCGAGTTGGCCCAATGTATTGTTGATGCTAAACAATGTGAGTCCATTTATCGATCTGGAGAGGCTGGAATCGACTGCAGAATGGCTGTACGAACAAGGGGTGCCGTTTATCGTTGAACTCAGGCCCGTGTTCGCGAATACGGAATTCAAACAGATGCAGCGTTATTTCGAGGTCATTCGCGAAGTTCAACAGCTCGGAGGTACGGCGGTTTTAGGCAACCTGCAGGGGTGGTATCCCCCGGATGCCTGGAATACGGACATCGAGCGGTATTCGGAAACAAACGTGACGAGCCCGGAGGACGCGGATGTTCTGATCGCCCTTTCGTTGCAGGCTTACTTAGATGCTAGGATATATCCGCTTGCGTTTACGGGCCCCATGGATCTGCTATTCGATCAGGAATATGTACGGACAATGTCATACTTCTCCACGTTCGTACAGAACGGCGTCTGGAAAGGATACGTCAGCGACCAATTGCCGGAACAGGCGTGGGCGGGGAATTACGTTTCCGACAAAGTGCTGCTGCAGTTCGACAGCTCCAATGATTGGGAGGGGCTGCAGGCGACAGTCGAACGGCGGAAGAAAGACGGGGCGACCTTCGACGATTTTAGAAATCATCCAAATAAAGTCTCATTCGATGAGTCGGACATCGCATCAGTAAGCGGAGAGATACGGGTAGACGGACAACGCGTGCTTTACGAGAAGATGGTAACGGAGGAGCCTCCTGAACAGCCTCCTGCGGAGCTATCGGGCGTGAATCGCGGAATCAAGCAAACAATGTCTTTCATTTTCATTATTGCCGGGCTAATCGTCGGACTGTTCTTACTGGCTTTCGTAGCCGGCAAACGGATTGATCGTAAAAAGCATCTGAGGTGAGTGGGATGTCCAACGGCTTAGGCTTCGTAGATTATCTGTTTCTATACTGTATGATCTCTATCTGGGTAATGCTGTTCGTGAATATCGTACTCATGATCGGCGGTTACCTCTACTATTTGAAAACGTTAAAGATGAATCTCGATGAGCCGTTGCAAGAGTATCCGACCGTTTCGGTGCTTGTTCCCGCCCATAATGAAGAGGTGGTCATCGGGCAGACAGTTAATGCATTGATTGCCCTCGACTATCCTCGCGACAAGCTGGAAATTATCGTGATTAACGATAACTCGTCGGATCGCACGGGTGAAATTCTGGCTGAAATTCAGCACAAAAATCCCGGCGTTAATCTCATTGTGCTGACGACGGATAAAATTACCGGCGGCAAGGGGAAGTCAGGCGCCTTAAACAACGGCTATCTGAGAAGCACGGGAGAGCTGCTCGCCGTATACGACGCCGATAATACGCCGGAGAGAAATGCGCTGAAGTACTTGGTGCATACGCTGTCTCGCGACGATAAGCTTGGAGCCGTAATCGGCAAATTTCGTACGCGCAACAAAACGAAAAACATGCTCACCAAGTTCATCAACATCGAGACGCTGGGCTTTCAATGGATGGTTCAGGCCGGCAGATGGCAGTTGTTTAATCTTTGTACGATTCCGGGAACGAATTTTATCGTCCGCAAAAAGCTGATCGAAGAGATGGGCGGCTGGGACACGAAAGCGATCGCGGAGGATACGGAGATCAGCTTCCGCCTCTATCGGCTCGGTTACAAAATCCAGTACATGCCCTTGTCCGTCACATGGGAGCAGGAGCCGGAAACGGTTAAAGTGTGGATGAAACAGAGAAGCCGCTGGGTTAAAGGAAACGTCTACGTGCTCGTGAAAAACTTCAAGCTGATGTTCTCCAAGGAATTCAGGCACGTGCGGTTCGATTTGCTCTACTTTTCCTCCGTTTACTTTCTGTTCCTAAGCTCTGCAATCATCTCGGACGTGATTTTTATTTTGGGTGCATGCAACCTGATTACTTACAATATCGCAGGCAATACGGTATTGCTATGGATTCTGGCCTACTTGGTGTTTGTCCTGGAGATGGCAATTGCGCTGAGCATGGAAAAAGGAGAAAGCAACGCCAAAAATATCGGTTTGGTCGCGCTGATGTATTTCACGTATTGCCAGATGTGGCTGATTGTGGCCCTTAAAGGCGTTTGGCAGTACATCAAGGACAGCGTGCTCGGTTTGGAAGCGAAATGGTATAAAACTGAAAGGTTCTAGGAGGTAAGTCATGAAGTCAAGGGGATCGGCCTTAGGTATATTTGTGCTGGTACTGCTGTTGTTTCTGACGACGACAACTGGCGCGTTTGCCGCGCTGGAAGAGACCGCTTCAGAGGAGCAGGCGGCGCAGTGGGAAGAGCAGGCCGAAGACGGCCCGCTGTTTAAAAACTATTTGCTGAATCGCGATATTGAATTCAAAGGACCTTTAAGTTCCGACCGCACTTATATTAATGTGGATAAGCACTGGCAGGTGCGCAAAGCATGGATAAGCTTGGCGGTTACGGTCAGCGATCTGTCGAAAAATGCCGCTTTGACGGTGTATGTCAACAATCTTCCGATCAATACCGAATTGCTCGCGCAAAGCGAACAAAGTCAGATTTTACGTTTGCCGTTGCCGTTGACGGCGCTGAAGGAAGGCAGCAATGAGATTCGGCTCGAGGTGTCTACTACAGGATCGGAAAATAATGAGGCCGTGTGCATGGAGGAGACGGAATCCGGCAGGTGGGTGCTTATTCGCGGTACCTCTTATGTTCATCTGAATTTTAGCGAGAATGCGCCGACGTCGAACCTTAACGAATACCCGTACCCTTTCCTGAAAACGAGCGAGAGTCCGCAAGCTCATTCGAGCCTCATTCTGCTGCCAGACCAAGCGAGCGAAGAAGAGATCGCAGCTGCATTGCGTATCGCCGCCGGTCTCGGGGCTTTGGCGCAAGACGAGAGCACAGATTTGAACATGGCTAGCTACTCTCAAGTAACCAAGTCCGAACTGAGCAAATATGACATTATTTACTTGGGTGGTTACGATCAAGCGCCTGCTGAAATTCGCTCGCTGTTGTCAGACAGCGATAAAGCCGGGCTGTCTCAAGGAGCCGTCATTTTCAGAGGAGCGTCTCCCTTTAGTAAAGAGAAAACGTTGATGGGGATTACGACGCAGGGCGACAAGTCCGATCTAGTCGACGCGGCCAGACTGTTCCAAAATGGGGACTTGATCTCGCAGATGGATGCTAACGTCTTTCAACTGCGGCACGGTATGGAAGTCGGTACGCTTGCTGCTGCTGCTGCCGATCAATATGTCCTGAAGGACATGGGGTACGGCAACGGTATTTACTTGGAAGGAAGATATCGGCAGCAGGCAACTGCAGGAATCAGGTTGACCTCCAATCGTCTCGTTGTTCCAGGCGCCAAGGCAGTCGTGCATTTCAGATACGCGCAGAACCTGGATTTCGACAAATCCTTGATAACGATTTATGTGAACGGGGTTCCGGTCGGAAGCAAGAAGCTCACGTCGGAGAATGCCCAGGAAGATAAGCTTGAGGTGCCGATTCCTGAGAATTTGATTTCCGCCGGTTATGTCGAAGTCAGTTTTTCTTTTGATTTGCTCTTGAAAAATATGGGCTGCGATCGGTTGCATGACGAAACGCCATGGGCTTTCGTGGATGGGCAAACGGCGATTTATTTGCCGACCAAGGGAGCGCGCGCGCTTCTGCTCGACAATTATCCGTGGCCGTTCGTCAAGGATGGCAGATTTAACGATACGGCCGTAGTTGTGTCGAGCCAACCGAGCAAACAAGAGTTGGATTTCGTTGCGGAGTTGTTTGGCTTCCTGGGCAAGGAAGTGAAGGACAATGAAGGGACGTTAACCGTCGTGAAAGATTCGGAGCTTAAGGAACTCGACAAACGTTATAATTACATTATGGCCGGAACGCCTAGTCAACTGCAGGCGATTCGGACAAATAACGAATCGTTGTGGTTCAAATATGACGACCAATTCGGCTACTTTCAATCCAATGAAATGAGAAGACTGCTGGAAAGCTTCTCTCGCAATCTTGCATCCGTGCAATTGGCAATTTCGCCTGTGAATCCCGAGAGGGGGCTGCTCATCGCGACGGCTCCCAAACAAGAGAATTTGCTTCACGTTAAGAAATATTTGACGGAGCCGAGGTTTGCTTCCAATCTGCTAGGAAACGCTATGCTCGTCGATCGCGAGGAGAACGCGACGAATCATTACTTCGCGGAAGAGGAAATTTTCTCGGTTGCCGATCGGATTAATATGGGAAGCTCCCAGGTTAAAGTATTTGCTGTCATGTTTGCTACGGTCATGCTTTTGATTTTCATAGGGATTTTCTGGTATTGGAAAAACCGTAGAAGGAGGTAAGAGCTTTTGGCACGACCGATAAACCGGCGAACTCGGGGACTAATCGCTGCAGCTGTCGTTATATCCGCAGCAGGGTTACTGTGGTTGGCAGACAACGTTACATTTCCGAGCGGTCGCTTGGTATCGGAGGAGCAGGACGTTCGCGAGCTCAAAATAAAGTCCGGAAATTTGTCGGTCGATTATACGCTTGAACAAGCGCTTGCCGATGTAGAGCGGTTAGGATTAAACGCGGTGAATGTGCCGGTGATGGTCGAAGTCGACACTTTGACTTCCAGCCGGGTGCGCGTGAACGGCGAGAGTCTAATGAAAGCTCAATCCGTGATACATGAGCTTAACAAGCGCAATGTGCGTGTATTACTGGAGCCTTACCCATGGATCGGCAAGGGCGTCTATTACGAGACCGATTGGAAGCCTGACGACGTTGAGCTTTTTTTCAGCGAATGGGGACAGGCGGTTGATGAAATCGTGGATCGAATCGCCGTTCCCGAATCGATATATGCACTGTATGTGGCATCCAATCTTGTTTACTTGGAGACATACGAGAAACAATGGGCGGATCTGATCGATCGGGTGAAGTCGCGTTATGACGGGTTGGTCACTTATCGGACGAATTGGTGGTATACGGCGGATTGGGACGCCGCCAGTCTGGAAGCCTACGAAAGAAAAATCGACAATAACATTTTCGGTAAAGTCGACTTTGTTTCGATTGCAGCGTATTTCGAATTGTCGGATCGGCCGGTCAATACGGTAAGTCAGCTAGTCGATGCCTTGCATTCGACAACCGTGTATGGAAGGAAACAGGACGTTGTTGACGAAATCGAGCGATTGCAAGAGCGGTGGAAAAAGCCCGTTTTTTTTGGTGAACTAGGCTTTCCAAAACGCGAATACGCAGCCAAACATCCTTGGAACCCTTCTCCGTCGGACAACTACAGCGCAGATGAGCAGGCTAGAGTATTTGAAGCCTATCGCCTAACCTTCACCCAGAACTGGTTCATGGGCTTTTCCGTATTCGCGATCGGCGAATCGGGAGAGGACAAGCATTATTATCCATCGGAGCAGAGTGTGGAAGTGATACGTAACTGGTACTCATGACGAGACTGTCAGGAATGGAGAACATTAAAATGATCAAATACTCAGTTGTCGTTCCGCTGTTTAACGAGGAAGAAGTGTTGGAGGAAACCTATAAGCGCCTGACCGCGGTAATGCGGCAAACGAATGAATCCTATGAGTTGGTTTTCGTGAATGACGGAAGTCGCGATCGGACGGCGGAGATTGCTGCCGAACTGTGCCGGCAAGACGAATGCGTGAGGTTCATCCAGTTTTCGCGAAATTTTGGACATCAGATTGCGATAAGCGCAGGCATGGACTATGCGGCCGGACAAGCGATAATTGTAATCGATGCGGATTTGCAGGATCCTCCCGAAGTCATACTTGAGATGATTCAGGAGTGGAAGAACGGTTATGATGTCGTTTATGGCAAGCGTTTAGTCCGCAAAGGAGAGACATTCTTCAAGAAAGCGACGGCTTCGATGTTCTACCGTCTATTGCGAAAAATGACCAGCGTCGAAATTCCTGTGGATACGGGGGATTTTCGTCTGATCGATCGCAAGGTGTGCGATGTTTTAAAGGGACTTACAGAAAAAAACCGTTTCGTTCGGGGACTGGTTAGTTGGGCGGGTTTCCGCCAGAAAAGCGTCGAATATGTGCGGGAGGAACGTTGGGCCGGAGAGACGAAATATCCATTGAGAAAAATGGTCCGATTTGCGCTCGACGGGATTACGTCTTTCTCCCACAAACCTTTAAAAGTAGCGAGTTACCTTGGCTTATCGCTTTCTTTCTTTAGCTTTATTTATTTGTTGATCGTTCTTTATCAGAAAGTGTTCACGAGTACGACGATTACCGGGTGGTCTTCCATTCTGGCCGTTAATTTGTTCTTCAACGGCATCATTCTTGTGATCCTTGGAGTTATGGGCGAATACATAGGAAGGGTGTACGACGAGGCCAAAGGACGTCCTCTGTACATCGTTTCCGAGACAATAGGAATCAAACGTCAGGAACGCGTTGAAGTTCTAATCGGCACTCGTTAATCAACAAATTGAATAAATGATGCTCCGCAAGAGTGGCTCCACCCCGATGGAATATATTTCTTCCCCTAAGGACAGACTAGAAAAATGAAGTAAACCTCTAAAGGGAAGAAATTATTGGCCGACAATCGGCCTTTCAGGAGGGGGAGCCACTTTTGGCTTGTAAAGAGACACGAATATCGTCCGGACGTCGTCTGTGCGCCTGGCTGCTGGCCGGGTTATTGACAGCGGCTCTGATTGCTCCGTCCGCTGCCGCTGCCAAGGAACCGGTTTCTAAGCAGCCGGCTGCGGATCTCGCGGCGAACGCCAAATCTGCGATTCTGATGGATGCGGACAGCGGTACGGTCGTCTACGAGAAAAATAGTACGCTCTCTCTGCCTCCCGCCAGCATCACCAAAATTATGACGATGCTGCTTGTGATGGAGGCGCTTGACGAAGGTCGGCTGAAGCTGACCGACAAGGTAACGGCAAGCGAGCACGCCGCTTCGATGGGCGGATCGCAAATTTTTCTGGAGCCCGGCGAAGAGATGACCGTGGAGGACATGCTTAAGGGCGTCGCGCTCGCCTCCGGCAATGACGCCTCCGTTGCGCTCGCCGAAAAGCTGGGCGGGAGCGAGCCGCAATTTGTCGCAATGATGAACGAGAAGGCCGCCGAGCTGGGAATGACCAACACGAAGTTCGTCAACTGCAACGGGCTGCCGGCCGAAGGCCACATGTCCTCCGCTCGCGACATCGCCATCATGTCCAGGGAGCTGCTGAAATACGAAAGCATTACGAAATATACCGGACTGTACCAAGATTACTTGCGCAAAGGCAGTCCCAAGCCGTTCTGGCTTGTAAACACGAACAAGCTCGTTCGTTTCTATAGCGGCGCCGACGGATTAAAGACCGGCTTTACGAGCGAAGCGAAGTTCTGCTTGTCGGCGACGGCGCGCAGGGACAATTTGCGGCTGATTGCCGTCGTCATGGGCGAGCCCAATACGAAGACGCGCAATGCGGAAGTGTCGCAGCTGTTTGACTATGCGTTCGCTCAGTACACGAATGTCCCGATCTACAAGAAGGGCGATTCGATCGGCACTCTTCAAGTGGAGAAGGGGAAAGTAGCCAAAGTTCCTCTGACGGCAAGGCGTTCGTACAGCGTTCTGTTGAAGAAAGGCGACGCAGGCAAGGGCATTCGTCACGAGCTTGTGCTTGAACCCAACGTAAAGGCTCCGGTGGAGATCGGGCAGCCGATCGGCAAACTGGTCGTATACCGCGGCGATGACGTGCTGGTCGAGTTTCCGGTGGAATCTCCGGCGGCAGTCGAACGCGCCGGCTGGTGGGCGCTGCTGCGTCGAACGACAGGGCAACTATTTTTCTCAGGGGCGGATTGACTGCGCATAAGGCGGCAAGACGAAGTTTCGTCGCCGCCTCTTTCGCGCGTTTTGTCGATTCTATGGGGCCTGCTTCTAGTTTTGTCGGAGGGCAGGAATGAGGGAGCGCTTCGTAGAATTGGTGACGAGGCAAGCAGGATATGGGGAAGGGGAAATGAGGATGAGCTTGCAGGTTGAGCTGGAGCAGCAACGCAATGTTTTGATCGTACGACTGAGGGGGGAGCTGGACCACCATACCGCGGACATCGTCCGCTTCAAGATGGAGGACGCGATTATGCGCGGGCGGTGCGATCACGTCGTGCTCAGCCTGAAAGAATTGCAGTTTATGGACAGCTCGGGGCTCGGCGTCATTCTCGGACGCTATAAGCTGCTTAAGAGCCGCGGCGGCAAAATGGTCGTATGCGATACGCAGCCCGGCGTTAAAAGGCTGTTTGAGCTGTCGGGGCTGTTCAAGATTCTCTCGTTCTATGATTCGGAGCGCTTGGCAGTTGCCGGTCTGGAGGTTGTATCATGAGTGGACATAATCATATGAAGCTCTCATTTGCGAGCCGTTCCGAGAACGAGTCTTTCGCGAGAGTGACGGTTGCGGCATTTATCACGCAGCTTGATCCGACTTTGGAACAAGTGGACGAGATCAAGACGGTCGTGTCGGAGGCGGTAACCAACGCGATCATTCACGGCTACGAGGGAAGGACGGACGGAATCGTCACCGTCGAAGCGGAGCTGGACGGAGATATGATTTCGCTATCCGTCAGCGACCAGGGCAAAGGAATTGAAGATCTGGAGCTGGCCAGACAGCCGTTATTCACTTCGCGCCCAGAGCTTGAACGCTCGGGCATGGGCTTTACGATCATGGAAAATTTCATGGACGAATTTGACGTCGTCAGCTCGGAAGCGGGCGGTACGTCGCTTAGGATGAAGAAGCGGATCGAGTCGAAAAAGGCGTTGTTTAACTAAAAACCGTGCGGCAGGGGTTGGAGGCATGGAATCAGAATGGAAACGATCGTCTCCGCCGGCTTATTTGGATGACGGAGAAGTGAAGCGCCTTATTGCGCTTAGTCAATCCGGAGATACGACCGCGCGAGACACGCTCGTCAATAGCAACATTCGGCTAGTATGGTCCGTCGTGCAGCGGTTTGCCAATCGCGGCTACGACAGCGACGACCTGTTCCAGATCGGCTGCATCGGCTTGCTGAAGTCGGTGGACAAGTTCGATCTCTCTTACGACGTGAAGTTTTCGACTTACGCTGTGCCGATGATTATCGGAGAGATACAAAGATTTCTCAGAGACGACGGTACGCTGAAAGTGAGCCGCTCCTTGAAAGAGATGGCCAATCGCGTCCGCAAGACGAAGGACGAGCTGTCCAAGCGATACGGGCGTGCGCCGACGATTGGCGAAGTGGCCGAGGAGCTTGGCGTGACGCCGGAGGAAATCGTATTTGCGCAGGAAGCGAACAAGCCGCCGACATCGATTCACGAGACGGTGTTCGAGAACGACGGCGATCCGATCACGCTTATGGATCAAATCGCCGATGAATCTCAGGAGCGCTGGTTCGACAAGCTGGCTTTGACGGAAGCGATCCAAGGGCTGAGCGAGAGGGAGCGGCTGATTATTTTCCTGAGGTATTTCCGCGATCAGACGCAATCCGAAGTTGCCAGCAGACTGGGTATCTCTCAAGTCCAGGTCAGCCGGCTGGAGAAAAAAATATTGCAAAACATTAAAGACCAGATCGCGCAGTAGGTCGCTGCTTGCAGCGCGCGATCGCGGGAGGCGGACGCCGGAAACGGGCGGACGCCTCTTCTTTTTTTCCGAAATACGGTTAGGCTGCCGCTTTCCATTCCATACTAAGCGAAATGCCGCTTGGGGGAGGGGGAGTATGAGTCGCTCGCATGCAGAGGAGGAAAACAGAGTCGTCTACGTCCGGATGCGCAGAAGAGCGGTCGTTCGTCCCGGCGCCGTAATTCGTTTGGGAGACGTCGCCAGACTGGTAACGGAGAAGGAACTGCAAATTCGGCTTGAAAAGCTAGCGCTGCACAAGGTTACCGCTGGCGACGGCAATATGGTGCTGATCGACATGCTGCAAGTCGTTAAAGCGATTCGCGAAGCGGAGCCGGGCATGGTCATCGAGACGTTCGGAGAACCGCATGTGCTGCTGGAGATTTCGCCTGCGGGCGAAGTTAAACCTCGCCGGATTGTGCTTGCGCTTGCTTGGCTGCTGCTGTTTTTCGGCTCCGGAATGGCGATGATGAACTTCCATGCCGACGTCAATATGCCCGCGGTGCAGAAAAGAATTACCGAGCTGATTACCGGCAAAGACGGCGCCCATCCTTGGTTGTTTCAAATTCCGTACTCGATCGGGGTTGGAATGGGGATGCTTCTGTTTTTTAACCGTCTCTTGCGCAAACGGCTGAACGACGAGCCGAATCCGCTGGAGGTGGAGATGTTCATGTACCAGGAAAATGTGAATCATTACGTCATTACCGAGGAATACCGTAAAAAACACGAGGACAGGACGGGGAAAGACGGTGACTGAAGCGCTTCGGGGCCTGCTGCTTAGCATCGTAAGCCTGGCGGGGGGCTTTGCCGTCGGGAGCGCCTTCGTAGCGCTGCTGATCGTGCTCGACTTGATTCCCAGACTGGTGCAGCTGACGAGAGGGCACCGCCGCTCGGCCGTGTTCGAATCCGCGATTCTGATTGGCTCGCTGTATTGGATTTGCGCGGATTTGTTCGACTGGTCCTTCCGGCTGTCGGCGCGATTTCTGCTTATTCCGGCGGTTTTTCAGGGCTTGTTCGTCGGCATGTTCGCCGCCGCTTTGACGGAGGTGCTGAACGTGATCCCTATCGTGTCTAAGAGATTAAAACTTAAGCCTTATTTATTGCCGTTGTTGATGGCCATGGTGTTGGGCAAGGTGACGGGCTCGCTCGTCGACTGGCTGTGGTTACAGCCTTAAGGAGCGTGAATGTGATGGAAACGACCGAGCAGGGCGGCGTGAATGACGGACATGCGGGCCGGCAGATGAAATTTCCGAAGGAGCTGATCCGGAAGGCATCGGTTAGAAAAGAGAGTTCTTCGGGAGACGAGAGAGACGCGCGGCATCGGGAAGAGAAGGAGATAACGCCATCGGCATCGGAGACAGCTCGCAAGACGTCCGAGCGCATCCCCGACGAGCTTGAGCGATGGAAGCGACAGCTGACGGAGACGATTGGGCTGGACAAAAGCTTCGAGGTTCAAGTTCGGGAGATGATTTTCGGCGGCAGGAAGGTGGCGCTGCTATTCCTTAGCGTGTTCGCCAAGGATACGGCGCTGACGGAGATCATCAAGAGATTAACCTATCTGGATCCCGACAGTTCGCTGGATTCCGACGCACTGCAGTCTTTTCTGGAGTGCTATGTGCCTGCGGTACAGGTCCAGAGAACGGATTCCTTCCCGGAAATGGTCGACGGTGTGCTGATGGGCAATACCGCCTTTTACGTAGACGGGCAGTCGGCGGCGCTGATGATAGACGCGAAATCTTTCCCGGGAAGAAATCCGGAGCAGCCTTCGCTGGAGAAGGTCGTCAGGGGCAGCCAGGACGGTTTTACGGAGACGCTGCTAACGAACGTCGCGCTCATTCGGCGCAGGCTGCGCGACCCGAATTTACGCTTTGAGATTATGAAGGTCGGTCGTCGCACCCAGACGGACGTCTGCATCGGATATATCGACGATATCGCGAACACGGAGCTGGTGGAATCGATTCGGGACAAAATTCGCGCGATCGATATCGACGGCCTCCCGCTCGCGGATAAGCAGTTGGAGGAAATGACGGTCAGCAGCAACTGGAATCCGTTCCCTTTGGTGAGGTATACGGAACGGCCCGACGTCGTTGCGGCGCAACTGCTCGACGGAAGCGTTACCGTTATCGTCGATACTTCGCCCAGCGCAATTCTGCTGCCGACGACGTATTTTGATTTGGTGCAGCACGCGGAGGAAAATCGCCAAAACCCGTTCATGGGCTCCTATATGAGATGGGTGCGGTATTTGGGCATTCTCGCATCGCTTGTGCTGATGCCGCTGTGGTTTTTGTTTAACGCCAATCCCTCGATGCGCCCCGAGTGGTTATGGTTTGTAGGAACGGACAAGGCGGGGCAGCTTCCGCTGATACTTCAATTTCTGATTGCGGAGGTCGGCGTCGATCTGCTCCGGCTTGCGGCCGTGCACACGCCCGCGCCTCTCGTCACCGCGATGACGTTGCTGTCGGCGATCCTGATCGGCGATATAGCGGTCAAGACAGGGTTATTCGTCAACGAGGTTATTTTATATATGGCGGTGTCCGCTATCGGCATGTTCGCGACGCCGAGCTACGAGCTGGGCTTGGCGAATCGAATCATACGATTGGGCTTGCTTCTCGCCGTGTTTTTCTTCCAGGAAATCGGCTTTGTGATCCTTGTAACGGCCGCGATGCTGTATTTAGCCTTCAAGCGATCGTTCAACGCGCCTTACCTATGGCCTTTCCTGCCCTTTAACGCAGTCGCGTTCCGCAACATCCTGTTCAGAATGCCGCTGTCGACGAACAAGAAGAGGCTGTCGATCTACCGGACCAAAAAAAATCGCAAGCAGCCGGTATAGCGTAAAGGCGGCTTCGTATGCCGGGTTTTCGGGGTTTCGGACGGACGAAATGCCCCGACTGCCCGGCTTTTTGGCGACTTTTCATAAAGTTAGTGCAAATGTTGTGGCAAATCCTCCATATCCCCTCGGCCGGATTTCCGGTATACTGAGTGTTAAAGTGCAAACTCCGGAGAGGTCGGCTAACGGCCGTTTCCGAATTATTCGCCAAAGGGGAAAAGGATATGTTTTTGCATGGTACGAGCAAAATAAACAGCAAAGGTCATCTGGAAATCGGAGGATGCGACGTTACGGATTTGGCGAAGCAGTTCGGCACTCCGCTATATATTGTCGATGAGGCGCTGGTGCGTCAGCGCGCCCGCGAATTTATGGAAGCTTTCCGCGCGACGGGCATGCGTCATCAGGTGGCTTACGCCTCCAAGGCGTTCTGCGTCATGGCGATGTGCCGCGTGGCCGAAGAAGAAGGGATGAGCCTCGACGTCGTGTCCGACGGCGAGTTGTATACGGCGCTGCAAGCCGGTTTCCCGGCCGAGCGCATTCATTTCCACGGCAACAACAAAACGCCGGAAGAGATTTTGATGGCGCTGGAAGCGAACATCGGCTGTTTTGTCGTGGACAACTTTAACGAGCTGCACCTGCTGAATGCCTTGGCCGGAGAGCAGGGCAAACGCGTAAATGTGCTGCTGCGCATTACGCCGGGAGTCGAGGCGCATACGCACGATTATATTTCCACCGGTCAGCAGGACTCCAAGTTCGGCTTCGACCTGGGCAACGGCACGGCGTTCCAGGCGATCGAGACTGCGATTTCCTTGCCGAACCTTCAGGTGCTTGGCGTTCATTCTCATATCGGCTCGCAGATTTTCGAGGTTGAAGGTTTTCGGATGGCGGTCGAAAAAGTATCGGCCTTCGCGGTCGAGATCCGCGACAAGCTAAGCCATACGTTTACAGTGCTGAATCTCGGCGGAGGCTTCGGCATCCGCTACGTGGAAGGCGACCAGCCGCTGCCGCTCGGCACTTACGTGCAGGCGATCGCGGACGCCGTCCGCACGACGTGCGAGCAAGCGAGCTTCCCGCTTCCGGAAATCTGGATCGAGCCGGGCCGCAGCATCATCGGCGATGCAGGCACGACGCTCTATACGGTAGGAACGAGCAAAGACATTCCGGGCGTGCGCAAATATATCGCGGTGGACGGCGGCATGACCGACAATCCGCGTCCGGCGCTTTACGAGTCCAAATACGAGGCGCTTCTAGCCAACCGTGCCAACGACGCAGCGGAGGAGGTCGTCTCCGTCGCGGGCAAATGCTGCGAGAGCGGCGACATGCTTATCTGGGACTTGAACCTGCCAGCCGTTCAATCCGGCGACCTGCTCGCCGTGTTCTGCACGGGAGCTTACAACTATGCGATGGCCAGCAACTACAATCGCATCCGTCGCCCTGCCGTCGTATTCGTTAAGGACGGCCAAGCGGATCTCGTCGTCGCTCGCGAGACGTACGAGAACATCGTCGGCAACGACGTCATTCCGGCCCGCTTGCAGAAGCAGGCGGTCGCGAAATAAAATTTTCTTCCGGCGTAGAGGCTGTCTCATAAGTGACTTATGAGCAGCCTTTGCTTTATCTCGATTAGTGTTTTTGTGGGGATGTATCTCCTTCCGGTTGCTGTTGGAATCGTGAAATCGGAATGGGTAAACTCGTAACAAGGAGATTTCACGATTCCAAAGGCAAACGCTCCGCTCCTCCAGGAGATACATCCCCCCTTCTTTTCATCGAGATTAACTACGAAAAACACAAAAAGAAACCGTCCTTTGGTAAAATGGAGGTACCACCCACCCATCTCAGAAAGGAACGGTTTCTTTGTACATTCACTATACCATGGACCAAGAAGCCTCTCAAAAGGCAGTTCGCGTTCTCTGTAAGGATCTGCTCCCACGTCTACAAAAGTATGAACAGCATCAAGAGATCCTCGGAGAACGGAACAGCTTTAGCAAAACAGATTTGGACGCGACGTTCATGCGGATGAAGGAAGATCACATGCGCAATGGTCAACTGAAACCGCTGTTTCGCTGCGAGAGCAAGGAAACAACGGAAAGTGGATTTGAAATTCGGAAGAGGCACTACCGGAGTGCGGGCTGTGAAGGTTGTCGACTTAAGGACGCCTGCACAAAAGAACAAGGGAATCGGGAAATCAGCGTCAGTCTGAGGGATTTGCGTTACAAACAGCAAGCACGGGAAAGACTCCGTAGCGAAGACGGGTACGCACAATCGGTTCGGCGGATGATTGAGCCGGAGAGTTTGTTTGGGCAAATGAAGCATAACCGGGGATTCCGGCGTTTTCTACTTTGCGGCTTAACAAAATTAAGCTTAGAGGTCGGATGGCTTTCGCTTGCCCATAATTTGCGTAATGACGGCGCAGGGTTAGCCCCCCAACGCCGCCATTTTTCAATCAGGCACCTTTTTTCTCCAGCGAGCTGTTCTAAAAGTGAGCTAGAACTTACTTTTGCGACAGCTCCGTTTTTTGCTGCGCACGATGGCACGGCTGCGTGGAAATGTTGTAAAATGAGATGAACCGAACTAGAGGAGGCAGATTGTTTTGGCTAAACAAGCGAGTATTAAAATGGCGGACGGCAACGAAATCGTCCTTGAGTTGTTCGATCAGGACGCTCCGAATACGGTGGCAAACTTCGAGAAGCTGGCTAACGAGGGCTTCTATGACGGCATTCCGTTCCACCGCGTCATTCCGGGCTTCGTCGCGCAAGGCGGTTGTCCAAACGGAAATGGGACGGGCGGCCCCGGTTACACGATCAATTGCGAGCACAACCAGAACAAGCATGAGCGCGGCAGCTTGGCGATGGCTCACCGCGGACCGAATACCGGCGGCAGCCAGTTCTATATTTGCTACCGGCCTCAGCCGCATCTGGACGGCGTACATACTGTATTCGGCAAAATAACGTCCGGTATGGAGCACGTGGATGCGTTACAAGGTCAAGAGAAGATGGAATCGGTGCGCGTAAGCTGACAATAATTCCAACCTAACTGCTTGCAAATTGGCAGGCGGAGTGATACACTGACTAACAATAGTTGCTTATCCTTCGGGGCGGGGTGCAATTCCCCACCGACGGTGATCGGCAGCGTCCTCGGCCATCGATCTCATCGAAGCCGCTTGCGCCGCCGTCAGTCCGTGACCCGTCATTGCCGCTTCCGGTCCAACCGGCGACGGCTTTGCGGTGGACCTGGTGAGAATCCGGGACCGACAGTAACAGTCTGGATGGGAGAAGGAAGCACAGCGGCCATGCCGTATTCTTGAAAAGCGTCGACTCGTGGTTGGGAGAAATCAGAGAGATCTTTTACGGCTTTGATTGTTCCTTTTTTCACAAACCTGCGATGGAGACGGGTTGTTTCAGCATGCTTTCGATCTTGTTCTATTCGATCGTAACGAGCTGTTCTCTTTGCTTTTCGAAATACGACTGAAGGTCTGTTTAACGCTGTGCATTTAACGCCCCCTGGAGAATTTACGCCCGGGGGCTTTTTTGTTTGATCTCGGCGGGAGAGGAGGAGACGGATGGAAATACTGAATGACGAATACTACATGCGGCTAGCCTTGAATTTGGCGGACGGAGCCTCCGGTCAAACCGGCGTCAATCCCGTAGTCGGCTGCGTTGTAGTCAAAGAGGGTCGGATCGTCGGCTTAGGCGCGCATCTGAAGCGGGGGGAGGGCCATGCGGAAGTTCATGCGCTTAATATGGCTGGAGAACAGGCCAGCGGGGCGACCGCTTATGTCACGCTTGAGCCTTGCAGTCATTACGGGCAGACCCCGCCTTGCTGCGAGCGTCTAATCAAGGAAGGCGTATCGCGCGTCGTCGTCGCTGCGGTCGATCCGAATCCGCTCGTTGCCGGACAGGGGCTTGCAAGACTTCGGGAGGCTGGCATCGAGGTGTTGGCAGGCGTCCTGGAAGCGGAAGCTGCGGTTCAGAACGAGGCGTTTAACAAGTTCATTCGCACCGGACTGCCCTTCGTCACGCTTAAGACGGCGATGAGTCTGGACGGACGCATCGCCACCCGCACCGGCCACAGCCGATGGATTACGGGAGCAGCCGCCAGGGAGGCCGTACATACGCTGCGGCATCGTCATAGCGGAATTATGGTCGGCGTTCAGACGGTTCTGGCCGACGACCCGGAGCTGACGACCCGCCTCAGCGTGCCCGCGCTTCATCCGGCTCGCATCATTGTCGATTCCAAGCTGAACATCCCGATTACGGCGAGAGTGCTGAACGAAGCCGCCCCGACAATCGTGTTGACTACGCTTCGCGCAGATGAAAGCCGTGCCGAACGTCTTAGGCAGCTTGGCGCCGAGGTGCTGCGTTGCGGCGATGGCGAACGCGTCGATCTCGTGGCGGCGATGAGGGAGCTGGGGACGCGAGGCATTAGCTCCGTGCTGCTGGAGGGCGGAGGCGTGCTCAACGGCGCTATGCTGGAGGCGGGCCTCGTCGACAAGGTTAACTTGTTTTACGCTCCGATTATCGTCGGAGGAGAAGGCGCTCCATCCGCGTTCTCCTATGTCGGCCCGAACGAGATGTCCGCGGCGCTTCGGCTTTCCGGAGTGTCGATGCAAAGCTACGGGGACGATTGGTGCGTGAACGGGTATCCGAGCAATCGGCTTGACCGACCGGCGAACGAAGCGGGATCGCAGGAGCGCGCAGGTAAGGGGGATGTTCAAGATGTTTACGGGACTTATTGAAGAGATGGGCGTTCTGCGCTCCGTGCAGCGCAGGGGAGAAGCAATGATTATGGGCGTCTCGGCCTCCAAGGTTCTGGAGGACGTCAAGCTCGGCGACAGCATCGCAGTTAACGGGGTGTGTCTAACCGTCGTGTCGTTCGACCGAACGAGCTTTGAGGTGGATGTCATGCCCGAGACGTATCGCCATACGAACCTTAGCTCGCTGAAGCCCGGCGCTCCCTTGAATTTGGAACGGGCGATGCAGGCGGGAGGCCGCTTCGGCGGGCATCTCGTGCAGGGCCATGTCGATGGCGTCGGAACGATCAGAGGACGAACGGCGGAAGCCAATGCCGTCGTCTTCGCAATCGAGCCCAACGATCCGGCCATGCTGCGCCACGTCGTGCAGCAGGGTTCGGTTACGCTGGACGGCATTAGCTTAACGGTCGTCTCGACGAATCGGGACGAGGCAATTTTCACGGTATCGATCATTCCGCATACGCTGCGCGAAACGGTTCTGCAGCACAAGCACCCCGGCGATTCGCTGAATATCGAATGCGATATTCTCGGCAAGTACGTCGACCACCTGCTTGGCTGGAGAGATCAAGCGGCCAGCACGCGTAAAACTGGCGGCTTGACCGAATCGATGCTGCGCGACAACGGGTTTATGTGAAAGGAGCGACCAACATGACAGAGCAACATTTTGACCGGATCGACGACGCGATCGAGGACTTGCGCCAGGGGAAAATCATTATCGTCGTCGACGACGAGGATAGGGAGAACGAAGGGGATTTGATCGCGCTGGCCGACAAGGCGACGCCGGAAGTGATCAACTTCATGATCAAGGAGGCCAGAGGGCTGCTTTGCGTGCCGATTACCCAGGAGCGGGCCGAAGCGCTTGACTTGCCGCCTATGGTCAATCACAATACGGATTATCACGGCACCGCGTTTACCGTATCGGTCGACCACGTGTCTACGACGACGGGAATATCCGCTCATGAGCGTTCGTTGACGGTTCAGGCGATGATCGATCCGGCGGCAAGGCCAAGCGACTTCCGCAGACCGGGCCACATTTTCCCTTTGATTGCCAAAAACGGCGGCGTGCTCAGAAGAGCCGGGCATACGGAAGCGGCGATCGATCTGGCAAGAATGAGCGGGTCCGCGCCTGCGGCCGTTATCTGCGAAGTTATTAAAGAAGACGGGACGATGGCAAGGCTCCCCGATCTGCAGACGTTCGCCAAGGAGCATTGCCTCAAGCTGATCACGATCAAGGATCTGATCCATTATCGCAATGAGAAGGAGAAGCTGGTCAAACGCGAGGTCGCGGTCAGAATACCGACCGATTTCGGAACGTTCCAAGCAGTCGCCTACACGAACGAAGTCGATCGCAAGGAGCATGTCGCTTTCGTCAAAGGAGAGCTAGACGGTTCAAAACCGGTGCTTGTCCGCGTGCATTCGGAGTGCTTGACGGGCGACGTCTTCCATTCTCATCGCTGCGATTGCGGTCCTCAGTTGGAAGCGGCGCTCAGACAGATCAACGAAGCGGGCAGCGGAGTACTACTCTATATGCGCCAGGAAGGCCGGGGCATCGGTCTGATCAACAAATTGCGCGCTTACGAGCTGCAGGAGCAGGGATTGGACACGGTGGACGCGAATATTCAATTGGGATTCGCTCCGGATCTTCGCGATTACGGCATTGGGGCGCAAATTTTGAAAGATCTCGGCATTCGCGACATTCGGCTGCTGACGAACAATCCGCGCAAGATCAAAGGGCTGGAAGGCTACGGTCTGAACGTCGTCGAGCGCGTTCCGATACAGATGCAGGAGAACGAAGACAATACGGGATATTTGCATACCAAGAAAGCCAAGCTAGGCCATCTGCTATCGTTCCAAGGCGAGCCTGACTACAACATTTGAGGGGATGAACGTACAATGTCAATCGTATATGAAGGTCACTTAGTATCCAAAGGGTTAAAATACGCAATCGTCGTCGGAAGATTCAACGAGTTTATTTCGTCCAAGCTGCTCGGAGGGGCGCTAGATGCGCTGAAGCGTCACGGAGCGGAGGATAGCGAAGTGGAGATCGCATGGGTTCCGGGAGCTTTCGAAATTCCGCTGATCGCCCAGAAGCTTGCGGAGAGCGGCAAGTACGATGCGGTCATTACGCTGGGCGCGGTTATTCGCGGCTCCACGCCGCATTTCGACTACGTCTGCAACGAAGTGGCCAAGGGAGTCGCCGCTATCTCGCTCAAGACGGGCGTGCCGACAATCTTCGGCGTGCTGACGACGGACAGCATCGAGCAAGCGGTGGAGCGCGCGGGAACGAAGGCTGGCAACAAGGGCTGGGACGCGGCTACGACGGCCATCGAGATGGCGAATTTGACGCGGGCGATCTCGGGCTGATAAGATTTCATTTTAGAAGGTAATAGGGACGTGCGTGAAGGCAGGAGGAAACCCGCGTGGCAATGCTGTACAAGCTGGAGACGTTCGAAGGTCCGCTCGATTTGCTGCTCCATCTGATCGACAAGGCGGAAATCGACATTCAGGACATCTCGATCAGCGACATTACCGATCAATATATGGAATATTTGGCGGCGATGCAGGAGCTCGAGCTTGACATTACCAGCGAATTTCTTGTGATGGCGGCGACACTGCTCTCCATGAAGAGCAGGCAGCTGCTGCCTAAGCCTCCGGTTACCGAGGAACCGTGGCTAACGGTCGATGAGGACGACGATCTCGACCCTCGCGAGGAACTGATTCGCAAGCTGATCGAATACCGCAAATTCAAGTCGGTGGCCGGACAGCTGCGCGAGAAGGAATGGGATCGCAGTCAGGTGTACACGCGAGAGCCAACCGACCTAACCCCCTTCGAGAAGGCGATCAAGACGAATCCGGTCGAAGGACTGCACGTGGACGATCTCGTCAAAGCGTTCCAGAAAGCGATGAGAAGACTGGCCGGACGAAACCGGGTTTCTTCGATTCGCAAGGACGAAATTTCGGTCAAGGATCGAATTCTCGACATTATCCATACGCTCAAGAGCCGTTCGACCGAAGGAAAGCTGCTGTTTTCGCAATTGCTCAGGGAAGAGGAAGATCGCGAGGAAATCGTCGTCACCTTCCTGGCAATTCTGGAATTAATGAAGCGGAAATGGATTTCCTGCCATCAAAACGCACTGTTCGATGAAATCGTGTTGTCGTGGACGGGGAGAGAAGAGAACGATGAATTACTCGACATTGAAATCGGTACTTGAAGGCCTGTTGTTCGTATCCGGAGACGAAGGGATCAGCGCGAAGACGGCCGCCGAGGTCGTCGAGACGGACGTAGCCGTCGTGGCGGACGTGCTGAAGGATTTGCAGAAGGATTTCTCCAAAAAAAGCCGCGGAATCCGGATCGCCGAAGTGGCCGGAAGTTTCCGGCTGACGACGGCCAGCGAGCATGCGCCGTTTTTCGAGAAGCTGGCTTACTCTCCCTCGCGTTCTTCGCTGTCGCAAGCAGCGCTTGAGACGCTGGCGATCATCGCCTACAAGCAGCCGATTACACGGATCGAGATCGAAGAAATACGCGGAGTGAAGGCGGATCGGCCGCTTCACCATTTGGTGAACAAGGATCTGATCGAGGAGAAGGGCAGAGCTGATGCGCTTGGCCGTCCGATCCTATACGGCACGACTAAAGCGTTTCTCGACTATTTCGGATTGCCCGGCATCCAAAGCCTGCCTGAACCGACGTTCGCCGACGGTGACGACGAGCTGGAGGAGAGGACAAAGCTCCTGTTCGACCGAATCGAAGGTCGACAGCTTTCTCTGGAAGATTTGGAACGGGAATTGGAATGAACGAAAGCCAGAAGGCCATACTACCCCTATGAAAGGCGGGGGAGGTATGGCCTTCTGGCTTTGGATCGCCTCGGCGGCAGCTGCGGCGGCGCTGGTCGCGGCATGGTTTTCGCCAATCAAAATCCGCGTCCGATACTCGCGCAGCGGTCGATTGGATCAGTTGGTCGTTGTCGTTCAAGCGTTGTTCGGTCTTTTCCGTTATCGGATTCTGCTCCCGTCGGTTGTCATTCGCGGCTGGAACGTCGTATACCGCGAACAGAGGACCGGCGGATTGCCTGGAAGGACGCAAGGAAGCAAAGCAAAGCGGATAGTGGGCAGAAAAACGATTATGCGGTACATAAGAGCTTACCGCTCGATACTCGTTTCCACGAAGAGGTTCAAACAATGGGCGAGACAAACGCTGAAGAAAGTGGAATGTACCCGGTGGAGACTCGATTTTCGCGTAGGCACGGGGGACGCGGCATCGACTGCGACTTTGACGGGCTTGCTGTGGGCCGTATCCGGCTGCGCTTCAGGCATCGCTAGCCGCATGCTCGCTTTCCGTACCTCGCCGTATGGCGAGGTGACGCCGAACTATTCCGCACCCGAGTTTACGGTTGTATGGGAAGCGGACTTTCGCATTCGACTGGGAACGCTCCTAAGGGCATTTCTTAAACTCGGGGTAAACAGGATTCGCGTCGGCAAGGCGCTGCGGGCATGGCGGAGCTGGCTGACGCCTCCCAAGGAAGGTTTAAGCTAGTCGACACGAAGCTTGAACATCCCGCAGCAGGCAGCAAGTGGACGCATAAAGGCGTAGGGGATTCGGGCAAATTAGGTACACGAAAGGAGGAGTTGAAGATGTCACAGCATCAGCATCCGATTAACGGCTTAATGCAAACCGCAATGGAAAATATCAAGGATATGGTCGACGTCAATACGATCGTCGGAGAACCGGTGCAGACTCCCGACGGGAGCGTTATTATGCCGATTTCTAAAGTCGGCTTTGGCTTTGCGGCGGGCGGTAGCGAATTTTCGGCGATGGAGGATGGATCCGACCATTCCGGAAAATCCCGTTCTCACGAACAAGAAGGTCACCATGCCTCGGTTTCGCTTCCGTTTGGCGGCGGCAGCGGCGGCGGCGTATCGATTACCCCGATTGCCTTTCTAGTCGTCGGCTCTCAAGGGGTTAAGGTCGTGCCGCTGGACAATCAGACGCATCTGCTGGAGCGACTGATCGACGCCGCCCCGGAATGGGTCGACAAGTTAAAGCACGCCTTTATGCGTAATCCGAATTCTACGGAGACCATTCGAACGGTCGAAACGAAAACGTCGAACGATTCCTCGTTAATGTAAGTTCCGAAATACCGACGAAGCGCCGACTCCTGAATAACGTCAGGAGGCTGGCGCTTTTTTGAGCCCGGAAGGAATCTATCCTCATACTTTAGGACATGCATACATAAAATGGAGTCAGAAGTGCCGTGAGCGTTCGATGCGTCCGGTAATCAAGTTCAAATTCGAGGAGGATCGGCATGCTGCTGTTTTTGGCCCGTCGTTTCAATATTTATCGTTTGTACGTGCTTAGCATCTGTCTGACAATTGCCGCAGCATTGTCCGCCTCGTCGGCAGCCGGAGCCGCTCGCCCGTCAGAGAAGCCTCCCGCGAATCAAGCCAAAGCCGCCGCGCTTGCCGATGTCGCATCCGGGCGGATTTTGTACAGTCAACATGGGGACGAGCCGATGAAGATCGCCAGCTTGACGAAAATTATGACGGCAATTGTGGCGATTGAACACGGCAATTTGGAGGATAAGGTAAAGGTGAGCAAACGGGCGGCCGGCAAGGAAGGTTCCTCGCTCTACTTGAAAGCCGGAGAGACGATCACGCTGCGCAACGCGCTGTACGGCCTGATGCTGCGCTCCGGCAACGATGCCGCAATCGCGATCGCCGAGCATGTTGGCGGTTCCGTCGAGGGCTTCGCTTTTCTAATGAACAAGAAAGCCGAGGAGCTCGGCCTGGAGAACAGCCATTTTATGAATCCGCACGGACTGGACGAGCCAGGTCACCATTCCTCTGCCAATGATCTGGCCAAGCTTGCCGTGTATGCGCTGCGCAACCCCGAATTCAAGAAGATCGTCGGAACGCAGGTACGATCGGCGCCGAATCCGAACGATTCCTGGGATTACAAATGGGTGAACAAAAATAAAATGCTGCAAATGTACGAAGGGGCGGACGGAGTCAAGACCGGCTACACGAAGCAGGCGCTGCGAACGCTGGTCAGCTCCGCGACCCGGGGCGGCCAGCAGCTGGTGGCGGTTACGCTCAACGACCGGGACGACTGGAAGGATCACGCCAGTCTGCTGGATTACGGCTTTGCCCGATTTCCGCTCGTTCGCGTTGTCGGCGCGGGGGAACCGTTGAAGGAATATCCTTTCGAGACGGCAGAAGGCTTTGCCTATCCGTTCGCGGAGGAGGAGCGCGAACGTCTGGAAATCCGACTCGTTCCGCTTAATCCGGAATCCGTGCAGTATCGTCTAGGCTATCGCGGCCAGCTTAAGTTCATGCTGGACGGCCGCCAGGTCGGCGGAGTGCCGTTAGTGGCCGACGCAGAGCGAGAAGCTTCTACGCCGAAGTCCGGTCAAGCGCAGCCTCAGGCCGATCGCCCGTCCGTGGCCGCAACTGCCTCGCAGCGCACGTTCGGAACAGCGTTTCAAACGGTTCTGAAAGCTTTGTTACTGCAAGGAGGGGAATGAGCAGTGGTAAACTGGATATGGATGGGAATGATCGTGTTCAGCGTTATATACGGCGCCGCGAACGGGAAGATGGAGAAGGTTGCGGAAGCGGCGTTCGGCGGAGCGCAAACTGGCGTAACCGTATGTCTCGGGTTGATCAGCATACTTGTGTTTTGGATGGGGCTAATGCGAATCGCCGAGGAAGCGGGCCTTGTCCGTAAGCTGGCGCAGTTGATGGCTCCAATCGTCCGCAGGCTGTTCCCCGACGTTCCCGGGGATCACCCGGCAATGGGCTACATTTTATCCAATATGAGCGCCAACTTGCTCGGTTTGGGCAATGCGGCCACTCCGATGGGCATCAAGGCCATGCAGGAGCTTCAGAAGCTCAATCCCGAGCCGACCGTCGCCACCCCGGCGATGTGCACGCTGTTGGCGCTTAATACGGCCAGCATTACGCTCGTGCCGACGACGATTATCGCCATCCGGATGAATTTTGCGGCCGTTCATCCCGCGGACATTGTTGCGCCGACTCTGTTGGCTACATTGATCTCGACCGGGGCAGCTATTTTGGCGGACAGATGGTATCGCCGCCGCAGCAAGCTTCCGCCTGCCTTTAAAACAAACTGGGGCAACGGCGCGGGCGGCGCCTCTGTCAATCCGCCTTCCGCGTCCGCCGGAGGGGGCTGAGCGCATTGATCTCGATCATTCAGATCGTCTCCACCTGGACGATTCCCGTACTTATCGCTTTTATTCCTCTTTATGCATCGCTTCGCAAAGTGCCGGTTTACGAGACGTTTGTGGATGGGGCGAAGGATGGCTTTGGAACGGCGATCGGCATCATTCCTCATCTTGTAGGAATGATGACGGCGATCGGCATGTTTCGGGCCTCCGGCGCGTTGGACGCTCTAATCGGCGTCATTCGCCCGGCGCTTGAGCTGATAGGCATTCCAAGCGACGTATTGCCGCTTGCCCTGCTGCGGCCGATTACGGGAGCGGGGTCGCTCGCCTTCGTCACCGATCTGATCAAGGAGCAGGGACCGGACTCCTTCGCGGCGCGTGTAGCGTCTACGATCCAAGGCAGTACCGACACGACCTTGTACGTCTTGACTGTCTACTTTGGGGCAATTGGCATTCGCAATGCTCGCTATGCGCTCAAGGTTGGGTTGTTCTCCGACCTTGTCGGATTTTTCGCCGCGGTATTCGCTTGCTGGTTGTTGTTCGGCTTGGTATGATGGGTTAGAGGTGAAAGTCGTGGAGGAAAGATTACAGAAGGTTCTTGCGAACGCAGGCGTCGCTTCTCGGCGCAAATGCGAGGAACTGATAACGGCCGGCAAGGTGACGGTCAACGGAAAAGTCGTGACCGAGCTCGGTGCCAAGGCCGATCCGGCCGTGGATACGATTACGGTGTCCGGCAAGGCGATCAAGAAGGAAGCTAAAATTTATTTGATGTTCAATAAGCCCAAAGGAGTCATCACAAGCGTCTCCGATCCCAAGGGCCGGAGCGTTGTGACCGATTACTTGAAGGAAGTTAAGGAGAGGCTGTATCCGGTAGGCCGGCTCGATTACGATTCGGAAGGGCTGCTGCTGCTGACGAACGACGGAGATCTGGCCCACAAGCTGACGCATCCAAGCCATCGCGTGCCGAAGACGTATCATGCGACGGTTGAGAGAGTGCCGCACGGAAACGCTTTGGAGAAGCTCGCGAAGGGCATCAAGCTGGACGACGGCATGACCGCTCCGGCGGAGGTCGAATATCAAGACATCGATCCTGAGGGCAAATACGCCACCATAGCTATAACGATCTACGAAGGTCGCAACCGGCAGGTGCGCCGGATGTTCGAAGCGATCCGCCATCCGGTGACGCGGCTGAAACGCATCTCCTTCGGCGGTCTGTATCTGGACAACCTCCAGCGAGGCAAGCACCGCAAACTTACCGCGGAAGAGCTGGGGAAGCTTCGCGAGATCGCGGATTCGGTTCAACTTGAAGAAAAATAGGATAAACCGTCGAGGGGCTTAGGCTTTTTGGCGGTTTTTTCTTTTTGGAAGGTCTCTTTAGCCCCTTTTGAAAGCCATTTTCACTCTACATTCTCCCCGCGAAACTCCATGTCGCCTCTCGAATTTCTCCCGGCCCAATTGTGCTAATTTAGACAAACAAAATAATGAAATGCCCGTAAAATCAACGTATACTTGATGTGGTTGATTGAAGCTAGACAAACTATCCGGTAAAATGGAACTAACCGAAACGCAGGTGGTGTTGACACGATTATGGGACGTTATCGGAAGCCGATTCAATATGCGATTTTAGCCGTCGTGATCCTGATCGGAGGATTCGCGATCGGCAATTCGTTGTTTTCGAAAAGCGTGGTCCTTGCGAAAGGCGACAAGCCGCCAACCTTTCGTCTGGCCGACCTGAACAGCCAGGTGCACGACATGACAGATTACGAGGGACAGCCTCTCATAATCAATTTTTGGGGAACCTTCTGTCCGCCGTGTCGCAATGAAATGCCCGCTTTGCAGCACCAGTACGACAAGTGGAAGGATCGGGGACTGAAGCTGATTGGCATCAATCTGAGCGAAGACAGACTGACGGTCCAAAGCTTCATTCGTCAGATCGGCGTCGATTTTCCGATTTTGTTGGATAAGGACAAGCAGACGGAAAGGAAGTACGGACTCAAGCAGTATCCGACAACGTTTTTCATCGCTCCCTCCGGAGAAATCCAGGAGGTCGTGATCGGCGGCGTGCTGACGGAGGAAGAGATCGAGCAAAGGATAGAACGACTCATTCAGTCGAAGTCGTGACGCCAGTCAGGGAGGATTAACCGTTGTTTCAGAACACGAAGTGCGAATGCGGCCATCAAAATCCTGTCGGAACGGTGTTGTGCGAGTCCTGCGGCAAACCGCTCGACGAAGCGCTGCTGAAGGATGAGAAAGCGCTGCTGGAAATGAGGTACGACGGCGTGGCCCGGAGATCGCAGAAAGCGAATCCGCATTTCGTCGATCGGATATGGAATTTCTTTTCATCGGTAAAAATTGCCGTTTATTTAATCGTAATTACGCTGATCGGCGCGTCGCTGGGAACGATACTGCAGCAGGAGAGCACGCTCATCAACTTGACCGAGCGCTCCGAATTTGCCGCTTATTACAAGGAGCAGCACGGTACGTTCGGCGTGATCTATCATGCGCTGGGACTGTCGCGGACGTATGAATCCTGGTGGTTTATCGGGCTGCTCGTCATGATCGGAACCTCGCTAGTCGTCTGCAGCCTCGATCGTGTGCTGCCGCTGTACCGTGCGCTGTCCAAGCAGCAGATTCGCAAGCATATGCAGTTCATCAACCGTCAGCATGTCGTCTACTCCGGAGAGCTAACGGAGGACAAGCAGGCGTGGCTCGATCGGTTCGCGAAGGAACTGAAACGCAAGCACTATCGCGTCTTGCAAGAGGACGGAGCGCTGCTGGGGGAGAAAAACCGGTTCAGCCGATGGGGACCGTACATTAACCATATCGGCCTTATCGTTTTTTTGCTGGCGGTGCTCGGCCGGAGCATTCCCGCGTGGCACATGGATCAATACTTGACCCTCTACGAGGGGGAGACGCGGCAAATTCCGGGAACCAACTACTATATTAAAAACGACAAGTTCACGCTTGACTATTATTCGGAGGAAGAGCTGGCGAATAACCAGAAGGGCACGAAAGTTGTCAAGCTGTACGAGACGAAGGCACGCCTGTACGAATGCACAGACGCCTGCAACGATCTGACGCAGGAACCTGTTCTGAAAGAGGTTAAGCAGCACGACATTCGCGTGAACAGCGCCCTTACCTATGATGGGCTCAGAATTTATCAGAACAGCTATATGGAAAAGGTTCGCTTCATCTCGGTGCATCCGACACTGAAGGACGTCGCCGGAGGAAGCGATATCGGCAGCTTCGATCTGAGGATGGATCAGCCGGAGGCGGAATATAAGCTTGGGGATTATACGCTTAAGCTCATCGATTATTATCCCGACTTCGGATTGGACGAGCAGACGAGGCCGATGACCAAATCGCGCGATCCGAACAATCCGGCGTTTGTGTTCCGAATCACGGGTCCCGACGTTCAGGACAAAGGCGAATTGCATATTTACTTCGCTATGCCAAGCGAGAAGAGCAAGTATTACGAGAGCATTCTGAACGAGAGCTTTAAGCAACGAGGAGACAGTTCGGGGCGCTTCTCCATTCAAGTGGAGAACCCGATTGTCGACGGGAAGATGAACAATATTGAATATTCCGCTTTCACCACCTACCTGAACATTCGCATGGACAAAGCAATGCCTTACGTGTGGGTCGGCGCGGCCATCTCCATGATTGGTCTGATTATGGGCTTTTATTGGCAGCACAGGCGGATATGGGTCCGGATCGACGGCGATTCGCTGTCGCTCGGGGGACATACGAACAAGAATACTTACGGCTTAAGAGCCGACGTGGCGGGAGCGCTGGGCAAAACCGGCATCGCCGTGGATCCCAAAACGCTCGATAACAGGAGGAATGTACGTTGAGTTGGTTGGATTTTAGCAGTGACGCATTTATCGCAGCCTTTTTTCTGTATTGCGCGTCCTTTATCAGCTATGCGATCGCGGTCGGCGGCAAAAAGTGGAGCAACCGCAAGCCGGCCGAGCATGCCGCTCGCTGGGGCAAAATCGCCTTCGTGCTTGCCGCGGTCGGCTGGCTGGCCCACCTGACGTTTTTCTTTACTCGTTGGTACGGCGGCGGCCATATTCCGACGAGCAATATGTATGAATTTATGACGTTCCTCGGCATGGCGATCATGTTTGCGTTTATTGTCATCTATGCGATTTACCGCAACATGATGCTTGGCGCGTTTACGCTGCCTCTGGTTATCATCATCATAGCGTACGCATCGGTATTTCCGTCCGAGGTTCAACCGCTTATTCCGCCGCTGCAAAGCATATGGCTAAAAATTCACGTGACGATGGCTGCAACGGGCGAGGCGTTCTTCGCGATCGGATTCGCTGCAGCTCTCGTGCAGCTGATCCGCGTCGTCGATTTTACTCGTACGGATAAGGCGGGACGTCGCGCTCAATTTTGGACGGAGTTTTCCCTGTACGTCATCATCGTGCTCGTCGGCTTCATTGTAGCGGTATTCGCTTTCCGCGGCGCAGGGTACGAAGCGACCTTTAAGCAAGAGACGGTCACGATCGACGATGCCGGCAATGCGCTCACCAACACAGGCGAAGTGAAGTACACCTTGCCTCCGATAGTTGCGCCGTATAACAGCGAGACAGTCTCTTTCCAATCCTTCATAGGTCTTGAGAAGCCGCTGTTCGAAGCGCCGTCCTGGATGAACGGAGTCAACGCGGGTCGCAAGCTGAACACGGTTATCTGGTCCGTCATTGCCGGTTCGCTGCTCTATGGTTTACTGCGGCTCATTACGCGCAAGAAGCTGACGGCGGCGATCAATCCGCACCTTTCGGACATCGATCCCGACGATCTGGAGGAAATCAGCTATCGTGCCATCGCGATCGGATTCCCGGTGTTTACGCTTGGGGCGCTAATCTTCGCCATGATCTGGGCGGAAATCGCCTGGTCGAGGTTCTGGGGATGGGATCCGAAGGAAGTGTGGGCGCTTATTACGTGGCTGTTCTATAGCGCTTATTTACATCTTCGTCTGTCGAGAGGCTGGCAGGGAACGAGGTCGGCTTGGCTTGCCGTCATCGGTTTCCTCGTCGTGATGTTTACGCTGGTCGGCGTGAATCTCGTCATTGCTGGATTGCATTCGTATGCCGGGGTATAATGGGGCACATAGGGTATAAGAGTCGAGAGGAGCGTTTGGACGCATGAATACGGGAAGTCGGATTTTGGTCGTGGACGATGAGGAACGCATTCGCCGATTGCTGAAGATGTATCTGGAAAAAGAGGGCTACGAGATCGAAGAGGCGGAGGACGGAGAGACGGCTCTCCGCAAAGCGCAGGATGAGGACTTCGATTTGATCGTGCTCGACCTGATGCTTCCGGGAATCGACGGGATCGAAGTGTGCTCCCGTCTGCGTCAGCAGAAGGCCACTCCTGTGCTCATGCTGACGGCCAAAGGCGAGGAGGTCAACCGCGTACAAGGGTTTGAGGTCGGCGCCGACGACTATGTCGTCAAACCGTTCAGTCCGCGGGAAGTTATCTTCCGCATTAAAGCGATTTTGCGGCGGTCTTCGGCCACGGCGTTCCTGTCGAAGGAATTGAATACGAGCAATAACATCGTCTTCCCTCATCTGGTCATTGAGCATGACGCGCATCGCGTAACGGCGAGCGGCCAGGAAGTGAATTTGACGCCGAAGGAATACGAATTGCTGCATTATCTGGCCAGCACGCCCGACAAGGTGTTTTCCCGCGAAGAGCTGTTGAAGGACGTCTGGAACTACGACTTCTTCGGAGATTTGCGGACGGTGGACACGCACGTCAAACGGCTGCGCGAGAAACTCAATCGCGTCTCGGCGGAAGCGGCGGCGATGATTACGACCGTATGGGGCGTGGGCTACAAGCTGGAGGCGACGAAGTAAAGCATGGCCATTCTGCGAACCGTCGTCGGCAAAATGTGGCTGACGATCATGGGCTTGGTCGGCGTTGTCATTATCACCATCGGTTTCTTTTTGCTCGAATATATCGATATCAAATTTGCTAACCCGGTCATGATCAAGCATCTGTTCATCTACTCTGGAATCGTCGGCTTTCTGTTAACGACTTTCTTCGCCTTTTTCCTGTTGACCAAAATTACGAACCCGCTTCGCGAAATGAAGGACGCGGCCAACCGAGTCGCGCAGGGTGACTATACGACGAGGGTAGCGATTCGGTCCACCGACGAGATCGGGGAACTGGCGAATACGTTTAACCAGATGGCTTCGGAGCTGCAGACGCTGATTCGGGACATTCAACATGAGCGCGATCATCTGAGCAGCGTGCTTCGCAGCATGACGGATTCGGTCATCTCGTTCGATTCCGAGGGCGAGGTTATTCTAACGAATCCGCAAGGCCAGCAGCTGCTCAAGGATTGGCAGACGGTCGACTGGGCAGAACAGGACGAAGAGGCTCAGCAGCAGGATGAGCGCGTTCCCGGTCCGCTTCGGGAAACGTTCCGCAACGTCATTGCGGAGGGCAAAGAGCTGACCGTCAAGGTTCATGTCAAAAGCGGGGTTTGGTCGGTCGTCATGACTCCGCTCGTCTCGGCCGATTCCGTTCGCGGAGCGGTTGCGGTGCTGCGGGACGTGACCGAGGAATTCCGCGTCGATAAGATGAGGAAGGATTTCGTCGCCAACGTTTCGCACGAAATCCGTACCCCGCTGTCGATGGTGCAGGGCTATAGCGAGGCGCTCGTGGACGATATCGCGTCAACTCCGGAGGAACGCAGGGAGCTCGCGCAGGTCATTCACGACGAGTCGCTGCGGATGGGACGGCTGGTGAGAGATCTGCTCGACTTGGCCAGAATGGAAGCCGGCTACTTGGAAATGAATTTTCAACCGGTCGACGTGAATGCGCTTGTATCCCGGGTCTATCGAAAGTTCGCCGCGCTTGCGAAGGAAAGGCAGATCAAGCTGACGAAATCGGCGGACGACCCGGAGCTCACGCTCGAGGAAGGCGATGCGGATCGCCTGGAGCAAGTGCTGACGAATCTGATGGACAATGCGCTGCGCCATACCCCAGCGGGAGCGGCGATCGCCCTGGAAGCCAGCCGAGTCTCTGCCGTGCAAGGCAAATGGCTGGAGCTTAAAGTGATTGATCAAGGTCAAGGCATCCCGTACGAGGACTTGCCTTACGTGTTCGAGCGATTCTACAAAGCGGACAAGGCGCGCAAGCGCGAGACGACCGGCGGCGGCACGGGACTTGGACTGGCCATCGTCAAAAATCTGGTCGTTGCACACGGGGGGACGATTAGCGTATCGAGCGAACCGGGTGCGGGAACGACTTTTACAATTATGCTCCCTATGATGACAACCCGTAGAGCAGGCGGGGGAAGTTCGCAATAATGAAGAGAAGTTAGCAAGGAAAGATAAGCGATTCGCAACTTGGTTTTCCGCCGAGGCTTGCGGGTCGCTTTATTTATTGGAGGTGTGCTATGTGGAGATTATTAGCGATTGTTGCCGCCGTATTTTTAATAGCAGGCTGTCAGAATAAAGCTATTCAAGACCCGTACACCTTGCCTAAGCTCCAACAAGTGGAGCCGGCAGAACATCAGGTAATCGTTCGACTATTGAACGATGCTATGCTAGGGAAGGAAGTATACTCTCTCAAAGATTTGGTAGTAGACCCCGAATCGTATAAGAACGGTAATATTCAACGCGGCGATGTCGTTTATTTCTTCTATCCGGCTGAAGTTTTATCGAAGTACCCCGAGATTGAACTGCAGCAGGCGTTGCGGGTAGTAGCCCTAAGCGGCGAAACGATCAGCATGAAACGGGGACAAGTTTTTATCAACGGCGACAAGCTCGACGCTTTCTATGGCAAGGATATGAATAATGATGTGAAAGTGTTGAAGAAAAAGCTTAAGGAACCCGATTTGTTTGATTTTGAAAAGGAAAACTTCAATAATTTGATTCGAACGGTTGAAAGCGAAAATTTGGAGGAGCAGGTTGTTCCCGAAGGCATGTTGTTTTTGCTTGGGGACAATCGAATGCGCGCCTTAGACAGCTACTTTTTCGGACCGATCGCTGAGGAGAATATTATAGGTAAGGTAATCGGTTATACGAAGTGATCGTTTTTTTGATTATGCCAAGCCAGGGCAGTCCCGGAGCAGGTAAGGGGGCAGTCCTGGTTTTTTCAATCTATGGTTTGAGTATGGACGCGATTTCACAATAATACGCTATATGGACGACCGGAGAGCAGCGCTACAATAAATAGAATCCATACGGGAGCGGACCTGTCCGAATGCTCAGACGACCGGAATCAGAGGAGGGCGAGGCATGGCGCTGATCGTGAGTTTCAGCCGGGCTCCCTTGCACTTCCCTTCACTGCGCGCTTCGAGCTGATATCAGCTGAGAATCTGCGCGCTGACTGGCGCGATGCTGGCAACCGGGCTTGCCGTCCTGTCCGTACCGTTATCCCGCTTGCAGCTTCACCAAGCGCTGAAGCTAGGCGAAGATTAAGCAGATTTATCTAGATAGGTGATGGGCAAATGTTGGCGGTTGCTTTATAATAACATAAGGAATTCAAAGTAAAAGCAAACAAAAACAACTGGGAGGAATTTACTTATGCCGAGTTTACGTTTTAGAGAAGACGGTACTTTTACAATTGTTCAGTTCACCGATTTGCACTGGAAAAACGGGGACGAGAAAGATTTGCAGACGCGCTCGCTTATGGAATTGGTCTTGAAAGAGGAAGCGCCCGATCTGATCGTGTTTACCGGGGACTTGATTTACAGCGAAAACTGCGAAGATCCGAAGCAGTCGCTGCGCGAGGTCGTTCGAACGGCGGAGGAGAGCGGAATTCCATGGGCGGCGGTGTTCGGCAATCACGATTCCGAGGTGACTATAACCCGAAGCGAGTTGCTTGACGCATTGCTGACCAGCAAGAACGGGTTGAGCGGGCATACGCCGAATGTAAGCGGTTATGGAAATTACGCCCTGACGGTCGGGGATAACGACGGAAAAGCCGCGGCCGCCCTATACTTCCTCGACAGCGGCGACTATTCGGATCTGCCGAACGTGGACGGGTACGCCTGGATCAAGCGGGATCAGATCGAGTGGTATGAAGCGGAGTCGCAGCGATTGGAGAAGATGAACGGGGGAACGCCGCTGCCGTCGCTCGCTTTCTTCCATATTCCGCTGCGTGAATACGCCGACGTATGGGAGCGTCAGCCTTGCTTTGGCCACAAGCACGAGAATGTATGCAGCTCGCAGATCAATTCCGGCTTCTTCGAAGCGATGGTGAAGCGCGGAGACGTTGTCGGTACCTTCGTCGGACACGACCATATTAACGATTACTGGGGAGAGCTGTTCGGCATCCGTCTTTGTTACGGGAGAGCCTCGGGCTATAATACATACGGCAAAGAGGGGTTCAACCACGGCGCTCGCGTAATCCGTCTGGCCAAGGGAGAGCGTCAGTTCGAGTCCTGGTTGCGGCTCGACGACGGCAGCATCGACCGGCAGACGAGCGGCAATCAGGAGCGGAAAGGAGACTAAGGCTCTATGAGCAGAAAGCTCAGTTTTCGGGACGACGGAACGTTCGTTATCGTGCAATTTTCCGATGTAGAGTTTATAGCCGACGGGGATCACGATCCGGACACGCCGGACATCAACGCTGAAACAAGAAGAACGATGGAGACGGTCATTGCCGCCGAACGGCCCGACTTGATCGTATTCGCCGGCGATGTGACGGCCAGCGCAAGAGGCAACGACCCGCTTGCCTCTTTCCGGCAGGCTATTGCTCCGGCCGAGGAGCGGGGCATTCCGTGGGCGGCGGTGTTCGGCAACCACGATTCGGAAGGAGCGGTCGCCCGCAGCCGAATGCACGAAGAGCAGCTGGCGCATCAACATAACGTCGCCGAAGCGGACCCGCCCGATCTGAGTGGAGCGGGAAACTTCAGCATTACGCTTGTCGATCGCAGCGGCTCCCCGGCAGCGGAGATGTATTTTCTGGACAGCGGCGACTACAGCGCGCTTCCATCAATCGGCGGCTACGACTGGATTCGTCGGGATCAGATTCGGTGGTACACGGAGCTGTCTCGCGCCAGAGCCGACGCCAACGGCGGAATTTCGCTGCCTTCGCTCGCCTTCTTTCACATTCCGTTTCCCGAATATCGCGAGGTATGGGAGCAGCAGATTTGCGAAGGTCACTGCTATGAAGGGGTAAGCGCACCTCGGATCAATTCCGGAATGTTCGCCGCTATGGCGGAAAGAGGCGATATTATGGGCGCCTTCGTCGGGCACGACCATGCCAACGATTACAGCGGAACGCTGCACGGGATTCGTCTTTGCTACGGCCGTTCGACCCGCTATGTAAGCTACGTTGACGGGGTGCGCCAAGACCGCTTCCCGACAGGGGCGCGCGTCATTCGGCTTAAGGCCGGGGAACGCAGCTTCGAAACGTGGATTCGCCAGAACGACGGCAGCGTCGCCGAGCTGCCTGTGCATCACCCAGAACGCTAACGAGGAAAGGGAGCGATCGGATGAGATGGCAGACGTACGACGCGAACGAATGGCTATACCCGATACGGACATTGCTCTGGACGGAACGCGAGACATCGTGCTGGAAGCGGCGCGGGGCACATCTGTCGGATACCAGATTCTGTGGGAGGAGTTACCGTCCGATGCGGAGCTATCATGGGAATGGGTTTCAGGCGGCGGGGAGCATTCCCTGCGATCCGAAGCCGTTGAAATGTTCCAGTTGGTAGACGCGAAGGTAAGCGAGAATACGGGTCCGGATTACTCCACCGTGCCGGTCGGAACGCCGGCAGACTATGTGACAAGGCTTGCTCCGTTCAGCGTGTACGATGCGCTTCGTCCGGTCGGCCGCGCGTTTCGCGTCGGCGGGAGCAAGACCGCGCTGTACGTCTGCTTTCGTAATCGATGAAGCCTTACCCCCGCAAAACTACTTGGCGCAGGCCAATGGGTGTTCGAGGATAACGTGTGGATTCCCTATTATGCGTCTCGAAAAATGGATGAGGTCGTCGTGCAGCTGCGGGAATTGTACGAGAACGGCGCGCTGGACCCCGATTTCTATTACATGAAGGAAGAGGACGCCTTGTCCAAGTTTGCGCAGGGCCAAGCCGGCGCTCTTGTCTACCGCGCAACTCCAAGCAGTCTAAGCCGGCTGGAAGAGCTGTGGAACGACTATCAGCCGAACCGCAGCTTTCGCGATTCCGTCGATATTTTACGCTTATGGCCGTCTGAGGAGGGGCAGCGTTATTATTATGTCGCGCAGACCTACTGGTCGGAGACGTTTTTTAACGCCAAGATCGGCGACGAGAAAATGAGCCGGGTATTGCAGCTGTACGACTATTTGCTCTCGCCGGAAGGGCAGAGGCTGACGAGCTACGGCCTGGAAGACGTCGATTACCGGTTGGAGGACGGTCATGTCGTAATGATTCGGCCGGTCAACGAAGGCAGCGGCAAGCCGGATGCGATCTCCAGCGTGTATCCATCCATTCCGATTTTCCGTTCGCTGGCGTCCTGGGGCAAGGAAACCGAGTTTCGCTTAAACGAGCTGAACAAGATCAGCTTTGGAGAAGAGAACATCCTCAAAAGCTTGTCCGAGATGGAATGGCTGATCAACAACGCCGTAGCGACGCCCGCTTACCACAAAATCAACTCTCTGTCCACGCCGGCCAAAGACAAATTAAGCGCAATGATTAATCCGCTCGAGGACGTCATTAAAGTGGTGATCAGCGGGGACGATCCGGTCGCCATGTGGCAGGATTACGTGCGGCAGTACAAGGAGCTTGGCTTGGGCGAGGCCATTGCTGAGGTTAATGGGGCGCTGAGCCGCCGAGATAACAGCTAAGCGAAAATGAGAAGGGAGCCGTCCCGTAAGCAGAGTTGCTTACGAGACGGCTCCCTTTTGTGTTCGTTGCGCTGACCCTATCAGTCCAAATGAACTTCCTTAGCGTTATTCAGATCCGGCAGAGCCGTGATCTCGCTCAGCACCTGCTTCGTAACGCCTTTGTCGACGCCCAGCACCATCACCGCTTCGCCGCCGACGATTTTGCGTCCGACCTGCATCGTGGCGATGTTGATGTCCTGCGTACCGAGCAGCGTGCCTACGCGCCCGACGATACCCGGCTTATCGTGATGCGAGATAAGCAGAATATGGCCTTGCGGCTCGACGTCGACCGGAAACTTGTCGACCTGCGTAATCCGCGGTCCGAAACCGTTGAGCAGCGTTCCGGCGACGAGGCGTTCTTCCTTGTCCGTGCGCAGCGTAACGCTGACTTGGTTCGTGAAGCCTTTAGTCGCATGTGATTTGGTGACGACGATATTTACGCCGCGAATTTTAGCCAGGTGCATCGCGTTGACGACATTGACCTGATCGGAGCCGAGGTGATAGGCGAGTACGCCTTCCACAACTCTGCGCGTCAGCGGCTGCGTGTCGACGTCCGCCAGTTCTCCCGCATAAGTGACGGCGATCTCTTTAACCGCGCCCACGGCGATCTGCGCCGAGAAGCTGCCGAGTTTCTTGCCGAGCTGGAAGTAAGGCTCCAGCTTGTTCATGACGTCGGCCGGAACCGGAGGCATGTTCACCGCGTTCTTGAACGGCTCGTTGCGCAGAATGTGCAGCAGCTGTTCGGATACGTCGATGGCGACATTCTCTTGCGCTTCGATGGTCGATGCGCCGAGGTGAGGCGTCACGATGATTTTCGGGTGCTTCAGGAACGGATGCTCGGGAGCCGGCGGCTCTTCCTCGAACACGTCGAACGCCGCGCCTGCAACCTGTCCGGCGTCGATCGCTTCGACCAGCGCCTGTTCGTCTATGATTCCGCCGCGCGCGCAGTTAATGATGCGTACGCCGGGTTTGATTTTTGCGAATTGCTCTTTGCCGATCATATGGCGGGTTTCCGGAGTCAGCGGCGTATGAACCGTGATGAAGTCCGCTTCCGCGATAATGTCCTCAACCGAAGCTTTGCGCACGCCCATTTTATCGGCGCGTTCTTCAGTCAGGAACGGATCGTAGCCGAGCACGTTCATGCCGAACGCCTTGGCCCGGGAGGCGACTTCGCTGCCGATCCGGCCCATGCCGAGCACGCCAAGCGTCTTGTTGCGAAGCTCGACGCCGACGAACGATTTGCGATCCCATACGCCGCCGACCGTTTTCAAATAGGCTTGCGGGATATGGCGTGCAACGGCCATCATCATGGCGAAGGTATGCTCGCAGGTCGTGATCGTATTGCCGTCCGGGGCGTTGATTACGATAATGCCGCGCTTCGTAGCGGCTTCCAAATCGATGTTGTCTACGCCGACGCCCGCGCGTCCGATAACCTTGAGCTGCTTGGCCGCTTCCATAATGCGCTCGGTGACGCGCGTCTGGCTGCGTACGAGCAGAGCGTCGTATTCGCCGATGATGGCGACCAGTTCGTCCTCGCTGAGGCCTGTTTTCTTGTCGATAGTGATATCGGACGCTTCAACCAGAAGCGAGATGCCCAAATCGCTGATCGGATCCGATACGAGTACTTTGTACATGTGGAACCCTCCTTCAAAGTATATATAGGTTAATTCCAACGATTTGGAAGTCCCATTAACCTATATAGAAAACACCCTCAACCCCCGATTGTCCGCATAGGGCGGATTACGGAGCGTAGAGGGTGAATCCGCAAATTCACTGCTTTAAGTATCGACTTGCCACGAGCTTGATTCCAACTGCCTTTCCTATTTTATAGCAATAGGGCGGACAATTGCAATGGTGAATGTGAGACAATTGACGCTTTGTAGCGTTAAAGGACTAAAAAACTATTTTCCTGACGAAAAGAACGGGAGCTGCGGAAGCTGTTCGCTTGCGTACAATCTCGATTTGACTTCTTTGAAGTAATCGCTCGTCACCGCTTCGGTGCTGATCAGCAAATCCGCAACTGCGTTGAAGCTTTTGATCTTCCGTTTGTCGGCTTGGCCGGAGGCGATGAATTGATCGACCTTGGCCGCCAAATCGTGAGGCAAATACTCGGTAAGGGCGGCTTGCCCGGACATATAATCGGAAGAGGCTTTCAGTTTGACGATGAGCGGAAGTTTCTTCCAATCGGCAATCGAAATGGCACTCATGCCGTCGATATTGGCCGGAATGTCCGCATTGACGGCTTCGGCCCACTTCAGCATCGAACCGAAGTAATCCTTCTGTCCGTTCAACGCAAACTTCAGAGCTTCTTTATAGTAAGAGTTGGCATCGATTTTATCGAGCGCGGCCTGGGCGGAGCCTTCGTTTACATTCGCGGCCAAAGCGGCGAAGCCTTCCTCGAACAGCTTTAGGCTTTTCATGTAATTCGTTTGCGCCGATTTAAGCTGCGGGGAGACGGGCGCAACATAAACCCCCTTGATTGCGTCGTATTTAAGCTGGGCGGTTTTGGCGAGTTGCTTAAGCGTGGCCGAGCGGTCGGACGTCGAATCGCTCAACCACTTGTTGCGCGCTTCGAGCCAGTCGTTTTGAAATTCACGATACGACAAAAATACGGTATGATAGAAGGAAACCAAATCCTGCTGCTGGTAGGCGTTTGGCTGCGGAGAGGCGGTCGCCTCCTCGGCTGGTTCGGATATTTGACCGGCTTGAGCGCGGTCGGTGCCCACTTTGACTCCGTAGAAAAAAGCGCCAATCGCGACTACGAGCATGAGCAGGAAGGCAAGGGAAAACATAAGATCAGAACGGTTCAGACGCTTCTCCATCGGTTGCTCCTTTTATTAATGTTCTTTGTAGTGATTAATAGTCCTAGTATAGAAAAAAACGCCACTTTTGAACATACAAAAAAATGCAAAAATCGAGGGATCATGGGAAAATTCGACATTCGCAACATAAAGATTCGTAAAGTCACGGTAGATCAGCTGAACGATAGGATGTTGCTCGCCAATCTCTATGTGACTCAGGCGCTTACTCTTATTATCGGTATTGTATGGATATTATTTCAGCGCAGAAATCCTATAGAGCTGTTTTATTTTCCGGAAACTTGGGAATTTGCCGTCTGGGGCTGCGGATTGACGGGGCTAGTGCTGTTATTCGATCTGTCGATTTCCAGATTCGTGCCCGAGGAAGCTTCGGACGACGGCGGAGTGAACGAACGGATTTTCCGAACTAGGCCGATCTGGCATATCGCAGTCATTTCCTTTGTCGTGGCGGTGTGCGAAGAGCTGCTATTTCGCGGCGCCGTGCAGCATGCATTCGGGCCGTATTGGACCAGCATTTTGTTTGCGGCCATCCATGTTCGCTACTTGCGTCATTGGATCCCGACGGGAATGGTATTCGCGATTAGCTACGGATTGGGCTGGATTATGGAATATACGGGCACTTTATGGGCGCCGATTGTGGCGCACTTCCTGGTGGACTTCATTATGGGTTGCATTATTCGTTTGCGGAGGGAAGAGAAATGAAGGAAGACCAAACGTCCCCCTTATCTGCATGGGAACGTTACGTGTCGGCCAAGAAAGCCGCTTTCGGCGCAGAGAATGACGAGGAAGCGCTGACTCTGGATCAACTGGAGGAGGCGATCGCGCAGGCCGCTGCGAGCGCGGGCGTGCCGGAAACCGGCATGCCCCCTCGCGCGGAAGTCCATCCCGTCAAAAGAAGCCAGATTTCGAAATGGTTTTACTTGACGCTGGTCGTCCTCTTCGCGCTGCTGGTCGCAGGCTTGATCTGGTGGGGACGCCAACAGCAGGTTTACAGCTCGATATCGATTGCGTTGGGATCGACGAACGAATAGCCTTTATCTTCAAGCTGCGTCAGCAGTTCGTCCAGCGCCTTGGCCGTCCAAGGCAGCTCGTGCATGAGAATGTTGCTGCCCGGATGCAGCTGCTCCAGCACATTGTCGATGACCGTTTGAGGACGTTTGTCTTCCGCCAGCTTGTTCATGTCCCAATCCAGCGAACCGTTCGACCAGGTCATGAACAGCAGCCCGTTGTCTTTGGCGATCTGGCGAACGGAATCGTTTGACGCGCCGAACGGAGGGCGGAAGTACACTGGGGCTTTGCCGATCGTTTCCTTGACGATCTCCTGCACGCCTTCGATTTGCTCCTTGATTTTCGGAGCTTTTTCTTTTTTTAGATCGATATGATCCCAAGAATGGTTGCCGATCGGCTGCCCGCGTTCGTCGATTTTTTTCAGCAATTCGGGATTTGCTTTGACGCGGTAGCCGTTGACGAAGAAAATCGCTTTTGCCTGGTGCTTGTCCAGCGTATCGAGCAGAGGGTCGAGCGTCTCGGGAGATTTAGGGCCGTCATCGAAGGTCAGAAGCACGACTTTGTTGTTGGTTGTCTCCTTGTCGATGGGGACGATAAAGTAGTTTTTGTTCATGCGATAAGCCTTCTCGACAGGCGTCGGTTCGGGCTCGGCGCTCGTTGGCGGAGTCGATTCGGCAGGAGTCGACTCCGAGGGAGACGGTTCCGACAAGGCGGACGGGGAAACCGTTGCCGTCGTTTCCGGTACGATTGCGGAAGCCTCGGGCGAAGCCGACGCGTTCGGCTTGCTTGCGCCGCCGCAAGCGGAGACAAGAGCACTGAGCAGCAGCAGGGAAGTGCAGATCGAAATCAGTCGACGATTCATGTTGTAATTCCTCCGTTTGTCATTCATTAGCATGTTTGATTGTAACATATGCCGCCCTGTATCGCCTTATTTTCGACAGAGCCGTTTCCTTAATTTGATCCGCATGTCCGCTGCGACAGGAGCCACACTAACGTTAATAAGGGGGTGGCAATTGTGAAAATAGGGACTTTCGTAATGGGAGGACTGGCCGGAGCTGCGCTTGCCATTTGGTTCCAGCGCAATCGGAACCTGACAGCGGCTATGGCGACCGCAGGCCAGAATGTCAAGGAGCGCATGATGGGGATGAAGGACGACGCTGTCGAGAAGGCGATGAACATGAAGTTCGCGAGCAGCTTCCGTCGCCTTGGCGCAGAAAGCGGCAATGAACAGCATCGGCATCATACCTCTCGCCAAGCTTCTTCGCATTCGAATTTAGACGAAGAGGAAGGCGGAATGGAGCAGATCCGCAAGCTGATCTCGCAGGACCCGGAGGTCGGCAAGGAAGTGGATGCAATTCTTGGTCAGAACGGACATCCTCACAATTAGAACTGCGATTATCGGCGGCATCGTTTCCCCTTGTCGGGAGGAAACGGTGCCGTTTTTTTGCCGTTCGAGGGTTTTCCCTAGTGCATTTCGGCGGGAGAAGTGATAACATGATCTCAAGCAACTTTTCATTCACGCATTATATGCATAATCATAAGCTGTTATCACCGGCAGAAGGAGGATCCTGTCATGAGGATGGAGCGGCTTAGCCAAGACAAAATTCGGATTTTCCTCACGTTCGATGATTTGACGGAGCGCGGGATCCAGAAAGAAGATATGTGGCGCGAAATTCCGAAAGTTCATGAGTTGTTCAGCGAAATGATGGACCAGGCCTATAATGAGCTTGGATTTGATGCATCCGGACCGCTTGCGGTAGAAGTGTTCGCCATGCCTGCGCAAGGAATGGTCGTGATCGTTACCCGCGGCAAGCTGGAACGCGACTCCGAATCCGTCGTCGAAGACGAAGAAGAAGTATACGAACTGGAAGTGACGCTTGAACAAAGCGAAGCCATCATATATCGCTTCAAGGACATCGAGGATGCGATCGGCGCCGCGAAGACGCTTGCCGGCCGCCTAACGGAAGACGGTAAAATGTATCGGTATCAGAACCAGTGGGTACTGGTGTTCGACCCTGCCGGCTTGGAAAGCTCAAGCTATCATGCGCTGATTGCCGTGCTCGCCGAATATGGCGAAGCGACCTCGATTACGCCCGCCGTGCTGGAGGAGTACGGGAAGCTGATAATCGAATCCGACGCGATCAAAGTATTGGCGGAGCATTTTGCGAATTAACCCGTCAGTTCCGTTGTTCGATTCATGAGGAGTCGCCTGCGATTGCGGAGCGACTCTTTTGTAATGAAGCTGGGGAAGGGGGAACGACTGAATGCTGATTGTGTCAGTGCTGGCGGCTGCCATCGTGCCGGGGTTTGCTTTACTGGCCTATTTTTATTGGAAAGACCGCTATGACACCGAACCGATCTCCATCGTGCTGAAAATGTTCATGTTCGGCGTACTGATCGTGCTCCCGATTATGATCGTCCAGCGAAGCCTCGTTCTTTGGTGGGGAGAGTCCCCCTTCGTCTATTCCTTCATCATTTCTTCCGGCGTTGAGGAATTTTTCAAATGGTTCGTGCTGTACCATATTATTTACAACCACACGGAATTCGACGAGCCGTACGACGGCATCGTATACGCCGTCGCCGTCTCGCTAGGTTTCGCCACGTTGGAGAACGTTCTGTATGCCTTCCTGCAGCCGGCGACGTTCGGAACGCTATTTATGAGGGCGTTGCTGCCTGTTTCTGGACATGCCTTGTTCGGCGTGCTAATGGGCTATTCGTTCGGCAAGGCCAAATTTTCCGTCGGCAAGGGCGTCAAGCTGCATTTGTGGCTCGCCTTGCTTGTTCCGATCGTCTGGCACGGTTTTTACGATTTCATGCTGCTGACGTTCCCGCCGACATGGCTCTGGACGGCCGTTCCATTCATGTTCCTGCTGTGGTTTATTGGAATGAGAATGGTGAACAACGCCAACGCGGTGTCGCCTTTTCGCTTCCTTAAGCGCGAGGAAGAGGTTAAATTTTAGCCGATCCGTCGATACTGGGAATGGGAATATCCGGTATGAAGGAGAGGATGCCGTTGTCGCAGCGGCTGAAGGTGACGATCAGGTGCAATCGATGCAACGAAAAATTCGTTTTGCGCGGACGCAAGGAACACGGCAAAGTCGATACCGGCTTTAAAATGTGTCTGTGCAGCAATGCGGACGATTTCGAAATCGTAGAGGAAGCGCTCGGGTAACGATGCTGCTTCCTCTTTTTCATGAATTCCAAAAGTTCGATTTTCAGCACGGAGATGAAAGTTGGCGCATAATGTCAGCCCCTTATTCCCACAATAACGGCATTACCTTGTGGCAATGAAAGGGGTCGGCTTTTCATGTACGCACGTTTAAGCTCCGTTATGTTTCCGATCTTTACGCTTATGTTTGTCGGAGCAATCGTCTGGGGATACCAGGAGCACCAAGAAAAAAATTCAGTATTGATCAAGGCGGAAAACCAGTATCAGCGCGCGTTTCACGACTTGAGCACCCATATGGGGCGGCTTCACGATCAGATCGGGGAGACGCTTGCGGTATCCTCGGTGTCGCACGGCATGCAGCGCAAAGGCCTCGTTAACGTCTGGCGGCTGACGAGCCAGGCGCAGAACGAGATCAATCAGCTTCCGCTCGCCATGCTCCCGTTTAACAAAGCCGAGCAGTTTCTGTCCAGAATATCCAACTTCGCTTATCGGACGGCCGTTCGCGACTTGACGAAACAGCCGTTGACCACCGAGGAAGTGAAGATGATGAAGTCGCTGTACAAGGCGTCCGACGATGTGAATCGGGAACTGGGCAAAGTACAGGATGCCGTCCTTAAAGACCGACTGCGCTGGATGGACGTCGAAGTCGCGATGGCGAGCGAGAACGGGCCTCGGGACAACACGATTATCGACGGCTTTAAGGCGATGGACAAGCAGATGGGCGCCTATCCGGAGACCGATTGGGGACCTTCTGCGATGTCCTCCGATCGTAAGCTAAGCACGTCTGGATTGGACGGCAAACAAATGACTCCCGAGGAAATCAGAAGGAAGGCGCTCGAGTTTTTGGGAGCGCAGGCTCGCGGCGGCGAGGTCAGCGTTAGCGAGGACGGCAGCAAGACGGATATGCCGGCTTACACGGTGTCCGTTCAAGGGAGCGGGGGCGCGACGATTCAACTCGACTACACGCGCAAGGGCGGACATCTGCTCTGGTTTATGAACCCCCGGGAGGTCAAGTCGCGCAAAATCAACTTCGATACGGCCCGCAATAAAGGCTCGCAGTTTCTTGTCAGACACGGCTATCCGGATATGACGCCCATCTCTTACGACGAATACGATCATGTCTCCGTATTCACTTACGCGCGTACGATTGACGGAGTAAAAATCTATCCGGACAAGGTGACGGTGCGAGTTGCGCTGGATAACGGCGAGATCGTCGGCTTGCAGGCCAGAGACCACGTTTTCGCCAAAAAGCTGCTTACTCCCGGCAAGCCGAAGCTGACCAAGGAGCAAGCTCAGAAAGGGCTAAACCCCGACTTCCGGGTCGAGAACCACTCGCTTTCCTTGATCGAGAACGACATGAGGGAGCTGACTTTGTGCCATGAATTTGTAGGCAGAGTCAACGACCACCGTTATCGGATCTATTTGAACGCGGAGACCGGTCTGGAAGAAAACATCGAGCAGCTCACAGACGCGGAAAAGTCGCTCTTTAAATAAATGCATCGGCGAGGCTGTCCCACAAGCGCTTCAAGTTGCTGTGAAAGATAATCGATGCACAAGTGAAGGGGATGTACCTCCTTCCGCTGCTATACGCTCCTGGACCTGAATAGGTAAACCCGTGATAAGGTCGCTTCAGGAGCGTATGAGGCAGTCTCCAGGCCACGATTGACCTCCAGTATTTCCAGATAATTCAAGAAATTATCCGTATAATCGTCGAAGGCGCTTTAGTGACACGCAATCCCTGATCTAGCTTGATTTATATGGTTTTTCCTACAAACGTCCGTCGTTGAGCCTGAGTGGAGCAGCTTTGTATGGTTTTTCCTACAAACGTCCGTCGTATGAGCTTGAGTAGAGCAGTGTTGTACGATTTTTCGACTAACCTAGGGACGGCCTCATTTTCATTCCCCAATGTTCGCCCCCGTGATATAATATGTCGGTACGCAATGAAGTTGCTCCGAACATGTTTGCATGGAGGGTTAGGGATGCTGCCAAAAATCAATCAGATGATGTACATACAAACCGAATCCGAACCCGACTCGGAGTCCGTCACGCTCCGTTCGCGCGTAGCCGACGTGGACGACAGGAATATTTATATCGAAATTCCGTTGAACGAGAAAAACCGCCGTTTATACCGCACGAGCGTCGGTGAGCAATTGTTGGTATACTATTTTACCCAGGACGGAGTTAAGCATCTGTTCAACAGCTCTGTGCAAGGATTTCGCAAGGAAGCGGTTTCCCTTGTCGCCATTCGCAAGCCCGACCCGGAACAGATCACGAAGGACCAGAGACGCAGCTATTTGAGAGTGGAAACCAATCTGGAGATCGGCGTCAAACTTGGAGACAAGCTGCGCTTCGTAGCCGTAACCGAAGACCTTGGAGGCGGAGGCGCTTCTTTCCTCTGCGAACGCAGGTGGCCGATCGAGCCGAATGTTACGCTCTCTTGTTGGTTATTATTAAGCTATAGGGGCGGATCGATCTCGCATGCGAAATTCGAAGGAGAAGTCGTCAGAGTGCTTCCCGTCGAACCGGACAAAAATCTGGTTATGCTGCGTTTCGCGGATATTACCGAATCCGACCAGCAGAAAATTATTCGCTATTGCTTCGAGCGCCAATTGGAGCTGCGCAGGGATTAACGCCTGCCGCACAGCCGACGGTTCCGCGTCTTGAGGCTAAGCTTGGAGGCAGCGGAATGGCGGCAAAAAGCAACAAAATCGATCCTGCCGATTTTACGGCGTGGTCGGATCGCGCGGAAGCATGGATCGTCAAGGCGATCAAAACTCTTCTCGTGCTTTTGATCCTGTCCCAGGTAGCTTTGCAGTTCCCCGAAATACGGCAATGGCTGGCGTCTGCGGATCACTCCGAAGGGGTTCCCTATCGGAATTCACCGCCTTGACGTCTTGTTTTTTTGCATAGAGTGTAGCCCTGTGGTATAATTTTCTCGATCCGTGCAGGCTCAGCCTGCCTTATTTTTTGATATCAAGGTTTTCTTGTTGTCTGCTGTAGGAGGCTAGCTGTTCGCTCATGGACGTATCTCACACTCATCGGATTAATATCGCGATCGACGGGCCTGCGGGAGCAGGCAAAAGCACGGTCGCCCGCAAGGTGGCAAGCGCCCTTCAATATGTCTACATAGATACGGGGGCTATGTACCGAGCGGTTACGCTGAAGGTGCTCGACTCCGGGGTGCCGAAGGATGACGACGAAGCTGTCGGCCGATTGGCGGACGGACTGGATATTGTTCTTCTGCCGGGAGGCGACGGCCAGCAAGTGCGCGTGAACGGCGAGGACGTTACGGCTAAGCTGAGATCGCTCGAGATCAACCGCAGCGTTTCGTATGTTGCGCGGTTGTCGCGGGTTCGCTTGCGCATGGCCGAGCTTCAGCGCAATATGGCTGCAGGCAAGGGCGTCGTCATGGACGGTCGGGACATTGGAACGCACGTGTTGCCGGACGCTGAATTGAAGGTATTTCTGACCGCGACTCCGCGAGAGCGGGCGAAGCGGCGTTTCCTTGAGCTGGAACCGGGAACGGAGATTACGCTGGATCAATTGGAACGAGAGATTGAGGAACGCGACCGGCTCGACAGAGAGCGGGAGATAGCGCCTCTCCTCCAGGCTGCGGACGCCCGCTTGCTGGACTCCACGGGCATGACGGTGGACGAAGTGGCGGAAGAAATCGTACAATGGGGACTTGCGGCAGTAAGAACCATTTCAGCGGAGGAGAAGTAGACTATGTTATACCGGATTGCCAGAGCCATTCTCCGAGTCTTGTACGCGCTTCTCTATCGGCTGGAGGCCAGAGGAATCGAGAACATTCCCCGCGAAGGCCCGGTAGTGCTGTGCAGCAACCACAGGAGCTTGCAGGATCCCATCACTTTGGGGGTATGCGTACCCCGCAAAGTTCATTATATGGCCAAGGAAGAGCTGTTTCGCATTCCGCTGTTCGGATCGTTGATTCGAGGAGTAGGAGCGTTTCCTGTTAAGCGCGGAGGCGTGAGCAAGGAAGCGATTCGCACAGCGATTACGCTATTGCAAGGCGGCAATGTGATGGGAATTTTCCCGGAAGGCACTCGCAACGAAGCGGTGGGCATGGGCAAACGCGGGGCCGTTACGATGGCAGTTCGCGGCAAGGCCATTGTCGTTCCGGTTGCACTGGTCGGCGAATACCGTATTTTCCGCAAGATGGTTGCGGTATACGGCGCTCCGATCGATCTGAAGCCTTTCGCGGAGCAAGGCACGACCGAAAGCATGGAGGAAGCGACCGAGCTGATCATGTCCAGAATTAAGGAAATGATGAAGACGGGACAGCCGGCGTCTTGACGGATGCATGTTTCTTGTCGGAAACCCTCATACTAAAGGCATTATTTGGTTCTCATGTTTTCGGGTAAGTAAGATTTAAGCGCCGCGAAGCGCGAGCCTGCTGGCCGGGCTGCGCGGGTTTAAATAAAGTTGGGGTAGATCTGAGGAGGTAATTTTCATGTCTGAAGAAATCAACGTTCAGGAAAACGCGGCAGAGCCGGTGGCGGATAACGTCAGCCAGGACGCGCTGGAAAATGTCGTAACCTTGAAGAAAGGGGACACCGTGAAAGGTACGGTGGTCAAAATCGACGACAATCAAGCGTACGTTAGCCTTGGATATAAATACGACGGCGTTATTCCATTGCGCGAGCTTTCTTCCGTGAACATCGACAACGCGGCTGAAGCAGTGCAGATCGGCCAAGAGGTCGAAGCGAAAATCGTTAGCATCAACGACGCCAAGGAATCGCTTGTGCTGTCCAAGCGTCAAGCGGACGCACCGCGCGCCTGGGATGAGCTGCAAGCGAAGTTCGACAACGGCGAAGCTTTCGAAGTCGTCGTAACCGACGTCGTTAAAGGCGGCCTCGTGGCCGACGTAGGCGTACGCGGATTTGTTCCGGCTTCCATGGTAGAGCGTCATTTTGTAGAGGATTTCAGCTCCTACAAAGGCCGCACGATCAAAGTCAAGGTGAAGGAAATCGACCGCGAGAACAACAAGGTCATTCTGTCCGCCAAAGACGTTCTGGAAGCTGAGTACGAAGAGAAGAAACAACAGATTATGGGCAGCCTGGAGCCGGGCCAAGTGCTGGAAGGCAAAGTTCAACGCCTGACTCCGTTCGGCGCGTTCGTCGACATCGGCGGCATCGACGGTCTCGTCCACGTTTCCGAGATCGCTTGGCAGCACGTTGCCCATCCGGCGGATGTCGTATCCGAAGGACAGGACGTTAAAGTAAAAGTGCTGAAAGTCGATCCTTCGATCGGCAAAATCTCCTTGAGCATCAAGGCCGCTCAACCGGGTCCATGGGAATCGGCTGTAGGCCAATTCAACATCGGCGACACGGTAACGGGCGTCGTTAAGCGTCTCGTTAGCTTTGGCGCATTCGTTGAAATCGCTCCTGGCGTCGAGGGACTCGTTCACATTTCGCAAATCGCGCATCGCCATATCGCGACGCCTTACGAAGTGTTGAAGGAAGGCCAAGAAGTTCAAGCTAAAGTTCTGGACTTCAACCCTGCGGAGAAGCGCGTCTCCCTTTCTATCAAAGAAACGGAAGAAGCCCCGGCTCGTCCGGAGCGCGAAGCTCGTGCGCCTCGCGCGCCTCGCGAAGAGTCGAACCTGCCTCCTGCGGAAAGCATGAGCTTTAACCTCGGAGAGCGCTTCGGCGACAAGCTGAGCAAGTTCAAGTAATCGTTACATCGTTAATCGATGGAGCCGTCCCGTATTCGGGACGGCTCTTCTTTATTTTCTCGCGGCGATAATTTTACACAAAAGTGCCTTTCATTTTCTTCCTGTTTAATAAATGGCGTCTAGAATGAACTTGCAGTCAACCATTTTGGGAGGGAAATAAAAAATGATTAAGCTGACAAGGAAGCTTACGGCACTTCTGCTTACTTTATCGCTTGCAGCCGCCTCGTTGCTGGCCGGTATTACCGGAGCAGTCGCGGCCGATACGGCTCCGACGATTACGATCGCTCCGATCGACCGCGCGATTGTTCTAGCCGGACAGAAATTCGACTTTCGGGTAGAGCTGAACGGAGCTGCGGTTAAAAAAAGCGAGCTGAAGGTAACTGTAAACGGACAGGATGCGGAAGCTTATTTCGGCAAAAAAGGCGTATTCACCAACGCGAACGCTAACAGCTCCGAGCTTACGATCCGTCAAGTCAGCTTCTCCAAGGCGGCGAAAATCGGAATTAAGGCCGAAGCGAAGGCGGCCGGCAAAACGGTAAAAAAGACCGTGTTTTACGAAGTATACGAAGCGGTAGGCAATCCGAAGAAGGCGAAAAACGTCGTTCTGATGATCGGGGACGGAATGAGCGCCAACATCCGCACCGCCGCTCGCGTCGTCTCGAAAGGAATCGACGAGGGCAAGTTCAACGGATGGCTGGAAATGGAGAAAATGGAGTACATGGGGCTAGTCACGACTTCCGGAATGGATTCGATCGTGACGGACTCCGCCAACTCCGCTTCCGCTTATGCGACCGGCCACAAAACGGCGGTTAACGCCGAAGGCGTATACCCGGACAATACGGAAGACCCGCTTGACGATCCGCGTGTCGAGAACATCGTAGAGCTCGTTAAGCGAACGAAGAAGATGTCTACTGGCGTAGTTACGACGGCGGACGTAACGGATGCGACTCCGGCGGCGATGGCGACTCATACCCGGAAAAGAAGCGCATCGGAAGCGATCGTGAACATGTTTCTGGAAGCGGGCTCGCGGCCTGACGTAATTATGGGCGGCGGTCTCGAATGGTTCCTGCCGGAGAGCGCCGGAGGCAAACGCAAGGACGGAACGAACAAAATCGATGCGTTTAAGTCGCTCGGCTACACTTACGTGACGAATGCGACGGAGCTGAATAAGGCAAATAGCGCCTCCAAGCTGCTTGGCTTGTTCAAAAAAGGCAATCTCGACGTCTACTTCGACCGCGAATATACGAAGCCGGTGAACAAGGCGATCGTCGGCGAATATACGGATCAGCCTACGCTGCTGGAGATGACCTCGCAAGCACTGAACGTGCTCGGCAAAAACAAAAACGGCTTCTTCCTGATGGTCGAGGGCGCTTCGATCGACAAGATGGCGCACCCGATGGATCTCGAACGCTTGATCTGGGATACGATCGAGTTCGACCAAACCGTCGGCTTAGTGAAGCAATATGCGGCCAAGCATCCGGACACGCTTATTATCGTAACGGCGGACCACGGCCATTCGATGACGCTTAACGGCACGTACAATACAGAGGCGGCAAAAGGCAAGACGGGCGAAGAACTGAGAGAGTTCGTCGGCACCTACGCGGATTCCAATTTCCCGACCTACGTCGACGCGAACAAGGACGGGTTCCCGGACGACCCGGATTCGACCTGGAAGCTGGCTGTAGGCTGGGGCAACCATCCGGATCACAACGACGACTTCCTGACGAATCCGACGCCAATTAGTCCGACGATTCAAGACCCGAACGTTACGGATAAAGCCTGGTACATCGCCAATCCGGACAAGGACCCGAACGGTATCCACTTTACGGGCAACATTCCGCATGACGAGGCGGTAGAAGTGCACACTTTCGACGACGTGCCGGTCAACGCTTCGGGTCCGGGGGCTCAGCTATTCTCGGGTTACATGGACAACACTCAAGTATTCCGCAACATCGTAACGGCGCTGGGCATTAAGGCGACCTCCAAGTAACGCTATAATATCGCAAGCAGGAGCCTCCGGAATTACCGGGAAGGCTCCTGTTTGCATAGACGAGGTACTATGACTACCCTGCCCAGTATGAGCGTCTACGTCAGTTGCACTCAAGCAGTTGAACCGCCGTGTACCGAAGGGTATTGTACGGTGGTGTGGAAGGTCGGCTGCTCAATTAATAGGTAGCCTCCTATCCGATTGATTAGGGGGATGAAATACCTGCTTCGATTAGTAAGGCATCGATTTGCTCAATCGAACTGTCGATTAAATGATAATGATCTCCTTGAACTTCGATCATGCTGTATCTTTCTGCATTGTAGTAACTAATCTGTTTGCTCGATTTATTCTTATAGATGATCTCGAACTCAAAATTGGGTCCAATAGCAACAATAGCACCTGTAATTAATTGAGCGCTTTTAACTGCATCGGACAACTTGGTGTACTGCTCTAATGTATCAAGCTTTCCGACTAAGTTAGACGTACTCCCGCCTTCATAAATGTTTATAGTTGATATGAGGGATGGCGAGAGCTCGCCCAGCAATTGATCTTCGTGAATCCTATACACGGGCTCATCAATATCTGGCGATTGCGATTCTTGAGACGCTTGAGTACTGCAACCTGCAAAAATAGTCAAAAAGAGAGGTACAGTGACAAACACCCGTCTGATCTTATGCATGATAAATTCCTCTCAGCGAATGGAACATTAGGATATCCATCGTACTATTTATTTGGATTTACAGGCTTATTTGTATTAGACGTGTACAAGGTTACCCCATAGTCTGCAAGGAAGTTAACTAATTTCGTTGTGTATGCGACGGAACTTCCTGTGGAGTCGTTTACTCCACCTGAATAGGGTCCGATAATACCATAATTATAAGCAGTAAATACAATAGAACCACTATCTCCGCCTATACCTAAGTACGGGAGACTTGCTTTAGTGAACTTAACTGTGTTTGTCAAAGGAACGCCGCCCACAGTTACGGATGCATCAATTTTCTCAATTGTTCCGCAAGTTACTTCTGATGAAGCACCAGATTTACATACGAGAGCTCCTACAATCGACGGTCCAAGTCCCGAGTGTGTACTGTCGTATTCGCAATTGGAACAGGGGTTATAATAAAATTTATTCGTTATACTTCTGGTGGTATCTGTAAGTAATATTAAACCGATATCATAATTGCCCGAAAAAACAGATAGATGTTGGGTTCCGACCGATGTTGTATATTGATTAACGGTACTTCCGATACTTGTTAAACAATGTCCAGCTGTAATTAAAAACTCTTTCAAATCTTTAGTTGCAGTGGCCGTAGTTGAACAACCGCCGGTACTAATCTTGATACCTCCACCTAATGTTGTAAAGTTAGCGTCCCGTGCAAGCATTGGTTCTGCCTGCATGTTTGTTTGAACAAATTCGACATTTTGGGATTGTGTTGAAACAGATATTTTGCCATTTCTTCATTTTTCACTTCAACTATAATTTTCTGATTATCGTCATCGATATAAGAGGAGATAAAATTACTAAGATCACTCTTAAATAATGTCGTATCGACTTCTTGTTGGATTTTCACAAGTTCTGCATGAGATTTATTAACAGATTTAAACTTTAAGAGATGAATAGGAACCGCACTGCTAATGGCTTTGATGAAATGATCGGTAATATCATTGTTCTTCGAGAATAAAAAAACATACTTAAAACCATCATTATTATTTTCAATTTTGAAGAATCCGTATTCGTATAGGGATTCCAAGCTTCCGAAGTGCTCTGAGATTACTGATAAGACTACGTCATTATACTGTTGTTCAATACTTAACTGTAATTCTTGAGATGATGTTAGTGGCAACACCGGTTTAACTGGTTGCTGTGAAAGATCCATATTACTATTATCTGCAGAAACCAATTGCAAACTACTTATTACAAAAATCAATGCAATCAATAAAGTTATTAGAGTGCGGAAACGTGATTTTTTGCTGTGCATGTGTGGAGTGCCTCCCTAAAAATGTTAGTTTTACGTCAAGAACTATACCTAAATTAAAATTTTTTACACCCCAACTCCTTTCCCCTGTTATTACACAAAATAATACATCTTTTATACTCATATGGAAATGGGTGTAAAATCATAATTTGTGTGTAAATTCATGTCGACTCGTGTTGTTTTTTCTGGTTTTCCCCTAATCCATGTTTGACAATATGCGAATCGCTCACTTCGCAGCATTTTTTCCGACCGGTAAGGCGCATACTACGCGAATGGAGGTGGGGAGATGTCGCCATTATTCGGCGCCGCATTTCTGTGGCTGGTCGCCGCGATCTTGTGGTGGAGCGGCTGGAGGGAGGAATCGACGGATGATTTGCCGGGTTGGGCGGTTGGGTTGTTTCTGGCCGTATGGCCGTTGGCCTGGCTGGGAAAAGTTCCTCTTACCGGCTCCTTATCGGTAAATGGCGCATCGGTATGGACGTTGTTTTCCATCGCGCTGGTCAGTTGGCGATTGCCGACGGCAAGAGGTTGGACAGCCGTATGCGGAGGACTGCTGATCGGTTCGGTAGCGGTATTGGCCGGTAAATTGGCGTATATCCCTTCCGGCTTTGCTCCCGCCGGATCGTCTTGGGCGATCGCTGCGCTGATTGGCTGGCTGGCTGCGCTGCTGCTTCGTACCGCCTCCGAGCAAGCTCTGGCTGTTACGGTATGTCTGTTCCTGATCGAGGTCGCTCACGCTTTTGCCCGCGCCCAATCAGCCGAACTGCCGGTCGCGGTGCCGGATGAGGGGCTGCTGGCTTGGTGGATCGCGTTGTTCTGCGCCAGATTGTGGACGGCATTTGTCAAAGCGGCGGGCGAGTGGGTCAGAAAAGGGGCGGTTAAGACAGGCGGAAGATGAGGAGGACAAAAGATCATGATGCTGGATTGGCTGCATTCTCACAAGGAGCTGACCGCCGTCGCGATGGGGACGGCATTCGGTATGGCCGCCCGCATCGCCATGCTGCGCAGCGATTATCGGCAGTACCCGGCGTATCCGCACGGCAAAATCATTCATCTGGCGCTCGGGCTGATCGCCGGCGCGCTTGGCGCGGTCGCCGTTCCGGCCCTGTTCAATAAGGATTACACGGCAATCACGTTCCTGTCGCTTGCAGCGCAGCAGTTTCGCGAAGTGCGCAATATGGAGCGCAATACCCTGACGGCGATCGACGAGCTGGAGCTTGTGCCGCGAGGAGCTGCCTACATCGAAGGGATATCCGTTGTGTTCGAAGGCCGCAATTATTTGGCGATCTTTACAGCGCTGCTGACGAGTCTGTTCGCTCAATGGATTGCTTGGTGGGCGGGTTTGGGTGCCGGCGTTCTCGCGCTGGTCGTCTCTCATTTTTTCATGAGGGGGAAAAAAATTTCCCATATCGCTCATGTCCAAATGGCTCCGATCAAGCTGGACGGGCCGAATCTGTATATTGGCGATATCTACATGATGAACGTCGGTCTGGACGAGAACAGGGACATTATCCGCGAGCAGGGAATCGGATTTATACTGACGCCTAAGAGCGACGACGCCCGCGTGACAATCGCCAATCTAGGACAGCGTCAGGCGATTCTCCACGACGTCTCCACTCGTCTTGGCGTGTACCGCGACGAAGGAGACCCTGGGCTTCTGCCGATTGCCAAGCTCGGCTTGCGAACGGGACAGCTGGGTCTGCTCGTGCTGCCCCGGGAGAAGGATACGGACAAGGCCTATGAAGCGGTGAGAGGCGTTCCGTTGCTGGAAGCGGCGGTGCGCAAGCCGACGAAGGCGAACCGCAAAAGCTTGGAGGCGAAATCCAATGGCTAGAATCGTGGGCATTGTGACGACCAGGCGGGAGGAGGTCGGAGGAGGGGCGCCGATCTTCTACGCGGAGGACAGGGCGCGTTTGCAGCAAGTTTCTCATCTGCTGGAGAAGATTTTGGACTGCGCCGCCCATACGATCGACGAAGACTTGTTCATTATTGTAGAGCGGGAATAGCGAGAAAATGGCAATATCCGTTAGCCAAGCCGCCCGATTTTTGGTATGATGAAATTTGCGATTGTTTCAGATGCCGAACGCGCCCTGCAGGAGGACGTGCGGATTTATTGAGGAGTGGAAACCAATATGGCAAGACCGATTATTGCGATCGTAGGGCGGCCCAACGTAGGCAAATCTACGATTTTTAACCGGATTATCGGCGACAGACTGGCGATTGTCGAGGATAAGCCGGGCGTTACGAGAGACCGGCTATACGGAACGGGCGAATGGAACGGGCGTTCCTTTAATATTATCGATACCGGGGGCATTGAGATCGACGGAGAGGACAGCTTGCTCCGCTCCGTACGCATGCAGGCCGAGTTGGCGATTGAGGAAGCCGACGTCATTATTTTTATGGTCGACGCCAAAGCCGGAGTCACGAACGCGGACGAAGAAGTGTCGCAGATGCTGTTCCGCTCGCGCAAGCCGATCGTGCTTGGCGTGAACAAGGTCGACAATCTCCAGCGCATGGACGATATTTACGAGTTCTATTCGCTTGGTTTCGGGGACCCGCTGCCCTTGTCCGGTTCGCACGGAACGGGAATCGGCGATTTGCTCGACGCGGCGGTAAGCAAGCTGCCGGTCAAGGAAGACCAGGAATACAACGACGACGTCATCAAAGTCGCGTTGATCGGACGGCCCAACGTGGGCAAATCTTCGCTCGTGAACGCGATCCTCGGGGAGGAGCGCGTGATTGTGAGCAATATTGCGGGCACGACGCGCGATGCGATCGATACTCCTTTTGAGAAGGACGGCCAGAAGTACGTGCTGATTGATACGGCCGGCATGCGCAAGCGCGGCAAAGTATACGAATCAACGGAAAAGTACAGCGTCATGCGGGCCATGCAGGCCATCGAGCGGGCGGATGTCGTGCTCGTCGTCATCAACGGGGAAGAAGGCATTATCGAGCAGGACAAACATATTGCCGGTTATGCGCACGAGAACGGCAAGGCCGCTATTTTCGTCGTGAACAAATGGGATATCGTCGAGAAGAACGACAAGACGATGCAGCATTTTACGAACTCGATCCGCGAGCAGTTTCTGTTTATGACCTATGCTCCGGTCGTATTCTTGTCCGCGCTTACGAAGCACCGTCTGACGAAGCTGTTCCCCGTCATCAATCATGTGGCGGAGCAGCATGCGCTTCGCGTGCCGACGAACGTGCTGAACGATATTTTGACCGACGCGATTGCGATCAACCCGCCTCCGACGGACAAGGGACGCAGACTGCGTATTAACTACATGACGCAGATTGCCGTCAAGCCGCCGACGATGCTTATATTCGTCAACGACCCCGAATTGATGCATTTTTCTTATGAGCGTTACTTGGAGAACAAGATCAGGGCGGCATTTGCGTTCGAGGGTACGCCGCTCAGGCTGTTCACTCGTAAGAAGTCCGATCAAGAATAGGGGAGACCGTACGTGGTAAACACGATTATCGCGATTATCGTCAGTTATTTGCTTGGCTCGATCTCATTCAGCATTCTCGTCGCCCGCTGGCTCAAGAAGATCGACATCAGGGATCATGGAAGCGGCAATGCGGGAGCGACGAACACGTTGCGCGTGCTGGGCAAGGGCCCTGCTATCCTCGTCTTCTTGCTCGATATCGCCAAAGGCTCCGCAGGCGTGCTTATCGGCTCTTGGCTTAGCGACGGCAGCGCAGCGGTGGAAGTCGCTTGCGGCTTGGCGGCGATCGCGGGCCATAACTGGCCGATCTACTTCCGCTTCAAGGGCGGTAAAGGGATTGCGACTACGGTCGGCGCATTGGTGGTTTGGGCATTTCTTCCGACGCTGATCGCCGGCGTCGTAGCCATCCTCGTTATCGCGGTGACGCGGTACGTTTCGCTAGGCTCGATGATTTTCGCCGTGCTGCTTCCGATTCTCGTATTTTTGTTTGACAAGGATACGGCGTTTCTGTGGGGAGCGCTCGTCGTCGCCGTGCTGGCGATCGTCCGTCACCGCAAAAATATTACGAAGCTGATCAACGGCACGGAAAATAAACTCGGCAGCGGCAAAAAGGGTGAACCTCATGGCGCATAAGAAGGTAGCCGTCCTCGTGGCGGGCAGCTGGGGAACGGCGTTGTCGCGCGTGCTTGCGGACAACGGGCATCGCGTCCTGCTCTGGACGCGAAATGCGGCGCAGGCCGACGAAATCAATCGACTGCGCCGCAACGAGAAGTTTCTGGCCGGCGCGGAAATTCCGGAAGGCATTACGGCGACGACGGATATGGCGGAGGCGGTTAGCGACGCCGAGGCGGTACTGTTCGTGTCTCCGTCGGCGGCGATGCGCGACGTTGCCAGACAAGCGGCGGCATACATAGGCCAAGACGCGTTGGTCATCCATGCGACCAAGGGCTTTGAAACCGATAGCCTGAAACGGATGTCCACCGTTCTGTCGGAGGAGCTCGGACGGTCCGAGCAGCGCATCGTCGTTCTGTCGGGTCCGAGTCATGCCGAGGAAGTGATCCGCCGGCATCCTACGACGATCGTCGTAGCGGCCAAAGAAATTGCCTGTGCCGAATCGGCGCAGGATTTATTCATGAACAGCTCGTACTTCCGCGTCTACACGAACCCCGACTACGTAGGGGTCGAGACGGCGGGAGCGATCAAGAACATTATCGCGCTGGGCGCGGGCTTGTCCGACGGTCTCGGCTACGGAGACAACGCCAAAGCCGCGCTTATTACGCGAGGCTTGGCGGAGATCGCCAGACTGGGCGAAGCGATGGGCGCCAATACGCTTACGTTTGCGGGCTTAGCGGGGGTGGGCGATTTGATCGTCACCTGCACGAGCCAGCACAGCCGCAACTGGCGAGCGGGTTCCATGCTAGCACAGGGACTGCCGCTGGACGAAGTGCTGCAGCGGATGGGGATGGTGGTCGAGGGAGTCCGAACGACGAAGTCGGCCTACGTGCTTGCTCGTCAGCACGGCGTCGAAATGCCGATTACGGATCAGCTCTACGCCGTCCTGTTCGAAGGACGTCCGCCGGAGCAGGCAGTGGAATCGCTGATGGGACGCGTGAAGACGCACGAGATCGAAGAAGTCGCTTCGGAAGCCAGTCGCGGCCGCACATTGCGCTGATGCGCATATGCCTGCCAAGAAATAAGAAACGCCCACACCTTCCCGGCTATCTCCTCATAGGATGCAGTGCAAATACCCGGAGGAGGGGAAGCATGGATAAATTTCCGAAGGACCTGCTTGGCGCGGTCAACAAAAAGTCGGGCAAAAACATTTCCGAAAAATCGGTCAAAAAAATCGCCAACAATGTGACTTCCACTACGATGCAAAGCGAAGCGCAGATGCGGCAATTGATCAAACAGGTGTCCGCGATGGCGAACGTTCCGGTAACCGAAGAGACGATCAAGGAGATCATCGGCACCGTGAAGAAGAGCGGAATGAACTTGAACAGCTTGGAGTCGCTCGTCAAAATGATGATCAAGAAGTAACCTGCCCGCGTGTCGCCGCTTGGTCTAAGCTGGCGGCGCGCGGGTTTCTTGTGGGCGTTTTTTGTCATCTATCGTGTCGAATGGTATAATATTAAGCATTTGAGCTTGTTGGAAGAGGGAGGCGACAAATAATGGTTCTAATGCTTCAAGCATATGCGGCGGCCAAGCTGGACCCGATGAGTAAAATGTGGATGTCCTTCATCGGGATCGGACTGATGGTAGTCGCGGCTCTTATTATTACATACGCTCGCACCAAAACGAAGGGCTGGGTTCGACTCGTTCTTACGCTTGTTGCGGTCGTCGTGCTGATCTACGGCATGATCAGCGGCTTAATCTCTATTATATAGTTCTTTTTTTTGCAGGAACGGGGGAGACTGGCATGATTACTTTAACGGGACGAACCGTAACGAAAACCGTCGAGACGCAGTTGGGCAAAACTCTGCTCAAGATCGCCCAGGAAGCGTCGATAGACTGGCAATTCAATTGCGCGAGAGGAACTTGCGCGAGATGTCGATGCATCGTGCAGGAGGGGGCGGAGTTGCTCGCGGAATCGAGCGACGCCGAGTGGGACCGTCTCGGTCCGGACGAGATGGACGCCGGCTATCGGCTTGGCTGTCAAGCGATCGTAGAGCGGGAAGGCGTTATAGTTGCTGTCAATAAAACGTATTTCTAAGTTGGAAATGGAAGTGGCCGATATGGGGAGCGATGTTCCGACAGACGCCCTGACCGAGCTGGCCTCGGTGCTGAAAGACGAGGAAGTGCGATTCGTAATCGGAGGCAGTACGGGGCTGGCGCTGCGGGGAGCAGAGCTGGGACGGCCGCCTCGGGATCTTGACATTTATATCGACGAAGAGGATGTCGGCTTGGCGCACAGGCTGCTGCGGGCCTATGCTCTGGACGAGCCGGAAAGCAGCGTGACGGACCGATACCGTTCCACGCTGTCTCATTATCGGATAGCAGGAGCGATGGTTGAGCTGGTCGGCGGCTTTCAGGTAACTGCCTGCGATTCGGTGTACTTGACGGAGGTCAGGGAGATGCTGCATCCGGCATGCGATCTGATCGATCTAGGCGGCATCGGGTTGCCGGTCGTTCCGCTCGGACACGAGCTGATTTTTAATTTGCTGCGCGAGCGGCAGGATCGTGCCGAAGCTGCCGGCAAGCTGATCGCCGCGGATCCGGCGAGACATATTACGAAGCTGCGGTTGCTGCTGGAACGAAACCGGATGGCAGAGGGCGTCTCGGGACTTGCGCTGAAGCTGGCGGGAGCGGGAGAGCCTACGGGCTTGGCGGAGCTTTCGAATCGGGAGGGACGGCCGTGACGGCGCGACATGTGGTCACATTCGAGCCGGACGGACGAAGCGCATCCGTCCGAATCGGTTCGACGCTGCTGGAGGCCTCGCGCAGAGCCGGCGTTTCAATCCGCACCCGCTGCGGAGGCGTCGCAGGATGCTTGATGTGCAAGGTAAACGTGTCCGCTGAGCAAGCGGCATGCTTGAGCTCCCCTACGCCAGCCGAATTTCGTAAGCTGGGTTCGCTGCTGTCGGAGGGCGTTCGCCTGTCGTGTCAGGCGAGGACGAAGGGAGACGTCACCGTGGTCGTGCCTGAAGATCCGCTTAAAGCGGCGATTCGCAAGAAGCTGGCGGAGCAGCAGGAAGACGATTGGTGGAGTTAATCGATGAGGCAGGGGGAAGTAAGGTGAAGGCTCGTTTTATGCAATTCGTCGGATTGGCGTTTTCCGCGCTGCTGCTTGTCGCTTTGACGGGCTGTCTGTATCCGGAGGATCGAACGCCTCGCAATGACGCGACTGCCAGAGAAGCGGTGCTGACCATTCAGGACGCCGTCGATCGTTTTCAGGAGCAGACCGGCGTGCTGCCGATTCAGAATGCGGCCGAGACGGTGCCGCTGTACGAGAAATATAAAGTCGACCTGGGCAAGCTGAAGCGGATGGGCTATATCGGCCATATTCCGTCGGCCGCTTTCGAGAACGGAGGCGCTTATCAGTTTCTGATCGTCGACGAGGAGAAGAAGCCTCTCGTTAGGCTGCTTGACGTAACCGCGTTCCAGGCGGTAGACGGCGTACAGAAGAAGATGGACCAATACCGTTCGTCCCGAGGAAATCGGCTTGCGGCGGGAGACGAGGCTTATCCGGGGTTCCGTACGGTCGACTTTTCCAAGCTGGGCATGAGGGACCCGGAAATTCGCAGCATGTTTTCCAATCAGACGCTGAACTGGCTTGTCGACGATCAAGGAAAAGTATATGCGGACTACGGGATTGACATTGCGACGGCGATCCAAAAGGCGGGTACGCAGCCTAGCGCTAACGAAGATATGCGCCGCGAGCTCGTGGAAGCCTCCTATTTCGTTCCCGTGCGTTCCCCGGAGTATCGCTGGGTCGACGGAGAGCCCCGGGCTATCGCACCGTAACTTAGCTGCGCTATTCTTGTAATATTATAAAAAAGACGAAGAGAGATGACATACGTGTCTCTCTTTTTTCATATGCTCAGGAGGGAAACGAAGGAGAGCGCGGCGAGCGGTGGCTTGTCAGCAAACATTTTGTGCGGACGGCGTCATAATCGTGACATTCGCACATACAATGTTACTAGTCCAAGTTCGTGTACGAGTTCCGCCCTGACGGCGGGTCACGAAAGTTTCGCGATTACGATGGGAGGGAATCTCAGTGGAAAAAGTGGACATTTTCAAAGATATCGCCGAACGCACCGGCGGCGACATCTACCTCGGGGTCGTGGGTGCCGTCCGCACGGGCAAATCGACCTTTATCAAACGGTTTATGGAAACCGTTGTACTGCCTAATATTGCTTCGGAGGCCGATCGGGTCAGAGCGATCGACGAACTGCCGCAGAGCGCGGCGGGCCGCACGATCATGACGACCGAGCCTAAGTTTGTGCCGAACAATGCGGTGCAGCTGAAGGTGGCCGAGGGGCTGGAAGTAAACGTGCGTTTGGTCGATTGCGTCGGCTATACGGTCGATGGGGCCAAAGGCTTTGAAGACGATGGCGGGCCGCGTATGATTACGACGCCTTGGTTCGAAGATCCGATCCCCTTCCAGGAAGCGGCTGAGATCGGCACGCGCAAGGTGATCCAGGAGCATTCGACGCTGGGCGTCGTCGTGACGACGGACGGCTCGATTGCGGAGATTCCGCGCAGCGCCTACGTGGACGCCGAAGAACGGGTCGTCAGCGAGCTGAAGGAAGTCGGCAAGCCGTTCGTACTGATCGTCAACTCCGCGCGGCCGAAGAGCGAGGAAGCCCAAGCGCTTCGCAGCGAGCTGGCCGTTAAATACGATATTCCGGTTATGGCGGTCAGCGCCGCCACAATGGGCGAAGAGGACGTCATGGGCGTGCTTCGCGAAGTGCTGTACGAGTTCCCGGTACACGAAGTCAACGTGAACCTGCCGAGCTGGGTTATGGTGCTCAGCGAAGGTCATTGGCTGCGCTCCGCTTACGAGAACTCGGTTCGGGAGACGGTCAAGGACATCCGGCGTCTGCGGGATGTGGAGCGCGTCGTCGCGCAATTCATGGAGTACGATTTCGTTGCCCGCGCCGGCCTCAGCGGCATGAATATGGGGCAAGGGGTCGCCGAAATCGATCTGTACGCTCCCGACGAGCTGTACGACAAAATCCTGATGGAGGTTGTCGGCACGGAAATTCGCGGCAAGGATCATCTGCTGCAGCTGATGCAGGAGTTTTCCCACGCTAAGCGGGAGTACGACCGGTTCTCGGAAGCGCTCGAGATGGTCAAGACGACCGGCTACGGCATTGCGGCGCCTTCTCTGGCCGAGATGGCGCTTGACGAGCCGGAGCTGATCCGTCAGGGTTCGCGCTTTGGGGTGCGGCTGAAGGCAACCGCCCCTTCGATTCATATGATCCGCGTCGATGTCGAGTCCGAATTCGCTCCGATTATCGGCACCGAGAAGCAGAGCGAAGAGCTCGTTCGCTATCTGATGCAGGATTTCGAGAACGATCCGATCAAAATTTGGGAATCCGATATTTTCGGACGCTCCTTGCATTCGATTGTCCGCGAAGGCATCCAGGGCAAAATCGCGATGATGCCGGACAACGCCCGCTACAAGCTGCAGGAGACGCTTGGCCGTATTATCAACGAAGGCTCCGGCGGGCTGATTGCTATCATCCTGTAAGCGGCGCTTAAATCGAGGCTTTCCCGTAAGTCATCTTTCAGGTGACCGAGGGAGGGCCTCTTTTCTTTGTCGATGGGAGGTGAACAGGACGGCAATGCAAGGGCGGGAGATCTCCGAGTTCCATCCTAGGAAATGTAAGCGTAAAACTATTGTCGATTAAAAGAAGTTGCAAACTTGGATATTGTCAATCTGCGAGAATTCTCCTAGAATGATTTGATCAGCGAAGCTGGACAGGTTGTTGCTGCATACATAACGAATAGAATCACTTTAATATTTTATAAAACCGATTGACATACTTGGATTAAATGATTATAGTAATTCTATCATCCAGCAACATATGAAATGGGAGGCTTACTTAGAGATGAAACAACCGAAATTCAAACGATCATGGCTCGCGCTTGCATTGGCGCTCGTAGTGGTGCTCGCAGCCTGCGGCAAAAAAGAAGAAAACAACGCAGGCGGTTCCTCGCCAGCGGCATCGCCGTCGGCATCCGCTTCCGAATCGGCTTCGGCGGATCCTTCCGCTGACGCGGGCATCGAAGCGCTTAAAGGCAAGAGAATCGCGGTTGTTATGCGCTTCAATACTGGCACTTTCTCGGCTCAATACGTAGACGGCGTCAAGAAGCAAGTGGCGAAATACGGCGGCGAAGCGACGATTCTCGCTTCCGAGAACGACCTGGCGAAGATGGCGGCCAACTTGGATTCCGCCGTTAACCAGAAGTTCGACGGAATCCTCGTCGACCACGGCGATGCGGCAGCGCTGACGAACGGGCTGAACAAGGCGAAAGAAGCCGGCATTCCGATCGTAGCGTTCGACTCCGGCCTGAATAGCTTTGAAGGCATTACGAACCTGGCGCAGAACGACCAGCTGTTGGCCGAGTTCACGTTGGAGAAGCTGGCTGAAGAAGCCGGCGGCAAAGGCAACATCGTTAAAGTATGGGTAGCGGGCTTCCCTCCGATGGAGAGCCGTCAAATCTCTTACAAAGCGTTCACGGAGAAATATCCGGACCTTAAAGAAATCGCGGCATTCGGCGATGCCAGCAACCCGCAGCTCGATACGCAGAACAGAATGGAAGCCGTTCTGAAGCAGTATCCGAACAAAGGCGATATTACAGCGGTGTGGGCGGCTTGGGACGAGTTCGCCAAAGGCGCGGCTAACGCGATCAAGCAAGCCGGACGCGATGAAATCAAAGTGTACGGCATCGACCTTAGCGACGAGGACTTGAAAATGATTCAAGATCCGACCAGTCCGTGGGTGGCCTCCGCAGCGGTAGATCCGACTTCAATCGGCACGGTTCAGGTCAGATACCTGTACCAAAAGCTTCACGGCGACAAGACGGATGCAGAAGTGCAGCTGGAGCCGGTATTCGTGCATCGCGACGCGCTTCCTACCGACAAAGTTATTACGACGGCAGAGCTGTCGCAATATGTCGAAGGATGGGGCAGCAGCGATCTCGGCAACACGGACTACCTGAAGGCGCTGGAGCAAGCAGTCGGCGCGCAATAATTTCAAGCAAGCGAAGGCTGGGCACGGCGCGGGAGAATACCGCGCCGTTTCCTGCTGTCCGAACGATATATCATTCTTCGAGGAAAGGGCGGGGTTCCGATGGCGTTGGCCGATCAAGCCTCCGTGCTGCACATGAACGGCATTTCCAAGTCGTTCGCGGGCGTTCAGGCGCTAGATAACGTGGATTTTAACGTTCGCGGCGGAGAGATCCACGCGTTGCTCGGCGCCAATGGCGCAGGCAAGAGTACATTGATGAAAATTTTGTCGGGAGCCTATGAGTCCGACGAAGGCACAATCGAGGTTGGCGGGGGCTCGTACGTTTTCCGGACCCCGGCGGAATCCAAGAAGGCGGGAATTCACTGCGTCTATCAAGAAGTGGACACTTCCTTGGTCGCTCATCTCACCGTGTCGGAGAACATCTTTCTTGACCGGCTGGCGTCTTCCGGGCAGTCAGCCTGGCTGCGCTGGGGCAAGCTGCACGAGGAAGCGGGCAAGGTGCTTGAGCGCATCGGGCTGACGCTGTCGCCGCGGACTCTGGTTCGCGATTTGACCTTGTCGGAGAAACAGCTTGTGCTGATCGCAAGACTGTTCGCCGAGAACGCCAAATTCGTCATCCTGGACGAGCCGACTGCGCCGCTCAGTCTCGAAGAGACGGAGAAGCTGTTCGAGATTATGCAGGGCCTCAAGGCTGCGGGCATCGGCGTCATTTTTATCTCGCACCGCCTCCCGGAAGTATTCCGCATCAGCGACCGGATTACCGTCATGAGAGACGGTCAGCGTGTGCTGACCGAGGACAAGGAAAATATTGAAGCTGCGGGCATCGTTAAGGCGATGCTCGGCAGAAGCTTTGAGGAGGAGTATCCGAAGCTTGAGACGGCCTTTGGCGAGCCGGTGCTTCAGGTGAGCGGGCTTCGGTCGGGAAGGCGCGTTCGCGGTGTGGACCTGGAGGTGAGGCGCGGAGAAATCGTGGCCGTCGTCGGGCTGGTCGGCGCAGGGAAGACGGAGCTGTCCCGCGTTCTGTTCGGGGCGGATCAAGCCGATCAAGGAACGGTAACCGTCGCCGGCAAGGCGGCCGATCTAAGCTCGCCAGCCGAGGCAGTGCGCTCCGGCATAGCGCTTGTGCCCGAAGAGCGGCGCAAGGAAGGCATTCTCGTTCGCGAGTCCGTTCTCCACAATTTGAGCGTTCCGCTGCTTCGCTCGATCAGCAGATTCGGTTTTATGTCCGGGAAGTCCGAGCGGGGTTACGCCGACAAGCAAATTGCCGATTTGGGCATCAAAACGCCGTCCGTATCGCAAATCGTCGCTTTTTTGAGCGGGGGCAACCAGCAGAAGGTGGCGATTGGCAAATGGATCGGCACCGGAGCGGACGTTTATTTGTTCGACGAGCCGACCAAAGGCGTCGACGTCGGGGCCAAAAGCGATATTTTTCGGATTATCGGAAAGCTTGCGCAAGAGGGAAAGGGGATTTTGTACTTGACGTGCGAATTTGCCGAAGCGCTCGGCTTGGCGGACCGCATACTCGTCATGTGCGACGGGACGATCGTAAAATCATTTAACCGCGGCGAAGCTACGCAAGAAGATCTCTTGTACTACGCGAGTGCGGGACGGGAGGAATTAGCGTGAAAAATCGCCTGCTGCCGTTTACGTTCAAATACGGCGCGCTTATTTTTATCGGCTTGGTCATTTTGTTTTTCTCGTTGTCGAACGAATACTTCTTCACCTACAGCAACATTACCGATATTTTGCGTTCGATTTCCATTGTGACGTTTGTTGCGATCGGAGTAACGATCTCGCTGACCGTAGACGGCTTCGACCTGTCGGTTGGCGCAACGGTATCGCTGTCTACCGTCGTAACGGCGACGATGATGGTCTGGTTCGAAATGCCGCTTGTCGTCGTGCTGGTCGTTCCGCTGCTCGTAGGAGCGCTGGTAGGGCTGCTTAACGCCTTGCTGATCGTCAAGATTCGGATTCCCGACCTGTTGGCGACGCTGGCGGTGATGTACATCGTCAATGGCGTTCACAAGACGTATACGAAGGGGTATTCGATTTACAGCAACATGCCGCTGTCGGACGGCTCGACCGCACCGGGCGTTATGGATCCGTCCTTCCTGTGGATCGGCCAAGGCAAGCTGCTCGGCATTCCGTTCCCGGTAATTCTCATGCTGCTGGCAGTGATCGGGGCGCATGTATTTTTTAAGTACACCCGCTGGGGCCGGCAATTGATCATGACGGGCGGCAACGAGGAAGCGGCTCGACTGTCCGGCCTCAAGGTCAAGCGCGTTCGTGCGCTCGCCTACGTCGCCTCCGGCGTTTTCGCGGCGATCGGCGGCATTCTGTTCGCTTCACGGATCGGCTCCGGCCAGATCGAAGCCGGCGCGCCGATGCTGATGGAAGCGGTCGCCGCCGTGTTCGTAGGCTATTCGGTATTCGCCGCCGGCCGCCCGAACATTATCGGGACGTTCTTCGGCGCAGTATTGATGGGCGTACTCGTTAACGGCCTGACGATGATGAACGTTCAGTATTATACGAACGACATCATCAAAGGAGCGGTGCTCGTTCTGGCGCTGGCCGTCACCTTCATCCACCTCAATCGTCGAAAAGCGGGCTAAATGGGCTCTAAAACAGCCGAAAATCGCGCCGCGCTTGAAACTTCGCGATTGCGGAGTGTATAATTTCTGAAGAAACGGATAAAAAGATAACATGCCATCCTATCTGTCGGGGAGGTGAATGAATTGAATAAAACCGAATTGATTGCCAAAGTGGCCGAATTGGCCGAACTGTCCAAGAAAGACGCGACGCAAGCGGTAGACGCCGTTTTCGACGTCATTTCCGAAGCGCTGCAAAACGGCGATAAAGTCCAACTTGTCGGATTTGGCAACTTCGAAGTTCGCGAACGTTCCGCCCGTAAGGGCCGCAACCCGCAAACCGGAGTTGAAATCGAGATTCCGGCCGGGAAGATCCCTGCTTTTAAGCCGGGCAAAGCTCTCAAAGAAGGAATCAAGTAAGATCTTCGCGGCTCTCCGGCCTTCTGATGAGGCCTTATACGCCCATAAGAAACGCCAAGACTATCTTTTGCAAGCTCCTTCGGGAAACGCAAGAGATAGTCTTTTGTTTCTGTTGCTAGCTCGGATTGCCGTGTGCTATAATTCGAGCTGTATCTGTAACGGGACGTGGCGCAGCCTGGTAGCGCGCACCCTTGGGGTGGGTGAGGTCGAGAGTTCGAATCTCTCCGTTCCGACCATAACATTGCGGCGACTGTCTTCTCCCCGATATCGTCTCGGGAGAGGGGGCAGTTTTTGTTTGACATTGCTCCGTCTTTTCCTTCATCATGAAGCTATAAGGAGGCTGCGAATAATGGAAAGAGAACAAGAATACATCGTCATTAAAGCCAAGGATAGCGGAGTGCAGGTCATCGGATTGACGCGAGGCCAGGACACGAAGTTTCATCATACGGAGAAGCTGGACAAAGGAGAGGTGCTGATCGTTCAGTTCACCGATCATACGTCCGCGATGAAAATAAGAGGAAAGGCAACGATTCTCACGAAACACGGAACTGTGGAGACGGATGCCTGATTAACCTAAATAAGCTTCGCAGGGGCGCAGGCATAGCCTGCCCTTTTTCTATGTACAATGGGTATGGAGGAACCTCTAGAGGTTGCACTTGTAGCCTCTCGAAAGGAAAGGGGAAATCGCCATGCGTATTGGCCGTTATCTTTCTTGGATCGCGTTCGTCGCGACGGGATTCGCCGTTGTACTGCTTCTTTCCCGACTGCCCGCCGCCGAGCAAAACCTTAATCACCGACTGTCCTCGGTATCTGTCTTCGAACCGGAGTCGGCCGCGAGATTGACCGACGATCGGCTTGTGGACGCGTTGTCGGCGATTCCGCTGAGCAATCGGCCGATTAGACTGGAATGGAATCATGGCATTCTGGCCGTCGATCTGCGAGGAGAAGAGCCCCGTCTTCTTAATCGCGATATCGCGCTGCTGCTCGGCTTTGCCTATTCCGACGTTCGCAACGTTAAACAAGTGCTAATCCGAGCGTTCGAATCGCGAGGAGAGCGGAAGGTGCTGCTGCTCGCGGCGGAAACCCGTAAAACCGATTGGACGGAAGAGGAACTGGCTCTGCTGAGACAATCTGCGGACAACCCGGGTTCGGAGCTTGCCGGGCGTTCAACCAACATACGATGGACGATCACGGCGGCAGGCAAGCGTTGGTTCGGAAATTTTGCAAATTCATGAACAAAATCCTTGGCTTATGCGAGCTTTTCTAGGATATGTTATACTAGTTGGGATAAACGTCGGAAATGGTGTGTCGGCAGCTAGTTCGGAGGCGGAAGCAATGAGCAGATCACGTATTGACCAATTGGCAAGTAAGTACATGAGCCACGATATGATTAGCCTGCATACGGAATTACCCGATTTCCCGAATGGCAGGATTTCTTTGCTATACACCTTGCTAAGCCATCAGCCGCAGGCGGCTTCTCACAAGGAATTGCTTTCGGTCGTCACCTCCCTCGTACAGATGGGGCTAGATACGCACGACATGGTCGAAAATGCAACCGGGGCTGCTGCGGTCGGCACGCTAGGGATGCGTACTCAGCAGTTGCGGGTGTTAGCTGGAGATTATTTCAGCAGCCGGTTTTACCATCTGCTGTCTCAGGCTGGGCAAATCGAGACGATTCGTCGTCTGAGCGAAGCGGTCTGCGACATTAATCGGCTGAAGATGAGCTTCTATGGCAAAGCAAAACAAATGAAGATGAATGCAGAAGAATATCTTCAATACGGCGTTGATTTAAAAGCCGGGCTTTTTCTTTCTTTTACGGACGCGATGAACGGATTGCACGCCAAGCTGTGGCCGGAACTCGTCAGCCGGTTCAGCCGCTGCGAGCTGCTGCTGCAGGAGATCGGCAAAGTGGAGCAAACGTCGTCGTTGTCCGATAGCTGGGGCGTTTGGCATATTTTGCAGGAGGGTACGGAAGAGGATCGCCGTCAGCTCGAGGACGGCCAGGCCGATTCGGGAATGATCAAGGCGCTGATGAACAAATACGGCGTCTCTGAGAAGCTGGGCGCGCTGCTGCGGCAGTCCGTGGCCCAACTGCAGACGCTTGTGCAGAGGTTTCAGTCGGACAAGCTGACAAAGGAGCTGCAGCCGCTGCTTGAGCCTTTCTTGACCGCGACGGGTCAGATCAGGGCAACCGCATTGAAGGAGCTGGGATAGACGTAATGATGGACGCGAAATCGAAAGAGCGGCATGTGCATGAAGTGTTCGAGCGCATCGCTCCCAAATACGATCTGATGAATGACATCATCAGTTTCAGAAGGCATAAGGCATGGCGCCGATTTACGATGCGCAAAATGGACATCCAACCGGGACAATCTTCCCTGGATCTATGCTGCGGCACGTGCGATTGGACGATTGCGCTGGCCAAGGAGAGCAAGGGCGGCCGTACGGTAGGACTGGATTTCAGCCGTAATATGCTGGAGATCGGTCAGGCGAAGGTGGACAAGCTCGGCTATAGCAACCAAATCGAGCTTGTCCAAGGGAATGCGATGGAGCTTCCCTTCGAGGACAACAGCTTCGACTTCGTGACGATCGGCTTCGGATTGCGCAACATACCGGATATCGTCAAGACGTTGAAGGAAATGAAGCGCGTCGTGAAACCCGGCGGCAAAATCGTCTGTCTGGACATGTCCAAGCCGACGTGGCAGCCTTTCAAGAGCATTTATTATTTTTACTTCGAGAGAGTAATGCCCTTATTCGGAAAATGGTTCGTCAAAAGCTACGAGCAATACCGGTGGCTGCCGGAGTCGCTTGCGTCTTTTCCCGATCTTCAAGCTCTTGCCGAGCTGTTCCGTGAAATCGGCATGCGCAACGTGAAGGCCTATCCGTTTTTCGGAGGCGTAGCCGCGCTGCATATGGGCACGAAAGGGAATGAAATCGTATGATCGCCAAATTGCGCGTTTTTCTAGAAATGATTAAGTTTGAACATACGCTGTTCGCGCTTCCTTTTGCCTATGTCGGGGCTATTCTCGGCGCGGTAACCGTCGAGAAGCGGCTTCCGGAATGGAGCGAGTGCGGCTGGATTTTGCTAGCGATGGTCGGCGCCAGAACGGCGGCGATGGGACTGAACAGGCTGATCGACAAAGCGATTGACGCCCGCAACCCCAGAACGGCCAATCGGGCGCTGCCTGCCGGTCTATTGAAGTCGGCCGAAGTCATCGTCTATATTGTCGTTTCGTTCGTTCTGTTGTTCTGGGCGGCGGCCAAGCTGAATCCGTTGGCTGTAAAGCTGCTGCCAATCGCCGTGTTCATGACGGTTATTTATTCGTATACGAAGCGTTTTACGTGGGCTTGCCACATCGTGCTGGGTCTGACGCTCGGCTTGGCTCCGCTCGGAGGATGGGTCGGCGTGACGGGCGGCGTCACCTTGGAGGCGATGATCCTGTATGTGACCGTTGCGCTCTGGAGCGCCGGCTTCGATATCATCTATGCCTGTCAAGACGTGGAATTCGACCGCAAGGAAGGCTTACATTCGATTCCCGCCCGGTTCGGAATCGCCGGCGCTCTCTGGATCGCGCGCGCGTTCCATGTGCTTACGGCCGTCGGGTTTGCGCTGATTTTGGCGTTGACCGATCTCAGCTGGTGGTACTTTGCGGGAATGATCGTCTCGGCCGCGCTGCTCCTTTACGAGCACAGGCTCGTCAAGCCTAACGATCTGAGCAAGCTGAATGCGGCGTTCTTTACGATGAATGGCATTTTGAGCGCTGTTATTTTCGTGTTTACGTTCATCGATCTGGTGGTGATAAGATCGTGGTGAGCGGCATTAGCGCTTCCGCGAAGCGCTGGGTAGTCGGCATTACCGGGGCCAGCGGAGCGATATATGGAGTTACTTTGTGCCGGCAATTGTTAAATGCCGGTTTTCATCTGCATTTGGTCGTATCCGAAGCCGGGTGGCGCGTTCTGAAGGAAGAGCTAGGTTGGAACGTCACGAATCGGTTAGAATGTATAAATAAAGCGTTCGATTCCGCCCAGGCGGAAGGCAGAATGACGTACCACCCGCTCGGCGACATCGGCGCAAGCATTGCCAGCGGTTCGTTCAGATGCGAAGGGATGGCGATCGTGCCGTGCTCCATGGGATCGCTGTCCGCGATCGCGAGCGGTGCGTCCACGAATTTACTAACCCGAGCGGCCGACGTCATGCTGAAAGAAGGACGTCCGCTGCTGCTCGTGCCGCGCGAGACGCCGCTGAACGCCATTCACCTGGAAAATATGCTCAAGCTGGCGCGTCTAGGCGTGCGAATCATTCCGGCGATGCCTGCGTTCTATAACGGGCCGCAGACGTTAGACGACGTCGTCGATTTTATCGTCGGCAAAACCATGGACGGCATGGGCATTGAACATAATCTCTATCGAAGATGGGGCCACCCGAATGAATAATACGAATTCGCGGCCGATCCGGCTCGGCCGCATCTCTTACACGAATGCTTGGCCGGTGTTTCATCATTTTGATCCGACGCAACTTCCGTTTCAGACGGAAATCCACTCGGATTTACCCGCGACTCTTAATCGCAAGCTGAGAGCGGGCGATATCGATATGGCGGCGATTTCTTCTTATGCTTACGGAATTTCCGCCGACTCTTACTACTTGCTGCCCAATTTGTCGGTAAGCTCGTTCGGAAGAGTTCAATCGATTTTACTGTTTCTCAAGTCGCCGCTGGAGCAAGTGCTGCATGGCAAAATTGCGCTCACGACAGCTTCAGCCACGTCAGTCAACCTGCTGAAAATTATTATGGAGAAGTTTTATGGAGGCAAACCGACTTACGAGGACGCGGAACCGGTACTGGAGCAGATGCTGGAAAACGCGGACGCGGCGCTTCTCATTGGGGATCACGCAATCCGGGCGTCATGGATCAATCATGGCCACCGAGTGCTGGACCTCGGGGAAGTGTGGAACATTTGGACTGGCCAGTGGATGACGTACGCGCTATGGGCGGTGCACAAGGAAACAGCGCATCGCTACCCCGAAGCGATTCGGGAAATCTATGAAGCTTTGATAGCCGGCAAGAGCAAATCCTATGACGATATGGAGCCGATCGTGGACAAGGCGCTTCGCCAGATCGGGGGAACGGCCGCTTACTGGCAAAGCTACTTCGGCAATTTGTGCCACGATTTCGGAGATGCGCAAAGGTCGGGACTCAAGCTTTATTTTCAATACGCCAAGGAACTCGGACTGATCGAAGGCGAGCCCGATATCGCGGAATTGCCGCTGCCCTATCTTCTAGATAACCTATCCAACCGCAGGTGAACTTATGAAATTAATGCAGCTCTACGCATCGTTAAAACCCGAATTGCAGGCGATCGAGGATCAGATGGCACGAACCGTCACCTCGGATTTGCCGATTCTGAGCGAGACGTCGCTTCATCTACTGAAGGCCGGCGGCAAAAGGATCAGACCTGTGCTCGTGCTGCTTGCGGGCAAGTTCGGAGACTATTCGCTCGAGACGCTCAAGAAGGTCGCGGTGCCGCTTGAGCTGATACATATGGCTACGCTCGTGCACGACGACGTGATCGACGATGCCGATACCCGTCGCGGCCAACTTACCGTGAAGTCGAAATGGGACAACCGGATCGCGATGTATACCGGAGACTATATTTACGCCAAGGCGCTGACCGTTGTAACTGAGTTGGACAAGCCGCGCGTTCATCAGATTTTGTCCGGTACGATCGTACAGGTGTGTATCGGCGAGATGGAGCAGATCCGCGATTTCTTCAACGTCGATCAAAGCGTACGCAATTATTTGCGAAGAATCCGGCGGAAAACGGCGCTGCTCATCGCGATAAGCTGCCAGCTCGGCGCGGTCGCGACCGGAGCTCCGGCCAACATCTGCAACGCTCTGTACAGCTTCGGCTATAATCTAGGCATGAATTTTCAGATTATGGACGACTTGCTCGACTTGTGCGGTACCGAGAAGGCGATCGGGAAGCCGCCGGGCAGCGATCTTAGGCAAGGCAATATTACGCTGCCGGTTCTATACGCGCTTAGGGAAGATTCGATTCGGGACCGTCTGCTGACGGAGATCGAAGCGATCAAGCAGAGTGACGGCCGCGCTGATTCCTCGGCGGCGGTGAAGCTGGTACGTTCAAGCAAGGGCGTGCAGGAAGCGGAACGAATGGCGGACCGCTACATCGCCAAGGCACTGAAGGCGCTTGATTCGCTGCCAAATATTCCGGCCAAGCGGAATTTGACGGATATTGCAAGATTCGTGGCGAAACGCAGCTACTAGAAGTGATGAAAAGGCTGTTTTTATGGTAATATAGAAAATGACAAGCAGGTTGAATTTGGAAAGGAGGAGGAACATGGAGAGAACATACTTAATGGTGAAGCCGGATGGCGTGCAGCGCGGGCTGATCGGCGAGATCGTCGGGCGCTTCGAGCGCAAGGGGTTAAAGCTGATCGGAGCCAAGCTCATGCAGGTATCCGTCGAGCGCGCCGAACGTCATTATGCCGAGCATAAGGGCAAAGATTTCTACGAGAAGCTGCTCCAGTTCATTACATCGGGTCCCGTATTCGCGATGGCGTGGGAAGGAGATCAGGCTGTGGCTCACTGCCGCGCGCTGATCGGTAAAACCAATTCGCTGGAAGCTGCTCCGGGAACGATCCGCAGCGACTTTGCCGTACATACGAATTTCAATTTGATTCATGGCGCCGATTCCTTGGAAAATGCGGAACGCGAAATCGCCATTTTCTTCTCGGATGACGAGCTGGTTTCCTACGATAAAGCCATTCAAGCGTGGATATAAGGGAGAGAGCAGAACGTCATGGGAGACATTCGTTCCATTCCGGGCGCGAGCTTGAGCTCGGGCTTTTCCGAGGACGAGGATTTTTCGCGGTTTATCGTGAATATCAAGAGACTAACCTCCATTGATCTGTCCCAGTATAAGGAAAATCAGATGAGGCGGCGGCTGACGACGCTGCGAATGAAGCACGGATTTCGGTCTTTCGACGAGTATTTCGCGGCTTTGTCGACCGAAGCCCGGCTGCGCAACGAATTTCTCGATCGGATGACGATCAACGTCTCCGAGTTCTGGCGCAATCCGAATCGCTGGCAGGTGCTGCGGGAGAAGTTTCTTACGCAGATGCTGAAGCAGTCTTCTCGGCTGAGTATATGGAGCGCTGCCTGTTCAACCGGGGAGGAGCCTTACACGCTGGCGATGATTATGGATTCGCTGGGCGCTCTCGACAGGTCGACCGTGCTCGCCACCGATATCGACGACGGCGTTCTGGCCAAAGCAAGAGAAGGCGTTTATTTGGAACGTTCGCTGCGGGATGTACCGGCCGACTTCAAGTCAAAGTACTTCATTCCGGAGGACGGCGCTTTTCGCATCGACAGCCGCTTGAAGAAAGCGATCAAGCTGCAGAAGCAGAATTTGCTGCTGGATACGTTCGGAAGTCATTTTGATCTGATCGTATGCCGTAACGTTATGATTTACTTTACCGAAGACGCCAAGCATATTTTGTACGGCAAATTCGCGCAAGCGCTTAAGCCGGGCGGCCTGCTGTTCGTCGGCAGCACCGAGCAAATTTTCTCGCCGGGACAATATGGACTGGAGACGGCCGATACTTTTTTCTACAGACGTGTGAATTGACGTATGTGAATGAATCTTCCAACCGATAATAAGGCTAGTCGAGCCATGCGGAGGGTGTCTATGGACAAACGCAAAGTGATCGCGGCTTATCGGCGAGGATTGATATCTGTACAAGAATGCGCGCAAATATTAGGCCTGGATAACGTGGAGCTACTCGGACATTTGAGAGATCCGGGAACGCCGATAACGAAAGCCGGCAAGAAGCAGTCCGTCCGTACGTGACGGGCTCTTTTCTTGTCAAACGCTTTAACGCTGTACTATAATGATCAGAGATAGGCACGGCTTGCGTGGATATAAAGGGAGGAACCGGAGTTGAGTTTACGTTATTTAACCGCGGGAGAGACGCATGGCCCGCAGCTTACTGCTATTATTGAAGGATTGCCCAGCAACCTGGAGCTGGATTTCGAGGAATTGAATTTTCAATTGCAGCGCCGTCAGAAGGGTCATGGGCGCGGTCGCCGCATGCAGATCGAGACCGATACGGCGCAGATCGTAGGCGGAGTGCGCCACGGCCGGACGACTGGGGCGCCGGTAGCGGTTGTCGTGGAAAATAAAGACTGGAAGCATTGGACTTCCGTCATGAACGTCGAGCCAGTCGAAGGCAGCGACGAGACGAAGCGCCGGGTGTTCCGGCCTCGTCCGGGGCATGCCGATTTGAATGGCGGTTTGAAGTACAACCTGCGCGACTTGCGCAACGTGCTGGAGCGCTCCAGTGCCCGCGAGACGGCTGCGCGAGTCGCGGTCGGCGCCATCGCTCGCCAACTGCTCGGTGCTTTCGGCGTTAAGGTGGCCGGCCATGTCGTCTCGATCGGAGGCGTCGAAGCGGCCGCTCCTAACTTGCCGATCGACGAGTTGATCGCGGTGACGGAGGAATCTCCGGTTAGGGTAGCGGATAAAGAAGCGGAGCAGAAAATGATCGAGCTGATCGACCGCACGAAAGCGGACGGCGATACGATCGGCGGAGTCGTCGAGTGTATCATTACGGGTCTGCCTGTTGGACTGGGCAGCCATGTGCAGTGGGATCGCAAGCTGGACGGGCGCATCGCGCAAGCGGTCGTGTCGATCAATGCGTTCAAGGGCGTCGAGGTCGGCATCGGCTTTGAAGCGGCTCGCATTCCGGGTTCGCAGGTGCACGACGAAATTTTGTATTCCGAGGAGAAGGGCTTCTATCGGGGCTCCAATCGCGCGGGCGGCTTCGAGGGCGGGATGACGACCGGCGAGCCGATCGTCGTACGCGGCGTAATGAAGCCGATTCCCACGCTGTACAAGCCGCTGGCAAGTGTGGACATCGATACGAAGGAAGCGTTCACTGCGCAGGTAGAGCGCTCGGATGCTTGCGCCGTTCCGGCTGCAAGCGTCGTGATGGAGCATGTCGTCGCTTGGGAAATGGCGAAAGCGTTCCTGGAAAAGTTCGGCGGCGATTCCATCGAGGAAATGAAAGCAAACCTGGACAGCTACTTGAGCCAGGTCGGGGCGTACTAATGGCGAGCGGAACGAGAGAGCTGACCGTAGATCTCGGGGAACGTTCCTATCCGATCTATATTGGAACAGGGCTGATCGCGCAATTGGGGGAGAAATTTGCCGAGCGCGGTTTCCCTGTCAAATCGCCGATCCTGCTCGTAACCGACAGCGCCGTCGAAGGCTTGTATGCTTCTGCGGTTGAAGAGAGCCTGCGCGCGCGGGGCTATACGGTCGCACGAGCGGTCGTCCCGTCCGGGGAAGCGTCCAAGTCGTTGGAGATGCTGGACACTCTCGTTGAACAGGCGCTTAAGGCGGGATTGGATCGGAAATCGACCGTTATCGCTCTGGGGGGCGGGGTTGTGGGCGATCTGGCCGGCTTCGTGGCTGCATCTTACATGCGCGGCGTGAGGTTCGTGCAGATTCCGACGACGATTTTGGCGCATGACAGCAGCGTCGGGGGGAAGGTCGCCGTTAACCACCGCCTGGCGAAAAACATTATCGGCGCGTTCCATCAACCCGAGTTTGTGCTGTACGATCTCGACACGCTGGCCAGCTTGCCGATGCGCGAAGTGCGCGCCGGTCTGTCCGAGGTGATCAAGCACGGGCTGATCTGGAACGCGGAGTTTGTTGCATGGTGCGACGATAATGCGGAGCGGCTGCTCGGGCTCGACCCGGATGCGCTCGGCTATGCGCTGTATGAGGGCTGCAAGGTGAAGTCGATTGTCGTCTCCCGCGACGAGCGCGAGAACGACTTGCGCGCGATCTTGAACTTGGGCCATACGATCGGGCATGCGCTCGAGGCTGTGGCCGGATATGGCGAGCTGTTGCACGGGGAAGCGATCGCCATCGGCATGGTCGGCTCGGCCAGGCTGGCGGGACGGTTCGGCTACGCCGCGGACATCGAGGAGACGACGGAGCGGATTTTCCGCAAGTTCGGGCTGCCCGTTCGCATCCCGGAAAGCTGCCCGACCGACGAGATTATGAGCGCGATGCTGCACGACAAGAAATTTTCCGAAGGCAATATGGTGTTCGTCGTGCCTACGGCGATCGGAAGCGTGGAAATCCGTCGCGACGTGCCTTCTGCATGGGTTACGGACATCGTGAACGGATTAAGAGAGGGGAAATAGACGATCATGAGCGTTAGGGGAATCCGCGGAGCCATCACAGTCGAGCACAACGAGGAACAGCTCATTCTGGATGCGACCGTCGAGCTATTGAACGGAATCGTTGAAGTGAATCAATTCGAGCCGGAGGATATCGCCAGCGTGCTCGTCACGGTCACGCAGGACCTGGATGCTACGTTCCCGGCCAGAGCGATCCGCCAGATGGCGGGATGGGAGCTTGTGCCGCTCATGTGCTCGCTTGAGGTGCCGGTCAAGGGCAGCCTGGAGAAATGCATCCGCTTGATGGTGCTCGTGAATACGGACGTGGCGCAGAAGGATATTCGTCATGTCTACTTAAACCGCGCGCAAGCTCTTCGTCCGGATTTGGCGGCGAAGTAGGATTTTAAGTGCTTGGTAGCATAGTCGCAGCAGCGCGATTGAGCCGGGTTCTGAAGACGTATCGGAATGATCGAGCGTTTATTGCTTGATAAGCTTGAAAAGTACGGACCAAAATGGAATAATTAATCCAGATATTAGCGTGAAGCACACGCCGTTTCTCTCTTCGGAGGGAGCGGCGTGTTTATTTTTTATAAGGGAGAGTGTGGATTATGAGTCATTCGTTGGCGTTCGCAGACAAGGAGTATGAAACATTGCTTGAGGAACAGAGGAATATGGCCTCAGGTCCCCGGCTTGAACTCCTGCAGAAACATGGGGAGGCTGAGCGTAAACTGCTGATCAACATCGTGTGGCCGGTGAAACAATCGTTTAAGGGATTGATTTTGGAGAAGGAGATTGTGACGCTGACAGGTGCGAAAGCTTATATCGACGTCTTCGACGAAACGGTTTTCTTTGGGCTCGAAGCGGAAGGCTATACCGTTCATGCGGGCAATATTACGCGCGCGGTTTGATTTTGAGAGAAATAAAGCCCGCTCAATGTCGGCTCTTGGTATACGATATATTCCGTTTAGCTACGACGAGATGGATAAGAAGCCTGAGGTTTGCCAGCGTTCGCTGTTTGAACTGTACGGCAAATACGGTACGAACGCGGATAGCGCAACCTACAAGGAGGCAACTTCGTCCGAGCGGGAGCTTATTCGATATGCGATGCGGTTGGGCAGACCGTTTCAGATGCAGGAGATGCGAAGTTGCCTGGGGAAAGGTCCGGAAGCGTGTCGTGAAATTGTTCGCGGTCTGGTGAGTAAGGGGATTGTACATCCGGTAAAGCCGGGTTTGAAAAGAAACCATTTCTATACACTGGACAAGGATGCCGGACGTTTGTTGTGGTAGCGTGGCGTTGAGGGGCGAGTGGCCTTCACTTAGTGGCCGCGCGGAGCAGAGCAGAGGAAAGGAAAGGAAGGAAGAGCGAGGAATGAGGACAGGGGACGGATGAGCTTACGATTGGCATGGGATTAGCATGGTGATTGATGGTTTTCGATGGTATGCGTGCAAATGGCGCGGTGATGGATGGTTTCGGCGGTATGCGGGGTGAGCAGCACGGTGGTTGATGAGCGTCAAATACACTAAAGCGGAGAATCCCCCTTAATTTCTATAAATGGACCATTATGAGCGAAATAGAGCGGATTATCTAGCTTAAATTTGGAAAAATCCGATTATTCGGAAAATAAGCCGGAAAATCCGCTCTATTTTCGCCGATTTTGTTCAGTGGACGAAATTAAAGCGGAAAATCCGCTTTATTCACAGACGAGGAATAAGAGTGACCGTTCACCCGTCCAGTTGCAAATAAGCGTTGACGCCATATCTGCCTGATGCTATAGTAAGAAACATATTATGCGGAGCGGAACGGTCGGCCACAGGGACGACAACTTACGCGGAAGCAGCCTAGCAGAGTTGAGATCAGATGAGCGGAGTTGCCGTATTCGACGTGCAGCGCGGATTTGCCGTGCAGGTGTCGGAAGTCGGTCAACATAATCTTATCTATGAACGCATCTCTGCGCAACAGAGGTGCTTTTTTGATTTTCGGCGAAGAGGGCGCAGCCCGAGCCGACGGGGGAGAGATCAGGATGGATCAGCGTGAGCTTCAGGAAATCAAAGCAATGGCAGGACGCTATAACGTCATTCCGGTCGTACGCAAGCTGCTGGCGGATACGGAGACGCCGATCCGGGTGTTCCAGCATTTGAGCAGAGATAAACGGGCGTTTCTGCTGGAAAGCGTCGAGGGAGGCGTCAAGTGGGCCAGATATTCCTATATCGGCACGGATCCGTTTCTCGTGCTCAAGCTCAAGCATAACGCGCTGACGCTTGAAGAGAGAGGCAAAGTAGAGTCGTATACGACCACTGAGCCGTTGCAACTGCTAAGGGAGAAGCTGCGATCCTACCGGAGCCCGGCCGTGCCCGAGCTTCCCCCGTTTACAGGCGGCGCGATCGGATTTTTCGGCTACGACCTGCTGCAATATTACGAGCGGAAGCTGCCGCCGCACAAGCAAGACGATTTGAACATGGACGACATGCAGTTTATGTTCTGCGATCTGGTCATCGCTTTCGATCATTTCAAGCAGCATGTGCTTGTCATCGGCAATGTGCACATCCCTGAAGGGGCCAGCGATGCGGTCATTGAAGCCTCCTATCTGGAGACGCTGAACGGGATCGACGATACGATCCGCCGGATTCAGCAGCCGATTCCGGTGCAGCCGTCAAGAAGTACGCCTCCGCAGGATCCCGAGCTCGGAGAGGTTTCCTCCAACCTGACGAAGGAGCAGTTTATCGACAACGTCAATCAGGCGAAGGAGTACATTCGAGCGGGAGATATTTTTCAGGTGGTGCTGTCGCAGCGGTTTCACATCGAGACGGAGGTCGATCCGCTTCATGTCTACCGCGTGCTGCGAACGATGAATCCGTCGCCGTACATGTATGTGCTGAAGCTGGACGACGAGGTAATCGTCGGCACGTCGCCGGAGCTGCTCGTTAAAGTCGACAACGGCAAAGTCGAAACCCGCCCAATCGCGGGAACGCGGCCGAGGGGCAATACGCCGGAAGAGGATTTGCAACTGGAGCGAGAGCTGCTCGCCGACGAGAAGGAGCGAGCCGAGCACGTCATGCTCGTCGATCTGGGCCGCAACGACATCGGCCGCGTATCGACGTTCGGTACGGTGAAATGCGACAGCTATATGGAGATCGAGCGCTACTCTCACGTCATGCACATCGTGTCCAACGTAACGGGCGAGCTGCGGCCGGACAAAGATTTCTACGACGCATTCCTGTCCTGCTTGCCTGCGGGCACGGTATCGGGCGCGCCGAAGCTGCGGGCGATGGAGATCATCGCGGAGCTGGAGAACGAAGCGAGAGGCGCCTACGCCGGAGCGATCGGCTATCTCGGCTTTTCGGGTAACTTGAATACGTGCATTACGATCCGAACGATCATCTTCAAACATGGCAAAGCGTACGTGCAGGCCGGGGCAGGAATTGTCTGGGATTCCGTTCCGGAAAACGAGTACCTGGAAACGCAGAACAAAGCCAAAGGGATGCTCAAAGCGATCCGGGCAGCCGAAGAGGCGTTCCCGCCTGCCGGCGCGAAGCGCAATGCGAGCGAGTTCTCGACCGTACTGGCGGGAGATCGGCGCACGAATCTGGATTACGATTGATCAAGAGGAGGACTTGGGCAAAATGAGCGAAACGATAGCATTGAGTTTGCCGCAGGCGCTCTCCAAGCTGATGAGCGGGGACGATTTGACGAGAGAAGAAGCGTTCGGCGTGATGACGACGATTATGAAGGGCGAAGCGACCCCGGCGCAAATTGGCGGCACCGTGATCGCGCTGCGGATGAAAGGCGAGACGCCGGATGAAATTCTCGGCTTCGCCGAGGCGATGCGGGCGGTCTCCAACCGGGTCGCGACCGAGCACAACAACCTGCTCGACACATGCGGGACGGGCGGCTCCGGCGTTCATAAGTTCAATATATCGACGGCCTCGGCGATCATCGCCTCCGCCGCAGGCGTTAGAGTCGCGAAGCACGGAAACCGCGCGATGTCGGGCAAGGCCGGCAGCGCCGATGTGCTGGAAGCTCTCGGCGTCAACATTAATCTGACGGCAGAGCAGGCGGCCGAATGTCTGGAGCAGACGGGAATCTGCTTTATGTTCGCGCAGCTCTACCATCCGGCGCTTAAGCATGCGGCGGCTCCGAGAAAAGAGCTGGGCGTGCGCACGATTTTTAATATGCTTGGACCGCTGGCCAATCCGGCCAGGGCGGACCGCCAAATGATCGGCTTGTATGATCGCTCCCGCACTTCGACAGTCGCTGAGGTGCTGTCCGGTCTCGGACTGAAGCGGGCGATGGTCGTCGGCAGTCATGACGGTCTGGACGAAATCAGCATTTCGGCGCCGACGCAGGTGTCGGAGCTGCGTAATGGCGAGGTCCTTACCTACGACATTACGCCCGAGGAAATCGGTCTGTCGACCGTCTCCCTGAAAGCCGTGCAAGGAGGCAACGCGATGGAGAACGCGCACATCATTCGCCGCGTCCTGGGCGGAGAGAAGAGTGCGTATCGCGACATCGTACTGGCGAACGCGGGAGCTTGCATTTACGTTGCCGGACGCGCCGACTCGCTGAAGGATGGAGTGGCCGTGGCGGCCGAGACGATCGCATCGGGCCATGCCGCCGACAAACTGCAGCAATGGATTGCTACGACGGGAGAGTTGAGCCATGTTTCTTGATCGGATCGTCGCCACCAAACATCAAGAGGTGGAGACGCTTAAACAAACGCTGTCGATATCCGAAGCGGAGAAGCGGATCGCCGAGCTTCCAGCCTGTAAGGGCTTCGAGCGAGCGCTTGTCGGCCGCAACCGTCCGGTCGGGTTGATCGCGGAAGTCAAGAAGGCCAGTCCCTCCAAAGGACTGATCCGTCCGGATTTCCATCCTGTCAGTCTGGCCCAGGCGTACGAGCGCGCCGGAACCGACTGCATTTCCGTGCTGACGGATGTCGACTACTTCCAGGGAAGCAACGATTACTTGACGGAAATCCGTAGTCAGGTTAAAGTTCCTTTGTTGCGCAAAGATTTTACGATCGACGAGCGGCAGATTTACGAAGCGAGATTGATCGGCGCGGATGCGATTTTGCTGATTGCGGCCATTCTGACTCCGAAGCAGCTCGCGGATTTCCATACGCTTGGACGCGACCTCGGCCTGGATGTGCTTGTGGAGGTGCATAATCGTCCGGAACTCGAGACGGTGCTGGAATTTGGGCAAGCGACGCTTATCGGGGTCAACAACCGCGATTTGAAAACGTTCGTTACCGATCTGTCCGTCACGGAACAGTTAATCGGGCTCATGCCGTCCGGGGTCGTTGCGGTCAGCGAGAGCGCGATCGCAACGACGGACGATGCTGCTTATGTTCGCAAGGCGGGAGCGCAGGCGGTGCTGATCGGCGAGCATTTTATGCGTCAGCCGATCGTCGAGGACGCGGTGAACGCGCTACTCGGACCTGCGCTGAAAGAAGGCGCAACGCAATGACGGACGAGCGCAAGGCGGCAGAACGGTCGACTGCCGTGAAAATATGCGGGATCAAAGAGGAAGCGACCTTGCGGGGCATGGCGGGATTGCAAGTCGACTATATCGGCTTTGTGTTTGCCAAGAGTCGTCGGCAGGTGACGCCGGAGCGGGCCGCCCAGCTCCAAGAGGAAGCGCGGCGCGTTTCGATGGCGAGAGGCAAACCGCCGCTTACCGTCGGCGTGTTCGTCAATCCGACGCTTGAGCAGCTTGCGCAGACGTTAGCCGTTGTGCCGCTGGATGTCGTGCAGCTTCATGGCGAAGAGACGCCGGAGTTTGCGCGCGAGGTGCGGGAGCGTCTATCCGTCGACGTATGGCGGGCGCTGTCGGTGGGGGACGAGGATTCGGCCGAAGGAGCGGCGCGTCTGCAAGCCTATGCCGGCGTTGTGTCGACAGTGCTGCTGGATACGGCGGGCGGAGGAACGGGAAAAACTTTTCGCTGGGACGTGATTCCGGCTTATCAGCAAGCAGCTGCCGACAGCGGACTGAGATTGTTTGTTGCGGGCGGACTGTCCCCGGACAACGCGGACGAGCTCGTCGCAACATATCGGCCCGCAGGCGTCGACATCTCCAGCGGCGTGGAGACCGACGGGGCGAAGGACATCGGTAAAATCGCCGCATTTGCAGAAAGGGTGAACTACGCATGAGTCAAGTGCCGGATCAGCACGGACGCTTCGGTCCGTTCGGCGGAAAATATGTGCCTGAAACGTTAATGAACGCCTTGATCGAGCTGGAGGACGCTTATCAGAAATATAAGGACGATCCGGAATTTCTGGAAGAGGTCCGCTATTTGCTTAAGCAGTATTCCGGGCGGCCAACTCCGCTGTACTATGCGGAGAGGTTGTCCAACCAACTCGGCGGCGCGAAAATATATCTCAAGCGCGAGGATTTGAATCACACCGGAGCGCACAAGATCAACAATACGATCGGACAAGCTGTGTTGGCGAAGCGGATGGGGAAGAAAAAGGTCATCGCCGAGACGGGCGCAGGCCAACACGGCGTCGCCACGGCTACGGTAGCCGCTTTGATGGGGCTGGAGTGCAAGGTGTTTATGGGCGAGGAGGATACGAAGCGCCAGCAGCTTAACGTGTTCCGCATGAAGCTGCTCGGCTCCGAGGTCATTCCCGTGCTGTCGGGAACCCGCACTTTAAAGGATGCTTGCAACGAAACGCTGCGTTACTGGGTCAGCCACGTTGAAGATACGTATTACATTCTCGGCTCCGTAACCGGACCGCATCCTTATCCGATGATGGTCCGCGACTTCCAGCGGATTATCGGTCTTGAGTCTCGCGAGCAAATTCTCGAAGCCGAAGGCCGTCTGCCCGATGTTGTCGTGGCGGCGGTCGGCGGAGGCAGCAATGCGATCGGGATGTTCCATCCGTTCATCGGGGACAAGAGCGTTCGTCTTCTGGGCGTGGAAGCGGCCGGTCGAGGCGTCGACACGGAAGAGCATGCGGCGACGATGACCAAGGGTCGTCCGGGCGTTTTCCAAGGTTCGATGAGCTATGTCCTGCAGGACGAAGGCGGGCAAGTGCTGCCGGCTCACTCGATCTCCGCCGGACTCGACTATCCGGGCATCGGGCCGGAGCACGCGTATCTGAAGGATACGGAGCGAGCGGAATATGTGCCGATTACCGACAAGGAGGCGCTTGACGCGCTGTCCACGTTATCCCGTACGGAAGGCATAATCCCGGCGCTGGAATCGGCACATGCGATCGCGCAAGTGCTTAAAATCGCGCCGACGATGAGCAAGGACGAAATTATCGTCGTCAGCCTGTCGGGACGCGGGGACAAAGACGTGGAATCGATCATGTCGTATTTGGCGAATGAGGAGGGGCAATCGTTATGAGCGCGACCAATGCGATCGACGCGGTATTCGCGAGGTTGAAGGAAACGGGCGAGACGGCGCTTATTCCGTTCATGACGATGGGCGATCCCGACCTCGAAACTTCTGTCGAGCTGTTGCAAGCGGCCGAAGAAGCGGGAGCGCACATGATCGAGCTGGGCATTCCCTATTCCGACCCGCTCGCGGACGGACCGGTCATTCAACGGGCGTCCGAACGCGCCCTGCGCAACCGGATCAGCCTGCTGGATTGCATGTCCGTCGCTTCCAAAGCAAGGGAGCGCGGCGTGAAGCTGCCGTTCATTTTGTTTACTTATTTTAATCCGGTGCTGCAGCTTGGGCTTGAGCGTTACTTTGAACTGCTCAAGGAGCATGGCTTCAGCGGCATGATCATCCCCGATCTGCCGCTGGAGGAAGACGGCGAAGTTCGCGCTTTGGCGGAAGCAAGCGGGATCCATCTTATTCCGCTCGTTGCGCCGACCTCGGAAGCTCGGGTTGAGCGAATCGCCGCCAGAGCCCAAGGCTTCGTCTATTGCGTCTCCTCGCTTGGCGTGACGGGCGTACGCTCCTCTTTCCACGAGGGCATCGATTCGTTCCTGGCTTCGGTGCGCAAGGCGGCGAGCGTGCCGATCTGCGTCGGCTTCGGCATCTCGAATCGCGAGCAGGCGGAGCGCTTTGCCGGCCAATGCGACGGCGTGATTGTCGGAAGCGCCATCGTGCGCCAGGTAGAACAGGCGCTGCCGCTGCTGACGTCCGAGCAAGCGGGCGAACGGGAGCGCGGTCTGGCCTCCGTTCGCGATTTTATCGCCGATCTGAAGCCGCGCGTCACGGCCTGATCCCATCATTTTTTACGGGAAAAAGCCAAAAGGCACCTGTACAGCACCGCGTTGGTGTGTCACAATAGAAGCACTATAATTTTACGGAGCGACTGATGTCCCGCTAGCGGCGGGACAGGCAGCGCTCCGTTTGCCGTATCTTTAGGAGGGACAGCGATGCAACCGAAACCGAATATTGTCCACTTGCCGGTGTATCAGCCGGGCAAGCCGGTAGAAGACGTAAAGAGAGAGCTGGGCTTGACCGAAGTAATCAAGCTGGCGTCCAACGAAAATCCGTTCGGCTGCTCGCCGAAAGCGAAGGAAGCGATTGCCCGCGAACTCGAAAATATGAGCATCTACCCGGACGGAGCCGCCGTGGAGCTGACGAACGCATTGGCCAAGCATCATGGGGTGAATCCGGATCAGGTCATTTTCGGAGCGGGCTCCGACGAGATCATTCTGATGATTTGCCGCGCGTTCCTGCAGCCGGGGGACGAGACAGTGATGGCGGATCAGACGTTCCCGCAATATAAGCACAATGTGACGATCGAGAACGCGAAGTCGATCGAGGTGCCGCTTAAAGAAGGCACTCACGACCTCTATTCGATGCTGGAACAGGTAAACGAGAAGACGAAAATCGTCTGGATCTGCAACCCGAACAATCCGACCGGAACAATCAATACGGCGGATGAGGTGGAGTGGTTTCTATCCAAGGTGCCAAGCCATGTGCTTGTCGTGCTTGACGAAGCTTACTGCGAATATCTCGACGATCCTTCCTTCCCGGACGGAATCAAGCTGCTGCAAAAATACCCGAACGTCGTCGTACTCAGAACATTCTCGAAAATTTACGGACTCGCTTCGCTCCGCATCGGTTACGGCATCGGACAGCCCGACGTCATCCGCAGCATCAATCAGGTGCGCGAGCCGTTTAATACGTCCCGGATGGGTCAGGCGGCTGCGCTGGCAGCGCTGCAGGACGTGGAATTTATCGCCTTCTGCCGCGAAGAGAACAAGAAGGGGCTGGCCTATTTCCGTCAAGCGTTCGAAGATTTGGGCTTAAAAGCGTTCCCGGCGTACGGAAACTTCATTATGGTCGACGTGCAACGTCCGGGTCAGGAAGTGTTCGAGGCGCTGCTTCGCAAAGGCGTTATTATTAGAGCCGGGCATAAGCAATATCCGACGAGCGTGCGAATTACGGTCGGCAATGCGGAGCAAAATGCGAAAGTGGTCGCCGCGCTAACTGCGGTTCTAAAAGAAATCGCGGTAAAGGTGTGACGGTATGAGCGGAGAGTTTAGCGACTTTACGGACTTTAGCGATTTTGATGAAGCGAATCCGATTCGCATCGCCATCTTCGGCGTCGGCTTAATCGGCGGCTCGCTGGCATTATGCTTCAAGGGCAAACCGGGCGTGCACGTCGTCGGACACTCGATCAATGCGGCGTCGACGGAGAAATATGTGGCGCTCGGAGTTGTGGATTCGGCCACGACTTCGCTGGCGGAGGCGGCCCAGGACGCCGATTTTATTTTCCTGTGCGTGCCGGTCGGGCGTTTGGAGGAGTACGTGGACGAGCTGTCCAAGCTGCCGCTTAAGCGCGGCTGTATCATCTCCGACGTTGGCAGTACGAAAGCTTCCGTTGTGCATCATGCCGACAAACTGGGCTTGCGGGGCGCCGTCTTTATCGGGGGACACCCGATGGCGGGCTCGGAGCGTTCGGGCGTCGAAGCAGCCAGTTATTATTTGCTGGAAAACGCCTATTACGTGCTTACGCCGACGGCGGAAACGCCGCCCGAGTATGTCGGCAAGCTGGAACGGCTGCTTAAGCATACGCGCGCGCACATCGTTAAAACCGATGCCGTGCAGCACGACGACATCGTCGGCGCGATCAGCCATCTTCCGCATATCGTCGCCGTTGCGCTGGTCAATCAGATCGCCGGGTATAACGAGTCGAACGAGCTGTACATGCGGCTGGCGGCCGGCGGTTTCCGCGACATTACGCGCATCGCGTCCAGCGATCCGGTTATATGGCGCGACATTTTGCTAAACAATCGCGACGTTATGCTAAAGCTCGTTCGCGATTGGCAGGGCGAAATGGAGCGTTTCGCGGCGCTGCTGGAACGGGAGGACGGCGAGGGGATTGCCGAACAGTTCCGCTCGGCAGGGGTTTTCCGCAGCCAGCTTCCGGAGCGGCGCAAAGGCATGATAACTTCGCTGTTCGAATGCTACGTCGATGTGCCGGACCATCCGGGCATTATCGGCAAGATCGCGACAGAGCTCGGGCAGGCGAAGATCAACTTGAGCAATCTGCAAATTATCGAGAGCCGAGAAGACGTGCCGGGTATCATGCGGCTGTCGTTTAAGCAAGCCGACGATCTGGACAGGGCGACAGCGTTGCTCAAATCGCTCAATTACGACGTTCATATGTGATCGTTTGATCAAGATGAGCATCCCGCTAATGCGCGGAATCGGCATTTGCCGTTTTCGTCGTGGCGGGGTGCTCTTTTTTTATGCGCGAATAAGAAGCATGTTGTCAGCATTAAGTGAGTAAATTTGAAATTTCCATATCCGGCTTTTATAATGAACGAAGTATTCGCATTCATTCTCAGGAGGGATCGTCATGTCCGAATGTAAACTGTTTGTCGATTATGATCAACACGAGAATGGAGTCCAGATCGTAGATTTAATAGAGAAGCTGGCCGACAGTCCAGAGAGCGCGCAGCTCGAAAGTCTCATTATCGGCGACTGGGGCGGCGCCTACGAGCATGATTCGAGCCCGGTTGTCGAGTCGCTAGTTCGCTTGAAGGACCGTTTTCCGCAGCTGCGCCGTTTGTTTATTGGCGATATGTCTTACGAGGAATGCGAAGTCTCCTGGATTAATCAATCCAATATCGGACCGATTTTGACCGCTTATCCTGAACTGACATCGTTGACGATCAAAGGGAGCACGGGCCTCAGCCTTGATCCCGCCCGTCACGACAAGCTGGAGGAGCTTGTCATTATTTGCGGCGGACTGGGCAAAGAGGTTATCGCCAGCATTAGCGAAGGAAGCTTCAAGAGCTTGAAAAAGCTGGAATTGTATTTGGGGGTAGAGGATTACGGTTTTGACGGCGGTCTGGAAGACGTTCTCCCGCTGATCGAACCCGGCAAATTCCCGCAGCTTACTTATCTCGGCCTCAAGGATAGCGAGATTCAAGATGAAATCGCGATTGCCGTAGCGAACGCTCCGATTGTCGATCAATTACATACGTTAGACCTCTCCATGGGCACATTGTCGGATGAGGGAGCAGAAGCTCTCCTTCAGAGCGAGAAGGTCAAGAAGCTGGATTTTCTTGATCTAAGCTACCATTATATGTCCGATAAAATGATGAAGCGTTGGCAGGAGTCGGGCATTAAAGCGGATATTAGCGATCATCAGGGCGACGCAGAAGATGAGGATTATCGTTATCCTTCCTTGACGGAATAACGATGAAAGCGATGATTATCATCGGCAATTCCGACAACAGAAGAACGAACGGACTGCAAGCGGCGAGAGCTCGGCTGGGGTTGCCCCCAGCCTTTGTTTTAGATTACATCGATGTGCTGCAGGGAAAATCATCCTTGCGTTCGCTTGCCGAGCGGTTGAGGCAAACAACGGATGAACCGCCGCTGCTGCGGATCGACGCGCCGGGGGAGCATTTTGAAGTCGAGAGAGAGCTGATTGCGCTTGGCGCTTCCGATGCGGATCGCCCCGGTCTCGGTGACCTCGACGATCGCTGGCTAATGACGGAGGGCAAAGCGCCGTTTCAACCTGTTTCATCGCGGGCTGCCCGCAGCATGAAGGAAATCAAGGGCAAGCTGTATCATCCATCCCAGTGGTTTCGCGGGTATTGCCGTTTGCTGTCGCAGTTGGAACGGGAAGCCGGGCAACTGTGGACCGAGCCGTGTTGGATGAACGCTCCTGAAGACATTGCGGCCATGTTCGATAAGAGGCTTACGCATCGGTTGTTATCGTCCGCCGCTTTGCCTGTGCCGAGAAGATTGGCTGCTCCGGAAGCGCTCCCGGATTACGATGCTCTGCGCGAGGCGATGGATAGCGAGAGAGTGCGCCGGCTGTTTATAAAACTCGCAACAGGCTCGGGAGCCTGCGGCGTAATCGCTTATCAAGTCAATCCGGTTACAGGGGCGGAATCGGCGGTCACGACAATCGGCGTGGAAAACTATGCGGCCAAACCTCCGTTATTTTATAACGTCAAAAAGCTGGTGAACTACACCGAGCAGCGTTCCATCCGTCAAATCGTCAACTGGGTATTGGGGCATGGCGCACATGTGGAGCAATGGATTCCGAAGGCCGCTTATCAGAATCGCACGTTCGATATCCGGCAGCTTGTCGTGTCCGGTAAGTCGTGTCATAGCATCGCCAGGGCAAGCAAAACACCAATAACGAATTTGCATCTAGACAGTCAGCGTTTGAGTTTAGGCGAGGTTGGCTTGTCCGAAGAACTGCAAGCTTCCGTACGCCAATGCGCCGAACAGACGTTAGCGGTATTTCCGCGTTCTGCCGTTGCCGGTATCGACGTGTTGCTCAGCAGCGGCTCCTATCGGCCTTTTGTGCTGGATGTGAATCCGTTTGGCGATTTGCTCTATGATTGCTACTACGAAGGATCGAATCCTTACGAATGGGAAATGAAATCATGTTTAATATGAACGAAATTGTAGGCAGTCACGATCTTCTCATGATTACATTGGACACGCTGCGCTATGACGCGGCAGTCCTGGAGGAGAAGAATTGCCCGAATTTGTGTGGCGGCGGGCATTGGGAGCTGCGGCATACGCCGGGCAGCTTTACTTATGCGGCTCATCACGCTTTTTTTGGCGGATTTCTGCCGACTCTGGCGACCAAGAACAAATCGGAACACGTGCGTCTGTTTCATTCGAAGAATACGGGATTAAAGACGCATCCGCATACATGGCAATTTGATTCGACCGATCTCGTATCCGGGCTGCAGGCGGAAGGCTACCGTACGATTTGCATTGGCGGCGTCATTTTTTTCACCAAAAAAGTTCCGCTGGCCAAAGTGCTCCCCGGCTATTTTCGGGAGAGCTACTGGCGAATGACGTTCGGAGTGACGAATCCGCGCTCGACCGAACATCAGGTCAACCATGCGCTCAAGCTGCTGCAAAATGCGGATCAGGGTCAGCGTCTGTTTCTGTTTATGAACGTATCGGCGATTCATGGACCGAATCATTATTTCGTGCCGGGTGCGAAAGTGGACTCGGTTGAGACGCAGCGAGCGGCGCTTCGCTATGCGGACGGTGAGCTCGGTCGGCTGTTTCAGGCTTTCAGAGAACGGGAACGACCCGTATTTTGTATGGTATTCTCCGATCATGGCACCGCTTATGGCGAAGACGGCTATCACGGCCATAGGTTGGCGCATGAGGTCGTATGGAATGTGCCTTATCGGGAATTTATTTTGTAAGGGGAGAGGGATTACGATGAACCAAGTAGACCATTTACGCAGTTGGAAGGATCATCTGACCTCGGAGCCTTATCGCTCTTATTTGTACTCTTATCCGCACAAAACCGCCTATCGAACATTGGAGACGAAGCTGCCGGTTTCCGAGCTATGGAGCCGGGAGCTAGCGGATACGTTCTTTTTATATATGCATATTCCGTTTTGCGGGGCTCGTTGCGGCTTTTGCAATTTGTTCACTTTACCTGACAAAAGAGCGGACGTACACGCCGAATACGTGGATGCTCTGGAAAGACAAGCCGCACAGTGGGCTCCGTTCATTCGGAGCAAGCCGATCGCCAGGTTTGCCGTCGGTGGAGGAACTCCGACTTTGCTCGTCCCCGAACAGCTTGATCGATTGTTTCATATTGCCCAGCATGTTGTAGGCATGGACCCGTCTCATGCTTCCATCTCGGTAGAAACCTCTCCCGAAACGGTAACTCCCGACCGCTTGGCTATTTTAAAAAATAGGCAAGTCGACCGGGTCAGTATGGGCATTCAAAGCTTCGTCGAGTCCGAAGCGGAAGCAATCTACCGTCCGCAGAAGCCGCAGGAAGTGGAAACGGCTTTGAAGCTGCTCAAGCAGCAGCAATTTCCGATTCTCAATCTGGATTTGATCTATGGACTCCCCGGTCAGACGCTCCAGTCCTGGATGTATTCGCTAGATCGGGCGCTTTCTTACGAGCCGGAGGAAGTGTTTATTTATCCGCTGTATACGCGGGAGCATACGATTGTCAAGCCGGAGCAGATCAGACAGAGCGGCGAGGATCGGAGGTTGGAGCTTTATAAGGCGGCGCGGGAGCGGTTGCTGGAGCGAGGGTATACTCAGTATTCGATGCGCAGGTTCGCCAAAGCGGAAGCCGGCTCGGACAAAACGTTGCTTTCTTACGGCTGCCACGACGAAGGTATGATCGGACTCGGTTGCGGAGCGCGCTCTTATACGAATACGGTCCATTACTCCTCGCGCTACAGCGTGGGACGCTCCGCCACGGCGAGCATTATTGCCGATTATGTGGCTCAGAACGATTACAGCTATGCCGATTACGGGGTTGTGCTTAGCAAGGACGACCAACAGCGCCGTTTTATTCTGAAATCGTTGCTTCATACGGAAGGCTTGGCGCTGGACGGCTATGCGGAGCGGTTCACGGCGTCGGCTCTCGCCGATTATCCCGAACTGAACCAACTCCTGGATACCGAGCTTGCCGCGATTGAGAATGGTACGCTGCGGCTCACGTCGGAAGGGCTGATGTATTCCGATGCGATCGGGGATTGGTTCATCTCGCCGGAAATACGGGAGCTTATGGAAAGCTGCGTGGTCTCATGATAGCGACGGTTTATTTTCGCGGGAGCTTAATCTCCTGCAATTACGACTGCCCGTACTGCCCTTTCAGCAAAAACATCGATAGCAGGGAAACTTTGGCTAAAGATCGGTTGCAGGTTCACACCTTCGTGGATTGGGTAAAGGATCAGGAGAAGAGCGGGCATCAGTTGTCCGTGTTTTTTAATCCTTATGGCGAAGGACTCACGCATCGCTGGTACAGGGAAGCAATGATTCAGCTGTCGCATATGCCGCATGTTCGTAAAGTCGCGATCCAGACCAACCTCTCTGCCAGCCTCGATTGGACAGATGATTTAAACCCGGCGACGGCCGCATTTTGGGCAACCTACCATCCCGGTCAGACGAAGGAAGAGCGATTTGTGCAGCAATGCGGTGAGCTCTATCGGCGGAAAATTCCGTTTAGCGTAGGCTGCGTCGGCGTCAAGAGCGCGTTCCAGGCGATTTCATCCGTTCGTGAGGCATTGCCTGAAGATGTGTACCTGTGGGTGAACGCCTATAAAGATCAAGCCGATTATTATTCGGACGAGGATTTGGCGTTTTTGACACGTATGGACCCTCATTTTGCGCTTAATGTGCAAAATTATGACAGCATGGGCAAGTCGTGTCGTGCCGGGCAACAAGTGTTTTACGTTCAGGGAGACGGCCGCGTGAAGCATTGCTACAAGGATCGTCAGGTAATCGGGAATTTGTACAGGGACGGTCTGGAGGGAATATCGAAGGAACGTCCGTGCCGGATGAAGCAATGCGATTGTTATATCGGCTACATCCATATGGAGGGGCAAGCGTTTGAACCGATTTATGGGGAGCGCTTGCTTGAACGAATCGCTTTCATATAGAGGGGAGCAGCAGTTGGGCTTGTGCGCATTGGACGGAGGCAGGGGGAGAGGCGTCTATGGGGACAGATGAAGAGGCGGATGCCGAGATAGAGAGAAGGTTAACGGAGCTTTCCGGTTGGAAGGTGGCAGCGACAATATGGTTGACGGGACTTCCCAGCTCGGGGAAGACGACAACGGCATTCGCTCTTGCGGCGGCGCTTCGGGAAAGCGGCGTTAAGGTCGAATGTCTGGACGGTGACGAGCTTAGGCGCAAAGTCGGGCGTGAACTGGGGTTTAGCAGAGAGGACCGGCTGGAAAACATTCGCCGCGCCGTCTACATCAGCAAGCTGCTGAATCGCAACGGGGTTACGACGGTGATCTCGATGATTGCGCCCTATGCGGAAATGCGCGACTACGCGCGAGCCGAGTTGGAGTCCTACGTTGAAGTGTATGTGCATTGCCCGCTGGAGGAATGTATACGTCGGGACGTAAAAGGTTTATATGCCAAAGCGATCAAAGGCGAGATTGCTGCATTTACCGGAATTTCGGACATTTACGAGCCGCCGACCCATCCGGAAATCACGATCCATACCCATACCAACGGGGTCGAATCGAATGTACGACAAATTTTAGACTCCCTCGCGCGGATTGGTACAAATAGAAGCTAGTCTGCGGTAGTTCGGGCGGATAATCGCATAAATAGGAGCTAGCCTGCGGTATTTGGGTGGGGGGGATAAGTATAAAGGGGCTTGCCTGCGATTAGGGGGCGGATCGGTACAAATAGAAGCTAGTCTGCGACATTAGAGGGCGGACGCCGCTACGAGGAATCGGCGCATAAGGAAGCAGCAGTTTGCACTACCTCGGAAGTGGGAGATAAGACCGCCACACGGTCTTATTGGCCCGGTCCGGTGTCGGAAGAGGGAGATAAGCCCGCCACGCGGTCTTATTGGCTCGGTCCGGTGTCGGAAATGGGAGATAAGTCCGCCACGCGGCCTTATTGGCTCGATCTGATGTCGGAAGTGGGAGATAAGTCCGCCACACGGTCTTATTGGCCCGATCCGATGTCGGAAGTGAGAGATAAGCCCGCCACGCGGTCTTAATAAGCGATTGGGGAAGGCAAGCAGCCAATGAGAATAAGTGCCCGGCCCGCGCATATGCTGAAAAATGGGCAAAAAAAACCACCCCGGAGGGTGGCTGCACATTGTGCAAGGATTGGATAGGAGTGGAGAGAAACCATACTGTACTTTTATTATATGTATTCGTTTTCATTTTGTCAATAAGCGCTTACATTTTATTTTTGAAACGGTTTCATGACGGTTAAATGTAACTTCTCGCTCATTTGGTACGTCTTATTTTGTGCTGAGCGGCAATTCGATTGCGGATTCTTAATCCGCTGCGCTATTCGGACGCGAAAAACCATGCGATTCCTTAAGACAAACCGCCAATAATTTTGAGAAATTTTTAAGCACATAACCCTATTTCCTGTGTTACAATAGCATATAGTATTTGTAAAATACTGGCTCACCAAATTTTACTGCGCTTTCGAGCGCAACTTTTTCGTTTTTGGCCGGTACAATTAGGATAGAACGCCGGCTGCGAACGTTCACCCTGAATAGGGGGAGGGTCGCGGGAATGATGACCGATTCCCAGTTGATACGGGAAATCAAGGACGGAAACGTCGAACTATACTCGATGCTTATGGGAAGATACCAGAAGAAGATTCTTTCTTTTGTCTACCACATGCTGAAGAGCGCCAAGCTTGAAATCTTGGCGGAGGATCTATGTTCCGAAACGTTCTATAAAGCCTATCGAAGCTTACACTCCTTCAGAGAAGTGGATGCGTCCTTTTCGACGTGGCTATATACGATTGCACGCAACACCGTTCTAAGCGAATTGCGCAAGCAAAAAGCAGCGCACCTCTCGCTGGACGACTCCACATACATACCTGCCGCCCCATTGGAAGAGGCGCCCGAGCAGCGACTGCTGCGCAACGAGAAGGTAACCATGGTAAGAGACGCCATCAACAGCTTGCCCGAGAAGCAGCGCTCCGCGCTTATTCTTAGGGAGTACGATGGAATGGATTACCAAGAGATCGCCAACATTCTCGGGCAGACGGTCAGTTCCGTCAAATCGTTGTTATTCCGGGCCAGGGCCAGTGTAAAGGTGCAATTGGAATCTTACTTTGCAGAACCGGCCATGATGAAGGAGTACGAGGAGATGAAGCTGCGATGAAATGTGAAGAGGCTGCGGAATGGTTCGGAATATATCGCGATTTGCCGGATGATTCGGCAGATAAATTTGCTATAGATTTGCACGTTCAGAGCTGCAAAGCCTGCGAAGAGGAGTTCCGGATATGGGAGGAGAGCGCTCTTCTCATTCATGAGCTTCCGCTGGATGACGAACAGGACGTCGTGCCAATCTCTTCGGCGCAGATTAATAAGAATGTTATGGACCGTATTTATACGGAACAGAGCTGGTACATGCCGGCGACGCGCCGGACGTACGCCTTCTCGTTTCTGTTCAAGAAACGGGTCGCTGGCGTTCTTGCCGCGCTATTGGCACTGTTTGTATGCGGATTTCTGTACGCTTCGTTCGGCATCGGCCTCATCGTCGACCAGGCGGGGGGCAGAGAATCGGCCAACGCTTTCGCAGTCAGTCACCAATACGGAGACGACATTCGGCTGGATATTCCCGTCGCCAGTCTGAGCGATCCGATCATACTAAACGTATCTCCGGCGGTACCGGAGTATTGGATCGCTTTCTCGATCGTAGGCATGATTATGACGCTGTTAATTTTGAATTGGCTGTCAAGGGTGAGATCATGAATAAAGCAACGCGCATCGGCTGGGTTCGCCACGGCATTACGGAGTGGAACCAGCGGGGAATCATTCAAGGAGTCACCGACATTCCGCTCAGTCCGGAAGGCGTGAGGCAGGCTCGGCTACTGGCCGATCGGCTGCACGGGGAGCAGGGGCGGTGGGACGGCGTTTACTGCAGCGATCTGCAGCGTGCCGCGCATACAGCGGAAATTTTGGCCGATCGGCTAGGAATCCCCGTTATTCGGGACTCACGCTTACGCGAAAGATCGTTCGGGGAAGCCGAAGGCACGACATTGGCGGAACGATTGGATCGATGGGGAGAGGACTGGAGACGGCTTGTGCCCGACCAGGAAAACGACGACTCCGTGAGGGAGAGAGGCTTTGCGTTCATTCGGGAGCTGACGGACAAACATGCGGGGGAAGCGTGGTTGGTCGTTACGCATGGCAGTTTTCTGGCCAGAATGCTGCAAGCGATGTGCCAAGGGTTGGACGATTCCCATCTGCTGAACATGTCGCTGACGGTGCTCGAACAGGGACAGAACGTATGGGAGCCGCTAATTCACAATTGCACGAGGCATTTGGCGGAGACGGAAGAAACATTAATGAATCCATAGCTTCATCTTATAGTATGAATGTCTGCACAGGGCCGTCCTTTAAGGGCGGTCCTGTTTTTGCTTTCTACGTTTAAGACGTCGGCACCGCGACTATACTGAACAGTAAATCCTCCAGGAAAGGGGGGCGTCGAATGAACTTGGCCGATATGCTATGCTACGCAGACATTTCCGAGTTGAAAAAAATTGCCGACACCTATGACTGCGCCAGCACGAGCCATTCGAAGAACGAACTGATCCAAACGATTTTGGCAACCGTTCAGCGAAGGGACGTCATCGAATCCCGAATTCGGGAAATTTCGGGGAACGATTTGCGCTTTCTGAATTCTCTCGTGTTTGAGAACCGAACCGTCTATAGCTTGGAGGAGTTGAAGGCGAGGGCGCTGGACAAATCGGCACAGCCGACTCAATCGGCGCAAACGATCCAGTCGATTCAATCCAATCCGGTTCAGCCGACAAAGCCGGGCACCTCAGGCGCTCCCAATCCTGCGACACGGAGGAAGCCGCGCTCCCGCAAGGCGAAGGACGAAGAGCAGAAGCCGCCGCCGGGACCGGAGGAGAACGCACGACTGTCGATCTCAAGATTCAAGAGCTTCGGTTGGTTGTTTAACGGCGTTTCGCAGACAACCCGTTCGCTGTTTCAAGTGCCGGAGGATATCAAGACCAGGCTGTGCGACGTTCTGGAAAAACGCTACAAAGAAAACCTGATTTACACCGACGAGCCGCTCGCCTATCGGGACGAACGCAGCCTTCTAGCCGAGGATGCCGTGCATTTTCTTCGTTTTGTAAGGAACAATACCGTGCCGCTAACAACGGAAGGCGTCATGTACAAACGGCAAATCTCCCAAGCATTGGAGCAGCTTGCCGTAGTGGAATCGCTGCCGACGCGGGGAGGGTGGCGGTTCGGATACGGACGACATTTTCGCGATTATCCCGACCGTTTTTCGCTGCTGTACGACTTCGTCTATTACGAAGGACTGATCGCAGAGCAAACCGAAGGCGGCTTAACGCTTACGCAGGCCGGATTCGATGTGGCCGCCGGGCTTGTCAAACCCGACCCTGCGAGCCTGTATCGTTTCTGGATGCGGCTCTATAAGTCGCCGATTCCGAATCTCGCGGCTTTAGTACAGTGGATCGGAAGATTGTCCTCGCAGTGGGTCACGGTCGATTCGCTGAGGGAAACGCTGCAGCCGCTGATTCGTTCCTATTATTACGATACTGCGGCAGACATTTTCGAACAGCGTATTTTGCGAATGCTGATGCATCTAGGCGTGCTGCGTTGGGGGGAAACGGAGCTTGGCCTTCAGGTCGTCAAGGCGACGACCCAGGGGAGAGCGCTCGTCTCCGGGCATCCGCTTGCTTTTGAGGATGAACTGCCGCATGGAGCGGGCGAAAACAAGCTGCGCAACAGGTAGGCAAAGGTATATTGATCGACAGAAGGGCTATCGTCTTGAACGGGGCGGACATCGGTGAATATGCTTTATTGGGAGCCGATGCGCTCGCAGCCGAACAACCGGAGGTGCAACGAATGGACAACATGAAAGTCGCCTACGAGACGATGCTGGGATTGGCGGCAGAAATGGTCCTGGACGAAGCGCTGCGCAATTACCGGACGGAAAAAATCTACACCGCAATCGATGACGCGCTTGCGCAAGGAGACGTAGAATCGTTTCGGCGCTTGACCGACGAATTGAAGGCTATCCAGGAATAGCTTTCATTTGTCCGCAGTGACGAAAAAAAATCGGAACAGACGTGACGACTCGACCCGGCGAAGCCGGGTTTTTGCCGTTGGGTTCACGTTTTTCTTCGACTTCGACTTCCTTTGTCCAGCTTTTTGGGGTACGATAAATAGAGAAAGCAAGATAGAAAGGAGAGGGACAAGCGGATGAAATTTAGCGAGATTGATCCGCAGAGCTGGCCTGAGCTCCAGCCTTATTTGGATACGTGCCTGCTGCCTCTGTCCGGCCTGACCGGCCAGGAGTCGCCCTCCGAAGCGACGGAGAAGGTCGCGCGGACCGGGGAGTGGTTGTCTCCGCTGGAAGAAGCGTTCCGCGGACGCACGGTTACGATGCCGGCGTATCACTATGGCGCGGGCGGCCCGGAGCACATCGGGAAAATCAACGAACTGATCGCGTCTTGGAGGAACGATGGTTTTCGGTACGTCGTGCTCGTATGCGGGCAGCCGATTGATCTGTCGGAAGCGGACGCGGATGCATACATATGCCCTTCGGCTGAACAGGAAGAACCTGACGACCGGACGATCGCCCAGTCTGTAGCGGATCTGTGGCGCAGTCGGGCAAAATCGGCGAACTGATTCGCTCCGCAGCATCGTGGAAAAAAACGGCGGCGGGCGAATAGCCTGGCAGCATAGGGCAAACAATAGCAAGGCGCGGGTTTGCGAGGAAATGTGACAATTTGAGAACATTTTGGTTCTGTTCCTCCCGCTTGCGCAAGGAAACACGGGAGCCTATTCTTGACGCTCTATAGCGCGTGGGCTATTATAGTTATGTCCTTGTGAACAAAATGTTAAGTCCGTATCGGACGCGAGATTGGTGTGGCAAAGGGGGTAGAACAAATGGACCACAATAAGCAGCAAGAAACCGCGCACAAACCAGTCAAGCGCAAAGAGATGTCGAGACGTCAATTTCTTTCGTATACGCTTGGCGGAGCGGGCGCATTTATGGCTGGCGGAGCCATATTACCGATGATTCGTTTTGCGGTTGATCCTATCCTGCAGAAGAAGGAATCGGGCGGATTCGTCAAAGTTATCGAGGAAAGCAAAGTGACGAACGAACCGACCGAGGTGAAGTTCAAGATTCATCAAGTGGACGGCTGGTACGAGAGCGATCCTAAGCTTGCGGCTTGGATTACGAAAGGCAGCGACGGCAAAATCTACGCGCTGTCCCCGGTGTGTAAGCACTTGGGTTGCATGGTGAGCTGGGGCGGCTCCGAAGCCCCGAACGAGTATCACTGCCCTTGCCACGGAGCGCTATACACGAAGGACGGCAAGAATTTGAAAGTAGCGCCTAAGCCGCTTGACGAATATGAAGTCAGAACGGAAAACGGCTGGGTATATCTCGGACCGATTACTCCGAATAGTCGCGTATAGAAGGAGGGCGTTTCGTCCCATGTTCAAAAACATGTACAACTGGATCGACGAACGTCTTGATATTACGCCGATGTGGAGAGACATCGCGGACCATGAAGTGCCTGAGCACGTCAACCCGGCGCATCACTTCTCCGCGTTCGTTTATTGTTTCGGCGGATTGACGTTCTTCATCACCGTCATCCAGATCCTCTCGGGGATGTTCTTGACGATGTATTACGTCCCAGACATTATCAACGCCTACTACAGCGTTGACTATCTGCAGCATCAGGTCGCCTTCGGCGCGATCGTGCGCGGGATGCACCACTGGGGAGCAAGTCTTGTTATCGTTATGATGTTCCTACATACTCTGCGCGTATTCTTCACGGGTTCCTACAAGGCGCCTCGCGAGATGAACTGGGTTGTCGGAATGTTGATTTTCTTCGTCATGCTGGGCCTTGGCTTCACGGGTTACCTGCTTCCGTGGGACAACAAAGCTTACTATGCGACGAAGGTAGGTCTGGAGATTGCCGGATCGGTGCCTTTCTTAGGGGAGTACATTAAGGAGCTTATGAACGGTGGAACGATCGTCGGCGCTCAGACGCTGACCCGATTCTTCGCGATCCACGTGTTCTTCCTTCCTGGCGCACTGCTCGCATTGCTTGCCGGACACTTCTTTATGATTCGAAAACAGGGCATTTCCGGGCCGCTGTAAGAGAGGGGAGTGACTAGCGATGGCACATAAACATGATCCAAATGAGAAGGTCGTATTCATCGGCGATTCGCGGATTCGGAAACGGGACTATTCCAACGTGACTCCGCCCGATTATACGTCATACCCGGGAAAATCCGAGGCCTTCATCCCGAACTTCCTGCTGAAAGAATGGATGGTCGGCGTTGTCGTACTCGTTGGTTTCCTGACGCTCGTTATTGCGCATCCGGCTCCGCTCGGCTACCCGGCGGACCCGCTGAACAGCGCGTTTATTCCGATGCCGGACTGGTACTTCCTGTTCCTGTATCAGCTCTTGAAATATCCGTACGCTTCGGGCGACTATATCGTACTCGGTATTCTCGGTCTGTCCGGCATTCCGTTTATCGCCCTTCTGCTCGCTCCGTTCCTGGATACGGGCAAAGAGCGCCGCTTCTACCGCCGTCCGATCGCATCTTCCCTGATGCTCGTGTCGCTGGTTGCCGTTTCTTATCTGACTTGGGTGTCCTGGGACCATTACACGCACGAGCTGGAAGCGAACGGACAAACTCCCGAGCACATCGAACGGGCAATCAAAGCCAAGGAATCGGTCGAGTCCGGCAAAGGCCGTTGGATTCCGGGCAAAGAGAAGATTCCGGCGATGGTCGCTGCGGACGATCCGGCTTTCACCGAAGTCATGACGCAAGCGCAATGTATCGCATGTCACGGTGCAGAGCTCGAAGGCGGCGGCGGACCGGCGCTTCGCGGCATCGGCGACGTGCTTAGCAAAGAGGAACTCGTCGATATTATTTCGAACGGTGCCGGAAACGGCGCGATGCCTGCATTCAAAGGCGATCTGACCGACGAGCAAATCGACCAAGTCGCAACATGGCTTGCGCAACAAAAAGCGGAGTAATTCGAACGCTATCAAAACCTGACCTTCATCGGTCAGGTTTTTTTATAACAACTTCGTAAAGGACGTGCGCCGATGGTATGGATCAGGTGGCTGCTGTCCAGGAATGTATTGCTTCATCCCGCGATTTTATGGCTGACGATGATCATCTACGTTCCCGGCACGGTCTACGGGTATTATTGGTATAAAGGGCAGTTGATCGAAACCTGGAACGAACACCCGCATTGGCAGCTTCCGTTCGTGCCGGACAGTCCGACGGCGTCGCTGTTTTTCGCTTTGGCATTGCTCTGGCTGTGGGTGTCTCCCAAACGGTCGCGTCACGCTTGGATTAACGCGATTCGCGGCATCATCGAGACGCTGGGCGTCGTTACTTCGGTTAAGTACGGCATATGGGCGACGGCGATTATTTTCGCCGGACAAGCGCAGGGCGATATTTTGGTCTGGGAGCATTGGATGCTCATAATCGGTCATTCCGCTATGGCTATTATGGCGCTGCTGTATGCTCGCTTTTTTACTTTCGGCGGCATGGCGCTGCTGGCGGCAGCGGCGTGGACCTTTTTGAACGATACGGTTGATTATACCTATGACGTATACCCGTATTTGCCGTCCCAACTGGACGACGATGTGCCTTATGTCGCTATGTTTACCTTCGCGTTGACGGCTTTGAGCGTACTTGCAGCCGCCTTCGCCAAGTTTCCGTTCGAACGACGGAAGGACAAGGCGTTCTAATCGCGGACATCCCTTCATATCCATTGGGATAGGAGGGGATGTCCGTGTTTTCTTTTCGATCGATCTGTCTGGGAGCCGTCGTCGCATTGGGTCTGCTCACGGCCGGAAACGCCGCCGCCTCGCGGGAAAGCGCTCCGCAGTCTCCGGCGGCTTCCGTCCCCGGACAAGCTTACGACAAATTTCTGGCTTCGGCGGAGCGGCTCTACGATTCCGTTAACAAGGGTCAGCTTGAAATGTCTTTGAAGCAGCTAGCCGATATCGAAAGCCAACTTCGAGGCTTGCCGATGAAGGAGATTGCTTCGGCGGAGGGAGTACGCGCGCTGGCTCATGATGTGGCGGAAATGAAGCGGGTCGCCGCAGCTGTCATGCCGGACGAAGCCAAATGGAAGCGCGGAGCGGCTTCTTTAAGATTGGCTGCAGATGCATTGGCACATCCGGACAAGCCGATCTGGCATCGTTATCGTTCCGTTCTACAGGAAGACATCGGCAAACTGGCGGCGGAACTGGATAAGACAGCAGGAAAACAACCTGCCGCAGCTGCCGTTCATATCGCATACGAGCAGCTTGCCCAGCACTATAGCCTCATTCGGACGGCAGCGCTGCTTCGTGCGGAGCCTTCGAAAATAGAGCGTGCCGATGCAGTCCTTCGCTACGCGTCGCGCATCTATGAAGCGGACTCGCCGAAGCCGGAGCTTGTGTCGGGCACGCTGCCGTCGATTCGGGAAGCGTTCCGCGAGTTGTTTCCGCAAGGAGGCGCAGCCTCCGAGACGATCGTTCCGCCGCTTGGCGCGGTTCCTCCTTCTTGGGGGTGGTCGGCAATGATGGGCACGTTTATCGTGACGATTTTGACTTGGGCGGGCTGGAGAAAATACAAGTATGAGGAAGCTTTCGGCGGCAGCCCGTCCGCTCTGCGGCGCGAAGAGCGCCAGGACGCCGCGGAGAAGCTGATCGGACGCTGGCGCAGAAAGAAATAATCTGGCATAGTCGCGATTGTTGTTTGTCAAAAGCATCGGCGGTGTTGATGAGAAAAGCCCTTCATTAGACGCGGAGTCGGTACCGATTCCCGCCGCAGAAGCGGCTTTTTACTTTTGTCCGTCATGTGAGAGACAAGCGAACGAGGATCGCATCGGTTAGCCTCTTAGAGCATGTCGTCGTTTTGCGCCAGCTCCTAGTCGATTTATCGGGAAATTCGTGCAAAATTGCATTTGTTTTCGCCTACATCTTGCGATAACATAGGATAGAAACCATCAGGAAAGGAAACTCGGAGATGGCAGAATCCCGGATTGTCGATTTGACGCTGCAGGAACGCACACTGGCGGATATGCAACGCGAGGTGGACGCTTATATTTCGCAGTTTAAGGAAGGCTACTTCTCGCCCCTTGCCATGCTGGCCCGCATGACGGAGGAAGTCGGCGAGCTTGCCCGGGAAGTGAATCATCGGTTCGGAGAAAAACCGAAGAAACAGGACGAAGCCGATAATTCCATTGAGCTGGAGCTGGGCGACATTTTATTCCTCGTCATTTGTTTCGCGAACGCGCTCGGCATCGATATGACGGAGGCGCATCGCAAGGTGATGGAGAAATTCAATACGCGCGACGCGAACCGCTGGACGAAGAAGAACACGGATAACGGCTGATACTCATATGCTGAACGATCTCCCTTATCAGTATCGGCCTTTTTGAACGACCTCTATTATTTGAAAAGGAACAGGTGATATTCATGTCGCAGAAAATTACAGTAGCCGTGGCAGGAGCAAGCGGCCGCATGGGACGCGAAGTCGTCAATATGGTGCTGGAGGATCCCGAACTGGAGCTTGTCGCCGCAATCGCCAGGTCGGCCGGGCCCGTGGACGCCGGGACGCTCGCCGGCAAGCCCGATACCGGCGTTATCGTATCGTCATCGCTTGCGGAGGCACTGAAAGCTAGCCGCCCCGACGTGCTTGTAGACTTCACAGGCCCGAAATCCGCTATGCCGAATGCCGAAACCGCGCTTGCTTACGGGGTTCGTCCGGTTATCGGAACGACGGGGTTTACGCCGGAGCAGATCGCGGAATTGGACAAGCAATGCAAGGACAAAGGGATCGGCGGCCTGATCGCGCCCAATTTCTCGATCGGCGCGATTCTGATGATGAAATTTTCGGCGATGGCCGCCAAATATTTTCCCCATGTGGAAATTATCGAGTATCACGGAGATCAGAAGCTGGATGCGCCTTCCGGAACGTCGATCAAGACGGCCGAGTGGATATCGGAAGCGCGCCAGGAGCTGCGTCAAGGCAATCCGGACGAAGAAGAAGTCATCGAAGGAGCCAGAGGCGGCTATTACAACGGATTTCGCATACATAGCGTGAGACTTCCGGGCGTGTTTGCACAGCAGGAGGTCGTCTTCGGGGCGTTCGGTCAAACGCTGAAAATCCGCCACGATTCGTACGACCGTGCGGGCTATATGCCGGGAGTGAACACAGCGATCAAAAAAATTATGAACGTAACCGGAATGGTATACGGGTTCGAACATTTCCTGGATTAACCCGAATAGCAACATAGCAGCAACTACAGCCAACAAAGCGATTCCCCCTCAGGGAGAGGAGACTGAAATCAATGATCGACATTGCGCTTATCGCGCATGACCGCAAAAAAGACGAAATGGTGAATTTCGCCATCGCCTACGAATCCGTGCTTAAGGATCATCGATTGTACGCAACGGGGACGACGGGAACGCGCATTATGGAAAACACCTCCTTGAAGGTGCATCGGTTTATGTCCGGTCCGCTTGGCGGGGACCAGCAGATCGGAGCGCTTGTCGCCGAGAATAAAATGGATCTGATTTTGTTTTTCCGCGATCCGCTGATGGCGCAGCCCCATGAGCCGGACATTATCGCATTGCTGCGGCTATGCGACGTGCAGGGCATTCCGGTGGCGACCAACGTTGCAACGGGCGAGCTGCTGATCAAGGCGCTTGAGCGCGGGGATTTCGCTTGGCGCGAGCTTGTCCATAAATACAAACCGGGACTGGAAGGCTGACCGAGTATGAATGCCGTACAACCTGGTACATTGGACATGCTCGTCTTCGCCGCGCATCCGGACGACGCGGAGATCGGCATGGGGGGCACGATTGTCAAGCATGCGCAAGCGGGACGGTCCGTCGGCATCGTCGATTTGACTTATGCCGAAATGTCGTCCAACGGGAACGTCGAGACGCGCCAACGCGAGGCGGAGCAGGCCGGTCAAATTCTCGGGCTTGCCGCAAGGGATAATCTGGGGCTGCCGGATCGCGGTCTCTCGGGAAATTCCGAGCAGCTTGCCGCAATGGTTGCCTCCATCCGCAAATACCGGCCGAGAATCGTGTTTGCGCCGTATATTATCGATCGCCATCCCGATCACATCGCTTGCAGTCGTTTGGCGGAGGAGGCGGTGTTCAATGCCAAGCTGCGCAAGTACGCGCCCGAGCTGCCGGCTTGGACGGTGGACCAGCTTTATTTTTACTTCATCAACGATGCCCACACCCCGCAGCTGCTAATCGATATCAGCGACGTTCAAGAGACGAAGATGGCTGCTTTGCGCGCCTACCGTTCGCAGTTTACGCCTGAAGGCAACGAAGCGGACTGGGTGGAGACGCCGCTTACGGGCGCTTACTTGGACAATATCGTCGCGCGGGACAGGCTGCTTGGCCAACCGCGCAAGCTGCAATACGCAGAAGGCTTTATCGCCAAAGGACCGATCGCGCTGGAACGATTCTAGCAGCGAAGAATCGGGGAATACAATAAGGAATGACGACCGGCAGCGCCGGATTCGCCGAATCCGCTGCCGGTTAATTGGCGTTCGAACTGGGAGGCATGAGGAACGACATGAATCGACCGCTCAAAATCGGAATTACTTGCTATCCTTCTCTCGGGGGCTCCGGCGTCGTAGCGACGGAGCTTGGCAAACTGCTGGCCGAGAAAGGACACGAAATTCACTTTATTACGCACAGCATGCCGTTTCGTCTCGGCAAATTCCATCGCAACATTTTCTACCATGAGGTCGAAGTGTCGGATTATTATGTGTTCCGGTACCCGCCCTACGATCTGTCGCTGGCGAGCAAGATGAACCAGGTAGCCAAGCTGCAGAAGCTCGACCTGCTTCACGTGCATTATGCGGTTCCGCACGCTATCTGCGCGATTTTGGCCAAACAGATGGCCGGAGACGATTTGAAGGTCGTGACGACGCTTCACGGTACGGACATTACCGTACTGGCCCAGGATGAAACGCTCAAAGACATTATCCGGCTCGGCATCCGTCAGAGCGATGCCGTCACCGCGGTCAGCCGCGATCTGATTCGCGAGACGCGCGAGCTGCTGGACATTCAAGAGCCGATCGATCTGACCTACAATTTCGTGGACAAAAGAATTTATTATCCGCGGGAGTGCCGGGATCTGCGCAGAGAATACGCGGAGCCGGACGAGAAGGTGCTCATGCACATCTCCAATTTCCGGCCGGTGAAACGCACGGCCGACGTCGTCGACATCTTCGCCAAAGTGCAGGCAACGACGAAAGCGAAGCTTGTACTGGTTGGAGAAGGGCCGGATCTGCCGCGCATTCAGACGAAAATTCAAGCGATGGGTCTGTCCCATCGCGTGCACTTTCTGGGTAAGCAGGACGATGTGGCGCAGGTTATCTCCATCGCCGATTTGATGCTGCTTCCGTCGGAGAAGGAAAGCTTCGGCCTTGTCGCTCTCGAAGCGATGGCTTGCGGCGTGCCGACGATCGGCTCGCAGGCCGGAGGGATACCCGAGCTGGTGGAGCATGGCCGCACCGGGTTCCTGTCCCCGATCGGGGACACGGACGATATGGCGGCGAACGCCTTAAAGCTGCTTACGGACGAGAAGCTGTACGCGGATTTCCGCGAGGCGTGCCTGCAGCGGGCGCACCATGTATTCTGCAACGAGCTGATTACGGCGCAATACGAAGCGATCTATTATCGGGTGCTCGGAATCAAGCAGGATGTTCCTGTGCCTGCCTGCAAAGTATAAGACCGGAAATGAGGAACGGAATGCGTATGGAAGACCAAGACAGCCAACTGTGGGAAGCCGGGCTAGCCGTAGTGCGGGCGCTGGAAAGCGCAGGACACCAGGCCTATTTGGTCGGCGGCTGCGTCAGGGACAGATGGCTTGAACGGCCTCTGAACGACATCGACATCGCCACTTCGGCTAAGCCGGAGGCAGTGACGGAACTGTTTGAAAGGACGCTGCCGACCGGTCTTAAACACGGTACGGTGACGGTGATGGAAGGCGGATATTCGTTCGAGGTAACGACGTTTCGCCGGGAATCCGGTTATTCCGACGGTCGGAGACCCGATGAGGTGGCGTTCGTCAGCGAGTTGAACGAGGATCTCGCACGGCGCGACTTTACGTTTAACGCAATGGCCTTCTCCTCAGCCGGAGAGCTAATCGACCCTTATGGCGGACAGGATGCGCTGCGGGCCGGCGTCGTCGATTGCGTGGGGGCTGCCGAGGAGCGCTTCGGGGAAGATGCGCTTCGCATGGTGCGGGCGATTCGATTTGCCGCCGAATTTGGCTTTGAGCTGCTGCCGGACGTCTGGGAGGGCATCGTGAAGCAGCGGGACAGGCTGAAGCAGGTCGCCGTCGAGCGTATCGGGACGGAATGGGACAAAATGATGGCCGGAGCGGGACCGGAACAGGCGATGCATTACTTGTTCAAAAGCGGACTGCTCGCTTACGTGAAGGAGCCGCTTCCGGAGGCGTTCGCGCAGGCCGCGGAACGCTATCGGCTAAACGGCGCTCCTCCGCAATGGGAGCCTTGGGGCGCCCTGGCGACCGACGAGGCTACGCTCGGAAATTTGCTGTGCCTGCCTGCGCTGGCGGACCCGGATTTGCGTTGGGCGGCGCTGCTGTCAGGCATGTATATCGGAGCGGAGGACGCGTCGGCGCTGCTTCGCGCGCTGCGGCTCGGCGGACAGAGAGCCGCCCGGGTCGCGGCGGTCGCCGGAATTTTCGAACGCCTGGGCGGCTGTGAAGAGGGCGAGCGGAGAGCGGCATGGATCGGAGCGGTGCTCGATTTCGGCCGTTCGGCTGCAGAGGACGCGCTGGATATTCGAGCTGCTTGTGAAGCTCCATGGGACGAGGAAAGATCATGGCTGGATCAGATGACGATTTCTTCCGTAGCAGAGCTGGACGTGAAGGGAGACGAGCTATCGGGCTATTTGGGACAGTCGCCCGGACCATGGATCGCTGAGACGCTTTTCCATTTGCTGGCAGAGACGGCCTCGGGCCGGCTGCCCAACGAGAAGTTCGTTCTTCTGTCCGCGGCCAAAGAGATGAGAGCTTTACAGCGGGAGGGACGCAAATGAGCAAAATAAGCTTACTGGGGTTTCTTGAGGAGCGGGCAGGCCAATACGTCTCGGGCGAAGAGATCAGCCGGGAGCTGAACGTGAGCCGGACGGCCGTCTGGAAGCAGGTTCGCAAGCTGGAGGCGGAAGGCTATCGGATCGAGGCGGTTCCACGTCTTGGCTACCGTCTCACCGCCAAGCCTTCGCGTCTGACGCTTCAGGAGCTGCTGCCGAAGTTGCGGACCACTTCGTTCGGCCGCCGTTTGACGCTGCTCGACGTGACCGATTCGACGCAGAACGAGTTGCGTAAGCTGGCCGAACAGGGAGCGCCGGAAGGCACGCTAGTCATCGCCGAGCAGCAGACGAACGGGCGAGGACGCATGGGAAGAAGCTGGGTGTCTCCCGCCGGCAAAGGGATCTGGATGAGCCTGCTGTTGAGGCCGCCTGTTCCTCTGCCTCTCGCTCCGCAGCTGACGTTGCTGGCAGCCGTCGCCTTGAGCAGGGCGATTGCGCAGCAACTGCCGATGCTTGAGATCGGGATCAAATGGCCGAACGATCTGCTCGTCGGAGGCAAAAAGATCAGCGGCATTTTGCTCGAATCCGCTGCAGAGGACGAGCGTCTGAGCTACGTCGTCGTCGGTCTTGGCATCTCGGCGAATCTGGATGTCGAAGATTATCCCGAAGGGCTGCTGGACAAAGCGATCTCGCTAAAGATAGCTTCGGGAGCGACAGTAGATCGCAGCGAACTGATCGCCGCCGTGCTGGAGCAGTTCGAGCAGCTGTACAAGCTGTATCTCGAGCAAGGCTTCGCGCCGATTCGCACGCTGTGGGAGGCGCGTTCGGTCACGCTTGGCAAGCAAACGGAGCTATACACGCCCCAAGGAACCGTCGTCGGTTTGCCTCGCGGACTGGACGATATGGGCGGCCTTCGCGTCGAGCTGCCGGACGGCTCTACGCGCACCGTCTATTCCGCAGAAGTAGGTTCAGGCACTTAGATCATTGGCGAAATGTGGGAAAACAGTCGTAGACGAAAGACGCGGGTTCTGTTATAATCGCTGTGCGAGGTGGTATCGCATGAACGGCGAACCGCACTTGCTAATAATGGAAGTATACAACGGAATGTAAGCAGCGATAGTAACTCTATACCGTCACAGATTCGCGGCGGATTCTGCTCTGAGCCGAAAGGACCGAGACAGAAGGACGTGAAGGACGTTCTATGTTGAATGGGAACCCTTTTTTGCTCATGGGCAAAATGGGTTTTTTTGCTGTTACTCCGTCTGAACTTCCTAGGAGGAACTCCCATGAAACAAGCGTTAACCGTGCCCAAATTAAAGGCGATGAAAAACCAGGGGAAGCCGATCGCGGTAGTGACGGCATACGATTACCCCTCGGCAGTGTTGTCCGAAGAAGCGGAAGTCGATATGATTCTTGTTGGAGATTCGCTTGGCAACGTCGTGCTGGGCTACGAGACGACGGTTCCCGTCAAGCTTGAAGATATGATCTACCATACGCGAGCAGTCGTTAGAGGCGCTCCGGGTACGATGGTCGTGACGGATTTGCCGTTTGCGACTTATCGACTGGGACCGGAGGCGACGCTGCGCAACGCCGCGCGTTTGATGCAGGAAGGCGGCGCTCACGCCGTTAAGATGGAAGGCGGGGCGGAGCTGGCGGACGAAATCCGGCTTCTGACTTCGGCAGGCATACCGGTACTCGGCCATCTCGGACTCACGCCGCAATCGATCCACCAAATCGGCGGTTATAAAGTGCAGGGCAAAAGCGAGGCGGAAGCGGAGAAGCTGCTGAGCGACGCCAGGGCGTTGGAGCAGGCGGGAGCGTTCGGCATCGTGCTGGAGCTTATGACCGAAGAGTTGTCCGCTGAAATCTCGCAGGCGATCGGCATACCGACTATCGGAATCGGAGCCGGACGCGGCTGCGACGGGCAAGTGCTCGTCTTTCACGATCTTCTGCGCTACGGCTCGGGCATCCGGGAGAAGAAAATGGTGAAAAGCTACGCTAACGTCGGAGATACGATCCGCGAGGCGATTGCGCAATACGTTAATGAAGTGAAAACGAGAGCTTTCCCGGAAGAGAAACACTCCTTTACTTCGCAAAAGGCGGCCGATCCCGCCCAAAGCGAAATGGGAAAGCTGTACGGAGGAGAGCGTAAATGAAACCGACAATCGTTCGCACTATTGTCGAGCTTAGGAAGGAGATCGCTTCCTTTCGTCATTCGAGGCCGCTCGGGGAGGCCAGCGTAGGCTTCGTGCCGACGATGGGCTATCTGCACGAGGGTCATGCCAGCTTGCTGCGCCGCTCGTCTCAGGAGAACGGTCTCACCGTGCTTAGCATTTTCGTTAATCCGATTCAGTTCGGACCAAACGAGGATTTGGACAAATATCCGCGCGATGAGGAAAAGGATGTCGCCCTTGCCGCTTCCTGCGGCGTCGATCTCGTATTCCTGCCGTCGGTGCAGGAGATGTATCCGCAAAGCCGGGTTACGACCGTTACGGTATCCGAGGTGACGGAGCGCTTATGCGGCGCAAGCCGTCCCGGTCACTTCGACGGGGTGGCGACGGTCGTCGCCAAGCTGCTAAACATCGTTCAGCCGGATCGTGCGTACTTCGGCTTGAAGGACGCCCAGCAGGTCGCCGTCGTGACGCGAATGGCGCAGGATTTGAATATTCCGACGGAAATCGTACCCTGCCCGATCGTAAGGGAAGAAGACGGATTGGCGCTCAGCTCGCGCAACGTGTATTTGAACGCGCAGGAGAGGGAGCAGGCGCTGTCGCTCTCGCTCGCCCTTGCCAAAGTGCCGGAGTGGATTGCGGAAGGCGTCGGCGCAGCGGAGCTATCCGAGCTGCTGAAGCGGGAGATGTCGCGCTCGCCGCTGGCGAACGTCGAATACGCCGACGCGTTGACGTATCCTGACCTGCTGCCACCGGACGCGGACGTTCCTTTGCGAAGCATCGACGGTTTTGTGCTGGTCGCTCTCGCCGTTCGTTTTGGAAACACCCGCTTAATTGACAATCGGCTGTTAAATCCCATGGAAGCAGGTGTTGAAACATGTTCCGCCAAATGATGAAAGCCAAAATCCATCGCGCGACGGTAACTGAAGCCAATTTGAACTACGTGGGCAGCGTTACGATCGACCAGGATTTGATGGAGCTTGTGGATATATTGCCCGATGAGAAGGTGCAAATCGTCAACAACAACAATGGCGCAAGGTTCGAAACCTACGTTATTCCGGGCCCGCGCGGCTCCGGCGTTATTTGTCTCAATGGAGCTGCAGCCAGACTCGTCCAGCCGGGCGATCAGGTTATTATTATCAATTATGGGCTGTTCTCGGACGAGGAAGCCCGTCGTCATAAACCGCGGGTCGCCATTATGGACGAAGGAAACCGAGTCGTCAAATTGTTGGCGGAAGAGCCGCATTCGACCGTTTTGTAATGCGTATGAAACACCCCTCCGAAACGCAGAATGAGCAGTACGGTATCACTTTGCGATTAAGGGGGGGAACGAACATGATCCAGCAATGGTTCGCAACGATGAACGATGTGCTCGACGATCTTATTTTACGTTATCCGCAAGCTTCGTCCGAAGAAAAAATCGCCTGTGGGCAACAATGGGACATGCTCAAAACGCTAAGTGATGATATTATTGAGTTATGGCTGCAATTCGAGGAAAAAATGGGCTGCTTCCGCGAGCTGCAGCAGCAGCCCGAGCCTGCAATTCAAGAACCGCAGCGAACGCTTGGGTCGTTCGTCAAAGGCCAAGGTTACTTCAAACTGCAAATGTTCAAACACTCTTCGGAGCAGTTGGAGGAGACGATTGCCGTTTATCCGGATTTTCTGTGCGCGAGGCTGTTTCTGGCGATGTCGCTAATGCATTTAAAAAACTGGAGCGAAGCTCAGCGCCATTTCCAGCTAATCGCGGCGATTGCCGAGGAGAAACGGCTTCAGGCGATCGCCTACAATGCGCTCGGATGCATCCAAGCGGTGTACGCCCACCTCGATCAAGCTCAAACGTATTTTCGCAAGTCGCTCGAAGCCGATCCCGGCTTTGCCGATCCGAAGCATAATTTGCAATCGCTCGTCCAAGGCAACACCGAAATTCAATTGCAATTCGGCAGCGCGGAGCTGCAATCGCTCGTGCAGGCGTGACGGAAAGGAAGTCTGTAATGAAATTTGCCGTGCTCGATTTTGAAACGACGGGCATGTCGTCCGATAAAGATGAAATCATCCAGACGGGACTCGCTTTTATTGACGAAGCGGGGACCGTTTGTTCCACCTATGCGAGTTTCGTGCGGCCTTCCAGACCTATTCCCCAAGAAATTACCCGGCTTACCGGCATTGTCGACGCCGATGTAGCGAACGCGCCGGAACTGGAGGATATGCTGAGCGACATCGTGCCAATGCTTCAGGATGTCGTGCTTGTTGGACATAACGTAGGCTTCGACGCTCACTTTTTGCAAGCCGCCCTCGATAAGAGCGGCTATTTGCCGTTTGCCGGGCGGATGATCGATACGGTCGATCTGGCCAGAATTGCGTTTCCGACGCAGCCCTCGTTCTCTTTGGGGGCGCTTACGCAGGCGCTTGGTATCGCTCACGAACGTCCGCATCAGGCCGACAGCGACGCAGTCGCTACCGCCGAGCTGTTCCTGCTGTGTCGCGACAAGCTGAGAACGCTGCCGATGTTTACGTTGCAAAGGCTGGCAGCGATGTTTGATCGCGACCAGAACGACCTCGGGTGGTTGATTGCCGACGCCCTTGCTTGGCGGGAGAATCGGCCGCCGTTACCCGAAAACGGGGTTCATCATTTCCGTCAGTTCGCCATGAACGTCGGCGATTGGAGCGACGATCAGCCTTCCTCTCGCGAAGATGAGCTTATCGGTTCCCTCGAATGGCAAAGCATGGACTTCGATCGCTATTTGGAAGCGGTGCGGAACAACTTGCAGACGATTTTTCCCGGTTACGAATCCCGCGAAGGCCAAGACATTATGTTTCAAGAGGTGCATGGGGCGCTCCAGGATGACGCCCATTTGCTCGTCGAAGCCGGAACCGGTACCGGCAAGTCGCTCGGTTATTTGCTTCCTGCCCTCTATTATGGGCGGAAAGAGGACAAAAAAATCGTCGTCAGTACCCATACGATCCAGTTGCAGGAGCAGCTGCGCGAAAGAGATTTGCCGCTCCTGCAGCAGGTGCTGCCAATGCCCTTCAAGGCGGCGGTATTCAAAGGCAGAAGCAACTATTTGTGTCTGAGAAAATTTGAGAGTCGACAGCAAATTCCCGAGCATGCGCTCGGCAAAGAGGAAGCGGTCACCCGAGCGGGCATGACCGTATGGCTTGGGGAGACGACTGGCGGCGAATCCGAGGAGTTGAACGTCGGGGGGCGCGGCCGCGAAGAGTGGGCGGCCGTCGCAAGCGATGCGGCATCGTGCTTGAATCGTGCTTGTCCCTGGTTCAAACGATGTTTCTACCATCGAGCGAGGAACGAAGCGGGCAAAGCCGATCTAATCATTACGAACCATGCCTTGCTGTTCACCGACATGCGCGCCGAGCATCGCCTGCTCCCGGCCTACGATCGGCTGATCGTAGACGAGGCGCATCACCTGGAGGAGGTAGCCAGCAGCCATCTGGGCCAGAAAACCTCGTATTCCTCCTTGATCATTCCGCTGCAGCGAATGTGGAAGGATGCCCGTACAGGGCTATTGCCGCAACTGATCGGAGCCGTTTCCGGGTTGGCTTCGGATTATGCCGGAGCTTGGGCCGAGAAGCTTGAGCTGCTAATTCCCAAAGTGCAGGAAATTCGCGATGCTTGGGAGCGTTGGATGGAGGCGGTGTTCGCGATGCTTGCTTCCAACGCGGCGGCCGATGAAACCGGCAGTTTAACGATGCGAATCAAGCCGGCCGATTTGCCGACCCAATGGGACGGGCTCAGCGTGGACGGCAACAACGTCATTCAGCTGTTGTCGGACCTGATTCGTCCGCTTGAGAAGTTAACGGTCGATATTCGCGAGGAGTCGGACGAGCTCGGGATGCAGGGCCTGCTCACAGATCTGGGGGGCGTATTAAAAGACCTATCCAACATTCGGGCGGACACGCAGTCGTTCGTAACGCTAGGACGCCCCGAGTTCGTCTATTGGGCGGAAGGGCATACGCAGTATCGCAATCGTTCCGTCGGGATCTACGGGGCTCCTGCGGACGTTAGCGAGCTGCTGAAAGAAGGGATGTTCGATAAAAAAGCGAGCGTCGTCATGACGTCGGCGACGCTGACCATCGACAAATCCTTCAAGTACGTGACCGATCAGCTTGGGTTGAGCGATGCGGAGAAAAACGGGCGACTCAAAACGGCGATGCTGCCGTCTCCGTTCCGTTATCGTGAACAGGCGCTTGTGCTCATTCCGCGCGATTTCCCGGGCATCAAGGGAAGAGACGGAGAGGCTGCCTTCGTGAGCGCGCTGATCGCTTCGCTGCACGAGACCGCCTTGACGGTAGGCGGGAGAATGCTTGTTCTGTTCACTTCTTACCGGATGCTAAGGCATGTGTACGGCCCGCTTAAAGACAGCCTGGAGCAAGCCGGCATTCAGGTGCTTGGCCAAGGAGTGGACGATGGCAGCAGAACGAGGCTGACGCAGCAGTTCATGAAGCGGCCGGCTTCGGTACTGCTCGGTACCAGCAGCTTCTGGGAAGGCATCGATTTGCCGGGCGACGCGCTCACCTGCCTCGCGATTGTCAGATTGCCGTTTCAGCCGCCGAACCACCCGGTTGCGGAAGCTAAGTCGGAGAAGCTGCAAGCCGAGAATCAGAATCCGTTCATGAAGCTGTCGCTGCCGCAGGCGGTCATCAAGTTCAAGCAGGGATTCGGACGTCTTGTTCGCACGGCGAGCGACAAAGGGATCGTCATTTTGTACGATACGAGAGTGATCGATACGAACTACGGGAAGTACTTTCTGTACTCGCTGCCGGGTCCGAAGATGGAGCATTTGCCGCTGGCCGGCATGACTTCGCGCATTCGGCAATGGCTGCAGCCGCAAGACGGCGAACTTAACACGCTCGCCACGGGGCAAGAGAGAGGGGACATGCGATGAAGCCGATTAAAATATCCGAAGCCGTCGTTAGAAGACTGCCGATCTATTTGCGTTACCTGAACGAGTTGAGCCTCAGCAATATTCAGACCGTATCCTCGCAGGACTTAGGAGAAAAGCTAGACCTCAATCCGGCGCAAATCCGCAAGGACTTGGCCTATTTCGGAGAGTTCGGGCGTAAAGGCGTCGGCTATAACGTCGATTATCTGATCGAGAAGATTCGACAAATATTGAAATTGGACAAAACGATGAACGTCGCTTTGGTCGGTACGGGTAACCTGGGGCGAGCTTTGTGCAACTATAATATGTATATTAAAGACAATATGAAAATCGTGGCCGTATTCGATGCGGACATGAGCAAGGCGGGAACTTCAATCAACCACCTTCAGGTGCAACCGATGCAGGAGCTGGCTGAGACGGTGCGCAAGCTGGATATTGCGGTCGGCATTATTACCGTGCCGGCAGGCGAAGCGCAGAACGTCGCCGACCGGTTCGTCTCGGCAGGCATACGCGGCTTGCTTAACTTCGCCCCTGTCGTCCTGAAGGCCGCTCCCGGCGTACGCATCCATAACGCCGACTTTACCGCCGAGCTGCTCAGTTTGGCCTACTACATGGACGATCAAAACGAGGAACAAGAGGAAGGGGATGCGGAGCAATGACGCGGCTGCTGATCAAGCAAGGGACATTCGTAACGATTGATGAACAATTTTCCGTGTTTCAAGGATGGCTGGCCGTAGAGAACGGCCAAATCGCAGCTATGGGGGAAGGCGAAGTTCCGCAGCGGGAGAGCGAGTCGGCGACCGAGATATTGGACGGCAGCGGACTGCTGTTTATGCCGGGTCTTATTAACACCCACGGACATGCGGCGATGTCGCTGTTGCGCGGAATGGCCGACGATCTCGTGCTTCAGGATTGGCTGCAAAATCATATGTGGCCGACCGAGGCCAAATTTACCGGAGACGACGTGTACTGGGGCTCGGCGCTGGCCGCAGTAGAGATGATCAAGAGCGGCACGACGACGTTCGTCGATATGTACGACCATATGCAGCGCGTGGCCGAAGTGACAGAGACGTCCGGTTTGAGGGCCAGCCTGACGCGCGGCGTAATCGGCCTTTGTCCGGAAGACGTGCAGAAGGCAAAGCTGGAGGACGCGATCCGTTTTGCGAGGGAGTGGCACGGCCAGGCGAACGGACGGATCAACGTTATGATTTCGCCGCACGCTCCATACACCTGCCCTCCAGATTATATTTTGAAATTCGTCGAGGCGGCGCACGAGCTGGATTTGCCGATGCACACGCACATGTCCGAAACGCTGGCCGAGGTGGAGCAGAACGTGCGCGACTATGGCTGCCGTCCGGTCGAGCATCTTGATCGTCTCGGCATGTTCAGCCGGCCGACTCTCGTTGCTCACGCAGTTCACCTGAACGATGAAGAAATCGCTTTGCTGGCCGAGCGCAAGGTTGCCGTATCGCATAACCCGATCAGCAATCTGAAGCTGGCTAGCGGAGTAGCCCGGGTGCCCGATCTGCTCAAGGCGGGCGTGACCGTATCGCTCGGAACGGACGGCGCGGCCAGCAACAACAATCTTGACCTGTTCCAGGAGATGACGACCGCCGCGTTGCTGCATAAAGGCGTGAGCGGCGATCCGACCGTCGTCCCGGCCGTGGAGGCGCTGCGCATGGCGACGTTGTACGGGGCGCGCTCGCTAGGTCTGGAAGGCGCTGTAGGCCAACTGAAGGTCGGTCTCAAGGCGGACATCATCGCCGTCAATATCGCGCAAGCGCACTTCGTGCCTCGTACGGATTTCGTATCTCATCTCGTCTACTCGGGCAGAGGCTCGGATGTCGTGCACGTATGGGTTGACGGGAAGCAGCTGCTTCGCGACCGTCAGCTGACGACGCTTGACGAGGAGAAAATTATGGCCGAAGCAGAGCGCTGCTACCGGAGGCTGCGCGCATGAATAGGAGCCGAAGCGAAGGCAAGCGGGTGCTGCCTTCCTTTACGCTTGGCAGATGGCTGTTCATTATAAGCGGATTTATTCTGTTCCTTATCGTCTCTTTCGTGCTTTACGTACGTTCCGCTGATTCGGACTATCGCCGCGCGGAAAACGAGGCAATCCGGATCGGCAAAGCTCAGGGCGAGCTCGTCAACGTGTTCGAGGCTGTGCGCCATACGTGGCAAGGGAATGTGTGGATCGTGACGGGAGAGGATGCCGGCGGCGAGCGCTGGACCGTATTCGAGCTGGAGAACGAAATCGTACGGAAAAAAGCGAGCGAAAACCTAACCGAGGAGCAGATGCTCGCCAAGTTTGCAGCAGCTCATACCGGCAAGCCGATCCGCATTATGCCCGCTTGGTTCAACGGTCAGCCGGCGTGGGAAATTCGCTATCGGAACGAAGGCGACGAGCGACTTCAGTCTCTCGATTTCTATTCGTTCGAGGATGGATCGCTCATTCGTACTTATGTATTGTCGAACCTTTAAAAAACGCCGATAAGGCGTTTTTTTGTTGGATTCCCAGTCATCGTCTAACGATTCGTCTATCATTTCCTGATATACTATGTGATGTACTTCTCGTTTGACCAAAACTGACCAGTCCCGATCGTCGCCGACGGCGCAGTCAAGTTTAATGATGGAGGGGATCGGCTAATGAATAAGCTGAAAATCGTACCGATAGCGATAACCGCGGCGTTGACCGCAGTTCTATTGTTCGGAGGATGGTTTGCCTATCGCCATTACGGCATTGAGAAGCCGCTTGATAGAGCGGCGGCATCGATTCCCGGCGTGGAGGCCGCAAATATCGAAACGACCGGGACGCTCGTAAAAGTCAGCGTCGAACTGGATTCCGACGCCGACTTGGGCGAAGTGTACCGTACGATTAAGAAGAACGGGGCTCAGCAGATCGGCAGCCGCCAACTGGAGCTGCAGGTGACGGCTCCCGGCAGCGAGCTGCTGGACAAGGCATGGAGCTATTCTTTGTTCGATGTCGCCGAAGCGATGGAGAATCGCAAATATTCGAGCATCCGCGAAGCGATGACGAAGCTGTCGGAGCAGTTTCCAAACGTAGAGGCGACAACGGATATCGACGAGAGCAACGTTTACGTTTCGTTAAAGGACGGAGACAGAGCGAAATTCGTCGTGCTTCCGCGTCAGCCTGCGACATTGGGGGTGTGGCCGAATGCGTAAAATCGGAAATTACGGAAAAGAAATGGCGGTCGGAGCGCTGATCGTCACGCTTGTTTTTCTAGTGTATGTCGGATTGCCGCCAGCCATACTGGTGATGGGACTCGTCATGTTCGGCGCGATTTATTTGTTCAGCCGTTCGCGCGGAATGGCGATGGGAGCGGCCGGAGGCAAGAAAACGATCGTTCGCAAACCGGAATTTCTCACCTTCGACGATATCGGCGGACAAGACCAGCCGAAGCGGGAGCTGCAGGAAGCGTTGGATTTTCTTGTTTACAAGGACAAAATTAAGAAGCTCGGCATTCGTCCGCTTAAAGGCATTTTGCTGACAGGGCCACCTGGGACAGGGAAAACGCTGCTAGCGAAAGCAGCGGCGCAGTACACGCACTCCGCATTCATAGCGGCGTCCGGGAGCGAGTTCGTGGAGATGTATGTCGGCGTGGGCGCCGGGCGAATTCGCGATCTATTCAAGGAGGCGCGCCAGCAGGCCGTTAAATTGAAGCGCACCAGCGCCATTATTTTTATCGATGAGATCGACGGAATCGGCGGCAAAAGAGACGGAGGCCAGCATCGCGAGTACGATCAGACGTTGAACCAGCTGTTGACGGAGATGGACGGCGTGCAGGGAGACGAAACGGTGCGCGTGCTGCTGATTGCGGCGACGAACCGCAAGGAGCTGCTTGACCCGGCGCTGCTGCGCCCAGGCCGCTTCGACCGCCATATTCAGGTCGATATGCCGGATAAGAACGGCAGAGAGCACATTTTGAAGCTGCACGCTCGCAACAAGCCGCTGGCCGGCGATGCCTCGCTCGTTAAGGTGGCGGAGGAGACGTTCGGATTTTCCGGAGCGCAGCTGGAAAGCGTCATGAATGAAGCGGCGATCTATGCCATGCGCGAGGAAGCGGAGCAAATTGCGATGGCGCATCTGTCGCAGGCCATCGACAAGGTCATGATGGGCGAACGGATGGATCGCGAGACGACGCGCGAGGAGCGGGAGCGGGTGGCGATTCATGAGTTGGGCCATGCGATCGTCGCCGAGACAGTACGTCCGGACAGCGTTGCGCAGGTGTCGCTTACGCCGCGCGGACAAGCGCTAGGCTACGTGCGTCATCATCCCCGCCAGGATAGCTACCTCTATACGAAGACAGTGCTTGAGGAACAAATTATGATCGCGCTTGGCGGCGCCGTCGCGGAAGAGATTTTTTACGGCGGCCGGAGCACGGGCTCTAAGGGAGACTTCGATCAAGCGACTTCGATCGTTAGGACGATGATCGAATCCGGCATGTCCGAGCTGGGCATCGTTCACCCGCAGGCGCTGACGCAGGAACAGTGGTCGGCGGAGAACGCCGCTATTCTCGGCGGTTTGACAGACAAGACGAGAGAACTGCTGGATCGACGCAATGCATCGTTTAAGCTGCTTCTCAACCATCTGATCAGCGAGGAAACGCTGTCCGGCAAGCAGTTGAGAGATATTTTGAGTGGCGAAGCCGCGTAAGTCGAAGTGAATAATCGAAAATGAACCCCAGTTTCCGTAATTCTCGGAGGCTGGGGTTCTTTGCGCTGCTTTCAGAAAAATTTCAGAACGATAATATATAAATAAGAGTTGAGGATGTATCGGTGAAAGGATGAATAATTAGTCATGCAAGATAAAAAAAACGACCTGATGCTGCGATTGTCCGCCGCGGCAGCCGCGCTCGGCGCGGTAGTTTTTGCGATCACGAGACAGTTGGACCCTTTTCGCCATCACGCAGGAGGACATGGCTCCGGTTTCGGAATGACGCCCGCGATTTTTTTGGGGCAGTTGATTTTGGTGCTTGTTCCGTTTGGATTGCTGGCTTTCGCTCTCTATTGCTTTCGGCAAAATCGGGAGCATCCCTATCTGCCTTGGCTTAATACGCTAACGCTTACCTTCTCTAGTATGGCGATTATTAGCGGCAGCGGCGGCGGAGTCGAATTTCATTTCTCCATCTTTATGGTGCTTGCGATCGCGGCATATTATGAAGATATACGGTTGATGGTTCTAATGACGACGCTATTCGCCGTTCAACATCTCGCCGGCTTCTTTCTCAGTCCCCAGCTTGTGTTCGGAACGGATTCATACCCGTTCCTGATGCTGGTCGTTCATGCGCTGTTTCTAATTTTGACGTCCTGTGCGACGTCTCTGCAGATTGTGTCCAAGAGAAAGATAACTACGCAGTTGGAGGCGGAGAAGAGAACCAAGGAGGAGCGCCTGTTTCAACTGATCAACCAGATCGAGAAGCTGTCCGAACAAATTCGCTCGACCTCCGAGACGGTGTCCGACAAATCCGAGATTAATGTTCGTGCTAATGAAACGATGCGCCATTCTTTTGACGAAGTTACGGGCGGGCTGCGGGATCAGCTGATATCGCTCGAGCAAATGGACAGCAATTTGGAGCGGATTAACGCCTCCGTTCAGAGCGCCTTTTTCGCCTTCGAGGAAATGAAGCTTAACGCCGTTGCGACCGAGCAGGCGGTAACTTCGAATTACGAGTCGGTGCTGGCCATTCGCGAGCAGAACGAGAGCGTAGTTGAGGCGGTTACTTCCATCGTGATGTCGATGGACGATCTGCAGCAGGCGGCGGCTCAAGCTCAGAGCATGGTCAATAAAATTCGCGAAGTGTCCGATCAGACGAACCTGATCGCTTTGAACGCATCGATCGAAGCGGCAAGAGCGGGAGAGCAAGGTAAAGGCTTCGCCGTTGTGGCTGGCGAAATTCGCAAACTGGCGGATCAAAGCCGCGGCGCCGCGGACGATATTCAGTCGATGATTGCGACCATTCGGCAAGAAAGCGAGACGAGCGTGGGCCAAGTCGAACGAGGACAGGAAGCGATCCGGCAAACCGCCGTCAACATGGAGACGTTCGCGGCCGAGTTCCAGCAATTGCGGCAGCGCCTGCGCGAGGTACTCGAGTTTATTTTGAATTTGAACCGAATGATGACCAATATTAGGCAGGAGGCAGGGAACGTAAGCGGCGAAATGACTCGCATCTCCGCCGTTATCGAAGAAGAAATGGCGGCCATGGAGTCGCTGAGGGGCATGAGCGGCGAACAGACGGAATCCGCTCGTCAAGTCGATCGGGAAGTTGCGAAGCTTAACAATCTTAGCCTGTCGCTGCGCGAACAATTCAAAGCTTGATCATATAACCGAAAATGAACGGCGGGAAGAGCTTCCGAGCAGGAGGAGCTTCCCGCCGTCTTCTTTTCCTCAAGAGAAGGAAATTCATCAAAAAATATGTTAGCATTGAACCTGGTGAGCTTATGAATCGTCTAACGGATTAGAGGTGGCAAGATTGGAGTCTGAACGCAATTTCGATTTCCTTAAATATATGGTTGAAAGCGACGATAACAAGGGGTTGCTGAACGAACTGATGACCGCCTACGGCAAGGAGGTTTGGAATTACGCTTACAGCATAACCCGCAAGTGGGATCTCGCCGACGACATTACGCAGGAAGTGTTTATTAAAGTTTTTCGCAATATGCATGCTTTTCGTCGTGACGCTTCTGTCAAAACCTGGTTGTTGACCATTACCCGCAACACTGCGATCGACTTTCAGAGATCGGCTTTTTTCCGCAAGGTGACGCTGTCGGACTTCGTCGAGGATTACGGGCAGCGGCATTCCGTGGAGCAGGACGTCATGGAGAAATCGGCCGTTAGCGACATGTGGGCCATGGTGCTCGAATTGCCCAAGAAGTACAGGGAGGTTATCATACTATACGCTCATCATCAGATGTCCTTGAAGGAGATCGCGCAAATATTGGACGTGACGGAGGGAACCGTCAAATCGCGAATGTTCCACGCCCGTCAGAAGCTGGCCAAAATGAAGGAGGCGAACCGCAATGGACGATAAAGATTTATTCGAACAGCTAAGCAGCGGTCCGTTTTCCCGAAGCGGGTTCGATGAGAATCTGCGGAGGAAAATCAACGATAATTTGGACAACCCGAGGCGGGGGGCGAAGCGGCCTTCCTTCCTCAGATTAAGCGTCATTAGCGCTTCGTTTCTCTTCATTGCGATCGTAATCGGCGCGTTATGGAGCTGGAGAAGCTTTGACGGCGCGGAGAAGAGTCAGAAGCTCGCCGTTCCGACTGGGCAGGCTTCGGCTTCCTCGGTTGTTGAGGATGAGGACGAAACGAACAAGACGCCTCATTCCGCGGTTGTCATCGGGCTGCGCAAGGACGAGGATAACAGGCGAAGCAGCTATCGGACGGTCGTCGTCGCACCCGAGAACGATCGGCTGATAGAGATCGGCAGCGGAGAAGGCATTTGGATGCCTTACGGGCAAAATTTCTATCAGATCGAAGCGGCGGAAGATTCGCTGGGCAAAGGAGATCAGCGGCTCGTCGCCTACTTGAAGGGCAAGAAGTCCAAGGTCAATGAAGCGGACGCCGCGCAGCTGAGAAGAACGGAAAAGCTGCTCTATGCGGGAGATAAGTACGTTTCGATTTTGCAGACGACCAACATCGACGTCAAGGGAGCGAAGGTCGAGCAGAGCGAAGTTGTGGTCAATCAGCTTCCGACGCTGGCGCTGGCCAACCGGGCGGCCAATCCCGATGCGTTGACTGCGGGGAACGTTTCGCTGGGCGAGGCGCTCGAAACCCAGGACCTTGTCGCTCAGGTCGAGAGATGGGCAGTCGTCCGGGAAAACAACGCTTGGGTGGCCAAACAGGCGTTCAAAACATCAGGCGTCTACGACGTGGCGCAAATACGTCAATGGCAGTCGGTCGACGTCTCGCTGACGAATACGAAGGTGGTCAAAGACAAGCCGCTTGCGATCGACTGGGACGAGGTGGAGCGTATTGAACCCGATGCGGTCGATGCTTATACCTCACAGGACGGAGACGTCGCGCTTATCGTCACGGACGACCAACTGCAGCTCGTGGCGCATCGGCTTCCTGAAGCGGAGAGAAGCTCCGTGACAATCGATCTTGCTCCGAATGAATCGATCGTCATGGTACAGTGGGCGATTCAGGAGAATTACGTAAAAACGTGGAAACAATGGTTTACCGAATGGTTCTCTGATTCGTCACACTGAATCGGATATGATAAGATGAGAGTACCCGATAAAATGTTCCGAAATGTGAGATTTTTCAATGCGGAACGGGTGCGATCATCTTATTCTATTTGTATAGCGAGAAAAATCGCTGCATTCGGGGTGGAGGGACAGAAGCATGTTTAGAGTCATTGGCGTTGTAGGAGCAGGCACGATGGGACAGAGCATTGCCGAGATGCTCGCTGTGAAAGGACTGGACGTCTACCTGGTGGAGAAGACGCCGGAGAAGCTTCAGCAGGCAAGGGAAATGCTGGAGACCAGCTTGGATCGACAGCTCGAGAGATGGGCGATTACGGCGGCGGAGAAGAAATTGACGCTAAGCCGAATACATATGGAATCCTCCTTGCACGATCTGGCCAAATGCGATCTGGTCATCGAAACGATCAGCGAAGATCTCGACAGCAAAAAAGAAGTGATGCGGCAAATTGACGATATTTTGACTCCGGATGCGATCGTGGCAAGCAATACGTCGACATTGAGCTTGACCGAGCTTGCCGGCGCAAGCCGATATCCGGGACGCGTCATCGGCATGCATTTCGTTTACCCGGCATTCCGAATCGACGTTGTAGAGATTATTCGCGGTCTGCAAACCTCCGATGAGACGTTCGCCAAGACCAAGTCGTTTGTCGACGATGTTTTATCCAAAAAGGGCGTCATGGTGTACGAGTCGCCGGGTTACGTAACGACAAGGCTGATTTGCCTGCTTATCAACGAGGCGCTGCACGTGCTGGAGGAGGGCGTGGCCTCTCCCGAAGATATCGACGACGCGATGAGCATGGGCTACAGCTTCGAGCATGGACCATTGGAGATGGCGGACAGGTTCGGACTCGATTCGGTCTTGGCCGCTCTGGAACGGATGTTCCGGGAATACGGCGAGCTGAAATATCGGCCTTCATTTTTGCTTAAGAAAAAAGTGCGCGCAGGTCAGCTCGGCATCAAGACGGGAATCGGATTTTTCAAGTACAACAAGGACGGTGATCGGCTGTCATGAACATTCTTGTCATCAACGCGGGAAGCTCCTCGCTCAAATATCAACTGTACGATATGAAGACGGAAACGGCCATAGCGACGGGGCGGGTGGAGCGGATCGGCATGGACTCCTCGATTCTGACGCACGAGGTCGCGCATCAGCCGGAAGTACGGGAAGTGAGCGAAATTCTCGATCATACGACAGCGGTCAAAAAAGTGTTGGACATGCTCACGCACCGGAAGTTCGGCGTGCTGCGGAACATCTCGGACATTCAGGCGGTCGGCCATCGAGTCGTTCACGGCGGCGAATCGTTCAGCGAGTCGGTGCTGGTCGACGCCAAGGTCAAGCTGGAAATTCGTCGGCTGTTCGACCTGGCTCCGCTGCACAATCCGGCGCATATGATGGGCATCGCCGCGGTTGAAGAAAACTTGCCGCACGTGCCGCAGGCAGTCGTGTTCGATACGGCGTTCCATCAGTCGATGCCGCCTACCTCGTATTTGTACGCCATTCCCACCGTGCTGTACCGCAAGCATAAAATTCGCCGCTACGGCTTCCACGGGACGTCGCACGACTATGTTAGCCAACGCGCGGCGGAGTATCTGGGCAAGCCGCTTGAGCAGCTTAAGCTGATTACGTGCCATATCGGCAACGGGGCGAGCTGCACCGCGATTTTGCACGGCAAATCGTTCGATACGAGCATGGGCATGACCCCGCTGGAGGGGCTGATGATGGGAACGCGCAGCGGAGACCTTGATCCGGCCGTCGTGCCGTATACGATCAACAAGGAAGAGCTGACGTTGAACGAGGTCAATTCGATGTTGAACAAGCACAGCGGACTGATTGCCATCTCGGGCGTCAGCAGCGACATGCGCGAGATCGTCGAAGCGATGAACGACGGCAACGACAACGCGAAGCTTGCTTTCGATATGTACACTTATCGGATTCGCAAATACATCGGAGCTTACATTGCGGCAATGGATGGAGCGGATGCGATCATTTTCACGGCGGGCGTTGGGGAAAATTCGGACGTACTGCGCAAGGCGGTGTGCGAGCGGCTGACGTTTTTCGGCGTACAGCTTGACGAGGCGAAAAATGCGATCCGTTCCCCGGAGCCTCGAAAAATTACGACCGACGATTCCGCGGTCAGCGTGCTGGTCGTTCCGACCAACGAAGAGCTGCTGATTGCCAGAGATACGTACCGGCTCGTCCTCACCAAGCTGGTCGGCCAAGGGGTTGAGACCGAAGGATGAATGATCGCAGCTCTTTAGCCAAAGGAATGGCAGAGGCTTACATGGACGGAGCCGTCAGCGTTCCGTACGCCTTGCTTCGCACCTACAGAGCGCTTCAACTGAACGATACGGAGACGATGCTGCTTCTGCATCTGATCGCGTACCGCCAGCTGGAGCTGAACGATTTTCCGACGATCGAGCAGCTTCAGGAAAGATTGGGCTGCTCGCCGTCGCTTGTCGGTCAGACGCTGCAGAAGCTGATGAAGCTCGGCTTCGTCTCGATCGACGAAGTGTTCGATCCGGCAAGCGGCGTTCAATCCGAGCGTTACAACCTGTCCGGACTTTACTACGAGATCGGAGCTTTGCTGTCAGCCGGCGAGCTGCCGCTTCGGGGCGGACAAGAGGAAGAGGCCGCTGCGGCCCGCGACAGACAGTCTGCGCGTCCGACGCTGGCTCCGGTGGCGGGCAGCCTGTTTACGCTGTTCGAGCAGGAATTCGGCCGCCCGCTGACGCCGATGGAGTTCGAGACGATGAACAGCTGGCTCGACCAGGACCAGTATCCGGAGGAACTGATCCGCTTTGCGCTGAAGGAATCGGTGTTTGCGGGCAAGCTGAGCTTTCGTTATATCGATCGGATTCTTTTCGAATGGAATCGAAATCGTGTCACGAACGTTGAGGAGGCTCGCGACCACGCGCAGAAGTTCCGCTCGGGCCGCTAAATCGAACGTAAAAGAAAATCCGCTTCTCCGACTGCTTGGGGCAGATGTGGAAGCGGATTTTTCTATGGCTGACTAATTCGCGTAGATGAACTCCCTTAAGCAAGGAAATTCGAGTGCTCGATCTTCCCTTAGGGCCTGCGGGACCCTTACGCAAGGAAGTTCGAGCGCTTGATCTTCTCTAAGTGCCTGTGAGACCCTTATGCACGGAAATTTGAGAGATCGATCTTCTCTAAGGGCCTGTGAGACCCTTATGCACGGAAAATCGAGTGCTCGATCTTTCCTAAGGGCCTGCGGGGCCCTTATGCACGGAAATTCGGCAAATCGATCTACTCTAAGGGCCTGCGAGACTCTTACGGAAGGAAGTTTGAGTGCTTGACAGGGTCTCTGTCTCTTGCATCCCGACGGGCCGTTTCACGAGTGGCCTTATGCTCGTTAATTACAAAGCCATTTGTGCCTCGTTGATACCAGTTGCAAGGGGTCCCTCTTAGGGCTTCCCTCTATTCAGCAGTTCCCAGCGGTACACGTACTCGAATAGAAACTCGAACGCTTCCAGGTGCTTTTTCGCCTCAAAGGCGTCCTTGCCCCAAGCGCAGATGCCGTGTTTGCGGATAAGCAGGCCGGGTACGCGAGGATCTAACCGTTCGGTAATTTCCGGAACGATGCGGGGCACGTCGGCGTAATTGGTGAGAATCGGCACGTCGATTCGCGCGTCCTCCTCCCAGATATTGAACGCCTTGATCAGCTCAACCCCTTGAATCGGCACGGCGCGGCGGTCCCAGAACCATTCGGAGACGATGTTGTTGAACACGCTATGGATATGGAAAATGGCGCCGGCGCCCGTCAGTCGGTAAATTTCGCGGTGCAGCGACGTCTCGGCGGAAGGCTTGAGCGCCGTCGCCTCGCACGGCTTGCCGTCCTGGTCGACGAATAGAAAATCCTCCGGCGTCGAGCGCGTCTTGTCCTTGCCGCTGGCCGTGACGGCGAAATAAAAACGCTCGGACGAGTAGGGGCCGATACGCATCGACAGATTGCCGCCCGTGCCTGCAAACCAGCCGCGCGAGGCGAACTCCGCTTTCACCTCGGTAAATTCGCCCAGCACGCGGCGTTTGTCTTCGGTCGTAATATCCGAGAAGCTCATGAGCGCAAGCCCCCTTGCTCCAGGTGATGAATGACGTCGTGGAACGTCTCGAACGGCAGGTGAGGAAGACCCAGCTCCTGGCATTTGTCCGTCAGATGGGAGCGTGAGAAAACGAGATCGACGATCTTCGCTCCGGGGAAATCGGTAACGCTGTCTCCGATCAGAATACGATAGTAGCGATCTGCCGGAAAACCGCGGATGACGGCGGTTTTGCACATCCCGCAGCGGCCGCGGTTGTCGCAATGCTCGTCGCAGTCGTGCGGCCACGTAATTCGGATGCGGTCTCCGCTAAAATCGCTGCCGTTGCAGTAAATATGGTCGGCCGGAATGCCGAACGGCTCCAGCAGCGGATGGACGAAAAAGTCGATGCCGCCGCTCGTCACGTAAAACGGCACGTCGTTCGCCTTGCACCAGGCGAGCAGCTCGGCGAAGCCCGGACGAATGCCTGCGTTTGTCAAAATATAGTCTTTGACCTCATGTTGCATGGAAGAGGGGAGCAGTGCGAACATTTCGCCCACACCCTGTTTGACCGACTTGGCGTCGGCAATAATATCCTGTACGATCGCATCCCAACCCGACGGGTTAAAATGCTTCATGACGGCGATAATGTTGTCGTTAAGCGTGATCGTTCCGTCGAAGTCGCAGAACAATACCGGCTGACGCGGGAATCTGGCTGTCGTGCCGTTCAAGATGTGCGTACCCCCCAGCGTTCGATCGCGATGCGCAATTCCTCGTGATTTTCAGCGTATTTTTCCAGTTGGATTTCCGCTTTGGTTGCATCTACCGCCTGACGGAAGGCGCGTCCGCCGGCAGCCGCTCCTCCGGGATGGCCGTGCACGCCTCCGCCGGCGTTAACGACGACCTCCGGCCCAAAATCCCCCATAATGAGCGGGACGAGTCCCGGGTGAATGCCTGCGGACGGAACCGGGAACGACGGCTTCTGCGGCAACTCGGACGTCAGCAGCGCCTCCATCACAGCGAGATTTTCCGCCTTCGGCATGACGACCGAGCCGTAAGGGGAAGGGAAGAGCGACAGATCCGCCCCGGCGATCCGCATCAGCTTGCCGAGCAGAACGGGCGCGGAGATGCCGTAGTGAGGCGACGGATAGAATGCTCCCGCCATGGCGGGATGGGCGGCGATCGGGACGTTGATGTCCGGATCCTTGGCCAGCTCGGCCAGCGCATCGAAGCCGTAGGCGAGCACGTTGAATAAGAGGCCGTTCGCTCCGGCTGCAATCGCGCGCTTGGCGTTCGCCTTCAGCTCGAAGGTCGATCCGGTTAAGTTCGCGAAATAGATCAGCTTCTGTCCGGTCGTCCGCTCCGCTTCGCGGGCGGCGGATACGCACGCTTCCACGCGGCGTTCCAACGGAGTCAACGGATTCTCGAACAATATTTCGTCGTCCTTGATCAAGTCGACGCCGCCCAGCGCCTGCTGGAGGAATTGCTCGCGAAGATTGGCGAGATCGTGGCCTATGACGGATTTGAAAATGCTCATCACGAGCGGACGGTCGTGAACGCCGAGCAAACCCCGCACGCCCTCAATGCCGAATTTCGGCCCGGTGAATACGCTCAGGAAATCGGCGGACGGCGCAATATCGATCAGCTTGATGCGACCGTCCATCGACAGCTTGCCGAACGCGGTCACCAGAAACGCGGGAATATCCCGGCTGAAGTTAACGTCCGGGTAGGCGATCGTAATGTCGGCATAGCGTTCGCCCGGCTGCGCCCCTTCAGGCTCATGCGCGTCTATTGATACGACTTGGCCGAGATGTTTCTGCATTTGCTCCTTGGCCGCTTCCGGAAGCTCGGTCCAGCTGCCGACCGTCAGGCCGACGGCGATGCCCTGAGCTTTCTTGGCGAAATCGGCCTTGTCGTCATGCAGACGGTAAGTAGCCAAGCTATAGGATTGGGATAGATTCATTCGAGATCAACCTTCTTTCCGTGCAAATCAAAGTTTAGCGGCCTCTTCCCGGATCGCATCGCCCATCTCGCGGGCTCTTTCCGCGCAGCGGACGATGGCCTGGTTCATCGCATCGCGAAACTCGAACCGCTCCAGCGTTTGGATGGCCGCTTCGGTCGTTCCGTTCGGAGACGTCACCTTGCGGCGCAATTGCTCCGGATCTTCGTCAGTGACGAGCACCATCTCGGCCGCTCCCCTAACCGTCTGAACGGTAAGGGCCTTCGCCGCTTCAGGCGTCAGGCCGAGCCTTACGCCGGCGTCGATCATCGCTTCCATTAAGTAGTAGACGTAGGCCGGACCGCTGCCGGATACGCCGTTAACCGCTTCGATTAGCGGCTCTTCGACGACAGCGGTCATGCCGATCGCGCCGAACATCGTCAGCGCCAATTCGCGACGCTCCGCGGAGACGCCTTCGGAGAAGCTGATGCCCGTCGCGCCGAGTCCAATTGTGCTGGACGTATTCGGCATAGTGCGCACGACGGGCTGCTCCCGGCCAAGCAGCTGATGAATCGTGGAGATGGACAGACCGGCGATCAGCGAGACGACGAGCTGGTCCGGACGAAGCAGCGGCTTAAGCGCGCGGATCGCTCCGGCGGCGTCCTTCGGCTTCATACCGAGCACGACGACGTCGGCGGACGTTAGCGCGGCGCTTTTCTTGTCGTCCGTATCGGCAGGGACGACGCCGTAGCGGGAGGACAGCTCCCGAAGACGCTCGGCGTTCTGCCGGTTCATGACGGAGATGCTGCCCGGTTCGGCCAGCTTGGGCTCGACCAGCCCGCGCAAAATCGCTTCCGCCATCGAGCCGGCACCGTAAAAGCAAAGTCGAACTCCCCGCAAAGGGGATGAGGTTGAATTCGTCATCTTATTTACAGCTCCTAAGCTCTGATTTGGCCCGTTCCGACGACGCGGTATTTCGTGGAGGTCAAGGCAGGCAGTCCCATCGGGCCGCGTGCGTGCAGCTTCTGCGTGCTGATGCCGATCTCCGCCCCGAAACCGAATTCGAATCCGTCGGTAAAGCGGGTGGAGGCGTTGTGGTAGACGGCGGCGGCGTCGACTTCCTGCAGGAAGCGGTCGGCGTTCTCCGCGTTTTCCGTTACGATGCATTCCGAATGCTGTGTGCCGTACTTGCGAATATGGGCGAGCGCCTCGTCTACATCTTTTACAATTTTCAGATTCAAAATGTAGTCGTTGTATTCAGTGGCGAAGTCTTCTTCTGTTGCGAGTTCGATTGTCGGAACGATCTGGCGCGAAGCTTCGCAGCCCTTCAGGGCGACGCCGGATTGGATGAACTTGTCGGCGAGCGCCGCAAGATGCTTGGCCGCGAACGACTCGTGCAGCAGCAGCGTCTCCATGGAGTTGCACACCGACGGGCGCTGCACCTTCGCATTCAGGGCAATCGCCGCCAGCATGGCGTAATCGGCGCTCTCGTCCGCATACGTATGGCAGATGCCCGCGCCGGTCTCGATGACGGGAACCGTCGCGTTCTGCACGACATTGCGGATAAGCGACGCTCCGCCGCGCGGGATAATGACGTCCAGCAGCCCGTTCAGCTTCAGCATTTCGTCGACCGATTTGCGGTCGGAGTCCTCGATCAATTGAAGCGCGTCTTCGGGCAGGTCAGAGCGGGACAATGCTTCTCTCATTACCGCGATAATGGCGCGATTGGAGGAAAGTGCGGCGGAGCCGCCGCGAAGCACGACGGCGTTGCCGGTTTTCAGGCACAAAGACGCGGCGTCGACGGTGACGTTCGGGCGCGATTCGTAGATCATGCCGATGACGCCCAGCGGCACGCGGCGCTGCTCGATATGCAGCCCGTTCGGCCGCTCGAATCGGTGCAGCGTTTCGCCGACCGGATCGGGCAGCTCAACGACCTCGCGAACGCCTTGGGCGATGCCTTGCAGCCGCTCCGGGGTCAGCTTCAGCCGGTCGAGCATCGATTCGGACGTGCCCTGTTCCCGGCCGCGGACGATATCTTCCTCATTGGCGGCAAGCAGCCGCTCCTGCGCTGCGATCAGCGCGTCCGCGATCAGCAGCAGCGCCTCGTTCTTCTGCGCGGTTGTCAGATTGTTTAATGCCGTAGTCGTTTCGCGTGCCGCTCTAGCTTTCGTTATCACTTCACTCATTTGCATGCGCCTCCTTTAAGATCGTAGCTGCGACCCATTCGTCACGATGGATGACTTCGATGCGGGCGACGTCGACGCGCTTGCGCGCCTCGTCGGTGGATAAGCCTGCGACGGCGGTGATCTGCCAAGGGGCATAGTTGGAAATGCCTCTTCCCAGCACGCGGCCATCGCTGCCGACGACCTCGACGACTTCGCCGGGATGAAAATCGCCCTCCGCCGCCGTAATGCCTGCGGGAAGCAGGCTGCTTCCCCGGTTGAGCAGCGCGTCTTCGGCTCCGCCGTCGACGATAATTTTTCCTTGCGGATCGGACAGAAACCCGACCCAATGCTTCTTCGCGGACAGCGAGTGGAGAGCCGGCACGAAATAAGTGCCCTTGCCCCGTCCGGCTGCCGCAGCCTGCAGATCGCCGGACTCCGACACCCGTCCGACGAATAGGGGAACGCCGCCGCGCATGGCGATGCGAGCCGCGTCGAGCTTGGATCGCATGCCGCCGGTGCCGACCGACGAGCCGGCTCCTCCCGCCATTTGGTACAGCTCCTCGGTGAGTGTGTCGACGCTCTCGATCCGAACAGCCTCCGGCATTTTGCGAGGATCGCCGGTGTACAGTCCGTCCATGTCGGTCAGAATGTATAAGCCGTCGGCTTTGACCAGATTGGCGACCAGCGCGGAGAGGGAATCGTTCTCTCCGAATTTGATTTCGTCGACGGCGACGGTGTCGTTCTCGTTAATGATTGGAATCGCTTGTTGCTTCAGCAGCTCCTCGATCGTGCGGGTAGCGTTCTGCGCTCGGCCCCGATTGCTGAAATCCGGCCGGGTGAGCAGAATTTGCGCGGCGGCGATTCCGCTTGCGCCCAGCGCCTCCTGATAGGCCTGCATCAGCAGCGCCTGGCCTACGGCAGCGGCGGCCTGCTTCTCATGCACCAGCTTCGGCCTTGTCGCGTATCCCAGACGGCGGAAGCCCGCCGCGATTGCCCCCGAAGTGACGAGCAGCACCTGATGACCTTCCGCGTGCAGCGACGCCAGCTCATCGGCAAAAAACTTCACCTGATCGCGGTTTAATCCGCCTTGCTCGGAGGTGAGGGAGCTGCTGCCTATTTTGACTACGATACGTTTGCTCATACGTCCAACCCCTTATCCAGCCATAAAAAAAACTCTCGCCCCGTAAAGGACGAAAGCTTAACTTCCGCGATACCACCTTCGTTGACGGCGCCAGAATACAGAGGCATCCGTCCTCTCATGCTCCCGATAACAGCGGGCGCTGTCCGGCTCGTCGCCGTCCGCTCGGGGATGGGGGAGGCGGGGGGCAAGGCAAGTTCTCTCAGCCAAGGAACTTGCTCTCTGCGCGTGCCCGGGTTCGCTTCGTTTCCCGTCATGGCGTTGCTATAATCGCGCCGGTCGCCCCGGCGCTCGAATAACCTAAGAATACCATGCGCTGCAAGGGTTGTAAAGGAATGAGGGCGGGAGGGGCGGGATTAGAACAGCCCGAGCCGTCCGACTCTAGCCGCCACCTCGCGCAGCCGTTCTTCGCTCGTCAACAGTCCGAGCCGGACGTAGCCTTCGCCGCTATCGCCGAATCCGGAGCCGGGAGCGACGACGACGTCCGCCTGTTCGAGCAGCAGATTGGCGAATGACATCGAGGTATGTCCCTTGGCGATCGGCAGCCAGCAGAAAAAAGAGCCTGCAGGCTTCGGAGCTATCCAGCCGATCTCGTCCAACGCCGCGTACAGAGCGTTGCGCCGGCTTTCGTAAGTCGCCACCAGCTCTCTGACGGATTGCTGCGGACCGGTCAGCGCCTCAGCGGCGGCTTCCTGTATGCCGCCGAACAGGCTGCAGTACATATGGTCCTGGATCAGGTTGATCTGCTCGATGATGGCCGCATTGCCGACGGCAAAGCCGACTCTCCAACCCGCCATATTGTAAGTTTTGGACAGGGTATAAAATTCGACCCCGACTTCTTTGGCCCCCGGCGTTTCCAGGAAGCTGACCGGACGCTGGCCGTCGAAGCCGATCGCGCCGTAGGCGAAATCGCTGGCGACGACGATGCCGTGCTTACGCGCGAATGCGACGGTTCGCTCGTAGAATTCGGGCGTTGCCGTTGCCGCCGTCGGGTTGTTCGGATAGTTGAGGAACATCAGCTTGGCCCGGTCGAGAGCGCCGGACGGAACCGCATCGTAGTCGGGCAGAAAGCCGTTCTCTTCCTTTAGAGGCATGAAGCACATTTCTCCGCCGGCCAGCGCGACGCCCGACCAGTAATCCGGATAACCCGGATCGGGAACGAGGCACACGTCGCCCGGATCAAGGTAGATTTGGCTGATTTCGACGAGGCCGGACTTGCCGCCGAACAAAACGGCGACCTCTGTCTCTGGATGAAGCTCGACGCCGTAATCCGCTTTGTAACGCTCGGCGACGGCTTGCTTCAGGAACGCAAACCCGCGAAAAGGCGGGTATTTGTGGTACAAAGGATTTTCGGAAGCGGTTTTTAGTCGTTCCACGATATTGCGCGGAGTAGGCAAATCGGGATTGCCCTGTCCGAGATTGATGACATCGCTGCCGGTTGCCGCTCGGGCGTTCGCTTTGGCGACCAGTGCGGCGAAAAACTGTTCGGGCAAAGCTTGCATCCGCTTCGCCGGAGTAATCTTAAAACTCATGCTCAATCGTCACGCTCCGTCATGCTTGAAATAGGATAGGTTGAATGTAGCATAATGGAAACGGCTCGGCAACGGATTCGGGCTGTTTTCGAGAAATAATTCAAATATTACGGGTGGGAATAGTATGATATGGTCCGAATTTGTTGCCGGAACGGGGAGGATACAGTACGATGGAGGTCATAAGTCTATTGTCGAAGTGGAGTGAATAGCGGTGAGTCAATTGCGGATTGCGCTAGTTCAGATGAATATAGAAGCGGGGAATACGGAAGCGAATTTCGCGAAAATGGAGGCGAAGCTGGAAGAGGCCGCTGCGCTTGCGCCTAAACCGGATTTGATCGTGCTGCCGGAAATGTGGAATACGGGCTATGCTTTAACGGAAATCCGCAAGCTGGCGGACCCGGACGGAGAGCGCTCGAAGCGGGTCGTAGCCGACTTCTGTCGACGTCATGGCATCGTCGTGCTGGCGGGATCGATCGCGCAGCTTCGCGGCGACGGAGTCACGAACACGCTCCACGTATTCGACCGAACGGGAGAAGCGATTGCCGAATACAGCAAAATTCACCTGTTCCAGCTAATGAACGAGCATCTGCACCTGGAATCGGGAGACACGGCGGGAGCGTTCGAACTGGAAGGGATTCCGGCAGCGGCGATGATCTGTTACGACATTCGTTTTCCCGAGCTTGCACGCAAGTTGGCGCTTGGCGGGGCGAAGCTGCTGATCGTTCCGGCGGAATGGCCGCATCCGCGGCTGCATCACTGGAGAACTCTGCTGCAAGCTCGAGCGATCGAGAACCAGATGTTCGTTGTCGCTTGCAATACGGTTGGCGAGAGCGGCGGAACGAACTTCTTCGGCCACTCGATGGTCATCGATCCGTGGGGCGAAGTGCTTGTCGAAGCCGGCGAAGAGGAGACGATTGTCGTCGCCGACGTCGACTTGGCGCTTGTCGACGAGGTGCGCGGCCGCATTCCGGTATTTTCCGATCGCAGACCGCATTTGTACAATTGAGCTGGCTGGCTCGGGGGTTTGTTAGAGGTTCGGGAAACGTGTGAATGGTGCGCATAACGGTCTGGCAGACCGTTATAGGTTCGGGAAACGAGTGGATGGTGTGCATAACGGTCTGGCAGACCGTTAAAGGTTCGGGAAACGTGTGAATGGTGCGCATAACGGTCTGGCAGACCGTTAAAGGTTCGGGAAACGTGCGGATGGTGCGTATAACGGTCTGGCAGACCGTTAAAGGTTCGGAAACGTGTGAATGGTGCGCATAACGGCCCTACAGGCCGTTATGAGCCCCCGCCGTCGATACTGCCGCCCCCTGCCGCCGATTGCACAATTGTACACTATTTCCCCAAGTCATTTTCCCAAGTCGATTTTGTCGATCGTAGAACGGAAAGTGGAGATGAACGCTTCGGCGGCGTTGGACAGGTATCTTCCCTTACGATAGGCGATGACCAGCGTACGCGTTGGATTGCCTTCCAGCCTTAAGTAGACCGGAGCACGGCCCTGCCAGTCGCTGCGCGTTACCATCTTCGGCAGGAAGGCGACTCCCATGCCCGCGGCGACCAGAGCCTGAACGGTGTCGATGTTGGCGCTCTCGAAGACGACGCGAGGGTCGAAGCCGGCTGCGGCGCACATGTCGTGAGCGATCAGACGGAAGCCTTGACCTTTCTTCAGCAAAATAAACGGTTCGTCCTTCAACTGGGAGACGGAGACAGCTTTATCACGATACTGTGCCAGCGGGTGGTCGGGTGGAACGGCTAGGCAGATGACTTCCTCGATGACGGGAAGATAGGCGAGCGAAGGCTCGATCAGCGGCAGCGACAGCAAGCTGACGTCGGTCCCGCCGCTGGCGGTTAACTGCTCCAACTGCCGCGTCGTCTCTTCGATCAGCACAATTTCAATGTTCGGATATGCCTCCCGGAAAGCGGGGAGCACATGCGGCAGCACATGAGCGCCGGTCATCGGCAGACTGCCCACGACGAGACGGCCTTTGCGCATGTCGGCGATATCCTCCATTTCGCGGCGAAGCTGGTCGGCCATATCGACGATTTGCTGCGCTTTTTTGACGAATACGTCGCCCGCATGCGTCAATTCGACGGAGTTGGTGCTCCGTTTGAACAGCAGCACGCCAAGCTCCTTTTCCAACTTGGACAGCTGCTGGCTGAGCGACGGCTGCGCGATATGAAGCTTTTCCGCGGCGCGCGAGAAGTTTCTTTCCTGTGCGATCTGGATGGCGTATTGCAATTGTCGGAACTCCATATGGCGGCCCTCCTATAGTCTGGAACTATTAACCTTATAGAAATTATAACATGAAATGACTGGTGTTTCAGGGGATTTGCCCACGACATGCCCACAATGGATATCAGATATCGTGAATTAGAGGAGAGAGGAGGAGTTCGAGTTTGTCTACATTTGCTTTTCTGCGAGCTTCGGTCACGTGCGTATAAATCAAACGTGTCATTTTGTCTGAAGCATGTCCCAGTTGAGTCTGAATATCTTCTAGAGGCATTCCGGCCTCCGCACAAAGACTTGCATAAGTGTGTCTTAATTTATGTGGGGTGATGCTAGTTGGTAGTTCTGCTCTAGTTAATGCTTCGCGGAGTCCTGTTCCCAATTCCTTGGTAATAAGTGGCCATCCGGGGTATTCCTTATAACCAACGAATACATGCAGAGGTCCTGAGTAAAAATCTGTTCCTTTTGACAACTTAAAAGCTTTTACGTCGGTTATCTGGGAATCAAGCATTTCTATTACGGACTGGACTACTCCGACTCGTCTCAGCTTTGAGTTTTTAGGCGTTCCTAGGTGGTGGCCTGAATACCCTTTATGTGTATTAAGTGTTGCGGCCACAACAATTTCTTTCTTCCGCTTGTCTATACGATCTGGCACCAAAGCGCATAACTCACCAACGCGCAATCCGGTATTAGAAAGTACATAAACTGCCCTGAATAGTTGCCTCATTGCAAAAGCTTCAATTGTAGTTTGTTGCTCAGACTCCATCAGCTTGATAGTTCGTAGGAGAGATGCTAATTGTTCTTTCTCGAGATACTCTGGCAATTCATCGTCTTGGATAGAAATCAACTGTTCAACAGTAATCTCATGCTTTGGTGGGGTTACATTTTCTGTAATATCTACTGCGATCATCTTATGACTTACTGCGAGTCCCCAAAGTAGTTTTGCGGATGAATGATACATTGATATTGTATTGTTCTTTAGGTTTAGATCGTCCCGCAAATAAAAAAGATAATTCTGATACTCATGAGATTCAATATCTTTAAATTTTTTTCCTTTGAAATATTTTCTAGCGTGGCTGAGGTTTGATGTATGGGAGACAATAGTTTTTGATTTTAAGTTTTTGGCCTTTGCGTACATTTCTAGCCCCTTTGTAGACCAATCATCAAATGATGCATTAATTGGATCGACAAACGTCCCTTTGATCAACTCCGCCTCTATCAACACACCTGCTTGATATGCCTCTAATGCAGTAGGGTATTGTGGTGTGTCGGTTTGTTTTCTTCCTGGTTTGCCGTCAGGCTTGACGATCGGAATATCATACCGATATGTGTACCCCTTCCCTCGTTTCCGCACTCCTGGATATTCATCATCTTTTCTTTTTCTAGGCATTTCCATCACTCCAAACATATGTTCGATAAGTGGGTATGATAAACCGCCTTGCGGCGGGGAAGCGCAAGATTATACGCAGCAAAATGGCATGTCGACAGTTTTACAAGAGATTATTTACAAAGAATCATCACTTCTTGGGGCGCCAGGACTTAATAAGCTCCTTAAACGAACGAATTACTTCTAGTTCTTCTTCTGTCCAATCCTCGCCATCACATTGAGCGGCAATATCCTTGAGGTTATCATCTTTATCTTTAGAATCAAGGTTCAATCCTAAAAGATCATCTAGTGTAATTCCAAAGAATGCAACGATCTTTCGTCCATTATCTAAGCTTGGTTCTTCGACATTGTTTTCCCATTTTGAAATCATGCTCTTATTAATATTTGTCCCGAACAAGTCATTGAACTGTTGTGCTAAGGTCTCTTGGGTGAGGCCTCTATTTGTTCTTAGCTCTTTGATCTTATTGCCGAGTGAATACACTAACAAAACCTCCAGAGCAACTGTTGTTTAGATGGGTCTAAACAAATATTAGCAGATAAGTTTCGAATTCGCAACATAATTCTAGAAAAACGTACATTTGTTGTTGACATCGAAACAAAGAGGTGTTTATACTTTGGGTGTGAAGTTTCGAATACGAAACAAGAGAGGGGAGGTTCAATCATGGGGATTGTTAAGCGTCGACATGTGCCATATTCCAAGTTTAAAGCATTCATGGGGGAAAATAGAATCAAGCAACATGATCTAGCACTCGCATTGGGTAAATCTAAAAGTGCTCTCAATCAGAATCTTAATGGAACAGGCGGGGACTTCGCAATGTTTGAGGTTAGAGCTATTTGCTCTATGTATGGTATCAGTGCTGATGAGTATTTTGTTTGTCCAGAAGTTTCGAAAACGAAACAGAGTGAATTGTTTCATCATCCAGAAAAGGGGTGACGTAATGAGTCGCGTTATTCAAGCAACAGGAATCGTATCTCAATTATTAAATTGGCTTAACCCCGATGAACAGAAAGAAGTAGTTCGATCACTCGTAAATGGTTATGGAGTACGCGATCAGGAGAGGTTGCCCCCTCTTTATACTGATCAGCAGGTAGCGGAAAGGTATAACGTATCAGTTTATACCATTCGAGAATGGCTAGGATCGGGAAAAATAAAAGGGTTCAAAGAGGGGCGGCAATGGCTCATTCGAGAACCGGACATTGCTGCTTTTGAGGAAAGGAGGTGAGTTGGGTGCAAATGAGCGTCCTTGTGGGCAAATCTATCGTTCGAGAGACGGCCGAAATGTTGATCGTCAAGGATGGCGAGCGGACCGACAGCTACAATCGCAAGTATTATCGGCAGGCTGGCGAAGCCGGTGAGTCGGTGGCATTGGTAGTCACGCGTAAGTTGCCGGTCCAGATCGTGACCGGACTGCATGGCGTACTGGCGCCACTCTAATCTATCAAACTACAGAATGGAGTGAATGCGGTGAACGCAGTAGTAGTTGCGAATGTGCTGCAGCAGCGAATTGATAGGCTCGACAGTTTGCTTACAGTTACGGTGGAGCATCCAGATTGGTTCGTTGATGTACGACGGACTCAGCTGGGAATCGAAAGGCGTATCGCGCTTCTTGAGCGCCTGCAGCTCGCAGAAATGAAAAACAGCCGCCCTGGCCGGCGGCTGAATTCGAAGGCAAATCAAAATGTAATTGCTCCTATTGTACCGCAGTGGCAGCTCACCGGCAAGGGGGCATCGACTTGAATGAAGCAATGGCGAAATTGGCGCAGGACTTAGCGCCGGACCGGATCACTTTCTTTTGCATCGGGACCGATCGGTCAACCGGCGATTCGTTTGGCCCATTGGTCGGATCCCGCTTATTGGAACTCGGATACAACGTAATTGGCACGATGGATAGCACTGCACATGGCGCGAATCTTCATGAACGAATGCGAGAAATACCCGAGGGCCACGCCATTATAGCAGTAGATGCATGCTTGGGTCGTCCCGAATCTGTTGGTGAAATTCGATTCCATACAGGACCGGTCCGTCCAGGCGCGGGGGTTGGAAAGGACTTATCGTCAGTCGGTGACTACCACCTCGTTGGCATTGTTAATGTCGGCGGCTTTATGGAGTATTTTGTCCTGCAGAATACGAGGCTGAGTCTCGTCATGCAATTGGTACAGCAAGCAGTAGAACTTATTTCCGCAGCGATTCCGCTGCCATCAAACGCCGCCGAAGCAGCGGCCACAATGGAGGAAACGAATATGAAAGCAACGGGTATTGTTCGGCGTGTTGATGATCTTGGACGTGTAGTTATTCCGAAGGAGTTACGCCGTACGTTGGGTGTGGCTGAAGGAGATCCGCTTGAAATCTTCGTTGATGGTGATCGAATCATCCTTCAGAAGTATGTTCCTGGCTGTGTAATCACCGGCAGCCAAGATGACCTGATCGCTTATCAAGGCAAGCAATACAGTCGAGCAGCCATTCGGAAGTTAGCTCGGAAAGCCGGCTTGTAATTCGGACAAGCCTTCCCGGTCGGGCATTCGGCCGGGGTGGCTGTCAACCATATCCGAAGACGTGCGAGTAGGCCTCTCCCCGGCCATGTCAGTGGCTCGTGCGTCTCCAGATGCGGCTGACGCATCAATTCGTAAGGAGAGGAGGGATCGCATGGGTGAAGCTGCAGAAGCTGTGCTGGAAGGATTGTATTTCCAGGTTTGCGGGGATCTGATCGACGGCGAAGAGCCGGGGTATCCGCGTAGTTGTGAGGATTGTGGAAATGAAAAATAGCCCGTTGCAGCGGGCTATCCGTAAAACCAAATCTGCCGCCATTTTACCACGATGGCGGCTCCCCTACAAGGAGGACTTATGGATAAACAATCGATTATCAATCGCCTGCTGGCGTTGCCGGCGGAAATTGCCGAAGCGGAGGAAGCTGTTCTTCAGGTCAATGGCCGGGTGGTCTTGGCAAAGGAGTCCTTGCAGGCAAAAGAGGATTCGCTCCTTCTCAACAACGTGATTGACGGGAAGAATGCCGAGACCCGTGCCGCACAAGTACGCCAGTATACTCAGAACGAACGTGAAGCACTGGCGGACGCCGAACTGAATTTGAAGAATGCGGTTGCTCGGCTGGGTAAAGTGCGGGACGAGTTCCGCGCACTTCGGGCGGTGGCCGAGCTCCTGAAGGAGGCGGCTTAATTTGTCCGAGGCTAACCTTACCGTTATGCCTCAATCCTCCGGCGGTGGCGCCGGGGGTGGGGCAATCGTTGATTTCGAGTTTGGGAGCGCGGCGGACTTCCGCCGGAGGATGGTAGACATGAAGCAAAAGTATGATGCTGTTCAGGAATTTTTCAAGGAAGTCATGGTCAAAGACGAAGATTTCGGCGTCATTCCTGGCACGCAGAAGCCATCTTTGTACAAGCCCGGGGCGGAGAAGCTGTGCGAGCTCTACGGGTTCGCGGCGATCGTCAAAGAGAAGATAGAGGAGCGAAGCTTCGAGACGGGGTTCTATCGTGTTTCGTTCACGCTGCAGATGATTCATCGCTCTAGTGGCGTTATCATTGGCGAAGGCGTCGGCGAATGCAGCACGAACGAATCGAAGTACATGTATCGCTGGGTAAGCGAGAATAAAATTCCGCGTCTTCTCAATAAGGATGAACTTTTATTTGAAGAAAAAGAAGGGCAGTACGGCGCATACAAGTCGTTCCGTATCCCGAACGAAGACTTGTATTCGCAATGGAACACTATCCTGAAGATGGCCTATAAGCGTGCATACGTCGGCTTGACGCTCCAATGTACTCGCTCGAGCGGCATCTTCACTCAGGACGAAGCGGAGATGGACGATTACGCCGACGTCGCTCCTGAAGATCGCAAGCAGCAGCGCGGTGGCCGTGCGGCTAATGCAAATAGCGGGCGTTATCAGGGCGGCGGACAGAAGAGTGGAGGAACTTCTGGCGGCAGCCGCTCTGCCGGCGGGCAGAGCGGTGGATCCGCGCAGAAGAATCGCGTTCTCGCACTGATGAAGCAGCAGGAACTTGATTGGAACAGTTTGGCCGACACTGCGAGCATTGCGTTGGGCCGGCAAATCAAGAAGGTTATCAGCGATATCCAGACTGAGGCGGATTGGAAGATTGTTGGCGATTTTCTCGAGATGGAAGCCAGCACGCAGCAGGATGGCGGATTCGACCCCGCCGATCTTCCGGAGGACTTATGACAAAAATCGCACACGTTGCAGACGCCCATTGGGGCTTTAACTATCCCGGCCCGACGCCGGGGGCGCGCTTCGCCGACATTACCCGAACCATGGACTGGGTGGCGACTCGCATTATCGACGAGCAGTGCGACCTCGTGCTGTTCGCCGGCGACGCATTCAAGGACGCCCGCGTCTTCATCGACCGGGCGACGGAGGAGATTCAGGCATTCGTTGCCTGGCTCCGCCGTCTCTCAAACGCCGGCATCGAGGTGATCGTCATCAGCGGAACGCCGTCGCACGATGCGATCAGTGCCTATCATTTAATTCGCGAGATGCAGATCCCGGGCGTCGAGGTCGTGACCGAGCCGCAGATCGCGGCGCTGCCGTCCGATGGAGATGTGATCGTCGCATGCCTGCCAGGCATGAACCGCTCGTCCTTTGCGACGGACCCGCGTTACACCGGCCTGCCGCCGCACGAATTCCACGCCAAGATGACCGAGGACATCACTGTTATATGCTCGGATATGCGGGAGGATTCCGGAGGCGTGCCGGTAATCTTGATGTCGCATCTCTCCTACAACCTGGCGGACTTGGGCTTCGAGGACGCGCTGTTGCAAAACGAGCCGATCTTGACGGATGAGGCTGCCCGCATGTTCGACCTCGTGGCCCTGGGGCACATCCACCGTCCGCAGCGAGCTGGCCGGAACGTTTATTACTGCGGTGCTCCGGAGCGGCATAGCTTCGGGGATGAGCATACGATTCCGGGATTTTGGATTCATGACTTCGACGGGCTTAACCTATCCGGTCCCATTGAAGGCGTAACGTCGCAATTTATAGAAACGCCGGCCCGCCGCTTCCGCACGATCGATTGGTGCGACATGGACATTGCGGCTTGGCTGGATGGCCAGGTGGACGACTTTGCCCATGTCCGTGACACAATCGTCCGGGTGCGGTATTCCTGCAGCGAGGAGCTGCAGAAGCGGTTCGATCGACGTTCGCTCGAGCGGGCGCTGTACGATGCGGGTGCTTTCTTCGTCGCGGAGATCCGTGCCGAAGTTGAGCGTTCGGAGCGGATCCGTGACACCGAGGTGACGGAGGGGCTGACGCCGCTCGCCGCGCTGGCTGCATGGGCAAATAATGAGGGGCTTGCGGAGGCGGAGTCTGCCGAACTGCTGGCCATCACGGAAGAATTGATGGGGGTGCTGAGTTGATCAAGCAAACTTTGGACGAATGGCGGGACGAAGCACGGGAACGCTTTGGCAACAAGGGAGTGGATTGGAAGTTCGTCTGCCCGAGCTGCGGGAATGTCCAGTCTCCGCAAGATTTCATTGATTCGGGTTGCAGTGAAGCGGAAGCAGCTCGGCTCGCCTATCAAGGATGTATCGGACGTCTCGCCCATGCTGGGATGAAAGTTGAAGCAAAAAGCTGTAACTGGTCCGCATACGGATTTCTCGGAACGATGGGGAAAGGGCGTATCGTGATTACTCCGGACAGCCAGGAAGTCGAAGTCTTTGATTTTGCTCAGGAGGCGGAAGCGTGAACGAATCTGCAAAGTGCGCATATTGCGGTGCTGAAAGACCTAAAACAGAGACGAAATCTGGCTCTATCATCTTCCAAGACTACAATTTCGTGACCAGGAAAAAATTCGTGAATAAGAAGTGGAATCTCTATTGCACCGACAAGCCGTGCCATGCGCACGATCAAATGGCGCACGAAGGGTAGGTGGTAACGTGGAAATCCGTGAAATCAGCGTAGACATGCTCTATACGAAAAGCCTGCCGAATTACGAGAACCTTAAGCTCGAAGCCGGCGTTACCGTCGCGCTTGCTCCAGGCGACAGCGTGGAGGAAGCCTACGACAAAGCTTGGAAGCTGGCTCGGGGCCAAGTTCGTGCTCAAATTCCGGCAAAGGGGGCGCCGCCGGTATGATTCCTATTCGCCTCATCATTAACAATTTCAGAGCCATCGAGCACGCCGACATTGATTTGTCGGCGGTTTCCTTGGCAGCGATCGCCGGACGGAACGGTGCCGGCAAGTCGTCCGCCTTCACGCTGGCGCCACGCTTCGCATGCTTCGGCGATGTGATCAGCGGCGTTAGTCTGGACTCCCTTGTCCGCAGCGGGACGACTGAGATGTCCGTCGAGTTCTGGTTCGAGCACCAGGGATCCACGTTCCGCGTTATCCGGACGCGCAGCACGAAGGGCAAGGGAAAGTCGACGCTCGAGTTTCAGCAGCGTGTCGACGATCGGTGGGAAAGCCGGTCCGCTGAGAAGATCGTTGACACTGAAGTCGTAATCAGGGGCCTACTTAACCTGGACGACGGAACATTTACGGCCAGCTCCATGATCCTGCAGGTGCAGGCCAATGCTTTTACTGGCGCAACGGCCGGCATGCGTAAGGAAATCCTGTCGCAGATTCTCGGGCTCAACGTCTATGAGCAGTTGCAAGAGCGCACCCGGCAACGGGCCTCCCTGCTCAACATCGAGATCGAGAAGGGGAAGGATAAGCTACTGGCGTTGGATGATCGGCTCACGGGGCGCGCAATGAAAGATAACGAATTGCAGAACCTCCTACAGAAGAACAGCGAGCTGCTGGCGGCGATCGACAAGGACGAGCAGGCGGCCAAAGCACTTGAGGCTCAACTCGCCCTGCTTAACACGAAGCTATCCCGCGCGCAGCAGATCGGTCGCGAAATCGTAGCGATCGAGGGTGAGGTCGATGCGTTGCGGCAGGAGAGGGCCGAGCACGGCGGCCGCCTCGAGCGCGCCGAAAAGATCCTCGCGAATGAAGAGCTTATCCTATCGAAATCGGCCGAACTTGAACGCATTCGCGGGGAACTGGCTTCGCTGGTGACGATGAAACCGAATGCGGATAGGTTGCGGACTGACCTGGGCGCAATGCTGGTCGACCTGCAGAAACTCGACGAGGACTTGTCCCAGATTGAGAAAAAGTCGTTCGAAACGGCGCTGAAGCTTGCCGGGCGCGAAGAGCTGCGGCAGCGGGCAGATGAGTATGAGCGACAATCCTTGCGGCTCCGCGACTTCGAGGTAAAGGCAGAAGCGTGGAACGCGCTGGAAATGGAGATACACTCGCTCGAGGCACGGCAGGATCGGGAGTTCGTCCGTGTTGAGGCGGAGGAGCGGCGCCTGAAAGAACGTATAGGCGCGCTTGAGCAGCAGGAGGCGCACATCCACGACAGCGGATGCCTACCGACGTGCAAGTTCCAGCAGGCGGCTGCGGCGGCCGTGGCGGATCTCCCCATACTTTGCGAACAGCTCGCTTTGCTCGATCGGTCGTCATTGGCCGCGCTCACGCTGACGATCGCCGAGAAGCAGACCGAACAGCAGGGACTCGGATACGACTTCGCCGCGCATCGCGATTGCAAGCGCTCGGTGGACGATCTGCGGGAGGCCGCGACGGCGTTCGCTCAGCTCTCCGGGAAAGACGAGCTGTTGCAACAGTTGGAGCAGCAGACTGCCGAGAAGCTGGCCCGCAAGGCTACCGGCGAAGCAAAACGGGATGATCTGCAGCAGCAGTTAGCTGATCTCGAACGAGCGCTCGAGCCGCTGCCGGAACTTCGCCTCAAAGTGGAAGACTTGCAGCGTTACGCCCGCCTGAAGGACGAGATCGGCGCTGCTCGCGTGGCAGCCGCAAACGCGAATGAGCGTATAATCGCCATCGATGCGGCGATCGGCGTGAAGCAGAGCCGGCGCGATGAACTGGCGCTCGAGCAAGCCACGCTCGAAGTCGAGACGTTGGATCACGCAGCGACCAGCGAGCGACTGGCCAGCCTGCAAACGATTATCGCGGTCGCTCGCCGGCAACTTGCCACCCTGGGCGAGCAGATCGGCGGGATGAAGGCCATCATGGCCGCGCTGGACGACGATCTGCTAGAACGTGACCGGCTTTCTGCCGAACTCGAGCCGAAGGCACTACGGTGGACGCGGTACCAGACGCTCATCAAGGTGTTTGGTAGGGACGGCATCCCGGCGTTGATCATCGAAAACGCCGTACCGCAACTTGAACGCATCGCGAACGAGATCCTTGGCCAAATGTCGAAGGGCAAGCACTACGTCCGCTTCGAGACACAGCGCGAGCTCAAGTCTCGCGCCGGCGTATCCGAGACGCTCGACATTTTGGTCGGCGATTGGACGGCGGAGCGACCGTATGAGACGTATTCGGGAGGCGAGCAGCTCCGCATCGACTACGCGATCCGATTCGCGCTTGCCGAGTTGTTGGCACAGCGCGCCGGCAGCAAGGTGGAGTGGCTGACGATCGACGAGGGGCTCGGCTCCCAGGACGCGGAGCATCGCGCGCTCGTTCTCGAATCTATTAAGTCGGTGGCTAATCGATTTAAGAGAGTCCTTGTCATCACGCACATTGAAGACGCGCAAGCTGCATTTGACCAGGTTATTCGCTTCAACAACGCTGACGGTGGGGTTGAGATCTGTGTCGCATGATTCAGCGGGGCCGGCGGGGCCGGTATATGACGACGACGGCGTGCTGTTAACCCAGTCCGGAATTGGTGAGCAGGCTTGGGCGCTGTACCACACCGATCCGGCGGCTTTCCGGCGCGCGGTTAAAGAGTACTTCGCTCTCGGTTATCCGGGATGGACGGCGCGGAAGGTGTCTTATAAGCGCAGGATTATCTGGATTCGTGACGATAGGGGGCGGACGATTTGACGGTAGAGCAGCTATTGCTATTTTCTGAATCTCGTTCCGAGCCAAGTCCGCCGAAGATCATCGCAGTCCGACCCATCGTCCTTAACGGATTTTATTATGAGCATAGCAGCCGAAAATTCGTTTCTTTCGTCCAGGGCAGGCGCCACTACGAGATTCCTGCAGCACGCTGCAAGTTTGATCGGGAGTGGCAAGACAAAATTAAGAGGGAGCGTGCGATATGAAAGATAAATTGAAGGTCATGGACAAGTGGCTGGAAGAAGCTATGGCAGAAGGTGATGAGGCAGCTCAAGCTCATCTGAATGCAATTGCACGTATTGTTGGCGGACAAGTCGCCAGACTGAGCAAACCTGACGACGTGCCTCCTACAATTGCGCGGACAGTTGAGGAGATGGGCAAAGGCGTTACGGCGGGCATGCTGATGCATCACGGCCAAGCGGGCTTTATGCACGTGGAGCTTCACAGCCTGTCCCGGAGCGGCCGATGAAGCACGGCAAGCGGCCAACAAGACGGCAAACGCTACAGATCAAGGCAGCCGGCTTTAACGCTGACAATTGGCTTGTGGTCAAGAGTATGCCAACGCAATTGCACCTCATCCATCGTTATACGAGTACGATCAAGATTATTGCAATTTAGGGGTTGAGCGGATGCCTCAGACCAGTTATCCCTTTCCAATGTACTCCGGTCTGTTGGAGCCAGAACACTACAAAAACATAGGCAGCGCGATCTGGCTTTTCCTGTGGTGCGTCAGCTCCACCACGTCCGAGAAGGAGAAGGATGGAATCGTCTGGGGCATCGTGCTCGGGAATAAGCCAGTTAAAACAGAGGAACTTGCAGCAAGCTTTGATGTGAGTGTCCGGACGATTCGCGACTGGCTGAAAGTGTTGAGGGAGCATGAGTATATTCGCGTAACACGTGCACCTACTGGAATCATTTTAACGGTTCGGAAATCCAAGAAGTTCCTTCACAGATCGGCAGAAAAGTTCCGATCAGATCGGCAGGATTCTGCCGATCACTTGGCCGAAACCGGGGGCGATCGGCAGAATAGTTCCGATCACTCAGAGGAGAGATCGGCAGAATCCTGCCGATCCAATAAAGATATTATAGGTTTTAAAGATCTTGCTGTTGTTGTAGAAGAAGATGACTCTAGCAAATCTGATGACGAGGGTATGCTGTTACCCAGGCATGGTGCCGACCCCGCTGCCGCTGCTGACCCGGATGCCGACTCCGGGCAGTCAGGAGTATCGTTCACTGATTTTCGACAGGTCATCATCGACAAGTTCATTTCCCGACGGGCGAGGGGAACATTTTTGTCTCCGAAGGACGAGGATGCGCTTGATGAGCTAGCCACATGCAATGTCCCTCTTGATACCGTTTTGCGCGGGATCGATAAAGCATACGACGAGTACAAGCCCAAGCACCACCGGGACGCGGTTCGCACGTTGGACTACTGCGTCCCGATCATCCTTGATCTGTATGTAGCTGAGCAGAGAAAGCGCGAAACGCCCGGAACGAAAAAGCAGCGCAAGTCAAAGCAGCAACAAGAACTCGAAGACTTGCGGCGCAAACGAGAGGAGGCGCGCCAACGTGACCAGAGATGAGCTTTACGAGATTTTCGAGGAGATCAAGTCCGAATACCCATTTTTCGAGGTCGGTGAAGAAAATTTCGAGCGCCATTGGCGGTATCTTCAAGATTTCCCGTTCGTGGACGCGATGTCCAACGTTGTCCAACACATCAAGACGACTCCTCGGAGACCGCCTGGCATTGGTGATATCCGAGGGCATCTAGGTGATATGCTGGATAGCCAGCGGAGCAAGGAACAAACGGCAGCTTATTTCGCCCAACTCGAAGAGTGGGAGCGTAATTCTAGCCCGCCGCCTCCAGGTTGGCTGGACGGGATCAGAGCCAAGCTGAGGGGAGACATGAAAGCCGAATGAGCATGATGGACGAGTGGATGGACATGCCACCGCCGGTGGACATGGCAGCCGAACAGTCGGTGCTTGGGGCGATCCTGATTGACGAGGACGCGATCGATGCTGCGCTGGAGATCCTCAGACCGGAGTGTTTTTACTCCGTACAGCATCAGCACGTGTTCGAGGCGATGGCCACGCTCCGCGAAGACGGTGTCGCGATCGACTTGACGACGCTGACGGCAAAACTCAGGGATAATAAGCATTTGGATTCAGAGAACGATATTTTATATCTCACGCAACTCGCCAGCGCAGTGCCGACCGCGGCCAACGTGGCACATTACGCGGAGCTCGTTCTGGAAGTCTATCGGCGCCGGAAAGCAATAAAAATTGCGACGAGCATCATGCGAAAGGCCATCGAGCAGCCGGATTCAACCGAATTTCTTGCGGCGATGGAAGCGGAGATTACCGTTTTTTCAGAGCAATCGGTGCCAAAACAAGAGTTCAAGTCCATCCGGAATGTTGTCGTGGATGTCGTTGAAGACGCTGAGGTCCGTTACGTCAACCGCCAGATCAACCGCGGGGTGACAGGGATCGCTTCCCACTTCCCCGATCTCGATCGTAAGACGGCGGGATTCCAGCGTGGCGACTTAATTATCGTGGCTGCACGTCCATCTGTTGGCAAGACGGCGTTCGCGCTGAACATTGCGCAGAATGTTGCGCTAAACCGTGAACAGAATGGAGTGATTGACTTGGGCAAGAATGTGGCCATCTTCAGTCTCGAGATGTCCGCTGCCCAGCTCGTACAGCGGATGGTGTGCGCGGAAGGGGATGTGGACGCAAGCCGGATGCGAACGGGATTCTTCGAAGGTGATGATTGGGAGAAGATTATGAAAGCAGCCGGAGTTCTCGGTTCGTCGAACATATTTATCGACGATTCCCCCGTCATTACGGTGAATGAGATCCGTTCTAAGTGCCGTCGGTTGAAAAAGGAGAAAGGGCTGGACATGATTCTGATCGACTATTTGCAGTTGATCCAGGGGCGCAGCCGCCCAGGCGTGAATCGTCAGCAGGAAGTCACGGAAATATCCCGCACGTTGAAGCAGATTGCCCGCGAGCTGGATGTTCCCGTTATCGCATTGTCTCAGCTTTCCCGCGGCGTAGAGCAGCGGACGGACAAACGGCCGATGATGTCTGATCTGCGGGAATCCGGAGCGATCGAACAGGATGCCGATATTGTCGCATTTCTGTATCGAGACGATTATTACGACAAGGAAACCGACAAGAAGAACGTCATCGAAATCATTATCGCCAAGCAGCGGAACGGCCCGGTCGGCACTGTGGAATTAGTCTTCCTCAAGCAGTTCAACAAGTTTGTTTCGTTGGACCGCACGTACAGCACCAATCCGGAGCCACCGGACCCGGGATCGCCGCAAGGCAAAAGCGGCCGAATACCGGACATGTACCGAAAGGGGAAAAGCGCGTGAAGCCTGCACGGATTGACAATTTGTTTCAGACGCGTCGCCGGCAGCTCGTCTGGTTCCGCGGGCGCGTGATAGGTGAAGTTTACACGTTGCCGCCGCGGCGGCGGGGAAGGAGAAAAGCCAGATGATCGCATTTACCGTTTACGGAGAGCCTGTCGCCCAAGGCCGCCCAAGGGCAAGTACGGTGAGTGGTCACGTTCGGTTGTATGATCCAGCGAAGTCCCGGGATTACAAGGATTATGTCCGACTAGCCGCTGCGGAGCACGCTCCGTCGAAGCTGCTGGAAGGTCCCCTGGCCGTCATGGTGACTGCCTATCGTTCCATCCCGAAGAGCTTTAGCAAGAAAAAAGCGGCTGCCGCTGAAGCTGGCGAAGTTTATCCGATCAGCAAGCCGGATGCTGACAACTATCTCAAGGGTGTCAAGGATGCACTCAAGGGCGTGATGTGGGTGGACGACAGCCAGGTCGTGGACGCTTATGCCCGCAAGCGGTACAGTTTCAAACCTCGTATTGAGGTCAAAATCAGACAAATCGGAGCGTGAATCGCATGGCTTACACCGAATTCAAAGCCTTGTTAAAGAAAATCAATCTTAAGCCGAAGGGCGTGAAGGAGATCGTGCTGGAGGTTTCCGACGGCGCGCTTTACGGCAAAATCGATATGCTTTCCGAAATGCTGGACGGAAGGGTGGCTATTGCTGTCGACTCGGAGGTTGTTCGGTATAACGTCCAGATTAACACTCGGACAGAGAAGCCGATCAAGTCGTACCGTGTCGATGATCAAGGCGTCGTCTCGGAATACAAGCCGGAAGGCGATCAGCTTGAAATGGATCTCGACGTTGCTAAGAAGCAGGATCCGATCGAGGAAGTTCCGGAAGAGATCAGTCGCGAGGTCGTAGACGATTTTATTCTCTCCGGGCTTGCCCCGCGTCCGGAGAAGCACTGGTATCCGATCCATGAATGGGTCGCCAGGCTGGCAGACGGTGAAACGTATCTTAAGTTAGCCAACGAAGCAGGCATCAGCAGTGGGCGAGTAGTTGATCTGGTCGATGAGTACCGCGAGTCCGTCGCGCCGCTTGCGGCCAAGTGGGATGAATGGCGAAAAAGTAAGGCTGACAAGCCGGCTTCCGAGCTGGAAGACGATGAATCCGACGATCTGCATGAGAATGGCGAAGAGGATTTGGCCGAAGGTGACGAGCCTGGTCACTTGGACGGCGATTCTGACGACGCCGCCGGAGAGTTGGAAGACCTCGACAAGAAAGTGGAGACTGAAGACGAACTGTCCGATTGGGAGCGTCAGGTTCTTGGCGAGGATCCGCAAAATGCGGGAGCAGAAAAGCAAGTTGATCCAGCGGACATTGAATCGGTGATTCTTGCCGAAAGGCCAGTATTTGAGGATATTCCTTATGACTTTCCGGCGTTACTCATGCGGCGGAAGGGCGGAGAGACTTGGATGCAAATCGCTGGCACCTTGGGCATTCCCTCTACAAAATTGTCGGCAGCTTGGAGCAAATACAAAAAGCGTGTCGCTGAGCAGCAGGGCGGCGCCGCTTAATCCGGAGGTGCGATATGAGCGAGGTCATATCCCGTAAAGCGACGCCGGAGGAGATTGCTGATCTCGACCGGCGCGCACGCCTTAAATACGATGGCCCACCGGTCAAAAAGTGGGAGCCTACGTTGACTAGACAACAATATTTTGAAAAACGGGTTGCTGGTGATGGCCGGCAGGCAATTATACTGAAGCACTTCAACAATGAGTCGGACAAGCTTGCAAAGCAGCTCCGAGAGTGGGGCATCAAGTCATGGAAAGAAGAAATGGCGGAGGTGGAGGCTTTGGCCAAAGGTGTTAAAACGACTCTGACGATCACCAAGGACGAGTATCTGCAGCGGCGACTTGCCGGCGAAACGAGAACCAGAATCATGCGGTCGCTCGGAGGATCGCCTACTAAGTTTTATAAGCTGCTTGAGGAATGGGGCATCCGCGAGTTGGATGCGGAGGAACGGGCGCTTGAGCTGCTGACTCCCGTTAAGCCAGCAAGCGAGGTCGACCGTCGGACGGCGGAGTTGATCGAGCAGAAAGCGACCGCGCGCGGATTGATAGAGTTCAACGCGCAGTATCAGTCGGCGGCGCCCGCGGAAGTTAACGAAGAAACGAAGCCGAATGACGAAAAGCCTGCGGGACAAGAAATTCTGGATCGCGTTGAGCAACGGGCTGAAGAGAAGGAACAAATCATTGCTCAATTGCAGGCAGAGCTTGATAAAGCGGTTGAACAAATCGGGTCACTTCTCGACAAGCGTGGAGAGGATCTACTTCGCTTCGAAAAAGCGGCCATCAAGATTCAAGAGCAGGAAGCAAGGATTTGCGAGTTAGAGGATGACCTTTTAGAAGCTGGTGCGAATCAAGCCGGTTACGACAGTATTCGTGAGCTGGAAGAAGAGCGTGAGATGCTCCTCCGAACGATTGAATCCGCCGCGGTGGAAGCGAACGATTCCGGCCATGTCATCATCCGGATGCCCGTCCTTCCAGTTACGACTGCCAACGCAGAAAGGGCTCGCATCTACGACGCAGTTGAGGCGCTTGGATCCGGAGTTGAAGCCGCCGAAATCGATCGGGAGCGTGTCATGCGGGAATTGTTCGCAATCTTGCAGCGCGCCGTGAGTTTCGTCACGGCGGATCTTGCGGAGTTGCTTCCGGGGCAGGACGTGAGCGAGCACGTGCAGCGGTTTTTCGAGGCTCACAACGTTCGGCATATCGCGAGTGTGGCAGCGATGCAAGAGGCGGGGTGATCGAATGCGGAACACAATGGGAGATTTGAACAATCATCTATTTGCGCAGCTTGAGCGACTGAATGACGAATCTTTGTCAGATGAGCAGCTCAAAAAAGAGCTCGAACGTGCCAAGGCAGTATCGTCTGTTGCCTCACAGATCATTTCGAACGGATTCCTGGTGCTCAAAGCTGTACAAATGAAGGGTGATAATTTGAACGCGGATACGAAGGTGCCGAAGATGTTGGAAGGCGGTAGCTGATGGCTGGCCTGCAGCAGGAAGTAAAATCATTTATTCAAGACCACTATCGAGGTACGCCATTTGCGGAACTGGTCCGGCTTGTGCAGGAACGATTTGATGAAGACGCAACGTATAAGCAAATTCGTAGTTACGTTCACAATCACGGACTATGGAACGGGCTCGACGGTCGAATTAAGCCTGGAAACATCCCTACGAATAAAGGCAAAAAATATCCGGGAACCGGCCATAAGCCAACACAATTCAAAAAGGGGAACCGACCAGCTAATTATAAGCCGGTCGGTTCCGAGCGAGTCAATAGCGACGGATATGTCGATGTAAAGATCGCCGACCCGAACAAGTGGCAGCTCGTTCATTCCCTCATCTGGGAAGCGGTGAATGGCCCCATCCCGAAAGGGCATGTCGTAATATTCGGCGATGGAGATCGACTTAATTTTAATCCGGAGAACTTACTTCTCGTTTCACGCGCACAGCTCGCCAGGCTAAACCAGAATCATCTGATCAAAGGAGAAACAGAGCTGACGAAGTCAGGCATTATTGTAGCGGATCTGATTTCAAAGATTGCTGAGAGAAAGTGCAGGAAGAAAAATGTTTGCCAACGGTGACCCGCTGCTACAGTTGGAACTTTTCGAGATGAGCGAGATCCGGAAAGTACCTGGCTATGACTCTCCCAATCCGATGGTCCGGGCTCACGGTCCAGGCCCGGAGGGGGCGAGTTGTCGGGAGTGTGCTCATCTTTACGGCAAAAGATACAATCGCATCTATTATAAGTGCGGACTCCGGGGCGACACGAACGGCCCCGGAACCGATCACCGGGTTCGGTGGTCGGCTTGCGCGCGGTATGAGGAGGGTTGAAGGTGGCAGGTAAAAGGTACGCAGATGTCGAGCAATACGAGGACAAGCTCGCCAAGGTCATGCAACGCTTCGGGGCCGAGGAATACAATTTCGACTGGGGCCGGCACGGGGGCTGGGTAGAGTTTCGCATTCATGGGCAACTTTACCGTTTCGATCATTCCATTGAAAAAGCTCGGGCGAACGGCCAGAAGATCCAATATGGCAGTGATGCATTCGCGCAGCTTGTTCTCGCCCTCGAAGATTTGGCCAGGCTGGCTGAACGCGGCATCTACAAGCTTCAGACGTGGATTGAGGGTATGCGGTACCTTCCGCCGCCGGTTGAGTTGCCTGAGTGCTTCCGGATGCTGGGGTTTGAGTGTGTGCCGGAGGACTTCGAGACGGTGAATTTCCATTATCGTTCTCTTGTGAAACTGAATCACCCGGACTCACCGACTGGAAGCAACGAGGCATTTATCGCGCTGCAGCGAGCGGCCGAAGAGGCGAAGCGATATTTAGAGGAGCGATCATCTTGAACATTGAAGAATGCATTGAATTTTTGGGATACAGACTTGATCGGATCGACCAGCCGATGGTCGACCTGGTCGTGCCGATCTTCAACGGAATTACTGCAACGAACATTGGCTTACACGTTAATCGCAATCGTTTGGCCAAAATGGCTTTGCCGGACCATCAATTGAAGCAGGTCGACCGGGTATGGCGGGTAGGCATCTGGGACGACACCAACGCCCGTGGAATTTCAATATTTGAAAACGAGTCGCTGATCGAGGCGCTACGAGATGCTGTGGAGTACGTGAAGAAGAACTGGGGGACAACGAAATGAACGTTAATACTGGAGAATTGGTTCGGCTGCAGGAGCAAGAGCGGAAGCGACTTGTTTGCGGCGAATTCGAGCCAATACCCGCGGAGCTGCGGGGAGCTGCTGAGAAGAAGCTGGCCGGCAGCGATCGCGCATTCGTCAGCCAGTCGTCCGGCGGCAAGCTTTCCAAATGGGCGCGGCAGGAGCGGAAGAAGAAGCGGAAGTCTGCGCAGGAGTCGCGCCGGCGGAATCGCATCTTGCCCTAAATAGCAAAAGGGAGAGGTCTGCAGTGTCCTCTCCCTTGCCCGGCGGTCTACGTATCAAATTTTAAGCCTCGACTATAAGTGCCGCTGGCACAGTCTTGCTAACCATGTACTAGCCCCGTTTGTGTAATTATACAGCAACGTTAAATCATGATCCACTGGTACATTATGGTGCGGTTTATCCAAAGGAGGACACATGATTTGAGCTGATCGAATGCCACGAAAGATGCAAATGACCCATTAAGCGCAATAAGTGAAACAGGAGGTAAAGATGGCCAAAATTACGATTCAGTACGACGATGGTCGTCCGGACGAGGTTCATGACGCGGCGCAATTCATCCTCTTCCACGTTCCGCCGAGCGAGACGGAGGAGCAGCTCATTATGACAGCGCAATGCTCGGCTGAGTTTCTACGGCAGGCGATAACCGAGGAGAACGCGCGGGACTACTATAAGCAATCATTCAAGGCGATGAGTCGTAAACGATTGGAGGAGGGCTAGATTTGAAACCTCGCTACTTGATTCTGAAGGGCGGAAGCCCAGCAGTTCACAAGCTCGGAGATATCGGGCGGACGGAAGATGACCTTATTTATGTAGCGGAGGAAACTCCCGGTCACTTCATCGGAAGTTTCGTTGAAGGATTCGGATTTATGGATGTTGAGTTTCGGAAAATTGATTGCCGGCCGCTGACCCCAGATGAAATTGAGAAGCTAAACAACAGCAAAATTCGGCTCGGGGGGACAATCTACAAAACGCGAGTCGATGCCGAAGGCTATCCGATAGAAGGGGATAAGACATGAATGAAGATATTTTCTCCATGAAGGCCATCACCGTATGGCAGCCGTGGGCAACGCTGATTGCGCTGCGGCTTAAGAGATATGAAACGAGAAGTTGGTCGACCAAGTTGATATTTCAACGGATGATTTTGCGAAGCATCAAGCTCGATATGGATTGAGCATCGATAACTAAAACATCCCCCGTATATGCCTGGCAACGGCGCGGGGGATTGGAAGAGAAATGTCATGCCTCACCCAAAAGTATAGCACATCATGGAGGTGTGGGGCATGGCACAGATTCAGTTTCCGTTTGAGATTGATAGAGAGGCGACCCGGGCCGCGGTTGAGCAGCGTCTGGAGTCAGCCCGCATATACAAGCAGGTTGGATTCGTTCGGCGGGAGATGAAGACGACGCCTGCATGGGAGCCGCGCGAACATGGAGCGACGAATGTTGTCGGGAAGCCTGCGGAGGAGATCGCCGTCCAGAACGTCGATGCCGAGGAGCGCATGCGGCTTCAATATGAACAGGTCGAGCGAGCTGTCGACCGATTAGGACGAATGGAGCGTCGCCTGATTGAACTGCGGTATTTGGATGATGAGGGAGTATTCGACTATCAGGTATCCGGCGAGATGCACCTTAGCGAACGGAAGTATTATCGGATCAAAAGCAGTGCATTGTACAAGCTGGCTTTCGCGCTTCGTCTGGAAGTGTATGTCGATCAGGAGGAGCCAGCTTCTACCGCTGACGTTGGCGGCGCGTAAGCGTGGCAGAGAAATGGCGGGATTTTGGCAGGAAAACGGCAGAGCGTTTGCTTCTGGCCATGATATATTTATAGCGTGCCATACGAGGTTGACCACCTCACTCCTCCGTTGCCGCTCCGAAAGGGGCGGCTTCTCCATTTATTCATGGCTTGATTTTGTCGAATCATGTCGAATAATATGGAAGAAAGAGGAGGTGATTGGTTTGTTCTTCAAAGATAAGAAGACGGGTGAAGTCTTCGAATATGCTGGAACAGGCGGAACGATCTGCTTAGAACGGAAGGACCGCACGGTGATTCGTGTTCATGAGAATGATTTGTTCGTACAGTTCGAAATGCTTTAAGGTGATCGCACGGAGCCCTGTAGCCCGTTCTGAGGCACGGGGCTTCTTGCTGTCCCGATGCACGAATTAAAGCAAAGAATGGCAGGAAGGCAACCCCGCACATTCGACCGGGACTGATTTCGGAGGCTCGTGGCTGAAAACCGACTTAACACAAGCCCCCTCTTGACCATAATCAGTTATTGTCTAATACTGGATGATAATATGTGATGGGAATGGGGGATGGTAATGGATTTTGACTGGGGGAGCTTTTTAGGTGGCTCTATCGGTACTCTGGGAGCTTATTTGGCTGCAAGGTATACCATAAAAAAGCAATGGGAAAAAGAGCGGCCAAAAGTAGAGAGGGCACGCTATTCTACAGCACTTTCGATAGCTCATAGCATCGACGCGCTAAGTTGGAAATTGATAAACAATATTCATATATCTTCAAATGAATTGATGAATAAGGTTATAGAGTTCTCTCATGAGCTAGATGGGCTTTTACCAATTGCAATCGAAGGCGGTAGTGAACTTGTAAATCTTATCGAGGATACAAAACGCGAAATATCAGAATTCAATAGAGAAGTCTGGCCTCATATTTCTAGTGAAGAAAGAACATCTGCTGAATATGTGAAGAGAACAATCATAATACTCAATAATAAGATGGAGGTAGCTAGGAGTATAGCGAATGGAATAATTGATAATCGAAAGGCACCCTAATCGGTGCTTTTTTTATTGGAGGGATATCATGAACATTCAAACCATCCCGATCGACCGCCTCAACGCCGCCGCCTACAATCCCCGTGTCGACCTGCAGCCAGGCGATCCGGAGTACGAGAAGCTGCGGCGGAGCATCGAAGAATTCGGTTACGTTGAGCCAATCGTTTGGAACGAGAGAACCGGCAACATAGTCGGCGGCCACCAGCGCTTCAAGATTCTGAAGGAGCGAGGTGATAAAGACGTAGTCGCATCTGTCGTCGGCTTGGACGACCAGCAGGAACGGCTGCTGAATCTCGCGTTGAACAAAGTGTCCGGTCAATGGGACGATGAGGCTCTGGCCAGGCTGCTGGACGAGTTGCAGGCCGACGGTGCCGAACTTGAGCTGTCTGGATTTGATCAGGATGAGATCGGCGAGCTGATCGGCAGGCTCCCGGCTGACACCGAGGTTGATGAGCCGGTCGTTGAAGATGAATTCAATGTTGCCCAAGCGCTCGAGCAGATCCAGAAGCCTATGACGCGGCGCGGTGACGTGTGGCAGCTCGGCCGGCATCAATTGATGTGCGGAGACGCTACAGACGAGGCGGACGTGGAGCTACTAATAGATGGCATTAAGGCCGCGCTAGTCGTGACGGACCCGCCGTACAACGTGGCCGTCGAGAGCGACTCGGAACGCCTGGCGGCGGACGGCCGGGATAAAATAATGAACGACGACATGCCCGCGGAGGAATTCGCGGGCTTTTTGCATGCTGTTTTTCAGAGCTATGCCAGAATTATGGCCGCGACTTCGGCTATCTATGTCTTCCATCCGTCGTCTTACCAGCGGCATTTCGAGGACGCCATGGAGGCGGCCGGTATCACTGTTCGCAGTCAGTGTGTATGGGTCAAGAACGCCGCTTCTTTCGGCTGGTCACAGTATCGCTGGCAGCATGAGCCTGTCTTTTACGCCCATCTCCGCGGGAAGGCACCGACCTGGTACGGAGATCGTCGGCAGACGACGGTGTGGCGCGCCGGATTGCCTGCGGAGGAGCCGGAGCCATCCACAGTATGGGAGGTTTCCCGCGGCGACGTCGGCAAGTACGTCCACCCTACACAGAAGCCATTGCCGCTGTTGGCCATCCCGATCGGGAACAGCAGCCGGGCTGGCGACGTCGTGGTGGATCTCTTCGGCGGATCCGGCTCCACGCTTATGACATGTGAGCAGATGGTGCGCGAGTGCCGCACGATGGAGTTGGATCCTGTTTTCTGCGACGTGATTAAGGAGCGGTTCCTAGCAGCTACGGGCATAGAGCCGGTGCTGGTCCATCGCTCAAAAATAGAATAAAAAAGGAGAGGCGTAGAAACGCCCCTCCCGTCCGACCGGAAACACCCCGGCCGAGATCATGTACAGCCGTGGCCACGGTTTGCGAACACATGATCTCAAATTCATCATAATGGATGCCGAGGTGTTTTGACCAATGCCGAATCAAGATGATTTGCTGCAGCAGCATGAGCTCGAAGTGCTGCTTGGCATTATGGAGAGCAAAGAGCAGTACCGGAAGATTATCAAGGCTGCTGTCGCGCGCTGGGTGAAGGACTTCCAAGACAATCGGATCGAGCTAGGGACAGTCGACGATCTGAGGAAACTGATTGAACTGGATATTGAGCTGCAGAAGGATGAAATGAGATAACAGTAATACTGTGTTTTATTATATTTAACTTTTATGGCCGATCAGGTTGAGGGCATCACCCCCTTCCCGATCGGCCAGACCATTTTAAGGTCTGACCACCATGATTGTTACTCCCATTCCTAAAATCCAGAAGGAAAAGTAGGTAACTTTCATGTGGTCCACCATCCTTATTCAGTTTTTTTGATTCCATTCAATTATATGATACTGAGTTCCTTATATGACAACCGGGGGTGGTGAGCATGTAATGGCAAAGGAACGCAGCCCAAATAGAGACAAAGCGAAGCTGATGTGGCTGGAGAGCGGCGGCAAGATGCTTTTGAAAGACATCGCCGCAGCGCTCAGTCTTGGGGAAACCCAGATACGCAAGTGGAAGAGCCAGGACAAATGGGTTGCCGATCTGAATAGTAACGTTACCAATGAATCTAATAGTAACGTTACCAAACGAAAGGGAGCGCCGAAGGGTAACAAGAACGCCGTTGGCAACAAGGGCGGCGCACCGAAAGGGAACCAAAACGCCAAGGGAAACCGCGGCGGCGCCGGCGGACCACCGGGCAATAAGAAGGCGGTCAAGACCGGCGAGCACGAGACGATATGGTGGGACATGCTCGGAGAGGACGAGCAGGAGCTGCTGGAGGAAATCGACACCGATCCCGTTGCCCAGGCTGACGATACAATCACGCTGCTGTCCATCCGTGAGCGTCGTATGCTAGGACGGATTAAGCGTCTTATGGCTGGTCTGACGGAGGAGCAGCGAAGCGTGCTTCGTGAGCTGCGAACCGTGAAGGAAGCCAAGCCGGTTACCGATCCGAGAACTGGCAAAGAAACGACGGTCGTCACCGAGTCTGAGAAAATGGTTGTTTCCAAGATCGAGACGACGACCATTCGCATCCTTGAAGACATTTTGCGCATCGAAGACGCTCTAACCCGCGTTCAGGCGCAGAAACTGAAGGCCATCGAGCTGAAGAACAAGTTGGTGGCTGTTGATGAGGAGAAGCAAGTCCGGACGGCCATCCTGCAAATCGAACTGCAGAAGCTCCAAGGTGGCGCAGGTGCGACGCAGAGCTGGACCGAAGCTCTCAAGGCGATCGCCGAGCGGCGTAAGGCAAAGCGGGCCGAGCAAGCGGCAGCGGTGAGCAGCGATGAGTAAGCCGTACAACGTCGTATCGGATATTGCATTCCTACTCGATCTTTATTGGGATGATCCGGCTTCTTTTGCCGAGGACATGCTCGGAATGGATCCGGACGACTGGCAGCGAGAAGTAATGATGGACGTTGCTCAGCATCGTCTTGTCAGCGTTCGATCGGGCCAGGGCGTCGGGAAAACTGGTGCCGAGGCTGCGCTTGTCTTGTGGTTTCTGTGCACCCGGCCGAACCCGAAGGTCGTCTGTACCGCACCGACGAGGCAGCAGCTCTATGACGTACTGTGGGCTGAGGTTGCGAAATGGCTTGAAAGCTCGATGGTCAAAAACCTGCTCAAGTGGACGAAGACCAAGGTTTATATGGTTGGCCACGAGGAGCGGTGGTTCGCGACGGCGAGGACGGCAACCCGCCCCGAGAATATGGCCGGCTTCCACGAGGATCACATGCTGTTTGTCGTGGACGAAGCTTCTGGTGTGGCAGATCCGATCTTGGAGACGATTCTCGGTACGTTAACCGGCGAAGACAATAAGCTTGCGATGTTCGGAAACCCCACGCGGACTGCTGGGGTTTTTTATGATTCGCACAACCGGGACCGGGCACGCTTCCGGACGCACAAGGTTGATAGCCGCGATTCAAAGCGAACGAGCCGCGAGAACATCCAGATGCTCATCGACAAGTACGGTGCCGAGAGCGACGTCGTTCGCGTTCGGGTTTACGGGGAGTTCCCGAAAGCGGAAGCCGATTCGTTCATTGCGCTGGAGTTGGCAGAGTTCGCAGCCAATGCGACCGTCGAGGCAACTGGCGATGTATTGCACCTGGGCGTTGACGTCGCTCGTTTTGGCGATGACGAGACGGTCATTGCCCCGCGGATCGGCATGAAGGTCTATAAGCTCCGCTGCTACAACAAGCAGGACACGATGGTTACTGCCGGCCAGGTGATCGCCGCGGCGAGGGAGATGCTTAAGCAGCATTCGTTGAAGCGAGTCGAAATCAAGGTCGACGACAGCGGCGTCGGCGGCGGAGTGACAGATAGATTGAACGAAGTCATCCTGGAGGAGCGTCTGCGGGGTTGGCGGGTTACGCCGGTCATTAACGGGAGCAGCCCAACCAAACATGCTGCGGAGCATTACGATAATCGCGGCACGGAGACGTGGGCGGATCTGCGTGATCTGTTGCAGGAGTCCTTCTCGAAGCACATTCAGGGGCAGCCGGCAGCGGTCGAGTTGCCGAATGACGATCGCCTCGTCACGCAGCTCTCTCAGCGGAAGTACCGCATGACCAGTAAGGGCAAGCTCGCTCTCGAGCGTAAAGAAGATATGAAGAAACGTGGACTGGATTCCCCGGACCGGGCGGATGCGGTCGTTTTGGCGTTCGTGGAGCCTGCACGCAGCGGGGTCTATTTCCCGGATGCCTGACTTTGAGAGGAAGGAGGAATTCTCTTGTCATTATGGCCGAACGGCGAAGAACAGCGCGAACTTGAGAACATCATTATCCGAGGCGCGCGGACAGCGGCGACGCTCGAACAGATCATTCAGCTTGAGATCGGGGACTGGCGGAAATCCGATAAGCGCATGTGGATGGAAATTGGTGAGCGTTATTACCGCAATAAGACGGATATTTACGACCGGCAGCGGACGGCGATCGGGGCAAGCGGAGCCAAGGAGATCGTAGGTAACCTGGCCAACAACAAACTGGCTAACGCCTTCGCGCGGAAGTTGGTCGACCAGAAGGTTGGTTATCTGTTCGGCAAGCCGCTGAGTGTTCAGACGGAAAATTCCACATATGCGGCTGAATGGAAAGAGATATTCAAGCCGGCCATGTTCCGTCGCATACAGAGTACCGGAAAACAGGCTGTTAACATGGGTATTTCATGGTGGTTCGTGCACTATGATAATGCCGGTAAGTTGTCATTCCGCAAGATGAAGAGCCCAGAGATCATCCCATTATGGGCCGACGAAGATCATACTATCCTGGATGCTGTCATCCGCGATTACGAGGTTACTGTGTATGAGGGGCTTCAGCGTAAGACGGTCCGGAAAATCGAATGGTGGGATACTCAGGGTGTGCGCCGGTACGTCGTGGATGGCACGGGGCTGACACCTGATGTCGAAGCCGGGGCGGTCGGTTCGCACTTTACTGTCAAAGTGGGCGATAAGGAGCAGGGGATGAACTGGGAACGTGTGCCGTTTATCTGCTGGAAGTACAACGAGGAGGAGCAGCCGCTCGTCGAGATCATCAAGTCTCTGGTGGACGATTACGATCGGAACAAGTCCGACAATTCGAACAATCTGGAGGATCTACCTGACAGCATTTACGAGGTGAAAAATTATAGCGGCACTAATCCAGGCGAATTCAGGAAGAATCTCGCGACATACCGTACTGCATTTGTAAATGATGACGGTGGGATTAAGGCAGTTAATTTGGAATTAAACGTCGAAGCGTACAAGACTCATATGGAGCAAGCCCGGAAGGACATCTACGAGTTTGGGCGCGGAGTCGACACGCAAGGCGTGGACATTGGCAGTGCGCCGTCCGGCATTGCGCTGAAGTTCCTTTATTCTGACCTTGATTTGGACGCTTCGCTGATGGAGACTGAATTCCAGGCTTCGCTCGAACAGCTTCGCTGGTTCGTCGACACGCATCTATTCAATAGCAAGCAAGTCGACTACAGCGGTGAGGATCTGTCCTTCATCTTCAACAAGGACATGCCGATCGACGAGACGGCGATCATCACGGCCATCAAGGACAGCGTCGGCATTCTGTCGGACGAGACGCTTGTCGCGCAGCATCCATGGGTTAAGGATGTGCTGGCCGAGCTCGAGCGCATTAAGAAGCAGAAGGAAGAAGCGCTGAAGCGAATGGCCGACGGATACGGTGGACTTACGCCCGACTCGGATCCGGATGGGGACGGGGGCGGCGGTGACGCCGAATGAGGTCGGAGGAATACTGGGCCAAGCGTATGGAAGCTCAGAACGAAGCCCAGCTTGAGAAGGGCGAAGCGTACATTCGCAAGGAGAAGGCAGAATACGACAAAGCTATGGCCCGGATCAAGCGGGACACGGAATCCTGGTATGCGCGCTTGGCCAAGAACAATGCCGTCAGCATGGCCGAAGCCCGCAAGCTTTTGTCGGCGAGTGAGCTGAAGGAATTCCGGTGGAACTTGGATGAGTACCGGGAAGCTATCATTAAGCATGGCGGCGATCCGAAGTGGCGCAAGGCCATCGAGAATGCCCGGGCACGGATCCACATCAGCAAGCTGGACGAGCAGAAGATCCGGATGCGACACGAGGTCGAACTGCTGGCCGCCAAGCGAGTTAAAGGCACGACAGGTACAATGTCCGACATTTACAAGAACGGCTACTACCGTAGCGTGTACGAGGTGCAGCGCGGCAAGGGTAAGGGTGTGCCGCCGACGCAATTGGACAAGCGGCAGATCGATCGCGTACTGTCCAAGCCTTGGGCGCCTGACGGGAGCAACTTCAGTGCCCGTATTTGGGCTGATCGGACTAAACTTGTTTCGGAGCTGGAGACGTCTCTTGAGCAGCATATCATTCGCGGAGAGCCGTTGCCGACAGTCATCAAGGATTTTTCAGAGAAGATGGGCGTGAGCATGCGGACCGCAGAGAGGCTGATCCGCACGGAGTCTGCTTACTTTTCGGGGCAATCCCGCTTGGATGGCTATCGGGAGTCTGGTGTCGAGCGGTATAAGTATGTGGCCACGATGGACCATCGCACATCCGAAAAGTGTCAAGGCATGAACGGAAAGGTCATCCTCGTCAGTGAGGCAAAAGCTGGTGTCAACTATCCGCCGTTGCATGCGTACTGCCGTTCGACGACGATTCCCATTTTCGGAGAAGTCGAAGAAACGCATGAACCGGAAGAAGCAAAGGAACTGAAGGAGCCAGAGAAGGCCAAGGACAAGCCAGACGACGAGCAACCAAAACAGGAGCAGGATCCTCAAGCTGATGATCCGGATTCCTACGACGTTCCTCCCGATGAGACATTCAGCGATTGGGCGGAACAGCACGCTCCGGATGCGACGGAGAAGCCGGAAGCACCGGAACCGCCTGCGGCGGTTACGCCAACTCCGGTAAAACCGGTGAATCCGTCGCCAGAACCTCCAGTGCCTAAACGAGTGGAGGAGCCTCCTGCACTGACACATGACGAAGAAGCTGCAGTTACACGGTACGTTGGCGGGGAGTCCTACGGACTTAACGATAAGCTGCGTCGCGGCGATCCGCTCGACAGCAATGAGATGCAGTGGGTTGAAAATCTGGATAGGGCTCTTGCTAAGCTGCCGACGTACAGTGGGGATCTGTCCCGTTCATTACATTTTGCTTCGGCTGCTGCTTTGGCTGCGTTTATGCAAGACGTCAAGCCTGGCAGCGTGGTACAATATCCTCAATACATCTCGATGACGGCGGGGGCTTTATACAATCCTGCAGGACAGGTCCAATTCTACATTCTGGGTGCAACGCTTGGTTCGGATATTCGGAAGATGAACCCCGGTGAACTTGAAGTGCTGTATGGGCGGGATTTTCCGTTCAAGATCGTTAATCTGGATTTCATTGACGGCGTCTACTTTGTCATGTTGGAGGAACTCGTGAAATGAGCGAAAAGAAAAAGCCCTTCTCAGATCCGCGCTGGAACGACACCTCGAAACCGAAGGTCATCGGTTATCAAGAGATTTCCGAGGAAGATCGGGCAAAGTATGAAAAGCTCAGCAAAGAACACTTAAAAAAAATAGGCGTTTTGAAAGAGTGAAGCACTCCCGCATACACGAGAGTGCTTTTTTTGTGGGCTCCGGTTGAGACTACCGGGGCCTAACCGTCGTTGCCTGCGGCGCAAAATAAGAGGCCATCACCGGTCGCAACCGGGGAAAAAGCGAGATGAATAGGGAGGAAATTGGTGTGAATAAAGAGCAGTTTGTTGCATTGGGCTTGTCGGAGGAACTGGCGGAGAAGGCCGCGGTGGCGTCCGTCGAGGAGTTGAAGGGATTTATTCCGAAAGCTCGCTTCGACGAGGTCAATGACGGGAAGAAGCAGGCAGAGAAGGACCGGGATAAGATTTCCGCTCAGCTCGAGGATTTGAAGAAATCCGCCGGCGACGCAGCGGAGCTGACGAAGAAAATCGAGACGCTGCAGGCGGAGAACAAGGCGACTAAGGAGAAGTATGAGGCTGATGCGGCAGCCTTGAAGCTCGGCACTGCCGTGAAGCTGGCGCTCACCGGCAAGGTACACGATCCAGATATCGTGGCCGGTCTGCTGGACAAAACGAAGATCGAGCTGGATGACAACGGTAACGTGAAGGCCGGCCTGGACGACCAAATCAAAGCCCTGCAGACGAGCAAGGCTTTTTTGTTTGTTCCGGAAGACAAGGGCGGCCAGTTTCAATTTAGAGGAGCCAATCCGTTCGAAAGCGGCGGCTCCGGTGGTGGCGGTACCGGTGACAAGGCTGCTGACTTCGGTAAACGCATCGCCGATTTCGCGAAAGCCAACTCCGCGACGTCCGATGCACAAAAATCTTATTTTGGAGGCTGATAGGACATGAGCAAGTTTGTTACGACAGCGTACGGAAATCGGACCGAGATCCTGAAGTTCCCGGATCATTACGTAGCTGTCTCGGTCACCGTTGATGACGCAGGTGTGGCTGCTGTCGCTGGGAGAAAGATCGTTCCGGCTGGAACGATCGTCGGCGGCGGCACTCTGGCTGATCCGGAAGAGATGGTGAAGAAGGCAACTACGACGGCAGGAACGCCGGACACGACGGACGCGGAGGGCGTCCTGCTTAACGATGTGGACGTGACCTACGGCCCGGCCCCGGGCGCGATGGTCATTCACGGCTTCGTGGACGAGACGAAGCTTCCGAAAGCGCCGGACGATGCTGAGCGCGCTGCCCTGAAGCAAATCACATTTATCGCCTAAGCGGGCGGGAAGGAGAAATGAACGAACATGCCAACCATTTTCGATTATGTGACGGCACCGGCACTGGCCGCCTACGTCACCAACAACCCGAGCAACAACATTCCGTATTTGGGAGCAACCTTGTTCCCAGCGAAAAAGAAGCTGGGGCTTGATTTGTCCTGGATCAAGGGAGCCCGCGGCGTACCGGTCTCGTTGCAGCCTTCCGCGTTTGATGCCAAGGCGACGCTTCGCGACCGCATTGGCTTTTCCAAGATTGAAACGGAGATGCCATTCTTCCGCGAAGCCATGAGGCTCGGCGAGAAAGACCGCCAAGAGCTACTCCGGCTGCAGGACAACAGCAATGATCAATACATCATGCCGCTGATTACGCAGATCTTTGACGACCGGGCGCAACTCGTGGCCGGCGCGCAAGTCATTCCGGAGCGGATGATTATGCAGCTTCTTTCCAGCGGCCAGATCCGGATCACATCCAACCAGACGCGCCAAGACTACGATTATAATTACGGCTTCTCCGGCAGCCACAAGGAAACGCTGACGGGGGCCGCGCGCTGGAACCAATCGACCAGTACGCCAATTCAGGACATCCAACGCTATAAAAAGACCATCAATGGAGACACCGGGGCGACGCTGACTCGAGCGATCTGCACGGAAAAGACGTGGGGCTACCTGATGGATCACCCGGCAATCCGGCTGGACATGAACCCGATCGGCGGCAACAACATCATCATGACGGACGAGCTGCTCCGCGCATATTTGCTGAACAAGCTGAGCATCAGGGTTTCGGTGTACAACAAGATCTACGCGTTACAGGACGGCAGCATGCACCAGTTCTTCCCGGATGACTTCTTCACACTCATTCCGGATGGGAACCTCGGCAACACCTGGTACGGCACGACGCCGGAAGAGGCCGACTTGATGGCCGGCGCGACGGCCGCTGAAGTATCTGTCGTCAATACCGGCGTGGCGATCACGACGATTAAGGAGCCGCACCCGGTCAACGTCGAGACGGTCGTTTCCGAGATCGTGCTTCCGTCGTTTGAAACGATGGACACGGTATTCATCGCCAAGGTGGCTTAATGATGAGGGAGGGGCGAAATCCTCTCCTACTTAATGAAAGGAGAATGAGAGCAATGCGAAAGAAAGATGAAACGGCTACAACGGAACAAGGGTTGCCTTTGGATGATCAAACGATGGGGGACGGTATTCAAGGTTCGGATCCTTCGGGCGAACCTCCTGCAGAACAGGAAGGGGCCAACCAGCCGCCTTCCCCGCCGGAACCGCCCGAAACGGAATGGGGAATCTGCTTGACCAATATCAAGCACGACCGAACCCATTTCCGTGCCGGAGATAAAGTGGAGATCCCCGTGACCACTTTTCGAGAGCTGTTGGCGGCCAAGGCCGTTCGCCGGCTGGCCGAATGATTACGGCAGCGGATGTATGGCCGATCGTTAAGCTTCGTCTTGATCTGCCGGATGATTCCCGGAAACCGCTGATCGACACGTACATTGCGGAGATCGAACGGCGGGTATTGCACGATATCAATCATCGCCGGATGCCGGACGGGCTGCTGTACGTGTGGGCCAGTATGGTGGTGGACGCCGTGCGCGTCGATCTGCCTCATGTCGACGAGATTGACGCGACGGTCGGCGGCCCGGCCGGCAGCGTTAAGGTGGGCGACACCTCCGTCTCCGGCGGTGGTGGATCCGGCGGTGGTTTAGCCAACACGGCCAAATCCGTGATCGATCAGGTCGTGTTTAACTATCGAACCGACCTGAACCATTACCGCCGCATGACATGGGGGCCAGGCCGATGATCAATTACCGCCGACACCGCCGAGAGATTGAGCGCATGTACGAGGACCGGGCCACGATTAGCCGGCACGCGCCGGTTAAGGATCCGGACACGAAGGAGACAAAGCAGGTACTGCAGCCGGTATACGAGGACAAGCCCTGCAAGCTCTCGCAGACGGGGCTTCCGCGTAATGGGCAATCTGAGGCACAGAACGATATTCGATTCGATGCGAAGCTGTTTATCGCTCCGGAGTTGGAGATCAAGCAGGGTGATATCATCGCCGTGACGAGGGCGGCTACCGGACAAGTGGAGACGTTCTCGGCCGGCAAGCCGTTCCCGCCGTACAGCAGTCATCAGGAAGTCTATCTTACTGCTAAGGAGTGGGCTTGATGACAGTCATATTTACGGAGGAGCAACTGCGGCAGAAATGCGAGGACTGGCAACGTATCCTCCGGCTGCAGGATTGGGATGTCCGAACGTCGATTGTTAGAGCAAGGGATATGCGAATGAAAGAGAGCAATGCAGAGATTACTGTAAATATTCAACATCGGTCCGCAACTATTCGGATTATTGATCCAAACGATTATGACCGGGAAAATGTGAACCCTCAGGACATGGAACGACATCTTGTCCATGAGTTACTGCATATTCATCTCTGGCCGTTTACGGATGAGTTGACCGGTCCGCTGGCAGACGCAGAGGAGCAGGCCATTAATATGATCGCAAGCGCGCTTATCAGGTTGCATCGCAATGGCTAACCTGGGGAGCTTTGACTTTTCCGAGCTGGTGAAATTCCGTGACAACCTAGTGGACATGCAGAGGCACTTTCCGGATTTTATGCGGAAGTGCCTCTATCATCTTGCTGATGAGATGCTGGCAGACGTCGTTATGCGAACACCATCCAGTAACGGTGCTTTGCGTCGGGGGTGGACGCTTGGAGAGCTGCGTCCGGTGGGAGACGGGTATGAGATCGAAGTTCATAACACTGAAGAATACTCGTTTTATGTCGAGAACGGCTTCGCTGCTCACTGGGTCCCGGGAAAGTGGGTAGGCAATACGTTTTACTACATCAAGAATTATGAGCCGCCGAAGGGAGAACCGGGCGGGATGTATGTTGGTCCACGCAATGGCTGGGTGGAAGGTAAGTTTATGATGCTGATCTCAAGCGAACTGTTGGAACGTGAAATACCCGCGATCATGGAGCGCGAGATGCAGCGCTTTATTGATCGTTTTTTGAGGTGATGCCCTTTGTCGCAAGAAGTCAGCTTTAACTCGGTCCGGTACGCGGTCCAGAACGCACTGGATGACGCCTTTCCGGATATTCCAATCACCGGAGAGGAGATCCCGCAGGGGCTCGAGGCGCCGTATTTCTACGTCCGTTTAGTGGAGCCGGGACACAAACAGGAATTGGGCCGTCGATTTGGGCGGCGACATCCATTTGTGATTCGGTACTTTGCCGTCAATCGTGAGAATGACGCGATGTACACAATGGCCGATAGTCTTACCGCGGCACTGGCACGAATCACTGTTGGTGGTCGACCGTGTGCGGGCTTGGACATGCGGTTTAAGATCGAAAATGAGGTGCTTTATTTTTGGGTCACGTACGCGTTGAAGGTGTGGGAACAGCGCCCGAGTGATTCGGCAATGGAGACACTCGAACAGCATGGAGGGATTAAAGATGAGTCGTAAATCCGACGAGGCCGGCACACAGCCGGCGAAACATAGCAAGACCAGTCTGCTGCAATCCAAGCGGTTCACGCCGCAGCAGAAGGACTATCTGCGAGCGTTGCTGCAGGATGGCGAGTCTTATTCCGTCGCCGAAGCCGCGCAGCTGCTCGACAAATATTTGAAGCAGGAGGCGAAGTAAGCGATGGCCGGTGGAAACTGGACTGTACAAAATAAAGTGCGCCCTGGCGTTTACATGAATATCGTGACCGCGCCTAAAGCGTTAGGGACGCTGGGCGAACGCGGCATTGTGTCGATCCCGCTGTTGCTTCCGTGGGGCGAGCCGAAGGTGATCACGACGATCGAAGCCGGCGAGGACACGATGCCTAAGCTGGGCTATCCGATCACGGATCCGTCGCTGTTGCTCGTGCGCGAGGCATTGAAACGCGCGCAGAAGCTGCTGCTGTACCGAGCGAACGCCGGTACCAAGGCTGCCGTCACCAGCGGGAACCTGACGGTTACGGCTAAGTGGGGCGGCGTGCGCGGGAACGACCTGACGGTCGTGATCGCAGAGAACGTCGAAGACGAGGATCTGTTCGACGTGCGCACGCTGTTGAACGGCGACGAGGTAGATGCGCAGACGGTGGCCAACATTGCGGGGCTCGCGGCGAACGACTGGGTCGTGTTCTCTGGAACCGGCGCTCTCGCCGCTTCCGCCGGCGCTCCGTTGATCGGCGGCGCAAACGGGAGCACGACGAACCAGGATTATCTCGACTACCTGGTCGCGATCGAGCCGCAGGACTTTAACACGATCGCGTTGCCGTCCACGGACGCCACGGCGAAAGGAGCGTTCGTTTCCTTCGCGAAGCGACTCCGCGACGACGAAGGGAAGAAGATTCAGGTTGTTCTCGAGAATTACCCTTCCGCCGACTACGAAGGCGTGATCTCCGTTAAAAACGGTGTCATCTTGGACGACGGCACGGTGCTTACCGCAGCACAGACAACGGCGTGGGTGGCCGGAGCAACTGCCGGGGCCAATGTGAACGAGTCGTTGACGTATGCGGCCTATGAAGGCGCGGTAGACGTGGCCACGCGGTACACCAATAGCCAGATCATTGCCGCGCTGCAGGCGGGCGAATTCGTCTTCACACCGAACGGCGGACGAGCGGTCGTGGAGCAGGACATTAACTCCCTTACTTCGTTCACGCCGGACAGGGGCAAGGCATTCAGCAAGAACCGCGTTATCCGCGTGCTCGACGGCATCAACAACGACTTCGTCCGGATCTTCTCGCAATTTTACATCGGGAAGGTCAGCAACAACGCGGACGGTCGGAACCTGCTCCGGGCCGAATGTGTGAATTACCTGACCTCGCTCCAGAACATCAACGCCATCCAGAATTTCGACAGCCAGGCGGACATTTCCGTGGCGGCCGGTAATGACGTGGACGCCGTCCTGATCGAAGCGGACATTCAACCCGTTGACAGCATCGAAAAAATCTATATGACCATTACGGTCCAGTAAGGGAGGGACTGAGATGCCATTTTTCCGTGAAAGCGATGCGATCAGCGGCAAACAAGCCAAAGCATTCGCGACGATTGGCGGCAGAGTTGAAGAACTCTTTTACGCAAAAACCATCGAAGCTACGATTGAGAAAAACAAAGTCGATGTGCCGGTCCTCGGTCGCACTAATACGCCGCAGCGCTCCGCCGGCTGGAAGGGCAGCGGCACGATGACTGTCTATTACGTGACATCTGTGTTCCGTCAGCTCATGCGTGATTTCGTCAAAACGGGGAAGGATTTCTGGTTCGATCTCCAAATCACTAACGAGGATCCGACATCGGGAACCGGTAAGCAGACGGCCACGCTATTAAAATGTAACTTGGACAGCATCATCGCTACGAAGTTTGACGCCACGTCCGACGACATGCTTGAGGAAGAAATGCCGTTCACGTTCAGCGATTACGATCTGCCGGATTTGTTCAATTCTATTTCGGGCGCTTGATTAGCGCCCATTTACGATAAGGAGCGATTAAGATGAGTTTACAAGATTTCCTCAATGCGAACCCGGTCGACAATTTGACCGAAGAGGTTGCTGTTTCGCCTCGCTTCAAAGGTAAAGACGGCACTCTGCTGAAATTCAAAATCAAGGCCATGTCCAATCAGGAGTTCGAAGAGGTTCGTAAGAGCGCGACTACGCCGCGTAAGGGCGGTAAGGTCGATTTCGATTCGCAAAAATTCAACCTGAAGGTCGTCATTAACCATACCGTCAATCCGGATTTCCGGCACGCAGAAAGCATCAAGAAACTTGGTTGCCGCACGCCAGAGGAATATGTGCAGAAGGTGCTGTTGGCCGGGGAGATCGCGGAACTGACTAAGAAGATCAGTGAACTCAGCGGCTTTGATGTGGAAATGGAAGACTTGGTCGAAGAGGCAAAAAACTGATCAAGGAGGGCGATAGCGAGGCAAACTACGCCTACTACGCCCTCCACAAGTTTCACAAATGGCCGAGTGAATTTCTGGCGCTCTCGCGAGAGGAAAAAGCTTTTGTTATGGCAGCAATCGACGAGCGTATCGAGAAAGAAAAGAGAGATGCAGCGAGAATAAAGAGTAAATAGCCTATCCTTCCTCTTTTGTGGTAATATGTAGAAAATAGTAGACTGGAGGAGATTGGGTTTGAAGAGAATCAGGGATATTGCAACAGGGATTATTATCGGTGCTTTGTTAATGATTGGCGCAACAGCTGGATACGCTGCTGTAAAACAGTACGTTTTGACTGAAGCACCTTATCCGGTTTATGTGAACGGTGTGAAGTATGCGAATGCTGAATACCCTATATTAACTCATGAAGGAAGCACCTATGTTCCGTTGGCTAAACTCGGGGACATTACGGGAGTTAATTATAAATGGAACGCTGCTCAAAAACGCGTTGAAATCGTGGTGGCGGGCCAGAAGGTACAACAAAAAGTATATAGCGATTATACTGGAAATGTTCCTAACTATGCATATGTAGTTGGTATTGAGGACGGTAAGAGAATAGTCAATAAGGAAAGCGATTCTATTCTGTATAAGTATGATGTGACCGATGCGTTGGACTCTAACTTGCAGAAGTACGATGCTGCTCTTGAGAAAGCTGGCTTTGTTTATGAGGAGGATACATCAACTGATGAAATTTTGTACTATTCTAAAGGAAAAACCGTAGTTGGAATGTGGATTGATGGTAATGATTTTTACGTTCTCTTAACAACAGATTAATAGATTACGTACCCGAAGAAGTGGCTGAATGAGGCCGCTTCTTTTTTTGTTTTCAAGCGTTTTGGGAGGGTGGACTATGCCAACGATTTCGACAACCTTGAAGTTGATGGAGAGATTCGCAACTCCGCTACAAAAGGTTACTAACCAAGTCAATACTGTTATCGGTGCACTGGAACGAATGAGGAGGTTGATCGAACGACCTTCTACACTCGCAGTGCACATCAATGCTGCAGCGATCAACGCACAACTAAGGAGTATCCACGTAGCTCCTATATCTGTCCCGGTAAGGGTTGTCACAACAGGAATCAGCTCAGCGCTGAGTGGTCTACATGTGCCGCCAATACTGGTGCGGGTACGCCTAAATACAGCCCGTGCAATTACCCAGGCAGAAGCGCTCAGGAATCGGATAATATCTCGCATTGGAACGATCACTGCGACCATCCACTTGAGCAGCAACCTCACATCTCTGCTTAGCCAACTCATCACCTTAGTTCGGCAGTTGGATCAAGCCGTACGAAACATACCGCCTCCTGGTGGAGGTGGTGGGGGAGGCGGCGGACCAGGTGGATCTGGCGGCGGGAGAGGTGGAGGCGGAGGCTTCGGTGGGCTTGGCGGTCTGGCTGCGGGCGTCCTGTCGGTTGCTGGAGTTGGATCCGCCATGAAAATCAGCGATGAATATATTAACGCTAAGGCTCGATTGGATCTGATTAACGACGGCCTGCAGACAACTGATGAGCTTCAATCTAAAATTTTCGCGGCGGCCGATCGTGCGCGAGGTAGTTATGCCGACATGGCCGGCGTTATTGGTCGTATGGGAACATTAGCGTCTGAGTCCTTTAAGAGTAACGATGAGTTGATCGCTTTCAGCGAACTCATGCAAAAATCTTTCCGTGTCGGCGGCAGCTCGACTATGGAGCAGCAAGCCGGTATGTATCAGCTCAGTCAAGCTATGGCAGCGGGGAAGCTTCAAGGTGACGAATTCCGGAGCATCATGGAAAACGCTCCGATGCTTGCTGATGCAATTGCTAAATTTACAGGAAAGTCAAAAGGCGAGTTAAAAACGATGTCGGCGGAGGGCACGATTACAGCGGACATCATCAAGGGCGCAATGTTCGCCGCTGCAGATAATATCAATACTAAATTTTCAAAGATGCCACGGACATTTGGAGACATCTGGACCGAAGCCAAAAACACCGCCTTGCAGTCGTTTGGCCCGATCATCGAGAGGGTTAATGCTTTCCTCAACAGTGATGCGGGAGTTAGGTTCGGTCACAATCTGAGCCTAGCGATTCAGCAAGCTGCCGAAGTAACGAATACGCTTTTAAATGCAATGTCCAGTGTGTACAATTTTGTATCTGCCAACTGGTCTACTATTGAGCCGATCCTAACCGGCGTTGGCGGCGCATTATTGGGTATGTATGCCGCGCTGAAGTTAGTCGCAATTGGTCAGGCCATTGTAAATGCAATCATGAACATGAATCCTATGATTCTCATTATCACATTGATTCTTGCTCTAGTTCTCTGGCTCGTCCGACTTTGGCAGACCAATGATAAATTTGCGGCGGGGATGATGAGGACATGGAATACGATTCTCAACTTTTTCGATCAGGTTCCGATCTTTTTTACGCGGGTCGGCAACGGCATAACGAATGCATTTCAAACTGCGAAGGTGAAATCACTACAGGTTATGGAAGACCTCATTAATGGGACCATCGATAGGATCAATTGGCTCATTGAAAAACTAAAAAAAATACCAGGCGTCTCGATGGATACCATTAGTCATGTTGAGTTTGCTGCTTCAGCTGCCGCCGAGGCCGAGGCAATTCGCCAAGCCGGAGAGGATGCTGTCAAGGCTATGGAAGCCAGCGCAGCAGAGAAAGCTGCAGCCCGCGAACAAAAGGTACAGGACATGCTTGAAAATCGTCAAGCTAAACGTTTGGCCGAGGAAGCGGAGCAGGCGCAGAAAAATGCCGGAAAAGACAGTCCCTTTGATTTTCAAGGGAGCATCCCGAAAATCGATAATATAGGTAAAGTCGGCGAAGTTGGAAAAATCAAAGACTCAGTTGATATTTCCAGTGAGGATTTGAAGATGATGCGCGAGTTGGCCGAGATGAAGAACATCCAGAACTTTGTCACGTTGACGCCTCAGTTAAGTTTCGGCGACACTCATGTCAGGCAAGACGGAAGATCGGTCGACGAGATCATCGATAATATAACCGATAAACTAAATGAGTCAATCGCTTCTGGAGCACGGGGGGTGTATGCGTGATGGCCTATGGTATCTGGCTCTCATACAATAACCAGCAAGAGGGCTTTCAGGTCCCTGTCAACCCGAGCAGTATTGAGATGAGCGACGGCAGCAAAGGGGCGACCTATGATATTGTGGAACTCGGGGAAATCAGTGTGATTAAGCACCCGAAGCTGACGACGTACCGGTTCAGCAGCATCTTCCCGGCGCAGCGCTATCCGTTCGTCGACGTTCCGCTGCTGCAGACATTGACATCGGCGAACGAATCCAGTGTTAAGGTGAAAACTAATCCTTACGTAGATTACATTACAAGATGGATGGCCACTAAGCGGCCCATCCGTTTTGTTTTTACCGGGGATACCTTCGATATTAATGAGGCTGTCAGCATCGAATCGTTCGATTGGAAGGAAGCGGCCGGAAGCTCTGGAGACATCGAATATACTCTGGCGCTAAGGAAGTACGTATTCTACTCCGCGCAGCGCCTGATCGTTAAGACCGCGGCAGGTGGCGGAGGCAAGAAGCTCGCAAATGCGGGCAAGCCCCGAGCCGATGATCGGGAGAAGCCGAAGACATACACGCTTCGCGCCGGGGATACGTTATGGAAAGTAGCCAAGAGCGTGCTGGGTAATGGCGACCGATGGCGAGAGATCCAGAAGTTAAACGGTCTGACCGATGCACAGCTTAAGAAGCTGGCTGTTGGAAAGGTGCTGAAGCTGCCGACGTAGGAGGGATTATCGTGATTGAGCTGCTGTTAGACAACAAGGACGGCAACATGTGGGATCTGTCCGGCATCGCTTCGGATATTTCGTGGAAGACAACGCGAGTCGGACGGCCCGGAAGTTTGGAGTTTTCCATCATCCGGAATGGAATATACCAGGCGAAGGATTTTAAGATCAACACCGGTGATGTGATCAGCTTCAGGTACGGCGGAGCAAATGTCTTTTTCGGCTACGTATTTAAGATATCCGAAGGTGACGGCGAGACTGTTAAACTGCTTTGCTATGATCAGATCCGTTATTTGCAGAATAGTGATACTTACTCCTTCACCAGCGCGACGGCTGCCGATATCCTGTGGCGGGTCGCTGGCGACTTTGGCCTGAAACTCGGCAGGGTAGACGACACTGGATACCGGATCCCGACTATGCTGGAGGATAACCAAAAGCTAATCGACATCGTTTGTAAATCTCTTGATCTGACGTTGATTAATGGTGGCCAGAGCTACTTTCTGTTTGACGATTTCGGAGAATTGTCCCTACGGAAGTCGGAAGATTTTCTGCTCGAATTCGTCGTCGGTGATCGCAGCCTCATGACCGGTTATGGCACGGAGCGTTCGATCGACAGCGACACGTACAATCTGATTAAATTGTACCGCGACAACAAGAAATCCGGAAAGCGTGATACGTACATTACGAGGGACAGCGCGAGCATGGCCAGATGGGGTGTGCTGCAGCTCAGCCAGTCGATAGATGAAAATATGAATGATGCGCAGATCAGCGATCTCTTAAACTCACTCATCGCGGTGAAGAACCGGGAGACCCGCACGCTGAAGGTAGACGCGATCGGCGACGTGCGGGTACGTGCCGGTTGCTATATGCCGATCGTGATCAGTGAGCGGGGGATCAATCAGCCGTTTCTCGTCGATTCCTGCGCGCACCGGTTCGACGGCGGGGACCACACCATGAGTTTGGAGCTGAAGGTCATATGAGCATCGATAAACTAATGGGAGCAATTAAGCAAGCTAGCATGGGGGCAGTGGATGCGTCCGCGCCGGTTGCCGTCCGGATCGGGACGGTGAAGAGTGTATCGCCGCTCGCTGTAACCGTTGATCAGCGGCTGACGCTCTCATCCGAGTTTTTGCTCCGGACGGCGGCTACGCTGCCGCTGAAGGTGATTATCGGTGGCACAGACTATCCGGTACGGGAGAATCTGCAGGCTGGCGACAGCGTCGTGCTTCTGCGCGTACAGGGTGGCCAGCAATATGTCATATTGGACAAGGTGGTGGATTCATGATTCCAGTCGGTGCATCGATCGCGGACACAGCGGTGCAAGAGGTTACGCAGCCCTCTCGCACGTATAAGCTGGATTTTGCGCGCGGGCGCGTTGCTGGCAAGACGGACGGCTTGGAAGCTGTGAAGCAGGCAGTAGTTAAGATTCTGCAGTCCGACCGGTTCTTCCATGAGATTTATTCGTTCGACTACGGCCACGAGCTCGGCGCGGTGATCGGCGGGGCCCCGGCCTTTGTCAGGTCAGAAGTTTCCCGCCGCATCCAGGAAGCGCTGCTGCAGGATGACCGGATTGTGGCTGTGCAAAACATGCAGGTGACCATTGAGGGAGACAGTTTTACAGCGTCCTTTCTTGTCATTTCGACTGAGGGTAGTTTTCAGCAGGAGGTGGGCAATGGTGTATGAATTGCAGACGTATTACACGATTTTGGAACGGATGCTCGACCGAGTTCCCGACGATTTGGATAAGCGTGAAGGAAGCATCATCTACGATGCACTGGCGCCGGCCGCCGCGGAGCTCGCTCAACTCTATATCGATCTCGATATCAATTACAATCTTTCGTTTGCGGACTCCGCGGCGGGAGATTTTTTGTCTCGGCGGACGGCCGAGTTTGGGATTAATCGGCGAGCTGCGACTAAGGCGATCCGGAAAGGATTATTCTTCGGATCCGGCGGTGTGCCCTTGAACGTGCCGATCGGTAGCCGGTATGCGATTGAGGAGCTGACATACAACGTGGTGACGCAAATTTCGACCGGGGCATTTCGGCTTGAGTGCGAGATCGCCGGCGTCGTCGGTAACCAGAAATATGGCGACTTGTTGCCGATCACGAGTATTCCCGGCCTCGAGAGTGCAGAGCTGGCGGAGGTTCTTGTACCAGGAGAGGACGAAGAGTCGGACGAAGCGCTGCGAGAGCGGTTTTATACCGCGGTCAACGAGCCGGCATTCGGCGGAAACATCGCCGATTACAAGAAGAAAATTAATGCGATGTCAGGCGTCGGGGCCGTAAAGGTCTATCCGGCATGGGCCGGCGGCGGGACGGTCAAATGCACGATCATCGCCGCGGACTGGTCGTCCCCGTCACCGGCACTTGTTAATGACGTACAGACCGCCATTGATCCGACGGTGAATAGCGGGCAGGGGATTGGGCTGGCTCCGATCGGCCACGAAGTGACGATCACGGGCGTATCCGGAGTGGCGATCAATGTGGAGACGACTTTGACGCTGGCCAGCGGCGTTACGCCTGGACAGGTGCAGGCGGACGTGGAGTCGGTCATCGACGCGTACTTGTTGGAGCTACGGCAAGACTGGTCCAATCAGCAGCAGCTCATCGTCCGGACGGCGCAGATCGATGCGCGCATGCTCACTGTGCAGGGCGTGGAGGACGTAGCCGATACCGAGATTAACGGCGCGGCTGCCAATCTGACGCTTGCCGCGGATGAAATCCCGGAGCTTGGGACGGTGATCATTAATGAATAAACCGATTCAAGAGTATTGGCCATCTTTTTACGAAGACATAAAGGACTTTGTGGAACTGGCCAAAACCGAGGACGAGGAGCTGCAGCTTGCCGCCGGCGCGGTCGATCAGTTATTCAGCGATCAGTTTGTTATGACTTCCGGCATCGATGCGATCAGGCGCCGAGAGAAAATGCTTGGCATCCAAGCAGACCCATCAGCCGAAACGCTCGATTTCCGCCGTCGACGCATCGTCAATCGCTACTCGACCAAGCCGCCGTTTACCCTGCGCTATCTGCAGCAACGACTCGACCAGCTCGTTGGGCCTGGGCTGACGATAGTATCGGTGGACGTCGAGACCTTTGTCCTGTACGTGACGGCAAATATCCAAAATGCCAATGTATTCCGCGAAGTGCAGTACACGATTGAGACCGTCAAACCGGCCAACCTCGTTTATCAGCAAAACACTTCGATAGCCGAGAGGGTTGGACTTGAAGAGCATATCGCCATGAAGTCGATCAATTGGAACTACAAGCTGAATGGAACGTGGCAACTCGGCGAGAAGTCGTTTGCTTCCTATGGATCGGAGGTCATCGTCAAATGATAACCGCACAGTTTTTAAGCGACGTCACCGATTACGTTGACGGACGGATTGCAAAGGTAGTGCTTAACGGCACGGTCGAGATAACAAGCTTCATCGTGAAGGAAGCGCCGGATCGGACGGTCATCCTGCAATACATTATCCCGGTGGCCGACGTCTCACTCGTCGAGCTGATCGAGCTGAGAGATGATTCCGGAGCGATCCTATCCTCAAACCCGGTCGAGATCCCGATTACATCGGATACGCGTATGTTGCAGACGGTCGAAATCAAGGAGGTCATGACGTAATGGCAAAAACAGATTGGATGCTCGACGATACAGTTTTGCCGGAGGATATGAATCAAATCGGCGAAGAGATCAACGCCAACGCCGACAAGCTCGCCGACAACCTGGACAAGCAGCCATGGGAGCCACTAACCCTCAATCCAGGCGTACAGGTAGTCCAAGGCGGCGACGTCCCGGCGATCCTTCACCCAACGATGCAGGGACGGACACTCGTCAATCTGCTCGGGCGATCCGGAAACTTTGAGAGCCTAACCGGATGGACAACAGCCGGGGCAGGAGCGGCAGCGGCTCTCGATACTACAAACAAGGCATACGGGACCAGTAGCGTCAAGCTGACGGTTGGGTCGGCAGGAGACGCCGGAGTCTTTCGGGACATGAAATCGATGCTTAAGACGGGATCGTATTACATCCTGGTCGGAGATTGTAAAAACGGAAATGCGACTCGGGCGCAATTGAGGGTTAATTTTAGCGGTGACATCGGGATTGTTAATAGCTCGGGGGTTACAGACACAACGGCATTCAAGCCGCAATTTATCAAGATTCAGCCGTCCGACTTCGACACGGCGACTAGCGTCTATATGTATGCTCATGTTGTCGGATCAAATGGACAATATGGATATGTCGACGGAATGCGCCTTTTCGAGATTACACAGGCCGAATATAACGCTCTAACTAGTATGACCGCCGATCAGATCGCCGCGAAATACCCCTACATAGACGACATGAAGCACGTCAATGCCGTCTATATCGAGAATAAGGGGAAGAATCTGCTTCCGTCGTTTTCGGAGTGGAATGCGGCAGGGGGAAGCGCAACTGCAACCGGGCCATATGTGCTTGCTGTAACGGCGGCGGCAGCATTTGAAGGAGTGTTTGCCGAAATATCTGTCACCAAAAATGCGGACATGGTTTTGAACGTTACGCACAATGGCAGGATCGGGGCATTTAAGACGGATGGCAGCACAAGTTTGCATGGAGGATACACGACCAATCAACAGATCGCATTTAATGCCGGGGAAAATGATCGCATTCGTATCTACTTCACGAGTACGGCAGCAGGACCTTTCAACTTCTCGAATCCTATGCTCAACATCGGCTCCGAAGCTCTCCCATTTGAGCCGCAAAAACCATCCTATCTCTATCTACCAGACTGTAACCTACGCTCCAACGTAGACGGCAGCGTAGCAGATCGGCTGTATACGGATGGACAAGGCAAACCGAGGGTGACACGGCGGTTCCGGGAGAGGGTGCTGGATGGCTCGTTGCAGTGGGAATATTCTATCCCTCTGACAGGTTCAAAGGTAGTAAAGTCTCCATCTTTCGATTCCAATGTTATTAAGGGGCAAGGACAAGGAGTGGCAATTAAGTACAATGGAAATCCATTAAAAAATCTTTTTGGTTCCGTTGGTACGACTTGGCAAGATCCGGACTTGTGGCAAATCAACTCGAATGAGTTGTGGCTCTCTATTCCCAACACCGACAGCGGTTGGGGAGAATACTACACGCCTACAGCAGAGGAGATTAAGGCTTATTTCTGGGGATGGAAGATGGTCGACGGATCGCTCAATCCGTACCCCGGAAACGGAACGAAATATTGGGTTTATGCAAACGGTCTTGGCGGGTGGACAGGTACTACAACAATTTTGCCAACGGACTTTTCCCCTGCTGTGACGAACAAAACAATATCGTCCTACCGCCTCATGTACCAACTCGCCCAAAGCGTAGACGAGCCAGTCACCTATGAAGGCTCCTTAATGCTGCATGAGGGCGCGAACCAGGTCGAGGTCGGGGCGGGGGTTGTGGTGCGGGAAGCCGTTGTACCATCTGGACCGAATGCGAACGGGTATTATGCAATTAATGCAATATCAGCGTCATATCCTACGCTAAACCCATTATCAAGACGCGCCGAAAGAATCACCCAGGTTTATAAAGATGCGAATGCAGACAAGTCGTGGGAGAAAGGTTCTGCGTTAGTGGCTTCATGGTACGGCGGGGGATACGCATATACGCAGACTAAGCCGAGTCAAAGCGCCACCTATTCCGTCACCTACCTAGCACTCGACACCTACACGCTCGGAATCGCCCCGCAGACGATCAGCGCCGAGTATGCGCCGAACATCCGGGAGTCGGTCGAATCGCTTGTGCGGGAAGTGATCGAAGCCAGGACAGAAACGTCCGTCCTGCAGAACACGAAGGCGCAAAAACAACAGCCGCAATGGATTGCGCCGACCCTGCGAAATGATTGGGCAGGAACGGTCAGATACATGAAAGACGAATTCGGGAATGTTCATCTAAAAGGATACGTTTCGGGTGGAGTAATGACAGGTACTTCAACGGTCATATTCGCTCTACCAACGGGTTACAGGCCGAGTGTTCAAGCGTCAATTCCAACCGTTACTTCTGAGGCTGTGACATCCAATCCGGGATCTTTGGTTGTGTATGTGCTGACAAATGGCAATGTTGTATTTGAGCCAACATCAAAAAATGTTATTTTCTTCAATTGTACATTCAGATTGGATTAAGGAGGGAACAACCCAATGAAAGAAGCTGCAAAAATAGACCTCGACGGCCTATACGCCGAATCGGTCATCGCCCCACTCTCACAGTCGGGCGTGACGGAAATCCGCGAGCTGCTTCCCGCCGAAGACGACGAGGAACCGGAGGAAGTCATTACCGGCTACATCGTCGCCGAGAAAGTCCCAAACGGGCTGTTTACGCCCCGCTGGGACTTTACTATGTGGGCGGACTATCAAACGGCGCTTGCCGACGCCCAAGCCGCCTACGACCAAGCACTAGCCGATTGGTACGCGCTGCCGGAGGAGGAGCGCGGAGAGCGCCCAACCTACATCGATCCGATCCGCCCGGAATGCTGGGTCGAGGGGATGCCGCCTGAGGAGATCGAGGCGATCCGCAACGCGCCGCAGCCGATTTCCGAGACGGAGCATCTACGGACTGAAAACCTCGAACTGAAGCTTGCACTTGCCGAACTGGCCGAGGCCCAGCAAACCGACAAGCTCGACGTGCAGCTCGCTCTGGCCGAACTAGCCGAAATCATAACGGGAGGTGCGTGACCGTGGCGAAAATCTACTATGACCTGATCAAAGCCGGATTGCGAACGATTGACGACGTGCCGATTCGCTGGCGAGACGATGTGCAAAACATGATTGGTGCAGATACGCAAGGCTCCGCAACCTAAGCGGGGCCTATTTAATTGGGGGTGGGCCGTATGAGCCAAACAGATAACGCAGATGTGCTGCAGCGTATGACACGAGTTGAGACCAAATTGGACAATATGGATGGGAAGCTCGACCGGGCGATTAGCGCTAGTGAGACAGCCGTACAAGCACTCGAATCAGCTAAGTCGGCTCATTACCGGCTGGACGAGATCAAGGATAATCAAAAATGGCTGTGGCGCACTGTCATCGGCACAATACTGGCCGGGGCGATCGGGGCGCTTATTAAATTTAATGGAGGATGATCAAAGTGATCAACTGGAAGCAAAAACTCGCAAGTCGTAAGTTCTGGGCGCTGGTTGGCGGACTCGCTACCAGCGCTCTCGTTTTGATCGGAGCTGGCGAGGATACGATCGTCAAGGTTGCCGGACTGATCACAGCGGCGGGAACGGTTGTGGCATATATCTTTGGAGAGGCACATGTAGACGCGTCTCGCCCGCCGGATGACGATCCGTTCAAAATCGGGGGGTCGAACTGATGGTGCTGATCGCTCACAAACGTATTCGCATCGTCGCTGGCAGAATCGAGGAAGGCCCGCTGCAGTACAGCGGCGGGTACAGCAAGGCGCAGGGCTGGACGGACATCCGGATCGTCGAGCTTCCGCCGGTTGCCGTGCGGGCCGCTCGGTACATTTACAGCAAGGGAGGCAACGTGCCGTCGATTGCGGCCAAGCAGGGCGGCGATGTGATCGCTTTTAATGCCTCCTATGTAGACGTGGCCAGTGGGGCGCTGCTCGGCCGCACCATCGCCGATGGCAAGCAGATCGCTGCGGACATCGCCAGCAAGACGGTCGACCGCGATCATCTCTATTACGCCGACGGACGCTTCGGCGTCGGGGACATCACCGGCGTCACTGGATTAACATGGGCAGCACAGGGAGCGCCTCGACTGGTGCAAGCCGAGAAAAATGTAGCAGACAGCGCTGCAGCATTGGAAAATGTGCAACCGGATATCGCAAAACAGTTGCAGCCGCGCCTGGCTGCCGGAATCAAAGTGGACGGCGCGTTACTGCTTGTTCTGGTTGACGGTCGGGGCAATGCGGACCGCGGGCTGTACCTGTCGGAACTCGCTACGGTCATGCTGCACTACGGTGCCCGCGATGCAATCAACCTGGACGGAGGCGGATCCGCGACGCTGTTTGCAAGCTTTCCGGAATTACGGACGGCAATCGACATCAAAAAGGGCAACTACCACCTTGCCGATCTGAGCGCCAGCTCGCCACGCACGGTACACCATGCTGTCGTGGTCGAGGTGGACAAGGCAAAACTGCTTCCTCCGGCGCTCTTCGGGATCGATTGCGCTGTACCACTGACTGCGGCAAAGGCCAAAGCGCTGGCGGCCGAGGGAGTAAAGTTCGCGGTCCGTTATTTGGTGCCGGCGTCCTATGCCTGGAAGCGGCTACTCAAGTCGGAGGCGGATGCGATCCAAACGGCGGGCTTGCGACTGGCTAGCGTGTTCCAGCTTGGGGAAGACCGGCCGAAAGGCGGGGGCGCCAACGGTAAAGCAGACGGTAAGGCCGCTCTGGCTGAGGCCAAATCGATTGGGCAGCCGGAGGGCTCAGCAATCTTCATGGCCGTCGATTACGACGCGCCGGAGAACGACTACGACAAGATCGAGGCATACCTGCGAGCTGCTCAGGCCGAACTGCCTGGCTACCATGTCGGCGTTTACGGCCATTACAGCGTAATTGAGGAGATGGCCCGCCGCAGCGCCTGCCGGTACTTCTGGCAAACGTATGCCTGGAGCGGTGGGAGAAAGAGCAGCCGTGCAGATCTGTGGCAGTACAAAAATAACGTCACGATGGCCGGCCATACCGTCGATTACAATGAGTGCTACGATGATTCTATCTTTTGGGGAGCGGCGTTCAGGGAGGAGGAGAAGCCTGTGAACGAGATCGCCATCATTGTGAACGACAAAGAGATGCCGGAAAAAGGCGAGGTTAAAGCAGGCGTTACTCGAGTGCCAGTCAGAGTTATCGCCGAAGCGCTGGGCGCTAAAGTGATATGGGATAAAGAGGCTAATGCTGTACGCATAACGATATGACGATCTGCCCGGAAACCAACGTTTCCGGGATTTTCCTTTCAACCTTCCAGTATATTGTAGTTTCCTGTCGATTATCAGACTGCAAATTCCTGAAATTTCCTTGTACGATGGGAGCAGTACAAACATAGGAGGTTTTAACTTGAAGAAGATTGCTAGTTTTGTGCTCAGTCTATCATTACTTATCGTTTTTTTGATTCCAGTTTCTTCAGTAAGTGCGTATAACGGTGGTTTAATGAACGGTAAAAGCATGAGTTACGGGCCAGGCTTCGACGTTAGTAAAGGAACAACCAACTTCATGACGGATAATGATGAGAGCACTTACTTTACTCTTCATGCTCAACATGTAAGCTCCCAAACTGTTTATGATAACGCTTGGTCGAACTTTGGTCTCGTTCACACCGTTGGTTCTTACAAACTGTTATCAGGTACATCGGGTCAGCCCAATCTGGCATTCTTCGACGCCAGCGGTAATTTACTTAAAGTGATAACTCCCGTCACAGACGGCACATTACAATTAATTGAACCTATCCCAGGAGTAAAATCAGTCGATCTTTCGAATGGTTATGACACACCAACAGATGTGTATGAGTTCGATGTATTCGATGCTGTGTTGCCAGATGCTCCAATTTTGACTGGGGTTGCAGGTGTTGGCCAAAATTCACTAAGTTGGAGTGCTGTTGAGAATGCTGACTTTTATACGATTAAGCGTTCCCTAACGAGTGGTGGTCCATATACGGTAATAGGATCCATTATAACTGATCTAGGTTTTGTTGATACCGCTGTTACTGCCGGAACTACATATTATTATATTCTGACAGCTACTAATCTTAATGGTGAGAGCGCCTCGTCAAACGAGGTCGCGCTTACACCACAAACGGAATTTGAAAGTCGCGGCCTCCTCACCATCTACATCTCCGGCGGCCAGATCAAGGAGTACGACCTGTCTGCAGCTGAACTGAACGCCTTCCTCTCGTGGTACGATGCCAAGGATGCAGGCAGCGGCCCAGCTAAGTACAAATTCGTGAAGACATGGAACAAAGGACCGTTTAAGACACGGGCCGAATACGTGATCTTCGATAAGATTTTGACGTTCGATGTGGACGAGTACGAAGTAGAGAATCCATAAATAGGGGGAAATGAATATGAAGAAATGGACTAAGAAGGTTTGGATGTCTGCGGGGGCTGTACTGATCGCGATTATGTCGGTGTCGGCTATTCCGGTATCGGCTGATGTGAGTAGGGTTCAATACTTTACAATCCAAAATAACACAGCATGTGATAGTTCAATTAGATTAACCGGACTGTACTTCAATGTTAACAATATAAGCAATAGTAGCGTTCAAGCAACTCTCTACTTATACAAAAACGACGGGACTTTATTTACAAGTCCCGGAATAACGACATCTACCGGCTTCAGTAGTACACTAACTCCAGGAACTAGCTTTACTATTGACCCTTATTCAACAAAACAATATGCTTCCGCTTTTGGTGGCCAAACAAATGGAACAACTGTAACCACAAATTTACCTTGCACAGATCGTCCGGCTTATGGAAAGATAGTAGTAGAATCCGATACAGGATTGATTATGGCTAACGGAGAAATAGTCGGATCGGATAAAATCGATCCAAATAACACAAACAGAAATATATACCAAAATACTGGGATAAGCATTAACGAAGGAAAGCCGTTTTAAGTATTAGCTAATTGACGCAAAGGCGGACGGATATTCTTTTACAAAGAGTATCTAATAACGATCAGCCCGGGGGCTTAGGCTCTCGGGCTATTTTTATTTCGCAGCTTGCTTTTGAGAAGAAATCCTCGTCATCCAGTCGAATGTAATCCTTCGTATGCTCCGTGATCCGACCTGTTCCGGTAAGCTCGCCAGCTTGCCATACTTCGACGGTCAGGTTGTGCAGGAATGCGTGATTGATCATTTTAGCGTCCACGCTACCCACCTCCATTTCACATGCGTTTGTGATTATCATATTTTCAATGAGTATCTATGTAAAGGCTGGCTTTCGCAGCTCCTGCTCTCTATGCGAATGTACATTCATGAGGAGGAACTGTCACAAACGCCTGAATACTCGGCTGCCGCATCGTCCTTCCCTCTTGCCAGCGCCACTCCGTGTACTGGATCTTCGCAGTCAATATAGGCTTGCACCAGTGTGCGCCGCGCATGTCGGGATGACGGTTGGCAAATGGGCAGTCCAGGGTGCTGATCTGCGCGACCACTTTGGTTATCTCGCGCCAGTCCGCTGCTGTGAGTTTGCCGGTCCCGACCTTGCCGATAAAGTAGAGCTTTCCCCCGCTATAAAGGCCAGCTAGTACAGCGTTAACTACTCCGCCCCGCATTGTATAACCGCCGATCACCGCGACAACATCCCCATAATTTTTGACCTTTACCCACCGGCCGTCTTTTCGCCCGATTTCGTAGGTACTGTTCCTATCTTTGCAGACGATGCCTTCCATGCCATTCTGTTCGACGACACGGAACAAGGACTCCCCGTCAGGATGAGAGGCAACCAGTTGCACGGATGGAGTCGGAATAACGAATTCCTGCAGTAGCTCCAGACGATCGGAGAGAGGTCGGTTATTAAGCCATTCCCCGTTTAAATAAACGATATCGAAGATCATGTAAGTGATCGAAACTTCTTTTTGCGCAACCGATACATTTTCGGGCCGGCGAATTCCGTCTCGGCGCATGACCTCGTGAAACGACGGCTTCCCATCAGCCGCCAAGGCAATAACCTCTCCGTCCAAGATAAAGGAGGAGGCACTGCAATAGCTTGGGTCGGTCAATTCTGGAAACTGCATTGTTCGTTCGTTAAGGTGCCGGTTGTAAAGCCTGATTTTGGCGCCATCGAAGTAGGAAAGGATGCGTACACCGTCCCATTTGACTTGATAAATCCATTGCCTTCCTTTGGGTACGGAGTCAGAACGTACGGGCTCAAAAGGGATAATTGGTTTCATGTTTGTATAATGCCCACATCACAGGAATAAATTGAGTATTGCCGGGGAACAATTGTTCGTATTATGATAAGAACAAACGTTCTATGGGGGCGAGGAAGATGTCCATAGCCAAATATATTGGTCGGACGGTCATGATCGTGTATATGGACAAAAAGGAGCGGATCAGCAAGCGGACGATCCGGGTGATCCGCATCGATGCGGGGACAGTGTATGCGTTTGATAGGTCTTGCAACGGGCCGAGAAGATTCACGATCGAGCGGATTTTGGCGACGCAGCCGGTGATTGTGCATGCCTCCTGAGCGCACGATTTTCCTGATCGACGGCCAGTCGTTTTACGCCTCATGTGAAAAAGCTGCACATCCAGAGTACCGCAATAGGCCTGTTGCCGTTGGCGACCCGAGCCGCCCATCAGGGATCGTGCTGGCCGCATGTCCAATCGCCAAGGCTCGTGGCGTGACGACTGCTGAGCGCAATTTTACGGCGCTCGCCAAGTGCCCCGAGTTGGTCATCATACGCCCTCGGATGCAACGATACATTGAGATTTCGTTAATGATAACAAAGATTTTTGAGAGCTATACGGAACTTGTGGAACCCTTTAGTATTGATGAACAGTTTTTGGATGTAACTGGGAGTTTGGGGCGATATAAGTCTGCCGAGGAACTCGCAAAGCAAATCCAAGAAGAAGTGCTATTGTCAACGGGCGTCTGGAGTAGGGTAGGAATCGGTCCATCGAAAATTATGGCCAAGACGGCAACTGACAATTTCGCGAAAAAAAACGATACCGGTGTGTTCCGTCTTGACTACAACAATATCGAGGAGACGTTATGGCCACTTCCAGTACACCAAATGTTTATGGTTGCGTCGAAAATGGCGACCCACTTTGCGATCATGGGGCTCCCGACAATCGGCGACATCGCCCGTACGCCATTACCTGAGTTTAAGCGTCGTATGCGACTCCGGATGGGCAAACAATCAGACATTCAGGCGGAGTATTATTGGCAGACGGCCCGAGGCATTGATCCTAGTCCGGTCACGCCTTCGATCCGAAATGAACTTAAATCGGTGTCGCATGGCAAAACACTCCGAGCAAGTTTGTACTTTAGACGTCCTGACATTGAACTTGTACTGCAGGAACTCGTAATCGAGGTTTGCCGGCGAGCGCGGCGGCTAGGCAAGCAAGGTCGCGTTGTATCGGTTGGAGCCGGGGAGACAGATGGAGAGAGGGCTTATCGTTTCGGTCGGCAGATGACTTTGCCTCATGCGACAAACCTTACTCATGAAGTGTTCGCGTCGTCGCTTCGGCTATTCCGCGAATATTGGCACGGGCTGCCGGTAGCCTACCTACACCTATCCTTAACGCAACTGTCTGACGATAACGTGACACAACTGACACTATTTGATGACAGGGCACGGATCCATGACCTAGAGGCGGCCACAGACATGATTAAGGAACGATACGGCAGCGCGGCAATTATGCGAGCATCTTCGCTGCAAGAAGCTGGAGTTGCGCGTGAACGAGCTGGACAGATCGGAGGTCACTACAAATGAGTAAGCTCGAAGGTAACGGACGTTGGGGAGGCAAAATGCTCTTGACCGAGCATCAGGAGCAGTACGGTAGACGGGAACAAACAATAAGCGGGAAGGCTACGTCAGATGAGATGAGGTTGATCAGGGAGGCCATACTGCTTCCTCACTTGATGACGATGCTCCAAAGATCGATCGACGAGATAAGCCGATCTCAAATATCCATGCACAATGTAATGGCACGATTTATGCGGGTGCTTTTAGATCGAGTAAGCCTTGAATCCTTCGGTACACGGCGGGAGTTAAAGAAGCGAAATATCAAGATTTTGTCCGATCAGACGCAGGACGATATCGTATACACTAGCTATCTCTGCAGAGGATACGAAGACAAATTTGGGATGACTCGGGAGATCATGCGGGCGGAAATCAGCAGTCATCTTGCTAAAGCTGTTGAAAGCATACTTAAACCCATAAAAGAGTAACCTACACTGTGCTCATTTTTTGAACTGTACATGGTGTTAATTGGAAGACGTGGTCAATAACTCTCTTGCTACTAATGACCTATCAATATATATTCTTTAGTAGGGTGGAAAATCGAGGCAACTCATTAGCCCACAAGGAGATTTTGTTGAATGGACATTGTTTTATTTTCAAAGTTTATGACTTTTTCGATGATCGAGGTGATGGCTGCCATTGCAATTACGTTATCATTATTCCGCTTTAAGTTAACGGACTATATTTGGCCAGCTTTACTGGCAAGTGGAATAATGAACACTTTGAGTTTCATCTTGAGGGATGAAGCTGGACTGGCTAGCTTGTCTCCGGTAGTAAATTTGTTGCTGTTAGCCATCTTTGTAACCATTTTTGTTAGAGTGCCGCTGGTTTGGTCCTTCATTATGAGTATCATAGGATATGCATTTTCGGTATTGTTGCAAGCGCTAATAATCGTTCTTTCTCTTGGCGCGTTATCTATCGCAGCAACAGATGAAAGTTTGGATAAAGGGTACTTACTACAGACAATAACTGGAGCAATTCTGTTTGTATTGTCTTACTTATCTTACAAGTTTGGATTGGGGTTTGCTTTTAACTTCGAAAGACTCAGATTCAAGTCGGAGAGATTGCTAATCCTCACTTTAATAGTTGCTATGGGCATATCTGTCGGTTTTTTATTCTATTATAAAATAATCTACATTATAATTCTGACATTGCTCTTTATGCTCCTGTTCTTTGTGTACTATGCAGCTCAAAAGGAGGTAGAGAGTATTGATTCAAAACTTAGGACAAAAGGCGGCCCGAAGAATTAAGCGAGTTGTTCCAGATCATCCGGCGAGCCTTGACGTATTGGCGTTTTCCTTGACTGCGCTATTGAACGTATTAGCCATTGTGACAATTACACTGATAATTGCAATATTCACAGGAAAAATTGCTTCTGCGAGCATTGCCATTGTATCTTTTGCAATCCTTCGACAATTGTCGGGTGGAATACACTTACCATCAACCGATTGGTGCGTAGTGGTCAGCGTGATCGGCCTTACGGCACTTTCCTTCTTAGACGGCTTGGCAAGTGGAATCACCATAACTGCAACCATAGTATCTATGATCATAGCCGCATTGTTTGCGCCGACCGGAATAGAAAGGCAATCGAGGATTCCTAAACGATTTTACCCATATCTTAAAGTGGTTTCAGTTGCTCTTATTGCAAGCAATCTATTAATAGGATCATCCGTTATTGCTTTCTCATTCTTAGCGCAATGTCTGACACTAACAAAGAAGAGGTGAAGGAAGTATGAAAAAGGAGATTTATTATAGGATCGCAACGATTTTAGGTGGCATCGCGATATTGTTCGTATCAACTGCAAGCCTATTTTTTATTGGTCAACCAAGCGTTCCAGACGAGCTGCTGAAAGTAGGGGAGGGAGAGTAATTGAAGTTGATTGTCTCAAATAACACAATTGGAGCAGGCCCATTTGTGGAGTTGCCCGTTGAAGACATTTTGTACTTCGAATTCGACAGAAAATCAAAAATGATAACGCTACATTCGTTGGCTGAACAGTTTTACATGCCAGGAACTTTGATTTTCTGGCAGAACGGACTTTTAGAAAGTGGATATGAATTTGTTATGTTGGATCGGAACAATGCAGTTAACCTTTCAAAATTGCGCTATGTTGATCAAGTAAGCAATCGTGGTTACTTTGAAGATGATATAAGTCCAAAATCAAAGCATTGTACGATCTCGATCGCGAACATAGCCATCGTCAAACAAAGGGTTGCGACTATGTCGAATATGCTAGTAAATTAAAAAAGGCTGCCGAGAGGCAGCTTTTTTGATGATCTAATATATAAACATAACAGAGCCAAAATGAAAATGCTGTCGAATATCGTCGGCAGTTTGTCGAATGTATGACTATTTTCGTCCGGACGAGTATTTATTTACACCGTAATATAATAGGAGATAATCTAAAGATAAGATAGATGTAATTCACAACTTTCTATTCTATATTGACAAAATAACAGTAGCGACCATCGGCTATGAAGAGGAGAGGGAGGGCGGTAAAAACCACCATCGCCGGTAGCTGATCTACCATTCGTATTCGTAAATTTCATCCATAGTTACGCCGAATACGATGGCGCAAGCTTTACGAACAAGATCAGGGAACTCCCTAACGTTGCGCTCGTATTTGCTCAGAGACTGGGGCGTAACAGATACATAGGGTTTTAGCTTGTCAGCCAATTCTTGTTGTGTCCACCCTCTGGCAGCTCGCAGATCAGGAACCAAGCACCTCCCCCTCTCAAGGGGCATGCTCTAATCCTCCAACGAATATTGATATCAGTATTATAGCATCGGAGTAACTCTAGGCAAGCATCTCCTCGGAAGATGCACATGCTTCTATTTACTCCTTGCGTTTTAATTTCAGCATCATTATAACACCTGGAAACGAGGGAGACACTGTGAATCGAACCAAAGTATCGTTGATCGATGCAAGACAAAGGGCAGAATACACTGTTGGTGATGCAGCATTCGCCCTAGGTGTTACAATTGATGACTTATCATATTATGAAGTAAACCCAGGAAAAACCCCTTGCAGCGTAGTTATAAAGATGTGTAATCTATATAAGTTGAAATCAGCGGATCAAATACTGGTGGATTAACAATGCCCATATATTGCCCACAAAGACAATGCAACCGAACGCTTTTGACTAATCGCGAAAACCATCTAGATGCACAAAAATAAGGCAACCCAGTTTCCCTGGGTTGCTCATGAATAGGTTACACCTATTAACCTTATAGAAATTATATCTTGGAACAATGATAGACGAAATGTTAAGATAAGAGCAAGTTAAAGAGAACTTTTGGGGTGACAACAAATGAGCAAAAAGACGATGTTCGAGAAAATTTGGGAAAACCACGAGATCGTAGCCGAACAAGGGAAGCCTAGCATTCTCTATATCGATCTCCATCTGGTGCACGAGGTTACGTCCCCGCAAGCGTTCGAGGGACTGCGCCTGTCCGGCCGCAAGGTGAGACGTCCGGAATTGACGTTCGCGACGATGGACCACAACGTTCCGACCAAAGACCGCTTCAACATTGCCGATCCGATCTCCAAGCAGCAGGTCGACACGCTGACGGCAAACTGTAAAGAGTTCGGCGTCAAGCTGTACGACCTGAACACGATCGACCAAGGCGTCGTTCACGTTATGGGACCTGAGCTGGGCTTGACCCATCCGGGCAAAACGATCGTCTGCGGCGACAGCCACACATCGACTCACGGCGCATTCGGCGCTCTCGCGTTCGGTATCGGAACGAGCGAAGTCGAACACGTTATGGCGACGCAATGCTTGCAGCAAGCCAAAGCGAAAACGATGTGCATTCGCTTCAACGGCAAGCGCAAGCCGGGCATTACCGCTAAAGACATGATTCTCGGTCTGATCGCCAAATACGGCACGGACTTCGGTACGGGCTACGTTATGGAATATACGGGCGAAGCGATTCGCGAGCTGTCGATGGAAGAGCGGATGACCGTCTGCAACATGTCCATCGAAGCCGGCGCTCGCGCCGGTCTGATCGCTCCGGACGAAACGACTTTCGAATACTTGCGCGGCCGCGAGTACGCTCCGCAAGGCGAAGCATACGATAAAGCGGTTGAACAGTGGAAAGCGCTGTGCACGGATGAAGGCGCAACGTTCGATTTGACTCTCGATTTCGACGTAGAGTCGTTGATTCCGCAAGTGACTTGGGGCACGAGCCCTGGCATGGGTACGGGCATTACCGATTCCGTGCCGGTTCCGGAGGAACTGCCGACCGAGAACGAGCGCAAAGCCGCTAAGAGCGCGATCGAGTACATGGGACTGAAGCCGGGCACGCCGATGACCGATATCGAGATCGACTATGTATTTATCGGTTCTTGCACGAACGGACGGATCGAAGACTTGCGAGCTGCGGCATCCGTAGCGCGTGGTCACAAAGTCAGCTCTCAAGTAACTGCGATCGTCGTTCCGGGCTCGGGACGCGTCAAGCTGCAAGCCGAGAAGGAAGGCTTGGATAAAATCTTTACCGAAGCCGGTTTCGAATGGCGCGAAGCAGGCTGCAGCATGTGCCTCGCGATGAACCCCGACGTGCTTCAACCGGGACAGCGCTGCGCATCGACGTCCAACCGCAACTTCGAAGGCCGTCAAGGCCGCGGCGGGCGCACGCACCTCGTATCGCCGGAGATGGCGGCTGCGGCTGCGATCCAAGGCCGTTTCGTCGACGTGCGCAAGTGGGATTTCAAAGCCGAAGTGACGGCGTAAGGGGAGGAACCACCAACATGGAAGCATTCGTACAACTGAACGGACTTGTCGCCCCGGTTGACCGGGTTAACGTAGATACGGACGCCATTATACCGAAGCAATTTTTGAAAAGAATCGAAAGAAGCGGGTTCGGCCAATTCCTGTTCTTCGAATGGAGATGGGATGAGCAGGGCAACGTCATTCCTGAATTCAGCCTGAACAAGGACCGCTATCAGGGCGCATCCGTCCTGCTGTCCCGCGCCAACTTCGGCTGCGGCTCGTCCCGCGAGCACGCGCCTTGGGCCATTCTGGACTACGGTTTCCGCTGCGTGATCGCGCCGTCTTTCGCCGACATTTTCTACAACAACTGCTTCAAAAACGGCATTCTGCCAATCAAGCTGAGCGAGGAGCAAGTCGACGACCTGTTCAAGCGCACGGAAGCGATGGAAGGCTACAAGCTGAACGTCGATCTGGAAAATCAGGTCATTACCGACGAAGACGGACTTAACATTCCGTTCGAGCTCGACGCTCACCGCCGCAACTTCCTGCTGCAAGGTCTGGACGACATCGGTCTTACGCTGCAGCACGAAGCTGCCATTACGGCCTACGAGCAAAAACGCGCCGCAAGCGCGGTCGTATAACGCCGAATCTGCGGACGAAGTAAACGGCAGGAGAAAGACCTTTTGTCACCGATTCGGCAAAATTCGGGACAAAGGGTCTTTTTTTCCTCGGTTACGCAACTTTTCTTCGTTTTATACGTCTAATGATTCGTGGACAAACCGCTCGTAAGCTTACATAAATCGACCTTGTTCGCAAATCTATTAGACATCGAGGTGAAGCATGAAGAAGTGGCTCTCCCTGTTGTTTGTCGTCGCCGGCATGCTGGTTCTGAGTTCGGGCATGGCGCACGCCGCCAAAGCGGAGACGCCGACACCCAAATTAATTTTGGACGGCATGGAATTAGAGCCTAAAGTTCCGCCCCTTCTCCTGAAAAGCACGGTAATGGTGCCTGTTCGCATCGCGACCGAAAATTTGGGATACAAGGTGGACTACGACAACCGTAAGAAACAGGTGACGGTATCGAACGGCAAGAAGGAACTCGTCATGACGGTGGACAAGCCTACGGCCTATTTGGACGGAACCCCCGTAGAGATGAAAAATCCGCCGCTAATCCAATCCAACACTACTCTTATCCCTTTAAGATTTCTTGGCGAATCTTTGGACGTCCAGGTTTTCTGGGATAATCAAATTAAATCCGTATTCCTATATTCGCCTTCGAAGCCGGATCCCGAAAATGGGAGCGGAAGCAAGCCGACAGATCCTTCGGACGGCGGCCTGATCGGAGTCGTCGACCCGGTCGAAGGCTCGGAAGGTTCGGGGAACGGATCTTCGCCGGGCACGGTCGTCCCTCCCGTCGTAACGGGAACGTTAAACGAAATCTATTACGATCCCGGAACGGAATCGGTCGTGCTGAAATACGACGGACTGATCGTTCCGCGCGACTTCAAGCTGGATGGCCCGAAACGCATCGTGATCGATATCTCGGGCGGAGCTTACTCTCCGGAATTCGTGCCTGCGGTCGATCTTGCCGCGGCTAATGAAGGCAATATTCCGATTGAAGGACACGAGGCGCTGCGATCGATTCGTTATTCGATGTTCGGCACGGATACGAAAGCGCCAAGATTCGTGCTCGATTTGAATCAAGCATGGGATTACGAATTGCACAACGACCCGAGCGCCGGCGTTCTTACCATTGCGCTTAAGCGCCCGCCGGAAGACAAGTCTTTGTACACCGTCGTCCTCGATGCCGGGCATGGCGGAAGCGACCCGGGCGCCATCAGCATTACGAAGCGTTCGGAGAAGGATTTTAATCTCGCTGTCGTGCTGAAAGTGCAAGCGCTGCTCGCGGGAGAAGAGCGGATTAAGCTGATTATGACGCGCGAAGGCGATACGTACCCGACGCTGACGGATCGATATACGCTGGCCAATTCGCTTCAGGCGGACATTTTTGTTTCCGTACACGCGAATAGCAGCACCTCTCCGAAAACGAACGGCACGGAAACCTATTATACTCGCGCAGACAGCAAGGCGTTCGCCGAGCTGATGCACTCCGTTTTCGCTCCGTCGACGGGGCTGAAGGACAACGGCTTCAAGAAGCACTCCGTCAACCTCGCCGTAACGACGAAGACGACGATGCCGGCCATTTTGCTGGAAGTAGGCTACTTGTCGAGCAGCATCGACGAGCCCCAGCTGTGGACTGAAGAGCTGCAAAACCGCGTCGCCGAAGCAATCGCGACGGGAATCAAAATGCAATTGAATTTGCAATAAGCCGTCCGGCCCCGAATCAGGGGCCGGCATGCGCATATTTTGGGAGAGGGGACAGGTTGACGATGAAAAAGGGGTTATCGAAAGGCGTTACCGGTTTACTTGCCGCATCGCTGGTGTTATCGGGGGTCTCCTACACAAGTAAGGCCGTATGGGCCGCTTCCATTTTCACGGACGTTAAGCCGGGCTGGTCGGAGAAGCATATTACGAAGCTGGCTATGCAAGGCATTTTGAAGGGCGGCACGGGCAAGCAAGCAGGCATGTTCAGCCCCGCCAATAAAGTGACGCGCCAGGAAGCGGTTATTATCGCGATCCGATTTATGGGCGTCGAGAACGAAGTGAAGGTCGGCGATCCTCTTGTTTTTCCAAGCGATCTGGTCATTAAAGACGACTACAAACCTTACATAAAACTTGCGGTACAAAAAAATATTTTGAATCTCCAGGAAGAAATCGCACTGGTTCAAAAAGACGGCGGCAAGGAATGGGGCAGCAGCCCCGCTACGCGCGAATGGATGGCCAAGCTGCTCGTGCGCGCCATCGGCAAAGACCAGGCAGCCAAGGATGTCGCGGACAAAGCGACTTCGTTCAGCGACGACGGGCAGATCGACGCCGGCCTGAAAGGCTACGTCAGCGTTGCAACGACGCTCGGACTCGTTAACGGCGTTACGGCGACCAAGTTCGATCCGACGGCATCGGTGACGCGAGAGATGGCATCCACACTGTTCAGCCGCGCGCAATCCCAAGTCGACGTCGCCTACTCCGGGCAAGTATCCGGAGCGCTAACCGCAGTGGAAGGCAGCAAGCTGACGCTGCTTCATTCCGACGGCGTCGTGAAGAGCTACACGCTGAGCTCATCCTCTTTTGTCTACGGATTCGGTTCGGAACAGACGACCAATATTTCTGCTTTAAAGCTGTACGGCGAAGTGATTCTGATCGGCAATACCGACGGAACGGTCGGATATGTCGAGCAGACAAGCGAAACGCCGAAGGTGAAAAATATCGAAGGAACGCTGCTGCTCGTATCCGAAGCGCAAAATAAGCTGACCGTCTCGATCGACGGGGAGCCTAAAAGCGTTTCCTACAATGCGCAAGCTTTAACGATCAAAGATATTAACGGCAAATCGCTTACGATCGCCGATCTTCCCGTTAACGTGCCTGTGACGCTAGGCGTGGATGTGGCGACTGAGAGCAAGCTCCTGTCACTAACGGTGAACAAGGCGGTTACGAACAAGTCTGGCACAGGTACGGTTGAAGCTGTCAATGTAAGCGGCTTGACCCTGCAAGTTAAGGATGCAGCAGGCGAATCGGAATCATATCCTATCGATGCGAATGTAGTCGTTAAACATAACAGCACGAATTTGACGCTGGATCAGCTTGTCGCCGGCGATGCCATTTCCTATGAAGTGAAGATGGGCTCGGTGACGAGCATTACCGTGACGAAGAAGGTTCAGCCTCCGATCATAGGTACTGTAAACCTGCTGGACAAAGGAACGAAAACGATCCAGTATCGGGTGAACGGGAAACTCGAGGTTCAGGAGCTGGCGGATAATGTCACTGTCAAGCTTGAAGGACTGTCCAATGTAACATTGAACGACTTGTTCCCGGGCGATACAGTATCTATGACACTGAACGACAGCGGCAAAGTCGGGATCATCACAATTACGAGTCGTTCCGTCAACTTCCTGAACGGAGCGGTGGTGTTTTCCGCCGACCTGGATAACGACATTCTGATCGTGACCGATTCCACGAACAAGAAGGTTCCGCTTATTCTTACCGAGACGACCCGGTTCGATCTGAATGGAACAGTTCTCACGAAGAAAGATGCGGTAAAATATATCATCAAAGGCAAGAAAATTAACGTAGGCTACACCAACTCGAACGCGGCTTACATTTCGGTCGTTTCCCAGTACTCCGGCACAGTGCTGGAGAACAACCTGTCGGCCAAGACGCTTAAGCTGCAGCTGGACAATAAGAATGAGGTCGTACTGCCTTATCCGAACTATTTCTCGGCTGAAATCTACGGAACGTCCTCGACGAGCTATCTTGATATTCGCGTCGGAGACAAAGTTACGGCGCTGATGGATTACAATACGCAGGATACGGTCATTGCCGTCCAAGTAGAGAAAACAGTACAGTTTGAACTGGAAAAAGTGGATCTGTCGCTGAACAAGGTTCGCGCGAAACGGTCCGACGGCGTGTTCGAAGAATGGAGCCTGAATACGACGCTGCTGTCCCTTGTGGACGAGAACGACAACCCGATCAGTCTGAACGCATTGAATCAATTAAACACCAAGCTGCTTAATGTGACATTCAAAGGCAGAACGCCGGTCAAGATCAAAGCGTATCCGGTCACCTACGGAAAAGTGACGTCCGTGAACGCTGCGGCAAACTCGGTCGAACTGTTGACGAACACAGGCGCGACGGTTACGAGAACGTTCGCCGCGGCTCCATCGGTCGTGCGCAACAGCTCCGTTGTCGGTTCGTTGTCTTCGATCAAAGCGGACGATCGCGTCGAAGTACGGGTAGACGAGAGCGGCAAAGCTGTAATTGAGATCGTTGCGGGGATCAGCAAGACGTACAATAACCACAATTCGAGTGTGCTGTACGTGAACAGATCGTCGCTGAGCGAGAGCAATACGTATGATTTGCATCCGCAAGTATACGTTCATCAAGGAACGAGAACGGTGCTGCTGTCGGAGATGAAGAAGGACGATGCGCTCACGCTGTATATTTTACGGGGCAAAGTCGTCGAAATCGTGAAAAATTAAGTAGTTTTCAATCGTCAGGCCAATCGGAGAAATCCGGTTGGCCTGATTTGCTGTGTGCGGAGTATACCGCCCGGAATCGTGGCAACCGATTCTTCTTATTTGATATACTACAGGGAACAAATCATACGAGGAGATTTTCATGACCAAAATACTTGTGGTGGATGACGAGAGCAGCATTCGGGAGGCTGTAGCTTACGCGCTGCGCAGAGAAGGGTATGAGGTGGAGACGGCTGCAGACGGTCAGGAGGCGCTGGACAAGGTGGAGACGTTCCGGCCGTCGGTGATGGTGCTCGATGTCATGATGCCTCGTGTTAACGGTTATGACGTATGCCGCAAATTGGATGGGCGGCCGCGGCCTGCGATTATGCTGCTGACCGTCAAAGACGATATCGTCGATAAAGTGCTGGGGTTGGAGCTCGGGGCCGACGATTATATGACCAAGCCCTTTGATATGCGGGAGCTGCTGGCCAGAGTCAAGGCGTTATCGCGTCGCGGAGGTTATGTCGAGCAGACGCAGCAGGAGCAGGAGCAGCAAGAAGTGCTGAGATTGGGGGAACTGTCCGCAGAGCTGTTCAGCCGCGCAGTGTCTATCCAAGGCGAACTGCTGGATTTAACGCCGAAGGAATTTGATTTGCTGATATTGCTGATGCGCAATCCGGAGCGGGTCTACTCCCGGGAAGTGCTGCTGGAGAAAGTATGGGATATGGATTTTGCTGGCGGCACCCGCACGGTGGATATCCATGTGCAGCGTCTGCGCAAAAAGCTGGGCAGTCACCACGGGCTGATTCAAACCGTTTACGGCATCGGCTATAAAAGCACGGGGACGCCTTAGATGGCAAGCCAATTTCGGCTGGGCCTGAAGGGGAAAATGTCGTTGCTGCTCGCCTTGCTGCTCGTTTTTATCGTAACCTGCTTGAGCGTGTTGGTGTTAAGAGGCATCCGGGACAATCAGCGCACGATGCTGGAGCAGTCTTTTTCCCGACAGGCGGAGGCCGCTAATTTGCGCGTACGGGAGGAATATTTGTCCGAAAGCAAAATTCCGCCGGACCGATTTATGGAGCAGACGGGTCAACGGCTGGCCGTGGATCTGGGCGCGCAAAGCGGCATGGCCGTGACGCTGTATACGGCGGACGGCGCTTTTGCCGGAACCTCGCTGCCCTTTCAGTCTAAGGCCGATGTGCAGGATGCCCTGCAATATACGGCTCAAGGGCATTCGGCTTACATTACCCAAGGAGATCAGCTGTTGTTCCTCGCTCCGCTATACAATGCCGATCAGCGTCTAGGCACGGTGCAGTTTCATGCTACGCTCGTCGAGCAGAATGCTTTTTACGCCCGAATTCGCCAGTTGTTTATACTTGCCGGAGCGACCGTTCTGGGCGTCGGTTTTCTAATCGGGTACGTGTATGTCCGGCGGCAGGTCAATGTGATCGATCGGCTGAACAAAGCGGCAGTGCAAATCGGTCAAGGAGAGTATCTGTTGACGCTTCCGATTGTCAGAAAGGATGAGCTGGGCGAGCTTGCGCAAGGAATCTACGAGATGAGCGGCAGCATCTCCGCATCGGTCGGCGCTCTGCATGAAGAAAAACAAAAGCTGATTGAAACGGTAGGGCGGCTGAGGGAGTTGGAGCAGCAGCAAAAGCAATTCATCGGCAATATTAGCCATGAGCTAAAGACGCCCTTAACCTCAATTATCGCGTACGCCGATCTGTTGACGATGTACAGCGACGATCCTGCCCTGCTGGACGATGCCGGGAGGCGTATCCATGCAGAGGCGCAAAGATTGTACAGTCTTGTGGAGAAGGCGCTGCAGTTGTCTGCGATGGACGTTTACGAGTTTGAGACGCGAGCGGAGTCGGTTTCGCTGAGACCCTTGCTGGAGGAAGCCGCGGCCCGGCTGCAAGGCAAGGCGGACAGCTGCGGCGTTACGATCCATACTTCGCTTGTGGAAGGCGAGGTGTGGGCCGATCCCGAGAACGTGATGCACATCATGCTCAATCTGCTGGATAACGCGATAAAATATAACCGCCCAGGCGGACAAGTTCGCTTACTAAACTACGTAGCAGCATCAGCAGAAGGAGCACAGCGGATGAGGATCGAGGTGGCCGATACGGGAATCGGCATTCCGAAGGAAGCCGTATCGCGCATTTTCGATCCGTTCTATACGGTCAGCCGAGACCGGTCAAGAGCCAGCGGCGGAACCGGACTTGGGTTAGCCCTAGTGCGCAATCTGACCGAGAAGCAAGGCGGAACGGTGCAGCTTGTAGAGACAGGCCCCAGCGGGTCGCGCCTTAGAGTGGAGCTTCTGCTGCATGCCGGCGATTCGAATAAGACAATCTATACAGCAGATGACGAAGGGGCTGACTCATAGCCGAGTTGCTTGAGATAATCGATATATAGAAGAAGAGGGGGATGTACCTCCCGGAGACCTAATCATGGCCCATAACACTTCCAGGTAAAGTTGATCCGCCATAAAAGTCTATCTTTCACAGCAACTTGGTTGGCTTATGGGGCAGCCTCTTTTCGCCATGCTGTAGAAGTCATCTCTGGATTGTTTACAAGTTCGTTACAAGCCGGATATGTTTGCGCAATATTATCAATCTATACTGAAGGCCGTGGGGGAGAATTGTCCCAGGTCAGAATCATTTGCGGAGGAGCGGGAGGTCCCTGATGAACAAAGAGAAATATATCGCCGGTCTGATTGCGGCGACCCTGCTGTCAGTTGGCATTGTGTCCGGATGTAATGCAGAGCGGAAGGGCGACACAGCAGAGGTACGCATCAGCCCGGGGACAACTGACCAACCTGGCTCCGGGACGGGAGGAGGAAAACGCGAACTGACTGTAGTCAAAGAGAGCAAGCCGTCTGCCGAACAGGGAATTGCGGTGCAGCGAATCCACCGGATGGATGCCGCAAATATCGAGAAATGGCTCTCGGACAATGAACTGGAGATCCAGGTCACCACAATGGAGAAGCAAGCTACCGCGACGGAGGAAGCGCAATTTAGCTACCAGCGGTTCCGTGTCGATCTGGAGACCGGCGAGAGGCAAGGCATCGAGGAACCGCCAGGAGCGGCTCAGGGAGAAGTCGTCAAAACGTTCTTGTCGCCGGATGGGAAATACGCCTTTATTCAGACCTGGAAGGACAAATATACGGCCGTAAACGAGATCGAAAACAGGACTACCGGGGAGCGGCAGGAGATTGCGGTCGACAACTATATGGAAACGGGCGGCTGGCTTGATTCTGATTCCTATGTTCTCGCCGCCGGCTCGATGGAGAACCGGGGCGAAATATGGAACATATCCGCGGACGGTACCCGGGAGAAAATCGAGCTGCAGGATCCTGATGTGGAGAGCTTCACCGAATTTGCTGCGGGCAATGGGAAGATTTATTATACCGATTCCAAAAACCGCATGAAAAGCTTCGCCCCCACACAATCCCGGCCAACCTCTCTTGTAGAGGATGTCTCCGGCATGAGTCTGTCGCCCGACAGTCAGCGGATTGCCGTTTCCACGACAGGAAGCGGCGGGAGGGAAGACTCGCGCCTGCTTATCTACGATACGAGCGGTCACGTACAAGGCTTGCTAATCGGCAAAGGCGACCTGCTCTCCCATCAATCGTGGTCTCCCGATTCTTCCAAGCTGGCCTTTGCCGTCTATACCGAGGATAAGGGCGGCATGAACGGGATCTATATTTTTGATACGGTCTCCGGCAAAGTATCGCCGCTAGGGCTATCGTATTACCCGGTGTATCCGCTGAGCTGGAGTCCCTCTGGCAGTAGGCTGGGCATTACCGTGGACGATAAAGAGAAGCTAATCGTTACGCATATTGTAGATTTCAAAAAATGATTTTTGTTCAGGAAAAAGGAGAGATTCGTTATGAAAAAAACATTGTTGACCGCCATCGTACTGGGAATGACTGTAACGGGAGCCGCCGGGGTGTATGCCGGAAGCAAGCTGGAGAAAATCAACGCCTATCTGAATCATGGCATTACTTTTAACGTAAACGGAGCCGATCAATCTTTGTTAGACAGCAACGGCAAAAAACTGGCGCCGATCACTTACCAGAATACGACGTATTTGCCGGTGAGGGCCATTTCCAACCTGGCCGGGATCAACGTATACTACGATGCGGCCAACCAGCGGATTCGGCTGGAAACCAAAGAGGACGTCGAAGTCCCTGCAAATCAATGGGCAACTATCCAATATAGTCAAGCGCAGATCAAAGCCATCAAAGAGGCCTACGCCCAGTTTGAATCGTTTGAGACGGCTTACGCACCGAAGCAAATGGCCAAAAACGATAGTTATGTTAAAGCGGCAGCTACAGGCGATGGAGTCAATCTGATCTTTAAGCATATGATCGTGAATGTGTCGCCGCGGGATTACTCCGCTGGTTATGAATCCAAGGAGGTTAAGCTGTCCAACGGCGTGAGCGCGAAGTGGTATACGCCTTCCGATACGCCGATGCTGGGCTTCCAATTGGACGACCGGACAGTGACGATCAGCTCCCCTGACGGTTCCCTCAGCAGCAGCCAAATGGAACAGGTCGCTGTTAGCGTAGCAGAACTGAAATAAGAGATAGCGTAAGTTGGACGCAATTGGAATTCTTAAGAGGCAGTTGAAAATAGAAAGCCCGAAGGGCGCCTTGCTTCCGTATGCGGAGCAGGCGCTTTTCGCCGTCCAAGTTGTGGCATTAGCCGCGGAATGCTTGCCTAACCTCGAATTCGACGACATAATAAAAAGATGCGAAGACAGGGGAGGGCGTTATCCCCGAGGAGAGGAGGGCGCGGCGTGTACAAAATCATGCTGGTAGACGACGAAGCGGAGGTGCGGGAAGGCATCCGCAGGCGCATCGCCTGGCACGAGCACGGCTTTGAATGTGTAAGCGATTGCGAGAATGGCATGGACGCGCTCGAGGCGGCGGAGCAGCTTAGACCCGACGTGGTGCTGACCGATATCAATATGCCGTTTATGGATGGTCTGGAATTGACGCGTCAGCTGTCCGAGCGTCTCCCGTGGACAAAGGTGGTCATTTTGACCGGATACGACGATTTCGATTACGCCCAGCAAGCGGTGAAGCTGCGCGTGAACGACTTTATTTTGAAACCGATTACAGCCGAAGAGCTGATCCGCGTTCTGGAGAGCGTCAAGCGGGAGCTGGACGAAGAGAGGGACCGGCTCGAAAATCTCGTGCGGCTGGAACGCCAGCTACGGGAAAGCCTGCCCGCCCTTAAGGAGCGTTTTCTGGAAAGGATGGTCGGCACCTCGATCGGCGTAGGCGAGATGAAGCAGCGAATGGCTTACTTCGGTCTGAATCTGCCCGGTCCCGAATATGTGGTTCTGGCAGCCGACGCGGATCATTTCGGCGAGGCGGCCCCTGAAGCCGATCGGGAGCTGCTGCGCTTCGCGCTGCACAACATCGTGCAGGAGATCGCGGCTCGGGAGCCGGCATCGGCCGAGTTCCGCAGCCGGGAGGAGAAGGTCGTGTGCATTCTGTCCGGAGGCTCGGACATCCGCCTGTTCGATCGGGCGCAGGCGCTGGCGGAGGAAATCCGGCGATCGGTGGAGACGTATTTGCGTTTTACGGTCACGGTCGGCATCGGCCTCCCCGTCTTCGGCCTGGCCGATCTCCGCCAGTCGTATCGCTCCGCCGTCGCGGCTCTCGACTACCGCGTACTGCTCGGGACGAATCGGGTGATCAGCATTACGGACGTCGAAACCCGCCGCCGTCTGTCCGCCGAGACGACGGGAGATTGGGAGAAACGGCTCGTCGTCGGCATTAAAACAGGCTCCAGGGAGGAGGCGGACCAGGCGGTCGCCGCGATCGTCTCCGGATTAAAGGAGGCCGCTCCTTCCATCGAGCAGGTCTATATCCGCATTCAGAAGCTGATCGTCTCTTTGCTTAACGCGCTGGAGGAGCCGGGCGGAGGCGCAAGTCCGTTCGGGGAAGCCGTCAATCCGATCACGGAGGTCTACCGCTTCAAGACGCTGGAAGAAATCGAGATCTGGCTCAAGGAGCTGTGCAGGGATTCGATCAGGATGCTTGCCGAGAAGCGCAGCGATATGGCCCGCGATCTGATGGTCAAAGCCGAAGCGCATATCCGGGACAACTTCTCCGATCCGAATCTGTCCCTGAAGGCGGTGTGCGAGATTGTCCATATGAGCAACAGTTATTTCAGCGCTTTGTTCAAAGCGAGGACGGGGAAGACGTTCGTCGAATTTCTGACTTGTCAGCGGGTCGAGAAAGCGAAGGAGCTGCTCGCGTCCACCGATCTGAAGAGCTACGAGATCGCCGCGGCGGTCGGCTATGCCGATCCGCATTATTTCAGCGTGCTCTTCAAGAAAGCGACCGGGGACACGCCCACCGAATACCGCCAGAAGGCGGCGGTTGACCGGGAGAGGGCGACATGAACCTGTTTCGCTTCCGCACGATCCAATCCAACATCGCCGCGGCGCTCGCTTTACTGATCGTCATTCTCGCTCTGGTCATGGGCTTCAGCGCCTATCGCTTGTCCACGTCCGCCGTCCAGCGGACCGCCCAGGATTTTACGGCCGAGCTGATCAAGCAGGTCAACAGCAACATCCAGTCTTACGTCAACAATATGGAAAATATTTCGCTGCTAGCGCTGAATCACCGGGGCTTGAGCGGCTACCTGAGCGGAGTGAATGACGACGACGCGGCGGTAACGGACTTTCTGAAGACGATCATGCTGTCGCGGAAGGACATCGCCTCTATCGGCGTATTCGGCTATAACGGCCGCTTCGTCTCCGACGGCGGAAGCGGGAACTTGAATCCTTACGTGGACGTGAAGGAGCAAAGCTGGTACAGCGAGGCGAAGGAGGGACGCGGCAAGGTGTTCATTTCCCCCTCGCACGTGCAGCCCGTATTCAAGGAGGATTACCGGTGGGTCGTCTCGCTTAGCCGTGAGATCCGAAGCCCGGACAATACGAAAGGGCTCGGAATTTTGCTGGTCGATCTCAACTTCAGCGTCATCAACGATATTTTGAACGGAATCGAGTTGGGCAAGCGGGGGTACGTGTACATCATCGACCGGAGCGGCCGCGTCGTCTACCATCCGCAGCAGCAGCTGCTGTACAGCAACCTCAAGACGGAGAAGATCGAGGAGGCGCTCGCTCTCGACAACGGCAGCTTCATTACGAACGAAGGCGGCCAGAGCCGCATCTATACAGTGCAGGATTCCGGCTTCGGCTGGAAAATCGTCGGCGTGTCCTACGTCAGCGAGCTGGTCAACAACAAAGGCGAAATGCAGACGTCGTTCTTCATCCTTGGCGGAATCAGCCTGGTCGTGGCGCTGCTTCTGTCCTTCCTGCTGTCGCGCAACCTGACCCGACCGATCCATCAGATGCAGAAGCATATGAGCGAGGTGGAAAAAGGCAACTTCGACATTCAGGTGCCGGTCGATTCGACGCGCGAGATCGGGATGCTGGCCCGCGCCTTTAACCTGATGGTCGTGCGCATTCGCGAGCTGATGGCCCAGGTGGTCAAAGAGCAGGAATTCAAGCGGAAGAGCGAGCTGAACGCGCTGCAAGCGCAGATCAATCCGCATTTTCTGTACAACACGCTCGATTCGATCGTCTGGATGGCGGAGAACGACAAGTCGGCGGAAGTCGTTCGAATGACTTCGGCGCTGGCTCGATTGTTCCGCGCTTCGATCAGCAAAGGCTCCGAGTTGGTGCCCATCCGCAACGAAGTCGAGCATATCAGCAACTATTTGACAATTCAGAAGATGCGTTACCGCGACAAGCTCGATTTCTGTATCGACGTGGACGACGCGATCAAAGGCAACCTGACCTTGAAGGTACTGCTGCAGCCGCTGGTCGAAAACGCGATTTACCACGGCATCAAAAACAAGTACGGAACGGGCACGATCCGGATAACGGGAGAGCGGGAAGGGGAGACGATTGTACTGCGGGTGAACGACAACGGCGTGGGCATGGACGAGGAGACGCGCAAATCGCTGCTGAGCCCCGCGACCGACGCCAAACAAGGCAAGGGCGTAGGACTGATGAATGTGCACGAGCGCATTCGGCTTTATTTCGGCAAGATCTACGGTTTGACGATCGACAGCGAACCCGACGAGGGCACGACGGTGACGGTGAAGTTTCCGGTGCTCGACAAGCCGGCCGGTAGCGCGGAGTCGTCCGGGAAGGAGAGGGGAACGTAATGGCCAGACGAAGCGATACGAAGCGATTGCTGACGTTCGTGCTGGCGGTGCTCGCCGTTACGCTGGCTGGAAGCTACGGCCTGGCCGCGCTGCGCGGAAACGAGGCCGACAAGCCGCTGAACGTCACCGTTGTCATCAAATCGGTGTCCAAGGAGATGGAGTTCTGGCAGGTGCTGTCCGAAGGCGTTCATGCTGCGGCCAAGGAATTCGGCGTCAACGCCCGCGTCGTCGGCCCCCAGAGGGAGACGGATATCGACGTCCAGATCGACATGCTGCGGCAGGTCGTGCGGGAGAAGCCGGACGTCATTCTGCTCGCCGCGGCCGATTATAACCGGCTGGCGCCGCTCGCTGATGAGATCGACAAGGCGGGCATCCCGCTCATCACGATCGACTCCGGGGTGAACAGCGAAGTTCCCCGAGGCTTTATCGCGACCGACAACGTGGAGGCCGGGAAGAAGGCGGCGAGGCAGCTGGCCGAGCTGCTCGAGGGGCCGTCGCAAATCGCCGTCATCAGCTACGTGAAGGAGACGGCCACGCAGATCGAGAGGGAGCGGGGCGTCCGGGAGGTGTTGGAGCCGGACGGCCGCTTCGAGATCGTCGGCACCTACTACAGCAACGGGGACGAGAACATCGCTTACGAGACGACGAAGGAGCTGCTGCGCAAATATCCGGATCTGAAAGGAGTTGTCGGCCTGAACGAGCCTTCCTCCGTAGGCGCGGGCCGGGCGATCAAGGATATGGGGCGCGGCGGCGAAGTGCTGCTGGTCGGTTTTGACAGCTCGGTCGACGAAGTCCGCCTGCTGGAGGAGGGCGTCATCCAGGCGACTGTCGTCCAGCGCCCCTTCAACATGGGCTATCTCGGCGTCAAAACGGCGGTCGATCTGAGCGCCGGCCGGAAGGCGCCGGCCTCCACAGACACTGGCTCGATCGTCATTACGAAGGCGAATATGTACGAAGAGGAGAACCAGCAGCTCGTATTTCCTTTTAAATAAAATCGATTTTGCGCAACCGTTCCCGGCAACGGCGGCTACTTGGCCGCAGTTTGCCGGAGAACGGTTTTTTTGGCATGTCCGGAGATCGTCAGAGATTTTTCAACTAGGCCAAGAGATTATTCCATTTCGTCTGTAAGCGTTTAACTCTACAATTCGGATAGACAGCAAAGCCGCCGCAAGGCAAATCAGAAGGGGTGAGAGGATGAGCGAGCCATTGCTCCGCATGGAAGGCATCGACAAGTCGTTTCCCGGCGTTCAAGCGCTGCAGCAGGCGCAATTCGAGCTGCTTGCGGGCGAGGTGCACGCGCTGATGGGAGAGAACGGCGCGGGCAAGTCGACGCTGATGAAGGTGCTGACCGGCGTGTACAGGAAAGATGCCGGAACGGTCCGCTATCAGGGGAAGGAAGTGGAGTTTTCCCATACGAAGGCGGCGCAGGACGCCGGCATCAGCATCATTCATCAGGAATTGAATCTGGCGCCGGATCTGACCGTGGCCCAGAACATCTATATCGGCCGAGAGCCGAGAATGAATGGCTTCCCGTTGTTCATCGACGAGAAGAAGCTCAACGAGCAGGTGCGAGTGTTGCTGAAGAAAATGAACCTGCACCTCGAGCCGGACACTCCCGTTGCCGATCTGACCGTAGCCAAGCAGCAAATGGTGGAGATCGCCAAGGCGCTGTCGTTTAACGCCAAAGCGCTCGTCATGGACGAACCGACGGCGGCGCTCAGCGACAGCGAAATCTCCGACCTGTTCCGGATCATCGGCGAGCTGAAGGCAAGCGGCGTCGGAATCGTCTACATCTCCCACCGGATGGACGAGATCAAGCGGATTACCGACCGCGTGACGGTCATGCGCGACGGCGCTTACATCGACACGGTCCGTACGGACGAGGTGACGATCGACCGGATCATCTCGATGATGGTCGGGCGCGCCGTCTATCAGGAATCCCGCGCCAAGGCTTCGACGTACGGGGAAACGGCTCTTGAGGTGAGCGGGCTGAACCGCGGCCGGGCGCTCAAAAATATCGGGTTTGCCGTGCGCAAAGGAGAGATTCTCGGCTTCGCGGGTCTGGTCGGAGCAGGAAGGACGGAGCTGGCCCGGGCGATCTTCGGGGCGGACCCGATCGATTCGGGCGAGGTGCGCGTCCATGACCGCCAGGTTCGTATCCGAAGCCCGTACGATGCGGTTCGGGCCGGGATCGGCTACTTGTCCGAGGATCGCAAGCGATTCGGGCTCCTCGTCGACATGGACGTGAAGACGAACGTCGCCGTCGCCAGCCTGCGCGGCTTTACGCGGCTCGGAGGCTGGATGAAGGCGGGAGCGGTCGCTGAAGTCGCCGAGTCCGTCGTGGATAAGCTGAAGGTCAAGACGCCGGGTATCGATCAGGAGGTCAAATTTTTGTCCGGTGGCAATCAGCAGAAGGTCGTCATCGGCAAATGGTTGACCCGCGACTGCGACATCCTCATTTTCGACGAACCGACCCGGGGCATCGACGTCGGCGCCAAGAGCGAAATCTACAAGCTGCTGGAGGAGCTGGCCGACCAAGGGAAGGCGATTATTATGATCTCCTCGGAGCTTCCGGAAATATTGCGGATGAGTCATCGCATCGTCGTCATGTGCGAGGGCCGGATTACCGGAGAGCTTTCCCGCGAGGAAGCGACGCAAGAGAAAATCATGAGCCTGGCCACCGCTCGAATGGCCTGAATCAAGCAATCGAAAGGGGAGAGAGCTTCATATGCAACCCGCAGAAGCGAAAAAGACGCTTAAGCTAGGCTCGGGCATGCTGCAGCAGCTGCTGGCGTTTACGAGTCTGATCGTTCTTATACTGGTGTTTTCGTTTGCATCGGAGAACTTCTTCCAGTTTTCCAACATTGTCGGCATTCTGCTCTCTACGGCGGTCATCGGCGTGCTGGCGCTCGGCTCGACCTTCGTCATTATTACCGGAGGCATCGACTTATCCGTCGGTACGGTGATGACGTTGAGCGCGGTCATGACCGGGGTGTTCATCACCTTCTGGGATTTTCCCATATGGCTGGGCGTCGTCGGGGGCGTGCTAACCGGCGCGCTATGCGGCTTCCTGTCCGGGACGCTCGTGGCGAAGCTGAAAATTATGCCCTTCATCGCGACGCTGGCCGTCATGATGATCGCCAAAGGGCTGGCGCTCGTTATCTCCGGAACGAAGCCGATCTATTTCAACGACGATCCGGTATTCCGCAAAATTGCTCAAGGCTCATTGCTCGGCGATCTCATTCCGGGCTTCACCATTCCGAACGCGGTGTTGATCTTCTTCTTGGCGGCGATTGTTGCGGGCATCATTTTGTCCCGCACGATCGTCGGGCGCTACAACTTCGCGCTGGGCAGCAACGAGGAAGCGACGCGGTTGTCCGGAGTCAACGTGAACTTCTGGAAAATCGTCATCTACACGATTACCGGTCTGTTCACCGGTCTTGCCGGCGTGCTGATCGCCTCCCGTCTCAACTCCGCCCAGCCGGCGCTGGGAGCGGGCTACGAGCTCGAAGCGATTGCGGCGGTCGTCATCGGAGGCACCTCGCTGAGCGGGGGCAAAGGCACGATCGTCGGCACCGTCATCGGCGCATTGATCATGAGCGTATTGACGAACGGTCTGAGAATTTTGTCCGTGCCCCAGGAGTGGCAGACTGTCGTCGTCGGCCTGGTCATATTGCTGGCGGTGTACACGGACATGCTGCGCAGACGAAAAAGATGACCATTGACAGCGGTAGGCACTCCGCGGCTTCGGCCCGGAGTTTCCATACAACCATTTCATGAGGAAAAAGGGGAGAACTCCGGTTATGAAAAAATGGACCATGCTTCTCGTATCGACATTGCTCGTCGCTCTGACGCTGAGCGCTTGCGGCGGCAAGAAGGAATCTGGCGGACAGCCGTCGGCATCGAATGCAGGCGGAAGCGCGCCTGCGGCCAGCGAAGGCAAGCTGTATATCCCGATCGTCTCCAAGGGCTTCCAGCATCAATTCTGGCAAGCGGTTAAACAAGGCGCCGAGAAAGCGGCGGCCGAGCTCGGCGTCGAAATTACGTTCGAAGGACCGGAGACGGAAGCTCAGGTCGACAAGCAGATCGAAATGCTGCAGGCGGCATTGGATAAGAAGCCCGCAGCTATCGGTTTCGCGGCGCTGGACAGCCAGGCGTCGGTGCCTTATCTGGAGCAGGCGCAGGCTGCGGGCATTCCCGTCGTCGCCTTCGACTCCGGCGTAGAGAGCAGGATTCCGGTAACGACGGCGGCAACGAACAACGTCGCGGCATCCGCGATGGCGGCCAAGAAAATGGCCGAGCTGATCGGCAACGAGGGCGAGATCGCCATGGTTGTCCACGATCAGACTAGCCGCACTGGCGTCGATCGCCGCGACGGCTTCAAGAACGAGATTGAGACGAACCACCCGAACATTAAAATCGTGGACATTCAGTACGGCGGCGGCGACCATCTGAAATCGACCGACCTTGCTAAGGCAATTATTCAGGCGCATCCGAATTTGAAAGGCATTTTCGGCTCCAACGAAGGCTCCGCCATCGGCGTGTTCAACGCCGTGACCGAGCTCGGCCTCGAAGGCAAAATTACCGTAATCGGCTTCGATTCCGGCAAGCAGCAGATCGATGCGATCAAATCCGGCAAGATGGCCGGGGCGATTACTCAGAATCCGGTCGGCATCGGCTACGAAACCGTCAAGGCGGCCGTCGCCGCGGTGAAGGGCGAGAAAGTCGAGCCGATTATCGACACAGGCTTCTTCTGGTACGACCAGTCCAATATCGACAGCGAGGAAATTAAAGCCGCTCTATACGAATAACGGACGGGGCCGAGACAGGAACGGATGACGGGAAAGCAGTCCGGGCGCTTCTCGCGTCCGGACTGCTGTCGTACTTAAGGAAAGGGCGATCGAATCTACGATCGGACAGGAGGAGAGAAAATGAAAGCGTTAGTCTACAAGCAGCCCGGGGACGTCCGCGTCGAGGAGCGGGAGATTCCCGCGCCGAAGCCGGGGGAAGCGCTCATCCGGGTCGCCGCCGCGGGGCTCTGCGGCACGGACCGGCATATCGCGGACGGCAGCTATCGCGGCGCGCCCGGCATTGTGCTCGGGCATGAGCTGGCGGGCGTCGTCGTCGAAGTCGGCTTGGGAGTCAGGGGCCTGACTGTCGGGACGGCGGTAGGCGTCGATCCTAATCTGGCGTGCCGGGCCTGCGAACGGTGCCGCGCGGGCAAGCCCCATCTGTGCGCCAGCGCCCAGGCGGTAGGCGTCACCCGGGACGGAGGACTAGCTCCCTATGTGTGCGTGCCGACGGAGCTGCTCTCGCCGCTTCCGGCAGGGCTGTCTCCCGTACAAGCGATATTGGGAGAGCCGCTGTCGTGCGTTGTGCACGCTCTTGATCGGGCGGAGATCAAGCCGGGAGGACGAGCCGCGGTATGGGGGCTCGGCACGGCCGGCATCATGATGATTCAGCTGTTGAAGGCGATCGGCCAGACTAGAATCGTCGGCGTGAGCCATCATGAAGACCACCGCAGGCTTGCGCTGCGTGCCGGAGCGACGGAAGTGATGACTCAGGAGGAAGCGAGAATCGGACTTGAGGTCGATCTGGCGGTGGAGGCGTCCGGCTCGCCGTCGGCGTTCGGACCGGCGTTCGACGCGCTCGCTCCCGGAGGAACGCTGCTCGTCTACGGCGTCATGAATCCGGAGGATACGGTTGCGCTCAAGCCTGAAGCGATGTTCCGCAAGGAGCTGCGGATCGTGGCCAGCTATGTCGGCCCGTCGACGCTCGACCGGGCCTTGTCCCTGCTGAGCGCCGGCACCGTCGACGCGGAACTGCTGCTGGGCGACCGCCTGTCGCTTGAGGAAGCGCGGGAATGGGTGCTGAAGCAGGGACCGAGGAGAAAAGCGAAGGCGCACGTTATTTTCGAACACGAGGAGGCAATGCCATGAAAGCGCTGGTGATGGAGCAGGCACGACGGGCGGTCGTCAAGGAGGTTCCCTATCCGGCGCCCGGCCCGGGGGAGTTGACGATCCGCGTGATGGCCTGCGGCATTTGCGGCACCGATCTGCACATTTATCAGGGAACGTTCCTGCCCGCTTATCCGCTTATTCCCGGACACGAGTTCGCGGGAGTCGTGCATGAGGTCGGAGAGGGAGTTGTCCGTTTTCGGTCGGGGGATCGAGTGGCCGTCGATCCGTCCTTGTTTTGCGGCAAATGCGATTACTGTCTGAGCGGCCGGGGCAACCATTGCGTCGAGTGGCAGGCGACGGGCGACACGGTAAACGGGGCGATGGCGGAATTCGTGCGCGTGCCGGAGGAGACCGCGTTTGCGATGCCTGAGGGCATGACATTTGCCGAAGGGGCGTTTATCGAACCGATCGCCTGTGTCGTGCACGGCATGAATCAGCTTGAACTGAAAGTCGGACAGAGCGTGCTGCTGTTCGGGGCCGGAAGCATGGGTCAGCTACTGATCCAGGCGTTGTCGCACGCGGGAGCGGGGGAATTGGCCGTTGTCGACGTCGCGCAGGGCAAGCTGGACATGGCGCTGCGCAACGGCGCGACGCATGCTTATTTCAGCAGCGAGATCGGGGCGGCACTGGCGGGGCGCAGACGACATAGCGGCTTCGACGCGGTCATCGACGTTACCGGAATTCCGTCCGTCATCGAGTCGCAGTTTCAGTATTTGGCGCCGAAGGGGACGCATCTGCAGTTCGGCGTTGCGCCCCGCGACGCCGTGATCGGCATCCGTCCGTTCGATATTTACCACAACGACTGGAAGCTGGTCGGATCGATGGCGGTGAACCATACGTTCAAGCCGGCTATGGACTGGATCGCCGCCGGACGATTCGATACGGCGCCGCTCGTCTCCAAGGTTATTCGCCTGGAGGACGTTCCGGCCTTCTTCGAGGCCGGCAAGGCCGCCGAGTTGATGAAGGTACAGATCAGCTTCGAGTAACTAAAGCAGCAGCATAAACGGCGGTGCAGGGGAACGGGTCCCGCACCGCCGTTTATGCTGCTGCGCGCTAGTTGGAGTAGAACCCTCCCAGATACCTATTACCCAGGTATCGGCTCAAACGGATCGAATAAGTCCCTCCCAGATACCTATTACCCCGGCATCGGCTCAGACGGATCGAATAAGTCCCTCCCAGATACCTATCACCTCGGCATCGGCTCAGACGGATCGAATAAGTCCCTCCCGGATACCTATGACCCCGGCATCGGCTCAGACGGATCGAATAAGTCCCTCCCAGATACCTATCACCTCGGCATCGGCTCAGATGGATCGAATAAGTCCTTCCCAGAGTTACTACTTACGTCTCCCTGAAATCCTAGGGAGATGTTTTCTGCTTTAAAGGGTTTTCGGTATGTGATGTAGAAGTATTCTCCAATCAGATTTTGCGGAAGGAGTGCGTGCAAGTGAAGCTAACATCGAAACAGGTTCTACACGTTAGTAAAGGAGATACCGAGATTGCCGGCTTTATTTCCGCGCTCCTCACCCAAAATGAAAAGTTAACCGAGATCGTGGAAACGCAAGCCCGGCAGATCCATAAACTCGAACATCGCGTACAAGATTTAGAACGCCAGCTCGGTCAAAATAGCAATAATAGTAGTAAACCCCCTTCGAGTGACGGACTGCGCAAAAAGAATAACTTACGCGAGCCCGGGGGCAAGCGTGGTGCGCCTAAAGGACATGAAGGGCATACCCTTCGTTTCCATCCGGTGCCGGATGAAGTGGTCATCCATCCCCTGACCACCTGCAAAAACTGCAATTATGCCTTAGCGGAAGTACCTGTGCAGAATTGGATCAAAAGGCAGGTACTTGACTTGCCTCTTGCTCCACTCGTCACGACCGAGCATCGCGCCGAAGAGAAGCGCTGTCCCTGCTGCCGCACGCTACAAAGCGCTACGTTTCCCCCTACAGTGAAAGCCCCTGTGCAATACGGAGAAAGCTTTGCAGCCTGGACGACGTATCTGAGTGTGTATCAGTTACTTCCCTTGAAACGCATTACCCAATTCTTTTTCGATTTGACGGGGTATCGACCGAGCGAGCGTACGTTGCTTGAACAACTGAATACGATGGCCTCTCGTATAGCGGAACATGAATCGGTGATCCAAACCCAGTTGCGCCAAGCCCCTGTCATTTGCTGCGATGAAACACCCATGCGTTTGAACGGGAAACAACAATATCTCCATACCCACTCCACCAGCGAATGGACGTTACTGCATATGAACGAGAAGCGATGTGGGCCGGCATTCGTCGAAATGGATGTGCTGCCCGCCCCTACAAGGGAATCGTCGTGCATGACTGCTTTGTTTCGTATTTCAAATCAGACGTGACGTTCTCCCATGCGCTCTGCAATGCGCATCTCCTGCGGGACTGTCAAGGTGTCGTAGATCACAGTCGACATTCATGGGCAGCCGAGATGAAAGAGCTGCTTCGCCGAAGCTGGAAGCTCGCTAAAGCGGCAAGAGTCTCCGATAGGCGATTGTCAGTTGAAGTCCTCGCCGAGCTTGAGCGGCAATACGATCACATTCTGGCCCTTGGAGAAACGCAGTGGTCTAAAGACAAAGTACCCGAAAAAACGGGGCCGCGAGGACGGAAATGCAAAAGTGTGGCAGCCAACCTTGGAGATCGACTGAAACGCCCCAAAGCGTCGATCCTTCACATTCTTTATGATGACCGAATACCATTTGATAACAATTTGGCCGAAAGAGACATTCGTATGTCCAAGGTGAAACAAAAGATTTCAGGTTGCTTTCGGACAGCGATTGGCGGAGAGCAATTTGCCCGCATTCGCGGGTTTATTTCTACACTGCTGAAACAATCCCTCCCTTTGCACGAATCCCTCGTTTCCGTTCTTCGCGGTCAGTTTCGGTTTAGGGCTACGTAAGTAGTAACGAGAAGAACAGCTTATTGCGCGGCATTCGCTTTTGCCTTTTGCCCGTTTCGGCATTTTTGTCCGCGACTTCGCTTGAAATCCTCAGCCCGCCTACCTTAGGATTTGACGACATTCTCGTTCATTGGCATTGCTGCACGAGCGAACTTCAGGTAGACTAATATGTTAGAGACTTTCTGAAAATGAGGAGCGCTTATGAACGCCGCAACGTTAAGGCAAGTGCTGAATACGATAGCCGAGATGTTTCCGGATGCGCGCTGCGAGCTGAATCACCGCAATCCGTTCGAACTGACGATCGCGGTGCTGCTGTCTGCGCAGTGTACGGACGAAACGGTCAACAAAGTGACGGCTACGCTGTTCGAGAAGTACCGATCCCCGCACGATTACTTATCCGTTCCCCTGGAAGAATTGGAGAACGATATTCGCAGAATCGGGCTGTTTCGCAATAAGGCGGCCAATATCCAGAAGCTGTGCCGCATGGTTATCGACCTGCATGGCGGGGATGTGCCGCGCACGCACGAGGAGCTGACGGCGCTGCCCGGAGTCGGTCGCAAGACGGCTAACGTCGTCATGTCCAACGCTTTCGATGTTCCGGCAATCGCCGTGGATACCCACGTAGAGCGCGTATCCAAGCGTCTTGGCGTCGCCAAGCCCGACGACTCGGTGCTTGAGGTCGAGAAGAAGCTGATGCGCAGAGTGCCGAGAGAGGAATGGACGATTACGCATCACCGGCTGATATTCTTCGGCCGCTATCACTGCAAGGCGCAAAATCCGAAATGCGAGGTTTGTCCGGTGTTGGAACATTGCAAGGAAGGCAAGGCACGAATGATAGCCTCCTTGATGAAGAGGAGCGTATCGAAGTGAAGGCTATCGACCTCGACGCGCCGCCATCCGGCGCGCCGTTATCAGCAGAACTTATTCAATTCCAGGAGGCGCTGCGGCAGATGTCCGTCAGATCGGCCGCCAACGGAGACGAGGTGCAGGCGGCCAAGCTGCAGGAGCTGGCCGGCAAGCTGGAAGGCGGGCGGCTGACCGTCGCCTTCTGCGGACATTTCTCCGCCGGGAAGTCCACGCTCGTCAATACGCTGTGCGGGGCGACGCTGCTGCCCGCCTCGCCGATTCCGACGAGCGCCAACGTCGTGACGGTCGTTAACGGGGAGCCGTTCGCGGAAACGGAATTCCGCGATTCGAAAGGCAATATTCACCCTGCTCGCACGATTGCGGTCGAGCAACTGCACGGCTTTGCGGTGGACGGGGAAGGCGTCACCTCGATTCGCGTATCCTACCCGATTCCGCTGCTGGGCGATCGCATGGCGATCGCAGACACTCCAGGCGTCGATTCGACGGACGGCGCGCACCGCGCGGCGACCGAGTCCGCTCTGCATATGGCGGACGTCGTTTTTTTCGTGACCGATTACAACCATGTGCAGTCCGAGGTGAACTTCCGGTTTCTGCGCAGTTTAGCCCGTTGGGGCAAGCCGACGTATCTGATCGTGAATCAGATCGACAAGCACAGGGAGGAGCAGCTTTCGTTTGCGGAGTTCCGGGATAGCTTAAGAGAGGCGTTGGCCAACTGGGATATCGAGCCTGCGGCTACGCTATTCCTGTCGCTGCGCGAGCCCGATCACCCGCTGTCGCAATGGAGTCAACTGCTGGAGCTCATGGAACAGCTTCAGCCGCTTGCCGATCCGCTTGTTCTGAGAAGCGTAACCCGTTCGGCCGTCTACTTGGCGGAGCAATACCGCGAGACGCTGCATGAGCGCAACCAGGAGAAAAGACAGCAGCTCCAGGAGCAATTGGGCGAAGACGGCGAGACGGAGCGGAGAGCGGCGCTCCGCGCCGAATGGGAGGCGGAACTGGCTCAATTAAGGTCGGCAGGCGATCTGCGCAAAGAACGCGTGCGGGTCGAAATGGACCGGTTGCTGGGCAACGCCAATCTGACGCCCGCCGAGACGCGCGAGAAAGCGCAGGCGGTGCTTGCTGCGATGCAGCCGGGATTTAAAGCCGGCTGGCTGGCCGGTGCGGCGAAAACCGAGGCGGAGAGAAACGCGAGACTAGGCAGGCTGACAGACGATTTCAACAGACAGGTGTCGGCGAACGTTACCGGGCACCTGAAGGAGCTGCTGCGTCGGGAAGCGGAGCAGAGCGGATTGGCCGGAGAGGAACTGGAGCGATCGCTGGACGACATCTTCCGCCCCGTACAGCCGGAATGGCTTCGCTCGCTCGTGAAGCCGGGCGCAGGCTCGGAAGGTCAGGCGACGCTGCACTATTCGGCGGAGATCAGCACCGAGCTGAAGTCGCTGTATCGCAAGGCGGCGTTCCAATGGATCGACGAGCTGCAGGAGAGAGATCGTCCCGCATTGGAGGAGCAGACAAAGGAAGTCGGCGCCAAGCTGTCTAAGCTTGCGGAGGCGGATCGCATTGCGGGAAGGATCGACGAGTTGGAGCGCGAGGAACGCGAAGAGGAGCGGCAGCTATTGGCTATGCTGCCGGAGGATGGGAGCAACAGCGGGCTGAGACTTCCTGCTCCGGTGGGCATTTCAAGCGACCGGCTGGAGGAATTGGCGAGCGAAGCGGCGGCAGGGCTGAATACGGCAGGAGATCCGGACGGAAGCGCAGAAGCCTCCGACGACTTGCCTTTTGAGGAGCAGCCGGAGGTCGCCGACGCTCAGCCGACCCGTCTGGGCGCGCCGCAGGGAGCTGCGGAGATGCTGGAGCGCTCTGCCGCGCTGTTGGGCAACATCGCCGCGCTGCGAGGCGTGGCGGACGGTCTGTACGCCAAGGCGGCTCGATTCCGCGACAAGAGCTTTACGATCGCGCTGTTCGGCGCGTTCAGCGCGGGCAAATCGTCGTTCGCCAACGCGCTCGTCGGCAAGCCGGCATTGCCGGTCTCGCCGAATCCGACGACGGCGACGATCAACCGGATTGTCGCTCCGACAGAGGAGCATCCGGACGGCACGGCGCTCGTCACGATGAAGACGCCGGAGGAGTTCGCCGAAGATATCCGTCATTCGCTGGGGCGGATCGGCATCGCCAAGGAGAAGCTGGAGGAGGCGGGCGCGGATGTGGCGAAGCTGCTGGCGTTGAAGGACCCTGTCGCTGCGGCGGATCTGCATCCTCGCGGACGTCCGCATTTGGCGTTCTTGACAGCTGCGGCCAAGGGATGGGGCGAGTTCGGTTCGCTGCTCGGACAGAAGCTGACGGCAGGCGGAGAGGAGTACCGGAGGTTCGCCGCCGACGAGCAGGCTTCCTGCTTCGTCGCATCGATCGATCTGTACGTCGATTCTCCGATTACGCGCAGCGGCGCGGTGCTTGTCGATACGCCGGGGGCGGATTCGATCAACGCCCGGCATACGGGCGTTGCCTTCCAATATATCAAGAACGCGGACGCGGTCCTGTTCGTGACGTATTACAATCACGCCTTCACGGAGGCGGACCGCGAATTTCTCAATCAGCTCGGCAGCGTCAAGGACGTGTTCGAGCTGGATAAAATGTTTTTCGTCATCAATGCCGCCGACCTCGCTTCGTCCGATACGGAGCTTGAAGCCGTCAAGGAGCACGTTGGAAATCAGCTGCTAAAGCACGGTATCCGCAAGCCGCGATTGTTCGGCGTCTCCAGTCTGAACGGATTGCAGGCGAAGCAGTCGCGCAGCCGCGCGGCGCTGGAAGCTTCCGGGCTGGCCGAATTCGAGGGCGCTTTCCGCCGCTTCTCCGAGGAGGAGCTGGGAGGCTTGGCGCTGGCGTCGGCCAATAAGGAGCTGGACCGCGTCGACAAGCTGCTGGACAGCTGGCTGCAATCGGCCAACGCCGACGCCGCGACCCGCGAAGCGAAGGCAAAGCGGTTGACGGCGCAGGCGGAGCGCTGGCGCGCCGAGGGCGGAGATTCCGTTCCCGCGGCGGCAGTGCAGCCGCTCAGTCAGGAAGTGGGGGAGCAGCTGTACCATTTGCGTCAGCGGCTGAAATTCCGCTTCAAGGAGCATTTCCAGACGGCGTTCCACCCGTCCATTTTGCAGGACGACGGACGAGATCTCAAAAAGCTGCTGCAATCGTGCGGCGAAGATTTGAAGCGATCGTTGACAGAGGATCTGCTGCAGGAGCTGAGGGCGGCGGGACTCCGGCTCGAAGGGACGATCGGCGCGCTTGCGGACAAGACGCTCGGCTCGCTGTCCGGACTTGCGGAGATGGAGCGCGAAGGCTTTGCTCCGGAGCCGGCAGGCAAGCCGGCATTGGAGCTGCCGCTTCCCGAGCCTTTCGCCGCAGGCCCGAATTTCGAGGTCAGACAGCTGTGGAATGCGTTCCGCTCTCCGAAGCATTTCTTCGAGCAGGAAGGCGCTGCGGAGCTTCGGAGCGACCTGGAAGGCACACTGTTGGGGACGATCGACGAGGTGCTTGAGGCGTTGAAGCGGCAATGGGAGCAATCGACGGAGCAGGCGCTGCAGCAAACCGTTCGCGCGGCCGCTTTGGCGTGGTCCGAACAGCTTGCGGCTTTTGCGCTCAGCATGAGCGAGGCGCTTCGCCAACCGGGCGAAGAACGTTATTTGCAGGATTTGCGGGAGCAGTGGCAGAAAATCAGGCAGTAACGGGTAGAATCGGCCCTTTTTCATCTTTTCGGAGATGGAAAGGGGCCTTTTCTTTGCTTGCCTGCGTTTTCCTTTGTTTAATGGACCAACAAGGGGAAGTAGGGTATGAAAAGCGACCATATCGAAGATATCCGGTGATTATCCGTCAATGACTGCGGCAGTTTCCTTCGTAAGCGCGAATAGCGCGAAATAACGCTGTTGCCGGAGGTGGGGGATTCGGCTAAACTGCCGTAGAAAGCAGCGAGGAGGGGAACCATTTTTGGATATTTTTCGCGCATTAAAGGCCTATTATTGGAAAGACAAAGGCTTCCTGTGGGGATCGATAGCCGGACTTGCGATCGCGACAGCGCTAGGACTGATTTATCCCCTGCTGCTCAGGACGCTCATCGACGATATGATCGTTCCTGGTAAATTCGAAGGCGTGCTTGGGCTCACGCTGACGGCGGTAGGGATCATTTTCGTCAAAGCCGCATTCCAGTATGTACACGGTTTCAGCGGAGGGCGGCTCGGCAACCGCATTGCGTATCGGCTGCGCAACGCCTGCTATGAGAAGCTGCAGCAGTTATCCTTTTCCTACTATGATACGGCCAGAACGGGCGACCTGATGTCGCGGCTTACGGCCGATATCGAAGGCGTGAGGATGTTTATCGGCTTCGGCTTCGCGCAATTGCTCAATACGGCGCTGCTCATCGTATTCGGGTTTGGCATGATGTTTTTTATCGACTGGCCGCTTACGGTGCTCATTCTCGTCTTTATCCCGGTGCTCGGCTTCGTGGCGATTCGTTTCGAGCAGGCCATCCATCCGGTGTTCCGTTCGATTCGGTCCGCGGTGGGCCGTCTGACGACTCGGGTGCAGGAAAACATTACCGGAGTCAGAACGGTCAAATCGTTTGCTCGGGAGCCCTTTGAGATTAACAAGTTCGTTAAAGAAAATATAGATTATCGGGACAATCATCTCACGCTCGCGGACGTATGGGCGAAGTATTTTCCCATGATGGAGTTTATTGCCAACCTCAGCGTCGTCACGCTGCTGCTAGCAGGCGGCTGGCGCGTAATCGTCGGCACGATGACGCTGGGCGAACTGGTCGCGATTACGGGAATGCTCGGTTTCATCGTGGCGCCGCTCTGGACGCTTGGCTTCCAGATTAACGGCTATACGCAGTCCAAAGCGTCCGGCGAACGGCTGCTCGAGCTGCTGTATCAGCCGATCGCGGTCAAAAACCGCGAGCAAAGCCTTGTGCTGGACGATGCGGAGGTCAAGGGAAGTATCCGCTTCAACGACGTCAGCTTCCGCTATACGAACCGCGACGATCTGCCTTCCGCTCTGCTGGGGCTAGAGCTCGACGCGCCGGCCGGAACTGTCGTCGGCCTCCTTGGAGGAACCGGGTCGGGCAAATCGACGGCCGTCGGCTTGCTGCTTAGAGCTTACGATGCGGGCGAAGGCACGATTACGCTGGACGGCGTAGATATTCGCCATATCGAGCTGGACAGCTTGCGCAGGCAGATCGGCATTGTGTTCCAGGAATCGTTCCTGTTCTCGACGACGATCAAGGAAAACATCAGCTACGGGCGACCGGACGCAACGATGGAGGAGATCGAGGAGGCGGCGCGCTACGCGCAGGCCGACGGCTTCATCCGCGAGCTTCCGCTTGGCTACGATACGATTGTCGGCGAACGGGGCATGGGCTTGTCGGGCGGACAGAAGCAGCGGATCGCCATCGCTCGGGCGCTGCTGAACAAGCCGAAAGTTTTAATTCTCGACGATGCCACAAGCGCACTCGACATGGAGACGGAACACGAGATTCAGACCGCGATTCGCAAAGTCATGGCCGGCAGAACCGTGTTTATGATCGCGCACCGGATTTCGACTTTACGCCATGCCAACGAAATTATCGTGCTGGATCGCGGCCATACGATTCAACGGGGAACGCACGATAAGCTCGTTCGCCAGCCGGGGCTCTATCGCGAGACGTACCGGATTCAATATGCCGATCGCCCGGATGAGCTGGATTACGCAGCGGATGCGGACGACTCGGGGGAAAGGCGGGTGTCGGGATGAGTCGCCAATTCATATACCAGGACGACGAACTGATCGAGAAGCCGTTTAACTGGAAGCAGATGGCCCGGCTGATTACGTATGTGAAGCCTTACAAGGCCGAGGTCGGCAAAGTTATAATCGTGATGCTCGTGTTCGGGATGCTCTCGAAGCTGGCGATCCCGTATCTGACAATGCTGGCGATCGACAAGGCGATTTTCCCGAAGGGAAGCGAGGGCAATCTTACTTTGCTGTTGACGCTTTCCGCCGCGATGCTAGTGCTGTACGTCACGCGCTGGTGGGCGCAAAATTATACGATTCGTCGCACGAACGAGATCGGGCAGAAGGTTATTTTCGACTTGCGGGCTGCTTTGTTTAAGCACATTCAATCGCTGTCGTTCCGCTTCTTCGACAAGCGCCCGGCGGGCTCCGTGCTCGTCCGGGTCACGAACGACGTTAATTCGCTGCAGGATATGTTCACGAACGGGGTCGTTAACACAGCGATCGACATCGTGCAGCTGATCGGCATTACGATTATTCTGCTCTTCATCGAGCCGAAGCTGGCGCTCGCCGTCATTGTAACCGTTCCGCTCATGTTCTTCGTCTCGACGACGCTGCGCAAAAAAATCCGCATGGCTTGGCAGGTCGTCCGCATCAAGCAGTCGCGCATCAACGCGCATCTGAACGAGAGCATCCAGGGCATTCGCGTGACACAGGCGTTCGCTCAGGAGAAGGAGAACATCGGCTTTTTCGACGGGATGAACTCCAGCAACATTCGCTCGTGGAACCGGGCGTCGGCGCTGAACCAACTGTTCGGACCGCTGATCGAAGTGACGTCGGCGATCGGCACGCTCATTCTGCTGTTGTACGGCACGTATCTCATTCAATCCGAAGCGATGACCGTCGGCGTTCTCTTCGCGTTCATCACCTACGTCGGCAGCTTCTGGGAGCCGATTACGCGTCTGGGCAACATGTATTCGCAAATGCTGATCTCGATGTCCTCGGCCGAGCGCATTTTCGAGTTTATGGACGAACGGCCGGCCGTTCCGGAAAAGGAAGACGCCAAACCGATCTCCGAGCTGCAGGGCCGCGTCAAGCTTGAAAACGTTACGTTCGGCTACGAGAGCGACCGTCCGGCGCTTAAGGGCATTAACCTCGACGTGGAGGCGGGGCTATCGGTGGCGCTCGTCGGTCATACCGGCTCGGGCAAGAGCACGATCGTCAACCTGATCTGCCGCTTCTATGATACGGTGGAAGGCCGCGTGCTGATCGACGGTCAAGACGTCCGAGACGTGACGATCGACAGCCTGCGCTCGCAGATCGGCATCGTGCTTCAGGATACGTTTATTTTCTCGGGCACCATCCGTGAAAACATTCGTTACGGACGTCCCGACGCTACGGATGCGGAGATCGAAGCGGCGGCCCGCGCTGTGCGGGCGCACGATTTTATCGTCGACCTGCCGAGCGGCTACGACACCGAGGTTGAGGAGCGGGGCAACGCGCTTTCCGTCGGGCAACGGCAGCTGCTCAGCTTCGCCAGGGCGCTGCTCGCCGATCCGCGCATTCTCGTGCTGGACGAAGCGACGGCCAGCATCGATACGGAGACGGAGCTGCGCATTCAGGAAGCGTTGTCGACGCTGCTGCAAGGACGCACCTCGTTTATCGTCGCGCACCGTCTGTCCACGATCCGTCATGCCGACTGCATCGTCGTGCTGGACCACGGAGAAATTATGGAGATGGGCAACCACGACGAGCTAATGAAGCGGCCCGGCCATTATCGCAGTCTGGTCGAAGCGCAGTACCGTTTTTTGTCCGCATAATCGAGTTTATGTGCCGGCCTGTGGGCGCCGAGAGGCGTCGTCAGGCCGGTTTTTCAATTTTTTTTCGGCCAACGGATTTGTAAAATGCGGCAATAACCGTTATCGTTAAAATCATCGAGGATCGGGAGGGAATCGGATGAAATCGTCTTCCATGCTATGGAGAACGCTTGGCATCGTGTCGCTTGTTTGCTTGTTGACTCTGTTGACAGGGTTCGGATGGGCGCTTAAGGACAGCTGGTTTCCGAAGGAGGGAATGGCGCTTCCCGAAGCGGCGGCGCCGGAGACGGCGGTCGGAGGCAAATGGAGCGAGAAAAGCGAGCTGTACGTAACCGCTCTGGGAGATTCGTTAACGAAGGGAACGGGCGATACGACGGGGGAAGGCTATGTGGCGCGCACGATCGCTTCGCTTTCCAAGAGAATGGACAAGCCGGTTTATCTGGTCAACAATATGGCCGTCAACGGGATGAGAGCCGATCAATTGTCCGGCAGGCTGGACGACAAAGGCTTCATTAACGCGGTCGGACGGGCGGATATTGTGCTGCTGACGATCGGGGGCAACGACCTGTTCCAGGTCGCCCAGGGCGGCGGCTCGCTGGCGCAAGGAGGCGACTTGTCGCCGGAGGCGCTGCAGGAGCGGCTGCCGGACGTGAAACCGCGGCTGAAGGAAGTGTTCGATAAAGTCAGAGCCGTTAATCCGGTCGCTCGCATCGTCTACGTTGGGCTTTACAACGCCTTCTATGACGTGCCGCAGATGCGGGGGGCCGCCAGCGAGACGATCGCCGACTGGAACGGCTACGCTTACGAGCTGGCGCTGGCGGACGGCAACGCGACGGTCGTTCCGACGTACGATCTGTTCGAGTTTAATCTGAAGGACTATTTGTCTTCGGATCACTTTCACCCGAACGCGCTCGGGTACGAACGGATCGCCGGAAGAGTCGTTGACGCGCTGCAATAACTCGGATGAAGGGGGGCACGGCTATGGGAAAACAGATGGAGAAGACCGTATTGTCGGTACGCGGACTGAGAAAAAAAATTGGACGCAAGCCGATCATTCATAACGTTTCCTTCGATGTGAACGCGGGAGAGATTTTCGGATTTCTCGGACCGAACGGCTCGGGCAAAACGACGACGATCCGCATGCTGGTCGGCCTGATCAAGCCGACGGAAGGCGATATCGTCGTCTGCGGCGAGAACGTGCGCACGCATCCGGAGCGCGCGCTTGCGCATATCGGCTGCATCGTGGAAAATCCCGAGATGTACGGGTTTATGACCGGCTGGGAAAATCTTGCCCACTTCGCCCGCATGCAGCCGGATATTCCGGAGCAGCGCATCGTCGAGGTCGTGGAGATCGTCGGACTCGACCAACGCATTCACGACAAGGTCAAAACCTACTCGCTCGGCATGAGACAGCGGTTAGGCATCGCCCAGGCGCTGCTGTGCAAGCCGAAGCTGCTCATTCTGGACGAGCCGACGAACGGCCTTGACCCGAAAGGAATCAAGGAGCTGCGCGAGTTTATCCGCATGCTGGCGGAGAGCGGCATGAGCCTGTTTATTTCCAGTCACCTGTTAAGCGAAATCCAGTTGATGTGCGACCGCGTGGCGATTATCGCGCATGGCGAAGTGATCGCCGTCGGCGAGGTCGACGAGCTCGTCTCGCAGGCGGGAGCGTATACGGTATGGCAGGTCGATCGCCCGGACGAAGCCAGGCGGATGTTTGCGGATCAGCCGGACGTCAGGCTTGTGCCGGAGCGGGAGCATCGTATCGATGAGGCGCTGCTGTCGGCGATGGACGAGCCGATCGTCACGGTCGTGGACGAAAGCCGGATCTCGGGCTGGGTGAACCGGCTCGTCGGAGCTGGCGTCGGGATCGTGTCGGTGCAGCGCGTCGCGCCCTCTTTGGAGGAGCTATTCCTGAAGCTGACGGAGGGGGAGCAAATTGGCTAATCTGCTGGCGCTTATTCAGAACGAGACGTTAAAGGTGTGGAAGAAAAAACGCTTCGCGGTTGTCGTGCTTATTTTGCTTATTCTGATCCCTGTATTCGTCTATGCTCAGATGAAGGTCGCGCAGAACAGCGCCGACAAGTTCCGGACGGACTGGCGGGCCGAGCTGCAGAGCCGGATTACCGACAATACGAACGCGCTAAGCAGCGACCGGATTCCCGAGGAATGGAAGCAGTGGCGCAAGGCGATCGTTCAGCAGTTGCAATATTATCTCGATCACGACATCAACCCCGAATCGCCGAACGCGGTTACGTTTACCCGGCGGTTTATGGATAATGCGGTCAGTCTGTTTATCCCGCTCATGGTGCTGGCGATCGCATCGGATTTAGTCTCCTCGGAGCGCTCTACGGGCACAATCAAGATGCTGCTGACGAGGCCCGTGCGAAGATGGCGCATTTTATTTTCAAAATTAGCGACACTGACCTTATACGTCTCTCTTATTCTCGTCACCACGATTGCGCTCTGTTATGTCATATCCGGCCTCGTGTTCGGATACGGAGGCTGGGGAGAGCCGGTGTTCGTCGGCTTCCGCGTCGAGGGAGCGGAGGTCGATACGACGAATGTCCATGCCGTCACACAGGGCGTATATGTGCTTATGCAAGCCGGGCTAATCTGGTTTGCCGCAATGGTGGTGGCGCTGATCGCGCTGATGATATCCGTGCTCGTACGCAGTACGGCGGCGAGTTTCGTGACGATGATGGCGGCGATTATTTCCGGTACGTTGCTGGCGAACATGGCCTCCTCTTGGAAAACGGCCAAATATTTATTTAACGTCAATCTCGAACTATCCGCATATTTACGGGGTACTCCGCCTCCGGTGGAGGGCATGTCGCTCGGATTTTCGCTTGCCGTGCTGGGGATTTGGGGGCTTGCGGCGGTGATCGTTTCTTTCTCCGTCTTTACGAAGCAAGACATCTTGAATTAGAATAAACAAAGCGCGTTTATGAGGATAAACGCAAGAGATTACGCAAGGAGGTCCGTTCGTGACCGAAAAAATCGATCTGTTCACCGAATCCGCCGCATCGGCGGTCAGTGAATACAGTGCGGATGATATTCAAATTTTAGAAGGACTAACCGCTGTACGCAAAAGGCCGGGCATGTACATCGGCAGCACGACGACATCGGGGTTGCATCATCTATTATGGGAAATTGTCGACAACGCCGTGGACGAGCATTTGGCTAAATTTTGCTCGCGCATCGACGTCATCGTTCATGCCAACAATTCCGTTACCGTCGTCGACAACGGGCGGGGCATTCCGACAGGGATGCACAAAAGCGGTATCCCTACGCCTCAGGTCGTCTACACGATTTTGCATGCGGGCGGGAAATTCGGCGGAGGCGGCTACAAGAAGTCGGGGGGGCTGCACGGCGTGGGCGCTTCCGTTACGAACGCTCTCTCCGAGTGGCTGGAAGTGGAGATTTACCGCGACGGCAAAATACATAAGATGAGATTCGAGACGTGGGTCGACGATCGCGGCGTCGAGCATGTCGGAGAGCCGGTTACCGGGCTGGAAGTGACCGGAAATACGAACCGCTCAGGTACGAAGGTTACCTTTAAGCCCGATCCGAAAGTGTTCCACGGCAACGTCAGCATGAACTACGACACGCTGTCGGAGCGGCTGCAGGAGATCGCGTTCCTGAACTCGGGGCTTAAGGTCAATATTAAGGACGAACGCAGCGGCAAGTCGGATTCGTTTCATTACGAGGGCGGCGCAAGCCAGTTCGTGCAATTTCTGAATGAGGAGAAATCGGTGCTCCACGACGTCGTACACTTTGCGGCGGAGAAGGACGACATCGAGGTCGAGATCGCTCTGCAGTACAATGACGGCTATACGGAGACGATCGCTTCGTTCGTCAACGCCATTCCGACGCGCGGCGGCGGGACGCACGAGACGGGTTTTAAGACGGCTTATACGCGGGTGATGAACGAATACGCGCGTAAGACGGGTCAACTCAAGGAGAAGGAAAAAAATCTCGAAGGCAACGACTTGCGCGAAGGCATGATGGCGGTCATCAATATTAAAATGTCCGAGGTCGAATTCGTCGGCCAGACGAAGGACCAACTCGGGAGCGCTTCCGCTCGGGGCGCGGTCGATGCGATTGTCACGGACAAGATGGCCGTTTTTCTGGAAGAGAACCCGCAGGTCGGCCAGCTGCTGATCCGCAAGTCGATTCAGGCGTCCAAGGCGCGGGAAGCGGCGCGTAAGGCGCGCGAGGAAATTCGCAGCGGCAAGAAGCGCAGCGAGAGCGCCAGCCTTGGCGGCAAGCTGTCGCCGGCGCAGTCCAAGGACAGCTCCCGTAACGAGCTGTTTATCGTGGAAGGCGATTCCGCTGGCGGGTCGGCCAAGCAGGGACGGGATTCGAAGTATCAGGCGATTTTGCCGCTTAAGGGCAAGCCGATGAATCCGGAGAAGTCCAAGCTTGTCGACATTCTGAAGAACGACGAGTATAAGGCGATTATCGCGGCCGTCGGCGCGGGCATCGGCTCTGAGTTCGACGTCGAGGAGTGCAACTACTCCAAAATCATCATTATGACCGATGCGGACACGGACGGCGCGCACATTCAAGTGCTGCTGCTGACGTTCTTCTACCGGTACATGAAGCCGCTGATCGATGCGGGCAAAGTGTTTATCGCGCAGCCGCCGCTGTACAAGATTACGCGGAAGTCCGGCAAGCTGGAGACGGTTCGCTACGCCTGGACGGACGAGCAGCTCAACCTGTACACGAAGGAGCTTGGCAAGGGCGCCGAGCTGCAGCGTTATAAAGGGTTGGGCGAGATGAACCCCGACCAGCTGTGGGAGACGACGATGAACTACGAGTCGCGTACGTTCCTGCAAGTGCAGATCGAAGACGCCGCCAAAGCGGAGCGCCGCGTATCGACGCTGATGGGCGACAAGGTCGATCCTCGCAAACGCTGGATTATCGAGAACGTCGATTTTACGGAGTACGAGGAGTAAGGGGCGGGCGCCGAAGTCGGCGGAATGGGCGGTGTAACGGTCTGCGGGACCGTTAGAGGCGCCGAAGTCGGCGGAAGTGTCGGTGTAACGGTCTGAGAGACCGTTAGAGGTGCCGAAGTCGACGGAAAAGTCGGCGTAACGGTCTGAGAGACCGTTAGAGGCTCCGAAGTCGGCGGAAAAGTCGGTGTAACGGTCTGCGAGACCGTTAGAGATGCTGAAGTCGACGGAAAAGTCGGCGTAACGGTCTGAGAGACCGTTAGAGGCTCCGAAGTCGGCGGAAAAGTCGGCATAACGGTCTGCGGGACCGTTAGAGGCTCCGAAGTCGGCGGAAAAGTCGGCGTAACGGTCTGCGGGACCGTTATGGGTGCCGAAGTCGGCGGAAGTGTCGGTGTAACGGTCTGCGGGACCGTTAGAGGCGCCGAAGTCGGCGGAAGTGTCGGTATAACGGTCTGCGAGACCGTTAGAGGCTCCGAAGTCGGCGGAAAAGTCGGTGTAACGGTCTGCGAGACCGTTAGAGGCGCCGAAGTCGGCGAGACCGACGTGGCAACGGCCTGTCAGACCGTTACGCGCTCCAAACTTGATGCAACAACCGGAATAGCGACCTGTCTGTCAGGCGTTATTCTGTACATAGCCGGGGCAAGCGCAGGGATGAGGGCCTGGAAGGCCCTTACTGCTAGCGCAGAAGAATGCGCCCCAACACTTAGGAGGCAGTAAGCTGTGAGCCTACTTGAAAACTTTTTGCCGGCGTTTCTGGAGGAGGTCGTAGGAGACCGCTTCGGACGCTATTCCAAATACATTATCCAAGACCGCGCGATACCTGACGTGCGCGACGGGCTGAAGCCGGTACAGCGTCGTATTTTGTACGCGATGTACGAGTCGGGCAATACGCCGGACAAGCCGTACCGGAAGTCGGCCAAGACGGTCGGCGACGTTATGGGTAATTATCACCCGCACGGCGATTCGTCGATTTACGAAGGCATGGTGCGGATGGCCCAACCGTGGAAAATGGCGCATATGCTCGTCGACGGCCACGGCAACTGGGGCTCGATGGACGACGATCCGCCGGCCGCTATGCGGTATACGGAGGCGCGTCTGTCCAAGATCTCCATGGAGCTGCTGCGGGACATCGAGAAAAGAACGGTTTTGTTCAAGGATAACTTCGACAATACCGCCAAGGAGCCTGTCGTGCTTCCGTCGCGTTACCCGAACCTGCTCGTCAACGGCGTATCCGGCATCTCGGCGGGCTTCGCCACGGAAATTCCGACGCATAACCTGCGCGAGATTATCGACGCTTGCGTCGCCGTCATGAACAAGCCGGAGATGACGGTGCCCGAGCTCATGGAGATCGTGAAAGGCCCCGACTTTCCGACCGGCGGCATTATCATGGGGGCGGACGGCATTCGCGAGGCTTACGAGACGGGCAAGGGCAAAATCCATGTTCGCTCCACAACCGCCATCGAAGAAGTTAGAGGCGGCAAGCAGCAAATCGTCATTACGGAAATTCCGTACCAGATCGTGAAGTCCAAGCTTGTCAATGCCATTGACAACGTACGTATGGAGAAGAAGGTCGAAGGCATTGCCGAGGTGCGCGACGAGAGCGGGCGGAACGGTCTGCGCATCGTCGTCGAGCTGAAGAAGGACGCCGATGCGGAAGGCATCCTTGCCTTTCTGTTGAAGAAAACGGATTTGCAGACGACCTACAACTTCAACATGGTCGCGATCGTCAACAAGGCGCCGCGTCAGCTTGGCCTCAAGCCGATTCTCGAAGCCTATATCGCGCACCAGAAGGAAGTCGTAACTCACCGGACCCAATACGATCTGGAAAAGGCGGAAGACCGCGCGCATGTGCTGGAAGGGCTCGTCAAGGCGCTGAATCTGCTCGATCAGATCATTGAGACGATCAAAGCCTCGAAGAATCGCCAGGACGCGCAAAACAACTTGATCGCCAAGTTCGGCTTTACCGAGCGGCAGGCTGACGCTATTTTGACTTTGCAGCTCTATCGGCTGACGAATCTTGAGATTACGCAGCTGGAGAAGGAGCATGCCGATACGCTCAAGAAAATCGCTCAACTGCGCGCGATTCTCGAAAGCCCGCGCAAGCTGATGAACGTCATTAAAGACGAGCTGACGGAAATTCGCGGCAAGTACGGGATCGATCGCCGCTCCGTCATTCAGGGCGAAGTCGAAGAGATCAAGGTCAATCTTGAGGTTATGGTTCCGGCGGAGGACGTATTGGTCACGCTGAGCCGAGAAGGTTATATTAAACGGACAAGCCTGCTCTCGTTCACGCGTTCCGGCGGGGAGCTTGAAAGCGCCGGCGTTAAAGAGGGCGACGTTATCCGATGGAGCCTGGGCGTCAGTACGATCGATCCGCTGCTGCTCTTCACGCAGAAAGGTCATTATTATCTGCTGCCCGTGCACCAGATTCCCGAGTTCAAGTGGAAAGATACCGGAACGGCTATCGTCAACGTGCTGCCGCTCGCCAAGGACGACCGTATCGTGGGCATCGTACATGCCAGAAGCGCGGAGCTTACGCCGCCTTCTGACGCGAAGGATAACGGCGATTCGGGAGCAAACGGCCCGATGCTCGTGTTCGTGACGAAGCGGGGACAGGTCAAGCGGACGCCGTTGGCCGAATACGCGACGACGCGAAGCATGGCGATCGCCGCCTGCAAAGTTGGAGACGGCGACGAGATTGTGAAGGTGTTGCGTTCGGACAATCCGGAGGACCTGCTGCTCGTGACCGAGCAAGGCATGAGCATTCGCTTTAGCCGCGAGGAAGTCAGCGTTCAGGGCCGCGTAGCCGGGGGCGTGAGAGGGATCGCGCTTAAAGACGGGGATCAGCTTGCGGACGCGCTGTTCGTGGCGGAGGATGAAGGAGAGGTTCTTGTCTTATCCGACTATGGCTATGCGAAGCGCACGCTGCTGCTCGACTATCCGCAGCAAGGCCGCGGAGGCAAAGGCATTCAGACGTTCGAGTTCAAGGAAGGCAAGCGAGTCCGCCCGAATGGCACGAAGCTGGTCGCCGCATTCCATGTCAAAGAAGCGATTAGCCTGCTTGCCCTGACGACGAGCGGCGCAGTATCGGAGTTTTCCTCGGAGAGCTCTCCAATCGAAGACAGAAGGGGCCAAGGCAAGCTAATGATTCCCGTAGATCGCGGGGATACGCTGGCCGAGGCGTTCGTCAAGCCGCTTTCGACGCAGACGCAAGCCGGGAAAACTCAGTCGTAGGGACCTTCACCATTCGACTCGGTTCGGTCGATCCAGCGCAATAGCATATCCAATACGACCCACAGGGGCACCGGCTCATTGAGCCGTTCGAGCCACTGGGGGTCTTCTATTAGTCCGGCGTCCTGGGCCATTTGACCGATCATTTTAATTTTTGTTTCGTTAGAGGACAAGGGATAAGCCTCCTTGTTTGCCTTTTCTCCGCTTTTACCCATTTTTCGTATCTAGTATATGTCGCCACTTGTCGTCAGGTTCTCGTTCCTGCGGATTCATGTCGTAAATATTTAAGCGCATTAAACTATCATTCGACAGAGACGGTAAGTATAATAAAGAAGAAGGCAATGTTCGGGATGAAAGGGGCGTACTCGTGGACAATGCGGCGGAATTTGTGAAAAGCTGGACCAAGCTCACGAAGGATTGGAACGCGCGAATGGAGGCGGAGCTGGCTCCGCAACTGACGGCCGGGCAGCTGGAGGTGCTGGAGCTGCTGGAAGCGCATGAGCCTATGAAGCCGTCCGAGCTGCTTCCTCACCTGGAGACGACTCCGGCGGCGATTACGACGCTGCTCGATCGTATGGAGAGGGCGGGCTTGGTCGAGAGGAGACGGGATGAGGCCGACCGGAGAATCGTATGGGTAACGATGACGGAGCTCGGGCGATCGGAGGTCGGGCGGGGCGTCGCCGTCCGCGCCGCGATCGTCAACGAGTCATTGGATCGCATTTCTAGCCACAATCGTCAACTGCTCGTCTATCTGATGGGCAAGGTGTCCGGGACCAGGGAAGCGAAAGCGACGGAACGCCCAACGAAGGAACGGGAGGAAACGGAGCAGCCGACTGCCGGAACGCCCGAATCGGCTAAGACGACCACAGAGCCGGGACCGCCGACGTCCGTAATGTCGGAGTCGGCGCTCGAATCAACGGCCGAGCCGGTTGTGTAACCCTAGGTCATCGTCGTCAGGAAATAGAAAAGAGCAAGCTCCATGGGACCGTTTGTCCGTCCGGAGCTTGCTCTTTTTTGATTGACTTGCAAGTAATGCGAATGCAGTCGTCGATCTCCGAGCTTGGAAGTCAGCCCGCGACAAGCTTGCGGAGATGCTTGCGAATGCCGGAATACATCGTCTGCATCTTCTCGTAATCTTTTGCCGTCAGCGCCGAGAAGCTGCGCTGCTTAAGCTCGGTTGCAAGCGGGATAACCGTATAATGCCGGTTTTTATTTTTCCAGACGATGTGAACCCAGGTCGGCTCTGTCGTAATCTCCTTCCATTCCAGCGCGACGGTTCCGTCAGGATGGACGGTTTTCTTCAAGCGTGCGCCGAAGATGACGCCGACATCCTTCCAGTCCCCCGTCTGGTTGGAAATGAAGTTGCCGAGTGAGTAGATCACGACTCCTTTGCGCGGAGAGCCGTCGAAGCTCTCGGAGGCAGGGATGGAAATCTCCTCATACGGCTGAACGACGTGAGGATGCGAGCCCAGAATCAGATCGGCCCCGGCCCCGATGAGCTCCTTGGCCAGAGAGGTTTGCTCGGCATTCGGCATGCGCTGATACTCGACCCCGAAGTGAAGGGAGACGGCGACCGCATCGGCTCCGGCCTTCTTAAGCTTCGCGATATCTTTCTTGATGGCGCTGCGGTCGATTAGATTGACGGTGTATTCCTTGCCCTTGGGAATCGGAATGCCGTTCGTGCCGTAAGTGTAAGAAAGAAAACCCATGCGAATGCCGTTTCTTTCCTCGATAACGTTGCGGCTTTGCTCCTTGGCGTCGGCCGATGTACCAAATGGGATAAGGCCTGCTTTGCGTACGGTTGCAAGCGTTCGTTGAACGCCGGGAACGCCGCGGTCGAGAGAATGATTGTTGGCGGTTGAGACAAGCTGGATGCCGGCGCCTCTAATCGCGTCCGCCAATTCGTTAGGAGCGTTAAACCGCGGAAAACCGGTAAACTTCAAATCCTTGCCGGCAATCGGCGTCTCCAGATTGCCTACAACCCAATCGCCGCGCTCTAGAATCGGCTTGACCTGCGAGAACCAGGACGTAAGGTCGTAGCTGTCTGTCCCCTTATCGTAATAGGCGGGGAGCTGCGGCATGTGCACCATGATGTCTCCGACGGCCAGCAGCGTCGCTTCCGTGACTACAGGCTCCTTAGTCTCGGGAGACGGCGTTGTCGGCGAATGCGATGCGGATGGAGCCGTTGAAGCCGTGTGGGTTACAGCCGGACTGGAAGGCGACTGGCTGGACCGGGACGGGTGCGTACGAGAAGAAGCGTCCGCACAGGAAGTCAGAACGATCGCCAACAGGCTCAAGCCGATTAGTGAGGCGTATTTGCCGCCCGCAGACGGAACTTTATTATTCGTTATCAATCCGATTGTCAACTCCCGCTTTCCCATCTTCCATAGATGCCGCAAGGCAGCGTCATGCCGCTGCTCGTAATCGGCAATCCGACTTCTCCGCAATCCAGCGTTCCGCCGAACTTGCGACGGAAGCTAAGCTCAAGCAAATTGCTTAAGACGGTAGGAGAGAAGCCGGTCGTATACGAGTTAACGAGCACGAATAATGGCTTATCCGAGAGAATGGACATGCACGTCTCCAGGAAGGGGAACAAGTTTTCTTCCAGCTTCCAAGTCTCTCCGTTAGGCCCGCGCCCGTAAGAAGGAGGGTCCATAATGATCGCCTCGTATTGGCGTTCCCTTCTTTGCTCGCGCTGCACGAACTTGAACACATCGTCCGTAATGTAGCGGATCGGCGCGGATCCGAGACCGGACAGCTCAGCGTTCTCCTTGGCCCACTGGACCATGCCTTTGGCGGCGTCAACGTGGCAGACATCCGCTCCCGCCGAGGCGGCGGCCACCGTCGCTCCGCCCGTATACGCGAACAGGTTCAAAACGCGAATCGGCCGATTCGCTTCGCGGATTTTGTTCATCATCCAGCTCCAATTGACCGCTTGTTCGGGGAACAAGCCGGTATGCTTGAAGTTAGTCGGCTTGATATGGAATTTGAGCGGACCGTAAGCGACGCTCCAGCGCTCGGGCAGCGAACGCTTGTAGGTCCATTGCCCGCCGCCGCTGCTGCTGCGGTGGTAATGGCCGTCGGCTTGCTTCCACGCCGCGTTCTCGGTTTTGAGCGGCCATATAATTTGCGGGTCGGGGCGCCGCAGTACGACGTCTCCCCAACGCTCGAGCTTCTCGCCGTTGCCGGTGTCAATCAATTCGTAATCTTGCCATTCTTGCGCCAATCGCATCATCGTCTGATCTTCCTTTTTGTCGTCTAATAGTTTGTATGGATCGAACTCATGAGGGTTTACTGAGCGCTGTGCTTTGGTTCGACCTGTTCTGTAACTTACAAAACCTGCTCCTCGCCATTGTCCACCGGACCGAAACGGTAGCCGAAGCCTCTTACCGTCTGAATCCAGCGAGGGTTGGCGGGATCGCTTTCCAGTTTTTTGCGCAGGTTGCTGACATGCACCATCAGCGTGCGCGTGTCGCCCATGCTGTCCGTCTGCCATACTTTGCGATACAGCTCCTCCAACGGGAATACCCGTTTCGGCGATCTGGCCATAACGCTGAGCAGCTCGAATTCCTTGGCCGACAACGAGACCGCTTCGCCGTTCAAGCGGACCTCCATGCTGTGAAAATCGATGTCGAGCCCTGGGAAGCTGAGCGACGAAATCTGCTCCTCCGGATTTCTTTCGCGGGTTCTGCGTCTGCGGATGTGCGCTTGAATTCTCGCAACAAGCTGGCTTGGGCTAAACGGCTTCGTAATATAATCGTCGCCGCCCTCGGATAGCGCGCGAATGATGTCCTGGTCTTCCGATTTGCAACTGAGAAACAGAATCGGGACATCCGCGACCGGTCCCTGCCGCAGCGAACGGCACACCTCGACGCCGTCCATGCGGCCGAGAGAGACGTCGAGCAAAATCAAGTCGGGCTGAAGCGTCTCCGCCAAGCGAAGGGCGTGCGCGCCGTTGTCGGTCGCGTGTACGTCGAACCCTGCCTTTTGCAAGTAAAGGGCGATTAACTCCGTAATTTCCTGCTCGTCGTCGACGACGAGTATGGTCGCTTCGTAGCTGGTCATCTCAATCCTCCGTACCCAACGTCATTTTTCATGAAGAGGAGAACCGAACATGTGGAAAACACTCCAATCGTCTTATTATAACGAAAGCGTTGACGAGGAATCAATGCACCGTTACAATGACGTTCGAAACCTATTTGCATCGGACTGACATGGAACAATAGAGGAGAGGGAAATGTGACATCGGGAAAAGCGGTAATGCCGATCGGCCGATGGTATGCGTATGCGGCGGCGCTGGCGGCCGTAGCGCTGCTGCTGGCAGTGTCGGCCGGGTGCGCACCATCCCCCCGCGGGAGCGGGCCGGAGGAGCCTCGTGCCGAGAAAGGGGTTATCGATCTGACCGAATGGCCGTGGGATGAGGAAGGAACCGTTCCGCTCGACGGCGAATGGAACTTCCGTTGGCTGGAGCGCGCGCAAAAGGCGACAGAGGATTCTTCCTATCTCGATACGACTCTGAACATGCCCGGAACGTGGGGGGCTACGGAGCCCGGGGACGGCAAGGAGTTGGACGACATCGGCTACGGGATATACCGGTTGACGATTTTGCATCGGCCGATGAACGAGATGATGGCCATTCGATTGCCGAACATTTCGACTTCTTATGAGCTCTATATCGGGGGAAAGCTGGTGCACTCGCGCGGCCATCCCGATATTGACGAGCGGCTGTCCATCCCGCACCAAGTGCCGGCGACCGTTCATTTCAGCGCATCCGGCGATCGGACGGAGCTCAAGCTTGTCGTCGCCAACTACGACCACCGGCACGGCGGCGTCCGGACGTCGATCGTGATGGGCACGTCGGAGCAAATTCAGCGGCTGCAGCTCAGGAATGCCGCACAGCAGCTTATTATTATGGGCTGCTTGCTGATGATCGGATTTTACCATCTCGGGCTGTATATTTTGCGTCGCAAGGAGACCGCCAACGTGCTGTTCGCCTTGCTCTGCCTGTGCGTCGGACTGAGGACTGGGCTGATCGGGGAAGGCTTTATCGTCCGCTGGCTGCAGGGCATGAGCTGGGAGTCGGCGATCCGGCTGGAATACGCGGCGTTCGTCATGGCGGCGTGGGCGGGTTTCGGCTACTTCTGCAAAATGTATCCCATCGAGCTGAAGAAGGTCTGGTTCAAAGCCGCTACCGGCTGCGGAGTCGTGCTGATTCTCGTTGCCGCCGTTGTGCCGCCTCTGTCGTTTACGTCGTGGCTGATCGTCAACCAGCTCTATGTGCTTCTGTTCAGCGGGCGGGCGCTAGCCGGTTTAGTCGCGGCGGCGCACCGGAAACGGGAAGGGGCGGTGCTGGCGCTGATCGGCGTCGCGGGACTTGTCGTTACGATTGTCAACGACATCCTGTTCTACAACGGGTGGTCGCGTTCGATCGACCTGCTCCCGTTCGGCCTGCTATTCCTGATCGTTATGAATTCGTTCATCATCTCGCGCAGGTTTTCGCTGACCTACGACAGGGCGGAGCAGTTGTCTGCTCAACTGATCGAATGGAACAGCTCATTGGAGAATAGAATCGAGGAGCGGACGGAGGAGCTGCGGCGTTCTTACGTTACGCTGGAGGAAGCAAAAACCGAGCTGGAGAGAATAGAGCAGGCGAGAACCCGCTTGGTCAGCAACATTTCCCACGATTTGAGAACGCCTATAACGCTGTTGCGAGGGTATTTGGAGGCGCTTAGAGACGATGTCATCTCCGAGCCGGAGCAGCGCGACAAGACGATTCGATCGATGCTGTCGAAAGTCGACGGACTGAACTCTCTTATTCAGGATCTGTTCGATCTGTCCTTGTTGGAAGCGAGAAGGCTGGAGCTGACGCTTGAGAATATTCCGCTGTCGTACTGGCAAGAAAGAATAACGGAGCAATACGGTTTGGAAATGCAAAGCAAAGGCATCCTCTTTAGCTGCGAAATCATCGGAGAAGCCGCCGTCGATACGCTTGTAGCGGTCGATGTCCGGCAGATGGACCGGGTGTTCGCCAACCTGCTCTACAATGCGATTCGCTACACCCCCGAAGGCGGAGAGATCGCGCTTACGCTGCGAACGCTGCCGGAGTCCGGGCGCGTGGAAATTTTGGTCGCCGATAGCGGACCCGGAATCGAACCAGCCGACGTGCCTCGCGTGTTCGATCGATATTATCGAAAGAACCATTCCCGTTCTTCCGGTTCGGGAGGCGGAGGGCTTGGGCTGGCGATCTCGAAGGAAATCGTGGATCTGCACGGCGGCCGGATCGATGTCCGCAATTCGGAGGGCGGGGGATGCGTCTTCCGTATCGAGCTTCCTGTCCGTCTCTAGCGGCTGCCGTCCGCGCGCTGCTCCCCGCTCAGGAAGTCCGAGATCAACGAAATGGATTGCTTGCGCTGCTCGTGGCTCATCTGCCGGAACAGCGTAAGAATATCATCCGAGCTCGGCGCGTCGGGCGGATCAAGGGATCGTTTCGGCTGCGATCCTTCAATGATATAATCGAGCGAAACGTCGAAGAAGGCGGCAAGCTTGATCAGAGTTTCATAGACCGGCTGTCTATTGTTAATCTCGTAATGGCTGTATGCGGAGCGCGTAATGCCGATATGGCGCGCCACTTCTTCTTGCGAGATTTTGCGCTGCAGCCGCAGCTTGCGCAATCTGTCTCCCATCGTCATTCGTCATATCTCCTTGATCGGAATTAAATGAACCTAAATTTAATTTATGATACAAAATGTATCATGTCAAGAGGAAGGGAAACGTTTTCTTAAGAAAATAGCTTTATTGATAGGTTTAATGAAACATTGCAGGGGAGGTGACGGTATGAAAACAACGATAATTAGCGCAACTATGACCCGGGACGAGGACAACGGTTACGTCGGACTGATCCGCTTCACAATCGAAAATCACAAACAAGGCTACGAAGTGACGATTCAGAGCGACAACGGTAAAAACAATTGGAGCTATGCGCTGAACTTTAGCGACGGAGCAGGCAGCGAAGAGGAGATACAAGTGGTGGACGAATGGTTGGAGGAGGACGACGCATTCTTCGAACAATTCGTTATTGCCGCTAAAAGCGCTTATCGCGAATAATCGCAGTACCGTAACAAGGGCTGTCGGCCGCGCATCTGAAAATGTGCGGGACGGCTCTTTCTTCTTTATTGAGCGCCGTAATTTTCCTGAACTGCAACTTCTTGCTTCCATTCAACGTCCTGTTGAGTAAGAAAGGGGGAGCGAGCAATGCGCAAAACAGCAATAGGCATAGGATTGGCGGCCGTATTGGCCTGCTCGGGCTGCGGCAATCGGGACGAAGGGGCCAGCCCGGAGGTGAAAAGCGAACGGAAGGCGAGTGCCTATACGGCTCAAGATGTCGACCCGGCTCTTGTGCAGGCGTCCAATGGCTTCGGAATGTCCTTGATGGAGAAACTGATGGCCGAGACGCCTGGCGAGAACGTGCTGCTGTCGCCTTTAAGCCTATCGTCCGCGCTGTCGCTGGTTGCGACGGGAGGCGAAGGGAAAACCGAAGAAGAGATGAGGGGGGCGTTAGGTCTCAGAGAGAAAACCAAAGACGAGATCGGAGCGGGCTACCGGGTACTGGTCGATTTGCTAAGCCATCCGGGCGAAGACGGCGTGGAGATGAATGTTGCCAGCTCCTTGTGGCTGAAGGAAGGCAAGCCGTTTCTCGATACCTTCGTTAACAGAAGCCGCAACGACTTTAGAGCGGAAGTCAGTCGAGTTAATTTTGCCGAGCCGCAAACGCTTGAAACGATGAACGAATGGGCGAAGGAAGCGACCGCCGGCCGAATCGAGCGTTTGCTGGAAGGCGTAGAAGCGGATGCGGCGATGTACGTTCTGAATGCGGTTTACTTTAACGGGGCATGGACGAAGCCGTTTAGCGCCGAGAAGACGACGGACGGGCAGTTCCATATTTCCGACGGAGAGACCGTTCCCGCGAAGATGATGGCCAACGGCGGCTATTATCCGTATGCGCAGAAGGAAGAGTACGAAGCAATCCGTCTTCCTTACGGCAAACGCGAATCAGCGTATATGACGATCCTGCTGCCGAGCAAAGACGTCTCGTTGTCCAAAGTAGCGGCTATGCTGGCCGCGGATCCCGACTTGCTTACAGAGGAATACGAAGTCCGCAAGGGAAGCATAGAAATTCCAAAGCTCCGTCTGGAGTATTCGACCAATGCGACGGACGCGCTGCGGCAGGCAGGGATCATCGAGGCGCTTGAACCGACGCGGGCGGATTTCTCGGCGATGGCCCCGGAGCCGCCGAACTTGTTCATCAGCAAGGTTACGCATCGTGCGACCCTCAGCGTGGATGAGCAGGGCACCGAGGCGGCAGCGGCGACCGTAATCGAGATGATGGCAGGGGCGGCGCCTGCCGACGACCCGTTCCAGATGAAGGTCGACAGGCCGTTTATCGCCGCGATCGTAGATCGCGCCACAGGCTGTATTTTGTTTGCCGGTGCGGTATCGGACCTCGGATGAGCTCGATCAATTGAGATAGGAAGAACTGTTTTGTCGATCTTCGCAAGAGGATCGCGGAATAGTTCTTTTTTTTGTCTAGCGCTGCGGAAATTCAATCGCACAAAGTGACATTAAATATATATTGACAGTTACTATCAAAAGATATTATATTTCATTATATTGAAAGTAACGCGAAGGAGGCGGTTGGTAAAATGGGAGGAAATAGGAATCGAAAGTGGTGGGTACTCGGATCGCTGACATTCGGCATATTGGCGATCTCGCTGGATATGACGATTTTGAATGTCGCTTTGCCGACCTTGGCAGAGGAGCTGCAGGCTTCGACAGGCGCTCTGCAGTGGATTATTGATTCATACACGCTGGTGCTGGCAGCGATTCTGCTGCCGGCGGGTATGCTGGGGGACCGATATGGGCGCAAAAAGTTTTTGCTGGCAGCGCTTATCGTCTTCGGATTGGCTTCCGCAGGCTGCGCTTTGGCGGATTCTTCTGCTCAACTGATTGCGATGAGATGTTTGTTGGGTCTGGGCGCCGCCTTCATTATGCCTCTGTCGATGTCGATTTTGCCTGTCCTGTTCGAAGGCGAGGAGAGGACTAAGGCGATGATGATCTGGACGATGGCGAACATGTTCGGCATTCCGATCGGACCGATTCTCGGCGGCTGGCTGCTAAAGCATTACGACTGGGGTTCGGTCTTCCTGATCAATCTGCCGCTTGTAGCGGTTGCATTGTTGGCCGTCGGCATGCTTCTGCCGGAATCGCGCAGCTCGTCGGCGCGACGCCCCGACTTCCCGGGCATTCTTACATCGAGCTTAGGTCTTGGGGGATTTACTTACGGCATTATTCGTGCCGGCGAGACAAGCTGGTCGGATCCGCTGGCGTTGCTGGCAATCGCGGCGGGACTGGCGTTGTTGCTTGTATTCGTTTTGTGGCAACAGAGGGCTTCGCAGCCGCTTATCGAACTCGACTTGTTTCGCTCCTCCCGTTTTACGTGGGGGGCCATACTCTCGACGATGGCCAACTTCGCGATGTTCGGAATCATTTTCGCTGTGCCGCAATTTTTCCAGGCGGTGCAGGGCGCCGATCCGCTGACTACCGGCCTCAGGCTTCTGCCTTTGATTGGCGGTGTCATTCTCGGAGCCAAGGCGGCTCAAAGCTTGTTGGCACGAGCGGGAACCCGCGCGATGATCGCTTGCGGCTTTGCTGCGTTAACGGCCGGACTTGCCGTCGGCGCGCTGACGACGGCGGACAGCGGATTCGGCTTTGCAGCGGTATGGACGACGGTAGCGGGTATCGGACTAGGCATGGCTTTGCCGACTTCGATGGATGCTGCATTGGGCGAGCTCACGGCGGAGAGAAGCGGCGTAGGCTCGGCTTTGATTACGGCGCTGCGCCAGTTCGGCGGCTCGCTGGGGGTCGCGCTGCTTGGCGCGGCGCTGAATGCAACGTACCGATCGCGGTTGGCGCTCGGCGATCTTCCGGAGGCGGCTGTGGAGAAGGCTCAGAAAAGCGTTGCGGCCGGGATGGCTGCAGCCCGGGCGGTCGGCTCCGAGCGGCTGCTGCAATCCGTCAAACATTCGTTTACGGGCGGGATGGGGGTCATGCTTGGTTTATGCGGCGGCATCACGGTGCTGGGAATCGCAATGGCCCTTGCGTTTTTGCCGAAACGAAGCGCGCGTCTCAGCACTTCTCGGGAACGGAGCGTCTGAAAGGTTGCACGACCGGGCGGCCTTAAGATTTGCTCGTCCTCCTGAAAATGGATACACTTATAAGAAAGCTTTGCGAGTGGACCGGGAGAGGAGACGGAACAGTGAAAGCGACAGATTCGGCCAAGCTGGGGCTTCGGGAGCGGAAAAAACTCAAGACAAGGGCCGCGATCCAGCATAATGCGATCCGGTTATTTCTTGAACAGGGTTATCACGAGACGACTGTAGAGCAGATTGCGGAGGCTGCGGAAGTTTCGCCAAGCACGTTTTTCCGCTATTTTCAGACGAAGGAAGCGCTTGTGCTGGAGGACGATTTCGATCCGATGCTGGTTGAGCTTTACAAGAGCCAACCGCGGGACGTTCATCCGATTCAAGCTTATCTGAACGTCATCAAAGAAAGCAAAGCGCGGATTTCGGCCGAAGCCAGGCAGGAGATACGGACCCGAATGGAGATAGTGGCCAAGGTGCCCGAACTGCAAGCGGCCTTGATGGGTCAGATGAACATTACGCTCGATTTGTTCGCAGAACTGGTTGCCGAAAGGCTGGAGAAAGGGAAGGACGATCTGGCCGCGCTGGCGATCGCGGGCGCGATGGTCGGAATCGTCATGGGGGCGAACGCCTATTTCTTGCGGCAGCCAGGCGTCGATTTTATCGATGCGATCGAGTCGGCAGTGGAACAATATTGCCGGGAAACATTGGGGATCAAGCAGGGTTAACGGAGGCGTCCGCTTGCGGACCGTTTACAATCATAGGGGATGGGAGTATATTAGTAAGAAAGGGCGAGGAGGGCGATCCGCATGAACATATCAATGGAAGAGCATCAGAATGGCTCGGAGCAAGGAGCGGAATGCTGTTCGGACGGGAGCTCGGGTCGCAAAAGCCATCACTCCGACAAAGTCAAAAACAGCCTGCTTAGCCGCTTGAACCGGATTGAAGGCCAAGTGCGCGGCATCAAAGGATTGATCGAGAAGGATACGTATTGCGACGACGTGTTAAACCAGATTGCTTCCATTCAATCGGCTTTGAACGGAGTGGGGAAGCTGCTGTTTGAAAATCATATGAAAAGCTGTGTCGTAGAGCGAATTCAAGAAGGCGACATGGACGTCATCAACGAATTGATGACGACGATGAATAAAATGATGAAGTAAGCAAACGGGGCTGAGCTACAAGGCAACCAAGCTTCCGGAAAAGATGATCGATGAACAAGGTACAAGGGGATGTACCTCCTTCCGATGCAATACGCTCCTGAAATGGGAAAGGAAACCCAGGACAAGGTCATTCAGGAGCGCATGAGGCATCTACAGGGGTACACCCCTTGTTTATTTATTGGTCAGCTCAAGCAACTCTACTTATGGGACAAACCCCTTTTGTTGATGGTACCAAGGTCATCATCGACATTTTTTCAAAAATGGTGTTGACTAAATATAGGGTAGAGGGGTATACTAAGTTCAAGAAAAACAAACACAAACGAAAGGTTGATGAACTTTATGGCTACAACAACATTAAAAGTCGAAGGCATGAGCTGCCAGCACTGCGTAAACTCGGTCGAGGGCGTTCTGAAGGAGATCGGAGCCGAAGGCAAAGTCGACCTGAAAAACGGTTCTGTGGAAGTTTCCTATAACGAAGGCAGCACGACAATCGAAAAAATCAAAGCGGCGATCGAAGATCAAGGATACGACGTAAAATCTTAATCAGCTGCGGATCAAGGAGTGAGCGACAGTGGAAACGACCGCGACAAGCGAAACCAAACAAACGTCTTGGCAGATTGCCGGCATGACCTGCGCCGCATGCGCCAATCGGATCGAGAAGGGGCTCGGCAAGCTGGATGGCGTCTCCGCTGCCAACGTCAATTTTGCGCTGGAGCAGGCGAGCGTGACATACGATCCGGAGAAGATCGGCGTCGACCGCATGGAGGAGACGATTCGCAAGCTCGGCTACGATACGGTTCAGGAGGTCGCGCAGTTCAAGCTGGAAGGCATGACCTGTGCGGCGTGCGCCAACCGAATCGAGAAAGGGCTGGCGAAGCTTCCGGGCGTGACCGGCGTTTCCGTCAACTTCGCGCTGGAATCGGCCCGCGTGGAATTCAACCCGGGCACCGTCTCGATCGGCGATATGCAAAGCAAGGTCAAGCAGCTCGGCTATCAGGCGCTTGTTCGCCAAGACGATGAGAATGCGGAAGCCAGACGGGCGAAGGAAACTCGCAAGCAGCTCAATAAGCTGATCTTGTCGGCCGTTCTTTCGCTGCCCCTGCTGTGGACCATGGTCGCCCACTTTTCGTTCACTTCCTGGATCTATTTGCCGAAGCTGTTCATGGAGCCTTGGTTCCAGCTTTTGCTTGCGACACCGGTTCAGTTCTATGTCGGCAAACAATTTTACGTCGGAGCGTTCAAGGCGCTTCGAAGCGGCAGTGCGAACATGGATGTGCTAGTAGCGCTGGGCACTTCGGCCGCCTATTTCTATAGCTTGTACTTAACGATCGATTGGTATGTCGCAAGCGGGATGCAGCATCACGGTCCGGCGCTGTACTACGAGACGAGCGCAATTCTGATCACCCTCGTGATTATGGGCAAGCTGCTGGAGTCTCGCGCCAAGGGCCGCACGTCGGAGGCGATCAAGTCGCTGATGGGGCTGCAAGCCAAGACGGCGCTTGTCGTTCGCGACGGCCAGGAGATGACCGTACCGGTTGAAGAGGTGCAGATGGGAGATATCGTTCTCGTTCGTCCGGGAGAAAAAATTCCGGTCGACGGGGAAGTGCTGGAAGGCGTATCTTCCGTAGACGAGTCGATGCTTACCGGAGAGAGCTTGCCGATTGAGAAGAGGGTCGGGGACTCGGTTATCGGCGCTACGATCAACAAAAACGGGGCCCTCCGAGTGAAGGCGACCAGAGTCGGCAAAGATACGGCTCTTGCCCAGATCATCAAAGTCGTCGAGGAGGCTCAAGGCTCCAAAGCGCCGATCCAACGGGTGGCGGACGTCATTTCGGGCATCTTCGTGCCGATCGTCGTCGGAATCGCCGTCGTTGCCTTCCTGGTCTGGTACTTCTTCGTCGCTCCCGGCGATTTCGCCGAGGCGTTGGAGAAGGCGATTGCGATTCTGGTTATCGCCTGCCCGTGCGCGCTTGGGTTGGCGACACCGACTTCCATTATGGCCGGCTCGGGTCGCGCCGCGGAGCTGGGCATCCTGTTCAAGGGCGGAGAGCATCTGGAGCAGACGCATAAAATCGACACCGTCGTTCTCGATAAAACGGGGACGGTGACGAACGGCAAGCCGGAGCTGACCGATGTGATCGCCGTTGGCGACGAAACGGAATTTCTCCGTCTTGTCGGAGCGGCGGAGCTTCAGTCCGAGCATCCGCTTGCGGAAGCGATCGTTGCCGGCATCCAGCAGAAAAATATCCGCATCGCCGCTGCCGAATCCTTCGAAGCGATTCCCGGATACGGCGTTGAGGCTGCGGCGCAAGGAAAACGGCTGCTTGTCGGAACGCGAAGATTGATGGAGCGCTTTAATATTGACGCAAGCGTTGCGTACGAGGCAATGTCCGCGCTGGAGGAGTCCGGCAAGACGGCGATGCTTGTGGCGGTGGATGATCGTTACGCAGGAATGGTCGCGGTAGCCGACACGGTCAAGCCGACGTCGGGAGAAGCCGTTCGTAGACTGAGGGAGCAAGGCATAGAGGTCATCATGATTACGGGAGACAACGAACGGACGGCCAAAGCCATTGCCGCCCAGGTCGGCATCGATCGCGTATTGGCGGAGGTGCTGCCCGAAGGGAAGGCGGAGGAAGTGCGCAAGCTGCAAGCCGAGGGCAAAAAGGTGGCGATGGTCGGAGACGGTATCAACGACGCTCCCGCGCTGGCGACGGCGGACATCGGAATGGCGATCGGCACCGGAACGGACGTGGCGATGGAAGCGGCCGACGTTACGCTGATGCGCGGAGATTTGTCCAGCATTGCGGATGCGATCTATATGAGTCGCAAGACGATGAGCAACATCCGGCAAAATCTATTCTGGGCGCTCGGCTACAATACGCTGGGCATTCCGATCGCGGCGATCGGCCTGCTGGCCCCGTGGGTAGCGGGAGCGGCGATGGCGTTAAGCTCGGTGTCGGTCGTGCTGAACGCGCTGCGCTTGCAGCGGGTCAAAATTAAACGTACCTCATGATCGTCAGAGGCGGCTGGAAAAATTTAATTGCCGCCTCTATCCCTCATTTTTACAATTTAAGGATTATTTCTAATAGTGTTTTGAGATTCTCCCTTCTATGATATCAATATGCAAAGCATAGGATATTTGTCGCGGGGGGAACTTTGATGAGATCGGTCAGAACAAAGCTGTTGGGATCATTCGCAATCGTATTGGGATTCGTGTTTGCGTTTGGTTGGGCAGGGCTGTCGCAAATTAAGCAAGTAAGCAACTATACGGACGAGGTCACCGATCAATGGCTGTTCGGGACGGAAGCCATCCTGCAGACGAACTTGAAGATTGAGCGCTTCCTCAGCAATTACTATCAGATACAGACCATAAAAGACGACGCGGAGCAATCGAAGCAGCTCGCCGATGCGAGAGCATTGCTCGTAACCGCGATTGAGGAAGATATCCAAAAATACGAGAGTACGATATCGGGAGAGCAGGACCAAGTTCATTACCAGGCGCTGGTTCAGGCGTGGAACCAGTTTCAGAGCGATCTGGCCAAGACGGCCGACCCCAGCGCTACCCAAGAAGAAGCCGCTGCAGCAATGGACACCGTATCCAAGTCCTTCGACTTATTAAAGACCCAAATCCAAAATCTTGTCGAGTTTAACCATGAAGGGGCCGTCAACAGCAAGAATGAAAGCGAATCGGTGTATGAAGCAACGTCCAGCGTTCTGTTCTTTCTGGGCATCGGCATTCTGATCGTCGTAGGCGTGCTCGCATGGCTGCTGATTGTCAACCTGACACGGCCGCTCAAAGCGACAACTGCGGTGATGAATAGAATCGCCGCCGGAGATCTTCGGGTCGACTTGCTTCGAAACAATCGTCGGGACGAGTTCGGCGTCATGATGGAGTCGGTAAATAAAACGCTGCTTGCGCTGAGGGACTCAACTCGGCGGATGCAGGAAGCCTCGACTTCGGTGGCGACGGCGTCAGTGCAGCTCAATGCAAGCTCCGAGCAAAATTCGGAAGCGGCCCGGCACGTATCGGAATCGATCAGCCAGGTAGCCGCCGACTCGGAGAAGCAAGCGAATACGGCTGCGGAGAGCGGACGGGTGATCGATGAAATGGCGGATGGCGTTCAAAGAATCGCGGAGACGACTGGAGAAGTGTCAGAGCTGTCTCAGCAGGCGGCGCAGCAAGCGAACAACGGCTCCGCCAAAATTCTCGAAGTGTCCGAACGTATTCAACGTTTGTCCGAAACAGTCGAGCAGGCCGGCGCAACGATCAAGCAGCTAGAAGAGCAATCGGCGAGGATCGGCAATATTTCCGGTTTGATCGGTGAGATCGCATACCGTACCAATCTGCTTGCGCTGAACGCGGGGATCGAAGCGGCCAGAGCGGGAGAGCACGGCAAGGGCTTTGCTGTTGTGGCGGGCGAGGTGCGTAAGCTCGCATCGCAGAGCGACGAATCCTCCAAGGGCATTATGGAGCTGATCGCCGAGATTCAGAAGGACACGCTCTTAGCCGCGGAGGCGATGAGGTTGAGCTTGCAGGAAGTGCAGGAGGGCGTCCTTGCCGTAGAGCATGCCGAGCAGGCGTTCCAAGAGATCGTCGTTTCGACGGGAGAGGTATCCACCCGAATTCAAGAAGCCGCTGCCGCTGCGGAACAGCTCGCCGCCAGCTCGGAAGAAGTTGCTGCCTCGATTTCCAGCATGGGACATACCGCCCGGCAGACGGCCGGCATGTCCCAGCAAGTGGCGGCTACGACGGAGGAGCAACTCGCATCGAGCGAAGAGATGACGCGTTCCTCGCAGACGCTGTCGGACATCGCCAATGATTTGCAGCAATTGGTACGGAAGTTTACGGTTTAGAGCGATAGAGTACGAAGAGGCTGTCTTAATAGTAGGTAAGCTCACTTAAGGCACAGCTCACTTGACCAGATCAGCGCGAAAATGAAGAAATGGCGACTGTAGGGATTTCATCCCTGAGTCGCCATTTCTTCATTTCGTCCCGCTAACACTTTAATACGCATTCACGTTTCCAGCAAAATGGTGCCGGTCGCCGACAGATCGTAGCCTTGAATCGCACGGAGCTCGTTTAAGTAAGCTTCGGACTTTAAGATGTCCAAAACCGCTTCGATCCAGCGAGTGTTGTCGGGAGATTTTCTCATTACGAGATCGTAACGCTCGCGAATCAGCGGTATAAAAGCGACGCTGCCTACGATAGCCGCCGCTTTTTCGATGCCGATGCCGACGTCCGCTTCACCCAGTCCAACTTTACCTGCTACGGCCAGATGATTGGATTCGATCGTGTTGTATCCGAGCAAGGAAGAAGGGGCGATCCGATGCAGGCGCAGCTGTTCGTCCAGCAGCACTCTAGCGCCCGAGCCGATCTCGCGGTTGACGAGGCGCAGGCCGGGCTTTTCTAGATCCTGCCAGCCTTTAAGGCCGAACGGATTGCCTTGCCGCACGTAAAACCCGGCTTGCCTGGCAAGCAGGTTAACGACAATGTAAGAGGACCCCACCAGAATTTTACGGATATACGGCAAATTATATTCTCCCGTATCCCCGTCAAGCAGATGAGTGCTGACCAGATCGGCCTGTCCCTGATACAGCGAGATCAAGCTGTCGAGCGATCCGGCGAAGGAACGCAAGGCTCGAAAACCGGCGGCCTGTTTCTCGATATGTTTCGATAAAATATCGAGGCTCATATCTTGCCCCGTAATAACAAGAGGACGGACGCCCGCGAGCTCTTTCGTCGCAGAACGAATGTGGGGAGGCTCGTCGGTCGAAGCGGCAGAGAGCCCGACGCCCCCCTTGGACTGTCGCTTGTAGGCTTCCAGATCCGTTGCGTCCACTCGCATCTGTTTGCCTACCCGATAGGCAGGGAGCTTGCCTTTTTTGATCAGGTCGTAGACGGTTAGCTTTGATATTTTCAACAATTGGGCGATTTCTTCGGTCGTATAGGATTGATCGCTCGGCATTTTCCGCGCAGGCCTCCCGTAAGGGCATGATTCACTTATTGTAACATACGGGAGCACAGCACGGTCTTCGGTTCTTGTACAAGGTAGGGGACCGGCTCGCCGTTAATTCCCCTCCGATTGCGCGAGCTTCAGCAGATTCTGCCGTACGTTTCCTTGGTACAGACCGCCGTGATAGCAGACGACCGTCGTAATTTCATAGTCGAGCAGCTTGGTCAACGAATGTCTCGCGAGCTCCGGATCAAGCGTTGTAACCGGGTCCGGTTCGCATAGCTCGCCCGCATCGTTTACCGTTAAAGCGTCGGCTGCAATTAGCGTTTTGCTGGCGCGGTGATACAGACTGAGATGTCCCGGCGTATGACCGGGGGTTGCGATGACAACGATGCCGCCGCAGATGGGCAGCTCTTGACCGTCCTCAAGAGTTTCATGAACGGGAGAGCTTGGCGGGTGCTCGAGCGAATGCCGAAACGCCTGTTTCCACTGGTCGGATACGTTCGCTGGAAGAGAGTTGACGGCTTGCTCAATCGCTTCGGGCGTTATTCTAAGCAGACGAAGGTTACCTTCAATGTAGGGTTTCTCGAACGGGCTGGACATGACCGCGATCTTACCCTCGGAACGTCGGACAAGAACGGGCAGCGAGCCGATATGATCGATGTCTTGGTGAGAGAGGATGATCCGACTTAGGCCGGAAGAGGGAAGGGCGTATTTCTCAAGCTCGGCGCCGATTAAATCGGCTTGGCCGGGATACCCCGTGTCGACGAGAACGGCCACATGTTCGTCCCATAGCAGAACGGGATAAATCGTGTTTGGCTTGCCCATAATGACGGCGGTTAGTTCAATTACAGCGATTCCTGGCGATAAAAGCATCGGTTGACTCCTCCTCGTTATCGCTCCGCATTCGCCTTTGCCGTGAACCGGCTTGCGAATGGCGGGTACTCGTAAAGATAACAGAGGAAAAGAGTCATGTAAATAGTATAAATAAATATCATAACACAATAATAATTATTTGTCAAGGTATAAAATCCATAGAAACAAAATGTAGCGGTCGAAACGCGTCGAAGCCTGATCCTCACCGGATGAACGGCGCTTTTTCGCTCAGTGCAAGCTTTTACGGCGATAAATAAGGGGCGATACGCCGGAGTGGCGCTTAAACGTTCGAGAGAAATGAAATTCGTCGTAAAAACCGAGTGCATTCGCAATTTCCTTGACCGACATACTTGTCGTTTCGAGTGAAACCTTTGCAGAAGCCAGCTTAAGCTCCAACATATAGCGATGAGGAGATTTGCCGGTCATTTCGCGAAATCGCTGAAAAAAAGCGGTGCGCGACAACCCGGATCCCAGGACGATCTCGTCGATTCGCAGCGTCATGCCGATGTTGCGGTGCATCAGGTGAAGCGCTTCGTCCAGCTCCGGATAACGGGTGCCATGGCCTCCGTACCGTTCCTGCGCGAGAAGCAGCATGATTTCCTGAAGGCGAAGATGCGCGCTGTAGCGGAAACCGGCAGGCTGGACGATTAACCCGTCAATCAAGCTTTCGCACAGACGGACGATCTCGGGCATTTTCCCCGTTATCATCGTCTCGCCGAGCGGCAGCTCCAAATGGCGGGCCATTCCGCTGTCGCGAAAGTCGATAAAGTAAAACCTCCAATCATCGTTCTCGCAGCGATAGGAGCATGGAATGTCAGGCTCAACAATGACGACGGTGCCGGCGGCAAGCTCGACCGCGCCCGAAGGAAGCTCAATTCGGCCCTGTCCCGCGAACGTCACGAACATGCCCGAATCCGGAAAACCGCGCGGATGGCGAGGTTGATAGGCGTCGTTAGCCTGGACTTTCCAGATCGAGCGAAATCGGCATTCCGGGAGCTCTTCCCTATCTTCCAATGCGTAGGGGATATCCATGTATGGTTTATGGTTCATGCGACGATCCGCTCCCTTTGATGTTCGATTATACATGTTAATTCGAATTATTGGTGTTTTATTTTATTTGTCTTGTATGATTATACATGTAATAAACACGGCGATCCATGGCTGGCGAACGCTCGGCCCCCTACAATGGAAGCATCAACCTTGAAGGAGTGCTGGATCTATGATGGTGAAAGTCGGCAATCGCGAGCTGGAATTGGGAGGAGAACATTTAACGTCATTAAGAAGCTCGAACGAGCTGTTGGGGGATATCGAGGCGCTGCGAGGACGGTTGGCGGAAGACGGCTATTTGCTGTTGAGGGATTTTCATGATCGGGATCAGGTGATGAAGGCGAGAAAGCGCATTTTGGAGAAAATGGATCGGATGGGCAAGCTTGATCGGGACACGCTGCTGGAGGAGGGTTACATGGCGGACGGCAGCAAAACGATTTTTATGGGGGGAACGAACGAGGATTTGCCGGAGCTGCTTGAAGTGCTGAATGGCGAACGCATCATGCGCTTTTTCGACGAGCTGCTCGGAGAGCAATCGCTGACCTATCATTACAAATGGTTGCGAGCGGTCGGCAAGGGGGATTTCACAGGTGCGCATTACGACATCGTTTATATGGGCAGAGGAACGCACAATTTGTACACCGTCTGGTCGCCGCTAGGCGATATCGATTATGCGATGGGCGGTCTGGCGATCTGTCTCGATTCCCATAACTTCGAGGAACTAAAGCGATCGTACGGCATGAAGGATTCGGATCGAGACGCTATCGGCCTCGGCCACTATACGGACGACCCGCTGCTTGTAACGGAGAAATTCGGCGGCAAGTGGGCGACTACGGAATATGGTGCCGGCGACGTCTTGATCTTCGGTATGTTCCTGATGCACTGCTCGCTCGAAAATACGACCAACCAATACCGTCTTAGCGTCGATACCCGATATCAGTCGGCAAGCGAGAAAGTCGACGAGCGCTGGATCGGAAAAAAGCCCCGAGGACATTTCAAGTAACAGTCGTACGAGTGGAGATATAGACCGTCCTTCGTTTCGGAGGAATAGAAGGCATTCGACTAATACGAGAAGGTTCATAAGTTGGCAATATTTATTTGCTATACTTGACCCATTAACGAATAAAGGAGCTTTGTCGTTGACGGGTGCAATCAAGGTGCTGGCAATTGAAGACGAGGAGTCGATTCGCGATATTCTCGTCTATTCGCTGCGGCGGGAAGGATTTCACGTCAAAGCCGCCGCGACGGGTGAGGAAGGCATGGAGCTGCTTGAGCGCTTCGCGCCAGACGTCCTTCTGCTGGACGTCAACTTGCCCGACGCGGACGGCTTTGATCTGTGTAAAAGGGTTTCTTCGAACATGCGGATTCCGATTCTTCTGCTGACGGCCCGCCATGATCTGGTAGATAAGGTGCTTGGCCTGGAGTTGGGTGCGGACGACTATATGACCAAACCGTTCGAAATTCGCGAGGTGATCGCCCGCATCAAAGCTGTGCTGAGAAGAAGGGATATTGAGCGGAACGGGGCCGCGCGGCCGCTTGGCCTTATCTCGCTGTCGGACAGGCTGGAGTTGGATCGCTCAGGTCACGCGGTATTCAGGGACGGGCAGCCGGTCAAGCTCAAGCCGAAGGAATACGAGCTGCTGCTGCTGTTCCGCGATCACCCTAACCGGGTGTTTTCCAGGGAAGAGATATTGGATCACGTCTGGGAAATGGACTACGACGGGGATTTGCGCACAATCGACGTTCACGTTCAGCGAATCCGCAAAAAGCTGGAGGAGTCTCTCATCGAGACCGTGTTTGGCGTCGGCTATAAGTGGCGGGGGAGGAGCCGGTCATGCTGACGAGGAAGCTGCGGCCTATGCTGTCCGGCGAACTGCTTCGTATGTGGCGGGATAAGCTGTCTCGCAAGCTGCCCCGCAGGTCGCGCCATAAGCCGCTTCGCAAGCTGCGCGAAGGCCGCAGCCTTCTACGGCGCAAATTTCTGCTCGGCTTCGCATTGCTGTTCTCGGTGGCGGCTTTCGGCTTTTACGGTTATATGTCCCATCTGCTAAAGCAGCATACGCAAGCGGCAATCCTCGATGAGATGAAGCGGCTGCAATTGTTCGTCTATGATCATATCGAGTATTATTTGGCGCTGAACGACGTTCGACCAAAGACGGCATCCGGGTATCCGGAGGAGCTTATTCGCGGGCTCAGTCTGAACGGCAGCGTTCGGACGGCTTATTATGATGCGAACGGGACGTTCCGGGCGGAAAGCGTGCCGATGGACGGCGGGTATGTGCTAGTGCAAACGAAACCGTCCCCGGTGCTGCTGCGATCGGGAGAGGCCGATCTGGCCGCCGCCGCACGCAACCAGTCCATCGTGAGCATCCATCATGATCGCGAATCGAGCATGGCTGTGCTCACGCTTCCGCTGTATGCGTTGGACGAGACGGCCGGGTTTCTGCGCTTGACTGCGGATTACACCGGGACGTTCCGCAGAGATGCGGTCGTGCTGCAAGGCTTAATCGGTTTCTCGCTTGTGCTGTGGGCGCTGCTGGTCGCACTCGCCTGGTCTTTCGCGCGCCGGTTAACCCGTCCGCTGTCGGAATTGGCCATCGCAATGCGGCAGTTCGGGGAAGGACAGGTCAGTTCGCTGCGCATCGCTTCCTCGAACAATGAAATCGCGGTGCTGACGAACAGCTTCGAGGAGATGAGAGCGAAGCTGGAGGAGCAGATGGAGGCGCTTGTGTCGGAGAGGAATAAGGTTGTTGCGCTAGAGAGCAACCGCCGGGATTTCTTTCGAAACGTTACACATGAATTAAAAACGCCGCTAACGACGATCTCCGGCTACGCGCAAATCTTGCAAGCGCCCGATTTCGACGATGCGGAATTTCGGCAGAACGCTGCGAGCCGCATTCATCGGGAATCCGGACGGCTGCACCGGATGATGCTGGACATTATCGAGCATTCCAGACGGGAGTTCGATGCGGACAGTCGCCGCAACGACGTTGTTCTGCTGGAAGATTCGTTCGGCGATGCGGCGGAAGACCTGCAGTTGAAGGCGCAGCGGCGAGGTCAGCGCATTCGCTGCCGGATGGAGCCGCTGACCGTCAGTGGAGACTCCGACGAGCTTCGCAAAGTATGGGACAACCTGCTGGACAATGCGATCAAATACGGCAAAACGGGCAGCGTAGTTGAAGTCGGGCTGTTTTCCGATGGAACCGAGGCTGTTCTGACGCTCGTTAACGAGATCGACCCAAGCCACCGCTTCGAAGCGGACATGGCGTTCGAGCCGTTCTATCGCAGCGGTTCGGCAAGCTCCAAGGAGCAGGGAAGCGTCGGACTTGGGCTGGCGATCTGCAAACGCATTGTCGAACTGCATCGCGGCTCCATCTTGCTTAGTCTGCAACCTTCCGCCGTCTTATTGGAGGTGCGGCTGCCTCTGCGGACACAAATCGGCAATAACTCCGCCTAATTTGTCCATATCTGCGCGGTAGATTGAAGATGCGGCTGGCAGCGGACGGATGTTCGCCTCACGCCAATCGCCGCAGAGGATGCCAGAAGGGATGGATAAAAATGACTAAGGGTTACAAACCACAAGGCGTGCGCGGACGCCGCATTGGCCGATGGATGGGAGCGGCTGCAGCTCTGGCGCTAGTTCTCTCGGGATGCACTGCACAGGCGACGGGGAATACAGGGGAGAGCAGCTTTGTTCTGAGCAGCGACGTCAAAGCGGAGCTTCAGGCGAAGAAGCTTCCCTTGATTCAGGGAGAGCAGATCGCGATGAAGGAACAGGTGCGGTTCGCGGACTTGCTGAACGTTCGCGAGGGCATTGTGCTGTACAACCGTGAGGACGGCGTATACAGAACAAGCTTGGCGAGCTTGGAGCAGGCCGAGAAGCTGACCGACGCGCGCGCCGAGGAGGTATCGGCAAACGGGCGAAGAGCGCTGCACAATCAGGACGGGCGACAGTACGTCAGCGATCTGGAGAGCGGGATGGAGTACGCGCTGGACGACGTGGAAGCGAACTCCCATTGGGTTTTCGCGGACGCGGCGGGCGAATATGTCATCGGCGGCGTTCCCGGAATGATCGGTCTGATCCATGTGACAACCGGACAAGCGAAATGGTTGAATGTGAAGGAGCGTCTCTATAAAGGGGAAAACGGATACAGCTATGGAAATCCTCGTTATTATGCTGGCGACATCTATGTGGACGGTTCATTTGATGACGAGGAAAACGCGATTTACAAATACTCGCCGGAAGAGAACAAGGTGGAGCTCTTCTTGGATTTTCCCGGAGGCAAGAAACGCGATTCGATCAATCAATATCGCTTTTTGCCTGACGGCAAGCTGCTGTTCGACGGAACCTATGACAGGCAGAACGGATTGTTTGTTTACGATCCTCAGACCAAGGCGGTCACGGCGCTTGTATACGGCACAATCGTAGACAATCTCTCCGTTGGCGTCTCCTACAGTCTCGCTCCCGACGGGAAAAAGCTGCTGTTTCATACCAGGGATGAAAACAACCATCACTTGTATCAAGCCGAGCTGGACGGGACGCAATTGACGAACAGCCGCTACATTTTGCGAGATGAGCTATACGCCTCTGTATCGAGCCTTGCGTACTGGAACGAGGATTCGGACTCCTATTATTTGAAGTACGTCCCTCCCGGCGGAACGGTCGAAAGTATCGTCTCTTACAAATTCTAAAGGGATAGCCCCCTATTGCGAGGAGCCGACACTTGATATACTAATGTTGGCGGCAGTGCCTCCCTGTATGGCGGGGAGAGCGTCCTAAGTCGGATAGGGAGCGTGAAAGCATGGCCAATGAACGGAACTGGGCCGGAAATTACACTTATGGCGCTTCGGAGCTCTATGTTCCCGACAACGTCGAACAAATCCAGGAGTTGGTCGCCCGCAGCGACAATGTCAAGGTGATCGGCACGCGTCATTCGTTTAACGGCATTGCCGATACCGAAGGCAGTCATCTGTCGCTTGCAAAGCTGAATCGGATCGTCGGTCTGGACCGGGAAAATAGTACGGTTACAGTCGAAGCGGGCATTCGTTACGGCGAGTTGTGCAGCTATTTGCACGATAACGGCTATGCGCTGCACAATCTGGCCTCGCTGCCGCATATTAGCGTGGCGGGCGCCTGTGCGACGGCGACTCACGGCTCGGGGGACGGCAATGCCAGTCTCTCGGCGGCAGTGAGAGAGATGGAGCTTGTCGCCGCGAACGGGGAGACGGTTAACCTGAGGCGCGGTGATCCGGACGGCAGCTTCGAGGGCGCGGTCGTCGGGCTTGGCGGCTTGGGGGTAGTGACGAAGCTGACGCTGGACCTCGTTCCCGCCTTCGAGGTCAGCCAGGTCGTCTACGAAAATCTGCCTCTAGCGAAGTTGGAGCCGCATGTCGATGCGATCTACGCCTCCGGGTACAGCGTCAGTCTGTTCACCAACTGGCAGGATGCGGCGATCAATCAAGTTTGGGTGAAGCGCAAGCTGATGGACGGCGCGGCGGCGGTTTCGATCGAACCCGAGCTGTACGGCGCGAAGCTGGCGACGAGTCCGCTTCATCCGGTGCCCGGACATCCGGCTCACAATTGCAGCGAGCAGATGGGCGTTCCGGGACCGTGGCACGAGCGGCTGGCGCATTTCAAAATGGAATTTACGCCAAGCGCGGGGGAGGAGCTGCAAAGCGAGTACTTCGTCCCGCGCGAGCAAGTATACGAGGCGATAGCCGCGTTGGCGGACTTGAGGAAGCGGATTGCTCCGCTGCTCTTCGTGTCCGAGGTTCGTACGATCGCGGCGGACGAGCTGTGGATGAGTCCGTGCTATATGCAGCGCTCGGCGGGCATTCATTTTACGTGGAAGCGGGATTGGGAGGCGGTGCGTCAGGTGCTGCCGCTGATCGAAAGCAAGCTTGAGCCGTTTAAGGCTCGTCCACACTGGGCCAAGCTGTTCACGATGGAGCCGTCTCAGGTGCAGGCTCACTATCGCATGCTGCCTCAATTTCGGGAACTGCTTGCGCGTTTCGACCCTGAGGGCAAATTCCGCAACGCCTTCCTAAATCGATACATTTGGTAAGGGCTGAATGCAAAGACGCAAGCTTGAAGGGGGCTGCCCCCGACAAACTTGCGTCTTTTTTCTACAGCTGACCAATTCGCATACATGAACTCGAAGGAAGAATGAAACACCACTCGAATAGACCTCTCCTGCTGCCCGGTATGCCAATACGCAGCGAACCGTTACCCGAGAAGACCAATGTATGCCGATTGGTCAGTCGTAGTTTTTTTTGCTTTGCAACCGTCTATTTCAAAATTTCTTCGATGCGGCTCAGAACGTCATCGCTAAGCTCGATGCCGGACGCTTTAGCGTTCTCCGTCACCTGCTCCGGACGGCTGGCGCCGACGAGCGCGCTCGCCACGTTGTTCAGCCGCAAAATCCAAGCAAGAGCGAGATTGCCCACGGAAACGTCCAGCTCCTTCGCAATGCCTTCCAACTGCTTAACCTTGGCGATTTTCTCCTCTGTAATGCCTTTGCGCACCCAATCGAGCTTCGCGGCGCGGCTGTCCTGAGGGATGTCCGATGCGGACGTGTACTTGCCGGTCAGCAAGCCTTGAGCAAGCGGGGAGAAGACGACTTGGCCGATGCCGGAGCGCTCGCTGAGCGGAACGACTTCCTTCTCGATGTAGCGCTCGAACATGTTGTACACCGGCTGGTTGACGACGATGCGATCGAGCAGGTAACGGTCGGCTACGCCGAGCGCTTCCGCGATCTGGGAAGCTTGCCATTCGCTGACGCCAACGTATAGCACTTTGCCCTGACGAACGAGATCGTCAATCGCGCGCAGCGTTTCGTACAGCGGTGTCTCCGGATCGTGGCGGTGGCAATAGAAAATGTCCACGTAGTCGTGACCCAGACGCTTCAAGCTGGCGTTAGCCTGCTCGACGACATGTTTGCGGGACAAGCCGCGATCGTTCGGACCTTCGCCCATCGGCCAGAAAGCTTTGGTCGCCAGCACGTACGATTCGCGCGGATACTCCTTCAGCGCTTTTCCTACCAGTTCTTCCGCCGCGCCTCTTTCGTATACGTTGGCCGTATCGAAGAAGTTGATGCCAAGATCGTATGCTGTCTTGATCGATTGCACCGCATTTTCCCGTTCCACGTAACCGCCATATGTAAGCCAGCTTCCCAAGCTGATTTCGCTGACTTTAAGTCCGCTGCCGCCTAATCTGCGATATTTCATTTTAACAGCCTCCTTGGATTGTTGTTGTCACCTTCTCATTCTATAAAAGTTCGTATACAATTTGAAGAAGTGAAATCTTTTTCACTTAATTATATCCAGATTAGCAACTATACTTGAGTATAGTTACAGGCATAGGGGGACCTCATTTATGAATACGGTTAAAAAGGCAAGCAGCTATATTCCGAAAAACCCGGTACATATCGAGTGCAATATCGAAAAAACGCTGGACGTGCTCGGCGGAAAGTGGGCGTTTCTCGTCATCCGCGAGCTGTTCTGCGGCACTCTGCGCTTTGGAGAGCTGCAGCGTAAAATTCCTACCGTCAGCCCTCGCGCCTTGACCAGTACGCTGCGTCACCTGGAGGAAAAGGGCGTGCTCGAAAGAATCGTATATCCGACCGTCCCGGTAACGGTGGAATATACGCTTACTCCGAAAGGGCAAGATCTGCATGTTATTTGCCACGAAATGAAGCTGTGGGCAGCCCGGTGGACTTAAGCGGAGAAAACGGGTTGCTCGAAGTTTTGCGATACGTCCTGCCCCTCGAGTTGAGGCATGGCATGGCGGATGACAATACTCGAAAATAATCGGGGGAATGAGCAATGCAAACGATTCGCCGGATGATGGATCACTTATACTGGGCCAATAAAGAGTTACTGAAGGGCCTTCGGGAGCTGCCGAACGAGAGTGGGGAAATTGGCAGGCTGTTTCGTCATATTTTAATTGCCGAGCTGGTATGGGCGACACGATTGGAGGGGGGAAGCAGCGCTCATCTGGCGTTATGGGAGGAGAGCGACATCGCTTCGCTGGAGCAGCTTGCCCGGGACAACGAGCAGCGCTACAAACGCTATATTGACGGATTGGCCGAATCCGATCTGGATTGTACATTCGAGTACGCGAACCAAAGCGGCGTCAAATTCCGCTCTTCGATTCGCGATATTCTGATCCACGTCGCACTGCACGGACAGTACCATCGCGGTCAGATCAACGCCGCGCTGAGGCGGCAGGCGGGCAGTCCGGTTGCTCTCGACTACATCTTGTTCTCCCGGCTGGACGAAATCCCGAATTCCTAAGTGAAGGAGCGTCATTATGAATTTCAAGCTGGAACAGGCTCTCGAAATTTTGGAGCGAACGCCGGCGACGCTGGAATCGCTGCTGATCGGCTTGTCGAATGACTGGTTGGTCTGTAATGAAGGAGAAGGAACATGGAACGCTTCCGAGGTCGTCGGACATCTCATTGAAGGAGAAAGGACAAACTGGATTCTCCGGCTGGAATGGCTTCTTCGGGAAGGGGAGAGTCAACCTTTTCCGCCTTTCGACCGCTATTCTCATTTATGCGCGGCTTCAACCGATTCGATCGAGTCGAAGCTGAGCGAATTCAAGGCGATCCGGCTGCAAAATACGGCCAAGCTGAGAACGCTGATCGATTCGGAGGAGCTGCTGGAGTCAGTCGGCGCGCATCCCGCCTTCGGTGCGGTCAAGGCGAGAGAGTTGGTGGCGACATGGGCTGTGCACGATCTGACGCACATCGCGCAGATCGTGCGCGTTTTGGCCGAACGTTATCGGCAGGATGTCGGACCGTGGGTCGCATATTTGGGCATTCTGAACAGAAGCTGATCGGTCCAAGGTCGGCAATATATGGACTCAAGTCCCTTATCGGCCTAGCAGCCGACAAGGGATTTTTAATTTGCAACGGACTAATTTGACGGATATCAGACGGATACCAGCCCAGTTTGAATTTTACTCACAACGGTCTGTGAGACCGTAAAAGGCAGGCAAACGCACGAATCCACCTGCGTAGAGGTCTGGGAGACCGTAAGAAGCAGGCAAACGCCCGAATCCGCCTGCGTAACGGTCTGGGAGACCGTAAGAGAGAGGCAAACGCCCGAATCCGCCTGCGTAACGGTCTGGGAGACCGTAAGAGAGAGGCAAACGCCCGAATCCGCTTGCGTAACGGTCTGGGAGACCGTAAGAGAGAGGCAAACGCCCGAATCCACCTGCGTAACGGTCTGGGAGACCGTAAGAAGCAGGCAAACGCCCGAATCCACCTGCGTAACGGTCTGGGAGACCGTAAGAGAGAGGCAAACGCCCGAATCCGCCTGCGTAACGGTCTGGGAGACCGTAAGAAAGGGCAAATTCGAGGGGCGTTACACGACTCATTGTGTAATCCGCCTTTGGGAAGCTCTCCAAGGTGTGTGCTCCGATAAGTAGATCGATCGATTATATTTAGATATAAATTAATATAATTGACATGGTTATAGTGAGGGGGATCACTTCTATTTTCAGATAAATGATTAAAAATAGAGTTCAGGCCGACAATATGCGCATGGCGTGAAGAGATGGTTTATCCAACTTGGGGAGCTTGCCGATCACAGGCTCCTAATCGAAGGGGGCAATCACCTAAATCGAGACAAATTAACCTGATTTACAATCTATTTGGGCAAGCGTATAATCATCAATTATGTCTATTTATAACCAAATATAGTTATGGGGGAAAGGGTATGTACAGATTTGCTAGAAAAAGTATGGTTTTGTTGTTGGCAGTCGCCGTATCCATTCTGGTTGCCGCATGCGGCTCCAATTCGCAATCGTCTTCGGCGAAGCAAACCGAACTGACCGTATCGGCGGCCGCGAGCTTAACCGACGCGCTGAACGAAATCCAGCCACTATTCGAGAAGGCGCATCCGGATATTAAGCTCGTATTCAACTTTGGCGCATCGGGAACGCTGCAGCAGCAGATCGAGCAGGGAGCTCCGTCGGACCTGTTTCTCTCCGCGGCTGTTAAGAACATGACGGCGCTGGCGGACAAGCAGCTCATTGACGAGGCTCATCAGACGAATTTATTGAACAACGAGCTGGTGGTCGTTGCGTCGACGGACGGCAAAGCCGGCATTACGGGCATAGCGGAGCTTGCCAAAGAGGAGATCAAGAAAGTCGCGATCGGCATTCCAGAGAGCGTGCCGGCCGGCAAATACGCGCAAGAGGCGCTGACGAACGCGCAGCAGTGGGACGCGCTGCAGCCGAAGCTGGTGCAGGCGAAGGACGTTCGCCAAGTTCTGCAATATGTAGAGACCGGCAACGCGGAAGCGGGCTTTGTCTACAAGACGGACGCGCTCACCTCGGACAAGGTTGGCATCGCATTCGCGGTTGATCCGCAGACATACTCGCCGGTCGTTTATCCGATCGGAATCGTCAAAGCGACGAAGAATGCCGAGCAAGCCGGCGTCTTGTACGATTATTTGCAATCGCAGGCCGCTCTGGACATTTTCATTAAATACGGATTCTCCGTGCCGGCGGCGAAATGATCGGAGAGGTGGACTGGCAGACGTTCTGGTCGCCCATTGCGCTGTCGCTGCGGGTCGCGCTCTTGTCCAGCATCGCGGCGATGGCGTTGGGCGTTGGGGCGGCAAGGTGGATGACCCGGCGTTCCTTCGCCGGGAAGACGCTGCTTGAGACGGCGTTCATGCTGCCGCTCGTCTTGCCGCCGACTGTCGTCGGCTTTCTGCTTCTCGTCGGCTTGGGGAGAAAAAGCTGGATCGGGCGCTTTGCGGAGTGGCTGTTTGCCGCTCCGATCGTCTTCTCCTGGTGGGCGGCGGTAATCGCTTCGGTCGTCGTCGCTTTCCCCCTCGTCTACCAGACGATGAAAACGGGATTCTTGTCCGTCGACAAAGGTTTGGAGGAGGCGGCGCGTTCAAGCGGAGCGAACGAGCGCCAAGTGTTTGCTTACATTACGCTTCCGCTAGCCTACCGTTCTTTCGTAACGGCATACGTGCTCGGGTTTGCCAGAGGGTTCGGCGAATTCGGAGCTACGTTGATGATCGCCGGCAACATCCCCGGCAGAACTCAGACGACGCCTACCGCGATCTATCTGGCCGTCGATGCAGGCAATGCGACGATGGCATGGTTGTGGACGTTGTCCATGATCGCCGTTTCCTTTCTTTTGCTTATCTTCGCCAGATCCAGAAACGACTAGCTTTGTCCGCTTGCGGCGAGCCGGTCGTTTTTTTGTCCGTTTTATGAACGATCCGGGCCGTAAAGCGGAACGCAAACAGCCAGGTGACCCGAATCACAGTGCGCCGCTTCCTATCGATGGTACATTGAATTACAAATTCGATCAGGTAGGCATATAGGAGGGGTTGCGCGAATGCAAGACGTAAAAAAGGTTCAATTGCCGCTGCAAACGGTAAGCCTGGTATTAGGATTTATGGTATGGGTAATCTTGTCCTCCTTGATGCCTTACATCAAAGAAGACATCCAGCTGACCTCTTCTCAACTCGCTTGGGTGACGGCAATTCCGGTTCTGGTCGGTTCGCTTATGCGTATTCCGTACGGATATTGGACGAACCGCCATGGGGCGAGAAAGCTGTTTATGATCAGTTTCTTGTTGCTGCTTGCGCCCGTTTTCTGGGTTAGCCAGGCGGACTCCTTCGCCGATTTGATTGTAGGAGGCGTATTCCTAGGAATCGGAGGAGCCGTATTCTCCGTCGGCGTCACGTCTCTGCCGAAGTATTATCCGAAGGAGCGGCATGGCTTCGTCAACGGTATTTACGGGATCGGGAACCTGGGCACGGCCATCTCCGCTTTCGGCGCGCCGGCGCTGGCCAGCTCGATCGGCTGGTCGAAAACAGTCATGCTTTACAGCGCAGTGCTGGTCGTGCTCGCCGGATGTAATTTCTTGCTCGGCGATCGCAAGGAAACGCCAGTCCACACGCCGATTATGGAGCAGATCAAAGCGGTATCCCGGAACGAGAAGCTATGGTTTCTTTGTCTGTTCTACTTTCTGACGTTCGGCTCTTTCGTTGCGTTTACCGTATATTTGCCGAACTTCCTGGTAAGCCACTTCGATCTGGATAAAGTGGACGCGGGTTTGCGCACGGCCGGTTTTATCGCGTTGGCCACAGCGATGAGACCGATTGGTGGCTGGCTCGGAGATCGTTACAATCCGTTCAAAATATTGATGCTCGTATTTTTGGGATTAACCGTATCGGCGATCTTGCTATCGTTCTCGCCCTCCATCGCGCTCTATACCGTCGGCTGCCTCACCGTGGCGCTGTGCGCGGGAACGGGCAACGGAACGATCTTTAAGCTCGTTCCGCTCTACTTCACCAAGCAAGCGGGGATTGCCAACGGCATGATTTCGGCGATGGGTGGCTTGGGCGGCTTTTTCCCGCCGTTGCTGCTTACCGCTATCTACAGCTTAACTGGACAGTACTCGATCGGCTTTATGGCGCTTGCCCAAATTGGGCTGGCCAGCTTCGTGCTTGTCAACTGGATGTTCTTCCAGGACAAGCTCGCACTGTCCGCCCGCATTCTGGAAAATACGATCGAAGCGATTTTGATTACGGACACGAACGGCGTTATTACTTCGGTTAATCCCGCTTTTACCGCGATTACCGGCTACACGCCGGAAGAAGCGATCGGCCGCAAGGCGAACCTTCTAAAATCCGGAAAGCAGGATAAGAGCTTCTACGATGAAATGTGGCGTTCCTTGAAGGAAAAGGGATATTGGCAAGGAGAGATTTGGAATCGGCGCAAAAACGGGGAGATTTATCTGGAGTGGCTAAGCGTTACGGCGATCAAGAACGATGCCGACGAAGTGAAAAACTATGCGGGAATGTTCAGCGACATCGGCTCGAACCGGCAAGCCGCCGGGATCTGACCGCTCACACGGGTGTTGGAGGAGACTATGCCTCTTATTGCTCGAACGAGGATATCATTATCGCGTTCCCCCGACGAGCGCAACGATAAATGGGGCTGTCCGGGACAGCCCCATTGGATCTGCTTTTGCTATGGCTCAGAAAAATCCGAGCATTTCTTTCGCTTCCGTCGTCATCATGCGAGGAGACCATTTCGGCTCCCAGACGATGTCGATGTCGACGTTCTCTCGGCCGGTCCGTTCCGCAAGCGCCCATCTGACGCCGCCGGCGATCGTATCGTGCAACGGACAGCCGGGCGTTGTCAGCGTCATTCGGACGTAGATGCGATCCGGTTCTTCGCGAACTTCATAGATGAGTCCGAGATCGACGATGTTGACGCCCAATTCAGGGTCGTAAACTTCCTTTAGCAGCTCACGAAGCTGCTCTTCGCTGTGTGCCATTGCAATCCACCTCGTTTCATAGGTTAGCGGGAAAATACGAGCGAGATCAACGAAATATAGGCGATAGACAGTACGGACAATGCCGTTCCGGCAATCCCGATCAATGCGGACGACTGCGCCGCAAGGCCCCCCAGAAGGACGAGACTGAAGGCGGCAATGAAGGCGAGCCCAACGTTTGTTTTCTGCTCGCTCAGCAGGTCAGCCATGACCGGAGTGCCTGGCTTGCCGGCCCGCTTGCCGTATTTGTACGTCCACCACAGGAAAGGAACGATTTTGGAGGCATAGCCGAGAATGGTGAACGATACCCAGCCGCCCAAGTAAGCCCAGCCTGCCACGGCAATGGCGGGGCCTTGAAGCGCCTGCTGCGGATAGATAACTGCATAAACAAAAGCGGCAATGGCCGCGCAGGCAAAGGCTTGGCTCGCGGATACCGTCCATTTGATCCCTGAGCCGGGAGTGCGCTTATGCCGTTTCTTTTTAATTTGCAGCAGATGAACGTTGTAGAGAACGACCGCAACCGCCAGCAGGAGGAGAGCCGTCTGAATTACCCATTCGCCCCAATCGGCCCAAAAAGCCAACGCTCCGGCGACAACGGAGGCGTTCCACAGCGCGAGCACGGCGGTTTGCAGCCTAGTCGGGTAGTCGTGCGCAAGATAGAACATCGGCAGCATTTTGTAGCTGAAGCCGGTAATGAGAAGGCCGAACCATCCGACCGTCCCGAGCCAGATGTGGGCGCCGAACAGATTGTCGTGATAGTTGGCCCAAATGCCGGTTGCGAAGTTCAGTCCCATCGCCATCCCGGTTACACCGGTCAGCAGCAGGAATACGACCGAGCTGGCCGCGCTGAGCGTAATTGCGTTCCATCTCGACGCGCGAACCAGTGTCGCGCCGATATTCCATGCGAACACGGCGATTCCGCAGAACGCGAGCGAAGCGAAGGCGGCGATCCAATAGATTTCGCCCCGAATGAAGCCGATGAGCAGACCCGACAAGCCGACGGTGAACAGCGCGTAATGAACATAACCTAAGCGTTCGCTGTACAACGAGGACTGCAGAATGACGTTAATCAACTGATAAACCGCGCCCATAGCCAGCATAGTCGCCCAGCCGAGCACGAACAGATGGATGTGAAACCAACCGCTCGGACCGCGCAGCTCCTCGCCCAGCCAACCGGACAGCGAAAACAGCGAGAGCGCATGGAATAGCACGAATCCGGCAATTCCGGTTACGATAAAAAGAAAGGGGAGACGGGACATCGTTCTCGCCTCCTTACGCTTTTTGTATTTTGACTTTGGCCGATCCGTCCGGCTGCTCCTCTACGGTATAGGGGTAGCCTAGGCTGTGCAGCTCCTCGATCAGGAACATCGGCATGCGGTCGTTATGAATGTGCACCTCGTCTCCCGGACGGCAGCGGTCAAGCGCGGACAGCGTGCGGATCATCGGCTGGGGCGGCTCCAAGCCGCGGTTGTCCAATGAAACCACTTTTGCCTCTCCATCCGGCACGGCTTCGCTTCCTGTTCCCTGAGCTTCATTTTCCCCGTTGTCCTCGCCTTCGCTTGATCCGTCGAGCCAGCTTTTATTTTTCTTGTTCACGAAAGTGGAAATCCAATGCTCGGGACCGATCCGTTCGGCTTTGCCCGCCAAGCCTTTCATCTTAAGCACGCCGAAGAGCGGCGTCGGCTTGAAGGTGGCGTGCAGGACGAAGATGTCGTCCTTGTCGAGACTTTTTACGGAATCCATGATCAGTTGAAACGGCTCCAGCTTCTTGCGAAGATGGGGCCTGACATCCAGTTCGACAACTTTGGCGTCTTTGCGTTCCATGCTCGTTCACCCCTCGACAGTTAAAGTCTCCCGCCGTTTAGCCTCTTCGTACAAACCCGCCATGCCGCCGTACAAGGAATAGAAAAAAGAATCGGGCGCATCGAGGGAGAAGGAGGTGTAGTCCTTCGGATCGACGCCCAGCATTCCTTCGAACAGACGGGCCGAGTCATAGGCGTAGAAGCAGAAATACGTATAGTGGAACTCGGGCATTTTCTCGTAGATGGTCACAATCTCGGAGGCATAGTCGTCAATCCGCAGGGAGGCTTCCCGAACCATCGAGATCGCATCCTCCAAGGCGACCGTAATTTTGATCGTCTTCTCATCGAGGACATCGACGCGAGCCATCAGATTTTCCCGATTCTGACCTGGAACACCGCAGGTCCGCGTTCGATGTAGTCCCACGTAAAACGCTCCGCATGATTCGCTTCGAACTGATAGCGGAGAGGGATCGGATCGTGATCGTTCACGAGCAGCATCGCCTCGTTCGGCGCTAGATTCCCGAACGTTTCGAATATGACTTTGTGCTTCAGATGCGGCGGGTACTCCGTGGCGTTGACGATAGCGGCAAATTGACTCATTTTACATTCCTCCTCAGGAGTGAATAGCTTTACGTCCCCGATTATAGAGCAGGCGATGTAAGGGCTGTGTGACCGCGGTCACATAATAGGGCGGATTTTCGCCAGTTCTGAATTGTCTGTGACAGATGCGTTATCGCCGTGCGGCGGTGATGTGAATCACAGCTGTCGAAGGCGCTCCTGCCTATACTTAGGAAGCCTAAGGGGAGTGAAGCGAGTGGAGAATCGATTGATTGACCGGTATGGCAGAGTTCACGATTACTTGCGGATATCGGTAACGGATCGCTGCAATCTGCGCTGCGTATACTGCATGCCGGAAGAAGGGGTGCAGTTCGAGCCGGGACATCGAATTATGTCTTACGAGGAGATCGTCGAAGTCGTGGCGACGCTTGCCCCCCTCGGCGTAAAGAGGCTAAGACTTACAGGCGGAGAGCCGCTGGTCAGAAAGGAGCTTGACCGGCTGGTAGCCATGCTGTCCGCGATTCCGGGCATCGAGGATATCGCCCTGTCTACGAACGGGATTTATTTGGCTGCATTTGCAGAACGTCTGAAGAAGGCTGGAATTACCCGCGTGAACGTCAGTCTCGATTCGCTTGACTCGGACAGATATGCGGCCGTCACGAGGGGCGGCGACGTTCGCAAAGTGCTGGCAGGTCTTCAAGAGAGCCGCCGCGTCGGCTTCGATCCGATCAAGCTGAACGTCGTGCTGATGAAAGGGACGAACGACGACGAGGTCGAGCGGTTTCTGCGCATGACCCAGGAGGAATCGATTCACGTCAGGTTTATCGAATACATGCCGATCGGGTTTGAGAGTCCGAGCTGGAAAACGGGATATTTGCCGTTGGAACACGTTCTGGACACTTGCCGGAGGAAGGGGTGGAGCTTCGCATCTTGCCGGGACGTGTACGGCAACGGACCGGCGAACAGCTACCGTCTGAATGGCGCGGTCGGCACCTTCGGGCTTATCCATCCGGTCAGCGAGCATTTCTGCGGAAGCTGTAACCGTCTGCGGCTTACGGCCGACGGGAATATCAAGTCGTGCCTGTACTGGTCGGACGAATACAACGTTCGCAAGCATGCCGGCGATCCCGCCGCAATCGAGGCGCTGTTCCGACGAGCGCTGGCCGCGAAGCCGGAGACGCACGAGATGGCTGCGGCGCTGGCCGGAGCAAGCCGGTCGCGAACCCCGACGGCGAGGAGGATGTCGCAAATCGGCGGCTAAAGGAAGTTGGCTTTTTCAAGGGAGGTGACGACCGTCACTGCTTGTCGAATTCGCCCGATGGTACATTGAACTACAGTTACGATCGGATCATCCGAGGGGAACCTTCGCATCCGGACAAGGAGGAGAACTATGGGCAAGTCGAGAACGCCGTTATTCCGCAAACTCAAATATTTTGCCAGACGGGAGCAGCATTCCGAGGGCTGGAGCGAGGTGTCGCCTGCCAGTCGCGATTGGGAGGACGTATATCGCCGACGGTGGCAGCATGACAAAGTCGTGCGCTCGACGCACGGCGTCAACTGTACCGGCTCGTGCAGCTGGCAAATTTACGTGAAGGACGGCATCGTCACTTGGGAAAACCAGGCGACGGATTATCCGTCCACAGGCCCGGATATGCCGGAATTCGAGCCGCGCGGCTGTCCGCGAGGCGCGAGCTTTTCCTGGTATTTGTACAGCCCGTTGCGTGTGAAATATCCTTACGTGCGCGGCGTGCTGTTGGAATTGTGGCGGGAGTCGCTGCGCCGGGAGGGCGGAGACCCGGTAAGAGCCTGGGCAAGCATCGCGGACAACCCCGAGCTCGTCAAGAAGTATAAAACCGCTCGAGGCAAAGGCGGCCTCGTCCGCGCCTCCTGGGACGAGGCGACGCAGATTATCTCCGCGTCCATGATTCATACGATTAAGCAGTATGGTCCCGACAGAATTATCGGCTTCTCACCGATTCCGGCGATGTCCATGGTCAGCTATGCCGCCGGCTCCCGTTTTCTATCGCTAATCGGCTCTCCGCTGCTCAGCTTCTACGATTGGTATGCGGACTTGCCGCCGGCCTCCCCGCAAATTTGGGGCGATCAAACCGATGTGCCCGAGAGCAGCGACTGGTTTAACTCCGGCTATATCATCGTATGGGGCTCCAATCTGCCGATGACGAGAACGCCTGACGCCCACTTCTTGGCCGAGGTTCGCTATCGCGGGACGAAGGTCGTTTCCGTCAGCCCCGACTACGCGGAGTTCGTTAAATTCGCGGACACGTGGATGTCGGTCAAACAAGGCACGGACGGCGCTCTGGCCATGGCGATGGGCCACGTCATCCTGAAAGAATTTTACGTGGAAAATCCGACCGCTTACTTTATTCAATATGCGAAGCAGTATACGGATTTCCCCAACCTGGTGCTGATCGAGGAGCAGGATGGAGCATACTCCGCCGGACGTTTCCTTGTCGCCGACGATCTGGGCGAGAAGGGCAACAACATGCAGTGGAAAACGGTCGTGTACGACGACAACAGCGGAGCTCTTGCCGTGCCGAAGGGCAGCCTTGGCTTTCGGTGGGGCGAAGAGGGCACATGGAATTTGCGAATGGAGACGGCGGACGGACAGCGACCGATCGATCCTCGGCTATCCCTGCTGGGCGTTCATAACGAGACGACGACAATCCGGCTTCCTTATTTCGACGATGACGGTCGCCATCTGATGGAGAGGACGATCCCGGTCAAACGCATTGTGAGCGGCGGCAAAACGCTTATCGTCACGACGGTCTACGACCTGGTACATGCCAAGTACGGCGTAGATCGCGGACTGGATGCGGGAGGAGCAGACCTGGACGAGGAAAGCAAGCCGTTCTCGCCGGCTTGGCAGGAGAGCATTACGGGCGTCGATCGGGACGCGGTCGTACAGATTGCGCGCGAATTCGCCCGCAACGCCGTCGAGACGCAAGGCCGATCCATGATTATCGTCGGAGCGGGCATTAACCATTGGTACAATTCCGACGTTATTTACCGGGCGATTCTTAACCTAGTCGTAATGACGGGCTGCCAAGGGGTTAACGGCGGGGGCTGGGCGCATTATGTCGGACAGGAGAAGCTGCGTCCTGCGGAAGGCTGGCAGACAATCGCGTTCGCCCGGGATTGGGGAGGACCTGCGAGATTGCAGAACGGAACGTCGTTCTTCTATTTTGCGACGGATCAATGGCGCTATGAGGAAATGTCGGTAGACAGTCTGGTTTCGCCGATGGCGGACAAGGCTCGGTATGCGCATGTGGCCGATTATAACGTGATGGCCGCAAGATTGGGCTGGCTGCCTTCCTATCCGCAGTTCGACCGCAATTCGCTTGAGCTGTATCAGGACGCCCGCAAGTCTGGAGCCGTCACGAACGAGGAGATTTCCGCCTATGTGGCGCGGCAGCTTCAAGAGAAAAATATCAAGTTCTCGATCGAGGCGCCCGACGATCCGGTTAACTTCCCGCGCGTGCTGTTCGTGTGGCGGGCGAATCTCATTTCCAGTTCGGGCAAGGGCCATGAGTACTTCTTAAAGCATTTGCTCGGAACGACCAACGGGCTGCTGAACGACGACGCCAACAGCTTCAGGCCGGAAGAAATCGCATGGGCCGAGCAAGCCCCCGAAGGAAAGCTGGATTTGATGGTTAATCTCGACTTCCGGATGGCCGGGACGGCGCTGTATTCGGACGTCGTGCTGCCCGCGGCAACCTGGTACGAGAAGAGCGACCTGAGCAGCACGGATATGCATCCATTCGTTCATCCCTTTAATCCCGCGGTGAATCCGCAATGGGAATCTCGCTCCGATTGGAACATTTTCAAGGAGCTGGCCCGGACGTTCTCGGAGATGGCCAAGCAGCAATTCGATCGGCCGCAGCACGACATCGTCGCGACTCCGCTGCTGCACGATTCGCCGGACGAACTGGCGCAACCGCTGGGTCGCATCCGGGATTGGAGCAAGGGGGAGTGCGAGCCGGTTCCCGGGCGCACGATGCCGCATTTCCATGTCGTGCAGCGCGATTATACGACCGTCTACGAGAAAATGGTTGCGCTTGGCCCGTTGGTCAGAGACAAGCCGATTGGCACGAAGGGCATCTCGTGGTCTGCCGCGCCGGAGTACGAGAAGCTGAAAGGAATGCTCGGCACGATAAGGCAAGGGCTGGCGGAGGGCTGTCCGGATCTGAGCACCGATCGCCGCGTAGCCGAGGCCATATTGACGCTGTCGTCCACGACGAACGGTCATATGGCGGTACGGGCGTGGGAGTCGTTGGAGAAGAAAACAGCCCTGCAATTAAAGGATTTGGCGGAAGAACGCGCGGAAGAATGCTTTACCTTCGAGGAAATTACGTCCCGTCCTAAGACGGTGATTACCTCCCCCGCATTCAGCGGCTCGGAGAAGGGCGGGCGCCGCTATTCCCCGTTCACGACCAATGTGGAGCGGCTCATTCCTTGGCGCACGCTGACAGGTCGTCAGCAGTTCTATATCGATCACGAGATGCTGCGCGAATTCGGCGAGACGCTGGCGACGTTTAAGCCGACGCTCAAGCATACGCCGTTTAATCGGAACAGTAAACGGCCTATCGAAGGCGGCAAGGAAATCGTGCTGAATTACTTGACGCCGCACAACAAATGGTCGATTCACAGCATGTATTACGACGCTTTGCCGATGCTGACGCTGTTCCGCGGCGGTCCGACGGTATGGATGAACCACGAAGATGCGGCGGAGGCCGAAGTGGTCGACAACGACTGGATCGAGTGCTTCAACCGCAACGGCGTCGTCGTCGCCCGCGCCGTCGTCTCGCACCGGATTCCGCGCGGCATGGCGTTTATGTACCACGCCCAGGACCGGCATATCAACGTGCCGGGCACGCCGATTTCCCAGACGCGGGGCGGAACCCACAACAGCCCGACCCGCATTCATGTCAAGCCGACGCATATGATCGGCGGCTACGCGCAGCTCAGCTACGGCTTCAACTACTACGGTCCAACCGGCAATCAGCGGGACTTGCATGTCATCATTCGGAAGCTGCAGGAGGTGATCTGGCTTGAAGATTAAAGCGCAGGTCGGCATGGTCATGAATCTGGACAAATGCATCGGCTGCCATACGTGCAGCGTAACGTGCAAAAATACGTGGACGAACCGTCCTGGTGCAGAGTACATGTACTTTAACAACGTCGAGACGAAGCCGGGCATCGGCTATCCGAAGCAATGGGAAGATCAGGAGCGCTACAAAGGCGGCTGGGAGCTGAAGAACGGCAAGCTGGAATTGAAATCGGGCGGCCGAGCCAAAAGGCTGCTGAATATTTTCCATAACCCGGACCAGCCGACGCTTGACGACTATTACGAGCCGTGGACGTACGAATACGAGAAGCTGACGAACAGCCCGGCCAAAAAACACCAGCCGGTAGCGCGGCCGAAATCGACTGTGACCGGACGTTATATGAATATTGAATGGGGGCCGAACTGGGAGGACGACCTGGCTGGCGCGCATGTAACCGGAATGGAGGATCCGAACATGCGCGGCTTGGAGGAAGAGATCAAGATGGACTTCGAACAGGTGTTCATGATGTACTTGCCGCGCATTTGCGAGCATTGCATCAACCCGTCCTGCGTCTCATCCTGTCCATCGGGAGCGATGTACAAGCGGGAAGAGGACGGAATCGTGCTGGTTGACCAGAATGCCTGCCGGGCGTGGCGGTTTTGCGTATCCAGCTGCCCGTACAAGAAAGTGTACTTCAATTGGCAGACGAACAAGGCGGAGAAGTGCACGCTCTGCTTTCCGCGCATTGAGGCCGGCTTGCCGACGATCTGCTCGGAAACCTGCGTCGGTCGCATTCGGTATCTTGGGCTGATGTTCTATGACGCGGACAAGGTTGAAGCCGCCGCTTCGGTCGAGAACGAGCAAGACCTGTATGAATCGCAGATGGGCATCTTTCTTGATCCGCACGACCCTGAAGTGATCAGGGGAGCGCGCAAGGAAGGCATCCCGGAGGATTGGATCGAGGCCGCGCAGCGCTCGCCGATCTATAAAATGGTGATGGAGTGGCGGATCGCTCTGCCTCTGCATCCGGAATACCGGACGCTGCCGATGGTGTGGTATGTGCCTCCGCTCAGCCCGATTACGAATCGGATCGAAGGGCAGGGCAGTGCGCTGGACCCGAACGACATTTTCCCGGCGATCGACAGCATGAGAATCCCGGTCGACTATTTGGCCAACCTGCTGACCGCGGGAGATTCGAGGCTGATTCGGGAAGTCCTGCGCAAAATGGCCGTTATGCGGATTCATATGCGCAACAAGCAAACCGGGCGCGTCAGCGATCCGGCGATGCTGGAGGCGATCGGGCAAAGCGCCCAGACGGTGGAGGATATGTACCGGCTGCTGGCGATCGCCAAATACGACGACCGTTTTGTCATTCCGCCGGCGCATCGCGAGCAAGTTGCCGATTTGTTTAACGAACAGGGCAGCTGCGGGCTTGATTTCGTGGGCGGTCCGGGCGCGTGCGGCGTATTTTGACCAAGGAGGAGCTGCGGATGGATATCGAGACGAACCAGACGGCTTGCGGGATTCTATCCTATTTGTTTCAATACCCCGATCGGGCGTGGCGAGACCAGCTTCCGCTCTGCCGCGAGGAGGCGGAAGCCCTTCCCAATGCCGATGCCGGCCGAATTCTGATCGCCTTTCTGCAAGCGGCGGAGGAGACGGACGATATGCAGTGGCAGGACAGTTATGTGCGAACGTTTGATTTCGGCAAGGCGTCCAACCTGTATTTAACCTATGAGCAGCACGGCGAGGAACGCGACCGCGGACCGGCCCTGCTGGAGTTGAAGCGGCGTTATGCCGCGGAGGGCTTCGAGCTGGCGGGAAGCGAGCTGCCCGATTATCTTCCTCTGATGCTCGAATTTGCTTCGGCCGCTCCTTGGGATTCGTCGGGGGCGCTGCTTGCAGCGAGAACGAAGGAGCTGGAATCGATTCGGCGAAAGCTGGCGGAGGCGGCCAGCCCGTATGCGGCGTTGATGGAATTGCTCTTGCGAATGGTTCCCGCGATGCCTTCGGATGAAGCGCAGGAATCGATATTATCGGCGAGAGAGGGAGGATAGACGATGGAGGTACTGCTGTGGGGCGTGCTCCCTTACGTGGTTCTGACGCTTTGTATCTCCGGATTAGTCTGGAGGTACGTTACCAACCCGTTCAGTTGGACGTCCAAATCAAGCGAAATGCTGGAAAAACGCAAGTTGAGATGGGGCAGCCTGTTGTTTCATTACGGCGTTCTGGCCGTATTCTGCGGACATATCGCCGGCTTGCTCATTCCGGTTGAAGTGTACCGGGGGTTAGGAATCAGCGATGAGGCATACCATCTTGCGGCGATTGTCGGCGGGATGCCTGCGGGCATCGTCACGTTTGCCGGATCGCTTCTATTGCTGTATCGCAGATATGCCGATGCTCGCATTCGTGCAACCAGCAGTCTGGGAGACCGGGTGGCGCTGATCGTGCTGATCGTCGTTCTGTTCACCGGACTGGCGGCGACGGCGGCCAGCTCGATGAGCCATGGCGATTTCGATTACCGGACAACGATCAACCCGTGGCTGCGGGGAGTACTGGCGTTCCAGCCGAACCCCGAGCTTATGGAGACAGTGCCGATCGGGTTCAAGATTCATATTTTGACGACGTTTGCGCTGTATCTCGTGTTCCCGTTTACGCGGCTCGTTCATGTGTTCAGCTTGCCCTTGGGCTATTTAAGAAGAAGTTATGTGCTGTATCGTCGTAGATAATCGACATTAAGGTGAAAGGGGCATGTACCTCCCTTCGCTGCTAGACGCACCTGAAATGGCAATGGGTAAACCCGTTGCATAGTCATTTCAGGTGCGTATAAGGCAGTCTCCGGAGAGGTGCATCCCCTTTTTTTACTCTATCGATCATCTCAAGCAGCTCTGCTTATGGGATAGCCCGTTGGTCGATTATCCGTCCGTTGTCCGCTGGATTTACATCCGGCACAAGTTCTTGGGGCACAATTCGCACCGGCACATCGCTTGCAGGTAACTCAAATTCGTAATGGTGATCATTCCGCCGTTCATGAGAATGGCGCCCGCTCTGCGCAGATCTCCGAGCATCCGGTTTACGCTTTCCCGCGCGCAGCCGATATAGTCGGCCAATTCGGAATTTGTCAGCTTCATAGTAATATGGATGCCTTTCTCGTCTTTACGCCCGTAGGTGTTGGACAGGCGAATCAAGGTGGAGCAGAGCGCGCCGGGCTTGCCCAGCATGACGAGGTCGCGGAACTTCGTCTGGGTCAGCCGATGCATGAAGCTCATCCAATTGACGAATTCGATCGCTAAATCGCCGTGCTGCCAGAGCAGCACTTCCAGATCGCTCTTTTGAAATACGCCTACGACGCACTTCTCGATCGTTGCGGCGGTGAACTGATGGAACGCTTTGGGGGAAGGGTCGAGCTGGCCGAAAAAGTCCCCTTCATGAAACAAGGACATAATGTATTCCTTGCCTTCCTCCGACAGCTTCGTCAATTTGACCTTGCCCGATTGAATAAAATATAGACTCCCAGCGGAATCTCCTTCGCGGAATACGTTAACGTTCGCGTTCAGATTTTGGAAGTACATAATTTGCTGCAGTTTCTGCAGATTATCGTCGGAAAATAAGGAAGAGTTGCAGATCGAGCGGCATTCGGTTTGCTGGTGAGCGGTAGTCACATAAGCCACCTCCAAGATACGTTGGAGCAAGTATAGCAAAGGAATACAGCGTCAAGTGTGATACATCTCACATCTTGAGCCGTCCGGGCCGCTAAAGTGTGTTCTGCGTCACAGAGCAGGGCGGCGGTTATGCCTATACTGGGGGTGAACCTATAGAAAATGAAAGGAAGGATCGGATATGAGCCAGCAATTTAACGGAGAAGAGAAAATCGGCGACATTGTGGCCGATTTTCCGGGAGCCAGCCATCTGTTCAAGGAGGCGAAAATCGATTTCTGCTGCGGCGGGGATCGCCCGTTGGCGGAGGCCGCTCGCGGCCAGCAGCTGGATTTGGACGAGCTTCTGCGCCGCTTGAACGAAAGCTATGAGGAAGCAGCCGCGAGGAACGTAGCGGCAGAAGCGGACTGGAAGACGGCGCCGATCGCGGATTTAATCGATCATATCGTTACCCGCCACCACAGGTATTTGAAGAAGGAGCTGCCGTTGATCAGCGAACTGCTGACAAAGGTGCTCCGCGTTCATGGCACAGGGCATCCCGAGCTCGCCGCATTGCATAGACAGTTCCATCAAATGAAAATCGAGCTGGATCAGCATCTGATCGCCGAAGAAGAGGCGCTTTTCCCTCTGCTGAAGCGCTATGCGGCCGAGCCGAGCGCGGAGGCGCAACAGAAAGCGGTCGAAGGGCTGGACGACCTGGAGCAAGACCACAGCGTCGTCGGAGACTATCTGAAGGAAATGAGAGCGAAGTCGGACGGTTACGCGCTGCCTGCGGAAGCGTGCACAACCTATTCGCTCGCATTCGGCAAGCTGGTCGAGCTGGAGGCGGACCTGTTCGAGCACATTCATCTGGAGAACAACGTGCTGTTTCCAAGGGTCGAGCAGGGGCGAGTCTAAAAGCGCCACGAGGATTGGCGCTACTTGATCTCCTTCTGCTGCTTTAACGCTTCAAGATCGATAATGACGATCCGGCTGCGATCGACTTCGAGCAGTTCGTCTTTGTTGAACTGATTGAGCAGCCGGTTAATCGTCTCTCTCGTCGTTCCGATGGAGTTGGCGATCTCCTGGTGCGTCATCGGCAGATTGATCGTAATTTTGTTGTCCTTCATGTCCCCGTGATGCTCCGCAAGCTGAAGCAGGAACGACAGCACGCGATGTTTGACATCCTGTCCGGACAAGACTTGAAGCTTCTCCTGCAGCTCCCGAATCTTATCGCCCATCACGCGCATCAGCTTGATCGCGATGGACGGCGTATTCATCATCAACCGCTCGAACATTTTGACGGGAATCGCCAGCAGCTGCGTGTCGACGATCGCTTCGGCCGTTGCCGGATACGGGTTTTGATTGAAAAAGCCGGTATGCGGGAACATGTCGCCGGTCTTCAGGAAAGATACAATCTGCTCATGGCCGTTTTCGTCCGTCTTGAACGTCTTTACCAGACCGTTGCGGATGAAGTAGACGGCCTCTTTCTCGCTGCCTTCGGTGAAAACGACGGACCTTCTCGAGATGGAACGGGATATTGTAATTTCCTCGACTCTCGCCATTTCCTGCGGATTCAAATCGTGAAACAGCGGAACCTGATGCAGGAATGCGGACGCTTTATCCTTGCTCATGAACATCCTCCTTGCGAATCGGATTAACGAAGCGGCGCGAATGACGGCGTTCGGCCGAACGTAAGGCGGGCAATTGTTTCTAGTTTAAATTCTAGCGAAAATCGAATCAATAGCTATCCGTTAATGAGATCGATTTTCAACAGAATAGCGAACTTTTGCCCGCAAGGCTGTGAGTTATGTCATAGAGGAATCGATTGGCGAGGACAATAATGGGAGAACGGGGAAGAAGCGCAATATTCCATAGAAATCCGGAGGAATGCGATGTTGGATACGACCGATCGATTGCCGATTGACGAGCGAGCCTGCCTCTCCGGAATCATTCTGGCCGGGGGAAGAAGCCGGAGAATGGGAGGCGTTCATAAGGCGCTGCTGCCGTTTCGCGGAGAGAAGATGATTCATCGCCAACTGGGAAAGCTGAAGGAAATCTGCTCGGAGATTATACTGGTCACGAATGAACCGAGAACGTTTCTTCCTCTTGTCGACAACAATGTCAGAATCATTACCGACTTCTATCCAGATAAAGGCCCGCTCGGCGGGATTCACGCCGCATTGTCGCTTGCTTGTCATACTAACGTATGGGTCGTAGCTTGCGATATGCCGTTTATCTCTCCGCAAGCGGCCCGAACGCTGCTGGCTGTCAAGACCGAGGGAGACGGCGAGGCGGCGGTTCCGTACTTCCACGGACAAATGTATCCGTTTCACGGCATTTACGACAAAAGCTGCGTCGAACGAATTCCGTATCTATTCGGCAGAGGACAGTTTCGGGTCAACGGTTTTCTGGACGCGATCCGCTGCGTGAAGGTGGAGGAGGCCGAATTCAGGCGCAACGGAATCGATTCCAGGTTTGTTCTGAATTTGAATACGCCGGAACAGTACGAGAGCCTGCTTGCGCTCGATACGCAGGAGGCTGCGGACCGGTGACGGAGGAGTGGCAATGAAAAAGAAGAAAAAACTGGTGATTCCTCACGAACACGGAGGATGGGCGATGGTCAGCGTGCCGTTCTTGACCGGCATGGCGGTCGCAGCTCCGCAGTGGATTCATGCGCCGCTCTTCGTTGGGTGGCTGCTTCTATATTTGGCGTCGTATCCGCTCCTGCAAGCGGTGAAGCGAGCGTCTAACAGAGCTTATATGTTGAAGTGGGGCGCGGGTTATGCGCTGGGCGCGCTGGCATGTCTAATTGTGCCGCTGATCGATCGTCCGCAGCTGGCCTACTTCGGAATTCCGTTGGTAGCGCTGCTGGCCGTAAACGTCTGGCACTCGAAGCGGAAGACGGAACGAGCATTGTTGAACGACCTATGCGCCATCGTCAGCTTTTCGCTTGCCGCCGCTGCCGCTTACTTGGCGGGAGGGGGAGAATGGGGCGCTAAAATGGCTGCGCTCACGGCGTTTAACTTGATCTATTTCATGGGGACCGCCTTTTTCGTCAAAACGGTGTTCAGAGAACGGCAGAACTCCCGTTGGACCGCTTATGCGCGTATCTACCATCTATTGGCTTTAATCGTTCCCTTGGCGTTGGGCTCCCCGTTAATGACGATTCCGTTCGTATTTCCGGCCGTGCGAGCGTTCGCCTACGCCGGCAAAGCGATGAGGCCGGCCAAAGTCGGCATCATGGAAATCGTCGGCGCTTTGCAATTTCTAATCCTGACCGTCCTTCTATTTCCTGAATAGCGAAGAGGCCCGATTCCGCCGCATGAAGATGCCGGCAAGTCGGGCCTCCTTGTTTTTGCTGCTGCTTACTGAAGGGTTTCCTCCTTCAGCCGTTTGCGCGTATTCCAGTCGAAGCGTCTTGCCTTGCTCCAGAAGTTGAACTGCCCCGAGTAGCAGCCCTCTTCGTCAACGCGGATTTTTTTGCGAGCGATCATTTTAACATAGCCGATCACCCTGCTATATGTCGCCAGATCGTCGCTGCCGCATACGGGGCAGGTCTCGAGATTTTTGCCGTCGTCGGCGACGATCTGCCGGCTGCAGGCCAGGCAACTGGTCAGAGTCGGGGTCAAGGTGATGTACTGGATCGGCTTATCGAAAATTTTCCGCAAATAATCGGCCAATCGCTCGGGAGACACTTTACTTTCCAGGAAATGGTGCAGAATGCTTCCCGAAGTGGCATACGCTTGAAACTCCGCGCTATTCTCGATCTGCCGGGTAAAGTCATCTTCGCTAAAGGGCAGCATGCACCCGGACGTCAAGTAAACGTGATCTCCCGAACCTTGCACGAAGATGTCTCGGTTTCGGCTACGGGCCCACTTGACGTCGTGGCGGGCCAACTTGATCGCCGCGTTCTCTCCAGGCGCGTACTCGATGCCGCAGGCTACGCGATCCCGCACGATAAATTCGTTGATCCGTTCGGTAATAAACTGCATAATCCGATGCGCCAGCCGCTTGCCGGCCTCACTGCTCATACCGCCCGTATATCCGCAGTTAATCAGGCCTTCGTGCATGCCGGCAACGCCGAACACGTTGAAATAGTTGGACAGATCGCGATTAAAGGCAAAGAAGGTCGGATACAGCTCCTTGTTCCGCTCGATCCATTTTCGCTTGGCCATATGTCCTTCCTGCATAACGTTCAAAAACTCGGCGATCTTGGAGAACAGCAGATCTTCGTTATGGCCGTATTCGAGCAGCATCCGATTCAGGTTCAAGTTCAGCACCTGCACCGCGCCGGTCGAGCCGGTCGAGCTGCCGAAGATACCGCTGCCGACTCTGGACAACACGTTCAAGTCGATCTGTAGACGGCAGCATAGACTGCGGCTCGCCTCCGGGTCGCGCGGCTTCATGAACGGGTTAAGCCGTCTGTAGCGCTCGTCTTGAAACGGGGCGGTACGGAAATTCTCGAAGTAGACGCCGCCCCAGCGGTACATGCCGTCGAGCAGCTCCAGAAACAGCCGGTTGCCGTAGTCGAATTCATCGTCGATCGGTACGGTGAGCAGCGGGAAGGTGAACGGAATGCCGTTGCCCGTGCCTTGCTTCATCACTTCGATGACGGCGCTGTTGATCCGGTCGAAGTAATCGGCGGGAATATCGCGATAACGAATGTCGAGCGGCGCACCGCCTATGATGACCAGTTCGTCCTTGATCTCGTCGGACGGTTTGCCGAATTCGAGCGTGATGTTGGTGAACGCAGACTGTGAGCCGCCGCGCAGCGGCATGTTCATCTCCCAGATCAAGCTCTGGAATAGCTGTATCAGCTCGTCCACCGTGAATCGACGGCCGTGGATGCATTCCTCCGCATACAGGTAGGAGGCGGAGATCGTCGTCATCTGCGACAGCATGACCGCTCCGGACACCTGCTGGGACATGAGCACGACAACGTTGCTGAAATGCCGGAGCAGCGTATCCAGCTTGCGAGTCGGCTTGGAGCTCATCATATTTTTGGCCAGCGTGGGGATGCCTTTGGCGGCAATATCTTTGCACGATACGCTTAGGCAATAAGGGCTGAGCTGCTTGTCGTGGATATAGACGACTCCGTCCCGGTACAGCTCGGTCAGCTTGGCCGGGAGCACGCGTTCCAGAAGATAGCGCTCCTCCGAAAAGTTGGTCAGATTGTGCCGTAGAAGCGGAAGGGAGTAGACGAAATTGCTGTTCTCTCGTTTCAAGTAATCGGCTTGCTTGGTTTCCGACGGGGAAGTAAACGTATCGATAATTTCTTCGGTGCGGTTGAACATGGATATCCCTCCAAATTAATGGTGCTGATGCGGCCGCTTCGATTGCGGCGGATGGTACGGATTGAGAAAGTAAGGAACACGGCTGCCGTGCTTGGCGTTTAATCCGTTCACATAAGCGCGAATCCGCTCAAAATATTCATCGCTTAACTGCGGATACCGCACGGTCCGCACTTGACTGTTCGCGCCGTTGTGCCGGATGACGGCTTCCACGGATTCCAGCATGTTCCGGCACAAGCTCCGGGATGGAACCGTTCCGATAATCGTTTCATAGACGTCGGAGTCCTCGTCAGGATCCAGAAGATGATAGGGCAGCTTCATATCGATATGTACGCCGTCGATCAGTCGCCAATCCAGCAGCATTTGCAATTTTCGCGGATAGGTGCCGTTCGTGTACACGATAACGACGCCCTCGAACGCATCGCGGACACGACGGAAGAAGTCGGAAAGGTCGGAGGCGTTGTTCATTAGAAGCTCCCCTCCGCTGACGAGCAGAGCGTCAAACAAACCGGCATTGGCATGAATGCGTTCGACGGCCTGCGTCGCGGTGAGCCGACGCGCATCCGGCTTGGTCGCGATCAACTCGTCGTAATTGTGGCAGCCGAAGCAGCGCATGTTGCAGCCGTTCCAGCTATGGATCAGCAAGGATACGCGCCCCGGGAGATCGTCGAACGTACGAATGAAACCGGGATAAAACGCGAGCATACCGAAATCACTCCTTTAATAGTATTGCGATTAACCGTATCACCTCCTGTTTTCACTTTCTATATGTGGGCGATGAAATGAATTTTAATACAATATGTAGTGTTTATTAAGTGATTTTAATCACAATTCGGGCGGTTTTCGGTCGATTTCCACAGAATGTTTGTTTCCGTCCTCCAAAGTGACTTTTCTCACTAACCGGAATTTCTTTTCTTGCTATAATTTAGCAGTCCTTAATAGTCCAATTCTATCGGAGGGAATTATGAAAGCCGGGATCACTGGGAAAATGACCGCTATCGTCCTGTCCATCGTCCTTGCCAGTTCGGCCATCGTCATCTTTGTCAGCTACTGGAACAGCTACAATCAGATTAAGGCCGCGGCAGGAGAGGAATTGATCGGCTGCGCCAACATTACGCTCGGCATTTTCTCCTCCGGCGAGGTCAAGCGACTGGCGGACGGCGATGCCGCCCCGCTCGATCGGGTGCAACGAGACATCGGCTGGACGATTGCGCACAAGCCGATCTTCAAAAATCAATATATTTTGTCGCTGGACGGTAAGGTGTTGGCGGCAGATGCAGCGCTGCAAGCGCAAGGCGTAAAGGCGGGGGACTCCTTCTATCTGGATGAGAAAGCGCTTGATATGATCCGTACGATGAAACATCCCGCTTACTCCGATGTGTACGAATTTGCCGGCAGCAAGCGAATAACGGGCTATGCGCCGATCTTCGAAAATAACGATCCGAACGGGACGTTGATTGCGCTGAACGCGATCGATTTCGACGCCGCCATTTTGAGCGAGCGGACGTGGACAATGATCAAGGACTTAATGTTAATCTGTTTGGCGCTGCCTTTTGCGGCCGCGGCGATCACAATCTGGTTCGTGCGAAGAACGATCGCGCCGCTCAAAATCGTCAATGAGGAGGTCCGACGCGTCGCGGAAGGAGATTTCACCGCGATGACGGGAAAGATCAAAAGCCGGGATGAAGCCGGGCAGTTGTTCAAGAGCTTCGGCAGCATGGTCGGCGACTTGTCCGCATTGGCACGGGGGATGATGCAGACGTCGGCGCAATTGTCCGATGCCAGCCGCGAATTGACGTTGACGGCCGCCCATACGGGCGAAGCCTCCCGGCAAATTTCTCTGGCCGTGGACGAAGTTGCGGCAGGAGCGATGCGGCAGTCGGAGCGGGCCGGCTCGGTTATGGAGCTGGTGGAGCGCGCCAAGCGCGAGATCGTGAACGGGGAGGCCAAAGCCCGCACGGCCGCTTCCGTCGCCGGCCAGTCCACGGAAGAGGCGAAAAGAGGCGAATCGGCGATCGGGGAAGCCGTCGCGCATCTTGACTCCGTTATGGAGTCTGTCAAACGGTCCGTCGGTTCGATTCATACGCTGGGCGGACGATCCGAGGAGATCGGCGGGATCGTGACGGTTATCTCGCAAATTGCCTACCGGACGAACCTGCTCGCGCTGAATGCGGCGATTGAAGCGGCTAGAGCCGGACAGCAGGGCAAGGGCTTTGCGGTAGTGGCCGGAGAAGTGCGCCAATTGGCGGAGCAATCGAAAGCATCCGCAGAGCAAATCGCGGACATGATCGGAGAGATTCGGGAAGAGACGGCGCTTACCGTCGCCGCGATGGAGAACACGCTGGTCGCTGTCGAGCGGCAGACGATTTTTATGGTTCAAGGGAGAGAAGCGCTTGCTTCGATTACGGATCAAGTGCTTAGGACGGAACGAAGCGTGACGGAGCTGCAGCAAATATCGGAATATATCGCGCGGTTTATTGAGGAGGTAGTCGAAGCGACGACGGAATTCGTTCATTTTATCCAACAGACGGCCGCGTCGGCTCAGCAAGTATCGGCGTCGGCTCACGAGCAGTCCGGTTACGTCGATCGAATTGCGACGCAGGCCGGCGTACTGGAGCAAGTATCGACCGGTCTGACCGAGAGGGTTCGCAAGTTCAAAGTGTAGCCCGCAATGTCAAGTCGCACCGAAAGAAAATCGATGTTAAAGGTGCAAGGCGTATTTCCCTTCCTCTGATGCTATACGCTCCTGAAATTGGAATAGGAAAACCCGTTACAATGTTTCAGGAGCGTATGGGGCAGTCTACGAGCTAATCATGATCCTTAACACTTCCAGATAATCGCCAATGGTTATCCGTATAATCATCGAAGACGCTTAGTGACGTACAACCCTTGGGTATTGGTCGCTTTGTACGGTTTTTCGAACAAACGTCGTCCGTATAAGCCTGATTGGAGTTGCATTGTACGATTTTTCGGACAAACGTCCGTCGTTTAAGCCTGATTGGAGTTGCATTGTACGATTTTTCGGACAAACGTCCGCCGTTTAAGCCTGATTTAAGCTGCGTTGTACGATTTTCCGACTACTTCCCTCGCGGAAGTTTCTTCGTAGGAGTCTGCGAGAAGTATATGGCTTCTTTTTTAATCGTTCATCTTAAGCAAGTCTGCGGTATGCGGTATGGTGGGGAATGATCGCCTTTAGTGCCCGTGGCCGCTGCCGCAGCTGCCTCCGCAGCCGCAATCGCCCTTCTTGAGGTCGCCCGGCTCAGGCAGACGATCGAGTTCGACCGTTTTCGTAAAATACTGGCTGATTTTGTTGTGCAGTTGACCGAATTCGCGCTGGGCGTACAAAAACTTGCGAATGATCGGGTTGTCATACAACGCGCGTTCTTCTTCCTCGTAGGCGGAAACCTCTTCGGGCGTCAGTTCCGCCTCCGCGTCCTCCTTCTGACGGAGATGCTGATGCTTCTCCATAAAGCGTTCATATTGCTGCAGCGACTGTTCGTCCGAAGCGAAATGGTCGATTGCATCGCGCAGTTCCTTGTATGCTTCTTGCCCGAGCAACGTCTCGCAGAGCTCTTTCATTTTCTCCATAATCGGATCGCTGTCCAGCTTAATAATCATAGGTTGTCCTCCTTGTCGTCCTGCTCTTTCTCACTTTAATCCAAACGTGGACGATCGACTGTGACGACCCTCACACATCGAATGATGGCAGGATGTTATGATGACGTGGATCACAGTGTTGTCTGACAGGACACGCCTTGGCGAATCAGTGGGCGACCGCATCGCAGCTGGCAGGCGGACAGAAGCAGCAGGGCGGCCATCGCGAGCGCGCTCAAAGAGTAGCCGAAACGAAAGGAGCATTCTCATGTCGTCGATCGTTCGCGAGAGAGATTACAATGTCAATCCGTTTATCGTGATCTGGGAAGTGACCAGAGCCTGTGCTTTGAAATGTCTGCATTGCCGGGCGGAAGCGCAGTATCGCGCCGATCCGCGTCAATTGACCTTTCAAGAAGGGACGAAGCTGATCGACAGCATTGCTGAAATGGACAACCCTTTGTTCGTGTTCACTGGGGGAGATCCGCTGATGCGCCCCGATCTGTTCGAGCTTGCCCAGTATGCGATCGAGGAGAAACGGCTTCCTGTCTCGATGACCCCGAGCGCTACGCCAAGAGTGACGCGCGAGGCGATCCGTAAAGCGAAGGAGGTCGGGCTGTCGCGCTGGGCGTTCAGCTTGGACGGATCGCGGGCGGAAATCCACGATCATTTTCGCGGCACCAAGGGCTCCTACGATCTGACGATGAGAGGGATCGAATACTTGCAGGAGATGCAAATTCCGATCCAGATCAACACGACGGTCTCGCAGTATAATCTTCATGATCTTGACGCGACGGCCGAGAAGGTGAAGGAGATGGGCGCAGTACTGTGGAGCGTCTTCTTCCTCGTACCGACCGGGCGCGGCATGGAGAAGGACATGATTTCCCCCGAGCAGCACGAAGAGGTGATGAAGTGGCTGTTCCAGGTGCAGCAGCGCATGCCGTATGGCGTGAAAGCGACGGAAGCGCCCCATTTTCGCAGGGTGTTTATGCAGGAGAAGCTGCGCGCGGGAGCGGGACAGGAGCAGGCGGGGGCAAAAAGAGCCGATTTGCTCGGGCGCGCGCAAAAAGGGGTTAACGACGGGGACGGCTTCGTCTTCATCAGCCATATCGGCGACGTGTATCCGAGCGGGTTCCTGCCGATCTCCTGCGGGAACGTTCGGGAGCGGCCGCTGCCGGACATTTACCGCACCTCGCCTATGCTGCAGCGGCTGCGCGATAAATCGCAGCTCAAAGGAAAATGCGAGGTATGCGAGTTCAAGGAGCTGTGCGGCGGCTCTCGGGCAAGAGCGTACGCAACGACCGGAGATGAGCTGGAAAGCGATCCGTACTGCGCTTATATTCCGAAGAAATGGCGGGAAATCAGCCCGGTCGTTTGAAGCGTTCAGCGACGGATGAAGAAAGGCGGGGACGCGATGGATGGGAAAAGGCTGAAGATCGTCGTGGCGGGCGGAGGAATTACGGGAATGAGCGCGGCTTTTTATGCCGTTAAATACTTTGCGGAACGACAGATGCCGGTCGACATCGTTCTAGTGGAGAAAAGTCGCAGGCTGGGCGGTCATATTCGTACGATTCATCGGGACGGCTTCATTATCGAGCAGGGTCCGGATTCCTTCCTGGCTCGCAAAGCTCCCGTCATGAAGCTGATTCGCGAGTTGAATTTGGAGGCGCGTCTGGCGGCGACCAATCCGGATCCGCAAGCGAAAAAAAACTACATCCTGCATAAAGGGAAGCTTCATGAGATGCCGCTGGGGCTCGTGCTCGGCATTCCGACAGCGCTGGCGCCTTTCGTCAAAACCGGCCTCGTATCCCCGCTCGGCAAGCTTCGCGCCGCGATGGATTTGCTGCTGCCGCGAAGGAAGGACGACGCCGACGAATCGTTGGGCGGTTTTATCCGGCGCCGGTTGGGCCGGGAGGTGCTGGACAACATTACGGAGCCGCTGTTGGCTGGCATATATGCCGGAGAAACGCAATCTCTGAGCCTGCAGGCGACCTTCCCGCAATTCCGCCAGATCGAGCGCGATTATCGCAGCCTGATGATCGGAATGCTGGCAGGCAAGAAAAGCGCACCGCCCGCATTGGCGGATGGGCCGGAGATCGCGCGAAAAAGCCTGTTTCTAACGTTCGATCAAGGGTTGTCGACGCTGGTGGAACGATTGGAGCAATCGCTGCCGACGGTCCGGAAGCTGACGGGAGAGGGCATTAATCGGATCGAAAAGGATGCGGAGGGATATCGACTGCTGCTAGAAAGCGGAAATGCTCTGCATTCGGACGGCTTGATTATGGCACTCCCGGCCGCGGAGGCTGCAAGACTAATGCCGGATGTTGCCGAGACCGAGTGGTTAGGGCGCATCCCGTATGCTTCGGTAGCGAACATAGCTCTGGCCTATCGCGCTGAGGACATCCCCGGCAAGCTGCAAGGCTCCGGTTTTGTAGTCCCTCGCAGAGAAGGCAGACTGATTACGGCTTGTACCTGGTCGTCTTCCAAGTGGCCCCATGCCGCTCCGCCAGGCAAAGCTCTGCTGAGAACCTATGTCGGAAGGGCGAATGCGCAGGAATGGCTGCTTATGTCGGAAGAGGAGCTGATCGCGAGCGTTCGGGCGGATCTTCAAGCGACGATGGGCATCGTCGCCGAGCCGCTGTTCATCGAAATCAGCCGCTGCCATCGCTCGATGCCGCAGTATCCGGTCGGGCACCGCGAACGCTTAAGGGAGCTGCGGGCTAATCTGGCGTTGGAGAAGCCGGGCGTATGGCTGTGCGGGGCGGGCTACGAAGGCGTCGGCATTCCCGACTGCATCGAGCAGGGACGACGAGCCGCCGAACAGGCGGTGTCGTACGCGCTGTCTTAATTTCCATGCAGAGCGCCCGAAATTGCGCTATGCTAGAGAAAGAAGGAAGAGACAGTAGAGGGGAAGAAGCAGGATGAGCGCGATCGAGTATCCTCAAGCGTACATCGATTTTTTGGCCGAATATTACGGCTCGCGGGATTATTTCGAATGTCACGAGATTATGGAGGAATATTGGAAGGAGGATGAGCTGCCGGCTTATCGCACGTGCTGGCTTGTGCTGATCCGTATCGCGGTGTGCCAGTATCATTCCCGCCGGGGAAATTGGGGCGGCGCGATCAAGCTGATGAGCAAAGCCGCGACGGAAGCGGAGCCCGCGCTGTTCGACCGACTGGGCGTCGACGGCGGCGAGCTGGCTGAGCTGCTTAAGCGTACGGCGCTGGAATGGAGCGGGCCGGGAGCCGCTTATCGCGACATCGATCTGCCGATTCGCGATGAGCGCTTGCTGGCCGCCGCGCGCCGTCGCTGCGCTGAGCTAGGCTATACGTGGGGCTTGCCGGGAGCGAGAGCGGGAGAGGATATCATCCACCGGCATCTGACGCGCGATCGGGAGGAAGTCGTCGCCGCGCGGGCGGAGTCGGCAAGGCGCAAGGCGCTCAGTCGTGAGCTTCCAGAGCCTGGTAGCCGTCCGTAACGACCTCGAGCTCCCCTGTATCGGGATGAATGATCAGGCCGTGCACAGGCGTACCCGGAGGGAGCAGCGGATGGTTGCGCATAAATTCCACGCTGTTCTCGACGCTCTCGCGGACGCTGTCGAAGCCGGTGAGCCAGCGGTACAGATTGATGCCGGAGTGGCGCAAGGTGTGGATGACATGCTCCGGTATGCCCCGAGCCTGCATATGCTTCACGACCTCGTTCGGATCGATGCCGGTCATGCCGCAGTCGTGGTGGCCGACGAGAAACACTTCGTCGGCATGCAGCTCGTACAGCGCCACAAGCACGCTTCGCATAATGTTGCCGAACGGGGAAGTGATGATCGCTCCGGCGTTTTTAATAATTTTGGCGTCACCGTTTTTCATATTCATCGCCTTCGGAAGCAGCTCCGTCAGACGGGCGTCCATACAGGTGACGATGATGACTCTTTTCTCAGGAGGCCGGTTCGTCGTCAAATATTGCTCGTAATCTTTGCCTTCGACGAATTGTTTGTTGAAGGCTAATATTTCGTCCATTTTACGCAAAGTCATTGCTCCTTTGGTCGCCGATCTTCCAGCCGAAGCTGATTGCTATAGATTTGGCCGTCGCTGGCCAGCTTAAACGCGCGTTTGGAAGGGGCGTAGGAAACCCGCATCCGCTCGTCAAAAAATACCTCGTGCCGCTTCTCGTACCACACTTCGACTCCGTTGCTCTCCGCCTGCAAATCTCCCTTTTCCGGTTTCCGGATCACCCACAGCGCCGCAACTCCGTTCATTGCGCAGCCGCAGCCCTCGGAGTCCGACACCAGCTTCAAGATTCGCGCCTCTTGACCGTACCTCGCCGCAATCTCCGCCAAGGCCGCTTCGCTCCACTCCACGATCATGTCGTTTCCTCTTTTCTGAAATAAACGGTAAAGTTGATTATAAAGATAGCGGAGAGTATGATCAAGATGACAATATCGAGTCGAGAAAGGTTGTGCCCATACGATGAGCAACGCAGAGCTGACCGTATCGTCGCCGCTGAAGCGGTTTCGGGAATTGACGGGTCAAATTAAACAATACGAGGAAATTCTGGGTCTGGTTTATTGGGATATGAGAACCGGAGCGCCGCGCAAAGGCGTCGAGCAGCGCTCGGAAGCGGTGGGAGCGCTGTCCGCGGAGACGTTTAAGCTGTCGACGTCCGAGGAGATGGGCGAGCTGTTGCAGCAGCTCAACAAGCCGGAACAATTGGCGGAGCTGGGCGAGATCGACCGTCGGCTTGTCGAGGAGACGACGAAGGATTACGAACGCAATCGGCGCATCCCTCCGGATATGTACCGCGAGTATGTCGTACTAACCTCTCAATCGGAGTCCGCATGGGAGGAGGCGAAGGCGAACGACGATTTCGCTAACTTCGTTCCTTATTTGGAGAAAATCATCGACTTTAACCGCAAGTTCATCGAACTGTGGGGCGTAAAGACGACTCCATACGATACGCTGCTGGATATGTATGAACCCGGACTGACGACGGAGGAGCTGGATCGGTTGTTCGGAGAGCTTAGGGCGCGGCTTGTGCCGCTGGCCGAGCAAATCGCTTCATCGGGCAATCGGCCCGATACCTCCTTCCTGGTCGGCGAATTTGCCAAAGAGGCCCAGAAGAAGTTCAGCAACCTGATTTTGAAGGAAATGGGCTACGATTTCGAGGCCGGCAGGCTGGACGAGAGCGTGCATCCGTTCGCAACGGGCTTGAACAAGAACGATGTGCGCATTACGACGCGTTATTTGCCTGACGATTTGACGAGCGCGCTGTTCGGTACGATTCACGAGTGCGGCCATGCGCTCTATGAGCAGAACATCAAGGACGAGCTGGCGACTACGCCGCTCTGCACGGGAACGTCCATGGGCATTCACGAATCGCAATCCCGTCTGTGGGAAAATATGGTCGGACGCAGCTTCGGGTTCTGGTCGCAATATTTGCCGGCTCTGAAGGCGCATTTTCCGGGGCAGCTTGACGATGTGTCGACGGAGGCGTTCTATCGAGGCATTAATGTGGTGGAGCCGTCTCTGATCCGAATCGAAGCGGATGAACTGACCTACAACCTCCATATTATGATCCGCTACGAGATCGAGAAGATGCTCTTTAATGAAGGTTTGAATCCGCGCGATCTGCCGGAGGTGTGGAACCGCAAGTACGAAGAAGCTTTGGGCGTTACGCCTCCGAGCAATGCGCAGGGCGTTCTTCAGGACGTGCACTGGTCGGGCGGGGCTTTCGGTTATTTTCCGTCCTACTCGCTCGGCAATATGTACGCGGCGCAGATTATGGACATCGCGCGCCAAGAAATTCCCGATCTGGACGATCAGATCGCCTCCGGGCAATTGTTGCCGCTTAAGGACTGGCTGACCGACAAGGTATACCAGTACGGCAAGCTGCAGCGTCCGGCCGAAATTATCGAGCGAATCAGCGGGAAGCCGCTGCAATCCTCGTATTTGTGCGACTATCTGGAAAATAAATACCGGGATATCTACCGTTTGGAGTAGGAAGGCCGAGCCGTACGCAAATAGGCCGATGAGTAGACTCCATTCATTTTTCATATGAATGAGAAAAAACGGAAGTCAATTTCCGCCCATGCGATCATACAATGAAACGAATAAGTTCAAGTCGGTGCATGGATACATTTTTGTCACTCTAGACGAATGTCCTGCATAGACTTTAAGTGACTTGATCGTATGGAGGAGGTCTATCGAAATGGCTATTGCGGATAAACGGCTGCAGCGCAGGGAAATCATCACGAAGGCAGTTTGCGGCAAAGGCCGTAAGTTCTCGACGATTACCCACACCGTAACGCCGCCGCACCACCCGACCAGCATACTGGGCGCGTGGATCATCAACCACCAGTATGAGGCGGTGAAATCGGGGAACGGAATCGAAGTCATCGGGTCTTACGATATCAACATCTGGTACTCGTACAGCAAAAACTCGCAAACCGACGTAGCGAAAGAGACGATCTCCTACGTGGAACACGTTCCTTTGTCTTACGTCGACCCGAGGCACCGCACTTCCACCGAAGAGGTTTCCGCGGACGCAACGCAGGAGCCCAACTGTGTGGAAGCGACGGTCAGCTCTAACGGGTCTTCCGTCCTGATCCGCGTCGAACGGGAATTCGCCGTGGAAATGGTAGCGGAGACGAAGGTATACGTCATCGTCGATCCGATCGGGGGAGACGACGACGGCAAAGACGTCGAATTTGGCGTGGGCGAGGATGCGGATTACGAAGACCTTGATTCCGATCTTCTGGAAGACGATTTGTGATCGGTTCGGTCATCGGCCGGTACTTAAGTCTATGCGGACGCAGATCAAAAGTCGAGGGCGGATGCCCTGTCGGATCAACGGGATAAGCCTGATTGCAGCAGGGGCAAACATGGGGAAGGGTCATTCGGCTTCGGCGTTTACGCGCCGCCTGCGGGACGGCCCTTCCCGTGTTTGAATGGAGGGAGCCGGATGGCGCACGGAGCCGGAACGTTGAAAATGTGGATTGCCGGCGGCGCCGGGGCGAATGCATGGAAGGAGCTCGCTCGCGAAGCGGGTATTCCTCTGCTGCGGACGCCGGAGGAGGCTGGGCCGAACGATTGCGTCGTCTTGACGGGGACGAAGCCGTTCGGAAAATCGGCCGCTTTGCCGCTATCCCCTTGGCTTATGAACGCGGCGGCAACCCGGCTGGCGGAACTGGATGGCCGGGAGCTGGAAAGACGGCTGCGTCGCGAAGGCATATCCGCGCGGATCGGGGAGAAAGGCAGTATGACGCTGACCGTATCCGTATGGGGCTTCCATGCGCTTGAAATGCGCAGAGACTTCGCCGGCGACAGCATGGGATATGGAAGGAATCGGCTGCAGGACGCAACCCGGAAAATGACAATTGCCCAAGAGCACGCGTTCTGGAAACCCGCCGAAAAAATGGCCGTTCGGGCGGTCTATGCACTTGGGCTCGATTTTGGACAAGTTGAGCTTAGAGTAAGCGACCAGGGCAGGCTCGCCGTCATCGCTGTTGATCCCCGGCTGACGCTGCATACGCTTGAAGCGAAGCAGAGATGGCGGGAGGCGGTGGAAATCTTCTCTGCCGGCTGGAGAGCCGAGACTGCATCGGCAACGAGCGTACGGGCGATGCTTGGGGCGGACCCGGAGTTTGTGCTGCTCTCGAGCGCCGGTCGGGTCGTGCCGGCCTCTCGCTATTTTCCGTATGGGGGAGAAGCGGGGTGCGACTCTATTCGCGTGCGCGGCGAGAAAATATGGCCGCTTGTAGAGCTGCGGCCGCGCCCGTGCCCAGAGCCGGCGCAGCTGACGGCTGAGCTGCATAGCTTGCTGAGGGAGGCGGCCGGGCGCACCGCCGGCGCCGGCTTGTCGTGGCGCGCCGGGGCTTTGCCCGTGCGAGGCTTGCCGCTGGGCGGGCACGTCCATTTAAGCGGAGCGGCTTTGCACGGCGAGCGGCTGCGCGCGCTCGACAATGCCGTTGCGCTGCCGCTTCGATTGCTGGAGCCCCCGGGAGCGGGAAGCCGCCGCCCGCGCTACGGTGCGCTCGGCGATGTGAGGCGACAGCCTCATGGCGGCTTTGAGTATCGGACGCCGCCAAGCTGGCTCGTATCGCCGCGACTCACGCTTGGCGTATTCTCGTTGGCGAAGATGGCTGCCGAGCATTCGCGAGAATTGGCGGCTTGCGGTCGTCCTCTGGACGAGGAACAGGTGCGCGAGGCATTTTATACAGGGGATCGGGATACTCTGCTGCCCGCCGTTAGACGTGTGTATGAGGCGATTGCCGGGACTGTGGGTTACGAGGCGTATCGCGAATCGGTCGATTTTGTCTTTGACGCGATCGAACGGGGAAAAAGCTGGAACGAAGGGGCCGATATCCGCGTGAAATGGCATATTCCTGTACGCTGACGAGAGACTGACGAGACGTGCGAGAATGCGAGCTAGTTGCGGATGAGGGCAAGCACGTTGCAGTTCTTGCGGATGGAATATAGAGCTGCGACTATCAAATTTTGACGGGGATAGGCGGTACTTGTGGCGCAACTCCGGAAAAGCGACTCTATTAATAAGCCCCTTAGTAGACTGCGACTATTAAGCATGTATGGCAACTTATCGGCATTAAGCCGGATTTTAGCCGAGTGGTTCCCCCGGGGTGTCCCGGTCCGTCTCGATTTGATATAATGAGATATTGAACTTTGCACTGCTGCAAAATATCGGGAGGAAGACCATGGCTGGATATACCCCCATGATGGAGCAATATTTGTCGGTAAAAGCGACGGCGAAAGATGCTTTGCTGTTTTTCCGTTTGGGCGATTTCTATGAAATGTTTTTCGAGGACGCGAACACGGCGTCGAGAGAGTTGGAGATTACGCTGACTGGGCGGGGCGCGGGCATGGAGGAGCGGGTTCCGATGTGCGGAGTTCCGCACCATTCAGCCGAAGGATACATAGCTAGATTGGTAGAGAAGGGCTATAAAGTCGCCGTGTGCGAGCAAGTCGAAGATCCGGCCAGCACGAAGGGCGTCGTACGGCGCGAGATCGTCCGCATCGTGACGCCGGGAACGGTGATGGATGCGAAGCTGGTCGGCGACGCATCCAATAACTTTATTGTCGGAACGGCGTCGCAAGGCGGTCGAATCGGCATTGCGGCGTGCGACTTGACGACCGGGGAGCTTTATTTGACCTCGTTCGGTCAGTCGTCGGAGGCGATCAACAATGTGCTGAACGTATACCGTCCGTCGGAAGCGGTCGGCGACGAGGCGGCGATCGCGGCCATTCGCGAGACGCTGCATCCGGCCGGCCGCGTTTTGTCGACGACGGTGCGCGAGGACGCCGGAACGGACAAGCTGGCCGAGCAATTTCCGGAGGAGCGATGGGACGCGCACGAATCGGTGCGTCAGCTTGCGGTGTCGCGTCTTGTCTCGTATTTGGAGGAGACGCAGAAGAGGTCGCTTGCGCATCTGCGCACCGTTAAAGCTTACGACACGGAAGCTTATATGTCCTTGGACGCGTTTACGCGGCGCAACCTCGAGCTAACGGAGACGATACGCGACCGTTCCCGCAAGGGTTCGCTGCTCGGGCTGCTTGATCGCACCCGAACGGCGATGGGCGCGCGTCTGCTGAAGCGCTGGATCGACCAGCCGCTGCTCAGCCGCGAGGAGACCGAGCGCAGGCTGGATGCAGTCGAAGCGCTTAACAAGGACTGGATCAAGCGCAAGGAGCTGCGCGACGAACTGGGCGAAGTGTACGATCTGGAGAGACTGGCCGGAAGAATCGCTTACGGAACGGCCAATGCGCGCGACCTGAACGCGCTAAAAAATTCGCTCAGACGCATTCCCGCCGTCCAGGAGCTGTGCGAGAGCCTCGGAGCGGTTCCGCTTGATTCTCTTGCGCAAGGGATGGACGCTTGCGAAGATATCGCGGACGCGATTGAGGCGGCGATCGCGGAAGAGCCTCCGACCACGATTAAAGACGGCGGCATTATCCGTTCGGGCTATAGCGAGAAGCTGGACGAGCTGAGAGAGGCGAGCCAGAACGGCAAGCAATGGATTGCCGAGCTGGAACGCCGCGAGCGCGAGGCGACGGGCATCAAGTCGCTCAAGATCGGCTTCAACAAAGTGTTCGGCTATTACCTGGAGGTGACTCGGGCGAATCTTGCTAGCTTACCTGAGGGTCGCTATGAAAGAAAGCAGACGTTGGCCAACGCCGAGCGGTTCGTCACGCCGGAGCTGAAGGAGAAGGAAGCGCTCATTCTGGAAGCGGAGGACCGAATGTTCGATCTCGAATACGAGACGTTCATCGCCCTGCGCGATCAGATCGCCGGGCAGATGTCGCGGCTGCAGCGTCTGGCGGAAAGCGTCGCTGCGCTCGACGTGCTGCAGTCGTTCGCCGAGGCGAGCGCAGAACGACGCTATACGCGGCCAGGCTGGACCGACGGCGCAGGCTACGACCTGTTAATTGAAGAAGGGCGCCACCCGGTCGTGGAGTCGGTGAACGAGAACGGCGTGTTCATCGCCAACGAAACCGCGCTTACGGAAGACGGAGGCTCGATCCTGCTGATCACCGGGCCGAATATGGCCGGGAAGAGCACGTACATGCGTCAGGTGGCGATGATCTGTCTGATGGCCCAGATCGGCTGCTTCGTTCCGGCGCGCCGGGCGGTGCTGCCGTTTGTCGACCGGATATTCACTCGGATCGGCGCGGCCGACGATCTGGTCGGCGGTCAGAGTACCTTTATGGTGGAAATGAAGGATATTCAGATTATGACCGAGCAGGCGACTTCCCGCAGTCTGATTATCATCGACGAGTTGGGACGCGGCACCTCGACGGACGAAGGAATGGCGATCGCTCAGGCGGTCATCGAATACGTGCATCATCATATCGGCTGCAAGGCGCTGGTCTCGACCCATTTTCACGAGCTGGCTCATCTCGAATCGTCCTTAAGCGGCCTTCGCAACGGCTGTATGGCAGTCAGAGAAAGCGCGGACGGAGTCACGTTCCTGCGCAAGCTCGTACCGGGCGCAGCCGACTCCAGCTACGGCATCTACTGCGCTGAGCTTGCCGGATTGCCGGAGACCATCGTCTCCCGCGCGTATTCGCTCCTGAATGATCGGGATACGGCGCCAGTCGCTGTCGCGCAGATGAAGTCGGAACCGATTAGCCCGCAAGCCCAAACGGTCAGAGAGACAGCGGCGACCGGCGTAGAGTCGTCCCCGCAGTCGATCATGCAGCTCAGCCTGTTCGCCGAAGAAGCGCCCCCAGCCAAGGCGGCAAAGCCGACTTCGGCCGACAAGGTACTGGACAAGCTCAGGAAGCTCGACGTGATGAGAATGACGCCGATGCAGGCGTTGGAATGGCTGAACGATGCAAGAAACCAATTAACGGAGAGCGGGGGCGCGTCATGAATTTGAATTGGGTCAGAAAAATCAAGCATTCTGTCGTACTGCTGCTTACGTTCTCGTTATTTTTCGTTTATATTCCTGCGGCGCTGGGCGCAACCGCTCAGCAGACTGAGGAAGTAAGAGAGCTTCTCGAACAATATCATTTGAAGAATCCCCAGGATACGGATCTCGCGAACAAGGAAATCGACGAAATGGTCGATTCGTTGAACGATCCGTATACGGAGTATTTCGACGATGACGAATGGTCGGCCTACAGCTCCGAGCTGGAGCAGACTTTCGTCGGCATCGGCATCGTCATGAGAGAAGACAAAGGCGGCGTTTACGTAGAGGATGTCATCGCGGAGAGTCCGGCTTCGTCGGTCGGCATACTGGCGGGAGATCTTCTCGTCAGCGCGGACGGCAAATCGTTCAAAGGAAAATCGATGGCCGACATTCAGAAGGAAATTCGCGGCGAAGAAGGAACGTCCGTAGCGCTAACCGTGTCTCGCAGCGGCAAATCTCTGAAATTCAAAATTACGCGCAAGTCTGTGCATGTGCCGGTCGTTTCGACGAAAATGCTCGATCAGGGAATCGGCTACTTGGCGCTCTCCAGCTTTACTTCCGAGGCGGGCAAAGAGGTGAAGCGAGAGCTGGAGAAGCTCGAGAAGAACGGCCTCTCTTCCCTCGTGCTGGATTTGCGCAATAACGGCGGCGGATACGTCGTCGCCGCGCAGGAAATCGCCGGGCTGTTCGTCGAAAAGGGCGTGCTGGCGCACATGAGAGATCGTACCGGACATGACGAGCCGTTGTCCATCTCCGGAACGAAGAGGCCTTACGAGGTCGTCATCCTCGTCAACGGCAATACGGCGAGCGCGTCGGAATTGCTGTCGGGCGCGCTTCGGGATTACGGAGTCGCGCAGCTGGTCGGCGCTAAAACCTACGGTAAAGGCGTCGTGCAATCGCTGATGCCGCTTAGCAGCGGAGGCGTGTTGAAAGTGACGATTCAAGAATATTACACCCCGAAGGGGAAAAAGGTGGACCAAGTCGGCCTGGCGCCGGACTTGGCGCTGAGCGGAGCCGCCGAGCAGCTGATCGGCGCTTTCCGTCTCGCGGGCGGCAAGAAATTGGCCGCAAGCTGGCAGAATGGCATTCTGACGGTTAATGGCATACGCATGTCGCAGCCGGATGCCGCGCGCAAAGAACAGAACCTGTGGTACGTCAACTTGAAGCTGGGCGCCGAAATCGCGGGAGCCAAGCTGTCGTACGATGCCAAGAACCGCACCTATACGCTGGCAAAAGGAAATCAGAAGGAGACGATCAAGCAAGGCGATTCCCGCATCCTAATCAAGGACGGGCGCACGAGTCTCGATGTTCGTCTGCTGGCGAAATGGTTCAAAGGCGTTACGTTCTCGACATCCGGAGATACGTTGAAGCTCGGCTCGCGATAATTAAACGAGTTATGAGGAATAAGGAAAGGGGGAGAAAGAGATGGGAATCATACGCCCGCTTGACGAGCATTTGGCGAACCAGATTGCCGCGGGAGAGGTCGTTGAACGTCCGGCTTCCGTTCTGAAGGAGCTGATCGAGAACGCCGTCGACGCCGGGGCCAGTCGAATCGACGTATCCGCGGAAGAGGGCGGTCTGCAGTTGCTTAGAGTGGCGGACAACGGCGCCGGCATACAGCCGGACGATATGCTGACCGCTTTCCAGCGACATGCGACAAGCAAAATATCGACGGATAAAGATCTGTTCCAGATCGCGACGCTCGGGTTTCGCGGCGAAGCGCTGCCGAGTATCGCGGCGGTGGCCAAAGTGAAATGCGTCAGCGCGACGGACGACAGCGGGCTCGGCAGCCTGCTTGAGATCGAAGCCGGAACGGTGACAACCAATCGCGAGACGAATGCGCCCAAAGGCACGGAGATGGTCGTCAAGGAAATCTTCTACAATACGCCTGCGCGGTTGAAATATATGAAGACGATCCAGACCGAGCTGGGCCACTTGTCCGATATCGTTTATCGGCAGGCGCTGGCGAGGCCGGACATCGCGTTTACTTTTTCGCACAACGGCAACGTGCTGCTGCGAACGCCGGGAAAGGACGATCTGCGCCAAGTCGTGGCGGCGATCTACGGAACGGCTTCGGCGAAGGCGATGATCGAGGTGCAGGATGAGAACCCGGACTATTCTCTGAACGGCCTGACCGCAATGCCGACTGAAACGAGAGCGAACCGCAATGCGTTGACCGTACTTGTCAACGGTCGTTACGTCCGCAGCCAAGCGGTCGTGCAGCCGCTGCTTCAGGCATATCATACGCTGCTGCCGCTGCACCGTTATCCGCTTGCCGTGCTTAACCTGCGAATGCATCCGACGCTTGTAGACGTCAACGTCCATCCGGCCAAGCTGGAGGTGCGCTTCAGCAAAGAAGTCGAGCTGCGGGCTTTCGTAGAGGGCGCGATCAAGAAAGCGGTAGGCAAGACGGCCTACATTCCGTCGGGAACGGCCGTTCGGTCTCCGAAGACAAACTCGTGGGTACAGGAGCAGATTCGTTTTCAGCTTCCGCCGGCAACGGAGGTGGCCGATCGTGAGCAAGCGCCGCTGCCTGAACCGCCGGAGGAACCGACGAGGGAGCCGCTCGGACGACAGCAGACCGACTTCGTGAAGGAGACGGCTACGTCCTATGAACGGAGCGAAGCTTCGCAGACATCGGCCGCGCCCTTCGAGCGGGGGGAAACTTCGCCTGCATCGTCTTCAACCTACGATCGCCGGGATGCTTCGTCAGCAACGTTCGCATCCAGTCCGTCTCAGGCGACCGCAGTGTCGAATGCTTCCTCTCGGCCGCAGTCCGGCCAGCCGCCGGCGCGTTCGTCGACTGCATGGCCTGCGGCGACCGGCGCTTCGGACCCGATTCCGTCCGAGGTATGGAAGAGCGCGTTCGCCGCGCCAGCCGTCCAGCCCGGGGTTCCGGAGTTTCCGGAGCTCGGCTGGGTCGGACAGCTGCACGGCACGTATATCGTGGCGCAAAATCCGAACGGGCTGTATTTGATCGACCAGCACGCCGCTCACGAGCGGATTAACTACGAGTATTATTACGACAAATTCGGGCGGCCGGAGGAAGCGAGCCAGGAGCTGCTGCTCCCGATGACGCTGGAGTTTGCCCCGGATGAGTGCGCCCTGCTTCGCGGACGATTGGCTGCCTTCGAGAGCGCCGGGGTATATATGGAGGATTTCGGGGGAAATACCTTTATCATAAGGGCGGTGCCTCACTGGTTCCCTTCCGGCGACGAAGCGGCGATCGTCCGCGAAATGGCGGAATGGATCATTCAGGAGAAAAGCGTCGATTTGCGCGTGCTGCGGGAGCAGGCGTCGATTATGTGTTCTTGCAAGGCGTCGATCAAGGCGAATCAGGCGCTGACGCGGGAATCGGGAGAGAAGCTGCTGCAGCGGCTGGCCGCCTGCAAGCAGCCGTACACTTGCCCGCACGGAAGGCCGATCGTCGTCAGCTTCACAACCTACGAGCTCGAAAAAATGTTTAAGCGGGTGACGTCTTGATCGTAACGACTTCGCAGCGGCCTTCCGAGGAAACGGTCGAAAGGGCCGTCCGGTTGGCCGCAGAGTTGGGCGTTGTCCGCGTTGCAAGGGAAGGTCGGACGATCCGCTCGCTGCAGACAACGACGGATGACACAGAGGTACTTGTCGTCGGTCCGCAGGATATTCGTCTGCACGGCGAGGGCGAGCAACCGTTCTATTTTCATCCGAGCATGGCGCTTGTCCGAATCAAGGGCCTGCTGGCCGGAGGTCGCGATTCGCTGCTTGAGGTATCGGGCGTCAAGCCGGGGGATACAGTGATCGACTGCACGGCGGGATTGTGCGCGGACTCGCTCGTATTCAGCTGGGCGGCGGGAGCGGCGGGCAAGGTCGTGGCGCTGGAAGCGGTGCAGACGGTGCATGTTGTCGTGCGGGAGGGACTGAAGACGTATGAGACCGGCCTTCAGGATGCCGATCAGGCGCTGCGCGCCATCGAAGCCGTGCATGCGAGCTGCGAGGAATGGCTTCCCGGGCTGCCGGACGACAGCGCGGACATCGTCTACTTCGACCCGATGTTCGAGAAGCCGGTGATCGCTTCGAGCTCGCTCGTCCCGCTGCGGACTCGCGCCTTTCACGGGCCGTTGACGCCGGAAACGGTGCGGGAGGCCAAGCGGGTCGCTCGCAGGCGAGTCGTTCTTAAAGACCATCGCGACAGCGGAAGGTTCGAACAGCTCGGCTTCCGGCTGGCCAAGTCGTCCTCGTCCGCCGTCGCTTACGGAGTGATAGATGTTGAGTCATGCAGAAGAGGATAACCGTCCGCCGCTGCTCGTGCTTGTCGGGCCGACGGCGGTGGGCAAAACCGCGCTCAGCCTGAAGCTGGCCAAAGCGTTGAACGCGGAAATTATTAGCGGCGATTCGATGCAGGTATACCGGGGAATGGATATCGGCACGGCCAAGCTGATGCCGGAGGAGATGGAGGGCGTTCCGCACCATCTCATCGACATCCGCGAGCCGGAGCATCCCTTCTCCGTATCGGAGTTCCAAAGCGTATGCGCCGATGCCATCGACGAAATTCATAGCCGCGGCCGCCTGCCGTTTATGGTTGGAGGGACCGGATTATATGTGGAATCCGTCTGCTACGGTTTTCGATTTCAGGATTTCGGAGCGGACGAGGCGTATCGGACCGAGATGAGAGCGTATGCCGCCGAGCACGGCGCGCAGGCGCTGCACGACAAGCTGGCCGCAATCGATCCGGCTACGGCAGCCAAGCTGCATCCGAACGACGAGGGACGGATCATTCGCGCGCTCGAGGTGTTCCGTCTAACGGGCAAGCCGCTTTCCGAGGCGCAGAGCCAGTCCCGCGGCGATGTCAAGCGTTCGCCCTATAAGCTGTGCCTGATCGGGTTGACGATGGACCGGGAGGAGCTTTACGGAAGAATCGACGCGAGAGTGGATCTGATGCTGGAGGCCGGACTGGTGGAGGAAGTGCGCCGATTGCTTAATGCCGGGGTGCCGAGAGGCGCCGTATCGATGCGCGGTCTCGGCTACAAGGAGATCGCCGCTTACTTGGACGGGGAGACCTCTTACGAGGAAGCGGTGACGCTTCTTAAGCGGGATACGCGGCATTTTGCCAAGCGGCAGCTAAGCTGGTTTCGCCATATGCAGGGGCTCGAATGGGTGGATGTAGGCGACGCTGCAAAAAACAGCGCCCTTTTCGAAAGTATATGTGCTATAATAGCAGGAAAGTTTCAGATTGATATTGAATATAATTGTTCATAAATATTAGTGGCGATGGGGGTTTACGGCCAATGAACAAGTCCATTAACATCCAGGATACCTTTCTCAATCAACTTCGCAAAGACAGCATTCCGGTCACTGTTTATTTGACCAACGGGTTTCAAATTCGCGGCATCGTTCGCGCGTTTGACAACTTCACCATCGTGATCGACAGCGAGGGACGCCAACAAATGGTGTATAAGCATGCGATCAGCACGTTTATGCCGCAGCGCAACGTCTCTCTCATGCAGCAGGACAGCGGGACGGATAACTGACCCGCCGTCTTCACGGCAGCGGTCAAGTGAAACTTTTCCCCAGCCATATGCGTCTAAGAGAATAGGCCGGCACATGAGCAACCCGCTAACCGGGTTGTTCTTTCTTTCTAGGCTGGGTAAATTAGAGACAGAGAGATACGGATAGAAGGGGAGACACAGATGAACCAACCGACAGTTCCAAGCCGATCGAGCAGCGCGGAGAGAAGCGGCAAGAGCGGCAGCAAGGGAAAAGGCAACGGGAATGGCGCAGGAAAGCGCCCGCGCAAGGGCAAGAAGAAGCTTGCGCTCGTGTGGCTGTTCTTCATCGTATTGATAGCAATCGTATGCGCGGTCGTCGGTTATTTGCTCGTTATTTTGAACGGGGAACGTATTCTTAACGCCAATATCAACAAATTGAATCTGGATAAAGCTTCGATTGTCGTAGATCGCAATGGCACCGAGGTTGCCAAGCTGTACAATGCCGAAGGCAATCGGGAGTTCGCGCCGATCTCGACCATTCCGAAGGTTGTGCAGGATGCGTTCGTCGCAACCGAGGACAAGCGCTTCTACGAACACAACGGCGTCGATCTGCTCGGCATCGGCCGCGCGCTCGTCAAGGACGTCATCGCCCGCAGCGCGGTTGAGGGCGCCAGTACGATTACCCAGCAGCTCGCCAAAAACCTGTTCCTGAACGCGGACAAGACGATTTTCCGTAAAGGCACGGAAGCTTCCATCGCGCTCGCGCTTGAGCAGAAAATGACGAAGCCGGAAATTTTGGAGCTGTATTTGAACCGGATTTATTTCGGAAAAGGCCAATACGGCGTCAAAACGGCGGCGAAGTACTATTTTGACGTGGACGATCTGGAGGAACTGGAGCTGTGGCAGATTGCGACGCTGGCCGGCATGCCGAAGGCGCCGAACACGTACAACCCGATCCGCAACCCGGAGAAGTCGATGGAACGGCGCTCGGTCGTGCTGAAGCTGATGTACGATCAAGGGCTGATTACGGAGAAGGAAAAGGAAGCCGCGGCGAAAGAAGTATACAAGCCATCCAAGGCGAGCCAGGTAGATGACAAATACTTGGCATTCCTTGATTACGTGCTCGACGAGGCGCAGGAGAAAACGAACCTCACCGAGGAAGAGCTGCGCAGCGCCGGTTATATCATTACGACAACGCTGGATACGAAAGCGCAGACGATCGCAGAGAAGGAGTTCGCCAACGCCGAACGATTCGAGAAAAGCGTAGACGAGCAGATCGTCCAGGGCGCGATGGTCATTATGAACCAGCATGACGGATCGCTTGTGGCGATGGTCGGCGGCCGAGACTACAAAGCGCAGGGCTGGAACCGCGCAGTGAAGCAGAGACAACCCGGTTCGTCGTTTAAGCCGATCATCGACTACGGACCGGCGCTTGAAACCGGCAACTACTTCCCGTGGTCGACCGTTCAGGACGTGAAGCAGTGCTTCGGCGACTACTGCCCTTCGAACTCCAATCGCAACCAGTATCTGGGCGCTATCCCGATGAGCCAGGCGATTAAGGAATCGCGCAACGTTTCGGCGGTCTGGCTGCTGAACGAAATCGGGATCGGCAAAGGATTGGAATTCGCCAACAGGCTCGGTATCGAGCTTGGCAAAGAAGACCGCAACCTATCGATCGCGCTTGGCGGTCTGACGCACGGCGTCACTCCGCTCCAAATGGCGAGAGCTTACTCGGCGTTCGCGAACGGCGGCAAGCTTTACGAGCCGCATAGCGTCCTCAAAATCGAGGACGTCAACGGCAAATCGATCTACGAATTCAACGAGAAGCCCGAGCAGGTCATGAAAGAGACAACCGCGCATTATGTGACGGAGCTGCTTTCGGGCGTCGTTCAGAAAGGCGGAACCGGCACGCGGGCTGCCATCAGCGGTCGCACCGTGGTCGGGAAGACGGGTACGACGCAAGCGGGTATTCCGAACCTGAGAACGAGCAAAAACCGCGATGTCTGGTTCGTCGGGTATACGCCGGAGCTGACGGCGTCCGTCTGGTTCGGCTACGATAAGACGGACAAGGATCATCTGCTCGACGGCAGCAGCGGTCAGGCCGCTTCGATGTTCTCCGCGGTCATGTCCAAGGTGCTGGAAGGCTACAAGAAGAAGAGCTTCCCCGTGCCTTCGGGCGTGCAGGAGGAAGAGGAGCAGAAGCTGGACGCCGTAAGCGGTTTGATGGTCTCGTACTCTCCGGAGACGGTCAGCGTCGATCTGCTCTGGACCGCGGTGCCGGGGGAAGAAATTACGTACCGCATCTACCGGAAGGAAGCTGCCGAGCAGGAATTCAAGATGATGGCCGAAGTCGAAGGGACGACGTACGACGATATGGCTCTGCTGCCGGATCAGACGTACACGTATTACGTGACGGCATATCAAGCGTCGAAGTCGCTTGAGAGCGAGCCGTCCGATCAGCAGACGATTACGGTGACTTCCGGCATGGAGACTACGCCTCCGACCGGAGAGGAAGGCGAGGAGACGATTCCTCCGGTGGAGACGGGCGAACCGACCGAAACGACGGAGCCGCCGATCGAGGTGCCGGGAGAATCGCCATCGCAGACCCCGACGCCTTCGGAGGGAGTTCCGCCGCCGGAGACGAGCGAAAGTCCGAGTCCGGACATTCCGGTCACCGAAGGCGATGACGGAACCGTTCCGCTGGTTGGCACTTTCCCTCAATAAGCTTGATACGCAAGGACGATCTCGGCTGCATGATGCCGGAATCGTCCTTGTTTCATGTGCGCCCGATCGGATCTGCAGGGGGCAAACTGGTTCGTAAAGGCAACTTGTGGTAAGCTTTTTATATGTAGAGTTGTCTTAAGGCAACGCGAGTAGGACTTTAACGACACTGTGTGAGCATACTAGGCTTACAAATGTTGAACGGACGGAAAGGAAAGTCGTGATGAAGCGTAAATTTTCGGATCGGGCCAACTGGCGGCGGATTTTAAAGAAAAGCTATGCATGCGTACCCATGGATGAGCCTCAGTTCAGAGGTTTCGTAACGCTGTACCGGATTCACGAGCTGCGCGACCCTCTGTGGAAGGAGTACAACGGGAAAAGAATGTGTTTGGCGGATCGCGGATATTTATGGATGCAGCATTTTCCTAAAGGAGAGCATTTCGTCGTGACGACGATGTTCGACGATCAGGGCCAAGTCGTACAGTGGTACATCGACATCTGCAAAATTCAAGGGTTAACCGATCAGCAGGTTCCATGGTTCGACGATCTGTTTTTGGACATTGTGGTGCTTCCGACGGGGGAGAAGCTGCTGCTGGACGAAGACGAGCTGGAAGAGGCGCTGGAGGAAGGGGAGATCACGCCCCGCGATTCCGCTATGGCGCGCAAGACGGCGGCTCGGTTGATGGATTTGATCAAGCAAAATAAATTTCCGTATTTCGACTTGAGCTTACAGCATCGCCGAATGCTGCTAAACAAGCTGGGCTGGGATAAGAGCCCGATATGACGCTCGGTCGGCAGGGAGAAGGGAGGTCGTCGGGCATGGAGACAGCCTTCGAACCCGTTAAACGCGGCAAGTGGAAAAAGAGAGTGCTGCGGCTGTTGGCGCTTGGAGCGGCAGCACTGCTCCTCTGGTGTCTGACGATTTACGTGATTGTCGTTCGGTTCGACGGCATTCCCGGAGAGGGCAAACCGACTCCTTCGGACGTCGGCATCGTGCTTGGCGCAAGGCTTTGGAACGACGAGGCAAGTCCCGGGCTGAAGGAACGGCTCGATCTCGCTCTGGAGCTGTATGAGGAAGGCGCGTTCGCCAGCATCATCGTTACCGGAGGATTGGATGGCGGCGGTGCGACGATTACCGAAGCGGAAGGGATGCGCAACTATCTTACGGCCAAAGGCGTGCCCGAATCGGCCGTACTAATGGATACGCTGTCCCGAAGCACATATGAGAATTTGCTTTTCGCAAAGGACATTATGGAGAGCAATGGCTGGAACTCCGCATTTGTCATCACGCACAGCTATCACGGCTCAAGGGCGGCGGACATTGCGCGGAAGGTGGGCATTTCCCCGTTGCAAGTCAGCGTTACGGATTCCGAAGTGCTGAATGTGCCGTATCATCAAGCGAGAGAGGTGCTGGCCTACACGAAGTGGCTTGGCACGAAGCTGTTCCTATGACTAGGGATCGGACGAACGGAATACATTGGTATTGCGGCTAATCGTCGACTCGAGTTCACGGGGTGAAGCTTGATGAACGTTAAAGCGGGAGCGCCTGAGGCCAAGATGGCTGCTGCTTCGTCTTCCCGTCCGTCCCGGCAAATCAATATTGTTCTGCGCAATGCGGACCAGGATACGACGGCCGGCTATGCAAGCGCAGCCGATCCTTCGGGCAGTCTAAAATCGTTGCCTCAATCCGGCCCGTGGGCGGAATGGCACAAGGAACTGGATCGTCTGGTCGGACTGGACGATATCAAAGAACTCGTCTACGAAATTTACGCGCTGCTGCAGATTATGCAGTATCGCAGCGAGGCGAGCCTGCAGGCGCAGGCTCATGTGTACCATATGATCTTTAAGGGCAATCCGGGCACAGGCAAAACGACGGTAGCCCGTCTGCTCGCGAAGCTGTTCCAGAGCATGGGACTGCTCGCCAAAGGCCATCTGGTCGAGGTGGAACGAGCCGATCTCGTCGGAGAGTACATCGGACATACGGCGCAGAAAACCCGCGATCTGGTCAAGAAGGCGCTGGGCGGCGTGCTGTTCGTGGACGAAGCGTATAGTTTGGCGCGAGGCGGAGAGAAGGATTTCGGTAAAGAAGCCATCGATACGCTGGTTAAGGCGATGGAAGACTACAAGAATCAATTCGTCCTCATTCTCGCCGGCTATACGCTGGAAATCGACTCTTTTCTGATGACGAATCCGGGGCTGCCGTCCCGTTTTCCGATTCAGATGACATTTCCGGATTATTCGGTCGATCAGTTGATCCAGATTGCCGAAGGCATGGCCAAAGATCGCGAGTATACTCTGCTTCCGCAGACGATTTACAAGTTCAGACAGCTGCTCGTCCAGGAAAAATCGGAAGCGATCTGCGATTTCAGCAACGCTAGGTTTGTCAGGAACGTTCTCGAGCGGGCGATCCGCTATCAGGCGGTACGGCTGCTGTCGCAGCATCCGGGCTCGTCGCCGGGGCGTCAGGAGCTGATGGCGCTAAGGCCGGAGGACGTTCGCGGATTGCAACACTAACGGAATGAGGGGACACAGATGAGACAAAGCGCATACGAGACGGAGGCGGCTGGCCTGGAGAGAGCTTTGCTCGTCAGTCTGGTCACGGACGAGGTAAAAAGATCCGGAGCGGACCCTGAGCATTCGCTGGAAGAGCTGGCCTCATTGGCCGAGACGGCTGGCGTCGAAGTCATCGGTTCCGTGATGCAGAATTTGGACTCGCCGGACAACAAATATTACGTCGGCAAAGGCAAAGCCCAGGAAATTCGGGACATCGCGCTGCGCGACGGTGCGACGACGGCGATCTTCGACCAGGAGCTGACCGGCACTCAGGTTCGTAATCTGGAGGAGACGCTGGATCTGAAAATTATCGATCGTACGCAGCTCATTCTCGACATTTTTGCCGGACGGGCCAAAACAAGGGAAGGGATTCTTCAGGTTGAGCTCGCCCAGTTGACCTACCTCCTCCCTCGGTTGTCCGGGCAGGGCAAAAACCTGTCAAGGCTAGGCGGAGGAATCGGCACGCGCGGTCCCGGCGAGACGAAGCTGGAGACGGACCGCCGTCATATCCGGCGGCGGATTACCGAGCTTAAGCGGCAGCTGGAGACGGTGACGGCTCACCGTAATTTGCACCGCGAGCGCAGGCGCAAGGTCGGAGCCGTGCAGGTCGCTCTCGTCGGTTATACGAATGCGGGCAAGTCCAGCCTGCTAAGACAGTTAACCGATGCGGACGTATTGGCCGAGAACAAGCTGTTCGCGACGCTTGATCCGACATCGCGCAGCTTGGAGCTGCCAAGCGGGAAGACGGTCGTATTGACGGATACGGTCGGCTTTATTCAGAATCTGCCGCACGATCTGGTTGCGGCGTTCCGCGCGACGTTGGAGGAGGCGGCGCAAGCCGATCTCCTGCTGCACGTCGTCGATTCTTCGTCTCCGATGAGGGAGCGTCAGATGGCGGTCGTAGAGGACGTGCTGCGCGAGCTTGGCGCGGGCGGCAAGCCGACGCTGACCGTGTTCAACAAGATCGATCTGTTGGTTGAGCAATCGGAACGAGTTCTTATCGGCGGCGCCGACGCGATTCGGGTTAGCGCCTTTGATCCCGAGGATATGGCACGGTTGCGCGCGTCGATTGAGGATCGGATACTGGGGGAGATGGCGACGTTCAGAATTCCGGCGTCTAGAGGGGATTTGGCGTCGCTCGCTTACCGGGTCGGGGAAGTAACCGGGCAGGAAACGGACGAGGAGCATTTACTTCTGTCCGTACGGCTGAATCCGGCGGATATGGAAAGATCGGGACGCGAGCTTGAGGAGTATCGCGTATTTCATACACAATAGCACATTGGCGGAAATAAAGGGGAGCATTATGCAGGCAGCTGAGATCGCGGATTTCGAAAAGCAATGGGAGCAATGGGAGGATGCGGCGGAGGAGCAGGTTCAGGGCGCGTTTCGCAAATTGGACCGCGTCGCGGAAAATAACCAATGGAAGGTCATCCGGGCATTCCAGAAACATCGAGTGAGCGACTTTCACTTCGCGACGTCCACGGGCTACGGTTACAACGACAGCGGAAGAGAAGTGTTGGATCTCGTCTATGCCGACGTCTTTGGGGCGGAGGCCGCGATCGTCAGACCTCATCTCGTATCGGGAACGCATACGATTTCGGCGGCTTTATTTGGTTGCTTGAGACCGGGAGACGAGCTGCTGTTCGTCACGGGGCGTCCTTACGACACGCTGCACAAAGTGATCGGCAAGCCCGGAGACGGGCTTGGCTCGCTAGCGGACTGGGGCGTGACGACGAAAATCGTGCCGCTGCTGCTGGACGGCAGCGTGGATTGGGACGGTGTGGCCGCAGCGACAAGCGAGCGAACGAAGGTGTTCGCGATTCAACGTTCCCGCGGATACGATTGGAGGCCGTCGTTCACGATCGAGCAGATCGCCGCGATGGCTTCGCGCCTCAAGGAGCTGAAATCGGACGCGATTGTATTCGCGGATAACTGCTACGGGGAGTTCACCGAGGAGAAGGAGCCGACAGAGGTCGGCGTCGACTTGATTGCGGGCTCCTTGATCAAAAACCCGGGCGGAGGTTTGGCTGCCAGCGGCGGTTATATTGCCGGCAGGCAGCGCCTGGTGGAACTGGCAGCGTATCGGATGACCGCTCCCGGAATCGGCGGGGAGGTCGGAGCGATGCTTGGAACGACGCGATCGATCTACCAGGGACTATTCCTTGCTCCATTGCTTGTCGGACAAGCCGTGAAGGGCAGCGTATTTGCTTCAGCTATTTTTGCGAAGCTGGGCTTTGAGACGCATCCGCGGTGGGACGATCCGCGAACCGATCTGATCCAGGCGATCAATTTCGCGGGAGCGGAGCCTCTGATTCATTTCGTGCAGGCGATCCAGAAGGCGGCGGCCGTCGATGCGCACGTCGTACCTGAGCCTTGGGACATGCCCGGTTACGAGCACCCGGTCATTATGGCGGCGGGGACATTTATCCAGGGGGGCAGCTTGGAGCTGTCTGCCGATGCTCCTGTTCGCGAACCGTACATTGCTTATATGCAAGGCGGGTTGACTTACGCTCATGTGAAGTTTGCCGTCAAGATGGCGCTGCAAGAGCTCCGCATACGCGGATTTTTGTAAATGAACGCTTCCAGAAACCTTACATTCCTTGACACGTTTTGGGGCCGCGGGTACAATGAAAGTGATTTCAAAGTCAAGCTGGAAGGTTGGGTACGAGATGGGTGACGAGATTCGCAGAAATATGGCGTTATTTCCGATTGGCATCGTCATGAAGCTGACCGACCTGACCGCCCGCCAAATTCGCTATTACGAGCAGCACGAGCTCATTCAACCCGCCCGTACGGATGGCAATCAGCGATTGTTTTCTTTTAACGACGTCGAACGACTGATGGAAATCAAGTCGCTGATCGAGAAGGGCGTCAATATTGCGGGCATCAAACAAGTGATGAATCCGGTCGGTCAGAACGAGAACGAAGGCACGATCATTAACGAAGTGTCCGAGGTAAAGCGGAGGGAGCTGAGCGATTCCCAGCTGCATCGGATGCTTAAGCAGGAATTGCTGCAGGCTAAGCGTCCGGGTCAGGTTTCTCTGATTCAAGGGGAGCTCTCCCGGTTTTACAAGAACAAGTAATTACTCATCCGCTTTAGGAGGCTGTCATGACCTACACACGTGAAGATATTACTCGGATCGCCAAAGAACAGAACGTTCGTTTTATTCGACTGCAATTCACCGATTTGCTCGGTTCGATCAAAAATGTGGAGATTCCGTTCAGCCAGCTGGAGAAAGCTCTCGACAACAAAATGATGTTCGACGGATCCTCGATCGAAGGATATGTTCGCATAGAGGAATCGGATATGTACTTGTATCCGGATCTCAGTACCTGGGTCGTGTTTCCGTGGGTCACCGAGAATAAGGTCGCGCGCTTGATTTGCGACATCTACATGCCGGACGGCACTCCGTTCGCAGGCGATCCTCGCGGAATCTTGAAGCGTGCATTAGAGGACGCCGAGAAAATGGGCTATACGACGATGAACGTTGGCCCTGAACCGGAATTTTTCTTGTTCCAGACGGACGATAAAGGTTATCCGACCGCGGAGGTGAACGACCAGGGCGGTTATTTCGATCTCGCTCCGACGGATCTCGGCGAGAATTGCCGTCGCGATATCGTGCTTACGCTGGAAGAGATGGGCTTCGAGATCGAAGCGTCTCACCATGAAGTGGCTCCCGGGCAGCATGAGATCGACTTCAAGTACGCTTCCGCCGTCAAAGCGGCCGACCAGATTCAGACGTTTAAGCTCGTCGTGAAGACGATCGCGCGCCAGCACGGCTTGCATGCGACGTTTATGCCCAAGCCGCTGTTCGGCGTGAACGGGTCGGGAATGCACTGCCATCTGTCGCTGTTCAGAGGCAACGAGAATGCGTTCTACGATCAGAGCGACAAGCTGGGCTTAAGCGAGGAAGCCCGTCATTTTATGACCGGCATTTTGAAGCATGCGCGCGGCTTTGCGGCGATTACGAATCCAACGGTCAACTCCTATAAGCGTCTGGTTCCAGGTTACGAAGCTCCGTGCTACGTCGCTTGGTCCGCAAGCAATCGCAGCCCGATGATTCGCATTCCGGCGTCCCGCGGCCTCAGCACGCGGGTTGAAGTTCGTAATCCGGACCCGGCTGCAAACCCTTATTTGACACTTGCCGCCTTGCTGAAGGCTGGTCTTGACGGAATCAGCAGCAAGCTGCCGACGCCGCCTCCAGTAGATCGCAACATCTATGTGATGAGCGACGAGGAGCGGATCGAAGAAGGTATCCCGAGCTTGCCAATCGACCTAAAAGAAGCTCTGTCCGAGCTGTTGCGGGACGACATCATCTGCGAAGCGCTTGGCGACCACGCCCTCAGCCACTTCTACGAGCTGAAGGAAATCGAGTGGGATATGTACCGGACGCAGGTTCACCAATGGGAACGGGATCAGTATTTGACGCATTATTAATTGGGAAGATTGTTGTAATATCAGGGGTTTAGGAGATTTAAGGTTTGGGGGCAGGAAGGGGTTTAAGACGGTTATTCTATCGTCGCCCCCGAAACGCCCCTTATTTTTTATTTTTGCCAACAGCGAGATTAACAAGCCCATAATGAATAACCCGGGGGCCTAGACCCCCGGGCTATTCTATTTAAGAAATCCCGCACTGCCAGTGGCCAGGCGGGGATTTGCATATCAAAGCTTAAAGCCCGACAGTTTATCTAGGCTGGCTTTGGAATTTCCAAGTCGAGGGGCAGGACCGGCATTTTTGTTCGCCTCGTGCTCGAGGTTTCTTAGGCGATGCAATATCTCGCTTTGGTATTCCAGAATTAGGCCAATTGCAAAAAAGACGATGCCGGAAACAGCTCCGCTGATCCACCAAGCAACTGCAATGCCCCATCTGAATTCTGATACATAGCTGTCAGTTTGGTTTGCCTGAATAAACCCGGCAATAACAGCAGTCAAAAATGTAGCGATGGCCAAGCCTTTTAATATCTTATCCAACAATATCACCTGATGACTTCCCCATCGGATGGGGGATTTGCTATATTTTCATGTTCACATCATTTTACATCAAACGACTTAGTTTGACGATATGTGGAATCAAATCAAATAGCCGAGGATTCAGGCTCTTGGGCTGCATCTGTCGAGGACAGCCCGCATAAAAAAAGAACCTCAATCGCCGCTTAAATGGAGGGTGAGGTTCTTTCGTATGCGTAAGTATAGTTGTTCTCGTACTATGCGAACACTTCGAGATCGCCAATCATCACCAAGTATTAGTGAAGCGAGCGGATCAGGCCGATAACCTTGCCAAGAATGCTGACGTTGGAGAGGCGAAGCGGCTCCATGCTGGCGTTCTCCGGCTGCAGGCGAATGTGGTCGCGTTCCTTGTAGAACGTCTTGACCGTTGCTTCGTTGTCTTCCGTCATCGCTACGACGATGTCGCCGTTCACGGCGGTCGGCTGCTGGCGCACGATCACGTAATCTCCGTTATGAATGCCCGCTTCGATCATACTCTCGCCCTGGACGGACAGCATGAATACCGGCTGTTCTCCTACCATGGAGATTGGAAGCGGGTAATACTCCTCGATGTTCTCGGTGGCCGTAATGGGCACTCCCGCCGTTACTTTGCCTACAAGCGGGACTGTGCGAACGGAAGCCGAAAGTCTGTGCATCTGATCGTCTTCGTCGCCAAGAATTTCGATCGCGCGGGGTTTGGTCGGATCGCGCCGAATCAGACCTTTCTTCTCCAGGCGATCGAGGTGACCGTGCACGGTAGAGCTGGAAGCGAGTCCTACCGCTTCGCCGATCTCGCGGACGGAAGGAGGATAGCCCTTCTCACGCACTTCGGTTTTAATAAATTCAAGTATGGAATTTTGTCGGCTGGACATCTTGGTCACGCCAAAACCTCCCTATTAAAATAGCTCATGATGACAAATTATAGCACAGAACCCGAGTTCGCACAAACACTCGTTCTAGAGAACGAACGTTCCTGAAATCGTTGACATGAACATGTGTTCGTGTTACGATGTGATCAGAACAAATGTTTGGGGTGAGCGGAATGGTTCATACATGGGTTTCTACTGGAGCAATTTCTGCAACGAAGGCACACAACACGGCTCAGATGACATATAATCGCGATGTGAAGAATAAGGAAGGCTCTTTGAATTGGAGAGCGGCCAGAGGGCTGTTTGTGCTCGTGGCGTTCCTGCTTCTATTCAGCGGCTTTACGCTGATGCGCTCGTTCGCTTCTACCGGAGAGTTGGCGCCTGCCTCGAACGATGAAATCGTAATTTCCGTTGACAGCGGAGATACGTTGTGGGAGCTGGCCCGTACCTATAAGGACCCTGCGCTCGATACGCGCCAAGCAGTCCATGTTCTAATGGAGCGCAACAGGCTTTCCTCTCCTGCTTTGCAGAGCGGACAAGAGCTGATCTTTCCTGCGAATATATTGCCTTGACTTGATGATATAGAGGATACAAGAAAGATCGGCGAATCATTATGCCGGTCTTTTTTTTGATGGTTAAGCAAAGCTTGTCCAGACAAGGCATTGATTCTTGACAAGCCCTCGGCGAAAGTGGCAAAGTAGAGAAGATGCGAAAAGGGGAGTGAGACACCGATGGAGATGGAACAGTTGATTAACCGTATTAATGAATTATCCCGGAAGAGCAAGAGCGAAGGCTTAAGCGAGCAAGAGGTCGCGGAACGGGACCGTCTGCGCAAACAATATTTGTCGGTATTCAAAAGCAACTTCCGCCAAGAACTGGATCGGATCGAGGTCGTCGATCAGCCCCAGATCAAGCATTAACGATAGATATGCAGTCGGAAGAAACCGCAAGATGACGCAGAGGGAACCGCAAGCTGATGGAGGAAGTTCCGACACAACTAGAGGTTCAGGGCGTCGTCCGTAATGTGACGAGGAGGAAGGTTATGTCCCGCTCATGGGAACGAATGGTGACGAAGAACACCAAGCAGATCAACAAAAAGCGCAAAAAAGAAGGCAAACAGGGGATTGCCGCCAATGCCCCGCAGATTGACCGGTTTCAGGGACGGAACTATGTAATACCTTCTCTGTTAGTATTGTTGATTTTGTTCTATATTTTGTTGTCGCAGCCCTGGTCGGATAAATTCCTTCAGGATCCGACGCTGTTTTGGGTGACGATCGGGTGTTACGTTCTGCTTGCGGTGTTTTACTATTTCAGGCGGCCCTATTTGGCTGTGAGTCGGGATACGCTCGAGACACGTAAATTTACGGGCTACAAGACGTTGCGTCCGTCGGAAATCCGTAAAATCGTCGTTCAGCCCGGTTATGTCCTGATCGAATCCGTCAAAGGAACGAACTGGGTATTTTCCAAGATCATGAACCGTTATCCGATCAGCCGAATGGCCGAGCGGCTTAAAGTGTATGCGGAAGTGAACCGGGTAGATTATGAGATTAAAACAAAGTGAGGAACGGAAATGTCGATTAAAGCGGTGCTGTTTGATTTGGACGATACTTTGCTTTGGGACGATCGGAGCGTAAGCGAAGCATTCCGGTCTACATGCCGATATGGTGCCGAAGCGACGGGAGTGGACGAGCAGGAGCTGGAAGCAGCCGTGCGCCGCGAAGCAAGGGCATTGTACGAAACTTATGAGACTTTCGGATTCACCCAGATGATCGGCATCAATCCGTTTGAAGCGTTGTGGGGCAAATTCGAGCGCGGAGAGCATCCGATGTTCCGTAAGCTCCAAGAGCTCGCTCCCGGCTATCGTCAGACGGCCTGGACGAAAGGGTTGGCTGCGGTCGGAGTGGATAATCCCGGGCTAGGGTCTCAGCTTGCGGAAATGTTCCCGACGCAGAGAAGAAAACTCAAATATGTGTACGACGAAACGTTCGAAGTGCTTGAAGAACTGAAAAAGTCGTACAAGCTGCTGTTGCTGACGAACGGTTCTCCGGATCTCCAACAGGAAAAACTGGACGGAATGCCCGATCTGATTCCCTATTTCGATGCGATTGTTATTTCCGGCAATTTTGGCGAAGGCAAACCTTCCTCTAAACTGTTCGCGCATGCCATGGAGCAGATCGGAATTTCGGCGGAAGAGGGCGTCATGATCGGGGACAAGTTTACGACAGACATTCTCGGCGCTAACCGGATTGGAATGACATCGGTGTGGATTAATCGGCATGAGGCCGTTCGCAACGACGATATCGTTCCGTCCTACGAGATTGAGAGCTTGACCGAGCTTCCAGAATTAATTCGTACATTAAATTCGCGCTAAGCGTTTTTTAGTGACTTAGTCACGGTGAACGAGACCGATTTCACCTAAGCTGAAATAGAGTTCACTATTTCATGCGGAGGGATCGGAATGAAAAACGTGGGAACCGTCGATAGAGTATTGCGCATTCTTGTCGGCCTTGGCGTGCTGTCGCTCTTCTTCCTGCTGGAAGGCGGAGTGAAATACGTCGGCTTGCTGGGGCTTGCGGTGCTGCTGACGGGACTGGCCGGGAGCTGTCTGATGTATAGAGTGATGGGCTTCAACACCTGCAAGCGCTAGGGCGTGTCCGCAAACCCGCTCAGGGGCGTCTTTCACCACCTTTTCGCCCCCTGCTTCGTCACTTTTGCTTGACGTACCCCCAGTACGCCTTCACAAAAGTTCCTTGCATGGAACGAAAATTCGGCCAAATCTGCTGCCCTCGGAGTATGCAGACACGCCCTAGGCGAAGTAAGAGACGGCACGACGAAAATAAGGGCTATCCCCTCTGATCGTAAGATCAAGGGATAGCCCTTCGTCGTATCTAGCATCTATTTTACGAATGTCGGATCTTCGAACGGATCCGCCACCCAGCCTGCCGGCTCAATAAACAGACGGACCGCTACGATCGCTTTATTTTCCATTAAGGTGAAGAAATGCGGTTGGCCTTCCGGAACGGAGATGACGTCGCCGGCGCTCAGCTCGACATCGAAGTATCCGGTCTCGTCGTCGCCCTTGATGATGAAAATGCCGCGTCCGGCCGTAATGGCGCGAACCTCGTCCTCCGTATGCGTGTGCACCTGTTCGAACTTTTTGAGCAGCTCGGGCAAGTTCGGCGTTGCTTCGGAGAGCGCGACGATGTCCCACACCTTATAGCCGCGACGTCCGGCAAGATCGCGAATTTCCGCGTCGTAAGTGGAGAGGAGCTGGGCTTTCTCATCGTCGGAAAGCACAAACTTCTCATTCAGCTCGGAAGGGAGCTTGCTCGTATCCCAGTGCTCGTAAAGTACGTTTTGCTTTGTCAGAAACGCACGAACCTCATCTTCGCCGGCAATTCTTTCATTCGTGTTGCGGATGCGAATTTCTGCCATGTTAATTCCCCTTTTCCCAATGTGAATTAATGAATTTATTATAGTCCAATTCCGTAAACCTGTCGATGTGTATCTTTCCGTCCACTGAGGATTCTGTTACTATAGAATTTAATGATTTGACAGACAGGGGAAGAGACTCAATTATGACTTTAACGCAAAATAAACCGTCCCTGCAAGAGGCTCTGGGCTCCAGAATTCTTATTTTGGACGGGGCAATGGGTACGATGATTCAGCAAGCGGATCTGACGGCGGAGGATTTCGGAGGCGAAGAATTCGAAGGCTGCAACGAACTGCTTGTATTGACGAGGCCGGACGTGATCCGTTCGATTCATGAAGGGTATTTGGCAGCGGGCGCGGACATTATCGAGACGAATACATTCGGTTCGACGGCTGTCGTGCTGTCCGAGTACGATATTCCGGAGAAGGCTCGGGAGATTAATCTGGCCGCCGCCCGACTGGCGAAAGAAGCTTGCGAGAAATACTCGACTCCTGACAAACCTCGTTACGCCGCAGGCGCGCTCGGTCCGACGACCAAAACGCTGTCCGTTACGGGAGGCGTTACGTTCGATCAACTGATTCAGGACTATCTGGATCAGGTCGTCGCTCTTATGGAGGGCGGAGTGGATTGCATTCTGATCGAGACGTGCCAGGACACGCTTAACGTGAAAGCGGCGAGCATTGGCGTGCGCGAAGCGTTTAAGAAGATGGGGCGCGAGCTGCCGATTATGATCAGCGGAACAATCGAGCCGATGGGAACGACGCTGGCGGGTCAAAATATCGAATCTTTCTATATTTCGCTGGAGCATCTGAAGCCTGTGTCAATGGGGTTGAACTGTGCGACCGGGCCGGAGTTTATGCGCGATCATATCCGTACGTTGTCCGGGATTGCGAAGACGGCTGTCAGCTGCTACCCGAACGCAGGATTGCCCGACGAGAACGGACACTACCATGAATCGCCGGACTCTCTAGCCAAGAAGCTGCGCGGGTTCGCGGAGCAAGGCTGGCTGAACGTCGCCGGTGGCTGCTGCGGAACGACTCCTGCGCATATCGCAGCGATGGCCGATGCGATGAAGGATATCGCTCCGCGGAAAATCGAAGGCGAGCATCCGCCGGCGGTATCCGGCATCGATACGGTTTATATCGAGAACGACAATCGTCCGTATATGGTCGGAGAGCGGACGAACGTGCTCGGCTCGCGTAAATTCAAGCGCCTTATCGCCGAGGGCAAGTACGAGGAAGCCTCGGAAGTCGCCAGAGCGCAAGTGAAGACAGGGGCGCATGTCATCGATATTTGCGTACAGGACCCGGACCGCGACGAAACGGCCGATATGAAACAGTTTCTGGACTTCGTGACGAAGAAGGTCAAGGTGCCGTTCATGGTCGATACGACGGATGCGGCGGTCATCGATCTGGCGCTGAAATATATTCAAGGCAAATCGATTATTAATTCCATTAACCTTGAAGACGGCGAGGAGAAGTTCGAGAAGGTCGTGCCGATTTTGCACCGGTACGGCGCGGCGGTCGTTGTCGGTACCATCGATGAGAGAGGCCAGGCGATTTCGCGCGAGGACAAGCGGGATGTGGCGATTCGCTCGCATGATCTGCTGGTGAACAAGTACGGGTTGCAGGCGGAGGACCTCATTTTCGATCCGCTTGTTTTCCCTGTCGGCACAGGAGACGAACAGTATATCGGTTCTGCGAAGGAGACGATCGAGGGCATTCGGCTAATTAAGCAAGCACTGCCCGCCTGCCAGACGATTCTCGGCATTAGCAATATCTCGTTCGGCTTGCCGGAAGCCGGGCGCGAGGTGCTCAACTCCGTCTTCCTGTACGAGTGTACGAAAGCCGGCCTGGATTACGCGATCGTCAACACGGAGAAGCTGGAGCGCTACGCCTCCATTCCCGAACACGAGCGCAAGCTGTCCGAACAACTGCTGTACGATACGAACGACGAGACGCTTGCCGCATTCGTAGCCGCTTTCCGCGACAAAAAGATCGAGAAGAAGGTCAAAGTCGAGAACTTGACGCTGGAGGAACGGCTCGCCAACTACGTTGTGGAAGGCAGCAAGGAAGGCCTTGCGCCGGACCTCGACGAAGCGCTGCAGAAATACGCGCCGCTCGATATTATTAACGGACCGCTCATGGCGGGAATGACCGAGGTTGGCCGTCTGTTCAACAACAACGAGCTGATCGTAGCCGAGGTGCTGCAGAGTGCGGAGGTAATGAAGGCCTCCGTAGCGCAGCTTGAGCCGCACATGGAGAAGAACGAATCCGCTGTTAAAGGAAAAATTCTGCTCGCTACCGTTAAGGGCGATGTGCATGATATCGGCAAAAACCTCGTCGAGATCATTTTGTCCAACAACGGTTATCAGATCGTGAATCTCGGCATTAAAGTGCCGCCGGATCAAATCGTCGAAGCCGTGCGCAGGGAAAATCCCGATGCGATCGGATTGTCCGGCCTGCTCGTTAAATCCGCGCAGCAGATGGTCGTCACCGCGCAGGACTTGCGCAGCGCCGGCATCGATGCGCCGATTCTCGTCGGCGGCGCGGCGCTGACGCGGAAGTTTACGAAAAACCGCATCGCGCCCGAGTATGAAGGCGTCGTGCTGTATGCGAAGGACGCGATGGAAGGGCTAGACTTGGCGAACAAGTTGAGCGATCCCGGCCATCGAGCGCGAATTATCGAGGAGCACTGGGCCGCGCAGGCGAAGCTGGCGGAAGAAGCCGACAAGCCGGCGAAGGAGCTGCCCGAAGCGTCGCGCGTACGTCGCTCCAGCATTTCGCAGGACGCGCCGGTATTCGTACCGCCCGATCATGACCGCCATGTGCTGCGCGATTATCCGATCTCGCATGTGATGCCTTACGTCAACATGCAGATGCTGCTCGGCCACCATCTCGGCTTGAAAGGCAATGTGGACGATTTGCTTGCTGCCGGAGACGAGAGAACCGTTAACCTGAAGGAGACGGTCGACGATATTCTGAAGCAGTCGCAAGCGAAAGGCTGGTTGAATCCGCAGGCGATGTACCGGTTTTTCCCGGCGCAGTCCGACGGCAACGATATTTTGGTCTACGATCCGGCCGATACGACGAAGGTGCTGCAGCGCTTCTCGTTCCCGCGTCAGCAGGTGGAGCCGTTCCTGTGTCTGGCGGATTTCTTGAAGTCTGTGGACAGCGGCGTGATGGATCATGTCGGTTTCCTCGTCGTCACCGCAGGCCAGGGCGCCCGCGAGCAAGCCGAGGCGTGGAAGGACAGCGGTGACTACTTGCGCTCTCACGCTCTGCTGGCTACTGCGCTTGAAGTGGCGGAAGGCTTGGCGGAGCGCGTGCATCATATGATGAGGGACATCTGGGGCTTCCCGGATTCGGCAGATATGACGATGAAGAAGCGTTTCGGCGCTCGTTATCAGGGCATTCGCGTATCGTTCGGTTACCCGGCCTGCCCGGACCTGGAGGATCAAGGGCCGCTGTTCGCGCTGATGAAACCTGAGGACATCGGCGTGGAGCTGACCGAAGGATTCATGATGGAGCCGGAGGCAAGCGTATCGGCGATGGTGTTCGCTCATCCTGAGGCGCAATATTTCAACGTCGAGAAAGCCTGATCGCTAGGACGTGTATGCATACACGCCCTAGAACCCCGACGCGAAGCGGAAAACAGCCGCCTTGCGCCGGGGTTTGATTTTTCTGCGCTATTCCGTTCAATTGCTAATTGTCCCCCTCTGAAAATAATACATCGCTTACTAGGGGACAGCCCCTTGCGCCTTGCAACGGCGGGAAATCATACTTTCCCGGGAAAGCGCAGGAGACGACAGGAAATGTCGCAACTAGCCCGTTCGTTGCGAATCGGGGAGACTGACCGTCCTTGCCGGAGACCGATTTGTCGAACGATGGGCGTATCCGGTTATTGCCGCACGAACATGTATTCTGTACAATAGATCTATATCGTTTTTAGGAGAAATGCCATGAATCCGTATACGCAAAAAGCGGAGTCCGTGGAAGAATGGCTGGACCTGCTCAGAAGCCGACCGGAGCTGATGGATAACGTCACGTTCTGGCATACCGAGCCGGCGCGGCCGGCGCGTACGGCTGCGCTGCCCTCCTCCATTCATCCGAAGCTGGTCGAAGCGCTGAGACACAAGGGCATTGCGCAGCTCTACACGCATCAGGCCGCATCGTTCAGGGAGGTGGCGTCCGGCCGCCACGTCGTTACCGTCACGCCGACCGCGTCGGGGAAGACGCTTTGCTACAACCTGCCTGTCGTACAGCGGCTGCTTGAGGACGACAGCGCCAGAGCGCTGTACTTGTTTCCGACCAAGGCGCTTGCGCAAGACCAAGTAGCGGAGCTTCAGGAGCTCGCCAACTTGATGGAAGCGGACATCAAGACGCATACCTACGACGGCGATACGCCGCCGACGGTACGGCAGGCGATCCGCAACGCCGGACATATCGTCGTGACCAATCCGGACATGCTGCATTCGGCAATATTGCCCCATCACACGAAGTGGGTTAAGCTATTCGAAAATATCAAATATATCGTCATCGACGAGGTCCATGCCTATCGCGGCGTTTTCGGCAGTCATGTGGCCAACGTCATTCGAAGGCTAAAGCGGATTTGCCGTTTCTACGGCAGCGAGCCGCAGTTTCTGTGCGCCTCGGCGACGATCCGCAATCCGCGCGAGCACGCGGAACGGTTGATCGGAGAGGAAGTCGCGCTCGTGGACGACAACGGGGCGCCTACAGGCGAGAAGCATATGGTGTTCTACAACCCGCCAGTCGTCAACAAGCAGCTCGGCATCCGCAGAAGCAGCGTGCTCGAATCGCAGAAGCTGGCCGCGCTGCTTCTGAAGAGCGGCATACAGACGATCGTGTTCGCGCGCAGCCGCGTCCGCGTGGAAATTTTGCTCACCTATCTTCAGGAGACGGTGAAGCATGAGCTGGGCTCCAAGACGATTCGCGGCTACCGCGGGGGATATTTGCCCAAGCTGCGCCGGGAAATCGAGCGCGGTCTGCGCAGCGGCGAGATTCGCGGCGTCGTCAGCACGAACGCGCTGGAGCTGGGCATCGACATCGGACAGCTTCAAGCGTGCGTGCTTAACGGGTATCCCGGCACGATCGCCAGCACCTGGCAGCAATCGGGCCGCGCGGGCCGAAGGCAGACGAGCTCAGTGACGTTCCTCGTCGCCAGCAGCAATCCGCTCGATCAATACTTGATCCAGAATCCGGATTATTTTCTCGGCCGTCCGCCGGAGGAGGCCCGCATTCATCCCGATAATTTGCTGATTTTGCTGGATCATCTGAAGTGCGCCGCGTACGAGCTTCCGTTCGAGGAAGGAGATTCGTTCGGGGGCGAGAAGCTGACGGACTTGTTGGAATTTCTGACCGAGGAGAAGGTGCTGCATAAGGTCGGCTCTCGTTGGTATTGGATGGAGCAGGCTTTTCCGGCCCATAATATTTCGCTGCGGTCGGCGGCGCAGGAAAACTTCGTCATCATCGACCAGACGGAAGGGCATCGCGTCATCGGCGAGGTGGATCGCTTCGGCGCGCCGACGCTTATCCATGAGGAAGCGATTTACCTGCACGAAGGGGTGCAGTATCAGGTCGAGAAGCTGGACTATCCGGAGAAAAAAGCTTATGTGCGCGAAGTGAACGTGGACTATTTTACCGATGCGAGCATGGCGGTTGAGCTGAAGGTACTGCACGTCGATCTCGAGGCGACGTCCGGCCCGCTGCAGCGGCAGTTCGGCGAAGTTACGGTCATGGCCAAGCCGACGATTTTCAAGAAAATCAGACTGCGGACGCATGAGAACATCGGTTCCGGGCCGATCCATTTGCCCGAGGAAATTTTACATACGAGCGGTTACTGGTTCTCGTTCTCGGAGGAGGAATCGGCTAAACGAAGCGCCAACGACATGCAGATGGCGCTGCTCGGGCTGGCAAACGTGCTTATTCACCTTGCGCCGCTCCACTTGATGTGCGATCCGCTGGACATCCGCGTCGTACCGCAGGTGAAGGCGACGCATACGAAGCGGCCGACGATCTATTTCTACGATCGTTATCCCGGCGGCATCGGTTTGAGCCAGCGGCTCTATGAGAAGCACGGCGAGCTGCTGGAGGAGGCTGAGCGCCTTATTCGCGGCTGCGGCTGCCTAAGCGGCTGCCCGGCTTGCGTGGGGCCGATCGAGGAAGTCGGTTTGCTCGGCAAGGAGCTGGCGATGTCGCTGCTGCAGGGGACGAAGTCATGAGCGGGTTGCGGGACAAGCTGAATCGTCTGCGCGGCGCGTCCTCGCCGGAAGCGCCCGCGCCTAAGAGCGCGCCTCCGGCCGAGACGCTGCAGCCCGAGCTGCCGACAGGCTTCGGCGCGATCGGCGTCGAGCTGGCGAAGAACGAGGCGGGGCCGTTCCTGCTGCGCCGCATCGCTTACCCGCTGCCCTTCAGGCACGGCAAGCACGAGCTTGGCGAGCTGCTAACGCGGGCGGGAAGCCTGCAGCCGATCGCCGAGCGCCAGAACGGCGGAAGCGTGCCGGTCGATCCGTACCGCTTGCTGTTTCTGGATACGGAGACGACCGGGCTGGGCGTCGGAACGGGCAACGTGCCGTTTATGGTCGGTTTCGGCTACTATGCGGGCAACGCTTTTATCGTCGAGCAGGCGGTTATCCGGCATCCGGGCGAGGAGCGAGCAATGCTCACTTATTTGCTCGAACGGATGAAGGACAAGTCGCATCTCGTCTCCTACAACGGCCGTACGTTCGATTGGCCGGTGCTCGCCAACCGCTTTATTTTGAACGGCTGGCGCAAGAGCGGTCAACCGCCGGGCCATCTCGATTTCCTGCACCCTTCACGAGCGCTGTGGCGCAAAACGCTGCCTTCATGCAGACTTAGCGCGGTGGAGGAGGCGAGACTAGGTGTGCGCAGGGAAGAGGATGTACCCGGCTCGCTCGCGCCGACGCTTTATTTTCAATATTTGAGCGACGGCAACCCGGAGCATCTTCATGGCGTATACGCGCATAACGAGAAAGATATTTTGACGCTGGCTTCGCTATCCGTTCATTTTGGCCGCCTACTGGACGGAGAGGGCGACGAGGAAGCGTCAATGGAAAGCGAAGAGCTGTTTCGTACCGCCGCATGGCTGGAACAGCACGGTTTAACTGAAGTGGCCGAAAGGCTGTTTGAGAGGCTGACGGAACGGGAAGAGGCCGGAGAAGCGGGCTGGCGTCTGCCGCTGGCGGCCAGATACAAGAAGGCGGGCCGCTTAGAGCGGGCGCTTCCGCTCTGGCGCAAGTTTGCGGACGCGGCTGAGGAAGCCGCGGCGCCTGCAATCGAAGCGCATGTCGAACTGGCGATGTATTACGAGCATCGAGACAAGCAATTATTGATGGCGCTAACTTATGCCGAGAAAGCGCTGGAGCTGGCCGTCCGACGCGGCGTGCTGGCGCGGGACAAAGCCAAGCGCGATGCGGAAAGGGCGGCATTGCAGCATAGAATAGCGAGACTGAGGAACAAAGTGTCGCGCGACGAAAGGAAGTTAGACGGCATTGATACGAATACTTAAACCGCTGGACGAATTCGCCAAACCCGAGGCGCTCCTGTTTGATCTAGACGGGACGTTGTACCGCGGGCACGAGCCGGTGCCGGGAGCGGGCAGGCTAATCGCCGGATTGCAAAGCCGGGGCATGCTAAGTTTGTTCGTGACGAACAATTCGACGCGTACGCCCGGCGAAGTAGCGGAACACTTAGAGATGATGGGCGTCGAGGCGCCTGTGGAACGAATCGTCACTTCGGCGATGGCCGCCGCCGATTACGCCCGGTCGAACTACCCGGGAGCCGCCGCTTATGCGATCGGCGAGAAAGGGCTGAAGGAGGCGCTGCAAGACGCAGGCCTCCGACTGGTCGGGAACGGCGAGACGGCGGACGTCGTCGTGCAGGGACTTGATCGCCAGCTTACTTACGATCGGCTGACGGAAGCCGTCCGTCATTTGCTCGGCGGAGCGGCGTTCGTGCAGACGAATCCCGACCGATTGCTGCCGGTGGACGGCGGTTTTCTGCCCGGCGCTGGGAGCATCGGAGCGACGCTGCAGGCAGCGGTCGGCATCGAACCGATCGTCATAGGCAAGCCGTCGCGCATATTGATGGATTATTCGCTGCGAATTTCCGGCACTTCGCCGGCTGGGACCTGGGTGATCGGCGACAATCCGTATACCGATCTAGCCGCCGCACGCAACGCCGGATGCCCGGCGATACTTGTGCTGACCGGCCTGTGCGACGCAGACAATTGGGAGTCGCATTGCGCCAAAGCCGAAGCGTATCCCGACGTTGTCTGCACGGGGCCGGAGCAGCTTGAGCAGTTTCTGCACGACAGAATATAAAGCGCGCACAACGCCAACAGAGCGGAAAGAAAGGAAGATCATCATGCCGGAGTATCCGGAAATGGAACATTACCGCACACAGCTTTCGTCGCTGCTCGGCGGCCGAAAAATCGTCAAGGCGACCGTAAATCGCGCCGAATCGGTCAACGAGCCCGTAGACGAATTCATTGCGGCGCTTGCCGGGCGCACCATTTTGTTTGTCGAACGCAGAGGCAAGCACTTGCTTTTCCATTTGGACGACGGCAACCGTTTGCTGCTTCATCTCATGCTGGGCGGATGGTTAGCCTATGGAACGGAGGGTCCTAAACCGGACAGCCATTTTCAAGTCATTTTGGCGTTCGACGACGATCATTCGCTTTATTTCGGAGGGCTGCGTCTTGGCTACCTGCACCGGATTTCGGCCAAAACGGCCCTTGAGCGCATGAAGGAGCTCGGTCCGGAGCCATTCGACCCGCGCCTGACGCTCGAAGCGTTCCGCAAGCTGGTCGGCTCCAAACGGAGCAAGCTAAAAACGGCGCTGACGGACCAGCACTTTATCGCCGGCATCGGCAACTGCTACAGCGACGAAATTTGCTTCGAAGCGAAACTTCATCCGGCGGTGGCCGCGAACAAGCTGAACGACGAGGAGGCAGAACGGCTGTATCGGGCCATGCACAAGGTACTGAACGAGGCGAAGGAGGCAGGCGGATACATGGAGCCTCCGTTGACGCCGGACGATCGGCTGACCGGCGGTTACAATGATCGCTGCCTCGTGTACGACCGTCCCGACGAGCCTTGCGACGTGTGCGGAACGCCGATTCGTCAAGAGACGCTTAGCGGGCGCAAAATGTTTTTTTGTCCGAATTGCCAGCGGGAAGCTTAAATGAGCAGGGTCGGCAGCCATGTCAGCACGCGCCGCGGCTATCGCGCGGCGGCGGAACACGCGGCGGCGATCGGGGGAGACTGTTTTCAATATTTTCCGAAAAACCCAAGAACGCTTCAGCCGAAGGCGTTCGACCGCGGCGATGCCGAGAGGTGCGCCGTCTGGTGCCGGGAACGCGGCATCTTATCGATCGGGCACGGACCTTATCCCGTTAACCCCGCCTCCGAAGGGGAGGCGTCGCGGAGTATGGCACTATGCACGCTTAACGATTTGCAGATCGCGGAGGCTTGCGGCTCAATCGGCGTTGTCGTCCATTTCGGAACTTATAAGGGCGAGGACAGGTTGCAAGGCTACCGGAATGTTATACAATGGATCAATAGCGTAACTGCGCTCTGGCATGGCAAAGCGCAAATTTTACTCGAAAATCAGGCCGGAGATCACGGTCCGATGGGCACGACGCCGGAAGAGCTGACGCAAATTCGCTCGTTGGCCCAGCATCCCGACAAAATCGGTTTTTGCCTGGATACGTGTCATCTGTACGCTAGCGGCGAATGGAAGCAGGGCAGGTGGGGAGCTTTCGCGGAGCGAGCCAGAGATTTGGGGCTTTGGGAGCATGTGCGAGCGGTTCATCTGAACGATTCTCTGCATGAATCGGGCTCGCGCAAGGATCGGCACGCGCCGATCGGGGAAGGCCGAATCGGCCAAGCGCAATTCGAGGAGTTGCTCGGCACGCCCGAGTTGCGGAACGTTCCGCTTATTATGGAGACGCCTGCGGGCACAGACGGCACGCATCGGGAGCAGGTGAAGCTGGTTAGACGATGGTCGGGGGAGGAAGAAGGATGATCAACGTTTATTTGGATGACATTCGGCCCTGTCCGCGCGGCTTTGTCGCGGCGCGTTCGGCGGAGGAGTGCCTGCTGCTGTTGACCGAATGCGAGGTCGATATTTTGTCGCTCGATTACGAGCTGGGCTTTGGCCAACCGAACGGGCTGGCGGTCGTGCATGGCCTGATTGCCGCGAACAAGTACCCTAAGCGAATTTTCGTTCATTCATCCAGCATGCTGGGACGGGCGAATATGGTGCGGGATTTGCGCGCGGCCAATCCGGCCGGAGTCGAAGTTCACGACGGGCCGATGCCGCCGTCCGTGCTTCGCGAAGCGGCTGAGGAGCGGCGGGATGCGTGACTGGGAGCCGGAGAGCTGGATGCGGGATTGGACATTCTCGCCGGCGCCCCTGGCTTTGTTCGTCCATACGCCGTTATGCGGCACCTGCCTAGCGGCGGGGCGCATGCTTACTGTGGCGACGGAGCTCGTGCCGGAGACGCCCGTTGCGCGGGCGAATTTGAACGCGATGCCCGAGATGGCCCAACTGCTCAAGATCGAGAGCGTGCCCTGCCTGATCATTAAGCGCAAGAGCGGCTCATGGAGCAAACATTATCGTTTCCCCTCGGTCGTGGAGCTGGTGGAACTGCTAAGGAAGGCGAGAGAGGACTTATGATTCATCTGCAAAATTTGACATTTCGGCGCGGGGAACGCGATATTCTCCGCGGCGTCGATCTGAAAGTTAATTCGGGCGAGCACTGGGCGATTCTCGGGCGCAACGGTTGCGGCAAATCGACGATTCTGGAAATCGTGACCGCTTATCAGTTCCCGACTTCGGGTACCGTCGACGTGCTCGGCAATCGTTATGGAACGATAGACGTGCGGGAGGTGCGCAGGCAGATCGGCTATATCAGTCCGGCTCTGATTGAGAAAATGGAGCTGGGCGATCCGCTGTGGGAGATCGTTGCGAGCGGTGCGTTCGCTTTCCTGCGCTTCTACGAGGAAGTGCCGCAGGAAGTGAAAGATAGAGCCTACGAGCAATTGAAGCGTGTCGGGCTGGGCGACTACGCCGAGCAGCCGTTTGGCACGTTATCGCAGGGGGAACGCAAGAAGGCGCTGCTCGCCCGCACGATGATGTCGTCTCCGCGTCTGCTCATTCTGGACGAGCCTTGCGCGGGTCTGGATCTGTACGAGCGCGAGAAGTTTCTGCAGTCGCTGACGGAGCTGGCCGAGAACGATGTTTCTCTTCTCTATGTCACGCATCATATCGAAGAGATTGTTCCCGTGATCACGCATGTGGCGCTGATGGCCGAAGGTTATTTCGTCTCCTCGGGCTTGAAGAAGGACGTGCTGACGCCGGAGAAGCTGAAGGAAGCCTACGATCTCCCTATCGACGTACGCTGGTCGAACGATCGTCCGTGGATCGAAGTCCGGAAGGAGAACAACGCATGATCGCGTTCGTCTGCACGGCCAATCCGAGCTTCGCTCCTTACGCGATGGAGGAATTAAGACGACGGTTTCAAGGCGCCAAGGTGTCCGGCCTCGCTCCGGGCGAGACGTTTATGTTCGCGATCGAGGAGCAGGAGCGGGAGCAGACGCTGAAGGAGCTTCGCCGCAAAGAGCCGGTGTTTCTGCGGCATCTGTTTCCGGTCGAAGCCGAGGGCGAAGCAAGCGGCGACCGGGAGGCGACAGCGGAGCTTATGAGAGCTTTCGCCGCCACACTCGGGGAACGGCTGAAGGGCGCGAAGGCGGCGATTCAAGTCCGCAAGGAGCAGAACAGTCCCTTCCCGTTCTCGTCGGCGGAAGGCCGGGATACGATCGTTCCGGTCGTGAACGGGTTTGGAGCCGAGGTCGTAGCTCGCGAGGCGGATTGGATCATTTCGATCTATGCGTCGAAGAAGAAGCTGTTCATGGGCTGCTCACGTCCTCGTGACAATTTGTCCGACTGGCCGGGCGGCGCCGTTCGTTTCCGCAAGGATGACAGCTTGATCTCGCGAGCGGCGTTTAAGCTGCTTGAGGCGGAAAAGGCGTTTAATCTGCCGCTGGACCGATTCTCCAACGCGCTTGATCTTGGGGCCGCTCCCGGAGGCTGGACGTCCGTGCTGTTGGAGCGCGGTCTTAAGGTAACGGCAGTCGATCCGGCCGAGATGGACGAGTCGCTTGTTATGAACCCGCATTTGCGCCATATTCGCCGCAATGCCGCAGAGGTGTCGTTCTCTCCGGGCTCGTTCGATTTGTTCGTTTGCGACATGAGCTGGGACCCGTATCATACTTGCCGGATCGTTTCGGAGTTGGCTCCGTCGATTAGCGCCGGAGGCTCGGGCATCATTACGCTAAAGCTTATGTACCGTAAGCCGCTGCAGACGATCGACGAGTTGACGGAGGAGTATGGCCGACTTTTCGATGTTCGTCAGGTGAAGCAGTTGTTTCACAACCGCGAAGAAGTTACAATATGGGTGAAGAGAAAATAAAATCCGCCGTCGGGAAAGCATCCCGCATCCGGCCGCAGCCACGAACGATTATTCGTTCGCAGCTGCGGAACGAGATGCGGGTTATTTGCGTTAACCGGCTACACACCCTAGAAGAGGAGAGAGGAAAAACATGGATAATTCGCAGATACATGGTCTTGAGCTGGAGCCGGGCATGCTGTTTGGCGATCGCTATCGAATTGCGATGCCGATCGGCAGGGGAGGAATGGGGCGGGTTTACTTAGCCGAAGATACGAGGCTCGGAGGGAAGATGAGGGCGCTTAAGCTGACCCGGCCGCTGCCGGAGGAACGCAGGGCTTTCCTTCCGGAGGCGCAGCTGCTGAGCGAGCTGGATCACCCGCATTTGCCGGCCATCGTCGATTATTATCCTCCTGACGCAAGCGGCGTCGCATGCATCGTAATGGAGTACATTGCCGGCGATACGCTTGCCGAGCGCTTCGAACGGTACGGGCTGCGCCTCGGGTTTCCGCTCGTGCTCGATGTTCTGATCGACCTGACAAACGTGCTAACGTATTTGCATTCGCTGGCTCCAGCCGTCGTCTTCCGCGATCTGAAGCCCGCGAACGTGCTTCTGGGTCAGAGAGATAAGGCGATTCTGGTTGACTTCGGCATCGCCCGACGCTATCGCGAGCATAAGACGAGCGACACGCTGCAGCTCGGCACTCCGGGCTTTGCCGCGCCGGAGCAGCTGCGGGGCGAACAGTCCGACGAGCGCACCGATCTGTACGGTTTAGGCGCATTAGCGTACTTCCTTCTGTCGGGCGGACGCTTCGCCATGCGCCATCGCGGCGCAATCGCCCAGGCGCTGCAGGAGGACGTTCCCGCCGATTTCTCTCTGTTGCTCGGACGGATGCTGGAAGTAGAGCAGGCGGACAGACCGCGTTCCGCGGATGAACTGCTCGAGGAGTTATCCCGGATCAAGCTGGAGCTTGTCGGCCTGGACGGCTTTTCGCCGTCAGCCGCGCAAGAGCAAGAACAGAGCCGGGCGGATACGCGAGTCATAGCGCTCGTCTCCACTTATCCGGGAGCAGGAGCAACATTCGCGTCGTTGGCATTGTCGGCGACGCTCGGTAGCCAAAGCAAGGCGCACGCGCTCGTCGAGTGTCCAGGCGGCGATGCGGAGCTGTTCGCTCTGCTGAACGGGGAGAGGCGGATGCCGAAGAGCGCCGTATTCGCTCGCGCGGACGGGAGACAGGCGACCGTCCCCGCATGGCGAGAAGGCGCTGCCGCCTATTATCCGCTTCGTCCGGAGGAGGAGCCGGCCGTTAACCGCGAGCCGGGCAAGGAGCTGGGCAAGTGGATCAGGCGACTTGGCGTTCCGCTTGTGCTGCTTGACGTTTCCAGCCGCTGGGAGCATCCCGCGACGATGGATTATGTGCTGCGCACGGCCGATCTCGTCGCGCTCGTGGCCGACTGCTATCCGGCCAAATGGTCGCCGCGCAGACAGTCGGCCTGCGCGGAGCTGTTCGGACAGGCCGAACGCCGCGGTATTCGCAGCCTATGGATCGCGAACCGGGATCAGCCGTTCGATGATCGCTCCAGTTGGCTGGCCCTGTTTCCGGAAGCCCCTGCAGCCATCTTGCCTGAGCTCCCTTCCTCCCTCATGCTGAACGCGCTGTGGAGAGGAGAAGGTTTTCCGCGGGACGAGCGGACGGGTCGAACGATGCAGCGGGCGCTGCGATCTGTGATGAGTCTTTTGTCCGAACGATCGCGTTGACAAACTGACGCCCTTCGACCTATTTTTATTCGCTTTGACAGGCGTGGTACAATAGGTTAGGAACAAATGCGAGGTGATGATGATGAATAATGAAAATATATTGATTATCGAGGATGAAGATTCGATTGCAAGAATTTTGCAACTTGAGCTGGAGCATGAAGGCTATGGCGTAGGAAGAGCGGCCGACGGGCGCAAAGGGCTGGAGATGGCCGTGTCCGGAGAATGGGATCTCGTGCTGCTCGACGTGATGCTGCCTGAACTGAACGGCATCGAGGTGCTTCGTCGGCTGCGTCAGAACGACGCTGCCGTTCCGGTCATTTTGCTGACGGCCAGGGATACGGTTCCCGATAAGGTGAGCGGCTTCGAGCATGGGGCCAACGATTATATTACGAAGCCGTTCGCGATGGAGGAACTGCTGGCAAGAGTGCGGAATCTGCTGCGAATATTCAAAGCGTCCCGCGAGGGCGATAGCGAGGACGTAATCAAAATCGGCGATTTGACGATTGAGCTGCTGACGCGCAAAGTATATCGCAAGGATCATTCGATCGATCTGACGCCGCGGGAATTCGAGCTGTTGCTGTACTTGGCCCGCAATAAAAACGAAGAGAAGACGCGGGACGAAATTTTGTCCGATGTATGGGGCTACGAATATATCGGCGATACGAACGTCGTCGACGTCTACATTCGTTATTTGCGGCAGAAGATGGACAAGGGGTATCGTCATAAGCTGCTGCACACCGTTCGCGGCGTCGGGTATATGCTGAAGGAGCCGGATGCATGACCCTTAGATCCAGATTTACCTTATTTACGGTTTTCTGGTTGATTTTTATTTTGATTTTGTACAATATTTTCGTCTACTTCTTCGTGATTCGGGTCACGACGCGAGGAGAGCTGCAGCTTCTGGCCAGCAAGGCGGATCAGGTGATCGAGTCATTGCGCAAGCGAAGTATGCAGGGGCTTGACGAACCGAAGCTGCTCAGCGATCTTTACAACTACAACGAGATGATGAGAGTCGTCGTGGGCGAACAGATTGTCAATAAAGTCGGGACGGACGAGGAACTGCTCTCGATTCCTTCGCAGTTCCAGGTATACAACTACTCGGACACGATGCAGATCAACGGACAGCGCGTGCTGTTTCTATCCAAGCCGATATTTGATCAAGGACGGATGGTCGGCACGATAGAGGCGGCCCGTCGGTTGACCGTGCTGGACAGCTATTTACAAATTCTGGTCGGCGCTCTGACCGTCACGAGTATCGGCGCGGTCGTGTTCGCCATTTTCGGCACGTATTGGTTTACGTCCCGACTTACGGGGCCGATCGGCCAGATGGTGCAGACGATGCGCGAGATCGACCGAAGCGGCAAGCTGTATCGCGTCAAGCTGAATGGGCGGGAAGAATCGATTGAGCTGCAGCAGATGGTGCGGGCGTTTAACCAGATGATCGACCGGCTGGACAGGACGATCGAGAGCCAGAAGCATTTCGTCGCGGACGCCTCACACGAGCTAAAGACGCCGCTTACGGTTATTTCCAGCTACGCGGATATGCTGAAGCGCTGGGGAAGGGATAACGTAGAAGTCCGGGACGAAGCGATCGAAGCGATTGCCAGGGAAACGGAACGTTTGCAAAATCTGATTCGTTCCATGCTTACGCTCGCCGAAGCGGAGCAGGACAATTGGCTGAACGTATCGCGTTTTGACGTCGTGGGCATCGTCCGGGAGTTGTCCGAAGTGCTCGGCACGACGTTCCATCGCAGCATTCGCGTGCATTCGGATCATCAGTTCGTGTACATGAAGGGAGATAAGGATAAGGTGCGGCAACTGCTGCTCATCCTTATCGACAACGCGCTGAAGTACAGCAAGGAGCCGATCGACGTGCGAATTCGCAATCAGAAGAGCGGCATCAAGCTGGAGGTGATCGATTACGGCATCGGCGTTCCCGAGAACGAGATCCCGAACATGTTTCAGCGCTTCTACCGGGTGGATGAAGCCCGACACCGTTCAACCGGAGGCAGCGGCCTCGGTCTGTCGATTGCCAAGAAGATTATCGACGTTCACGAGGGCAGCGTAGAGGTATACAGCAAGCCGGGCAAGGGGACAACGGTATCGATCCAACTGCCCCGCAAAGTTTAAGAGGAAGTTCAAAAAGTCCAATTTTGATCACGAAGCGGAACAGGAAGCGGATTCGACGTCGAATCTTGAACTCAGCCGGATCCTCCGGTACTCATGTAGGTTTGCCTACACTCCGTTCCTCGTCTCCTAGCTTCGTCCAACCTTCTCGGTGCTGAAAATCGGACTTTTTGAACCCTCATTTGAACGGAAGTTCAAAAAGTCCAATTTTGATCACGAAGCGGAACAGGAAGCGGATTCGACGTCGAATATTGAACTCAGCCGGATCTAAAAAGATACTATAGGAAGTAAGTAATGGGAACATAGTTTCAGCATAGTTTCGGTCCCCGTGTCCGGAACGGCTACGGGAGGTGCAGAGGTGCTAAAACTGGTGAACATGCCCGGCGAAGGCCGGATGCTGTCGCTGACCATTCGTAATTATGGAAGGGGGGACTTCGCGAATCTGATCGCATTGCAGGCGAGGTGTTTTCCTCCGCCTTTTCCGTCCGAGCTGTGGTGGAACGAAGAGCAGCTGAACGAGCACGCAACCCGTTTCCCGGAAGGAGCGCTTTGCGCGGAGGTAGACGGAACGATCGTTGGCTCGATGACGGCTTTGCGAGTTACTGTGTCCGAAGACAGGCCTCACAATTGGGCCTCGATGACGGATAACGGTTACATTCGCAATCACGAGCCGGACGGAGATACGATTTACGTCGTCGATCTGTGCGTAGATCCGCACTATCGCAAGCTGGGGCTGGGGAAATGGCTGATGCAGTCGATGTTCGAGACGGTCGTTCATCTAGGCTGTCGCCGATTGCTCGGAGGAGGACGCATACCCGGCTACAAAGTCCATTCCGCCAATATGGGACCGGAGGAGTACGTTCGAAAAGTATGCGAAGGCGAGCTGAAAGATCCGGTGATCACCTTCATGCTTCGCTGCGGCAGATTGCCGGTAGGAGTCGCCGCCGAATACTTGGAAGACGAGCAATCCTTGAATTATGCGGCTTTGATGGAATGGCGAAATCCTTTTAAGACGGAGAGATGAATATGGAATATATCCGCGTTACATCGATAGAAGATCCCAATTTTGCGCAAATGCATCGTCTAATGAGCTCGATCTTCCCGCCAGAGGAAGTGCTCGCGTTCGAATTATGGAAGGAACCGCTCGAAGATCCGGGCATTCACGTCTATGTCGCGGTTCATAACGACAGCGTTGTCGGTGCGACGGAATACCGCTATTACCCGGATATGCGCGTTGCAATGACCGATTTTACGATTATCGGCACGGCCGGGCTGGGTATCGGACGTTTTCTGTACATCGAGAGATCCCGCGATCTCGAAAGGCTGCAGAAGGAGAGCGGCACGGAATCGATCGGCATGTTCGCGGAGATTTATCGGCCGCATTCGGTTTCCTCGCTGAAGTTCGGCAACGTGCTTCCGATGCATCCGGCCGTCAGACGCGAAGTGCTGTCTCATATCGGCTATCGGAGGCTTGATCTGAATTACGTTCACCCTTCGTGGGATCACGAGGGCAAAGCGGTATCCGAGCTTGATCTCGGGTTCTGTTCGGCCGAGGCGGCGCAGCATTCGCTGCCTTCCGACTTAATCGTTCGTTTCCTCCGGCAATATTATTCGGCGCTGCCGAACAAACCGAAGGAATGGGAAGAGATGATCCGCGAGCTGGAAGGAAGGGACGAGGTCGAACTGCTTCCGCTATGACTTCGGCGATTCGGCGATTCGTCCCTTGTATTTGCCGGAATGGATGATCATAGCCTGCACGCGAACCGAACCGAGCGCGGCGGAAGCGAAGCCCTCTCCGCGCAGGTAAGACTTCCAGTCGGAATGGTGATATTTGAAGATCGGATAACCTAGGTTCAGAATGTCTGCGCCAATGTTTTTACCGGCGTCGTAAGTGGATCTTACGGTTTTCTCGACCTCTTGTTCCAGCAGCTGTCTCATTTTCGCTTCGTCGAGATTTTGCTGCATTTCATCAATGAAGGCTTTAACCTTGATGTCGAGGTTGAAGTTCAACCTTCCGTCCCGAACGGCGTAACGGACCTTAAATTTTTTCATGCGGACAACAAAGGTGATAACCGGATTTTCCTCATTTTCAATCGTAAGCGGTACCCGGAACATTTTTTCGTCCAGGTACCGTTTTCCTATTAATTGCTCTGTAGTCAACGTACCCAAGAAGTCGGTTCCCTTGAAGAAAAAGGCTCCGTCCATGATCAATAGCGAAATCGGTTTGCCGCCTTCGAGCCAACTTGAGGAATCAATCGTCAATCGCGGGATCATGGCGGTTTTGCCGCGCTCGTAAGTATCGGACAGGAAGCGGTATAAATAAACCGGCTTGATGTAAGAGAACTGTCTATACGACTCGTCGGGCTTCATCATTAACGAATCGTAAAGCGAACGATTGTAAAACGGAAACGCATTAAGCAGTCTCTCAATCGGTTCATCCGTTCCGAACAGCCACAGGTTGTAACGGATCTCCCGGTATCGGTTGATAAGATCCGTCAGATCGATGATGCCGACGTTGCGCAGCGCTCGTTTCGTGAATATGACCGTCTTGATGTGTCCCCAATATATCGGAAATTGCTCGGATTTGTACACCTTGAACATCGCGTCCGCAATCGATTTGCCTTTGCCGATCCCGACCACGTCATTCTGCTTGGCGCCGACGGGTGCGCCTTCGCGCCTAGCGATTTCGGAAAACTGCGCCGACTGGAGATAGACGACAAACTGCTCGTTCTCGTAGTCGATGCTCAGCGAGGTCAAATAGTTCATGCGGTCGATATTTTTGTAATCCCAGCATCCTGCGATCGTCATGGACGAGAGGGTAATCGTTAGCAGCGCGCAGACCTTTAGCAGCAGTTTAGGCAAGCGAAATCATTCCTTTAAGATCGCTTTTTTAAGTATCGCGGTACGTAGGTGCCCAGCTTGCGGGGGAACATGAGCAGAGCTCTGCCGATATCTTTCGGCGTGATCGGGGCAAGCGGCGCGAGGAACGATACTCCGAACGAGTTGAGGCTGGTCAAGTATACGAGCAGGATAAGAACGGACAGCATAAAGCCGTACATTCCCAAGGTTGCGCTAATAAAAACCGACGAATAACGCAATATGCTCACAGTGCCGCTTAGCGTTTGACTCACGAGCGTTGATCCGGCGACGGTCGACATTGCGGCGATGACGACCATGGAAGGGGAGATCAGCCCGGCGCGAATTGCGGCATCTCCGATAATAAGGCCGCCGACGACGGTTAGCGTCTGTCCGATCATCGAGGGAAGACGGTATCCGGCTTCCTTAAATGTTTCAAGCAGCGTCAGCACCAGAAACATCTCCATCGGCGTGCTTAGCGGAATGCCGATTCTCGTCGTCACGATGGTCGCCAGCAAGGGGAACGGAATTTGATCCTGGTGGTAGCCGGTCAGCGCGATATAGAAGCCGGGAAGAAAAATAGCGACGAGCAGGCTGAACAGACGCAGCAGCTGCCCGAACGATGCGGATAGGAAATTAAAGTGCGTATCTTCTGGCGTCTTCAGCAGCATCAACAGCGAGATTGGCGCGATCATGGCGCCGGGCACTCCGTCGATGACGATCGCGAATCGCCCACGCAGCACGCAGGAGGTGACGAAATCGGGTCTGCCGGTATAGATCGTCAGCGGAAAGAGGCTGAATGGAGTGTCCGAGATCAGCTCTTCAAGCTGCGTAGAGCTGATCAGTTCCTCGATTTGCCCCCCAAGCCGCTCCAGTCTCCCGCGAATATCGGCGAGCAGGGAAGGCGAGATTTTCTCCGAGTCGAAGATGAGGCCGACCTTGGTTGCCGTTTTTGTGCCGATGATATAAGTCTCGAACGACACGGTATGCACGGGCATATAACGTCTGAGCAAGCCGAAGTTCGTTTCTATCGATTCGACCAATCCATTCTTTGGTCCGCGGATCGATACCTCGATGTTTGTTTCCTCTGTTTGGCGCTCTGGGAATTGAGCCGCGTTAAAAGCGAAGAACATATTCAGTTGGGAAAAACCGATAATTACATTGCCCTTGAACAGCAGAGCATCCGTTGTCGAGGCGGAAAGCTCCTTAATAGGCCGCAGGCGGATCGAAGCGCGGTATTCGATATTCTCTGTCTTCTCCAGCCCGGTTTGGTGGTAAAGCTCGCGAATTTGCGGCAGCACCAGCCGATTAATCAGTTGAATGTCGCATAGCGACGGACAGAAAAACAAAGTTGCGCCAGTGCGATCCGGAAGAGGAACGAGATCGGAAATGACGTCCGCATTGTGGCGATATCGTGCCTTAAGCGTATCGAGGGCATCGGTAGTCATGATTGCGCTCCTTGTCGTTTTTTGGCGGGAATTTTGAAGAGGATTAGCAAAATCAGGCTCATGGCAAGCATCGTATAGAAGTCCGCCGGAAAATAAAAGTGAGTCAGCAAGGAGATGAAGCTGATGTCGCCGATCGGATAAAGAACGAGGCCGAGAATCGCCAGCGTCACGATCGGTAGCGCAAGCTTATGAAAATTGAAAAATTGAAAGATCAGCCATAAAGTAAAGCTTAATCGGACGAACGCTCCGCTCACCCATTGAAAGATCGACAGAAAGTCGACATGTTCGATAAAGGAGCCGATTTTGACGAGCCGCCATTGCTCAAACGCGGGATAACGCTGCAGCGAGCCTTCGACCGGTCCGAACTCCGCGATGCTGCCCAGCAAGGGGCCGAGCGTCAGGCCGGTTAGCAGAACCGCGAGCAGAAGCAGATGTCTCTTTTTGATCGATGTGGAAACATGATGTTGGACAAACAGCAGCAGCAAGAGTTCGACCAAGCCGGAGCCGGCGAACGGGATACCGCGGGAGAAAGCCGCCGCGTCGCGCTCGAATATCGGGAACAGCAAGCCATAGTCTTTGTGTGGCCAGTTGGCGATCATAACGAATTCTCCGAACACAACGATAAAGGGCAGTAGAATTCCGGCCGACAAGGCTACGGAGCGCAAACCTCGGGATGCGGTGTATGCGCACAGCAGCAAGAAGGATGCGGCCACGGCGTATTGGGGCGTAAATGGCAAATAGGAGGACGTTGTCCAAGTTGTCATGTCTTTGACCGTCACGGCGGCGGACAAAGTGAGCGCAACCGCAAACAAGCCGGCGATCGTCCGGGATACGACGGAACCAAACCGTTCCTGGAGATAAGCAAGTGCGGCTTGTCGGTTAAGCGACTTGATCATTCGGGCGATCAGCAGGAAAAAGGGGACGAGAATCAGAAACGTGGCGAGGACCGAGATCCAGGCGTCTCTACCGGAAGCGTCGAGCAGCAACGGGATGACGAGCACATGGTTGACGAGACCGATCGATTGGATAAAAATAAAGCTGATCTGCAGCAGGGAGAAGGTCGGAGTTTTCAACGGGCGGCCTCCTTCACGGGGATAAAACCTCCTTGTCATTGTTTGTCTTTCTTACCTTAAAATATACGGGAATTAGGGGATGCGGAATGGAAGTCACCTTTCTGGGAAACGGCGATTCGTTGGGAACGCCAAGAGTGTATTGCGATTGCGAGGTGTGCGAGGAAGCGAGAAGCGGCGGCTTGAACCGCCGCTATCGTTCGTCGCTTCTGGTGGAGACGGAGGGCGAACCGCCGCTGCTTCTGGACTGCGGCCCGGACTGGCGAGGGCAAATGGAGGCGATCGGCTGTCGCGGCATCTCGCAAGCGCTGATTACGCATGCCCATTTCGACCATATCGGCGGCTTGACGGAGTGGGCGGACGCTTGTCGATGGAGACAGGAGAGGGGCGCTCTATACGCGCCGCAGGATGTCATTCAGAGCATTGTCGAGCGTTTTCCATGGATCGTCGGCCAATTGTCGATGACGGCCAATGACGAAGGCATGAATTACGGAGAGTGGCGGATTACTCCATGGCGGGTGAATCACGGTAAAAACGGATTTGCCTACGCTTATCGATTCGAGAGTATGAAGGACGGAAGAGCCTGGGCGTACTGCTCGGACTCGATCCATCTGGAAGAGGAGCAAAAGTCGCCTATGCGTGGTCTGTCTCTGCTTGTCCTCGGCACAAGCTTTGTCGTGGAAAATTATCCGGTGGAGACGCGGTCGGTGTACGATATGCGCGAAGGGCTGGAGCTTGTTGCCGAGATGAAGCCCGAACGCGTTCTGTTCACGCATCTGTCCCACGACGTCGACACTCGCGCCGATTACGGGCTGCCCGCCTGCGTATCGCTTGCCGAGTCGGGACTGGTCGTAACCGTCTAGTCGCGGCTGCGTATGACGAGCAGCAATCCGCCTGACAGCTCAATCGTACCGGTATCCGCTTCGAGCACATTGCTGATGCCAAGCGACCAGCCCAACTTAAGCGTAGCGTTCAGCAACGGATAACGAAAGCCGGTCAGCGTCACTCCGGTCGCTTCCAGGGACAGCGGCAGCAGCGAGACGTAAGGGTACTTGCCGTCTGCTTCCAACTGAAGGCGATTGGCGCACAGCCGAATTTCGTTGTGCTCGTCTACAAGCGTCATCGAAGCTCCGCGTTCATGCGCCTGACGAAGCAGATGCACGTTGCCAAGCCCGTGATCGAATCGCGTGCCGAGCGCCCCGGCAGCGACGATCTGCTTGAAGCCGCGATCCAGCGCTTCGCGTAGAGCAAGCTCGGTATCGGTCCAATCTTTATCGTAGGCGTCGCAGGCAAGCACCTCCTTGGCAGCGGCGGAGATTCGCCGCATTTCGTCTTCGCTGACGGAATCGAAATCTCCAAGCGCGAGGTCGGGCTTCAGTCCGTGGCGAACAAGAAATTCCGCCCCGCGGTCGGCTCCGATCAAATAATCTCCCGGGACCGGCAAATCGGCAGCCCACGGACCGAGGCTGCCGCCGGCGAATATAATAGCGCGTTCGGAATAGGAACGGGACATATCTAAATAGCTCCTCCTGCAATCTATTGTCCAATATTATTTAATTTTAGCATAGACCGTTGCAGAACTGCAGATCTACCCGCTACAATGAGTAACGGAGCGCCTGCCGTAAGGTCGGCGGAAGTGTTGAACCGGTGTTTGCAGAGGAGAGTTAAAGTTGGAATTGGACGATGTGTTTCAAATTTTCAGCTTGATCGGAACGATCGCGTTCGCGGTCAGCGGCGCGATCGTCGCCATGGAAGAAGAGTACGACATATTGGGCGTGTTCGTGCTTGGGCTTGTTACTGCGTTCGGAGGAGGGGTGATCCGGAATTTGCTGATCGGCGTTCCGGTGACGACGCTGTGGAGTCAAGGCTTGTTTCTGAAGACTGCGGGCATTTCGATTCTGATCGTGTTCGTGCTGCCGATCGCCTGGATTCATCATTGGAAAAGAAGCGAAGCTTTCTTCGACGCGATCGGTCTGTCGGCCTTCGCGATTCAAGGGGCGCTTTATGCGGTGAAGGCGAATTTGCCGATTAGCGCCGTTATGGTCGCGGCTATGCTGACCGGGATCGGCGGGGGAATGGTGCGGGACATTATGGCCGGCAGGAAGCCGCTCGTGCTTCGCGACGAGATTTATGCCGTCTGGGCGCTTGCCGCCGGCTTGGTCATCGGCTTATCGAAACTGCAGGCCCCTTGGTTCCTGTTTATTCTGTTCCTGCTCGTCGTTGCGTTTCGAATGCTGTCCGTACATTATAAATGGAAGCTGCCGCGCCGTTCGTTGCGCGCAGCGTCGGGAGGTCCATCATGAGTTACTCCGTATTGTTTGTGTGTCTAGGAAATATTTGCCGCTCTCCGATGGCGGAGGCGGTTATGCGTCATCTGATCGAACGTGAGGGGTTAAGCGATCTTGTGACGGTCGATTCTGCCGGCACCGGCGACTGGCACATCGGCCGTCCGCCTCATGAAGGGACGCGCGGCTTGCTGGATCGCTACAGCATTTCTTATCAAGGGATGAGAGCCCGACAGCTCTCCGTTCAAGACGGCGGAGATTTTGATCTGATCGTGGCAATGGATACGCAGAACGAGAAGGATATCCGGGCGAAGCTCGGAGCTTCGCCGCGGTCGGAAATCGTCCGTTTTCTGTCCTTGCTTCCGGAGAGAGGCATGGACGACGTGCCCGATCCTTATTATACGGGCAACTTCGACGAGGTGTACGAGCTCGTCAATGAAGGCTGCGAGAGAATTTTGACGCGTATTCGCGAGAAGCTACCTCAGCGCTAAGTCAGCGGAACGCCCGAAGCTCCGGTCCGAGAAAGGGGGCCAGAGCTTCGGGCAGCTCCTTCTGCCAAAACCCCCATTTATGCTCCCCGTCCTTTTCCGTGTAGAGGACTTGAGCCCCTTTTTCCCTCAATGTTTGCTCCGCTTGACGATTCAGCTCAACGAAATCGAATGTGCCTCGGTCGGTGGCAAACTCGTTTTCCTGCAGACCGACAATCATCCATATGCTTAGCCGCTCAAGCGAAGGGGCGCTGCGAAGCTGCTCCATGTAGACGTCGTAAAAAGCGCCGGAAAGCGACAGAATGCGGCTGAACAGCTCCGGATAGGCGAGCGCAAGCGACACCGATACCGCTCCTCCGAGGGAGTCGCCGGCAAGCAGGCGCTGTTCGGGAACATCGCGAACCGGATAATGAGATTCGATCCAGGGAATGAGTTCCTCCGCGAAAAAACGGGTATAAGACAAATAGCGTTCTCCATCCGGAGTATACTCCGAGGTGCGAAGCTTGACGTTCACGTCGACGCCGACGACGATAAACGGCTCCCAGTCTTCTTCTAGAATCAGTCTTTGGGCATGGGTAGCGATTCGGCCAAAATTAAAAAATTCTTCTCCATCCTGACAATAAACGACAGGATAACTCATCCAAGGCTGAAATCCGGGAGGCAAATAGACCCGGATTGAGCGGCTGCCCTCCGGAAGCCAGCGGCTGGGGATGTCGTGCTTGTGAATCGTTCTCTTAAACAACGAGCTGTCGCTCATAGGAGACGCCTCCTTGGCAGGTATGGGATTGACCGGGCATGGGCAAACCAACTGAGGGTATGAGACACAAATTGTACTACACTGTATTACAAATTTATAATTCCTGTTATATAAACATGAAAAGGAGAAAAGCTTTATAAAATAAGGTTTTTTCGAGTTTTTCTTTGACCAATTCACTTAAACAGGGATATAATAATTCTATAACAGATTGCCCTCTTCCACAATCAAAGATGAGGTGAACCTTAATGAGCAAAGTATCCACGGAAGCTCCGGAGGTCAAAACCGGCGCTCAACCGCACGTAGTCAAGTCCGAAGATGTAAAGCCGTTGCAGGTACTGTCACCGGAAGGCGAAGTAATTAATCCGGAGTACATGCCGAAGCTGTCGGACGAGCAATTAAAAGAAGTGATGTATCGCATGGTGTTCACGCGCACTTGGGACGACCGCGCAGTCAACCTGGGACGTCAGGGCCGTCTCGGTTTCTACGCTCCGGTATCCGGACAGGAAGCGACAATGGTCGGCAGCGAATACGCGCTTACGAAAGAAGATTTCGTCTGCCCGGGTTATCGCGATATGCCGCAGCTAGTGTGGCACGGACTCCCGCTTTATCAAGCGTTCCTGTACTCCCGCGGTCATCAGCACGGCGGGCAAATTCCGGAAGGCGTTAACGTTCTGATGCCGCAGATTATTATCGGCGCTCAGATCCTGCATGCAACGGGCATCGGCATGGGCTTTAAGCTGAAAGGCGAGAAGCGCGTTGCCATTACGTATACCGGGGACGGCGGTTCCTCTGAAGGCGATTTCTACGAAGGCTTGAACTTCGCAGGATCCTTTAAGCTGCCGGTTATCTATTTCGTGCAAAACAACGGCTACGCGATTACGACTCCGTACGAGAAACAGACGGGCGCTCAATCGATCGCACATAAAGCGCTGGCCGCAGGTATCCGCGGCGTGCAAGTCGACGGCATGGACGTATTGGCTGTCATCTCTGCCGTGCAAGAAGCGGCCGAAATCGGACGCAATGGCGGTGGCGCGACGTTGATCGAAGGTCTGACCTACCGTTTCCGTCCTCACTCGATGGCGGACGATGCGACGAAGTACCGTACGAAAGACGAAGAGCAGGAATGGAACCAGAAGGATCCGATCGTTCGCTTCGGCAAGTTCCTGGCGAAGAAAGGGCTGTGGACGGAAGAGGACACGGCTCGCGTGAAGGAAGAATCGAAAGCTGCCGTTAACGAGCATATCAAAAAAGCGGAACAGACAGAAAAAATGTCGATCTCCGGCTTGATCGATTCGATGTTCGAACATACTCCGCCACACCTGGAAGAACAAAAGGCGGATTTCCAATAATCGCAACCACTAAGAGCGGCCGGCTGCGGTCGCAAACTGAATGACGGGGGAGTAAACAGCATGGCGCAAATGACAATGATTGACGCGATCCGCGATGCGATGCGGGTAGAGCTTGCGCGCGATCCAAGCGTGCTTGTGTTCGGGGAAGACGTCGGCCACGTCGGCGGCGTATTCCGCGCGACGGAAGGGCTGCAAAAAGAATTCGGCGAACAGCGCGTATTCGATACGCCGCTGGCCGAGTCCGCCATCGGCGGCCTTGCGGTAGGTCTGGGAACGCAAGGCTTCCGCCCGATCGCAGAAATTCAATTCGTAGGCTTCATCTATGAAGCGCTTGACCAGATGTTCGTGCAAGCCGCCCGCATGCGTTACCGTTCGGGCGGACGCTATCATGCTCCAATCGTATTCCGTACGCCGTTCGGCGGCGGCGTCAAGGCGGCCGAGCTGCATACGGATTCGCTGGAGGGTCTCGCCATCCAGACGCCGGGCATCAAAGTGATCGTGCCTTCCAATCCATACGATGCGAAAGGTCTGCTCATCTCAGCCATTCGCGATAACGATCCGGTCTTTTTTATGGAGCATCTTAACTTGTACCGCGCATTCCGCGCCGAAGTGCCGGAAGGCGAGTACACAGTGCCGATCGGCAAAGCGAACGTCGTTCGCGAAGGCAAAGACGTGACGATTATCGCTTACGGCTTGATGGTGCATACTGCGGTCAAAGCGGCCGAAGAGCTGGAGAAGAACGGCGTATCCGCAGAGGTAATCGACCTGCGCACGCTGATGCCGCTGGACATCGACACGATCGTCGCTTCCATTCAGAAGACGAATCGTGCGATCGTCGTGCAGGAAGCTCAGAAAACTTCCGGAGCGGCTGCGGAAATTATCGCGCAAATTAACGAAAAAGCGATTCTGCACCTGGAGGCTCCGGTGCTTCGCTGCGCAGGTCCGGATACGGTGTATCCGTACGCGCAGATTGAAGATGCATGGCTGCCGACTCCGGCACGCATCGTGAAGACCGTTAATCAAGTGCTGCAGTTCTAAATCGGAAAAAGGAGGGTTCCAGGTGACGAGATTCGAATATCGATTCCCGGAACTCGGCGAAGGGATGCACGAAGGCGAAATCGTCAAAGTGCTCATCGCGCCGGGACAGACGGTAACGGACGAAGACATTATTATGGAAGTACAGAACGATAAAGCGGTCGTAGAAGTGCCGTGTCCGGTTAACGGCAAAGTGCTCGAAGTGCTGGCCAAAGACGGACAAGTTATGCATATCGGCGAACTGGTCGCCGTCATCGAAGCGGAAGGCGACGTACCTGACCAAGTTCCGGCTGCAGACAGCCACGCTCAGCCTGCCGGCGACAACAGCGCCACCGGCGGCGCGGATACGAAGGGCGAACCGGCGCAACAGCCTGCGGCGGAAGCTGCTGGAGCGGCCCCGGCTGCTGCTGAAGCGAAGCCGGCGGCAAGCAATGCGCTTGTGCTGGCGACGCCTAGCGTACGCAAGCTGGCGCGCGAGAAGGGCGTTGCAATTGCAGAGATCGCAGGCAGCGGCAAGAACGGTCGCATTACTCGCGAAGACGTAGTTGCTTACGCTTCCGGCGGCGCGCCGAAAGCTGCGGCCTCCGAGGCGGCGGAAGCTTCCGAAGCTCCGGCAGCGGCGGCTGCTCCGAAAGCGGCAGCGGCGGTCAGCGGTCCGGGCGTCGAAGAGCGCGTACCGTTCAAAGGCATCCGCAAGGCGATCGCCAACGCGATGGTCAAGTCGGTCTACACGGCGCCTCACGTTACGCTGATGGATGAGATAGACGTGTCCGCACTTGTGGCGCTGCGCTCCAAAGCGAAGCCGGTCGCCGAGAAGAAGGGCGTCAAGCTGACGTACCTGCCGTTTATCGTGAAGGCGCTCGTCGCCGCATGCCGCGAATTCCCGGCAATGAACGCGATGATCGACGAAGCGGCCAACGAAATTGTATACAAGAAGTACTACAACATCGGCATTGCGACGGATACGGACAACGGCTTGATCGTTCCGGTCGTGTTCGACGCCGATCGCAAGAACATTTGGTCGATCGCCAACGAAATCCGCGATCTGGCCGCTCGCGGCCGCGACGGCAAACTGAGCGCAGCCGAGCTGAAGGGCAGCACGATTTCGATTACGAACATCGGCTCCGCCGGAGGCATGTTCTTCACGCCGGTGATCAACTTCCCGGAAGTTGCGATTCTCGGTACGGGACGCATCTCCGAGAAAGCCGTCGTCAAAAACGGAGAAATCGTTGCGGCTCCGGTTATGGCACTGTCGCTCAGCTTCGATCACCGCATCATCGACGGCGCCACGGCGCAAAACTTCTTAAATTACATCAAGCAGCTGCTTAACGATCCTGAACTGCTTGTTATGGAGGTATAAGACATGGTCGTAGGAGACGCTTCTCTCGATATTGATTTGCTCGTTATCGGTGCGGGCCCCGGCGGATACGTCGCGGCGATCCGCGCGGCTCAACTGGGACAGAAGGTAATTATTGCGGACAAAGCCAAGTTCGGCGGCGTCTGTCTGAACGTCGGCTGTATCCCGTCCAAAGCGCTGATTAACTCCGCGCACCACTACGAGTCGATGCAGCATGCGGCGGACTATGGTCTGTCTGCAGATAACATCAACGTTGACTTCGGCAAAGTACAGGACTACAAAAACTCGGTCGTTAACAAAATGACGAGCGGCGTAGAAATGCTGCTGAAGGCGAACAAGGTGCAAATGTTCCAAGGCGAGGTTATGTTCATCAACGAGAACGAAGCCCGTCTGTTCAACGATCAGGAAGCGCCGCGCTACCGTTTCAAAAACTGCATTATCGCGACGGGGTCCCGTCCGATCGAGCTGAAGCCGTTCCCGTTCGGCGGACGCATTCTGTCTTCGACAGAAGCGCTGTCCCTGCCTGAGCTGCCGAAGAGCCTTGTTGTTATCGGCGGCGGCTACATCGGTATCGAACTCGGCCAAATGTACGCCAAGTTCGGCACGAAGGTAACGGTGCTTGAGGGCGCGGATACAATTCTTCCGGGCTTCGACAAGGATATGAGCCAACTGGTCGTTAAGAAGCTGAAGAAATCCGGCGTCGAGATCGTGAACGGCGCGCTTGCTAAAGGCGCGGAGCAGACCGACAAGGAAGTTACGGTAACGTACGAAGTCGGCGGCGAACAGAAGACAGTAACGGCCGACTACCTGCTCGTAACCGTTGGCCGTCGTCCGAACACCGACGGCGAGCTTGGCCTCGACCTGATCGGCGTGAAGGTTGGAGAGCGCGGACTGATCGAAGTGGACGAGCAATGCCGTACGAACATTCCGCACATTTACGCTATCGGCGACATCGTGCCGGGCGCGGCTTTGGCGCACAAAGCCTCCTACGAAGCGAAGGTAGCTGCGGAAGCGATCGCTGGCCTGCCTTCGAAGGTGGACTATAAGTGCATTCCAGCCGTGGCGTTCTCCGATCCCGAATGCGCAAGCGTCGGCTACACGGAGAAGGAAGCGAAAGACAAAGGCATCAACGCGAAATCCAGCAAGTTCCCATTCGGCGGCAACGGCCGTGCAGTAACGTTGGGCGGCGCGGACGGCTTCATGAAGCTCGTTCACGATGCCGATACGGGTCTGGTGCTCGGCGCGCAAATCGCGGGCGTCGAAGCTTCCAACATGATCGCCGAGCTGGGTCTTGCGATCGAGATGGGCGCAACGATCGAAGATATTGCGCTAACGATCCATGCTCACCCGACTTTGGGCGAAATCACGATGGATACAGCCGAGCTTGCTATGGGTCATCCGATCCACACGCTTGCGCCTAAAGCTTAAGTTAGTAGTTAGCGATGCACGGCTTATTCTGCGCTGCTTGACAGTGCAGGTAGGCCGTGTTTTGTTTTTTGCCGATCCAGAGCAGCGGTTTATGAGGAGGGGAAAGCATGACGGACCGTCAAGAAGATAGGCAGGAGCAATCGACATGGCGCATGATTCAGACTTGGGCGGCGAAAGCGGTCAATGCGGTTGAACTGCTTCCTGTGGAAGGAAGCAAGGGCGAAGAGGAGATTGCAAGGCTGAAGCTCTCCTTGCGATCCACTCTGGGGGCGGTAGCGCAATATACGGGCGGTATTCTTGTGCAGCACGGATGGCTGCGTATCCTCGGTTCAGGCAGCCCCCGACTGCCGCGCCGCTTAACGGAATGGAACGAGGGGACATTGGAGCTGACGGAACGTAGACTGGACGGAGCATTGCTAGTCGCGGACGATGTGATGGGCGGCTTTTTCGCTTTAAACTTCGGGGCGTTTGACGGCGGTCATGGCGATGTGTACTATTTTGCGCCTGACACGCTGAAATGGGAGCACTTCGGGGTTCCGTACTCGGATTTTTTGGAGTGGGCATGCAGCGGCGATCTGGACTTGTTTTACGAAACGTTTCGCTGGCCGGGCTGGAAGGAAGAGCTGGAGCGAGTGCGGGGGGATCAGGCATTCTCCGTCTATCCGCCTCTGTGCATGAGCGGCGAACAGATTCAGAAGCGGTCGAGGGCGATCGTATCGGTAGAAGAGGTGTGGGGTTTAAGGGCAAGCGGACGGGCGTAACCGGGATCGGATAGTTCTGCGGGAGTTGCGGGAATAGGAACGTAGACGCTTCATATCCTTATTTGTCGCATGGTACACTTGATCCGCAATGGAAATAAGTTAACTATGGGAACCGGGGAGGCGTCTGCTTTGCTTGAGTGGACTAGCGATGCGTGGGGAAAATTGACGGGACCGTATGGTACCGGAGAGAATGTGCCGGCGCTGCTGCAGCAGTTGATGGGAGAGTACGATCAAGAAATAGCCGATGAGCTTTTTCAGGAATATTTGTTTCATCAAAATACAATTTATACGGTCACTTATGCGGCCGTTCCTTATTTGACGCAGATGGCTCGTTCGACGACCGATCCGGAAGTCCGGCGCGATCTGTTTGTTACATGCGGCGTCATCGAAGCGAGTCGTGATCGGAATGAAGCGGCGCCATTCCCCGCTGCTTGGGCTGGGCTCGCCGAACAAGTGGGAGCGCCGGTCTGCTCAGACATCTACGACTCGTATATTGAAGCGATACGGGAGATGGCGTCTTTAGGAGAAGACGTGCGCGCCCATGCCGTCGATGCGCCCGTTGACGAGTCGGAGAAGCGCTACATTCTTCTGGCCGACGCAGCCTATCGGGGAGCGCATCCGGTGGCGAATATGCTGATGACATTCTCGTCAGGGGATGAGTACGTTGCCGTATGTCCAGCCTGCGAGCAGGATGTGTATTTGTGGCCGAATGGAGAAGGTGGGCGTATTCAGGCGTTTGCCGAAGACCCCGTGTTCGAGGAGGAGCAAGAGGCTTATGAAGTCGTACCGACGGCCAAATTTGCGGATGCGGACCAGAAGACGTTAGCGAAGCACGCAGCGGCAATCGGCGAACATGGGCTCGCTCGCGATTTGCCGTATTTGGCCGGAGAGGCAAACTGTCCTTCCTGCGGCAAGCATATGCAAATCTGGCCAGCGTTGCTTTCGACATTTTCAGGATAAAAGGCTGCAAAAAACGCGGTACGACCAAATAAAAACAATCAGCGCTATTCGCCGAACCGCCCTTTGGGCTAAAGCGAAGGCGCTGATTGTTTAACCCGCGGCTTCGGCGTAAAATAAGGCATAGCGAGGAGGCGAACGAGATGAACGAGGAAACGGCCAGACCGGTCGGAAGATCCAGATCGGTCATGACGGAGCTTGTATTCCCGACGGATACGAATCATCACGGCACGATGTTCGGCGGCACATTGATGAAATATATCGATAAAATATCCGCGATCGCCGCTATGCGCCATTGCGGAAAGACGGTTGTGACGGCTTCATCGGACAGCTTGGATTTTCTGGCGCCGATTCGCATGGGCGAGGCCGTGGAACTGGAAGCGTTCGTCACCTGGACGAATCGCAGCTCGATGGAGGTGTACGTCGTCGTGCGGGCGGAAAATCTGTTCACCGGAGAACGCCGAGTCACATGCACTGCGTTCTCGACGTTTGTCGCGCTCGGAGACGACGGCAAGCCGACGCCGGTGCCTGCTGTCGTCCCCGAGAACGAAGCCGAGCGCAGGCTGCACGACAGCGCTCCAGAGCGCTACGAGCAGCGCAAGAAGCGTCGCTCGCAGCGGTTTTCCGCAACGGAATGACGTAAAACTTGAGCGCCACGCTATAAGCGACTTGTGCATGCAAGGCAACGCGGAGTGACAGCCGCCGGGACGAGTGGTACAATTTTAGACTACGACGAATTTAAGTATCTCTAAATTTCGTTGCTGCTCCTTAACAACAAAAATTCGGTGTCGAGGTGTGTATTCGTTGCGTAATTATTTGGATTTGCTGCAGGATGTGCTGGATCATGGCGCGAAGAAGGAGGACCGCACCGGAACGGGAACGCTGTCCGTTTTCGGTCGTCAGCTTCGCTTTGATTTGTCCGAAGGATTTCCCCTCGTGACTACAAAACGCATTCATCTGAAATCGGTCGTTCACGAGCTGCTGTGGTTTCTGAAAGGCGAAACGAACGTTCGTTATCTGAAAGAAAACGGAGTCCGTATCTGGGACGAATGGGCCGACGAGAACGGCGATCTCGGACCTGTCTACGGCTCGCAATGGCGCGCCTGGGAGACGCCGGACGGTCGAACGATCGACCAGATCCAGCAGGTAGTGGATGCCATCAAAAGCAATCCCGACTCTCGCCGTCATTTGGTTAGCGCTTGGAACGTGGCCGTCATCGACCAGATGAAGCTGCCGCCCTGCCATTTCGTATTTCAATTTTACGTTGCCGAGGGCAAGCTGAGCTGCATGCTGACGATGCGCTCGGTCGATACGTTCCTCGGGCTTCCGTTCAATATCGCGTCGTATGCGCTGCTGACTCATATGATTGCACAACAGTGCGATTTGGAGGTCGGTGAGTTTGTCTGGTCCGGCGGAGACGTTCATATTTACAGCAACCATTTGGAGCAAGTCAAGCTGCAGTTAAGCCGGGAGCCGCTGCCGCTGCCGAAGCTGAACATTTTGCGCAAGCCGGATTCGATTTTCGACTACGTCTATGAGGATTTCGAATTTGCGGGCTATGAGCATCACCCCGGAATTAAAGCGCCTGTAGCCGTATAGACAGGCCTGTTTGGATCAATTATACAAAGGATGTTGGTTTATGACTGTCACTTTAATCGCCGCTGTCGCTTCGAATGGAGTGATTGGGCGAAACAACGAGCTGCCTTGGCGGCTTCCCGCAGATTTGAGCTATTTTAAGCGAAATACGCTTGGCAAGCCGGTGCTGATGGGTCGCAAGACGTTCGAATCGCTGGGACGCCCGCTGAAGGATCGCGAGAACGTTATTTTGTCGCGGACGCTGGAGGAAGCTCCGGCAGGCTGTGTGCTCATGCGGACGATCGACGAGGCGGCGGAGGCCTATCGAGACCAGGAGCTAATGGTTATCGGAGGGGCGGAGATTTACGCGGCGACTGTGGCCAACGCCGATCGGCTTCTGCTGACGGAGCTTGCGCAGCCCTTTGACGGGGATGCCTATTTTCCCGAATACGACCGAGAGGAATGGCGGCTGGTGTCGCGGGAGGAGGGCGTTATAGACGAGCGGAACGCGATTCCGCACGCCTACTGCGTCTATGAGCGGGTCGGCAGCAAATAAGTGCAAACAATGCGACGGATAATCCATTGTGAGGATAAGCCTCATTTGTTAGGATGATCTATCATCGGCATACAAATGATGCAAGGGGACGAACTCACAAAGATACCGACGGATATGGAGGTTTTGCACGATGTCGACACCTACGGGATTTATGGAATATAAGCGCGAGCTGCCGGGCGACCGAGATCCGCTGGCTCGCATCCAAGACTGGAATGAATTTCACCGGATGCTCTCCGAGGAGCAGCTCAGCACGCAAGGCGCGCGCTGCATGGATTGCGGAACTCCTTACTGCCATACAGGCATCGAATTGGCAGGCAGCGTATCGGGCTGCCCGATCAATAATCTGATTCCCGAATGGAACAGCCTTGTCTACAGAGGCCTGTGGAGGGAAGCTTACGAGCGTTTGTCGAAGACGAATAATTTCCCCGAGTTTACGGGCCGCGTATGTCCGGCGCCGTGCGAAGGTTCTTGTACGGTCGGTTTGATTGGCGAGCCGGTTACGATCAAGACGATTGAGCAGGCGATTATCGATAAAGCGTTCGAGGAAGGTTGGGTCGTACCGCAGCCGCCGAAGACGCGCACCGGCAAGAAAGTCGCCGTCGTCGGCTCGGGTCCGGCGGGACTTGCCGCCGCCGCTCAGCTGAATAGGGCCGGCCATGCCGTCACCGTATACGAACGCGCGGACCGTCCCGGCGGGCTGCTGACCTACGGGATTCCGACGATGAAGCTGGAGAAGCATATCGTGCAGCGGCGCGTCGACCTGTTGGCTGCCGAAGGCATTCAATTCGTCGTAAATACGGAGATCGGCAAAGACATTTCCTCTGCGGAGCTGCTGGAGCAATACGATGCGGTTGTGCTATGCGGCGGCGCGACTAAGGCGCGTCCGATCGGCAACGTGGAAGGGCACGGGCTGAAGGGCATCCATCAGGCAATGGACTATTTGAACAGCACGATCAAAAGCTATCTGGACAACGGCTTGCAGGACGGCACGTACATTTCCGGCAAAGACAAGAACGTGATCGTAATCGGCGGCGGGGATACGGGGACGGACTGTGTCGCTACGGCGCTGCGTCACGGGTGCTCCAGCATTACGCAATTCGGAACGCATGCGAAGGCGCCGCAGCAACGCGACGAGATGAATAACCCGTGGCCGGAGTATCCAAACGTGTATACGCTGGATTACGCGCATGAGGAAGCGAAAGCTCTGTACGGCGAAGATCCCCGTGCCTTTTCCGTTCTGACGAAGAAATTCGTCGGCGACGAACAGGGCAACGTCAAAGAGCTGCACACTGTGCAAATCCGCCGCTATGTGGACGAGCAAGGCCGTAAAATTTACGAGGAAATTCCCGGAACCGAGAAAGTCTGGCCTGCGGATCTCGTGCTCGTCGCGGTCGGCTTCGAAGGTCCGGAAAGCACGTTGATCGATCAGCTCGGCTTGGAGACGGATCGCCGCTCGAACGTTAAGGCCCGTTACGGCAAATATACGACGAATGTGAATAAAGTGTTTGCGGCAGGCGATATGAGGCGCGGACAGAGTTTGATCGTCTGGGCGATCAACGAGGGCCGAGAAGCGGCGCGCGAAGTCGACAAGTTCTTAATGGGCGACACGTTGCTCCCATGACGGATATCGGTTATCTTATAGAGGTCGTTCCCGCGCTGCGGGACGGCCTCTTTTTCACGGATGAACGGAGGAGGAACGGCCGAATGATTCGGTATGGAGACGAAATGTGGTCGGAGTTGAGGTTTACAGGCTTTCAATATCAGGCGGAGCGCAGGGATGGGCAGTGGGTCGATGTGGCTTTGCGTCCGGAGACGGCAGGCGATACGCCGCTGCCGGAGGATGTGACCGACTTCCAAATTATCGCGGTATGTACCCATAACGGACATCCGATCCAACTGGTGACTCAGGACGAGGGCTGCGATTGCGAATATCAGCTGACCGAGTGGGAGCAGGAGCAAATTAATGCTTTTATCCGCACCGAGGAGGTCCGGCAGACAATTGCCAAAGCAGCGTCTGGCGGGGGCGAGTAACGGCGAATGTTCGCGATTGGCGTCGAATGCCGGGCCGGATTTCGCTTGAGAATGGTACGGAAGACAGGGCTTCCCCCAAATCTTTCCTCTATGTTACACTTGTGACTGACTGGCATCGAATCGGGGCGGGGGGAGTTTGTGATGGAAAGCGCGGCATTGCTGTCGCCTATGGACATACATACGATTCGCAGATACGTGCAGACCAAGTACGCTCCGCTTCCGGACGGACGCCGCGCCGAGATCGTCGCCGACGCGATTCGCAGGGCGCTCGCGCAGAGGATGCCGAATGTGCCTGACGAGCTTAAACTACGAATGATCGATCAATTGATTACGCGTTACCTGGTAGGGGAAAAACGCGATATTCACCCGGAAGACGTGCTTGATCTATTTGCGGAAATTGGCCAGGGAGACGAGCGCTTGACGGAACGTCTGCTGGAACCGCTCTTGGAATGGGCGAACGAACGGACGCAGCGGAGATGGAGCCCGGAGCAGCTTGCTTCCCGACTGGAGAGGCACAGAGGGCCTTCACCGCACCTTGCAGCGACTGAACCGTTGGCAGGAGTCCAACTGCCGGAAGAACTGGTTTCGGGCCGCAATGGCTGGCGGGGAGCGACCTGGGCCGCGGTACGGAGTTTGGCGAAGCCTGCTCCCGCCATCGTTCTGGCGTCGGTCGTTGCCCTTGGCAATGCGACCGCGTGGATCGCGCTTAGCGGGGAGCGTTCCGCATCTATAGAAGAATCTACGAGCGCCGCGCCTCCTGCGCCGGCAGCGTCTCCGGCGTCCGCTCCGGACGTTGGAATGCCGAAGGCGCTAAGGTATGCGGAGATCGATAAACAGGCGCTTATCGCCTACTTGAACGGACGGGATTCTCTGCTTGCCGAGGCGCCTTATTTTGAGGCGATTATGGATACCGCGCGCGAGTACGATCTGCATCCTCATCTGCTGTTCGCCATCACGGGCCAAGAGCAGGGCTTTGTGCCGAAGTCGGCCAAGCAGGCGGCGAAGATCGCGAACAATCCGTTTAACGTCGGGCATAGCTGGATGGAGTTCAATACGGACATCGCCAACTCCTCGGGCATCGCGGCCAGACTTCTCGTGAAGCTGGGCGAGAGCCGTCCCGAAGGTTACGACCCGTTCGAATGGTTCAATCGCACTTATGCCGAAGACCCGCTCTGGTCGGTCGGCGTTCGCAAAATTTTCGACAAACTCAGCGGATTGGGTGAAGAGAGCGGTGCCATCAGGTAGGGGTTAAAGATAAAACGGGGCTGTTCCTCCAGTCGTTATGCGACCTTTGGGAACAGCCCCGTTATTGTTGCGAGAGGAGCGGCTTAACCCGACTCCTCCATCAGATTAGCGTCCAAATATTGATGGATCGCCGGCGGAACCTGCGTCAACTGCGTAAGGGTGAGCAACGCTCCGCGAGGCTTGGCGTCGATCGGAATGACGTTGTAGGCCCATTCGGCTTCCTGCTTCAAGTACACGGCGTTGATGCCGCAGTGAAGGGCGGGCAGCACGTCCGTTCTAACCGAGTTGCCGATCATCCACGTATGATTGCGGTCGAAGATGCCTCCGGACAAAATCTGTTCCAGCGCATCCGTGTTCTTATGTTGGCGAATGTAGATCCGATTGTCGAAGTAGCGCTCCAGCCGCATGCTTTCGATTTTGCGCAACTGGATCGAGGCATCTCCGCCGGTATACAGATGAAGCTCGTGGCCTTCCGTAGCCAACGATTCCAACGTTTCCTCCATCATCGGATAAGGCTCGATTTCCAGATCGTAAACGCTGTTGCCAAGCTTCCATAGCAGATCCTCTTCGAGAGAGGAGCCGGATCGTCCGGTAACGAGCTGGAAGTGCCGGTAGGTGTCGATCATCGATTGAGGGAAGTGCTCGCTCTGAAAGCCAAGAACATGAACGCCGGCGATGTCGATCTCCGTCTGCTTGGCCGCGATCTCTTCCTTACGGATGCCGGCGGAGCCGAACCAATCAACCATCCGGTCGGCGAAGCGATCCAATATGGAATGAAAATATTTGTTGCAATAGACAAGCGTATCGTCAAGGTCGAATAAAATTTGCTGGTTCATATGCTGCGTTTCTCCTTAAATCCTGATTCGTTTTTCTCATTATGGCTCGCTGCGGCGGGTTTGTAAATGAGTGAAAAGAGGAAAACTACAAAGTAACCCTATCGGACAGTCGATGGGCAGGGGGTGAATTGTATGGATAAGAAGCAGTTCAGAAGCTCGAACGGGCCTATGAAGCCATCGGGAGTCAAGGAACATAAGGAAGATCCAGACGTAAAAAGAATGACGCGCTTTCCGCCCAGCTTAAACGGAATCAATAAAAATCTGCCCTAATTAAGCCGGGCGGAGGGCGCGTCCCTCGTTTGATTCAAGCATGCTTGAGAATTTTCTCTGCCAGGTTGCGCTTTATTAGACGAATGCGTTGACGGACGTAGAAATCGTAGCTGCCCCCGCTGAGCTCGCGGGGGCTCAGCGTGTTGCCTGTGTCGTTATCCAGGATGACAAGCTTCCCGTCGTCGTAAAATTTGAAGGTCAAGTCTCTAGACGGTCTGGCGCCTCTCTGAGGCTCCAAGTAACGGAGATGTTCGCATTTCACCATCCATTATCCCACCTTAGAAAACAGAATAAGAACTTTTGTTCCTGTTTTTATTATAGCAAACGTTTGTTCGTATGGCAAGGGATGGGATTATACTTTACACTAGATTTATCAAGATTGAAGGGATAGGACACAGCCATGATCGTAATTTCTGGATTGACTCGCACAATACCCGACGGGAAAACGATTCTTAAAGATGTGGACGCGAGGCTGGAGCCCGGAAAGTTCATCGCCGTCGTCGGCTCGAGCGGCAGCGGGAAATCCGCATTGCTGAGAGCGCTTGCGTTAAAGGAAGTGTGGACCTCGGGGGAGTATAAGATAGATGGGAAAGATTTGATGGAGTCCGGTTTTCTGGCGAAGATGCGCTTTAAGCGGCAAATCGCTTATTTGGAGCAGAAGCCGATTCTATACGAAAAAAAGACGGCGCTCAAAAACGTGCTGATAGGAGCGTCCGAGCAAACGCCGATCTGGCGAAGAATTACCGGCATGGTGCGCAGCGACGATTATATGGGCGCAATGGATATGCTTGAGCATGTCGGCCTGATGGAACGGTCGAAGCAAATCGTGGAGCGGATGAGCGGAGGAGAGCGACAGCGCATCGCGATCGCCCGAGCGCTCGTTCACGGCGCCCGCCTTGTACTGGCTGACGAACCTGTCTCCGGTCTGGACCCTCATACGTCCGAGGAGATGATGGCGACGCTCAAGAAGCTGTGCCGCGAGAAAGGGACGACGATCGTCGCCGCCTTGCACCGGGTAGAGCTTGCAGAGAAGTTCGCGGACGAAATCTGGGGAATGCAGGACGGGCGACTGGTTATGACCGCGAGAGGCCGCCGCCTGACGGCGGCGGAGAAGATGCGGCTAACATAGAAGCAAAAAAATGCTTCCTAAGATGGAAGGGACTGTCGAATACATGAGACCGCCAACCATTGAAGCGGAGAGCAATCCAGCCTTTGCTAGGGCTGTTTAGCTGTCCTGTTAGAGTGCTGAATGCCTAATACAAACAAGCGAACGCGTTCAGGTCGTCGAGTCGGGCCTGTCTTCGTTGGCCGTCTCGGCGGACAGCTCACGAAGCGAAGAAATTTTTCCGTGAGGCTGGGGATTTTGCTTGCGGCTTTTCCAGACGCTTTCTCGGCGACGTTTAGAGGTGGACATGTTGTTCCCGCCTTTCGTTTAATGGGTGAGAAAGATGAATGGTACATCAGTTATCGTGGCGTATCCGGCTTGTGCTTATTCAGCAGTCGTCGCTAGCGGGGGAAGAAGGGAGCAATTGGTGCATGGGCAACGCCGTGACTACGCAGGTTTATCCGCTGCTGGCGCTCAATATCGGTAAGGTTCAAGCTGCTATGTATAAAGGCAAAGAGGCGAAATCCGGCATTGCCAAGAGCTCTGTCGAACAGGCGGTGCAACTGACCAAGCTCGGCTTCGAAGGAGACGAGCAAGCCGATCTGGTGCACCACGGAGGACCGGATAAAGCGATATGCGTGTATAGCTACGACCATTATCTCCACTGGGAAAAGGTGCTTGGGCATAGGCTCGATTATGGGGCGTTCGGAGAAAATTTTACGGTTGAACGATTGAGCGAACGGGACGTGCGCGTCGGCGATATTTATCGCATTGGTTCTGCGACCGTGCAGGTAAGCCAGCCCAGGCAGCCTTGCTGGAAGCTGGCCATGAGGTGGGGTTTGGACGAGCTTCCTCTGTTAGTGACGAACAGCGGAGCTACCGGTTTTTATTTTCGCGTGCTGGAGACGGGAGTGGTACATGCAAGCGACGAACTGGCGTTGCTGCAGTCTCACCCGCACGGCATAACTGTAGCTGAAGCCAATCGGGTTATGCACCAGGATAGGGACGACGCGGAAGGCATCCGACGCTTGCTTGCCGTGGACGCCCTATCCGAGAGCTGGACGACTACGCTGACTAAACGGTTGGGACGATTGAGCGGCTAAAACGCCGCTCTCGTTTATGGCCGCACCAATAAGACCGCCCCACGAACTTATCCACCACCTCCGTACCGCAAACGCATCAATAAGACCGCCTCACGAACTAATCCGCCATCTCCGTACCGCAAACGCACCAATAAGACCGCCCCACGAACTTAACCGCCACCTCCGTACCGCAAACGCACCAATAAGACCGCCTCACGAACTTAACCGACACCTTCGTACCGCAATCGCACCAATAAGACCGTCTCACGAACTAATCCGCCGCCTCCGTATCGCAATCGCACCAATAAGACCGCCCCACGAACTTATCCACCACCTCCGTACCGCAAACGCACCAATAAGACCGCCTCACGAACTAATCCGCCACTTACCCGTCATTTTCTCATCAATGAGCCAATTCTCCGCCTCCACCATAAGCCCGAAGGAACTGTAAGACGGCAACAAGCAATAGGGCAAGGCTGTAACATCGCGAACATATAATAAGCAAGGGAGGGGAAGGGACGCGGCACAAATTTCAGATAAAGTTTGGCTATATTTGGCGCATTTCCACACGAGAGGAAGGAATTCATCTTTTAAAGGCGAAATAATTAATGTTTGTATATTGTAAATTTTCTGAATGTTCCTTCACCACAAGCGAAAGGGGATTGCAGAAAAACATGGTGACGCTGCCTAAGGTTAACGAGCTCGGTTTTTTTGAAATTCGACTGGAATCGATCGGCGGGCTGGGCGCCAATCTGGCCGGCAAAATGCTCGCGGAAGCCGGGGTGATGGGCGTCGGACTCAACGGCGTCAGCTTCAGCTCCTACGGCTCGGAGAAGAAGGGTTCGGCGGTTAAGGCCCACATCCGGTTCTGCGACATCAACACTCGCATCCGGGACACGTCTCCTGTAGAGCGGCCGCATGTGATCGGAGTGTTCCACGAGAACCTCTCGAAGACGATTAACGTCATTTCGGGAATGCAAGAAGACAGCATCGTACTCGTCAATTCCAAGAAGACCCCGGAGCAGCTCAAGAGCCAGCTTAAGCTCAAGGCCGGCATTATCGCGGTCGTGGACGCCACCGGCATCGCGATGGAGGAGAACAACCGCGTCAACATGGCCATGCTCGGCGGGCTGTTCCGGTTGTGCGAATTTCTTGATGCCGAGTTCATGAAAGGCGTTATCCGCAAGTCGCTTGAGAAAAAGTATCCCGCCGCCGTTCAGCCGGCTTTGAACACCTTTCAGCGCGGCTACGACGAAATGAGCTTTCAGACGTTCGGTCTGGAGGAGGGAGACGAAATGCCGACCTTCGTCCGCATGGACACGCCGGTGCTCGGCTACGAGACGCAGCCGATTGGCGGCCTGATCACGAACCCGGGCAACAGCATCTTGAAGGATTTGAGCATTTCCCGCGCAGGCAAAATGCCGCATTTCGCCGATGACAAATGCATTCATTGCGCGGCGTGCGACAACGTCTGCCCCGATTTCTGCTTCGTCTGGGAGGAACAGTCCGACAAGAAGGGACGCCCGCAAATGTTTCTGCAGGGCATCGACTACCAGTATTGCAAAGGCTGCTTGAAATGCGTTCAAGCCTGTCCGACGGATGCGCTTTCTTCCGAACTGGAGGAAGACGGATACGCGGACGGTCACCGCGTTGCGCACAAGTTCCATTTGGCTATATAAGAGTTTGGCTATATAAGAGGTTTGAACTTTCAGAGATAAAGCCTCTATGTTCTTCATTCAACGAGAACCCGATAGGAAAGGTGGAGTCTGGAAATGTCGATCGATATTCGCCAAGAAGCGGTGAAGCAAGGAACCGTAGAGCAAAGGATCGTCTATGAATCAGGCAACGAGATGGCCGCATACGCCGCACACCAGATCAACTATCACATCATGGGTTATTTTCCGATCTCTCCTTCAACGGAAGTCGCGCAATTTCTCGATTTGATGAAAGCAAACGGCCAACACGACATCGTGCTTATTCCCGCAGACGGAGAGCACGGCTCTGCAGGGGTATGCTACGGGGCTTCGGCAGCGGGCGGAAGGGTGTTCAACGCCACTTCGGCGAATGGCTACCTCTATATGCTCGAACAAATGCCTGTGCAGTCGGGAACGCGGTTTCCGATGGTGCTCAATCTCGTATGCCGTTCGGTAAGCAGAAGAGGGGCCGCTCGACATTCACGGGGATCATTCGGATTTGTACTTCGCGCTTAATACGGGCTGGCCGATCGTGCTATGCCGCGATCCGCAAGCCGTGTACGATATGAATATTATCGCGCTTAAGCTCGCAGAGGACCCGGAGGTTCGCCTGCCGGTCATCGTCGCTTCGGACGGCTATTTCACCAGTCATCAGAAGCGCAGAGTAATGACGTTCACTCACCGCGAGGACGTGCAGAAGTTCGTCGGCGAGCATCCGCCGGAAGGGTTCCAGCATGTGCTGGATCGCGACAATCCGATTACGGTAGGCCCTTATATGAACGAGCCCGATTACATCAACAACTGTTACCAACAAAGCATGGCGATGTATCGCGCCGAAGAAGTGTTTGAGCGCATTCAGCAGGAATATGCGGAGCTGACCGGACGGGAATACCCGATTTTGGAGCTGTACCGGATGGAGGACGCCGATGTCGCCGTCTTCCTGCTCAATTCGTCGGCCGAGATTATCAAGGATGTCGTCGACCAGCTTCGCGGGCGCGGCATCAAGGCGGGGGCGATCTCTCCGAACATTATTCGGCCGTTCCCGGCGAAGAGAATCGCGGAGGCGCTGAAGCACGTCAAAGCCGTCACCGTCGGCGATCGTGCCGATTCTTACGGGGGCCACGGCGGCAACATGGTAATGGAGGTGCGCGCCGCGCTTCAGCAGTACGGCAATTCGTCCACACTTGTCATCAGCCGCATCTACGGCCTTGGGGGCAAAGATTTCTACGCCGAGGACGGTCTGGCTTTGTTCCAGTTCGCGATCGACGCGATGAACAAGGGCTATGTGGAGAAGCCGTTCGACTATCATGGCGCAACGCCCGGCGATCCTACGAAAGCGCCTAAGCGCGTGTTGGAGCCGATGAAATACGAGGATTTGAAAACCGGGCTGATTACCGTAACTCCGAACGAGGAGACGGGCAAAGTCAACGTGCGGATTCCGCCGCTGCGTTCGCTGACGAAGAAGCCGAAACGGATTGCTCCGGGACACGGAGCTTGTCCGGGGTGCGGCATTTTCTCGGGGCTCGAGCTGTTCTTCAAAGGAATCGAAGGCGATATCGTCGCCCTGTTCCATACCGGCTGCGCGATGGTCGTCACGACGGGCTATCCGTATTCGGCGCATAAGGCGACATACATTCACAATCTGTTCCAGAACGGCGCGGCTACGCTGTCCGGCGTCGTCGAGATGTTCCATGAGCGCAAGCGCCGCGGAGAGCTGGATCAGTACGGGCTGAAGGACGATTTTACCTTTGTGATGATTACGGGCGACGGCGGAATGGACATCGGCATGGGGCCGGCGATCGGCGCCGCGCTTCGCAACCATAAGATGATCATTCTCGAATACGACAACGAAGGCTACATGAACACAGGAGCGCAGCTCTCGTATTCGACGCCGATGGGACACCGGACGTCGACGTCCAACGTCGGCAAGTTCCAAGGCGGTAAAGTGTTCCACCATAAGGATACCGCGCAGATTATGGCCGCTACGAATATTCCTTACGTCTTCACCGGCAGCGAGGCGAGTCCCCAGGACCTCGTGCGCAAAGGGGCCAAGGCGCAGTGGTATGCGCAAAACGTCGGCCTTGTGTACGGCAAAATCCTGATTACGTGTCCGCTTAACTGGTTGTCCGACGACAAGGACGGCTCCGATATTATCGATCATGCGGTGAACAGCTGCTTTTTTCCGCTTTACGAGGTGGAGCGCGGCGTTACGACGATTACCTATAACCCCGAGGAGAAGGGAAAAAGGGTGCCCGTCGCCGACTGGCTCAAAATGATGGGCAAGACAAGACATCTGAACAAACCGGAGTATGCGGAGACGCTGCGAGAATTCGAAGCGGAGATCGAGCGCCGTTGGAACGTGCTGAAGGCGAAGCACGACAATCCTTACCTTTGATGGGGCGGAGGCTGAGAAGATGCCTTACGCATATCGCCACGCGGCCACGGGAACGCTGTTGGCCGCCTGGCAAACGAACGGGTATAAGCTTACTTATTATGGAATCGTAACTTGGGAGAACGTGCCGTCTGCAGCAGCTGCAGCGGAAGCGTTGGCCCAAGCCGGAATCTCTCCGGAGGATACGACAGCAGGCAGACTTGAGGAATGGGAGACGCTGGAGCTGACGGAGCATGAGGCGAAGCTTGCCAATGTCAAGCTTCGCAACGACCCGGCCAGAATCGTCTTCTACCGAGACGGTGCGCTCGGAGCCAGTACGGCGCCGAACGTTTAACGGCATTAAACAAGCGTCCTTCGAATCTGGAAGGACGCTTGTTATTTTTGCGATAGTGCACGGGTGGTTGTCTGCCTACGCTTCCGGAAGCAGGGAAGCCGATTTACTGCCGTTGACCGACAGAAGGTCCGACACTTTCTGGAGGCGAAGCACTTCGTTAGGCTTAAGCTCCCGCTGAAAGTAGCCGTATAGATAAGCCGCTTCAAGAAAGCTCAGGCCCGGGTAGCAGACGACCTGCTGATGCGAATATGGATTGTCAAGCAGAATTTGCCATTCGCCGTCGCGACCGGTAAGCGGGATGGCGGCAAGCACATCGTTTTTGATGACGAAAATGAGCTCGAGTTCGTCCCAGACGGCATTCCAGGAAGGACTAAACCGCTGCGGCTCGGGAAAAAGCTCGCGGGCTCGGGACAGCTTGCGGTCAATCGTGGCGATCCTGTCGTCTCCGTACGTTTTCAGTTCTGTGCGAAAATCCTCGATAAACCGGTAAAAGGAAAAATATCCTTCCTGCGCGATCCGTTCACTGTACGTTTGCTCTAATTCCTCCGATTCGGTCCGCATATAGTGGAGGAAGGCAGACTCCGACATTCCCGACAGCCCCTTAACGGCAATAATTTGGAAAACTTCAAGAATTATTATAACGCAGCCGCGCCGCCATTCAAAGAACGACGACAGCCGTTTAGGCTTGTGATATAATGTAAAACAATGCGCAAGGCGCGGTTAGAGTTGTGGGAGGGAAATACAAAGATGAGTCGGCGTTTTGTCATCGAGGCCGTCATGATCGCCATATACGGTCAATTGCTCTTGCCGAAGCGTCCTGTCGAGTACAGGATACCGTACACTTCGGTTATGGAGCTCTATGATATGAAAGACAGCCCGGAGCCGGTCATGCCGGAAGCGGACGACGATGCTTACGTGAAGACGAAGATCGGCGAGATGATTGCGTACTTCGAGGATTCGTTTAATAAAAAGAAAATCGAGCGCGCGTTGATGGCGCCATGGCGGGAAAGTCCGCCGCTGCCGATCAACGACAACGTCTCGCTCATTATCGTGAATGCGGCGGAGAACATGCAGTACGGCGAAGTGTTCGATCCGATCGAGACGGAAATTATTTTAATGGCGAATAAGCTGCAGTGCCCGATTCTGACCGATCAGATCGAGTTTCAAGACAAGGTCGTGCACAATTCCGTTCCCGTACAGCTGTTCGATATCGACGATTTCGAATATGCGGTTGAGGAAGTCGCAGAGACTGCGGAAGAGCACAAAGAATAAGAGAGCTGCCGAGTCGCTCGGCAGCTTTTGCGTCAAGCCGGAGGGAGGACGAAGCCGATGCTGTACAGAATCGCCCGCTGGATGGCCAAGAGATTAAGTAAACAGCGGAAGCTGCGGCAATCGATCCGCTGGCACGAGCGCTGGGGAATCGAAAGAATGACCTTGCAGGAGCGTGTCGATTATGCAATGCTGCTGCACGACTACGGAAAGACGGAGCAAGCGGTCGAGTTTCTGACATCTCTTCTGAAGGAGAGAGGATACTCGAAGGCTTATGAAAGACGAGCCCATATTTTCAATGAAATGGGGCGGGAAGAGGAAGCGATCGCCGACCTGGACGCTGCCATCAAGTTGGACCCCGAGCCTTCTATCGTATGGTACACCAGGGCGATTTCGCATAACAATCGCGGGGATTTCGAGCTTGCGGCGCGCGATTTTCAGGAAGCGCTGCTCAGGAGAGAGGATTCCAAAGCTTCCACCTATTACGAATTAGGCAACGTCTATATGAAGATGGGGAGCTACGAGGAGGCGGAGGCTGCTTTCGCAAGCGCTTGTTCGGATGCGGGCAACGCGATTCCTCATTACTATTTCCGGCATGCTCAAGCATTCGAGATGCTTGACAGGATGGACGAGGCGGCTCAAACGTTGGCCGAAGCGACCAAGCTGCAGAAGCAATGGCGCGATGAAGAGCAACAAGGGGCCGCCAATTACAGAGCGAGAACGAACTATTCACCTACAGCGATCGATACTTTGATTCGGACTGCTGAAGAAGAATACGGCTTCCTTCTCTACGAATCGAAGCTGAGGGAAGCGGCCGGCGATATAGAGAGCGCTCTCGCTTCGATTCGCGAAGCGACCGAACAGTATTCGCCAGGCCCTGATTTGCAGCTTCGCCGAGGACAATTGCTGCGCCTGCTCGATCGTCCGCAAGAGGCGCAGGAAGCGCTGGAACGGCTTGTAGCCGACTATCCGACGTGGCTGCCGGGCCATATGGAACTGAGCGCTCTGCTGCGGTCGCAGGATCGCCCGGACGAGGCGGTACGAGTACTGCTTGAAACGAAACGGCGATACCCCGAGCATCCTGTCGTCCGATACTGGTTGGCGGACGCTTACCGGGAATCCGGTCAAGGGGACGAAGCGCTTCAAGAGAACGAGGAGCTAACGGAGCTTGAGCCGGACGACCCGCTAAATTGGAAGCAGCGCGCCGAAATCCTGATCGATGCCGCCAAGTATCGCGATGCCGATGCTGCCTATACGCAGTCTTTGCAGTTGGAGCAATCCGCGGAATGTTATATGCGCCGAAGCTATTCTCGCTATATGGAAGAGCGTTACGAGGAAGCGATGCTCGACATCCAGGCCGCGGCTGAACTGGACAGCAATCTTCTGAAGGAAAGCAAGACGGCGTACGCGATGGCGGAGCTGTACATGGGGATGGGCAATCACGAGCTCGCGGATTCCGAATATTCTCGGGCGCTGGCGCTTGAACCGGACAATCCGCAGATTTACGATCGGCGCGCGCGCTGCCGTTTTGCGGCGGAACGCTGGGAAGCGGCGCTGGAGGACTGCGATCGGGGGCTGCAATTGACAGGGGCGAACCCCAGGCTAACCTGGCTTCGCGGGCTTATCCAATATCGTATGGAGGATCTGGACGGAGCTTTGCACGAGATGACGGCTTACACGGACCTCGTACCGGACGATGCGCAAGGCTTTTACAATTTGGGACATATCTATAATCATTTGAATCGGCCTGACGATGCAATCGCGGCCTTCTCCAAGACGATCGAGCTGAGCCCGTTCGACGCTCAGGCGTATCTCGAACGAGCTTCGATCTGGTATCATCATTACTTTGATCGGACTCGCGCGGTCGACGATCTGGCGCAATGGCTGCTGTACGCGGAAACCCGAGCCCGAGACGGGGACCGTTTTGAACTGTTGAGCGAGGTAAAGGGCTTCGACGACGAGATGAGGGAGCGGGCCAAGGACCAGTTTCTTCGGGTTTACGGGAGCTCGCAGTATTTATCTTAAGTCGTGTTCAACAAGTCCGGTTTTCAGCACCGGCTGAGTTCAAGATTCGATGTCGAATTCGCATCCTGCCCTGCTTCGTGATCAAAACTGGACTTGTTGAACTACCGCTCAAATGAAGGTTCAATAAGTCCGGTTTTCAGCACCGGCTGAGTTCAAGATTCGATGTCGAATTCGCATCCTGCCCTGCTTCGTGATCAAAATTGGACTTGATGAACTACCTCTAAAAGGGGCTTAACTATGGATCAGCTTATTCCTGTATATGTATTAACCGGCTTTCTCGGCAGCGGCAAAACGACGCTGCTGAATCGTATTCTAGAGGATGGCCGAGTCACGAAAAAGAAAGTGGCGGTGCTGCTTAACGAGGTCGGCGACGCCAACGTAGAGGGCCAATTGCTGGGCAAGGACGTGCCGATGGCGGAAATGCTGGGCGGCTGCATCTGCTGCTCGATCCGCGCGGATCTCGGCATGGAGCTGACGAAGCTTGCTCGCGAGCATCGTCCTGACGTCATTTGGATCGAGACGACCGGTATCGCACGTCCGCTTGAAGTGATGGATGCGGTCACCGAGGCTTCCATGTATGAGAAGTTGGAGCTGCGCGGCGTTGTTGCGGTGGCGGACGCCCGTCATCTGCTTGACCGGGTACGCATAGGCGCAGGCAAAACCTATAAGCTTATGAGAGAGCAGATTGAGGCGGCCGGTTTTGTCGTGCTGAACAAAACCGATCTGGTAGCCCCCGCGGAGCTTGCCGAGCTGGAGGGCTTCATCGCCGACTGGAATCCGCACGCCTGGGCGATCTCTACGGTAAGAACGGAACTCAATCTGGACGCAATTTACCGCATGGATCACAACGTCTCGGCGCCAGCGGAACGACAAGAAGCCATATGTCCTCCAGGGTGTACGCATGATCACGAGCATCAGCACTCTCACGAGCATGCGCATGATCCCACTCATGACCATGTCAAAGCATTAACCTATTATTTACCCGGACCGGTCGACAGCCGCATTTTCGAGGAATGGGTCGCCGGGCTGCCGGAGGGCGTCTACCGAGGCAAAGGCATCGTGACTTTTCGGGATACGTCCAGTCGCTTCCTGTTTCAATACGCCTACCGGGAGAGCGATTATATGCGGATTACTCCGCAGGGAACCGTCCATGACGTCGTCGTATTGATCGGAGAAGGGTTTCCGCGCGAAAGTTTGTTGAAGCAGCTGGAGCGATTATGTCTGGATTGATGACTAAAAAGAAACAGTGGTATGCTACGGACTATGAAAATAAAGTCTGCGGCTGCCACTGTATTTTTATCTATACAATCATCTGCAGCTCCTCAATAAGGCGTCATTCTTCTTTTCATTTTATACATGCCGCTGGTCGCGATCTTGACCGTCGCTTTCACTTCCCCCAAGCGCGTAGGCGCAAGAGGGGAGCGTCCTCCCGACGTCAGCCGTTTCCAGGTCGAATAGTCGCGGCGATAGAGCCTATGCTCCAGGTCGAGGACGTCGGCGTTCGCCTCCCAGCCGATGCGATGGGTCGTTCTGATCTGTTCCTCGATTTGTTTCCCCGCAATCGTCTCCAGCTCTTTCTCGGACTTTATTTTCCACAATTCCTGCAAGGAAGCGACCGCTTCGAAATCCACATGGAATACGGGCTCGCCGTTCTGCATGGCGATTCGCACCTTCGTGCGCGGCTTGCTCAAACGAAGGGTGGCGATACGCTCGTCCCCTTCGCTCAGCTTTACCCGAGCGCCTTGTTTTCTGTCGACCAACCACCGAACGCCGAGCAGCTTCTCGGCGGGCAGCCATTCCTGGTAATGCGTATTGCGCAGCGCAAAGGCTCCGTTAATTTCCAGCTTTGGATCGTGTTCTCGATTTTGCGTCCACGTATGGTTGGTCACGGACAAGGAGGGAAGCAGAGTCGTCTCCCCGGGCTCGCGAACTTGTCGTAAGAAACGGGCTAACCTTATCGGCGCAATGATCGGACGTTGACTGTAATTGGTCTCGGGGGCGTACAGAATGGAATTCATCGGCGACAGGTTAAAGAAAGGCTTGGTCGTAAAAAGCTCTTCGATTTTTTTATCCGTGCCGTAGATCCAGGGCGTATACCGTATTTCAGGATAGCGGATCAAGGAATCGATCAGTCCTAGCAAATCCCCGTTCTTCAAAACTCTGTTCGTTAGCACGATTGAATTCAGATGTCCCCAGAAAACCGTCTGCTGAGTCGTCTGATACAGCTCGATGATGGCTTCCGACAGCGTCTCGCCGCTAGCTCGTCCCACCCACACGAGGGCCGGTCTATCTCCCTTTCCCGCTTCGGTCTTGGCGACGCTGGAGAAATCAAGCTGCTGAACGTATACCTGGTACCGCTTATTCTCGTAATCGATGCCGATGCCGGTAAAATAATTGACGTCCTGCAGAGATTTCACGTCCCAGCACCCTGTCAGCAAGCAGCAGATGCCGATAACCGATGCGCAGAGCAGCCAGTTTCTCATCCTACGTCTTCTCTCCTTGGCGGGTGGAATCATGCGTTCTGTATATGCTCGGCCTTTTCTTATACCATTGCTTGGGAAAAGCCGCAATGGCGAATAGCGACTCCTTGAAGCGAAGCGGGGACAGCGGGGAAAGGTACGGAATGCCGAACGAAGTGAGCGACGACAAATATACGACGATCAGGAACACGGACAGGAAGAAACCCAACATGCCGAAAATACAGCTTAAAATGAGAACGAACAGCCGGATGAACGTTACCGATCCGCTAAGCGATTGATTGACTAGCGTGAAAGTCGCAACGGCCGTCAGCGCCGCTATGACCAGAGTCGTCGGACCGGTCAGTCCGGCGTTAATCGCCGCGTCTCCCACGATCAGGCCGCCGACGACCGCGACGGTCTGGCCGACCGCTTTCGGCAATCGCATGCCCGCTTCGCGGAACAGCTCGAACAAGCCGATCATCAGGAACAGGTCGACCGGTCCCGACAACGGCAGCCCGAGACGCGCTACAACGATCGTGGCCAGCAGCGGGAACGGGATTTGATCGAGATTGTAGGCGGAGATTGCGACCCAGAATCCGGGAAGGAAAATCGCCACGATCAATCCGACGATGCGCAGCAGCCGTTCCAGCGCGACGTAATAGAAGGGCAGGTGCATATCTTCCGGCGATTTAAGCATCGTCATTATATTCGACGGGGCCATCAGCACCATCGGAGATCCGTCGACGACGATCGCGAAGCGCCCTCGCAGCAACCCGGCGGCAATATAATCCGGGCGTCCCATGTATTCGATAAGCGGAAACAGGGAATTGGAGGAATCGGATAGCGCTTCTTCGAGCAGTTGGCTCGTCAGGACGCCGTCTACATCGATGTTGCGCAGTCGGCCGCGGACTTCTTCCAGAAGGTCCCGATTCGTAATGTCCGTCATATAGAGCAAGGCGACGGAAGTGACGCTGCGAGCGCCCATTTGGAAGTATTCAACGCCAAGGCTGGGCGTCTTCAACCGTTTGCGCACGAGGGCGACGTTCGTTTCGACCGCTTCCGTAAACCCGTCCCGAGGACCTTTAATCGAAATTTCCGTATTGGACTCGCTCGTCTCCCGTTGCGGGGTAGAGGCCATCTGGACAACGTGCAATTGTTTCGTTTCTTCAAAGAAGAGTACGAGGTTGCCGGAGAACACTTGCTGGATCATGTTGTCCACCGCGCCTTGCCCTTCAAGCCGGTAAAAATTATGAGATTGGAAAGGAAGAGAGCCATCGGAAGAATCCTCTTCGGAAGGTGCCCGTGTCAGCAGTCTTCTAAGCTGCGAGTACAGAAAATCGTTCAACTGCCGCCCGTCGATCATTCCGTCGCAATAAACGAGCAGAGGATTCAGAGAGACCGGAGCTCCATCTTCCTTGTAATACAAGTGAATGTTGACGTCGCCGGAAGCGCAGAACAGCTCGCGCAGCTTCTCTCGGTCGAGCTCACAGAGAGAGGGTCGGGCCGGGCCGGATTTGCCGCTTTGCGCATCCTGGATACGATTGGGGTTCGGTGCTTCACGTAACGGTTGCTTGAGTTTCATGGGCTTTCCCTCGTTTCGGGAGAATCATGAGCAGCAGGACAAACGGGAAGGCGTAGAAGAACGTCATGACGATCGGGAAGTATTGGCCGATAAAATGAAGGAAATGCGCATCGCTTATCCGCCCATCCGTGATGATGACGACAAGCACGCAGCCGACAAGCGCCATTAAGGGAAGTTTGAGCTTGCGCTCGGATAGCTGCAGCAGATCGAACATGAGATAGAAGGCAAGGGCGACGCGAATCAGCGATCCGGACAACCATTGGTAGATTGACAGGAAATCCAGATGGGAGATGAACTTGCCCAACATTAGCATTCTCCACTGCTCGAAGGCCGGATAGCGCTGATCCGCGGCCTCGAAGGGACCGAAGATCGTAATTGCCGCGAGGAGCGGGCCGAAGACGAGCCCGGTTACGGCGAGGGTCAGAATGAGAAGCGCGCGCAGCCGGAACTTTTTACTGAGATGCTGCTGCAAGGCGAGCAGCAAAATAAATTCGACCAGTCCGCCAAGCGTATACTGCGTCCCGCGCAAGATCGACGATGCGCTATTGGAGAATACCGGAAGCAAATAGCTGTAATCTTTGAATTGGAAATTGACGCTCATGACGAACACGCCGAAAGCAACGACGCCCGGCAGCAAGATGCCGGCCGCGATAGCGACCGTTCGCAATCCGGCTGCCGCCGCGACCATGCCGGAGGCGACGAACAGAATGACGGTAATCGGATACGGCGTTTTCGGCAAGTAGGTCACTTTGGTCCAAGCTGTCGTATCCCTTACGGTGATGAAAAGAATCGTCGCGCACAACAGGATCAGGGGCAGGATAACGAGCCATGCGACAAAGGGGTTGTAATGCTGCTTAAACCATTGATACAGCGATTGCTGCTTGGTCATGTTCATAACCCGATAGACGACGATCGTCCAGAGAATGACCGCGGGAACGGCGAGCAGCGCGCTGATCCAGGAATCTCGGTAGGCGGATTGCAGAATAAGCGGGACGATAATGACGTGATTCGTAATTCCGATAGCCAGATTAAACAAAAAGATGGCCTGAATGATACTGATTTTGACTTGGCGCATGTACGGACGTGTCCCTCCTTTGCGTCCGTATAGTATGAACGAAGAAGCGAGGCCGTATGCAAATAATGGAATCGCCGATCCATTGATCATTCCCGCTGGCTCGAGTATGCTGTAGGAATGCGGGTTGTCCTGCCGGCTAACGCCGGCCCGAAGAAATAGCTTAGCGAGGAGGGAAGTGAATGGAATGGATACGCGCGGAGACGATGGAGCAGCTGCGAGAAGCGTTTGCGATCCGAATGGAAGTGTTCGTCAAGGAGCAGGGTGTCCCCGCTGACATCGAGCTGGACGAGTATGACGAATCCCCGTTATCTTGTCGTCATTACATCGTTCGTTCGGATCAGGACGGGGTCGTTGCCGCAGGCAGATATCGATCCTACGAGCCAGGGGTTGCCAAAATGCAGCGGATCGCGGTTTTGAAGCGCAGCCGGGGAACGGGAGTAGGTTCGTATCTGTTGTCGGCAATGGAAGACGAAGCGAGGAGCGAAGGCTATCAGGCCTCTATTCTCGACGCGCAGTGCTCGGCAGAACCTTTTTACCGCAAACTGGGCTACGAGACCGTCTCGATCGAACCCTTCCTGGATGCGGGTATTCCGCATGTTCGCATGCGCAAAAGTCTAAATAAGTAAGTTGGAGTTAATAGGAAGTTTATTTTCGTAAAATCTAGCAACCTTTATCCGTTTTTGGCGTTATAACATATGATCCAAACGGGAGTGGTTCACTAACTAGAATCAGAAGGAGCAGAGTATGAAGAAAAGTTTTACGTTTTTGTTGCTTTCCGCACTCATGATGTTATCGTTCCAAATTCCTCAATCCGCTCATGCAGAAGGAAGCGCCGGCGGTTTGGAGACGCTTATTCTCGTTCGAGACTCCAACGAAATGTGGCATAACGGAGTCAAGGTCAATGCCCCGCAGCCTATGACGGAGGTCAAAGGCGTGACATACGTTGCGGCAAAAGCATTCATGCACGAAATTTACGGCAAGGTGGCTTACGACTCCAAGAGCAAGAAGTACACGCTGACCAGCGGCAAAAACGTTCTTCAACTCGTTGCGGATAAGTCGACCTACACGATCAACGGCGCAACGAAGAGCATGACCGGGGCGCCCTACGTATTGAAAGGGACGCTGATGCTCCCCGTTCGGGTCGCGGCCCAGAGCTTCGGTCTTACAATGAGAAATTTGCCGGCAACGAAACAGATCGAGCTGACATGGTCCAATGCTCCGATCGCCAAGTTTTCCGTGTCGGAGTTGAACCCTTACGCGGAGCAGACTCCGGTTCGCTATACGGACGAGTCTTATCATCCCAGCGGGCTAGCGATTATCGAAGAGCGTTGGGAGAACAACAACGACATTTTTGAGCAACCGGGAACTTACGTCGTTACTCACTGGGTTAAGGACGAACTGGGCAATTGGAGCGAGCCTTATTCGGTGACGATAACGGTTAAACCGGCCAACCAGCCTCCGGTAGCCAGCTTTACGATCGAGAAAGACACGTACAGAATGGGCGAATTTATTACTTATACCGATCTGAGTACGGATGACGAGGATCGGATCGTCAGCCGCGTCTGGACGAACGCGCAGCGCGGATTTTTCGAACCGGGACCGCAGACCGTGACGCTGAGAGTAACCGATGCGCTCGGCGAGGTGGGCGAAGTGTCCAAGACGATCACGATTACCGACGAGACGCTGTACACCAAAGAAGAGTTTGATCTGCTTTACACGGAGCCAGGCGAGAAGTTCGAGATGAGCGGAAGCTCCGTGCTCCAATGGCCGACGCTGAGTTACAACATCAACGATCGTCAGCAGACGTTGATCCGCGCGAACAGCCCGGAGACGATCCGCGAAGAAGGCATTTATTACGAAGATATGGTGTCGGGCGATGTCCGCTTCCTGCTTCACAATCAGAACGGACGCTCCAAACCGGTCAAAATCTATATTGTTCTGACGAACAACAATCTTGATCCGGCTACGGTTCGCATGGGGGCCAAAGGCATGGCCGGCCCTAATCCGATCGTATCGACGGTAGGCAAAGCGGTCACGGGGCGGTTCCTGGAATCTCTGCTCTCGCCGCAATACTCTTACGTGCAAATTCCTGCGGGAGAAAGCCGTATGATCTTCCAAGAATACAGCGATAAAGCCGTTAAACCGGGCGATGTGTACTCGATGTTCGCGGATGTGTGGATGAGCGCTGCTTTGGACTTCAAAGTTGTCGTTGTGGATGCGGAACGCGATGTGATAAGCGCGCTGCCGGGTCTGAGCATTCTGGAAAGCGACAGAGTACACGTGCGCGGAACGTTCGATAACGCCAACCGCATTATGTATGTGAATCAAATGGTCGGCGACGTGAAAAGCCGCATGGTGCTGGCCGACAACGCCGTCGATACGAGAATATCCGGCATCGACAAGACGACGGGCATGCCCGTTTTGAACGCAGGCAACTACGGCGTGCTGTACACGATTCAGTTGAACAACGTACAGCCGCATACGGCGATTGTGCTTAGCCCGCGCGGCGGCCACTATGCCGGTGCCTTTACGGTAAACGGGAAAGTTGTCTATACGACATCGACGAGCATTCTGCGCAATACGAACGAGCTTGGCATGCTTTACAAAACCGGGGATTCGGCGGAATCGGTGACGATTACTTTTACGCCGGCCAACGGCAGCATGCTGCCTATCAATCTCTTATTTATGCCGCTTCCGACGCCTAAAGTTTAATCTTCAAGAAGCTGTTCCGACAGCAACGAAGTCTTGCTCAAGAGACTTTGCTGCTGCGGGGCGGCTTTTTTCTATGGCTGACTTTCGAGCGCTTTTTTTGCGAACATAGCCTTTCAGTTAGTCGAAGTTGTTCACGTAACGGTCTACGAGACCGTAAGGGGCAGGCAAACGTACGAATTTGGATGCGTAACGGTCTGCGAGACCGTAAGAGGCAGGCAAACGTACGAATTCGGATGCGTAACGGTCTGCGAGACCGTAAGGGGCAGGCAAACGTACGAATTTGGATGCGTAACGGTCTGCGAGATTGTAAGGGGCAGGCAAACGTACGAATTTGGATGCGTAACGGTCTACGAGACCGTAAGGGGCAGGCAAACGTACGAATTTGGATGCGTAACGGTCTGCGAGACCGTAAGAGGCAGGCAAACGTACGAATTCGGATGCGTAACGGTCTGCGAGACCGTAAGGGGCAGGCAAACGCGCGAATTCGGTTGCCTAGCGGGCCGCTAGAAGATCAGGAAAATCGTCAGCAATAAAAGTTGACATTGATAATCATTATCATTCATACTAGGGGAGAAGAGATAAACAAACGATCAAATTCGGACTTTTAGAGCCACCTTCATATAAAGGAGTTGTCATTTTCGATGCAACTATCGACCAATCCGGGAGAACTGATCTTTCATTTCTCTTCGGTGAAGAAGCTGTCGGACAATGAATTGGTTGCCGCCCCATTGGGAAAAGGCATTGTCTATAAAAAGGAAACGGCCAAGGACTGGGTGGAGATCAGCGAAGGGCTGACGGATCAGACGCATATCAATCGTCTGCAAGCGCACGGCGATCAGTTGTACGCTTGTTCCAACAAAGGCTTATTCAACTGTTCGGAGGGGAAATGGCAGTCTGCGGGATTGTCCCTTGGCTGCTACCAGTACAAGCAGTTCGGGGAAATCGGACTGGCGGCGACGGTATGCGGACTCTGGTATATGGAGGACGAGGAGTGGCGTATGATGATGCGTTCGGATGTGACCGTGTACGATTTTCTGTATTTGCCTCAGTATGTCGTACTCGGAACGAATGAAGGCATGTCGATTCTGGACCGGATGACGACGAGTTGGATGAACTACAAGCTGGATACGGCCGTGACGAGTCTGTCCGTGCACCGCGGAACGCTTATCGGCGCAACGGAACACGGGGAATTGCTGACCGGCAACCGGCGTGGAGGGTTTGATCGGTACCGGATGCCGGGAATTTTTATTTTCTCGATCGTATCGCGCGGACAGGAAATATTCGCTTGCACCGATCGCGGCCTGTATCGGGTAAGTTCGATCGGCGGACGTATTTCATTAATGGCATTAAAAATCGGTTGTCAGGTGACGGACGTAGACGTAGACGAACGGTGCTACTATATGGCGACGTTGTTCGAAGGCATTCAGTGTATGGAACGCTAACCGTGCTTCGCGCTAGTCGACGTCAGAAGCTGTCGTAACAGCCTTGCCGTTGTCCTCGTCGCTTGAATAAGGGAAAAAAACGATAAACGCGCTGCCTTCTCCGTCTCGGCTCTCAGCCCGGATTGTACCGCCGTGAAGCTCGGCGAGCGAGCGGCTGATCGCTAGCCCGAGTCCCGCTCCTCCATGCGTTCTGGCGCGGGAGCTATCGATCCGATAGAAGCGCTCGAACAGATGAGGCAGATGCTCCGGCGCTATACCCGTTCCGTTGTCCACAACTGCCAGCTCCGCGCCGTCTTGGCGCGGCCTCACAGCCACTGTAATCATTCCGCCGATCGGTGAAGTATGCTGAATCGCGTTCTGGAACAGGTTCAGGGCAATTTGTTTGACCTTATCGGCGTCCAGTTGAAGCTGGTTCGTCGGCTGCAGGTCGAATAAAACTCGCCGTTCTCCGGCCAACAGCTTGAACTGAGGCTCCATCTCGCGCAGAATGGGGCCTAATTCTGCTGCCTCCAACTGCGCATCCGGCATGCGATCCGCCTTGGCGAGCTGCAGCAGGTCGCGCACAAGCTTGTTGATTCGTTCGGATTCGCCGTACATGCCGCGCAGCGCCTTGTCCAGCTGATTCGGGTCCGATGCGGCTCCCCGCAGCAGAACTTCAAGAAAGCCGTGTATCGAAGTAAGCGGAGTTCGCAGCTCGTGGGATGCGTCGGAGACGAAGCGGCGCATGCGCTCCCGGCTTTCCTGCTCCGCGCGGAACGAGCTTTCCAGCCTCGCCAGCATCCGATTGAAAGAATGGGACAGCCGATCGATTTCCATCGGACCGACGGGCTCCGGCAGACGTTCATTCAGCTTGCCCGAATCGATTCGTTCTACCGTCTCGACCATACGAGACAGCGGCGTCAGAGTACGCCGGATGACAGGCAGAAACAGCAGCAGGGCACCGAGCAGCGCAGCAAAAGCAAGCGCCGAATAGAGCAGCACTTGACGGCGAAGCTCTGCCTTTAGCGGAGCCGTTCCGGTGGCGACCTGGACGACACCGCCGCTGCCCTGGAACGAGCGGACGGCTTGCAGTACGACAAGCTGCTCCCCGCCGGCGCCGTTCACGATGCGAAACAGCGGCTTGCCTCGGCGCGGCCTCTCCGCAGCCCTGCGATAGTCGTTGTCGGACAGGCGGGGCACGGAGTTCACAGATTCGCTTCCGTTAGTCGAAAGCACGGTAAAAACGCCTTGCTTGTTCACGTAAGCGACGGACGCGGAGGGGAAGAAGACGAACGGCTCCGCGGGAATGCGACGTCCCGACTCCGTCAGCCGCCCCCAGACCTCGCCAGGGACCGATTGCACCTGTCTCTGTATAGCTGCAGCCCGGTTTTGATAAATAAATCGCTCCATGAACAAGTACTGGGATAGCCCGATAATGACTAGCAACCCGGCAAGAATGAGCAGGATGCGAGAGATCAATTGGTAGCGAAGAGAGCGGGGGAACAAAATCGGCCTCACGCCTTGCAGCCAAGAAGCTAATCGGCTCATACGAGATCTACCCTGTAACCCGCGCCCCGGATCGTTCGGATCACCTTATGATCGCGATCTTGCAGCTTGTCCCGAAGCGAGCGTATGTAAACTTCTACAATGTTGTCCTCCCCGCCGAAATCGTACCCCCATACCCGATCAAGAATCGCGCTTTTGCTTAGTACATGGCCGTGATGGAAGACAAGATGCTTCAGCAGCTCGAATTCGGTCGGCGACAGGTCCAACTCGCGTTCGCGGAAGCGAAACTCCTTGCGCGCCGCATCGACGGAGAACGGCCCGATCGTGACCTCCTCCAGCAGATGCGGGAACTGGTTTCGCACCCTTGCTTGAATGCGGGCCAGAAGCTCGGCGAAGCTGAACGGCTTGGGCATGTAATCGTCCGCGCCGAGCGACAGTCCCTTCACCCGATCCTCGATTTCCTCCCGCGCCGTGAGCATGATTACGGCAACGGGCCGCTCCTTTTTCAGCGCGCTGCATACCTCAAAGCCGTCCATCCCCGGCATCATCACATCAAGAATGACGATGTGGGGCGAGAAGCTCTCTGCGAGGGAGAGCGCTTCCTGTCCGTCCTGCGCCGCAGCCACTTTATAGCCTTCGTTAACAAGCCCCAGCTCGAGAAACTGCAATATATTCGGCTCGTCGTCGACGAGCAAGACTTTAATTCTTTGCGCTTGTTTAGCTGCAACCGTCATCTTATATCCTCCCGGAGACATTATCGTCCTCTCTCCATTATGAGCGATAGAGCTTAACTTGCGCTGAGAGAAAGCTGAAAGAATGCTGAAAGCGCAAATGCTTTTTTTGAACCTCCCCTACACAAGGATGTTCAGCAAACATTCAGCGCGCGCTCATCTAGAGCTAAGGTTTTCCGCTCATAATTGGCGGCAAGATCAGAAGAAGCGAAGGTGAACCAGTCGGATGAAAAAGAAAATGCTAGGGTGGACGGTCGCAGTCGTCGTGATTGCGGCGGGAGCATGGGCGGGCTACCGATATTTTGACAGTCAGAAGGAGCCCGTCCTCGCGGCGGCTTTGTCGACGACCCAGGTCCGCAAAGGGACGATCGAGGTTAAAGTAAGCGGAACGGGGAATATTCAGCCTTCGGCGCGGGAGACGGTTACGGCCGGCGCCAGCGGCACGGTGAAAAAGGTGCATGCGAAGAAGGGCGATACGGTCAAGAAAGGCGATGTGCTTGTTACATACGAGGAAGAAGAAGTGGATAATGCAAACCAGATCAGAAGCAAGGAGATTGATTTGAAGAAGAAAAAGCTGGAGCTGCAGGACCTGCAAACGAAGTTCAAATCCGCCCCGGATGATGAAAGCCGAGAGTCGATCGCGCTCAGCATCCAGAAGCAGGAGCTGGATATCGAAAGCGTGCAAGCGGAGATTGCTTCGTTAAAGGAGGAAAAGGCTGACAACGCCGATCCGGTAGTGGCGCCGATCGACGGAATGCTGACGTCGTTTAACGTCAAAGAGGGCGACGTTCTTAACCCGAACTCGACGGTCGCGGAAATCGTCAATTACGCGCAGCTTCAAATGGTCGTCGGCATTGACGAGCTGGACATTCCGAAGGTGAAGCTGGAGCAGGAGACGTCTATTCTTGTCGAGGCGCTGCCCGAGCAGGAATTCACGGGCAAAGTCGTCTCCATAGCCGACGAAGGAGCGTCCAGCAACGGAGTCGCTTCCTTCGACGTTACGATCTCCTTATCGGCGGCGGACAATCTGAAGGTCGGAATGTCGGCCGAGGCCAGCATTTTGACGGCACAGAAGACGGATGCGCTCTACGTGCCGGTTGAAGCGGTTCAATCCTCGCAGGGCAAATATTTCGTGTTGGTTCCGGCGAGTGCTCAGCAAGGAGCGGGCGGCGCGGGAACGCCTTCGGCTGCAGTTCCTTCAGGCGAGACGTCGGCGACGGAAACTCTTTCGGCTCAAACGAACGGAGCTCAGGGCGGACAAGACCAGCAGGGACAACGCAGGATGGGACAAGGACAAGCCGGCACGGGCGACGCCGGGCAGACTCGGCAAGGCGGGGTGGCCACCGGAGAAGGCGCTGACGGGCAGACCAGGCAAGGCGGCTTTACCCCAGGCGAAGGCGGGGCCGACCGATTCGCCAATCTGTCCGAGGAGGAACGGGCGGCGATGCGCGAGCGCTTCATGTCCGAGCGCGGCCAGGGAGGAATGGGCGCCGCAGCGGGGACGGGCGCGGTCTCGACGACTAGGGTGGAAGTCGAGGTCGGCGTTAACAACGAGGACAACATCGAGATTGTGTCCGGCCTGAAGGAAGGGGATATCGTCGTGCTGCCGACGACTTCAAGCTCCGGTTCGTCCAATATCAATATGCAGGGCGGTTTTCCGGGCTTAGGAGTAGGAGGCGGAGCTTTCCCGGGAGCGGGCGGAGGCGGCGGTATGTCGGGAACCGGAAGCGGAGGCAATCGTCAATTCGGCGGCGGAGCAGGGGCGGGCGGTGGCCGTTGATGACAACCAAGCAAAGTGCGCCACCCGCAGATTTAATCCGAATTCATCATCTGAACAAAGTATATCGCATGGGCGGAGAAACGCTGAATGCGCTGGACAATGTCAGCTTGACGGTAAAGGAAGGCGATTTTGTGGCGATCGTCGGACCGTCGGGCTCGGGCAAGTCGACGCTGATGAACGTGATCGGCTGCCTCGATACGGCTTCCTCCGGGGAGTACTGGCTGGACGGAGAAGAGATCAGCCGACTGCGCGAAAATAAGCTCGCGGAAATCCGCAACCGCAAAATCGGTTTTATATTCCAAGGCTTCAACCTGCTGACCAAACTGACCGCGATCGAGAACGTGGAGCTGCCGCTCGTCTATCGCGGAGTTCCCGCGAAGCAGCGCCGTCAACAGGCTATCGAGGCGCTGGGCAAGGTCGGCTTGGCCGAGCGCATTCATCATCGACCGGTCGAGTTGTCCGGAGGCCAGCAGCAGCGGGTGGCAATCGCCCGCGCATTGGCAGGCAATCCGCCGATTCTGCTTGCGGACGAACCGACGGGGGCGCTGGACACGAAGACGGGGATCGAAGTGATGGGATTCATTCGAGAGTTGAACTCGCTCGGGCATACGATTGTCCTCATTACGCACGATCCCGACATCTCGCGGCAGGCGAAAAGAATCGTCCGCATTCAGGACGGCAGGCTGCACGAAGAGGAGGCGAGAGCGGAATGAGCGTCATGCAGGCTTTCAAAATGGCCATTAAGAGCATTTTGTCCAACAAGCTCCGATCGCTGCTCACGATGCTGGGCATCATTATCGGCGTGACCGCGGTTATCTCTCTCGTCGCTCTAGGGCAGGGCGCGACAAAATCCGTTACCGAGCAGGTGAAGAGCCTGGGAACGAATCTGCTAACGGTGAACATTCTCGGCCGGGGATCGGCGAACGCGCTGGACGTCGGGGAAGCGGTTGCCCTCGGCGACGAGGTGGAGGGAATTCAATATATCGCGCCGGCGAACACGCAGAACGCGACGGTCAAATTCGGCTCTTCAAGCGAAAACGTAAGCGTCGTCGGAACGAACGCGGATTATGCCAACGTCAGAGAATACGAAGTGGCTTCGGGGCGTTTCGTCGCCCAGATCGATCTGGACGTCTATCAGAAGGTCGCCGTGCTCGGGCACACGACGGCGACCGATCTGTTCGGCTTTGCCGATCCGATCGGGGAATACGTGCTCATTCAAGGCACGCGCTACAAAGTGGTCGGCGTGCTCGCCGAGAAGGGCAGCTCAATGACCGGCTCCAACGACGAGGTCGTCATCGTTCCGGAAACTTCGTTCGAGCGGCTGTTCAAAACGAAGGGCGTACGAACGATCTATGTGCAGGTCGAGACGACCGAGCAGATGGATGCGGTCGTGGCGGGGCTGGAGAAGTCGCTTAGCTCCCGTTTTCGCGGCAACACGGACAGCTATCGCGTATTCAACCAGAGCGACGCGTTATCTGCGCTGACGTCCGTTTCCGACACGCTGACGCTTGCTTTGGCCGGCATCGCAGGCATTTCGCTGCTCGTCGGCGGAATCGGCATCATGAATATCATGCTTGTGTCGGTTACTGAGCGGACGAGGGAAATCGGCATTCGCAAGGCGATCGGAGCCAAGAAACGAGATATTCTCATTCAATTTCTGATCGAATCGATGGTGCTAAGCGGCTTGGGCGGATTGCTCGGCATCGGCATCGGCGTCGGAGCGGCGCGAGGCGCTTCGTCCGCCTTTAATATGGATATCGCGTTTTCGGCGAATGTAATCGCGATCGCCTTCGCGTTCTCTGTCGGCATCGGCGTCGTCTTCGGCATGTTCCCCGCGAACAAGGCGGCCAAGCTGAAGCCGATCGACGCGCTCCGATTCGAATAACGCTTGTCCTACGCGGAGGAAAGGAGGGAACGGGCATGGGCGCGTACTCCGAATATGAAATCAAGGTGCTGCCGCATCTTCGCGAGCTGCAAAATTACTGCATGTATTTGGCGAAGTCGAAGTGGGATGCCGAGGATTTGTTGCAAGAGACGCTGCTGAAAGCTTTCGTGTTCTTCCTTCATACGGAGCCTTACGTGGACGTTAAACCGTTCTTGATCCGCGTGGCGAGAAATCTGTGGATCGACGCCTGCCGCAAGCGGCAGCGCGGTAGACGCTTCGCGGCGTTTGATCAGACGAGCGGCGTCTTTGAAGACAGCGACTACGTCGAGGTGAGAGGAACGCTCGAATGGCTGGCTGAGCGCCTTCCTCGGCGCAATATTGAAATTTGGCTGCTGTTTTATTATTTCGGTTACTCGATGCAGGACATTGCCCTGGAGACGGATATATCCGTCTCCGCGGTCAAATCGCTGCTTCATCGCACGCGCGAAACGCTGCGCGTTCGCAGCGAGCGGATCGAGCGGCGAACTTTCGTTCGCACTGATATCGAGCGTTGGTCGCGAGCCGTGATGCAGGAGCGGCCGCAGGCGATTTTGTCGAAGCGCTGACGGTTGGGAACCGATTGTCGAATCTCCCGTATTAGAAAGAGGAAACTCGGATACGGGAGGCTTGTATTTATGGCGGTTAACATCCTGATTGTCGACGACGATCCGGATATCGTAGAATTGATGCGTTTTTACTTGCAGCGCGAAGGGTATTCGGTTGTTGCCGCAGCCGACGGGGTTCAGGCGCTGGAGCTGGCGGAGGAGAAGAAGGCGGACTTGGCAATCATCGATATTATGATGCCGAAGATGGACGGCTGGGCGCTCTGCGAGCAGCTGAAGACCGAATATCCGGACATGCCCGTCATCATGGTGACGGCCAAAGGAGAGACGGGCCACAAGCTGAAAGGATTTCATCTCGGCGCGGACGATTATTTGGTCAAGCCGTTCGAGCCGCTTGAGCTGGCGGCCCGCGTCAAATCGCTGCTGCGGCGCTATCGCATCCAATCGCAGATGAAGGTTCAGATCGGCAACGTAATGCTGGACAAGCATCGCTATGCCGCCATTGTCGGAGGAGAAGACGAGCTTGACTCCCCGCCGATTGCGCTGCCGCTAAGAGAATTTGATCTGCTGTTCAAGCTTGCGAGCCATCCTGGACAGATTTTTACGAGAAACGATCTGATCGAGCAGGTATGGGGGGCGGATTTCGAAGGCGACGACCGCACAGTGGACGTACATATCAAGAGGATCAGAGATCGGTTCGTGGAGCTGGATTGTCGCTTTGTCATCGAGACGAAGCGGGGGCTCGGCTATAAGCTAGAGGTTGCGGAATGATCAAGTCGCTATATGTCAGAGTCGTCCTTTCCTACATGGCGGCGGTTATCATCGGGTTGATCAGCACTTATTTTCTAACGCTGCTGCTGATATCGTCGGTCGGGGACCGATATGCGGAGAGGTTACAAAGCCAGTTGCTGAACGATAGCAAGAAGATTCAGGAGCTATACTTGTCGAACGGGATGGAAAAGGCTGCGGAGGAGATCGGTAATGGGACGTTGGACGACAAATACGATATTTTAATCTACGATTCCTCCCTTCGTCTGCTGGAAGACGGATCCGGGAATACGCCTCAGGAGCTGTACAGCATATCCAATCAGACGATCCGTTCGGTGCTGAGCGGGAAAATGCATCTCGGCGCGGATATTTCCGCGGATCAGATGTTTGTGGGACTGCCCTATGAATATGGCGGAAAAAGCTACGCGTTGTTCGTTCAGGTATCAGAGCGAACGGCGATGAATCTCATTTCTAAGCTGCTTATATTTGCCTTCGCAATCAATCTGCTCGTCGGGGGGCTAATCATTCTCGTAGCCGCACGGTATATCGTAAAACCGCTTCTCGGGATGAAAGCCGCGGCGGAGCGAATGGCCAAAGGAGAATTCAACATTCAGTTGAAGTGGTCCAAACGCAAGGACGAGCTGGGAAGGCTGGCGCAGAGCATCAACGGAATGGCCAGCCAGGTCGGGCAATTGGAGACGATGCGGCAAAATTTTGTGTCGAACGTCTCGCACGAAATCCAATCTCCGCTGACGTCGATTTCCGGCTTCTCCAAGGCGCTTCAGCAGAGCGGGTTGTCCGAGGAGGAAAGGATCCGCTACTTAAGCATTATCCAGAATGAAAGCGAACGTCTGTCCCGCCTGAGCGACAATTTACTGAAGCTGGCCTCGCTGGACAGTCAGCATCATCCGTTCGAGCCGCAGCTTTACGATTTGGACGAGCAGCTTCGCAAAGCCGTCGTCGCAAGCGAGCCGCAATGGGCGGACAAAGCGATCGAGTGGCAGCTTCAGCTTCCGAAGACGAAAATTACGGCTGACGAGGATCAGATGAACCAGGTGTGGGTCAACCTGCTCGGCAATGCGATCAAGTTTACGCCGGAAGGCGGGCGCATCGGCATCCGCATCGTTCACCACTCCGAACAGATTGACGTTGTCATTTCGGATACCGGGATCGGAATTCCGATCGCGGAGCGGAGCAAGGTGTTCGAAAGATTTTACAAGGTGGACGAGTCTCACAATAAAATGAAAACCGGCAACGGCCTCGGGCTGGCCATCGTCCACAAAATCGTTACCAGGCACAAGGGCTCCGTAACGATCGGAGGCAATCCCGACGGCGGAACGACCGTAACCGTGACGTTGCCACATCAGAATTAACCGAGCTGTACTATAGCCAATTGGCGCGGGAATCTTATTCCTTCGCCGTTGGCTTTTTTTGTCGCGTCATAATTTATTCATATTCGTGTATTAAACTGAGGCAAGGATGCAGGAAAGCTTTGCCTGAAACCGCTAGAATGTCGAATTTGAAATTGCAGGAGGGTCGCCGATTTGAAGGCAATCATTGATTTTTCCATGAACAAAGTCGCGGCGATGGTCATTATGATCGTCATCGTGTTCGGGGCGGGGGCATATTCGGGCAGTTCGTTAAAGGTAGAGAACATGCCGGAATTTTCGTTTCCGTTCGTCGCAATCTCCACCACGTATCAAGCCTCGCCGCAGGACGTCATGAGTCAGGTGACGAAACCGATTGAAGACAAAATCGCCAATGTCCCCGGACTGAGAATGCTCTCCTCGACTTCAAGCGATAGCTTCTCGAGCATACTTCTCCAGTTCAACGAAAAGGTCGACATCGATAAAACGAAGCAGGATTTGGAAAGTCTCGTTCAGGATGTAAACCTGCCGCAATCGGCAAGCAGGCCGAAAGTTTCTACATTCGGAATGTCATCGGAGCCCGTGTATTATATGGCGATGTACGCGACGGATTCGATGTCTCAGACCGAGCTGGATCAGCTGTTCGAGAAGGAGATGAAGCCTCGTTTCGAAGCCATTGGCGGGATCGACCATATGGATGCGATCGGAGCGCGCAAATCCTCGCTCGATATCCAGTTGGACGCGGGCGCTCTGGCCGCCTATCAATTAAGTCCTTCGGAAGTGAACGCCTCGATCCAAGCCGCCGTGGCGAACGGTTCGGTGGGGGTCGTGAAATTCAACGGCAACACTCAGATGACCCGCGTAACGGGAAAGCTGAACAGCCTGTACGAGCTGAAAAACCTGGAAATCGCCACGGCTACGGGCACTACGGTACAGCTCAAGGACATCTCGAAGATCGAGGCGGTGAACGAGTCCAACTTTATCGCCCGTCTGGACGATAAGCCCGCAATCGGCATCCATCTGTATAAGACGGCCGATACGAACGCCGTCCAGTTTTCCGATGCCGTTCAAGCTTTGATTCGCGGGTGGGAACAGACGAATCCGGAAGTGACGTTCAAGACGCTGTACGACAGCGCCAGCGAAGTCAAAGGCTCGATCAAAGGACTGGTCAAGGAAGGGGTAATGGGCATCGTTCTGGCCGCCCTGATGATCTTGTTCTTCTTGCGCAACCTGAGAATGACGCTGATCGTCGTCGTGTCCATTCCGTTATCGATTCTCTTGACTCTAGTTATGATGAAGTACATGAACATTACATTGAACATTATGTCGCTTGGCGGCATGTTCATCGCCGTTGGCCGGGTCGTAGACGACAGCATCGTCGTTATCGAAAGCATATACGCAAATTTGCAAAAGGCCCAGAAGAGAAACGAGTCGGTGATTATTCTCGCGGTGAAGCAGGTGGCCATGGCGATCAGTTCGTCCACCTTGGTCACGGTCGGCGTGTTTCTACCGATCGGGCTCGTTACGGGCTTTATCGGCGCCTTGTTCCGTCCGTTCGCGATAACGGTGTCGATCGCGTTGCTCGCATCGCTGCTCGTCTCGTTAACGGTCATTCCGATGTTGGCCAAGCTCATGGTGCTGAACAACGTCAAGTCGACGGACGCCAAGGAGCACGATGGGGGCAAAATGGAGCGTTGGTATGAAAAGACGCTCGTATGGAGCTTAAAGCACAAAGTTGTCACGCTTCTGCTTTCGGGATTTTTGCTAATCGTAACAATCGTGGGCACGATTCCATTCCTGCCGATGGGACTCCTGCCGTATTCGCCGCCGCCGAAGCAAATGAACTATTCGATCCAGTTGCCGAACGACACGACGTTCGCCAGCACCGATCTTCAGGCGAGGCAGATCGAAGCGCTGCTGAAGGACGCAAAGAATGAGAGCGGCGGACCGCAATTTACATTCGTGGAGGCGCTCGTCGGATATGCGGGCGACGCTAAGGAACGCGTGCCGAGTTATTTGCAGATCATTACGGAAGTCGATGCCGACGCGGATACGAAAGCCGTCCAGGATCGCTATCAAAAGCTTATTCTGGCCCAACTCCCGAAAGGTACGGAAGTCATGCCCGGTTCATTCTCGGAGGGCAGCAGCGGACCGTCGGGTCCCGATTTTACGTATGTCATTTTCGGAGACGACCAGAAAACGCTGGCACAGGTCGCAGAGCAAATCAAAGGCAAAATGAAACCATTTTCCGAGCTTAAAGAAATCAAGGACAACTTGGGAGACGGGAAGAAGGAAGTACAAATTACGGTCGATCCGAACAAGGCGCGTCAATTCGGATTGGATGTCCCGAGAATTCAAGGCTTGACGGCCGAATGGATCGGCAGGTCCCCGCTCGGCGACGTTCGCTTGGACAACACGTTATATCAGGCGGCAGTCGAGCTTGCGCCCCAAGATAAAAACTCGCTGCAGCAGCTAGGGCAAATGCCGATTCGGACGGCAAACGGCAGCGTCGTGTATTTGAACGAAGTCGCCCATCTCGAGGAAGTGGATTCTCCGACAGCCTTCCAACGGGAAAGCCAGAAGCTGATGGTGTCGCTGACGGCCAAGATCGATTCGGCAGACAAAGCTACAGTAACGAACGCGGTGTTGAGCGCGATCCAGGAAGTCGAATTTCCGTCGGGGGTAACGAATACGATTCGCGGTACGAACATCGATATGATGGAGGGCTTTAGTCAGATGTTCGTCGCCATGGGCGTTGCCGTTGCGATCGTCTATCTGATCATGGTTCTCTGCTTCGGCAACGCGGGCACTCCGTTCGCGATTCTGTTCTCCTTGCCTTTAGCGGTCATCGGGGGCTTGCTGGGACTGGTTGTAGCCGGGGAATCGCTCAATATGACGTCGATGATCGGATTTCTTATGCTGATCGGCATCGTCGTCACGAATGCGATCGTGTTGCTGGACCGCGCCCAACAGCTGCGTAAAGAAGGCTATATGGTGCGGCCCGCTCTCATTGAAGCCGGCAAAGTACGGTTGCGTCCAATTATTATGACGGCAGGAGCGACCATCGCGGCCATGGTTCCGTTAACGCTAGGTTTAACCAAGGGACTATTGATCTCCAAGTCGCTTGCCGTTGTCGTCATCGGCGGACTGATCACATCTACGATTCTGACGCTGGTCGTCGTGCCGATCGTGTACGAGATGATTGAATCGTTCAAGGCGCGCATGAGCCGTCTGTTTAACCGCAAAGGAAAAGTATCGCCCGGACAAGAACTCAACGTATAAATCGCATTAAGGGAGCGACTGAACATGAATGCACAAGGTTCCAAAATAACCGTTTATCAAAAAGCGATGCGAATCTCGATTGTCTTTATTTGCGCAGCTTATATCGCGGGATGCTCGGCGGCCCCGACTCCGGCTGCCGAAACCGACACGGATGTGAAAGCGACGATTAAAGTAGAGGAAGCGGTTAAGCAGAGCATGGGCGAGCCGCGCGAACAAATCGCCGAGGTGAACGCATCCACGAAGACGGACATCGTGGCCGAAGCCGGCGGCAAGCTGTTAAAGCTGGTGAAACGCAACGGTGAACTCGTGAAGGCGGGAGACGTGATTGCCGAGTTTGAGAGCAAGAGCGGGAAGCTGGAGCGGGGGAGCGCCCAAGCTAGATTGATTGCCGACGAAGCGATGCTGGAGAAAACAAAAGCGGAAATTGTATCTTCTCGGATTACGCTTACGAATACGATCAAGGATCTTGAACAGGTATTGAAGGAGCAGACGGCTCAAGGCAGCCCGGAGATCGAGATCGAAAAAACGAAGCGTTCTCTTCAGGCAACGATGCAGCAGCTGAATACGTTAAACTCCGGCAAGACTCTTGCTTCGCTGGAAGCCAACGTCGAAACGTCAAGACTGGCGCTGGAGCAAGCGGAGAAGGCATGGAACGGCGGCCAAATCGTCGCTCCCGCGAATGGCGTGCTGACGGATGTCAGCGCGGATGTCGGGATGAGCGTGCAGCAAGGCGGCACATTCGGCATCGTCCAAAATACCGATAAAGTGAAAATCAAGGCGCAATTGACGCAATCCGCGGTCAAGCTCGTCGGCAACAAGAAGGAGCTAATTTACATCGACTCGGACGGAGACGGCAAACCGAAGAAAGCGAAAGTCGTATATATGGCCGGAGTACCCGATGCGAGCACGAAGCTGTACGCGCTTGAGCTTGAGGCGGACAACGCCGACGGAGCGCTAAAACCGGCTTCGCGGGTACGCATTCAACTCACGACGCAGGAGGAAGAAAACGTCGTCGCCGTTCCGGCGCTTAGCATTTTGAAGGAAGGAACCGACGCATTCGTGTTCGTTCTGGACGGGAATAAAGCAAGCAAGCGAAAAGTCGAGCTCGGCCGGGTGAACGGAGCTTATCAGGAGGTGCTCAGCGGGGTTGCCTTAGGCGATTCCATCGTCGTGAGCGGTCAGCATGGACTGGCAGAGGGGCAGACTGTAGAACGGTGAGCGGAGCGTTCGTCCATGCCGGGAAGGGAAGTGAGCGAATGGATGCTTCATCGGCGTACGAAGCTTGGGTAAATCCCCACATGCTTGAGCTGGAAAAGTACTGCAGCTACTTGGCGGGCTCGAAGTGGGATGCGGAGGATTTGCTGCAGGATACGCTGCTTAAAGCGTTCGTCTACTTCGTCAAGGTTGAGCCGGAGGCGAATATGAAAGCTTTCGTTTTCCGCATCGCCCGCAACCTGTGGATCGACGAATGCCGCAAACGTCGGCGCAAACGCACCGCTTTGCTGGAAATGCCCGAGCCTGTCTATACGGACAGCGATTACGCCGAAATTCGCGGCTCGCTGGAATGGTTGGCCGAGCGATTTTCCCAGCGCAGTATCGAAATGTGGCTGCTTGCCCGTTACTTTGGCTATACGCTGCAGGAAGTGGCCGACACGATGGACGTTACGGTGCCGACGGTCAAGTCCGTGCTGTTCAGAACCAGGGCGATGCTGCGGCAGCGCCGCGAGCTCCAAGCCTGTCAGAGCCCTCCGATCCGCCAGGAAGTCGAGCGGTGGTCCAGAGCGGTGCTGCTGGACCTTCCCTGCTGCCTGCTGGGGGACCGAGGATGATTCGCCGATAAGGAGAGAAGCCTTGAGCCGTTTCGGTTCAGGGCTTCTTCTATGATATAATTTTTCTCATAAATTGATAGTAAAGGTAGGGAGCCCATTTCAGATGAAAGTTCAACCTCGGTTTATCGTCCTCGTTTCATTGCTGCTTACCGTGTATGCGGCTATTAACTTCTACATCGGATGGCATATTACGGAATGGTCGGCGGCGGTGGGCCTCGGCTATTCTCCCTATGGGTTTTGGATTCCGTTCGCGCTGATCGCCTACGGATTTGTGCTGGGAAGAATCCCGCTCCCCGGTCCATTAAGGCCGATCGGTCGATTGCTGAAGGTAGCGGGTTCCATTTATATTTTCGTCATGGAAATCGGACTGCTGCTCTTTCTTCTTGCAGATGCGGTGCGGCTAGCTCTGTGGCTGACGACGGGAGTGTCCGACGGCTATATCGTCGTCTCGGGAAGCGTCGTACTGGGCCTGATCGCTGTGCTGCTGCTTGTCGGCTCGCGGAACGCGTGGAGTCCCGTTATCCGTTCGCATGAGCTTCAGATTGACAAGTTTGCGGACGGGGGGCCAACAGAGTGGACGATTGCGGTCGCATCGGACATTCATCTGGGCAACTTGGTCGGGCGCAAGCATCTGCATCGTCTCGTCGAGCGTATGAACGCGATGGAGCCCGATCTGATTCTGCTTCCGGGCGACGTGATCGACGATTCGATCGAGCCCTATCTGCGCAACCGGATGGGCGAGGTTCTGGGGCGGCTGCAAGCGAAGCACGGCGTCTATGCGGTGCTGGGGAACCATGAATATTATGGCGGGCATATCGACCGTTACGCGGAGGAAATGAAGTCGCTCGGCATACGCGTGCTGCAGGACGAAACGGTGGAAATCGACGGCAAGCTGTATGTCGCCGGTCGCAAGGATAAAACCGTGGAGGCGTCGGGGCCGGACGGCAGGCTTGCCGTTCGCGAGCTGCTGCAGACTGCGGATCTGCGCAAGCCGGTGGTGCTGATGGACCATCAGCCGACGCAATTCGCCAAAGCGGCGGAGGCGGGGGCGGACGTGCTGCTTAGCGGCCATACGCACAGGGGACAGTTTTGGCCGAACCATCTGTTTACGAGGCGGCTGTTCGAGCTGGATTGGGGCTATATGCGCAAAGACGCCATGCACGTTGTTGTCTCGTCCGGTTTCGGCTCCTGGGGACCGCCGATTCGTCTGGGCAGCCGCAGCGAGATTATTCGGTTAAAGCTGGTGCTCCGGGAGTAAGGGGCAAAGCTTTGCAGGTCTTTGTAGGTCTTCGACTGCTGTAACGTAACCTTCGCCTATGACGGCAGCTCGATTCGTTATGTACCAGCTAGCAACAAAACGAAGAGGCTGTCCCACAAGTAAAAAAAGTCGTACAAAAAGATAATCGATAGAGAATGTTATCGTGCATATATCTCCTTCCGATGCTATACGATCCTGAAATCTGAATGGGTAAACCCGTTAAGAGGTGATTTCAGGACCGTATGAGGCAGTCTCCAGGAGATATATGCACTTTTTTCTTGATCGATTATCTTGCACGACCTTACTTGTGGGATAGCCTCTTCTCGTCAAACCTGGGGAGCCAAGAGAGGGGTTCTCCTATTTTAGTTTACTTATAATAGGACGCAATAAGGGGAACGAACATCGCTCCGCCGTCGACTAAGTCCGCATTGATGTACAAGGCCTCGATTCCGCCGATATCCACTTCGATCGTTTTCAACCCTTCATCCATCGTTACCGAGGTTTGCAGCAGCTCCTTCAAAGACCCGCTCTCCTGAATCTTCAGTTCTTCAATATCTTTACCGACAGCGGCGACCTGAAGATAGAGCTTCTGATACTTCTTCTTCGGGTACAGCATGAAAGAGCCGGAGCGCGAGCCTGTAGCGTTATTCAAATAGACTTCCTTATAGTCTTTGCCGTTGTAGGACGTTTTGGACGGATCCTTCGTCTGGTACATATCTTCGAAGCCGTCCAAAATCGCTACGCCCTCGGATCTCTCGCCTAGGTGCACCGTACCGGCTTTCGCATCGTAGTTTACAGCAACGCCAAGTGTATCGGACACGGCCCGAACGGGTAAATAAGTCGTTCCTTTGTAAGTAATCGGGAGTACGGTGCTGCCGTTGCCGTCTCTTAGTTGAACCGGCACTCCGTCCACTTTGAATTTAAGTCCGCTGTTCAAGTAAGCTTTAATCTCTTGTAGATTGGATGCAGCATAGGCGCCTGCTCCCATACTGGCCAGCATGGACAAGCCGATGACTCCTGCGAGCAGTTTCTTTTTCATGCTTTCACGCTCCTAATTCGATGTATTGGGGATTACGAAGTTAACATGGGCTGGAAATAACTCCAACAATCATATTAAATATTTCTGCTGCTTACAACATGGAAGGGACTATTTGATTATAAAAATAAGGCGAAAAACCCGAATTGGCTTAGGCAGAAAAGAGGGCATCGGTCCCAGCGCGGGACAGAATAATCGTCAATATACTCCTTGTGATAAATAAAGCTTTATGCGGTTTTTTTTAATTGTGACACACTAAATCGAAAAACAGTCTTGTATATATGGTGTCATATATAATAATATGATATATATTAAATGCGAGTGATATTGATGTGGAGGGGTCATCATGGAGAGGGAATTGGCGCTTGAGATCGTTAGGGTAACGGAATTGGCCGCGCTGGCCTCCGCGCCGTGGATGGGACGAGGAGACAAAATTAATGCGGACGGGGCGGCGACTTCGGCGATGAGGGCGATGTTCGATTCGATCTCGGTCAGCGGCACGGTCGTCATCGGAGAAGGGGAAATGGACGAGGCGCCGATGCTCTATATCGGAGAACAGGTGGGCAGCATGAACGGGCCTGAGGTGGACGTAGCCGTCGACCCGCTCGAAGGAACGGAGATCGTGGCCAAAGGGCTGAATAATGCGATGTCCGTTATTGCGATTGCGAATAAGGGCAATCTGCTGCATGCGCCCGATATGTATATGGAGAAACTTGCGGTCGGCCCGCAGCTTGTCGGCAAGCTGAGACTGACGGACCCGCTGGAACTGACGCTTAAGAAGGCGGCTGAGGCGCTGAACAGGAACGTCTCCGAGCTGACCGTTATGATATTGGATCGCGTTCGTCACGAATCGACGATCAAGACGCTGCGCAAGGTCGGCGTCCGGATTAAGTTCCTGACCGATGGGGATGTTGCCGGAGCGATGGCTCCGGCATTTCCCGAGGCAGGCATCGATCTGTACGTCGGGTCCGGCGGAGCGCCGGAAGGGGTGCTTGCCGCCGCGGCGCTGAAATGTCTGGGCGGCGAAATTCAAGGGCGTCTTATGCCATCCGACGCCAACGAGTATTCGCGCTGCGTGCAGATGGGCATCGATGACCCGTACAAGGTGCTGACGATGGAGGACATGGTTGGCACGGAGGACGTCATTTTCGCGGCGACCGGCGTTACTCCGGGCGAGTTCCTCGGCGGCGTACGCTACTTGCCGGACGAGCGGGCGGAGACACATTCGATCGTGATGCGCGCGAAGACGCGAACGATTCGTTTTATTAAGGCTTTGCACTACTTGCCTAACAAAAAGTTTATTCAATCTTGAGCGTGAGCCAAAGCATCCTGATCGTTAATCGACTAGGATGCTTTTTTTCTTTGGCCAAACGGTCGGATATGCCCGCGTAACCACCTGCGAGACCGTAAGAGGGGTGCGGAAGGCCGGATTTGCGTGCGTAACGGTCTGCGAGACCGTAAGAGGGGTGCGGGAGGCCGGATTTGCGTGCGTAACGGTCTGCGAGACCGTAAGAGGAGTGCGGAAGGCCGGATTTGCCTGCGTAACGGTCTGCCAGACCGTAAGAGGGGTAGCGGGAGGCCGGATTTGCGTGCGCAACGGTCTGCGAGACCGTAAGAGGGGGGGCGGGAGGCCGGATTTGCGTGCGCAACGGTCTGCCAGACCGTAAGAGGGGGACAAGCGGCCGAGCCTACCACTATTTATTTTTGTTTGTGTTTGATTTTAAAGTATTCAAAAACAAACGGGTGTGATAGAATGATTTCAAAACCAAACAAAAACAACATCCGGAGGTAATCCCATGGTACAAAGCTTGTGGCAATCATCGAAAGCGGACGAGCTGCAGTCCGGTCTGGACCAGCTCGTTTATCGTTCCAACATCATCGGCACGGATCGCCGCGTCTGCAACTACGGCGGCGGCAATACATCTTCGAAAACGATCGAGAAGGACTTCCGCGGCCGCGACGTCGAAGTGATGTACGTCAAAGGCAGCGGCTCCGATCTGGCGACGATGAAAGCGGGCAATTTCACTGGCCTGCGTATGGACGACATCCGTCCGCTGTTCGAAAAGCCGGAAATGTCCGACGAGGACATGGTCGCTTACTTGGCGAACTGCATGATCGATTCGAAGCATCCGCGCGCCTCGATCGAGACGCTGCTGCATGCTTTCCTGCCATTTAAGCATGTGGATCACACGCATCCGGATTCGATTATCAGCCTTTGCTGCGCCGATAACGGCAAAGAGCTGGCGAAGGAAATTTTCGGCGACCGCTTCGTCTGGGTTCCTTACATTCGCCCGGGCTTCACGCTGTCGAAGATGATCGCGGAAGGCGTGCTGAACAACCCGAAAGCCGAGCTCGTGCTGATGGAGAAACACGGCCTCGTTACTTGGGGCGAGACGTCCGAGGCTTGCTACGCACAGACGATCAAAATTATCTCCGAAGCGGAAGCGTTCATCGAAGCCCGCATCGACGAAGCAAAAACATTCGGCGGCGCGAAATACGAGACGCTTCCTGCCGAAGTTCGTCAAAATATCGCGGCTAAAGTGATGCCGACGATCCGCGGCGCGGTCAGCGACGCTAAGAAGATGATTCTGAGCTTCGACGATGCCGACGACGTGCTGCAATTCGTCTCCGGCCAAGATTCCGCCAAGCTGTCCCAAGTGGGCGCAGCCTGCCCGGATCACCTCGTCCACACGAAGGTTGTGCCGTTGTTTATCGACTGGACGCCCGACGCGAACGACATCGACGGCCTGATCGTCAAGCTGAAGGAAGGCGTTGCCGCATACAAGGAGCAGTACACCGCCTATTTCGAGCGCAACAAAAACGAAGGCGACGTCATGTTCGAAGCCGCACCTCGCGTTATTCTGATCCCTGGCGTGGGCATGATCAACACCGGCAAGAGCTGGGCGATGTCGCAAGTGAGCGGCGCGCTGTACCACCGCGCGATCGCGGTTATGAGAGGCGCGACGGCGCTCGGCAACTTCGTCTCGCTGTCCGAGAACGAGTCCTACAACGTCGAGTACTGGCCACTGGAGCTTTACAAGCTGTCGCTGGCTCCGCCGGAAGCCGAGTTCTCCCGTCAAGTCGCGTTCATCACGGGCGGCGCAGGCGGTATCGGCAGCGAAACGGCACGCCGTCTCGTATCGGAAGGCGCGCACGTCGTGTTGGCCGACCTGAACCTCGAAGGCGCGCAGAAGGTTGCCGACGAGATCAACGCCAAGTGGGGAGAAAATCGCGCGCTGGCCGTTAAAGTCGACGTAACGAGCGAGGAACTGGTGCAAGCGGCTTACGACGCGACGGCGCTTGCTTACGGCGGCGTGGACATTATCGTCAACAACGCAGGCTTGGCTACCTCCAGCCCGTTCGACGAAACGTCGCTGAAGGAATGGAACCTGAACATGAACGTGCTCGGTACGGGATATTTCCTCGTTGCCCGCGAAGCTTTCAAATTGATGAAGACGCAAGGCATCGGCGGCAACATGGTATTCATCGGATCCAAAAACTCGGTATACGCCGGCAAGAACGCTACCGCCTACAGCTCCGTCAAGGCGCTGGAAGCGCATCTGGCGCGCTGCATCGCGGCCGAGGGCGGAGAGTTCGGCATTCGCGTCAACACGATTTTGCCGGATGCGATTCTGCAAGGGTCGGCGATCTGGAACGGCAGCTGGCGCAACGAGCGCGCCGCCGCTTACGGCATCGAACCGGATCAGTTGGAAGAATACTACCGCAAGCGCACGACACTGCTTGTTAATATTTATCCGAGAGACATCGCGGAAGGCATCGCATTCTTCGCATCGTCCAAGTCCGCCAAAACGACGGGCTGCATGCTGACGATCGACGGCGGCGTTCCCGCAGCGTTCACTCGATAATCATCGGAAGGGGATCGTTCCTATGCATAGGGCGCAAGGGGAGAAGGTCTGGTACATTCCGGACGCTTATATTCCCGAGATCAGCTCCGGGCAGCTGACAAGCCACGAATCCATCTGCGTGCTCAACACGGCGTCTGAGGACGCCTTGCTCAAAATCACGGTTTTCTTCGAGGATCGCGAGCCGTTGGAGGACATCATGGTCGTCGTCGGAGCCAGGAGAACCAAGCATATTCGAACGAGCTCGCTGAACAAGGAAGGGACGCCGATTCCGGTCGGCGTTCCTTACGCGATGGAGGTTGTAAGCGATATCCCGATCATCGTTCAGTACAGCCGGCTCGATTCGACGCAAGCCGAGAATGCCCTCATGTCCGTCATTGCTTATCCTTTAAAATAAAACCGAAGCCCGAGGAGGAACGCGCATGCAACAATCCACCGTTAACAATTACGAAGCGGCCAAACAGCTGTACGCCAAGCACGGCATCGACGTCGATCAGGTTCTGGAGAAGCTGGCTCAAATAAAAATTTCGATGCACTGCTGGCAGGGAGACGACGTCAGAGGTTTCCTGAACAAGGATCAGGATTTGACCGGCGGCATCTCCGTTACGGGCAACTATCCCGGAGCGGCAAGAACGCCCGAGGAGCTTCGCGCGGATCTGGAGAAAGCTTTCTCCTTGATTCCGGGCAAGCACAAAGTAAATCTCCATGCGATCTACGCCGACACCGACGAGAAGGTTGAGCTGGATCAGCTCGAACCAAAGCATTTTCAGAAATGGGTCGATTGGGCCAAGGAGCAAGGGCTGGGTATGGACTTCAACCCGACCTGCTTCTCCCACGAGAAGTCCAGCGACGGCTTTACGCTGAGCCATCCGGACCCGGAAATCCGCCGCTTCTGGATCGATCACTGCAAAGCATCGCGCAAGATTGGCGCTTACTTCGGAGAGCAGCTCGGTCAGACTTGCGTCACGAACGTGTGGGTTCCGGATGGCTATAAGGACGTTCCCGCAGATCGCTTGGCGCCTAGACAGCGCTTGAAGGACGCCCTGGACGAAGTGTTCGCGGAAGAACTGAACCCGGCGCACCATCTCGATGCCGTCGAGAGCAAGCTGTTCGGTCTCGGATCGGAAGCTTACGTCGTCGGTTCCCACGAGTTCTATATGGGCTACGGGCTGCGCAACAATAAGCTGATCTGTCTCGACGCCGGCCATTTCCATCCGACGGAAGTGATCTCGAACAAGCTGAGCTCGCTGTCGTTGTTCGCGGACGGCATTCTGCTGCACGTGAGCCGCCCAATGCGTTGGGACAGCGACCACGTCGTTACGCTCGACGACGAATTGATCGACATCGGTCGCGAGCTTGTGCGCGGCGACTTGCTGGGCAAGACGCATATCGGTCTCGACTTCTTCGACGCCAGCATCAACCGTGTGGCGGCTTGGGTGATCGGCACGCGCAACACGATCAAATCGCTGCTTCGCGCCATGCTTGATCCGATCGAAGCGCTCAAGAAAGCGGAGCTCGATGGCGACTATACGACGCGTCTGGCCCTGACGGAAGAGTTCAAGTCGTATCCGTTCGGCGCGGTATGGGATTATTACTGCGAGAAGAACGGCGTGCCTGTTCGCGAAGACTGGCTGGGCGAAGTGAAGGCGTACGAGCAAGACGTGCTGCTGAAGCGCGCCAATTAATTAACCGAGGATGATGAGAGATGTCGAGCATACTCGCGTTCGATCTGGGCGCGAGCAGCGGCAGAGCGCTGCTCGGACGACTGACGGACGGCAAGATCGAGGTCGAGGAGCTGCATCGCTTCCCCAATGATCCGGTACAGGCGGGCGACCGCCTGTATTGGGACATTTTGCGGCTCTATCACGAAATCAAGCAAGGCTTGCTGAAGGCCAAGCATCGGGGCATCGACCTGCAGAGCATGGGCATCGACTCCTGGGCGGTCGACTTCGGCTTTATCGGCAAAAACGGCGAACTGGCCGGCAACCCGTACCATTATCGCGACCGTCATACGGAAGAAGCGATGGAACGAGTGATGGCCGAAATTCCGGCTGGGGTTATTTTCGCTCGGACGGGTATTCAGTTCCTTCCTTTTAATACGATCTATCAGCTCTACGCGCTGAAACAGGCCAAATCTCCGGTGCTTCAGGAAGGAAGCCGGCTGCTGATGATTCCGGACCTGCTGCGCTATTTCCTTACGGGGGAAATGCACAACGAGTTCACGAACGCGACGACGACGCAGCTGTACAATCCGGTAACGGACGATTGGGATCCCGAGCTTCTGAGATTGCTCGACTTGCCGCGGAGCTGGTTCGGCAACGTGCTTAAACCAGGGGAGCTTGCGGGCCGGCTTCAGCCGTCGGTATGCGAGGAACTGGGCGTCGCTTCAATTCCCGTGTATGCGGTAGCTGAACACGATACGGGCTCGGCGGTTGCGGCCGTTCCGGCAACGGAGAAGTCGTTCGCTTACTTAAGCTGCGGAACGTGGTCGCTGATGGGCACGGAAGTCGACAAGCCCGTGCTGCACGAGCTGGCGCAGAAGCTCAACTTCACGAACGAAGGCGGTTTCGGCAATACGTTCCGGCTGCTGAAAAATATTATGGGTCTGTGGATTTTGCAGGAGTGCCGGAGAGAGTGGGAGCGAGAAGGCCGATCCTATTCGTTCCCGGAGCTTGTGCAGCTCGCTTCGAACGCGAAGCCGCTGGCGACGTTCATCGATCCGGACGACGACCTGTTTCTGCCTCCCGGGGATATGCCGGAGAGAATCGCGGAATATTGCCGGCGGACGAGTCAAGCGGAGCCGGACGGCGTAGGCGAAATCGTACGTTGCATCCTGGAGAGCTTGGCGTTAAAATATCGCTACGTGTTCGAAATGACGGAACGGTTGTCCGGACAAAGCTTCGGCGGTCTGCACATGGTCGGAGGCGGCATTCAGAATACGCTGCTCTGCCAATGGACGGCGAATGCGATCGGTAAGCCGGTATGGGCCGGACCTTCCGAAGGAAGCGCAATCGGGAATCTTGCCGTTCAATGGATCGCTCAAGGCGCTTTCGCCGACATTTGGGAAGCCCGCAAGGCGATACGCGAGTCGTTCCCTGTGGAAACGTACGAGCCAAGCGATTCGGAGCTATGGGTTGGCGCATACAAGCGCTTCCGGACGCTAACGGGGCTTGGAGACTGCGACGAATAAAGTACCGTTAAATTCGTCGCAGCTCCGGTCGGACTAAATTCGGTTGCGAAAAGAGGGTACACATGCTGGTTGCGGAGCGATATGAGAAAATTGTAGGCTTGGTCAACGAAAGAGGAAGCATCCGGGTATCCGAGCTGAGCGAGCTGTGCCAGGTAACGGAGGAGACGATTCGCCGCGATCTGGACCGGCTCGAACGAGCGGGGCGGCTGCGCCGCTCTCACGGAGGCGCGGTCAGCGTCAAGGAGACGACCGCGCTGCATCCGGAAATTCCTTATGCCGTGCGCGAAATTACGAACGCGGACGAGAAGAAGCGGATCGCCTTGGAGGCGATCAAGCGCATCTCGCCGAACGACCGCATTTTGCTGGACGCCAGCTCGACCGCTTGGTATATGGCGGCCGACGTGCCCGACATCGACCTGACCGTGCTGACCAATTCGATTAAAGTCGCGACGGAGCTTAGCAACAAGGAGAAGATCCAGGTCATCTCCACGGGCGGCATTCTCGCCCAGCGTTCCTTGTCGTTCGTAGGTCCCTTGGCGGAGCGCTCCTTGGATGCGTACCATGTGGATAAAGTGTTTCTCTCTTGCAAGGGAGTGCATCTGGAGCGCGGCATCAGCGAGTCCAACGAGCTGCAGGCCCGGATCAAGGAGCGGATGATCGGCATGGCGGACGAGGTCATTCTGCTCGCCGACTCCAGTAAGTTTGGCGTACAGGCGTTTACTCATGTCGCCGATCTGTCGGAGGTCGATATGATCATTACCGACAGACGGATGCCTGCGGAGACGATAGAGCAGTTGGAAGGCCGCGGCATCGCCGTTGTTACGGTGTAGCGTGCGGCTCCCAAACAAGCGGTTCCTGTCATAGACGCGCACTCGCTTCTCGGCAATAGGTGGAGGCGAGTGCGTTCTTAGGAACGCTTTTTCCGTATGAAAATCATTCTCAACTTGTCTGACAACCTGATAACCTGATAATATAAAAATAGAAGCGAAAGGGGTGCGGCACATTGAAGGTTTCTCTGTTTATTACTTGCTTGAGCGACGCGATCTTCCCGCGGGTCGGGGAGGCGATGATCCGCCTGCTGGCACGGTACGGGGTTACGCTGGAGTTCCCCCCGGTTCAGACGTGCTGCGGCCAGCCCGCATTTAACAGCGGCTATTGGAACGAAGCGAGAACGACTGCCCGCACGATTATCGAAGCCTTCGAAGACAGCGACTTCGTGATTGCGCCGTCCGGCTCCTGCACGGGCATGATCCATCATTATCCGAAGCTGTTCGAGAACGATCCGAGTATGCTGGACAGCGCGCTGGCGCTGCAAAGCAAGACGTATGAATTCACCCAATTCCTCGTTAATGTGCTAGGAGTGACAGACGTGGGCGCGACGTTCCGGCATAAAGTAACGTACCATCCTTCCTGCCACGGAACACGACTGATGGGCATCAAGGATGAGCCGATGGCGCTGATGAGTCGCGTACAAGGACTCGAATTCGTTCCGCTTCCGCACGCGGAGGACTGCTGCGGCTTCGGTGGGACGTTCGCGGTCAAAATGTCGGATATTTCCGGCGCGATGGTGGGCGAGAAGAGCGATCACGTCAAGGAAACGGAAGCGGAAGTGCTGGTCGGACTGGACATGGCCTGTCTCATGAATATCGCGGGCAATTTGCGTTATCGCAACGAGCCGGTCAGAGTGATGCATTTGGCCGAGCTGCTGTATGAAGGGGTGAAATAAGATGAGCCACGGACCTAAAGGCGGGGCAACGGTTAAAGAACGCGCGGAGCTGGCGCTGAACAACGACTTCCTGCGCAAGGCCGTCAAATTCACGACCGAACGGCTGAAGAACGGCAAGCTGAAGGCGACGGAGGAGCACGGCAATTGGGAGGATTGGCGCGAACGGGGCCGACAAATCCGGCTTCATACGATCGCTCACCTCGATTATTATTTAAACCTGTTCGTAGAGAACGCGCGCGCGAACGGCGTTCATGTGCATTTTGCCGAAACCGCGAAGGAAGCGGTCGATATTTCCATGGCGATTGCCGAAAGGGTAAGCGCCAAAACCGTCGTCAAATCGAAGTCGATGGTATCGGAGGAGCTGCATCTTAATGCGGCGCTGGAAAAAATCGGCGTAGAAGCGATCGAAACCGACCTTGGCGAATACATCATTCAACTGGCCGACGAGCCGCCGTCCCACATTATTATCCCCGCCATTCATAAAAATCGCTATCAAATTGCCGAGCTGCTGTCCGAGGATGCGGGAGAGAAGCTGGAGGCGGATACGAAAATATTGGCCGGTTATGTGCGCAGACGGCTTCGCTCGAAGTTCCTCGAAGCCGATATCGGCATGACGGGCTGCAACTTCGCGATCGCCGAGACCGGTTCGATGGTGCTGTTCGAGAACGAGGGCAACGCCCGGATGGTGACGACGCTGCCGAAGACGCAAATTACGCTGATGGGCATGGAGCGGATCATTCCGTCATGGGCCGATCTCGAAGTGATGGCGACGCTGCTGCCTCGTTCGGCGACCGGACAGAAGCTGACGATGTACATGTCGGGCATTACAGGGCCAAGACGTTCCGTGGACGCCGACGGACCGGACGAAATGCACATTATTATCGTCGATAACGGACGCTCGCTGCAGCTCGGAGATCCCGAATTCCAGGAGCTGCTGAACTGCATCCGCTGCGGCGCCTGCTTGAACGCCTGCCCGGTTTACCGGCATATCGGCGGCCACGCTTACGGCGGAACGTACAGCGGACCGATCGGCGCCGTGCTGACGCCGTCGCTCCAAAAAAATATCGCCGAATGGGACGATATCGCCAACGCTTCGAGCTTGTGCGGAGCTTGCTACGAGGCTTGCCCCGTGAAGATTCCGCTTCACGAGATGCTGATCTACCTGCGCAGGCGCAAAGTGGAAGCCGGACATAGCGACAAGCTGGAGGATGCGGGAATGAAAGGCTTCGCGACGCTGTTCTCGAAGTCCGGACGGATGAGCGCGGTGCTGAAGCTCGGCAAGATCGGACAGAAGTTCGTCGCTCGCGATGGAGGCATCCGCCTCAAGATCGGACCGCTCAAAGGCTGGAATACGTACCGGGTTACCCCGACGCTGCCGAAGAAGAGCTTCCGCCAGCAGTGGGCGACGCTGGATGCGGAAATCCGCGCAGGTCTTCAGGAGATGTCCCCGGACGTCAAGCAGCGAATGGAGCAGGCGGTTTCGAATCGCAAGAAAGGGGGGACGCACGGTCATGGACACGGTTAAAACGCAGGAGCAGTGGCTGAGGGAGATGGAAGAGAAGTCTCGCGCTAAGCAAAGTCAATTTATCGGCAATATCTCCTCCAAGCTGAGACGTCCGATGGTGGCCGAAGCGCCGCAGCATCCGTTTCGCGGATCGCCGGATTTCTGGAACGTCTACGAATGGAACGAGCAGGAACGCATCGAACGGTTTACGGAAAATTTCAAAAGCGTGGGCGGTCACGTAGAACGGCTATCGTCGATGGAAGACGTGCAGCAGTTTGTTACGGACAAAGCAAGCGAGCTCGGAGCGAAGTATATCATTCGTCAGAACGAGCCGGAGCTTGCCGCGTTAGGATTGGAGCAGCGTCTGCCAGAGGCTAAAATCTCGGTCTGGAACACCGACGCCGAGGAAAACTGGAAGGCGCGTTCGGCTGAAGCCGACATCGGCGTCGTGCTGGTCGATCATGCGGCGGCATACACTAGCTCGATGGTCGTGCTGTCCTCCAAGGACAAGGGGCGCTCCGTTAGCTTGCTGCCGACCGTGCTAATCGCGATTATTCCGCTTGATCGTCTGAAGACGAGGCTCGGCGAAGTGATGTCAACGTTCGACGAAGGCGGGCGTGAAAGCCTGCCTGCGGGCATTCATTTTATATCCGGTCCGAGCCGATCGTCGGATATTGAGAACGACTTGACGATCGGCGTGCACGGTCCGGGCATCGTATACGCGCTGCTCGTCGGTTGAGCGGGAGGCATGCAGGCGAATGGCGATAACCCGGTTAACGAAACGGAATCATTACGAGGAGATCAAGGATCAGCTCATGGGGATGATTCTGGACGGCAGATTCAAGGTCGGCGATAAGCTGCCGTCGACGAAGGAAATGTCGGAAAGCTTCGGCGTGGGTCGTTCGACGACTCGCGAAGCGCTAAGCGCGCTCAAGGCGATGGGACTCATCGAGATCCGACAAGGCGGCGGCTGCCGAGTGATTCGCAACGCCCCGGCCGAAGCGGCCGTTCCCGAGCTAGATTCGCTCCGGCTAAACCGCAGCACTCTGCTGGAGCTGTTAGAAGCGCGGCAGTCGCTGGAAGTGTCCAATGCCGCAATCGCTGCCGTCAAGCGGACTGACGCCGATATGGCCGAATTCGAAGCGTTGATGCACGCAATGGAACAGACGGTCGGGCAGGAGCTGGAAGGGGAACGCACGGACGTTCTGTTCCATCTCACGTTGGCCAAGGCGACGCACAATTCGATTATGGTTCGATTGTTCGAATCGATCGTCGGTCAGCTGGAATCTGCGATTCGCGACATCCGCAGAGTCGAAATCTACTCCAATCAACAGGTGGCCGAACAGCTCTACCGGGAGCATTCCGCGATCTACGAGGCTGTCCGTCTACGCGATCAGGAGCGGGCCGCTCAGACGATGAAGCGCCACTTGGAGCATGTAGAGAACATTTTGACGAAATATATTTAATCGCTGAAGCCGTCCCTTGCTTATCTCAAAGATGAAGGCCACTTTGTTTTTTCCAGGGGACCAGGCTTGGAACTGACCAGTCTATGAACGAGACTTGCCACCAGTTCCGGATGATTCTGCGGAATCATATGGGCAACTTCGGGGAGCAGGACGAGCTCCGCGTGCGGGAGGTCCCGTTTTAGCCGCTCCGCCTGGGCTGCGACGTCGAACGGATCGTCTTCTCCAACCGCAAATACAACGGGAAGCTTGATGCTGCCGTAATCGAGGCTGTACTTGGACGCTGCCGGGGGGAAGGCCAGGATGTCCTCGCGGTTGGCTCTGAATTGTTTGGGTCGAAGCCACAGCGCGTGCACGTCTTCCCGATAACCGGCAGGAATCGGCTCCGGAGCGAAGGTTTGCCGCAGCATTCCGTCCGTCATCCGTATGCCAAGAGGACTGCGCAACAAAGTGTGAAGCAGCAGGCTTCCGATGATCGGCATCGTCGCCAAGCGGGAAACCGGGTCTCCGTTCTCCGCGGGATAGCCTTCCTTGTACATTGCCGCGCTCAAAGCGACGATCCCCGTCACGTCATCAGGAAACTGCAGGGCGTAAGTGAGAACGAGGACTCCGCTCCAGGAGTGTCCGACCAGAATGGGCCGATCAACCCCCAGTTGCTTCAAGGCAGCATGAATCAGTTCGGCTTGCCGGTCCACGGACACCGGGCCGGCCGGTCTGCCGCTGTGACCGTAACCCGGGCGGTCCAAGGCGATCGCCCGGTAACCTTGCCCTGCAACGATCTCCGCCGCGCGTTCGAAATCGCGGCAGGACAGAATGCCGCCGTGAAGAAAAACGACAGGGCGACCGGCTCCCCGACTGATATAGTGCAGCCGAATTCCCTCGACTTCCACGAAGCGGCCGGCGGGGGGATGCTTCGCTTCGTCTTTCTTGACCCGATAGTTGCTATATCCCCACATGCCTGTACCAGACCCAATAATGAGCGCCAACAAGCTTAACCACCACATGCTCCATCTCTCCTTTTGCGATATTTACATACTCATAAGTATGTTTCGCTGAAACAAAAACCCGTAAAGCTACGGGCTGTTTACGTTCGAGCGTTGTCCGCGCCGATACCTTGCCACAGCATCCGGGAGATTTCTGCAGATACCTGTTCGAACGAAACCTGGTTGGGCGCGATCAGCCACATCAACACGACTCCGTTGATGAGCGAATGGAGCGCTATGGCCAAGCCCTGAGGATTAGCGTTAACCGCAATCTTTCGGCTGCGCTGCATCTCCTCCAGCATAGCTGTAGTCCCTTGGAGCAGCGTGGTAAAAGCGTCGGCCAGCTTGTCGCGAATGCGAGGCTCGCGAGCGCCTGAGACGAACTCGAAGAACAGGGCGGGGCGTTCCCCCTTATCCTCCTCGCATGCCTTAAATTCCGCCTCCAGTATCCGTCTGAACGACTCGATCGGATTCACTGAGCTCACTACTTCCTGGGCCTGCTTCGGAAGACCGGACAGCAGACGGTTCAAGCTGCTCTCGCACAGAGCGAGGAAGAGGTCGTTTTTGCTGGCGAAGTGCCAATAAACGGCTCCCTTAGTCATGCCCGCGTCATGAGCGACAAGATCGAGAGAGGCCCCGTTGAATCCATGTCGGGCGAAAACTCGTCTGGCCGACTCCATAATTTTCGTTCGCGTGTCGGCCTTCAACGGTTCGTCTTCGTCATGATTCCGCGCCAAAAAAGCCTTTAACGCTTCTTTGCTGCCGAAAAATCTCTGAATCGTCGTCCAATGCAGCCCTGTCTCCCGGGCAAGATCCGCAAAGGTGATCTTGTCCATCGGCAGTCGGCTGCTTAACCGATTCACGGCTTCCAAAATCCGTTCGGATGATCTCAACTCGCGCACACCTCTGCATTATTTTATGCTTGGAACATACTGGATAGTATGTGATAACTATATTTCTAGCATGCAAAGATGTCAAGAGACTCGCGCGGTTTGACTTCATAAATGTTACCATCGACGAACGGGCAACCTTTCTACGATCAGTGCGTCTATAAGCGTACAAAAGGACAAGAACGGCTGCTCACGGGAGGCGGCGGTGGAGGAATACGGATGAAAAAAGCGCGTGCGATAGTCATGATAGGTTTAGTTGCTTTGGCGTTGGCAGGGTGTCAAGCGGCATCGCCCGAGCAGGGGGGCAGGGGGCGTCTCATAGGAGACGAGCCGATGGTTCAGAAGGCGGTCGTCGTCGGGCAAGCGGATAATAAGGATATGGGGACGGCCGAATGCTGGACATCTTTACGCGCTTTTTAGAGGCGAGGTGAGGAGGGGCTGGAACGCAGCGGGCATTCCAGATGCGGGCAGTCGTCGCTCTCGCGCCTCCTTCTCCCGTATCCGAATAGTTTGCGAAGCCAGACCGCGCCGTTACGGCGCGATCTGCCGTGTTCCCGCTCCGCTTCGCGCGCCGCGCGCGCCAATTCGAGCTCGCAGATCAACTGCTCTATCTCCGCTTGACGAATATCGTTCAATTCTTTCAGATGGTTTAACATAAGGTTCACTCCTTGCTCTCAGTTATGGCTTCATTATGCTGGAGAGAAAAGAGGAATAAAAGTGAACAGTTTTTATTTTCAATTTCACCTTTTCGCTTTTATGACGATCGTCAATTATCATATGACGGTCTTTTTTATTATGGTTATAGCATAATAAAAGCGTCGTAGGAGGAGTTGGAAGAGTGAGTAACGAAACAGAAGTAAAGCAATACAGCGTTAGTAAAATAATAGGCTTATGGGCATTGGTAGCTTTGCCGATGGCTTTCTTCCGATTCGTGTTGATGCCGCTTTTGGCGCCGGTCGTCAGCATTCATCCCGGCATTTTGTATTGGCTGTTTATGATTCTCGGCATGATCTGGCAGTTCGCGCTATCCGTCTTGATTCTGAGAAGAGAGTTAGGCCGATTGACTTGGCGGAAGCTCCAAAAGCGATTATGGCTGAATCATCCCGTGCAACCGAAAACGAAGAGAACCTACAAACTCGCCTATTCGTTTACGATTCCGATCATCCTTTACGCTTTTTTCTTTGAAAGCTCGGGCTTGTTTTCGTTTATGGAAGAGGCGGTTAACCGGCTGTTCCCTGCGTTGGCGCCCAAGAGTTATACGTTGATTGAAAATTTGGCGACTCCCGAATTTGAGGGCGCCTGGTACTTGCTTGGCATCGCGCTTATCAGTTGTTTGTTTAATTACTTGCTGGGGGAAGAGCTGTTTTTTCGCGGAGTGCTGCTGCCGCAAATGAGGGGAGCATTCGGAAAATGGGATTGGGCAATGAACAACGTATTGTTTGCTGCCTATCACCTTCATAAAATCTCGGAAATCCCGTTATTCCTCGTCGGATCGCTCTTCTACGGCTTCTTAAACGTCAAATATCGCAGCTTCTGGCCGTCCGTCATCATTCACGGGGTGGAAGCCATCCCGCTGCTGGCGGCTGTCGCTGCAGTTGTTCTAGGCTTGATCTGAAGCCATTTACCGTTACAGGATGTGTGAGACCATGCAGATTACAACCGTTCAAACGCTTAGCGATACAAAACTATCGAAGGCCTTTTTTTACGGGTTGTCTTGCGCTTACGTGGTTTTGCTGTTGCTTTACGTTGCCCTCTCGCAAGCGAAGGGGGCCGCGATCGTTGGCGTGCTAATCGCGCTATATTTCGCCAGACATTGGGAGCGCGTATTGAATCATCCCAAGTATCATCCGATCGCAGTCGTCTCTCCATTGGCCGAAATCGTCATCCTGTTCGTATTGTTTCTGCAAAGCGGAACAGGGATCGAGACGATCGTTTTTGTTCTTTTCGCGGCGGATATCATTCTTCATTACAAGTCGTGGTACGCGTTTCCTTTTGCCTATGGCGGATTTGTGACCTATTTGGTGCTGTGGCCCAAGGACGGCTCGGACCTGTGGCAGCATGCATTCGATCTGCTGAGCTACTCCTGTCTGGTCATTCCGATCTGGAGCACAAAGCTTCTGCTTAATCAAAGAGATATAAATTTTCGGTTAAACGAAGCGCTGCTGCAGGAAGCGAAAATGCGGGAGGAGATGGGGGCCTTAAAAGAAAGAACTCGGATCGCGGAAGAAGTCCATGATACGGTGGGACACAATTTGACGACAGCGATCGTTGCTCTGGAGGGCGCAGGCCTGCTATTCGACCAACGCCCGGAGGAGGCCCGCCAGAAAATCCGCGTCGCGCGCGAGCAATTAAAGCAGGGGCTCGGCAACATCCGCCAGGTCGTCAAAACGTTGAAAGCAACGGATGGGTTTGCCGGCGGACTGGGTCTGGAGCAAGGGATTCGCACCCTCATTATCGATACCGAGAAGCAGACTGGCGTTCGCTTTCATTTGGGTTACGAGGTGAAGTCTGCGCTGATTTCTCTTCAAGAGTATGTAATGATTAATGTCGTTAAGGAATCGATCACCAATGCGCTTAAACATGGCCGGGCCAGCGTAATCGAGATTGTCGTGGTGGAGAGACAGGAGACGATTCATATGAACGTTAAGGACAATGGGCAAGGGAGCGCTTCGATCGTTTACGGCTTTGGCCTGAAATCGATGGAGGGAAAAATCGAGGCGGTCGGCGGACAATTCAGCGTGCAAAGCGAACCCGGTAAGGGGTTTGAGCTTCATATCCGAATGCCGATCGCAAAGGGGGACGGGTAATGGACGGAGCGGCGGAAATCAGCGTTATGTTAGTGGACGATCAGAAAATATTGCTTGAAGGGCTGGAGACGTTGATCTCGTTGCGCTCGAACATCAAGATCGTTGGGACGGCGCAATCCGGCGAAGAAGCGTTGGAACGGCTTCGCGAGGTCGTTCCGGACGTTATTCTGATGGATATTCGCATGCCGGGCATGGGGGGCGTGAAAGCGACCGAAGCGATACTGGAGCGCTATCCTCACATGATCATTCTCATTCTGACGACGTTCGACGACGACGCTTATATTATAGAAGCGTTAAGCAACGGGGCTTCCGGGTATTTGCTTAAAGATATCGACGGGGAGAAGCTGGTGCAGTCGATCCACGATGCGCTGTCCGGCAATTTGCTATTGACCGGGAAAGTGGCGAACAAGCTTGCGCTTAACATCCGCAAGCAAAACAAGAGGTTGGGCCAACTCGGCGAGGAGCTTGAGTTCTCGACGAGGGAGCTTGATCTTGCCAGGCTGCTGGTGAGGGGACACAATGCCAAGGAAATGGCCGAAAAGCTGTTTTTGACGCAGGGGACGGTCAAAAACTATTTAAGCGACATCTATGCCAAGATCGGTACCAATGACCGCGCCAAAGCGGTCCTGATATTGGAGCGGTATTTATCCGCATCCGACGGCAAGTAAAAAGGTCGACGATGCAGAGGATACCCGTTCAGATTGTCGCAAAATTACAAGCAGTCTGTCGCGAACTTTCATTCGAATTGAGCCGAAAACCAAGTAAAATTAGCTACGACAATGAGAATCATTATCACAAACTTCGAAAAAGGGGATTAGAAAGTGAACAGATTTCGTAAATCGGCTCAATTCGCAATAGGGTTCATTTGCTTGGCGCTTTTACTGACGGCGTGCGGTTCGGGGAGTAACGAGGGCAAGAACGAAAGCTCTCCAAGCACGACCCCGGCGGCATCTCCGTCTTCTTCGCCAACCGAGGCTCAGAGCGCTCCTCCCGCATCTGAAGATAAAGGCACTTTCCCCGTGACTATTACGCACATGAAGGGCGAATATACACTCGAGAAAAAACCTGAGGTTATTGCAGTTCTGGATACTAAATTCGTCGACCAGCTGATTGCGTTGAACGAACAGCCGGCAGGAAGCGTCACGGCCGCCGGCTCCGATACCGATTTCCCGGAATATTTGAGCGATCGGTTAGAGAACGTGAAAGTATTGGGGACGCGCGATGAACCTAATCTGGAAGCGTTGGTGGCGCTTGGCCCGGATTTGATTCTGATGACGGACTTCCAAGAAAAGGTGTACGACAGCGTTAGCAAAATCGCGCCGACTCTGGTGTTGGATTTCTATGAGGATTGGCGCGCGACGTTGGAGACGATGGGGAAAATAACCGGCAAGCAAGCGGAGGCGCAGACGGTTCAGCAAGCCTATGAGGAGAAAACCGCAAAATTGAAGCAACAGCTTGCCGACAAACTGGGGGATGACACGGTAGCGCTGATTCGTCCAAGAACGGAAGGGATTCGCGTTCATACTTCCCAGCATCGCACGGGCTCGATTCTCTATACGGATCTGGGTTTAAAGGTTCCTGAATCTGTAGCGGCAGTAGACGACACGGCTTATGAGATTTCACTGGAGGCCGTTCCCGAGATCGGCGCCGACCATTATTTCTTGTTGTCGGATGCCATGTTCGCGGAAGCAGTCAATGAACTGGAAAGCACGAAGGTATGGAGCTCCTTGGAGCCTGTGAAGAGCAATCGGGTATATCGGATCGACAGTACCTTGTGGATTGCCTATTACGGGCCGATCGCGAATAATCTGATTGTCGATCAGGCCGCGGCCGCTCTGTTGGGGCAGCCGTAAGAGATGGATCCTTTTTTGACCTCCGATACTTGGCAAGAACTGTGCGGCGACTACAGCTTGAAGATGGGGGACGTTCCATCGTCCTGCGTCAAAACGCTGGCTTTAAGCGAACTGCTTAAAGAAGAGCCGTGCAGAGCGTATTTGGAGTGGCTTAAGGAACATATCGGTTCTCCGAGCCTTAGCGTTGCTTCCTCCATGCTGGTGAAAAGGGTGGCCTATCTGCTCGTCGCTCCGATTCTCAGCGCTATGACCTACCACGATAAAGGGATTAAGGTTGAGCTGGACCAATGCCGACTTTTTCATCCGAATGCTTCGGCTGCCGGTACCGCTTTTCCGTTTATGGCCCTGTCCAATGTCCAGGTTACGGCACCCGAAGTCGGGAAGAGAGAGGCATGGCGGGCAGAGGTCGTCAGACAATTATTCGTCGAAAGTCTGAGTCCGATCATTAAAAGATTAGCCGCAGCAGGCTCGGTATCGAAGGCGATTTTGTGGGAAAACGTAATGGCGCGAATCAATCCGGTGTATGTACACCACGAAGCTCAAGAGGGAGAGCAATGGCAGCGAATGCAGGACGATTTCCACTTTATGACGATAGGCTCTTCGGGCGAGCTGTTCGGGATGAGGAGAAATCCGCTCAGCTCTTTTACGGAGCTGGATGCAGAACATCGCATTACGGGGCGAAGCAAGCGTCTGACTTGCTGTCTCTATTATCAAATGGCGCCCGAATATTGCTTAAAGTGCCCCAAACCATAATTAGCTGTAACCGGCAGTCCGGCGTTGTTCTCTACAACAGCCGGACTGTTTTTTCAACGAAACGGAGTTGATAAATTGAGCATACGATTACCGGTTCGGACTATAGCGCATAGGAATTGACTGTGAGAATCGTTATCAATTAGAATGTATGAAGAGAACAAAAGGCTAAGATAGAACGATTCCATGATGAAACTCGGTTTGGAGATGTGGGAGATGGAGCTGCTGCAACAATTGTCGCTATGGAACGATACCGCAATCAGATTGCTTGACGTTCAACGGCTAAGCGTGCTGCCGGGCAACGATCTGCGCAATTATAGATTGCCGGCAAACCTGCTGTTTTTTACGCGTAACGGTCACGGAAAACTGCTAGTAGACGGGACTTCTTATACGGTTGCTCCCTTTTTTGTGTGCCACGCAGGCAAAGATGCCGTTATCGATCTTGCGGCGACTGCGGAGCCGATTGAATATGTTGCGATTTATTATAGCGCCGAGCTGCTGCAGTCTGCCGCAAGAGACCCGGCTTTTCGCTATGAGGAACGCCATGCGCTGCAGCTTTCGTTCGGATTCAGTCCGGCCAAGCGCTTGTCGCACCATCAGATAGTGGAGCAAATCGAGCACAAGTGGAGCGCAAGACAAGGACTTGAAAGCTTCCATGCCCATGCGCTTCTTCAAAGCCTGCTCTACGAGCTGCTGAAGCAGCTGCAGACGGAAGGCTATCAAACGCCTACAGAGGCGGTTAGTCTTGTTGCGAAACATATTGACGCGAACTACAACAAGCCGTTAAAGCTGGAAACGATGGCGGAGCTTGTGCACTGCAGCTCAAGGCAGCTGCAGAGGTGGTTCAAGCAACAGAAGCAGCTCGGACCGATGGAGTATGTCATTAAGGTCAGAATGGATCACGCGGCACAGCTGCTTCAGCATACTTCGGCAACCGTTCAGGAAATCGCCTTAAGCGTCGGATACCGCGATATGTACTATTTCAGCAATGCTTTTAAGAAATATTACGGAACGGCGCCGCAAGATTACCGCCGAGCTGCCGCTGCTATTCATGTGCATGCCTTGCCAGCTTCAGCAGCCCGCGACGGAGCCGTATCCAGCTATAGAGCAAACGACGGGTTGGTCGTTAGACACGCCAAAGGGGAGCTTCGTTTACAGAGGTCGCCAAAACGCATTGCCGTGCTTGATGTTCAATATGCGGATCAGTTGATTACGCTGAATGAATTGCCAGCTGGCAGCGTGGGGATTGGAGGCTCGGCGATCAGCTGTTTTCCCGATTATTTGCAAACCCGCTTAGGGCAGTTCAGAGCGCTGGGAACGTGCGAGCAGCCCGATCTGGAGGCCATTGCCTCGCTGCAGCCCGATCTCATTGTATGCACGCAGATGCATGAGGAGCTTTATGGACAGTTAAGCCGGCTTGCCCCAACCTTGATGTTCCATCGAAACGAGGATTGGCGCAAAATGCTGAGCCTATTCGGCGATCTTACAGGCAAGCGGCATGAGGCGGACAAAATGCTGCAGGAGTACCGCGACAAGACGGCGCGATTGTCGGACAAGCTGGCCGCTAAGCTGCAGGGCCAGCGCGTAGCGCTCATTCGGCCGCGCGACACGTTTATTCGTCTTCATACGGTCATTCATCGCACGGGGGCCATCTTATATGAGGATTTGGGACTGCCCGCGCCGTTTTTTATTGCCGGGGATTTCGTGTCCGATACCGCATACCACATTTCGCTGGAGTCGTTGCCCGAAGTAAACGCCAATCATTATTTTCTGCTTAGCAACGAGATGTTTAAGGAGCGGGTAAGCGACATGCAGCGCAGCGTCGTCTGGAATTCGTTAAGCGCAGTGAAGAAGCGGCATGTCTATACGGTGGACGCGTCGAGCTGGATCGGCTCTTATGGTCCGATGGGGATTAACCGTATTGTCGATGATGTGGCTCAATCTTTGCTAGCGTAGGCTCGGCGGAAGTGCAAAAAAACGATCGCGGTACACATCGTACGCAGCAATCGTTTTTTTGTTGGACGGTATTGTCGATGATTCGATTATACTCGAACGTGACTAGGGACTTCGTCGAACGGGTAAAGCGGTCTGTTCAGATGCTTATATTCAAAGTGATGCAAATTAGCGCTGCAGCACCCGGGAGAGTCGACGTAGATCGTCTTTTTGGCTATAGAGCCGAAAGCCGTTTGCCAAGCGATCGCCGATTTGGCGACGATAATCTTGTACTGTTCGGCGACGATTCCGGCATATTTGATATGCCCGATATCCCAAGGGGCGACACGTTTCTCCGTCAGCACGATCGTAAGGTTTCCGCTCTCCACAACGGCGGTCTGTCCCATATCGGCCATATGTCCGGTCATATAAGCGCCAAGATGACGGTACTTGCCGTCGAACAATAGTCTGATTTTGCCGCTCACCTCGACAGGTTTGCCGTGGAGTCGGTCGCTTTTACCGCCGATTTGTCCGGTGAACGAAGCTCCGACGCCAAGACGAAAAGCCTCAGTGACCGCTTCAACGTCACGAATGACAATTAAGGCGCTCTCTTGAACAGACACGAGCTGTTCCAGCACAAACGTAGCATCGGCAGGAGCTCCTCCGCCCACGTTATCCGAACCTTCCACCAGAATGACGGGGCCTTCCTGCTCCGCCAGAGCTGCCGCGACCGCTTCCTTGGGCGGCAATTGCTCGATTGCAAAAGATTCTTTTCTATCTACAGCCATCCGTGCAAGCTCTGCCGCAAGTTGGTCCGCAAGCCGCTGATCGTTGTTCGTGGTCACGATAAAGGTCATGCCGGCATCGGCCACATCGCTATAGGGGAATCCGCCTATGACCGTTACGTTTAGAACGCGAGGGTCTTCCTCCAGCTTGAAAGCGCGCTCCATAATCAGCTTCATGCTGCCTTCCTCAGTCATCATCGCCTGCGGCACAATCAGCATGCCCGTATGTTTGCTGCTGCGAGTCGGGGTTATTTGGCCTCCGATCGTATCCGCAAGCAGGCCGAACGCTTCCACAGCTCTTTCGTACATATCGACATGCGGATAGGTATCGTAGCCCACGATAATATCTGCCAGGCGCGTCATATCTTCGCTGACATTAGCGTGCAGATCAAGCGTCATGGCAATCGGGAAGCGATCGCCGACCTTGGCGCGTAAGCGTCGAAGACATTCGCCTTCGAAGTCCGGGTACTGCTCGGAGACCATCGCTCCATGCATAATCAACACTAATCCGTCTATTTCTTGCGGCAGCGTTCGCAGCAAATCGTCGATTAATTTATCCGCTGTTTCCGCTTCAATCATGCCGCTAGGAGTTGTGGATGTATAGAGTCCGACTTTAAGCTCTGCGCCATGCTGCACCGCAGCGTCTATAACGCCGCCCATAGAAGTACGGGTATGCAAATAGCGTCGTTCGAACTCCTCGTTTGTCACGCTTCGCTCATTGTTGAAATGCTCAAGAAGAGTCAGTCCCGGGGCAAATGTATTCGTTTCATGCAAAAGTCCGGAGACGGCGATGCGTAATGCCATTAAGCTTCACCCCGTATGGATGGCGCAAAAGCAACGGCCTCGATTTCAACCAAGTATTGACCGATTCCGCATTGAATCGAGGAGCGGGCAGGGTAGGGTTGTTTGAACATTTCGGAGTAGATGCGGTTATAGCCGGCGAAATCCTCCGGCCTGCTTACAAAAGCATTCACTTTGATAACATGATCCAAAGTCAGTCCCGCCGCCTGCAAAATGATCTCGATGTTGCGCAAACATTGCGCGGTCTGTTCTTCAATCGTATCTCCGACGATCTCGCGCGTCTGCGGATCGACGCCAACTTGTCCGGACACATAAACGAAATCGCCTGCGCGCAGAGCTTGCGAGAAAGGAAGCGGAAATAATGGTGCTTGATCCGTATGAATTTGTTGGGACATGGGTCATAGACTCCTTTACGAATGGGATGAATGCTGTCGACTAATAGCTTGCAACAGGTCGTTTCGATGAATAAAACCTTGGTTTCATTTAATGTAGCATGATGGTTTAAACTTGTAAATGCTTTAATTGTAAGAAGCTGTCCAGAGGCGTATCGTAAGGTACATGTATGAAGAATGGACAGCCGTAGGAAAATACGTTGACACGACACCAAACGGTGTCCTATAATCAAAACGTCACCATAAGGTGTCCAATCAGTCAGGTCCAGTCGGAGAAATTGACGGCTGTTCCTTGGGAATACTGCGTAGGAGAGGGTGTTGTGAACGAGAACAATCCGCTGCGAGACGTATTCGACGCGATTGCAGACCCGACCAGAAGACGACTGATTCGTATGCTGGCAGAAGCTGAAGAGAAACCTCTTCACGAGCTGACTTCACAGTTCGATATGGGCCGGACGGCGGTATCCAAACACTTGACGATTCTCAAAGTGGCCGGACTGGTGCTTGATCGCAAAGTCGGCAGAGAAACGAGATATAGACTAAACGCAGCTCCGCTCAGAGAAGTTCACGATTGGCTGGATTTCTACAGGAAGTTCTGGAACATGAATATGTTTAACTTGAATCTGCTATTAGAGGAGGAAGAAGAATGAGTCTATCCTTATCCCTGGATTTTCAATATACGACGACGATCGAGAAGCTTTGGTCCGCCCTGACCGACTCCAAGCAGCTTGCCAAGTGGGTGTTGGAAAACGATTTTAAGCCCGTCGTAGGCCATCAATTTCAGTTTCGCGCCCAGCCGAACGAGTATTGGGACGGCATTATCGAGGGCGAAGTGCTTATCGTAGAACCGCCAAGCCGTTTATCCTATTCTTGGGCCAGCGGAGGGGAGAAGCATACGGTCGTCTGGACGCTGGAGGAGTTAAGCGACGGGAAGGTGAATCTCCATCTCGATCAAACCGGTTTCTCGAATCCGTATGGCGTACAAGGAGCAAAGCAGGGCTGGAGCGCATGGTGCGGAGAATTGGAGAAGCTGTTATCGCAATAATCGCAACGGGCAATTGCGGCGAAAGAACCAGGAATCATTCACAGGGGCGAGATGAACCGGCTGCGCGACGTAAGCAGCCGGTTCATCTCGGTTCGGACAATCCAACAGTAATGGAAGGGTGTTGCACATGAGCGAAATTAATCAGGAGTATATCGTCATATCCGGAGCCAGGGAAAACAATCTGAAGAACGTTTCTTTGCGGATTCCCAAGCGGAAGATCACGATCTTCACCGGGGTATCCGGATCCGGCAAATCTTCGATCGTCTTCGATACGATCGCCGCAGAATCCACGCGATTGCTGAACGAGAACTTCAGCATGTTTGTACGAACTTTCCTGCCCCGCGTTCCGCAGCCGGATACGGATGCGATCGAGAATCTGAGCATGGCCGTTATCGTCGATCAGAAGCGTCTAGGGGGCGGTTCGCATTCCACCATGGGGACGATTACCGATATCTCTCCCATTTTGCGTCTGCTATTCTCTCGAGTGGGCCAGCCTTATGTCGGTCATGTCAATATGTTCTCGTTCAACGATCCGCAAGGCATGTGTCCGGAATGCAACGGGATCGGCCGCAAGCTGGGCGTCGACATGAGCAAGGCAGTGGATATGTCGAAGTCGCTTAATGAAGGAGCTCTTATGCTGCCCGACTATTCGATAGGCGGCTGGGAATGGAACATGATCGTGCAGTCGGGAAATTTCGATTTCGATAAGAAGCTTAGCGATTACTCGGAGGAAGAGCTGGAACAGCTGCTGTACGCCAAGGCCAGGAAAGTCCAGATGGATTTCGCGGGCAAAGCTATGAATATTACGGTAGAAGGCGTCCTTGAGAAGTTCACTAACAAATATATTAAACAGGACTTGAAGGCGAAATCGGAGCGCACGCAAAAAACCGTTGCACCGTACATTTCCGAGGGACCTTGTCCTGGGTGCCGCGGGGCAAGGCTCAGCCCGGCTACGCTTAGCTGCAGAATCAACGGATTTAACATCGCGGAGCTGTCCGCCATGGAGGTCGGTCAGCTGATTCGAGTCGCCCGAGAGATCGACGATCCGGTCGCTGCGCCCATCGTCAAATCGCTGACGGACCGGTTGCAGCATCTGGTGGATATCGGACTTGACTACTTAACGCTGAATCGCGAGACGGATACGTTGTCCGGCGGAGAGTCGCAGCGGGTCAAGATGGTGAAGCATCTGAGCGGCAGCTTGGTGGACGTCACTTATATTTTCGATGAGCCCAGCGTCGGCTTACACCCCCGCGATGTACACCGGCTAAACGAATTGCTTCAAAAGCTGCGCGACAAGGGCAATACCGTCATTGTCGTCGAGCACGATCCCGATGTGATCAAGGTGGCGGATCATATCGTCGACGTAGGCCCTCATGCCGGCAGCCGAGGCGGCAACATCGTATACGAAGGTAGCTTCCAGGGCTTGCTGGAGGCGGCTACGTTAACCGGTACTCATATGAAGCGGCCGCTCCACCTGAAGCAAGAGAACAGGCAGCCAAGCGGCAAGCTTTCGATCAAAAACGCCGCTCTGCACAACTTGCGGAACGTAAGCGTAGATATTCCAACCGGGGTGCTGACGGTCGTTACGGGTGTGGCAGGCTCCGGCAAGAGCACGTTAATAAACGACGTATTCCTCAGCCAGCATCCCGACGCGATCGTTATCGACCAATCGGCGGTAGGCGTGTCCACGCGTTCGAATCCTGCGACCTACACGGGCATAATGGACGATGTGCGCAAAGCATTCGCATCCGCGAACAAGGTCAATCAGGGCTTGTTCAGCTTTAACTCCAAGGGAGCCTGCGAGAACTGCCAAGGCCAGGGCGTCGTGTCTATCGATCTTTCTTTCCTGGACAGTGTGGACCTGCCGTGCGAAGTTTGCGGAGGAAGACGCTTCAAGGAAGAGGTGCTTGCGTACAAGCTGAACGAGAAGTCGATCGCAGACGTGCTGGAGATGACCGTCGAGCAGGCATTGCAATTTTTCCAGCAAAAAGAAGTTGTGCGCAAGCTTCAGGCAATGAGCGACGTGGGTCTGAACTATATTACATTGGGGCAGCCGCTTAGCACGCTTTCGGGCGGAGAATGCCAGCGCATTAAATTGGCTAGCGAGCTGCATAAGAAGGGCAGTATCTACGTGATGGACGAGCCGACAACCGGCTTGCACATGTCCGATATCGGCCAACTCATGGGAATCATGAACAGCTTGGTAGATGCCGGCAATACAGTGATCGTAATCGAGCACAACCTCGAAGTGATCAGCCAAGCGGATTGGATCATCGATATGGGACCGGACGGCGGCAGCAAGGGAGGAGAAGTCGTATTCGAGGGTACGCCTTTGCAGGTCGTACATGCAGAGCAGTCGATTACAGGAAAATATTTGAAATAGAAAGGAGAAGACGGGAATGGGCTTTTTCGCGGATTTTATAGCCGTGCTAAAAAAGAGAGAATTAGTATTTATTGAAAACCGGAAGGAAACGGACGAGGTGTATTCGTTTCTGTTTGAAAAAGGGAAAGATTTGACCTGGAACCCGGGGCAGTACGGCTTGTTCAGCATTACCCACAAGAACGTTAAGAAGGCTACGCGACCATTCAGTCTGGCATCTGCTCCCGTTGAGGATGTCGTCAGAATAACAACGGTCATCCGTGACAATCCAAGCGAATTCAAGCAAGCTTTGCTGGAATTGACTCCGGGAATGAAAGTTAAAATGAGCGGGCCCTTAGGGGCTTTTTCTCTCCGGGATAACAGCCCTTCGCTCCTCATTGCCGGCGGTATCGGAATTACGCCTTTTCGGTCGATCCTCAAACAAATAGAGGCGGAAGGGAATAAAGGCGGGAACCAAATTCATCTGCTCTATATAGACAGCGGAAAATCGTATGTATTTAAAGATGAGCTTGACCGGGCAGCGAACAACGCTTCGATAAGCGTAACTTATCTGGATTCAAGAGACGACTTGCGTCAGGAGACGAATAAGTTTATCGGCTTGCACAAGAACAACGGTAAATATTTGATTGCCGGATCCAAGTCATTTGTAGATTCCACTACGACTTATTTGAAGAATAATGAGATTTCCAAACAGAACATTATGAAGGATTCCTTTTTCGGATATTAATTGGATTTAACATTCGCGCTACCGCATATCGGATGGAGGAGGAAATAGGAGTGGGGGGAGTATCATGCGATACATCAGTAAAACGATTATATTTGGACTACAATGCCAGTACACCCTTAGCCGCTGAAGCGTTTGAAGAAATGCTGCCCTATTTGCAGCAATTCTACGGCAATCCTTCTTCATCGCATTGGGCCTCGGAATCGCTCAAACCGGCAATCGAGCTGGCAAGATCCCGGGTAGCAGCCTCTTTGGGAGCCTCATCTGACGAAATTGTATTTACGAGCGGGGGAACGGAAGCCAACAACCACGCTCTAAAAGGGGTTTTCTATGCGTCCCCGCATCGAGGCCGTCATATCGTCACGACTGCCATAGAGCATCCGGCGATTCTGAACCCTTGCGCTTTTCTTCATACGGTTGGAGCGGAGGTCACTTACGTTCCGGTCGACGAAGTGGGCAGGGTATCGCCCGAAGCAATAGAACAGGCCATCCGAGAAGATACGATCCTAATATCCGTCATGCATGCCAATAGCGAAGTCGGCACGATTCAACCGATTAAAAAAATCTCCGATATCGCCAGACGTTACGGCATTCCTCTGCATACCGATGCTGCGCAGTCCTTTGGCAAAATTCGCGTGAATGTGGAGGAGCTGGGCGTCGATTTATTGTCTATTGCCGGCCACAAGCTGTATGCGCCCAAAGGCGTCGGAGCGCTGTACATTCGGGCAGGAACGAAAATCGAACCCTTCATGCATGGAGCAGGACATGAATCCGGTAGACGTGCGGGAACGGAAAACGTGCCCTATTTGGTTGGACTGGGCAAAGCTGCCGAACTGGCTGCGGAACAGGCGTTTTCCTCGGAGGTTCGCGTACTTAAAGAAATTTTAAGAGAAGGCTTACAAGATGTTTTCGGAGAGAAGATTCGCTTTAACGGCGATCCCGAACACAGTCTGCCCAATACGTTAAACGCGAGTTTTCTAGGCCGGAACGGTCAAGACATTTTAAGACAATTTCCGGAGATCGCCGCTTCCACCGGATCGGCTTGCCATTCCGGAAGCGCGACTCTTTCTCCCGTGTTGAGGGCAATGGGGATAAGCGAATATGAAGGGTTGGGAGCCATTCGGATTAGTTTAGGCCGCTATACGACGAAGGAAGAAATCCAGAGCGTAATTGCATTGTTCCGCCAGCGACTTTGAATAGGCGCCGCCCCGAGAAAATAGAAGTGTTGGAGGAAGCCGCGAAGCCTTGTGCTTTGCGGCTTTTGTCGATTTATTCGACATTCTTTTATTATTCTTTTATTCGCTTTCATTATACTGTCCCTAAGATAGGAAACAGAATTTCGAGGGGAGTATACGAGATGTTGGAAACGACAAGAAAAGCGAAAATCTGGCTGTTGACGCTGGCGCTGCTGTTCGCAGTGTTCAAAAACGGCTTCGGAGAAGGCAAAGCTTATGCAGCCGGAGGCGATTTTGCGGGAGGAACCGGAGCCCAAGTCGATCCGTATCTGATCGAAACGGCCGACCAGTTGGATAAGGTACGGGGTTCATATCTGGATACGGGAACTTATTTTAAGCTCATCTCCGACATTGATTTAGGCGGATATGCGGCTGCAGGATGGAATTCTATCGGGGACAGCGTTACCCCGTTTTACGGCCATTTCGATGGAGACGGCCATACCATCAGCAGGCTTACGAATCATAACGGGGACAGCCTAGGACTATTCGGGGCATTATCGACCGGAGGCTGGATCGGCAACCTTAAGCTGACTGACGTATCCATTGTCGGAGACAGTCTCGTGGGCGGGCTTGTAGGCGATAACTATCAGGGAACGATCGACAATGTTTCTGTATCGGGCGAGATTACCGGAGTCGACTTGCTCGGCGGTCTGGTCGGTTACAGCTACGACGGAACGATTTCCAATAGCTGCGCAGCGGTAAAGATTACCGGGGAAAAAAAGGTAGGCGGCCTTATCGGCGAATTCATGGGGGAGATGAACGACAGCTGCGCGACGGGAGAGATTAGCGGAGATCGAAATGTGGGCGGGTTGATCGGCTATGCCGAGGAAGGGCAAATCCAGCGCAGCTATGCTTCGGGGAAAGTGTACGGTACGGATGAGGTTGGAGGATTGATCGGCAGAATCGAGGAAGGCGACATTAGCTATAGTTACGCTACCGGAGACGTCAGCGGAAATATGGATGTCGGCGGATTAATTGGCACTCAGATCAAAGTGACAACGAGCTACAACCATGCTGCCGGTAACGTGAGCGGCGATGCTAACTGCACCTCCATCGGCGGACTGATCGGATACAGCAATGATAGCAAAATTTTGTTCAGTTATGCGTTAGGAGAGGTCAGCGGGCTAGAGGATAGCAATAATGTCGGAGGACTAGCCGGTGTAAACTCTTACTGGAGCTTCGGGGAGATAAGCCACAGCTACGCCTTGGGAAACGTGGATGGGGGAACGAACGGTTTTAATGTGGGCGGTCTGGTTGGAGTCAATATGAACGGCACGATCAGCAATAGCTTCGCTTCGGGCGACGTGAATCGGAATTCGGGAGAAACCGGTTATTACGCAGGCGGGCTTGTAGGGGATAACACCTACGGAACGATTCAAGACAGTTACGCTTCAGGAACGGTGAGAGGAAACTATATCGTTGGAGGTCTAGTCGGCAATAATCCAAGCGATTTGGGGGGAGAGATCGTTCGAAGCTTCGCCATTGGCGACGTTGAGGGCGGCGGTATCGACAACATGAACATCGGCGGTCTGGTCGGCGATAATTCCTGGGGGAAAATTGTGGACAGCTACGCGGCCGGTAAGGTGAGCGGAAACGATGTTGTTGGCGGGTTAGCCGGGGGGAGTGACTCGGCGGAGATTTGGACGAGTTATTCTTATGGCGAAGTTACGGGGAGTACAAACACGGGCGGTTTCGTGGGAAGCGGAAGCTCAGCGACCATTGTCAATAGCTTTTACGATACTGAGAAGAGCGGACTGAGCATATCGGAAGGCGGGGCTGGCCTTATTACTGCCCAGATGCAAAGTCAAAGCTCATATGAAGCGGATGCTGTAAATGCGTGGGATTTTACAGCAACTTGGGGAATTGATCCTGTAATGAACGGGGGCTATCCGTATCTCAAATCCAGCCTTGTCATTTTGCAGTATGAGGATAACGATAGCACAACCGGGACGGCTCCCGCTAGCCAATCCTACGTACCTGTAACAGAGGTCAGCTTGCCCGGGGCAATGGATCTCGTCAAGTCGGGTCATACCTTTGTCGGTTGGAACGAGAAAGCGGACGGAAGCGGCGTGGGTTACAGTCCGGGCGATTCTTATAAGGTAAGAAAAAATACATCGCTGTATGCCCAGTGGATCGCAGTGACACTCAGCAGCGATGCGACGCTAACCTCCTCAATCGGGACAGTGAGCACAAATGGAACAGCAAGCGAGACAATTACGGCTGTACCGTACGGCACTACATTGTCTGCGTTCAAAGCTGCGATTAGTCCGGCGACCAATGCGTCGTTTGAAGTTTATGAAGCGAACGGTCTGACCGTGGCGACTTCGTTAGCATCCAACTATAAGGTAATCGTCACTGCCGAGGATGGCACCACTCAAGTGACGTACACCGTTACGGTCGATCCGGCTCCGCCGAGCAGCGATGCGACGCTAACCTCCTCAATCGGGACAGTGAGCACAAATGGAACAGCAAGCGAGACAATTACGGCTGTACCGTACGGCACAACATTGTCTGCGTTCAAACTTGCGATCACTCCGGCTGCCAATGCAACATTTGAGGTGTACGAAGCAGATGGAGTGACTGTGGCGACTTCGTTAGCGTCCAGCTACAAAGTTATCGTCACTGCTCAAGACGGAACAACCCGGGTGACCTATACCGTCACAGTAAAGTCAGCTCCGTCTAACCCAACCGCAGGAGGGAACGGGGGAGGAAGCTATACTCCACCGAGCAACAAGTTGATTCTTCAGCCAGGCAAATCAGGAGAATTGAGCTTGCTTGGGGAGATCACCGTCACTGTTCCGGTTGACGCTTCTGACAAAGAAGTGATTATTACGATCAATAGGGAAACGGACCCGCAGAAGCTGCTTTCGGATCACGATGTGCTGCTAAGCTCAGTATTCGAGGTTCTAAAGAATTTTAAGGATGAATTCAAAAATCCAGTTACGATTACAATCAAGTTCAACTCTACCAAGCTTCCGGCTGGACAGACGCCCGCTATTTTTTTATACGATGAGGCTAAAAAGAGATGGATGGAAGTACCGAACGGCCAAGTAAGCGGAGATCGCGTTTCTGTCAAGGTGCGTTCATTGGCCAAATTCGCCGTTTTCGCAACCCAAAGCCCTGTTGATCAGGAGACAAACAAGGAGCCTTTAGTGAAGTTAACAGACATTGCCGGCCACTGGGCGGAATCGAGTATTTTACAAGCCGTAAGAGAAGGGATTGTCGCGGGATATTCGGACGGCTCGTTCAAACCGAATCGGATCGTCACCCGCGCAGAGTTCGCATTGATGCTGATGAACGCATTGAAGCGAACGAACCAGGGAGGCGAATTGCTGTTCACCGATTCAGCCAAGATTGGCCGTTGGGCGAAAAACGCCGTAGCGCTTGCCGTAGAAGCGGGATACATTAACGGCTATCGGGACGGAACATTCCGTCCGAACTCGGCGATCACCCGAGCGGAGATGGCGATTATGGTCGCCAAGGTTCTAGGTCTGTCATCGGAAAAGGGGCTCGCAACCGAATTCAAGGATGACTTAGCCATCCCTGAATGGGCGAAAGGAGCAATAGTCTCTATTCAAGCGAAAGAGATTATGAAAGGCAGCCCGAACGGCGAGTTTGCTCCGGCGGCTAAGGCGACGAGGGCTGAGGCGGTAACTGTTTTATTAAAATTACTGGAGGCGATGGGGAAGTAAGCATCGAATGACAGGCGGCCGATGAGAAAAACATAAAGCTGTCGCCCAACCCCGGTGCCGATCAGACGATTCTGGGGCAAGTGCATTATCGAAGAGTCCGCTTTTCCTACGTGAAAAGCGAGCTCTTTTTTTATTCAAATTTCCCTTAGTAAGCGTATACAACAGACTTTATTCATCTCAAGGTCTGTATCCCTGCGTTATACTTTCATTTGCTGTGTCCGAAAATGCACAACACCCGCTTACTTTGCCTCAAAACGGCGTTTGATTGCCTAATAAGCAAGGAATATACTGCAAAAGGATCAATTCCCGCAGTCTGATCGTCACGGCCGAATTGAAAGTGAAGTACCAGCGCATTTTATAAGAATAACAATCGGCGGTGGCGCAAATGGGATCTCAAGTGAAAAGATGGCTGCTAGGAAGGCCGCTGAAATCCAAGGAATTAGGGGAACAGAAGCTTAGGAAAACAAAGGCGTTGGCGATTCTCTCTTCGGATGCCTTGTCTTCCGTCGCTTATGGTCCCGAACAAATTTTGCTGGTGCTCGTCACGGTCGGCGCAACTGCATTCTGGTATTCCATCCCAATTGGGATTGGCGTGCTGATCTTATTAACCGCCCTCATCCTGTCGTATCGCCAGATCATCCATGCTTATCCGCATGGCGGCGGCGCTTATGTCGTGTCTAAAGAAAATTTAGGGATTTTCTCCGGATTGATCGCCGGCGGTTCCCTGTTAGTGGATTACATCTTAACCGTAGCGGTAAGCGTGTCCGCAGGTACGGATGCCATTACTTCCGCGTTCCCCTCATTACATGAGCATAAGGTCGTCATCGCCGTTGTGTTCGTCATTTTGATCACCATTCAGAATTTGCGTGGCGTAACGGAGTCCGCTTCCTTATTGGCTTATCCGGTATATTTGTTTGTATTGGCTCTTTTCATCCTGATCGGGGTAGGGCTTTATAACATTGCCACAGGCGCGGTCTCGCCCGACCTGCACGCCTCTATCGGCACGCCGGTGGCGGGGATCAGCCTGTTTCTGCTTCTGCGGGCGTTCGCTTCGGGAAGCTCGGCACTGACCGGGGTCGAAGCGATTTCCAATGCGATTCCCAACTTCAAGGAACCCGCTCCGCATAATGCGGCCAAAACATTGATGTCCATGGGAGTTTTGCTGGCACTTTTATTCTCGGGTATTGTGTTTCTAGCTTATTACTACGGAATTTCGCCGCATGCTCAGGTTACGGTTGTCTCCCAAATCGCCGAAACGACCTTCGGACGTCATTTCATGTACTTCTTTATCCAAGCGACAACCGCTTTGATTTTGATTCTTGCGGCGAATACGGGATATTCGGCTTTCCCGCTGCTCGCGGTTAATCTCGCCAAGGATAAGTTTATTCCGAGAATGTTCACCGTTAGAGGCGACAGATTGGGGTATTCCAACGGTATCATTATGCTTGGCGTCCTGTCGATCGTCCTAATCGTCGCATTCGGAGGTCAAACCGAACAGTTAATCCCGTTATACGCCGTTGGCGTGTTTATCCCTTTTACTCTGTCCCAGACTGGCATGATCCTGAAATGGATTCGGCAAAAGCCGAAGGGCTGGTTCCCTAGACTACTCATTAATGCCACCGGAGCGCTGATTAGCTTCACCGTCACTATGATGTTCTTTTTAACGAAGTTTGCTCAGGTTTGGGCTGTTCTGGTATTTCTGCCGTTAATTCTGCTTTTTTTCTACCGTATCAGAAAGCATTATGAAGCTGTAGGGGATCAGCTGCGTTTAGCTACATGCGAGCCCGTTCCTCCGATTAAAGGAAACGTGGTTATCGTGCCGGTATCGGGAATTACCCATGTTGTGGAACATTCCCTTAACTACGCCCAATCGCTTGCAGCCGATCAAATTATTGCTGTGTACGTTCCGTTTGAAAGGGAAGAGGAGGTACGGTTCTCGGAAAAATGGAAAAAGTGGAGGCCGGACATTCGATTGGTGAGCCTTCATTCTCCTTATAGAAGCATTATTCAGCCGTTAAGCCGATTTATCGACGCTGTACAGCATAAAGCCGGCGAATCGGGCTACCAGGTTACGGTCATTATTCCCCAGTTCATTCCGAAAAAGGGATGGCACAATATTTTGCATAACCAAACGAGCTTAATGATCCGCACCTACTTGCTCCACCGCAAAGATGTAATTGTGACAACCGTTCCTTATCACTTGAAAAAGTAATAGGCGGTTTACAAGAAATCGAAAGGTGTCATATAATCTAATGGTCACCAAATGGTGTCCCATTGATCGGTCCATTCGGAGGGACAGGAAAAGACAGGGGGGGTATCTCGATTATGAAAGGTGTAAAGAACTCAAAGATTGATCCCTTCTTCAGCAAGGCTAAACAGTGGAAAGACGAATTCCAGAAGCTTAGAGAGATCGTTCTAGATTGCGAGCTCACCGAAGACTTCAAGTGGATGCATCCTTGCTACACCTATAAGAATGATAATATCGTGCTCATTCACGGATTTAAAGAGTACTGCGCGCTGCTGTTTCATAAAGGCGCCTTGTTGAAGGATCCCCATAAGATCCTCATCCAACAAACGGAGAACGTGCAGGCGGCGCGTCAGCTTCGTTTTACCAGCGTGGAACAGATCGACGAGATGCAGCTTATTATTAAGACGTATATCGATGAAGCGATCGAGGTCGAAAAGGCCGGGCTGCAGGTCGAATTTAAAAAGAATACGGAATATGCCATTCCCGAAGAATTACAAAATAAATTCGTTGAAATTCCCGATCTGAAAGTCGCTTTCGAAGCGCTGACGCCGGGACGCCAAAGAGGGTACTTGCTTTATTTTTCGGGAGCCAAGCAGTCCAAAACTCGGGAATCCAGAATCGAAAAGTACTTGCCGCACATTCTCGATGGCAAAGGGATGGACGATTAGCCCCATTTTCACGGAATTCGCCAAAAATGAACTCCGCGCTGTCGCGGAGTTTTTTTATATGGAGCGTCGCTCGAGACTATGATAGGATATATATTGCCCATGTGGGAGCGATAGTTTCATAGAAAACGTAAAGCGAGGTCCGCCAGATGAGAAACACGGTCTCGACGTGTCTTCTGGGAATTGGCGTATTTTTATTTGCCGCCGGCTTTATTACAGGAATCGTTGCAGCGCAGGAGGGTGACGGAGGATTTCGGTTTATCGTCGCTTTATACTGGTGGCTATCGGCGATTATCGCGGGCTTTTTCTTTATCGGCTTGTCTGAAATCGTCCATCTCTTGCAAAGGATACTGGACAAAAGTGCCGCACCGTCGTCTGCGTCAGCGGAATCCTTGAAGCGTGAAGGAGAAATCAGCAGCGAAATAACTGGAACTAACGGAACGGCTGCATCTCGCGAAAAAACAGCCGCCACTTCGAACGCTTCTGAAGCTCAGCCGCCAAGTGAAGCGTCGGATGGGAAGATCAAGGATTTAACCCTTGTCCTCGATGGCGAACGCTTCAAAGGCCAGCTTTGGATCACCGCCTCCGAAGTCCAAGTCGTAAAGAGGTCCGCGTTCCAATCCGAGTCCGAAGCGCAGATCGTTAAGGTGATTAACAAGAGCGATCTTTCTTCTGATTATGAGCGGAATAAAGACTATTTTGTTTATAGTTTCAAAGAAGGAAGCCGCATTCAGAAATTAGAATTCAAAACTCATAATCTATACGATTACGAGCGAATAGTTAATATGCTAAAATAAATATCGCGCAGAAAAATCTAGATGTTGATTCAATTCAGAGATAAATGTGTCTATACATACTGTATCTTGGAATGTCGTTGCGCGTGTGCTACAATTGGTTTATTCAATTTCATAGAGTCGTTGCCGGAATTGAAGCTGCTATTCGGTAGAATACCCACGGAGACGGGGGTGTTCTTTTTCTTTGCAATATACATATCAAAGGAGACGAGAAAAATGAAGCTTTATACGAGAACGGTATGCCCGAAATGCATGTGGATCAAATCTGAACTGCAGCGCGCGGAAGTAGAGGTTGAGATCATTAACGTCGATCATGATACGGAAGCGTTCGAAAAGCTTGTCGCGGCCGGTGCGATGAGCGTTCCGGTATTGGAGGTAGACGGCGAGTTCATTTTCGATACGAACGAAATGGTTAAGCAGCTCGAGAGCCTGAGCGTATGATCGCTTTTGCGAGCCGTACAGGAAACGTGAGGTATATCGTTTCGCGGCTTCAATTGCCTGCAATCGAAATCGCCGAGGACATCAAGCTGGCGAAGCCTTTTTTGCTGTTCACCTACACGGACGGGTTTGGCGATGTGCCGCGGTCGGTGGCTCGATTTATGGAGCGGTGCGGCAAGCTTTGCCAGGGAGTAATCGTGAGCGGCAACAGCAACTTCGGCCATCGCGTATTCGGAGCGGCCGGCGACGCCCTTGCGAGACAGTGGCAGGTTCCGCTAGTCCGCAAAGTCGACATGCGAGGCTTTGCCGAAGACTACGAGGCGATCCGCCGTTATTACGAGCAATGTTTCCGGGAGGAGAGAAAGTCCGATGAAGTCTTACTTGAAGTTAAATAACGAGGTGCTTAATCAGTACAGCAGGACGGGCAAGCTCGACCTTGCGAAGGACAAAGAAGCGACGCGTCGCTACTTCCTGGAACACGTAAACGTAAAATTGCGCTATTTTATCGATACAGAAGAAAAAATCCGCTATCTCGTCGATGAAGGCTACTATGAGCCCGGCTTCCTGAAGCAATACCGGATGGAATTCATCGAGCATCTCTACGAGAAGGCGTATGCATACAAATTCCGTTTCCCTTCGTTCATGAGCGCCAGCAAGTTTTACGAGAGCTACGCGATGAAGAGCCGGGACGGCGAGGAAATTCTTGAGAAGTACGAGGATCGCATTGTGATCATCGCGCTGTACCTGGCCCAGGGAGACGAACAACTGGCCGAGCATGCGGTGGAAGCGATGATGTCGTCCTATCAGCCGGCGACGCCGACCGCCTTGAACAGCGGCAAGATGGCGCGCGGCGAGCTTGTAAGCTGCTTTAAGCTGACGATGGACGACTCGATGAACAGCATTTCCCAAAATATCGGCTATTGCCTGGAGCTTTCACGCTTGGGCGGAGGAGTCGGAGTTAACGTCACCGACCTGCGTCCGCTGGGCGATCCGATCAAGGGCATTCTCAACCGCGCAAGCGGCGTTATGCCGGTAGCCAAGCTGCTGGAAAACTCTTTCTCATACTCGAATCAGCTCGGTCAGCGGAACGGCTCCGGTGTGATTTACCTGAACGTTTTCCATGCCGACATCGAGAACTTTATTTCGGCCAAGAAGCCCAACGCCGACGACAAAATTCGGCTAGCGACGCTGTCGACGGGAATTATCGTGCCGGACATCTTCTTCGACCTGATGAAGCGCGACAAGGACATGGTGCTGTTCAGCCCGTACGATATTTACAAGGAATACGGCAAACGCATGTCCGAGATCAGCATCACCGAGATGTACTACGAGCTGTTGGACAACCCTAACATACGGAAAATCAAGCGGATCAACGCCCGCAGGCTATATACGGAAATCAAGAAAGCGCAGTTCGAATCGGGCTATCCTTTCGAAGTGTTCATCGACCATGTGAACGAAAATCATGCTTTGCGCAATATCGGCCGCGTGAAAATGTCGAACCTGTGCACAGAGATTTTGCAAGTACAGGAAACGAGCATCATTCACGATCACGGGACGGAGAACGAAATCGGCATGGACGTATCGTGCAACCTGGGATCCATCGACATTCATAACGCGACGAAGGAAGCGTCCTTCGAGCAATTGATCCAAACGTCGATGCGGCTGTTGACGAATGTGTCGAACATGACCGATATTCGCAATGTTCCGTCCGTCACAAAAGCGAACCGCAGCATGCACTCTGTTGGTCTCGGAGTGATGAACCTGCACGGACATTTGATCTCGCAAGGGCTGGAATACGGGTCGAAGGATTCCGTTCTCTTCATCGATACGTTCATGGAGGCGCTCAATTATTATTCGCTGCGCGCCTCGATGTTGATCGCCAAAGAAAGAAACGAGACGTTCTACGGCTTCGAGCAAAGCGATTACGCCAATGGAAGCTACTTTGATTCCTATGTCGTCAAAACGGTTGCGGAGCTGCCGGAGAAGGTCGCCGCAGCGCTAGGCAGCGTTCCGCAGATTACGGCGGAGATGTGGGCCGAACTGAAGGAGCAGGTCATGACGCACGGCCTGTTTAACGCTTACCGTCTGGCCATCGCGCCTACGGGAAGCATCTCCTATATTCGCAACAGTACGGCTTCGATTGCGCCTTGTACGGAGAAGGTCGAAATTCGGGACTATGCCGACAGCCGCACCATCTACCCGATGCCGTTCTTGAACGACGATAACATTTCGCTCTACAAGGAAGCTTACGAGATCGATCAATACCGCATGGTCGATTTGTATGCGGCTGCGCAGCGCCATATCGATCAAGGAATTTCGATGACGTTGTACGTGACGGATCAATGGACGACCGAGCAATTGGCGCGTCTGTACATCTATGCTTGGATGAAGGGAATCAAGACGGTGTACTATGTGCGCCAGCGTCTGCAGACCATCGAGGAGTGTGTATCGTGTTCGATCTAAAAGTGTTTGAAGCCGTCAACTGGAACCAGAGCCAGCAGGAGCTGACCAAGATCTTCTGGGATCAGCAGTGGAAGCAAATCTGGTTTCCCGAAGAAATCGCCGTCAGCAAAGATGTGAAGCAGTGGCAGGATTTCGCGCATCAGGATACGTATAAGAAGGTGTTCGGCGGCCTCACGCTGCTGGATACGATTCAGACCAATATCGGGATGAACGAGATTGCCCGCCACGCTCCGGATCTGCAGGAGAAGGCGCTCTATACGGTGTTTGCTTCGTTTGAAGCCATTCACGCGAAGTCGTACTCGTACATTTTCACCACGTTGTGCACCAACAGCGAGATCGATGCGATCTTCGAATGGGTGAAGCATAACGAATATTTGCAGTACAAGGCCAGACGGATCAGCGATGTCTATCTTGCGGTTGAAGAGGGCGATCCGGTCTCCTTGTGGAAGGCGATGTTCGCATCCGTTATGCTGGAGTCGTTCCTGTTCTATTCGGGCTTCTTCTTTCCGCTGTACTTGGGCGGGCAGGGCACGCTTCGGAACAGCGCCGAAGTAATCTCGCTGATTTTGCGGGACGAATCGATTCACGGCGTTGCGGTCGGCTATTTTGCGCAGCAGCGGTTTAAGCAATTTTCGGCCGAACAGAAGGAACAACTGACCGTATGGGCTTACGAGTATTTGTTGGACCTGTACCATAACGAGTTGAACTATACGAACGATTTGTATGCCGAAACCGGCCTAAGTCCAGACGTGAAAAGCTATGTTCGCTACAATGCGAACAAAGCGCTGATGAACATCGGCTTCGAGACGATGTTCCCGGACGAGGAAGTCAATCCGATCGTCATGAACGGTATTCGCAACGAAGGCTCGACCTACGATTTCTTCTCGCAAAAAGGCTCTACTTATGCGGTGGCGAAGGTGGCCCCGATTACGGACGATACGTTTCGTTTTTAAGAGCAGAAGATCGGCAGACGTCTTTCCCTATTGCAGGGAAAGGCGTTTTTTGTGTGCGGGCAGCACTGGAATGCAATTGACGTTACCCTCCGCTCGTGATATATTGTGCATACACAACATGCACAATTTGATAGGGAGGCACGCTATGCTGGCATTAGAAATTAGAAGCATAAATAAGAAATATGAAGGCTTTCAGCTCAAAGATGTATCGTTCCAACTGGAAAAGGGATATATTATGGGCTTTATCGGCGCCAATGGCGCGGGGAAAACAACCACGATTAAATCGATTCTGAACATGATTCATATCGATAGCGGCGAGGTCAGCATATTGGGCAAGAGCATGTCCGAGCACGAACTCGAATTGAAGCAAGACATCGGGTGCGCGTTTGGCGGCATCGATTTCTACACCCGCAGCAAAATCAAAACGTTAACTGAAGTAATTAAGAAATTTTATAAGAATTGGGACGATGGGACCTACAAAAGCTATCTGAGAAGATTCAAATTGGATGAGAACAAGAAGATTGCCGAATTGTCTACGGGGATGAAAGTAAAGTACGGCTTAGCCCTTGCCTTGTCTCATGGCGCCAAGCTGCTCGTTCTAGATGAGCCAACCAGCGGACTCGATCCGGTCGCAAGAGACGATCTGTTGGATGTTTTTCAAGAGCTTGTCGCTGGCGGAGAAATCAGCATTCTTTTTTCCACCCACATTACGTCCGATTTGGAGAAATGCGCGGATTTTATTACGTTTATCGCTAATGGCCAGATCGTCGGCAGCGCCGAGAAGAACGAATTTGTCGAGTCTTATCGCCTATTAAACGGTAGCGAAAGCCAACTGGACCAGGTGAAGGAGCGGCTGATTTCCTACAAAGTAAATTCGTTCGGCTTCACCGGGTTGATTCACTTCCGGGATTTCGTTCCCATTTCCGGAATTAAAGCCGTTACGCCAAGTCTTGAGGAAATTATGATATACTTCGCGAAAAAGGAGGATCTGCATGTATAACCTAGTCATGAAGGATTTGAAATTGGGACTAAGTCCTTTTTTCTTCTTTTTGCCCATTTTAACAGGTGCTTTAATGCTGATTCCCGGTTGGATCTATCTTCTAGTCCCCCTGTATTTTTGCTGGCTCACGATTCCGAATCTGTTTGCCGGACTTAAAGTTCAGAACGACTTGATCTTTACGACCATGATGCCCGTAACTAAGAAGGACATGGTAAAAGCAAGAGTAGCCGTTATCGTTCTTCTCGAATTATTGCATCTTGTCATTGCGATGATTTTCGGGACATTTACGCTTCGCCTGTATCCGGAAATGATCTATTATTTTTTCGCGCCGAATATGGGCTTCTGGGGAATATGCTTCGTTATGCTCGCGCTCTTTAACCTCACTTTTATACCGATATATTATAAAACAGCCTATAAGTACGGTAACGCGACGATCGCATCCATTACGGTCGCAATGTTATTTGCCTTAATCGCGCAATGGGTCGGAATCCAAAACTCCTATGTAGCTGATATCTTCGTGGGCAGCGGCATGAACGATACGGCGCTTCACGCCTCCATTTTCACTGCAGGAGTGCTTATCTTCATTGCTTCTACGATAGTTTCTTACCGAATTGGAGTCCGGCGCTTTCAGAAAGTGGAAGCCCAATGAATGTAGCGATTTCGAACACCTCCGAAAAACCGATCTACCAACAGCTTTTCGAACAAATCAGCGCCCAAATATTGAACGGCGAATTGGAGAGCGGCTACTGTCTGCCGCCGATCCGACAGGCGGCGCAAGAGCTTCGTATTAGCGTCATCACCGTTAAAAAAGCATGGGAAGAGCTGGAAAGATGCGGGCTGATTCATACGATAACGGGCAAAGGATGCTTTGTGGCGGAATTCTCGTCCGATGAGACGCGGCAAATACGCAATGAAATGATCTTAAAGCAAATGGAGAACGACGCTGCCTATTATAAATCGTTTGGCCTCACTCTGGATGAGGTTGTTGAGTTATTGAAGAAGATTTATTAGCGGGGGGACGAGGTGAGGAGTCCCAAAGGAGCTGTTCCATACTCGCTTCAAGTTGCTTTGAAAGATAATCAATAAACAAGATGCAAGGGGGATGTATCTCCCTCCGATGCTATACGCTCCTGAAATGGGAATGGGTAAACCCGTGATAAGGTGATTCAGGAGCGTATGAGGCAGGTCTCCGGGAGGTACATACCCCTTCTTTGTCTATCGATCATCGCAAGCAATTCTGCTTATAGTTAAGGAATCGCCTTCCACACAGTAGCGGCCGATGTGCCTGGTTTTTCGTTAAGCGTCCACCATTTCGCTTCATAATTGACGTTGTTGTAGGTGACTTTATCGCCCGCGACATAGACAGTTGTCGAGCTCCATGCCGGATAGGTGGTAGGCGCAGAAGGCGTTGTCACGTTCAGCGTATTGCTTGCCGCCGAAATATTGCCCGCATCGTCAACGGCTTTTACTGTGAAGGCGTACGCCGTATTGGGCGTCAAGTTCGTCACGGTATGCTGTACCGACGGTGCAGGCACCGTTGCTACGTAAGCGCCGCCATTAAAGATTTGATATTCCTTCACCCCGACATTGTCCGTCGATGCGGCCCACATCAGAGGAACAGAGGTGGAGGTGGTCGTACCCATCACATGAAGAACGGATGGGGCAGTAGGCGGTTCTAAGTCAGGCCCGATTACTGGCAGGGTTGTGAAGGTAACGGTATTGCTTGCAGTGGAAACATTGCCTGCGGCGTCGAACGCTTTAACCGTAAGGTTATAGGTCGTATTTGCCGTCAGATCGGTCAAATTCGCCACAAGCGCTCCGTTCGTTGTCGCGATTTGGTTAGAGCCGTTATAAACGCCGTAGCCGGTAACTCCGACATTGTCGGTGGAAGCTCCCCAAGATATCGTTGCCGTGGTTGTGTCGATATTGGATGCCGTAGCGTTCGATGGAGCGGAAGGAGCAATTGGATCAGGATTGTTAATAAAATTAACGTCGATGACATTGTAGAACGCATTATTGGTATCGTAGATTTCCCACACCGCTAAAATGACTTGGTATCCTGTACGGCTAGGAATGTTGCAAGTATTCGAATAAGTTCCTCCCGGCAGCGCCCCGCCGGAGTTTACGCTGCAGAATGGAGTGAGATCGAAGGAAGCGCGCGAGAGAGGAGCATTCGGGTCCCAGTCCTGCTTCGTAATATAGTATTTCCAACTGGTCGTGGCATGAGGGACTTTAATAGACCAGTTGAAGGTGTAGGACCCAGCGCTGATGTTTACTTTAGACCAGCGGGTGGCGGATTGTTGGTCGAGCTGCGTAAACCAAGTATTGGCGCTGGCAATCTTTCCGTCCGGAGGTCCTCCCGTGGGGAAGCCTTTGGGTCCTTCCAAGCTGTACGGTTCGTAGATGATTTGTCCGCAGTTCTGGTTTTGACCATTGGCGCAGAGCGCTGCCCGGCTGTTCGTTACGTTGCCGTGAGCGGCAGCTTTTTGCACAAACACCGCAGTCGACATTCCAAAAACAAGCGCGCAAAGAATACCGCTTACAAAGAAAAGCTTTACCTGCCTCAGAGAAGTCCAAGCTAAATTAAACAATCCCATTCCTCCTTTTTTCAATTCCCGACTGAACCGGAACAAAACCTCTACAAGGTTTTACACTAGAGAATGCTCACCCCCTCTAAAATTAGGACTGTTTGCTTCGCCATGTATAACATGACGTGAAAGAATATGAAACGAAGAAAAAAATTAGTACTTTAGGACTGTTATGGGACATACCAAGAAATAAAACATCATTAGAGAGCGGGGGAAATGTGTAGTAATAGCTCGTCTGTGGTAATTTTCCTCCGGCAGGCCATACTAACGAAAGCAATCGCGGAAATTGACTGGGAGGTCCCGTAATGGAATCCAAGAAGAAAAGGGACCTGGCGTCTATCGCGACGATCCCGTTGGGGATGACTCTGGCTAATTCCATGCTCATTCCGGTTATCCCGATGATGCAGAAAATATTAGGGATCAATTCGCTGCAGGCGAGCTTGATCATTACTTCGTATGCAGTGATTGCGATTTTTTTTATTCCCGTGACCGGATATCTCTCAGATCGGATAGGGAGAAAAAAGGTGATACTGCCTGGACTTCTTCTCGTCGCCGCAGCAGGGGTCCTTGCCGGCTGGGCGGCGACATTCTGCGACCATCCGTACCGTTTGATCCTATGGAGCAGATTGCTGCAAGGTCTTGGCGCAGCGGCATGCTTTCCCGTCGTTTTACCACTTGTCGGAGACCTGTTTCGCAACGAGGACGATGTTAGCAACGGGCTCGGGATCGTCGAGACGGCCAATACGTTCGGCAAAGTTCTCAGCCCGGTCTTAGGTTCGGCGTTAGCCTTGTGGGCATGGTACGTTCCTTTCTGGGCGATTCCGGCCATCAGCTTGATATCCTTCATTCTTGTTGCGGCCTGGGTGAAGGTTCCGAAGGAATCGAAACAGGCGATGCCCTTCAAGCCATTCGTCGACTCGATAAAGTCGATTTATCGCCAGAAGGGACGTTGGATTTGGGCGATTTACGCCGCGGGCGGAATCAGCATGTTCGTCCTGTTCGGCACCTTGTTCTTTTTGTCGGAAACGCTCGAGCAAAAAGGCATCGACGGGATCGGAAAAGGGGGGCTTCTTGCGATTCCTCTTGCCGGCTTATGTACGGTATCGTGGCTTGTCGGCAAATGGATTGGACAAAAAAAGCAGCTTATGAAATGGATCGGAGTTGCAGGCTTCTTGGTTGCCGCAGCCTGCTTACTCGGATTAGGACTGCTGAAAAAGGATTCGACGATCGTCATTATCGGCTTCCTATTCGCCGCATCCATCGGCCTGGGAGCAGCGCTTCCGTGCATTGACGCCTTGTTGACCGAAGGAATCGATAAGGAGCAGCGGGGAACGGTTATGTCTTTTTACAGCAGCATTCGTTTCCTTGGGGTAGCGGCCGGACCGCCGTTTACGGCTTGGATCATTTCGCGTTCGCCGTCGGTTTTTTACTTAACCCTTTTCGCATCTTGCTTTGTGGCATCGTTAGTCGCATGGTTTCTGATCAAGCCCGAACAGAGGAGCAGATGAATATGAAAGCCAAATGGTTGCTGGCGCTGTCGTTAACATGGGGACTGGAAAGCGGATATTGCAGCAACTGACAAAAACGAGACCCATATGATCCATTTTGCGGACTTCCTGACAGAGGGAATAGTTAAGCAGTTTCCCGCAAAATTTTAAGGCATTGATCACCTTCTTGTCAGAGTGAAATGGCGAGAAGGGGATTTTATTTGGTTTACGTTTTCTGAATGCTTCGTTTCTCTGCAGAGGCGTTTAATCGTCGCAAACGATAGGCGTTCGTTGCGGATTGGCCAAGCTCCTCTAGAATGGTGTAATTCGCCCAGGCTCCCGCGACAGCCCCGATCCCGGGCACCATCTGCAATAACTTGCGAAAATCGATTGCATCGCGATATTCCTTCTGGAACGTCTCCCAGTTCATATGTTCGGAGTATTCGGTTTCCGCGGACCACAATTCCTTTTCAGCATCCCAATTCTTGATCAACTTTAGCAAATTGGCGCGTTGTTCCGGACTGGAGAACGACATTTGGAAAACCTTAAGTATGAATACTCGTTCTGAGAAATGCTTCGTATCGTATCCGTAGTTATGAGCCAGTTCAAACAAGTATTTCATCTTGATCGCGATTAAGGCAGGAAAATCTACGACATTAAGCAGGATGCCGCCCGCTCCTGTGCCTGCGCCTTCGGCAACCGCGATCTTCTGATACAAGGAAAACAATTGTTTCGCTTCTTGATCGTTCAGCTCTAGATTAAGCGTGCGCTGCACAGGCCTCTGAGGGGTGTATTCCGCGCCGAATAGCGCCGTGCGCACGATCGACTTTATCGTGGTCGTAATGAGGTCTTGCGCTTTGGCAGGGATGAAATTGTTAATTCGATTACCAATCGCTTTTGAGGTTTTCTCCAGCCATCCGGGCGGCTTGAATAGTTGCTGCTCCCAAGCGGCGATTTCTGCGCGCGCTTTCTGTTCATAATTCATGGCCAATCGCTCCTCTAAAAGACTCGGCTATAGTATACCGGATAATATCGTTATGCAAAACAGACCGAAGGAGGTGAAGGGACCCGACGAAAGTCGTGGGGCGGCGTCCTAAGAGAGGCAGGCAAGGGCAGGCTCTGGACTTGTTATCCGGACCTTATGGATAATCTGGATCGAGCAGTGCCATACTACGTCGGAAAATATATACAGAAATGAGGATGGACCTTGGGAATTTTAAGCGGCAACCCGAAACACGAACCGATGCATTACGGAGAAATATTCGGCGTATGGGGAGCTTCCGCAGCGGCTAAAGGAGCAGTTTCGTGCTTCCAAATTTATCACAACCATGCTGGAGATCATGACTTAAAAGAGTTCATCTCCGATTACATCGATCAAGCCAAATCGGAGATCAAGGAATTGGATCGTCTCCTGGTTGATAATGGCATCACCCCTGCACCTGATATGGCAGAGAAACCTAGCGTGGAATTGGAGGACATTCCGGAAGGAGCACGCTTTGCGGACCAAGAGATCGCAGTCGCTCTCGGCGTGAACTTAGCCGGCGGTCTCGGGGCTTGCAGTGCGGCGATGAGTATTTGCATTAGAGAAGATATCGCAACCCTGTATTTAAAATACCATACGGAAAAAGTAGGGCTAGCCGCGAGAATGCTTAGAATGCAAAAAGATAAGGGCTGGCTAATACCGCCCCCGTTACAAATAAAAAGACCGGAGAATGACTAGAAGCAAGAAAGAAGAGCCCCGCGCGTCGGTGCTCTTCTTTTTGTTCGGTTTTTTTATTTGAATGATTATATTTTCTTGACCGGCGACTTATGTTACAGTAAACTGTACACAATACACTAAACTGTAATATATATTGATCGGAGTGTTTATTATGACGGGCTACACTGCGAAGCAGATCGCAGAGATTTTGCAGCAGGATGATCCCAAAATGAACTTACGAACGGTAAGATATTACACGCAAATCGGAATGGTGCCAGCCTTGGAGCTTCTCGGCAATAAAAGAGTATACACGAATCGGCATCTTCATTTTTTTCGAGCCATCGTCACCTTAACAAGAACCGGGGAAAGCTTAGCGTCCATACAAGAGAAGTTAATGTCGCTCATGCCGGAAGATATAGAGAAAATTGGTCGGCAGCTGTATCTGTATGATTCTAATCGGGTGCTGGAACACGAAACGCTCGCCATAAACGAGGATGTCGCAATCACGTTAAGTCCCCGAGTTTCCGCAGAATTGAAGCAAAAGGTCATTGAATCCGTTTCCCAACTCTTAAAGGAGGACACGAATTGATGCTTCGTCTGAGATTGGCTAAATCGATGATGGAGCGGGAAGAAGGGATGAATCATTTATGGATTCAACTCTTGCCTAAGGAAAATTCAACCGTTGAAAAAGCTGAAGTCCGCTTTCAGATGCCGACTGGACTTTATCGCTCTCCTAATCTAAATGGCCATGAAGAAAGCGAATCCGGCGGCATCCTCATTGATTGGGCGGCGCATAATAACGATGTGCTCCTGGAATTGTACACACAAACCGCAATTCGCTCTGATGAATCCTTCATAATAGTTACCGTAAGCTTCAAAGATAGCGAGGATCGATGGATAGAGATCAGCGAAATGATCGTCGTTCGCTTTGTTGCCGAAGAGGAGATGGAGGAGACTCTGGAGCTGGACCAACAGGTAATTAAACGTGTGAAAGAGCTAAGAAACGGTGCAGCAGAATGGCCCGATACAGATGACTTGGCGATAGCGCCTCCAAGGTCCTATGAATTAAGAAACAATAAATATGCCTATCTTGAACAATTGTACCGGGTGGATTTTTAAATAAAACGACGGGTGGGAACTGCAATGACGGATAACGAACAAACCGAATATACGGTAGAATATCAGGATCGCTACGGCGTTGTGTATTATCGGAATGTCCAAGCGACAGATATTGCCGAGGCCAAAGCAAGAATTCAACAAATGCTGCCTGACGTTACGATTCGCGCCGTTACAAATAATCCAACAATTGACGCAAATCCATGATTATTATGCAATAGCCTGTGAATAACCTCCGCAGCCGCGGGGGGTATTTGGCATGAGAAATACCCAAATAGGGGTGGGGGGTAAAAAAAGATTGATTATTTATAGGGTGGTGGGGTATTCTATGAGTGAGGAAAATAATTCGCCAAACATGACTTGAACAGGAGTGAATTTAAGATGAAGAAGAAAACGATGCTTATGTTAACGGGCGCTTTGGCTATCGGTGTGCTATCGGCTTGCGGAGGTTCAAAAGAAAACGCCCATTCGGACGGCCACGGCAGCACAAGTCATCAGGAAGAAAACTCCGCAACGCCAAGTGCGGGTCACGGCGACCACGGCGATCATGGAACGAGCGAACAATCGGCAAACTATAAAGCGTCGTTTTCGTTTTCGAAGGAATCGGTGAAAGCAAACGAAAACTCAGAACTGCATATTCAGATCACGGACTCCGACGGGGATGCAGTAAAAGAATTCGAATTAAACCATGAAAAATTGATGCATCTTATTGTCGTAAGCAAGGACCTTTCCTATTTCAACCATATCCATCCTAACGATCAGGGCGATGGTCAATTTTCAATCGGCATGTCGTTCCCAAATGGAGGAGAGTATAAGGCTTTTGCCGATTTTGTTCCGAAAGCAGGCACGAATACGACGCTCAGTCAGTGGGTAAAGGTAGAAGGTAATGCAAAGTCGCCAGAACCTGTTAAGGCTGATGCGCAGCTTACGAAAGCGATCGACGACAAAGAAATCGAGCTTACCTTAAGCAGTACGAAGGCAAATGAAGAAGTCACGCTTGTATTCAATATTTCTGACGCGCAGACAAAAGAAGGAATCCGCAATCTGGAGCAATATCTCGGCGCAGTCGGTCATGTCGTCATTTTATCGGAAGATGCGGAGCAATATCTCCATGTGCACCCCGTCGAAGAGAAGGCGACCGGTCCTAAGGCTGAATTCATGACGTCTTTCCCGAAAAGCGGCACCTATAAAATATGGGGTCAATTTCAACATCAAGGTAAGGTCTTCACTGTACCTTTCGTAGTAAACATTAGTTGATTTGATTATTCGGAATGGGAGGGCAACGCTTATGGGGGAGACAGTCAAAATTGCCATTAGCCCAGCGATTCAACTCGGAGGCAGCCTGTTCACTCCGAACCAACTTGCAGAAATCGGTCATGTCCTCGGCGCGGATGCCAAAGTGGAAGTAACCCCCTTCAAGCAGTTGTATGCAGAGGTGGCGCTTGAGCAACGGGATGCCGTCAAGGAAAAGCTTGAGCAAATCGGGCTTGACGTGAACCCGGCAGGTTTCGTAACGAAAAGTCTTATCGCTTGTAACTTCTGCAAAGGAGCCGAAGAAGCGGGGCTTGAGACCGCAGTTGCCTTAAATGAAGCAATAGCAGGCATTGCAACGCCTACACCTCTGAAAATCGGTTACGCCGGGTGTGCTTTAGGCACGAGCGAACCGCTAATTAAGGATATCGGCGTTGTCAAAATGCGCGACAAGTTTGACATTTACGTAGGCGGTGAGCCAAAGGGACTTAAAACCTCTTTCGCCAAGCTGCTTCGCTCCGTAGTGACGGAGAAGCAGCTTATTCCCACCGTTATTGCTCTTATCGATTTTTACAAGGAAAATGCAAAGGGCAAGGAAAAGTTCGGCAAATTCGTAGATCGTATCTCGCTAGACAGGCTAAAAGATATGACGCTAATGGGAAAGGAAGGTGACGGGCATGAAACAATCGATTAAAATCTATACGATTCCCACTTGCAGCGACTGCAATTATGCGAAGCGTTACTTCAAGGAACATGGGGTTCCCTACACGGATCTTAATTGCGAAGAAGACGCCAAGTATGCCGAGGAAGTCTGGAACCTTACTGGAAAGCAGATCGTCCCAACGATTGTGATTGGAGATCGCGTTTTCATTGGCTTTGCTGAAAATCTTGCTGAAATCGGCAAATTAATCGGTTAAATCTGAGGCTGCCTCATACGCTCCTGAAATGCGGCGGGTTACTTGCATACCGTCGGGCTTAAGTCGGATGGAACGGTGACGGCTGCAGGCTTGAATAAGCATGGTCAATGCGAGGTAAGCGACTGGCGGGGCATCCAGCTTCCCGGTAATATTAATCTGCCCAAGAGCTAACAAGTCGCGTAATCGCGGTTTCTTTTCGTGTCGTGAAGCTTCGGGATCATGTTGGCGTTCTGCAAACTTGTTAGGCGACGGCTATTTTTTGACTCCAGTGAAAAAACGTTTCTCTAGACCCACACGATTTGCGATTGATATCATGGATATCACGAAGCAATCGGAAGGGGGCGGCCGGCAAAATGGATCAGCAGCAAAGGTACGATAATTTGAAATTAGGCGAGCGAGGCGCCATAATAAGTATCCTTGCTTACATAGGGCTGTCGGCGCTGAAATTAATCGTGGGGAACTTATCCGGCTCGGAAGCATTAAGGGCGGACGGTCTAAACAATGCTACCGATATCGTCGCGTCGATTGCCGTTCTCATTGGTCTAAAATTAGCTCAGAAGCCGGCCGATAAGGATCATCCGTACGGGCACTGGAAATCGGAAACGATCGCTTCGTTAATCGCTTCTTTTATTATGATGGCCGTCGGGATCGAAGTTCTAATCAACGCTGTTAGGATCGTATTTCAAGGGAGCGAGCAGTCGCCTGATCCGATCTCCGCTTGGACCGGGGTGTTTTGCGCGGCCGTGATGTACGGTGTGTTCCGGTACAATAAAAGTCTTGCAATCAAAACAAAGAGCCAAGCCGTTATGGCTGCGGCCAAGGATAACATCTCGGATGCGTTAGTAAGCATCGGAACGGTCATCGGAATCGTCGGCTCCCAATTCAAGCTCCCTTGGTTAGATCCAGTTACTGCGGTGTTAATCGGGCTAATTATATGTAAAACGGCATTGGATATCTTCCGCGAAGCCTCCCATCATTTGTCCGATGGGTTCGATGAAACGACGATCCAGAAATTCAGAGAAAAGGTAAAGCAGGTGGAAGGGGTGGAAGACGTCAAGCAACTGCGCGCGAGATCATATGGCAGCAATGCTGTCGTTGACGTCGTCCTTTCGATCAGAACAGAAGCGAAATTCAGAGAAGCGCATGATATTGCTACAAGGGTAGAAGATGAATTAAAGAAATCGGCGGAAGTTATCGAGGTCCATGTTCATTATGAACCAGCGAAATAATGGAGATAACGCAGTGCGGGGGCATATAAAAATGATAAAAAAGGGGATAATCCTTCTACTTTATGTGGCTGGAATTGCGGCTATCCTGATATACAAACAGCCATTGCTTAGCTGGCTGGCACATAGCGATATGGAACGTCTCCCTTGGATGATCGGAGCTGCGATATTGCTGGCGGCAGTACCCGCCGTCCCTTTCGGGATCGTAGCCGGGATTATGGGAGCTCAATTCGGACCGGTGTGGGGTACTTTAATTAATGTTATGACCTCCGCAATAGCCGCAGCTCTTCAATTCCTTGCCGTTCGGGTGTTGTTACAGAAACAGGGGCGTCAGTTCTTATCGAAGTTCAAACGGATCGATCTTTTCATCTTATTTTTAGAGCGCAATGCCTTCCTCGCAGTAGTAACGGCTCGGCTCCTTCCTTTTGTGCCGGCTCCGGCGATTAATGCAGCCGCTGCGATTAGCCGTATGAGCTTCGGCAGCTTCTTCATTGCAACGATAATAGGCAAATTTCCGGTTATGGTGCTGTTTTCCGTAATGGGAGACAAGCTGTTGACGAGCGTTTCCGGTACAATGTGGCCGCTGATTATTTATACGCTTTTCCTTATAACCGTTTATGCGGGCTACCGCTGGCTTTACGTGCCGAAGCTTTCGACAACGCTTCGACTCCCGAAGGAGAAATAGATGTTCTAGTTCAATATAGAAGCCAGTTTTCGTTGTCTGTGAAAGCTGGCTTTTTAGTTGAAGAGGTCGTTGTACTCGTTTTAAATGCTGCTGAATGTTTGAACCAAGAGGAAAACATTTAACGAGATGATTATCATTGCAATCCCGACAGCCAAAATGTTTGTGAACCGACGATTTGCAAGATCGCCCATAATTCGTTTGCAGCTTGTAAATACGATCAGAGGAATTAGGGCAAAGGGGATGCCGAAAGACAGAATGATTTGGCTAATAACCAAAGCCGCAGTCGGATTGACTCCGATTGCAATAAACAAAATAGGCGGTATGACGGTAATGGCCCGCCTTAGATATAAAGATATTCGCCGCCTAATAAACCCTTGCATAATAATATCTCCAGACATTGTCCCAACGGCTGAGCTGGCCAAGCCGGAAGACAATAGACCAATGCCGAATAACAATGCAGAGACAGTTCCGGTAATTTCGCCAAACTGCTGGTATGCCACATCCAAATCCTGAACATTTAGACCGTTTTTATGAAAGAGAGCTGCCGCAACAATGAGCATGCTGGCATTGACGATTCCTGCTATCGACATCGCAATCAGGATATCAATAAATTCGAAACGGAATATCCTTTTGCGTTCAGCCTCGTTCCTCCCGACAATCCTTTTTTGAGTTAATGCAGAATGAAGATAAATGGCATGGGGCATTACTGTTGCACCTAAAATCCCCGCTGCCATCATTACGCTATCTGTGCCCTTGAACTGTGGTGTTATAAATCCTTGAAGTACTTCTGAATAGTTAGGCTGTGCAAAAATAACCTGCACTATAAATGCGATAACCACAATAAACACCATTGCGGCAATTACGGCTTCCAAAGGGCGAAATCCTCTGCGCTGTAGCTCAAGTATGGCGAAGGATCCTACTGCGGCGATAAGAGCTGCAGGTAATAAAGGAATGCCGAACAATAAATACAAGCCTAAGGCTGCTCCGATAAATTCGGCAAGATCAGTGGCCATAACGACGAGCTCCCCTTGAATCCAAAGACCGAACGAAACCGATTTGGGTAAGTTCTCACGGGCTACCTCTGGCAGATTCTTGCCCGTCGCTATCCCTAGCTTTGCAGATAGAACTTGAATCAGTATGGCCATTACGTTAGACACAAGCACTACCCAAAGCAGCATGTAGCCATATTGTGAACCGGAAGCAATGTTGGTGGCAATATTCCCTGGATCAATGTAGGCTACACCCGCAATAAAAGCGGGGCCGAGGAATGGCAATAGATTTCTAATTCCTTTAACACGCCCGGTTGACGACATCACTTGAGTATTTGACAGATCGCTCATCACGAACATCTCCATTCACATTTACTGCGTATTTTTGCCTGAGCCAAATACTTTTTCTGGACAGACAAAAAGTTTCCTCAGGTAAAAATGTATGCTCATATCATTGAAATAGCAACTAATCTTACAACTTAGCAACGGGGACATTTCCCAAAAAACTTTAGCTATAAATCGAACCTTTTCCAATGAAGGCGGCAATATAGATTGTAAGCTTACTAGGGAGGGCCCTTTTTTCGTGAAAGACATCCATATCGAGCACTGGATCAAACGGTTGAAGGAGGGGGATCCTTCTGCATTTCAAGTAATTTACGAATGGACTTTCCCCGAAATCTACCGCTCCGTCGTCTTTCTGATGACGGACAAGCATGAAATCGAAGATGTAATGAACGAGATTTATTTTCAGTTGTGGCGGTCCATCGACAATTACGATGCAAATCGTCCTTTCCGATTGTGGCTGTACGGCATCGCAATGAAACAAATACAGAAGTGGAGAACCAAAAGCTGGAGGAGATTTCGGATTTTCAAGAAGAAGCGGCTGTTGGAGGTGGAAGAGCATCTTTTCTCGGATCGTCGCGCTCTTGAGAACGAAACTCACGGGGAAATGCTGGCACTCGTTCATCAATTATCGGACAAGCTTCGTACGGTGATTATTTTGCGCTACTATCACGACTTTACTTTCGACGAAATTGCGGAATTGCTGAATATTCCCGCAGGCACGGCCAAATCCCGACATCACGCCGCGCTAAAGAAGCTGCGCGAGCTTAGCCCGTATCTTGAACCGGAAAAGGAGCAACGACTTTATGTCCATTGAACAACAACTGCGCGATAGGCTGCAGGATTGTGCGGAAGCAATGGAACATCCATCCGAAATGCAGAAGCGCATTAAAGAAACTTCCTTCACGCGTTATCGCAATGACAAATTTAAATCAAGCTCGAATCTTAAAGTTCGCATTGCGGCAGGTGTGCTTGCGGTTATACTCCTAACGCCGGTTGTCATTTATACCGTCCCCGCCGTAGCGGCGCAAATTCGGGCGCTGCTTAATCTATCGGGGACAGAACCTTTGCGCAGCTTCGTCACCAAAGATGAGGATTCGAACTATACCACCACGAACCTGTATGCAGATGAGATTACCGGTAACAAGACGGCGCAAGAAGTGCTTGAGCTCATTTACCGCGGGTTCCCTGAGACGAAGGAATTCGACATCGCGAGTGCGCAAATTGCCAAAGGAATCCATGGAGGAGAACGGATCCATCTATTTAATGTCGTTCTGATCGAGAAAGGAAAGACATTCGAGGAGCCGCATAAAGAGGTTGTCGCCAATGTCGATGCGGAGACAGACCAGCTTCGTTTTGTGCAGACAATTGGCATAGAACCGTTAGCGAAGCCTGCATCGCAGCTGCGTGAGGGAGACGCGATCTCTATAGCTACTGCCTTCTTGAAGCGATTGGAGGTAAGCACGGATGGGTACCAGCCTGAATTGGCAGGTGCTGCTGAGGATGAAGCGCAGGAAGCAAGCCCGCGCATCGTTATCTACAAGGCTGCGGAGGATGGCAGGACGATGCTTCAAGTGAACCTTCAAGAAGGAAGTACAAGCGTTGCATTTCTCACTCCGGAGAAGTCATGACGCGGAATCCTCTTAATTATAGAGAGGGCAGAGTGGCTTTGACGTTCCTGTTGCCTAGCGTCATTGGCTTTGCATTATTCTATCTAATACCGTTCGCAATGGGGCTCGTCTACTCGGTACTTGATCGAACGATTGGCGGTTCATTTGTTGGATTTTCGAATTACATGGAACTGCTGAGTAGCGATTCCTTTCGTAAAGCCGTCTTGAACACGTTTTGGTTCATGGCGGCGAACGTTCCCTTGATGCTTATGCTGTCACTTGGGATCGCACTCGTATTGAATCGGAATCTCTATTTGCGTCAGTTTCTTCGGATGGCTTTTGTCTTGCCGTTAGTTGTGCCCGTAGCCTCCGTCGTGATGGTGTGGCAAGCGCTCTTTGATTGGAATGGAACATTCAACGCTTGGCTGCATGCTGCCGGGCTTGAACGGATAGATTGGATGAAGTCGGTCTGGGCGAGAAGCGTAATCTCCTTGTTTTACCTATGGAAGCATATCGGCTACAACATGATCTTATTGCTCGCCGGCCTGCAGAGCATTCCGCGAGATTACTATGAAACGGCCGAACTGGAGGGGGCGGGCAAGTGGTTCCAATGCTATCGGATTACGCTTGTCTATTTGACGCCAACGATGGTTTTTGTCGTCCTGATGTCGGTGATGAATACGTTCAAAATATTTCGCGAAACGTACCTGATCGCAGGAGATTATCCGCATGACAGCATTTATACGCTTCAACACTATATGAACAATATGTTCCTCGCGCTGGATGTGCAGAAGCTGTCGGCGGCGGCAACGCTTATGGTGATAGGTATCTTCATCCTTGTGACCGCATTGCTGCGCTTAGAGAAACGATACACGCAATTTATGGAATGATGCGGGAGGATGAATGAAGAAGAGTTTAACTCGAATATTACCGCTCACACTGGCGATGGCATGCATCGGGCTCTTGATGCTCTCTCCATTTGTGATTACTTTCACAAATTCATTTATGACAGAGCGTGAAAATCTCGGGAATTACGGACTGTTGGGGACGATGCCAGTCTTTATGCAAGGGGAGCCTGCTGTATTCGTAAATCTGAAGCTTATTCCGGATTGGCTGAGCTTCGAACAATACAGGAAAGTGTTGCTAGAGTCGCCAACGTATTTGTTTATGTTTTGGAATTCCGCCGCGATGGTTGCGGCCATAATTGCAGGACAGACGATTGTAAGCGCGCTGGCAGCCTATGCTTTTGCCAAGCTCCGGTTTAAGGGAAGAGAGGGTTGGTTTCGGGTTTACTTAATGACGATGCTGATGCCCTTCCAAGTGACCTTGGTTCCGAATTACCTTATCGCTGACAAATTAGGTTTGTTGAATACAGCCGGCGCGATTATTTTGCCAGGGATATTCGCAGCGTTCGGTGTGTTTATGCTGAGGCAATTTATGCTCTCGATTCCCTATGCGCTTGTTGAAGCGGCACAGCTCGACGGTGCCGGCCACTACCGGATTTTCTATCGAATTATGCTTCCTTTAATGAAGCCGGGAATTGCGGCGCTTATCATTTTGCTGTTCGTTGATTATTGGAATATGGTCGAACAGCCCTTGATTTTCTTGAAGGATGCATTTAAGCAGCCCTTATCGCTTTATTTGTCCACCCTTCATAAGGAAGCCCAAGGCATTGGCTTTGCCGCATCGCTGATCTATATGGCGCCGATGGTCCTCCTGTTTTTATATGCGGAAGCTTATTTTATCGAAGGGGTTCAAATGTCGGGGATTAAAGGGTAGCCCTGAGAGCGAGAGGGGGGATAGAATGACTGCTGCGCCCACAGAGGATCTAAATGTAAGGAAAAAACGAAAAATCGTGTGGTTCTCCGGTCTGTTGTTCGGCTCGCTCCTTTTTCTTACCCTCGCAAGCAACACGTTGTTGACATTCAACCTCCCCAAGGTAAGAACAGAACTAGGGAGAGAAGGAGCGCTAGTGACAACATGGCATGGTACAGCCCGGCTGATGCCTCGGCAGCGCATCGATTTATCGAACAAGGCGGAATGGTCCGTTAAGAAAGTTCATGTGAAAGAAGGGGACCGGGTAGCCAAGGGGAAGACGTTAGTCACCTATGAGAATCCTGCCGCCGAGCAGGACATTCTTGATTTGCAAGATGACCTCGCGCAGCAGCGACTAACGTTGGCCGGGTTGCAGGATGCCTATATTGAAGCCGTTCAAAATAACGACGAGATGCAAGTGCGCCGCTCGAAGCGGGAGCTGGAACGCGCGCAATTGGCCATTGGAGTTCAGGAGCGAAAACTGAGAACGATGCAGTCTGAGACGGGCGCTCGCGAACGTATCCTTGCGCCTTTTGACGGGGTTGTGACGCAAGTTCGGGCGACGGCGCAGCTGCCTTCGGGGAGCGGAGGCCCGGATATCAGCGTAGTGAATAGTCAGCAAGGGTATCAATTCGAAATAGTCGTACCGGATGTCTGGGGGAGGAAGCTGCGTCCCGAGGAGAAGTTGAACGTTCAAATCGAACATGAGGGAGCGGCGGTTGCGGTTGAAGGGATCATAATCGAAATTCGAGCAATCGCAACTGCAGCAGAAACTGAAGAAGCTTCCCTCCAAGAAGGAGGGAGAGGGAATCCCCATCCATTGGCATCCAGTCACCAAGTCGTTGTGAAGGTCCAACATCCGAATGTTCAAGCGAATGAACTCGTGAACGTGGAGTTGACACAAACGGAGAAAACCGATGGCGGCATGCTTATAACGAACGCAGCGCTTCGTCAGGAAGGGAAAAACAGCTACGTGCTTGTCATCGAAGAGCGTTTAGGTCCGTTAGGCAATACTTTTATCGTTCGTAAGGCGCCCGTCCGTCTTGGCGGGACGAATGGCCAAGAAACTCTGGTGTTACAAGGGGTTTACCTGAAAGATCGCATCGTCGTCGAGAGCAGCGAGCCGCTAACAGAAGGTCAGCGCGTAAGAGTCTAATAGTTCGGAGTCGCATCGATTCCATAAAGGAGAGGTTTAATATGAAAAAAAGTGGCGTATTTAGTTTGATTGTTGCCCTAATGACGGCGTTGTCAGCATGCGCCGGCGGACAGGCCGGCAAGACGAACCAATTCGAGCAGGAGGGACAAGCCAGGAAGACAATCGTCTTATCCGTATTCCAAGCGCATCCTGTGTACTCCATTGCTGCGAAAAAATATGGAGAGCGGCATCCCGATGTAGACATTCAAATTCAGGAATACAGTCAGGACGAAGGCTCCGATCTTGAAGGCGAACTCGAGAAATATGTGAATATCACCAATACAGAGCTATTGTCTGGCAAGGGAGCCGATTTAATCTCCCTGGATGTGAGCGGCTTCCCGGTTGGGAAATACGTAGACAGACAAGCGTTAGCGGACTTAAGCGAATGGATGGAGCGGGACCCCGACTTTGATCCTCGATCGTATGAAATGAACATTCTGGACGGGGCCAGGATGAGAGGCGGGCTCTATACGCTGCCCCTTCGGTTTTTCCTGGACAGTCTTATGGGCGATGTAAAAGCGATCGAGCAATCCGGCGTGAAATTCGACGACCGTACATGGACATGGAGAGAATTCACAACAGTGGGTCACGGCCTGGCAGCATCAGGAATCCACGAGTATTCGATGGGGAATACGCCGCCCGAGCTGATGCTGAACAATCTGTTCGTCGATAACTATACACGCATTGTCCATACAGAGAAGCACCCTGCCAGCTTCGATGCCCATGCATTCGTTGAGCTGATGGAGCAGGTGAGGACGATGTATGCGGACAAGGTGATCACGGATGCCGAAGTGAGCGCGGGAGATTATTTCTTTGCACCTGCTCTGATCCTGTCGCCTGAAGATTATTTTATTGGGCCGGCGATGTTCTATGAGCAGGGGAAGATTTATTATAAGCCGCTCGCTGCAGGGCAACAGGCCGGAGGCGCTTTTGTCATGAATATGACCTTGGGGATGAATAAAAATTCGAAGGTACAGGCGGAAGCGTGGGATTTCATGAAGTACTTAATGTCTGACGAGATCTAGACGATGCCTGATCTGCAAGGGTTCTCCGTCAATAAATCAGTAAATGAGAAAATGTTCAAGGAGCTTGAGGACAAAGGCGCCGTCGAGTCGCCAATGGGGTCCGCGATCCCGGTTCAGAAGGCAGACGGCGATAGGCTCAGGCAGATGGTATCGCAGGCGGTCACGCCGCAACAAAATGATTCGAAGATTCAAGCTATCATCGAAGAGGAAGCAAAGGCTTTCTACAGCGGTCAGAAATCGGCTCAAGCGGTTGCCGATTTGGTCGCGAACCGTGTGACGACTTATTTGAATGAGTAGACGGCAACAGAAGATCGGGCTCCAGTTCCTGTTGGAAAAGCCAATGCCGATGCTAACACGCTCACATAAAGTAATAGCATGTACCGACAACGCAGACAAAGTAAAAGGAAGTTGATTATTTATGTCTTGTCATATCGGAAGGGGTGTTATTGTGAAAAACGAAGGTACGGTTATTTTCGGAAATGTACGCAATAATTCCCCAAGCAGCGCGTCGAATGACGACGGAGGATCAACCGAAAGCGACACCGACGAGGTCTCAGTTGATGACATGCGATTCAGCGCGTCGATCCCGATCAGTCCGAACGTTCCTGATGTCACGATGTCGAAGTCGCAAACAAAAAATAAACAGCGCAGCACGGTACGAGGCACAAATGTTAAAAGCGGCCATCGCCGATAAGGGTACATCCGCAAAAAAAAAACCGCGACTCTTATTGCATCGCGGGTTTGAACGCTATTTATTAGTAGCCAGCTCTTAAGATTATTACCAAGAGTATGAAGAGTACAAGTACAAAAGCAGCAGCCTGCATACCACCATAAACTCCGCTCAAAGTATTCACCACCGATTTGTTTATTTGTGATTATTCATCACACCGTTAGCTTATGTACGACTGACTAAACGGTTCAGTACAATCACCCAAAGTAAACAAATCTCAGCGAATGCCTATTAAATAAAAAAAGATACCGGCTTGGCCGCATGACCGAGAAGCGATTGCTGCATGTTACCAGAGAAATTGGCATAGTGGAATGGATGGAAATTGGAGCTTTTGCAGGTCCGCTTATTTGCTTATTATTTAGGAACAGGAGGGAGACTCATTATGTATACACCAACACATTTTATGATTACCGATATCTCAGTCGCTCATCAGATTATAAGGGAACACAGCTTCGCTACATTATTCTCACAGCATGACGGAGAACCTTATGCGACCCATTTGCCCTTAATTTTAGATGGGGATCGTTTGTACTTGTATGGGCATTTTGCTCGTTCAAATCCTCATTGGAAAGAGATAAGGAATCAAGTTGTGTTGGCCGTTTTCCATGGTCCGCATTGCTATATTTCTCCCTCCTGGTACGAAACCAACAAAGCGGTACCAACATGGAACTATGTGACCGTTCACGTATATGGAGAAGTCGAATTTATAGATGACGAGATTGAATTGATGGACTCCTTGAGTGATATGGTATCCAAGTATGAAGCCGTTAATAGCTCTTACAGGTTGCAGGATATAGATCCTGATTTTCTGAGCGCCATGAATAAAGGTGTACAAGCTTTTAAAATGAAAATAAACAGGGTGGAAGGAAAAGCCAAGTTAAGCCAAAATCATTCCGTACAACGTCAGGAATTCGTTGTTCAACAGCTAGAGAAGATCCCAAGCACCGATGAGCAAAAAATCGCTTTGCTTATGAAACACAACTTGGCTCGTTAAATTAACGGGGAATATAAAGACATGCGGCAGCCGTTCTTTCGGCTGCCTTTTTATAATTCAGCGTGAAAGGCTCCTGCGACTGCAATTAACGCTTCAATGCAAATTTTCTGCGAAAGCCTGTGGGAGAGAGGCCTTCTTTCTTGGAAAATAAGGCGGAATAATACGAGACATGCTGGAAGCCTACCTCTTCGGCGATCCGGGCAATCGACAAGGGAGTTTGCAGCAGCAGGCGTTTGGATTGTTCGAGACGGTAATATTGGAGATACGTTATGGGGGTCATCCCATAGACCTTTAGCATTGCCTTAGCCAAATAGTTGGGGTGGTAGTTCATTTTTTCTTGCAATACCGAATTCGTAATATCGCTAGCGTAGTTTTGTCGGATGAACAGTTCGATTCGGTCAGCTATCCTAATCGCAGTGTCGTTCATGGGAGATGCAAATTCACGGTCCAGATGCTGAAGGAACAATTGGAAGGAGGCTTGTCTTTTCCAGTTTCGAAGCGATTGCGGCTCGTTCTCCTGCTGAAAGAAGGTTTCCAGCACCTCCAGAGCTTTCGGCGACAGCTTCATATGTTTGGGAATGAAGATGGAAGAAACATCGGCATGGTGGAGATACGCCAGCTTTTTGTGTTCTTCGATTAACTCCATCTGTTTTCCCAAGCATTCGTTCATGTCGCAGCAGATTTGCCAACTGCCGAAGGTTTGAAAATGAATCCAAATGATTTCCGTATCCATCGTACAGGGAACGTCGCCGTAGTGGTGTCCGTCCGGCAGCAGTATGAATCCTTCACCCTCGTTAATTTCCCAGGAACAACCGTTCTCTCCAATCGAAAGCATCCCTTTTCGGACAACAATGAGATCGAATACATGGATGCAATTTCTTTCGATATGGGAATCTCCTACTCCGTAATAGGCATAACCGCAGTCTACGAAATAGGGAATGGGTGGAGAAATGAAGTGTAAAATCGCAGAATCCATACTCGTTCCTCCCTCAAGTCCGTATAGAAGATCCGTACTGGTCTGAATATATTCGGCTTGTTCGAGAGGTCATTGTACCTTACCAGTGGGAAGCGCTGAACGATCGTATTCTCGGGGTAGAGCCCAGCTCCGCGGTGCGAAACTTCAAGATTGCGGCGGGAGAAGAAAACGGCGAGTACTGGGGCATGGTGTTTCAGGATAGCGATGTAGCTAAATGGCTTGAGGCAGTCGGGTACTTACTCGCGACGCAGCCCGATCCGGAGCTTGAGCGGATCGCGGACGAAGTGATCGATATTATTGCCAAAGCCCAACAGCAGGACGGTTATCTGAACACTTATTTTACATTAAAAGAACCGGATCGCCGCTGGACCAATCTGGCAGAATGCCATGAACTCTACTGCGCGGGTCATATGATCGAAGCGGCCGTTTCCTATTATAACGCGACGGGTAAACGCAAAATTCTGGATGTCGTCTGCAAGTTTGCGGATTATATGGATACCGTATTCGGGTCGGAGCCTGGTCAATTGCACGGGTATGACGGCCACCAAGAAATCGAGCTTGCGCTGGTCAAGCTATATCGGGCGACCGGCAACGAGAAGTACCTGGAGCTTAGCCGGTATTTCCTCGATCAGCGCGGCGAGCAGCCCCATTTTTATTTGGAGGAATTCGAGAAGAGAAACGGGACCGTTCATTTCCCGCATTTGGACATGGCTCACGACCATGCCTATAGCCAGGCGCATCAGCCGATACGTCAGCAAGAGAAAGCGGAGGGACATGCCGTCCGCGTCGTCTATATGACGACAGCGATGGCAGATGTTGCCGCCCTTACAGGGGACACAGAGCTGTTGGAAGCTTGCCGTAAGCTATGGCCCAATATCGTCTCCAAACGAATGTATATTACGGGCGGCATCGGATCGATGGCTCAAGGAGAGGCGTTTTCGCTCGATTACGATCTGCCTGGCGATACGGCATATGCGGAAACGTGCGCCTCGATCGGGCTTATCTTCTTTGCCCGGCGAATGTTAGAGATCGAGCCGAACGGCGAATACGCCGATGTGCTGGAGCGAGCGCTGTACAACACCGTAGTCAGCGGGATGTCGCGCGACGGTAAGAAGTTCTTCTATGTAAATCCGCTGGAAGTTCATCCGGACGCCTGCGGCAAAAACCATATCTACGATCACGTGAAGCCGGAGCGCCAGGGCTGGTTCGGATGCGCATGCTGCCCGCCGAACATCGCGAGATTGCTCGCTTCCTTGGGCGAGTACATCTATACCGTTCGAGATGAGACGGTCTACACGCATCTGTACATTGGCGGGCAGGCTAATCTCGAACTGAACGGTCAGAAGGTGCGTCTCGAACAGCAATCGGCCTATGCATGGGACGGGATTACGCGAATGACGGTCAAGACGGATGCGCCGTTGCGGTTCGCGCTGGCGTTTCGTATCCCTTCCTGGTCCGGCGGCCAGGCAACCCTGCAGTTGAACGGGCAAACCTTCACCTATGACGATGCGGATCTCAAGGCAGGCTACTTAATCATTGACCGTGTCTGGTCGAATGATGATGCGGTGGATCTTGTTTTCGATATGCAAGTCCGACGGATGAAAGGCCATCCGCACGTGCGGGATACATTTGGAAAAGTAGCTTTGCAGCACGGCCCATTCGTCTATTGCATGGAGGAAGCGGATAACGGTCGGAACTTGCACCAATTATATCTTGCGAGAGGGAATAAATTTTCCGTTCGCTTCATTCCTGATCTGTTAGGTGGCGTGAAGGTCATCGAGACGACAGTACATCGAGTTGCCTCTGACGAATGGCAGGAAAATCTATACCTTGAGGATTCCCACGCGGGACTGAAAACCGAGTCGTTCATAGGGCGATTCATTCCGTATTTCGCCTGGGCCAATCGAAACGTCGGCGAGATGGCCGTGTGGGTTCGCGATTGTTAATCGGGAAATATGTTATGATAGAGGCTGTAACCTATAGAAAGGATGAGGATATTGGCTCGTCGTTTGAAAATGCTCAAAAATGTCGCTGTTCGCTGCAGCTTCTAAGTTCCTACCCCAAACTTAGAAGCGAGGTATCAATATAAGATGAACAATCCTTTATTTCACCATTGGTCGGAGATCAAGTATTTGAAGGACCTTGTGTCCAATCCGCTTATTGAAGTGGGAGAATATTCGTATTACTCCGGCTACTATGGGAATCAGAATTTTGAAAATGGCTGCGTACGATATTTGTGGGGAGATATCGAGTCGCGAAAACTATTTAATCCCATTAAACAATTCGGCTGGAAGCTCGATAAACTGATGATCGGCAACTATGTTTGCATTGCCAGCGGAGCCGTCATCCTGATGGGAGGCAATCATAATCACCATCCCGAATGGATTACGGTCTATCCCTTTGCCGAGCAGATAGAACAATCTTACGAGCCCAAGGGCGACACAGTCATCCAAAGCGATGCCTGGATCGGCATGAACGCGATGATTATGCCCGGCGTTACCATCGGCGAAGGAGCTATCGTTGCAGCTGGCTCGGTCGTGTCCAAGAACGTGCCGCCTTATACGATAGTTGGCGGAAACCCAGCAAAGGAGATCAGAAAACGATTCCGCGAATCTGAAATCGATATGCTGCTGGAGATGCGTTGGTTCGATTGGGATCGTTCCTGGGTTGAAAAGGCGATTCCGCTTCTATCCAGCTCCTCAATCGAACGATTGTATGCTTTCTATAAGCAGGAGGTCGTTGGTGGATAAGTTAAGGATTCGCGTCGCGGAACGTAACACTCCGATATGCCCAGATAGTTAATAGGGTTAATTAAAACCGCAAGGCCATTAGGCTTTGCGGTTTTTTGTCGATTTAACGCTGAACAATTCAATGAGACTAAGACGGATAATGGATGGCATGGAGCCGTGTTCGGCCAATGGAGCTTGCGAAATCTATTCAGTTTTTAAGCATTTCTTAAGCGGACCCAAAGCTATGAGTACCCAAATCGGTAAGAACTTCTCTCTATACTGGCCTTACTTTACATCTTAGAGGGAGGCTTGAGCTTGTGAACACGAATGCTTTACGCGACCAAGATCGCATACCGGAGCTGCAGCTTGTGCGCGCGCTTGCTATTTTATGCGTACTGACCGTGCATGCCAGTGCATCCGCAACGATCGCGATGCAAAACTCCGGCTATTACTGGATCTACAATTTTATCAACGTCTTTATGAGAGTCGGAACGCCCACGTTTATTTTTCTAAGCAGCTTCGTCCTATTTTATAGCTATTATCGGAGACCTTTAGATCGTAAACTAATAAGTTCTTTTTACAAAAAGAGACTGCTGTACATTCTCGTGCCCTATGCTATTTTCTCGGCGATTTACTTCGTCGTGGTGCGTTACGGCGCGAATCAGGCTTTATTCGATGCTGAAGCCTTGGCCACCTTCTGGAAAAAGCTGCTCACCGGAAAAGCATACGCTCATCTTTACTTCATCTTCATCAGCATTCAGTTTTATGCCTTGTTCCCTGTACTGCTATGGGCAACGAAACGCTGGACGCGATTGGTGCATTTTCTCATACCGCTCGGCCTTGTCGTTCAATGGGGCTTCGTTCTTCTGAATAAGCACTACTGGCTTGTGACGAATAAAGGAAGCTGGTCGCTGTCTTATTTCTCGTTCTTTTTTCTCGGGGCGGCGCTGGGCATTTATTATCCGAAAATCAAAAATTGGATTGTCGTCTCCAAAGCGAACGCGAGCTTGACCCGCGTATCGGCATGGGCGCTTTTGTGGATGGCCTGGCTAACCGTCGCTCTGGCTCACGTCTCGGTTTATTATCAAGCTCGCGCCAATGGCGTTCGCTTTAACTCTACGCTGTACGAGTTTCTGTGGAACTTCCATTCCCTAACGTCGGCGCTGGCGATCGTTCAGGCGGCCTTCTACATCTATCGCCGCTTTCCGAATTCGCTATCCAAGCTATTGCAGCCGATAGGCCGATATTCGTTCGGCATTTACTTAATTCATTTATTGTTCCTGAATATTTACGATCGGTTCATGCCGGACTATGGCATATCCTGGATGTCACACTTTAAGTATTTGGGCAGTTGGGCAGTTATGCTATCGGCCTCCTTGGCTGTCGTCGCGTTCTTGGCCAAATTCCTTCCGGGGGCCTGGATGTTGTTCGGCCGTCTCCCGGATCATGCGGGGAGTCGCCGTAACGTCTCTATTCGAAAATTCGCTGCAGCCGGCACAGCGGCCGTGCTGGCGGTGGCTATTGTAGCCATCGGAATTTGGGTGAAAAAAGAGGAAGAAATTCGCAATCCAAACGTTCAGCAAGCGGAGGTGTCTCTAAACACGACGGACAAACTCACCGAATCGTACGATGTCGTCGTTGTTGGAACAGACCCGGAAGGCGTGGCCGCGGCGGTGTCGGCTGCCCGCAACGGGCTAAGCGTCCTGCTTGTCGAGGGCCGCAATCGCACGATGTTAGGCGGCTTAATGACTCACGGCGGCCTTAATTCGATCGATCTGATCTATGCGCCGGGAAGCTCGACCTCGCGTAACAACCCTGTGTTTTTGAATAAAGGGATTTTTCAGGAATTTTACGAACAGATCGAGGGTTCCTCGTTCGACTTGACGACCGCCGCCAATGCATTCGCCAGAATGGTCAATGACGAGCCGAATGTCGATCTGGTCATGAACGCTCGGGAACTGAAGCCTTTAACCGAGAAAGACGACAACGGACAAATTAAAGTAACCGGCGTCTCTTTTAAGACGGACAAAGGAGCCGAACGGACCATCTCCTCATCCGCGGTCATCGATGCGACGCAGGATGCCGATATCGCGGCTGCCGCCGGTGCGCCTTTTACGTTCGGAAGAGAAGACCTTGGCGAGCCCGACGCGAAGATGGCCGTCACGCTCGTGTTCAAGATAAGCGGCGTGACCCCGTCGGTCTGGAATTCATTTTCCCGACACCCGAATACGGGCGTTGACGCCATGAGTGCCTGGGGCTTCTCGGAAGCCAAAAATTACGTTTCCGATACGCCGGAACGCGTTCGAATGCGGGGGCTCAATATCGGCAGGCAGAACGACGATACGATGCTCATTAACGCCATGCACATTTTTAACGTCGATCCGCTTGATCCTTCCTCGGTTGAGAAAGCTATGGCCACGGGTAAAGCCGAAGCCCCGAAGATTGTTGATTATCTGACGAAAAATATTAAGGAGTTCAAAAATCTGAAATTTGCCGGTACGGCCGACGAGCTGTACGTCAGGGAAACGAGACACCTTCTCGGGGAATATCGCCTGACCTTGGCGGACGTGATGGACAATCGCGATCACTGGGACGCGATCGCCTACGGCTCCTACGACCTGGACGTTCAGAGCACCGATCATACGAATGCCGGCTACATTCTCATGTCGCCATACCAGTACGGCATTCCGTTCCGAACGCTTGTGCCGCTTCAGGTCGATAACTTGCTCGTCGTCGGCCGTTCGGCCAGCTATGACTCGCTTCCGCACAGCAGTGCGCGGGTGATCCCCGTCGGCATGGCTACTGGGCAAGCCGCAAGCGTTGCGGTAAAGATAGCGAAGGAGCACGGGATCACCGTTCGCGAACTGTCGCGTTCGAAGGATTTGATTGCCAGGCTTCGTTCCGACTTGACGGGGCAAGGCGTGGATCTCACTGTCCACGAATTTAAGAAGCCCGCATATTCAGAGCACAAAGCTTATAGAGGCTTGCTGGCCGCGGCGAGCTTGCTCATGACAAGCGGTTCGTCGAATAACAAGGAGTTTAAGCTCGACGATCCTTCCAACGCGCAAAGATACGCCTATCAACTGACGCGATTGAACAAGGCTCATCCGAAGGCTTTTCCCGGAAAAGCGGTAGAAGCGATGAAGGGATTGGACAAGCCCGGCGAAATCCCGCTTTCCCTCGAGCAAGCCGTTCGTACGATCTCGCTGGCCATCTCGGACGATCCGAACGAAGCAGTTGATCTCGATCAAATGCTTCAGCGCGGATGGATTAAACCGAATACGTTAGATGCCATTGAGAACAGAGAAAGTCTGACGAACGGCGAAGCTTTCCTATTGATGCGAGATGTTCTGGAATACTATGCCGGCATCGTGTATGACTAGTATCGTGCGATCTGCAAAGGAATGAATCTTGACAAGAAAAATAGTCCCCTAAGAAGCCGCGTAAATTGCGGCTTTTTTGTTTTGTGGGCAGATGGGAGGGAGAGAAGGAGCGGGGTAATTGAATTTTCAGCTTAAAATCACTCTTTACAATAGGGTAGGGGGCTATACAATAATCTAATTGAACTCTACAGTGGAATCCGTTCCCAGTAACTCTCGTTTATGACGGCCGTCACGAGCGCTTAAGGGAAGCAGAAAACCATCGGAGAATTCCGATCAGATGGAGGTATACTCATGTCAACGCAATCCCAGGCATTTTCACAAGCCGATCCTAAACGCTGGAAAGCATTGGCTTTACTTTGCCTTGCGAATTTTACGGTCATTATGGATACATCGATTATCGGAGTAGCGCTGCCGGCGATCAAGGAATCGCTGGGGTATACGCAGGAAAGCTTGCAATGGGTGTTTAACGCTTACGTCATATTCTTTGGCGGTTTGCTACTGCTTGGAGGCCGCTTATCGGATCTCTTCGGTCAGCGAAGTATATTTATGTGGGGATTTTCGATCCTGACGCTGGCCTCTCTGCTTGCGGGCTTTGCTTGGAGCGACGAGGCGCTGAATGTGGGTCGCGCACTGCAGGGATTTGGTTCCGCTCTGATCGCTCCTTCAGCACTTACGATCGTCATGATGCTGTTCAACGGAAACCCTAAGGAACTGGGAAAGGCTCTTGGATTCTGGGGGGCGTCGGCAGCGGCTGGCGGATCGGCTGGCGTTTTTCTCGGGGGCGTTATTACCGAATGGCTGAGCTGGAAATGGACGTTTTTAATTAATGTTCCGGTCGGGATTGTCGCTTTGCTCGTTGCGCCTAGCCTATTGTCGAAAGGGATACGCAGAAAAGGGAGCATTGACATCCTCGGCGCCGTCTTCGTTACAACTGCATTAGTCCTGCTCGTGTATGGCATCGTGACAGCTGAACACAACGGTTGGGGATCGTCTTCCACCCTATGGACTATCCTTTCGGGAGCCGCACTTTTTGTTCTCTTCCTGATCATTCAAGCGGTGAAAAAGGATCCGCTTGTACCGCTTCGGATTTTTAGAGCTCCTAATTTGGCCGCAGGCAATATCGCGCTTATCCTGCTGTCCGGAGGATGGATACCGCTGTGGTATTTTCTTAATCTTAACATGCAGCAGGTATTGAAGTTTTCCGCTTTCGCCGGCGGAGTAGCATTGCTTCCGATGACGGTTCTGATTGCGATCTTCATGATGTTTATAACGGGGAAATTGATCGGAAGGTTCGGGTTAAAAGCCAGCTTGGTCGTCGGATTGATTGCGCTCGGACTGTCTATGCTTCTGTTCTCGGGAAATACGCCGATCGACGGTACATTCGTAGGGAATGTACTGCCTGCTTCATTGTTGGGGGCGCTAGGGATGTCGCTTGCTTATATCCCGGCAACGATGGCATCGATGTCAGGCGCCAAGCCGGAAGAGGCGGGGCTGGCATCCGGTCTTGCCAATTCAAGTTACCAGATTGGCTCAGCTATCAGTTTGGCTATCATGGTTGCGATCGCTGCCTCCACAACAGCGTCCAAAGCGGTAGCTGATTCTATAGAAGCTTTGAATGCCGGATTTCATCAAGCCTTTTTCTGGTCCAGTATGGTTGCTTTTGCAGGAGCGATTTTAGCGCTGCTCTTTATTCGTTCGCCTAAGCAAGGGGAATCAAGCGCCACTGCGGCGATGTAGCGTGAGTGCTCTCGAGTCGAAGAAAAGCCGAACTTTGTCCCTACGTGACGGGTTCGGTTTTTGTTTTTTATTTAGTCCAATCCTTCGGGCAATGAGTGCATCTAATAAGTAGAAAAGACGAAGGGAGAATAAACAGGACAATGGGTACTTCGGCGAACAGTAAAGCAAGAAGAGTCGTGTATACGACAGGCATTCTGAGGAAAAGTCCGCTGATGCGGTTTGCGCTCGTAGACGCAGTCAATCTTACGGGATTGTCACAGGATATTACCGTTCAGGTGATAGATTGGTCTAGCGGCTCCCCCGTTCACTTAAAAGTAAGTCCCTGCAATAGGACAAAATGCATGCAAGGGGTAGGGCCCAACAAGTCTGTGTTTTTGTATGCAGACATAAGCAAAGTAGAGTTCAAATATGAAGTTCGAATTACCCAGCCAGTTAACCGTCGTTTCGTAACCAACGTATTTGGCGTAACGAGGTCTCCGTTTAAGCCGCTTCAAGGCGGTACCGTACTCCAACACGAACTGGTCAGGATCGGAAAATAATATCGCCCTCTATTTTGCCAGAGTAACACTTCCGCTTCGCCTACAATATGATGAGTCTAGAAATCCAAAGAGGTGAGGCAATGGCAGTCGTAAAGGCCAGGCAGCAGGATATTGATATGTTGGCAAGGTTGCTTCGAGCCGAGGCCGAGACCGAAGGCGAAATGGGCATGCTCCTTGTTGGAAATGTCGGCATTAATCGAGTAAGAGCGAATTGCTCGGATTTTAAGGGACTCCGGACTATTCCCCAAATGATTAACCAGCCGCATGCGTTCGAAGCCTTGCAGCACGGGATGTTCTATCAAAGCGCAAGAGATAGGGAACGCCGCCTGGCGCAACGGGCCGTGAATGGGGAGCGGAACTGGCCCGCCAAATACTCCCTGTGGTATTTCCGTCCGGGTTCGTTCGAAAATCCCGGCCCCTGTCCGCCAACCTGGTATAATCAGCCGTTCGTAGGACGATGGAAGAAGCACTGTTTTTATGAACCGACCGCAGAGGAATGTGAAAATGTATATAATACGTTTTAATTCAGTGCCGCGTAAATCGCGGCTTCTTTCATTTACATAGCGTAGCGGCATAGGTCTTATTTTCATTTTCCAGAAATATCATTTTTTGATAAGATGGAAGGGCAGAGGAACTGACGATATTTCTCAAAAACGAATGCAACCCAATTGGCGACAAGCTTAAAGAAAGGGAGTTTTATAATGGAGCTTCAAGAAATTAAGCACAATTTAACAGAGACCCGAGGCCAATTACTCGAAATTCTTGCCGGATTGAGTGAAGATCAATTAAACAAGCAGGAAGATTCGAACAGTTGGAGGATCGGTCAGGTATGTCAACATCTATTTAAGACAGAAGAATTGTATGTCGTAGCAATAAAGAAAGGATTAAAGGGCGAGGAAGATTCGCTTCTAGAAAATAAACCCGTAGAATTTCTACTCGATAGAAGTAAAAAATGGAATGCTCCTGACATCGCTAAACCAACGAATGAACTTATGGAACGCCAAGAAATCGTAGAGAAACTAAACCTTTCAAGAAAGAAGCTGCTTGAGCTATTAAATACGATAGAAGACCCGTCAATACTGAGCAGAAGATATTTTACACACCCGGTCTTTAAGGAGATGCTATTAATTGATTGGGTTAAGTCACTGTATTTGCATGAACAAAGGCATATGAAACAAATAAATGAAATTATAGATAGCATCAGTGATTGAGTTGCTTATTCGGAGAAGAAGGATAGGGCCTATAATGCCTTTTCACATATCTACTTAAGTATGGTAGGCGGATGAGGCGAACTGAACCTTTGGCAACAAGATGCTGAGGAGGGATGTTTTCCTCAAGGTCCATTGGCAGGTAAAGTTGGTGATTGTATATTAAGTGTACATAGAAACCGTTCCTTTCATAAATGGTGGGTCGCACCCCCATTGCCAAAGGACGGTTTCTTTTGCGTTTTTCGTAGTCTCGATGAAAAGAAGAGGAGGGGATCCAACGTTGTCAGGTTAGGCGAACTATGAGCGATCGCGTCCGTTGGAGGGGCATTTAGGCACTTTTTTGGCCTTCACTCCGCAGCTCAGGTTGGCAACATTGGGATGTATCTCCTGGAGGAGCGGTGTATCGTGAAATCTCCTTGTTACGAGTTAACCTATTCCGATTTCATGAGTCCAACCGGGTTCCCCGCAAAGTAATTGAATTACTTTGTGGGATGGAGCAGGCAACCGGAAGGAGATACATCCCCACAAAACATTAATCGATAAAGCGAGGCTGCTCATAAGTCAATTATGAGACAGCCCTGACGGTACAACATAAAATGTTAAAACTTACGTTTATGATAGGGGATACCTTCGCCATCTTCACAATAGCATTTTAGACTATAAAGGAAAAAAGCCCAGTTGTAGTTACAGGAGCGATAAAATGGCGTTACTTCTTTCCAGTTCATATGACGCAAAGTAATAAAAGACTTCCCGTTCTTCTCTACAATATCGAAGGAAATCATCGTACCAATCCATTCCGCATCTGAATCTATACAATGCCAAACGACTTTTTTATTAGGGATCAATTCCTCTATTTTCATCTTAGTTACATCATCGCTGCCGAATCGAAATTCATTAATAAAGCCAATCTGGTTATTAACGATGAGTTCGTTGGTCCATATTTCCGACAGTCCTTCAGCGGTGGTTAGCGTTTCATACACCTTCGATGCTGGAGCGTGTACAGTTTGCAAGTGCTCGATATTTGCCATGCCTTACCCCTTTCTAACTGGAATAATTTATGTATGATGCTTATGATAACATAAATTAAATATAATAGTTTCTTTTGGATTGCTATGTTGCAGATATTGCAATTGTTTTCTCAAAATCTGCCTCGAACTGAAACCGCTTCACATGCGAGACCCATTGAACCCCCATGCCTTACCTTATCGTTCTCTCTCAGAACAGGGCATAAACGGAAAACCAGAACTTGACGGACAAATGAGGACTAGGCAAACCCGAAAAGGGTGCTCTAAGATAGAACGTACCAGTCAAAAGAGAACCTTTAACGACGAAGAGGGAGAGGGGTTAACAGCTATGTTCAGATCGACATCCTGGCGTATATTTGTATTCAGCGGCATTTTCTTCGCCATTACGATTATTCCGTTTTCGTTGTTTCTGGCTAACCGATTTTCTCACTTCGCATACTCACAAATGGGAACGTTTAATCAGGACCGCATCGATGAAATGGCAGAGCGAACGCAGTTTATGCTGGACAAGCTGAAATGGTACAGCCTGAATATGTACGAAGACCAGGCCGTTCAAAGCTGGATCTATGCGTCCGCCGATAATCTGCTGCAAAATGCCGGTACGATGCGGGTTTTGACCAAATACTTATCCAATGAGCCCTTTATTGAATCCGCTTACTTATTCAGCGTGCGCAAACGAGAGGTTATCGACTCCAAAGTCGGACTGCTCCCGTTCGGGGAGTTTGTCGATCAGCCGATGCTGCAGAGAATCGAGCGCAATCCCGGGTCCTTCCTCCGCTACTTTGATCATCGGATAGGGGAGAACTCGTATTTGGCGCTCCAGCTTCCTTCGACTCCCATACTGAAAAATCGCGACGGGTATCTTGTCGTCTTGTTCAACAAGAAGGAGCTGCAAAAGCATTTGATCTCGGGCGGCGGAAGGGCGGATGCGCTGCTCTCGATTGTAGACGACCAGGGCAGGCTGATTCTGGGGGAATCGGATGAGCGGCTCGAGGAGAGCATCCGTAACATCCGGACAGATTCGAAGCGGGGATCCTTCGAGCTGAACCGTGCCGGAGGGGAGACGTTCGTCAATTATGCTCGTCTTGAATCGCTGGGATGGACTCTTGTATCCGTAACGGAGATGAAGCAATTCCGGGAGAAGGCCGATGCGTTCAAAACCGTCATTATTGCCTGTTCGCTGCTGCTGCTTGCGGCGCTTCTCCTGATCGCCTATTGGAATTCGCGCCGTTTCGTCGGGCCATTCCGCCGGCTGGCAGACCAATTGCAGCGGATGCTGGGCGTGAAGGGGGAGAACGATTACGGCGTCATTGAAAAGGGCGTCGTCTTGCTTCGCGATCATTATCCGCTAATCAAGACCGAATACTTGCGGCAGTGGCTGCTGCAGGGCAGGCTTACCGATAGCGCCAGAGCGGCGATTGTCCGCGAGTCCGGTCTGCTGAACTACGAATGGATCCGATTGGTCGTTGTCAAAATCGATTCCTATTACGAGCTGTCCGAGCAGTACGATTTTGTCTCGCGCAAGCTGCTCAAATATGCCATCGGCAATATCGCGGAGGAACTGCTGGGCCGGCCGGAACGGTCGATCGAGGTCGTCGATTTCGGCTCCGACCATCTCGTTGTGATCGTTGGCTCGGCAAGTTCTTCGCCTGATCCCGAATTGACCCAAGAACTGAAAGAGCTGCGTCGGCAAGTGGCCGCCTACGTCAAATTGGACGTCACGATCGCGGAAAGCGAGGCCCGCCGCGTGCATGACGATTTGCGCAAAGTATACGACGATATGAATGAATTGACTTTGTTCAAGTTTGTTAGCGGCGACGACAAAATCTATATCGAACAGGACTTTGAACGCTATGCCGATCTGCAGGCTCCGATCGAGGAGGCTGTGCACGAAAGCCTGATCCAGACCATTCGCGGCGGCAAGGAGGAGAAGGCGCTGACGATGCTGGACGAGTTGTTCGTGCGCTTGCAGACGATGAAATATACCGAGTGCCAATTCCAGCTAAAGCTGCTGCTGTTCGCGATTGTCAAATCGTTCAGCAAAATGACGTCCATCCAGAGCGTCGAAGGGATCGAACACCACTTGAGGCAGTTTTCCACGCTGGCCGATGTCAGGGAATGGCTGAAGGAGGAGACAGGCCGGATCATTCGGCTGCTTAGCGACAGAAAGGGCTTCAACCGCAAGGAAAAGCTGATCGAGGAGATCATCGAATACGTTCGTTACCATATTCATGACCCGATGCTGTCCGTGGAAGAGATCGCGGATCATGTTGCGTTGACGGGCAAATATGTTCGCCACTTATTTCACGAGCAATACGGCATGCCGTTATCGAATTATATTTTGAATGAGCGGATCGGCAAGGTCAAAGAGCTGCTGGAGCAGACGAGCCTGCAAGTCACTGATATAGCAGAGCAATCCGGGTTTCAGACGAAAAGCCACTTCTTTACTGCCTTTAAAAAAGCGACCGGCATGACGCCGACCCAATACCGCGACAGCATGGCAGGAGGGCGGACGGAACTGGGGCGGACGGCCGATAACTCGGCGAATTAGCGTGCTGCGGTCGATTACGAACTTGACGGTCAAATGATAACCTGCCCAATTCCGCAAATCGGCGGGTCGAGAACCGAATAAGGCCAATGAGAACTAGGCGGATTCTCATTGCGAATGCTACGATGACGTCGTTCGAAACCAATAAGCCAACAAGAAAGGAGGAACGCTGTTTGAAGCAACGGAGAAGGTTAGGCGGGGCGTTCGTGCACGAGCTGTCGCGAAACAGATATTTGTATCTGCTGGCGCTGCCCGGCATCGCGTTTCTGGTCGTATTCGCGTATTTGCCGATGCTCGGGCACCTGCTCGCCTTCCAGAATTACCGGCTGTCGGATGGAATATGGGGAAGCGAATGGGTTGGACTTAAAAACTTCGAGTTTTTCTTTAACGGGAAAGATTGGCTGCGCGTGACGCTGAACACCGTATTTCTCAATGCGCTGTTTCTCGTGTCCGGCCTGGGCAGCGCTGTGGTGCTGGCCGTCTTTCTGAACGAAGTCCGGAACAGGCTGTTCAAGCGAATCGCACAATCGTTTATTTTTTTACCCTACTTTATTTCATGGCTTGTCGTCAGCATGATGGCGCTAACGCTGTTCAGCACATCGGAAGGGCTCATTAACCGCACGCTTGCCGCTGTCGGCTTCGAAGACGTGGACTGGTATCTCACGCCCGGCGTATGGCCGTATATCCTGACCGTAATCAGTGCCTGGAAGATTGCGGGATACAATTCCATTATTTTCATGGCGGTCATTACGGGCATCTCCGCGGAATATTACGAGAGCGCGCGACTCGAAGGCGCAAGCCGGCTGCAGCAGATGCTCTACATTACGCTGCCGCTCATGCGGCCGATCGTGATGGTATTGGCGCTGCTTGGCGTCGGCCGCATTTTCTACGGCGATTTCGGCATGATTTACGCGATTATCGGAGATAACGGCGTGCTGTTTCCGACGACGGATGTCATCGATTCGTATGCGTACCGTGCATTGCGGCAGCTGGGCAATTTCAGCATGTCCTCCGCCGTCGTCGTCTACCAATCCTGCATGGGCTTGGTCACGATTCTGATCTTCAATGCGATTGCGCGCAAGGTGGACGCGGATTCAAGACTATTCTAGAGGATTTAAGGTGTGATCGATATGAGAGAACGTTTGTTTCTTGTCTTGATGTACGCGGTGCTGATCGCGTTTGCGCTATTTTGCTTCATTCCGTTCTGGATCGTGTTCATCAACTCGTTCGCAGATGAATCGCTTCTTCAAACGGCGGGCTATCAGCTGCTGCCGGACAAATTCAGCCTTCAGGCGTACGAATTTCTGCTCTCCGGCAAACAGGTGTTCCGCAGCTACGGCATTACGATTATGGTAACGGCCGTCGGCACGGCGATGGGGGTCCTGGTGACAGCCGCCTATGCCTATACGCTGAGCCATCGGAGGGTGAAGTACCGCAACATTTTATCGTTTTTGACCTTCTTGACGATGCTGTTCGGCGCCGGGCTTGTCGGCTTCTATATGCTGATCGCCAACTGGCTGCATCTGAAAGACTCGATATGGGCGCTCATTTTGCCTTATCTGCTTAATCCGTTCTACGCTTTCATTCTCATCTCTTTCTACCGGACGCTTCCGTATGAATTGAATGAAGCCGCGACGGTGGACGGCGCCAATGATTTCTCTATTTTCTTTCGCATTATTTGGCCGATCTCGCTGCCTGCCATCGCTACAGTGAGTCTGTTCTATGCGCTGCAATATTGGAACGACTGGTACTTGTCGCTGCTATTTATCGATAATTACAAAATGCTGCCGCTGCAGATGATGATTCGCCAACTGATGTCCAACTTGAACGTGATGGCTTATGTGAGCGGCAGCCAGACACAGTACAATGCCGTCGTGCCAACCTATGGCATACAGCTGGCGATCGTCTGCGTGACCATCGGCCCGATCGTGTTCGTCTATCCGTTCATTCAGCGCTTCTTCATTAAAGGCTTGACGCTTGGATCGGTAAAAGGGTAGGAAAACAATACACAGGGGGAATCAAGCATGAAAAGACGAATGTCCGCTGCGCTCGCGCTATTGATCGCGCTTGTCGCGCTCGCAGGCTGCGCTGGCAAGAATGAAGGGGAAGGGAAGCCATCGGAACCATCCGTCAAGGCCGAAAACAGTGCCGGCCTCAGCAGCAACGCCAAGCTGGAGGAGGTCACGCTGAAAATTATGATTCCCGGCGACCGCCCGCCGGATATGGATTTGGTCATCGCCGAGGCGGAGAAACGAATGAAGGACACGATCAATGTCAAGCTCGACGTCGTGTTCGTGCCTTGGTCGGATTTGGCGCAAAAGACGCAGGTGACGCTCGCTTCCGGCGAAAACATCGACCTGATCTTCGACGCGCCATGGCTGCACATCAATCAGATGATTGCAAGCGGTTTCTATGAACCGCTCGACGATCTGTTGGCCGAGTACGGCAAGACGGTGCTGGACAAACGGCCGCAACAAATGTGGGACTACAACAAGTACGGCGGCAAAATTATGGCCGTTCCGCTTGGCGTCAGCTATATGTCCGGCAACTCTTACATTTTGCGCAAAGACATTCGCGAGAAGCTAGGCGTTCCGCCGATCTACACCTATGAAGATTTGATCGCATTCGCCTACAAGGTGAAAGAGCAGGAGAATGGCATCATCCCGATGACCGCCGGCTCCGCCACGTATTCATTTGTCGCCCACCATGCGCTGAACGATTACGAAACCTATGTCAGACCGACCCACGCGCTGGGCAACAGCCTGATGCTCTACTACACGAACAATGACGGCAAAGTTCACAACTTGCTGGAGGAGAGGGAGCCTGTCGGCACGTGGTTGGCTAATGCAAACAAATGGTTTAAAGACGGACTGATTTTCAAGGATATTTTGACGACGAAGGATTTTCAGCAGCCGATCTCGGCAGGCAAAGTGGCAATCGTGACGAACGGCGCGTTCGGCATCTCGGACTTCCACAAGAACACGATCAAGAACAATGTGCCGAACGGCGAGCTGGAAACGGTCACCTTTTTTAATCCGGACAAGGGCGCGAACATCACCAATTTTAAACAGTGGAATTTCCTCGCTATTCCGAAGGTGAGCAAACACAAGGAACGGGCGATGATGTTCCTGAACTGGGCGAATGAGAAGGAAAACTACGACCTGCTCTCTTACGGCATCGAAGGCAAGCATTGGGAAGCGGTAGGAGAGGACAAAATGAAAAACCTGGATACGACCGGCTACTATGCATTCGGCTATGTCTGGCTGTGGAATCCGGTCGATGAGCGCACTGTTGTAGGAGGCAATCCGAAGAACGATGAACTGGATGCCGTGCTTCGCAATGCCGATATGTTCACGACAGATATTTTGGCCGGCTTCGAATTCGACAGTACCCCGGTGCAAAACGAGGTCAGCCAGTACAACATCGTCGATGGGCAATATTATACTGCGCTATTCAACGGAGTGATGGATACCGAGGACACCTTGAAGAAATTCGAAGCGGAGGCCGGTCCCGCACTCCAAAAAATTCAGCAGGAGCTGCAAAGGCAAATCGACGTGTTTCTGGCGGCTAAGGGGAAATAGAACGGAATCGTTTAAAAAAGGAGCTGATCAAGATGATTTCGACCAAAAAATGGAGATCGATCCTGATGGCAGCAGCTTTGGCGATAACTCCGGTTTCTGCGATCCAGGCGAATTCTCCGTCTGCAGCTGCGGCCGCGAATCAGGAGGAGGCGCCATCGGCAGAGGAGCAGACGAATTTCCGCAATCTTGCGGCCGGTCTCCCGTATGAATGGTCCGAAGCGCCGGAAGCTTCTCATCCCGATGACGGCTACAAGCTTACAGATGGAGTATACGCCGCATTGGATAAGAACGACCCGGCTTGGGTGGGGCATCTGCGCGGCAAGACGCGCGAAGTCGTATTCGATTTGGGGCAGGAAAAGTCGGTCGGGAGGATAACCGCTCATTTTTTTCAAGATTATCCCGCTAACTCGATTCTCGTGCCTTTGTCGGTATCCATGTATGTCTCCGACGACAAGGAAAATTGGGGACTGCTTTCCCATAACGCTACGCAGCTGCTATGGGGAGGAGGACCGCCCAGGCAGGAGACCTTTGAATGGGAGGGCAGCCGGGACGGCATCAAAGGCGGGAATACGGATGGCACGTTGGCTTATGCCCGCTATGTGAAGGTCGCTTTTACGATGCATCATTCGCTAGCGGAATATATTGACGAAATCGAAATTATCGGTACGGACGGCAAGATTGAAGGAGCGGTAAAGGTTCAAGCCGAGCAGCCGCAATTTTTGGAGCCGGGGGAAGCTACGGCCGGTATCCGGAATCTGAATCTGTTCTATAACGGTCAATACGCTAATGGATTGGGCAATTGGAACAAAGAACGGATTATCCCTAACATCAGCTATGTGAATAAAGACGGCGAGCCGGTCGATTGGCTTTTTGACGGCATTCTCTATCTCGGAATAGCTTCGCCGGCCGGCCGCGATTTCGGTCTGGGGCAAACCAACCTGGACGACTGGAATTGGTATTTGGATAAAACGTTTGCTGCCACAGGGGATATGCAGCAGTTAAATGAGGCGGCCAAGGAAGTCGGAGCCAAGCTGAACGAGCCCGCTCATCGTGTCAAGGTTGTGTTAATGATTCCAAATCCCGGGGAATTTTTAACCGATTTCGGCGACATCGACGGCAGTGGTTCCTTAAATTTTAACGACTCCGCCGTAGGCGAAGAACGAGCGTTTGCCAACAGGAAAAAAGCGGTGCAGTGGTGGCTGGATCAGGTCCAGCAAAGATGGCAGACGCCGCTTACTCCAATCTTGAGCTTGTCGGCATGTACTGGATGCCGGAGCAAATCGAGATATCCGAATCGGGACCGGATATGATTCGCGCAGTGACGGAAAAGGTGCATGCCATGAACTTGAAGGTTTTCTGGATTCCTCACTCCTTAGCGTACAAAATGTTTATGTGGAAAGACGTCGGAGTGGACGCCGCCGCCTACCAGCCGAATTACTTCTTCGGCGGAATGGATCCGGACCGTCTGGAAGACGCTGCGGACAATGCGAAGCGGTACGGGATGGGAGAAGAAATCGAGTTCGATGACGGGATGCTGACGGACCCCATCCTGCGCCATCGTTTTATCGAATATTTGGACAGCGGCGTCAGAAGCGGCCTGATGCAAAACGGGTTCAGAGCTTATTATCAAGGCAACAATGCGGTATACAATCTAGGCGTAAGCAAGGATCCGGATTTGCGTCTCATGTACGACTGGCTGTACCAGTACTTAAATGGAAAGTATGCTACCGACAACAACCCGACGCCCGAGACGATGGCAGGACTTGTCGGGGATTACGTCTCTTCGAACGAAATCCAATCAGTTTTCGGCAATGAGTTGTCGTACCGTCTGCAGATTATCCAGATTCTTCTGGACCAAAACAAGCCGAAGGACGCCGTTGCGTATATGCAGGATTTTCTCGCGCACATTCATGACCCGGCCGTGCAGGCGCAAGGATTGATCTCGGCTTCGGCGGCAACGCTGCTTGATAGTTATGCCCAAGTTCTCATCCAAACTTGGTCCGACGGCTGGGGCCTTGGCAACCTGGTTCTCGGTCATAGCTATACCCTATCAAGGCCGCCTAACGCCAACTATCCCGATTCCGGGAATGAACTTACGAACGGCCTGTTCGGAGGGACGGATTACGGCAACGGGCAGTGGCAGGGCCATGCGGGAAGCGATTACCCTGCGGAGCGAAGCCGCACAATCACATTTGATTTGGGCAGCAACAAATCGATCGGACTAATAAGAGCCCATTTTCTTCAGGATACAGGGCCCGGCATCTATTTCCCGCAGAACGCCGCTTTTTCAGTTTCGACTAACGGTCAAACTTGGAGCTCGCTAGCCACCGTTTCTCCGTCGTCGGCTCCGAATACCGCCACGGCCCAGTTCGTGAGATGGAACGGGATAACCGACGGTGTGCCGGGGAAAGCGGGAGCGGACAAAGTGTACGCTCGTTACGTCAAAGTTGAATTCCCGGTCAACGTCTGGGTTTTCCTTGATGAGATCGAAGTTCTCGGCGTTGACGGCAAGGCAGCCGGAGCTGCGGTATTGCCGACTGCACCGTAAACCGTACTACAACCCTTATTTCCGGATTGGCGAGCGAAAATCGGCTCGGCAACAGGAATAAGGGCTTTTTTAGCTTGACTCTAATGGGGAGGTTTTAGGAAGTAAGAAAATCTTTTTCCTTGTCAAATGCATATTGCATGCGATATATTGCATACATAACCTTAATTGAGGAATGATTAAAGATGCCGATCCCTAGAAACTTTAGTTCTCCCGTCCGTCTGACTGCCAAGGAGCGTGCGCTTGCCCAAATTCAACGCTGGATTATAGAGGGGACGCTTGAACCGGGCGAAAAGCTTATTGATTCCGAGTTGGCGGAATCGCTGGCCGTCAGCAGAACGCCCATCCGGGAAGCTCTGCAGCTGCTGGAGATTCAAGGGCTGGTCGCGATGCATCCAGGCAAAGAAACTCGTGTCACCCTGATCAGGAAAGATGATATTCTGCACCTCTATTCCACATTAGCTTCGTTGCATGCCCTGGCTGCGGAGACCGCCGCATCCCGCGTAACGGCAGAGCAGCTTGAACTGTTATCGTCTCTTAATGTCCAGTTTGCCGCAGCGATCGAAGGGGGGCAGCCTTATCGTGCGATGGAACTCGACGAACAGTTCCACGGTCTTATTGTCGAGGCTGCGGACAACCCGTATGTCGCCTCTTTCAGTTCTTCCCTGCAGGTCCATATCAGAAGGTTCAAGTATGTGTTTCTCCGTCAGCCGGTCGCCGGAACGCGCGCATCGGTGGAAGAGCATTCCGCCATTATTGCGGCGTTAGAGAAGCGGGACGGAGAGGCTGCCGGCACTATGATGAAACAAAACCTGATACGGCCGATGAACGAACTCTATGCAGTACTCTAAAAAATTCGGAAAGGATGAAACGAGATGACAGACAAAAAAGACTTGCGAATCCGCAGTCATGTGATCAGCGAGGGCGCGAATAGGGCACCGAATCGGGCGATGCTGCGCGCAGTGGGCTTCAAGGACGAGGATTTTAAAAAACCGATGATTGGCGTCGCGAGCACATGGAGCGAAGTAACGCCCTGTAACATGCACATTGATCAGCTTGCCTTGGCGGCTAAGCAAGGGTTACGCTCCGCGGGCGGCGCCCCGCTTATTTTTAATACGATTACAGTATCGGACGGCATATCGATGGGGCATGCCGGCATGTCGTTCTCGCTGCCCAGTCGGGAAGCGATTGCGGACTCCATTGAGATCGTTACGAATGCGGAACGGTTTGACGGACTGGTCGCGATCGGCGGCTGCGACAAAAATACGCCGGCCTGCCTGATGGCGATCGGCCGATTGAACCTGCCGGCCGTATATGTCTACGGCGGGACAATTCAGCCAGGTTATCTGGACGGCAAACAAGTGGATATCGTCAGTGCGTTTGAAGCGGTCGGACAATTTCACGATGGCCGGATCACGGAAGAGCAGCTTCACAAAGTCGAATGCACTGCCTGTCCAGGACCGGGTGCATGCGGCGGTATGTACACCGCAAACACGATGGCCGCGGCCGCAGAGGCAATGGGAATGAGCCTTCCCGGCTCCTCGTCGACGCCCGCCATATCAAAGCTGAAAGCGGAGGAATGTGCGCAAGCCGGCGAACGGGTATTGGATTTGTTGGAGAAGGGGATCTTCCCAAGCGATATCATGACAAAACGGGCATTCGAGAATGCGATTACGGTTGTAATGGCGCTTGGCGGTTCCACAAACGCTTTTCTTCATCTGATTGCCATTGCGCATTCGGTCGGTGTCGATCTTTCCTACGACGATTTTGAGAGGATTCGTTTGAACGTGCCGCACTTAGCCGACTTGAAGCCGAGCGGAGCTCACGTTATGCAGGATCTCAACGACGTGGGCGGAGTGCACGGCGTGATGAAAATGCTGCTCGACCAAGGATATCTGCACGGGGATTGCCTCACCGTTACCGGTCGGACGCTGGCCGAAAATCTGGCTCAAGTGGATCCGCTGCATCCGGAGCAGACGATTATCCGCCCGCTGGACCGGCCCCTCAAGCCGACAGGCCCGCTGGTCGTTCTGCGGGGCAACCTGGCGCCCGAAGGCGCGATTGCCAAAATGTCCGGCATGAAGAATTCGCGCTTCAGCGGGCCGGCACGCGTATACGACAGCGAAGAGGCGGCAACGGAAGCGATCATGCGAGACGAGATCCGGGAAGGCGACGTGCTGGTGATACGCTATTGCGGCCCGAAGGGCGGACCCGGCATGCCGGAAATGCTTTCGGTAACGGCTTTAATCGTAGGCAAAGGATTGGGAGGCAAAGTCGCTTTGCTGACAGACGGTCGTTTTTCGGGTGGGTCGCATGGATTTGTCGTCGGCCATGCCGCACCGGAGGCACAGGTTGGAGGGCCGATCGCGCTGTTGCGCGAAGGCGATATCATTACGATCGATAGCGACGCGCAGGACCTTTCATTTGCCGTTTCAACAGAAGAACTAATGAGAAGGGAAGAAGCTTGGCAAGCTCCTCCTTTGAAGTACAATTCCGGAGTTTTGGCTAAATATGCACGACTGGTTTCCTCCTCAGCCAAAGGAGCGGTTACTGATCTATTCGAATAAGACCAATCGCTTATTACTAACGGGACAGCTAAGACTAGACAGCTGTCCCGTTTTTTCTTTAGGCGACGACCGGATAATCTTATTATTCGTCGATTTGCCCTCCGGATTAAAGACTCCTGTTATAATGAGGGTGGTAAAAATGTAAAAATTTATTGGGGGGAAGATCGCAAAGCGAAATTGTCAGCGGAAACTTTTATCAAAATTCCGATCACTGGGAGCAGTCGATGAAGAAGATTTTCATAGGGATAAGTATTCTGGTTAATTTTATTAGGGTTTATTGTTGGCTATTACTTATGAACCCATCAAATTGGTCCCTTTTGAGAGAGCGAGGCAGTGTCGGAGGCAAGTTGGTAATTTGCCGTTTATTTGACAGGCAGGAGCGCTAATCTTTATACTTTTCTTAATCCCTTTAGGGGGAATTCGACTCAGTAACCTAACCAAATCAATCATGGAAGGACTGACGGTTTCTAATGAATAATGAACAACTGGAACGAATTCGTGTTGGCCAAGGATTCATTGCTGCATTGGATCAAAGCGGAGGCAGCACACCACAAGCGTTGCTTCGATACGGTATCCAGGAATCCGGCTATTCGAACGAAGAAGAGATGTATAAGTTAGTTCATGACATGAGGACGCGAATAATCACTTGCCCTGTATTCGATTCGAAATACATTCTAGGTGCCATCTTGTTCGAGAATACGATGAATCGAACCATTGACGGTCTATATACGGCGGATTATCTCTGGGAGAAGAAGGGCATCGTACCTTTCCTAAAGATTGACGAAGGACTCGCCGGTCTAGAGAACGGCGTACAGCTTATGAAGCCCATGGCGGGATTGGACGAACGCTTGGCTCAAGCTGTCGATAAGAATATTTTCGGAACGAAGATGCGATCCGTCATTAAGGAAGCGAATCCGGCCGGCATTAGAAGTCTCGTCGAGCAGCAGTTCGACCTTGCGAAGCGTATATTCGCAGCAGGTCTTGTTCCTATCGTAGAGCCCGAAGTAGACATCAACAGCACGGATAAGGTTGAATCGGAGAGTCTGCTTAAAGAGATGATTCTGGAACAATTGTCGCGTCTCGAATCGAATGTAAAGATTATGTTGAAGCTTACCATTCCGTCCGTCGACAACTTCTATGAAGATCTGATTGGAAATCCCCACGTCGTCCGAGTTGTCGCTTTGTCAGGAGGATACGAAATGGAGGACGCCAATGCAAGGCTTGCTCGTAATCGCGGGCTGATTGCCAGCTTCTCACGCGCATTGGCAGAGGGGTTGACCTCCCAGCAAACAGATTCCCAATTTGAAGAGCGGCTTGTCGACACCATTCAATCCATTTTCCAAGCTTCCATTACTTAATAGCCAGCCTACCCTGAAAGGGGCTGCCTCTAAGCGCTTCAAGTTGCTTTCAAAGATGATCCATACTAAAAGTCCAAGGGGTATGTACCTCCTTCCGATGCGATATGCTCCCGAAATCTGAATGGGCAAACCCGTTACAGAGCAATTTCAGGAGCGTATGAGGCAATCTGCAGGAGAGGCATACCCCTTACTTTGTGTGTATCGATCATCTCAGGCGACTTGGCTTATGGGAACAGCAAGGAATCGAAACGAATAGGGCAAGCCAATGAAACTTATACTCAATTTCAGCGTCTAATAATTGGAACATTCTGTATAATGGTATAGGGAGGTGAGATCTATGTTCCTGTTCACATTGATCCCGATTCTTTTCATCATAATGGGGGCAATCGGAGTATTCTTTCCAAGGATTTCTTGGTACTTGAGCGTAGGCTGGCAGTTCAAAAATGCCGAACCGAGTACGGCAGCCCTTGTATCGGCACGAATAGGCGGTATTTTTGCAATTGTTGCGGGGATTTTCATTCTTACTTCCGGCATTTTTCCAAAATGATGATAAAGGTATGAGAGACATGATTACTTTGTTTTTCTGGCCTGCTATGATTGCATCAATAATTTGTTCTATTTTAGGAATATTGATTAGAAGCCCTCGCAGTTTATACGTCTCTGCTGTTCTAATAATACCCTTGTCTATTTATCTTGCGGTATCGCCAAGGTTTCATATTTGGGGCTTAATATTCCCTTTGTTTTATCTAGGGTCTTCAATATTAATAAGAAAGAACAAATACACATTGGCATTTCTAGTAAATACACCAGTATATCTTGTTATTGGTTGGTTAGGCTATGTGGTTTTGAATCAATGAATTTAAGACCGACAAATGCTAAAAAGAAAGGAGAGCAGTAGCCATGCGAAGATCAATTTTAGGTTTTGCATTTTCTTCGCTCATATATATTTTATTAACAGGCTGTAATTCGGAACCTCAAGTCAAATCATCAGACATAGATCAAATAAAAATTGAATTAATAGAAACATCTATCATGCCTCAAGGAATAGCTTATTCGCTCAAACTAAAGAATTTGTCGCAATTCACAATTGCACAAAATAATGTATACATAAGTTACCCAATAAAAACGTCAACTGGATCTAAGAGCAATCCATTTAAAATAGAAGCTACGAACAATAAATTACAAAGATTATTTTGGCTGCTTTTGCACCAATTGAAGTATACGAAGAGAATCCTAAATTATATACAGAAAACTTCAATGTAGAAATCGTGGGATATATAGAAGAACTTAAGGAGACAAGACGTTTTCTTTAAATAGTTATTTTGTAGGATTGGGGGGCGCAAAATGAGGATCGAAGATCGGTTTGATTCTTTTCCCATTTTAGAAACGAAGAGATCCATATTAAGACCAATAACATTTTCAGATCTCGATGATATTGCCAGTTACTGCTCCATACCGGAAGTGTCACAATATACGTTACCTTGAACTCGTTCGAATTGAAGCACGATGTCTTCCTGAGAATTTGGGTTCATCAAGAGTAATGGAGAAGACGGGAATGAAATTTGAAGGGGTATTAAGAAAGCACATTTGGGCAAAAAACGATTTTCAGGATTTAAAGCTATATTCGATAGTAAGAGAAGATTTCGAGAGCAGGATTGAGTATTAAGGAAGGGTGAGCAAACTTGCAACGAGCAATTATTGTTTACTTCTTGACTAGAAGGGGCTACGATGAAACGTTATTATATAATCCTTATAGTATCCCTATTTTTAATTGGCCTTACTGTCTATCAGTTCTGGTCGATTCAACAGCCAAGAATCGGCCCAGTCGGAGATGGATCTATTTCTCGTTTTGTTTATATTCCTATTATCTTAGGGTTTATCGTCGGAGTGTCTTGGTTGATTAGAAGTATTTATTTAATTATCAAATTACGCAAAAAATAGTTCCTAACCTTGGCAAGTCGTTCAACTCAGGGAGTGATTAAATGAGAGGTATAAAAACAATTCGATCTTTAATATTTTTCATCATAATTTGTACCCTTCCGATTAGTGCGTGCAGCAAGAGCAGCCAAGCTGACGTTGTGAACGACGGTCTAGTTATAAATGCAATTTCATTTGGTCTTGGTGGAGAACCCAACAAAACGCTCGTAACTTATAACTTTAATATTTGGAACAAAACGAGGAATACAGTCCTTATAAGATCTATTGAACCCGTTTTAAGCGATGCTCTTCAGCAAAGATTAATAGATAATGAAATGATAAATGAAGTGAATAGGACGATTAATGGAAGTGCTTCAGAAATATTTACCGGATCATTTGAATTAAATACTCAAGGCTTAGATAAGCAAGCGATAGAAAAACTGAATATCAAATTAGATAAGTTTAGAATAATAACTGAGCAAGAATTGAGGCTAGAAACACATTGATAAATATGTCATTAATTCAAGAGAGCTTGCATTACAGCAACGGGCAAGCGTAATCAGGCTGACACAACCGTACAACAACACTTACAAACTACCCAGGCACGTCACGTTGCCGGAATCCCCGTAACCCAGTCCATGCGAGAGCCACAGCAACCATCGTTAGAAGCAGCAGCGGCGTCCATTCGAATGAGGCGGCGGGCAGCCTTGGAACATGGTGAAGCGGGGAGAGGCTCATCATCCACTCAGGCAGCTGCAATATTCCCCCAAGGTAGACCGCAATAAAAGCGTAAACCACAATAATCCAACTCAGTGCTGCGGCCCTCGGGAGCCAGCCTATCAGAGCGGCAGCCAGGCCGACGGAAACCCACAACGCTGGTACAAAGTTTAATCCCGCAAAAATCAGTTCAGACAAATACCTGGAGTCGTTCATGCTTTGGCTTCCCGTTAGTCCCATTCCCAGGCCTGCCATAAACATCATTGCAACACTGCCTGCTGCAGCGAGGAGGAGATAGCTGCCGAGCAGCCGAGAGCGAGACAGCGCTCCTGACAAAAGCGCATCCACACGTCCTGCATTTTCTTCGCTGCGCAGCTTTAGGATACTCTGCAGAACAGGAATCGTTGCCAGGATGGCAGTCACGGTCATAAACATGCCGGCAATATTATCGGCAAACGAAGCCCCGCCTGCCTCCGGGAGCATTTCATTGAGCGCACCGCCGATGGAATCCATCATTTCCTCGGCTTCTCCGATAAAGGAGCCGTAGGACATTCCAAACAACAACATGGCCAAACACCATACGATCAGATTCAATCTTTGAAGACGAAAAGCAAGTCCGATCGGCGTCGTCAGGCTGCTGGAGGCTTCACTGCGGCCACGCCCGGGGCGCACCAGACCGGCTCCGACATCGCGCCTCACGCTCATCGGATAGGCGATGACGACAAGAAGCGCAGTCAACCCCGCTCCAAGTAGAAGAGGCGTCCATTTATTGTCAACAAAAGCGGAAGTCTGCTGGGCCCATCCGATTGGCGACAGCCACGAAAGCGAGCTATCTCCGATATCGCCGACCGCCCGCAGACAGTATGCGGCAACGAGAACACCGGCGCTCAAGCCGGTTGCGCCGCGTGCATGCTCCATCAACTGACCCAGTACAGCAGCGGTTGCCGCAAAGACGATTCCGACGGAAGCAAGGGCGGCGGCGAACAGAAAGGAGCCTTCCCAGGTGACGGACTCGATCCCCATTACTCCCATTCCCAGAGCAAGGAGAAGGGCAAGTGTTACGTTAACGCCGCCGACAAGCAGCAACGCTGCGGTTGTGTTGGCATGACGTCCTGTAACCGATGCGCGAACCAATTCCATGCGCCCGGTTTCCTCTTCCTTGCGCGTGTGGCGCACAATAAGCATGATACTCATCAAGGCAACGGCAATCCCGGTCATGCCAAGCATTTGATGTGAGATCATTGCCCCGATCGTATAATTTTCCAAGTAAAACTCCGGACCCGTGAGGGCGATCCCGGCGGGATTAACCATTGTCGCTGCCATCGACTGGCGAGCCGTCTCGGTCGGATACAATTCGTCGAAGCTGCTGAGTGTTGCCAGTACGATAAAAAGAATGCTCAGCACCCATGCGGGAATCGCGATCCGATCCATCCGCAACATAAAACGCAGCAATGTCCCCGTTCCCGTCAAAGTCCGCTCCCGTTTCACTTCCGTACACCCCCAGCCGATACTGTCGTATTATCGCTGTTGTCATAGTGCCGCATAAAAAGTTCTTCCAAAGTCGGTGGAGTGCTCGTCAGCGCTTGAATATCAAAGGCGCTCAATATTTGCAGCACATTTCCCAGATGAGAGCTGTCGATCTGAAACTGAGCTTTATTCCCGTTTAATTGGAGAGCATGCACCCCTGCCAGGCCATCAAGCCCGGTTATATTCCGTGCGGTTTCCACAGCGATAAAAGAATGGGTCAAATGCCGCAGCTGGTCAAGGGAGCCGGATTCTACAATGCTGCCGTCGCGGATTATGGCGACACGGTCGCAAAGCTTCTCCACCTCGGCCAGAATATGGCTGGATAGCAGCACGGTTTTCCCTTGAGCCTTTACTTCCGCCACGCACTCCTGAAAGACAGTTTCCATGAGCGGATCCAACCCGGATGTCGGTTCATCCAGAATGAAGAGCTCGGTTTTAGAGGAGGAAAAAGCGGAAACCAAAGCCACTTTTTGCCGATTGCCTTTGGAATAGGTGCGGCATTTTTTAGCAGGGTCCAAATTAAACTTTTCCAACAAGGCCTGACGACGCTTGCGATCCATATCCCCCCGCAGACGTCCGAAGAGGTCGATCGCTTCGCCGCCCGTCAATGTGGGCCATAGATTGACGTCTCCGGGCACGTAGCTAATCCGGCGATGCAGTTCAACCGCGTTTTTCCAAGGGTCTTGACCGAAGAGCCGGACTTCGCCGCTTGTTTTGCGCAGTAACCCCAACAAAATACGAATCGTGGTGGATTTTCCCGCACCGTTTGGACCGATGAAACCAAGAACTTCGCCTTCGCGCGCCTCCAGATTCAAACCGTCCAATGCTCTGACTTGGCCATAATATTTGGTTAACTGATTGGCTTGAATAACCGACATGGCTACACCCCCAATTTTGATTCTTTACCTTACAGCACTCCAAATTGGATATAATAATAAAATTGTGTAACGTGATTGAATTCAGTTACATAATATTTCACGAGCAATTTGCTGTCAATAAAAAAATAACGATAGGTTGTTTTGTTACATAATTTAAATGTAAAATGAATGACGGAGGGATAGAGAATGAATGGATTCCAAAAACGAAGAGAGCAGAAAAAGCAGCAAATTCTTCGTTCTTTGCACAATATGATTATGAATCGCAACTTTCAAGAAATCGGCGTACGGGAAATCGCGAAGGAAGCTGGCGTTTCGCCCGCTTCCATCTATAACTTTTTTGGCAGCAAAGAGGAGCTGGCCAAACAAATTTTTTATCATCTCATGGAAGAAGAAGGGGAAGCCTTCCAGAAGATGATGGAAGCCGACATCCCTTTCGAAGAAAAAATGGAAAACATGTACGCGTTGTCGATCAGTAATCAGGAAACCTTAAACAACGACGGTTTAAAAAACTTCATGTTTGAGGATCCCGTATTTACCGAGCATATTGAACAATATTCACGAACAGTTGTCATTCCAGCCATTATGAAGCTGATCGAGCAAGGCAAGCAGGAACAGAAAATATCCGGAGGCGTATCTTCGGAGGCGATTCTGTTTTTTATGAATGTCATTATGCAGATGCTCGGCAGCTCTTCTGTACGGGACAAATTGAATGTGGAGATGCGAAAGGAAATCGGCCATCTGTTTTTTTACGGCATCTTCGGGAAAAAGCCCTAATAAGCATAAGGGGCCAACCCTTCTCAACGGGCTGACCTCCTAATAGGAACGGGCTATTGCTCCATGAATTATCCGAATTTCCATATCACCATTTATTTTAGCGGATAGACCTTCATTCCGGTCTGATTAATATTTACTTTAACCGTGATCGAAGAGATGGAGCTTTCGTTTAATAATAAGTCGTTTGTACGTTTTAATTGCTTCCAAGCAGTTGGCTTTTGTCGAAATAGGAGATGTTCCAAGCTATATATATCTGATTTAATCTCCAGGCCGTTCCTGAACGTATTCATCACCTCATTTCTAACCACATCCTCGGCTTTACTTTCTATCTCGCTTCTGGTTAGCTCATCCAAGGTTTCAATGATGTCGCCATTGAGCTTGATGTGGAAATGATAATTCGGAGTCCCGTTATTGAAACTGAGAGACAGTCGGACACTGGGACTCCCAAGAGACACTACTGCAGCATCTTCTCCATGACTTGTGATGACAATCGGCGATCGAGTCGTATTTTTATCTAGCCATCTTAAGCCCAATAATTTATTATTCTCCAGCTTTCCAAGAAGTTTCCCTTCCTCTATCACGTATGCACCGTCAATATACATTTTGGGATCTATTTTCTCGTTTTTCTTCCAGGTCGTCGAGTCGATCGAGAGCGTGGGCAATAGGACGGTAGTTCCAGGCTCCCATAGTCGAGACAGAAATTTCAAATAGCGAACGGGTTCGATTAACGATCTCTGATCATAGGCTTCTAAAGGTTCTTGAGCCAGCGTATTCCTTTGGGAAAAATTAAAAAATGCCGGAACGGAGAGCAAACGTTCTATCGGTTCGCGAGTGCCGAAGATCCATGGCGTTAGCCGGATTTCCCAAAATCGGCCGATCAAATCGTCGGTTTTGAGAAAATTGGATTTTATAGCATTTTCTCCGACGATAATGCTTGAAACATGACTCCATGAAGTCAATTCTTGGGCAGTCGAATAGAGTTCGTTCATGGCCAGTTTCAACGTCTTTCCTTTTGCTTTGCCTATCCATGTCTGGGGTCTCTTTCCGGATTTCCCCGACTCGGTCTTCGCTATGAAAGTGAAGTCGAGCATCTGAGCATATAAGACGAAGGAATTGTCGATATAATCAATTCCGATGGACGTTACATAATTCACGTTTTCAATCTCTTTAATGTCCCAGCAACCGTAGGTCATCCCTAACGTTAGGACGACGCAAATTAGCTTGAAGAAAGTCCTCATCTCATTCGTTGTCCCTTCCTTGACGAGTCGTATCCACCGTATTCAACATACTCGGTCTCTTTTTGTAGAAGGACCACGGTTTCGCAAGCAAGCCGGCCACCACGTCCTTCCACACAAGTGGCGATACCGGGGATAAGTAAGGAAGTCCGAACGATTTCAGAACGGACAGGTAGGCAAGCAAGCTCATCATCCCGATAAAAAAACCAAACATCCCAAGGATAGAAGCCCAGAGCAGAACATAGATCCGAATAAGGCTGACCGTTCCGGTCAAGGTCTGATTAACCAAAGTGAACGTGGCTACCGCAGTAGTTGCCGATACGACCAGCATGGTCGGCGACGTCATTCCGGCCCGTATTGCCGCATCGCCGATGATTAATCCGCCCAAGACGGCTATCGTCTGACCGACCGCTTTCGGCAGTCGAATGCCGGCCTCCCTGAACAACTCGAACATGGCTAGCATGAGCAAAAGTTCCATTGGAGTCGAGAAGGGGAGCCCGAATCTGGAAGTCGTAATCGTTGCCAGCAAGGGGAACGGAATTTGATCCAAATCGTAGGAGGTTAAAGCGATCCAAAACCCTGGTAAGAAGATCGCGATGAACAAGCCGAGCAATCGAAGCATTCGTTCGAATATGACAAAGTAATACGGAAAATAAGCATCTTCAGGCGTTTTCAACAATTCTAACAAATTGCAGGGAGCGATGAGCGCCATAGGAGATCCGTCGACCAAAATGATAAACCTGCCTCTAAGTAGACATGTCGATGCAAAATCGGGCCTTCCGATGTAATCCAGTAACGGAAAAATCGAAAGCGATGAATCCGAAAGGGCTTCTTCAAGTTGATTGCTTGCAATCAACGCATCGACTTCAATCCGTTTCAACCGATTTCTTGCTTCGTCGATGATCTGCGGCTGAATAATATCCGAAATGTATAACAGGGAAATTTTCGTACTGCTTCTTGTGCCGATTACGTACCGTTCGTTATGAAGCGAACAGGTAGGCAGCCTTTTACGAATTAAAGCAACGTTGGTGTTGATATCTTCCGTAAACGCATCCCGAGCCCCTTTGATCGAAATTTCGGTACTCGACTCTTCGGGCTGCCTTTGCGGCAATTGCGAGATATCCATGGAAAAAAAGCAACCCTGTAAGGCAAAAAAGGCGATCAAATGACCGGCGAAAAGAAGGGTCTCCACCTCGGAGCGCTTGTCCAGCTTCTTCCATTCCATCGACTGTTCCATGGCCACAACGAGTTCGTCCCACTGCTCACTCTCATCGATCAAGCGTTCCAAATTCGGCAACGCGTGCTGATTGAGGAGTTGGCCATCAATCATTCCTTCGCAGTAGAGGACTAGACCCGATATTGGATTTTGCCCCTTTGGAGGAAGTTCTCGCAAAACTACGTCAACGGAATGGGCAAATAGCGATTTCAATCGATCTTTATCTAAAACCTCGCCGTCAACGAGGTTATTTCTGTTTGTTGGATTCATGCATTTTCCTCTCCGCTCCGGAATTTAAATGAGGCAAGCGTCAAGATTAACGTCAACGCCGAGAAAAACACGAGAGAGACCAGGGAGTATCCCCCAAAAAGAAATGATTCGATTTGCTTATCGACGAAAGCGTTTAGCGATAACCCGAACAATAGTGCGCCGATAATAATCAAGGTTGTCAAACGCCTTTTTTTGCTTTTGAACGGGGGAGTATCCGTGATTAGAAACAAGAAAAGGGTAATCCGAATCAGAGCCCCGGACATCCATTGATACAAGGCCAAAAAATCCAAGTGATTAATATATTTAGTGACTACGACAAGTTTCCATTGATCGAAGGCCGGATAACGAGCTTGGGCGGCCACTACCGGTCCGAAATTTGCAATGGCTCCTATTAGCGGACCAAGCGTAAGTCCGGCTAGCAGGATCGCCATGATGCTAATCGAGAAATAACTTACCGGTTTGGCCAGATGGTGCTGAATAAAGACAAGCACGATCAATTCCAGAAACCCACCGCCGGCTACGATCATACTTCTTAAAATAGGCTCGTAGCCTTCAACGAATAACGGCGTTAACAACGAATATTCCTTATATCGCAGATTGGCAATGGCAACAAAATTGCCCAAAACCCAAACGACAGGTAAAAGGACGCCCGACATGATCGCAATAGAGCGTATTCCGTTGTAGGCGATGATAACGCATAGAGAGAGAAGGATGAACACGACGACCCCTTTGGGTGTCTGAGGTAAGTAGGAGACCTTGATCCACTTTACCGTTTCACGAAGTATAATTAATGCCATTAAGAAGAAAAAGGAAGAGGTAAAGATAAGCAAGAACCAACTAATAAAAGGACCATATCGTTCCTTCAGCCAGGTGAAAATAGGCTTTCGATGGGTTCGCCTGATAATAAAGGAGATCAAGTATACCCAGAACACGCTTATTATCAGAGTCAAAACAATTCCGAGCCATGCATCCCTTTTGGCCGTATGCAGGAGGAGCGGAATCATAATGACATGATTTGTAATCCCTAAAGAGAGGAGAAGGATGAAATAGGCATCTCGCACAGAGATCCTGGAGGTTGATGTCATTTATGCTCCACCTTTTTATTTCGACAACTGGTACTCACCAGTATTCTCCATTCGAATGAATTTATGTATCGCGGACTATTACTGAACCTGTTGAGAGTAACCCTCCGGCTAGAAGCCGCATATACCTGGCGCTCCCGACAGCACAGGGAAAATCGTTCCCGAAAAATTCCTTTTCTGCCCGGGAATGTGTCTCTTGAGAGCGGGATATGCGGAATATTACGATATAGCCGAAGCCAAAAAACATTGGAGGGAATTCATGTGACAGTCGGTTTTGTACTAAGCGGAGGCGGAGCGCGCGGCAACTTTCAAGTCGGGGCAGCGCGCTACCTCTATGAGAGAAACGTTAGACCTACAGTCATTACGGGAACGTCCGTCGGGGCCATTAATGCGGTCAAACTCGCGGAAGGAGAGGGGGATGGCCATGACGAAACCCGAGGACTCCGTGGATTAATTCGCATCTGGCGAGATCTGCAAACGACGTCGGATATGTGGGTGGAAGAGAATTGGTATATTAATGTTAAAAATAATAAAATTATAAAACATTTAGAGAGTAAAGATGTTCGTAAAGAAAAGTTTCAAGTTGCAGGGGCCAGCGTGGCGATATTCGGAACGCTTGGACTCATGTATCACATTAATGAGGCATACGATTCTGCCGAAGATCTAATCAATCAAATTAAAGAGGTGCTAAACGGCCAGTCTCAATCGCTATACAATTTGGGTCCCATTTACTCGAAACTGAACGATCAATCCAAACTCGATCCTGTAAAAGTGTGGCATAGCGGCATTAAATTACGCATGAGCATTGTCGCCCTTGAAAGCGGCACATTGCGATATGTGACGGAAAAGGGTAATGTGCTGGAGCGGGACTGCGTCACCTATGTGCAGACATTACCTCCGTACGCTCCGGAATGTTTACCGATTGCCGTCAAAATCAAAGAGCTAGAGCAGCAGCGAGCCTATCTCTACTCTGAATTGGAGATGGCTGCGCCAAGAGATAAAGCGGGTATAATAGAGAAAATTCGCGAAAAGAACGGAGAAATTTCGTACCAAAATCAGCTGATGACGAGTTGCAAAATCTCTTATCCACCTCAGTCCGTCCCTTTAAGCATCGCATTGAGCGGCGGGACGTTGGCGTCCGCCTCGATTCCGCTGGCATTTTCTCCAATTAAAATAGGCAATGAGCATTATGTAGACGGCGGCGTTCGTGAGCTTGTGCCGATTCAGGCCGCTATTCAGGCGGGAGCAACTGAAATTTATGCGCTATTGGCCTCGGATAACTCTTTGGAACCGGCGCGAAGCCTTTTAAACGGAAAACTGGTTGAGACCTATGCCAAAGGTTCCGCAAACTTGATCGACGTGGCGAATCGTGCGACAAGCGATATTATGGCTAATGAAGTGGGATTAAGTGAGATAGAGCCCTATATTTCAAACGTAAACCCGAACGTAAACGTGATGATCATCCAGCCCGATCACGACATTCATGACATAATGACCATAGATCCCGGACTTATCGATATTCGAATGGCCTACGGTTATATGAAAGCGGACGATACTTATCAGGCGAGGCAAGCCGATCCGGCAAACTACAGGCAATTGGCGAACCAGTACTCGCAGGAACGAAATACGGATTTGATCTATCGCATGCGTTATGAGATCTGGAAATTGGAATACGAGGCGACCGGTTATAGGTTCGAATTCGACGATAAAGGCCGACCAAAGTATCCTCCTCAATGGATTGGACACAATCTCGATGCGATTCGACAAGTCCGGGATCTTAAAAACCGACTGAGCGACCTTGTGCATGACAGAAGAAGAAAAGGGGGATACGTTCCGGCGGAGGCCCAGGATTGGTCCAACACCTGGGAGCGTCATCCATGGACGCCCGATCGCGGACTGTGGCTTCCTAACGCCCCCGCAGCACAGGGCAGCGTTGTCCGACCGGGAGAAACTTTAGGCATCGATCAGGCCATCCATTCGCCAAACGGGCTATACTCGCTGGTTTTTCAAGGAGACGGAAATCTCGTTCTCTATAAAATAACTAAAACGACAGGCAGGGTAGCCCAGGAGTGCCGTCCTATTCAAGCTGAAGTTAACCAACTACAAAATCAATTAGCAAGTCTGCAAGCGCAGTTGGCTACTGCATCTCCGAGAGAGAAAGCGGTAATCATGGAGCAGATTCAGGAACTGAAAGCGGTCATCGATCTCAGACAAGGGGATTTGACCGCGTGCAATGCAACATACCCTCCTGAAGTATTGATCACGAGGAATGCAGCTTGGGCGACAGGAACTACGGCGACGGCAGGGGCATGTTATTTGGATCACGATGGGAACTTGTACATTTTCGATGAAGGCAAGCAGATCGTCTGGTTCACCAATAAATGCAGGAATCCGAATAGTCATCTCGCTGTCCAGGACGACGGCAATATTGTCATCTATCGTCCGGACGGAAGCGTAGTCTGGTCGATGAAAGGCTAACGGCAAAATCGCTGCTGTTCCGGCAATAAGGAGTAGCAGCGATTAACCGTCAGGACAAGCCTGACGGTTTGTCTTACAGTCTGCGCTGGTTTATTCCGGAATCGAAATCGAGAAGGAGCCAGTGGCGCTGGCTCCGCTTAAATTCAGAAGACCGATAGTCTGAATCTGATTGATACTTACCCCGTATTCCAGCCCGCCATTCACATCCAGTTCAAAGGGAGGCAGCCCATTGTAGCGAGTAATGACCAGCCGAACAGGGCCCGTCAAACTGTCCGTGCTAAGCGTTACAAGTCCGGTAGCGCCTGGAGGATCGACCGCGGAATAGTAGGCTGCATATCTGCATGATAACGATTAACGCCCTGCTCCAAATACGTCATTCAGTTCGACGTCAAGGAGGCAGGGCGTATATTTTGAATATCGGGTTTCAACCTTATGTTAGGCACTGAACGGTTCACGACATCGTTCTCAGAACTTGGGCAGAATATATTTGACCAGGAAGTACATGATGCCGAAAAAAATGATAAGGTAAGCTGCATACTTGATGAATGTAGCCGTCACTCGGCTGGAATCCGATCTCTTCTCGATATGGCGCTCCTCAACCTGAATGTTGCGCTGATCGGTTGTCATGCGAATCACCCTCTCTTCCTATGTTGCTATTTCTTACCCCAAGCGAGGGATGGCCAATCAGTGATAGTAAATAAACCAGAGGGAAAATAAGAAAAGAACCTGGCACGGCTGCCCAGGTTCTTTATATATATTGCACATAAACAAACAGGGTGGTATAATCAAATGCCAACCGTTTTAATCATTATGTACACAAATATCTTATCTTACATTTTAATCGTATCACTTCGGCAAGCTCTTGTCAATTGCTTTTCTCAAATTAAGGGTGAGGAGAGATGTGGGATGAATGCACTAGTTCTCGATTTTCAGGAAATGGAAAAAGGGCAGCTTGGGCTCGTTGGCGGAAAAGGGTTGAATTTGGGGGAATTATCAAAAATTCAAGGAATACACGTACCGGACGGATTTTGTGTAACAACGTCGGGATTCCAACAAGCCATCGAACAAAACGAAACGTATCATGATTTGCTGGATCAATTAACTACATTGAATATTGAGGGCCGTGACCAAATTCGCGAAATCAGCGGGAAGATTCGTCAAACCCTCACAGAAGTACAAATCCCTTCCGATGTTGCGAAAGCCGTTGCTCGCTATCTCGCCCAACATGGCGAAGAACATGGTTACGCAGTACGTTCCAGCGCAACTGCCGAAGATTTGCCGTTTGCTTCTTTTGCCGGTCAACAAGATACCTATTTAAATATCATCGGCAAAGACGCGATCTTGCAGCACATCGGCAAATGTTGGGCTTCCCTGTTCACGGAGCGCGCGGTCATCTACCGTATGCAGAACGGTTTCGATCACAGGCAGGTTTATTTATCCGTCATCGTTCAAAAGATGGTTTTCCCGCAGGCTTCAGGCATTTTATTTACCGCCGATCCCGTTACTTCCAACCGCAAATTGCTATCCATCGAAGCCGGCTTTGGACTTGGAGAAGCTTTGGTCTCGGGGGTGGCATCTGCGGATTGTTATCAAGTGCGGGAGGAGGAAATCGTCGAGAAGAGGATCGCAACCAAAAAGCTGGCTATCTATGGAAGAACAGAAGGCGGAACGGAGACGATGCAGATCGATCTCGATCGGCAAAGGTCTCAGACCCTCACGGAGCAACAAATTTTACAGCTGGCACGCATCGGAAGACAGATCGAGGCTTATTTCGGTTGTCCCAAAGATATCGAATGGTGTTTGGCCGATGATACATTTTATATTGTCCAAAGTCGACCTATCACAACTTTATACCCGATCCCGGAAGCGAACGATCAAGCAAATCACGTTTATCTATCCGTCGGTCATCAACAAATGATGACAGATCCGATAAAGCCGTTGGGCTTGTCTTTTTACCTGATGATCACTCCCGCACCTATGCGTAAAGCCGGAGGGAGGCTGTTCGTTGATGTTGCATCTAGTCTGTCTACGCCAGTCGGCCGGGAAAATTTATTAAATGCCGTGGGCTCCGATCCGCTCACTAAAGGCGCACTCATGACCGTCATAGAGCGAGATTTTATAAAACGGTTACCCCATGATCAGCCAGCGCCGATTCCGCACAGAAGCCTTATAGATAGGGGAACACAATTCGAGAACGATCCGGCGATCGTTTCCGATTTGATTAAGCGCAGCCAAATCTCGATAGAAGAGCTAAAGCAGAACATCCAAACGAAATCGGGAACGGATTTGTTTGATTTTATTCTGGAAGATATCCAGCAATTAAAGAAGATCTTATTTGACCCCCAAAGTACGGCTGTATTTATGGCGGCTATAAATGCGACATCATGGATCAATGAAAAAATTAACGACTGGTTGGGCGAAAAAAACGCAGCAGATACTCTTTCTCAATCTGTGCCCCACAATATTACTTCGGAAATGGGACTGGCGCTATTGGATGTCGCAGACGCGATTCGCCCTTACCCGGAAGTGATTGATTATTTGCAGCATGCAAAGGAAGATAATTTTCTGGATGGGCTGGTTAAGCTTAATGGGGGAAGGGAAGCCAGAGACGCTATCCATGATTATCTCAACAAATACGGAATGCGATGTGCCGGAGAGATCGATATTACGAGAACCCGTTGGAGTGAAAAACCGATTACGCTTATCCCCCTGATTCTTGGTCATATCAAGAGCTTCGAGCCTAATGCCGGTCATCGAAAGTTTGAGCAAGGACGCCAGGAGGCATTGGATAAGGAGCAAGAGTTATTAGGCCGACTGAGACAATTACCGGACGGTGAACAAAAAGCCAAAGAAACAAAACGAAAAATCGACCTCATCCGGAATTTCATTGGCTATCGGGAATATCCAAAATACGGAAAGATAAGCCGCTACTTCGTTTATAAGCAGGCTTTATTGAAGGAAGCCAAACAACTCGTTCAAGCCGGCGTTATCCGTGACACAGAAGAGATCTACTATCTAACTTTTGAAGAATTTCACGAAGTTGTCCGCACCAACAAGCTTGATAATCAGATCGTTAACCAACGTAAAGAGGATTACAAGCTTTTCGAGAAACTAACTCCCCCGCGCGTCATTACGTCCGAAGGTGAAATCATTGCAGGCGAGTATAATCGAGAAAATTTGCCGGCTAACGCGATCGTAGGTCTACCTGTCTCTTCCGGAACGATAGAAGGGAGAGCGCGTGTTATTTTAGACATGGAAAGTGCCGATCTGGAGGACGGAGATATATTGGTCACCGCCTTTACCGATCCTGGCTGGACACCCTTGTTTATATCCATTAAAGGTCTTGTCACCGAGGTTGGCGGACTGATGACCCATGGAGCAGTGATCGCGCGTGAGTATGGCTTGCCGGCAGTTGTTGGGGTGGAAAATGCCACGAGACTGATCCAAGACGGGCAACGAATTCGCGTGAACGGAACCGAAGGGTACATTGAAATATTGTAAGGATTGAATAGTTGTAAACCGCACGGACAACAGAGGCGATTCGTCCATATTTCCGAGCTTGGGATTTCCGTTTTGTATCGGATATAGGTATACTTCAACATGAGACGGAAACAAGGAAAAGAGGGAAGAGATGCCGACGATTCTGGTGGCCGACGACGATACGAACATTCGCGAACTCGTCTGTCTATTTCTGCGCAACGACGGATTCGCAACGGTTGAAGCCGCGGATGGCAAGGAAGCGCTGGCCGTCTATGCTTCAACGCATGTCGATCTTGTCGTGCTCGATATTATGATGCCGATTATGGACGGCTGGACGTTATGCAAGGAGCTCAGAAGAGCCAATCCCGATCTTCCGTTGCTTATGCTGACCGCGAGAGGCGAAACATGGGAGAAAGTGAAGGCCTTCGATCTCGGAACGGACGATTATTTGACGAAACCGTTCGATCCGCTGGAGATGACGGCCCGTGTCAAGGCCTTGCTGAAACGATACCGGATTGGCACCACGCAGATGATCCAGTTCGGCAACGTCACCTTGGACCGACAGACTTATAAGGTAATGCGAGGAACAGAGTCGCTTACGCTGCCGCTCAAGGAGTTCGAATTGCTGTATAAGCTGGCCGGAACACCCGGACAAGTCTATACGCGCGAGCAACTGATCGATCAGGTATGGGGGATCGATTATGCGGGAGACAGCCGAACGATAGACGTCCATATTAAACGTCTGCGCGAACGGTTCGCTGACACGTCCGATTTTCGTATCGAGACGGTGCGCGGACTTGGCTACCGGCTTGAGGTTTGCGAATGATTAAATCCATATATACACGAGTCGTCCTGACATTTTTAGTTTCCGTAATCGGGGGCACGGTGCTTTCCTTTTTTGTGGCAACTTGGGTGTTTAGAGACAAATTAAATGAAAATTTGCAAATCCCCTTGCTTTATTTCGGCCAGGACATTGCCCGGATTTACAAGAAGCTCCCGTTACCTGAAGCGGATGCATTCGTAAGCGAAATGAACCAGCTCAAATCCTATCATCTTCGTATTTACGAAGCACCGGGCCAGTTCCAGTCTTATGGAACGGTCAACGGACATAAGCCTGCCACTGTGACGATGGAACAAGTGAAAAAAGTATTGGCCGGGGAAATTGTTCAAATCAATCCGAGCGGGATCTCGACTACTCTGTTAGGGTTGCCGTTTACAACAGATACGGGTACGAAAGCCATGTTTATAGAACCGATCGGCCCTCCTTCGGCCCCTTTTATCATTAAGTGGATTTGGAACTTTTTGATCTTCGCGTTGGTTACGGGAAGTTTATTGATTCTGGTTGCTGCCATGTTCTTGGTCAGACCGATCAAAAAGCTGACAAAAGCGACCAGGCAAGTCGCAGGCGGCGATTTCAACGTTAAGCTGAACATTAAGCAAAAGGGCGAGCTGGGCACATTGGCTCAAAGCTTCGAAGAAATGATGCACGATCTGCAGCAGCTTGAGCGGATGCGCAGGGAATTTGTGTCGAACGTATCGCACGAAGTCCAATCGCCGCTTACTTCGATATCCGGTTATGCTCTGGCGCTCAAACAAGCAGGCATTACCGACGATCAGCGAAGCCGTTATCTCGATATCATCATCGCCGAAGCAGACCGGATGTCCAAGATGAGCGACAGTCTGCTCAAGCTGAGTTTGCTGGAATCGCAGTCGCAGCAGCTGCAGTTGGCCACGTTCAGCCTGGATGAACAGATCAGGCGAGTCATCGTCGCGATTCAGCCGCAATGGTCGGCTCGCAGCATCCGTTTCGAGCTCAATTTGAAGGCCGTTCGAATAATGGCCGATCATGATCAATTAAACCAGGTATGGACGAACATACTCGGCAATAGCGTAAAATTTTCCGCGGATGGCGGTATGATTAGCGTCAACATGAAACAAGATATCAAAAACGTGACCGTCCAAATAACCGACACGGGTATCGGTATTTCTCCCGAGGATCAGAAGCGTATCTTCGAGAGGTTCTTTAAGGCTGACCGCTCCCATAGCCGCAAGTATGGCGGCAGCGGCATGGGTCTGGCTATCGTGAAACAGATCGTATCGCTTCATCAAGGCGATATCCGAGTGGAGAGCGAACCCGGAAGAGGGACGACCGTCATTGTCACCTTGCCCATTACAACTCCGGCAGAGTAATTCATTCTTAACTTCACGGCATCATGTGCAAGCTTTTGTACGTGTATGGCCGTAATTTTTTTTGCTTGTTCATACTGCGTTCATATTACCGTCATGGGCCGTACATTTTCGTCGTGTAAACTCTCCTTATCAGCCGATAAGATAGCCGGAACTAACCGGCGAGAACAGGAGAAGATACGCATGGAACTTAAAGAAGAGGTAACGAAAAAGAGGATGAGCAAGCCGCTTCGCATTATCCTTAAATCTCTGGCAGCTATAGCTGGCGCAATTTTACTTTTTATAGCCATTGTTTTTATCGTTGATAAGATCAGCAGCAAAATAGAGCAAGGAAAAATTCAAGCCTATGGCCAGTTAGTGCCTGTGGATGGGAAAAAAATGAATGTTCTGATTCAAGGGAACGGCGAAGAAACCGTCGTGCTCCTGCCCGGTTACGGAACAGCCGCACCGGTTCTTGATTTTAAGCAGCTCATCGACAAGCTCTCGCTCGATTTCAAGGTCGTCGCGATCGAGCCTTTCGGTTATGGACTCAGCGATCGAACGAATAAGGAGCGGAACACGGACAATATTGTAAGTGAAATTCATGAAGCCTTACAACAGCTTAATATTGACCGCTACACATTAATGGGCCATTCTATTGCAGGCATTTACGGGATGGCTTACGCGAACAAATATCCGGACGAGGTGCGTGCATTTGCTGGAATCGACAGCAGTGTTCCTACGCAAGGGGGTATGGATGTCACATTCCCTATAACAACGTTTAAGTTACTGAAGCAATCGGGCTTCGGCAGATTGCTGCTGAAATTAGGTTCCGACCCTTATGCCGAACTGCCGTTTGACGAAGAAGCCAAGGAACAAATGAGGATGATTACGCTTAAAAACATGTATAATAAATCTGTCCTGAATGAAATGGAGAATATTTCTTCTAACTTTAATGGGGCTCAACATTCAGAATTCCCCAAAGAGCTTCCCCTTATTTTGTTTGTAGATGCGGGTAACACAAGTAATGAGGGATGGATACCGCTTCATGAGGAGCAAGCCAATCATTCCGTACAGGGAAAAATGATGACATTCGAAGGAGGCCATTATTTACACCATCTTCGGTCAAAAGAAATCGCCGAAAACTTCAAACAATTTATGCAAGAATTAAAATAAGTGCGTTTATCGAGCCAATGAGGTGTCCTATGAAGACTATTCGCAATCCGTGGTTGAAGCTCAGAGAGGGGCTTTGCCAAGAAGACTTTGACTTGATCAATAGACTCCAAGAGCAGTGTATCCGCGAAGATCGGACGACGCTGAAGCTCGAGTTGGACTACAAGCTTCGCGCATATTCAGAGAAAGAATGCGTGGGGACCCGCCCAATCAATGAATTCATGTACTTCGATGGGCATGAGTTAATTGGCTACATGGGGATTTGTGAATTCGGCGGCGCAGATGCGCCGCTCGAAGTAAACGGCATGGTGAATCCGGACTATAGGCGTCAAGGCGTCTTCGGGACATTATATAAGCTTGTTGTGGCAGAGGGGAGGCATAGATCCCCCGAAAGCATGCTTCTCCTAAGCGATCGGAAATCGGAAGCCGGGCAAGCGTTCGTCCAAGGCACCGGAGCAAAGTACCGACATTCGGAGTATGAGATGTATTACCGGGGGAACCGGCCGGAGATAAGCAATGACCTAGAAGGCATTACATTTCGTAAGGCGACGAATGCCGACGCGCGGGAAATTCACCGGCAGAATGCGATATACTTTGGCGACAAGCTAGGAGAAGAGGGGACAAGCGAGCAAGAGGAGGGGATGATCCTGCCTGAGGAGGAAGAAAAGCGGGGCATGATTATCTATCTTGCCGAAGCTGACCGACAAATCATTGGAAAGGTCCATATCCAGTTGTCTTCCGACATCGGAGGCATCTATGGGCTTGGCGTATTGCCGGAGTATCGCGGCAAGGGATACGGAAGAGCGACACTCTTAAAGGCAATAGATAAGTTGAAGGAAGCGAACGCAGGGGACATTATGCTGCAAGTGGCCGTGGAGAACGCCAATGCACTGCGGCTCTACCAATCCTGCGGTTTCGTGGAGACCTCGACGATGGATTATTATGAGCTATTTAATCAGTAAGAGCGAGCCTTTGCTTTATCTTGATTAATGTTTTTGTGGAGATGTATCCCCCCCTTTTTTTATCGAGATTAACCTTTGAAAAACGCAAAAAGAAACCGTTCTTTCATAATAAAATGGAGGTACCACCCAACCATTTTCGAAAGGAACGGTTTCTTTGTATTTCAACGTCCGGACTTTCCCACCATCAACCGCTTCCGCTCCAAGCGCATGAAAGACGCGCTCGAGACCTGTCTTCACGGCTGTCCTTAAATTTGTCCATAAATTTGCTCAAGAAGGTCGCAGTAGACCTCAAATACGAAATGACGGCGCGGGGTTAGCACCCTTAACACCGTCATTTTTCAATTAGGTACCAATACATCAATGGAGCCAAATTCCGATTTCGCAGCCTGTATGGCTTGTTTTAAGGCAGCCAAGTCGTTAACATCCGCGGCAAAAGCGCGCGCCTCGATATGCAGTTCCTGGAGTTCCTTTTCCATAGCGGATAATCTTTCTTGGTTACGAGCGACAAGGGCAACCTTAAATCCGTTCGCTCCGAATTTCTTAGCTAGAGACAGCCCCAGTCCCGGTCCTGCTCCTATAATGGAGCGCCATGGAAAGTCATCGCAAGTGCGCCGTTCCTCGCAGCAAAAAATTCCCAACCGATTTATTGCGTCTTTTCGAACAACCTCTGCGTCTAACGAATGTAACTTCATGAAGCTGCGAAAAATATCACAATATAAGGAGTACACAACCATGAATAAAAAAATCATTGCATTGAGCACGGCTGTCGTTATCGGAGGCTCCGCCTTTTTCGGAGTCATGAACACGTCCTGGGCGCAGAAATTTTCGCAACAATTCGACCAAAGCTTCCTTAAGCCTGCCGTAAAAGCCGCCGAAGAAACGGCCAAAGAAGAAGCTTTCCGCAACGTCAAAGTATCGGATCGCATCGTGCAGTATATCGTATCCGGCAAAGCTCGAGTCCATGAAGGCACCTACAACTACACTGTGAAGCAAAGCGGGGAGGTCGTTGCGGAAGGCTTCGGTACAGCATCGATGGGCGCTCCGGAATGGGGGACGTTCACTCAGGAAGTTTCGATTCCCGCGAATAAGCTGTCCGACGATCAAGCTCTGACGATGGAACTGTTTCAGATCGACATGGAATCCGGCGATGCCGTGAACAAAACGAATTTCGAGTTGAATAAGGAATCTGCCGTAAGTACGAGGAAAGCGGCTAAAACGTTCCGCAGCATAAAAGTGTCCGATTCCAACGTTCAATATACGGTGACGGGCAAAGCGCGGGTCCATGAAGGCACCTACAATTACGCCGTGAAACAAGACGACGTCGTCGTTGCGGAAGGCTTCGGTACAGCATCGATGGGCGCTCCGGAATGGGGGACGTTCACTCAGGAAGTTTCGATTCCCGCAAGCAAGCTGTCCGGCGATCAGCCGTTGACGTTCGAGCTGTACGAAATCGACATGGAATCCGGCGATGCGGTTAATAAAGTCGTATACGAACTAAAATAAGTTTTTTCAATGGATATCTCCCCTCGGCATTGCGGCATGCGAACGACGCGGGGAGTCACACGGTTAAACGCGTCTTTCCGAATTCTGGCGACGGGAGGTTGGTGCAATGGAAGAAGCGGAGCTGGCGAGAAAAGCGATAGCCGGCGATGAAAATAGCTTCACGATCTTGATCCAGTCCAAGAGAGAGCGACTGTACCGTATGGCTTATACGTACGTAAGAAACAGGGAGGATGCGCTCGAAGTCGTGCAGGAGACCGTATATCGCGCTTTCCTGGCCGTCCATAAGCTGCAGCAGCCGCAATACTTCAATACATGGTTAACGAAAATTGCGATTAACAGCGCTTTGGATTTCGTACGCAAATCGAAAAAAGTCGTATACGCGGAACCGGGAGCCGAAGGCAGCTATGAACCGAACCATAACGAAGAAGCGATGGATTTGCGCAAAGCGTTGGGCAGTCTCGACGAGAAATCCAGAACGGCTATTCTGTTAAGGTATTTCGAGGACATGCAGCTCAAGGACATTGCGGACGTGCTTGATACGCCGCTCAGTTCGGTGAAATCGATCATCTACCGGGGGCTGGAGCGGTTGAAAATCAAGCTGGAGGAGAGTGAGTCCATTGGATGAGAGGCTCAAACGAATGAAGCAAGCTTACGACGAGATCGACATTCCCGATGAGTTGTCAATAGCCGTTGTCAAAGGAATAGAGAGAGGAAAACAGCAGCGGGTTCAACCGAATGCGAGACGGCGCAGCCGGCGGTGGATCGGACGGGTAAGCGCCAGCGCGGCAGCTTTGCTCATCGTTTTTACAATCGGCATCAATACGGTTCCGACGTTCGCGAATAGCTTGCAAGAGGTTCCCGGACTGGGCACACTGGTGAAAATTCTACAGTTCAGCAAAGGGAGCGCAGGGGGAGGAACGATCCAGGACGCGACGGACGTTAACTTTATAACGGTGAAGGAGCAGGGGAACAAGGAAAGCATCATTTTGAACTTCGCGCAGAACGGCGAGGCGCAGCAGGTGGCCAGCTCCTTCCACGTCTCGTTCTCGGAGTATCCTCATACGATGACTTTTACGGTCGGCGGCGCCAGGAAATTTTCCGCAGTTAAAGATTTCGCCGCGTTAAAGAAGAGCAAACGGATCGAGGACGCATACGAGCTCATTACTTTGGACGATTCGATGGTTCGGTTTAACGTAACGTTCAAAGAAGCGGTAACTTACGAAGTCCATGAGTACAAGGAGCCCGCACAGGTGGTCATTACAATCGCTTCGGATCCGGAGCGCAATATAGATCGACCTCCGGTATATTCCGTGCGTACGGCATCCTTCCCTTTCGGAGAGTCTGTTGGGATCGCGGAAGAAATGCTGTTCGGCGTTGAGAACATGCGTGTTCTTAAAGATAAAAAAGGCTTATACTTCGTCGAGGCGGGGATTTACGACACGGAAGCCGAAGCGAAGGCGCAGATGAACGAGATTAAGACAAAGCTCGGATACATGGATCCGCTATTCGTCGAAAAGAGAGAAGACCGGAGCATACCGGAATCCATTCAGGCACCTGCCCAATAGACGGCGTCTTTGTGAGTGTGGAATGTTTATTAAAAGAAAAAAACGTGCTGTCAGCCCAAGGATCGTCATCCAAGGCCGGCAACACGTTTTATTTTGCAGCTCTAAAAAACTTCGATTTCAGACAGGCCTTTGTAGAGCGCCATTAAGCGTCGGGATCGGCCGAAGAAGTTTCCACTAGATTGGCTGCAGCAGCTTGTTGCCGCTTACGACTAGACCTACCTCATATTTCAGCAATTGATCCAGCAGATATTTTCCTGCTACGTTCTCCCTAGGACCAAATTAGTCGATTGGAAGGATAGAAGAGGGTTTCGTCATATAGTAACATAGGATGCGAGAACGTTTGTTTGGCAGGTTGCCCAATTCTTCTCATGTTGACCGCAACATAATCGGCTTCGCTGACCGCTTCAACTGCCATTTTGAAACGAGGAGAGACTCGACATATGAAACAAATAAAACTTGCCCAAACGTTGCCGCTCATCATGACGGCAGACGAACTGGAGACAATGCAGCGTCAACTGCCTATAACCGATCCGGCGTCTCAAGCGGAGGAGCAGTTGCAAACGCTGATCCGAAACGGTCTGTTGCTGCAGATCGATTGGTCCGGCGAAGAGGAGCAGCACCAGATCAGCCGGTTTTTGCAAACGCGTGCAGCCGCACTCGCCAAAGGGGATATCACGCTGCAATTGGAAGAACAACGGGCATATGCCGCCGCAGAGAACGAAGATTTGGAACGCGGCGATCATGTTCCCTATTTGCTCCGTTTTTTCGACAAGCGGCTTAAAAAGCACGGCTACACGATCAGCCTGCTGGATTGCGGCAACGATGCTTACTATGTGGTGTTGACGACGGTCGAGCAAGCCAAGCCGCTTCGGAAAACCGCATGCGAGTTCGGACCGTTCCTTTCCTTGCAAGCTAAAAAGACGAAAGCGCTCTTCACGATCTACTGTCCGAGTTGCAGAAACATGAGCGTATGGGAACTGCCGATCAACGCCCCGTTTCCAGCTGACGAGCAGTGCGAGGAATGCGGGACGATATTTTCCGACGCAGACGGCAACTTACTCGTTTCCTATGAGAAAGATTTGTGCTAGTGTATTGCACCCCGAATCATTCGAATGTCTTCAGACGCGCGCAAGCTTCAGCAGCCAACTGGAAGTATGGTCCAGAGTACGTGTATTTCGCGCGCTGTTGATGACGGCAATGTTTAGGTAGATCCGGACCCCGTCTCCGGTCCGGTTGTTGTTCGGTTGCAAATCGCCGGCACCGCCGCGAACGGTAAACGTTCCGGTTGAGGGCAATGCCTCCACCTTGAAAATAAATGCATCGTTAGACAGTAGGAAATTCAGGCTTTTCAACACGAGCTTTTTTCGGTTAGGCACGTCAATGACCGGGTTTTTATTTTCCCGAAAAAATAGCTCTCATTTAATAAAAGTGATGGTATAGTAGTAATATCCGTCTATATGGAATCGATACCAGACGGATCGTGGACAACTTTTCCTAGAGACAAATCACGATGTTGGAGGTACTTATGACCCAGATTATGTTTAATGGAACGATTAGTCGCGACACGCTGGAAAGCTACCTTTCGCGAGCGGTTACGGCCGCGGATCTGGTCAACAGCACGACGTTGAATGACGATTTGAGAATGATAGGCCGCATCGGCGCCAAGTTTCTCGGCCGCGCCTCGGGCGTGTGGCTGCTGGAACCGGATGACGACGCTCATTTCCGAAACTCGCGGACGCTTGCGGAACGCGTGCATGAGGTCGACCCGGACATTATGTTGCAGACTTGCATTTTTGAAGCCGTTTACAGCGGCGTGGAAAACATTGAAATACCGGCTTTGGTTTTCGAGGCGTTTCAATTGCCGGTGGAACGGCGTAAGTTCCGTTATGCGGACATGCTGTTTGATTCGAAGCCGCAGGGGTTCGTATGGGATGAGGACGGCGGCATTCCGAACTTGAATAAGCTGGAGACGCAGCTATGGTTCTACTACAGGGCGGTTCGTTATATCGATGCCGGGTATGAAGCGATCCATATGGGACAAGTTCATTTATATACTGCTGAAGACAACGGGTTTAAGAAAACGGCCGCTTTGTTCCGGAAGATCAGGGATTACGCCAGAAACCATGCCAGACGAGGCATCGTGCTGCTTGATGCGCATACGCACGGGGTGAATATTAACGGCACGCTTTTGTTCGATTTTCATTCGATGCCTTATTCGCGGATGCCGATCTTGGATCGGACAGGAGAGAAGCTCGCACTGGTGCAAGAGGGATTCAGCGAGGGCGGCGTAACGCCAAGCGGCTGGACTTGCGATACTTTGCCGATGTTGATGGAGCTCGATAATTGGGGAGGGAAGTTCTTCAGCGAAAACGACGGCATTCCGTATGAGCGCCGAGCCTGGAAGGAGTGGTGGGGCTACGATCAAATTGCGTGGTTTGCCTCGCAGGATTCGGAGAGCCGCGATCAATTTTTGGACTATGCCTTCAAATGGACGGCCGTGAACAACCTCCATGCTTATTTGCAAATGCCGATCCGCAGAACATTAGGCAGCTGCCAAATCCCGATGCCGACAAGCGGCGAAGGCGAAGCGGTATCCGACGTTTATCAAGCCAATCAGGCAAGCGACGGCTGTCCGCTCGGATTCGGTCAGGAAGAGATGATCAAGCGGCTGTGGCAGGCGGAGCATAATCTCCGAGGCCGAGCAAGCAACCCGCTCCCAAATGCATCCTTTGGCGCGGCAAACGACTTTGATCCGGAGACCGGCGTCAAGCTTCCGGCCCGCGTTATCCTTTACGGCAGCTTCCAGCACCAGGTCGGTGCGATCAATAACGATTCCAACAGCGAGACAACGCGCATGTACTATGCGGGAAATGGCCTTTATAGGCGTACGTTCGTATTTCCGTTCCGAGGCACGTTCGATTATGCCGTAGCTCCTTATGGAACGTTGTCTCAGACGTTTTCGATCGACAGTTACCCTCGAAGCGGGTCTTCGACAAAGTCGACGTTGACAGTAGAACGGGATAACGAAGTCGTGGAATTCGTCTTCGACTTCGCCAATCGGCAACTTACCGCTCATGTAGTCGAAACTTACTGATTGGATAGAAAAGCCGAAGCAACTGATCGTAACGATCGGTTGCTTTTTCATTTATAAACGAGAAAGCTGGAGAATTTGTGGGCTTGACGGGAGGATAATTTTGGATTACCATAATGTCAGTCACCACTGACAGACATTATGCAATCTACAGAAAGGGAGTTGATCATGCGTCAAACCAAGCTGGGGAGCACGGAGAAATTGTTACGGGCTGCGATCGACTTAATTTCGGAGAGAGGTTACCATGGCGTCACGACGCAGGAAATCGCTTCATGTGCCGGGTTAAGCGAAAAGACACTTTTCCGACATTTCGGAAGTAAGCAAAAGTTGCTGGAAGCCGCCCTTGAACGATTTCAGTATGCCGAAGAAATGCGAGTACTCTTCAGCGAACAGATTGTGTGGGAGTTAGAAGTCGACCTACTAACCATCAGCAAAAAATATCATGAAATCATGAATCGAGACCGAAAGCTGATTCTGATCGCCTTAAAAGATGAGGTCCATATCCCGGGCTTTAAAGAACGTCGACTACAGCATCCTCGCCAACTGTTGACGTTTCTGACAGATTACTTCATTACAATGAGAGAGAGAGAACAAGTAGCTTGTACGAATCCCACCATGCAGGCGTTTACATTCATGATGGCTCAATATGGCGCGTTCATTAACGATTTGAAATCTGGATACAATTATCCAGGTATCAGTCTCGATCAATTCATACAAGAGAACGTGAAAATCTTTGTCAATTCGCTAAGTCTTTCCAAAACAAACTGAAAAGGAGTTGCAACAGAAATGATGAATCAGGAAGTTTCAGCATTTATCGAGAACCTTGGTCAACCGTGGCAAATTGAGGTCAGCAACCAACTGCGCGAGATGGTACATCAGGTTATTCCGGAAGCTGAAGAACGTATTCAATACAAGAAGCCCCATTTTCTGAAACATGGACATTATGCAGCGGTTATATCACCATCTAAGGATGCCATTGCATTCATGATCATGAATGCTTCAGGACTTACGTTTCCAAAAGGATTTGAAGGACCAGACGAGAGGAAATGGCTAAAAATTCGTAAAGAGGATACACCCGATTACGGTCTCCTGGCCAACCTGCTGGATCAGGCTTCTAGTACACTGTAGCAAACTTTTACATTTATCGCTGGGCATAGTTTCGCTTTAAAATAAAAGGAGGATTCTCATGGATAACAATTTGAATCAATCGTTTGAAATTGCTTTTACACGTGTTTTCGATGCCCCTCGTGAACTTGTATTTAAAGCATGGACAGAGCCGGGACAATTCGCGAAATGGTGGGGACCAAAGGGGTTCTACCTCGAAGTCGTTAAAATGGACGCTCGATCAGGTGGCAGCTTTTTTGGTTTTCAGAGGTCTCTTGACGGAAATCACGTAATGTGGGGGAAATTTGTATACCAAGAGGTTGTCGAACCTGAAAAAGTGGCTTTTATCCAATCCTTTTCCGATGAACAAGGCAATATTATCCGAGCGCCTTTTAGCGCGAACTGGCCTCTTGAAATTTTGAATATCATCACGCTAGAAGATGATGAAGGTAAAACGGTACTAACACTGAAAGGTGGACCGGTGAACGCATCTTCTGAGGAACAAGAAGCCTACAACAGTATGGCCCCAATGCTTCAACAGGGTCTTGAGGGTACTTTCGATCAACTTGCCGACTATCTTGTCTCCCTGAAGTAAAAAGCGTAAGAAAAATAAATAGTCTAAAATTAACCTCATCAAAGCAGCGACAGTCTAGGACTTTTTCCAATCCAAGGCTGTCGCTCTTTCTATTTTAACCCAGTTTAATCCTTATTTCTATGACATGATGATTTCTGAGCACGTTGATTCAGCTATTTATTTTACAAGTAACATTGACTTAAACGAAGAACTCGGTCTATATTCTTTAGTATACATTGTAAACTACATTGTATAAAAAATGAAAGACTAATAAAATGAGTCGAGGTGGGAAAATTGATAGATATTAGCGAGTTTGCTTCCAAGCAAATTAAAGAAATGCTGGCCCAGAACGATGATAACTTATTCCTGCGAGTAGGTGTCGTTGATGGAGGGTGCAGCGGTTTGTCGTATGATTTAAAACTTGACGATATCCAAACAGAAGATGATTTGTATTTAGAAATAAGAGAAGTTAAAGTACTTGTCGATTCGAGGAGCATTGAGTTTCTCGAGGGCCTGAAGATCGACTACTTGGTCCAAGGGATGACAGGAGGATTCACAATGGACAATCCTAACGTTAAAGCAAGTTGCGGCTGTGGCGCGAGTTTCCGGACGGCAACATACAGAGGAAAAGCGCAAAAGTGCTGATTAACTCTCGCAACAGATGAATTAATCGATTGGGATAGTCGTTTTGTAACATAAATTAGCAGCGATTTTTATTTTATACGATAGGAGTACGAATAATGGCTTATATCATTACATCTGCTTGTATTGAAGAGACGGCAGGGGAATGCACTCTCGTTTGCCCTGTTGATTGTATAACGGAAGGTACGTCGGTTGACGGCGAACATATGTATTTTATAGATCCGGAAATCTGTATTTCTTGCGGAGCCTGTGAAGCGGTTTGTCCTGTTGGCGCAATTTATTACGAAGACGACATTCCGGCATCGGAGCATGCGTATATCGAAAAAAATAGATTGTTTTACCATAAATAAGCTTTGATCCGAAAAGATAGAGGAGGGAGAAATGATCATGTCATTTCTGGTTACAGGCGAAGCGATTCGTACCTTCAAAGAAGAATGGGGCTTGCAAAATGGGCAATACGTACGGATCTATGCAAAGTATGCCGGAGGAGGAAACAATCCTTTTTCAGTCGGTATTAATGCGAGTGCTGAGCCGGTAGATCCCGCAATTATTGTGCCTCTTGGCGGTTACCGTTTTTTCGTTGAGAAGAGCGATGAATGGATTGTAAATGATTTAAAACTTGACATTGACAGTGATAAGGATGGTATTTTCTTTAGAACAGAATAGTTCACCTTGCAGTTGGTCACAACGACTTAGCTCTTAAGAGTCATGTTGAAACATTCCTTTTATGATAGAATACAATTTTCATGAAGGGGGAAGAAAATTGAAAATCTTAAAAACAGCAACAATCGCATTTTTATTATCCATAATATGGACCGTTCCGAATGTCGCTTTTGCTCATTCGGCGCTTGTGTCGGCTGTGCCTGACAATACTGTGGATACTGAAGTATCCGAGCTAAAACTGACGTTTAATGAAGAGATCGAACCGCTCAGCAAAGTGGAAGTCACCAACGAAGCAGGCGAGGAACAGACCCTAAGCGATATTAAAGTGAAGGGCAAAGTAATGACCGTTACATTCGAGACACCTTTAACCAATGGTGTTTATACAGTGAATTGGAAAATCATAAGCGCTGATGGACATCCTTTAGAAGGTAGTTACGCCATGGAAGTCAAGATCGTTGAACCGATACCATCGCCTTCTAGCGCCGCTTCGGAATCCCCCGCTGCGAGGGCTCCATCTCCATCACAATCTAACGAAATGGTAGATAACAGTACTCCTAACCCATCAGAAATGCCGGAAACGCCTTCTCCTAGCGCCCAGGCAAGCGAAGAAGTAGACGAATCTAAAAGCAATTCAAACAAATTTGACGTCACGACATGGATTATTATAGCTGGTGCGTTACTGTTAGTTGTTGCTGCTGCGAGCGCTATTCTGAAAAAGAAAAAAGGATAAATGTTACGTCTACAAAGCATCGATCTCGTTCTGCAACGAATCGATGTATTTTGTTATGTGTAATTCCATCATGACGATCTGCCGATTTTGGAGTCACGAAGATGAAGACGATGGAATATGCAAACCTGAGATCATGTTTAGAAGACCACGTGTGGACTACAGAATTAGTGAATATATTTGGTCCTTTTTTTGCAACAAAACAGTAAGGCGATAACCTTGTTTATGGGGTCGATAAAGAGGAAGAATGTGATGAGTTAAAAGGCAGGCTCGATTATGGTGGCAGAGCTGTAAATGGAGTTGTGGATGATTAGGCTGTCCCCTACAATTATCGCGAAGCCTACATTAACCAGTTTGGATAATTACAAACGACAATCGCGGGATCGTCGCAAACTTCAAGGCACAGCTTCATGAACTCGAATGGACCATAAACGGATAACAAGTCGCGTAAATCGCGGCTTATTTGTTGTATAGGACCATCGTCCCCGCAAAGCTTCTCCGTCGTCAGAGGACGTCGAAGGTTTTTGCTTGTCTCGCCGGATGTCATTCAAGTTTGATTTAGGTAGCATAAATTGATTTATTGCTGAGATCCCATCAAAATAAATAGAGGTGATGAATATGGGGAGCAAAAATGTACAGCCTGAATCGAGCGTCACAAAAGGCGGTAACCGATTAGGAGCAGGACGTAAAGCGATCGGTATTACCCGGAAGATATCGCTGACTTTACCAGAGAAGGATTGGGCGGAGATCGATCGGCGCTGCGGCAAGGGAGACTATTCCGTATCCGAGATCCTGCGCTCTATCGTAGAAGACTATCTTAGGGATGTGGACCAGCTATAGGATCTATTAACACGGGCGGAAGGAGAGCTTTAAATGGAATATCCGAGCATCCTGTTCGATCACTTGCAGCCATCGACGATTGAGCAAGAGCGTCATTCCTCCGATTTTCTCCAAGATATTCATATGGATAAGATCATCCAAGATATCGTGAAGGGGAAAGAGGAGTACGGGGTGGAGCCCTTGTTTTATCGAAAGCTCGAATCTATTGAGTCTATTCGCTATCGTATCGCGATCATGAAGGAAATCGACCGCTCCGTTTCGGTCCATTCGATGGAAGCTTTCTCTAGGAGCATGCTGAAGGTTCGGGAATATGCCCAATATAGCCGGTCGTTCGCGGATAGAGACCAGCGGATGAAGTGGCTGCTGGATGCCGCTCACCTCTATTGCGAGGCGGTTATGGAATTGCATCATACTTTGGGGGCAGTCGAATTGCAGTCCAAAGGGCTTAAACGTTTCCAAGAATGGCTTACGTACTACATTCATACTTCGTACTTCAGTGCTCTGTTCAAGGCGACGTGCGAGTTACAACAAGTCTTCAGCGGAATTCGGTTCAGCATGGCCTTTGCAGGAGGCAAAATTAAAATAGTTATTGACGATGACGACCAGGAGGACTATTGCCGAGCGTTAAGCCGCGTTTTCCTGCAAGGGCAAGGGAACGAGGAGATCGTCGAGATGCACCTGTCCGGCGGTCTACAGCTTACAGAAGCGGAGACGACCCTGCTGAACGCCATCAAGAAGGAGCATCCCGAACCCTTTCGGAAGCTGCAAACGTATTATGCCAGGCACATGGACTTTATTGAATCCTCCCTTATGGTTTTCGATCGGGAAATCCAATTTTACGTCGCTTGCCTGCAGTACTTCCAAGCCTTGAGAAAGAGAGGTTTGGCCTATAATTATCCGAAAATCTCCGACACGAACGATCTCCGTATCCGTGGGGGATATGACCTTTCTTTGGCATCCTCCGCATTTAACTCAGACCAAGCCATAATCGGTAATCACTTGGATTTGGAGGCTCAGGAAAGGATATGCGTGCTGACCGGCCCGAATCAGGGCGGCAAGACGACGTTCGTCCGCTCGATCGGTCAAATTTTTCACTTAAGCTCCATCGGTTGCCCAGTTCCGTGCGAGGAGGCCGTTCTATTTGATTTTGATCGCATCTTCACGCACTTTCCCTCGCAGGAGCTTCCGGGCGATCAATCGGGGAAGCTTAAGGACGAGCTGCACCGGCTTAAGCCTATTTTAGAGGAGTCCACCGGCAGAAGCGTTATCCTATTAAACGAGTTGTTCTTCACGACGACGACTCACGATGCCTATGCCATGGGGAGCAGCGTTCTGCGGCATTTGTTGCGGAAAGGCTCCATGTGCCTGTATGTCACGCACGTCTTCGAACTCGCGGCCGCTCATGATCGGATCGTAAGCTTGGTTGCGGTAACTGAGGACTACAACCCGGCTAAGCGAACCTTCCGAATCCGGAGACAGCGTGCCGATGGCCTTGTTCACGCCTCTTCCATCGCCGGTAAATATGGTTTGACGAGACAAAGACTGAAGGAACGGATTCAACTATGAAACCTAATTTGCTGCATGAATCCCAGGAGCTCAACCTCGAGCTGCCAGTAAACGAACAACCGCTCTTGCAGGATTTACATATCGAACCGATCTTAAGCGCCATGTCCCGTCAAGACCCGTTCGTATATAGGACGATGAAGATGCTCCTTCTGAACCCTCTGACCGACGAGAATACGATTTTGTACAGACAGCGAATTCTTGGGGACATCCTTCCTGATCCGTCCCTTATCCACCGCCTATATTTTATCGCATCCGATATTGAGCGACAGTCGGAAGCTTATCGGACGCTAATGAAACCGAGCTTCTCGCGCAACGTTCCGATAAGGGAAAAGCTAAAAACCGCAACCGATTTTCTTCCCGTCCTCTTGGTCAAGCTTCGGGAACTTCGGGATCTTGGCAGGGCCGTGCTTCCGAGCTGTAGTTCAACGGGGTTGACGTCCTTATTCCGGCAATTGGAACAGGCTTATACGGACGCCTTTATGGCGGATGCCCGCACTCATCATGAATGTCTTCGACAAGCCGTTGGAGAAGGACAATTGATCATCGGCGGAAAGATCGGGAACGGGCTCAAAGGGACAGGCTATACGCTTCGAAGGATAGAGGCGGCTTCGAGCCTTTCGTTAAAGAGATTAAAACTGGGGAATTCCGGATCCTTTCTTCTCGCGCATAGCTTGAAAGAAATCGAAGAGAGCGCCTTGTCCAACTTGCTTCGGATCGTGAGACGTTTTATCGATAAGACTTTAGTTTTCACGGATTTATTGCGCTTCGAGAGCAGCTTCTACTTGGGATGTACGCAATTGCATGATGAATTGACCAAGCGGGGATGCGAGGCGGCTTTTCCGTTGCCGATAGCGTCCGAAGATAGAAGTCTTTCTTTTACCGGTCTATACGACCCCGGCATGGCCATCCGTATCGGTCGGCAACCGTTCACGAACGATTTGCAAGCCGACGGAATGCGCGTGCTTATGATTACCGGAGCGAACCAAGGAGGGAAAACAACCTTCTTGCGAAGCGTGGGGCTTGCGCAGTTGATGATGCAATGCGGAATGTTCGTGCCCGCCGCCTCTTTCCGAGCCCAGCCATGCGATCATATCTTCACCCACTTCACCAGGGAAGAGGATGATACGATGCGAAGCGGTAAGTTGGATGAGGAATTGGCGCGGCTCGACCGGATCGTCGATCAACTGACATCTCGTTCCCTGCTGCTGATGAATGAGCCTTTTGCTTCCACTACGGAGCGCGAAGGGGCGGCCATTGCGATGGACCTGCTTGCTGTCGGCCATGATTTAAGTCTGAGAATCTATATCGTGACGCATTTCTACGAACTGGCAAGCTGGGCGCAGGGGCAATTGAAGCATGCGGTATTCCTGTCGCCCGTGCGGTCCCAAATAGGGCTGCATTCTTATAAGCTTATTAAACAGGAGCCTACGCCTACAAGCTATGGAGATGCTCTGTATCGGGAGATAATCGGCGGATATTTTGATTGAGCAGGAAATGGAGTAGCTATCTATTTTAATATTTAAGTTCCTTCTATTTTGTCTTTCCAGAATGGAGAGCGTTAAATAATACTAGGCCGCTACGTATAAAGGTAGGGGCTGTCTCATAAGCGGAGTTGTTTTAGGTAATCGATAGACAAAAAAGGGGGATGTACTTCCCGGAGACCTAATTATGACCCACATCGTTTCCAATTTATTGGATATTTAACTTTTACGACGGATCTATTTGCACACATGAGCTTACGCAGGGAAGTTTAGTCGGAAATTCGTACAATGCAGCTCGAACCAGGCTTAAACGCCGAACGCTTGTAGGAAAAACCGCACAAAGCAACTCAGCTCAGACTCAAACGACAAACGTTTGTGGGGAAAATCGTATAAATCAACCAAGATCAGGGATTGTATGCCACTAAAGCATCTTCGATAATTATACGAATAACTTCTGGGGATTATCTGGAAGTGTTGTGGGTCAAGCGTAGTCCGGAGACTGCCTCATACGCTCCTGGAATCACCTTTTCACGGGTTTCCCCATTTCCATTTCAGGAGCGTATAGCATCGAAGAGAGGGGCAGCCCCTTGGTTGGCTTAAGTGGCAGCCTCTAATTCCTCTATTGCGCGGTCAGGATTTGCGGACCTTCAGCCGTGACGGCGATCGTATGCTCGTATTGGGCGGCGAGCTTGCGGTCCAGCGTTCGTGCGGTCCAGCCGTCCGAATCGATCGTCATGTGGAAGGTGCCTTCGGTGATCATCGGCTCGATGGTGAACACCATGCCTTCCTTGATGCGGAGACCTTTGCCGGGCTTGCCTATATGCATATAATTCGGCTCCTCGTGCAGGTTCCGGCCGATGCCGTGCGCGAGAAGATTGCGGACGACGCCAAAGCCGTTTGATTCGGCATGCCGCTGGATCGCGTTCGTCACGTCGCCGAGCCGATTGCCGGGCAGCGCCTGCGCGATGCCGAGGTCGAGGCATTCCTTAGTGACGCGCATCAGCTTCTCGGCCATCGGCGAGATTTTCCCTACTGCATAGCTCCAGGCCGAATCGCCGAGCCAGCCGTCGAGCTCCGCGACCGTGTCGATCGTTACAATATCGCCTTCCTCAAGCGGCTTATCGCTAGGGAAGCCATGCGCGATTACATCGTTGACGGAGGCACAGGTTGCATATCGATAGCCCTTGTAGCCTTTCGTGTAGGGCTTGGCGCCGTGCTTCAAGATAAGGTCCTCGAAGATGCGTTCGATCTCGTTTGTCGTGATTCCCGGTTTGATAAGAAGGGCGATCGTACGGTGGCATTCGGCCACCACTTGGCATGCCTTACGGATGGCTTCAATTTCCTGTTTGCTTTTTAAGATGACCATGTTTGTATCAGGACTCCTTTGTAATAGCTTGCATCGCGAGCTTGGCGATTCGATCGGCGTCCAGCCCAGTAGTACCCGCATAGTAATATAGCCCGCAGCAGCCGACCAGCACGGCAAGCAGATGGTCGACGCTGTCGTCTTCGCACTGGGAGATCGATTGGAGCGGAACGTACAGCCGTTCCATAAACCTTCTCTTGGCGGGGCGCCGATCCTTGTCAGGGAGGCCTACATAATGCTCCGCCGCCATTTTGTAGACGAGATATGCGCGGGCGTCCGACTGCCACAGCCGGAGCAGTGCCTTGCAATACGTCAACAGTTGCCTGTCATCCGGGCTTCCGCTGCTTGCCCATTCTGTCAGAGCTTGCTCGCATCGCTCGAAGCCGCTTCCCAACACATCTTCTATTAATAAATGCCTGTTGGGGTAATAGTGGTATACCGTGCCGTAACCGAGCTCGGCCTCCCGGGCGACGTCCCGAATATCGAAGCTTCCGCCTGTGCGGAAGTAGGCGCGCGCGGCGGCGTCCAGAATCTGTTCCCTGCGCTGCAGGCGGATGAGCTCGTTTTGTTCTTTGCTACGGGGGCACATAGGCGTGTGAACCTCCTTTTTTAGACCTGCAAATTTGTCGATATAAACATCGTAACTCATAAGGCGAGGATATGCAAATAGACCAACGCTACTTCCCGCCGGATGTCCAGAGCAGTACCAGCGCTATAGCGGGCAGCTTATGCAAGCCTGGAGCAAGATCTAATGCGATGGTATTGGTTTATAAAATGTCCAAGCAGAATTAGGTGTTCAGGAGCGTGAACGATAGATGACCTATGAAGAAGTCATGCAGGCAATCCGAAAACGATCACCAAAAAACAACAGCAGCAGTGAATGGCAGGAGCCAATTGGCATGCGCCCGCCGAGTATACGGTAGCGAGAGTGGCTGCGGAAAGTCCTTATGCGCGTGAGCTGGCGCTGGAGTGGATTGATTCGCCGGAGGAATTGATTGCATTGAGCGGATGGAGCACGTATGCCAATTATGTATCGATTGCGCAAGACGATGCGCTCGAGATAGAGGAGATACGCGGTTATTTGGCAAGAGCGCGCGATACCATCCACGACGAGCGCAACTGGGTCCGCTATGTTATGAATACTTTCGTTATTTTCGGTTGGCGCATACGTTGAGCCGTTAACGGAGGAAGCGAAGACAGTCGCCAAGGCGATCGGTAAAGTAGATGTAGATGTCGGCAATACGGCTTGCAAAGTGCCGCTAGCAGCGGAATACATAGCAAGATCGAGACGATGGGCCGAAACGGCAGCAAGAAAAAGACCTGCATTTGTTAACAGAATTGCCGGAAAACTTGCCGCCTATGGAGCGGTTGTTCACGCAGAGTACACCGTTCGCGTGTACTCTCGAATAAGCGAATTATGGGAAGGAGCGCCGACTAAAGGCGTTCTTTTCTTATAGAAGAAAATATTTTTACTATTATTTTGTCAAAGAAATCACTTAAATATTTTTGGACTAGAAAACCTACCACAGAAAAGAATAATGAAATAACTATTATAAACGCAAATAGTTTCAGTCCTGTTCCTATAGCTTCCACTAGATATAACGCCTCCTTCACTTTACCATTATATACTCAACCCCAGGTTTTAACATGGGGCTCTTTTTTGTTTTTGATGGAAGTAAGCGTTTTCATTGAAATGATTGCAGTAATCCATCCGCAAGTTATGAGGAGGATAAAATGATGAGATTCCGCGCTTTGATTCGCTCGCTAGTCGTTTTCCTGTTGTTTGTCGGTACCTTGCAAGGGATTGTTAACCAAGCCGGACCTAAGCTCTATATTCGCGACTATCAGCATGGCGTGCCGATCATAAGGATCACGAATGCATAGATGGCCTCGATGGGGGATTACTGGTTTGAGAAGTTCCGTCAGCCCGGACAATGGTTAAGCGAGATGACGGTAATTGAGATCTCTAGTGTTGACGAATTGATTGCCGAGTTCGCTTCGGAACTATCGACTGGCGACGCTGACGAACAACAACTTTAAGATTGTGAATTCAAGAGACGGCGGAGAGGACACAGCTGCGAACAACCAGCGGGTATACTTAAACGGGGAAGATGTCAGTGGTATCGGCCAGCGCAAGCAATTCGATTTTACGATCGTCGCGCCGTCGACGCCCGGCAGCTACATGTTGGAGTTGCGCATGGTGCATGACGGAGTCGACTCTTTGGCGATATATTGACACTACCAATTACGGTTACGACGGGGTATTCGCAGCGCGTCAACGTTGGCGGAGGAGCCTAACCGATTCGAACGGCAACGCATGGTCAGCGGATGCTGCCTATTCTTCGAGCACTGGTTGGGGGTATTTCGGCATGACAATCACCGCCAGCACGACGGCTGCGATATTGTCCAGGGATTCAAGCTCGGCACTGGACGTCCAAACGTTCAAGACAGCCCGCAAAGGATCTGAATTTGCTTATCAATTTGACGTCGCCAACGGCAAATATCGCGTGACTCTCGGTTTTGCGGAGCTCGTCAAAACAGCACAAGACCAAAGGCTGTTCAGAGTGGAAGCGGAGGGGCAGCAATTGATCTCGGGATACGACATGTTCAAAATTCTTCGCGGCCGCTTCTTCAGTTTCCCTTATTCATTTGAAGTCATTGTGACGGACGGACAAATGAATTTGAACTTCGCGGGTCAAGTCGATCAAGCATCGGTAAATGCGATCTGGGTGTATTTCTTAAGGAAGTTCGAGCTACAGATACGGGGGACACTTTGTATTGAATGTTTAATTACTTTTTTATTGTAACTATCTTGACTAGTTGCTATTCTGTGTTGTAGAATTACTTACATAAAGTAACTAACTATTTAATATACAGTTACTTCGCGAAAATTCGCTCTAGACCAGCTGATTTTCGCTTCAAATAACAAAATTAGCGGAGGTGACAAATGAACTTCCATCGCAAGCCTTACACGTACATCGGTCAAGTCAATCTCAAAGTAACGGATCTGAACCGTTCTCTGGAATTTTACCAACAGATCATCGGTTTCCAGGTACTCAATCAGACCGAGAAATCCGCAGAGTTAACCGCCAACGGACGGACCGTCCTGTTAACGATCGAGCAGCCGGATGGCGTTGTAGCCAAACAAGGAAGAACAACCGGACTGTATCATTTCGCCTTGCTTCTTCCTTCGCGCTCCGATCTGGCGCAGTTTGTCGTGCATCTTTCCGAACGGAACATCCCGATCGGTTCGGCCGATCATCTGGTCAGCGAGGCGCTGTACTTGTCGGACCCGGACGGGAACGGGATTGAAGTCTATCGGGATCGCGATCCTTCGGAGTGGACATGGAATAACGACGAGGTAGCGATGTCTACGGACCCATTGGATTTCCGAGGTCTGCTTGCGGGCGTAAGAGAGCGGACCTGGAACGGTCTGCCGTCCGATACCGTCATGGGTCATATCCATTTGCACGTTTCCGATTTGAACCAAGTCAAACCATTCTATCTTGAGGGACTAGGGTTTGAGCTAATTTTACGTTTCGGCGGGCAAGCGCTGTTTATTGCCAACGGCAAGTACCATCACCATATCGGTCTTAATACATGGAACGGGGTTGGCGCGCCCCAACCGTCTGAAAACAGCGTCGGCCTTAAAGCGTATACCGTCGTCTATCCGAACGTCGAGGCTCGGGCGCAAGCCGTTGCGAATTTACAACGGATCGGCGCCTCCGTATCGGAAGAGGGCGAAGAGTTCCTGACTGCCGACCCGTCGGGAAATCGCATTCGCTTAGTGATTTAACCAAGGTAAGGGATTCGGAAAGAAACAAGCAAATCAGGGTAACATAATAGGTGGTGCGAGAACATGGGATTGTGGGATAAATTATTCGGCAAAACAACCAGGGAGGGTCATGGAATGACTAAGCTTAATATCGGAATTATTTTAGGAAGCACGCGCGAAGGGCGCGTAAGTCCGCAAGTAGGGGAATGGGTAAAGGGGATCGCCGATAAACGCGGGGATGCGAATTACGAGATTGTGGATATCGCCGATTATAAATTACCGTTCTTAGGTACAACCGATGGTACGGAACCGGGGATTGCAGCCTGGAATGGGAAGCTTGCAAGCTTGGACGGCTTCGTATTTATCGTGCAAGAATACAATCACAGCATTTCGGGCGCATTAAAGAACGCGCTCGACTTCGCCCGGGATGCATGGAACAACAAATCGGCGGGAATCGTAAGTTACGGATCGACGGGCGGAGCTCGCGCGGCCGAACATCTGCGAGGAATTATGGGCGAATTAATGATTGCGGACGTTCGCGTGCATCCGACACTCTCCTTGTTTACGGATTTCGAGAACGGCACAGTGTTCAAACCGAATGATCTGCACCTTAACAACGTCAATGCGATGCTCGACCAAGTGATCTCTTGGGGCGGCGCTCTGAAAACATTGAGATAAAAGTAATGAAATAAGGGGCTGTCCCATAAGCGCTTCAAGTTGCTCTCTCAAGCGACTTGGCTTATGGGACAGCCTCTTTTCGGTTCTTGACATGATCACAAAAGTGAAATAGACTAATGATGCAAGTAAGTACTTGCATTAAGGCGGGATGGAATAATGAGCAACAATCAAAGCACCGGCGATAAAATCCTGCTAGCGGCAATCGATCTCATGGCTGACAAGGGATACGATTCTACAACGACCAAGGAAATCGCTAGCGCGGCCGGCGTAAATGAAGTCACGTTATTTCGCCATTTCGGCACGAAACAGAAGCTCCTTCAGGCCGCGGTTAGCCGCTACCATTATGCCGAAGAGATGACGAAGCTTTTTAACGGAACGCTGAAGGGGGAGCTGCATTCAGACCTCCTCACGATCAGTAGAACGTATCACAAGATCATGAATCGAAACCGAAAATTGTTGTTAATCGTTCAGAAGGGAGGAAGCAATCTTCCTGAGGAAGTCTATGAGGAGGCCGGGCGCCACCCGCAACAGCTGAAAAATCTGTTAACGAAATATTTGATCGACATGTCGGATCAACATAAGGTGTTGAAGACGTCGAATCCCGAAATGCAGGCTTTATCTTTCATGTGGATGAATCGCGGCGCATTCAACGGCAACCTAAACGAAGAAAGATTGAACGAGTTTATCGAGGAAAGCGTACGGTTATTCGCTAGGGCTTTAACTCCCTAGTTTTTTATTCCCCACAATGCAAGTATGTACTTGCATACATCCATTAAAAGAGGTGTCTAAACATGAATTCCGATTCGCGTCAGCAAAAAGGCCCGGTATTAATGCGTCTAATGATGTTTACGGTTATGGTCTCGTCGATGAGCGCTCTTATGTTTAACGTTGTGCTTCCGCAAATAAGCGAGGAATTTCACCTTAATCTTGCCGAGGCGAGTTGGCTGTCCTCGGCCTATACGTTAATCTATGCATTCGGAACCGTGGTTTACGGGAAGCTGGCGGACAGATTCCAACTGAAGAGTCTTCTGACGTTCGGTCTATCGCTGTTTGCGGCGGGGTCGCTCATTGGACTCGTTTCTCACAGCTTTTGGATGGCTCTCCTCGGAAGGTGTTTGCAATCCGCGGGAGCCTCGGCTGTTCCGGCCATTGCGCTGATTATCCCTATACGGTATTTTGCGCCGGAGAAGAGAGGTTCGGCCTTAAGCATGACAGCCGTGGGGCTTGCGCTTGGAGGCGCTCTTGCGCCCGTCATATCCGCGATTGTCGTCAGCTTTGCGAACTGGAGGTGGCTATTCCTGCCCTCTCTGTTGATTCTGCTGCTGCTTCCGTTTTATAGAAAATATCTGGAATACGAAACGAAGGAAGCTCCTCGTAAATTCGATTGGCTGGGCGGAAGCCTGCTTGCCGTTACCTTATCGCTTCTTTTACTCGGGGTCACCAACCGAAACTGGATGATCGCGGTTGTCGGATTAGCGGCATTAATCCTCTTCATCGTGCGCATACGAACGGCTAAAGAAGCTTTTATCCAACCGCGATTGTTCCATAACAAGCAGTATGCCGTCGGACTGGCGCTGGCTTTTCTCATCAGCGGCATAGGTATATCTTTATTTTTCTTAACTCCGATTCTGCTTTCCGAAGTTTATCGTCTGGATGTCAAATGGATCGGATTCGCCATGGTTCCCGCGGCGGTAGCCTCCTCGATTCTAGGAAGAAAAGGCGGGAAGCTGGCGGATCTGAAAGGAAATGCATTTCTGTTCTCTGTGGCTTCCGGATCTTTAATCATTTGTTTTGCTTTATTGTCCGTCTTTACGGGGATTTCTCCGTTATGGATTTCGCTTTTTCTTGTCTTCGGCAATGTGGGCCAATCCTTCATCCAGGTCGCCATGTCCAATTCGATATCGAGATCGTTGCCCAAGGACCAGATTGGCGTAGGCATGGGGCTGTTCTCGATGGCCGGCTTCATTGCCCAAGGAATGGCTGCAGGCGTCTACGGCATGATCGTGGCGCAGGGTTCGTCTTTCCAATGGAATCCGCTTCATGTCGATCCGGGCAGCGATCATCTATTTAGCAACATTTATCTCGTTCTTGCCGCCCTGCATATAGGAATCTTGTGGTTCTACCGCTTGAAATTCCGTGCAAAGATTTCAAGCGTTGCGATAGAACAATGAATTTGTAACCGATATGAACGGCGAATTTGCGATGGAGGAGAGCTGTATAGTGCAAATAGTATAAAGATTATGTAGAAAATTACATTCATTAATGGAAGCTATTTTTTTATTCTATAGGTATTTAGTGGAAAATGTCCGTATTCGAATTGTGGAGGCCGACTCTGTGATTTCGGAAATTTCTATTGTACCTATTCAATCATCTTATAGCCTCGACAATCGTATCATTACCGCTGCAGTTCTGAACAAAGAACCTTTGGTTATGAAATTCGAGCAAGTATTGAGCGATGACGAATGCCAAGCCTTAATCGAATCGGCTTCGTCTCGTTTGACGAGATCGAAATTAGCAAACAAAGAAGTCAGCCAAATACGCACGAGCAGCAGCATGTTTTTTGACGCAAACGAAAGTCCGTTCATTGTTGCGATTGAAAACCGTATTGCGAGTTTGATGCATGTACCTCGTTCTCACAGTGAAGGATTACAAATCCTGCATTACGAGCCCGGGCAAGAATTTAAGCCGCATCACGACTATTTCGGACCCCAACATCCCTCTAGTCGTAACAATCGAATAAGCACGTTGATCATGTACTTGAACGATGTGGAAGAGGGAGGGGAAACCACCTTTCCTCGCTTAGGGATTGCCGTCAAACCGACAAAAGGCTCCGCCTTATACTTCGAATACTTCTATGACGATCCCCGAATCAATGAACTAACGCTGCATAGCGGCGAACCCGTTATCCGAGGCGTTAAATGGGTAGCTACGCAATGGATGCACAGGCAACCTATATAGACTCTACGCATGAATAGGTCGACCAGAGAAATTCTGGTTGGCCTATTTTTATACACTGCGCTCTGCGCTTTTAAAACGCTGATCGGACATCCGTACAGTTGACTGATATTTGGATTACCTTTTATTCTGATAATATAGATCACCGCTCGTTGGTAGTTTACAACGGAACAAGGCTTTACTCTAGATGATCTGTAACCTCAACATAAGAAGTGGAGATGCTGTCATGATGCTGCGCCTGGACGAGCACATCCGACTGTGGGACATGGCCCGTATCCGGCATATTGAAGTTCGTAAGATTACCCTGAAACCCGGAGAGCGCGATTCATTCACCTTCCGATCCGGCAGTTTCCTCTGCATCAGCAAAGGCAATGCCTTGATTATATTGAATCGGCGCACCTATTCGGCGAATAACCTGCAAATTTTCCATGTGCCGAATAAAAGCTATTGCGAAGTGAACGCAGGGGTAGAAGGAGTGGAGTACAATATCGTGGACTACGAGGCCGACCTGGGGGAGTCTCTATCCCACGATCTGTTATCCTTGCTGGACAAATGGAATCCTTTCGATTCGGTCTACTATGCGATTCCTTATCAACCGGTGATCCTCTATGATCTTCTCGCGAATATGCTTGAATTAAGCAAGCTCCCGCAACAAGCGGTATCCTTGCAGCTAAAAGGAGTTTTCTACCAATGGCTGTCTCAGGTCATCGAACAATATCATTCCGGGCCTCCGTCGTCCCTAACGGCAAGTCCGGCCGACTTGGTCACAATGACTCTGGAGTATATGCTTAAGCATTATTCCGAGCCTCATACGCTGGATACGCTGGCGCTTGCGGTTAACAGAAGCCCCGGCTATCTGTCGAACTGTTTCAAACAGGTGCTCAATCGCGGTCCGATCGATTGTCTTATTCGCTTGCGAATGAACAAGGCATGCGCGTTACTCGCCGAAACCAAGCTTCCGTTGCGTACGATCGCAGCTGCGATTGGATATCAGGATACTTATTACTTCAGCAATGCCTTTAAAAAACACAAGGGGATATCCCCGCAGCGTTATCGCAAGCTCCTCGAAGAGGAGGATGTTACATTATCTGCAGGGAGAAATTCCATTGTTGCCCCCGAGCAGTCGTGCTATATTCCTATTTGTGATAATGAGAATCATTGTCAATATAGGAATGGAGGGTCTACAAACATGTTCAAACATTCAATGAAGGTACCGACCAGCCTGTTGCTGGCTTTTGGTCTGCTTCTTGGAGGTTGCAGCACCAACGCCGTTAACGATGCCACACCCAGCGCTTCTCTAAGCGCATCCCCGTCCCAGCCGGTTCCAGAAGCGACCGGTTCTGCGAGCAGCGATACGTCCAGTCAATCAAGTACGCGGCTTGTCACAACGCCGTCGGGAGAGCTTGAGGTTCCGACCGATCCCCAGCGAGTCGTTACCGATTTCTATCTGGGCTATTTGTTGGCATTGAATGTCAAGCCTGTGGGAACCAATCGTATGTTTTTGGAAAATCCTTATTTGGAGGATCAAGTAGCGGGCATCGTTGACATATCCGATAACTTGGAGGCGATCGTGGCACTCAATCCCGATCTTATTGTGACAGGGGATGCCAACAAATATGAAGCCTATTCCAAGATTGCCCCTACCTTCTTCCTTGAAAATAACTCCAATGTCCGCGAACAAGTGGAAAAATTGGGCGAGGTTCTAGGCAAACAGTCGGAAGCTTCGGCCTGGCTGTCGATGTTCGAGGAGAAGCTGGCTCGAGCGAAGGAAAGAGTGGGAGCCCACATCAAAGAAGGGGAGACGGTCACTGTATTTGACGGAGGCATCCTCAAGGAAATCACGCTTTACGGAAGCGCCTATACCGGCAAAACCATTCACGGAGAACTGGGTATGCCGATGAATGAGAATGTCATACAGAACATTGATCCGAAGGTGGGCTGGCTGAGCATTTCCAGCGAAGTGGTGGACAAGTATGCCGGAGACCATATTTTCATGGCGGTGAATGCCAAGACCGAGACGTTCGATTATGCCAACGACTCAATCTGGGGAACATTGCCTGCAGTCAAAAACAATGAATTATACGAGATCGACGGGTATCGCTTCTATTTCTCCGATCCAATCTCAGTAATGGGACAAATCGAGGATATTGCCGACATGATGGACGAGCGGGCGCAGGCAAATGCCGCGCGATGATAGTTAGATTGACAATAGGGGAACGGTAGAAGTCATAGGCTTTGAGTTCATTATAATTAATCTTTCCCTTTATTGTGAGTCAACTCTATGTTATGATTCTGTTGCTCTAAAAATTAATCGTAACGAGGTGAGGACAATGAAAACAAAAACAAAATATACGTCCTATCCTCATATTGCTTTTTAGTTGTTTTTTACGGATACATTAGGCTCTGAGGGGAGGATTCACCCTCAGGGCTTTTATATTTAGGCAGAAGAAACGTTTAGGTTTCTTGCCGGTCTATGACAGCCACTTATGGAGTGGCTGTTATTTTTATTATTAGGGGGGTGATCCGGTGATCCGCTTCGGCGTTGACAGTCATCTTACAATATGATTTATGAAGGTTCTTACTATGATGAAGGGGGGACGATAAGTGATCCAACCTATTGGCATAATGATGTTGCTTATTACATTGAACGGACACATAAACTCACACTCGATATCCCCTGTATCACCATAAAAATACCTTTTGACCGTCTCGGCTTAGATGAAAATAGGGATCAGGTTGTTCTTTCAGATTTTGTCTTAAGAGAATGGGTTAGTCATATTGAGGCATTAAATGAATTGATTTATAACCGGTCGCGTTCAAGTAAAGAAAACGGTGCTTTTTATTGTTTTCGTCCAACCAACGTGGTGTTGCAACGTAATGCAGCCTTTGTCGAGGTCATCTCGGAAAAATGGTATCTATGCCTAATGATTACAGTTCAACTTCCCTATAAGAATAATGATAAAGCTATGCGTATGCTCTGCAAAATGCTTCCAAAAGAAGTGGAGGAGTTGATAGTCAACTTTGATCTTGGCAAATTAAATGCTGCCTGTGAGTTGGCTAAAAAACAAAATAGGATACGCGAATGGCTGAAATCCAGTGATTATTGTGCGTTTATTGCGAATGGCAGCATTTTTCCAAGAAATACAAACAACAACGGACCACTCGAAGGTGCCTTTCCTTTTGCATCCCCGGAAGATGTTGAAGTTGAAATTTGCGGATTGCGAGGGATGGGAATAAAAAAGGGCGTAACGGTCATCACGGGCGGTGGTTACTCGGGTAAAAGCACCTTGTTGGATGCGCTAAATTCGGGAATTTACAATCACTGCATAGGCGACGGACGAGAATTTGTAATTACGGATCAAAGTGCAATGGAAATATCCGCAGAGGAAGGCCGGTCCATAAAAAACATCAATATTACCCCATTCATAAAATGGATACCCCATAGTTCGACTGAATCGTTTTCGACGGACTACGCCTCAGGTTCCACATCTCAAGCCGCAAATATAATGGAGGCAATCAACTACGGGAGTAAGCTTCTTCTTATTGATGAAGACAGAAGTGCGACGAATTTCATGATTCAAGACATCAAAATGCGTTCATTGATCAAGCATGAGCCCATTACGCCTTTTACGGAGCGTGTCAGGGAGCTTTATGAGGCTGTTGGCGTATCTTCCGTTCTTGTTATTGGAGGTAGCGGTGAATTTTTGTCGGTTGCCGATCAAATCATCCTGATGGACAATTTTGTGCCACAAAACGCAACCCAGGAAGCAAAAAAATTATGTGAACACGACGAACCGCGCGAACGTATTCCCTTTGCAAAATGGGAGATAGAGAGAAAAATAACCACCGATCACTTTTCGAGCTATCCGAGCGGCAGTGGAAGAGAAAAGCTGAAAGTTTCAACCATGGGGTACATTCTGATTGGTGATGAACAAATTGATATCAGAGGGCTTTATAATATGACATCACCCGCCCAGCTTGCAGCTATTGCCTTTTTAATTCGCAAAATCGCCATAAGCAATCAGGATCGCCTCATCGTTCTTCATGAAAAAATCAAAAAAGGTCTCGAAGATATGGAGAGAGAAGGAGTGGATATGGTATTTTCCTCCTCTTTTCCCGGTTTCGAAAGATGGCTTGAATTACCAAGAATTAATGAAGTATTATCTGTCATAAACCGAATGAAGCATTTGAATTTTATTTAGCGTGAGCAGTCTGAACGCCTCTAAAGGCCAAGAATTTATTAGACGTTTAAGGGAGATAGAAAATGAATGTTTATTTGGCAGAAGTGACGCCCGGTAATTTCGATCAGATTATTAATTTGAAATCCAGTATTGAACAAGAGCAAATGATTCAAATTTTTGAAAGATGGGTGGGGTCGAATGCTTTCTTCCTTGCTGTTTGTCAAGTTTACATATTCACTCCAAAGGCAATATATGACTCTGAGACCTTAATCGGTTTTACTTGTCATGGATATAATCCAGAAACCGATGAAAAAATAGGATTTTTTCCAACGGGAGAAATTGAAAAAGCTTTTCATGAAGAACATGTATTTAAATTAATTTTAGAAGAATAGAGGAATCACGATAAGTAGAATAGGACTGGTCTATCGCGCAATCTCGTATTCAAGTAAATGCGCTTCTGGCGGTACTTCGCTTTTATGATCTGAAACAGGAGGTAGCACATGAGTTCTATTCTTAAGGTTATAGAAAAGCTAAAGTTGAACGCTTTGAACATTGAAGACGTTCCAGAATCATTTAGTTCAGATGTATACAAACTTACTCTTGCCGGTGGAGAAACCGTTTTTGTAAAAATCCCATTTAACAAGGATAAACTATTCCGTGAATTTCAGATGCTTGAAACATTAAAGGATATAATACCTGTTCCTAAGGTATTGGACATTTGGTACGGGGATGAAATTACGACTGGGGCATTGCTTCTTTCGTCAATTCAAGGTATGCCGTGTACAGGAGAAGTTGATAAAAAACTCTCTTATGAAATTGGCGTGTACCATGCTATGCTCCATGAGGTTAAAGCTTCCGGGTATGGTTACCATGTAACCGATGGTTTTAAGTTACTTGACCAAAATAATTGGAGATTGCATATCAAAAGTAATTTTGAAAAGTGGAAAGAGCCATGTAAACAGATTCTCGACTCAAAATTGTATGAAAAGTGTATTCGACACTTTGACGGGGTTTTCTCTGCTTTACCGGATCCTGATGGACCCTGCGTTGTTCACATGGATTTTAGACCAGGTAATATATGGGTGAACGGTAACGAGATTGCGGGCATTATTGACTTCGAGAGTGCTCGTGGTGGGTCGTCGGAAATCGATTTTACAAAAGTCAATCGATACATTTGGGAAGTCGATCCGAGAACAAAGATACCGTTTATTGAAGGTTATAAATCGATTCGACCTATGTTGGCTCTGGAAAAAGTGCTGCCTTTTTATGATTTTTACGATGCTTTCTGCGCAGTTGTTTGGTGTAAAAACAGAGGAATTGAAAAAAATCAAACTTTCCTTCAGGAAAATATTGTTACTTTAAGGAATACGGTGGACTATTGAAGCGGATTGAAGAGAAAAATAGAGAATAGTTTTTTTAAAACAAACACATGTTCATAAAGCTCTTATTCCCTTAATCTATTTTTGAAAGCGCTTCATAGATCATACAGGGAGGATAAGTTAGCGATGAAAAGAAAAGCAACGCTGTTAACGGCTTCGATGGTCCTGTTTTTTTCAATGGTTGCGGGGCAGTTGATGATTTCGGTTCCGAGAGCGCACGCCGCCTATACTACCGAATCGTGGAAAGCGGTAGACATTACCTTGCACAGCTCGAAGAGCTACGCCAATCCTTATATGGACGTGGAGTTAAATGCCACGTTTGTCGGACCCGGAGGAGTAAGCCTGACCTTGCCCGGTTTTTGGGATGGCGGGAATACGTGGAAAATTCGCTTCGCGCCTACGATTGCCGGGAATTGGTCGTTTACGACCGCCTCTTCCGATCCGACGGATACGGGGCTGCACGGACAAACCGGGACTGTACAGAGTCAACCGTATTCCGGCTCCTTAAGCATCTACAAACACGGATTCTTAAAGTCGGATTCGTCCAATCGCTTCCTGACCTACAACGACGGGACCCCTTTTTATTGGCTGGCGGACACCCATTGGATGGGGCTGTCTTATCGGGAAAGATGGGATACCTCCAACGATTCGAGATGGCCTTCTCAATATAAGGGAATGGTGGACAAACGGGTTAAACAAGGCTATTCGGTCTACCAGATGAACTTTTTCGCTTTCGAACAGGGCGACGTAAGTTCAAGCGGGACTTACAATGAAGGCGGTCATGTATGGAACTACAACCGAGTCGACGCAAACGCATCGAGCTTTATTACCTCCAGCAGCCTGTACGACAGTTACGTGGCTCATCCTTCCAAAGCTCTGGACGACCGGGAAGGGACGATGTGGAAGGCCGACTCGAACGTTTATCCGCAGTGGCTATCCATCGATCTTAAAGCGAATACGGCGATTAGCTCAATCGAAACCTTATTCGGGGAAAACGACGTTTGGAATTACAAAATCGAAGGCTCCGCGGATAACGTCTCTTATACAACGATAATAGACCGCACTGCCGGAGCAGCGGGAGATTCCTTCACCGATTCCGTAACGGCGACGGCCAGGTACGTGCGGATTTCGATTATGGGAGCGGCGGGAGGAAGCGTTCCGTCCATCCGGGAATTCAAGGTACGCAGCGCGACGAACGACCTGTTGAACTGGAACGGTTTCGCTTCGGACCTAAACCCCGGCTTCTGGCAAAATAGCGATCTTCGCATTCAGTATGCCGTGGATCAGGGACTGGTCGTGGCGCTCGGCATCGATTGGGGGCGTCTTCTGGACAGCGGCAACGAAGAGGATTATAAGAGGATGGCCCGATATATCGTCGCCAGGTACGGCGCTTATCCGACGGTCTGGACGGGCGGCGGAGAATACGGCCAAGGAAGCGCGGCCAGTTGGAAAAGCGTGCTCGATTACACTTACTCGATAGACGCATACAAGAGGGCCAATACGCTTCATAACGATTTCACGAACACGATTGCGTTTCGCGACGACGACGCCTATCATTTCGATTTTCTGCAGAGTGGACACGGGGCGTTACGGGACAAGAGCTACTGGCTGGAGCATTACAATGCGACGCCGACCAAGGTCGTCATCGAAGGCGAAGCCAATTACGAGAATATTAACGGAATTCCGTCCTCTGACACGAGGGAAACGGCATGGAATGCGAATATGGCGGGCAGCGCGGGCTTCTCCTACGGCGCCGAAGGATTATGGCAGGCCACTTGGGACAGCTCCGATACCTGGCAAGTGTGGGGCGGGGATCCGACTCCTTGGAACTTGGCCATCGACAAGCCGGCCGGAGAACAGATGCGGTATATGAAGGATTTCTTCGAAGCCGCCAATTGGTGGACGCTGGAACCGAATGCTTCCGCGATTTCTTGGAGCGGCGCTCCTTCCGGAACCCAAAGCCCAGCCGTCAAAACGAATTCGGATCGCTCGACGGTCGTGGCGTACTTGCCTTCGGCTATAACGACCTACAGCGGGATTCTGAACGGATTAAACGCTGCGGACACCTATTCGGCAAAATGGTTAAATCCGCGTACCGGAAAATATACGACGATCAGTCCGGGATTCTCCCCGAACGCGTCGGGGCAATGGAGCATTCCCGTCCAACCCTCCGCGGAAGATTGGACGTTATGGGTGTCCAAGGTCACGGATGCGACGAACCCTCCCGTGATGAGCACGGGCGGAGGCACTTACGATTCGATGCTTGGCGTAGCGATGACATCGACAACTAGCGGCGCAACGATTCACTACACGACCGACGGAACGACGCCGACGACGGCAAGTCCGATCTACACAAGTCCGTTGCTCATCACGTCGCCTTCTCCGGAGACCCTTGTCCTGAAAGCCATTGCGGTAAAGAGCGGGATGGCAAGCAGTCCGCAATCGATCGAGTACTACAAGCTCTTGTCGGAGAATGCAGCTCTTAACCGTACCTACAGCAGCTCATCGCAATACGATGCCAACCAGACTGCCGCCAAAGCCTTCGACGGCGCGGCCACTAACTGGCAAGCGGCATCGGGACGTTACGCCAATGAATGGCTGCAAGTCGATTTCGGAGGCCAAACGACCTTTAACACCGCCGTTATAAGCGAATACGGGAACCGTACGACGGGATTCCGGATCGAATACTGGAACGGATCGGGGTGGGCCGCGGCCTATACCGGAACGACTATCGGCGACTACGGCTCTCCTCTGACGGTTACTTTTCCGTCCGTAACCGCGAGTAAAGCAAGGCTCTATTTTACGGGCGGCACCGGTTTCCAGCCTATTATTTACGAGCTGGAGCTCTTAAATCGAAACCACGCCAGCCATAAGCCGACATCGAGTTATGCCGGCTCATCGCAATATGATGCCGGTCAATCCGCCGATCGCGCGTTTGACGGGTCGCTGGCCACCAACTGGCAGGCAGGCCATCATTTGTTCTCGGGGCAATGGCTTTCGGTGGACTTCGGACAACCGGCAACTTTCAGCAAAGCGGTCATTACGGAGTACGGAAACCGCACGACAGGCTACCGAATCGACTATTGGAACGGCTCCGCATGGGCGACGGCCTATACGGGAACGACCATCGGCGATGCGAATACGCCAAGAACCGTTACTTTCCCCGCGGTCACGGGAAGCAAAGCCCGACTCTATTTTACTTCCGGGTCGGAGCAGCCTATCATCTACGAGCTTGCGATCTATTAAAACGAAATCGGAATAAGGGGGAAGCCGACGAATGAATAGAAGTAGAAGACGGCCGGTCCAAATCGCGGCGTGCTTGCTTGCGATCGCACTGTGGCTCGGAGCGACCGCTCCGGAGAGTTTCGCGAGCTCGTCGCCTTCGGGTCTGAAGGTCGAGCAGTGGAAGGTCGCGGAAATTAAATTGACCAGTAAAAAAAGCTATGCGGACCCGTTCAAGGACGTTGAAGTAACGGCGGTCTTCGTAGGTCCGGATCGTACGGTCATCACCCGACCCGCCTATTGGGACGGCGGGAATACATGGAAGATCCGGTTCGCGCCGACCCGACCGGGGACGTGGACCTATCGGATTACCGCTTCCGATCCGTCCAATAAAGGGCTTCACGGTCAGACCGGCAAAGTGCTCAGTCAAAAATACAAAGGCGATCTGGCGATTTACAAGCACGGATTTCTGAAGGTCGGCGACGGCGGCAAGTACTTGAGCTACGCGGACGGCACACCGTTCTTTTACTTAGGGGACACGCATTGGATCCTGCCCCATGAGCGGTTCTCGTCGTCCAACGCGCCCGGAGTCGCTTCTCAGTTCAAGTACACGGTCGATAAACGCAAGGACCAAGGATTCACCGTATACCAATCGGAGCCGATCTGGCAACCGCACGGCGGAACGCACGACGGAGCGGACGAGGAGAAAACGGCGAATTTAAACGACGGCTTTACCGCGGCCGATTTGGAGGGCTTTCGAAATCTGGACCGCAAGTTCAAATATATCGCGGACAACGGACTCGTTCATGCGAACGCGCAAGTGACCTGGGCGCTGGACCCGGCGAACAATCCGATCTATACCGAGGACTACATGTCTCGAATCGCGAAATATTGGGTGGCCCGGTACGGCGCTTACCCGGTGATCTGGACGATCGCCCAAGAGATCGACAAAAACATGTACGGAAACTACGATGAAAAGTCGATGGGCAAGTGGTATGCGGTAGGACAGAGCTTATCCGACAACGACGCTTACGGACATCCGATCCTACCGCATATGGAGAGTACCAATTCGACTCTCCCGGCGAGTTCCAGTTGGGCCGACAAACCGTATCATGACGGCTGGGCGGTTCAATGGCAGGGCAATCTCTCCGGCATGAGAGTAGCCAAGTCCTTCTGGGAGGCTTCCTCGTCCAAACCGGCGGTGTTATACGAAAGCGGCTACGATCAGTTTTGGACCGATAGCAGAGGAGCTCTAGGCGCGGCATACAAAGCGTTTCAGTACGGGATGTACGGATACGGATATGGGGCTGCGGGCGTATGGAACGATATTTATTCCAAAAAGGGGCAGCCGGGCGACTTCGGAACGGCTTCCGAAATGCCCGACCGGTACTTCTGGTGGTATGACGGCGCGAATTTGAAGACGGGGGATCAATTGACCGACTTCAAAAGGTTTTATACGTCGCTGAGCTGGTGGAAACTGATCCCCCGATTTAACGACGGAGCATGGGCTTCCTTTAACGACACTACCCGATCGTTGCTCTCGTCCGACGGTAACGAAACTTACGTCGTCTTTTTCTACAATAACGACACGGCCACCGGAACTCTGAAACAATTGGATCGGACCGCGACTTACGAGGCTTATTGGTTCGACCCGCGCACAGGACTGTACTATTCGATTCCCGAGAAGGTTCAAGCCGCTGACTCGAGCTGGTGCATTCCCGCCAAACCGAACAACGAGGATTGGGTGCTGCTGCTCGAAAAGCAAAAGAAAGGGAAGAAGAGCGTTAAGAACAAGCCGAAAGCGACCCTCGATCCGGCGATTCGGCAAGCGATCGCCGATTCCGTGCTAGCCGAACCGCGCTGCCCCGCTCAGACCGGCGAGAACGGAGAACTGCCCGCGCCGGTATCGACTTGGAAATTCGATGAGAATTCCGGGAACGCGTCGCCTGAATCATCGGGAGCAGGCGACGCCGCGCAATTGAAAAACGGAGCTAAGATCGATGCCGGGGGAGTATCGGGCAGTAGGCTTACTCTGGATGGCCTTGACGATTACGCGGTCATCGACAGCACCGCACTGAATGGCAAAGAGCAATTTACATTGTCCTTATGGATAAACTTGCAGAGGCTGCCGCAGCTCAATTATTCCTTGATCGGCAAAGAAGGAGGGGATGCGGACAATGCGTTCCGATTAACGATTTTACCAAGCGGAGCGGGTCATTTCGTCATGAGCACGTCGAAAACGAGTTGGTACAGTACGGTTGCGTCCTTCGATTGGCCTCTTCAGACAGACCGTTGGCAACAGGTTACCGTGACTTACGACGGGAAAAACGCGCGCGTATATATCGACGGAGAGGAAGAAGGGATGAGCGGAGAGATGAGCGGAGGGCTGACGACCGTAGCGAGCCCGATCCGTCTTGGGTATCAGTCGGCTTCCAATATCGAATACGCGCAAGTCCGAATGGACGAATTACGATTGTATGACCTAGCGCTGACGGGCGACCAGGTAGCCAAGCTCTACTCGCTGCGCTAAGAGTGCGAGCCCCGGCATGAAGTCGAGCCCCTTCCGGAGATCCCGGCAAGGGGCTTTTGCACTTGTCAAATAGAGAATAGAGAAAGTCATTTCCCGCATTGACTGGGGACGGGGCCTTCTGCGAGGATAGAGAAATACCGTAACTCGAAGACGCACGATGACAGGAGAGGTTCGCCGCATGAAAATCGTTCGGTTCGTTCGATCGAAATTGCATTACAAAATGATGTTGATTTATTCGCTATTAACGCTGATTCCCTTGATTATTGTAAGCGCTACCTTCTATGTGACTTCGAAAAGAATTCTCGAGAATAACGTCGATCAATCTTTCGAACGAACGATGGCCGAAACCTCGGACAAAATCGACGGGGTTTTTAAGGCGTTTGCTAGGGAAGCTTCCGGCATCGGCGACAATCGGTTCGTCAACGCGCTCCTTCGCAACGCTTCCATGCCGGATCGGTATCCGCTTGCGCCGTCCGAAAGGGACGCTCTGGAGGAAAGGGTAGAAGAAATGCTGCGGATCGAATTGGAGGACATGAGCAAGAACATCGGCGATTTCGCCGATTCGATTCACCTCTTCGACGCGGAGGGCAAACATTATTTCACGGGCTCCGACCCCGACATCCAGTATTACGAAGCGATCGTCATCATGCCGTTCGAGAAGCAAGGCGTGCCGGAATGGGCTTTTTTCGTCGATCATCACCGGTTGATCTGCAATCTGCAGCTCGTCGATCCTGAATTGGGAACGGTTCTCGGAAATTTGGTCGTTTTGCTGGATCCGATCAAAGTACCATCGCTATACGACTCTTACGATAGGGGTTCTTTTTTCATTACGAGTGCAAGCAACGTCGTGTTGTCCTCCGACCTTCGGCAGTCGATCGGAGAGCTGATTCCTTCGCCGGCGACGAGGGATACGATCGCGACGGAAACCAAATCCAAATCGACGGGATTCAAGTATGTAAGCCGGATCCCCGTGTCGGAAGCGAGCGCGGGAATTCGGAGATTGGCCGTCTTCTCCGTCGCGGTCGCGCTTGCAGCTTGGATAGCGGTCATCGTCATTACCTATTACGTGCTGCGAAAAATCACCAGCCCCTTGGCCACCCTGAGCAAGCTCATGCGTAAAGCGGAAAAGGAAAACTACCAATTAATCGAAAACTTCGGGTCCCACGACGAGATCGCGCAGCTGTGCCACAGCTTTAACCGGATGATTCTGGAAACGAAGGATTTGATTCAAAAGGTCTATAAAGCGGAGCTCGAGCAGAAGGAGGCGCAGCTGGCGGCGATCCGGACCTATTTCAATCCTCATTTTCTGCATAATACGCTTGAATACGTAAGCATTCTAGCCAAGTCCAACGATAAGATCGAACGGATCCCTTACGTCGTGAAGAGCTTATCCAGCATTATTCGATTTTCGATATCGCCGGGCAAACCGTTCGTTCCCTTGAACGTCGAGATGAATTTCGCGAAAATCTACATGCAAATCCATCAATATCGTTTCGAAGACCGATTCGAGTACGGGATCGACCTGCCTGAACACTTGAAGCAGGTCGAAGTTCCGAAGCTGATTTTGCAACCGATCATCGAGAACGCGTTCGTCCATGGAATCGATCATATTCGCGGAATAGGCCGCATTGATATTCGAGCCTACGAAAGCCAGTTTAACCTCGTCATCGAGATCGAGGACAACGGCGGCTCCGCGCAGCCTCCGGCTCGCGAATCCAAAGGAATGGGATCGGGTCTGAAGGGGATCGAATCTCGGATTCGGCTGCATTTCGGAGAGCGCTACGGAATCGAGAAACGTCAAGGTGAGCAAGGGATGATCATCCGGCTTCTCTTGCCGATCTTATTCAACGAGCCTGCGGAATTATCAACTAGAGAGGGGATCGCATCGCCATGAAGCTCTTTATCGTAGACGACGAAAAAGCCGTCAGGGATTACGTCGTTTCCCTGCCGGCCTGGGACAGACTTGGTTGCAGGATCGTCGGGCAAGCGGCAGACGGATGGGAGGCCTACGAAACGATAGCCGGAACGAAAGGAGACGCGCCAGACGTATTGATCACCGATATTCGCATGCCTTACATGGACGGCATCGAATTGACGAGACGCGTTCTTGAGGAATTTCCGGAGATGAAGGTGATCTTCCTGACCGCATACGGCGAATTTGAATATGCCAAGCAGGCCGTTAAGCTAGGCGCCGTGGACTTCATTACAAAGCCGTTCCACGAGGACGAGCTCGTGGAACGGGTGAAGTGGATCAAGGATCACCGATTGGATCGACGGAGACCCGAATGGGTTCAACAGGAAGAATGGATTCGAACGCTGTTGAACCCCGCGATGTCGGACGGGGAAAAGCCGGGTTCGCTCGGAAAGCCGGAAGCGATGAATCAAGCGGCAGTGTTCCTCTCCATCGAAATCGATAACGCGGGGATTTTGGAGGATACGGGCAACCCCTTTTCAAACCTTGCTTTACGCGAGATCATCGCCGATGTCATGTCGTTATACCCGCACCTGTACTGGTCGGCGTTGTCGCCAAGCGGCGTTTATTTAGTTCTGTTCATGCTCCCGGACGTATCGAAGGAACAATCGGCGCATGAAGCAATGGAGATTGCCCGACACCTTCTCGACGCCATCCGAGCTTCGCTGGCCTTCAGCGTTTCGATCGGCATCAGCGATCGTCTGTCCTCCGCGAGGGAGCTTCGCAAAGGACTGGACGAAGCTCGGAGTTGCTTGGATTACCGTATGCTGATCGGGCGGAATTCAATCGTCGCTTATTCCGCCATGCTGTCGATGAGGGAACAGAAGCGGGAGCAATCGGAGACGAAACGTTCCGAGCTGTCCGACCTATTGCGCAGGGGGGACGAAATCTTCGTTTCTGAATATTTAAGAACTTTGAACAGAACGTTCTTAATGGAGGGGTTAAGCAAAACGCGCATTCAGGAAGCTTGTACGGAAATAGTTGAGACGGCGGGACAAGTGCTCCATTCCTTCGGCATTCAACAGAGTCCGGAAGAGACGGTCGCCGTTCGCAAAAGCGTTCTTGCTTTTACAGTTCTTTCCGATTTGATGACTTACATGGAACAATTTCTGAAGAAAACGGCGACTCTTGTCGGTCATGCCAGGCAAAGTTCGTCCGCCCAATATATCGATTCCGCTATGAAGTTCATCGAATGCCGTTATATGGAGGACATTACGCTGCAAATGCTGGCGGACGAGCTATTCGTCAACTATTCGTATCTAAGCAGGCTCATCAAGAAAGAAACCGGTCGAAATTTCAGAGATTTGTTATGGGAGCACCGGATCGAAGTCGCCAAGGAAAAGCTGACGACGACCAACCTGAAGCATTATGAAGTCGCTTATGCTGTCGGGTTCAAGGACGCCGCCCATTTTAGCCAATTGTTCAAGAAAACGACCGGGAAAACGCCCGGAGACTATAAGGGTTAAAGAAAAATACAGAACAGTTCCTGACAAATAGACACATGTCGAATCCAGGCGAGATTCTTTAATCTTAAGACAAGGGAGACGCCATCGTCTTGTGGCGCCGAAACCCAACCTAACATCCAGGAGGTCAAATTCTAGTGAAAAGAAAAAGAAACAGAATGCTTCTTGCGTCGACCCTGGCGCTGGCCACGCTGCTCTCGGCATGCGGAGGAAACGAGGCTAACGAAGCTCAATCTTCGAAAACCCCGGATGCGCCCGCTTCCGGAACTAGCGCAACTTCGTCCGGTAATGACGACGCTTTTACGATCCGACTCGGAGCCTGGTTCATCGACGACAGGCCGTACATGCAAGAATTCAAGACTAACGTCGAGAAGGCATACGAGAAGAAATACCCGAACGCCTCCATTCAATGGGACATTACGCTGGGGGATACGTATTCGGATAAGCTGAAAGCGGAGTTGGCCTCGGATACGGCGCCGGACGTTTTTTTCCATCAAGGCAAAACCGCGGCATTCGGAGAAGTCGGTTATTTGGCGGATTTGTCCGGGGAGTCGTGGGCGACGGAGCTGAATCCGGGCGCAAAAAGCGCCTATTCGTTCAAGGACGCGGTATACGCGCTGCCTATGGGCATCGCGGCGAGCGGAATCTGGTACAACAAAAAGATCTTCGCCGACTTGGGAATCGAAGTGCCGAAAACCTGGGCGGAGATGGATGCCGCGTTTGCCAAAATACAATCGGCAGGTTTTACGCCGGTGGCGGCGGGCTTCAAGGACGTATGGACGGCGAGCATGACTTTTAATCTGTGGATGCAGCCTTACGGCAACGAGAGCAGTCCGACTTACGGCAAAGACCTTTACGAAGGCAAGAAAAAACTGGACGGTCCTGAAATTCAAGCAGTCATGACGCATCTGCAAGAGATGGTCGAGAAGGGTTACCTGAACAAGACCGCGCTGAGCATCGACTGGCCGCAATCCGCGGAGCTGTTCAGTTCGGGGAAGGCGGCTATGATCGTTCAAGGTCCGTGGATGCCGGGAACCGCGGAAGAGAATTTCCAAACGAAGGGACATACGCCGTTTGATATCGGCTACTTCCCGTTCCGCACAGACAAAGGGTATGCCAAGCTGTCCCTAGGCATCGACCAGTCGCTTTCGGTAAACGCCAAAACCAAACTTATGCAGCAAGCGAAAGATTTAGTCGGCGTCATCGCTAGTCCGGAAGTGTACGGACCGTTTAACGTAGGCAGCGGAACGGTTCCGGCTATCCAGGGGATGCAGCTCGACTATCCGAATTCCGCGCTAAACGAATATTTGAAGGTTGTCGACGAGACGGAATCCGGTATGGGGTACGAAACCTATTTGCCGGCGTCCGCGATGACGTCGCTAGTAGAGACGTTCACGAAAGTGGCTTCGGGCCTCAAGTTCGATCCGAAGGATTTGACGGAAGCCCAGAAGAAGCTGGATAAAGACAAAGGCACGGTTATCCTTCCGGCCGAGTAAAACCATCCATTCCAATTCGACCGGCCGGCTCATCGAGCGGCCGGTCGAATAGTCAGCAGGTGAGATTATGTTGAAACCGAGCGCGCGGGAGTGGTGGACCGGCTTCTGGTTCATCCTTCCGGCAACGGCTTTATTCCTAGCGTTCGTATATTATCCGTTCGCTTCAAGTTTGTACTATTCGTTTACCGAATGGGATTCCATTCGTCCGGCCAAGTTCATCGGCCTGGATAACTACGCGTTCCTGCTCGAAGATTCCAAGATGCTTCAGGCGGCGAAGAACACGCTCTGGGTCACCTTGTTCGGTATCGTCGTCCAGAACCCCTTATCCTTGTTATTGGCCATCTTGCTGAACCGGCCCTTTAGAACGAAAATTTTGCTCAGAGTCGCGTTTTATTTGCCCGTGGTCGTCAGTCTCGTGGTCACCTCGATCGTGTGGGGGCAAATCCTGCAGTATGACGGCTTGCTGAACGGCCTGCTGGAACGAATGGGGCTGCAAGCCTGGGAGCGGGATTGGCTGGGAGACACGCGCTCCGTGTTCCCGACCCTCATCGCCCTGACGCAGTGGCAGGGGCTCGGCTATTGCGCGGTCATTTACTTGGCCGGATTGCAGGCCATTCCCCAAGATTTGTACGAAGCCGCAAAGATGGACGGCGCTAAGGCGGTCAACCGGTTCGTGCACGTGACGCTTCCGATGCTCATGCCCGCGACGACGATCGTTGTATTTCTGACCATCGTAGGCGGCCTGAAGATGTTCGATATTCCTTATGTCCTGACCGGAGGCGGCCCCGGCTCGTCGTCCTATACGCTCACGCTTGCGATCTACAACGCCGCATTCCGGGAAAACACATACGGCTATGCCATCGCGGGCGGAATCGTACTGATGATCTTCATTATGGCGGTTACGCTGCTTCAATTGAGGATCATGCGGCGCAAGGAGGTGGAGATGTAATGGGCAAGCTCTTAGCTAAGCGGAAGGATCCCGGGAGCGCGGCGCTGGAGATCGGAATGCTGCTGACCGCGTTGCTGTTCTTATATCCGATTTTTTATCTTATATTGACCAGCTTTAAATCTCCGGATCAATTGTATCAGCCCTTGAGCCTACCCGATTCTTTGTACTGGGGCCATTACAAGAAAGCCATTGCGAAAGTCGACGTTCCGCTCGGTTTCTTTAATACGTTCGCGATAAGCGTCGGTTCGATCGGGCTCATGGTCGTCGTCTCTTCCATGGCGGGTTACGTCATTGCGCGTATTCCGCGCAAGTTCTTTCAATTTCTCTTTTACTTCTTCATCTCGGGTATGGTCATTCCGCTGCAGACGGGAATGATCCCCTTGTTTAAGATGGGAGTTGCCTTGCATTTGATCGATACACGCACCTTCATGATTCTATTGTACGCGGCGGGCGCGCTCCCGATGGCGACCTTCATGTACGCGGGGTTCACGAAGTCCGTTCCGAAGGAAATCGAAGAATCGGCCGCCATCGACGGATACGGAAAATATCGCGCGTTCTGGCTGATTATTTTTCCGCTCCTGCTTCCGGCGACGGGGACGCTTATTATGTTGAACATCTACGGAATCTGGAACGATCTTTTCGGTCCGCTGCTTTTTTTGAAGGATCCCGCTAAAATGACGTTGATGGCGCAAGTCGTGCAATTCAAAGCGAATAACCAATCGATCGATTACGGTCCGATTTTCGCGCTGTGCGTCATGGCGACCTTGCCGCTGATCGTTCTGTTTTTCTTCACCCAGAAATATATGATGAAAGGACTCGTCGCCGGTGCGATTAAAGGTTGATCAGAGCAAGACAGAGGAAACCCGCAGGTCCGAAGCGACCGAATTCGGCGTTGCCGATCTTCGCGTCGAATATAGGCTTAATCCGCTCGGCATCGGCGCGCGCTTTCCCCGATTCAGTTGGAAGCTTTACGGAACGGGCAGAGGAATCCGGCAAGCCGGATACCGGTTCCAAGTGTCCGAGGGCGATCCGCACTTCCGAAGTTTGATCTGGGATTCCGGGGAAGTGGACTCGGATCGGTCCGTCCACGTCGGGTACGAAGGAGAGGCGCTTAAATCCCGTCAAGTCTACTACTGCCGAGTGCGAGCCAGGGATATCAAAGGCCGGGAAAGCGACTGGCAGAACGCCAGCTTCGAGACGGGAATATTGGATTTTCGAGAGTGGATCGCGCAATGGATTACATTCGACCCGGTGCGGCGGAATCTCCCGGCTGAAGCTTTGCCTCTATTTCGCAAAGCTTTCGAAGCGAAATCCCCGATTCGATCCGCGCGAATCTACGCGACCGCGCTCGGAGTATACGAATTGGAGCTTAATGGCCGCCGCTTGAAGGACCAGTTGTTCGCGCCGGGATGGACTAGCTACCTTCACAGACTCCAAACGCAAACCTACGACGTGACGGAGCAGATCCGGCTTGGCGGCAACGCAATCGGAATCACCGTCGCGGACGGGTGGTACAAAGGCAGGATCGGCGGGCATCCCCGCGATTTTTATGGGGATCGCCGAGCCGCCCTGCTTGAATTGCATCTCGTCTACGAGGACGGCAGCGAACAGTCCGTCGCGACGGACGGCACTTGGCGGGCGGAGACCGGTCCGATCGTCATGGCTTCCCTCTACGACGGAGAGACATACGACGCTAGACTCGAGAAAGACGAGTGGAGCCTGCCGGAGTACGACGATCGGAATTGGCTGCCCGTCGATACGATGAAACGCGGCAAACAAATGCTCATCTCGCAGGAAAACGTACCGACGGTAATCGTGCGAGAGCTTAAACCGGAACGGGTCTTGCGATCCCCGACCGGAGAAACGATATTGGATTTCGGCCAAAATCTGACGGGATGGGTTTCATATTCGGTGACGGGGGAAGCGGGAACGCTTGTCGAACTGACCCATGCCGAAGAATTGGATGCGTTCGGGAACCTGTATGTCGACAATCTGCGTTCCGCGAAGCAGAAGACAAGCTATATTTGCAGAGGAACGGGGAACGAACGATATGAACCGCGTTTCTCGTTTCAAGGCTTTCGTTATGTGAAGGTGAGCGGGTATCCTGGAGACTTGCTTCCCGAATCGTTTACTGCGCACGTCGTCAGCTCGGACTTGGAAGAGACAGGGACGTTCGAATGTTCGGATCCTCTGGTCAACCGTTTGCAAAGCAACATCGTGTGGGGGCAACGAGGAAACTTCCTCGACGTGCCGACGGATTGCCCCCAGCGCGACGAAAGATTAGGCTACACGGGCGACGCGCAGGTTTTCGTTCGGACGGCCGCCCACAATATGAATGTTGCCGTTTTCTTCGCCAAGTGGCTTAGAGACTTGAAGGCGGACCAACTGCCGAACGGTGGTGTGCCTCATACGATTCCGGATACGCTTCCGGGATGGGAAATGCATTCCGCCTCGGGATGGGGGGATGCGGCGGTCATCTGTCCGTGGACGATCTACTCTTGTTATGGAGATTCGCGCGTGCTGGAAGAACAATACGACAGCATGAAAGCATGGGTCGAATTCCTGCGCGAATCGGGAGAGCAGGAGTTTCTTCGGAACGAAGGTTTCCAGTACGGAGATTGGCTGGCGCTGGACGCACCCGCAGGAAGCTACGCGGGCGCGACTCCGAAAGATTTGATTGCGACCGCTTTTTACGCCTATTCCGTGAGCTTGCTCGCCAAATCCGCGCGCGCGTTAGGGAAGGAAGGGGACGTCGCCCTATACGAAGAACTGTTCGCGAACGTTCGCGACAGTTTCAATCGAGAGTTCGTTACGCCTACGGGAAGGCTGGCGTCTCCGACCCAAACGGCGCACGTGTTGGCGCTTAGATTCGGATTGGTTGAAGGCCCGATCCGCAAACAAGTGGAGAAAAGCTTCATTCGGCTCCTCGAGGAATCGGATTTTAAGCTGACGACCGGATTTCTGGGAACCCCCTATATCTGCCCGACGCTTTCGGATATCGGCAGAAGCGAGTTGGCGTATCGGCTGGCATTGTCGCGTCGTTTTCCGTCATGGCTCTATTCCGTCGAACAAGGGGCGACAACGATCTGGGAGCATTGGGACGGTCGGAAGGAAGACGGTTCTTTCTGGAGCGCGGACATGAATTCCTTTAATCATTACGCTTTCGGGGCGATCGGAGAGTGGTTCTATCGCTACGTAGCGGGAATAGACACGGATGAAGCCGCGCCAGGCTTCAAGCATATTCAGATCAAGCCGCTTCCAAGTCCTAGTCTTACCTATGCCAAAGCGACCTACCAATCGATGTACGGAGAGATCGTGTCCGGTTGGAGGCTGGAGAACGGAGAGATGAGCATGGAAGTCGCAATTCCCCCGAATACGACGGCTACGCTCGTCTTGCCGAACGCGCTGCAAGATCGGGTGACGGAGAAAGGCATAAGGCTGGGCGAGGCGGAAGGAGTTCGGATCGTCGCGCTCCACGAAAACCGCGTGACGTTAGATTTGGAATCGGGAACCTACCAATTTCGATATCAATGGCGTACCTGTTAGCGAGAATCGATAACACAGATGATAACAGGCTGGTGACAATATCGGCAGACTCTTCCACTTACGAGCAGGATACATTGGCTTTACCTCGAATATACAGTGATAGAGAATTTGTACGATATCATCGAGGGAACGGTTGATAAAAACCAAGGAGGAGAGTCAGTCGCATGGCAAAGTTCGTTTACTCATTGAACCAGTCTCTGGACGGTTTCGTCGACCACATGGCATTTCGGCCCGACCCCGTGCTATTTCGTCATTTCATTGACGACGTGCGCGGGCAAGCGGGAATCCTCTACGGGCGCCGCATGTACGAGATCATGCGGTATTGGGACGAAGAACAATCTGAGTGGGATGCACCGGAACGGGAATACGCAGCGGCGTGGCAAAGCAAACCGAAGTGGGTTGTGTCGAGAACTTTAAAGTCCGTCGGTCCAAACGCATCTCTGATCGAGGGCGAACTTGAAGCGGCCATAAGTGAGTTGAAGGCTCAGCATGAAGGAGTGATTGAAGTTGCCGGGCCGGAGTTGGCGCACGGTCTAACGGAGCTCAATCTCGTTGATGAATATCGACTCTATCTCCATCCGGTCGTGCTGGGACACGGAAAGCCGTTCTTCGCCGGTCCGCGGCCGCCGCTGCGCCTCGTGGCAAGCGATCGAATTGGCGAGCAGGTGATCAGATTGACCTACGTTCCAGATTAGTTGTGCGGTTGACCCGGCGGCCTAATAGGGCGCGTTACCTTAATAGGGATTCTCCGGCTGTAGCGACAGTCAGAGGATCCCTTATTAAAGTTAAGAATTCTTTATGCCGTGTTTGTTTGCAATTTGCTCGCTTTGGTTGGGCTGGCCCTTGCCCTTGGCGATCAAGTCGCGAAGACTGCCGTTTATGTAGATGCCCCAGGAATCCGTACATACGGCATAGCACTCATATGTTGGAACGAGGCCAAGGTGTGTAAATCGAACTTCTGTTTTTCCGTCTTTCTTGGCGATTTCAAAAACAAGGTCGGTATCCGTCCACTCGTTCTTGTCCTTTACGAAGTTAAAGTAGTTGTCAGTAACGTGCCAAACCACCTTGTTACCTGGAACAAGATCGGTGATTTGGATGGTACAACGGTGAATATCCTGATAGTGGTACTTAAATTCACCGAGTTCGTCAGTAGTGCCCTCAATTTCCTCAGACCACCATCCGCGGACGTTATTAATGGCGGCGAAGACTTCTTCGGGGCTTTGGTCTACCGTAAAAAAAGTGCTGTAACTTTGATCCATGCAAATGATCTCTCCTCGTTAATTGTAGACTACACACCGAGTATAAATTTTGTACTTGCAAATTGCAAGTATAAAATTGCAAAATGCAAGTACGGATTGTATAATCATTCTCATGAAAAAGCGACCTTCATCCGTTTGTCCAATCGTATATGCGCTCGACCTATGGGGTGATCCCTGGAGCCTAGTCATACTTCGTGACGTCCTTATCCATAACAAAAGGTATTACCGCGAGTTTCTTGCTTCACGCGAGCGCATCTCAACTAATATTTTGAGCGCACGTCTCCAATCACTGGTCGAAGGAGGCCTGCTCGTCAAGATAGAAGGAGATTCAAATCGCGCACAAACTATGTACCGCCCCACACAAAAGGCGCTTGACCTGTTTCCGGTCGTTTTTGCCATTATGCACTGGGGCCTGAAATACAACCCCAATACCGATATGACGATTCCGATCATGCAAGAACTAAAAACAAACGAGAAAGGGCTGGAGCAGCGTCTTTTGCAAAATTTCAACGATATTACAGATTAAGAGGGGCATATGGGGAGATCTGATTGGGTTCCAGTACCTTAGTGTCTTTTATTTATGATAACGAAGAGCTTCGTCACGATCGAGAAGAATGACTGAAAATGTGGAATTGAGGGAACACAAGGAGCAGTTTGCCAGTGGCAGCTGCTTCTTTTTTTATTGGACGGTCAGCGCAACTATATCTTTACTGGTCAAATCAAAAATCGTGTCTGAACCTTTTTGTCGCTATTGACAATTCGGCTACTGCGTGATACTTTGTAGTGGTAGTAAGTAGTACTGCATACCAGTCCTGCGGAGTAGCGAGGAGTGATTGTACTGGAAAACTTAACTGAAATGCTCAAAGGCGTGCTTGAGGGCTGCGTTCTCGAAATAATAAGACGGGAAGAAACTTACGGCTACGAAATCACGCGGCGGCTGAACACTCTCGGATTCGCCGATGTTGTGGAGGGAACGGTGTACACCATCCTGATCCGGCTTGAAAAAAACAAGTTGGTAGAGATCACAAAGAAGCCCTCCGACCTGGGACCGCCGCGAAAGTTTTTCGCGATCAACGACGCGGGTCGGGAGGAGCTGCGGAAGTTCTGGGAAAAATGGGAGTTCGTGTCCTCAAAGATGAACGAGTTAAAGGAGAGAAGAGAATGAATTTTTGGGAAAAAATCACTGGCAGCGACATGACGAAGGCAATGAAAGCTTTTGAATCGCGAGCCCAAAAGCTGCCGGCTGAATATCAAGCCGCATGGGCAGAGATCCATCTTAATATTTGGAAATACTCGGATTTCACTGGACGCAACCTCATGCCGATTCTTGACGGCGTGCTTGGCCTGCTCGAAGAAACGGCAGCGGACGGCCAGAGTGTCCAAGAGGTTTTGGGCGACGATATCAAAGGCTTCTGTTCAGCGTTGGCCGGCGAAGAAGGAGCAAAATCACACCGCGACAAGTGGCGCGAGCAACTTAACAATAATATCGCCAAAAAATTAGGTAAATAGGAGGATAAAATGAAAATACAAGATATCATCCAAGGCAAAAAAGAATGGCGAGCGCACATGGCACGCGTCAAGGCGCTCCCGCGAGATTATCAGATTGTTTATAAAGAGATTCAAAAATATTATTTTAAGGTCGGCCCCGTTGCTCTAACCGACGGTACAGGTTTGCTATCGGGAATTATTGATCTTTTTGAAGAGGGAGCGGCCTCGGGGAAAGAGGTGCTCGATGTGACGGGCAGCGACGTAGCGGCTTTCTGCGACGATCTAATTAAAGATTCCAAGACTTATGCGGATATGTATCAAGAATCCGTTGACCAAGAAGTTAACAAGGCCCTGAAAAAAGTTGCGGGCAAATCAAAATCAAAGAAAGAGGAGGATGGCGATGGAGAACGTAATTGAAGCGAAAGGTTTGCGAAAATCTTTCAAGAACACGGAGGTTCTAAAGGGCGTCGATTTTGAAGTGAAGCGAGGGGAGATTTTCGCCCTGCTTGGCTCGAACGGAGCAGGTAAGACGACGATTGTCAGGATTCTTTCCACACTGCTCAAAAAGGATGGGGGAACCGTCACCGTAAACGGGTTTGACGTCGCGTCAAAACCCGAGAATGTACGACATGCGATCAGTTTGACCGGGCAATTTGCCGCCGTGGACGAAATATTGACCGGAAGAGAAAATATGATCATGATTGCAAAACTGCGGCATCTCAAAAATCCGCGTCAGATCGCGGATGATTTACTGAATCGCTTCCGCTTGACCGATGCCGCCGACCGCAAGGTGTCCACTTATTCGGGCGGTATGCGCCGCAGGCTCGACATTGCCATGAGCCTGATCGGAAACCCGCAGCTCATTTTCCTTGACGAGCCGACCACAGGGCTTGATCCTGAGGCACGTATGGAAGCCTGGAAGATTGTCAAGGAGCTTGCCGACTGCGGCACAACGGTATTCCTAACCACGCAGTATTTGGAAGAAGCCGAACAGCTTGCAGACCGTATTGCCATTTTGCACGAGGGCAGGATTATCGCAGCCGGCTCGCTCGCGGAGCTGAAAAAGCTGTTTCCGCAAGCGAAGGTGGAGTATGTTGAGAAACAGCCGACATTGGAGGATATATTCCTCGCTATTATCGGCAAGAAGTCCAGCGGTATGATGTCAAGCGCTAACCTCGAATGAATTGGAAATTTTTTTGGCTGTAAGTTAGATCAGTCATGAAAAATGGGCACATCAAACTAAACCCAGCCGAAAATCAAGTGAATAACCAGATTTTTACTGGGAATCCGTAATGGACTTTGGCAAAGGAGGCGTCAATCCTTCGCAGTCGTCACCTTCCTTCGAGGCGTATAGAGTTGGCCGTTGCGTAGCAGCACATCGACCAGACGCACAAGTTTTCTTGCCGTTAAGACGAGGGCGCGTTTGTGTTGATGCTTGGGTACTTCCTTGTATTTCTTCCGGTAATACTCGCCGAATTCTTCATCGCGGTTTTTCACCGAGTTGGCAGCTTCAACCAGGTAATAGCGAAGGAATCGGTTGCCGGAACGAATGCGTTTAGTATCCTCGGCCTCAAAGGGGCCGGACTGATGCCTGCGCCATGTGAGCCCAGCGTACTTGGCGACAGCGGCTTGATCGCTAAAGCGCCAGATGTCGCCAAGCTCGGCGAGAATGCCGGCGGCGTAGACCTTGCCGATGCCGGGGACGGATTGCAGGCACTGGGCGCCCGGCATGCCTTCCAGAATCCGCGAGATGGCCTTGTCCAAATCCTTGAGCTGAGCCTGAATGCTTCGGATGGTCTGAATGGATGTGCCAAGCACAAGGTCGATGGAATCCTCGACGACTTTGGAGAGCCGGTAAGAAGCTCTGGCGGCTTTCTGAATGCAGCGAGCGACGTTCTCTGCGTCAGGGAAGCGATTGCGTCCCTTGTCTCTGAGATAGTCAGCCAAGCTCGCGACATCCATGGTCGCAATGTCGTCCAGGCTGTATTGGTCCGAGAGCATCTCCAGGATGGCATGTCCGAATACGGAGCTCTCGACTTCGGACGTAAAGGCGTTGCACTTGTAGAACAGGTTCTGCAGGAAGTACTGCTTCTCGCGCGTCAGGCTGTGGACCATATGAAACCGCATGCGGGTAAGCCGCTGCAAGGCAACGTACTGCTCTTGCATGACGATGGTCGTCGTCAATCTGCCGAAGCGCAAACGGTCCGCAATGACCCAAGCATCGAGACGGTCGGTCTTGTCAAGATCCGGATACGCTTCTCTGAACTTGCTGACGAGCTTCGGGTTGATGGTGAACACTTTGGCCTTGCGTTCCTTGAGTGCCGCATCCTCATGCATATACATCGCAGGATGCCAGCTGTAGACCGAGGTAGCCTCAAGCCCGATATGGATTTCGGAAGCGGACAGCTTGTCCGCTACAGCAACAATGCGGTCGCGTAGGTGAGAAGCGCCATGCAAATCGTTCTTCACGGTAAGCGTCTCAACCTTGTCGCCATCCGAATTCATGAAACACGCTTCCAGTTCTTGCGAACTGACGTCAATACCGACAAATAGTTTCAAGTGGAGATCCTCCTTTCTCTAGGGATTCAGGGAATGGACGCTCCGGGATGCCTCCGGTGCACTCGCAGATCAATCACCCTCGCATATGAGGACACACTTCGGGCCATGAGCTGCCCCAGCGCTGCTATTGCTGGGCATGGTTTGCCGAAGGGAACAGCCAGCGGGTAAGAAGCTCAGACGAGTACCGGAGAAACAGACTTTAGATGTAGACGATGCTACAGGAGGCAGAAGAATTTCCCCGAATGGACCCTAAAATCCATTGTCCAGAGGCATGCCGGAAAGTCCAGTCCCAAATTTAATTTTCAAAGAGCAAGCTGGAAATTCTGAAGGCGGCCTTCATCCCCCTCGGGGGATGGAAATTGGCTTATAACTGCCTTCAAAAAATACTATACGAGGAGGCCATGTAAATGGAAACTCACTTTTTCAGCGATATGGGCGTTATGCTTGGACGTTCTATGCGCCATATTTTACGAAGCATGGACACTATTTTCACGGTTTGTATCACTCCGATTGCAATGATGCTGATGTTCGTCTACGTGTTTGGGGGCGCAATCCAAACCGGTACCGATAACTATGTGAACTATTTGTTGCCCGGCATCCTGTTAATTGCGATTGCAAGCGGCATATCTTATACGGCTTACCGACTGTTTCTGGATAAGCAACGGGGCATTATCGAGCGATTCCACACTATGCCGATTGCCCGTTCCTCCGTGTTGTGGGGGCACGTGCTGACCTCTGTCGTATCCAATATCATTTCTGTTGCGGTAATCTTTCTCGTAGCGCTCGTTATGGGCTTTAATTCATCGGCGGATGTCCTGTCTTGGCTTGCCGTAGCCGGCATTCTCGTGCTGTTTACGCTGGCTTTGACCTGGGTCGCGGCGATTGCCGGATTGTCCGCGAAAACGGTGGAAGGGGCTAGCGCGTTTTCCTATCCGCTTATCTTCCTGCCGTTTATCAGTTCGGCTTTTGTACCGACCGAAACGATGCCATCTGCCGTACGCGTCTTTGCCGAAAACCAGCCGGTAACATCTATCGTAGAAACCATCCGCTCTCTACTGTCAAGTCAACCGATAGGCAATGAGATCTGGGTTGCTCTTGCGTGGTGCGTAGGTATAATGATTGTCGCCTATCTATTTGCGGTACGTGCGTACAATCGGAAAGCACCTTAATCTTAATGTTCGAAGGCTGGGAAAATAAAATAATCAGGGAGCAGACTATCTCGGGTGTCTGTTCCTTTTTTATTCCCACGAGCTGCGGCAAAAGCAGGCATCGAATAATTAGCTCGGGGTCTGGAATACTATGGGAACTTGGGTGGAAAGGAATGCTTGCTATGCCTAATGTTCCTGACGCGTATGAGCCCATATCACCGAGCTTGACGGAATCCCGTGCCCGCATCGAAGCGATCTTCTCGGATTGCCACGATCTCACGATCAAGGAATGGAGCTATGGGCAGGATCTGGAATATGCTTCCGTCGGTATTTTGCTCGATACCTTGTCGCAAAATTATCGAATCACCTACATGAGCGCATTGATTCAAGATCTATCGCCTTTGCTTGGCGCGCTGGATAAGACGCTGACTCCGGACAAGCTGTCCCATTATTGGGAAGCACAAGGGGTGTCCACCCATTCCGCTCACCTGCTTGACTCCATTGAGCAAGTCACACAGAGTCTCACGGACGGCAACGTCGTCTTTTTGTTGGACGGCTGGGATCGGGCGATTGGCTGCGAGATGCCGGGAGTACAGACGAGAAGCGTCTCCGAGCCAACGATGGAGCCGGTCGTCTTCGGTCCGCACAACAGTACGATCGAGGATCTAAAGACGAACATCGGCCTGCTCCGGGCGCTGATCAAGACGCCTAAGCTGAAGTTCAAGTTGTTGCATGCCGGCGAGTACACCCGCCGAGATATTGTATACGGGTACTTGAGCGATAGGGTGGATCCGGAGGATCTAAAGCTGTTCGAGCAGCGGCTAAGCGGTCTTGAGGATAAAGAGATTCTCGATACGACTTACCTTGAAGAATGGGTAGAGGAATCGGTATTTACCCCTTTCCCTCAAGTCAGGTATACGGAACGGCCGGACGTGGCGACCTCCGCGCTATTGACGGGAAAGATCGTCGTGCTGGTCCAAGGCTCGCCTACTGTGATGATCTGTCCGGGGCTATTCATCGATTTCTTCTCCACAAGTGAGGACTATTATCAGAGAACCGTTTTTTCGACCCTTATTCGCTGGCTTCGTGTGATCGCCTTCATCATGGCGACTACGCTGCCCAGTCTTTATGTCGCGCTATCCACGTTTCACACCGAGCTGATCCCTACGGTACTGCTCTTGGCCATTCTCGACACGCGGGAGAAAATCCCGTTTCCCGCGTTCGTCGAAGCGCTTTTGATGGAGTTTTTTTTCGAGCTGCTCCGGGAGGCCGGGATCCGCTTGCCTCGTCCGATCGGCTCCGCCGTCAGTATCGTCGGTGCTCTCGTTATTGGACAAGCGGCGATCCAGGCGAAGATCGCTTCGCCGATCATGGTCATCGTCGTTGCGTTAACCGGGATCGCGTCTTTCGCGATGCCTCAGTACAATTTGGCGATCGCCTTGCGCGTCCTTCGATTTCCGCTCATGATCTTGGCTGCTACGTTAGGTGGATTCGGTCTGATGATCGGCTATTTCCTAATTATGCTTCATCTGACCAAGCTAAAGTCGCTGTCCCAATACTACTTAACCGGATTCGCGCCGTTGGATTGGAGCCGAATGCTGAGCAGTATGATCTTCCGTCAACCGATCCGTTCCATGCTTAAAAGGCCCCGACACGGCTCCGGAGGCAGCCGATGATGCGGTCTCCATTCGCAGTATTGGCCTTTCTAGCACTTGTTCTCCTGACCGGCTGCTGGAATAAGTACGAACTGACGGAATGGGCATTCGTACAGGCCGTCGCCGTCGACCTTACAGAGGATGATCGTATCCGGCTGACAACCCAATTTTACAAGCCTGGCGGCGGCCTGGAGGGCGCACCTAAAGCGTCGGAAAGTTTCAATATCCACACCGAGGGAGAAAACATGTCGGAAGCGATCTCCAACATCGCCAATGAAGTTGGCCGCGTCGCCCAGTGGGGACACATTCGCATTGTGCTGGTCAGCGAACAAATAGCTAAGAATCAGAACTTAAAAGGCATATTGGATTATTTCCTCCGGGATCACGAACCTCGGGAAACTGCGCAGTTCGCGATTACGAAGGGGCTAGCCAGCGACTATTTGACGCGCAAGCCCTACATAGAGAGCACGATCAGCCAACAACTGCGGGAAATTAGCCAATCTTCCAAACGGTTCACGGGGATGTCGAAAAAGATGAACTTGCTCCAGGTCGCAATTGCCCTGAAGAGTCAGACCGGGATCGCTGTCCTGCCGTACATGGCCTCGTCGGGCGGGAAGAAGGATCCTGCGGTGATGAATGGGGTGGCCATCTTCCGCGACTACTCCATCGTCCAGCCGGGAATTCCGGCCGGGAAAGCGGAATACTTGCTCATGCTGCGAAATGAGTATGAACGAGGGGTCGTGACCTATCCATGCGAGGAAAATTCCAAGTCCAAAAAAGACACCTTCGAACATGTGATGGTATCCAGCACCACAAAGGTCGAACCCAAAGGCGAATCCGTAGCGGTCCGAATCCATCTTTTATTGGTAGGCGGCTATGGGGAGCTGCGATGCTCAAAGATCCGTAAGGCGAGCGACGAAGATCGTATCAAACAAAAAATCGCCGAGTACGTCGAGCAGGAGCTACAGAAGGAAATCAGCGCAATGCAGGCCCGTCAGCTTGATCTTCTGAATATCGGCGATGCCTTGTATCGCCGCCATCCCGCCCTATGGCTGAAGTGGAAGAGTAGTTGGGGGAGACGGCTGTCTCAAGCGACCTTCCAGGTCAAAGTGGAGATTCAAATGACCAATACGGGACTTACGAAGCCAATGCCCTACGGCGATCAGGAGGAGTAGTCGATGACCCTGAAACTGATATGTTGTTTGATCGCGCTTGCCTCAGTCTTGATCCCCGATTGGAAAAGGATAAGCAAAATCTCCTGGCAAGTCCGATTCTGCTACTTCGCGATGATTTTGTATTTCCTTTACTGCGCCGGCGGCTACATTCTGAATCGACCGTTTCCAAATATTCAGGACGCGGTCAATCAGGTCTTTGCCAAGCCTGCAAAAGCAGTCGATACTTCGCTGAAAGTCTCGCCGCAAACAGAGGCTTCCGACAAAAGGGCGGCGAGCTCCGATGAAGACTGACAACATGATCTCTCCCGTACAAATGGCTGTACTGCTCCTCGTTTATATGACCGGATCTACCATACTATTCGTTCCTTCCACTTTGCTCGCGCAGTCCGGCAACGCATTTTGGTTGTCGATGCTCGTATCTGGCCTATTCGGATGCCTTCCCCTCGGATGCATGCTTTATCTGAACCGACGGTTTCCAGGAGAAACCTTGATTGAAGGCGGGATTCGGACGGTCGGCTATCCGGTTACCCTGATATTGATGGTGCCTTACATCGTCTTTATGATATTGCTGCAAGCCTACATTTACTTTTCGATCGGTGCGTTTTTCACGACTACGATGATGCGCGATACTCCCGTGTTCATCTTCAATGGCCTTATGGCCATGATCTCCGCATTGACGGTGAGGGCGGGGGCGCTGGTCATGGCGCGCATGTTCATGCTGCTCAGCTTTCTTCTGGTCGGCGTCATTGTATTAGTCCTGGTGTTCAATGTGGAAAGCTACCATCTCAACTACCTGCTTCCCGTCCTGCCAATGGGCATCAAGCCTGTATTCCATAGCGCGTATCTTACGAGCGGCTTTATCTATGGAGACTTCCTGGTCTTCGCCTTTGTATTTGCCTACTTGCGTCCCAAAGAAGGGAAGACCGCAACCAAACCGATTTTCCTGGGCTACTTGATCAATTGGCTGTTGGTTTCATTCACCTCCTTGTGCTGCATCTTGGCGCTTGGCCCTTTAACGAACGAATACCAGTATCCGCTATTCAACATTTCTAGGCTCATAAGCATCCAGGAGATCATCGAAAGGCTGGAATCCATCATCGGCATGTCGATGATGGCCGGCTCCTATATGAAAGCAACGATCACGCTGTTCGCCCTCAATACTGCGATTACGCGACTCTTAAAGCAAAAGGACGACGGCCAGCTCGTGTATCCCCTCGCCTTGCTAGGACTGGTCCTGTCACTGATTGTCGTGAGGAACGAGGCTGACTTCGGGGACGTGCTGTTGACATGGCCGATGCTGACGTTCACAGTGAGTCTGACCCTCTATATCTTCACGTTGATCGCTCTCATCAGTAAACGGCACTCCAAAAACTAATTTTGAAGCCGTGTAAGAAGCGACAAAATAATTAAATTTACACGATAGATTTACAGTAATTTACTACGAGAAGTATAATAGTAAATAATGACACATTAATAGGAGGATATTCCTTGGATGACAATCACAAAGAGCCACAGTACGGGTTTTCTCCGCCAACCCAATCATACGCCCCGCCACAGGCGAACACGAATGGCAAAGCAATTGCCTCTCTAGTACTAGGTATAATATCTTTAATTACTTTACCAATAGGAGGAGGAATTATACTCCTTGGAATCATTGGCTTCATCAGCGGCATCGCTGCGATTGCGTTCGCGTCGTTATCCTTTAAGGAGATCAAGCTAATGCAGATGCAAGGTCGCGGTATGGCAATCGGAGGATTAGTATGCGGAATCGTCGCGACGTCTCTCAATGTGCTTGCCTTTGTTATCGCGTTTGTGATTGGCTTCACGACTGCTATGAATAACGCTTAGGCACAACAGGGGGCAGTCCCATAATTTGAGATGCTCGATATGAATAAGCAAGGGGTACGTACCCCTTGCACATTTATCATCGATTATCTTTCACAGCAACTTGGTTGGCTTATGGGACAGCTCCGATCTGCTTGTTATTTTTTAACCACAGGCACCCAAAATTCGCCGTAGAAAGTGCCGTCACCGTTATCTTGGCGATAAGTCGCGTTTGGACCGCCGATGTACGCATAATCGGTGATTTGGGACAAAACTTCGCCAAAGGCCCGGTAAGTCAACTGATCAAACAAAATTTCCTTATCGCCATTTCCCGCAACCACGATGTATTCGCTCTCTGGAAACTCGATGATGCGCGTTGCGTCAGATACGGATTTACCAGCATCCACAGCGAAATAATTCCACGGCTTTCCTTGATAGACCTCGTTGACCGACCATTCACGATCGTCTTTTGCGGCGTTTTTAAGCTTGGCGAACCGTCCGTCAGCTTTGAGCCTTCCCCAAAACTCGGCTTTTTCCTTTTGCAAAGCCGTCATATCTTGAAAATTCGACTGGATAGAGAAACCATATGCAGTTAATGTGAAAGATTTTTTGTATTCGACCGTGTAATCTGCCATAGGAGATCTCCTTTCATCGAGCTCTGTAAAATACGACAGAGCTTAGCTTTCGATTTTTTTAACGCGAAGCCACATTTCGCCATAGAATTCACCGTTCTCGGCGGGTTTGACGAATGTTGAGTTGCCGGGTCCAACGTATTTGTAGTCTGTGATTTCTTGCAACATGCCGCTGAAAACTTTGCCTGTGATTTCGTCGGCAAGGCGATCCTTGTCAGCGCCTGTGCCTGGTACGACAAGGTAGTCGCCAGCGAGAAAGTCGATGACGATCGCGGCTTCCACGTCGAACTCGCCCATCACGCCGAAACCTCGCCAAGCCTTGCCATCAAGCACGTAATTGATTTGATATTCTTGCCCGTCAGCCAGCGCGAGAAGTTCAGCTAGCTTGCCGTTTTCAACGATTTCGGCTTTTTTCGCCGCGGTTTTTGCCGCATTGCCTGCCCAGTCGTTAAAGTCATCGAATGTAACACCGAAAGCCGTCATTTTGTAGTTTTCCGAAATGGTTTTGATGGAGTACTTAGACATTTTGTTCTCTCCTTTGAGGATTTAGTCTTTACAAGTTTGATTCTATTTGCCGAATGTATCAAAAGTTGATACTATTTCTTCACTTTTGATACAATAAAATCATGAAGAAAACAGAACGAGTGAACCTCATTATGCGCTACATCAATAACCGCGCACATTTTACGATTGCGGAGATTCAACGGGAGTTTAAGATATCCCGCGCGACGGCGATCCGCGACATTAACGAGATTCAGGCTATGGGTTTTCCGCTGACGACAGAGCTTGGGCGGGGTGGAGGCTACCATGTCCTGCAAAATCATTATCTGCCCGCCGCCCGATTCACGCCCGATGAGCTGAAGGCGATATTTATCAGCTTTATCGCCTCGAAAAATTCGCAGCTGCCTTATTTGCAAAATCGACGCTCCATCACCGAAAAGCTTATCGGCATCGCTTCGCAAACCCAGCAAGACGAGCTGATCGAGCTGAATCATATTTTACTATTCGAGAATACTAATCCCGCCAATCCGAACCTTCTGGAGCTCGATGATGCGGCGCCTCCAGAGTTGAACCAGTTGATTTCGCTTGCGGTCCGGGATAAGCATTTGCGCGTGACTTTTGAACAGAGTCCTGGATGGCCGCAGTTGTTGGACGTTTATCTGCTGCATATTTTCAACTCTAACGCTCAGTGGCTTGTAGAGGTTTACGATTTCGACACGGATGAGTTTCGTTATTTGCCTGTTGCGATGCTGCGGGATTCGGCTTTTTCCGAGCAGGAGATGAAGTGTTCGGAGCAAGAGATCTTAAGCAAAAAAAGGCATCGTGCACGAGAGGCCAATCTTGTTGTGAAGCTTGATGCGACTGGAATTCTACGCTTTAAGCGTATGCACCCTCCAGGAATTACTTTGTCCTTTACCGGGATGTTTCAGTCGAGCGGGATATTCAGTGTTCAACTGGATGTGACCGATGTTGAGATGCTCGCGTATTATGCGGATTGGCTTCTGTTTTTGGGAAAAGGGGTTGTGTTTGACCGGATCCCCAATGAGCTGCGTAGGATATTGGAAGAGCGTATATTCGTATGATTCGTGAAGCTGAACGATCTGAAAGGGATCAATTGTACGCGCTTTATAAATTTAGACATTAATTCACTATCCGTACGAATCAATGGTGATGGATCTGCAATGGAACGCTTTGCCCGCGGCTTCCGTTTCTGGAGGCAAACTGCAGATCGGCATCGCGGCCAATTCCAACGACGATACCGGCAAGGTGGTGCAAGTAGCCGCAAACGAGGATCTCGTCCTGACGAACAAGATCGATTATAAATCTAGCCAGAACTACCAACAGGCGGGCTTGCTGATTTGGTACGATGCCGATCATTATATCAAAGTGGACCGGCAGTATAACAACGGCAATCGGCTCGAATTTTCCGGACAAGGTTTTTCCGGGAGTGCAAGTATCCCCGAACCACTGCCAGGCGAGACGATCTACCTGCGTCTAGATAAGGCGGGTTATTACTATCGGGCTTACTACAGCACTGACGGGGATTACTGGACGCCGATCGGGGGCTACGGTTCGTCTGCTGCCTCGGGGGCGGCGAAGATCAGGATTAGCGCTTCCTCTTTCAGCGCGGCGACGGGGACTGCCGAATTCGACTGGTTCCGCGAGAGCTAGTCTAATTGGCCAGATTTACCTCAGAAAATTTCCTTTGGTCATATCGAGCAAGACTGAACTTACGGAGAAACGATAACTCGATAAATACAGAGGCAGCCGATGCAGATGATCGGCTGCCTTTTGATTAAGCTATCGGCAGTTTTGCGCAACATGGAAGTCTGCAAAAAAATTCAGTAGCCACTTGAACCTTACGTAAAGTAATGATTTATTATGAACATAACAGCAGGACAAAACACATGACAACGGCAATAAAATCGGACAAGATATATTCAAAATCGGAGGAGAAACGGACATGAGAAAACTCGTATTATTCATGCATGTGTCGCTGGATGGGTATGCGTTAGATTCGAACGGAGGACTGGATTGGATTCCGTACAACGAGGAATTAGAGAATTACGCCGAGGAAGTCGTAGCCGAAGTCGACTCTCCCGTTTACGGACGTACGACGTATCAGATGATGGAGAGCTACTGGCCCTCTGTGCTGGATGATCCGAATGCGTCGAGGCACGCTATGGAGCATGCAAAATGGCTGCAGGATGTTAAGAAGATCGTCATTTCCGGAACGATGGACAAGGCGAAATGGAACAATACGTTGCTGGTTAAGGACAAAGTCGCAGAGGAAATCAAGGCGCTCAAGGAGCAGCCTGGCAAAAATCTTGTTATCTTCGGCAGCTCTGGGGCTGCGAATACGCTGTTTGAGCTCAGCCTGATCGACGAATACCTATTGACGATTTGTCCAGTCATCCTGGGCAGCGGCAAATCGATATTCGGCGGCGGGGTCGAGAAAATCAGGCTCAAGCTGCTGTCCAGCCGAACGCTCAAGTCGGGCATTATCGCGACCCGCTATGAGATGGAGAAAATTAGCTTTGAAAAGTAGAAAAAGAGAATTATAATGGTCTTAACAACTATAATCACGATTACTATGAAGGAGGAGCAAATTGGAATTAGAAAAGTATATTGGTGTTAATGTGCAGCGCGCGGCGCTTAAATTGAATAACTACTATCAAAAGGTAGTGAATCCGTTTGACATCACAGTGGATCAGTGGGAAATACTGATCGTGCTATGGGAAAAAGAAGGGATTACTCAAAAAGAGCTTGCAGAGAGACTCCACAAGGACCAAACGAATGTTGCACGAATGCTGTTTAAGTTGGAAAAGAAGGGATTTATTTATCGTGTGGTCCATGAAACGGATAGAAGGTCTTTGCGTGTTTATTTAACTCCTAAAGGACGAGATATTAAAGTTGAAATTCTTGCCCCCTCCATTGAAGCCTATAATAAAACCATTCAGGGGTTATCTGAAGTAGAAGTTGAAATGTTTAGAAGGATTCTTACTGTAATGTATAACAACATAAAAGATCTATAATCCAAAGAAGAGCATCTTTGATTGTCCCTCACAGTAAAGGGGGAATAAACTTTGGATGACGGAGTTAGATATTTTGGGTCATATACTTGCTGCAGCAACTATAGACTAGACTATTAAGGAGAGTTGGAGGATGACAATTACTCAAAAGGAAGTCGGGGTTTTCGATATCCAATATAGAGCATTGACAATAGGGATTATTCTTGCGGTCACTACTGTTGCGTTTGAAGGGTTGGCGCTTGTGACGATTGCTCCGAACCTGGCTCAAAAGTTAGATGGACTTCATTTATATGGCTGGATATTCAGCGCTTTTCTTTTGGCACAGATCCTTGGAACAATGATAATGGGGCAGCGGATCAACAAAATCGGCGTTTTTGCATCGTTTGGCATATCGATCCTGATTTTTGTGATCGGCATCTTGAATGCAGCTACTTCTGTGAACATGATTATGCTACTTATAGGGAGAGTGTTTCAGGGATTTGGTGCAGGGGCAATCATTACGTGCGTGTATTACAGCATTACTTTGGGGTATCCCGATAAGCTTAGAACGAAAGTACTTGCTTTATTTTCCGGCGCATATATTTTGCCAGCTTTAATTGGCCCATACATTGCCGGACTTATAGCGGAGTATCTGTCCTGGAGATTAGTTTTTTGGCTGGTGCTTCCTTTCATTGGCGTGGCTGTTGTGCTGACGATTCCCGCTTTTCGCAAATTTACAGTGGAAGAGAATCCCACTTCAATGAACAGCCGAAAAGAAGGCTTTGCAGTACTACTGACTATTGGTACCGGAATGTTGCTGGCTGGGCTAGGCTTTATAACCGATTGGAAAGGAATTGCACTTTCGGTAGTAGGATTGCTCATCATGATCAAACCTTTGCGAAAGCTGCTGCCTGAGGGCACCTTAAGTGCGAGAAGAGGTTTGCCTGCTACGATTGCTTCAAGGGGATTCTTTGCTGCTTGTTATAATGCGACTGAAAGCTATGTTGTCTTGGCTTTGACGGATGTGAAAAAGCTTCCTGCAGATTTGGCAGGATTAATTGTAGCTGCGGGTGCATTAAGCTGGTCTACGGCAGCCTGGCTGCAGTCAAAGTTTGATGCTAAAGACCATGGGAAGGGCCGAAAGAAACGGGTGACGGTTGGTATTGGATTTATGATTATTGGAGTTGCTGCGGTAATACTGGCGGTTGGCCTCCCAGGGGGAGGAATGGCATTTGCAGTCATTTCACAGCTTTTCACTGGATTTGGCATAGGCTTGGCACATCCTACCACTGGTGCGATTGCGCTGCAGCATGCGAATGCAGGCGAAGAAGGAGAGATATCCGCCAGCCTTCAATTTACAGATGCATTTAGTCCGGGGTTAAGCATTGGAATCGGCGGAGCCCTCATTGCTGTTAGTCAGTCTATAAATTTGGGGTTGTTGACGGGGATTATACTGGCTCTGTCTCTTCAATTGTTTTTTGTTCTCTTGAGCTTTACGATTTCATTTCGCATTATACAGGCGAAAGTCCCCGAGAGGATGTAAAAAAAGAGTCACAGAGACGATTTTAGCTCCAAATCCGACGGGCTTCTGGATTGATCTTTGAGGGAACGGATGGCGAATACCCACCAGACGCAGGTTGCAGTTCGTTTTTCCGTATCCATAGGGAGTAGCTCTAAAAGAACTTCCTTCGCGGCTTTCATCGGAATACGGCTAATCTCCAGCCCCTCTGCCTTGTCGGCTCCTTTCGTCAAATAATAATCCACAATAAATAGCAACAGCTCGTCCTGCGTTGAAAAATAATGACGTAAGGCCCCAGGCGACAACCCTGCCGCAGAGGCAAACCCAAAACCAAAGAAGTTCGTGCTTTACATGAAATTTTGATTGAAGCCGTAAACACTCAAATGTCTGCCTTTGTTACAATGGTAGATGCCCTCGAAAAACAGAATAACTCCTTAGTTGAACAAGCAAATGGACAATTAGACCAAGTATCTAAATTAACTGAGGATTATCATGAAAAATTGGCCGATTTAGCCAAGGATTATAAAGTTAATTATAAAAATAAAGATGCAAATAGTTAATTGTTGTTTCAGGCTGCTGAGTAAGGCTCGGCAGTCTTTTTGACATTTATCGGTATGAATTCAATTGCCCCCTTGAGGCCAAGAATGAACCAACACTTCACCCTCGACTTCCAAAATGATACAATAATGACGAGGACGGTGAATGATGGTGATAAAGTATTTATTTCTTGGATTTATTTTTCTAATGACTGCATGTACTGACCAAAACAACACTGACAATCAGACAAACTGGCAACTAAGTCGAACGATTGAAGTTGACGGAATAAAGGTGTATGGAAAAGAAGATCGTTTAGTTTTTATGCCTCAAGGCGAAAGCGACATTTCAAAAGGTGGACACTTTTCTATTTACTTCTGGGGAAAGCCGGAGGAAATAGCGGATAAGTATAAACTAATCGGCATACACAAAGATTCAGGGACAAAACAGACTTTGTATCCCGACTGGGAGGTTTCAAAGACAGAAAACGAGCTAGGAGCAGATGCGCAAAGCGGTGCCAAGTACATTCTTGATAAAAAAGGTATGTGGCGACTTGAAGTATACATGGGTGATGAATATTTTGACAGTATCGTTGTAAAAGCAACCTAACTTTCTCAACTCTAACATGGCCAGTCGAGTACTTTGATTAGATCGACTCCTTATTCGACGGGGTACGTTGTTTTAATAAGGATTCTCCGGCTGTAGAGGCAGTCAGAGGATGGCGCCAATCGTAATGGAGGAGGACTTACATTGTTAATTAGGAAATGGCTGCCTGCAGCGATGTTTTTGATGTGTTTTGCCTTCATTCTGGCATTATCGGCTCATGCAGAAGAAAACGATCTTTTCGACACGAGAGAGACTGTATTCAAGATGAACGATCCGAACGCTTTGATAAACGGGAAGAAAGTCGTTCTGCAAGTTCCGCCTACAACGATAAACAATTATACCTTTGTTCCGTTGAGGAGCGTAAGCGATGCGATCGGCGCGAATCTAACACGGAAGTCGGATGAGATCCGGCTCAGCTATGAAGGGGTCACCGTTGAAATCACGGTTGGCCGAGCGGAGGCTTTCGTACAAAGCAACCCTGTTCTTTTGGAACAACCGCCCGTTGTCATTAAAGGGACAACGATGGTTCCACTAAGATTTATTGTCAATTCTCTGGGCCTTGATCTTCGGTACGAACCGTCGACGAAAGAAATCCGGATTTCATCGAAAATCAAAAAAACGCCGGAGCCAATAGACGAAGATCAGCCGGGGAACAAAAAGGATGTTGAAGAGGAAGCACCGGTCGTCAGACCACGAATGGAAAATTTGACCGTGGATTATTTGTCAGCCAACCATAGCAACTTAAAAAGCCTTGATAAGATCAGGCTGTATTCCTTCGGAAACACAAGCATAGCCGCCGCTAAAGACAATCAAGTCTACATTCTGAATAGGGACCCGAACAAGGGGTATCAGATTAAAAAATACGACCCGAATTCTGCGGATAAAATGTCGGTCGTCGCATCCATTGATGAGCGATTTAACTTCGAATACTCCGTTCGAGACAAATACAAAATCAACTTTAGCTATGGAGAATTCGTTCCGAAGAAACTCGTCTACAACGACGCAAGCGATACGTTGTATTTGCTGGGAGAAAGCGCGGCGATGTATCCGGACAAGCTGCGTCTTGCGGTATTTTCGATAACCCCCGAGGTGAAAATGGTTACCTATCAACTGGAGAATTCAGGTTTCTACAAGTTGGAAGATTCTTTTTTCTCCACATTGGATGACAAGACATTCTATTACGGCGAACCTTATTCGAAAATGATTTATTCCGCGAATAGGGATCAAGCCTTGGAACTGGTCAACAGCTCCCCGACGTCGGACAAAACACAGTTGATCTCGACCGTGAAAGATGGAGTATTATATGTTTACGATAAAAAGAGCAGCACGATTTTCAAGTGGACGGGAACGGGATTGGCTAAGCATGCACAAGTCGCCATTCATTCGGATTCCGTCATGCACGTAGCGGCATCGTTCGGTTATTTTTATTTGCTTGACGATCGCCGAGTCGTACATCGCGTTACGTCGGACGGCAAAATGGAGTCTTATGCGGAGCTCGGCAAGGCTAGCTTTAACCCGGGGATATTAGGAGTTCCGGAGACGAGCAACTGGAAGCTGTTCGGCAATGAAAGACTTTTGCTTGATCGCTATACGCTGCACATGTCGACGGATAGCAACGGCAATTTATTTTTGTTTGACGATGGAATCTTGATACGGGTAAACGTATACCCGAGTTAAAATGCAGGAATAAAGCATAAGGACCGGTAAGCTCTGCCGATTAACGGTAAGGGATTTCCGGTCTTTGCTATGTCAACTGCAACAAAGAAAAGGTCAAATGGAATAGAGAGACAGCCTGTCCCAACCATAGTACAATGGGCATACACACTTCGTTTACGGAGGTTAGCAGGCATGGGGCACTTCATGGTCAACCTCTTTAACCTGATCCGTTCGCGACTTTTTTACAAAATGCTCATTATTTATTCGCTGCTTACACTTGTTCCGCTCATTATTGTAAGCGCTACCTTCTACTTCCGTTCCAGCCAACTGATCGGCAAGAAAGCGACGGAGGCCGCTCAACAGGAACTTGCCGCTGCTGCTTCGGCGATTGATGCTCCGCTCTCGGCCATCAAGAAGAGGATGCTCGAGATCGGGGAACGGAACGTGATGGAATCCTACTTGAAACTGTACAGTCAGACCGATGCAAATGCGACTTCTGACAGCAATCGGCAGCAACTGCTCGAAAACACAATCGATGCGCTGCAAGTCGAGTTGGCCGAATTGAAAAGAAGCGTTGGTGAATTCGTCGACAACCTGTACGTGGTCACGCCGGACGACCAAGTGTTCGGAACGGGCGGCAACCGCCCTTTGCATTATCCTTCCGCATACCGCTTGCTTCCTTTCGAATTCGACCGGATGCCCGAATGGGCGTTTTTTTCCGACGACAAACGGATGGCCTGCGACATGAAAATTTATGAGTCTGGCACCGACGAAGTGCTGGGATGGCTAGTCGTTACGCTGGTCCCCGCCAGCCTTCAGCAGACGTTTGTCGATTTTGCGTCTGGAACGTTCTATATCACCAACTCGGATAACATTATTCTTTCCGCTTCGCACCTTGACGAAGTCGGTAGAGTGCTGGACGTGCGGGGACCTGCGACGCTGCTGCTCATTCAGCAGAAGTCGCAATATGCCGACTTTCATTATATTCGGCTGGCAACTCCCGGAGCGGGCGGTATCGTGGAAAAGCAGGCGATGTTCGCGGCGGCGGTTACTTTCGTAGCGTGGCTGACCGTCTTTTTCGTTACGTATTACATTTTAAAACGCGTAACCGCTCCGATACAGAGACTCACCAGGCTGATGCGCCGGGCCGAACGAGAAGAGTACCAATTGGTGCAGGACGTTTCGACCCGAGACGAAATCGCCATGCTTTGTCACGGCTACAACCAGATGGTGCGACGCACGAAAATTCTGATCGACAAAAACTATAAAAACGAACTGCTTGTCCGCGAAGCGGAGCTCAAGGCGATCCGGATGTATATCAATCCACACTTCTTATACAATACGCTCGAATATATTAGCATCATGTCGCAAAAACCCGAAAAGGCAAAGTTCGTGCCGGATATCGTGCATAACCTTTCAAGCATTTTTCGCTTTTCGATCACGCCGGGCGAAAAGTTTGTGTCTTTGGAAACGGAAATGGCGTTCGCGGAAAAATATTTGCAAATCCATCAATATCGGCTCGGGGAGCGGTTGCAGTATCGCCTTGCGCTTCCGGAAATGCTGCTCCAGTCCGCCGTGCCAAAGCTCATCCTGCAGCCGCTTGTCGAGAACGCCGTTATTCATGGCATCGACCGTCTGCAAGGCGGCGGCCGAATTAAAATCGAGGCAAGAGAAGAGGATTACAAGCTCGTGATCGAAATTCGCAATTCCGTTCCGCCGGAAAAAGCCGACGGTTCCCTGTCCATCCGGCAGTCGGCCAGAAAAGGGCTCGGTTCCGGACTGGAAAATGTCAATGCGCGGGTACGTCACCATTTTGGCAACGTGTATGGGGTGAAGCTCAGGAGAGAAGGCGAGGATTCGGTAACCGTAACGCTGCAAATGCCGATACAACTTTGGAATGAGACGGGAGAGGATTAAGCGATGCGAATCCTTGTTGTGGACGACGAAAGCGAAATTCGCAATTATTTGGCCGAAATGCCGCAATGGGCAGATGCACGCTGCACGGTCGTCGGGAAAGCTGCGAACGGCGAGGAAGCGTTGGCTCTGATCGAAGTGGTCAAGCCGGACGTGCTGCTTACCGATATCCGCATGCCCGTGTTGGACGGCATCGAGCTGGCGGAAGCGGTCAGAAAAACGTATGCGGACATGCCGATCATATTCCTGACCGCGCATCACGAATTCGAATACGCAAGACAAGCGGTCCGACTGGGCGCAGCCGACTTTATTACGAAGCCTTTTAAGCCGGAAGACATCGTTCGGGTAGTGGAGCATTTGCGCTCCAAAGAGCGAAGCGGATGGAAGGAGCAGGAATCGTTTTTCGCCGCGCTTGGCGGATCGTCTCTTTCCAGGGAGCAAAAGCGGCAGTGGTTGCTGGAGCAGGAACTCGAAGACCGTTCTTTTCTGCTGCTGTATGCCGAGCTCGACCATGTGCACGGCTCACAATCCGGACGCAATCCGTTCGAGTTGAAAAAAATCCGCACGACACTGGAATCCGTTCCGAAAGGCGCTGGCCTGACGGCGTGGATATCGGAAACTTCCAGCGGCGTTTATTTGCTGCTGCCGTTCGAATCCGGGGGCGAAGCCGGTACACGGGAAAACGGCATCGAGCTCGCCAAGAGAATGATCAAATCTTGCGAAACGGAAAATGGGCAAAGCGTGTCCGTAGGCATCAGCAGGATGTTCGATTCGTACCTCGAGCTAGCGGAGGCGATTGGGCAGATTGGCGTTTGCATGGACTATCGCATGCTGCTCGGCAAAAATTCGGTTCTCGCCTTCGACGCGATCGAGACGATCGTCGGCGAGAAGGAGAAGGAATCGCTCGAATCCGTCAAAAGGATCGCCGATTTGCTCCGAACCGGAAATGCGGACGGTATACGCGAATCGCTTTCTTCCGCATACCGCCGCATGTTGTCCGCCGGCGCAAGCCGTAAGGACATCCAGCATTTTTGTATAGGTATGATCGAACGGTCGGAGGACGTGCTGCTAGAATTCGGAATCGAGCCGACGCCTGGGACGGCTGTAGGCATTCGCGAAACGATGCTCGCCAGCCTCATTTTGACCGACATGATGAAAGCTCTCGAGAGGTATATGCTGGATAACGCGGACGCGATACGACGGCTGCTGGAACACTCGCCGAAACGGCTCGTCGCCGAGACGAAAGGAATTATCGACATGGAGTATCGGACGGATCTGACGCTGCAGACCGTCGCCAAGCGACTGAACGTAAACTATTCGTATTTGAGCAGGTTGATCAAAAAAGAGACGGGAAAAAACTTCACGGATATGTTGTGGGAATACCGTATTGAGGCGGCCAAGATCAAGCTGCTGAACGAAGACCTCAAATCGTACGAGGTTGCCTACGCCGTAGGTTTCAAAGACGCGGGGCATTTTAGCATGCTTTTCAAGAAAATGACGGGGCTCACGCCAAGCAATTACAAGCAGCAAACCGGCGGTAAAACGCAATAAAGAAAAACCAAATTACAGCTATCGAGGCCACCCTGCGAAGAGGCTATGATGAAATTGTAAAACAAACTCGATCTCAGAAGGGGTGTTTCAACTTGCAAAAGAAAGCGTTATTATCGCTGATTGCCCTCTTGTGCGTCATGCTTGCGCTCGCGGCGTGCGGCAACGGCAAGTCGAACGACCAGAACAACGCATCGTCCAGCAGTCCCGCGGCGAGTGAAGCATCGAGTCCGTCAGCGCAGACGGACAATTCGGGTGGGGACAACGCAGCAACAGCCAACGACAAAGAGTTTACGATCCGCGTCGGTGCCTGGTTCCTTGACGATCGTCCACATGAACAGGCATTGAAGAAGGCGGTTGAAGACGGCTACAAAAAGCTTTATCCGAACGCCAAAATTCAATGGGACGTCACGCTTGGCGGCGCATATTTCGACAAGCTGAAGGCGCAATTCGCATCCGACTCCGCGCCGGACGTGACCTTCTTTCAACAGACAGATTGGTTTAAGGCCGGCAATTTCATGGACCTTTCGAATGAACCTTGGGTTGCTCGTCTGACGGAAGCGGGCAAGAAAGAGCCTACCGTCACGTATCAAGGAAAATTGTACGGCGTGCCGATGGAAGGTAGCCCGAGCCCGGGCGTCTGGTACAACACCGAACTGTTTAACGAGCTCGGTCTGAAGCCCCCGACAACGGTGCAGGAATTTATGGACGTATGCGAGAAGATCAAGGCTGCCGGCAAAACGCCGATCGCTCTCGGGTTCAAAGACGTCTGGACGGTCCAGATGTTCCTGGTTAGCTGGATCCAATCGTACGGGTTCGTGAACGATCCCGACTTCGGCAAGAAAGTGTATGAAGGTCAGATCAAACTGGACGATCCGACGATCCAGGCGGTATACAAAAACTTTCAGACGATGAAGGAAAAAGGATATTTTAATAAAAACGCGCTTAGCATCGACTGGCCGGCCTCCGCCCAATTGTTCGCTTCCGGAGACGCGGCGATGATCATGCAAGGACCATGGATGCCTGGCGCGAACAAAGATAATATTCAAAAAGGCGGCTTCAAGTCGTTCCAGATCGGCTATTTCCCGCTTATGGACGATAAAGGTAATGTCGGTATGACGCTCGGCAACGGCGCAGGCCTTGCAATCAATGCCAAAACGAAGCTCGTCGAAGAATCCAAGGCGCTCGTTAATCTCATGACGACGCAGGACGTCATCGCGCCTTGGCTTGCAGGCGACGGCGCGCTGCCTTTCTTCTCCGATGTGCAAGTTGCGTTCGACGATCCGGTGATGGAGACCGTGAAGAGTTTCGTTGACAAAGGCGTAATGTCTTACGCTATCCAGAACGTCATTCCGACAAGCTCTATGACGGCGTTGACGGATATTGTCACGAAAGTGGTATCCGGCGCATCGTTCAATCCATCTGATTTGAAGGCCGCTCAGGATGCTTTCGAGAAAGACAAGGAGTCAGTGGTTCTCCCGTACTGATCGACTGACGGCACATATAAGCGTCCAGCCGCGCCTTTTGCGGCTGACGCCTTTCATCGCTTCGGAAAGGGGCCGCCTCCATGAATCTCAAACGCAGGCATTATTGGACGGGCGTCTTGTTTTTGCTCCCGGCACTGATTGTTTTTCTGCTATTTTTCTTTTATCCGTTTCTTCAGAGCATCTATTTCTCCTTTACCCGTTGGAGCGGCAGCGGCAAGCCGGTGTTTATCGGGTTTGAAAATTATACGAATCTGTTCAGCGATCCTCATATGACGGACGGTCTGAAAAATTCGCTGAAAATGGCTGTTTTCGGAATTGTTGTCCAGAATCCGTTGGCGCTGCTTGTCGCGATCCTCATCAACAGGCAGTTCAGAACGAAGGCGTTTATCCGGACGGCCATTTATTTCCCCGTCATTATCAGCCTCGTTGTCGCTTCCGTCGTATGGGGCCAACTGCTGCAGTACGATGGCTTCTTCAACGAAATTCTAAACCGGCTCGGCTTCGAATCGTGGACCGAAGATTGGCTCGGAACGCTTAAGACTTCTTTCCCGACGATTATCCTGCTCACCCAATGGCAAGCTATCGGGTATTGCGCAATTATTTATTTGGCCGGCCTGAAGTCGATCCCGGAGGATATTTACGAAGCAGCCGAACTTGAAGGCGCAAAGGGCTTTACTCTGTTCCGGAACATTACGCTCCCGATGCTGATGCCTGCCTTTACGATCGTTCTGTTTTTGACCGTCGTCGGAGCGTTGAAGCTGTTCGATCTGCCGTATATTTTGACGAACGGGGGACCTGGAACGTCCTCTTACACGCTGTTCCTGGCCGTCTACAACGCGGCTTTCAAGGAAAACAATTATGGATACGCCACAGCGGGCGGTATTTTACTGGCCATATTCATTATCGTCGTTGCCATCATCCAGTTGTCTGTTACGCGCAAACGGGAGGTGGAGCTCTAATGGAGCGCAAACGCGCCTCTCTGCCTACGGAAATCATACTGATCGTCGTCGGATTGCTGTTCCTGTTTCCTATCCTGTATTTGCTCCAAATGTCCTTTAAGCATCCCGGTATTTTTTACAAGCCGCTGATGCTGCCGGACCGGCTGTATCTTGATTACTACAAGATGGCGCTGCACGGCGACTTTTTCCGCAGTCTGTGGAATTCGACTCTTGTTACGGTTTTTGGCCTCGGGCTGACCATCGCGATCTCATCCATGGCCGGATATGCGTTGTCGCGGCGCACCGACAGGTTGTTCCGTTTCGTGTTTCTGCTGTTATTGACGGGCATGATCATTCCGACTGTCGGATCGCTCATTCCGTTGTTCAAGCTTGTCACTTCGCTTCATCTCGGGAACACGCGCAGCGTGCTCGTCCTTCTGTATACGGCCGGATTCATTCCGTTCGCAACGTTCCTGTATTCCGCTTTCACGAAGTCGATCCCCCGCGAGTTGGAGGAATCGGCGAGCATCGACGGCTGCGGACCGCTGCGCATGTTCTGGGTCATTCTATTCCCGCTGCTGCTGCCGGCGACGGGCACTTTCATTCTGACCAACGTGTACGGCATCTGGAACGACTTCGTAACGCCGCTCATCTTCTTGAATTCGCCGGAAAAGATGACGCTTATGCCGATGATCGTCCAGTTTATGTACAACAGGCAGTCGACGAACTACGGCCCCGTGTTCGCACTATGCGTGCTTGCCATGATTCCGCTGCTCGTGCTGTTCGTTTTTACCCAGCGCTATATGTTGAAAGGTCTTGTAATCGGGTCGGTGAAAGGTTAATTGACAGGGAGTGTGTTAGAGATGAGCCATCTATACAAATCCAGCCGCTATGAGGTCGCGGTCTATTATTTCCCGCAGTGGCATGCGGATCCGAAGAACGAAGCGGCAAAGGGAAAGGGGTGGACAGAGTGGCCGTCGCTGCGCGGGGCGAAACCGCGGTTCCCGGGACACGAGCAACCCAAGGTGCCTTTTTGGGGAGAAATCGACGAAACGGATCCGCGGGTGTCGGAAATGCAAATCGGCGCGGCGGCCGATCACGGCGTCACGACTTTTCTGTACGATTGGTATTGGGACATGGGCGGCGGTGAAGGGCCGTTCTTGCAGCGCGCGCTGGAAGAGGGATTTCTTCAGGCAACGAACCGCGATCGCCTGAAATTCGCGCTTATGTGGGCCAACCACAACGAAGTGAGCCGGGAGCGGTTCGAGGCGATGACGGATTACATTATCGCGAATTATTTCCATCATCCAAACCATTTCGCCATTGACGGACGACTGTATTTTTGCATCTACGAGTGCTTTACGCTGGTGAAAGGACTTGGCGGCATCGACCAAACTGCCGACGCGCTGCAATCGTTTAGACGCAAAGCATCGGCCGCAGGTTATGAGCTGCATCTGAACGTAATGGAATGGGGACTCAATCCCAAGCACCGGGACATTCTTGGCGAAGACACGAACGTGCTTATCCGACGTTTCGGCGTGGACAGCGTTACGTCTTATGTCTGGATTCATCATATCGAGCCGGAAGAGTTTCCTGAGGCTTCCTATACCAAACTTGCGGAACGGGCGGCAAACCAGTGGGATGTGTTCCGTGACCAATTCACCGTGCCGTATTTCCCGAACGTGACGATGGGGTGGGATCCGAGTCCGCGCAGCGATCCGTCCAAGCCGTATGAGCGAAGCGAATATTTCTCGCCGATTCTTTCGGGCAATACGCCGGAGGCGTTCGAAGCGTCCTTGCGCGACGTTAAGGCATTCCTCGACCGGTCGACGCTGCAGCTGCCGATGTTTACGGTCTATGCCTGGAACGAGTGGACCGAGGGAGGCTACTTGGAACCGGATACCGTGCATGGGATGGGATACTTGGAGGCCATCCGGAACGTTTTTGGCAAGGAATAAATGGGTTAGCATACAAGGAGTTGAGTGCATGAAAATAACTTCAGTCCGCGTTTTCACGCCGAACCTGGCCAAAATCTCCGCTTTAAAGGCAAGCAAACAGCAAGACAAACCAGACAATGCGCAAGATATGTCCTGGATCTCGGAAACCGTCATCGCCAATCCGATGTCCATATATCCGGAATATTTCGAGCGCCGCTCCTCCTGGCTGTGGGTGAGTGAAGAGGTTATCGTCCAGATAGAGACGGACGAAGGCGTTACGGGAATCGGGACCTGCCCCGGCGGAGCTGCCGCCGCTTCGTTGATCAAGCAGCATTTAAGCCGTTTTCTCATCGGTCAGAATCCGTTTCAGGTGGAGCGTCTGTGGGACATTCTATTCAAGACGTCCCTCCCATACGGACGCAAAGGTTTGCCGATAATGGCTATTTCCGCTATTGATCTTGCGTTGTGGGACTGTATATCCAAAGCGAGGAACGAGCCGCTTTACCAATCGCTTGGCGGTCAGGTTAAAGACAAAGTGCACGCCTATGTCACGGGCAACGATTATTCACGGACCAAAGAGCTCGGCTATTATGGCCAAAAGCTGGCGATGCCCTATGGTCCCGCCTCGGGCTATGAGGGCATGCATAAGAACGCGGAACTAGTTCGCCGAACGCGCGAAGCGCTTGGACCGGACATTGAGATTATGTGCGACTGTTATATGGCTTGGGATGTGCATTATACGATTCGAATGGCGGAGATGCTCGCCCCCTACAGAGTCAAATGGATTGAGGAGTGCCTCCCGCCGGACGATTACGAGGGGTACGGCATCATAAACCGGACGATTACGTCAACGGCCGTAGCGACGGGGGAACACGAGTATACCCGCTACGGGTTTAGGCAGTTGCTGAATGTCCGGGGAGCGGAGATTTTGCAGCCGGATATTTGCTGGTGCGGCGGCTTGACGGAAGCCAAAAAAATATGCGCCATGGCGTCGGCGGATCATTTGACCGTCATTCCGCACGCGGGCGGCATTCAGCCGTGGGCTCTCCATCTCGTGTTCGCGACGCCGAACATTCCGCTCGCCGAATATTTTATCGGGGCTGACCCGACCGAAGATCCGATCTTTCAAGTATGGAATGTACCTGTAAACGGCTGGTTTCATTTGCCGCAAGCGCCCGGCGCCGGAATCCACATTCGAGAATCCGCGTACGAGCTTCTTAACGAACACTAAAGGAGAAGCGAATTCGTATGGGAAAATTGGACGGACGCAATGCGATCGTAACCGGAGGCAGCCGAGGGATCGGCCGTGGTATTTGTTTCGAACTGGCCAAGGAAGGGGCCAATGTAGCCGTCAATTATTCTTCCCACCCCGAGGAAGCGCGCACAGTCGTTGAAGAGCTTCGGTCATTCGGGGGGCTTGCGACGGCCGTCAAAGCGGATGTTTCGGTTAAAACCGAAATAAGTGCTATGGTGGAACAAGTCCGATCGGAATGGGGAAGCGTCGACATTCTCGTCAACAATGCGGGGATTTGCCCGTTTCGAGACTTCTTCGATATTGACGAAGTGAGCTGGACGAGAACGATTGGCGTAAATTTGTCCGGCGTTTTCTATGCCTCGCAGGCGGCCGCTAGGCATATGAAGGAGCAAGGAAAGGGCGCTATCGTCCATATTTCGACCGTGACGGCATACCGAGGCGGCATGGAGCAGGTCCATTACGCGGCCAGCAAAGGAGGGGTCAATTCTTTGACCTCTTCTATGGCTTGCGCGTTAGGACATTATGGGATTCGCGTCAATGCCATCCTTTGCGGCGGCGTCATCACTGATATTAACCGGGATCGCGTCCCGGTCCATCTGCACGGAAAAAAGGCCAAACACCCCGAATTGCCATCGGGCCGTCTGGGAGATCCGGAGGATTTGGGCAAAGCGGTCGTCTACCTGGTTTCCGACGACAGCGAATGGGTAACGGGAGCCCAACTGGCGGTCGACGGCGGTTCGTTTGTTATGTAGAATATACCTCGTGCGGGAGATGGATGTGCATGAAAGCTTTAATGTGGAATGGGCCGAGACAGATGGACCTCGTACGGCTGGATGTCCCCGAGCCGGCTCGGGGCGAGGCGCTGATTAAAGTCGCCGTTGTCGGCATATGCGGTTCGGATCTGGAAGGCTATCTGGGTCATAACAGCCTAAGAAAACCTCCCCTGCTGATGGGGCACGAGTTTTCCGGCACGATCGTTTCGATCGGCTGGGATGTGAAAGGATGGAGCGTCGGAGATCGCGTCGTTGCAAATCCGTTGATTGCTTGCGGAACTTGCCCGAGATGCGTCCGGGGGCGACCGAATTTATGCGATCGCCGCCAAATCGTCGGGATTCATCGTCCCGGAGCTTACGCCGAATATACGACCGTTCCGGTTTCCTGTTTGCATAAGTTTCCGGACTCGTTATCATTCGAAGATGCCGCGTTGACCGAGCCGCTAGCTTGCGCGCTGCGTGCTGTTCATCGTTCGATCGCGGACTTTCCGCTCGTTCAAATGTTGGTGATTGGAGCGGGCCCAATCGGGATTTTGTCGGCCTTGACCGCGCAAGTTTTGGGGGCCGCTAAAGTGTGGATCATGGACAAGAACGAGCGTCGACTTCAAACGGCCGCGCGCCTTCAGCTGTCTGGCGCCTTCAGCAGCGGAGATTCGGACGTTGCTGAACAGGTTCGTCTTGCCGCCGGTTCGCGAGGCGTCGATGTCGTGCTGGATGCCGCCGGGTTCCAACCGACCCGGGAACTGGCGATTCGTCTTCTGAATCCAGGCGGAATTTTCATGAATATCGGTCTCGGCATCGATGACACCGTTCTTCCGATCAATCATGCGATCCGCAGCGAGATTGAGATCAGAGGCTCTTTCTGCTACAGTCCGCAAGATTTTAGCGATGCGCTGTGCCTGCTTGAATCCGGCAAAATCGGATCGGAACAATGGAGCACGGTTCGTACGTTGGAAGACGGCACCGCTTCTTTTGAAGAACTAGTTTCGGGACAAACGAGCATCGGCAAAATTTTACTATCAATGGATTTATTGAGGGGATAAGCGAACGATGAGAGTAGACTCGCATCAGCATTATTGGTCGATCGCAAGAACGGATTATGGTTGGCTGACGCCGGACACCGGCATTTTATATCGCGATTACTTGCCCGAGCATTTGCATGGGCATCTCCGCAAGCATGGGTTCGAGCGGACCGTCCTCGTTCAGGCTGCGCCCAGCGTGGAAGAAACCTATTATATGCTTCGATTGGGCGAGCAAGATCCGACGATTGCCGCTGTCGTCGGTTGGCTCGATTTTGAATCCGACTCCGCGGATTTCGGCTTAAAGCTGGAGGAGCTTCGCCGCCATACGCTGTTCGCTGGGATACGTCCGATGATTCAGGATCTCCCGGCTGATTGGATGCAACGCGAGCAAGTCGTAGCCAACTTCCGGATGGTGGCGGAAACGGGAGTGCCTGTTGATTTTCAACTGCAACCCTGGCTTTTGGACAGCTGCAATAAGCTCATGGAACAAGTGCCTCATTTGCGGGCTGTCATCGACCATATCGCTAAACCACGGATGGACGGAATGGGCAAATCCGAATGGGTTCGAGGGCTGGAGCGATTGGCATCTTACCCGGGCATAATGTGCAAGTTGTCGGGAATGGTGGAAGGATCGGAAAAGGAAGTTTGGTCCAAAAGTCAGGTGGCGCCGTTCGCGTATGAAGCGATTCGGCTATTCGGACCGAATCGGCTCATGTTCGGCAGCGATTGGCCCGTTTGCCTGCTTGCAGCCGACTATGACGATGTGGTTGAATTGGCGGAGTCCATGCTCCCGCAGAATTGGAACGACCAGGAGAAAGCGGCGTTTTGGGGCGGAAACGCTGCGGCGTTTTATCAAATAGAGTGAAGAACCCCAAAGATTCATGATGATGAGGACGGCTGTTAGCCGATTCCACTTGGGAGGGGAATAAGATAGATGGGAAAAAGGACTGGAAAACGGTGGAGCTTTGTGTGTTTGTCTTTGCTGCTTGCGACGGTTGCCTTTATGCCGGCGATAGCGGGTACGACTTCAATCGCATATGCCGAGGGCAAAGGCTCCACTTTGGTCGGCGCGATCCGCTGGGACGCTTGGGTCGGCGACCTGAACACGGATGGGGTCGGGGCTCCATACGTAGGACATCAGGTGGAGGCGACGCTTGGACCGAACAAGTACCATTTTCGCCTGCCGTTTTTTGCAGTGGAGACAGGGACCGACTCCGTGCAAGCGCGCGAGTTGACGCAAAGCGTCATGGATCAGCAAATCGCTTACGCCAAAAACGCCGGCATCGACTACTGGGCGTTTGTCTATTATCCCGACAACAGCGGCATGGATACGGCGCGGAATTTGTATTTCAGCAGCACGCACAAAAACGATATCAATTACAATTTCATCCTCGGTGCCGGAGTTCTTCCCACTTCCAATTTTGACTGGCTGGTGACGAAATTTCAGGAGAGTAACTACCAAAAAGTGCTGAGCGGGCGCCCTCTGCTCTATATTTTCGGCGGAACAGGAGGGTATACGTCCAGCGATATTACAACTCTCCGCAACAAAACGACGACGGCTGGATTGCCGAATCCCTACATTGTCGTCATGGGAAGCGCTTCCGACGCCAACTCCATTGGAGCCGATGCCCTCAGTGCATACAACACGTGGATGGGGGGCGGAGGTCCTTATTCCGGGCTGATGGCCGCCGATCAGAACGGCTGGAACAGCGCCAAGAACACCGGCAAAAGGTCATTCCTTGGGTAACGACCGGGCTCGACGCCCGACCCCGCTATGACAATCCGGTTACATGGATGACGGTCGGCCCAAACGATTGGGTTCAAACGGCGACTCCTTCTGAAATCGCGACGAATTTGCAAAATGCGCTAAACTGGATCGATGCAAACTCGTCCACGGCGGAAGCGAATACGGTGTTAATATACGCCTGGAATGAGTTTGACGAAGGAGGCTGGATTTGCCCGACGTTGTATAACGGCACCGATCGGCTGGACGCGATCCGCAATGTGCTGTTCCCGCCTTCGGGAGGTATGAACCTTGCGCTGGGCCATACCTACAGTAGCTCGTCGAACTGGGATGTGTCGCAGATCGCGGATAAAGCATTCGACGGCAATTCGAGTACGAACTGGCAAGCGGCGAGCGGGTCATCTTATAACGGGCAATGGGCGGAGGTCGATTTCGGGACGAATACGACGTTTAACCGGGTGGTTCTTTCCGAATACGGCAGTCGCACAGGAGGATTCCGAATTGAATATTGGAACGGTTTGAGCTGGCAAACGGCATATACCGGATGGTCGATTGGCAGTCATTCGTCTCCAAGCACGCATACTTTCGCGGCCGTAACGGGATCGAAAGCTCGCATTTACTATACGAGCGGAACGTATACCCCGATTTTGTACGAGTTCGGGATATATACCAACTAAAAATAAGTGAAGAGGGACGATGAGCAAATCTGTGGAAGTGGCCACATAACCGGCAAGCGCGCAGTCTCGATTGGCCCGTTCTGTAAAATAAAGCCTATACAAACCGAAGAGCCTTAGTTGGCTTATTTAACGTAGTTAAACAAATAAGTTTTTTAAAAAATGGCCTGAAGCACAGCTTCAGGTTCGTTTTTTTAAATAAATTTTATTTTATCTGCACTTTTTCTTTATCTCTCTCTATTATTCTTGTTTTTTGAGAGGGGAGGTTGTCACATGTCAAGAACAATACTGATTGTAGAAGATGAAAATATTTTACGTGAAATAATGAAGGATTACCTGCTAGAAGAGGGTTACCGCGTTATTGAAGCCATAGATGGGAAACAAGCGATCTCATTATTTCAAGAATATGAGGTGGACTTGATTTTACTGGACATCATGTTGCCTGACTTGGATGGATGGTCCGTTTGCAAGCGAATCCGCAAGACATCGAATGTGCCGATTATCATATTGACGGCCCGATCTGATGAGGACGATACTTTGCTTGGGTTCGAACTGGGCGCCGACGACTACGTAACCAAGCCTTATAGCCCTCCAATCCTGTTGGCACGAGCAAAGCGGCTATTGGAGAGCAGGCATATCCACGAGCAACAAAGCGACACGTTGTCCAGCAGAGGCATTTCGATCCATTTTCCGTCCCGAACCGTTTCGATTGACGGTAAAAGCTCCGGTTTAACACATACGGAATTCGAAATATTGGCCTATCTATTGAAGAATAAAGGGATCATCATCAGCAGGGAACAGTTGGTATTAAAAATTTGGGGATATGATTTTACGGGCGACGATCGCACGGTCAACAGCCATATCCGCAATTTGCGTTCCAAGCTGGGAGAACATGCCAAGCATATCGTCACGGTCGTGCGTTCGGGATATAAATTCGAGGAAGAACCATGAATAAGGGGATCGTTCTAAAGCTATTTCTGTTTACGATGGCATTATGCATGTTCATCCTTGCCGTTATTTTTACCTTGCAAACCGTATTTTTCAAACAGTTTTATGTTCATCAAAAAGTAAAGAACGTCAACACAGCGCTTCAGGCTTATAAACAAGACTACCTGAATCAAGCCTCGAGCACGCAGGAGATGGCAAAGCTGGAGCAAATCTTTTTTCAAAAGCATAACACCTGGATCACGGTTTTGGACACCCGCGGGAATTTAAAGTATGCCGACGATTTCTTCATGGAGATTAAGCTGGACCGTTCGGAAGAATCTGCGCTTTTCGATAAAACGATAACCGTACCTCTATACAGTTTTATCAACGTAGAGGACTTCAGCAGCAATAAAACGTTCCTCACCCCTTGGATTCAAGAAGGGGAAAGGATCGCGCTTGAAGGCTTGATCACGAACAACCAGCCAGTTATCCAGCGGATGGGAAGGAGCACATCCAATCTGAGAGACGAAAGTCGGCTGGAAAATCATCAAATAGCGAGCAAAGAGTACGAGGTCGTCGATCGATCGAACATAATCCAATATCGTGAAAAATATTCCCCATTTCTGGTCAAAGGAACCATTTCGAAAGTTCGGATACCGGAAGGGGCGGGTGTCTCGCGTTACACCAATCACTTGTTTCTGGACCGTATCAAAGCTTTCCAAGCGGATCTATTGTACGGCGACTTTAAGGATGCCACGAACGCAAGTCAGATCGTAGACTATGAAGAAAATCATGCGAACTACAAAATTTTCGTGGATCGCATCCAAGATCGCGACGGAAATCCGACATACCTGTTCGCGATGACGTCACTTCAGCCGGTTAATGAAGCCGCAGGGATGATTCAAGATTACTATGTGTACATCATTATTGCCACTTTGCTTCTCGTGCTGCTGGTCTCGTTTTACTACTCTCGCCAGATCGCTCGGCCGTTGCTGCGTATCAACCGTACCGCTCGGCAAATGGCAGACCTCGATTTTTCGGAGAAAATTCCCATCACAACGAAGGATGAAATCGGTGACTTGTCGCGCAGCATTAACGAGCTCTCCGAGCGTCTGCACTCCCATATTCTCCACCTTCAGCAGGACATTGATAAGGAAAAGCAGCTCGAGTATACGCGAAAAGAATTTATATCCGGCGTCTCCCATGAGCTGAAAACTCCGTTAAGCGTCATCCAAAGCTGCCTTTCGATATTGAAGGATGGGGTTGTAAGCCATAAGCGGGATCATTATTTTGCGGCGATGGAGGACGAAGTCCGTCGGATGGATTTGCTGATTGCGGATATGCTGGAATTGGCGAAGTATGAATCCGGTACGTATAAAATGGATGTCGGCTCGTTCTATATCAATATCGTCATCGAGCGGGTATGCACTAAATTAACGCCGGACATTCAGGCAAAGCGACTGCTTCTCAACACTTCGCTTAAGTCTGTCGAAGTCGAGGGGAACGAGCGTCGGATTGAGCAGGTCATCGTCAATTTTCTTACTAACGCGATTCGATATACTCCAGATCGGGAGTCCATACTCGTAACAACATCGGAAGAGAGGGACATCGTTCAAATTTGTATCGAAAATAAAGGTGCCCATATCCCTGACGAGCAGCTGGAGAAAATTTGGGAGCGTTTCTACCGCGGGGAACCTTCTCGCCACCGGTCGACCGGAGGGACGGGACTTGGCCTCGCTATATCCAAGAAAATTCTGGAGATGCACGGTGTGGCTTACGGAGTCATCAATACCTCCGATGGCGTTCTGTTTTATTTTCACATGAATAAAAAATTGTAGAAAAGTGGAGCTGTCCCGAGGTCTTCGCGAGTCTCGGTTGGACGGCTCCTTTTTTATCTATCCTAGTAGACAAAATCTATAAATCACTTTGATATAAACTGCACTTTATCTTGACCTAGCGCGATTATACTTTTTTTCGAAAGTGTGTTATCACATGGAATATGTAAAACTTGGACGCAGCGGCTTAGAGGTTTCAAAGTTAAGCCTTGGAACTATGAGCTTCGGAGTACCTGAACGCGGCAATACCCCATGGTCTCTGGAAGAGGAGCAAAGCAGACCGATTATTAAGAAGGCACTCGAATCGGGCATCAACTTTTTCAGTACCGCCAACATGTATTCCGACGGAACAAGCGAAGAAATTCTCGGACGTGCCTTAAAGGACTTCACTAATCGTGACGAAGTTGTCATAGCTACAAAAGTATTTGTTCCAATGCGCAAAGGCCCAAATGCAATGGGACTTTCCCGCAAGGCCATTATGACCGAAATTGATAATAGTCTAAGACGACTCGGAACAAACTACGTCGATTTGTACCAGATTCATCGGTGGGATCCTAATACGCCAATTGAGGAGACTATGAAGGCTCTTCACGATTTAGTTACGGTGGGCAAGGTCAGATACATCGGAGCATCCTCCATGCTGGCATGGCAGCTTGCGAAAGCTCAGCATGTCGCAGAGCGAAACGGCTGGACACGGTTCGTTTCCATGGAGAATAGATTAAACCTGCTCTATCGGGAAGAAGAACGAGAAATGCTCCCCCTTTGCAGAGACGAGGGAGTTGGCGTCACTCCTTACCTGCCTTTGGCTGCAGGCCGGTTAACCCGGGATTGGAATGAGCAGACAACAAGATCGGAGAAGGACCAGGTAGCAAAGGCCTTGTTTAATAAAACGGAAGAGGCGGATCGCAAAGTCTCGGAAAGAGTGGGGGAAATTGCTGCTAACCGGGGAATTTCGCGCGCTCAGATTGCACTTGCATGGTTGCTACAAAAAGAAGAGGTCACCGCGCCAATTATAGGTTCGACGAAGATCAGCCATCTGGAAGATGCGGTTTCGGCGTTGTCGGTAAAATTGACTTCTGAAGAAATTACCCGTTTAGAAGAACTGTATATTCCACATCCATTGATATAAAGTTTCAAAGCCGCATTTACCTACCATTGCAGCCCGAACGTATTGAGCGCACGGGCTTTTGTGTATTTGAAAACCAATTGGCTTAAGTGTTATGCTTGGTATTCAGGCTATTTGGAAAATAGAAAGGTACAATGGAAATGTATAATAAGTTGATAGGGATTCACTAATATAGGTGATCGTCTTGGTATATGGGTATTTGTTGCAACACTTTTATCGCTTTTCAGCTATTCGCCCAAATTAGCGGCTGTAAAAGTATTCGCCTTTTTTGGGTCGATGCTTACCGTTTATTATGTTTACACAACGCTTGTACTACATTTTTTCCCGGAAAGAGAAATTGTTTTTTGGAGTATATGCGCGGCGGCATCTCCTGTTTGTGCTTATATTATGTGGTATGCGCGTGGAATCGGATTATTTTCTAATATTGTTTCGGCTTTTCCAATTACAGTGTTGCTGTCAGAAGGGTTTGAATTACGGAACGCTTACTTACCCTTTCACAGTCATTACTATTTAATACCATGGCTTATGGGAATATATCTTATAATGATAGTTGTTTTGTTACTTACAATCCCAAAAAGCAAAAAGAAACTATTGGCCATTCTACTAATAGTTATTATATTATCTTTAATCATGATATATTTTAATGTCTTTTCCCGTCTATTCCCTGGGATGAACAGTGTATTGCAAAGCATGATCTGATAGCATTACTGATGTTTCAGCTATTTATACTAATAAAGTAAACTTCACATTATGACCGGAACTAAAGCGGATACGTTTAGTCCAAAGGGTGAAACGACACGAGCGCAGGCCGCGACGGTGTTTATTCGAACACTGCAAGCATTAAGCATGATTGACTAAAAGAACAGTAAGCCATCCGAACCGAAGAGGCGCGGATGGCTTATTTATTGAAGGGAAGCGACTTATCAATTATTGCTGGAAGCTGGCATGAAGTGAGTAGTCGGTTGGGTTCCCAAACGTACCAAACAATTTTACAAAGCCTTTGGAAGCTTTACTCACATTGTTGTGCATGGAAAACCGTTGGAATGTACCCATATACGTCAACTCTCCTTTGTTTGTGCCGCTTTCCAGCTAGCATAGCGTTTCGGCAAACAGACTGCACAAGGTCTGTATCCTGCGGCTATAGCTAGTTCTTCATTTTCAAAAAATACGCGATATTTTACATATCCTCCTTTAGCTATTGCCCGGAGTGCAGAGGGACAATCTAAGCGACCATAAATTTTATTTCTGCGATAGCCTCCCATAGTTCCTTTGGTTTTGCTTTGATAAGGTCGACGATCAGCGTCTAATAGTGTGTAGGTAAAATGATTAATGTTCTCCTCAATGTCGTCTATGCTCATATGAAATCCTCATTTCAAACCTGCCATTTTTACAAAAAATCAACGGTTTTATATAAGCTCTTGGATCAATTTTTTTTGCATGCTATTCTTTCCCTCAAATTAGTTGTAACACAAAATGGCATTTAACGAATTTCGTTATCATGCTGTTATATTCGAGAATGCGTACAAGAGCTTTTTTATGGGGTTATACTGTTCGTGGAGGTGAACCGCAATTATCTCTCATGGCAGTCCCGATCTGCAAAGAACATATAAAAAAGTCAAAGATTTGACTCCGGTCGAGTACATTCAACAAGTACGAGTCGATATCAAAATGGAGGTTTTTGATCATGAGAAACAACATTTATTCGGAAATTGCCAATCAGATCCAAAAACCGAAAGCTGTTCGTGCTGTGGGCTCTGCTATTGGTGCGAATCCTATATTGATTACAGTTCCATGTCATCGTGTAATCGGTAAAAACGGGGCTTTAACCGGTTATCGTGGAGGCATGGAAATGAAAACGAAACTGTTGAAACTTGAACATAATAATGCCCTTATCAGTGGAGACTTACATTATGCCTGAGAGCCTTTCGTTAAGCGTAGATAAATTGGATTGGAACTTCATCCAGCAAATGCTGGACGAACATGGTTATGCTAAACTCCCTAATCTACTAAACAAAACCGAATGTCAAGAGATCATCAGCACTTATGAGGAAGAAGGTCACTTTCGAACGACTATCGACATGGCTCGGTATCGCTTTGGAATTGGGGAGTATAAATATTACCATGCTCCCCTTCCATCTTTGTTGCAGCAGTTGCGTGAAGGATTATATCCGGAGCTTGCTAAAACAGCGAATCGCTGGCTGGAACAATTAGGTCACAATGCTTCTTATCCGGCAACACTGGAACAATTCCTCTATCAATGTCATCAAGAGGGACAGAACCGTCCAACCCCTCTGATTCTGAAATATGAAGCAGGGGGGTATAATTGCTTGCATCAGGATTTGTATGGGAAAGAATTCTTCCCCTTTCAGGTCGTATTTGCTCTCAATCAAAGAGAAGAGGATTTCACGGGTGGTGAATTCTTACTGGTAGAGCAGCGACCGCGGGCGCAGAGTCGTGGACATGTCATAACATTGAATCAAGGGGAAGGTCTAATTTTTCCAACAAACCATCGTCCCGTAATAGGAACGCGTGGTTATTATAGAACGACACTTAGACACGGTGTAAGCACTGTAACTACAGGTACAAGGTACAGTTTGGGGATTATTTTTCACGATGCGAAATAGAAACTTATTCCTAGAATTAAGAGGTATGTGGGAAAAAACTGTTGAAATAGCTCATTGAACAAGCGACGTTATGGGGGAACTCGAGTTCTCATCTTATTGAAACTATGACAAAAGAGCAACACACTTTGGCATATTTAAGAAGCAATTCTCTGTGCGATTTTACATTCAACAAAGCTCTGCAAAAAATAACCGAATCTTATCGTGTGGATCAAGAAACCAAACAATTGATTCGCAGCATGAAACGAAAATAAATAAACATTAATTCTATCAAACAGTGACAGTTAGGACTTATTTTCTCGTCCTTAGCTGTCGCTGTTTCAATTTCTAGGGTCAGTCAAGCTTCCTAGATACGGCATAAAATAATCAGATTGTAGCCAAAAATGGTTTTGCTAACAGCTACCGGCAAATTCAAGACCCAGATTGTATCAATAATATGCAATTCGGCTTGTAATGACTTTATATACATTTACAAATATATATACAATGGTGTATATTTGGAACATGACAACAGCAAACTTGCAGTTAACGTTACTTACTCTTGCCGAACCCAATCGATTTAACATCGTTGAGTTGCTAAGAAATGGACCCAAATCGGTAGGGGAAATTGTCCAAGCGCTAGGCATCAGCCAGCCGCACGTTTCCCGTCATTTGCGCATCTTGAGCGAAGCAGGGATGGTACGCTCGCGCAGCAAAGCACAGCTGCGAATATACAGCCTCGAGGCTGGGCCGTTCCAGGAGCTGGATGAATGGTTTGATTCCTTCAGCATTCTATGGGAAGAGCGTCTCGACAATTTCGAGGAGTATATGCTGGACTACAAGAAGAAGGAGGACTTATGACAGGCATCAACAGTTTTGTCGCAAGTTACATGCTGAATAATTGCGACATCTGGAACAAGAGACCGGATTCGCTTGAACACTACTTAAAAAGGATGAATGCAGATGAAAAGCAAAACAACTATTCGTAAAAATCGCGATCGCAGGGAGCTCATTGTCGAGCGCAACGTTGCGTTGCCTGCCCAAATGGCTTGGGAAGGATGGACCGAGCCAAAACATATTACAAAATGGTGGGGGCCAAAGGGCTGGACGACAACCGTTTACGAGATGGACGTGCGGCCAGGCGGAGTGTGGCGGTATAGCCTTCAAGCAAATGACAATAGCGGCGAGGAGGCCTATTGCAGAGCCACATACGAAGAAGTGGATGCACCAGGCAAACTGGTGTACATAGATACTTTCGCCGACAGGGATTGGAATATCGTTTCGAATAGCGAAATGTACACAACCGTGTTATTCGAGGAAAAACGCGGAGGAACGCAGATTAGCATTGTAACGCGATTCGCTACCAACGAACAATTGGATAACGCGGAAGCGATGGGCATGATTGAAGGATACACCGATGCTTATGATCGACTGGAAGAATATTTAGAAACCTTAACGGGAGGGAAAGACACAATGGAAACCGTTATTTCAAAAGACGGGACACAAGTCGCTTATACCAAACGAGGAACGGGTCCTGCAATTATCCTTATATCATCGGCAGCTGCCGACCATAAGGATGCCTCACCGTTAGCCGAGCACTTGGCGGCCAACTTCACCGTATACAATTACGATCGTCGCGGACGTGGCCGAAGTACGGATACCTTGTCTTATGCTACGGCATGCGAAGTGGAAGATATCGAGGCCTTAATTGCAGCCGCCGAAGGACAAGCTTATTTGTTCGGAAGCTCATCCGGAGCCGTGTTGGCGCTTGACGCCGCGAACTCCTTAGGGGATTCGGTCGCAAAGCTCTTCTTGTATGAACCGCCATTCATTATTAACGACAGCCGTAAACCTGTGCCTAGTGACTACGTCGAACATTTGAATGCGCTAATCAAAGTAGAGAAAAGATCAGAAGCAGTCGAATATTTTGCATCCGAGGCTCTAGGCATTCCAGAAGAATACATTGGCTATATGAAAGCTGATCCTTCTTGGAATAAGATGGAGTCCCTTGCGCACACGCTTGCTTACGATGGCATCATAATGGGAGCGACGCAATCCGGAAACCCTTTGCCAACCGATAGATGGAATGTTACGATTCCTACTTTGATTATGACTGGAGAAAACAGCGAACCGCTTTTCCATGACGCGGCACGCGCGCTTGTCGAGCTTTTACCAAAGGCGGCTTCTCATTCGCTCGCCGGTCAAGATCATTCTGCGGTTGTCATGGCTCCCGATGTCGTAGCAAAGGCGATTGCTGATTTCGAACGAGGAGGAGAATGAGATTTTGGCGAATCTTCATAAGCTTGATCGACTAGTCGGTTCCACGGTGATGGCCTACAGATTCGCGCTGACGTCGATTTTCTCAGGAGCATTGTTCGTGCTTCTCCTGTGCAGTCTGCATCTGCTGCAGCCCGAGTTTGATCCGACATGGCGTTTTATCAGCGAATATGCTCTTGGCGATTTTGGTTGGATGATGCACCTGGCTTTTGGCTTGTTGGCTCTTGCTCAAATCAGCGTAGCCATTACGATTTTCCCGTATATTCGTACGGTTACGGGATATATTGGACTTGTTATTCTTGGAATCAGTGCAATAGGTGTAATTATAGCAGGCATCTTCGTGACCGATCCCATCTCCGTTAGTCCGGATGATGCAACATTTAGCGGTAGTATGCACTCAACGGGAGCGATGCTGGATTACACGCCTGTAGCCGCATTATTGATTAGTCTTTCGTTATGTCGCCTTGATGTATGGCGTCCTATGAAGAAAGTGCTGCTCACTAGCGCGATTATTGCAATCGTCGCAATGTTCTTATTTGTGCTTCAAATTCCGCAAGACGGGCAATTTGGGCCGGAGGTTTTGGCCGGAATGTTCGGACGATTCTTAATTTTGGCCGACATTGCGTGGCTGATTATTATAGGGATTCATGCATTCAGGATCGGAGCTTCTAGGGAAGTGAATCGAGGGAACTAGAAGGGGGATCCGGACTAGGGACGGAGCATCTATGTCATGGATGAGCCGACGGCAGGCCTGCATGTCAAGTAAATCCCCAACAACCTTGATAAGGCCAGGTTTTTGGGGATTATGCTGGCCTTCATTGCTCAGCTGTAATCAATTTATTGAACCATCGTATCACGCATGCAAAGCTCCCGGAGATGGAGGATGACGATCCGCTCAATAGTCTCCGGTGCGTATATCTGTTGACCGGTAAAGATTAGATCAATAAGGGAATTTTGACCGTAACGACGGTTTCGCTGTCAGGTTTGCTGATAATCGTGACTCCATAGGGAAAGCCATAGTAGAGTTGTAGTCTAGAATCTATATTTTTTATGGCATAGCCTTCACAGCGATCGCCGTAGATTTCGGCTATTTTGCCCTGGTCCATCCCTTTGCCGTTATCGGAAATGTAAAATACAATCGCGTCGTTTGTTTTCTCCGCCTTCAGTTCGATAACCGGTTCGCGGTCCAGGACACAGTCGAATCCGTGGAAGATGGCGTTCTCGACGAAGGGCTGAAGAATTAACTTCGGCGTGCGGAAGTCGTAAATTTCCGGATCGATTTGCTGCACGAATTGGTATTTTTCGTTAAACCTAATTTTTATGATTTCGATGTAATTATTCGTATGGCGCAACTCATTCGCGATGGGGATAATATCCATCCCTTTGCTCAGAGTTAGCTTGTAAAAATCCGTCAAATGAAAGATAGCTTTGCTGATCTCATGTGCTTCAATGCCGTGAGCCATAGAATGGACTGCTGAAAGCGTATTATATAACAGGTGAGGTTTAATTTGCTCCTGAAGCGCTTTGAGCTCAAGCAAATACTTCTCTTTTTCCGTTTCATGAACTTGTGCGATCAAATTTTTGGTTCTCATAACCATACGAAGGAACACATGGTTCATTTGACCGATTTCATCCGAGCCGCTGATGCCAGTCGTAATCTCAAAATCCCCTTTGCCGACGCGTACCATGGCAGCGCTGAGAATTTGAATTCTTTTGGTCACGATTCTCACGTACAAAATGGTAATTATTAAGGCCAACACAAGGGACAAGGCAGCGATCAGGGCTGTATAGTTGCGGATATATCCGGTTTTGCTGACAATTTCATCGAAGGAAACGATGTTGATCAGTGTCCAGCCCGTTCCTTCATTCTTGTGATAGAAAACGGTGTTGTTGCTCGCAGGGAGGTCTGTCTGGTAATATCCGTTATTGCCGTTTAATGCGGACCGCAAATATTCGAACTCATTGGCGTTTCCAGTCACTAATTCTTGCTCGGAGCTATATAAAATAACCCCTTCCGAATTCGCGAGGATAAACTTGCTTTTCCCCTTGACGGTCATACGCTCCAGAATTTCAAAAAGACTCTCGATTTTGAACTCAAGCCTTACAATCGCCAATATGCTGCCGTCGTTGCTGTCTCGTATCGGCATGTAGGAGGAAATCCAATAACTTTCGACACCCCTAACGTTCTGTTTGTAGGCCTTGCTCCACTTCAGCGAGTTGCGAATCTCAACCGGATATTCCTCGAACCAGTCATTCGACGTGAGCTGCTCTTGACTGAAGAAAATATCCTGATCGGGTTCGAGGGTGCTGTTGATCAAGTAGATCTTGAATTTTGGATTGTAATCGTAAGGAAGCAGCATTGTATAGATATGGTCGTAAATATTCATCTTCGCCTTATAGAAATCAATCGGATTGTCATATGCGTGTTGCCCGTCCGAAAGAAGCTTAATGAATGGGTTGTCGATATATAAGCTGTTTAGGACGCGGTTATAATTTTTGAGCGTGTATTCGATATTTTTGGCGGTGGCGGCCAATTGCAGCAAATTGTTCTCCGATGTCTCCGCTTTGACGAATTCGCTGGATTTCGAATAGGTGAAATAGCTGATCGTGAAAATAAAGAAAAACAATACGCACACGAAAAACATCAAAAGCTTGTATTTTAAAGCGATGTTATTCAGAAAGAACGTCACGACACGGAAGCCTGCAGCGAGTTTTTTCATCATCCTTTTGCCCGAAATTCTTTCGGAGTGATTCCGACATGATTTTTGAATAAAGACGAAAAATATGTGATGTTGGAATAGCCGACCCGTTGGGACACTTCGTAAATCTTGATAGTATCGTCTTGCAGAAGTTCCATCGCTTTTTTGATCCGTATGCCGGTGAGATACTGGATGATGGTTTCGTTAGTTTCGTTTTTGAATAAAGTCGTCGCATAGCTGGGCGACAGATACACTTCGGCCGCGATCTCCTCCACGGATATTTCTTCGGAATAACGGTTCTCGACCGTTTTTTTGATCGTTTCGATGATCCGGGCGTGTTTGGTTCGGAACGTATCGGAGATGACGCTGAAGATGTTATCAAACGCTTGTTTGATGTAGTCCGACAGAACGGACAGATGGTCGCAGGTCAGAATTCGTTCATAGACGGAAATATCATTGAAATGTTCGGTTATGTTTTTATTGAAATCGTTCAATGAGATCAGCGCTTTGCTTAACAGCTCGATGCACACGTTTCTTACGTATACGACGGAAAATCTTCTGTTCTCTCTTAATCTATGAAACAATTCATCGATAAGCTGCAAGACTTTCTCTTTATCGACCGCCTTCACCGCGCTCAAGATTTTGGAAAAATATAAGTCTTTGTCCGGCAAAGTTCCCAAGCCCGGCTCGGCGATGGCATCGTAATAAATCACATGGTTCTGGCCGTAGAAAAACTTATAGTTCAAAGCCTCGAGCGCCTTCTTGTAATGATCGGGAATCAGACCGGCGTTGTTCGCCAGTCCGCCCATGCTCAAGGTAACGTTCATTTTGGCATTCATATTGATGTTAATTTTTATTTTTTCTGATAGCGCTGTAAAAAATGTGGAGCTTTGCTCCTCGTCGTCGTGAAGGAGGATGACATATTGGCCTTCTTTGTTGCGGAAGATGAAGGCGCGGTCAGGGTCGGGCACAATTTCGGAGATGCAATTCAGTATGCTGGAATCGAGCAATTGCTTGCTGTATTCATTAAAGGAGCTTGTCCCGTCCGCATAGTTATCCATGTCAGCAACGATGATATACGTATAGAGGTATAACTGTATCCCCAGGAAAAGCGCCTTTTCTCGTATGATTTCTTCATCCGGATAAACGCCATGAACCCAGTCCTTGTAAAACCTTTCCTTCAGTAAAGGCAGACTTTCCGCCAATTGATGCCGAAATCTTTCCTTCTCATACTTTTGCGATTTCTCCGCCACGCAACCCTCTACGGTTCTCGCAAGCAAATGCGACAGCTCCTCCAGGTTGATCGGCTTTGTGAGATATTCCACGATTCGGAAATCGATGCCGGCCTTGGCATATTCAAAGTCTTGATAGCCCGACATAAAGATCAATTTGGTTTCCGGATACGTTTTTTTAATTTCATTGGAAAGTGCGATTCCGTCCATAATGGGCATTTTGATATCCGTCAGAACAATGTCGGGTTGTTGGTCGCGGAAAATTTCCCATGCAGTGTTGCCGTTATCCGCCACGCCGACGAGTTCAATGCCGAGCTGGTTCCAATGGATGCCTGATCTAAGCATTTCCCGGTCCAGCTTTTCGTCTTCCGCCATTAGTAGTTTGATCATTGTATCACCCTGGTTTGATTATATAAGAGCGTATACGACCGGACAATCGGATTTCGAAACCTTTAAGAAATGTGAAACAATTCGGGGAAAAGTTAAATTGAAGAGCAGAAGCCGGTCATTTATAGTCAAGCTATTACGATAACAGGAGGTACTTTCATGAAGCTAAGGCCTACATCCAAATCCTGCTTGATCCTGAGTGCTGCCGTTTTACTGCTGCTCGGCAGCGCGACCGGCTGTCAGACGGGCGGCAGCCGGCAAAGCGGCGAATCCCCAAGCGAGGCGAGCGCCGATCCCGCCGCAACCCAAACGCAGCAAGAAGGTTCCGCCAAATCGCCGGTCACCTTGACCACGTTTTTTAATGTCGCGGAAAATAGTTCGATCCCTTGGAATTGGGGGAAGGACCCCGTGTCAAAGGAGATTACCAAAAGAACCGGCGTGACGATCGAGCCGGTATTCGGAGACAACGACAGCCAGAAGCTGAAGCTTATGCTGGCCTCTGGCGAGAAGCTGCCGGATATTCTGGTGTACGTGAATCCGACGACTCAACTGTATAAAGACCTGGTCGATGGCGATTATGTGTATGCCCTCAGCGACTTGATCGAAAAGTACGACCCGGGGATGAAAGACATGCTGATGAAAGGCGAACTGGAATTCAATCAGGAGGACGACGGCAAGTTATATTACCTGGTATCCAATATTTTTGGCTACGACGAGCTTAAAGACCCAAGATTGTCGGCCACGGGGCAGTGGGCCATCCGGGAAGATTTGCACAAAAGTCTTGGAAGCCCTTCCATGAAAACCCCGGAGGAATTGATGCAGGTGCTCGAACAGGCAAAAGCCAAGTTTCCGGACATGAAGTATCCGCTCTTCCTGCCCGAGCTTTTCCTATACAGTAATCCTTGGCCGATCTATCAAAGCTTTGGCGGACACAGTACCATCGATGGCAAATATTACGACGAGAAAAACAAAACGGTAGGCTACTGGTATGAGGATGAAATCGGTAAAAAGTCGCTCAAATATTTGAATCAGTTGTATGCCAAAGGCTTGATCAACCCCGAGGCCTTCACGCTTAAGGATTGGTCGCTTCCGCTTAATACAGGAGACGTATTCCTTCTGGGAATCTGGAATTACTTCGCCATCTCGGGGGCGAACGGCAGCCTGCAGAAGATCGACCCGGAGATGTCTTATACGCCGGTCGAACCTGTCATCGCGAATGGCGTCGACAATTATGAAGTGCCGATCTGGTACTCCACCAAGAGCGGAAGAACCGCGATGATCACCAAAGACGCCAAAGATCCGGCCAAAGCTCTGGAATACCTTAAATTCATGATCAGCGATGAAGGCCAGAAGCTGGCTCTCTATGGCTTGGAAGGCGTCACCTACAACATGGAAAAGGACGAAAGCGGCGAGTATCCGGTATTTGCAGACGAGGTTGGAAAATTGTTCAGCACGGATTTCACCAAGATGGTGAATACGTATGGCGTGTACAACTACTTCAATTACGCATGGATCATTAAAAACAAGTATGACAATGCGGTCGTGTATGCCAATACCAAGAAAGATCCGCTTGCCCAAAAAACCAGGAACTTCTACCAAAAGTACAAAGTCGGCCTAAAATCCGAATACCTAACGAATGCCATCTTTATCAAGCCCGGTTCGGACGAAGCCAATATCGAAATCAAGCTGAGCGATGTCGTCAAGAAGTACATTTTCCAGACGATAACGGCCAAATCGGATGAACAATTCGAGAGTCTGTACGCCGAGTTCATGGGCAAAACGCAGGAAGTCGGCATCGACAAATTAAAAGCCTATTATGCGACAGAGGCCGGCAAGTATGCGGAGAGACTGGCGGCAAACGGCGTAGTCCTGGAATAACTTCAACTCGTTCAACCCGTTTAGATTAAGAGGTCATAGAGGCTTTCCGTCCGGATCACCCATGCGGAAAGCCTTTATTTCCTCAAGATTTGGAGCTAATTATGATGAATGCAAAAAATAAGACTCAGAGTGAGTTCGTGCGATTGAAGAAGCAGATGACGTATCAAAGTATGGTGTGGATCGGTCTAGGATTCACGTTGGTTTTTGCGTATCTCCCCATGTTCGGGATCGTTGCCGCTTTCGAGAAATACACGTTTCGCAAAGGTTTTTTCGGAAGCGAATGGGTAGGATTGGATAATTTTGCACGTTTTTTTCATGATCCGGATCTTGCAAGAATTATCGGAAACACGATAAGCATGGGGCTGCTAAATCTTCTGATTTGCTTTCCGCTGCCGATCCTGTTCGCCATTCTGTTGAACGAAATCAGAAATGGCCCTTTCAAGAGAATCGTCCAAACCGCCAGCTCATTTCCCAATTTTATATCATGGGTCATCGTATCCGTACTGCTCATCACTTTGCTTTCACCGGACAGCGGCATCGTGAATCGACTTTTGGTCAATTTCGGTTTGGTCGATAAACCGATCCTGTTTTTGGGATGGCCGGAGTATTACTGGTGGATCGCCATTCTTTCCAACGCGTGGAAGGGGACCGGCTGGACGGCGATTATTTATTTGGCAGCCATAACCGGCATCGATAGAAGCATCTATGAAGCGTCCGAGCTTGACGGCGCCAATCGATTCCAGAAAGCATGGTACATTACGGTACCGTCCATCATGCCGACCATAGGGATTATGCTTGTTTTGACTATCGGCGGCCTACTGGGCGTAGGCTTCGATCAGGCTCTTCTGCTGGGGAACACGATTAACGAACCCAAGTCCAACGTTCTTCAATATTACATTTACCAGAAAGGTCTCATTACGGGTGATTTTTCTTATGCCACTGCGATGGGGCTTGTGGTATCGGTAATTTCCTTGGGGCTAATGCTCTTCGCCAATTTCGTCAGCAAAAAAACGAAAGATGTAGGAGTGATGTAGGCTTGGCGGCAAATAACAGGAGAGAGAATAAAAAAAGCGTTTTCGATCTCCTTAACTATTTTTACATGCTTATTATCTTGCTTTTTACCGTGTACCCGTTCTACTACTGCCTCGTTTTGGCGTTCAATGAAGGGACGGACGCCTTAAGAGGCGGAATCTACTTATGGCCAAGGAAATTCGTGCTGGACAATTTCAGCTTTATTTTGGGGAACGATCTGCTGCTGACAGCTGCCAAGAATTCGCTGCTTAGGACATTGTTTGGCACTTCGCTGAGCGTCGCTTTAAATGCCCTCGTCGCCTATGGGCTTAGTAAGCAATTCCTGGCGGGGAGAAAGTTTTACCTCCTATTGTTCGCCATTACGATGTATATTAGCGGCGGATTAATCCCCTCCTATATCGTCATGGGCAAGTTGGGGCTTATCGACAGTTTTCTGATCTATATTTTGCCTGGCGCCTTCAACTTCTTCTATACCCTGCTTCTGATGGCTTACTATCAGGCGATTCCGGATTCGCTTGTCGAATCGGCGGAGATGGACGGGGCGGGCAACTACTATATTTTCTATAAAATCATATTGCCGCTTTCGCTTCCGGTTATTGCGACAGTCGCCCTCTTCGCGGGGGTGGAACAATGGAACAATTATCTGGACACGATGATCTATACCAAGTCGTCCAGCCTGGAAACGCTGCAGAGCATCATGAGAAAGCTGATTAACGAGGCGGACATTTACAATAAAATGCAGGAGGAGATGTCCAAACACGGAGTGACCTCCAGTTTTCAAGCCGCCGTCTCTCCGTTCACCATACGGGTGGCGACCATGATCGTGACGACTTTGCCCATTATGTTTCTGTATCCGTTTCTGCAAAGATATTTCGTAAAAGGAATCATGATTGGCGCCATTAAAGGGTGATGCAATCGAAGCAAACGATGTTGGCCGAGCAACGCAGTCAGGTCGGCGAAAAAAATAGGAGGGAATGCAAGTGGTAAGAAATCGAGTGGCAGTGGAATGGAGCAATGGACCGGTGAAAGGCGGCATAGCCGTGACCGGAGGAACGATCGTCGAAGAGAAGATTGTCAAGGGGAGCGGCGCCGTGTCGCAAGGCAGCTTCTCGGCGGACGGCGAGGCGATCCGGCTCGAATTTGTTGTCGAGACAACATCCGGGGAGGAGAGAACGAATCCGGCTATCGTTACGATCGATACGGAGGAGAATCCGTTCAGCTTCTTCTTGCGCGATGTTCACAAGCAATATCCGATCTATATTCCGGCATACGGGGTTGCCGTTAGCGAAGCGGAGGACGGACGCACTTACGGGCAGATCGAAGAGAACATCCGGTCGAGAGGGCAGCTTAGCAACCTGCAGCAAATCGACGCCGAGCCGGAGGAGAGCTACGAGCAGGCTGCCGCCCATACGCGCGAGCTGCCGTGTGAGACGTGGCTCGGCTTATCGCGGGACATGCGGATTTTCGGAATTGGCTTCCGCGGCGTCGGCGGAGAGGAACCGGAACGGTTGTGGGACTGGGTCCAGCCGCGGTTTCACGGCTTCGAGACGACGCTGCCGGAGACGGAGGATAAGCCGGTCCGCTATCGGTATTTGCTGGGGCGCGGCATCGGCTGTGTGGCGAGCGTATCGCGACGGCTGGAGAACGGTGTGCTGCCGATTCTGCACGCGGCGATTGTCGACGAAGACATTACGTACAGCACCGTATCGTTTGCTTCCTACGAATCGAGTCCATTAAACGAGCAAACGCTTACAGGGACGGATTACCTGGTGGCGGACGGCTTCGGCCACGGCCATATGCTGACAGAAGCTCAGACGGAACTCCGGAACGAACGGATGGAACGGGAGATGAACCGGGAAGAGGAGACCGTGCTGTATTTCCGCGCGGTGGCGTCGAATACGGCCAAGGTTCCGCGATACGCCTGGTTCAAAAATCCGATCCCCAACGCTTTTGTGTTGAATAACGACAAACATTACACGTTCGACGGCCGTAACGGGTTCGTGAAGTTTTCGGACGACCGCGTCTGCTGCGTATCCAAGCTGAACGGTCAGCCGCTGACGCAAGAGGAGACGGCGGTATTGATCCTGCCGGGGGAGACCGCCGTTTATGAATTTTATTTGCCGCATCGACCGATTACGCAAGCTCGCGCCGAGCAGCTGATCAGACAAAGCTTCGATTCGCGGCTAGAGGAATGCCGCGCTTTCTGGAACGGCAAGCTCGCCGGCGCCGCCCGCATTAAGGTGCCGGAACAGCGGCTGGACGAGATGATCCGCGCCGGCTTGCTGCATCTCGATCTTGTCTCCTACGGATCGGAACCGAACGGAACGATCGCTCCGATGATCGGCGTCTATACGGCGATCGGCTCGGAGAGCTCGCCGATCGTGCAGTTTTTTGAGTCTATGGGATGGAGCGAAGTGGCGGCGCGTTCTCTGCAATTTTTCCTCGACAAGCAGCATGACGACGGGTTCATTCAAAATTTCGGCGGATACATGTTGGAGACGGGGGCCGCGCTTTGGAGCTTCGGGGAGCATTACCGCTATACGCGGGACGAAGCCTGGCTGGCCTCGATCAAGGAGAAGCTGCTGAAGGCGTTTGATTATCTGGTCGCCTGGCGCAATCGCAACAAGACCGAGGAGCTCCGTGGCCGGGGATACGGCATGCTGGAAGGGAAAACGGCCGATCCCGAAGACCCATTTCACTCTTTCATGCTGAATGGATACGCCTATCTTGGGATGAGTCGATTGGCAGAGATGCTGGAGGCTACCGATCCGGCCACAGCCAAACGCATTGCCGCAGAGGCGGCGGAGCTTAAGGCGGATATTCGCATCGCCTTCTTCCGGGCGATGGCGTTGTCGCCGGTCGTTCCGTTGGCCGACGGCAGCTGGGTGCCTACCGCGCCGCCTTGGGTCGAACATCGAGGGCCGCTGTCTCTGTACGCCGAAAGTGCCAAGTGGCTGACGCACGGCTCGATCGTTGCCCGCGATTCGCTGCTCGGCCCGCTATATCTCGTCTTCCAGGAAGTACTCGGAGCCGACGAGCCGGCCGCTGAGTTCCTGCTCCAGTTCCATAACGAGCTGATGTGCATCCGAAATGTAGCGCTCAGCCAGCCCTATTACAGCATTCATCCGTTTGTGCATCTTCTGCGCGGCGAAGTGAAGCCGTTCCTGAAGGCGTATTACAACGGCTTCGCCGGATTGGCCGACCGGGAAACGTACACTTTCTGGGAGCATTATTTTCACGCGAGCCCGCATAAGACGCACGAAGAAGGCTGGTTCCTGATGCAAACCCGCTGGATGCTCTATAAAGAAGATGGGCAGACACTGAACCTGTTGCCCGGCGTTCCGAGAAGATGGCTTGAGCACGGCAAGGAAATCGAGCTGAACGGGGTCGCCACTTACTTCGGACCTGTCAACCTGCATGTGGAATCGCAGCTCGAGAAAGGGGTGATATTCGCCACGATCGAATGTGCGACGAATCGCAAACCGCAGACAGTGCGCCTGCGCCTTCCCCATCCGGAAGGGAGAAGACCGCAAAGCGTAACCGGTACGGGGGTCCGTATATGCGAACAGGAGACGGTAACAATCGATTCGTTCGACGGCAGTGTCAAGCTCGAATTGCATTTCTGATTCATTACACGACTAAGGAGAGGAAGCGTCAAATGACACTGCCGATTGGCTTTTGGGTTTCGCCGCCGAAACACGAATTATCGCTAGCTAGATTCCAGGAAATCCGCGATGCCGGATTTACGCATATTAACGATTTTAATAACTGGGAAGGAGAACCGGATGGCATTCGAATATCCATGGACTATGCCTGGCAGTGCGGCTTGAAATACATCGTAAACGATGCTCGCGTGACGAAGCTCGAAGACGAGGAGCAACTTGCCCAGTTTGTTCAGGAGTTTAGCGATCATCCGGCTTATCTGGGCCACTACTTGTACGATGAACCGGGAGTGGCCATGTTCGATCGTCTCGGCAGCATTGCCGAGAGGTATTACAAGATTGTCCCTTCAGGCTTGGCCTATATCAACCTGTATCCGACTTATGCTTCGCCGTCGACGCAGTTAGGCGACACCTACCCGAAATACTTGGACAATTACTGCCGCAAAGTAAAGCAGACTTTATTGTCTTATGACCATTACCCTTTATGGGTTGCGCAATCGGAACAGGCGCCCGGCATTAGCGCGGATTATTTCGATAATTTGCAGCAAATCAGGAATAAATCGCTGGAATTCGGAATTCCATTTTGGGTGTTTATTCAAACGATAGCGATTGATAATTTTTTGCGGGACCCCACCGCCGAGGAACTGCTGTGGCAGGTGAATATGAGCTTGGCCTACGGAGCGAAAGGCATACAGTACTTTACCTATTGGACGCCAAGCGATGCAAATGGAGAAGTTTTCGGAGAAGCCATGATCGATCGGCAGGGAAACCGGACAGAACGCTACGAGGAAGTTCGTCGGATCAATCGGCAAATAAAGGATATCGGAGCCATTCTGTTAAATTGCAAGTCAGTGGACGTTATTCACAATGACGGGCTTCTTTCCAAGGATAGTCGCACCGCTCTATACCCGATCTCGGAAATTGAAGGCGATCCCATAGTCATCGGATGCTTGGAAGATAATTTGGGGTTCCGGAAGTGGATGATTGTGAACAAAAGCTTTCAACAATCCGCGACCATTCGGTTAAACGTAGAAGCGAACCGATTGCAAAGTTTGTCCGTGTGGCGCAGCGGCGTCCGGCATCGGCTCCATCATGCGGACGGGGAACAGTGGATTCGCCTCGATCTAATGCCGGGAGAAGGACAATTGTTGGAATCGCTATGATGAATAATAAAGGAGACGATACGATGAGAAAAAGTGTCATGGCTGTTGTTGTCGCAGTGCTATGTCTCGTTACTTTTTCTTCGCAGGCGCGTGCATATGTACCGGAGATTACGCCGTTTCCAATCGGCGTCTATTGGTCGCCGGATTCCGAACATACGACAGATGCGCGGTATCAGGAAATCAAGGAGATGAACGCCAACGTCGTGTTTGCTTCGAATGGCGTGGATACGCTCGATGAGGTGGACACGGCGCTTACCCATGCTGCCAACAATGGTTTGGTCGTGATAGCCTCAGATCTGAGATTGGCTTGGAGAACGAACGTACTGTCCCAAACCATCCAAGGGTCTACGGTATTTGTTCGGAACAACAATCCGATCGGGCAAACGTTCAAAACGCCAAGCGGCACGGGCTGGGGGCTTAACACTGTCGAGTTCGGCATCGACAAAACATTTTGGCCGTCCGGTACAACGTTAACGCTCTCGATTTACGACAGTCCGAGCAAAACGACGTTGATTGGAAGCGATTCGATTACGGGAAGCGGAAGCACCGATTTCCCGGTGTTCGGCATTTATAAAACCATCAACTCCAATTCCACCTATTATATGGAGTTAACCAGCAACAGTCCGAATAATGTAGCGATAAGACTCGGCAACGCTTATGCCGACGGCCAAATGTACGAGAACGGAGTCGCGACCGCCCAAGACCTATATTTCAAAGTTTCATTTTCCCAATTGGTTTACAATGACGGCGGGAAGCCTTCCAACACGGAAATCGACGATGTTGCCAACCACTTTACAACCAAAGCCGCTTTCCAGGGCTACAATATTTACGATGAGCCATCCGCCGCGATTATGACGCGCATTCAAGACACTATGATGAGATTGAGGCAAACCGATCCGAATCATATGACCTTCGTGAATCTGTTTCCGACTTACGCCGCGCCGGAGCAGCTAGGATTAACGGAGCAGACAGGCGCTTATGTCACTTCCGCCCAGCCATTGGGACAAACCTTCAAGACCAAGCCTAATCAAACGACGATATCCACGATCCAGATGTGGATAGACGACACCCAGTGGTCCGCGAATGAAGAATTAAATTTGTCGCTTTGGAATTCTCCTTCCAAAACAAGCTTGATCGCCCAGAAAACGCTGAATGGCGCATCCAACAACTGGGTTACGTTCACCTTAAACGCCAGCGTAAGTCCGGACACCTCCTACTATTTCGAGCTTACCCATAATGGCGGAGGAAACAATTCGGTCGGATGGGTGATTCATTCCTTGATCGGCGACAATTGGACCAACGACGGTACAGCGTATGTCGCAGGTACGCCCATGAATGCCGATTTTTGGTTTACCATCAACCAGAATATACAGGGCGGCACGTATGAAGACTATGTCTACCGCTGGGTCAGCAAGCTGCCGGATGTACTCGTGTTCGATCATTATCCGTTCCGTATCGGCGGGGGGATAACTAGCGATTATTATAGCAATCTGGAGATCATTAGACGCCAGGCTTTGGCCGGCGGGGTCGATTTCTGGTCCTTTATTCAGTCCATCGGGATTAATGGTTATTTAAGGGTTCCGAATGAGGCGGAAATGAGGTATCAAATCTACACTAACCTCGCTTACGGAGCAAAGGGATATATATACTTTACGTATTGGACGCCGTGGTCGGGGGGAACGGAGGCTTTTCATGACGGGCTCATTTTACCGGATGGCACGAAAAATACTTCCTATACGTGGGCGCAAACGCTGAACGCTGAAGTCTTGCAACTCGGTCCCAAGCTCATGTCGTTGACTTCACAGGCGGTCTATCACACAGGAACGCTGCCGAACAGCACAACTGCGCTCCCCGCAAGCTTTTTCATGCAGCCTACCGGCACAGCGGAACCGCTCGTGTTCGGATACTTTACAGATGACAGCGGGCGCAAGTATGTGATGGTTACGAACCGGGATATCACCAATTCAAGAACAGTTTCGTTCTCGTTTTCTCCGCTTCCGAGCACAGTGAAAGAAATATCGAAGGTGAACGGGAACGAAGTCGCTACCGATTACAATAATACGACGGGGCAAATGTCCGCAACCTTCGCGCCTGGTGAAGGGAAGCTATTCGTTCTCCCTAACGGTTATTGAATCGCAAAGGCTGTCTTTCATGTTTAACGATAAATTTGAAATGATACTCAACAAGTACCGGATAGAGATTCAGATGTTTTCTGAACCTCTATCCGGTACTTGTTGCCGTCCTTTTAACCCTCACGAACGAATTGCTCAACGCGCGACTTGATGGCATCGCGTACTGAACGGAACTGATCCATTATTTCTTCTTCCGTCCCAGTCGCTTTAGCGGGATCGTCGAAGCCCCAGTGCCATTTGACGACGTTCGGGTTGGAGATGACAGGGCAATGCTCATCGGCATGTCCGCACAGTGTGATGACGTAGGTTGCTCGATTTAAAGTCTCCGAATCAATGACGTTGGAGGTATTCGTAGAGATGTCGACGCCGACTTCTGCCATGACTTCAACTGCACGCGTGTTCATTCCATGTGTTTCAAGTCCAGCACTTTTCACTTCATAGAGATGACCACCAATCGTATTTAAGAATCCGTCCGCCATTTGGCTTCGGCAAGAGTTGCCCGTACAAAGAAAATATACAAGTGGTTTTTCCATTGTGTCATTCTCCTTTAGGTTTAAGGTGTATTGTATTTAATGATATTAATTAATAATCTTGAGCCAGAGATAAAGGCTCGTCAGCGTGATAAAGAGAACGGGGACGGTCAGAATGATGCCGATCTTGAAGTAATAGCCCCAACCGATTTTAACGCCCTTAGAATTAAGCACGTGCAGCCACAACAAGGTAGCCAGGGAACCTATCGGCGTTATTTTGGGCCCTAGATCAGATCCAATGACATTTGCGTAAATGAAGGCTTCACGAACAATGCCGACTGCATCGGCGCCTTGAATAGCAAGCGCGTCAATCATAACAGTCGGCATGTTATTCATGATTGAGGAAAGGATGGCCGCGATAAATCCGGATCCCACCGTGGCCGCGAATAATCCCTGGTCTCCGAACCAATCGTATAGTTTGCCTAGCTCGTCGGTAAGTCCAACATTGCGCAATCCATACACCACGACGTACATCCCGATCGAGAAGACAACAACCGCCCAGGGAGCACCCTTTATGAGATTCCAGGTTTGAATCCCTTTGCATTGTCTAGCTAATAAGAGGAAGATGATAGCGGCAACGCCAGCGATAATGGAGACGGGGACGTTCATCAATTCACTTGTCAGATACGCAATGAATAAAACGGCCAAAATTATCCACGAAATCCGGAATAACCTCATATCCTTAATGGCTTCCTTTGGCTGCTTTAACTGAGTAAGATCATATTGCTTTGGGATGCTCTTCCTAAACATCAGGTACAGAACCAGCAAGCTTGCCGCAATCGAGAAGATCGTCGGAACGATCATACGGCCTGCATACTCGGCGAATCCAATACCGAAAAAGTCCGAAGACACGATATTGACTAGGTTGCTGACGACGAGTGGAAGGGAGGCTGTATCCGAGATAAACCCGCTTGCCATAATAAAAGGGATAATCATTCGTTCATCGAACTTCAAAGCCCGAACCATGGCCAACACGATCGGCGTAAGGATCAACGCTGCTCCATCATTTGCGAAAAATGCGGCTACGGCAGCGCCTAGCAAAATGACGTAAATGAACATCAGGTTGCCGTCGCCTTTAGCAAACCGGGCCATATGCAGAGCAGCCCATTCGAAGAAGCCGATTTCATCCAAGATTAACGAAATCAGAATCACTGCTACGAAAGCAAGCGTAGCATTCCATACGATTTGCGTCACATCCCAGACATCGCTCAAATTCACAACCCCAAAGATTAATGCCAGGATAGCGCCAGCGCATGCAGACCATCCAATATTAAGTCCGCGAGGCTGCCAAATTACAAAAACCAAAGTAACAATGAAAATTCCTATTGCAATGATCATGAATCCTCCCCTAAGTTGTCCCAAACCGATGGATATTGTATGCTGAGGAAAAGCATATCACTTCAAGTTAACTTGAAGTCAAGGGGGGAGTTTCATGCTTTCCATAGGAGAAGTTGCTGAAAAGTGCGGCACTACGACATCAGCTTTACGATATTATGAACAAATCGGATTGCTACAGCCACCGCATCGTAAAAACGGTAAGAGGGTGTATGACGTTGAGGTATTGGGGCGGATCGAAACGATTAAGCTTGCACAGAGCGCCGGGTTTCAAATCCAAGAAATCAAACAACTGCTGGATGGTTTTGACTTACAAGTCGCACCTTCCGAGAGGTGGAGGCTCATGGCCATGAGGAAACAGAATGAACTCGAAGCCAAAATCCAGCAAATGACCCGCATGAAGACCATTTTGGCGAACAGTGTGAATTGTGATTGCCTCTCTTGGGAAGAATGTTTTAATGATAATATCAAGAAAAATTGATTTAATGATTGAAATACGATTTTTTCCATGTTACCATTCATTTATCAAATGTTTTTGAGTCAATGATTCGTAAACGAATTACTTCGCAATTGAATTGCTTATGGAGGGCAGTGAAAATGATTAAAGAGCTTCCCCTTGCTACGGTAACTAATGAAAACGTTGATTTCGTCAAATATGAAGCAAAATTCAAAGCGTTGGCCGATCAGAAACGGTTGCAAATTATGTACGAACTGACCCAGAAGGGAAGCGTCTGCGTTTGCGATCTCGTCAACATCGTGGATATGCCGCAATCCAAGCTGTCCTATCACCTTAAAATCCTACTTGATGCTGGATTGATCTCGCGTGACACTAGAGGAACGTGGAGTTACTATGAATTGAATCATGCAGAGGTCAATCGATTGCTTTCTCCTGAACTGTGCTGCATTTTTCGTAAGAGGGACGATCATTCAAGCGGTTGCTGTTCTTGAAATTAGAGACAGTCTTCTTTTTGCAGTATTAATCAAAAAATCTTGATTTATTATCAATTAGGGGATGATTTCCATGAATCAAGTTCAAAACGATGAAGTTCGACAGCATGTGCGCAACCGTTACAAGCAGATCGCCATTCAAGACGTTTCGAATGCGAGCTGTTGCTCGCCAAGCACTTCGTCTTCAAGTTGTTGCGATGGAGTAAATGAGATCTCCTCCAAGCTAGGGTACTCTGATGAAGAACTCTCAATCGTTCCGGAAGGATCTAACCTCGGGCTTGGTTGCGGAAATCCTCAAGGCATTGCGTCGATTAAGGACGGGGAAACTATTCTTGATTTGGGGAGCGGTGCTGGTTTCGATTGTTTTCTCGCCGCCAAACAAGTAGGGGATACGGGGAAAGTTATTGGTGTCGATACGACCCCGGAAATGGTTAGCCGAGCCCGCAATAATGCTACTAAAAATGGATATAAGAATGTTGAATTTCGGTTGGGAGAAATAGAATACTTGCCAATTCAGTCTGAAACGATCAATGCAATCATTTCGAATTGTGTGATTAATTTATCGCCGGATAAGCAGCAAGTCTTCCATGAAGCTTTCCGGGTATTAAAATCGGGCGGTCGATTAGCTATTTCCGATATTGTAACAACAGCAGAGTTGCCAGCAGAAATAAAAAGTGATCTAGATTCATTAGCGAGTTGCATTTCGGGGGCATCAACCGTCAAAGAACTCAAAGAAATGCTTCGTCAAAGCGGATTCGTTGAAGTCATTGTTGAACCGAAAGATGAATCACGCGAATTCATTAAGGACTGGGTTCCTGGAGCAAATATTAATGACTATATACAAGCCTCTATCATTAAAGCAATTAAGCCATAAAGATGTCTAAAGACCGAATGTAAGAACGTGCCGGTAACTGAAATTAAACATAAAGCCGTCGCAAATCAAGCGGAGAAGCAACTTTCGGGATACTGCTGCGTCTACATTTACAGTTAAATAATGGGAAGATGGTGCCTATTGAAAAATGGAAGCTTATTCGCCATAGCGGTGCTTGCGGTAGTATTGGGGTTTTTGGGAGTAAAAGTTGCCGATGCGGGCGGAGTGAACGGGCAATCGTCTTAAATTGGCGATAATTATGACTACTTGAACGATGCGAAGACCGTCGAGCCGACTTGGACGGTGGATATGTCGGGTTTCGATCCCGGCTTCGATTTGAACAATGGGGTTGCGCTTGCGGAGGAGGGAAAGGTCTTCTATCTGAACCAAGGACAGCTGCTCGCCGTATCGGTCAAAACCGGCAAGCGGATCTGGAAATACGGCAGCGGATTGAAGCTGCCGCTCGCCTATGCGGATGGCAAAGTATACGCAGCCTCAGGCGACGGCACTCTCTATGCGGTGAACGCGGCGACGGGCAAACGGATTTGGGCATCGTCGGCTAAGCAGCCGGACGTTCATCAGTTTACGGTGACGAATGACGAGCTGATCTCGGTCAGCGATCATGTGACGCGTATCGTCTGTCCGATGGCAAGAGACTATGGAAGGACGACTACGAGTTTCCGGCTTTCGGGACCGTGACGGCGATGGGTGATGTTTTGGTGGAGCGGCATGAGGAATCCGGCGCCTATATGTACGACATGACGCTCGGGCTTGACCGGAAGACAGGCAAGGTGCTGTGGAAGCTGATGGACATCGGCGAGCCCTTATACATTAATGAGGCAAAAGGCACGTTCATGGCACGGCACTTGGATTATATCTTCGCACTGGATAAGCCGGAAGGCTCGGCGGTCAAAACCGTCGATTGGCGAACAGGCAAAGTGCTCAAGTCGACGGAATACGAATCGGCCAAAATCAATCCGAACGGCAAGGAGCGGATTATCGAACGCCTATTCGTGAGCGACGGCAAAATCTATCTCTCCTTCGGCATTAAAGTTCTTGCCTTTCCGCTCGATGCGGATCCTGCTACGCCTTCAACGAAAAAGGAGATCTACTGGGTGTATGGGGGCAATTCAAACGTAAACTATGCCGCCGGACCAGCAGCCGGCAAGATATTCTTCGTATCCACGAATGCTAGAAGCTATCGGCTCTACGGGGTAAAGACCGTGGACAAAACAGCGGTAGTTGAATACGCGATCGATAATCCGATCGCCCGGTTCGATATTGTAGGCAACGGGCTTTATATTTACCAAACCGACCGGAAGCTAATCGTCATGAACCCGAGCAAGAACAGAACGTTGTTCCGGATGGACGTACCGGCGCGCGCGTTCGGCCCGACTTTAAGCGACAGCGGCATGATAGTGGTGCAGACGAAGGGCAAGCTGCTCGCCTTTCCGGAGCCGGTGGAATTGAAGGAAGCATCGTAAAAATATTGAGGCTGTTCGCTTCATTGCATATAATGAAGGTACTGCCCTTCGGGGAGATCGTTAAGGGAGGCCGCGATGAACGAGACCGCATTTGACGAACCATTATTTGCAAGCTTGAAGCCGGGGTTAACCTCGTTCTGTTACCGAATGCTAGGCTCCATAGACGATGCGGATGATGCCGTTCAGGAGACGAGTATTCGGGTCTGGCAGAGCTGGAGCACGTTCAGACAGGATTCCTCGTTCAAAACTTGGGTCTATCGGATTGCCTCCAACCTCTGCCTGGACAAGCTGAGACAATCCAAACGCCGCGCGCTTCCCGTTGATCTGTTTGATCCGGCCGTCGCCATCGTCGAGCCGCGCGACACGCTGCCGGATTCTGCCTGGATCTGGCCGTCTCCCGACTTTGGGGGCAATCCGGAGGATCGGCTCGTCCGCAGAGAGACCCTTCAATTGTGCTTCATCGCTCTCCTGCAGAACTTGCCTCCGCGACAGCGCGCGGTACTCATTTTGAAGGATGTATTTGAATGGCCCTCCAAGCAGATCGCGGAAACGTTGGCGATGTCGCCGGCAGCGGTGAACAGCGCCTTACAAAGAGCCCGAGAGACGATGGACCGGGCACAGCTTCGCTCGGATGAGCTTAGCAGCATGGACGTTCAACCGGAGCAGCAACTGCTATCCCGGTATGTGGAGGCCTTCGAGCAATTCGATATTGCTGCGCTTGTCGCGTTGTTCCACGAGGAAGGCTGCATGTCGATGCCGCCCTTCGAGATGTGGGTCCGCGGCAAGGAAGATTTGTCTGCTTTTTTCGCGCTCACTCGCTGGCATTGCGAAGGTTCGCGACTTGTGCCTATTACGGTGAATGGCGGTTATCCGGCGTTGGCCCAGTATATGCCGGACAAAGAGGGCTCCGGCCTGGTACCCTGGGGCATCCACGTCATCGAAACCAAAGAAAATCAAATTCTGCACGTTCAAAATTTCATTCATACGCCATTATTTTCGCGATTTGGGCTGCCTGAACGAATTGACCGATGAATTTCGTCATTGGCTTACGTCTATATTATTGAGAATAACCAAACGACGATTATCATGAGAGAGGTGTCTATTTAAAATGGAAACGAATCAACCGACGAAAGTAACCGTGCAAGCCGTTATTCAAGCCCCTGTCGAGAAGGTATGGCGCTATTGGACCGAGCCGGATCACATCACGAAGTGGAATCAAGCGTCTGAGGACTGGCATGCGCCAAGAGCCGAAAACGATCTGCGGGTCGGCGGCAAGTTTCTGACACGGATGGAAGCGAAGGATGGCAGCATGGGCTTTGATTTTGGCGGCGTCTACGATGTCGTGAATCGGCATGAGGCGATCGGCTACACCCTGGGAGACGGAAGAAGAGTGGATATTGTTTTCGTCGATCAAGGGAACGAGACGAAGGTCATTGAAACGTTCGACGCGGAAAGCTCCAATCCCGTCGAGTTCCAGCAAGCAGGCTGGCAAGCGATTATGAACAATTTCAAAGCCTATACCGAACAAAACTAATCATCGCGAAGAAGACGTCGGGGAAGATGCCCGGCGTCTTTCTTTTTGAACCTAGTATGAGCATGCTCACCGCTAGGTTTAACCTTGTACCGCATCCACGTTCATGCAGTTAATGGCCCACAGATGGCCGTCCAAGTCCACGAAGCCCCAATGATACATGACCCCATGATTTTCAGGTTCAGCGTGTAATTTTCCGCCTAAGGAGACCGCGGTATTCACGATTTCATCGACCTTTTCCCGGCTCTCAAAGGCCAATGCGATCGTCATCTGCGCATACTTGCTCGTATCGACGGATTCCCTCTCCGTGAGCGTATTAAAGAAGGCTTGACTGATCAGCATGACCTGCAGGTTGTCGCCGATCACGATGGCTGCCGAATTCTCGTTATCGGGGAATTGGGGGTTGAGCTCGAATCCGAGCCCGGTGAAGAACGCTTTCGATTGTTCTACGTTTTTTACAGGCAGGTTGAAGCTCGTGAATGCGGACGTTAATGCCATTTTCAAAACACCTCTTCGTCAAATTTGTTTGTGTTCATTTATGCCTTCGTTTATATAGACGACAGCCGATCCGGAAATTCATCGGTCTCATGGATTTGGATTTAGAGTAGACCATGTTTTCATGAATATGCGATAATTGTAATTATTTAACGCCAATAACTATAACCTATGAATTGAAGGGATGAGCCATTTGAAGAAGAGACTATTCATTTTGACGTGTATTTTCATGATGCTTAGTAACATAACAATTGCAGGAGCTAATGAAACCATTCCTAATCCTATTGAACCTGAGTTTTCTTACGCCAGTGACTTTAGTGAAGAGGGAGTTGCAATGATTGCTACTGGTGGAGAATGGAGTCTAAAGCTCTGGTACGATGTTCAAGGTGCAAAATATGGCTTTATTGATAGGTCTGGTAAATTTATCGTTGAACCACAGTATGATTGGGCGACTGCATTCGTTGAGGGTTTTGGGAGGGTCGAAAAAGAGAAGAAAATTGGGTTTGTAGACCTAACCGGCAGAGAGATTGTAGAACCGCAATATGATTGGGTAGATGATTTTAGCGAAGGTATGGCTGCAGTGGAAAAGAACGATAAGTGGGGTTTTGTTGATAAAACGGGAAAAGCAATTGTAACACCTCGATATAACAGAGTTGATTCTTTCAAATACGGAATAGCAAAGGTGTACAAAAATAACAAAGTGGGATTCATTGATAAAACCGGAAAAGAAATTGTAACCCCACAATATGGGGCGATTGAACCTTTTGCTGGCGGAATGGCTGCAGTTTATAAAAATGGGAAATGGGGATTTATCGACCAAACGGGAAAAGAGATTATAAAACCTCAATATAATAGTGTAGGTAGTGTTGGTCGTCCTGAGGTTAACTATTTCACAGAAGGATTGGCTCTGGTAGCTAACGATCCAGGAGATCGAAATCCTTTATTTATTGATAAAACGGGTAAGGTGGTCCTGAAGACTCGTTATGATTATGCGTTTGATTTTAGTAATGGATTGGCTTTGTTTAGTAAGGGTTCGAAAATTGGATTTATCGATAAAAAAGGAAAAGAAGTCATTAAGCCTCAATTTACTGACGCTCAATCATTTAATGAAGGTATGGCCGCAATAATGAGCAAGGAGAGAAAATGGGGTTTTATTGATAAAACTGGAAAAGTAATCGTAAAGCCTCAATACGATAACGTATTTGATTTTCAAGACGGAATCGCAATTGTTCAGAACGGTTTAAAGCGGGGGCTCATTGATAAAACCGGAAAAGTAATCTTGAAGCCCATATATGAAAAAATAAAGCCCTTGGATGGAGGCTTGATCATGATTCAACAATCTGGAAAATGTGGCCTTGCAAACAGGAGTGGAACCGTAATTGTTAAACCTAAATATGATGATATAAAGAACTTTAGCGAAGGACTTGCTGCTGTTGAATTAAAGGAGAAATGGGGATTTATAAACAAAAACGGAGAAATAATAATAACCCCACAGTATGCTGTTGTTAATGATTTTAAAAATGGGTTTGCATTGGTTCAAAGAGAGCAATGGAAGTACCATTTTATCTCAAATCCTCTGCACAAACCTAAGAAATCATGAATCGAGAGTAGGAGAATAGTTTTGAATTTTAAACTTATTGATATGAATGGAGTACCTGTGATTTCGCTGCCGACAGGTTTTGGGTCGTTAGAAGCCTTTATCGGAACAAATCTTCAAGATAAAGATGAAAAGGGTATTTGGTTGATTGATTCCATTGATGATGTACTAAGCGGTAAAGTAACCAACAGTACCTTAGGTGATGTGAAGTACCATGTGATCGAGCTAAGCAAAACAACCGTGAAGATAATCGATCCGTATTCCGACGAAGGAATGTACTGTGAGTTGCCTTTAGACACCTTTAGAAGCATTATTTTCAATTGGCTCAAACAGAAGGATAAATACTACGGATTACGCTAACGGGAAACGATAGCTCAATAAAACAGCGACAGAGTGTGAGTGATTTCGTTGCGCTAACGAAACCTCTTCAAATGGTAGCTAAAAATGCCAAAGAGGCTGCAACTAGTTAGTAGCTGCAGCCCTATGATTTCTACCGATTAAATATCAAGTTTACGTTCACCAATCCATTTCACCATTGCAGGATCACGATGGGAGAAGAACAGGCTCTCTTTCGTATCCAACGCAGCAATCAACTCCATATCCAGCTGGCTTAATTCAAAGTCAAAGATGTTGAAGTTTTCAACAATTCTTTCTTTACGAACAGACTTTGGAATTACTACAACTTCTCCTTGTGTTAGCCAACGTAAAACCACTTGAGCGACAGATTTATTATACCTTTGAGCTATAGATACCAATACTTCATTTTGGAACAAGTTATTTTTTCCTTCAGCAAAAGGAGCCCATGACTCGATCTGAACACCGTTTTCTTTCATGAATTTTGCATTTTCGATTTGCTGGTTGAAAGGATGCGTTTCAACCTGATTAACGGCAGGAACAATTTCATTATGAATAATCAAATCGATCAGGCGGTCTTCATGGAAATTACTAACCCCGATTGCACGCACCTTTCCTTCCCGATACAGTTTCTCCATAGCGCGCCAAGAGCCGTGCACATCTCCATATGGCTGATGAATCAAATACAAATCCAAGTAATCTAACTGCAATCTTTGCAGCGATTTTTCATTACTTTTTGCATAAAAATCCTCCATTGTTTTAAGTTCAACTCGATGTATTCGCGTAACAGAAAGCTTTTTACGGTTTTATTATGCACCTAATACAAGAGGGAGCGTTATAACGATCTTGTCAAATGTTTGCCTAATCCTCTTACAACTACTTATGTATGTTTGGTTATCCACCTAGACAAGACATTTATTTATGATTAATTAAACTAACGGGCAGTTTAGCGCAACAAAACATATATACAAGCCGTATGTTTAATAAATGAACTTTACTAGGGGGAACGAATGAAATATTTCACTAAAGAGTGGTATGAAGAAGCGCAGATAAGAAGTTTTTTAATTTTTCATGAAACGGTGAAGGATTGGGAAGAAGATATTGCTTGGTATGAATCTGAAGGTTTGAACTTCAAAGAAATTTGCAAGAACAACTTGGAATATAACAGAGCTCATTTACTCAAGTATCTCCCAGCCGCCTTTCATCCCTATATCCAGGACGGAACGTTAAATTCACAATTTCCTTCTGAAGAACTTAGAAAAATGGCTGACCAATGGTTATTGGAGTATGATGAGAGAGCGAAAGCAAAAAAGATTACCTACCGTAACTACTACAACTCCATAAAAGGCTCGCTCTCCGAGAGTGTTATGCAATTGTTTGAAAAGACATTACACGATGCTCAAGTAATTTCGATTGAGATACCTTCGAAGGATACGTTCATCATGACATTGGACTGTAGAGGGGGCTATCATTATTTAACGGATGTCAGGCTAACCTTTACGGGAGTGAGAAGTTTACAGCCTACAAGCTTAAGTGTAGAGAGCGTGTGGCTTTGTGATGAAGTTTATCTCACAGAAACAGGTTTTGAACTTCATGTGCTATTAGATAGTCCTTTAATAGAGTTCACGATCTTAGGTGAAAACGTGAATATTGAGGTTATTTCATAAATCATAGTGACGTTAACCGGAAACGATAGCCCAAGGCTGCAGATATGTCTGCAGCCTGTTTGGGTTTGATTTGGTTTTCGGAGAAACGAATCGAATACGAAATTTCACTAACACGCAATTGATTTCGTTTAAATATCCGTCTGGCAAGCTGGATTCCCGAACATATCTGGTTCTGAACTCTTTAATCCCGAGACAGAAAGCGATAACCGATTCCCGGCTCCGTAAGGATAAATTTGGGTTGGGTCGAGTCTTCCTCCAGCTTTTTACGCAAATGCCCGATGTACACCCGCAAGTAGTGGCTTTCGGTCTCGCTGTGATTGCTGCCCCATACTTGTTGGAGCAGCTGCCGCTGAGTAACGACCTTCCCGGCATTGGAGGCGAGAATTTTCAGAAGGTCGTACTCGGTTGGCGTAAGCTTTACGCGTTCGCCGTTTAATTCCACGATTCGTTGCGACAGATCGAGGGTTAATTCTCCGATCTGGAGGACGGGCTCATTTGTCGATTTGGCGACATGCCTTAGTGCCACACGAATTCTGGCGACCAGTTCTCCCATGCTGAACGGTTTTGTAACGTAATCGTCGGCACCGTTATCCAGCGCAAAGATTTTGTCTTCCTCCCTATCCTTAGCTGTAAGCACAATGACGGGAACGCTCGACCAATCCCGAATGCGCTCCAGTACCTCCATGCCGGAGAGATCCGGCAATCCGAGATCGAGGATGATCAAATCCGGATGAATTAAGGACGCTTGTAGCACGCCTTCTTCTCCGGTAGACGCTTCGTGAATCGCAAATTGATGAGCTTGTAAGGTCACTTTAAGCAGCTTCCGAATTTGAGGCTCGTCATCGACGATCAAAATACGTGCTCCGTTCTCATTCATGTTTTTCGCTCTCCGTTTCCTCAGGCATTGCATACATTCCGTTTGGGTCGAGTAAAGGAAGCGTAATTGTCATTACGGTCCCTGTTGGTTCATTGCGACGGCCCGTAATCGATCCATTGTGGAGCTCAACGATTCCTTTGCAAATCGCCAATCCCAATCCTGTACCAGTCACTTGTTTGGTCGCATCGGCGCGATAAAATTTTTCGAACATCCGCATGTATTCCTCATCAGAGAGCCTGATCCCCTGATCGGATATGGAGATCAAAAGGGCATTGTTTTCCGACGATACCTCTATGTCGATATCACTGTAATCCGGACTATATTTAATCGCATTACTGACTATATTGACCAATACTTGCTCAAGAAGCACTTCATCGCCTAACACCATAGGGGTATTGGGCGGAAGCTGTACCCGCAGCCGCCGATGCTGCTGAAAATCTTTAACTTGCGCAAGCGTAACGCCGATCAGATCCTCCATGTCGCACCAATTTTTTCTAAGACGCAACATACCGCTTTCCAATTGCACCATGCTGAGAAGGTTGATTACGAGTCGGTTCATACGAAGCGCGCCATCCCGAATGGTGATGAGCAGTTCCATCCGGTCCTCCGAAGTAAAAAGGTTGTCTCCCGCGATCAGACCGGTTGACGAGCCGATTATGGCTGCTAGCGGGGTTCGCAGTTCATGAGAAACGGAATCCAGAATAGCTGTACGAAGTCGTTCCGATTCAGCCGACAAATGAGCGATTTTCGCCTCTTCAGCCAACTTCACGCGAGCGATGGCGCTGGCCGCCAATCCGCCTATCGCTTCCATCATTTGCTGCTGTTCGGTCGTGAATCCTTTAGTCCAATCTCTCATATTAAGCGCCAGAACGCCATATACGCGGTCTTCGGTTCTCAACGGGAGGTAATAGCCTGGAGCATCTCTTAAAGTGTTGGACCCGTATCCGGCTGCTTCGCCGTCATCGAACGCCAGCTTCGCAATTACCTGCTCTGCTTTACTCTGCCCCCAATCGCTAAGAGAATCGGAACGGTGGGTCAGCACCAGATTGTTCCGATCATCCGGCAAGTAAATCGCAATTTCCGTGCCAATGGTCTGAGAGACATGGAGGGAGACATTATCCAGCAAAGCGTGGATGTCCGTAATGGCGCTCATCTGCTTGCTCAGCGCATAGAGCGAAGCAGTGTGCGCCTCTTTCTGTTTGGAATAAAGCAGCTGCTGCTTCAGCCTTGCCGCAAGACTGGAGGTCAACGCGGCAACGGCCAAAAAAACGCAAAATGAAATGAGATAACGCAAGTCTGCCACGGTGAAGCTCAGCTTTGGCGGAATGAAGAAAAAATCGAGCGCCAGAACAGCCGCGATTGCCGTATAGATTGCCGGACGTAACCCCCAATACACGGCACTGACGAGCACAGGAAATAAATAGATCAGCGCTATATTGACCAAATCGATCGCAAGTACGAGCGGGTGCAAGGCCACTGTCATGAGGGCGATCAGCAGCGTGATGCTTGCATAAGACCACCACGACCTCCATAAAGCTCGAATAATTCGCACGACTTCCCCCGTCCCCCCGTCCATATTCCAGTATTCTGCTCTATTAGATTACTGTAAAAAAGGGATAAAATAAACCGTTTAGAGGTGTAAAAATACTATAAAAATGGATGTAAAACTGCACAATAAAGAGAATACACGAGATAATCGAAGATTATTTCCATATAAATCGTTGTAACCAATGAATTTTACCGAAATCCATTCATTTTGAACCGTGCGCTGCTTTACAGGTTTTATGGCTAGGAGTACGATACGGCCATGATGCGTGGAGCTCCACACAGAAATTGCTTCTTCGGAGAGGATGATGAAGCTTGTAAGCCCAGTCGCGACGCAGAGAGCGATCAGTTGCGTTTTAATTATGCCATTTTATGAAAAGTATTTTCAAATTTAGACGCTGAATCCTTAAACGAAAAGGATCGGGGGAACCGACAGGATCCGAAATCGGCTCCATGGGGTGAATCGTTCGGCACTTAACCGTTCCGAGCGTAGGGCGACTCTCACGCCCGAATCCGGCAGCTAACCTCGTAAGCGTATCGGGAGAGGCAACACTTTTCGCGAGCCGACATCAGACTAGCGTTTTGGTCGAAGAAGCCGCGGGCAAAGGTTCCTCTGTGCCCAAAGCTTCTTTTTTGTTGCCTTCTTCCGATATCCGGGAAGGAGGAACCGAACCTATGGAACAACGTCATATCCTGATTGCCGCACCGAACGAGGCGGGTAAAAGATTTATCAAGCTCCTTCGAATTCATCGGATTCCAGTAGCGGTGCTGACGAATAACGGCAGGGAAGAGAGGGAGCTAAGAGGCCTTGGAGTAGACTGTATACTCCGCGTAGACACCGTCTCAATTAAGGAAAATTCTGTACCTTCGTTCCCGATCGGTCGTGTATTCATTTTCGAATCAAGTTTACCGCTAAGTTGTCAGTACTTGCTGCTGCTCGCCAATTGGTCTTGTAAGGCGATTACGGTCGTAACCGGCGCATCGCATCCCGAAGTGATTTACAGAAAGCTAGGCGCTTCTTATATCGTGCATACGCAAGCCAACGATGTCGGATTTTTGCTCGGAAGTTGGACGGATTAATCGTAAAGGACGTGTAGAGATGATGGATCTATGGATGATTTTAACCTTGGTCGCTTCCTTCGCCCTAGTCGCCGGGTTTATCGTCTGGTGCGACAGATCGATCGACGAAACGGAAGGGGAAAGCTCATGACAATCGTATTGATTTTTACGGGAGCGTTGTTCATTTATCTCGTTTATGCACTGCTTCACCCTGACAAATTTTAGAGGGACTTCGCACGCAGTCGATCGAGCCACAAGGAGGAACGGCTATGGATATTTTGCAAATTGTCGTTGTGATCGGCATTCTGATGCTGATCGCGAAACCGCTCGGGAACTACATGTACCATGTGTTCTCGAACGAATCCAACCGTACGGACAAAGTGTTTGGTCCGTTTGAAAAACTGATTTTTAGGATCATTGGGCTAAATAATAGAGTCGGAATGAGCTGGAAAAAATATGCGCTCAGCTTCGTTTTGACCAATATGGTTTTGGTTGCCTTATGTTACGCGATGCTTCGCGTGCAGACCGGACTGCCGTTAAACCCGAACGACATCGGCAATATGGAGCCGACGCTCGTGATAAATACGATCATCAGCTTTATGACCAATACGAATCTTCAGCACTACAGCGGCGAAACCGGTTTGACCTATTTCTCGCAAATGGCGGTCATCATGATGATGATGTTTACATCGGCGGCCACCGGTTTGTCAGTGGCAGTCGCTTTCGTCAGAGGGATCACCAGCAAAGGGAACACGCTCGGTAATTTCTTCGAGGATTTCGTCAAAGCCCATACCCGGATCTTCTTCCCATTAGCGATCATCGTTACTTTGGCATTGGTTGCGCTGCAAGTGCCGCAAACCTTGGACCCGACCTTGTCATTAACGACTCTGGAGGGCTCGGTTCAGCAAATTGCGATCGGTCCGGTCGCCTCGCTTGAGTCGATCAAACATTTAGGCACCAATGGAGGCGGTTTTTTCGGAGCGAACTCCTCGCATCCGTTCGAGAATCCGAACGGGTTGACGAACGTCATCGAAATGATTTCGATGTGGTCGCTCTCTGCCGGTCTTCCATTCATGTACGGCAGATTCGCCAAAAGTAAAAAGCAGGGCTGGGTTATTTTTTCGGCGATGATGATTTTGTTCCTCGTATTCCTGACGATCGCTTATACGGCCGAGAAAAGCGGCAATCCGGCCCTGAATGCACTGGGCATCGACGCTTCGCAGGGTAGCATGGAAGGAAAGGAAGTACGCTTCGGCATCGCCCAATCCGCCTTGTTCACAACCGTTACGACGGCGGCGACAACGGGAACGGTCAACAACATGCACGATACGCTGACGCCGCTTGGCGGTCTTGTGCCCCTTGCCGAAATGATGCTAAACGTCGTGTTCGGAGGCAAAGGTGTCGGATTGATCAATATGCTGATGTACGCGATTCTCGCCGTCTTCATCTGCGGCTTGATGGTCGGGCGTACGCCGGAGTTTCTCGGTCGGAAGATCGAGCCCCGTGAGATGAAGCTGATCGCGATCGTCATTTTGGCGCATCCGTTCATCATTCTCGCACCGACGGCGATCGCTTTCCTCACCGATCTGGGCAAAGGCGCCATAACGAATCCCGGATTTCACGGCATCACGCAGGTGCTGTATGAATATACGTCATCCGCGGCTAACAACGGTTCCGGATTCGAGGGGCTGGCCGACAATACTCCATTCTGGAACATCTCGACCGGTCTGGTTATGTTCTTCGGCCGATATGTCTCAATGATTGCAATGCTTGCGGTTGCCGGGTCGCTAACCCGCAAGCAATGGGTGCCGGAGACAAGCGGAACATTCCGCACGGACAACGCATTGTTCACCTTCTTATTGATCGGTACCGTAATTCTGATAGGAGCGCTGACTTTCTTGCCGGTCATCGTTCTGGGTCCGATCGCCGAGTACTTGACTATCCGCTAATGGAAACGGGGAGAAGCCGCAATGAATGACAATCGTAAGAAAAGCTTGTTCACAGGACCGTTGGTGTCCCAAGCAATCAAAGCGAGCTTCATTAAGCTGAATCCGGTCAGCATGATGAAAAATCCGGTGATGTTCATCGTCGAGATCGGCACGATTATAGTGCTGCTGATGACGATCTTCCCAGGCTACTTCGATTCGGAGGACCGAATCGGCTTTAATCTGGCCGTGTTCCTGATTTTGCTGTTCACGGTGCTCTTTGCCAACTTTGCCGAAGCGCTGGCGGAGGGAAGAGGGAAAGCGCAGGCCGATACGCTCAAGAAGACGAAAAAAGAAATTACCGCCAACAAAGTGGTCGGCAACGGCATCAAGACGGTTCCGTCCACCGAGCTGCGCAAAGGGGATATCGTCGTCGTCTCGCAAGGCGAGATGATTCCAGGGGACGGCGAGGTGATCGAAGGCCTCGCTTCCGTCGACGAATCGGCGATTACCGGGGAGTCCGCGCCGGTCATTAAAGAGGCGGGCGGAGACTTTAACTCCGTCACCGGCGGCACTCGCGTCGTTAGCGACAGCATCCGGGTGAGAATCACAAGCGATCCCGGAGAAACGTTTATTGATCGGATGATCGCGCTCGTCGAAGGCGCGAAACGGCAAAAGACGCCGAACGAAATCGCACTGAACACGCTGCTTATCAGCTTGACGCTGATCTTTCTTATCGTGGTCGTCACGCTTGGGCCGATCGCCTCCTTCGTAGGCGTCGATCTGGAAGTTCCGGTACTGATCGCGCTGCTCGTCTGCCTCATCCCGACAACGATCGGAGGGCTGCTGTCGGCAATCGGCATCGCAGGGATGGACCGGGTTACCCAATTCAATGTGCTGGCGATGTCGGGAAAAGCGGTAGAAGCGGCAGGCGATATTAACACGATGATTTTAGATAAAACAGGAACGATAACCTTCGGAAATCGGATGGCCAGCGAGATCGTTCCGGTTGGCAAAGCAAGCGGCGACGATACGGCCGCCTGGGCCGCGATTGCGTCGCTGCACGACGAGACGCCGGAAGGGCGTTCGGTGCTCGACTGGATGAAAAGAAACGGTAAATCATACGATGCCGCGCTTGGCGACGGCGGAATCTTCGTCGAGTTCAAAGCGGAAACCCGGATGAGCGGCATCGATTTGAAGGACGGGCGGCAAGTGCGCAAGGGAGCGGTCGATTCCATCCGCAAATGGGTCAGCGCTCAAGGCGGTACGATCCCCGATAATTTGGGCAAGGAAACCGATCGCATCGCTTCGCTGGGCGGCACGCCGTTGGCCGTAGCTGTAGATAAGCAAATCTTTGGACTGATTTACTTGAAGGATACGGTAAAGCCCGGCATGCGAGAGCGGTTCGACCAGCTTCGCGCCATGGGAATCAAGACGGTCATGTGTACGGGAGACAATCCGTTGACGGCCGCGACGATCGCGAAAGAGGCCGGAGTCGACGACTTTATTGCCGAGAGCAAGCCCGAGGATAAAATCGCGGTCATCCGACGCGAACAGGCCGATGGCAAACTCGTCGCCATGACCGGCGACGGTACGAACGACGCTCCGGCGCTGGCGCAAGCGGATGTCGGGCTCGCGATGAACAGCGGAACGACGGCGGCCAAAGAAGCGGCAAATATGGTCGATCTGGACTCGGACCCGTCGAAAATTATCGAAGTGGTGGCCATCGGCAAACAACTGCTGATGACCCGCGGCGCGCTGACCACGTTCAGTATCGCCAACGACATCGCCAAATACTTCGCTATCATCCCGGCGATGTTCATGCTGGCGATTCCTGAGATGGAGGCGCTAAACGTCATGGGACTCGGTTCCCCGCTGTCTGCAGTGCTTTCGGCGCTCATTTTCAACGCAGTCATCATCCCGCTGCTCATTCCGCTTGCGATGAGGGGCGTGGTCTACCGACCGATGAACGCTTCGCGCCTGTTAAGTCGGAACTTGCTTGTCTACGGACTCGGTGGAGTGGTCGTGCCGTTCATCGGAATCAAATTGATCGATCTGATCGTACACATGTGGATTTGACGTTCATGATGGAAAAAGTAAAAGAATAGAACAGGGAAGAAGGGATCGGCTATGTCGACAATAACGAAAAACGGGCAGTCGGAAAGCTCTTCCGGAGGCTCGATATTTTGGATCGCCTTGAGAACCAGTGTGCTGTTCATCCTCCTATGCGGAATCGCTTATCCGTTCGTCAGCACGGGGCTTGCGCAGCTGCTGTTTCCCGCTCAGGCGAACGGAAGCTTGCTGAAGGATAAGGACGGGAACGTCGTCGGATCCGAATTGATCGGGCAGGCGTTTACCGAGCAGAAATATTTCCAAGGCCGCGTATCCAGCATCGACTATAAGGCGGAGGCGTCCGGTTCAAACAACTACGCCCCGTCCAATCCCGACATGCTAGAGCGGACGAAAGCTTCGATCGAGCAGTGGAAGGAAGACAATCCGGACGTTCCGATTGAACAACTGCCAATCGCCCTGATCACCAACTCGGGTTCCGGGCTCGATCCGCACATTACGCCGAATTCGGCTGTCGTACAAATTCCGCGAATCAGCAAACTGACCGGCATCTCCGAGCAAGAGCTGCAGAACTTGGTCGACGAATATACGGATAACCGGGATCTCGGCATCTTCGGCGACCAACGAGTCAATGTGCTGAAGATCAACCTTGCTTTGAGAGATCAGCTCAATAAATAAGAGAAACAAAGCCCTATTCGCAGAAGAAATGCGAATAGGGCTGATCCATTGTCGAAGAGGTGTTGTATGTGGCAATCGCGCTGTTTAGCGGAACGAAGATCTATTATGAGATACACGGCGCCGGTCTTCCTTTATTTTTTATTCACGGTCATGGATTTACGCATAAGATGTTCAAGCAGCAAATAAAGTATTTTTCAAAATATTATCAGGTGGTCGTCTGCGACCTGCGGGGAAACGGGAAATCCGGAAAACTTAAGCAAAATCCAGGCGAAGTGATCGAAATACAATGCCTCGATCTTATAAGGTTAATGAATGTGCTTCAGATCCGCGAGGCGGCCTTCCTCGGTGTATCTTACGGCGGATTGATCGTGCAGCATCTGGCCAAGGAATATCCGAGGCGTGTATCCGCGCTTGTCATTTCGGACAGTTACTGCCGGATCGAAGCATCGACGTTCACGGGTAAATTGCAGCTGGCCGCGGCCTATTGCAGCTGCCTGATCTATTACTCGCCAGGCGAACTGTTCCTTCCAGCCACCCGGTTGTCCTATCAAAGATGGCCTCAGGCGTACAGCGAAGTTAGACATGGAATGCTTCACAAACGGCCGAACGAGCTTTATCGCCAGAAGCTGGCGGAGTGCCACGCCGATTATTCCGAGCATTTGAAAACGGTTGAGAAGCCCGCGCTTTGTCTTGTCGGTGATTACGCCCCGTATGGAGTCGAATGCATGAAGGAAGTCGTATCGCGGCTGCCTGAAGCCCGTCTGGAGATTATTCCGGATGCTTGGGATCCGAGCAATTTGTGCCAACCGGACGTATTTAACGAGCTTGTCCGTCAGTTCTTAATCGAGCAACAGGAAAGCCTCGAAAGAGAGGGAAACCCGGCCGGCGAGGGGAGGTTCGGAATCGTTGTCGACGTATAGGCGCAAAACGCCGGAGGAAATTTTATATTCGATTTCGAAGCTGCATCGGGGACGTTTAAAAATTATTATCGGTTCAGTTAGCGGCTCCGGCAAAACGTATCACATGCTTCAGGAGGGCAATCTGCTACAAGAACGGGGCATCGATGTCGTAATTAGCGCCGTGTCCACGATGCAGCGGATTGAAACGGTGCAGCAGACGCTGCAGTTGGAGAGGGTGCCGAGCATCCATTGGTGGAAGGACGGCAAGGAACAGAAGGATTTGCCGTTGGACGCCCTGTTAGCCCGGAATCCGGAAGTTCTGCTTGTGGACGGGCTTGCTCACCGTAACCGCAAGGAAGCCCGTTTTCAGACACGATTAGAGGATATTCGGTTTCTCATGGACCATGGCATTAGCATCATCACGACAATCAACGTCTACGAGTTGGAAGGCGCGGACGAGTTTGTCTACCGGATGACCGGAATTCACGCGGAGCAGACGGTACCCTCCAATACGCTGGAAATGGCGGACGAGGTAAGGTTGATCGACGTGTCGCCGGAGACGATGCTGAAGCGGATCGACGAAGGGATTTTAGGCGATAAGACGCATCCGGCGATTTCCCGGAGAGGCAACCTTGGCGTTCTGCGCGAGCTTGCGCTTCGCTTGATGGCGGAAGGCGTTAACGAATCGCTGGAAAAGCACCGTGAAGAGCTCGGGCTCGTCGGGCCGTCTGGCGCGGCGGAGCGAATTCTCGTATCGGCGCAATATCACTGGAACGGTTCGCTTCACGTACGCCGGGGCCAGCAGATCGCCAAACGACTTAACGGAGAATTAATTGTCGTGACCTTTGTACCGAACAAGCAACGGCTTACGCAAAATCAGTTAACCTTCAAAAACTCGATCAAGAAGCTGGTCGACAAAGTCGATGCCGCATTCGAGGAGCTTCCTTTGACCCATTCGCGCAAGCTACCCGGTATGCTGGTGAGCTATGCCATTGAACACAAGGTTACCAGAATCGTCATGGGTCATTCGAAAAAAAATCGATGGCAGGAGCGCTGGCAAGGCTCGATCGTCAACCGGGTGCTCAGGCGTGCGCGCAACATCGACGTGTTCGTTATGGCGGACCGGGCGGAGCACGAAGGAGAACGGATTTTGCCGGTCAAGGCGCGTCCTGAGTCCGGCAACAACGATTCGTTCCGTAGACTGAGCTCCTTCGAAATCGAAAAAAAGATCGAGACGATCCGTCGCGGCACCTTCAAGGTATATATCGGAGCGGCTCCTGGCGTCGGTAAAACTTATAAAATGCTTCAGGAAGGCAATGCGCTTCTGAATAAAGGAATCGATGCGGTTATCGGCTTGCTTGAGACGCATGGGCGGAAGGAGACGACGGAACAAGTAGGCACGCTTACGACGATTCCGCGAGCGAAAATCAACTACCAGTCGACCACACTGGAAGAGATGGATACGGAAGCCATTATCGCTCGCCACCCTGAAGTCGTGTTGGTTGACGAGCTCGCTCATACGAACGTGCCGGGCAGCCGAAACAAAAAAAGATACGACGACGTTCTCCGTCTATTAGAAAGCGGGATTTCCGTCATCTCCACCGTTAACGTTCAACACCTTGAAAGCTTAAACGACGCGGTGGAGCAGCTCACGGGAGTGCGAGTCAGAGAGACGGTACCGGACGCCGTTCTGAGAATGGCCGACGAGGTCGAACTGATCGACGTCACGCCTCAAATGCTGCAGCAGCGAATGCGCGAAGGCAAAATCTACGCGATGGAGAAGGTCGATCAGGCTCTCGGCTCCTTTTTCAAAATCGGAAATCTGATCGCCCTAAGGGAGCTGGCACTACGCGAAATCGCGGATGACGTGGACGAGCGGCTGGAGGCGTGGAACCGCAACAGCTCGCTGCGCGGGCCTTGGCGTAGACGAGAGGTAATTTTCGTATGCGTCGACATTTGTCCGCGTTCGGAGCGGCTGATCCGCCGCGGATTCCGCATCGCGCATCGCCTAAAAGCGGAGTGGCATGTATTCTACGTTCGCCACAGCTCATTGATGACGGATGAGGATCAAAAGCGATTGGATACTTTGAGGCAATTGTGCGAACGCCTAGGCGGTAATATGGAAATGGCCGAGGCTGCTAGCCGCAAAGGGGTACGGGATACCTTACTGCAACGAATAAACGAGGTGCAAGCGACCCAGCTCATTATCGGCCAATCCCGAAGACCGCTCTGGTACACCCTTTTTAAAGAGACCGTCGTGCATTACATGCTCCGTACCGCTCGTCACGTGGATATGTTGATTGTTGCAGATTTCGATCCGGTTATATCTGAACAATGAACGAAACGGGCTATGTTGCTCAATAAAAACGGCAGCCGATCTCCTGAACGGTTGCCGTTTTATCGCGACAAATGGCGCATGTAAGTAAAACGCGTCAAAGCGCTCCCGCAAGATTATCAGTTGTTAATCTAACGGGCAGGTTACTTAGATCTTATATTGAATTAAGAGAAAAATAGTGATAATCATTTAGGAAATATTTACATAATGGGGTGATAATCTGGCTGTAGTCGATCCAATAATGTACTCGATACCGGAGAGCTTCGAAAGTAAAAGATTACTTATACGTGCTCCAATATGGAATGATGGCATAAAGGTAAACGAGGCGGTAAAAGAAAGTAAAGAGGAATTACGTCCCTGGATGCCCTGGGCAAAAAACATTCCTACCGTCGAAGAGTCGGAAGTTAGTATCCGTCGATCTCGTTTACAATTCTTGGAACGCAGTGACTTAAGGTTATTACTCTTTTTGAAGGGAACCGATGAACTAGTTGGTAGCAGCGGTTTACTTCGAATAGATTGGCAGGCGCGTAAATTTGAAATCGGATATTGGGTGCGAACATCTTATGCTAATCAAGGATACATTACTGAAGAAGTAGAAGCTATCTCGAGCTTTGCCATAAATGAGTTACAAGCGAATCGAATTGAGATCCGATGCGATGATCGTAATGAACGAAGTGCAAGAGTTGCTGAACGATTGGGAATTAGCTTAGAGGGGACGACCCTTCGAAATGAAAAGTGTGATGTAGATGGCTCTTTGCGAAATACTATGATTTTTTCTAAGTTCGAGGAGTGGAATTTTTCTAAGACCGTTGATTCAACTAACGGGTAATCTCGACTACCGGCTGGAATCGGCATCCTTTCCTCAACAATAGGAGATGATCGATCTGCCTAAAATTATGTGTCCCTGTGGGAGTGTACTTCTTATCGACCATCCCTTGTTCCTTGTCATAATCAACGTCGCAATACAAACAATCATATTGACTGGCCTGGCGGTTTCAATTTAGAGATGATTGGGGAGGCGAAGCCGAGGGCTTCGCTAGAACAGTTATCTAATTCAGAGCGGAGCGACGTCGAATGAGGTGCCCGCTGCGATTAGCCGGCCGGGTATTCCATATTCCCGAGGCTGGTGGTAAAAGCGATATGTTCCAGTTGTAGAAAGGAAGGGGACTGTTCTTAATTTGGCTATATTGGTTTCTGAAACCCAGCCCTTAATGAACTCGCGTGATTCATCTTTTGTTATAGCGCATCCGTCTCCGGCAGCTACCTGACACTGGAACCGATTCGATTGCGGGCAGCTCGAAAGTTCAGGTCACTGCAAATGACGGCAATGGAGGTACGGCAACCTACGATGTCAGTGTTCGTAATGCCCCGCTCGCTCCTAATGGTTGGTTAACATTATTAAACCAAGTTCGCAAAATGGCATCACCTACGACCTGTCAACTATTTTTCCGGCGCGCAAAAAAGCTGGATGAACACCGACATTGTATGTGTCTATATAATTTGGATTTTCATACGCTTCGGTGCCAACATGTACCCACAGAACTGAGTATAGGGTCCTCTGTCTGCTATACTCGGATCTGTAATTACCCGATTACTGTTGTCTGTTGATCGTGCCAGTGTTTGTCCTGGTTTGTGCTCCCAATTACCATCGATACATTGCCTGTACCAATGGTAATCAATAAAATCAGGCCCTGGCGCAACCACTAATGCCATTAGAAAACGTGGAATCTCCGTTTCTTGAAAACAACTATCCGACTTATGACTTCCGTCAGCAATCGCGCCCCTTGTCACTTCATCACAGCTGATACCACTGTACATTTGACCAGCCGCTCTACCTGGTTGTGCAAATGAATCCGTTCTTCGATTTGTTTCAAAATTATAGCAATTATTTTTCCTTACATGATCCGACTGGTTCCAAAAATCGGGTTCAAAAGCGACTTTTTCAAATGGGCAAGGAAGGGTCGTATCCTCCAATTCAAATTTTTCTGGTGGAACATTACGTGGGAAGATCGCAGTCGGCAAGTTCTTCAATTCTTTAGAAATCCATCTGTTTAAATTTGAGTCGAGAGTTGACTCATGATGAAATATCATTGAGTCTGCTGACAAATAGTTGAGCAGGGTCTCAGAATGCCCATCATTTTAACGCATTGCTCAGCACACAAGATCAAAAAGAAATTTCGAAAATGGTGCGGTTGTGGGGATCTTGGCACGTGTGATTCAACTGATCATGGCACTGCGTACATCGCCACTGATTACAATACAGGAATGGGCAAAGGATTTTATGATATCATTGTTTACTTGCGTCACTACCCAATTTCCCAGTTTGAAGTTCCAAACAATAATTCAAAGACATGGGACAATTTTAAAAACGGATCCAATAATTATATGCTCTGGAAATCAGCGATTTTGTATGGACCGAATGTTCCGGGGAGAGACGGCAACTTTCAAACAGGCCATAATGATACGCCTGGTCATCTTCATATCGGCACCATCGGTGTTGAGGTCATCCGAACAGAGTGGAATTGTGATGATAACGTTATGGAAAGAAAAACAATTTGGTGGGCTCTGTGGGATTTCCATAAAGGCTGGAGGGGTCCAAACAATTGGGGAAATGAATGGCTCAGATGCGGACACGAGCTCGATTTTTGGTTTAGGGATTACGCAGACTGGAGACATCAGAAATAATAAGCTTTTTAGAGCGGTGTGTCTCCCGTAAATAAAATTATTTGTAGGAAGAGTGGTGGTAACGTAATAAGAGTTAGACTAAACGCATACTAAGCGTTGGCCTTTCTCCATTGACCAGATTGCCACGTATGATTTTGAAGCCAATGAGATTGATCTTCTCATTAAGCTACTTGCGTATAACCTCTTCGAGCGCTTGAAACGCGAGTGCTGCGAACCGATCCACCGAAGTTACACCATTGCGCGATTCCGCCTTGAGTTCTTACACTGTGCTGCCTCGATTATCCGACATAGTCGCGAGGTGGTTTTTTCATTTTGTAATATTTTTACTTATTTTTTTCAAGAAACATACTTTAGTAGGTAGTGAGGCCTTACACAATTCGTTATGTTTAATCTATGTTCAGTGGAAGGAGAGTCAATGAAGATATGGACCTGCTAGGATATGCGAAAATATCGAATTATTATGGTTATCGTAAAATGGCGTGGAATAGGGATTACAACTTTTAATTTATGAAGGGAGATTAATATGAATACACAAAATAAAGCACAAAATGTACTGGAAGACATCAAAGTCAGTTCGAAACTGAAGCTTGCTACGCTGTGGGCGAGTTTTATGTTTCTATATATTTATGTTGATTATTTCGCCTTATATATGCCGGACAAAATAGAAGGTATTCTGGAAGGAAAAATATTTATATTTGACATTTCATATGTCTTTCTATTGGTAGCACTGATTTCGGTAACAATTCCAGCTCTTATGATCTTCCTTTCTGTTGCCCTGCCGGCAAAAGTTAGTCGCTGGGCAAATATCATTATTGCGGCGGTGTATATCCCCTATACATTGTTTAATTTGACAGGAGAGGCTTGGGTGCACATGGTGTTTGGCGCTGTTGTAGAAGTCGCTCTTCTTTGTCTAATTATCTGGTATGCATGGAAATGGCCTTCTTCGTTGGCCAATAGATAGAAACATACAGGCTGTCGATATTGTTTCGGCAGTGTATTTGTCCTCAAACCTCCTCGAATCCATCCGTCAGCAAGCAAAGGAACAGATAAAGCTATCATGATAAGTAAGCTCGATCAATAGCTCGATCGAGCTTTTTTTGCATTTTTCATCGAACTGTCAGAAAGAATTGTTCCATTCTTGAACGATTAAGGGAGAAGATGTGACCGCGATTGTGCTGAATAAAAGACAGAGATAAAATCAACATTAATTACAAATGGCTTTGGAAGGGAGGCAGTAAAACATGGAAATTGATACGGTACTATGGAGCAGGCTGGTGACAGGAATGACACTAGGGTTCCATATGATATTCGCGACGATTGGTGTCGGTATCCCTCTCATGATCGCGATTGCTGAGCTCATCGGCATCCGCAAGCAAGATTCTCACTACACACTGATGGCTAAGAGGTGGGCACGTGGGTTTGTTATATCTGTAGCAGTCGGTGTCGTAACAGGCACGGCAATCTCACTGCAACTGGCATTGGTGTGGCCGAATTTTATGAAGTTGGCGGGTAACGTTATTGCGCTTCCGTTATTCATGGAGGTGTTTGCATTCTTTTTTGAAGCTATCTTTCTTGGCATTTATCTGTATACGTGGGATCGGTTCAAGAACCCGTATATTCATTGGCTGCTCACAATCCCCATTGTCGCAGGGGCAGGCATGTCCGCTGTTTTTATCACGACTGTGAATGGTTTTATGAATCAACCCGGGGGATTTACCATGCTAGGGGGTCAGTTTACAGCCGTTAACCCGGTTCAAGCGATGCTGAATACGGCGACTTTCTCCAAAGTGTTCCATGTATTAAGCTCGGCCTATCTCACAGGAGCAGCTCTGCTAGCAGGAATAGCAGCCTTTACGATGCTTAAAAAGGGCGTTACGGGATATCACAAAAAAGCACTGAAGCTTATGATGACTGTTGTCCTGTTGTTCAGCGCACTAAACATCTTTGCTGGAGATGTGTCCGCCAAATTTTTGGCCGAGCATCAACCGGAAAAGCTGGCTGCTGCGGAATGGCATTTTGAGACCGAGAGCGGTGCGGATTTGATTTTATTAGGATGGCTTAATGCCGAGCATCAAATTATAGGCGCACTTCACCTGCCGAAGATTCTCAGCTTCCTGGCTTTTGGAAACTTCAACGCGAAAGTAACAGGTCTGAACGAATTTCCTCCGGACGAACAACCTCCGCTCCTTGTGCATTACTTTTTTGACTTGATGGCTGGCATCGGGTTTGCATTGTTGGGCATATCCGTTTTGTATTTCCTATTTACATTCTGGAAAAAACGCAATGAGCACAACAAATGGATACTCCGCATGATTGCTTTAGGTGCGCCGCTCGCGTTTTTGGGAGTCGAGCTGGGCTGGTTTTATGCCGAGTTGGGGCGGCAGCCGTGGATTTTACGAGGATATTTGCGTGTAGAAGAAGCGGCGACGACATCGCCAAGCGTGAGAATTCTATTTTTCCTCTTCCTTCTTCTCTACATCGTATTAGGCGTGGTTAGCGTTTTTGTTCTTCGGCGCTTATTCAACAATAATCCGGCGGAAACTGAGATGGAGAAGTGGGCGCAGCATGCGGACGACAAGAGGACGGGGAAGGGAGCGCATACCTGATGAGTTACGATTTGATTGGGATTTCGGTACTTTGGCTGTTTTTGTACGGGTACCTGATTATAGCCTCCATTGACTTTGGAGCCGGTTTCTTTGCCTTTTATGCTCGCCTGACCAAGCAGGACCACCTCATTAATCGTCTGATTTCTCGTTATTTGTCACCCGTATGGGAGATCACAAATGTATTTTTCGTCTTTTTCTACATCGGCATGATCGGATTTTTTCCGGATACAGCCTATTATTATGGTTCGGCGCTGCTTGTTCCGGGGAGTATTGCAATCGTGCTGCTTGCTATTCGCGGTTCGTTCTATGCGTTTGAAAACTATGGTTCCAAAAATAATATCGTCTATCTGTTTTTGTACGGCGCATCGGGATTGCTGATCCCGGCTTCGTTGTCCGTGGCGCTGGCCCTGTCTGAAGGCGGCTTTATCTTGGCACAGGATCAGTCGGTTTATCTGGATTACTGGGCTTTATTTACCAATCCATTGTCGTGGAGCATCGTTGGATTGGCGATTGTGTCTGTCTTGTTTATTAGCGCTTGTTTTCTGGCGTTTTACGCTTCACGGGCAGAGGATCAAGCTGCGCTAAAACTTATGAGGACCTACGCGCTGTTCTGGAGCACACCGACGATTATTATCGCCCTGACGGCCTTTATCTATTTGGGGCAACACAATGAGCGACATTATCAAAATATGATGGATTTATGGTGGCTGCTTGCGCTTTCTGTTGCCTTTTTCATGATTGCGATGTGGCTGTTATACCGCGGCCGCCGCTACGGGTTAGCATTTGTTTGCATCATGCTGCAATTTTTCTGTGCCTTTTTCGCTTACGGGATCGGGCAGTATCCCTATATTCTTGATCCCTACATTACGATTCAGAGCAGCGTCACCTCATCCTCAATGGGCTTCGCGCTGGTTGTCGTATTTATCGGGGGCATGTGTCTATTGATTCCTTCCCTTATTTTGGTTTTCAAGCTGTTCCTGTTCGATGCAGATTACGTAAAAGGGAAAAAGTAGGCTGATTGCTCGCAGGCTATACGATAAAGGAGTTGAGTTTGGTGAAGGGGAAAAGAAGTTTGATCGCTATACAGATGACCGCCCAACGCAAACGTCTCATTTACCTGACATTCATCTCGCTCGCACTAGGCGCCGCTATTGTAAGTCAGGCTGCATTGCTGGCAGAAGCCGTCCAGCGGATCTTTGTGGAGAATGCCTCTTTTTCATCGGTTGCCCTGCTGCTCGGCATCCTACTGGTCGTGATGGCGATACGTGCACTGTTGTCATATGGGAACGGGACTATTGGTTTGCAAATGGCGGCAACCGCCAAAAAAAATATGCGAGCAGCCGTGCTTCAGAATTTTACGCATGCTTCCATGCCGTCCTCTCTTCGAGGGCAAACGGGGGGGAAGGTCAGTATGGCGCTGGATGCTGTGGATGAGGCGGATAGTTATTTCAGTCAATACATGCCGCGTATGGTGGAAACGGTCATTATCCCCATTCTGATTATGGTCGTTACGTTTACCCAACATGCCAATTCAGGGATCATCATGCTGGTTACGGCTCCGTTTATCCCGATTTTTATGATTCTGGTAGGGTTGAAAACGAAAAATAAATCAGAAGAAAAGGTTGCGCAGTTGGCTGAGTTTTCCAGTACATTTCTGGATTCCCTTCAAGGGCTCGTTACGTTAAAAATATTCGGACGGGCCCGCCGTCAGCAGCAAGAAATCGAACGCAGCAGCTTAAGATACCGTGATGCCACAATGGATATTTTGAAGATTGCGTTTACGAATACCCTCATGCTGGAATCAATTGTGATGCTGAGCATCGGGATTGTTGCGCTCGAACTGGCCATTCAACTGCTTGTCTTCAAATCGATGTCGTTTCACACGGCCTTTTTTGTTTTGTTGCTCGTGCCCGAATTTTACAGCTTGCTAAAGAGTTCGGGAACCGCTTTCCACAATGGGCGAACCAGTATGGGGGCGATTCGCAAGGTTGAAACCATGCTCGCGGACACGAACGATAGAATCGATCCGCAGGATCAGCCGATAAGGCTCCGGACATTCCCGAAGAAACTGTTCCCAATGCCGCCCGTCCTTGAACTGGACAATGTCCGGTTTCAGTATGCACCTGACTCATTCGAGCTGAATACAGGCTCGATCACAATTGGACCAGGAGATCATATTGCCCTTGTTGGTCATAGCGGATCCGGCAAATCGACCTTGCTCCATCTTATAGCGGGATTACTAAAACCGGTGTCGGGGACTATTATGGTGAATGGAAACCCGCTTACTCAACAGAATGAGACGATATGGTTCGAACATATTAGCTACATTACGCAGCATCCTTACATTTTTGCAGGTACCTTCGCCGATAATATCGCGATCGGTGCCGGGCGGGAAGTCTCCAGGGCTGAAATCGAGGCGGCTGCTGCGGACGCGGGTCTTTCGATGGTTGTATCCCAACTGGAGCAGGGATTGGATACCCTTGTCGGTGAAGGCGGTAGAGGACTATCCGGTGGGGAAAAGCAACGGCTAGCCGTAGCGAGGGCTTTTTTGAAACGCCCCTCCATGATTTTGTTCGATGAGCCGACCGTCGGACTTGATCTTCACACCGAGGGCATTCTGCAACAATCGATTGCAACCTTGGCAAAATCGGCGACGATGATCACGGTGGCTCACCGATTGTATACCATTCGAAACGCGGACAACATTTTGTTTATGGACCATGGCGTCCTAAAGGGCTCGGGACATCACGACGAGCTTATGAAACGTCTGCCGGCGTATGCGGAGATGGTCGATGTCCAACGCAAAGGGGTGCCGGGATGAACGAGTTGGCTATTTTGTTCCAAGCTATGATTCGGGAGCGCAAAGATATTATTCTTTCTATTTTAGGTGGGTTTGTCGCCGGCATCGCCGGTGTGGTCCTCTTTTCTGCGAGCGGATATCTCATTTCGCAGACGGTGTTTGCACCTCCGCTGTATACGCTAATCGTACTTACTTCATTGGTCAAGCTGCTTGGTTTGATTCGAGCGATGAGTCGTTATGGCGAGCGCTTATATTCGCATAGAGCGACGTTCTCTATGCTTAGCCGATTGCGAACCTCCTTTTTTGACAAGCTTATTCCTTTAACGCCGGGAATTTTAAGTCATAAACGAAGCGGGGATCTGCTTGCTCGAATCGTTGGGGACGTAGAGAGTTTGCAGCACTATTTTTTACGCGTCGCGTATCCGCCGATCATTGTTGTCATGGTGTTCTTGACGACAATGCTGGCTACCGCCTCCTTTTCTTTCTGGATGGCTTGCTTGATGCTACTCGGTATGCTGGGGACCATATGGGTCGTGCCGGGAATCGTGTTGCTAGGATATCGAAAAATTAATGGGGATGTTCGCAATCAGCGGGCGCTGCTGTCTACGGAACTAACAGAGGTGTTGTATGGTTTCCGGGATCTTAAAGTTTATGGGCAGCTTGCGCAGCGGGAACAGCAACTTCGCCAAGCTTCTGCCGCATTGGCAGCCGAGCAGCAGCGAGCGGCCGGACACCTGCTACGCGGACAATCGATGCATGTCTTTGTCACCTATCTGATTTCCTGGGGGGTGTTGGCGCTTGGTGCTTATCTGATATCGGATGGAACGCTAGCCGGCGTATATCTGGCTATGCTTGTCATGGCCTCATTAACTGTATTTGAAGAAGCAGCGGCTATGGCCACGTTGCCCGCATATAAGCAAGATAGCGAACATGCAGCCAAGCGGCTGACGGAAGCCGTATTAACTCCTGCCATGCAGCCGGTGCAGCCAAGCCGTACGTTGAATACCGACCATGCCGTTTCTATTGAACTATCCGGCGTTTCTTTTCAATATGAAGGGGAGTGGAGGCCGGCGTTGAAGAACTTTTCGTTGCAAATTCCACCTGGCTCCAAAACGGCGATTGTCGGACCTAGCGGTTCAGGAAAGTCCACGCTGATTGAGTTGTTGCTCAAGCTGCGTACGCCGACGGCCGGGGATTTGCGACTAGACGGCATATCGGTAGAAGAGCTGGAGGAGTCGAGCATTTGGAAAACGGCTAATGTCGTGCTGCAGCAAAGCCATTTTTTTCGGGGAACGATCCGGGATAACTTGCTCATGGATGGCGAGGACCATTCTGACGGCGACCTGTTGGATATCCTCGCTAAAGTGCAATTGCCGACCACTTCATTAACGGATCCGGTGTACGAAAAGGGAGAAAATTTATCGGATGGCGAAAAACAGCGCTTAGCCCTGGCGCGGGCCATGCTTCGCAAGGGAAAGCTATGGCTGCTGGATGAGCCGACGTCTTCGCTGGACTATGTGACAGAGCAACATGTTTTGACACACCTATATGAACAGGCTTCCGGAGATACGCTTCTGCTAATCTGTCATCGGCTTAATGGCTTGGAAGGAATGGACAGAATTGTAGTCGTGGAGCAAGGAAGAGTGATCGAATCGGGATCGTATTCAGAGCTGATGGAGCAAAACGGCTATTTTTATAAGATGAAACAAATTGAGTTACAATTAATCGGCGAAACGGGGGACTAAGCATTTAAGGTAAGCTCGAAAAAAAAGAAATAACTTTCGTCCGTATTAATTGATCGAAAATACTTTCGAATAATTCTGATATAAACCAGCAAAGCCCATGAGAAATCGGGTAAGAAGCCAGCGACCTGGATTAACTGGCTTCTTTTATTACATAACGACTTCATAATGTAATATTCCATCATACAACCGGCGAAATATTCGCTTGCATTTTCAGTTCTTGGGTAAATTAGCTCAATAAATTCTATAAATAAGATAATATATGGTATAATATGAAAGTATATTTTATAAGTACTAAAGCGTTATGAAATGGTGGACTAAACGAATGGAACGAACAATTCAATTAATGGAAACCCATTTAAATATCGATCTTGGAAATCCGCCCTTTTTAAATTTAGATAACGGGTTGCAAATTCCATACTCTTCGATTAGGGGGATAACAACAGGTAGACCCATACCAGATGCTTTCAAACTTTATGGTTTTTCTTTTGGAAGAACAAGAAATGGATTATTTAGATTCAATGGAGGTTATCATCTCTACTTTTTTAATAATGAGGTTGATACCCTTCATTTTGACTTGAATAATTTTCTTGTTGGTAAATTTAAAATATCAAAGTTAATCATTGATGTTAAGAACCCTGAAGAAATATGTAAAACGATCTCCGAAAGATTGACGTGATCGTTCAATACCGACAGCATGTCTGATGTCCCGGGCAAGCATCCGGTTTACACTGGCGCGCTGAGTTAATAAAAGCCAGTGTGTGATTATATTAGAGAAGAGGCTGTTGTCACGCAGTATGTGACGAGAGCTTATTTTATTTTATGGGTTAATTTAGTGGCATTATCGTAAAACTTATTTATCCTGCCGAAAGAGAGGCGATCTCAATTTTCTGATCTCCCACAAATTCATAATGAATTCCGCGCTCCGTTATTGTATGTTCGAAGCGACGTCGATCCGCTTCTCCCGCCGGTACTCGCCCGGAGTGATGCCGGTCAGCCTGCGAAACATCCGCGTGAATGAATTAGCGTTCTGGTAACCGACATGAAGAGCAACCTCATGGATTTTGCAATCGGTCGATTCCAAAATTTCCTTCGCCTTCATGATCCGAATATCGTCGAGGAAATCACCGAACGTTTTGCCTGTTTTATTTTTGATGTATTTGCACATGTAGCCGGAGGACAGATTCAGCTTCTCCGCAACGGCGTCCGGTCCTATGTCGTCCCCATAATGCTGCTCCATATAAGCCAGCGCGAAATCGATAATCGAGTCTTTTTCCATTCTCTTATCGTTCATGAGAGTTGCCGCGTAACCGATCAAGCTTCTGAAGAAGTCGTCATACTGCTCCTCCGAAACAAATTCCTTAATCTGTTCGTAGGGCGACAGTTCTTCCTGCAAAGCTCCCGCGTTAATATTTTGCAGCACTAGCGCCAACAACGTTTTGGAAACGATCTCTCTTGCAAGCTGCCGGTACTGCTCCGCCGTTCCGTTCGCGCGGAGCCTGTTCATCATCCGGCCGATCATCGTCATAATGTCCGCTTCGTTGGCTGCGGCCAGACGGGCGGTAAACTCTTTGTCCTCAGACGGCGTCAGATTAAAGTCCTGATGGGGGCCAGCGAAGTTCGAGACGATTTGCGTCTCGCCGTTCAGCCGGCGGCGGCGGATCATTTCCCGCCCCTCGTCATAAGCGGCTGTAAAGCCGCTCGGACTGTACGGCGCAGGCTTGAAGGCGATCGTCACGTAATAATACTCGCTGTCCATGTCAAACACCCGCTTCATCTTGTCGAGCACGCCGCGCAAGGTCCCCGAAGCGTCCGCCCCCGCAAAGACGATCGAGAAGATTAAATCTTTTTCCGACTGTACTGTCTCCGATTGCGGGAAAGCCAGCTGAATATTCAGTTGGATAAATTCGAGAATATGGGATTTCTTCTGCTCCTCGGTAATCAGCTCATGGAAGCGGCGCGTGAAATGAAGATGGAACATGACGAAAAAATAAGGCTTGGACGTATCGATCAAGCTTTGCACGTCGCGGCTCCCGATCGGAATGCTTTTGACTTTGTTCCAGTAGCCGTATTTTTTGAGTAGTGTGTTTTTGTTTTGCAAATCCTTATGAATGCTGCGGTTCGAGGCGATGATCGTCCGCATATTGTCGACGATGGCGTTAAATTCGTTGATTTTGCTGCCTAGCTGAATGTTCGGATTCATTTTGTACATCGACTCTATGATTTTCTGGATCGGGCTTTTGATGCGAATGCTGAGCAGCACGGAAATAATGAGACTGAGCGCGAGCGATACCGCCAGCAGCAGGATGAGAATGGCGCTAAGCCGCGATTTTTTGGCCGCGATGTTCTGGTTCGGGACCACGTTGACGTACGTAAACCCGGTTTTCTCGCCCTGCGCGTAAAAGTAATAGTTATCATTCTTCATATAATAGGTGCCGGATGCCGCGAGCGTCTGCGGAGTTACCGTCTGACCTTGAGCATTCGAGCTGTAATACAACGTCCCGCCGGCGTCGGCAATATAGAAAAGATCGGAAACCGACAAATGGTATTTCTCATAAAGGGCCTCGGCGTCGAGCAGGGCGGCGATATAGTAGTGCTTTTGCAGCTTGCTTTTGACGATGACGGGAAACAGCTTGCCGGCAGGCTCGATTGAGCCGTGTAACGTTTGTCTTGTAAAATCCGCCGCAGGATAAATGCGCATATAAAAATCTTCATCGAACTGCTTTGCCCAGAATGCCGTATCGTATTTGGCGCTGATGTACTGCTTGGCAAACATTTCGTCTTCTTTCATTAATCCGCTTTTGTCAACAAGAAACGAATGGCGGCCGTTATACAGAAACAGGTTGTCCAAACCGAGATTTTTATAATTCATGACCAGCGTTGTAAATTCGACGGCCAAGTCGTTCATCGCGAAGAAGTTCGTTTTATCTCGGCTGAGAGCGGTTACATTTGTGTTATTGTAGAAGTTCGTAGCAACCTCTTCCATTAATTGAAAATGCTCCTCATACTTAGACACGGTGTTGCTCATATTCGATTTGTTGTAAAGGACGACTTCATCATGAATGCTGACGGTAAAAAATTTGAAGGACAGCACATTGAAAATAAAGGAAATGACAATGATGACGATAAATCCGAGAAGGAGTTTCGCAAATAACGAATTTCGTTTCACCCGCAGGCTGTTGATCACCACTGGCACCCCCTGTATCCTATTTTCTCTGCTTTCATAATAGACGATATTGCCGCACGCGGGGAACCTGCAATTTTGAATTAATTATTCAATCTCGGATATGCACTGGTTAAAAGGCGCAAAACGGAATAAGTCGGCGGAAACGGAAGCTTTTCAGCAGCGGGTTCAGCGGTTACGCTACTCTTGCAAGCGGTTGCGACCGGTCGGCTTGCCGAAAAATGACGACATTGCGGAAGGAGATGATCGCGGAGTTTACGCGAATTACGATCGAAAAGAAGCGAAAATCAACAAGAAATAACGGAGTGATTACGGATGGAAAACCAGTTGTACCGCCAAACGATACGCCGCGGGCTGTTTGACTTCCACGCGGGGGAAGCTGTTCCGGAGGTGCGGTTGAACGTTGCAGAGTATTTTGCGGCCGCAGCCGCGGCCGGCATGCAGACGATTACGTTCATGACTAAAGACGCGTTCGGCAACAGCTACTTCGACACGAAGATTGGTCATAAGAACGTGAAGCTGGATGGCGACCTGCTCGCCGAAGCTGTGGTCGAGGCCCGCAAGCATAACATCGCTATCATCGCCTATTATAATGTCGGGCTGAACAGCCATGTTGCCACGGACAACCCGGATTACCGGCAGCGGACCGCCGATCAGACGCCGATTAAGGAAGCGTTTGGCTTCTACGATCTGCTCTGCATGAACTCGCCTTACCGCGATTACGTGTATGGGCAGTTGCGCGAGATCGCCGAGAGCTACGATGTGGCCGGATTTTTTTTCGACATCACGTATGTATGGGACAACTGCTGCCACTGCGAATATTGCCGCGTGGCGTACCGCAACCGCTTTGGCTATGAAGCCCCTACAGCGCCAGTTCCAGGCACAAAAGAAATGGCCCAATGGCAATCGTTCCAGCGCGATATTCGCTTCCGGTTTCTGCGTGATGCGGCGAACGGGCTGAAGGCGATCCGTCCGGATTTCCTGATCGGCTGGAATCATGCCGGCGATCCCCGGTTCGGCCAAGTGGAAGCGGACCGGTATGCGGACTATTTCACCTCGGAGTTCCATCCGCCGCACTACATGGACGGTAGCTTGCTCGCGCGCTGGAAACGGTCGTTCGGCAAGCCGTTCGAGCTGATGATGCCAAGCGAGATGGGGAGCTGGGGGGAATGGACGGTCGCGCCGCCGGAAACGCTGCGCACGACAGCCGCAATCGCCGTGGCAAACGGAGGTTCGATCAGCTTCGGCCATGTCGCCTATCCGTCCGGTGCTTTGAAGGGCAACGTGCCGCAGCCGGTTATGGAAGCGGTCAAACATGCCAATGACTGGGTGCAGTCGTTGGAGCCGTGGCTGCTGGAGGCGGTCAGCGAGCCGAACGTCGCCGTGTTGTTCAGCATCGGCAACAAGCGGATGCTGGAAGCGTCGGCGCTGCCGCGCAGTCTGGACGAAGCGACGCTGCAAGGCGTACACCGAATCTTGTCGGAAGGGCATATCCACTTTGATTTCCTTGACGAAGAAGGCCTCGCGGCGAATATCGACCGATACGAAATGGTAATCTTGCCGGATCAAGCGTATGTGAGCGAAGAACTGCAAACGATCATACGCGTCTATGTGCAAGGCGGCGGCAAGCTGCTGGCAAGCGGACGCACCTCCCTGTATCAAGCAAACGGAGAGCGCAGCGACAACTTTGGACTGAGCGAGGTGTTCGGCGCCGATTTCCTTGACATGTGGCTGTATGAGGTTTCATATCTGTATCCGCTTGATGCTGATCTTGCGGGGAACGTTCCGGCTATGCCGCTGCTGCTGAAAACCCCGGTGCTGCCTGCGCTGAAGGTATTGCCCACAACCGCGACGACGCTGGCCGGACTGATGGAGCCGGCCGTCGAGACGAAGGTACACCGTCATGTGTACCACCAACACTCTCATCCGGCAGCCGAAACGCCTTATCCATCCGTTGTGGTGAACGCATTCGGCAAAGGAAGCTGCTTGTACATTCCGCTGCCGCTGGAGGCGGGATATTGGAGCAGCGGTTCGCCATGGCTGCGCAACGTATACCTGAACGGCCTGCGGGTATTGAATCCCGAACCGGGAATCGACGTACGTGCGCCGTTATCCGTTGAAGTGAGCATCATGCGGCAGCCGGGTCAATCGCGAGTGATCGTCCACCTGATCAACGTACGCGAAGAAACGGCGGCAGGCTCGAAGACGTTTATCGAGGACGTGCATCCGGTCGGAGAAGTGGAAATTTCGCTTCGCCTCGATGCACGCAGCGTCCGGTTAATTCCGGAAGGAACCGAGCTTGCGGTCAGCCAGTCTTCCGGCCGCATCTCGTTCGTCGTGCCGCCGTTCGGTTTGCATACGGCCGTTGCGATTGAGATAATCGAACAACGCTTGAGAGGATGAAAGACATGCATTTGCACAGGAAGTCCTGGTTATCGTTATTGCTATCTTTCTGTTTAACGTTTCAACTGATTGCCGTTTTTCAGGCACGGTCGGCGGCGGCTTCGAGCGGCAATCTTGTCGCGAATCCCGGCTTCGAGGAGGTGACGGGAGGTGTTCCCGCGCAGTGGGGTGTCATCGGCAATGTCTGGGGGGACGCAATCAAAGCGGTCCCGGAGGCGGCGTATACAGGGAATTACGGCATCTCCATTCAAACGAGCACGGGGAATAATCCGTGGGTAGCGATTCCTGTTCCGGTAGAGGAAGGAGCTACATACAACATCACCACCTGGTTCAAAGCGATTGGTGTTAGCGGAAATGTAGGCTATAAATTTGAATTTTTCAAAGGAATCGACAAAACGTTGGAGAATTGGGTAACCGGTTATAGCTATCAAGCGTCGCGTACCGCTAACGACGGACAATGGCATGAGCTGGAATACAACATTCAGGCTCCGCCGGAATCGGCCTACATGTATGTGTACTTGCGGCTGTACGGAACGGGAACCGCTTACTTCGACGATATGACGGCTGTCAAGACAAAAGACAAGCCTCAGCTTATTGTCGAACCGTCTCAGCGTTACTTCTATCCCGATGTGACGAATGGAAGCGCTTTAATCAAGCTTGAACCTTCAGACGGCAGTATGGCGGGTAAAACGGTCGATGTTCGGCTTGTTGAGCAGGCTTCCGGCCAAACGATTTTTGAGCAGAACGGCATTGCGGCCGAAGCAACTTTGAACGTCGCCTTCCCGACGTCAGGGATGACGCTTCAGCAGTCCTATCAACTGGAGGTTGAGTTGAAGGATGAGGAAGGACAACGGATTGAGCTGGAGATCAGTGCGATATACCGTTGGGAGCGCCCGGCTTCCCTCCCTCAGAACGGTCCGGTACTCATCGACGGGCAACCCTTCTTCCCGGTTATCGCTTACCATGCTTACCCGGAGGACTATCCCTACTTGAAGGAGATCGGTGTCAATACGATTCAAGGCACAAATAACGGAAGCGAGGCATCCTTGCAGTCGATGCTCGATACCGCCCAGGCTAGCGGGTTAAAGGTGCTCATTCCGCTTTATCTTGATATGAAGGTTAAGGAAAACTTTGAGCTGACCCAGCAAGTGGTAACGAAATTCAAAAATCATCCGGCTGTGCTCGCTTATATGATTATGGACGAACCGAGCGGAAACGGCATTCCGCAGTCTGAACTGCTTGATGCCTACAAGCTGATTCGCTCGATCGATCCCGTTCATCCGACGTATATGGTCGAGGTCGATTCGGATTATTATCGTTCTACGGGTCAGGCGACGGACGTTCTCGTTACGGACGTTTACCCGTATAACCAGGACTTCAACCAGCCGATCTCGGCGGTCGGAGACGGAGTGCGTAAAGCGGTTGCGGAAGTGGACGGCGCGAAACCGGTTTGGACGGTGCTGCAAACGTTCAAACTTGCCGGAACCATATGGAACTACTTGCCGACAATCGATCAACTCCGCAATATGGCTTATCAGGCATTCCTCGCAGGCAGCAAGGGTCTCGGTTATTATGCAATCAACGACCCGGGCTGGAAGCTGCGGGATTCTGCATTGTGGCCGGGGTTGGTGAATTTCAAGGACGAGATCGCCTTGATGGGAAATCTCGTCTCGGGAGGCAACAAGGCGGCGGAGCATATCGGCAGTGACGTCCAATGGGCGATCTATACCGAAGGGCAGGAGCAATACGCCATAGCCATCAACTTGACCAAGCAAGCGCAGACAGCCGTGCTTCCGCTTGCGCAAGCAGGTAGTCGGTTGGATCTGCTGTACGGCGCCCCGCCGCAGAAGTCAAGCAGTTGGGAGCCTGAGCTCAGCGTCAACCTAGGTCCGGAGCAAACGCTGGTATACCGAATCACGCCTTTAACGGTAGAGGTCGATCGGGCGATCGGCGAACTGCAAAGCGCAACCAGCCTCATTGCAAACAATCAGTGGCAGAAGAAAACGGAGAAGCTGAGCGAAAAGCTGCTGAAAGTGAAGCAGGAATGGACGGCGGCGTCTGTTGATGCAGGAAAAGTCATGAGCAAGACGGAGAAAGCGCTGGACGACGCCGACAAGCTGAAAAAATGGATAAGCGGCAAATCCGATACCGTTCTGGAAGGCAAAAGAGATCAGCTGAACGCCTTGTTGGACGATGTGATCGCAAGTATGATGCCGATCCTGCAGTCGATGGCGCGGCTGGATTTGCAAGCTGCGGTATCGTCGCTTGTACAGGGTGATGAGCTGGGATTGAGCGCAGAGATCCGGAATGTCGGCGACAAAGCGATCCAAAATGCGCAATTGCGCATAGAGCTGCCGGAAGCGATGGGGGTTCCGCCGATCGAGGCGCAGCTCGGTAAAATCAAGAGCGGAGAAAGCGCTGCCCGCAGCGTAAATCCGGTTATTCCGGCAACGCTGCCGACAGGAGACTATGTGGCAAAAGCTGCGCTCTCATTTGAATACAAAGGCTCAAACATTCAAGTCAGGGCAGAGCAGGTATTTACGGTATCGCCGCTTCTTGCCGCCAAGCTAACGCCGGGGAGCATGGATGTCACGGAGGCGGGAACGTACCCGTTCTCGGTCGAGCTGACGAACGGCTCTGGCGAGCCGATTACGGTTGAACTGGAGCGGACGGTTGCGGATGGCGTGACGGTTGATCTCCCCGGAGCGGTGACGTTGACCGGGCATGAGACGAAGACGGTTCAGGGATCTGTCACGGTTCCCGCGGAGGCTGCGCACGGCGACTATGCTGTAACTGTCGAGACCAGGGTGTCCAGCGTCAGCTACGGGGTACTGCCGCTTACCCTGTCGGTTGACACGAACCTTGTATACAATGGCGGCTTCGAGAAGGTTACCGCCGGCGGCGCCAGAAAGGACGGCTGGTACATGCGTGAAGGCGTATGGGATAAGACTACCGCTCACAGCGGCCAATCATCCGCCAAGCTGATTCCTGATGCAAGCAATGCATTTAACGTGCTGAATACGGATTCGAGCAAAGAATTCCCGCTTGTTGCCGGAAGCAAATATAAGCTGACGGGCTGGGTGAAGACAGCAGCGACGGCCGGCTCGGTCGCGCTTGGCGTTCGCCAAATCGACGCCGGCGGCGCATCCGTAACCTATACATGGACGGAAGCGGCAAAAACTGGCGATTGGACGAAGGTCGAGGTTATCTTCACGGCTCTGACGAATACGAAGCGCGGAGCGGTGTACTTCAAGCTCGACCAGGCCGCGAACGGCGAGGCGTGGGTGGACGATCTGGAATTGCACGAAGTCCTGACCGTTCTTGATGCACAGTTGACGCCGAGTGTTATGGAGATCAGCCAGGCCGGAACGTATCCGTTCACTGTCGAGCTGACAAACGACACGAATAATCCGCTAACGGTCGATTTGCCACGTACGACGCCGAACGGAATCACCGTGACGCTCGACGATTCCGTCTTGCTGGCAGCACGCGAGAAGAAGACGGTGCAGGGCTCAGTCTACGTACCGGCTTCGGTAACGAAAGACGCATTTGGTGTAACCGTCGAAGCAAAGGTTGGGAATGTCAGTTATGCCACGCTGCCGCTCCAGGTGAACGTCGATACGAATCCCGTATTTAACGGCAGCTTCGAGAAAATGACGGTCGGCTGGGCGAGACCGGACGGCTGGGCGATGCGGGCAGCCGTGTGGGATCAAACGGTCGCGCGCACGGGACAATATTCGGCGAAGCTCGTTCCCGACGCCATCAACACGTTTAATGTGCTCAACACGGACGCACCTAAGGCGATCGCCGTAACGCCGGGTCATCGCTACGTCTTGACGGGGTGGGTCAAGAACAGCGCGACGGCTGGCTCCGTGGCGCTTGGCGTCAGACAGGTAGACGCAAGCGGCGGAAGCACTTCCTATTTGTGGACAGAAGCGGACCGAACGGGCGACTGGACGAGGGTTGAGGTTGAATTCACTGCGTTGCCGCAAACGAAAACGGTCTGGATTTACTTCAAGCTCGATCAGGCCGCGAACGGCGCAGCATGGGTTGACGACCTTGAGCTGAGCGAAGTTCCGCTGTAAAGGGGACCTTTCCGCGGTGAAGACGAGGTCGGGCATGCTGGAAGCCGTATGAGCAATTTCGAATTATTTATTCCATCATGGATAGGATCCGGCATATAAGCATTTAACGGAATAAGTGAGCGGAAACGGAAGCTTTTCAGCCGCGGCTGCTGCGGGTTACGCTACAAATGCAAGCGGTTTCGGAAGCAGCTTGCGGTCACATGAACAACACTCACAACATTCAGAAGGGGATGCATGAATTGAAAAAGGCTGGACTCACAACCGTAACACTTATGTCCGCGATTTCGATCGCTATTTCGGGATGCAGCGGCAGCGGAGGAAAGGAGCAATCGCCGCAACCGTCGGCCAAAGCCGAGGCAAGCGCCAAACCACAGGACAGCGGAACGGCAAATGGCATGGAGGACGGCAAATACGACCCGCCGATCACCTTGACGACCGTACGGGCGCAAGCGCCGACCGTCAAATTTGCCGAAGGCGATTCACTCGAAAATAACGCCTGGACCCGTGCTTACGAGAAGGAATACGGCATCAAGCTGAAGACGCTCTGGGCGGTCGATCCGACCCAATTGGAGCAAAAAATGAATTTGACGATCGCATCGGGGGAAATTCCGGATTTCTTCCAGGTGACGCCCACCCAGTTCAAGCAGCTTGCCGAAGCTGACTTGATCGCCGACTTGACGGACGTTTACAACAAAAATGCCAGCGACAGCATCAAAAAGCTGCTGACCGAGGACGGGGACGCGGCGCTGAAATCGGCAACGATTAACGGCAAGCTGATGGCGATTCCGTATACGGCGGCGGCTAAAGAACGTTCGCAAATGGTGTTCGTCCGCACCGACTGGCTGGAAAAGCTCAATTTGCCGGAGCCGAAGACGTTCGCCGATTTGCTCGCGATCAGCGAGGCGTTTACGACGAAGGACCCTGACGGCAACGACAAAAACGATACGTTCGGACTCGCTGTCGATAAAGATTTTGGGCTGCTGCCCGGCTTTTTTAACAGCTTCCATGCTTATTGGGGAATTTACGTCAAAGGGGCGGACGGGAATCTAGCGTACAGCACGACGCAGCCGGAGATGAAAAAGGCGATTAAGCAGCTTCAGGATATGTTTAAAGCGGGTCAAATCGATCCCGAGTTCGGGGCAAAAAACTTGTCGAAGGTGTACGAAACGATCGCAAACGGCAAAGTCGGCATGTTCTATAACGCGCCGTATGCCGGTCTGTCGCCGCTGCAAGCCGCGAAGGATAAAGACCCGTCGATGGAATGGAAGGCGTTTCCGATCTTGTCGGTGGACGACAAGCCGGCTTTATCGCAAGTCGGGGTAGGCGTAAGCAACTATTGGGTAGTCAGGAAAGGAGTTCAGAATCCGGAAGCGGTGTTCAAGCTGCTTGAATTTTGGCTGAAAACGTTCTACGAAAATACGTCGAACGACATTTACCAGCAGTACAACACATCGGCGGACGGCAACCAGGTTTGGCTGCTGAACGCGATGGCTGCGTACAAATCGTACAAGAACATCGACGAGAGCCAACGTATTATTGAAGCGCTGGACACGAAGGATCTGTCGAAGCTGACGCCTGAGGATAAGGGCGTATACGATCGCATTCTGAAATTCCAGGCGGGCGATCTCAGCAACTGGGGATGGAATCTGATGTTCAATAAAGGCGGTACGATGTCGGTGGCTGACTACTATCGCAAAAACAATTTATACCTCGTCAACGAGTTTATTACGACGCCGCTGCCTTCGATGCTGGAGAAGAAGCCGGTGCTTGACAAGCTGGAGTTCGAGGCGCTGACCAAAATCATTTTGGGCCAATCGTCGATCGACGAATTTGACAATTACGTGGAGCAGTGGAATAAACAAGGCGGCGACGAAGTTGTTAAGGACGTTAACGAATGGTACAAAACGGCCAAGTAAGCGGGCCGGGGTATGGGGGAGAGGGCGTGCTTCCTCTCCCTCCTTCTCCACTCCACGGGAGGAGGCTTCGCAAGAAGCTGGCAAACTGGCCGCTTCATCTGATGATTTTGCCCGGCTTGCTGCTCGTTATTTTGTTTCATTACGGACCGATGTTCGGCATTATTATCGCTTTCCAGAAGTATATACCGGCCAAAGGCTTTCTCGGCTCTGAATGGGTCGGACTGAAAAATTTCCGCTATGTGCTGAGCTTGCCGGATACGTTCGAGGTGCTGCGCAATACGGTCTTCATCGCCATGATGAAAATCGCTTCTGGACTGGTTGTGCCGATCGGGATCGCGATTCTGCTTAATGAAGTGGCGTCCAAATTTATTAAACGCGGCGTGCAGACGCTGATCTATTTGCCGCATTTTTTGTCCTGGACGATTCTCGGCGGCGTACTGCTCGACCTGCTTTCGCCCTCTGTCGGGATCGTGAATACGATTTTGGGCACGGTTGGCATCAAACCGATTTATTTTCTCGGCAGCAACGACTGGTTCCCTTATGTGCTTGTCGTTACGAACGAATGGAAGGAGTTCGGCTTCAGCACGATCATTTATTTGGCCGCGCTAACGAGTATCAGCCCGTCGCTCTACGAAGCGGCGCTTGTCGACGGGGCGGGCAGGCTGCGCCAAACCTGGCATATTACGCTGCCCGGGATGCGGCCGATCATCGTGCTGATGGCGACGCTTAGCCTGGGCAACGTGCTCAACGCCGGCTTCGATCAGGTATTCAATTTGTATAATCCGCAAGTGTATGAAAGCGGCGACATTATCGACACGTATGTGTACCGGATGGGGCTGATTAGCGCCCAATACAGCACGGCGACCGCGATCGGCTTGTTCAAATCGCTCGTTTCGTTCGTGATGATCTCCTCCGCTTATTTTCTCGCACATCGCTTTGCCAATTACCGGATTTTTTGAAAGGAGAAGAGAACATGCGGGCAACCGGATGGAGAATCAGCTTCAATCTGTTCAATTACACCTTTCTCTGTCTGCTGGCCGTGCTGTGTTTGCTGCCGCTTGTTCATGTTCTTGCCGTATCGTTTAGCGCGAATCATGCGGCGTCCGCAGGAATCGTCAAGTTATGGCCGGTAGACTTCACTACGACGTCCTATTCTTATGTACTCGGCAAGCAAGAGTTTGTCCGTTCCTTGCTCGTATCCGTGAAACGGGTCATTCTCGGTACGATCGTCAATATGCTGATGACCGTTTTGCTGGCTTATCCGTTGTCCAAAGAGTCGGCGACCTTCAAATCGCGAACAGTTTACGTTTGGATTCTCGTCATCACGATTTTGTTCAGCGGCGGACTCATTCCTTATTACATGGTTATTAAGTCCGTTGGTTTGCTGGATTCGATCTGGGCGCTTGTTCTGCCAGGCGCTGTGCCGGTGTTTAATGTGATCCTGCTGCTCAATTTTTTTCGCGGGCTGCCGAAGGAGCTGGAGGAAGCGGCGTTTATCGACGGGGCAGGGTATTTCAGGACGTTGGCCAAAATCATTTTGCCGCTGTCGACGCCGTCGCTGGCGACGATTTTGCTGCTGACGGTGGTCACTCATTGGAATAGCTGGTTTGACGGCCTTATTCTGATGAATTCGCCTGAGCATTATCCGCTGCAAAGTTATTTGCAAACCATCATCATCCAAAAAGATTTCTCAGAGCTGACCGATTTGAATGCAGAGGCGCTGCGGGACATTTCGGACAGAACGGTAAAGGCGGCGCAAATTTTTATGGGTGCGTTGCCGATCCTGGTCGTTTATCCGTTCCTGCAAAAATATTTCATGAAAGGCATCGTGCTCGGAAGTGTAAAGGAATAAATACGCGCGGCATGTTCGGAGGGAGTTTACCTATGAGATTCAGACAAATTCATCTTGATTTCCATAACGATAAACATGTACAGATCGGCACGCAGTTTTCCAAAAAACAGTTTCAAGATATGCTGCGGCTGGGAAATGTCGATTCGATTACGATTTTCGCCAAATGCTTTCATGGCTGGGCTTATTACGATACGCAAAAATTCGCCAAGCACCCGGGCCTGTCGTTTGACTTGCTTGCCGAAATGATTGATGCGGCTCATGAGATCGGCGTTAAAACACCGGTATATCTCAATGTCGGACTGGATGAGCAGCTCGCAAGGCGGCATCCGGAATGGCTTCGCCGCGACGAGAACGACCGGATCACCTGTGAGGCCGGTTTTCGCGAGCCGGGACTGCATGTTTTTTGCTTCCATTCGCCATATCTGGAATATATGACGCAGCATATCGAGGAGGTCGCTGCCGGTTATGACGCAGACGGTATTTTCCTCGACATCGTTTATCCTAAAACATGCTACTGCCACTACTGCCGGTCGACGCTGCTCGCGGAAGGAAAAGATCCGTACGACAAGCAGGCGGCCGAGGAGATGGCTGAGCAGGTTTACGCCCGTTACACCGCCCAGATCAACGAACGCGTTCGGGCAATCAAACCGGAAATGCCCGTGTATCATAATAGCGGCATCCGCTTCGGACGCCGCGACATGGCCGCGATGAACAGCCATCTGGAAGTGGAATGCCTGCCTTCCGGCGGCTGGGGTTACGATTTTTTTCCGATGTCGGCCAGATATTTACAGCAAATTGAGGAAAAGATCGTCGGCATGACCGGACGTTTCCATAAAAACTGGGGAGATTTCGGCAACTATAAGCATCCGAACGCCCTCCGCTTCGAAGCGGCGCTTTCGCTGGCGCATGGCACCCGTTGTTCGGTTGGGGACCATCTACATCCCGACGGCCTCATGGACCCGATCGTCTATCGGTCGGTCGGCGCAGCTTACCAGGAGGTTGAAGCGAAGGAGCCATGGTGTACGGATGTACGCAACGTCGCCGATGTTGCCATCCTTGCCGTTGAGTCGCTTAGCCCTGCGGAGGAGCGGAAGGGGCGGTCGGATATCGGCGCTTATCGGATTTTGCAGGAGGGGAACATCCTGTACGATTTCATCGACACAGACTCAGATTTCACCGCCTACAAGGTCATCGTCCTGCCGGATAGGGTGAGAATCACGGCAAAGCTCGCCGCCAAACTGGACACGTATTTCAAAAGCGGCGGAAAGGTGCTCGCTACCGGCGAATCGGGGCTGAACGAAGCGGGCTATGCGTTTGCAATCGATCTCGGCGCAACGTGGCTAGGCGCGAATCCGTTCCAGCCGGACTATTTCCGGCCGCATTTTGCGACACGCAGCCTGGGGGAAGGCTCGTTTGTCTTCTATGCGCCGGGGCAGAAGGTCGAGCTAGCCGAGGGCGGCGTCGAGCTGGGCTTCAGGGAAGACTCCTATTTCAACCGCTGCGCAAGCGCTTATTATTACACGCACACGCCCAACTGCCGCAACAACGCGGGGCCTGGCATGATTCAAAGCGCGAACGGCATCTATTACGCCTGGAACGCCTTTTATGACTATGGCGAGAATGCCAGCTTGTTTATCAAGGAAACGATTTTGCATGCGCTGGATTTGCTGCTTGGCTCCGGCCGAACGCTTCAGACAAGCTTTCCCGCGCAGGGGACAGTCACATTGCAGCATCAGCCGCATGAATCGCGTTATGTGAACCATCTTCTGTATGCATGTCCAGTCAAACGTGGAAGGAATTTGGAGATTATCGAGGATATGACGCCGATCTATGACGTTGATGTTACCCTGCAAGTGCCGGAGCCAGTGAAGCGGGTATATTTGGCGCCGACAATGGAGGATCTGCCGTTCACGCAAGAAGGCGGGGCGATTCGTTACCGGGTTCCGGTTGTCGAATGCCATCAGATGGTCGTCATTGACTATATCCTATAGTAAATCAACTGCTCACCAGGTTAGCCGTTCCCCTTAAAGGCGGATAACCTGGTGAGCGTTTTTGTTGACAAGAACTTTGTCCCATTCCCGTTTTGTGACATCAACAGAGGAGGGAGGGGAGATTGAATCCTAACGGGCAGGATAGTTGAATGATTTCGAGAATAACTTAGGTCATGACGAATTTACGAAGTTCGCAAAAAAGACGTTAGGCTTAAAGAAATTCTTAGTCTAGGAGGAGTCTATATGATATTAGAAAAAGTTATAAATAGAATTGTAATACAAAGTGAATATAAGGATTTTGTTGATAAGTATATCGATAAAATACTTGCCGAATTTAAAGGTAAGATTCATAGCATTTATATGTGCGGCTCGATTCCAAAAGGAACTGCTAAACCTTTTAAGTCAGATGCAGACTTTACGATTGTATGTGCAAATCCCAAAGATATTGATTACGAAAGATTGTCAAATATTAAAGACAGGCTTTTGGAAGAATATCCAGTAGTAACTAACTCAACTTTCGCAGAGCACAAATCATCTTGAGAGCATGTCGTTGTAGTCTTTCAAGGTGATCAGGTATTGGGCTTGTAAATAGAAAAACACCGCTTCGTTTGCTAAAGTGAGAGTGTCGAGCAATCACTTCAACCGAAGAGGTGTCTACCCTAATGATAGCCCAACCATCCGAATTGAATCAACTGCCTAACGAACTAAAACCAGCGTTCCAAGAACTGAAAGTCATGCAGCATCTGCAACAAGCTGGATTTCGTAAACGCTTTGGCTTTAGCTGTGCCCGACTATTCCAACTTGTTTTCGTTTTGTTGTTCCATCAGAAAAACTGGTTTCGCCTGCTTGAGAGCCGCAAGGACGATTCCATGCCTGGCAAAGATGCGGTTTATCGCTTTCTCAATCATGCCGGCTTTGCATGGCGCCGATTTCTGACTTCGCTTAGCGTGGCTACCGTGAAGAAAGTGGATGCGCTGACGTCTGCGGATCGGGATGTCGTCTTCATCGTCGACGATTCGATGTTCGAACGCAATCGCAGTAAAGCCGTTGAGTTGCTCGCCAGGTTCAAAGATCATGCCACGGGTGCGTATTACAAAGGTTTCCGCATGCTGACGATGGGGTGGTCGGATGGTCATACGTTCTTACCCATGGACTTTGCGCTGCTAAGCTCTAGCAAGTCGGCAATCACCGGCATGAGCGAATCCATCGACAAACGAACACATGGTTACAAGCGCCGGAAGGAAGCACTTCTGTCGGCTCCTCAAGTCGTTGCGTCCATGCTGGATCGCGCCTTGGCAGCCGGAGCAACCGCCTCTTATGTCTTGATGGACAGTTGGTTCACGCACGCGCCGCTCATTCGCGAAGTCGTCTCCCGCGGACTCGATGTGATCGGCATGGTCAAGAACGACAATAAACGATTCCTTGTGCAAGGCCAGAAGCTGTCGCTTAAAGAGCTTTACTTAGCAGCCGCACCTGTAGCGAGCCAGAAGCGCAGTATTCTCCGCTCGATCCGAACGGAGCTGGCTTGCGGTACGCCGGTGCATGTGGTGTTTGTTCGCAACCGCTCGAAGAAAAATGATTGGCTCGCCGTTTTGACGACCGATTTGACGCTCTGTGTAGAGGACGTCATCCGAATTTACGCCATTCGCTGGGACATTGAGGTTTTCTTCAAATGCACCAAGTCGCTGCTTCGTTTGCAAAAGGAGTTTCAAGGCCGCTCTTATGATTTGCTGATCAGCCATACGACAATTGTCTTCTCACGCTACCTTCTACTAGCCTGGCAGCATCGGCAAAGCACTGATGCACGTACGTTCGGCGGTTTGTTTTATGTGCTATGCGACGAAGTCGGCACACTGGATTGGACAGTCGCCTTACAACAATTGCTCGATCTTGTCAGCGAAATCGCCACGAAAGCAGGAAAGAGGCTTTCAGTTTTGATTCAGCGTCAACTTCAGCAATGGATTGCCAGTCTGCCCAGCTACATCAAGGCTTGTTTGCCAATTTCATGCTGCGAAAGTTGAGTAACTAAGATTGATACGATAATTTGTTCGATTGACGATGTATTAAGTAAACCAAATGAGTGGGGTTTTTGGGTTAAGATAATTTGTGTTTGCATATATGGGCATGACGTTGGTGAAAAAGTACCACCGATAATTATTTCTCCAGAGTTCATTTTAGACTTAAATACAGAGACCAAGGAGGAAGTAGATCGTATTCATAGTTTGCTTTCTAATGCGAGTGATAACACAATGAAAACTAGATATATTAAAGGTTACTCTAAGAGATTAATTCGTGCACTATACTCTTTGGTTTTAGAAGATACAGGTGTATGGCAAGATGACATTATTAAGATGAAGAATGCCATATCAAACTATTGTGAAATTGACCCCGCTTTAGTTGATTATCTGTATGCTTGTTACTTGGATAGTCATGTACTTGTTGAAGAGTTTCTGGGAATTGCAGATGAAGTATACAGCTATTTTGAGAACGCCTTAAATGCAATGGCTGCTTCCAGGTGACGCTCCGGGTTACTCTGAGAAGCGAGTGACCACATCCAGCCCCCTAAGCCCGTCGGGACGTCATTGCATTAGGTGTTCGGCAAGCCTCACAACTATAAGCACATTAGGGTAAAGAGAAAATATGTGAATTAAAGGAGTGGTGATTTGGAGATTTTATTAGGAATCTTTTCAATTTTAGTATCGGTTTTCTTATTGGTTTTATTAATTTTCGGTCTTATACAATGCAAGAAAAATCACTTCATTGAAGGATTTTACTTCTTTCTTATTGTCATATTCCTAAAAATATATTATGTTATTGCACCTTTTACAATAAATCGATTCATTGATTCTTACTTTGTAAACCCAACTTTACTACCGCTGAAAATGACAATAGGGGAAATGATTACATTACTGAATTTCATTCCTAGGACTCTGGAAGTTATTGCTTTTTTCTTTCTAGTTGTTGGACTGTATCGAATGTGGAAAACTAAGACTGCCTCATAATCTATCATTGCAACTTTTAAAATTAAAGTTAGCTTTTCATACTGCAAGAAATTTAGAATACCCATCATTTTAGCGGGTATACCTTCATTCCGGCATGATTGATATTCACTTTGACCATGACAGCAGAGATAGAATGAGCGGTTAATACTTGCTTGTTTGAACGCTTTAATTCCTTCCAAATAGCAGTCTTTCGTCGAAATAGGAAATGCTCCAAACTATATACGTCCGATTTTATCGCCCTGTGAAAGAAACGGGCATCTGTTTTTCCTCTGCATTCTCGGCCAAAAGCCGAATAGGGGGCGGATCCCTAAAAAAGGGATCCGCCCCCTATTCGACACGGTTAAGAAAGCGTTTCAACAAGCCGTATAACAACAGTGAATGAACGACGATCCCGGCTCCGAAAACAATCGCTTGCCGTTGCCAGTCGGTTTCCGCCGATACTTGTTCCAGAAACAGCTTGGAAGGCCAATAAGTCGGGAGTAAACCGGCAAACCATTGCCATGGTTCGGCCACAAGATAAGCGCCTGCGGGTCCGAGCAAAGTCAAGGTGATCAACTTGGACAACGCCAGCCCTTCGACCTTGTTGGCTGAGAAGGCAACCAGAAACAAGGCGAATAGGGGAGCTTCCATTACGAACAGGAGGAGGGGAAGCATCCGGTTGCCTGTTAGCTCGGAAATCCCGGAGACGACAACGAACGCCAGGGACATGCCGGCACCGACGAAAACCGGTGCGATTAGACGGTAGGCGAGGTATCCGCTCTTACGAAGTGGAGAAACGGCATAATAATCAACGATGTGTTCGTCCCGTTCATCCAGCATTAGCAAACCTGCCGCGACGCCGATTAGTTGAGGAATCAGAACCAGCATGAACAAAGAAATGAACATCGTATGGTCCGTCAAATCATAGCCGCTTCTGTTCGCCAGCCACTCCGATAACGACGGCAATCCCAGCCTGGTCATCAGGATGAGCAGCAGGGGGCCGATAAGAATCAGCAAGAGCATCGGGTCCCTGGTTAAGCTTCTCATATCGCTATGAAGCAGTGTTCTATATTTGTTCATGACGACGTCCTCCATCTGCATATCGTACCGTCGCGCTTAACAGGCGTATCGCAAGAAATCCGGCCATTACGATCCATACGATCAGAATGGCGATAGCGTATCCCCCTTCTCCATGCGAGAGAGGATGCAGCGAGCCGGACATCAGCAGCAAGGAGCCGTACGTAGGCAATAACCAGTATAACGGCATATCGAATACATTAAGAAAGCCCAGAACGGGAAAGACGAAAACCAACGAGTACGCCTGCGAACGGATCAGGAAGCCGTTAATCGATCGGCTAGGGAGCGATGCGACAATGCCGATCAGAGTAAAAAAACACGAAGTCAGCAAGACCCCGAGACAAAAATAGATCGGAGCTGGCGGCCACCCGCCGACCGGAAGGTGAATTGCGAATGCCGCCGCCAGCGATAGCAAGCCGAGGGAAAGGCACTTGGCCAGTAAATACTCTGCTAGTTTAATAGGTGTTGCAAAAAGACCGCTCCATATGCCCATATCTCGTTCTAACAACACGATGCCTCCTGCGAGCAGCAAGCCCAGGGCGGACGGGTCTGAGAACGTGAGCAGGACCAGGGTTGTGTCAACATAAGAATCCGGTATCATATGCAATAGGCCGACGTAAACCGAGCAGATGAATACATACACGAGATAAAAGCGTTGTTTCCACTGAAACCGTACGTCGAACAAAAACAGTTTCCAGGCCCTCATTGGAGAGCCTTTCCCGTCACCGTCATAAATACATCCTCCAAAGACGCCTCCATCGTATGCATGGTCACGATACGATGCGAGCGAATTAATGTCGAAAATCTATCGTTGTCTCCAATGCCTTCTAGCTGAAAATCCTCGGTCAATCGCTTATTCCCTTGTTCATACTCAACTCTTACCTTTCTTTCTCCGCCAAGAAGCTTCAGATTACGGGGAGTGTCTATCAGCCGAATTTCCCCGTCTACGATGAAGGCAACCCGATCGCACAATTGCTCGGCTGCCTGCATGTTATGCGTTGTGATCAATATAGTTGTACCTTTAGCCTGTCGGGCTTGAATGAGGCGCTTCAGCATGTCGGCGTGAGCCGGATCAAGCCCGGAGGTAGGTTCGTCAAGAAAGAGCAGATCCGGATCGTTTAGAACAGAACGACAGTAGTTCAGCCGCATCTTCATCCCCTTGGAAAATTGTTCGACCTTCTTGTGGGCCGCTTCTTGTAATCCGACCTGCTCGAGCAGCTGCATGGGATCGGCGCACCGGTTTTGATACAGAGAGCCGAAGTGGTTTAAATTCTCCAATGCGGTGAACCGGCTATAGAAATGGGGAAATTCGAATGCAACACCGATTCGTTCATAATAATCGGAGCCGGCTGAGCGGATTTCCTTCTCAAATACACGCACGGAGCCGCCATACTTCCGCAGCTTGCCAATCAGCACATTCTGAGTGGTGCTCTTGCCTGCGCCGGAAGGGCCGAGGAAGCCGAATATTTCCCCTCGACCAATGCGAAAGTCGAGGCCGCGCAGCGCGCGTTGCGGCGAGGCTGGATAAGCGTACGTTAATTCGTTAACCTCGATCATAGGCGGTTACACTCCTTCCTTAGCGGCAAGTCCATCTGCGACAGTAGTAATCAGAGCATCCATCGTCGCTTCGTAGACCGCATCTCCTATGGTTTGCTTGTGAAGCGAGAGCAAAATAATAGAACGCAGCATGCTGACGATGAGCTCCGGGTTCATGTCTGTGCGCAAAATGCCCTCCGCCTGCCATTGTCGGATCAACGGCTCCAGCTTCCGGACATCCGTTGCGTAATTACGTTCTAGTTTATCAGAGGGCAGTTTGCGAACAATGGCTTCAAATTGCTCGGGAAGAAGAACTTCGCGAAGAATCGGATTTTCCGTCATGAGCCGAAACCCCTCCTTAAAAAACAAACGAAAAGCTTCCTTGCTCTTCGAAGTGCTCTCGAGCTGTCGAAGCATGATCTGTTGGATAGCCTGTTCCTCCTCTTCCATCAGATCGAAGAACAGCTCCTCTTTGGAACGGTAAAACAGGTAAAACGTGCCTGCGGCAATTCCTGCAGCCTTCGCCAATTCTCCAACATTCGTTTTTTTGAAGCCGTATCGGGAAAAGAGCGAACGGCCAGCTTCGAGCAACTTTTGCTGAATTAATGATTTTTCGTCCGTATCGAATTTTCGGGGCATAATCCTCACCTCTTTTGTGAATGTATGAATAATATTATATTTCATTCATTGAAATATGCAACAAAAAACCGCCTGACATCTGCGGTTTGCGTTGGGGCTCGGCATCGGAGTCGCACACGCGAGCCTATTTTTTAATGCGAATATACTCTCTAGGCAAAAAGGGTGCAGGGTCCTTAGCTTGGTTCGAGGATTGGGCGGAGTAGCCCGAGGGTAAAGGATCGTGCAGTTCAACTCCGGGATTATCTACAATGAGAGAGTTGAGGCAGTAGGCAGCGAAGAGCAGCGATGCGAAGAGGAGCAGACTGTAAATGATTTGCCGCAAAGGCATAGGAGATTCCTCCGTTTGATTCGTCGGGCGGGACTGCGCCTATTGAGAACGTTCATGGGTTTATAGAAAAAGTGTTCCCTTGCCGGGGAGAACAATATACTCAGACCAGCTCGTTTTCGAAAAAGCTTTACAAATCAATGTGAAAGAAGTATCCTTGTTAAGGAAAACATTGAGAACAAAATAATAATGCTTTAATCGGAGGAGCCTGCCAAAAGCGGGCTCCTTTTGTTTGCGTGCGAGTCTGTTGGTGTAAAAAAGGAAACAATAGTCCATGTATCGGATAGAAGGAGGAAACACGATTGTCATTGCTTCATAGTGCTATACTGATTCCTTTGGCTTGGGCCGTACTCATGCCGTTATTCGGCAGACGACTCGGGAATCTGCATGCAGGTTGGCTCGTCTTGCCGATTCCTATCGTCCTTTTCGTTTATTTCTGTATGCAGCTTCCGCTTGTAAGCTCCCAGTCCGTGATGAAGACCTTAGCTTGGATGCCTTCGATAGGTCTTGATTTTACAGTTTATCTTGACGGACTATCCCTGATTTTTGCCTTGCTTATCAGCGGGATCGGGAGCTTGGTCGTCCTTTATTCCACTTTTTATTTGGATAAAAACAAGGAAGCGATCGTTTCTTTCTATACGTATTTACTTATTTTCATGGGAGCCATGCTCGGCATTGTTCTTTCGGACAACTTGATCGTGTTGTACGGGTTTTGGGAATTGACCAGTATTTCTTCGTTTTTGCTGATCGCATTCTGGCATCAACGGCAAAAATCCCAATACGGCGCGCAGAAATCGATGCTGATTACGGTGTTTGGCGGGTTGGCGATGCTCGCCGGGATTATTCTGCTGTACGTCATGACGGGAACCTTCAGCATAAGGGAGATCATACCTCAGGTCGCACAGCTGGCGGACGATCCGTTAATCGTTCCTACACTCATGCTTATTCTGCTAGGGGCTTTTACCAAATCGGCTCAATTTCCTTTCCACATTTGGCTGCCGGATGCGATGGAGGCGCCGACCCCCGTCAGCGCATATTTGCATTCGGCCACGATGGTGAAGGCCGGGCTATATTTGGTCGCCAGGCTAACGCCCGTATTCGCGGTGCAGGAGCAATGGTTTTGGCTGATATCGGGCGTCGGTCTGATCACGCTAATCTACGGCTCCTTACAGGCAATCAAGCAGAAGGACTTGAAGGCGATGCTCGCCTATTCGACAATCAGTCAGCTAGGACTGATCATGTGCTTGCTCGGATTAGGTTCGGCCGCTGTTTTAAACCCGGATGGGGCGGGAGGAGAAATGTACGCTAAGGCCACGGCTGCCGCTCTGTTCCATCTGCTGAATCATGCGATGTTCAAGGGGGCGCTGTTTATGGTCGTCGGGATCGTAGATCACGAGACGGGAACACGCGATCTGCGCAAGCTTGGCGGTCTGATGGCGCTGATGCCGGTTACATTTACAATCGCCGTTATCGGCGCAGGCTCAATGGCGGGTCTGCCACCTTTTAACGGATTTCTGAGCAAGGAAATGTTTTTTACGGCGGTGCTGCAAATTCGGCAGATGAGCATCGGCGATCTGTCCGCATGGGGAGGGCTTGTGCCTGTTGTGGCGTGGATTGCGAGCGTGTTTACGTTCATCTACAGCATGGTTCTCCTTACTCGCACATTCGGCGGGAAGCTGCAGTCGGATCAACTGGAGGTCCAACCGCACGAGGCTCCTATGGGTCTGCTCTTCTCTCCTGTCGTACTGGCCTCTCTCGTTATCGTAACTGGTCTGTTTCCTAACTTGCTTGGCGCGGCCCTGGTTGAACCGGCAATGGAGGCGATTCATCCGACGCTGCTTGCTGCGGGCGAGAGATTTGACGTCCATCTCCAGTACTGGCACGGCTGGACACCCGAAATATGGATGACGATCGGTGTCGCCGGTGTCGGAACGGGCGGTGTGCTGCTTTATCGCCGACTGAAGCTTCAGAACAGGCCGTGGTCGAACGCGCTGAACGCGAACCTGTTGTACGATGGCGGTCTTCGCCTGCTAGATGGGTTATCCCGCCAAGTAACCGACCGCTATATGACCGGTTCAATTCGACGCTACCTGGTTTATATTTTCGTCTGCTTCATAGGGGCGCTCGGGATTACCCTGTTGTGGACAGGCCAAATCGGATGGTCGGAGATGAAGCTCGCGCCTGTCTCGGCATATGAAACGATTGTCGTCTGCGTAATGGTAGTCGCCGCATTGGCCATTCCCTGGATCAAGAATCGGATTGCCGCCATATTGGTGACCGGAGCAGTCGGGTATATGGTCACGCTGTTGTTTGTCCTGTATCGCGCTCCGGATCTTGCTTTGACGCAGATGATTGTCGAGACGGTGTCGGTTGCATTGTTCCTGCTGTGCTTCTATCATTTGCCCAAGAACGATCTGGCAAGCAGCGCTTCTCGCGGTAAATGGCTTAATCTGACGATTGCAGGAGGAGCAGGTTTTATTGTGACCCTCATCGTCATCGGCGCCAGCGGTCCCCGGAATTTCGAATCGATCTCTAGCTTTTTCGTTCAGGAAAGCTATCGTCTAGGGGGCGGCAAAAATATGGTTAACGTCATCTTGGTCGATTTTCGCGGCTTCGATACGTTGCTGGAAATTACGGTGCTGGGCATTGCCTCGCTAGGTATTTATTCGATGATACGCTTGCGTCTTGCGGAGACGAAGCAGCGGGGGGAAATGCGGGGGAATCGTCTGCCGTTAAACGGGATGGCGAATTACAGAAGCAACGATGTCATCCTGAAAACGATCTCCAAGGTGGTCGTGTTTATTATCGTCGCCTTTTCGCTATATTTGTTTCTAGCCGGACATAACAATCCCGGCGGCGGCTTTATCGGAGCCTTGATGACTTCGGCAGCGCTTGTACTGCTGGCGGTTGCGTTCGGGCTTGAGGTCATCGAGAAGGTGCTGCCGATCAACTTCCGTCTGCTGACGGCGGCAGGCTTGCTGATTGCCGCACTGACGGGAGTGGGCTCCTTCTTGTTCAATGTTCCGTTTCTCAGTCACACGTTCGGTCATTTTGAATTACCTCTGCTCGGGGATACGGAATTGGCTACTGCTGTACTGTTTGATCTGGGCGTGTACTTGGCCGTCGTCGGCGTCACGATGACTATTATACTGACGATCGGGAAGGAGGAGCGTTAATGGAGTTGATTATGGCAATTGCCATCGGCGTATTGTTTGCGGTGGCGGTATATCTCATGCTGTCCAAGACAATATTTCGCATCATTCTTGGCACGATCGTGCTGTCGCACTGCGTTCATTTGTTGTTAATGACAATGGCTCGGTTAAAACAAGGAGCGGCTCCGATTATGGGGGAGGGGAAGAGCGCGTTTACCGACCCCCTTCCTCAGGCGCTGATTTTGACCTCCATCGTCATTAGCTTCGGCGTCACCGCTTTTTTGTTCGTGCTTGCTTACCGCGCTTATCAGACACTCGGTACGGACGATATGGACGAGATGAAGGGGGAGCCGGACGATGAACAATAGCGTAGTGCTTCCGTTGATTATTCCTCTGCTGACAGCCATCTTGCTCGTCTTTCTGCCCCATAGGGTAAGAGCCCAGCGGATGATTGCCCTACTCGGCGTATTGGGCAACCTTGTCGCTGCTCTTGCGCTAATCGGGCAGATTGATCGGAACGGTATTCAGACGCTCCATTTGGGCGGCTGGGCTCCGCCGTACGGCATCGTCTTCGTGGCCGATATGCTGAGCGGCTTGCTTGTTCTAACGACATCCGTCATTAGCCTTTTTTGCTTATGGTTTATGTTCAGGAGCGTCGAAAAGCAGAGAGAAAAGATGTATATATATCCTCTGTTCCAGTTTCTGCTCGTCGGCGTATACGGTTCCTTCTTGACCGGAGACTTGTTTAATTTGTTTGTCTGCTTCGAGGTGATGCTGATCGCTTCCTATGCGATGATGGTATTGGGCGGATCGAAGCGTCAGCTGCGAGAGACGCTCAAATATATGATGGCCAACATTTTGTCTTCGGCGCTGTTCGTCGCGGCGATGGCCTACCTGTACGGTGCTGTTGGCACGCTGAATATGGCTCATCTGTCACAGCGCGTGGCAGAGCTAGGCCAGGGCGGCATGCTGGACGTGATCGCGGTGCTGCTGCTGCTCGTCTTTTCCTTAAAGGCAGGCCTGTTCTTGTTCTTCTGGCTGCCCGGCTCGTACAGCGCTCCGCCCGCAGCCGTTCGCGCTCTGTTCGGCGGCTTGCTGACCAAGGTGGGCCTGTATGCGATGATTCGCGTATTCAGTCTGATCTTTTATCACGATTCGCAGGTCACGCATACCTGGATAGCGGCGATGTCGGCGGCTACTATGATTCTTGGCAGTATCGGGGCATCGGCGTACAGAGATGTGCCGCGCATTATCAATTACAATGTGATTATCGGCGTGGGCTTCGTGGGCTTTGGTCTGTCTCTAGGCGCCGTCCATGCGTGGGACGGAATCATCTTCTATTTGCTGCACGATATGCTGGCCAAAACCTTGCTATTCGTCCTTGCAGGCATGCTCATTGCCGCAGCCGGCACTGAACGTTTGCAGGATATGGGCGGCTTGATCAAGCGATATCCGCTTCTAGGCTGGCTGATTTTCGGCACGATGCTGGCGCTTGTAGGTATCCCGCCGCTCAGCGGTTTTCCAGGGAAGTTGCTGCTTCTGCGCAGCGGGATTGAAGCGGAGTCGTACTGGCTGTTCGGGATTGGGCTAGCCTCCAGTTTTTTTGTCCTCTATTCGCTGCTGCGTATTTTCCGTATGGCCTTCTGGGGAGCGGAAAAGGATACCAAGGTGGACAAGGGTATGGGTGAAGAGGGAAGAGCACAGCGGGCGATTACCGGAATGGCTCCCGCAACCTTGGGGATGTTTGCGCTGCTTATAGCCATGGGGCTGGCCGGGGAACGGGTGTACGGTCTGGTGAGGCAAGCAAGCGAGGTGCTGGGCAATGCCGCACTCTATATCGATGCTGTCATGAAAGGATAGTGGCCAAATGGCTTTTCAACTTCTGCTTAATATGTTGTTGTCCATTACCTGGATGTTTTTGAACAACGATTGGACGGCTGCGGGCTTTATTATCGGCTTTGCCTTGGGACTGTTGATTTTGATCGCTTTCCGTCGTTTCTTTCATCAACCGCTGTATGTCAAAAAATTGTGGGCAATCGTGAAGCTTCTATTGATCTTTACGAAGGAACTGTTCGTTTCCAGCTTCGCTGTCGCAAAGCACGTCGTATCTCCCAAGCTCAACATGCGTCCGGGCATCTTCACCTTTCGAACGGTCCTTCAATCCGACTGGGAGGTTACAATTCTTGCCTGTCTGATCTGCCTGACCCCCGGGACGTTGACGCTGGAGATTTCGCGAGACAGCCGAACACTGTTTATCCATGCGATGGACATAGAGGATGCGGATGAACTTGCAGAGCAGATCAAGCTTTCCTTCGAGCGTGCGATACTGGAGGTGAGGCATGCATGATCGTTTATTTGCTGCAGCTTAGTCTGGTTCTTCTTGCTATAGGAATGGCAGCCTGCCTGTATCGTTTGCTGAAAGGTCCATCGCCGGCCGACCGGATTGCTGCGCTGGACACGATCGGAATCCATATGCTGGCGATGGTGGCGGTATTCAGCTTGCTTCAGCGGACGCAGGTATATCTGGATTTAATTCTGGTGATCGGTATTTTGACCTTTATCGGAACGGCCGCCTTTGCGCGATATATCGAAAGGGGAGTGGTGATGGAACGTGGAGACGCTGACAACGATCTTTGAATACGCCGTTGTGCTGGCCGTTCTTTTTGGCGTCGTCTTTTGCCTGCTTGGCGCATTGGGGCTCGTACGGATGCCCGACGTATATTTACGATCCCATGCCGCCACCAAGAGCGCTACGCTTGGCGTGCTTTGTGTGCTTACGGGAGCGTTTCTGTATTTTGCGCTTTTCGAGGGCCACATCAGCGCGAAGCTGCTGCTAGGTATCCTATTCGTGTTTTTGACTTCCCCGGTTGCGGGGCATTTGAATGGCCGCGCAGCATACCGCAGCGGTGTCAAGCTGTGGAGAAGAAGCGTGAGGGACGATTGGGGGAAAGCACTCCTGCAGAAGGAGAAAGGCGTTTCTTCTCAAGAGAATGGTCGGCAGTAAGGCGGAGATTTACGAAATTGGGGACAACAGGACAGCCATAGGCCGCTAGGCTGTCCCCGAACATTTTTTAGCCGGTTCCAAAACACTTATGCATAAATTCGACTGGTATATCATTAAAGTATGGTGGGAAACCTATATACTGACAATGCAGTTTTGAAACTTGGAGGTTTTTGCATGAAGGACCATCTCATTATTTTGATTAGAAGTTTTTCAGCATTCATAATCTTAATGGTAATTGCGAGAGCGCTAGGAAAGCAAACCCTCTCTAACATGAACTTTCATGATTTCGTAACAGCAGTCATATTGGGAGCTATAGCAGCCAACTTTGCATTTAATGAAAAAATAGAAGTTGCCCACATATTAATAGCCCTGTCTGTCTTTACAATTACTTCATATATTTTATCCAAGCTTTTTTTGAAATTCAGAAAATTTAAGATGTGGACAGAAGGAACACCTACCGTTCTCATAGAAGGAGGGTTAATTCTGGAAGACAATTTGAAGAAAAATAATATGACGATGGATTCTTTGAACGAACAGCTTCGCCAGAAAGAGATTTTTAATATAGAAGATGTGGAGTACGCTCTCCTTGAGGTTAACGGTAAACTATCTGTTCAAAAGAAAAAGGAACTGCAAGCCGTGACATTAAAGGATCTACAATTAAGTGTAGGTAATGCCACACAGTTCCCTATTGAGCTTGTAATCGACGGGCGGCTTTTGAATGAAACTTTAAAATCCAACCGTATCCCCGAATCATGGCTGCTTTCCCAACTGAAGGCACGAGGCAAAAAGTTAGAGGACGTATTCTACGCCGTTAAAGGCAGTAATGGCCATCTTTATGTGGATGATTATAAGGATAATATTCAGCATCCAATTGATGTGGAATAGCAGACTTTTGGTAAACAGCTACCTAAGATTCAACGTAATCAGATAATTATATTTTGCAGCGTGCTTAAGCTCATCCAAAATGATACCTACCATATACTGTATCTTTATAGATGCCAGCACGCAATCCAAACCAGATGTTACGGTATCGCTCCACTGCACCCAACTCCCCCATCAAAGCACGTTGTAGACCTTCTGTATAGGATTGCACTCGCTCATATTGCTCGCTGCTTATGCCATAAATTTCCTTTCCCGTTAAAGCCCGATACATCTCTCTAAACATTTTGTTGTGACCGCGCTCATCGTTTGCGGAAATCCTGTATTCCAGATAGGTACAAAATCGACCCGCATATAGTATGAATTTCCCCAGCAAGAAGGTACTTGATACAAGTTTGTCTCCTCCTAACTAGAAAGTATATGAGCGTCTGCCTATATCGGTTCCGAATATTAGGGTAAAAATGACGTTCCACTCTCCCTGGTGAATAACCGTTTGGTCCGGGTGACACGTTCTGGATCAGCTTTGAGCAACAAAAACGCAAAGCTCGAAATGATCCAAGGCTTAGCGTATATTTTCGTTAAGAGGTTGGTGGAGCCTCTATTTCTTATTCGCAAGACGAATCTTAGGGATGTATATGGCGGACAAGAAAACGATAGCCTGCAGGAACCTTCAGCCTTTCTTGGGCCTTGTACTTTCGGCTCTCGTTCTGCACGAATCCGTTGGTTGGCTTATCTTTGTTGTGAACATTGGAGTCATACTGTGCGTAGCAATCGCACATCGATTCGCATCAAAATAGTCTAATTCAATAGATGGAAGTGGAACGAGTGAAGAAGTTAGGTTTTAGACTTGGAGTTTATGTGTTTAAGGATGCGGAAATCATCGATTATGCCGCTCCTTACAGCGTGTTTTCCGTTGCCCGCCAGCTTGAACCAGCCCTTGATGCGTTTCTCGTAGCGGAGTCGATGCGGCCCGTACAGACACAGGCCGGCTTTACAGTTCTGCCCAACTACAGTTTCCAGGATGAGCCAGACATGGACGCTTTTCTGATCCCTGGCGGATTTGGTACACGTCAGGAACTAAACAATGGACGGCTTCATCGTTACATTCGCTCATTGCCGGAGACGTGCTTGCTCACAAGCGTCTGCACCGGCTCGTGCATTTACGGGATGATGGGACTGCTCGATGGGATTACCGCGACCAACCGGAAAGAGCCAGATCCTCTTGAAGCATCCGGGGCGGGCAAGGTGCCGATTGATCGTCTTACGGAAATTGCACCTGCGTGCCGTATTAGTTTGGCTCGTGTCGTGGATAGTGGAAGAATTATCACTGCTGGCGGTATTTCGTCCGGGATGGAAATGGGATTCCACCTTCTGCGACGCGCGGGCTATGACGAGGCGTTTATTGCCGATGATTGAGTATTCTATGAAAATCTAATTGATCTCACCTTCAGCCCCTTTTTGTGATATATCAGTAGGATATAAAATGTAACAAAATTATCTTATATTTTTATAAAATAATAAAAAACTCTTGTTAATTTGATATATAATAATATATGTGATATATCACATACCTGAAGGGGGAGTGGTGAGCAATGGGTTCTGAAAGGGAAACAGCGTCGCTGTCTGCAAAGGAACTTGTATTTCGTACTCTGAGGCAAAGAATCGTTGAAGGTATTTATTCTCCGGGAGAAAAAATATTGGACAAACAAATTGCAAGTGAGTTGGATGTGAGTCGGACACCAGTCAGAGAAGCTATTCAAGTGCTAGTAGCGCAACGGTTTTTGGATTCTTTTCCTCGGGTAGGTACGGTTGTCTCTACAATAAAAAAGGAAGATGTTTTTATGCTGTACCGTCCGTTAGCGGCTATTCAAGCGTTGGCGGTAGAGGTGGCAATTGAGAAGATCACCGCAGAACAGATAGCTGCGTTGTCTTTGCTGAACCGCGAGTTTCATGATGCTGTATCTCAACATAATACGCAGGCTGCAATGGAAGCTGATAAGGAGTTCCATGATGTCATTGTGACGATTGCTGACAATCCTTATATTACGGATGCGTCTGTGAACTTACAAATGCATGTCCAGAGATTAGAATACATTTTTTTCAAGCATGTGCCTATTTTTACGGAATCATTGTTGGAGCATGATCTAATCATCAATTCATTTCATCTTAGAAATCCTGTAATCGGGCGCGAAGCGATGAGCCGAAATTGGCATCGGCCGATGAATATACTATACCAATTGTTGCTGGAGCAAGAAAAAGATCATTTGCAGATATAAAGGGGGATATTTGGATGGAAACGTTTGTTTGGATAGGTAGTGTCATAATCATCATCATTATAACCTGGTTGTCTATATGGGTTATCAACAAAGGGTACTCCAGAAGATGGGAGGACGACAAGAAGTAGTCTAAAGGGCGCGAATGGGTAAGCCATGGGCTGGTGTGGAGGGATAAGAAGTGTGGTTTGTTTTTTCAGTATGTGCTGCTCTGTGCTTTGGCCTAAGAGGAATCCTGTATCAGTGGACTTCGCAACGACCGGTGGATCAAAATATCCTTCTATTTGGAATTTATGTGTCAGGGGCTCTTATTCCAATAGGGATTAATCTATATTTCAATCAGCCTTGGAGTTTCGAAGTTTGGCCGGGCGTTTTGATGGGGCTATTTTCCTTTATTGCAAACGCCGCTATGTTTAAAGGATATGCGGTAGGCAAGGCTTCAATTATTGCGGTTCTTACGGGATTTCCACCTTTAGTAGTTGCCCTGTCAGCCTATATTTTATGGGGGGAATCGCTCGATAACCTACAGATGGGCGGTTTCATCATATTAATTTTCTCGCTACTCGTCATTCGTTACGACAGAGAATTTAAAGTGGGCAAGCTGCAAGGGCTGAAATGGGGTTTGCTCACGATGTTCTTTTTTGGACTAACGGATGTGTCATCCAAACAGGCAACGCTGTTAGAAGCCGCAACCTTGCCTGTATTAACGATGATGTATGGTACAGGCGCTGTAGGCTTCGCAGGTCTTTATTTATGGAACAATTGGAAATCAAGTCGTAACAACATTGAAGACGAGAAGTTACGAATTGCAACGTACGGTCGCGCCACATCCGGATTGTGGGCAAAAAAGCACACTTTAATATGGGGCTTGTTTATCGGGATTTCCAATGTTGCCGGGATGATCTTTCTTATGTCAGCCTTCCGCTTGGGGACGACGGGCCTTGTTTCAGCTATCAGTTCGATGAACATCGTCATTGTGCTCCTCTATGCGCGCTTTTATTTGAAGGAAACGCTTGGTTTTAGAGTGGGGAGTGGTTTAACGCTTGCCTTGGTTGGTGTTCTGATCCTGAGGCTTGCCACATAATTGATGTTACTTGATGAGCCGTTGTTGTTTAGCGTCACAGTGTACTTTAAGAATGTGCAGTTTTATTTGGGTTGTATTCGAGATCTGTTTAGGGATTAACAGTGGATGTTGCTCTATAAACGATAGTTGCGAGGATATAACTCCCATGTGCGCTGCAGATGATATCCGGGAGGACATTACTAAAACAATGCAAAAGGGAGACTAATCCTCGGTTCTCATCAATTGCCGGAGCTGACGCCTTGATTCGAACAGTTATTTGAGGAACTGGGGTTGTTCCATGAGGATATCACCTTGTTCAAACGATTGTGCGTGACCGTATAACGCCATTATCGCTTTCATCGGATACACACTGGGTGAGTATTACATTTCTCTTGGTGGCAGCGCTCTGGGAACGGATTTGAACGAGAAGTTACGGGATACTGTGCCTTTCGAGTGTTTGCTTCAAGCAGTATGTCCGGTACTGGAGTCTTTCATCCAGAATCGGAAACGTAGTGAAGATTTCGGAAAGTATTGGCAGCGAGCGGGTGAACACGGTGGCTAATGATTTGGCAGGAAAACGGATAGCCGTTACCGGTTCCCGTAAAATTCGGGAACTTAGCGAAATTATTGAACGGTATGGCGGTGAGGCGCTCTTTCGCCCGCAACAAGAGCTACTAGTACTGCAGGAGCAGGAAGTGGAACAGGACTTGGAGCTTTATTGGAACAAGCAGAAAGAATTGGAGTTCGGGAGCGGCTGCTAGAACTCTTGAGAGATTCCAAAATTGGTGCCAGAGGATACAAAACCTCTGCTTTGCTGAAACAGAATGACATTCAGCCACTCGCTATGGATGAAGATGGCACGACTATAGGCTTAATTGAGGCACTGTGGAGGTATCCTTTTGCTGGTCAAGGCGTGGTAATTCAACTTCACGGAAAGCCTATGCCTGAACTTGTTTCTTTTTTTGAAAGACGGGGTGCGATCGTTCGAACTATACTGCCTTATCAGCAAGTGGCTCCTGAACCGGAGATGTCGCTCCGGCTTTGTCAGGAAATATTGGGAGAAGATTTGGATGCGGTTTGTTTTACAACCGCTGTTCAGGTACGTTACTTTTTCCAATATGTCAAAAATCATGGATATTATCTGGATATCAATAAGAAATTCCGCAATCGGGTACTTGCGGTGGCGGTGCCAAGAGCCTGCTCCTGTTGTTGAAGTAACGAGCAGGATAGTCCCAACTTGTGGTAATTGAGCGGTAATCATGCATAGGATGCTCGGAGGAACATCTAAATGTTTGAAATTAAACATGATATTTTTTAAGATGATACTCAAATATTGCGACACCGATCATACACAAAAACGGGCCGTACAGGGGCTTCCCCATGTACGGCCCGTTCTCGTTGTCGGCGATTTCTACCTTCTTCGGCGGAAGGTGGATCTTTCAAGTGTACCGTATACTCGGCACTCGGCGACCCGGTCTTGTGTTTCATGACGGTATCGCTTCTCAGATGCTGCGCTCACGTTCGGAATTTACGACACCAAATTCGAATGCAGCCGCATTTCTCTTCGGAAGCGTTTCCATTACGATTAGAGATGTCGACGGACAACTAGAGCTTGCTGTGCGGCAAGAGAAGGAGGAGATACAGCCAATGAGAAAAACGATGACGTTCCGCCGGGCGAGAACGAGGGAGCTAGTGTCCATCTACGCGATGGTCGGAGTGCCCTACTTGTTGTTCGCGACATTCGTGCTATTCCCGCTATTGTGGATTTTGCGCTATTCGTTCTACGATTACGACGGCGTCCGGGCAACGTTCGTCGGCCTAGAGAACTTCCGCGTGCTGATCGCCGACAAGGTGTGGTGGAAATCCGTCGTCAATACGCTGATTCTCACGTTCGGGTCGCTGGCGATCGGCATGCCTCTGTCGCTGCTGTTCGCAGTCATTCTGAACGGGAAGTTAAAGGGCAGAGTGGCGTTCCGCGCGATTCTGTACTTCCCGGTATTGATTAGTCTCGCGGTTGTCGGCATCATCTTCCGCATCATGCTGGCGCCGGATAACGGGATTATCAACGAGTTGCTTATCGCCGCGGGTCTGATAGACAAGCCGATCTACGTGCTCGCGACGGCTGGAGCTGCGTTGCTTACGCTCATTCTCGTCGAGGTGTGGCACGGCATGGGTTACAACATGACACTCATGCTCGCAGGACTGCAGCGGATCCCGGCCGAGCTATATGAAGCGGCTATCATTGACGGCGCGAACGAGCGGCAGAAGATGTTCTATGTCACAATCCCTCAGCTCGGGCCGATGCTGCAGATCATCATCATGTTACATGTACTAAACGGGTTGAAAATATTCGACCTGGTCAACGTATTGACGCGCGGTCAGCCGTTTCATGGTTCGGAGACGATAGTTACTTACATTTTCAACTACTTTTTCGAAATGGAAGGGTATCGCGCGCAGCAGGGCTACGCCGCTTCAGCTAGTGTTGTCGCGTTCCTGATTATCAGCATCGTGGCGCTAACCTATTTCAAGCTCAGCCGCCGGCTGTCCAACAACGAGTGAGGTGAATCCGCTATAATGACAGCCAATCCGAAGCTATACCGTGTCGCCGTTCGCGCGCTACTGTATATGATCGTCGCAGCCGCCTCGGTTATCGCATTGTTCCCGATCGCATACGTGTTCATGGCGTCGTTCAAGACAACCCAGGAGCTGCTTGCCGGCGGGACCAGGCTGCTGCCCCGCGATTTTACATTCGAAAATTATGTCAATGCATGGCAGGCGGCGAACTTCTCCCGCTATACACTCAATAGCTTGCTGTACGCCGGGATTGTAACCATGCTTACCGTACTATTCGCGACCATGATGGGCTACGTGTTCCAGCGCAAGTCGTTTCCTGGTAAACGCTTTATGCTGGGCAGCTTCTACTTCTCGATGTTCGTCGCCGGTGCAGTCACCATCTACCCCGTGTTCATTATCGTCGTACAGGCCGGATTGCACCGTTCTCTGCTCGGGCTCATCCTGGCGACGCTTGGCGGCAGTTCGATTTTGACGACATTCCTGGTCATAGGGTATCTGAAGGGCATTCCCAAGGAGCTCGACGAGTCGGCGATCATCGACGGATGCGGCACGTTCGGCGTATATGCCAAGGTCATCTTTCCCATCATCACGCCAGTCGTCGGCGTCGTGACTCTGGTTACGTTCCAGAGCACCTGGAACAGCTACATGCTGCCGCTGGCACTGACTCTCACCGTGCCGGACAACCGGCCGCTGTCGGTTGGCGTCACCTCTCTCGCTTACGTCTCCGGACCCCAGGGCGGAACGCAATGGGATCTGCTGATTGCCGGTACGTGCATGTCGATTATCCCGATCGCCATCGTCTACTTGTGGGCGAACCGATTCTTTATCGGCGGCATTACAGCCGGGGCGCTCAAGGGCTGATGATTTATCTGATGCGCGATATGTCTGCCCTTCGGTATGTGTACGTACCGTGGAGCTGCATATATAATGAAATTAACCAAGGAGGAACTCAACAGGCATGAGAAAGACACGCAAAAAAGGATGGTCATCGCTCGCGGCAGTCATGCTGACGCTAACGCTCGTGTTGGCGGCATGCTCGGGGGGCAACAACAGCAACAACGGAACGACGAGTCCGTCGGTCAGTCCGACTTCGTCCGGCAACGAGGAACTGAATCAATCGCCGCCAAAGAGCGCGGGACCGAAGACAAAGATTAAATTCTGGGCCCATCAGAACAATCTGAAGGACAAGATGACCGAACTCATCGCCGCTTATAACGCTTCCAATACGGACGGCATCGAAATCGAGCTGAATGTCGTGGCAGATAAATACAACGACGTGCTCAGTCTCGCCTTCACGAGCGGCGAAGGACCGGACATCTTCACGATTGCCGGACCTTCTGGTACGCGCAAGTGGGCGGACAACAAATGGGCCGAGCCGCTAAACGCTTATATTACGGATGAATTTAAGGCGCAATTGCGGGATGGCGTATGGGTAGGCAACAACAACGTTATCGGCGGCCAAATCTACACTCTGCCGGATGTGGCGACGACGATTCGTCTGTTGTACAACAAAGACTTGTTCAAGCAAGCGGGACTCGATCCAGAGAAGCCGCCGACGACTTTCGCCGAACTGGAAGATTATGCGAAGAAGATTAAGGAAGCGACAGGGGCGGCCGGCTACGGCCTGCCAATGGCCGACGGCTACAACATCGATATCTCGCTGCTTAACAGTATGGGCTATAACGCGATCGGCTCGGCGCGCGGGTTCGATCATAAGCAAGGCAAGTTCGATTTCACGGGATTCGCTCCGTTGCTCCAGCTGTTCACCGATATGCACAAGAACGGCAGCATGCTTGAAGGCGCGCTCCTCGTCAACGGCGATCAAGGCCGGGCGAAATTCGCCGAGGGGGCAATCGGCATGATTGGCGGCGCTTCATGGGATCCAGGAATTTATGCTTCGATGGATCTGAAGTTCGAAGTCGGCGTGGCCGATTTCCCGACGATCGACGGTACGGCCAAGGGCAAGCCCAATCTGTCCATCGGCTCCGGCTACATGATGTCGGCTGTCGCGAAGGACAAGGAAAAGGCATGGAAGGCGCTGGAATTCATCTACTCCCCGGAGTTTATGGGCGAGATCGTCAAGGTAGCGGGCGGATTGTCACTCGTGAAGGAAGTGGCCGACAATCCTGCTTACAAAGCCGACATCCCGATGCTCGAAGCATTTCAACCGACGCCGAGCGACGCTGTCTGGCCGCCGTTCCCTCCAGGCTTGAAACTGCAGGGCGATCCGGTGCAAAATGTGTTCATTCAAGTCATCAACGGACAACTGTCCGTCGACGACGCGATCGCGGACTTGAACAAGCGATACAATGAAGCATTTGAGCTCAGCATCTCCCAAGGCGCTTTCAAGCGGGAAGAATTTATGATGCCCGGCCTGGATCCGCTTGCATTGAAATAACGCGTTGCTCACGACGAAGGTCCGCTGGCCGTTACGGTCGGCGGGCTTCGCCGTGCGAACAAGAACAGACGGTGGAACCGTCGGAAAGGATCGATTTATGGGCGAGACGGAAATCGCGTGGCGAAAGGAATTGGAGGCAATCGTACACCGAATCGATCGGCTTATGCCGATCTATGGGACGGAGTTTCCCCATCTGGCGTGGAACGGGCGCTATTCGGAGCAATTGACCGTGGAAGGCAGCTGGACCGGTTCGTTCTGGACCGGCATGGTGTATCTCGCTGCACGGATAACTGGCGAGCGAAAATATATCGATTATTTGCTTGACTACTTGCCCGTGTACGACAAGCGGCTGAACGAAGGATGGCTCGATCACGATACCGGTTTTTTATTCCAATTATACGCGGTTCCGCTGTATAGGTCGACCGGAGACAAGCGTGCACGGGACCAGGTCGTGCGGGCGGCCGACGAGCTGCTGAAGCGGTTTAACCCACGCGGCGGCTTCATTCGCGCTTGGGGGAGACTGGACGACCCGGAACGGGCCGGGAAAATGATTATCGATTGCCTGCTCAATTTGCCGCTTCTTCACTCGGCAACGGCGCTGACCCTCAATCCGGCATACGCTGCGGCGGCCGAACGGCATGTCCGCAACGCGGCCAGGTATCAGATTCGTGCTGACGGCTCGACGCATCATACATTCGATTTTGAACCAGACAAAGGCGAACCGATCGGAGGCTTCAACGAAGGCGGATATGACGACGAATCGTGCTGGTCTCGTGGACAAGCGTGGGGCATCTACGGCTTCGTGTTGGCCTATGCGCAGACGGGCGACCGCTTGTACATGGAAGCGGCTCGGCGGCTCGCCGACTACTGGCTGGATGAGCTGCCGGAAGACGGCATCCCATCTTGGGATTTCCGGCTTCCGACCGGGTCTGCGTCACTCCGGGATTCGTCGGCGGCGGCGATCGCGGCGTGTGGAATGTTCGAGCTGCACGCGGCTTTGCGGGAATCGGGAAATGGGGGAGATCGCTACCGCGCTTGCGCGATACGGATGCTGGAGGCGCTGCGACTCGGCTATTCCACGGCACGCGGCGACGAATCGGAGGCAATGCTGAACGGCGTTTTCGGCCGGGTCAGCGGCGTCGAATACGAGCTTAACGCGATCTGGGGCGACTACTTCTACATGGAAGCTTTGCTGCTGGCTTGCGGGGAGCGGCCGAACATGTGGACGTCGACGAACGGCGGGTTCTGACGCTTATCCTGCAACCGGTATTGTCGACGAATTTGCGATTGCCATAGGACAACGATGAGCCTACAATGAGAGCCATCAAGAAGATGCCGAGGTGAAAGATGCCGCTATTTATCCGGTTGCTGCTATCGTTCCTGATTGCGATTCTCATCCCATCGCTGTTCATCGGACTGTTCTCGTATTGGAGAGTAAGCGCCGCCATCGAGTCGGAGGTCAGCAGCTCGGTCAATACAACGATACGTCAGGTGAACTTGAACCTTCAGACGCACATCCGCCAGGTGGTCGAACTGTCGACGGCCGTATACATTCATCCGACCGTGCAGCGACTGATGGGTCGCCAATCGCCGATCGACGGGACGGAGCTTCCGGAAGAAGTCCGGAATCTGCAATCGCTACTGTCGAGCGTGACCAACTATCAGAAGCTGTATAAGGTACGTCTATACTATCGATTCGATGAGCTCGTCCCCCCTGGCTTCGAGATCCCCGAGCTGCGGCCGATCGGCGCACTGGAGGCGCTACCGGACTTTGCCGCCGCCGCGGCCGCCCGCAATGGGATGAACTGGTCTGCCGGACAGGCTATTCCTTCCGGAGCCGCTCACGAGCTGACGCTATTCCGAGTACTGAAGGGGATGTCGGATGAACGCGAGCTCGGCGCGATCGCGGTCAGCATGCCGGAGCGCAACATATGGGACATTCTAAAGGACGTGAAGATCGGCAGAACAGGATTCCTGTTCATCGCCGACAGTACGGGCCATGTCGTCTCCCATCACAACCCTTCGCTGATCGGGAGCGATTTGTCCGGGAAGCCTTACTTCAAACGCGTCTTGGAGAGTGCCCAGGGGAACTTTCGCATCTCGATCGACGGAAGTCCGTATCTGTTCGTCCACCAGACGATAGAGGGAACGGACTGGAAGCTCATTGGCTTCGTGCACACAAAAGAACTGACGAGCCGGATCGAAAGCATCCGTGTCGCCGCGATTACCGCAGCGCTGGTCGGATTCGGGCTCGCGATCGCCTATTCGGCTTACACCTCCGGGTGGTTCGCGAAGCGCATCGGCAACTTGATCAAGGCGATGCGCCGGATCGAGGGCGGCGATCTTGGCACACAATTAAGGCTCGATGAACGCCGGAAGGATGAGATCTCCCAGCTATACGTGCATTTCAACCGCATGTCGGCCGAGCTGAAGGAATACGTCGAGACGATCGGCCGGACGAACGCCCGGATGCGATCGGCAGAGCTGAAGGCACTACAGCATCAGATTAATCCACATTTTCTATACAACACGCTCGACGCGATTAATTGGATGGCGGCTACACGCTACAAGGCGACGGATATTAGCGCCATGGTGACGGCGCTGGCCCGGCTGTTTAGACTAAGTCTGAACAAGGACAACGAGTTGACGACGATCGGTCACGAGATCGAGCACGTCCGATGCTATGTTGCCATTCAGAAGATTCGGTTCGACAACGATTTCGACCTAGAAATCGATATCGATCCCGGCTTGGAGTCGGAAACGATATTGAAGCTGATCTTGCAGCCTTTGGTCGAGAATGCCATTCTTCACGGCTTCAAGGATTTGTCGGTTCCGGGCAAAATCGTCGTTTGCGCGCGGCGGAAAGGTCACGCAATCGAATTGGCCGTCATGGACAACGGCAGAGGCTGTGACGCGGCGTTCTTGAACGGGATGCTGGCGACCGATGCGGCCTCTCCGACGGAAGACGAAACGGAGGAGAAGAGCCCGGCATTACGGATCATGGGCTCGGGAAGCGGCTATGGCCTGCGCAATGTGAATGAGCGGATCCGACTGTATTACGGGGAGTCGTACGGCATACGCTTCGAATCCGCCGGACAGACCGTCGGCGGAACGACCGTGCGCGTCACACTGGCTACCCTTACCCCCGGTCAGACGGCGGTGTAACGGAGTGCTGACACTCAGAGATCCAGATGTCAGGAGAGATCATAATGATCAAGCTGTTGATCGCGGACGACGAGAAAATGATTCGCGAAGGTATCCGGCGTATCGTCGATTGGCGGGAATATGGCGTCGAAGTCGTCGGGGTGGCCGTCGATGGCGATCACGCGTGGCAGGCGTTCGTAGAGCACGGTCCTGACATCGTCATCACCGACATCCGCATGCCGGGAAGAAACGGGCTAGAGCTGACTCGCAACATCAGAGAATCGGGCGACGAAGCGAAAATCGTTATCCTCAGCGGCTATGAAGATTTCGGCTTTGCGCAGGAAGCGCTTCGGCTAGGCGCCGCCGATTATCTGCTCAAGCCGGTCATGCCGGACAGTCTAGTGGCGCTGGTGCTCGAGCTTTGCGAGGCGATTCGCAGGGAGCGCGAGGATCGGGAACAGGCGAAGAGGCAGCGGGATCAGTTCGAGGCGAGTCTGCCCTTGCTCCGGGAGCGGTTCTTACAGGAGCTGTCTCTCGGACGATGGTCCGACGGCCGCGCGCTGGCGGAACGGATCGAATTGCTGCGGCTGGGACTTCGACCTGACGGCCGTTACTGGACGGCTGCGGTCGAGCCGGATCGCCTGGAACCGGCTTCGGAGGACGATGTCGATGCCATCGAGCCTCTGCTGCGGCTGCAGGCGGTGGAGACGCTGGCAGCATCGGTCGGCGAGCGGGGTGCGGCCTTCGCTTACGGGGCAGGCACAATCGGCTTGATCGCTTCCATCGCCGAAGGAGAAGAGAACGGGGAGCCCGAGCAGGAAGCCATGATCCGATTGTGCAAGGAACTGCAAGCGACGATGGAGCGTCAGCTCGGGTTCGGCTCCACGATCGGGATTGGGACGGCCGTCGACGGGTTGCGCGGCGTCGGCGGGTCGTTGCGCGCCGCGATCGAAGCGTTGCGGTACAAGGCGATACTCGGCGCAGGACAAGTGATGGCATACAGTGAAATCGCGTTGGAGGGTGCGGGATCGAATGCGGATTCGGCCGACTCGATCGAGGTCTGGTTGCCCGGCAACGACGCCGAAGAAGCCGAGCGCGAGCTCGTATTCGCCGTGAAGTCCGCAGATGATGCCGGACTGGACGAGCGTCTCGACCGGCTGCTGGCCATTGCGGCCAATCGCAAGGACACCTCCTATGCGCTTGCCGTCTCCATGCGACTGCTCGGCGTAATGGCGCCGGAACTGGCGGCGTTGCCTTACTCGTCGCCAGTCGTTTTCGGCGCGGATTACGAGCTCTGGATCAAGCTGAGGCACTGTTCCTCGCTGCCGGAGCTGAAGCGGGAATTGAAGGGGATACTGCTGGAGCAGATCGCGTTGGTCCGCCAATGCCGCGATCGGTCAGAGCCTCGGCCCCAACAATGGTTCGAGACGACCGTCGAATACTTGCGCGAGCATTACAATGAACCGCTTAGTCTCCGCAAGCTGTCCGAGCTCGTGTACTTGTCGCCGAACTATATTTGCAGTCTGTTCAAGGAACATACCGGCCGCAACATCAGCGACTACTTGACGCAGCTGCGTATCGAGAAGGCCAAGGAGCTGCTGGGCGAACAAGGCATCAAGGTATACGAGGTGGCACACCGCGTGGGATACGCGGACAGCCGGTACTTCAACAAGCTGTTCAAGAAGCATACGGGCATGAACCTGTCCGACTACCGCAACGCGCGCTGACTCTGTCGGCGCGCGTTCGCATTCCGGTCAAAATCCGAATGCCGTCCTACCAAATGAGAATCGGACCTCATTTACGAAATCGCCGCCATTCTTTAAGATGGGAACTGGATGGAGGTGATTAAACATTGTAAGCGCTATCAATACTTGAAGGGATGTGACAAGACATGTTTCGTAAACTATGCAAGTTCGTCATCAAGTCGGTTGCAGGTATGGCCATTCTGGTATCGGTTGCGCTCGGTCCTGCCGGGACGGCGCAGGCAGTCGACGCAACCGGACATCTGACCGATGCCGAGCTGTTCGGTGAATGGGATGGGGCAATGTCCGTATGGACAACTGAAGGTAAGCTGAACTACGCATACAGTCCGAATCTGGCGCCGGTCGAATCTGCAGTGAAGCTGGGCGACTACGCTCTGGCTAAGGAACGTTTGCTGGACTATTACCGAAACCGCGAAGGGTTCTCGGCATTCCCGCTCCTTGCCGACGGCACTTATCACGCCGATCTGATCTCGGACAACATCATCTGGCGGTCGGGGGGGAACGTGACGCCCGAAGCCGAATTCACAGTCGGTGAAACGACAGGCGCTTATGAGGTCGACGTGACGAACGCGGTTCGCGCCACGCTTGGATCGGGACAGAAGGACATCGGTTACTTGCTGATGGGCCGCCACAAGAGAGATTCGGCGCTGGCGGAGTTCCATAGTAAGGAAGGCCTGCACGCGCCCGTACTGGAGATCGAGACTGGCGGGGGTCCGACGGTCGTTGTCCCTGCCTACCAGGATACTTATATCCGCGCCGGTTCCTCATACGAAGGGCAAGCGTACGGTTCCGCTCCGACGCTATACGTACAGGACAGCGGCATCGCCGCAGGAGCGCCGATCGACGACGCCTCGCGCCGCGCCTACCTGTCGTTCCGTTTGCCGGACACGTTGAGCGGGCCGATCGTATCCGCCGCCCTGCGTCTGTATGGACAGGCTTCCCCGGGTTCGGGCGGCATGGACATCCTGCTCTTGCGCAATACGTTCGGTTATGCCGAGTCTACGCTCACATGGAGCAATGCAAGCTCGGAAATTTTCTCTTATGAAGGTTTGCCGGGAGGGCCGGACTGGGTCAATCCGCGGGGCGCTTATAACGAGTACTTGTGGATCATTTCCCGATTCCCGTTCTTCGGCGCGATTGTAGGTGCATACGCCGCAACCGGGGACGAGAAGTACGCGGAGCATACGGTCCGGCTGCTGTCCGATTTCATCGCCCAGCCGAACGCTTATCTGGCGCCGACTACGGGGCAACATCGACGCAGCATCGACGTCTCTTTCCGACCGTATGTCGTGCCCCGGATTCTGGAGCATCTGTATCCCTCCGAAGCGCTTACGCCGGAGGCGATGACCGAGCTGCTTAAGAACATGTGGCAATCCCTCCACTGGCTGAATTTCGATCCGCTGGCCCAAGGCGGCTTCAACTGGTCTCTGATCGAGGCAAAAGGAGTATACGCCGGGGCGCTGTATTTTCCCGAGTTTACGGAATCGTCTGTCTGGATCGACACGCAGAAGAGACGGATCGACCGGCAGATGGCTGCGCTGCTGCATCTGGACGGCGGATATTCGGAAGCCTCCTACAATTATTCACTCGTCGCGATGCAGGTGTTCTGGGACTTCAAACGGCTCGGCGACCTGTACGGGGACGAGATGACGGAGTCTTTCGCCACCAATACGCTGAAGCTGGCTCGCTTTATGATGGATTTCACTTTACCGAACGGCTATAGCCCGGTATATGGAGACGGAGCGTATGCCCGCTCGCTCGATACGTTCCGCCAGATCGCGGAGGCATTCGGCGACGAGGAGCTGTTGTACTTCTCCACGCTTGGCGCCGCAGGAAGCGAGCCCGGGCATACGAGCAGCCACTATCCGGATACGAAGCAGGTAACGATGCGGACAGGCTGGGAGGAAGACGACCGCTACCTGTTGTTCACAAACAGCGCGGGACCGCACGGCCATATGGACCAGAACGCCGTCATCGCTTACGCGTATGGCCAAGTGCTGCTCACGGACACCGGAGTGAACGATTACCTGTTCTCGAATCCGGTGTCGCGCTGGCAATTCGACTCTGCAGAATCGCATAATACGATCTCTATCGGCGATCGGCTCCAGGCGAAGCACCACAATACGGCTTCGGTCAACGAGGATACGATCGACCGGTTCGTCTCCAACGCCGAATTCGACTTCAGTGAAGGGACGTCGTACTCGACACCCGGGTTCGAGCATACGCGGTCGGTGTTGTTCGTCAAGCCGAACTACTGGATCGTATCAGACCGAGTCTCAAGCCTGCTCGCGCCGGGCACGCACGTCTACGAGCAAAACTGGCATACGCTGCCTGGCGCCAATCCGACGATGGACCCCGTCACAAAGACGGTCAACACGAACTTTGCCGGCGGCACGAATATCCGGATCGTTCCTTCGAATCCGGCAGAGTTGAGCGGGGCGGAGCTGAAGGACGGCTGGTACGGCGCGACATCGGCTCCGAATACAAAGTTTGCGAAATACTCGCGGACATCGGCGAGCCCCGTGACGTTCGATACGGTGCTGTATCCAACGGCGCCCGGCGTGACGCGCGACGTGGAAGCGACGGCGCTGGCCGTGTCGCCCGCCGATCCGCTCGCGACCGCGATGGATATCGAACTGGGCGACGGAGGACGCACCGCATCCTATTATATTTCGCGGGACCGGACGCCCGACCGGACGAGGGCGTTCGGCAATTATTCCTTCGACGGAAAGCTTGTCTATGTGGAGCGGGATGCGTCGGATGCGATCGCCGCCGTGTCGTTGGTTGCAGGCAAGACATTGCTCGAAGATGGGGAGCCGATCGTGCGATCGAACGAGCCTGTTGAGAGTATAGCGGCAAGGTGGGAAGACGGCACACTGCATCTGTCGGGCGAACGGCTGACGCCGTCCGACGATCCGGAAGCGGCCATAGCCATCCGTGCGCTGGGAGCGTCGAGCGTGACGCTGAACGGCGTACCGATTCCGTTCGCATCGGCGGACGGCTACGTGTACGCGGTTCGGTCGGCCTCCTTCGACTATGAGCTGGGGAGAGACTTCAGCGGCCATTCGGGAGCGGGCGGCTGGCAATACACGTCCGCAACTTCGACGCCCCAGCCGCTGCAATGGCTGCCGGCAGGCCAGGGCGGATATAATTTTGGCACGGACGAATTCGATACGCTGCAGATGAAGGGGCATTGGCACCATATTTTGCACCAAGACCGGTCTTACTGGACCGTGACCGAGGTTCCCGGCAAGCTGCGCATCAAGGCGCAGAATGGCGATTTGTGGGGGGAGAGCAACAATCAGAAGAACTTGATTCTGCAGACGCCGTTCTTCCCCGACTACCTGGTCGAGACCAAGGTCGCCTTTGAGGCGACGCACAATCATCAGGCGGCAGGGCTACTCGTCTATTTGAATGACGATTACTATCTCAAGTTCGACCGCGCGTACAATTCTGCGCTCGGCGGTCCGGTCATCCGACTCGTCAAGGAATTCCAGACGACGCCCGATAGGATCTACCGAAGTACCGATGCGTACGTCGCCGACCCGCACGTCGGCTCCGAGATCTATCTGCGCCTGACGAAGCGAGGGCTGACGATGAAGGCGGAATATAGCGGAGACGGTACGGAATGGACGGCTCTCGGCTATGAGTTTCCGATTCCATCCGACGTCATGAAGATCGGCCTGCATGCGATGAACACGAACTCGACAACCGTGCGCAACGCCGACTTCGACTACTTCCGGGTAACGCAGCTGCTGCCCGAGCGCTGGGTGCAGTCCGGCAATGCGGCCTCGTCTCCGATCGTGACGGCCCGCTACATGATTCCCGGCTCCGTCGTCGACGCAGTACAGCGTTGGATGGCGCCGGCCGACGGCTACGTCCATTTGGCGGCGACAGTCGCCAGCCAGAACGCGTACACGAGCGGAGACGGCATGCAGGCGCGTGTACTTCGCAACGGCGAGAACGTATGGCCGGCAAGCGGTTGGCAGACGATCGGGCGTACGGACACGACCGGATACGCCATATCCGAGATTGTGCCGGTGGCGAAGGGGGATGTGCTCTCCTTTGTGACAAATCGGGTGGCCAATGCGCAGTACGATGTGGCGAAGTGGAACGTTCGGCTGTCGATGTTCCCTCATGCGACCGCGATGCTGGGCGATTTCACGGGCGGAGACACCGAGGGCTGGACGCCTCTCAACGCCTCCCGTTGGCTGGCGGACGCGCAGGAGGGCGTGTACACAATCGACTCGACGGGGTATGCGCCGCAGGCTAACGGACGGCCGGGCGAATATGCGCTGCTGGAAAGCGAATCAGCGGACAGTTTCCGTCTGTCGCTCAAGCTTCGGCTGGACGACGACACGGAGACGAATCCGCAAGCCAATGCCGTCGTACTGTTCAACTACCGGGACGAAGGCAACTATTACTTCCTGCAGCTGTCCGACGACGGTTTGAATATGCTGCTATACAAGGTGACCGGCGGCGCGGCCCGCGTCATCGCCAGCTCGAATGCAACCGATCGGCTCTCGGACAACGGCTGGCATACCGTCGCGATCGACCGCGACGCCGTCAGCGGCACGATTGTCGCGACGCTCGACGGAGCGGTTCTTGTCCGGGCAACCGATAAGGCTCATAAGGGCGGACGGATCGGGATCGGCTCGATGGACAGCGGAGCTTCGTTCGACGACGTCGGATTCGTTAACGTCCCACTCTTGCCGCGGGAAAGTGCGACGCCGGTGACAGTGGCGGTCACTTCGCCCGCCGCGCCGGGGGCCGCCGGGTGGTTCACGGAGCCGGTAACGGTATCACTCGAGGCTGCGGACACGGGCGGCGGCAACGGCGTACTTTACACCGAGTACAGGATCGGCAACGGCGACTGGTCGCTCTATGAACAGCCATTCGTTCTAATGGAAGGCGATCACCAGGTCGTCTACCGCAGCCTGGACGCGGCCGGCAATTTTGAGCCGGAGCGCACGCTGACGGCAAGTGTCGACCTCACTCCGCCGAAGATCGTCATTCAAGGCGAGTCGTCCTATTTGATCGATCAACACGTCAAGATCGGCTGTATAGCGGAGGACGCGCTGTCGGGCATCGCGGATTCGCCGTGCGACGAACCGCTCGTCGATGCACCGGCATACAGACTCGACTCCGGGCTGCATGAAGCGAGGGTGTCGGCCGCTGACCGCGCGGGCCATACGGCGGACGCGGCTGCGACCTACGCGGTTTCATTCGACTTCGACAGTCTGTCATCGTTGACCGGTACGTTCACCGCCGAGTCGAGCGCCCCCGGCGCGGAAGCGCTGAAACAGTCTCTGCAAGCGAAGCTGGCCGATGCGAAGGAAGCCGCCGAAGATCAGGACGGCCATTCGGCCCGTGCTGGGTTGCAGGCGTATGCCGCGGAGGCTGCGGGCGCGTCTGGCGGCATCCTGTCTGCAGAGCAAGCGGACGCGCTCGTCCGCTGGGCGCAGACGCTGGCCGCAGCGACGCCGCTGGCGGCAGGCGCGCCAGGCAAACCGTCGCTGTCGGACACGAGCGGCCACGCTACGGGATTACAAGACGGCAACTACACAGTCGGCTTGAACATGTGGTGGGGCAATAACGGTACTAGCTACAAGCTGTACGAGAACGGCACACTGATCGCAAGTTCGACGCTCACGGACGGATCTCCGAACGCGCAAGTCGCGTTGACGGCCATCCATGATCGTCCGAACGGCACTTACGTCTATACTTGCGAGCTGACGAACGGTTACGGCACGACGCTGTGTGATCCGCATTCGGTCGTCGTGACCGACGCCGATCCGGGCATACCCGTGCTCTCCCATGACAATTGGGACGAGGACGGAAGTTTCAGGGTGAAGATGAATATGTGGTGGGGAACGAATGCGACGTCCTACCAGCTCTACGAGAACGGCGTGCTTATCGATGAGCAGACGTTGAGCGCAAATACGCCGCAGGCGCAGTCCGCGTTCACGGAGTTGACTGAACGACTGGCGGGCATATACGTATACCGGGCCAAGCTCCGCAATGCGCAAGGAACGAAGGAGAGCGCCGAAATGTCGGTAATCGTCAATTAAACGGGAAAGAAGCCGGAACGAGCGTCAATACGTTCCGGCTTCCCATTCTGAAGTATAAGACCATTCAGTTGCCATACGCGTCTAATAGTCAAGAATTTATTGAAAAAGCAGATTCCCTGGGCAATTCCGTTAGGAATAAAGGAGATGGACATGACATTGGAAAAAGGTATCTTGAAGCGGATTCGCGCAATAAGCGAGAAGATGAAGGAAGGATCGTGGAAGCTTGGGGCTCACGAGGAAGGACCAATCGAATTAGAGCTGAAGGTGGGCCCATCTTTTGTGCTGGACCGGAGTAACCAATGGTACATCCTGCCCATGGATAACGAAAACAAAGCCATTGCGGGCACGGGTTACGCATGGGTGCTGCCGGCTGATCCGGACTCCCCCGACCATTCCTGGCTGATTAAGGCAGATGGGGAGATCCAATTGACTCACGACCAAGAGTCGATCATCGTCCGGGTAAACGCTGAAACGTGCAAACTGCTTGCTTACGAAAGCCGTCCTCAAGCCGATAGCTTTGGCAAAAGGTTTCAGTTAGAGTTCGAACATGGCGAGAAGTTGGCGCATAGCCTTGCTTCTCTCTACTGGGGGACCATGCTGCCATCGGTTATTGAACGCACACGCGCTTTGAACTATCCGATAACGGAAGGTTATGTTCTTAGCACACTGCACTCGACGTACAGCGGGACTTATCCCGATGTGGATCATGAATTTCAGATCAAAGGGCGTATGAGCTGGGGCAATGAGCTGGATTACGACGTCGTCCGCCGGATGATTGAACTGCAAATCAAGCTGATGAAAGAAGATCCCGAAGGACTATGGCGCGATCCATGCGCGATCCAGCCAAACGGGGACAGGGAATATCACGTTCGCCGCAGCAGTCTCGACGGCTCGACCAATGCGATTATGTTCCTGATTACGGGTAATGTAGAAGTATTGGAATCGGCTTGGCTCTATGCCGCGGCTACGAAAGATATGGATTGGCTGCGCCTCCACATCGAGGCGCTGGAAGGTGCCGCTTCCTGCATCGAAGATCAGATGGACCGGTACGGCAGGCTTTGGTCGGATGTTTATTACGAAGACCAGGTTATCAAGGATGGCCGTGAGACATTTGCAACGGCACTAGCCGCACATTCCTTTAACCTGCTGGCCGAGCTGGAGCATCGATTGAGACGAGATGAGATGGAAACACACTATAAGAAAGTTGCCGCTATTCTTGGAAGCAGTCTGGCAAAACCTCTGCCGATGGGCTACTGGGACGAGGCGAATCAGCGTTTCGTAGATTGGGTGGACCGGAGTGGCGTGGCGCATGATCATATTCATTTGCTTGCTAATACCCTGCCGGTTCTGTTCGGATACACTTCGAAGGAACAAGAAGAGAACGTTACCGCGCTTGTAGATGAGCATATGGATCAATTCCAGCGCTTCCCTACTTTTCTAGCGGCTCATATCGACCATTATACGGATGCTGAGATCGGTGACGGCGGACCATACGATTTATGCGCGGCGGGTCGTTATTGGTGCTGGGATGCAGCGTACTGGACATGGAAGAAAAACGGCAAAGTGTTGCTGGGGCAGCTGATGCGCGTGGCAGAGCAGGCGGCAAAAGAAGGCTACGTCATGGGCGAGCGTTATGACATGAATTATGTTTATTATATCGATGATAAAGATTGGCATGGCGCAGCGCATTATTATGAATATCCGTGCGTGTATTCATGGGTTCTGATCCATGAGTATCTGGGCATTCGCCAGACGTTCGAGGCAGACCTGCAAATCTCTCCTCGATTAGTGAATACCGGCAAAGTTCTCCTTGAGCAGAATGAATTCCAGCTGAGCTACGAATACGAAGAGAATGCCTTCAAGGCCGTAATTGGATTTAGTGACATATGTATAAAATACGGGTTTTGTGAAATAGTACCCCTTAAAAAAGTCAAAACCAACACTTTATTGCATACCGCGTCGCACCTTTGCGTTATCGAGTTCAATTTCAGACGCGTAGCTTCAGCCTCTGGCGTTGCCACTACTTTGTAGCCAGCATCATTACTGCGCTGTTGGAAACAACAGTGCAAAAAGAGACGCCCGGAGGGCGGCGGGTGGGCCGCTCTCCGGGCGTGTTCGCAGTGCTGCGCTTCTGTTTTTGTGGCAGGCTGTAGCGCGGCTATGGAGCGGCTTCACAGTTAGTTTACCGGGTCGGATTATACCCGCCTTTTCTCGGCAACAATTCCTCAAAGTCACAAGAGGCTATCGCACTACAGCCTTCTTGCCACAAACGTTCCAATAGCATCCCTACTTCAGAAATATAAGCGTCCTTGTTGCCGTCGATACTAGGTTCAATTTCAATATAATACTTTGAAAATAGGAATCCATCGAGCTTATCTATTTTTTTTACCGAGTCGTATTCATCATTTTCTGCTATCCCGATATCACATTGCTCTGTTTGAATACTCCATCGCTCAATGGTTCCGTGAAGTGTTTCTGCAGCAAGAGTAACAAGGGTTTCTTTTGTCATTTCAGCGTCAGCGAAAACCTTACAAAATAGATCCATGCTGTCGTCTAGCATTCCCTCACCTCGCCTTGACAATGGAATCGAAGGGCCGTTATTAAAGCTTCCACCTGCTTTTATAATGGAAATATCCACCTTCATTCCAAGCTCTTTTTCTAACTGAATTCGTAGACTACTTAAACCTGCTTGAATCTTTCCTGTGTCAATCGCATGTAACATCGTTCTTTCTTTAGAAGAGCCTGGGTTGGGGGTTTTAAAGCGTTGGGTAATTAACGTATTGAACTCTTCAGGTGAAACCCGGACCGCAATATCAATATCAGAGTCTACCCTAGCCGTTCCCCCAGCCCTACTACCTTGAACATAAATGTCATCACTTATAGAACCGACTCTTTGTCTTATCAGGGTCGATGCGTTGCCAAACTGCTCGGATGTTAGTCCCTGCGGAACCATCATTTTAGTCCAAGTGATTTGTTCACACTTGACCTGGAAATTGTTGCGGGCGGTAGGCGCCCCTTTGACCCAAAAGAGCAAGTGATTAGGGTTCGCTGTCAGGCAGGGCTCACCCGGAGACAGAAAACAAAGCGGCTTTCACGTTGATAAACTCGTTCTGCTGGGCGCTTGCTAGTCTTTCCAATCGCTTGAGACGGGCTGTGAGCGGGAGCGCCGCCTTTCATTAAGGGGCGGTATCCCATTTTAATGCTGTCAACGGCGGGCTGAAAGGCTACAAGCAGCTTCGGCAGTTGGCTTTATGGGCATACACGGTTTGTTTACCACTGAAGATTCAAGGCCTTAATAAGTTTATATTTCTACAAGCAAGACCCCTTCGAGAAAGGAATCTAAGCTTTCGATGTTTAACCAAGGAGGTTCTGTTTCTCTGATGGCGTGAAATCTCAATACGGCATCCTCCCCGTCAAACGTTAGAATCAAAAGAAGTTTCTTGGTTTTGTGAAATTCTTTATACAAGCCTGCCTCCCACAACCTCATGATTTTCAGGGCAATCCTCAATACCTCATTTGGATGATCCTCGGTGACTTCAATGAGATCATTTAAATGAACGTGATTGTGGTTAGCTTCAAAACCTGTCCTATCCGGAATGAATGTCGTTGGCTTGAAGCTTGCGGGTAAAGAGTCAGTCTCATCGTTTTCTAAAAGTACACACTCATTCCATTCAATAAATTGCGGAAATATGACGTACTCATAACCTGGTAGTTCAATAGAGTATGTTTCTCCTTGAAGTAAGCGATCTAATTCCGCAAGATATTCTTGCATCTTCTTATTGATTATCAATATTCACACCTCACCTAGGAACATATGCGCCTTCGCCCAAGTACTGAGTAAGCCCTACATTCAGTTTTTTCACAAATGTTGAATCATTGAGCATATCATTAACTTTTTTTGGAGCGAGAGCTCCATTTGAATCAACGAAGGCCCCTTTTTCAGGATCAAATAAATATTTATTATTGTTGGCGTCCTGATAGTGTATTTGTCCTGGACGTTGTCCTGGATTTGGATTTTCGACATCGATTCTCGCCTTACTACCTTGTTCCTTCCAAACAGTTTTGCTGGTGACTTGTGTCCCTTTCGCCCCGAACATTTCACCTTCGCCAAATAACTGTAGGTTCATCTTTAGCGAGCCAGAATTCCCCGCACTCTCTGCTTAAAGCCTTTCAAAAACAAGCTGTCCCGACCTCGTTTCAGAAGCTTTTTGAAAAACGAGGGGGTCGAATTTCGTTTTTCCATTTTTTTGAGCGGCTGATACCAGTTTATCATAGCAGCATCCGCTCAGTCTTCGTGCTTCTCGTAGGGAACATAGGCCGTCTTGTTCTTCATCATGCCGTAGATCACGTTCACCGCCCGCCGCATCACGCACACCAACGCTTGCGGCTTCGTCTTGCCTTCTTGCACTTTGCGGTCGAAGTAGTCGCGGAACACCGGATGACGCGCCTTGCCGCCTTTGGATATGACGACGAGTTGCACGGCTAGGAAGTAGAAGATGCCGTGAAGCTCGCGATTGCCCTGCCTGCTCCGCTGTTCTTTGCCCTTGCCTGCCGTGCTGAACCAGACCGGAGCAACGCCGGAGAACCGCGCCAGCTTGTCGGCTTTCGGGAAGCGGTTAATGTCCCCGATTTCCGAAGTGAGCCGAGCGGCGGTAATCAGGTTAATGCCGGGCATCGTCTCCAATTGGTAGCCGGTAAGCGGCAGCAACTTACGCAGTTCGTCGTCTACAGCGTCCCGTTGTTCGCCGGTATGGCGCAGTTCCTTGACGATGTTGGACGTAATGAAATCGCGCTCCGTCTGGAAGTCGCGGCTTAGGTGTCCGTCCTGTTTCACCAATTCAAGTATCTGCTCCGCTTTGCGAGTCGAACAGGCGTTGCGGCTTGCTTCCCGCAGCTTCGCAGCCAGCGATTCCGCCGTTTCCGCCCACAGCTTGCTAGGCGAAGGGTAGCTCTCCCAGAAGGTGAGTGCTGCCTTGCCGTCAAGCTCGCTGAAAAATTTGCGGTAGCTCGAATAGCTGCTCGTCAGTTGGGCGTGCAGTTGGTTTTGCAGGATGGAATACCGTTTGGACAGCGAGTCCCGGCGTTTGACGAACTGCCGGATCGTCCAGAAGATGTCCGGCTGGTCAGCGTCCGGTAGCTTGTCCAGCATATCGCGCAAGATACGGGCGATGCAGTAAGCGTCATAGTCGTCGTTCTTATGCACCGTCGGGGCGCTTAACCGAACGGCATGGGTGTACGCCGGGTTCACGGTCTTGACGGTATACTTGTGTCCAACCAAAAGCTTGCCGCACATCGCTTTCACTTTGAGAACGAACGAATCGAAGGCGTTTGGGCGGTTTTCGAACGTGATATGACCCAAGTCGTTCATCCAACAGTCGATAACGACGGCGGTATGTGTCTCTTTGTGCATGTCGATGCCGACATACGCCGTATTGCGTTTGTCGTAAATAGTTCCACGCTCCTTTGTATGCGTCCTCCCCAGACCTGCCGGCAATCTCAGCTTATGAACGTTAGCCTCGCGGCTCGCAAGAGTGCGACAACCTATCCAGACTTGGGGCGACCGTCTGCAAGGGCAAAAGCCCTCACGTATCCCGCCTGCCGCGCAGGAAAGATACGTCAATGCTTTTGCGGCAGGGGTGAGCCGGAAGGCTCACCCTTGCTTCATCTTCCATACGCGCGTCCATCCCCGGGGAACAAGCGTCTCGTCCGTGAACGCCTTGGCGTTGTAGCGCGAACGCACCTGACGGCTGCGAATGCTCTCGATGACGACCTTGCCCGGACGAACGATAATCTTCTTAATCCAGCCGCCGGTAAGGCGCTTCTCCCATACTTCCGTCGCGCAGTTGGCGAAGTACAGCCGCAGTGCCGCTTCAATAACGGCGTTCGCGCCGTCCAGTTCGTCCTGCTCTGCCTTCTCCTTCGCCAGCGCGAGTAAGTCCCGGTCGATGTTCGTCGTATACTTGACCCTTGCCATGTGAATCGTCTCCTTCCAGCAGTCGAATCGTCAGTTCGCCGGGCTTCTCGACAATCTCCACCCGGCTTCCGGCGGCGAAGCCCAGCGCCTCCAACCACTTGCCCTGCACCCGAATGAACGGCGCTTCGACATCCTGATACTGCGCGTTCCGGTATAGGAACGCCCGCGATACGGTTAATTGGCGCATACAATCTTCTCCCCTCGAATGAGGGAACGGCAGGGAGCGCAGGATGAAGCCTACACACCCGGCATGGTATAATAAGGCCAAGTTGCGGTGGCAGCCGAATGGCTGCGCGTGTAGGTAGCCCAATTACCTGCATGAGCCGGCAAGTGGTGGAACACTTGCCGGTCACGGCAACTCCTTGCGTATTCCCCGTATTAGAACAGCAGGCGGTACAATGCGGCGATGCCGTGCCAAGCGGTGCCGACTATGACGACCGCCGCCAAGATGCTGCCGACCGCGCGGCCTATGCCGCTCTCCTCCAACACACGCACCCAGTACATCCGCATTCCTCCTCTGCTCTCATGTCACGGCCTAAACACCGCCTTGATTCGGATTTGTCAACGATTGATTTCCGGTTTGGGATTGCCGCCTCTTCGAATACTGGCTTTAGGATCAGCACTCATCGTTCAAGACGCCCCAACGGTCAATAGTTTTGGGACAAGCCCGGTTCCCTCGCTCTTCGTGCCTTTCGCTTGGAGACTGGATACGTCTCATGCCGGATGGCTTCTGTTCTTCGATGCTTCTTCATCCTCCGGTTAACGGCTTGCCCGCCTTTCGATTCTCTTTCCTTTCTGACACTTGTGTAGCAAAGCGGCCTGTTTCCGAATCTCCCCTTCCTCGTCTGCAAAGGAGGTTGAACGAACTGGAATATCGCCTCCCCAAAGAAACCGTCGGCTTGTTTACCTCTGCCATCCACCATACGATCAAAGTCCCGTCAAAACCTCTTCACTTATTCCGCTTCCTTGCAACCGCATCCATGCAGAATAAGTGAAGACGCCAACCTCTCACTCTCCTAAACACCGCCTAAACAAGCCGACCTCCGGTTTCTTCGAACCCGATATTCCAGCATTCGTTCAGCCGCAATTGGCAGATTCTTGGGGAGATCCATTACAGACCGCTTCACCATACAAGTCCGTCAGGAAGTTAGAAAATCGAAAGAAGGGCAAGCGGTGTTACCCGCAAAAGAAGAAGCAAGAAGAACAAGCCATCCGGCATGAAAGTATCCTCCTTCGGCAAGAGAAAGGCGCGAAGCGATTAGGGGAACCGGGGTTGTCCCAACCATTGGCCGCTTTGGGGCGGCGTTGGACGATGGCGTTGATCCTAAAGCCCGTGCCGTTAATGGATGTTCAGCTTTCAATGCCGATTTACCAAACCTATGTCGCCAGGAACGCCAATCGGTGTTGAACGAAAACAGGACGAATCCTTCTCCCGAACAGAACGAACAGGACTTATTGCCGCTATCTCCCCCTTCTCCCGATCACGCTGCCGTAGCAGCGAACAGGAAATTTGAGATAGCGAAAATAAGTCCTGACTTCCGTTCATAGGTTATTCGTCTTGTTGTCGTTCAAGAGGCATGAAGAAGCCGAATCCTTTCCCGATTAGAACGTACAGGGCTTATTGCCCGTTATCCTCCCTTCTTCCGATCACGCTGCCCACAGGCAGCGACAGGGAAATCAGGATAGCGGAGAATAAGCCCTGATCTTCGTTCACAGGCTCTTCGGTTCTTCTTCATGCCCACCGATTGGCGTGACTTTCGGCGACTACTTCCGGTAAATCCAATTGAAAGTTATGCATACATGACCGGCACGATCCGCTTCGAAGCAGCAATCCCGAACCGGAAATCAATCGTTGACAAATCCGAATCAAGGCGGTACAAACGGCCGGACATGAGAGCAGAGGAGGAATGCGGATGTACTGGGTGCGTGTGTTGGAGGAGAGCGGCATAGGCCGCGCGGTCGGCAGCATCTTGGCGGCGGTCGTCATAGTCGGCACCGCTTGGCACGGCATCGCCGCATTGTACCGCCTGCTGTTCTAATACGGGGAATAGCAAGGAGTTGCCGTGACCGGCAAGTGTTCCACCACTTGCCGGCTCATGCAGGTAATTGGGCTACCTACACGCGCAGCCATTCGGCTGCCACCGCAACTTGGCCTTATTATACCATGCCGGGTGTGTAGGCTTCATCCTGCGCTCCCTGCCGTTCCCTCATTCGAGGGGAGAAGATTGTATGCGCCAATTAACCGTATCGCGGGCGTTCCTATACCGGAACGCGCAGTATCAGGATGTCGAAGCGCCGTTCATTCGGGTGCAGGGCAAGTGGTTGGAGGCGCTGGGCTTCGCCGCCGGAAGCCGGGTGGAGATTGTCGAGAAGCCCGGCGAACTGACGATTCGACTGCTGGAAGGAGACGATTCACATGGCAAGGGTCAAGTATACGACGAACATCGACCGGGACTTACTCGCGCTGGCGAAGGAGAAGGCAGAGCAGGACGAACTGGACGGCGCGAACGCCGTTATTGAAGCGGCACTGCGGCTGTACTTCGCCAACTGCGCGACGGAAGTATGGGAGAAGCGCCTTACCGGCGGCTGGATTAAGAAGATTATCGTTCGTCCGGGCAAGGTCGTCATCGAGAGCATTCGCAGCCGTCAGGTGCGTTCGCGCTACAACGCCAAGGCGTTCACGGACGAGACGCTTGTTCCCCGGGGATGGACGCGCGTATGGAAGATGAAGCAAGGGTGAGCCTTCCGGCTCACCCCTGCCGCAAAAGCATTGACGTATCTTTCCTGCGCGGCAGGCGGGATACGTGAGGGCTTTTGCCCTTGCAGACGGTCGCCCCAAGTCTGGATAGGTTGTCGCACTCTTGCGAGCCGCGAGGCTAACGTTCATAAGCTGAGATTGCCGGCAGGTCTGGGGAGGACGCATACAAAGGAGCGTGGAACTATTTACGACAAACGCAATACGGCGTATGTCGGCATCGACATGCACAAAGAGACACATACCGCCGTCGTTATCGACTGTTGGATGAACGACTTGGGTCATATCACGTTCGAAAACCGCCCAAACGCCTTCGATTCGTTCGTTCTCAAAGTGAAAGCGATGTGCGGCAAGCTTTTGGTTGGACACAAGTATACCGTCAAGACCGTGAACCCGGCGTACACCCATGCCGTTCGGTTAAGCGCCCCGACGGTGCATAAGAACGACGACTATGACGCTTACTGCATCGCCCGTATCTTGCGCGATATGCTGGACAAGCTACCGGACGCTGACCAGCCGGACATCTTCTGGACGATCCGGCAGTTCGTCAAACGCCGGGACTCGCTGTCCAAACGGTATTCCATCCTGCAAAACCAACTGCACGCCCAACTGACGAGCAGCTATTCGAGCTACCGCAAATTTTTCAGCGAGCTTGACGGCAAGGCAGCACTCACCTTCTGGGAGAGCTACCCTTCGCCTAGCAAGCTGTGGGCGGAAACGGCGGAATCGCTGGCTGCGAAGCTGCGGGAAGCAAGCCGCAACGCCTGTTCGACTCGCAAAGCGGAGCAGATACTTGAATTGGTGAAACAGGACGGACACCTAAGCCGCGACTTCCAGACGGAGCGCGATTTCATTACGTCCAACATCGTCAAGGAACTGCGCCATACCGGCGAACAACGGGACGCTGTAGACGACGAACTGCGTAAGTTGCTGCCGCTTACCGGCTACCAATTGGAGACGATGCCCGGCATTAACCTGATTACCGCCGCTCGGCTCACTTCGGAAATCGGGGACATTAACCGCTTCCCGAAAGCCGACAAGCTGGCGCGGTTCTCCGGCGTTGCTCCGGTCTGGTTCAGCACGGCAGGCAAGGGCAAAGAACAGCGGAGCAGGCAGGGCAATCGCGAGCTTCACGGCATCTTCTACTTCCTAGCCGTGCAACTCGTCGTCATATCCAAAGGCGGCAAGGCGCGTCATCCGGTGTTCCGCGACTACTTCGACCGCAAAGTGCAAGAAGGCAAGACGAAGCCGCAAGCGTTGGTGTGCGTGATGCGGCGGGCGGTGAACGTGATCTACGGCATGATGAAGAACAAGACGGCCTATGTTCCCTACGAGAAGCACGAAGACTGAGCGGATGCTGCTATGATAAACTGGTATCAGCCGCTCAAAAAAATGGAAAAACGAAATTCGACCCCCTCGTTTTTCAAAAAGCTTCTGAAACGAGGTCGGGACAGCTTGTTTTTGAAAGGCTTTAAGCAGAGAGTGCAGGTAATGTTAGGACGTTTACTTCAACCGACAAATATGTAGCTGAAACTGCTAATGCAATTGAAGCAAGATATCCTGGTAAAGTCGTTGATGTAAATAAGAAAGTGTATAGAGCAGATGGAACACCATTGACAGATTATGATATTGAACTTGATAACGCGATAATTCAAGTTAAACAAGGTGGCGGAAAAGGTGCGACGCGACAAGCAATAAATACCGCCTCAAGTACGAATAAAGAAGTTATTGTTTATTTACCCGATCAGCGTTCGAATTCCGCTGTTGTAAAAGGGCTTCAAAAAGAAGGATTCCAAGTGTTTACAAGTGAAGCGGACTTAATTAATCATGTTGGTAGATAATACAGAAGGGAGAATGTTACGTGCAATGGATAATTCTAATTGGCAGTGAATGCTTTAATCTTAATCAAATTCGTAATCTACAACATTATGGTCAGAATAAATCCACTAGTCTTACTGAGAATAGAATTGTTGTAGATTACGGTCACGATCATGTTTTTTATGAAAATGCGGAAGATATCATGAATGATTATGAGGAAGATGATATAAAACGAATTCCTTTTCCAAACCCTCAATTTATAATGATGACGTATACGAATGAAAAATTGATGAAACAAATATTGTCTCAAGAAAATTTCCCGCGTGGCATCTATATAGATGATGATAGTGGAAATATAATGCCAATAGAAGATTTTATTGTGTCTTAATTATTATTTCGACTTGACCTTGATTGGCTTTGTGCCTTTCAAGGTTCTTTTTTGGCGGGGCTACCCAGTGCCGAATGAACCCATCATTCAACAAATAACACATCTAGCCCGTGTAAGACCTCTATAAAGATTTCTCTATTTCGGTTGTATGCGGCTGCATAGTCGAACAAAGGGCTTACTGGTAGACTTTTTTGCAGAAGCGGTTACAGCCCTCTAGCCTATGTGATTAGCAACATAGCAGGTCTAGCTTGTCGCTGACGGTGAAGCCGCCCAACAGGCCGCTCACAGCCTGCTACAAGCGGCCAGAGCCAGCACATCGAGTACGCCCGGAAGACGGCCGATCTGCCGCCTTCCGGGCGTGTTCCCTGCACTGTTATTTCCAACAGCGCTGGCCAAGCCCCCGACTGCCGCCCGCAACAACCCGCTAGCCAACGCATAGCCGCTAGCGTCACCGCCAGCCGCTCCACGGCTTCGCCTTTCCTTCCTAGGGATTGAGCCACTCCCCCGCCTCTTGGCTTTAGGATCAACCCTTCATCGTCCAAAATTCCCCAAATGCCAACGGTTCCTTTGCAAACCCGATTCCCCCGCCCTTCGTGCCTTCCGCTTTGAGATAGGATACGATCATGCCCCGATGGCTCTTGTTCTTCATGCTTCTTCATCTTCTGGTTAAACGGCTTGCCCGCCTTTCGACTCCTTCCCTTCCTGATTCTTGTCGTTCAAGCGCCCTTGCCTATGACCCCCCTCCTCTACAAATCAGTTGAACGAACTGGAATATCCATCTGAAAAAGAAACCGCCGGCTTGTTTACCTCCGCCATCCACCGCAAAATCAAAATCCCGCCAACCCTCTTCACTTATTCGGCTCCCAAAGCATCCGCATCCATGCGAATAAGTGAAGACGCCGCCCGCGCTATATCCTAGACGCCGCCTAAACAAGCTGCCTTCCGGTTTCTGCAATACAGATATTCCAATCTTCGTTCAACTCCGATTTGCAGCCATCCGGGAAATAGAAAAATCGCTTTGAAGGACAAGATTATCAGGAAGTTACTGAATCGAAAGGAGGGCAAGCGGTTTAACCGCTCAAAAGAAGAAGCAAGAAGAACAAGCCATTCCGGGCATGAAGTATCCCGATTCGAAAAGAGGAAGGCACGCCTGTTGGGGGAGAGGGTTTGTAAAAACCATTGGCACTTTTGGGGGGGTGTCGGATGATGGTGTTGATCCTAAAGCCCGTGCCGCAATGGATGTTCAGCTTTCAATGACGGTTTACCATAACCATGTCGCCAGGAACGCCAATCGGTGTTGAACGAAAACAGGACGAATCCTTCTCCCGAACAGAACGAAAAGGACTTATTGCCGCTATCTTTCCTTGTCCCGATCACGCTGCCGAAGCAGCGCACAGGAAAATTCGAGATAGCGAAAATAAGTCCTGACTTCCGTTCATAGGTTATTCGTCCTGTTGCCGTTCAAGGGGCATGAAGAAGCCGAATCTTCCCAATCAAAACGCACAGGCTTATTGCCCGCTATCCTTCTCATTCCCGAATATGCTGGCCGAAGGCAGCAACAGGCAAGTTAGGATAGCGGAAAATAAGTCCTGACTTTCGTTCACAGGTTATTCGGTTGTTCTTCATGTCCACCGATTGGCGTGACTGTCGGCGACCGCTTCCGGTAAACCAAATTGAAAGTTCTGCATCCATGCCCCGGCACGTTCTCTTCTTCAGCAGCACAATCCCCAAGAAGGAAAGGAGAGGCCGGGGAGCGGAGGGCGGTGACGCTAGCGGCTATGCGTTGGCTAGCGGTAAATTGTTGCGGGCGGCAGCCGGGGGCTTGGCCTGCAAGACATTGAAGCAGCAGAGCGGTTCGCCGTCAGGCAGGCTCACTGAACGCGCCTGCTGGCCTTTCCAGCCTCTGGCGGCAGGGTGTGAACGGGAAGCGCGGCCTATTGGTCGGCTTCCCGTCTCGACGTTGTCAGCGATGGGCTAGGAGACGCTTTATTGCTTAGAAATACTCTTTTATATCATCCCATAGCTCTAAAAGAGATTTTCCATTAATTCGACCATTCTCAAACAAATCTCCGGCTGTTCTAAACTCCTGGGAGTGACTGTCTCTTACTCTTGTTAGATAATATCCATTCTCGTTATGGCTTATCCAGTACTCTTCAGTTTCAACATAGAAATTGTATTCCATTCCACAGCTTACTAGTTGCATCAACTCACTATAATCCATGTGCCCCTCCTATCGTGACTTCAGTGAACCATCAGGATTGTATTCAAACGTATGCTCATGTGGGGCTTCTGGATGCTGCTTTGGATTCCCATGATTCGTCATATCTACATCTCTTGTTGCTTTTCCATCTGGCCCGAAGTACCGACGTGTCTTAATCTGACCGTTAGCATCAACGATGTCTACGCTTGAATTAGGCTCCCCTTTTAATCCAGGATTTTTGGTTGTAGTCGTATGCGTAGTAGAAGGCGTAATATCAATTTCGTTGCCTAAGTTTGTTTTTGCAGTTTGTCTCCCTGCATTCCCCGCACTCTTAGTAGTAGATCTAGTTGTAATTTCCACCGGCGCTGAAACTCGACTGCCAGCAGTTACTTTTCCTAAAGCTCCAAGAGCAACTATTTCTGTAAGATTCGGTCCATATATTTGGTTGTAAACAGCGTTAGCCTGTGCAAGAGACATCCCTTGTTGAGCGGCCTTATGACTCAATTCAAATACTGCTGTAGCATTTGTTGGTAATTCTAATTCCTTTCTTTCCTTTGTTGAGATGGAATTGTCAATGAGCGCAACTGCTGTAAGTACTGCTTGGGCCTTTGTTAAGCCTGAATTCTCCGGTTTTAGATAATCTGGTATGGCTTTATCCGCAGACACGCTCACAATTCGATCCGTATCTTTATTAAATACTACGGTTGTATCTCGAACAGTTGTGGTCTGAATAACCCGTGGAATATAATCAACTGGCTTACTGCTTGTACTTAAAGTTTGTGTTACGGTGACTGTCTTTGTAATGTTTGTCGAAACTGCTACCTGATTTCCAAGCACAGCAGAATCTACTTTAGCCTTAATAGTTTGCGTTTGTGAAGCTGTCGGAATTACTTTAGATGTCTGAGATCCGGTCATTTTCTGATCGAATAGCTTATTATCAATTACAAAATGGCCATCTTTTATTGATACTCCTTTTGTATTCGCATTAAAACTCACAGTATATCCTGGAGCTAATGTTACGCTTGCTGTCTTAGTTTTTGAGTCATATTTAATACTACCTCCTGATGCACCCGCCAACTGTCTAAGTTTAACTTCAGCATACCCCGTCGGGTCCCAATACATGATCGGTTCATTGTGCACATACGTATACAAATTAAGCGATAACGGATCATTCGCTTGTCCCCGGTACGTATCTTCCGTTAAGAAACGTGCAAGCTTCGGATCATAGTAACGGGCATTAAGATAATAAAACTTGCTTTCCTCATCATACTGGTATCCCGCATAACGGATTGGATTGTTTACGGTCCCCGTCTTGTTCTTGAGGTTGCCAAACGCATCGTATTCATAGGTCGACGCAACCATACCGGAAGACGAAATGAGCGCCGTTACATCCGAATGACCGTTATACAAATAAAAGTAGGTTTCCAATTCCATCGTGCGTGAGACTAGATTAAGTCCATAAAGATTGCGCGCAGTCTGTTTGCCTTTACCATCGGTCTCCATGACGACTTTGTCGTACTCGTACAGGTAGGCTGTCGATACGCCATCTACAGTTTTCTTCACGCGCAAGCCGTCTCCGTTGTATTGATAAGAGGCGCCGCTGTTGCCAGTTGACATTTTAACCAACTGGTTAAAGCCATTGTACTCGTAACGCGCGACACCTTCAAGCACGTCGGCAATTCGCGGATTTGGATTAGGTTGCCCGTAAATAAATAACCCGAATGTTGGTGAAGGCGGATTTTCAGGGTCAATTTTTTTTCGGATTTCCGTAGACTTGTTGATCATATTCCCGTTGTTGTCATATGCATAGTTGACCTGCTGCGTTTCCCCGCTCAACTTCACTTCTACCGTACCCATCAACCGATTCTGATCGTTATAGTTGTAGGAAATGATCGTATCCACAGTATCTTGCGTTGTCTTCTCGCTAAGACGGTTCCCTGACGGGTCGAACGCATATTCTGTCTTTTTCCCGTTTGGTTCAGTTACGATTTGCAAACGATTTAACGCGTCGTAGCTGAATGAGGTTACTCCTTTGACAACGCCATTCACCGTCTCCGACTTCGTTTTTTGGTTGTTGGCCAGGTCGTAAGTATAGGTGTACGTATCCAGCTTTGTCGTACCATGATAGTTTTCCAAGGTTTGCAGCAGATTGTTTGGATAATACGTATACACTTCCTTAGCGCCGTTCGCATAGGTGACCTGTTGCTGGCTGCCATCTGCATAATAGGAGTATGATGCCTGAAGCGTATTGCCGTCTTTCAATTCGTATAGACGATTCGTTTTATCGTATAACTTGGTTGTAATGTTCCCTTTCGGATCGGTTGTCACTTCAGAGACATACCCTGTTTGAAGATCCGCCGTTTGATCGAGTAAAACGGTACTTGTCCCCATGCCGGGAACGGACTTCGTAATGACCCGGTTCAGTTCGTCATACGTACGACTTGTCGTCCCCGTCCCATCCCGCATGCTGAGCTGGTTGCCATTATTATCGTACGTATAGGAGATCTGATTATCCTTAGCCGCAAGACCCGAACCTGTGACGGTTTGGGAAACCAGGCGATTGTGAACATCGTACAGGTAGGTCGTCGTATTTCCATTCCGATCCAGTTTGATTTTCATCTGGCCGCTGCCGTTATACGAATAGCTTTCGACTTTGGCAAGGTCGTATTGGTAGCTTCCGGCTTTGCCTGTTCTTCCGCCATGATCGATCCGTTTCGTTTGTTTGTTCGCGATGTTGTATTCGTAACTTGTGACCTTTCCACGGCCGTCCTTCTGGGTCAGCATGTTTCCATTCCCGTCGTAGGTGTAGGACGTCGTTTCGCCGAGCGCATTCACGACTGAAGCCAATTGGCCAAGATCATCATACGTATAACGCGTCGTATTGCCTAGTCCATCCGTTTGGCTCTCTTTCAGCCCCACATTGTTATAGGACTGCGAAGTGGTATGGTTGTCGGCATCCGTGACGGAAAGCTGTCGATTGTTGCGGTCGAACGTATACTTCGTCAGGCGGTTCAGCGCGTCAAACGTCGCAATTTGAGCGTCATTTGCGTTGTATACCAGCTTCTGTACCATAACATTCGCCGAATCGGTCTTGGCGACCAATCGATTGCGCTCATCGTATGTATACGTCTGCCGATTACCTAACCAGTTCTGTTCCCATAGTTTGTTGCCGTTCTTGTCATAGCCATATGAAATCATTTGCTGCGTTGTAGCACCTGCAACATCGGTAACCGAAACCTTCGTGCTCGACAGCCTGTTGAGGGTATCGTAACTTTTTTCGGTCACTTTTCCGTTGCCGTCTATCATAAAACGAGCATTGCCATTTTTGTCGTAACGGACAGACGTGGTTATCGCTTGGGAACCGTCTTTCAGTTGCTTCGTTTTGCTTATTTCTTTCCCTTGCGGGTCATATGCAGTTAACGTAACGGCTCCTTCGGAATCTTCGCTTCTCGCCTTTCGACCCATGACGTCATATTGATTCATCGTCGAATAAGCTGCGATGGTATCGTCGCCCGGCTCATTGGTGGTACGGGTCTGACCGAATGCATTGTACGTTATTGTTGTGATATTTCCGTTTCCATCCGTTTCGCTGACGACTCTACCGGCTCGGTCATAGACGCTCGACTTCATTACTTTCTCTGCCGCGTTCAGGGAAGCGCGGACAGTTTGCGCGATGACTCGACCTGTATCGTCATATCGAGATCCTTTAACGACCCCGTTCGCATCAATTACGCCAATCTGTCTCCCCGCACCGTCATACAGATTTTTTAATGTCCACTTCAAACCACGTTCTGCACTGACGGCATCTTTAACTGAAACCGGCAGATTAGCGGCATTGTATGTCGTTTCCGTCCCATATCCGCTTTGGATGCGGGCCTGAACGGTTTTCCCCGTGCCTGATAAATAGCCTTCTCCGTCCAACTCCTTCACGACATTGCCATTCTCATCATAAAGATATGCTCTTGTCACGAGCTCGGTTGGCGTATCCATCCATGCATATGTGACTGGGGCGACTTTTTTTTCCTTGAACAACTCTTTTATCAGCAGCACGCGCCCCATTTTATCGTACATATATTCCGTACGACTGTCGCTGACTACATAATTCCCTGGAGATACTTGCATGGTTCTTCGTCCAACACGATCGTAGCCGTATGCCGTCGTCCCGGCAAGCGCATCCGTTTGTTTAGTTAAACGGCCTTGTTCATCATAGACAAAGGTGGTTACATTGCCGTTAGCATCCGTACTCGTTAGTGGTTTACCCGCCCAATCGTAAGTATTGGATGACATGATTTCCGTTGGCAATCCGTTCTCATCAAGTCCTTCTGTTGTCGTCTGAAGAAGGTTTCCAACAAGATCGTATTTCAAATTCGTGGTTACGCCATCGGGTGTAGTCCGCGAAAGTAGATTGTCTTCGGAATCAAATGTAAAGGTAGTTAGCAGGATCGTATCGCTATCGTCATTAAAATCATTTCCAACGAGATCCCCGGTACGAACATGTTTCTTGCTCTCAATCGGGTCAACGCGATGGTCATACTTGTATTCCGTAATGATTGATTCATCTACGGAAGCATAAACGTCCTCTCGTGTCAGACGCCCCTCTTCATCATACTGGAACAGACGCTTTCCGCCCGCGCTATTCGTACTCTCCGCGACGAGTCCGTCCGACGTATAGCTTGTTTTACTCCACATCACTCGATCGCCACTGAGCATGCCGTAGAGCGGAACAAGGTCCTTGCCCGTTTGCTCCATCACATTGCGGTCGGCCCGATCATATGTCGTACTCTTGTACATGTATTTGCCACTTTCAAACGGCAACCAACTTTCCGTTAGCCGATTCAGCCCATCATAACGAAAGTAAGTGCTATTTCCTCGAGCATCTTTTGTCGATTTTACCGTGCCGTTTGCGTAATGCTCAGTGGAAACTTCTGTGCCGTCCGGACGCAATTCGCTTTTTTCTCGGCCTAAATTGTCATAAGTAACTGTCGTTACAGCCGTTTCGGTATCGCTAATGTAAGTGATTTGAACCTTCTGTGTAAATCCGCCAGTTAATACTTTGTACGACGTCGAATCGAGCGTGATCGGAACGGCACTCACATCGGCCTTAAACTGCGTTCGCTTCAGCCGCTGCATCACGTCGTACTGATACAGATAGACAGCTCCATTGGGCTTCGTTTCACTGATCAAATTGCCATATACGTCATAGCTGTATTGCGTAACATAGCCCAGGGCATCCGTCTTGGTCTTCATGAGGCCGTTCGATTCATAAACAAATCGGTTTCCTACATTGTTATTCTTATACACATAGGATGGAGTAGAATCGTTAGTCGCATCTTCCTCATGCTTATATAGATTGGGTAAAACGGACTGAATGACACGCCCTAACGTATCATATTCCGTAAATTTCGTTTCCCCGCCGTCATCCACGGTCTTGACTAATCGTCCTAATTTGTCATATGTGTAGTTCGTTTGATAACCCAATGGCGATACGACGGCCATCAGCCAGCCAATACCGTTATATTCATAAGAAGTCTTATCGCCCGCCGCATCCGTCACCGTTTTTTTGTTGCTATCTACGTCATAAGTATAGGTGGTTCTTCCGCCTTCCGGATCCGTTTCCGCATGTAAAAGTCCTTTTGCCTTGTAGCCCAGTTGCTCTGCTTCCGTATCCGAATAATACTCGTAAGATGTTACAGCGAATGCATCCGCATTTGCGCCTTCGCTATAGACATCGGTGCCATTAAGCGGTTGGACTTTTTTCAGCAATCGGATTTTATTGGAATCGTAGATGTATTCGATTCTCTTGCCGAGCTCGTCTTGCTCCATAATCAAATTATTTTTGCTGTCATAAAGATACGTCTTAAACGTATTGTCTGGATTGATTTGTTTCGTAATGTTTCCGTTTCCGTCTCTTTCGTACTGCGTTTTATTCCCGTTGCGATCCGTTACGTTTTTTTCTTCGCCAAATTTGTTGTATCCGTTCGCATCCAGATAATAGTCCGCTTTCGATATTCGGCCTTCGGGGTCTTGCGAAGAAATGACATAGCCTGCTGTGTCATACCCCTTAATAGTCGAAAGCCCTACTAGATCTTTGATCGTCGTTATGCGATTGGCGTTATCGTAGGCGTACAACATGACGTTACCAAATGCGTTGGTTGTTTGCGTAACTTTATGCTGGTCCGCACCTGCCGCATGATTATAGGTAATGCTCTCAAGCAGGTTATTAGTCCCATTGAGAACACCTGTCATATAATTGGAAATATCATAGTTGTAGTTCGCGATTACTAATCCGGATGGATCCGTGACCTTTTTCAATCGATTTTGGGCATCGTAATCGTATTTAACTACGCGACCGATCGGGTCCGTAACCGTATTGAGAAAACCGTTCGTATTGTAACCAACATTAAAGACACGGCCGACGGTATCAGTTATTTTTGTTACCTTTCCGTTGGCATCGGTTGAAATGTTGACTCTGTTGCCATTACGATCCTGCATCCAATTCAAATAACCTGCCGCATTAAAACCGTACATATATTGGTCTTTCGTTGTGAGCGTGTGCGTATTGTCCGCGAGCTTCACGAGGACACTGTGAGAATCATTGGGGGTGTACGTACCGTCCGCGTTTTTCACGAATACTTGCGCTCCGCCGTTCGGTAGCTTGACGACTTTAAGCCCTGTCGGATTCGTCGTGTCGTCTTTAACGCTTCCTTCGAACCCGAACGTCCAACCTCGCCCCATCGAGCTAGAAGGGCGATCGTCTTTGGAATTATAAGACCGGCTAATATTGACCATAAATCCTGGCGCTTCGACGCTAAGATCCGTGACGGATTTTCCGTAATTCCCTGTCGCGGCGTTAACCCCTTCTTCGCCATAATGAATCTGCTCTAATAGCGTAGGAGACACTTCTGCGGCTAACGTGACCACCATGCCGCCATTACCGGCAGTTTGCTCGTTATTTTCGTTCGACGGCTGCGGCTGGCTTGTAGGCTCCGTCACCTCACCGGTTAAAGCATTCGACGCGCTTACCCATCCTTTTGTTACGACTTTACCGCTTAAGTTCGGTGCTGTGGTTGTCGTACTTTTAATTCGTCCCGCGATCTGTTCACTCGTCAAATCCGGATACTCGCTTTTGACAAGTGCCGCAATTCCGGAAACGAACGGGGCGGCCATGCTTGTCCCGCTTTGATTGCCATAAGCTTCCCCTGGTAACGTGCTCAAGATCCCCATACCCGGCGCCGCGACATCGACTGTTGAACCGTATCCGGCAAATGGGGCTAACTTTCCCTGATTGTCAATTGCCGTTACGGACAGTAGATTCGGCAATCGGAAAGATGCCGGGTAGATCGGATTTTCGTCTACGCTCATACCATGGTTGCCGGCGGCTGCGACGACAAGCATTTCGCTTTGTGCTAGTGCCTCTTTAAGCGCAGGATTATAGTCGGGACCGCCAAAGCTAGCGTTCAGAATGTTCACGCCCATGCTTTTCGCATATTCAATCGCTTCAATCGCATCCGATGTATAACCCGAACCGTTTTTCATGAATTTAAGCGGAAGCAGGCTCACTCCCGGCGCTACACCTCGAATACCGCTAGTATTGGCTTGTGCTGCAATAATTCCGGCAACGTGTGTGCCATGCTTGTCATCGGAGGCACTATCGTATACTGAGGCATCCCCGCTTGCAAAATCATAACCATGAACGTCGTCGACGTAACCGTTTCCGTCATCATCGATGCCGTTCCCCGGAACTTCTGCGGTATTGGTGTACAGGCTGGCAGCTAAATCCGGATGGTTAATATCGATCCCCGTATCGAGTATACCGACAAGGACGGATCGTTCTCCCAGCGTTTGATCCCAAACGGGAGCGATGTTGATGTCAATTCCGGCAACCCCTTTCTGGTAACCAATACTTTGACCCTCGTTTCGCAATCCCCACTGCTCATTGAATAGAGCGTCTTGAGGAATTGCGCTGGCATGAAGTAAATAGTTAGGCTGGGCATATTCTACGTTGGGATCTTTCTTTAGCTCGGCTATCGTCCTATCGAGACTGTCTCCCTCGGCAATTTGTAGTACTTCAAGACGATTATTATTGGACTTATGCTTCGATTCCAGTTTTCCTAACCTCAGCTTCGTCTTGATTCCCGTATGAACAGCCTGGCTTTTAGCGCCGTTTTTGTATTTGACAATCAATTCAGTTTTGTGCCTTGGCGCTTCCTTTACGTCCTGGTACTGTGCTGCGAACACGCTATATTCAAATAAGAAGGTAGTCGAGATGAAGAAAAACACAATGACTTTCGCTATGAATCGAATGGTTGTGCCCATGGAATCCTCCAATGATTAATAAGATAAATGCAGTTTATTTATCCAGAAAAACATCAAATCAAGGCTGAACAGCGGCCTCTTCCGGTATTTCAATGACACTGTAAGTGATGGAGGAGCCTCCCGATACTTTGGCACGCATTTGCAGGCTATTAATGACGCCTGTCCATGATTCATCTGGCGAGATGGCTTTATCAGAAACATAAATAATTTCACCGGGTCGAAACGATGTAACGATAACATCCGTATTTCCAATCCGCCCCGTGGTCAGCTCCCTTGTTCCCGTCAACGTAGAGAGATCCACAATCTCGATGGCGTTAGGATCGTAGGTTACCTTTAACGTATACCGACTAAAGTCCATGATATCTTTGCCGACCATGCCCATATCTACTGTAACCGATTTGGTTAAGCGTGCAACCAGTGTGTTGTTAATAATCATGCCGCTCCAAGCCCCTACGCCGCTAACATTTGTGGTTCGTATCCGATATTTATGCTCGGTTCCTTGCGCCACGCGACGATGCTTATACATGGTTTTCTTTCCGTTATCGAACACTTGACCATCTACTTCTACTTCGTATTTCGTAGCGGATGGTTCAGCCGTCCAGGATAACGTCACGATGTTGGCTGTGGAAGTAACGGCAATGGAGTTTGGAATGCCTGGTCGATCAGGTAATGTACGCAGCACAACGAACTCGCTCCAATCCCCTTCCATCGCGTCGGTACGTGCCCGAATCCGATACTGATGTTGAGAGAACGGATCTAATAAGGTGTCTACATACGTAGTCTCCGTAAAATTGTCGACAACAACTACGCCGTCAAGTTCCACGTCGTAGCCAAGTGCCCCAGCAACCTCGCTCCAATGCAGATAGACTTGGTTCTTGGATGCCGTCGCTGTGACGTTCAGTGGAACCGCCGGCTTCTCGGGTAAGGTGGACAGCACAATCGGCTCGGTCCAGGCACTATTTCCAGAAGTTCCTATCGCCCGAATTCGGAACGTATGTGTTGTCTCAGGTGTATGGATACTCTTGGCATATACAGACGAAGTTACGCTAATGTGCCCATCGGTTTCGACTTCATAAAAAATCGCATCTTTAACAGGGCCCCAACCCAAGGATATAGAAGTATCCGATAGTTGCTCGGTCAACACACTAGGTGTCGCAAGTACATAAGTCTCGATGTTGATAGGAGAACTCCACGAGCCCGCACCTAACTCGTTCACGGCACGTATCCGATATTGATGAGCGGATCCTGGGGCAAGCCCTGTAAAACCCGCCGTTGTTAACTCGCTTAAGCTCACGACAGCACCATCCGCTTCGACCTCATAGGATAGCGCATCCAGAACGGGCTCCCAACTTAAATGTACGGATCTGTCTGCAACAACCGGTATATTAGCAACAGGAGTCGACGGTAGCTCGCTCGTTGTACTAATAATTTGGGTGATGCTCCATGGACTAGTTCCACCTGTATTTAGCGCGCGAACGCGATAGGTATGTCGACTGGCGATAGGCAAATTTGTTTGTCTGAACGTCGCCTGCTTTCCCGTCGCAAAGACTTGTCCATCCCATTCGACTTCATAGCTTAATGCTCCGGGCACAGCTTCCCACGTTAAGTTCACCGTTTTAGCTGTTGCTGCAAGCACAATATTCGTCGGGTAGAGCGGTGCCAGCATGAGTGTGCGTTGAACGATGGGAGCGCTCCATGCGCCCGGCGCACCGTCTTTGACTGCTCGAATGCGATATTGATGTAACGTATTCGGTAAAAGCGACAGATGTTTGTAGTTAAGCGTTCTACCGACGTTGATCGGAGTTTCCCCGTTGTCTATCTCAATTTCATAAGCAGTAGCCTCGGATACGGGTGACCAAGTTATAGTAATATACTCGTTTCCCGGTTGAGATTTTATGTTCTTTGGAACTGCAGGTGGAGTTACCGTTGTACCTAAGAGAGCAGTAGATGACCATGCGGTTGCGACGCCTTCTTGATTTATCGCACGAACTTTGAAGTATTGCGATCTATTCGTTTTTATCTTGGATAAAGAGAACTTTTTATTAGGGAGCGTTAAGTTGACTGGCTGGTTGACCAACTTCCCTTCTGCGTTAAGATATTGATTTCCAGAAGTAATTTGATATTGAGTTATAGCCGGATTATTGTCGTTTACTACCAGAATAGGCGCTTGACCGCTAATCTGCAGTACATTGAGTGTTGGAGCAACTGCAAGTGTGTAGGCTTCTTGGAAAATCGGCTGATTATTTCCAGAATTATTTTTAATGTGAAATTTAACAAAATATTTTGTGTTTGGAGTAAGACCGGAAAAGCTTTGATTTATTAATGAATATTGATTAAAAGGTGTAGAAACAAATGAACTAGAACTGGTGTAACCTAGTGAAAGACTATATGTTTTGTAATCAAACGGATAAAGAGATGTAGGGTCTATATCTTCAGCCCGAACCTCTATACTGCTTGTTGTACTATTAACGGTGAGGGTTGTTAACATAGATTTTTCTCCCGCTTTAAAGGTCATTGATTTCTCTAAGTTTTGAGAATGATTATTCACGACCACCCGATATGTGTGTTGAACCTCGTATAACGTCGATTTTGCAATCGGATGAAAATCAACCATTACCGTACCGTTAGACAAATAAGCTGTTCTCTGTTCCCTTGGTTCTGATTCATCATCGATGTAATAACGAATGGATAAACTGCTGCCGACTGCTCCTTTTATGAATACGCTTGGATAGATAGCGTCCAGCGCTTTCCCCCCAAAAAGTTCAAGCGTAGGAGCAACTCGAATCATTTTGTCGCCTAATCCCAATTGACCGAATTGATTGTCTCCCCATACCTTCAAAGTTCCGTCATCCAACAATGCAACCACATGAGAAAGCCCAACACCGAGTTGTTTTACTCCACGGAATTGCTGATAGGCCGGAGCTAGCCGTTCTGTTCTATCCCCAAGTCCTAATTGACCAAAATTATTTCCTCCCCAGGTAAACATATCGCCGTAATTTGAAATAGCCACCGAATGATTAATTCCGGCACCTATATACTTAATGGAATACAATCCCGGAACGGTTGTCGGGGTTGTACGGTTTAATTTATCACCCAACCCTAATTGTCCGCTTTCGTTATGTCCCCATGTTTTAAGCGTTCCATCTGTTAATAAAGCTAGTGTGTGATTTCCCGCTGCAGCAAGCTGTTTAACTCCAGTAAGCCCCTGTACAACGGACGGTTTCGAGCCGCCAAACAATCCCCATACCTTCACAGTGCCATCTTCCATTAATGCGAGCGAATGGCTATCTCCTGCAGCAATCTCTTTAACTCCTTGAAGTTCCAGTATACCCGTAGGGACTAACCGCTCTGTTGTATCCCCTAGTCCCAATTGACCTTTATCGTTTTTACCCCAAGTCACAACCGTTCCGTTTTCCAGCAATGCAAGTGTATGACCATTTCCTGTCGATAGTTGTTTTACACCGTTGAGCCCAAGCATATTTGTTGGACTTGTTCGAATTGTACGATCCCCTAGGCCTAGCTGTCCGTAATCATTATTTCCCCATGATTTTACCGTTCCATCTTTCATCAGAGCTAAAGTGTGACTGTAACCTGAAGCAAGTTGTTTAATCCCTGTCAGCCCGGACAAATGAGTTGGACTTAATCGCTCGGTTCTATCACCCAGCCCTAACTCGCCAAAGGCGTTGCTTCCCCATACCATGATTTGATTCCCCAATATAAGGAATGTCGAATTATAACCTGCTACGATAGATTCAGTTTGAATAGACAGTTCAAGTGTTAAATCGTTGGCAGTTGACTGAGCAAAGACTTCAGTTGGAATCGTAGAAACATTATTTGCTTTGACAGACATAATAGGAAAAGGACTTAAATACACCCCCACTAGACTGAAGCATAATGCCAATAAACCCGACATTTTCTTAATCATTAAATTAACTCCTTAATTATGTTATTTTGTGAAATATACAGATTATATCTGGGACCTCTTAACAATCACTTAACATTTGACTCAATGGAGTCATCCGAAGGCTCCTCAAGAATACGACGTTAGTAATACAGTCATACCATTCCACAATTTGTAGAGTATCGGGAATCGGTAAAAATTGTTTTACGCGAGTTGGCCGAAGAAAGAATAGTCATTATGAACGACGCAATCGATATTCTGCGGGAGTAAGGTGCCACAGTCATCGATGCTGTTGAACTTTATTTGTAATAACATCCGTGGAACAACGACGTAATCTCCTACGAATATTTAAGAAAGGTCTTAATCGCTATTTATAGCAGCTTCATGCAGATGTCCCCGTGCATTCTCTCCATGAACTGATTGCTTATTATCAGAAGCATGCTACGTCCGTGTTGATGTGTGGACAAGACAATCTACTCGCTTGGAACAAAATACGCTGAACGAAATCTATAGCTTGAAAGGGGGAAATTCCCGGGATAGACTGCTCACAAAAGTGAACGATTCGATCGGCTAGGGGAATGCAGTTTGCCGGTAGTTGTTGGAAGCCTTTGGGCGGCGCATCAGGAGGGGGGACTGGGGTGCTAGGCATCACCAGCTACGCGCAATATCGACAATAATTGGTAACTACCCTAGCATTTCTTTCGCATCTGGTGGCGGTGTGACGAATGTTCGCTACAAACAATGTAAGTTCTTGTCTTTCGCTTTGGATAAGAACTTAAATTGCCAAAACAAAAAAAGCCGCGATACTAGCGGCTTTTAATCGATGTATGTTCTTGTTCTCTGGCATCGGAGCGGAATGTTTTACTCTCTCTCGCTACTATTGCCCCTGAGCTACTATTACGAACTGCCTCATCCAATAGCGTAGGGTATCTCGCGATTAGTTGTTACTGGCCTAACGATCATCCAATAAATTGATACTCTCTTTTGTGGGATAAAAGCACGGAATCCCCAAATAATATCAGTCGCATTATCCCAAATCAAACATCGTTTAACAGGTAAAAAGTTGTCCTATGTTATAAGTCCCATTGTTGATCTGATCCATTAATTTTTCTTTCAATTCATAATTAATTGAACTCAGACCATAGTTGTAAGGAAGTAAACTCTTCAAGTTATCTAGTAAAATCGAGTTCTAATAAATATCTTTATCCGTCCTTACCACAAATTCATGATTATGCTGCTTCGCCCACAACTTAATAGAATTCACTTTCTCAAGAATGCTGGTACTCAATTCTTTATTGTGGGGATCAATTTAATTGTAGTAAGTAAGATTAACAAATTCTTCGCCAGTAGTTTTCTGCACCCACATATCGATCAGTGACTTATCAGGCTTTCCGAAATAAGAGTATTCGATTTTCATTGGTCTTTCGCAATATCTAATAATCTGGGGGTCCATTTCAATTAAAATCCAATAATCATATTCTAGCTTTCTATTGTCAAGATTAGTTATCATGAAATATTACAATCTCCTCGACAGGGGCAAAGTTTTGTCATTAGATTGAGACAAAAAAATTCCCCCGAAAAAAAACCTTAATAAATCAGGTTTCTTTTCGGGTCAAACTTGTTGTCACTGTACCTTAAAAGAACTAATCATATCTACAATTTCAGATTGATTCGCTTCAGTAGCTCTTTCCAAAGGGCTACCATTATATGAACGCATTTTACCCTTAAATTTAACCGGTATAGTAAAGTCGACGCCAACTCCAAGTAACAGCTCAACAATTTCTTTGTATCCTAACCCGCAAATCCAGAACAACAATTCTGACTTCGGGGTTGTTTGACTCTTGTAATCCGCTCCGTTCTCAAGCAAATATGCGGCTATTTTCAAATTATTTCTCCAGCAAGCCCATTTAAACGCTGCAGAAAAATACTTCTGATCGATTCCATTTTCGATAAGCGTTTTTGTCGCTTCCAGATTTCCTCCGGACAGATTTGTTGTGAAGTCAAGTAACGAGCTTTTGAGGCTATCCAGTTGATTAATATCGATTCCTTGGGCTAATAGTAATTCAATCATTTCTTTATTTCCACGTTCACATGCAAAATGTATCGGCTGCAGATTGTTCGGACCTTTGGAATGGACATCTGCGCCTGCTTCAATTAAATATCGAGTTATCTCTATGTAATTGTGACTAATTGCAATTGATAAGGGCGATTGTCTTCCGACATCTTTAATTTCTTTATCTGCACCTGCTTCGATTAGAAGCTTCACTATATCCAGATTCCCTACTCTACACGCAATTTGCAATGGTGTTCCGTTTATCGGATTCGAATAATCAGTCAGCTTTTTATTTAGACTATTCGCTTTCGCATTACTTACATACTCCCGCACCAGATCCACATTTTGGTTATAACAAGCATGATGCAAGGTTTCATTATTTTTCGTTTCTGTCATCTGTAGTTACCCCTTCAACACCCAAGTCGGATTTATCGCTATCAGCTTACCCACTAACCGTTCCGTTGCAGTCGCCGTGAGGCTCAAAACTTCTCGAAGCTCCATGGTTGATTAAAGACGAACGATGCGACGATAATGAAAGTATTCGGCACGGTCCTCCCACTCCAGCTCTTCCTCATAGGGGTCGCGATAATAGGTAGCGACAGGAACATAGCCCCATGTGACGCCCATACCGCCACAGATAAGCGCACCGCCGTCCCCGCCTTTACCGCGCACGAGTCCTTCAGGCGATACGGTCAGCTCCTGTTTGTAAGGATCGCCAAGGAATTGTAGCCCCATGCCGCTACTCTCCTCCAGATCGAAAGCTCTGTCGCTCACTGCCGGTTCGCCCTGCTCTTTCTGTTCCGGATTCAGTTCTCCGAAGTGCCTGACCTTCATGCGGTAGTCGAAGCTGTCGCCCCAAGGAAATAACGTTCGACGACCTCCGCCGTACACATATTCCCATTCCTCTTCTGTTAACAAATCGAAGCCATCGGGCAGTTCATCTTTCGCCCAAGCCTTCTGGCTGGGACTATCGGCAAAGAACCAAATGCGGATACGCCCATCCTCTTTGTCCAATCGAAAAGACTGATGCTGCTCATAGGAGCCGTAATTCGAGGACTTGACGAGCTCGAGCGCCTCCAGCACATCGCTGTCTTCCTCCGGATCCAAGTCATCCAGTTCCACCTCATACCAGGCAACAAGGCGGGTTTGGCGCTCAATTAACAACGGACCTATGTCCGCCTCTCGCACAGGCGACATTTGCTCTCGTAGTACATGCTCCAACTCCGCAGGCTCTCTGCTCAAATCCTCCAAGCCGCTCTCAAGCTCTCCTTTCGTCTCTTCATCCGGTCCGATTGCCCATTGCTCCTATCCGAGTGTAACTCGGTCACCGGGCACATATACGAATTCGCAGCCTTCATACACAAAGATACCCGTTTCCAGCTCAAGCCCGAACCGCTCGAAGCGTTCCATTTTCAGAAACGTGAAACCGGCAGGCAGGCGTGCATTTAACTCGCGCAACAGCTCCTCCTTATATTCACTTGTTTGTTTATTCCAAGTCGCCCGATCCCTTATCACGATTGTCTCCCCTTTTGTGTATAGACTACAATTCCTCCGCAAAACAGCAAATTACAAATTCCCTTCGATAGCAATTTCGTTCACATGCTCTAGCGTTGCTACCACCCACCGACCTACGTAATCAATAAATTCAGCGCTGGATGGGTTATTGATTGCTAGTATAGACCAATGGTCCAGGATCACTTGCCATTCCGATTTACTAATGGAATTCATGCCGGTATGATCAAAATTCTCAAAACCTTTCCCCTTAAGTGGATATACCTGCGTGATTCCTTCGTATAAAAGATGAAAATCCTCGCGATATATCCATAAGCCGATACCCAAACTATCCCGCCAATGCCCCTTCTCATCTTCAGCATAAGGGTACAGCCCGTAGCCGATATTCCCATCACCACGACGATGAAATTGCCGTACATCGATGAGATTATCTTTTTCGGTGATATGGAGTGTCAAAGTGGGATGATCCAAATGCTCTTTGATTTGCAAAACGATTTTCTCGAATTGCTTCTGTCGGCTGTTATCTTCCAAACGGTTAAAAAAGCTGCATTTCAATAAGAAATGCCCACCCCAGCTCTCTTGCTCTGTCCATTCAAAAAGAAACAATTCTTTAGCCGTTCGGTCCGGTCTGCCCGCATTAACCCATTCAAACAAAATCGTTTCGTCCTCTACGGCTGTAATAGATGAACCTGTCTCAACAAGAGAAAAGCGCACCGTGCCAAAATACTCTATTAGAAACGACTTGATCCGCAGTTTTTGTTCGTGAAGTGTCAGATAAGAAGTGCAAGCAATATCAAGGTCATAACGCAATAGGATAACTCCCTTTAAATCGGGGTGCTTGGTTAATCTATACTTGTAACTGGATTATTCTGCCCGATCGTCATCAGACTGTCTTTCGTGACGGTAGCCTGTTATATCATTGTACTATTGTTTCCACTTTTCACCACTACTTTTACAACGCTTTCCCACTTCAGAACATCCCGTTTTATATTTAAAATTTAGGTATCCCAAATCCGCCCCGTAAAATAATTAAACGTCTCCGCATGCAGCTTGTCCAATTCCAGCGCTTGTTCAGCGCGTGCAGCTCAGCAAGGTGAACGCCTGGCATGATAGATGTCCAAGCAACTCATGTTGTATGCCAATATACTATGCTGAAACATCACGATGCCCTGAATTTTAACTGAATTCAATTGGAGGACGGTGATGAAGTGCCCATCAAGACAAAACATACGTCAATTCACAAAGCGTGCAAAAAGAAAGTAAAAATTGTGTGCTGCGTAAAGAAACGGAAACGCCGCAGAATCCGGGTCTCCAGAATGCGGTTCGGCGGGATACAGCGGATTCTGGAAGCTTTGGAACAACGGCTGCATCAGGGGCTAACTCCTCTGAACGGTGAGCAGATCAAAGCGCTTCGCAAAGAATTGATCGCTTTGAGAGCGCAATTTGACGAATTGGGCGTTAACATTCCCATTCGGACGGCATTGCAAGAATTGACATTGGCGGAAACCAAACCGGAGGATTTCTCATTGCTAGCGCTGAGCCTCGCATTAAAAGAGATTTTCAATCGAGTCGAAACGTTCATTCTCCGGTTTGAGCTTTCGGAAGCGTCTATTTCCAGGTTAGAGAGAGAAATTTTGCAGATCCAGATCGATCTCAATCTAGCCTTACAAACCAGTCAGGGTCCTCCCGGCCCTCCGGGACCGATCGGATTGCAAGAACGGATTACGACATCATATGTCGGCAAGACCGAATCCGCTATCCATCGCTCCCGCGAAAAACAAGGCGGCCGTCCATCTGCAGATCAGAAGGAGAACCGCCTTGGCATTTTGATAGGTTAGCAACTTAGCCTACCACAGTCGCGCGTCTAGCTTAACCTCGAAGTCGTCCCATCACTACAGTATTATAGTAAAGTCCGTCTCCCAAAAGCTTGTCGTTTCTCAGCAAGCCTTCCTCCTCGAAACCGAGCCTCTTGTACAAAGCAATTGCCTTGTCGTTCGTTTCCAGCACCTGCAAAGCAACCTTAGCGACGCCTTGGCCGTCGGCCTACGCCAACGATTGCTTTAATAAGTTTGTACCGATTCCGCAGCCCCAGTAGTCTTTCAATACGCATACCCCGAAATCTACTTTATGGGCAAGTCTCTTAAGGGCACTGCCCTCGCATCTGGAGAAACCGACCAAACGTCCCCCAGCTTCGGCAACAAGAAATAGATTTCTTGGGCTTTCGCTATCCGTCAGAATAAGCCGCTCGAATGCGGAAGAGTCCAAAAAGTTTTCCCCCCGCTCCCGATCCATATTCTCAGTTTCCCCGTCGATCTGAAGCCTTAGATCGGACAAAGCCGCCGCATCGTTGGCAATCGCCGAGCGAATGCTCCTCCAGATTTGACCAAACGCAAAAGAAACGCCGACTCACATCATTTCTCACGACATGTTCGGCGATTCCTGATTTTATGTTAGGCGATGTTCACTTAAGTTTACATAATATTAATTATGTAACCGCACTGACTTCACATATCTCAAGAATGGTAAGAGGCTCCTTGGCCGGCCCCTCGACCACCTCGCCCGTAAACGAGAAACGCGATCCATGGCAAGGGCAATCCCATGTTAGGTCCCCGTCGTTCCAATTCGTCTCGCAGCCCATATGCGTGCAAGTCGTATCCACCACATGCAGCTTTCCTTCCGGATCGCGATAAGCGCCTGCTCGCTTGCCGTTAATGCGGACAGTTGCGCCTTCGCCTGGGATCAGGCTGCTTGGTAACCGATACACGATATCCATTTTACCGGCGATAAGCTGCTTAGCGACGTCCAAATTGTCGGTTACGAAGCTTTTGATATCGGGATTTGCATGCAACCGAGACGGATCGAACAATTCGCGATACCGATCCTCTTGACCCAGCACCAGATTGGTCAACAGACGTGCGGCAGCCGTTCCGTTCGTCATTCCCCATTTCCGATATCCGGTCGCGACGAAAATGCGATCCGAACCGGAAGTAATCCGCCCGATGTAGGGCATTTTGTCCAATGTAACGAGATCTTGAGCAGACCAGCGATAAGCGATCTCCCTCACGCGGTACAGAGAATCGGCAAATGTCTTCAGCGCATCGTAATGGCGGATCGTGCAGGGACTCTGCCCGGCTTTATGACCTTCGCCGCCGATCAGCACGAGCGGTTCCTGACCGTCGGCTGCAAGCCGAATCGACCGTTTCGGATTGTCCGCATTGATGTACATTCCGCCGCCATAGCTCTCCTCGATTTTAACCCCTAGAACATAGGAACGCTCCGCATGCATGCGCGCGAAATAAAACCCTTTCCAATCGGCGAACGGAAAGTGTGAGGCGCAAATCACATGGCCGCAGCGAATGCGGGCTCCCGCTTCCGTAAGTACGACCGTCGCGTCTCCATCCTCCACCTTCATCGCTGTCGTCTGCTCAAAAATCCGAGCCCCCGCCTCCACTGCTTTGTTTGTTAATGCCATTAAATAGGACAGCGGATGAAATCTGGCTTGACTAGGCATCAGCAGAGCTGCCTTGATTTCAATCGGTAGCGCAATATGATCCGTCAGCTCTCCGGAGATGCCGAGCTTCTCGTAGGCGCGGAGCTCGTTCTCGAGATTTTCGATCGCCAAATCGGACTCGGTGTAAATATAGGAAGGCTCGTCCGCCAAATCGCAGTCGATGCTTTCCGTGGCGATCGTCTCGCGCATAAAATTCATGGCCTCAAGATTGGCCTCATAGTACAGACGCGTTTTGTCCTCGCCAAAGTGGTTGATGAACTCGTCGTAGATCAGATCGTGCTGGGTGGTGATTTTGGCGGTCGTATGTCCGGTCGTTCCGTTAAGAATGCGACCCGCTTCCAGGAGAATGGTCTTTTTCCCGGCGCGGGACAGCAAATAAGCGGCAGTAATTCCGGTAATTCCGGCGCCGACGATGACGACATCGGCCTCCGTATCGCTCGTTAACGGAGGAAATTCGGGCAGACGGACAGACGACGTCCAGTATGACTGCGGAAATTCGGGAAGCTGCTTCATCCTGTGCGCTCCTTTGCTGTTCGGTTAAGAATTGGAAGCTCTGGCTTAGCTTCTCACAAACGGCAGCCACCAATTCCATTTTCCGAAACATTTCATCAGCGCCGGGACAAGGAGCATCCGCACGATAGTCGCATCCAGGAGCACAACGGCCGCAATGCCGATGCCAAGCTGCTTAACCCCCGAGACATCGGCTAGCGCGAACGGAGCCGTTACCGCGATCATGATCGCGGCCGCCGATGCGATGATGCTTCCCGAAGCCGTCAATCCTTCGCGGATCGCCCTGTCGTTGTCGCGCGTCTCCCCGTAGCCCTCATATATTCGCGATAATAGAAAAATGCCGTAATCCATACTGATGCCGAACGTCAGGCCAAAAATAAACACCGGAATCATAATCGCAATGTCGGTCGCTTCGATACCGAAACGGCCTCCTTGAAACAGCCAGGACAGCAGACCGAAGGAAGCCGCTATGGACATCAGATTCATCGCAATCGCCTTCACCGGAATGAACAAAGAGCGGAAGGCTGCCGCGAGAACGAGAAAATTGGACAGGACAACGAAGAGCAGCACGTGCTTCATACGGCCGAATACCTCGTCATGTACCTCCTGATCGTATTTCGGTTCTCCTCCAATCTTCACGTCAAGATCGGCATATTGCCTGTCCCGCTCCCGCAACCATTGCATCGTCGTATTCGCTGCTTTATCCCCCTGCAGCCATACCGAAATCCAGCGATGCCCCTGACCGCCGACCAGATGACCTTCCTTAATATCCGCTTGCACCACGTACGGATCGCGAAGCAGCTCATGACGAATGCTTTCAACAGCTTGTCTGCTGCCGGGACCCTCCTTCACCGCAAGCCACACCTGCGATACGGACGACGGTTGAAAATGAAGAGCGAACGCCTCGGCGGCCAGTCGCGATTCCTGAGACTGCGGCAGCGATTGCGGTCCCGGCACGCCAACCTCCAACGAGCGGATCGGGAACATGCAGATGAGCAGAAAGCCCATGGCAAAAGTTACAGCAGCAGCCGGCCGTCTCATAACGGCATTCGCGAGCGTCCGCCATAGCCTGCCAGAAGGGTGCGGTCTCTCCCTGCGTGAAGCCAATCTTCCGCGAAGCGCATATAGCAGCGCCGGAACGAAAGTCAGGTTCACAAGCATCGAAACGGCCAAAACGACGAGCGTCCCCAGCGCGACGGTATTGAAAATGGGCATGCGAACGTAGAGTGTGCCGAGTAGCGCGAATGCAACGCAGCCTGCGGATATTGTCACCGCTCTTCCTGAGGTGATCATCGTCCTGCGCAGCGCTTCGTCCGCCTTCTGCCCCCGGCGCTCTTCCCGGAAACGACTCACCATCAGCAGCGCGAAATCGATACATACGGCCATGCCGACCATCGGGATGACGTTGTACACGAACACGGATAGCGACAGTCCGCTGTATTGCCCGATCAAGCACATCATTCCCATGGAGACGATAACCGTGATGCCGCCCGCTGCAAGCGGAAGAACGGCGGGCAGCAACCCTCCGAGCGCGAAGACGAGCAGTCCGAACGCGATCGGCAGACCGACGGCTTCGGCTGCTTGCAAATCCGTTCGGCTCAAGCGGTTAACGTCCTGCTGCACAACCGGCTTGCCGGTCAGCGTCGCTTTGACTTCGCCGCTGCTTGTCAGTACGCCGCGAATTCGTTCCAACGCGAGCTGCTTGTCCTCCATCGAGCCGGGGAGAATGGCAAGCGTGGCGTAGGCGTATTCTCTCTGCAGCATTTCCGGCCGCTCAAGCGGAGACGATGCGACAAGCGTTCCGGATATTTGACCGATCCGGCTCATCATGATCGCAATCGACTGGCCAAAACTTCGAGAGGATCTGCCGTCGTGGTTATGGAACAAGACGATTACCGGCTCCTCCGGCATCCGCAGCTCCTGCGACAGCAGTCTTTGAACGTCCGCATATTGGCCGTCCGTCTCCAGCCCGTGATCCCCAAGCACGTCCGGCAGCTTGGCAGCAAGCGGAGTGAAACAAGCGGCCAGAATAAGCCAGAAGCCGATAATCCACAAGCGCCGTCGGATCGCTGTGTTCGTCAAGCGCTGCAGAGTCATCTGCCGAACACAAGCACAGCGTTATGGCCGCCGAAAGCGAACGTGTTGGACATCGCCGCGACCAACCTCTTAGGCTTGGCCATATTGGGCGTATAGTCCAAATCCAGGTCGCCGTCCCGCTCCTGATAGTTGACCGTCGGAGGGATAATTCCGTCTCTTAGCGCGAGCGCGGTCAATACCGCCTCCACCGCTCCCGATGCGCCCAGCAAATGTCCGGTCATCGATTTGGTCGAGCTGATCGAGACGTCATAGGCGCGGGAGCCGAACGCCGATTTGATCGCAAGCGTCTCCGTCGCGTCGTTCAAAGGCGTGCTCGTCCCATGAGCGTTGACGTAGCCGATGCTGCCTCTGGACAGGGCGGCATCCTCCAGCGCGAGGTTCATCGCCCTGGCCCAATCACTCCCGTCGGGACGCGGCGCCGCGATATGATAGCCTTCGCCGCAAGCTCCGTATCCGAGCAGCTCGGCATAAATCGGGGCGCGGCGCGCCTTCGCATGCTCCCATGCCTCCAGGACGAGCATCCCCGCTCCTTCGCCCATGACGAAGCCGTCGCGCCTTTTATCGAACGGGCGACTGCCTTGCGACGGGTCGGTCTGCAGCGACAGCGCCCGCATAGCGGCGAACGAAGCCAGTCCGATTCGGCAAATCGGAGCCTCCGCGCCTCCGGCGATCATCGCGTCGGCATCTCCTCTGCGGATGGCCCGAAAAGCCTCTCCGATCGATTGCGAGCCGGAAGCGCAAGCCGTCGTCATACACGCCGTTATCCCCTTCGCTCCGAAACGAATCGCTACGCGGCTGGCCGCCATATTGGGCAGAAACATCGGCAGCGCAAACGGAGATACGCGATCGTATCCATTTTTGACCGCTCCCGTCATTCCCGCTTCGAACGTCGCAATGCCGCCGACTCCGCTTCCGATCCATACGCCCGTCCGATGCGGATCGATGTTGTCTCCCAACACCAATCCGCTATCCCGCACCGCTTCGTCGGCCGCCGCGATCGCCAACTGCATGAAACGGTCGGTTTTTCTCGTTTCCTTGGCCTCCATCGTTTGCAGCGGATCGAATTCGTCTATTGTCGCAGCCAGCTTCACCGGTAATTGCGCCGTCAGCTCATCGGATAACCGACGAATACCCGTAACGCCATTTAACGCATTGCGCCACATTTCCGACTTATCCGTTCCGATCGGAGTCACGCAGCCCATCCCCGTTATTGCTACCCGCCTGCTCATGTGCTACCTCCCTTCGGCTAATGCCGCAGTCTCGTCGCCCGTACAAGTCTCTCCGCGATTCCCGGTATGACCGCGCCGGCTCGAAGCGCCCACGATGCCAGCGCCGGTCGAGTCAACAGTCGCTCTAGCCATCCGCCCCATCGGAGCGGACCGGCAAACTCCTCCCGGATTTGCGCCGTGTACGTCTCTTCCCATTGCTCGTAAGTACTCAATCCGTGCAAATAAGCGTCTGCCATCGGTACGCACAGCTCCGCCGAACGCAGCGCCATCGCCATTCCGTCTCCGCAAAAAGGAGGAATCGCCGCCATGGCGTCGCCCACGCACGGAAGCCCGTTCCAACCGCTCGGCTTCGCCCGCGTTCGCACCGGAGCGGCAGCGGCTTGGGTTCCGGGCACTTGCTCTGCTTTCTCCAATCTTCTGCGCAGGAGGGGGATGCGCGCCGAGGCTTCGTCCAGTATATGGGCGACCGCATTCATCGAGCCATACCGGCGATAAGCAGACGGCGTGATGATCGCGGCTGCGTTCAGTCGCCCTCCCTCGATCGGCGCAAGTCCGATATATCCGTCCCTGAAAAAATAAAGATCGACCGCCTCGTCCGTGTCGATAGTAGAGTAGTGGGTTTTGATACCCATATACGTTTCTCCGCTCGATGGCTCCGTTGTCTTGGCGCGATCATAGGAGCGTAGCGGATGCCGTCCCCAAGCCGCAATGACAGCTCGCGCCCGCACAAGCTCGCCGCCGTCCTTCGCCGAGAGCGTCACGAAGCGATCGTCGCCAATGTCCGATATTCCCGCTACCGTCACCCCGGTGTAGACGCTGGCGCCCTCGGCCCGGGCTGACTGCTGCAAGACAGAGTCCAGCGCCAGACGGCTTAACCCGATAGCCGGTCCCGGAAGCGGAATCTGCAACGATGCGCCGCCGCGATCCGTATGGAGTCGCACCGTTCGGATCGTCGCCGGCCCTAAAGCTGCGATCGCTCGACTTAGGCCCAGCTTCTTCAGCGTCCCAAGCGACTCCGGGGACAGGAACTCGCCGCACGCCTTATGTCGGGGAAACTTGTCTTTGTCGATCAGCGCGACTTCCCAGCCCCGTCTGGCCAGCGCGCAGGCGGCAGCGCTTCCGGCGATTCCCGCGCCGATGACGACGGCGTCAAATTCCGTTCTCATGGCTTTCGTCCTCCCGCAATTGAGGTACGATAACGCTATAGCGAAACAGCGGCCGCCATCGATACGACAGCTCGGGCCGATCGATCTGCTCGGCAAGCTCGCGAAAATCGCTGCCCCTGAACCCCTTTGCTACAGAAAGCGGACCGTCATGCCGGATATAGCGATTGCGCGACAACAGCCGCGTCGCCAGCCACACCGCCGCCCACGGAAGCCAGTGACGGTGAATGTCGCCCAAGACAACGCCGATTCGGGCAGCTTTACGCATTTTTCCCACCACCTCCGGCAGACGTTCCGACGGAAAATGATGCGCGAACTGCGACGCGGTCACGATATCGGCCGCTCCGTCCTTCAGCTCAAACAAATCCTGCCTCACAAAGGTCACGCGTCGTTCATAGCGGAACAGGTACTCGGCCTCTCTTCCGGCTTCCTCCGTGAGATCGGTCAAAATAACGTTCAGGTTCACGCCTCTTCGGTCGGCCCACTTCAACACGGCTCGGTTGATGTCTCCTGAACCGGAGCCGACGTCGAGGACGGTCAGCGCGGCTGGCTTGCCGGCGCCCCTCCACAATTGATTAATGCCATAAACTATCGGCCCGCTTGCTCCGAACAACCGATTCAACCGATGCAGATGCCGCAGCGCTTCGCGAAGCGGTTCTCCGCCGAAAGTAAAATCGTCCATCAGCTCCGGCTCCGAAGAGCGCCGCCTCAGTCCCTGTTCGCCTAGCATGGTTGATAGGAGAAGCGAAGCATTTCGGCGACCATTCCAGGTCCGAACGCCAGGGCGATGCCTTGCTTCGCTTGTTCATTCGCTTGGCGCTGCCGTTCTCGCAACCGATCCAGCACAAACAGAATGGTTGCCGAAGACATGTTGCCGTACTCGCGAAGCACCGAGCGGCTGGCCTCGACCTGACCGTCCGTTAGCCGAAACGCGGAGGCGACTGCGTCGATGATGCCTCTCCCTCCCGGATGGATCGCCCATAGCTCCGGAATTTCCTCACCGGCCCCGAACGTTCGGACCGCTTGGGGAACCTGCTCTGCAATCAGCGCCGGAATTTCCGGAGAAAGCCGCAGTCGGAAGCCGTAATTGCCGATCGTCCATTGCATAAGCTCTGCGCTGCGAGGAATCGTCGCCGCTTGCGCCTCATGGATCGCCAGGATCCCCCGCTGTCCGGGAACCGGCGCCGCCACCACGCAAGCCGACGCTCCATCGCCGAACAAGGCGGAAGTGAAGAGCTCCTCGCGATCGAAGGAAGGTTGGATATGTAGGCTGCACAGCTCCGTCATAACGACAAGCACCTGAGCTTCGCGATCGGCGCGAACCGTTTCCAGCGCCAGCCGCAATGCAGTCAGACCGGCCGCGCATCCCAGAAACGTAAGCGGCGTCCTGTTCACGTCCGCACGCAAGTCGAGCCTTCCGCTTAGCTCCGTATCCAGCCCGGGAAGAAACATCCCCGTGCAGCTCGCCGCAATGAGATGAGTAATGTCGCCGGGACGGATCCCGCTATCGGCCAACGCTTTCCTTGAAGCTTCCTCGGCGAGCGGAACGGATGCTTCGCGATAGAGCCCCATCCGTTCCGCTGTCGTGGGAATGCGAACTTCCGCCGAAGCGGGAATGTACCGGCAGCTGTCCGCCGGCTTCAACAATTCAGGCTCGCAGGTATAGCGACTCTCTACCCCGCAGCTTGCGAAAATCCGCTGGACCCATCTCGCGTCTGTCGGTCGATCCCTTAACGCTTCCTTTAATCGCCGCGAAGCGTCCTCTTGCTCCAGACGATAGGACGGAACGGCCGTGCCGATCCCCCTTATGGCGATATACTCCACAACGCTAAGCCCCCTTACTGAAAAATCGGACAAGAAGTCGTATTTTCAACATATGAGCGAACGAGCGAATGCATGCCAAGTACGCCAAAAAGCGCCCGCAAGAGAATAGATTCGCGGACGCTTAATTGAACAAGAATTAGACGGGGGCAGGCTCATAAGTCAACCAAGTTGATCTGAAATACATTCGATAATAAAAATGCAAGGTGTATGTATCTCCCGGAGACTGCCTCATACGCTCCTGAAATTACATTATAACGGGTTTATCTATTCAGATTTCAGGAGTGTATAGCATCGGAGGGAGATACATACACCTTACTTTAAATCGATTGTCTTAAGCAACTTTACTTATGAGACTGCCATCGTCAAGCGCAAACTATGCGAGCACCGAGCGAATAAAGCTCTCGAGCGCCGTCGTATCGGTCATGTTGGCGTTGCAGTCATGGCCGCTCGCGCACAGGTAGTTTCCCACCGCCTTGTAGTAATCGGGCGAGCTGTTTGGCGGCCTTTTCTTCGATACCGCGGAGAAAAGCGCCAGTTCGTCGTACTTACGGCAAATAAAGCAGTAGTTCTTCTTGTTCATTGGCGTATATCTGCCTTCGACGCCTATCAGCTTTCCGTCCAGCGGATAAACGATGAACAGCTTGTTCGAAGCGACGTCCAGCCAGCTTAAATACGTGATATAACGATAATCGATCGCGGCCAGGTCGGGCAGCTTCAGCTTCTTGTTTTTCGGAAACAGCTTAACGATCTGCTCTTTCGTCACTCGCGGGAACTCGGTCAGATAAGGCTCCAAGGCGTGCGTGAATTTCGCGTAATCCTCGGCCGTCTGAACGTTAACGATCTCTCCGAGCAGCTTGAGCCGCTCCCCTGTCGCTAGCGGAAACATCGCCGCAACTTCGGCTTCCGCACTCGACTTGACCGATTCGATGACCTTGCGGTCGGAAGCGGTACGTACCGCGTTTAAGACATTCTCCGCATGTTTCTTAATGGCATTAAATTGATGGTTTGCAATAAAAGTTTCGCACATTCGGACTTCAGCTCCTTATTTGTATTCGTTACAAACAAGTGCAAAGCCAAATGACGGAAACGAAGCTATGTTTGCTTATTAGGCGATAGGATGAATCAACATGCACCCCATGCAAAGTATCGCCTCCGTATCGGGCTTTGCATGAGTTCGGCTAGTCCGACAATCTTTGATTGTCAATTTCATCCTCCTCCTCTCAAGGGAGATGCGTTAATTATACAATAACCTTACGGCAAAATGTTGCCCGCTGCACGGAAAATCTCGTACCATTCCTGACGCGTCAAATGAACGTCGCTCGCTTTGCAGCAATCGATCAGCCGCTCGATGTTCATCGTGCCGGTTACCGGCTGCATGCCGGCCGGATGACGCAGCAGCCATGCGATAGCGATCGTCGTATTGCTTACGCCATAGTTGGCGGCGATCTCGTCTATCTTCGCGTTCAGCTCGGGGAACTTATCGTTGTTCAGGAACACGCCCTCGAAAAATCCGTACTGGAACGGAGACCAAGGCTGAACCGTAATGTCGTGGAGGCGGCAATAATCCAAGATGCTGCCGTCGCGATCGATCGCCGATTCATTCTCCATATTCACGTTAACGCCGTTGGAGATCATAGTCGCGTTCGTGATGCTCAGCTGCAGCTGATTGGCTACGATCGGCTGCTTCACGTGCTTCTTGAGCAGCTCGATCTGCATCGGCTTCTGGTTGGATACGCCGAAATGGCGAACCTTGCCCGAGCTTTCCAGCAGGTCGAACGCTTCGGCCACTTCTTCCGGCTCGACTAGCGCATCCGGACGATGCAGCAGCAAAATGTCCAAATAGTCGGTTTTCAATCTTTGCAGAATACCGTCCACCGACGCCAAAATATGCTCCTTGGAGAAGTCGAACATGCCCGGACGAATGCCGCATTTCGACTGCAAAATCATCTGCTCGCGAATAGAGGCGTTCATCCCGACCGCGTCCGCGAAAATTTCTTCGCAAACGCCTTTGCCATAGATGTCGGCATGATCGAAGAAATTCGCGCCCTGATCCATCGCCGTCCGCACGAAGCGCTCCGCCTCGCCCTTCTCCAGCGAATTGATTCTCATGCAGCCTATCGCGACGACAGGCACGTCTAGTTGACTCGTTCCCAGCTTGATCGTTCTCATCCCGAATCCATCCTCTCCTGCGCTTAAAGTATGTAGATGAGGCTGCCGCGAAAAAAACAGCCTCATTACATTTTCCCACAGAGGAGGAGCCGTTTCAAGATTGCCGGTTATGCGACGACTTCCCTGACGTAACGTCCGCGGATCAGCAGGAAGTAGACAGCCTGGATCAACATAAACGTGCCCAGTACCGTCATCGACGTCGTCATCAAGGAGTAGCCGAACATGTTCTGCATCGAGGTGAGCGCGACTACGCCATGCACAAAGGCAACGACGATCGGCACGAAGAATAGAATCATCAATTGTTTCGTGACGATGCCGGATAGCTCCCGATCGGTCAAACCGAGCTTGGCGATCGACTTGAATTTCGCTTTATCGTCAGGCAAGTCCGCGTATAAACGGAAGTACAGGAAGCTGCCCGAGGCGACGAAAAATACAGCTCCGATAAACAAGCCGATGAACAGCACGATGCCGTAAGCCTGGTTCATCCTATGCAGATCGTAGGCGATGGAGAAAAATCTACTATCGCTTGCCGCCAGCTTCTCTTCAAGCGCCTGCCCGACCTCCTTCGTCTTCTTCCATTCCTTTACGTCAAACGCGTAGAAGTACCTAACGGACGAATGCACCAGTTGATCGTACTGCGCGTCCGTCACCACATAAAAGTCGCCATAGCCCCGGAACGTCACAGACGGCTTTGATCCGATCGGGTCAAGCTCGACTCCTTCCGCTTGCAGAACGGCTTTCTTGGGAGCGGTCGCCTGATTGCCGGCCATCGTATTCGTATAATAGATCATCATCGATTCGTTTTCTTTCAGCTCGACCGGCTTCTCTCCTGCCGCTTCCGCAATTGCGTTGAATTCGGACGCTCTCAGGACCATTACGCTATGCTTCGCTTGCGCAAGCTTCTGGTCCGACATCGAAGCTCCTAGCTTCCGATAGTCGAAGCCTGCCTCTCTAAGCGAGCGTTCGATCTCCGCAACCTCCGTCTGCACGCGCTCCGTCTCGCCCTTGCCGGACGTATATTCGAATGCGAACGGATTTTCGTCCACTAGAACGTTCGTCGACATCGTTTTAAAGCCGACCAACGAACCAATTGCCGAGAACGCCACCGTCGATAAAATCGCGACCATGAAAAAAGTCCGGGCGTTATCCTTCATCCGATAAGCCAGGTCGGACAGAAAGAGCAGATTCGTTTTGCGCCAGAAGAATGAACGGTTGCTCCGACACTTATGAATGATGTACACGCTAAGCTGCGTGAACAGGAAGTAGGTTCCGACAATCACCATCACCGTCACCGGGATCATCACCATGAACACGACCAGACCTTTAGCCATCAAGGCGATGACATAACCACCGACGAGAAGCACGACCGCCAGCAGGGACAGCAGGACGGACGCCTTCGGCTCCTTCTTCGGTTTTGCGCTCCCTTTGAGCAGGTCGATCAGATGATTGCCGCGCAGAATGACTACCGTGAACGCCGAGATGACGACGAAGAGCGCTAGGAAAGCGGCCAGCGTTAGCCCGAGTGCCTCCCATGGCAAGTAGAACTTCAGCGTATCGTCCAGTCCGAGCAGGTTTTCGGCCATCAGCAGCATGACCTTGGCCATCACGAGCCCCATACCGATTCCCGTCGCTGTCGCTCCCAGTCCAATCAGCACATTTTCCAGAAACACCATCGTCTTTAGCTGCGAATCGCTCATCCCGAGCATGACCAGCAAGCCGAATTCCTTCTTGCGCGTCTTCAGAAACGCGCTCATCGAGTACAGCACAAAGAAAAACGAGAAGACGTAGATCAGCCCTTCGGCAAAATGCATCGCGGTAGACACGTTGCTGTGTACCGTACCTCCGGACACGTCGGGGTGAAACGCAAACACCGCATAGACAAAAAACGCCATCACGGAAAATGCGCTGCTCAGAAAATAGGCGGCGTACGTGCGCTTGTTGCGCATGACGTTGTTAAACGCGAATCGTCGAAAGGTCATGCGCGTTCCCTCCCAGCAGCGACAGCACGTCGATAATTTTCTGGAAGAACGCCTGTCTGCTCTCCCCGCAATGAATCTCATTGAACAGTTGGCCGTCCTTGATGAATACGACCCGATGGCAGTAGCTCGCGGCGACCGCATCGTGCGTGACGAGCATCATCGCCGTCCGTTCCGAACGATTCAGCGCGACGAGAATGTCCATGACGTCCTTGGCCGCTTTCGAATCGAGGTTGCCCGTCGGCTCGTCCGCGAACAGGAACTTCGGCTTGTGAATCATCGCCCGCGCGATCGCCGTCCGCTGTGCCTGTCCGCCGGAAATTTCGTAAGTGCGCTTGTTCAGAATCGACTCGATGCCGAGCTTGGCGGCAATGTCGCGTACCTTGCTTTCCATCGCTTTAACCGATTCGCCCTCCAGCGTCAGCGGCAGCACGATGTTCTCCTCCACGGTCAGCGTGTTCAGCAGATTGAAATCCTGGAACACGAAGCCGAGCTCGCGCCGCCGGAACTTCGCCAGCTCCCCCTTCTTCAGCTTGTGCGGATTGCGGCCGCCGATCAGCACCTCTCCCGTCGTCGGCGCATCGATCGCGGCTACGAGATTCAGCAGCGTCGTTTTGCCGCTGCCGGACGGGCCCATAATGCCGACGAATTCTCCCTCCTCGATCGACAGGTTAATGTCGCTCAGCGCCCGCGAAGGCACCTTGCCCCCGTAAATTTTGCTTAATTGACGTACGCTTAGCATTTCCATCGCGTTTTCTCTCCTTTCCTTGTCGGCAGGCGGCCTAAAGCTAAAGCCGCCGTCCGTCTCATAATGCCATTGTAGCCGGAGAGAAAAAGGCGGCCTATCGATTTGCCTTTCACTTACCTTACACGGTTGTAAGGTAAGAGATAAAGACGATACGAACGCGCGTGCCTGTGCCCGGTTCCGACTCCAGCTCGATCCGATGCCCCAGTCGCTCGGCGATCTCGCGGGCGAAGTACAGTCCCATTCCGGTCGACTCGCGGAACTTGCGTCCGTTGTCCCCGGTGAAGAAGGGCTGGAATACGCGCTTGATGTCCTCTGGCGGGATGCCGATGCCACGGTCGCGAATTTCCAGCACCGCCTCGGAGCCGCGCACGAACGAGAAGAAAGTCACCTTCTCGTGGGATTCGGCCGAATATTTCACTGCATTCGTCACGATCTGTCCGATAAGAAAGCCAAGCCATTTCGCATCGCTCTCGACGAGCAAAGCGGGATCGACCTGCAGGTCCGGATACACCTTGCTGCCGATGAACAGCCGTTTATTATCGCGGATCGCGTTTTCGCAAATGGTCTTCAGCGAGACCGACTCGACCCGAAAGTCGCGATCGAACGTTTCCAGGCGGGCGGCGTACAGCACCGTTTCCAGTCCTTTCTCCATCCGGTCGGCCTCCTCCAGCACGCTGGCCGAGCGCGGATCGTCTTCTTGCTCCATCGTGAGCCGGATGACCGACAACGGCGTTTTCATCTGATGCACCCATTGATTCATGAACGCCAGATGGTCCTTGCGGGCTTTCTCGGTCAGCTTGATGCGTTCCTGGTAATGCCCATATTGCGATTGCAGCAGCGCATCGACCGCCTCTGGCAGCGGACCTTGGCCAAGCCCTTGAATGGAATCGTCCAGTTCGGCCATCGGCTCGCTTAATGTCCGATACAGCCGGCGCTCCGCCTGATAGCGGTATACCAAATAGCCCGTCAGCGCGACGAGCCCGATAAACACGGAATAAAGTCCGGTTAGAAAATGGCGATAGCCGTCCAGCCAGTAAATCATCAGGACGAGAAACAGCTGCGCGATCTGCATGAAGATTAATGGCCGGTGCTCGCGGATAAACAGTCTCATGAAAGCTCCTCCGCTTCCCACGACGGCAACAATCGGTAGCCGGCGCCGCGCACCGTTTCCAGACTGGCGTCGATGCCGAACTCCTGAAGCTTCTTACGCAGGCGCGTAATATTTACATTTAACGTGTTCTCGTCGACGAACGCCTGGTCGTCCCACAGCTCCTCCAGCAGCGCCTCGCGGCTGACGATCCGCGGCGACCGCCTCATCAGCATTTCCAGCAGAACGGCTTCCTTCTTCGTAAGCGTGCTGTTGACGCCATGGAGTGCCAGCTCCAGTCGCTCCGGATAGAGCTGCAGCCCTGCCAGCTTTACGATTCTTTCCTCTGTCCGCTCCGCATATTCTCCGTAGGCTCTTCTTAACTGACTGCGAATTTTGGCCATGACGACTTCCATATGGAAGGGCTTCGTTATGTAGTCGTCCGCGCCGTATTCTAGCGCCATTACCTGATCCATCTCTCCGTCGCGAGCGGAAATAAACAGGATCTGACATTTGGACAACGCGCGGATTTGGCGGCACCAGTAGAAGCCGTCGAACTTCGGCAGGTTAACGTCCATCAGCACAAGATGAGGATCGTATCGGCGGAAGAAATCCGTCACCCCGGAGAAATCTTCGACGACCCCGGTATCGTATCCGTATTTTTCGATATTCGCTTGCAGCAAAGCCGCCAACTTCGGATCGTCCTCGCAAATCATAATTCGCTGCAATGCGCTCATCCTTTCATCGATTCAGCCTTAAGTCGGGGGGCGGGCCAGCCCAATGTCCGATTCGTCAACACTACCCATGGACGTGATCGGCCTTTGCTGCTTTCTATAAAATAATAGTAACAGATGCCGCACGGAAGGAGTTTTCGTTTATGCCCGCTAACGATGAAGTATATATCGTCTTGACCGCCACCGGAACCTGGCTCAGCGAAGCGATCAGGTGGGTAACGAAGGCTCCGCTTAGCCATGCCTCCCTGAGCTTCGATCGGGAACTTAAGGAAGTCTACAGCTTCGGCCGTAAAAAGCTCAGCAACCCGATTCTGGCCGGGTTCGTTCAAGAAAATTTCAACGACCCGTTCTTCGAGGACGCGCCATGCGCCGTATACCGCTTGCGGGTCGGAGAGCGGGAACGTGCGAAGATGCAGCTCCTCGTGCACGAAATGAAACGGCAGCCGGATCGTTACCGCTACGATCTGCTCGGCCTGATCGGCGTGCTCGTCCGTCGCAGAATTCCTCGCGAGAACGCCTATTTCTGCTCGCACTTCGTCGCCTCCGTATTGGAACGCGGCGAATGCCGTCCAGTCAATAAGCCCGCCTACTTCGTCACGCCGGCAGACTTCGAGCACGCACTCGAAGCTCAGCAGATTTATCGCGGAACGGTGTCCGGCTACTTGTCCCGGTTCAGTGCGACTTATCCGGCGTCCGTATTCGGGGCCTCTCTTGCAACCGCTACCGCTTAAGCTTCTCTTCCACCGAGAGAAGCTTCTGCTCCATCGTCCCCTGCTTATCCCGGCGATCGTCGATCGTTAACGTCGTCGACACCCTTGCCGCTCCATTGGCGAACGGAACCTCGTGCATCCTGCGAACGATCGCGATCAGCTCGTCCAGCTCTCCTTCAATAATCGTGCTCATCGGAGTTAATTGGTATTTGATCCGACCGGAGACCGCGGATTGCTCCAGCACCTGATGAACCTCCGCCACATACTCGCTCAAGCTCGGTGTACCCGTTCCGAGCGGTACGATGGTTACCTGTACAATAGCCATCCTCTATCCCTCCTCGTTATAACTCTCGAAGCCGATTCTGTCAGCTTGCAGCTTCATCATACTGCGCTTTCTCGCTCTTAGCCGACACAATCTGCTTATCGCACCTTCATCCCGCAATTTCTCGCTTTGGCCCATCACATTCTGCTTTAGCACCATTACCTCGGAATATCTCGCTCAAGTCCGACACATTCTGCTTACGGCACAATATCGCCGCGTATTCTCGTTCTAGCCTGCATATAAGACCGCGTGGCGGCCTTATCGGTTGCCCTGTAGTGCCTGGATGGAATTTAAGCCTTGTTCGGGATAAATGATCGCGGAATAGATAAATTTTGGTTTAAAATTAGGATTTCCAATTATTGGTACCCTTATAGATCATCATTTAGCTCAAGCGTAGGACTCAACCGGCCTCTCCCTCTCCGACACCTTGTTCGAATCGCTCAGCTAGTAAGGCCTTTTCTGCGCGGCATAGTCCGGGTCGATCTCCCGTTCATGGAGCTCGCTTTGATGCCATACGGGAGTTGCTGCGGGTGACATCGGCGGAATAAGCCACGACCAACGCGCGTTCACGTCCCGACCTTGCTCCTGTTCGCGCTTCATAAACCGCATAAACTGCTCCGCCGCCGTATGATGGTCGACGATACTTACGCCGTTCGCCTTAAAGGAATGGATAACCGCTACATTCAGTTCAACCAGCGCCCGATCCTTCCACAGCGACGTATTCGTAGAACGGTCGAGGCCGAGCAGATCGGCGATTGCCGGCAGCTCGTCGTAGCGTTCCGTATCTGCCAGATTACGCGCCCCGATCTCCGTTCCCATATACCACCCGTTAAACGGAGCCGCCGTATAACGCACACCGCCTATATCGAGCGCCATATCCGACAAAATCGGCACTGCATACCACTTCAGCCCAAGCTCCGCAAACCCGGCGATGCTCGGGTGCTCGAACGGAACCTCCTTAACGGCGCCTTCTGGAAGCGGAAACCATATCGGCTCGCGGTCGCCGATCTGGATCACGAGCGGCAGCACGTCGTATTTCGTTCCCTGCCCGGTCCAGCCTAGACGCTGAATGGCCTCCGTCAGTTCAACGGAAGCGGGATCGCCGACGATCCCCGTCGACGTCCGGTATCCTGCGTAACGAACGAGCTGGTGATTCCAGATGCGAATGGTCCGACCGTCCGCTGTCGAAGGAGCGAATGCGGTCAGCGTCGGGCGAATACGTCCTTCATTCGTCGCATATGCGATATGCCGCAGTAACGCCGCCGCGATGTCCTCCTCATTCTTCGCTCCTCTTTCGTCGAACACCTCAAGCGAGTCCCAAAACAGTCGCCCGATACATTTGGCGTTGTTGCGCCAAGCGATTTTCGCCCCGAATGTCAGCTCCTGCTTCGTATGCGTATACGTGCCCGTCTCGCGAATTTCCCGCGCAACCTCGCTTAGCCGCGACTCGCACTCTTGAGCGATTCCCTTCATTTCTGCGTAGTAAGATCGGATAAACGTTTCGGCTTGGCTTTCTAACTTTGCATTTACATTAATGGCATTAATCATTTTGCATCCTCTAGTTTACATAATTTTTGTTATGTTCCCTTAAAACGAAGTTTGACAATCACATCATCAAAATGGAATTTATATTCTTAATTGATTAAACTCTGAACAATTCCCATCACAACACATTTACCCCTTGTTTTTACGACGATGACGCTCGACGATGGCCTGAATGATCCACACGATCGAGCCAATCAAATAAAGCGGGATTACGAATACAAGCATGGTCGCAAAGTCGCCCAGATCGTCCCAATCTCCCGTGTCACGCAGCTGCGCTTGCAGCATAATGATGAACCCGATCGCATAGATGCCCAGCGGCCACCATTTTCTCCTGACCCCGGCCATGATCGGCAATACGACGAATACGATCCAAACCGCAATATACACCGGTCCGTGCATACGGTCTCCCCCTCGAAATCGGCGTCGAATTCAACTCCATTGTAACAAAATCCGCCACGCATGCGAAATGACAGTTCTGGTAACTTAAGCCCCGCGGCTCTTGAATTCAGCGCCTTGTCCGATTACAGTGGAGTTATTCCTAACGAGGTGAGCGCATGAATCTGCAAAAACGCAAAGACCGCGAAGAGCTTGATCGGCGTATTCCGGCCATGCCCTGGTACGTCGATAAATTCATCAACTACAAGCTGCCTGATCTCTCTCCGTCCTCCCTGCTCGAATACGTCAGAGATTATGAGGTTTTTCTCTCGTGGCTCATGGCGGAAGGGCTGACCTCGGCCCCGAAAATGTCGGAGGTGCCGCTGGAGGACCTGGAACGTCTACATATGGACAGCGTCGATCATTTTCGCATGCATCTGGCGACAAAGCGGGATCACGCCAATACGAAAACGACGATCTCGCGCAAGCTGTCTTCGCTCCGATCGCTGTTCCATTATTTAAGCCAAATCGCCGAAGACGATAACTTCTACCCGCTGCTGAAGCGCAACGTCATGGCAAAGGTATCGGTTAAACGCACGCACAAGCCGAAGGATACCGCCGCCAAGCTGGAAGGCAAACTGCTGCAGGAGCAGGAAATCATCGAATTCATTAACTACATTAAAGAAGATTACGGCCACGACGTCGCGACCAACAAGCAGGCGATTTACGCGCATGAGCTTAACCGGATTCGCGATTGCTGCATCGTCAGCCTCATCCTTAATTCCGGCTTGCGCGTATCCGAACTCGTCAACCTGAACCTCGATGACGTCGATATTAAGAAGCGTCTCATTTACGTCTATCGCAAAGGTAAAAACGACGATACATTCAAGACGCCCGTCTATTTTCGCCAAGACACCATTCCCGATCTCGAGCAGTACTTGGCCCAGCGGGATACGAGATACAAAGCGCCCAAGCGCGAGAAAGCGATGTTCCTTGCGATCGCCAACGGCAAAAAGGAAGGCTCGCGCATGACCAAGCGGGCCATTCAGGCGATGGTGCTCAAATACGCCAAACGTTTCGGCAAGCCTTATTTGTCCGTACATAAGCTGCGGCACTCCTTCGCCACCGACTACTACTTGAGCAACGACTTGTACAAAACGCAGGAGCAGCTTGGTCATGCCTCTCCCGAGACGACGCAGATTTACGCCCATCTCACCGACAAGACGATGGCCGAAGCGATCGACCGCCGCCGGGAAGAAGCCTAACGCGAGAAGGGACTGCCCACAATGCTGTTGCGCATCTATCTCCTTCCGATGCTATAGGCCTTCCTTTATTCTCTGCGACGTTTTCCTCCTTTTTACATCACATTTACATCCGTACACTGTAACCTGTCAAAAAATATGGTAAACTGGTGTAGTTGAGTTTCATTTTCATTTTCATTTCGACGGCCATGATTAATTTTCTTCCATAAGTTAGATGCTACAATCGTGGCCCTAGGGCTTGTATGCAAACCCGCTTGGGGGCATCTTTCATCCCCTGCTTCGTCACTTTTGCTTGACGTACCCCCGGTACGCCTTTACAAAAGTTCCTTGCATGGAACGAAAATTCGGCCGTATCTGCTGTCCTCGGAGTATGCATACACGCCCTAGCAGTTTCTGACTAATTTATAAGGAAGTTGAGGTGTTTTCAGATGGATTACCGGATTGAAAAAGATTCGCTTGGAGAGGTCCAGGTACCTGTGGAGAAGCTGTGGGGAGCGCAGACGCAGCGAAGCTTGGGCAACTTTAAGATCGGCACGGAGAAAATGCCGCTAGAGCTCATTCGCGTGTTCGCCCTGCTCAAGAAAAGCGCGGCACTCGTCAATGCGGAGCTTGGCAAGCTCCCGGCCGATAAAACGCAAGCGATCGTGGATGCCGCCGACGAGATCGTCCGAGGCGACTGGGACGAACACTTCCCGCTCGCGGTATGGCAGACGGGCAGCGGCACGCAGTCGAATATGAACGTTAACGAAGTGATCGCCAATCGAGCCAATACGCTGTTGACCGAGCGGGGCGCCGAGCAGCGCGTCCACCCGAACGACGATGTCAACAAGTCGCAAAGCTCGAACGACACGTTCCCGACCGCGATGCATATCGCTGCGCTAGTCGCTGTGGAAGATCTTGTTCTGCCTGCGATCGACAAGCTGAAAGCGACGCTTCAAGCGAAGAGCGAGCAGTTTGCGGACGTGATCAAAATCGGCCGAACGCATTTACAGGACGCTACTCCGCTTACGCTAGGTCAAGAGATTAGCGGCTGGGTCGCGATGCTGGACAAGTCCGCCAGGATGATCCGCGACAGCGCCGAATATTTGCGCGAGCTGGCGATCGGCGGAACCGCCGTCGGAACGGGTATTAACGCCCACCCGCAGTTCGGGGACAAAGTCGCGGAGAAGCTAAGCGAACTAAGCGGCAAGTCGTTCCGCTCGGCCGTCAATAAGTTCCACGCGCTGACAAGCCATGACGAGCTTGTTCATGTCCACGGCGCGTTCAAAGCGCTGGCCGCCGATCTGATGAAGATCGCCAACGACGTGCGCTGGCTGGCGAGCGGCCCGCGCAGCGGCATCGGCGAGATTACGATTCCCGCCAACGAACCGGGAAGCTCGATTATGCCGGGCAAGGTGAACCCGACCCAATCGGAAGCGATGACGATGGTCATCGCCCAGGTGATGGGCAACGATGTCACGATCGGGTTTGCGGCCAGCCAAGGCAACTTCGAGCTGAACGTGTTTAAGCCGGTTATTATCCTCAACTTCCTGCAATCGGCCCGTTTGCTGGCGGATGCGATCCATTCGTGGAACGACAACTGCGCCGTCGGCCTTGAGGCCAATATCCCCGTCATTCAGGGCCATCTCGAACGGTCGCTCATGCTCGTAACGGCGCTGAATCCGCATATCGGCTACGAGAATGCGGCGTCGATCGCCAAGACGGCGCATGCGCAGGGATTGACATTGAAGGAAGCCGCCTTGCGAAGCGGCTTGCTGACGGAGGAACAATTCGACGAGATCGTCCGTCCCGAGCACATGATCCGTCCCCAATAAGATAAAGAGCAGGAAACAAGGCGCCCCCGCCCTACTTCCTGCTCTTCTTGCTTGCGATCCAGAAAGCCAAAATGATGACAGGAATAAGAATAATCCACGGGATATTGATCGTGCTTCCCACAACCGCCGACAAGATCAAGACCAGTACGACAAAGCCGATTAAATAAAGACAGCCTCTTCCGAACGTCTCCAAGCCCTCTCTCCTTTCCGGGAGATATTCCAAGGAAAACAGGTGACTGTATGAACCGTTCTTTCCGTCAAGCCTTCCTATTGCTCGCGCTTTGCCTGCTCTCCCCAATCGCGCTTCATCCTTCGGCTGCTTACGGGCAGACAGCCCAGCCGGAATACGCCAAGTGGGGAATTGTCGCGATGGAGGCGGCCAAAGCCAAGTACGGCGTTCCCATCGTCGATTACCTTCACCTCGGCAGATTCCCCGCCGCCCCTGGCGCGGCCGAGGAAAAATTCAAGCTATGGCTTAAAGACGGCAGCCGGGAATTCGGCGTTATCGTCTCCGTTCAATTTTATACGGCGAACGATCGGCTGATTACCGTCAAGTTTCAGGAGACAGACCGTCCAATCTCTCGAAGAAGGTAAGACGGTTGCCGAACGGATCGGCGATTCGAACCTCCAGACAGCCGAAAGCCTGTTCCAGACCGGGTCTGGCGTAACCGTACTTTTTGGCGGTCAATATTTCATGGTATTCCGTCAAGTTCGACGCTTCGATGCGTATCGCCGAACCCGGCGTACAGTCGCCATGATGCTCCGTCAAATGCAACGCACAGCGCCCCAGCGACACTTGCGCGTACAAAGGCATATCGGGCTCATAGCGGTGCTCCCAATCCAGTGCAAATCCCAAGAAATCGACGTAAAACTCCTTTGCCTTCGCTACGTCGAAAATGCGCAGCAGCGGAGTCACGGTCGTTAGCTCAAACCTCGTATTTTCCAACGTCCACCCTCCCTTTTCTTCGAATATAATCGACTTGCGCTTAGATGCCCATCGTATCACGAGGGTGCCGACAGATCAACGCTTACGACTGCGATACAGCAAATAGATGAAAAACGGAGCGCCGACCCCTGCCGTAAACACTCCCACGGGCAGATCGTAAGGCAGGAAAGCGGTGCGAGCGACAAAATCTGCGGCAACGACGATCAAGCTGCCGCAAATCGCCGCCATCGGAATCAGCTTGCGCGCTCCCGGGCCGACGAGACGGCGCGCGATATGCGGGCCGATCAGCCCGACGAAGCCGATGACGCCGCCGATCGCGACGGCCGATCCGGCCAGCCCGACGCTGATCGCGATCAGCGTAAACCGGCTGCGGCCAACGTTGTTGCCTACGCTAATGGCCGAATCGTCGGTCAGCGCCAGCACGTTCATGTTTCTCCCTTGGTAGACCGCCAGCAGCAGAAACACGACCGTCCATGGCGCAAGCATGAGCACATGCTTCCACGAGCTGGCGTAGATCGTGCCGGTCAACCACAGGTAAGCGTCGGCGGCAGTATATTCGTTGCCGAACACGAGCAGAGCGTTCGTGTAGGCGCCGGTCAATGCGCCGATTCCGATGCCGACGAGAATAAGCCGGCTTGGGGCGACGCCCTTCTTCCATGCGAACAGATAGATGAGCATGGAGACGAAACCCGCCCCGCACATCGCCGCTGCCGGCAGCCACCCGATGCTTACCGCGGCGGGTCGGAACGTCAGGAACGACGCGGCTGCTGCGGCCGCTCCTCCGGTAATGCCGACCAGATCGGGCGCTGCCAGCGGATTGCGGAAGACGCCTTGCAGAATTGCGCCGGCTACCGCCAAGGAAGCGCCGGTCAGCACGGCCACGACAAGGCGCGGCGCACGCAGCTCGCGTACGACAAGCGTCTCTTCGGCCAAACCTTCGCCAAACAATGCCTGTACGACTCGTTTCACGGGAATCGACATATCTCCAAAAGCGATATAAATAACGGCGAAGGCGATCAAAGCGCCGCTAAGCGCCGCAAACCATCCGGCGGAGCGGATCATGCCTTCACCTTCCCTCTGCGCGCGATGTAGATGAAGAACGGCGTGCCGACCGCCGCCGTCATCACGCCGACGGGCAGCTCCTGCGGCGAGATCACGAATCGGGCCGCGAGATCCGCCAGCAGCAGCAACGTCGCGCCAAGCACGGCGGAGTACGGAATGAGCCAGCGATGATCGAGGCCGGCCAAGTAGCGCGCCACATGCGGAATGACGATGCCGATGAAGCCGATCGGCCCCGCCACGGCAACGGAGCTGCCTGCAAGCAGCACGATGCACAGGCCGCCGACGAGCTTAACGAGCGACGTTCGCATGCCGACGCCGACCGCCGTCTCTTCCCCGGCGGCAAGCACGTTCAGATGGCGGGACAGCAGCCACGCCCCGAGCCAGCTAACCGCCATATAAGGAATGACGGTGACAAGCAGCTCCAGCGGCCTGCCCGCAATCGATCCGGCCAGCCAGAACAGCACGTCCTGCAGAGAGCTTTGATTGCGGACAAGCAAGCCTTGCGTAGCGGACATGAAGAGCGCGGACATCGCCGCGCCTGCAAGCACGATCCGCATCGGCGTCATGCCTTCGTAGCCGAGCGCGCTCAGCGCGTACACGGTAGCAGCCGCGATGGCCGCCCCGCCGAACGCAAACCAGACGAGCGTGCTCTGGCTCTGGATCGCCAGCGCCGTCACGCCAAGGACAACTCCGAGGGCCGCGCCCGAGTTAATGCCAAGAATCGAAGGCGAGGCCAGCGGGTTACGCGTAATTGCCTGCATAATGACGCCCGCCACCGCCAAGCTCGCTCCGACCGCGGCGGCGATCAGCGCTCTCGGCAATCTTGTTAACTTCACGATCACCTGATTCATCGAAGTTTCGTCGTAATGAAACAGCGCGGCGATCGTATCGCTCCAGCTCACACTCGTAAATCCCCAGCGGATATTGGCGACAAAACCGAATGCAAGCAGGACCGCTCCCGCGAGCAGCCCTGCCAGCTTGTACGAAAATCTCGACAAATCTTGTTCTCTCATTGCTTAAGCTCCTGTTCGTCGATAGAGGGCAAGACGCCGAAGAACGAGCGCATTCGCGTCTCGTTCCCCGGCGTTCCATAGGGTGGATCAAGCTTTATTCCAGATTGAAGTAGAAGTACAGATCGTCCAGCATTTTTTGCGCTGCGAGCGGTCCGCCGGACAAGTTCCAGTTGACGGCGTTCACTTTGTAATACTTTTTGTTTTTGACCGCCTTCAAGTTTTTCCAGAGCGGGTTATCGATCCACTCCTTCTGCAGCTTGTAGACGGCTCCGTCTCCATCCCAGTCCACGGTGAAGTCGAAAATGTAATCGGCGTCCAGCAGCGGAGTTTGCTCCTTCGTTGCCAGGTTCATAATGTCTTGCGTCAAATCCGTCTGGGTTTTCGGGAATTTGAAGCCGAGGTCCAGCAGGATGTTCGGTGCAAAGCCTTCTACGTAGAAGCGGGCTGTGCCGTTCGGGTTCGTGCGGATAACCGACACTTCGGTCTGGGACAATTTGGCGCCCATTTTCTTCTTGAATTCGGCTACGCGTTTGTTCCAGTTGGCCAAGTAAGCGTCGGCCTGCGGCTGCTTGTTCAGCACATCCGCCGCAAACTTAAGGTTCGTCTGCCAGCTAAATACGTCTTCTGTATGTACGGTAGGCGCGATTTTGTTCAGTTGATCGTTGATTTTCTCGTGTCTCATTTTCGAAGCGATGATGAGATCCGGCTTCAGGGCGGCGATGCCTTCAAGGTTCGGCTGCGTTTCGTCGCCAAGGTCTTTAACCCCAATCAGGCTAGGGCGCAAGTATTCGTAAAAAGGCTGCTGCAAGTACGATTCGACCGCGCCTACCGGCTTCACGCCCAGCAGAACGCTCGTATCGACCATACCGTTGAACAAAATGACGACGCGCTGCGGAACGCCGTTTAGCTTCGTTTCGCCAAGAGCGTGTTTAACCGTTTTCGTCCGGTTCAGGCTTACCGTTTTGGTCGAGCCGTTCCACGACACCCAGATGCCGAATGCGTCGCCGATCGCACGAGCCGGGACGAGCACGGCTTTGTCCTTCGAGACCGGTGCGCCTTCCAGTTTAACGGCTTTGCCGTTAATCGTCGCATTGACTGTGCCCGTAGTGAAGGCGAGCGATTTGCCGTTCAGGGTAATCGTCGTTTTCTTCGCTTCCGTCTTCACTGTCGCTTTCAGCTGAGAAGCGAGCGTAGCGTAAGGAACGTAGATTTTGCCGCTGATCAGTTGCGGCTGAGCTCCGGAGAAGGAAACTTTCTTGCCGTCCAGGTTAAGCGTAACGCTCTGCACCGGCGCAGCCGAGGCAGCCGTAAACGGAAGAAGACCAATAATCAGGGCCAGCGACAAGGCAAAGCCCAACAAACGTTTGTTCATGCGAATCATAATGCAAACTCACCTTTCCTACGGGTAGATTTCCGAATCTTCGGCTTCGGTGGCCGTGTCTTCGTTCAAGAGACTGCCTTCCGCTTTTTCTTTAAGATCGCGGATCGTCTGGTAGAGGCTGTACGAAATATCGACGAGTTGATCCCGGTTCTTAGCGTCGCCGGATTGCTCCAGCAATAAGACCAGATTCTCGCGAACCGCAACGGCGCGTTGGCCGTCCAGCTTCGCCGCCTCCTCTTCGAACGCCTTCCAAGTGCCGGCAAGATCCTGCGCCGCTTGCTGGGCGGCGGCCGTATCGTCCGACTCGATCGCTTGCTTGTACGTCTTGACGAGGTCGTTCATCTTCGCCAAGCCATCTGCTGCGTCCGCTGCTGGCAGCGGCGTTATCGCCTCGTATAAATCTCCGCCCCCGGAAGAGGACTCGGATGTCGGAATCGCGGTCTCACCGTTTTCCTTCGCGCTGCCGCCGGACGATGCGCAACCGACAGCCAATCCTGCGAAGGCGATCGCAAGAACAACCGCGCATAACAGTCGATACTTTCGTGCCAAACGCTAACCTCCGTCTCCGATTGATAATGATTTTCAATATCATTTTATAGAGTGAGCGTCTGTATTTGTATACACGAATTTGTCAGTTTAACATGGACAAAATTTCCGAAGCTTGGAGGGTAACGATTGATTGCCATCGCTCGTCTTGGTAGAATGTAAATGATAACGATTCTCAAGTGTGCAAGCACTTGTTGATCTACCGTTCTGCTTATTTTTCGTTCTCTCTCATTCGTCGCTATGAAAGGAGTCCCTCTCATGAAGCGTATCGTCGATTTCGTTCAGGCTTATCCGCTCTCCTTGAAAACGCATGAGCTTGCCCTACGCGCCAGACGAAGAACGGTTAAGCTCGGGCATAGCTCCATCCTCTACATCCATAACGGAGCCGGAAATCTGCGCACCGCAGATGGCGCGGAGTTCCGGCTTGAGCCCGGCGCTTGCTTATCGTTCGGAGGCTCCGTCGCTTTCGACTGGAGCAACGACGACGAACTGCCTTTGCGACTGACCCTGCTGCAATACCGCACGATGAGAATCGCGGGAGACTCCTCCGGCCTGCATGCCCGCTGGCAAGAGGCGGACGACTCACCGATTGCGGACCGGCTCCCGCCTCCGTTGGCCGCTCAGGTCGGCAAATTGCTGGAGAACGGCAAGCTCGCTCCCGGGCACGAATCGCGTTTGCAGGTTTTGATGGCGGAGCTGACGATGCTGCTCCGCGAAACCGAATCGCTTCCCTCTTCCCCATCCGAGGATCAGGGAATGCTTCGCAAGACGATGGCGTATATGAGAACGAATTATATGAAGCCGCTGCCCATCGCGTCGCTAGCCGGAATGAGCGGACTGACGCCCAGCTCGTTCAGCCGCGGCTTTAAGCAGCTTGCCGGCAAAACTCCCGGCGCGTTCTTGACGCAGCTAAGAATCGATCGCGCCAAGTCGCTGATGCTTGAGCCGGATATGAACTTTAAGCAAATCGCCGGCATTGTCGGCTTTCAGGACGAGCTCTATTTCAGCAGGGTGTTCAAAAAACAGGAGGGCGTATCCCCAACGATCTATATCAAACGCAACCAGCAGCGCGTTGCGATTGTCAGCGGCTTGAATTTGCAGGATCAGATGCTCGCTCTCGGCATTCGTCCGATTGCCGCTCCCGGCTTTCCGAACTTCTACGGCACCGCTTCCGGCTTTCCCGTCTACTTGGATAAACAACTGTCGCTGACAATGCCGATTAACGCCGAGCGAACGATTGCCGCCGAAGAGGTCACCGGCCTCTCGCCCGACTTGATTTTAAAAGCCGATTTCATTCGCAACGAGAACGACGCGCAATGGCAAAGCGCCGCCAACCTGGTGCGTCTGAAGGAGCGGGATAGCTGGGAAAGCTATTTACGGGATATCGCGCAGCAATTGAATAAAGAGCGGGAACTGCAGCGAATTGAACGACAGGTCAAAAAAGCCGAGCGCGCCGGAGCCCGCGCGCTGTCTACCTTCTCGCGGCAGGGCACTTGGACGATTGTCCGTCTGCTGCCTGGGGATTGCCGCGTCTACGGCCGAACCGGGCATGCGTTCACGGATCTGTTTTACCGCGATTTGCATTTTCAGCCCGACGCCGGGCTTGACTATCGCTCCTACAAGAGTTGTTCGCTGGAGGAGTTGGCGGCGATGAACCCGGAACGACTGCTTATTATCTGGAGCGATCCGGAGACGGTGGCTGCTTTCGCCTCGCAGCCGTTATGGAAGGAGCTGCAGGCGGCGCGCGAGCAGCGCGTCTATTACCCGAACAGCAAACAATGGGACCCGTGGGGTCCCATTGGCCGACAATATATGATTAAAGAGATGACGGACTATTTTTTGTCGCGTGCGTAGTGTACGCGCCTTCCTCGTAGATGAGGCAGTTGAGCTGCGCTCCGTAAGCGCAGCCCCCGTCGATCGCGATCTTGCCTTCGTGGAACCACACTTCGGAGACTCCGTGTATTTCCGCAGCCCGCGTATGTCCGAACACGACGGTTCGGTCAACCTTCGTTTTCGCACGGTAGAAGTCTTTCTTGATATACATAAAATCGCGTGCCGGCTGGTCCTTCCAATTCGGGTAAGCGGGATTCAGCCCCGCATGCACGCAAATATGCCGATCGTCCTCATAGTAGAGCGGAAGCTTGCCAAGAAAATCGATATGATGCCCGTAATTATGTTCGATATAAGCGACCGCTTCGCGAAGAATATCCTCGTTCATCTTCTCCCGGCCCCGCTCCCAATAGCTGTTGATGGTCATCTTGCCGCCGTGCTCCATAAACTTCGAGCGCACGTACGGATCGTTGGAACGAATCAGGTCGACCAGCCTCTGATCGTGATTCCCCCTAAGAGCGATCGCCCCATACTGCTCAACCAGCTCCATTACCTTCGCGACGACATCCTTGCTCTTCGGGCCTCTATCCACGTAATCGCCCAACAGAACGAGTCGGTCCCGTCCCGGCACGAAACGAACTTCCTCCAACAATCGTTCGAATGGCTCCAGACAACCGTGAATGTCGCTAATCATCAGCGTCCTCGTCATAGGGTTACCTGCCCTTCGACCGCTCCCGAGCCTCTGCTCGAAGGGGGAACGATGACATTGCCGATCCAGCAATCTTCGGCCAAGCGAAGCTGCTCCGCAGTCAATGGATAAGTCGATTTCGGATACATGTAGAAGGCCTCGTCCTCGTTTTGCGGAAAAGATGCAATCACCGGGAAATCCGCGTCTGTGGCGTCACGGTACTGGAACATAGCGGCCTCTCCCTTCTATTAACGTTATTAACTTCCACACTATAACATTCTGCGCGTATCTTCTTTTTTCCTTTTTCAATATTCAGCCTAATATAGCGCTTCAACTGCGGTAGCCAGCCATTCGCTCTCTTCGTTAAGCTTGCGTAAATTGCTCGATGCCGAAGTCGTCTGTTCTTTCAGCACGGCAATGCCGTCCACTCCGTCGAAATAGCGATTCAGAAAATGGAGAAATACATCGAGCGTCCGAAGCCGGATCAAGTGGGGGATCGCTTCCGCTTCTTCAGGGCTCAGCCGTACCCGGCTGCCTGCGCCGCGAAGAAACGCATGAATCATCTCCCGACCATTGTCCGCATCAAGGAAGCCGGATACGACAACGGCGATCTCCATTGCCCGAAGATCCCGAGTGCAGAACTCGAAGTCGAGGATCGAGCCGATTCGATCGGTATTGTCCGGCGCCGAGAGGCAGTTGGAGAAATTGATATCCCCGTGGATCAGTTGGTGAGGAAGAGTGCGAAAACGCGGCAAAAAGGCGCGAAAAGCGTTCAGCTCCTCGCCGATGAATCTCAGCGCTTTCGCCTCCTCCGCGAGCTCCACGGGCGCTTCCTCGCAGAACCTCGCCACCTTGTCCGGCGTACACCAAGGATACGACGACTCCATCTCGTAATAGGGCGCGTAAGCCGCCGCTTCCGTCAAATTCAGCTTCCCCAGGGCGTAAATAAGCTCTGCGGTCGCTTCTCCCAAGCTATGCGCAGCGGCCGCGTTTCCCTCTGCCGGACGTTCTCCTTCGAGGTAAGCGAATAGACAAGCCAGCCGCTCCGTCCCGTCCTCCAGCCGAACGATCGTATTCCTATCGCTGCAGGCTGCAGGCCTCGGCACGCGGAACGAAAGATTAACCTCATTAAGTTTCTCCAGCAGCCGATGCTCAAAACGGACTTTATCTTCATCTTTATGCGTTTCGTATATTCTCAGCACCCACCTGCGCCCGTTTGCGCGCACAAAGCGAGTCGTATTGTTCCAGCCCGAATGGCCCTGCTCGATCTCCCAGCACCCGCTGGGGAAAAACCGCTGTAAAATGAAATCGAATGGCACCGTCTTTCCTACTTTCCTGCTTTTCATCGGTCCGTCCAGCCGGATCGTATGCCTGCCCCTCAGTTACTCTCCCACTTCGCCCGCTTCGCCCGAAGGCTCTTGAAGCAGCGGCGAGTACATCATCAGCGCGTGGTTTTCGGCGATTTCTTCGGCTAGCAGCCATTCCCCGTCCGCCGTATAGACATCGCGGTAAAGCTCGTTGTGCCGAACATAACCGCCCCAGGGCTCTTGCGTCATGCGATGATTCCGCTCCCGCACCTCGTAGCGGTAACGCTCGGGCTGCTCTGCATGCCATGCCCCGTACAAATATTCGTCGTCCATACTCAAGCGCAGCTGATAGATCGAAGATGTGCGATTCTTAATCCGTAAATCCAAATAATTATAAGAGCATGTGGCGCCGCTCCCGAATGGCTGAGTCCGCCGCGCATCGGGAAATACGTCATAGCTGTGCCGATGCCTCTCGGTCACGGTCAGCCCGGTATGCAGCGTCATCCAGTAGATGAGATTGGACAGCTGGCACAAGCCGCCCGCCAGGCCTTTCCTCACCTCGCCGCAGAACAGCACCATACCGTCTACGTAGCCCTTACGCCGCGTCGGCTTGCCGAGCAACCGCCAGTAGCTCAGCGTTTCTCCAGGATGCAATAAAATCCCGTCCAGCCGCGGCAGCGCCGCTTGCAGATTAACAATCTTATTGCGCTGCAGCTGCATGTCCGAATCGCCAAGCTTGCGCAGGAGCGGGGTTCGATGCTTCGCGACGATGCTCGGTAACGGATCCGCGGTTCTCCTCTTGGCGAAATTGACTCCTCCGAACATCCATTCCCCATAGCGCCGCGTTAGATAGTACCATTTGCCGACTTTCAGCCGCAGCGCCGAACGCGCAATCGGGCGAAGCTCCGGACTCACGGCGCGTCCTTCCCTTTTTTCCAGTCGGATTTCAGCAGCCCCATCTGAATGACGTCGAAGTAGCGGCCGTTCTTGTACTGACGCTCGCGCAAGCGCCCCTCCTGCACGAATCCGCAGCTTGCGTAACAGCGGATGGCCCGCTCGTTAAAGTCGTACACCTCTAGCTCCAGACGATTCAGATTCAGCTCGCGGAACGCAAAGTCGACCAGCAGGAGCATCGCCTCCGTGCCGAAGCCGTGCCCCATATGCTCCGTCGACCCGATGACGATGCCGATTTTGCCGACGCGGTTTTTCCAATCGATCGCATCCAAATTCACCTGTCCGATGTAGGCTTCCGTCGCGAGATCGGCGATGACGAACCCTCTTCCGTCCGACTTGCCCTCCAGCATCGCTTCCAGATAAGCTTCCGTCGCTTCCTGCGCATGCGGATACAGAAAAATATCGGACAGATGGAGGACGATAGCCGGATCGTTCACCCATTGCCGAATCCAAGGCAAGTCGTCTCTTCGATATTCTCTTAGCATCACGTTCGTTCCCGGCAATCGCGGCATTGTCAGCCCTCCCCTTCCTTCGGATCGTCCAGCAGAATGCCCTGATCGATCGACTTTTGCAAAATTTCCTGCGTAAACGCCCATAATGTCTCCGATACCTGCTTAACCGGGTCCAGCCGCTTCAACACCTGCGAGCGTACGATGCCGTTTTTGCGCCAGCTCACGCCGCCGGTGTAATGGTTGTGAATAATCGGCTGCAGGCGATCAAGCGCCGCAGCGTACTTCGCCTCGGCCGTCTCGCCGTCCTCGAATTCGCGCCACAGCGTTATCCATTCCTCGCGCTGATCGTCCGGCAGCAGACCGAACAGTCTGGCCGCCGCGGCATTTTCCCGCTCCTCCTTGTCCTCGTAGCCTTGCGTGTCGTAAGCGAACGTATCGCCCGCATCGATTTCCACGAGGTCGTGCAGCAGCAGCATGCGAACGACGCGATGCAAATCCAGCGACGGATCGTTGGCGTGCTCCAGCATCAGCATCGACCACAGGGCCACATGCCAGCTATGCTCGGCCGAATTTTCGAGGCGGCTCTTATCGATTAAGTAGGTTTTGCGAAGCACCGATTTCAGCTTGTCGATTTCCACCAGAAAAGCGAGCTGAGCGCTCAGCCGGTCGTTGCCGATCCATACATCCTTCGTCATGTCTTTCCCTCCGATTTCTATTGCCCCATTGTACCATGGACGCGGGCGCGCTTCCTATCCCGGAGTTCATATTCCGTTCATATTCGCAGCGCACAATAGAAGAATGGATTTCCGGCTTTATAAAGCGGATAATGTAAAAATAATGCGATTCCGGCACGATAACCGACTGAAAGGAGCTATGACGATGACCCGAATACTAATTGTCGACGACGATCCGCACATTCGCGAATTGGTTGAAGTGTTCCTCGTTCAGGAGGGCTTTGAGGTAGTAGCCGCAAACGACGGCATACATGCGCTTGAGCTGCTTGAGTCTGTCAAGGTCGATCTGGCCGTTCTGGATATAATGATGCCGCGCATGGACGGCTGGGAGCTGTGCAAGGAGCTGCGCGAGCATTACGATATGCCGCTGTTGATGCTTACCGCCAAAGGAGAGACGATGCAGAAGGTCAAAGGATTCCAGCTCGGAACGGACGATTATATGGTCAAGCCGTTCGAGCCCGTCGAGCTGGTCGCGCGAATCAAAGCGCTGCTTAAGCGATACCGGATCTCGATCTCGCAGAACGTGACGGTTGGAGCCGTAACGTTGAATAAGCAAACCTATACGGTGCAAGTAGGCGATCAGTCGCTTTCCCTTCCTCTGAAGGAGTTCGAGCTGCTGTTCAAGTTGGCCAGCTATGCAGGCAAAACCTTCTCCAGGGAGCAGTTGATCGAGCAAATATGGGGATTCGATTACGAGGGGGACGAACGTACGGTAGACGTCCACATTAAGCGGTTGCGGGAGAAATTTCCGGACGATCGGTGCGCCTTTCGGATCGCCACGATCCGCGGCTTGGGCTATCGGCTTGAGGTGTCTTCATGACCCCGCGCGGCCGGCCGCGGAGCTTCTCGGAACATAAGGAACGCAGGCGCGGACGACCCTTTAACGTGTTCCGGGACAACCTGGAGCACAGACAGCGGATGAGAGAGCTGGGGAAGGATTTCCGGCCCTCCCGCAAATGGGTCTTTCTCTTCTTCGCGCTGATGCATCTCGGACTGGCAGCCTGTTGGCTGCTCGCGCATCTCGTGCTGGACGCCGTCTACGCCAAATGGTTTTCACAGTACGAGGATACGCTGCTGCGACAGTATTTTACTTTTCTGCTGACCATGACCTTCCTGTTTCTAGGAATGAGCATTTTACGTATCTTCGTTGCTCCCATGCGACGTCAGATGGAATGGTTTATGCAGATGCTCAGCGCCATGAAGCAGCTGTCCAAGGGCAACTTCAACGTAAATCTGGACGCCAACCCGCGATTTATGGGACAATTCGGCCCGCTTATCCAAGGCTTCAACGAGATGGCTACCCAATTGAACCATATGGAGCAGCTTCGCCAGGAGTTCATTTCCAACGTCTCGCACGAGATGCAGTCTCCGCTTACGTCGATTGCCGGATTTGCCCGCGCGCTGCAGCGCGACGACCTGGCTCCCGAGACGCGCAAGCATTATCAGAACATTATTGAAATCGAGAGCAAGCGGCTGTCCCGTATGAGCGACAATTTACTCAAGCTGACATCGCTCGAGTCCCGTCAACATCCGTTCGAGAAAAAGAGTTATCGGCTGGACCGACAGCTTCGCCATCTCATTCTCAGTTGCGAGCCCCAGTGGCAGCAAAAAAACGTCGAGATGGACGTCGACTTGCCGGAATGCACGATTACCGCGGATGAGGATCTGATGAGCCAGGTATGGGTTAATCTGCTGCACAACGGCATCAAGTTCGCGCCCGAGAACGGCACGATCGGCGTCCGTATAACGAAAATCAACGATCGGGTTCGCGTACTGATTACCGACGACGGGCCGGGCGTATCCGAAGAGGCTCTCCCCTATATTTTCGAGCGATTTTACAAGGAGGACAAAGCGCGTTCGCGCTCGGGAGGAGGCAGCGGTCTCGGGTTGTCGATCGTCAAAAAAATTGTAGACATGCATGAAGGAGAAACGTTCGCCTACAATCGCTCCCCTTCCGGCGCCGCCTTCATCGTCGACCTCCCCGCTTCCTGATCTCGATCATTGCACGGGCACACACAGGCTTTCGGCGTCTATTGCGTCGGAAGCCTGTGCAGCATATACCGAAGAAACAAGGCCTGAAGCTCGCGCGATGTATGCGTTCTTGTCTTGCCCATTATACAATCGAGCCGGGCCCTTAGTTGCTGGGGCTCTGTTTTCGTATACAGAACGATCTCCTCGTCCGACAATCCGTACAAAAGACACAGCTTTAACGTTGTCGTCTCACAAGCCGTAAAGCCGTACCGATCGCCGAATTCCTCGCACAATCGGACGGTTCGGGCGTCATCCGTCGTTACGACCTCCCAATTCGTCATCATGGTTGCCACGATACCGAATCTCCTCTCGGTGTTGCAAGTTGGGTCTGTCGAAATCGATCTCTATTAGATATGATAGAAGAAGTGTATTAGAAGATTTATACAGGATGTATTTGTTTTGTATGAAAATGTCTAATATTTTGCCAAAAGTTGTTTGGGGGGTTCGACATGTTCCGCTCTCTTCGCTTCAAAATCGCCGTCATTCTTATTGCGCTCAATACGCTCGCGTTTATCGCAATGAACTTCATCAATTACGAAACCTCCAACAAACAAATGAACGATCAGCTCGAGCGTCACCGGCTGGCTAGCTTAAGCGGAACCGTAACGAGCCTGCGCGCGATGCTCTCTCTGCGAATGAAGGAAGCGCAGCTGCTCAGCCGCTCGATTCCGATGCGCTACCGCACCACCGGAGAACGTCTTGCCTATCTCAGCGCCTCCGTAGCCAAAACCGATCTCCCGGCCAGACATATCGGCATCGCCTCGTTGGCCGGTAATATGACCTTAACGACGGGAGAAATTATTCAAATCGCAGATTTTCCCTCCTTCAACGAAGCGCTGGAAGGCAAAAGCTCCATGGCGGAGATGATGCTGGACTCGACGGGCTACCCCGTGCTCTGGCATATGGTTCCGTTCTACGATCCGGAAGCCCGGCTGATCGGCGTCATCGGCTTTGCGCTGGATGCGCCCCTCTTGTTCTCCCGGCATCTGAACGTGCAGTCCGACAATTTTAAAGACAGCTCGACCATTCTAATCGATAATCGCACGAACCTGCTGCATTCTACCGACATCTCTCTTATCCTGAAGCGCAACTTCAGCGAGGAGGAGCCGGCTATCGCCGCATTCGTCAAGCAGCTGCAGGGCAGCGAGCAAGGCTATGGCGAGTCGATGGTGTTCGGACGCGTACTTAAGCTGTTTTACATAAAAGTGCCGGACACGCAGTGGTATGCGGTTTACTCGGTGTCGAAGAGCGAGTTCGAAGCGCCGCTGCGGCGTTCACTATGGCTGAATGCCGCTCTGATAGCCGTCACGCAAATTTTTCTGGGACTGTTCCTATACATCGTAATGAATCGTTCGGTTCTAAGCCGACTGAAACAGGTCGTAGCCGTGACGCAAAAAGTGGCGGCAGGAAATTTCTACCCCCGCCCGGTGACCCTTAAGAGTGAAGACGAAATGGGCATGCTGGCCAGTTCCGTTAACGGCATGATCGATAACCTGCAGGAGCTGTTCGAGCCCTATCAAGCTTTCATCCGGCACAATCAATATGCTATGATCGTAACGGATTCCCATTTTGTCATTACCTCTTTTAACCAGCGCGCGGAGGAGATGCTGGGCTACGGCGAACGGGAAGTGATCGGAAGAAAAGCGCTGCTGGTCTGGCACGATCAGCAACAGCTGTATGAACGCGCGACCTATTATTCGAACAAGCTGCAGACTCATGTGAATCCGGACGAATCCGTGCTGTTCCTGATGCCGAGCAAGGGCTTCTTGCCGGACTGGGAATGGATATGGATTAACCGCGACGGCGAACGCATGCTCGTATCGTTGAACACGAGCATTATCCGCCATCCGAACGGAGCCGCCAAAGGTTATGTTCTCATTGCCAGAGATATTAGCGAGATCAAACAAGCGGTCGCGACGAATACAAGGCTCTTCGAAATTACCGACAGCGCGCACGATATGATCGCATCCTTCGACGTGCGCGGTCAAATCTTCTATTTGAATAAAGCCGGTCTCGCCTTTCTCGATATCGCGGAGTTAAGCGAGGATAACAATGGTCTTAATCGGTATATGACCATCTCGATGACGGTTCGGTTTGCGGAAGGCTTGTCGGAGGCCCGGACCCACGGATATTGGCAGGGAGAAATCGACTTTACAACCGCAAGCGGCTCTATTCTGACCACCTCTATTACCGTCGTGGCCCACCAAGCCGATAACGAGAAAGAAATCTACTATTCGGCGATCGCACGGGACATTTCACAACAGAAGGAAATTCAGCAACAGTTGCTGGGCGCCAAGGAAGAAGCCGACCGGGCTAACGAAGCGAAGAGCTCCTTCCTTGCGAGGATGAGCCACGAGATTCGCACGCCTCTTAACGGCATTATCGGTTTGACCCATCTGCTTCAGCGTTTGGAGCATACCGATTTGCAGGCGAACTACTTAAAGCAGATTGCGGTCTCTTCCGATAACCTCCTTAGACTGCTTAACGACATTTTAGACTTCTCGAAGCTGGAGGCGGATAAGCTGACTCTCGAGAACGTGCCTTTCGAGCTCGAAGATTTGCTGCATAAGCTGAGCGGGCTGTTTTCCGTGCTAATCGGGCCGAAGCCGGTCGATATCATTATTCGCGCGAACCCGAGCATTCCCGACGGGCTGATCGGGGACCCTACCCGGCTAAAGCAGATCTTGCTTAATTTGGGCAGCAATGCGATCAAGTTTACGAACAGCGGCTTGATTGAGCTTTCCGTCTCCCTCCTCGAGCTCGACGATCGGAAAGCAAAGCTTAAATTCTCCGTGAAAGATACCGGCATCGGCATGACGGAGGATCAGCGCGAACGCTTGTTCAAGCCTTTCATGCAAGCCGATGAGAAAACAAGCCGCAAATACGGAGGAACCGGACTCGGTCTGGCGATCTCCCACACGCTTGTCGAGCGGATGGGCGGAACGTTCTCCGTCGCAAGCGAGTATCAGGTCGGGAGCGAATTCGGCTTCGAGCTGACGTTTCCTGTCAATCCGGAGCAGCCAACTGCGATGAAGCCGCAATTTCCGGGATTAAAAGTGATCGTTCTTGAGGATCACGACCAAGTCGCCGAGCATTGGCGCGTACTGCTCACTTCATTCGGATGCGAGACGGTCGCTTTGTCTTCTTGGCGGCAGGCTCTGCTGCTGCTGCAGGAATCTCGCTGGGATGCGATCGTCATCGACATGGAGTGCGGAGACATGCACGGAGAAGAGACGTGGATGGAATGGAAAGATACGCTTAACGCAGCCGGAGTAAAGGCGATCGCATCGACAACGCTTTCCGGGCGCGACGCCCTCTACCAGCTTGCCGACGTCTACCGTCCCGAAGTCGTGCTGGTCAAGCCATGCTCCGCTGTGCCGATTCGCCAAGCGCTTCAAGTGATAACGAACGCCTCGCGAATGCCGTCTATGAGCGTTTTCCCTCCTCCGAGCTTTGACGGCGGTAAACCTGGGAAGACCGCCGCGGCTGTGGAAACGCGCTCGCGCATCTGGGTCGTCGACGATCAGGAAATCAACCGCATCGTCGTAAACCAGCTGCTGAACTCGCAAGGCTATGGCACTTTATTGCTGGAAAGCGGAGCAGAGGCGGTTGCGCTCATCGAATCGGGACAGACTCAAGCAGATTTGATTTTAATGGATTTGCATATGCCGGACATGGACGGGATCGAGGCTACGGCTCGCATCCGACAGCTTCGCGGTGAAGAGAGTCTTCCGATTATCGCGGTCACGGCAGACGTAACGCCCGAGATGCATGTCCGCTGCCGCGAAGCAGGCATGAACGATATTGTGACCAAGCCGATCGAGCCCGTCCTTCTCTATTCCGTTATTGCCAAATGGCTGCCCGGCGCGCCCGTGTCCTTCTCAGAGTCGGCCAACATCGCTTCGATCGCCGGTGCGGAATCATGGCCCAATGCGCCCGATTTGGAAGCAGGCGTAGCCCTGCAGCGAGTCGGCGGCAAGGAGCAGCTATACATGAGACTGCTGGATAAATTTATCGCGCAATATTCCGATTTTCACGACCAGCTCGATCGGCTGCGCGAGGACGGCAAGACGAACGACGCGATCCGCCTTGCGCATTCGCTGAGCGGTTCGGCCGGGCATCTCGGAGCTTTGGCCATTCAGGAAGCGGCTGCGGGTTTGGAGCGTTCGCTGCGCAGCGACGAACAGGTCGCGGAGGCGGAGCGGCAGCTCCATCGTTCGCTTGAGACCGGATTGGAGACGATAAATCGCCTGCTTGAACAAAAAAGGAGTTAGACGAACGACAAACCTCGTTATATAATAAGTAGGCGAGGCAAATGTTAGCAAAATATGAATATTCCTAACATTTCATTTAAAAGGGTGTGACATGACGTTGACGAGAGTGCTTGTAATTGAAGATGATCCTATCATCGGAGAGATGCTCACCCTCTACCTCACCGAAGAAAATTTCGACGTTCAGCGCGTTGAAACCGCACGAGACGGCAAGCACGCGCTCGACACCTTTAAACCGGATATTTTGCTGCTCGATCTGATGCTTCCCGACGCGAGCGGAACAGAGCTTTGCGCCGAATTCAGACATCTGACCGCTGTGCCGATCATCGTCATTTCCATGAAGCCGTCCGTTACCGTGCGGATTCAGGCGATCAGCTACGGAGCGGACGACTTTCTCGTCAAGCCGTTCAGCATGCAAGAGCTCAAGGTGCGTATGGAAGCCGTGTTAAGGCGAACGATGAACTTAATCCCTGGCGGCGTCAAAGCTCCCGCTTCACTGCCGCAGCACGATTCGCACCATGCCCCGCCCTCCTCTAGCGGCGGCTTGACTCTGGATTTGGAGCGGCGCACGATCGTGCTCGACGGCGAGCATATCGAGACGACGTTCTCCGAATACGAAATTATGAAGCTCTTCTATCAGCATCCGAACCGCGTTTTCAGCCGTGAAGAATTGATTAACGCCGTTCGTGGTATCGATTCCTTCATTAACGACAGGGCCATTGACGTTCATGTCACGAACCTGAGACGCAAACTGGAGAAAAACCCTAAAGAACCGCAATTTATTAAAACGGTCTGGGGCGTCGGTTACAAATTCATGAATCCATGAACTTATCGACTACATAACGAAATGAGAAGAACTTCCTTATTCCGCTTACCGGCGCGAACAGGAAGTTCTTTTCATTTGTTAACGACACACATTTTTTCCTAACACTTTCCTTAATACTTTTCCCGTAATCCCCTTAACGCTTAACAGTCAAACTGTAGAGGGGGTTTCTAAAGCTCGCGGTCCCCCACCTTTCCGATATGACCGACAACTGCGAATGCCGTTTATGCTTGGGGAGTGAGAACTGTTAATGAATTGGCTTAGCCTAATCGATCTCATGCAGCATATGGCTGTCGTCATCTTATTTCTCGTCATTGGTTATCGCCTGGTTCCTGCCGGAATTCACCGGAGAATCGCTCTTAGAAACGGAATATACGGTTTGTTGTTCGGAGCCGCCGGCATATCGACAATGCTGTTTCCGCTGCATGAACAAGCCGGCACGCTTGCTCCGATGTATTTCATTGTCGCCGGACTGGCCGCTTGGCTTGGAGGTCCGTTGTCCGCACTCGTATCCGATGCCGGAATGATCGGCGTGCGGATCGTTATTGGCGGGGCGGGTTTGGAGACCGGAATTGCGACCATTCTGCTCGCCACTGCCATCGGGCTCGCCTTTTGGCGATACCGTCCGCAGGATCGCAATCGCCGCCTTTACTTTATACATCCCGTGCTGTTTGGCGTCCTCGTCTCTATCATGGGCTTTGGAGTAGCCGCCGTCATTTTGCCCGAAGAGGTGCGCTCAAGCTGGTTGCAGCGTTACACGCCCAGCATGTTTCTTCTATTTCCCGTCTTCTCCGTCCTCGTCCATTACTTCATCAGCTCGGAATGGACAAGAAAGCGGCGCAACGGAATCGAAGATATGAATAAGGTGATGTCGCCCAAGCTCTTTCGAGAGCAACTGAGCGGCTGGATTCAAGCGCGTACGCCTTTTTGCCTGGCCCTGCTCGATATCGACGGAGAGACCGTGCAGCGCTTGAACCGCGAGCTGTCCAGGACCCATCTGCGCCATCAGGTCGTTCAGCGCCTGCAGATCTGGCTGCCGAGTCACTCTGCGGCGTGCTGGCTTGAAGGCGAGCAACTGTTGATTGCGATGACCGGTTCCCCCACCCGGAAGCTGCCCTACGTACCGCCGGGAACGTGGGACGAATTGCAAACCTTGTTATCGTCGCCTTATTGGATTAATAAGAGGCTATATCACTTGACTCCCCGTATCGCGGTGACGACGTGTGCCGAGGAGGACATTGCCGTAGACGAGCTGCTTCAGCGAATCTACGCGGCGCTGCAGCATGCCACAGCTCCGGGTCTTCAGCAAGCCGTACACGATCACGATTGGTTGACCTTGCAGATTCGTCGCCGCACGATGATCGAAGTCCATATCCGTACCGCGCTGCAGCAGAAGCAATTGTATTTGCAGTATCAGCCTCAGTACGAGGTTCGCTCGGGGAGATTGCGCGGCTTTGAAGCGCTGCTTCGTTGGCAGCATCCGGAGCTGGGGAGCGTTGAACCGGAAGAGTTCATCCCGATCGCCGACCAGACGGGAGCGCTGCTTCCGATCGGCGCATGGGTGATCCGCCAAGCTTGCATGACAGTTGCGCAAGCAATCCCTGCGCCCTCCTCCATGACGATCTCCGTGAACCTGTCGGCTTCGCAGCTGCTGGACCCGGGGTTAGCCGCAATCGTCGAGCAGGCGCTCGCCGATACTGGAATAGAGCCGCATCGGCTGGAATTCGAAATCGCGGAGCAAGCACTTTCCGGGCTTCTCGAGCAAGCCGAGCTGCCGATGAAGCGCCTTCAGGCTTTGGGCGTCAGGCTGACGATTGACGATTACAAGATGGAAGCGGACACGCTAATCCATTGGCGTAAGCTGCCTATTCAGTCCGTCAAAATCGACAACACTCTGCTGCAGGAAAAGCTAGCTTCCTCCAATGAAGAGCTGAGCGATTCCTTGTTCGAAGCGATCAAGCAGCTGCAATGCGATATCGTCGCCATGAGGCTGGAGACTTACGAGCAGCTCGCCTTCTACAAGAAAAACGATTGTCAGTTCGCCCAGGGCAACCTGCTGGGACGACCGATGGACAGCGACCGGCTCCAAGCTCTGGTCGTCGCCGCTCAGTCTGTCGACGCTTCGTCCGAGGCAGAGCCCTTCTCCCATTCGTAGGTTTAACATTACAGGGGCTGTCCCTTAAGCAACTCTGCTTACGGGACAGCCCCTGTTCCTGTAATCAATAGATAAATCAGTTCCCGTCTTTTAAACGGAGATGTCCCGCAGCATGTCCAACAAAGCGTCCATTTCTTCGTCTGTGCCGATGCTTACGCGTAAATACCGGTCGATCCTCGGCTTGTTGAAATACCGCACCAGAATTCCCCGTTCCTTCAACAGCGCAAACAGCTCGCGAGCTTCCTTCTGCGGATGCATAACAAAGACGAAATTCGCCAACGAATCGATAACCTCGAAGCCGAGCTCCCGCAGCGCCGCGGTCGTTCTGTCCCTTGTCGCTACGACTTTCCGGTTCTTCTCCTCGAAATAGTCCCGATCCTTGATTGCGGCGACCGCTCCCGCCAATGCCAGCCTGTCCAACGTATAGGAGTTAAACGAGTTTTTGATCCGGTTCAGCCCTTCGATCAGGTCGGGATGACCTAGCGCCATGCCTACTCGCAATCCCGCCAGCGATCTAGACTTCGACAGCGTCTGAACGACGAGCAAATTCGGATATTCGGCAATGAGGGGCGCAACCGATTCTCCGCCGAAGTCAATGTAAGCTTCATCGACAATGACGACTTGTTCTTTGTTTGCTTCGAGAATTTCTTTAATGCCATTAACAAGTAAAAAACGTGCGGTCGGCGCGTTCGGATTCGGCAGAATAACGCCTCCGTTCTCTACCGCATACGTCTTCGGATCGATTCTGAATTGTTCATCTGTCGGTACCGTCTCATAAGGAATGCCATACAGCTGCGCATAGACCGGGTAAAATGAATAGGTAATGTCCGGGAATAGAATCTTGCGATTGGCCGAGAAGAAGGCCGGAAAAGCAAACGCCAAAATTTCGTCCGAGCCGTTGCCGACGAACACTTGCTCCTTCGCAAAGCCGTAATAGGCTGCAATCGTCTCGCGCAAAGCATCGCAGGACGGATCGGGATACAGACGCAAGTCCGCTCCGGCCGCTTCTCGGATCGCTTCCAACGCTTTCGGGGACGGAGGGTACGGGTTCTCGTTCGTGTTCAGCTTGATGTATGTCCGATCCTTCGGCTGCTCCCCGGGCACATAAGGCTCCAAGGATGTCGTTAATTCGCTCCAGTATGTACTCAATGTCAGAACCTCCACTGTTTTTCTCCTGATTATACCTTCGGCCGCTATCCGGGTCTATATCCGCGTCTTCCGTCCGCTCCGGCCCCAGCCCATCTTCATTGACTGAAGGCAAACATTGTTGTATATTGTCTATTATAAATACAGACATTATTGGGATGTGTTTGCTAAATGAGCATTACGGATGTTTTCTGGAGCAGCTCTGTGGAAGAGCTGAAGCAAGGCTATGTACGCGAGGGAGAATATTTTACCTGCCTGCTGTGCGGCATACGGACCGAGCTTGGCGTTATCTATCCGGATGACGGCGGCTATTACGATGCGGAGAAAGCGATGCGGCGTCATATCGGCAAGGACCACGGCTCGGTATTCGACTGTTTGATTGACCTGGACAAGAAGCTTACCGGGTTGACCGACCACCAGAACAGCCTGCTGCGTCTGTTCTATCAAGGCAAATCGGACGACGAGGTCCGCACGGAGCTGGGAATCGGCAGCGCTTCTACGATTCGCAATCATCGATTCGTACTGAAGGAGAAGGAACGTCAGGCGAAGGTATATCTGGCTCTGATGGAGCTGTTGAAGGAAAAGGACCGCCATGCCCCTGACATTGTCAATGTCCACAAAACCGCGCGCATGGTCGACGAACGCTATCATATTACGGCGGACGAAGCGGCGGGCGTGCTCGATGCCTATTTTCCCGATGGCCGCGACGGCAAGCTGAGCAAGTTCTCTATTAAAGAGAAGCACAAGGTGATCGTCCTGACCGAGCTGGCCAAGCGGTTCGAGAACGGTCGGGTTTACTCGGAGAAAGAAGTGAACGAAATTTTGCTGACGGCTTACGAGGATTACGCCGTCCTCAGAAGGTACTTGATCGAATACGGATTTATGGATCGCGAGCTGGACGGCAGCGCCTACTGGCTCAAAGTTTAAAGAATGGAGCGAACTGCAATGAACAAATTAAGCAAAGAAGAACGCGCCCGGCTGTTGGAGCAATATAAAGAAATTAAGATCGAAGCCGGGGTTTACCAAATTCGCAATAAAATCAACGGCAAAGTGCTGGTCGACACAACCCCGAACCTGAAGTCCCTGAACGGAAGAGCCGGCAGCTTAAGCCTTGGCACTTATCCGAACAAGGAGCTCCAGCGGGAATGGACCGAATACGGCGCGGACGCCTTCGCCATGGAAGTGTTGGAAGTACTGGAGCCGAGCGACAATCCGTTCGTGAATATCAAGGACGAATTAAAGCAGCTCGAGACCAAATGGATCGAGCGGCTTCAACCGTTCGGCGACAAGGGCTACCATAAGCTCAAATAGGCGACAAATAACGGCCGCCGGAGATGCCGCTCTTCTCGAAGCGATCGCCCGAAGAACTTAGAATGCTCAGATTTTCTCCTTCCGCTCCCATCCATTGCACGCCGAGAACAATGCCGTCGTCGGCGCTTCGAGCGGCGAAGAGGAAGCGGAACATATCCGGAGAAATCTCTCCTCCGTCATCGACCCGCCAAGCAGAATTATCGTTATAGGTCGCCGGATAGTCCATAAAGACGAGTCGTTCTCCCTCCTGCCATACGAGGCTGGCCAGCATGTTCTCGCCCTGACGTTCAAACTGAACGACGTAGATTCGTTGACCGTCCTGGGCGTGAGAGAGCAGCCAGCCTTGTTCGATTGCCCGTTCCTTCTCTTCCGCGATTTTCTTGGCGATATCGTCGGGCAGCGCGCGATCGGCAGCCGGCTTGAGCGGAATGAGCGCATCGATGTCGAACTGCTCCGGGGATACGAGAATGTAGCTCTCGTTCGGCGTCGCCTTCCCCTCTTCTATCGCATAGATATCTCCAGCCATATTGTCAAAGTTGTACATGGACTGACGGCCGTTATCCTGCTCCGATCTGTCTTGGTGATTCGCATAACGGATGCTAAGCACTTGACCGCCCCCTTCACCGATAGCCAGCTTGTAGCCTTTCAGATCGTTCTTCTCAGCCGCTCCCGGTTCCATTTCGTCGGTCAGCGCCATCAGCTTTGTTCCCTGTTCGTCGGCAAAACCGAACAGCGCGTTCAGCCCCTCCATATTTAGCATCGCTTTCGCTTTCGACGGCTCAGGCGTCTCCGAAGCGCTTGGCGTCGCGGATGGCGATTCCGTCTCCGCCACGGAGGCTGGCGGCGACTCCTGATTAACAGCGCTTGGGCTGGCCTGCGGCGAGCCGGAATCGTTGTTTCCCCCCGAGCAACCGGCAACGGTCAATGCCAGCAAAGCAATTAACGCTCTCAGCTTCAAAGGTAACTCCCCCTTAATATTTTACTCTATTATAACAGTTCGACAGCCGACAATCGAAATCGTTGAGTTTTCCTCCGTTCACCGCTTATAATGGAAGTTAGTGTGTCAATAAAGGAAAAGGTGTCTGATTAATGAGCATATTAACCGTTACGAACTTATCCCATGGCTTCGGAGACCGGGCCATCTTTAACGACGTCAGCTTTCGCCTGCTCAAAGGCGAACACGTCGGACTCGTCGGCGCCAACGGCGAAGGCAAATCGACGTTTATGAACATTATTACGGGCAGTCTGGAGCCGGACGCCGGCAAAGTCGAATGGGCGAAAAAAGTGCGCGTAGGCTACCTCGACCAGCATTCCGTATTGGAGAAAGGAATGACGATTCGCGATGTGCTGCGCGGGGCGTTCCGCTATCTGGTCGACCTGGAAGCCGAAATGAACGGGATGTATGAGAAAATGGGCTCCGTGGAGCCGGACGAGCTGGAGCTGCTGCTGGAGGAAGTCGGCACGATTCAGGACATTTTGACGAACAACGACTTTTATCTGATCGACGCTAAAGTGGAGGAGATCGCCCGCGGCCTCGGACTGGGCGACATCGGCCTTGACCGCGACGTGCACGATCTAAGCGGCGGTCAGCGCACGAAGGTGCTGCTTGCCAAGCTGCTGCTGGAGAAACCGGACATTTTGCTGCTTGACGAGCCGACCAACTACTTGGACGAACAGCATATCACTTGGCTGACGCGTTTCCTGCAAAACTACGAGAACGCCTTTATTCTCGTTTCCCACGACATTCCGTTCCTCAACAGCGTCATTAACCTGGTATACCACATGGGCAACCAGGAGCTGAACCGCTACGTTGGAGATTACGACAACTTCGTGCAACTGCATGAAGCGAAGAAGCAGCAATTGGAGTCGGCCTACAAGCGTCAACAGCAGGAGATCGAGGATCTGAAGGATTTTGTCGCCCGCAACAAGGCGCGTGTCTCTACGCGCAATATGGCGATGTCCCGCCAGAAGAAGCTCGACAATATGGACGTCATCGAGCTCGCCCGCGAGAAGCCGAAGCCGGAATTTAACTTCAAGGAAGCGCGCACTTCGGGACGCCTGATCTTCGAAGCGAAAAACCTCGTCATCGGCTACGACGAGCCACTGTGCCGTCCGATCGACCTGCTCATGGAGCGCGGCCAGAAGATTGCTCTCGTCGGCGCCAACGGCATCGGCAAGACGACGCTGCTGCGCAGCCTGCTCGGCGAACTGCCGGCTCTGTCGGGAGAAGCGAAGCGGGGCGATAACCTGTTCGTCGGCTATTTCGAGCAGGAGATCAAAAACGTGGCCGATGAAACCTGTATCGAAGCAGTGTGGCAAAACTTCCCGGCGATGACCCAGTTCGAGGTTCGCGCGGCGCTCGCCAAGTGCGGTCTGACGACCAAGCATATCGAGAGCAAGGTGGCCGTGCTGAGCGGCGGCGAGAAAGCGAAAGTTCGGCTGTGCAACCTGATCAACAAGCAGACCAACCTGCTTGTGCTCGACGAACCGACCAACCATCTGGACGTCGACGCCAAGGACGAGCTGAAGCGCGCTCTGAAGGCTTATAAAGGCAGTATCCTGCTCATCAGCCACGAACCGGAGTTTTATCGCGAAGTCGCGACCGATGTGTGGAACTGCGAGACCTGGACAACTAAAGTATTCTAAATTTGTCCGTATTAACCGACAAGGACCGAGCGATTGGGATATGGAGATGAGTCTCCCTCCCGTCGCTCGGTCCTTGTTTGGCTAAGCCGGCCGTTCAACCGTTCTTCCCGCGCAGCTCGTCGCGGATTTCCTCCAGCGTCTTCTGCATCTGCGTCATTCTTTGCAAGCCGGAATATTGATTGCCGATGATGCCCGCAAAACCGATAATCAGCACGATGGCAATAAACAGCGTCACTTCGTTACCTCCTTGATCAAGGAGCCGCCACCTTCCGTCCCATATAGACGACGTCCCGGTCGATGCCGTCCAGCGTAGTTACGCCAGGTAGCAGCCCCCATTGCTCGAAACCGAACTTCCGCAGCAGCGCAAGACTCGCCTCGTTATGTCCGAACACCAGTGCGATAATATTGCGAATGCCCAGACGCGGGCACTCCTCGATCGCTTTACGCAAAAACAAGCTTCCGATCCCCTTGGATCGATATTCGGGATCGATGTAAATGCTAATCTCCGCCGTGCTGTCGTAAGCGGCTCGGCTGTTGAACTTGGAGAAGCTGAGCCAGGCGACGGTCGTACCGCCCTCCTTCATCACCCAGATCGGACGATGCCCGGGCGAATGCTCTTCAAACCATGCTATTCTGTCCTCCAACGTCACCGGCTCAAGATCGGCGGTCACGCTGCGGCTGGCGATCGTTGTATTGTAGATGGCGACGATTCGTTCAAGATCGTCTCTAGCGGCATTTACGATTTCAAAGATTTGCTGCATGGAACTTCCCCCAAGCGGAAATGTCTCGATGTAATGCGATCTGCTTCATGGCTTGATTATACCGCTCGGAATGCCTGTCGCCAATAATTACAACGCGTCGATCGATACTTCCCTAACTGAACGAACGATCCGGTCGGCAGCGGACAAATCCTGGTTGCCCGAGTTTTCATTGAGGTAGCCGATACACGCCATCCCTGCCGTTTTCGCCGCAATGATGCCGTTCCGGGAGTCTTCAAGCACAACGCAGCGGCTCGGATCCGCTCCTAGCTGTCTGGCGGCTTCCAGATAGACGTCCGGCGCCGGCTTGCCTTGGTCCACCTCTTCCCCACTGACGACGCAGGAGAAATAAGACGCTATCCCGAACTTCGCCAGCACGGCAAGAATAAAATCCTTTGCAGACGAAGAAGCGATTCCTACCGGAATGCCGCGCCGCTTTAACTCTTCCAGCAGCTCCGGAATGCCGTCGATCGGCTCATAGGCGCTTTCCTCAAGCGCCTTGATTTTTCCTGCGAGCTGATACGCGATAATTTCATCCACCGTTTGCACTAGCGCTCGCTCGGCGCGGATGATCTTCCACATTTCCGGATTAGTCATGCCGACAAACCGTTCCAGCTCCTCCTGCGTAATTTCTCCGCCCAAATGCCGCATCGTATCGATATCGCCTGCAAAGTGCAGAGGCTCGCTGTCGATAATGACGCCGTCCATATCGAAAATAAACGCCTGTATCATGTTGAAGCTGTCCTCCATTGCATTAGTCTTATTTTGCCGGAACTATTTAAGTTGAACCAATTAAGGGAAGCCCCTTGCATTCCATTGGGTCATCTCTTCGAGGTATTATAAAATAAAGTCCCCAATCGTCCGGTACAGCAGCTCTTTCTCCACATGCTGCAGATCGTGACCGGAGTGTTCGAATAAGGCAAAGCTCGCCTCGGTGCATAAGCGTTCGTATCGCCGACAGTCCTCATCGCTGAGCAAACTGTCTTCCAGCTTTCCGCGCAACACTAGCAGCTTCTTGTTGATTCCTTTAGATAGGCGAAGCTGCGTGGATTCCCGCTCGATCCCTCTAACTGCTTCGGGACGAATATGGCGCTGTCGAGAGAACTGGACCTGGTACCTGTTTATGTAATCTTTCGCCCAGCCTTCCGGCATCGCCCTATGCTCGGCTGGATACTCCTGAAGGATGACAGACATGACTCCCGAGGAATGCTTCTCCATGTAGCCGAGCGCATAAGCCACGCCACGGGAAATCCCGTACAGATGAAATCGGTTAAGCTGCGCGTCCCCGACGACGGCCGCGATATCCGAAACGTGGTGCTGCAAGTCGTACCCGTTCTCCGGAGTATCGCTCTGACCGCGTCCTCGAAACGACAGCACTACGCATTTCCGGGGAGACAAATAGGTCATCAGCTCTACGTATTCCTCGGCGGTCTCCGATAAACCCGGACAGATAAGCAGAGGAACCGACGTATCCTGGCCGTTCGAGATGAGATAATGGATTTCAATCTTGCCATTGCTAGCTCGATGCGAACTTATATCCATGCCGCCCCTCCGCCCATCCGATAGATTAGATAGACGGCATTACATTGCCGCCGTTGACCGGAAGATATGCCCCTGTTGTAAAGCTTGCAAGATCGGATGCCAGAAAAGCGACCGCATTGGCGATTTCCTGGTCCGTGCCCCTGCGCTTTAGTGGAACGCTCTGCTCATACGATTGTTGGCGCTCGGTATGGTTCTCCCGATCTCTATCGCTGATCGTCCAGCCCGGAGCGACTTGATTCACCGTAATGCCGTGCTCGCCGATTTCCTTGGCCAGCACGCGATAGATGCCGTCCATTCCACGTTTGCCCGCCACGTACGCCGATTGCGTCGGAAAATTTTGCATCGCGCATTCCGTGTTGATACCGACAAATCTGCCCCACTTCCGCTCGATCATGCCGGGCGCGAACGCTTTGGCCAAGTAGACGCTTTGCATAACGCAAGAGTCGAACTGGCTGGCATAATCCTCCGGGGCCTGTTCTAATATGCTTGTCCACTCGTATTGGACAACCGCGTTGGCGACCACGATGTCAATCGGCGCAAGCTTGGCTTCAATCTCCCACTTCATGTCGATAATCGACTGCAGATCGGTAATGTCCGCCTTTACGATTGCCGATCTCACGCCCAAGCCGGTCAATTCCTCCTGCAGAGCAACCGCTTGAGCCTCGCTGCTGCGGTAATGAATCGCGACGTTCGCGCCGCACTGCGCCAGCGTTCGTGCCATTACCCTTCCCAATTGCCCGGTTGCTCCGGTTACGAGCGCGGTTCGTTTGCCAAGATCGATTTTCATCGTTTGTCCCCCTTCTTCATTCCACTTCATCATAGGCAACATCCTTCGCGTTGACAACAAAAAAATGGGTTTAAATATATCGATTAATCCTAATCATTCGTTTTCCGACGTTGCTCTTTTTTTCTCATATTACGTTTCCCGCTCTTCTCCAGCTAACTGTTGAAGTTCGCGGTAATATTCGAACTTGCCAGCAAGCAGCAACTGTTCGGCCAACCTCATCTGTTCTTCCTTAAGCTGCAACTCACGATAGGCGGCATATCTGATTTCTTGCCATTTTAATATCCGCCCGGCATGACCCTTGTCCAGCTCCTCACCTTCCAAAGCCAATTGTACAACACGATCGAAATCATTCTCTTGCTTATACTTGGTTATGAGCGATTCCCTGAAGGAGCTGTAGTGGAGATTAGCTACGATAAACTGCTCCGTTTCCTCCGCAGAACCATATTCCCGAAGAATACCAAGCCATATTCCGTGTAAAGCTTCACTCGTATACTTCTGATATTCTTGGCTTGCGTATGCGTGTACGAGATCTTCTATATTCGCTTTTAGCGCATTTCTTAAGGTTTCAACATCGGCAAACTGAGCACACATGCCCAGAAGAGCAACTCTGTAATCCTCCCAGTCATCGAAAGTCGTTCTTTCGCTCTCCTGCAACAGTTTCCGAAATAACCGCTCTCTCAATTCCGGCTCCCAGTTGGCATTGTCTGCTAGCGCCTCATGTAGTTGATCCACCGCTTCGTCCGCCAGCCAGCCGATGTCACCGTCGGAATCGTCCGCATACTGGAAAGCTTCTACAGCCTCAACCAGCACAAGGCACGCTATATCCGTCGTCAAAAGTACGTTTTCGGTTTCCCAGGCCTTCTCCAGCACCTCAGCTATCTCTTTCGCAAAACTGCCGACTTTCCGGTATTCTATAAAACCGCCCCTGCCCGTATATTTTTTGACGATAGCTGCGATCAATTTCTTGCATCTATCAAGCTCTTCGGCATCGCTGCCTTGAGAATATTTTAAAATGTGGCTATTTTTCAAGACGCCATCCTGCTGTGCCATCTCTACGATATCCTCAATTAATTGCTCCTTGGAGAGCGCGCTTAAGACCTCTGCCAATTTCGGATGCGTGACTGCCGGTCCTTGTATAACCTCTATGTCGCTATCGTCGTCAAGAATGTCGCGCAATTCATAATAAGCCGCAACCTCATGTTTGCAAACCGAGCCCAGGTCATACGGACAATCGCAAACAGAGCGCTCAATCCTTCCGCTCTCGTCGATTGTTATCTCTACCTCGTATACTTCGCTGCCTTCAACCTGCACAAAGTATTGATTCTTTCCCTGGCAGAGAACCTCCAGTATATTCCCTTCTATGTAGTAACCATAGCCTCTTTCCAAAATCGTGCGATCTATCTCGTTCTCAAAATGACGAATATTCATTTTTTATCACCGCTATCCTATATTAGGTTCAGTATCAACACCATGATATCACAGGCTCCGGCATGCTGTATCGCAAAAAACCTACCCCAAGTTTTTACACCAAGGGTAGGTTCTCATTTCATTTTTGAAGCCCAGCTTTTTCAAACATATTTCGCGAGCAAATTCTCGTACGCCGATTTCGGTCTGAAGCCGACCAGTTTCTCGACCGGTTGTCCGTCGCGAAACAGCAGCACCGTCGGCATCGACATGACGACATACGTCGAAGCCGTTTCCGGCGATTCGTCGCAATCGACTTCCAGCACGGTGACTTTCTCCCCGTATTCGGCCCCGATCTCGTTCATAATCGGCTTAAGCATTTTGCAGGGCGGGCACCAGACCGCTCCAAAATCGACGAGCGCCAAGCCCTGGCTCGGAAGATTTTCCGTTAAGTTCGCATCGTTAACTCGAATCATATCGCCGCTTTGCCTCCTTTGCTTGCTAATCTTTTTTCCGAATCGATCGGATTCTGTCCAGCAGGTTGGCGCGAATCTGACTAAGCTCGGCAATTTGGGCATCGATTTCCCGCAGCTTGCTTTCGTATACCGGAAGCACTTCCCGGCAGAAGGCTTCTTCATTTTTAAGCACGCAATGAAGAAAGCTCGCAATCTGCTCCGTCGTCAGCCCCAAAGCCAAATAAAGCCGGATCGTTTGTACTTGCTCCACGGCAAGGGGCGAGTATTCCCGGTAACCGTTGCTGCCGCGGACCGAGGTCAGCAGCTTCCGTTCCTCATAGTACCGGAGCGAACGTATGCTGACTCCGGTTTTAGCGGACAATTCCCCGATTTGCATGGCTGCTCCCCCTTGGCGGTCGATTCCTAACAAGCATAAACCCTGACATTGATGTCAGGGTCAAGGAAAATTTTAATCGCGTTCGTAGATCGAGCCGGAGCGGCTGGCGTAAAATTCGGCGTACACCTTCTCCGCATAAGCGTCCGTCATGCCGGAGATGTAGTCGGCGGCAAGCCGCTCCCACGGCCATTTCGCCTTCTGCGCCTCGTAGCTGGAGAGCCAATCCGGGGGAATAATCAACCGCCCGGTGTCGTAGTTTTTGAAGCTGCCCCACAGTCGTTCGATCATAACCTCGCTCCGCTTATGCAGCCTCTGCACGCGAAAATCTTTGATCAAGGTCACCCAAGCGAGCTTCTTCAATATTTCCATCGTCCGCAGCAGTCCCCAATCCCGCTGCCCCTCGCGCACGAACGTCACCTTTTTCCAGCCGCTCGCCGCATCGTCGATAATGCCGACCTCGCTGGCAAACTTTCGTACCCAGCGCGCTTTCATTTCCCGGCGGGTTCGCGACGGCTCGCGCTCGCATTCCACGTAGATCTGCGCCCATTGCTCGTAGAACTCGATCAGCACGCGCTTAACCATCGCCTCCTGATCGACGCCCTGCCAGTTGCCGGCGGAGTAGTTCGGGTCTTCCGTAATCTCCTGCAGCACGTGAGCGACAACCCGATCATCCTCGAAGAAGGCGCGATCCATCAAAATTTTCCCGGCTCGAATGCCGTCCTCCAGATCGTGGGTCGAATAAGCGATATCGTCGCACAGATCCATCAGTTGGGCTTCCAGCGTCGCGCAGCTTTCAGGCATTCCCCACGTCTGTCGAAGAAACTCGATGCCTTCCCATTCCTTGCGGTAGACGCCTTTGTTCCTCCCCGGATCGTCGATGCAGTACGGGTATTTGTTGATCGCCAGCAGCACCGCCGCTGTCAGATCCAGGCCGCTGTCGCTGCCCGCCCGCTTCTCCAGGAACATGAGGATGCGAAAATTTTGCGCGTTCCCCTCGTACTTCAGGCCGTGCTCCGCGCGGAGAAGGCGATCCAGCACCTCTTCTCCTTTATGTCCGAACGGCGGATGGCCCAGGTCATGGGCAAGCGATGCGCATTCCACGACCTCGGGATCGATCGTCAAGCCGGGATGCTCCTTCACCGCCAGGAACGGATACGACTTGCCAAGCCGCCTAGCCACTTCTCGGGCAATTTGCGACACTTCCAGGGAATGGGTCAGCCGCGTCCGGTAGTAGTCTCCCGAGCCGGCGCCGAACACTTGGGACTTTCCTTGCAGTCTACGAAAAGCCGGAGACTGAATCAGCCTCGCGTAATCTTTCTCAAACTCGTCGCGGTCGTCCCCGGAATGGATGTTCTCGGTATCGTATAATCTCATCTTTCTGACGTTCATGCGATGTCTCCCTTGCACAACTTCGTTTAGAAGTTGAAAATACTCGTCTTCTTCTCCATAAACTGATCCTGAATCAGATAGGTCCACGTTCTCGCCGGCGGCTTAAAGCCCATCCGCTCCCATTCCGCACGATCCCCGGTGCCTGAGGCATCGAGCCTCCCAAGCGCCTTAACCGTCTCCTTCTCCAGTTTATCCGGAATCTGCTCGAAGGCGTGTATGATCCGGTGATGAAATTCGTCGACCGGGTTGCGGTTCGCCAGACTTTCCAGATGGATGCCTTCGCGAATGTAGGAGACGTAAGCGAGATGATCCGCCCAAGCCTTGTCCATCAAATACAGTCGGATGTGCTTCTCCCGATCGCTCATGCCGCTGCGATCGTGCAGCACCGCTTCGCGCTGGTCATGGTGAATGCGCCGCTGCTCCTCCACCATATCCGAATACTTGTTCAGCGTCTTGCGCAGCTCGAAATTTTGCCCCATCACGACGCGCTGAATATGATCCATTTTCTTGCTGAACACCGAAGCGGACAGCTCCTCGTCCTGTTTGCCCGTCCGATAAGCGGCCGGAATCGCTTTCTCGATGCCGAACCGATTGATCAGCTCGTCCTCCAGACAGACGTAAAACCGCGAAGACCCAGGGTCTCCCTGCCTCCCGGCGCGGCCTCTCAGCTGATTGTCGATGCGCGCGCTCTCGTTCATATGCGTGCCGATGACGTACAAGCCGCCGAGCCTTGCCACTTGTTCCGCTTGGGCGGCGTCCCCCGCGCCGAGACGGATGTCAACGCCGCGTCCGGCCATGTTCGTAGACACCGTGACTGCGCCCAGTTCTCCTGCGCGCGCAATAATTTCCGCTTCCTTCTCGTCGTTCTTGGCGTTCAGGACATGGCAGCTCACGTTCGCCTTATGAAGCTCCTCCGCCAATTGATCGGATTCCTCGACGCTGCTCGTTCCGATCAGAATCGGACGTCCCGTCGCATGCACCTCCACAATCTCCTGAACGAGAGCTCTGAGCTTCGCTTCCTTATGCGTGTAGATCCGGCTCTCGTGATCGACGCGAATGCGCGGCCGATTGGGCGGAATCTGGACGACGCTTAGCGCGTACGTCTCCTCGAACTCGTCCGCAGAGTCCTGCGCCGTAGCCGTCATACCGCTAATTTTCGGGTACAGGCTGAGCAGATGCTGCAGCGTGATCGTGCCGAGAATTTTGCCCGACGACTTCGTCTCGATGCCTTCCTTCGCCTCAACGGCGGCTTGCAGGCCGTCCGGCCAATGGCGGTTTTGCGCTATGCGTCCCGTATAAGGATCGATAATTTCCAGCTTGCCGTCGCGAATGACGTAATCGACGTCGCGCTTAAGCAGCGATTCCGCATGCAATGCACAATTTAATGCCGTTAATAAATTGCTGTTATGCGCTTCGTACAGATTGCCTGTGCCAAGCCGTTTCTCCACCTTCTCCGAGCCGGATTCGGTTAGGAAAACATTGCGCTTGTTCTCGTCGAAGTCATAATCCTCGCCCAACGCCAACTCCTTGGCCAGCTTCGCCATCCGCCCCCCGTCATTGCCGCCGGAGGCCACTTCCCCGGCAATGACCAGGGGCACGCGCGCTTCGTCGATCAATAGCGAATCCGCCTCGTCTACGATCGCATAATGGAACGGACGATGCACAATGTCGTTGTTCGTCATGGCGATCGTATCCCGCAAATAATCGAACCCGGCCTGCTTGGCCGTCACATAAGTAATGTCGGCCGCATACGCCTGCCGGCGCTCCTCCGTCGTCATGTCCTCCTTGACCGAAGCGACCGTCAGCCCAAGAAACCGATAGACCGGCCCCATCCATTGCGCATCGCGTCCGGCCAAGTAATCGTTAAAGGTCAGCACATGCACGCCCTTGCCTTGCAGCGCGTTCAAATAAGCGGGCATCACCGCTGCGAGCGTCTTGCCCTCGCCGGTCTGCATCTCGACCATATTGCCGTCGTGGAGCGCCGCTGCGGCCATCATCTGCACATCGTAAGGACGCATGCCCAGCACTCGGCTCGCCGCCTCCGACGCGATGGCGAACGCTTCGACCAGAATGTCGTCCAACGCCGTTCCCGACCGCGCCTTTTCCCTTAATTTAGCCGATTCGGCCTTTAACCGATTATCGTCCCACCCCGTCAAATTCCGTTCGGAGATCGCGTTCAGCTTGTCCGTGTACGCTTTAAGTTTATGTTGAACAAACCGGCTCTTGACCTTCTGCATAAGCCTGCTGGCAAAATTCATTCAAACAATCCCTTCCGACAATTTTCGTTCTAATTTCTATTATAGGGTCATTTCGGGCGAAATCCTAGCAACCGTTCGGGTAAAACGACGAATCCGCCTTCCTTGCGCCTGTTTAATCGCATTTCTCCAACCAAATATCCTTAAAGTCGATCCAGCCTAACGAGTTCAGGCCAACGCCCTTGACCGTAGGATGGATATACATGTTGAGCTTCTTATGAAGAACGAACGTAACGTGCGCTTCCTCTCGCAATCGGTCTTCTATCGCATCCAGCAACTGGCGGCGAACGGCCGGATCGGGAGCGGCAAGCGTCTTGTCGATCTGCCGCTTCACCCACTCGCCTATGTCCGGATGAAGATGTTCCTTCAGAAAATTGCCGTTCTGCTCGTAGTTCTCGATCTCGCACACGTCCTCAACGGCGAATACGAGACAGAACAGCATCGCGTCGGCGCTTGGCAAGACGCCTTCCTTACGAATGCTGGCATGTGTCGTGAAATGGAGTTTGATATTTACTCCGAAGTCCGCGCAGCGCCGCTCGATCCAGTGGGCGTCGGACGAGTTCGAGCCGTAGGTGGAAATCACGATCTCCTCTCCGTTATACCCCGATTTGAGCAGAAGCCGCCTAGCCTCGCGCTCGTCCATCTCTTCGTTCAGATAGGGCGTTTGCAGCGTTGGCCTGAAGCCCCGTGCAGGATAGATCCGATCCTCGCCCAGATCGCGAATCATCTGCTTGCGATTGAGGAAGAGACCGAACGCCCTCCGAAAATCCATGGATTGCTGCGGTCCGTCCTTGCTTGAATTCCACATCATCAGCATGCTTCCCCTGCACAGCGCCTCAATCTTGTCCCAGCTGTCGTTCTGCCGACGATCGTACAACTTCTTGCCGTGCAGCAGTTGACGCCATTCGGCGTTCTCCGAGTGCTTGGCCGTCTCCTTGGGCATAAAGGCGATGACGACGCGATCCAAATGCGCCCGGCCGCGATAGTACTCCCGATGGGCTGCCAGCTCGCAATGATCATTCGTCAAGCTCGTCACGCGAAACGGCCCGGTCCCGGACGGCTTGCTCCAGAACGCCACGTCCTCCGCTTCTCTCGGTAAAATCGACATTCCGTTGGAGCTGGCGAACCTGGGAAAGATGACGTTGGGCTGGTTCAGCCGTACGCGAACGCCGCGGGAGCCGACGCATATCACATCCTTCACCGTCCTGACCAGCCAGCTTGAAGGCTGGTTACCGCGCAGCCTCTCGAACGTAAAGCGAACATCTTCCGCTTGCAGCTCCCTGCCATGGTGGAATCGCACGCCTTTGCGCAAGTAGAACGTCCATTCCGTCGCTTCCGGGTTGGACTCCCAATAATGGGCCAGCCCCGGCGTTAACGTCCCGGTGGAAGCGTCGTATTCGACCAGGCGGTCGTACAGCTGCCTCATCATGTGAGCATCGACCGAAAAGTAAACCTGCTTAGGGTCCAGCGTCAGAATTGGCTCGAACATCGGAAATCTCAGCGTATCCGCCATTTCATCCCCTTGAGCCGGCTCGGATTGATAGCCGAATTGATCGTTGAGCCACATAATAAAACGATCCACCGTCGTGGACTCCGCTCCGAACTCATGCAGCAGCTCGAACGCCTGCTTATATTCCCCTTTGCGGGCCATCTCCTGCGCTCTCTCGACAAGGAAGGGCTCCTTCTCCGCCAAAAAAACGATGCGCGACACGTTCCCTCTTCCTCTACCCGACCGCCACTGGATCAACCGCTCCTCGACCAGTCTGCGAATCACAATCTTCGCGTTGCGAGACGTACAGTACAGCGCGCCGGACATCTCTTCGATCGTCGCTTCGGCTTCCTCGCCGACAATCGCCCGATTTCCGAAATGATTTAATAGCATTAAATATTTTTCCGTCGATAGCGACATAACTACCTCCTAGAAAAGGGGAAGCGATTATTAAGGCAGGATCGACTAATTCCTCTTTTAACTCTAGCATAACGGGGACGGGAACAAAGGGCAATCCCGAATCTCATCTACGCTACAACAACAAGGAGCTGTCTCCTAAGTAAAAGAGTCGCACGAAAAGATGACCGATCATCTTTGACTCTCCTACTAGTGAGACAGCCCCCAGCTGTTCCTCGGTACAGGTCCGAATCGAACCCGCTATCGAATATATACGCCGCCAAATGGAAGAAGCTCCCGCAGCGTTCTCCTGACGATGCTGTCCTTATGGATCTGGTCCTCCAGAGCGCTATCGCGAAAGCCCGTCTGCATCAGAATCGGACCGGTGCCCGTCATCTCCCATTGCACGTTCATATGCTGGGTGGCCAAAGGATTGCCGTAGACGGACAGCTTAATGCTCGCATTTTCCGGGTAGGCCACAAGGGAGCCGGCTTCCACGAACAACGGAACGTATGGATCGAGCTGCAGCGGCGCGATCGACCCGGAAGACAGCAGGCCGATTCGTCCGGGCCCGGAAAATCTCATCCGTACCAGCTCCCGGGTAATCCAGGCGTTCTTGAACGTCTGCACCCTGCTTTTCATCGTCATGCCATCTGTGTAAAATAGCACATGGCGAAAATCGAACAACAAATTGCTGTCCTCCGGAATGTCGACAACCTCCATCAGGCAGCCGGGCATCATTCCGAGAATAAGGCTTGCCGGACCGCGCAGCTCCGACTTGATCAGCTTGCGCTTGCGATACATCCCCGACAGATCCATAAAGCGATCCTCGCGATGGCGCGGGTCCCCATGAAAGGCAAGCAGCGCTTTCGGGTGCAGCAGCTGCAATGTCTCCTCGCCGTCCAGATCAATGCGAACGTGTCCCAGATTCGGCGGCGCATCAACCCGCATTTCTCATCCCTCCGCGCAGCCGTTTTCTTCTCCGCCATTCGGAATAGCGCCACAGTCGGATCGACAGCACATAACCGACAACCAGCGCAACGGCCGCCCCGATCATCGTCATCCATCTGCGATACATGGCCTGCTTGTCCGCTTTGTCCTTCTCGAGCTGTTCCAGCCGATCCGTGAGCAGCGTGTTCTGCGTCCGCAGCTCCTCATTCTGCTGTCGGTACAGCTCGTTCTCTGCCCGCATCCGCTCCTGTTCGGCCGAATAGGCATCCAGCGAGGCTTCCGCCTCAGTCAGCTTTCGGCGCTGCTCCTCCAGCGAGCGGGCCGTTTCCTCATACTGCTCGCGAAGCTCGTCCACCTTGTCCGGGGCGTTATAAATGTCTCTGATCCGATCAAACATGCCTGCCTCCGCCGGCAGCGCTGGCAGCGCGACGGACAGCAGCAGCGCCAGAACGAATCCGTGTCTCAGAAGTCTGCGCCCACCCATATTTCTCCTCCTCCTAGGGCGTGTCTGCAAACCCGCTCAGGGGCACCTTTCACCGCCTTTTCGCCCCTGCTTGATCGATTCGCCAGCATTTCCCTACATTTTTCGATTATTTTCTACTATACCATATGTTGCCCGGGAAGCACGATACGAGGAAAAGACCTCGCCCGCTTTGCAGCGGAATTCGAGGCCCTTCTCTCGTTCATCGTTTATTGTAACCGCAGCTTACCGATGTTTAATGATCTCGGCAAAAGCTTTTATTTTATCTACGAAAATCCCCTTCAGTTGATCCGTTCCCTCTTTGGGCGCAGCATACGCTTTATACCCGCCAAAAGACGCTATGCAGACGGCAGCCTCTTTCAGATCCCCGGGAATGTTCCGCTCGATGATTTCTTCCGTTTCTTTCGGTTTCTCGTTGCAAATAAAGTAACCCGCTCGCTTGGTCAATAACTCGTCGTGGTTTTTTTTGATAAAGTCGCGCAGCGGTTTGTAGATTTTCCCGTCTCTTACCCCTGCGCCTAAAATAACACTCTCAAATCCTTCCAGCTTGGGCTTCTCCACTTCAACGTTACAAATCGTGCATTCCGAGAGCTCTTCCGTCAGCACCTTTACACATTGCTCGGTTGCTCCTGTTTTCGTTGCGAATAGCACCAATACCGCCACTTTAATTCCCCCCCGATATATTGGAATTGAGATCGTGAATCTGTTCCTCCAAAACCGTACATGCTTTGTCTAAAAACTGTGCAATAAGCTCAAGCTCTATATCCTCATAACTGGAAGCCAACTGGATCATCGCTGTGTGAAGAGATAAATAAATGTCGCTGACTTCTTCCTTATTTTCATATACCGGAACGAGAATCACTTTCCGACGATCGTTGGAATCAGGCTGCCTGCGGACGTAGTCGCTTTTCTCAAGTCGATCGATTAACGCCGTAACGCTGCCTGTCGTAAGCCCGGTAAATTTCGCTAGTTCGCCTGCAGTAATCGGACCCTTCTCGTGCAAAATATCAATCGCCAAAAAATCGCTGTTATTCAAGCCCAAACGGGATGCCACATTTTGCTGGTAAATCACTGTGCGAGCGCCAAGTCCGCGCATGCGCAAGGTGAGGTTCTCCTGCTGCTGCGTAGGTTGATTATGCTTGTCGTGGGGCAATCGTCTTGTCCTCCTCCGAAAATATATCTTGATTATAAAGATACTATACAATCAAGATATATGAAAAGGAGTTTTAAAGCAAGTTTCATCCCCCTGCTTCAACAGAGGAATCCTTGCGAATCAGGCATGCGGACAATAAACCGACGCCGAGAACGACGGCAAGCAGCAAAAAGGTCAGCGTATAACTCCCCAATGCCATAAATCGGATGGACAGAATCGGTCCCAGACTGGTTCCCGCAAAAAGAATAAACGTATAGACAGAAACCGCGATTCCCCGCGATTTGCCGCCCAACTGACCGATCAACGAGATCAGAGCAGGAACGGATACCGCGATTCCGGCTGCGAAAACCACGCTTGTCGCAACCATCACAACTAAATTCGAACTGAGACCAAGCGAAGCCAGTGCTGCAATCGCCGCGCCTAATCCCCAGCGAATTACGGCATGTACGCCGAATCGCTGCGTCAGCATGCCCGCAAATGGAGAAATGAGCATGCCCACAACGCCGATCGATCGGATATACAAAATATGCCGCGCATCAAGGCCAAAATCAGGCCCCGCCAAATAACTGCCCAAAACTGTGTACATACTGACAAAGGACATCAACAGCACCAAAGCGATGATGTAGCTCAACACGATGTTTTTTTGCTTGAAGAGCGATGGCATCCGTCTAATCGGATCCCAAATGTTCGCGCTGGCAGATCGGGTCTCCTCTCTCGGCAAACCGATTGCCACCAGAAGCAGAGTGGCTGCGTAAACAACGGCGAGAACAACAAACACCGTATTCCAGCCATACTGCTGATTGACTATGCCGCTGATCACCTGACCGACAATCCCTGCGACCAGAAATCCTGTACTGATAAAGCCGATTGCGGTTACCCTCCTGGCTGCAGGGAACATCTCGACGGCATAAGCAAGCGCAACGGGAGAAAAGGTAGCTGCGGCAGCGCCTTGCATGAATCTCAGAAAAACGATCCCAGTAAAACTATTTACCATTCCGAGCAATAGAGATAGAAGCACTAAAGCGACAAGTCCGATCACGATCACTCGCTTGCGTCCGTACTTCTCGGACAACGGGCCATAGATCAAGCAGCCTAAGGCAAACCCCGCCGAAAATCCGCTCCCGGCCGCAGCGGCCTGCGTTAATGAAATCCCGAAAGCATCGGCAAACACGGAGGAAAGCGGGATTGTAACATATAAACTGGACATAACGACCATTCCGGCCCAGCAAAGAATAAAAGTCATAAGAGAATAGTTTTTTGACAAATGGATACACCTCGTTATTATGCGATTTCATATAAGTTGTTCATATAAGTTGAACCAATGAAGGGAAAGCCCATTGCATTCTAAAAGGGATGGTTCAACTTGTATAGTTAGACAATCTAATTATATGTCCAAAAAAATTTTTAACGCCCCACCCCCAATCGTTTTTCAATGCCGGCATTTAGCTTCACCAGTATTTTATCCAACAGAATCGCCTCTTCTTGATCCAGATCATTCATGATTGAGGAGCAGGCAGACCAAAACGTGGGCAATACAAGGTCCAGCAGCCGCCGTCCTTCCGATGTCAGGCTGACATGAATCATTCGACGATCCTGTTCGCTTGGCTCGCGGAGAATCAAGCTTCGTTTTTCCAGCCAGTCCAGCATTGCCGTCACCGAAGCTCGTCTGATTCCCAATCTGTCCGCAAGCGAAGACGGCGAAATAAATTCTCTGCTTTCGTGAAGCTTAAGCAGCAGCAGCAAATCCAATTTGCTTTCGGTAATATCGAACGGCGCCAGCTCCACATCGACCGCATCCAGAAAATGATCGCTGAACCATAGCATTAACAGCCCTAGCCGGCCGGAGGTTCGGTTTGTCTCTCCATCGGCGGTCTTGTCCAATAATTCCAAATAAGGCGTAATCCCCAGCTTGGGCAATTGATCCAAACCGCTTTCCCTCCTGCTTTTCTTGTTCATCGTCTCACCCTGCATATAATTAGATTATCTAACTAAATCCAATATACCGGATCAGCTAGATAAATGCAACAGTCGTTTTATAGTTCCATAGACCTATAATCCTCTATTTCGAAACGTTAGGTTCTTTATGATAAAATAAAAGTCAAATCCATGTTTAGGGAGGAAAATGATATGCAGCCCATCACCCCGCATCTGTGGTTTGACAAAGGGGCGAAAGACGCCGCGGAGTTCTACTGCTCCGTTTTTCCGGACTCCCGAATCACGAGCTCGACCGTTCTGTACGACACTCCTTCGGGCGAATGCGATCTTGTGTCGTTTCTCGTCTGGGGACAACCGTTTATGGCTATCTCCGCAGGACCGTACTTCAAGATCAATCCTTCGATCTCGTTCACCGTCAATTTCGATCCTTCCCGGGAGACGAACGCAAGAGAAATGATCGACGAAGCTTGGGGCAAGCTTGCCGACGGCGGAATTGCGCTGATGCCGCTGGACAAATATCCATTCAGCGAACGATACGGCTGGATCCAGGACAAGTACGGCGTCTCCTGGCAGCTGATGCTAACCAATCCCGAAGGCGAGCCTCGCCCCCCGATTATCTCTTCCCTCCTGTTCGTGGGCGACAACTGCGGCAAGACGGAGGAAGCAAGAGAATTCTATCTGTCCTTCTTCCGCAATGCCAGACCCGGCTCGCTGTTTCGTTACGGACCCGGTATGGAGCCGGACCGCGAAGGCACCGTTATGTTCAGCGATTTTATGTTGGAGAATACCTGGTTTACGGCAATGGACAGCGCGCACTCGCACAACTTTCAATTTAACGAGGCTGTCTCCCTGTTGATCAACTGCGAGACGCAGGAGGAAATCGACTACTATTGGGACCGCCTGTCCGCGGTGCCTAATGCCGAGCAATGCGGCTGGTTGAAGGACAAATACGGAGTTTCCTGGCAAATCTCCTCCGTCCGGATGGATAAAATGTTGGCCGAAGGCACTCCGGAACAACGCAGTCGCGTTACCAAAGCGTTCATGAAAATGAAGAAGTTCGACTTGGCGGAGCTGGAGAAAGCGTATTTGTGGAATCTATAATATCGGAGGTACGTTTTGGATATCACTCAGGATTTCATTGACGACGGTTTCAAAGACTACATCATGGAAACATTTTGCGGCAATCGCGGGACGATTCTGCTCGGCGATGTAGATCGAGTAGAGTCGTTGCAGCTTGCCAATCACCAATATTCAAGCTTAAAAGGAATCGAGCATTTTGCCTCCCTGGAGGAACTGGATTGCTCTTTCAATAGCTTGACGGAACTTGATCTTAGCCGCAATCGCCTTCTGAAGACGCTCGATTGCGCTGCAAACCAATTAACCTCGCTCGATACGGCCAATCATCCGAACTTGGAAAAGCTGTCTTGCAGATACAACGCGCTGACTCGGCTGGATACAAGCCGCAATCCGCTCTTGAAAGAGCTCGACTGCAACAAGAACGAAATTGCTTCCTTAAGTTTGAAGGACAATGCCCTATTGGAAACGATCGATTGCGGGTTTAACCGGATCCGGAATCTTGATGTACGTCACAACGTTATGCTCGTCAAGCTGATCTGTTATTGGAATATCCTTTCGGAATTGAACGTAGAGCAAAACGTAAATTTGCAGGAGCTTACCTGCGGTTACAATTCCCTGTTTGATTTGAACCTGAGTCATAACCTCCGGCTTGCCCGGCTGGATTGCGGGAACAATTATTTAATCGGCCTGGATGAAACGACCTGTGCGGAATTGTCGGATATCCGCTGCAATAACAATCATCTCAAACATTTGGACATAAGCGGGAATACGGTACTGCGGGGATTAAGATGCTTCAACAATCATATCGCGAGCTTGGATCTCAGCCATAATGCGCATTTGGTCGAACTTTTTTGCTCGGAGAACAAAATAACGAAGCTGGATACCGCCCATAACCCCAAGCTGAAGCAGTTGAATTATGCCGATAATCTGATTGTCGAACCGGATCATGCGGTCAAAGGGGTTGGAGTTTTTCAATACGATGTTTCGATGTCTTCCTATGCTTCTACGCTGAGCTACGGAGGGCATGAGCTTTCGGTTAGAACGGAAGCGGCCACCAAAGCCGATATGAAACGATTGTCTTCTGTCATCAGGAACGCGTGGGAACACTTGGACGAATTAATCGGCAGCGCGCTTGGTCTGATTGCCGAAGCTCATCCCGACGAAGATGTGAATGAGCTGGTATTGTCCGAGCTTGAATTTAGTGTGGATAGCTCCTTTCGATTAGGCTACGATGCAGGCGATACTCCGGCCGGTAATCTGTATATTTACGTCGCTTTTGATAAACAGCTGAAAATAGACAGCGAGCTCGTGTATGAAACGTATTGATTGATTCGGGGGCGCTGTCTCATAAGTAAAAAGTCGTACGAAAGAAGGAATGGCGTCGTGCATGTATGGGACAGCACCCCCGTTGTTTATTTAAGGTAAACGGTTAATAGATGGTCGGCACCATTCCCCCGTCCATACGGATTGGAGATCCCTTAAATGCGGATGAAAGAGGACTGCATACGAACGTGGCCAGTCTGCCTATCTCATTGGGCTTGATAAATCGTTGGATTTCGGACTGAGGCAGGTTGGCAGCCATGAACCGTTGCTCTTTCTCGGCAAATGTCATCTCTTCGTGCGGGTAGATGCCGTCTATAATTTGCTGCACGTTCTCGGAGAGAGTCGGTCCCGGCATAATCGTATTAACGGTGACCTCGGTTCCTCTCGTCAGCTTGGACAAGCTTTTGGACAACGAAAGCAGCATCGATTTCGTCATGGCATATTGAGGCATCTGCCCGGAAGGCATTACGGCTTCTTCGCTCGCGATAAAAACAATGCGGCCATAATCGCTTTTCAACATTTTCGGCAAGTAAAATTTGGATAATCCGTTAGCGGCAAGAACGTTTGTGCGAAAGTATTTTTCCCATACCTCGTCCTCCACGTCCTCATATGACATGATCTCGTATGTCCCCATATTGTTAATCAAGATATCGACTTGCGGGAATTTCTCGAACAACGCTTCTCTTTGTTTGGCGTCCACCAGATTAGCTGCGGCATTCTGCGGGCAGGTAGACGGAAATAACGACTTGATTTCATGAACGGTGCGATCTGCCTCTTCCGCGTTACGGCCGTTAATGAGAACATTAACGCCTTCTCTGGCTAGCTCGATGGCAATCGCTTTGCCGATGCCTTTCGTAGAGCCGGTTACTAATGCCGTTCTAGCGGTTAATCCCATATCCATCTTTCATGTCTCCTTGCTGTTTGGATAGAGATTAGTTTATCCGTTCAGACCGGCCCGGTAACTAGCTCGCTGCGCCAAACTTCATGCCTAACGCGCCAATTGGCAGGGGTATCCCTCTCCCAGAGGCGAAAAGCGCGGTAGAAGGAATTCTGATCCTCATAGCCGACGAGAAAAGCGATTTCTTTAATATCGAGCGAAGGATCCGCCAAATACGAAAGAGCCTGCTCGTGCCTAGCTTGCGCCAATAAATGCTTAAAGCTTGTACCCTCGTCCCTGAGCCGACGCTGCAGCGTACGATCGCTCATTCCCAATTCGCTTGCGACGATCCGGATGTCGGGCCGCCCTCCTACCAAGTTCCTCTTCTGAAGCTGCTTGACCGCTTCACATAGCGAGCGGCTGCGGAGATGCTCGTCCAACGCCCGGTCCAGAGCGGGAGTCAGCATTTCCAACAGTTCGGCGTTGTAAGAAACAAAGGGACGATCCAGGTCTTGAAGGAAGGTTGTTGAATAAGAGATGTCGGCAGTTGCGCTTGCCGGGCTATGTCCCGTGCCTCTATCCCTAATCGGCGCAAGCTGGACCAGAACCCGGGGGCGAGTTGAATCCGCTCGACGGTTGGGGAAATCATAGCTGTAATCCTCCATCTTCGTTCTGTTGCGGTTTATTGTTGTTCAACAATCCCGCTTTCAACGATAATTTTACCGGCCGAATAATTCTCCGCATAGAAGTAATATACACCATCTTCGTCTGCCGTGACGGTATAGGCGAAGCTTTTCTCCTTGCTATGGAAGCCTTTGATCAGCTCTCCGTTATGGATAAATCCGAGCTCCATATACTCGCCGTTCGGATCCGAATAGCTATTCGTCGTCAGATCCAGATTAAACTCGATCGACAGCTTATCGCCTTTTTTCAACTCCCACCCTGCACCCTTCTCTTTCGTAAAAATGACCAGATCTCCATTGCCGGTAAGAAGCTGCGGAATAAGAAACAAACTGTCTTTCTCCTCCAGCTCAATGTTAGTGACGGAGCCGGCGTTAAGGGTCTGTAGTTGACCTTCACGAATGATATTGCTGTTAAGACTACGTTTATTAACGTCATTAATCGATGGCGCGGCAGGCGCCTCCGTCATTGAAGCATAGTCGGGCATTTCAGCAAGATGCCTGTTTTCGTCGTTTAATACGATCGCGCCGAACAATTTGCCGCCGGTAGCCGCATTTGCGCCAATGGCCGCCGCTAACATAGCCACTATAGCTACGGAGATTACGGCAAACCTCCGAGAGGTTTTCTTAGGGGAGATTTTATGTAGAACGATTTTCCGAATTTTGTCCTTATCGATAGTCGGATCTTCTTCGATCTGGAGGTCATCCGCATTCATACGCGCATGCTCAAACATTTCGGATATTCTTATTTTCATCGTAGCCGCCTCCATCTCTAAGTACTTGTCTCAAATAGTCGCGTCCCCGCGAAAGCCTGCTTCTAACGGTGGATTCATTCATTTGCAATTGTTCGGCTATATCGGCGGTCCTCTCCATCAAGAAGTAATAACGAACGAAAATATTCCGATCCAGCTCGCTCATCAACGACAACGCCCATTCGAGAAAATACTTTTGTTCCGATTCGGCGAACGCGCTCGTTGAATCCTCCACGATCAAGATATCGTCATCAAGCGGATACATACGAGGAGCGTGCTCTCGCAACTTTTTGAGGGACTGATTTCTTGCGATAGCGGCAAGGTAGGATTTTATTGTTTTACTGTCTTCGCGAATCTGTCCGGCATGCGTCCACAGCAATACGAATACGTCCGAAACGACTTCCTCGACGTCTTCGTTTTTCATCTGACTCCCGATCACGTTTCTAACGATTTTGCTTACATAACCCGCATACATGTCAATAAGACGCTCCAATGCGGATTGTTTCCCTTGTTTTAATTGTTGCAGTAGGGTCGCTTCTAACAACTTATCTCCTCCTAACGGCCGCTACCTATAAATATCCAGTTTCTCTCTCATTTGTTGCATTAGGATCTGTGGATACGAAAAAAAGTGCATATATCTCCTCCCGGAGAAGGCCTCATACGCTCCTGAAATCACCTATTACGGATTTACCCATTCGGTCTTCAGGATTGTATAGCCTCGGAAGAGATAAATGCACTTCTAACCTTGTTATCGATCACCTTTAGAGCAACTGGTTGCTTATCATGCTAATCGGCCGGATTGATCAGAGCCAACACCTGATGATCCTCCCATACCCCGTTTATTTTTACGTTGCTGCGCGAGATCCCCTCTTTATGGAAGCCGGCATTTTCCAGCACGCGGATCGATCCGGGATTTCGCGGGGAGGCTTCTCCCACGATTCGGTGAAACTTCAGCTTTTCGAAGGCATAACGAACTACCAGTTTTACGGCCTCGGTCATATAGCCTTTGCCGTTGTAGGCCTGATCCAGACTGTATCCGACCATGCAGCTCTGCAGGACTCCTCGCATCACGAAGTTCAGATCCACATTCCCGATAATCCGCTCATCCTCTTTGTGGCAAATGACGAAGGAATATCTCCGATCCTCCTTGCGATCCACCTGGCTCTTGACGATCGCTTGAAGCTGGTGCTCCTTCGTATAAAATTCATCCGGACAACCGGGCGAAAACCTCTCGAAGAACTCCCTGTTGCGTTTGTACAAGTCTGCCAATTCCGCTGCGTCCGTCTCCTCAGGAAATCGAATATAGATCTGCTGCTCCGACATCGTGTCACCTCCTATAATACCAATTATAGTTTGCCGAAGCTTCGCGCCGAGCCTTGCCATTCTTGACATCGGCTAGCGTAAAATGCCCTTTTCCTTCGCCTGGCGGTGCCAGCCCGGGAACTCGTTGAATATCCGATCGTACAGCTCCTCATCGGTGACTTTGTCCAGATCGCTAAGCGCAAAAAAATCGGCATTGTCGATGAACCGTCCCTGCAAATTGTCAAGCTCCTCCAATACGCCGAAGCTTGCGTTCCCAAGGCCGACGAACTGCCAGAAAATGCTCGTCTTCGAGCTTTCGATAAGCAGCTTGGATATTTTCTTCGTCTCGTAAATGCCGCCATCGCTGAAGAAAATGACATACGTCGGAAGAATGTCGCTCGGCTCCTCTTTCGTATACTTTTTGATCACGTCCGCCATCACGACCGGCTCGTTATTGCCGGCGCCCAGCCCGCCGAACACTCTCGGTGACGGATAGGTTTTCTTGACGTAATCCTCGTAATCGTTCTCAGTGACGCTAGGCGTCCTTTTCGACTTGCTGCCAAAAAACCATACGTCCATCACGCCGTCGTCGTCCATGCAGGCCGCTATTGCCAGCACCTTCTCGAACGCTCGCTGTACGGTCCCTTTCTGATACAGTGACATCATGGAGCCGGAAGCGTCGAATACGACTGCGACTCGCGCCTTAATCGTATCCATTCTCTTTTTCTCCAACGAGATTTGGACCTTTTTCTTCAACAGATCGATTTTGGTCAAGTTGACCTTCGTTTCCGGCGGATTCGACTGGACCGGAGCCGGATCGGCGACAGGCGTCGGACTGGAGGTCTGCGCAGACGGGCTCGCGGAGGACGATGCCGCGACTTCCGGCGCAGCTTCCGTTTCCGGCTCGTCGACGACTACGCCATGTGACTCCGCAAGCGGCTTCAGCCCGCCGTTAAAGCCGCGGCCGATCGCCCTAAGCTTGAACCAGCCTCCATGCCGATACAATTCGACCAGCACCAGCGTCTTCTCCGCTTTGCCCTCATTGCAATCGTACGCAATCTCTGAACCCGAGACATTGGCCGTAATTTTGCAGCCCTGCACCTCGGAGAACGTACCTGGTCCGTCAAGCGTTGCCGCGAACACGCATTTTTGAATCGGGGAAGACATCAGTCCGTTCAGGTCGATTGTAAATTTTACCGAAGTGGGATTTTGGGGTTCAAAACGAACGTGACGCCCCGGGTCTTCCGCTTGATTATAAAAAATAAAATAATGATCCGACGGGACCTTGCCCTGCTCGTTCACCATAAAACAGCTTACGTCCAGCTCGGCCGGCGAGCTTGTCCATTCCACCGTAAGTTCCAGCAAGGACTCGTTTGGCAAGGGCGCGTTAGAGCCTGTAATCAGCTTTGTCGAATTCGACATATGATGGCCTCCTCAACCTATGTACTCGTATTCTCGTATAAAATTGGCTGCAACCTTTCGGCGGAACGTGCCGTCCGTATAACATGTCAAGAAGATTACTTCTTAGAAATGACAGAACAAGGAGAGAAATCCCATGAAAAAAACCGCTGCATCGTTTCTTCTCGTTACCGCGTTGCTTGGCATGCTCTTGACGGCTTGCTCGGGCAAATCCAATAATAACGTTGAATCTCCAAGTCCGACTAGCACGCCGACTGCCAGCGAAAGCTCCAATCCAAGCCCCTCCTCCGAACCGGGTCAAACTGAAGAGCCGGAGCAAACCGAAAAGCCGGATGAAAAGACGGAAGAGTCGTCTACAGACAAAATTGTCAATCAAATGCTGAAAAAGATTGAGCAACCGAGCTTGTTCGATCTGACGGAGGAAACGCTCAAGGATTACTATGATATCGACCGCGAGCTGATCGAGGAGTTTACGATTAAAACTCCGGCTATCAACCTTATCTCCAACGAGATTGCAGTTGTTAAAGTCAAGGACGCCAAAAACATCGACGCGATCAAGAAGAGCATGGAGCAGCGCGCAAAGGACGTTCAGAAGATGTTTGAGCAATACTTGCCCGAACCGTACAAGAATGCGCAAAATTATAAAATCGCCGTTGAAGGCGACTACGTTCTGTTCCTCATCTCAGAGAGCGCCGACGATCTGGTGAAAGCCTTTAAGAATGCAGTTGTCTGAGTCTACTAAATGATAGCATATTTCCCGGAAGGGGGAAAACCAGTTGACAAAATCCCGCTAAAGAAAAAGGGTGTCCCATAAGTCATTGACTGGGGACACCCTCTATTTACTGCTTGTCGATTAATATTTTGAGGGGCATGTGTCTCTTTACGGTTGCTGTTGTGGTCGTGAGAATCTGAATGGGTAAACTCGCTGCAAGGAGATTTCACGCACACAAAGGCAAACGCTCCGCTCCTCCAAGAGACACATGCCCCTTTTTCCTCATCGTCAACTTGTCAAAATCCGCATCAGGAAATTTGTACCATTCAATATACCATGGATCAACTCTGCTTACCAATGGATTTGGAGGAAGACATCCCCGCTAACCACCTCGTTCGCGTGGTAAACGCCGCCGTTAATCGACTAGACGACACCGTATTCGAAGCGGCTTATCAAGGAGGCGGACGAAACAGCTCTCACCCGAAGATGCTTACCAAAATTAAAGCATAAAGCCAAGCTTCAGGGGAAAGATGCGGGGTTATGGTGGCGAAGAGAATTACAACTATCTAGAGCAGAACGAAGTCGAAGCCATCGTCAAATACAGCACGTACCATCGAGAAAAAAGCAGGGCCTGGCAAAAGGACATCGGCAAGATCGACAACTGGACCTATAACCGTGAACAAGATACGTGGACGTGTGCGGCGGGACAAACGCTTCATTTCCGACGCATGAGCAAGGAGAAAACGGAAAGTGGATATGAAATTGAATATCGCCATTCCCGAAGTGCCGGTTGTGAAAACTGTCTACTGAAACCATAGTGTACGAAAGCCAAAGGTGATCGTGAGATTAAAATGAGCATGAAGTATTTGCGGCTAAAGAACCAAGCCCGACAAAGACTTCGAAGCGAAGAAGGCTATGCGCCGGCCGTAAGACGCATGATTGAGCCGGAGCCTGTGTTTGGTGCGTTGAAGAACAACCGAGGGTTTAAGAGATTTCTGCTCCGAGGCTTGCCTAAAGTAAGCCTGGAGGTCGGGTGGCTTTTCCTTGCCCACAACTTGCTCAAGAAAGCCAATATAGACGCAAAAAAGCCAAGGAGCTAAACGCAAACAAACCGCTTAGCTTCTTGGCTTCTTCAAATACCATCCTATTTTGTTGCAGAAGGTGTACAAAAAGGTTACTTTTGGGATCCCTCTTTCTTCTCAGAGCGAAGTTCCTTTCATTCCATCCGTCGAGCCAACTTGACGCTTCGAATCGGAGGACAAAGAGCGTCGCTCCAAGGCTACCACGGTCATCGCCATGGCTAGAGCGGCGCAGATGCTGTACATAGTCGAATAGGACATCCAATCGGCGATTGGTCCCATCAATACGCTTCCCATCGATACACCTAGATCGGCGGTTGCGACAAACAGACCGATCAATATGTTGCGGCTGCCCTCAGGCAGCACAAAGCTAAGATAGGTCATCAAAGCTGGATACAGCAGCGCTTGGGCGATTCCCGTCAGCAGGGCTCCCGTATAGAAAACGGCCGCCGGTAAGGCTGTCGCCATGCTGACACACAGACAGGCGACTGCCAGCAGCGCCATCGCCCCTGCCGTAATCCGGGTCGGCCACTTGCCGTCGGACGGAATGAGCTTGCGTAAACCGAATCGAGTGCCTACGACGACAAAGGCTTGGATTGTCAAAAACACGGCGGTGCTTGCAGCCGGAATTTGCGCTGTATACAGCGGGACAAACGTAGACATTGCACCGAAGATGAGCGAAGCGCTTAGCATCAGCAGTCCTGACTTGAATAGATGCGGATTGCGCACAAACTGTCCAAGCGACCCCCTCATGCCGATGCCCGCACCTTCCGCTTCTGTGGACGTTTTCTCTCCACCGGGCTTTCGATCTATTCTCGCCGTATAGCCAACTATTCCGGTCAATATCGCCAGGACGACCATCGCGATCGTAAAATGATGCCACTCTCCCGTTTGCCAGATGCCAACTGCAACCAGCGGACCGAAGATGCCGGGCAAGTAGGCACACAAAGAATACATCGAAATGCCTTGGGAGCGGTCTTTGTCAGGCAAGGCGTCGATAATGCCAAGCTGTAGCGCCATGGAGAAAAAGGCGGTACAGGCTCCCTGCATCATCCGCGCAACCAGATATCCCTCAATTCCGGTCATCGTATAAAGAATAAGCGCACAGCCATTAACGACGAGCAGTATGCGCAAGACTTTGATCGGACCGAAGCGCTGTATCCAACCTCCTGCCCACGGACGGAGAAGCATCGTCGTGAACAGGTATGCGCCCATGATGATGCCGATTGTCGAATTATCGGCGCCGAGCGTCTTTCCTTCTAGCGGTATGATCACGTTCAGAATCGAATTGGCACTGAAGTATAGCAACGTGAGCAGATATAGACGCAAAAACGGCCAAGACAGTGCCCCCACGTTCTCGCTCCTTCCTGGACGGCGAAATTAAAGCCATGTTTTTGCAAGCAATTCTCTGGCGTAAGAGGTTTGAACCTCCCGAAGCTGTTGAGTGGCGATAGTTTCTATAATCTGGCCGTTGAGAACGATCAGCAGACGGTCGCACAAATACGCTGCGGCCTGAATGTCATGGGTGATGAAAATGTAGCCTGTGCCGCTTTCTCTTCTCAACCTGCTTAGCAGTTCCAGAATCTGCATTTGTACCGAACCGTCTAGAGAGCTGATGGCCTCATCGAGGAGAATGCAGGCGGGCTCCGTCGAGATCGCCCTCGCGAGACACACCCGTTGGGCTTGTCCCCCCGACAGCTCATGCGGATACTTGGGCAAAAAAGACTCGTCCAGTCCAACCTGCCGCAGCAAAAACCGGATTTTTGTCCCACGCGTCGCAGGCGGCTCGTTCAGCAGCTCCAATGGCTCCAGCAGCGCCTTCTCTACGGTGTAAAACGGATTGATCGAGGAAGTGTAGTCCTGAAACACTGCACTCAGACCTCCCTTCCTCCTACGACGACCCGACACAGGCAGTCCGTCGAATGTAACGGTTCCGCTATCGGGCGGCTCGATACCAAGCAGCAATCGGCCAAGCGTCGATTTTCCGCTTCCGCTTTCACCGATGACGCCAAGGCTTTCACCCTTCTCCCATTCCATCTCGATGTTGGAAAGCACTTGACGTCTCTCTCCCCCAAACCATCCGCCTGAACTATAGAACTTGTTCACGCCGCAAGCCTTCAGTATCGTCCCCACCTCCCATCAGCCGATTAAAGCTCCGTTTCAGCTCCGCTTTGGCGGCGACGAGATAACGCGTATACGGATGCTGCGGCGCGGCAAAAAGCGCATTAGCGCGACCGCGCTCTACAATTTCCCCCTGTCTCATGACCAGAACCTCGTCGGCCAAGCGTTTAATTACGGACAAATCGTGCGAGACGAACAGCATCGAGACGCCCATCCGATCTCTCAGCCGAGCAAATTGCTCTACGACCTCATACTGGGTGGACGCATCGAGCGCCGTCGTCGGCTCGTCCGCAATGAGCAAATCAGGCTTCATGACAATCGCCAGCGCGATCATGACTCTTTGCAGCATACCGCCGGACAGCTCGTGCGGATACCTCTTCCAGATTGAGACGGGCTGCGCAAGGCCGACGCTCTCAAACGCTTGCCTTAGCCTGTCTTCCGACTGCTCGCGGCTCCAGGACTGATGCAGCCTGAGCGTCTCCTGCAGATGAGCGCCGACGGGACGGCTCGGATCGAAAGCGCGCATGCCGTTCTGCATAATTAGACATATCCGCTTCCCTCTTGTTCGGCGCATTTCTTTTTCCGTCAATGAGGATAGCTCGCTTCCGTTAAGCACAATGCTGCCGGATTGCGCAATTCCCGGCTGGAGCAGCCGCATCAGTGCCCGGCAAGTGAGAGATTTCCCGCTGCCGCTCTCTCCGACGATGGCCAGGCATTCGCCGCGCCGGACCCGGAAGGAGCTGCCGGCGACCAACGCTCTGCCCGTTGTCGTCTCCCAAACCTTCAACTGCTCAACTTCCAAAATCGAATCCTTCATCGTCAAGCGGTCTCCCTCCCTTGCAGCTTAAGCCCCGGCAGGGAACCCCTTCGCGACCTCGCCCCCCGACCGGCGGTCAGCAGCTTGGGGTCCAGAGCCGTCTGAAGCGAATCCGTCAAGAAATTAACGGCGGCAACGATCAGCATGATCGCCAGTCCCGGCGCCATCATCAGCTCCGGCTTCACGAACATGACCGACCTCGCTTCGTTCAGCATCATTCCCCATTCTGCATACGGCGCCTGAATGCCCAGACCTAGAAATGACAGCCCGGATACCTGCAGCATCATCGATCCGAAAGCGCTGCTGGCAATGACCGCAATCTCCGGCAGCGATACGGGAACGACATGCTTCGCCATGACGCGAAGGTGTCCGGCACCAAGCGTCTTGGCAAACCTGACGTAATCGGCGTCCGAATATTGCAGAACCGCCGCCCGAATTACCCGAGCGAACCAAGCCCACTTCATGGCAATAAAAGCGATCAGAATATTGTCCAGTCCGGTGCCCAGTACGCCTACGATCGCAAGCGTCATCACATATCCGGGAAAAGAAAGCATGACATCGCAGATTCGCATAATCGCGCTGTCGATTTTCCCCCGAAAGTAGCCTGCAATAAAGCCCAGCACAGCTCCGAGAAAAACGCAGACTAGCAGCGCTCCCAGCACCCAAAGCACACTTGGTCGAATCCCATAGATCAGCCTGGACAACACGCAGCGACCCAAATGATCGTTGCCTAGCCAGTAGGTCCAGGAAGCGCCGGCGAACTTTAATTTCAGCTCGACCTCGTTGGGGTCATGCGGAGCCGCCCAGGGCGCGCATGCTCCGACGGCCAGTACGACCGTGATGAAGCTTAGCGATGTAAAACCGATCCGATCCGCCATCAGTTGCTTGAACAGCTTCATTTACAACGCCTTCCTTAGTTTGGGATCGACCGCCGCGCTCACTACGTCGGATAAGGTGTTACACACGACAAACGCAGCGGCTAGGACAAGGACATAAGCTTGGATCATCGGAAAGTCGCGTCCAAGAATCGATTTGACTGTCAACGTGCCAAGTCCCGGCCATGCAAAGACGTTCTCGATGACCACCGTGCTACCCAGCAAGGTGGGGACGGCAAGGCCGAAGACGGTGACGGCGACCTGCAAAGAATTGCGCAGAACCCGCCGCGTAATGCGCCACTCCGTCCAGCCGCAGGCTCTGGCGTACAACACGTAATCCTCGTGCATGTTGCCGAGCATAGAGTTGCGGATCATCCGAAAATACGTGCCGGCGTATCCGACCGTAATAACGGCGACCGGTAGAACATAGCTGGACAACCCCTCCATACCGTTTGTCGGAAACCAGTCGAGCTTGACCGAGAAGTACCAGATCATGAGCGCAGCCAGCCAGAAAGCGGGCATTGAGGTCAGCAGGAACGAGGCGCCCCGAATCGACAGATCCAGCGCCCTGCCCGCACGCAGCGCACTGGCAACGCCCAGAGCGACGGAGGTCAGGACGATGAGAACGCTGGACGCGAGCGTCAGCTTGAGTGTATTCAGGAGTGCCGGGCCGAGCAAGCTCCAGACCGGCTTAGCCGTCACATAGGAGACTCCGAAATCCAGCCGAAGACACGAGGCGAGCCATTCGGCATACCGAACAAGCAGCGGGCGATCCAGTCCCAGCTCTGTCCTAGTCTTCTCGATCAGCTCTGCGGTGACCGTCGGTACGCCCTGAGCGCGCAGCACAACTTCCGCCGGATCCAACGGAGACAGCTGATTCAGCGCGAAAGTCAAGAAGGAAACGACGACCAGTAGCGGAACGGCCAACAACAAGCGCTTGAAAATATATATGCCCATTTATTTGATTCCTCGCAGTCCGCTTAATCAAAGAACAGCTTCTCGAACGGGAGCTCATACTGGGTCTGCTTAAACGTAATTCCCTTCAGATTCTTCGAAGCCACCACCGTCACCTTGCCGTTGGTAAGCGGGATAAAGACCGCCTCGCTGTGAACGAGGGTCAGAATATCCGCATATAGCGCCTTACGGGCCTCTTCATCAATCGACACCATTACCTCGTCAATTTTGCGATATAGCTCTTCCGCTTGCGGAATGCCGCTCGTCGAATGGAGATAGGAGGCTTCGGACGCGAATGCGGAAATCGTGCTTTGCGGATCGTAAGCCAGTCCCCACGTTTGATTAAATAGTAAATCGTAATCGCCAGAAGCTCTGCGGCTGGCGATAGAATTCGATTCTTCTCCGACCAGTTCCAGCTTCATGCCCAGCTTGAGTGTCTCAGCCTGAAGCCACTCCGCCTGAGTCTTCTGCGAAGGAGAATTCGCGTCGTAGTATAGCTTGAGCTCCAGCGGCTTTCCCTCTTTTGCCCGCGGCGCCCCCTCCGCATCAGCCTTCCAGCCTGCCTGCTCCAGCAGCGCTTTGGCCTTCTCCGGATCGTAGGCGCGAATTTGCAGCGGGACGTCCGCATAATTCACATTGGCGGAGAACAACGTTTCGGCAGGCGTTTCGGTGCCGTTGAAAATGCTCTTGGAGATCGCATCGCGATCGACCGCATGCCAGATCGCCTCTCTTACCGCTTTCTCTCCCACCGGACTGTCCATGCGGCTGGTGTTGGCAACGATCATTTTCGTATTCATCGGTTCGCTGCGCACGATCTGATAATCTCCGGTCTGGACAAGCCGCTCCATCGCATCTACATCGACGCTGTCCGCGCCCCGGTCGTCGGTGAACGCGAAGTTCACCTCTCCCTTCTGCAACGCCAACAGCGTCGTTTCGCCGGAAGGCAGCACCTTGGCCGTTATTTTACCGATCTTGGGCGCCCCGCCCCAATACTGCTCATTGGCCTCGAACCGGGCGAACTGTTCCGTCACATGCTCCGCCAGCTTGTAGGGTCCTGTTCCGTGGTAGCCGGCAACGCCGTCTTTTGTCTCGCCGTTCACAAAATCGTTCGGCGATAGGAACACGTACGGACGGGTCATCGACAGCTCCAACAGCGTCGGATAATACGTCTCCGTCAAGGTCAGACGAACCGTATACTCGTCGATTACGGCGATCTCCTTCATCTTTGTCGACAGCTTAATCCAAGCGTGCTTTCCGGCATTTCTTTGCACCGCCTCCATGTTCAGCTTGACCGCTTTGGCATTAAACGGCGCGCCGTCATGGAAGACGACGCCTTGACGAAGCTTAAACGTATACACTTTTCCGTCCTCGGTAATTTCCCACGATTCGGCCAGAAGGGGCTTGATGCCCTCCGATGTGTTTTCGACCAGCGATTCATATACGATACCCTGCGCGGGCATGGAGCCTGGGTATAAATGGGGATTCATATCGTTGATGTCCTTTGCTGTGGCATAGACAAGTTCGGGAGCTTCGCCCTTACCGTCCCCGGAAGCGGCGTTATCAGCGTGGCAGCCCAGTACCAGAGTCAAGGTGAGTAATGCGATAAATCCTTTCAACTTTTTAAGTAACAACAAACTTCCCACTCCTTATTCGTAATTATTACTATTAATTGACGTCATTATAAATAGTAACTATTACGATTAAGGAAGTCAATCATTCTTTCACAATGCGGCGACGAAATGCTAGTCTTCCGCCGCACCTGCAAGCAGCAGCTGCGTATAGGGATGACGCTTGGAATCCCATAGATGCCCTTTCGCGAAATCATCGACGATGCGTCCTTCCTGCATGACGAGCAGCCTGTCGCACAACTTTGCCACCAATGCGATATCGTGAGATATGAACAAGATGGACATATCGCTTTCACGTTGGAGCCTCTGCAGCAGCTCTATAATCCGGGCTTGGGCCGTTACGTCGAGACTCGAGGTCGGCTCGTCGCATACGAGAAGCTTTGGATTCAGGCCGATCCCCCGCGCGATGCCGACGCGCTGCCTTTGTCCGCCGCTCAGTTCATGAGGATAGCGATCCATATGCTCGGACGATAATCCGACGCGCACCAGCAGTCGCTCCGCCAGTTCTCTCCTGTGCGATATTCTCCTCGTTGCATAGAACGCCACGGCCTTTGCGTAATTGTCTAACGGCTCAACGACGGAACGCCAGATCGGCAAGCGATCGTTCAAGGCCGCCGTCGCATCCTGGAAGACGACCTGGATATGCTTGCGCAGACGTCGCAGATCGCCAGGGCTGGCACGAAGCAGGGATTGCCCGTCGAACCACACTTCCCCTGCGTCCGGCCGCTCAAGCGCGAGAAGCAGACGGACTAACGTGCTTTTTCCGCTGCCGCTTTCCCCGACAAGTCCGATACTTTCCCTCATTTCCATCGAGAAGGAAACTCCATCGATTGCGGCCACCTTATCCATTCCGCTCCGGTAGCTTTTGAACAGCCCTTCCACGCGCAATATTTCAGGCATGCGTAGCTCCCCCTTTGGATTCGATCGACTCGCTGAGGGTTGGGACAGCCAAAAGAAGCTCTTTGGTGTAGGGATGCGCGGGCCGTCGCCATATTGAGGGAGCATTCCCCCTCTCCACAATTCGGCCTTGACGCATAACGGCAATGCGTTCCGCCCTCCGGCGTACAAGACGAAGATCATGAGTGATCATTAGCACTGCGCAGCCGGTCTGCTCTTGCATTCTGGCCAACAAATCCATAATCCGCGCCCCGGTAAGTACATCTAACGCGGCCGTAGGCTCGTCGGCGATCAGCAACGAGGGGCCAGTCATCAGCGCGGCCGCGATTGCCGCGCGCTGCCGTTGTCCCCCGCTAAGCTGAAACGGATAACTGGCATATGCTCTTTCAGCGGGCAGGCCGACTTTATCCAGCCAATCGTGAATATATGCCTTTGCTTCGTTGGTCGTCATCCGTCTGTGGGTCAGAAGAGCCTCTTTGAGCTGGGATCCGATTTTCAGGTAGGGTGTAAAGCTGCCCTGATAATCTTGAAAGATCCAGCCAATGTCCTTGCCGAGAAGGCATCTGCGTTCCTTTCGTTTCAGTTCGTGCAAGCTGAAGCCCTCGAAACGAATGCCGCCGCTGGCTCGAATCGTTCTCGGGAGCAAGCCGCCGATCGCGGCCGCGGTCAGACTTTTGCCGCTGCCGCTTTCTCCGATAAGCGCGAGCATTTCCCCTCTAGCAATGTCGAAAGCGACTTCGTTAACGAGCGTTCGTTTCGTCCGACGATGATCTAGCTCTAAACACAGCCCCTCTACTTCGAGAACCGTACGTTGTCGCGTATCCTTGAACGACAGGGATTCGGGTCGGAATTGCTCCGACTCGCCGCTTTTTGTCTCCTTCGGCATCCTGTGCCTCCTTTTCTCGGCTTATTCGCGCATGCGCTTCCCTCGTACGTCAAGCGCGTCGCGAACGCCATCGCTCAGCAGGTTGCAAGCCAGAACCACGAGTAGAATGCTGAGCCCGGGATACAGCATCAATAGAGGCTTTGCTTGAAAAAACGAGCGTCCATCGTTCAGCATTGCCCCCCATTCCGGCGAAGGAGGCTGGACGCCAAGTCCCAGATAGGACAACGCCGAGATGAGCAGAATCGTTCTGCCGACGTCCGCCGCCGCCATAATCGCCAGCGGAGAAGCGATCTGCCGCAGCAAGTGGCGGCGAATAACGGTCCAACCGGAGCTTCCGGCGACGATTGATGACTGCACGTATTCCTTACTCCGCTCTGCCTGAACGACGCTCCTCACAAGACGCGCGTAGCCGATCCATTTCACGCAGGCAATAGCCAGCAGCACGTTAGCCAGACCTGGTCCGACAAATCCTGCGACCGCGACCGCGATTAGCATTTCGGGCAGCGCCCCGATTCCATCCGTCACCCTCATCAGAACGGTGTCCAGTCGGCCTCCCCAATAGCCGGAGGCAAGACCGACCGGCACGCCGATCGCCGCGACCGCGACGATAACGGCCGCCGACAGCCCCAGCGTAATGGGCGTGCCGGCCATCAATCTAGACAGCAGGCAGCGACCGAGATGATCCGTCCCGAGCGGATATTGCAGGCTCGGGGGCTGCAAGCGATCGGACATCTGGATCAGCAGTGGATCATTCGGAGCCAGCCAAGATCCGAAGCATACCAGCAGCAAAAAGAGGCCAATCAATGTCATTCCCGCTGCGATCATCGGATTGATGCTTCTGCTTCTCGGAAAGAACTCTTTCCTCATTCGTCACGTCTCCTTATCAGCCGGGTTCTTGGGTCAAGAGCCGCTACGCCGATATCCGACAGCCAGTTGGCAACGAGGAAAAAGACGCCGCAGAAGAGCACATAGCCCTGAACGACAGGGTAATCGCGAAGACGGATCGCCTCGATAGCCATCCCTCCCAACCCGGGCCAGCCAAACAGCGATTCAGTCACAACGGAGCCTGCCATAAGCGCGCCTAGACTGATACCGGACACCGCTACAATCGGAATGAGCGCGGCTCGCAATGCGTGACGAGACGTAATTCTCCATTCTGCCAACCCCCGTGACCTTGCCGCTCTTACGTACTCTTGTGCAAAGGCTTCCAGAAGTCCCGCCCTCAACAGACGTATGTATTCTGGAGCCATGACGAAGCCAAGCGTAAGCGAGGGGAGAATAAGATGAAGCAAGCTGCCATGCCCCATTGCAGGCAGCCAGTTAAGCCGATAGGCAAACGCGTAGATCAGGAGCAAAGCTAGCCAGAAGCTGGGAACCGACGCGCCGAGCAGCGCGATTGTACGGCTGAATGCGTCGGGCAGCCTCCCTTCGAATTTCGCCGCCAGTACGCCGAGAGGAAACGAGATCAGGACAAGCGCCAGCATCGCGCCGACGGCAAGAGATACGGTTGCGGGAAGCCTCTCTGCGAGCAAATCCCAGACGCTCCGATTGCTTATCAGCGATTTCCCCCAATCCAGACGCACTATTTGCGACAGCCAGCTTCCGTATTGCTCGTAAACAGGGCGTTTCAATCCGAGGGACTCGCGCAGTTCCGCTTGCTCCGTCTGGGAAAGCGAGCCGTCGCTTGCCCTTGCAATCGCCAGCACAGGATCCCCCGGCGCCAGCTTCATGAGGATAAACGTCAGCAGGCTGAGCAGAAACAACACAGTCGCCAGTTGTATCGATCGATAGGCGAACTGCTTCAGCATTTTATCTCACATCCAGTTTGTTCGTCACAATATAGAATTCTTCAGCTCCGGGATTCCAGCCCGTCACCTTCTGACTCAACCCGACGAGAATGTTAGGATGTATAATGTAGGAGTGAGGCAAGGCTTCGTTGATCGTCTTCACCGCCATTCGGCTGAGCTCGTTTCGTTTAACGGTATCACCTGTTCGGTTCAGTTCCTCGAGGATCGGTTCCAGCCCTTCGATTCGAATATTGGTAGGATTGTAGGCTCCGCCCGGCACATAAGTCGAATTCAGGAACGAGCCGCCGTCGCCGCGAGGTGCCGTCAAATAGCTGGAGGTTGACAAATCCCACTCTGCATTGCTTTTAATATACTCTTCGGGATATTCGACCGATACGATCTCCACCGTAATTCCCAGCTTCGCAGCTTCGGATTGAACGAGAAGGGGAATAAGCGGCAGCTCGGGATTGATGCCCATAAAGGCAATCAGCTTGAGCGTTAGAGACTTGCCGTCCTTGGCCAGTTTCCCATCCGCTCCTTTTGTATAACCTGCGCTTTCCAGCAAGGCTAGCGCACCTTCCGGGTCGAGCTTCTGCGCCTCGTTTACGCTGCCGAATAGCAGCTTGGGACTGAAAGGACCGCTAGCAGGCAGCGCATGACCGAGCATGATGTCCGAGACGATCGCATCGCGATCGATCAGCTTGTCTAGCGCCTGTCTGACTCGAATGTCGGTCACGTTGGCGCTGACTGGATTGTACGTAAAGTAATGAGTGCGAAGACTCGTAACCGATTGAACGGACAGCTCAGGATCGCCAGCAATTGCATCTAGCGTCTCCGGAGACAGGTGGTAGACGATATCCGCCTGCTTGGACTGGAATGCAAGCGTTCTCACGCTGGCGTCGGAGTTGAATTGAAACTTGACGGTTGCAACCTTCGCTTTGCCGTCCCAGTAATCTTCATTGCGGACAAGATCGAGCTCCTTTCCGGCGACGAACCTTGCAACCTTGTACGGCCCCGTACCGACGGGAGCCAGATTAAAGGCTTCTTTACCCATCCCCTGTTCTGCGGCAATGCTGACAACGCTAGCCGTCGGATGGACCAGTTCGGTCGGAAATGCAGGATGAGGCTCGGATGTGACGAATGTCAATTGCTCCCCGTCTGCCGCAATGGACGCAATTTTCAGCGAGGCGGCCAGCGCCGGGCTGTCAGCAACTCCCCTCTCGAACGAAGCTCTGGCGGCTGCCGCATCCAGCGGGGTTCCGTCCTGGAAGCGGATACCCTTGCGCAGCGTAAACACCCAAGTCAGATCATCTTTGGCCTCCCACTTCTCAGCCAGCCACGGTACGATTTTCATATTCTCGTCCAAGCGTACGAGAGTCTCAGTTACTCCCCCTCTAAGCGCAGTCCAACCGATGTGAGGATCCAACGTGTCGACGGGAAGGCTATGGATAATCGTAACCCCTTTGACTTCCCCTGAGATATCCGCGGATTCTTGGACTTGTGCGGCTTCCGAAGCGGACGTAGATTTGGAGGCCGGCGAGTCTTTGCCTTCTCCGTTCGACGAGCACCCCGCTATTCCTGCAACTAGGGAAAGAATCAACAATAACCATGCAGTGGCGGTTTTCTTTCGAAGACTTGACACCATTCGGATACTCCCTTTCTCTTTTAATTTCCTTCAAATTTTAACCATTGCTTTCGTTGAATTCTATGACCCCTAAGAGCTAGACGAAGTTTTAATTTTGTCTAACTTGTGTCTAATTTTCCCTATCGCCTCTATCACGACGCAGTGTAACGAATTCGTCATAATTGCGCTCTTATATGACACGTTCGGGTTATTTCAAGACCCCTCAGGGATGGCATAAAGTGAAAGTACAATCATCCAAAAGGAGGCCGCGCCCAGTGAGTCACTCTCACATTCTGATAGTTGACGAAGAACAGCAGAGCCGAAGCACTTTAAGGCGGTACTTAACAAGCGAAGGCTTCGATGTCAAGGAGGAAGCCGACGGATTAGATGCCCTTCGCCAAATTTTGAACGAGCGTTTCGATCTCGTCGTGCTAGATACGCATTTGCCAGGGATTAACAGTCTGGAACTGTGCGCAATCATTCGAAGCGAGAGCAATATCCCCGTCGTATTCGTCTCCGGAACAGAAGGCGAACACCAAATGATAGGCGGCTTCGAGGCGGGAGCGGATGATTTTGTCCTTAAGCCGTTCAGCCCTCGCGAGGTCGTACACCGAATTAGCGGCATTCTGAGGCGAACTTCGGCTCAATCGCTTCATCGAGAAAAGCAATCCGCCAGCAGCTTGATCGTTCTGCCTCGACTCAGCCTGGATCCAAGAGCGCGAAAGATTACAGTGGACGGGGTAATTTTGGATCTAACCTTGAAAGAGTACGACCTGCTCCACTATTTGGCCGCGCATTCGGGTAAATCGTTTTCCAGAGAACATTTGATCGGAGCCGTTTGGAAGTACTTTTATGAGGGGGACTGCAGGACGGTAGACACCCATATCAAGCGGTTGAGGGAAAAAATGAACGCGGCAGCGCCCGGTTCAGGAAAGCTGATTCAAACGATAAGGGGATATGGTTACGGCATCACGCAGGTTTGAATATCGGAAGCGCCCCCAACACTGACATGCAGGGGGCGCTTATTTTAATCGCTCTATTTTCGTAAAGTTCTCGAAACTTCTTCTGTATATGGGGCTAAATACAACTCGCGAACCTCGTGACGAATCCAGCTCATCAATCCCATGATAAGCAACAAAACCGTCAGTGAAGAGACGAACAGCTTGCGTGAGTCGGCTTTGTACAGCTTGTACATCAGAGCGACAAGCACGAACGCTAGAGCAACTGCAGTTCCTAGCAGCGACGTGTGAAATAGCGATCCGCCCAGAAAGCTGGAGCGCACACCGGAGTTCATACTCAGCAGCAGCAACGGTCCGGCAATCAACTGCAGCAGCGTAAACAGAAGTGCCGAGCCCTTACCGAACTTCCGCGCCAGTGCATATACCGGATTGTCTTCTTGACGGCTCTTTCGTTTCCCCCACCAATACATATACATGCCGATAACTGCAAATCCTGCGGCCATAAAATGCAAATAACGCTGCCATATCGTGGGATAGCGAAACAAAGAATCGAAAAAGCCTTTGGATCCGTTCCATAGCTCAGGCTGAAGCATCGAAGCGACGTTGGTAATAAACAGCAGCGGCACGAAAAGCAAAATCGCCGTTCCCGAAATTCCGAAAACCAAATGGAGCTTTTTGCGATTTTGCCACCGATGCCAGGTGAACTTGTAGACGTAGAGCAGCAAAAACGAGACAATGAGCAGCGGAATCAGCATGAGCCACCATTTGCCGATCATGATCGTCGACGGATAAAAAAACTGAGTATAAATCGTGCTGATGACAAGCAGCGGAGCGACGCCAAGCACGACCGCGATGCTTTTGTGAATGGCAACCATCGTAGCCAGTTGCAAAGCCAGCTTATCGGCGATGTCATCGCGTTTTCGTATACCCACAATCTCGAGCAGTACGGCATAAACTGCGCCGCCGACCGTTATGTTGACATAAATCAAATGAAGAATGAAAGCGACGACGATTAGCACCTCGAACATAGGAAGATTGCCCGGAATCGCTAACCCCAGATCATTGGGAACCGGGGATTCTGCTTTGAGATAGAGTTGCATATAGGAATGCTCCTTTTAATTCTTTTGCGGCATATCGGAGGATTGCCGCTTGATTTGATGATCCGCTTGAGAATCGCCGTTTTTTCGAGCAACGACGTCGGCCAGATAAGCTGCCACCGCTTCAAGCTCCTCTTTTGTGCCTGCAAAAGGGGGCATGACCTCTCTAACCAGATGCATGGAAGGAATAAAGCCAATAAGCGCTTCCTCACTCCATCCGTCGATTCGCTCAGTCATCGCTCGACTTCTGCGTACGCCGTCAATGCTATGACAGGCCAGACACTGCATGGCGAAAATCTCCTCACCGGCCTCCATTTTGTTCTCTTCCGTCACTTCTTTGATTTTCGCGAATTTGGCATGCTTCAAAAAACCGTCCTTGGCATACTTTTCCATATCCGCCTTGAGAAGGCCGTTAGCATACATGTAATTGTAAATGACGTAAGGCTTGCGAATATTTTCGCGCACGATCTCGAATTCGGTGATCAGGAGCAGCGAGAACACTCCGGTAAACAGAGTAAGCGCAATAGGAAATTTGGGCTTCCCATCCAACAACGTTACCGCGAGAACAAAGATCAGAAGCAGGCCTCCGATATTCAACCAGATAAATGCCGATTCACTCATGCCGGATGCCCATTTGACAAGCGTCTGCGCTTTGTCCGGCAAGCTTCTTAAGTACCAAAACCCGCTAAGCAGCATGGCGGGAACCGAAACGGCCAGCCATTTGCCGAAGATTCTCTGGACAATTGCACGGTCTCGAGTACTCTTGACCAGCCACCTGTTGAGCACATGAAGCACGGCTACCCCAAGCGCGATTGCTGCGAACGTACGGAAGATCGTCGATGGAACCCAAGTCGGGTTAAAGAAGGCGTCCCAGAACGACAGCGTTTCCACCCAGTTGCCAGGGTTGATTTGCGCTGCCAGAATGCCAGTAATGATGACCAGCGTCAGCCAGGACATCACGCACAGCGCAATTCCGATACGCAGATGCTTGGTTCTATCCGCTCCCTTCCATCTGTCCCAGGTGTAGAAGTATGTGAGCAGCAGCACAACCTCTGATACAAATACGAGCCACTCCGTAAACCACGCCCAGTGGAAAATGCGAAGCAGAGATCCGATAGCGTCGGGTAAAATTACCGTAGTCGTAAACCAGATTCCAACACCTGTCATTGCCCCCGCCGTTGTTGTAATAATCATGATCCACTTGCTCAGCGTACGGGCATATCTTTCCAAAGCCGGATTGTTGTCCTTGTGGGCCCGATACTCGATTGATACCATCAGCACGCACCCTCCGATCGCCACCGCATGATTGATCATGACGTGAAGCACGGCCATCATCCCGATCAGATTGCCGTTACCCAACCAACCGAAATCGATCGTTGGAAAATTCAAGCTTATCCCCTCCTCGTTATCAAGTCCCCAGTATAACGAGCCGAGTCGCAACAAAAAATGACCAGAAGTAGCCATTTTCTTCGATTTTCACGATTGATTTATGAATACATTGTGAATAAGACAAATTTACTTCGTTTTTCTTTTCCTTAAACGTGTTTACTCTATATTTCACTAGCCAATAAGAGTTAGCCACTTCGAGCCAGGCGGCCAGAACCTCTCATAAAAATAGCACCAAGTGGTCATGGAAACCGAAATTGACACAATGCTAAAATGGAGGCAATTCGAATGGAAGTACGAAAGGAATGGATAACACAATGAATCTGTCCTCGCAATCTCCGCTAATTCTAATGGTCGGGTTCTCGGAGCACCTCTCTCGCGCAGTCGGGTATTTTTCCGGAATGTTTGGCTGGAATGCAACGACGGACTGTTCGCGCGCCAAATGCATGGGTAAAATCAAAGCCGGTCAGTATGCTCTTGTTGTCATGGACGCTTCGAAGATTAGAAACGAGGCATGGGAGTTGTGCGGAGCTATCAAGAGGGCGGCACCGAAAATGCCGATTCTCGTCGTTGCTTCGGAAAGAGGAGGCGTAAAGGAAAGATTGTCAGCGTTCGAAGCGGGGGCGGACGATTGCATCAGCAAGCCGTTCAGTTGCCGGGAGCTGCTTTATAGAATGCGGGGAATACTGGGGAGGACATTTTCGCTCGAAGGGCGACTAAACGGTGCGAGAAAGCGAGGTGACTTGCTATTCGACGGACTTGAATTGGGCCGTAACGATCCGATCATGAGAATCTATCGTTCATCGATCCGTCTTTCTTCTTGCGAATACAAGCTAATCAAGTATTTGGCGGATCGCTGCAATCGGATCGTCAGCAGAGAGGAACTGGTTCAGGGCGTCTGGCCGACCGATTCGATCGCATATTGCCGTACCGTGGATACCAACATTAAGCGTATACGCGAAAAGCTGAAACAGATTCATCCCGAGCTGGCCGGAATCATCCGAACGGAACGGGGTCGGGGTTATTGTCTAATGGATCCGGCGGCTGAAACCGGTTAGGTTCAAGCAACGCACCTCCTCATACCGATTACAGCAATGGCCAGGGAAAGCTGCAGCGCTCCCATTAAAAGAATCCCGCCCAGAACGGATGTGCTTCCGACCAAATAAGGGGTCGTAATCCAATCGACTTGCGGCGCTCCGCAAAGCTGTGTTTCCGAAGCTCCGCGAAAAGAAGAAATTGTGTAATGCGCTCCATTCATCGACACGCACAACGGCAGGAGCATGACTCCGCCTATAACGAAGATGCGCGCTGCGCAATTGCCGCGCTGCCGCCAGCTTGTCCGGGGACGAAGCACGCCTTCCCACATGAACCATCCGCTGTAAAGCAGAACCAGATGGAGCGGAAAACGCAGCAGCTCCACCCGATTGAGATCCTGATAGCTTTGAGGCCACATCAGAAGAGTCAACATGGCGACAAAGACAAGCAAAGCCGGAATATTGGGACCTCCGAAGGCCAGAAGCTTCTTGCCTCCCGGCAGCTTGCGGAGAAATCCGTTGCGAACCCATTCCGGCATGCCCGCGATAAGCAGCGGCACCATACACATGTAACGAATGCACAACTGTAGGACGTAGACGTCGATCGATTGCCTTGCGAGTGCGGACAGCACGCCGCCGTAACCCAAATACATGCACAGGATGCCGGCGTAGAATGCAGCTTGCTTTCTGGACCGAAGTATAACCTGTTCGCCATTTCCGTATTTTTCGAAATGACCAGCCTTGGCGTACAACAAGGCTGCTGCCAGGGCAACGACAAGCAATTCCGGAGTCAAGAGAGCGTGCCAACCATAGGTGTCAACGAGTCCGTTCAAGATTCTTCCTCGCTTTCTCTAGCTCTTGTCGCTGTTTTTGCCAAGCCAGCTTTGCTCATACGCATATCTGGCTAGTTGAACCCTGTTGGCCAAATGAAGCTTTTGCAGAATGTTTTTTAGATGGTTTTTAACCGTATGCTCCGAAATTTCCAATTGACTCGAAATCTCTTTATTGCTAAGGCCTTTAGCGACCAGGGCTAGAATTTCACTCTCGCGTGCGGTCAGGGGATTGCTTTGAGAATGGGCGATTCCCGAAGGTGACAGCTCCTTTAGAATCCGGAATGCCAGGTCTCTCGTCATCGGAACCTCGTCGATCGCAATCGCCTTTAAGTAATCGTGCCAAGCACCAGGATTCAAATTTTTAAGCAAGTAGCCTTGGGCTCCTTTTTTCAATGCGTCGAACAAGTGCGCAATATCGTCAGAAACGGTAACCATAACGATCTTGAGGTAAGGATATTTCTCCTTCAACCGTTTGGTGGCCTCCAGGCCGCCCATTCCGGGCATTTGGATATCCATGAGGACCAGATCCGGCATCCATTTCTCGCTTAGCTCGATCGCCTCTTCTCCGCTGCTTCCCTCTGCAACGATGATAAAATCGGGCGTATTTTTCAAGATCATTCGAATTCCTTCTCTGGCCATTTCACTATCGTCGATTACCAATACTCTAAATGGAGACATCTCAGACTTCCCCCTTTCTGACAATGACGATCGTTTTTCCGCGAATGCTTTCGATTTCCAGAGTCCATTTCATCGCCTCGGCCCGATCGCGCATCATCTTTAATCCGAAACGGCCCTTTATTGAGGCTTCCTCCGGCCTAAACCCTTTTCCGTCGTCTGAAATCCGACAAGACCAACCGTTTGAGGTCTTGGAAGCTTGAATTCGAACTAATGTCGCATCGGCATGCTTGTGAATATTCAGTAATGCCTCCCTTACGATGGCCAAGAGCTCTACTTTTTCCTTCGAAGATAGGCACGTTTCGGGGATTACCCACTCAATATCAAATTGCAGTGCGGTCTCAAGCTTCAACTCGTCGATTAAAGCCTCCACACCTTGCAGCCAGGGAATCGTATCGGTTTTAGCCGGATGCCTCAGGTTGGCAATCGCTTGACGAACATAATCGTTCGTTCGGTGAACGCTTTCTTTAAGCTTTTGCAGCAGCGATTCGTCCGTACGAGCCCCGTTTTCCATGTTCGAGATTTGGGTATTGAGGAAAAACAAAGACTGCGCGATTCCGTCGTGCAGCTCGCGGGCGATCTTCTCACGCTCCTGAAGAACTGCCTGCATGGCCTTAGCGCGATTCAGTTCCTCTTGATTGTGCTCGATCATTGTGAACAATTGGGTTAAAAACAGCAAAGATACAAGCAGAACAAAAACTGGTGCAAGCCAGTTCCCTAGCTCCATGGAGATATAAGGCAGCAAAAACTCGTGACGTACGTATTCCCAAAGCCCGATTGTCAAGGTTGGAATCGTTAATATAAGCCATTTGATTTGTTTGTAAGTCACTCGGGTTCCCTCCTGCAATTACCGTTATGTCCTTTTATTTTAGCTTGGCGCATCAGGAACAGATATGACTCCAAATGGCTATTTGCCATTCAGGGAATGAGTTCGTCTCTCGAGTACGCGTAAGACTTCCCTGTCTCGTCTACGATTGTCACCTTAATGCTCCATGCACCGGGTTCGTCTATATAACGGCCTCTCGCTTCATAAGTGTATTTGTCGAAGCCTTCAAAGCCATAAGGGTCGGGTCCACCTTGCTTATACAACAATTGAACCGCTTGCCGGCTTCCCTCTCGTCCCAGCCTCACATCGACAGAAGCCGGTTTTCCCAAACCGCTTGGAAGCCAGACATCCAAGCGAACCGATTGCTCTGTGGCTGCTGCACCGATTCGTAACGACATATGCGCTTCCGTCCCCATGACGTGCCAATAGACCGGCTCCTTCAGCAATTGATCGCTCGAGCTGTTCCTCGGGATTAACTCAGACAGGAGCATCGCGACCACCGTCAGGCTCAGCGCAAGCCGCAGGCTTTGCCTGAAATGATATCGGCGCTCCTCTTCTTTGCCCTCCCCCAATCTCCTCCAACGCTTATAGGCTTTTGCGACAATCCATCCTATCAGAATGGACAGCATCAATTCGACCAGGAGAAGCATAGCGACGACATTGCTCGATTTCGTTCTCCAAAGCATAGCTGCGGTCAGAACGTCAGCGATTGCTACGCCGCCCCATGCCGCTGCCGACCAAGTCATAAATCGGGCAAGCATCGGGGAGTTTCGGCTATCCTTCTCGGGAGGCGACCCGGACAGAGCGGCAAGAACCGCAAGACCGCCGCCAAACCAAAGCCCCGCCGCGGCGGTATGTAAAGTTGCCGCCGCGAGATCTAGCAAGGATGCGCTTTCAACTGCGGAGTTGATGTGGATAAGGGGAATTAAAGCCAGCGAACAGCCCAAGCCTGTTAGACGCTTGGCGCTCGTTTCCGGAAATACCTCCCAAGCAATCAGCAAAGCCAGAATAGAAACGGCGATTTGCGCCATAACCCATCCGTTGGATGACCCGGACAGCATCAGCGCATACAGCGTCGCGATAGCCGCCATTTTCTCCATGCGCCCAACAGACCGTCCTTCGGCTTGCTCCGAGTCCAGATTGGGCCAAATCCAGACGCGAAAAGCAGCGATCCCCAGTAGCACCATCGCGCCTCCCGTTGTCGCTACCCGTGCCAAATACGCAAAAAAAACGCTCCAATCCCCATCGGCTGCATCATGCATATGCTCGTGCCCGGCTGCGCTCGTTTCCCACCCGGGAATAATCAGAAACAACACGCTAACCGCGGCCGCGCTTGCAGCCGCGGGCCAATGTTTAAACCCAAATCCCATATCCCCGATTTCTCCTTCCTTCTTCAGAAGCGATCCAGTTCAACCCATTCCCGATATTTTTCATAATGATTCATCAGCTCTTCATGCGTCCCTCTCATCGCAATTGCGCGCCTGGGAGAGAGGATATCAACGGCGCTAGCCCGACTCTCCTGATGGCTTCGCGTATTTCCTTGTCCGTAGCGGCGCTGTTGCTGATTCGGACATTGATAGGAACGAACACAAAATGAAAAACGGGTCAGCGCAAACTGAAGCCTTGCCAATTCAACGACCTCCACCCCATCACTTCCTCTCGCGTTATTTCTGGCCCCGGAGTCCTTCTTATTATAAGGAAGGGGATTGTCCGATATAATGGCCCGAAAGAGGGGGACGCGTGAGAGTTCTGTGACAGGGTGGCGACAGAAATGTGAAATTCGTTACAAACTGATGAACTTACCGGAAATAACAGTCCTCAAGGAAGTAGAGCCAATTGTTCCGCATTGTGCCGCAAAATATCGAGAAGCGTCTTCATGCCGGAGTCCGGATAGCTTCTGAGTTCGATTCTCTTCGTATTCTTGGAGATCTCCGAGAAGCCCGCGCCTTGTGGCATATGGGCATTATCGACGATCAAATTCGGAGCGAGCTTGGAAAGCTCGGCCAGGCGGGAAGGGGTCGGTTCGTCGGGACCAAACTCTCCGACGACTTCGTAGCCCAGCCATTTCAGAAAAGGCGTCATGTAGATCTGGGATACGACTTTTGTCCGTTCCGTTCCTTGATCCTTCGCCGCTTGCGCCAGCTTACCCGCCAGTGCGTCCAGATCAGCCTCGAAGTTGGCCTGGGCCTCTTGCGTTCCCCAAATTTCCGCCAGCTTGCGCGTTGCGTTCTTGTACCCGTCCGGCGTATTGTCCACTTCGATGACGGCAGTCAAATCCGGGGAAAGTTCCCCTGCCTCGATCAGTTTGGCCATAAACGGCTCGTAGCCTAAATAAACCAAATAGCTGTCCTTGACCTTGGCGATGTCGCTAGGGCGATAATCGTATTCTGGCGGATGGCGAAGCTCGGCTGGAGCGAGATAAGCGACGTCCGGAGCGCCGGCTGCCTCGGCCACAAGCGCTGTCAAGCTCGTTGACGCGACAACCCCTGTTACCTCGGATAAGCTGACCGGCTTATTGACATGGTTTTGCGCTCCATGCTCGCCGCCATCTGAATGTCCTCCGTGCTCGTTGCCGCCACCATGTCCTCCATGTCCTCCCTGCTCCTGCCCTTCCTCACCGTGGTCTTGCTGCTCATGACCGCCTTGCGCTTCATGGCTTGCGAGAGCCTCAGCGGCATGAGAAGCCGATGGGGACTCCGCTTCCTTCTTGTCGCTTCCGCACGCCGACATAACTAGGGCAATGGCACAAATGACGGTTAACAACGTTCCATTTCTTTTCTTGTTCCTCATCTTCTTCACCTCATTTAAGTAGTTAAGCGCGACGAAGCGCTAAGGTCGTTACAAATACGGCTACTCCTGTAATCGTAATGCTGGCGCCAGTAGGAAAGTCTAACTGCATGGACAGTAGAAGGCCTCCGCAAGCCGTGATCAGACCGAAGATCGAAGTCCAAACGATCAGTTGGCCGAAGCTTCGAGCCAAACGAAGCGCTGACATCGCTGGCAGCAGGATGATCGCATCGATCATCAACGCTCCGACGATCTTCATGATGACTCCGATCGATACACCAGTCAGAAACAGTAAAAGGCTCTTTAAGGTTTCCGCCGGCATTCCGAGCCACTGCGCCTGCGCTTCATCGAAGAACAGCAGTTGCAGTTCTCGGTAAAAAAGAAAAAACGTCGCAATGATCGTCGCGGACAGGGCAATCAGAATCCCCATGTCCAGCGAAGTCAGCGTCAAAATACTCCCCGCGAACAGTCCGAACACGTCCATGGCCGGAATGCCGGCCGCATGGAAAACAAGGAAGGCGACCGCGATAGCTCCTGTCATGAAAAACGCGCCAATCAGCCCGGTATCCAATCTGAGTTTTCTGGACAAGGGACCAAGCAGCAATGAGCCGACAATAATACCTCCCATTGCTCCGGCGATCGGAGCCGTCCCTAGCAGAAGGCCGACAGCTCCTCCTAACAAGGCCATGTGCATGAGGGCAAAACGGATCGTAGTCAGGTTCAGCATGACGATCACGATTCCCAGCAAGGAAATGGCAGACCCGGAAAGCGCAGCAGCGAGCAGAGCTTTCTGGAAAATCGGGAGCTGAAAATACTCCCACATCGTCATGCGTCCCCCTCCTTCTCTTCGTTAACCAGCTTGCCGTCCCGCAACAGCACGATGCGGTCGGACATTTGCAGCGCTTCCTCTTTGAGATGGGTAATGGTGACAACCGTTACCCCTTTGGTGAGTCTTACATCGTCGAGCCAGGCTGCGAGCATCGTTTTAGAGTCTTCGTCCAAATAGGTCGTTGGCTCATCTAGAAGCAGAATACTTGGAGTCCTCGCCATCGCTCTGGCGATATTAAGACGCTGTCGCTGACCTCCCGACAGTCTTCTGCAATCCGTTAGCCGCAGTTCCGATAAGCCTACCCGCTCAAGCGCCTCCTCCGCCTGAACTCTATCCTCTTTTCCGGGACGGCGCCAGAATCCGAACGATACTCCCCATCTGCCCAAAAGCACCGCATCTTCGACGGATATCGGTAATTTGCCGATTTCCTGCATTTGCGGAACGTAACCGATCTGCGAGCGCGCCCATCTTTTGTCCCGGCTCGAGCGGATTTGCCGTCCGCAAATGGCGACGTCCCCCGATTGCCAAGGCAGCAGTTGGAGCAGTGCACGAAAAAAAGTCGTCTTGCCCGCTCCGTTCTCGCCCACAACGCAAACCGCCTCTCCCAGCTTTGCTTGGAACGATATTTCGCGCAGAACTGTCTCCTCCCCATAACCGCCGGAATAGCCTCCGAGTTCGATTGCCAAAGCGTGCTTTTCGGAAATCGCAGTCATTCCCATCCCCTCCCTCCCGAATTCTCCCGTTATTCGACTCAGCCTCGGTTTGGTGCGTCACTCGTCTCGTATGCAAGCTCGCTTAATGACCATGATGACCCTCCGAAACGTTGGACTCTTCCCCTTCTCCGGCATGCTCCAACTGCGACAATCTCTGCACGGCTTCATTACCGATGGCTACCCGCTTGGCGGGCATGGCTTCGAGATCTGCGGAATTGATGCGGCTTTGAACAATGTACATCCCTTCCGAACCGAATACATAATTAGCCGTGTAAACGCCAGGCGTTTCCTCCGTTGCTTGGATAATAACGACGCTGTTTGGATCGCTTTCCGGCCAGACGACGAATTCCGCCTTGTCCGCCTGCTCCAGCGGTTGGCCGCTCTTCTTGACTACGACGGACAATGGAACTTCAGATTGGAAGTCCTCCGGGGCCGGCGCTTTCAAATCGACGGTCAAATGCGGGGCGAAGCCGTTCTCGTCTCTTCCTTCCATGTTAGAGGTACAGCCCCCAATGGCGATTGCCAGCACTGCAAGCATCAATGCGCGAAGAATAGTTGCGGATCGAAAATTCATGGCTTATCCCTCCTAAGCTGAAAACCAGTGCCGCAACGGCTTGATTCTACGAATAACGAACAAGTCGAGCAGAACGACGACGATCAGCGACAATCCGACAAGCGGCATGACGGCGCCGCAAACGAGCAGTAGCACAAGTACAATTACCGAAACCTTGCGATTTTTGGAACGAACCGGTGCGCCGAGTCCGTTCGGCTTGCGTTTGCGCCACATGAAATATGAGCTGATCGAGACGAGTACAAGCCCGAGGCAGGCGAACAAGCCTAGCAATTGATTTGGCAACCCGAACAGGCGACCTTCATGGAATGCGATGCCGTACGAAATCAACTTGCCCATGATGCCATAGTCGACGAATCGCACGTCTGTCAAAACGGCCCCGCTGTACTGATCGATATGAAGCGTTGCGCTTGTATTGGGCTTGTCATGCGAAGTCGATACCGTATATACTCCTGCTTCTCCTCGAGGAAGAGTAATCGTATAGGGCTTCAGAACGTTCTTCTTGTCAGCGATGCCGGCAATTTCGTCTACGGATAGAGGGACGTAACCTCCGCTTGCGGACGACGCCGGAACCCGCAAGTTTTCCGCTGCCCAGGGTAAATCCTCGGCGATATCCTTCGCGACCGTCATCGATTCCGGTTTTGCTCCGAAACTGTATGCGTAAGGAGGAACGTTCGTATTAGTGGAATCGGCCAGTTGGCTGATCCGCGGACCGAGCACTCCGGACCAAGGCAACCCCGACAAAATAATGACGACGAGCACGATCGAAATCCAGAAGGCCGGAACGGCGTGCAAATCTCGCCAGAACGTCCGGCTGCCTGGCTTGCTCAGTCGCGGCAATATCGTGCCCCATACTCCGCCCTTGCTGCGGGGCCACCATAAAATCAGGCCGGTCAAGACGAGGACAAGCGCCCAGCACGCCGCCAATTCGACAAGCCGATTGGTCCAGGTTCCTTCGACGAGCAGCTGGCTGTGCAATTTCTTGAAGACAGCCGAAAACGTCTTGTCGCTGTTTAAGGAGCCCTTGATGTTGCCGGTATAAGGATCCGCATACATGGTCGTCGGCGTGCCGAAGTGGCTGACAGACAATCTGTACGTGTCAGTCGGCGCTTTCATCAGCGTAATGGAGGAAACCTTCGCCCCCGGATAACCTTTCTCCGTTTTGGCGATCACCTCCGCCGGGGATATCTGATGTTGGCCTGCTTGGCTGACGGTAAGGAGATCCTTGTAAAGGTATCCCTCGAGTTGCGGCTTGAACAAGTAAACCGAGCCGCTGATCGCTAAAATAATCAAGAAAGGAGCAAAAAGTATACCTGCGTAAAAATGCCATCTCCATACCGCCTGATAAACGGCTTGTTTCACATTCGGTACTTTGACAGCTTTGGATGGCTTGCCTTCTTGCGTTGGGACCCCTGTGGCCGATTCGCTCAATGAAATGCTCCCCCGATCTGAACTTAAATGATGCAACCAAAAGTATAGCCACATCCGCAAACGGACTGTATGGCCCATAGGAGCCATAATGCAATGCTAATTGTGTACGTTGTGTGAACGATCTGAAAGTTAAGAAAAACATAAAAGGCCGGCCAGTAAAAACTGGCCGACCTTATTTCTTATTATCGATACTCCAAGCAGAGTCAGCGTCTAGACCGTTACCGTTTTACTTCCTTCAAGTAACTGCGAACTGCCTCGAACGCTTCCTCCGCGTTCCGAACGTTAAACTGAATTACCGGATGTTCCCCGTACTGATCTGCCGTGTAAGCATATCTCGGATCGTAATAATGCTCCAGCAGCAGTTCCACGGCTTCGGCATAACGATCGGTCCGCAGCAGCGTCTCGATTTCGGCCGCTACCGGCGTATGAATGCGCGATTTGATTTGTCTGAACGCCTGGATGTACTGCTCCTTGTATTCCTCGGGCCGGTAATCGCGAATAATTTGTTCGACCCTTGCCGCCACCGGCATCTCGATGCGAATCGGGATGCCCTCTTCCTTTTTGCGGATCAGCAGATCCGGCAGTACGGCTTTGCCGATCCGTTTACTCTCCGCCTCGAACAGAACGAACGGCGCCTCCTGCAACCGAAGCATCTCCTCGAGCAGCAGCGCGTCGAACGTCTTCTGGTTATGACTGCGCAAGCCGATATGCCCGAAGATCGACCCTCTGTGTCCCGCCATCGCTTCCAGATCCAATACCGGCCATCCTTCCTCTTGCAACCGGTTCAATATCGCAGTTTTGCCTATGCCCGTGTTGCCGTGAATGACATAGGCCTGCGGAGCGTAGTCCATCGTGCTCAAAGTTTCGACGACCCAGCTGCGATATTCCCGATAACCCCCGATGAGGCGAACCGTCGATATGCCCATCAAAGACAACAGCGTTGCCGTCGTCCTGCTTCTCATGCCTCCGCGCCAGCAAAAGACGACTTTTCTAGGACCGATGCCGGCAAACTCCTTAATAAAGGCGGGAAGCTTGGCCGATACGATCTCCAGTCCCCGTTCTTTGGCCGCCTGTACGCTCGTTTGCTTATAGATCGTGCCGATCTCCGCTCTCTCGGCGTCGCTGAACAACGGAATATTTAAGCTTCCCGGAATCGTCGATAGTTCATACTCAGACGGGGAGCGGACATCGATAAACGCGAGCTGCTGCTTCTGCTGCAGCGCTCTGATTTCTTCCAAAGTCATATCCTGAAACAAGGAATTCTCTCCTAACTCTTGCTGCCTGATTTATACGACTTCGATCTGTCCGGGATGATTCGCCACCGCTTCGCCGATCCGGCTCGCCTCGACTCCGGCTTGCTGCAATGCGGAGAGCAGATCTGCCGCATCGGATGCAGCAACGGCAATGAGCAAGCCTCCCGAAGTAACGGCATCGCACAAAATCCAACGGTCGATTTGATCCATGGCTTCCGGGAAAGCAACCGAATCCTGCACATGTCCGAAGTTGTTTTTCGTCCCGCCGGGCACGAAGCCCTTCTCTGCAAGCTCTCTTACTCTCGGCAGCAGCGGAACCCGATCCTTCTCGATCCGCAGTCCGACTTGGCTGCCTTTGGCCATTTCCAGCGAGTGTCCAAGCAGCCCGAATCCGGTCACGTCTGTGCAGCCGTGTACCTCGAAGCGGCTCATCGTCTCCGCCGCAGTTTTGTTTAATTCGGCCATGACGGCCGTCACGCGCGTTGCTTCTTCTTCCGACAGCTGATCCTTCTTGATCGACGTTGTCAGAATGCCGACTCCGATCGGCTTAGTCAAGATCAGTTGATCTCCGGGCTTAGCCCCGGCATTGGTGCGCACCTTCTCCGGATGAATAAGACCAGTCACGGCAAGACCGAACTTCGGTTCCTTGTCGTCAATGGAATGGCCGCCGACGAGCGTAACTCCGGCTTCGTTCACCTTGTCCGCCGCGCCCCGCAAAATTTCCGCGAGCACCTGCTTGTCCAGCGTCGTGATCGGGAACGCCACGATGTTCAGCGCGGTGAGCGGCGTCCCCCCCATTGCGTAAATATCGCTGATCGCGTTGGCCGCCGCAATCTGTCCGAAGGAGTAAGGATCGTCGACGATCGGAGTAAAGAAGTCCACGGTTTGCACGATCGCAAGCTCGTCGGTAAGACGGTACACCCCCGCGTCGTCGCTCGTATCCAAGCCTACCAGCAGATTCGGGTTCGGAGCGGCTGGCGGAAGAGTACGAATGACTTGCGCCAAGTCCGCCGGACCGATTTTACAGCCGCAGCCTCCTTTGCTGGAGTATGAAGTCAGTTTGATTTTATCTGATGACGACATGCCGCACATCCCTTTCATTGTGTTATCTCTACCTAAATAGTACACGATTGCCGGGCTGCTTCGCAAAGGGGCTCCGTGCGATTGTCGAATTTAAGGTCGTTTACAGCTAGATGAAACTGCTGTACTCTATTTTTAGCAAACATAGGAAAAGGAATTATGTAGAGAGGAGAAACGCGATGACGGTAACATTCAAGCGCTGCGTCGAGGATGACGATTACGCCAAGGTCTCCCTATTCATGGTGGAGCGCAGAAGGGATTTGCATCCTTCATTATGTACGGTCGACATGGTTACGTTGCTGTACGGATATATGGCGGACGGTCAGCTGCATTGCGGAATGAACGATGACGGACAAGTGGTCGGGGCATCTGGCCTCTATTTCGAAGAGTCCGAAAAGGGAGATCGTACTCGCAGCTCCGCGCTGCTCGACATCTGTATTGTGGACAAGGAGCGAAGAGGATCGCGCGTGTTTGCGAGAGGCTTGCAGTATATGGTCGAGCATATTTCCGAGCATCACCCGGAGGTCGAAGTCGTCCGGTTGTGCGCCCTCTCGGATAATCCGTACTTATGCAAGCTTTATGCGAAATTCGCCCGATTCGAGGGCACTCGGGAAGGCAGTGTCGGACAGGAATCAGTATTTTCCGCAGAAATACCCCATATTAGGTATATTCTAAACCGGCTGAATCCCCTATAATTAAAAGGGATTTCCAAATAATGCGTTAAAGGAGGACAAGCCCATGTATCCAGCTAAGCCTGACATCAAAGAAATCAAAAAAGGTTCCGGATTCGGCAGAATCGTCAAAGCAAACGATTCTCTCCGTGCTGCTCCGGTCATCGTAACGAAATAATGCCCTACCTCTTTCGAGTTTGCGAGTTCGACATGGATCATGAAGCTTATATCAAGTTTATCCTATCGAACCATCAAGCATTGAATTTGCCTTACCCGTTCCACGTCAAGCTCAGCTTTGCCGGCAGCCCTCTCGTTCTCGGCAAAGCGATGCTCGTTATCGAAGAAGAATCTTACGAGCTTGTCGGAGCGGCGGGTTTCGTCTTTGGCACCGGGGCTAACGATCATCAGGATCGCCACGTGTGCCAGGCGGAGCTCGCCTTTGTGCTTCCGGAGCATCGGAAGATCGGCTTGTTCGTTCAGGGGCTCCGCGCCCTGCTTGATGCGGCAAAGGAAGGCAATCCGGAGGTCGAATGGTTTCAGTTCTGGTGCCCAGGAGATCGCGAGAAGCTGCCGAAGCTGTTCATTAAGCTCCTCTCACTGCCTGGCGCCGACTCGCAGACCGCTAACGGGATGACGCTGTTGCGGCTTCCGTTCGCCGAACTTGCGGCTTATGTTCGAACGCTGCGCTTCGGTTCGGCGAAAGTTAATCGATGAATAAGGTGCAAAGGGGATGTGTCTCCCTCCGACGCTATACGCTTTCTGAAATCTGAATGGGTAAACCCCGTGATAAGGTGATTTCAGAAGCGTATGAGGCAGTCTCCGGGAGGCACATCCCCCTTTTTTTATATCTCGATCATCTCAAGCAACTATCGCCTCTTATTTGCATTCCCGCGGTCAGGACGATAAGATCAAACGTATGAATCTCTCTTATCTGACAACCGTTTTGACAGCCGCGATCCCTTCTCTTGGCCTTAGAAGCTGTCTGGTTAACCAGGGCGGGCAAAACCTGTACGAGCATTACCGCCATTCTCGCATACCGGAGGAAATAGCCAAAATAAACTCGTGCACGAAGAGCATTTTGTCCGCTTTAATTTGTATGGCCATGGATCGGGGAAGGCTCCCGGAGCCGCATACGCCAATCGCGGAATTTTTCCCGACGCTTCTGACGGATGGGGATTCCCGGAAAAGGGAAATTACAATTGAACATCTTCTGACAATGACCGACGGGCTCAAGTGGACCGAATTCGGCGGAATTAAATCGTTTCCTCGCATGACCCGTTCCGACAACTGGGTCGATTTTGTGCTGTCTCAACCGATGGCGGAAGCGCCGGGACGGAAAATGGAATACAGCTCCGGAGCATCCCAATTGCTGTCTGCGATACTTGTTCAAACCTGCGGCATGCCGATCGCCCGTTTTGCCGAGCTGGAGCTGTTCGGTCCTCTTGGTATCGAGCAATACGAATGGGAGACGGATCCGCAAGGCATTCACACGGGAGGATACGGCCTCCGGCTTCGTCCAGCGGATTTGCTCGCATTCGGGCAGCTCTATTTGAATCGAGGCCGCGCCGCTGGACGGCAGCTCGTCTCCGAGGAGCGCGCGATCCGTTCCGTACAGCCGGCCGCTCCCGCCGGCCCGCCGAATGTCGGTTATTACGGCTGGCATTGGTGGACGGATACGTTTGGCCCTGCGCTGTCGTCGGAGCACGCGCCAACGAATGACGAGGCGGACATCGCGCCTTCCTCATTCGTCGGAGCACGCGCCAACGAATGACGAGGCGGACATCGCGCCTTCCTCATTCGATTATTTCTATGCGCGGGGGTACGGAGGTCAATTCGTCTATGTCGTTCCCGTTTTCCGGCTCGTTGTCGTTCTGACGGATGACAGAAGGAAAAAAGAACGCAATCCGACGAACGTATTCCGGGAAATCATCGCTCCGGCGCTGGTGCGTTGATTCCCCCCCGCACGGATTAAGTTTTAACCCGATACCACTTATACGTCTCGGATAAAATATCGATTACGCCGAACAAAGCAATTACGCCGACGAACCACTCGTTTATTCTGGCCCATACCGACACGAATGAATCGTAATTTTTCCCTTCGGAAGTGAACAGCCCCGTAGCTTCCAGCTCTCGAATGAAATCCGGGTTCCAGATGGCCGAGTCAGCCAGTATGATGCATGCCGCAACCGTGGAGGCGACCGTCGCGACGATGTGGAACACAAGCAGCGTACCCGATCGGTTACGCGCAATAATCCGAATGCACTCCTTGAAAATTCCGAGAGCGGCCCATGCCCAGACGACCGGTAGATAGGCGCGGAACGCGTCGGCATCCAAGAAGGAAATGACTACGCGTTCTCCTTCACGGAGTCTCCATATGCCGAGCAACTCGACCGAATAGATACAGATTACCGCAATTAGAACAGTAAAAATAATGCCGGTAATCGGTTCGCTCAATTTGATCCTCGCTTGTTGATCGGGGATTTGCGGCAAGTTCTCCGGATCCCAGCCCTTAGACGTATCGGCGCTGCTCGACGCATTCATGCGCTTCCGGTATTCAATCCAAGCGAATATGACCGTTACCCACCCGAAGCCTTGGGCAGAGGCGGTAAACAAGGAAACGATAAACTCAGTAAATCGTTCCGGCACGTCGCCAGGCTTAACGATAATTTCGATTGCGAACAGGGCGGTCAAGCCAATTAATATCGAGAACAGCACGATTTTAAGCGTAGTCAGATACGAATCGAACATGGAAGGCCCGATTAAGTAGCGTTCGTTGAAACCGCGATATTTTGCGGCCAGCGCGTTCGGGTCTCCCAGCTCCATGAGAACGCCCTTCGCATCCTCACGAGTTCCTTCCCCAGACACCCTTTCATCCATCATATCCTCGATCAAGCCTCGCAGCTCCCGTTTAATGTCCTCCCTTTGCGGCTCGGGCAGACGTTGCGTTACCGCATAGATATAACGGTCGATCAGTTCCATCTCTATTCTCCTCCTTTTGCTCCGGCCGTGAGCGCATCCATACTGACAATCAGCTTCCGCCACTCCAAGCACAATTCATCATACACTTCTTTTCCGAACGGGCTAAGCACGTAATACTTGCGGGGCCGCGCCTCGTTCGTGTCCCACTGGCTCTCTAGCAATTGCTGCTTCTCGAGCCTGCGCAGCAACGGATACAGCGTTCCCGGATCAACGGCCACGCCTTTCTCTTCCAGCACCGGAACGAGAGAATAGCCGTACTGCGGCTCAGTTAACTGACTTAGCACGCCGATGACGATCGTGCCGCGCCTAAGCTCGCCCAGGAGACCGTTAATCGTTTCGTTTATGTCTGGCATATCATCATCTCCTATTAAGATTATACTGTATGACACACACTATTGTAAATTACACATTAATATTTAACTAATCAGAACTAAAAACCCGCGATTTCCGCGGGTTTTTGTTACGCTATAAGCGGACTCGGGTCGCTTTTGGGAAAGACGATGAGAAAAAAGGCCTATGTCGATACGAGACCGAATGTCCGAAATACATATTGTCCTTCTCGAAGAGGATCCGGTTTGCAATTACAACAAGGGAGGATATGCAGATGAACAAAAACGCAAGCAGCTTGAAAAGGAGGTTTATGACGTTACTTCTTACGGGTGCTGTACTTTTCCTGACGTCTGCGCTTCAACTTTTATCGGCGGCTGCCGCGGGCTTCAAGGATGTGCCGGCATCGCATTGGGCCTACGACGCGATTGCTCGGGCCGCTGCGGAGAGCTGGGTCGACGGTTACAGCGATGGGACATTCCGTCCGTCGCAGCAGGTTACCGAAGCCGAATTTCTAAAGCTTCTGCTGGCGGCAGCCGTTCCCGGCGAGCTGACCGTTCGTCAGGCGGGAGAGACATGGAGCGCCGCGTATTACAAGTACGCCAAGGAACGAAGCTTTCCGTTGTCCGAAGCTGGCGCGAGCTTCGACAGAGGCGGCGCGGCACAGCTTATCGCCGCCTTGAAGGGACAAATACTCGGGCGCACCGAGGCCGTCCGGTATTTGCTCGACAACGGCTTATCCAAAGGCATTACGTCGGCGACAGTGGAAGGCTATCAGATGCAAAAGGCGCTAAGCCGCGCCGAAGCTATCCAGTTTATCGTGAACGCTTTGGGCGGCGAGGCCAAACCTGAGCCGGAGATCGGCGACGAATACCGGCTGAGAGGCATTGCCGTCGGAGACTCGGAAGCAGCGGTAACGGCTAAGCTCGGCAAGCCGAGCCGCGTAGATCCGAGCGAGTACGGCTTCCAATGGCATATTTACAACGACGACTACGCGCAGTATGCCCAGATTGGCATCAAGGGCGGCAAGGTCGTCGCCCTATTCTCCAATGCGAACGTGTGGCGCAGCGGCGACGGGCTCGCCATAGGCTCCACGAAAGCTTCGATCTCGGCTAAGCTAGGCAAACCGTCCAGTTTGACGGAGCTTAAGGCGAATATATCCATTCGAACGGAAAGCGACGTCTACCCTAGCTACGAAGTGGACGGCTCTTATCTGACTTTTATGCTTGATCAGCACAACGGCGGCAAAACAATGGGCATCTACATGATCGAGAAGAAAACTGCGGCCGCGCGGGACGGGAATTACGGCGCAGTTAATTCCGCCCTCCTCACCGCCTATGAGCGGGAGTTGCTGGATCTCGCAAACGTATCCCGGGTTCTTGCCGGCAAAAAAGCGCTCGCTTGGGACGACAAGGTCGCCGCAATCGCGCGCGCCCACAGCAAGGATATGGGCCAGAGCGGCTTTTTCGATCACGTTAACCTGGAAGGTCTTACCCCGTTCGATCGGCTGAAAGCCGACGGCATCTCCTACTCGGCTGCGGGAGAGAACATTGCGGCCGGACACATCAACGCCGTCTTCGCCCACGCGGAATGGATGAACTCGGAAGGTCATCGCCAAAATATTCTAAGCGACAAATACGAAAAGCTTGGCGTAGGGATCGCTTATTCAAAGGATTACGAATACCGAATTTACTACACCCAGAAATTTTATACTCCCCGCCGATAGCCGATTAGAGCTCGGGGGGCTGTCTCATAAGCCAAAGAGGGTCGTACGAAGAGAATGTTATCGGGCATGTGTCTCCAGGAGACACATGCCCTTTTTCTTAATCGATCATCTCGTACGACCCTACTTATGAGATAGCGCCCTTCCATTTCTTCAGAAAGACTCCAGCAACATCCACAGACCTATAAGTCCAAGCAAAACGCCAGAACACTTTTCCGCCCATTCGCCCATGATCGGCTTGAGCTTGGCCGCGAACGTCACACCGATAAAAGTGAAGACGAACGAGCGGGAGGCGATCAGCAGAATCGTAAGCAACATCGGCACCTGCATAAATCCGGCGGAAACCCCTACCGCCAGCTCGTCAATGCTGATGCTGACGGCCGCCGCAATCAACGGCCAACCGGCGAGTTCTGCATGGAACGTCCCCTCTTCCCCCTCATCATCGAAGAAAAGGAAGTAAATGGCCACCGCGATTAATAACAGCGAGCCGATTAGAGACGCCGCAGATCGGAACATGTGGCCAAGCGCACCGCCGATGACGATGCCGGCAATGGGCATAACGGCTTCGGCCGCCGCGAATACGAGCGCGATTTTCACCTTATTCCGGGTTTCCTTTTTTAATCCCAACGAAGCCGAGACGACCAACGTATCGAAACCGAGACTCATCGTTAGGATCCAAGCGAACATCTTTTCCATGCTCCCGCCCCCGGGATCTTTTTTTACAGGTATATTCCCGGGCGGCATACGGTAGTACAAGCCTTGCATAAGAACGGAGCCGAATAGAGAAGCTAGCCAGAAGATCAAACCATCTTCAAAGGCAGGGATTCTTATGAAAAGCCGATTTACAAGCGCATTCGGGATTGCCGTCCTGTCCCTGACGCTGGCCGCTCCCGCTTACGCGTATACGGGGACGGCAAACGGCGGAAACGGCGGTTTAGGCAACGGGATGGGAACGCCATCCGCCGGGTCGCACATTCACGCTCAAAGCACAGGCAGCGCGTCCGGTCATGAGATCAGCGTCTACGGCACGGGAACGGGCAGTCAGTTTAGAAACATTAATCCGGCGAACACCGGAACGGATAACGGTAGAGGCGATTACACCAATCGGACCCCCGCGGGAACGTACCGGACAGCCGCCGCTAATCCGACCAGAAACGCAGGCTGGGCATGGCTCGGATTGCTCGGACTCTTCGGGCTTATCGGTCTCCGGAATCGCAACCCGCAAGGCAGTCGCTGAATCTTCCGCCAATAACGATGCATTTCCCGTTCCGGCAATCGGACGAGAGTGCATCGTTATTTTTTGCTTCTTGGACATCCCGTTCCCGACATACAATGAATCGTGCTTCCCATCGCGATCCCAAGGAAGGGAGGAATGGCTATGTGGGTGAAGCCCTCCTTCAAGATTATCGAGCTTTGCGCCGAAGTAACGGCTTACGCCTATCGGAAGTAAGCATCCATGCCGGAGAAATCCGGCATCTCTCATGTAAAGGGGGATAGCCGTGATCATTAAAGTGTTGGGTTCCGCCGCGGGAGGCGGCTACCCGCAATGGAATTGCGCCTGTCCGAATTGCAAGCGCGCGCGCGCAGGCGCCCCGTCCTTATGCGCCAGAAGGAACGATTCGCTGGCCGTCAGCCCGGACGGCAAACGATGGGCGCTGCTTAATGCAGGCCCCGATGTTTGTCTCCAGACGGAAGCGTACGGCCCGCTTCATCCCGGACCCTCCTTGCGCGAGTCCCCCATTCAAGCCGTACTGCTTACCGATGGGGAATTAGATCATACGACGGGACTTCTTCAATTGAGACAAAGCGCGTCTTTGGAAATTTACGCGCCCCCTCCCGTCCTCTCTGCCCTTTCGGACGAATTTCCGCTTAGGAGGATCGTCGAGCCTTACGCGAATTTCCGCTGGCTAGAGGCGCAGCCGGAGGAATCTTTTCCACTTTTTGGGGGAGAATTAGCGGTATGCCCGTTTTATTTGGGCGACAAGCCTCCCCGCTACGCTGGCGCCAACAGTCATCAAGACCGAGCGGCATGGGTCGTCGGTTATCGGCTGACCGATCGATTGACGGGCGGCGTCGCCGTCTATGCTCCGGGAATAGAAACATGGTCGCCGACGCTGGAGCAGCATTTGGATGGAGCCGACTGCCTGTTTCTGGACGGCACCTTCTGGCACGGGGACGAGCTTCGCTCGCTTGGCGTATCCGACTTAGTCGCAGCCGACATGGGCCATCTCCCCGTTGCGGGTCCTCACGGAAGCGCCGAGCGTCTAGCTAGGCTTCCCGCTCGTCGCAAAGTCTATATTCATGTCAACAACACGAACCCGATGCTGGACGAAAGCTCTCCGGAACGCCACAGGCTGACGGAGCTGGGCATCGAAGTCGGAGTTGACGGAATGGAAATGGAGGTTTGAAGTTGGAATCGCATTTGCTGTCTAACGAACGATTCGTCTCGCGTCTGCGGCAGGTCGGCGAGGAGCGCTATCACGACAAGCATCCCTATCACATCGCCATGCACGAAGGCAAGCTCTCCCCCGTCCAACTGCGGGCGTGGATCGCCAACCGTTTTTACTATCAGAAGAACATTCCGGTCAAAGACGCGCTGATTTTGTCCAAACTTCCTTCTCGGGAAGAACGTCGGGAGTGGATTCAGCGAATCATCGACCATGACGGAAGAGATGGCGAAGAGGGCGGAATCGAGGCATGGGTGCGGCTGGGCGCAGCCGCCGGCATCCCAAGAGAGGAAATGCTGGATGAACGTCACGTACTGCCCGCCGTCCGATTTGCCGTCGATGCCTACGTGAACTTCTGTCGCCTGCAGCCCTGGCCGATCGCCGTAGCCTCCTCGTTGACGGAACTATTCGCTCCCACCCTCGTCTCCAAACGGATCGGCGTCTTCCTGCAGCTGTATTCGTGGATTCTTCCCGAGGGCTTGGCCTATTTTCAAGCCCGGCTTCACCAAGCGCCTCGAGATGCGGAGCATGGCCTGAGTCTAGTATTACGCGAATGCAGAAATCGCGAAGACCAAGAGCAAGCGCTCTCCGCCTTGCGGTTCAAGTGCGATGTTCTGTGGGCGCTGCTTGACGCATTAAGCTTGGCCTACCCTGACGGGGACAACGAACGATGAGCGCGCGGGCGCTGTCGGAACGGCCAAAGCTGCGCGCTCCGGGTCGCATGAAGTACGACAAAGCCCGCAACACCGATTTGCTCCTGCTGCCGGAGCGGGTCGTAGAGCTTAACGAAGCGGCGGCAGCGATTCTCCGGCTCTGCGACGGGCATCGTACGATCGCGCAAATGATCGGAGAGCTCGAATCGACATACGGTCAGACCGGACTCGAAAACGATATTGTCGAATTTCTCGCTGCATCGGCGGAAGGAGGGTGGTTGGAGCTATGCCCGTAAACCTGCCGTATGCCCTGACCGCGGAGTTAACGCATCGCTGTCCGCTTCATTGTCCCTACTGCTCCAATCCGATCGAGCTTCAGAAGAAGGAGAGCGAGCTGTCGACCGACACATGGCTGAGCGTCTTGGAACAGGCCGGCGAGCTTGGAGTTCTGCAGGTCCATTTCACGGGCGGAGAGCCATTGCTGCGCCCGGATCTGGAACTGCTCGTCCGCCACGCCCGGGAGCTTGGTCTGTACGTCAATCTAATTACTAGCGGAGTGGGATTGACGGACAGGCGCGCGCGGCAGCTGGCGGAGGCCGGCATCGACAGCATCCAGCTCAGCGTTCAAGCCTCCTCTTCCGAGCTCGCCGACTCGATTGCCGGTTTCTCGGCTCATGAGCTGAAACGGCAAGCGGCGCAGCGGATTCGCGACAACGGGCTTCCTCTGCATATGAACGTCGTGCTTCACCGGACCAACCTTCATCAGATCGAAGAAATTATCGAACTCTGCGTTTCATGGGGCGCCGAGCGGTTGGAACTGGCCAATGCCCAATATTACGGCTGGGCCTTGCGCAACATCGATCAGTTGCTGCCGCGACAAGATCAGCTTCATGAAGCCGAAGCCGCCTATATGCGGGCGCAGCGACGCTTCGCCCATCAAATCGAACTTTTATGGATTTTACCGGATTATTACGAGGATTTTCCCAAGCCGTGCATGGGCGGATGGGGCCAAATATCTCTGACAGTAGCGCCGGACGGGCGGGTTCTGCCCTGCACGGTATCATCAGAAATACGGACATTATCTTTCGAAAATGTGAAGGAGCGCGAGCTTGCGTGGATCTGGCGCGACTCTCCTTCCTTTAATGCTTATCGAGGCTATGAATGGATGGCGGAGCCCTGCAGAAATTGCGAACGGCGAGAATTGGACTACGGCGGATGCCGTTGTCAAGCCTTCCTATTGACCGGCGACGCGCGTTCGGCCGATCCGGTGTGCGTGCGATCTCCTCACCGCGGTATCATCGCGGATCGGATCGGCACGATCGCGAATGAAAATGCCGGTTGGCCCCTCTATTCCTACCGTGGCAGGTGATCGGCTTAATGAAAATCTTCGACGCCCACTGCGACGTGCTCAGCAAGCTTCTGGAGAACCCGGAGCTTGACTTCGTCCATGGAAGCGGTTTGGACGTTACGCTCGAGAGAATGCTTGCATCGGGCGTAGCCGTGCAAAACTTTGCCGTGTACTTGCCCGAACGATACTCTGGCGATTTCAGATATGTCCTGGAAAGCATCGATCTGTTCCATGAACGTATATTACGCGAGCCGCAAATGCGTTTTATTCGTACGAAAACCGATTTACGGCTCTCTTCCGCCGAAAATCGGATTGGAGCTCTGCTGTCGCTGGAGGGCGTCGATTCCCTCCACGGCAGCTTGGCTTTGCTTCGCATTCTTCACCGCCTTGGATTAACAAGCGTCGGCATTACCTGGAACCGCGCCAATTGGGCCGCGGACGGTGTTCTGGAGCCGAGAAAAGGCGGATTTACGGCAGCCGGGTTGGAACTGATCCGCGAATGCAATCGGCTAGGCTTAATCATGGACGTCTCCCACCTCGCGGAGAAGGGCTTCTGGGAGCTTATTGAGGCGTCCCGAAAGCCCGTTATCGCTTCCCACTCCAATGCAAGCGCGATCAGTCCCCGTATGAGAAACTTGACGGATGCCCAGATCCGGGCCCTTATTGCGTCGGACGGCGTCATTGGGATCACGTTCGTTCCTCCTTTCGTCAGCGAGGAGGAGCCGGTCGCGATGGATAAAATTTTACTGCACATCGAGCACATCTGCGCACTCGGAGGCAAGCGGCATATCGGCTTCGGCTCCGACTTCGATGGAATCCGGCAATGGCTCGTCGGGCTGGAGCACGCCGGAAAATACGACCGATTGGTCAACCTGCTGCTGAGCCATTACCGGGAGGAAGATGTCAAGTCGTTCGTATTCGGCAACTGGCATCGGTTTTACATGGAGCATCTGCCAGACGAGATCCCAGCGACGGTTCAGGATGCAGAAGACGGAATCACTCTCGGATCTTGATCGCTCGGCAGCACGAACCCAACGGGGAGCGGATCGCCGGCCTTAAGCCCCTTCTCCCGCTCGACGAACTTCGTCAGTCGAGTTTCGAAAAATACAGGCCGCCGCTTCCACGCTTCCCTCGGAACCGTTAGAACGAACTGGCCGCTCCGGTCGGGAACAGTTACGCTGTAAGGCACTTCTGGCGGGACATCCAGTCCCGCCAGCAATCCCGTATACTTGGCTCCCTTCGATGTCGTACAGACCAGGTTAGGAGACCTGTCGTCGATGGTTGTGCCTTCTCTCGGAAGCCGAATCCGGATATCGACGCTTGTATTGCGCGGAAGAATAAACACCTTCCCGTCTGGCAGCGCGTATCGGCGCGAGCCGACGATCACCGTAAGGTTCGTGTCCTCCTCTTCCGGCCAGTAAAACATCTCGTATCTCCCGTCCCGATCCGTCGGAGTCGATTTGGCGAAGCCTTCGCCCCGATCCCGGTCGATCCACACAATTGCGTTCTTCACCGGATTGCCGTCGGCATCCTCCACCCTGCCGGCGATCCTGTATTTATCTATCTGAAAAAAGGATATGGCATCCCCGTCCTCGCTCCCGATCCGCGCATGTACTTTGATCATGCCTGAATCCGTATCGGAAATCTCCGTTCGGAGGATTTGGATCGGATGATACACGCTAATGGCGACGGATGCCGACAGTAATCGAGCCGTTTCAATTTCCCCGATCTCTTGTCCGGAAATGCTCGCTTGTTGGACCGAAACGACGCGAACCCCTGTGCGGGTTAGCAGACTGCGGTCGACAAGCAGCTTGAAAGAGCCGTCCTTCGCAGTCCGAATCTGCCTTCCGTTCAAAGCAGCCTGCACGATCGCATTTGCGACCGGCTGTCCCTCATAAGTCAGTCTCCCTTTGACGGCGGTCAAGTGTGAGCCGTCCGTCTGCCACGTCTTAACGGCAAACACCGTCTCCTCAAGAGAGAACTGGCTCTCAGGGCTTTCGGCCTGCGCTTTGGCTTCATCGCAATAACCGGTCCATAGCAGCGCCAAAGCGGCGGCCGTGAAGAAGAATCGACCGGCAACGCTCTTCTTTTTCATCTCGGATTCTCTCCGTTATTTTGCCGAATGCGCGCCGCCGGTTTCGGCTTCGCCTGACGATCCTTGCGTCTTATCTCCGCCCAATCCAAATACGTGCACTTTGGGTTTTGCCCCGCCAGTGGTAAAGACGACGTAGGATTTGCCGTCGACTTTGAAAATCGAAGGCGCGGACTGAACGTTATCTCCTGACGTCTGGAACGTCCAGATCACTTTGCCCGACTTGATATCCAGCGCATTCACCTTGCCATCCAGTTCGCCGAAGAAAGCCAAGCCCGATTCCGTGCTCGTCAGGCCTCCGCGCTGCGGATCGGTCGTTTTGATCTGGTAGGCCTGCTTGCCCGTGTCCACATCAATTGCGGTAATCGTGCCGTATCCCTTAACATCCGGCACCTCCTCGATCACCGTTCCGAAAGCTGCGGCTCCGGGAAAATCCGGAGTGCCCGCTTCCTCTTCCGTCTTCGCCGCCTTGAAGAGAGAAGGCTGTTCAATGCCGGGAATCAAAACATAATTTGTCGCCGGATCGTACGCTTCGGGGGCATAATTTTCCCCGCCAAGCACTCCGGGATAGCCAACTACGCCTTCGACCGTAGGCTTCGGATGATCGATTTTGGCAAACGGTATGCCATGCCATACTTCATCCCCCGTAGCGGCATCCCAGGCGAACCACAGTCCGGATTTTCCGCCCTGAACGACAAGCTTCCTTTTCTTCCCCTTCGCCGTCGCCTGGATGATCATTGGCGAGGCTGCGGCATCGTAGTCCCACAAATCGTGGCTGACTTCCTGTTTGGCCCAGACGAGCTGGCCGGTCATCGCGTGGACGGCCACGACCGAGTCGGTGTGCGGATTGGCTCCCGGACGTTTGTCGCCATAGAAATCCGGAGCCGGATTGCCTGTCGCGAAGTACATGATATCGGTTTCTTCGTCGATCGCAACCGGCGACCACACCGCTCCGCCCCCTTGGAACTTGCTGTTCGCCAGCCAATCTTGGCCTTTAGGCGGTACGGTCCAAAACGGGGAATCCCATGCCGGCGTCAAATCGTCCGCCTTAAACGCCGCTACGAAGCCGCGGACTCCGTTGTCTCCGCCGCTGCTTCCAATATAGACGTTGCCTTTGTAATACTGGGGAGCATTCGTCTCGTAGTATCCGTTTTCCATCGTAACGCCGTCGATATAGTCGGACAGCTTGATCATTTTGACAAGCTCTCCCGTTTTCTGATCCAGGGCAATTAGGGAATTGTCGATCGCCAGCATGAACACCTTGCCGCCGCCTACCGCTACGCCGCGGTTCGCGATGATCCCTGCTTTGGAGAAGCCGGCCGCTTGCTCCGCCGTTGGCTTCCAGTGCCAGATCGTATTGCCTGTAACGGAATCGAAGGCGAACACCTGATTGCCCGCCGTCGTAATGTAGACGACGCCGTCGACGACGACAGGATACGATTGATTTCCGTTTTTGACATCCGGGTCCAGCGACTTTAAGTCTGCAGACCAAATGACGCCCAAATCTTTGACATTATCCGCGGTGATCTCCTTGTAAGGAACGTGACGGTTATTGGTCAGTGTATAGCCGAAGGAACCCCAATTGTCAAAAGAGGTGCCGGTCACTCCCGTTGCGGACGGCGGAGTGGTTGCAGTTTGAGTCGGTGAAGGCGATTGCGTAGGCGATGGCGTAGGTGAAGCCTGATTGTTATTCCCCGTACAAGCGCTCAGCACTAACAATAAGACGAGTGCTTGTCCGATTTTGATATTTGTTTTCTTCACGTCGATACCTCCAGTTGAAGTACGCTGATTCGCAATTCAATTCATGAATTGCTCGGTTTCATGTAATCTCCGCTGAGTATGGTATTTCCAAACCGATGACAATTCAGTCAGCTTAGTCCATTCCATGAAGAAACTTTTGCCGTGTGCTATGTTGCTACGCAAAAAAACAACGCCAAAGGGACCTTTGACGTTGCTCGAATTGCTGGGCCCAGGTTTATTTGGAGCCGCAGCTTGCTTTTCTATGGAAAGTTTCTAATTGGCTGCGCTTTTGGGATCGAGTGTTTCTGCAGCTTCGGCGTTCGCTTCCTTAGCCTCTTGCTGGTCGTACAGCTTCCCGAGCTTCCAGCCGATCCCGACATTAACTACCGCCATTGCCGCGAACAAGACGACATCTCCCCAAGGCTCCGGCAGCAGCAAGTCGGCCAAGAGCCAACCGCCGGTCATTATGGCTCCCGCAATCGCCCCCTTAACGGACGAATTAAAGAAAGCTTTCCTCACGCGTTCACCCTCCTGTCGATATCCTTTCTACCGATTGTATGCCGAGCATTCGTAGGATTATGCCGACAAGCTGATAACAAAAAGCCGCAAGAAACGGTAGATGAGAATGAAAGTTCCATTCCCATTACAATCGTTTCTTACGGCTTTTACGTTGATCGAGGCATTTAATTGCGAATCAAGTAATCGAATGCGCCAAGCGCCGCAGTAGCGCCCGAACCCATCGAGATGATGATTTGCTTGTACGGACTGTTCGTGCAATCGCCTGCCGCGAATACGCCCGGCAAGCTCGTCGCGCCATGACGGTCAATTACGATTTCGCCCATGCGAGTGCGTTCAAGGGCATCTCCAAGCCAATCGGTATTCGGAACGAGACCGATCTGCACGAATACGCCTTGCAGTTCGACGTGCGCTTCTTCTCCCGTTGCCCGGTCGATGAAAGAAATTCCGTTTACTTTGTCCGTACCGGTAATTTCCTTTGTCTGCACGTTTTTGTGGACCGTAACGTTAGGCAGGCTGTACAGGCGATCCTGCAGCACGGAATCCGCCTTCAGCTCCGGCATGAACTCCAATACCGTGACATGGCTGACGATGCCGGCAAGGTCAATCGCCGCTTCAATGCCGGAATTGCCTCCGCCGATGACCGCGACATGCTTGCCTGCGAATAGCGGGCCGTCGCAATGCGGACAGTAGGCAACGCCTTTATTTTTGAATTCGGCTTCCCCGGGAACGCCGACATTGCGCCAGCGCGCGCCGGTGGACAGAATGACCGTCTTGCTCTTCAGCACGGCTCCGTTCTCAAGCTCTACCTCGATGAAGTCCTTCTTCTCCAGCCGTTTGGCCCGCTGAAGCTTCATGACGTCGACGTTGTATTCCTTGACATGCTCTTCCAGGCTAGCGGCAAGCTTGGCGCCTTCGGTATACTTCACGCTGATGAAGTTTTCAATCCCGACGGTATCCATCACTTGTCCGCCAAAGCGCTCGGCGACGATTCCCGTGCGAATGCCTTTACGCGCCGCATAGATTGCAGAGCTGGCGCCTGCAGGACCGCCCCCGATGACGAGCACGTCGAACGGCTCCTTGTCGGCGAATGCCGAAGCATCCGGCGCATCGGAGATTTTGGCGATGATTTCTTCCAAGGACATCCGTCCGCTGCCGAAAAACTCCCCGTTCAGGAAGACCGACGGAACGGCCATAACGTCCTTGCTCTCGACTTCGTCCTTAAAGGCGGCTCCGTCGATCATCGTATGGGAAATGCCCGGGTTCAGCACGCTCATGACATTCAGCGCTTGCACGACGTCCGGACAATTATGACAGCTCAGGCTGACGTAAGATTCGAACGCATAATTGCCTTGTATGCTTTTGATCTGGTCGATAACGCTCTGCTCTACCTTCGGAGCTCGTCCGCTCACCTGCAGCAACGCCAGTACGAGCGAGGTGAACTCGTGCCCGAGCGGAATGCCCGCGAACACGATGCCCGTATCCTCTCCTCCGGCGCGGTTCACGCTGAAGCTCGGCGTTCTTGCCAACTGTGCCTGCTCAAGCGTAATTCGGGAGGACATGCCGGCCACCTCGTCGAGGAAAGCCTGCATGTCGTTGGATACGGCATCGTCGGACGATGCGCTCACCTTGATGAGCACATCGCCTTCCAGGAGCTGAAGGTATTGGCTGAGTTGTTGTTTGATATCCGCATCCAACACCGAAATGGCCCCCTTTAGATTTTGCCTACGAGATCAAGGCTTGGTTTCAAAGTTTGCGATCCTTCTTGCCATTTTGCAGGGCAAACCTCGCCCGGATTGTTGCGTACGTATTGCGCCGCTTTGATTTTGTTGACCAGCGTGCTTGCATCGCGACCGATGCCGCCTGCGTTGATCTCGACCGTCTGAATAACGCCGTCCGGATCGATGATGAACGTGCCGCGGTCAGCCAGGCCGTCCGCTTCGATCAGAACGTCGAAGTTGCGGGAGATCGTGTGGGACGGGTCGCCGATCATGATGTATGTGATTTTGCCGATCGTCTCGGAGCTGTCGTGCCAAGCTTTATGTGTAAAGTGCGTGTCCGTCGAGACGGAGTACACTTCTACGCCAAGAGCTTTCAGCGCTTCGTATTGATCTTGCAGGTCGCCTAGTTCAGTCGGGCAGACGAACGTGAAGTCTGCTGGATAGAAGCAAACAACGCTCCATTTTCCTTTGAAGTTTTGTTCGCTTACATCGATAAACTTGCCGTTTTGGTACGCTGCTGCTTTAAATGGTTTGACTTCTGTTCCAATCAGAGACATTGAAATTCCTCCAGTATGGTGTATTTTTTGTAAAAACTTTAATTGAGAATCGTTAGCAGTCTATAATTATTCTTATCTACTGCTTATTACAAATAGTATCACCATTCGACTAGTTTCTCATGAAGAATAGATGAAGAGAATTTGTCCATTTTGTGAACATACATCATTTAGTGTTCCACGCATAATTGCGATTATACGTTTGGGTCTCTTAAAATAACGGTCTGATCAAGGAGAAGCCGATAATGCCCAGCATCAGAATCGTAATATGGAAAAGAGAGAACACGAACATCGCATTCGCCCACTTCTTCTCCGGTTTACGACGATATCCGGACACGCTCATCGCCAACCACCAGACGCTTAAGACGGCGTTTGAAATCGCGATGACCGGACTGAACGGCCAGAACAACGCGCTGGACAGCAACAGCGCCACCAGGTAAACGTTCATTTGAACGTAGGTTCTGCGAATACCCTTGACTACCGGCAGCATGGGGATGCCCGCGGCGCGGTACTCTTCCATTCTGCGGATCGCGATCGCATAGAAATGAGGCATTTGCCAGACCAGCATCATCATGAAGATCGCCAGCGCTCCAGAGTGAGTCAGATCGGACGAGATCGCCGCCCAGCCGATAAGCGGCGGCATGGCCCCGGACAAGCTGCCGACCTCCGTATTGTAGATCGTTGTCCGCTTGGTCCATATCGTATAAGGCACGACATACAAGAACAGACCGAGAAACCCGAATACCGCTGCCAGCGGCGACGCGAAGTATAGGGCGATCAAACCTAACACGGCGGTCCAGATGGCGATGAACAAGCCGTTAGCCGTCCCCACCCTGCCAGTTACGGTAGGTCTGCCTTTCGTTCTCTCCATGATGGAATCGATGTCTCTGTCGTATAAATTATTAAACGCGCCCGCAGATCCGATCACAAGGAAAGAGCCGACCGCGGCCAGTATAATCGTGCCGATTTTATCGAAGAACGGAACTCCCTCGACGTACAGAGCCATACACAGCCCCGCAAACATCGCAATCAAATTGGATTTGATGATGCCGATTTTTATTGTATCGAATAAGACATGAATAAACGATTTCGTGGGCATTTCAAGACTCAGACGATTGTTTTGCACTCGCTGCACGGCTTATCCGCTCCTTCCAGATTATTCTCTCCCTTATGCTATCACAACTTGCACGATCATTCTCGAATTTCGAAGATACACCACTATTTTGTCATAAATTTATGTCAGCGCCGTCACAATTTACGCCTGCGCAACCGTATGAAAACAGTTCAATTTGGCTGGACGTACATTCCGGACAATTGGATGGTTACACCTCAGCCGCTTAACTCTACATTAGGGATATCAACTTTGGAGGTGCTGAGTATGTTCTACTTCTACTTTCTGTTGATTCTGCTTTTCGGCGGAGTCGGCGTTCTGTACTTGTTCGGCAAGAACATTCTTAAGTGGGAGCAATAGTTGCCTTTCGCTCAGCCCGGCCGTTCGCGGTCCGGGCTGTTTTGTCGTGCGACAGGAACGGACGCCTCCTTTGTCGAACATGTACAGTTGCAGTCGAATCATGGGGTACTAAGCAAAATAGGTACTATTCGCTCCGACGACGATCCGGCACAATGAACGTGCGGGAACGATGCGCGGAAAGGAGAATCTCTAATGAACATACGCAAAGTCAAAATATACGGAACGGGAAAATATTTGCCCGGCCGGCCCATCACCGATTTGGAAATGGACGATCGCCTCGGAGTGTCGCGGGGCTGGACCCGCAGGGTCACGGATATCGTCGCCCGGCACTACGCCGGGGAAGACGATACGGCTTCCGCAATGGGAGCGAAAGCCGCGCTGGCCGCCCTTGAGGCGGCAAATTTGAAATTTTCCGACATGGATTGTCTAGTCGGCGCCAGCGGCACGAAGGAGCAAGCCCTTCCCTGCTCCGCCGTCTTTATTCAGCAAGCGCTGGGAATGGAGCAATCCGGAGTCCCCGCCTTCGATATCGATTCGACCTGCCTCAGCTTTCTGGCCGCCCTCGACGCCATGTCCTGCATGATCGCCGCCGGGAGATATCGCTACGTACTGATCGTGACGTCCGAGATCGCTTCGGTCGGCCTCGATTGGCGGCATAAGGAAAGCGCGGCGCTATTCGGAGACGGAGCCGCTGCAGTGGTCATCGGTCCGGCGGAGGATGGCGAACCGTCCGCTATCGTCGGAGCTTCTATGCGCACTTACAGCGCCGGAGCCGCTTTCTCCGAAATTCGCGCCGGCGGCACCAAACGCCATCCGAAAGGGTATCGCCCTGCGGGTGCCGACGACTATTTGTTCCAGATGGATGGCCCGGCCATCTATAGAATGGCCTCTCGCCTTCTACCCGACTTCACTGAGGAGCTGCTACGAGCTTCTCATACGAGCATGACCGATTTTTCAGCGGTCATCCCCCATCAGGGCAGCGCGATGGCCGTTCGCCTTATGCGCAAAAAGCTGGGCATCGCCGAGCGCCAGCTTGTCTATATTACGCCGAATCACGGCAATACGATCGCCGCCTCGCTTCCGATGGGACTGCATGAAGCGATCCGCACCGGACGGATCGCACGGGGAGACCGCGTGCTGCTTATCGGCACGGCGGCGGGACTGACGCTTGGAGGGTTGATCCTTGACTACTGAGGCGGTCGCTGAGACAGCATCGGATTCGCAGAGGCCGCAGCGCATTCTTCTTACGGGAGGCCGTTCGCCCGCAGCGCTGGAGCTGGCCCGCCTTTTTCACGCAGCCGGACATCGGGTTTATACGGCCGAATCGGCTCCCTATCATTTGTGCCGAGTTTCCCGCGCCGTCGAGCGGAGCTTTCTTGTTCCGCCTCCGTCCGAAGGCTCGGGGAGGTTCGCCGCCGCGTTGTGCGAGATTGTCAGGGAACACCGCATCGATCTACTGATTCCGACCTGCGAAGAAATCTTCCATATCTCTAAGGAGCTCGGCCGCTTCGCAGGCTTGTGCCGCGTGCTGGCCGCTCCGCTTGCTGAAATGGACCGCCTTCATCATAAAGGCAAGTTCATTGCAACCGTCGCGGAAATCGGCCTGCCCGTCCCGGCTACGGTTCCGGTCGATACCCCCGACGGCTGGCTGCCGCTGCTGCAACAATCGCGGTTCCGCGAAGGTCTCGTGCTCAAGCCGGCGTACTCGCGCTTTGCTTCGCGCACGCTGCTGCTGGATCTTCGCCGAGCTCCTTTGTCTACTGCCAAGCGCAGCAAAGAAATGGTAGAGGAGCTCGAAACAACCGGCGTGTCTTCCCAACGGCCGTGGGTCGCTCAAGAGCTGCTTCGCGGCGAGGAGTGGTGCACCTACAGTGTGGCGCAGTCTGGCCGCATCGCAGCGCATACTGCATACCGCAGCCGGTTTCGCGCCGGCCGCGGAGCCAGCATTCACTACGAACCGGCCGAGCAGCCGATGCTGCTCGATTGGGTTCGGCGCTTTGTGGCCGGCATCGGCTTTACCGGACAGATCGCCTTCGATTTCATGGTATCACCGGAAGGCGCCGTTATGCCGATGGAATGCAATCCTCGCGCGACCAGCGGCGTGCATCTGTTCAGTTCGGATTGCGGGCTGACGAAAGCGCTGCTCGCCCCCTCCGCTCTTCTTGCGGCCGATCGGATCGCTTCTCCTGCGAGCAAGGCCGGTCGCGGCGCCATGCTGTCCGCCGCTATGCTGAGCTACGGTCTCGTTCAAGCCGTCCGCGAGAGGATGCCCGGCGAATGGCTGCGCGCATGGCAAAGCGGGCGAGATGTCGTGTTCCGGCGAGACGATCCGAAGCCTTTCGCGGAGCAGTTCCGCCTGCTCGCTTGGACAAGGAAGACGGCCAAACGGCGGAACCTGACGCTGCAGCAAGCGTCTACCTTCGATATTGAATGGAATGGTGATTCATGAAACGAGTGTTAGTAACGGGAGCGACCGGATTTCTAGGCCGGGCGACGGTCGTTCGTCTTCATCGCCTCGGCTGGGAAGTGACGGGGCTGGGGCGCGATGAGAGCGTCGGCCGTCAATTGACCGGGCTGGGCATCCCCTTCGTTCAGGCGGACCTGCGCAATCGCCGGGAAATCGAAGACGCTTGCGCGGGACGCGACTACGTCATTCACTGTGCAGCGCTGTCTTCTCCTTGGGGCCGCTACCCGACTTTCTACGAGACTAACGTCTCCGGAACGGAGAATATCGTCGCCGGTTGCCTTCGTCATGGCGTGCGCAGGCTCGTTCACGTCTCGACGCCAAGCGTTTACTTCAATTTTAATGATCGGCTGCTAGTCTCCGAGGAAGAGGAACTGCCTCGCAAGCCGGTCAACTCTTACGCCGCCACCAAGCTAATCGCGGAAAGAGTCGTGGCGAATGCGAGCCGTGACGGATTGTCTTCAATCGTCGTGCGTCCGAGGGCGGTGTTCGGTCCGGGAGACACGTCGCTGTTTCCGCGGCTGCTGAGGGTGCAGGAATCGCGCGGTATTCCTCTAATCGGCGGCGGAGAGGCTCTGCTCGATCTGACCTATATCGATAACGCCGTTGACGGGCTAGTGCTGGCTTGCTCCGCACCGGAGAGCGCAGCCGGCGCGATCTACAATCTGTCGAACGGCGAGCCGGTCAAGCTGATCGAGGTGCTGCGCCGCTTGTTCGACCTGTTGGAGCTGCCGCTTCGCACGCGGCGCGTCTCCCGTCCCGCCGCCCTTGCAGCAGGACAAATGCTGGAGTGGCTGTATAGAGCTTTCCCTGCGCTGGGGGCGGAACCGCCGTTTACCCGCTATACGGTCGGGCTGCTTGCCTACAGTCAGACGCTTGATCTGACCAAGGCGCGCGACGCGCTGCGATACGAGCCGCGAATTTCCGTCGACGAAGGCTTGCGCCGCTTTGCGGACTGGTGGAGGAGCAACCCGACATGAACCAACCGCAGCAAGTTTTAGTCGAGCTGATGCTGATGTCCGCCGGTTATTGCGTCCATCCCGAATTTGTGACGCTGCGAGGCGGTTCGCTGCGCCCGGCCGCTTATCCGGCCGGATTCGCCTGCATCCGTCACCCCTCGCAGGGCTGGATCCTGTTTGATACAGGCTACTCACACCGGTTCCGGGAGCTAACCGCTTCTTTTCCTTATTCCATGTATCGTCGTCTCACACCGGTAATTTTGCGCGAAGAAAACGTCGCCGTCCGGCAGCTCGCTCGTCTCGGCATTGCCGCCGAGGACGTTCGCTTCGTTATTCTTTCGCATTTCCATGCGGACCATATCGGCGGCGCGCGGGACTTTCCGTTCTCCCGCTTTCTATACCCGCAGGCGGCATACGACGCCGTCCGCAATCTCGGGCCGATCCGGGCGACCCGAGCCGGCTTCGTCTCCGGCCTTCTTCCGGATCGCTTCGCGGAAACCGCGCAGCCGATCGAATCGTTGGCCGAACGCGTCTCTCTGCCGGATAACGTTCCATTTGACTCCGGCTACGACCTGTTCGGCGACGGCAGCCTGATCGCGATTGTCATGCCGGGACATGCGGCGGGCCAGATCGGCCTGCTGCTATCTACATCCGACGCGCGCGTACTGCTCTGCGCCGACGCCGCCTGGTCGAGCCGGGCGCTCCGCGACAACCGCCCGCCCCACCCTGCCGCGGGTCTGGTTATGCATGACCGCGCGGCTTACCGCGATTCGTTCCGACGGCTGCGCAGCTGGCAGGCGGCCGATCCGGAGCTGGTTATCGCGCCAAGTCATTGCCGGGAGTTTTTCGATATCGACAGCCAGGAGGTAAGACGCTTATGATTCGGAATGCGCTGGCGTTTATCAAGTATTATCGAAGCGGCAAAAGACGCGGCGGCAAGCAGGATCGCCGAACCTTCGAACGCAAGCTGGAGCGGCTCGTCGTCCGGCATATCTCGCATGTCCGCGAACGCTCCGCTTTCTATCGCGATTGGTGGGGCTCTATCCCCTCCGATCAGTGGCGCTCCTTCCCGTCCATCGACAAAACGGTGATGATGGCGCATTTCGATACGCTCAATACGGCGGGCATCACGAAATCCCAAGCGTTTGCCGTGGCCGAGGCGGCCGAATCTTCGCGAGACTTTCAGCCCGCTATCGGCCGGGTGACGGTCGGATTGTCATCCGGCACGTCAGGCAATCGCGGGCTGTTCCTTGTCGACGCGCAGGAGCAGGCCGGCTGGGCCGGCGCCGTACTTGGCAAGCTGCTGCCCGGATCGCTGCTGTCTCGCTGCTCGATCGCCTTTTTCCTGAGGGCGAACAGCAATTTGTACGAGTCGGTGCGCAGCAGGCGGCTGTCATTTCAATTTTACGATCTGCTCGAACCGTTATCCGACCAGATTGAGCGTATAGAACGCCAACAGCCCGATGTTATCGCGGGACCTCCTTCCCTGCTTCGCCGTCTTGCCGAAGCCGTTCGTTCCGGCAAGCTTACCGTGAAGCCGCGACGAGTGATTTCCGTTGCGGAGGTGCTGGACCCGCTCGATCGCGAGTATATCGGCCAGACGTTCGGCCAGATCGTCCATCAAATCTATCAATGCACAGAAGGCTTTCTCGGCTGCACCTGTCCGCACGGGACTCTTCACCTGAACGAGGACCTCGTCTACATCGAAAAGGAATACGTGCCCGGAAAAGACCGCACGTTCGTGCCGATCGTCACCGACTTCTCGCGCAAGACGCAGCCGATTGTCCGTTACCGGCTTAACGATCTGTTGACGGAGAGCGACCGTCCCTGTCCCTGCGGTTCCCCGTTTACGGCTATCGAACGGATTGAAGGCCGCTGCGACGATATCTTTATCGCAACGAACCGCGGCGACTCTAGTTCAGGGGAAGAGTTTGTCACCATCTATCCGGACTTCGTAACGCGAGCGATCATCGGAGCTTCGCCCGCTATCGCGCAGTACCGGGCGATTCAGACCGGACTAGATCAATGGACGATCGAGCTGGAGCTGCCGGACGATCAGCGCAGCATGACGGAGGAGCGGGTTCGCACGGCCATTGCCGCGTTATGCGGCCGTCTGCGCTGTCGAACGCCAATTCTCGCCTTCTCCCCCTACACGCATGAAGCCGGCGTCGCTAAGCTTCGGCGCGTCGAAAGGAGATACAAGCGATGACCTCTCGCATCGAGCTGTACGATACAGCCAATATAGATCAATACTTGTGGCCCGACAGCGATTACGGCCGTTACGCTAAGCAATATTTGCTGCCGCTGCTCGCGGAAGGCTCCGAGCGCTTCGTACGCAACGTCCGCACCCGGCTGCTTGTGCTGGATGTGGACGGCATACCGCTGCCCATAACCGTGAACGAGAAGGAATACGACAACAGTTACGTATGCTCCCCTTACACTCACTATGTCAGCTATGCGAAGCAGGAGCTTGGATTGCTGGGCAATCGAGCGTTGATCGGTTGCTTGGACGCTCTTCTGTCTGGCGTCGGCTGCCTGCTAAAACGCGCCGACTTCAACCGGATCGTACATGTTAATAACTGGCTGCTGTCCACCAACCTGTCCCCCGAGCTTGCCGAATCGCAGTGGGCAGCCGTACTGGATAAGCTGCTTGCGCTTTTTCCCGGACATGCGATCGCCTTTCGCTCGCTCTGTCCCTCTCTCAACAAGCGTACGATCGACAGCTTGCAGTCCCGTGGCTGCATTCTTGTTCCAAGCAGACAGATTTATTTGCTGCGAACCGGCGAGACCGGTTTCGGCAGCGCCAAATCTCGCTGGCTGTTGAAGCGGGACGGCGCTTTGGCCGCCAAGGGGGGATACGCAAGAGTCGGCCCCGACGATATGGCGGACTCCGATATCCCTCGCATCGCGGAACTGTACCGTCTCTTGTATCTCGAGAAGTATTCACGACATAATCCCCAGTTCACGGAACGTTATCTGAAAGAAGCGCTGCATAACGGAATACTGGAGCTTCACGGCTTCCGTCGCGACGGCCGGCTCGACGCGGTGCTCGGCTTCTACATCAGAGGAGACGCGATGACAACGCCGTTATTCGGTTACGATACATCGCTGCCGCAGCAGCTTGGCTTATACCGGATGCTATCCGCGCGATTGATCGAAATCGCCTGCGAACGACGGGTTCTGCTGCACGAGAGCTCCGGAGCGGCCCAGTTCAAGCGCAATCGGGGAGCCGAGGCGGAGATCGAATATACGGCGGTCCAAGTCGGCCATCTGCCGCTGAGGCGGCGTGTGCCTTGGACGGCGCTTGCAGATTTACTTACTAAAATCGGCGTGCCTCTGCTGCGCAAATACAAGTTATAGCAGTTCGGCCTTCTGGCTTCAGCATTTCGTTCCGCCGCTGCGAGCCCCGAAACCAAAAAAGTGGTAAACTGATAGACATCCGCACGGCATCCGCAACCGGAAAGGAGGTTGGTCCATGTCGACCGTTGAGCGAATCGCGCTCGTAACCGGAGCCTCAAGCGGCTTCGGTCTGTTGATTTCCCTCTCTTTGGCGAATAAAGGCTGTCGCGTCGTTGCGACAATGCGCGATCCGCAGCGTCGCGATCCGCTGCTTCAGGAAGCCGAACGGCTTGGCGTCGCCGACAAATTGGAAGTTGCCCGGCTCGACGTCACAGACGCCGCTTCAATAGAAGCGGTCGTTGCGCAGACGCTCGAGCGCTACGGACGGATCGACGTGCTCGTCAATAACGCCGGTTATGCCGTTGGCGGCTTTGTCGAAGAGGTTCCGCTGGAAGCGTGGCGAGCGCAGCTGGAAACGAACTTGATCGGCGTCGTTGCGGTAACGCAGGCCGTGCTGCCCGCGATGCGCCGACAAGGCGAAGGAACCGTCATCCACATCGGCAGCGTCAGCGGGAGGGTCGGTTTGCCCGGTTACGGAGTCTACGCCGCCTCCAAATTCGCGCTTGAAGGCTTCAGCGAAAGTCTGCGACACGAGGTTGCGCCTTACGGCATCCGGGTATACCTTGTAGAACCCGGAGCCTATCGCACGCCGATCTGGGACAAAGGCTTCGCCACGATTCACGCTAAGCCGGATTCTCCTTACGAGAGGATGCTTAACGCCGTGCTCGGCTTCGCCCGCAAATCGGCGGAGTCCGCTCCTCATCCGCGGGAGGTAGCTGCGTTGGTCGCGCGGCTGGCCGTTTCCAGCCGCACGAAAACGCTGCGGCATCCGATTGGCCAAGGGGCTCGCACGCTTGTTGCAGCTTCGCGCTTTGTTCCCTGGCGCTGGATTGAAGCGGCGATTCGCAGGACGTTGAATCGCGCCGCGGCTAAAGCCGACCCGTCTGCGAAAACCTACGCAAAGGATGAGACTTCGCAGAGATAACCCAATGGCATGAAGATAGGGAATGGACTTACACTCCATTAATTCAACTTATATAGGCAGAGGAGAGATCGTCGATGACCCACCTGGATTCCCCCTTTTCGTTGAAGGGACTTACCTTGAAAAACCGTATAGTCATGCCTCCGATGTGCCAGTATTCCGTCGAGCTGAAGGACGGCACGCCGACCGATTGGCACTTCGTTCACTATGTCTCTCGCGCTGTTGGCGGCGCGGGACTGATCATTGTCGAGATGACCGACGTCGAACCGGACGGCAGAATTTCCGACCGCGACCTGGGGCTCTGGTCGGACGAGCAAATTCCCGCTTATGCCCGCATCGTGGACGAAGTTCATAAATACGGGGCGAAAATCGCCATCCAGATCGCGCACGCAGGACGCAAAGCCGAGGACGCCCCAGCACCCGTAGGAGCGTCGGATATTCCCGTTCCGGATGCTGCCGGGAACACCGTGTACCGGCGACCGAGGGCGTTGGATACGTCGGAGGTTCAAGCGATGGTCGGCAAGTTCCGGGACTCCGTCCGGCGCGCCGTCGAGGCCGGCTTCGACGCCATTGAGCTGCACGGCGCGCACGGTTATCTGCTTCATCAGTTCCATTCTCCTGGCATCAACAATCGCTCCGACGAATACGGACGCGATCTCGCCCTCTTCGGCGAAGAAGTCGTCAGAGCCGCCCGCAGCGCAATGCCGCAGAACATGCCGCTAATTATGCGGATGTCCGCGGTCGAATATATGGACGGCGGCTACGAGCTCGACCATGCGCTCCGAATCGCGCAGCGCTACAAAGACGCCGGCGTCGACATGTTTCACGTATCCAGCGGAGGAGAAGCGCCTCCGGGACGCCGCAAGCCGGCCAACCATCCGGGCTACCAGCTTCCGTTCGCGCGAGCTTTCAAGGAGACGCTGAACGTGCCGGTCATCGCCGTCGGCAATCTCGACCAACCTCACCTGGCCGAGGCGGCTCTGGCCAATGGCGACGCCGAGTTGGTCGCCGTCGGGCGCGGCATGCTGAACGATCCTTACTGGGCGCTTCATGCGATTATGACTATCAGTCGAAAGGTAGAGCCGCCCGCACCTTACGCCAGAGGCATTTACGTTCGCTGATCCAGCAAGCAATAGAGGCTGTCTCCTAAAAAAGAGTCGTACGAATGGATGATCTTGTGCGACTCTACTTATGAGTCCGCCTCTTTTTGTCGTTCGCAAAACTTCGCCTCCTCCGCCTTCCTTCTGCCGCTTCTCCTTATGACCAGTCCAAAAATTGTATATTTCCCCTGCCAATCGGACAACTTAATTACGCTATTGTCATCCTTTTCCTGTAGAGGCGGGCGCATATGAGGAAAAATCCGACTTATCGACAAGCGACTTCCGGCATACCGCCCCAACCCGAGACTCCGTCTTCTACTTCCCACGCCGAGCCGATTCCCGCTCTGCTCCCGGACAGCCTGCGGCGAATGAAAGAAACTTTTGCCGGTTGCGGCGATCTGGAAGTGACGGCATGGCAGTATGGACCGAAGCTGCAGCAATCGGCTTTTTCGGTTTATTTTCAGACGCTTGCCCGCTCCGACCGTCGCAGCTTTCTTAGAGAGACGCTGCAAAACCTCGTATTTCACGACATCGGCCCGGCCACAGAAGTCACTGTGGAGGAGGTCGCCCATTTTTACGAGCATCGCGGCGCTTCCGCTTCGTCCGCCGAGCTTCTCGCTACTGTGGGGGAAGCGGTACGCGGCGCGTTGGACGGGAAAGTCGTTATTTTTTTCGACGGGTGGAACAAAGCGCTTGCCTACGACGCCCTTCATCTTGAACAACGCCAACCGTCGGAGGCGATCACCGAGCCGAGCGTGCAAGGCCCGCATGTGAGCACGATCGAAAATCTCGATCGCAATGTCGGCGTTCTGCGTTCTCTGCTGAAGTCGCCCAATTTGAAATTCGAATTTGTCACCGCCGGAGAGCAGAGCAACAGGAAGATTGCTTACGGCTACTTGTCCGGAAGCGTCAAGGAGGAGACGCTGGCCGAGTTCAAGCGCCGAATCGCCGATGTGGGTCAGGCGGAAATCCTCGAAACCTCTTATTTGGAGGAATGGATCGAGGATTCCAGCTATTCGCCGTTTCCGCAGGTACGTTATACAGAACGGCCGGATACCGCCGTGTCCGCGCTGCTCGACGGCAAAATTATCGCGCTGGTAAACGGAAGCCCGTCCATTCTCATCTGTCCGGGCATTTTCCTGGAATTTTTCGTGACCAGCGAAGATTATTACTATCGCACGGTGTTCTCGTCGCTCATCCGCTTCCTGAGGATGTTCGCGTTCATCATAGCGTTGATGCTTCCGAGCACCTATATCGCCTTGTCCACCTTTCATTCGGAGCTTATCCCGACGGTACTGCTGCTGGCGATTCTGAATACGCGGGAAGGCATTCCGTTCCCTGCGCTTGTCGAAGCGCTCATCATGGAATTTTTCTTCGAGCTGCTCCGGGAAGCCGGCATTCGCCTGCCTCGTCCGATCGGCTCTGCCGTAAGCATCGTCGGCGCCCTTGTCATCGGCCAGGCAGCTATTCAATCGCAGATCGCTTCGCCGGTCATGGTCATAGTCGTAGCCCTTACGGGAATCGCGTCGTTCGCGCTTCCGCAATACAATATGGCGATCGCCATCCGGATTTTGCGGTTTCCGCTTATGCTTCTGGCTGCAACGTTTGGCGGACTCGGCATTATGGTCGGCTTTCTTCTCATCTATTTGCATCTGTCACAGCTGCGATCGCTCGGCCAGCCGTACTTGGCCTCGTTCGGACCGCTGGACATCAGCCGCCTCAGGGATTCGCTGATCGTATTCCCGCGTCTCGTGCTTCTGCGATCGCCGCGTAACCGACATTTGCGCCGCGGCGGCCCGAAGGGAAAACAACGAGCATGAGGCCGCTCTTCTCCATCGCCGCCGCCCTGTTGTTACTCTTGTTGACGGCAGGCTGCTGGGACAATCACGAGCTGGACGAATACGGTTACGTCCAGGCTGTAGCGATTGATCACGGTGAAGACGGCCTGCTTCAGCTTACGACGCTATTCTACAATCCGTCGAGCAAAATGGGAATGGGAGAGGAAGTCAAGGCTGCGCAGAAGGGCATCAACATCAGCACGAGCGGAAAGACGCTGTTCGAAGCTATTCGCGACGTTCCCATGAAGTTCGGCCGCAAAGCGAAATGGGATCATATGCGCGTTATTTTGATCGGAGAACAGCTCGCGCGGTCGCAAAATATCCGGGAAATTCTCGATTATTTCTCTCGGGATCATGAGCCGCGAGGAACGGTACTGCCGCTTATTGCCGAAGGACGAGCCGGAGACTATTTGAAGATCCCTCCCTATATCGAGCAAACCGTAGGCCAGCAGTACAAAAAGATGGAAACAAACGGCTCTCTTTATTCTGCCAAAACAACGAGCATTCCGTTGTACGAGTTGGCCATTCACCTGAAAAGCCCTTCGCGAGCCTCGGACATTCCGTTTATTCATAAGAGCGATTCCGGCCGCACCGCGACCATTTCCAAAATTGCCATGGTCAAAGATAGCAAACTGGTGACCGTTCTGGAGGAGAAAGATTCGGAAGCCTACTTGATGCTGACGGACCGGTACAAAAGCGGAATAGTGGAGTTTCCTTGTTTAGGCGCCGCCAAGGCCGAAATTAACGACAAGGAGTCGGTCGAGGTCATTTCGCTGGTCAGTACGATCGTTCCGCACATTGAGGACGACGAGGTAACGGTCGACATCGACGTGCGGATTAAGGCGATGATCGGCGAGCTGCGGTGCTCGCATCTGAAATCGGCGGCGGACACGAGGAAATTCGAAAGCAGAATCGCCGAACGGGTCGAGGAGCGAATGGCGCACGCCCTCTCCCAGCTTCAGAGGAACCAAGTCGACGTTATCGGAATCGGCAACCGGCTCTATCGAAAAAGCCCGAAGCTATGGAAGCGTCTGGAGCCTTCCTGGGACGAATTGTTCGCCCGGAGCCGCTTTCGGATCAAAGTGCAAGTGGAAGTCATCAGCACCGGCATGAATGTCGGAACGCCCTTCGGGCAAAAGGAGGATTAACCGTGTTCGAAAAGCTCGTTTGCCTGCTCGCGTTGGCCGCCGGAATGCTCATTGCCGATCTTCCCAAGCTCGGCGGAACGGGCAGAGGCGAACGACTCCTGTACGGTGCGCTATGTGCGGTAGTTTTGTATCTTGCCGTTATTTTCGTAACGGATGCGCCGTTGCCCAACCTGGACATGCTGTTCGACCGGTTCCAGCGACCTGCCGAACTGCTCGTCCGGCGACTCAACCCGGCGCAATCCTAATCGAACAAGGTAAGGCGGAGAGGCTATGGATAAGTTGGAACGGATCAACTCGGTTCAAATGACGATGCTGTTCCTGTTTTTTATGACGGGCTCGTCCATCGTCATCATTCCCGCGCCTTTGACGAACGTCGCCGGCAACGGAGGCTGGATCGCTCTCTTGATCGCCCTCGCCATGGGCATGCTTCTTCTGGCGTGCGTCCTGTATTTGTTCCGCCGGTTTCCGGAGCAATCGATGATCGAATACAGCCGACTGCTAATTGGACGCGCCGCGACCGCATTGCTGTTCATCCCGTTTACCTGCGTCATGTTCTGGCATGTCGCGGGCATCGTGATCGAAATCGGTCTATTTTTCAAAAGCACGATGCTCAAGGAAACGCCGACTTACGCGGTAAATTCCTTGCTGTTCGCCACCATCGCCCTGACCGTTCGCGCAGGCATCGAAGCGATCGCCAGAATGGTAGCCGTACTGCTCGTGCTGATGTTCGGCTTCATTATTCTCGTATGCGTCCTGGTCGGCAATCTGTATCATCCGGAATATCTTCTTCCCCTCATGCCGGAGGGCATCGGCCCGGTCCTTAACGCCGCATATATCGCCTACGGCTTTCCCTATTCCGAGCTGGTGGCGTTCGCGATGATCCTGCCCTGCGTATGGACCAAGGACAAGCCCTCCGTCTCCAAGCATCTGTTCCTCGGTCTTGCGATCAACGGCGCAACCTTAATCCTCTCGATCGTGTGCAGTATTATGGTGCTGGGCCCGTTGTCGGGAGACCTCAAATATTCGCTTTACCAGCTATCACGGCTTATTTTTATTCAGGAAATTATCGAACGCATTGAATCCGTCATCGGCTTCTCGCTTATCGTCGGTTTTTATTTCAAGGCCTCCATCCTGCTTCACATTTTGATGCGAACGGTAACGCAGCTGTTGGGACTGAAGGACGAACGCATTCTCGTGTTTCCCGTATCGTTCGTCTGCCTGCTTCTGTCGATTACGACCTATACCAATGAAGCGTCGATGGAAGAACTCGTTAACCTCACCTGGCCGCTGATCAACAATCTCGCCTACGTCGGTCCGCTTCTGCTGATGACCGGAGTCGCCTTATTCCGCAGACGGATGGCGAAATGACTCTGTCCACTCGTTGGCGTCGCTTATAAACGCACCACCTGAGTCGCAATATTGTCGCAAAACTCCCTGTCGTGCTCCACGAACAGCAGCGTAGGCGAGTGCTCGAGCAGCAGCTCTTCGATCTGCATGCGCGAGATGACATCCACGAAGTTAAGCGGTTCGTCCCATACGTGCAGGTGCGCCTGTTCGCTCAAGCTTCTGGCGATCAGCACCTTTTTCTTCTGCCCCCCGCTGTAAGCGGAAATGTCCTTGTCGAACTGGACTCGGGCAAAATCAAGCTTGCGCAAAATCGACTTGAACAGACTCTCGTCTATGCCGAAGCTTCGCGCATAGTCCGTCAAGTTGCCCCGCAAATGCGAAGTATCCTGCGAAACGTAAGAGATTTTCAGTTGGCTGCCCGTTCTGACCGCGCCTTCATAATCGATTTGCTCTCCGCAAACCAGCTTGAGAATGCTCGATTTGCCCGAGCCGTTCGCTCCGATCAACGCGATTCTGTCCCCCTGCTCGACCGCAAAGCTGACGTCCTCGCATACCCGCCTGTCGCCGTAGCGGATCGATACGCGGTCCAACTCGACGAGCCTACTCTTATGATAAGCAAGCTGAGCAAGCTTTAGATGCTCTGAGCTTTCGATATTTTTAAGCAGCTTTGACTTTTCGTCGATCGCTTCCTGCTGCCTGCGTTCCATCGATTTGGAGCGCTTCATCATTTTTGCGGCCTTATGGCCGATATAGCCTCTGTCTACGAAAAAATCGGCGTTCTTAATGCCGGTTTTTGATTTCTCCACCTCGTCCGACCACTTGCCGGTCCGTTTGGCCGCATCGGACAGACGCTTAATGTCCTTTTTCAGCTTATCGTTCTCGGCCAGCTCGAAATTGTCCTGGCGCTGCTTGTTATCCCACCAGTCGGAGAAGGTCCCGCGCTGTATCTCGATGTTCGTCTTATTGATCGACAAAATATGGTCCACGCAGTTGTCGAGAAAAGCTCTGTCGTGCGAAACGAGGATAAAGCCTTTCTTGGCTTTCAAGTAATCGCTGACGATTTGTCTGCCGTTCAGATCCAAATGGTTTGTCGGCTCGTCGATTAGCAGGAAGCTATTTTCCTTAAGAAACAGCGCGGCGAGCAGCACCTTCGTCTGTTCTCCGTTGGAAAGGGAATCGAACGGCCTATACAACGCGTCATCGGTCATCTTAAGCAACGAAAGCTCGCGCGACAGCTGCCAATATTCGTAATCCGGCAAAATTTCGTCTATGACGTCCAGCGTATTGCTCGACCTGTTGCGTACGGGGAACGGAAAGTATTCAAAATCGACGTTGGCATGAATCGTTCCTTCGAATTCGTATTTCCCGAGCAGCAGTTTGAGGAAGGTCGTCTTTCCTCTGCCGTTTCTTCCCGTGAATCCCAGCTTCCAATCGGTATCGATCTGAAAGCTGACGTTGTCGAAAATGTTATCGTAGCTGCCTTCGTAGGCAAACGTTAGATTTTTAACATGAATTAATGACATAAAATATATCCCTCCGTATAAATAATAAAGCCGCAAGAAAATTATCTTCTCGCGGCTCGTTTCATACGGCAAATCCAATCCCTATTTATAGGAACTGGATAAGAATATGGGCGAAACAGCTAAGAGAAGGTAATTTTCTTGCATAACAAAACAGGCGAAATGTACGCTTTGCTGTTTTATTAGCAAGAAAAATCACATTCTCTCATTCATCCCCAATACCTGAAATTAAATTAGAAGTATTTTAGCATACTGCCCAAACGTTTTCAACAATCTCGGCCAAAACGTATTGGAAAGTCGGAGATATACCCACTGGGGGCCTCTTATTCCAGGTTCATCTGGGAAATATGTTTTTTCGTCTCATCGGTTCCGACCTCTTGAAGCTTATTATAGACTTCGCGAAGATAATAATCGTAACCGTCGTTTTCTTGGTCATGATGGTATGGAATTCCGGGTATGAGATTCCTAAAACCGCTTGCATTATCGAAGCTTTCCATCTCCTCGAACAGTTCAAGAAGCTGTCGTACGTCTTCAGGCTCAGCTTCAATTTCAAGCTCGTACGCTGCATCCCCTTGATTGGGCAATATCGTTTTCGCCTGAACGGACACATAATATTTTTGCTTGCTCATGTCTATTCCTCCGTTTAGGACTCCGTGATAAAAATCCAGACCATGGCGATGACGATCGTAAGCACAGGGATTACGACGTAGAGAAGAAAGATCGGATTGGCGAGGACCGGATGCTTTACTTGGGTCAAGCTTGCATCTTTATCCATTTCGCCGGCTTTTCGCTGTTGATTTCGAAGTATGACGATCGACCCCACTAGGCCGTAAATGCAAGCTGCTGCTCCCAAGATCCCCAATAAGGCATACACTTTGCTTGCCCCCTTTATACGGACTGTCTTATCTAGTCTGTCCGCACCTTTCCTTAACCATTCAAATGAGTGGCTGCGTCATTTCATCTTGGCCTTCGCCTCGACCAACAGCGCGCCCCCGTCTTCGCGCATCGCTGCGATCGCTTCGTCCAGCGTCTTCTGTCCTGCTCCTGCGGCAGCTAGCTCGCTTGCGATCAACTGTACCAAATCGATCCTCACTCTCGGCTCGAAGGCCACGAACTCATCGGTTGCGTTCGCGATTGGATCGAGTTTATACAACGCCGAGATGTCCCGTTTCGACGGCGATCGGATGTATTCGGTTCTGCTGAATAAGAAATCGCTGCTCGCGTTGCTTCTAATTTGAGCGAACTCCGAGGAATTGGCATACTTGACGAACTCCCATGCCGCACGAGGATTGGCGGACTGGCTGCTGATCACGAATGCCGGACCAAGCTCGTAGACGCTGCTCTGCGTGCGATTGCGCGCATCGACCGGAGCGGAGACGACCGCCCAATCTAAGGAGGAGTTGTCTACCTGTCGCAGGTAAAAGTGATCCCGATAGGTCATGGCCGATTTCCCCATCAGGAAACGGTCGTCCTCCTCAAATCGGGTGCGCTTCGCCGTCTCTTCAGGTGTAGGCACATAGTAGGCCCCCGACCGCACGACGCTTACGATCGATTCGAATGTCCGCCTCCAGGAATCCCCGTCCAGCCCGACCGCCGTGCCCGACGAATCGAGAATTTTCTTGTTTTGGGACATCAGACTGTACAAGACGTCCGCTAACGGCGGAGCAAACCCGTCCAGCGAAAACCCGTATATCCGCTCGTCCCCGGCTCCGTCAGCCGGAAACCGCCGGGCCAAATCGAATATTTCCTCCCAGGTCATCGAATCGGTTGGCGGCTCTACCCCGTATTTCCGGAACATCTCGGCATTATAGTAGATCCCGAAGCTTCTGAAATTCGGGGACAAACCGTACAGCTTGCCGTCCCCTTCCTCCCGAAGCTTCGACAGAACCGCAGGCATGTACCTGTCCAAATCGAATTGCTGCTGCTTGATGATCGGGTCCAGCTCCAGCAACCTTCCTTCCTCGACAAGCCACCGATGCTTATCGACGAATAGAATATCCGGCTTGTTCGCATCGATATACCGGTTGTACAGCTCCGTAACCGAAAGCGACGGGTCCGAACCGACGGGAAGTCCGATGACTTCGAATTCAACGTTCGGATATTGGCTCCGGAACAGGGTCCCGTATTCTTCATGGAACGATTGCTCGTCCCAATACATTACCTTTAATACCGCCTGCTCGTCCTTCTCGAACTTCTTCCATTCCCCTCCCCCGTCGGGCTTTGAAGCGCAGCCTGCAGACAGAAGCGCCAAGGCCGTCGCGGCGATCAACGTCATGCTTCTCTTTTTCAACGGCATCCACCCCCGAATTAGCCTTGCAATGCCTCCATTTTATTACTTGCGCGTCGAAAATACAGCGTATGGGGGAGCAGTCCGTTGATTATTGTAAAAAATCGTGCAAATGTATCGGGTTCTGCAAAATCCGCTTCTCATGTCCTTTATCCGAAGCTATACTAGATGAATCAAAACGAGAAAAAGGATGCGGAATTCGGCATGCTCAGGGTTGTCAAAACCGCGATGGTCGTTCCCGTCGCCCTCGCGTTCATACTTGCCGTCTCCCTGCTTCCTTTGCTGCTGCAAATGGACGGCGACGGAGGCCCGCTCAGGCTGCAATGGTCGCAAAGCTTTGCGGCCCTAAGCGATTACTTCTCCGGGCTGGGTTCGGGCGACTCCTTCCGCTTCGTATCGGGCAAGTACGAATACTCCTTCTGGGATCGGATCGGAGTCTCCTTCCAAGTATCGTTATTTTATATTTTCTTCGGCAGCTTGATCGGCATGACGCTCGGCCTGCTCATCGGCGTCTACTTTGCTCTCTCCAGAGTCGAATGGCTTAAGAGAATCGTCGAGCTATTCGGCGCTTTGCCGGATTTTGTCCTGATTTTGCTGCTGCAGTTCTCCGTTGTTTTTATCGCCTCGAAAACCGGACTTGTCGTGTTCCAGGTTGCCAGCTTGTCCACCGACGATCCCGCGATCGCGCTTCCGCTTTTCTCCGCCGCTCTCATCCCGGCCAACTACATGATCCGCAACGTGGCGGTGCAAATGAGGCTTACGCTAAGCGAAGATTATATCGGCTTTGCAAAAGCGCGCGGACTGGGCAAAATGCGCATCGTTTTTTATCACGCCCTGCCTAACGTCCTGCCTTTCTTCAAGGCGGATCTGCACAAGCTGCTCGGCATTTTGATGGGCAACATGTTCATCCTGGAGTACTTGTATAATCTGAACGGGGTTGGCATGTTTCTGTTCTCGGACGCCATCGGCTTCGGCGGCTATCAATATGCGCTGGTCGTTAATGGATTAATGACATCAATTGTTCTGTACGCCATTGTATACGGATTGATAAGGCTCTATCTATGGGGATGGGAGAAGGTGATCTCCCGATGAACAAAAGCTTAACAATCGGACTTGCGATTATTGTCCTGATGACGCTGGGAGCTCTGCTTGGCGGATACCTTTCTCCCCATGACCTGCAAGACCAACTGAAAATCGAATATATCGTGGACGATCAAGGCAAAGGAACGGTTATCGCTCCACCGGCCCCGCCCGGCCAACGATACCCATTCGGGACGGACAAGTACGGCTACGACCTGCTGACCAAGCTGCTCGACGGAGCAAAGTACACGCTGTTCCTCTCCTTCGGGATCGGGTTCGCGCGCGTATTCATCGGCGGTCTGATCGGCATGCTGCTCGGCTACTTCCGCGAACGCCAACCCGAGAAACAACCGACAGACTCCTGGAAAGCGCTCAACGGCATCCCGATCTTTCTGATCACATGGCTGCTGCTAATCGGCATTTCGATCAATTCCGCCCTTTCCCCGCCGCAGCTTTCTCTGCTGTTGGCGTTCGTACTGACGGCGGTCGGCATCCCTTCCGTCCTGTCGACAATTAAGGATAAAACGATCGTTCTTCGCGAGCGGCCTTACGTGCTTGCCAGCGAATCTCTCGGCGCCGGCCATTGGACCATCGTTCGTTCCCACTTGTTCCCGTTTCTGAAGGAGAGCTTTCTGATTTTGATCGTGCAGGAAATCGTACTCGTACTGACGCTGTTCGGCCAGCTGGCGATTTTTAATCTGTTCGTAGGCGGCACGACGATGTACATGGATCCTCCCGAATACCACAGCCGCACCAACGAATGGGCTGGCCTGATCGGACAGGCGCGAGGCTTCCTTTACACGAAGCAATGGATCCTGTTCATTCCTCTGGCGGCTTACGTTCTGCTTATTATGGGCTTTCAACTGATCTCCAACGGCCTTCAGCAGCGGTACAACCGGATTTACGCCAAGCCTCCTCATCTATAACTCGCATTAAGGGACGGACGTCCAACAAACGCAAAAAAGGATGCCCCCGGTCATGGTGACCGTGAGACATCCTGCTTGCTTTATTGCTTTTTCTGTTAGAGGCTGCGCAACGCCGGAGCAACTGGGCAGAAACTAACCGGCACGCCCGGAAAGAGCGCTTGGAGTCGCTCTGTCAGCAGTTTCATGCCCGGTTGCTCGCTCTCCAGATGGCCCAATGCAATAATGGCGCCTCTCCCGCCCATTTCGGCCAGGTCCCGCACATACTCGGGTGTCTCCCATTCCGGTCCTTCGCCGTACAGGACGAGGTCCGCGCCATAGCGGTCAAACAATGGAATGGCCAGCTTTCCACCCCCTCGATAGCCGACAAGCAAACCGATCCTCAAGCAGTCGACCTTCAGGTTCCCGGCCACGCGAACCCGGTCCAGACCAAGCCGCTGCTTGACATGCCTGACGACCTGCACTCCGGTCATCGGCTCCGAAAGCTCGATCAGCGAAGCGGCCGGCAGGTGCTGGGCAACACAGCGTTGCCACCCGAGCTCGCGAATCAGCCCCTCCGTAATGAGGTCCAGGTGGCAGCGGTGCAGTGTGTCGTGGCAGCGATAGATCGCCAAGCCGCTTCGCGCTATTCGGCGCCTCTTCTCCTCGTAGAACGCGGCGCAAGCAAGCCAAGCTGCCGGATCGTTCTCATGGGAATAGAAAGCCCCTTCATGAACAATGAGCAGGCTCGCGCCCGAGTCTGCTGCCTCCTGCATCGCGCCAATCGTTGCTGTGAACGCCACGGCGATTCCTCGCACCGCCGTCGCAGGCTCTCCGGCCAACAACCGGTCCGCTTCTCCGATCGACGCGCCGCCCCATTCCGCCAGCGCGTCGACGACGTCCCGGACGGTCAACTCCGTCATCCTCAGCCCCCCTTTACTTGATCCGCCTTCTTGCCTCGTTCCTTGCTCAAGTCCGTGCACATCCCTTCCACAATTCCTGACCGCATCCTCCCTACGGTTAATAGATCGTGCGACCATGTCGGTCCGGGATGACGGATTGCGGTAGAAATAAGCGTTCACCACGTTTCGCCACTCGCAGGCATGCTCCTCCTGATGGACGAGCGTTCTCTCACGCTGCGAAATACGGGCTTGACGATCCGGTCCCGCGGGGAATCCCAAAGCTGCAGCAGCTCGTCCGGACAACTCTCGGGAGATTCGTAAATGTCGCAATTGGGTGAATGATACTGTCCGGTATACCCCGTGCCGGAACCTAACGTCCGCTCCGCATCACTGGCGAATCGCCGATCACGGACAGACGCGAGCAGCGCCGCTCGTAAGCTTTCCTCAATCGGTCATCGGCAATAAACTTATAGTTCAACCAACAATCGTAGCCGTTCCCTATCGTGTTTCTCATGATCTCGGATGCCAAATTCGGAATGACCCGCTTAATGCGAGCATGGCGAACAGATACAGGCAATTGTCATAATATCGTCTGTCTCCCGTTCGCACGGGGGTATTCCAGAACAGTTCGACGCAGGCTCTGGCAAACTCGCCTTCAGGATTGGCGAGCGAAGCCATCGCATTGGTCGCGATCAGGCCGACGGGGTGCAGCGATTTCTCTTCGAACGGCTCTCCCGAAATCGTATATCTGCGGTAATCCTTAGGATGCTTGTCGGAGAAAAATTGCTGAATCCTCCGGGCTTCCTCGCGCATCCACTCCGTCGCCCCGAACCATTCCGCATCCAGTCCGACGTTGGCGGCGACCCGGTACGAGTCGCTGAAGTAATGACCGTAGCCGCGCTCGTCGTTCGGCATACCGTCATAATAAGCATACTCGGGAGCCAATCCCGTCTCCGGATGACAGGCAAGCTTTAAGTATTTCCGGCTCGCCGCGGCCGCTTCCGTCCAGAAAACTCGATCCTCCTCGTTCGCCCACAGCGCAAACAATTCATAGAAATGAGGTAGATGATAGGACGGGTCCGTGTACTCGCAGTTCGGCACGAACTTGATCAGCTTATTGTGCCGATTCCACATCGAATGGCCAATTCCGTCCTCGCCTTTGTGAACGCATACGCTCAGCAGCTCGCGCGCCTTGGCCCCGTAATCAAGCGGAGGCGCGCCGTCTCCCCATCTGTGCGAGGCGAAAAAAAGCCCCAGCGCGAAATATTCCTCGCCGTCGGGAGCCGGGCCGTGCGAACGCTTCGTTCCGTCGGGCTCGCACGACCAGGCGAAATAGCCCGCATTTTCTCCCTCGTCCATGTACATATGCTTGTACGTCCATTTCCACAGCCGGTCGAACACGTCGCGCCGGTCAAGCTGCACAGCCATCATCATTCCGTAAGACATGCCTTCCGTTCTGACGTCGAGGTTCCCGGTATCCAGCATATAGCCCATATCTTCGCCAGCAGGATAATAGATCCGGGTCTCCTCGCGGTCGCCGAATAACTGCTCCCAACCTAACGCCAGCCTGTCCGCTATTTCCTTCTCATCATAACCGTACTCCGCCAGCAAATTGCGGTATTTTCCCGAATGATAAGCGCCTGAGCTCGCTATGTTATCCATCAATCTTTTACGCCTCCCAATGTCCTTATCGAAGTATCATTGCGGGAACGGTATGCCGTAATAACCCGATGACTTGCATGATCGTCGTCATTGCAGAACCGAAGTCGGCGACAGCATTTTGTTCAGCCCCCGCGCGTTGTTCATGGCGATGCCTGTTTTTCTATCACGAAATAATCCGAGTTGCCGAAGCCGACGTTAGCCGCTGTCTCATAAACTTTGCGGTCCGTCTGCCTGAGCTGTCTTTTCGCTTCGGGTATGCGGATCTGCAGCAAATGCTCATTGAAGTAGACGCCGTACGTTTTTTTGAACAGCTGGCCAGCGGATGGAGGAGCGAGGCGCTTTCTTGGCCTTGACGTGTCTGAAATTGACCTCGCTCCTTCCGCTCCTCCCCTCGCCAGCCTCTATTCTTCCAGCCAAAGGACGCTGGTTACGCCTCTCGGATAAAACTTGCTGCCGATGATATTCCCGGCGAGAATCTGATCGCTCCAGCTCCAATAAGACAGCTCGGGATGCGTCAGCCAGCTTACGTGCGCTTTGTCGGCTGCGATGCCGCCGTCGCCGAAATCGACGCCCATAATGCGGCGGGCGATAAACTGGCATAAATAAATTTTGCTGAGCCAAGAGTTATCGCTGGTCGACGACAGTTTCCAGCCCCCGTCCGGGAACAGGCAGGCGCCGCTCGAGAACACGTGATCCAGATGCGTCCGCAGCGCCTGCAAGTAGGGCGCGTAACGCCCATTCCGGTCCAGCGCCTCCTCGTTCCCCGTCATGTAAGGGAAAATCAACCCTTCAATCGCCGGAATGATCTTAGAGTCGTTGCCTTCGCCGATGACCGCCGGAATATAGCCCTGTTCGTTGAGCTGCGCGGCGATCGTGGATGCGCACCTCTCCGCTTGACTTCCGGCCATCACGGCCAGATCCGGCTTCCCGAAGCGAGCGAACAGCTTCTCCATCGCGACATAGGCCGCCCAGCACTTGCCGGCCATGTACAGATTATTTCGAGACTGCCCGAGCGACACGTCGAGGCTGTCGTACGTCGTAATCTCGGCCCCGCCCATCGTGCGGGAGCTGTCCAGCCCCATCAGTCCGTTGCGCTTGTCCGAATCGGGATGATCCCGGTTGAGCATGCTTTGGAAGCAGGCCTCTAGCAGACCTGATTTTCCCTGCAGCCATTCCCGGTCTCCGGAACGCTCGTCGTACACTGCGGCGCATAGAATCCAGTTGACGAGCTGCTCATGCGTCATATGCGAGAAGCAACCGTCGATGCCGTACATTTCGTAGGAAGAATACGACGGGCGCGAAAAGACATTGCCGACGCCCATGTCGTGCGTAAAGCTGATCCCTCCGGGATGAAGCTTGCTTTCTCCGGGGAAACGGGTTTGGTCTTCGTAACTGTAGCGATCGACGAACTGATCGAGCACGTTGCGAACCGTCCACGGGTTCAGCTTCATCTCGAAAAACAGCTGATCCACAGTCAGATCGAACGTATTCATCATCCGGTATTCGCCCTCGTTGACGACCCAAAGCGGCTTGCCGTCCTTATCCGCGAGCAGCTGCGTGTTGCCATAGTAGCTGTGGACGGAATGGCGCAGCATAAATTTCTGGCTATCGTTCAGTCCGGAGGCCTCAACCTCCTCATCCGCGGCCGCGCAAGCTTCCGTCAACCGATCGAAATGCGCCAGCGCATAATCGGCGACCTCTTCGATGTTGCGAAACAGCCTCGTATAATAATAGCTCGTCTCCATCCCCGATGTCGCAACGCCACCGCGGTAGAAACAGATCGCGAAGCGGACCGTGCGGATTTCCCCTGCAGGCACGTCCGTAACAATCGCTCCCGTCATCCCGAGTCCGAAAGTCCAGTTTTCCTCCAGCTCGGCGCCAAGAATCCGTTCCATGCCGAAGCCCATCGCCGAGCGCGCCGAGGAGTCGTCGGTTGCAATCGCGGTAATCAGTCCCTGCCCGACTCCCTTCATTTTCCCGTTCGTCGTATCGTCCAGCCGCCGCATGTTCGCGTAAGGGTCGCTGCCCCGGTATCCGAAGAAAGCTCTGCGGTTCTTCGAGCTCTTGCGATTGTCGACGGTCAGCTCGGCGAACACCGCCGGAAGCAGCGCGTCTTTCAGCTCCTCCGGAGAGGCGCGCTCCGGATCCGGAACGGCATGCGCGGGAGAATAGATGCGAAACACGAGGTCCTCCGCTTCCCATGTGTCGGTGCCCAGACGAAGCTCTCGACGAATATCATCGCCGGAATAGGGATAAATACGCGGGCCGGCGGCATCGTCGTCCGCTTCCTTCTCCACGTCATACCTTCTGCTCTCGTCGACAGCGCTTTCGAAAAATGGCAATGAGCGATAAAGCCGCTTGCCGTTCTCCGACTCCACTCCGATGTACACATTATGGTCCGCCGGCTTGCCCAGCTCCAGGCCCAGTCCTCCCGCCGCTCCTTTAAAACCCAAAGTAAAGCTGGCGAAGGCTCCTATAGGCGAATGGTGCGCGTTGTAAAAAAGGTTCATATAATAAGCTCTCTCCTTTGCGGTCGTTATGGCCTATTCCCAAAGTAACACCGCGCCGCGAGACGATCCATGCTCTTTTCTCTCCTTTTATTTACCCAAATCAAGCCGATATTTTGTTAAAATAGAGTTGCTCTATCCTGGCCAAGGGGGGAAAGCGTCATGGAAGACAATTTACGTACGGGAACTAAAAACAGCGTGTCGGAGAGATTCGTTCCCGATCTGCGATCGGCCCACCATATTTCCTTTATGCACGCGCGAGAAGTGAATGCGGACTGGGTTTACCCCTCTCATGAGCATAAACAGTACGAGATCAATTACGTCCTCCGAGGCTGCCAGACGATGATCGTTAACGGTGCGTCCTGCCGGCTAGAGGAAGGCGATTTTGTCCTTATTCGCCCTGGTGACATTCATTCCAGCCGCTCCGGCTCGACCGGCGGGTTTATCTATTTCTGCTTGCATTTCGAGATCGACGATCCGCCGCTCCTCCATCTGCTGGACGCCTTCAGACATTCCGCCAAAGCGGGGGATTCCCCCGAAGGTATCGCCATACGGCCCGCGTTGGACCGGCTGGCCGCCTACGCCGTATCGGACAAATCGTTCGATCTGGCGGTTAGAACCGGCATCCAGGCGGCATTCTACGAGCTGCTGTCCCAGCTTTGTTCGCTGCTGTCCACCGGCGCGGATACGAAGGATGACAGAAGGCCGCCTCACCCGGAGACGGCCCACCGCATCGAATCTCTTATCCATGCCGCAGCCAAGCAGCCGATCTATCACGGTCACTCGGACGGGGAGCGTCCGCTCGTCGGCGCGATCGCCCGCAAGCTCGGCATCAGCGAATCCCACTGCAACCGACTGTTTAAGAGGGTGTACGGCATTTCTCCGCGCCAATACCTGTCGACGATGATCCGTGACGAAGCGCAGCGCCTGCTGCGCGATTCTTCGCTGTCCGTCGATCATATTTCCAGCCTTCTCGGCTACCGCGACATCGCTCATTTCAGTCGCCAGTTCAAGCGCTGGACTGGCGCGTCGCCGCGGGATTACCGATCGGGCTTGCCCCCCATCCAGCCTCGCTCATAAGCATATCTTGCGAGCTGGACGCGATTTTCCAGGTGAAGCTTGTGCAAAATATTTTTCAAATGATTTTTGACCGTATTCTCCGAGATTGTCAGCTCCGATGAAATGTCGCGGTTGGACATTCCTCTGGCGACGAGTCCGAGAATTTCCGTCTCGCGGGCGGTAAGCGGATTCGCAGAAGACTTCGGCCGTTCCGCCGCGGAAAACTCCTTCAAAATTCGAAACGCGAGCTCACGGGTCATCGGCACCTCGTCCACGGCGATCGCGCGCAAATATTCCAACCAGGCTCTGGGGTTCAAGTTTTTGAGCAGATAGCCTTGCGCCCCCTTCTTCAAAGCGTCGAACAGATGGGCGATATCGTCGGACACGGTGACAATGACGATTTTCACGTACGGGTACTTTTCCTTCAGCCGTCTTGTCGCTTCAAGGCCGTCCATGTCCGCCATATGGATGTCCATCAAAATCATGTCGGGCATCCATTGCTCGGTCAACGCAAGCGCCTCTTCTCCGCTCCTCCCTTCGGCCACGATCTGGAACTGCGCATCGCCCCCGAGAATCGTTCGAATCCCTTCCCTAGCCTGTCTGCTGTCATCGACGATCAACACGCGGAACTCTGCTGCGTTCATCGCTGATCCTCCTCGTAATTCTCTCTTAGGCTATTCTACGAAAATCGCCTTCGTTCCAAATGACTCTTGCGAGCTATAAGCGCGGCGAAAATGTGAACTTATTATGTCGGTTGTGGCCAAGCGACGTCCGATGTGACTCTTTAGAGCTATAGCGGGCGGAAAAGACGGTTGTTAAGATGGAGGTGAAAACGAATCGAGGGGGACATCGTATGAGTAAATGGCTCATGGCCAGTCTAGTTGCAATTGCCTGCTTGTTTGGCGTCTACTTGCTCGCGACGGCGCTGCCGAAAAAAGAAGAAGCGGCCGACAAAGGCCCCGCTTTCGTCGTGCCAGAACTTGCCGTAGACGCTGAGACTTCGGAGCAGCTTTATCAAAGTTTGTGTATCTCCTGTCATGGCGATCAGCTTCAAGGAGGCGTCGGGCCAGAGCTCGCGCATATCGGATCGGCAATGACGAAGGAGCAGCTCTACAAGACGATTAAGGAAGGCAGACGAGGCATGCCGGCCTTTGAGAAGCGCCTGACGGAGGACGAGCTGCTTACGATTACAACTTGGCTCGCCTCGCACGAGTGACGGGCCGGGGAGGTGCCGCCCATGCGCATACGGCTTAGCTCCGCCTCCTGGCTGTTCAACGCATGGGCGGTATCGATCTTCGCGACGGCCGGGAGCCTGTACCTGAGCGAGTATTTGCATTTTGCACCGTGCAGTCTGTGCTGGTATCAGCGCATATTCATGTATCCGTTGACAATTCTGCTCGGTATCGCGTCACGGCGCAACCAGAAGCAAATCGTTTCCTACACACTGCCGCTTGTCGCGCTAGGAGCCTGTTTTTCCGTCTACCACATCGCGGTGCAGGAGCTTCCGCACGGACCGGACGGGCCGTTCTGCGGGCCCGTGTCGTGTGCGACCGACGTGCTGAACGCCTTCGGCTTCCTCACCGTGCCGATGCTGGCGCTGGCCGCGTTCGCGATGATTATCGCGTGTCTGCTGCTCGCCCGCCGGGCGGAAAACTAAGGCAAGGGAGTAGAAGTATGAATCCGAAACTAAGAAGCTATCTGTTTCCGAGCTTGCTGGCCGTACTTTTCCTGGGGATCGCCGTCTATATACTAGTCGGATCTCTCGGTTCCGGCTCTTCCCTTCCCGTCGTGCAGGCTGCGCCGAATTTCGAGCTGACGAATGTGGACGGGCAGCAGATCAAGGGGAGCGACAACGCGGGAAAAGTCGTGCTGATGGAATTTATGTTCACCAGCTGCCCCGACATCTGTCCGGTCACCACCTATAAAATGGTGCAGTTGCAGGAGAAGTTGAAGCAGCAGGGCCTATTCGGCGATAAGGTGCGGTTTGTCGCCGTCACATTCGATCCCGAGCGGGACACGCCGGAAGCTTTGCAAAAATACGCTGAGCGCATGGGGATGGATATGAGCGGCTGGCACGTGCTGCGCGGAGAGGAAGCGGCGACGAAGGAGCTTGCCGCACAGTACGGCATCAACGTCGTCAACATGGGCGACGGACAATTCGTGCATAATGTCACTTCGCTTCAATTGATCGACCCCAACCAGCAAATTCGAAGAGTGTACGAGATGGGCGACGGTATGAATAACGAGGAAGTGCTGCAGGATATCGCCGTCCTTTTGGACGAATAAAGAAAAGACTCCGATCCGCCATTCCTGGTCTTCGGAGTCTTTTCACTTGCATCGGCCTATCGTCAATTAGATTAAGCAAACTGGTTGCCGAGCATGCGAATACGCTCGGCAAGCAGCCGTTCGTCGGCCGGAACTTGCTCCGTTGAGAGCGCCTGCAGCTCTTCGTGATCGCCGACGCAGACGGAGCGGAGAGCGTGCCTGAACATGGGCGCGTCGTTCGCGTCGTTGCCGAACGCTACGAACTGCCGAGATTTGACGTTAAGCGCCTGCAGGCCCGTCCACTTGTCCGCTCCTCCCGGACTGACGTCGACGATGCCCTCCGAGCCGTGCCTGTATAGAACGACCGGCAGCCTGCGCAGCTCCTCCGTCAGACCCGCTAAGTCCGAACTGCTTAGGAAAACCGCCTTGACCATCTCCGTTAGTTGTTCCAACGGAAGGCTGCTGGCCAGCCCGTCGGGGTCGAGATGGCGCCGGATTGGATGATCCACTCTGCTCGAGTAGGAGTAGTCCCATGTTCCGTCGACCAAGTAATCTGCGTCGTACCGTCGAATGAGCCGTACGATCGCCTCCGCTGTCGGCGCATCGAAGCGAACTGCGGCAACGATACGCCCTTCCGCCGCCGCGAACGCCCCGTTGCCGCCCACCATCGGATAATGGCGCATATGGCGCGGCAGCACAGGCAGCAAGTCCCGGATCGGTCTTGCCGAGGCAAATACGATGTTATGGCCTTGTTCCGCCAATCCGTCCAAAACTTGAACGATCGGCTCGCTTAACGGCCTCCCCCGAAAACAAATCGTCCCGTCCAAATCGAAAACGAACTGCAACGTTTTCCTCCCCTTTCGCTTTTCCCATCATAGCAGTTTCCTGTATGATAAAAAGGACCGATGTCCGAAAGTCGAAAAAAGGAGTCCGCATGAACATCATTTCGCAGCCTGACCGTATACGTCGCCACATAGCCGCGCATCGCCTCGATCGGATGTTTTCCGCGCCCGGCGAGCTTAACTTTCAGCTTCGCGTTTACGAGAGCGGGGAATCCGTGCTCAGGGAAGGCGACGAGCCGGACGGATTATATTTTCAAGTAGCAGGCCGAACGAAGGTTTCCTCCAGCGTAGAAACGGGCAAAGCTTTGCTGCTGCGTTTCTGCCATCCTCTGTCCATCTTCGGAGATATCGAATTTCTGCAGCAGGTAGTCGTACAATCCGAAGTAGAAGTCGTGCGGACCGCTGAATTCCTATTCGTTGACAACCGCACTGCCGAAGCCGCGTTGATGAAAGATCCCGTTTTTATGAAAGAGCTCTTGCGGCATCTGGCCTATAAGCTGCAGACCTGCACGACCGCATCGCGAATCAATCTGCTGGCCTCCGTTGAGGAGAGATTGGCCGGCTACTTGCTGACGACGCGCAGCGGCAACGATTTCGGCAAGGAGCTGAATACGCAGAGCGCGCACGAGATCGCCTCGCTAATCGGCACGACGCCCCGCCATTTGAACCGCGTCGTAACGAAACTCGCCGGCTTAGACATCCTGCGCAAAGCCAGAAACCGGATCGTCGTTACGGATTGGGACCGGCTCGACGCCTTCTCCAACGGGCTTCGTTACGAATAATAAGCGATGTGGTACGGGTTCAAAACCTCATGGAGCCTCGCCAGTATGGCCGCCGCCTGTTCCCGCACGAGCGTTTGCTGCGGATGGAACTTGCCGTCGCTTCCGGTCATGACGCTACGCTCGAACACAGCCTGGATCGCTTGCCGGCTTGCGACGGACAGGTCGCCGATGTCGGAGAACGCCATCCGCTCGTCGCTTCCGTACGTGGCGAGGCGTCCGGCATTGGCGGCCATAATCGCCGCTTCCACGCGCGTAATCGCGCGATCCGGTTCGAAGCTCCCGGATGAACGGTCGGTAACGCCCAGCTTTGCCGCCTTGGCAAGCGCTCCGCTGTACCATGCGCTTGCCGGTACGTCCGAGAACGTTTTTCCCGTCTTCGGCAGCGCTCCCTCCTCCAGCAGACGGAGCAGCAGAACGACATACTGGGCGCGGGTCAGCGCTTGCTTCGGAGCCAGCATCCTGCCCTTTGCGTCCACGCCTTCCATATATCCTTCTCGCAGTATAAACGACAGCTCGTCGCGTGCCCATGAAGACACCTGTTTTTCATCCTTAAAAGTCGACAGCTCCGGCGCGGAGACGCGCAGCGGAAAATCGTCTTTGGCTACCGTAGGCACGGCGTTTTTACGGTACCCGCTCACCTCGATTTGGTATACTCCCGGCGTCAGGCCGCCAAACGACACTTTCCCTTCGGCGTCGCTTACCGCCGTTTTGTCGCCAATCCGGACGGTTACGCCTTTCGCGACCATGTATCCGAGCTGTCGGTTCGCCTTTTTGACATACATATGGAACGGTTTGTCCGCGGGAATCGGAGAACCGCTGCCTGTTTGCCCTTCATAGCTCCATTCGACAACGATCGTATCGAGCAGAGAAGTGTTGTCCGAGCCGTAATAGACGAGTAGCTCCGCTCCTTTCGCAAGGGACAATCCGCCAGGTGAATTCTCCGGGAACATCCAGCTGCCGAACGGATCGCTGCGCACGGCCAGCTTCCATCCGTCTTTGGCTCCGTAGCGTCCGCCGGCAATGCCGGCAATCGATTCGATTGACTTCTTGCCTTGCGAGTCGGTATTCAGTTTATAGGCAATGCCTTCCTTATCGAGAAAAGCCAGTGCGGACGCAATCGCATCCCCGCTCTGTCCCCTTCCCTGCGCAATCGAGCCTTCCGGTCCTTCGATTGACACCTTCACGCTATTCGCGAAGACCGGCAGCTTCCTGACGGCTTTCAGCGTCGCCTCGCCGTTCGCGAACCGCTTGTAGGCAGCCAGCGCCATATAAGCCTCAGTCGTCTCTGTTGAGCTGATCCCGCCATCTCCGTCTTGGGCAAAACGTCCGCTATCCGTCTGCCGGGACAGCAAATAGCTTAGCGGATGGCTTCCATCCGTTTGGCTCCAGGATGCGGCATCGATTCCCAGCGCGGTCAACGCGATGACGGCCAGCGCCGTATCGGACGTGCCTCCGAAACCGCCATCAGCCGACTGCTGCGCCTTCAACCAATCCAACCCGCGCCGGGTTTCCTCCGAGTCCGGCGTCGCCTCCGCCAGCGCCGTCAACGCGAGCGAAGTCGCCGCCACGCTGCCCTTCGTCTCCGCCTTATCCTCGGACATCGACCAGCTTCCGTCCTTGGCCTGCCGTTCGACGAGCTTGTAATAAATCAGGTCCGGATACCACTCGGTACGCGCCAACGTTCCCGACAACGAGCGATTGGCAACCAGATAAGCAACCGCCAGTTCCGGCGCGCCTTCCGCCTCCATGCCCGGATGGTTCATCAGCACCGGATACAGGTCGATTCCGGCGATATCGGTAACGTTGCCTCCGGCCGCGGCATAGCCGGCCATCGAACGCGTCAGTTGGCTGACTTTGTCGTACTTGCCGCGGTTATCGAGCCATTCGTCGGCTTTGTGCCGCAAATAGCTGTCGGGAACCTCTTTATGGTTCAGCGCCAACCCGACCGCGGCCCAATCCGACTGCGGCAGCTGCGCGTACAACAGCGGCTCCGCTTTGGTCAGCGCCTGATCCAGCTCCGGCCCGACCGCCTTTGAGCCTAAAGTTTGCCCATCCTTTTCCGCCGCATCTCCCGCTGCCCGCGCAAAGCCTGACGGCTGTGCAGCTATCGACAAGCTTACGATGAGCGCTAACATCCATTTCACTTGACTATGTACTACCATTCGTTTCATTTCCCCCTCTCCTTCCTCCTATGTTGGACGAAGGAAACGAGGCGATAGTTTCGCCGGCTCTCGACTTTTTCCGAATTTTTCCTCACCTGAGATTCGCCAGCGATTTCCCGAAATCGGACGCTTTCCTGTAAACTATAAGCATCGACGACTATGATCGGGAGGAATTATGAACAAAATCGATTACCTGTCGCAATTCGACTTGCTGCGCTCGCTTAACCGAGAGGATCTGATCGAGATGGACGAGCTGACCTCGATCACCCCTTTTCCGAGAAAAAAGCTTATTCAAAGTCCGGATACGTTTACGGAGAAGCTCTATTTTATAAAAAAGGGGAAGGTGCGCCTTTATCGGCTGAATGCCGAAGGCAGGCAGTTCACTTTGGACATCCTGAGCGAGGGCAATATATTCGGAGAAATGAACGGAATTTCGCTGGGGACGCGGGACGTGTTCATCGAAACGGTCGAAGCCTGCGATATCTGCATGATGGATAAGGAACGGTTCGAGCGCTATTTGCTGCAGCGACCCCGTTTTATGCTTAATATGATCGAGGCGATAAGCCAACGATTGGCGCATATGAGCACATTGGCTCAGAAGCTCGCGATAGGCAGGCTGCACGATAAAATCATCCATATTCTGCTTAAGCTATCCGAACGGTTTGGCAACGGCAACGAGGATGGGTCCGACTTTTGCGCGATCGGCATCTCGCTCTCCCATCAAGAACTCGCCAATCTAGTCGGCGCATCCCGCGAAGCGGTTACGCTTGGGCTGCAGGAGCTTGCCGAGGCCGGCGCGATTCGGACGGGCTTCCGGACGATCCATGTCAATCGGGAAAAGCTCTCCGCTCTGCTGGATGCGTAGGCGGCCGGATAAAGCTGTAAACTGCATTACAGCTTTTCCGAAGGAAACCGCATATCGTGGAAATACCGGTACAATATCGTTAGGGAGAGGAGCTTGCGAGAAAAATGGAACAACAGCTAGAGGCCGCATCTCTTACGAACAGAAAAGGAGCGCGCAAGGTCAACGACATCCCTGCTGAAGTGATGAAGCTTTTACAGAGCGGTGAGCTGGAAACGGTGAACTTGACGGAATGGCTCGCCATCGATCATCGTCTCCTGCTTGAGCATGTGGCGTGCGAGCTGGAGCTTGATCCGTATATAGAGGAACTGCTGGCGGAGCTGCCTATAAGCGGAGAAAAGAAAATCATGACTGTGATCCCGAAAATTGCGCAAGCCTGGCTCATCCTGCTGGATCGCCTGCCGGACGAACGAGGCAGAGCAATATTCGGCAAGCTGTCGTCGCATCGCTCGGACAGCGTTCGCTGTTGGGCGGCCTATATTATCGGACTGCAGCAGCATTCTCTGGAGCGACGTTTGGCGCTAATTCGGCCGTTTGCCGCGGATCGTCATTTCGGCGTTCGCGAGCTCGCATGGATGGCCGTACGCGAGTCGGCTGCCAGGGAATTGGACAAAGCGATCCTCCTCTTGCAGCAATGGACGCAAGACGAAGACGCCAACCTTCGCCGCTTCTCCGTCGAGGTCATCCGTCCGCGCGGGGTATGGGCCAAGCATATTCCCGAACTGAAGAACGACCCTTCGCTCGCGCTTCCGCTGCTTGAACCGCTCAAATCCGATCCCTCCAAATACGTTCAGGACTCCGTCGCCAATTGGTTGAACGACGCCGGCAAAACGCAGCCCGAATGGGTGGTCGAGCTTTGCCGCGCATGGCTCGCAGCGTCAGATACGAAAATGACAAAAAGAATCGTGACTCGCGCCCAGCGCAGTATGAACTCATCTACTTCCTCAAATTAGTATGGGCACGCTCAACTTCCATTGACACGAGGGGCTATCCTATTAGCACGTTGCTTGAAATGATCGATAGACAAAAAAAGAGTATATCTCTCCCGTAGACTGCCTCATACGCTCCTGAAATCCCATTGTAACGGGTTCACCCATTCCCATTTCAGGAGCGTATAGCATCGGAGGAAGAGATATACTCTTTCACCTTGTTCATCGATTATTTTTTAGCAACTTGAAGGGCTAATGGATCAGCCTGTTACATCCACTGGAAGTGGAAGCTGCCCTCGCGGTCCACGCGCTGGAACGTATGCGCCCCGAAATAGTCGCGCTGCGCTTGCAGCAGGTTAGCCGGCAGACGCTCCGTGCGGTAGCTGTCGTAATACGCCAGCGCGGAGGCGAACGCCGGAACCGGGATGCCTCTTTCGACGGCAACGGCAACCACTTTGCGCCATGCGGCTTGATAGTTTTTGACGACGCCGCCGAAGTAATCGTCCAGCAGCAGATTGGTCAGCTCCGGATTGCGGTCGTAGGCGTCCTTGATGTTTTGCAGGAATCTGGCGCGGATGATGCAGCCTCCGCGGAAGATCATCGCGATGCCGCCGTAATTCAGGTTCCAATCGTACGCCTCGGAAGCGGCCTTCATCTGCGCGAAGCCTTGCGCATACGACGCGATTTTGCTTGCGTACAGCGCCTGGCGAACCGCCTCGATAAATTCGCGGCGATCTCCGTCGTATGCGGAGACGGCCGGCCCGTCCAGCTTCTTGCTGGCGGCGACGCGCTCCTCCTTCATCGCGGAGATAAAACGCGCGAATACCGATTCCGTAATGATCGACAGCGGCACGCCGAGATCAAGCGAGCTTTGGCTCGTCCACTTACCCGTGCCCTTCTGGCCGGCTGAATCGAGAATGACATCGACCATCGGCTTGCCCGTCTCCGGATCGTTCTTGGAGAAAATGTCCGCCGTAATTTCGATCAAGTAGCTGTCCAGCTCTCCGTTGTTCCACTCTGTGAAAATTTCATGCAGCTCGTTTGTGCTGACGCCAAGTACATCCTTAAGCAGGTGATACGCTTCGCCAATCAGTTGCATGTCGCCGTATTCGATGCCGTTGTGCACCATTTTCACGTAGTGCCCCGCACCCTCCTCGCCGATGTACGTACAGCAAGGATCTCCGCCGACCTTCGCCGAAATGGCGGTCAGGATCGGCTCGACCAGCTCGTACGCGCTCTTCTGCCCGCCCGGCATAATCGCCGGACCGTTAAGCGCGCCCTCTTCGCCGCCGGACACGCCTGCGCCGATGAAGCGGAAGCCTTGCTCCTGCAGCTCCTTGTTTCTTCTCTGCGTATCCGGAAAATAAGCGTTGCCGCCATCGATCAGGATATCCCCGGGGCTCAGGTGCGGCACGAGCTGGTTGATCGTGTCGTCCGTCGCCTGTCCGGCCTTGACCATAATCAAAATTTTGCGCGGCGCCTCCAGCGAAGCGACGAACTCCTCGACGCTGTATGTGCCGACGAAGTTTTTGCCCTTCGCCTCTTCAAGCAGTTCCTTCGTCTTCTCCGGAGAACGGTTGAACAACGCCACGGAAAAGCCTTTACTTTCGATGTTAAGCGCCAGGTTTTTGCCCATAACGGCCAAGCCGACGACGCCGATTTGCTGTTTGCTCACTGCAGGTTCCTCCCCATTCCTATATGTTTCTTTTCTTTATTGGACGGCTTTTTTCCAGTCGGCGGCAAACTTCTCCAGCCCTTGATCGGTCAGCGGGTGCTTCGAGATTTGCTCGATAACGCTGAACGGAATCGTCGCGATATGCGCGCCGGCCATCGCTACGCGAGTAACGTGATCCGGGTGGCGCACGGATGCTGCGATAATTTGGGTATCGAGGTTATGCGTGCGGAACAGCTCGGCAACTTTTGCTACCAGCAGCACGCCGTCTTCGGAAATATCGTCCAGACGTCCAAGGAACGGAGATACGTACGTTGCGCCGGCGCGTGCCGCAAGCAGCGCTTGGTTAACCGTGAAGATGAGCGTGACGTTCGTTTTGACGCCTTTTTGGCTCAAGTAGCGGCAAGCTTCCAGGCCCGCCAGAGTCATCGGCAGCTTGATCGTAACGTTTTTGTCGTTGTTGTTGATTTTGATCAGTTCGTTCGCTTGAGCGATCATTTCCTCGGCGGTAACCGCGTCCGGCGTCACTTCGGCGGACACCGACTCCACTTCCGGCACTTCGCGCAAAATTTCCGCGATCCGGTCCTCGAACTTAACGCCTTCTTTGGCAACGAGAGACGGATTCGTCGTTACTCCGGACAGCACGCCGATTTTGTACGCCTTTTTGATGTCCTGCAAATTAGCCGTGTCGATGAAAAATTTCATGTTTCATAACCCCCATTTAATTTGGTTACTTCAACAAATCCTTCGCTAAACGAGCAACATGACCTACGGAGAAGCCGAAGTAGTCCATCACTTCGCCGCCCGGTCCGGAAGCGCCGAACGTGTCGATCGACAGCACCTTGCCGTCAGGGCCGGCATAGCGATCCCAACCGAGCGAAATACCGGCTTCGATCGCGATCCGCTTGGCGACCGTACGGGGCAGTACGCTTTCCTTATAGTCTTCGGATTGTCGCTCGAACAGCTCTCTGCTTGGCATCGCGACGACGCGCACAGATACGTTGTCCTTCTCCAGCTCGGCTTTCGCATTGACCGCCAGCGACACCTCGGAGCCTGTCGCGACCAGAATAAGCTCCGGCGAGCCGTTCGTCTCCGTCAGCACGTACGCGCCTTTGGCGACCTGCTCTTTGTTTGCCTTCGTCTGCTCGTAGATCGGCAGGTTTTGTCGGCTCAGCACGAGAGCGACCGGTCCTTCCTTCTGCTCCAGCGCGTACGCCCATGCGCTTGCCGTCTCGTTCGCATCGCTTGGACGAATGACGGTAAGTCCAGGAATCGTACGCAGCGCGGCCAAATGCTCGACCGGCTCGTGCGTCGGTCCGTCTTCCCCGACCGCGATGGAGTCGTGAGTGAATACGTACACGACCGGCAGCTTCTGCAGCGCAGCGAGACGGATCGATGGACGCAAGTAGTCGCAGAAGACGAAGAAGGTGCTGACGAAAGGCTTTACGCCGCCATGCAGCGCCATACCGTTTCCGGCAGCCCCCATCGCATGCTCGCGAACGCCGAAGTAGACATTGCGGCCGGCGTAGGAATCGACGGCGAACTTGCCTTCGCCTTTAATGTCGGTCATCGTCGAGCCCGACAAATCCGCGCTGCCCCCGAAGATGGCGGGAACGGACTTCACGAAGTGGTTGATCGCTTCGCCGCTGGCGACGCGGGTCGATACCGATTTCGAGCAATCGAATGTCAAAATGTCGGCGGCATCGATCGCGACGGAACCGTCAATCGCCTGCGTCAGCTCCTGTCCGAGCGCAGGGTGCTGCGCCTTGTAGGCGGCCAGCAGCTTGTTCCATTCGTCTTCCTTCGCCGCTCCGTTTTGCTTGAGCTGCTCGAAATGCGTTCTGACGTCAGCGGGAACGAAAAACTCTTCCTCGGAAGGCCAACCGTAAACCTTCTTCGTCGCTATAGCCTCTTCCTTGCCAAGCGGGCTGCCGTGAACTTTGTGCGTTCCGGCCGCTTTGCTGCCGTAGCCGATAATCGTGCGAACCTCGATCAGCGTCGGTTGCGCGTCGTTTTCCTTAGCGGACGCAATAGCCTCGCTAATTTTAACAATATCGTTACCGTCCTCTACGCGCAAGTACTGCCAGTTCGTGGACTCCGCTCTTTTGCGAATATCTTCTCCGAACGACAGGTTCAGGTCACCGTCCAAGGAGATATCGTTGGAGTCGTACAGCACGATCAGCTTGCCCAGCTTCATGTGGCCGGCCATCGACATCGCTTCGTAAGAAATGCCCTCCATCAGACAGCCGTCGCCGACAAGCGCATACGTATAGTGATCGACGACCGGAAAGCCTTCCTGATTGAATTTGGCGGCAAGATGCGCTTCGGCCATCGCCATGCCGACCGCCATCGCCACCCCTTGGCCGAGCGGCCCCGTCGTCGCGTCGACGCCGTCCGTATGGCCGAATTCCGGGTGACCCGGCGTCTTGCTGTTCAGCTTGCGGAACTGCTTCAGATCGTCGAGCGACACGCGGTAGCCGGACAGATGAAGCAGACTGTACAGCAGAGCCGAACCGTGGCCAGCGGATAACACGAAACGATCGCGGTTGAACCATTTGGCATTGCCGGGGTTATGATTCAAATGCCCGGACCAGAGGGCGTAAGTCATCGGCGCGGCGCCCATCGGCAGCCCCGGGTGACCGGAGTTGGCGGCGTTGATGGCGTCGATGGACAGCGTGCGGATCGTGTCGATTGCGAGTTGTTCAATAATTTGCGTTGTAGGCATATTGTTCTCCTTTGTTTATAGAGGTAGTTCAAAAAGTCCGATTTTGATCACGAAGCATTCTCAGGAAGCATATTCAACATCGAATCTTGAATTCAGCCGGTTCTTCCGGTGCTCACGTAGCTTCCACTACGCTCCGCTCCTCATCTCCGGTCTTCATCCAACCTTCTCGGTGCTGAAAACCGGACTTTTTGAACTCATACTTGAGGTTTCAAGCTCTTCGTCAAACCACCAACGATAGCCGTCCTGCGCAAGCAGCGCATCGGACTCTGAAGGGCCGTAAGAGCCGGCGGCGTAAGTCTGCAGGGGCACGAGATTTTCGGCGAAGGCGTCGAGAATCGGCTGCACCCACTGCCAGCTCAGCTCGACTTCGTCCCAGTGGGCGAAAAATGTGCCATCGCCGCGCAGCGCGTCGTGAATCAGGTTCTCGTACGCTTCCGGAACGTCGTCCTGGCTGCCGTGCAGCTCGACGTGCAGCGGCTTGAATTCGTCGCCTTCCTTCGAATTGAGCTGCAGCGTGATGCCTTCCTTCGGTCCGATCTCAAAGACAAGCAAATTAGGCGCGCCAAGGCCTTGCGAAGGCTGCTGCAGCGGCTCTTTGAACTCGACGACGATTCGCGTGCTCTTCTCCTTCATTCGTTTGCCTGTGCGAATGTAGAAAGGAACTCCGCGCCAGTAATGATCGTCGATTTCCAGCCTTGCGGCGATAAACGTATCGTTGCTGGAATCTGCGGCGATACCCGGCTCGGACAAATAGCCAACGACCTGCTTGCCGCTAACCTCTCCTGCCGCGTACTGGCCGCGAACGACGCTGGCCGCGACGTCCTGCTTCTGCAGCGGCGCAACGGCTTGCATAATCCGCTGCTTCTTGAAGCGCACCTGCTCGGAGCTGCTCTCGTGCGGCAGATGAATCGCGGCCATCATGAGCAGTTGCAGCATGTGGTTCTGGAACATATCCCGCACCGCGCCTACGTGATCGTAATAGCCGGCCCGCTCCTCGACCCCGACCGTCTCGCTAGCCGTAATCTGTACGTTGGCGATGTAGCGGTTCGTCCAGAGCGCCTGGATGACCGGATTGGCTTGCTGAAGCGCCCCCATCTTCTGTACCATCGGCTTGCCGAGATAATGGTCGATACGGAAAATTTCCTCTTCCGCGAACGTCTGGCTCAGCTTCCGGTTCAGCTCGCGGGCCGACGGCAGATCGTGGCCGAACGGCTTCTCGATAACGAGCCGCTTCCAGCCTTCCTCGGAGCCGAGTCCGCTCGCAAGAATATTAGCCGCAATCGGCTCGAAAAACTCCGGTCCGACGGACAAGTAAAACAGCCGGTTCGGTCGAGCATCCAGCTCGCGCTCCCGCTGCTCAATCCGCCCCAGCAATCTCTCGTAATCCTCCTCGCGTCCAATGTCCAGCACCTGATAACGGAACGCGCGGGCGAATCGTTCAAGCGAGCCGTCGTTTTTCGCTTCGCGCCGGGAAAATTCCCGAACGGATCGCTCGACGTTCGCTTGAAACGACTCGTCGGTCCATTCTCTTCTTCCAAGGCCGAACAGCGAGAACGAATCGGGCAGCTTGCCGTCGACGAATAAATTATACAAAGCAGGGTATATTTTTCTCTTGGCTAAATCCCCTGTCGCTCCGAACAGTACGAATGTCGTAGGCTCCATCTTCCTCCTGCTCCTTCCAAATACGCTTTGTCGCGCATGTCTGGTATCTCTTTCGTAGTTTCACTATAATACGAATAGGAGCCATACAAGTAATTAATATATTTTACAGGAGCTATAGACCGTGTCTATGACCAACAATTACGAGCTGTACAAGGTGTTCTATTGGGCCGCTAAAACAGGCAGTCTGACCCAGGCGGCCAAAGCGCTGTATCTCACCCAGCCGAGCGTAAGCCACGCCATCAAGCAGTTGGAGGACAGCTTCGGCATCACGTTGTTTTATCGGACCGCCAAAGGAGTCGAACTGACGCAGGAGGGCGCGATTCTCTATTCCTACATCGAACAATCGCACATCTTTATTTCGCTTGCCGAAGAAAAAATGGCCGCCCTCAAAAATCTGGAGAGCGGCGAGCTCAGAATCGGGGGAAGCGATTCGCTGTTTAAGCACTATTTGCTGCCATATATAGAGGAATTTCATGAACGGTTTCCGAACATTCGGCTGCATCTGAATCACGGCACGACGCCGGAGGTCATCTCGTTTCTGAAGGAAGGCAGAATTGATCTTGGCGTCGTACGCATGCCGATCGTCGATCCGCAGCTTGAGGTGCGGGAAAGCTTCCATCTTCAGGATTGCTTTGTCGCGGGCGCTCGCTATGAGGATCTGCGGGGCAAGAAGCTGTCGGTGGACATGCTGCTCGAGCAGCCGATTATCCTGTTCTCTCGGAACAGTCGCGCAAGAATGACGATAACCGAGATTTTTCAAAGCTATGGCTACACGATCAAACCGGAAATTGAAGTCGGCAGCGTCGACCTGTTGATCGAATTCGCGAGGAGAGGGCTCGGCATCTCATTCGTGACGCGGGAGTTCGTCTCCAAGGAGCTGGAGGAGGGCTCGCTCTTCGAGATCGAACTGGACATTCCAATCCCTCCGTCCCAGGTCGGGATTATGACTAAGCGGAATATGCCGTTGTCAAGCGCGGCTATGAAGTTTATGGATATGATCGGATAACGGAGCGAGGAGATTGAAACGCGGGAGTTGTATATGCGGCTCATGCCGAATAGGGGTTGCCCGGTAAACAAGGTTGCTTAGATGATCGATAAATAAAGTAAGGTGTATATACCTCCCGGAGACCTAATCATGACCCACAATGTTTCCAATTTATTGGTTATTAAACTTTTACGACGGATCTATTTGCGCACATGAGCTTACGCAGGGAAGTTAGTCGAAAATTCGTACAACGCAGCTCGAACCAGGCTTAAACGGCGGACGTTTGTAGGAAAAACCGCACAAAACAACTCGGCCCAGACTCCAACGACGAACGTTTGTAGGGAAAATCGTATAAATCAACCAAGATCGGGGATTGTATGCCACTAAAGCGTCTTCGATAAATATACGAATAGCTTCTCGGAATTATCTGGAAGTGTTGTGGGTCAAGCGTAGCCCGTAGACTGCCTCATACGCTCCTGAAATTACCTTGTAACGGGTTTACCCATTCAGATTTCAGGAGCGTATAGCATCAGAGGAAGGTATATACATCTTGCATCTTTAATATCGATAACTTTCAGAGCAACTTGACCTGTTTGTGGGACAACCCCTTGCGTTCGTTCATGCTTATTTTGCCTGAATGTAGCCTTCCGCTTTAAGCAGTTCGGCGATCAGCACCGCTCCGCCGGCGGCGCCGCGAAGCGTGTTGTGCGACAGTCCGACGAATTTGAAGTCGTACAGGGAATCCTCGCGCAGACGTCCGGCGGATACGCCCATACCGCGCTCGATGTCGCGATCCAGGTTCGTCTGCGGCCTGTTCTCCTCTTCGAAATACGTAATGAACTGCTTCGGAGCGCTCGGCAAGCCAAGCTGCTGCGGACGGCCTGCGAACTCGCTCCAGCGCCGCAAAATCTCTTCCTTGGAAGGCTTGTTCTCGAACGAGACAAATACGGTTGCCAAGTGGCCGTCCGTGACCGGAACGCGGATACACTGCGTCGTAATGAGCGGAGCGTTCGCCTTCACGATCTCGCCGTCTTCGACGCTGCCCCAGATGCGCAGCGGCTCCTGCTCGCTCTTCTCTTCTTCGCCGCCAATGTACGGAATGACATTGTCGAGCATTTCCGGCCAGTCGGTGAAGTTTTTGCCTGCGCCGGAAATTGCCTGATACGTCGAAGCGACAACCTTCGTCGGTTTAAACTCCTGCAGCGCGTGCAGCATCGGCACATAGCTCTGAATGGAACAGTTCGGCTTAACGGCGATAAAGCCGGTCTCTGTGCCGAGCCGTTTACGCTGCGCCGCGATCACGTCCAGATGACCCGGATTGATCTCCGGAATGACCATCGGAACGTCGGGCGTCCAGCGGTGCGCGGAGTTGTTGGAGACGACCGGCGTACCCGTCTTGGCGTACGCTTCCTCCAGCGCCTGAATTTCATTTTTCTTCATATCGACCGCGCAGAAAATAAAATCGACCTGCGAAGCGACCTCTTCCACCTTGGAAGCGTCCAACACGACGATATTTTTGACCGAATCGGGAATCTCTCCGGCCAGCTTCCATCTGCCTTGGACCGATTGCTCGTAAGTTTTGCCCGCCGAGTTCGCGCTTGCCGCGATCGTCGTCACTTCAAACCAAGGGTGACCGTCCAGGAGTTGAACGAACCGCTGCCCGACCATCCCCGTTCCTCCGACTATACCGACTTTCAATTTGTTTGACATCGTTTATTCCAGTCCCTTCCATGCCGCTTATTTTTACGGAGCCTCATACCTAATTACTATTCAAGCCGAATCCAATGGTGCGCAGCTTGCGCCGGCTTTGCGCTTCAACAAAAAAATCCCACCCCCAAGACTTCAGCCTTAGGGACGAGATTGTGTGCTCGCGGTACCACCCCGGATTCGCCGATATGTCGCCATATCCGCCTCTTCAAGTACGGCATTGCCCAGCAATGCTTATACTCTAGCTCTGTAACAGGAGCGCCTGTCGCGCCACCCCCTCGTAAGCGAGGTTCCGACGCGCTGCTCGGAGTCTTTTTTCAGTAAAGCATCCTCTGCCCCTTCCCAGCTGCCGGAGCTCTCTGCGAAAGAATGGCTTTACCTACTCTTCTCTTCATCGCATTTGTTATTGCGATTATATTATCAAATAACGCAACGGAGGTAAAGCTATTTTTCTTCCGAGCCTGCTCGAACAGCCTGCTATACCGTTGCCTTGAGCTCGTCGATTCGCTTCGCAGGCAGTCCGGTCATCTCCTCCACCATCGCTGGGTCAAGTCCCTTCGCCAGCATTTTGGCGGCGATTTCTTCTTTCCCCTTCAGTACCCCCGCTTCGATTCCCTTCTCTAAGCCTTTCTCCATGCCTTTCCTCTCCCAGGAAGTCAACCACTCCATGATCGCAGCCTCCTTTTTCAGATCCGTTTGCTCTATTTTCTTCGCCAATTGTTTGTTCTCCGCTTCCGTCAACGGCAAGTACGTTTCGAAAAATACGGTTAGCAGCTTCATCCTCGCCGGGTCCAGCTCCAGCCGTGTAACCATCCGCAGAAACTCTAGCTTTACCGTTACGCGTTCCTTCTTATTATACCCCATACTGCTTAGCAGCGCAGCAGCCACCGGGTTCTTCGTGCGTATAAAACGACGCCAGTTCTTGTGACGCAATTGAACCACATAATACCGAAAGGTCAGCACTCTTAGAAACGGGAAAGCCCACTCGAACGAAGACGGCTCCTTGGCCCGGCGTCTATGACTGAAAATTGCAATCGGAAGAATGCGATGACGATATTTCTAGTAAAGCTTACCCGAATAGAGAAACATCCGCTGCGGAAAATCAGCAGCCGATCATGATCCACGTTCACCGCCTTGCCCCTCCCTGCAGCCCGCCCGGTCGCCAATAAAATAGAAAAGCCGCCCGTTCCCCTGAATCCATCAGGAGAAAGAGCGGCGTGTGCTTCACGACCGAATTTTCTTTTTTACTATTCGCGATATGCACCTATATGCCCGTTCATGACGTTTTAACAATAATTTTACGAATGCTGTCTCCAGACAGATGATATTTGCCCACAAGCTCGGAAACGGTCATTCCGTCCAAGTGCAGACGGCGGATTTCCTTGTTGCGTTCCGCGAGCAGCTTTCTCGTCCCGCTGACTTCCCCCCAACGCGCGCGACACTCGTTCGGCTTGGGAATATAGATCAGCTCGCCTCCCACGTAGTTCTGTAACTCCTGCAACAAACTAGGGGGAAGCACATCTCTCCCGTTTTTGTAAATCAAGTTGGCCCTCCTTCAATTCTAACGCCCCGATAATGGATAACATTTCTTTCGCAGATCCTTTAGCCATGCTCGATTTCTCCTCCTTTATCCGAATGTAGTGTGCCATATGGCGATCACGAACGCGAAGTTCGTATTTCCAGTATATTGAAAACCGCTTTGCCTTACAAGTGAAAAAGGAGGCCTTGCGGCCTCCTCCCTAATTGACGATCTCCGTCTAAGCGGAGATCACCTCAGGATGGTAGATCAATTCGATCATCTCCTTTCCGGCAAATTCGTCGGCCCGACAACTACATTGTACGACCGTTTACCGCCCTACATAAAGTGAATAAACGGCTATAATCAAACTTTACCGCCGTCCTTCGCTTTCCGGTAAGCGCGCTCGTGGTAGCGCGTGATAGCTTTGAACAGTTCCCTTCCGTCATCGGGGAGCGATATAGCGGCATCAAAGCCAAGCGACATCGCCCGATACGTCTCGGGAACCCATATATAGACATGAACGTATTCGGTCAGCCGAAAACCCGCGCTTTGCCAGAAACGGATGCGCTTCGCGTTCTCGTCCGTCTCCTCCGCTTCGACTTCAATAACGATGCCGCGGCATTCCGGCTTCGCGCCGACGGCCCAGTCCCGAAGTTGCAAGACGCAGCTTCGACCAATTCCTCGACCCTGACGCGATCGCCGTACGGCTATGTAATCGACGATCAGCACTTCGGAGCGATCGTCGAATGCCGTCAGCGCCATCGCTGCGGCTTCATTCTGCATGCGCCACACATGCAGCGTGCAGAGACCGCGCTCGAACATGCGTCTGACAATCGCTTCGCTTTTCCTTCCATGCTCGGGGAACGCTTCCCGATAAATGACGTCCGCCTCCGTCCACAGCGCCTCGTCCCAGCTATCCGTCGTTACGTGCTCCATGCGCTAGTCGTCTCCACCCGTCTTGATGTCGTCTTCCTTTAACTTCTCGGCGCCCACAACATGATCGAAACGCCGACGATACAAACCGCCGCTCCAAGCCAATCGTACAGATCGGGCGTCTTCTTGTCGACGAGCCAGCCCCACAAAACGGCCAATACGACGAACACGCCTCCGTAAGCCGCGTACACGCGTCCGAAGGAAGGAAAGCTCTGCAGAGTCGGGATAATTCCGTACAGTACGAGAATCAATCCTCCAGCTACCCCGTACCAATAAGGCTTCGATTCCCGCAACCATAGCCACACCAAATACCCTCCGCCGATTTCAGCGAGACCGGCCAACACGAAGATCACAATCGCCCCAACCACGATGTCGCCCCTTCCTTATCCAGGCGGCAGCCCATTGGCAGCGCCGACATGCGAAGGCTGCTCCCCTTTCGGGAAACAGCCTTTGTTCTTCTTATTGTACCACTTCCGCAAGCTTGTTGTCCTGCGTATAAGCGTATATTCGGACACCGTCGCCTTGCTCCGTTGACGGAGTATACATTTCGAACAGCCCTGCAGCTTCATCGTAGACAAGCCGATCCTCGTTGCCGGCCCCCAGCGCTTCCCGCACGCTTGCCCACTGAAGCCGTCCCTGCTCCTCTTTAAAAATATAGATTTGATTTTGCTTGTGCGTCGCAACTATCGCTTCCTCACGGCCTTCCCCGTCAAGATCCCGCTCGTAGGTCGCCGCATCGAATTCCGCGAAGGTGCTGACGCCTCCCTCGTCCTTCTTCACGTAGAAGGCGCACGCCTCCCCGTCGATTCTGCACAGCTGCCTGTCAATCTTGAGCACCTCTTGACCGAACAGCCGCGTCGCGCTAAAGTCGTCGCTGTCCAAATAACCGAAGCCGTAGTGGAAAAGCTGGCCGGGCTCGGAGAGGCCTTCGATGACAAAACCGAAATAGACGATTTTTCCGTTTTTGTCGCTCTTCGGCAGTTCTTCGTTATTTTTAAGCCTATATCGCAGCGTTGTACCAAATCCCGGGATTTCCTGCTCATCGACCAACTCGATATCGGTCAGCGGAATCTGCTCGACGTACCCCGTGTTTATTAGCGGACTATACTTGTTGGACAGTCCGGGCAAAATGTCCGGATCGCTTCCGTAGATCATTTGCCCTTTCGTCAATATCCGCGCTTCCAGCGGCTGAAACGTCATAGCCTTCTCTGCTCCGGCCGCCGCTCCCTGCGGGCGAGCTGTATCGACGCTCCCGCTCGGCCAGTAGACGACAAGAAGGAGCGCCGCCAGACAAGCCGCTACCGTTCCGGCCAGCCTCGGCCACAGCCCTGCAATCCGGCGCGGTCTTCGCTCAATCGCCCCCAGCACCTTCAGCTTCATCTCGTCCGTAAACCTTTCCTCTTGGAACAAGCCTTCCTTAACTCGTTTTTCCCAGGCGGACGAACCGTCGCTCATCGTTCCATCTCCTTCCGTTTTCTGTCCATCGCCTGGCGCGCCCGATGCAGTCTCGACTTGACCGTGCCCTCCGACACGCTCAGCAGTCCCGCGATCTCGGGCATCGTCAGCCCGTGTTCCAGCGTGAGCAGCAGCACTTCGCGCAGCTTAACCGACAGACTCATCATTGCCGCTCTGATCTCGCGAACGGACTGCTCTTCCAAATAAGCCGTTTCGGCAGACTCCCCGACTCCCGCCGGCTTCACCCATTCGAACAGCACAATTCGCCGCACGTAGCTCGACTTCATCTCGTTGATGGCCAGATTTCTCGTTATCGAGAACAGCCAGGTTTTGACCGAGGAGCTGCCCCGGAACGAGCCGAAGCCGCGATATGCTCTAATAAACACTTCCTGCGCAATATCTTTGGCCTGCTCCCGGTTTTTCGTAATGGCATACGCGTAACGCCTGACGTCGTCGCCGTATTCGGTCATCAGATCGTCCAGCTCGGATTTGTCCAGCTTGTCCTTGTATGCCAAGTATTGAAGCTCCATCTGGGAGTCCATCGTTTCACCTCCAACCTATTAGACAAGAGCGTCTTGCGAATCGTTCCCTTACTAATAAAATAGAACAATCGGCCCTCTCCCGATACGGAGACGAGCCGACTGACTTACGCGCGCGCGTTATTGTTTATTATTCAGCAGCAAGCCCACGATCGTATCCAGCTGCTGCTCCAGCGAATACGGGTCCTCCATCACAAATTCATCATAATACTCGTTGCCGAATACGTAAACCCGATTGTTCTGAACGGCGGGCAGCCCTTTCCACAGCTTGCTGTCCATCATTTTGTCGGTCGCTTCCTTCGCGCCGTAATAGACGAAAATATGATCTCCCATATATTCCGGCAGCATTTCCGCAGAGATCGACTCGAACCCTGCCTTCATGTTTTTGGCGATATCGGTCGGCGGCAACTGCAGCGTACCATAGATGGTAGAGGAGCCGTAATTGCCTCCCTCGGCAGCCAAGACGAAGGCGGCTTTGTCGGCGAATTGCACGACGGACACGGTCTCCCCTTCCTTGACGATGCCTTTGATTTGCTCCCGCGCCTCCGCGGCCTTCTTCTCGTAATCGGCGATCCATTGCTCCGCTTCTTCCCGCTTGCCGAATATATCGCTGACGCTCCTGAACTTCTCCAGCGGTCCCGCAGTGGACATTTCCGGCGTCCAATACGGCAGAAATACGGTCGTGCCGATTTTCTCGTATTGCTCGATGCTGTCCTCTACCGAACCGATAATCAAATCCGGCTCCAGAGAAGTCAGCTTCTCCAGGTTCATCGGAAATCCGCCCAAATCCTCGATTTTCGCCAGCGTCTCTTTCTCGATTCCCGCCCCCGCCATCCATCCTTCGTCGAGCATAAACGTTCGGACGCCGATCGGAACGATGCCTAGCTTGAGCAGATGTCCCATATATTGATCGGCGGCGACCCGCTGCGGATTGGCCGGCACGACAACATCCCCCTTGGGCGTCGATATCGTTCTCGTAGTCGGCTGCTCCTCCTGCTCCTGGCCACCCGTCGCAGATGCGCTTGGCGAAGTCGCCGGTTCGCCGGACTTGGCGCTTGCGGACGGCTGCGCCGCGGAGTCGGCAGGACTGTTAATTGAATTCGAGCAAGCCCCCATAAGCAGCGTTAATCCGAGTACAGTAGTCATTGCCGCGATTTTACTTCTCTTTTGCATGTCAAGCTCTCTCCCTGTCATCATCTGATAATGATTTTCAATATCAGTATAAGGGAGCTCGGAAATTCGAGAAACGGCAATTCCTTGCATCGCGGTGGGCAAATCCTGATTTTCCGAAAGTCTGCCGCCGCACTGCCTGTAATAGGTAGGAGCGACTCCCGTATACTTCTTGAAGCTTCTACTTAAAGAGTGCGCGTCCGGGAAACCGACAGCTTCGGCAATTTCCTGCAATGTCGCCTCCGTCTCCACGAGAAGCTGCATCGTTCGCAGCGCTCTGACTTGGCCCAGAAAATGAATAGGACTCGTGTGAAGCTTCAGCTTGAACAGGCGCGATAAGTGTCCCGAGCTGTAATCGAGCGCCTTCGCGATCGCGTCCAGCGTCAACGGACGGTTATAGTGCTCCTGAATGTAACGGACCGCCTCCGCCACCATATCGGGCTTCACAGGTTCGACCTGCTGCTGATGCAGCTGCCAGAGCAATTCGTAAATGAACTGGTAGAAGAGCGATTTGACTTGAACCTTGCTCAGCTCGGTAGCTTCCCGCCACTCTCGACACATCCTCTCGACTTTGTCGCTCAGCAGCATCGGATAACGCGGGGCGAAAACATATCTGAACTGAAACGGATTTCCTTCCTCCATCAGCCTGGCGATTTCCGAGCGGTCGGGAGCTGACGGAGAAGCCCGGTATAAGATCAGGCAGTACGCCAGCTCTTCCTCCGCCGTAATGGTCAGGCTTGTTCCCTTGCCGCAGTGTACCAGATGATGCGATCTGACTCTATGGCATACTCTATCCAGACAGATTTGTCCTATTCCCCGTTTGATATAGAGAAAAGAGCTGGCAGGCAGCCGGTAGTCCCGAAGCTCTTCCAACCGCTCCATTTCTTTGTCGCGAATATCGATCAACTCGATGTACACTTGATTCCACAACCGGATATGGTTGTCCAACTTCATGAAACCGCTCGCCCCCGAATCTGAGCTTCCGTTCGGAATACATTCGTTATTCTGCATATTCTCCATCTTAGATGATAAGTTTTCTCAATGGCAAGCGCAAAGCCCGATTCCTCGCCGAAAAAATTGAAAAGACTGTCCCAAAGACAGCGCAGCTTGAGACGATCGATAAAAAAAGAAGGTGCATGCACCTCCCGGAGACTGTCTCATACGTTCCTGAAATCGCCTTGCAACGGGTTTCCCCATACAGATTTCGGGAGCGTATAGCATCAGAGGGAGATACATACACCTTCCGTCTTGTTCATCGATTAACTTTCACAGGAAGTTACTGAGCCAAATGCTTCTCACGGGCAATTTGAGTCGCTGCAACCATGTTGCGCAAGGAAGCAACCGTCTCTTCCTGTCCGCGCGTCTTCAAACCGCAGTCCGGGTTGATCCAGAACAGCTGCGGATCAAGTACGCGCAACGCGCGGTCGATCATGCCGGACATCTCCTCGACGTTCGGTACACGCGGGCTGTGGATGTCGTAGACACCCAGACCAATACCCAGCTTGTAGGTGTTTTCCTCGAAGCTATGAATCAGCTCTCCATGGCTGCGCGAAGTCTCGATAGAGATAACGTCCGCATCCATCTCTTCGATCGAGTCGATCATGTCGTTGAATTCGCAATAGCACATATGCGTGTGAATTTGCGTCTCGTTCTGCACCGTGCAAGTCGTCATCCGGAACGCCTTAACCGCCCAATTCAGATATTCCGCCTGATCCTGCTCCTTGAGCGGCAGTCCTTCGCGCACCGCCGGCTCGTCGACCTGGATCATTCCGATACCGGCCTGCTCCAGCGCTTCTACTTCCTGTCTGAGCGCATAAGCGAGCTGGTACGCGATTTGCTCGCGCGGAATGTCGTCGCGAACGAACGACCAGTTCATAATCGTAATCGGTCCGGTCAGCATGCCTTTGACAGGACGGTCCGTTTGCGACTGAGCGTACTTCGTCTCTTCGACGGTCATCGCCTGTTCGAATGCCACGTCGCCGTAGATAACCGGAGGCTTAACGCAGCGGGAGCCATAGGACTGTACCCAGCCGTTCTGCGTAAACGCAAAGCCGGCCAGCTTCTCGCCGAAAAATTCAACCATGTCCGTACGCTCGAACTCGCCGTGCACAAGCACGTCGATACCGATTTCTTCCTGCAGCTTGATCCACAGATCGATCTGTTCGCGAATAAAGGCGGCGTAGCGCTCCTCGTTCCATTCGCCTTTGCGCCAGAGCTGGCGAGCTTTGCGCACCTCGGCGGACTGCGGGAAGCTGCCGATCGTCGTCGTCGGGAACAGCGGCAGCTGCCACTTGTTCTGCTGCGCGATCCGGCGCTGCTCGAACGCGCTGGCGCGCGCCGGCTCTGCTCCGCTAATTCCCGCTACCGCTTGCTGCACGTCGGCGCGATTGCGCTCCGCCGACTGTCTCAGCGCTTCAACGGCACGTTGGCTGTCGGCCAGTTCAGCAGCAATCGCCGCTTTGCCTTCGTTCACCGCTTTGGTCAGCAGCGCGATTTCTACCAGCTTCTCGTCGGCGAAAGCAAGCGCGCCTTTTAATTCGGCTGCCAGCTTCGTCTCTTTTTCCGTCGTAACCGGTACGTGAAGCAGGCTGCACGACGACTGCACGATCAGCCGATCGCCGCTGACGTATTTGCCAAGCTGCTCAAGCACTTCCAGCTTCTCGCCAAGCGCCGCTTTCCAGATGCCGCGTCCGTCGATAACGCCTGCGCCCAACACCTTGTCCTGCGGGAAGCCGAACTCACGGATCGCCGCCAGGTTGCCGGCCGCTCCGTGAACAAAATCGAGACCGATGCCTTTAACCGGCAGCGAGACAATGTCCGCATAGCTTTCAACCGATTCAAAATACGTTTGCAGCAGGATGTTCAGCTCGGGAACCGCAGCCGCGAACGCTCCGTATATCGTCTGCAAGCGGCGAACGTCCTCCGCGTCGATCTTCGTCACCGCGATCGGCTCGTCGATCTGTACCCAACGGACGCCTTCCAGAGCCAGCTCTCGCAAAACTTGAACGTAAAGCGGCAGCAAGCGTTCCAGCCACGAATCCGTCTCCGCTTTGGCGTAGCCTTTGGACAGCTTCAGAAACGTCAGCGGCCCGAGCAGCACCGGTTTGCCTTCGATGCCCAGCTTCTCCTTCGCTTCACGATAAGCCTGCAGCGGCTTGTTTTCGGTCAGCGCCGGCTGCGCACCGTCCAGTTCAGGAACAATATAATGGTAGTTCGTGTTGAACCATTTCGTCATTTCGCTAGCTGCCGCTTCCTTCGTGCCGCGTGCGATTCCGTAGTAGACCGACAGCGAAACCGCGCCGCCTTCGTATTTGAATCGTTGCGGAACGATGCCGAACATCGTTGCCGTATCGAGCACATGATCATAGTAGCTGAAGTCGTTGACCGGAATCAGGTCAATGCCTTTGTCTTTTTGCTTGCGAAGATGAGCCAGACGGATGTCGCGCAGCTTTTCCACGAATTCCGCTTCTTCCAGCTTGCCTGCCCAGAACGCTTCCAGCGCTTTCTTCCATTCCCGATCCGCGCCGATTCGCGGGTATCCCAAAATACTGCTTTGCGCCATCTCGTAACACTCCTATATAAGTTGTTACGTAGAAGATAGCACGGATTTTTAGATATAGTGTAACTCTCAAATCCTATATCTGGATATAGCTATTCCCTATACCGCAAACCGCGCTAGGGCGTGTATGCATACTCCGAGGATAGTAGATTTGGCCGAATTTTCGTTCCATGCAAGGAACTTTTGTGAAGGCGTACCGGGGGTACGTCAAGCAAATGTGACGCAGCAGGGGCGGTGAAAGATACCTCTGAGCGGGTTTGCATACACGCCCTAGCCCCGACCCGCTGCCCGGGGGCTTAATTCGGGTCAGGAGCCGTCGCCCGCTCCAGCGCTTCAACATACGCCGCTCCAAGCTTCGTAAGCGCCGCATTGCGATGCGAAATCCAACCGACATTGATCGTCTCGCTGCAGTCCAGCGGTACGGGAATAATCTCGTTGCCGTTCAAATCCTTACTCAGCACTCCCGTCGAAATCGTGTAGCCGTTTAAGCCGATCAACAGATTAAACAGCGTCGCCCGGTCGCTTACGCGAATGCTCTTTTTACGGGACAACGTGCTCAGGATCTCTTCGGCAAAATGAAAGGAGTTGTATTCCCCCTGATCAAACGACAAATACGGATACTCCTGCAATTGATCAATCGTGACGATGGCGTGTTTGGCTAGCGGATTGTGGATGCTGATGAAAATGTGCGGCTTAGCCGTAAACAGGCTCGTAAACTGCAGATTGGCGCTTCTCAGCAGCTTGTGGATGACTTTGCCGTTAAACTCGTTCACGTACAAAATGCCGATCTCACTGCGCATCGTACTGACATCTTCGATGATAACGTGCGTTTTCGTCTCGCGCAGCGTCAGCTCGTATTCATCGTGACCGTACTCCTTGACAAGACTGACGAAGGCGTTGACCGCGAACGCATAGTGCTGGGTCGAGACCGAGAAATGCTGCGGGGACGGCTTGGCGTTCAAGTACCGGCTTTCCAGCAGCTCGGCCTGCTCGACGACCTGCCGGGCGTAGCTCAGAAATTCGACTCCTTCTTTGGACAACGAGATTCCTTTGTTCGATCGATCGAAGATGGCGATCTGCAGCTCCTCTTCCAAATCCTTGATTGCGTTGGACAGGCTGGGCTGGGAAATAAACAGTCGTTTGGCCGCTTCGTTGATGGAGCCGCGGTTCGCCACTTCGATCACGTATTTGAGTTGCTGCAAAGTCAAGACTATTCCTCCGTACTCCGTAATACCGAAATTCTATCACTCATTCGCAGGAAAGTCATGATTTCGGAGAGCCTGAAGTAAAAGAAAATCGAGGCGAAGCATGCCCGATCAAATGCCGAGTCTTTGCCCTTTCTCCAGGCGCCGGATCTGCTGTTCGCCCTGGTCGGCCAGTTCGCGGAATTGGCTGATCGTGTCCCGCATGCGGGGCAGCGCTTCCTGTTTGTAGGCGCTGATCGAATCGAGCGCGGCCAGCACGTCCGTGAACGCCTGCTTCAGCGTCTCCACCGACACGCTCGTCTCGAGCGCCTGCTTATGGATCGTCGCTCCTTGCTCCTTCAGCATGCGGGAGGTGCCGGCGATCAGTTCGTTCGTCGTCTGGTTGAGCAGCTCGATCTTCTTGAGCACAATTCGCTGGTTAAAGAGGGCGCTGGCTACCGTCACGGAGATACGCAGCGCCGAGATGGTCACGTTTTTCGCCCGGTCGACGCCGCGAATCAACTCCTTGTTGTTGCGGATGACGACCTCGATCGCCATAATTCCCTGCTGATTGACGACGAGCATCTGCTGCAGGTCCATTACTCGCTGGCGAAGAGGAAACAGCACTTCCTCGGTAATGAAGCGGATTTTGTCCGGATCCTCGGCACGCTGCCGCGCCGCCTCGATCTGCCCCTCGATCGATTCGTCCATCAGCATGCCGAGCTGAATTTCCTTCTGCAGCTTCTTGGTCAGCTCGCGTAGCGTCTGCTGCTCCAGCTCCAGCGTCGTATTGTCGTTTTTGAGCGTTGCTTTGCCTTTGTCGAGCGAGACGACGATATCGGCAATCACAATGTCGGCCTTCTGATATTTCAGAAAATAGGCGCGCAGCGGATTGAACAGCTTGCCTAACATACCGCGCTTGGCGAAATCGACGGCGCTCGGGTCCAAATCCTTGAGCTGCGTATGCAGTTCGGCCAGCCCTTTAGCCACCTGGCCGCCCTCGTCCCCCGTTCGCGCCAGATTGCCGACGGACACTTCCAGTAGCTTGTTTTTGTCCGCGGACGACTTCATCGTACCGAGGCCGAAGCTTTCGATCGATTGCACGATCTCCTTGCGTTTGTCCAGCGACTCGACGTCAAGCGTCATAATCGCCGCCACATTCGCGTCGGCCAGCTGCTTCAGCTTGGCTACCTCTTCGGGCACGGGCTTTACTTCCTGTTCAATAACCGCCTTGATCTGTTCCGGGCTGGCGACTTCCATCGAGAATGACATCCGGATCCCCCTCCGTATTCAAATCACATCTGTACGTTAAACAGGTTGCCGATCTTGTAGACGACGTCGTCCGTATCGGCATTGATGCTGGCCGCCTCGTTAATGCCGGAAATGCTCTGCAGCGCCTTGATGTTGGCATTGTAGCCGATGGTGTAGATCGGTACTTTGTACGCTTCGACGAGATCTTTAACGTCGTTAAGGGAATAGCCCTCGTTCGTTTCCCCGTCGCTCAGGACAAAAATGACCGGCTTGCCGTTCGGATTGACCCGCAGCTCGTCTTGCAGCATTTTGAGCGCCACGACGATCCCGTCGAACGTCGCCGTTCCGCCGCCGGACTGCAGGCTGTTCACCGCCCCGACGAACATCGACTGTTGGTTCGTATCGTACTTCCCGATCGGCAGATGGATCGTGACGTCGCTCGAGTAGGAGACGAAGCCGATGCTGTTGTCTCGGCCAAGATATTTCTGTCCCTTCAACAGCGACTCCTTAAGCCGATTTAACGGTTCGCCGTCCATGCTGCCCGACACGTCCGCGACGAATACCGCCACGATCGGCTTGCCGGCGTTTTTCTTCTCCTTCCACAGCTTTTGGGCGGCAGAGAGCAGCGCGCCATCCGGAACGGCCAGCTCCGGCGTATATTCCTCCAGCCCGTTAAATCCCAGTTTTTCCGCCGCTTGCTGGTATTGCTCCTGCTGAACGAAATCGGCGAACCGCTTGATCAGCTCGACCTTTTCCGGCGGCAGATCGCCCAGCGCATAGAGCGGACTGTCATGCCTTACGCCAAATGGCGTAAACACATAACCTCCCTTGAGATCGGCGGCATTGATATAGGTTTGATACTCCAGTACGAAGCCGTCCAGCATGCCTGATTTGGCCGCGTCGCGCATCTGAATCGTCGTCGAAGCGATGAACGGTACGTTGGCCTGGAACTTCTCAAAGCCTGCGACCGCCTTCTCTCCGAGCAGGTTCGAGCTGTCGAACGAATCCAGCGCCGTCAGCAGGAAGTTGAGGCCCGTAGAGCTGGCGAACGGGTCGGTATAGCCCATCGCAAACTCGTTGCCGGCGATCGCCTCCGTCACCGTCTTTACGTTCACCGCTCCGTATTTCTCCACGAGCGCGTCGTATTTCGCCTTGGCGATGACGATACCCGGCACGTTGCCGGCCAGCCTCTTCGCGACCAGCTCCGTTCTGACGCCGCTTGCCTTGACCATCTCGCCCCACAGCTCGTTGGATGGGGTGAACGCGTCGGGTATGTACTTGCCGGACGCAATGTAGTCGGTGGCCGTCCCTGACGCGATGTTTCTCACCTTGACCGATGCGGCTTGACCGTTAACCTCGATTCCCGCTCGGTTGAATTCAGCCGCGACTTCGGTCAGCCAGCCGTCGACGCCGGAGCCGGATTTCTCTGTCGAGGAAAAAATTTCGACATAAAAGCCGGTCGTGTTGTCTACCGTCACCGGAAACTTGGAGATGTCCGGCAACGCTTCGGCCACGTCCGCCGGATCGAGATCGATCTGCCCCTTCACCGGCTCTGCGCTTGACACGGAGAGGTCCGAAAACAGCCTGTTCAGCCGCTTCTCCGCGTTCTCCGAGCTTAGCTCCGCCTTCGTTTTTCCCAGGTTGGAGGTCAGGCTGATTCCCCAATAGACCAAAGCAAACACGATCGCCAGCAGGAAGACGGACACTAAAGCAAATTTGCGCGGTTTAGCCAACTCCCCCACCTCTTTTCATCTGTAGTGCTTCGTTGTCTTAATCAGCGCATCGATCTCCTGCATGCCGGGCATCGCCTCGATATCGCCCGGTTCGAAGGCGTCCAGACGCGAGATTTCCAGCAGCAGCCGATCCAGCTTCAGCAAAATTTCTTCGTTCATCGCGATCGAATATTTCACAAAATCGAGAAACTCGTTCAGCATTTCCGCCCGCATCTGCAGCAGCTCCCTCGGTATTCGCGACGCTTTACGCGAGCCAAATCTCTCGAACTCGGCCTCGTCGAACGCCTGCAGCCGATTCAAGACGCTTCTGACGTTGCGGTAAAACAACGATTCGACCTCCGCGATGACGGAAGCAAACTTCGCATAGCTCAACTCTCCGGGCTGAAACCGTTGCGACAACGCCTCGAGCAGTGTTTCCTTCTTCTTGCGGATGCGATCCAGCTGTTCGATCGCGTGATCCATGTCCTCCTCCAGCAGCCGGACCCGTTTGTAGCGAGACAATGCCGTCGCGAAGTCCTCCTGTGTTTGAAGCTCTCGCAGAGGCGGCGGCTGCTCCTGGGGCTTCTGCAGGATGACGTAGCTTCCCAGCAGCAGCGCAATAACGCCGGCCAGCGGCAGCGTCACTCCGATCGCCGTCTCCAGCGCGCTCTCGCCGAAGCCGACTCCAAGCAAACCGGGTGAAAGCACAACGACGTTCACGATAGAGACGACGGCAATCAATCCGAGCAGCTTGATGAGCTTCGTAAGCCTCCGCCCCCTCTCCGGCCCGTGTCCGAGAACAAAAAAAGCCGCGGGGTTTCCGCGACAGATTAGGGACAATGAATGTTGTCTCCGGACCATTTACTTTATTTTTACGCGCTTGGACTTTGGTTTATGATGGCAAAAGGGGGGCGTCTTATAATTAGGACATGCGCGATTATAGATAGGAAATACGAAAGGGCTGTCCCGCAAGCAGAACAGCTTGAGATGAATCGATACGCAAAGTAAGGGGGATATACTTCTTGGAGACCTAATCATGGCCCCTAACACTCCCAAAGAATTACCAGTATTATCCGTATAATAATCATAGAAGACGCTTTAGTGACATACAACCTTTGATTTTGAGCGGTTTGTACAATTCTTCGGACAAACTTCCGTCATTTGAGCTTGAACCGCGCTGCTTTGTACGATTTTTCGGACAAACTTCCGTCGTTTAAGCCTGATTCGCGCTGCTTTGTACGATTTTTCGGACAAACTTCCGTCATTTGAGCCTGATTCGCGCTGCTTTGTACGATTTTTCGACTCACTTCCCTGCGTAAACTCATATGTGCAAAAGAGCCGCCATAAAAAACTCACTCTCCAAATAAACGGGAAACAATGCGGGTCATGATTAGCACGGAGACTGCCTCATACGCCCCTGAAATCAACTTTTCACGAATCTCCCCGTTCAGATTTCAGGAGCGTATAGCAGCGAAAGGAGATCTATCCCTCCTGTATTGATTCATCTTCTATAACAGCTTGATGCGCATATGGGACAGCTCCTACTCACTACTGGAGCAGCTTCAAACGAAGCGTACGAATCTCGAACGGAGCGAACGACAGCTTGGCCGTATCGGTATTTTCGCCGATCGTCGCCAAGTTGTTTTCCATCAGATCGACTTCGTCGACGGTCGCATACCCCTTGCCGAACGACAGATTCGCCTCGGCTCGCATACCCGATGTCTCGTACAGACGCAAGATCAGATCGTCGGAATCCTCGGCCTTCTTGACCGCTTCCAGCATAACGTTCGGGGAATCGATGCCGACGAACGAATGCTGCAGCGCGGCCGCCGCTTGCTGCGCCTTAGACTCTCCCGCCTCGAATACGGTTAGCGGAGAATTTAGCTCGTAGCCTTTCCGGTACGTCTGCGCCGCGACATAATCGCCGGCATGCGGATACAGCGCATAGACGAACCGATGAACCGCCCTGTCGGCAAGCGGATCGGGATACGACGGGCTTCGCAACAGATGGATGTCCAGAATGTGCCCCAGCGCGCTGTAGCCGTATTTGGAATCGTTCAACAGCGAGACGCCGTAGTCCGGCTGCGACAGATCGATGTACTGATGCGCGCAAATTTCGTCCTTGGCAAAATCTTGTCTCGTATTGCGATGCGTCTGGCGCTGCAGATTGCCGAACTGAATTTCGCAATTGACCTGGTCGGCGCGCACATCGACCGGGAACGAAGCCCGCAGCATTTTCTCCGATTCCCGCCAATCCGCTTCCGTCTCGAACCGAACGACTCGTTCGCCCGCATGCAGAACGATTTTCTGCGTCAGCGTCGACTCCCCGAAACGGAACCGCTGCTCTACGACCGCCTTGGCGCCGTCCGCATAGGCGGCGACCGACTCTCGCGTCATGGTGCCGGCAGCGGCTTGGCGATAATTGCGATCGAAATCCCAGGCGTCTCCGCGGTCGTAATAGACGGTCAGCACGTTGGCCCGTTCGCCCGCGGCCACTGTCTCCCGGCCGATCTGCTTGTCGTAAAGCGATACGATGCTACCGTCGGAATCGAGCTTAACGCAGACAAACTCGTTCTCCAGGCTACTCTCGGTCGCGGTCGGTTCGGCTGTATTCGCGTCCCGTGCCGCACGCTCCAGCGACGTCACGCTCATGGACGGAACCGTTACGCGATACTCCCGATCGTTCCAGACGACCCACTCCTGCCGCTCCCAAGGCAGCGAGTTGGCAACAAACGCTTCACCCGCCTTCAGGCCCGCGGCGGCGGCAGCCGCGGCATAAGCCTCTTCTGTCAGCTTCTGCGCTCGCTCGTACAGCGCCGCATAGCGCTCCAGCGATTCGTCGTACACTCTGCCGATCGACGAACCCGGCAGAATATCATGGAACTGATAGAGCAGCACTTCCTTCCAGATCATCTCCAGCTCGGCCTGAGGATAGACGGACGGCGCTGCCCCGCACGAAATTGCCAGCGACGCCGCGAATTCGACTTCTCGCAGCGCTTTCTCCAGCTTGCGGTTGTACCACTTATTGCGTCCTTGCGACGTCAGCGTTCCTTGATGCTTCTCCAGATACAGCTCTCCGCGCCAAGTCTCGAACCGCTCCAGCTCGCGCTCCAGCTTACGGAAGAAATCGATGGAAGGCTCCTGGACGACCGGCACGAGACTTTGCAGATTGCGCAGACGCTCCAACCGTTCCAGATGCTCCTCGCCCGGCCCGCCTCCGCCGTCGCCGATACCAAACAGCATGAGCGCATGCTCGGAGACGCCGCTATCCATATACTCCCGTTCGATTTTCGCCAGCGAGCGCGGCGCCGCCGGACTGTTGTACGTGTCTTCGGGCGGAAGATGAGTCAGCACCTTTGTACCGTCGATCCCCTCCCACAGGAAGCTGTGGTGCGGGTGATCGGTGTACACGCTCCAGCTCAGCTTCTGAGTCATTACATAATCGACGCCGGATTTCTTGAGCAGCTGCGGCAGACTGGCGCTGTAGCCGAAAATGTCCGGAACCCACAGCACGCGAACCTCCTCGCCGAATTCCTGCTTAAAGAACCGTTTGCCGTACAAAATTTGCCGTACAAGCGCCTCTCCGCCCGATACGTTGGAATCGGGTTCGACCCACATCGCTCCTTGAACTTCCCAGCGGCCTTCTGTGATTTTATCCTTGATCTGTCCGTACAGCTTCGGATAATGCTCCTTCATCCACTGGTACAGCTGCGGCTGGCTCGCCCCGAATACATAGTCCGGATATTTCTCCATATTTCTAAGCACTGTGGAAAACGTTCTGGCCCCTTTGCGAATCGTCTCCCGAATCGGCCACAGCCAAGCGAGGTCGATATGCGCATGTCCGACGGCGCTGACCGTCACGTCAGGATCTCCGCCCTTCTTATCAAGCTCGGGACGCAGCAGCTCCCGCGCGGCTTCAACGGTGCCGTCGTCGAATCGTTCCAGTACGTAAGAAGCCTCATACAGCTTGTGCAGCAGCCGGGAACGGCGCGCGCTTGCCTCCGGCAGCTGTTGGGCCAGCTCCAACAGCACCTCGTAATCGTAATAAAGACGGCGCGTCTCTTCGCGGCAGATCGCGATGTCCGCTTCCTTCAACGTACCGCTGCGGTAACGGCCGAACAGGTCGTTGCAGCCGGCGTCCGCCCACAGGTCCACCACTTCCCCGCCCTGAGCGCGATCGGCTACGTCGACCACCCTTTTGCCCGGCAGACCCAATGAATAATCGAACTCCGAGTTGATATTGGTCAACCCTTGAAACGGCGCTCCGTCCTCATCCACAAGACACAGCTCTCCGTTCACGTCGATCAGCAGCACGACTTTGCAGCCTGCTGCACTAGCGGGAACGGAGCCGACAAAGCGGAACCATGCGCAATCCCACAGCTCGCCCCACTTGTCTCCCGACCGAAGAGCCAGCGGCTCTCCGGATGTTCTCTCCTCATAAGGGACCGGCTCTTTCGTTCTCCATGCGTTAACTTCAAGGGAGGCAACCTTCAAGTAGATATGATCGCGAATCTTCTCCAGCGTGTGTTTGGCTCGGTCCAACATAATTGCCGACGTTTCGTAGGGCATCTGTTTCTCTCCTTATCGTCATAGGGCTTTTGCAACGAATATACCATTGCGAAATGACATATTCAATATACGAATTATTTTTATGTCATTTATATCATTAACTTCAAATCTCTAATATAGCTATCGCTTAAACAACAGGATTTGATATAATAGCTATACACTTTGACTTACGGGAGAGCAGGAAAATGAACAACGAGCGGCAGCCGCTTTACGTGCAAATCCAAAATCATTTTAAGCGGCTAATTGGCGATGGAGAGCTGCGGACAGGCGACAAAATTCCGACCGAGCACGAGTTGATGGCAGCTTTCAACGTCAGCAGAATTACGGTGGCGAACGCGCTGTCGCAGTTGGCTAAGGAAGGCTGGATTCACCGGATTCCGGGGAAGGGCAGCTATGTTGGGCGCGACCTTTCCGGCTCCGCCAATACGGTTCAATCCGAGACGGTTCAATTCGAGACCGTTCAACACGAAAAAATGAGCAACGACGAACAACCCGGTTCTCCCCCATTCCAGCATACGGAAGCCGTTGCAGCGTCCGGGAAAATGATCGGGTTCGTCGTACCTTCCATAAACGACTTCTTTGCACTGCGTCTCATCCGGGGAATAAACAGCGTGCTTGGCGGTACGCCTTACTACTTGAACATCGTGCTGACGAACGAGTCCGAGGAACGGGAAAGGGAGGCGATCTCCGAGCTGCTTCGGATGGGCGCGGCCGGGCTGATCATCTTCCCGATCGATGCGACGACGTATAACGAGGAAATTTTGGCGCTGAAGGTAAACCGGTTTCCGTTCGTGCTGATCGATCGCTACCTGCGTGGGGTGGAGACGCATTTCGTCTGCTCCGACAGCAGCCAGGGCGCGGAGCTTGCCGTCAGCCATCTGTGGGAGCTCGGGCATCGCGACATTGCCGTCTGCTCGGATTCTCCGCTGCAGACCGTTACGGTGCAGGACCGGATTGCCGGCTATATGGACGCGCTGAAGCGAAGGGGCGCCCTGATCAACCCCGCGCTGTTGCTGACCGATTTTACGCTCAATGCGCAAGACGTTGAGGATGGCGCCCACATGATTCACCGCTATATCGGCAGCCGTTTGGCGACTGCCTATATTACGCTCAACTCCACGCTTGGCACTCGCCTTGCCGCTGTCGCCGAATTTCTGAACATGAGCGTGCCGGGCGACCTCTCCATCGTTACCTTCGACGATCCGTCGCCAGGACTGGACAATCGGGCGCGTTTCACCCATATCGCACAATCCGAAGAAGAAATCGGCCGACAGGCGACGCGCATTCTGCTTGACGCCCTGAGCGAAAACTTCAACGACTACCGTCAAATCGTGTTGGAGCCCCGCCTCATCGCAGGCCGGACTACGGGACCGCTAGCCGAAAAAGAAACCCGATTGTAAGTCAGAGCGCGAACTCGACTTACAATCGGGTTTCCTTTAATTAAAACGATACGTCCAAAATCTCTCCGTGCCGAAGCGCTGCTGGATTTCCTCGTCGTCCAGCGCCTTCTTGCCTAACAGCTCCGCAGCTTGAAACTGCGAACGATGCGCTTGGATGGAAGCCAGTTTCGGTTCAAGATATTGTTTAATGTCATTAACAATATCCGGCTTACCTATCGCTTGCTCATGATTATTGGCGAAAGCGATGCAGCGAACCTCCGGCCTACGCGCCTTGTCCAAACCGCCGATCGTGCGAACGACCGCCGCTCCGGTTGCATCATGATCGGGGTGTACGCTGTAGCCGGGATAAAACGTATAGACGAGTTCGGGCTGCAGTTCGTCCACCAGCGCCCGGATTTCCCGGTCCAACCGTTCCTGATCTTCGAACTCGATCGTTTTGTCATGAAAGCCGAGCAGACGCAGATCCTGAATGCCGATTACCCGGCACGATTGCTCCAGCTCCTTCTTCCGCACCTCCGGCAGCGTCACTCGATTGGCGAACGGCGGAACGCCCATATTTCTTCCCATTTCGCCCAGTGTCAGACAAGCGTAAGTGATCTGCGCGCCTTCCTGTACATGCTTTGCAAGAGTGCCTGACAGTCCGAACGCTTCATCGTCCGGATGCGGCAATATAACCAATATATGGCGAGTCATTTAGCTCCCTCATCTCCTCTTCCTTTTAAAAGGGCTCCAGGCTAAGCTGCAGCGCGACAACCAGCTTGCCTTGGCTGTCGTGTCCGGCAAGGATCAGCCGTTCCTGTTCCGTCTCTTCATAATGGGTCAGCCCTTCCGAATACACCCAGCCTTGAACCGTCTTGAGACCGACGCGGTACGGACCTTCGCCGGAGATCGATCCTTGGCTGTACCGCACGCCCGCATTCGTCACGAACGTCGCCGCCGGATGCTTGGAACTGTCAAAATGAGCCGCATATGCGCCGCTCGTCATCTCCAAATGAAGATATAGCTCCCGCTCCTTAAGCCGGTCAATCATCGTCTGAACAATCGATTTATCAATGAGTTGCATCTTCTACCTCCGCTAAAAGCGTCTTGGATGAACTCATTTTAACACACTCCCGTCCTCCATCAAGTATTCTGTTGTAAAATTTATTACAGTTAATCGCTTCGCATCGGCACAAAGCGCAAAAAACCGCCCACCGGTCATCCGAAGACGACGGGGACGGTTTCCGTACAGTTAGAACGGCTCCATGCCGAGCGTATTTACTTTCTCTCCGGTAATATCTACGCCCATCGCTTGCGTAATATCGCGATAGTGCCCTGCGCGGCGCTTGACCGAACTGCCTTCGGTTTCGCCTAAATTCGCTTCCAGGCCGTTAAGCACCATAATCGTAACGCCAAAGCCGCGCATCCCCAAGCCCTTGGCCATATCGGCTTTCGTCGGCTTCCATTTGTTCACGATCACGTCGTGAGCCGAAGGCTTCGGCGCTTGCGGCGTCATCCAGAACAGAATGGCTGTCATATAACCGACCTTGCCGTCCTGGGCAACGATCTCCGGCTTGCTAAGCAACACGCTCTTGTCGCCGTAGATGATGGAGCTGAACAGCCCGTAGTTGAAGTTCCAGCTCAGCATAATCGGTCCGCGTCCGTAATACCGTTTATCCTTCGCTCCGGGGTACAGCTCGGCGCTGTTCTCGTCAACGAACGGATCCAGATTGACTCCCGTGCGGCCGGCGATATTTTCGTTCCAGAACAGCCCCCATTTCAGTTCGCCGCCCGGCGCGGTCGCCCAACCTCCTCCGGTCTCGTGCGACAGGTTAGCCAGGAACGCGGCCAGCTCGCGCTTGCGGTCCTTCTTGAAGCCCTCCTTCAAAAAGGTGCCGAAATCGACGATGACGGTTGCGATCTCCTTCTTCCGGTTGTCCACGGAATCGAAGTCTGCGGAACGCGAGACGAGCGTTTCGATCCGTGCGTCCTTGTCGAAGCGAATGACTTCCTGCGAACCTGGATTACCTTTGCGGGAATGGATTTTCAGCTTCAGATTCGCGACCTCGACGACGGCCTCGATCAGATTATTGTAAGAAAAGTAGTCCGTTTGATCCTCTTTGAAGTATTCCTTGCCCTTGGCGACCTCGAACCATTGCTTCGACCCGAGGCGATAAGGAAACAGCTCCTCGAACGCTTGCTCCGGAAGCAGCGTCTTCACCGCGTCAACCGCCTTCTCGGGGCTATATTCGGGATCGATGCCGTCCCACTGGACTTCGATTTCCTTGCGAGTCAGAAAACGATTTTCCCCGACGGACAGCGCACTGCCTGTGTAAACGCCTACATTTTTGCCGTTGGATGGCTTTTCGGCAGCAGGCGCAGCCGCTCCTTTGTCCCCCGCCGCCATGGCGAACGGCGAGGCCGCCAAAGTCAACGCCAACGTGAGCGCCAGCGTTCTGCAGAGCATACTTCCGGATACTTTGCGTTTGGACACAAACATTTCCCCTCTCAAAATCGGATAACAACATTGGCGATTCTATCCGATAGAAAAAGCGGCGTCTATAGCTTTTTTACATGTCCAATACAGAGTATCAATAATCATTAAAAACTATAATAATTTGGCTTTTCAGAACCGACTCGAACGAATAATCGATGCTATGAGCCATACGAGCATAAACAACGCGACACCCAATCCGATCTCGATCACCGGAATGCGCCACAGCACCGTCTTGGCATGATTCAACGCAGCGCCGACGATCAGGCCGAGCATGACGATGCTAAGCGACAAGAGCACGATGCTGAGCGCCAACCGGCTGCCGATGCGATCCAGCTTCGCCATAATCGCGTCAATCTGCGGCACATCCGTCTCGATGTGCAGCTTGCCCTGTCGCAGCAGACGCGATATTTGCCGGATGCCGGCGGGAAGATCGCCGAGTATGCCGATGTATTCGGGAATGTCCTCCGCCCATTCGCTCAACCAAGTCCGCGGATCGAGCCGCTTCAGCAGCAGACTTTTGCCGAACGGCTCGGCCACGTCGAAAACGCTGAACGTCGGATCCAGCATCGTGACGACTCCCTCCATCGTCAGAAACGTTTTGCCGAGCAGGACCAGCTCTCTCGGTATTGCGATCCGGTGCTTCAAGGCAACGTCGAATAAGTCGTGCACCGCCTCCCCGAGCCGAAGCCGTTGGAACGGAACCTTATAATATTTGTCCCGCAGCTCCTCGATATCGGCCAGCAGCCGATCGCGATCCGCTGCTTCGGGCACCACGCCCATACGGGAAATCGCGCGCAGCACGCCTTTGGAGTTCTGATTGCGCAGCGCGATCACAAATGCGGCGAAGCTGGTTTTCGTTGCTGCCGACAGCCGGCCCATCATTCCGAAATCAAGCCAGGCGAGCGTGCCGTCCGGCAGCGCCAGCACATTGCCTGGATGCGGGTCGCCGTGGAAAAAACCGTCCAGCAGCACCTGCCGGAAAATCGACCTGGCGTAGCGCTCGGCCAACGTCGCCCTGTCCAAGCCGGCGCGATCCAGGTTACCAAGCTCGGACAGCTTGATACCCTCGATATAATCCATCGTAAGCACTCGTCTTGAGCTGTATTCGCGGTACACGGCCGGAACTCGCATTTTCTCCGTTCCGCCGTTGCGAAGCGCGAACTGCTCGGCGCTGCGCGCCTCCTTGTCGAAATCCAACTCCGCGCGCAACGCAACGCCGAGCTCCTCGACCATATCGGCCAGTCGATAGTGCCTCGCCCACTCCATCCGGCTCTCGGCCAGCTTGGCCCAATCCGCCAAAATGCCGAGATCGGTTTCGATCAGCCGCAATATGTGCGGACGCTGTACCTTAACGACCACATCCCGGCCGTCGCGAAGTCGTGCGTGATACACCTGCCCGATTGACGCTGCCGCGATCGGCGTCTCGTACAAATGCATAAACAGCCGGTTGGCGGAATCCCCCAGCTCCTGCTCGATAATGGCCGCCGCTTGCTCGAAAGGGAACGCCGCAACCTGATCCTGAAGCCGTTCCAGCTCGCTTACGATATCCGCGGGAAGCAGATCCGGGCGCGAGCTGGCAAGCTGACCAAGCTTGACGAACGTAGGGCCAAGCTCTTCCAACAGCATGCGTATGCGCTCTCCGAGGCTTTTCCCCTTCACTCCCCTTCTCTCCTCGCTGCGGAAAAACAGCAGCTTGTCGGTCAGGCCCATATCGTGCGCCACATAGCCAAGCCCGCTGCGGACAAGCGCTGTAGCGATCGAGCGGTAGCGTCTCAACCGTCGAATTCGTTGTCCCAGATTCATCCGCCGCTCCGCCCCCGTCAATCCGCGGCCAATCGCCGCTCAAGTGCTTCTAATCTCTGTTCGAGCCGTTCGACGTCCGCCTTGGTAGCCAATGCGTCGTCTCCCATAAGCGCCTGAACGCGAGCGCGTACGAGCTCCTCTACCCGAAGCTTCGCTTCCTCGCCTTTACGCACGAGTTCCTCAGTTAGAGAACCCGATTCCGCCTTGCTCAGCTCCCCTTTTTTCACCAGCTCTTCGATGGTCCTCTCCACCTGCTCCTTGCCGGCCACGGCCATCCCCAACCCGAGTAATATCGCCTTGCCGATCGTATCCTTCATGTTCCCGGCTCCTTCCATCATCATCCTGTCGTTAACAGGTTGCGACAAAAGAAGCTTTTTCATCCTTTGCGAAACCGAAAACGGTAAATAACGGCATTTACTTGTCCGACTCCTGACGCCCTCAGCCTTCTCTTCTCTCGACCTTGCCGCACAGCTCCGCCACAAAATCATTCAGTCCAAGCTCCCGCTGTCCCTGCTCGCCGAACAAACGCGCCTGCACCGTGCCTGCTGCGATCTCCGCATCTCCGACAACCGCGACATACGGAGCCTTCATCAGCTGCCCCTCGCGAATGCGGTAGCCGAGCTTCTCGTTCCGGCAATCTGCCTCCGCGCGTATTCCCGCTTCCTTTAACCTCCGGCACACTTGCTCCGCATACGCCGCATGATTTTCCGAGACCGGGACGATCACCGCTTGCACAGGCGCCAGCCACACCGGGAACGCCCCGGCATAATGCTCGATCAAAATGCCCATAAATCGGTCGATTGATCCGTATATCGCGCGATGAATAACGATTGGCGTGCGCTTTTCGTTCTTTTCGTCCACATACGCAAGCCCAAACTTCTCCGGCATCTGAAAATCCAGCTGCACTGTTGCGCATTGATGACTCCGGTTCAGCGCGTCCTTGATGTGGAAGTCGATTTTCGGACCGTAGAAGGCGCCGTCCCCGGGATTGATCCGGTAAGGAAGACCGCTGTTCTGCAACACTTGCGCCAGCGCCGCCTCCGCCTCGCCCCACTGTTCGTCGCTGCCCATCGAATCGTCCGGACGAGTCGACAGCTCCAGGCTGTATTCAAAGCCGAACAAGCCGTACATTTCCTGAATCATCGCGATCGCCCGCCCAATCTCCTCCTCGATCTGATCCGGCCGAACAAAAATATGCGCATCGTCCTGGCAGAATGTACGAACCCGGAACAAGCCGTTCAGCGCGCCGCTGAATTCGTGCCGATGCACCTGCCCGAACTCGGCCAACCGGATCGGCAAATCGCGGTACGAGCGCAGTTGGCTTTTGTAAATGAGCATATGACCCGGACAGTTCATCGGCTTAACGGCGAATTGGTGATTGTCCAGCTCGGAGAAGTACATATTGTCCCGATAATGCTCCCAATGGCCCGACTGTTCCCACATTTGCCTGTTCATAATGAGCGGAGTGCGGACTTCCTCGTAGTCGTATTTACGCAGGAACTGCCGCGACAGATTTTCCAGCTCCTGCCGCACAACCGCTCCCTTCGGCAGGTAGAACGGCATCCCAGGGGCTTCCTCCGAGAAATGAATGAGCTCAAGCTGCTTGCCAAGCTTGCGGTGATCGCGCCTTGCCGCCTTCTCCTGCCAGGAAAGAAATTGCTTCAGCTCCGCTTCGCTAGCGAAAGCCGCGCCGTATATGCGCTGCAGCATTGGCCTGCTGTTGTCTCCGCGCCAATACGCTCCCGCTACGCTCAGAAGCTTAAAAGCCGCCGCGGACTTTCCAACCTCCCTGGCGCACTCATCCGGATACACGTCGACAAACTCTTCCTGCCTGTAAATCTGCACCTCATCCGACTCCGCTTCCTCGCGCAGCCATTCCGCCTTCCAGCTTTCTCCTCTCGCCTCGAACAGCACGGCGGCTTCCATCCGCGAATATGGCTCAAGACTGCACGAGGAAATCTCTGCGGACAGCTTCCGCATCTCCTCTTCGACAACGGCCAAATCCGCCTCCGCGAACGCGCCGGGCACCTCGAAATCGTAGTAAAACCCTTGCTCCGTCACAAACGCGCCCCCCAGCTTCGCTCCGGAAAATTTTCTTTGCATCGCCCATGCCAACAGCATTGCCGCATTTGCTTTTACCTGATCCTGCTTGGATTGACACATGATCAACATCTCCTTTTGTTTTCTATGTGAACGAAAAAAACGCCCTCATCCGCAAAGGGACGAGCGCGCTCGTGGTTCCACCCAAATTCAATTCGTCTCCTGCCTGCGGCATGACCGACGAATCCTTGGCGCTCTATAACGGGAGCTCCCGGCGACTCATACTCCCGCACCGCATCGTTCGCGGCGCGATTTCCGAATCGCGGCTACAAGGGGGTAAACGCGTGCTTCTCTCCGAAGGGGGTTTCAGCCTTGCCCCCTCTCTCTGGGCGGTGTCCACATACACTCATGTCCTTGATCCAAGCCGTTGTGAAAATAAAAAAGCGCCGTCCGCAAAAGGACGAGCGCGCTCGTGGTTCCACCCAAATTCAATTCGTCTCCTGCCTGCAACATGACCGACGAATCCTTGGCGCTCTATAACGGGAGCTCCCGGCGACTCATACTCCCGCACCGCATCGTTCGCGGCGCGATTTCCGAATCGCGGCTACAAGGGGGTAAACGCGTGCTTCTCTCCGAAGGGGGTTTCAGCCTTGCCCCCTCTCTCTGGGCGGTGTCCGCATACGCTCATGTCCTTGATCGTCGCTGTCTTGAAACACATCTTAGGGGAAAAAAATCCGTCTGTCAAGCGCATCTTTTGGCAGCCATTTTCACTGTCCGTGTATATCCGCCCTATTTCAGCTTGCGGCTCATTCCGTAATAATCGGGATAGATCAGCTCAAAACCGCTCTCCTGATACGTTTTTAGCATTTGCAGATCTGAAATGACGAAAAAGCTTGCGCCCTCCGGAGCGTTCCGTTCCACATAAGCCGTCAACTCCTGCAAAATCTGCTGAGCGATAGGGCGTCCTTCGGAGTCGGGATGAACGATAAGATCCACAATCTGGTAATGGCAAGCTCCGTCTCCGATCACTCTGCCCATCCCTTGCAAGTTTCCGCTTTCGTCTCTCGCGCATACGCCGAACAACGAACGGCTTAACGCCGTTTCGGCTGCCGAATCGGCGATCTTAGCAAGGCCGGCCGCCTCTCTTAATTCCCCGTACTGCCGGGCGTCTGGAAATTCATGGACCAGGTTCACACGTAATCCCTTCTTTCTCGATGAATGGTTGTCTCCCTTACTTTACAACATTCATGCAAGTGCCAAAGTTTCCGTGTCCAATCCGTCTTCACCTACCATTCGATCGCGTAACCTTATCGAGCAGCTTTAATCTTTTACTTACAGCTTGTCAAACGTTGAAGGATTGCGAAGCCTTATCGCATCTGCTATAGTAGTTGTTCTCTCACTTGCTGTAAGGAGGACCAGATACGAGCTCCTACAAACCGATCGAGATTGCGAGAATGCTGGGCATCAGCACGAGCGCTCTACGACACTACGAAAGCTGGGGAGTCGTACCTGCCCCGACAAGAGCGCCTAACGGCTACAGATTATATACCGACATCCACCTTGCTTATTTTCGTTGCTTACGCGCCATGTTCCCCGGTTTCGGAGTGCAGCTTTCCTGCGAGGCGCTGCGCCGAGTTCAGCGCGGCGAGACGGATGACGCCTTCTGGATGGTGAACGAGGCACAGGCTCGACTGCGCCAGGAGAAGCTGGCTGCGGAGCAAACTTTAGAGCTGCTTCATCCGCTGGAGCATGAGCCGGCAGACCTTCCGAAAGCGCGCAAAAAGCGGATGACGATCGGCGACGCCGCCAAGCTTGCCGGCGTCGCCGCTTCCGCGATCCGGCATTGGGAAAAGGAGGGACTGATCTCGCCCGACAGAGACCCGGAAAGCGGCTATCGCGTATTTACATCCGGTCATCTGCGTAAAATCCGGCTGATCCGCACGCTTCGAAGCACCGTTTATTTTCTGAATAGTATGAAAGAAATCGTACACGCCCTGGATCACCAAAGCCCCGAGCATGCCAGAAAGCTGACGGAAGACGCGATACGCAACCTGGACGCGCGCCTTCGCCATCAGCTGCAGGGCATTCGCAGATTGATCGAGCTGTGCGAGGCAGATGAAAAACAAGCGATCCCTTGCCGCCGATAAGGCCTGCAAGAGATCGCTTAGACTAGAGCTAAAAGAGACGATTAGCGGAATTGCCCGACTTTCTTCTTCTTCCCGCGTTGGCGAACACGCCAAGAATCGGAATGAGCAGTGCGGCGGAAGCGAGCAACGAAGCCCTGATGGATAGGCGGCTGCCGATCCAGCCGACGAACGGACCGCCGCCCGTCTGGCCGAGCGCATCCGATTGACTCAGCATAGATAGCACGGTGGCGCGCGAACGGCTTTCCACGTTCATATTTAACCAAGTGTCGTAGATCGGACCGGTTAGCGCCGTTACGACCTCGATCAGGAGCACGGCGGCCAGAGCGTACGCGAAGTTCGGCGACAAAGCAAGTCCCGCTATGCCCAGCACGCGTACGGCGGTAAGCACGACCAGGCTGCGGCGAGCGAATTTCTCGCTGACGATATCCAGCCTTTTCTCCGCGGACCAGACCGCCGCCAGACTTAGCAATGTCGACGCCAGCGCAATCAGGCCGAACCATATGGCCATATTCCATCCAATTGCAGCTGGAAAGCCGATATCGTCGATGACGAATGCCTGCCACAGCCGGTCGTAGCCTTCCGAAGCCGCTCCGCTGAACAGAGTTACGACCAAGATCATCAGCAGGATCCGGTTGCCTCTGACCGCTCGAGCTCCCGTCACCCACGTCGTTTTCATACTGTGCCAATGGGAGAAGCGCTCTGCCGTTTTCTCGGGTTTGGCAAAGCCCGTCTCCTTCATATAGACGATTAGAAACCCGCCTAAAGCCAAGTACATCAAGCCCCCGGCAATATAGGGCAGATTATAGCCGACCGAGGAAATCGCTACGCTAATTCCGATGCCGAGCAGCGTCCCGATCAAGCCGACTCTCTTGGCCTTCAGGAATACGCCGCCTGCTCGTTCCTCGCCCACCTCGTCGACCATCCAAGCGGAATCTGCGCCGCTGACGAACGTAAATCCGATTCCGAAAATAACTTGAGCGACCAACAACCATGCAAACGCAGACATCCCGGCTCCGCCGTCTCCGAGCCACATTGCGCTCCCCTCTAGCACGAAACCCGCTCCAAGCACGAACATGCCGATAATGACGGACAATTTTCGGCTGTAAGTGTCGGCCACCACTCCGGTAATGCCTTCGAAGACCAGAACAGTAACCTCCAGCGCCATGCCTACCAGCAGAAGCTGGAGCGGGTTGAAGCCGAGCGCTACGACCTGATAGATCGCATAGGTCGTGAACATCGTCGCGTTAGCGAGCGATGTCATAAATCCCATAATCATATAAATACGCGATGCATTGAGTTTCATCATAAACGCCGAATCCGCCTCTCTATTAGCGGCAGATCAACGCGTCAATCTTATCCGTGCCGACAATCGTCAACCGCGATCAGTTCGCGCGTTGTCTACCGTTTCTGTTTCTTTCGTGAAGCTTGGCTGTCGTCTTGACGGATTGTTGAGTTTTTTGCATATTTTTACACCTCCGAATGAATTGAAACTATTATACACGATAGGCGCCTAATCGCCTACCTTGCTTTGTCTAATCTCCAACTTGCGGATACGGTGCTTGTCTCGCTCCCGAACGATAAATTGCAGCTCCCCGAAGGTCCAAGTCTCGCCTTTGGCGAGCTCCGGCTTTCTGTTGTACAGCCAGCCTCCGATCGAATCGATGCCGTCCTGTTCCAGGGTCGTACCAAGCAGCAAGTTAATCTCGTCTATCGGAGTCAGCCCGTTGACCATGTAGTGGCCAGCTCCCAGTTCCTCGATCGGCTTTTTCTCATCGTTGTCGAATTCGTCGCGGATTTCGCCTACGATCTCTTCCAAGATGTCTTCGATCGTCACCAGACCGGAAGTGCCTCCGTATTCGTCGAGCAGAATTGCCAAATGGACGCTTTCTTCCTGCATTTTAAGCAGCAGCGATTTGACGGGCATCGCCTCCGGCACGGTCATTGCCGGGTGAATATGTTTGCGGAAATCGAAGTCGGGATCGTTGTCGTAATTCAGAAACAGCTGCTTCGTATTGATAAAGCCGACAATATGGTCCTTGTTGTCCTTAGCGACCGGGAACCTCGTATACTGCTCCTTCTTAACGACCGCTATCAGCTCTTCGAGCGACATTTCCTCGTACAAGCAGACCATATCGGTGCGTGGAACCATAATTTCCTTGGCCATCAACTCGTCAAACTGGAAAATGCGGCTGACGTAACCGAACTCGGTATTGTTGATTTTTCCGCTCTCGTAGCTTTCCGACAAAATAATCCGGATTTCCTCTTCCGAATGCGCTTCCTCATGCTCGCTGGCCGGTTTCATTCCGAACACTCTAACAAGTGCGTTGGCCGAACCGTTCAAAACCCAAATAAACGGATACATCACTTTATGGAAAGCAATTATGAGTGGAGCGGTGAATACCGAGATCGCTTCCGCTTTATGGATGGCCATCGTCTTCGGCGCCAGCTCCCCAAGCACGACGTGCAGGAACGTAATGGAGACGAAGGCGATTCCGAAGGACAGAATGTGGCCCGCCTTATCACTTATTCCCAATTGCTCGAATACCGGGTACAGCATCTTCTCGACGGTCGGCTCTCCGAGCCAACCAAGTCCCAGTGCGGTAATCGTAATGCCGAGCTGACACGCGGACAAGTAACCGTCCAGATTGCTCGTCACCTTCTGTACCGCCAGCGCGTTTTTTCTCCCCTCTATCACCATCTGATCGACGCGACTGGGGCGAAGCTTAATGACGGCGAACTCGGTTGCTACGAAAAATGCGGTTAACACGATCAGAACAGCGACAAGAAACAGGTTGAGTATCATTTCAGCTTCCTTTCAAAATAGTTATCCTCATTTCATACGGCGACAAAGCGGAATTGTAGCAAATTGTTGTGGAAAATGTGAGCGGATCATGAAACTTTTTGATAGCTTGTCCACAAAATCGTCAAATTTATATTATTGACATCAGAGACCCTTCGTGCTTTTTCGTGGCTTAAGTTTTGCTTGAAGGGTCAGGCATGCTACAATTCGACTCGTATGGATTAATTCGAATGAGGGATGCGTATGGACATTATTAGCGCGATTATTATGGGAATCGTGGAAGGCTTGACGGAATTTCTGCCCGTCTCGTCGACCGGGCACATGATTATGACGGCTGAGCTGCTCAACTTGAGCGGCGACAAAATCAAAACGTTCGAAATCGTCGTCCAGTTGGGAGCAGTGCTTGCAGTAGCTTTGATCTATTGGAAAAAATATATGCAAATTCTGCGCCATTGGCGCGACATCAAGACGGCCAACCGCCTCAACATGATTCATCTGATTCTGGCGATGATTCCGGCGGTCGTCATCGGGCTGGCTCTACATAGCGTCATCAAAGAGCATTTGTTCGGCTCCTCCACCGTGCTGGTCGGGCTAATAGTCGGCGGCATTCTGATCCTGATCGCGGACCGTCCGAAGCGGAAAGTAAACGCCGAGACGATGGACAATATCAACTACAAGCAAGCGTTCGGCATCGGCCTGTTCCAATGTCTGGCGCTATGGCCGGGCTTCTCCCGTTCCGGCTCGACGATAGCGGGCGGCATGCTGCTCGGCACGAGCCAGAAAGCGGCCGCGGACTTCACCTTCCTAGTGTCGGTACCGATCATGTTCGCGGCATCCGCGCTGGATCTGTACAAGAGCCGGGAACTGCTGGCCGCCGAGGACATCGGCTTCTTCCTGACCGGCCTTGCAGCCTCGTTCATCGTTGGCCTGATTGCCGTCGTGACCTTCCTGAAGCTGATCAAACGACTGCGGCTGTCGTGGTTCGCCTATTACCGTTTTGCGATCGCGATTCTGTTCTTCTTCTTTGTCATTAAGTAGGTCTATAAGGGCGCGCATTCAATACCGAGAGGAATCAGTGCGCGCCCTCCGCATGTACGGTCCGCGATTCGAACACGCTTGCCTCGCGGTAATTGACGTCCGAGCGCAGGCAGCCCGCCAGATTGCGGTCGATGTCGCCTTGCTCGAACATTGCCTGAATCTCATTACGCTCCGCTTGAATCGCCTTCAGCTCCAGCTCGCCGCTCAATTCCTTCCTGCCGGATTTACCCGCATCCATGAACCAGTCGTGCTGCAACCGCAGCTCCATTTCCTTATAATCGGCCAGCACGGCGCGTACGATGTCCCGTTCGGCCCCCCCTTCCGCCTCCAGCTCCTTCAGACGTTCGATCGCCCCGCGGATACAAGCGAGCCTGGCCTCCTTAAACGTCTGCCAATTCGGATGGTCCGGAGAAATGCGCGAAGCCCGTCCTTTGCCGAACAACAACCGCTTCGCCGCAAACCAGGTCAGTATCGCCGTCCGTTTTAAGATTAGACGTTTGGACAATATCAGCTCCATCTGGCTAATCGCCGTCAACATGCGGCTCCCCATCGCCTCCGTAATCTTCTCTTCCCGCTGCAGCGACAACACGACCTCCCGCTCGGCCTTCATCGCCTCCAGACGAATAGCGATCGTCGTTCTCCATTCCTTGCGATAGTCCGCGCGACCTTCCAGCCTCGTCCGCTGTAAACGGCGGTTGTATTCGGACATCATGTCGACGGCCTCGCGTTTGTTCTCCTCCGTCATTTCCTCGCGGATCGTCCTCAACCCGGATTCCAGCATGCGGATTCTGGCTTCCCGCTCGTTTACTCCCCGCTCCTCCCGAGCTTCTCCGGCGGCTTTCTTCGCGCCGCGAGTCAGCAAGGGCAGAAAGACGCTTGCGGAGACGAGCGTCAACAGAATAACGCCGGCGCAAATGTAGAGCATAAGGCCCCGTTCCGGAAATGGCCGTCCGTTATTGAAGAAAGCCGGAATCGAAAAAGCGGCCGCAAGCGTCAGCGCGCCACGCACGCCGGAGAGCGTCATTAGCAGCGCTGTGCGGGAATGCCGCCTATTGGTCAGCCACACCCAAGCGAATCGGATCAACAGCAGCAGCGCCGTAACGGCAAATATATAGCCGATCGCTCTCGCGTTGTTGTAAGCCGGATCCTCCCATACGGCTGCAACTACTTCGGGAATTTCCAAACCGAGCAAAATGAACACCAGTCCGTTAAGCACGTAGAGAATGACCGACCAGGTGCTGTCGGAGACGACGCGCAGACGCGAGGAAGACGATTCCAGGCGCTCCCTCTCAATCGAATGGACAAGTCCGGCCGCGACGACGGCCAAAATGCCGGATACGTGACACTCTTCCGCTGCAAGAAAAATAACGAACGGCGTGACGATGATCAGAAGCATGTGCAGCGTAACGTCTTCAATGCCCAGCCGACGTAAAAACAAGCGCAGCCAGATGACGGCAAAACCTAACACCGCACCGAGAATCAGCCCGCCTGCGGCAATGACGATAAAGCTGCCAATCGCGGTCGGCAGCGAAAATTCGCCGCTAAGCGCGGCGGCGATCGCGAAATTGAAGGCGACAAGACCCGAAGCGTCGTTCATAAGCGCCTCGCCCTCCAACAGCCGCATCATGCTGCCCGGCAGCTTGACTCGGCTGGATAACGAGCCGACCGCGACCGCGTCCGTAGGAGACAAAATGGCCGCAAGCGCAAAGGAAGCGGCTAGCGGAATGGCGGGAATGAGCCAGTGAATGAAGGGTCCGGCAAGCAGTACGGTGGCGAATACGAGGCCAAGCGCCATGAGCAGTATGTACTTTCTTAGACGCCACAGCTCGTCTCGGGGAATGACCTTGCCGTCATTGAACAGCAGCGGAGCGATAAACAGCACGAGAAATAGCTCGGGATCGAGCGGCACATGATGAAATCCAGGCATGTAAGCCGCCGCGACGCCGAGCGCGATTTGGACGATCGGAACGGGGACAAACGGAATAAAACGATTGATGACGTTGGAAGCGCCGATGAGCATGAGCAGCATCAGCACCATTATAAGCAATTCCATAGGGCGCACGCTCTCCTTGCGAACGTTCCGGCTTCTGTCGGAACTCCGTCTGCGAATCGAACATAGCTTACCCTATTTTTAACGCAAATTGTAGAAGCTTAATCGTTGGTTTGAAGAAAAGCATACAACTGATCGGCTTCGGTGATCTGTCCTAGCCCCGCATGGCTGATCCGGCCTTCGGCATCGATCGCGAACGTCGCGGGAAGCGCCGATAAGCGATAACGTCCGGCCGCCTTGCCCGCCGCGTCGATCAGCACCGGGAACGAGATGCCGTGCTCGGTCAAAAACTCGTTCACCGTCCCTTTCGTATCGCCGACATTGACCGAGATCAGCTTAAATCGGCCGGAGGCGCTGCGATAAACCTCGTCGAGCAGCGGCATCTCCTTCACGCACGGCCCGCACCACGAAGCCCAGAAGTTGACGATAACCGGCTGTCCGCGATAGTCAAGCAGATCGATTCGGTCGCCGGAGGTATCGAATCCTTCAATCGCCGGCGCCTTCATTCCCGCCGCCAGTCCGCCCTTGCCCGCCGAGTCGGAACGAAAGACCTGCCAAGCGACGGCAAGCACGGCGGCAAGCGCCAGCAGGGCGATGATCGCTGTGGCCCGGCCCCGGTTGGAGGCTCCCGCCCTCATCCACCGAGCGCGGCCCGGAACGCCGAGTGCAAAGGATGCTCTCCGTGAAGCTTCCGGTACGATTCGACAGAGCCTTCTCCGCATTTGCGCCCGTCGATCAGAAATACGACCCGATCCGCGATCTCTTCCGCCGTCTGAAGCTGGTGCGTACTGAAGACGACGGCATGGCCGCGTTTTTTCAATTCTCCGAGCAGGCGCACGAACTCGTCCATCCAGTAAGGATCGAGGCCGTTGGTCGGCTCGTCCATCAGCAGCAGCGGCGGCTCGGCGAGAATCGCCTGGGCGAACAGCAAGCGCTGTCTCATGCCTTTGGAGAACGTCTGAACCTTGCCGCTGCGTTTGTCTTTCAGGCCGACTAGCTCCAGCGCCTCCAGCACACGCGCTTGACCGACGCCGCGCAGTGCCGCCCAGAAGCTCAGCGCCTCCATCGCCGTCAGTCCCGGGCTGAACGAGTAGTCGTCAGGCATATACCCGAGCTGCCTGGAATACTCTGCGCGGCTACGAGTCCAATCGTTGCCGTTCATGCGCACGCTCCCGGAGCTAGGCCGCATAATGCCCGCGATCATGCGCAGAATCGTGCTTTTGCCCGCGCCGTTGCCTCCGCATAGGGCAAGCACCTCCCCCCGATCCAGCTTTATATCGATCGGTTCGACCAGGACGCTTTTCTTAATCGCTTTGGAAATTCCGTCCGCGACCAACAGCGGCTCAGCCATGCGAACGCCTCCTTTCCCAAATCCAGCAGACGAGCGTTCCGGCTAATGCAATCATCGCCGCGCAGCCTCCAAGAAACACAAGCGTTCCGCTTGGTCCTTGCGCCCACTGAACCCAGTTGTAATATTCCGGCCCGAGCACCGCTCCCCCGCCGAGCTTGATAACGACGAAGAGTCGAACCAATTCGGCCGGGTTGCAGAACGTCAGCGCGACGAGCAGCGGCTTGATCCATGGATAGGGCAGACTGTCCAAGAGCGAAATCAGAATCGTCGACCAGCCGATGACGAGGAAAAACCAGAGCGCGACGCAGATCGTCATCGCCTGCCAACGGTTGCGCGAGAGCGAACCGACGATCATCGCCAGCGCCAGAAACAGCAGCACGAGACCTGCTGAAAACGCCAGGAACAGAAGGTAGGTCTGCAAGGAGAAACCGGCCCCCGCAACAAGTCCGACCGCTCCCATCAACCCGTAGCCGAACGCGACGATCGTAAGCAGCACAACGGTCAAGCCTGCATATTTTCCAACGATGTAAGAGAACGTCTTGAGCGGATAGGTCGAGAGCAGCTGCCAGCTGCCCTCCTCCTTCTCCGCCGTCAGCGAGAACGAGCCGAGAAACAACGTCATGAGCGGCAGCAAATAAAGGATCAGACTGATCATCGAACCGGTCGTTCCGGAATAGCCCTCCACGACGCCCCGGGCGTTCATCAGCAGCAGGCTGAGGCTGAACACGGAGAATAGCGCCATAAAGGAGTAAGACCACGGGTTGCGAAATCCGATTCGGATTTCTCTCATCGCGACGTGCAGCATGTTAGCCATCGTTTACATCCCCGCGTGCTGCTCCGTCTCGGCAGCTCCCGACGACGCTCCGTGCCCTTCCGTGCCGCCTTCCGCATCGTGTCCTTCCATACCGCCTTCGGCATCGTGGCTGTGCTCCATTCCTTCCATGCCTTGCTTATTTTGCTCCCAGCCATGAGCCTTCAAATCGCTCGCGCTCATCAGTTGCCCTACGCCCTGCTCGGCGATAAACGCCTCGGCCGATTTCTTGTCCTTGAAGCTGACGATTCCGTAAGCCATCGGAGTCCGAATCGAAGCGTCGTAGACGAAGCTCGCTTTGGACAATTCAATCCATTCCTTGTCGTTGTAATCGCGCACGTAATCCATTCCAATGTTGTCCGTGCCGTTTTTTTGCTTCCATTCGTTCATACACCCGAGATCGTCGAATTTGTACGTCTTGCCGTCTTTCGTCGTAAGCTGCGTTGCATAGGCGTCGTCCTTCACCTGCATTTTGCAGATCGCGCATACGTCGACCGCTTCGTCGATCGGAACCGCTTCGTATTTCGTTCCTCCGCATCCTGCGAGAATAGACAGCGCTAGCGTAAGTACCCCGAGAATAATCCACTTTTTCATGATTTTCTTGCCCCCCAATAAATGATTGATGCAGCCGCAAGCAATAGCGCGATTCCGATCGCCCCGACAGCCGTATTCCGCCCGTCGGACGATTGCGCACCGCCCTCCGCCCCTTCGGGCGGATTCATCAGCGGCGCGGCGTCGAACGACCACTCGTTATTGTTAGCTGTGAACAAACCGCTTAGGAACGTCATGCCCGGAGCTTGAAAAAACAGCTGGTAGGCCGGCGTGCGATCGACCGCCGTTGCGAAAAAAGGATTGATGGCGTATGTCAAATCGCTTGTCCCGTCTCCGTCCCGATCCAGCGCCTGCGCGGCGTCCCAATAGTTGTTGGACAGCCGATTGCCGGCACTGTCCGTCGCCTGAGCTTCAATGACGTTGGACAGAAACGTATTTCTAGTAAACTCGTTGTCGGCGGATTCGAGAAACTGGACGCCGACAAAATTTCTGAGCACTTCGTTGGCCTCAAGCCGATTGTTCGAGGACAGCTCCATGTAAATGCCGACCCGATTGCCCTCAAAGGTGTTGCGCTCGATGCGCGACGTCTGAACGTCGAACAGCAGCAGCCCTTGGGAATGGACGTTCTCGCTCTGCTTGCGGAACGAATTGTCCGTCACGACGGCGTCCCTGACCCCCATCACCATCGCGCCGGTCACGTTATACTCGCCTTCGTTGCCGACAATTAACGTGCCGTCCGTATACATGCAATGGATGCCGTATCGCGAACGATAGACTCGGTTCGCTTCGACGGATGCACGATGGCTTTTCTCCAAATAGATGCCGTCTTTCATGCCGTGGACCTCGTTGCCTTCGATTCGCGCATCGTGCGAGTCGTAGAGATCGATCCCGTTGCCTGTCCGCACGCCGCCCGTATACCCGTCCGTTCCTCCTTCTTGCGAGGACGGATAAACCGTATTGCCGACGATGAGAGCCCGGTCCGCATCACGCAGCGAAATTCCGAGCCCCGACGATACGACGACCGTCTCACGGATGACGGCGTCGTCGGCTTCGACGGCGATAGCGGCCAGCTTGTCCGATTTGGCGCTTACCACCTTGAAGCCGCTCAGTTCCACTCCGGGAGCGCGGACGGTTAGCGCCGCCGCCCCCTCGCCGCCGTAGATCGTCGCGCCGTCCTCTCCGCGAACCGCGAGCGGCTTGTCGATCACCGCCGGTCCGGAATAGCTTCCCGCCGCCAGCACGATTTCGCTGCCGGGCTTCGCGGCGTCGATCAGCGATTGAAGCTCGGACGCCGACTCCGCCGCGGACGCCTGCCCGGGCGATGCGAAGGACGCAAGCAGACCGATCAGCAGCAGGCCGCCAATCGCTCCTGTGCCTGTGCCTTCCCGACGCTTCAGGATGCTCATGGCTTCACTTCCACCGGCTTTTTCTTCGTAATGTGCAGCTCGCCGTTGTAGATGTGAATATACACGTCGTACGTCGCGCTTTCCGAGAAGGTGAAGCCTGCCGAATAGGTAGTCCCCTCCCGATCGACTTGCTCGATCAGCTCCGGCAGACCGCTGTGATCGGCCTTGCGAATTTCGTACTGCACGATCGTGTTCTTCTCGTCCACCAGTCCCTTCACGGTCGTAATCAGCTTAACTTCCGCCCCGGCCTTCGCTTCCGCGGGATCCGTTCTCAGCTCGACCTTCACGTCTTTCGGATCTTGATCGCCTGGTCGGGACGACGAGCACGCCGCCAGACTCAGCGCCGCAAGGACGACCATGATCAGCAATCCCAAGGTTCTCTTTGTCATACGGATCGCTCCTTACTGTCGAATACTTCCTCCCTATTCTAGCCCTATATGGGGGTATTGGCATAACTCATTAGGGCTACATCCGTTGACATAATTGTGACAACTGCGCATAAGCGTGAATAAATAAGAGCAGCTTGCGAAAGAAGGGGTAAAATGACCAAATGGCTCATCGCTTTAATCTGTTCGGCCGGCTTGCTCGTAGTCGGAGGCTGCGGAGAGTTTGGCGGAAAGTTATCTGACGAAGGCGAAACTTCGGCGTCTGCAAGCGGTGCGGGGCTGCGGCTGGACGTTCGGTCCGAGCCGGGCGGGGCTGCAGTTATGGAGGAAAATATCATCCGATTGACGGTGCAGGACGAGAGCGGAAATCCGGTGGAAACGATAACGATCGAAGCTTATCTCGTTATGCCCGGCATGTTCTGCGGTCGCATCCCGGCAGAGACGCGCGAGGTCGCGCCGGGTCAATACGAGCTGCTGGCCGTTCCTGTCATGCCGGGCAAATGGCAGGCAGAAATCGCCGTCTGCTCGGATGGAAACTCGCTGACGACGGCTTATGCTTTTAAAGCTGTATAGTTAATGACATTAACTACTACCATAGCCACGGGTGAACGCTGGGGATCCAGCCGTTGACGGCCAGCCCTTTCAGAATGGCCAGAATGCCCATCGTATAGGCAAGCGCCGTCCCCGCGACTCGCATCGCTTTCCTTCCGGACCGGCTCAGCCGGCCGGAGAAGAGCGCCAGCAGCGCGAACACCGGTACGGTGGCCAGCCCGAAGACGAGCAGATAGGCCGCTCCCTCCGCCCACGATCCGGAAGCGGCGGCGTTCATCTGCATGGCGTAGGTCAGTCCGCACGGAAGAAAGCCGAGCAGCAAGCCGGAGGAGTATGTACCCAGCCATTGTCCCCCGCGCTTGCCCGCGACTAACGCCTCATCCGCCCGCTTGCCCAGCGGCATGAAGCGGTGCGGATAGGGCAGCGTATAACGACTGTAGGTCCAAGCAATAATCAGGATACCGCCCAGAATGCTTGCGGCCCCTTGCAGCCCGACGAACGTCCCTGCCGCGTTCAGGAAAGAACCGATCAGCCCCATGAAGGCGCCGGTGATCGTATAGGTCGTAATTCTGCCCGCATGATAAGCGGCGGCAGCCTTCAGCGGATTGCCCCGCGCATTAAGCGCGAACGACGAAGTTATGCCCCCGCACATGATCAGGCAGTGGGGAGCGCCCATCAGCCCCGCGGTCGCGGCGAGAAGCAGGCTCTGCGCCAGCATTATCCGCGCCCTCCCGCCGCCAAGCGCCGCAGACGGAGCGCGTTGGCGACGACGAGCAGCGAGCTGGCCGCCATGCCTGTGCAGGCGATTCTCGGGTCGAGGAAGCCGAGCGCGGCCAGCGGCACGGCGGCGGTATTGTACGCCACTGCGAAGCCGATGTTTTGCCTGATGTTGCGAAGCGTCGCCCGACTGATGACGACCGCGTCCGCGAGGCCGGACAAGCGATCTCGCGTCAGTACGACGTCGCCGGTCTGCATGGCGGCCCCCGCCCCGCCGCCCATCGCGACACCGACGTCTGCCGTAGCCAGCGCCGCGGCGTCGTTGCTGCCGTCTCCGACAAAGACGACCACCCGGCCGCTGCGACGCGCTTCCTCAACGATGGCCGCCTTGCGATCCGGCGTACAAGCGGCGTGAACGTCGCGGATACCCGCCTGACGGGCAATCTCGTTCGCCGGCTCCGGCTGGTCGCCCGTCACGATGCCCAGAGAAGCCGTCCGTTCCAGCTCGCGTGCTATGGCTGACGCTTCTTCTCTCAGCGTATCGGCGAACGTCAACGCTCCTTCCAGTCGTCCGTCTACCGTGACGTACAGCACAGTTTCGCCCGGTCCCGCAGTTTCATGCTTCATACCCGTTTCTGCAAGCACGACGTCTCCGCCAAGCACCCAGCGAGGATGGCCAACGCGGATCTGCCGATTTTCCGCCATCCCTTGCATCCCGCCTCCAGGCACCTCGCGCACATCCGTCGTCTCGGGGATCAGTACGCGCAGGCGCTCCGCCTCGCGAACGATCGCTTGGGCGAGCGGGTGCGCGGAATGCCGCTCGATAGCCGCCGCCATTTTCAACAAATAGGCGTTCGGGTGACCCGCACTTTGCACCCCGATCAGACGGGGCTTGCCTTCGGTTAACGTGCCGGTTTTGTCGAACAAGATACGGTCGGCCTTCGCCAGCGTTTCCATCGCGCTTCCGTGCTTAAAGAGGATGCCGCGTTTGGCGGCCAGAGCGGTAGCGATCAGAATCGACACCGGAGCCGCCAGGCCAAGCGCGCACGGACAGGCGATAAGCAGCACGGCCAGCGCATAGCGGAGCGCCATATCCGCAGACGCCCCGTCGGCCAGCAGCGTCCAGCCCACATAAGTCGCCGCGGCGCACAACGCCATCGCCGGCACGAACACCGCTGCCGCCCGATCCACTTTGCGCGCGATCGTCGGCTTCAAGCTTTGCGCCTCCTCCACCATCGCGATCATGCGCGAGAGCCTCGTCTCTCCCGCGTCGCATTCGGCGCGAATCCGCAAGCTGCCGTTCAGGCAGCGAGTTCCGCTGTATGCATAGTCCCCCTTCTGCCTCAGTACGGGCACGCTCTCGCCGGTCAGCAGCGACTCGTCCACCTCGGCTGCGCCCGAGACGATGCGGCCGTCTGCGGAAATCCACTCTCCGGCCAATACGACAGCTTGCTCTCCCCGACGCAGCTCGCCTGCCGGAATCCATTCCTCTCCTTGCTCGCGCATCACGCGAACAAAGCGGATCTGCAAGCCGTAGAGCTCGTTCAAATCTTTGAGCGCCCGTCCTTTCGCTTTCGCTTCAAGCAGCTTGCCAAGCAGAACGACGGTCATAATCATCGCGATCGCATCGAAATAGAGTTGATCGTGGGAGACCGTTCCAGGGAAGCTCAACAGCTTATAATGGCTGTAGAAGTAGGCGACGGAAGTGCTCAGTACGACAAGCGCGTCCATATTGGCGCTTCTCTGCTTCAACGCCTGGTAAGCGCCCCTGTAAAAGGAGTAGCCAACGTAAAATTGCAGCACCGTCGCCAATCCCAGCTGCAAATAAGGATTAAAAAAAATGGCCGGGATCCAGATCTGCGACGGCAAAAAAGCAAGATGGGCGAGCATCGCCCAAAAGAGGGGAACGGAGACGGCAACGGACACCGCAAGCTTGCCGCGCAGGGCGCGAACTTCCGATTCATGCGCCTTCTGCGGGGAATCGACCTGCTCGGCGGCGCCGTATCCCAGCTGTTCGATTTTGCGGCGAATATCCGCTTCACCGGTCACCTGCGAGTCGTATTGCACGAAAGCTTGCGCCGTCGCCATGTTGACGCTCGCGCTGCGAACGCCGCTCATGCGGCCAAGCCCCTTCTCAATGCGGGCCGAGCATGCGGCGCACGTCATTCCCGTCACTTGCAAACGCAGCGTATCCATCCCGCATCCCATCCTGTTCGAAGATTCGGCAGTTTGCCTGTCCTTCTACCCTATGAGAATGCTTCGCCGTTCAGAATAGCGCTTCCCCCGATCAGCCGCTTCAGCTTGTTTTCGGTCGTCGATTCCGGCGCCGGCGTATAGATGCTGCAGCGCAGATCGGCGCCCTGCACTTGAAGCGAAGTCAAATGGAACAGCATTTTGCCGACCTTGGCGTGCCTGAATTCGATCAGCACCTCCGGAGCGGATTGAACTTCGCTCTCCTCCCATAAAGCCTCGAACTCCGGATGAGCCGCCTTCATCTCTCCGAGAAAGCGATCGTACCATTTGTCGTCGACATACTGACCGTAGTAAGCGCGAAAGATTGCGAGAAACCCCTTCGTAAAGTGCTCCCAATTGACCGCCAATCTCCGCAGCTCCTTCCTCGCAAACAGCAGACGAATCATGTTGCGGTCCTGCACCGGAACTTGTTCGAAATCGAGAAAGACGTGCGACGCCGCCTCGTTCCAGCCGACGATCGTATGGCGCCGGTCCGTAATGAGGGTGGGGCAGTAGGTTAGCTCCTGCAAAATTCGTCTGAGCGACGGACTGATCTTGGGCGTTTCCTCTTTGAGAGAGATTCCCGGGCTGACCTCCATCGCCAGCGAGACCAAATACTTGCGCTCGTCCACGCTGAGCTGAAGCGCCGAAGCGATGCAGTCGAGTACGGACGACGATACGCGAATGTCTCTTCCCTGCTCGAGCCACGTGTACCAGGTCAGGCTGACCCCGGCAAGCTGGGCTACCTCCTCTCGGCGCAGCCCGGGAGTTCTTCTGCGCGCGCCCGTGCCGAATCCTGCGGATTCCGGGGAGATTTTGGCCCGCTTCGCTTTGAGGAAAGCGGATAAAGCGAGCAGCCTCGCATCATGATTCATGTCCCGTCCCTCCGGTTCTTTTATATAAGTTGGACCAATCGACTTATCGTAGTATTTATTATACTAGTATAAACGACAACTTGTAATAGGATAACAGGAATGAGATGCTGGATGTACTTTAACAGGTACAAGGAGTGGATCGGCATGAGGCAAGTCGAACAAGTCGTGATTACCGGAATGGGCGTCATCTCCCCGCTGGGCAACTCGGTGGACAGCTTCTGGGAGCGTTTGGCGGGCGGACAGTCCGGAGTGTCCCGCATCGAGAGCTTCGATACCGCCCGGTTCAAAACGAAAATTGCCGGAGCGGTTCGCGGCTTCGATGCCGAGGCGCTGTTCGGACGCAAGGAAGCGCGGAGAATGGATCGCTTCTGCCAGTTCGCGATGGCCGCCGCCGGCGAGGCTTGGGAGGATGCCGGACTGCAGAAGGAACAGATCAACGGGGAACGGCTCGGCGTCTACGTCGGCTCCGGAGTCGGGGGCTTGCAGACGCTGATAGATCAAGCCGGAGTGCTGCGGGATCGCGGCCCGGAACGGGTCAGTCCGACGCTTGTGCCGATGATCATCTCAAATATGGCCGCGGCTCTGATCAGCATGAAGTTCGGAGCGCTTGGCCCGACAATGTCGCCGGTAACGGCTTGCTCGATCGGCAATACGTCGATCGGAGAAGCGTTCCGACTCATCCGCGGCGGCGGAGCGGACATCGTCATCGCGGGCGGCGCCGAGGCGGCCTTGTCGGAAATTTCGCTCGCCAGCTTCGGCAATGCGACCGCTCTCTCTTCGCGCAACGACGATCCGGCTGCGGCGAGCCGTCCGTTCGACGCCGGCCGGGACGGCTTCGTCATGGCCGAAGGGTCCGGCATCGTTATTCTGGAATCGTTGGCTCACGCTAAGCGCCGCGGGGCTCGCATCTACGCTGAGGTTCTCGGCTACGGCGCATCGTCTGACGCCTATCATATGGTGGCGACACACCCGGACGGGGACGGGGCTTATCGGGCGATGAAGCTGGCGCTGGCCGAAGCCGATCTTCATCCGGAGCAGGTCGACGTCATTAGCGCCCATGCAACGAGCACGGAAATCGGAGATCGCTCAGAGACGCTGGCGATCAAGCGGCTGTTCGGAGCTCACGCCTATCGCGTGCCGGTGACGGCCAACAAATCGATGACAGGGCATCTGCTTGGCGCCTCCAGCGCGGTCGAGGCGATCGCTCTGGTCAAGAGCCTGCAGAACGGGCTGATTCCGCCGACGATCAATTACGAGACGCCGGACCCCGACTGCGATCTGGACTGCGTGCCGAACGAGGCGCGGCGGGCCGAGCTGAATGTCGGCATGTCCAATTCGTTCGGCTTCGGCGGACATAATGCGGTCATTGCCCTGAAGAAATATTCCACGGAAGAACGGCGTTAACAAAAAAAGCCGTCGGCTGACATCCGGGTAATCCCGGATCGACTGCCGACGGCTTCCTCTATCGTCTACTTCCACTCCTCTGCCAGAACGGCGTAGACATATTCATCCCACCATACGCCGTCGCCCCGCGGAATGCATTTTAGGAAGCAGCCTTCCCTTCGCATGCCAAGACGCTCCATTACACGGCTCGAAGCGGCATTCTCGGGCTGACACGTCGCGATGACGCGATGCAGCCCCAGCTCGGCGAAGCCGAATTGCAGCACGGCTTGAGCCGCTTCCGTCGCATAGCCTCGCCCGCGAAAGCCCGGCGCGATCACCCATCCGATCTCGTAGGTGTGATCTCCGAACCACGGATGGAAAACGATATGCCCGATAAGCTGCTGAACTCCCTTCAGCACGACCGCATAATTGCGGGCGTCGGAGCCTCCGTTCTCGATAACGAAGCGCTTGGCGTCCGCTTCCCCGAACAGGCCGTCCGGCATATACGCCATCGTCTCCCGATCGGACGTATAGCCCAGAACATCCGGCCAATCTGCCGCTTCAAAGCGGCGAACAATCAATCTTTCTGTTACCAAACGCATCTATACTCACTCGCCTTTCGTAGTTTGCGAAATCGGTCATCGATCCGAAACGACGAAGGGGAGAAATGCGTACCGGCGCATTTTCTTTATAGCGTATCTAAAACCGAATCGCCTCCTTTCCGATAGAGTAAAGCCGTCTCTTCCCGAATGAATCCGGACCTTCTCTTCCTTGCTTTAACCTGTATGTCCTAGACCAGGCTGGACCAAATAATCTGCTTCGTACCGAGCACGGACCGGGGAACCCACGAATGAACGGACGGCACAAGCAGCACGACGACCATGCTCTCGACCGGATCGACGAACAGCGCGATCCGCCCCGCCCCCTCCAGTTGATACGTTCCCTGCGATTCGTAAGAGGTGGAGTGAATCGCCAGGTCGAAGCCAAGCGCATGCCCCTTGTCTTTGATCTGTCCGCCCCAATGGTAAGCGGGCACTCGAAACAGATGCCGTTTTGTGAGCAGCTCGACCGACTTGCGGCCGAGAATGCGCCTGCCTTCGAACGTCCCTCCGTTCAGCAGCATTTGCCCCAGCTTCCATAGGTCGTACATCGTGGAATAGATTCCGCTGGCCGCGCGGGGAATGACCTTCCAGTTGTCAGCCGACTGGCCGAGCGAATCGATGTCGTACTGATCCACCACGCACACTTCGGCGTGCAGCTCCGCCGGAACGTCGAACCAGGTGCGCTCCAAACCGAGCGGGCGCACGATTCGGTTCATCACATATTCCTCGAACCGTTCGCCGGACACGCGCGATACGATCTCGCCAAGCAAAGCGTAACCCGTCGACGTATAATTGTACGCCTCGCCGGGCTTGCAGACGGGCAACCCCGTCAGCGCCTGGACGATCCAGCTCTTGTGACTGTCCGGATCGTACCATCGGCGAGGATAAGGCTCGTTGTAATAGCCGGGAACGGGCGAAATGCCGGAAGTATGCGTCAGCAGATGAAACAGCGTCACGTCCCGATACGTGCCATTGTCGAATTCTTCGAGAAGCGCTGCGACCGGCTGGTCCAGATCGAGCTTGCCATCCTCGATCAGCTTGACCAAGGCGATCGTTGTGAACGCTTTGGTCAGAGAGCTTAGCTTCCTGATGGAATCCGGTTGCAGACTTCCCTCGCCCTTTACTCCATTCAGTCTTCCCATCGCCGACCACGATGCGATTTTGCCGTTGCGGGCCACCAGATGCCCGCCACCTTGCAGCAAGCCCTGCGCGATCAGTTCTGCGTAATGCGCGTCCAGCTTGCCCAACTGGCCGGAATCGAATCCGACCTGTTCGGGCGCGGCATGCGCGGCTCCTTCCGTCTTCGTCCAAAGTTGCGGCGTTGTCTCCAAAGTTATTCCCCCGACTTCTTCAAGTTGATCAACAACGGGGACATTGTATCCAATCCGCATGGACTCGTCTACGGTCGCGGCCGCACTCGGTGACTAAGTATCACAAATCGTGAAATAGTATCAAGTTACCGCCAAGCCGCCGATCCGTCCCAAATAATATAGCCTTCTGCCAGCTCGATTTCGCGAAGCCCGATCTCCCTGCTATCGAGGCCGTCGGACGCACCGCTGCCTACGAAAATCAGATTCCTTCTGTCGCGTTCCCGCGGCGCGGGCAACGAATAGCACCGAACGTCGGCGAAAGCCCGGCACAGCGTCGAGCGGATCGCCTCAGCCATGCTGTCGTCCTGCGGACGGCCCATCATGTTCAGAAGGAGCGCCCCTTCAAGCCGAAGCTTATCGGCGGCTAACCGGAAAAATTCCACCGTCGTGAGGTGAGGCGGAGTTCCCCTGCTAGTAAACGCGTCAAGAACGATATAGTCGAGCGACCGGTCGGCCTCCGCTTTAAGAAGCTGCCGCCCGTCGCCGATCTCGACGTTGTCGTCCGCGCAATCGAAATACCGTCGGCTCAGCTCCACAACCGCTTCGTCGATCTCCGCCGTTTTGATCCTTTTGCCGCGAAAATAGCCGGAAATCGACCCGATCCCGTGTCCGATAACAAAAGCGCTACGGAAATCGGGATCGCGATGCTCCATCAGAGCGGTCATCGCCTTCTGGTAACCGAGAACGAGGCGACGGCGATCTCTCAGGTCCATCGCGCCTTGCACATCCTCGTCCGCGAACCGAATGCACCTGAATTTGCCCGTCTCCCCGTCCAACTGCGACGTTTCATATACGGTAATCTCGTTGTACGCGGATCCGATCGCTGCCAGCTTCTGCATCCTTGCACTCCATTCCTGCTTATCTTCCTCTTAATCCTAACACGAAACGATATGCCCGGCTCGCGATGAATTGCTATTTTCTCTTCTGGATTTTATTCGACTTGTTTTGTCGTTTGCTTTAAATTATTATATGAACAAGTATTCACCTAATAATGGGAGAGGATTGAAATGATCGAATACCGGGTTAAAGGGCTGTCTTGCGGGAACTGCGCCCGGACGCTGGAGGAGGAAATCAAGCGGCTGGACTACGGGGATACGGCCTCGCTTAGCTTTGCCAGCGGCAAGCTTAAGCTCGATGAACGGGTTCCGCTCGATCGCGTCAGGCAAATTCTGAAGAGCGACCGCGCATATCTTGTCGAACAGCCTGCAGAACAAGGTTCCGGGTCCGGGCACGCATCGGCAATGGCTTTGACTGAAGCGGCGCACACGCACGATCACTCGAACGATCATAGCCAGCCGCATGCACACGAACATTCCGGCTTTCACGATCATAGCCAGCCTCATAGCCATGAGCACTCGCATGAGCACGACCATGCTCACTCTCACGGCAGCAAACGGATGATCGCGCTATTGGCCGTTTCGACCGCAATCTATGTCGCTGCTCTCATCATGGACGGACGACTCTCCTCTTCGCTCGCCGTCGTCTGTTATTTGCTAGCCGCCGCGCTTAGCGGATACTCTACTTTTTATAAGGGCGCGAAGAACCTGTTCCGGCTCAAGTTCAATATCGACACGTTGATGACAATCGCGCTGATCGGAGCCGTCGCAATCGGCGAATGGAAGGAAGCGACGCTGGTCGCCATTTTATTCGGCGTTAACGAGCTGCTCGAGGGGCTGGGGATGGAGAAAGCCCGGCGATCGATGGAACGGCTGCTTAGCGTCGCGCCGAAGCAAGCGAGCAAGCTTGAGGATGGCAAAGAGTCGATCGTACCGATCGCGGCGCTGCAAGCGGGCGACACGGTTATCGTGAAGCCCGGGGAGAAAATTCCGTCCGACGGCGAGGTCGTCTTCGGACGAAGCTCGGTGAACGAAGCGGCCATTACCGGAGAATCGCTGCCGTTGGAGAAAGGCGAAGGCGATGCCGTATTCGGAGGAAGCATCAACAACGAAGGCGTTATTCGCGTACGCATCCGCAAAGCGTATAAAGACTCCTCCCTCGCCCGAATTTTGCATCTTGTCGAAGAGGCGCAGGAGACGAAGACGCCGACCGAGCTATTCATTGATCGTTTCGCGAAATACTACACGCCGCTCATCATGCTCGTCGCGGCGCTCGTAGCGTCGGTCCCTCCGCTGCTGCTGGGCGGAGATTGGACGAAATGGCTATATCAAGGGTTGGCCGTCTTGATCGTGGGCTGCCCGTGCGCGCTTATTCTTTCGTCCCCGATCGCGATTCTGTCGGGCATCGCGCGCAGCGCCCGCCACGGCATTCTTGTCAAAGGCGGCATCCATCTTGAGCAGCTCGGCAAGCTGGATACGCTGGCCTTCGATAAAACCGGAACGTTGACCAAGGGCGAGCCGTACGTGGAGCAAATGACCGTATACGACGCAGAACGTTTTCTCGCCGTCGCGGGAGCCATTGAACAATCCTCCTCCCATCCGCTGGCCAAAGCGATCATGAAGGAGGTCGTCCGAGCGGGCGTAACATTGCCTGAGGCCGTCGACATCCGCGCCGTTCCTGGCCGCGGAGCCGTGGCCGAATGCGACGGAGCCTCCTATTGGCTGGGCAACGAGAACATCGTCGAGCACTTCAACATTCCCGAGTCTATTCGTGCCGAGATTGAAGCCTATAAGCAGCAGGGGCTTACGATTGTTCTTGTCGCCGATTCCGCCGCGATTCTCGGGTTGTTCGGCATCGCCGACGAGATTCGCGAGGAAAGCGCGTCCGTGCTAGCGGCGCTGCGCCGTCAAGGAATTAGACGCACCGTCATGCTGACGGGCGACCATGCGAAAACCGCGGAGAAGGTCGCCCGAGCGGTAGGCGTAGATGAAGCGTTCGGCGGCCTGCTGCCCGAGGAGAAGGTTGCGAAGGTGCGGCGTCTCGCCGAGGAAGGCGTCGTGGGCATGGTCGGCGACGGCATTAACGACGCACCCGCTCTCGCTTCCGCTCACATCGGTATCGCGATGGGCAAAGGAACGGACAGCGCAATCGAAACCGCGGACGTCGTGCTCATGCAGGATCATCTTGGCAAATTGCCGGAAGCGATCCGCACGGCCAAACACGTCAACCGCACGATCCGCTTCAACATTGCAATCTCGCTCGGATTGAAGCTGGCCGCGCTGTTGCTTACGCTTCCGGGCTGGCTCACGTTATGGTTCGCGATTCTGTCCGACATGGGCGCAACCGTCTTCGTCACGCTCGTCAGCCTGACGATTCTGATTGAACGCAAATCATAGAAGAACACCCTGCGCTGCCGCCTTCGGGCGGACTGCTGCCGGGTGTTCTTTCTTTTTCGCCGCATTTGCGACTACGCTCTTCTCCATTTTTCTCTTGTCCAGCCAAAGGTACAAGCAATGCGTGCGGCTCCCTCATACACTCTAGTATTATCCAAAGAATCGAGGTGAGCCCTAATGAGTCGTGAATGTCAGGACAAGCACAAATCCCATGATAAACATAAGTCCTGCTGTAAACACAAATCTCCCCCTAAGAGCAAAGGCTGCGAGAAGGACAAATGCGGTGAGCACAGATCCCATGGCCATCACAAGTCCCATGGTCACCACAAGTCTCACGGTCACAAATCGTGCGGCATGCACAAGTCTGGCGGTATGCACAAGTCCGGCGAGCAGCATAAGAGCTGTGGCAAGCGCAGCGAAGGCCATCACAAAAGCGAAGGCAAGAAGGATTACAGCCACAAAGGCTTCTGCTGCTATCCGAGATCCTGGCTGTGAGCTCGATCCTCATTCGTTCCGGAGTCCGCATTCGTTGCGGGCTCTTTGCGTTGTGCCTTCATTTGACGACCAGCACCGGAATTTGCGCTTGCTGCACGACATGATGGCTGACGCTACCAAGCATCCACTCCCGAATCGGTCCGAGCCCTCTGTTGCCGATTACGATCAAGTCGCAGCAATATTCCTTGGCATATTGCAAGATTGCCGAGGAAGGAACGCCTTCGAGAACAGCGACTTTCGCGTAGGGCAGCTCTTTGATCGCATCCTCCGCTTGGCGAACTAGACTAACCTGATACTCTTTCATCCGTTCCTCGTAGCCGCTCGGCACAACCATGCCAAACCCGGCAAAAGCATAAGGCGGCCTCGCGGTGACGTGAGCGACGGTCAGCTTGCTACCCGGGCGGCTATCGACGAGCTTGACGGCGTGGGCGAGCGCTTTGGCCGACGCTTTGGAGCCATCGAATGCGGCCAATACGTGATGATAGGTCATCCGTTCCCCTCCCTTTCCGAATGCGTACTTATAGTATATACTCCTCGCCCCGAATTTCTGTAGCGTTTCTCACATTTGGGCATAAAGCCGAAATTTGCGAGGAATTATGACTTTCTTTACAGTCGGAAAACCGGTTTTTATGTACAATAGAGGAAAACAGGACTAGGAGGAGCTTATATGCGCTACGATCTACTTCACCCCGCGGATCAAATACTTCTAATGATGGACCGGATTTACGGTTATGGTATGACGACGACGTCCGGCGGCAATCTGTCGATTCTTGACGAACAAAATCAAATTTGGATTACGCCCGCAGGCGTAGATAAAGGCACGTTGACGCGAAACGATATCGTATGCGTCAAACCCGACGGTACGGTCGTCGGCCATCATCGCCCGTCAAGCGAGTTTCCGTTCCACCGGCTCATCTACGCCGCTCGGCCGGACTTGCGGGCCGTCGTGCACGCCCATCCCCCCGCTCTCGTCTCGTTCAGCATCGTCAGGCGCATTCCCGACACGCGGCTGCTGCCTAACGAGCGGCAGATTTGCGGAGAAATCGGCATGGCGGAATACGCCCTCCCCGGCAGCAGCCAACTGGGCGAAAATATCGCCGCCGTGTTCCAACGCGGCAACGATTCGGTCATGTTGGAAAACCACGGCGTTGTCGTCGGCGGAGCGGATCTGTTCCAAGCGTTTCAACGCTTCGAGACGCTTGATTTCTGCGCGCGGCTGGAAATTAACGCTCGCAGGCTCGGAACGCCGACGCTGCTGTCGGACGATCAGTTCGGCGCGATGGCACACAGCGACGAGCCGGAGCTGGGCGAGTTCGTCCCGCAGTCGTACGGCACGGACGAGCTTGCCATTCGCCGGGATATGTGCACGCTGATCAAGCGAGCCTACGACCAGCGCCTGTTCACGAGCACGCAGGGAACGTTCTCGCATAGACTTGCGGACGGTTCCTTTGTCATCACGCCTTTCGGAGTCGACCGCAAATACTTGGAGCCGGAGGACCTTGTGCGCATCGAGGGCGGAGCGGTCGAAGCCGGCAAAACGCCGAGCCGTTCCGTCCACCTTCATAAGCGCATTTACGAGCTGCACCCACATATCGATAGCGTCATAATCGCGCATCCGCCGAACGTGATGGCCTTTGCCGTCACCGACCGTGACCTCGACTCGCGTACGATTCCGGAGAGCTACATTCTGATGCGGCAGACGCCCAAGCTTCCCTTCGACGCCGTCTATCGCGACACGGAAGGCACTGCGGCCCGCTTTACGAAAGACACGCCGATCGCTATCGTGGACAACAACTGCGTCATCGTAACCGGCCAAAATCTGCTTAATGCGTTCGACCGGCTCGAAGTCGCCGAATACAGCGCCAAAGCGCTTCTGTCGGCCGGCTGCCTCGGAGACATCGTACACATCGGCCCTGAGCAGATCCGCGACTTGGAGATTGCGTTTAAGCTATAATATGACAAAGCCCGCAGGAGTTTGGCCTCTTCACGCAGCCAAGCTCTCGCGGGCTTTTTTTCGGTGATCATTCGGGATATGTCACCTTTAGGAAATCGACGGACTGTCGGATCAACGTTTTCAGCGTCTCAATGTCGATGTCGTCCAGCTTGTTGATGTAGACGCACGCCTTGCCTGTCGTATGTTTGCCGAGCTTCTGAAGCAGTTCCTCTCGCTGAGAATCGCCGGGAGCGAAATAAAGGCTGATCTTCGCCTTCCTTGGCGAGAAGCCGACAAGCGGCGCGTCTCCCTCATGACCTGTCGCATACTTGTAATGGTACGATCCGAAGCCGATGATGCTCGGTCCCCACATTTTTCCCGGATAACCGGTCGTCTCGGCAAAAATGTCGAGCAGTTTATAGCCGTCTTCTCGCTTCTTAGGATGGTCCACGCTCTCGATAAACTCGATGACGCTGTTTTCGGTTTCCTTTGTTTTCTGTTCGTACACGGGATCACGGCTCCCTTGACTTGTTTGATGATGAGAACAAGGTAGCACGGATCTGGACATCTTGTCAAAATAACAGCTAAGGCGTTTCTGTTCGGTCATCGTTCGCCGTTCCTTGCCTATCCGATTGCTTCCCCCAACAATCGAGATGCCCTTAAGGCGTCTTCATCGTTGATTTCCCGATGGAAGACGAAGCGCAGGACGGCATCGCTATATAAGTAGGAAGCGACGCCTCGTATCTTCAAACGCTGCAAAACTTCTCCCGCGGCAACACCCGTACCGGAAACGTCGACCATGACGATATTCGTTTGTACCCTTTGAAGCTCTACGCCAATACCTGGAATCCGTTGTACCGCCGATGCGAACAAGTAGGCTCGGCGATGATCTTCGGCGATATCGTCCACCATTTCATTCAAGCCGATCAATCCCGCCGCAGCGATGATTTCAGCCTTATGCTGACTGTCTCCGCCAAGCGCCCGAGCCAACTGCGACGCTTTCCGGATCATTGCCGCGGAGCCGCACAATAAAGCGCCTTCCAAAGCGCATAACCCTTTGTTTAAGTTGATCGTCACCGAGTCGTACATTTCCGTCATTTGCCGCACCGGTAAATCCAGCGCTACCGCCGCATTAAAGATTCGCGCTCCGTCCAAATGAACGTAAATTTCGCGCTCCTTCATTGCCGCGCAAACTTCCGCCGTATAGGCTTGGGGCAGAACCGCGCCTCCGCCGGCATTGTTCGTATTTTCCAAACAGAGCAGCTTAGTGCGAGGCCGATGCGAAAATACGGATGCCTCTACGGCGGATAGGATCTCCTCCAGGTCGATCGCGCCGCGTCGCCCCTTGAGCAGCTTCGGATAAATGCCCGCAATGGATGCCATGCCCCAGCCTTCCGACCAGGCGATATGGGAGCTTTCCTCTAGAATCACTTGATCTCCGCGATCCGCATGCGCCATCATCGCAATTAAATTCGCCATCGTACATGAAGGCAGCAGCAATGCCGCAGCTTGTCCCGTCAATTCGCAAGCTCTGGCCAAGAGCGCCTCCACCGCCTCTTGGCCTTTGAACGGGGTAGCGTTAAGCGCCACGGCTTGCATGGCCTCCCACATCCGGCTTGTCGGCGCTGTCCTCGCGTCCGTGCCGAGATCGATATAAGGGTCGTTTCTCCCCATAATGCCGTCTCTCCGATCGCATTTCATCATCAATGAAGATCAATGACCAGGTTGAGGTGACCATCCACCTTAATCGTTGTGTTAGGTCCCGCCACTACGGTCGATTCCCGTTCTTCGATAACCGCCGGCCCCGGGACGGTCGTACCGGGAACTAAACGATATCGATCGTATACTGCCGTATCGGCAAATGACTTGATTTCATGAAAATATACGTTCCTGCGGCCCTTCAACGCCTTCTCGCCATCCGGATCGTAACGATTGAAGCGAAGATTGGACACCTGCTCAGGCGCAAAAGAACGCAACCGCAAATTGATGATTTCAAGCGAGACGCCTTGCGGACAATGGCCGAACGTCGCTTCGTATTCCTTCAGAAAAGCCGTCTCCAAAACACTTGTGTCCTCATCGATCAGCATCGATTCCGGAAACTTTACGGCAATCTCATAACCTTGTCCGGCATATCGCATCTCTGCCGTATACATCGTCTCCATCTCTTCTTCCCTGACCCCCACCTTGCCCAAGCCTTCCGCCGCGTTCTTCCGCATATCCGCGAAAAGACTGCGAAGGTACGCCCAATCCAAAGCATCCAGGCTGCTAACATAGCTGCGTCCGAGTTCCACCATAGGCGGAGCGACGAGCATGCCTGCCGCTGATGCGACTCCTGTTGCGGGAGGGCACACGATTCGGCCCAGTCCGAGCAAACGGGCTATGCCGTACGCATGAACCGGTCCGGCTCCGCCTGTCGCCACCAAGCTGAATTTGCGCGGATCGGTCCCTTTCTCGGCGATATGAATTCTTGCCGCCGACACCATATTATGGTTCACGATTTCATGAATACCCGCCGCGGCTTCTATTGAGCTGATCCCAAGCGGTATGGCTACTTTATTCGCGATAGCTCTCTCTGCGAGCTCGGCGCTCAGTTGCATATCTCCTCCGAGAAAATAATCGGGATCCAAATACCCAAGCAGAACGTCTGCATCCGTCACGACCGGATCTTCTCCCCCGAGATCGTAACAAGCCGGTCCCGGAACGGAGCCGGCGCTTTCCGGTCCGATTTTAAGCATGTTCATATTGTCGAGGTGCGCGATGCTTCCGCCGCCGGCGCCGATTTCGATCATTTCCATGACCGGAATACGCATCTGTATGCCGCTCCCTTTCTTGAATCGCTGCATCCGCGCCGCCTCGAACTCGTAAACCCGATTCGGGCTTCCATCCCGGACCAGGCACATCTTGGCCGTGGTGCCGCCCATATCGAAAGCGATAATTTGGTTCTCTCCGGCCATTCTGCCGTGAAACGCCGCGGCGATGACGCCGGCCGCCGGACCGGACTCGATCAGTCGAATCGGATAGGCCGCTGCGGATTCGGCATCGGTCAACCCCCCATTGGACATGACGACGTTCACCGAAGCATCCGTGCCGTAGGCGGCGAGGCTGCGCTCCTGCTTGGCAATATAGGTGCGGAGCAGCGGCTTCACGTAAGCGTTGGCGACCGTTGTCGAGAAGCGTTCCAGCTCGCGTATTTCGGGCGCGACATCGGAGGAAAGACTAACGGACACTTCGGGCATCTCCTCCAGTAAAATTCGCTCCGCCAGCTTCTCGTGCTCCGGATTGCGATAGCTGTTAATAAAAGCGATGGCGACCGATTGGATTCCCTGCTCCTTGAACAGCGCAGCCGCTTGACGAACATCCTCTTCATGGAAGTCGACCAGAACGGCTCCCTCGCTGTCCACGCGCTCCCTGACCTCCCTCCTTAAAAATCTCGGAACGAGCGGTTCCATTTTCTTCATAAACAGATCGAAAATATCGAAGCGCATTTCATTGCCGATCTCGATTACGTCCCGGTATCCCGCCGTCGTTATAAGCCCCGTCGGCACGCCTTTGCGCTCGATCATTGTATTGGCGATCAGCGTCGTGCCATGGATAAACGTTTCCACGTCCTTCAAATCCAAACCGTATTGCTTCGCCATCTGATCCAAGCCATTGAAAATCGCGCGGCTCGGATCGTCCGGCGTCGTCAGTATTTTGCCGGTCAGGACGGTACCGCTTTCTTTGTCAAGCATCGTCAGATCGGTAAACGTTCCGCCGACATCCGAACCTACCATCCACTTGCCGATCTTATCCTTTGTATTGATAGACATTGACCGCGGCCTCCTTCGAAATCAATTCATTGAGCAAATCTTTCTCGATAAGCTTCGTCTGTCGTTCGTCCGCAAAGCCGAAGCCGCCCCCGCCGGAATATTGCAGGCGAATTCGATCTCCCGGCCCCACTTGATTCCGCCCCTTTAGAGAAACGGCCAATTCACCGTTTACGGACGCATGCGCAGCGCCTCCCGCCGCTCCGCCGGCCGTCCCCGACGCCGGATGATCGACGCGGTCGAACATGAGCGACATCTGTACAGGTCCTTCCCCTCGAATTTCGAGCTCGATCACTTGGCCAAGCCCGCCCCGATACTTGCCCGCGCCGCCGGAATCCTGCAGCAATTCTTTCCGCCAGACGACCAGAGGAGAAACCGCTTCGGTAATTTCCATGGAACCGACGCTGACGTTGGAAGGAAAACTCGTGCAGCTTAGTCCGTCGTCCGTCGGCCGCGCACCCATGCCGCCGCAAATCGTCAGCACCGTCGAGTACGGCCTGCCCCGCCAAGTGCCGTTGAATATCGTATACTGCTGAGGTGCGCTTCCGGAATCGGCGATAATTTGATCCGGGATCGCTTTGGCTAGCGCTCCGTAGACGACGCAGGACAAGAAATGGCCGACCAAATGCCTGCCGTTCACCGGAGCGGGGAACAGAGGATTCAGAATGCTGCCTTCAGGCGCAACTACCGTAAACGGGCGGTAAGAGCCTTCGTTGCGCGGGGTCAACGGATCGATGGCGCATTTAACCGGAAAACAAGTGTACGCGTGCGTGTAATTATAAGGAACATTGATCGCGTGTCCGATTTGCGGCGACGATCCCGTAAAATCGATGACAAGCTGATCTCCGTTTACCGTCACCTTTACCTTCAGCTCGATAGGTTCGCCGTCGTATCCGTCCGTTTGCATTTCGTGACGGTATTCGCCGTCCGGAATCGCCGCTACGGCCTTCCGCATCGCTTGCTCGGCTTTATCTTGGATTTCGCGGGATATCGGAGAGATGTCCGCGATTCCGTTTTCCTCCAGCAACTCGATAAGAAGCGCAGCGCCGGCGCGGCCCGCCGCGATTTGCGCATGAACGTCTCCCAACACTTCGTCCGGCACTCGCACGTTGCCGCGCAAAATTCTTATTAAATCCTCGTTCGGCTTGCCTTCCTTATAAAGAAATAACGGAGGAATGCAGATGCCTTCCTCATATACCTCCCTGCCGTCGGAAGCCCACCCGCTTCCGCCCATATCCGCCATATGGGCAATGCTGCCAGAGAAACCGACCAGCTTATCCCTGTAGAAGATCGGAATAACGCATGTGATGTCAAGCAGGTGACCGGACGCGATCCATGGATCGTTCGTAATGACAACGTCGCCCGGACGCCAGTTTTGTCGGGGAAAGAGGTTCAAAATGCTTTTCAACGCTCGCGACATGACCCCATTAAAGGACGGAATACCGATCGTATTCTCGGCTACCGTGTCCCCGTTCTCGTCGAACAGTACGCAGGAATAATCGTTGGATTCTCGCACTGTCGGAGAGAAGGACGTTCTCTTTAATATCGTTGCCGTTTCGTCCGCAATTGCGATCAGACGGGTCCACAAGATTTCCAGCGTAATGGGGTCGATTCGTGTGGCTTCCACTTTAGGCATTTGACTTGCCTCCTAGAATGTAGGGTATTAGGCGTTTCAACAAGCAGCCTGCATCCTCATTCTAGAATTGACGACCGGCAGCGTCCAATATATAATGTTCATCACTGATATAATCAAAATGGAATATCGCATTTGTGATAGGAATGGAGAGGCGATTATGCAGCTTCAGCTTCTGGAGTACTTCCAATGTATCGCGAAACTCGGAAATTTCACGAAAGCCGCACAGGAGCTTCATATCGCCCAGCCTGCTCTCAGCAAGCAAATGGCGAGATTGGAAGCCGAAATCGGCGCCGAGCTCTTCATTCGGACGGGCAGGGGAATCAAGCTTACGGAGGCGGGAAACAGACTTCTGTTTCACTGCGAACGGATATTGGCGGATTGGAAGATAGCGGCTCGGAGCATCCAGGATTTAGGACTGTCGGGACGCGGCTTTGTAAGATTGGCTATGTACCCAACATTCGTATGGTATATGCTGCCACATTTTTTGCCTGAGTTCGTGCGCGACAACGACTCGATTGATTTGGAAATAGAGCAAGGGTTGAATGAACCCATTCTGGATTGGGTTCTCGGGCATCATATGGAAGCGGGCATCGTCACCGCTCCCGTTCATCACCCGCAATTGCGCGAGCAGCCGTTGCATGTGGAAGAATTCGGTTTGCTGGTCCCCGCCGATCATCCTTGGTCGGGCAGGGACTGCGTACCGCTAGTGGAGCTTCATCAGCAGCCTCTCATTCTCTCTACCTTGAATCGTTGGTACGAGAGCTTCATTTTGCCGTTATTCAAGCAATTGGCGATTCAACCTCAGGTGCGTCTCGTCGTCCATCAATACGACGTGATCAAGGAACTCGTTAGGGGAAATCTCGGCGTTTCCCTGGTTCCCGTCAATGCTTATCGAATGTGGAAAAAAACAGAGACGGGCATCGGGAATGAGCTTGCCATCGTTCCGATCGATCCTCCGCTACAGCGCCAGCTTCTCTGGATCGAGCGTCAAGACAGGACTCGTTCTCTCGCATGTCAACGGTTTCTGGACTATATGATTGCGTACTTAAATGCCGCGCAATCCGAGTAGCGCGATGATCTATTCCAATTTGTACAAAGCGAAATCATCCAAATAAACGACATCTTCAGGTTCTTGGTTCCAGACGACGATAAAAAATAATAGATTTTCCACTTTAAGCGGATTCACTGTTCCAACGTAATCGTTAATTTCAAAAATAAATTCCAAGCTGGCCCAGCGCCCTTTCGTCTGATCAAGCCTCTTGCGATCGGATATCGCAACGCCTAGCATTTCTTTGCTTTCCGACCGGATGTAGTGGTAAAAACCGATCTCTCCGCGCGTTTGCGAATCTAAGGGCACGTAATAATAGACGATGGCGGCATATCTGCCTCCGGTAAGCGGGATATTCTGGGCAGCGCCGCCGTTAGGATATGCCCCTTTTATTTTCATGCCATATTGGCCGGAACGCGATTGTTCATTTGAGCGCTCTATGCAAGTAGCAGATTCATTATCTTTCTCGTACGACCAGTCTCCTTCCGTATACTCCCCGTCTTCGAAGCTCGCGCTTCTAAGCAAATTCTCTTTGTCTCCGGAATCAATCAATACGGCGAACAAATCTCTTACGAGCTCCGTCTCGGTTGTCGCCACGATCTCGGTCAAACGCATTCTTACCGCACCGCCCGCGGCTTCCTTCTTCAACCAATCTTCCAGCCCCCCGAAAGCCCCACTCGACAGCCCGTTCCAAGATGTCGTCGCAAGCGGTTGTCTCAGCATAAGATCGCTGTCGAATTCAGCAAGCAATCGTCGTCTTCGATCGGCTAGCCCTATGTTATGTACGCTGTTCTCTATCAGAACGAGCGCCTCCTCTTCGCTCCGCGGCGGATTTACCGCCTCTTCAGAAGGAAAACTGAGTGCCGAAATTTCATAATACTCGAAGGCTCGCAATAAGAGTCTGGCGCGTTTTTTCTGTCGATCGGTATGCGTCTTTAAGACGACCTGCTCCAGCAAATCGCGACCCTCGACAAGTTCTTCCTTCGTTATATTTCTGAGATAGCTTGGACTTAAGAAATCCAAAAAGGTATGTCTTCTCGTTTGCCCTTTCCAGGTCGCATACCACGAGGTTTCCCATATTCGCATCGTCCAGAACTTTTCATATAGCTCGTAGTAAGACTTTAGATAGGGAGCCGCTTCGTCCCCAACCGCCCGTACGTACCATTCAGTCAACAGCTCGTCGACGTCCAAATCGGGATTCCACTGCAGCTTCGCCGATACCCACGGCTTCGGACCTTCACCGACATTCGGGTACAACTCCGCGGCATGGGCCGTCACGTTATGATGTTGCGCATACTTATAATTTTCCGCCATGACATGGGGGTAGACGCGCGGCAGCGCATACGGCGAGCCGTACAGATATTCATACCAGCCCAGTTGCGTCGCGTGCTGTTGCCAAAGCTGCGTATGCCGCATTCCAGTGTCGCCGAGGTCCCGATCGTTCCAAGTCATGCGATCATCCGTAATATAGGGGATGACTCTCGGATTTAATCGTAGATTAGTCGGCACGTCATATACCCACGCGTACGCCAGCAAACCGAAGTATTTATCGGGGTGTACCGCAAGCACGCCCTCCGCCACTTTGTTGACCCAAGGGTAATACACGTCCGACATATTCGGCAGACCCAACGAGTTTAATCCTCCGCCGGTGTAGTTGGGGCTGCGCGGATCCAGCTCGCAAAAATTCGGATAATCGTTAATTCCCAAGGAATAGGATATTTCATCCGGATGCGCATCAAAAAAGGCGATAATTTCGTTGATGGCAACAGCAGCGGTGGCGTCATTAAAGCAAGGCTGCCAGTGATCGTGCTGTGCGGGCACTGTATTGTTCGGATAGTATTCCGGATGATCGCGGAACTTGTTCGTATCGAACAAATTCATCAGATTGTGATGAAATTGAATCTTGTCATGCATGCGATTGTTCTTCGTCCATTCCGTCCACTCCACCGGACGTTCCATTCCAAAAAAATGCCGCGAGATCGTAGCAGGCTCTTCCGATACCGTGCCGAACGGAACGGACAGCATCGTCGATTGCGGTACGTCAACTCCGTCCGGACCCGGCATCAGCCAACGTACGCCGACATAACGCTCCAGAAACTCGATGACGCCAAATTCGGTTCCCCAGCTGGTCGGTCCGACGATCGACAGGCTCCTCCCATCCTCGCGAACGTCGATCACGTAGCCGTCGCCATCATTCATCGCCTGCAGAAGCTTTCCCAGCCTATCCGCATCTTCTGTCGGATATGTGCCTACATGGATATGAATTTCCGAGTTCGCACGTTCCCTAGTCCCAATTGGCAGCTTAGCCCCAGTTGCTCTCTCCACATATTCGTTCAATTTTTTCGCTGCGTCCAAGGTCTGTTGATCGGAATCGTCTGTAACGACAATGGCCGCTGAGGATTGGCCATCGACGACGATAGCCCTCTTCCGATGGGTTTCCGCGTATACCCTTTCATTTTGCATGCCGTGATGCCTCCTGGCGAAGAGGACGCTCCTATTCGCGTCCCCTTCGACTAATTATGTGGTAAGCTAATCCCTTTGGGTTATTTCTACAAGCACATTCATGAGAAACTGCGCTGCTTCTGCTCTCGTTGCATACTTTGCAGGATATAAACGACCTTGTGTTCCGTTAACCATCCCCATCTCATACAAAGCCGAAATACTATCCCGAGCATAACCGGATATTGCATCGGTATCCTTAAAGGAGCTGAGATCGGCTTTGCCCGATTTATCGTTCAACAGCTCCAGCTTTCGCAATGCGCGTTCAGCAATGGTGAACATTTCCTGCCGGGTGATTTGATCTTTCGGTTTGAATTCGTTTTGTCCGGTGCCATTTATGAGCTGTAACGACTTGGCTATTGCCACCTCTTCAGCGTAGTAATCGCCCTTGCTCACGTCGCTGAAAGAATCCGTCTCCGTGCCGCTCAGCCCCAACATACGAATGAACATCGTTACGAAATCCGCGCGAGTGGTCGTGGCCTCCGGCGAGAAAGTGTTATTCCCCTTGCCTTTAATGACATCCCGCGCTGCCATATATTTCACCGCTCGCTCGGACCAATGGCCTTTCGCATCCGCAAAAACCTTCTCCCGATACAGGACATCGAAAGTTCCGCTTTGCGCGGTCCGGAACATCATTTTGCCATTTGCGTATTGACTTTGGGGAATCAAGCTGATTGTCTCGCCACTCTTGCGATATGCAACGACGTAATCGCCGTTCTCTCCCGGCTTGAGAGCCCAGTTCAATTCGACTTCTAGCGGGTACTCCTCGTCCTTCCAATCCATTGGTTTATCATTGACCAGACATTCGATGATAAAGCTCCCTTTCCGAATGACAAAAGCGATTCGATCGGCAGAACTCGTTGCTAGCTTCCGAATCGATTCTCTATTGACCTTTAGCGAACCAAAGTCGGTCCTTATTGATAGGCTTGCCAGTTTATCAGAATTGGATAGCCATTCAGTGATGTCCGTGAGGGTTACTTGAATCTCCTTCATCGTTTCATTATTGGTATAGTCCAACACAAGGTCGACAGTCCCGTTCTCATTCGGCTTAGCGGCTGCGAGCAATTCCTTCAGCTTCTGAGGCGAAAGCGAAGCTTTCAGACGGAGGGCGCCTTTAACTTCTTTGTCGATGTCCTTCTCATTAGGAATAGGTGATGAAGTACCCGGCCTAGTCTCTGGTTCCGGTTCATTTTCCGTAACCTGAAACGTTGCCGTTCCCTTCGTTTGGCCGTAACTAACCTCGACGTTATACGCTCCTTTATCGGCTGAGGCCGGGACGGAGATCGACACGGTCGATTTATTGGAGTCTACTGTCCCTCCCGATAGGGTAAAGCTTTGTACGCTGCCGGAGCTGTTTTTTACGGCTACCGACAAGCTTTCACCCGCCACGATGCCGGCGGTCGTAATTGGAATCGTAACGGTACCCGCAGTGCCCTTAACTAAAGCCTGGGGAGTCGGCTCGCCCAGCTCGATAGATACCTGTTCTCCCGCTTCAACGAAGTAGAAGCTATCAACGTAAATGGATTCGATATTCGTCTTGTTGTTCGCGGGAGACACATAAGCGTACACGGCTTGTTCAGCGATATTATCCGCCGTTGCCGTGAATTGTCCAACTTTTACGTCCGTCCAGAACATGTTTTCCATGCTGCTCGCGGGAACGATTGTCGGAGACAGGATCGTACCGCCTGCGCCATAATCTATACCTACGGTAAAGGCATCCCCCTCGGGCTTCGGAAAGGACGGCCCGTTGACAACATCGGCCATTAACGCCGTTGTGTAATTGACCTTAACTCTTGCATACACATCGTAAGTTTGACCTAGGGTAAGATTCGCATCGCTCGTATAGCTGTAGAAGTCCATCGGAGAATTGCTATCGCCGATAACCTTCATGGCCGTTGTGCCGTCGGACGCAGAATAGTCGGCCACGCCTTTGCTGCTGCCGGATGCCCATGTTCCGAAAAGCTGGTCCTGAACTTCTTTGACAATCTGTTCCCCATTTCTGACGAGCTTGAATATTTTTCCGTCGCCGGCCGCAAAATTCACATCGGACAGAATGTAACTGTCCGCCGTCGTCCGAAATTCGACTTCCGATTCGCTGCCGTCCGATTTGCTCACTTCTAAGATCGACTTGACATTCATTCCGAGCTTCTTGCGATCGATGGCAATCGTCACGTTATCCTCGGACTCCGCGTTATGGTTGACGACCACGATATACTTGTTCGGGGTGCTTACGCTCTCATGAGTCGTCACGTCTGCGCTCGGGTATCCCGGATCGAACGGCTGAACTGTCGCCCCGCCCCCGCCGCCCGTTGTCGTAGCGACGTTAGCGATTCTGCGCATATCGAGGATAGTCGGTTTCAGCGCTTCGACTTCGCCAAGCAATTGCTTGATCGTATCGTAATCTTCCGGTCGTCGCGTATAGTCGTAGTCGACCATCCCTTTCCAGAGAATCGTCGATTGGTACATAAAATAAGTAAATCCTCTTGCGCCTCTGCCAATCGCTTCGTAGGTCATCGCCCTGACTTCCGCAGGCGTTGGATCCCTGAACACGCCTCCGTCTCCAAACGCTTGCAAAATCATCCAAACCGGCGCATCGTTCGTTAGATTTTTGCGGATTTGTAAAGTCGATACATCCAGGCTCTCTTCATAGGAAGCATTCGGGTATGCTCCAATATGCTTGAAATTGCCCGGTGTAGGATAAGGACTGGCAGCGGGATACAGATCCAGGCTCATCGCCTGAGTCAGGTTGGAAGGATAGAAATATTCCGCATCCTCGGGCATCGCATAATCGATAACCGTAAACCGTTCCGGATCTATGCTTTCCAGCATCCTTCTCATCACGGACAGATTGTCCCTGAATCGTTCCTTGTTACGGACATACATACTTCGCGGCTCGTCGAACAAAAGGTAGCCGATCAGTTGGTCCGCATGTTCGGATTGCAACGCTTTGTCAGCGTGTTTTTCCAATGCTTCGTACATCGCAACTTCATCGTTTCCGTACATCGCTTCCGAATCGTAGTGGTAACCCTCCCAGAACTTGAACAGCTCATGCGAGTCTGGTAAACCGATTAGCTTAAGTCCGTATTCCGCCGCCTTTTCCAACGTGATCTCGTAGATATCCGGCTTTTTGAGCCAGTTTGCGAGAAATACAGTGTCGACTCCCGCTTCTACTAAATCCGCAAACGTTCGATCCAAATAGGCGGCGGCATCCGCCGGGATATACGGAATATTCCAAGCTTCATACCAGACGCCTTTAGGATAGTCGTCGAGCGCGGGATTCACAGCTGCTTTCGTCAGTTGCACGCCGCTTATGACCTGAACGTTTTTCCTCATAAAGATTCGACCGTCCGACCGTTTCACTTCGATCGTATAAAGTCCGTTAGCCACCCTGTGGCCCTGATCGTTGGTGCCGTCCCACTGCTCTTTCGCGTACGTCCAATCCGCCCTAGCCTCTACAATCTTCTTAATCGTGTTTCCTTGATCGTCATAAACCTTAACATCAATGGTTTTCCCGGGCTCATACAACCCGTGGATGCTGTAATAAATGGTGGCCGTATCGTTAATGCCATCTTGATTGGCCGGCGAAATTTTGTAAGGGTACACATTGTTGTACTTGTTCGGATCGTAATAGATTTCCGGAAGCTTTCTTGTCAGCGTTGCGCTGTCTACTCGAAATGAAGGAAAGTTCGCCGCATTGGAAGTCGAATAAACTTTGACGAGATATTCATGGGAAGGATCGATCGTAATCGGCAGCAAAACCCCTCCTCCCCCGTAGTATTCAAGCTTCATCGTAAAAGGGGCCTGCGCCGTGCTATAGATTTTCTTTGCCATCAACGCTTGGCCTGTCGTCGCATCATGCAAGGAGACGCCCATGACATCCCCGACGGCAAGATCCCAATCCGCGCCAGGTACGCGGTCGGGGTTCACCAGCAATTGCAACGTATAATCGCCGGCAACGAAGCTGCTTCCATCGATCGGGATTTCCAAAGAAGGCGCATCTTCGTTCACCCCGTTCATTACTCTCGTAGCCCTGTTATCGGGGGTTAATCCGTCGGGAATATTCGAAGCGTTGGCGCCGAGCGTAAACCCGTCATTCTGGATCACATAGGGTACGACTTCTTTTAACACGATACGATCCACATAAATACCGGAGACCCCGCTATTTCCCAGTCCTTCCACGTAGAACTCAAGCCGATTGACGCCGTAATTCGGATTTATCGTCCCTACTCTGAACTCTCCCCACTGACCCTCCGTTGTATCGGACACGTCGATCGTTCGGGACGGGATCAAATCCTTTTGTTGAGTGGAGTCATAGACGCCGATTTTGGCGACACCGCCGCCGGTGCTTGTGCCGCGGTCGATTTTCAGCTTGAAATAAACATCGTACGGGGCAGCATGCTTAAGCATACTGAAGTCCCAATCCCTATATACGATATCCCTGCTTGCGCTATCTCCTGCCATCGTTGCCGAGAATCCATCCGAGGCCGTCCCGTCAGTTGCGCTTGCGGCGTTATTGCCGTATTGAAAGCTACTATCTTCAATAGTGAAGTCGCCGGTGACGCCGAGGGGACGAGCCCTTACGCGAAACTGGGAACTGTTCAGTTGGGAGCCGTCATAATGAATGTTTATCGTGTAAACGGCATCCTGCGCGGCATTCGTTTCCGGCACGACAACCTTGATGTTCGCTTGATTCGCGACCACCTTATTGCCCGTAATCGCGAACTGGGAAGTCCGATCCGCTCCGGTGCTATCGATAACAGTAATCGACAAATCTTCGTTATCCCCGATATTCGTCGTCGCGATCGGAATCACCAGAGTTCCTCCGGAATAAGACATTGGGTTTCCCGTAATCGGCAGCATTACGGCTGCGGGGATCCCCTGCACGGCAAAGCTCGTTTCGGTTTTCGCGCCGTCCGAAGCTTCCAGTTCGATCGTATAGACGCCTTCCGGCGTGCCGTTCGGAACTAGGATCGCGACCTGGGCCGCATTAGCCTCGATCGTATTTCCTGAGACGGCAAACGATAAAGTCTCTGTCACATCGGCTTCTTCCTGATCTTTAATCGTTACGGCCAATACGGACCCATCGGCGATGTTGGCAGAAGAAACGGATATACGGATTTCCCCGCCCTTGTTAGAGATTGGGCTGTTCCTAACTTCGCCCACTTTAAGATAAGGGACTTCCGTCACGGTAAATGCAATCGTGCTGGACGGGATATTCGCGTATTTAATTTCCGTGGTATAGTTGCCATCCGATGTTGCAGGCGGGATTTCCACCTGAATATTCGCCTGGCCGGAAACAACCGTAGTCCCCGTTATCGGGAAGTTTTGCGCTTGCCCCTCTTCATTTCGAATAACGACGATAACGCTTTCATTATCCGCGATATTATGCGTAGTCACAGGGATGACGACTGCTCCGCCGATTGCAGCGGCGACGGGGTCTCCGGTTATTGTCCCGACGGAAATTACAGGGGCATGCTGTACAACAAAAGTTCCTTGATGAGTCGTGCTCCCATAAGCCACTTGGAGGGTGTATGTGCCGGCTTCCGTGAACGGCGGAATTTGAACAGCCATTTGCACGGCATTCCCTGAAACGAAGTTCCCGGTGAATGCGATGCCTGAAGTTTGGGTCACGTCATTTCCATTCGCATCGTAAACTTGCGCGACTACCGTCTCCGAATCTTCGATATTCAGAGTGGTTGCGCTTACATTTAATGTGCCGCCATTGTAAGAAACGGGCGTTCCTTGTACATTGTCGATCATGATTAAAGGAGCGTTCGTGACTTCAAAGGCCGCTCTGCCGGTCGCGGCATTCCGATAGCTGGCTTCGACGGTGTAAATCCCGCCTTTGGTGCGCTGAGGAACAATGATCTTAATATTCGCTTGATTTCCGCGAACGATATTGGATCGAACTTCAAAGCTTTGCTGCTCGCCATTGCTATTTGTTATTTTCACATCCAACGGCTCTTCATCGGCGATGTTAACGGTCGTAACGGGGATCGATAATGTTTCTCCCGAATGCGATACCGGTGAGGTCTGGAACTCCCAGCCCAGATTGATGGCCGGAACATCGTCCGGCGCCTCCAAATAATAAAACTTGTCAACAGAAATAGCCGAAAGGATATTTTCCATTCCGTCGGCGGAATACAGATAAACGGTATCCATCCCGTTCAAAGAGGGGATGTAGGTGCCCACCTTAATATCGGCCCATTCATTCGAATTCAACTGGGATAACGGAACGCGAATTCCGGGAAGCGGGAAGTTGTTCTGGGATATGGAATATACGCCGACAGAAAAAGCGTAGCCCGGGGCATTTTCATTGTTAAACTCCACTTTCACCCTTGCATAAAGGTCGTACGCCTTTCCTGGAACGAAAGGCGACACTCCGGTTGCATTGCCGAATTTGTCGTTGGTAAATATTCCGTTCGTCATGCGCAGTTGAAAATCCCACGTATTTACCGCTTTAATGAATTTTTTCGCAGTCAAACCGTCTGATGCCGTTTCATCTGATACACCGAATAGAGTATCCGGCGTATCGTATGTATAAAACAACGAATCCTGCCCTACGTACTCAAACGGGCTTTCTTCCGCGTAAGATACAGCGGGAACCGCCATTACATTAAATGTTGAAACAATTAGAACTAGAGCTGTTAATGTGGATATCCATTTTTTGAACAACCCAAACACCTCCGCGTATTTATGTTTCCAAGATTTCAACCTAAGCTTTCGATCTTCATAAGGAAGAGGCTGCCCCATTTCAAGCAATTCCGCTTATGGGACAGCCTAAGATGTGCCAATCCAAGCCATCAGTTTCTTCTATTAAAAGTTCGCATCAATAGAAGCGCGTTCGATTGGATTTTTGGCAAACAAGGATTGCAAAATGCGCACAGCCTCCGACGCGATCATCTCCCATGCTTCAGGCGCGAACTTGGACCAATTAGCCGTATTGACTTCGTAACCGCCACGTTCGAATGCCTGACTCGTGGGAATGTAGCCGGCAAATTGGGTATTATGCACGATATACGTGAATTCAGCAGGAGAATCCAGCTTAATCTGCATCCCGCCTTCGGCGAACGGCTCGCCCGGTAAACCGACGAACGCGGCATCCCCGATTCGAAGCACTTGGATTTCATAATGGTATAGCGGGTTGCGCTTATACTGCTCGTGCAGATCCAGCAATCCGGATGCGTACACCCATCGATCGTCGACGAAAATTTCGTCAATCGCGCGCGGAGTCGGATGCTCGGCAATATATCGCTTAGCCGCTTCTACTTCTACATCGTTTAGCTGCCTCAAGGGAATGTCGATGACATGAACGCGCCAATCCAAAACCACTTGATCCTGGTAGCGCATTCTATTCATCACCTGCAGCGTCTTCTGCGCCAACCGCTCTCCCATTATCCTTGCATCGTTGTTCGGTGCATCGGCGTAAGGATCCCACGGATTGATGTTTCCGCAAGCTCCGTTAAGTACAAGCGGAACGCAGGAATCGCCGTAGTTTTTTTGCAGGCCGTCCGACCATGCGCCCGGCCAATCGGCCGAAATGAAAAACTCTCCAAGCTGATGTACGGGATGGCAAGTATAACTGAGCAATAAGGCAGCGGGTTGACCCGATTGCGACTGGAAACTGACGACGCCCAATTCCGGGTCCATCGGACCTTCCAGGCAGCGGGATAACAAATCGGCCGGCCCCGCCGCACCCGGCATCCCAATTGAACCGTCCTTCATAATCATCCGGCGATTAAAAGCGAGTCTGCCCTCCACTCCGCTGGATACCCCGATCTTGACTGGCTCCATCGCTTCAATGGCCTGTTCGACGGAAGCGATAATCCGGCTTACGGCGAAGGAATGGTAGCCTTCGTCTCCCCCTCTGAGCCAATCGAATTCTTCCGGAATCTCCGTATATTCCTCGCTAATCTTGAAGTGCCCAAGGGAAGGGGCTTTATGATTTTGCGTCGCGTGAAGCAAGACCGCATCCCGGTCGAAGCCCCATTTTCGCTCCAGCTCGTCGCGGATTTCCTCCACGTACCTGCGAATAATCATCAATAGATCCAACACGATAATACATAGCTTGCGGTTCCCCTCGGCAATGACGACCGTCTTGACGTAAAGCGGGTCTTTAATATAATCCACATATATTTTACCGCTGATCGTGGCGCCTCCCAGAATAACGTCCTTCCCAGGCGTTATATCGATTCGGCTGCTGCCGACTTGCAGCCTGTTCGCATGCGTACTCATCTACTACCACTCCTTATCCTTTCACGCTGCCAATGACCATGCCTTTTACGAAATAACGCTGTAGAAACGGGTAAACAATAATTACCGGGAGCATGCCGACAAACAATTGAGCCGTTTTTACCGTTCTCGAAGATACCGCCAATACTTCTCCGATATTCGCCACCCTGCTCATGTCCGGATTCGTCACGATCGTTTGCAAGTAAGTTTGCAGCGGATAATGACTCGATTTATTCATATAGATGAGCCCATCGAACCAGCTGTTCCAGTGAAAGACAATCGTAAACAAGGCGATCGTCGCCAAGGAAGGCAACGACAATGGCACATAGATCCGAAACAGAATCCGCCATTGACCGGCCCCGTCCACGACAGCGGATTCCTCCAGTTCGAGAGGCAGACCGCGAAAGAAGTTCAGCATCAGCGTAACGAAAAAAACGTTGAGTGCCGCAGGAAAAATAAGCGCCCCTAGCGAATCGATCAGCCCGTAGGTTTTCACGATAATATAAGTAGGAACAAGTCCGCCGCTAAAAAGCATCGTGACGACAAAAAACCATACGTACGCAGTTCTGGTGCGAAAGCTTCGCGTTTCCTTCGAAAGCGGATAGGCGGTTATTACGGTTAACAAGCAACCTAGCGATACGCCAAGCACAGCCCGCTGTATCGAAACCCAGAACGAAGCTATAAACTTCGGCTCTTTCATGATGTAACGATAGGCGTCCAAATTAAACTCCAATGGCCACAAGGTAACAAGACCCGCATTGGCCTTTGCCGGACTGCTTAGGGAAAAAGCCAACACATGAATAAAAGGCAGAATGCACAGAATTGCCAACAAAATCATAACGATGGGGATTGCCAGCCCGACCTTATTAAGGGAGTTTCGTTTTTTCTTGTGCACCTTCTCGCCCCCTCTCAGAAAATGCGATAGCTGGCGAACCGATAAGCCAACCAGTAGGATGTCGTAATTAAAATTGTGCTAATAACCGATTTGAAAAGTCCGACTGCCGTCGACACGCCGTACTGGGCATCCAAAAATCCGACGCGATAGAGCATAGTGTCGATAATATCGCCGGATTCATATACCGATGGGCTGTATAAAATAAACACCTGCTCGAAGCCCGCATTCAGAACATTGCCCAAGCTGAGCACCCCCATCAACACGATGATGGGCAGCATTCCCGGAAGCGTGACGTGGATCGTCTGTTTCCAGCGGCTTGCCCCATCGATATTCGCTGCCTCATACAAAGCCGGATTTATCCCCGTGAGCGCAGCCAAATAGACGATCGTAGCAAACCCGAACTCTTTCCAGACATCCGATATCACGAGCGTAAACGGGAACCACTGATTGCTTCCGAGAAAGAAAATCGGATCCAAGCCGATCAATTGGATGAGCCGATTAACGACGCCTCCCTCGATAGAAAGGATGTCCATTAGAATACCGCCGAGAATGACCCAGGATAGAAAATGGGGCAAATAGATCAGTGTCTGAACCGATCTGGTTAAGTATTTGTTTTTCAATTCATTCAGCAATAAGGCGACGATAATCGGTACGAGAAGCCCCGCTATAATTTTCATAAGGGCGATGAACACGGTATTGTAGATCACCTGGTAAATATCGGGCATATTCATCATGTAGACGAAGTTATCCCATCCGACCCATTTCGACTGAAAAAAACCCCGATTGGGAATAAACTTTTGAAAGGCAATGACAAGTCCGGCCATTGGCGCATAAGCGAACATGAGCGCAAAAACTATACCCGGCAACAGCATCAAGTGAAAGGAAATATTTTTTCTGAATATTCTGAATTTCATAAATACATCCCTTCTGGCCCCGAAATTCGCTTGGGAGGAAGACTACCGGCAAGCAATAGCCTCCCTTCGGCCAGCTAACTATTCGTTCACTTCCTGCGTAATTTGATCTCCGCCTTGTTTTTTCCAATTCGCAACGTACTTATCGAATTCTTCAATCCCGACTTCGCCGAGAATAATTTTGGTCATCATGACGTTTTCCATCTTGATCAGAGTAGACATTTTTTCGGTCATCGTTGGTGTGGACGCGACCTTCAATGCCGTAGGCGTCAGCAAGTCGTTGTCGAAATAGTGCTTTAGAACGGACGTCCCGCTATGAGGAGTACCGAATGTATGATAATAGATCCAACTGGTCGCGACTTCCGGGTCCTTCGTGTTCTTGGGATCCTCGGCATAACGATAAATCCCGCGGAGATAGCCGAAAACATTGGCGGTCATCGTCTTTTCGTCCGGCTGAATATTCGCGTCAAAGGCGGCTTTGACCGCATCATGCTCGATAATGTGCGCCATCGGTGAATCGAATCCAACAATCGAGTATTGGGAGTACATGATGCCCGTTTCCTGATTCGTCGAGTATTCAAGCTTAGGATGAACAAGCCAATGCTCTTGGAAGAAGTTAGCGAGCTTCACGACGACTTCCGGATTTTTATAGCCCTTTTTGACGACCCAGTAATTGATGGCTGTCGGCCCAAGGTACGTTTTGGCCGGTGCATCGTCGAAGGAAACAATCGGGTACGCATTCAAAACCGCGTCCGGATTGTTGACGATCATATCCTTAATCCCGTCGAACGGAGCCGCGAACATATTGTAGAACAAGCCTAATTTCCCGGCGACGATCGCTTCCTTCATTTTGCTGATGTCCTTTACGCCGAATTCCTTATCGATGACTCCACTTTTGTACAATTCGGCGAGCTTCAAGAGCGGCTCTCTCATTTCCGGTTGGACGCTCCCGTATACCGCATTGCCGCTCCCGTCTTTAATCCATTTGCCGGGATAAGCATGGTAACTATTCATGAATCCGAACAAGTTGGACTGCACTCCCGAGCTGGATACCAGTTCCTTGCTTAATCCCAGTCCATACGTATCGTCGACGTTATTTCCGTCAGGATCGTTTTTCGCGAATGCGGTCGCGATATTGATGACATCGTCCATCGTTTTCGGTGGCTGCAGTCCCAGCTTGTCCAGCCAATCCTGGCGAACCCAGATCATCGACGACTCCCAATACCCTTGCGTCATCGCGGGCACTGCGTAAATCTTCCCGTCAACCGATGCCGCATTAAGCGCCAACCCGCCATCGGAATTCAATTTCTCGCGCGTAGCCTCGCTTGCGTACTTCCCAATCGCTTCGGTTAAATCCTCAATCATGTCGGCTTCAATCAGGCTCTTCAATTGCGTGCCGTTAACCATGACCAGATCGGGGATGCTTCCAGAGGAAATAGCGACGTTTACTTTGCCTTCGTACTGCTCCTTCGGAACAACCCATTCGTTAGTCAGCTTGACGCCGAGATCGCTTTCATAAAAATCGTAAACGAGATTCTTGTCTATAGACTGCCCGGGCTCGAACTTGAATCCCTCATCGGCGCGGCTAATCGACAATTGAATAGCCGGTTCATATTTACCGAGCGGATCGACAACCTCCTCCGTTTCCGTCCCTGCTGCTTCATTGCTTCCCGAAGGTTGCGAGGCAGACGGAGCAGCTGTCGCCGATTTCTCCTCGTTATTGTCGCTGCAAGCGCTTAACAATGAAGCAATCAAACATGCAAGCAACAGCAATGAAACGGAACGAGCGGTCTTGCTTCTCTTCATTTCAAGTCCCCCTATCGGATGTTTGCACTCGAGTGTATCTAAACTTTACGGTAGACAGGTCTGCCGTTCAAGGGTAACATCTTGCATTTCTTTGTAGTCTGTTGCACACAATTTCGCGATTGTCCTTTCAAGCGTTTCCCAGTATGATGAACAAAAAAAGGAGGCTGGCCGTTCATGGATATCATTTCGCTCCCCCCGTTCCGCTCCGGCATTTTCCTAAAGCTGCTCCTTACGCTATTGTTTATTTTTATCCCGATCTATCTCATCGGCTTCATGATGAATAAATCCGGCGAAAATATTATCCGCCAGCAAATCTTGTACTTAATGGAGCAGAAGTCATCCTTCTTCGTAACCTCCTTGGACTCGGAATTCAACCGTATCTTCAGACTGCAGACGAACTTTCTTAACGACACGGATTTACAGGATATCAGTATCCGTCCCGATTCCTTAAGCAGCTATGAATTGACCAAAGCGATTAACGACCTCCATTCCAAGATGTTGACACTTTCCGAATCCAGTCGATATATTAAAGAGGCTTTCGTCATCATGCCTAACATTAATCGGCGTCTTTCATCGACGACAGGTCTGTCCCCTATGGATCCCGTCGAGCTTGCCAACTTCCGTACAAACGCGATTTCCAAGAACGGATTGTACATGAAGGATAATCGCATCTACACCGTATTGGGTTACCCGCACGTGACCAATACGCAATATTTGCTCATTATCGAATTGTCCGTTTCGGCCATTAGCCGCGAGCTCGTCGATCCGAACGAAGTCGGAAACGGAGCTTCGTTTTTGCTCGTTCGGGACAATGCGGCTAACGCGAAGATGATAGTTTCCCCTGCGGAGACCGGCATGGAGAAGGTGCGATTCATAGAACAAAGCACTGCCATGGAAGGAAACGTACTGAAAATCGGGGACAAACGATACATGCGTTTTATCGAATCTTTCCAATTTTCCGATTGGGATTTCGTTACGATTGTCGAGGACAACCACATCCTTAAGCCCGTCTATTCGTTCAAAAAATGGTTGTGGATACTGTCGCTGATTTCCGTTATTATCGTCATTATCGTGTCTCTATCTTTACTTCGAGTTATTCATAAGCCGCTGCATAAATTAATTTTGGGATTCAAAAGGGTGGAAAATGGCCAGTTCGATCTTAATTTGCAGCATTGGAACAATGACGAATTCGACTATTTGTACCGCAAATTCAATACGATGGCGGGCAAGCTGAAAATCCTCATTCAGGAAGTGGCCGAGCAGTCCAAACGGAGTCAGAATGCGGAATTGAAACAGCTGCAATCCCAAGTAAATCCTCATTTTCTGCACAATAGTTTGTATATTATTTACCTGATGGCTCAAGACGAAAACTATGTGGGCGTATCCGAAATGTCCGAGCACTTAGGAGATTACTTTAAGTTTATCACCCAGAACAAAGCGGACTTCATCCCTCTCGAGAAGGAAATCCAACACGGCAAAACCTACTGTTCCATCCAACAGCTTCGATTCGGCAGCAAGATTAAGTTACAGATCGAAGTATCCGGATCGCCTGACGATTGGGAGGTTCCTCGTCTCATCATTCAGCCGTTTCTTGAAAACGCAATCATACACGGCCATGAAAATACGATGACCGGCGGTTTCGTAAACGTACGCTTGTTCATAGAGCCGGATTCGTTAAAGATCGAGATCGAGGATAACGGCAAAGGGATGACACTCAAGCAATTGCAGGACTGGGAGAATAAACGCAGCGACGCCCATGCGCTGGAGGATCATGCGCTGTGGAACGTTCATCGTCGCCTGCAATTGCGCTTTGGAAGTCGGAGCGGAATTCACTTGCAAGCGAACTGCTATGGCGGAACGACCGTTACCCTGATCGTCTTCAGAGAAGGAGTGGATTGAGTTGAACCATGTACTGTTGGTCGATGACGAGCCGATGATCGTCGAGGGACTTTACAACCTGTTAAACCGGATCGAGGAACTGGAGCTTATCGTTTGGAAGGCCCATTCTGCGATGGAGGCCATTCAGGTCATGCAAAATAATCGTATCGACATTCTCATTACGGATGTCCGCATGCCGGGGATGTCAGGCATTGAATTGATCGGGCATGTGAGGAAGCACTGGCATCACTGTAAGGTCGTCTTCCTATCCGGATATTCCGATTACGAGTATTTGCAAAACGCGTTCCGTCAAGGCGCCTTCGATTACTTAATGAAGCCGGCCAATTATGACACCATTCTGGATACGCTGCAACGCGTGATTTATAGTATTCAAGCCGAATGGCAAGAACAGAACGTCATCGCGCAGGCGGAGCTTCATATGCAGCAAGCGCAAACTTTGTTGCAAAAGGACTTCTTCAAAAATGTGCTTGGCCATAAAAAGCTGACCTTGAAATCCATTGCCGAACACATTCAACATTTTCAAATTCCGCTCTCACCCGATCAACCTCTCATCTTGATGATCGGTAGAGTAGATCGCTGGCCGACCGGGTCGCAATTAAAGGATAAAATGCTGTTGGAATACGCCGTTAATAACATCGTGGAAGATTATTTGCAGCGCATCTGCCGTATTGCAACCTATAGCGAGCAACGTTATATGATCTGGTTCATTCAGCTCCGGGAGCCCGTTGCGCCGCAGGAAGATGCCGAGGAAATCAGAGACTTGCCCAAGCTTCATTGGTACATCGGCCAACTCATGGAGAAAATACAGCAATCCATTCAACAATTTATCCATCTCCCCGTATCGTTCGTGCTGTCCAAGTCGGACGTAACCTGGACGGGCATTCCAATTACATACGATGAGATGTGCGAATGGATGCGTCGCGGGATTGGGCTGGATGAGAAGATCATCCTAGTTGAGCATGCCGATCTGCTGCTATCGCATTATGCCGAGAATGAGCTCTCCCCTCAGGAAATCCGAAGAAATATGAATCAATTGCTCCATTCGCTGGAATCCGGAGACAGCGTGTCTTTTCATGACGGCATGACGGGATTTTTCCGCTCCGTGCAGAAAAGCGTTTTTCTAGATTACAACCTTCAAATGGAAATATTTTTACATCTATCCACCATATTTATTTCGTACATGAACGCAAGAAAAATAACGAAAACGATTGGCCAAACCATCGAGTTAAAATACTTGGCCAACTACGCGATGTTCGCCAATTGGGCGGCCTTCGAAGAGTACTGCTCTCTGCTTGCGACGTCGCTATTTTCGAATACTGAAACCGAGAGGAAGGATCAGAAGAAAGAAATCATTGATAAAGTGGATGCCTTTGTCATCAGATCGTTGAATAAGGATATTTCGCTTGACCAGTTGTCCAGCGTATTCCATCTTAGTCCTTATTATCTATCGCGACTCTATCATTCCGAGAAAGGGATCACCTTGTCCGAACGAATTAAACAGCTCAAGACGGCTCGCTCTAAGGAATTGCTGCTGATCGAAGGAATGAAAATTCAAGACGTAGCCGTCGAACTCGGCTTCGATAGCGTGTCTTATTTCACCAAGTTTTTCAAAAAAAACGTCGGAGTTACGCCGCAGGAGTATAAGCTAAATAATTCGCGATAATTGGACGTTTAAAAATAAAGGGGCTGTCTCCTAGGCTCTTCGAATTGCTCTAAAAGATAATCGATGATAAAGGTGCAAGGTGTATATACCTTACTTTATATATCAATCATCTTAAGCAACTCTACCTAGGAGACAGCACCTTTTTGTTATTATTACGGTTTTACAACCTCTTATAAGCCCGTGCAACTCACCCCTGAGGACATTGTGAGATCAAGCTGCCCTCCGACCTCCCTTGCTCGATCAACCGGTTCGCTCTCGCGACTTCTTCCGGCCCGGGCTCGAGCACGCCCTCCAGCGGGTACGCTTTGCCTAGCTGGTGCCACTTGTACACGCCCATCCGGTGATACGGCAGCACCTCAAGCTTCTCCACGCCTTCCAGCCCGCCGACAAAACGCCCCAGCTCAAGCAACTCTTCCTGCCCGTCCGTCCAGCCGGGGATCAGCACTCTTCTGATCCACATTTTCGTCCCGCGGTCCGATAGATGCCTCGCAAATCTCAAGATGCGATCGTTCGGCTGGCTCGTGAGCTCCCTGTGCCCTTCGCGATCCATGCGCTTCAAATCGAGCAGCACGAGGTCGGTTACTTCGAGCAAAGCCTCGGCATGGCTAGGTTCGCAGAAGCCGGAGGAGTCGAGCGCGGTGTGCAGCCCCCATCGTTCCTTGCACGCTCTGAACAGCTCGGCCACGAACGGCGCTTGCAGCGTCGGCTCTCCTCCCGTCACCGTAATGCCTCCGCCGGAACGGCGGTAGTATTCGACGTAAGGCTCGATCTCCCGCAAAATATCGTCTACGCTCCGCAGCGCGCCGGTCTGCGTGTCCCACGAATCGGGGTTGTGGCAATAGCGACACTGCAGCGCGCAGCCTTGAAGGAACAGGACGAACCGGATTCCCGGCCCGTCCACCGTCCCGAACGTTTCAAGAGAGTGGATTCTCCCTGTATGCATGCTCTCCGCCTCCCTCTCTTGACTATTGATCGACCGCCGCTCGCCCTTGCCCGATTAGACCGATCCGTGGAACGTCCGGTTCAGCACGTCGAGCTGCTGCTCGCGAGTCAGCTTAATAAAGTTGACCGCATAGCCCGAGACGCGGATCGTCAGCTGCGGATATTGCTCCGGATGCTCCATGGCATCGAGCAGCTGTTCCCGGTTAAAGACGTTGACGTTCAGGTGATGCCCTTTGCTGGCGGCGTAGCCGTCCAGCAGCGATACGAGGTTGCGAACACGCGTGTCGGCTTCGCGGCCAAGCGCCTTCGGAATGATCGAGAACGTGTTCGAAATACCGTCCAGACAGCTGGAGTAAGGCAGCTTGGCGACCGAGTTCAGAGAAGCGAGCGCGCCTTTGCGGTCGCGTCCGTGCATCGGGTTGGCGCCCGGAGCGAACGGCTCGCCGGCTTTGCGGCCGTCCGGCGTGCTGCCGGTTTTCTTGCCGTAGACGACGTTGGACGTAATCGTCAGCACCGACATCGTCGGCAATGCGTTGCGATAAGTCGGGTGCTTACGCAGCTTATTCATGAACGTCTCGGTCAAAGCGACGGCGATATCGTCCACTCTGGCGTCGTTGTTGCCGTACTGCGGATATTCGCCTTCGATCTCGAAATCGACGGCCAGTCCATGCTCATTGCGAATCGGCTTGACCTTGGCGTACTTGATTGCGCTAAGCGAGTCGGCGACGACCGACAAACCGGCGATGCCGCAAGCCATCGTGCGCAGAATTTCGCGGTCGTGCAGCGCCATCTCAATGCGCTCGTAACTGTATTTATCGTGCATATAGTGGATAACGTTCAGTGTGTTCATATACAGTCGGGCCAGCCAATCCATCACGCGGTCGAACCGTTCCGCAACCTCGGCGTAATCGAGCGTATCTCCCGCCAGCGGCGCCAGCGCCGGACCGACCTGAAGGCCGAGCTTCTCGTCCTTGCCGCCGTTGATCGCGTACAGCAGCGCCTTACCCAAGTTCGCCCGCGCTCCGAAGAACTGCATTTGCTTGCCGATCCGCATCGCCGATACGCAGCAGGCGATACCGTAATCGTCGCCGAACTCCGGCCGCATCAGATCGTCGTTCTCGTACTGGATCGAGCTGGTGTCTACCGATACTTTGGCGCAGTAGTTTTTGAAGCCCTCCGGCAGACGAGTCGACCAGAGTACCGTTAGGTTCGGCTCCGGCGCCGGTCCCAGGTTGTACAGCGTATGCAGGAACCGGAACGAGTTGCGCGTCACCCTTGTGCTGCCGTCGTTGCCCATGCCGCCGATCGATTCGGTGACCCATGTCGGGTCGCCGCTGAACAGCTCGTTGTAGTCCGGCGTACGGAGGAACTTAACCATGCGCAGCTTCATAACGAGATGGTCGATCAGCTCCTGCGCCTCGGCTTCGGTCAGCTTGCCCTCCCGCTTGTCGCGCTCGATATAGATGTCGAGGAAGCTCGATACGCGGCCAAGGCTCATCGCCGCTCCATTCTGCTCCTTGATCGCCGCCAAGTAAGCGAAGTACAGCCATTGCACCGCTTCGCGGGCGGTTGCCGCCGGGCGGGAAATATCGTAGCCGTAGGATGCAGCCATCTGCTTTAGCTCTCCAAGGCTGCGGATTTGCTCGGACAGCTCCTCCCGCGCCCGAATCACGTCTTCGGAGATGACGTCGGTTTCCAATTGCAGCAGATCTTCCTTCTTGGCTTCGATCAGCCGGTCAACCCCGTACAGAGCGACTCTGCGATAGTCTCCGATAATACGTCCGCGACCGTAAGCGTCCGGCAGTCCGGTAATGATGCCCGCTTTGCGCGCTAGCTTCATCTCGGTCGTGTAAGCGTCGAATACGCCTTGGTTGTGCGTCTTGCGAATATCGGTAAATACTCGGCGCGTCGCTTCCTGCAGCTCGTAGCCGTACGCTTTGCAGGCGTCGTCCACCATGCGAATGCCGCCGAACGGCTGAACCGAACGTTTAAGCGGCGCGTCGGTCTGCAGCCCCACGATCTTCTCCAATTCCCGCTTAATGTAACCCGGCCCGTGCGACACGATCGTCGATATGGTCTCGGTATCGATATCGAGCACTCCCCCGTTTTGCCGCTCTTGCTTCATCAGCTCCAGCACGTTCTGCCACAGCTCCAGCGTCGCTTCCGTCGGCTCCGCCAGGAAGGACTCGTCTCCTTCGTAAGGCGTCAGGTTCAATCCGATAAATTCGTTCACGTCGACGTGACGCTGCCAGCGGCCGAGGCGGAAGCCCCGCCAGCCGTCGGACGAAGCGGCGGCGACCGCCGCTTCGTTCAGGTGCTTCTCTGTAGTCGCCATGTTGGTACCCTCCCAAGGTGATATAAGGTGTGTTCACAAAGCTCGTTCTATTAAGCGAATTTCCCGTAAAACGCGTTGCGGTACACGTCGGCCAGCTCAGTCACGAGCGGCATGCGCGGGTTGGCGGTCGTGCATTGATCCTCGAAGGCTCTGTCGGCCAAGTAGTCGACCTTACTTTCGAAATCGTTCGCTTCAAAGCCGAGGGCTTGGAACGATTCCGGAATACCGAGCGCGCTGTTCAGCTTGCGGATCGCGTCGATCAGGCTGTTCACGCCTTCCTCGGTCGTGCCGCAAGGCAAGCCGAGCAATCTGGCGATGTCCGCATAGCGCTTGTCGGCGACAAAGTGGTCGTATTTCGGGAACGAAGCGAACTTCGTCGGCTTCTCCGCATTGTAGCGGATGACATGCGGCATCAGGATCGCGTTCGTACGTCCGTGCGCCGTGTGGTACTGTCCGCCCCACTTATGCGCCAAGCTGTGGTTGATACCGAGGAACGCGTTGGCGAACGCCATGCCTGCGATTGTCGAAGCGTTGTGCATTTTCTCGCGGGCCTTCGGATCGGCCTTATGATACGAGTCTTCCAGGTTTTCAAATACAAGCTGAATCGCCTTAAGCGCCAACCCGTCCGTGTAATCGTTGGCCATGACCGACACGTACGCTTCGATCGCATGCGTCAGCACGTCCATGCCGGTGTCGGCGACCGCCGTCTTCGGCAAGCTGTACACGTAATCCGGATCGATAATCGCGACGTCCGGCGTCAGCTCGTAATCGGCAAGCGGGTATTTCGTGTTCCCTTTATTTTTATCGGTAATAACGGCGAACGATGTAACCTCCGAGCCGGTTCCCGACGTCGTCGGAATCGCGACGAATTTCGCTTTGCGGCCTAGCCGCGGATATTTGTAAATCCGTTTGCGAATGTCCAGGAACTTCATCTTCAGCGAATCGAAGCTGGTGTCCGGATATTCGTAGAACAGCCACATCGCTTTCGCTGCATCCATCGGCGAACCGCCGCCGAGCGCGATGATGCAGTCCGGCTTGAATTGCGCCATCATCCGCGTGCCGCGTTCCACCGTATCCGTCGACGGGTCGGGCTCGACGTCCGAGAACACTTCGATGGCGACCGGCAGCTTCCGTTTGCGCAAATAGTACTCGACCTTCTCGACGTAGCCGAGGCTGACCATCGCGGCGTCGGTGACGATCATGACCCGTGTAATGTCCGGCATTTTCTCCAAATACTGCGTCGATCCGCGCTCGAAGTACACTTTCGGCGGCACCTTGAACCACTGCATGTTCAGCGTGCGATAAGCGACTCGCTTCAGGTTGATCAGGTTGACGGCCGTGACGTTCGAGGTCGTCGAGTTGTGGCCGTACGAGCCGCAGCCCAGCGTCAGCGAAGGCAGGTTCGTGTTGTAGAGATCCCCGATTGCGCCGTGCGTCGAAGGCGAGTTGACGATGATCCGGCCGGTTTGCAGGCGAGCGGCGAACGCTGCGATCACCGCTTGGTCGTTCGAATGAATGACCGACGAGTGGCCCATGCCGCCGAAGGCGACGACTTGCGCAGCGCGCTCGATGCCTTGCTCGGCGCTTTTGACTTTGTAGCAGGCCAGCACAGGGCTCAGCTTCTCCGCCGACAGCGGGTACTTGTCTCCGACTCCGGCCAGCTCGGCTACCAAAATTTTCGTACCCTGAGGCACCGTAATTCCCGCCATCTCCGCGATTTTCACCGCCGGTTGGCCGACGATGACCGCGTTTACCGCGCATTTCTCCGAGTTGATGACCAGGCCCGATACTTTCTCGGTCTCTTCCTTGTTCAGGAAGTAACAGCCGAGCTGCGTCATTTTCTTCTTGGCCGCCGTATAGATCGCTTCGTCGAGAATGACTGCCTGCTCCGATGCGCAAATCATGCCGTTGTCGAAGGTCTTCGACAAAATCAGGTCGGTGACCGCTTGGTCGAGATCGGCCGTCCGCTCGATAAAGCACGGAACGTTGCCGGGACCGACGCCAAGCGCCGGTTTGCCGGTGCTGTACGCCGATTTAACCATTGCCGAACCGCCGGTTGCCAGCACAAGCGTCACGTCTTTGTGGTTCATAAGCTGCTGCGTCGCTTCGACCGAAGGATGATCGATCCACTGAATGCAGTGCTCCGGCGCGCCTGCCGCCACCGCCGCTTCCAGCAGCGTTTTTGCCGCCTCGCGGCTCGATTTCTGCGCCGACGGATGGAAGGCGAAAATGATCGGGTTGCGCGTCTTGGTCGCAATCAACGCCTTGAACATCGTCGTGGACGTCGGGTTGGTCACCGGCGTAATGCCGGCGATGACGCCGACCGGCTCGGCGACAACGCGGTAGTTCTCATACGGGTTGTCTTCGACGACGCCGACCGTCTTCTCGTTCTTGATGCTGTGGTAGATGTACTCGGTGGCAAAGATGTTTTTCGTTATTTTGTCCTCGTATACGCCCCGTCCGGTTTCCTCCACCGCCATTTTCGCCAGCAGCATGTGCTTATCCAGACCGGCCAGCGCCATTTTCTGAACAATTTGGTTTACGGCGTCTTGATCGAGCAGCATAAATTCTTCCTGAGCCTGCTTCGCTCTCTCCGTCAGCAGGTTGACTTCCTTCTGCGCGGTAACAAACGTTTCTTGAACTTTCTCATTGGCTGCCATATATGCGAGCCTCCCCTTGGTTGTTTAAGATCCGATATATTCGATTGAGTCCATCAACCGCTCTGCCGCCGGAACAATCGTCTCATTCTCCACTCTGAAATGCTCGGTGATAATCATAAGTACTTGAAGAAGGCGCGACAGACAATCCTCAGGGGACTCTCCGCCGGCGACAGCCGTCAGATACGCTTCGTAAAACTGCCGGGCGATGGCGTCCTCCTGCTCGAGCACGGCTGCCGGGCCGATTTTTCCGCCGCAGATGGCGGTTTTGGCAAACGGGTAAATGATCTGCTTTTCCTTAGAGAGATGCTTCTGCCAATCGTCCATAAAGGCGACGAACTTCTCATGCACGCCGCGATGATGGATTTCCCAGAACGGGTAATCGAAATTGCCGGGATTCCATCGCATTAACCTGCACAATTCCAACAACCTGTCGTAAAGCGCGTCGTGTCCTTCCTTCCACTGGTCGTACCTCATGTACAGCTCGTACAACGGGGAGTTGACCGCTTGGGGCATCTTAATCACTCCTTTCGCAAGAAAATGGATCGCTTCGGCTAAAAGCCGTAAGCATTGGAACGATCCGTCAGGTCAAGCATGATTTCGTCCTCTTCCCTGAACCGATTGTTCAGAACCGCATAAGCTTGAATCAGGTACGAGGCCATCTTGCTTGCCTCTTCATGCCCGATCGGATACCGGGCCTTCTCCAATGCTCGCATGAATGTGCGCAAATACTGATCGGCCAGCTCGTATTCCTGCTCCATCAGCAAGAACAAATCGGGCTCGGCTCCCAGAAAGGTCGCCGCCTGCGGGAACAATTCGGACTCTTCCCACTGGGTATGCGCGGCCCAGTGCTTCATGAACAGCTTGACGCAATCGTGAAGCTGCCTGATTTCGCGATTGAGCCGCTTCTCCTCGGGGTCGTTGCGAACAACGCAAGCTTGCTCGTAAATGCTTCTCAGCTCGTTTTTCAACGCTTCGTGCTCTTCTCTGGCGCGGGCGACGGACGTTTCCAATTGCAGATCATTCGTATTCTCGGTAAGTGGGATGTCATGGATAGAAACATGTAGTTTCATTACGGGATCACTTCCCTTCCTCTTCTTGATCCCAGTATAAACTTGAACGCCGATCCAGTTTGTGAATTAAATCACATTTTGACAAACTGTTCTTATGCAAAGCCGCGTTTGACATAATTTCGTCGTAATTTAGAAAAAAAGATGCGTCTCCCGCAGAGAGTCGCATCCTTAATGTCATTAACTATCCAAATGCCATCATTCGCTCGCAAGCCGCACTAGCGCGCTGTCCGGAGTGGTCGGCAGCTCGCTTCCGCCTTTCGGCTCGATTGTAAAGCGCAAGGACTCCAGCGCCGCCATTTCGCGAAAACGCGAGTACAAATGGCCTTGTCCGCTGTGAAACTCCAGCAAACCCAAGTTCGAAAGCCGGCTTCTGCTGTCCGCCCATGCCTGAACGTCGCTCGTATCCGATTCAAGCACACCCTCCATCAGCACGAACAGTTCCTCGGTATCGTCATTGACCCATACCGTCAAACTTTGACGCGGCCTGCCTGAGGAAGCTGAAGCCGTCCACTCGGCAATATCCGGAGACATGATGACGCGCGTGCCGGGAAGCTCCATCAGCCTCGCCCCCTCAGGCTCGTGCAGTTGTGCATAATGCTGCGCCGCCAGGGGAGCTGCAGCTGCCGGCTCATTCGGCGCTTTCGAATACTTGAACAGCCCAATCAAAACAACGGCAAGCAGCGCCGCGATTACACTGGCCGCCGCTCTCCCCGGTCTTCGATTCGCTTTGCGGAACAGAGAACGCATCGCCATCCGTCGGCGCAGCGAGCGGTACACTTGCGCTGACGGCAACTCCTCGTCCCTCGCAAACCCTTGATCCGTGTTCGCCATCGCGTTTGCGTCCGTCGGGTCCCAATCGACACCGCGCATCGCTTTATCGCTGGCCGACGCCTTCCGGGCAACATTTCTGCGCTCCGTCGACACTCCGAGCAGCTCGGCCCAGCGCAGACAGGCGCTGCGGCAGGCGGAGCAGCTCTCAGCATGTCTATCCAATGCCTCTAAGGAGGCTGCGCCCAATTGGCCGAGGTGGTAATCTACCCAGCGCTCGTCCGGTATGCCGCAATCTCTGCCCAACATGTCAGCCCCCTCCTTTCGAGCCGTTCGACCAGCCGAGGCGCTCCATGGCCTTGGAGAGATGATTCAGACCGTAGCGCACGCGCGACTTGATCGTTCCGACCGGGACCTGCCATGCTTCCGCCAGCTCCTTGCGGGTGCGGTGGCTGTAATACACTTCGGCCAGTGTCCGCCTCTGCACGCCGTCCAGCTCCGACAGCGCCTGCCGAAGCGCCTCCCCTTCCATTTTCGCCATTACGCGCTGCTCCGGAAGCGCTGTTTCTCCTGCCCAGGCATACCTTTGCTCGAACGGAGCTTCTCGCTGCTCCAGTACGATCCTTCTGCGTTTGCGCAATCGGTCCATACAGCGGCTTTTTGTCAGCACAGCCAGCCATGCTTCGACCGAGCCTCTCTCGGGCGAGTACTTTTCCGGCTGCGAAATGACGGTCAGCAGCACGTCGTGGCATACGTCCTCCATCTCCATCCGATCGCCGCCGAGCAGCTTCCCGGCAATTCCCATCACCAAAGGAGCCGCCTGCCCGTAGAAGCGATCGAACGCCTCCATCGAGCCGTCCCGCATGAGCGCAAACAGCTCGAACAGATCCTGGCACCCCGGTCTGCCAGAGTTTGTTCCCATGTTCATCGCACCTCCGCGCATATTTAAGAGGTTGTTCAAAAAAGTGCGCTGCTCCCGCACAACCTCTTTTCGAAACTAAATTATCAAAAAGCCGCCCTCATGAAAACCGGTCGATTCGTTTTTTATCTTCCTTTAAGCTTCTGCTAAGCAATTTTTTAACTTTCGGCTAAATCCGTTCGCCAAGGCCGGACGTAATAGGGGTGAAAATCAATTTTTGGAGTTGAGGGGGAATGGTTGTCATGAAGAAATCGACCAGATCATTATCCGGAGCGCTCGCCTTAATGCTGCTGCTAGGCGCGCTCATGGGCGGAGCGTCGCTCGCTGCGGCGGCGCCGCTAAAGCTGTTTACGCCGTACACGTACCTGTCCGTCTCTCCCGGCGAAACGATCTCTTACGCCATCGACGTCATCAACGACTCCGACGAAATCCGTTCGGCCGACGTCGCGTTCGATGTCGGAAGTCTCGGCTGGAAATACGAGCTGACGGCGGGCGGCAACCGAGTCCGGCAAATTTCCGTGAAGCCCGGGGAGTCGCAATCGCTCAGTCTTAGCCTGACCGTCCCGCTCGAGGTCAATAAGGGCGATTATGCGTTTAAGCTCAACGCCGGCGATTTCGGTACGCTTCCGCTTAAGGTTAACGTGGCTGAGCAAGGCTCCTACAAATCCGAGCTGTCGGTCGATCAGCCCAATCGCGAAGGCCATTCGGATTCCAAGTTCACCTACAGTCTGACGCTTGACAACCGAACAGCTTCCAAGCAGCAGTACGCATTAACTGCGGAAGCTCCGTCAGGCTGGGACGTGCGCTTCTCCGTAAGCGGCAGCAACGTTACTTCCGTCGACGTGGAGCCGGGCAGCTCGAAATCAGTCAGTCTCGACGTAACCCCCGCGGAAAATGCAGCCGCAGACACGTATCCGATCGTCGTTCATGCGGCAAGCGGAAGCTCTTCTGCGCAGGCTCAGGTGGAAGCCGCTATTACCGGATCATACGGCCTCTCGCTTACGACCGTCGACGAGCGGCTCAGCGCCGACATTACCGCCGGCAAAACGCGCAATCTTGAGCTTGTCGTCCAAAACACGGGTTCTGCGGAGGTGACCGACGTCAGCCTTAGCGGACAGCTTCCCGCCAATTGGGAGGTGACGTTCGAGCCGAAGACGATCCGCTCCATTGCAGCCGGCCAATCCGTTCCGGTCACCGCTACCGTCAAAGCTTCCGACAAAGCGCTGTCCGGCGACTACGTCGCCAACCTGACCGCAAGCTCGCCCGAGAAAACGGCTTCCGCCACGTTCCGCATCACCGTCGAAACGTCCGTGTTGTGGGGCTGGATCGGCGTGCTGATCGTGCTTGTCGTGCTGGCCGGCATCTACGGACTGTTCCGGAAATATGGGAGGCGGTAAAAGTGACTACGATCGAAGCGGCGGAACCGGTCATTCAGCTTAAAAACCTGTCGAAAACGTACGGCGACTTTACCGCTGTCGACCGTCTGAATCTGAACATCTATCCGGGAGAAATTTACGGCCTGCTCGGCCCTAACGGCGCCGGTAAAACGACGACCATCCTGATGATGCTCGGCCTCACGGAGCCCGCCTCGGGAGAGGCGCTCGTATGCGGCCTTGACGCGACCCGAAATCCAATGCAGGTCAAGCGCAAAGTCGGATACATGCCGGACGACGTCGGATTTTACGAGGATCGGTCGGCGCTTGACAATCTCGTCTATACGGCGAGGTTGAATCGTATCCCCGAGGCCGAGGCGCGGAGCCGCGCACTGCTGCTGCTTGAGCGGGTCGGATTGGCGGAGGTCGCGCTCAAGCGGACCGGCACTTTCTCGCGCGGGATGCGTCAACGGCTCGGATTGGCCGACGTGTTGATCAAAAATCCGCAGGTGATCATCCTCGACGAGCCGACGCTCGGCATCGACCCCGAAGGGGTGCGCGAGCTGCTTGCGCTCATTCGCGATCTGAGCCGCAACGAGGGGATAACCGTGCTGCTGTCGTCCCATCATCTGCATCAGGTGCAGCAAATTTGCGACCGCGTCGGCTTGTTCGTTCAGGGCAGGCTGATTGCCTCCGGAGATATCGATACGTTGTCGCGGCAGCTTGACGGAGCGCCGACGTATCGAATCGAGCTGGACGTCCTGCCGTGGAATGAATCGCTTGAGACCGCATTGCGAGGCGTAGACGGCGTAACGGACGTGCAGCTCACACCCGGCGGAGGTCTCTCGGACAGCAACAGCCCGAACGCCGAGCTGGCGACCGTTGTCGTCTCCGGAACGGAGGACACGACCGCCGGGCTGACGAAGGCTGTCATCGACGCCGGCGCATCCCTGTTCGGCGTGCGCCCTCTTCGCTACGGGCTGGACGACATTTATCATCGTTATTTCGAAGGAGGCGAGTCGCGTGAGCGTCTGGGTTAACAAATTGCGGGGAACGGCGGGCAAGACGGGCGCGGCGGAGGGCAAAACATCCGTCTCCTCCGGCGCGCCGCGCACCGCAAGCCCGTTCTGGGTCATGGTGCAGAAGGAGTTCGGAGACCATATTCGCAGCTGGCGGTTCGTCATCCTGCTCGGCATTGTCACCTTGGCCTGCATCGGCTCGCTCTACACGGCCGTCACGGCGCTGAAGGACGGAGCGCAGACGTCCGGCGGCGACGCCAATTTCCTGTTCCTGAGCATGTTCACGGTATCTTCAAGCGGCCTGCCGAACTTCCTGACGTTCCTCTCCTTTCTGGCTCCGCTGATCGGCATCGCCATCGGCTTTGACGCGGTCAATTCGGAGCGGAGCAAGGGAACGCTCAGCCGGGTGATGTCGCAGCCGGTTCATCGCGATGATTTCCTCGTCGCCAAGTTCGTTGCCGGTCTGCTGCTGATTGCCGTCGTCGTCTTCTCGCTCGGTTTTCTTGTCATGGGTACGGGCCTGTACACGATCGGCTATCCGCCGACTCCCGAGGAATTCGGCCGCGTTATCGTGATGCTGCTCATAACGACCGTCTACGTCGGTCTATGGCTGAACCTGTCGCTGCTGTTCTCGGTCAGGTTCAAGCAGGCGGCGACGTCCGCGCTTAGCGGCATCGCGGTATGGATTTTCTTTCTCGTGTTCTACGGCATGATCGTCAACCTGATCGGCAATGCGCTCACGCCGAGCGATCCGAACGACGTGCAAGGTTATATGGACGCGCAAAATCTGCTCACGCTGCTGTCGCGGATTTCCCCGGCTCACCTGTTCCAGGAGGCAGCCTCGACGCTGCTGCTGCCGGACGTGCGCACGCTGAATCCGTTCGTGACACAGGAGCAGGCATACCTCGCCATCTCGACGCCGCTGTCGTTCGGGCAGAGCACGCTGCTCGTCTGGCCGCATATCGTGGCGCTGATCGCCGAAACCTCGCTATCGTTCGCCGCGACCTATCTGCTGTTCATGCGGCAGGAGATTCGTTCGCGCTCTTGATACGATGTAAAAGGAAACAGCCCAAGTCGGCCGGCTTCCCCGCCGCCGTCTTGGGCTGTTCCTCATTTTAGCGAAGCGACTCGATGCCCCGCATAATAAAACCGACAACAAGATCCGCTTCCTCCTCGTCGCTGCCGGGCGGCTCCTCCGGGGCCAATGCAAAGCGCAGCACAAATCTGCTGAAAATAAAGGGGAAGATCAGTTGCAGCAGCCGTTCGTTCGGCAGCTCGGGCAACTCCCCCTTCGCCTTGAAATGATCGATCGCCTGAAACAGATAACCGACTAGCTCGCGGTTGATATGCCCCATCAGCTCGCTGCGCAGCTCATCACGGTAGACGAATTCCTTGACGACAACGCGAAATATCTCCTTGTTCTCCCTTAGAAAACGCAGCCGATTCAAAAACATGACGCGAAGAAATTGCTCCAAGCGGTCGTGTTTGGCCGGATGAACCTCCTCGAACACCTCCTGCGCGATCGCCGGAAGCGACTCCTTCAGAAACGGCACGATCATCGCCAGCAGCAGATTTTCCTTCGTGCCGTAATGGCGGAAAATCGTCCCTTCCGCAACTCCGGAATGCTTGGCGATCTCGCTTGTCGACGTATTGGCGTACCCCTTCTCCGCGAACAGCGCAATGGCGCTCTGCACAATGCGCTGCTGTTTGGCCGTCTCCTTCTTCGACTGCTTGGCGGAAGCGATCATTCGATCAAAAATACTGTTGGAAGACATACACTCATTCCTTTACTTACGGTATTTCTTCAGCGCAAATACGTTCAGGGCGATAAAGACGGCGGCGAATGCGGCCAACACAAGCAAATTGGACACGATGTCTCCGATGCCCTCGCCCCGATACATGACGCCCGTCAACGCGTCTCCCGCGTAATAGAGCGGCATTACGACCGCCAGCGCCTGCAGCCAGTCCGCCATCCCGTCCAGCGGCAGGATACCCGCGAAAAAAACTTGCGGAATGACGACGACCGGAATAAACTGCACCATCTGAAATTCCGACGAAGCGAACGTGGACAGCAAAATGCCGAGCGACAGCGCAACGAGCGCGACGAGCAGATTCACGAGCAGAACGTTCCAGATCGAGCCCGCCAGCGGAATGTCGAGCACGTTCACCGCGTACACGACGACGATCACCGTCTGGATGACGGCGAAAATGCCGTATCCGGCCAAGTAACCGGTCAACACTTCTCCTCTGCGGATCGGCGTGGACAGCAGCCGCTCCAGCGTACCGGTCGTGCGCTCTCTGAGCAGTCCGATGCCAGAAATAAGAAAGACGAAAAAGAAAACGAAAAACCCGACAAGAATCGGACTAAGCACATCGAAAAACGACGACTCCGGACCTCCGAAAATATAGCTCGTTTCGATCTCCGACTGGCCGGCCGCCTCCATCGGAAGTCCGAGACCGGCCAGCGACTGCAGCGCGGCGATCTGTCCAATCTTCATCCGCAGTGCCTTCGCCTGCGTCGGATCCGCATTTTCCAGCGTCAGGGCGGGACGGCCGCCATCCACCGTCAACACGGCATCCAGATTGTGCTCCTCGATTGTTCCGGCGGAAGCGTCGGACACCGGCACAACGACGATTCCCGCCTTCTCCAGTCCCTGAAGAGCAGAGTCCCCATGAACGATCCCCAGTCTCGGCTCGTTCGCCTCTCCTCCGTTCAGTATATAATACATCAGCGTTAATACAAGCAGCGGCGCAACGAATAGTAGCGCCAGCGTTCGCTTGTCCCTGACCATCTGACGGCAAATTCTGGCGATCAGCGCTCTCGTTCTCATCGGCCCGAGCCTCCCGCCGCCAGAAATACGCCTTCTAAATTGTCCACCTTGTACTGCGCCAACAGCTCCTGCGGCGTTCCCGAAGCGAGAATGCGACCGTCGCGAACCAATGCAAGGTAATCGCATCTGGCCGCTTCGTCCATGACGTGCGTCGTAACGACGATCGTCTTCCCCTCTTCCCGCTTTAACCGCAGCAGCTCGTTCCAGATCGACACGCGAAGCTGGGGATCGATGCCAACCGTCGGTTCGTCCAGAATGAGCAGACGCGGGTTCTGAATAAGGGCGACGGCGAGCGACAGTCTCCGTTTCATTCCCCCGGAATAGGCGGACACTCGCTTGCCCAGCTCCCCCGCCAGGTTGACCAACCCCGCCGCATATTGGATCCTCTCTTTTCTTGCTTCCTTGCCCAGCTTGAACAAGGAGGCGAAAAACTTCAAATTCTCTTCACCCGTCAGTTCCGTGTAGAGCGCATCGGATTGCGCCATGTAGCCGATGTCCTGAAGCAGCTTCAGATTCGGCATGGCTTGGCCCAGTACGTTCACCGCTCCCGTATCGGCGCGCTCCATGCCGACCAGCATTTTGACCAGCGTCGTCTTCCCCGCTCCCGACGGACCGATCAAACCGTAAATCTGGCCTTGCCGCATTTGCAGCGACACGTCCTGAAGCACCGTCTTCTTGCCGTAGCTTTTGCCGACTTGTTCCACCTGAACGGCAATCCCCATATGCTCAGCCTCCGCCCCTCAATAAAAGCGAGTGTTTACTCACATTTTAGAACCGGAATGAGCCGGTTGTCAATCAAAAGCTGCAACAATGCCGGACATTAGCACTGGCTAAGAACGCACTTCAACAACCGTTTTCTCTCCGAGAACCTCAATCCGCCACTCGCCCGGGGCGTCGAAGATCAGGCTGCCGGAATATTCGGTAACCGGAACGAGGCCATCCGACTGCACATATTCCTCTGTTTTGACGAAATGAAGTCTGCGCGCCTCGCCGGTTCGTCCGACAGGCTGAACGATAACGTCCAGCGTATCCGCCAGATCGTGCCCGTTAACGGTCAAAGTCGTCTCCGTCGAACCCGCCTTCGTATCGTCCTTCGACAAGAGGAAGCTGGAGGATTCCGTATGGATGTACTCATCCTTCACGTGAATGACGATTGAACCGTACGGCTCCCCGTCGATTTCAACGTCGATTCGCCACGTCCCTTTACTCGGGAATTTGTTGAACCGCGTGACCATATGAGCATCGGCGCCATAGATCGGACCTGACAGCTTCGTTTCGTTAACCAGAAATTGTTTGCCTGTGGAGAGATCGACCCCGGTGGCGACCAGCGTAGCGCCGTTTAATCGCTGGGGATCGCCCCAGACGTACCAAAATATTTTGGACAATGCGCGACCCGAATTCGCAACGAAGTTCCCCCAATACTCGGAATACGCAATTTTCCCTTGTATCCCTCTTAGCCGGTCCGGATAAACGACGCTCCCATCCTTATCCAGCAAGTCGAACAGCGGGCTGAACTCTACGGTATGCATGACGGCGGGGCGCGACCCGAAGAGCCCGTCGGCCGCGCGATTAACAACCCCGGAGAGCAGCCCCCAGACGATCAACGCCGCGACAGCCGGAATGGCCAGCAGCGCATAGCGCCATGTCCTTCGCTTTCGCTTGGCGGTCCCTCGTTCCGCCTCCTCTCTAAGAGCTTGCAAAATCGCTTGCTCCGCTGCCGGCTCGAGCGGTCTTCGCGGCAGTTCCTTGAGCAGCTCGATCCGGCTATCTCCGTTCGATCTTTTCTGCATGTTCAACGCCTCCTTCCAGCGCTCCGTGAATGCTTCTTGCTTTGCGGATCGCGCGATGCAGCGTCACGTCGACTTGCGCCGTCGTCCAGCCGAGCACCTCCGCCGTCTCGGCCGCGGACAGCTGCTGCATGATGCGCAGCAGCAATACGTCTCTGTACGTCCGCTTCAGCTTCATGACCGTTCGGTACATATCCGCGACGTCCTGACGATGGATCGCCAAATCCTCCGGAGTCGCTTCCGAAGCCTTTCGTTCGCCGAGCAGCCGCAGCGGCAGCAGTCTGCTTCTTCGCCGGTTTCGGTACTCGTCGATTGCGACTCTCCGGGCGATCGAGATTAGCCATGTTTTCGGATTGGCCCGCTCCTGAAACTTTCGACTTCCTTTAAGCGCCTTGACGAAAACCTCCTGCACCAGATCCTCCGCTTGACTCCGTCCCGTGTAATACACGAGAAAATGATGAATGTCCGAACCGTATGTTGTAAACCACTGTTCGATTCGCGCTTTGTCGTCCATGGCTGCTCCTCCTCTCCCAAACGGCTCACTGCTCATAGATTAGACGACCGGGCGCCCGTTTCCTTACATTTCGATGAAAAAAAAGCGGCCGGATCGGCCGCTAAGGTTAGGATGATAGCTCGATAAGTTGATGGAGATCGCATTCGCGGAACAGCTCCACGAACGTGTCGACGATTTGCGGATCGAAGTGAACGCCACGCTGACGAACGATTTCCTCCAGCGTCTCCTGCGGCGTCCAAGCCCGTTTGTACGGACGCTCGTGCGTAAGCGCGTCGTAGAAGTCGGCTAAAGCGACGATTCGCGCCTCGATCGGAATTCCCTCTCCGGCCAAGCCCTCGGGATAACCGGACCCGTCCCATTTCTCGTGGTGGGACAGCGCAATGACGCGAGCCAATTGCAAAATATTGAAATAGCTGCCTTCGAGAATGTCCGCGCCGATCGTCGTATGCGTCTTCATCCGCTCGAATTCGTGGGGCTCGAAGCGGCCGGGCTTAAGCAAAATATCGTCGGGAATGCCGATCTTGCCGATATCGTGCAGCGGCGCCGCCCTGCGGATCAGATCGACGTCCTTGTCCGGGAACCCCAGCCGCCGGGCGATTAGGGCCGATAGCTCGCCGACTCTCTGCGTATGCTGACCGGTCATATCGTCGCGATATTCCGCCGCCCGCCCGAGGAGCAGAATCATCTCCAGCCGGGCTTTGCTAAGCTCCATCGTCCGCTCTTCCACCTTCTCTTCCAGCGTTCGATTGTGCTCCTGCAGCTGCAGATGCAGCTGTCTCGTCTGAAGCAGGTTGCGTATGCGCAGCACAACTTCCGTCCGATCGTACGGCTTGGCGAGAAAATCGTTGACTCCGGCCTGGAGTCCCTGCTGCTTCACTTCGGACGTCGTGTCCGCGGTCAGCATGAGAACCGGCAAGTACTGGTCTTTGCCTACCTGCTCGCGGATTCGCCTCAGCACCTCCAGACCGTCCATTCCGGGCATATGCAGATCAAGCAGGACGATGTCCGGCTCGACTTCTGCAACCATGCGCTGCACCTCAAGCGGATCGAGCGTACTATGTATGCGGCGAAACCCCGCACGGGTCAATATGCGCTCCAGCAAGCTTACATTATACTCTTGATCGTCAACGATCAATATTTTCGCGTCTGAGCTGGCCTCCATGGGCGCACGCACTCCATTCTATTCTGTCTTGATCAGGGCCGCTTCGATCTTGCCGAGCAGCCGCGGAAGTTCGACCGGCTTCGTATCGAAGTCGTCGCATCCGGCCTCGTAGGCTTTTTTCTCGTCTCCCGACATCGCATGGGCCGTCAGCGCGATGACCGGAATAGAGCGCGTCTTGGGGTTGCTCTTCAACGTCCGCGTCGCCTCCCAGCCGTCCATGACCGGCAGGCTCATGTCCATGAGCACGACATCCGGCAGCTCGGCGGTCGCAAGGTCGACGCCGACTTGTCCGTCTTCGGCCGTCAGGACGCGGTAGCCTTTGCGAACGAGTCTTCTGGATAACATATCCCGATTCAGCTCGTTGTCCTCCACCAGAAGAATCGTATGCATCAAACCACCTCCTGTTGATCGTTCATATACCGGCGAACTTCCGCAAGCAGCTGCTTGGGCTCGAACGAGCCTTTTTGCAGCACCCCTTTTACATAGCCGTTAAGCCTCATGCTATCTTCCGCCCCCATCGATTTCGCGGTCACGACAACGACGGGGATGGTAGACCACTCTTTATGTTTTCTAAGCTCGGCCAGAAATTGATAGCCGTCCATCTCGGGCATCATCAGGTCCAGCAAAATCAACCCCGGCATTTCGGCCGCCAACTGCTGCAGCGCAAGTCTGCCATTGCCTGCCGTTACGACGGAATAGCCGTCCTTGCCCAGCAGCTTGACCATCATCTCGCTTGTCGTCGCATCGTCTTCGACAACAAGCACGGATCTCCCTGCCGAATCCGATAAATATTTGTCGATTACGGTCACAAGCTGTTCCCGGTCCAGCGGCTTCGTCAGAAATTCCGAAGCGCCTAGCGAATAGCCAAGCGGCTTGTCGTCGGTCATCGACAGAATGATGACGGGGATGTCCCGCAGCTCGGGATCCCTCTTGAGCTCCGACAGCACACTCCAGCCGTCCATGCTGGGCATCAGAATGTCGAGGCAGATCAGCTTCGGCTTCAGTTTCCTCGTCAGCCGCAAGCCCTCCGCACCGCTCTCGGCAAACACCAGCGACCAGCCTTCGTCGACAAGATATTTCTGCATCAGCTGCCCGTTGACCGGCTCGTCGTCGATCAACAGAATGCTCGGCTGTTGATTGGCAATAAATTCGGCTTCGCCGCTCGTCTCCTCCAGCTTGTCCAACTGCAATGCCGCCTGTTGGCTTTCGCCGCCTGGCGAGAGCGGGAACCAGCAGATGAACGCGCTGCCTTCAGCGAGCTTGCTCTCCACCGCAATGTCGCCGCCAAGCAGCTCGCAGAAGCGCTGCGTGATCGCCAGACCAAGCCCCGTCCCTCCGTACTTGCGCGTCGTGGACGAGTCCGCCTGCATAAACGGCTGGAACAGCTTGGCCATCTGCTCCTCCGTCATCCCGATTCCGGAATCCGTCACGCGGATCGAATAGCCCTGAATCCCGTTTTTCTCCATACAGCGGCCCTCGATCCGAATCGTACCTTCGCTGGTAAACTTGGCGGCGTTGCTAAGCAGATTAAGCAAGATTTGGCGCAGCTTTGTAACATCGGTCGTCATGGCTGCTTCTTCCCATTGCGTCTCAAGCCGGTTGCCGTTGCTTTCAACCAGCGGCTTAACCGTGGACAGCACCTCTTGGAGCACGCCGCCAATCTCGCACGTTTCCAGATAAACATCCATTTTACCGGCTTCGATCTTGGAAATGTCGAGAACGTCGTTGATCAGCGCAAGCAAATGCTTGCCCGACTTGCCGATCTTCTCCAGATCCGCAGCGAAGGCCGGCTCTCCGAGCTCTTCCGCTTCCTCGACCAGCATCTCGCTGTAGCCGATAATCGCATTCAAAGGCGTTCTGAGCTCGTGGCTCATATTGGCCAGAAACTGGCTCTTGATCCGGTTCGCCTGTATCGCTTCGTCGTGCGCCTTCTCCAACTGCGCCGTACGTTCGCGGACAAGCTCTTCCAGGTGGTCGTTCAAGCGCTGCAGCTCCTGATTTTTAAGATGGATTTCGTGCGACTTCAGCTCAAGCTCCGAATCCTTGTGGGAAAAGCGTTTGGAGATATAGATGCCAAGCAGCGAAAGCCCGAGGGTAAACAGCGTACCTCCCGATATGAAATAAGGAAGCCGCTTCTGATCAAGCAGCAGACCGGAGGCAAGCTCCGAATGGCTGCCGATATGGAACTGCGCGGCAAACATACCCGTATAGTGCATCCCCACGATGGCGCCGCCCATAATGAGTCCGCTGCCGAGCTTTTTCCAGACCGCCCCTCTTTCGCCCCCTTTGCGAAAATAGAAAGCGAGCCATAAAGCCGCGATCGATGCGACCAGGGCGATGAGTATAGACGCCGCGAACCAGAGCGGATCGTAGGTAATATCGATCAGCATAGCCGCCATGCCGATATAATGCATAGCCGAAATGCCGGTTGCCAACAGCACCCCTCCGACTATCAGGCTTCCCGTCGTCAGTTGCTTTCGCCCTACGATCTTAAGAGCGATGTAGGAGGCAAGGATGGCAACGAGAACGGAAACGATGACAAGCGTGAGGTCGTAGGCTACGGGAACGTCTAGCGTAAACGCCAGCATCCCGACGAAGTGCATCGACCAGATGCCCATTCCCATCGCAGCGCCGCCAAACACAAGCCACACTGAACGGCTGAAGCCGGACGATTCGCTCACGCGTCCCGCCAAATCCAATACCGTATACGAAGCGACTACCGCAACGATGTAAGAAAAAACAACAAGGGCCGTGTCGTAAGAACCGTGAACATGCTGCATGCAACTACCTGCCTTTAATATGGAGTGTAAAAATGAATGCGAGACAGCTACCGAACGGCTCTCTCCATCTCTCATCGGTAAAGCTCGGAAAAGATTGAATAGCTGATAAGGCAAAAATCCCCCATAATATTCTACAATGCAAATCTGAAAGATTTCTATACAAATCGACGACGATAAAAAAGTAAAAGGGCAGCCCCTAGTCACTGAACATGACTATCGGGACTGCCCCGGCAACGGCGCAGGTCGTTTATCTAGCTTTTGGCTTTATCGATCTCGATAACGGCAGGCTTGTCCGCAAGGTCCTCGTCCACGATCCCTTTGGTGGAATTTCTGAATTCGCGCAGCGTGTCGCCGAAGGCTCTGCCAAGCTGCGGAAGCTTGGCCGGGCCGAACACGATCAAGGCGATGACCAGAATGATGATCAGCCCCGAGACGCCGATGTTGTTGAACATGGCTACACCTCCCTCCTGTGTAATCGAATAGAAACGATATGCGGTTAGACCTGACCGAGCGGGATAAGCGAGCTTCTTCGTCGGTAATATCGGACAGCGATAAACGCGCTGATCTCGAACAGTGCAATTAATGGAATCGTAACCGACAGATGCGAAGCGAAGTCCGGCGGCGAAATCAGCGTGCCGAGAATGGCCAGACCGACGTAAGAATATTTGCGCGCAGATTTGAGCTTATCCGGCGTCAATAAGCCGAGCCGCGTCAGGAACAGCATCGCCAGCGGCATCTCGAACGCGATCCCCATCGGGAGCAGGAAGCTGACAAGAAAGCTGACGTAATGGTGAATGCCGTATACCTCCGTCGCTCCGATACTCTGGTTCAGCTTCATCATAAAGCGGATCATCATCGGAATCGCAACGGCGTATCCGAATCCGACTCCCGCCACGAACAGGGCGAACGATGCCGGAACGTAGAGGAGCGTGCCCTTCGCCTCCGATTCGGTCATGCCTGGGCGAGAGAACGCCCACAAATGGTAGAGCAGCATCGGCAGCGTCAGGACAACGCCGACGAGCAGCGCGCATTTCATGTACACGACCAGACCGTCGGTAAGCGAAAATACGCTCCAATCTACCTCTACGGACCCGACATGACCCTTCACGTAACCGAGCACGCGCGGAGAAACATACAGCCCCAGGCAGAGAGAAGCGACGAACCAGGCCGCGACATAGATGAGCCGCCTGCGCAGCTCCGTCAGATGCGCGACCCATTCGGCCCCGGCGCGCTCCCCCGTCTCCCCGCCCCGAGAGGCGCTCATACGAGAGAACCGCCTTTGTTCATGTACTTCTCGATGCCCTCCGCGACTCTGTAGGCGAGCGCGCCTACCGTTGACGTCGGATTGTAGCCGCCATTGTGCGGAAAGTTGGACGCTCCGCAAATAAACACATTTTCCGCATCCCACATCTGCAAATAGCTGTTAACGACGGACGTATCCGGATCGGCGCCCATAATCGTTCCCCCGGTATTGTGCGTCGATTGGTACGGCACGATATTGTACTGTTTGATCGTATCGTTCACCGTCGTTTTCGTTCCGCCCATTTGATCGGCGATTTCCTTCGTTTTGCTCGCGATGAACTTCACCAGCTCGCGATCGTGATCGAGAAAATCGAAGGTCATTCTAATGAGAGGCAAGCCAAGCGAGTCCTTATACTCCGGATCGAGATCCAGATAGTGATAACGGTTAGGCATGCTTGCCCCTTGACCCGAAATGCCGAGGATGCGGTTGGCGTTATGGAGCGTCGCCTGTTTGAACGCCTGTCCCCATCTCGGTCCGTCCGCCGGAGCGGGTTGATACTGAATCGGGCGCAGTCCGGTCTGCGTAAACCGGATGTTCGCTCCGTGAAGGAACTTCAAGTCGCCGTGATCGAAGTTGTCGCCGTTATAATCGTCCAGACAGCTGCCTAGCGATCCGGCGCCCATCGCCAAATTGAACTCCCGGTCCTCATAATAGACGGAGCTGCCGGCCCCGTTCGTCTGATAGGCGTAGTTGCGGCCGACCGCGCCCTTTTGCGTCTTCGGATCGTACGGCTGCCCAAGCTTGGACATCAGCAATAGACGGACATTAGTGAATACGTAGCCGGCCAGCACCACGACGTCGACTGGTTGCACCGATTCCTGGCCCGTCAGCGTATTGACGTATTTGACTCCCGTCGCCTTCTTCCCGTCATGCATAATCTCCGTCACATTACAATACGTGCGCAGCTCGAACTTGCCGCTCTTCTGCGCAACCGGCAGCACGGTGACGACCGGGTCCGCCTTCGCGCCGTATTCGCAGCCGAAGCGCTCGCAGAAGCCGCAATATTGGCAGACCGCTCGTTCGATTCCGTCGGGATTCGTATAATCCTGCGACAAGTTGGCCGAAGGGATGATGTACGGGTGCAGGCCGAGCTTTGTCGCCGCGTCCGTGAACAGCTTCATCGCCGGCGTCGTTTTCATTGGCGGGGTTGGAAACGGCTTGGACATTTTCCCAAGATGCTCGGGAAGCTCGGCAGGACCCGAAATTCCCGCCATCTGCTCATACTTGACAAAATACGGCTCAAGCTGGTCGTAAGTGACGCCCCAGTCCCGGATCGTCATGTCCTGCGGAATTTTGTTTTTGCCGTAGCGTTCCGCCGTCTTCGTGTAAATTTCGAAGTCGTACGGCAGAAACCGGTAGGATTGACCGTTCCAGTGCACGCCCGCTCCGCCCACTCCATCTCCCATCAGAAACGAGCCGTAGGAACGCATCGGCAGCGCCCGCATTTTCTCCGTGTTGCGGAAAGTGACCGTCTCTTTGGACAGATCCTGCATCAGCTCATAGCGCGAGGCGTAGCGAAGCTCGTCGTGGACGTGGTAATAATCCTGCGTACTGCGGCTTTTGCCTCTTTCCAGGCCGACGACGGAAATACCCGCTTTGGTCAGCTCGGCCGCGATGATGCCGCCCACCCACCCCATGCCGACGATGACGACGGGGACTTTAGGAAGCTTGTTCGCCATAACTTCTCTCCTTAACTTGTTTGCAGATGATCGCGCAGACTGAGCGGTTCCATTTTGATAAACTCTTCCTTCTCGATCTCCTCCGTAAAGCTCATCTGGTTGCCGGGGTAATTGCGCATTCTCCAGCCGTCCATGTTGCGATTGCCGCCGTAAAGCGGATCGGCGTACGCGCCTTCGATGGTCAAATTGCGCAGCATTGCAAAAAAGGCGGAAGCCGGCACGTCCTTCAAATCGACCTCGTCCTTCTCAAAAGCGGTCAATACGGCATCCTGCTCCTCCGGCGACAGCTTGTAGAACTTCTTATTATGCTTCTGTTCGCTGTATTCGTTGAGCGCGTCCAGACCGAAGGCCAGAAGCTCCCGCCGTTTGAATGTCAGTTGGTAGCCCTGAGAAGCCTCGGCCTTGTAGAACGGGGGCGCCATATACTCCCGTGCGTTAAAGCCGTATGCGCCGGCCATCTGGTGATCGATGAAGAAGGCGACGCCGAGCTCCTGAGCTCCCGGGCCGTTGTCGTCCTTCGGGTAAATGCGCTCGGCCGCGGCTTCCGTCGTCTGAAACTGCTCTTGCGAGAAAAACATAAGCGCATGATTGTAATCCTGATCCCGAGCGGCGGGAGTCTCCTCCGACTCTTGCGGGGCCGGCGCTTCCTTCGCGGATTTGTTCAGATTCGAGCCGACAAGACCGCCGATCACGCCGCCGACGACCGCTCCGCCAAGCGCCGCGCCCGAGTACTTGAGGAACTTGCGGCGCGACTCGTCCACCGGCTGCTTCGATTGTCGCTTGGTCAATGGAATCTTCCTCCTCATAAGGCAGGCTGTATCGAAATAACATACGCGAATTATTCCCTAGATCAGAAAATTCATCCATGCCACTTATTAAACGCATATGTTGACTAAGTGGCAGGGAACCGCTACGATAAATATACTAACGGCTAATTGCAATAGTCGACGGAAAGGTGTTAACCATGTCTACCAAAGCTTATCGCATTCTTTTGTTCTATAAATATGTTCAAATTCCGGACGCCGAAGCGTTCACTGCGGAGCATCTGCAATTTTGCAAAGAGCTCGGCATTAAAGGCCGGATTCTGATCGCGGATCAAGGAATCAACGGAACGCTCTCCGGCACGACGGAGCAGACCGACGCCTATATTGCCGCCATGCATGCCCACCCGCTCTTCTCCGATTTGCTGTTCAAGATCGACGAAGTCGACGAGCATGCGTTCCAGAAAATATTCGTTCGCTATAAAAAAGAGCTTGTCACCTTGCGCTACGATAAGGAGCTCAATCCGAACGTTGACGGAGGCGCGCGTCTTACGCCGAAGCAGTTCCATGAGAAAATGCAGCAGGACGACGTGATCATCCTCGACGGCCGCAGCAACTACGAATTCGATCTCGGCCACTTCCACGGCGCGATCAAGCCGGACCTCAAGACGTTCCGGGAATTTCCGGAATGGATTCGCAGCAATCTGACCGAGCACAAGGACAAGCCGATTCTCACCTATTGCACGGGTGGCATTCGCTGCGAGATGCTAACCGCCGTGCTCAAGAACGAAGGCTTTAACGACGTCTATCAGCTTGACGGCGGAATCGTGACCTACGGGAAAGATCCGGAAGTGCAAGGGCGCGGCTTCGACGGCAACTGTTACGTGTTCGATGAACGAATTTCGGTGCGCATCAATCAGACCGACGAGCATACGGTTGTCGGAGAATGCCATCACTGCGAAACGAAGACGGACCGCTATATCAACTGTGCGGACGATACCTGCCATCTGCAGCATCTCGTATGCGACAAGTGCGAAGAGGAGCATAGCGGATACTGCTCGCCGGCTTGCGCTGAACATGATTTGACCGCAGCCGGATCGGCCGGTTGATCCGGGAGGTGACGTATTGAAGGAAGATCTGGATCAGTCCACGCGCAACCGAATTATGCAAATGCTGAAAACGTCCGGAGAGCTGACCGCCAAAGAGCTGACCGATCAGCTCGGCATTACCGGCATGGCCGTAAGGCGGCATATTTCCAATCTCGAGCGGGACGATCTGATTGAATCGACAACGATCAGGCTGCCGATGGGCCGCCCTGCGGCCGTCTATCGTCTTACCGCTCGGGCGGACGACTATTTTCCGAAGAAATACCATACCGTTGCCCTCGACTTGCTCACGGAATTGGAAGACGAAGCCGGAGAGTCGATGGTGAACCTCCTCTTCGAGCGCCGCAAGGCGACTCTGTTGAAACGGTATGAAACGAAGATGGCGGGCAAAGAGCTCGATGCGAAGGTTGCCGCGTTGTCGGACATTCAGAACGAGAACGGATACATGGCAACCTGGGAGCAGGATTCGGAAGACGAGTTCAGGCTCACCGAGTACAATTGCCCGATTTCGCAGGTCGCGGGTAAATACAAGCAGGCTTGCGCCTGCGAGCTTAAGCTGTTCGAATCGCTGCTCGGTGCGGATGTCACTCGCTCCGACTGCCTCGCCTCCGGCGACCGCAAATGCGTCTATCATATTCGCAAGCAATAAAACAAAAGAGACTGTCCCATAAGCAACTCTGCTTAGGGAACAGTCTCTTTTCTGCATTGGCGGGCTTGGCCTCCGAGCCTTTTGTACGATTCTTTGTATAAAAGTCCGGTTTCGAGCCCTTGTTTATAGCGCTTTGTGCGATAAATCGTATAAAATCAACCCTTTGGCCGTCACTCTCGACCGATTTGTATGACGTATCGTACAAACTTCAGAAATCCGGCGCTATTCGAACCACAGGCGTTATTCGAACCACAGGCGCTATTCGAACCTCACTTATATGAAAAATTCGTACAATATGCGCTCGTTCCTACAACATCAAAGTTACCGTTTATACAAACTATACAGTTGCTGTTCGGACGAACTATAAAGTTACCGCTAATACGAACTATTTCATACGAGCCATATTGTAAATTCATAAAATTTCCAAACGGTCGTTATTTGGCCTCGCGAAGCAGCTTCTCGCGCCTTACAGCTATCGCCGTGCTCATCGCCAGCCGGGCGAATTTCTCTCTCTGCGCCTCAGCTGGCAATTCGCTGATTTCTCGGTCCGAGCCCGCCTGTAGGAGCGCTGCCCGGGTCGCTTCCTCGGCAAGCTCCTCGCAGCGCAGTACGTAGTAAGCGATCGAATAGCCAACCTCCTCCAGCCTTCTAAGCAGCGCGATCCTCTCTTCCCAACTCTGCGCGCCTCTAAGGTTACGAACGGTTCGCATAAATGTTGGTCAACCACAGTTTTTTGCGGAACTCTTCGGCTTTGTCTGCCGGCCCCTCGTATGCGGCTTCTCCTCTGTACAGCGTCTTTCCGCTGCCCGCATCAAGCACGACGGCCGTAATCTGTCTGCTGTCGGCAAGGCCAGCCTTACTCGAGTCCTCCGAGGAAAGCAAAGCATACACGCGGTCTTGCGCCAAAGTTACGCTCTTAATCGACTGCCCGCCCGCCTGCTTCGCCGTCAACGTAAGCTCGCCTGGATCCAGCGTTTCTGTCGCGACATTATAGCGAGCAATCGCCAAGCTCCGATTGTCAAAATACATAACAGTGAGTATATCCCCGTTAAGCTCGCTCTGGCTGTGCGAATACGCACTAATATCGGTAGAAGACTCGGGCAGCGGAGTCAGCTTGCCTGTTCTGTAAGAGTATACTGCGTACTTGCGAACGAGCGTCGTCTTTTCTTTGACTCCTTCGCCGCCAGTTGTACTGCTTCGGTTCATTTGCAATACGACGTATTCCGAAGGTTGAGAGGTCCTCTCGCTGGGTGCGATGGAGAGGCTGAGGTCTCTCCTGATCACGTTCGCCGCGGGCTCTGCCTCCGAGGTTCCAGAGGTGCCGGCAGTCGCTTTCAGTTGCTCCGACATTAATACGTCCCGACGAAGCAGCTTGCCGCTGCCGAGATCGACGACATAATCGCGAAATTCCTCAGAGAGACTTTTCCAGCCTCCTTCGGGGAGCTTAGCTCTTTGTCTCACCTGAGCCAGAATATGCACCTCGTCGCCGATACGCTGAACGTCGTTCACGCGGAACCATTCGATATTCGATTCGTCCAGATCGATCCGATGCTTGGCGACTTTGCCTGTGGCCTCTTCCAGGACGTCCATTCTTAGCTCCGACCGCCAATCATATTCGCTGCTGGGATCGTAAAGAACGGCGTCGGCATAGATGACCCAATCCGAATCCCTATAGAAGCTGTCGATGCTGCTTCTCCCTCGCATAAAATTCCGATGCTCCTGCTTCAACGCCTTCATGTCCTCGTACTGCGTCGTCAAAAACCGGTTATCCTGCAAATATTTCTCGTAAAACGACGGCGCTAATTGGTATTTCGTTCCTGCGACGGTAAGCTCAAGACCCTTTGATCCGACTCCTCCAATATAGTGGCCGCCCAGCTGCATATTGGCGGCTTCCTGAACATCGCCTTCCAGCGTAACCAGCTTGTATAGGGGCGCATCCCCTTCCGTGCCGGACGCGTAATACGTCCCGATCGCGCCGACAGCGAATACGCCAAGCGCCATCGACAAAATGTAACGTTTCATCGTTCGCCGTCTCCCCTTACACCGATACTTTTTTCTTCAACAAATACAATCCCAACCAGACCGAGACGATAGCTATCAATAGGTCAATCGCGATCTGAATCGCATAAATTTCTTCGGTATACAGATAACCTGCAGAGTATTCCGCGCCAAGCGCCAGAGGCGGAAAAATCATTAACGCGGCGCAAAGACCGGCATAAGCAAGCCCGAATGCGATGCCAAGCCAACGATAGCTTCGTTCCAGTAAAATCGACGCGAACAGAATAAGCAGCGCGATGATGCCAATGCCATAGTTGACGAAAAATTCCCCAAACGAACGCGGCAGTAAAATCTTAAACGCCTGATTGACGAAAATCGCATCCGCGATAAAGGAAGGCTGTATTTGATCGGCCGGCGCGATCATCGTAAAGACCGCTCTGCAGATGGGCATAAGCAGAAGTTGAAAGCCGAGCATTGCGAATATAAATGTTAAAATAGCGGTCAGCTTCGCGAAATAAACATTCCTGCGTTCAGAAGGAAGCGCGAGTAGCCGAAACGCGAACGTGCTTCTTCCGAACCAATCGCGATACCAGATTAGAAACGCATAAATGACCAGAACGGCGATGCTGAGCCCGACGGGAACGGCAAACCAGAATTGCGTGTTCTGCACCGTGCGGGTGAAGGACATAGCGGCGAAAAAAGTCTCGGCCGGTTTTCCCGTTTGCTGAAAATAGGCGTTTCTTTCATTTATCTCTCCGATGGTACTAAACGCGATCGCGCAGATCTGGACCAGCGCGGTCAACCCCATAAGAACAAACAATATAGATCGAAACCGATGAATTTCCATATGCAGAAGCTTCAGGTAGTTCCTCAACGCGAATACACCTCTCTCATCACGTCGACGATCGACTTGCCTTGTTCGCTGCGCATCGTTTCGCAGTCGAATTCCAAACCCGCTTTCCCGTCCTGCAAAATGACCGCTTTGTCGATCAGATACTCCACCTCGTCGATCTCGTGCGTCGTCAACAGAACGCCGCGTTCTTCAATCAACTCGCTGGAGAAAACATCAGCGATCATCTCCCGGCTGAATAAGTCGATTCCGGAAAACGGCTCATCCATCAATACATATTCCGAATTCAGCGCCAGTCCGAGCACAAGATTGTATTTCGCCGCCGTCCCTTTCGACAGATTGCCGATTTTCTCCTTGGGCTCGAGCCGGAAAAAACGCATCAATTCGGCAGCCCGCTCCGCGTTCCAGCTCTCGTAGAAATCCGCCATAAACGTCAGCCCTTCCGACATCTTCATGCCCAGCGGCATCGTGAGATGATCCGGAACGAAGCTGACTTTCTCGTACATCCATTTTCCCCGCGGTTTGCCGTCTATGAGAATTTGGCCTTCCTTAATCGGAACAAGGCCCATAATCGCCTTCATGATCGTCGATTTGCCCGCTCCGTTCATGCCGATCAGGCAAGTGATGCTGCCCTTCTCCGCCGTAAAGCTAAGTCCGTTCAGCACGTTGCGCCCGCGATACCGTTTGCGGACCTCCTTCAGCTCGATCATAGCCGTTCTCCGCTCCCTTCCTTATCGGCATGCGCAGGATTGACGGACAACGCTTCTATGTATTTGCTCTTCACCAGATCAAGCAATTCGTCGACCGGAACGTCGACCTTGCGGACCGCCGCGACGAAGGCGTCGACCGCTTCTCCCAGCAGCTCGGCGCGAATCGCCTGTAGCACGGAGTCGTCTCGAGTAATCCGGCTTGGCGAATTTCCTTCCGTTACGATCAATTTACGTTCCTCCATCTCCTTGTAGGATCTCTGCGCCGTATTCGGGTTGATTTTCAGCAGCGTTCCCAGTTCTCTCCGCGAAGGGATTACCTGACCGGCCCCCAGCTTCCCCGCGACGATCATCTCTTTGAAATGCCGTACTACCTGCAGATAGACCGGTTCCCGGCTGTTGAACTCGACTTCCTCCCAGCCTCCGCCTGTTCTCATTCCGCTACCTCGCAATCGCCTTAAGTGTGTGTACTAAGTAGTTCATACACCACATGCGTATTATGCCATTAGTACACATTCGTTGTCAAGACTTTCTTGCTGCACTTTACTTTTGAAATTAAGCGGATATCCCGCCTTATTTTCAGATGATGGGCATATTCGGCGCAATTAAAGGGCATTTTTCGCTTTATTTTTAGTAAAATCTGATTTTTCATAATTTAAGGCGGATAATCCTCTGTATTTTCCTAAAAATGGCTGGATCTTCGAAATTAAGGGGGATTTTCCGCTTTAGCGCATTGTCCGGTCCACCTGCCCCTTCTTATCTGTTCCGTGACGCTGCGAAATCTTCTTTCCCTCTACAGACGCAAAAGAAGCTGCCCCTAAGCAGCAGCGGCATCCGACAGTCCGATTGGGACCGGCATTCGGAATGTCTCGCTTTGCCTAGGCACAGCTTCCTTGATGAATTAGGCGTCGATTCCTGTGTAGATTCGGATGGCCTCACGCAGGAACTCTGCGACTCCCGGCTGATCTTTATCGTAGTAGGCTTTGAAGCGCTCGTCCTCTACGTACATTTGGGCTATTCCCGCATGCGCTTCCTTGGAATATCGATCCCAGTAGAAAGTCAGCCAGCGACGGTGCAGATCGGCTGCTTTCTGCGCCAATTCCCCCGCCGGATCGCCTGTCGCGAACGCTTGCGCGAGCGTTGCGTGAATGTCCTCCGACAGACGCTCGATTTCCTCGTATTGCTCCTTCGTCATGCCCTTGAGTTTGGCATTGGATTTGTCCACTTGCTCGTCGCCGTACTTCGCGCGGATTTCATCGCCGTATTTGGCTTCGTTATCTTCAATGAGCTGCTGCTTAAAGCCCTCGAACTTCTGTTTGTCGCTCATATCCGTCACCCCCTCTCGATAGGCTAAGGTCAGATCGATATTGGCAATCAGCTCGTCAAGCTGGCGCCGCTTGGCCAGAAGCTGCTCGCGATGCCTTGCCAGCGCGCGCCGGGCGTCGAATTCCGGCGAATCGACGATCGCCTTGATCTCATCGAGGCCGACGTCAAGCTCTCGATAGAACAAAATTTGCTGCAGCCGATCCACCTCCCATTGCCCATAGATCCGATACCCGGATGAATTGATCCTCGCCGGCTTGAGAAGTCCGATCTCATCGTAGTAGCGGAGCGTGCGCGTACTGATTCCGGCCAGCTGGCCGAGCTTCTGAACCGTATATTCCATCTCGATCCCTCCTTGCAAACCGATCGTACACCTTTACGTAACGGCAATGTCAAGCGATTGTATCGAAGTTTTTATCAGCCGATATAGCCAAACAACCGCCGTGGAGAATTCCCCGGCGGTTGTTTCACGATCACTGAACGACGAGCTTCGAAGGATTGTTTACCTTGTACAATATTTCCTTGTTGAATTTCTTGTCCACGACTTTTCCTTCGAAGGTGATCACGTTGCCTACCTCAAGTCCTAAGCCTTTTAACGTATTGCTGTAGCCGCACCAAGCGTCGCCGATGGCAAGCGGGTTCTCACCTACGATGGCGACTTCCTCAAACAGGAGCACCTCGTCGTCGCGGTCGGAGAAAGGATTTGGCTTGGTCGTAAACTCCTTCACCTTTGCGGTGAATTTCACCTTGTCGATCGGCAGCTCAAGCTTCTCCTTCTTCTCCTTCGGCTTTTTCTGGGCTTTAGCCGCCTTAACCGGCTTGTCCCCGTCGCCGCCTTCTACAGCATCCGCATAGGCGGAAGGCGCAACGGAAGACTCGCCGCTCTCCGCGTCCTCCGCTTCTACGACAGCCGTCTCTTTGCCGAACGTACCGCTCTGCATTTCCTTCAGATAGGCCGGATGAATGCTCGTCTCCCGGCCGTCCTCGAATTCCACGATCAAGACGCTCATATTGCCGTATTCCTGGTAGCCCTTGATCGAGACCTGGTGCTGCGAGGTCGCGCCTTTGTACCAGAACTGCGTCTTGGGCGTCTTGGCGAACAGCCCCCAAGCGCGCCCTTTCTCCGCATAGTCTTCCTCGTTGTCGAAGGCAATATAGTCTTCCTGCGGCGGATATAGCTTCAGGTTATTCCCTTTGGTCGCTTCCATCTTCGCGACTTCCCTCCTTATATCAAGCTTAGAAATTTGCGGATTCTCTCCAATGCTTCTTCTAATTGTACCTGGGACGAGGCGTAAGAACAACGGATAAATCCTTCTCCGCCCGAACCGAACACCTGGCCGGGCACGGTGACCACCTTCGCCTCCTGCAGCAGTCGGTGCGCGAACTGCTCCGAGGTAAGCCCCGTATGAGCGATCGAAGGGAAGGCATAGAACGCGCCCTGCGGCTCGTGGCACGGCAGCCCGATCTGCCGCAGCCCCTGCACGAATAGTCTGCGCCGCTGATCGTAGGACTCGATCATCCGGTCCTTCTCCTCCATCCCGACCTGCAGCGAAGCCAAAGCCGCCACCTGACCCATAATTGGCGCGCACATGACCGTATATTGATGGATTTTCAGCATAGCCGCGATCAACTCGCGCGGTCCGCACGCATAACCGACGCGCCAGCCGGTCATGGCGAATGCTTTGGAGAAGCCGTTAACGACGAGCGTCCTCTCCTTCATGCCCGGCAAGGACGCAAAGCTGACATGCTTATCCCCGTAAGTCAGTTCGGAATAGATTTCGTCCGAGATGACGACCAGATTGTGTTCCTCCGCCAGCCTGGCGATCGGCAGCCAATCCTCGTAAGTCATTATTCCGCCGGTCGGATTGTTCGGATAGCAAAGCACAAGCACCTTGGAACGAGGAGTCAGTTTCTCTCGCAACGCATCCGCCTTCAGCTTGAACTGGTGCTCGGCAAACGTCTCGACGCCAACCGGTCTGCCGCCGCCTAGAAATACGATAGGAGAATAGGAAATATAGCAAGGCTCCGGAATAACGATCTCATCGCCCTCGGTAATCAGCGCGCGCAGCGCAAGATCGATGGCTTCGCTGCTGCCGACCGTGACCAGCACTTCGCTTGCCGGATCGTAGTCGACTTTGCAGCTGTCGGACAAATAGCCGGAGATCGCCTCGCGCAGTTCAGGCATGCCCGAGTTGGAGGTATACGTCGTTCTCCCTTTATCCAGCGCGGCGACGCAAGCATCGCGAACGATCTGGGGCGTGACGAAGTCCGGCTCCCCGACTCCGAGCGAGATCACTTCCTTCATGCCCGACGTGTAATCGAAAAATTTGCGTATGCCTGACGGCGGCATCTCCCGTACTTGCGGCGACAGCAGCCGTTCGATCGGCTTTAACGTTTGATTTGGCATTTTTACAGTCCTCCTTGTGGATACCGACAAAAATTTAAAACAAAAAAACCCGTCCGCAAGGGACGAGTCTGCACCCGTGTTACCACCCTAGTTCCGCTTTCGTTCGCACGAAATATAGCGGCACTCAACAACGTATCCATCAATACGTGTTCCCGTTAACGCTGGAAATGCGGCAGAGCTTACTCAAATTTCAGTCTGCGTCTCGGAGACGGCTTTCCGTTATCGCCCGAACGTTGGCTTTCACCCGACCCAACTCTCTGCGGAACTGACGAATAACGTACTCTTTCTCTTCATCGACTTTCGGCAAACCTATGAATTTGAGGTAATTATACGCACTAGTTCTGCAAAATGCAACCCGAAATTTAAATTGCCTCGGTCCGCTATCTCCGGTCGTTGGGATGAACGGCGTCATTCCAGGCAATACTGCACCTATTCCTATCGCAAACGGAGGGGACCGATTCTTGAGCTCGGAAGAGAACGCGCTGTCGGTTGTCGCGCTGGGCGGCGTCAACGAAATCGGCAAAAATATGTACGTCATTCGCTACGCGAACGATATTCTCGTCATCGATTGCGGCTCCAAGTTCCCGGACGAAAGCCTGCTTGGCATCGATGTTATCGTGCCCGATATTACATATTTGCTTGAAAATAAGGACAAAATCCGCGCGCTCATCGTGACGCATGGACATGAGGATCATATTGGCGGCATCCCTTACGTATTGAAGCAGCTTAATATGCCGATCTATGCGACGCGACTGACGCTGGGCCTGATCGAGGTTAAGCTGCGCGAGCACGGACTGCTCGGCAGCTCGCGGCTAAAGACGATTACCGCCGATTCGGCACTCCGCTTCGGCAGCTTCAAGGTGAGCTTTTTCAGCACCAATCACAGCATCCCCGACTGCCTGGGCATCGCGCTGAACACGCCCGAAGGAACGGTCGTCCATACCGGGGACTTTAAGTTCGATCTTACGCCGGTCAACAACCATTATCCGGATATTCACAAAATGGCCGCGCTCGGCCGCAAAGGCGTGCTGCTGCTTCTCTCGGAGAGCACCAACGCAGAGCGGCCAGGCTTTACGCCCTCCGAGCGGGTCGTCGGCGAGCATATCGAGGAGGCGTTCTCCAAGGCGGAGCAAAAAATCTTCATCTCTACGTTCGCTTCCAACGTGCACCGGCTGCAGCAGATCGTCGACGCCTCTCTTCGCTTCGGCCGCAAGCTTGCGCTGCTCGGCAGGAGCATGGTTAACGTCGTTGACGTTGCGGTGGAGCTCGGCTATTTGCGACTGCCCGAAGGCATGCTGATTGAGCCGACGGATGTGAACCGTTATTCTCCGAACGAAGTCGTCGTGCTCTGCACGGGCTCGCAAGGGGAGCCGATGGCCGCGCTGTCCAGACTTGCGAGCTCCAACCACCGTCAATTGGAGGTGCACCGCGGGGATACGGTTATTCTAGCCGCAACGCCGATTCCCGGCAATGAGCGCAACGTCGCGCGCATCGTCGACAATCTGTACGAGATCGGCGCAAAAGTGATTTACGGCTCAGGCTCCGTTACCGGCATGCACGTCTCCGGGCATGCCAGCCAGGAGGAGCTGAAGCTGATGCTCACGCTGATGAAGCCCAAGTATTTCATCCCGATCCACGGCGAGTATCGGATGTTATACCAGCATCGCATGCTGGCGGAATCGGTCGGAGTCGAAGGGGATAACATCTTCATCGTTAAAAACGGCGACGTTGTCGGTATCGAGCAAGGCGTCGCCAGTCAACGCCGGAAAATTACGACCGGCAACACGCTCGTCGACGGCCTTGGCATCGGAGACGTCGGCCATGTCGTGCTGCGCGATCGCAAGCATATGTCCGAGGATGGAGTGCTGATCATTGTCATTACGCTAAGCCGTGCCGACAGCAAAATTTTGTCCGGTCCGGACACGATCTCGCGCGGCTTCGTCTACGTCCGCGAATCGGAGGGGCTGCTGGAGCAAGTGAACCGCATCGCGGCCTCTTCTCTCGACAAGCTGCTGGAGGAGAAAGTGAACCAGTGGAGCACTTACAAAATGACGATCAAGGACGAGGTGGGCAAATTTCTGTGGAACCAGACGAAGCGCCGCCCGATGATTCTGCCCATTCTTATTCAAGTATGAGCGCCGATTTTTTCCTTAATCTGCCGAACAGCTCGGGCAGCGCGATGCCTAGAAGCACGATCACCACGCCGGCCCATTGCAAGGCGCTCACGTGTTCGTGCAACACGACCGCCGCCAGCAAAACCGCGACGGGGAGCTCTGAAGCGCCAAGAATGCCGGTCAAGCCCTCTCCGATCCGCGGAACGCCGATCGCGAACAGCACCGGCGGCAGGAACGCACCGAACAGGCCCAGCATCAGCCCGAACGGAAGCAATCCGCTCCACAGGGTGCCGTCGAACAGAAAAGCGGGCGGGAACAGAACGAAGACGAGCAGCAGGCCGCCGGTAATCATCCATGCACTGCGCCGTGCGGGGTGAACGGACGGGACCGCTTTGCCGCTGAACAAAATAAACAGCGAATAGCTGAGCGCGGAGGCCAAGCCGAATGCGACGCCGAGCCAGTTCAGCTCGGCCACCCCTTGATCGATAATGCCTGCGGCCATTAATGTTCCGCCAAGCAGAACGGAGAGCGTGAGCAGCATACTTCTGCCGGGCTTCTGCCTGCGCGCGACCGCCTGCATCACGACTCCGATCCAGGTGAATTGGAACAGCAGCACGATTGCCAGCGAATTTGGAATGTAGCGAAGAGATTCGTAATACAGCAGCCCCGTGATGGCTGTCGGAGTGCCTGCCGCCATCAGCAGCAAACGCTGTTTCCAGCTAAGTTTTCGTTCATGAACGGATTTCGTCTCTGCCGCCGCGTCATGCTTATCTTGTCTGCGGGCCCGTCTGCCGACGAGCAGCGCAAGCATCCACGCGAGCACGAACCCCGTAAGCAGTTGACTGCCGACTACCTCGCCAAGCGAGTAGCCCTGAGCGTATGCCTTGGTGACTATGGTAGAAAGAATGCCGTAACAGATCGCTCCCATAAGAACGGATAATTTGTATTTCATCGAACGTTAGCTCCTTTATAAAAAAATAAAAACTTCCTTGCCGGAATATTGGCTCGCGCGAGGCGAACGAATATTCGTAGCAAGGAAGTTAAGGCTTCCCGTAGAGACCCCCACCCTGAACTATTGGGGTTATACGAATCTAAGAAATCTTACTGCGATCTCGGCCGATTGTCAATAGACGAAAGCCAGCGCTAATTCAACACAATAATTCTGCCGGTAATGACGCCGTTCTCGTCTTTATGAAACAGCAGCGCTTTGAAAGTTTCACCATCTTTGCTAACGGAGAATGTCTCGGAAAATCCGCTCTGCCCTTCCTGGAAAAAGGAGTCTGGAGCCATTGTCACGCTCCGTCCGTCATGAGAGTATTGGAGGTTGCCGGCGTCGTCATAGGTCACTTCTTTAATCGAGTCGGGAAGAGTTTCACCGATCTTCTCTCCTTTTTTAATTTTGGTTTTAATTTCCGCGGCCCAGCGCCTTGCGTCAGCGACCAGCTTCTTATCCGACGGTGACTCGGGAGAGGACGTCGGCGTTAGCATAGACTCCAAATAGGCTTCCGCTTTGACCGGATCCGCTTTGGCGATATTGAGCGGGAGATCGAACAATGCCGATGCGCCCGAGTATCCTTCCTTGGACCGGATTTCTCCCGTGCTCTCGTCATACGAGAACGCCTCGTTCCTATAAAACGGACTGCCGCTGCTTACCGCCAAATACACGCCTCTGTCTGCAAAAATTTCTACTTGGTCGCATGAGATGAGTCTGTACATGACACCGTCGATGACATCTTCGCTATACCCGCCGTTCATCGTAACGATATTGACCTGCCACGGCTTCAGACCTTTGATTAGCGGCGAAATGAAAAACGGAACTTCGCCGTATTCGGGTTCGTTGACCGCCGGCATCGGTTTGCCGTCCTGTCTGACGATGGAAACAACCGCATAGGTTCTGTCGGGGTAGATTTCCTCCGAGGAGTGCTTAAATTGGCTGAGGCCGGCTCCCGACACGAGACCGTGAAGCGTAAAACTGTAATCTCCAGATGCGATGGACCGATTAATCTCCATAGCGTCCTTGCTGTCGAAAGCTTCCGCCAGCAGCCGGTCCCCGAAACTCTCGGCAACCTGCTTGGCGCTGAACAGCTGTGTCGCCGCATAGGCCGATACAGACACCAGCAGCAATAATACCGCGGCTAACAGCCCTATCGATAATCTTCTTCTATGTTTAGGTTTCACAAGATTACGCTCCTTTAATTGATGGATAAGGGCCTGATCCAATTCTTCTTCAGGCTCCGTTGCCGGAGCCAAAGCCTGTCCGAGCAAACGTTCCCAATCCGCATCCTTCACGTGACATCGACCTCCAAATCTTTTCTCACGGCCATGCGCGCTTTATGCAATCTGCTTTTCACAGTTCCCGACGGAATTTTCAACGCCGATGCGATCTCCTCCACTGTCATATCCGCTGTGTAATACATGTAGAGGGGAAGCTTCAGCTTGTCGTTCAACCGATGGGCGGCCTGCTGAATCATCGTTCGAAGCTCTAGCGTCAGCACCGCGTCTTCCGGTGCCGATTCGCGAGAAAATAAGTCCGCCACCCCTGCCGCCGCCTCGTCAAGCTCGAACGTAGGGGCGATTCTTCGCCTCCACGCAAGCTTGCGACGATGATTGCGGTGAAGCTGCACGGCAACCGATATGAGATAAGCTTTCGGATTGCGGGCCGCGTCCATCTTGAGCCGCAGCTCCATAGCCTTAAGAAAAGTTTCCTGATATAAATCGTCCGTATCCTCTTTGTTCCCCGTCAGCTTGTAGCAAAAGCCGTAAATCGACTTGCCGTGCAGCTTCACGAGCTCAATCAACTCATCGATATCCAAGCAGCTTCTCCTTCCTGAATGGCCATTCACCTATATATTGTCATAACTTCGAAATCGGTTCATCTGCAAAATACTACAGCTGACCAATTCGCATACATGAACCCGTAGGAAACATGAAATATCGCTCGAACTGGACCAATCCGACATCGCGGACAGCGGCGTCGGGCTGGAGAACAAAATCTTGCTCGCCCTGCGTGCCACAATTCAGTCTAACAGGTCTGTGCTTTAACAGACCGAAGCATTGGGAATGAGGCCAAAAAAGTATCCTTACGCTACCTCAGCCGCGTAGTGAAGGCCAAAAATGTGCCCTGATGTTGCCCCAGCCTCGTAGTGAAGGCCAAAATTGTGCCTTGACGTTACCTTAGCCGCGGAGTGAAGGTCAAAAATGTGCCTTGACGTTACCTTAGCCGCGGAGTGAAGGCCAAAAATGTGCCCTGACGCTGCCTCAGCCGCGGAGTGAAGGCCAAAAATGTGCCTTGACGTTACCTTAGCCGCGGAGTGAAGGCCAAAAATGTGCCTTGACGTTACCTTAGCCGCGGAGTGAAGGCCAAAAATGTGCCCTGACGCTGCCTCAGCCGCGGAGTGAAGGCCAAAATGTGCCCAGACGCTACCTCAGCAGCGGAATGAAGGCTAGCCACAGAAAAGAAGCCCGATCTGAAAGCAGCTCTTACCCCTGCTTTCAGATCAGGCCTCTTCGCATAGTCGATTCCCTATGGCACAATTTGATTAACGTTGCGGTCGGCCGGCACTTCCGCCGGCAGCTTCTTGGATGCGCTAGGCACTTCGCGCGGACGGTTGTGAATTTCCTCGGCCGAATAAATCAGTATGGTCGTCTGTCCGCCTCCCGAGAATGCGCGAATGAGCACGGGATGGTCGTAAGGATTATTGAACACGAAATCCGGCCCGTACCAGCTAACCGTCGCATCCCTTCCCGGCGGCACGTAAGGCACGTTGCGGCTGTGCGAATAGCGTTGAACGATTGTGAGCCCCGCTCGATCGACCGCATTGAATAACGTCGATGAGACTTGACAAATGCCGCCCCCGATTCCTTCCGCCACTTCGCCTCTTACGATCACCTTCGCTCGGCGATAGCCTTTACCCGCCGTCCGCTCTCCAAGGGTCTGATTAAACGAAAACGATTCCCCTGGAAACACATAGCGATTATTTAGCGCCTTAACCGCCAAATCGATATTGTGGGAGCGATTGCGGTTATTTGAATTGTAATAGGTCGTATAGTAGCCGATTCTCTTCTCCTTCAGCGTCGTCAGCAGCTCGCTGTCCACTCGCGGATAGACGGCTCTAAGCGGGGCTTCCATCGAGGCGCTCTTCCCCTCCGTCATATAACGATAGAACTCGTCCTCCCAGACTCTGAGGTCGAGCTTATAGCCGAGCTTGTCCGGAACGATCTTCCCCGATGCGTCCAGCATGGCGTTAGTCGGCGGCTGATAGACCAGCCGCTCCATTTTCGCTGTCAGTTCCAACAATTTAATGTCATTAACAATCGGCAGCCCGGGTAACGGGAATTCATAATCCGCACGGCGTACGACCGCGATTTCCCGTCCTTCGGAAGTTATCGCAAGCTGATCCGGCAATGATGCGGTATGCGCAAGCACCAACAGGCCGGCAATCCATGTCCAAGCCAAATCGATCCCCCGATTCGATAAATTTAACGTATCTCGATGCATGAGCACACTTGTCTCGTCCAATGCATCCCTGTTTACGTTGCGCGAAACGGACCGCGGTTATGCCGCATAATCGTTTATTCGTTAGCCGACAATAACGCCAACGATTCGAAACGGGAAGGAAGAAAAAAATGAGCCGACCACTGAGGCTGAATGCTTGGCGCTGGGCCGCATCAGTTGTACTTTCCCTTGGACTGGCTTCCGCTGTCGGCTCGGCTGCGCAAGCGAAGCCACCGACGACTCGAGAGCGGCAGCGCATAGAGATCGTCGTGCGCTCCAGCCGCACCGCCTCCATGTTTAGCAGGCTAACGATAGACAGCCCTACGCTAATTTTGCGCAATGCGCAAACGGGAAGCTTGCCGGAGCAACTCGCAGATTGCTATACCGACCTGGAGGTCGGGATTCGAGATGCCGACGGAAAAGAAACGCGGTATCGACTAGAACGTTCGGGCCATCTTTGGAACGAAGCCGCAGGGCGATTGCTGCGACTTTCAGCCGATGCGTCCAAACGTATGCTTGGCTATGCGGAGGCATTGAGACGGGAGCATTACGGGGCGCTGATGGATTGGAGCGAAGCCCGCCTTATCGTGAAGCGCAAAAGCACGTTCACGATTACCGATCTCGAAAGCGGACTCAGTTTTCGCGTCCAGCGTCGAGCGGGCAGCGATCACGCCGACGTGCAGCCAATGACAACAGAAGATTCGAAGACGATGAAGGAGATTTACGGGGGTGCGTGGAGCTGGGACCGTCGAGCGATCATCGTCTCCAAGGATCGCACACGAATAGCCGCTTCCATGAACGGCATGCCCCATGGGGGAGACGGCATTCCGGGCAACGGCTTTAAAGGCCATTTTTGCGTTCATTTTCTCGGCAGCTCGTCGCATCGCTCCGATACGCCCGATCCGGCGCATCAGTTGATGGTTTATCAAGCGGCCGGGCAATTGCGCAGCTATTTCGCTTCCGCCTCTCCCGGCGTGATGGCGATCAACTTCGCGGAGGCAGTCGCCAGAAAAGACATCGAGATGCTGCAATTGCTGTGGCCCGAAGCTTCCGCCGAACGTTTCGAAGAGCTGAATCGACTGCTTGAACGACTGGAATCGTTAACGATCAAGAGAACCCGCGTTACGAAAACCGAAGAGCTAGCGGATGAGCTGTCAGCCTCCGTAACGCTCCCTCTGCAAATTCGTTTGCGCGATCGGGGAACGCTTCAATCCGAGCTCCGTTTCGAGTTCGTCCGAAGCGCTCCTCGCTTACCTTGGCGAATCGCCGGAGTTTCCTCCGATCATTCCAGCTTAATCCCGTAAAGCTTGCCGCCGCGCGAAGCGACGACGGCATAGTTGCCGAATACCGCCGGAGAAGCTTCGATATTTGAGCCTACTGTCATGCTGCCTCGAACGCGGCCATCCCCGGCGGAGACGACGGTGACGACCCCGCCGGAATCGGCCTGTAACAAATAACCGTTGCCCTTGGCATCGTAGACGTCGGTCGGAGACGACCAGGCATAGCGTTTCATCGGGAGCCGCCAAGTCTCCTTGCCTGTCTTTTTGTCCAAGGCGACCATCAGCCCCTCCCCAAGCTTGCCGTAGCGGGCGATCGTGAACACGACGAGATCGGAAATATTCCCCTTGCCGACGACCGGCGTCGCCAGTACGCCGCCGTTGACGGGATGATCTCCGCCGACGACGGACAAACATTCGTATTTCATCTGCCAGACGACCTGGCCGGTTAGCCCGTTGATTTTGCGCAAATAGGCGTAGCCCTTTCTTCCCTGCTTGTCGACTTCCGTTCCGGTGTACAAGTACGGAATTCCGTCCTCGGCTTCCACAACGATCGTCGCATCCGTATCGTCGAGCGCCGGGAGCGCCCATACCGCCTCGTTCGTCCGAACGTTCACCGCCAGCACGCTTCCCCCGTTATCGGCAAAATAAACGAGGTCGCCGAACGCCGCCAGCGAATTCTCGATGCCCTGATAATTGTTGCCGCTTATACGATAGCGGAATTTGCTCACGACCGGCTTGATCGAAAGCGTCTTCCGCTGCGGATCGAAAGCCGTATTCAGCTTGACGCGGTACAACAGCCCGTTCTCCCCGCCTACGGTAAGCGTATCGTCATAGCGGTTGAACAGAGCGGAGCCGTCGAACGCCCCCCACCGCCGATAAGCGAAGGAATCGATGCCGTTAACGCGCAGCAGCCGCTTCTGGTCGATCAGGCTATACAGGTTAAATCCGATCGTTCCGTTCTCGGGGATTCCCTCTCCGACGTACAGCAGCGGATACCCGCGCGCATCTACGGACACGCTGCCTTTAATCGGGTTGCCGACCCGGATCGGACTTCTCGTCTCCTCGCCTGTTTCCAGCTCCAGAAAATAGACGTATCCGTCCAAAGAGGCATAGATGACCTCGGTAAAATTCGGCTTGGAACGAAACTTCGGCTTAACGTTCATCGACGCGAGCACTTCCGGCTGCCATTGGACGATCGCCGGCTGTCCCGTCCAGCCCGCTCCGCCGCCCCATGAGCTGCTCTTCGTCTTCTTCTCCCAAGCGATTGCGGGGCGATACGTCTGCATCTCAACGGTCCCGTAAGACGGCGCGCTTCTATCGCCTCCGCCCCGAAAACCGAGTACTCCCGCCACTTCGGTATACATCTCGGGAAATGCTTTCGCCTCCGCGGGCTTGCTGCCGCTCCATTGCCCGGACTGAACCCCCTTCGCTTGCGCAATGCCTTGCGCCGCCAGCAAAATGGCAAGCGCGAATAAGACCGTTTTGCTTCCCAACGCCATCCCTATCCATTCCTCCAATATTGGAATGAATAGATTTTACCTTTCTGCCGTCGAGAAGCTTGTCAAACAGTCAACGAGAAATCGCGGAACCTTTGTCGCATCCGGTAGCAATCAAGCGAAGCGCGCGAATAAGAGCCGCCTCGGCAACACGGAGAGCGACATCGTCGCCCTGCGCGTACACTGGAGGCGGCTCCTGTGGAACCCTTATGGCTTTAACTCGGCACTTCCGCCCTCCGCTCGCGCTTGCGCGGAACATCAGGCAATTCGTTCACGGAGACGACTTCCTTCGTCCGTTTCTGCGGCTTTTTCCAATAGCGCTCGCTCCCCGGAAGATCGTCGAACCAGGCCGCGTCGTCGGGACAATCCAGCATCATGAATTTCCCGTAGTTGCCGTCGCGGGATTGATGATATTTCAGATAGGCTTTGCCGTTCTCGATCGCCAAAATTTCGATTTTGCCCGACGTATGGCTCATAGACAGGCGCACTCTCTTGCCTAAACCGGAGGTACGAGCTTTCGCCTTCTCGACGATATCGTACACTCTAGCTAACGGCAGCACGAAATCGTTGTTGCCCGCCACGGGTCGGTTGATGAAAAAATAGTAGGGCGTTACGCCAGCCCAGCTCAGCCGGTCCAGCAACTCGCCGAGCACCTCAGGATCGTCGTTGATGCCTCTAAGCACAGGCGTCTGGTTAACGACGATCGCTCCGGCGTCGTGCAGCGCTTGGAAGCCTCGTACCGCTTCCGGCGTAATTTCGCGAGGATGATTGATATGAGCCATCACGTAGATGCGCTTGTTCGCGTTGGAAAACTCGCGGATCGTCTCCAGAAGCTCCTCGTCCTCGTAAATCCTCATCGGATTAAAGACAGGGATTTTCGAGCCGAGTCGAATGATCTTCACATGTTCGATTTCGCGTAATCTATGCAAAATCGCGCGCAGTTTAGGCGTGGCAAGGATGAGGCTGTCGCCTCCGGTCAGCAGCACGTTGCTAATCTCAGGATGGTTGGCGATATACTGCAGGCCCGGCTCGATGTCCGAGGTCGCTTCCTTGACGTCGTTGCGGAACAGCCGCTTGCGGAAGCAGTAGCGACAGTAGGCTCCGCACACCTCGGAGACAATCAGCAGCGCCGTCGACGAATACTTGTGCTGGCAGCCTTTGACCACGTAGTTCGTATCCTCGTCCGAAGCGTCCCAACGTCCGTATTCCTCCAGCTCCCCTTCATTCGGAATAACGAGCTTGCGAATCGGATCGTGCGGATCGTTCCAATCGATCAGATTCAAGTAATATTCGTTCACGCGAAACACGAACTTGTCGGTAATCTTCTTCAGCTTCTCACGTTGTTCCTCGGGGATGTGAGAGATCTTTCCGATATCGGTGATATACTTTGGCTGCGCCATGCGGCCTTCCTCCTCCATGTATATTCATTCGAATTCGAGAACGAATCCGTTCCAAGCCCCGCGATACCCCCTTTCGTCCGAACGTTAAATAGACCCTGCGCGCAGTAGACCATCCCTACTGCGGACAAGGGTCCGTAAAGACAGAAAAAGACCCTTAACGGGTCAAAAGAATGAGCAACTTATGACCCATCCAGTGCAAACGAGGTTAGCTGTCGGGCTCGGGATAGATGGTTCCCTACATGAGCAATCCATGATTCGCCCCAAAAGATTGGTTCCCCCGCTTTCCGGAAGTTTCCGGAAACTAAGCGTAACTAAACTATAATTTACAGCTGCCCGCCCTGTCAACCCTGAGAAATTTCATCCGTGAAATTCGGCAGCGGACAAATTTGTCGGACGGCTTTCCCGTCGGTTACAATAGAACAAAGAAGGAGGAAGCCCCATGCAGAGCTCTAGCAAACTATCGGAAGGCATTAAAGGACTGATCGACCGGAAATTTGTTCTGTTCCTCGTCGTCATCCTGTTGATTGGCTTGAATATTTTTATTTTGGACAAGATTTCCTATGTTTTTCATCCGCTGACCGTCGTGCTGGAAACCGTATTCCTACCGTTCCTGTTAGCCGGAGTCGCGTACTACCTCCTTAATCCGATCGTCGACTATTTGGAGCATCGCAAAGTAAAACGCCTTTATTCCATCCTTGGGCTGTACCTTGTCATTATTACGGTACTGACGCTCGTAGTTATGAAAGTCGTCCCCCTGCTCAGCGAGCAAATCGCCAGCCTGATCTCCCAGTTCCCGACCTACACGCAGAACGCGCAGGCCAAGTTCGAGGAACTGATTGGAAACAAGTATTTCAACGAGCTGCAAAGCATGATCGGAATTGATACGGCCAAGCTCACGGACGAGTTCTCCTCGCGCGCTTCGACCCTTCTCAGCAACGCTTGGTCGGGAATAGGCGGGTTGGTAGGCCGAATTACCGAGACGGTGCTGGCGATCATCACGGTTCCCTTCGTCCTGTTCTACCTGCTCAAAGACCGCAAGAAACTGGCCCCGTTCGTGCTTGGATTCGTGCCGACTAAGCTCAGAGGCCGCTCCTTCGGCGTCATGCTGGAGATGAACCATCAGATCAGCTCGTACATTCGCGGCCAGATCATCGTCAGCGCTTGTATCGGCGTGCTGCTGTACATCGGCTATCTCATTATCGGACTGGACTACTCCCTTGTGCTCGCCGTTATCGCCGCTTGTACGAGCATCGTCCCTTATTTGGGCCCGGCAATCGCCATCACTCCCGCGCTGATCGTCGCCATGATGACGTCCCCGATCATGCTCGTGAAAATGATCGTGATTTGGACAATCGTGCAATTGATCGAGGGCAAGTTTATCTCTCCGCAAATTATGGGCAAGACGATGCGGGTTCATCCGATTACGATCATCTTCGTCATTATCGCGGCCGGCAACCTGTTCGGCATGATCGGCATCATTCTCGCCGTTCCCGGGTATGCCATTCTAAAGGTGATCAGCACGCATCTGTTCCGCTGGTTTAAGCGTCGCACGGGACTGTATGAGGAAGCCGTTCCTGCCGCTGACGCCTCCCATGACGCGCCAACAGGCGAAGAAACTCCGCAAAACGCAGACTAGGTAACAAAATCAAGGAGCTGTCTGATAGGCAAAGGTTGCTTGAGATTATCGATACATAAGGTAAGGTGTATATTCCTCCAGTAGATCTAATCATGACCCGCAACATTTCCAATTTATTGGATATTGAACTTTTACGACGGATCTATTTGCACACATGAGTACGAACAGTTTCAGGGAATTATCTGGAAGTGTTGTGGGTTATGATTAGCCCGTAGACTGCCTCATACGCTCCTGAAATCACATTGTAAAGGGTTTACCTATTCGTATTTCAGGAGCGTATAGCAGCATCGGAGGGAGGTATATACACCTATCGATTATCTTCCAGAGCAACTTGAGACGCCTATAAGACAGCCCCCCCTTCGTCACATAGTGTCGATTTGTTGTTCCGCCTGCTGCAGTTCCTCGACAATATAACGGCAATTCAGCGCTTTCTCGCGCAAATCCTGAAGCGTATAGTAATAATGATTGCTCGCTTCAAAACCGATGCGGGAATCTCGAATGACGAGTTCGTACAACTGCAAGGCGTTGCTTGCTTCCTTGTTCGCGATATCGATGAGCTTGCGGCAAGCTTTCGAACGGACGGATGAGCTTCTTGCCTTCAAGTATTTTTGCCGGGCTCTAACGAACTCGATCTGCAGGTATGTGCTGTAGAAATGAAGATAAGCCGCCGATGCGGAAGTCGTCAACTCGTCGAACTCCCGATGTGCCCCAGCAGACAGCCGCTTCCTTGCCGCCTCCAGAAGACGCAGCCCTTTCTTCCACCCTACGGCAAGTTTCTTGAACTGCCCGGCAAATGCGGCATCCGAATAGATACCGCGCCATCGCTCCAGATCGTCGTAAGGATAACCGATCATGGTCGCCTCGAAGCCGGTCGGCTCCAGATGAAGCAGGTTGGCCGGTCCGAAATTTTGCGGTGCGAAGTACAGCACACTTAAATCGAAGGGAAACTCTCGGAACGCGCTACCGAACGCGGCCGAAGCATCTGCGATCGCTTGCCCCGCCTCGCTTCCGAACTTGGCTTGCATCCGTTCGCCAATGCCTGTCTTCTCGCCCGAATCGGTATCCCAATAGTATTCGGATGCAAGCTCCAGGTTAAGCGACGGGTATCCGCCCAATGTCCAACTCAGCATCAAGCCGCTGACCCCTGAATCGCTTAAGCGGATGAGATGCTCCTCGATTAACTGAAAAACGGGCAAGAATGGCACGGCCGAACATTCCCATGTGTTATTAAACTGAACCTTCGCCGCTGTGCGCAAGCCCCGCGCTTGAGCCACTTCCCAGGTCCGCCGCGATTTCTCGCCCGGCCCGACGACGGACATGGAATAGTCGATGACCTGTCCCGAAGAACCGGCCATGTTCGTGGGAATCGCTTCCTCGCTCGTGGACATGACGATTACGTTGTCCGGCAATCCCTCGATCGCGGAACGAATTTCCTGATCATCCCATCCCCAACTTTGCGACCATCCCCATGTCCAGCATACAATTCGCGCTTCGGGTTTTTCTCGAAACGCGCCTTCGGCGATAAGCCCGTTCACTTCCGCAACGACTTCGCCCGGCGTTCGTCGGCTGCAGCGCGGACAATTCGTCTGGCCCCCCACTGCCCGCGAATAACAGTGCGTCCAATTTTCCGACATCGTGATCGTAAACAGGCCGGCCAAACCCGGGACTTCGCGGAAGAGGCGGGCAATCCCGTCGCTCAGCAATTGCTGTACTTCCGGATGCGATGTGCACAGCGTCGCATAGCCGTCCTCCGTATGTCCTTGCCAATCCGGTTTGTCGGCAAAAAAGGACACAGGCATGGAACGGGGTTCATTGCAATACAAGTAAACGCCGATCCCGTACTTCGCAGCACGGTCCGCGAGAAAGCGCAATCCGGCAATCCTTTGCTCCCAATTGAGAGACAGCTCCTTCGGCAACCCGGCTAGCGGAACTAGGTTATAGAGGACGCTTTGCAGCCAAATGCCGTTCACTCCCGCATCGGACAACCGTTCCAGCAAAGCTTCCGGAAAAGGGTCCAATTCCGGCGTCAAAAGCGGATCTCCGTATACGGCGCCGTAGGAGTAGATGATGCGCATATCGAATTTCGTAGTCCGACGGTATTCGCCAGCCATGAGATAAGGCGCATGACCTTCGCACGCTTGCCCGGCCAGCCATTGGAGTCCTCGCATAATCCCGGTTTCGGCCGCTGCCCGAATCGTAAGCGTATCCGTCCCCGCAACGATCAAGTGGTCTTCCGTCAATTGGGATGAATCCGGTACGATTTCGATTCGCATCACCGGATTGATCTCCTCGTTAGGCGAAAAGGCGGAAGCTTTCCGGACGGTCCACTTTGCGCCCCAGGTCCGTTCAAGCTTAGTTACGAATCGTTCCAGCGCGGAATCCAAAACGGGATGGCCGCTCGGCGCTTCGATTGTCCAAGAAATATCCAGTCTGATTTCCCCGTGACCTGGCTCTCTAACACGGACGTTCTCCCTCATAGCCGGCTTGCGATATTGATTGAGAAAATCGAAAGGTTTTTCGGCTTGCCGTCCATCGCTCAAGGCCGCCGTCGATTCCCTGATCAGCCGCGTCCGCTCTTGTTCCGCCTCGTTCAGAACCCGATATTTGACCGACTCCGTCCACGGCTTGAGGCTGCCTAGCTTGATCCATAGGAAATCGTCCTCTTTTAAAGTGAAGGCGAGTCGGTCTTCCGTCCATCCTAGCAGCTCGAGCAATTGCTCGACAGGGAGCAAATGCCAATTGGCGCGAATGATTGTAATATATCCTCTTTCGAGCCATATCGCTTCATTCCCCGTCTGCGAGACCTCAAGCCCCAGGTTCGACGCGGCTTCCCTGATCTGCTCTTCGGAAGCGCCGAGCACCAGAGCCAGTCGCTCTGCTGGCACTAACCCCCAATTTCGCCAAATGACGGCCTGCATTCGCGTAGGAAAATGAGGTGTTGCCAGCGCCTTCTTATCCGGCTCCGTTCGCAAATCGAGAATCATAGCCGCTCACCCGCCCTGGCACGCATCCGATTTTCCAATCTGCCCAGCTTGTCGATTTCCATCGCGATCTCGTCCCCGTCCTTCAGCCATACGCGCTTCTCGGGCGGATAGCCGAAGATGACGCCTTGGGGCGTTCCCGTTAGAATGACGTCCCCCGGATTCAGGGTGATGTAATCGCTAATATAGCTGACCAATTCGTCGCAATAGAAAATCATATCCGACGTATTGGATTGTTGCCGAATCTCGCCGTTTAACCAGCAGCTCAATTCTAGGGAATTCGGATCCCCGACTTCATCGGCCGTGACCAAGTAAGGACCGATCGGGCAGAAGCGATCCAGACTCTTGCCGAGCAGCCATTGATTCGTTCTGAACTGCAAATCCCGGGAAGACAGGTCGTTGGCAATGCAATACCCGAATACGTGGTCCAGCGCTTTATCGCTGGCTACCCCGCTCGCCGTTCGGCCGATGACGATCGCGAGCTCGACTTCGTAATCCCCTTCCTTCACGTAAGAAGGCAGAGGGATCGTCTCGCCGTGAGCGGCTATCGAATTGTTGAATTTATTGAACAGGACGGGGTATTCCGGAATGCTCATCTGGGATTCCGCGGCATGCTCGCGATAATTCAAGCCGACGCAAATGATTTTCCCGGGGCTCGGAACGCATGGTCCGAACGTCAACTCCTCTTCTCTCCTCAGTTCACCGACTTCAATCGCGCTGCGCACATACTCATCGATCCGATCGATCATCCGCTCTCCTCCGGCGATCAACTCTTCCATCGTTCGCGGCCAACTTTCCTCTGAGGGAATCTCCACGACCCCGGATTCAGATTTGACCCCCAGTTTAAGCCCGTCATCCGTTACAAACGTCAGCAGTTTCATTCTCCGCACCTCATCCTATTTATAACTCGATAGACTCCGCAAGTACGACTTCCCGTCCCGTCGCGCAGGATTTCGCGATCGCATCGGCGACCTCTACGCCATGAACGGCATCGGCGAACGAGATAACGACCGGATCCTCGCCCCGGGAAATACAGCGACAAATATAGGTCAGCTGCTCCCGCAGGCATCCAACGGATTGTCCATGCAGCTTCGCATGAATATTCGTATCCGGAGTCAGCCTTCCTTGGCCGTTCCAGAATTGCAGGCCCGAATTACTCGTCTCGAAGTGGGCAATTCCGCTCCTTCCGATCACTTCGATCGCGTCCGCGATTTCGACTCCAGCTTGGTCCGGCGTCATCCAACTACTTTGCAACACGGCCAGCGCTCCGTTCTCGAATTCGAGGTTCGCCCACAGCACTTCCGGGGAGGCGGAGGCTGCGCCGGAATCGGTTACGGATCTTCCGTAAGCTTTCACGCTTCTCACGCGACATCCGGCATACCAGATCGCCAAATCGATATCATGGATCATTAATTCGAATACCGTATGGACGCGCTGAAAGGTTTCGAATAAATAGTGCTCCCGGGAACGCTTTAAGTACATGCTGACTGGAGCGCCTACCCGGTCGGACAGCACGGCCTCCTTAATCGCGGCATAACGCGGATCGAACCGCAGCAGATGTCCTGGAAAGAGCAGCCTGCCGCTGGCGACGGCCGCTTCCTGCATCGCCTTGGCCTCGTCCGGGCGAGTCGTTACCGGTTTCTCCACGAGGACATGCTTGCCGGATTGCAAAGCTTTCAAAGTCGGCTCCAGGTGGTGGCTTTCAAAGGTCACCACGCTGATCAAATCGATATCGTCTCGCTGGACCAACTCGTCCGCACTTGAGATCAAGTTCGCGACGCCGTATTCCTTACCCGCTCGTTCCAGCCTTTCCGGCGAGCTGTCGCATATGGCTACTACTTCCGCCGTTCCAAGCGAACTGAAGGCTTCCAAATGACACATTCCCCATCGACCCAAGCCGAGAATGCCCACTCTCACTCTATTCATTCCGATCTCCCACTCCCTATCTATAAATTCGGAGGCACGTCCAGCCGTTCGAAGCAAGCTTGCGCCTTGGCAATATGCTGCCAGGCCTCGGTAAGCAGAAAAGGTCCGTGTCCGGGAAACAATCCGTCGATACGGAGTCCGTGGAGCTTGTCCACGGTGTCTGCATATTCGGATATGACGCAATCCCAGACGTTCTGAATGACAACTTTTCCTCCGGCGAATACCGAATCGCCGCCGAACAACAGCTTCCTCCCCTTCCTCTCGATCAGGAAGGAAATATGCCCGCGCGCGTGTCCCGGCGTATCGATTATCTTCAGCGAGAGATTGCCGATAACGATCTCGTCGTTTTCCCGCAGCCCTCTCGCTACCGGACAAGGCGGAAACTCGTAATCCGCGGGATACACGCCCGCTCTTACCGCCGCGGTAATGCTAACCTTGTCACGGTCCCCCGTTTCGATCCAAGGCAAAATTTCCTGCGAGGTCATGACCTGCAGCCCGTAGGTCCGGTGAAAATAAGCGGCCCCTGCCGCATGGTCGCCATGCCCGTGGGTAAGCAGCAAATATCGGATTTGCCCCGGCGATATCCCGATGCGTTCGATATTCGCCGCAATCCGCTCGGGCTCTATCCCTCCGCCGGCATCGATCAAAGCGAATTGCCCGTCTCCGCCGTCCAGCAGGTAGACGTTGCAATCCATCGGATCGCTCAGTTGAAAGCCGTACTTGCCGCTGCCGACCATATAGATGCCATCATCGATTCTGATCATGACGGGATGTAGGCGATGCATTCGATTTCCACGCGCATGCCGGGAGGAAACTTGACGATTTCAACCGTACTTCTGGCGGGCGGCTCAACGGTAAAATATTCAGCGTACGCCTCGTTGTATGCCGCAAAATCGTTCAGCTCGTCAATAAAAGAAGTGACTTTGACGACATGTTCAAGAGAGGTGCCCGCAGCCTGTAAAATTTGTTCCATATATTCGAGTACGACATGCGTTTGCCGGACAATATCTCCGGGGAACAGCACCTCTCCCGTCACAAGATCGAACGGGCACGTTCCCGCCACGTATACCATGTCGCTCAGCTTTACGGCCTGAGAATAAGAACCGCCTGGCTTCGGCGCTTTATCGGTACGGATGATTTCCTTCTTCATATCGGTCTCTCTCCTCTTAGTCGAGCTGATAATTGCAAGCCAAGCGATAATAGAACTCGGCCGCCTGAACGACCTCGGCGACCGGAACCCATTCTTCCGCGGAATGCGCCTGATCGATCGAACCCGGTCCGTACACGATGGACGGGACCCCTTGCCAAGCCTGCAGCTTGCTTGCATTGCTGCCGTAAGACACGCCGCGCAGCGACGGATTCAAACCGAGCGATCCGGCGACGCGTTGCGCCGCCTGGACAACGGCTGCGTCATGCGGCGTATTGAGCGCAGGATCCAGGAGCAGCGGTTCGACGGAAAGGTTAGCTTCGGGGAGCGATTCCCGCAATTGCCGCTCGAACCCGGCGAGAACTTGTTCGGGCGTCTCGCCGGGAACGATGCGCCGATCGATCCGGATCTCGCAAGCTTCCGGAACGATATTGATCTGGCTGCCTCCGTTAATTGTACTTACGACGATCGTCGGGCTTCCGCAAAGTTCGCTGCCAATTCGCGCCAAACCCGGTTCTACCGTATCTTTCACGTAGCGAACGACATCCATCATCGAATAGATTGCGTTGTCTCCTTTGTACGGAACCGAGCTGTGAGCGGCTAAGCCCCTTGTCCGGACGGAAAACCGGGCGCAGCCTTTATGCTCCGCCACGATGCCAAGCTCGGTCGGCTCGCCGACTACTGCTCCCGTTAGAGGGATCTGGAGTGACATAAAAGCCGTTAGCCCCTGAAAGGCATACTCTTCATCGACCGAAGCGCAGAAGACAAGATCGGCGTTCAGAAGCTCCGGATGGGAAGCGCACCGCTCCATCATATGAATCATGCCGGCCAACGCGCCTTTTGTGTCGCAGGCTCCCCTACCGTATAGCCTTCCGTCGCGGTAAGTCGGCACAAGCGCGTTCTCCATGCTTCCGATCGATACGGTATCCATATGCGCCTCGAACAGCAAAGCGGAATCCGGCTTGCCAACCCGCAATTCGGCGATAATATTGTCGCGACCATCGGTTACGGGTTGCCGAGTAACCCGCAGCCCCGCTTGGCGCATGCGCGCTTCGACGTAATCGGCAACGCCGCCCTCTCCCCGGGCGTCCTCGCCGTAATGCGGATTGACGCTTTGTATGCGTACCAAATCGTCCAATATCCGGACCGCGGGATGCTCCGCCTCTTGCGCCGCGCCTTCCCTAACCAGTAACCCCATCTTCCTCACTCCCACGACTCTGCTGCTTACTGTTTTACGAAATAGAGCTTATCTACGTAAACCGCGTACACGTTTGCCGGATTATCCGCAGGCCAGATATAGGCGTATTGATTATTCGTCTGAGAAGGAACGAACGATCCGATCTTGATCGTATGCCATAACATATTTTCCATGGCGGAAGCCTGCACGGTCGTCGTTCCGAACGGATACGAATTCGTAGTCGCATCGTATACTCCGTACGAGAACGCATTTCCAGAAGGAATAGAAAACGCGGGCTTCCCATTGGCATCGAAATACAAATCGTCGGCATATTTGATTTTCACGACCGCATACAGATCGTAAGTCGCGCCGGGAACAAGGAGGCTCTTATCCCAGGACCATTGAACGTCCCAGCCGTTCGCAGCTCCTACAAGCTTAATCGCCGTTTTTCCGTCCGAAGCCGATACGTCCGCGTTATTTTTTGTAGCTCCTCCAAACATGTTCAAATCGCTATCCTGCCCGACGTAGACAGACTGGGTCGTATCCTTCGTCAATTTGAGGATTTTCCCGTCCCCCGCCGCAAAAGCCAGACTGCTGATTTCATAGCGATCCGGATAGGTCGTATAGCTGATTGAGGCGTTGGTAAGCGAATCCCTGATTTCCGTAATATCCATGCCGAGCTTCGCCCGATCGATCTTAATCGTGACATTGGCGCTGCTTAAGCAATTATGATTCACGACGACCAAATATTTGTCCCCTGTGGCAAGATTCACGTGCGTCGTCACGTCCGCGTTCGGATGAGCCGAGCTCGTCGTATTGCCGCCCCCGATCGTTGTCGCGACGTTCGCGATTTTGGTCATGGACAGAATCGTCGGTTCCAAAGCTTTTATTTCATTAAACAAGGTTTGAACGGTGCCGAACTTAGGCCCTCTATTATAATTTTCATCCACCATGCCTTCCCATAAGCTTTCCGTCTGATAGATAAAGTAAAGGAATCCTTTGGAGCCGTGCCCGATGTTGAGATAGGTCATGGCCCTTGTTTCGGCGGGGATCGGGTCTCTTAAGCCTGTGGGTTCATGCCCGTAATTTTGCACGACGGTCCACCATGGAGCGCGATTTTGAATATCCTTCTTGGTCAGCATGTGAAGGAAATCCAAATAAGGTTTGTAATCGATATTCGCATAATAGGGATGATTCATGTAATGGGTAAAATCCCCGATCGGGTAACCGATTGCCGCGCCGTAAGGATCGGTCAATAGCGTCTGCGTCTGTTGAATCCCGTAATGGAATTCCGTATATTCCGGAGTAACGTAATCTATTAACGCTTGATGATAAGGATCGATCGATTCCGTCATTCTTTTGGCGTTTCTCAAAAAATGAGCATGATCGATATCCAGGTTCATCGGTTCGTCCTTTAGAACATAGGCATACAGGGCCGGATGATCTTTAATCGGAGCGATTCTAGCGTTGATCTGATTGTATAACGCAATTTCGTCATTCTCCAGCGTTGGATTGCTGAACGTGGCATAGGCCATCGGGAAAGCCATGACCTGAATATCGTAAGCGGCTGCCCGATCCAGAGTGTCCGTATATAGCGCGGTAGATCCGTTCCAGTTGGCGATGCTGACCATGTTCATATTCGCGTCCTTCAGATCCTGGAAGCTATTATTTAAGTAAGAGATTCTAGTGGTGGATTGGAACGGAATTTCTCCTCCCTCAAACCATGTTCCTCTTGCTACGAGAGGGGCCGGCGCAATCGGATCGTTTAAGGCGACACCGGTTATAACCTGAATATTTTTCTTATACAACTGCCCGCTCGGATTGCTGATTACTACGGTATACATCCCGTTTGGTACGATCGCGTTAGCGTTATTTTTTCCGTCCCACGAAATTTTCGCCGTGCCGCTTTGACTAACGTTGTTAACCAGTGTTTTAACCGGACTGCCGCTGCTATCGACGATTTTGGCGCTTATCGTTTGAGCCCCGGATAGCGAATACGTAATTCCGGCGGAATCGTTAAGATCGTCCTGATTGCCCGGCGAAATCTTATACGGCTTCACTTTAATTAGTTGTTCTGGATTGTCGTTGATTTGCGATTCGACTATCGATACCTGATCGACTTTGATCGAAGGAAATTGGGCGGCGTTGTCTACTTGATAAAAGCTGACATGATAAACATGAGTCGGATCGAGCGCTAAAGGCGCGGCGTTGATTTTGATTCCGATATAGAACTTAAACTTGTCTTGCGTCTCCAAGCTGGACGTACTGTAAACTTTGGGCGGCACAGGGTAGGTTCCCGTCGTCGAATCGTACACGACAACTCCGAAAATATCGCCCGCTGAAGAATTCCAGTCCGCTCGATCGATCTGCACAATCGCATGGATATCATAGGTCTCGTCGGCCCTTAGCTTCGTGCCGTCGATAGGCGCTTGAATATTCCAGTTGCTGCCCGGTCCATTGTACAGAACGGCCGCACTGTTATCGGAAGCGAGAGGGCTCGAAGTGAGAACCGAGCTGTTATGCAGAATAAAGCTGCTGTCTTCGATAACGATAGATTCGTGCGGTCTCAGAATGATTTCATCGACGTAGATTTCCGACACTTGACTCGCGTTATCGGTTCCCGCCACGAAAAATACAAGCTGGTTCACGCTTAAATTCGGCACGAACGTTCCTACCCGGTATTCCTTCCAAGTCATATCCTGCGTTTGGCTGGAAGGCACGGTTTTTAGCGGTAGGATATAATCCCCGTACGTGTTGTCCCAGACCCCGAACGCTAATGCGTTGCCCGTTGGATTTGCCGCAATGTGATCAACCTTGATGCGCATAAAGACATCGTAAGATCTTCCCGGCTGCAGGTCGCTGAAATCCGAACGAATATGAGAAATGTTCCAATCCTCGCTCGTATTCGACATTTTACCGGCAAAGCCATTGCGCGCGGTTGTATCGGTCACGGTTATGCCGTCATTGTAATATTGAAATTGATCCTCTTGGATGACGAAGTCCGTGCCGGATGCCGAGGTTTTATGGATGCCGATCATAATAGACAAGACTAGACAAATCGTTGCAAGGAGAGACGCTTTTTTGACTTTGTTCATGTTCATAGCCCCTTTGACATGAAGTAGGTATCAAGCCTCAGACAAGCCATTCATCAGACGGTCAACGTCGGCACTATCGTTAAAAGAATGAATGGAAGCGCGGAATCGGCCGTCGCCTCCCCACAGATAGATTCCTAGCTTTTGGAGATATTCGGATACCTCTTCCCCCCGGTCGGAAGCGACGCAAACGTTACCCGCCCGTCGCTGCCGTTCGCGTGGCGTAATAATCGTGAAGCCCTGCGCGTCCAGCTTTCCGATTAATTCGTCGCCTAGCTGCAAAATATGGTTTTCGATTCTGGCGATGCCGGTATCCAACAGCAACCGGGTTGAGTAATTGAGCGCATAGATCGTCGGGTAGCTGGGATATCCCGTCTCGAATCGCTTGGCGTCGTGATGGAATTCGTAGCTGCTATGACGAATCGGGCTGAACATATCGATTACGCTCCGCCATCCCACCGAGCGCGGCATGAAATCAGCCACTCTGGCCGGGTTGACGCCTAGAATGCCTAGACCGTGAATGCCGAGCAACCATTTATAGGAGCTGCACACCAGAAAATCGGTTTCGTTCATATCGACGGGGACCGCGCCCAGCGATTGCGTAGCGTCGAGCAGGAGCAGCGTATCCGTCTGTTTTAATTGCTTGTATAATTCCCGATAATCGAGCCTGGCTCCAGATAAATAACTGACATGGCTTGCGATGACGAGTCGGGTCCGATGATCGACCTTCTCCATAATATCTTCCGGCGTAACCTGCCAATTCGTATGCTCCACGAACCTTACTTCCACGCCTTTATCCCGCAGGACAAGCCAGGGCAGGACGCCTGCCGGAAATTCCAAGCGGTTGACGACGACGTTGTCGCCGGGGAGAAAGGAAATCGAGCCTGCGATCATCGAGATGATCTCCGAAGAGTTCGATAATAATCCGATATTTTCAGCCTTTCCCCCGAGCAGAAGCGCAATGTTCGATTTGCACGACGCCTCGATAGCCGCATTGTTTGCGCGACCTCCAGGGCCTACGCTGCGACGGTTCATATAGTCGGTAATCGCTTCCAAGCTCCCTCTAAGTGCCGGCGTTTCCGCACCGCTATAAAACCATGCGCAATCTTCTATGCCAATAAATAATTTCTTTGTCAGTAAGGCTTCCACAGTCTCTCACTCCTCGTATATCTTGGCTTATTTGAATTCGATCCATCTGCCTCCGGCATCGGCGGAGCTTTTCTCGGCTTCCACCAGACGAATCGACTCCGCGACGTCGTGGCCGAGCGAGACAGACGGCTTAACTCCGTTCCTTAAGCAATCGGCCAAGTAGACGATTTCTCTATAAAAGCCCGTATCGGGAGACAATTCCGGCGTTAAGGACGGACCGTCCTTCGGATACACGGTTACCGTGCCGCCCGCAAATACGACCGCCGCTTCGTCGAAACCGACGCGGAAGGACATCTCGAAGCCAAGGCTTGGCGGCAGCGACCAGTCGGCTTCGGCGGATACGACTTTGCGGTCCGGGTAACGATATTGCGCGGACAGGATATCGTAGCCGCTGCCTGGGAACACATTGCGTCCAATGGCGGTGACGGCTTCGGGGTTTCCGAACAACCACCGGATCATGTCGGCATCATGGACGTGGAAATCCACTAGCGCGCCTCCGCTTCGCGTTTCGTCGAGCAGCCAGTTTTGATTCGACCAGATCGGAGCGCTGCTGGCCCTGTAGAAACGGGCGGACCTGACCGCTCCCCATGTATTTCGGTCCACGCATTCTTTTAAGTATTCATAGGCCGGCCAGAAACGAAGACATTGCCCGATCATCAAATATTTGCCGCTTTTCCTGGAAGCCGCGAGCATTTCCTCGCATCGTTTCGAATCCAGCGCCATCGGTTTCTCGCAAAGTACGTTAAACCCCTTCTCCAGCACCTGGATCGCTACCGAGTCATGCAAAAACGTAGGAAGCGCGATATCGATATAATCAAAAGCTTCCGATGCCAGCATGTCGTTCAGATCCGTATATAAGTTGTATTTGCTAAAGTCGTAGTCGGCGTTGCCTACCCCGATGTTCCCCTCCGTAAACTCCCCTTCGAACTTCTTCGGATCCGTGTCGCAAATGGCCGTTACGCGAATCGGATAATTTTCCTGCTCAAGACGCAAATATTGATCCAGATGAGCTCTCCCGATAAAGCCTATGCCGATGAGTCCTACCTTCAACATTTCCTCGTCCCCTTTAGTCATTGTTCCGAATCTTCCGCAGCAGCCCAGCGGTTCAGATCGGCAATCGTTTGACGAATGTCCTTCTCCTGCTGCTCCCCGTGAATTTCCCGTTCAATGATCCAATCGCCCGTAAATCCCCGATCAAGCAGCTTACGTACGAGCTCTGGAAACTGTACTCTGCCAAGCCCCGGACGAACCTCCTCGCCGAGACTGTCGCCGCTTATCGGATACATCCCGTCCTTCACGTGGATGTTGCGTACGTAGTCTCCCACCGTATCCAGCGCATCGATCGGGTTTCCCTTGCCGTACATAATCAAGTTAGCCGGGTCAAAGTTAAGACCAATATTCCCCGTTCCGACGCGTTCAATCGTTCTTAATAAGACAACCGGCGTCTCTTGCCCCGTCTCGAGCCAAAATTCCAGCCCGCGATCCGCGCAATATTGAGCGACTTCGCGAATGGCGTCGACGACCGGCGAATATTCAGGGTCCGTCATATTTTCCGGTATGAAGCCGCAGTGCGTAATGATGGCAGGAGTCCCGATCCGGGCGGCAAAATCGGCCCATCTCTTAAGCGCGGCGACCCGTTCCGCTCTGAAGGCTTCAGGCACAATGCCCAAAGTCAGCGGTCCCTCAACAAAATTCCATACTTGCGGTCCCGGCACGCCCGCCCAGAATGCGGCAATGCGCACGCCGGCTTTCGCGGCAGCGGCTGCAACGGTGTCCGCAACATCGTCCGTAGCTTGACTCACGTCCCAGCTTACCAGTTGACAAACCTTCAAGCCGTACCGAACGACCGGCTCGAAGCAATCGCCGCCGTTCTCAAGCGGATTAATGATGCCGATTTTTGTTTCAAGCTCTTTCACTCTATCAACCTCCCAATAGATGGTACGCCGCAAGCTTACGCGCCTTGTCATTCCTTCACGCTGCCAAGGACGATGCCTTTCATGAAATACTTCTGCAAGAATGGATAGACGAGCAGAATAGGAAGCCCGCCAAGAAATATTTGAGCGGCCTTGACGGAACGGTTCGAGATCGATTTCAGCATTTGGAGCTCCTCCGCCGTCGTCGCCTTGAAGTCGTTATTGATAATAAGCGTCTGCAAGTAGCTTTGCAGCGGATAATTTTCCGGGCGGTTCATATAGAGCAGTCCGTCGAACCAAGCGTTCCAATGGCCCACCATGGAGAACAAAAGCAGCGTTGCGATCGCAGGCAGAGATAACGGCAGGATGATGCTGAACAAGGTGCGCAGATGATTGGCGCCGTCGATAAATGCAGCTTCCTCGAGTTCCTTCGGAAGTCCTCTATAGAAGTTAAGCAATAATACGACGCTGAACACCGGAACCGCGGACGGAATTAGGAGCGCCCAAATCGTGTCCAGCATTCCCATATCTTTAATGACCATATAGGTTGGGATTAATCCGCCGCCGAACAGAATTGTAATTAGAAAATACCAGGCATACGCTGTCCGCAAACGAAATCTAGTAACTTCCATGGACAACGGATAGGCCGTAATGACGATTAGCAGCATTTGAATGAGACTTCCTAGCACAACCCTCTGAACGGAAACGCCAACCGATCGTAGAAACTCCTCTTTTTGCAAGACGAATTCATAGGATTTGAGATTGAAACCGACCGGCCACAGCGATACCAGTCCTGCCGATGCCGCCGAATTGGAGCTGAACGATACGGCTAACACATGAATCAATGGGAACATGCATAGCAGCGCCAGCACAATCATGAACGAATAGTCGAAGCCAAGAAACAGCTTGCGGCCGAATGATGCCTTTACCAAGAGCTCGCCCCCTTCCGGCTAGAATATTCGATAATTGGCCAGCCTGTAAGCTAAGAAATACGCAATGGAGATTAAGACCAGCGATACGACCGACTTCATCAATCCGACGGCGGTGGCTGGACCGTACTGAGCGCTCAACATCCCCATTCTATAGACCATCGTGTCGATAATATCTCCGCTTTCGTATACTTGCGGACTATATAAGACGAAAATTTGCTCGAAGCCGGCATTCAACACTTGCCCAAGACTTAACGTAACCAGCAGAATAATGACCGGCCTCATCCCTGGAAGCGTAATATGCCAGGTTTGCCGCCATCTCCCGGCGCCGTCCACGACGGCCGCTTCATAGAGGGCTGGTGAAATGCCCGTCAGAGCCGCTAAGTAGACGATGGTACTAAAGCCGAATTCCTTCCATTCGTTGGAGACGACAATCGTAAACGGAAACCAGGCGTTGTCGCCAAGGAAAAAGATCGGCTTCCCGCCCAGGGCGGTCAACGCTTGATTCACGATTCCCGATGAAGGCGATAAAATATCGATCATAATGCCGCCTAATATTGTCCAGGAAAGAAAATGAGGCAAATAAATCAGCGTCTGAACGCCTCGTTTAATGAAGGCCGAGCGCATCTCGTTAAGCAAAAGAGCAATCGCGATCGGCGTAGCCTGACCGACGACAATCTTCATGCAAGCAATAAACAGGGTGTTCCATAACACGGTGTACGTATCCGGCAGAGAAAATACGTAGCTAAAGTTGTCGAAGCCCACCCACTTGGAACCCAGTATTCCTTTGGTCGGAATATAGCGCTCGAAAGCCATGACAATGCCGGCCATCGGGATGTAATTATAGATGAACACGATTGCGGTCGCCGGCAGCAGCAAGAGGTGAAGCGGCAGTTCAAGTTTCCACGATTTTCTGAACAAGGCGATCCCCCGTTTCCCGTCCCTTATGAAATGCCAGAAGAGAAAGACGATCTCCTCTGGCATTTCATCATTCTATTGATTAGCCGTATACCATTCGTTGATCGCTTCCGTAATCTCGTCTCCGCCCTGCTTCTTCCAATCGGTCACGAACTTATCGAAGGAGTCGATCGGTTGGTTGCCGGTAATGATCTTCGTGAAAGCATCCAGTTCCAGTTTGGTTAGATTGGTGCCTCGATCGACCATGATTTGAAGCGGAGCCGTGATGAATTCGTTCTGAACGTAAAGATTGTTGTTGATATAGTAGTCCGCTACGCCCATGGAGCCGCCTTCGCCGTAAATCAAATTCTGGCCCCAGAACTGATTGTCGCCCGCTTTGTATTTTTCGATCATGCCCAGAATATCTCTCACCCCGGGAGGTACCGTCGACTGATCGGTCTTGCCCGCTAACACCTCGTTGACAAGCAGATAGAAGTCGCGGTTCCTGGTCGGCATATACATTTTGGCCGGAGACTCCATCCAAATCGTATCGTTGTCCGCTCCGCTTACGAACTGCTTGTGAGCCTCGTCGCTGTTATTGAAATAGAATTTCGCCAGCCATTGCTCCAGGATTCTCAGCAACGCTTCCGGGTTCTTCGCGCCTTTCTTCACAACCCAGAAACCGTGGAAGACATCAAGCTCCGTCTGGAATTTGCCCGGTTGATCGTCATAGGCCGGCAGCGGGAACATCTTCCATTCCACGTTCGGGTCATTGTCTTTGCTTCCTTGCAGGGGATACGCTCCGGCCGTACCGGCAGAGTAGAACATGCCGACTTTGTTAGCGGTTACATCCTCGAACAGCTTCGTCGGATCTTTAACCACGAATTCTCTATCCAGAATTCCCTTCTCGTACATCTCGTTCAGCTTCATCAGAGCCTCTTTCATAGCCGGCAGCGTGCTGCTGTAAACCAATTTCCCGTCCGCGTCTTTCGTCCAGATCGATTTATAAGCATGCATCGTATTCATGAATGGAGCCGTCATCGCCAGATCCTTATCCAGTCCCAGTCCGATGGTGTCCTTCTTGTTGTTCCCGTCGGGATCTTGGTTGGCGAAGGCGTCGGCGAGCGTCATGAAGTCTTCGAACGTCTTGGGCTCGGGCAGTCCAAGCTTCTTCACCCAGTCCATGCGTACCCATAAGCCGTTAACGCTTTCACGAAGAACTCCGGTAAACGGAATTCCCATCAATTTCCCGTCGATCGTGGCGGCTTTTCTTGGGTAATCGCCTGCGGCATCCTGTACTTTGCGAACCAATTCGGGCGCATAGTTGGCGTATATGTCGGTCAAATCCTCGATCATATCGGCGTCGTACAACTGTCTGAGCTGCGTAGGGCTGGCGACGAAGAAATCCGGGATATCGCCGGAGGCGATCATCAAATCCGTTTTTTGCAGATATTGCGCGTACGGAACTTCCCAGAGATTGTTGGCAATGATACCGTATTCATCCTTCAACATTCGCGTCCAGACGTTATTGTTAACGTCGTCGCCCTTATCGTATTTCAACGTTGCGAACTGATAGCTGACATAGCTCATTTCGACCGGAGGGTCGAACTTGGCCGGCAAGCCTGACGGGGCGGTTTCGCTTGCGCTGCTGCTTGCCGTTTCGCTAGCCTGATTCGTGCCTGTAGGAGACGCTTTGCCCGTTTCATTGGACGGAGAGTTGTTGTTACTGCAAGCCGCTAGCAAGACAGATCCGATAAGACCCAATAAAAGCGCTGTCAAAATACTCCGTTTCATGCTTCATCCTCCTCATAGTAAACGCCTTTGATTTTCTTTCTTGGATAAGCCCCTTCAATCCATCTTCATTTTGTTAACAGTTTCCCGAAATACAGACCCATCCCCTGTCTATTAAATTTGAAATATAATAAATTATATATAATATTTAATGTATTTGTCAAACGGTTATTTCGACTCTTTGTCTGCCTAAAAGCAATTTAATGTAAAATGTATTTTATATTTGATTATGTATGAGTTGATCCCCTATTATTCGAATGGAAGGTCCGCAGCGGTATGCCTTAAGGCGCTACCGCTACGTTCTGGTGTCTCTTGCTACCCATGCTTCTGTATGAATCCGTCTCCATCGTTCATGCAAGTCGCATTTCCCCCATTTAGCTTATCCATTGAACCCGGCTTATTCGTTCTCTTCCGGCCACAGCTTCGATATGTCGGTACGGTCTGCTGAACCGTTATCCTGCAAAGCTTTAATGCATTCCTTGAAGGAACGGTGAATATGCCTTCTCATGACCCTCTCCGATTCGTCCGGATTCCCCTTCCGAAGCGCGTCGATCAGTTCTTTGTGCTCGTCGAATTCCTTCTGTTTCGTCGATTTCATCCCGATGATTCTATTGACAAGCTCGATCTGGAACGAAATGGAGTCGTAAATCTGCATCAATCTGGAGTGGCGGGAAAACTGGATAATGCTATGGTGCAGATACAGCGACTCTTTCAATAAGGAATCTACTTCGGGATTGTGCAGCTTTGATTCCATCTCCGCATACAGATCAACCAGAAGTTGAATCTGTTCCTTGGAGGCGTGCAAAGTCGTCAGCCTCATCGCCAAGCCTTCCAATGAGGCGCGAAGCGAGTAGATTTCAAAAATATCTCTCTCTTCAATCTCTTTCACGATCGGCCCTCTGTTCGGAACAATGTTGATGATCCCTTCTCCGGACAGCATCCGCACGGCTTCGCGCACCGGCGTTTGGCTAATCCCGAGCTCCTTGGCCACCTTGGTCTCTACGATTCTGTCTCCCGGATTAAGTTCGCCGTTAAGGATCTGTTGCTTAATCAGCGTAACTAAATCCTGACTCATGCTTTTCTTTTCCATAAAGGATTGTTTGGTTATGTTATTCATTCTCGCGCCCTGCTCTCTGAATATAATATAAATTTTACATTATATATTATATCACAACTTCTCGTCTCTACTCATCTGTCAATTTGAATTCGGTCGACGTTGGCCGTCCTATCTTTACATTCCCTTCATAATAGCTGTGCTATCGTTGTTGATGCATTCACACTATTAGGAATGAGAGGAAGTGGCGTTGTGAAAGTTTTGAAAAGATGGAGTTTTACCGTACTTGCCGTTTGTCTTGCCGTCTCTTTGTTCGCAGTCTCTGCCAGCGCAAGCAATGGAAACGGTGACAGCCAAAAGAAGAAGGAAAATGCGGCAAGAACCTTCTTCAATGTTAAGGATTACGGGGCGAAAGGAGACGGAACGATCAACGACAGAGCTGCGGTTCAAGCTGCAATTACGGCTGCGGAAGAAAAAGGCGGAACCGTATACCTCCCCGGCGGCAACTACCTTCTGCGAGGCAGCGGAACCGAGCTTCTTCTAATTAAGCGTCCCATTCATATTTTAGGAGACGGTTTCCTCAGCCGCCTAGTCGTTGCTTCCAACGTTCCGAATACGACGGACGTCATCCGAATTTCGCCCGAGCTTAGCATCGGTTGGCAGTTCGGCATCGACTCCATCAACATTATTCCGCAGGAAGGCAGCAAGCCGGCCAGACACGCGCTGAACATCGACATTTCCACTTATCCGCAATTTTTGGCAAAGCTGCTTGTACAGAATTGCTACTTCTGGCAATTGGGCGGCAACAGTGTGAAGCTGACGAATCCCAAGGGAGACCCCAGCTTATTTACTTCCTCCTTCGAGAATAACGTCTTCTACGGAGGGTTATCGCTGCTTAACGCCGGCGATTCCATTAACATCCTCGGCAATACGATTACCGGAGACAATATCGGCGTAGAGTTGAGTCAGGTTGTCGGAGCCGCGAAAGTCGTCATCGCTTTTAACAATATTACGTCTGCCGGCGGGGCGATCAGAGTCACCGAAGGCAATCAGGTCAAAATTCTGTACAACCAGATCGAACAAAACGTTCCGCACACGAGCGCGCACCAAGCCGCGATTTCTTTGGACGGCGAGATCAACCCCGTCGTGTTCAGCCAAATCGTTGGCAACAACGTTAACGGTTGGGGATATGCGGGACATGTAGATCATGCCATCAAAATCGGCAATGCCGCATATACGAAAATCAGCGGCAATACTTTGGCTACCGGTACTTTAGGAGTAATCAAAGTAGAATCGGAGGCTACGCTCACGGAAATCGGTTATGACAATTCCTTCTTAAGCAATACCGGCATCGTTCCCCGCGCGAATGCGATCGACGACAGCGGCATCATAACGCTAGGCGTCGAGAAGTCGGCGGCGCTCACGAATGGCTGGGTCGATTATGATCCATCGGCATTCGGTAAAGCTTCCTTCAGCCGCGACATGAACGGCAAAGTCAGCTTGGACGGCTTGATTAAGGACGGCAGCTTAACGGCGGGAACCGCTATCCTTACACTGCCTGAAGGCTTCCGCCCCGCAAAAGCCAAAAAATTCACGGTCAGCACGATCGAAAACGGCGTTGCGATCATAGGCGAGGTTCAAGTACTCGCTACTGGTCAAGTGCTGTTCATGAGAGGCGGCAACGATTATTTATCGCTGAACGGAATCAGTTTCCTGGCCGAATAAAAATAAAAAGGGATGTCCCCGAAGTCATTAACGATGACTGGGGACATCCCTTGTTTTTACGTTGTTCCGAGCTGTTCCGCCAAACCGATGAGAATTCCTTCTTTTCCACGAATATAGCAGAGCCGATACGAGTTCTCGTACTGAACCACCTCGCCAACGAGCTGAGCGCCATGCTTTAGAAGTCTGGATACCATTTCGTCAATGTCTTCAACGGCGAACATGACGCGTAAATAACCGAGGGCATTTACAGGAGCAGTTCGGTGATCCGATACCGTGGGCGGAGTGATAAATCGCGAAAGTTCAAGTCGGCTGTGGCCATCGGGGGTCACCATCATAGCAATCTCAACACACTGTGAACCGAGCCCGGTTACGCGACCGGCCCATTCCCCTTCGACAGTAGCTCGCCCTTCGAGCTTTAAGCCAATCTCCTCGAAGAAAGAGATTGCGTCATCAAGGGATTCTACAACGATGCCAACATTGTCCATTCTTAGCAGTTTGTTTTTTGCCATAGTTTTATCTCCTTATATGTACCAGCTTATTATCTAATTATCTTCTTAAGTTTATTCGATCAATAGTTTCTAACTCCTTCCAAACGATTACTGCGATCGCTCCTAATGAACGGCGCTTTCGCCTACCCGGTCTTTCGAGAGACCCATTTTATAGCCGCTTCCTCTCACGGTCAGCACAATTTCCGGTTCTCGCGGATTGGTTTCCAACTTTCGGCGAATGTTCTTAATATGAACGTCTATCGACCGTGTATCGACTTCAATCCTGTAACCGAGAATGTTGCGCATTAACTCAGATCGAGTCAATGTTCGGTGGGTACTCTCGCATATCGTCTTTAGGAGAGTATACTCCGTATTGGTGAGCATCACCTGCCGCCCATCGAATTGTACATCCTGATTGCGATAATCGATAACCAATCTTCCACGACCGTAACTGACTGAATGCGACACTTGATTGGTATATACCCAAGATCGCCTAAAAACCACATGCGCCTTTGCAACAAACTCTTCAGGATCAATTGGAGATACGACATAATCGTCCGCCCCATGATACAACGCATCGATTGGATTCCAGTCCGATTTCAGCGGAACTACGACAATAATTGGAACATGAGAGCGCTCTCTTATTTTTCGACACAAATACTCTGCACATACGGATTGCGTTCCCAGCTCGAGAATGGCAAGGTTTGGCGGGTCGTCTCCTAACACGCGCATAAACGATTGCCCCTCGCCCACGACTAGGGTACGCCAGCCATCCTTGCGTAAATAGGGTTCTACCAAAGAGCTCCGCAACTCATCTTCTTTAATGATCAACACCGTCTTTGTCCGTTTCACAGCATCGAATCCTTTGCTCGAAAATAGGGAAAAGCGATGAAGTCGACGGCTAGTCTCTGGAAAAGCTGCGAATCCCGAAATTCTTACTAAATAAAGTCTAATCCTATCGATAAGGCGATAGAGTTAGACTTAGCTTGTGAAAACGATTCAAGGCTTTAATACGATTTTACCGCTCGTGACCTCCCCGGCAACTAAATGGGCAAAAGCTTGGAACCCTTCCGCAAGCGGACGAATCTCCGTCCATCCCGTCTCCGTTATTTTGCCGGCGATCAATAAATCGACCGCATCCTGAAAATCCTGACGCGAGTAGCAGAAGGACCCTAATATTTCGATTTCCTGACGAATCGTATAATTGATCGGCAACAACGTTTCATCGATTCCAAGCCCGATATTCATCAACGTTCCGCCCGCATTCAGCAGCTTCACGGCAGCCTCTCTCGTAGGCTGAAAGCCCGCTGCGTCAATGACTGCGTCGACCCCTTTGGACCCAAAAGTCTCTCTCGTCCGCTCCTCCAACCGATCCTCGCGTGCATGCGCCGTATGCGTCAAGCCAATGCTCTTGCACATTTTTAGTCTTTCCGGGTTTGTATCGACGATCATAACCTTCGCGGCGCCGAGCAACTTAGCCGTCATCGCGCAGAGCAGTCCTATTCCGCCGGCACCGAAAACGACAACGTTGGCGAAAGGATGACGCTCCATCGCTCGCCGCGTCGCGCGAAGCGAACACGCAAGCGGCTCTGCAAGCGCGGCTCTGACGGAATTCAGCCCATCGGGAACCTCAACGAGCGCTTCTAAAGGCGCGACGGCCCAATCCGCGAAAGCGCCCGGTTGATGGATGCCGATAATCTTTCTTTGCTCGCATAATTGGGTCAAGCCCTTTTTGCAACGATCGCACTGTCCGCAGAAGAGCAGCGGGTTTACCACGATTTTTTTGTTCACCCACGATTCGTTCTTTACGTCCCCAACCTCTTCCACGATTCCGCAAAATTCATGACCCATGATCAACGGCGGCTTGCGCAGGCTGTTATGGCCTAAATAACCTTCGATTTCAGATCCGCATATGCCGACCGCTTCGATTCGGATAAGAGCCTCGTTGCCCTGAGGGGCAGGGCGATCCCTTTCTTCCCAGTCCATTTGTTCCGCCGCATTCCATACTAACGCTTTCATCGCACGCCTCCAAAAGACTTCTTTTTATCATCTTCAATAAAATAATTCATTAAATTTATTATATTATATATAATAATGAAGGGTCAATCGCTTTTTAGAGCATGCGAAAAAGGGGTTGCCCCTAAGCAGGATCATACAAAATGAACGATCAAGAAAAAAAAGAGTGCAGGCCTCTCCTGAAGATTGCCTCATACGGTTCGGAAATCATCTCGGGTTTTCCCGTCCGGATTTCGGATCGTATTGCAGCCTTAGGAGAGACATGCACAGCCACTGTCTCTATTGAACATTCTTTTGTACGACTCTTTTGCTATGCGGCAACTCCCTTTTTGATTGAACCTTGCTTTATTCGAAAACCGACTTTAACGTATCGAGCGAAGCCGCAACGATGAGATCCAACGCTTCCGGCACGAATTTGGACCAGTTGGCCGTCGTCGTCTCGTAACCGTCCCGAAGGAACGCTTCCTTCGGGGCGATATATCCATTGCCTAAGATGATCGATTTATAAAGTAAGGTGTATACATCTCCCGTAGACCTAATCATGACCCACAACGTTTCTAATTTATTGGATATTAAACTTTAACGACGAATCTATTTGCACACATGAGCTTACGCAGGGAAGTTAGTCGGAAATTCGTACAACGCAGCTCGAACCAGGCTTAAACGGCGGACGTTTGTTGGAAAAACCGCACAAAGCAACTCAGCTCAGACTCAAACGACGAACGTTTGTAGGGAAAATCGTATAAATCAACCATGATCGGGGATTGTACGCCACTAAAGCGTCTTCGATAATTATACGAATAACTTATAGGAATTATCTGGAAATTTCGCGGGTCAAGCGTAGCCCGTAGACTGCCTCATACGCTCCTGAAATCACATGGTAACGGGTTTACCCATTCGGATTTCAGGAGCGTACAGCATTGGAGAGAGATATATACACCTTGCACCTTGTTCATCGATTATCTTTCAGAGCAACTCGCAGTTCCTTAGAGACAGCTCTTTCGTTTATTACGCAAGCTGATATTGAGCTTGATGCAGCCGGCTGTAAATACCGCCGGACGCGAGCAGCTCTTGATGGCTGCCCTGCTCCGCAATGCCGTTCTCGTCGACAACGATGATCCGGTCCGCGTTCTTGATCGTCGCCAGTCTGTGGGCGATGACCAGCGTCGTCCGGCCGACTGCCAGCTCGGACAGCGATTGCTGGATTGCCGCCTCGGTCTCGGTGTCGAGCGCCGATGTGGCCTCATCCAGGATGAGAATAGGCGGGTTCTTCAGGAACATGCGGGCGATCGCCATTCTCTGCTTCTGACCGCCCGAAAGCTTAACGCCGCGCTCTCCGATGATCGTTTTCATGCCTTCGGGAAGCTGCTTGATCATATCCTCGAGCGAGGCCCTTCTGGCGGCCTCCCAAATCTGCTCGTCGGTCGCCTTCAAGTCGCCGTAGGCGATATTCTCGCGGATCGATCCGGAAAACAAGAAAACGTCTTGCTGTACGATCCCGATATTGCGGCGCAACGATTTCAACGTTAGGTTGCGAATGTCCATGCCATCGACCGTAATGCGCCCGCCGGAAACCTCGTAAAATCTCGGCAGCAGGCTGCAAATCGTCGTCTTTCCTGCGCCGGAAGGCCCGACAAAAGCAATCGTCTCTCCCGCCCTGATCGACAGATCCACTCCCTTAAGTACGTCGCGGCCTTCCTCGTAGCCGAACGACACGTTCTCGAAGCGGATGTCTCCGCGCAGCGTATCGACCGCGACGGCGTCCTTGGCGTCCACAATGTCCGGCTCGGTGTCGATCACTTCCGCATAGCGCTTAAACCCGGCTATCCCTTTCGGATAGCTCTCGATAACGGCGTTGATCTTCTCGATCGGACGGAAGAAAATGTTCGACAGCAGCAAGAATGCCATGAATTCTCCAAGCTCGATTCTGCCGTCGATGTAAAACCATGCCCCGCACACCATCACGAATATCGTAATCAAGCGCATCAGCATGTAAGAAACCGAGAAGCTCTTTGCCATCGTCTTGTAGGCAAGCAGCTTCGTCTCGCGGAAGTTCTGGTTGTCAACCGCAAACAGCTTCTTCTCGTGCTCTTCGTTGGCGAACGATTGCACGACGCGAATGCCGCCCACGTTCTCTTCAATGCGGGCGTTAAAGCTGCCGACGTTGCCGAACAGCCGCTGATAGGTATTCGTCATGCGGCCCCCGAAAATGATGATCAGCCAAGCCATGATCGGAATGATGATAAAGGTGATCAACGCCAGCTCCACATTGATGTATGCCATCAGCGTGAACGAGCCTGCCAACGTCATGATGGCAATAAAAATGTCTTCCGGACCGTGGTGGGCGATTTCCCCGATGTCGTTCAAATCGTTGGTTACCCGACCGACGAGATGGCCGGTTTTATGATTGTCGAAAAACCGGAACGACAGCTTCTGAATATGATCGAACATCTTCCGCCGCATGTCGGTCTCGATGTTGATGCCCAGCATATGGCCCCAGTAGGTGACGACGTAGTTCAATACGGTGTTAAGAACGTAAATCCCGAGCAGGCCGATGCTGGCCAGCACGATCATCTTCCAGTTGCCGCTTGGCAGCAGATCGTCAATAAATTGGCTAACCGCGAGCGGGAAGCCAAGCTCCAGCAGACCCGCGATCACCGCGCAAGTGAAATCGAGAATGAATAAGCCTTTATAAGGGCGGTAATACGAGAAAAACCTGCGAAGCATCGTTAATCGTTCCCCTCTCCTCCGTCAACCGGTCCTTGCGGCCCCGGCTCCTCTCCGATCTCCTGAAGATCGAACAGATGGACGTACTCATCGATGATCTGGTCCAGCGCCTTCAGCTCCCCGGACAGCGTTGGCCGAATCGCCTCGAATTCCGGCTGGACAAGCTGCTTGGCAAGCCTCGCGCGTTTCACCTGCAATTGCTCCAGAAACATAAGGACGCGGCCTCTTCTGAACGTCTGTGCGCCCCTCGGATCGCGGCCGCCTTCGCGACCTCCATGATGCTCTCGCGAACCGCGCTGAGCCTGAGGATCTCCCCTGCGGCCATGACCGTGCCCATGTCCGTGACCGCGTCCTTCCACGTCTAAATGTCCCATTCTCATGTTAGCTCCTCCTTTGTATACAATCGTATACGTATCTTCATGTATACAAATGTATACAAAGAAGGAGCCGTTGTCAACGATTTTAAAGGGCACGCCTCCCCCAAAGATGATGCCCTCGGGAGATGCATGCCCTTCCCCGCCATTCCGTCAGGGATTACTGCCCAAACTTTCCTTTTCTGACTTTGTTCACATTGTACATGTTGACTGTGGTGCTGACGACATAGTCAGGAGGGGTTTGACCTTTGCTGTCGCGATGCCCCTGAATATGCTCAGGACTCTTCTCCCAGTTTTTCCAAGCTTCCTCGGATTCCCAGCGGATGATGACGACAACCTCTTCCGTTTCCTTGCTTCGCTTGTTCGTCATCACTGTAATATCGATCAGGCCTTCGCGCTCGTCGAGAATGCCTTCCCGGCTGAATCTCTCGACGACCTTGTCGACATTGCCCTTCTGCACGACGATCGTTCTCGTCTGGATAAGCATGGACAGTCCTCCTCTGATTTAAGTTACTGTACCGCTTGAGCGGCTTCTTTAACCATTTCCAGCTCGGTGTTCAAGCCGCCGCCGGACAGGTACCAGAAGTTGGCGTTGAGATACACGATTTTGCCGTTTTTGTAGGCGTTCGTTTTCTTTACGAGATCGTTCTCGATGACTTCTTTGGCCGGAACTGTGCCTTCGCCGCTGACCACCGCGTCGCGATCGATGACGAACAGAACGTCCGGATTTTTCTCCGCAATGTACTCGTTGGAAATGCTGTTGCCGTGATTATCGATTTTGATGTTCTCGTCTACGGCGGCAAAGCCGTATACGTCATGGATGCTGCCGAAGCGCGAGCCTGGTCCGTAAGCGCTGATTTTGCCGCCTGTCGTCAGAACGATCAGCGCTTTACCTGCGCCGGACGCTTTGCCGTTCAATTCGGCAACAGCCGCATTGTACTCTTCAAGAGCGGCGTTCACTTCCGCATCTTTGCCGAAAATTTGTCCGATAATCTTGGCGTTGTTAGAGAAAGATTCCGTATACTTGCTATAATCGATCGACATTTGGATCGTCGGCGCGATTTTGTTCAGCTCTTCGTACGCCGGAGCCGTTCTGCCGCTAATGAAAATAACGTCGGGCTTAAGCTTGTTCAGCTTCTCGTAGTCCGGCTCGAACAGCGTGCCTGCGTCTTCGTATTTGGCATCGCCGTATTGGGACAGATTGCCCGGGATCGACGCTTTAGGCAGCGCCAGCACTTCGACGCCCAACTTGCTAAGCGTGTCGAGCGTACCGAAGTCGAACACGACGACCTTCTCCGGATTCGTCTTGACGGTAGCCGTGCCGAGAGCGTGCGTAATCGTGACTTCGGCTGGGGCAACGGACTCGGATGGGCTGACGGATTCCGACGGAGCCGCGGACGCGCTTGGCGATGCGGACGGGCTGGCCGAAGGACTTGCGGCGCCTTCGTTATTGTTTTTGGAGCCGCAGGCAGCGAGAATCGCGATCGCCATTACGGACATCAGAATGAGGGATAATGCCTTTTTCACAGTAGACCACTCCTAGTTATTTTTTTATATAGTCATTTGACTTCGCTCACGCGAATCAACATAACTCAAGAGAAATAGACGCATACTTTTTTCCCGTCCACGACGTGGATCGGAATGTGCATATCGTATATGTCCCGCAGCACCGCCGTATCGATCATTTCGTCCGTCGGTCCCTCCCGCACGATTTCCCCTTCCCTCATCGCGACGATAAAGTCGGAATAAGCCGAGGCGAAATTGATGTCGTGAAGCACGAGCACGATCGTCTTGCCGAGCTCGTCCGTCAAGCGGCGCAGCACCTTCATAATCTGGACCGAATGCTTCATATCCAGATTGTTAAGCGGCTCGTCGAGCAAAATATACTCGGTATCCTGCGCAAGGACCATCGCGATGAACGCTCGCTGCTTCTGGCCTCCGCTGAGCTGATCCAAGTACTTGTTCTGGAGCGCTTCGAGCTCCATGTAGCGAATCGAGGCTTCGACATGCTTGCGATCGTCGGCATTCAGCCTGCCTTTGCTATAAGGAAAACGTCCGAATTGCACCAGATCGAGCACGGTCAGCCTGACGTTGATCGAATTCGCCTGCTTCAGGATCGATATTTTTTTGGCAAGCTCCGCGCTGTCCGTCTTGCCGACGTCCAGCCCGTCGATCAGCACCTGCCCCGCGTCGGGCGCAAACAACCGGCTGATGACGGAGAGCAGCGTACTTTTACCCGCGCCATTCGGCCCGATGAAGGACGTAATTTTGCCTTTGGCAATCGCTGTCGTAACGCCGTGTATGCCGTGTTTGTCTCCGTAACGTTTCGTAATGCCTCTTGCTTCAATCACGATGACTTGCTCTCCTTCAACAACAAGTATAGGAAGTAGATTCCGCCGATGAAGTTCAGAATGACGCTAAGCGTCGTAGAGAAGGTGAACACCCTCTCGACGATCAGTTGGCCGCCCACTAATGCGACGATGCTGATCAATACGGTGCCCGCGATCACCACTTTATGGCGGAAAGTGCTCAGCAGCCGATACGCGACGTTCGAGACGAGCAGTCCGAGGAAGGTAACCGGACCGACTAGCGCCGTTGAGACCGCTACGAGCAGCGCTACCGCGATAAGCAGACGCTTCGTAATGCGCCCGTGAGGCACGCCGAGATTAACCGCATGCTCCTTGCCCAGAGCCATGACGTCCAAATACTTGAAGTCTCTGTAGAAATACAACAGCACAAGCAGCACGAGAACGATCGATAGGATCAGCACATCGGTATTCATGTTGTTGAAGCTGGCGAACATTTTATCCTGGACGATCAGGAAGTCGTTCGGGTCGAGCAGCATCTGCATAAAGCTGGAGATGCTCGAGAAGAACGTTCCGCAAATAATGCCGACGAGCAGCAGGAAGTAGAGATGATTCCCTTCCCGGTTAAAGAGAAATTTGTAGAGTATTCCTGCGAACAGGACCATCAAGCCTACCGCCAGCACGAACTGCACGTTTTTCGCCATCGACGTAAGCGTTGCTGAGCCGAACAGGAACACGATCGCCGTCTGCAGCAGCACGTACATGGAGTCGAGACCGATCAGCGTCGGCGTTAATATTTTGTTGTTCGTCAGCGTCTGAAAAACGACGGTCGAGACCGAGATCGCCGTTCCGGTCAACAGAATCGCCAGAATCTTCTTGGACCGACGAGGCAGTATGTAATCCCAGTTGCCGCTGCCGTCGATCGTCATGAACACGGCGATCAGCGCCAGCGCCAAAGCTCCCAGCGCAATCAGCTTCCAAGAGTCACGCATAGCTCTTCCTCCTTAACAGCAGGTAGAGGAAGATGCCGCTGCCGATCACGCCGACCATCAGTCCGATCGAGATTTCGTACGGATAGATGATGATGCGGCCGAGAATGTCGCAGGCCAGTACGAATACGGCTCCCAGCAATGCGGTATGCGGAAGGCTGCTTCGCAAATTGTCGCCCTTGTACAAGGAAACGATGTTCGGGATGATCAGCCCGAGAAAGGGCAGCGAGCCGACCGTCAGCAGAATGACCGCAGCTACTAGCGCGACAATGCCAAGACCGAGATTGACGACCTGCCGATATTTCAAGCCGAGATTGACTGCAAACTCCTCACCCATGCCGGCGATCGTAAACCGATTGGCATACAGATAAGCGAGCGCGATAAGCGGCAGGCTGACGTACAGCATCTCGTATTTCCCCTTCAAGATGGAAGAGAAGTCTCCGAACAGCCAGCTGTTCACGCTTTGCAGCAGATTGTACTTCAACGCAAGGAACGTCGTGATCGATCCGACGATCCCTCCGAACATCAAGCCTACGAGCGCGATCAGAATCGGATCGCGGAACTGAATGCGGTTCAGAATCCGCATAAACAGCATCGTGCCTCCAAGCGCGAACACGAATGCGACCGCGATCTTGAACAGCGGCGAAGCCGCGGGAAACAACAGAATGGCGACAAGCACGCCCAGGCTTGCGGAATCCGTCGTTCCCGCCGTCGTCGGCGAGACAAATTTATTCCGCGCCAGCTGCTGCATGATCAGACCGATCACACTCATCCCTACCCCGGCGATCAGAATGCTGATCAGTCGCGGAATTCGGCTGATCCACATAATTTCCCACTGATAATCCGTCATGCGGAACAAGTCCAGCGGGCTCAAATTGGATACGCCGACAAACAAGGAGGTGAAGGAAAATACGATAAGCGCGACCCACAAATAACCGATTTTCATTGCGACTCTCTCTTCGTGATAATGATTCTCATTTGCATAACACCTTTATCATTTTACATAAAAAAAGAGAAACCGGAATGGACATTTCGATTTCTCTCATGGACATTTCTATTTTGCGCTCTCGGAAGCAAACAAATAATCGACGATCTGGTCGACAAGCCGTTCATGCATTTCCGCGTTGTAGACGAACGGCTCGCCGAGCCGAATGAACAAGCAGCGCCTCTCCCCTCCGGCAGAGCCGGACGCATCCTTCCATTGCCGCTCAAGCGAAGCGCAGTACGCGTCACTCGCCGCAAACTCGATCAGAAACAGTACATGATCGGCACCCAGCCCGATTACGTCCGCAATAGCCGACTGGTCGAGGAATCCGATCTCGTCCGCCGCAGGCGGCGACTGGAAATGGAGCTCGTCGTAGAGCAGATCGGTGAATTTTCGCCTCAGTTTGCCATAAACGCGGAAATTTCCTTCCCGTACGCCGACGATTAGAAACGGCGTCTTCTGCAGCCGCTCCTCGACATGCTGTCTGGCGTTGTCGGTTTTGCGATCGAAGTCGGCCAACCAGCGCTGCGCCACGCTCTCTAATTCGAGCAGCTGCGAGAAGTCCGCCAAGCGCTTCTTCCATGAATGCTCGTGCCAAGCATATACGGTCAACGGCGCGATTAGGCGCAGTTCGGCAATCAAATCGTCCGGCAGCGGCCCCGTTAACATCCGATCGGGCTTAGCCTCGCGGATTTCGCGCAAATAACCGTCCCTGTTTTCCTTATCCAAATCCCAGTCTCTCGGCAGCGCGACGCATGGGACAATGCCGAGCACGGCCAGGTCGCCGCGGAAAATCGGACTAAGAGCGGCGACCGATACTTGCGCCCGCGACGCGTAGTCTGTCGGCGTCAGCCCCATCTGCTTCTTGAACAGCCTGCTGAAATAATATTCGTCCGGATAGCCGACCGAATGAGCCGCTTCCGTCACGCTTACATTCGGATCGGACAGAAGGCGCAACGATGCGTTCAGCCTTCTCGTGATCAAATACTTGAGCGGGCTTAATCCCGTCATCTTGCGAAACATTTTGTAAAAGCGGCTGGAGCCGACGCCCGAATTTCTCGCCAACTCCTCCATATCCAACGCCGCGTCGTAGTTGTCTCTGATTCTTTGTCTCGTTTGCTCCAAATAATCGTTTAGCGCGGATTCTTCGCCCGCCGGGCTGCGGCGAGCATTCGCATAGGCGGAGGCAAGAGCATACAGTCGCGCTTGAGCCAAGTAGTAGTCTGGCAAATCAAGCTCTTCCGCAGACGCCGCGGCGAATTCGGATACCCAGTTCTTCATCTGCGGGAAGCGAAAGCTCACAATGCCGGCCGAGGTCCTTTTACCGGATGACTCCCTTTGCCGTACGAGTCCGCTGAAGGCCACCAGCAGCAAAGTCGCGCGCCCGGAAGCATTCGACGCAATCGCAACTGGGCGGCCTGCGGGCAGATGGAACAGCTCCCCGGCCGGAATACGAATTGCGCGACTATGAAGGTCGTCCAACGAAGCCTGAAGATCGGAATAGAGACAGACGCCGAACCGATCGCAAGCATGAGCCGGCAGAAGGAGCTGTTCCCCTCCCGCAAGCGGAAGCTCGGCGGAGCCCTGGTATTGAAGCGGCGCGAAGCCTACCCTGTGCATGTCTGAATCTCCCCTGTACATCGGATTATGCCTTATTGTAGCCGACCGCTCTCTCCTTGAGCAATACGACGCACTGGATCGCTACGGAAACGAGAACAAGCCCGGCGGGAATGTAGAAGATGTCCGCAGAAATTCCGGGAACGACTAGCGGCAGCATGTAGCCGACAAGCGCTGCCGTCTGGGTGATAAACACGTACAGACTGGCTCCGAAGCCCGCCCGGTGAATAAACATTCTCTGCACATACCCCATCGCCACTCCGAGCAGAACGGAGACGAAGAAGGAGTAAATCGGCTGCATCGTAAAATAAACGGCCAGCGAGTCCGTCTGCGCGTAGACGATATAGGTTACGAAGGCGCCTGCGGCGGCATACAGAATCAACCGTTTGCTGCCGTACTTCGCCGCCCAGTAACCGGCCACCGTCATGAACAGCAGCTCGAATACCGCCTGAGCACTCCATAAATAAGATGCGTAACGGGGGTCTCCGAACTTCCCGCTGACGACAAGCGGCAAGTACAGTCCGCGAATCGCATCGGCGCATGACAGCAAGAGCAGCGCAATGAGCATCGCTAGAGAATAAGGCTCTCCTCCCGCCGTTCGTTTCGTTCCAGGCTCCGTCTCCACCTCCCGATACAGCAGCAGAAGCGCGAACAGCGCGGCATAGCCGAGCAGATTGCCCCATAGCACGCCTCGAAAGGACGCGAACAAATAGACATTCGCGCCGACGAGCAGACCGGTGAAAAAGCCGACGCTGAACGTCGCCCTTAGCCATAGCTGCGAGATCTCAACGATATTCGGAGCCCAGCGCGTGTAATGGTTGCGGGCCATCGCGAACATTTGCCCCATGATCATGCCCGAAGGCGCGCTGGCTAGCGCCATGCCGAGCAGCGCCGGTACAAAGCTGTCCGCGCGCATGTAGAGCAGCAGGCCGCTCGCGCATAAGGCCGCAGCGGTCATCGGAATCGCCTTGCGCCTTCTCAGCCGATCGCTGAACAAGCCTACCGCGACCGTAAGCAGCATATTCAGCAGCAGCGAGCTGCTGAACACCCAAGTAATCTGCAGCTTGGTCAGTCCTATGCCGTCCTTCATATATACGGCATTCATCGGCGCGAGCACGCCGACGCCGATGCCGTACAGAAACATGGCCGCAACAAGCGCCCATGCCCAACGGATTCTAATAAATTGCCTAAAATCGGATGCAATGCTCATTTTCTTGCGCGCTCCCCGCCCAAAATAAAAACGCTCTAACTTTTGCTCAACAAGAAACAGCCTTAAACAGCAAACAGCTTTTCCGGCTTAAGCTATAACCGGCAACCGAATTTCCACGCATGTTCCGATTCCCGGCTTGCTGCTGAAGCTCATCTTGCCTTTGTGATTCGCGATTATTCGCTGGCTGACCATCAGGCCAAGTCCGTTGCCGGAAGCTTTGCTAGTGAAGAAAGGCTCCCCGAGCCGGGTCAAATGCTCCTTCGCGATGCCCCGACCTTGATCGGCTACCCGAATGACTGCGTTCGCCCCGTCGCATGACAGATCGATGGCAATTTCTCCGCCGTTTTCCTCCATCGCTTCCAGACTGTTTTTAATCACGTTCATAAATACCTGTTTGAGCTGATTGCCGTCGCAGACGATCGGAGGCACGTTATCCGCGAAGCTAGTCCGGAAGTGAACGTTCACAAGGCTCGCCTGCGGCTCCAGCAGCGAAATCAAGTCGCAGAGCAGCTCCGACAGCTCGGTCGGTCTGAATTGGCTGATCTGCGGCTTGGAGAGCACGAGAAATTCGCTGACGATCATGTTGATCCGCTCAAGCTCGGGAAGCATGATGTCCAAATACGCGTTGGAAAGCGAGCCCTGCTTCTGCCCCAATTGAACGAAACCGCGCAGCGTCGTTAGCGGATTGCGGATTTCGTGCGCCACGCCGGCGGCCAACTGCCCGATGACCGACAGCTTCTCCGTGCGGCGGATCACTTCCTCCGTCTGCTTCCGCGCCGTTATGTTCCGCGAAATCTCCGCGATCGCCACCACCTCTCCGCGATCGTTGCGAATCGGCGATACCGTGATGCTGACGTCGATGCGGCTCCCATCCCTCGCAAGCCGAACCGTCTCGAAGCCGGTAACCGATTCCCCTGTCGCTACGCGGACGCGGATCGCCTCATTCTCCGGTTTCAGCTCGTCCGGAATGATCGACGGCTCCCGGCCGAGAACGTCCTCGGGGTTCCAGCCATAGATCGCGCCGAACGCCTGGTTCGCCTGCTTAACCGCTCCCTGCAGATCCGTGACGAGAATGGCGTCCGAGGTATGGTTGACGAACGACTCCAAGTACTCCTTCGTACTTCTGAGCTCCTCCGCCGAATCTTGCAGCTTGCCCATGTACGTCTGCAGGTTGTCCGCCATCGCATTCACCCGCAGCGACAGCGTGCCGAGCTCGTCGCGGGCGCGCGTTTCAATCTTTCTCCCGAAGCGCCCGACCGCGATCTCATTGACGTAATCGACGATATGCCGAAGCGGTCTGATCATCGCCCCGGAGATGAAATAGCTGGTCGTCCAGACCAGCACGAGCAAGCCTGCGGAAATAAACATAAGCAGAAACAGCTGGCGGTTCAAAGCTTCCTTGATCGATCCGTAATCGAAAATGACGCTGACGACGTAGTGCTTCTCGTTCTGCAGCGGAATGAAGCTTTTGATGACTTCTTTGCCGTCTATTTTGAATCTGGCCGTGGATACTTCTCCGGTCCCCGCCGCCCGCAGGACGAATTCGACGTCCTGTTCCTTGTCCGCATAGGCGTATATGCCGAATGGCACGTCCCGAACGTCAAGATTGCGTACCGGCCTGCCTTTCTTCAGCTTGACAATTTCGGGTTTGCCGAAAAACTTAGGATCGAAGCCCGTAATCGCCAAGATGCCCTCGTTGCCGGACATGACGCTGCGGATAAGCGCGTTTGTTCCGATTTTGTTCTCGTAATCGAGAAATACCTGCGCATTGACGTAGGGGTTAATAATGTAGTCGGTCGTTCCGTCGTAGTAATAGCCCCATTTATGCACCCGATCGGGATCGGAGGATGCGTACTGATACGGCCCCGACCAATAGTGATCCAGCTTCTGCCCCTGCTCGATCGTCACTTGGCGGTCGTCGAGCAGCTGGTTAAACGCCCTGTACCAGTAGTCCATCGTTTTCGAGCCCATATTCAGCTCCATCGGATCGGACGAACGGAACACTTTGATGTCGCCGTCCCCTCGTTTCCACAGCGAAATATGATCTACTCCGAGCTTGCGGCTGAGCTCCGCCAACTGCTCGTTGCCGACGTTCTCAATCCGCGGATCTAGCGCACTCTGAGCGGATATGGCGACCGTCCGCAGCTTTTCCCCGATGATGGACTCCATCAGCCTCATCGATTTCTCCGCAGCGTCCAGATTCGTTCCGATCTGTTTGGCGATCGTCAGCATCTCCTGCCTCAAACTGTTCTCCATCTCGTTCTTGGACGAGTAATAGTAAATCGATATATTTAGCGCTAAAATAATCGTTGCGATCAAAGAGATCAGCAGCGAAAGCTTGACTTTAATCGACACGAGCCTTGCCTCCGGATCCAGTTGATCCTATTACATTTAGACATCGTTCGACGGATTCCTCTTTCTGAATGTAAAAATTCGCCTTCTGACATGACATTTGTCATGTTCGAATACTGACACTTATGACTAACGTCCGGCCCGTTCTCCTTCTACAATAAGATTATAAACTTGCGTAAGGAGGATCATATGGCCACTTCAAACACAGCACAATTAAAGAAAAGCGTCTCTCCTTATGAAAAGCCGATCACGAAAGCCAGTCTACTGCAGCTGATCAATACGATTCCGCCGTTTATTCTACTCTGGGCGGCGGCCTATCTGAGCCTGTCCGTATCCTATTGGCTTTCTTTGCCTTTTATTTTGTTGGCGTCCGGTTTCTTGATCCGCATCTTCATCCTTTTTCACGACTGCTGTCATCAATCGTTCTTCAGAAGCCGCAAGGCGAACGAGATTCTCGGAACGCTCACGGGAATTATGACGCTGTTCCCTTACCATCAATGGAAGCATAGCCATTCCATCCACCATTCCACGAGCAGCAATCTCGACAAGCGCGGCATAGGAGACATGTGGCTGATGACCACTGACGAATATCTCGAAGCGTCGAGATGGACGAGATTTTACTACCGCCTGTACCGCAACCCGATCGTCATGTTCGGAATCGGCCCGTTCGCCGTCTTCCTGATCGAATATCGTTTTAATCGCAAAGGGGCGCGACGCGCCGAACGAGTGAATACATGGATCACCAACCTTGGCATTGTAGCTGTGTACGGCGTTCTCATCTGGGCGCTCGGCTGGCAAGCATTCCTTCTGGTACAGCTTCCGATCTTCTGGCTGTCCGGCGCAGCGGGTATTTGGCTGTTCTATGTGCAGCATCAATTCGAGGAGACGTATTACGAGCACGATGCGGAATGGAGCTACGTCAAAGCCGCCGTCGAGGGCAGCTCGTACTACAAGCTTCCGAAGGCGTTGCAATGGCTGACCGGCAATATCGGGTTTCATCATGTTCACCATCTAAGCCCGAGAGTGCCTAACTATTTGCTGGAAAAAGCGCACGAGTCCGTCCCTCCGTTGCAGCACGCGACGACGGTCACGCTGAAGTCAAGCTTTGCCGCAGTGAAATTCAAGCTGTGGGACGAACAAAAGAAAGATTTCGTTACGTTCGGGCAGATTAAACATCTGCTACAAGCTTCCCGGACCAGCGCCTCGGCCGCAGGACGGACGCCGAAAGCCGCGCCGGACAACGAAGTCGCATAACCGCCAACCTACGGCCTTCTTATGGTAAAATAACCGTGAGAAGGCCCTTGCCGATTAATGGAGCGTTATTGCCAATAGGAGCGTAACCACAGATGTACAGAAAACTTAGAAGATTTCAGATTTTCCCGAAAACGACCGGAATCAGCCCATACGTATGGCTGATGTTCTGCATACTGCCCTTCTATTTTATTTTCCGTTCATCGTCGAATCTGGAGATCGCCGCGGGCATTCTGATGATCGTACTGTTCTTCTTCTGCTATCGGCTGACCTTGAGTGCCAAAGGTTGGCCGGTTTACGTTGGGATAGGCGTGCAGATCGCCATCTCGATCGCGATGACGGTGCTGTTCAGCTATGCTTATTTCGCCTTCTTCCTGGCGTTCTTCATCGGCAACGTTCAGAACAAAGCCGGATTTATTACACTGTATACGATTCATATCGCCACGAGCCTGATCGCCGTTAACGTCGGTTTCATTATGCAGGACAAGTTCTTCATTACGCAGACGCCGTTTATTCTGATTAGTCTGCTCGGCGTCATTCTGCTCCCTCTCGGCAGCTACAATCGCAACAAGCAGGACGCTCTGCAGGAGCAGCTCAAAGACGCCAACCAGCGTATCGCCGAGCTGGTCAAGCTGGAGGAACGTCAGCGCATCGCTCGCGATCTGCACGATACGCTTGGGCAGAAGCTGTCTCTGATCGGTCTCAAGAGCGATCTCGCGCACAAATTGGTCTCCGCCAACCCTGAACGCGCGCGGGCTGAGATCAAGGACGTCCAGCATACGGCCAGAACCGCGCTTCAAGAAGTCCGCATGCTCGTCTCGGAGATGAGAGGCACACGTCTGGAGGACGAGTTGGAGCGAATCAAGCAAATTTTGCTCGCAGCGCAAATCGAATTTAAGCTGCAAGGCGATCCTGCGCTGCAAGGCGTTTCCTTGCTGACGGAAAATGTGCTGAGCATGTGCCTGAAGGAAGCGGTCAACAATGTTGTCAAACACAGCGGAGCGACAGAGTGCGCGGTCGGCTTCCGTCAGAGCGACACCGTAGTCGTTATGGAGGTTCGCGATAACGGCGCCAGTCGGCCGGAACGGCTCAATTTCAGACAAGGCCACGGCCTTCAAGGCATGAAAGAAAGACTGGAATTCGTCAACGGAACATTGGAGATCGTGATCGGTGAAGGCACGGCCATCGTTGCGACGATCCCGCAAATTGTGCAGCGAACCATCAAGGAGGAATTGCCATGATTCGAATCGTTATCGCCGAAGACCAACGCATGCTGCTTGGAGCCCTCGGCTCCCTGCTCGACTTGGAGGACGACATGGAAGTCGTCGGCAAGGCGTCGAGCGGCGCGGCAGCGGTAGAGCTCGTGCGCCAGCTCCGGCCGGACGTCTGCATTATGGACATCGAGATGCCCGGTCTCAGCGGTCTGGAAGCCGCCGAGCAGCTAAAAGAATCGAACTGCAAAGTCATTATTCTGACGACGTTCGCCCGCACCGGCTATTTCGAACGCGCCATTAAAGCCGGAGTCGTAGGTTATCTGCTTAAGGACAGCCCCAGCGAGGAGCTTGCCAGCACGATCCGCAGCGTGCTAGCCGGCCGCCGCGTCTATGCGCCGGAGCTAGTCGACGAAGCTTACCGGGAACATCAGGGCAACCCGCTCACCGACCGCGAGAAGGAAGTGCTCGGACTGATCGCCGACGGTAAAAACACGAAGGAAATCGCGACTGAGCTGTTCCTGACGACGGGCACGATAAGAAACTATATTTCCGTCATCCTCGACAAGCTAGCCGTCAGCAACCGGGTCGAGGCGATCAAAAAATTCACCGAGAAAGGCTGGTTCAAATGATGTTGAGCTTCTTGTAGTCCTTCTTCATAATCGTTTTGACCAGACTCGGCCATTTGGAGTTCGCCGGGCAGTACTTAGTCGCGATTTTCTCGATCGTCGTATAGCCTTTGTCGACATACTTGTCGGCTAACAGCTGTCCGAATTTTTTGACGCTGTCTCCCTTCGTTTCGAAGGCGAACGCCTTGCGATGAGGATCGGGACCCGTCGCGTTTAATCCGAACAGATTGTTTTTATTTTTGGCCAATCGGCTGCTGCCGTTGCCGCTCTCCAGTTTCATGACGGCAATCGTGAACAAAGCGTTGATCCCGTACATCTTCTCCACCTCTAATATTGCTTCCTCCAGCCCTTGCTCCGCCAGATCCGTACCTTTAAAAATCCGCGCAATATCCTCTTCCGACAGTCCGGATTCCGTCTCTACTTTGGAGGTCGGCACCACAGGGACTTTGTTCTGCTCCTCCGCCTCTTCCTCTGTCTGAACAGGTTCCGTCGCTGGCGCTGCTAGCGCTGCCGGCTCCGTCGGGATCGTCTCCGTCCCCGCCTCCACCGCCTTCGGTTTGTCTTCAGAAACGGCCGCATCCTCTACGAGGTTCGCATAATCTCCATGCACGTAACCCCCGCCCTTAATTCTAAGCCAGCCTTCCGGCGTCTTGCCGACGATTTCCAGCCGCGTTCCTTTCGCCACTACCGATTTGATTTTCGATTTCGGATAAGCATTCGTTCTGACGTTAAGAAAATAAGCCGTCACTTCGTAAACCTGCGTTTGCGGCTTTGCGGAGGCCGCGATATGTACTTCCTTGTCGGGATTTTTGGCGATGTCGGCTACGGTCGCGGAGACGACTGCGGACTGGAACCGATCCGGAGGGTTTGGCGCTTCGTATTCGAACGAAAGCTCCTCGGTAGCGGCCTGAGACTCGATAGCCGTCGCGGCGGGCAATGCGAAATCGGCTTTCCAGTCCGCTTCGGATAAGCTAGATGCCGCCGGCGAGGCGGGATCTACCGGCGCTGTTGCCGTTAGACAGCTGATTCCTACAATCGTCGTTAATGCCGCTCCTATGATGTATGCGACCCATTTACGAATAGTTTCCCTAACCATCCGGATACACCTCTTCCGTTAATTTGGTGATGGCAGCCGTTAGTTATCGGTTTGATTGTACATATATGCGGATGAAAAGCTTGTCATTCTTTCAGTGAAGATTAATTGTTAATTTGTCGATTAGAAAATTTTCATATTCCAGGCTGTCAGGGGCTGATATTGGGAGCGGGCTGAAAGCTCTGACATAGAAAAGGGTGGTATCGCGCATAATAGCTTTGTTGCAAACATTACCAACTGTTTAGGTGGTCTCGACTTGAAGAGTTCGAACGGATCGATCAACTTTTTCCAAGCTTGCACGATTCTCATGCTGACGAACGGTTTAACCAACCACGTCATCGTAAATCCGATGCTTCTGGATGCATCCGGGCGCGACTCTTGGATCGCGGTTATCGCCGCTGGCGTGCTGTTCATCCCCTGGTGCCTGCTGCTGGCTCTATTTATGAGAAGGTCGGGAAATATGGCGCTGCATCCGTGGCTCGCAGAAAAAACGAATCCGATCCTCGCATGGGCTTTTACACTTCCGCTCTGCATCCAGCTCTATATGATCGGTGCGATGACGGTCATCCATTCGGCGACTTGGACGATCACCAACTATCTTCCCGGCACGCCGAAAGTGATCCTGGCTTTGATTCTCACCGGATTTTGCGCACTCTATGCAAGCTGGGGCTTGCGCGTAATTGCCATCATGTCCGGCATTCTGCTGCCGCTCGTGATCATTCTCGGCTCGTTCGCAGGAATATCGAATTATCCGCAAAAGGATTTCAACCTGCTCAAGCCGTATTTGGAGTTCGGCGTCAACCCGGTTCTGCAAGGCATGATCTATGCGGGCGGCGGTTTTGTCGAGATTATAACGTTGATAGCCATGCAGCAGCATCTGCAAAAAAAAGTAAAGCCGTGGGCCTTGATGCTGTACGGAGCGGTTATGGTGTATATCATGATGGGTCCCTTGATCGGAGGCATTACAGAGTTCGGGCCGAGCGAAGCGGCAAAGCAGACGGTATCGCCTTACGAGCAGTGGAGACTCGTCAAGCTCGGCTCTTACGTGGAGCATGTCGACTTTTTCTCAATCTATCAATGGCTGGCCGGCGCATGCGTAAGGATCAGCTTGTCCATCTTCCTCGTGCTCGATCTGCTGAGAATTCGCCGAAACGAGCTGCGGAACCGATTCATTATGCTGATTGCGCTCAGCTATGTCGCGCTGTCCGTTTTTCCGATTAACGAGTACGCCTTCTATTTGTGGATGTATCGGTATTACTTTCCGATTTCTCTGATCGTAGCCCTGTCCGCTTCGTTTTGTTGGATGTCCATATCGTGGTTCGCCAAACCGGCCAAAGGAGGAGCAGCATGAGACGGCAATCTTCAAAAAAAGATTCCGAATGGGACGAAAAGAAGCTGCGTGATTTGTTCGCGAATTCTGCGGACGTGCAGATTATGCCTTGCAAGCTGACCGATCAGACAGCCTCCGAAGTTGTGATGGTATATGCGGAAGGTCTATGCGATACCTCTCAATTCGGCCAAGTTCTCCTTCCCGAACTGAAACAATTTTATGTAGGAGAGGGCTCCTTCGCGATGAAGACGAAGGGCTATTCGGGAGGGCTGCCGCTCATCGCCGTGGAACCAGATGAGACAGACGACGTTGTAGTCGAGTATTTGTTCCAAGGAGACGTGCTGCTCCTGTTCACGGATTGCGGACGCATGTACAAAATGAACATCTGCAATCGTCCGCAACGGACGCCGGAAGAATCCAACACGGAAATCTCGATCAAAGGGCCTAAGGACGGATTTACCGAAGATCTTGTCGTCAACGTGGCGCTTATTCGCAAACGGATACGCAGCTCAAGCTTGAATTACGAAACGTTTACGCTAGGCAGAAGAACGAAAACGAAAGTCGGGTTAATCTATTTCAAGGATATTCTGTCTCCGGAAATTTTGCGGGAAGTGCACAAGAGGATCAGCCAAATCGATATCGACGGGCTGTACAGTATTAACCAGTTGGAGGAAAAGATGGCCGACTCCAAATATTCGGTCTTCCCCACGTTCGCGTTAACGGGAAGGCCGGATTATGTCGTCAGCAGTCTATTGGCCGGACGGTTCATTCTGATCGTAGACGGCATTCCGATGGTGCTGATCGGTCCGGCGGGCTTATCTTTGCTGATGAAGTCCCCGGAGGACGTACACTTCAACTATACCTACATCTCGTTCGCGCGCATCGTCCGGCATATCAGCCTGTTCCTCTCCATCTCGTTGCCCGGTTTATGGGTGGCTCTCGTCGCGTTCCATCAGGACCAGATTCCGTTTCGGATGATGGCTACGATTGCCGGTGCGCGGCTTGGATTGCCCATGTCCGCGCAGATCGAAATGTTCATTCTGCTCACGCTGATGGAAATTTTTCGGGAGGCGGGCGTGCGACTTCCGAGCTCGATCGGTCAGACGTTGACAGTTGTCGGGGGGCTTATTATCGGAGACGCCTCGATTCGTGCCGGTCTCGTGTCCCCCTCGGTCGTCGTCGTTGGCGCGATCACTGCAGTCACCTCGGTCACGCTCGTCAACCAGTCCCTCAGTACGATCGTCAGCGTCATTCGTTTCGGTATTTTTCTCGTCTCGTCATTGATCGGCATGTACGGCTTGATCCTGTGTCTGATTTTGTTCGTTGCCTACCTTTCGCGGCTGCATTCGTTCGGCGTACCTTACTTGGCGCCGCTGTCGCCGCTTAATGTCAAGGATTTGGCCGATTCTTACTTGCGCTTGCCCTGGAGCCGAATGAGGAAGCGGCCGGGCGCGCTACATCCGGTCGATCCAGATCATCACGGTGATGAGAAATGATTCACAGATTGGGCAAAGCCGTAATCGCTGCGATCGTCCTTCTATCGCTGACTGCTTGCTGGAACTCCAAAGACATTCAGACGATGGACTACGCGACTGCGATCGGACTCGACTACGAGGACGGAAAGTACATTACTTACGTTCAATTTCTGAACTTCACCAACGTCGGGCGCAACGAGTCGATGCAAATCGGCAAACCGCTGCCGGTATGGATTGCAAAAGGTATAGGAGCAACGCTGAGCGAATCGCTTTCCTCTATCTATGCGACCTCGCAAATGCGCATTTTCTGGGGGCATGTCAAAACGATTGTGTGCTCGGAAAGATTGCTGCGCCACGGTGTCGAGGAAGCATACAATGCGGCCAACCGTTTTGGAGAAATCCGCTACAACATTCTTGTTTTCGGTACGCGCGAGAAGCTGCCGGACCTGTTCGTACAGAAATCGATCTTCCACCTGTCTCCGCTCGATACGATCATGTTCACGCCGGAGCAAACATTCGCGCAGCGTTCCTTCATCGTGCCGAAGACAAGCAACCGCATCATCGCGGAAATTACCGAACCGGCCGAGGCGGTCATGCTGCCGTCGATAGCGATTAACCGGGACGTTTGGCAGCAGGACCAGAAGCCTGAGACGATGCTGACGATCGAGGGAGCATTTTTCTTCCGCAACAAGAAAGCGATCGCCTGGCTGTCAGAGGACGAGCTTGCCGGTACGCGTTGGACGCAGAAGGAACTGAAGCGCTCTTTGATCCGAGTTCCTGCCGAGGGCAAGCCGAAAGCGTCGCTTGTGCTCATCAATCCGACTTATCACGTCGCATCCAAAGTAATAAACGGACAGCCGGTGTTCGACCTGAGTCTGAGGCTGGACGCGACGTTGGACGAATTGAATGAGAACATCAGCATCGAAAAGCTGGAGCGGCTCGGAGAGGAAACCGTACGCGATGAAATTATGCGGAGCTTTCGCAACGGTCTTGCCAAGCAGGTCGATGTTCTCAAATTACAAGAGACGCTTTATCGCAACCACCCCAAGCAATGGCACGAGCTGCGTAAAAACAATAAACTGCTGCTTAGCCAGGATAGCATTCGCAAAATCGTGATCAAAATCGACATTCGCAACACCGGTAAGTACAAGGGCAGATTTGATTGAGCGTAGCGAAAGGATTTGCGCGGCTTAACGCGACGCAATCGAATGAGAACGTCGCGCCCGGATTTCTTCGTCTTGCGCAGGTTGCTCCGCACTCCGCCAGCTTGTATAATAGACAAGCAAACATATGTTTGCTTGAGCCTATTTGCGAGCGTGACGGCATAGGCTTACAACATGATCTGCCTGCGGAGGAATGAATGAAGGGCACGACACATCTGGCCATCGGCTGCGCGATCGGCGCGGTGGCATGCGCTTATTATCCGTTTAGTCCAAACAACGCCGCACTGTTCTTCTCCGTCGCCGGACTATCCGCCTTAAGCGCCGATCTCGACGGACCAAGCATACTCAGCCGTAAAATTACGAAGCTCTCGCAATGGCTGAGAAATGCGATGCTGGTCGCGGGACTGCTGCTTATGGCGGGGCTGACGTATGTAATTGTCGTTCCCGGTCGCTTCGATCCCGTGTATGCCGCCTGCGCGATTTCCGCGTTCCTACTCGGCCTGGTCGCCAAGAAAGGGGTCATCCGCAATGCGATCGTCAGTCTGATCGGCGGCGTCCTGTTTGCTTGCGGCTGGGTGTACGGGTACGCCTGGCTCAGCGGTTTAGGCGTATTCGTCGCCTGGGCTCCATGGCTGAAGCATCGGGGAATGACGCATACGATATGGGCTTTGATCGGGTGGGGAGCGATCGGCTGGGGGTTGGAGCAGCAATCGGGAGTCGAGGGCGTGACCGCCGTCGCGATCGCCGGATATGCCTCGCATCTGCTAACGGATACGATGACCCCAAGCGGCGTCAAGTGGCTGTATCCGCTCTACAAGAAGCCGATTAAGCTTCGTTGAGAGCTGCAGAGGCTGACCTGAATCAGCGACAGAATGCAAGAGGGGCTGCGCCCGATCATCGATCGCGATGATCTCGGCGCAGCCCCTTCCCGGTTTACTGCACTTGGATTTCCGTAAGCTCCTGAGCCCTGAATTTCAACCGCGCGGTCTCGGCGGCCTGCCCCAGCAAGTCCGATACGGTGACGCTGTCCCGTATATTGCGAAGCAAGTAGCTTGGCGAGGTCGTATCGGTGGAGAGGACGGTAATATCCCCGATTTTCAGCATTCTTTCAAGCAAATTGCGCTTCAAGGTAATATCCCTGATGCGGTACAACTGGATTTCTTCCCGGCGCTTCGTGAAAATCCCCTTCTCCACAACGATTCTGCGCTCGGTAATCCGGTAATGCGTAAAGCTAGGGAATCCGAAGTTGAAGGGCTTCCCTTCCCAAAGCACGGTCTCGTTCTGCAAGGCCATCTCTCCCATGAAATCGGATGAACTCTCCCCCTCATTGTACACGATGCGCGGCTTCTTGGCTTCCCTTATTTCGACCAGAATACGAGCGAACGCATGTCCTTCTCGCCGCCAAGGCCGACCAGTCGGCGTCCCTGTCCCGTCTCCAGAATCGGCAGGCCGTTCCAGCTATCGACCTTAATCTTAACCAGCTTGCGGCTGCGAATGATTGCATGGAGCGCATAGAGCAGCATCGCAGCCTGCCTATCCTCGGCCTGTTCAGTCTGCAATCCGTCCGCTCCCGGCGCTTCGAACACCCGCTTCCCGTTGTTTTCGATCCAGAACAGCCAGCGGTCTCCCTGCATAACTAAAAAGTTGCCCGGCTTGCGCGCATAGCTCGCCCCGCCCTTCCCTTGCGGCCAATCCATCAGCAGGCCGAATGGTATGGCGGGGTCCGCCGAGGACAGCACCGATAAGGCGGGCTCTGCGGCATCCGGCAGCGGCTGGCGAATCGATTCGCTCTGTTCGCGCGTCGTGAATTGCAGCGTCGAAGCGCCTTTGACGAACGCTCCGCGCGTCAATACGCCCCATTCCTCCAGCCTTTTGAGCGTCGGGTAAAAGAGATCCCAAGAATAAGGGGCCGTTTTCGCCACCAGCTCTTTGTTAATCAGTCCATAGACGTTGAGGAGATGATGCGTCCATACGAGCACGGGCGATTGCTGCTCCGCACCGGACTTGTCCGGGTCAGGGGATCGCGCTTCGTCTGGGTTGAGCAGGGAGCTTGTCGCATACCATCTTCCCTGCCCCGATCCCGCCCGTTCCCATTGCTTCGGCTTGACCGTGCCGACCTGCAGCCGCAGGGGAGCGAACTGATCGTTGGACACGACGCCTTCCCACGCCAGATCCAGCAGATCGGCCAGCAGCTCCGATGGCGTCTTGTCCAGTTCGCGACTAAGACGCGTCAGGAAGCTGGCTCCGTCCGCTTCAATACGCTTCAGCAGCTCCGGGTGCTTGGACGGCTTCGCCTCCTCGAGGAAGGCGGAATAGAGCGGCTTCGATTCCGTCAGGAAGAAGGCCACTTTGCCTTCCTTGTCTCCTTCTTCCTTGCGGCCGATCCAGATCAACTCCCCCGATGCGCACAGCAGATCGAGATGCTCCTTGCGATAGCCGGTCAAGCGCGTCGGCAGCACAATCGTCTCCCAATGAGAGAGCGGAAGAAATAAGCCCTGCAGCCGCTTCATCACCTCGAGCAGCCCCTCGCTGCCCTGAAGCTGCGTTCCGTTCCAGGCGTGCTGGCGCAGCGCGATCTGCCCGCACCAGCGAGCCGGCTCAATCGGCTCGGCTTTGCTGCGCGCATGACGAATGGATAGCCGTACGAGCCGGGAAGCGACCTTCGCGCTCGTCCACAGCCGCTCGTCGGCGCTTGCCGCGTGCGGGGCTCGCTCAATCAGACCTTTGTCCAGCAGCTCTTCGACTGCTTCCTTGGCGTTAGCCAGCGTAAGCGCAGGATAGCGCTCGCACAGCTCCGCGTCCGTAAAGGAAACGACGTTATCCGCGTACCTGCCCAGCACGAACATAACCGATTCCGGCGTCTCCGGAAAAGCCGCATAAGTCTCCGTCTCGTCGGAGGAAATCCAGCGGCTTTCCCCGTCTCCGGACAGGTCGACCGCCGATACGCGGCCCTGCTCCTGCAGCCGGCCGAGCCAGCGCAGTCCCGCTTCCCCCGTTATTCGCACGATCTCCGCGGAAGTCAAATCCCCTCTTTGCTTAAGCAGCGCTGCGAGTCCGGGCGCATCCGCCGGCGTCTGCTCCGGATCGCTCAGCCTTGCCCTCTCCGCTTCGATAACATCCGGGCTGACGGTCTGGCCAAGCGCGTTCTCGTCGAAAATTTGCGCCGCCATCTCCTTGCTGATGCTCAGCAGTTGCAGTCGTGTCGTCTCGTCGAGTCCATCCCCTTCATATACCTGCATGTTTACGTAATCGGCGATGAACTGCGCTGCGAGCGGCGACGGATAGGCCGTCTCCTTGACGACGATTCCGATCTCGCCCGATACGAGCTTCGTCAGCAGTTCCTTAAGCTGATCGATGCGCAAGTAGTCGCGTAGACACTCGGACATCGCTTCGCGCAAATACGGAAACCCTTCCGCATAAGGAAGCGCGCTCCTCAGCAGTTCTTCGCTGCGAAGACGCTTCTGCCACAGCGGCGTGCGGGTAAAGCTGCGCGACAGCAGCAGGCTGTTCTCGGCGATGCGGCGAAAAGCGATACCCAGCAGCGGAGAATCGCTGACGGCTTCCGTCAGCAGCAGCTCGACGTTGCCCGGCGTCACCTGCCGGATCGCCTGCAGCCAGGACGCATCCCATTCCGGCAGCACGAATTCGATTCCGTTATCTTTGGCGTTACCGTACAATCGATAGGGCAGCAACTGCTCGAACTGTCGTTTGATCGCAAGCAGCCATGCCCGGTTAACCGTTCTTCCGCACAGATTGTGAACGATGACATGCGTCTGGTTCATCACATCGCGATAATGCTCGATTACGATCTGCCGATCGGTCGGCAGCGCGCAGAAACGGTGCTGCGAGGAAACGAGCTCGATCAGCTGTTCGGCCGAAGTGCGATCCATACAATAATGCTCGCCGAGCCAGGCGCAAGCGTTCTCCTTACGTTCCTGGCTGCGCTCGTCGACCTCGTCCGGCTGGGCAAGCACCTCGGCCAATTCTCGCAGAAAAGCGCCGACCTTCTGTCCAAGCTCGTAGGGACGGCTGCCCGCCTCGTTGCGCCAAAACGGAATTTCGCTGAAACGGTTGCCGGCTTCGGCAACGTACACGCGGTCGTTGCGAATTTCGCGAATCATCCAGGAGCTCGTCCCGAGCTGGAAGACGTCCCCGACCTGGCTTTCCTGGATAAACTCCTCGTCCAGCTCGCCGAGGTGGGCGCGACTCTCCAGATGGTGCACCGGATAGTTGCCGCTCTGCGGAATCGTCCCGACACCGGTTATCGCCGCCATCGCCGTATTGCTTCTCTTCGTTAACCGATTTGCGGCGCGATCCCAATCGATCAACGGCTTGGCGAACGGGTAGTAGCCCGATAGAACCTGCAATGCGCTTTCCAGTCGATGCAGCGAATACCCGCGATAGCTGTCGCTCCCGCGAATAACGGCAAGCAGATCGCGAAGCTGCCAATCCTCTGAGGCGACCATCGCAACGATATGCTGGGTGAGGACGTCCAGCGGCGCTTCGGGAATGCGGATTTCCTCGATCTCGCGGCGTGCGATGAGCCGACCGAGTACGGCCAGCTCGGGCAGCGAGGCCTTCTGCCTCGCCAGCAGCAAGCCGCGGCTCGTCTCCCCGACGCCATGGCCGGCCCGGCCGATGCGCTGTATGCCCCTGGCCGCTTCCAGCGGCGAATCGAGCTGAATGACCAGGTCGATATGACCGACGTCGATGCCCAGCTCCAGCGAAGACGTAGCGACGATACAGCGCAGGCTGCCTTCCTTGAGCAGTCGCTCCACTTCAAGCCGCCGCTCCCGCGAGATGCTGCCGTGATGCGATCGGGCCATCTCGTAGCCGACATGGTCGTTCAGCCGCAAACAGAGCCGTTCGCACAGTCTGCGGCTGTTCACGAACAGCAGCACAGAGCGGCAGCCCTCCATCGCCTTCATGATGCGGTCGAGCAGCGGCAGCCAAACCGCCTCGCGTGTCGCGGCAGGCAGGCTCTGGTCCGGCATCGTAATCGATACGCCCATGCTCTTGCGCATCCGGCTCTCTATGATCGCAACTGGACGAGGCGCCCTCTCCTCCTGGCGTTCCGCTGCATAACCCGACTGTCCGTCGTTCGGGACGGTTGACGCCCCATTTTCCTCCCAACCGCCCAGAAACGCAGCGACCCGCTCCAGCGGATTCTGCGTCGCGGATACGCCGATCCGTTGGACCGGCCGACCTCCGCGGAGATGGACGAGCCGCTCCAGCGACAACGAGAGGTGAGCGCCGCGCTTGTCCGCAGCGACATCGTGGATCTCATCGACGATCACCTGCTCCACGGTGCCCAGAATGGCCCTACCTTTGTCGGACGTCAGCAGCAAATAGAGAGATTCGGGCGTCGTCACGAGCAAATCCGGCGGCCGCTTCAGGATGGCCGCCCTTTTGCTTGCGCTCGTATCGCCCGTGCGCACTTCGCTGCGAATTCCCGGCCACTGCGCCCCGCATGCTTCCGCCCGTACCTGCAGCTGTTCAACAAAGCCTAGCGCATGATGATGAATGTCGTTGTTCAGCGCTTTAAGCGGTGTGATATACAGCACTCGCACGCCTGATGCGGAGTTTCTCGGCGACGGGGCGGATTTCGCGCTGACGATTCGATCCAGACAGGGAAGCAACGCGGCTAGCGTCTTACCCGAGCCGGTCGGCGCCGCGATCAGAGTATGGCGGCCTTCCATAATAGCCTGCCAAGCTTGTTTCTGCACGTCGGTCGGCTCTCCGAACGTCTCGGTAAACCACTCAGACAACAAAGGGTGAAACGGTATAACATTCGCCTCCCTTCTCGGAGCTGGGCTGGACTGATTATATTTTGCGACTCCACTCCCGATGCGGGGAATTTTAACGCGGGTTTTCCACTCTATTCGGCGTTTCCGCCACTTTCTGGCGAATTTAAAGCGGGTTTCCCGCTCTATCGGCGTTTGCCGCCACTTCTGGGCCTGTTAAAGTCCGCTATAAATTTTGCAACGTTAAAAAACAACCCGCCGCATCTTACAGACGCGGTCGGGATTCTGCTCACCTATAGTTTTTTCTCGTACATGCTGTAGGTTCCCGAGGAATTGACGCCCTCTCCTACAAAATCATAATTCAGGTTACGGTAAAACTCGTTAAGCGCCGGGATGCTGGACAAGCAATCCAAGCGAATAATCCCTTTATGTAGCTGCTCCGGGACAAAGCTCTCGGTCCACTGCATAATCTGCTTGCCGACGTCCCTTCCCGCATATTTACGGTTAACAGCGAGACGATGCAAATAGATGGCGGCCCCATCCTCCGCTTTACCGGCCCACAGATGGCGATCCCATGAGTTAGGCTGCTCCATCAGAATGACCATGCCCGCGATTTTGCCATCGTCCCTGAAAATGTAAACCTCTCCGCGATTAACCGCTTCAGGCGTATTGTGCGAGTCTTCGCCCCTCAATAGAGCGTTCCATTGCGTAGAGCCTTTGCGAAGCAGCCATTCCGCCGTGTTCGCCAGCAAACGCATAATTTCCGTCGTATCTTCCGGTTCCGCCCGTTCAACGCTTGTGAAAATGGACATATAACGCCTCCCGTTCCTCTAGAACTAGAATAAGATTAGAATTCCCGTGCAGCTGAAGAATTAACCCGTGCAAGCCTATTCAACGTCGAAATCGAAATATTTCTTCGGGTATGGCTCGTCCTTCAGCGTGTAATGCCACCACTCTTTATTATAAGGCTTAAAGCCGTGTCGCACCATAGCATTCTTAAGCAGTTCGCGATTGGCGGTCTGCTCGGCCGAAATCTTCTTCGTGCCATGACTGGAAATATCGCCGAAAAAATCGTACGGTCCGCCCATATCCAGCGGAACGCCAGTGTCCGCGTCCGCAACCGTCAAGTCGATGGTGCTTCCTCGCGAATGCCCCGATTTGGAGGCCACGTAGCCGAGCTTAAACACTTGCGATTTGTCCACGTCCGGGTAGAAAACGTCCTTCATCGCCGTGTCCTCCACGTCCGCCGCCCAGCGGATAAAATGAGCTACAGCCTTCGTAGGACGGTAGGCGTCGTAGATAAGGAGCGCATACCCGGACTGCTTAAGCTCCTCGTTCGCCCCCAGCAGCGCCTGAGCCGCCTCCTCTGTCGCGATCGCGACAGGCGCTTTATAGCCGTCGACTACCGCACCGACAAAATTGTAATCCGACGCGTAGCGAATCTCGAACAAAGCATCCGGTATGTACTCGTCAAGATAGACGAACCCATCAGGCAATGCCCCTCTTACAAGGGAAGAAACCGGGGTCGGCGAAGGCTGCTGTTGCGATTCCAAGCTCGGTTCCGTCTTCAGGCTAGGTTGCTTCCCTAACTCCGCTTCCTTCCCTAACGCCTGTTGCGATTCCGCCTCCGAATCCATCCCGCTATCTGTCGTCGAGCCGCTATCTGTCGCCGAGCCGCTTTCTCCCGTCTCTTCGATGGAAGCGCCCTCTTCAACTCCCTGAGCCTCGGGGATATTGCTAGAAGCGGTAGGGATCGACACGGGAGAAGTCGAAGCGTCCGTCCCCGCCCCTTCCGCGTCATTGCCGCAAGCGGAGAGCGCCAACGCCAGAAGCAGCGCCGACAACTGAAGTTTTTTTCCTCGCTTGCGAAATTTCATCGCTCGTCCTCCTCTCTCGACCGTCGGCCGCCATACAGTTATAATTGTAATAGATGAGTGAAAACGGAGGGAGAACGATGTCCGAAACCCGAAGCGTCGACTGCGTGAAATGCCGCCACTACTATATTACCTGGGATCCGAACTTCCCGAAGGGCTGCCGCTCGTTCGGCTTCAAATCCGCCACGTTGCCCAGCCTGACGGTGTTATCCTCCTCGGGCCAGCCCTGCATGAGCTTCGAGCCGAAGCCGGCCAGTAATCACGCCTAGCCTTTGTTACTTGAACTTCTTCCAATCGAGCGAAGACTCGTTCAGCAAATATCCGAAATCCTGCTCCCGCTTCTTCTGCTCGGCCTCCTTGGCCGCTTGGGCTTCCAGCCTTTTCGCCTCCTTAAGCTTAGCTTCATCCTGCTTAAGCGTCTCGGCCTGCAGCTTCAGTTTGGCCAATGTGTCCGCGCCCAGCCTATCCTTCAGCGTCGCGCCCTGCTGCTCGCTCCGCTCCCAAGAAGCGCCCGAATCTTTCGCAGCAGCGGGGCTTGGACGCCTTTTGTTTCCTTTCGCCATCTGATATTCCTCCTTCGCGATGTCGATGTCGGGATCCGCTCGTCTTTCCTCTAAGCTCGTTATGCCTCGGGATCGTCCAACTCCTCGATCACTTCAAGCAAACGGTCGGGAAAGTCCGTATGGACGCCGTCGACTCCCCATTTTACCGCATTCTCCATATTGACTTGGTAGTTGACCGTATAGGGGTAGATCAGCAAGCCGGACTGTTTGACTTTATCCACGTAATCCTCGTTGATCCGCAAGTAGTTCGCTCCGATCCCGTTCGCATATTCTCCAATTTCGCTTAACGTGCGCTCCGAAATCCGCGCCGGGCGATTGTACCATAGCAGTTGGAACAGCGGTACGTCCTTGTCCCACGTTCTAATCTTCAACAAGCTGGCCGGACTGAACGACTGGACCGCGACATATTTTCGCAAATCGTATTCTTCGACGAGAGCCCACATTTTCTCCTCCATGCCTGGGGAGTCCTCCGGGTCCTTCGTCTCCAGCATGTAACGGGTATCCTTGCCGAACGCCTCGAATATTTCTCTAAGCGTCGGAACTTTCTCGTTCGCATAGTCGTCCCTCGCATAAATCGGATGCTTCTCGTTGAACCACGAGCCGGCGTCGAGCGCCTTGATTTCCGCCAGCGTCATGTCCTTCACGGCGCCCTTGCCGTTTGTCGTGCGATTCACCGACGTATCATGCATAGCGACTAGCTCTCCGTCCGCCGTCATCTGAACGTCAATCTCGATATAATCGGCCCCCATCTTGACCCCCAGACGATAGGAGGAGAGTGTGCTTTCCGGCGCGTATCCGGAAGCTCCGCGATGGGCGATCGTTACGATTTTCTTATCGGACAGAAACAGGCTCGGAAAATCGAGGAACGACGCGGACAAGGAATAGATCAGACCGACAAGAGCGGTAAGCAGCATCAAATGCAGCGCATACAAATACCCTCTGGAAATATTCACTGGCTCCTGCAGCTTCTTGAACATGTATGCCTCCCTGCGATGTCCGATTTCTTGATACTACCATGTTTGGACGTCGGCTGAAAAGGATATGCCAAAAAAGCGCATGTCCCCGCAAGATCGTCTCAAACGATCCATAGCGGGGACGTACGCTTTAGCAGATGCCGGCAAACCGCAACCCGAGAGGGCGGGCTGGAGCAAGAAACCAATGGCTGAATTGCAGCCCGATTGTTCCGACTATAGCGGGCAAAAGGCGGCGTTGGCTAGGCGGCAGCCCGACTTATCGGGCTGCTGCGGAGTGCGCGGGTCCGCGCTATGCTGTTAGTTCGTTTGTTTGCCGAGCTGCACGGAGGCGATCGGCTCTTGATGCGGCTTGACTTTGCGGATGAAGAAAGCAAGTACAAGCGCCGCGACCGTCATCCAAGTCGAGATAGCAAACGAATGGTTGATACCGTAGATCGTACCTTGTTGCGTCACCTCGAGCATAGCCGCTTGGTTCGCGGGATCGATGTTGTTCTGAACGACCAGTTCCTTAACGCGGCTAGTGGCTGCGTTCGTCATAAGCGTAACGAGGAACGCCGTTCCAAGCGCTCCGGCAACGTTCCGCAGCGTCTGGGACATCGCCGAGCCGTGCGCGTTCAGGCGCTGCGGCAGCTGGTTCATGCCCGCAGTCTGAATCGGCATCATGAGCATCGACATGCCGAACATGCGCAGCGAATACATAATAATGAGGTGCGTGTAGGTCGTGTCCACCGTCAGCTGGCTGAACTCGTAAGTCGTATACGTCGTGATGATCAGACCGACGACGGAAAGCCAGCGAGCTCCGACTTTATCGAAAATGATACCGGTAATCGGGGACATAATGCCCATTAGAATGGCTCCGGGCAGCAGCAACAGTCCGGCATCCATCGGCGAGAAGCCGCGAATGCTCTGTAGATAAATCGGAAGCAGGATCATGCCGGAAAACATCGCCATCGTAATAATGACGTTAATAACGGTAGTCAGGGAGTACATATCGTACTTGAACACGCGGAATTCGAGAATCGGCTTGTCGATCGTCCACTCTCTCCAGAAGAACAATGCAAGCGCGACGATGCCAACGACCAAACTGACGATGACGCGCGTGCTGTCCCATCCGTCATGGCCCGCATCGCTGAATCCGTATAGAAGACCTCCGAAGCCAAGCGTCGAGAACACGATACCGAGGGAGTCGAGCTTGGGCATCGTATTTTTGGTGACGTTCTTCATCGATACTGCGCCGAAAATAAGCGAGAACACCGAGATCGGCAGCACGATGTAGAACAGCACCCGCCAGTCGTAATGCTCGACGACCCATCCGGACAGCGTCGGACCTACGGCCGGAGCGAAGATCATCGCCAAGCCCATCATGCCCATCGCTTTGCCGCGTTCTTCAATCGGGAAGATCGTCAGGAAGATGACCGACATCAGCGGCATTAGAATGCCCGCTCCCGCAGCTTGAATCAAGCGGCCGGTCAGTAGGAGCTCGAAATTAGGCGCTACCGCACAAATCACCGTACCGAACGTAAACAAACCGACGGCGGCCATGAACAGCTGCCTGGTCGTAAAACGATCGATCAAAAATGCGCTGACGGGGACGAGCACGCCGTTGACCAGCATGTAGCCTGTCGACAGCCATTGGATCGTATTCGCGTTAATGCCGAGATCCTCCATCATGACCGGCAAAGCCACGTTCAGCAGCGTCTGCGACAGAATCGCGACGAACGCGGCGATAATAAGCGCGGCGACGATCGGACCTCTTCTAAGATTACTTGTACTCATGGTTCTCTTCCTCTCTCTGTCTCTGTATGATGTTCACAATTTGCTTGTGTATGCGTTGCAGCTCCGCAACGTCTTCCGTTGAAATCTGGGAAATAATTGCTGTCAGCTGCGATTGCCGCAGCGCTTTGACTCGGCCCGCCAAGTCTCGACCCTCAGACGTAAGCGTTAGCGAGATCGACCTGCGGTTCGTCGGCGGACGTTCGCGAGATAGCCAGCCTGCCCGCACCATTCTGTCCACAATGCCGCTGGCCGTGCTGGTGACGGAAAAAATTTTGTCGGACAGTTCGTTAAGGCCGATGCCCGGATTCTCGCTGACGATCTTCAGTACGAAATATTGAATCGCGGTAATGCCCAAACGCTGAGTCGTCTGCGTCATCGACTGATGAAACGCTTGATTGACCTCGCGAAACGACTGAAAAATCATTTGGATGTCTTCATTCTCCTGCAGCGGGAATTCCCCCTTTCTCCTTTCCTCTGTACAGTTATCGTTCGCAAAGGAACATTTCGCATACGAAATAACATACGCTCTTTTCGTTCGTATGTCAATGTTTACATATGTAAAAATGATCATAAAGATTCTGGAGAAATAGTACAGATGATCGATCAAAAAAAGTGCATGTATCTCCTGGAGCATGCCTCATACGGTCCTGAAATCACCTCTTAACGGGTTTACCCATTCAGATTTCGGGATCGTATAGCATCGGAAGGAGATACATGCACGACAACATTTTCTATCGATCATCTTTTTGTACGGCTTTTTTACTTATGAGACAACCCCCTTGCCCGCTGTCACCTTATTGCTTGGCAAATTCGATAAATTTGTCTACGACGCGATCGATATGGCGCACCGTCGACTCGTCGACCAGTCGGCTCGTCGTTTCGTCGAACTTGAGCGCGGCAGAGCTGATGATGATCTCGTTGCCTGCTGGCGGCAGCAGCCTCGCCTGGATGCCGGGGCTTGCCAGGATTTCACGCAGATGAAGCTGGGCGCGGATCGTTCCCATCACTCCGGGGGATACTCCCGCCGTCATAACCGGCTTGCCGATCAGCACCTTGTCGACGCGCGATAGCCAATCGATCGCGTTCTTCAGCACCCCTGGAACGGACCAGTTGTATTCCGGCGTCACGATCAGCACACCGTCCGCGGCGGCGATTTTGCGCAGCAGCGCATGAACCTCCCGAGGAGGATTCAGCTCGATGTCTTGGTCGAAGAACGGAAGAGATCGAATGTCCGCGATTTCCAGATCCATTTTGTTAATATAGCGTTCCTTCATCGTGAGCGCCAACTGCATGTTGTAGGAACCCTGTCTCAGACTTCCGATTAGTACGGCGATTTTCAACATTCGATCGCAACCCCCTTTAATTGGATTTCTCTTTCCTTATATTAACACCGCTGTAACAAAAGACAAACCTTATTTTACACACGTCCTCAGCCGAAACGCAGCTCGACGCCCTCGGGCAACAGTCCGCTCACGAGCTCTGTCAGTTCCGGGTTTTCCTGCAGCTCCGACGCCACAAACGCAACCAGACCCGAATCGTCCCTGGAGCGGATCAGCCTGCCGATGCCCTGTTTGAGACGCAGCAGCATGTACGGCAAATCCACCTCATGATACGGAGATGCGGCGTCAAGACGCTTGGCGGCGAATACCGGGTCGTTCGGGGGAAAAGGCAGAGACCAGACGATAACGTTGGATAAGGACGGTCCGGGAACGTCCAGTCCTTCCCATAACGTGACGGCGCACAGCACCATCGTCTCGTTCGCTTCGAATTCGGCGATCAGGCGGCTGATCTCGCCCTCTCCTTCGAAAACGAAATCGAGATGCGATAGCTCTTCGCAGCCGGAAACGGCCGCCTGGAACTCAGCAAGCTCCTCGCGGGACGGAAATAGCATCAGCGCCCTGCCTCCGGTCCGAAGCAGCATACGAGCAGCCGCCTTCAGTTTGCCGGAAAAGCCGGATTCGCCTTCCCTCAGCGGACAAAGCGCCTCCATTCTCCCTGCGTATTCATAAGGAGAAGCCACGCTGAACGACAAATACCGATCAATTCCGAGCGTGTCGGCCAAATAGTCAAAGCTGCCGTTGACGGACAGCGTCGCCGATGAGAAGATGATCGGCATCGAACGGGAGAATACGCCTTCGCGCAGCACCTCTTTGACCGCCTTCGGCATAATGACCAGCGTCAGTCCGGTGGGGCTGTCAGTGGCCCAGCATATGAGCGAACCGGAGCTTTGGAACAGCCCTAGCGCCTTCTGCATCATCTCCAGATGCTCCTCGACGATTCGCAGCTGGTATCCGTCCAAGGTGTACAATTCGCTCTCGAACACCAGCTCTTCTTCTATCGCGTCAAGCGTCCCGCGCAGACGGGCAACCGCCCCGTACAACTCGCCGTTCAACCGAACCTCTCGCCTGTCCGAACCGGGAACGACGCGGCTATGACGATCCAGCAGCACGAACAGCTCTTCGCTTCTGTCGATCGCTTCGTCGATGAGCACGGCGAGTATCTCGCGAATATCGTTCTTCAGCAGCCGAGTGACAAGCTGCTCGAAGCTCTCGTGCTTGATGCGGTACGTCAGCGCCTTCTGCGCCGCCGATTCCAGCAGATGGCCTTCGTCGAACACGACGGCGCAATGCTCGGGAAGCAGCGGAAGCTGTCCTTCTCTTCTTCTGCCCTCATAAGTCCAGATATGCTCCATATAAAAATCGTGAGAGCAAATGATCAGATCCGCCGATTGGCGGTAAAACTCGCGTGACAGCGTCTGTCCGCAGCGATGTCGCTTGTCGCACACGAAGCAGTCCTGGAACGGGTCCCAATTGACTTTGTCCCATTGGCGATCGTTCAGATGCGGGTACATTTTGCGATCCCCGTAAGCGTGAAACGACTGCATCCCCTCGCTCTTGTGCACGAACGCCGGAAGCTGCTCGTACAACTCGCGGTACAACTCCGGATCCTCATACTCTGTTCTGGCGCGATCAAGCTTGTTCAGACACAGATAGCGGTCCTGAGACTTGGCTAGCCTGGCGTCGATCGAAAGCCCCAGATGCTTCGTCAGCTTGGCGATGTCGCCTTCCGGCTTGACTAGCTGCTCAATGAGCGATTCGTCGGCGCAGGCGATGATCGCAGGCTTGCGATGATAGCGGGCATAGCTGACCGCATACAGCAAATAGGCTAGCGTCTTGCCCGTTCCTACGCCAGCCTCCGCGAAAATCGTCCGTTTGTCCGCGAACGCTTTTTCCAATTGAAACGCCATGTAAATCTGTTCGTCGCGAACTTCGAAGCCGGCCTCGGGCAGCGCGTCGTAGAAGACGTCAGCGACCCATTCTCCGACCTGCTGCACATAAGGTTTACCCGGCTCTACTGCAAAAGGATACCGATTCAAAGAATAATGCCTCCACAACCAGATTATCGAGTCATTATCACACTTTCAGATCGGAAATGCAAAGGTTGAATCGAGGTTTCGCTACCGATGATGCAGCCCGCTTGCTCGTCTTGTCGTCATCCTCCTCTGTCCCCCGTTTGTCAAGCGCCTCCGGATGTGAAAAATCTCATCGTATTCTAAGAATGGGGCCGAGCCCCTTGGAAGACGCATTTTTCGCTTATTAGTAGAAAATGATGGGTCAAAATGATGTGGTAAAGTGGGTTGCAGAGGAAAGACGAAGGAAAAAACAAAAGGAGGCATTTCAATATGAAATATCCGATTGCTAAATATAAATTCAACAAAGTCGTACTGGGCGCGACGCTCGGTCTGACGATCGCTTTCTCCGCAGGAACGATGTTCGCGGATGGCCATGCCGCCCACGCCGCGGCAGCCGCCGTTCAGACGACAGCCGCTAACAGCGCGGCGCATTCGATCGCGGACGACGTCATCGCCGTAGGAAAGAAGTTTATGGGCGTCCGTTATTTATACGGAGCCGAGTCGGATCGTACCGATGCGTTTGACTGCTCTTCGTTTACCCAGTACGTCTTCAACCAGAACGGAATTAGCATTCCCCGTTCTTCGCGACAACAAGCGCAAGTCGGCGTATACGTTCCGAAGAGCCAGCTTCAGGCGGGCGACCTGATCTTCTCCGACACGAACCGCGACGGCGTCATTAATCACGTCAGCCTCTATATCGGAGACGGCAAAATTCTTCACACGTACAGAGTCGGCATCGGCGTCACGATTTCTGAATTCGAGGGCAGCACTTGGGACAAAACTTATGTGACGGCACGCCGTGTCATTCCCGCCGATGCGTCGTCCGACAACGGACAGTCGCAGACGGATCAAGCTACGACGACGGACGACAAGGAATCGACGGATATGAATGACAGCGGCCTCTTCTTCTTCTATTAGTAGCTATAAACCTCCAGTTCGTTCACCCGGGCGTAGCTGCTTGCGGCGTCGCCCTGGGTGCTATATACGCGAATTTTGGAGCCGGTCACGGCAGCGAACATATGTGTCCGGTGCGCGGATGAATTGCCGGTCACAGCCGGGAAAGCGTTTACCCAGGATGAACCGTTCCACACCTGGATCTGGTACCCTCTGAGCTCGTACCCGCTTGTCGTATACAGCTCCACCCGGCCGAAGGTTTTATTTGAGCCAAAGTCGATCTCAATCCATTGCGGCATTGCGGGCGATGCGCTTGCCCAACCGTTAAAATCGGTCGAAGCAATGCCGTCGTTGACTTTGGAAGCCGCATACCCGTTGGCGGTATCCGTACCGGATGCCGCTGCCGTGCCGCTCCTGGCTATATTCGTTAACGTATACAAGAGCGTCACCGGACCATACGCGCGATTGCCGGCAATCCCGCTGCTCCATCCGCCGCCATTGTTATAGATAGATCCGTTCACCGTCCCTGTCCCAAGCGCGATCGTCGTATCGTCGCTATGCCAGTAATCTCCGCCGTAATCTTCGGTGCTGGTTAGCAAATATGACGTGGCTGGCTGCAGACTGACGTTTGCAGCCAGCTTGCAGTATTGATAACCTTGCGAATCCGGAACAGCGGTCGAAGTGCTGACACTGCACGCTCCGACCAACGACTTGTCGCTGTCCTTTCGCAGCTTGAGCGTATGTGTCTTGTAATTTCCGGCCACCGCCTTCCTGCCCAATCCTTGCAGGGTAATCTCCGTAGCACCCGTCGTAAATTTGAAGCCGACTTCCCCGTTGCTGTCATTGCGGAGCGTTCCCGGCACTTGCGACGTCACCAGCTCGGTACCCGCAGGAACTCCAATGACCAATGGAGGCACCGGCACGAAGCTTGGGCTTACCGTGTTCGCCGTATTTTTCGCAAACACAAATTCTCCGTAACTTCCCCCATACGTACTGCGAGCAAAACTGTTGTTGAACACGTTGTTCGTTACGATGCCGCTGCCTCCGGCAAAATAAATCCCTTCGCTGCTGTTGCCGGGATTGTTGCCATAGTGACTCACAATGTTGTTGTCGATGACGGTATCGATGTCCGGCAGACCCGAATTGTTATAGTGGAAAATACCTGCTCCTGCCGTGTTGCGAATGTTCATGTTGCGGAGCGATATGTTCTTCCCGACGCCCTCGAAGTCGAAGCCTACGCCGTCATAATTCTGGTCGGGATGTCGGCTCACATTGACGATTTCGCCGCCGATCACTTCTACGTTCTTCGAGTAGGCGATAACAAAACCAGCGGACCCAAACGGATTGGACACCCCTCCGATATTTTTCGCAACCAGATTCGTAAAGACGCCTCCATCAACAAACAAAGCGTTAAATCCCCACATGCCTCCTCCATCGATCGTTAAATCCTGCATGATGACTTTCTTCACCCACAGGTGCTCGGAAGGATTAAAGCCGGTAACCGGCGCACCGAACCATGTCGCCGTATCGCAATTGTAGAAATTGACATTCTTGATCGTCAGATTGGTGAGAGCAGTTAATCTCCCGGGCGCATTAACCTTGTCCGAATAGGGCGGCGAGACCGCATCTGCCATCGTCTTGACGCTGATCCCGGCAGAGGTGTGATTATAAGACGTTGGCGCACTGTTGTATGCCGAAGTCATATTGCGGATCGTCAAATTCTCGATCCAAATATAATCCTTATTATAAACATGATCATATTGAAGCCTAATCCTTTCCCATGCGTTAGACAATTCGAGATTGGCGATTTTCCACCCCCCCTTACCATTTAAGAGAACGGCAATTGAATCTATCGTTCCGGGAGCAATGATCGGCTTGTTCCCCGTACTGTAGGAGGACAACAGAATAGGCTGGCTTGCCGTACCTTCCCCTTGAAGATTCAATGTCTGACCGGTCCAAGCTGCACCGCTCTTGAGTAGAACTTGGTCGCCGGCGGAAAAGGTCTTGGCGTTAACCGGCGTAAAATCGCACCAAGGAGCAGCCGTTGACGTTCCGGCCCCGGCATTGTTGCAGCCGGAACCGCTCTGATTGTTGACGTAATACACGGCCGCGCTGGCCTCCCCAGGTTTCACCAACAGTAAAACGGCAACGAATGCGGCAGCGAAAAACAACATCCCCAGCATTTGACGCTTGCTCGACATAGTAGAGCCTCCCTTTGTCAGTCGGATAGATGTATCAGCGCCGAAGTTCGTCTACTCCTGCAGCTGGTAAAGCCGATAAATGAATACGGCCGCTTCCGCTCTGCTCGTAAGCGAGCCTGGTCTGAACCTGTTCCCGTCCCCTTGGATAAGCCCTTGGGCAGTCAACGCAGCGACGCCTTCCTTGGCATATTCGGCAAGGTTGGCCGCATCCTCGTAACCGTCCAGCATGTCCCTTTCGGACGGGAGAATGACATTCGCGGCCGCAAGCGCGCGGTACGCCAGAACGGCCATTTCCTGTCTCGTGATTGGAGCATCAGGCTTGAAACGGTTACCGGCATCCCCCTTGGCAATGCCAAGCTCTCTAGCCGTCTGCACCGCTGACGCATAATAAGCAAAGGACGGAACATCGGAGAACTGGCTCCGGGCTCCCTCTCCATCTGCGAGCTCCAGCGTCTTCATTAGCAACACGAGGAAGTCCGCTCTCTTCACCGGCAAGTCCGGTCCGTAACGGCTCGCAGACAGGCCGTTCACGATTCCTTTGCCGGCAAGCGCCTCCACGGATTTCCTGGCCCAAGGCACTCCGGTCAAATCGGCGAAGCTTTTGGCGCTATAGGCGATAGCGAAGGAACTGAAATGCTTCGTCCGGAAGGTCAGGCCTGACCGCGACGCATCGTATCGTCCGTTAGGGACGACAACTGCTTTCCCGGTCTCGTCGATGTACCAGACGACAAGCTTCTCCGGACTGAGCGACTCGTGCGAAGAAGGCGTATAAGGAATCGTCACGCGGGCGGGCGACCGGTTATTCCGCCAATGAACCCGCTGGCCGTTGACGCTCATATTCAATTCCAGCACAGGCCTGTCGCCGATCCCCTCCGTCAAGACGCTGTCCCGATCCTTCCATTCCTGCAAGGAAAAAGAGAATTCCACGACATCGGCGGCCTTGAGCTTCAAGTCATGAAGCATATCCCCGGATACAACCAAGTTTCCGTGAGGTGTGGACAACGTCCAGCTCACCCCTCTGTCCTCCGCGCTCAGCGCTTCGGAAGGCAGTTTGATCCGATACGCCTGCGCGCCAGGAGCCGTCTGCATGCGCACGATCAAATGCCTGACTCCCTGGTCGTCCGGCTTGGCCAGTTGTACCGCTTGACGGAACAGTGTCGCCGCGATGGAAAGCTGCGACGACCGACCCGCTTCGTCATAAACGGCGGGAGGCTTCAAGATAACCCCGCCTGAGGAAGTCAACTCAAGAAGCGCTTCCGTAACCGCTCCTGGTTGTGCCGGGGGCTGAACCGGAGGCCCCCCGGGAACGACGGAGGATTCAGTGTACGTGTAGAGCGTCTCCAGTCGGGGAGCATTGGGGCCGGAAGAATAACCGATCGCGCTAATCCTGTACGAACCCGCCTCCAAGGCTTGGGACTGATAGACAAACTGGAAGCTTCCCTGCGCATCACTCTTCGTTTGATTGAAATAAGCCAGCTTGCCGTCCGGATCGATAACCGTAATCAGGACATCCTGGTTAGCCGCGGCGGCTAAACGTCCCTTAATGGTAACTGACAAGTCGGAAGAACGAATGGAAACGGCCAATCCATCCTCTTCCGCCGCTGCTGCGAATCCCGGGGCGGTAAACAAGAGCAATGCCGCCAATATGGCTAGTATCCTTTTTCTCATCGGGCATTCTCTCCTTTATTCTGAAGTCAGGACTGCCGCTTCGCTAAGCACCGCCGACGGGGCCATTAGATCGCTGCCGCCGATCACGAAGATTTTGGCCTTGTAGCCGGCAATCGCTTCCGGCAGCTTAAAGCCGGCGGACAAGGAGCCGGTTTCGCCCGGCGCCAGAGTTCTCGTATTGTACGAGAAGCTGACCAATGCTCCGTCCGTTCCTGTATGATCGTATAGCCCAACGACCATCGTGATCGTACGGCTGGCATTCGACAGATTGGTAAATTGGGCGTTGCCGGTCAGCAATTGACCTCCTTCAAGCACAGCCGGATTCGTCACGCTCCCGACTTTGAAGGAAGAATCGATCGAATATTCCGCATTCGTCTTCACAGTGTAAACGACGGCGCCGAGACCTTCCGTCGACGTGAGCACGAGCTTCATTCCGTTCTCCAGCTTGCCGCTGGTAACAAGAGTTGACCCATCCGCCTTGTACAGAGCGAACGTTGCGTTCACGACAGCCAGCTTACTCTTAAACGTATCGACCGCTTCTCCGGTCGGTACGCCGGACACGGTCATTCGCTTGTCATCGATCTCGTAAGCCGATGACGTGAGAATCGCTTCATTCGTATAGACTTTGAACTCCTTGGCCGTAGCCCAGTTACCCCAGCCTTCAATCATTGTGAGCTTTACATAGCGGTAAGTTCACTCGACCGCATGCGTGAATGACGGCCCCTGTTCGGTATTCGCCGTTTGATCTACGATCGTCGTCCAGTCTTCTCCATTAAGAGAGCCTTGAACGGTATATTTCCAGGGATCGTTCGTCAGGAACAGCTGATCGATTCCGCTCAAGCTGTAGGCTCTGCCCAAGTCCACCTCCAGCCATTGCGGCAAGTCTCCGTTGGCGGCTACCCAGGAAGTCGCTTCATTGCCGTCGATTGCCATCAAAGGCGAGGAACTGGGCGCATTGTTGCTAGAAGCCGTAATGATTTTGCCGCGGGAGACGACCGCATCGGCCTCCTGTTTCTCCGCGAAGATTACGGTGCGATAAGCGGAAGCGTCTCCAATCGCATTTTCGCCTTGTCCGAAGTTGGTCAGAATGCCCTTCAATTGACCGTTAGCCTTGAAATCTCCGATCATTAGACCTATGCCCATTTTCATGCCCGGGACGACTTGGAAAGACTCTCCGTTTTTCTTCAATGCGTCCCAGGGGATGAAGGCTTCCAATGCATAACCGTCTCCTGTCAGCTTACCCGCAACCTTCACGCCTGCCCGGTAATCGGAACTTCCCCATTTCCAATGCTCGAACCATGTTCCGGCCCCTGAATGATCGGCTCCCGAGGTTGGAACGAAATCGAAAATGTAAGCGTCGGCCGTACCGCTGGTCTTCTTGTTAAGCGGATCAAGCGTCACCTGAATCACATCGTTGTTATTCAACGGATCTCCCGTCCCGTAGGGATTGAAGTACTCGCTATCCTTTACTTCTCCCGCCAAATACAGACCAAACCGATCCCAGATCAGTCTGAGCTCGCCGGTCAAATCCGTGTGCGCGCCTCCTCCGATCAGGCTGCCGTCGCCATTGGCGACCTGCTTCTCGTAGCTCATCTCAATGATGTCGGCAGAGCTCCATTCTTCCGAACCCACGTTGCCGTCAAGCTTCGGCGCAGCGCTGGTCTTGTTAACGGTCATGGGCGCCGTCGCCTTGCTTGCACCGAAGAAAACGCCGCTGATCACCGCGCGCTCTCCTTCCACAACTGTGGTTTTCACCTTCACCGGACCAGCCGCATTGAACACATAGTACTTGCCTTCGCCGAAATCGGAAATTTCCTTCTCCGCGATCAAGACCTCTTCGCCGGCACCTTCAACCCAAACTTTCTGTTTCAGACCCGATCTGTTCCAGTCCACCATATACAGCGCAATTTGATGGACAAGACCGTCCTTCAGGTTGAGATCGTAAACCAGTTCCGCTCCTCGGTCGGCATATACGGCTGCAGCCCTCCTGTGCTCGCCTTTCGCATCGGTAAGAGCCCGATAGTCCGCACTGTCGGTTTCCCATACGACGCTGTCCGTTTGCCCGCTTACGGCGAATTCCACATAATCCGGCAGCTTGTCCTCCCCTTGCTCTATCCGGTAGCCTTCCTTGCCGAATCGGTCTCTCCAATTGCCTGCCAGAACGTCTTCCATCCGGATGAAATCCGCCCGATTGACGTCGGGAATATAGGTCATGTTCTCGAGCGTAAATCCAGTCGTCGGCCCTTCGATAAACGGGCTGTTCGAGCTTCCCCGATCGATCGTCGCGTTCTTGATCGTCCCCGTTCCGCTATCGGGGAAGAACTTGATGCCGCCGCTGGAATTGCCCGGGCTTCTGCCAAAATTCGTTATCGTCACTGTGTCGGCGTGCGCACCTGCCGTTCCGCCGACGCCGCCGTTATTGAAGATCATGAGACCTGCGCCGTCCGTGCCGTCGATGACGGCGTTCCTCAGCATAATATTCGAAGCCTCCAGACCGCCCTCGAAATCGAATCCTACGCCGTCGTATCCCTGCGCACCTTTGCTGACATTGTGGATGTTCACGCCGTCGAAGACCATGTCTCTGGAATACGCGACGACGATCCCTCCGATCCCGTAAGGATTTACTCCGTCGCTGTCCGCACTGACAATTCCCACATTCGCAGTGCTGATGTCGGTTACCGTCGCGTTGACCATAAAGTTGAAATTATAGCCCCACTGCTTGGAATTGGTCGAAGTGAGATCTTGAATCGTAATGTCGCCGAATCGGGCGTTAATCCCGAATCCTGCGGAATTGGTATGGCGGGATATGGCTCCCTGCCATAACGGCGAATTGATGCGATCAAAAACAATAGATTTCATCGTTATATTTTTCAGGTGAAAAGTCGAGGCGGCCTGATTGCCCATCCAGGCAATTCCTACGGAGAAATGATTGTACTTGTTGGGATTGCTATTATACGTATCGTCCATATCATGGATGAACAGATCTTCCAGCCAGATGAATTCCATGTTGTACACATTGTCGTATTCCAGATTAATTCCCATCATCGCCTTCTCCAGTTCAAGCCCCGTCACTTTCCAGCCTGCTTCGTTATGAAGAGTAATCGCCGAGGAATCGACGATCTGCGGGGAAATTACCGGTTTGCTTCCGATACCGTATGCGGACAAGGTGATCGGATTCGTCGCCGTACCGCTGCCATGGAGGACTAATGTTTCATTCGTCCACCTCTCCCCCGCCTTCAACAAAATCCGGTCTCCGGGTTCAAATGTCATTCCCGACACTTTCGCAAGCGTTTGCCATGGCGTATCTTCCGTCAGACCGTCGTTGGCATCGTCTCCCCCGGACTGGCTGACATAATAGACGGTTCCCGGATCTTCGGCATGGGCGGCAGGAACATGACCGGATAAAATTAGGTTAAAACTCAACAAACCGGCGAGAAAAAAAGAAAGCAATGAAATTCGTTTCATAGGTTTCGACCTCCACAGAGTAAGATAACGCTTTCAATTCGTACTGAAGGGATACGGCATACTGCCGACTATCCCCCTAAATTTAACACCTAGCCTTTGACCGAACCGACAACCATCCCTTTGAGCAAGTAGCGTTGAGTCAACAGAAAGAAAAGGATCATTGGGATCGCAGAAACGAAACATAAGGCATATACCGGTCCCCAGTCTACCGTATTGTTAGACCCCATGAACGAATAGATGGACATCATAAGCGGTGCGACCTTCGTTGAATTCAAGTAGATCAACGGGCCCTGGAAATCGTTCCAGTACCAGTAGATTGTCGTCGTAACGATCGTCGCCGTCGCAGGCATCAGCAGCGGAAAAATGATGCGGAAGAACGTCTCATACCGTCCGCAGCCGTCAATGAAAGCCGACTCCTCCAGCGCGTAAGGGATGGTCTTCGTAAATGCGGCGAAAAACAGCGACGCAAACGCCGTACCGCCTGCGACGTAAATGATAATCAGATAGGGCACCGTGTTGATCATTTGCGTGGCGACCCCCAGCTTGTAGAGCGGCAGCATGCTGGTCTGCGCAGGGATGATCTGGCCGGCCGCGAACAGAACATATAGCATTTTGATCATCTTCCGATTGGATCGGCTAATCATATACCCGGCCAACGAAGAGAACAGGACGATGAAAAACAGCGTAGCGACGCAAATGAAAATCGTCAGCAGCAAGGAGGCCGTAAAATCTGTGTTTTTGAACATTTTCGTATAGTTGTCGAAATTCGTCAGATCCGGCATATGGAACGCGTCGAAAATATGATCTTTGTCTTTGAACGTATTCAGGAAAAATAAGAGAAACGGGGCAAGAAACACGAGCGCCAACAAATACGAAGCGGCTTGCGCAGCCGTGCTTCCCGTTCTCCGTCTCTTATTCGCCGCAGCAGCGGAAGAGTTCATCAGAGCTGTACCTCCCTGCTCGTCGTCATCTTCAGCTGCACGATGGAAACGATAGCAACGAACAGGAACAAGAGCACTCCTCCTGCCGTCGCGTATCCATAGTTACTATAGCTGAACGCCTGCTTGTAGATAATCATGGCGATCGTGTTGGAGGCGTCGCCCGGACCGCCGTTGGTCATAATAAACGGAAGATCGAACAACTTGAGCGTCGTTGTCAGTCCCAGAAAGGTTACGATCGTAATCGACGGCATCAGCAATGGGAACGTAATCGCCTTAAACCTGGCCCATGCTCCTGCCCCGTCCAATTCAGAGGCTTCATAGAGTTCGGCCGGGATGGAGTTTAGCCCGGCCAGAAATACGATAACCCCGAAGCCGACGCCGCCCCAGACCATGATTACGATCAACGCGGGAACGACGGTATCATAATTGCCAAGCCATTCTCTCGCAAGCGACGGTAGGCCCAGCGATCGCAGCAGCTGATTAATCGCCCCGTCGTTATGATAGATTAGCGTCCATACGATCGACATCGTCACAAAGCTGACGACTCCCGGCAAGTAAAAAATCGTGCGCAGCGCGGACTGCATTTTCCCCGCGCGATTTAACGCCAGAGCGAGCAGCAGACTTAGAACATTACTGATCAGCAGACCCGCCAGGGCGAACACGAACGTATTCTTAAGCGCGATTGTGAAGCTCTCTTCCTTGAACAGGTTGACGAAGTTGTCGAATCCGATAAATACCGGGTTCGTAATCCCATCCCATTGCGTGAAAGAATAGTAGAGCGAGCTGACGAACGGCCATACTACAATGATAAGGAACAAGATCAGAGCAGGTCCGATGAACGAAAGCTCGATCAACCCGTTTTTCTTACCGGAATTCATAAGGCATCCCCGCTTTCGGCTTGACGCTACTGGTTGTGTTATTGCAAAGGGAGACAGCATCCCGCCGCCTCCCTCTCTCTTCTCCGCTTATTCCGGCGCCGCTACCAGCCCTTTGTCCCGCTGGAACGCCGTATCGGCTTCATCGAGCCAGGAAGGTTCAAATACTCTGCCCGACAGCATTTTGGTGAAGATTTTACCGTAAATATCACCGATCGAAGTCGGCATGAATTGTCCCGGAATGATGCTCTTGGTCGTACCGATGACATTCAGGAAATCCTTGTTTCCAATCTCGGCGTAGTCAATATCGATACCCTTAATCGCCGGGAAGACACCCGCATCCTTGTCGCGAATAATGATCGCTTCCGGATCGTGCATGGCGATGACCAGGTCCTTCGCCCGCTGAACATTGCTCGCCTTGGCGTTAACGCCGGTCAGCACCCCGGCCGTCACGCCCAACACCGGTTCGCCCTTGTCGCTTGGCAGCGCGAAGAATCCGGTTTCCATCCCGCCCTTGTCTTTCATCTCGCTGTTGACCAATCCGCCGATGTAAGCCCCGTGGATAATCATAGCCGCTTTGCCTTCCTCGAAGTCCTTGCGCTGCAAATCCCAACCGTTGCTGAGAGCGCCCTTGCCGAAGTATTCATTGTCTACAAGCAGCTGAAGCTTGGCGAAGGCCGCCTGGAGCTCCGGCCCGTTCAGCTTCTTCGTGCCTTGATAGACCTCCGTCTCGAACGTCTCGCTGCCATACTCGTTTGGCAAGAAAACACCGACGGTCATGTTCGCCACCCAGGCGTCTTTGAAGCCGCTTGCGAACGGCGCGATTCCTTTGGTTTTCAAGTCCGCCGCCACTTGCAGCAGCTCGTCCCACGTCTTCGGCACGGAAATGCCGTTCTCCTCGAACATTTTGCGGTTATACCAGACGCCGTTGCTGTTCAGATCGAACGGGACCGCATAGACCTTGCCGTCGTATGAGCTCTGGATCTTCGCCGCGCCGTCGATCTTCGTCACGAAATCCATGTCGGACAGATCGGCAATATATCCAGCCTTGGCGAACAAGGGGAGCTGAGCCGGCTGGAATTGAATGACGTCCGCGCCGGAGTGCGACGCCATCTGCGCCTTCAGCAGATCGAAATACTTCTCGCCGGGCGAGTTTCTGTATTCGATCGTCGCATTGGGATATTTGACTTTGTAGGCTTTCTCGAAAGCCTCTCGGTAGGCTTGGACGATCCCGAGCGGCTCGTCGGCCAGATTCCAGCTGGCTACGGAGATCGTGAATGCTTCCGCGTCCTGAACGGATTCCGATCCCTCCTGCGTCTGGCCCCCGCTTGCTCCCGAAGTCTCGCTAGATCCAGTCGGACTGGCTGCCGGCGTATTCCCGGCATCGTTGTTCGACCCGCAGCCTGCGATAACTCCGATCGCTAGCGTAGCCGTCAAAATCGAGATGAATGGTTTTTTCATTTGCAAAGCCCCTCCTCTGTCGTCGTGAATCCTCTCTGTTCGCGTCTTGCTTCTCTATTGTAAGCATGGCTATCGTCTGAAAGTAGAATCAAATATTTGATAATAGGAGTATTTTTTTGACCCGTTTCCCCCTGCTCTCCCACGGCAGAATCAAGTCATGGTATGATGTCAGCACAAGCTCAAGAGGACTACATGACAGGAGACAGCATCTATGCGCAATTGGCGGTTTCTCCTCAAGAACACCATCGCCTTCCGTTTGTTCGTTATCTATTTTGTTGTAATCTCGGTGCCTTTATTTCTCTACGGATTCCTGTCCTACAGCCTGTCGGCGCGCAACGCGGAAGCCGACTATATCCGCAACAAAGTCAACATCTCCTCTCAAATCATGCGCAATATCGACGAAAATGTCCTAGTGCTGCAGAAGCAATCCGCTTCTCTATTTCTGATCAACAAAGAGATCAACTACCTCTTAAACGCCGATCCGACGGACAGAAGCGATACGTTCTTCGAGGTTAAAGAACGCCTTGACAACTTTTTCCTTGCGGTGCTCCAGATGAACGACAAGCTGAACGGCATTAGTCTGTTGGACGCCGAAGGCGAAGTCAAATACGCGATCAACATTCAGGGGAAAAATTCAATCTCCGGCTCCGAGAAAGAGGAGATTTGGTTCAAGGAGACGCTGGCGCTGAACGGCGCTCCCTATTTCATCGATCCGCACACGAATGATTTCATCCTGTATTTGACGAATGAAACGAAGCCGACCGTTATCTCGGTTGCCCAATCCATCATGGATTATTATGCCAACAGGACCATCGGCGTGCTGCTCGTCGATCAGAATACGCAGCAGTTCTTCGATGATATCGCAACCGTCAATTTGCAGCAGGGCGAACAAGTCGCCATCATCAGCCGGACGGGTAAGTTGATTTATTCCAACATTCCCTTGGACGAGCCCGAGAAGCAGGCCATTTTGGATGCCGTGCAGTCCGAAGGACAAACCCCGGCAAGAATTAATCTGGACGGCCGGCAGGAACTGCTGATCGCCAGCAAACCTTCGCAATACGGGTTTCAGGTAATTTCCCTGCTTCCGGTTGCCGAGCTGCAGAAGAAGAGCGCCTATCTCAAAAACATGAATTTAATCATGCTGCCGATCGTTACCGGGATCGTCTTTTTTATCTCCATAGCCGTCTCCTATATGTTCGTTAAGCCGCTGCGCAGAATGATGCCGTCGTTCAAGAAGCTGGAGATGGGAATCTTCTCTACGCGGGTCCCGGTGAAGGGAACTCACGAGCTTGCCCAGATCAGCAGCGCCTTTAATCATATGGTGCAAAACATCGAAAACCTGATCAACCAGAAGTACGAGGCCAACCTGCTCCGCAAGCAGGCCGAATTCAGCGCATTGCAGAGCCAGATCAACCCGCATTTCCTTTACAATACTCTGTACGCGACGAAATCCGTCATCGACCGGAACGAGTATGATAAAGCCTCCGCGATGATTCAGAATCTGTCGGAAATATTCCGCTACAGCCTGAATCAGGGAAGCAGCTCCGTAAGCCTGCGCGAGGAAATCGATCATATCCGCAAGTATTTATACTTGCATGAGATCCGTTTCGCCGACAAATACACCGTACATTACGACATAGACGAATCGTTGTGGAACTGTCGTTTGCTTCGGCTCACCCTACAGCCGATCGTGGAGAACGCCATCGAGCACGGGCTGAAAGAGAAATCGTTCGGCGGCGAGATCCGCATCTCTGCCAAAGCATCCGGAGACAAGTGGCTGATCTATATTTACGATAACGGCCGGGGATTCTCGGAGCAAGCGCTCAGCCACTTCAATACGCTGCTGAAGCAACCTTACGATGAGCCCCTTTATTCCATGGAGCATATCGGCATCCGAAACGTCAATTCCCGCATTCAGCTTCAATACGGTCAGGAATTCGGACTAAAGATCGGCAGCAAGTCCGGTCTGCATACGACCATTAAAATCACGCTGCCTCTGCAGCGTACTCAGGAGGCGGATATGTAAGATGAATATTCTTATTGTCGAAGATGAGAGCCAGATCCGCTCGACTCTTCATGACTCTCTGCAAAGAATCGGCTTCACGGACATCTGGATGGCCCATGACGGCACGCAGGCGCTGGAAATGATCAAGAGCCGCAAATTCGATCTTATCCTCTCCGACATCCGCATGCCGGGAATGGACGGAATCGCGTTGCTGGAAACCGTACGAAGAGAATACAGCGACATTCTTTTTATCGTGCTTAGCGGATACGATTTATTCGAATACGCGCAGAAGGCGATCCGTCACAGCGCTTTCTCCTATTTGCTCAAACCTCTAAGCGACGAGGACTTGGAAACGGTCATGCGAGAAGCGCTCCGAGTGCTGAATCTGAAGCGCGAACTGTTCGAGGACGAGCTGAAAATCAAAATCAAGTTGAAACAAGGAACGACAGCGCTGCGCAGGCAGCTGCTGACAGAGGCGCTGAACGGACATGCGGATGAAAGCCAATTGGCTAGAAAATGCCAGGAATACGACCTTGAATTCACACATCCGCATTACTGCGTCTGGCTTGCGGGCATCGACAACTTAGACGAGCTTGCCCTCGCGATGTCCAATCCGGACCTCGAACTGCTGAAATACGGGCTGGAAAATATGTGTTCCGAGGTGTTCCGCGAGCGGGGATTCACGGCGGAGCCGTTCAAGTGGGAGGAAGGGGGCGGCTTCTTGCTAAACAGCGGCTCTCTCGACGAGAAAGGGGGATTTCCCGATATCGTCGGCCAGTCCTTGGCCCTTCGACAAATGGCACATACCTATTTGAAGCTGGATATTGCGGCAGCCATCGGTTCTGTAGAGTGCAGCTTGCCTGCCGCGGGAAATTCCTTCGATACGGCAAGAAGAGCTTACGCGCAGACGATCGCCGAGCCCCATGTCGACGGCGTATATGCCTATAGACCGGAAGAACCGATCCAACCGCTGCTTCTGGCTCTTGACCTCAAGCTGGAACAGGAACTGCTCGCCGTCTTCGACTCCTGTCAGTTTGAGGCGGGAATGCAGTTCATCGCAGATCGCTATCGGATCTTCGCGAAACCTTGCTCCTTCGAGATCAAAGATGTTCAGCAATTAAACTATCACCTGCTCATCCTCATCCATAAGATCATGAGCCAGCTTGGCTTCGATCCGGAAGCTGTGATGGGGGAGGAATACTATCTTTATACGAAGGTCAATCGCCTTAAGAGCATAGCCGCAATCATCGAATGGTTTCAGACATTGCTGCAAAGTTGCTTTGACTACATCTCCGAGAGATCTACCAGAAGCACAAAGAAGCTGGTGGACAAGGCCAAAGAATTTATGAGCGCCCATTTCCATGAAGAAATCGGCCTCGAGCTCGTCTCCGAACAGCTGCACATCAGTCCCGAGTATCTCAGTCGCGAATTCAAGAAGGAAAGCGGCGAGAACTTTATCGATTTCCTGCTCCGGCTAAGAATAAACAAGGCTAAAGAATATATGAGACAAGGAAACTATAAGACCTACGAGATCGCCAGACTTGTCGGATACCACGACGAAAAATACTTCTCTAAAGTCTTCAAGAAAACAACGGGTTTCACCCCAAGCGAGTACAGGTTCAGGAACACTTGATTTCTGAAGGTGAAAGGCGACAAGTCGCATGCTATAATCGATGAAACTCCGAGGAAAAGAGGTTAAACGGATGACAACCGGGATTTCCCCCTCCTATCGTTTCGCATATATCGTATCTTTCCTGCTTCATCCATTTGTGCTCATCGTTCCGTTATTCATGATCATTTCGATCCGCTTTGCGCCTACCTTCTACGAAGGAGTACTGTGCGGCATCGTCATTATTCTCGGATCGGCCGCCGCCCCGTTCGCGTTTATTCGCCGCGGCGTATCGCGCGGGCGCTGGAGCGACCATGATATCAGCCGCCGCGAGCAGCGCCTCGTTCCGTTCCTGTATACGATCGGCTGCATGGTTTGCGCCTTCGCATTTCTGCTCTTATTGGAAGCGCCGCTTGAGCTGCTGGCGACTTTCGCCGGTATGGTCTGCGCCGTCGCCTCCGCTCTGCTCGTCACACAGCTGGCACGCTGGAAAATCAGCCTGCATCTGATCGGAGTGACCGGAACCGTCTTGACGCTAGCGCTGCTCCTAACACCGCTAGCTTACTGGCTTGCTCCGCTCATCGTCCTCGTCGGCTGGGCAAGGTGGCGCGTCGGTGCACATACACTCTCACAAGCGCTCGCGGGAGTTGCATTGGCAGCGACCGTCACCTTCCTCGTCTATCAGGCGTTCGGTCTATAATCCTCTCGCGACGTACGGCTTCTACCGCTACCCAGCAGCGGGATGAGCGCGGCCGAGCCTGCCATAAACAAAATCGCGGAAATCGAATAGACGATTTGCAGCGACAGCGTCGCTTTTAAACCGCCCCCGAGCGACATTCCGACAACCATCATGCCCATAAACAGCGGAGTCATCACGCCCCCTACTCTGCCGATATAAGCCCCTTCCGTATTTCGCATAATCATCGTTTGGATTCCGATCATAATCAGCGGGTAGCACAGCCCGCTCGCGATTTGTAACGCGATAATGACCGCCAGGCTGTGCGACCAACCGATACCGACCGTTCCGGCCGCGCTAACCAGCAAGCCGAATGCCAGCAGCTGCTGCGGTTTGGCTTTCTTGACGGCGGTCATCACCAGCGCACCGCCAACCAGCGTCGCCGCTCCGTTGGTCATAAGCAGCCATTGGACAAAGGTCCGATCCTGTCCCAGATTTTCAATGGCGACAAACAGCAGCAGCGGCTGGATCAGACCGACGGCAAGTCCCGCCGCTACGAATGTGCCGCCAAGCGTACGAAGGGTCCGATTCGCAGCCACGTATCGCAGGCCATCCTTCAGCTCCTGTAGAAAATGCGTCTTGCCTCTCCCCGCAGTCGGCTCCTCGTCGTCCTTCGGAAGTCTCAGCAGAAGAAGTCCGGAGCCGACGATCAAGATTCCCATTGCGGTCAAAGAAGTCTCTATCCCGAACGTGGAATAGACAAACGCTCCGGCGACCGGGCCGATTACCATAAAGAGTGAAGAAAGCGACTGATGAGCGGCCATCACGCCCTGAAGCTGCTTGTCCGGAACGTGCCGCTTAAACAGCTTCATCGCCGACGGCTGTGAAAATTGCGACAGCACCGAAGAAACGAACGCCGCGAAAAACAGCGCGTGCCAGCTTCCGTATATAAGCGCCAGCAGTACGGCAAATACGGACGCCGCGGTAAGAAGATCGCTCCAAACCATCGTGCGGCGCGGCTTCCAGCGATCCGCCAGCGTTCCCCCGATCATGGAAAAAATGAAAATCGGCGCAAACTCGGCCACCGAGATCAACGAAACGTAATAAGTGTCGTTATCGGTCATTTCGCTCACATACAGCAAAACGGCAAAGTTTCTGATCCAGACGCCCAAATTGAGCAAAATTCTGGACGATAAGATGACGCGGACGTAACGATTGTTCCACATGCCATAATTCCCTCTCTTTAAAACAAACAAATTTAATTTATGTTTATTAATATACAAACAAATTATATTTTTGTCTATGTTTATATTCAGGAATGGAAGTTCATTGCTCTTTCGCCGATTCGGCCTTACAATGGTAAGGTTGCTTCAAGATAAGGAAAGGATCTCAACCATGAATCACAAATCGTCATCTGCGCCTATTCCGGTTCTCCTTCCGTTAATCGTGGGAATGATCGCCATTTCCTTCGCTCCGATTCTCGTCCGTTACTCCGATGCTCCGGTATCTGTCCAAGGCATGTACCGCATGCTGTTCACAGTGCTGCTGATGCTGCCGTTCGGCCATCGCCAACTGCGATCGGTATCTTCGATTTCGCGCAAGGATTGGGGCTTGCTCGGGCTGGCCGGATTTTTTCTGGCGCTGCACTTCTTGCTCTGGATGGCTTCGCTTAATTACACGTCGATTGCAAGCTCCACGATTATTCTCACGCTGGAACCCGTCTTCGTTATGATCGGCGCCTACTTTGCGTTCAAGGATAAAATCGGCAAGCTGCCGCTGCTCGGACTCGCCCTCGCTTTGGCAGGGGCCTTCGTTGTCGGCTCCGGGGATTTCCGCATCTCTGGCGAAGCGTTTAAGGGCGATATGCTAAGCTTCACGGGCATGCTCGCGGTCGTCGTGAACATGCTGGTGGCCAAAGTCATTCTCAGGCGAGTTTCTTCTTATTTGTACAGTCTGATCGTGTTCGCCATCGCTTTCGTCTGCTTTGCGATTTATAATGCCGTTCTTGGAATTAACGTCATCGATTATGTGCCGACGGAATGGCTCATTTTCATCCTGCTCGCCATCGTTCCAACTGTGCTCGGCCATATGATTTTTAATTGGCTGCTGCAATTTATTAGCCCGACGACCATTTCGATGACCGTACTTGCAGAGCCGGTGGGGGCCAGTCTGTTGGGGCTGATGTTGTTCGGAGAAATGTTGACGACGTCCCAGCTTATCGGCGGCGTTTTGGTCATCGTTGGCCTGCTGCTCTATATGCGGACGGAATCGCTCGGCATTCCTGCTGCCTCCACTTCCGCAGAAGCCGCCTGAACTCCCTAAAAGGGCTGTACCATAAGCAAAAAGTCGTACAAAAAAAGATCGATAGAGAGTGTTCGTGCATGTGCACCTTCTCTTTATCGATCATCTTGTACGACCCTGCTTATGGTGCGGCCCCTTACTATCTGCGCTTACAGATTGTATTCCGTTTATTTAGCAGCTTCTCAGTAGCGGCTTTGGCGCCATCTGCGGGTTGGCGGCGCTAACCTACAACTCCACCATCGCTTTAATGACCCCCGACGTCGGATCCATCCAGTCCGAGAAAGACTCGATCATGTCGCCGATCGGCGCTCTATGCGTAATGTATCGCTCTACGTCGATGGAGCCGCTTCTCACCGCTTCGTACACCGTCTCGAAATCCTCTCTCGTCGCATTGCGGCTGCCCATTAGCGTCAGTTCGCGGCTATGAAAAAGCGGATCGTGAAAAGCGATGTCGGTTTTGACGAGACCGACGTAGACCAGCGTTCCGCCATGCGCGGTCAGGCCGAAGGCGGCAGCCATCGAAGCCGCGTTCCCGGTCGCATCGAACACGACCGTCGGCAGTTCTCCGTTCGTCAACCTCGTCAGTTCGTCGAGCGCGTCCCCTCTCGCGTTCACCGTCTCGTCAACGCGCGCCCACGATCGGCAGAAAGCAAGCCGAGCTTCGTTCACATCCATAGCGACGACCCTGGCTCCGGCATGACGAGCAAACGCCATTACGCCGAGCCCGATCGGCCCGCCCCCGATCACAAGCGCCGTCTCTCCCGCCTGAAGCCCCGATCTTCTCACCGCATGCGCTCCGATACTGAGCGGCTCCAGCACGGCCGCTTGGTCAAGCGTCAGATCGTTCGCCCGAACGAGATGCGAGATCGGCACGGCGATGCGCTCTCTCATGCCCCCGTCGATATGGACCCCCAGCACCTTCATAGAAACGCAGCAATTCGTTTTGCCGCGGCGACAGGCGCCGCATTTCCCGCAATGCATATACGGAATAATGCCGACCCGGTCGCCGACGGCCAAACCCGCTTTGTTCTCCCCTATGCGCTCAATAATTCCCGCAAGCTCGTGGCCAAGCACCCGCGGATAGGTAAAGAACGGCTGATTGCCGCCAAAAGCATGAATGTCGGTGCCGCAAATGCCGACTCTCTTGATGCCGACAATCGCTTCGTCCTCCCCCAACACAGGCTCGGGCAGCTCAATCGGCTCAAAGCGCCCCACCTCCGCGCATACAATTCCGAACATCGTCCCGCCTCCTTATCCTGTAATGCCTTCGTTATATTCCGGTCGGCCGCTTGTCCAGGTCAGATCGCGCACGGGCGCCAAAATGTCCTTTACCTCCTGCAGCAGCGCCGCATCTATAGGTTCCTCCGCCCATTGAGCATTGTCGCGAATGTTGTCCGGGCTGGCCGTGCTGACAAGCGTCGTCGGAATGCGCTCGTCGGCCGTCGAGAACTGCACCGCCAGCTTGGCGATGTTCTCCCCCTGGTTCGCGCAATGCTCTGCCGCACGCAGGCAAACGGCTTTCAGCTCGGGGCTCGCAGGATGCCAGTCCGGCGTTCCGCGCAGGCTAAGCAAGCCCATGGACAACGGCGAGGCGTTGACAAGACCGACGTCCCGGCTCTCCAGCAGCGGGAGCAGGCGAAGCAGAGAAGTATCGTTAAGCGAATAATGGCAGTACGAGATGATGGCATCCGCGTCGATCTGCGGGATCAGTTGTTCAAACAGCGAAAGCGGCAATCCGCAAATGCCATAGTTGCGGATTTTGCCTTCCTGCTTTAGCTTGTGCAGCGTCGGCACGGCTTCCTCCAAAATGATGTCCGCCGGGACAAACTCGATGTCGTGCAAAAACAAGATATCGACGTAGTCGGTATGGAGTCTGGCGAAGCTCTCTTCCAGGCTCGCCCGGATGCGGCCGCCGCTGAAATCGAAGCTGTCCGGACCGTATCTGCCCGCTTTCGTGGACAGCAAATAGCGGTCGCGCGGAACGTCCTTAAGCGCCTTGCCCAGCACGGACTCGGCTTTCGTCAGCCCGTAATACGGCGAGACGTCGATATAATTGATGCCGCTGTCCAGCGCGGCGTGAACGGCGCGGATCGCCTCGGCGTCGTCGGTCTCCCGGAAGACGGAGCCGAGCGAGGACGCCCCGAAGCTTAGCACCGATACGTCCAATCCCGTTCTGCCCAGCTTGCGTTTTTTCATCAGAGAATCACTCCATCTTTGAAAATCGCGATTTCGCGAAAACCGTTCTCTTCGTTCAGCGTGCGCGCCTCTCCGGAAGCGATGGCGAGCGTCCGCTCCCACAGCTCGTCGGTCAATTCCTCCATACTTTCATCCTTTAACAGGCGGCCGGCGTCGAAATCGATCCAGTTTTTTTTGCGCTGGGCCAGTTCGCTGTTGGTCGATAGCTTCACGGTAGGCGCGGGTCCGCCGAACGGCGTTCCTCTCCCCGTCGTGAAGAAGACGATGTGAGCGCCTCCCGCGGTCAGCGCAGTGACGGATACGAGGTCGTTGCCGGGCGCTTCCAGCAGATTCAACCCGGCGCTGCGCACCCGTTCGCCGTACGGCACGACATCGGTTACGATCGAGTTGCCGCCCTTCTGCGTGCAGCCAAGAGATTTCTCCTCCAGCGTCGTAATGCCGCCGGCCTTGTTGCCCGGGGACGGATTCTCGTAAATTTCCTGATTGTGCCGGATAAAATATTGCTTAAAGTCATTGATCAGCGATACGATCCGCCCGAACACGCCTTCGTCCGCAGCGCGATTCATCAGAATCGTCTCCGCGCCGAACATTTCAGGAACCTCGGTCAAGATCGCCGTGCCTCCGAATTCGATCAGCCGATCCGACAGCGAGCCGACAAGCGGGTTGGCCGTGAGGCCGGAGAAGCCGTCCGAACCGCCGCACTTCAGGCCGATTTTCAGTTTGGAAACCGGTACCGGCTCCCGCTCGAACGTCTCCGCGTATTCCACCAATTGTTCGACCAGCGCCAGTCCCTCTTCCAGCTCGTCCTCCAACTCCTGCGACTTCATAAATTTGATTCTGCGCGAGTCCGATTCTCCGATCGCTTGCCTGAACTGCTCGATCTGATTGTTCTCGCAGCCGAGTCCGACGACGAGCACGCCTGCCGCGTTGGGATGGTTGGCTAACGACGCCAACAGCTTCTGAGTAAAGCGCAGATCGTCGCCCAGCTGCGAGCAGCCGAACGGATGGGAGAAATGATAGACGCCGTCCACGCGCCCGCGATACATCGCGTTCGCGCGATTGGCAATGATTTCGCACGTTTTGTTGATACAGCCGACGGTATTGATCACCCAGATTTCGTTGCGAATGCCGACTTCTCCATTTGCTCTAACATAGCCTTGGAAGGTTTGCCTCGGCGCAGCTTTGGCGCTTGCCGTCCGGGCGGAGGGCTCGTACTTATAGTCGAGCAGCCCCTTTAGCCCCGTTCGCAAATTGTGCGTGTGCACCCAAGCTCCCGGCCGCAGGTCGGCCTTCGCCTTCCCGATCGAATAGCCGAACTTGAGCACATCGTCGCCTTCCGCGACGGGTCTCGTCAATATTTTGTGCCCTGCGGGCACGTCCTCGGTTAACGTCAGCTGCGTTCCGTCCTCCAGAACGATTGTCTCTCCCGCCGCCATAGCTCTTAGCGCAATTACGACCTGGTCGCGCTCCGATACGCGAAGCCATTCCCTCATGCCTGCTCCTCCTTCGTCCATTCCGCCCACGCCTGCTCCACTTTTTCCGTCAAGCCCGGCCACTGCGCCAAATTCGTTCCCCACAGCTTCTCACAAGCGAGCAGCCGTTCCGCCGTCCGTCTCGGCGCTTCTCCCGTTCGCTGCGCCTCTTCCCATTCTGCTGCCATAACTTCCAATACCGCCGCATCGTCTCGCACCGTATATGCGCGTCCGTCAAACGCCGCCCCTCTATACTCGTTCCCCTCGCGCCGAACGCGATAATAGCGAAGCAGCGCGGCCAATCCTTTGGCTAACCCGCTTGGTATCGACTGTCCGCTCTGTACATAATGCTCAAGCGAGGGAAGCAGACGCGCCTTGAACTTGCTGACGCTGTTCATCGCAATATCGGCCAATCTGTGGCGGACGTACGGGTTCATATAGCGGTCGAACACCACCTCGGCGTACGCGTTCATCTCTTCCTGCGGATAAGGCAAAGACGGAATAATCTCTTCGCGCACGGTCGATCTGACGAATGCTCCAAGCTTCTCGTGTTCCATCAGCTCGCGAACATGCTCCGTTCCGCTGAGAATGCCTAGCGGCGTCATCAGCGTATGGGCTCCGTTCAGAATTCGCACCTTGCGCTCCCGATAGGGCTGTAAACTGTCCGTCCATACGACGTTCAGACCCGCACTGGCAAAGGGCAGCAGCTCGTCAAGCTCGGGCTCGCCCTCTATCGCCCATAGATGGTACGGCTCCGCTACGCAAAGAAGCTCGTCGCGATACCCCCACTCGGCGAACCAGGCTTCGGCCTGTTCCTCATCCGGATAGCCGGCCACGATTCGATCCACGAGCGAATTCAGAAAACGGTTAGCCGTTCGCACCCATTCCCGGAACGCTTCAGGCAATCCCCAATCGGCCGCATATTGCAGCACGCTTTCCTTAAGCGCGTCTCCGTTGCGCTCCAGCAGCTCGCAAGGAAGAAACAGCAGACCGCGATCGGCCGCCCCTTCGTACTCCAAGTATCTGCGATAGAGAAGGTAGGCGATTTTCCCCGGGAAGGACACGATCGGTTCGCCCTCCGTCAGCGTCTCCGGTCGATAGACAAGCCCCGCCTCCGTCGTATTGGAGACGACAAGCTTCAGCTCCGGACTGACCGCCAGCCGGATCATCCGCTGCCAATCGTCGTACGGATCGAACGCTTCCGCGAACACGGAGACGATCTCCCTGCGCTCTACCGGCTTCCCCTGCTCGATTCCTCGAATCATCAGCGTATACAGCCGATCCTGGGCGTTTAACGCGTCGATTTTCGGCTTGCCCGACGGTCTCGGCTGCGTCACCGCCACCGCTCCCTCAAACAAACCTTGCTGGCGGCTCGTCTGCACCATCCAATCGAAGAAACCGCGCAAAAAGTTGCCTTCTCCAATTTGCAGCACCGTCACCGGCGCATTATCGGTTATCCGACCTGCCGCCATAGCGTCCACAATCTGCAATTGTTGTCGATTCAGCTTGTTCATCGTTTATAAAACTCCTTTGCGTTAAGTCCATACAGACGGGCGCGCTCCGCCGCTCCCCAACGTTCGGGCAAGCTCCGCTCGATCACTTCGAACACTTCATCGTATTCTGCGGCAAGCAGGCACACCGGCCAATCGCTTCCGAAGAGAACGCGCTCTGGACCAAAAAGCTCCAGCGTATGGCGCACATATGGCCGGAACTGCTCATACTGCCATTCCGCGTGATCGGCCTCCGTCACCATGCCCGATAGCTTGCAATAGATGCCGGGATGTCCGGCAATCTCGCTCATCTGCGACAGCCACGGCTCCAGTCGTCCCTCGGCGATGGCGGGCTTGGCGATATGGTCGACCACTCCGCGCAAGTTCGGGACGAGGTGCAGCAGTCGGATCAAGGGCCCCAGTTGATCCGAGCGGAGGAGCAGATCGACCGGGACGTCCTCCTCGGCATAAGAGCTAAGCGCTTCCACGAACGCTGGCTCCAAAATGCGGGAAGCGTCCGGCATCTCCTGAATCATCACGCGGAAGCCGACGAATTTCGGATGGGCCGCCATCCGCCGATAATGCTCCCGATGGTTCGGATCGTGCAGGTCGAGCCATCCGACTACCCCTAATATGGAAGGCTCCCGCGCTGCAAGCCCCAGCAAATATTCCGTCTCCTCCACTGTCGGCGCTGCCTGTACCGCAATCGTTCCATCTATGCGATGCCTGGAAAGGGACGGCCGAAGGTGCTCCGGCAACAGGTCGCGGTACAGCGTAGGCAGCTCCGGAGTAATCCAGCCGTAGTCGCCTCGTTCGATTTTCCAATAGTGCTGATGCGCGTCGATTCTCATGTAACCTCTCCCTTGCATGCCTAAACCGCTCCCGATTCCGGGAGTTGTCGTCGTCCTATTGCTTTTATTTTATCAGCTATAATCGTTGTAAAAAGGTTTAATCCTTGCGAAAATATACTCAATTTTGATATGTTCTAAGCATAACGCATGTCAGGGAGACGCATCCGATGAAAATTTACCGCAAACCGTTCGCGAGCGAGCCATTGTTTCCGTTCCAATTCGTCTATAGAGATAAGAAAAGCCCGGAGCGAGAGCTGCCGGACCATTTGCACGATCAATATGAGTTTTTTTACGTCTACACAGGCAAAGCGACGTTCTTCATCGATCAGAAGCTGTACGACATTAAAGCCGGCGATCTGCTGCTTGTGCCGGGCAATTCGATCCATCGCTCGTTTCAGGACGCTCAAGATCCGGTGACCTCGACTGCCGTTTTTTTCGCCCCGAACTTCGTCTCCGTCGACGATATCGGCGAGTCGTACAGCAGCCTACGCTGCTTCGACCTCGCTCGCAAGCGCAAGCGTTATCGATTGGAGCTCGACAAGCCGCTCCGTTTGGCTACGGAGGAAGCGATGGAGCGCATGCGCGAAGAGCTTGAGAACAAAGCGGTCGGCTATCGCCATGCCGTCAACTTGCTGCTGCAGCAGTGGCTGCTGTTGATCAACCGCCATATGAACAGCCTATTGGAAGACGATGGCGACGAATCCGGCATCGGCCCACAATGGATGAAGGACGTGCTCCACTATATCGCGGCGCACCCTGCATCCGATCTCGGCCTCGCCGCTCTGGCGAAGCAAGCGTCCGTCACGGGTGCGCATTTCTCGCGGGTGTTCAAGCAGATTACCGGCATGAATGTGACCGATTACGTCAACGCCAAACGCGTCGTGCTGGCCAAGGAGCAGTTGCTTGCCAGCGACGACAACGTCAGCCTGATCGCCGAGCGTTGCGGCTTCGAGAGTCTGCCCCATTTTCACCGCGTCTTCAAGAAGCTTACGGGTACGACTCCGGCGAGTTATCGGCGGGGCTGAGTCACTTTCGATCGCCTTCGCCTGGATAGCCCCCCTTATTCCCTCGCAAGCCCCTCGTTGGCCGAAGGCTTAGCCGAAGCTCTGCCTTTAACGAACAGCAGCACCGGGACTATCGCTGCGCTCAGCGCGATAATGAGCCAGAACGGCAGGCTCTTGTCCGCTTGGTAGAGCGTGGTGGTGACGATCGGCGTTACGATGGCGGTTATGCCCTGGACGGATGCGATCAGGCCGGCCACGCCGCCCTGCTGTTCCTTCGATACGGAGAGCGAGGCCGCCGCCATAAACCCCGGCATAGACATGCCCGCACCTACCCCGAACAGGAAAAACGCCAAATAGTAGTAAGCTTTGCTTTCCGAATAGAGAAAGATCAGCATACCGAGCAAAATAAACAACGACCCGACCAACATCATCGTTTTGGGTTGAAGCTTCATCCACTTCATCTGAACGACCTGTACAAGCAGCATGGCGACTCCCGCCAGCATCAGTCCGACGGACAGCATACGTGCCGTTTCCTGTCCGGTCAGATGCAGCATGTCCTGAAAATAAAATCCGCCGACGACCTGAATGCCGATCACCGCGGTCATTGTCACGAAACCCGCCAGCAAATAAAGTCGCAGTCCGGATTGGAACGGGTTAACCTTTGGCGGCTTCTCTTGCATGATCGGCTTCGCCGGAGGAATGAACAGCAGCGCTGCGACGAACGCCACGAACGACAGCGCCGTGCCGAAATAAAGCGGCCACAGCAGCCCGATTCCGGTGAAAGCCCCCGCGATGGCCGGACCGAACACCAGTCCCATGCCGTTCGCCGCGCTAATGATCGCCATGCCGGCCGTACGCTCCTGTCCTTCGGTGACATCGCCCATATAGGCCTGCGCCGAAGACAGTACTGCGGGGATAAACAGACCGATCATGCTGCGCGTGACGATAAGCAGCGCGACCAGCATACCGCCGGCGATCCAGCCCTTAAGACCGGAGTACAGCGCCAGCGCGAACAACAGGCAGCTTACGCCCATTCCGATAAATCCCGTTAAAATGATCGGCTTCCGCCCTCTCGTATCGCTCCGACGGCCCCAGATCGGAGCCATGATCGCCATCCATACGGAGCCAAGCGAAATGATCCATCCGGAATGGCTTTCGCTTAAGCCAAGCTCGCGAATAAGCGGCGGCATGATCGGCGAGATCAGCATCAGGCTGAGCATGGCTACGAATACGCTGAAAAAAATACTGGCTTTGATTCTGAACATCTTATGCTTCTCCTCTCCTTCTCTCGTCTGGACTAAACGATACAGGAGAGGTCGGCCTTTCGCCGCCTCTGTACGGATTTTCTTGCCGCTCCACGGATTATTCGTGCGCGCCGTCCCCGCGCTAATAGATCCGTTTGACCGCCGAAGGCTTGATGCCGAACGTTTTGCCGAATTGCTCGGAGAAGGCGCTGATATTGCTGTAGCCGGTCTCGATCCCCGCCTGCGTGACGTTGCAATGTCCGCTGCGCAGCAGCTTCATCGCATGGTCCATCCGGATTTGCCGCAAGTAATCGAACACGGTGGATTGGAAAATGGCCTTAAACCCTTTTTTTAGCTTAAAATCGTTGATGCCCACCCGCTTCGCCAGCGCAAGCAGCGACGGCGGGTGCCGCATCTCCGCTTCGAGAATTTCAGCCGCCCGGCGCACCCGACGCAGATCTTCCCTCGACAGTCCCTCGCAGACGGGCACCGGATCGAACAGCTGCATAAAGTACAAGTTCAGCAGCTCGTAAGCGGCCGCTTCCATCAACAGCGGAGATCGTCCGGTCCCTCGCAGCTCGCCGATCAGCTGATTCGCCAGATTCAAGCCGCGCTCGTCGGGCACGAAGTCAAGCTGCTTAAAGACGGCTCCCTCCGTCAGCCGCTCGAAATGCCGGTTGACCGGACGCGTAAGCGCGGACATCGCATATTCGAACAGCTCGACCGGAATGCCGAGCGCGAACGAACAGATCGGCTCCTCGCAGCCGAAATCGAATTTGACGTCGAAATCCTGCATCAGCAGCAAAGCCCCCTTGCCGCTCTCCAACGTAAAATCCAACCCGGATATGCTTGCGGAGCGTCGTCCCGACATGGCGAACTGCAGCTCGACCATCCGCTCCCGCGTCGCAAAGCGGTTCGTCTGCCGCGAATGCAGCCGATACTCCGAATACACGATTTCAATCCCGCTGTAGGTGCTTAATCGATGGATCGTCCCTTCCCCTACGGACGGCGAGAGGGAATAAGTCGTCGGGCCGATGCGGGAAAAAGGAGCGGTATCGAAATAAAGCTGATAGATGGTATCCAAGGAGGCGTTCATTCCTGCTCCCTCCCTAATTAATTAATGAGAATTATTCTCAATTAAGTGTAGCCGACATTTTGATTATTTTCCACTATAAAAATGTATATCGGGATTAGCGATTTGCGGATTACCGTTAATTTCTGTCCGTCATGTTGAAAAATTCTTGAGCAGAAAGACGAAACCTAATTGAGGCGGGGCAAGGTCTGAGAGGTAGGAGAAAATAAAGTGAAATGTTCGATATCAACCCTAGGGCGTGTATGCAGACTCCGAGGATAGCAGATTTTGCCGAATTTTCGTTCCATGCGAGAAACTTTTGTGAAGACGTACCGGGGGTACGTCAAGCAAAAGTGACGAAGCAGGGGAGAAAAGGCGGTGAAAGACGCCCCTGAGCAGGTTTGCATACACGCCCTAGTTTCGGACGGGGGGAGAGTCGGTTGCGCAGCATGCGATAAAGCGGAAAAGCAGGCTTATATATGGGGAAATAGCCATTTTGCGGGAAATAGAGCGGTTTCTCCGTCTTAAATTCGAGAAAAGTGGATTTATTGAAATTTAAAGCGGGAAAACCGCTTTATTCATGCCGAATCCGCCCGGTAGCCGGAAATAAAGCGGGAAAACCGCCTTATCTCCAACTATAGAATCGGGGCTTGAGGGCTGCGCCGCTTAACTCCATTCAACTCAACAACTGAATGCCGGATAACACTAAGCCGATCAGGAAGCCGCACAGAGCGCCGTTGACGCGAATCCATTGGAGATCGCCGCCGATTTTCTCTTCCAGCATCTCGACGAGCTGCTTGTCGTTCATCTTGTCGATGTTGTCTTTAATCAGCAGCCCGATGCGATAATGGTTCGCTTCCACGGCGTCGGCGACGAAGCCGAGCACTTTGCGTTCCGCCTCTTCCACGGTCTCGGGTTCGGCCTGAAGCCTGCGCACGACATAGCGGAGCGCGGAGACGACTTTGCGCCCGCCCCGTTCCATCTCCTGCTCCAGCGCCGAAAGTATCGATTGGCGCAGCGACTCCAGACGGTCCAGCAAAAACTGACCGCTGTCCGGATGCTCGATTTTGTCCAAGACCCAAGATTTGCCCTGCGATAGTAGTGCCCCGTTGTCTGCAGCCTCTCTCAACTGACGGCGAATTTCCGTCAACAGCTTGTCCCTGTTCGCGTTTCCGGGCATGAGCAAATCCCGGATGCTCGACAGCAGTAGCTGCTGAATCATCCCACCCAGCTTGTCCTCGCTCATAAATCCGGCGAAAGCCTGCACCGCAAAGCCCATAAACCCGCCGACCTTCGCTTCGGACACTTTCTGCATGGCGATCGAGCCGAGCATGTACGCCGTCTCCGGCTTGCTTACCCACAGTCCACCCTGTCTAAGCGCGTAATCGAGCGCGCGCTCGTCCATCCGCTCCCGAATGACGGCTTCTACCGCCTTGTCCGCCATAGGCTTCACGTCGATCCGACTAACCGCCTCCGCAATTGCGCGCTGCATGTAAGGCGCGAACGTCTCCAAGGGCAGCCGGGCGAAGAAAGCGTGCGCCAGCTTCAGGACGCCGACCCGATTGCTGCGTTTGGCGACCAGTCGAACGAGCCCCGTGCCCGCCGTTTTCATCAATTGAAACTGCTTCAGCTTTTCCTTAATGCTTTCTTTGTTCAACAGCTCGTTTTCCAGCGCGGATATGAGCGATCGGGAAATTTTGTCCCGGTTTTTGAGCAGCAGCGACGTGTGCGGGATCGGAATGCCGAGCGGATGACGAAACAGCGCCGTTACCGCGAACCAATCCGCGAACCCTCCGACGAGCCCCGCTTCGAAGCCGCCCTTCAGCAGCTCCGTCACCGGATGATAGGGCAGCAGCAGCGTGACGACAAAACCGACTCCCATCGCAACTAACGACAGAGCGGCGATGTACCTTGTTCTCATTGTTTTCATGGATGATGACCTCGTATGGAAAGATTAGGCGTCAATCTCTAGTATAACCTATACGGGTCCTCAATCCGAAATGGAAAAGGCAGCATAGCGGCTTAACGATAGGGCAGTCGAACTGTAAACGCGCTTCCTTCGCCCGGATTGCTGCTTACCGAGACGCTTCCTCCGTGAAGCTCGACGATTCGGCGCACGATGGCCAGCCCCAGTCCGCTGCCGGAACGGGCCGGAGTCCTTGACTTGTCCGCCTTGTAAAAACGCTCGAAAATATGGGGAAGCTCCTCCTCCCCGATCCCGATGCCGGTGTCGGTTACAGTTACTGCGACCTCCCGTTCAACCGCCGTTTCGATTCGAATCGTCCCGCCGGGACGGGAAAACTTAATGGCATTAACAATCAAATTAAACCACACCTGGTACAGAAGCTGCGGATCGGCGGACACGACGATTTCGGCCAGCTCCGGTTCGACGTTTAATCGCTTCTCGCTCCACTGCCATTCCGTTACGATCAGCGCCTGGCGAATTTGCTCATCCAAGCGGAACGAGGTTTTGCGAATTAACCCGGCTTCCTTGTCCAACGCCGCCAGCGTCAAAAGCTGCTTGCTTAAGGAGGATAGTCGGTTGCTTTCCTTGACGATAATGGTCAGATAGCGCTCCGCTTCCTCCGGCGTCGCTTCCCGATCCAGTATCGTCTGCGCAAAGCCCTGAATGGAGGTCAGCGGAGACTGAATTTCGTGAGAGACGTTGGCGACGAACTCCTGCCTCATCTCGTCAAGCTGCTTCAGCGATTGCGCCATTGCCGTAAAGTCGCGGGCCAGGTTGCCGATCTCGTCCCGCCGCGATACGTTCAAAGCGACATCGTAATGGCCGCCGACGATTTGATGCGTTGCCCGCGTCAAATGCTTGACGGGTCTGACGATGGATCGGGAGAAAATGACGATCAGCGCCACGCTGCTCATAAAAGCGACTCCCATCAATACGGCCATAAATAGGCGAATTTCGCCGATCTGCTGCTCCAGGTCCGGCCGGATGAACAGAGCGTAGCTCTGTTCTCCGACCTGGATCGGCAATCCGACGCTATTGCGCAGACTGTTCTCGAAAAAGCCGAGCAGAAGTCCGCGCTCCTTCCGAATGCCGTCGTAGGTCCCCCCTGCCAGCACGTTTCGAATTTGTTCGGGCTCAAGCTTCTCGTGCTTGAAGGGCCTGCCGTAATAAGCGCCCTCAAGCCGCTCGTTCACCGCATAAATTTGGAACCCCATATTGGCGATATGCTTGAGGTAGACGTCAAAGTCCAGCCCCGAAGTCTGCCCGTATAAAGCTCGGATCTCTTCGCCGATACGCGTCACTTTCCGCTCGTTCTCGTCCTTTAATTGAGATTGATAATAAAAACCCGCGATCCATAACGCAAACAAGCTGCTGACCAAGGAGATAAGCACAAATGTAACGACGATCCGCAAATACAGTGTTTTCATTCCGCCTTAACCTCGACTTTATAGCCGATGCCGCGTACCGTCGTAATGACGAAATCGTCCGCTTGCTCGGCAAACCGCTCTCGCAGCCGTTTGATATGCACGTCGACCGTTCGGCTATCTCCTTCGTAATCGGCTCCCCAGATCAACTGAACCAGCTGCTCTCTCGTAAAAATCCGTCCTGGATGGCTTGCCAGCTGAGCCAGCAGCTCAAACTCCTTTAGCGGAATAGCGACGACTTCGCCGCCTATCTTGACCTCATAGCTGTTGCGGTCGATGACTGTACGGTTTAAGCGAATCAGCTCGGCGGACACGACCTGGTATCGGCGCAGCAGAGCTTTGACGCGAAAGAGCAGCTCCTTCGGCTCGAACGGCTTCACGAGATAGTCGTCGGTTCCGGACAAGTAGCCCTTTTCCTTGTCGTCGAGCCCGCCCTTGGCCGTCAACAGCAGCACCGGAATATCGTAGTCTCTGCGGATCTCCTCGCACAGCTCCCAGCCGTTTTTGACCGGCATCATAATGTCGACGATTGCTGCGTGAATCGTTTCTTTATCCAGAATAGCGGAAGCTTGCTCGCCGTTCTCGGCCTCGTGAACCGTATAGCCCTCTTTTCTGAACAGCAGCCTTAACAGTTCCCGAATGTACGGGTCGTCGTCGGCAACCAGCAGTTGCACTCTCATCTTCCCGCCCTCCTCCTGATGTAAATTCGCTTGCTTCTAAGCCCCTATATCGCCTTTGGACATAGCGTTTGCAGTTTGTTTCGTTTTTCTTCCGATCCAAGCCAGAATCGAGGGAAGCAAAATTCCGCGCACGACGAACGTATCCAGCACAATGCCCATCGCCATCGTAATGCCGAACAGGAACAACTCCTGCATCGGTTGCGTGATTAATACCGCGAATGTCGCGGCCAGGATAATGCCTGCCGAGGAAATAACGCTCCCCGTATGCGCAACCCCGTGACGGATGGCCTCCCTCCATTCTCTCTTTGCCGCCTCCTCGCGAATTCTGGATACGAGCATAATGTTGTAATCTACGCCTAGCGCGACCAGAAACACAAACGTATACATCGGAATCCGATAGCTGATCGCCTCGTACCCGAGCGCTCCGCTAAAGATCATCCAGCCCAGTCCGAGAGAGGCAGCATAAGACAGCAATATCGTGCCGAGCATCAGCAGCGCCATCCATAGCGAGCGGGTTTGAAGTAGCAGCATGATCAAGATCAAAACGGCGATTAGCGAAAACACGACAACGGTATCCCGTTTGTTCAGGAGGCTGACATCAAGCTGCTCGGCCGTTTGTCCCGCAAAATGAATACTATACTTCCCGTTGCCCAGTCCATTCTCCTGCAACAGCCGTGCGGAATTTTGCCGCAGGCCGTCCATGACGCGGAGCGCTTCAGCATCGTAGGGATTATCCGCCAACGTGACTTCCCATTTGATCGCCCGCTTGTCCTCCGACAGGAAATTCCGAGGGAGCCCGGAATCCGGACCGGCCATCTCCGACGTTACCTCCGGCGTTAAAGTATCGATGCCGACGGTCTGTCGCATCGCATTCGTTAATGCCATTAATCTTTGGAATAATTCTTCGTTAAGCGCTAGCTCTTCGGTCGATTCCAATACGACGGAAACCGGAGCCAGCTTGCCTTTCGGAAAATGTCGTTCCAACAGCTCGAAGCCTTGGCGCGACGATAGCTCCTCCGGAAACGACTTTAGCAAATTGTACGAATAGTGCAAGCTTCCGACGTTAGCGGAGGCGAGCAGCAACAGGACAAGCAGTCCCCCGGCATAGGCAGCGGGGCGCTTGACGACAGAGGCTGCGATTCTCGCCCACAGCCCTTGGCGCCCAATCTTCTCCCCGGCCTTCAAACGCGGCGCGAACGGCCAAAACGCTCTGCGTCCAAGCAAGGAGAAAACGGCGGGAATCAGCGTCAGCCCACCAAGCAGAATGACCGCCATCGCAATGGCGAACAAAGGGGCGAAGTTGTGATACGGCTTAAACAATGCTGCAAGCAGAGCCAGCATCGCAACCAGCACGGTACCGCCGCTGAACAGGATCGGCTCGCCTACGCGGGACATCGCCAGCTTCATCGCTTCAAACTGGCTGCCAACCTTGCGCAGCTCCTCTCTGTATCGAGAAAATACAAATAAACAATAATCCGTAAGAACGGCAAACAGCAAAATAAGCATAATGGATAACGCCTGACTGTCGATGACAAACCAACCGTTCTTGCCGCCCAGACCGATTAAACGATCTGCCGCTTGATAGACGACACCTGCAATGACAAGCGGCATCAGAGCCAGCAGCGGAGAACGATAAATAACGATCAGCAGCACCAGAATCAAGCCAATCGTGGCGAAGAGCAGCACCAAGTCGGTGTTTCTGAACAGGGCCAACGTATCGGCAGCGATTCCGGCAGGCCCGGTAATTTCCGCTCGCAGACCCGGAAGAGAATGCCCATCCAGCCATTCCCGCACTTGACCGAGCGCTTCGTAGACTTGATCGGAGGCTAGTCCCTGCTTGAAAGAAAAGCTATACACCATCGTCGTGCCATCCTGGGAAAACATCCGCTCTTGAACTTCGGCAGACAGCTCATGGAAAGGAAGCGCGCTAGTCATATCGGCCGGCTTGTCGCCCGATGCAAGCCAGCGACTAAACTCGCCGATGCGGGATCGGCCGTCCGCGTCGATTCCGTCAGGCTGGTGAAAAACGACCAGCGCCGGCAGCCCGTCCTCGGAAGGAAAACGTTCCTCCATAACCCGCTTAGCCTCTGCGGACAGCGTATCGTCCCTCACGCTGCCTTCCCCCGCGCTTACGGAATACATTTTTGCCGAAGGGGCCGCCCCCGTAAGCGCGACAATTGCGATCAGCCATGCCAGCAAAACCGTTATCGCTCCTTTGCGACTGCTTGCCCAACCTGTCACTCGATTCAATACGTTCAACATTAGGTTCATCTTCCTTCCTGTTTCGCCAGTCGATATGCCGAAATTGTAGGAAAGCAATATGAACATCGGGTGAACGCAGCTTTACAAGTTGCTTCAATCGTGCAGCACAAGAAAAAACTGTACCCCCGAATCCGGGAGTACAGCTCCTTCAATCGTATTCGCTTAACCTTTGCTCGGGTTCAAAGCGGCCTTCTGCTGAACTTCCGCTTCAGGCGCTTTCGTCTTCTTGATGAACAGTGAGAGAACGACCGCAACGACTGCGAACACCATGCCGATCTTAAACGCGTTGTGAATACCCGCGTTAAGCGCAAGCGTTGGCAATTGCTCCAAGTTGACATCGACAGGCGGGTTGGTGATATAATCCTTAGTTCCGTTGGTCATAATGCTAATGAAGAACGCAACGCCAATCGCGCCGGATACCTGCTGCAGCGTATTAAGAATCGCCGTTCCGTGCGGGTAATAAGCCCGTGGCAGCTGGTTCAGACCGTTCGTCTGCACCGGCATCATAATCATCGAGATGGCAACCATCATGATGCAGTGGTAAAGGATAAGCGTTCCCTTCGTTGTCTCCAGATCGATCGTCGTGAACAGATACATGACGCCGACAAGAATGAGCGCGCCCGGAATGGCCAGCACGCGCGGGCCGAACTTGTCGAACAGCTTGCCGGTTACAGGCGACAGGAAGCCGTTCAGAATACCGCCCGGAAGCAAGATGATTCCCGCCGCGAAGGCAGTCATCAACAATCCTTGCTGCAGGAAAATAGGCAGCAGCATCAACGTCGAGAACAACGACATCATGACGATGATGAGAAGCACGGTGCTGAGCGAGAACATCGGCGACAGGAAGGCGCGAAGGTTAAGCATCGGCTGCTTCGACACCAGCTGTCTCCATATGAACAAGATAAGAGCAATACCGCCAACGATCAAGGTCCAATACACTTTAGGCTCGGACCAACCCGCTCCTTCGGGATCGCCCACATTGCTGAAGCCGTAGACGATGCCGCCGAAACCGACCGTGGACAGAATAATCGACAGAACGTCGACTTTGGGCTTGGTCACATCGGACACGTTCTTCAGGTAGACGGTAGCGATAAGAACGGACAAAATGGCGAACGGCAGCACCAGGTAGAACAGCCAACGCCAGTTAAGCGACTCGAGAATAAGGCCGGACAGCGTAGGTCCGATCGCCGGGGCGAACATAATGACAAGACCCATGCTTCCCATCGCCGCGCCGCGTTTCTCAGGCGGATACAGCACGAGAATCGTGTTCATCATAACCGGCAGCATCAGGCCGGTGCCGAACGCTTGAATGATTCGGCCGACGAGCAGTACCGGAAAACCCGGCGCAATCGCGCACACCAGCGTTCCGATGGAGAAGAGCACCATCGCGCCAATGAACATTTGCCTAGTCGTAAACCATTGTACCAACAATGCGGATACCGGAATTAGGATGCCTACAACGAGCATATAACTAGTGGACAGCCATTGAATCGTCGTATAGGGTACTTCAAGATCTTTCACCAAGTCTACAAATGCGATATTGAGCAGAGTTTCATTCAAGATCGAGAAGAACGCGCCAATGATCAACGTGATCAATATCGGCAATCGTTTGACGTTCTCCAGCTCCTTAAACTGTGGCCCCGCTGCGTTGTCTGCGGTGTTCACTTTAGTTGTTTCCTCCATCCAAAAATGAGTTTGTATGTCCAGCCTACATACTATACCATCCGGTTAATAAATCTTCAAACGTTGATATCAGGCTTTTTTTGACTTGACAAGGAAAATAAAGGCTGATTATAATAGCACCATATTACACGCAAGGAGGCTGAGGAATATGCGGAACATCATTCACACATGGGTTGCCACGTCGGTTGTTCGCGAGCATAGCTCTCGGTCTCTACGGAATGTTGCGCTGTAATGCCATTCGCTTAGGCAGACGGATTTTAACGTATGCTTAACCGCATTGCAGATGCAGGCCGTTCGGAGACCATCCGGTTTCCGAGCGGTTTTTTTGTGCGCCGATTCGTTCGTCGCGCAGACCAGCCGCAGGGATTCCCTGCGGTTATTTTGCTTCGTTAAGGCGTGTCTGAATACTCCGAGGGCGGCGAAAGGTGCCCCTGAGCGGGTTTTCAGACACGCCCCAGGCCAAATTTAAATCACAAGGAGAAATTTACAATATGAACGTTACAAGCAATGATCAACTGACAGCTTACGGCTGGAACGAGGAATGGCAGCAAACGCTGGCGGCGCAGGAGAAGCCGCCTCGCGAATGTTCGCCCGCGAGAGTTGTCGCCCAGTTCTCGCACTCGTACAACATTATGACCCCAAGCGGGATTCACAGCGCCGCCGTCACCGGGAAGTTCGAGTTTCTTGCGGCCAAACGGGGCGATTACCCTGCCGTTGGCGATTGGGTGCTCGCCGAGCCGCTGCCCGGCGAGAATCGCTCGGTCATCCATGCAGTGCTTCCGCGACGCTCGGCGATGGTTCGCAAAGTTGCCGGAGCCGTAATCGAAGACCAGATCGTGGGAGCCAACCTCGATTACCTGTTTATCGTGACCGCGCTGAATCAAGATTTTAACCTGAGGAAAATTGAGCGCTATATGATCGCCGCCTGGGAAAGCGGAGCCTCCCCCGTCGTGTTGCTCACCAAGTCGGATCTATGTCCGGAACGGGACGATTTCGCCGCGCAAGTCGAAGATGCCGCTCCTGGCGTGCCGGTTCACTGTGTCAGCGCATTAACCGGCTTAGGCAAAGAAGCACTTGAAGCTTATATGCGGCCCGGTGTCACGATCGCAGTCACCGGCTCGTCCGGCGTCGGCAAATCTACGCTTCTGAACTGGCTTGCCGGCCACAGCTTGCAGCTTACGCAAGGAATCCGCGAAGACGATGCGCGCGGCCGTCATACGACGACTCACCGCGAGCTGTTTCTGCTCGACAACGGCGCGCTTGTCATGGACACGCCGGGTATGCGGGAGCTACAGCTGTGGGACGCCCAAGAAGGCTGGCAGCAAGCTTTCTCGGACATCGAGCAGCTTGCCGAAAGCTGCCGTTTCAGGGACTGCCGACATGAGGGCGAGGCCGGCTGCGCTGTGCTTGAAGCGCTGAACAGCGGCGAGCTTGACGCCAAGCGGTTCGCCAATTACCGCAAGACGGAGAAGGAGCTGGCCCATCTGGCTCGCAAAGAACGGTCGTCCGCCGCCAAAGCCGGCTCCAAAGGAAAACGGCCGCGCTCCGCAGGCAAGGCGGAACGGCGGCCGATCAAGTTGCTGGACGATATGGATTACGAATGAAGAGCCGATTGGACGACGGATAGCGATAGAGCCGGAAATAACACGGATTATCCGTCTAAAATTTGAGGCTACGACCATTCCTAGGAAAATAAAGCGGATTACCCGTCTTAAATTCCGGAAAAGCAGCTTTTTGGGAAAATAAGCCGGAGAACCCGCTTTATTCGTGCCGAATTAGTCCGGTAGCCGGAAATAAAGCGGAAAATCCGCTTTAAGCCAAATATTTGTCCTTCACGATCTGAATATGATGGATTCCGTGACCGGCAATGACATACGCAAGCGCCTTGACGCTCATGACGCTATTGCTGGCCGTTCCTTTCCTGCCCCATGCTTCGTCCGCCAGCGAATGAACGAGCGTTAACGTCGCTTTGCGAACAGCGATGTAATCCGCGATCAGATCGGCCAAGGAGCTGGCATTGAAGTTGACATGCTTCATGTACTCGTCCTGATCGAAGCCTGGAAGCGGCGTACTGTCTCCGCGTGCAATGCGAAGCAGGCGGTAGCTCATAATTCGCTCGGTGTCGGCGATGTGTCCGATGACTTCTTTAATAGTCCATTTGTCCGCGGCGTAACGGTACTCCGCCTTTTCCAGCGGAAGATCCGACAGAAATTCGGAGGTCGATTTCAAATCCTCCGCCAGAATATCGACGATATTTCCTTGGGGGACGGCGTCGATATACGTGCCGAAATGTTCACCGTATTCTTCCTTAGACGGTCGTTCAGTCAGGTTGCTCATCTGTCATCTTCTCCTTTGTCCATTATATAGGCAATCAGCAGTGCGGCGGTGTTCGCTACGGCGTCCGCATGCGTTCGCTCCATTCCGTGCGAAGCATGCACGCCGGGGCCGATCAACGCCGCGCGAATGTTGCTGCCTCCGCGCAAAGCGGCGGAGGCGTCGGATCCGTAGAAGGGATAGATATCTACGGCGTGCGGAAGCTTCTCGCGGCGGGCCAGCTCAATCAGCCTGGACGTCATCCCGTAATCGTACGGGCCTGATGAATCCTTGGCGCAGATCGAGACGTCCCGCTCCGTCGTCGACAGATCGTCGCCGATTGCGCCCATATCGACGGCGATCAGCTCCGTAATGTCCGGCGGGATGTAGGAGCTGCCATGTCCGACCTCCTCATAGGTCGATAGAACGATTTTGACGGTTCTGGCCGGTTAAACGCCTTCGCGCTTCAGCCATTCCATCAACCCGAACAGAGCGGCGACGCTCGCCTTGTCGTCCAGATGCCGAGATTTGATCCACCCGTTCGGCAAAATCCTGGTCCGAGGATCCCAGGAAACGAAGTCTCCCGGAGCGATACCGAGCTTCTCCGTCTCTTCCTTCGTGCCGACCAGCTCGTCGATTCGGATCTCCATGTTCGCTTCTTCCCGCTTCTGGTCCCGCACGTCGGCATAAACGTGAACGGAAGGCTGCGTCGACAGCACCGTACCTTCGTAAGTTCGCCCGTCGCGGGTATGCACGAGGCAATACTCGCCTTCTACCGTCTGCATCGCGTAGCCGCCTACAGATGTAAATCGCAGCATCCCGTTCGGCTTGATCGAACGCACCATCGCTCCGAGCGTGTCGACATGCGCAGTCAACGCAAGCGTGCCGCCGGCTTCGAGGTCCGCTCCAGGCAACGTAATGACGACATTGCCTTTGGGCGTCGTCTCCAGCGCAAAGCCTAGCTTCTCCGTCTCGGCTCGCACCCGTTTTACGATCTCCATACAAAACCCGCTTGGGCTCGGCGTCGCCAATAAGGCTTCGAGTATTTTCATTATATATGTCCTGTCGAGCGCAGGCTGTAGTGCTTTTGTCATGTTTTCCCACTCCTTCTATATGTAAAAAGCCGCGGCTTCCGCGACTTTTGGTTTAGCTGCTGAATCTTTGGCGATACCCGCATTTGCGGCACAGCTCCTCGACAACCTCTCTGCGCGAGAAGCCGTCATGCAACCGAGTGGCGCGTTCGCCTTCAATAATTTCCGCAAAAGGCTTGGCATGGAGGTTGCCCAGATTGATCACGCCCTCGCCGTCGAGACAGCAAGGAATCACCGTGCCGTCCACCAAAACGCCCGCCTGATTGCGAAGCGCGTGGCAGAAGCCTTTTCCCTCGTCCTCTTTTTCTTTCAAGTCGGGCCACTTAAACTCTTCCTCATGGTTTAAGTACACACGATCGGCGATTTTGATGCCCTGTCCTCTTACGAAACGTTCCTCGATTCGGAAATCCAAATTAAACGCTTGCTGAATCTGCTCCAAAATTTCGCGATTGCGGTCGTTCTTCAAATTCGTATCATTGTCAGACGTCAAGTTCCACAGCCGCAAAGACACGATCATGTTGGACGTAGCGACCGCTTCCTTGGCAAAATCGAGCACGCTTCCGACATAGCCTTCCTTATCGACCGAGCCTTCATGCCCGTCGAAGCTATGCAGCGAGAAATTCATCTGCCGAAGCGCCGGCTTGCCAAGCAGCTTATGCTTGTTTTTGCCGAGCAGCGTTCCGTTCGTCGTCAGATTAACCTTGAACCCTTTCTCGTGGCTGATGTCGAGCAGCTCGTCGATTTTCGGATGCAGCAGCGGCTCGCCCTTCACGTGAAAATAAATATATTCGGCGTGCCCTTGGATCTGGTCGAGCGTATGCTTAAAAGCATCGACTTTAATAAAATTCGCTTGCCGCTTCGTCGGAGGACAGAAGCTGCAGGCCAAATTGCAGATGCTCGTAATTTCAATGTAGAATTTTTTAAATTTCTTCAAGTCCGGTGCTCCAATCTGGTTTGTCCATTCGATCATCCCTATTATAGCATACGACGGCTATCGCTTTTATCCTTATATGCGTTCAGGCTTTATCTTCATAGAAGATATGCCTCGCCCTTAGCTCGCTGCCGGCAATGTCGAACAGACCGAACGAATATAGAGGCTGTCTCCTTTTATCCGTGGGAGAACCGGGATTAAACACAAGCATTCCCGCTTCCATTCTGCGAACAGGAATATGCGAATGTCCGTAGACAAGCGCATCCAGCTTCGTCCGCTTAAACGCTTCAATCGCATGCGCCTCCGTCGACGAGCGCTTGACCGCGCCGTGGCCGTGCACGACTCCGATCCGACAGTCTTCAAGCTTGAGCAGCTTCCTTAGCCCAAATTTAGCCTGGAGCTCGGCGCCATCGTTATTGCCCGTCACTCCGTAGGTCGGCGCAAACTCAGCAAGCTGCTCATACACCGATTGCTTCGTCCAGTCTCCAGCGTGAATAATCGCGTCTGCCTTCTCCAGCTCCTCCAGCAATCTGCCTGGCAGCTTCTTCGCCATTCTCGGCATATGCGTATCGGCTACGACGACAACCCTCATCCGCTCCGACCTCTCTTCTCGCTTATTACTTCTATTATATAGTGTACCCTCGAGAAAAAAGCAAAGCCCGCAATAAGCGGGCAGAATTATTTGCAGGCATATATACTGCTCGATTGTTTGTCGGCTGTCGGACAAAACAGCAGATTCGGCTTTTCCTTTTTGATGATGCGGTAGGCCTGATACAGCCCTTAGACCACTCTAAAGGGGGCTTTGACATTTTGCCAATCCAGGTATCTGCGCAGCTTTCCCGTGGCAATCGAATAATAGCGAACATCGTCTAGCTGGCTGACAAGCTGATTTTCTATGCCCTGCTGAGCCGCCGCCGGTAAACATGATTTTTTTCATTCGTCACCTTGGAATAGAGTTTTTTACCGGAATGCCTGTGGTCCCATTAGAGCCGCTTATCGGTCGTGAGTCGCTAGGAACCCTTCCAACCTCGCTTTAACGGTCGGCCATTCCTCGTTGACGATGGCGTAGACGAAGTAGTCGAGTCCGTAATACTTTTTGCGCAGAAGGCCTTCCCGGACGGCTCCCAATCTTTCGATCGCCCGCTGCGAGCGAAGGTTGTCCGTACTTGTAACGATTTCCACGCGAATAACCTCCGCCTGCTCGAACGCATGGCGAAGAAGCAAATACTTCGTCTCGGTATTCACTCTCGTGCGCCACACCTCTGAGCTATACCAAGTGGAGCCGATATTGAGGTTGCGATGCTCTTTGGCAATACGAAGAAACCTCGTCGATCCCACATACGCGTCAAGCGCCTTATCGTATACCGCATACGGATACTGTTCGCCACGGTCCCGTCCGTCCAGCGCCTTCCGCACGAATTGCTCCATCTCTTCGACGCGCTCGATCCGAATGGGGTATGCGGCCCAAATCGCCGGATCGCGGGAGCAATCAAACAAAGGCTGAACATGCTCCAGCGTTAGCGGCGCCAATTTTACCCGTTCGCCCTCCAAGGCTTCAAACGCTTCTATATTAATCCCTCCCGTTCAAATAAACTTCAATCTGAGCGCGATGATTTCGATTGTGCCAAACGAACCGCTGCAAAGCTACGTCCAGCGTTACGCTGCCCAGCACTTGCGTGCGAAGCTTGCGCCGGAAAGCCGCAGGCTCCAAATCAGCCAGCAACGTAGCGAATCGGGCATGAAGTATCTCCAATAGCAACAGCGAATGCTCGGGCGGAAGCTTCCTGTAATCCGGCAGTTCCGCCCACAGATCCTCGCGATAGGAGCTGGCCAGCGGCTCTTCCTCCGTCAATGCCCGCTTGAAGCGAAGATAGGCGTTCATGTCGTTGTCCGCGAGATGATGAACGATTTGGGCGATCGTCCATCCGCAACTTCCTCTCTTAAATCCACTTCACTACAACGCCGATAAAGTAAGCGGCCGGAATCAGCACAAGCTGCGCCAGCATCGTGCCGAAAAAGCGGGTGGTCATCATCAGCACGTAAATTTTGCCGAGCTGATCCCGCTGACGCGTATCGTTTAACGCCTTGTCCGTAATCAAACCAAGCTGCGGATCGATAAATACAGTGAGCAATATGGTCGCAATCCCGTTTATGATGCCCGAAGCCTGCGAAGCGGTCGTGCTGAACTGCGGCAACAAATGGGCGGCATAAAGCGATGCGAGTACGCCAACCGTATAAAAAGCGGTAACGACGATATTCAGCAAAATAAACTTCTTCGATATGCCCAAATACCGATACTGGCTGATTTTCAGCCGCGGAACCCGCAAATAACGCTTCGTGTTGCGCAGCTGGCCAAGCGTCACACTGGAAATCAGCTTCGGAATCGAGCCGGTCACTTCCAAGCGTCTGATGACTCTCGCGAACAAGCCGACAAAGCTGGGAAAAAGAACGATAGCGACTAGCGTTCCCACCGACGAGGCCAGCAAAATAAAGCGCAAGTAACGAAGCAGATCAAACGAAGCATGCTCCCTCGCGAAGTCGACAAACTTGGCGGTCAACGGCGCTTGAATCAGATTGGCCGTTCGGGATACAAGCACGATAATGCCGGTGAGGGACAGCGCGACTGCGATTTTATTCAATCTCACGCCCGCCAATCTGACGGAGTAAGATAATGTCTCGGCGGCGTGAATAATCATCGTCATCGCAAACACGATCAGCAGCTGTTGTTCCATGCGCTTAGTCAACTCCGAATCGAGGATCTCTTTCTGCGCTCGCCAGTTGTCAACCAGGGGTTTACAAGCAGCTACGACACATTACAATGGCTTCACCATATACAGCAGCAAATCGTCGTCCACCGTCACCGTCTGCCCCGGGCGAACGGCTTCGTTCGCATACATCAAGCCCCTGCCGTCCATAACGTAGCCGCGTTTGCCGTAAAGGCGCTGCGCGTTCCCATAATCCGCATACAGACCTACGCCAAGACCGACCGTATCCGAAGTGCGCGCGGCAATCCCCTCTAACTCGTCCATCAACGCTCCGGCGACCCCCTTGCCCCGGTAAACGGGAAATACGTTCAGATCGTTAATTTCGGGAATGCCTTTGCTCTGAAAATAGGGATAATAGGAACGCTGCAGCAGATGACAGCAGCCTGCCAGTTCCTCTCCGTATAACGCAAGCAGCGTTACCCTGCCGCCTTCCCGATTCTCTTCGAGGCATTGAGCATAGTAATTTCCGGGCTTGTACCACGCATAGTGTTGAGCAAACTGCTCGTCCAGCCATTTTGTTTCTTCTATAGTAGATAGCCTTCTTACTGTAATCTCTCTCGACAAAGGGCTACATCCTTCCAAACATTGGTATTACTATGATTATATCAAAACCGTTATCTGTCTAGTACTCAAAAAAACACTTACCTGCCCGCCGACGACGGTGTCGTATTGCCGCGGAAGCTGCATGATAAAGTCGTGACAGCCCGCTTTCACCGCTTGCAGCTTGCTCCAGAAGCCGCTCTGCTCCAATATGTTGTCGCTGCCGTCGGCGAGCAGAATGAGGTGATCGGGATCGAAATCGATAAAGCCTTCCAACGAAGTCACTTTGCCTCCCCAAGCGTCCGGCTCGGGAATTTCGTGGGCCTGCGGCAGCTTAAGATCGTATTATTCTCGATGCATTTTAGCTATTTGATAATGATTATCATTTTTATCTTATCATATTTCCGCCTCTCTGTTCGCAGCGCAAAAAGAGCGACCCGCAGTGGTGCGTCGGCCGCTCTTTATGTTTCTTAACCAGCTTAGCGATGAGCCAGAATGTTGACCAGCTTGTTAAATGGATCGCGCACGTAGAACCGACGCACGCCCCATGGTTCGTCGGCCGGCCCGTACTCGATCGGAAAACCGGCTCTCCGCATTCGTTCTAACGCCTCGTCCACGTCATCGACCTCGATCGACAGATCGGGCGTCTCCGTCTGCGATCCGCCCTCTGACGCAAAGCTGATCTGCACAGCCATGTTCTCTTCCGAGCCGTACGTCGCGATCCAGCCATGATCCATCAGCATTTCCAAACCAAGCGCTTCTTCATAGAAGCTTCGCGCCGCCTCTATCCGCTGCGTGTTAATATTTGCTACGATTCGTTTAACCTTCATTGTTGCTCCTCTACCTCCGTTTCTCGCGATATTCCGAAGGAATCTCGCCCGTATACTTCTGAAAAACCTTCGTAAAATAGCGCCGATTCACGTAGCCGACGGCCGCTCCGATTTCAGTGATGCTTTTGTCGCTGGTAAGCAACATGGACTGGGCCGTTTCGATTCGCTGCTTCGACAAATATTCGATGAAGGTTTCCCCGTAATGCTGCTTGAACAGCAAGCTGAAATAGCTGCAGCTGATCTCCAAATGGCCCGAGATCTCCTCAACTCCAAAGCAAGAGCCTAGATTGCGGGAAATATAGTCCTGTGCGGCCTGCATCAGCACTTCGCTGTTCTTTTTCTTCAGCGCCGAGTTAATGCTGCTCTCGATGAGCTCTTGAATAAGCGCAATAATGCCCTGAACGCCCAGCTTCCTATCCATCCTTTTCCATACCGCTTCCTCTTGATGGATCGTGATCATATATATTTCCCGCATCTCCCGCAGCAGGTGCAGGACGACGAAATGCAAGATCTGTTCGGCAGGCATGAACGCTTGCTCCGAGACGGCGGCCAGCTGTGCGGTCAATTTATGAAAGGCGTCTTCCGTTGCCGTTTTATCCAACATCTTGAGTCCCACGATCATCTTCTCAATCGAATTCCACAAGGAGTCGTTCTGATTGGCTACAGGATTATAGATGAGCAGCGCTTCTTCTTCCTTGCCGGGACTGAGCTGGAGCGTATGCTGCAGCTTCTTGTACACCCGCGAAAGCTCGCTTACAGCCACAGAGTTCGGATAAACCACGATGCTGACCTTTAGATGAAGATGGTTGCTCACTTCGGTTTGCATCGATTCGGTCCATTTTCTCGCCTCGACGATGTCGATTCCGGGCTTGCGTTTGTCCTGCTCGATGATCGCGCACCATTCGCCTTCGCGCAGCTGCAGGACGACATATTTTAGGCCGTAAGCGGCCAGCGCGTCCTGGAGCACGTTGCGAATGGCGAAGTTCCACAGCTTGCGCTCCTGTTCGTTCCAGCTTAACGATTTCTGTGAATAATTGTCCGAATCGATCAGCATGAAGGTATACGCATACTCTTCTAAGTCGAGCGCCTCTTCCAATAGCTGATACTTGGTGTTCACCGCCGTGTAATCCATGATGAGATCATATAAAATTTTCTCGTAAGCGAGCGTGACCACTTTGCCCCATTGTTTCTTCTGCATCATTTGCTCAAGTTTTTTGGCGCGGATTTTCAGAGCGATTTTTTCCGTCTGCTTGATCAGCTCTTTGTAGTTAACGGGTTTGATAATGTAGTCGCTGACGCCGAACTTTAACAAGGAACGCGCATATTCGAAATCCTGGTACCCGGTGATGACCATCACTTCGGCATAGGCGTTAAACTCGCGAAGGTGCTCAAGGAAGGTGATCCCGTCCATCATCGGCATACGAATGTCGCTAAAAACAATATCCGGACTTAGCTGTCTCGCGATGTCCAAAGCTTGCTGTCCATTTTTCGCCAGACGAATCTGGTTGATCCCCATCGATTCCCAAGGAATGATATTTTTCAAGTTGCGCAAAATATTCGGTTCATCATCCACCAGCAGCGCGGTTAAATGCACCCCACTCACCCCTATATTTAGGAATCACACATTTAATGGTCGTCCCGGAATCGGGATGGCTGCAAATATAGACGCCGTAATCTTTGCCGTAGCCGATGCGAATGCGATCCGCCACGTTACCCAACCCCAGCCCCCTTCTTTCTCCGCGGATCGCGTCGCGGCTGTCGAAGGAGCGGTCGGTTTCCAGGCTGTAGTGAAACCGGGCAAGCTGCTCGTTCGATAGGCCGATCCCGTTGTCCGCGATGTAGAAAGCGATACCGTCTCGTTCCTCCTCCGCGTAAATGCGAATCAAGCCGATATACTCTATTCCCTCGAAGCCGTGCTGAATGCAGTTTTCGACGAACGGCTGCAGCGTCAGCTTCTGAATGGAGTATTCCAAGAGATGCTCAGGGACGTCGATCTCATACCGGAAGCTGTCCTCGAAACGGAATTCCTGAATTTCCAAATAGCTCTGCAAGTGCTCCAGTTCGTCTCTGATTCGAATTTCCTCTTTGTCGTACATGCTAATCCGCAGCATATTTCCAAGCTGATACACCATTTGACTGATTTTGTCGCCCTGATTCTGAACGGCAAGAACGTTGATCGACTCCAGCGTGTTGAACAGAAAATGCGGCTTGATTTGCGCCTGAAGCAGCATAAGCTCCGCTTTGTTTTTACGATTCTGCTGCAGCTTGACCTCTTCGAGCAAATCCGTAATGCGCCCGACCAGACTGTTGAAGCCGCGTGCCAGAATCGTCGTTTCATCCTTGCCTTTCACGTGAACGCGAGTGCTCAACTCCCCGCGCTCAACGCGCTTCATCGAGTTGACGACCCGCAGCAGGAAATGAATGATTCGATTGACGAACACAAAATTGAAAATCAAAGCGAGACTGAGAATTAAGCTTAACAAGGCCGCGATCCAGATCATTATCGTCTGCATTTGTCCCGCCACATACCGCCAAGGCGTAATGGAGACAAGAATCCAATCGCTTGCTCCCAAATCCTTAAGCTGCAACGGATAGAAACTCACCATATTCTTCTCGTCCTGGAAGATGACCGATTCGCTGGAAAACGGCCGATTCAGCTCCACTTGTTCGGAGAGTTCGGTAAGAAATTGATGGCCGAGCAACTCCTGATTGCGATTGTCGAAAATAACAAGGCCGTTCTTGTTCATGATCATTAATCGATGGTTTTGCAGCCGGTTAGGAGTATCCAACTGAAAGGTATTTTCCAATTCCTTCAATTGCAGCTGGGCAATCGAGATTCCGATTTCCTCCGTACTGTACAGCTCGCGAATGACCCGAATTTGATAAAAGTAGTTGTCGTTCAGTTGCAGCTCTTGGTGCTCCTTGGGTCCGATCCATTTCGGAATGCCGTTGAGCTCTTTCACTTCCTGGAAAACGGAGCTGCCCATTAATTGTTCATAAGAGATAAACGTGCTGCTGCTATTCGTCGCGGTAGCTACAATGCCCGACTTCGCATACAGCGCCGCCGATACGATCGGAGAATAGGAAAGCAGGCTGCTGCGTATTTCCGACTCGTAATCCGGCATTTTTTTACCATTGTCGCGATACGTGTTCAGTTCTTTGAATACCCGACTAATTTCGGGCTTCATAATCGAGTAATAATCGGAGAAATAGTTCGCCTCGCTGATGATATTGCGAATATTTCTCGCGACCGATTTCATCGTTAGCTCTGTTTGCTCATTAAATTTGGATTCGATTAAGTTTTGCGACAGCGTATAACTGATCCAGCCTAAAATTAATAAAGGAAATATGATGAGAATTAAAAATGCGACGAGAATCTTCTTGTATAGGCTCATTCACCATACTCCCCCGTGACTATCCTTTAACGCTGCCGGCCATTACCCCTTCGATAATTTTCTTCTGAAGCACGCTGTAGATCAGAATAATCGGCGTAATGCTAATCATGACGGACGAGCATAGCGCGCCGTAATTCGTATTGTATTTGTTAAAGAAGGAGACGACCGCCACCGGCAGCGTACGTAAATTATCGTTGGACAAAAACAGGTTGGCAAGCACGTATTCGTTCCAGTTCCCTAAATAATTCAGGATGAATACGGTTACAAGCGTAGGAAGCGTCAGCGGCAAAATAATTCTGCCCAGCAGCCCGTAAACGGACAGCCCCTCCAACACTCCCGCCTCTTCCAGCTCCTTTGGGACCGATTTCAGAAAAGCGGAAATGACGAATACCGTGAGCGGTATTCCGAACGTCGTGTACGGAATAATCAAGCCTAACGGCGTATTGTAGATGCCCAGCCAGTTCACCATTCGATAGAGTGGAATCAACAAAGACGGCGAAGGAATCAGTAGGGATAACAAGAGTATAGCATAGACATACTTGCTAAGAAATGGATACTTCATGCGCGTGATCGCATATGCGATACAGATGGACAGCCCCAATGTCGCGAGTGTAGATACGATACTGATAAATAAACTGTTGGAGAAGTAGATTCCGATTTTGCTATTGGATAGTGAGTAGGTGTAGTTGTTAAGCGTAAACGGCTCAGGCAGCCCCCATGGATCGCTATCGATCTGTAGATTCTTTTTGAATGAAGTGTTTAGCAGGAAAAATAGCGGATACAAAACGATAAAAACATAAGCGAACAGAAACAGATGAGGGATTCCTTTGCTCAGCTTGACGTTCATCTTATTGCTCTACCTCCTCTGTCCGTTTCGCGATCTGCTGAAAAATGAGCGTGACTAATACGGTAAATACGAAAATGATAATGGAAATGGCACTGGCGTAGCCAAATTCGTTAAACTTGTAAGCTTGTTTGTATAAATAGGTTCCCATAACCTCGGAGCTTCCGAACGGTTCCCCATACGTCATAATCAAGACGATGTCGAGCGCATTCATCGCGCCGGTAATCGAGAGCAGCAAAATGACCAGAATAACGGGCCGAATCATCGGAATGGTAATGTACCAGGACTTCTTGAAGCCGACAGCTCCGTCCATTTCGGCCGATTCGAGCAGCTCGCGCGGCACGGCGAAAATCGCAGACAGCAAAAGCACGATATAAAATCCGAACCACTGCCACGAGTTGGTGATCAAAATCGCCAGAAACGCCGTTCCTTCCTCACCAAGCCAGGCATGCGTCCAGCTTTCCAAACCGACCGCGCGGAGAAGCTGGTTGATCAATCCGACGTCCGGATGATAGATGAACTGCCATAACGTCCCGATCACGGCCGTCGAAAGAATGCTGGGCAGAAATACGGTCGTCTTGTAGAAATTCAAAAACTTCCTGACGCCGCTAATGACAATCGAGATGAAGATGATAATCGGCACCTGCACGAAGGAGGAGAACAATACAAACGTAATGTTATTCTTAAATGCGATCCAAAACCGCTCGTCCGAAAACGCCGTTCTGAAATTGTCCAAGCCGTTAAAGGTTGCTTCGTTAATGCCATTCCAGCTTGTAAAAGAGTTCCTCAAGGAACTGAACAGCGGCAAAATGTAAATGGCAATATACATAATAAGCGCGGGCAGTATGAACAGGGCATAAGCCAGCGGGTTTCTGAGTACTTTGTTCATAAAGTTTACCTCCATCTAGGTGAAAATCGGGCACCCGCGAATGCGAGGTGCCCGACCTCTTCTCCGGTCAGCTTTATTTTTCCGCGTTAGCTTCGTCCTGTACCTTTTGCATTTTCTCCGCTGCCTTCTCCGGAGTCGTTTTGCCGCCGATCAGCTCTTGCATCGTCGTTTCCAGCGTCACTTTAACTTTCGGCTGAACGATGGAATCGAATGCCGGGAATATGCCTTTTGCGTCCTTGGAGACGGACAGAACCTCGTTAATAACGCCCGTCGTGCCGCTCGTATCCGCGATTTTCATGGCTGGGAAATCGTTGGAGGTCAACAAGGCTTCTTTTTGCAACGCTTCCGTGTAAAATTGTTTGATGAACTCTTTAACTCCCTTTAACTCGTCCTCGTTCACATGACTGGAAAATCCGTAGCCGTTAGAGAATCCGCCGTTGATGTAGCCGTCGCCCGGTCCGCCCACTTGCGGGAAGTTAAAGAACCCGACATTTCCGGCAATTTTGGATTTCTCCGCATCCTCGAAAGCGTTGATGGCCCAGCTGCCGTCCATGAGCATCGCGGCTCCGCCTTGGTAAAACTTCGCTTGTCCCTCTGCGTATTTCAACGCCAATGCGCTCGAATCGAGATAGCCCTTCGTTTTCAGATCTTCAAGCTTCTTGAAGGCGTTCACGACCGCGGCGTCCGTCCATTTGTGCGAGCCTTTGACGAAGCCTTCTTGAACTTCCATGCCCGCTTCGCGCACGAACAGCGAGTTGGCGATCATGTTCACGACCCATCCGTCCGGTCCGCCCGTACCCGCCGCAACCGGCACCATACCCTTCGCTTTCAAAGCTTCGCACACCGCCATGAATTCATCCCACGTCGTCGGTGGCGTAACGCCCGCATCGGCGAACATCGTTTTGTTATAGAAAACGCCTTCGATATAGCCGGATCTTGGAAGTCCGTATACTTTTCCGTCAATCGTAAACTCGCCCAGATCAAGGAACTTATCCGACAAGCCCAATTCGGCGAGAATCGGGGTCAAATCCAGCAAGTGGCCGGCTTTGGAGTAATTTTGCGTATCGGCTCCACCGAAGAGATCGAAGATTTTCGGCGGGTTGCCGGCAGCCATCTCGGCTTTCAGCTTCGTATCGCGGTTAACCGTATCCTCTACTCCGTCCAGCTCAAACTTCAGTCCGGGAATCGCCGTTTCCGCCGCTTTGACCGCTTTGAGCAGAATATCCTGCGTAGCCTTGGACGTATCCCTTACGTTCGTATGACGGAGGGACAATTTTACATCCTTGCCTTTCGAATCGCCCGACCCCGACCCCTTGTCTGAGCCACAGCCTGCCGCAACTGCCGTCATCGCCATAATCGCAGCGAGTGATAGCGCTTTAACATTCTTCATCAGATAACCTCCCATGGAAATTTTTATCTACAAGCTCATTATACGGAGGAATGAAATTGGCTCATAGACATCCATTTCACGTATATGGGGGCTAAATTTCTCTTATTTGGGTCATCGGGGATGATTCATCGGATCCGCTGTCTCATCGATATAACCGCCGCACGTGCTTAATGGTCACTCTCTTCTCGATTTGCGCATCTTATATTCACTAACCGCTTCTATTAATAATTCCTCGGTGAAATCAGGCCATAAGGTTGCCTTGATCTTGGTTGATTTATACGGTTTTTCCTACAAATGTTCGTCGTTGGAGCTTGAACCGAGTCGCTTTGTACGATTCCTCGAACAAAAGTCCATCGTTTAAGCCTGATTCGAGCCGAGTTGTACGATTTTCCGACTAAAGCCCCTCAAACCCCCTGATATTTCAAATAATACTTAATCCCGGCCCGATCGACATCCGAAAAATCCAAGGGGTTCCTACTAAACCGTTCATTCAACGTTTTTATACTCATCCATTGAATATCCGCTGTATCGTCTCCTGCTTCCAATAGCTCCCCGCTTGCTTTGCATCGAAAATAATAAACGTCTAATCCGGTTTCTTCTTTAACTTCTTAACGCCTTGATCAACGATTCAAAAAGCTCAATCCTTCCTCCCGGAAGTTCGAACTTTAATATTCATTGCAGACGTTATCCGAATTACGATTTGTCAGGCTCTTCTAATTTGCCAAATTCGATTTTGTTCGGAAGAGTGTCTACGCTCATAGTACGATAGGCATCCGCGATGTCCGGTACATTGTTTAATGTCAGTTTTATGCCTTGTTGTACCTTAGGATCTAATTCCTCAATTTCTAATATCTCGCTGGATTTCACAATATGAATTCCTGTGTTTTTCTTAAGGTCTCTATTCTTTTCAGTAAGTTTCCCTAAACGCATATTTCTGTCTTTACTAGAAGAAATGATATTAAACTCAAATTCAATATTATTGTCGTTACCATGCGGTGCAGCTGTAAGCAGTTCGCCGACAAACCATTCCTGATCTTGGGTGACGACTCTTATGTATTGTCCAATATAAGGATTAAGATTCATTATCTCTGCCTCCTGAATTCCTACTCACAGCAAACCCTTTAGGAAAGTATGGGAAAAGCGTGCAAAAAGCTCTTTCCTTTTGTCTTTATCCGCCTTAAAGGTGAATAGTATGAGGCCCGTTACTGTGGCTGCCGCAATTTGGCTCGTTGTTTCGATATCCTCAAGATTCCACTCGCCCGCTTCATTCCCGGCTTTAAATATTTCGTAATATTGGTTAATATAGCGCTGGTCCAATTCATCAATTTTCTCTTGAACGAGCTTAGACTCATGGTCTTTGGAATAAAACTCGATCATGGCCATTTGCAACGGATAGTAGAAATCGGTTATTGCCGATAGTTCGTTGAAACGGTGAAACTTTTCCGTGTTGTTCGAACATTTCTTTTCTTCGTCTCTCCATACTTGCAGCCATCCATCTTCTTCTCTATTAAGAATCTCCAGGAATAAGTTCTCTTTCGTTTCAAAGTGATAATATAGCGTGCCTTTACTGCTGCCCGAACGTTTAACAATGTCTGCAGTCGTCGTGGCGTTATATCCATTTTTAACAAATAGATCTCTCGCCACCTCCAGCATACGTTCTCTCACTTTTCCACCTCCTGCTCTTTCGCATTTATCGCAAGTATACTACAAGTTTATTAGGGGTTCATAGTGAGTAACAATACTGGAAATATGTAAATTCTTATGTTAGAATTCCAATAGACCGTACGGTCGGTCTATGAAATGGCAACTTGTGCAAGCTTCGTCTGACCATGAGCAACTTAGATAAAAAGGAGAGAAACTATGCTTAAATCATCATTCGCTATTTCGGCGGAAAACATGACAACCAAGCAACGCTGGACGGCCTTAACCGTGCTATCCGTTAGTTTGCTCGTAGTCATGATGGATATGACGATTTTGATTATGGCCCTGCCCGACCTGGTGAAGGATCTAGGCACGACATCGGTTCAGCAGCTGTGGATTGTCGATATTTATTCGCTGATTTTGGCGGGCATGCTTATTCCCATGAGTGCTCTAGCCGATCGGTGGGGACGAAAAAAGGTTTTGTTAACCGGTTTTGCCCTATTCGGTCTGATTTCTATGCTGGTCACTATGGTTGATAGCTCCGAACAGGTTATTGCACTTCGCGCAGTTCTTGGAGCCGCCGGAGCCATGATCATGCCGACTACGCTTTCGATGATTCGAACCATTTTCCAGGATCCCAAAGAACGGGCAACAGCGCTTGCCGTATGGTCCGCCGTTTCGGCGGCCGGTGCGATCATCGGACCCATCGTCGGAGGCGCGCTGCTCGAATACTTTTCTTGGCAATCCACGTTTTTAATTAATGTGCCGTTTGCATTGTTAGCTGTCCTCGCCGGAGTGTTCCTATTGCCCGAAGCACGCAATGCAAACGCGGCGCGCTGGGATATATTCGCTACCGGATTATCAATGGCGGGTATGGTTGCGTTGGTTTGGAGCATTAAGGAGTTTGCTAAGGAGGGATTGGATGACGTCGCTTCTTGGATGGTTTTCGCTTTCGCTATCCTCATGCTCGTAGGGTTTGTGATCCGTTGCCTCAGGAGCTCCGATCCGTTGCTTGACGTTCGGCTTTTCCAAAATAACGCGTTCACGGCAGGAACGATCGCAGCGCTGATCTCCATGTTTGCTATGAATGCCCTGTTGCTATTGGTCGTTCAGTGGCTTCAGGTTGTCGAGGGACTTTCGCCGTTTAAGGCTGGCGTTTATCTGCTTCCCATGGCTCTTGGCTCGTTGTTCATTGCTCCGCTTGCTCCGATGCTAGCGGCTCGAATCGGCGCCCGAACGGTTCTTGCCGGAGGATTGGCGATTGCAGGAGTCGGATTCCTGATTATGTTTTTCTTCGGACACCCGCTCGGCTACCCGGCATTAGCAGCATCTTTGCTTTTGATCGGCGCCGGTTCGAGTTCACTAGCCATTGCTTCGGCAATTATCATGTTAAGCGCACCCCAAGAAAAATCCGGCAATGCCGCTGCCATTGAGGAATCCATGTACGATCTCGGAGGCGTATTGGGCATCGCTATTTTAGGCAGCATAGCTGCGCAGCTTTATCGTAATCACTTGAACATCGAGACATTTATTAACCAAGGCATTGCAGGACCATTGGCGGAATTGGCCAAGGAATCGGTGGTAGGCGCGCTTGAGGTTTCGACTCAGCTTGGCGTTGCTGAGCTTGCTGCAGCAGCTGTCTCCGCCTTCAATGACTCCCTGGCGATGGCCGGTTTGATCGGCGGCATCATTATGATGGCTGTAGCTGTCGTAGTGTACGTGCTGGTGCCCAAAACTCTTGATATTACAAAATCTCAGTCTCACTGAGCATTCAATGTTAATATCTTTTTGTAAATCTGCCAATCATTTATCAATAGTGTAAGAAGGAGGGAAGCGCCCTGCGGCGACTTCTCCTCCTTTTGCGATCTTCTCGAACTACCGGTCCAGTCACTTATTGGTCATATACTTGATTACCGGATGCGAGATGAGATTTCGGTCTCTGTACGTTGCTGTTATGACATCCTGATATTTGCTTAATATTCCATTCTGCAAAATCACAGTGTTGAATCCTCTTTCACGAGCTCCGTTATAGGTAAACAAGACGCAATGTTCCGCAGCGTTGCCGGCAATGATTAATAATTCCACTCCGCGATCTTTTAATATTTGTTCCAGCTCGGTCTTCCAAAAGGAATTTGAATACTCTTTAGTCAGCATCAAATCCGTATCCTTGATTTGAATTTCCGATATCGTATCGAATTCCCCTCTATTCGCTTCTGTGATTCCTTCAATATCTTGTACTTGTATGACGGGATGGTCGTTTGAGCGAAGCAGATCCGCTACATAATTGATATGTTCGCATGCATTATTTATCATTTGCGCTTCTACGCCCTGCAAGTGAACAGCTTGCATATCAATCACCAGAAAACCGATTTTCATCTTAGCCGCTCCCTTAGTCATGAAGTTACTTTTTCCAGGCTAAGGTCATTGTACCATAAGAGATAATCCGCTTCCTATGCCGCTACGTGGTGAGTTTAGCCGTCTATCGTAACGCAATTCATCTCCATCAGCTCTCCGACTTTGGCGAACAATGAGCCGTTATGCCCGATAGACATCGCGCAATGATGCGTCGGCGCTTCCGCGAACCACTTGGCCATATAGTCGTCCGGATGCATCTTGAACTTCACCGGTGTCTGCGTGTTGCCGATGCGCATAATCGGACCGTCGGTCGATTCCGCTTCGCTGATGATCAGCTTTAGCTTCCCGTCCCCGGTCTGCGTAACGTTCAGCGTTGTAATCGGTCCCGTTTTCACCTTCGCCTCGACGGATACGCCCGTACCTTGCTTGCCGTGATAGAGCCCCATGCCCCTAAGCACCGGCTTGCCCGCAGAAATAGCAATATGGAACGGCCCGTCATGCCCCAGCAATATCGTTCCATCGACGTAATCCGTAACGACGACTTCGCAAAAGCTGCCTCCAGTACCGAGAATGTCGCATATTTTCATCGCGAGCGCCGTCTTCAGATCGCCTTCGCCCGAGCAAGGGATGCCCCGAGCCGTGAGCAAGGAATGTCCGACGATAAAGCCGCCCTGCAGTTTCTCGTATTCCCCGCCGGGCGCGCCATGGTAATAATAGCTGAGCGCGTCCAAATCGTACTCGCGAACGAGCCTTTCTTGCGCTGCGGCCACTCTGCACGACCATTCGAGCTGCTCATCGGTGGGCTTGCGCGCGATCGGGTCTGAAGGGGAGTCCCCGCTAATCTGGAACATACCGCGAACCTCTTCGAGCTTCTGCTTGACCTCCTGAGGGGTCACGTCCTTCATCATCCGGTCAAGATCGCACATTTCCACAACTTCGACGTGCAGTCCGGTCTGCGCTTGTATCATCGTAAAATCGCTATACATATCCAGCATGCCGCTGTACGTGTTGCCAAGGAAACCGAATCGGCTCGTTTTTAGCGTGCGAGGTACGGAAGCGGCACGAATCCATTCTTCGATTTCCCGCCATGCCTGGATCGCTTCCGGTCTGTCGTTCGTCTTCTCGTTCGTCAAAGAAATCGCCGGGGTGTAGTCCAATCCCAGCAGGCCGTTCAAGACTCGGAACGGCATTCGGGCGCGATTGAACACGTTCGCGAATTCCGGCACCGGGCACGCGCCGCAGTGGGCAAGCCATTCTCCCGTTGTTGTCCGCTCATAATCAATCCGTTCGGTCGGCTGCAGGTTAAGAAACACAACCGGCGCTTTGCACGCCTGATGGACCGGTAACACCGTTGAACTCGTCGAATAAGTCGCCGCATGACAGAACACCAAGTCGACGTTGCTCGCGTTCAGCCACTCGCCCGCTTTCCGACCTTCCGCCTCCGTATCGACGAGACCGTAATTGAACACCTCCGCCCATTGCGCCATTTTTTTCTCGATAAAAACGCCGTATTCGATCAGCCGTTCTCTTAGACCCGGAAACTGCTCCCAATAAGCTTGAAGCCCAACGCTGTATAATCCGATCCTTGCTTTGCGAGCAGGCTTAATCGGGGTATGCATCGTCATTTTACCACCTCGTCGATTGTATGGATTAGGAATGCTATACTTCGATTGTAATTACTTTTCATGTCGAAGGCATCCAACAATCTTGGTAGAAAATCATAGATTCTTGCACAACGAGCAAAGAGGACTGTCCCATAAGCCAACCAAGTTGCTCTGAAAGATAATCATGCAACCCTGCTTATGAGACAGCCCCCTACTTTCGGGATTGCTGCTATTCAACATTTCTATGCAACTTAAATCCCTGCGAAATACTCCCTGACTTCCAGCCAGTTGTTCACCCGAACGAACCCGGTTTCATGCACGTTGTGCGAAGCGGTGTACAGAAGACCCTGCCCCTTGAAGCGCTTGAAGTGACGGCTGTTGTCGTCGATCAAATAATCGGCGTCGATGATGCTTTTGTCGCCGCAAAATACGAAGTTCATTTCGTTCAGGAACGGGAAATGCTCTTTGAGCCAGTTGTACTTGGCGGCGAAGGAGGCGGGAACCTCCATAGCGGCCGTTGTAATGAAGATTTCGTAACGCTCGCTCAGCTCGCGAACGACTTCCTGGCTGTTCGGCATAACGGGCAAATCCCCGAAAAACGAAGGATCGTCCAAACACTTCCGAAGATGGCTCTCCAGTTCCGGGTTCAGCTGTCTGAGATGCATTCCATGCAGCCGTTCGTGTGTGACATTGTCGTTAAAGTCCCTATTGTAATGAAGCAGATACTTCGCGATGAAGTCCGCCATCACTTCGTCCATATCGATTGCAATTCTTTTCATTGAAAGGCCTCCGCTATATATCTGTAGGAGCGCACTCGCTTCTCAAAATCGTGAATGTGCGAGACGATCATCAATTCGTCTAGATGCAGGCGGTCCGCGTAGCGCTTGAGCGCTTCTTTTACTTGTCCGGGCGTGCCGATAAAACGGCGAGTCCGCATCTGGTCGAGCATTTGCTGCTCGGCAAGCGAATAAGGGTAGTCCGAAGCCGTCTTAACGGAAGGCATGGAGCGAAGCTCCTGTCCCGCAAACAACTTAAGGAAGAACAGCTCGTTGCTCCGCGCAAGCTGCCGCGCTTCCTCTTCCGTGTCGGCGCACACCGCCATGACAGCGGCCAGCGCCTTAGGCTGAGCGCAGTAGGACGAGGGCTGAAAATACGAATTGTAGTGCTGAAGCGGCTCGTCTCCGGCAGCGCCGAAAAACTGAGCAAACGCATACGGCGTGCCGAGCTGCGCCGCGATTTTGGCGGTGCCGTCGCTGGAGCCGAGCAGCCACAGCTCGGGCATGCCCTCCGTCTCCGGGAACGCCCGCAGCCCGGAAAACCGGTGATTGGCCGGATTGTCGTCCCGCAAATAGTGGTACAGATCGACGATCTGCTGCGGATACGGGTCAACTTCGTACCTTTTGTGCTCCTGGAGCGCTCTAGTTGCGATCGGCGTTCCTCCGGGAGCGCGCCCCAAGCCCATATCAATCCGGCCCGGATACAAAGCCTCCAGCAGTCTGAAGTTCTCCGCCACCTTGTAGGCGCTGTAGTGCGGCAGCATAATGCCGCCCGAGCCAATCCGAATCGTCTTCGTATGCGATGCGATGTGCGCCATCAGAATTTCCGGGCTCGAAGAGGCCAACGCCGCGCTTCCGTGATGCTCGGACACCCAGAAGCGATAATATCCGAGCTTCTCCGTCTCCCTCGCCAGCGCTACCGTCTCGTCCAACGCATCTCTCACGGATCTGCCTTCATTCACGTGAGAATGTTCGAGTACGCTAAGTTTCATGATGTTTCGAAGCCTCCATGCTTCTATGTTGGACATCCAACCTAAGCGGCCCCGCCATCCTTGGCAGAGAACCTCTAGGCGTATTGCATACATCCCGGATGAGAAATTGTAAGCCAATCAAGTTGATTATCGAACATAATGGTTAAAGGGGGTATGTACCTCCATCCAGGAGATACATACCCCTACTATGATCGATAATCCGGATTCGCTCTGTTATGGGACAGCTCCCTTAAGCAACCGTTAGCGCTTGTTAAAAATATCGGTCAGTACGGGAACGATCTGCGATTTGCGGGAAACGACGCCCTTCAAAAATGCGCGATTGTTCTCGATCTTGACACTATAAGCCTCTTCAACCGCGTCAGCCGCTTTGCCGAGGGCAAGGCCAACGGAATCGTTGTTCAGAATATCGGTGACAACGAACAAGAACAGGTCGAGCCCCTTCTCGTTGATGATGCCTGTCAGCGCGTCCTCCAGCTCGGCTTGCTTGGACAGAACGTCGTTAACGTCAACCGCGTTCACTTGGGCGATTTCGACTTTTGCTTGGCCCATCTGGAATTCTTTGGCATCCAGAGAAATAAGCTGTGCGATTGTCTTGTCGCTCAGATCGGCTCCGGCTTTCAGCATATCAAGGCCGTAGCTGTCCGCGTCTACGCCGGCAATCGCGGCCAATTCCTTGGCGGCGGCAACGTCCTGCGCGGTGCAGGTCGGAGATTTGAACAACAAGGAATCGGAGATGATTGCAGACAGCATCAGGCCGGCTATGTTGGCGGGAACGGTTTTGCCGTTCTCCTTGTACAGCTTGAGCAGAATCGTCGCGGTGCAGCCTACCGGCTCTGCGCGGTAGTAAAGAGGAGCACTCGTCTCGAAATTGGCGATCCGGTGGTGGTCGATGACCTCAAGGACGGTCACTTGATCGATGTCGGCGGCGCTTTGCTGACGTTCGTTATGGTCGACGAGAATAACGCCTTTGGCTTCGCCCGCAACCGTCTCAACAAGCCGCGGCGCCTCAAAGCCGAATTTGTCCAGCGCATATTGGGTTTCCCCGCTGACGGCGCCCAGACGAACCGCTTCGACCTCTTCGCCGAGCTGGGTTTTCAAATCCGCATAAGCAATGGCAGAACAAATCGTATCCGTATCCGGATTTTTGTGACCGAAAATCAATACTTTGCTCATTTTCTTGCTCCTCATCTATGATATTGGCGAGAAAAGTATACCGCAAAAGCAGCATCGGAATCAAGATAAACCCCGCTCTATTCCGATAGAATTACCTTTCATTGCTTTAATATAACCGCAACATATCGTAAGCCGCGGAGGTCCGTTTTATGGTACAACTAAATTACTCAACTTTCGCAGCATGAAATTGGCAAACAAGCCTTGATGTAGCTGGGCAGACTGGCAATCCATTGCTGAAGTTGACGCTGAATCAAAACTGAAAGCCTCTTTCCTGCTTTCGTGGCGATTTCGCTGACAAGATCGAGCAATTGTTGTAAGGCGACTGTCCAATCCAGTGTGCCGACTTCGTCGCATAGCACATAAAACAAACCGCCGAACGTACGTGCATCAGTGCTTTGCCGATGCTGCCAGGCTAGTAGAAGGTAGCGTGAGAAGACAATTGTCGTATGGCTGATCAGCAAATCATAAGAGCGGCCTTGAAACTCCTTTTGCAAACGAAGCAGCGACTTGGTGCATTTGAAGAAAACCTCAATGTCCCAGCGAATGGCGTAAATTCGGATGACGTCCTCTACACAGAGCGTCAAATCGGTCGTCAAAACGGCGAGCCAATCATTTTTCTTCGAGCGGTTGCGAACAAACACCACATGCACCGGCGTACCGCAAGCCAGCTCCGTTCGGATCGAGCGGAGAATACTGCGCTTCTGGCTCGCTACAGGTGCGGCTGCTAAGTAAAGCTCTTTAAGCGACAGCTTCTGGCCTTGCACAAGGAATCGTTTATTGTCGTTCTTGACCATGCCGATCACATCGAGTCCGCGGGAGACGACTTCGCGAATGAGCGGCGCGTGCGTGAACCAACTGTCCATCAAGACATAAGAGGCGGTTGCTCCGGCTGCCAAGGCGCGATCCAGCATGGACGCAACGACTTGAGGAGCCGACAGAAGTGCTTCCTTCCGGCGCTTGTAACCATGTGTTCGTTTGTCGATGGATTCGCTCATGCCGGTGATTGCCGACTTGCTAGAGCTTAGCAGCGCAAAGTCCATGGGTAAGAACGTATGACCATCCGACCACCCCATCGTCAGCATGCGGAAACCTTTGTAATACGCACCCGTGGCATGATCTTTGAACCTGGCGAGCAACTCAACGGCTTTACTGCGATTGCGTTCGAACATCGAATCGTCGACGATGAAGACGACATCCCGATCCGCAGACGTCAGCGCATCCACTTTCTTCACGGTAGCCACGCTAAGCGAAGTCAGAAATCGGCGCCATGCAAAGCCGGCATGATTGAGAAAGCGATAAACCGCATCTTTGCCAGGCATGGAATCGTCCTTGCGGCTCTCAAGCAGGCGAAACCAGTTTTTCTGATGGAACAACAAAACGAAAACAAGTTGGAATAGTCGGGCACAGCTAAAGCCAAAGCGTTTACGAAATCCAGCTTGTTGCAGATGCTGCATGACTTTCAGTTCTTGGAACGCTGGTTTTAGTTCGTTAGGCAGTTGATTCAATTCGGATGGTTGGGCTATCATTAGGGTAGACACCTCTTCGGTTGAAGTGATTGCTCGACACTCTCACTTTAGCAAACGAAGCGGTGTTTTTCTATTTACAAGCCCAATACCTGATCACCTTGAAAGACTACAACGACATGCTCTCAAGATGATTTGTGCTCTGCGAAAGTTGAGTAAATTACTTGAATTTTTAGAGTCAGGAGAACCGCCTATGAACCAAATAAATGGCCCGATTCGCATCCCCGTTCCCGCCGAGTTCGACTTTTCCGTTAATCTCGATTACTTGTCCCGCTCTCCCGACGAGAGCTTGTATCGCATCCGCGACGGCAGGCTGTACAAGGCGATTCCCGCCGGCTCTCGAGCCGTTTTCTTCGAGGTCGACGCGGAGCCCGGCTGCCTGCTTCTTCGTCCGCTGGACGAGGAGCCGTGGAACGACGAAATCGCACAAGAGGTCGTCGCCTATGCGAGAGAATGGTTTGATCTCGACAACGATCTATCCGCTTTTTACGCGATGTCGAGCCGCGATCCGATTTTGCGCGACGTCGTCCCCAGGCTGTACGGCCTGCGCAACATGGGCATTCCCGACCTGTTCGAGGCCCTCTGCTGGGGCATTATCGGGCAGCAGATCAATTTGGCATTCGCATACACGCTCAAGCGTCGGTTCGTCGAGACATTCGGGCGGCAGGAGAGGCGCGGGGACGTCGACTGCTGGTTGTTTCCGGAGCCTCGGGATATTGCCGAACTGAACGTCAATGATATTACGGAGTTAAAAATGACAACAAAGAAAGCAGAGTATCTGATCGGAGTCGCGCGTCTCATAGCCAGCGGAGAGCTCGGCAGAGCCATACTGCTGGAAAGCGATATCCGCTCCGCGGAAAAAAGATTGGTCGCGATTCGCGGGATCGGTCCCTGGACGGCCAACTATGTGCTGATGAGATGCTTGCGCTACCCGTCCGCTTTTCCGATTGACGACGTCGGTCTGCACAATGCAATCAAATCGGTACTGCAGATGGAACAAAAGCCGACCGTCGCCCGGATTAAAGAGCTGGCGGTCGGCTGGCAGGGCTGGGAAGCCTATACGACGTTCTATTTATGGCGAGTGCTCTACTAATGCGGCACGACGTCGGCTGCCCGGCGCGGCTTACAGCTCCGACAAGTAGCTACCGTAGCCTTCTTCCTCCATCCGCTCCTTCGGAATAAAACGCAAGGAAGCGGAGTTGATGCAGTAGCGCTGTCCGCCCGGCATCGGTCCGTCGTCGAACAGATGGCCGAGATGAGAATCGGCTTCCCGGCTGCGCACCTCGATGCGGTACATGCCGTGGGTAAAGTCCTGACGTTCCTGAATGCTGCCTCCGTGCAGCGGCCTGGAGAAGCTCGGCCAGCCGCAGCCTGCGTCAAACTGATCGCGAGAGCTAAACAGCGGCTCCCCGGACACGATGTCGACGTAAATCCCCTGCTCCGCATTATTGTAGTACTCGTTGCGAAACGGCGGCTCGGTTGCACTGTTCTGGGTCACCTCGAACTGCATTGGCGTAAGCCGTTGACGCAATTCCTTGTGCAGCTCCTCCTTATCCTTCGCCGTATTCCAGTGCTGCTCAAGAAACGCGTCGCGGCCCGATCCGTGGCGATAGTACTTGTATCTGAGCGGATTCTTCGTATGGTAATCCTGATGGTACTCCTCCGCTGCATAGAATTCGACCGCCGGTTCGATGGAGACCGCGATCGGCTTGTCGAAGCGCCCGCTGCGCCGCAGCTCCTCTTTGGACGCTTCGGCCTCCTCCCGCTGCTGCTCGTCGTGATAGAAAATTGCCGGACGGTAGGACGAGCCCCGGTCATGAAACTGCCCTTCCGCATCGGTCGGATCGACCGAACGCCAATAGATGTCGAGAAGTTTACGATACGGGAACAGGCCCGGGTCGAATGTAATTTGCACCGCCTCGGTATGTCCGGTCGTCTCGGAGCATACTTCTTCATAGGTGGGATTGGCGACATGCCCGCCTGTATAACCGGATACGATGCCGTGAATACCCGGCAGCTCCTCGAACGGCGTCACCATGCACCAGAAGCACCCGCCGGCGAAAGTCGCTTTATGGAGCTGCGATTGCGCGTTATTTTCCATGTTGATACTCCTCCCGTTCCTTCTGTCGCTTAGGTTCTGTCTCTATTGTAATCAATATCGATGCGCGATTCCAATCCTTCCGCCTGAGGTGTAATTCTCTCGCCGATTCGCTCGATTTCGGATATGATTAACGTATAAGAACAACCCCTAGAAGGAAAAAACTTCTCTAAAGGAGGAGGCAAGGCGGATGGGCATGAACATCATGGAATGGCGGTGCAAGGATCAGACTCGTATGCACGCATACGAGTGGAGTCCGGATACTACTAACGGCAGCCCCCGGGCGGTCGTCGGTCTCGTCCACGGCATGGGCGAGCATATGGGCCGCTACGCTCATCTGGCGGAAATGCTGAACGAAGAAGGCTACGCCGTGCTGGGATTCGATCAGAGAGGTCACGGCAAGACGGAGGGCAAGCGCGGCCACGCGCCGACCTACGAAGCCCTGCTGGAGGGCGTCGATCTGCTGCTGGACGAGGCGCAGAGGAAATATACGGGATTGCCGATCTTTCTGTACGGTCACAGCATGGGCGGCAATGTCACGCTTAATTATTTGCTGCGGCGGCAGCCAGCCATTCGCGGAGCAGTCGTGACGGGACCGTGGCTGAAGCTGGCGTTTAAGCCGCCTTCGCTGCAAGCGATCGTGGGCAAAGTCGTCGAGCGGGTATATCCGTCCTACACGAATAACCGCCCGATGGTCGCGGAGCATCTGACCAGCGATCCGGCGATGATCGAACGGTACGTGAACGATCCGCTCGGACACGGGCAGATTACGGCGCGCTTCTTCTTCGGCGTGCAGAAGGCCGGACTGTGGGCGCTCAACCACGCCTACATGCTGCAGGTTCCGCTGCTGCTCATGCACGGCGGCGATGACAAGGTCACCTCGCTCCAAGCGAGCAAAGCGTTCGCAAGTCAAGCCGGCAGGAGCGTCGATTGGCGGGAATGGCCGGATTTCAAGCACGAGCTGCACAACGAGTCGCGGCGCGAGGAAGTGTTCGCCGTCATTCGCCAATGGCTGGCTCGACAATTGGGCGGATGACACAGAAGAGGCTGCATCGGGATCTTAATCGATCTCGTGCAGCCTCTTACTTCTTACTGTTGATAATATTGTTGCAGAAGCGGGATGAGTCCAAGCGGATTTCTCCGCAAATCTTTGGCGCTGAAGAAAATGTCTCCTTGCACCTCGACGACATTCTTATTGTAGATCAACTGGTTGATAATCTCTTGAGCGGTGCTCCAGCCGGCTTCTTTCGTGCCCAACTTGTAAGGCGCGTGTCCTATCAGCAATTTGACGTTCGTCCCTCTCACTTCGTTCGCCCACCAGCTGACCAATTTGTCGTAGCGGGCAACTTCAAACGATAAGCTCCAATAGATCTGCGGAACGACGTAATCGATCCAGCCCTGCTGAATCCACGTGCGAACGTCGGCATACATGCTGTCGTACGTCGTAACGCCGGCTTTCGTATCCGATCCGGTCGGGTCGTCGGCAATGTTGCGCCAGACGCCGAACGGGCTGATTCCGTAGCTTAGCTGCGGCTTCACCAGATGGATCGATTCGCCCAGTTCCTTGACGAACCGGTTAATGTTATCGCGCCGCCAGTCGGCTTTGGCGCTAAGCAAGTCCGTATTGTAGGCCGCATACGTCGCATCGTCGGGGAACGAGCCGGACGGGTAGAAGTAATCGTCCAGATGAACGCCGTCGATATCGTAGCCTCGTACGACTTCCATAATCGCATCGATAATATGCTGCCTCGCCTCGGGGATGCCCGGATTGATGTAATACTTCTTATTAAATAGGACGACCCACTCGGGATGGGTTATCGCGATATGGTTCGCAGCCAATCCCTCCTTCTTCTCGTCGACCGTCGCGCGGAACGGATTGAACCACGCATGGAATTCCATGCCCCGCTTATGCGTCTCCTCGATCATGAAGGCCAGCGGATCATAGCCAGGATCGGTTCCCTGCTTGCCCGACAAATATCGCGACCACGGAACAAGTGCGGAAGGATAGAAGCTGTCTGCAGACGGACGCACCTGCACGAATGCGGCGTTCAGCCCCATTCCCTGCAAATCGTCCAACAGCTTTATGTAATCCTGCTTCTGCTGCTCCGGTTTCCCGTAAGATTTGTCCGTTGGCCAGTCCAGATTGTACACCGTCGATACCCAGGCGCCTCTCAGAGTTTCGCTATTGCCGGAGCCGGGACCAGGACCGGGACCAGGACCGGGGCCGACCTCTCCGCCTTCCTGAGACTGGAGCAAAATCGTCCGCGTAGCCTGCTGCCAAGTTACGAGCAGTTGCAGCTGCGTGCCTACGAACCGAAGCGGCACCATAACGCGTCCGCTCACCACTTGAACGGTCGTCTCCAGGTCCGTACGTTGACCGTTAACGAGCGCGAACTTCTGGCCCATCGTCATGTCTAGGACAAGACCTTCGTGCCGAATCGTCGCCGTTTTCGTCGCTTGCGACCAACTGACGTTTGCTCCCAAGCTTTTGCTGATAACGCTCAGCGGCACCATCGTCACGTTCGTCTTCGCCGTGATGAACGGCGGAACGTCCGTCACGATCTTCTTCCCATCCAGATAAATGCCGATCTGCGGCGGCGCTTCCGCGGAAGCAGAGTGCCCCGCGATCGGGACGAGAAGGAACAAGCACAGCAAAAACAAGGCATAGCGGCGATTACGAAAAAGCATGAATCCATCCTCCGGTAAAATTTACTCATGTCGTATAGAACATTGTATCCTATTAGACGCGTTCGAAAGGATAGAGTTGCTAGTGAAGGAAAAGAATTGGACGCTAAAGCGGAAAACATGACAATGAGGCCGTCACATAAGCGACTCATAAGCGACTTATGAGCACCCTTGCTTTAAGGGTAAACTCGTTACAACGAGATCTCACGATTCCAAAGGCAAACGCTTAGCTCCTCCAGGAGATCATCCCACTGTTGTCAGGTTAGGCGAACTATGAGCGACCGCCGCAGCCATTGGGTGAGCATTAAGGCACTTTTTTGGCCTCCGCCCCCGGGCTCGGGTCAGGTCGAGGCACTTTTTTGGAATACACTCTCCGGTTCGGGTCGGGTCAAGGCACTTTTTTGGCCTACACTCTCCGGCTCGGGCCAGGTCAAGGCACTTTTTTGGCCTACACTCTCCGGCTCGGGTCGGGTCGGACTCGCGCAAAAAAACGTCTCCCGATTTTGCGGGAGACGTTCGTCGTTCGATTCATCTGACTTATGGAATAAACTGCTGAACAATCTTCGTGATGACGCCGTCTTCTATCGTCAAATGATACGGATAATCTCTCAGGTTCATTTCCCCGTTATCCGTCATCAAAGAGATGAATTTATCTAACGCGATTTGCTCGTTCCATACGACATCCGCTTCGGCTATATCGTCCGTCCGGTCGTAAATCTGCATCAGCACCTTCACGTCAGGCGCAAGCTTCAGCCGCTCGATCGCTTGGTCGTCATTCACGATGTAGTAGCCGTCCGGAGCTTCGTCCATGCCCGAATCCGCTTCTCTCTCGCGAAATATCCGGTTGGCCGCTTCCCCTTCGTACCACTCTATGAAATCCGCGTCTATATAGCAATCGCCGTCCGCCCGATAGATTGCGTCAACATATGCGACACGCGTGCTCTCGTCCACGGGAACAGGCGTGTATTCGCCGGTATTCGCTGTAATGGAACCGAACGACATGATACCGAACAACACGGCGACTATGCTGATAAGCAGTTTGTTGACCATTATGCAATCTCTCCTTCAGGGCTCGTAACCGCAGCCTTTGCTTTCCTATTACCTATTAAACGGATTAGGACAACATAAGGTTACAAATCCACGCCAAAAAAATTAAAATTTTCTCATCCCAAATTGTGCCTATACGTCAGGTTATGCCGGAGAGAAGATTTTAGTCTGGATGGACTCGTCGTAGAAGAAGAAAATTGCGTTCGGGCTGTACCTTGTTATCCGAAAGACCGGCGAGCAGGCCAGGAGCCCTGCAGCTTGCGCAAAAATAGTGGAAAGCGTAACGATTCCACCGGCCCTTCTTACCGTTCACTCCATGAAGCTCTGACATAACCGACGCTCATCCCGATACGCTCCATATTGCGATGGCTCTGCGAGCCGAAAGCGCATTGTCCGACGACCAGTTCGCAGTCGTCCGCGAACGCCTCTCCGACCCTTGTCCGCAGCAGCGCAGCATGAATGCCAAGCCCGCGATAGTCCGGCAGCGTCGCCGCGAACGTCAGCGAAGCTATCTCTCCGTTTCGATGAGATACGGCCGCTCCGGCGAGCTGACCCTCCCATAGCGCCAAATAAAACTTCCATCCCGGACGGTCATACAGCACCCGATTGTTCGCGGCCACAGGAGGAATGCCGTCGTCCGGCAAGCCGAAGCTGCGGCAGTGGACGGTCGCGTACAGCTCGAATTCATCCTCGCACAACGAGCGTATTTCCAGCTTGTCCGCCAGTGGCGCGGAATGAAGCGCAGCTCCAACTCCCGTTGTCATAGCCAACGACGTATGGAAGCCCGTCTGGCTGAAGCCAAGCGCAGTCAGCCGCTTCATCAGCTCTTGATCCACCACTCCGGGCACAAGCTCAAACAACGGCTTTCGTCCGCGGGCGCGGAAGAACTCGATAATCTCTTCAAGAGTATCCGCATCGCTGCTTCTTAAACCTTTGACTGTGTTAAATCCCGGCCAAGGCATCGTTCTGCTGTAGATGCATATCGCTCCGCCAACTCGCAGAATCTCGATTCCTTCCGGATTGCCGGGACGATCCCGAATCGCCTCCATACGATCGAGCGTATAGGCAATCTCCGAACGTTCAATCGCTTCCGTGCGTTCCGCCAATCGATTCCTCTCACTCATGACGATCCCTCCACATGCGACAGCCCCCGAACTCCGCTAGGGCTCGGGGGCTGGTCGGTTATCCTGCAATTACTTCAAAATCTCATACTTCCCGATCAGAGGAAGCGGCTTCACTTGGCCGTTCGCCGCGGCAAGAATGCCGATAATGACAAGCGCCAAAATTCCTAAGTTGACCAGCGGAAGCAACAACCATCCGATGATCGGAATAATGCTCAGTACGACGTTGGCTATTAGCGCCAGCAGGAACAGATTCAAGCCTTGTCTGGCGTGATACTGCGCAAAAGGAGACTCCTTAGCCGCAAGCAATGGAACGAAAAACAAAATGTAAGCCACTATAGCCATGCCTTTATTCTGCTGAATGTCGGATTCAGTCGGAACCATCGGTCAAACCCCTCTCCTAAATGGAATAATCCGTTCTAAATGTACCGAATTCACGACCGGTGCGCTAGCTACTTTAGTCGTATTTTTTGTCAGATTAGTCAAGGAACGGACAACCAAGCCCAGTCATTCCTCCAGTCAACCCTGACTTCGGTCTCAAAAAAGGCCGAAAATACCTTCGTGATCAGCGTCACTCGCGTCGCTCCCTGCTCGAATATCTGCCCCTTGCCTAGTTAACAGGGACCTGCTGAATACGGGCAGCACCTCCTCAATAGGGTGCGTGAGAGCAGGATGGATAGGTCCTGTTGTACAAATGTATGCACGCTAGCTCCTGTATAAGCCTCCGGGCCGTCTCGAAATCTGCCTTCGTGGGCATCTTGCGCGTAGGTAGCAACAGAGCCGCCGGGATTTCCTCCCGACGGCTCCGTATTGTCCGAACGTTATTCTCTTGACTTCCAGGCCAGGCTCGAAGCCGCCATCCTGCCCGCCGAGCGGCTATCGGAGATACTCGCCTTCCGGCCCAACCGCGCACGATCCGCATTGGACATTGCCGCAAATAGGCAAAGAGCGCCGCAAGCGATCAGCAGAATGGTCATGATCGGAAACAGCAGGTTCATCCTCGAATCTCCTCCGCAGCATAATAACGAGAATCATTATCATCATTATAGCGGTTTCGAGGGCAAAATCAAGAGGGCGGGAAGAAACGCAGCCGCAATTCGCCCGTTTCTTCCCGCCCTCTTGCCGATTAGTCGATCGCCCGGTAGCCCAGCAGTCTTAAACCGTTCAGTATGACCAGAATCGTGCTGCCTTCATGTCCAACGACGCCAAGTGGCAGTGCAATCCCCTGCGTGAAGTTGGCGACAATCAGAAGTACGATGACGCTTAACGCAAACGTCATATTTTGCTTGATCACCGTTTTCGCTTGTTTGCCAAGCACGATTGCATCCGCAATCCGGCCGATATCGTCATTCATCAGCACGACGTCCGCCGTTTCCAGCGCCGCGTCGCTGCCGGCGGCTCCCATTGCAATGCCAACGCCTGCCGTCGCCAACGCGGGAGCGTCGTTCACTCCGTCCCCGACCATTGCCACCGTGCCGTATTCGTCCTTCAGCTCTTTAATCCTCGTCACTTTGTCCTCGGGCAACAGATCGGCATAAACCCGGTCGATTCCGAGTTCGTCGGCTATCGCACGCGCGGTTTGTCCTTGGTCGCCGGTCAGCATGACGGTTTGCACGCCCAGCTTCTTTAATCTGGCGATCGCACGGGCGGCTTCCGGCCGAATCTGATCGCGCAGGGCGAATACGGCTGCCGCTCCCTGCCCGTTCATCAGCACAGATACCGTCTTGCCTTCCCCTTCCAGCCGATCGATCGTTTCCGCGATCCGTCCAAACCGCTCATGCTCTCTCAGCATAGACGCTTTGCCGATCGTCCATAGCTCGCCGCCGAGCTTCGCCTGAATGCCGCGGCCCGTCAGCGCTCCAAAATCGGAAGGCCGCTCCGGCGTCAGCCCCCGCTCTTGCGCGGCGCTAACGATCGCTTTAGCTAGCGGATGTCCGGAAAAACTCTCGAGCGAAGCCGCGATGAAGAGCGCATCGTTCTCGTCATAGTGCTGGAAAGCAGCGATATCGGTCACGACCGGCCTGCCTTGCGTTAGCGTGCCGGTCTTGTCGAAAGCGACCGCCTTCACATTCGCGAGATTTTCCAGATGCGCTCCCCCCTTGAACAGCACACCTTTCCTTGCGCCGCTCGAAATCGCCGACAGCATTGCGGGCATAATTGAAGCAACCAGCGCGCAAGGAGACGCCACCACCAGAAACACCATCGCTTTATAGAAAGCCTGCTCCCACGCAACCTGCAGCACCAGCGGAGGAACCGCGATGAGCAACGCGGACACGAGCAGAATCGCTCGCGCATAAATGCGTTCGAAGCGTTCCATAAACCTCTGCGAGGCAGGCTTCTCGCTCTGCGCTTCCTGCACGAGGCGGATAATTTTGGCGAAGAGCGTCGATTCGCTCGTCTGTCCGACCTCTACGTACAGCGCGCCTTCTCCGTTCAACGTGCCGGCATAGACGACGTCTCCCGGGGTTTTATCAACCGGAATCGATTCCCCTGTGATGGACGCCTGATTCACGTCGGATGCGCCTTCGGTCACGACGCCGTCGGACGGAATTCGCTCGCCCGGCTTAACTAGAACGAGATCTCCTGCCGTCAGCTCCTCAATCGGAACAATGCGTTCGATACCGTCGCGAATCAACGTGCCCGTCTCGGGCTTCTGGTCCATTAGCGACGAGATGTCCCTGCTGCTGCGATCCATCGTGTAGGTCTCTAACGCACCGCTGAGAGAGAAAATAAAGATCAGCACGGCGCCCTCCGTCCAGTAACCGATGCTTGCGGCTCCGATCGCCGCAACGATCATCAGCAGGTTGACGTCAAGGTCGCGCTCCCGGACAAGCGTGCTTATTCCTTCCTTCGCTTTGGCGAACCCGCCGACCGCGAATGCAGTAATATATAGGGCGACGGCCCAAGGATACGACGTCTGCTCCAGCATGTAGGCCACGGCGAGGATCAGCCCGCTCCCCAAAGCGGCCATGCCCTCCCCGTACCGGCTCAGCCAGCCGGCGGCTGCGCCTTCGGCTCGATGCTGCCGAAGCTCGCCGCGCTCGCTATGTTCCTGTCCCTTCATCGAATGTATCGCTTGGCTCATTGTAATCTCTCCCTCTCCGTTGAGAATGACTCCCATTATTACACCCCTTAAAATGACACATGCTGCTCCGATAGGGAGCAGCATGTTAAGCGAGAATAACGACTCGCCTTTGTTTATTCATTTGTGAGGTTGTTCTAAATTACGGGAGCTTCATTATTCCTTATTTATAATTATTATAATCTAAAGAACAATAAAAGTGAAGAGGAATGGACAATTTAAACACTTCGGGCATTGCCACCGTTCTTAGATTCGCTTATTTCGCGTTTAGTCCGGCTCCACGACGTAGACGCACTTGAAGCGCTCCACGCCCGGGTAAGACTCGCCTAAGCTTTCGATCTCGAACCCGATATTGCGGTAGAAATCCACCGCCTCTTCATCGGTCTCGGCAATCAGTTTTGCAGGGCTTTTCCGCTCGATCGTCTCAAGCACCAGCCCTCGCCCGTAACCAAGCCCGCGAAAATCCGGAGCTATCGCAATATGCTCGATCTTTAATTCGCCGCTCTCGTTCATACGTATGCCGATAATGCCGATGAGTTCCCCTTCGGCTTCATACCCGTATATTTCGAGCCGGTCATCCGATTTGTAAGCATCGATCGTTCTATCCAGCTTGTCAGGATCGGGGTAAACGCTGTATCCCACAATATCGCGCACGGACGGATCGTCCAGATTGTCTCTAATAGCAACTAGCATGCTCTGCCACTTCCGTTTCGTAATTGGGTCATCGCTTCAATGTATCGACATTCAATTTATGTCGTGTAGATCTAATCTCAATCTTATCATATCCAGTACGCGAATGCCGTTCTCCCAGATCGGCTCCGGGTAATGTCGAACGAAGAAGCCGGCATCCACGCCGACGATCCGAAAGCCGCATTTCTGGTACAATCGAAGCTGGTCGAAACTGGAATTGGCCGTGCCGATCTCCAGCACCACGGCTCCTGCTTCCCGAGCGGTCTCAATGGCCTTAAAAACTAGCGCTTTGCCGATGCCTTGCCCCTGACGGGACTCGTGGACGGCGACATTAACGATTTCGAGCGTGCGCGGATGCGTCGCAATAAGAACGAATTGTCCGACAAGCTCGCCGTCCTCATAGGCTAGGTAGCAATCCCCTCTAACGATATAATCGTCAACCATCTCCCGAGAAGGATCGGCGAGCAGCAGCAGTTCGTAAGGTATCTCGTCTTCGCTCGACCTTTTCCTGAAGCTTAGCTTCACTTCTTCACAGTCCTCCCTTATGCTCAATAACTTCTTCTAAGCTGTCTCTCCTCGTACGAACCGCGGGCAGCCCGTCAAGTCAGGCTCAGTCCGCACTCCGGACAAATGGGATGATGCGCTTGAACGGCATGGCCGCAGCCCGGGCAGCGGTCGTAAGCTTCCCTAATGTCCTCGAAGTCCCGTGGAGCCGGCGGAGGAGGTGTCGGACGGCTCGCGGCCTGTTCTCTCAGCAGTTGCTTGATCTCGGATAAATCCTTCGCCATCTCCGACGTGTTCAGCGCGTGCTGAATGACATTGTACAGAATAAAAAAGAATATAAACATGCCGACAAACCAAAACACGACAACAATCATCTGATATCCCCTCCGCGCGAAGATTTGATCTATTGCGCCTCTTGAACCGTTTATAATCGTTCATCCTTACGTCTGCGCATCGTTAGCTTTTCTATATTTGCTTTCGATGCGGGATAAGAGCTGGTCCAGGGCCAAATAGCCGTAGATCAACACTAATCCGCAGAGCGCCAGTTGACTGCTCGCTTTCCCTCCGATCGAAACCAGCACGCCGAGCGCAATCCCAAGCGAAGCCGCGACCAGCAATACGTTGCCGAACGCCTGCAGTGCCGGAGATCGGCCGGATCGAGCCAGCTTATCGATAAGCAGGGAGACCGGAAAAACGATGATAACAATAAAAGCGTACGCAATGAAAAAAACGGCAATAAGCTGCAGCCCTAAATTCTCTCTTATAACGGGGAAAAACACAGCGATATAGACGGCAAACAGTATGGACGCTGTAAAGGCGCCGATCATTTTGCTGGCGAGGCTGCGTTCGGTTCGCTTCATAAATCCAGCGCCTCGTTAATCAAGGTCATGTGAATGTGATCCTCCCATTTCCCGTTGATTTTCAAGTACTTGCGGGCCAGCCCCTCAGGCTGGAAATTAAGCTTCTCGACGAGACGAAGCGAAGCTCCGTTACGCGGCATAATATTCGCCTCAATGCGATGAAGCCGGAGCTCCTCGAAGGCAATCGACACAACCGTTCGAAGCGCCTCTTCCATATAGCCTCGGTTAACCTCTTCGCCATCCAGCTTATAACCCAAATGACAGGACTGAAAAGCGCCCCTAACGATGTTGCTTAAAGCGATCGAGCCGATGATTCGGTTCGGCTCTGCTTGCTTGAACAGCCAAACTTTGAGCAGTTGTTCCAGTGCCATGCTCGACTGATCGAAACGCAGCAGCTCCCGCTGCCTTTCCAACGTATAATAATCCGGCGTTCGCAGCGGCTCCCAAGGAAACAGAAACTGCTCGTTGCGCACCACGTAGTCCAGAACCTGCGGGGCATCTTTCTCGTCGAGCGTTCTTAGCTTCAGCCGGGAGGTGACATATTGTTTGACGATCATTGCTTTCTCCCTTTTTCCGCAAACGTCAATCCGATCTCCTCAAGCGCAGGATGAAGCAAACGAATCGACTTCGGCCCGAAGCCGTGCAGCTTAAGCAGCTCCGCCTTGCTATGTCCGGCCACCTGTTCCAACGTCGTTATTCCGGCACCCTCCAGCGCTCGAAGAGCCGGACGGGACATGCCGGACGGGAACGGATGGCCCTCTCTCGCTTCAGTCATCTTCATACCTCCTGAGTTTGAGCTTTTTTCCACTCTTTGTATTGTACCATAGTTCACCCTGAGACGGCCGCGAGACGCCCCGCCCCTTCGGCGTTCCTCAGCAGAACGGAATAAATATTCTATACTATTTCTCTCGGGAGGGGAATATCTTCTAGTTGTAGAATGGAGGAAATTCGATTGCAAGCTCATGAGACAGACAAAACGGGGAGGAATTTCAATGTCCTTATTCGGCGGCATACTCGGCAACTATTCGGAAGTATCGGTGCAAGAGCTGCAAAATCAATACGGCGCTTATCTCATGCCGGACGAGCACATCCACATGGGATTTAAACTCGTTCGGGACGCATTTATTTTCACCGACGACCGCTTGATCTTGATTGACCACCAAGGCGTGACCGGCCGGAAAACTAGAGTAGCGTCCATTCACTTGAATTCGATCTACGAGGTGTCGATGGAGACGGCCGGGACCGGCTTCGACGACAGCGAGATCGTGATCCACTATATTACTTCGCCGTACCATAGAGCGAATAACGTTCAGACCGCCAGCTACAAGTTCGAATTCGGCAAAAAAATGAGCGTTCAACCGATTTATGTCACGTTGATGACGATTGCTTCTCAGAACAGCAAACGGTTGAATTCATGAAAATGCGACTGTCTCATAAATAAAAGCTTCGCGGGGCATTCAAGCTCGATTCCCCCCGGAAATGTAGAAGCTTCTGTTGTCGATATACAGATTTTGGGCATCCATGTTCGCGTAATTCAGCAGCATTTTCGCTTCCTCCCGCTTTCGGAATTCCATCAATTAAAGCAGCGTCAACAGCTCTTCCAACTGACGAATCGTGTGCAAGGGACGTGCGGAAAGCTCCTCTCTCCACGGCTGATTTACCTTCATCCATATTCCGCCGATGCCGATTTGAGACGCTCCTTCCATATCGTTGACAGGATGATCGCCTACGTAGACGCACTCTTCAGGCTGAAGCCGAAGGCGCTCGAGCGCCAGCTCGAATATTCGCGGATCGGGTTTCTTGATCCCCGCCTCTTCCGATACCAGAATGAGGTCGAAGTCGTCCCTAATGCCGAGCCGATCGATTTTGCCGTATTGGATGGCCGTTTTGCCGTTTGTGATCAGACCGGTTTTGTACCGTTTTTTGAGCTCGAGCACTACTTCTCTTGCCCGATTCATAGGAATAGCGTTCCCGACATACTCTGCACCGTAAAAGCTCATCAGTTCTTCCAGTCGGGGTCTAGCTTGCCAAGGCAGAAGGTCGATCAGTTCCGCAAACAATTCGTTCTTGTCCTTATAGCCGTCCTGATCCCGTTCGATGATCGTCTCGTATATCGACTGCGGGAACTCTATGTGTCGGAAGTAGTTAGAAACTCAACTTTCGCAGCATGAAATTGGCAAACAAGCCTTGATGTAGCTGGGCAGACTGGCAATCCATTGCTGAAGTTGACGCTGAATCAAAACTGAAAGCCTCTTTCCTGCTTTCGTGGCGATTTCGCTGACAAGATCGAGCAATTGTTGTAAGGCGACTGTCCAATCCAGTGTGCCGACTTCGTCGCATAGCACATAAAACAAACCGCCGAACGTACGTGCATCAGTGCTTTGCCGATGCTGCCAGGCTAGTAGAAGGTAGCGTGAGAAGACAATTGTCGTATGGCTGATCAGCAAATCATAAGAGCGGCCTTGAAACTCCTTTTGCAAACGAAGCAGCGACTTGGTGCATTTGAAGAAAACCTCAATGTCCCAGCGAATGGCGTAAATTCGGATGACGTCCTCTACACAGAGCGTCAAATCGGTCGTCAAAACGGCGAGCCAATCATTTTTCTTCGAGCGGTTGCGAACAAACACCACATGCACCGGCGTACCGCAAGCCAGCTCCGTTCGGATCGAGCGGAGAATACTGCGCTTCTGGCTCGCTACAGGTGCGGCTGCTAAGTAAAGCTCTTTAAGCGACAGCTTCTGGCCTTGCACAAGGAATCGTTTATTGTCGTTCTTGACCATGCCGATCACATCGAGTCCGCGGGAGACGACTTCGCGAATGAGCGGCGCGTGCGTGAACCAACTGTCCATCAAGACATAAGAGGCGGTTGCTCCGGCTGCCAAGGCGCGATCCAGCATGGACGCAACGACTTGAGGAGCCGACAGAAGTGCTTCCTTCCGGCGCTTGTAACCATGTGTTCGTTTGTCGATGGATTCGCTCATGCCGGTGATTGCCGACTTGCTAGAGCTTAGCAGCGCAAAGTCCATGGGTAAGAACGTATGACCATCCGACCACCCCATCGTCAGCATGCGGAAACCTTTGTAATACGCACCCGTGGCATGATCTTTGAACCTGGCGAGCAACTCAACGGCTTTACTGCGATTGCGTTCGAACATCGAATCGTCGACGATGAAGACGACATCCCGATCCGCAGACGTCAGCGCATCCACTTTCTTCACGGTAGCCACGCTAAGCGAAGTCAGAAATCGGCGCCATGCAAAGCCGGCATGATTGAGAAAGCGATAAACCGCATCTTTGCCAGGCATGGAATCGTCCTTGCGGCTCTCAAGCAGGCGAAACCAGTTTTTCTGATGGAACAACAAAACGAAAACAAGTTGGAATAGTCGGGCACAGCTAAAGCCAAAGCGTTTACGAAATCCAGCTTGTTGCAGATGCTGCATGACTTTCAGTTCTTGGAACGCTGGTTTTAGTTCGTTAGGCAGTTGATTCAATTCGGATGGTTGGGCTATCATTAGGGTAGACACCTCTTCGGTTGAAGTGATTGCTCGACACTCTCACTTTAGCAAACGAAGCGGTGTTTTTCTATTTACAAGCCCAATACCTGATCACCTTGAAAGACTACAACGACATGCTCTCAAGATGATTTGTGCTCTGCGAAAGTTGAGTTACTTATGTATGGGGATTTGATCTTCAAGCGGATTGGGATTTTGTAAAACAAACCTGCGACATTTTCGAATCCAAAGGCGCCGAAGTTTATTATGTTGAATTGGAAGCCGATATCGATGAAAGATTACGGAGAAATAATACGCCATTTAGAATGGATCAAAAACCAACGAAAAGAAATGTGGAACAGTCGGAAGCGGATTTAATACAGACCACGGAAAGACACAGACTCAATTCTAATCCAGGGGAGATTTTAAGAGGAAATTACTTGAGAATTAATAATACAAATTTAAGTCCGGTTGAAGTCGCAAACCTTATTAAGGATGAGTTTAATTTGTAAGAGGGTTAATGAGTTAGTAGTAACTGCGATTATACGATGGGCCACTTGTAACATTTACTCAGGTGGAAGGCGTTAAGGTATTGCCCCCGCCTTCCACTCCGTTAAAATATTACTTCATCTTACTTATGCGAAGCAGCATTAAAGCTGCTTCCGCGCGGGTGGCTGCCCCATCCGGAGCGAAGCTGGTGTTGCCGCGGCCGTTGACAATGCCTAGTCGACGAAGCGACTCTACGACATTTTTCGCCCAATCCGGGATGTCTGTATCATCATTGAAACCCGTTGTCGAATAAGTATCCGTTGGCAGGTCAATCGTCTTGGCAAGCATGTAGGCCATCTCGACCCGGCTGATTGCCTTATCCGGTTGGAAGCGGCCATCCGGATAACCGGATACTAGGCCGGCTGCTGCCGCTTGCGCGATCGCTTGTTTCGCCCAATGCTCTTTGTTCGCCAGGTCGCTGAACGTAGGAGATGCCGCCGCGTCTTTCTTCGGGAAAAATCCTGTCAGCATTACGGTGAATTCAGCCCGGGTGATGATGCGGTCTGGCTTGAAGCTTCCGTCTGGATACCCTTGAATGATCTTTTTGCAGCTTGCTTCGATGATGGAGGCCTCTCCCCAATGCCTGGCAATATCCGTGAAAGGAGAAGACTTGGAGCATGCCGCCTCTGACGGAAGGTGTTCGGCATTCTCGCTTTCCACATTGCCTCTTTGTAGCATGACATGGTATGTTTGCTTGGTTCCATCTTCCGCAGTAACTACGATTTCTAACTGTTTGATATCGGATTCCAGTAAGATGTCTTGCTTCACTCTGCCTGATCCGAGTGCTTGTCCACCCAGTGATGTCGAGGCTTGTCCATGTTCCGGCAACAGGGTAGCGGTGAGGCTTTGCAATTCGGGACTGATGCGCAACGTATATTGCGTCACATCCTGGGAAAACATCGGAGTGAGCGCCCCGCCCGAGAAGAGAAGTTCCTTTAGCTTAGCATTGCTGGATTTCTCATAAAGAGTTGAGCCCGATGGAGAGCTGCTACTGTTGCTGCTGATGTTGATCTTAATAATGCGCTGCTCCGTGGCGGATACATTCCCCGCTTGATCGATTGCCGTGATTTTCAGTTGGTAGGTGCCATTGGCACCGAGTGAAATGGAATGCGTATTTCCTGGATAGGCCGCCACTGAGCTCCGTGAGTCATGTCCCATCTCAACCACAATTTCACGGATTTCGCCGAACGGATCGGAGGCGGTTGCATTTACGGTGACAGGGGCTGCGCTCCATGTATCGTTCGTATAGGGAGATAGACCAGTCATCATTGTAATGTCCAGCGTCGGCGGCGTCCTGTCGACCCGGAAGCGCTCGGAATGCCAGGAGCCTGCTCGATCTAACAGGGATCCTTGAACATGCAAGAACCAATCTCCTTCAGCGGTCTGTTCGATCTTGTCGCCCAGACCCCATAAACGCCATCCCACTTCCGGGCCGGGCTCCGTGACTGTATTCGACCAGGCATACTTCAGATTAAAGATGTTGTAGGTGGCTCCTGTCACCGTCACTTCAGCGGACTGCGACCAGTCCTGGCTGTTCGGAGAAAACTGAATATCGGGCAACGGAATCGTTGCGGCATCCATAAAAGGATAGTTGTAGGTTGTTGCAAAATGGTGCGCGGGTGAACCGGGCGATCCGATGATCGTAAAGTCGGGCGGATTGGAACCGAACGAATTGGGCTCAATCGTGTTCACGCTTGGAGGAATCACCGCAAACGCAAGCTTATTGCTATAGAACGCATCGCCATAAATCTTATTTACCGTAGACGGAATCACGATGCTGGTCAGCTCGTTATAATCGAACCGAATACCAGATAGTTTCCAAACCTTCATGTAACGTTACCCTGTTGAGCTTATTATCCCGAAATGCAAAACGCTCGATGGTTTTTACGGTTGACGGAATCTCGACTTCGGTCAGTTTATTATGCTGAAATATACCGTATCCGACTTCGGGAAGACCTTCATTCAACTTCAGCTTTGTCAGCCCGATTTCATTCAAGGCGTTCATCTCCATAAACTGCACGGTAGATGGTATTTCAATTTCTGATATGACACTCCCCTGAAATACGGCCGCACCGAGGGTCTGCAAGCCCTCATGCAAGGTCACTTTGGTCAGAGCATTATTCCTGAATGCAAAATGTCCGATGGAGGTTACGCTGGCGGGAATCTCGATTTCGGTTAGAGAGTTGGAATCAAATGCAAATTCTTCGATCGTTTCTAGGCGCTCAGGAAAAGTCACTTTCGTTAAATCCTTTGCCCGTAAAGCACGTTTGCCGATCGACGTTACGGGGAGCCCGCGCGATGTTTCCGGAATCACAATCTCCGTATCCTCTCCGCCATAATCTATAACCTCGGCATGATCCGCATAATGACTGAAATAAAAATCCGAAAGCGCCGTATCCGCTCTGGTCGTGTTCTCTAAAACGAACCACATAGAACCTGCTACACCTAAAGTTAGCGACAGTCTCTTCCAGTCGAATCCTCGCAACATGGCTCTAATCCTCCCAGCTTCCTCAGAATTTCGTTATAAGTGTATCAAAAGGCAGTGAAAGAATTATGAAAGCCTTAAGAAGTGGTAACTAGTTTGGTAAAATGAAAGATAGGGGCGTCAGTCAGCCCAGATCGGAGAGATAATATGAAGCTTCTAATTGCGCAACCTCGATTAGAGAAGGAGCTACGACAGCTGGAGCTTGAAATGATGAATCATCCAGAAGCAGATGTTATCATTTTTCCGGAAGGGTACATCAACCACAATATAGATTGCGCATGCGAGTTGGCTAGAAAATATTCAAAGATCATTATATCGGGGTACAAGAAACCAAAAGATAGGGCGGTCGTGATAGATCGTGATGGGAAGCTGCTGCTCGATCGCGCCAAGTACGAGGATACTAAACTCGTTGGGGTTGAAGGGAACGTTATTGGTGTAATGTTGTGCGATGAACTGGTCCTCCAAGGGATGAGCAATCTACAACCAACGAACATCCTATTCATTGTTCATCCTATTGGAGTGGGAATGTTTAGCGAAGAACAGTTCGCTGAATGGGTAGGGGAAGCCAGGAAGTATGCCATACAATATAAAACGGTCATCATTGGGACCAGCCATGCAGACGGATCGTTCAGAGACAGCGAAGTTTCTATCCCCATCGCCTATTGCATGGATGAAGAGGGCACGGACATCTTTATTTCCAAGAACGATACTAAGACAAGAATCGTAACTCTTGAAACAAGGCCGGGCTGCTCCGTGATTAATCTGGCTTAGGAACAGCGACAGGGAATAGTTCACCTATCATTCTTGCGGATGCGTTGGAGAATTGTACGCGAAAGGACTGACAAGCGATTGAAATATAAAAAGAGATATAAAATCTGTGTGACAATAGCTTTGGTTATTTGCGTATTATTTGTCTCTACGCGATATATAAAACCATACTATACCTATAAAGTTGAAGATGATGAAAATGCCATTGCCCAATCCATAAGCCAAATGGTGAAGTTGCCTGTTCAGATCAGGCTAATGGAAGATGCAGACGACAAGAAAATCGTTCTTTTTACAATTGAGTCACAATTTGGCGAAGCGGAGCTTACAAAGGGCCCTAACCATAAATACAAACTTGATTTCACGGGGCATGGAACAAATGAGATCCGACCTAGAATTATGGAAACGGGTAAGGGACAGTATGTTAGAATTCTGGGCCGGAATACGGAAGGGATTTCTAAGATACTTACGTTGATTGATGGCGAAAAATATGAATTGCCGGTGCAGGAGGGAGACTTCTTTATTGCCATTTCTCCGTTAACCGGGAGTACGGAAAGTAAATTCCCCTCAGGATCAGTATTGTACGACAGCCAAGGCAATGAAATCAGAAGAATAGGGATATCTGAAGATTATATTTTATGAACAAATTACTCTGGGAGGCAAACTCAATGTCCAAAAGTATGAGATTAATGCTGGCGTTTCTATTAATTACAGTTTTCTTAGGGCAATCCGTATCTGCTGCAACTGCGAAGACGACCAAAATAAAGGTAACCCTTGTCAGTGTTGAATTAGTGGAAAATAACCATGTCGGTAATGAATGGTATACCGCAGGCTATGTTAACGGTAAAGAAATTAAAGAAGGCTCGACAGTCACTTTAAACTTAAAATCATCGGAGAGTGTAAAATTAAAAGCATACGCAGAAGAGCAGGATAAGATTCCCGATGTAGGAACAGCCAATTTGTCCATTAAAGCATCCTCGATTTCTAAAACTATGAATAAATCGCTTACAGTAAAGGTCAAAGAAAATCGCGGCAGATATTCGGGCAACACGGCAGAATGGAAGTTTACATTTAAGATTCAAAAGTAAGACTGGGCTTGTAATAGATCGAATTATTCATTGACCTTTCAAGTTAATAGGAGTACAATCTTCCCAATATTTATGATATTGGGGGTTTTTGTATGTCGGGAAATTCGATTGAAGAACGATTGCAAGCACTAAACGTTCTGCTTCCTTCTGCAAGTCAGCCGGCTGCAAAGTATGCAAATTACGTGATCGTCAATGATATGATTTATGTTTCAGGTAAAGGTCCTTCCGGAAACCCCACAGGAAAATTAGGACTAGATTTCTCGACTGAAGAAGGCTACGCTTTCGCAAGATCGACCGCGGTTGAAGTGCTTGCCGTATTGAAATCTGCTTTAGGATCTTTAGACAAAGTGAAAAGAGCTGTGAAGGTACAGGGATTCGTGAATGCAAGCGCCGACTTTGAAGAGCATCATAAAGTGCTGAATGGATTTTCTGACTTGTTGGTCGAAGTGTTTGAGGATAAAGGGAGCCACGCTCGTTCTGTTTTCGGGGCGGTCTCCGTAAGAGATAACTTGCCAATCATTGTGGATTCCATTTTTCAAATAGAGGTATAAAAGCGAAATAAATGATATCATGCAGGAGGCTAACGTGCTCTATGATACTTGTTAATAAAGATGAAATTCGGTTGCGGACACTGGAGTCGGAAGATTCCTATTTATTAGTGAAGTGGCTTTCGAATCCAGTAGTGTTGGAGTTTTACGAAGGCCGCGATCGACCGCATGATCTGGAGCTTGTAAACAAGCATTTTTATGAAGATAGAGAAAACATAACGCAATGTATAATCGAATATAAGGCCCAAGCAATCGGGTATTTGCAATTTTATGAGATAGATGATGAAGAACTCGAGGTGTACGAACTTAAAGAGTTTACCGGAGTCGTTTATGGAATGGATCAATTCATTGGCGAACCGGACTATTGGAATCGCGGGATCGGGACGAGAATCATTCAAGAGACTGTAAATTACTTGGCGGAACACAGAAAGGCAAGCAAAATCGTTATGGACCCGCAAACATGGAATACCAGGGCATTAAGAGTGTATGAAAAGCTAGGATTTACGAAGAAGAAGTTATTAGAGAAACAGGAGTGGCATGAGGGCGAATATAGAGACTGCTGGCTTATTGAATACGAAGTCAAATCTTGAGGTACATCATGAAAAACTTCACATTTATAATTATTCTATTCCTAGTTATTGTAGTATCGGCATGTGGCTCCGAACCGTACAGCTTTGATACGGCGATGGAAAACGGCGACGTTGTAGACTTACATGGCAACGTGAAGAACGCGGAACGACTCGAGGCATTTTATCAGAACTCATTAACGAAAACGGAAGATAAAATTAGAATTACCAGGTTTACGATAGAAGGAGATCCGATATTTTACGACCTAGTATTTAACGGAGCGGAAGTACAATTTAAGTATGACAATTCTAAAGATAAACATGGAACAACCAACATAAGAACCGCGAGCTGTAAAACCCTAACTCTTAATACGGTTGAAAATGGAAAGGAATATGAGCTTCAAGGATGTTACGGGAAAAATAAGGAGCTGGGAGACGGCTTTAAATTTGAAGTCAGGAACTAGTAGGTGTTTTATGAAGGAGGGGGCGACCCATTGAATATTTCTTTACTCAAATCGGATCTGAGTCAGGCATCGCTCATCTACGAAATGCAAATTAAAGCATTTACGCCTCTGTTTAATAAATACCAAGATCACACAACCAGCCCTGCTAATGAATCTATAGAACGAATAATAGATCGATTAAATGAATCATCTACGGATTACTATATTATAAAAGATTTCGAGGTCCACGTAGGTGCGATTAGGATTGTAAGGAAAGAGAATAAAGTGTATCGCGTCAGTCCGGTATTTATTGTACCCGAGCACCAGGGAAAAGGGATTGCTCAAAAGGTATTCGCTATTATCGAAGATAAATATAAGGATGCATTAATTTGGGAGCTGGACACCATATTGCAAGAGCAGGGCAATTGTTACCTCTATGAGAAGCTAGGCTATCGAAAGACGGGGCAAACCAAACAAATTAACGATAAAATGACAATTGTGTTTTATGAGAAACGTATGACGCCTAGCAAATGAACGCGACATAATTACTTTCAATCAAATAAATAAAGCCGTTCCAGACAGTATAGGGACGGCTTTGTTCTAGTTCCATACACTTCGGAGGAAATTTTGCTCGTGGAACCGAGATACGGCGCATAAGTCTTTTTTTATTTTTCGACCAAACTTTTTGCGGACATGGCCGTCATACTCCGTAAATCAAGCTTTTAGGCGGTGAAGACATGAACATTCAGATTCAAGCTTTAAGCAAAACTTACAATGGAAACAAACAAGCGTTACGCGAAATCGATCTATCAATCGGCTCGGGAATGTTCGGGTTGCTCGGTCCGAATGGGGCGGGCAAAAGCACGCTAATGCAAATTCTGGCGACTCTTATTCCGCCGACCGGCGGCAAAGTACAAGTCGGTCCTTACGTGTTAGGCAAGGATGATCACTGTATTCGGCAGTGCCTGGGCTATTTGCCTCAAGCGTCAAGGTTTTACGATAAATTAACCGGGGAAGAATTTCTTCATTATGTCGCGGCCATTAAAGGAATGAAATCGGCGAAGGAACGTCGCGCAGCAGTAGCTACCCTTTTGGAAAAGGTGAACCTTCAGCATCACGCCAAGCGCAAGCTTAAAACATACTCCGGCGGCATGAAGCAGCGGATTGGCATTGCTCAGGCGCTAATCGGCGATCCCCGTGTATTAATTGTAGACGAGCCGACGGCCGGACTTGATCCGGAGGAGCGGATCCGGTTTCGCGAGCTGCTGGAGGAGTTGGGACAGGAACGAATTATTGTGTTATCGACTCATATCGTAGCGGATATTGAAGCGAGCTGCCGTTCGTTGGCCATTTTGGATCAAGGAAGTATGAGGTATCACGGAACGATGGCCGATCTTCTGGCTAAGGTGCAAGGTCGTGTGTGGACAACGTATGTTCATGAACGAGATCTGCACAGGCTGACAGGGGAGTCCGTTATTCGTCGGCGGAAAACAATTGAAGGCTACGAGCTGAGGATGATCTCCAGCACTTGTCCATTGCCGGATGCGGTTCCCGCATCTCCCAGCCTGGAGGATGCTTATTTGCATTTAACGAGAGGTGAATCCGATGAGTGAATGGCGAGCGCATTTTGCAACGGAATGGAAGCTTCTCCTGCGTGGGGCTCACTTTCGGATTCTGATGCTGGTCGGTGTTGTTCATGCTTGGCTTGTTCATAGGGCAAACGAATGGACGGAGCATGCCGGCTACTATCTTCATCAATTTGAATTTATGTACTTGGGCGCGATTACGATATTGGCCATTTTGTCAGGGGTATACGGAGCAAGAAGCCGCCAAGCTGCCGGGGAAGCGCAATTGATCGGGAGCCTCCCCTATCGTTCGATACGGCGATGGTCGGCGCAACTGACCGTTTTTTTGCTTCCCTTTTTCATTTTCACATGTGTTCCGGTTTTCATTTACCTTTGGTTGCGAGAGACGATGTACCCGGGGGCAAGCTTGTATCCGGCCTGGTTTTTATTGTCCACGTTTATTCCGATGCTGTATGCGATGATTCTGGGCTGGCTATTGGGCGGGTTGTTTAAGAGCAAAATAGGCTATGCGGCAGGGTTTTTGCTGTTTTTTCTTCATATTTATGGCGGACTCTTATTGCTCACGCCCCGTCTTCCGATGCCCACCCGACTTCTTCCCAACTTTTTATTATTCGACTTCAAGTCGATGGGATATTTTGACGACCAGTTTGGATTTTCGCGCGAAATGTCTTTTTGGACGCATCGCGGGTTTTATCTCTTTTTGGCTTTTGCTTTATTTATTTTGTTTATTTACATCAAAGCCAAAGCCAGAAGAGAGCCGGGAGTCCGAATGCAGGCGACAGGTCTTATTCTTGCCGCCTGCTTGGCAGCCGGATTGCTTGCGGGTCATGTATCGCAGAAAACCGTTCAGATGAATCAAGTGGCGATTAGGGAAATCTCGAATCTGGAGTCCGTCAAGCCAGCCAGACTATCCGGATTGAGCTATGACCTGGATATGAGGCCATACAAAGACGGCGGGCTCGCTGTAAAAGCAACAATTCAGTTCACGAATGAAGAAGCGGCGACACTCCCTCTTGCTTTTACGCTGAATGAAAGATTCGAGATGACCGAAGCGCGTCTCAATTCGGAGTCGGTTCGCTTCAGCAGGGACGGGAATCAGATTCAGATCGAGACGGGAGACATACGTCCGGTCACCTTGGTTTTGCACTATCGAGGAAAAATAGCCGACCATAAAGTGACGGAGGAGGGGACGATGACAGCCGTTCATATGGCCGATCGCTGGAACGTGAACCTCCCTATGGAATTAGCCTGGCTCCCGCAGCCTCTGTTCACAGAAGGCGCTGCGCCAAGCCGAGTCACCGTTCGTTATCCCGATACGATCCGGCTGTACAGCAACTACCGCACACTCGAAAAAACGACAAATGCCGGCGTACAGACGATTCAATTCGAAGCGTCCAATGAAGCCGAGTCCGGTTTCAATTTATGGGGCGGATCGTTAAAAGAAGTCGCGGCGGAAACCGGCGGAATGACAACGAAAGCCATCGTTAACGAATTGTTCAATGACGACTACGTTTCGCGATGGGTCGCATTATTTCATGAAGGAAAACGGCTGATGCTTCAATTGAATCCGGAAGTCCAAGTTCGTGAAGCCGATACGCTGATCGCTATGGACAGAATTCGTTTCAATCAACGGGAAATAGCTAAAACAGGCAGCGGGATTATACAAGTGCCGTCCTACTTCTTCCAAGGGCTGTACGACGATGAAGAGGTGGTTGAGCAAATAGCCGAGTTTTGGTTTGATTCCTCGGGAGCGAAGGGGGAACGGGCCGATCCGGGCAAACGGAAGCAGTTCATAAGAGAACTTTCCGCTTATCTGATTAAGCTGGATAATAAGAAGCTGCTAGCGGCGAATGCTGGCGATAGGCACGTTCAAGAGCTGCGGGATAACGATTTAGGGGAGGCGTCATGAACAGGCTGTGGCTAAGCTTGAAGCTCGTTTGGTCGTCTTTCGTGTGGGCCGCTTTGGGGGTGACGGTACTGCAGGTCGCGGCAGTCGCCGTGCTTCAGCCGTGGCACTTCGTTGAGAAAATCGAGTTGATTCATATTCAAGTCCTATATGAATATACATTGCCGTTTATCGCCAGTTTGATCATGTGCCAGCTTTTTGTGGCGGAGCTGGATAAGGAAACGAGCGGTTGGTTTATGTCGCTTCCGTTTCGAAGTCCGCTTTTCTTCGGTACAAGGTGGTTGTTGGGCACAGCAACGATATTTATACTTTATTTAATGGGAATTGCCGCCATTCACCTGTTAGTTCTTCCCATTCCGCTGCGGACTTTTTCCTATCATGTGCTTCCGCCTGCGTTATGGCTAGGTCACCTTGCGCTGCTTGGCAGCTTGATTGGAAGAACCTATATCGCGGGAATTTCGGTTTCCTTATTTTATTGGGTGATGGAATCCTTAACGAACGGGGCGATTACGGACAGGCTTTACTTGTTTTCGGGAAGCCTGCAGGAGGGGGCGGAGCTGGTCTGGAATCGCAATGCCTTGCTGCTCGGCAGCCTCCTTGCTTTTATACTCTGTATATTCGTATTTGGACGACGCACATTTTTTGTTAATAGATAGTTAAGGATGATTCTACCGGAAGGGAGAAGCGAATGACCGACGAACAATTAATGCGGCAATTCGCCGACGGAAACGCCTCTGCTTTGGAAACTCTCACCTATCGTTATCATGCGGCTATTCATAAATATATTCATCGCATGATGCAATCGCGAGTGCTGGCTGAGGATTTAACGCAGGAATGCTTCGTGCGTGTCATGCTTTCTGCGCGGGAGGGGCGCTATCCGCAATCCTTTCGGCCATGGCTGTACAAAATAGCGACGAATCTGTGCCGAGACCATTGGCGCCGATCGCACGTCTGGGCGAAAGCGGTCCCGGATCTGGAACGGAATGCCGCCGCCGCTTCGGATAACGTGTCGCAAATTTACGAGAAACAGGAAGAACGGGCGCTTGTTGTGCAGGCGCTGAATCAGCTGTCTGCCATCCGCAAGGAAGTCATTATTCTTCGTTTCTACCAGGAGCTGCGGCTGGATGAAATTTCCGATGTTCTGGATATTCCATTGAGCACCGTCAAGAGCAGATTATATGAAGCAATCCGTGTGTTAAACGGACTTTTAAGCGCTGGAGGAATTAAGGGAGAGACGGAAAGACGGGCTGCAGCTCGTAAAGGAGGGAGGGAAATATGATGGGCGAAAATGGAAATCGGCAAAGTAATAAGCAGGATTTGGCTGAGGAAGAGGCGAAATTAAAGGAGTATTTGGGTCGGTATACCGTGGAGGAACCTTCGCTCAAGGATACGGCTCAATTCGCCGCCATGCTGACTCGTCAATGGGAAGAGTCGCAAGCCGCTCCGCCGCATCGGAAGGAACGGGCGGTTCAACTGCTTATTCCGCTTATTCGGTCGCATCTACGATTGTTTAATTGGAAATATGTGCTGCTGTCCTTGGCGCTATCCGCTTTGGCCTTTGTGGCCGAGTTCATCATTGCGGATGAAGTGGCCATACGGCCTTTCCTATTTACCGCTCCGCTGCTTGCCGCATTAACGGTTTGTTTGGGCTTTCGCTCCTACGGAACGCCGATGTTCGAGTTGGAGCTTTCTATGCCCGCGAATCCATTATTATTGATCTTTAGCAGATTAACGTTGATCGTCGCCTATTACCTCGTTTTGGGCAGCGTTCTTACCGTGCTTCTGCCTGATTTGCAGCATCGCATGGGGGCGCATATGATCAGTTGGTTGATCCCATTGGGGATTTTCAGCTTGGTCGCCGCCTTGCTGCTCTTTTATTTCGGTGTGTTTGCGGGGCTGTACGGATCGGTCGTTTGTTGGATCGTCCAGCTTTTGCTTAACAAGCATTTAGGAATTTTATTTTGGTTTAGCGAAGTAACGAGCCCTCAGCGGCAGCAAAGCCAAATGGTCGGCTTAGTTTTCATTCTGCTGCTTTCCCTGTTGTTGATCCATCGGGTCCGGAGGATGAGCGGCCGAAGAGGATGGCTGCGTTATGAGAATTAGAATTCGATCGGCGACGGTATTCGGCGACTCGGGACAGGCGCTCGGCCCGCTCAGCTTGGAGCTGTACCCGGGCTTGATCGGCTTGATCGGTCCTAACGGATCGGGCAAAAGCAGATTGATTAAATTGCTTGCGCATGTCGTTCCTCTTAACTCGGGCAGTATTGGATATGAGCTTGACGGAGTTTCTCTGTCGCCCATCCAGGCAAGAAAGGAAAGCGGGTATGTGCCGCAGGAGATTGCCATTTACGAGCGATTTACAGTGCGGGAATACTTGGCTTACATTGCCGGAATAAAGTTTCTTGGGAGCGAGGAGGCCGATAACACGGTGGCGGAGCTGGGCGGTTTTATGGAAATTGCCCCGTTGCTGGACAGAAAAATGGGAGAGCTATCCGTAGGCCAGCAGCGTCTTGCGATGATCGCGCAAAGTATGATTGGCTCGCCGAAGTTTTTGTTTCTCGACGAGCCGTTCAACAATCTCGACGTTCGACAACGCGACCGCTTGCTGGAGCTTCTCTCCGTCGTATCGCGCCAAGCGATCGTGCTTGTATCGAATCATATTGTGGAAGAGATGAGCGGGTACAACCAGACGATTGCCATGCGAGACGGCATGATTGCCGAGATTTCTCCCTATGTCTGAAAAGGGCAAACGAAACGGAGGGCATTGCGATGAAGATCGGGTTTGTCGTGTTTAACGGGATTACTTTTCTGGATTTGATCGGTTTTTACGATGTGATCTACCGTTTGAATTTGTTCGAACAGACAAAAGGGACGACATGGGACTTCTGCGGACTATCCGAGGAAATTACCGATGAATTGGGATTAACGATAAAAGTGAACAAGATCAGACCGGAACTCTCGGCCTATGATCTTATTTTTGTTCCCGGCGGAATGGGGACGAGGAAGCTGAGGTTTAAAGAAAATTTCATCGGATGGCTTCGTCAAGCCGCCGATGTGCGCTATATCGTATCTGTCTGTACCGGATCGTTGTTAATCGGAGCAGCGGGATTTCTGACGGGGAAAAAAGCAACGACGCATCCCAGTGCATATGAGCTGCTGGAACCCTATTGTCAAGAAGTAATGAATGCTAGAATTGTGAAAGACGGCAATTTGATTACGGCCGGAGGCGTTTCGACATCAATCGACCTGGCTTTGTATCTTGTCGAGCTTTTTGTGAATAAAGAGGCCGTCGAGACGGTCAAGAAACAAATTGACTATCCGTACGAAATACAAGGAATTGTTGAAGTGTAGCTTCCTTACGAGAATAGACGAAATCGCATGCAGAAAGGGTACATAGCCGGATGAACGCAGCATTATTCTACACAGGCATGGTCGTGGCCGCTATTCTGATGGGAGTTTCGTTGATATACGCTGTCATTTATCGGCGCGAGCGTGCAGTTCGTTATTTCGTTTGGCTAATGGCCTGCCGATTGATTTATGCAGGTGGAGTCATTATGGAGCTGCAGGCGGACGCTCTGCCGGGCAAAGAATGGTTTCGCAGCATTCAGCAGATTGCGCTCGTACTCAGCGTGCCATTATTTATTCTGTTTGTGTTGGACTTGTACAACAGGGATAAGTGGCGTAGGTTTTCCTCTCATCTGATCATTTTCGGTCCGTTTGTCGGATGGGCGATCGTCGTCGCGACCGATTTTCGAACAGGGCTTATCTATGCCAGCAAGCAGCTCGTTAACGGACATTTGGAGACGGTCAGAACACCGCTTGCGCTGAGCGTTAATCTGCTTTGTTTTACGATTATCGCGACAGGTCTCGTATTCGTCGTTCGATATATTCGCAGCGCTCGGCCCGAGGTGCGCAAAGCAGGCATGTGGGTGCTCGTCTTATGCTGTATTCCCGTTCTGTTTGAGCTGGCCAAGCTCACCGTTCCCGACTTGCAGGTTTGGCTGCTGCCGATTTCGGTATATACCGGCTTCCTCGGCATGATTATGCTGTGGTTGGTCGTTCGCAATCGACTCTTCTCGATCGTTCCTATGGCGAGGCAGCAGATCATCGACACTCAGCGGGAAGGCTTTCTGATTGCCGATCACAACGGGCGCATCGTCGATCATAACGGTTACGTTCAGCCCTTGCTTCTCGATTCGGAGGACGGCTCGCTTATCGGACTGTACATCAACGATGTGCTGAGCGGTTGGCCGGAGTGGAAGGAAGCTTGCTTACAGATGCGGACGGAGAGAATGGAGATTCGCGGCGGCGGCCGTCTTCCCGATCGCGTCTTTATTCTGGACGTATACCCGCTGCTCTCTCAGAGAGGACGCAAGCACGGCACAGTCAGCGTCCTCTTCGACATTACGGAGAAGCAGCGGCATCTTGAACAGATCGCCTCGCTTAATCAGCTTAAGGATCAGCTGTTCACCGTCGTCTCGCACGACATTCGCGATCCGCTGGCTCTTCAGGTCAGCTTGATCGAGCTGTTGGAGGAATCCCGCCACTCGCTGCAGTCGGACCAACGGGAACTGGTGGATACATTAAGCGAGCAAATTCGCAATACGTATACGATGGCCGAAAATTTGCTGGAATGGTTCCGCGTGCAGAAGGAAGGTTTCTCTCTTCGCGCCGACGGATTCGACCTGTCGCAGATCGTGCGCGAAGCTTGTCGATCCTTGACGCTGCGCAGCGAAGTCAAGCAGGTTCGTCTAGTTAACGAAGTACCCGACCATTTCCGAATTCATGCGGACAGGGAAGCGATTCTGCTGATCGTGCGCAATCTGCTCTCGAATGCGATCAAGTTTTCGCGCAGAGGCGGTACAGTGCTCATCCGCGCACAGGAGGAAAAGCGCGAATGGCTGCTGGCCGTGCGCGACGACGGGATCGGGATGGACGATACGCAGCTGCGCCTTCTGTTCGACGATGCCAGCTTGGATACTCTTCCGGGCACCGAAGGAGAGAAGGGAGCCGGTCTGGGGCTGATGGTCAGCCGCCGGTTTCTACAACTGAGCGGCGGGCGTCTGCGCGTCGAAAGCGCGCCCGGGAAGGGCAGCACGTTTTATATCCATCTGCCGAAGGAGGGGGGTCGAAGCAATGAAGGTGCTGATCCTGGACGATGAACGAGCGATGCACACGATTATGAAGCAGATGCTGGCTCGAGTAGAGGGGATTGAACGAGTCGAATGCTTTTTGGAGCCGGCAGAAGCAGTGGAGTATGCACGCAAGGAGGCCGTCGATGTCGCCTTTATCGATATTAAGATCGGGAGAGAGAACGGCTTGCAGGCAGCCGCGCAGCTGCGCGCGCTTGCGGGCGGACTGGACATCGTCTTTGTCACCTCCCATAAGGAATATGCGTTGGAATCGTTTGAGACTTATCCGCTCGACTACATCGTCAAACCGATCTCGCGCAGCCGCCTGGAGCAGACTATTGCCCGGGCATTCGAGCGAAGAGCGCAAAACGCTGCAGACAAGCAAGCAGAACCGCGCTTACAGGTTCGCGCTTTGGGCGGGTTGGAGATATCCGGGGTGCAAGGCGGACGCGTGCGTTGGATTTCGCGCAAGAGCGCCGAGCTGTTCGCTTATCTGCTTCTCTGTCGGGGACAATTTGTCGCTAAAGGTCGAATTATCGAAGATATTTTCTTGGAAATGCCGATCAAGAATGCCGAAATTTATATGAATACGGCGGTTTATCAGCTTCGCAAGGCGCTCACGCCGCTGGGGATGAAGGCGATTGTGCAATCCGCCAATGAGCAGTACCGTCTGGAAATGAGAGAGGTAGCCGTAGATTTTGTGCATTTTGAGGAGCAGGTCAATCAATGGAACAGGGGAGCGGATTCCAGGGCCGAGCTGGACGAAGGCATTGCTTTGGAGCAGCAATATACAGGGGCTCTGTTTGAGGATAACGCCTACCAATGGTGCGCCGCGGAGCAGTACAGGCTGGAACAGCTGTATATGAGCTTCGCCAAGCGTCTCGCCCGCGAGTTGGCCGAGCATCGAAGATACGAGCAGGCTGTTATCGTGCTCAGGCGGATTTTGGCGCTGGCCGAGCTGGACGAGGAAGCGAACTTACTGCTGCTGCACGCCTATCGGGAGCAGAAGGATCGACTTGCGCTCCAAGCCCATCTCCGCCATTACGCCGACCTGTATGAGCAGCAGCTTGGCCTGCCCCTGCCGGTCGAAGCCACTTCTTTTATGATCCTTTAATATTTTTGAACGCCTCTTCGATCAGCTCGATATCGGCGGAGCCCACGATCGCATCGGCTACTTCCCCGCGTTCGTTAAAGAAATAGAGCGAAGGAAAACCGACGCCTCCGAACTTGTTGTAGATATCGCCGGCTTCGTCCAAAAGAACGGGATATTCAATATGATGCCGCTGCACATAATCTCGCACATCCTCCAGGTTGTCGCGAGCGGCAACATTGATGCCGTACACATTAATCTTGTCCTTGTACTTCTTTTCCAATTGGACAATTTTCGGCGCATCCTCATTGCAGTACGGACACCAAGAAGTAAAGAACAGCAGCACGGTCGGCTTTTCGGCAAAATGAACGTCAACCGCAGCGGTCGCCTCCGACAAACTGTTTAAAGTGAAATCGTTGGAGGTTTGTCGCATCTTGTCGACCGAAGCGTCGGATAAAGATGTCTCATTCGTGGCCGTATGTCTCGGCTTTTCCTCGCGATTTGCCAATAGATAGACAATGAGGATGGCAGAAACAACCAGAAGAAGGCTCGTAACCGCAACCTTTAATTTATTCATCGTATCCCCCTAACTTTCCAATTCGTTACAGCGATGATATTCTATTTTCAATAAAAAATAAAGAAAATATACGCTATTGAAGTTGGGCATTTGGTTCAGCTTGCATAGCTCATAAGGGGACGGAGATTTGAACGAAATCCGGCTGTATGTCGTTTCAGTCAAAGACGGATTCGAGCTCAGCAGGCTCGATCGGGGGCTTGCCTTGTTGGATGAAGAGGAACTGCAGGTCTACCGCCGCTATCAGGTCGACTTCAAGAAAGTGGAGTTCGCCATTGGTCGCATCTTGTTAAAGACGCAGCTGGCGCAGCGAATCGGGGCCGACCCGCGATCGATCCGATTTCGCAAAAATCAGTACGGCAAGCTCTACCTTTCGGAACAAAACATGGGAACAACGAGCGAACAAGTCTTTTTCAATCTGTCTCACACGGATAAATTAATCGTTTGCGCCATGACGACATTAGGCGACATCGGCGTGGACGTTGAGCATATCGCCCGGGATCATTTGACTATTATGCCTCGCGTTTTTAACGAATCGGAGATCGAGTACGTAAACGCACATCAGGGCGAGGAGGAAAAACTAGCGGCATTCTATATGATTTGGACGAGGAAGGAAGCGTATATGAAGGCCAAGGGAATGGGCTTTTCTCTACCGCCTTTGTCGTTTGCCGTTCCTGTTCGGCCTGGTCGAGCGACGCATGGGGAATGGGAGTATAACACCTGCCGTCTTCTTGAGAAATATATGCTCTCGACCGCGCTGCATAATCCGACAGGATACGACATTCATTACCGCATTCAAGAAATAGATTGCGAGCAGCTCGAGTAATTGTCTCGGCCAATCCCCTCCGGCAAGGCCGATAACCTGACCCGAAATCCGCAAACCCGCCAGTTCCGGCGCACATAACCCGTGGAGCCCACAGGAGCTTTGCGGGTTTCTTTGACATTCCCGAATTCCTGACAAACTCCTCTTTTTTCTGCCGTACTCTCTCGAAAAAATTTGGATATTAGTGAAAAGTATCCCTGGATAAAGAATCTTGGCACTTGCTGGCCAATGGAAAATTTAAGTAATCTTTAAGTAATCTATCTTTACAATTTTGTGCAAATGCACAGACGTTACACAAATTAACTAAAAGAGGGGAATAGCGCCTGAACGCGAGATTAGATGACTAGGAGGTAAGCTGGGCGATGCATAAAGGAGATACGCTAGTCGAATTGCTCTCCGTAAATCGAACGAAGCATAAAGGAATCACGTTTGTTCACAAGAAACAAGAGCATCACGTATCTTACGATCAACTGTACGAACGATCGATGGCTTATCTCGGCGATCTGCAAAAGAAAGGGCTGCGCAAGGGAGATCGCGTCGTCTTGCTGCTCCAAGAGAACGAGGCCTTTCTTCTTGCCTTCTGGTCATGCTTGTTGGGCGGAATCGTTCCGGTTCCGATCCAGTATGCGACGACGGAAGAACAGACCGTTAAATTTTTCGAAGTATGGCGGATGCTTGATAATCCCAGTCTTATTACCGACTCGGAGCAGCATGAGCATCTTCGACAGTTTGCGGATCGGCAGGGGAAATATCCGTTAACGGACCGCGAACGCATCGTCATCTACGACGAGCTGATCCAGGGCAAGCCGGGGATTATCCCCGACATTTCTCCCGGGGATTGCGCCTTTATCCAGTTTTCTTCGGGGTCTACAGGACAGCCTAAGGGCGTTGTGCTCACACACGAAAATTTGCTGACAAATATTCGTGCGATCGTCGGCGGGTGCGGAGCTACGGAATCCGATTCGTCGATCAGCTGGCTGCCGCTCACCCATGACATGGGCTTGATCGGGTTTCATCTCGCGCCGGTGTATGCATCGATGAACCAGTGGATTATGCCTTCGACCTTGTTCATGATGCAGCCGATGCAGTGGATGGAACTGGTGCATCGGAAGCGAATTTCCATGCTGTCGTCCCCCAACTTCGGGTACCAGCATTTTCTCAGACATTTCAAGGAGAAGGCGGCTGGCGAGTGGGATCTTAGCTGCGTCAGACTCATCTATAACGGAGCGGAACCGATATCGGCGCATATTTGCGAGGATTTTGTGGATCGCTTGGCTCCGTACGGATTGCGACGAAACGCGATGTTCCCGGTTTACGGATTGGCGGAAGCAAGTCTGGCCGTCACGTTCCCGCCGGTAGAAGAAGAGGTTGTTGCGATTCATCTTTCCAGGCGAGCGCTGCGAATCGGCGAACCGCTGGCGATGAATCCGGACGACGAAGAGGATCGAGTCACATTTGTAGATGTAGGATTCCCTGTAGCGGATTGCGAGGTGAGAATTAGCGGAGACGATCATGCTGAGCTTCCGGAAGGAACGGTTGGACATATCCATATTCGCGGAAAAAACGTAACGTCGGGATATTACCGAATGCCGCAAGTCAATGCGGCGTCATTCACACAAGAAGGGTGGTTTATTACGGGAGATATCGGCTTTATGCGCGGGGGGAGGCTTTGTGTCACAGGCAGACATAAGGACATTATTTTTGTAAACGGGCAAAATGTGTACCCCCACGACATAGAAGGAACGATTGAAGCTTTGGAAGGCATTGCTCCGGGCCGAACGGCGGCCTGCGGCGTCTATAATGAGCGGCTGGGGAGCGAGGAAGTGGTTTACTTTGTATCTCATCGCGGGGAGCCGGAGAAGTTCGCGGATCAGGCGGCAAGAATTCAACGCGCCTTAAACGCACGCATGGGCATCGACGTGAGAAACGTGCTCCCCGTCAGAGCCATTCCTAAAACGACAAGCGGCAAAACGCAAAGGTACAAGTTGGCGGAGCAGTTCAGGGCGGGCGAATTCGCCGAGCTTGCGCAAACGATGACGGAGCTCTTGCAGGCGAACCTCCAACACAAAGCGCATAAATCGCCGCAGAACGCTACCGAAGCCAAGCTGCTGGCCATTTGGCAGGAAGTTCTGGAGAGAGAGCGGATCGGCACGGACGACGCTTTCTTTGAAATCGGCGGACAGTCCTTGGGCGCTTCGCACGTTCTTGCTCGGATCGAGCATGAATTCGAGGTAGAGGTCCCTATCCAGAGACTGTTTGAGCTTGCGACGATTGAAGCGATGGCCGAGTATATCGATCGGGCGGAGAAAATTTGCATCCAGCGGATAGAGCCGCTTAGGGAGCGGAGAGAAGCGTATCCGGCGACGTTTGCGCAGCAGCGGATGGTAATGGCGGAGCAGAACGAAGGCGTTCACACCGCTTATGTCATTGCAGGCGTCATGAAAATTGCCGGTACATTGGACAGAGACGCAATCGCCCGCGCCTTCGGCGAACTCGTCGCAAGACATGAAGCGCTGCGCACCTCGTTCCATACGCGGGAAGAAGGGATCGTGCAGATCGTTCGCGACCGCGTGGATATTGCCGTGGATTGGCGGGATGTCGCCGCGGAGCCGTCGGAGGCTCAGTTGCAAGCCGCTATACAAGCTTTTGATTTGTCGGCGCCTCCGCTGATGAGGGTACAGGTGTGGTCCTGGGCGGAAGATCGGCGGGCGGTGGCCGTCCATATTCATCATAGCGTGGCCGACGGTTTGGCGATGAACGTATTAATGGCGGAGTTCATTAAGCTTATTCAAGATCAGCCGCTGCCCGACCTTGCGCTGAGGTACAGCGATTTCGCATGCTGGCAGCAGGGCGGGATGAAAGCCGAAACGCTGGAGGCCGGACGGCAATATTGGATGAACGCTCTGCAAGGCGAGCTTCCGGTAACGGAGCTGCTGATGGACCGGCGAAGACCTGCCGTCAAGAGCTATGCCGGGTCAAGCGTGAAGATCGGCCTGGACAAGGAGGACGTCAAGGCGATCCAAGAGCTTGCGCAGCGGTCGAACGCAACGCTGTATATGGTGCTGCTGTCTGCTTACTCGATTTTGCTGGCGAAGTACTGCGGGCAGGAGGATGTCCTCGTCGGATCCCCAATCGCGGGAAGAAGCCATAACGGGCTGGAGCAAATGGTCGGAATGTTCGTCAATATGTCCGCGTTGCGAAGCTATCCGGAAGGGGATAAAACCTATCTCGATTACTTAGCCGAGACGAAAGAGGCGGCGCTGGGAGCGTTCGCTCATCAGGATTATCCGTTCGAATTCGTGGTGGAACAACTGGGCATTCAGCGCGACCCGAGCCGGAATCCGCTATTCGAATACGTATTTGTGTTGCAGGAGCGGCTGAACGTATCCGGAGCGGCCGGAGGACTGAGCTTCGAAGCCGACTTCGTCGAGCCGGCCGCGGTTCCGTTTGATCTGACGTTGGAGGCGTTGGCTGACGGCGATGATCTGGCTTTTACTTTCCGTTACGCGACGGAACTGTTCCGAGTATCCACGATAGAGCGAGTGGCGGAGCACTATATTCGTATCCTGCAGGACATCGTTAAGCATCCGGGCAAGCAGCTGAAGGACATCGAACTGCTGACTGCGGAAGAGAAGCAATGGCTCACGAGCGGCTGGAACTTGGCGTTTGCCCCATATCCGAAGGAGCAGACGATTCCTCAGCTGTTCGAGCGGCAAGCCGAGAAGTACCCGGAGCGAATGGCCGTGACGTTTAACGGAAGCTCTCATTCCTATCGGGACATCAACGAACGAGCGAACCAACTGGCGCACGCGTTACTGGCCAGCGGGGCAGGTTCCGGCTTTGTCGCGGGATTGATGGCCGATCGCTCGGTGGAAATGATCGTCGCCATTCTGGCGATCTTGAAGGCCGGAGGAGCGTATCTGCCGATTGATCCGACGTTCCCGGCGGAGCGCACGGAGTACATGATGAGCGACAGCCGGGCAATCTGCATGCTGACGATGGGCAAATGGCAGGAGCGCTGCTCGCGCTTGGGCCATGTTATGCTGCTGGACGACGGCTCGTACGATAGCTTCAGCCGCGAGAATCTTCCGCCTCGTAACGAAGCTGGCGATCTGGCTTATATCATGTACACGTCGGGCTCGACCGGGAACCCAAAAGGGACGTGCACGACGCACGCCAACATCGTTCGGGTCGTGAAGGACACGAACTATATCGCCATCACGGAGCAAGATACGCTGCTGCAACTGTCCAACTACGCTTTCGACGGCTCGACATTTGATATTTTCGGCGCATTGTTGAACGGGGCGAAGCTCGTACTGGCCGATGCGGATACGGTCGGCGATTCGAATCGGTTAAGCGAGCTGCTGACGGCGGAAAAGGTAACCGTATTTTTCGTAACGACGGCGCTGTTTAACGTCATCGTGGAGGAATACATCGACGCGCTCGCGCATGTGCGCAAAATATTGTTCGGCGGGGAACGGGCTTCGGTCTCCCATGTTCGCAAGGCGTTCCAGGCGCTTGGACCCGGAAAGCTCATTCATGTGTACGGGCCGACGGAAACGACCGTATTTGCGACATATTACGAGATCGAGCAGTGGGAGGAGCAGGCGAGCGGCGTTCCGATCGGTAAGCCGATTAACGGAACGGGACTGTATGTTATGAACCGCTACGGACGTCCGCAGCCGATCGGCGTGCCGGGAGAACTGTGGATTTCCGGGGACGGGCTGGCCCGGGGGTATCTTAACCTTCCGGACGTCACCGCCGAGAAGTTTATCCCGCATCCTTACGAGGCGAACGAACGGGTGTACCGGACGGGGGATTTGGTGCGCTGGCTGCCCGGAGGCCATATTGAATTTCTGGACCGAATCGATCAACAGGTTAAAATTCGCGGCTTCCGCATCGAGTTAGGCGAGATTGAAGCTTGTCTGCTGGCTCATCCGCACCTTCAAGAAGCATGCGTGATTGCTCGCGCTGCGGAAGGAAGTCCGTCTCTATGCGCCTACTATGTCGCGAATGAAGCCGTAAACGGGGAGGAGATCAGAGCTTACTTATCCGAAGCGCTGCCCCTGTTCATGGTTCCCGCCGATTTGATCGCACTGGAGGCGATGCCGTTAACGTCGAACGGGAAGATCAACAAGAAGCTGCTGCCCGCTCCGGATCTGTCCCGTGGAAGCCATAAAGCCTATGTACCGCCAACGGACGAGCTGGAGCGCGCGCTTGCCGCGCTGTGGGAAAACCTGCTGCAGCGTCAGCCGATTGGAAGAGACGACCATTTCTTCGAATTGGGAGGGCATTCGCTTAAGGCGACCATCCTGTTGGCCCGGATCTACGAGCAGTTTCATGTGAAGGTCCCTTTTCAGCAGTTTATGCGAATGCCTACGATACAAAACTTGGCCGCGCTAATCAAACAGGGGGGAGTGAAAGCGTTTACTCCCCTGGTCTCGCGAGAAAATGCGTCGGGCGAGTATCCTGTCTCCCCCGCGCAGCAACGGCTGATGATCCAGGAGCAATTGGAGGCGATGGGCACCAATTACAATATGCCGATCGTTCTGAAGGTGGACGGCTATCTTGACCCGCGTCAGGTGGAAGCGGCTTGGGAGCAGTTGGCCGCAATCCATGAACCGCTGCGTACCTCGTTCGTCTGGCGGCAGGGAGAGATGCGGCAAATCGTTCACCCGAACGCCCGCATACGCGTTCATGCCGAAACGGCGGAGCGGGAGCAGGCGGAGGAACGGCTGCGAAGCTGGATTCGACCGTTTGATTTAGCGGCGGCTCCGCTGGTGCGAATCTATCTGCTGCAGATTTCCGCCGAAGAACAGTATTTGCTCATCGACATGCATCACATCATAGCGGACGGCGTCTCGGTTCAGCTCCTCCTTAACGAGATGTTCCGAATGATGGGGGGTTATCCGGCGTCTCGGCCGCGCCTGCAATACAGGGACTACGTGCAGTGGTTGGATGAGGAGCGGCATTCCGCCTCGTTCCGGCGGCAGCAGCAGTATTGGCGGGAGCAGCTGGCCGGCGAGCTTCCCGTGCTGAACATGCCGCTGGACTTCCCACGCCGGGAGCATAAGACGTATCGCGGCGAGACGCTTCGCTTTACTGTGAATGCGGAAACGGGAGAGCGGATCCGTGCAGTCGCGCAGCGGGAGAACGTCACGGTTCATACTGTATTGTTCGCCGCGTACAGCGCGCTGCTGTACAAGCTCAGCGGTCAGGACGACTTCATCGTCGGCTCCCTCGTTGCAGGACGCAGCCATCCCGAAGTTCAGGACATGGTCGGCATGTTTAACAATTTCCTGCCGATCCGCTGTCGTCTGCCGGAAGCGCAGACGTGCGGAAGCTGGATGCAGCAGCTTCATCGTACGCTGATGGAGGCTTACGAGCATCCGGATTTCCCTTACGATCAGATGATCGCGGATACGGGCGCTTCCGTCGACGCCTCCCGGAATCCTTTGTTCGATACGATGCTGGTCGTGCACAGTCAGATGGAATCCCCCGATGCTTGGCAATTCGGGGAGTGGCGATGCTCGCGCTACGAGCTTGAATTGGGGCAGGCCAAGCTCGATTTCAAACTGGATATTTACTTGGTGGAGGACGGAACGCTTCGCTGCGACCTGGAATTCAATACGGATTTGTACGCCGGGAAGACGATGGAACGGTTCGTCCGGCACTTTCAAATCGTGGCGGAGCGGCTGGCGAACGACCCGGATGTATCCTTGGCCCAACTGGACGTGCTTACCGAGCGGGAGCGAGAGCAAATTTTGTGCGAATTCAATTCGACGTTCCGGCCCTATCCGAGCGAGCAAACGCTGGTCGAGCAATTCGAGCGGCAGGCCCAGCTCACGCCCGATCGGATTGCGCTTACGCACGGCGAACGGAAATGGACCTTCCTTGAAGTGGATCGTTTGGCCAACAGGCTTGCCAGAACGTTAAGAAGGCTTGGCGTACGGCGGGAGGAAATTATCCCGATTGCGGCGGAACGATCCTTGGAGATGATCGTCGGTATTTGGGCGATTCTGAAGGCCGGCGGCGCGTATTTGCCGCTGGACCCGCATTATCCGCAGGAGCGGAAACGGTACATTCTCGAAAATAGTCAGGCACAGAGGATTGTGACGCAAAATCAAGGGATAGCTTCTCTGGCCTCAATTCATGCGGAGCTGCCGATTATCGATCTGGACGACGCGACTAATTACGATGCGGACGACCGGCCGCTCACTCCGGTGAACGAAGCGCGGGATTTGGCCTATGTCATTTACACGTCGGGATCGACGGGACAGCCGAAGGGGGTGCTCATCGAGCATCGCTCCGTCATTAATCGTTTGAACTGGATGCATAGAAGCTACCCGATCGATGCCGAAGACGTCATTTTGCAGAAAACGCCGTACACGTTCGATGTGTCCGTATGGGAGCTGTTTTGGGGCGCTACGAAAGGGACGACCCTGCATTTACTGGCGGCGGACGGGGAGAAGGACCCGAAGCAAATTGCGGAAGCGATTGGGCGCCACCGGGTGACGACGCTGCACTTTGTACCTTCCATGCTGCAAATCTTTTTACTGCACCTGGAACAGCATCCCGAAGACGTCGCGAAGCTGGCCGGCCTCCGGCAGGTTTTTGCAAGCGGCGAAGCGCTGCATCCGCATCAGGTTCGGCTGTTCCAGTCGCTGCTGTACGACCGATTCGGAGTCCGGCTTGTGAATTTGTACGGTCCGACCGAGGCGACGGTTGACGTATCCTGCTTCGACTGTTTTGCCGAACCGATGGGCCAGCTCGTGCCGATCGGCAAGCCCATCGACAATATCCAACTGCTCGTCATGAACGATCATTTGCAGCTTCAACCGATCGGGGCGGCCGGAGAGCTGTGCATCGCGGGGGACGGTCTGGCCAGAGGGTATCTCAACCAGCCGGAATTGACCGCGCAGAAGTTTGTCGACCATCCCTTTGCCGACAAGCAGAAGCTGTATCGCACCGGGGATCTCGTCAGATGGCGCGAGGACGGTCATATCGAATATTTGGGCCGCTTGGATCATCAAGTGAAAATTCGCGGCTATCGCATCGAGTGCGAGGAGGTCGCTCATCAGATGGGCTCCGCTCCCGGGGTACGGGAGGCGATCGTCGTCGCCCATCGGGACGCGCGGTCGGAAGCTTACTTGTGCGGCTACTATATTTCCGACCATGAGATCGGATTGGCGGAATGGCGCGCACGGTTAAGCGAGACGCTGCCGGATTATATGATTCCCGGCTTCTACGTTCGCCTGGATCAATTTCCGCTCAGCGCGAACGGAAAGCTGAATCGCAAGGCGTTGCCGCTGCCCGAAACCGGCATCCGAGACGAGGCGGCCTACGCAGAGCCAAGCAATGAGATCGAGAGCAGGCTTGCCGCGATCTGGCAGGAGCTACTGGGCGTTCCGCGGATTGGCGTGGAGGACAACTTCTTCAGCCTGGGAGGACATTCCTTGCGGGCGGCCCATCTCGTGACGAAAATCCATGAGGCGTTCCACGTATCGATCGCCTTAAGAGAAGTGTTCCAATCGCCGACGATCAAACAATTGGCGCAACGCATCGTCTCGTCGGAGCGGGAACGGTTCGAATCCATCCCCCCGGCGGAGCCGAAGGAAGCTTACCCGCTGTCCTCGGCGCAGAAGCGATTGTACGTTTTGCATCAGATGGAGGAGGCGAATACCGCTTACCATCTGTCGCAAGCGATTCGAATGACCGGAGCGCTCGATACGGCAAAGGTGGAGGCCGTCTTCCAACGGCTTATTGCACGCCATGAATCTTTGCGGACGAGCTTCGTATGGACGGAAGGCGAACCGATGCAGCGCATCCATCCGCAGGTGGATTTCTCGCTCGAATTGGCAGATGCAGAGGACGAGCGAGCGCGCATTCGTTCCTTCCTGCGGCCGTTCGAGCTGACGCAGGCCCCTTTGCTTCGCGTCGTGCTCATTCGCAAGTCGGCGGACGATCATGTGCTGCTGTTCGATATGCACCATCTGATTGCCGACGGCTTGTCTACCGTACATTTGGCGAACGAGTTCATCGCGCTGCACGAAGGGAAGGAATTGCCGCCGCTTCGCATCCAGGTCAAGGACTACACGGAATGGCAAAATCGCTGGTTAAGCGGGGAACAGGCCGCACGGCAAGAGCGGTTCTGGCTTGGGCAATTCGCCGACGGAGTTCCCACGCTGCAGCTTCCGACGGATTTTGTGCGGCCGTCCAGAAAGACGACGGAAGGAGACCGGATCGTCGCGCAACTGAGCGAGCGGGATTCCCAGGCGGTTCGCGATTTGGCCGCACGGCATGGAGCGACCCCGTACATGGCGCTGCTGGCCGCATTTAATGTGCTGCTGCACAAATATGCCGGTCAAGACGAGATTGTTGTAGGCACGCCGGTATCGGGCCGAACCCATAGCGAGCTTCAGCCGCTGATCGGAATGTTCGTCAATACGCTGGCTCTGAAAACGAAAATCTCGGCGGACGGAAGCTACAGCGAGCTTTTGGCCGCAACGAAGGAGCTAACGCTTGAGGCGTTCCAGCATCAGGACTATCCGTTTGAACGGTTGATTGATCAGTTAAAGCTGGAGCGGGACCTGTCTCGCAACCCACTGTTCGATGCGATGTTTATCGTACAGAACATGGGCTTGCCGGAGCTGGAGCTGGACGAAGTCGCATTCGCGCCCTATACGCTGGACAATCCGACCGCCAAATTCGATTTGACGCTGGAGGTCGTGGAACATGGAACGGCGTTGACCTTAAATCTGGAGTATGCGACATCGCTCTTCACGCCGGAAACGGCCGAACGAATGCTGCGGCATTATATCCGTATCGTGCAGAGCGCCTGCGAAAGCCCGGATGCGCCAATCGCCGAGACGGCGTGGATGAGCGAAGAGGAGAAGCAGATGATTCTTGGCGACTTTAACGCGACGCGCAGAGCTTATCCGGAAGATCGCACGCTGCTCGATTTCTTTGAGACGCAGGCGGCGAATAGAGCGGAGCAGGTTGCGGTGCAGTGGCTGGACCTGAGCCTCGGCTATAGAGAGCTGAACGAGCGCGCGAACCGTCTCGCCCGCACGCTGCGCGAGTACGGCGTGAAGCCGGATAGCTTCGTTCCGCTGCTGATCGAGCGTTCGCCGGAAATGTTGGTCGCCATCTTGGCAATCTGGAAGGCCGGAGGGGCTTACTTGCCCGTCTCGCCCGATTTTCCGGCGGAGCGCATTCAGTACCTGCTTCAGGACAGCGGGGCCGGCATCGTAGTCGGCAGAGCGAAATATTGGCTTCCGCTGCAAGAGAGCATAAGCGAGCTTCAGTCCGTAACGGGAATCGATGTGGACAGCGAATCGTCGTACGCGGACGATCGCAGCAATCTGCCCCGCGCGCATACGAGCCGTCATCTGGCGTACGTCATCTATACGTCGGGCTCGACCGGGCGGCCGAAAGGAACGATGATCGAGCACCGCTCGGTCGTGAATCGCCTGCTCTGGATGCAGGAGCAGTATCCGCTGCTGCCGGACAGCGTCATTTTGCAGAAAACGCCGTTCACTTTCGACGTCTCCGTATGGGAGCTGTTCTGGTGGATGATTCCCGGAAGCCGGGTGGCGCTGCTGGAAAGCGGGGGAGAAAAAGATCCGGCGCTAATCGTCAAGGCGATCGAAAAATACGAAGTAAGCCATATGCATTTCGTGCCTCCGATGCTGAAGCTGTTTTTGGAGCATTTTCATCGCATGGGGATGACGGCCAATCTCAATCGCCTCGCCTACGTATTCGCCAGCGGCGAAGCGCTGCAAGCGCCGCAGGTCGAACAATTCCAAGCGTTGAACGAGCGCTTCGGAACGCGATTGATCAACCTGTACGGCCCGACGGAAGCGACGGTCGACGTCTCCCATTACGAGTGCGGCTGGACCGAGCCGCCGAGCAGCGTTCCGATCGGGAAGCCGATCTACAATACGTCCTTGCTGATCTTGAACGACCGCTTCCAACTGCAGCCGATCGGCGTTCCCGGGGAGCTGTGCATTGCCGGAGACGGCTTGGCCCGAGGCTACGCGAACCGACCGGAATTGACGGCCCAATCGTTCGTGGACCATCCCTTCCTCGCCGGCCGGAAGCTATATCGTACGGGAGATTTGGCGCGCTGGCTGCCGGACGGGAACATTCAATACTTGGGAAGGCGAGACAATCAGGTCAAAATTCGCGGCTTCCGCATCGAATTGGGCGAGATCGAGCAGGTGCTTCTGAAGCACGAGCACATTCGCGAATGCGTAGTTGTCGTGAAGCGCAATAAGCAGCATGAGGATTATCTTTGCGGCTACATGGTGGCAAGTCAGCCTCTGTCGGGCGTCGAAGTGAAAGCATGGCTGCAGCGCAAAGTGCCGGAATATATGGTGCCCGGCTACATCGTGCAATTGGATCAGATGCCGCTCAGCTTTAATGGGAAGCTGGACCGCAAAGCGCTTCCCGAGCCGCAAGGGGCAGGAGAAGGACGAGGCGATGCTTCGACGCTGCCGAACAACGAAATCGAGCGGCGGCTGGCCGCTATCTGGCAGGAGCTGTCGGGAACGGAAACGTTCAGCGTTCACGACAACTTTTTCGACATCGGAGGCAATTCCTTGCTGCTTGTCAGGGCGCAGGCGGAAATCGACGCCGTGTATCCCGATCTGGTCAAAGTAACCGACTTGTTCACCTACTCGACGGTATTCAAGCTGGCCGAACATATTCGATCGCGCAAGAAGCTGGTTGCAGCGGAGAAAATCGCGTTGATCTCGTGGCCGCTAGTCGATTTTGGCTCCTCTGCCTCGCAGCAAGCGGCAAGAGAATATCGCTATACTCCGGACAAGAAGGCGATCGATCAACTGACCTCTATCGCCGCGCGGCTAGGCGTGGAGATTCGCGACATCTGGCTGGCGATATATGCCTACTTGCTTCACGAGCGTTCCAAGCAACAAGAGATTACGATACAAGTCGTTCGCCAACCGGGATTCGTCATCGAGCTGCGGCAAAGCTTCGCTCAGGTGAACCATTTTGGACAGTTGATTGCGAGCATCCATGAAAGCCTCCGCACGGATTCGGCATCAGGCATTGCGCTGTCCGAATGGCGCGCGAGAGTTGTAAAAACGAGAGAAAAAGGAACGTTATTGCCCGTATTTTCGCTAGATGGGCCGCATTCTCTCGCAGGAGAGAGCGACTACGACATTTGCATTGGCGCGAGCTTGTCCGCTCAGCGCGAAATCCAGCTCGTGCTGCAATTCAACGCGCAGCGCTTAAACTCGGACAGAATGAAGCGGCTGCTGCAATCCTTCGTCCAGATTATGCATCAAATCATCGAGGCCTTTGCCGCGGATGCGAACGCGGCTGTAGCAAGAGAAACTTCCCGCAACTCAAATGGAGGCGAAACCGAACAATGAAAAAAACGACTTCTAAAAGCTTGTTCAACATCGTGTGGATCATCGCCGTTTATTTTGTTTTATTCTATGGCCTAATTCAAGTTTACTCGCGGTTTGTGTATCCCACGTCCGGCTGGTTTGAGGACAATCCGATCGCCTTTATCGTCTTTAACGACATCATTCAAATGCCGCTACTCTTTTTCATCATGCTGAAGGTTCGCAAGGTTCATATTTTCAAAGAGGCCGGATTTACCAAGCTCGGCATGCCGCAAGTCGTCACCATTGTCTCGATCGGTCTGCTGATGGGCTGGTTTACCGATCTGCTCTTTAGTCTGAGCTGGATAAAGGTCCATTTCCCGCAGTTCGAGGAGATTCTGGCCTACCTCAACGACGGCTCGAGCGTGCTGGTGTTCCTGGCCTTCCTGCTGTACGGCAATATTTACAAAGAAATGCTGTTCCGCGGCATGATTTTTAAGGAGCTGCGCAGGCTGTCGCCGCTGACGGCCGCCATCATTATTCAAGGAATCCTGTACGGCGGATTATTTTTCAGCTTTGACATTCCGTTAACGGTGTACGGATTTCTGGGTGCGGTCGTGTTCGCCCTTCTGTATGTTCGTTATCGTTCGATCTGGGCGCCGATTCTTGCGCAATATGCCTGTCAAGGCAGCCAATATGTATTCAGAAGATCGGAGACGCATGTCGCCGACCCGAATATGCAGTACCTCTTCCTGGCGATTACAGGAATCGCGATCATTGCTTTGCTTATCGTCATCTTCAACAAGCATCGGGGATTGCAGGCCAATGCGATTGGCAAGGAGGGGGCGGCGTGAAAATCGTTCGGGCTATCGGCTTCATCGTGCTGTATTTGGCGATCTATGTCGCCGTTCAGCTCGTCAGCCAAAGCGTATTGTCGCAACTGTCTCTTCAGGTGTCCTTTATCGTCAACAACGTCTGTACGCTCGCGATTTATGCGCTGCTGATGAAAGCTCGCAAGCGGTCGCTGCCGATCTTCTGCCGAGTGAAGGCGATTTCGACCAAGGCGCTGCTCATCGCTCCGTTGATCGGAATCGCGCTAGGAACCGTCATCTACAGCGTAGCCAACCTCCCGGTCATTCGGGAGGATTGGCCGCAAATTTACAATCTGGTCGAGTTCGTCGGCGGGGGGAGTTCGATTGCGCTGACTTTATTGGGTACGGTGCTGGTCGGTTCCTTGTTTGAAGAAGTGCTGTTCAGAGGGCTGATTCTAAATGAAGTTCGCGCCGTATCCCCGGTCTATGTCGCGGTTCTTGTTCAGGCCGTTCTATTTGGAGTCATCCTGATGGATCCGATTTTAGGAGGCTTTGCCGCCTTAGGGGCGCTCGTATACGGGCTTGTCTACTGGGCTTCCGATTCCTTGTGGGCTTCCTTGATCACGCACGTATTCAGCAGCGGAACGGTGATGGTTTGGTTTCAAATGGGAGACTTGTCGACGGCCGTATCCTCTTCCGCAGTCTTCTGGACGAGTTTGTCCGTGCTGCTCGTGTTGTTAGCCGTTCATCTTCAGTTCGTCGCCAGAGGGCGTGGAGCTGCATCGTTAGCAAGCGGGGTGAGTCCATGAAAAAGGTAGCCTTACTGTTCCCGGGACAAGGCTCGCAAATGACGGGCATGGGAAAATGGTTTTACGACCGTTACCCGATCGCCAAACGAACGTTCGAAGAAGCCGACGACGTGTTGGGCTGGAAGGTAACGGACGCCTGCTTCCACGGTCCGATCGCAGAACTGACGAGCACCGATGTGGCCCAGCCGGCGCTTCTGACCGCCTCGATGGCGATGTATCGCGTGTATATGGAGGAGATCGGCATTCGTCCCTTTGCCGCGGCGGGACACAGCCTCGGCGAATATTCGGCTCTTTGCGGCGCGGGAGCGATTTCCTTCGCCGAGGCATTAAAGCTTGTACATTTTCGAGGGCAAACGATGAAGGCGGCGGCAGAGCTGGGAACGGGCACGATGCTCGCCGTCGGCGGAATCGATTATTTATCGACAGAGGAACAATTGGCCTACTTTGCGTCAAGCCGTGAGGAAATCTGCATCGCTTGTTACAACGGGTCTGACCAAATTGTCGTCTCCGGAACGTTTCCGGCGATGGAACGAGTGGAATCTCATTTCCGTAAGCTCGGTGCGAAGGTAACCAATTTGCAAGTCGGAGCTCCTTTTCACCACCCGCTGATGCAGTCCGCCGCCGAGGAACTGAAGTGTCGGCTTGAGCAGGTCGCGTTCAAACCTTTGCAATACAAAGTGCTATCGAACGTCACGGGGCACGCGATTGACGCAAGCAAGCAAAGTCTGGTCGAGGAGCTGACCCGGCAAATGACGCAACCCGTGCAGTGGCACAAATCGATGAACGTTCTGCACTACTGGGGAATCGAACTGGCGATCGAGTTAGGTCCGAAAACGGTTCTGAAGCAGCTATTGAAAAGTCACGACGCGATCGATGCGTATGCCTACGACGTCGCGGAGGATCGCAGTAGGCTGGCAGGCAATATCTCCGTTCAAGCCGGAAACCCGATTCGCGGCGATCATCCGATCGCCAAGCTGGTGGCCATCGCCGTCTCGGAGCCGAATCGCCATCCAGACGATCCGGAAGCTCGGCAAGGCGTCTTGGAGCCATACCAACAGCTCCTCGATCTTCGCGGCAGGCTGGCACAGCAGAATAAGCAGCCTGATCCGGAAGACATCCGTCAAGGCCTGCAATGGCTGCGAACGATTTTGTACAGGAAAGGCGTTCCGCCGGAGCAGCAGCTGAGCCGGCTTGCGGAAGCGAACCTTATTTAACGGAGGTGTGCGCGATGAAAAAATATTTGGCGACAGCGGCGAACGTAATACTTTATTTTGTCGTTTTCTATTTCACCATGTTTGTATTCGGGCGCCTGCTGGCCATCGAAGCTTATGGGAAGCTGATTGAGGCGAATCCGCCGCTTCATCTCGTTTTCATTTTCGGTGTGACGATGCTGCTCTACTGGCTGCTGTTCAAGCTGAATCTAGTGGTTAGCAATACGGAACGTCAGTCGTTTGTACAGGTTGTGAAGTTCGTGAAGCTTCCGTCTAGATTGGTCGTTTTCAGCTTTCTGATCGGACTCGCAGGAGCTCTGGCCAGCCTTGGCCTATTAGAAATCGTCTCCTTAAAGGAAGTGTTTCCGGATTTGGAGGCCAATGTCGATTCGATGATGGGCAGCGGGAACTTCTTGCTCATTATTGCGGCGCTAGGCATTCTGTTTCCGGCGCTTGAGGAAGTAATCTTCCGGGGGCTGCTGTTTAACGAGTTGAAAAAGGTGATGCCGTTGTGGATAGCGGTCGTATTGCAAATGATCGGTTATGTGGCCGTTCAGCCGAGCGCCGGCTTTATGCTCATTTCGGTCGTGACGGGAACGGTTTATTGCCTCATCTATATAATCGCGCGTTCCTTATGGGCGCCGATCATCGTGCAGATTACGGCGATGAGTTTGTTCTTCATCGGCTATAAGCTGGATGTCGGAAAAGGATGGATGAACAGCGACCCGGCGGCCATCGCGATTACGTTGGTCGGCGTCGTCGGCATGATCGCACTGACGATTTGGCTGAATAGGAGGAATAGAGACGCTCGGCCGGCAACGACATTTTAGACGAGGGGGAGCAGCATGCTGCAATTTCAATCGATCCGCTTGAGGGACGAAGAAGAAGACGCGATTGAGATTTCGGAAGTATCGAATAGAGACATCGCGATTATCGGTATGTCCGCGAAGCTGCCTCATGCGAGAACCCTGGAGCAGTTTTGGGAGAACTTGGAGCAAGGCTTGGACTGTATCGGTCCGCTGCCGGAGAACCGGCTGCGGGACATTGAAGATTATATGCACAGACTGCGCCTCGATCGGAATTCCGCGAAGCTGCTGGAATGCGCTTATTTAGATGAGATTAGCTCGTTCGACTATAGCTTTTTCCGCCTGTCTCCCAAGGAAGCCAGCCTGATGAATCCCAATCAGCGGCTATTTCTGCAGACGGCTTGGCAGACGATCGAGGACGCGGGTTACGGCGGGGAGGCGTTAAGGGGAAGCAGAACCGGGGTGTTCCTCGGGTATAACGCCGACAGCTTTCACGATTATAAACGGATGATCGAAGCGCTGGATCCGCAATCGCTCGGGCTGGCCATTCCCGGCAACCTTAGCTCAATGATCGCTAGCCGGATCGCCTATTTGCTGGACTTTAAGGGGCCGGCTCTTATGGTGGATACGGCGTGCTCGTCCTCGCTCGTTGCCGTGCATCTCGCCTGCCAGGCGATCCGCAGCGGAGAATGCGAGCTGGCGTTAGCGGGCAGCTCCAAGCTCTATACGTTTCCGGTCGATCTCGGCATCAGCGTCGGGATCGCGTCGGCCGACGGGCGGGCCAAGCCGTTCGACGAGCGCGCGGACGGAACGGGCGGAGGCGAAGGCGTCATCGGCGTGCTGCTGAAGCCGCTGCAGCAGGCGATCGACGACGGAGACAGCATCTATGCCGTCATTAAAGGCAGCGCCACGAATCAGGACGGCAGCTCGGTCGGCATTACCGCGCCGAACGCCGCCGCGCAGGAAGACGTCATCGTACGGGCATGGCGAGATGCGAATGTGGAGCCGGCAACGATCTCTTGCATCGAGGCCCATGGAACAGGCACCGTGTTGGGGGACCCCATTGAGATTGAAGGGATCACGCGGGCATTCCGAAATTCGACGGAGGCGAATCAATTTTGTGCAATCGGTTCGATAAAAAGCAATATGGGTCATTTGGACCATGCAGCAGGGATTGCCGGTTTATTGAAAGCTGCGCTCTCCTTGAAGAAGCGTACAATACCGCCAACAATTCATTTTACGCAACCGAATTCGGCCATCGATTTTATTCGTTCTCCCGTATACATCAACGATCGCGCAAGAAAATGGGAGGCGACTGACGGGCCTAGAAGAACCGGAGTAAGCGCTTTCGGCATGAGCGGCACGAACTGTCACGTTATTTTGGAGGAGAGCCCGCAAGCGAGGGACGAAGCCCGCCCGGACGAGACACAGCACAGCTCCGTGTTCGTCCTGTCGGCCAAAAGCCGCGATTCGCTCCTCCGAATGATCGGAGACTATATCTCGTTCCTCTATCAAGAGAGTGCGGAGCGCTTGTCCGTTCGGGATATTTGCTTCACCTCCAGCGTGGGAAGAGGGCACTATGATTATCGGATCGCCTGCGTTGTGCAGGACGTGCTGGAATTGCGCCGTAAGCTGGAGCAGATACAATTTATGTCGTCCTCGCCGGCGGCATCGGTCAATTTGGCCCAAGCGGCAAGCGTAAGGGGCATTTATATCGGGTCAAAGCTCCGGACAGCTTGGGAACTTCCGGACGATTCGGAAGAAGCAGAAGCAGAGACAGGGCTAGCGGAAGCGGCGACGGAAATACGGCTAGCGCGGAAATACGCGCAGGGCTCGGACATCGATTGGCCCAGTGTATACGCCGGCGAGCAAAGGAAGCGGCTGCACCTGCCGACGTATTCGTTCCAACCGCATCGCTGCTGGATCCAGCCGAGCGCAGCGGGCGCCGACTTGAACCCGACCGTTCTCGCGCCGGTGGCGGCGACGGCCGCTGCGGAGACCGAAACGGCGGCGCAAGCCTCGGCGAGCCGAGTTAAGCTCGCAGGCAAGGATTCGGGAGAATATGAGCCTTTGGAGGATAGCATCGGACAAATCGTCGGCAAAATTTTAGGCTTTGAAACAATCGATGTTACCGAACACTTCTATCAGCTTGGCGGCGACTCGATTATCGCCATGCAGGTCGTTCATGAAATAGAGCGACTGTTGGGCGTTCCGATTACAATCACAGATGTTTTGCAGCAAGGAACGGTGCTGAACTTAGCCCGATTCGTCCAACAGGACAAGAGCGACTCCGCGAGTGCAGATAAGCTTCAGCCCTTGGCTCCGGCGGACGCACAGATGGCCTATCCCGTCTCTTCCGCGCAGAAACGGCTGCTGCTGTTGGACCGGCTGCAGACAAGCAGCACCAATTATAACTTATCGGAAGCGCTGCGGCTGCGAGGCAAGCTGGATCGCGGGCGACTGGAGAAGACGCTGCGGCTGCTCGTCGCCCGGCACGAGAGCTTGCGCTCAAGCTTTCATTTTTACGGCGGCGATCCGGTTCAGCGCATCCATGACGAGATTACAATCGAGATCGCTTGGGAGGAAGCCTCGGAGGACGAGATCGACACCCGGATTCGGCAATGCATTCGGCCCTACGATTTAAGCGGCGCGCCTTTGTTCCGCGTGTTTGCATTTGAGCTGGGCCGCGAGGAATACATGCTGCTGCTCGACATGCATCATATTATCTCGGACGGCACGTCTATGGGGATATTGATTCGGGAATTCGTCGCCCTGTACGACGGACGGCAGTTGTCGCCGCTGCCGCTGCAGTATAAAGATTATTCGGTCTGGGAGCAGCAGGCGCTGCAATCGGTCGAGCTGGACAGGCAAAAGCGGTTCTGGCTGGAAGCTTTATCGGGAGAGCTCCCGATTCTGGATCTGCCAACGGACTTTGTTCGTCCGCCGATCAAAAGCGAGAGAGGGCATACGATTTTTTTCGAAATCGAGGACAAGCTTGCGCAGCAGTTGAAGCAGTTCGCTCGCGAAGCCAATACGTCCTTGTTCATGGTCATGATGAGCGTCTATCAAATCCTGTTATCGAAGTATTCCGGCAATGGGGAGATTGCCGTCGGCACTCCGATCGCGGGACGGCTTCATCCGGATTTGGGCGCGCTCGTCGGGATGTTCATCAATACGCTGGTGTTCATGAACAAGCCTGCACCCAAAAAGACGTATGAGCAGTTCCTCGGCGAGGTCAAAGCTTATTCGCTGCAAGCGTACCGGAATCAGGATTTTCCTTTCGACGACCTGGTGCGGGAGCTGGGGTTCACGGATTTAAGCCGCAATCCGATCTTCGACACGATGTTTATTATGCAAAATTTGAAAATGCCGGGGATGACGGGAGAGCACTTCGAGCTGAGCTCGCATCCGATTGTCTCGAGTACGGCCAAGTTCGACTTGATGGTACAGGCCGTGGAACGGGGCAATTGTATAGAGCTGATCGTGGAATACTGCACCGACTTGTTTAAGCAGCAGACGATTGAGCAAATGATGGAGCACTATATCGAATTGCTGAAGCAATGCAGCGCGTATCCGCAGACGGCCATCGGCGAGCTGAACATGCTGACGGAGCGGCAGTGGCGACGAATGACGCTGGAATTCAACGAGATGTCGGGGGAATATGACGAGAGCTTAATGATACACCAGATGTTCGAGCGGCAGGCCCGGTTGAATCCGACTCAGCCGGCCGTCGAGCTAGAGGCACGGAGCATCACCTACGGAGAGTTGAACGAGAGGGCCAACCAGCTTGCGCGCCTGTTAAGAAGCAAGGGCGTTCAAGCGGACGAGGTCGTCGGTGTGCTGACGTATCCGTCGCCGGAAATGATGATCGGCATCATGGCCGTGCTAAAGGCCGGAGGCGCGTACTTGCCGATCGATCCGGAATATCCCGAGGCGCGCAAGTCGTTCATGCTGAACAATTGCCGGGCGGGAATTGTGCTGACGAACGCTGCAGAGGCATGGAATCCGGGCGAGGACAAGGAAGTGCTGAATTTGCTGGACGACAGCCTGTACGATGGGGACAAGAGCGACCTGCAGCCGGTGCAAACCGCCAGCGATCTCATGTACGTCATCTACACTTCCGGTTCGACGGGAGATCCGAAGGGCGTCATGATCGAGCATCGGTCCTTTCACAATTTTGCCTACACGATGAATCGGCATTGCGGCGAGACGTTCGGTCCGCACGATCGCGGCCTGAGCGTAACCAACATTTCCTTTGACGTCAGTGTATGCGAGCTGTTTATGCCGCTTGTGTTCGGTGGAACGCTTGTGCTGTACGATATGCGCAATTTCGTCAACGTTAAACCTTTGGTCGAGACGATGGTGAATAAGCAGATTACGTTTGCGTACATTCCCCCGACCATTTTGTCCGCCGTAGCCAGAGGCTTGGCCGAGCAGCGGGACAAGGTCAGGCTGAATAAAATGCTGGTCGGCGTCGAGCCGATCAAGGATACGGTGCTGGAGCGATTTATCGAGCTGAATCCCGCCATGTCCGTCGTTAACGGGTACGGCCCGACGGAAACGACGATCTGCTCCAACATGTATGTGTATCGCTCCCGTTCTCCCGAAGGGAAAAACGTGCCGATCGGTCGGCCGCTGTACAACAACCAGGCTTACATCCTGGGAGCCGGGGACCTGCCCGTTCCGATAGGCGTCGCCGGGGAGCTGTGCATCTCCGGTAAAGGCCTGGCGCGGGGTTACATTCACCGGCCGGACCTCACGGCCAGCAGCTTCGTCGAACATCCCTGGATTCCCGGCGAGCGAATGTATCGCACCGGCGACTTGGCGAAATGGCTGCCCGACGGCAATGCGGTTTATTTAGGTCGAATGGATCGTCAGGTGAAAATTCGCGGTTATCGGATTGAACTGGGAGAGGTCGAAATCCAACTGTTGAAATGTCCGTCGATTCGAGAGGTTGTCGTGACGGCGGAAGCGGAAGAGGAGGGGGCGGGATACAGTCACCTGTGCGCCTACTTTGTCGCCGACGCCGAGCTTTCCTTGAACACGTTGAGAGAAGCCGTGCTGAAGGATTTGCCTGGCTTTATGATCCCGTCGTATTTTGTACAGATCGACGAGATGCCGTTAACGTCGAATGGCAAAATCGATCGCAAAGCTTTGCCGCATCTGGAAGGGAGAAAGTCTCATCTGGAGAGCTACGAGGGACCGACGAACGAACTGGAGGAGCAAATCGCGGCGATCTGGCGGGAAGTGCTGAACCTGGACAAGATCGGCATCAACGACAGCTTTTTCGATCTGGGCGGCCAGTCGATTCAAGCCGTTCGGGTGCAAATCGAGTTGGAGGACAGAGGCTTCCCGATGGACGGCTTGAACATCGTCGAGCACAACACGATTAAAGCGCTGGCTACGCATATGGAACAGCTAACAAAATCGCAAGAAGGAAAGGAAGAGCGCCATGACAACGAATACGAATAAGCCGCAATCTATGGAAGCCATTTTGGGGGACATCGTTTATCCGGCTCTAGAAGAGATTTTAAGCATGAAGGAAACCGCAATCGAGATCAGCGAGACGACAGTGCTGTTCGGCGAGGGAGCCGTATTGAATTCGCTGGAGCTGGTCAGCTTTATCGTGCTCGTGGAAGAACGAGTCAACGACAATCTTGAATCCGGCGGCATCACGTTAACGAGCGAAAAGGCGATGTCCAGATCTTCCACGCCATTCAGAACGGTAAGGACGCTTGCCGAGTACATCGACGAGCTGCTGGAGGAGGAAGCGGTATGAGCGCGCCGGTTACGGTCATTACGGGCACGCGCAAAGGAATCGGCCAATATCTCGCTCAGTATTATGCCGATCTTGGTCACCACGTCGTCGGCTGCAGCCGGAACGAAGCGGACTGGGGGCACGACCGCTACGACCACATCGTTGCCGACGTGGCGGAAGAAGCGGATGCGAAGCAGGTATTCAAGCATGTCAAGAAAAAATACGACCGGCTGGACAATATGATCAACAACGCCGGGATCGCTTCGATGAATCATAGCTTGCTTACGCCGTTATCGACGGTGAAGAGCATCTTCGATACGAACGTAACGGGGACGTTCCTCTTCACGCGGGAGGCGGCCAAGCTCATGATGAAGCATCGCTACGGCCGTATCGTCAATTTCTCGACTGTGGCGTATCCGCTGCAATTGCCCGGCGAATCGATCTATGCGGCGTCCAAGGCCGCGGTCGTATCCTTCTCCGAGATTGCCGCCAGAGAGTACGCCGAGTATGGCATTACAGTCAATTGCGTCGGACCGACTCCGGTCATGACCGATCTGATTCGCACGGTGCCGCGCGCGAAAATGGACGAGCTCATCGCCCGTCAGGCGATTCGGAGAATGGGCACATTCGAGGACGTGGCCAATGCGGTGGATTTCTTTATTCGCAAAGAGAGCGATTTTATTACAGGACAATGTCTCTACCTGGGAGGGGTGTAAAATTGCATACTCGCTTCCTGCTTGAGAGATTTCGAGCTTACGGGTCGAAAGAAGCGATGATATGGAAAGGCGAGCCTTACAGCTATGCGCAGCTGCTGGAAAGCATCGAAGCGAGCCGGTCGTTTCTGGACCGGTATCGGGTTCAAGCGGGGAGCGTAGCGGTGCTTGAAGGCGATTTTACGCCGGGGACGCTCGCGCTTATGTTCGCTCTGATCGACCGGGAGTGTCTGATCGTTCCGCTGACAAGCGGCATGGACAGTCGGAAGGAGGAGATTTACGAGATCGCCCAGGCCCAGCTCGTCCTAACAATGGATGCGGAGGACCAAGTATCCGTGGCCTCGTTTCCGACGCTTACTTCGCACGAGCTGCTAGTCTCGCTTCAGCAATGCGAGCATCCGGGCCTCATTTTGTTTTCCTCCGGTTCCACCGGCAAAAGCAAAGCGACCGTCCACGATTTTACCGTCATGCTGAAGAAGTTTTCGACGGATCGCGTCAGAGCGGGCAAACGGATTATGGGCTTCCTGTTTTTCGATCATATCGGAGGAATCAATACCGTTCTGAATACGCTGTCGAGCGGCGGCTGCATCGTAGCTCTGGAGGATCGTTCGCCGGATCGGGTATGCGCCGCGATTGCCAGACATAAAGTGCAGGTGCTGCCGGCGTCGCCGACGTTTCTGAACCTGCTCTTGCTCAGCGAGGCGTACAACCGGCACGATCTGAGCAGTCTGGAGCTGATCAATTACGGTACGGAGGCGATGAACGAGCATACCTTGATGCGTATTCGAGAGATTTTGCCGCAGGCCGGTTTGCTGCAAAGCTACGGCATGTCGGAGATCGGCATTATTCGATCTTCGTCCCGTTCCCCGGACTCTCTATGGATCAAATTCAAGGGCGAGGATTACGAGACGCGTGTTGTGGACGGGCTGCTGGAGGTTAAATCGGAATTTACCATGCTGGGCTATCTGAACGCCGAAAGCCGTTTTACGGAGGATGGCTGGTATCGAACGGGGGACGCCGTAGAGTGCGACGGAGAGTATTTTCGCATTAGGGGACGGCAGTCGGAAATGATCAACATCGGCGGGGAAAAAATTTATCCGATCGAAATCGAAAACGTCCTGCTGCAGATGGACGAAGTGATCGAGGCTTCCGTTGTCGGCGAGAAAAACCTTATAACGGGCACGATGATTACGGCCACCTTTCAACTGCGGGATCAGCTGCCTGCCGCCGAATTTAGAGCGCGCATGAGAGCGTTCTGCCGCGACAAACTGCCAGCATGGGGAATTCCGCAGAAATGCGTAATCGTCGAAGAGCTTGCTCCCGGAAACAGACTGAAGAAAAAAAGATCGTGATAGGGGAGAAAACGATGAAATATTCGAATCAGATCAAGCCTTTTGACGAGTTTTGGATGAATTGCATCCTAAACCAAATGTTCTCCGTAGCCTGCACCTATGAGCCGAGCTATCGCTATGCCGCCTACTTGAATTCCTATCAATATTTTCGCTGGGAGGCGGCCACCGATCCGTTGTTCAGATACCCGACGATCGATTCGATGTATTATTTGGACTTTCTGTATCGGAACGAAGGGCAGAAGAACCATGACTTCTCCCTTTCCCGGGTATTTGGTCCGCTCGTTCTTCATCATTTCCCGGATCGGGACAGTTACTTGCACGAAATTCGCGAGCTATGCAGGGCCAACCAGATTTTCAGCCTGAACGTCGATTTATTTTACTGGATTCCGAATAGCATGGCCTATCAGAAGTTCCATTGGTACCATTACTCGCTGTTTAACGGATACGATGAGACCGCGTCTACCTACTATGTGATCGACGACAACCTTGACGGATATATGGAGCATGGCATTCCGGAAGAAAGGCTGATCGTGTCTTACGAAAATTCGGAGTACCGCACAAACCCCGATTATGTGCTGCCGCCGGTTTTGAAGTACAGCATCCGCGAGGAGATTCCTCCCTACGAGCTGACGCTGCGGGAAGTATGCTTCCATGCGGACCGCTTGATTCGCGAGATTCGCAGCTTCTCGCTGGAAGGACAATGGAATGTAGAACTGGACGAAAGCAGATTAAACGATTATCTCACCTACAGCGTCGTTGGCATTAACATTATCGCTAACCGGCACAAGGCTAACGAATCGTTGATTCGTTCGTTGCGCGAGCTGTCATTGATCCCGGCGGAGACGTTCGAGCGGTTGCTGGCGCAAATCCAAGAAATTCGGAGCGGCTGGGATTTAGTCAAGCAGCTTTTCATGAAGGCTTCCATCCAGCGCAAGCTGGACCGGCCGCAGTGCTATAAGCTAGCCGAATCCTTGTTCGCCAAGGAGGTGGCGTTATGGGAAACGCTGTTGCAGACCAAGCATTAACCGGGCTGCAGAACAAGCAAGCGCATTTTTCCATCGCCGATCTTTCGCACTATATCCCTGAGCCGCAATTTTCGGTTCGCGACGGCGTGGCGCATTTGCGGCGGCAGGGAATGACGATTACGGAAGCGCAAATCGAAGCTTTTCAACGGGACTACGGGTTTACGCAAGCCCCGTTCGAAACGGAGCTGTCCGTGGAAGAAATGATAGCTGCGGCGTGCACGCCCCTGCTGGACAGAAATTCGCTTCCGATTCAAGTGCTGATGTTCGTCAACGGAGGCAACTGGGGGCTGCAGCACAACTTGTTCAAGCCGTTGATAGACAAGTATGACACTCTTCGGGGTACGGACATCTACTCCATCGGGAAACAGACGTGCGCTTCGTTCCATATGGCCTTGCGGATGGCGACTCATCTGTTTGACGCAAGCCGCGACGAGGGAGCGATTCTGATCGTTGCCGTAGACAAATTAAGCGTCAATTCGCACAAGCTTACCGAATTTTATTTGTGCGGCGACAGCGCGTCGGCCTGCTTGCTCACGCCGTATGGCGCAGGCCACAAAACCTATGAAGTGTTTAATCAAGACGGGTATGTGTACGATCAGTCGAACGTGGAGGGCGTGGCGCTCTTCAACACCACCTTTTTCCTGGGCATTCGCGGCGCGATCCAGTCCATTCTCAAACAGGCGAAGCTGTCGCTGGACGATGTCAAGCTCATTATCGGCTCGAACGTCAGCTTGAAGGCTTGGGAGACGGTCGCTTATCTGCTGCGCGCCCCATTGGAGAAGTTCTACGTGAAGACGCGCGAGGTCGGGCATCTGCCCAGCTCGGATATTCAATATAACCTTTCGCAGGCGATTGCGGAGGGGGCGCTTAAGCAGGGAGATTATTATATTACGATTAATGTGGGCTACGGCGGATTTATGGGCTGCGCGCTCCATCAATATTGAACTGATTATAAAGCGAGGTAGAGCGATTCGTGAGCAACCTATACTTGTCGATCAGACAGATGGATGTGCCAACGTCGCAACAACTTTCATGCGACGACGGGAGGAGCGGCGATTCCGATTCATCGGACGAATTCAGCGAGATATTCTTTCCGACTCCCGAGCATTACCGCGAATTTCGCGCCGGGATGCGGGAGCGGACGGTCGATTCGGCAGCGCCGGAAATCCCCGTGTTTGCTGAATCCGGCAGTCAAGTGGCGATAAGCGCCATTCAAGCGTTGGGCATGAATGCGGCGAAGCTGGGCTACTTGTATTACTGCCATGAGACGCTGGAAAAAGAGTACGTTCTGCCTTCTCTGAAAATCAAACGCCAATTCGAAATGAACGACTGCATTTCGCTCATGTTCAGCCAATGCGGCAGCTTATCCAGCCTAAGCGCTCTGCGTCTGGCCAATTCGGCTATGCGGAAGCAGCCGGACAAGCTTGCGCTGCTGGTCTTGGCGGATCGAGTGGAGTTTGCCGAGCTTCGTTACCAATTCTCCGGTTATTTGCGCGGGGACAGCGCTTCCGTCATGGCATTGTCTACCTCCGCCGGAGATTATCGGATCGTCGAGGCGCGGAAGTTCGCCGACGGCATTCCTCCGTCGTATCCGCTCTGGAAGAATGAAGATTACCGTCTTGCTGAGCAATTGATGAGCGATCATGGAGAGAGGCTGCTTCAGCAGGCGTTGTTGCTTCATGGCCGCATCGATTATGTGCTGTGCCATCGGCTTTCGAACGCTTTTTGCCAGGCGGTGGCAGCGAAATGCCGACAAATATCGTCCGAGTTTTACGAGAGACGGCAATGGGCGGACGTGAACTTGCTAGGCAATGATCCCTACGTAAGTCTGCGGCAGCTGGAGCAAGAGCGCGAGATTCCCGAGGGAAGCAAGCTGCTGCTGCTGTTTGCTGGAATCGATTTTGGTGTGGGCTATCTGGTACTGCAAAAGTAAACATCCACAGTGGAGGCGCAAATGGAGAACAGGCATGATCCGGTAGCCATCTTGCAGAAGCTGCTCTCATTTAATACGACGAATCCGCCCGGCAATGAACGGGAATGCATTATGTACATCGAGGATTTGCTTCGGAGCCATGGAATCGAGAGCAATCTGCTGGCTCTTGACGCCAATCGCCCCAACTTAATCGCAACCATTCGCGGCACGGGACAGGCACCTCCTCTGCTGCTCTATGGACATGTAGACGTCGTGCCGACCGAAGGGCAAAGCTGGAAGCTGCCCCCATTCAGCGGCGACATATACGACGGCTATGTCTGGGGGCGCGGAGCCTTGGACATGAAAGGCGGCATCGCGATGCTGCTGTCCGCTTTCCTGGAGGCCAAATCGCGAGAGCATGAACTGCCGCGCGATATTGTCCTTACGATCGTGTCCGACGAAGAAGCGGGAGGAAGATTCGGTTCGAAATTTCTCGTCGAGCATCATGCCGAGCGGTTCACGGGTATACGGCATGCGATCGGAGAATTCGGCGGCTTCTCGTTTTATGTCGGGAAGCAGAAGTTTTATCCGATTATGGTCGCAGAGAAAAGATTGTGCTGGTTGAAGACGACGATCAAAGGCTCCGGAGGCCATGGCTCGCAGGCGAAAGCTAAGAGCGCGGTCGCGATGCTCGGCGATATCATTCAGCGGCTGCGCCCGCTTCGGTTTCCCGCGCACATCACTCCGGCGGTGCGGACGATGATCGAGGCGATGGCGAATGCCATGCCGCAGACTCAGAAGCGGATGTTCCGACAACTGCTGCACCCCGGATGGACCTCGGCGATTTTGAAATTGCTGGGGGACAAGGGGACAACGCTGGCGCCCTTGTTCTACAATACGGCCAACATTACGGTCATACAGGGCGGATTGGCCGTTAATGCGATCCCTGAGCAGATCGAACTGAAGATCGACGGCCGCTTGCTGCCGGGATTCGAACCTGCCGATTTAATGAAGGAATTGAACAAAGCGATCGGGTACGAGTTGGAATACGAGGTGCTGCTGCACGATCCATTCCCCGACGCCGTAGACATGGAGCTGTTCCCGAAGCTGGCTGAAATTTTGCGCGAACAGGACCCGCAAGGCGTTCCGATTCCCTTTGTCTTGACCGGATCGACGGACAGCCGATTTTTTGCCGGGCTGGGCATTCAAACCTATGGATTTTTGCCGATGAATCTGTCTAAGTCCTTTGCCTTTACCGAGTTTATTCATGCCGCGAACGAAAGGATTCCTATTCAGGCGCTGCAGTCGGGGGCGCAGGCGATCAGTCGGTTGCTGTTTCGCTAGAAAGGAGAGCGCACGCCGTGGAAATCTTGAAAAATCGCAATTTTACCCGCCTGTTCTCGGCTTCCTTGACCTCGCAAATGGGCACGATTTTGGGTAATATGGCTTTTGTGTTCTATTTGCTGGATCGCTTTAGCGATCAGCCGGGTTATGCGACTGCGGCCGAGCTGATGTCCGCGCTGCCGAGCGTGTTCGTGTTCTTTATTGTCGGAGTCGTCGCCGATCGGTTCGACCGGGCGAAAATCGCGGAGAACTCGGATTGGATACGGACCGGCCTTACGCTGTTTATTTTAGGCGCGCTCGCGTTGGACCTGCTTGCTCTCGTATTTGTGCTTTTATTTCTGCGCAGCGCCGTTTCCAAATTTTTTGTTCCTGCTCAGCTCTCTCTCGTGCAGGGGATTCTCGGGGAGAAGCAGTTGATGCAGGCGGCGGGTCTAAATCAGATGGTGTCGGGGGTATTTATCGTATTCGGCATGGGACTGGGTGCGGCGGCTTATTTGTACTTGGGCATTGTCTGGGCGATCGTGATCGACGGAATCAGCATGATCGCGTCCGCTCTGCTTATTCGCTCCTGCCGCATTCCGCTGGATGTTAGATTGCCGAATGGGCGTTCGGAGTGGCGGAGCCTGGGGCTTAAACCGGTCATGGCCGACTTTACGGTCGGCATGAAATACATTCTTCGCTATCGCTTGCTGCTGTCGATTATGCTGGGCTATTTGGTTTTCGGCTTGATTAACGGCACGCTGGCCGTCATTCCGATGTTCACCCTGAAGTATAAACTGGTTCCGGATCAGTACGAGCAATATATGGCTTTATTCGCGATTTTCCTGGGTGTCGGTTTCTTCCTGGGCAGCATCGTCGGCTCTTGGGCGCTGCAGAAGCTGAAGCCGCATCTCGTCATCAACGCCGGGCTGCTTCTCATCAGTCTATTGGCCGTCGTGTTCGCGATGATTGCCGACATCTGGACGTACTTGATCGGCGTTACATTGGCCGGCATGTGCATCGCCCCCGTTAACGTCGCGCTCGGGGGCTGGCTCCCGCAAATTGTGGATGCCGACAAAATGGGACGAGTGGCGGCGTGGCTGGAACCGATCATGATGCTGGCGCATTCCATTGCGTTAGGATTAGTGCTTGCATTTTACCCGCAGGTCATCAGTTTGGAGAGCGCTTATTTCGGACTGGCCGCCATTACGTTCATCCTGTTCGTATACTATAGCTGGAGCCTGACCAAATGGGCGCCGGAAACGGCAGCAGCGCAAAAAGAGGTTGAGCTATAGATGGACAATATGGTCAAAGTATTTAATTATTCCGCGGCTAGTCGCAAGCGCCTGATTTGTATTCCTTATGCGGGAGGCTATTCGGCCGCCTTTAAGCCTCTGGAGACCGAGCTTCGAGGCGACTGGCAGGTCGTATCGGTCGACCCTCCGGGACACGGCTCCAATCCGGAGCCGCTGTTGAACAAGCTGGAAGAGCTCGTACAGCTATATCTGGACCGGCTTCGCACCTATTTTAAACCTCCGTTTGTACTGTTCGGACATAGTATGGGAGGAAAAATCGTCCACCGTATGGCGCAGCAGCTGGAATTGGCGGGAGTGTCTCCCGCCGCGGTCATCGTGTCGGGATGTCCCGCTCCGGATTGTCCGCCCGCCGTGTACAAGGACGATCAAGCTTTGCTGAAGCACGTCGCTTCGTTCGGCGGCATCCCGGAGGAGCTGCTTCGTTACGGTCCGTTTATCGACTACTTCCTCCCGATTCTACGGGCGGACTACGATGCGATCGCAACATATATATGTCCAAGCGAACAACGGCTGAAAGCGCCTCTTCATGTCTTTTACGGGACCGAGGACAGCGTATTTACACGAGAGGATGCGGCCGCTTGGTTGAAATGGGCCGAGAGGGTAGAGGCCGCAGCCTTCGCAGGCGGGCATCTGTTTGTTCAGCATCAGGCCGACGAGCTGGCGGGTCGGATCAGGATCATTTTAAACTACGTTAAGGAGGGGATACCGACGAGATAACAGGCGTGGCCGACGAGTCGAGCGATAAGCTCATCTGCGTCCCATATTAATCATAACGTTAGGGGTGGATATGATGAACACGCTGAACGCGATGCATACGCTGAACGCTACGTTATTCGAGTACGAGGAGAACTATTTTAATTGCCGCAATGCGCAAGTCGTCTCGTACCTGAGATCCAAAGGAGTTCCAGTCGATTATTATTTCTATAATACATTGGAAAATACGAAAACCGTATACGATCATTTATTTACCAAAAATCAAAATCGCTGGCTGTACGATACCGGCTGTCTATGCAAACAGGATGATTTCCAACTGCTAGGCGTCAAAATTGTCGATCAAAGGTATTCTAAGTTTCAATCGGCGAAGGAGCAGATCGTTAAGCTGCTGAAGGAAGAAACCTCCGTGTTTTCATGGCTGTGCAATTATTACATCCCGCATCGGGAGCATTATCGGAAGTATAGATCCTTTCATTCGTTTATTATTCATGAGCACGTTCCAGGCAAAGAGGCCAAATATGTCGTTCAGGATCCGCCGGTGTTTTACGGAGAGATGAGCGAAGAGATGCTAGGCAAGTCGTTTAACTCGGCACCGGGAGCGGCAAGAGGAATTACTTATGCGGACCTTAGCGGCGTTCATGTGGATAAAAAAATGCTGATGGACAAATATGCGGAATGGTTAAACGGTTTTTCCGACGATCTTACCACGTTTGCAATCGTTAAAGAGCAGCTGCCCAAGCAATTGCAGGCGGATCAGGAGAAGTTCAGGTTTTTCTTCGCCATTATGTTCGGTTCTCGGATGCTGTTTTCCAGGTTTCTGGAGGCGATGGCGTTCGACGCATCCCTTGTTCGTGCCGCGGCCGAGTGCTCCGCTATTTCAGAGTCGATCCATTATGTGCTGAAACATTCGGAATGGGACAATATAGACGTTGAAAAAATCGTTCGTCAGGTGACGGAGCTTACGGAGAAAGAGATGCATTTCATTCAAGCCTTGAAAAACATGCAAATCTAAGAAGAGCAACTCTGCAGCCTTAGTTCGGGATTCGAAACCGGACTAAGGCTGTTTCAATTCAGGAAGTTGTCAGACAACTCACTTCGGATAAGCGCAACTAGAAAGAATGGGTTATAATACCAGTAAGCTGGGGAAGAAAAGCGGCTAATCGGAAAGGGGAGGAAGATGTCCACATACCGTTTCTATCCGATGACCAAGGAAATGGCAGCTCGGATCACATCCTGGAAGTATGAAGAACCCTATTCTTTGTACAATATGGACGAAAACGAGGATGGCATCTCAGAGCTGATGAACGGGGATTATTATTACGTAGCGGATTGGCAAGATAGGTTGGTGGGGTTTCTGTGCAGCGGCGACTCGGCTCGCGTTCCAGGCGGGTATGCGGCTAATTTATATAATAATGGAGCTTTGGACATTGGATTCGGTTTGAGGCCTGATCTGACAGGGCGAGGCAAAGGGCAGAATTTTTTGACTCAAAGCATAAGTTTTCTGCAACGTCAATTTAAGACGCAGAATTTTCAGCTTGTCGTAGCTGAATTTAATGAAAGAGCCGTAAAAGTATATGAACGAACGGGCTTCGTGAAAGGAAGCAGCTTCAAGAGCAAAGTTAACGAGCGCGAGGTTGGATTTCAAGCAATGAATTATTCCGTACAAGGGGGCTCCGTAGGATGAAGCCGAGGATTACGGTAATTACATTGGGCGTGGACGATTTGGAGAAATCATTGAAGTTTTACCGCGATGGCTTGGGATTTCCCACAGAGGGAATCGTCGGTCAACAATTTGAGCATGGCGCCGTGGCCTTTTTCGATTTACATGAAGGCTTAAGACTCGCGATTTGGAAGCGAAAGGATATTGCCTTCGATACAAAGCTCAAGCTTTCCGCACCCAGTCCGACGGAATTTTCTTAGGCCATAATGTGGGTTCGAAAGTCGAAGTCGAAAACATTCTGGAACAAGCGCAAAGGGCTGGCGCAGTGATAACGGTTCCGGGTCACGATACATTTTGGGGCGGTTATTCGGGCTACTTTCAAGACCCGGACGGTCATCTGTGGGAAGTCGTCTGGAATCCGCAATGGGAGTAGAAGCAAAATGCCCCCTGGATCGCAATCATCCAAGAGGCATCTATACAATCGTATGGGTATCGACCGAACGCTGGACTATGCAGCCGAACCGGAGGGTTTCGGTTCATCGTTGCTGATATCGTCGGCGACAGGCTCGTCATCCGCGACATGGTAATATTTTTCGTAGACCCGGACGGGAACTAACAAGCAGAAACCTACGAGTATAATGCAGAAGGTGAAAAATCCATATGTGCTCATGAAATCGGCAACCAGTTGACCGCCCTCCGAAGCCATTTTCGCTACGCTTTCTCCGACAGGGGGCAGGTTGGACAAAAATTGCATACTCATGGACGTAACCTCCAATAAAATGAATTTGACGGGCCGCTCCCAGGAAGCGCTGCGGCTCATCCTCATTGAGTTTGTGAACGACGTTCTTTCTGATTTCTATATTAAAACGTCCTGCTTTGGATTAATGTGATAAATATCACAATAATGAAAAACAGTTGAAATCCGCCGGAAAGAACAGGAGGGACAGGATGAAAGTTCAATTGCCCAAAAGAATTTTTACTTCTATTTTAACCGCGATCCTGTTGGCGATTGTCGCAAGCCTCATCGTTATGAACGATTCCTATGGGTTCGGCTTTTACGTCATCGCCTTTTTGACTTACGGCACTTTGCCCGTACTTTTTATCGGCTTGCCGTTCTCTATCCTAATAGATTGGTTAATGGCGCGAATGCAGTTCAAAAACAAGCCGTTAGTATGGGGCGCTTATGCCGTGTGCTACGCAGGAGCCGGTTTAGCGGGAGCATGGCTGTACTTGCTTGTACTGACCGACTGGGATTTTGCCTCATTCGCTTCGAGGGAAGTCGGCTTTTTTTCGATTTTCGGAGTGCTGGCAGCGTTGCTGTTCGCAGGGCTTCATTGGATCGTAAACCTGTTGTTCAGAGGCAATCTGCAATCGTGACTGAAGGGAGCAAGCGAACGGTGAAAAATAAATTAATCGAATTAGTGAATCAGCTTCCGGACAGCGATCTGGAAAAGCTGTATGGGTCGGTTGAATTCCTTCATCAAAACTACTTGTACAGAAAAAGCCTGCAGGACAAAGGCATCATTTTGACAGAACGCTTCGGGTTGGAAACGCAACAGATCGTTGAGCAATGGGACGCCGCATTTGCCGGCGAGATTAGCGACAAAACCAAAGAAGAGATCTATTTCTCAGAGTTTAAGTGGCACATGTTTAGCTATAAGAAAAAAGACTGCTTGACGGCTGAGGCCGCAAGGGAAGCTTTCGATGGGGCAGCTAAAGATGAGGTGTACGTCTTTTATCAAAACTCGAATCAGGTATGGGTATATACAAATGCCGCTGGGTTGCGCTCCACGGATTTCGACTCTCAGCAGGACGTTTATATTTTTGACAAAGCCTTGAAATGGACCTATGTTCATACTCACGAGTCGTATTGCGGTCCGTACTTTTGAATGGGGGAGCTGGTGCAGCCTGTAGACTTCAACGAACTGGTCGAGCGTTTTTCGGATATTTTGGCGGAAGATATTAAGGCATGGCAGTTTGGCGGCAAAAAAGTAAAGAGGATTGGCATGATCACCGGAGCCGGCGACAGAACCGATTGTCTGCACAGCGCCAAAATAGGGATGAACTTAATCGTCGGCAGTCATACTTTTACCGAAATATTCGGAGTTAAAGCTCTTGCTCATAAATATACGAAGGAAAGAAGAAGGGAGTAGCCGTTCATGTTGAGAAAAAACAGGACGGTTATTTCGATTGGTGTGGCTTATTACTTGCTTCCTTTTTTTATACGCTACGAACATAGAAAATGGGAAACGCCAAGGCTGTTATCGATTTCGCCCGTTTAGGCTAACGAAAGTTATAGGTGAGTATCCCGACAGTGCAGGGCGACAGGGACAGAGGAGAGAGAAACATATGGTTACCGTAACAACGCGAGTCGAAATTGATGCGCCTATTCAGCTGGTTTTCGACTTGGCGAGAGATATTGATGTACATACTCGAACCGTGTGGCCGCATACGAAGGAAAAGGCGGTTCGAGGCGTAACGAGCGGAAGAATCGGACACGGTCAGACGGTTACCTTTGAAGCGAAACATTTGGGAGTCAGGCAGCGACTGACGTCCTTAATTACCGAATACCGCGAGCCGTATCTTTTCGTGGATGAGATGCAGAAAGGCGCGTTCAAGACATTAAAGCATACCCACGAATTCGAAGAGATTAACGGCAAAACGGTAATGACTGATACTTTATGCTTTGAAGCGCCGTTTGGAATCATCGGTAGGTGGGTGGAGAGGATCATCTTAAAAGAGTACATGAGAAAGTTTTTGGAGCATCGCAATAACCAGTTGAAAAAGGTGGCCGAGGCGGGGGATGCTTAGTCGCAGTTGCACAGGCGAGGGCCTGGCAGTTAAACTGGCAAAACGATCGTTTGCGCGCTGCTGATCGCTTGGGCGTGCCCGATGCTTTACGATCCTGAAATCCGAAGGGTACGCCCGTGATAGGGTAATTTCAGGACCGTATGAGGCCGTCTCCAGACTATGCATGACCCACAACACTTCCAGATAATTCCCAGAAGTTATTCGTATAATTATCGAAGACACTAGCTCATGTGTGCAAATAGATCCGTCGTAAAAGTTTAATATCCGATAAATTGGAAACGTTGTGGGTCATGATTAGGTCTCCAGAGGATACATGCACTATTTCTTGATCGATCATCTTGTACGACCCTACTTACGAGACAGCCCCTTTTTATAAATTTTAAATTGGATGGGCATAAAAAAGCGGAAATGGTTGGTTTGCTTCGGCGGACGGTTTATTATAATGGGAATAGGAACAGCAGCAGAGTACTCATCATTCCCTTGGCAGGTGATAAACATGGCATGGCTGATGGCTATAGTCATTATCGTTATGGCAGCGGGATTGGTCGCGACATTGATCATCGGTCAATCGAAAAGCAATAAAGAAGCGGACCCCCGCTACTCGCAAAATACAGGAAAGAAGTGGCTGCGACTCGGCGGAATTTATGTCGTCGGCATGATTATAGTGGCCGCTATCGTAATCGCCTTGAACAATTGAGGCGCGAAACTTATTCCTGCTAACAACCTATGCGCCTAAGAATAGATAGAGCTGCCCCTGAGATTGCTTGAAGGGCAGCTCTATTTCGTCGTTTAACCGTCGGTTGTTGCACGAAGCGCTTCCGCAAACCGGGCAATTCCCGATGGTATATCCTCCGTTCTCGCTCTGGCAAACGTAAACCGGACAAAGCCGGAATCCGATCCGTAGACGCTGCCAGGTACGAAAACAACGCCCCTTCGCACGGCTTCCTCCAGAAGCTTGCCGTCATGGATGTCCGGCGTCAGCTTGCACCAGAGATGCAGTCCCCCTTGAGGAATCTCGAAACGAATGAGATCTCCCAGCTCTCTATGGAGCGATTCAACCAGCAAGTCCCGCTTGAACAGCAGCTGCATTCTCAATCGTTCCAGATGAGGCTCGAAATAGGCGGAATTCAGAAATTGCGCGGCGACCTGCTGCGGAATAACGCTAAGGCCGAAATCCATTTGCTGCCGCGCGTCGGCCAGCCTCTCCGCGATCGCTCGCGGCGCCACCATCCAGCCGATCCGCAGCCCGGAGGCGGCGATTTTGGAGAACGAGCCGATGTACAGCACCGAGCCGATTTCATCCATCGCCTTCAGCGGCGTCGGGGGCGCTCCATCATACGAAGTCAGGCTGAACGGATCGTCTTCCACGATCGGCAGCGCCAGCTCGCTTGCTACGTCCAGCAGACGCTTTCGTCTCTCGGCAGCCAGCACCGTTCCCGTGGGATTTTGAAAGTTAGGGTTCGTGAACACCATCTTGATGCGGTGCTTCTTGTACAATGCCCGCACATCGTCGGGGTCGATGCCGTACCGGTCGACGGGAAGACGGAACAACCGCAAGCCCGCGGACTGAAACATTGGCAGAGAGTAGCAGTACGACGGATCTTCGATGGCTACGGCGTCTCCCGGCGACAGCAGACACTGCGTAATCAGATACAGCGACTGCTGAGAGCCCGATGTCACGAGCACCGACGCCTCGGTCGTGCGGATATTGCGATGGGCCTCCAAATAAGAGACGAGCGCTTGGCGAAGCGGAATATAACCTTGCGGGTTATCGTAGCCGAGGTACGACGTATAGCGATGCTCGCTCATCAGCGCGGCGATTTCGTCGTTGGGCGCAAGATCGCCGGCCAGCTCGCCGCTGGCGAAATCGATCAGCTCGGGATTATGGGCCAGAGCTTCCCGGATTTTGCGCATAAAAGGCAGGTTGGGCAGGAAGCCGCCGCCCTCCGAATAACGCTTCCAGTTCGGCGTATGCTTGGGCGCAACGCCCCATTTGGTCGCGCTTACGCGCGTGCCGCTGCCTGTCCGGCTTTCGATGATTCCGGTCGATCTAAGCTCGGCGAAGGCCATGATGACCGTACTGCGATTGACTCCAAGCTGCTCGGCCAGCTTTCGTTCCGAAGGCAGCAGGCTGCCGGGCGGAAATTCGCCGTAGGAGATACGCTGCTCCAGATGATCGGCGATCTGTTCGTATAGCGGTTGTTGGCTGTGACGGTCCGGCTTCCACATCTATATCGACTCCCGTTATTCAATCGGACTTAGTGAAATTTTATCATACCACCGTTCGGCGGAAAATAAGTCTCCGTTTTTCAGAATAACGAGGTCAGATTGTCACGATTTGTTGAACGTGGATGGGGAGAAGAATGGCGAACTGGAGGGTCAACTTTCGGTCCGTTTTTGATATCATAGTGATCCAGGATGTTAAATCGGAATGAGGAGTGACGACTCAAGATGGATAATCGTTACGTCAAAGTTGCCGTTGTTCAAGCTGCGCCAATACTGTTCGACAAGCAATCCGCAATGGACAAGATTGCGAGCATGACGAGGCAAGCAGCGGCTCAAGGCGCGAAGTTGGTCGTTTTTCCGGAGGTATTCCTGCCCGGGTATCCCCGGGGCTTGGGATTCGGCGCGCGCGTCGGCAGCCGTACGGAGGAAGGAAGACAGCATTGGCGGCGCTATTGGGCAAGCTCGATCGACATCCCCGGAGCGGAGACGGAGATGTTGGGGGAACTGGCCAAGGAGCTCGGGGTGTATTTGATCGTCGGATCGGTAGAGCGGGATCGGGAGTTCAGCAGAGGCACGCTCTATAACACGATCGTTTATTTTGGACCGGACGGGGACCTTCTGGGCAAACATCGCAAGCTGGTGCCGACGGGCTCCGAACGACTCTTATGGGGGCAAGGGGACGGCAGCACGTTAACCGTCATCGATACGCCCTACGGCAGAATCGGCGGCTTGATCTGCTGGGAAAATTACATGCCGCTCGCCCGCGCCGCCATCTATGCTCAAGGTGTCGATATTTACATTGCGCCGACCGCCGACGCCCGGGATTCATGGCAGGCGACGATCCGGCATATCGCCTGCGAAGGCCGCTGCTACGTGCTGTCCAGCAATCAGTATGCGACGAAATCTTCCTATCCCGCAGATTTGGCCGGGCATGAAGACCTTCGCGAAGACGACGAGGTTTTGAGCCGGGGAGGCAGCGCCATCGTCGGACCTCTCGGCGAATATGTCGCGGAGCCGCTCTACGGCCAGGAAGGGCTGCTGTTCGCCACGCTGGATCTCGATCAGGTCGCGCAAAGCCGCTTTGACTTCGACGTCGTCGGGCACTACAGCCGTCCGGATATTTTTCGACTGATCGTGAACGACGCGAAGCAAGAAATCGTGCAGAAATCTTCGGATCTTGTGAGAGAATAATTAACGAGTAAAATATCAAAGTTGTATTGAACATTTTACCAAATTTATGTTGTGAACTATAATGATAGGAAAAAGAGCGAGGGGATGAACCTCGTCCGAGTGAAAGGATGTCCGGAATGCCGACGATTACCCGTGCGAACAAAGCGAATTTCCCGGAAATTCTCCGGCTTCAGTATGCCGCCTATCAAAGCGAGGCCGAGATCTACGACGATTATATGATTCAGCCGCTCACGCAAACTTTGGAACAATTAGAACGCGAAGCGGAGGAATGGATCGTTTTCAAAGCTGAACTCGCTGGAAGAATTGTCGGCTCGGTCAGAGTTCGCCCGGGAGAAGGGCAATGTACGATCGGCAAATTAATCGTGCATCCGGACGTCCAGAACCGCGGAGTCGGCAAGAGGCTTATGAAAGCAGTGGAGGATTCCTTTCCCGATGTGAAGACGATCGAGCTGTTCACTGGGCATAGGAGCGAGCGGAATATTCAGTTTTATAGCAAGCTGGGTTACGAGATTTTCAAGGAGGAGGAGGTTAACGACCGTCTGATTTTGGTCTATTTTCGTAAGGAGCTTTAGGGGGGATCTGTGATTGAAAATCTAGGAGGCAGACTTCAGGAAATCAGAGAAGAAGAAAGAAAATATCACGAGGCGCTGTACGAAAATCAAAAGCTGTTTGCTAAGGGCTCTTGGCTGGCGAAGCCGGTGCGTACGGTGATGGAGGCCTTGGAGAGCTTTGCGGCGTACGATTATGTGCGGGTGTTGGATCTTGGCTGCGGAGTCGGGCGAAACAGTATCCCGATCGCTCAATTTCTGCAGGCCCGCTCGGGAGAAGTCGTATGCGTCGATCTGTTGGTTTCGGCTCTGTCCAAGCTGGAGGTTACAGTCGAGAATACGGAGTCGGAGAGCAGATCAGAACCATGCAATCCGACATCGGCGACTATGCGATCCCCCCAGACGAATATGACTATATCGTCGCCGTATCTTCCCTTGAACATGTAGAGTCTGAGAGAATGCTTGTGTCGGTGCTGGGCAGAATGGCGCGGGGGACACGCCGATGCGGCGTCAACTGCATTATCATGAGCGCGAACATTCGAGAAACGGACGCATTAACGGGGGAGAAGCTAGAGCCGTATATGGAGCTGAATTTGTCGGAAGAACGGCTGCGGCAGATATTATCGTCTGCCTATCCGGGCTGGGGGACGCTCTATACGACGACTAAAGCGCTGCAGTTCGAAATTGAAAGAAACGGACGGGACATTTTGCTGACAAGCGATTGTGTTACCTTCGTCGTACGTAAGGAGAGTTAGACGACAGGGGCGAAGAGGGTTGAAAATACGATATGTAATCGAAGGCCTGCTGTTTGGGCTGATGGTTTATGCGGGTTATATCGGATGGGCGATCCTCTCGGGATTGATGCTTACGCGTAGTTATGTTCCGGACATTGCGGAGCGTTATGAAAGCGTGGAGGAGCTCGAGCATAAAGTATCATTCGGAGTGATTATCGAGCCGAATTGGTTGATTCTTGCGGGCAGCTTTGTTTTGTTGGCTGTGCTGTATTACGTCGTCAGGACCTGGGCTGCCAAGCGTTCGGCGGCGAGGAAGAATTCAGACGGCAGATAAGGCAGGACCTCTTGAATTTCATTCCATGCATTTAAGGGGGAGGAGCCCAATGGAGATTCGCTTAAGAGCTGCATCTACGAAGGATGTCGGCTTATTGGCCGATATGAATAAGCGTTTGATTGAAGACGAGGGCAGCTCTAATCCGCTGGACCGTGAGCAGCTTCAAGCTCGCATGCGGAACTGGCTCGAAGCCGACTGGAAGGCCGATTTTCTGATCTGCGGGGAAGAAACCGCCGGATACGCGCTCTATCGTTTCAAAGAAAACGACTACCATCCGGGAATAAAAGAAGTATACTTAAGGCAGTATTTTGTCGGTCGCGAGTATCGAGGCAAGAGGCTTGGGTTGCAGGGAGTAGCGCTGTTGAAGGAGCTGCGGTTCAAGGGCGTCGCGACGATCGAGATCGATGTGCTGGAGGAGAACCGGCTCGGCAAGAGCTTCTGGTTACGGGCGGGCTTCGAGCCTTACGCCTGCAATATGAGAATGAGAAATACATAAGTCGGAGAGAGCGCAAAACATGATCAAATACAACATTTGCTTTATTAGACGCGGCGACGAGCTGCTGCTGCTGAACCGGAACTTCGCCCCTTGGATGGGACGTTGGAACGGAGTGGGCGGCAAGCTCGAGGCGAACGAGACGCCCCGCGACGCGATGATTCGTGAAATTCGCGAGGAGACCGGAATAAAGGGGTACGGGCTGGAGTATAAAGGGATGATCACTTGGAATGACGACGACGCCAGCTTCGGCGGAATGTATCTGTACGTGGCGGAAGTGGAGGGAAGCTTCGACTACGCGACTCCGCTTGAGACGGACGAAGGCATCCTGCATTGGCGGCCGATCGACTGGATTATGGACGCCAATAATGGCGGCGTCGTATCGAATATTCGCCGGTTTCTGGAAGCGGCCTTGCAGGAACCGCAATGCTATGAGCATCATTGCTACTATCGCGGCGACGAGCTGGTTTCCTTCCAATCCAGCCGAATCAGTCCGTTGACGGAAAACGATGCTCGGCTGCGGGAGGCTTGTCTGAGAGAGGCGCATAGCGAAATTTTGTCTGTCAAATAAAAATAAGGGGTGACTTCATCGACAATGCCCCGACCGGGTACAAGCATTATTTTTACAAGAAAGATCTCTGAGCACATAGGGGGGATTGCGCATGGACGCTATACTCATCGCTACTGTATTGCTCTTGATTCTGCTGTTCATCGGTCAGAGCAGGAATGCCGTCCTACTGAAGAAAAAGCTGGAGAACGACGAAAGAATTATCAATCGTCTCGATCTAGTATTGCAGGAAATGAAGCGGAACAGCACCGACGGCAACAGCCCAGAGCGCGGAAATAAGCCGTAATCAAACGCAGCCGAAACCGAATCATCGTCCGGCGTCATTCCGCAAGAACGGACATGCTGGACCTGGCGAAGCTCAAAAACTGGCGCAAATGGGGGGACAACGTTTCCTCGTCCCGAAGCGCAAGACAGATGAACCGGTTATTGCGATAACGGGGAAGCGGACGCTGGATTAATTCGCCGGACTGCTTTTCCCGGATTGCGCTTCTCCATGGCAGCACGCCGATGCCCATATTGCACTTCAACCCCTCTTTGATCGTCTCGATCGCTCCCATCTCCATGGCCGAATCCAGTTTTAGTTCGACCTGCTCCGCCCATTCGTCGGTGAGCTGCCGCGAGGTCGTACCGGACTCATGCAGCAGAAACGTTTCCCGATGCAACTGCTCCACCGCGATTTCCTCGAAAGAAGCCAGCGGATGTTCGGGACATAGGAACAGTCTCAGCCCGTCCTCCGCCAACCTGTAGACAACAAGCCCTTCAGCGTCCTCCACTTTCTCGGGCAGCGATACGATCGCCGCATCGATCTCGTAATTACGCAGCATGGCCAGCGTCGATCTTGCTTTTTTGACGGTCAACAGAAGTTGCACGTCGGGATGCAGAACGCGGAACTGCGCCAGATACTTGGGGATAAAATAGGTCGCGGGCGTGTGGCTTGCCCCGATTCGAAGTCTTCCGCCTTGTCGGTTCCTCAACTCGCTCATTCGTTCCTCGGCTTCATCCACCAGCGCGACAATCCGCCGGGCGTAGGGCAGAAGCTCGAATGCGTCGCTTGTCGGCCGGAAGCCCCGCGCGTTTTTGCGCCATAGCGTAAGTCCGAGCGTCTCTTCCAGCTTTCGCAGATGGAAGCTGACGGTGGGCTGCTTCAAGCCCAGCTGTTCGGCCGTCTCGATCAAAGTTTGGCCGTCGCATACCGACAAGAACACCTTTAACTGCTGCACGTTCATCGTATTCCCTCCGCTTCTTCGTTTCGAGTAATTATAGATATAATCTTTATTTATATCAATATAAATAGATTTATTTAACATAAATAGCGGGCGGAATTAACATCTCTTGTACAAACCGATGTTACTTTTTTAGTAGAGCATTTCACACTAGATTGGTGGAGGGTACAAGAGATTATGAAAAATACGAAAACGAAGTTGACGGGAATTTCACTGCTGCTGGCCATTGCGATGACGGTGATGTCGGCGTGCGGGGCTAACGGCAACAATGCAGCGAACAGCGGCGCTCAACCGACGGCGTCCTCTTCGGCAGAAACGGCGTCTCCGTCGGCCGAGACAACGCCCGCTAGCGAGGAGCCGACTCCCGAAACGCAAGACGAAGGCACGTTAACCGTATACCTGAACGATTTCGACGATATTATCGGTCCGATGTTCGAAGCGGCAACCGGACACAAAATCAACCTCGTCAAGGGCAATGGAGCGGAGATCATGTCCCGGATTCAAGCGGAGAAGGGCAATCCGCACTGGGACGTCGTCTGGCTGGATGCGATGCCGACCGTCTACGGCATGGGAGAGGATAACCAACTGCTGACGGACTGGGTGCCGGACAATGCAGCCAAGCTTAAGGATACGTATCAAGCTTACGTTCCAGCTAACAAGTCGTTCTATCCGACCGGCGCTCACGCTGCGGGAATCATCGTCTATAACACGAATGCGTACACGGCCGATCAGGCTCCCAACTCTTGGGACGACTTTGCGAAGCCGGAATTCAAGGGCGCGGTCGGCATGGCCGATCCGGCCATCGCAGCTCCCGCGTTCCCGTTCGTCGCACGTTTCTTCAGCGAGAAGCAGCTTGACGGCGGCAAAACCTTCTTCGATTCTCTGTTCGCCAACGGTTTGAAGGTATATCCGAAAAACCCTAACGTTGCAGCGGCGCTCAGCTCCGGGGAGATCAAAGCGGCAGCGCTGCAGGAATCCAATGCCTACGGTTTGGTGAATTCCGGCGAGCCGATCGGCATCATCTGGCCGGAAGACGGCGCTCCGGCTTCCGTACGCGTCGCCGCGATTCAGAAAAACACGAAAAACCCGAACGCGGCCAAGGCGTTCGTCAACTTCCTGCTCGACCCGGCCACTCAGCAGCAACTGATCGATCAAGGCGATGAGAGCTACTTCGAGCCTTCCGTTCCGGGCGTTAATCCGAAGGCGGATCGGGCGGCCGATGCCAACCTGGTTGCTGCAGACGCCGCATGGGCGTTCGAGCACGAAGCCGAGATCAAGCAATGGTTCGCCGACAAAGCGGTGAAGTAAGCCATGCTGAAGCCGAGGCTTAATCAGAATCGCCTCGGATGGTTTGTAAGTCTCGCCCTGTGCATTCTGGTCCTGTTCCCCTTGGCGGCAGTCATCGTTCAGGTGCTGCTGCCGGGGGTTTTCTTCGGAGATTGGAAGCTGGGAGACTTGCGGCTCTTGCTGGAGCTGTTTAACCGTCCGTTATGGCTGAAGTCGTTGGAAAATTCCGTGCTGCTGGCAAGCGGAACGACGCTGCTTGCTACGCTGCTCGGCGGCATGCTGGCTATGGCGCGAGCGACATGGCGTTTCCCGACCGCGCGCCTGCTCGATGCGGCTGTCTGGGGGCTGCTGATCACGCCCTCGTTTATTTTAGCGCAGGGGTGGGTCATGTTTGCCGCAGGCGGCGGCTTGGCCGTCAAGCTGCTGGGCTGGAGCTGGATTACGCCTGCCGTATTCCAGCCGGCGGGGCTGATCGTCGTTATGACGCTCAGCAAGTTTCCGCTCGCTTATTTAAGCGTTCATGCCGCGATGGAGTGGAAGGTGGAGCAGCTTGCCGAAGCGGCCAGACTGTGCGGCGCATCCGCATGGCGGGTCTGGCGCACTGTACAGGCGCCGCTGCTGCTGCCCGCGTTTCTGGCTGGCGCTGCGCTCGTGTTCATGGATACGGTCGGGGATTTCGGGCTGCCGGCTTCGATCGCCGCCGTCTACCGGTTCCCGACGCTTCCTTACTCGATTTATTCCGCGCTGTACACGTCGCCGATCCGCTTCGATATGGCCGGAGTGTTGTCCTTTTATCTGGTACTGCTCATATCGCTGGCGATGCTGCTGCAATTTTACGTCATGCGGCGTTCGCGCTTCGATTTTCTGTCGGCGCGCGCTATCCCGTCTGAACCGAAGCCTGCCGGCCGGATGACGCCGCTCCTGACGATCGGCAACCTGTTGTTCCTCCTTGTCGTAGTCGGCATTCCGATCGGCACGAACGTGCTGATGTCGCTGTTCCGGACGCAATCCGGCGGGTTCACGCTCGACAATCTGACGTTCACGCATTACGTCTCGCTGTTTGCGGACCACAGCCAGCTGTTAGCGGGATTGGGCCGGTCCTTGCTCATCGCTTCCGTCTCCGCACTGGCGGGGCTCGCGCTGGGCGTCGCGGTGGCGTTCGTGCTCACCTACTCCCGTTTCCGCTTTAAGCGCTGGATCGAAGTGATGTCGCTCGTTACGCTGGCCGTTCCGGGCGTCGTGCTGGGCATCGGCTACATTTTCGTCTGGAATCAAGCCTGGCTCGAATCGATCGGATTGCTGCTGTACGGCAAGCCGGCTATTCTCGTGCTTGCTTCCGTCGCGGGCGCCGTTCCCGTCATTACGAGAATTATGGTGGGCGCGATGGCGAAGGTGCCGGGTACGCTGCTCGACGCGGCGCAGATGCAAGGAGGCTCCTTGCTGAACCGCGTAAGGCTCATTCTGGCTCCGCTCATTCGCGGCGCGTTGCTGTCGGCGGCTCTCGCCGCTTTCGGCTCAAGCGTATTCGACCTGGCGGTAAATGCGATTTTGTTCCCGCCGAACTTCTTTACGCTTCCGGTTTCGATCAACAAAGCTTTCGAGGATTTGAACTTCGGCTATGCGTCCGCAGCCACAATGCTGGGCGGAGGAACTGTTATTCTGATTATTCTGCTGCTGGAGATGCTCCTGCGGCGAAAGGTGGCCCGCACATGAACGGAGCTTCTCGCGAACGACCGCTTCTGGAAATTAAAGACGTTGCCAAGCGCTACGAATCCCATCAAGCGCTGGGGGGCGTCTCTCTCGATATGCGCAAAGGAGAAATCATCAGTGTCCTGGGACCGTCCGGCTGCGGCAAATCGACGCTGCTGCAGCTCATAGCCGGACTCGCCCTTCCGGACGGCGGCGAAATCCTGCTTGAAGGTGCAGTGATCTCCTCCTCTCGCGGCATGCAGCCGCCGGAGAAGCGGGGAGTCAACATGGTGTTTCAAGATTATGCGCTTTGGCCGCATTTGAGCGTGTTCGACAACATTGCATACGGGCTGAAGAACCGGCGCATGGATCGCGCCGACATCCGCAAACGCGTCGGCGAATTGCTGGAGATGCTGCAGCTTGTCGGACTGGAGAAGCGGCTTCCGCCGCAGTTGTCCGGCGGTCAGCAGCAGCGGGTCGCGATCGCGCGCGCATTGGCGACGCAGCCCCGGCTTCTGCTGCTCGACGAGCCGCTGTCCAATCTCGACATGCGGCTGAGAATTGAAATGCGCACCGAAATGGCCTATTTGTTCCGGCATCTCGGCACAAGCGTGTTTCATGTGACGCACGATCCGGAGGAAGCGTTCGCCATGGCCGACCGGCTGCTCATTATGCGCAGCGGCGCGGTCGATCAGATCGGGACTCCGGCCGATTGCTACGCGCTGCCCGCGAGTCGTTGGGCCGCTTCGCTGCTTGGCGCGATCAACCGGATCGAAGGGACGATCGTCCGAACGGCTCGCGGCGTCGGTCTGAGAAGCGGCTCGATTGTGATCGAGGGAGTAGGAGCCGAAGCTGTCGCCGAAGGCAGCGAAGCGGAGCTGCTCTTTCGTCCGGACGACGTCGTCTTTCACGGTTCCGGCGAAGCGGAGATTACCGTTGCCGCCGAGACGGCCGCAGCTTATGAAGGTGGCCGGCGGCAGGGAGACGATCGGACGACGTTTGGTCTGACCGTGCGGCACAGCACCTTCGAAGGCAAACGGTGGCGCATCGTCGCCAATACCGATGCCGGACAGAAGCTCTATCTGCTTGGAGAGCGGCAGTTGCCGCCGGGGACGCCTATTACCGTCTCGCTGCCCAGATCCGCAGCTTACATCTACGACAAGTCGCAGGAAAGGGGTTAATCCGTTGAGCATTTCCCAACGTCCCCGTTTGTTAGCCGTATCGGATATACATGGACACGAAGAAGGTCTGTTGCTGCTGCTCGATACGGCCGGCTATAAAGCGGGGGAGGACCGGCTGGTGCTGCTAGGAGATTACGTGAACGAAGAGCCGGAATCCTGGGACACCTTGAGAACGATTAAGAAACTGTCCGATCAAGGAGCCGTAGCGCTCCCCGGCAACACCGACCTGATGGTGGCGGGGGTGGATACAGCTCCCGCGCAGCTTGCGCCGCTGCTGGAATGGTTGAAGTCTCTTCCCTCTTATTGGATCGCGGACGATTATCTGTTTGTACACGCCGGCATCCGTCCGGGAATTCCGCTCGACCAGCAATCGCTGCGAGATCTGACGGAGATCCGCGAGCCGTTCTGGAGGGAAACCGTTGACGTTCCGTACACCGTTATTTTCGGTCACACGCCCACCTACAAGCTCGGCGCAGAAATCGGGCGAATCTGGTGCGATGCCGGACGATTAGGCATTGACACTGGGGCAAAACACGGCCAGCGCCTGACGCTGCTGGATGTCGGGCAGCGGCGGTGCTACTCCTGCTCGACCTCTCCGCTGAATCTATACCAAGACATTCGCGTCGATTTCGTGTATAATTCTGGAAGATAACTCAAACGAACATGACCCTGCCTAAGATAGGAGCTATCTATGGCGGGGTCTTGTCTATTGACGGGAGGGGAGAGTATGTACAAAGCGATCATTTTCGACTTGGACAATACGCTGCTGGATTATTCGTTCAGCGAACTGGACGCCATGAAGCGAACGCTTGCCGATCATCGCCTGTTTGTGGATGAAGAGGAGCAATGGGAAGCGTTCTGGACCATTTTCTCACAGCATAACCTCCGGCACTGGATGGATTTCGTCAACAATCGCGGCCCTCACAGATCGATTCAAGACGTGTTAATCAGTTCCTTCCGCGACTCGCTCGAAGCTGACGCGTCCCAGCACGAACGGCTTACGGCGTCCTACTGGGACTATTTTTGCAACACTTGTTATTTCGAAAACGGCGCGAGAGACGTACTCGATTTTGCGAGAGCTCGCTATAAGCTGGGCATCATCTCCAACGGAATCGGCGAAGCCCAGAGACTCAGGCTCGCCGCGGGGGAAATTTTCAACCTATTCCATTCGGTCGTCGTATCGGACGAAGTGGGCATCCGCAAGCCGCGGAAAGAGATTTTCGAATACGCCCTGGAGGAGCTGCGTCTCGCTCCGCGTGACGTTCTCTTTGTTGGCGATTCGTTAACCGACGATTATGAAGGAGCCCGTAATGCCGGCATCGACTTCTGCTTCTACAACAGGGGGAAGAAAGAGCTCGTGGATTCGCACAGTCCGAAGTACGTGATTAGGGAAATGCGCGAATTGCTGGAATGTCTTTAAGCGAGAAAATGTAAGGATGATCTGTAAAACAGGAGAGTGCGACGGGATGGGTCAAGGACACTTTATCATTACGGGGACATCCAGAGGAATTGGCCGTCGATTGGCAGAACTGCTCTTGGAAAGAGGCGACTACGTATATGGAATCTCTAGAGGGCCGGTCGGCGAGCTGGAACGATACGAACGTTATCTTCATAAGCGGTTCGATCTGAGCGAAGTGGATGAGCTTGAGCCGTTGCTTGACCACTTTGTCGGCCGTATCGATACGTCCGATACAAATATGGTTTGTCTAATTAACAACGCTGCAGTACTTGAGCCGCTGAAGCACGCCAAGCGTTGCAGCGCCAAGGAATTGAATCGCAGCTTGCAAACGAGTTTGCTAGCGCCTATGGTCCTCTCATCCCGATTTCTTAAGCTCACTGAAAGTTTTACCGCAAGACGTAAAATAATCAATATCTCTTCGGGATCGGGAACGTCGCCCATTCCCGGAATGAGCGCCGGGCATGGTTGACACGGATATGCAGACCGCGGCCAGAGGGCAGGATGAGCGTTTCTTTCAGATGGCGGCTTTTTTCCAGGAAGCCTATCGGGAGGGGCAATTAAAGACAACGGATGAAGTGGGGGAACGTCTCCTCTCCATTATCGATACAAGATATGAGTCGGGACAAATCCTTAACTGTCTGGACATTTAACCCGGAGGATAGACAGATGACTGACAGACCTCAGCTCGTTCTGGATGTGGCGGGCGTAATCATTAGATTGACCACATAGAGAGGAATGGCTAATGGAAATTAAGCGGCTCACAGCTTTGTCTGGAGAAGAGTTTCATGAGCTTGGCGTATTCGGATACACATCGATGCAGAAATACGAAGCGATAACTGAAGAGACGGAGGATGCCTTTCATCTTCGCTTGAGTTTGGTTCAGTTAAAAGCCCCCTTTATCAAGCAAGAGTTAAATAATGACGAAGATATCGAGAACTACAGGAAAATGGTTAAGTTTGGCCACTCCCTCGGGCTGTACGCAGACGGTCGATTGGCTGCGCTGGCCATAACGGAACCGCAGACATGGAACAACACATTGATGATCTGGCATTTTCAAGTGCATGAGGGCTACAGGCGGCGGGGGTTCGGCCGGCAACTGCTTGGCGAAGTCGTCGAATTGGCTCGCCGGCGCGGTTTCAGGGCCGTAACGTTGGAAACGCAGAATACGAACAGCGCGGCGATCCGATTTTATCGGCAATGCGGTTTTACCATAGAAGGAATCGACCTTTCGCTGTACGCGAATCGGGGAACAGGCAGCGAAGAGATTGCTTTGTTTATGAGAAAAAATACGACCTAGAGCAAGCTCGTTACAACGGATGTCTTGCAGAGAGGGGCAAGCCATGAGTTCGATTAAAGCCGTTCTGTTCGATCTGGACAATACGATATTGGACCGAACGAGAACGTTCAGCAATTTTACACATGCTTTTATTTCTAACTCAACTTTCGCAGAGCACAAATCATCTTGAGAGCATGTCGTTGTAGTCTTTCAAGGTGATCAGGTATTGGGCTTGTAAATAGAAAAACACCGCTTCGTTTGCTAAAGTGAGAGTGTCGAGCAATCACTTCAACCGAAGAGGTGTCTACCCTAATGATAGCCCAACCATCCGAATTGAATCAACTGCCTAACGAACTAAAACCAGCGTTCCAAGAACTGAAAGTCATGCAGCATCTGCAACAAGCTGGATTTCGTAAACGCTTTGGCTTTAGCTGTGCCCGACTATTCCAACTTGTTTTCGTTTTGTTGTTCCATCAGAAAAACTGGTTTCGCCTGCTTGAGAGCCGCAAGGACGATTCCATGCCTGGCAAAGATGCGGTTTATCGCTTTCTCAATCATGCCGGCTTTGCATGGCGCCGATTTCTGACTTCGCTTAGCGTGGCTACCGTGAAGAAAGTGGATGCGCTGACGTCTGCGGATCGGGATGTCGTCTTCATCGTCGACGATTCGATGTTCGAACGCAATCGCAGTAAAGCCGTTGAGTTGCTCGCCAGGTTCAAAGATCATGCCACGGGTGCGTATTACAAAGGTTTCCGCATGCTGACGATGGGGTGGTCGGATGGTCATACGTTCTTACCCATGGACTTTGCGCTGCTAAGCTCTAGCAAGTCGGCAATCACCGGCATGAGCGAATCCATCGACAAACGAACACATGGTTACAAGCGCCGGAAGGAAGCACTTCTGTCGGCTCCTCAAGTCGTTGCGTCCATGCTGGATCGCGCCTTGGCAGCCGGAGCAACCGCCTCTTATGTCTTGATGGACAGTTGGTTCACGCACGCGCCGCTCATTCGCGAAGTCGTCTCCCGCGGACTCGATGTGATCGGCATGGTCAAGAACGACAATAAACGATTCCTTGTGCAAGGCCAGAAGCTGTCGCTTAAAGAGCTTTACTTAGCAGCCGCACCTGTAGCGAGCCAGAAGCGCAGTATTCTCCGCTCGATCCGAACGGAGCTGGCTTGCGGTACGCCGGTGCATGTGGTGTTTGTTCGCAACCGCTCGAAGAAAAATGATTGGCTCGCCGTTTTGACGACCGATTTGACGCTCTGTGTAGAGGACGTCATCCGAATTTACGCCATTCGCTGGGACATTGAGGTTTTCTTCAAATGCACCAAGTCGCTGCTTCGTTTGCAAAAGGAGTTTCAAGGCCGCTCTTATGATTTGCTGATCAGCCATACGACAATTGTCTTCTCACGCTACCTTCTACTAGCCTGGCAGCATCGGCAAAGCACTGATGCACGTACGTTCGGCGGTTTGTTTTATGTGCTGTGCGACGAAGTCGGCACACTGGATTGGACAGTCGCCTTACAACAACTGCTCGATCTTGTCAGCGAAATCGCCACGAAAGCAGGAAAGAGGCTTTCAGTTTTGATTCAGCGTCAACTTCAGCAATGGATTGCCAGTCTGCCCAGCTACATCAAGGCTTGTTTGCCAATTTCATGCTGCGAAAGTTGAGTAAGTAAAAATAAGCCCATATTGATTACTATTAGCGAAAGCTTCAAAAAACTCTCTCCTTAAAAGGTTGGCCAACCTCCATGTCTCGCTGCCGAAACCAAAAAAGGGATGAAATAGTTCGATAGACATGTGATTATGGAACAGCTTTAACTCCGTTATTTTCGTCAACTCGTGACCGATCGTCATTTTCCCAACAGCCTGAGGGCCAAACACTAAGACGAACTTCAATCCAGTCACTCCCCATATTACATCTCTTTGCGCCGATTTCCGTATTCACGATCCGTATTTCTTTAATCTGCATTCCTCAATTAGCTCGATATTTCTCTTGTTTTTCGCGTATTCCTTTATTTCATCCTTAATGTTCGGATAGAGTACGATCTCTTCTAATTTCTCTAGTTCAATCCATTTTACATTTGTTTGATTGAGGTCCGGTTTCTCGGGCAATGAAGGGCGACCGCTCGTAATTCGACATTCAAACATTAAACTTAAGCTATGTCCTTTTCCGTAAATATAAGAATTAAAATGCGGAGCATATTCATAAGCAAAAGCCAAAGGCCCAACCTCTACTTCGACATTGGCCTCTTCTCGTGCTTCGCGTTTTACCGCTTCAATAATCGACTCTCCCGGTTCGGCTCCCCCGGCAGGCAAATTAAAATGAAGTCCATTTTCATCATCAAATTCCACTAACAGAATCGAGTTCTTCTCTATAATTAGCGCACATGCCCTTACTCTAATGTGGTACACCGGTCAACCTCCAAAATTGATTCCTTCTATTCCGGCCTTTCCTTACCCATCCTTCATTTCTTATTCCAAGCGTTCAAATACAGATTCGTTAATGTAATTTGTAGTTTTCCCGCTCCATCTGAAGTTTTTAAAGGATAGATGGAGAAAGAGAAATCATCTCCATCTCTATAGTTCAATCCGCTCATTCCAGTTCCCGATACCGAGTAATTTGTAGAATCGTCCTCTGCAGTCATTACCGCAGACATTTCACTGGCAAATGAAATGTTATTCACTGTATAATGTCGCACTCCAGAAATTAGCGTTGCCCCATTGAGGGAATAATGCCCCATCGATCTGAAACTAATCGTTATACTGTCATTTATTGTTTTCTCAACGGAAGCAACTACAATTTTATGAGTACCGTCATTATAAAGCTCTTTGCCCCTATTGCTATTCAAATCTGAAAGATCAATAGATAAAGAGTGACGACCTTGTATTTTGTGACCCTCTCTATCACTATACTTTTCTGTATTATTTGCAATATATGCGATTCCGTCTTTCCATAATCCAAGTAGTCCAACTTGCCATAAGACGATCAGAGCAATAATGCATAATAAGAGTAAAAGTGAACTCAAACTTTTTAGCTTTTTATTCATTTGCTCTCCCCTCAAATATATCCATCCCCTACAGTTGCCCAATGGATATATAAATTCGTTCACTATTCATGAGACGGCCTCCAAGCTACATCCACATTCTCTTTACTTCAATGAGTCTTTTCCCTTCAACTCTCACCTTGTAAATATCAGGCATTGTCATCGATTTCCAAAAAGCATACCCGTATCGTTGATCAAAGTAATTCAACATCAGTGTCATAATGTCGCCGTGTGTTCCAATTGCAATTTTCTTGCCTCTAGAGATTTCAATATGCCTTGTTATGACCTCCATCGCTCTCTTCTGTGCAGCCTCACTTGACTCTCCGCCTGGATAAGATTCGTTAAAGTCTTCGTATACAACACGTTTTGCCTCCCAAAATGATGCTGGAGCAAAGTCGCCGATTGTTCTTTCCCGCAAATCCTCCTCTAAATGTATCTCTCTACATTGTTCTTCCGCCAATAAACGAATCGTCTCTATCGCTCTCTCATATGGACTTGAGACAAATATGTCGATGTTTTGGGACCTTAAAATATCACTAACCTTCCGTGCATCCTTCATTCCTTGTTCAGATAAACCTCTAGTTCTTTCTCTACCTTCTTCGTAAACAGACTCTGCATGTCTGACAAAATACAGTATTGTTTCCACTACGGCCAAGTCACCACTTTTGTTTCAGTTTATCTATGACTTCATTCAGTTCAATGAATGCCATTCTATCTACGCTTTAATATCGGAGCTTTAAATTGGGTATGCCCTTAAATTTCTTTAGCAAAAAACAACTCTCCAATATCCCCGTCATTGATTCCATTTATGATTCCGCATTCCTGAAACCCCATTTTCCTATGCCACTTTTGAGGATCAGACTCATTTGCTTGAGAAGAGCTGTATATTTTCTTCATCCCTTTTTTCCTTAAGTGCGCTTGAGCAAACTCTAGAAGCCCTTTTCCCAGGCCGTTGCCCCTATAATCAGGATGAACAATGATAAGCCCAAGATATGGATACTTAGACCACAAATACTCTAGCCTGAGATATCCAACTAAGTCAGCCTTATTCTTGGCTATAATGATTTCTTGATTTTGTAATTTCCACAATAAAAGGTGAGGTGGCACATGTTGATCCCCATTGCTTACATCTTTCAAATCGTTAATATCTCCAAATCTAATTGTGATGGACATCCGCATATGGCTCCCTATTTCAACTATATTGTTCTTAAGTTCTAATCCAGTATCGCTTAATTACATTGCCGTCTTCTTCAAGAAAATCAACGTCGGAAATACCGCCATTTCGGATAATCGTTCTTTCGGATGCTATATTCCCCTTATCACAAACCACTAATGCTTGATCTATTCCTAACTTCTTAGCTTCTACTAACGCTAATTTTAGCAACTGCGTCGCGTAGCCTTTTCTTCGTTCAGACGGTCGTATTCCGTAACCGATATGTCCGCCCCTATCCATTAAAAATTTAGTCAATTTATGCCTAATATTTACTGCTCCTACGATCCTGTGATCGTCAGCAACCAACCAGAAGGTTGAATCGGGAACCCAGCCCTCCTGCAGATTCACTCCGTTCTCATGATCTTCAAGCCATCTGATCATCTGCTCAAAATCTGAAGGGTCTCTGCTCACGACCCATGGAACTATATCTTCCCCGCTATCTATCCATTCTTGATAGAAATCCAAATATTCATCCTTCAAATTTATTGAAGGTCTCGACAAATAAATATTCTCCATTGATTTAGCCTCCAAACTTCCCGTCAAAATCAAAAACCCCCTGCTTCAACAGGTCCTCCCCACAGAACACCTCATTCTACAATCGTTACAAAATCCTGCGGGTTAGACCGGATAAAGGTACTGATTTTTTTACCATTTGGCAAGCAGATCTCCTGCCGAACAATGGACATCTCCTATCTTGCTATGGAGTAAAACCATTCGCCATTACAATGACTGAATTCTTGAGGTAAATCCTTTAGAATATGTTCGAAGCGAAAACCTAGTTTTTCAATGATCCTCTTCGAGGCGATAAACGATTTCATGGCCTCGAAGGCATACCCTTTACCCCAATGATCCCGTCCAATCAGGTAATACACTTCCTTGTCTGGTTTACTAAGATCAACGGTGCCAATCCCGCACCAGCCGATAACCTGATTCGTTTCCTTCAAAATAATCGCAAATGAATACTTAAATTCGCCTTCATAGCTTACCTCGTAACTCTCCATCAGCCATTGAAAAAGGCCTTGATATTCCTCATAGGAAAGAACATCGAATCATCGAATTCAAGAAAATGATAAAGCTCTTTGTCCTGCATTAACCGATACGAAGGTTCTAAATCATTCGCATTATAGGGGCGAATAATCAATCGTTTCGTTTCTATCAATAAATTTTTAACCATCTAGCTGTTCCTCGCTTTGCAAAAATCTCTTAATGGCCGTTAGTTCACAAGCTTTTATTTGGTATTATAACCCATGTTTTCAAAATGCGCTCTCCTTATAAACGAAAAATCGTATAATTAGACGAATAATAGATACTCATCTGAATCATACGATTAGACAAACCTTATAGGCTGCTATGGTACTGCCGCTCCTGAGCTTCCTATGTACTGACCCGTTTCATGTGATGAGAAGCCATTGCCATCCTCGCCTAGGCCCAAAAAATATCATTTTCATCAATTTCCTTTAATTGCTTTTCGAAGTCCGTATCCGGCTCAATATCATCGACAAAATGCCATCTATTTTTACTATCTTGCCAATACACCTTCCACAATGCTTCTTCATTTCTGAGTTGAGCAATTGGGTATACAAATCGCCTCCCCATATAACCTGGTCTCTCCTGGCTTAACGTGACGGTTTTGCCCCTAAATTTATAATGAATCTGAACTTCATTTTTGAGATGTTTCGGGATTTTTTTATCTATATAATTTTGCAGTACTTTTTCTATTCTCTTTTTTGTAAAAGCATCTAGCACTTTCATCCCTCCGTAATTTAATAGTTCAACTATAAGATAAAGATGGTTGTCTGAATACTAAATTTTTCTCAAATTTAAATGTTAATACTGTTTTCAAATCTTCTGCACAATTCAACTATTTCATCGATTCGCGCAATCTGCTGTACCCACTCATCAGGGATACTCTCTATTCCATAAATCAGACCCGCCAATCCCCCTGTAACGGCCCCTGTTGTATCGGTATCTTCTCCTAAATTTATGGACTTTAATACCGCCTCTTTATAGCTGACCGACGTCAGTAAGCTCCACAAGCTCGCTTCCAAAGTGTGCACAACATATCCTGTGGAATGAATATCATTCACTTTAATGTCCGATAGGTCTTCATTAAGTATTCTTTCGAATTGAACAATCTCACTATGGCCGGAAAAATGTCTATTAACAACTAGCTTCATCTCGTTTATGCTGGTTTTCAAATCCAGCCCGTCGATTAAGTTGATGGCAACCTCTGTATAAATAACACATGCAATGATCGAGATAATATGACGATGTGTAATGGACGAAACCTGCGTGATCGCCGAAACACGTTCTTCAACATTTCTTTTTCGCAGCAGAAAGGCTAGAGGCAGAATTCTCATTAACGATCCATTTCCATTGCTGTATTCATCTTGGCCACCGGCGAAGTCCGGCCTAATCAACTCGTGATTCAGCCTATCAATCGCTTGCTTTGTGGCGATACCGACATCAAATACCTCTCCATACGGCGTCCAATATCCTTCCCATAACCACTTTTTGAATTTGTCGGCAATATCAAACAAATCAATTCGCTTACATTCGGCTATACTGTCCATTAAACAAAAAGTTAATGAACTATCATCAGACCAAGTACCAGGAGGTTGGTTGTACGTTCCATAGCCGATCATGTCTAAGACCGGTTGTCCTGACAGAGCTCCGCGCGACCTGAATTCTACGGGCACGCCGAGTGCATCACCGATACAAAGCCCAATTATTCCATTCATTATTTTTGAATTCAAAGGAAATCCCTCCAAGGCAGACGAACACTCATAAAATTGTTTAGTGTTCATTCACTTCAATAAATCTTTCTTTAAATAATAATGAGTATACCCTCCGGCATTCTCAATTGTTCCATAGATCTGAAAACCTTCTTTAAGATAAAAATCCAATGCTTGAAAACTTAATGTATCCAGCTTAATAAAATCGCACTTTTTATCTCGAGCCATTTTCTCGGCTTCCCTGAGAAGCGATTTTCCATTTCCTGATTTCCGATGCGCCGGATCAACAAATAAATATTGAACCTCCAGCCAATTCCAACAAAACTCCCCTACGATACCGCCCAATATTTCTCCATCCTCATTCACTAAATGCAAATTTAACTCTTAATATCGACCTTTAAGCTCGTCAGGGAAGTGCATTAAATTAAACTCTATCATCTTATTTCTGACGTAATCCTTGTTTATTACATTTATATTATTGGAAATCTTCAATGACATATTTATCTCTCCGTTTTGTCCTGCAGAGCATATTTTAGAATCACGATTGAAAATTGATGAGGAACATTCAGTATTTCATGGTCATCACATAATTTATTTAATAATTCTCTGGTTACCTTCATTCGTTTGCTCTCATCTATGTTTGTTAACCATGATACGGATCTCATTTTCCCGCACCATTCCTCGTGAGAATACTTGCCTTCGTAATCTTGCTGCCATTCGCCTACTACATGGAATGAATGGTTCTGCCACTCATCAAACCAGTTCACCGGAAACCCGTTTCTTCTCTCTTTAGTCTCCGCGTTGGAGCCAGCTGGCTTAAGTTCGATGCCGTTGTTGATTAACACTTCAAATGTTTTTTGAGCAATATCGGAATCCGGTTTGAAAACAGAGTTAATGACTATTAGATGCCCATGCGGTTCCAAATACCTTTTTATATTCTCAATAACATTGATGCGCTGAAACCAATGCCACGCTCTAACCGCTGTGAACATCGGATATGTTCTCGAAAGTGTAAAATCTTCAGCTTGAGCTCGAACATAGCTAATATTATTTATTCCTAAGGATTGATCAATCCTCACTGCTTCTTTAATTAATTCATCTGAAGGCTCGATACCGATGACGCGGGCACCGTGCTTATTCAAATCTCTACTGAAAATGCCACTGCCCGAGCCAAGGTCAATCACGTCCTGATCTTTGAAGCGGAATCCTTTGTTAGCTAATTGTTCAAATAGGATTGCAGGCAGACGATCACGATATTTTGCATATTCGGACGCCACTTTACCAAAGTCGGCTCTCATTCTTAATCACCTCAATCGAATGTTACAACAATACCCAAATAAGGTGAAAACAATTAAACCGATCAGGAAGATAACAAACTTTTATCTATAGATTCGATCCACATTCATCTTAATGCTCTTGGACTTCCGCTTTCAACTCTCAACCGCCTCTTCCTTATAGTGTGTAATATCCCCGTGCAGAATAATTGAGTGCCGATCTTGGCTAATTTCAATCTTGCATAAACAGGTAGGATGAATATACGGCGGGTTCCACAGATCTTTTAACTCGCGTTTTTCAAAATAAGCCATGATCAGCTTTACGACAACTGTGTGAGTGACAAGCAAAATCGACTTACCTGAATTTTCGGTTATAATTTGTTGTAATTTATTTACTGCGCGCGTTGAGACCTCTTGGAACGTTTCGCTTTTTTGAACTTTAAAGCTATTCGGATCATTCCAGAAATTAGAAAACTGAAGAGGATCTGAATTCTTTGCTTCCTCTTGGTTTAAACCTTCCCAGACCCCTAGATTGAGCTCCATCAACTCATCACAGGCTTCAATGGGAATGTCTCTTCCTTCGGCTAATAATTCGGCTGTTCTAAGAGTCCGAAGGCTGGAACTCGAATAAATCAAATCTATCTTTTCATCCCTAAGAGCTTCTCCCAGCCACTTTGCTTGTTTAATCCCCAGTTCTGTGAGAGCAGAGTCATTATGACCTTGAAATTTTTTTAGAATATTCCACTCCGTTTGACCGTGTCTTGTGAGAAAAATAGTTGTGATATCGCTCATGCACTTTCCTCTTCCTTATATTGTGACTTGATTCTTCCACGTTCTCCTCAGCCTGAGATTGTCCTTGAAAATTGAATCTTACTCATAGTGTACCCTCTAATTCCTCATAGTGAATTACAGAAGTTTCTGAAAACTCGTCAATCATTGCAGGGAGTGACAGCGCCAGTCTTCCGAATGATTCGTGAACATTATCGTTCATTGAGCCTCCTCCGGGTTTGTAGTCATTCATAATATAACCCTGCGTTATTTACGACTTTTCTCTTTCTTGCATAAGTCTTTTCAAATTTATAAAACTAAATCCATTTCGTCTTCTATCATTATTTGACCAATTGTTTTGACCATATATGTTTGATGCTAGTATCCTAATTAGTTCTGCCTTATCTTTATTGAATACTTTAAGAAAATAATAAATTTTTTTAAGATCTGAATTTTGCTGTCCGAAGTGGAGTATATCTTCAAAATACGGTTTAAAATTATCTTTATCATCATATTCTTTAATAAAACAACAATAATCGCCATGTGAGAAAACCCATCTATAGTAGCAGCGCACAGACTTAATCGTAATTTCATTTTCGATAAGTGCCGATTTAGGTGGCATTAGGTATCACCGAATTCGTTAAATTTTATTTATAGAGAATCTCCACCAAACGATGAAGCGGACCACCCGCTAATTAACTTTCAGAGCGTTTTGTATATGCAATAACGTTATGGCTATACCCATTTTTCTCAAATCAATCATTGAATATGTCCTCAAGTATCGACCAATGGTTACCTACCCACATTAACTCCTCCGCAAATCTCCTTAAAGTTCTGAACTCTTCAGATTTAATATTTAACCAAGCCGATTCTTTCCACCAAGTTAACTTGATTGACCGAACTAGCTTTGATACAGGTAGCGGAGCATTTTCACGGTAACCATCAACAAATGCCTTTGCAGACTCCAAATTGATCTTATTATTCAAGATGGTCCCTGACAATATCGCTCGCGATATGTCGAATTCAGGATAGATAAAATGCATTCGGTCAAAATCTAAAATTGCAGAAACATGATTGGAACGAAACAAGATATTGTCTACGAAGAGATCCCAGTGAACCCAGCCCTCCTCACAAGATTGAAACATTTCCAGATCTATTTTTTCCGCAATTTTTCTTTGAAGCTCAAGAGCTGCAATATATTTATCTGATCCAGCACTATGCGCTTGATGCCAATTCGTCAACCATTGCGTTAACATCTTTTCCTTTGAAGCAGGTACCCAATGCAAATGCAAGGACGGTGGAGCATGCTCATTTAACCACCTGTGCATCCTTCCAGTCACTTGGCCCAAATGATACATCTGATCTTTATTCACTTCACCAGGGCCGACCATATGGCCATGACAAAATTCGGTTAACATGAATCGTTCGCCGGACGATGTTCGTTGAATATACGAACCTTTATGGGGGAGTATCGTTGGGCAAGGAATGCCTGCTTCCTTGTTTAATCTGTCTTGTAGACCTAGAGCCACTTCGACATGACTTAATAATTCATCTGTATATCTCTCTGAATTATATTGCTTTACAAAGAATATACCTGCATCCGTATCAATCTTCCATTTCAGATTTGCGAATCCAAAGTCATTAGCTTCAGCATTTCTGACGATTAGCCCATAATTAAGTTTAAGTTCCTCGGCAATCTCGTATAATATTTGATCTGGTGATTTAGTTGGCACAAAAACAAAGCTCCTTTAATCTAGATTTGCACTGGCTCACCAAAATCTATTAATTGTTTCTTCGTCCCAGATCTGAACTTCAATATACCTTTCCGGCCCTTTTTCTCCATCCTTGTTCCACTCCTGCGGCAAACCCCATTCTGCTATTAACGTAACGATTTCCGCTTTGGTGAAGATCTTCCTCCGATAAGGTTTATTATCTGGATATCTCATAGTCGGAAACAGATCACCGTACGTGAAACTAATTGAGTCTTCTAAAAACTCATTCCAGTCGATAGCAATCATTTTCGGGTTCTTATACCATGACTCTAACCATCTGCATTCCCCTAAAGTCATATAATGAGGGAATCGATTTTTCGGCTTACCGCCTTTATTAATAAACTGATTTCGGGCGATTTCCTCCAATCCTCTTCTAATCGTCATATATTCTTCTGATCGTTGGCTTGCAAAAGACCTACCTTCAAGTCTTATTTGTTCAGATACCTTGCTAGCTTCCTCAATCGACAAACTAGAGAGGTTTCGAAATGGCCCCTGTTCTGCTTCATAATAATGGTACAAGGTATAAGTCATTTCATTAGTTCCTTTGGTTTGGGGTTATCGTACTCACTCCAAATATCATCTAAAGTTGCCGTATTCACGGTGTCCTCGTCATTATTTCCACCTGTTAATGCAATATGATAGTCCCAAAAAGGAATTGAGCTTTTGCTCCCTGCCGAACAAACAATAGGATACCTTGTACTCAGAAAATGATTAACGATTGAAGATACCTCTTCTGTTGCTAGTTTTTTTTCTACACTAACGGAGTACCGTTTGGCATTGTGAATTACTATACAATAAGGAACGCTTGAAATATGATCTTTGAATTTGGCAACTAAGCCTTCCCTAAGAAAAATCGGACCTATCAAGCCCTCCCCTCCTATAACGTAAATTTTCAGACCGGATCGAGAGGAGCAAAACGGTACTTACTCGCTTGTTCATAGGCGTAGGCAAGTCGGAAAAGAGTTGGCTCGCTGTAGGCGGTCCCGACGAAGGTGATCCCCTGCGGCCCTTTCGTCGTATAGCCGCCTTCTGCGATGATGCCTGTCTCCGCATACCCGCCTGGTACGGTTATGACAGGATACCCAGCTCGCGCGGATAGATCGAGCCCATCCTCATTGCCCAGGAACAGCAACGCGTCAAGTCGATATTCGCCAATTGCGTGATCAATGCCTTGCTCCCGGGACATTTCACGGTTAAGACGCAAACTCTCGACGTACGCCGGTTCAGTTAATGTGCCGCTTGTTTCATTCGACCAGATCAGCGTGTCTTGCCCGTATTTCAGCGCGACGTCACGATTCGCTTCGTTATAGGCAATGAGTTCATCTAACGTCCGGACCGAAGCGCCGGGCCCTGCTTTGGCAAGATAATCGTTCAGACCCTTTTTGAATTCGTACTGCATCACGTCCCAGTCCCACTCTGCACTCTCGCAAGGCAAAGATACCGGATCGACAATGATCGCTCCGCGTTCCTCGCAGAGAGTGATTGCCCGCTCGAGAATCTCCGCACGGGCTTCGTCCAATCCACTATAATAATGCCGCGGAATGCCAATCCTCGCGCCTTTCAAACCTTCCGGGTCTAAGAAGGGCGTATAGTCCGTATAGGCTATTCGCCCATTCCCCTGCATGGCCGTATCTTCCGGATCTACAGCAGTCATGGCTCCGAGCAAAATTGCGGCGTCTTTAACCGTACGCGTCATCGGGCCAGCCGAATCTTGGCTTTGCGTAATCGGAATGATGCCTGTACGACTGATGAGTCCAATCGTCGGCTTCAGGCCGACCAGACTATTTTGCGAGGCTGGGCTGATGATCGAACCCGAAGTTTCTGTGCCGATGGCTGCGGTACACAGATTCGCTGCAACCGCTACGCCGGAGCCTGAACTTGAGCCGCCCACGAACAACTCTCCGGGACCGTAAGGGTTAAGCGTCAGACCTCCCCTGGAGCAATACCCCGCCCACATCGTACCTGACATGAAATTAGCCCATTCCGTCATATTTGCCTTGCCGAGAAGCACAGCGCCGGCCGCCCTTAGTTGCGCAGCAACTGCCGAATCCGTCAGAGCGAAATGTTCAGCAAGAGCGATCGAACCGGCACTCGTATGCATGCGATCCCCTGTATCGATATTGTCCTTGAGCAAGATCGGAATGCCGTGCAGCGGACCGCGAACTCCGCGTTCCTGCCGCTCTGCGTCAAGCGCCACTGCGATCGTGATCGCGTCCGGATTGACTTCCAGGACCGCTTTCAGCTTCGGATTTAGCCGTTCGATCCGCTCCAAATACCAACGAACGCAAGCTTCGGATGTTAATTCTCCCGATTCCATCGCTAACTGCAGCGAAATGATGTCTGCCTCTATTAAACTATCATCTGTTATTCTACTCATTTAGAGAGATTCTCCCTTTTCAATGTATTCATAATATCTTTTAGCCCAACTAAATAAACATGAGCATGATCGATTAGCAGCAGCTTGTCGCCTCTAAAATCCCGAATACTAGACTCAATCTTATCCCCGTCCTTGTTAATAAACTCTATAGAATATTGTTCCTTAAATGATCCTGCTTTAAGTAACGAATAATAATCGTGCTTACCGTATCCTTTATCAAATAAAAAATAACTATCATATTTAACAAAACCAGACGAACCAGATATCATCATCTGAGATTACGTTTAATGCATAACAGTCGCAGATATCCGCTTTTGAATTCCTAAAAATTTGTTCACCGTTGATATTCCAAGCAATCAAACCTGCAGCGCCGATCGGAGAATCCCAACCATAGTTGCCGAATACGCCTTCATCAAAATACCCCGTCCATATCGTGCCGTTCTTTGAAACTTGAAGATTCTGAATACCGTCTACCAATAGGATTTCTTTTAACAACACCCCATCTAGATCAAATAACTTCCCATTAAGCTCATACTTTTCTTGATTGAAGAATCTTGTTCTCGCCCCAGCTAAAAGCAACTTGTCGTTTTGAAATGGCTGAACAAAATGATAATTAAATCTCTGATTATATAGTAATAATTCGCTGACAAAGTCTTCCCCTGCGGTTAGCACTTTATAGGTGTGAGCATTTTTTGTGTTGCTTTGAACGGAAGTCCCATTTATTCTTTCAGGAATTTCATCTATAAGTAAAATGTATATGTTGTCATCAAAGCCTATTGAAGCCGACACGACTTGGAATCCATTCCTATATTCACTTTGAAGTTGCCACACACTCCCTCACAGTTTTTTCAAGAACGGCAATCACTTCAGAGAAGTTAAGAATCTCCAACTCTTGTTCCTTAGCTTCGTCTTTCATTGCAAAATCGACTTCCAAATTCTTCATCAATTCTGGGAGGTACCTATAATCGATTTCTTCAATCTCAACTAACTTAACTGCCAACGGTATAATTTCTAATGAGTAATAATCAATGAGTTTGCCATTCAATCTCCAGAAATCCCTATAATACATTAATTGTGCTTCCTTTTTATCGGGTTGTGGCAGCCACTTTATTTTCTTGTTATAGATCTCTTCTACCCAAACAACATCAGATATTAAATGGTAAAAATAACCTAAGTAAAATGGATCTTTCATATGATTCAGATATTTTTCACTGAAACCAATGTAATCAGCAAAAAACTTTCCATCGCGATCTGCTCTTATAAAATGAGAAATACTTTTAGGTGCATTCATATTTTTATGAACATCCGGTGCTATCCCACCCAGTAGAAACTGATCATCGTCAATTTGTAGCTCCTTAGCGAGCAATGATGTTATGCAATAATGCATGACTCTTGATCCCATGATCTTCTCCTTTACTTAGGCCAATATAGTCTGCTTAACTATTCGAATATTTTGCTAGTTCCATTCACTTCCAATTCAAGTTTAAACCTATTTACTGCTTCCTGATAACCAGTTTCATTTCTTTGAGTTCCATAAAATACGGCTCCAAAACCGACTTTAGCATGCGGGGTTATTGAAACGGTCATCTTCTCAAACTGGATGTTCGCAGACGAATCTAATAATAGGGGTCTAACGGTTAATTGATCTGCACTTCCATAATTAAATATCGTAATAGAGCAATTAGCCATAATTTGATCGCCTGTAGTTTGCATGCTGCACCGACTATCCTTTTTCAATAAATCGATTGACTTTATCCCTTCTGCATTATGCCTAAATAGAAACATAGCCTTCTCAGTCGCCAATGGGTAAAGAATTACAAACGCGATACAGCAAATATAAATTCGGCTTCGAATTTTAGGGTATCTCGGGCTGTAATATTTAACGCTTCCAATGATTCCTGAAATAAGAATAATTAGTCCCAGAATAACAGGCAAATGAAATCCGTTTTGATTTCCCCTAGTCCACGGCGCTATTCCAATTGACTCAAAAATTAGATCTCCAAGAGAGTAATGTAGATGAGTATTAGTTAAAACAATTAGAGCAAAAAAGATGGCGAAAATAAAAAGAGATTCTTTCTTCATCGTACACCCCATTCTTGGGAGAACTCATCTTCGAAATTAAGTAGCTACAGCTCTTGTTCTGTGATTTCCCTATAATACATTAATTGTGCTTCCGATCATGTTCTTGTACGAAACTTATATATTTCTCGTCATTATGATCGGTCTTCCATCCAAATGAAAATGAAAATATTAAATGAATAAGAATCGTTACCGCTAAAACTGACATAAAAACTACTTCTTTGCTTTTTCTTCTGGAACTCAAAAAAATCATATTATAAGTCATCATAATAATTCCATTTACTATAAAACTTAAAATGAGAGCAAAACTTTGACCTACTACTACACTCAAACTACGCGATTCTGAATGAAATATATACATAAGTGTCAAGAAAGACGCCGCAATTATTAGCATCATCAACACTTCCGCAAATGCAATCAGCAGTTTGTAACCTGTCTTTAATTCCATTTTTGCAAGTGATGCTAGATTAAGAATATATACAAGAACGATTATACCAATCACTACTTGTATAATAGTTTCGATATGAATTGCTCCTTTTTAATTATTTAATCATTCTTCTTGATAATAATGCTTTAGAACTTCAGGTGTACTTGAGGGTTTCGGTACTAACAAGTATCTAGAAAACACTTCAACTCCCGATTTTAGTTCTTCCTCTAGAATTTCGAAAATATCAATTACTTTAATAAACTTCCAAGTAAGTTCTTCATTATATAGATTCTTATAGCTAACCTCTTCTTCCTTACCTTTATTTTCAGCAATTATATGAGCCTCATCTTTAGAATTGGCCATTATTACGAATATCTGTTCCTCATATGTTTCTGAATCATGTTTGACTAATTCTTCATGGATTACCGCTTTAAATAACAATTGTATCGAATACCATTTACTCAAGGAAACCCAACCTCCTAAATAACTAATATTACATTCAAGATAGCAGTTCCCTCCATTTTTTGATGCTTGAGCTTTAGGACTTTGTCATCTGACTTGTTTAAATATTCTTCTTATCGTTAAACTCAACGCAAAAAGGTTGCATCTCAGGTCTTAAACAGTACTCTATTCTTTGCCTGAAATCTTTCCACTCCACTTTTTCTAGAGCCTCTTGAATCGGGAAAAATCCAGACTCCAAGCTTTCCGGTGTCTGAATTAGCTCCCCGCCGATTGGCTTCCCCAAGAAGAGTGTGTTACAAATTGAATTTCCGACATTTTGAAAAATACCGCAGAATCTGATGATTTCAATGTCAATTCCCGCTTCCTCTTTCGTCTCTCTTATTGCTGCATCGCTTAATGATTCCCCTTCTTCTACTTGTCCGCCAGGCATTTCCCAGCCTCTTCTAGGCCCCTTGATCAGTAATATTTCGTTGTTTTCATTTATTACTATCGCAGCCGCCGAAACAATATGCTTTGGTGGGGTCAACGCTTTACTCCTCCTCAAACCATTTTTATCCCTTTGTTTATCACTTCACTTGAATTTTCTTTATATTCTGCTTGAACATACTCATAAGATACCCACTTATAGTTGTCTAACCTTAAAAAGCCTGCGATTTGATTCACGGGATCCCTTTCAAAAAATTCCTCAAAATCCGAGAAATAAAAAACCTTTGTAATATCCAACGGTGTTACCACCGACAATTTATTAGTATTTTGATTGATGAGTTCAACCATACGTTCTCTATTATATTCGTCTTGGTTTATTTCAACCTCTTCTTCCCAGGCGCATTCAAAATGAAAAGCTCTTTTATTCCCATCGTAGACACTAATTGACCATCCATGATCTTCGGCATTAATTAGGTGGACTAATGTGCCTTTATTACTATTGATCAGCCGTTTATTTGGTTTGAAAATTTTTCCTTTCGGAGCAATAGTCACCCAATGGTTGCTTGCCGGATAAACATACCCCCGAAGCCAGGCCCGCTTCAACAACTCAACGCCATCGTTCTGTTCTGTTGAAAAAAGATGATAGCTCTCACTAAATTCGCTCATACTTGCCCCTTCCTTCCGCTTGATCATGTATTCATAATCCCATTCCGTTCAAAACCTTGATCCATCAGCTTAATCCTCATCAAATGCCTACTTTTCTAATTCCATGTCCGTCATTATTTTCCTTTCTCTTCCTGAGCATTTTGTCATTAAATAGCGAAAAAGCCGCGATTATTCGCGGCCTAAACGCTTATATTCTTATTCGGACTTAATTAAATCCAGTACAGACAATGGGAAAAAACTGGCGTCTAACGCCTAAAAATTACCCTTTGATCTTCCCATTTAATCTTTTCCGCATGAATCACACCAGAATCGACATGTTCCTTTGAAACTCTGCTATACCTTATCCAAGTCTCAAACTCATCCGTAAACGGGAATCCCGCAACTTGCACTTCGTAGTCGCTCATCCAGCTCGTTCGGATCGGCATGTTGCCGGAGGGATTTATGCTTTCCGAATGGCTAATTCCTTCCCTATACCATTCATGTTCCTTGTTTTTCGGCACCCCTGGATCATTGAGACAAACGTAAAGCGACAATCTGTCGCAGAATTGAAGAATATTTAGATGAGCCTCGATCACGTTTCGATCCACATGGCCGAGTTCCGCGAGAATCTTAACCTGCCTTTGTTTTTCCTTCTCTATAAAAGACTTACTTTCAGGTGGACTCCAATTGTCGAAAAACGATACATAATGCAGGCTACACAACAACCCCGCGTATTTATTGATCTCTTCCGTCTCATCCAGCCCTTGTGTGTAGGCAATGATTTTTTCTTCTAGCGGATAATCTTGAAAAGAATAAGGGCTATGAGTGTCCGGATTCACTTGATATTGCGGGTCCAACCGAATCCAGCTTCTATCGTGTTCATAAACGGCAGTTACTACATCTGGAATATTCGCATTAAGAAATAGCTCCTTATTCATATTGCTGCATATGTCACCTGATAATTTTGCGTGCTCATGCTGATGGATAAGAATAAATTCTTCTTCATGTTTGCGAATAATCATGGGCTTCACCGCTTTCTCGCATTCGGTATTTAAATCATCAGTACATTAAGCTCTTTCTATTGGAAAATACAACCACAACCCCTCGTCAGTTTCACCCGGCTTATAAAATTCATGAACCGCTCCGACGATTGAATAATTATTGCTTGGGAGATACTCCGTAATCATGTATCTAAATTTCTCGTCATATGTGTCCAGATTGCATTGAATGATTGCATACTTGTAAGCAGGAATTACCCATCTCGCCCATCCCGCTGGAGCATTGCAGTTATCTACAACTTCACAGCCAGCCAAATATTTCCCTTGATCCGTCCATCGCTCAAAACTTTCCGAAATATCGCTCATCGCTCCCCATAGTCCAACTAGATTTCCTTCATTGTCCTTCTTCGCTAAATCACGAATCTCATCAAAGTTATGATTGGCCTTCTCCCAAAGAACAGGAATCCACTTACCACCTTCAGCAGCAAGACCTTCACCCAGCTTCCCGATAACCGAAAACGAATCTCTATATTCAATTTGAACAGGCACCTTCTTGCCTCCTTGATCTCTTCTACATCCTGGTATTCATCTATCCAAAGATCATTAAGTTTATAATCTCCTTCTTTTCTTTAGATGGGAATAACCCAGTACACTGATTTTAATCGTATCGCCACGTAAGCTGCCCTTTTCTTATTTTCGCTGCATATATAATTTGTCCGGTATGGTAATGAATCTCTCTAACCATCGCTATCATCAGATCCAGAACCGTTGTCTCATTATTTACTTGACTATGTGTTAGGGGCGGCCGCTCGATAAAAGGCTGAGATAACAACAAATCCGGCTTCGCTCTCAGATGTTCAAGATATTGAATTATGATATCGAATGCTTCCTTGGTCATGCCGTAAGCCTGCTCGTTGGACATTTTCAGCCCGCGTTCAAATTCCCGATCCCTGTCCCTGGTATCCGGGATATCCCGAAAAATAGTTTCGATTCTTGAATGAACGCACCCGTGAATATGAGCAACCAAATTCGCTATGCTATTGCTATCCGCGTTTGGAGACCACATTATATCCTCATCCGTCAGCTGCTCAATCGCTTGAAGAGTCCATTTCCTTTCCGACTTAAATTTAACCAGCATACTCTCGATTACTTCGAACGCTATTTCCATAGGCACACTCCTAAAAATGATAAATAACTTCCGTTAATTGCCGTCATCTTATTTTACCAAATAACCCTAAACATAGGTGAAAATAAAAAAAAGGCCTATCCTATTGATTGCCCCATTCTCTCGATGCGTTACCTTCCTATGCGTTACACTCTTCCCATCCCACTAAGAATCCGTTACATTAAGAAAGGGTCCAAATAACACGCACTTCGTAAAAATAACCCCTTCAGGAGGACTTCCGCAACGATGCACCCGAGATCCGAATTGACGCAACAGTTACAGCAGCGACAAGACGAACCGTCCGTCCGAAGCAAGCACCTCATCTTCGCGGTCGCGACGATTCTGTATTGGACGACTCTGTATATATACGTGCCGATCCTAAGTCCTTATCTCCATGAACGGGGATTATCGTTGGGCTGGATCGGCTTTATTCTTGGCAGCTACGGCATTACGCAGATCATTATCCGGTTTCCTCTCGGCATTTACTCGGACGCGATGACTCGCCGCAAACCGTTTCTGATTATCGGAATGCTGGCGGGGCTCGTTAGCTGCCTCTTTTTTCTGCTGCCGGGGACATGGGGCGGACCTTTAGCCGGACGGTTAATGGCGGGCGTATGTGCAGCGGCTTGGGTTCCTTTTACCGTGCTGTATGCTTCCTATTATCCGTCCAACCAGACCCATCAGGCGATGGGTACGCTTAGCTTCCTGACCGTATTCGGTCAGCTCACCGGGATGAGCCTTAGCGGATGGCTCGCCTACTCTGGCGGCTGGGATACCGCTTTTCTTTCCGGAGTTGGCGTTGCCGCGGTCGGTACACTGGTCGCACTCTTCGTCTACGAACCGCAAGCGCAGTCGTCAAAACCGGCCAAATCCGCCGCCGCGACAATCGATAAAACCATCGTCGCCAAGGTGCTGCGTTCACGGTCGCTATGGCTCGTTTCGACCCTTTCCGTGCTCGCGCACGGCATTCTCTTCATTACGATGTTCGGCTTTACACCGCTGCAAGCGGTCGAACTGGGCGCCAGCGAAGCGCAGCTTACCGGCATCGTCATTGCGTTTATGGTTCCGCACGCTCTTGTCTCGCTCTGGAGCGGACGCTATCTCGCTCCCCGCTTCGGTACGCGCGCTACCCTTGTCATCGGCTTCCTGCTCGCTGCCTTCTTTACTGCCGTTATCCCATTTACTCAGAGCCTCGCCGTTCTGGCTCTGACGCAGGTGCTTAACGGATTCGCCCAGGCGATGTATTTCCCGCTCCTGCTCAGCTTGGCCATCCGGAGCTTTCAAACCTCCGAACGAGCGACCGCTATGGGACTGTATCAGTCCGTTTACTCGCTTGGCATGTTCCTCGGCCCTTATATCGCAGGCGGACTTAATGCCATTGGCGGCCTGCAAGCAGGCTTTCTTTTCGGTTCGGCCCTTGGCGTAGCAGCGGCTCTCATCGTACTGCTGAACAAACGGCTTGAAGACTAGCTTCAAGCCGTTACGCTCTCTATCTCCAGCTCTTGAACTCGGCCTTGCCCACGTTCATCTTAAATGACCCGTCCTCATAGAGCAGCGGGCTTTTTTCCGTGAACCGTTTGGAATATTGCTCTACGTGGCTGACTTTCATCTCCGACGGGGACGTAAAATCGATATGCGCGATAGCGACCCAATAAGCGTAGTTGTTTTTCTCGTACAGGGAAGACACGACTTGCTGCCCTTGATGGTTATCGACGACAGCTCTCGCTTTCATGGAATAGAAGCTGCCGATTCCATTGCTAATTGCGCTATACGCGGCGAACAACACATATTTCAGCTCTTCCGGCTTATGGATCGTAATCGTTTCTTGGCCTTTTCCTTTAGAATCTCCATCGAGCTGAATGTACGGAGATTTTTGCGGCGATCCCATGTTGCGATAATAAATCTTTCCTACCTCATTGTTTGCCGTCACATAGAAACAATAGAGATCCAAATCTTTGGCGGATTCCCACTCCAACCTTGCCGTAACCTTGCTCGATTTCCGAATGTTTACGCTGCCCTGTTTCTCCAAGCTCACCTTACTAAGCTGTACAGGAGAAGAGCTCCCTGCCGCAGGTGCAGGTTTGTGAACAGGTTCCGAAGGCGATTTCTCGATCGGAGCCGCCGGTTTTGTCACGGGTTCCGCTGCAACCGCAACCTCCTCTTCGACCTCCAGTCCGAAATTGGTCACCAGCTTTGGCAACCCGCCGTTAAACCCGCTGCCCACCGCATTGAACTTCCAATCGCCTTTATGTAAGTAAAACTCTCCCACAACAATCGCGGTTTCCAGACTAAGGTCCTCGCCAAATCGAAAATCGCCCAACTGCTCGCCGCTGCCGCAATCGATAATCGTGCACGCCGCTTCGGACACCAGACCGAAGGATTTTCCGATTATTTCGCCGTCATGAATCGTCAGCGTGATCGCAATCCGCTCAATATCTGCCGGAATCCGCGAGATGTCGATCCGGATTGCTTCGCGAATGTCTCCCGACTGCTGGGCGTGAACGACAGCCCCATTCCGGCTCTCTTGTTGCCCGTAGAAAATGAAATCCTCGTCGCGGACGCACACTCCGCCTGCATTTAACAGAAATGCCGAGGCGTTAATATCAATCTCCGAATCTGCGGAACGCCAGCTCAGTCCAAATGAAATCGCGCTAACGCTTCTTCCCTTGGTGAGATCCGCTTTTTGACCTTTGGCTAGCCTCAATTCTCCTTCTCTCCTCCCGGATAATCATCACTCTATTACCAGATTATATCATACGTCGTACTCTCATTTCGTATTTTACGAGCAATTCCGACAACGAAAGAGACCGTCTCATCTGCAAAAGCCAAGTTGCCTTTGCCAATGAAACAGTCTCTTTCGTCTCTTAAACGTTAACGCCCTAACAGCCACAGTCCACAAGCGAGCAGCGCGCCTACAGCCGCCAACCCATAATCCCGGAGCCGCCATTTCATTTGCTGCGTATGAACAACGGCCTTCCCGTCTCCTACGCCCCTGCTTTCCAGCGCAAGCGTCACCTCGTCCCCAAGGCGAAACAATGCCAGTAAAAAAGGGAGAGCAATATCTCGCAGTCTTCGGACAAAAGCGACGGGATTTCGCGCCATTTTTTTGCCGCGGGCTCGGATTATTTTGGCGAAGCGTTCCCATAGCTCCAACAGCACCGGCACGAAACGCATCATAAGCGTCACCGCCAAAATCCCTCTCTGCGCCCATAGCGGGCTCGCGTTTCGAAACGAAGTCATTCGCTCCAGCGACCGTCTTAACGACAAGGGCGACATCACCAGCGGGATGGCCAAGCCTAATAGCAATATCAACAGGGTACGTGTAAAAGCAAACGACGTATCGGCAAAAGCTTCCCCGCGCAGCGCCCAATCTCCTCCCGCACCCGAAGCAAAAATTGCCGAAGTGAGGATCGAGAAAATCGCGTAGTTGGCAATTACTCCTCGCCAGCGACGCAACGACACGCGGCCGGCGAGCAGCAAGGCGGCAACCGCTGCTGCCCCAATCGCGATTCCGCTCCAATCCCGCAATGTAAAAAGCCCGACGCTGATCAGCACGTACGCCAGCCAGATCGAGCGGGGATCGAACCCCGCCAGGCGATGCCGAATTCCGCGCTCACGACTTGGCGAGTCGGCTACAGGAGACTGAACCTCCACAGCAGCAGCGCTCTCGGCCGCTTCACCGCGTTCGTTCTCGGAAGGCCACGCCATTGCTGCCGCTAGCGGGTCTCCCAGCCGGTCCAGCCGCGCCCCGCTGAGCCACAGCCGATGGACCGTCCGCAGCCATGCCGGCACGCGCATTCCCGCTTCCGCCAACCACTCGGGATGCTGGATCAACTGCTCCCGGGAACATAGCCGCAGCATCCCTGAACAATCAAGGAGCAGCACCTCGTCGGCGAGCGGCAGCGCCCAGTCGGAATCGTGCGAGACAAGCACGACTCCGCTTCCCTCGGAACGGAGCTCCTTCAGCTTGCGCGCAATAACCAGATGTCCCGCGCCGTCCAGCCCCGCCGTCGGCTCATCTAGCAGCAGCCACGGCGCGGGAGCGGCGAACACCGCGGCCAGCGCCGTTCGGCGCCGCTCTCCGCCGCTCAGTAAATACGGATCTCGAGCCAACCATTGCTCGCTCTCCCAACCTACCGCACCAAGCGCATCTCCTCGACGCTCCGCTTGCACCTCCGGCGGCAGCCGATACGGTCGCAGCGAATAATCGAGTTCGTCGCTAATGCTGCGTGCGAACAGCCCCTCTTCCGGCGACTGGCTCGCATAGCTGTAGCAGAGCAGAGCCCGCTCGTTCAGGCGCAGCCGACCTCTGCCTATCCCGCGGCGTCTCATCCAAAGGGCCTCCTGCCCGTAGGTTGCCTGCAAGCCTTCCGGGGGGCGCAAGCCGGCGATTTTCTCAAGCAGCGTCGATTTGCCCGCGCCATTCGCTCCCATCAGCAGAACGATTTTGCCCGGAGTTAAAGTCAACTCTTCCAGACGGCCCTCTCCGGCCCCTTCCTCGCCGCGCCGCCAGCGAATCCCCTCCAGCCGAAGCGGAATTCCGTGCGGCTTTATAACCTTAGCCATGACCCGCGTTCCCCCACACTTGTTCCCATTCCCGCTCCGTCATCGGCAGCGGATCGCGCAGCTTGCCCAGCTTTCTCAGCTCTAGCGCCAGTTCCATCAAATAAGGCAATCTAAGTCCAGCCCTGAGGCACGGGGATAATGGCCATAAGGCGCTGTCGGCATGCCCCATATCACTCTCACTGGCCCCGCCCCCCTCCATCCTCTCGCCGTCCTCGGCTTCTTCTGTCCCTAGCCAGCCTCCCTCAGCTTCTGCCCTCGCCGAACCATACAGAAACTCGCGTCCGTCGCCATCGTACACAATACGGCCTTCTTGAACCGCGACGACGCGATCGTCCGGACTGAGCTCGTCCAGCCTCTGAGTCACCCAGACAACGGCGGTTCCGCACGAATGAAGCTCTCTGGCCCTGCGCATGACTGCATCCCGATTGTCCTCATCCAGCATCGATGTGGCTTCGTCCATAACAAGAAGCGGCGAAGAGAAAGCCGTTGCCGCCGCGAACGCAGCCATCTGGCGCTGCCCCCCGGATAGCCGCTCCCACGATTCATCCGCCAGAGCCGTCAAACCTGCGCTACGCAATGCCTGCTCCGCGGCCTCAACAATCCGTTCCGCCGGAACGCTTCGCCATTCCAATGCGAATACAATCTCTTCGCGCGGTGTTTCACCGAACAGCTGAGCCTTCGGCTGCTGCAGCACGATTGGGCTGACTCCCTCGCCTGCGAACCCGCGCCGGATAACGCCGCTCATTCGTTCGGGCAACAGCCCCGCCAGCAGTCGAGCCAGCGTCGATTTACCGCTCCCGTTTACGCCGACAACGGTCAGCCATTCCCCGGCCTTAAGCGTCAACGACGCTGCCCGCAACCGTACACCCTGCTCATCGGTCTCGTCTTCTCCATAAATCGTAACGCGGTCTATTTCAAGAGGCTCAATCCCCTGTCCATACTCAATCCGGCCAGGCCTCGAATCCTTCTCTACTGTATTCGCAATTACCGCATTCCACACCGGACGGTTCTCGCTCACGTAAAAATCCCTCTTTTCAACCTGGACATCCCGTGCTACAATCTCAATTGTTAACCACAACCGCAAATCAAGGTTAACATTTAGGAGGCTTTTTGACAATGTCGAATTCATCAACATCATCATCACCCGCTTCATCCGAAGCTGCAGGCGCAGCTGTTACTCGCCGTTCAAATTCCTGGATCCGCGGAATCGTCTACATCGCCTTATTCGGCGCGCTATTCATCGCCGGCAGCTTCGTCAAGATCAATCTTGGCTTCACGCCGGTTCCGATTTCTCTGCAGCAATTCGCCATCATGCTAGCCGGAGGCTTGCTCGGCGCCGCTTACGGATTTTGGAGCATTTTCCTTGTCGTCGCCTTAACCGCCATCGGCTTGCCGCTAATGAACGGCTCCGGCGGGATCGCTCAGATCACCGGTCCTACCGGCGGATTTATCTGGATGTTCCCGATCTCGGCCTTCCTGGTCGGTTGGGCAACCGACCGGATTTACGGCACCGCGCGCAAAATCAGCCGCTCGCGCCAAGCTCTGCTGCTCGTCTCGGTGTTTGTTTTCGGTTCGTTGATCGTGTACATAACCGGCGTCCCTTGGCTCGCGCATGTCGTAGACAGCGGGAAGTACGACACGTTTGCGGGAGCGCTGCGCGCCGGCATGTTCCCTTATTTACCGGGAGACGCCATTAAAGCCGTCGCGGCCACCCTCGTTATCGTCGCGCTTCGTCCCGTCTTGCCGCTTGTGCGCCCTTCCGGCAAATCCAAACGCTGATTCCAGCAAGAACTCCCCTCGCCGCGCGTGACGGGAGTTCATTTCCTTTTCCTCTCGGGACGATCATACAAACAGGCATCTCCTTCCTCGCATACAGTGGAAGGATTCATTTAGTTTTTTTGTCCTGAAGGAGAGTGCCCTATCTTATGGCAAGCGGTCGACTCGATTTATTTATCGCCAAGCTGCCTCTTCATACCGTCGTACTTACCTTGAATTGCTCGGAGAAGGCCTCCGATCTGCTGTCGATTCCCCGCAATACGAAGCTGACGTTAAAACGGGGCGGCATCAAGCAGCAAATTCAACTGCAATTTCTAGAAGGTCGGGAATGCTTCGCCGACTTCATGGAGATGAACTACGCGCTTGCTCGCCGATTTCGGCTTACCGCTCTGCGCAGATACACGCTTGATTACAATCCGAACGATCAGTCATTAACGATCAACCCCGCTCCTCTCAGCGAGACGGTAGCCTTGATCGCTTCCGGATCGATCGCCGCTGGCAGCTTGTCCGTCGGATACGAGCTGTTGTCCAGGCTCGGCATTCCCGAGCGCCAGGGCTCCATCATCAAAGTCCGCAGCGGCAAGCACCTCGTGAAGCTTCATCTGCATGTTCCGGCCAATCTGTCGGACGATCGACTCCGTCTGTCTTCGCAATGGCTGCAGAGGTGGAAGCTCGCTCCGAGCCAGAACCACATGCTGCAATTCGATCAGCGTACTTTCACGCTGAGCATCGCCTCCGCTTCAAGCATCGGTCGTTGACCGCCCAGTATAGTCGTAAATAACGGGGCTCGAAACAACATCGGTCGAAGCCCCTGAACAAACAAATGGCGGCACAAGGATTTCCCTAATGCCGCCAATTTCATCAACCTATTTTTTTCGCGCCGTTAGATGCCATTCAAGCCATCTGGCCCTGTCGCCCTGCGATCAATCGCACTGTTCCGGCGCTTCCGCAGGCTTCGCCGCTTCCACGTCGATTTTCTCCGACACGGTATCGCGAATAATCGAGATAATCGACTGAAGCATATAGTTAACGTCCACCTGACTCTGCTGGAACTGCTGCACGATAGGTATGCCGTCCAACTCGTCCTGAAGCACGCTGATTTCCGCTTCGATCTTCTCGACCATCGCCGGATTTTTGAACGTATTCTGGAACGCCACGAGTTCCTTTTGCTTTTTCTTGATTTGGACAATCAGTCCCTGAACCCGTTCATGCGATTGAATCCGTTTCTCCGCTTGCTGGTAGACGTTAACTTCTTCCGCCGTCGTAATCAGATTGGCCAACTCGCGGGCTCTGTTCAAAATATCCTCGCGAAGAATCAGCTCCCGATTGTCAAACGACGGCATGGAGCAAGCCCCTCCGTGGTGATCGTGGTCGTGGTCATGTTCGTGACCGTGTGCATGTGCTGACATATCCTTCTTCCTCCCGGCTTTCGTCTCATCTCTCGCTTAAGTCTCGTTTAAACCTCGGTTTATCCCGCTTGGCTTGGCATCGCAGGTTCCGCTACAACTTCCGCTTTTAAGTACCAAGTCTGCGCATACGTAATTTTCACTTGGACAAACTGTCCGATCCATTCCTTATTCCCTTCAAAATGAATCAGCTTGTTCGAGCGGCTGCGACCGGACAACACGTTCGCCTTGTTCTTGCTTTCTCCCTCTACAAGCACCTCGATCACCTGGCCGACAAGAGATCGATGATGCTCAAGCGACAGCTCTCCGATAACCTCGTTCAGGCGGGCAAGCCGCTTCTGCTTTGCCTCGTAAGGCACGTTGTCGAGCATATCGAACGCCGGAGTCCCTTCGCGTGGCGAGTAAATATACGTAAAGGCCGACGTGATTCCCGCCTCACGCACAAGAGACAGCGTCTCCTCGAACTGCTCTTCCGTCTCTCCCGGGAACCCGACAATAATGTCGGTCGTCAGTACCGCATTCGGAATGTTCTGCCGAATCCGCAACGCCAGATCCAGAAAACGCTCTCTCGTATACTTGCGGCTCATCCGCTTGAGTACCTCCGTGCTTCCGGACTGCATCGGCAGATGAATATGCTCCACCAGATTGCCGCCTTTGGCCAGCACTTCGATCAAGTGATCGTCGAAGTCGCGCGGATGCGAAGTCGTGAACCGAATACGGGGAATATCGATTTTGCGAATATCGTCCATCAAATCCCCGAACCGATAATCCCGTTCCTCAAAATCTTTGCCATAGGCGTTGACGTTCTGCCCCAGCAGCGTAATTTCCTTAAAGCCCTGGCGTGCCAGGTCGCGCACCTCGGCGATGACATCCTCGGGCAGCCGGCTCCGCTCTTTCCCCCGCGTATACGGCACGATGCAGTACGTACAGAACTTGTCGCAGCCGTACATAATGTTGACCCAGGCGCGCAGCCCTTCGGTCCGCTTCTTTGGCAGGTTTTCGATGATGTCGCCTTCCTTGGACCAGACGTCGATCACCATCTCCTTACCGAAGTGAGCCTCCTGCAGCAGATGCGGAAGACGATGAATATTATGCGTGCCGAAAATCAGATCCACATGCGAATGCTTCTGCATAAGCCGATTCACTACCGACGCTTCCTGCGACATGCAGCCGCACACGCCGAGAATCAGCTCGGGACGTTGCTGCTTCAGCACCTTCAAATGTCCGAGCTCGCCGAACACCTTATCCTCCGCATTCTCCCGTACCGCGCACGTATTAAGCAGAATGACATCGGCGTCCATCCGCTCCTCCGTCGGCTCGTAGCCCATCTCCTCGAACAAGCCGCGCATCACTTCCGTGTCGTGCTCGTTCATCTGACAGCCGTACGTATAGATCAAATATTTTCTCCCGAGACCCAGCGTCTTCAGCTCGTCCGGCACGGCGTTCTCGTAAAGAACTTTGACCTCTTCCTTGCCACGCTGCTTCTCCTGCCTGTAGTCCGGTTCGGAGACGATATGAATATCCCTTCCGTTCAGACGGATCGTTCGGCCGCTGGCATCTTCGGAAATGACTTTGGCGCCGGAGAAGTCAAAGTACTTGCTGTAATCTTTGGCTTGATCTGCCGACTTCGGCTTGTTGGAGGCCTCCTGCGTCATGAGCGTTCCCACTTCCTTTAGTAAAGGTGATTCAAAAATTCCGCCGAACCTCTGAACTCACCATATAATCGATTCCGCATTTGAAGACGTAATGAAATGAAAGCATCAATAAAAAATTATAGCACAATGCATCACTTGAATCCATGCACTTGCGAGAAGACCTTCTCCCTGAACGAAACAAGGGGAAGGTCTTCCGCTAGGCTATTCCGCTTTCACCGGCTTCAAAGTCGATTAGTCCACGATTTCCCCGAAATCGCCGGTATTCACGCCTGCCGCGTTGCCCTCGTCGGTATCGATATGCATGTCCAGCGCGAAGCTATCCGAGACGCGGGCCACCACCTGCTCGAACACAACGCCCCTCTCTCCGCCGACTCGCACTTTCAGAAGCTGCTTATCGCCAATGCCCCAACGTTCCGCATCCGACGTATGAAAATGAATATGGCGCGCTGCCACGATCACGCCTTGATCGACGGTTACTTCGCCTGCCGGCCCAACGATGCGAATGCCCGGGGTGTTCTCGATGTTGCCGGACTCCCGTACAGGCGGGTTTAAGCCGAGCGAGAAAGCGTCGGTGCGAGACACTTCCAGCTGCGTCGCTTTGCGGGCCGGTCCAAGAATGCGCACTTTAGGAAAAGAGCCCTTCGGCCCGAATACGGCAACCGTTTCATTCGCGGCGAATTGTCCTGGCTGCGACAGCGGCTTGAACTCCGTCAGCTTTGCTCCAGCTCCGAACAATACCTCCACATGCTCCTGGGACAAATGAATATGACGCGCCGATACGCCTACGGGTACTTTTTTGCTCTCCGCTTCGCTCATGAACAACCAACCTTTCTCACAAACTAGGATATAACCCCAGTATAACGCAAGAAACGCGCGGGACAAACCCGCGCGCCTCTTCCGAGCGGCCCAAAACGGGCCTTATTTGAATTCCGCCAACAATTTGTCAAAGTCTTCGTGCGACAGGGTCAAATCCTGCTTCGCCAGCGCCTCCGTACCGAACCCGACCGCCAAATCCTCGTACGACTTGCGTTCCTTGTTCTGATAGATCAAACCGGTCAGCATGCCGTGCGTTTCCATGATCTTGTTCATTGCGGCAACCCGATTGGACGGATCGTAGTCCGGGAACTGGTCGAGATTGACGATGTTCTCCTTGAACCAGTCGTAAGTATTGATCTTATTGAAGGTGACGCAAGGGCTGAACACGTTGATCAACGAAAACCCTTTATGGGCAAGTCCTTGCTCAATCAAGGAAGTGAGCTGCTTCAGATCGCTTGAGAACGACTGGGCGACAAACGTCGCACCGGCCGACAGCGCAATCTCCAGCGGCGACAGCGTCGTCTCAATCGAGCCTTCCGGCGTCGACTTCGTCTTAAAGCCCTCGGCGCTGCGCGGAGAGGTCTGGCCCTTCGTCAAGCCGTAAATCTGGTTGTCCATGACGATGTACGTGATGTCCAGGTTGCGGCGGATCGCATGTACCGTGTGACCCATGCCGATCGCGAAGCCGTCTCCGTCGCCTCCGGAGGCGATGACCGTCAACTCGCGGTTCGCCAGCTTAACGCCTTGAGCGATCGGCAGCGCGCGTCCATGAATACCGTGCAAACCATAAGCGTTAATATATCCGGAAATTCGACCCGAACAGCCGATTCCCGAGATGACCGCAAGCTGTTCCGGCTCCAGGCCGACATTCGCCGCAGCGCGCTGGATCGCGGCTTGAACGGAGAAGTCTCCGCAGCCCGGGCACCAGTTCGGCTTCACATTGTTGCGAAATTCTTTAAATGTGGCCATCTTAAATCAGCTCCTTGCACGCTTTGTGGATTTCCGAAGGCAGGAACGGCGTTCCGTCGTACTTCAGCATATTGCGGATTTTATCGTGATAGCCGAGATTCAGCTTAATCAGATTGGCAAGCTGCCCTGTCGCGTTGTTTTCCAGAACGACAATCTGCTTCGCCGCATCGAGATGAGGCTTAAGCTGCTCGCTCGGGAACGGATGCATCTGGCGCACCATCATCTGATTCGTCGTAATGCCCTCCGCCGCCATACGGGAACGAGCTTCCTCGACCGTTCCGCCCGTCGATCCCATCGAGACGATAAGCAGTTCGGGATTCGCATGAGCGGCATCGACCTTCACCGCGTCCGTGATGCGCAAATTTGCGATTTTGCCAAGACGTTTGTCCATCATTTTCTCACGGTTATGCGCGTTCTCCGATGGCCGCCCCTCCTGATCGTGCTCGACGCCAGTGACGTGGTGAAGTCCATGCTTGGCTCCCGGAAGCACGCGAGGAGAAATACCGTCCTCCGTAAACTCGTACCGTTTGAACAGACGGTTATCTTCGTTAGGCGGCAGTTCCTCGGCGACGAGCTTGCCGCGCTTGATGGCAATTCTCTCGTAGTCAAGCCGCTCGGACGTCTGCTTGCCGAGCGAGAGCTGCAAATCCGTCGCGACAATGACAGGAATCTGATACTCTTCAGACAGGTTAAAAGCTTCGATCATATCGTAGAAGCATTCCTCAATCGTGCTCGGAGCGACGACAAGCTTTGGAATTTCCCCGTGCGTGCCGTTGATCAGAGCATTGATGTCGGATTGCTCCTGCTTCGTCGGCAGACCTGTGGAAGGACCGCCGCGCTGCGTATCGACGATTACGAGCGGCGTCTCCGTCATTCCGGCCAGGCCGATCGCCTCCATCATCAGCGACAATCCCGGACCCGCAGAAGCCGTCATCGTGCGAACGCCCGCATAGTTAGCGCCGATCGCCATCGTCACCGCAGCGATTTCGTCCTCCGTCTGCACGACCGTTCCGCCGAACTTCGGCAGCTTTTTGATCAAATATTCCATAATTTCGGACGCAGGAGTAATCGGATATGCCGACATCAGGCGGCAGCCGCCCGCGATCGAGCCGAGCGCCAGCGCCTCGTTGCCGATCATGAACAGCTTGATCTTGCCGTCCGCGTCCTCCAGCTTGAACTCGTCAAGCGGACCTCCCGCCTGCTCCAAAATAAACTCGGCTCCGCGCCGCACCGCCTCCACGTTTTTCTCCACGACGGCCGGCCCTTTGCGTCCGAATTCTTCTTCCACCGCTTTATTAAATACTTCCATGGGCAGGCCGAGCAGCCCCCAGGATGCCCCGGAAGCAACCATATTCTTCATGAGAGAAGTGCCCAACTCTTCTGCGATAGCCGTAATCGGAACTGCGAACAGACGCGCTTGCACGCCTTCCGGAATCGTTGGAGAGAACTTCGCATCCGCGACCACGACGCCGCCGGGACGAAGCTCGCCCGCGTTCAGATCGATCGTCTCTTGGTCGAAGGCAACCAAAATGTCCAAATCGTCGGATATCGCCCGAATCGGCTTTGTGCTGATCCGAATTTTGTTGTTCGTGTGTCCGCCCTTGATCCGCGAGGAAAAATGCCGGTACCCGTAAAGGTAGTAACCCAGACGGTTGAGGGCAGTAGAGAAGATCCGGTCTGTGCTTTCCACGCCTTCCCCTTGCTGGCCGCCAATTTTCCATGACAGTTGACTGATCACAGTGCCCATCTCCTCTTAATCTCTGGTTCGTCCAATTTCGACAGATTTACCCAATGATATTTTATTACCCGTATAAATCTTATGTTTTACGAACGTAAAATGCAAGACATATTCGCTCAGCCGACACATAACAGTTTGCGATGAAAACGTTCCCAAATAGAGAACGTTTTACCTCGAACAGTTCAATTAGGTAGATTTGTTGTCAAATACCGGATGGCATTGTCCTCCAAAATGCCGCGCACAAAGGTTTCCGGGTAACGTTTCAGCATCGCTTCTATCAGATCCGGGTAACAGCCGGGATGCTCAAGTCCCTGAACATAGCTGGAAATGCCGTCAAAATCCGAACCCAACGCCACATGCTGTTCGCCGCCCAATGCGCACATATGATCGATATGGCGAAGAACGTCCTCAATTCGAGCCGGATCAGTCTTCGCAGCAAACCACGGCACAAAGGTGATGCCGATAAGCCCATCCGCGGCAATAAGCGCCCGAATCTGCTCGTCGGTCAAATTCCGCGGATGATCTACGATCGACCGGGCATTCGAGTGCGAAGCCAGGAATGGACGGGTTGCGCGCTCGGCCAACTCCCAGAAGCCGCGGTCGGAAAGATGGGACACATCTAATAGGATGCCCAGATTTTCACATTCCGTAATCAGTTGCCTGCCTGCTTTCGTAAACCCGCCTCCTCGCGGCTCCAACGCTCCGTCGCAAGCCCAGTTCGCGCCGTTCCAGGTCGGTCCGAGCAACCGCAGCCCCAGCCTGTGAAGCAGCCGCAGCATCCACATCTTGCCCTGCAAAGCCCCGACTCCTTCCAAGGAAAACAACGCGCCGATCCGCCCCTGCTGACCGGCCTCCGCCAGATCGGCTGCGCTACGTATCAACTTAAAGCCTTGCTTCGCGAGAACGTCGCTCCAAAACAGCTCCGCTCCGTGGAATAGCGCTTCCGGATTTTGCAGTTCCTCCGGCAGGAACAAGGGAAAAACTTGCACGGAGACGCCCGCCTGCCGCAGCCTTCCCGGAGTCGCATCGAACGGCGTCCGCTCCCCTGGCTTCGGGTCTTTCCACTCTATACCGGGGTTCTCAAGCAGCTTGCACAGGACATCGGCGTGCAAATCCACGATTCTCATTTGTCGTTCCTCCCCAACCCGTCATTGTCCGTACATGCCGTACGTGCACAAAAAAACCTGTCGCATCGATCATGCTCCGCCTCGGCGCTTCCGCCGAATCGCTCGCATCATCAAACAACAGGTCAACAGCTTCTCGTCGGCGGATTATCTCGGCTCTACGATCAGCTTAATCGCCGTCCGGTCTTCTCCGTCGATCACAATATCCGTGAATGCCGGGATGCAGATCAGGTCCACTCCGCTCGGCGCCACGAATCCGCGGGCGATCGCTACCGCTTTGACCGCCTGGTTAAGCGCTCCGGCACCGATCGCTTGCAGCTCGGCAGCGCCTCGCTCGCGAAGTACGCCCGCCAGTGCGCCTGCTACGGAATTTGGATTGGACTTTGCGGAAACCTTTAATACTTCCATGACCAGTACCTCCTCTTATGACAACCCGCCTATCGGCTCATCGGTTGCATCGGGAATTCATCGGAAATCGAAGGATGGGCCCACTAAGGCATACTTATTCGTTAACCCTTTCAATAATTCCTTCTTTTCCCGCACGGTACGATCATGAAATCGCCTAAAGCGGCTCTCGTCGGTTAAACGGCGATCCAGGAATCCTCGTCCACGCTAATATTTTGCACCTTAACCGCTTTGCCGGTCGCATCGTCGATATCCACAAATACGCCGTTCAGCGTCCATTTTCCTTCGGCCACCGTAAAGCGGCCCGGCATGCCGGTAATAAAGCGACGCAGCACCGTTTCCTTCTCCATGCCAAGCACGCCGTCGCGAGGTCCGGTCATACCGGCGTCGGTCAAATAGGCGGTTCCTTCGGGCAAAATTCTCGCATCGTTCGTCTGAACATGCGTATGCGTGCCGACGACAAGAGATGCGTAGCCGTCCAGATGCCAGCCCATCGCAATTTTCTCGCTCGTCGCCTCCGCGTGAAAATCGACCAGCACGCACTTCGTTTGGCGGCGCAGAGCTTCGATCTCCTCGTCCGCGGTTCGAAACGGGCATTCCGCCGGCGGCAAGAACGTTCGGCCGATCAAATTCACAATGCCAAGCTCCTTGCTTCCGACCTTAACGATCATGCTTCCGCGCCCTGGCGTACCCCGCGGCAAATTAGCCGGCCGAACGATGCGCGGCTCATCGTCGATAAACTCGAAAATATCGCGATTATCCCATGTGTGGTTGCCCATCGTGATGCCGTGTACACCCCACTCGTACAGCTCTCGCGCGATCGCCGTGTTGATGCCCCGTCCGCCCGCTGCGTTTTCCCCGTTGGCAATGATGATATGCGGTTGATACTTGTCTTTAATCCATGGCAGCAGCCGTTTGACTGTATCTCTGCCTACATTGCCGACGATATCGCCGATAAATACGACCTTCATTTCTTTCACGCTCTCTTTCCGTAACTCCGTATAAAAAGGGAAAAAGCGGCTGCGTGTTGTCGCAGCCACTTCTCCGCCTTCCCTGCATTTCGCGCCTTATTTGGCGTATTCGACCGCACGGGTCTCGCGAATGACCGTAACTTTAATGTGCCCCGGATAATCCAGTTCACCCTCGATCTTCTTCGTAATATCCCGAGCGAGACGGAACGCCTCCGTATCGTCGATTTTCTCCGGCTGCACCATTACGCGAACCTCGCGTCCGGCTTGAATCGCGTAAGACTTCTCGACGCCTTCGAAAGACTCCGAGATCGCCTCCAGCTTCTCCAGCCGGCGAATGTAAGTTTCCAACGTTTCGCGACGGGCTCCCGGGCGGGCTGCGCTAAGCGCATCCGCGGCTCCTACGAGCATCGCGATAACCGAAGTCGCTTCCTCGTCGCCGTGGTGAGACGCGATACTGTTAATGACTACAGGATGTTCCTTGTATTTCTTGCCCAACTCCACGCCGATCTCGACATGCGAGCCTTCCACTTCGTGGTCGAGCGCTTTGCCGATATCATGAAGCAAACCCGCGCGCTTGGCAAGCGTGATGTCCTCTCCCAGCTCCCCGGCCATCAAACCGGTCAAATAGGCGACTTCCATCGAATGCTTCAACACGTTCTGTCCATAGCTCGTCCGGAACTTCAAGCGGCCGAGAATTTTGATCAAATCCGGATGCAAACCGTGAACGCCCACTTCGAACGTCGCTTGTTCGCCATACTCCCGGATCCGTTCGTCCACTTCCTTGCGGGACTTCTCAACCATTTCCTCGATGCGGGCCGGGTGAATCCGCCCGTCCGCAACCAGCTTCTCTAGCGCAGTTCTGGCGATCTCCCGACGAATCGGGTCAAAGCCCGACAGGATAACCGCTTCCGGCGTATCGTCGATAATCAGATCGATACCGGTCAACGTTTCCAGGGCGCGAATATTACGGCCTTCCCGACCGATAATTCGTCCCTTCATCTCTTCGTTCGGCAGGGCGACGACGGATACCGTCGTCTCCGCCACATGATCCGCGGCACAGCGCTGGATCGCGAGCGAGATGACGTCGCGTGCTTTCTTGTCGCCTTCTTCCTTCGCCTGCTGCTCGATTTCCTTGATCATCTGCGCGGTCTCGTGGCGCACTTCCTGCTCCACGCTCGACAGAATGAGCTGCTTGGCATCTTCCATCGTCAGATTGGATATCCGCTCCAACTCGGCAATTTGCTGCTTATGCAGCGCTTCGATCTGGTCTTGAATCTCTTCGACTCGCTTCTCTTTGTTGGCGACTTGCTCCTCTTTGCGCTCCAACGCTTCGAGCTTGCGATCCAGCGACTCTTCCTTCTGCAACAGCCGCCTTTCAAGACGTTGAATTTCGTTGCGGCGCTCGCGAATGTCGCGTTCCGCTTCGTTACGGAGTTTGTGCACCTCGTCTTTGGCTTCCAGCACCGTTTCCTTGCGTACCGCTTCCGCTTCTTTTTTAGCCGCTTCCACGATCTGTACCGCAGCCGCTTCGGCGCTGGAGATTTTGGCTTCCGCAATGGATTTGCGTACGACATAACCGATCCCAAAGCAAAGGACGCCAACAACGAGAACGATCAAGATCCAGATCCATGGCTCCATCATGGTCTTTCACCTCCTCGTTGCATCACCAAGGCAACCGCTTGGGGATACTTATTCAATTGATTTCCGGTTTCCAAACCGTCTAAATACGTGTGAACAAAGCAAAAAGTGTCGTAAAAACGCGCTCCGAATCGCTTCTTGGAAGGAAAAAGCGGCCGGAGTGGGAAGATGGAATACAAAATCATTTTATCTTTTGCGAAAATGGATTGTCAAGCAACGTCCGAATGCAAATACACATTTGTTACAACTTGGCCCCTTCGGGGTCCCTTATTGTTCCAGATCGTAATCCTCATAAAAATCATCTTCATCCATTCCGTCCGACTGCGCCTCGCCTGCCTCCGCCGCCGCTTGCTGCGCCGCCATCCTTGCAAGACTGTTCGGAAAGCCCCTTCGAAGCAGCATTCCCATCAGTTTCATCTGGCGTTCCCGGTCATTTCCTTTGGTCGACGGCCATCGCTTGCGGGCCAGTGCCAGCGCGGCTTCCCGCTCTACATCGCCATCCAGCTCGCCAATCGCTTGCTCCACATCTTGACGATCGACGCCTCGCTGCAGAAGCTCCTGCCGAATCAGCATCCGCCCTTTGCGCTGCCCGACCGCTCGCTGCTCCGTAAACCTTTTGGCGTAGGCCGAGTCATCCAGCATTTTCATCTTCCTCAGACGCTCTGCGCACGCCTCTGCGACCTCCGCTGCATACCCTTTCCGCTTTAATGCCATCATCAACTCCGCAGTCGTGCGCGCCTTCCTCTCCAGCATGAGCAGAGCAGCTCTGTAAGCCTCCTCCTTCTGCTCGTCCTGCCTGAGCACCTCCACCTCTTCCGCCGTCAGCCTACGCCCCCTCAGCAGTCGTCGGCTCACCAGCGTATCCTCGTGTATGGTAAGCACCGTCTCCTCATGTAAGGGACGGGCCGTCGCTTCATTCCAAGTAGCTGCGCTTTCTTCAGACTGGACCAAATCCGTCTTCTTCGCACGCTTCGCAGTCTGCGCCCCGACAATTAGCGCATCGACCTCCGAGTTCCAATCCCCATATCTTTCATCGGCATCCGCATTTTCGTGCGCAGTTTCTCCAAAGTTATCTTCCGTTTCCAGTCCCGGTTCCGTGCCAAAATCGAGCTTAAGCGTTACACGGTACATATGAGGTTTCTTCGGGTGCGCCTCTACACCCGTCACGACCGCTCCTGCAATTGGCAGTTCTATGTGCTTGTCCTTATCCATCGGTTGCCCCTCCCTCCAAACGCAAAGGGCGGCATCCAATGTGCCGCCCTCGGTTATATTCGATTAACCCGCTTTCTCATCTTACTGCTCTTCCGCAAATTCCTCATCATCTTCGTCTTCGTCGGCGGAGAACGAAGTTGCGGATTGGTTGACCACAGCCGCCGGACTAAGCAACAGATCACGAATCTGCTTTTCGATTTTGTCGGAAATTTCCACATTATCCTTCAAATACTGCTTCGCATTCTCGCGGCCCTGACCCAAACGTTCGCTATTATAGGAGAACCAAGCGCCGCTCTTCTGAATGATTTCCTGCTCGGTCCCGATGTCGACGATGCTGCCGACCTTGGAGATCCCTTCGCCGTACATGATGTCCACTTCCGCCTGCTTAAACGGAGGAGCCACCTTGTTTTTCACGACCTTGATCTTTGTCCGGTTGCCCACTACGTCGTTGCCTTGCTTGATTGCCTCTACGCGACGCACGTCAAGACGTACGCTCGCATAGAACTTCAGCGCCCGTCCGCCCGGAGTAACCTCCGGATTCCCGAACATAACGCCAACCTTCTCGCGCAACTGGTTAATGAAGATTGCCAGACACTTCGACTTGCTGATGGCCCCGGACAGCTTCCGCATTGCCTGAGACATCAAACGCGCCTGCAAACCGACGAACGAATCGCCCATGTCTCCTTCAATTTCCGCTTTCGGAACGAGTGCAGCTACCGAGTCCACAACGATAATGTCAACCGCGCCGCTGCGTACGAGAGCTTCCGCGATTTCCAGCGCTTGCTCCCCCGTATCCGGCTGAGACAGCAGCAACTCGTCGATGTTGACGCCCAAATTTCTCGCGTACGTAGGATCGAGCGCATGCTCGGCGTCGATGAATGCCGCCGTGCCGCCCGCACGCTGAACTTCCGCAATGGCGTGCAGCGTCACCGTCGTTTTACCCGATGATTCCGGACCGTACACTTCTATAATCCGCCCGCGCGGATAACCGCCGATGCCGAGTGCGATATCGAGCGCCAGCACACCGCTGGATACTGACTCTACCGCACGCTGAGCACTTTCTCCCAATTTCATAACAGAACCTTTACCGAATTGCTTCTCGATTTGACGCAAAGCCATGTCTAATGCGGCGCGACGATCCGACAACACACCCACATCCTTATCTCTTTTGATAGTTTTATCATACCGCTTTTCTATTCGTTTGCCAAGCTTTTTAAGAACATTTGTTCGATAAATTTGCAAAAAAGAACCGCAGCAAAGTAATCTTCGCTACGGTTCTTCCGCAACTTTCTAGTAAACTTTAACATACCGGTCCGAAGATTGACAACCCTCGACAAAAATCTGTCACAATTTTTCCCGCCGTTCCGGTAGGTCAGGTAGCTCCGGCAGCTCGCGCAAGTATCCCGTCTTCATCAGCTTATGGCCATTATCCCCGCGGCTCAGATAAGGATACCATTCTCCGTACCTCTCTCTTCTGCCCGCCGGCAAAAGTAACAAGCTTGGACTGACACCCTCGCCTGAAACTAAGCAACGGAACACATATACCCTTTCTGAACGAACGGGATATTGACGAAAGAGGCTGCAAATCGACAACCTGCCTCGACCACGGTCATCCTGACCGAACGGGATAATGACCATAAGGCGCCTATAACACGTCTACCACGCCCCATACACACAGCCATCCTGACTGAACGGGATATTGACCATAAGACGCCTAAAACACGTCTACCACGCCCCATAACACAGCCATCCTGACCGAACGGGATAATGGCCATAAGACGCCTAAAATACGACTACCGCGCCCCACACACGGTCATCCTGACCGAGAGGGATAATGGCCAAAAGAGGCGTAATTAACGCCCCCCCTTACCCGCCTGCATTCCCAACTCAGCCACTCAGCCGCCAAGCAACTTAATCTCGCCGTTGTCCCGACAAAGACTGCCACAGCATATATAGAGCACGTTTCGTCGCCCGAAGTCGAATGCCCTCCCGATCGCCGGACAGCTGCAGCTTCTCCACCCGGGTTTCGCGCCCGCGCTCGGCCAAGCCGACGTAAACAAGACCAACCGGCTTATCCTCTGCGGCAGCCGGCCCCGCATTGCCGGTAACCGACAGCGCAAAGTCCGTATCGAGGGCCGACCGCGCGCCTTCCGCCATCGCCAAAGCCGTTTCGGCGCTAATCGCTCCGGGAGCGCCATCTCCCTCCAGCAGTTCCCGAGATACGCCGAGCTGCCTCATTTTTACCTCGTTGCTGTACGAAACGATGCCCCCTCGGTACACCACAGCGCTTCCTGGAACCGTCGTGACCAGCTCCGACACCATACCGCCGGTGCAGCTTTCCGCAAGCGCCAGCGTCCTCTGCTGCGCCGTCAGCAGCCTCACCACGGCCGCTTCGATCGGCACGTCCTCCTCAGCGAACAAATAGGCCTCCGTGCGATCACGGATCTTCACAAGAGTCGGCTCCAGCTTAAGCGCAGCCTCCTCGATGCTCGCCGCTTTCGTCGACACGCGAACCGCGACCTCTCCTTCCTTGGCGTAAGGAGCGATCGTAGGGTCCTGCTGCGCCTCAATCAGATCAAGCAGCAGATCCTCCAGCATCGACTCGCCGATTCCCGCAAATTTCAACATAACGGAATGCAGCGAATACGCCGGTCCTAATTGCTCGCGCAGCCACGCAGAGCCGTCGTTGTCGAACATCGGCTTCATCTCCCGCGGCGGGCCCGGCAGCAGCAAATAAAACGTTCCGTCCGCGTTAAGGGCGTTGCCGACCGCCAAGCCCGTATCATTGCGCAGAGGCGTGGCCCCTTCGACCAGCAGCGCCTGGCGCCGGTTGCTTTCGATAAAGGCGCCTCCCCTGGCCGCGAACATTTTCATAATCTTGTCCATCGTCGGTTCGTGCAGCTCGATTCCTCTGCCCAAATATTCGGCAAGCGCGTCCCTGGTCAAGTCGTCCTGAGTCGGCCCCAAACCGCCCGTGAACACGAGCAGGTCCGCTCTTCCGCGCGCAATGCCGATTGCTTCTATCAACCGCCGTTTATTGTCGCCTACTACGGTCTGGTAATAAACATCAATGCCCAGCTCTGCCAAACCTCGCGACAGATACTGGGCGTTTGTGTTTACGATTTGACCGAGAAGCAGCTCCGTACCTACGGCAATAATCTCTGCTCTCATAAAACCGCACCTCATGCAGTCCGGGGCGAATCCCGATACGTAGACGAACTCGAAGGCCGCCTCGCTCAGTCCGAGACCGGAATCAAATTTTTGTTTTTCAGGAAGTAATCGATGCCCGAATAGACGGTAATCAGCACGGCTGCCCACACGACAACAAGGTCGATGCGAAGATCGATGAAGTTAAACGGAAAATTGTTAAGCAGCAGCACGATAATCATCGTAATCTGGATCGCCGTCTTCCATTTGCCCCATTTGCTTGCGGCCAGCACAGCCCCTTCCAGCAGCGCGACCTGCCTGAGACCGGTTACCGCCCATTCCCGGCTAATAATGATGATCGCCACCCAAGCGCCGAGCTTCTCCATCTCTACAAGGGCGATCAAGACGGCGGCCATTAGCAGCTTGTCTGCGAGCGGATCGAGCAGCTTGCCGAGATTAGTTACGATTTTGCGCTTCCGCGCGATATAACCGTCCAAGCCGTCGGTGCTAGCTGCGATAATGAACAGCAGCAAAGCGCACACCTGATTGTACGAAATCGAATATTCGCCGATCGTGAGCGATCCCAGGTCCAGCTTAACCAACAGGAAAATCGTGACGATCGGCACGAGAAAGATTCTGGCAAGCGTGATCCGATTCGCGAGATTCACGCGATTCCCTCCCCTGACAAATCGTACTCGTATGCATGCGTAATCCGCACCTTGCTCATTTGCCCAATCTCCACAGGGCAGTTCGTAATGAACACTTCCCCGTCCACTTCCGGAGCGTCGTATTGGCTGCGGCCGATGTATACATCGCTGCGCCCGTCGTAACGCTCAACCAACACGTCCATCGTCCGGCCGACATATTTTGCAGCGTTCTCCTTGGCAACCTCCCGTTGAATTTCCATCAACGTATTGGCGCGGAATTGCTTCACCTCGTCCGGCACCTGGTTCGGCAGCCGGTTCGCCGGAGTATCCTCTTCCTGAGAATACGTGAACACGCCCAGCCGGTCGAACTTGATCTCGCGCACAAACTCGCACAGCCGCTCGAATTCCTCCTCCGTCTCTCCGGGGAAGCCGACAATCATCGATGTGCGCAGCGCCACATCCGGAATTCGGGAGCGAATTTTACCGACCAATTCGCGTACGTCGCGCTGACGGCCAGGCCGGCGCATTCTTTTCAGAATCGCATCCTCGCTGTGCTGCAGAGGCATGTCGATATAGTCGCACACCTTAGGGTTGGCGGCGATCGTCTCGATCAACTCGTCCGTGAAAAAGCCCGGATAGGCATAATGCAAGCGCACCCACTCGATGCCCGGCACTTCGCTTACCCGATTGAGCAACTCTGGCAACCTGAAGCCTTCGTACAGATCGGTCCCATAATTCGTAGAGTCCTGTGCAATCAGGCTGACTTCCTTAACGCCCTGCTTTGCAAGATTGTCTACCTCGGCCAAAATCGATTCGATCGAGCGGCTGCGGAATTTCCCCCGCATAATCGGAATGCTGCAGAACGTGCAAGCGTTGTCGCAGCCTTCGGCAATTTTGACGAATGCCGTATGACGCGCCGTGCTCAAAATTCGCGGCATCGCTTCTTCGTAGTTGAACACGGGGTTGCCGACATAGACCGGCTTCGCTCCCCGAAGCGCTTCATCGATAATATCGTTGATCCGGAAGAAATCGCCCGTTCCGACGATTCCGTCAATCTCCGGCATCTCATCCATCAGTTCCTTCTTGTAACGCTGCGTTAAGCAGCCCGACACGATGAGCGCCTTAAGGCGAGCCGTCTCTTTCAACTCTGCCAAATTCAAAATCGTATTTACCGACTCTTCCTTAGCCGCGTCGATAAACCCGCACGTATTTACGATAACGACTGTCGCATCCTCAGGCTTCTCTACCAGCTTAAAGCCTCTTTGGTGGACGAGTCCCGACATAATCTCGGAGTCGACCAAATTTTTCTCGCAACCCAGCGTGACGACACTGACCTTCTCTACCATCGATGACTTCCCCCAAACGTACGTCCGTTGTGATATCCACAACAGTATAAACGAACCCGCTGAACGGTGTCAAAAACAGACGCAGTTAACGATAATTCGTAAATTGCAACTCCAACGGCAATCCCGCTCCTTTAAGCAGCGCCATGACCGATTGCAAGTCATCCTTGCTTTTGCCCGTAATTCTGAGCTGTTCGCCTTGGATTTGGCTTTTGATCTTTAATTTGGAGTCGCGAATCAATATATTGATCTTCTTCGCGTTCTCCTGGTCGATTCCCTGCCTGAGCTTGATTACCTGACGCACCGTGCCTCCGGAAGCCGGTTCAATCTTGCCGTAATCTAGATTAAGAATCGGCACGCCGCGCTTGATCATTTTCGATTGCAGAATATCCACGACGCTCTGCAGCTTAAAATCGCTATCCGACACCACGATCAATTGATCGTTCTCCAGCTTGATGTCGCTCTTGCTTCCTTTAAAATCGAAACGAGTTTCAATTTCTTTCAAAGCTTGCTGAACCGCGTTGTTCATTTCCTGCATATCCACTTTCGATACGACGTCAAACGAGTATTCCGATGCCATCTGATCCTCTTCCTCTCATCATCTATTGCCCATTTATAGCTTTATTATATCATGATTGCTCACTAGGATTAAAACAAAAAGCCCTCCGCAGAAGGCTTTTGCTTCTAATCGTTTCCTTGCGTTCCGGCCGTCGAGCCCTCGACAGGCGTAAAAATATACTTCGTCGAGCCTGCGGCATTACCGTCGTCGAACGTTGCATCGTCCACATAGAATGTCACCAAATCCGTTCGGCCCACGTTGACATAGAGCGGCTTGGTCAGCTCGAACGTCAGCGGCGAGTCCGTTGCAGCTGCGTTTTTGGAGAACAATACCTTTCCGTTCCGGTTGTCCTCACGCACCTCGACCCAAGCTCGTCCAGCGACCTCCAACTTCAGCTTATGTCCCGCTCCCGATGTAACGTCATAATAATTGATGCTTCCGACCTTCTTCACAAAAGTCAGTGCGACCGGATCGGCCGAAGGCGTCAAAGACGGAGTTGAAGAAGGCGTAACGCTCGTCGTCTCGGAAGGCAAGCTTGGAGTGGTCGTTTCCGTCGAAATCGGAGGATTGGAGTTGAGTTCCGGCGTATCCGGCTCTTTATTGTTGGTCCAATACACATAAATAACGGCGGCGATCAAGATTGGAAAAGCCCACATCAAGATCGAGACCGCGACTTTGCCCCATCGATCGTTATGCTGCACGCTTCGGCGTCTCGGCTTGATCATCGGCTCGGGAATTACCGTCTCCGACGATGGCGGCTGCGGCAGCTCCTTTTGATAAAGGCGAAGCACCTCTTCGGCATCCAGCCCCACCGTCTCAGCGTACGTTTTCACGAATGCACGGACGTAAAAAGAACCCGGAAGCACTTTGTATTCGCCCGTTTCAATCGCTTCCAAATATCTTTTGCGGATTTTCGTGTACTCCTGAATATCGTCCAGCGAGTATCCGCGCTGCTCTCGCGCTTTGCGCAGCAAAGCGCCCAAATCGGACATGCGTCTCACCTCCCGGCATCATCATATACTCTAGAAATCGTCGCCTAACCCGGCGGTTGTAAACTTCTCGTATGTAATCTCTTCGTCCGGCGTATTGCGCAGCTCCACGATACAGTCGAACACGTCGTAATCGAATTGGGATTCTCTAACAAAAATGTCCGGGTGCTCGATGACCTTCGTCGACGGCATCGCCATAATCTCCTGCAGCAGCGTATAATGCTTCTCGTTCGAACGGATCGTGCTCACGATTCCGTCAATAATGAAGACGTTGTTCGGGTTCATCTCATCTTCGGACAGTTGGCTTCTAACCGTCTGTCTGAGCAACGTCGATGAAACAAATGCCCAGCGTTTGTTCGCGCATACGCTGCCCGCGATGATCGATTCCGTCTTGCCGACCCGCGGCATGCCCCTGAGCCCGATTGTCTGATTGCCGTCTTTTTTGAAAATCTCTCCGAGAAAATCGACCAAAAGTCCCAGCTCGTCTCTGGTGAAACGAAACGTCTTCTTATCGTCCGAATCGCGCTCGATATAACGGCCGTGACGCACCGCCAATATGTCGGTCAGCTTGGGCTCGCGAAGCTTGTTGACGGTAATGTTATCGACCTTGCGAAGCATCTTGCCCAGCAACTCGATCTTCTCATCGTCATCGGTTTGCAGAAGCATCCCTCGCGTCCGATCCTCTACGCCGTTAATCGTTATGATGTTGACTTCCAGCATCCCAAGCAATGAAGCGATATCGCCTAGCAACCCCGGGCGATTTTTATGAATTTTGTATTCCATGTACCATTGTTTGGGTTCCATCTTACACCTCATTATAAATTACGGAAAATAATGCTGAATATAGCAATCTTAGGCGACGGCTGTTCCTGTTCGTCCGCCCTTCTCCCTTATTCTACAACGCTCCTCAATATCCTGCAAAATAAAACCGATTATTAATCCAAAAGTCCTATAAAATTCGAAAAAACGATAAAAGCCCGTATGGACAGAAAAGCCTCCACACGGAGGCTTTCCCGAGCTATGGCTCGGCTTAAGTGCTGCTGTCGGCGAGTTTCACCATCATCCGGGCCATCGTCTTGCGCTCGGTTTCGTCGCCTACATCCCAAAGCTCCTTCAGAATCCGCTGCTCGTCGTTTTTCGGATCGACCTTCTGATCCAAAAACTCGCCGATTTCATATGCCAGCTTGGAGATGGCATCCTCGCTGATTCCAAGCTTCTTGGCCGCCTCCACGCGATCGCCCAAAAACTTCTTCCATGCATCGAAATTACTGAGTACGGTTGACATTGAGCAGCCTCCTTGCGGGGTTGGAATAAAATCGCCCAATGGTAATGTACCCGCAATTCGGGGGTTTCATGCGTTCTGCTGTCCCGTTCACCATTTCGGCAAACCGTTCCGCCAGCCGCCTACATCCGCCAGCCGCCGTTCAGTCCTAACGTCTGTCCAGTGACGTATCCGGCTTCCTCCGATACGAGATAACGTACCAGTTGCGCCACTTCTTCCGGAGCACCTAATCTGCCTGCCGGGATTTCCTCGCACAGCGCCCGCTTGTCCTCGGGATCGAGCGCAGCCAGCATATCAGTCTCGATCGCGCCCGGGCTGACGGCATTAACCGTCACCCCGGCCGAAGCCCACTCCCGGGCCAGCGATTTTGCCAGCGCGTTTAGCCCGCCTTTGGTTGCAGCGTACACCGCCTCGCCGGCAGCGCCGCTCTCGCCCCAGATGCTCGAGAGCAGCACGAGTCTTCCCCATCTGGCCCATCTCATCGATGGTCCGAAATGACGGGCAAGGTCGTATGCGCTTTTTAAATTCACGCTCATTAGATCGTCCCAGACCTGCTGCTCCGTATCGTCAAGCAACCCGTAATGAGCCAGGCCAGCGCAGTGTACAACGACATTCGGCTTCCAGCCCAGACCGTCCAGTCGCTCCTTTAGCTCTGCGACCGCCGCGCTCGAACGCAAGTCTGCTTGCAGAACCGCAGCTTGGACGCCGAAGCTGCGGCATTGCGCAGCCACCTCTTCCGCAGCGCCCGCAGCCGCGTGGTACTGCAGAGCGACGTCTGCGCCCTCCGCCGCCAATTGCCGGACAATCGCGGCGCCAATGCCGCGAGAGGCGCCCGTCACAAGGGCAATACGCTTCAAGTCGTACCGCTTTGTACGACGGAGACGGCGCGCCGTTCGGAACGGGCGTGCTCCTTGGCGCGTTCGTTAATTTCGTCCAACGTCAGGCTCTCGTACGTCTCGACGACCGTAAACAGATCACCGCCCCGATGGCGGTATCGGGTAAATTCACCGGCGATCGCTTCCGGGCTGTTCATCATCCTCAGGAACGCCCCGATCTTCTTGCGGCGCGCACGCTCGAAAATTTCCGCAGCGATTCCCTCGTTAGCTGCCGCATACAACGCATCGCTGACGCGCTTCACCATTTCGTCGGGATCGCGCGTCTCGCCTCCGATCATCGAGAACGCATAGCCCGGTCCCGTATTGTACTCGTGACCGAACCCGTCGGAAATTAGATTTTCGTCATACAGCTGCTGGTACAACGCCGTACTCGAGCCGAGCACCGCCTCCAGCATCAGCTTGGTGGCAAGCTCGCGACGCATCGCCTCGTTGCTGTCGTGAGGCTCATCCTTGAATCCAAATAAGCATTTCGGCAGCGAGACGGGCAGTTGCAGCTCTTTCCGTTCCTGCTTCACCTGCGGAGGTTCCGACTCGAAATGACGCTTGATCTCCCCGCCGGGAGGGAACGTTTTGCCGGCCTGATCCTTCTTGACGCGAGCCAGCGTCTCTTCCGGATCGACTCCGCCAACGACAAAGAGCGTCATGTTCGACGGATGATAAAACGTATTGTAGCAATCGTACAGCATTTCCTTCGTAATCGAGCGGACGGAATCGGCCGTTCCCGCAATATCGATATGCACCGGATGACGATCGTACATCGCCTCGATCAACCCGAAGTAAACGCGCCAATCCGGATTGTCCTTGTACATATCGATCTCCTGCACGATAATGCCTTTTTCCTTTTCCACGTTCTCGTCCGTAAAATAAGGATTTTGCACGAAGTGCAGCAAGGTGTCCAAATTCGCTTCTACCTCGCCGGTCGCCGTAAACAGATATGCCGTCCGGTCGAAGCTCGTGTACGCGTTAGCTGAAGCGCCCTGTGAAGCGAATCGGGTGAAAATGTCGCCCTCCGGCTCTTCGAACATCTTATGCTCGAGAAAGTGCGCTATGCCGTCCGGCACCTTAATCGTCTCGCCGTCAGGACGCGTAAAATGATTATCTACCGAGCCGTACTTCGTCGTAAATATCGCGTACGTCTTTGTAAAGCCAGGCTTAGGCAGCACGAACACTTCCAAGCCATTATCCAGCTTCTCGTGCCACAGCGTCTCCTGCAGCTTCGGATAAGCTTGCTTTGCCATGCTCACCCCTCCTCCTTCCGGTCGCGCAGGAAGTAGATCGTGTCGAGCGCAACGCCTTGCGCCGCTTCCGTCGCCATCTGCGGCGTTACCGCCATAATCTCCGCGATAAAGCTTTCTCCCGTACGATTGGCGCCTGAAATCACGTTGCTGAAATCGAAAGCGATTCTCTCGAACGCCGAGTCCTGTATTTCCCGCAGTTGACCTACGATCATGGCTTGCGTCCGTTTCAGATCCTCTTCCGCAAAGTCGCCTTTTTTCATCGCTTCAAGCTGCTCCTTAATGATCTGCACCGCTTTCTCATAGTTGGCGATCTCAATGCCGGATTGCAGCGTCATAATGCCTTTATGGCCGTCCAGCCTTGAAGAAGCATAATAAGCGAGACTCGCTTTCTCCCGCACGTTCACGAACAGCTTCGAATGCGGAAATCCGCCCAGCAGCCCGTTGTAGACGAGCAGCGAAGCGTACTGATCGCTGCCGTACGTCGCCCCGACGCGCAACCCCATATTCAGCTTGCCCTGCCCGACGTCCAGCCGCTCGACGATTGTCTGTACTTCCGAACGAGCCTCTCTGAGCTCGGGTTTGGCATAAGCCGAAGGCTCTCCCGCCGGAAGCCGGAACGCTTTCTCGGCCAGAGCCTGCACCTCCTCCAGCGTCGTATCGCCCGATACGTACAAATCAAAGGAAGCCTCCTGAAGCCAGCTTTGATAAGCCTCGTATAGCTTGGCGGCATCGTAATGGGCCAACTGTTCTTTTTTTCCCAAAGCCAGCAACCGGAACGGTTCGTCCTTGCACATCTCCTCGACGCAGCGTTCTGCCGCGTAACGGATTTTATCGTTGATAATCGCGTCGATTCGTTTGGCGACCGTCGTTTTCTCCGCTTCTACGTACTTCGCTTTGAAGTGCCCCTCCTCCTGAGCCGGCGCGGTCAACACTTCGCCAAGAAAAGCCATTGCCTCCCCGAGCAGCGACTCGGAAGACGATACGAAGCGATCATTGATCATGTCCAGTCTGAACTGAACGATCTGATGGTCGCCTCTCTTGTACAGATCGAAGCCGAAACCGGCCCCGTACAGATCGTCCAACCGTTCCCGAAAGGAAATCGTCTTCGGATAAGAGCGCGTTCCGCGTCTAAGCACGAAAGGAGTCAGAGCGACGGAAGTGACGCGGTCTTCCGACAAGGGAACGCCCGCGAACAACGACAATGCGAACGTTTTAAAACGTTTCGTGGGCAGCACATGCAGCCGCAGTCGCCCCAACAAGCCTCTTTGGAACTGTTCGGACATCATCTCATGCTCCTTTAAACGACATAATTTCAACTCGCTGCAAACCGCAGCTTTCCAGCCCCATTCTACCTGATTGGACGAACAGGAAGCAAATTCCTATTCCGCGCCGCCGAAAAAACAACAACCAACCGCGTCGCTGCGGGCGCCGGTTGGTTGCCATAAACAAATCGTTGCGACGACGGCGGCTATCTGCAGAAAATATGCTTGCCGATCGTCTTGTATTGCGGACGCGACCAGATCCACTTGGAAGTCGCCGTTACGGGATTAAAGTAATACAGGCAGCCGTCGCTAGGATCCCACCCGCTAATCGCGTCCTTAACCGCCTTGAAGGCTTTTTCGTTAGGTTCCAGATAAATCTGTCCGTCGGCTACGGCCGTGAACGCTCCCGGCTGGAAAATAACGCCGGAGGCCGTATTCGGAAACTCCGACGACTTGACGCGGTTCAGAATAACCGCGGCTACCGCAACCTGTCCTTCATAGGGCTCGCCGCGCGCTTCTCCGTATACCGCATTGGCCATCAGCTTCATGTCCTTCTCGGTCAAGCCCAAATTGTTCGAAGCGGGAAGATTGTTGTTGCCCCCCGAGGAGCCTCCGCCGCCGCCGGTTCCTCCTTGGCCGCCTGTCGCTCCTTGCGGCGCTTCTTCGGCGGTCGGCTTCCAATCCTTCGTCGCCTGCCACAGCTTCAGCTTTGTTTTCGCTCCGACAACTCCATCCGACTTCATGCCGAACTTCCACTGGAACCAGGTAACCGCATTTTTCGTTTTTGGTCCGAAATCCCCGTCGACTTTGCCGTTATAGTAGCCAAGAGCCTTCAATCGCCCCTGCAGCTCGTAAATATCCTTGCCGGAGGAGCCTTGCTTCAAAATCGCATTGCTGAACGTTTCTTTCGTTTGGGTGTGTTGCTGCAATGTATATAACCCCAGCAAGCCGAATACGACGCATACGGTTACGATCACGAGACGATAACTCACCTAAGGTCACGCCTTTCTGCATACATGTTAGGTCTTCGACCGTTAGTATGAGAAAGGCGTTAGCCTCTTATACCCATTTTTGTTGCATCGCTTCAAAATCAGGACGGAATTCGCTGCTGATACTGCTCCATCGTCATCAGCACCTCGCGCGGCTTGCTTCCTTCGTAAGGGCCGACGACGCCTTTGGCCTCCATCGTATCGATCAGCCTCGCGGCACGCGTGTAGCCGATGCGCATGCGCCTTTGCAGCAGCGATACGGAAGCCTGCTTTGCTTCCAGCACGATCTGCACCGCTTGATCGAACAATTCGTCGATGATTTCGTCAGCGGCGTCTAAGGCGCTGTCGTCAATTTCCGGCACCAGCTCTTCGTTATACTCCGCTTCCGCTTGACCGCGGCAGTAGCCGACGACCGATTCGACCTCGCCGTCCGACAGGAACGCTCCTTGTACGCGGATAGGCTTGGACGCGCCCATCGGCAGGAACAGCATGTCCCCGCGACCGAGCAGCTTCTCCGCCCCGACCATATCGAGAATCGTCCGCGAATCGACCTGGGACGATACGCCGAACGCGATCCGGCTCGGAATATTCGCCTTGATGACGCCGGTAATGACGTCAACGGACGGACGCTGCGTCGCGATAATCAGATGAATGCCCGCAGCCCTCGCCATTTGCGCCAAGCGGCATATCGCATCCTCGACGTCCCCGGCCGCCACCATCATCAGATCGGCGAGCTCGTCCACGATAACGACGATATAAGGCAGGACCGCATCTGGATTGTTGCCGCCCAACATGAGCGAGTTGTAGCCTTCAATGTTGCGCGTGCCGGATTTGGAGAATTTCTCGTAGCGCTTCTCCATCTCCACGACGATTTTCTTCAGCGCGAGCGAAGCTCTGCGCGGGTCCGTCACAACCGGAGCCAGCAGATGCGGAATACCGTTGTATACATTCAGTTCGACCATTTTAGGGTCGATCATCAGAAACTTAACTTCCTCAGGCTTCGCCTTATACAGCAAACTCGTTATAATGCCGTTAATACATACCGACTTGCCAGATCCCGTCGCTCCGGCTACGAGCAAATGCGGCATCTTAGCCAGATTGCCGACGATCGGCTGGCCCGAGATATCGCGGCCGAACGCAATCGTCAACTTCGCCTGCGATTCCTGAAACGGCTGCGTCTCCAGCACTTCGCGCAGCGTCACGACGCTGACCTCGTTGTTCGGCACCTCGATGCCGATTGCCGACTTGCCCGGAATCGGCGCTTCCATGCGAATGTCCTTCGCTGCCAGCGCCAATGCAATGTCGTCCGTCAGACTGACGATACGGCTTACTTTTACTCCCGTATCCGGCTGCAGCTCGTAGCGGGTTACGGCCGGGCCTCTGGCCACATCAAGCACCTTCGCCCGGACGCCGAAGCTTTCCAGCGTCGCTTCCAGCTTGCGCGCCGTATTCATATAATCGTTCGGGTTGCCGGATTTCCCTCCGCCGTTAGGCTTGTCTAGCAGATTAACAGCCGGGAGCTTATACGGCTTCGGCACCTTCTTCACCGGCTTGGGAGCTGCCTCGACGGACCCAACGCTCTCGGCAGCAGCCGGTAGATTCGGAGCCGCGCCGCCCTGAGCTTCTTCGCGGTCAAGCGTTTCCGAAGCCTCCCCTTCTCCATTCGCCCACTCAGCCTCGGAAGCGGGATCAATCTCATCCGCGCCTTCCCCGTAGACTCCGGGCATCGCCAGCGCACCCTCGTCTTCGTATTCTCCTATTGTCTCGCCCTCTGCAAATTCGGGCTCATCCACATATGCCTGCGCCGTAAAATCTGTAAAGCGCGGCATATTCACCTCTTCGGCCGGCTCTTCTGCCTCGTTCATTTCCTCGGTCTCCGCTAGAGAAGAAGGATTAACGAGAACAGGCTCTTCCGAGACAGGCAGGTTCGTTCTGCGATGAACGCCCGTTCGCACTTTGAACGTTCTGCGCGACAGTGTATCCTTCGCAGAGAACGGCAGCGCTTCCTCTTCCTCCCAGTACTCATCCTCCTGGGTTGGCTCGTATTCCTTCTCCGACTTGCCGTGAAACAGTTGGAAAAACAGCGGCGTTTTCTGCGGGACCGGGATAAGCGCCGGTTCCTCCATTCCGTCGTCGGCTATAATCGGCTTCTGCGGCCGTGAACCGCTAGCGGATTCGGCCGGCTCCGCTACCGCCACGGTGCCTCCTCTTCCTTTTCGCCCGGCTCCTTGAACCGGAATCGCTTTGATCGACAACAGCTTGCGACCCGAAGAGAGTCTAGCAGCCAGCAGCGGGGCCGCCCTCATGACGAATAAGCGCACCGAGCGCCCGATCTCCACATAAGAACGGTTCGTCACAAGCATAAACGCAATCGCGATCTCGATAATGAGCACAAACTTGGCGCCATAATAGCCGAACAGCCAATAAAGCACCGAATACTGCATAGCGCCGACCATTCCTCCGCCGACATCGGCGTTAAACACCTTTATATTGTCCAGTGAAGGCGCTTGCCATAGCAGCTCCTTCAACTGATTCATCGTCTGGCTCACAATGCCGGACGGCGTAATTGCATCCAGCGCCCCGAGACTGCTATCGATCGAAGCCATTGCGCTCCACAAAGTCATAATTAGCGAGACAAGCACAAACCCCGAGCGTCTCGCCGTCCATCCGCGCGGCCATGTGCGTTTAACCATGACATAGAGGCCGAACCAGATGCCAGCCAACGCGAGCAAATAGTAGTGCTTGCCAAGCAGGAACCCGAACAGCTTCGATAGCGAGCGTCCTACTGCAGCTTCCCCGGAGATGGCAATAACAGATAAAGTGATCAGAACGATGCCGTATATTTCATATTTCAAGCTTGACGCGAACGATGCCCGCTTCTTCTTGCGCTTGGCCAAATTTGCCACCTCCCGGTTCAACATTATATCACAGTTGAAGGGAGGTTGGCATGAACGCTCCGACCTACATGCCTAAGTCGGCAGCGTCGGAGAGGCTCGAACCTGGGAGAATAGGCGCGCCTGGAGGCGCTTGGAATGTTTGCGGCGTGTGTGGCGCGTAACCGAGCAGTTGGCCGGGCGCATACTCGGGCATTAAATAATAGTCCAACGGAGCGGACAGCAGACGGACGATCCGGCCGATTCCCGGAGCTACGGGAACGAGTTGAACCGTCGCTCCTTTGACCGTCGTTTCCACAAAAGGACCGGGCTCGTTGTGAAAGCCGTCGAACACCAACTCCAGCGGCATTGCCGTATACATCGTCATCTCGCGTCCGCTCCTCCCCCTGCTGCAGGCCTGCGATCCCGGATAAGGCGATTCAGCTCGCGCAGCGCTTCGCCGACACCCCCTACCGAATCGATCAGACCGTGCTTCACCGCATCCTGACCGATTACCGTTGTCCCGATATCGCGCGTCAACTCGCCGGTTTTGAACATCAACTCTTTAAACGTTTGCTCCGAAACTTTGGAATGCCCCGTGACGAAACGCGTAACCCGCTCCTGCATCTTCTCCAAATAATCAAACGTCTGCGGCACGCCAATAACGAGACCGTTCATTCGAATCGGATGGATCGTCATCGTCGCCGTCTCCGCAATATAAGAAACGTCGGCCGACACCGCAATCGGCACGCCAATGGAATGACCTCCTCCAAGAACAAGCGTTACCGTCGGCTTGGTTAGCGACGAAATCATCTCCGCGATCGCCAGCCCCGCCTCTACATCCCCTCCGACCGTATTCAGCACGATCAGCAGCCCTTCGATTTTGGCGTTTTGCTCGGCCGCGATCAGTTGAGGAATGACATGCTCGTACTTTGTCGTCTTGTTTTGCGGAGGCAAAATCAAATGGCCTTCGATCTGTCCGATGATCGTTAAGCAGAAAATATTGCTCTCGGCCGTAGGAACGGTCGTCTGGCCAAGCTGAACGATCGCCTCCGTAGTCGATGACTTGCGCGCTTCCTCAGATGGCGGGCCCGGCTGCTCCGACGGTTGGTCCGGTTTTTCCTTATCGCTCATCACATCAGCCCCTTGTCAGCTTAACAGCATGACTAGTATCGGCTTTACGCACAAAAAAAACCGTCTCCCGGCCGCCGAAGCGGTGGGAAACGGTTTTTCGATGAGTGTGGGTTCGTTTTTCTATACTTCCATGATGATCGGCAGGATCATCGGTCTTCTTCTTGTTTGCTCGTACAGGAAACGGCCAAGCGCATCCTTGACGTTTGTCTTCAGCGACGCCCACTCGTTCACATTGTCGTTCATTAGCTTATGCAACGTGTTTGTCACGATACGGTTCGCTTCTTCCAGAAGCCCTTCCGATTCGCGTACGTAGACAAAGCCGCGCGAAATGATGTCCGGGCCGGACATAATCGTGCCGTCCTGCTTGCTTAGCGTAACGACGACGACGAGGATACCGTCCTGAGACAGCAGCTTGCGGTCGCGAAGCACGATGTTGCCGACATCTCCGACGCCAAGGCCGTCGATCAGCACATTGCCCGCCGGAATTTTGCCGCCTTTGCGCGCTGTTCCGCCCTGAATTTCGACCGTATCGCCGTTGTCGATCAGGAAAATGTTTTCTTTCGGAATGCCGACCTGCTCACCCAGCAAGCCGTGGTGGCGAAGCATTCTGTATTCGCCATGAATCGGAATGAAGTATTCCGGCTTCATCAGGTTTAACATCAACTTCAGCTCTTCCTGGCTTCCGTGACCCGAGACGTGTACGCCCGAGATTGAACCCGGACCGTAAATCACGTGAGCTCCGAGTCTCATCAGTTCGTCGACCGTTCTGCCAACATACTTCTCGTTGCCTGGAATCGGAGTTGCTGCGATGATGACCGTATCGCCCGGCAGGATGTCGACCTTGCGATGCGTGGAACGAGCCATACGCGTAAGCGCAGACATCGGTTCGCCTTGGCTTCCCGTCGACAGAATGACAACGCGGTCAGCCGGCAGCTTGTTCACTTCCTCAGGCTCAATAATCATGCCTTCCGGAATGGTTAAGTAGCCAAGCTCCGAAGCGATGCCGACGACGTTCACCATACTGCGTCCGATAACCGTCATTTTACGGCGAGTCTCCGCCGCAGCGTTAATCACCTGCTGAATCCGATGCACGTTCGAGGCGAACGTCGCAACGACCACGCGCTGCTTCGCGCTGCGGAACAGCGATTCGAACTCTTTGCCGATATTGCTCTCGGACGGCGTAAAGCCCGGACGCTCCGCGTTGGTGCTATCAGACAGAAGAGCCAGGACGCCCCGGCTTCCGATCTCTGCCATTCGTTGCAAGTCGGCGAATTGGTCGTTCACCGGCGTGTGGTCGAATTTGAAGTCGCCCGTATGGACAACGTTGCCTTCCGGCGTTTCCAGACATACCCCGACCGAATCGGGAATGCTGTGGTTTGTGCGGAAGAAGCTTGCTTTAATCGTTCCGAACGTCAGCGTCGTTTCCTCGTTAATCAGGTGACGCTTCGTATCTCCGAGCAGTCCGGCTTCCTTCAGCTTGTTTTCGACCAAGCCGAGCGTCAGCTTCGTGCCGTAGATCGGCACGTTTAATTGCTTAAGCACGTAAGGCAGTCCGCCGATGTGATCCTCGTGACCGTGCGTGAGCAGAATCGCCCGCACTTTGTCCCGATTATCAAGCAAGTATCCGATATCAGGGATAACGACGTCGATGCCGAGCATTTCCTCTTCCGGGAATTTCAATCCGGCATCAACGACGATAATGTCGCTGCCATACTGGATACAATACATGTTTTTGCCGATTTCGCCGACTCCGCCGAGCGCGAAAATCAGTAATTTATCTTGGTTGTTTTTCTTTGACACTACTAGTACCTCCTAGATCATTCGACGCACCCGATCGATATGAAGTTTTCAATTTGCTTTAAAATTTGCCGCACCCAATCACTCTCAATCATTATACATGAAGCAATTCAGGAAAAACAAGAAGGTTATGTAACACGAAAACCGATGTCCGGAGGACATCGGTTCCCTAACAAATCCAAGCGACCGACAAACCTCGTTATTATCCGTCCAGCAGGTTTTGCAGAAACTTCTTCTCCGCTTCGGTCGCTTGTACGAGAGGCAGACGAACGCCGCCTACCGGCAACCCCCGCAGCGTGAGCGCATACTTGACCGCAACCGGATTAGGCACCGGATTCGGACAGTTGAACAACCCTTTGAACACGGGGAACAACTTCGCGTTCAAAGCTTGCGCCTCCTGCACTCTGCCTTCCAAATAGGCCGCAATCAAATCTTTCATTTGCGCGCCGACGATATGACTGGCCACGCTGATGATTCCGTATCCACCGACCGACAGCGTCGGCAGCGTTACCCCGTCATCGCCGCTATACAGCACGAAGTTTTCCGGGGCGTTCGCGACAATCTCGGTCATTTGCTCCAGTGAAGCGCATTCCTTCGTTGCAACAATATTCGGAATTTGCGCCAGGCGAAGCGTCGTCTCAGCCGTTACGCTGACTACCGTGCGGGAAGGCACGTTGTACAAAATAACCGGCAGCGTCGTCGCTTCGGCAATTGTGCGGAAATGCTGATAGATGCCTTCCTGGCTTGGTTTGTTATAGTAAGGGGCAACGAGAAGGATGCCGTCCACTCCGACTTCTTGGGCTTTTTTCGTCAGTTGGACAGAGTGAGCCGTTTCGTTGCTGCCCGTTCCGGCGATAATTTTGCAGCGCCCTGCTGCGTGCTTTACCGAGAAGCTGAACAATGCGACTTTCTCGTCATCCGTCAGAGTCGGAGATTCTCCTGTCGTTCCGGAGACGACCAAGCTGTCTGTTTTTTGCTCATCAATCAAATAGTCGATCAATTTCGCCGTCGTATCCCAATCGATATTCAAATTTTCGTCAAAAGGAGTGACCATTGCAGTAATCAAACGACCGAAACTCATTCCCAATTTCCTCCTCTAATTTCCCCCGACCGGAGAGAGATGAAGCCCGAATGCCGTGTGCAGAGCCTGAAGCGCAGCTGCCAAATCCTTCTGAGGAATGAGCACCCAGATTGTCGTGTTGGAATCCGCTGATTGCAGAATCGGAATTCCCGAGCCGGTCAAAGCCTCCACAATAATGGCCATTACCCCCGGTTCGCCGTTCATTCCGCCTCCGATAACGGACACTTTGGCGCATTCCCTGCGCACCCGAGGTTCGAAGCCGAGCTCCCGCAGCAGCTCTACCGCCAGCGGCGCATCGTTCTCGGCAACGGTATAATGCACGCCTGTCGGCATTACGTTAATAAAGTCTACGCTGATTCCGTGCGACGCCATTGCGCGAAAAACGCGCAGCTGCAAATCCGCCGGCCCGTCGAGATCGGTCACCGCCAACTGTGTAACGTCGCGAACGTGTGCCAGACCGGTTACCGCCTTATCGTACCAAATGCCTTGGCTTCGCAGCGCCTGCGCATGGGTGACCAACGTGCCTTCCCCGTCCGAGAACGTCGAGCGGACGCGCACGGGAATGCCCGCTTTCATCGCAAGCTCGACGGCGCGGGGATGAATGACTTTCGCTCCGTTCTGCGCCATGTTGCAGATTTCCTCGTAGCTTACTGCCGCGAGCGGACGCGCGTTCGCCACCCATCGGGGATCAGCAGTCAGAATCCCGTCCACATCCGTATAGATATCGACAATATCCGCCCTTAGCGCCGCGCCCAGAGCCGTCGCCGACGTATCGCTTCCGCCTCGGCCAAGCGTCGTTATCTCGCCGTCCTTCGTCCTTCCTTGAAATCCGGTAACAATAACGACCTCGCCAGCGGTTAAATGCCGATGAACGCGAGCGCAATCTATCTCGACAATTCTGGCCGAGCCGTAACGATCATCTGTCACAATTCCGGCCTGTCCTCCCGTCAAAGCCACGGAAGGAATCCCCTCGGCCAGCAGTAGACTGCACAGGACGGCAGCTGAAATCAACTCTCCGCAGGAGAGCAGCAGATCCTTCTCCCGCGGAGCCAACGCATCGCCGTTGCGGCGAATCAACTCTAGTAAAGAATCGGTCGCGTAAGCGTCTCCGCTTCTTCCCATAGCCGACACGACCACGACAACTTTGCTGCCCGCCGCAAATTCCCGGATAATATGACGGAGGACGTGGCTCCGACTTTGCTCATCGGTCAGCGACGTCCCGCCGAATTTCTGCACGACCAGTTCCATCTTGTTTCCTCCGTGGACCAGACGTTGCGGTAATTCTATCTCAAACGTGCGTAAAACGCTCTATGAGCAAAGGTTGCAATTGCTTGCCTTGCAGTGCAGCCTCGCATGTCTCCATCACGAGATCCATTCTCGCGACGAGAGAGTTCGGCTTGGCGATCGGATTATCCTGTCCGAACGGCACGAAGTAAATATTCTTCATGATGAGCAGCTTGGCGATATTCGCGGCGTTAAGACCGAGACCGTCGTTCGTCGAAATCGCCAGCACAAGCGGACGCTGGTTGCGCATCTGCGCCTTCGCGGCCATCAGCACCGGACCGTCCGTCATCGCGTTTGCCAGCTTGCTCGTCGTGTTGCCCGTACAGGGGGCAATCGCTAGAACGTCCAGTCGTTTGGAAGGTCCCAACGGCTCGGCGTCTACTATAGAAGATATGATCTCGTTGCCTGTAATTTGACGCAAAGTTTGCTGCCAATGGCTCGAAGTTCCGAATCTCGTATCCGTCGTCATAATCGTCGTCGAGACAATCGGCACGACATTGGCGCCCGCATCCACGAAACGCTTGATCTGCGGCATAATCTCCTCAAGCGTGCAATGAGAACCGGACAGCGCATACCCGACCGTGATTCCTTGCCAGTTCATGGTTGATTCCCCCGTAATCGGTTGTCTCCCAGAATAACCTGGGTCAGACTGTTCGCGATGATTCGACCGGCCGTCTTCGGCGCCACAATTCCGGGCAGCCCCGGAGCCAGATGAGCCTTGATTCCACGCTTCTCCGCGAAGCGAAAATCGGTTCCTCCGGGCTTCGAAGCCAGGTCGATAATACATGCGCGTTGGGGGAGTTGTGCGATCACTTGCGCTGTGATTATCATAGTCGGAATTGTGTTAAAAATCAAGTCGATATTCCCCGCCTGACGCGCCAAATCAGACATGTAGAAGGGCTCGAAGCCCATCTCGAAGGCGCGGGCGAACATCTCGTCGCGGCGCACTCCGACCTTCACTTTGGCCCCAAGAGCCTGCAGCGTACGAGCCATTGTAAAGCCCGTTCTCCCGAGCCCGAGCACGATACAATTCGAGCCGTGAATCGTAATATCCGTATTCTGAATAGCCATCATCAACGCGCCTTCCGCAGTCGGTATCGAGTTGTAGATAGCAACGTCGTCCCTCTCAAACAGCTCGACAAGCTCGATTCTGTGCTTCTCGCACAGCTTGCGGAGATAGGGCTTTGCCATGCCGGAAATCACCTTGCTTGCCTTCGGCAGCGCAGCCACGTGAGCGTCCGTCAGCCTAAGCTCCGCATCCGTGAACAACGCCGGAATTATCCCCTCGTCATCTGTGCCGACTGCAGGCAATATGAGAGCATCCGCCTCGATCAGCAGCTCCGGCAGCCACTCTCCTTTCGCGGCCCCGCTAAAGGAAGTGTCCAACCTGTCGAAGCCGACGATCGTCAACGAGGCGTCTTTCTCCGTTAGCTGACGGATCACTTCCAACTGCCGGGCATCTCCGCCCGCTAGCACGATTTGAACTCCCGTAAGTATCGCAGCCCCCTCCTCTCGGCATACTTCGCATAGCACATCGTATGCAACCGCCTAAGCGGGGGTGCCGACCAAATTCTCCTTCAGGTATCCCGTGTAGTCAGAACGCCCCTGACGTAGCTGCATCTTTTTGCCGCCTATGGTCATTATCCCAACAACTCAGCTCTCCACTTCCCCCGAGCCTTCTCATAGCACTATCCTACTTTTCAGTGAAGAACAAAAAAAGAACCAAACCAAGTCCCCTCCCCCCATAAAAAGGAAAAAACCGGTTTGGTTCTATAAAAATCAAAGCCCACGTCAGCGATCCAATAAGCGCCAGAGCGGCCTCTATTAGAGGCCGTTAGGAAGGGGCGACCACACCTAAGCGCTGCGCTGTAAGGCGCCTTATTACTTGCCTGTGTGCCCGAAGCCGCCCTCGCCGCGAGAAGTATCGGACAACTCCTCCACTTCCTCAAGACTCACCTGAGGAACGCGCTGGAATACCATTTGGGCGATACGCTCTCCGCGCTCGATCGTGAACGCCTCCTGCCCGAGGTTAATGAGCAAAACCTTAACTTCGCCGCGATAATCGGCGTCGATTGTGCCCGGCGAGTTCAGGCAGGTGATTCCGTGCTTATAGGCAAGGCCGCTGCGAGGGCGAATTTGCGCCTCGAGCTCTCTAGGCATCGCCATCGCAAAACCGCTTGGAATTAATGCCCTTTCTCCTGGAGCAAGAACGACAGGCTCCGATACCGCGGCATGTAGATCGAAGCCCGCGGCCCATTCTGACATTTGACGGGGCAGAGAAATATCCTCATTCCCCGGAAGTCTCTTCAACTGAATTGGATACAATGAATTCCCTCCCGATTCCGGACAACACTTTATTGTCTGCTCCAACTAAAGCGACCGCGCAAGGTTGCGCCATCATGGAGACCATAATTTCATGAAGGTCGGATAGCTCTACCTGATCGATACGCGCCAGCATTTCATCCAGCGTATAATGACGTCCGAGCATCAACTCGTTTTTTCCCAAACGATTCATGCGGCTGCTCGTGCTCTCCAGACTCAAAATCAAATTGCCTTTAAGCTGCTCTTTGCCTCTGTGCAGCTCGGCTTCGCTCAGCCCTTGAGCCGCAAGCTCGCCAAGCAATTCCATCGTGATATCGTATACTTCCTTCGTTTGCTTTGGCGCGGTTCCCGCATATACGGTAAACAAACCGCTATCCGCATAAGAAGTATGGTAGGAGTAAACCGAGTAGGCCAACCCGCGCTTCTCGCGAATCTCCTGGAACAGACGCGAACTCATGCCGCCGCCAATCGTATTGTTGAGCAGAATCATCGCATACAGGTTCGGAGCTTTGCTAGAGAAACCGGGAAACGTTAAGCAAAGATGGTTCTGTTCGGTTTTCTTGCGATGAAACAGCGCACGGGAATGGAACGCCGGAACTTCAAGCTCCGTGTCTTGACCTACGATATCGAACCGCCCGAAATGCTGTTCCAACAGCTCGAGCACCTCTTCGCCGACATTGCCGGCAATGCTGATGACCGTATTATCGATCCGATACCTCTCCCGCATATACTTCCGCAAATGATCCGGCCCCATCGGTTCCAGACTGTCTGCCGTGCCAAGTATGGAGTAGGCAAGCGGATGATCGTTATAGGCGGCGCGGGACGCCAAATCGTGTACCGTGTCGTCCGGAGTATCCTCATACATCGAAATCTCTTCTAGGATGACATTTTTTTCTTTGGCCAGCTCTTCCTCGGCCATCTGCGATTCGAAAAACATATCCGATAAGATATCAACCGCAATCGGCAAATGCTGATCGAGCACTTTGGCATAGTAGCACGTATACTCTTTGGACGTAAAGGCGTTCACATTGCCGCCGATTCCGTCAAAGCGATCTGCAATATCCTTGGCGCTGTGCCGGCTCGTCCCTTTGAACAGCATATGTTCAATAAAATGGGAAGTCCCGTTAGTTTCGAGATTTTCATACCGGGAACCGGTCTTGACCCAGATGCCGAACGAAACCGAACGGTACGTCGGAATCGATTCGATCATCACGCGAAGCCCATTCTTCAGCGTATATTTGTTCATCCGACTCCCCCCTTTTCATATGGATAAATGAACAGTGATACCACTATAACAAATTCCGACAATCGTCACAACCGATCCTCAAGCCGTTCGGGCGAAAGCGTCTGCGATACGGTCCCGGGAATATAGCCTCTGGCTTTGATCGCCTTGATCATGCCCCGCAGCGCTCCTGCTGTAGTGGACGTCGGATGCATCAAAATTAAACTGCCCGGCCCGACCTTTCTCGACACTTTGGCCACGACGGATTCGGGAGCGGGTTTCTGCCAATCAATCGTATCTAGCGTCCACAATACCGTTGTCAGTCCGTATTCCGCAGATACGCGGATCGTCTGGTCGTTATAGCTCCCGGAAGGAGGTGCAAACCATACGTTCTTCACGCCAAGCTGTTTAAGCAACTGCTCTGTCTTGCCGATCTCCTGTCTTTGGCGCTCGGCGCCAAGCTTGCTCATATCCGGATGGGTATATGCATGGTTGGATGCCTCATGCCCCTGTGCGATCATCTTTTTGGCCGTATCCATGTTTTTGGACAACCAGGTGCCATCGAAGAAAAAGGTAGCCTTAACGCCTTCCTCCTGCAAAATACGAAGAATTTCCGGCAAATACTCTTCTCCCCATGCCACGTTGATCATTAGCCCGACAGCCGGCTTGGCGGCATTGCCCCTGTAAATCGGATGGGTCGGCAAGTCCTTAAGAGACACCTTCGGCCGAACGATCCGATATACCCAAGGAAATCCTTCTCCTGAATTGGGAGCGGAACCGATCAGCTTCGCCTTCAAGTAGGTTGCCCGAATGTCGACGATCCGCCCCTCGTATTCCGGGATCGCTTTCCATACCCGGTCAATGACTGCGTCAATCGGCGGCTGGCTGCGTTTGGCCGCCTCGGCTTCGATCCACTCCAGCAGCTTGTCTCCTTGCTTATCGCCCGTCAGCGCCTCCATCGCAGCCGCCTGCTTGACCGTATGAACGAACGGTCCGATCGGCCCGTATGTTCCGGCCAGCAGCACCGCAGCCAAACATACCGCCATAGCAGCCAGCAGGTCTGCCGGGATTTTTCTCGCCACGATTCGCTCACCCCGTCTTGTCCGATTCCTTGCCTTCATCTTATGCCCGGAAAACGGCTTTTATGAGTGAGCATCCCATAGTATGCGATGATCTATACAAACAAAAAGAGACCTTCGCTTAGGAGTCTCTTTTGTCCATCATATGGCGTTATCGCGTTTGATTACACCGACACTTGTTCGGAATTCAACAGCGCTTTGCGCGACAGATTGATTCGGCCCATATTGTCGATCTCGGTCACCTTGACTTCAATCTGATCGCCGATGTTGACGACGTCTTCGACTTTAGCCACGCGCTCGTTCGCCAACTGGCTAATGTGGATCAGCCCGTCCTTGTTCGGCAAAATTTCCACGAAGCAGCCGAACTTCTCGATACGCTTGACCGTTCCGGTATACACTTCGCCAACGACGACTTCCCGAACGATGCCCTCGATAATCGCGCGGGCGCGTTGGTTCGCCGCTTCGTCCGTCGAAGCGATGTACACGGTGCCGTCTTGCTCGATATCGATTTTGACGCCGGTATCTTCGATAATTTTGTTGATGATCTTGCCGCCGGAACCGATAACGTCGCGAATTTTGTCCGGGTTGATCTTGAGCGACAAAATTTTCGGAGCGTATTTGCTCAGCTCTTTGCGTGGCTCGGTGATCGTCTCAAGCATTTTGCCGAGAATGAACATCCGACCCTCTTTGGCTTGATCCAGAGCTTCCGTCAAAATGGAGCGGTCGATGCCGTCGATTTTGATGTCCATCTGAATCGCCGTAATACCGGCAGATGTGCCTGCAACCTTAAAGTCCATATCGCCGAGATGGTCTTCCATCCCTTGAATATCGGTCAGAATCGACGTATGGTCGCCGTCCTTGATCAAGCCCATCGCGACGCCTGCTACCGGCGCTTTGATCGGTACGCCCGCATCCATCATCGCCAGCGTGCTTGCACAAATGCTCGCCTGAGACGTAGAGCCGTTCGACTCCAATACTTCCGACACAAGGCGAATCGTGTACGGGAATTCCACTTCCGAAGGAAGCACTTTAAGCAGCGCGCGTTCGCCTAATGCGCCGTGACCGATTTCGCGGCGTCCTGGCGGACGAAGCGGGCGAGCTTCCCCGACCGAGAACGGCGGGAAGTTATAGTGATGCATGAACCGCTTCGATTCCTGCGGACTGATGCCGTCGAGAATCTGAACTTCTCCAAGCGGTCCGAGCGTACATACGCTAAGCGCCTGCGTCTGTCCGCGCGTGAACAAGCCAGATCCGTGAGTCCGCGGCAGAATCGCGGTATCCGAGGAAATCGGACGAATCTCCGATAGTCCGCGGCCGTCCGGACGCACCTTGTCGTGCGTAATCAAACGACGAACTTCGTTCTTGACGATGTCGTACAGCACTTCTTTAACGTCGCCCAGCTTCTCCGGCGCTTCGGCATACACTCCGGTGAAATGCTCGACCGTTTCGGCGTTGATCGCGTCAATCGCTTCCTGGCGCGCATGTTTCTCGGCAATTCGTACAGCTTCGACCAGTCGATCCTGCGCGTACGATTTGACTGCGGCTTCGACATCGGCGTCCACGCTGTGCAGCTTCACTTCCATCTTCGGCTGGCCGGCGACCTCTACGAGACGATCGATCGTATCAACGATCTTCTTGATCTCATCATGGCCGAACATGATCGCTTCCAGCATGTCCGTCTCGGAAACTTCGTTCGCTTCCGCTTCAACCATCATGATCGCATCGCGGGTACCCGCTACGACGACGTACAAATCGCTGATCACTTCCTGCTCCTGCGTTGGGTTTACGATAAATTCGCCGTTGATTCTTCCGACGATAACGCCTCCGACGGGTCCGCTAAACGGCACGTTGGAGATCGACAGCGCTGCGGAGGTTCCGATCATCGCCGCGATTTCCGGAGAGCAATCCTGATCCACGCTGAGCACCAGGTTAACGATCTGAATGTCATTCCGGAAGCCTTCCGGGAACAACGGACGAATCGGGCGGTCCGTTAAACGGCTGGCCAATATCGCCTTTTCGCTCGGTCTTCCTTCCCGTTTAATGAATCCTCCAGGAATTTTGCCTACCGCGTACAACCGCTCTTCATAGTTCACGGTCAACGGGAAGAAATCCAGATCCTTCGGCTCGCTGGAAGCCGTCACGGTAGAGAGTACTACCGTTTCACCATAACGTACAACGACGGCGCCATTGGCCTGTTTGGCCAATCGTCCGGTTTCCAAAGAAAACGGGCGGCCGCCAAGCTGCATATCCACGCTTTGTTCCAAAACCAATTCCCTCCTCTAAATGCGAGCTTGCGCTCGTCACGTCTTGCAATCCTATGTACTTTCGACACTGTTCCCACTATTTCCTGCCAAGCCTTGTCTTAGGCATCATGTTCATTGTTTCATTGTTTCCCCGCTCATATATAGGGAAAAAGCAACCTGAGCGCCTGTTAGGGCGATAAGCCCCGTACGAAGTGGCCAGGTTGCTTTCATTCGAATACAAATTAACGACGCAGACCCAATTTGGCAATCAGGGCGCTGTAGCGGCTAACGTCTTTCGCTTTCAAGTATGCCAGCAGCTTACGGCGTTGACCAACCATCATAAGCAGACCGCGACGGGAGTGGTGGTCTTTCTTGTGTTCCCTGAAGTGTGCTGTCAGATTGTTGATGTTCTGCGTAAGGATAGCGATTTGAACTTCCGGCGAACCGGTGTCCGTAGCGTGCAACTTGTGCTCTTCGATCAATTCTTGTTTGCGTTCTTGCGTCAATGCCATCCTTGTTCACCTCCTTCTTAAAAATCGCCTGTAGCCGAGCTGACGTCGGTGAGAACGTTTCGCCAAGCTAAGGTTCACATTGCGTGTCGCAACGATAGGCGGCTGCCTCTCGACGACAACGTTGTATATTATAACACAACTTAAAGTACATTCACAATGCATTAATCGCGAGCTTCCACCGAGAAGATCTCGCGCGCCTTCGCCGAATCGCTGGCAATTTGCTCAATCAGTTGGTTGATCGATTCGAATTTTTTCTCGGGACGCAGGAAGGAATGAAATCGCAACGCCAAATGTCGACCGTACAAATCGCCGTCGAAGTCGAACAGATGCGCTTCCAGCTTCAGTGCGCCTCCCGGGGCGTCAAACGTAGGCCGATAGCCCACGTTCAACACTCCGTTATGACGGCTTTCCGCCGTTCCCGCATCGGACAGCACATCGATTTCAATCGCATACACGCCCCGTTGCGGGATTACATACGGTTGGATCAGCTCCAAGTTAGCCGTCGGATACCCGAGCTGACGGCCTCTCGCATCTCCGTGAACGACAAGTCCCTTCAGCAGGTAAGGCCTGCCCATCAGCCGGGAAGCAGAGGAGCAATCCCCTTCTTCAAGTCGCGCGCGAATCCGCGTGCTGCTCACTTTGCTGTCGTTCAAAAACACCGGAGAAACAACTTGTACCTGAAGCTCTCCGACATTCCTGAGAGTCTCCGCTTTGCCTTGACCGCGATGACCGAACGAAAAATCAAACCCGACGATGGTCTCCCTGACGCCAAGAGGAACAATGATCGATTTCACAAATTGCTCGGCGGTTACCTCGGAGAACTCGCGATCAAAACGAATAACGTAAGCCGTATCCACGCCCAACTCGGCGATGAGAGCCAGCTTGTCCTCCAGAGGGGTTAACACTCCGTCGTATTGCGAGCCGTGCCCGAGAACGACTCTCGGATGCGGATCGAACGTCATGACGGCCGACGCCCAGCCGTTCTCCCTCGCCGATGCAACGGCCTGACGAATCACTTCCTGATGTCCCAGATGAACGCCGTCGAAAAAGCCGATTGCGAGCGAGAGTCCGTTTTTGGCCGCACCTTCGGGCAAGCCTTCCGTTACATTCGCAACTGATAATTGAATCCGTTCCACCTGATGCCCTCCTGCTTAATCGGACTGACTGTCATGCGGCTGATCTTCCGAAGGATGAAACACCTTAACGGGGCGGATCCACTCCGTCGTCTCGTCCACGGAAAACAAACCGAGAAAAACGCCGTCCGAGCGGTAGAGCTTCCACAACCCTTGCCGGTCCGGAACGGGCCGCAGCCGCTCAGTCCGAATTCCTTTGCCTTGAAGCGCGTATCGCGATTCCTGCTCCGCGGCGCTCGTTGAAGGCAGCTGAGTAAGCAGCCTATCCGCTGCAAGCAGCTTGCCGTCCATCTCGCCCTTCTCGATCAGCCCCGGAATCTCCTCAAGCGTTACGCAGTGCTCCTGGCTTATTCCGGCGCTTTCAAGGCGAACGAGCTCCGCCATCACCGCCGGAACGCCGAGCTTCCGTCCGATGTCCACGCATAATGTACGAATATAAGTGCCTTTGGAGCAGGCGACCGTAAACGTCACTTCGGGCTCGTCCGTGCCGGCTGTCACCTCGTCCACGTCGATTCGGTGAATGGTTACCCGGCGAGCTTTGCGCTCGACGGTTATCCCCTGTCTGGCCAGTTCATACAGCCGTTTGCCGTCGACCTTTACGGCCGATACCATCGGCGGAATCTGATCGATCTCGCCGACAAAGGAAAGCACGGCTTCCCTGATCGCGGGTTCGGTCAGGAACGAAGCGTCCTTCCGTTCGATAATTTCGCCGCTCAGATCTTCGCTATCTGTCGCAATGCCGAATCTGAGTTTGGCCCGATACGTTTTGGGCGCTTCCTGCAAATATTCGACCAGACGGGTCGCACGACCGACGCACAGCGGCAGAACCCCTGTGACGGCCGGATCCAGCGTTCCCGTATGGCCGATGCGGCGCTCGCGTAGCAGCCGCCTCGCTTTGGCGACAACGTCGTGCGACGTCCAGCCGGCAGGCTTCCAAATGGCAAGAACGCCTTCCCAGTTCCGCTTGCCGTCCGTCATAATGCCTCCAACGCTTTCCGCACCTCTTCGATCGTCAGTCGGATAACCTCCGGCAACGGATCCGTGAACCTGCATCCCGCAGCGCGGACATGGCCGCCTCCGCCGAAACGTTGGGCCACTTCCGCCACGTTCACCTTGCCGGCGGATCTCATACTGACTTTAACCGATTGCTCTCCATTTTGTTTGAAGAGCAGACCGACCTCGACGCCTTCGATATTGCGCGGATAGTTAACGAGACCTTCCAGATCTTCATTCGTCGCTCCGGTCTCCTCCAAATCCTCCGAAGTGACCCAGAGCCAGGCGATTCGCTCGTCCTCGCTCAGCTCAAGTCTGGACAGGCCGCGCTGCAATATACGCAGTTGTCCAGGCGTCATCCGCTCCAGCAGATGTTCCGCCAGCTCCGGCCCGTTCGCGCCGGCCTGAAGCAGCCGCGAAGCCATCGCCATGACGAGCGGAGACGTACTGGAATAGCGGAAGCCGCCAGTATCCGTCAGCAAACCCGTATAGATCGCCGTCGCCACATCGGCGTCCGGCTCCATTCCCAGCTCATCCAGCAGCTCGAATAAAATTTCCGCTGTGGCGGCCGCATGGAACTTCATCAGATTCACTCGGCCGAAGCCGTTGTTCGTCGGATGATGATCGATATTGAGCAGCTCGGCGTCCGGAGCGAACCATGTCTCCGTGCGTCCAACCCTCGCATAATCGGCGCAATCGACGCAAATGACGTTCCGATACTGTCTGACCGGCGAATTTCCTTCCGGCTGGTCGCTGTTGTCCATTGCATGGATGTCAGAGCTTTTCCATAGAAACCGTAGCCGGGAAGGCACGGCGCCCTCGTTCAGCATCGTGTACCGCTTCCCCAGCTTTTCCAGCATCCAAGCTACGGTTACCGTCGAGCTAATCGCATCGCCGTCGGGTTGCACGTGAGAAACGATCAGAAAGTCGTCCCTATCGCGGATAAAAGCGGCCGCTTCCTTTAACTGCTCGGCCCACATGCCGTTCCCTCCCCTCGGGCTTTAAGACTCTTGAGATTGTTGATTGATCTGCTGCAGCAAATCTTCAATATGGCTTCCATACGCGATGGAGCTGTCGAAGCGGAACTCGATCGCCGGCGTATGACGCAGCTTCACCCGCCGCCCCAACTCCGAGCGCAGAAATCCGTTCGCGCGGCCGAGCGCCTTCAGCGTCTCTTCCTTCTGCTCCTCGCTGCCGAGAATGCTCAAATAAACTCGGGCAAGGGAGAGATCGTTGGTTAGATCCACTCCCGTTACCGTTATAAAACCAATACGCGGGTCTTTCAGCTCCGTCTGGATGACGTTGCTGATTTCTTTTTTAATTTGTTCGCCGACCCGTCCGACTCGAAACTTAGCCATTCAGATCCCACCTTCACTTGCTGCTGGGATTAACGCTCAACGGACTCCATGACGAAGGCTTCGATAACGTCGCCCAGTTGAATGTCATTGAATTTATCAAGCGTAATTCCGCATTCATAGCCTTCCGAAACTTCCTTCGCGTCATCCTTGAAGCGCTTGAGCGAGTCGATCTTGCCCGTGTAGACGACGATTCCGCCGCGCAGCAGGCGAGCTTCCGCGTTCCGCAATATTTTGCCGTCGGTGACCATACAGCCGGCAATCGTGCCCACCTTCGTCACCTTGAACATATCGCGAACTTCCGCGTGACCGGTCACCTTCTCCTTGAAGATCGGATCGAGCATTCCCTTCATCGCGTACTCGATCTCTTCGATCACTTTGTAGATGATCGAGTGCAGTCGGACGTCGACCTTCTCCTGCTCGGCGATCGATTGAGCACGCGGCTCCGGACGTACGTTAAAGCCGATGACGATTGCGGAGGAAGCCGATGCAAGAATAATATCGGATTCCGTAACCGCGCCTACGCCGCTGTAAATCGTACGAACGCGAACGCCTTCGATCTCGATTTTCTCAAGCGAGCCTTTGAGGGCTTCCAGAGAACCTTGAACGTCGGCCTTGAGGATAACGTTGAGCTCCTTGATGTCGCCTTCTTTGATTTTGCTGAACAGATCTTCCAGCGTAACCGCCTGGTTCGCTTTCATCTGCGATTGACGAGTCTTGATCGAACGCTTGTCGGAAATTTCCCGCGCTTTGCGCTCGTCCTCGAATACCATGAACGGATCGCCTGCTTGCGGCACTTCCGTCAAACCGGTAATTTCCACCGGGGTTGACGGTCCCGCTTCCTTGATCCGGCGTCCGCGGTCATTCGTCATGGCGCGAATTCGACCAAAGCAGTCGCCTGCGACAAACGCATCGCCCACTTTGAGCGTACCGTTCTGAACGAGGATGCGGGCAACCGGCCCTTTTCCTTTGTCCAGCTCGGCTTCCATAACCGTACCGCGCGCCCGTTTGTCCGGGTTCGCCTTGTAGTCGTTCACCTCGGCGACGAGCAGGATCATCTCCAGCAAGCCGTCCAAGTTCAAGCGCTGCTTCGCGGACACTTCGACGAAAATCGTGTCTCCGCCCCATGCCTCTTGTACAAGACCGTACTCGGTCAGCTCTTGCTTGACTTTATCCGGGTTGGCGCTCGGCTTGTCGATCTTGTTGACTGCTACGATAATCGGCACGTTGGCCGCTTTCGCGTGAGCGATCGCCTCTACCGTCTGCGGCATGACGCCGTCGTCGGCAGCAACTACGAGAATCGTAATATCGGTAACCTGCGCTCCGCGGGCACGCATCGTCGTGAACGCTTCGTGACCCGGCGTATCGAGGAACGTAATTTTTTTGCCATTGATTTCGACTTGGTAAGCGCCGATGTGCTGCGTAATTCCGCCGGCTTCGCCGCTTGCAACTTTCGTCTCGCGAATCGCGTCGAGCAATGTCGTTTTACCGTGATCGACGTGACCCATGATCGTAACGACAGGAGGACGGTTAACGAGATCGTCCGGATCGTCGTTCTCTTCGGTCGTCTCGAACTGCGTATCCTCGACGACGATTTTCACTTCGGCTTCGACGCCGTAATCGGAAACGACGAGCAGAACCGTATCCAGATCCAGATCCTGGTTGATCGTGGCCATAACGCCCATCAGCAGCAGCTTCTTGATCACTTCGGAGGCGTCCTTGTGCAGCAGCTTCGCCAATTCGCCTACCGTCATATTGCCGCGAACGATAACCTTCTTCGGCGTATTGTCGATTTTCTCGCGCGGAGGCTGGTTGCTCTTGCGAGCGTTCTTGCCGCCTTTGCCTCTCGGTCCTCTGAAATTCGTTCTGCCGTCGTCGAACCGGTTGTTTTCTTTACGTTTGAAATCACTCTCGCCCGGACGCCCTTTGCCATCGCGGCCCGCCGGTCTGCTGCTGTCTCCCGGGCGACCGCCTCTGGCCCCCGCAGCCGATGGAGCCGGACTGCGGCCTGCGCCGAATCCTTGGCCCGGACGCGTCGCCGCGCCGCCTTGACCTCCGCTTTGCGGACGATTGCCGAAGCTGCCGCCTTGACCCCCGCCTTGCGGACGGTTGCCGTAGCCGCCTTGGCCTCCGCCTTGACCGCTGCCTTGCGGACGATTGCCGTAGCTGCCGCCTTGACCTCCGCCTTGCGGACGGTTGCCGTAACCACCTTGGCCTCCGCCTTGACCGCTGCCTTGCGGACGGTTGCCGTAGCCACCCTGGCCTCCGCCTTGACCGCTGCCTTGCGGACGGTTGCCGTAGCCGCCTTGGCCTCCGCCTTGACCGCTGCCTTGCGGACGGTTGCCGTAACCTCCCTGGCCTCCGCCTTGCGGACGGTTGCCGTAGCCGCCTTGACCGCTGCTTTGCGGACGGTTGCCGTAGCCACCCTGGCCTCCGCCTTGACCGCTGCCTTGCGGACGGTTGCCGTAGCCGCCTTGACCTCCGCCCTGCGGACGGTTGCCATCGCGATTGCCGTACCCACCTTGGCCTCCGCCCTGCGGACGGTTGCCATCGCGATTGCCGTACCCACCTTGGCCCCCGCCCTGCGGACGGTTGCCATCGCGGTTACCATAGCTGCCTTGGCCTCCGCCCTGCGGGCGGTTGCCATCGCGATTGCCATAGCCGCCTTGGCCTCCGCCTTGCGGACGGTTGCCATCGCGGTTGCTGGAGCCGCCTTGACCGCTGCCGCCCTCGCTTTGCCCTTGTGGACGCGACTCAGACTGCGGATGTTGTGCGGACGAAGAAGCGCTCGTATCCTGCGCAGGCGCCGAAGACACCTTAGCCGTTGGCGCTGCCGACTCTGAAGCTGCCGGAGCTGGCGCCGCAGGACTTTGTTGCGGCGTCGAAGCTTGAACCGGAGCCGCAGGACGCGGTTGCTGTTGCTGCTGGCTGCCAGAAGCTGCGCTCTGTCCGCTCGGCTGCGAACGACGCTCCCGCTCAGGAGCGGGAGCCGCCGCCGGCTTGGCGGAGGCTTGGGCCATTTTCGCGGCCGCGTTCGCTTTAATATCGCGGAAGAACTTCTCCACCGCGCCCGTCATGCCGTCTTCCATCACGCTCATGTGATTGTTAACCGGCATGTTCATTCTTTTCAAAATCGTAATAACTTCCTTGCTGCTCATATTGAGCTGCTTGGCGTATTCGTAAACCCTTAGCTTATCCTTGTTATCCGTTTGATCTTGCTTACTCAATATTCTCCACCTCCGAGTGTTGATTCCAACCGGCGGCCAGCATATCGGCGAATCCTCGATCCGTTACCGCGAACAGGACGCGTTCGGGTTTGCCTACAGCCGATCCCAGTTCGAATCGCGTAAAACCGACTAGCAATGGTACACCGTAACTGTTGCATTTATCAGTAACTTTTTTTCTCGTATTATCCGAAGCGTCGCCGGCGAGCAGTACAAGCTTGGCTTCGCCCGAGCGGATCGCCTTCAGCACAATCTCTTCCCCGCTGATCAGCTTGCCCGCCCTTGTCGCCAGACCTAACCGGGACAACGCCTTATTGGCCATCTTCATCGTCGCCCACCAGCTCCTTGTTCGCCTGGAATTCCTCTTCCACCTGAATGAAGTCGGCTTCCAAACGATCGTAGATATCCGCGCCGACCGGCGTCTTCAAGGCGCGCTCGAACGCTTTCGACTTCTTCGCCAGCTTAAAGCAAGCGACCTTGCCGCACAGATATGCGCCGCGGCCCGGCTTTTTGCCGGTCAGATCGATGTGGATCTCTCCCTCCGGAGAGCGCACGATTCGGATCAGTTCTTTCTTCGCCATCATTTCCTGACAAGCGACGCATTTGCGCTGCGGAATTTTCCTTGGTCTCACGGCGATCCCCCTCAGTCGATGGATACGCTGTCCTGGTGCATCGTAGCTCCGCTCGATTTCGGACGTCCGTATTCCTGCTCAGCCTGCGTCTCGCTCTTAATATCGATTTTCCAGCCGGTCAGCTTCGCAGCCAAACGAGCGTTCTGGCCCTTAATGCCGATCGCGAGGGAAAGCTGATAGTCCGGCACGATTACCCGCGCCATCTTCTCCGCTTCGAACACGATAACCTCCAGCACCTTGGAAGGGCTGAGCGCGTTCGCCACATATTCGTCAATCGCTTCGGACCAACGGACAATGTCGATTTTCTCGCCTTTCAGCTCCGTGACGATCGACTGTACGCGAGTGCCGCGCTGCCCGACGCAGGAGCCTACCGGATCCACTTCCTCGTTGCGGGAGTATACGGCGATCTTCGAACGGAAGCCGGCTTCCCGCGCGACCGAACGAATTTCGACCGTGCCATCGAAGATTTCCGGAACCTCGAGTTCGAACAGCCGCTTCAGCAGGCCGGGATGAGTGCGCGACAAAATGATCTGCGGGCCTTTGCTCGTGTTTTCAACCTTCGTAATGAAAGATTTGACGCGATCCCCTTGCTTGAACTTGTCGGTCGGCATCAGCTCGGTGATCGGCAGCGCCGCTTCGACCTTGCCAAGATCGACGTAAAGGTTGCGCAAGTCCATCCGCTGCACGATTCCGGTAACGATGTCCTGCTCTTTGTCTACGAACGCATGGTAGATCAATCCGCGCTCCGCCTCGCGGATGCGCTGCGTGACGACCTGCTTCGCCGTCTGCGCGGCAATCCTTCCGAAGTCGCGCGGCGTCACTTCAATCTCGGCGATGTCGTCGATCTGATAGTGCGGATTGATCGCTCTGGCCGTCTCCAGAGAGATTTCCATGCGCGGATCCAGCACCTCTTCCACGATCGTCTTGCGCGCGTACACTTTAATCAAGCCCGTCGTCCGGTTGATGTCCACGCGAACGTTCTGCGCCGTATTAAAGTTGCGTTTGTAGCTGGAGATAAGTGCCGCTTCGATAGCTTCGATCAGGACATCCTTGCTAATGCCCTTATCTCGCTCGATTTCGGACAGCGCCTCGATAAACTCCATGCTCATGGGTCCCTAATTCCTCCTCAATATACGCGGCTGCCGCAGCTATTGCTGCAGCCCGCGTCCTCGTTAATAGATTAGAAAACGATGGCCAGCCTTGCGGAAGCCACTTTATCGTAAGGGATCGCCTGCTTGCGGCGTCCGACCGTCACAATCAATGTCGTGCCGTCGAATTCCTCTAGACGTCCTTCAAACTCCTTGGCTCCGTCAAGCTTCTCGTAGGTCGTCACGAAAACGTGCTTGCCTACCGCCTTGACGACGTCCTGCGCGTTCTTGAGCGGACGCTCCGCGCCGGGCGAGCTGACCTCCAGAAAATACGCGTCTGTGATCGGGTCCAGCTCATCCAGTTTAACGCTGATGAATTCGGAAAAACGGCCGCAATCGTCGATGTCGATGCCGCCTTCCTTATCCACGTAAATACGCAAAAACCAGTTGCTTCCCTCTTTCACGTATTCCACGTCCACCAGTTCCAACCCGTTCTCCTCCAGGTAGGAGGTCGCGCAGTTTTCCACGATGGATTTGATTTGCGGTGAATTCAAAAAGGTATACCTCCCGATGTTCCAAATGGATGGCCGCAGCCTTCCGCGACGTCCTCGCAGCCTTACAGACCCGTAGACAAAACGGAAAGAGTGGGTTTCCCCACTCTTCTGCAGACAGTGTTATCCACATGATTACCAAAAATAATATAACATAACCTTACAGCCTCTGGCAACCACAACTTTCCTGAGCGCCCGCCATCGTCCCTAGAACAGACTAAGCTGGTTCGACTCCGGCAGCCCCCGGAACGCGCCGAGTCCGGTCAGCAGCTCGACGATCGTTTTACTTGCCCGGGAACGCTGCTGGAAGTCCTCGATCGACAGGAAATCGCCATCTTCGCGCGAAGCGGCAATATTTCGCGCCGCGTTCTCGCCGACGCCGGGAATGGCGCCGAACGGAGGAATCAAGCTGTCTCCGTCAACGATAAAACGAGTCGCTTCGGAGCGGTACAGATCGACCGTTTTGAACTTGAAGCCCCGCGCGGTCATTTCCAGCCCCATCTCGAGTATCGAGATCATGTTCTTCTCTTTCGTCGTTGCCTGGAAGCCCTTCTCCTCGATTTCGAGCAGCATTTTCAAAATCGCATCGTAACCTTGACAGAACAGCTCGACGTCGAAGTCGCCCGCGCGCACCGAGAAGTACGTCGCATAATATTCGATCGGATAATACAATTTGAAGTAGGCCGTTCTCACTGCAGAAATAACGTAGGCCGCGGCGTGCGCTTTCGGGAACATGTACTCGATGCGCAAGCACGAATCGATGTACCACTGCGGCACCTTGCAGCGCTTCATCTCCTCGATCCACTCCGGAGTAAGCCCCTTGCCCTTACGCACGCTTTCCGTAATTTTGAACGCCAGCGAGGCGTCCATGCCCGCCTTATAAATGAGGAAAAGCATAATATCGTCGCGACAGCCGATAACCGTCTTGATCGTACACGTATTGTTCTTGATCAGCTCTTGCGCGTTGCCGAGCCACACGCCGGTTCCGTGCGACAGCCCCGATATTTGCAGCAGGTCGGCGAACGAGGCCGGCTTCGTCTCTTCCAGCATCTGGCGCACGAAGCGCGTTCCCATCTCCGGCACGCCGAACGTCGCCACGGGCGAACGGATCTGCTGCGGCGACACGCCGAGCGCTTCGACGGAATTGAACAGGCTCATGACCTTCGGATCGTTCATCGGAATCGTCGTCGGATCGACGCCGGTCAAATCCTGCAGCATCCGCATCATCGTCGGATCGTCGTGTCCCAGAATATCGAGTTTGAGCAGATTCGCGTCGAAGGCGTGGTAATCGAAGTGCGTCGTTTTCCACTCCGCGCTTGTATCGTCGGCCGGGTACTGCACCGGCGTAATATCTTCCACTTCCATATAATCCGGCACAACGACGATACCGCCCGGGTGCTGTCCGGTGCTTCTCTTAACGCCTGTGCAGCCCGCTGCAAGCCGGCCCACCTCCGCGCCGCGCCACGACTTGGCGTGCTCTTCCTCGTATTTCTTCGTAAATCCATACGCGGTTTTCTCGGCAACCGTGCCGATCGTGCCCGCGCGGAACACGCTTTTCTCACCGAACATGACCTTGGTGTAGTTGTGCGCATTCGGTTGATACTCGCCCGAGAAGTTCAAATCGATGTCGGGCACCTTGTCCCCTTTAAAGCCAAGGAACGTCTCGAACGGAATGTCCTGCCCTTCCCCGCGCATCATCGTGCCGCAGTTCGGGCACGCCTTGTCCGGCAAGTCGAAGCCGCTGGGCACGCTGCCGTCGAGAAACCATTCGCTGTGCTTGCAATCTGGAACGCGGCACAAATAATGAGCCGGAAGCGGGTTAACCTCGGATATGCCGAGGAATGTCGCGACAATCGACGATCCGACGGATCCCCGCGATCCGACGAGATAGCCGTCTTCATTGGATTTTTTGACGAGTCGGGCCGAAATAAGATAGTTGGCCGAGAAACCGTACTTGATAATCGGCACAAGCTCCTTCTCGAGCCGAGCCGTCACGACCTCCGGCAGTTCGTCGCCGTACATGCTGCGCGCCGTGGCATAACACGTATTGCGAATTTCGTCGTCCGCGCCTTCGATAATCGGCGTAAACAGCTCGTCGGGGAACAGCTTGATCTCCTCGAACCGGTCGGCCAGCTCGGACGTGTTGGTGACGACCACCTCGTAAGCTTTCTCGTCGCCGAGAAACTTGAACTCCTCCAGCATTTCCGTTGTCGTGCGGAAATGAGCGTCCGGCTTGCGCTGATCCTTCAGCGGACTGAAGCCGGTAATGCCGTGAATCGTAATATCGCGGAAAATTTTGTCCCGTGGTTGCAAATAGTGAACATTGCCCGTTGCAATGACCGGCTTCGTCAGCTTCTCGCCAAGCCGGACAATACGCCGCAGCGCCTCTTCCAGCGAAGCTCTGCTGCCGACAAGCCCTTTGTCCAGCAAGTGCATATAGAAGTCGAGCGGCTGAATTTCCAGCACATCGTAGAAGGCGGCGACTTCCTCGGCTTCTTCAATCGATTTGTTCAGCACCGTCTCGAACAGTTCGCCCTTCTCGCAGCCGGAGATGATCAGCAGTCCTTCGCGGTATTCGATCAGCTTGCTCCGCGGAATACAGGCCACGCGATGAAAATATTCGGTATGAGACATCGAAATCAGCTTATATAAGTTCTTCTTGCCGACCGCATTAAGCGCGTAGATGCCGCAGTGGAACGGACGCGTCGTCTTCCAGCCGTTCTCGTTGAGGCCGTTGAGCGTGTTTAACTGATTGATGCCGCGGGTTTGAAGATCCTTCAGCAATCCGTTCAAAATTCCGCCGAGCGCGACCGTATCGTCGATCGCCCGGTGATGATTTTCGAGCGATACCTTGTACAGCGAAGCGAGTGTATTGAGCCGGTGGTTTTTCATCGTCGGATGCAAATACCGGGCCACCTCAAGCGTATCCAATGCGGGGTTGTCCAGCGGCGGCAAACCGAATTGTTTGCAGGAATGCTGGATAAAGCCGATGTCGAAGCGGGCGTTATGAGCCACAAGAATCGCACCCCCAACAAATTCGATAAATTCCTTCAGCTTCGGCTCCAGCTCCGGCGCGCCTCTGACCATGTCGTCGGTAATGTTCGTCAACTGCTGAATGTTATACGGAATCGGCTCGTGCGGATCGATGAACGTCTCGAAGCGATCAAACTCCTGACCGTTCTTCATCTTGACGCCGGCCAGCTCGATAATTTTGTTGTCGGTGACCGAAAGTCCTGTCGTCTCGATATCGAACACGACGTATTCCGCATCCTCAAGCGTCTGCTCTCGCGGCTGAATGACCATACCGACCGAATCATTAACGACGTTGGCTTCTACGCCGTACATAACCTTGATTCCGTGCTTCTTGCCGGCTTTCGCCGCATCGGGATAGCACTGCACGTTGCCGTGATCCGTTACCGCAATCGCCTTATGGCCCCACTTGGCCGCTGTTTTGATATATACGTCGACTGGCGTAACCGCGTCCATCGTGCTCATCGTCGTGTGCAGGTGAAACTCAACGCGCTTCTCTTCGGCCGTATCCTTCGGCTCCGGCGGAGAGGGCATTTCGCGAATATCGTTGGGGAACATGACCAGCTCCGGAGGATTGAGGAAACGGTCGTATTCGATTTTCCCGCGCATCTTCACCCACTTGCCGTTAGCCAGCAGGTTGAGCATCTTGATATCTTCTTTGTTTTTGCCGAAAATTTTGATCGAGAGAGAATCGGAAAAATCGGTAATCGAGCAGGTGAACAGCGTGCTGCCTGTCCGCAGTTCCTTCGTCTCCAAGCCGAAAATGACGCCTTGCACCGTCACCTTCTTCTCTTCCTCGCGAATTTCCTGGATCGGCACCGGCGGCTCCTTGATCTCGTAGCCGTGCTGCAGCACCTGCGGCGCTTCGCCCTCTTCGACCGCAGGAGCTTCCTCTCGGGCGCTTGCCATAATCTGCTCAATCGCGGCCCGATTTTCTTCCTCGATCTTCTGCGTAAATTCCGTATACGTATCGGGACTCGTCTCCCCGACGATCATCTTTACGCGAAAAGAACGAAGAAACCGCCGCTCGAAAAACTTGACCGCATAGGTGTCGATTTCTTTCTTGCGAGCCAGCGCAAGGTTCGTCTCATTCAGCAGCGCGACGTTCAAGACGTCCCCCTCCACGCCAACGTTCGCTTTCGCGAGCCAGCCGTTAACGGAAGCGACTTCCTTCTGCATCCGTTCCACAAAAGCGAGCCAATACTCCTTGACAATGCTGTCCGTTGTAACCTGCGCTTCGTAATTCATAACGAGTTCAACGTCAGCGATATGTCCAAGCTTGGCCTTGACTCGCTCTAACGTGCCTATGTATATGTTTCTTGGAAGCAGCGTTTCCTTGCCGATTGTAATCGTCCATCGTTTGCGCGACCGGCTGATTTCCACTTGCTCAATGTGCCCGTCCCGAAAATGCTGCCCCAGCCACTCGGTCGGGAGCTCGGCCTGCTGCAGCAGCACTTCGAACCGTTTGCGCCTATCATCCGTCAGCTGCATTCCCACGTTCCTCTCCTTGCGTTATGGCCCTGAAATATAAAAGCTTCCGGGAAAAGGGCCGGCGCGGATAACCGCATCCGGACACCGTCTTCCATCAGAAGCTGACGTTGCGCTTTCTATTTATTTTACTAGAAGGCTATCAATCGGGCAACACTTTGTCTGTCGGAAATTGTATCCGTGCATATATCTCCCTCCGATGCTATACGCCCCAGAAATCTGAATAGGTAAACCCGTGATAAGGTGATTTCAGGAGCGTATGAGGCAGTCTCCGGGAGATATATGCACTTCTTCAACTGTTTCAAACCATCAATACGCCCGAGCGAACACCACAGTGTGCTCGGCCGCGTCGCCGCACACGAGACATTTGCTCTTCTTCTCGGCCGGCTCGAACGGAATGTTCCGGCTTGTCGCGCCGGTCTCTTCCTTCACCTGCTTCTCGCAGGCGTCGGAACCGCACCAGCCGGCGAGCGCGAAGCCGCGCTTCTCTTCCATCGCCGCTTTGTATTCGTCCAGCGTATCCACCGAGAAGAAGTTCTCTTCGCGGAACGATTGCGCGCGCTCGTACATGTCCGTGTGGATTTGCTCCAGCAGCGCCTGCACTTCGGCGACAAGATTGTCCAGAGCGACCGACTTCTTCTCGCCGGTCACGCGGGAGACGAGCACGCACTGACCGTTCTCCAGATCGCGCGGGCCGAGTTCCAGACGGATCGGGATGCCGCGCATCTCGTATTCGTTAAACTTCCAGCCCGGCGACACGTCGGCGCGGTCGTCCACCCGCACGCGAATGCCGGCAGCCTTCAGCTGTGCGTACAGCTCGTCCGTCTTGCCGATCACGACTTCGCGCGTCTTCGGCGGGCCGATCGGAATCATCACCACTTGCGTCGGCGCCACCTTAGGCGGAACGACAAGGCCACGATCGTCGCCGTGCACCATAATCAACGCGCCGATCAGACGCGTGCTGACTCCCCAGGAGGTCGTATGGCAATATTGCTGAGTATTCTCGCGATCTAGATACTTGATGTCGAAAGCTACAGCAAACTTCGTCCCGAGATAGTGCGACGTTCCGGCCTGAACAGCGCGTCCGTCCTTCATCATCGCTTCGATGGAATACGTGTCCACCGCTCCGGCAAAACGCTCCGAAGGCGTCTTCTGTCCTTTGATGACCGGAATCGCCAATACGTTCTCCACGAAGTCGGTGTACACGTCGAGCATCTGCATCGTCTCTCTGCGCGCATCCGCCTCGTCCTCGTGCGCCGTATGGCCTTCCTGCCACAAAAACTCGCTTGTCCGCAAAAACGGCAGCGTTCTTTTCTCCCAGCGCACGACGTTGGCCCACTGGTTGATCAGCAACGGCAGATCGCGATACGAGTTGATCCACTTCGAGTACATATGGCCGAACATCGTCTCCGAGGTCGGACGAATCGCCAGCTTCTCCTCAAGCTGCTCTCCGCCCGCTTCCGTCACGAAAGGCAGCTCGGGGTTAAAGCCCTCCACATGCTCCTTCTCCTTCGTGAAGAAACTTTCCGGAATAAACAGCGGGAAATACGCGTTGCGATGCCCCGTATCCTTAAACCGCCGGTCCAACTCCTTCTGCATGTTCTCCCATAGTTCGTAGCCGTCCGGACGGAACACGATGCAGCCGCGCACCGGCGAATAGTCCATCAGCTCCGCTTTTTTAATGACATCGATATACCAGCGGGAGAAATCCTCCTCTTGAGGCGTAATCTCCGTTACGAATCCTTTATCCTTCGACATGACGGTCCTCCAACTCCTGATTAGGCTTGCGAAACGCTTTGCACGGCTTAATTTTTGACCAATCCTACGATATCGTTATACGTAACTACGATCATCAGCAGCATAAGCATGGCGAATCCGACGAGATGAACCATGCTCTCTCGGTTTGGATCGATCGGCTTGCCGCGGATCGCCTCCAGTCCAAGGAACAGCAGCCGGCTTCCGTCCAATGCCGGGATCGGCAGCAGATTAAAAATGCCTAAGTATAGGCTGAGAATGCCGGCCCACAGCGTCAGCTGCGCCAGTCCCTGCTGCGCGATTTCCACCGTCACCTGCGTCGTCTTGACCGGGCCGCCCAGGTCGTCCAGCTTGAACTCTCCGAAAATCAGCTTGCGGAACCCTTCGAAAATGACCTGTGTCATCTCCACCATGTTATTCCCTGCGAAGCGGATTGTCTCCACTGCGCCGGGGCTGCGCATCTCCCCGATCGGATAAATGCCGATTTTCCCGGTCTCCGGATCGGGCGTCACCTTGATCGGCAGCTCCACGCCGTCCCGATCGACGACCAGATTAAGCGGTTTGCCCGCCGACTCGTTGATTTTCTCCACCATAGTGTTCAAATCGCCGCCGACAGGCTCTCCGTTAATCGACTTGACCCAGTCGCCCTTTTCAATGCCCGACTGAGCGGCCGGTGCGCCTGCCACCACCTTGGAGATGAACACCTTCGAAGAGTTCTCGACAGGTATGCCCTGCAGCACAAGGTACAGCGCGAACAGCACGAAAGCCAGCACGAAGTTCATCACTGGGCCTGCGAATATCGAGAGAGCTCGCTGTCCGACTGTTTTATGTCCGAACTGGCGATCAAGCGGCGCGATCTGCGTCTCTCTGCCTTTGGCGATCACTTGCGCCTGAGGGTGGACGGCATAGCGCTCGATGTCGCCATCGATGTCCAGCGTGATGAATAAATGCTTCTCCAGATCGAGCGCCGTCACTTCTCCGCGCATGACGTCCGAACGTTCGTCCAGACGATCCAAATAAATGCGCGTCGCCTTATCGTCTTTCACTCGCAGCGCAACGGTCTGCCCAGGCTGCACCTCGACGATCTCGGGGTCTTCCCCGGCCATGCGGACGAAGCCGCCGATCGGAAGCAGCCTCAGCGTATAGCGAGTTTCCCCTCGCTTCACGGAGAACAGCTTAGGGCCGAAGCCGATCGCGAACTCGCGCACGAGAATACCCGCCCTGCGGGCAAAGTAGAAGTGCCCCCATTCATGCAAGGAAACGAGCAAGAAAAACATTAATATCGTCAGCAGCGCAACCTGTAAATTTCCCATCTGTCCAACCCCTTTGCGATTCGAAAGCAACCGTCCGGGCGTATCGCTCCGGCTCGGCTGATCTTAGATTAACATTATTGTCCGAGCCGTTACAAGCGAGCCCGCAGGGGTCAGCCGACCGCTTCCGCTTCCCGCCGCGCCCAAGCGTCCGTCTCGAGAATCGCCTCCAGGCTCGGAGACGGTAACGAGACATGCTTCGCGAGCGTGCGCTCAATCGTTTCCTCGATCGCCAGGAAGGAAATTTCGCCACGAAGAAACCGTGCGACGGCAACCTCGTTCGCCGCGTTAAACACCGTCGTTGCAGTGCCTCCCGCTCTACCGGACTCGTAAGCGAGACGCAAGCAAGGATAACGTTCGAAGCTCATCGGCCTGAAATGCAGAGCGCCCTGCTTCAGCAGATCAAGCGGCGAAGCTGGGGAAAGGGCGCGCTCCGGATAGGTAAGCGCGTATTGGATCGGCACGCGCATGTCGGGATTGCCGAGCTGCGCGATAACGCTCGTGTCGACGAATTCGACCATCGAATGGACGATGCTCTCCGGATGCAGCACTACGTCAATCTGATCGTACGGCAGATCGAACAGCCAGTGGGCTTCAATCACTTCAAGCCCTTTGTTGGCCATCGTCGCCGAATCGATCGTGACCTTGGCGCCCATACTCCAGTTCGGATGCTTCAACGCGTCCTCGACCGTGACGTTCTTCAGTTGTTCGCGCCCGAGATCGCGGAAGCTTCCTCCGGAAGCGGTGAGCATCAGCCGTTTGATCGCCTTCGCCGGTTCCCCGTTTAAGCACTGGAAAATCGCCGAATGCTCGCTGTCGACCGGCAGAATGGAGACGCCCTTCTCCCTCGCGCGGCTCATCACGAGATGCCCTGCCGTCACGAGCGTCTCTTTGTTGGCCAGACCGATATCCGCGCCCGCCTCAATTGCCGCCAGAGTCGAAGTCAGCCCAAGGCTGCCAACTAGCGCGCATACGACGTAGTTGGCGCCCGATTCGCCCGCAATCTGCCGCAATCCTTTCTCTCCGTGCACGACGCGAACGTCCGAAGGCGCTTCCGCCCTGACCTGCGCGGCCAGTTCCGCAGTGCCGGCGGACACCCAGCGCGGCTTAAATTGCTGCACCTGCTCAAGCAGCAAGCCGATGTTGGCTCCAGCCGCCAGACCTACGACCTCGTAATCCTCCGGACGACGCGAGAGCACGTCGAGCGTCTGAGTACCGATCGAGCCCGTGCTGCCGAGTACGGCTATTTTTTTCATAGTCAACCTCCGCTGTCCACTCTATGTTTATGTAGTCGATCGCCGGATTATCCTGCCAACAGCCCAAGCAGATGGACGAGCGGAAACACGATCAGCCAGCTGTCCGTTCTGTCCAGCACTCCGCCGTGTCCCGGCAGCAGTTGGCCGGAATCCTTCACGCCGCGGAACCGCTTGTACGCGGACTGGATCAGATCGCCCAACTGTCCGGCGACCGCTGCCGTCAGGCCGATCAACGCCGCACGTCCGTAGCCGAGCCATTCCGGCTGTGTGTAAGCGAAGATCAGGCCGACCAGGACTGCGATCGCAAGGCCGCCAAGCGCGCCCTCGATCGTCTTGTTCGGGCTGATCGAAGGCCACAGCTTCGTCCGCCCGATCGCCTTGCCTACGAAATACGCCCCAGCGTCGGACGCCCAGATACAAGCGAACGCAAGCGCCGACCAGAATATGCCGTGCTCCAGTTCTCTCGTCGCCGCCATGTAATGAAATCCCATGCCCACATAGACTGCTCCGAGGAACAGCACGCTGGCATTTTCGAGCTGAATACGATTTTTGCTGAATACCGTTGCGGCCAGCAGCACGAACATGAGCAGCCATACGGTCGTCCCCAGCGGCGGCAGTTCGCCCCCGAACGGAAGACCGGGCAAGGCGATCAGCAGCGTCGCTACGAAGCCGACCAACACGTCCGGACGCGTCCATGCCTGCCCGTTCAGCCTTGCGAATTCCCAGTATCCGATAATCGCCATGGCCAATAGCAGCCCGCTATAATACCAGCCTCCCGCGACCAATAAACCGATGAATATCGCCCCGGCGACGACGCCGGTAACGATCCGCTGACCCATACCGTCACAGCCCTCCGTAGCGGCGCGCGCGCCGCTGATATTCTCTGATCGCCTCGTACAGATGCCGCTCGCTGAATTCCGGCCAGAACACGTCGGTGAACCAGAATTCGCTATAAGCCGCCTGCCACAGCATAAAGTTGCTGAGCCGCAGCTCGCCGCTCGTTCGGATCAGCAGATCCGGATCGGGCAGCTCGCTGCTCAATAGTCGGCTCGCGAAATCGGCTTCCTGCAGCTTTTCCGGGTCGAGCTGCCCGGCAGCCGCCTGACGGGCAATCTCCCTGACCGCCTCCAGCATTTCGTGCCTGCTTCCGTAGTTCAGGGCAAAGTTCAGAATGAGACCCGTATTGTGCGCGGTCCGTCGGACCGCTTCTTCGACCGCAGCCACCGTATGAGACGGGAGCTGCCCGCGATCGCCCATCATACGAACCTGAACGTTGTTCTCGATCAATTCCTCCAGCTCGATCGACAGAAATTCCTGAGGCAGCTTCATCAGAAATTCGACTTCGGCCTTCGGCCTTTTCCAGTTTTCCGTGGAGAAGGCGTACAGCGTCAGCACCTCAATGCCGGCGCGGTCGGCGGCTTTCGTAATGCGTTTCACGGCCTTCATTCCGTTATGGTGTCCGGCAATCCGGGGAAGTCCTCTCATCTTCGCCCAGCGGCCGTTCCCGTCCATAATGATCGCTACGTGTTTCGGAATATTGTCGCCCGACGGAAACTCGCCGTCTTCCGACCGTTCCCGTTCCGCAACTTTTTCTGCCGTGAACGCCCCGACGCGCAGCTTACGGAGCCATTCTCCGAACAAACCCATCTTTGCTTCCCCCTAAGTAGCGACACCTCATCCTGCAGCCAATCAAAAAGAGAATAACCCCCCCTTGCGGAGGGGTCGTGCGCTTACCCTTTACACTTCCATAATTTCTTTTTCTTTAGCGGCCAAAATTTTATCTACTTCAGCAACGAACTTGTCCGTCAGCTTCTGCACGTCGTCCTGATGGCGACGCGACTCGTCCTCGGAAATTTCGCCTTTTTCTTTTTTCTTGATCTCGTCGTTGGCATCGCGGCGAATGTTGCGGATCGCCACCTTCGCCTCTTCGCCGAACTTCTTCGTCGATTTGGCCAGCTCAGCGCGGCGTTCCTCCGTCAGCGGCGGAATGTTCAGCCGAATGATCGAACCGTCGTTCGCCGGCGTGAGGCCTAGATCCGATTTCAGGATCGCTTTCTCGATGGCGGACAGTGCCGTCTTATCCCATGGCGTAATTGTAAGCGTACGGGTATCCGGCGTATTGATCGCGCCCATCTGATTGATCGGAGTAAGCGAGCCATAGTAGTCGGCTTGTACCCGATCCAGCATTGCGGCCGACGCGCGGCCCGCTCTCAGAGTCACTAAGTCGCGCTTTAACGCGCCCAACGCCTTCTCCATGCGTTCTTCGGCGTCTTTTTTAATCGCTTGCGGCATTAGTTCATGCTCCCCTTTACGATCGTGCCGATTTTCTCGCCCATGACGGCACGTTTAATATTGCCTTGCTCCGTAATTGCGAATACCAGAAGCGGAATATTGTTATCCATGCATAATGAGGATGCTGTCGAATCCATGACGCCAAGGTTTTTGTTGAGCACGTCCATGTAGGTGAGCTGCTCGTACTTCTCCGCGCCTGGATCTTTGAACGGATCTGCGCTGTAGACGCCATCGACTTTGTTCTTGGCCATCAGAATGACTTCGGCCTCGATCTCCGCCGCGCGAAGCGCCGCAGTCGTATCCGTCGAGAAGAACGGATTGCCCGTTCCAGCAGCGAAAATGACGACACGTCCCTTCTCCAGATGCCGGATGGCGCGTCTGCGGATATACGGCTCCGCGATCTGCTGCATGGCGATTGACGTCTGCACGCGACTCGGCACGTCCATCTGTTCCAGCGCATCCTGCAGCGCCAACGAGTTCATAACCGTAGCGAGCATGCCCATGTAGTCCGCCGTCGCGCGATCGATCCCCTTCTGGCTGCCCGCAATGCCGCGCCAAATGTTGCCGCCGCCGCAGACGATTGCCACTTCGACGCCCAGCTCGATCACTTCCTTGATCTGCTCCGCGATCGACAGAATCGTCGCCGCGTCGATGCCGTAACCGTTGTTGCCAGACAGAGACTCGCCGCTCACCTTTAATACCACGCGTTTATAAACGGGACGTTCCAACGTTTTGTACCTCCAGCATGCATATTTAAAAAAGAGGGAACACGCCGTGTTCCCGGATCGATAAATCTTATTGGTTGACTTGCGCCATAACTTCTTCCGCAAAGTTTTCCGTCTTCTTCTCCAAACCTTCGCCCAGCTCGTAGCGAGCGAATCTGCGGATGGAGATTTTCTCGCCGATTGCCGCGATTTTCTCGTTCAGCAGCTCAGTGATCGTTTTCTCTTGGTCCTTAACGAACACTTGCTCCATCAGACAGTTTTCTTCGTAATATTTGTTCATGCGGCCTTCGACCATTTTGTCGACGATTTTTTCCGGCTTGCCTTCGTTCAGCGCTTGGTTGCGAAGAATTTCTTTCTCTTTGTCCAGCTCTGCTTGAGACACTTCTTCGCGAGCCAGGAATTTCGGGTTAGCTGCAGCGATTTGCATCGCGATGTCTTTCACGAATGCGCGGAACTGGTCCGTCTTTGCTACGAAGTCGGTTTCGCAGTTAACTTCGACAAGAACGCCGATGCGGCCGCCAGCGTGGATGTAAGATTCTACGACGCCTTCAGTCGCAATGCGGTCGCCCTTCTTAGCTGCCGCTGCAAGACCCTTCTCGCGAAGAAGCTCGGATGCTTTCGTCAGATCGCCGTTTGCTTCCTCCAGCGCCTTCTTACAATCCAACATGCCTGCTCCTGTTCTTTCGCGGAGCGTTTTAACGTCTGCTGCACTAATTGCCATGGGAACTCCTCCTGAATATAGGCTCCCCGCGCCTGCAAGCGCAGGTGAGGCTGATCATTTTTTTTGGAAAAAAAGGGCGGTGAGAAGTTACCCTTCTGACCACCCTTCGATCGTAACTGTATGTTCGAACCGGAATTTTCTTGATTAAGCCGTCGTCTCTTCGCCTTGACGGGATTCGACGATCGCGTCGGCCATCTTGGCCGTCAACAGCTTAACCGCACGGATCGCGTCATCGTTACCAGGGATAACGTAGTCGATCTCGTCCGGATCGCAGTTCGTGTCGACGATGCCGACAATCGGGATGCCCAGCTTGCGAGCTTCCGCAACCGCGATGCGCTCTTTGCGCGGATCGATGATGAACAGGGCGTCAGGCAGTCTGCGCATGTTCTTGATACCGCCGAGGAATTTCTCAAGACGCTCCATTTCCTTGCGGAGAATGATAACTTCTTTCTTCGGCAACACTTCGAACGTGCCGTCCTGTTCCCACTTCTCGAGTTGGTGCAGACGATCCGTACGCTTCTGGATCGTGGAGAAGTTCGTCAGCGTACCACCCAACCAACGTTGGTTGATGTAGTATTGGCCGCTGCGCTCCGCTTCTTCCTTAACGGAGTCTTGCGCTTGCTTCTTCGTTCCTACGAACAGCATCGTTCCGCCGTTCTCTGCGAGTTGACGCACGAAGTTGTACGCCTCGTCGACTTTCTTAACCGTTTTCTGCAAATCGATAATGTAAATGCCGTTACGTTCAGTAAAGATGTACTTATCCATCTTCGGGTTCCAACGACGTGTTTGGTGACCGAAGTGCACGCCCGCTTCGAGCAATTGCTTCATGGAAATAACTGCCATCTTCCTGCACCTCCTAATGGTTTTTGGTGAATCATCCGCCGCTTCTCGCGTTTTCCGCCAAAACTCGTCCGCATTCGCCGAACAAGCACCGTTGACAGAATTGAAAAGCGTGTGTTTTTTACACCGAGAAATAATATACCATATCGCCAACCGTCGCGCAATGGTTCGACGCGTTGCGCCGGCAATTTTCTTATATCAAAATTGGGAAGGTTGGACGAAGACCGGTGATGAGGAAGCGATCGCCAAGCGTAGTAGCTACGTGAGTACCGGAAGATCCGGCTGAGTTCAAGATTCGATGTCGAATCCGCTTCCTGACATCACTTCGTGATCAAAATCGGACTTTTTGAACTACCTTATCACTTTTTGCGTACGAGTTCGTCCATAATCTCCTGATAGGTTGGTCTCCCCTTAAGTACGATCGTCCCGACCCTCATCTTCGCGGCCACCGGGCGCGTCTCCTCAATAAACTCCTTAACGTCGTCGATTGCGCCCAGCTTTTGCAGTTCTTCTCCGACTTCGGTCAAGCTCATCCCGTAGCTAACGTATAAAGATACCTCCTGCGGCTCCGTTTCGCTAGCGGGATTCGCCTCGTTCTGTCCGGCGGATGGCGTCTCGGAAGCCGGCGCGTTCGACTCCGAGGCTTCCGGTTTCTCTGCGACCGGCTGTTTCTCCGAGGCGTCGTCCGGCTGGCCTGAGGCGCCTTCCTGCCCTTCGGCTCCGCTTCCGTTGGCCTCCGCCCTCGCCTCGTTGACGCGGGCGTCCAACTGCTCCGGCGTCAACAACAGCAAACCTGCCTTCTTCGCTTCGTCGGCAAGCTCCTCCGCTTTCAGCGGCTCTTTGGCTAGAGGCGCATCCTGCTTCTCGGCGAACAGAATCATCTGCAGCATAATCGCGCCGACAATCAATCCGATTCCGAATCCCATCAGCCAGCTCCGATGTTTACGCATGCTGCTCCTCCCGTTTGACCAATTGCAAAATGAGCTGTACTTCGCCCTTGTTCATACCGGTCGCCTTGGCGATTTGCTCGACGGACTTGCCCGTCTCGTGCATGCCGAGCAGTTCCGCATACCGCCCGCGAATCGTCGTCGGCGCGTATTCCGGCTCAGAATCGTTCACTAGTTCCGGCTGCGCCGCTTCCTCATCGGAGACGGCGGTTGGCGAAGCGGCCGAATCGTCTTTCAATGAAGCTTCCTCAAGACTGTACGCATGGATCTGCTGATCGGATAACGCAGAAGGAGGCAAAGCCGTGGGGGTGAAATCCGCTGGCGCTTCGGAGTATCGGGGCTGTTCCGACAACGACTTCATCTGCTGCTCCAGCTCGACGATTCTGCGTCCGAGCTTCTCGACCGTGCCGTCATGCTCGCGTTTGAACTTGGCGACCGCGTCCAGCAGCTCGCCGTTCTCCACCTCCAGATCCTCGAGCAGTCGGTTGTACGATTCTTCGGTGACGAACTCCTGCTTGGGACCGGCGTCGCCGGATTTGGGCGTCATCCACGCAAACCCGGCAATCGCGGTTCCGAACGCAACAATATAAAACCACGGTTCCACCCTGAATTCTCCTCTCGCCTTGCCGTTCCAGTTGCCGTCAGCCCATAAAATCAATATGTTTTCCCTTATACGGGTGCTCCGGGACTTTGCTTTCCTCTATGGCCTGATCCTGGGACGAATTTTTCTTCGCTCCGCGGTCGCGTTTGTTTCTTTCGCGAGGGTCGCGCTCCGAGATGGTTCCGCCCTCCGCCGCTTCCGTCTTCGCGCTTCTCGCCGCGTTCTGCTCCGCCGTCTTCATCGCCTGCTGACCAAGCAAGCTCTGCTCCGTAGCCGAGCGCTGCTGCTGATGGTGCTGCAGCGGCGTCATCTCCACGGAACGAGGCATAGACACTTGCATATCGATCGGTTTGTAGCTCACGCCGCATCACCTCATCTTGGGATCAATAGAAAGGAACCATGGCGATATCCCCGTCCGAAAACCGAAAAGTGACTCTTTGGCAAGCATCCTTCACGAATCGCGTATATCTTCCGATCACGATTTTCGTACCGCCCCATAGTGTATGAACCGCATCCACCCGCGCCGACGTCGCGTCTTCCAGCGTCTTCTCGATTTCCAGCACGCGCTCTTTGGCCTGCTGCAGATCCTCGGTCGTCTGACGCTTCGTCGCCGTCAGCTTAACCCGCAGCGCCAGCTTATCTCCGCTAAGCTGACCGGCCGCGGCCATCTGATCCAGCATAGACAGCGCTTTCGCCGTCTTGTCCAAGTTCTCGGATTGCTGACGCATCGTCGCTCGCAATTCTCCGAGCTCCTGACGAAGCTCCGGCCTAACGCCCACCTCGACGACGGTCGCCGTCGACATCGAATTGCCGATCATTCTCGCCGTTACCCGTTCTCCCGCCTGAATCGTGCCGCCTACGATCAGCCCTTTGGCTCCCAGACATTTGACCGATTTGCCGGCGCGGACGTTCGAGTGCATAATGCTCTGGGTCACCAGAACGTCCTCGCCGGCAATGACGTTCCCTTCCTGAACAAAGGAACAGCGAACGTTGCGACCGGCCTTCACAAATCCTTTGTTCGATCCGATAATTCCGCCGGTCACTTCGATCGAACCGTCGGACTCGACCTCGGCGCCTTCGATGCCGCCCGTTACCCGAATGTCCCCCGAAGCTTTGACGCGAAAGCCGGTCAAAATATTGCCGCGGACGACGACTGTGCCGACAAAGTCGATATTGCCGATATTGTAGTCCACGTCGCCGTTCACTTCATAAACGGGAAATACGTTCAGCTTGTCCTTGTCCGTCTTCGTCACGAGGCCGTCGATCGCCGCATACATCGCGATTTTCTCGGGATTAACGACGACGTTTTTGCCGATTTTGAAGTGAACCTCCTTGCCGTCCTTCGGAGGAATTTCCTCTCCGGTGACGGTTTTGCCCGGAACGCCCGGTTCGGCTGGCACTCTCTCGGCAATCAGCTGCCCCGCCTTCACGTTGGCAAGCTTGGTGACCTGCTTGTAATCGACGCTTCCGTCCTCGCGCTCGACGGGACTTCGGCTCTCTTCTTCCTCTTCGCCGAACATCTGCTTGATATAGCCGTCTTTGCCCGGCGCCGGCGGCTTGCCGACAGCGACGACGTTTTGCGAAAAATAGAAGTCCTGCGGCCGTTGCGAGATCAAGTAGATCGCGTCCGACTGCAGCCCCGACTTAACGCCCTGCGACGCCAAGTATTGCTCCAGATCGCGGGCGGTAAACTTCGGGTCGCTTTCCACTCGCTTAAAAACTAGAAATGCATTCATTTTGTCATCGGAAATCGTAACTTGCAGCCCCTCCTCCATGGAGAAGCTTCCAGTGTCAGACATCGTCAATGCCCCCTATTATCCGTTTTGAAGCAGTTGTTCCTTATGTTTCGCGAGCGCTCCGCGAAGCCTCAAAATCGCTTTGGAATGCAATTGGGATATTCTCGATGGCGACAGGCACATCACTTCAGCGATCTCGCTTAAAGACAAATCTTCGTAATAGAACAGAGAAATGACGATCCGTTCTTTCTCTGTGAGTTTCTCGATGCCGTATTTCAGAGAGTCTTTCAAATACGTCTCGTGAACTTTGGATTCCGGGCTGACCGCTTTGTCGTCGACGAGCAGCGACAGACGGGTCTCGGATTCTTCTTCCCGGATCGGATCTTCGAGAGAAAATACGGCCGCGACTGCAACCTCCTGGAGCATTTGCTGAAACTCTTTGTTGCTAATATTCAAAAAGTCGCATATTTCGTCATCCGAAGCAGATCTTAAATGCTGCTGCTCCAGCACCGCATAAGCGTCCTCGATTTTTTTCGCTTTGTCACGAACCGAGCGGGGCACCCAATCTCCTTGCCGAAGCCCATCGATGATCGCCCCTCTGATTCTCCATGAAGCATACGTCTCGAATTGCAAACCGCGCCGATAATCGAACTTCTCGATCGCGTCGATCAGTCCCATGGCCCCATTACTCGCCAGGTCGTCTTTCGTCACATTTTTAGGCAAACCCACCGCCATACGGCTTGAGACGTAATCTACGAGCGGCAAATAGTGTTCGATCAGCTTTTTTCTCGCATCCGGGTCCGCGTCGTCTTTCCATTGCTGCCACAAATCTTGATGGGATAACCGGGAACGTGTTTGATCGACCATTTTAGCCTCACCATCCTTATTCGTCCGTCAGGCGCCGTATCGCCTGAGCCACTTCCTCCGGATTCGGATTATCGAGCGACACCACCCGCTTGGGCTGCAGAGGCTGGAAGCTCATGGCCTCCCCGTCTGTTGCCGTTGCCGACTTGCCGTCCGCCCATTGCTCCTTCATCATCTCCGACAAGGCTTCTCCTTCGTCCGGAATCGTCAGATCGAGCACGCTGCCGCGGTCGGACGGAACCTCGGCTCCGCTTGGCGCCGGCTTGCCAGTAGCAAGCAGCTGCCCAAGCACGAAGCCGACAAAAAGCGCCAATGCGGCAAACGCCAGAAAAGCGTATAGGCCTCTGAGCAGCGACGTTCCCAGCGGATTGTTCGATAATGAGAGCAAGCAGATGAGCAGCGCTCCGAACGCTCCGAATCCGATTGTGAATCGCCAGGAACCTTTCATCGTTAAATCTCCTTTACCCCATGCTGTACGCTGCGAATAAGAAAAATCCCGTTATGACTGTACAATTCCACCGTTCGGCCATAGTTGCCACCGGTGTCTTCGGACAAGAGGCGGATCGAGAATCGATCCAGTTCATGCTTCGTCGCTTCCACGTTGCGCGGCCCGATTCTCATCGTATCCGTTCCGCCCATGAAGGCGAACATTTGCGCGCCTCCGGCCATTTTGGCGACCATCCGATGAAGCGACGCGCCCTTGCTCTGCAGCCTTCGCACAAGCTCCGGGACTGCCGTATCCGCGTATTTGGCGATATTGAGTTGACCTTCGCGGGCAATGTCGGAGGACGGCAGCATAATGTGCGCCATTCCGCCGATACGCAGCTCGGGGTCGAATAGCGTTAAGCCGACGCAAGATCCCAACCCTGTCGTCTTAAGCACTGCTCCCCCATCCGCGATATTCAAATCAGCCATTCCGACTTTAATTAAAATGCCTTCGGCCATTAGATCGGCACTCCTAACGCACGAAAGAGCTTCTCGAACGACTCCGGGTCCGGTATAAGGAAGAAATGGCCTTCGGCCTCCTGCTGCCCTTCCAGAAACGTCGTCTCGATGAGCAAAGCGTCGTCGCCCATCGTGCCGAATTGAAGTAGTCCGTAGCTTAATATCGCCCCGGCCATGTCCACCGCGAGCGACGGAACCGTCGGGGACATCCGCAAGCCGGTGAAATCCGCCAGCGAGGACAAATACGAACCGGCCAAAATGTTGCCGATCTCGTTCAGCGCCGACAGCTCCAGCTCGCTGTATTCTTCGTTCTCGCCTGCGCTAAAGCCGAGCAAATCCCGCAACAGCCGTCGCGCCTGCTCTCGGCTGATAATGAAAAACATATTGCCGGGCGCGTCTCCCTCTACGCGGAGGAAGATCGCAATTACGACCGCTTCCGAGCCGCCGACCCGCTCGGCGATCGCTTCGAACGGAAGCAGATTTACGGTAGGAACCGCCATGTCCACCGGTTTGTTCAGCAGCGTCGATAGCGCGGTAGCCGCATTGCCTGCGCCAATGTTGCCGACCTCTCGGAGCACGTCCAGCTTAAAAGCCTCATCGTTTCTAAACAGCTTCACGGCTTATTCCTCGAACTGTTCCAATTGAATGATTTCGTTGCGGTTAAGCACTTCCGGCAAGTTCAGCAGGATGAGCAGGCGGTTCTCCCCGATCTTGGCCACTCCGCTCAAATATTTCGCCTTCACTCCGCCGACCACTTCCGGAGGATTTTCGATCGCATCGCTCATCACGTCCAGCACATCGTTCGCCGAGTCGACGATAAAGCCGACTTCAAGCTCGCTTGCCGCAACGATAATAATGCGGGAATTCTCGGTGTAGTCCGACTCGTTCAAGCCGAAACGGCCGCGCAGATCGATGACCGGAATGACGACGCCTCTTAAATTGACGACGCCCTTCACGAACGCCGGCGTTTTCGGGACGCGAGTGATCGGCATCATCCGCTCGATCGTACGCACCTTGTCGACCTCGATTCCGTACTCCTCCTGCGCCAGCGTGAAGACGATCACTTTCAATTCTTCTGCCATGAATGATTCCTCCTTAGAGTCCGGACTGTTATTTAATAATGGAGTTAGGATCCACGATCAAGGCGACTTGCCCGTCCCCGAGTATCGTCGCTCCCGAAACGACGCCTTTGACGCCGGCCAAATATTTGCCTAGCGGCTTCAGCACGATCTCGCTCTGGCCGATGAACTCGTCGACGAGAATGGCCGCGAGCTTGTCCCCTTTGCGGACGACGAGCATTTCGGTTTCGCTCTCGTCGTCGTCGCGATAATCCGGCGAATCGATAAGCTGCGACAACGAAATGACGGGGATGATCGATTGGCGATAATCGATCATGCTGCTGCCGTGCAGGCTGCGTATGTCCGAACGCTTGATCGAGCCCGTCTCGACGATTGAAGACAGCGGGAACGCGTATTTCTCCGAGCCTTGCTTGATCAGCATCGCCGCGATAATCGAGAGCGTTAGCGGCAGTTGGATCGAGAACTTCGTCCCTTTGCCCAGCGAAGACGTCACGCTGACATTGCCGCCCAAGGAAGTTATCTTCGACTTGACGACGTCGAGCCCGACGCCGCGCCCGGAGATGTCCGATACTTTGTCCGCCGTACTGAAGCCGGCAGCGAATAACAGCATGTTCGTCTCATCGTCGCTGAGCGCCTTCGCCTCTTCCGGCGTAACGACGCCTCGCTTGATCGCTGTCTCGAGCACTTTAGGACGATTGATGCCTTTGCCGTCGTCCTCGATCTCGATAAATACATGATTGCCGCTGTGGAACGCCCTCAGCACGACAGTTCCCGTCTCCGGCTTGCCCTGCGCCAGACGGTCCGAGATCGATTCGACGCCATGGTCGACCGAGTTGCGAATCAAGTGCACGAGCGGATCGCCGATCTCATCAATGACGGTGCGATCGAGCTCCGTTTCGGCGCCGACGACGACCAGATCGACTTTCTTGTCCAACGATTTCGCCAAATCTCTAACCATGCGAGGAAAACGGTTAAAGACGCTCTCCACGGGCACCATGCGCAGCTTAAGCACGATGTTCTGCAGGTCGGCGCTGACGCGAGCCATATGCTCCACTGTCTCCGTCAAGTCGTTGCGGCGGATTTCGAAGGCAAGCTGCTCGAGGCGGACGCGGTCGATAAGCATTTCGCTGAACAGGTTCATCAGCGTGTCAAGCCGCTCGATATCGACCCGGATCGTACGGGGAGCTGCGCTGCCGGATGATGCCGCCGGAGCCGCCGGACGAGCCGCGCTCTTGTCCGGAGCGGGCGCGGCTTGCGGCGCCGCCGTCTGAGCGGGAGCCGCAGCAGCGGCCGCTTCCTGCGCGGCGTCGCTCTTCCCCGGAGCTCGCAAATTGTTCTCCATCTCCTGAAGGGAGGCTTTGTCCACCAGGTTCAACGTGACGGCTTCAATCTCCGATACTTTGGAAAGCTGCTCCTGCAGCGTCTGTTCTTGCGTCTGGGTGATGTAGTAGACGGAGAAGCTGCGGTCGAATTGCTCCTGCTCGATCTCTTGAACGGAAGGGTAGGACTTGACGACCTCGCCGTTTCTCTCGAGCACGTCGAACACCATATAAGCTCTGGCCGCTTTCAGCAAGCAATCCTCGCGCACCTTCACCTCGATGAAGTAGGCGCTATGCCCGCCCTCGATCGATTGCGCGAGAACGGACAGCTGATATTGATCGAGTACGAGCGAAGCGGGCAGCGCTGCAGCGGCTTGAGCCGACGCGGACGTCCCGGATGCCGGCGCAGCGGCTCCGATATCGCCTTTGACGATGCCTTTCAGCCGTTCGACCAGTTCGCCGACTTCCCCTTTGCCCGTTCCTCCGCCGACAATGTCCTGAACCATCGCTTCGAGCGCATCCAGACATTTGAACAACGTATCGAAAATATGACCGTTCATGCTGAGCTTCTCGTTGCGAACGAGATCAAGCACGTTCTCCATCTCGTGGGTCAGCGAGGCCAGATCCTCGAACCCCATTGTCGCGGACATCCCTTTTAACGTGTGCGCGGAACGGAAGATGACCTGCACGATGCCGATATCCTCCGGCTGCTGCTCCAACCGAAGCATATTTTCATTTAGCGCTTGCAAGTGATCGTTGGACTCGTCGATAAACATGGACATGTACTGATTCATTTCCATGGCCGGACACCTCCTTGTTGGCTGAGCTTTCAGCGCGCTAGGTTTTGCGCGATTTCAATTCCTGCACGAGCAGCGGAGCGATGCTCTGGAGTGGCACCTGATGCGTCGTAGCCCCGAGCTCGACCGCCGAACGGGGCATCCCGTACACGACGCAAGTCTGCTCGGCCTCGGCGATCGTCGTCTGCGCTCCGTCGTCGAGCAGCGCCTTCATCCCTTTCGCTCCGTCGCTGCCCATTCCGGTCATCAGCACGGCATAGCGTTTCAGCTGCCGATGACCGATCAAGGATTCGAACAGAACGTCGACCGAAGGCATATGCCCGCTGCGGGGGCCCTCGTTCGTCAGCTTGACCCGATATTTGCCGAAGGCGTCTTTCGTCAGCGACATATGCTTGCCGCCCGGAGCGATATACGCGGTTGCGGTTTCGATCTGCTCCCCGTCCGTCGCTTCCCTGACGTGGATGCTGCAAAACGAATCCAGACGCTGCGCAAGGGAATGCGTGAACTTGGGCGGCATATGCTGAACGACGAGAATCGGCGCGGGGAAATCCGCCGGAATTCCGGTTAGCACTTCATGCAGCGCCCGCGGTCCGCCCGTAGAAGTTCCGATCGCAACGATCTGCGTGAACGAAGTCGTCGGCTTCGGTTCGGCTGAAATCGGCGGCACGACAGCAGCAGAAGCGGCAGGCGGCGAAGCGGCAATCGCAACGCCGGGCTGCCGAACAGGCGGCTTGGCATCCTTCTTGGCCGATGCAGCCGGCGAACCGGCGTCCGGCGGCTTGACCGGTTTCCGCAAGCTGTCCGGACGATCCAGTGCTTGCGGAAGCTTGCGCGAGGCTGACGCGGACGGCCGTGCTGGCGGCTCGTTCCTGCGAACCTCCGTCTCCCGTCGCGGTAGTCTTGGGGCTTTATCGATTCCCGATAACGCGGAGGCCGGCTTTTCTTTGACAGGGTGTTCCATGGCAGCGGAAGCCGCTTTGCCGGCCGATTCCTTGTCTAGCGGAGGCTCAGCGGTCTCAGCGGCCATCCGCTCAGCCTCCTTCGCTTCCTCAACCGACTGTCTGACCGGCGAAACGAGCGGAGCAGACGACGCCAACGATGGCGAAGCCTTCTCCGCAGCCTTCTCCACGACCGCGGGCAGCAGTCGCAGCGGCCCTTTATCGATCGTCTCCGCGACGATGCGCAGCTTCTCCAGCAATTGCTCGCCAACCTGCCGAATGTCCAGCTTTACGGCTCCATCCGGCTTGCGGATGAAATCGATCGCGCCGAATTGGAGCGCCCTGATCGTATCTCTGGTGCCATTGTCCGTCACCGCGGACAGCATAATGACGGGAGTCGGTCTCGTCTCCATAATTTTCTGCAGCGCTTCGATCCCGTTCATGCGCGGCATTTCCAAATCCATCGTAATGATGTCGGGCATTAGCTCGATCGTCATCTTAACGGCTTCCTCGCCGTCGCATGCGGTTGCCAGCACTTGGAAAGCGGAATCCATGTCGACAACGTCGCTGAACACTTTGCGCATAAAAGGGGAATCATCCACGATGAGCACTTTTAACTCCGTCATAGGGCATCCTCCTCGTTATCTAGTTGTTTAATCGTTTTGCGCTCGCATGCCCGCCGACTCGCGTTCGATCAGCTCCACAGCTTTTTCATTCTCTGCATGAACCCCGACAACCCGCGCGTCGTCTTCTGTTCTTGCGATCGCTCCTCCATTAGAAATCGGGAAGCGATCCGATCGATGCCTTGCATCGCCTCGCTGTTCGGAAAAGCGACCGACAGCGGCGTCTGCCGCCTGACCGCCTTCGAAACGCTGACGTCGTCGGGAATGAAGCCGAGAACCGGAATATCGATGCCGATATATTTGCTGGCCACTTGACGTATGTTGTCTGCGGTCTGCGCGCCCTCTCGATCGTCCGCCACCCGATTGACGACGAGGCGAAACGGAACCTGATGCCCCATGGAGTGCACCATTTTGATCAGAGCGTAAGCATCCGTAATCGACGTCGGCTCCGGCGTCGTCACGACGATCGTCTCCTCCGCCGCGGTGATGAATTTGGTCGTCTCCTTGGATAGGCCAGCGCCCGTGTCGAACAAAATAAAATCGACATGGCCATGCAGCTTGCCGATCTGTTCGGCAAAATACTCCAGTTCCTGCTCTCTTAGCCGTACCAAATCTTGAAATCCCGAACCGCCGGCGATGAACTGCAGGCCGCTCGGGCCAATCTGAATAATCTCCCAGATCGACTTCTCGCCCTTAAGCAGGTGAATGAGGTTGTACTTGGCAGGCGTCCCCATCAGCACGTCGATGTTCGCAAAGCTGATATCCGCATCGAAGAGAAGCACGCTGTATCCTCGATTTTGCAGCGCCATTCCTAAGTTCAGGCTGAAATTCGATTTGCCTACCCCTCCCTTGCCGCTTGTAACCGTCACGACCTTGGTGGTCTTCGCCGACAGCAAATCCTTGGAATGGACCAAATGACGAAGCGCCTGAGCCTGATCAATCATCGACGGACTCTCCCAGCAGCTTGCGAACGATTTCTTCCGGATCGAACGCCTTGATATCGTCCGGCACCGTCTGCCCGCAAGTGTAATAGGAAATGCGGAAATCGAATTCCTTGACGAGATTGACGACGGCGCCGTACGATTCGGTCTCGTCGAACTTCGTGAGCAGAAGCTGACGGACTCCATACTTCGAAAATTGCGAGGCTACCGCCTTCATATCGGAATACTTGCTCGTCATGCTCAGAACGAGAGTCGACTCCGCCCCCTCCGCCAGCGAGAGAAGGCTGTTCACTTCCGAGACGAACAGCTCGTTGCGATAATTCCGGCCGGCGGTATCCATGAACAAGAGGTCTCGATCGGCCAGTTTATGATAGGCCCGCGTTAATTCCCCGGGCGAAAACACGACTTCGAGCGGCACGTTCAAAATGTCGGCATACGTCCTAAGCTGGTCCACCGCCGCAATTCGGTAAGTGTCCGCCGTAATGAATCCAATGCTTCGGCGCTGTCCGAACGACTGATCCGCAGCCAGTTTGGCGATTGTCGTCGTTTTGCCGACACCGGTCGGTCCGACGAAATGAACGATGCGAGTCTCCGGGGCGATGCCTTCTCCCTTGGCTTCGTTCAGCCAAGCGAGCAGCACGTCCCGCGCGGCTTCGTAAGCTTGACCGTCCTCCGCGCCCGACTTCAGCCTGGCCCCGACCGCCTCTGCAAACTGCTCGACGTACGCGGGCTCGACGCCTTGCGACGCCAGCCGCTTGCTCCAATTGAGCACGGACTCGGGAATGGAGCGGGTCGTCTGCTGCTTCGTCATGATCGTCATCATTTCACGAAGGGAACGAAGCTCTTGAAGCACCACGGACGTTTCGTCCCGGATCTCGCTGTCGCGAAACGAATCCGGCTTCGGCTCCGCGGCCGCAAGCGCGTCCGACTTCAGCCTGTCGGCGATTCCCGACCGCAGCCGATCAAGCGGGTCGATCGGATTGGGAGCGGCACTCGCCGCCAGCTCCTCCGCCGGCTTGTTCAACTCGATCTGGGTGAGCCGTTCGGCCTGAGGTTCTTTCACAGCGGCGGAAGGCCCGCCGGTGATCGGCTGCCGGCCGCTGTCCGAGAACGGCGGCTGCGTGTACCTCTCCCGAACGGCGTTCGAAGGGATCGGCCTCGCCGCAGATTCGCTTATCGCGGCGGCGATCGCCCTCGCTTCCGGCTTCGGCATGTTCTCAAGCACTCTCGTCAGCGCAGGAGCTCTTGCCGGAGCTTTGCTGACCGTCTCGTCGACGGCCGCGATGACTTCCATTCGTTTTTGACGGAACATGCCAAGAAATCCGCCTACGCGGATTTCTTTCGTATTCAAAATAACGGCGTCGGAGCCGAGCTCGGCACGAATCATCTGCACCGCTTCCGGCACGTCGTCTACTATGTATCGTTTGACCTTCATGCGCTCACCACCCCAACGCTTTGCACTTCGATGCTAGGCTCCAATTCGCTGTACGAGATGACGGGAATATCCTGCAGGCTTCTTTCTAGCAGCTGCCGCAAATACATGCGGATCGTCGGAGAAGTCAGGATAATCGGCTGCTGCCCCGCCTGTACAAGGCGGTTCACCTGCTCCGTCAGCCGCTGGTAAATCGCTTGGGAAGAAGCCGGATCAAGGGCGAGATAGCTTCCCTGGTCGGACTGCTGCACCGCCTCCGCAATCTTCTTCTCTACCGACGGGCTCACCGTTATAACCTTAAGCGGCTCCATCGGCGACGCATACTGCTGTGTAATCTGCCGCGACAAGCTCTGTCTCGCATATTCCGTCAAGACGTCCGGATCTTTCGTGTACTTGCCGTAATCGGCAAGCGTCTCGAAAATCGTCACAAGGTCGCGGATCGAGATTTTTTCCTTCAACAGCTTGGACAGCACCTTCTGAACGTCCCCGACGCCGAGAATCGACGGAATAAGCTCTTCGACCAGCGCAGGATACGTTTCCTTGACGCTGTCGACCAGAGCTTTCGTCTCTTGGCGGCCGATCAGCTCGTGCGCGTATTTCTTGATCACTTCGGTCAAATGCGTGGCAACGACAGATGGCGGATCGACGACCGTATATCCGGCCATTTCCGCTCGTTCCTTCGTTGTCTCGTCGATCCAGAGCGCCGGCAACCCGAACGCAGGTTCCTGGGTCTCAATACCTGTTACGGAATCGTCATCGAACCCTGGACTCATTGCCAAATAGTGATGAATAAGTAATTCGCCGCGCGCTACCGTATTTCCTTTCATTTTTATGACATATTCGTTCGGTTTTAGTTGAATATTGTCGCGAATACGGATGACGGGAACGATAAGTCCCATTTCGAGAGCGCATTGACGTCGAATCATGATGATTCTGTCGAGCAAATCCCCGCCCTGCTGCGTATCCGCCAGCGGAATCAGACCATAGCCGAACTCGAACTCGATGGGATCGACCTGAAGCAAGCTGATGACGCTCTCCGGGCTGCGAACCTCTTCGATCTGCTTTTCCTCGACGAGCATTTCCGCCTCTTGCTGCTCCCGATGCAAATTCTTCTGCAGCCGATATCCGGCGATAGCCAAAATCGCCGCATAGGGGAGCGTGCTGAGGAGCGGAATCGGCGTGGCAAGTCCGAGCAGCGCCACCGTCCCGGCAACAATGTACAGCAACCGCGGGTAACGCAGAAACTGCTTGCTCATATCGTCGGCCATGTTGCCGTCGGAGGCGGCTCTCGTAACGATGATGCCCGCCGCCGTACTGATAAGCAGCGCCGGGATCTGGCTGACGAGACCGTCGCCGATCGACAGCACGGAGTATGTCTCCAGCGCGGTCATCACGTCCATGCCGTGAATCGCCATGCCCACGACAAAGCCCGCGATCAGGTTGATCAGCACGATGATGATCGATGCGATCGCGTCCCCTTTAACGAATTTGCTCGCCCCGTCCATTGCTCCGTAGAAATCCGCTTCCTTCTCGATTTTCTCACGGCGCTCGCGCGCCTGCTGTTCGTTGATCATCCCCGCGTTCAAGTCCGCGTCGATGCTCATCTGCTTACCCGGCATCGCGTCGAGCGTAAATCTCGCTCCGACTTCGGCGACACGCTCGGAACCTTTTGTAATTACGATGAATTGCACGATGACCAGAATGAGAAACACCACAAAACCGACGGCAAGCTGTCCCCCGGCTACGAAGCGTCCGAACGTCTCGACGACGTGGCCTGCGTCCGCTTTGGACAAAATCAGCCTCGTCGTGGAGACGTTCAGCGCGAGTCGAAACACGGTTGTAATGAGCAGCATCGTCGGGAATATGGAAAAATGAAGCGCATCCTGGGTGTTCATCGCAATCAGCAAAATCATGATCGCCACAGATATATTGATGATGAGCAAGACGTCCAATAGCCCTTTGGGAATCGGAACGACCATCATCAGAACGATGCCGATGACGCCGATTAATATGCTGAGGTCCCTGATTTTCATGACGCCACCCCCACTCCTATTAAAGAGGTTCAATTTTGATCGCGAAGCGTTCCAAGAAGCGGATTCGACAGCCAACATGAATTCAGCCGATTGTTCCGATACTCTTGTTTCTTCTATCTTCTACCTTCGGCCTTTGAGCCGATATACGTATGCCAGCACTTCCGCGACCGCCTGGAACAGATCGGCGGGAACGCTTTGTCCCACTTCCGTTCTCTCGTACAATGCGCGGGCGAGCGGCTTGTTTTCCATCGTTATGACTTCGTTCTGCTTGGCGATCTCCCGAATTCTCAATGCCAGATAGTCCTGACCTTTGGCCACCACCGTCGGGGCGTCCATCTTCTCCGAGTCGTATTCCAGCGCGACTGCGAAGTGGGTCGGGTTCGTAATGATGACGTCCGCGCTCGGCACTTCCTGCATCATCCGCATGAGCGCCATTCTGCGCTGGCGTTCCTTGATCTTCCCTTTGATCAGCGGATCGCCTTCCACGTTCTTGTACTCGTCCTTAATATCCTGCTTGCTCATTCGCAAGTTTTTCTCATACTCGTAACGCTGGTACATAAAATCCCCGATTGCCAGTATGAACAGCAGCACGGCGATAAACAGGCCCAAACGAACCGTCAAGCTGGTGACAAAGGCGAAAATGTCCTGCACGGGCAGATGCGCCAAATCCAGCAGCCTCTTCTTCTCCGACCATAGCACCATAAATACGATAAGTCCGACGCAGACAAGCTTGAGTCCGCTTTTCAGAAATTCGACCACCGTGCGCATCCCGAACAGGTTTTTGGCGCCGTTGATCGGATTCAGCTTGTTGAATTTCGGTTTGAGCGGCTCGGTTGTGAACAGCCATCCGATTTGCACGTAGTTGGCCGCGAACGCGATGACGACAACAATGACGAATACCGGCGCCAGCAGCACAAGCATTTCGATCGCGTAATGATTAAACAAGGAAAGCACGTTGCTGTCGGTAACCTGCATGTTCAACCGATACAGAAACGCGTCCCCGATCAAGGAAAGCAGCTGCCGCTCCAGAAACGGGCCGAGCATAACCAGAAAGCTGATGCAGGCGAGCAGGATCAGCGTGCTTGGAACTTCCGCGCTTTTGGCAACCTGCCCTTTCTTTCGGCTCTCTTGGCGTTTCTTCGGCGTTGCCTTCTCCGTCTTCTCGCCGGAGAACAGCTGCAAATCCATCCTTAGGCGCTTGCGGAGCATGTCAACACCTCCCGAATGGCACCCGCGGCGGTCAAGATGAGGTTTTCACAATGGTGAACAACTGTTCGATCGCTTGAAACATCCGATCGAAAATGATTTGAAACAAAGGACCGAACCCAGGGATCAGCAAAATAAGCAGCGCAAGTCCGATCAGCAGCTTTAGCGGCAAACCGATCACGAATACGTTATATTGCGGAGCCGCCCGGGCAAGCAGAGCCAAACCGAAGTCGGTCAAGAACATCGCCACGACGATCGGAGCGGAAATCTGCAATGCAAGCAAAAACGTGCTGGCAAACGTATGCGTCAGAAACTCCGTAACGCTGCCGCCGTAATAAATTTGAAATAGATTGTTGTCCAACGGCAACCACTTGTAGCTGTCCATTATGGCGGCAAGCAAGTAATGATGGCCGTTAATAGATAGAAATACGAGAATGAGCACCATAAACTTGAAATTTCCCATGATCGGTGCCGACACTCCGGTAACCGGGTCAACGATGTTGGCCATCGCCAAACCCATCTGCATATCCATCAAACCCCCGGCGGTTTGCACGATCGTAAAAAATAGATACGCTACAAATCCGATCAGCAGGCCGGCGAAAACTTCGCGAATAATCGCCAGTATATACGTCGCATCCGCCGTTACTTTCGTATCGAAGCCGACGTTCAAAAATACGATCACCGAAACGAAAAAACCAAGTCCGATCTTGATGACAGTCGGGAAACTGCGTGACGAAAACACAGGCGCGACTACAAAAAACGCTGTAATTCGACAAAGAACGAGCAGAAAAGCAGGGAAGACCTGCATGATCATATTCATATCAAGTCACCCAATGTATTTCTCTAAATTTCCTAGCAGGTGGGCCGTAAAATCGACCATGATGTTCAAAATCCACGGACCGAAAATCAATAAAGCGAGGAAAACGGCGATAATCTTGGGAACGAAGGCGAGCGTCTGCTCCTGAATCTGGGTCGTCGCCTGAAAAATGCTGACGCTGAGGCCGACGACAAGCGCGATAATCAGCATCGGCGCGCTTACCTTCAGTACGGTAAACAGCGCCTGGCCTGCAAGGCCGATAATAAACTCGGATGTCATTGGCTTCCTCCCCCTTTTGCGCTCGGCCGGTTCAAGGGCTAAAGCTGGTCAGCAGCGACTTCACGACCAAATACCAGCCATCGACGAGCACGAAGAGCAAAATTTTGAAGGGCAGCGAGATCATCACCGGCGGAAGCATCATCATCCCCATCGCCATCAGCGTACTGGCGACGACCATGTCGATCACAAGAAACGGAATGAAAATCATAAAGCCCATCTGGAATGCCGTTTTCAGCTCGCTTATCGCATAAGCCGGAACGAGAACCGTAATCGGTATGTCTTGAAAAGTAGCCGGCTTTTCGGTTTTCGTATACTTCATGAACAGGAGCAGATCCTTCTCCCGCGTATGCTTGTACATGAATTCCTTCATCGGCACCGAAGCTTTCTCCAGCGCGTCCGTCTGGCTGATCTCTCCGGCCAAATACGGTTTAAGCGCCGTTTCGTTCACCTGCGAGAAAGTCGGAGCCATCACGAACAGCGTCATGAACAACGCCAAACCGATCAGCACCTGGTTCGGCGGCATTTGCTGCGTGCCCAGCGATGTGCGAACGAAGCCGAGCACGATGACGATTCTCGTGAAGCTTGTCATTAGCACAAGTATTGCCGGAGCCAAGCTCAGCACGGTAATGAGCAGCAGCAGGGACAACGAGGACGTGCCCATGGGCTCCGAGCCGTCGCCCAGCGTCACCCCGATAATGGGTTCGGCAGAGACGGAGGCTTGCAGCCCCAACAGCAACGCCTGCAACATCAGGAAACTATATGTAATCTTTTTTCTCATCGCTCATCTGTCCGATCTTCGGAACGGTCATCCAGCAGTTCTTCCGCCCGCTGTCTTCTCTCGGAGAGTTGACGGAGCCGGGTTTCCAACGATTTCTCGAAGCTGGAGTCGGAGCCGCCGGATTTGGAGCCCGTCTCCTCGTTCCGCAAATTGTTGCGTTCGGTCCACTTGCGAAGCCATTCCGGCAGAGCCGGTCCCGTATCGGCCAATCCGGCTTCATGTTCCGCCAGCAAGGCGTCCACGATGTCCGAATCGGTGATCGCTTCCAGCAGCGTAATGTTCTCGCCGACGCCGAGCACGTATATCCGCCCGTTCCATTCCACGATCTGCATTGACTTGTTCGTGCCTAGAGGAAATCCTCCAAGCGAGCGCAGCGAGCGGTTCATCCCCCACCCTCTGCCTCGCTTTGCCAAAAACCGCAAAACAAACACGATCAAGCCGATGATCAGTCCGAGAACAGCAAGCACCTTGAACAAGTCCCATACCGAACCCCACGACGACACATCCGGCAATTCATCGGCAAGCCCGTAGGTTCGCATAAGCTTCAACGCTCCCGACTTCGCTTAACCGAGCGTTTTTTTGATCGCTTCAATAACGCGGTCCGCTTGGAACGGCTTAACGATGAAGTCTTTAGCGCCCGCTTGAATTGCATCGATAACCATCGCTTGCTGACCCATGGCCGAGCACATGATCACTTTTGCGTTGGAGTCCAGCTTGCGAATCTCTTTAAGCGCCGCAATACCGTCCATTTCAGGCATCGTAATATCCATCGTGATCAAGTCCGGCGTCAGTTCCTTGAACTTTTCTACCGCTTGCGCGCCGTCCTGCGCCTCTCCTACTACCTCGTACCCGTTCTTCGTTAAAATATCTCTGATCATCATGCGCATAAATGCTGCGTCGTCAACGATGAGAATGCGGTTTGCCATTTCTGTTTCCTCCCGATTAGCTTATTGGATTTTTTGGACGCGGTCCCATTGACTGACGATATCGGTAACGCGTACTCCGAAATTTTCGTCAATGACAACGACCTCGCCTTTGGCGATCAATTTGTTGTTAACCAAGATGTCGACGGGTTCGCCGGCCAGCTTGTCCAGCTCGATAATCGAGCCCTGGGACAGCTCCAAAATATCCTTAATCTGCTTCTTCGTACGCCCGAGCTCCACCGTAACCTTTAAGGGAATGTCGAGCAGCAGATTAAGATTCGTTTCGTCCGCCTGCGCGTATCCGCCGCCTTGGAAGTTGGCGAACTGAACCGGATTGACGTTGACGTTTCGATTCATGCCGCCTCCGCCCAGAGACTGCGGGTGGCTCGGCATCGGCGCTCCATAACCGGGCGGCACGGCAGCCATCGGCGGAGCTTGATGCATCGGCGGCGGCGTAGGAGCCTGCGGCGGCGGTGTCGGCGCAGGCGCCGAGTGCGCGGCCGGTTGGGCCGGTGCCGCCGGAGGCGCTACCGCAGGCTGCGGAGCCGGCTCCGATACAGTGCCCATCAAAGAGCTTACCAGCTCTTTGGCGAATGGCACCGTGAGCAGCTGCATGATCGAGGAATCGATCAGATCGCCAATTTTCAAACGGAAGGAAATTTTGGCGAACACTTCCTCTTGCGGCAAATTGCTGACGCCGGAGTTGTTCTTCACATCCATAATATCGATGCCCGGAGGAGAAATATTGACCATCCGGTTAAAGATCGTCGACATCGAAGTCGCCGACGAGCCCATCATCTGGTTCATCGCTTCCTGGACGGCGCTAATGTGAATTTCGTTTAATTCCTCGGTCGTTACATTGCCTTCGCCGCCCAACATCAAGTCAGCGATCACCTGCGCGTCGTGAGACTTGATTACGAGCGAATTGATCCCTTCGAAGCCGTCGACATAGCTGACGTGAACCGCCACGTGCGGCTTCGGAAATTCGGCCTCGAACCGATCTCTGGCAATGGCGGAGACGGTAGGCGTCGTAATGTCTACCTTCTTGCCGAGCAGCGTCGACAACGCCGTAGCCGCGCTTCCGAACGTGATGTTTCCGATCTCGCCAAGAGCATCCTGCTCGAGCGGAGTCAAGTATTCATCAATCGACGGCGCAACGTCGGCCGAAGCCGGAGCAGCCGGAGCATCGCTCCCTCCGCCGGAGGATTGGTTAAGCAGCGCGTCGATTTCCTCTTGGGATAAGTAATCTTTACTCGTCATTGATTTCATCTACTCCTTCGCTGACGATTTCATCAATTTGAATCGCCATTTTATCTCGCAGCGTGCCAGGGCTCGCGATAAACTTTACATTATCCCCGACCTTGACTTCAAGACCTTCCGTCGTTTGGCGGTTCAGCGTAATGACGTCTCCAGCCGCCAAATTGAGAAACTCCTGGATGGAAATATGCGAGGAGCCCAGCTCGGCGACAATCGGCAGCTTCGCTTTTTGTACCCGCTGTTCCAGAATGTGCTGCTCTTCGGGAGCGCGCGTCTTCTTCTGCGAGACAAACCAGTGATGAACGGACAACCTCGACATAATCGGTTCGATAACGACATGAGGAATACAGAGGTTGATCATCCCCGTCGTCTCTCCGATTTTCGTGCTGAGCGAAATCAGAGCGATCGTCTCGTTCGGAGATACGATCTGCATAAACTGCGGGTTCGTCTCCAGCGCTTCCATACGCGGCTGCGTGTCGATAATCGTCTTCCAGGCTTCTTGAAGACTATCGAGCGCGCGGCTGAATATTTTCTCCATAATGATCGTTTCGATTTCCGTCAGACTGCCGATCTTGCTCGGGGCGCTTCCGCCTCCGCCCAGCAACCTGTCCAGCATCGCGAAAGCGACGTTGGGATGTACTTCCAGAACCATGCGGCCTTCAAGTGGCTCCGCCTCGAAAATGTTCAAAATCGTCATCTTGGGGATGGAGCGGATAAACTCGTCGTAAGGCAGCTGCTCGACTTGAACGACGCTGATCTGGACGAACGTTCGAAGCTGGGCGGAAAAATAAGTCGTTAAATATCTTGCGAAATTTTCGTGAATCCGGGTCAAGCTGCGAATATGATCCTTGGAAAAGCGGGTCGCGCGTTTGAAGTCGTAAGCGCGAACCTTTTTCTGCGTATCTTCCTTTTTGAGCTCTTCCGCATCCATTTCGCCAGAGGACAGCGCCGCGAGCAACGCGTCTATCTCATTCTGCGACAGTACATCTACCAAATCTCTCACCCCTTTCTCGAGCCTCCGCGGAACGATCGCTCGAACCGCCGGCCTGACTGATGTTCCGGACTTCTTCTATATTAGATAGGAGTCATGACAAATCCTTTAATTCCGACTTTAAGCAGCTTGCCTTCCGTAATCACGGAGTTGATCGAGTTGATCAGTCCTGCGGCCAGCTGATCTTTGCCTTTCGTTCCGCTCATCTCCTCCGGGGTCATAACCCACAGAGCGCGATTGATGATCGGCTTGATTTCATTCTCCTTGATCTTGTCGAACTCTTCCTTAGCCTTCTCGCTGTCGAATTGGAAAGACAAGCTGATTCTTACTATGTAGTCCGTATCTGCCAGGTTGGTGCTAATATCAATTAATTCGGATGTGACCTTGACCATTTCATCCGCAGATATTGGCTCTAATTGCACGCTCTCCGTAGCTTCCTTGACCGCCTGATCGGGATCCTTGTTTTTGTCCCCGAACAGATTGTTCCAGAAGATAAACGCAACAACGACAATCAACGTAATCGCCAATAATAGCGAAACGAGCCATGGCAACAATTTTCTCATGACGTAGCTCCCTCCGATTGCGGGTCTGCAGGATTCGTAATCGCCGCCAACACGCCGATACTGCGCAAGTAATGCCGGATCGCCCGGATTACATCCGAAGAATTTTCGATAACAATAAATTTTCTTCCTGTCGTAAGCGTAATGATCGTGTCCGGCGTTTCCTCCACCGTCTCGATCAACAAAGCGTTCAGGTGAAACTTCGTGCCGTTCAATCGCGTGACTTGAATCATCGCTGGGCCTCCCCCAGACCGCCGGGAGAAGAGCCTTGGCTCCTCCCCGGCAGGAAATCAATTACCGTTTCAGGTTAACAACCTCTTGGAGAATTTCGTCCGAAGTCGTAATGATTCTCGAGTTCGATTGGAACCCGCGCTGCGCGACGATCATTTCCGTAAACTCGTTCGTCAAGTCGACGTTGGACATTTCAAGCTGGCCGGAGATGATGGCTCCGGAGCCGGTCTCGGGATTTGAAGCTTGTCCTAATTCATCCAGCTCTCCGTCAGGATTCGCGTTCGGCGTCATGCGGTACAGGTTTCCGCCGACCTTCTCCAGACCGCCCGGATTAGCTACAACCGTAACGGCGATAAAAACTCCGGTCGGCGCAGCCAAACCGTCCGCTCCGATGGAGATGATCTCACCTGTTTGGGAGATCGAGAACGCCGTCACTTCTTCATCGAGTTGGATGATACCCCCGCCGGAATCCAATACGAACATGCCGTCGGCGTTGACGAGCTGGCGGTTCGCATCCAGATCAAAGTTGCCGGCGCGAGTCAAGTATACCTGCTCTCCGTCTCCTCCCGGACTGACCGCGAAAAATCCGTCGCCGTCAATGCGCAAGTCCGTCGATTTGCCCGTCGTCATTGCGCTGCCCGGTGTGTGCAGCGTGTCGATCGCGGCCACCGTGACGCCGAGACCGATTTGCTTGGCGTTCACTCCACCCTGCTCGCCTTCGGCCGAAGCGGTAACGCCCGACATCGACTGACTTAGAATGTCCTTGAACATAACTCGGCCCGCCTTGAAGCCAACGGTGTTCACGTTGGCAATGTTGTTGCCGATGACGTCAAGCTTCGTTTGAAACCCTCTCATTCCGGATACGCCGGAATACATTGAACGCAACATGTAGTGCCTACCTCCATTAAGGTGGATTAAGCCGCTTCAATCGGTCCGCGGCTGCGGGCTTCCTTTGCAGGACCGGCCCTGTTGTTCGTTAGCTGACGACAACGGCGCTGTCGATTTGCGTGAAAATATGCTCCTTCATCGAATGGCCGTCCATTGCGGTTACGACGGTTCGATTCGGCACGCTGACGATCATCGCGATGTCTTGGAACAGCACCAGCGAATCTTTGGCGCCTTTGGCGGCAGCCTGATCGACGGCGCTCGCGATTCGTTCGAGCTGGTCCGGCTGCAATTGAATGCCCCTCTGCTGCAAGCGCTGCTCGGCATGATGGCTGAATTTCAACTGCTGCTGGCTAAGCAGCTCCTGAAAAGACACTCCGTCAGAATTTGTCTGCCTGTTCCGATCCGACGGCCGATGGCCTTGAATCGGGCCCGTACGTCCCGTCGTCAGATGACCGACGAGCATCGGGTTATTCATCTTCCGTCACCTCCGGCTGCTGGCTTTCGCCGGCTCCGGCTCCGTCGTCCTCTGCGGCAGGCTCGGAGATTGAGATCACTTTGTCGATCGGAACGGCCAGATCGCCAACTTGCGCATACTGTACGCCGCCTGTCCAAATGATCGAATCGACCTTGCCCCGCTGCACGATGCTTTCTCCGCCAGCTTCGACGTTGTCCGCATACCATTCGATCTGCTTGCCGATGAGTCCGGTTGCCATTCCCGCCGATTGCTTCAGCGCTGTAATTTCCTTGGTCATGTTCATCATTTGCTCCAAGGAAGAGAACTGCGCCATCTGGGCGATGAATTCCTTATCCTGCATCGGCTGCATCGGGTCCTGGTAACGAAGCTGCGTGACCAGAATTTGCAGAAACTCGTCTTTGCCGAGCTGCTTGACCGGTTCTCTAGCGGCGGCCTGTACGTTCTGGGCCGAATAATACGGCCAAATGTTCTTAGTGCCGCCGACGCTGTCAGCCACAACACTCACCTCCTCTTGCTCCAACGCTATGCCGTTACGTTAATCGAGCTTCCGTAGCCGATCTCCTTCAACGAAGAATTGCGTTCCAATTCGGCTTCGAATACGGCATCTTCGCCGCCTTCGCCGCCGCTCCGTCCGTCGGAGCTTCCGTCTCTGCCGGATTTCGAATTGCGGTGCTCCTGATTGTGGAACGTTGCGCCGCTGGAAGCCGAGGACGGCTGAACGACCTCAAGCCGTTCTACCTGCAATCCCTGTCCGCTTAGCGAAGCTCTGAGCTGCGCCATCTGGTTTTCCAGCATTTCTCTTGCCGCCGGACTGTCCGCGATAAACTGTGCGGTCAGCACTCCGTTGTTCATGACGATGCGAATGTCCACTTGCCCGAGATGCTCTGGAGTCAGCTTCAGCTTCGCCTCGGATATTCCGTTTCCTTGCGTCAGTTGGAATTGCTTGACCAAGTATTTGCCAATCTGGTCGGCGAATTGCTGAACCGGAACCGGATTCGGAACCGGAGCTGTCGCTTTGGCAGAGGCGCTGTCCACGTTGGTCAACCGGTCGTTCTGCAGCAGCGTCCATATCGGTTTGGATTCCTGCGAGCCCGTCTGTTCGGCGGCGTCGCTTGCCGGTGCTGCTGTCTGCTCACCCGTTTCGGAAGCATCCGCAGCTGCGGACATCTGGAAACGCCACACCGGATCGCGAAGCGCCTGAGCAGGTCGACGCGTTTCTTGGGTCGTGGACGTCTGTGCGAGAGCTTCCTTAACGCCGGCTGTCTCTCCCGCTGAAGCGTTATTTGCTTTGCCGGAAGCTTTGGCGTTTTCAGCTTCTCCCGTCTTCGTTTCGCGGATGGCCGCGGAAGCCGAAGTAATCGCCGTCAATGTATCGAGAGCCGCTTGGATCCGCCCGCCGATTGCAGGAGCTTGCTCCTCGCCCTCCTTCGCGGATGCGATCGCTTCGGTCAACTGCTTCACGACATCGCGCAGCGATTGGACGATCGGCTTGGACAATTGCGTATCCAACGCAACGTCCACGGTCTGTCCGGCGTCGGACGTTTGCGCAAACGCTGCATTCGCCGTCGGCTGGGCTGTGCGAAGCTGATCCAGCAAGCTTTGCAACGCAGCTAACATCGCCGCAAGCTGCTCCTGCGCATCAGGCGTAAGCTCAGCGCCCGTCTGATCGAGCTGTTCCAGTTGCTCCGCGAGATTCGATAGCATCGCCAGCAGATCCTGCGTTTCGCTTTCGCCGCCCGACGCTCCGACCGTTCCGATGAGCCCGGCCAATCCAACGGGAAGGGACAGACTGCCGCCTTCGCTTGTCGTCGCCGAAGCGTTGCCGCCGTCGATCGCCTGCACGAGGGCGCCTGCGAATCCGTTGCCGCCTTCGGAGGAACCTTGAGCCGCTCCCGTAGCCGAAGCCAACGCTTTGCCCGCTGCGGAAGGCGCGGATGAAATCATCATGTTCATCTTGTTCTCACCTCCTTTCGCAAATCGATCGTTACGGGTTTGCCGGCATCAGCTTGCTGACCAAGCTAGCCGCGGCTTTCTTGTCCAGCGTGGACAGTTCGTTAAGCACTTTGGCCCGCGCTTCATTATCAAGCGCATCCAGAATACGCAAAGCTTTGCTCTGGCTTGTCTTCGACATCTGCAGCAGCAACTCCGCCGCTTTCTTCGAATCCATGCTGGAGAAGGTGCGATTCAATTCCGCCGTATCCAGTGCGGCGGTCGTGTCCACCGGACGGCTTTCCAGCTCCTTGATTCGCGACTGCAGCGCAGCGATCTCCCGATCGTCCACCGTTTCGGAATCCTTCAGCTTCACCGTTACGTCGGCCGCCCGCTTCGGAGTCATTCGCTGCATCACGCGACCGCGCTCGGCTTCCGTCATCGCCCCCAGTACGAGAGCCGACTCCTCCAGCGTCATGCTTTCCAGAATCGGAGCCGCTTTGCTCGGAGTCATTTTCCCATACATGTTGGCAAGTCCTTTAATGCGCGACTGATAGGCTTCGCCCGTAATCGTGCGTTCCTCTCCCGCCTTGGACAGCTCGTCCAGCTTAAGCTGCAGCTCGTCCAGCTTTTTCTTCTGTTCTTCGCCAAGCGCCGTCGCTTGCTTCAGCGCCGTTTCCCGATCTGCAAGAAGCGCGTTCAGTTCGTCTAACTTCGCTTTGGCGTTGTTCACTGATAATGTTTCGTCCGTCTGCGTTTCCGGAGTCTGCGGGCTGTCCGGATTCGGCAAAATCGACCGGATCACCGGTATTTTATTGCCGATCTCCAGCGCCGCATTGCGCCAGTCCGCATTGAACATCAGCAGCAATACGCCCAGCAGCACTGCCGTAAACAAAATCGGGGTAATAAAAAAGAGAAATCGCTCGAACCCGCTGTAACTGCTTTTTTCCACATCCGCGCTCGCCACGAATTTCCCTCCCTTCTCCTGCAATCCGGCCGCGGATCTCCATTACCTTCGCGAGGAGGAGGAGGCAGCTCTTACGATCGCGATTTCATCGAGTTCGTTTTGTTCCTTGGCCAAGCGGTCGCGCCTAAAGCGCTCCAATGCGCGGTCGCGCGCGTTCAGCCATACTTTTTCGTCCACCATTTTGTCCGTTAACTGACCTTGACGCTTGCGCACCTGGTCTTCGGCGACGCGAACCCCTTCGTTCTGTCGGCGGATTCTCGCATCGACAACCTGCATATATCGCTCGGTTGCCATCAGCTCGGTCAGAGGCGTCGGCCTTTTGGCGGCACCCAACAGCTCATCCTCCAGACCGCGGCGTTCTTCATGGAGCTCTCTCAACCGCTCCTCCTCGGATCTAAGCTTGCCGAGCGAAGCGGCGTATTCCCATTCGGCCATCGATTTCTCGCTGCCCTTCAAATCTACGATTTTCTGCAAAGGATATCGGAATGACATCGTCGCTTATCCTCATCTCTTGTAAAAATCGATTATAAGCCGCTCCTGCGCTTCCTGCAGCGTCACTTTTTCGTTCGTTCTCTGCTGCGTGTAGTTGCGGATCAGATCGTAGTACTGGATTGCTTTGTCGATCTCGGCGTTGGAGCCGCGCTGATAAGCGCCGATGTTGATCAAATCCTCGGAATCCCGGTAGACGGCCAGCAGTTTCTTAAGCTGTTCGGCGGCGCCTTGCTGATCTTCGCTGACGATGTCCTTCATGACACGGCTGACGCTCGACAGCACGTCAATAGCCGGAAAATGTCCCTTGTTTGCCAAATTCCGGTGCAGAACGATATGCCCGTCCAGAATGCCGCGCACGGCGTCCGCGATCGGCTCGTTCATGTCGTCGCCATCTACGAGCACGGTATAGAAAGCCGTTATCGAACCCGTCGGCCCCGTCCCCGCACGCTCCAGCAGCTTGGGCAGCGCTGCGAACACGGAAGGCGTATAGCCTCGCGTCGCCGGCGGCTCGCCGATGGCCAGCCCCACTTCCCTCAGCGCCATCGCGTAACGAGTGACCGAATCCATCATCAGCATGACGTTCATGCCGCGGTCGCGGAAATATTCGGCGATCGTCGTCGCGATCAGCGCGCCTTTCATTCGAATGAGTGCGGGCTGGTCGGACGTTGCGACGATAACGACGGAGCGGGCCAGCCCTTCCGGGCCGAGATCCTTCTCGACGAATTCCAGTACCTCGCGTCCCCGTTCTCCGATCAAGGCAATGACGTTAACGTCTGCGGAGGTATTTCTAGCGATCATGCCAAGCAGCGTACTCTTTCCGACGCCCGAGCCTGCAAAAATGCCGATCCGCTGTCCCTGACCGACCGTCAGCAATCCGTCGATCGCCCGAACTCCGACGCCAAGAGGCGTCGTCACTCGCGGACGGCTGAGCGGATTGCCGGGTGCGTTATGCGTGGAATAGTGCGGCATGCGCACGGACAGCCTTGTTCCGTCAAGCGGCCGACCGAGGCCGTCCAGCACTTTGCCGAGCAGCTCGGATCCAACCTGCACTGTAAGCGGACTGCCCGTAGCAACAACGTCGCAGCCGGGACCGATGGCATGCAGTTCTCCGAGCGGCATCAACAGAACGCGATTATCGCGGAAACCGACGACTTCGGCAAGCACGGGCTTGCCGCCTTTCATCGGATAGATCGAGCAAACGTCGCCGATGCTCGCATCCGGCCCTTCGGACTCGACCGTCAACCCGATAATTTGAATGACTTTGCCGTTGACCCGCACCGGATCGAAATCGCGAAGCGTATCCGTATAACGACCGATATCAAGGAGCGCCATACGGTTCGCTCCCCTCGCTGCGGTGGGCCGCCACTCTTAGCAACTGCTCGCGGATCGCTTCAAGCTGCGTATCGACTCTTGCATCAATGCTGCCGAAAGGCGATCTGACGATACATCCACCTTCTTTAATCGAAGCATCCGGGACGACCCGCAGCTCTGCCTGCGCGTCCAGCGCAAGAGCAAGCTCGTCCTTTGCCGCCTGTACGTAAGCAAACTGCGACGGCGATACGCATAGCACGATAACGCCTTGTTCCTTTCTTCTGGACAACGCCTTCTCGAACAACGCTTTCGACATCTCCGGTGCCTGATCCAACTGGGATTGCACGATCTTCTCCGCAATTGTGCAGCTTAGCTCGACGAGAAAGACTTCGCCTTCGGTTATGATCGATTCCTTCGCCGCATAGGCCTGGATCACGATCGCCTCGGCCTCCCGTAGCCTCTCCTCGTACTGAAGCTTAAGCTGCTCTTCCGCCTCCAGCGCGCCGGCGCGATAGCCTTCTTCGTGCCCCTGCCTGCTCGCCTCTTCGCGAATTCGGTCGTCTTCCTCGCGGCGCGATTGCCACCACGATTCCGCGTCCCGCTCTACAGCCGCCCTAAGCTCCGCCGCATCGGCTTTGGCCTGCTGCATAATCTGCTCGGCCGTCTGCTCCGCATCGGCAATAATGCGTTCCTTTAATGTTTGAATTTCGACATCAAGCGTCTGATTTCCTTCGCCATCCATGCCGGAACCTGAAATATTTTGCGAAACGGGCGCGGTTCTCTGAATCAATTCCAATCGCTTTAGATCGTCCAGCGACACGACATGCGAAGATTTGATGAGATTAGACAATGATATCGTCTCCTCCGCCGCGAGCGATAATGATTTCTCCGGCCTCTTCCAATCTGCGAATCGTCGCTACGATGCGGGTTTGCGCCTCCTCTACGTCGCGCAGCCGCACCGGCCCCATGTATTCCATCTCTTCCTTGAACGTCTCCGCCATCCGTTTCGACATATTCCGGAAAATCGATTCCCGCACTTCGTCGCTGGCCACCTTGAGCGCAAGCTGCAAATCGGCGTTTTCGATGTCGCGAATGATGCGCTGGATCGAACGATTGTCGAGATTGACGATATCCTCGAATACGAACATCCGCTTCTTGATCTCTTCCGCCAGCTCCGGATCCTGAATTTCCAGGGAATCCAAAATCGTACGCTCCGTACCTCGGTCTACGCCGTTCAAAATTTGCACGATCGCCTCGATGCCGCCGGCATTCGTGTAATCCTGAGTAACCGTCGAGCTGAGCTTCTGCTCCAACACCCGTTCGACTTGCGCAATGACTTCCGGAGAAGTGCTGTCCATGAGCGCGATCCTTCGCGCCACCTCCGCTTGCTTCTCCTGCGGCAAGGACGAGAGGACTGCCGACGATTGATCCGGCTGCAGGTAGGAAAGCACGAGCGCGATCGTCTGCGAATTCTCGTTCTGAATGAAGTTTAAGATTTGCGAAGGCTCGGCCTTGCGTGCGAAATCGAAAGGCCGAACCTGCAGCGTTGCGGTCAACCTGTTCAGGATATCCATTGCTTTCTGCGAACCGAGCGCCTTCTCCAATATTTCTTTGGCGTAGGTAATGCCGCCCTGCGTAATATACTCTTGCGCGACGCAAATCTGGTGAAACTCGCCGAGAATAAGTTCTTTTTCGCTCGCGTCCACCTTGCGCACGTTGGCGATTTCCAGCGTCAACTGTTCAATCTCGTCATCGCGCAAGTGCTTGAACACTTGCGCGGATACTTCCGGTCCAAGGGTGATGAGCAGAATGGCCGCCTTCTGCCTCCCGGACAATTGAATCCCCTTCGCCACTGCCGCCACCTCTATTCATCCACTAGCCAAGTCCGGAGAAGATTAACGAATTCATCCGGCTTGCGCTTGGCCAAGCTTTCCAGTTGCTTGCGCACCTGGCTTTCGTTCGAAACGTTGTCGATATCGATCGTCGGCATTTCCACGCGCGGAGCGTCTTCGATCGCTGCCGCTTCTTGCGCCGCTTTGCGACGACGATAAATATAGTAGCCCCCGCCTCCGAGCAACGCCAGCGCCAACAATCCCGCTGCCGCCATCCACAAAGTCGAATTCGACGCGCTGCCAGAGACCGCTGCCGTGCCGTCGAAGGATTGCGACAAAACCGAGACGCGTTGCGTCAAAGCTTCGTCCGACAAATCCAATCCCGATTCGTTCAGAAGCACTCTTACATTATTAACAAGCATGCTCTGGATCTCGGCCAGTCTCTCGGGCGTCATATTCGCGGAATTTACGCCGACATTTATCGATAAGTCCTTCACTTTATAAGGGCCGTAGTCGATATTATTAGTAATGCGGTTTACATCGTAGTTAATCGAACTGGAAACCTTCTCGGACGTAGATGAGCCCGAGTTGCCCCCGGACGGATAATTGGTGACGTCGGTTTCTCCCGTCCCCGCTACTCCTCCGGCTTGCCCGTCCTGGCCTTGGTACGTCTCGCTCGTCTCTTGTCGGCCGATTTCGATCCCTCTATTGTCGTTATCCGGCAAGGGCTGCACAAGCTGTTCCACAGACGATTTCTTATCGAAATTCAAGGAAGACACGACGCTGACGACCATGTTGTCCATGCCGACAATCGGGTTCAGAAATTGCTGGATGTTTCTTTTCAGCGTATTCTCGAACTCATTCTGAATGGCGAACTGGGTCTCGTAGATCGCTCCGCCCACTCCGGCTCCTCCGCCCAACTTCGTGGACGGGGTCAGTTCGCTCGTGCTGCTGCTGATCGTAATATCTTGAATTGCCAGATTCGGCACGGCCGATTTGACCAGATTGTAGTAGCTGTCAATTTCCTCTTGCTTCGGCCGAAAGCCTGGCTTAAAGGTGATGATGACAGCGGCAATCGCCTTTTCCTTGTCCGATTCGTTCAAGAATACCGAATCCTCCGGCAACGTTACGAGCGCTTTTACTTGTGCAACGCCCTGCTTTCTGAGCAACAATTGCTGGACTTCTCCGTTAAGCGCATTACGAAACTTGACGTCAAACTCTTGATCCGTCGTTCCGATCGCCGATGAAGCTTTGCTCAGTTCCGGAAACCCGATCGAGCCGTTCTCGATGAGTCCCTGCGATCCGACCGCCACCTTGACCTTGGAGGCGGAAGCGCTCGGCACGAAGATGCTTGTCCCGGCGTCGCCAAGCTTGTAGCTGATCCCGTTGCCGTCCAGGTATTCCATAATGGCGGCGGCATCGGTGCTGTCCAGGTTCTGGAAAGCAAGCTCGTACTCGGTTTTGGTGAATAAATAAGTAAGTAATATGATGGCAAAAAGCAACAAGGCCGCTGTTGAGGCGAGCACCCACTTTTGCGTCTTGCTGTACTGGTTCCAGAAACCGGACAGCTTTTCTCGAACCTGTGCCCACTTCTCGTTCACGATTTCACCCCACCTGCGGTTAGAAGAGCAAAGAAGGCGGAGAACCTCCGCGCCTTCTTCCCTTGATTATGTTTTACTTGTAGTTTCCGCGTCAGGATTACAGCTGCATCCGCATAATTTCCTGATACGCCTCGATGACTTTGTTGCGGACCTGCCCTGTCAGGGAAAGACTCAGCTCCGCCTGCGTAGCAGCAATGATGACCTGATTCTCGTCGACTTCTCCAATCAGAAATTGATCGTTGAGCTTATGTACGTTCTGTTCTTGAGCGGCCACTCCGTCAAGAGCGTTCTTCAGGAACGAAGCGAAGCTTTCCGTCGCCTCCGCCGGCGTCGCCTTTATCTGATTCAAGTTTGGCGCTGTCACTGCTTGAACGGGATTAAACATCGTATTCGTAATCAAGCTAACACTCCTTCAGGTTGATTGGATTCAATTGGCGGCGTTTGCTTTGAACGATCAACGACGTCCCATTTCCAGCGCCTTCATGAACATCGACTTTCTTGCGTTCAGCGCCGTTATGTTCGCCTCGTACGACCGAGAGGCCGCCAGCAGGTCGACTTGCTCCTTCAGCATATCCACATTAGGCATATAGACCATACCGCTCGCATCCGCATCGGGATGCGTCGGGTTGTACACCTGTTTAAACGGCGCGGAATCTTCGCGAATGGACGCCACCTTGACGCCCTGCGCCGACATTCCGTTCAACTGCTGGCCAAGCACGTCCTGGAACTTAGGCTGTGCCGCCTCCATCACGACGACTTTGCGGCGGTAAGGGACGAAGTTTCCGTTCACGTATCCGGCGCGCGTTGTCTCCGCGTTCGCAATGTTGGCCGAAATGACGTCCATGCGCAGCCGTTGGGCCGTTAGCGCGGAAGCGCTGATATCGAATCCTCCGAGCTTCATTCGTTACGCACTCCCTTGAATTCCGATTCTCATCATCTTTGCTTCATGATTGACCTGCTGCGTCATCAGATTGTATCTGAGCTGGTTCTCCGCAAGGAGCGCCATTTCTTTCTCTACGTCTACGTTATTTTTGTTATTGTTGATTGCCGTCGATTCGTCCGTTACGACTCTTGGCGCCGGCAACGGGTAAGCTCCGTTAATCGGAAAATGTCGAGGGTCGGTCGGCTTGCTCGCAAATGCGCGCGTCCCCTGCGCTCCGATCGCTTGCGTCAGCAGCTCTTCGAATACGACATCGGATCGCTTGAAATATGGCGTATCGTTATTGGCAATATTGTTGGACAGCACGCGTTGTCTCATCGCCGCGGCCTGGATGGCGTTCTCCAAGCGCAGAAATGATGCGCCGCTTAACAACTCCATCATTAGTCGCCCCTATTCATGAGATAATCTTCATTTTTCTTCATTTTTCGCACTCAATCGCATTTCGCTTTGACTTATTTCCACGCAAATCTCTTAAATTCCTGCTTGAAGCGACAATACTTTTGCTCATTCTACAAAAAAAGAATCGCAATCCGACATAATTAGAATTTTCTAAGATACATCATCTACGACAACGCTGTGCGTGACAATAAGAAAAAAGCCCTAATCTTCCAATGGAAGATCGGGCTTACTTATCTATTGGCGTCGCGCTTATGCGTTTTTGCGATGCTCCAGTTCCCGCAGAAGCTGCGCATTGAGAATGCGGATATAAGTTCCCTTCATCCCGAGAGAGCGGGTCTCGATCACCCCCGCGCTCTCCAGCTTCCGGAGCGCGTTAACGATAACCGAACGAGTGATTCCAGCCCGGTCCGCAATCTTAGAAGCGACGAGCAGCCCTTCTTTTCCTTCAAGTTCTTCAAAAATCTGCTCAACAGCTTCCATCTCGCTGAAGGAGAGCGAATTGACCGCAACCGTGACGATCGCCTTGCTTCTGGCCTCCGCTTCCCGCTCGTCGATTCTTTCTCTCAGAATCTCCATGCCGATAATTGTCGAGCCGTATTCCGCCAAAATCAGATCGTCGTCTCCGAACGATTCGTGCTCACGAGACAGGACTAAAGTCCCTAATCTGTCACTTCCACCTATGATCGGAACGATTGTGACAATTGCGTTGGCAAAAGCCGCTTCGATCGGCGTCAACGTTTCCTCGTTGGAAGAAACGTTCGCGGCCGTCTCCGAAATTCGCAGCAAGCGATCGTTCGTCTCGGAAGGGAAGCGCAGCCCGTCCGCTTCTTCTCTGCGCAGCCACATCTCGGGAAATCCAGCGGAATGCGCCGAGCCCAGCACCTTTCCTTTTCTGCTCAGCACAAATACATCGCCTTGCATCGTCTCGCGCAGCCCCTCCGCCATCTCGCGGAAGTTGAGAGGCTTGCCCGCCGCTTCCTGCAGCAGCCGGTTAAGCGTTCGGGTTTTCATCAACAGCGTCATGATTGTGCTTCCTCCTAATACGACAAACAAGTACAACGATTCCGCCGTCCGGGGACGGCGGCATCCGTTCGGCTAAGAGCCGTTATAGAATATATTGACTCAAATCGCGATTGCTTGCAATCGTCGATAATTTCTCGCGGACATATTCCGGCGTAATGACCATTTCCTCAAGCTGCAGCTCCGGCGCTTCGAAGCTCAAATCCTCGAGCAGCTTCTCAAGCAGCGTGTGAAGTCTGCGAGCGCCGATGTTTTCCGTATTCCGGTTAACTTCCTGCGCCATGCGCGCCAGCTCGGAGATCGCCGCCTCCGTGAAGGTAACGTTGATGCCCTCCGTCTGCAGCAGCGCCGTGTACTGCTTCGTCAAGGCGTTCTCCGGCTCGGTCAGAATGCGGATGAAGTCTTCGTCGGTCAAGCTGCTGAGCTCGACTCGGATCGGGAAGCGCCCCTGAAGCTCGGGAATCAGGTCCGAGGGCTTCGCGACATGGAACGCTCCGGCCGCCACAAACAGGACGTAATCGGTTTTAACCGGCCCATACTTGGTCACGACCGTCGAACCTTCGACGATCGGCAGGATGTCCCTCTGCACGCCTTCGCGCGAGACGTCGGGCCCTTGCCCGCGTCCTTGGCTAGCGATCTTGTCAATCTCGTCGATAAAGATGATGCCCGACTGCTCCGCCCTGCGCACGGACTCAGAGGTGACTTCGTCCATGTCGATCAGCTTATTGGCTTCCTCCACGATCAGCACCTTGCGCGCTTCCTTAACGGTCAGTCTGCGCTTCTTCCGGCGCTTCGGCAGAAATTGTCCGAGCATTTCCTGCATGTTGCCGAACTGCTCCTGACCCGGTCCGCCTAGCATATCGAGCATGGTCGGCGAGTTGTCCTCCACCTCGATTTCGACGGTCTCGTTCTCCAGAAGTCCGGCCTCAAGCTTAGCCTTCGTGTCTCTTCTCTTGTCCTGCAATCCCGAATCGACCGGATCGGGCTCGTCGTTAGGAACCGAGTTTCCTCCGAACAGCATCTCGAGCGGGTTTTTCTGCGTCTTCGGACGCGCCGGGGAAGGGGCAAGCAGAGCGACCAGCCGTTCATTGGCCGCCCTCTCGGCTTTGTCCTTCACCTGCTCCGTCCGCTCCTCTTTCACCATACGAATCGCCGTTTCGACCAGATCCCGAACCATCGATTCCACGTCTCTGCCGACATAGCCGACTTCCGTAAACTTCGTCGCCTCAACCTTGATGAACGGAGCTTGAACCAGCTTCGCCAGCCGCCGCGCGATTTCCGTTTTGCCGACGCCGGTCGGTCCGATCATCAGAATGTTCTTCGGCACGACTTCATCGCGGATTTCCTCCGGCAGGCGGCTGCGGCGATAGCGATTGCGCAGCGCTACGGCAACCGAACGCTTGGCAGGCTTCTGCCCGACGATGTATTTGTCGAGCTCAGCAACGATTTGACGGGGCGTCAGTGCATCGTTCATGCGATCCTCTCCCTTACGTTTGTCGAATGTAATCATTCTATCTCCTCAACGACCAGGTTATTGTTGGTGAATACACAAATTTCGGATGCCGTTTCCAGCGCTGCGCGGGCGATGTCGCGGGCTTCCATGGCCGGAGCGTGACGCTTGAGCGCCCGCGCCGCAGCCAGCGCGAAGCTGCCGCCCGAACCGATCGCCAAAATTCCGTCGTCCGGCTCGATTACTTCTCCATTGCCGGACAACAGCAGCATACCTGTGGCGTCGACAACGATCATCATCGCCTCAAGTCGGCGCAGAACCCGGTCGGAGCGCCAATCCTTGGCTAACTCGACCGCGGCGCGCTGCAGGTTGCCGTGATGCTCTTCAAGTTTGCCTTCGAATTTCTCGAACAGCGTAATCGCGTCCGCGACCGAACCGGCAAACCCGGCAAGCACCTGGTTGCGGTACAGTCTACGTACTTTTTTGGCCGTATTTTTCATCACCATGCTATTGCCGAAGGTGACCTGGCCGTCCCCTGCGATCGCGCCTTTGCCGTTATGGCGGATCGCGCAGATCGTCGTGGCGTGGAAACTCATATCCATGGGCTGTTCCTCCCGTTTGTTTTGATCGCGAATCTCGCATCTTTGAAACTTCGCCTAGAGCCGGAAAAGCAGCGGCTTAGGTCTTATACGCAGCCGCTGCTTCATTGGTTACAGAACGGAGCTTGCCCGAAGCTCGGGACGCAGCGCATCGATCGCCTCCAGGGCGCGCGCGGCGATAGCGTCGTTCTTGTCCTTCTTGCTTTTGACGCGATAGCCCAGCGGCGGGAACAAGCCGAAGTTCGCGTTCATCGGCTGGAAATGCTTGAAGTCCGCTGTCGTAATATAATTCGACATGCTGCCCAACGTAGTGTGCTCGGGAAGCGTCAGCGGCTCTCGGCCTCCGGCCAACCGCCCTGCGTTCAGACCGGCGACCAATCCGGATGCGGCCGATTCCACATACCCTTCCACCCCGGTCATCTGACCCGCGAAAAACAGCGTCTCCCGTCCGCGGAGTTGATAGGTCGGATGGAGCAGCTTCGGCGAGTTGATAAACGTATTGCGGTGCATCACCCCGTAACGGACGAACTCGGCGTTTTCCAATCCCGGAATAAGCGAGAACACCCGTTTCTGCTCGCCCCACTTCAGATGCGTCTGGAAACCGACGATGTTGTACAGCGTGCCGGCAGCGTTGTCTTGACGCAATTGAATAACCGCATGGGATTTGGCGCCCGTCCGAGGATCGATCAAGCCCACCGGCTTCATCGGCCCGAACAGTACCGTCTGCTTGCCGCGTTTGGCCATGACTTCAATCGGCATGCAGCCTTCGAAATACATATCCTTCTCGAAGTCTTTCACTTCCGCCGTCTCTGCGTTGATCAGCGCTTCGTAGAAGACGTCGAACTCGGCCTCCGTCATCGGACAGTTCAAATAAGCCGCTTCCCCTTTGTCGTAACGGGAAGCGAGGAACACTTTGTCGAAATCGATGGAGTCCTTCTCAAGAATCGGCGCAGCCGCATCGAAAAAGTAGAAGTATTCTTCTCCGAGCAGCCGCTTGATGCTATCGGACAGCCCGGGAGAAGTGAGCGGTCCCGTCGCGACGACGACGATCCCGTCCTCCGGAATTGCGGTAACTTCCTCGTTCACGACCTTGATGAGCGGATGCTCTCTCAGTCTCTTCGTCACTTCGGCTGAGAAGCCTTCGCGATCAACTGCCAGCGCGCCGCCGGCAGGAACAGCGTGCAGGTCGGCGCAGTCCAGAATGAGCGAATCGAGCCGCCTCATCTCCTCCTTCAGTACGCCGACAGCGTTCGCTAAGCCATTCGCCCGCAAACTGTTGCTGCATACGAGCTCGGCAAAGCTCGCCGTATGATGGGCCGGCGTCTGTCTGACCGGCCTCATTTCGTATAACGTGACAGGGATACCCTGCGCGGCGATTTGCCAGGCGGCTTCGCTGCCTGCCAGCCCCGCGCCGATAACCGTCACGGATTGATCTTGCTTCAAAACGGTTGCCCCCACCCCGTCGCCTCCGCGAGCCGCCCTGCCGAAGCTCTTCGCCCCGGCAGCGGCGTCCCGCTTGCGGCTTATTCGATTATTCCGCCGCTTCCTCGGCTTCTTCGGCAGCTTCCGAATGGCTGCATACCGTACAATTCAGTTGAGTCTCGCCTTTGACCCGCTTCTCGACCATTACCCCGCCGCAGCTCGGGCACGGCTTGGCAACCGGCTTATCCCAAGAGACGTAATCGCAGCCGGGATACAGATTGCACCCGTAGAATACGCGCCCCTTCTTGCTGCGCCTTTCGACGATCTGACCTTCTTTGCACTTCGGGCACGTTACGCCGGTATCTTTAATAATCGGCTTCGTATTCCGACAATTCGGGAAACCCGAGCAAGCCAGAAACTTGCCGAAGCGTCCCATTTTATAGACCATCGGGCTGCCGCACTTGTCGCACACTTCGTCCGACGGCTCATCCTTGATCTCGATTTCCTTCATTTCCTCTTCGGCGACCGCCAGCCGCTGCTCGAACGACTTGTAAAACTCGCCAATGACGTTGACCCAATCTTGCATGCCTTCCTCGACATGGTCAAGATCGCCTTCCATGTTGGCGGTAAATTCGACGTCGAGGATTTCTGGAAAAAACTCCTCCATTAATTGGATGACGAGCTCGCCCAGTTCGGTCGGAGTAAACTTCTTCTCTTCCAAGGCGACATAATTGCGCTTTTGGATCGTCTCCAACGTCGGAGCGTACGTGCTTGGGCGGCCTATGCCCAACTCCTCGAGCGCCCGCACGAGTCGGGCTTCCGTGAAGCGCGGCGGCGGCTGAGTAAAGTGCTGCTTCGGCTCGATGTCCTTCGATTCCGCCTTGTCTCCCACAGCGAGCGGGGGCAGCAGCCGATCCTCATCCGTCGTGCCGTCGTCGTTGCCTTCGACGTACACCTTCATAAAGCCGGGGAATTTCAGCTTCGAACCGTTGGCCCGAAACACAGCCGGCCCATTCTGCAGATCGACGGTCATCGTATCGAGCACGGCCGACGACATCTGGCTGGAGACGAAGCGCTCCCAGACCAGCTTATACAGTCTGAACTGATCCTTGGACGTGAAAGCCTTGACCGATTCCGGATCGCGCAGCACCGACGTCGGACGAATCGCTTCGTGCGCGTCCTGCGCGGAAGCGTTCTTCTTCGTGTAAACCCGAGGAGTTTCAGGCAAAAATGGATTGCCGTACTTGCCCTCGATATACTCTCTGGCTTCCTCCTGCGCAACCGGCGAGATACGAGTCGAGTCGGTACGCATATACGTAATGAGACCGACCGTCCCTTCCTTGCCCAGATCGACGCCCTCGTAAAGCTGCTGCGCGATCTGCATCGTCTTCGAAGCGCGGAAGTTCAGCTTACGCGCGGCTTCCTGCTGCAGCGAACTCGTAATAAACGGCGGAGACGGGTTGCGCTGGCGCTCCTTCTCCTTGACCTCTCCGACAGTGAACTGCGCTCCGGTTAGCTGTGCCAGCACTTCCTTAACCTCAGCTTCGCTGTGCAGCTCCTTCTTCTCGCCATGAACGGAATGGAACTTCGCCTCGAACGCCGCTTTGCCCTGCGTCAAATGAGCGGTAATGCTCCAATATTCTTCCGGAACGAATGCATTGATCTCGTTCTCGCGGTCGTTGATCAGCTTAACGGCGACCGATTGCACGCGGCCGGCGCTGAGTCCTTTCTTGACCTTTTTCCACAGCAGCGGGCTGATTTTGTATCCGACGAGCCGGTCGAGCACCCTTCTCGCCTGCTGGGCGTTCACCAAATCCATATCGATCGGTCTGGGCGACTTGAAAGCGTCCTTGACCGCTTGCTTCGTAATCTCGTTAAAAACGACGCGGCAATCTTCCTTCTCGTCCAGCTCCAGATAATGGGCCAAATGCCACGCGATCGCTTCGCCTTCCCTATCGGGGTCAGCTGCGAGATAAACTTTTTTCACCTTTTTGCTGGCATCGCGCAATTCCTTCAAAACGTTGCCTTTGCCCCGGATCGTGATGTACTTCGGCTGAAAGCCGTTTTCCACCTCGACGCCGATCTGGCTTTTCGGCAAATCGCGAATGTGCCCCATGGACGCTTTGACGATAAATTTGCTTCCTAAATATTTGCCGATCGTCTTCGCCTTAGCCGGCGATTCCACAATCACTAGCGAGTCCGCCACGTCCATCCTCCTCTCCTACGGTCGACAAGTCCTCGTGCCTATTTCTTATGCCTTCATTATTAAAGGACATGATATACGAAACCGGTTCGTTGTTCAATTCGTCGTTTCATTAGTAAATTTAGCAGAACGGAGTGTAAATGTCCAAACGTCATCCCGGAAAAGGTCGCCAATTCATCGACGGAAGCGGGCCGATCGAGGATTAAACGGTAGACGAGCAGTTCGTCTTCGCTCAGCCCCTCCTCCCCTGCGGAAGCCCCGGACGCCGCGCCGTTTGCGGGTTCCGGCCCTGTGAAGGAAGGCAGTCGATACTCATAATATTGAAAAATATCGGAAGCGTCCAGCGCCGGATGCGCCCCTTTGCGAAAATATTCGAGCGCGCCCAAACTTCGCGGAGAAGTCACCTGCCCCGGTATAACGAACACATCTCGATTGTAGCCGAGCGCCAAATCCGCCGTAATCAGCGCGCCGCTCCTGTGCGCGGCTTCCACGACGACGACGCCGTAAGAAAGGCCGGCAATGATGCGATTGCGCAGAGGAAACAATCCGGGGTGAAGAATCGTATCCGGAGGACTTTCCGCCAGCAGCAGCCCTTGCACCCCGATCTCGCGATACAAAGCGGCGTTCTCCGGAGGATAACATCGATCGACGCCGCCGGCAAGCACCGCTATCGTCCCGTATGCGGCGGATACGGCGCCTCTGTGGGCCGCCGCGTCAATCCCCCTAGCCAACCCGCTGACGACCGTCATGCGCCCCGCACAGCCCTCACCGAGCCCCTCCGCCATCTTGCGCCCGTAACCTGTGGCAAGTCTGGTGCCGACAATCGCAATCGCCGGATGCCTTAACAGCTCCAGTCTCCCCCTGCAATAGAGCACCCAAGGGGGGTCGGCGATCTCCCGCAGCAGGGACGGGTAATCGTCGTCCAGATAGGTGACGACCTCCATCCTTCCCTCCGCGTAACGAACTTGTCTGCGCTCTCTCGCAGCGAGGCGCACGCTTCGCTCCGCAGCCAGCGCCTGCCTTGCGCTCAGCCCCATGTCCCGCCAATCGCCGGCGAGAAAATCTCCCGAATCCCGTAAGGAGCCCGGCCCCTTCATGACGCCGTACAGGAAAACCGTCGCAATCGTCACCCGCCCGATCCCGTCGGACTCATGCAGCGCGATCAGCACCTCTCGCGTCATGCCTGTCTCGAGTGCCTCCGCCAGCGATACGACCCTGACATTATCCTTTTTCTTATTCTCCTCGTTGTCCAGCATCTCCTCAAACCCTCCCCAGGCTCATGTACGACAAAAAGCCTTCCACTCCCTCGAAGAGGGCGCGGAAGGCTGCTTGCCTTGCCGTGCGCGGAAAACGAATGGTTTTCCGGCAATTATTTTATCCTACTGCTACTGTACCATTAACCTTTGCACTTTTCCAGCAATCCTTTTTCCTCAAGCACGGCGACAAGCGTCGCGCCCATGTCGGAAGGCGTCGGAGCGACGCGAATGCCGTTGGCTTCGAGCACGGAAATTTTCTCCGCAGCCGTGCCTTTGCCGCCGGAAATGATCGCGCCCGCATGTCCCATCCGTTTCCCCGGAGGCGCCGTTGCGCCGCCGATGAAGCCGACGACAGGTTTCGTCATGTTCGCTTTGATCCATTCCGCCGCTTCTTCTTCCGCCGTACCGCCGATTTCGCCGATCATGATGACCGCATACGTATCGGGATCTTCGTTAAACAGCTTCAGAATGTCGATGAACTCGGACCCTTTGACCGGGTCTCCGCCAATGCCGACAGCCGACGATTGGCCGATGCCGCGAGTCGTCAATTGGTGAACCGCCTCGTAAGTGAGCGTTCCCGAACGGGAAACGACGCCTACGTGGCCTTTTTTATGAATATAGCCCGGCATGATGCCGATTTTGATCTCTTCCGGCGTAATGACGCCCGGGCAGTTCGGCCCGATCAGACGAGTTTTCTTGCCTTCCATAAAGCGCTTGACTTTGATCATGTCCATAACCGGAATGCCTTCCGTAATACAGATGACCAGGTCCAGCTCCGCATCGACCGCTTCCATGATGGAATCCGCCGCGAACGGAGGCGCGACATAAATAACGGATGCCGTTGCGCCCGTTGCCGTCACCGCATCTCTAACCGTATTGAAGATCGGCAACGTGATTTTCGTCCCGTTCTCCAGATCGAAATCGATCGTTTGGCCGCCTTTGCCCGGCGTTACTCCGCCGACCATCTGCGTGCCGTATTCCAAAGCACCTTTAGCATGGAACGACCCCGTCGCGCCCGTGATGCCTTGGGTGATCACCTTGGTGTTCTTATCGATCAAGATACTCATGATTATACACTCCCCGGTAAGTTCTCCCTTGTCACTTCACAAGCGAAACGATTTTTTGCGCGCCGTCGGCCATCGAATCCGCGGCCACGATATTCAGACCGGAACCGTTCAAAATTTCTTTGCCCAGATTCACGTTCGTGCCTTCGAGGCGAACGACGAGCGGTTTGTCGAGACCAAGCTCGCGAGCTGCGGCGACAACGCCTTCTGCGATGACGTCGCACTTCATGATACCGCCGAAAATATTGACGAAAATCCCTTTGACATTCGCGTCGGACAGGATGATTTTGAACGCTTCGGTTACTTTTTCTTTCGTCGCGCCGCCGCCAACGTCAAGGAAGTTGGCCGGAGAGCCGCCGTAATATTTGATAATGTCCATCGTGGCCATAGCCAGACCTGCGCCATTAACCATACAGCCGATGTTGCCGTCGAGCGCGATATAGCTCAGATCGAACTTGGAAGCTTGAATTTCCTTCTCGTCTTCCTCGTCCAGGTCGCGCAGTTCGACAATATCCTTATGGCGGAACAGGGCGTTGGAGTCGAAGTTCAGCTTGGCGTCAAGCGCCATCACGTCGCCTCCGCCGGTTACGACGAGCGGATTGATCTCGGCGATGGAGCAATCTTTTTCCTCGAACGCTTTGTATAGAGCCAACATGAACTTGACCGCTTTGTTGACCAGCTCTACCGGAATATGGATGTCGAGCGCCAATTGACGGGCTTGGAACGTTTGCAGTCCGACAGCCGGATCGACGACGACTTTAATGATCTTCTCAGGGGAATGCTCGGCGACTTCCTCGATGTCCATGCCGCCCTCTTCCGAACCCATCATAACAACGCGTCCGGTCCCGCGGTCGACGACGACCCCGAGATAGTATTCCTTCTTGATATCGCAGCCTTCTTCGATCAGAAGACGCTTGATTTCCTTGCCTTCCGGTCCCGTTTGGTGCGTGACCAGCACTTTGCCGAGCAGCTCCTTGGCGTAGCTCGCGACGTCGTCCAGGCTTTTGGCGATTTTGACGCCGCCGGCTTTGCCGCGTCCGCCCGCATGGATTTGGGCTTTAACAACCGTTACCGAGCTTCCGAGTTCTTTCGCTGCGCTAACGGCTTCGTCGACGGTAAACGCCACTTTGCCGCGCGGCACGTTAACGCCATACTGCCTCAAGACTTCCTTGCCTTGATACTCATGAATATTCATGGTTCTGGCATCCTCCCGTTGTGCGCTTAATATCTGGTGCGGCCGATCGCTTCGGCGCGGAATCGCCGGGCGGGGCCGTCACAGCTTGACCCATGTTAGCGATGAGTTCACCGCTAGCAGCCGTTACACATTCCTTTAAGAGGTTGTTCAATAAGTTCGCTTTTGATCACGAAGCCTCACTTGATAGCAGACTCGACGTCGAATCCTATGAACGCGCATGTTAAACAAATATGTAACAAAACCTTCATCATTGTATCACTAATTGCCGAATGCTTCCTTATCTTTTCAACAAATTATCAGTCTTCTTTGGCAATGATTTCATCGAATTTTGAGATGGAATTGCCGGAAATGCATCTCTTAATTGCGATAAGTAGATCTCGGCTTGCAGTTTCGCTTTATTTTGTCCAATGCCGCAAAACTCATGCCCCAACCGTGCGACCCGCGCCTCCCCCTTTATGTTTGTACAAATTCGATTGTCCGATTTATTTTTGTCCATTGAGCGGAGCTGCGCCATCTTCTATACTTTCACTGACACGAATCGATAATGATTATCATTATCTAATGATCACATTGAAACTACGGAGGAATCAAATTCATGAGCAAGAAAATGAAAATCGTCTTAACTCTTGGCACGATCGCGCTGTTTGGAACGTTATTGGCGGCTTGCGGGAGCAGCGAAAAAAACAATGCCGCATCCAACGGGAGCACCCCTGCCGCCAGTCCGTCCGCAACAGTCTCGGCATCCCCCTCTTCCGATCCTGCCGCTTCGGTGCGTAAAATAACGGATTACATCGGCCACGAGATTGAAATTCCAGTCTCCCCCGAGCGCGTCGTTTTCGTCGGAGAAACGTTCAGCGACTTGTTAGCGTTGGGCGTTAAAGCGATCGGAACTTCGACCAGCATGGCTTCGGAAACCGTGTATGAAGATCAACTGGCCGGCATTGAAGACGTAGGCTTCCCGATCAATCTGGAGAAAATCATCTCGCTCGCGCCCGACCTCGTTATCATCGCCGATACGGATGAGAAAGTCTACGAACAGCTTAGCAAAATCGCGCCGACAATCGTATTCGATACGTTCGCTCCGCTCGAAGAACGCTTGCCGCTGCTTGGAGACGTCCTGGGGAAAAAGACGCAAGCGGAGCAGTGGCTGGCAGAGTATAACAAACAAGAGGATCAAATGTGGAAGGAACTGCAGGCAGCGGGCTTGAAGCCGGGGGAGACGGCCTCCGTCTTTACTTATTATCCGGGAGAGCGACTGTTCGTGATGGCGCGAACCGGGCTATCCCAAGTGCTGTATACCCCGGACGGACTAAAACCGACGGAACCCATTCAGAAAGTATTGGATAGAGGATTCGAACAAATCTCGACCGAGATGCTGCCCGAATATGCCGGAGATCGGATATTCATCCTTAACCCGGCTTCCGAGTTGAAGGACGCCATTCAATCTACCGAAGATTTATTGAAGAGCCGGATCTGGCAAGACCTGCCCGCTGTCAAAGCAGGCCATGTCTATCGGCTCGATATCAAACAATCGGGAAGCGATGCCCTTAGCAGGCAGTGGCTAATCGAGCAGCTTCCGAAGTTGATGGCCAAATAGGCAACATGACATGACTTTAAAACTTAGAAGACGTTTTCGACGAAACCGTTGAAATACGTCTTCTTTTTATTATACAATCGACGTTAATGAGAATGGTTATCACTTCAGGAGGATAGCATGATGAATGGTTTAAGCTCCGACTCCGTCAGCGTTCCCTTAAGCTCCCTGCTCTTCCATTTCGTCGATATCGAACGGATTGAACATAACGCTGCATGGTATCCCCATATGTACGAAACCGATCTGTACACGCTGCTGATCGTAACGGACGGGCAAGGCAGATTGTTTCAAAACCGCGAGCTTACAAAGATTGCGGCCGCCAAATGCTACTGGCTGAACCCCGGAGTCCCGTTCAGGCTCGTCAATGAATGCGACGCGATACGCTGTTATAGATTGACCTTCGCCGCCGTTCAAATCCAAGGCGGCGAATACGCAAAATATGACGGAGAGATTCTGCCGGAGGGGAGCGAGCTCGCCGCCCTCCCCTTCACTCGGCTCTCCCGTTTGGCCGACATTTTGTATGAGGGCAGACGATCGCACGGAGGCGCCGAGGGTTTGACTCGTCAAGCGCAGTTTAATGAAATGCTCGCCGTTTTGTTCGAGCACAACGTGCGCGCCGGGCATTCCTCCAACCCGCTTCAGGCTATTGAATTAACGATTAGCTATATGCGCAACAACTACATGTACCCGATTACCGTAAAACAGCTTGCTGAAATCTCGCAGCTCGTTCAATGGCAGTACAGCGCGGCATTTCAAAAGCTTACCGGCAAAAAACCGCTTGATTACTTGACCGATGTTCGAATCGGGCATGCGAAGGAATGGCTTCGTCTGACTGCGGAGCCGCTGCGGGAAATCGCTCGCCGGGTCGGATTCGCGGACGAATATTACTTCAATCGCCGATTTCGTCAATCTACCGGAATGACGCCCAGACAATATTCGCAATCGACCCGCGGCAAAATCCGCGTGAAGGATTGGACAGGCCACGAAGTAGATATTCCCGCAAGCCCGCAGCGGATCATCTATCACGGGGAAACGCTGGGCGACTTAAGCGCCTTGGGCATTCGGGCGATCGGGACCAGCGACAGCTTCAAAAACAACGGCTTTCTCGAAGAACGCGAGCGCGGCTTCCTCGAAGTGGGAATGCCGATCGATCCCGGCAAGGCCCAAGCCCTTAAACCGGACCTGATCATTTTCGCGAACGCGGACGAGAATCAATATAACGCCTTATCCAAAATCGCGCCTACCGTTACCTTTAATACGTTTGCTCCGCTGGAGCACCGTTTGCATACATTAGGACAATGGCTAGGGCGCAAACGGGAAGCGGAGCAGTGGCTTTCCTCCTTTAACCCCAAGGCGGCGGCTATGTGGAACAACCTACGCTCCGTCGTTCGACAAGGTCATACGGCTTCTGTATTCGTCTACGAGCACGGAGAGCATTTATTCGTCATGGGAGCTTCCGGCTTATCCTCCGCGCTCTATCACCCTTGCGGCTTTCAGGCCGCAGATGGAATTCGCGACATCGTCGAAGCCGGCGTAGGATTCGCGGAGATTCCCCCTGACAGACTGCCCGAATACGCGGGAGACCATGTTTTCATGCTGCTCTCCGAGAACGAACAATCGCGCCGCGCCGCGCTAGCGATGATGGAAAGTTCGTTATGGAGAAGCTTGCCGGCCGTTCGCAGCGGCTGCGTTTACGTGCTCGAAGCCGACGCCTGGAACTATAACGACGCCAAATTTCAAGAGCGTCTGCTCAATATGCTTCCGCTGGTTCTCAATCGAATTTCTTAAGCGAGGCTCAGCGGAAAACCGTTCGCGCTGCCGTTGACAGGGGCTTCGCCGGCGTGTACACTTATTTCAACCGCAATATTTCGGAGAGGAAGCACCTTTCCCGTTCACTATGATCTTGGACGGAGGAGGGTGTTTTTTTGTTATGTATGCGAAAATGATGAGCGCCAGCGTGCTGGGGATCGAAGGTCGCCTGATCGAGGTCGAGGTGAACATTAGCTCGGGCCTGCCTATGGTAAACGTCGTCGGGCTGCCCGATTCGGCCGTGCGGGAATCGATCGACCGGGTGAGGGCCGCGATTCAAAACGCAGGGATGAAATTCCCGCTCGACCGGGTGACGATCAACCTTGCTCCGGCCGATCTTCGCAAGGAGGGCAGCGCGTTCGACTTGGCTATCGCGGCAGGCATTCTGTGCGCGAGCGGACAGCTTGAACCGGGGATGCTCGCCGATACGCTGTTAATCGGGGAATTGTCGCTGAGCGGCACGATCCGCAGCGTGCCCGGCGTGCTGCCGATGACCGAGCTGGCTCGGCGCTGCGGCCTGCGCCGCATCGTCGTTCCCCGCTCCGCCGCGGCCGAGGCCTCCCTCCTGCCCGGCATCGAAGTGCAAGGAATTTCTTCGCTTTCGGAATGGCTCAACGGCGAAGACGGCGCCGAGCCGGACGATCCGCCCGGGGCTCCCCGCGGCTTCGGAAGCAAGCGGCTGCGAGACTTGATCCGGTTTCAAGACAGCTCCGACAACGGCGAGCTCGACCTGGCCGACGTCGTTGGCCAGGAGCAGGGCAAGCGCGCGCTGCTTGTCGCGGCGAGCGGCATGCATAACCTTGTCTTTATCGGCCCTCCGGGCACCGGGAAGACGATGCTGTGCCGCCGCTTGCCAACGATTCTTCCCCCTCTGAACGACGAGGAGGCGCTGGCCGTAACGAAAATCTTCAGCGTCTGCGGCAAGCTCGGAGAAACGCGCGCCGGATTAATTCGCAGCCGCCCTTTTCGCGCTCCGCATCATACGATTTCGGGAGCGGGCCTCGTCGGAGGCGGCACGATCCCCAAGCCGGGAGAGGTGACGCTTGCTCACCACGGCGTTCTGTTTCTTGACGAATTGCCGGAGTTTTCCCGCTCCTGCCTGGAGACGCTGCGTCAGCCGCTTGAGGACCGTCAGGTGACGATCGGACGGGCCAGAGCCGTATGCCGTTTTCCGGCAAGCTTTATGCTCGCGGCCTCGATGAATCCGTGCCCCTGCGGCGGCGAACCAAGCGGCCTGCCCTGCGCGTGCTCTCCGGCTGCCGTCTCCAGATACCGCGCCCGCATATCGGGGCCTCTCGCCGATCGCTTGGATCTTCAGGTCGAGCTCGCGCGTCAGCCGCTGCAAGGACTGTCCTCCGGCGGGGGGCTCTCCTCCGCGCAAGCGCGGGAGATCGTCGCCGACGCCGCCGCAAGGCAGCTTGCCCGCTATGCCAAGCACGGCTTTCAATGGAACAGCCAGCTTCAAGGAAGCCATCTGCGAAAGTACGCCAAGCTCTCTTCCGATGCCGAGACGCTCCTTCAGCAGGTTTACGACCGGCTGGGCTTAAGCTTCCGGGCGCACGACCGCATTCTGCGAATTTCCCGCACGATCGCAGATCTGGCCGACAGGGAGAACATTCGCACTGAGGACGTAGCCGAGGCGATCAGCTATCGCTGCCTGGACCGAGCCGCATCTCCTTAAGCGCGACGATCAAATTTCGATTGGATTTGAAAAGAATAAAAACAAAAATATACCAGAATTGTATTTACAATAACATACTAAAAAGGTATGATGATGTAGAAAAAAAATAAAATTAAGAGGAGATGATGTATTTATGAAAAAAATTACGTCTACTGTATTGGGGGCTATTTGCATACTTTTTGCAAGTATTACCCCCGCTTTTGCCGCTAACGTGAATGAATCCGAGCCTAACAACACCTTTGCGACCGCTGACACTTTTAGTTTGGGAGATACCCTTGTAGGCGCCATTAGCTCAGGTACCGACACCGACCATTTTTACGTTTCCATTCCAAGCGATAAATACCTTGCGTATAATATTAATTTTAAGATGTCTGGCGGAGATTCAAGCGTAACTTACAAAGTTTCCGTTTATAAAAGTACCGATACAACGACAGCGGTCGATTCCTTTACTTTCACCGGCGGGGGCCCCTACTCGACGCGATTGGTCAGCATGAAGACAGACGCTTCGTACTATGTGAAGATTTCTTCCAATGACGGCACTAGTTCTTCAACGACTAAATATAACGTTTATATTTACAAATAACATGTTTTAAAGGATGAGGGCGAGATTGAATAAGCACCTTTGCCGTCAGTATTGATTATGACGGGGAAAGGTGCTTATTTCATTCGAAGCAACGATAACTGATCGCTTTCGCGACGTCTTCCTTTGTAATCCGCTCGCGGCCTACGATCGTGTCCGATAAAGAGAATATTCGCACATAGGACGCAGCAGCCGAGGCGATCAGCTATCGCTGCCCGGATCGGGCCGCCGCGCTTCCTTAAACGACGGATACAAAATGTCCGCGCAATATTTGGCCAGTCGGATGCCAATCTCCGAGCGCAGCGCTTCGCGCACGATGGAGAACCTGTCTTCATACCCGCGGCAGGAGTAGCGGTGATAGATGATCCCGTCGAGCGTCTCATCGTCGAACACTTTAATGTTCCGCCCTCGCAGTTCTCTGCGGAGAGAGAACAGTTCCCGGCTGATTTTGTCCATGACGATTTGGATGAATTCTCCCAGCGGCTGCTTGAGCAGATTCGGCGTCCGCCGCACCTCTTGTAGGCTTTTATCGCACATCGTAAGCATGTTTGTAATCTTTGGACACCGAAAGAATCAAGTGGACAGAATCAAATAATGGCGCGGGTTTTGAGCATTTTTAACTATACATTAGTGGACACAAAGATACATGATTTAACACGTTGGTTGTGGGTAATGTGTGGGTAATAGAATTAGGACAAAATGAGCCCCGACTAATCGGGGCTTTCCCCTCTCTGTCCGTACCAACCTCTTGGAGCTTCGCCATAATCCGAATAATGCCCGCGGTTACATCGGGTTGCTCACTCTCATAATATCCATAAACGGCACTTTTACTGTATCGCCGTTCCGGTAGACGTGAACAAGTGTCGTCCTAGAGTCCATCTCCGTGATTATCCCGTGCACTGTCTCCTCCATCCCCCAAACGGCCAATACGACATCGGTCTCTTCCCTCTTGGCTTCAGTCAATTGGTCGGCCAATTCCTCCAGTTCAAACTCATCTCTTGTCGGCCTCTTCACCTTATATGTCTTTTCGGGCTTAGCTATTGCCGGCATGATGTTCACTCCTTTGTTGGTTTAAGTATGCTTTCAACAGCTTTAGCAAGATGACTACTGATTTCCGCCCGCATGATCTCCCGCGTCATCCCAAATTTGTCTTCGTATCCTCTACAGAGATAGCAAGTGTATACGATATCGTCCTGCGTCTGATCGGACAGAATCTTGATATTTCGCTTTTTTAGCTCCCGGCGAGCGTTGAAGGATTCAAGACTTACCCGGTCCAGTAGCACCCTCATAAAACGCCCCATTACATTATGCATGGATATTTGCGACCGATTAACCTCGTCGATCGATCTTTGGAGCATCGTCATTAAGTGCGGGAGCAGTATGGCGTCCCTGATCAACCTCATCTCATCAGACGTGGCCTTCCCGCTTATTGTTTGTTCCCGTCTACCGTACTGCTCCTGATGCTCGGTCAGGAGCATTTTGCCTCCCCAACGTCCGTTACCTTCGAGCTTACTCATTTATAGTGACCCCCGATCTGTCCGGCTCTTTCTCGTGCGATTCCTGTCCCTTGTAAGGATGACGCCCGCATGATAGCTGCGCTACCGTATCGATCTTTAATCTCATCCGTTGCTCGCTCAAGGTCATATGCCTTCGATCGGTCATCAAATAGCGCCAGTTGCGTTACGTTATCGTCGGACAGATGCGTTATGGATACATACAGGTAGGATACCGGCATTCCCTGCCAATACTCCCTAAATAGCCGCAGGGCTGCAGAGTATATTTCGTGTGTAAGCGACGTAGCGTGTGGGAGTGTTGTTTGCCGCCCAAAGCGGGCAGCTCGCTCACCGTCCGATTCCCCAAGCCCTACCGATAATACTCTCCCTTGCTTGCCAAGCCGCCGCGCCCGCCGGCAAACCTCGATCACCAGTTCCTGTAGCACAAGTTCGATGTCAGCCTTTTTTGTATAGAGACTAGCCCTCAATGTCTTTCCGTGGCTGACCGACTTAAGTTCGTTTCGTATCGACGGTACGACCGGGCTTGGATCGATGCCTCGGGCCGTCTGCCAATAATACTCCGCCTGAATGTCTGATTGTTTGCCCATCCGGAGTCGCATACGACGCTTAAACTCAGGTAATGGCGTACGGGCGATGTCGCCGATTGTCGGGAGCCCCATGATCGCAAAGTGAGTCGCCATTTTCGACGCAACCATAAACATTTGGTGTACTGGAAGTGGCCATAACGTCTCCTCGATATTGTTGTAGTCGAGACGGAACACGCCGGTATCGTTTTTTTTCGCGAAATTGTCAGTTGCCGTCTTGGCCATAATTTTCGATGGACCGATTCCTACCCTACTCCAGACGCCCGTTGACAACAGCACTTCTTCTTGGATTTGCTTTGCGAGTTCCTCGGCAGACTTATATCGCCCCAAACTCCCAGTTACATCCAAAAACTGTTCATCAATACTAAAGGGTTCCACAAGATCCGTATAGCTCTCAAAAATCTTCGTTATCATTAACGAAATCTCAATGTATCGTTGCATCCGAGGGCGTATGATGACCAACTCGGGGCACTTGGCGAGCGCCGTAAAATTGCGCTCAGCAGTCGTCACGCCACGAGCCTTGGCGATTGGACATGCGGCCAGCACGATCCCTGATGAGCGGCTCGGGTCGCCAACTGCAACAGGCCTATTGCGGTACTCTGGATGTGCAGCTTTTTCACATGAGGCGTAGAACGATTGGCCGTCCACCAGGAAGATCGTGCGTTCAGGAGGCATGTACAATCACCGGCTGCGCCGCCAAAATCCGCTCGACCGCGAATCTTCTCGGCCCGTTGCAGGACGTATCGAACGCATACACCGTCCCCGCATCGATGCGGATTACCCGGATCGTCCGCTTGCTGATCCGCTCCTTTTTGTCCATATACACGATCACAATCGTCCGACCAATATACTTGGCTATGGACATCTCTCTCGCCTCCACAGAACGTTTGTTCTTATCATAATACGAACAATTGTTCCCGATCAATACTCAATTTATTCCTGCTCGTCTGCAAACATGCCGCAAAGCTCCTTACGGTCGTCGGAACGCAAAAAAACCCGACAATCCCGCTATGCGGGATCGTCGGGGCGCGCTTCGCCACTCGAGTTAAAAAACGGGGGAGAATCTCGCTCCGGTTATAAAATCCGGTTTCAAGCCGCCGTTTAGGGCAAGTTGTGCGATAAATCGTATAAAAATCAACCTTTGTCGGTCACCCTCGGCCGATTTGGATGACGCATCGTACAAATTCAAAAATTCGGCGCTGCGAGAACCTGCCTTTGTATGGAGAAACGTACAAAATGTCCCCGTTCTCCTCAAGCAAGAGCAGCTGCTCCCGTTCTTTTACGACGCCTATGCTATTCTTTTCCTTGCACGCCGTCGATCAGTTGAAGAAACGCCGCAGGAATCGGATACTCCTGGTCGCGGATAATGATTCGCTTGGTGCCTTCCGGCGGCGCGGCGTTTTCCATCCGGTTCTCCTTAATTTCGAGCACTTCATTGTGCAGCCGTTCCATTTGCTTGTCGAGCGCAGCGGCCGAATCGGCAGCCTCCTTCAGCTCGCGGAGCAAGCTTGGAGGAACGGACTCGTTGTACTTGTAAAAAATTTTATGCTCCAAGCTCGCCCAGAAATCCATCGCGATCGTGCGAATCTGTACTTCGACGCATACCTGCTCCTGGCGATCGGACATATATACCGGCACCTCCACGATCAGGTGCAAGCTCTGGTAGCCGTTAGGCTTCGGATTGCGAATATAGTCCTTCGTTTCGACGATTGTCAGATCGCTTTGAATTTGCAGCATCTCGGCGATCCGATAGATGTCGGAGACGAACGAACACGTAATTCTCAATCCGGCGATGTCCTTGATGCTGTTGCGAATGCCCGGAAAGGAGATGTCGCAACCTTTGCGATACATTTTGTTCAGAATGCTCTCCGGAGATTTCAACCGCGATTTCGTATGCTCGATCGGATTGTAGTCGTGCAGAAAATGAAACTCTTCCTTCAAAATCTCGATCTTCGTCTCAAGGGAGTCGAGCGCAAACTTGTACATCATCATAAAGCGAGTGATTTCGTCCTTGAAACGTTTGAATTGCTCCATCGGTAGCGGTAAATTATTCAGAATGGCTCACCTTCTGCTCCAGGTCAAGCAATGATTTTGGAGACTGCCTCAAAATTAAGGTCGCTAACTTCGCTGCAGTTCCTTACTTGCCCAATAATATGCGAGTGTACGGCGAATCGATAGGCAGCAATATGACCGGCTCGTTGTTCAGCGTCGTCACGTAGCTCTGCAAAGTCCGATAAAAGCTGTAAAACTCGGGATCTTTGCCGTAGGCCTGGTTGTAGATTTGCGCCGCTTCCTGCTCGCCCTGCGCGACGATCTTCTTCGCGTCCGCCTCGGCTTGGGCTAACAGCTCGGTAGCGGTACGGTCGGCCTTCGACGTGATTTTCCGCGATTCCTCGTCGCCTTCGGACAAGTAGCGCGCGGCGATCGCCTGACGGTCGGAAATCATCCGGTTGTAGACGCTCTCCTTGTTGCTCTCCGGCAAATCCGTCCGCTTGATGCGCACGTCGACGATCTCGATGCCGTAATTGTCGCGGATGATCGCGTCGGCTACGTCTTTCGTAATATCGTCGTTAATGTTGCCTCGCGCCGTATTCTCGCTAATTATATTATCATAGTTGACCTCTGAAAGCTTGCGCCGGACGGAATTGTACACCGCTTCGTCAATTCGCTGAATGCCCCCGCCGACCGTCTGGACCGTTTTCAGGAAGTTTTGCGGATTGCTGATTCTCCATACGGTGTAGTTGTCGACGATAATCGGCTTCTTGTCCTTCGTCAAAATCGAGGTCGGGTTGCTCTCGTACGTCATCTGGTATTTCGGCAGCGGAGAGACGTCCTCGATAAACGGAATTTTGAGATAAAGGCCCGGACTGCTTTCCACCCGCACCGCCTCGCCGAACTTCAGCACGACTTTGTACTCCCCTTCTTTGACGACAAAGAGAGAACCTCCGACGAGAATGAGGGCAAGAATGATCGACCCCGCCCAAATCAAGAGTTTTTTGTTCATGGCGACGTTCCTCCTTGCTGCTGTGCGCCCGCCGAGCCGGAAGCGCCCGAAGCGGAGCCGGAGTTCCGAAGCAGCTCGTTAAGCGGCAAATATTTGACTGTATCACCGGACGCAGAGTCGGAGATGATGATCTTCGCTTTAGGCAAAATTTTCTCCAGCGTCTCCATGAGCAGACGGCTTTCGGTAATGCCTTTGTTTTTCGCGTACTCCGCGTAAATCGCGTTGAATTGGGCGACGTCCCCTTGCGCGTTCAAAATCCGCGACTTCTTCACCGCTTCCGCGTTCTCCAACTGCGCCTGGGCTTCGCCGCGCGCTTTCGGAATTTTGTCGTTCTCGTATTTCGCCGCGTTGTTGATCTTCGTATTCTTCTCCTCGCGGGCGTTCGTAACCGCACGGAACGCTTCCTCTACTTGGCCGCTGGGAGGCTCGATATCCTGGAACTTGATGTCGATGATCTGGATGCCGGTGTGGTATTTGTTTTGCAGCTCCAGCAACTTCTCACGCACTTTGTCCTGGATTACCGTCTTCCCGTCCGTAATCGCGTAATCGAGCTTCTCCGAGCCGATGACGGAACGGATGGAGGAGCTGGCCGCGTTGCGCAAAAATTGCTCCGGATCGCTGATATTGTACAAATAATCGCGGACATTGCTGATTTTCCACTGGACGACGGCGTCCGCGGATACGATGTTCTCGTCCCCGGTAATCATCATCGCCTCTTCCTCTACCGGCGTCGAGACGTCTCCGTTTACGCGATAACCGATATGAATGCGCTGCGTCAGCTCCGCCGGCACGATGACGACCTTCTGGATCGGATAAGGCCATTTGAAGTGCAGCCCTGCCGTCGACTCCCCCGTATATTTGCCAAATGTCAGTATGGCGGCGCGCTCCTGCTCCTGTACCGTGTAGAAGCTGGAAGATCCGATCACCACGGCGACTAGCGCAACGACCCCGATAATGATCTTCTTCAGCATTCCCGGCGGCAGGTTGAGCGGATTTTCTTGCCGTTTCGGTATTTTTACCAGTTCCATGCGGCTTTGTTCCTCCTCGTCGGTTTTCAAAGTGTCTTTATTTGTTACGTGTTAGGCGGCTGTTACGTTTCAACTCATTTTCCAATCGGGGTTCGGGGGTAAGCCGCGAACAAAAAAACGCCCCGAAGGGCGGGTGTTTTTGCTGCGGCGGAGACGTCAAAAGGCGTTCGGAATGTGGCGGATTTCCGACACGGAGCCGTCGCTGCGGAAAGTCACGGCCACGACGTCGAAGCGCACGGTATCCGCGGCGTCCGCTTGCGTTCTCAAATAAATCTCCGCCAAGCCGCGCACCTGGCGGCATTTGCGCGGCGTTACCGCCTCAATCGCCGTACCGAAACGGGAAGCGCCTGTCCGCGAACGAACCTCCACGAAGACGACAATATCTCCGTCCCGGGCGATCAAATCCAGCTCGCCGGAACGGCAGCGCCAATTGCGCCGCTCCACGATCAGCCCGGCCTCGGCGAGATAGGCCGCAGCCGCCTCCTCGCCGGCGCGGCCGACGGCCGCCCTGCCGTCCTTCGCCTCGCCGCCATTCTTCTTCATGACCCGCCCTCCCCGCCGCCCTTGGCTTTCAGGCCGGCGCGACGATCGGAGCGGTACACGAAGCTAAGCACCTCGGCGACCAGCCTGTACAGTTCCGGCGGAATTTCCTGATTCAAATCGAGCTTGGAAAGCACCTCCACCAGAGAAGAGTCCTCCTGCAGCGGAACGCCGTGCTCCTGCGCCCGCCGCATGATCTCTTCCGCGATTACGCCTTGGCCTTTGGCGATCACGACCGGGGCCGAGCTTTTCTCGGGCTCGTATTTCAGTGCGACGGCTTTTTTCGGAATGTACTTTTTGTTGTCCGGACCCGCCTCGTTCATGCTCTATAGTCGACTCCCTTATACGGTTTGGCGGCGTAAGCTCCGGCGGCTACCGCTTTATGCGCGGAATCGACCGTTTGGGAAGCGGCGATCGAGCCGAGTTTCCACTGCGGCAGCGGAGACGAAGTCAGCGACAGCAACTGGAAGCCGGCAGTTGACATTCCCTCCGCCAGTTCCTCCCTCGCGCCTTCAATCAGATCCGCCATGCCGGGAAAATCGCTCAGCAGCTTCAAGGACACGATCCGATCGACGACCTGTACGTCAACGACAGTACCCCCAAGGTAACGCATGCGCAGGTCGAACAGCAGATGGCAGTTGTCGGTATCCCACTCGCCGCGGCGTCCCCGCCTCGTCTGCACATGGACGGTTGCAGTCGTGTCGCCGTCCGATCCGCGCATGGGAACGAACAGCGTCATATGGCTGAAGGGCGCCGCCATGCCCCGATCGGAGGAGAGCAGCAACTGCTGGCCGGTCACCTGGCTTGCCAGCGTCTGCGCCGCCTCGCGCAGCGCCGGCGGCACGTCGTCTCGCGCCGCAAGGGCAAGCAGCGCGCCCTTGAGCGTCTCCGCGGCCGGCCGCGCCTCCTGCCCGGGGGCGTCAGCCCCCGCAGGCGTCCCTGCCGCGGCCGGGTTAGGCCCGGCGTCCGGAAGGCCGCCGGGCAATCTCGCATCGGCGGCGTGCAGGAGCTGACGCTCATGCCCGACGCCGAGCCATTGCAGGAAGCGGCCGATCCACGCCGCTTCCGGCTTTGCCGCCGCCGACGCCTGCTGCTGTCCCGCAGCAGCGGCGTCGGCACGGCCATCGGCGCGGCGGCCGTCCGCGCCGTCTTGGGCAGCGGGGCGGCTTCCCGCCGCCGCTGCCCGCTCTTCGGCCGCCGGGAGCCGGGCGGCGGCCGCAGGATCTGCAGCCGGGCGCGAAGCTTCCGGCTGCATCTGCGCAGGCGCAGCCTGCGCGCCGCCCCTGCCGGCTAGCGGCGGAGCGGCTGCTCTTCCCGCGGCTGCGGCTCCGTCGCCGCGAGCAGGGGTTGCGTCGGCCGCGGCTCTGCCCGGCTCGCCTCCAGCACGCGCAGCCGCGGCGGCGTCGCGCGGCGCTGCGCCTGCTTCCGCCTTGGCGGCCGCTTCGCCTTTGCCCGCTTGAGGCTCGCTCGTCAGCAGCGCCTCTCCCTCCGCCAGAATAGATGCTCCCTGCGTCAGCAAAGCGGCTAGCCGCTGTCCTAATGCCGCCGCTTCCGGGGAGGCCGCCTTGCCCCCTCCGCTGTTTATCCAGCCGTCCAGCGCCGCGCGAAAGCTCGCCAGCTCCTCGTGAATCGGCGGTCCGGACAGCGCTTGCCTGAGCGACGCCAGCGTCGTCTCTGTCGGTTTCAATCCACGGCGGAACGCAACGTCCGCCGCGCTCGCCCACGATTCCGCGTCGACCCCGGACGGCTTCATGGCCATCGCCGCATTAAAGTTCGCAGCTGTATCCTTCCCGATCGGATACCCGTCCCGCTTCAGCCCGCGCACCAGCTCCATCGCCCACTTCTGATCCGACAAGCCGAACGATTTCAGCACGTCCTTCAAACCTTCTTCCGGCAGCGCGTCCGTGGCGTCGTTCAGCGGCTTCAACGTTACAAGGCCCCCGGCCCCGCCGGGCTGAACCTGCAGCAGCGTGCCCCTGCCGAGCGGCATTTCGGCGTCCAGCTTCGCTCTCACCTGCACGCCGTTAATATTTAGGAGAGCCTCCTCGTTGTCCAACATTTCCAGAAGCACGCCTCTGACGATTTGACCGATTCTCAGCTCCAGCGAACGGCTGTCCGTCGGCACGGCATCGCCCATTAACGCCCGCAGCATCGGACCGATGTTCATGCTCATGTCTTTCCCTCCCCGCAAACACCCTCCCCCTTAAAAAAAGGGGTTCAAAAAGTCCGCTTTTGATAATCCTCTATACTCGTACTTTATGTATCGGCACCCGGAAAGCCTTTCGTGAATCGCGTTCCTTGCTTAGAACAGCACTTGCTGCTCGACGCTTAGTCCCTTCAGAAAGCTCCGTCGATGCAGCGGCGTCGGCCCTAAATCCAGCAATGCCTGACGATGCGTTTTCGTCCCGTAGCCTTTATGTACCGCGATACCGTAGCCGGGATACAGCGCATCCCACACTTCCGCGCACAGCCGATCCCTCGTGACCTTAGCAACGATGGATGCCGCCGCGATCGACTGGCTTAAGCTGTCTCCTTTAATAATGGCCGTCTGGGCAATGTCGAGATCGATGCTCTCCGCATCGACGAGCAGATGCTCGGGCGCAATGCCGAGCCCCAATACCGCCTGCTTCATCGCCAGCCTCGACGCCTGTCGTATATTGATTTTATCGATGACGGACGGCTCGACTCTCGCCACCGACCACGCCAATGCTTCCTCTATAATCAACTCGTAAAGCCTATCCCGTTTTTTCTCGCTAATTTGCTTCGAATCGTTGACTTCCTCCAGTACGAGCCCGACAGGCAGCACGACCGCGGCCGCCACCACATCTCCGAACAGACAGCCCCGTCCGACCTCGTCCACGCCGGCTACGGCCGTCAATCCCCGCGACCACAGCTCGCTCTCGTAGGACAATCGGTTGAATTGTTCCATTGCATGTTCCTCCCCAAACCTCTTCCTTCCCATTGTCCGTTATCGCCGCCTATATGCCAAGCCTTTTTTTGCCCCCGCTTCCCTGTCGTTCGTCTCTCTCCCAACCCAATCCGCCTTGCAGATTCCCTTCATTTCCGGTATACTTTAAACACAGCACATACGTTCGTATTCACAACTCATTTCATATTGAATCTCTTTTATTTGCCGAAAAGGGGGCAGGGCTCGTGAGCGAGGCGAAGCTGGATCTTCTGTTAAGCAAGATGAACGACTTTCAACTTCAGCTAAACAGTCAGGGAGAGCACATTCGACAGTTGATCCACATTGTCGGGGCAACCAATGCGAAGCTGGAGGAGCTGACAGAGGAAGTTCATCAAGTTAAGGAAGACGTAGCTATTCTTAAAGACGACGTTTCTTTCCTCAAGCAAGACGTAACCATTCTCAAAGACGATGTTTTTATCCTCAAACAAGACTCAAGTCAACTCAAATCGGGCCAACAAACGTTGCTTGACATTCAGAAGGAGCAACAGAAAATTTTGGAGCGCCTATCCGTTCGTTCCATCTCCCATGAGGCGGATATTGCCGAGCTGAGAAAAATATAATCAAAGGGGATATGTACCGGACAAGCCCGGCACATATCCCCTTTTTTCGAGACGCAGCTACTCCAGAAACCGCGAACGCATATCCGGGGTCGGCAGAAGGCAGCTCTCGCTGCGGCCAAACCAGCGATAGCGCCGGCGCGCGACAAAGCGATATACCCGGTCGCGCACGAAACGCGGCACGACGATCGCCGGATAAGCGACAGACCACGGCCAGCCCAACTTCCTGCCGATTCGCAGCGCCGCCGTTGATTTCGTATAATACTTTCCGTTATCGACCATGACGAACGTTTCCAGCGCGTCCTCCGGCATGCCGCCCTCCTTCAGCAAGCGTCGTCCCAATTCCGACTGCAGCGAAGCAAAGCGAAAAACCGCACGCTTGTCCCGGCCCACGACAAATTTGGCAAGACCGTGGCACATGTTGCAGTGTCCGTCTATTAGCAATACGATCGGCTCGGATTGATTGCTTGTGCGCTTCATGACCACCGTCCCCTTTCTTGCTTTCATTGTACCTCTATTTTCCGCTCCCGCACAGACCAGGGCAGGCCAAGCAGGCCGTAGATCAATCTAGCCGCGGCGTACGGCGTCTGCGCATCACAAGCTTCTTATGCTCTCCGTGATCCCAACACAATTTCCTCCACCCAAGCGTCTCCGCTTTACCGAAAGCCACCCCAAGCTTCTCTGCTCTCCCGAAAACCGCCCTCAGTTTCCTTCTCTCCCGAAGCTTCCTATTCCCATTTCCTATTTTCTATTTTCTATTTCCTTCTACCTTTAACCCGTCCGTACTTTTTGGCATAGTCGATTATGCGTCGGTATGCCGATCTGTCCACGCTTTTTAAAGGATAATACTGCGGCCGCGTATTCGCTTCGAGGACCCAGTAACGACCCGCCTTGTCGACCGCCACGTCGAGGCCGATCTCGCGAAAACCGTCCCGATGGCGATCGAAGCATTGGCCCGTCGCTTCGCCGATCTGCCCCAGCTTTCGCTGTGCTTCGCCGGCCGAAGATTCCGAGTAACCGGCCCCCTTCATCGTTTTCTTAAAGCCGGCCACTTTCCCTCCGCTATGATAATTCGTAACGACCCTCCCTTTTTTCCCGATTTTGGCGAACAGCGCCGTCGTAACCCATTGGCTTCCGTCCTTCTGAACCATGACGCGAAGATCGAACGGCTTCCCGCCGGTATGCGCCAGATCAATGCCTCGCTGCAGCAAGTACTGCTTGCCGCCCGCGAGCGACTTCAACCGTGCGTACAGCTCGTCCGCCGACAATCCGCTTCGATTCCCGCCCGTCCCCTTTAAGCGATAGCTTCCCGCCTTGATCCGTTCAATGCGCGAGATCTTTTTCCCCCCGGTTCCTCTTGAGGGTTTGAAATATACGACTGCGTATCGGCTTAACATCGCCTCCAAACTTGCTCTTCCGAATAACCGGGTCTCCGGAACGAAAGGCCGCAAACTCGAATCGCCCAGCATCCATCCGGTTTTTCTCCACTTGCTTGCGATCGACTTGCTGGCGTACTTCACTTGCCTCCCCTCCTTTTTTCGCTTACTCCTGACAAAATAGAATATGTAAACCTGCCGGCTGCCCGTCACAGCGCAAGCGTACTTTTCAATACGAATCGGAAGGAGAATATTTGCCTGAATGGCTCCTCCGGGATGACCGTTCGGCTCCCCGACAGGTATAATTAAGAAAAGCGATACTGCGGCATAAAGGAGAGCGACCAGCCGATGACATCATCATGGCAAGATCCCTATATTCGAAACGACGAGGAGCAGGCCCTCGCAGCTTGGGCGGAACAATTGGCGTCCCGGTTCGCGACACGAGCGGAGCGACATGATCGGGAGGGCTCGTTTCCCTTCGAAAACTTCGCGGAGCTGCGAGAAGCAGGCTATTTGAAAATCACGGTTCCGAAGCGTTACGGAGGCGACGAATTGTCGCTGTACAACCTTGTTCAGCTGCAGGAACGGCTGGCATACGGCGACGGCTCAACCGCTCTCGCCGTTGGCTGGCATATCGGCCAAGTGCTTCACTTTCGTTCAAGCGGCAAGTGGCAAGAACCTCTCTTCGCCGAGTTGTGCCGTTCCATCGTCTCGGACGGAAAGATGATCAACACTTTTGCGAGCGAAGCGGCATCGGGCAGTCCGAGCAGAGGCGGCCGTCCCGAGACAATCGCCGTTAGGACCGATGGCGGCTGGCGCATTACGGGACGCAAAACGTTCAGCACGCTGTCTCCGATTCTCGATCGTTTTGTCGTGACCGCCTACGTGCCTGATGAAAATTGTCCGGGCGAATTTCTCGTAGAACGGACGGAGCGGGTAAGCATCGTCGAAACCTGGGATACGCTCGGAATGCGGGCGACCGGGAGCCACGATGTCGTGCTGGATGAAGTATTCGTCGGAGAGGATCGCAGAATTGCCGGCAAAGCCGAAGACGACGGAGGGGGCTGGCTGCTGCATATTCCCGCCTGCTATATCGGCATCGCTCGCGCGGCTAGAGACTATGCCCTGGAATTTGCCCGCACGTACCGACCGAATACGTTAAGCGAGCCCATCTCCTCCCTTCCTACCGTCCGGCACACAATCGGCGAGATGGAAGTCGAGCTAAGAACGGCCCGCGCGCTGCTGTACGAAGCGGCGGAGCGTTGGGATCGCGAGCGGAGTCGGCGGCCCTCGTTAAGACCGGAGCTTGGCTTGGCCAAGTATGCCTCCGTCAACAGCGCTATCCGAATTGTGGACTTGGCGATGCGAATCGTCGGAGGCGGCAGTCTGTCCCGCCGTTCGCCGCTAGAGCGCTATTATCGCGACGTACGCGCCGGCCTGCACAATCCGCCGATGGACAACGTTGTGCTGCAATTGCTGACCGACTCCGCTCTCGGGGAAGCTGTCGCAACGACGCCCCCGAGCGCTTAATCGCCCCAAACAAGAACGTACGTTTGCTATAGGACAACAATTATGATATGATTCCTTTCGAACCCCATTTCGATAAGGAGTGAGCTGTGTGCCGTTAAATGCCTACTTGAATTTCGACGGAAATACTCGGGAGGTCGCGCTTTTCTATGCCGAGGTGTTCGGCCTTGAGGAGCCCGTCATTCAGACGTTCGGCTCGATGCCTGCCGATCCCAACTATCCGCTTCCTCCGGAAGCGCAAGATCGGGTCATGCACACGTTTTTGAACATCGGCGGCAGCATGTTGATGTTCTCCGACACTTTTCCTGGAATGCCTTATCAACAGGGAACCAACCACTTCTCGCTGGCTCTCGTCCTCGACGACGAAAATGCGATCAGAGACGCCTTCCACAAGCTGAAAGTAGGCGGATCCGTCATGATGGAGCTTCAAGAAGTGCCTTGGAGCAAGGTGTACGGCAGCTTGACCGATAAGTACGGCATCTCTTGGCAGTTCTCCTTGGTGAGCGAACAAGCTTAAACTAAGCGACTTCTTCGCCTTCCTTGGAAGCAGCGCAACATCCGCAGACAGTTCAGCCAACCATAGATGATTTCGCCAAAACCAAAAGGATCGCCGGGGGACCTCTTCCCTGACGATCCTTTTGGTTTTTGGCAAACCGCCGTTTGACGATCTAGACCGACCTAGTCGAGTTAGGCCGCGCGAACTTCAAAATCATACAGCGAATAACCGTAAGGCGTGCCTCTCTGGGTACCATAGATTCTTACGTATTGCGCATCCATCGCGGCAAACGTAATTTCATCTACTCCCCCGTCTCCGGACGAAGTGCTATAGGCGTCCGTCCAAGCGCTTCCGTCCGTCGACAGTTGCACCTTGTAGCTCTTCGCGTATGCTGCTTCCCATACAAGCTTCACCTTGCCGATGCTGTGTACGGCTCCCAGATCGACCGCGATCCATTCCGGATCGGAGCCTTCCAAGCTCGCCCAGCGGGTCGTTCCGTCACCGTCCACCGCTTTGGCCGCCTCAAACCCCGAACCCTCGATCGAGCTGGACGTAATCGACTTTCCTAGCGCCAGGTCCGTGTTCGGCGAGCCTTGCAGCGTGGTCGCGCCGACTATGTCGCTGACCGCCGATTCGTTGCCCGCGGCATCATAGGCCGACACCGTATAGCTGTACCCGGTCAGCGGAGTCAGCCCCGTGTCGCTGAACGTCGTACCCGCTGCCATACCTACCTGAACTCCGTTGCGGTAAACCTTGTAGCCGGTCACCCCGACATCGTCCGTCGACGCCGTCCAGCTCAGATCGATCTGCGAGCCGGATACCGCCGTCGCCGTCAGCCCGGCCGGCTGCGTTGGCGCCTGCGTATCGGTATTTCCGTTCTGCGACGATAAAACGACCGGATCGGAGTTGTTGCGTACGCCAACCGCCTTGATGACCAGATTGTAATTTTCGGCGGAGTTGACGTTGCTGATCGTATAGGAGTAGGAGACCCGATTTTGTTCAACCGGAATATACGCGCTCCAATAGGCTTTACCGGTTACGCCGTCCAGCTTGTTGGTCTGCTCGTAAATTCGGAATCCGCGAACCGGCTCGCCGGTTGACGGCAAGCTCCAGGTAAGCGTCAACTGATTGCCGCTTACTGCAGCCATTGCGCCCGCTACCGGCTGCGGCTTGCCGTCCGTCCGCTTGATGCCGTATTGATCGTAGGCGGCAACCGAGGCTCCCTCTGCCGCTGTATAAGCGACGAAGGAGAGCGTATCCTGAGCTACCGATACATCGGTAAACATCTTTTTCCGCGGCTGCGTGTTGATCGCGGCGAAATAATCGTTATAACCCGGATATTTCTCATAAAACTTGTTGCCGAGAGAGTTGGACATCAGATAGATGGTCCCTTTCGGATTGACCGCATTGCCGCTAGCATCGTACGTGATTGAAGATGTCGGGACGACCTGATCGTTATACATCTGGTACGACCTCATATACATATGGTCATGCGCTTCGAACACCATATCGATGCCCATCTCGTCGAAGGCGGTAACTAAATATTTCTTATAAAATTTTACCCGACTGTCTTCATATTGCCCTGAATTGTCCCCTGCCGAATAAGGACCTTTGTGGAACGTCACGAACTTCCACTTCTTGTCGCTTCTGGCCACGGTGTTTTTCATCCACTGCACCTGATCCCAAAATTGCGGATCGACATTAGTGGCGCTGCCGTTGCTGCTCAATTTCCCTTCGAATTGCGAGTTAAAAACGAGGAGCAGCGCATCGCCGTATTCGAACGAATAGACGGAACCGTCATGCGTATTCGCGATCGTCTGCCGCGGCAAATTGAAATGGTTGTAAAAATTATTGTTCGCCGTTGTCGTATCTCCCTGATAATCCAGAACTTCATGCCCGCCGAGCACAGGTACGATCGGTACTTGCAGCAACGAGTTTTGCGCCACACCCAACATCCACTGCCACTGCTCCTCCAGATCGCCGTTGTCGACCAAATCTCCGGCATTAATCAGAAACTTGGGAGATCCGATCGTATTGATCGCTTTAGTGAAAGTGTCCGCCCAGGGCATAAAGCTGGACTCGCTGGAAGCCTGGGAGTCGGAACCGGCGATAAAATGAAACGGTTGATTCACGGCGTGATCCGTCGTGAAGGAACCGATCGGCCCCCATCCGTCCGCGGCACCGTTGCCTACTTGGAACTTATAAGCGGTTCCAGGCGTCAATTGATCCGCAATGACCTTATGACTGACAAAGCTCTTTTTGTTGTTGGAGCTGCGATCGGATTTTGTGACATAGGTTTGAATCGTTTCCGCCGTGCCCTGATAGGTCAACGTTCCCTGCGCCGGAAAAACGTTGCCGACCACTGCCGCAGCTTCCACCACCCGAACGACCGACCCCGTCATCAGATTCGTATACCAGGCGAAGGCAACACTCGTCCGGGGGTCGCCGTTAAACGTCATATTGATCAGCTTAGGCGCGGTGCCGACCGGGCTGTTCGGAAGCGTTGTTGCGCTTATCGAGCTGCTGGCCGCCGAGACGTTGCCTGCCGCATCCTTGGCTTTCACAGTGAACGAATACGACGTGCCGGCAGTTAATCCGCTAACCGTCGCGCTCGTTCCGGCCACGCTTGCGGCCAGCGTAGAGCCGCGGTATACCTCGTATCCCGTTACACCGACGTTGTCGCTCGAAGCGCTCCAGGACAGCGATACGGTAGAAGATGAAGTACCTGTTACGGCGAGATTGCCGGGCACTGTCGGAGCGGTCGTATCGGCCGGCGCGTTTCCTGAAGGCCATACCTCGAATTCGAACAGGGAATAGCCGTAGGACGTGCCTCTCTTCGTGGCGGAAATTCTGACGTGACGCGCGTCTCTTGCCGCAAACGTAATTTCGTCCGTTCCGCCATCGCCGGATGTCGTGCTATAAGCATCCGACCAAGAGCTTCCGTTCGTCGAAGTTTGAATCTTATAGCTCTTGCCGTACGCAGCTTCCCATAAGAGCTTTACCTTGCCGATGCTGTGCACAGCGCCTAGGTCGACCGCGAACCATTGCGTATCTGACCCTTCCACGCTCGCCCAACGAGTCGTACCGTTGCCGTCCACCGCTTTGGCCGCTTCAAACCCCGAGCCTTCGATCGAGCTGGCGGTAGCCGTTTTTCCGAGCGCAAGGTTCACATAAGATGAGCCTTGCAGCGTGGTCGCACTGGCGGCAGCGCTGGCCGTCGATTGATTGTTGGCGGCATCATAAGCGGATACCGCGTAGCTGTAGCTGGTCTGCGGAACAAGCCCGGTATCGCTGAAAGTCGTACCTGTTGCCGTTCCTACCTGCGTCCCATTACGTAAAATTTTGTAGCCGGTCACTCCGACATTGTCTGTCGACGCCGTCCAGCTCAGATTAATCTGCGTACCGGATGCGGCTATCGCCGTCAGCCCGGTCGGCTGCGTCGGCGCCTGGGTATCCGGCGCGCTTGCCGCAATCGGATTCCACCAGTTGCCGGACATGAACAGCATCGTCATCAGATTGTAGGAATCGCTGTAGTAGCCGTCCGTCTGATTGATCATCCAACTCCAACCGGTATTCACCCACGCCTGGTTGCTGCTGCTGGCAGTTCCCGCAGCAATGAACGGAGCTGCGAATACGGCTGCCGGATAACTGGCCGAGCCGGTCACCGTGCCGTTAAGCTTGTAGCCGTCCTTCACATTGTTCGGGTTGCTGCTTGTTTTTCCTTTGATCCACGTAGCAATTTTGTCGACAATCGCCTTCCCGCGCGCGTCTCCGGACACGGCATAATCCATCACGATGCGCAAAGGCATCCGACAGGCGTTGTAGTTGTATTCGTTCGTTTCCAGAAATTCGCCCAAGTAGTCGGACGGAGCCGGCTGCGGCGGGTTCCCGACGACGAAATCCGATATTAGGCCGGTAGTAGAAGAATAGCTGCTGCTGAAGTCGCTATAGACCGTGTACAAGTTGTTGATGACGTTCAGCCAAGTCTGATCGCCCGTCACGGCGTAGAACGCTCGCATATGACCCAGCATCCAGTCCGAAGGCCGAGTATTGAGCGCGGTTTTCGAATCCCAATCGCCCAGATTCAATCGGTTGCCTGTCGTGACATTGCTGGCTTTGATTCCGTTCGTAATCATATTTTGCGCTTCGGCCAAATAATTGATCGTGCCGCTTGAACCCCACTGCCGATCGGCCAAAATCAGCGAGTAAGCAATGTCCATATCTCCGTCCGTTGCCGAAGAATAGTGACCCTGTGCGCCGGCGGCATCCGCGACGATCCAGCCCATCAGATTGGCATTTCTCTTGCTGTGGTACGCTCTGGCCGTCTTGAACAAACCGTCATAAATCGTCTGAGCATTCGGATCGTGTCCGGCCATAAGCACGGTAATAATCATGCCGTAACCTTGCCCCTCCGACGATCCCAGCGCATTGTAGCCTTCCGTAGGTCCCGTTACCCCGCCTTTGACATAATAGCCGCCCGGCAGAGAGCTCAGATTGTTCTTCAAGTAACTGGATTTCCAACTGTTATAATACGATGCGACCGAGGCATTCATTGCCGCCTGCGTCACATTGTTCGGTTTTGTAATGCCCGGATAGTTCACCGCCTGCGGGAAGGGCCGCGACGGGGCCGCCGCGTAGGCCGTATTGGCAGGTGCGAGCGGAGTCAAGCCCAATACGGACACGAACATGGCGAATACCAGCAATGACGATACGATAGACGAGTACTTCCTTTTAGAATTCATCCAAATCTCCTCCCGATTAATTAGATTTGAACATAACGAAACGTAATCGCGGCCTCCTTTCGGAATAATCGTTAAACCGCTCCATCTATAATTAAAGCGCTTTAACCTATAAAAAATGAGCTGCCTCTGCCTGTGCCATCCTGGGACGACCAAATTTCTTCTGCAGGGCAACTCCGCTGATCGCCGCACTCAATCCGTTGCACGCTGTGGATAAAAGGTTGGACAGACGAGTCTCTTAAAATCATCACATAGTTTAATCGCTTTAACTTTATGTCTAAAAAAATATGAAGATTCTTGTATACAACAGAAATAAACCGACGATTACTTTCCAAAAGTTAAAGCACTTTAACTTTCTTTATTATATTGGAAGCATTGTATGGAATGCAACACATTTTTTCTACGGCTGACCAACTGACTTACACATAGCTGACTATATAAGTTGGATTATTGAAGGTGAGTCTATCTCAATCCAAAAGGGATGGTTTTGCCGACTTCTGGCAAAGGTCGAACGTCCGAAAGGGCGCGTAAGGGTCCCGCAGACCGTCCAGCGGTTCAAATCCGATCGCGTAACGGCCTCTCAGACCGCTAGAGGGCGGCATCCGCTCGATTTCGATCATGTAACGGTCTCTCAGACCGTTAGAGGCGCCCATCTGCTCGATTTCGATCGCGTAACGGCCTCTCAGACCGTTAGAGGCGCCCATCTGCTCGATTTCGATCGCGTAACGGCCTCTCAGACCGTAAGAGACGTCCAATTGCTCAAATCCGATCGCGTAACGGCCTCTCAGACCGTTAGAGACGTCCAATTGCTGAAATCCGATCGCGAACGGCCTCTCAGACCGGTTAGAGGCGCCCATCTGCTCGATTTCGATCGCGTAACGGTCTACCAGGCCGTTAGAAGCAGTTAGTTCGAATGGCGTTACATGTTTTTTCGGAAAGCTCGCCTTGCGAATGTTTCCTTGCAAGCGGGGCCTGCACATGAATTGGTCCGTCATAGTTTTTTCACTCTATGCCCTGGCTCATAAAAAAATCCCCGACGGGGTACCCCGCGGAGATTGGATGATCGTATTCTTTGATCGTTAGCGTTGCTTTAGGATTACATCTGCATCTCTTCCGGCTTTTCGAATGTAATCCGACCGAGCTTGCCTGAGCGCAAGTCACGCAGCAGCACCGTTGCCGCCTTCTCGTAATCGACATGGCCGCCGCTGACAATGCAGCCTCTGCGCCTGCCGATGCTTTCCAGCACCTCAACGGCCGCCTGCATATCCGGCAGCTCGGAAGGCAGATCCGTCAAACCGTAGCGCTCTCCGAGTACCTGTCCATATTGCTCGACCAGCACTTTTAGCACAAAACAAGCGACCTCGTCCAGATGAAGAATATCTTCCTTGATCGCTCCCGTCGCGGCCAATCGGTTGCCGACGACAGGATCCTCGAACCTCGGCCACAAAATTCCCGGCGTATCGAGCAGCTCCAGTTCGCCCCCGAAACGAATCCACTGCTGCCCCTTTGTCACCCCGGGCCGGTCTCCGGTTACGGCAATGTTGCGTCCGGCCAGCCGGTTGATCAGCGTTGATTTGCCGACATTCGGAATGCCGACGATCAGGGCGCGAATCGGGCGCGGCTTCATCCCCTTGGCGATCTGACGATCGATCTTCTCCTTCAGCAGCTCTTTCGCCTTACTGGCCAACTCCTTGACTCCCGCCCCCGCATTCGCGTCGATCGCATGCACGGCCAAGCCTTGCTCGCGAAAAAAACGGCTCCATTCCGTCGTTTTCTCAGGATCCGCCAAGTCCGCTTTATTAAGCAGCACGAGTCTTGGCTTCTCGCCTATAATCTCGTCTATCATCGGATTGCGACTGGAGCTTGGAATTCGGGCGTCCAGCAGCTCGAACACGACGTCGATCAGCTTCAGCTTCTCTTCAATCTGCCGCCTCGCTCGGGTCATATGCCCGGGAAACCATTGAATCGTCATGGTGATTCACCTTCCTTACCTATAACAACGGGGCCTTCCCGTCGGTCATCGCGCGATGATCGGGGAATGGCCCCTTGTGTTTGCTATAATCGGTTTAATGCTTGACCAACTTGAAATCTTTGATCGGCCAGAAAATCAAGTCGGCGCGGCCGACAATCCGATCCGTCGGAATATATCCGATCATTCGGCTGTCTTCGCTATTCGAGCGATTATCCCCCATCACGAACACCGTTCCCTCCGGCACGACTCCGTCCGGAAAAGAACCGTTCGGAAAATTGGAGCGCTCTTCGCGATAGCGGTTGTAAAGCTCGCCCTGAGCATGAGCTTCTTCGTAAGCTTCCTGCAAATAAGTTTCGTCAAGCGGTTCTCCGTTTATGTATACCTGATCGCCGTCGACCTTGACCGTCTCGCCAGGCAGCGCGATCACCCGCTTAATAAAATCGCGGCCTTCCTCCGGCACGTGAAACACGATCACTTCTCCGCGCTTCGGTTCGCGTATGTCGTAAATGATTTTGTTGACGATAATCCGTTCGCGGTTCCAAAAGTTAGGCTCCATGGACGGCCCGTCGACGATAAAAGGACTAAGCAGAAACCAGCGGATCACGAGCACCAGAACGCCGGCGATCGCAAGCGCCTTGATCCATTCCACCAGCTCATTCCCCTGGCGCTTCGGCGGCTTCGCGCTTCGGCTGCCCCGGGTCGCCTCGGAAAACGTCTCCGTCTCGCTGCCGGAATGAACAGCGCGGTCATCCGCGGCCGAGTTCGTTCCCAGCTCGGCCGATTCGTTTGGTTTGGAATTGTCATTGTGATCCATTCGTAATCGCCTCTAGCTTTCTGGTAAATATGCAAAAAGGAGGACTTGAACGTCGCCAAGCCCTCCTCTGTCGTCCATTATCGAATTTCTTTAATACGTGCTGCCTTACCGCGCAGGTTGCGCAGGTAGTACAGTTTCGCGCGGCGAACTTTACCGCGGCGAGCCACTTCGATTTTCTCCAGGCGCGGAGAATGTACCGGGAAGGCACGCTCTACGCCTACGCCGTACGAGATTTTGCGAACCGTGAAGGTTTCGCTGATTCCGCCGCCGCGGCGCTTGATTACGACGCCTTCGAACAGCTGAACACGCTCGCGGGAACCCTCGACGACTTTTACGTACACTTTCAGCGTATCGCCAGGACGGAAGCTTGGAATGTCCTTACGCAGCTGCTCTTGCGTGATCGCTTGAATCAGATTGCTCATTTGTGTTCACTCCTTCCCTAACAGACGTTCGTACCCCGCTCCCCGAATACCCTGCATTCGGATCTTGGCGTGCAGAGGACCGTCCTACTCGTTCCATTTTGTCTGTCCGAAGCCGAACGAAGACAAAACAACATTTGAAATTATATCATATTCCCGCCCAAAAATACAACTGTTACGTTCAATTTTCTGCCGAATTTTCCCGCTGCACATGAAGGCCGTCCAACCATATCCGCTCTTCTTTGGTCAACTCGGCCCGGTCCAGCAGCTCCGGTCGGCGAGCGAGCGTTCGCTCCAGCGATTGCCGCCTACGCCACTTCTCGATCTCCGCATGGTGTCCGGACAGCAAAGCGTCGGGAACCTTCCAGCTTCTGAACTCCGCAGGCCGAGTATAGTGCGGATACTCAAGCAGGCCATCGCTAAACGAGTCTGTAACGGCCGACTGTTCGTTGCCGAGCACACCGGGCAGCAGCCGAACGACCGCGTCCGTGACGACCATTGCAGGCAGCTCTCCTCCGGTCAATACGTAATCCCCAACCGACAGCTCGTCCGTCACCAAGTGCTCGCGGATTCGCTCGTCGTAGCCTTCGTAATGACCGCAAATAAAAATCAAGTGCGATTCCTCGGATAGCTCGCGGGCGATCTCCTGCGTGAACGGTCTGCCCTGCGGACACATGAGAATAACGCGCGGCTTGCGCGCTTCTTCTCCGTCTTCCGCCCGCCTTGACCTCTCCAGGACATGCTCCACCGCGCCGAAGATCGGCTCGGCCTTGAGCACCATGCCGCCGCCGCCGCCGTAAGGCATATCGTCTACCGTGTTGTGTTTATTATTGGCGAAGTCGCGAAAATTAAGCGTATTGAGCGACACAATGCCTTTGTCGTGCGCCTTGCCCAAAATGCTTGATCCGAACACGCCCGCGAACATTTCCGGAAAAAGCGTCAATACGTCTATCCGCATCAGAGCAGCCCTTCCATCAGATGCACTTTGATTTTACGCGCGGCAACGTCGACGTCGAGCACAACGTCGTCAATAACCGGCAGCAGCAGCTCCTTGCCCTTGGGCATTTTGACAACCCAAATATCGTTCGCTCCGGGAGACAAAATATCGGTCACCTTGCCCAGCGTCTCGCCTTCTTCCGTGACCACCTCGCAGCCGACGATATCCTGAACGTAATATTCGCCCTCTTCCAGCGGTACGCGCTCGTCCTCGGTTACTTTAAGCTCCCAGCCCTTATATTTTTCGACCTGATTAATATTGTCGAAGCCTTTGATCTTTAAGACGTACATCTTCTTCTGCTCGCGCGCCGAGACGATCTCGATCATGACCGGGTCGCCCGCCTCGGGCGGAATCATCAGCAGCTTGCCGCCTTGCTTAAACCGCACCTCCGGAAAATCGGTCTGGGGCCATATCTTCAGCTCCCCTTTGATTCCATGAGTGTTGACAACTTTTCCGACGTTAAGCAAACGCCCCTCCGACATGCAACTAGCTCCTTCCATTATGCGCCAAAGCTCTCTCTATCATATCGCATTGGCCTCCGAATTCGCAAACATCCGCAGCCGCACGGCTCTCGCATTTTCGTCCTGTTCATGACAAAAGACCGCACCATGCTGACGCACGATACGGCCCTCTTAGCCTATTATTCCGAGACAATATCCACGATGACGCGCCTCCGCTCCTTCACGGCGGCGGATGAGACGACTGTGCGCAGCGCCTTGGCGATGCGCCCCTGCTTGCCGATAACTTTGCCGACATCGTCGGGATGCACGGAAAGCTCGTACACCAGGCCTCTCGCGTCTTCCCTGACCTGTATCTGCACGTCTTCCGGGTGATCCACAAGCGCTCGGGCAATTACCCGAATCAATTGTTCCATGGCTCAGCCCTCCGGTTAGAGACTGCATTGAAATCAAGTATCGCTCATTTCGCCGCAGCTCCTTGGAGACTGCATCGAAATCAAGTATCGTTAATTTCGCCGCAGCTCCTTAGTGACAGGATTACTTCTGGAGCTTGGATTCGTGGAACTTCTTCAAAACGCCGGCTTTGCTGAGCAGGTTGCGAACGGTATCGGACGCTTGTGCGCCGTTTTGCAACCATTTCAACGCTTTTTCTTCGTCGATTTGTACTTGAGCCGGTTGAGCAACCGGATTGTACACGCCGATTTCTTCAATAAAACGACCATCGCGCGGGGAACGGGAATCCGATACGACTACGCGATAGAACGGAGCTTTGTGAGCGCCGATCCGTTTCAAACGAATGCGAACTGCCATGTGACTTTCACCTCCTTGACAAGAGTAGGAATGGGGAATCCTGTTCTCTTTAGAACGGGAACTTCATGTTTTTGCCTTTTCCTCCGAACATGCCTTTGAGCGCCTTCATGCCGCCCTTCGGTCCTTTCGGGCCCATCATGCCGGAAAACTGCTTCATCATCTTCTTCATATCCTCGAACTGCCGGAGCAGCCGATTGACGTCGGCCAGCGTCGTGCCGCTTCCTGCGGCAATCCGCTTGCGGCGGCTGTAGTTGATGATGTCGGGCTTATGCTTCTCCGCCTTCGTCATCGACTTCGCGATCGCTTCCGTGCGGGCGATCTGCTTCTCGTCGATCTTGAAGTTCGGGTTGTTCTTCACCTTGCTCATGCCCGGAAGCATGTCGAGCAGTTGATCGAGCGGTCCGAGCTTGCGCACCTGCTCCATCTGTTCGAGGAAATCGTCGAAGGTGAACTCGGCGGTGCGCATTTTGCGCTCCATCTCGGCCGCCTTATCCTTGTCCATCGTCTCCTGCGCCTTCTCGATCAGCGACAGCATGTCGCCCATGCCGAGAATCCGCGAAGCCATCCGATCCGGGTGGAACGCTTCGAGCTGATCGATCCGCTCTCCCGTCGAAGCAAACTTGATCGGGCAGCCGGTTACCGCTTTGACCGACAGCGCCGCGCCGCCGCGCGTATCGCCGTCGAGCTTCGTCAACACGACCCCGGTCAACGCAAGCTGCTCATGGAAGCTCTTGGCGACGTTGACGGCTTCCTGGCCGGTCATCGCATCGACGACAAGCAGCACTTCGTCCGGCTTAACCGCCGCATGAATGTCCTTGATTTCCTGCATCAGCTCTTCGTCGATCTGCAGACGGCCCGCCGTATCGATCAGAACATAATCGTTGCCTTGATCCTTGGCCAGTTGAACGCCCTGTTTCGCAATCTCGACGGGACTGACTTTGTCGCCCAGCGTGAACACCTGAGCGCCGATCTGTTCGCCAAGCACCTCAAGCTGCTTGATCGCGGCGGGACGATAAATATCTCCCGCGACGAGCAGCGGCTTATGGTTCTGCGATTGCAGCAGTTTCGCCAGTTTGCCTGTCAGCGTCGTTTTACCCGCACCCTGCAGACCGGCCATCAGAATGACCGTCGGAGGCTTGTTCGCCTTCGCCAGCTTCTCCTGCGTGCCGCCCATCAACTCGGTCAATTCCTTGTTGACGATATCGATAATAACCATCGCCGGCGTAAAGCTCTTCTGCACTTCCTGGCCGGTCGCGCGCTCCTTCACCTTGGCGATGAAGTCTTTGACGACCTTGAAGTTTACGTCCGCTTCCAACAGAGCGAGACGCACCTCGCGCATCGCTTCGTTAACGTCGTCCTCCGAAACTTTGCCGCGGCCCTTCAGCTTCCCGAATACGTTCTGCAGTCGGGTTGTCAATCCTTCAAATGCCATCTTCCCATCCCTCCTTCGGAACGGTTATTTTGAGAGGTAGTTCAAAAAGTCCGATTTTGATCACGAAGCGTTTCAAGAAGCGGATTCGACATCGAATCTTGGACTCAGCCGGGTCTTCCGGTACTCACGTAGCTTCCACTACGCTCCGTTCCTCATCACCGGTCTTCGTTCAATCTTCTCGGTGCTGAAAACCGAACTTTTTGAACATGTACTTTTATTGCCTCGGCTATCCGCACTTTACGGATGTGCCAATCATTCCGCGCTTCTCAGCAAAGCTGCGGTGCTTGCGAGAGACTGTCGCCACTCTGTCGGCAATCCGGCAATCTGCTCTTCCAGCAAGTCGATTCCCGCGTTCAGCCGGCTATGTTTTGCCGCAAGTCCAAGCTTCGCCTCGTACTCTTCCAGCACCTGCCCGGCGCGCTTCAAGTGCTCGTAAACCGCCTGTCGGCTGATCCGGAAATCCTCGGCGATCTCGCCCAGTGTATAATCATCGTGGAAATAACATTTCAGGAACGTCTGCTGCTTGTCGGTTAACAAGGGCCCGTAAAAATCATACAACTCATTGATTCGGTTCGTCTTCTCAAGCGCGTTCTCCCCGCTCACAATGGCTGCTCCTCTCATTCCCTGGCCGCGCGATGCGATTTCGTCGTTCGTTAATCCGCATCTCCGTGCTTTCGGTGTCAAGGAAAAAGACTTTACATCTCTAACGCTTCGCCTATCATACCGAAAAGAAAACAGGATGTCAAGGAAAATACCTTAACATCCCTCTCACAGACTTATTTGAATGTTTTACGGCTATTCTTGTGGATTGTCGTCTTCCTTCTCCTCGGTTCCGGCCATGCCCGAGAACAAAGCGTGCACGAACTGATCGGCGTCGAATTCCTGCAGATCGTCCATCTTCTCTCCCAGTCCGACGAACTTGACCGGCAGCTTCAACTCGTTGCGGATCGCAATGACGATGCCGCCCTTGGCCGTTCCATCAAGCTTCGTCAGCACCAATCCGGTTACGCCGCTTTTCTCTCCGAACAGCTTTGCTTGCTGCAGCGCGTTCTGCCCCGTCGTTCCATCCAACACGAGCAGCGTCTCATGCGGAGCGCTCGGAATTTCCCGCTGAATGACGCGGTGAATTTTCGCCAACTCTTCCATCAGGTTATGCTTGTTCTGCAGACGACCGGCCGTGTCGCAGATCAGCACGTCGACATTGCGCCGTTTCGCTTCCTGAACCGCGTCGAACATGACAGCCGCCGGATCAGCGCCCGAGACTTGCTTGATGACGTCTACGCCAACGCGCCCGCCCCACACTTCGAGCTGTTCGATCGCTCCCGCGCGGAACGTGTCGCCTGCGGCTAGCAGCACGTTCTTGCCTTGTTGCTTGTAGCGCCAGGCAAGTTTGCCGATTGTCGTGGTTTTTCCTACTCCATTGACGCCGACGAACAGGATAACCGTAATGCCGTTCGGATTTTCCTTCAGACCGACTTCGTCTCCCGAGCCCCGCAGCATCTCCACAAGCTTCTCGGACAAAATCGGCTGCAGTTGAGCCGGCTCCTCAATTTTGCGCTTCTTCACCTCATCGCGCAGCTCGTCGATCAGCGCCATTACCGTATTCACGCCGACGTCCGCGCCGATCAAAATTTCTTCAAGCTCCTCGAAAAACTCCTCGTCGATTTTTTTACGGCGGCTAAACAGCTCGCCTACCTTACCAACGAGCGCGTCGCGCGTCTTGGCCAGACCGTCGCGGAATTTGCTTGTCACCGCCTCCGTCTTGGACGCAATGCTCTCCTTCAACCTCTTAAAAAAACCCATTCTCGCTCCTCCAACCCTGTTGCAATTGCACGCGAGCACTCCCTTTACGCTGCTTGGGAGTTGCCGACCGTACAATCGCCATCATTTCGACGAACTTATAATCTCGAACGGTCTAGCAGACCGTTACAGCCCTCTTGCGCCACTTTCTAGGTCCGTTAACGGCCAATCAGACCGTTACAGCTCTCACACGGCAATTTCCGCGCCTTCTAACGGTTCCACCAGAACGTTACGCCGTCGCAACCATATCGTCCGTTTCTTCCAAGCGAACCGATACCAGCTTGGATACGCCGCCTTCTTCCATCGTGACCCCGTACAGCACGTCGGCTTCTTCCATCGTGCCTTTACGGTGCGTAACGACGATAAACTGCGTCGAATCGGAAAACTCCCGCATGTACTGCGCATAGCGAGCCACATTGGCCTCGTCCAGCGCCGCTTCGACCTCGTCCAGCACACAGAACGGCACCGGCTTGACGTGCAAAATCGCGAACAGCAAGGCGATCGCGGTTAGCGCCCGTTCGCCGCCCGACAGAAGCTGCAGGTTCGTCAGCTTTTTGCCCGGAGGCTGAGCGACGATGTCAATGCCCGTATCCAGCGGCTTATCCGGCTCGGCCATCACCAAATCCGCCCGGCCGCCGCCGAACATGCGCGAGAATACGACGACAAAATGCTTGCGAATCTCCTCGAACGTCGTGCGGAATCGCTTGGACATCTCTTCGTCCATCTCGCGGATAATGCCGTGCAGCTTCGTCTTCGCTTCAATCAGATCGTTCTCTTGCGCCGATAGGAAGTCGTAACGCTCGGATACGCGTTTGAACTCCTCGATCGCGCCGAGATTCACATCGCCTAGAGACGAAATTTTGCGCTTCATGTCGCGCACCTCGTTCTGGGCGCCCGCGACGTCCTCCGGAACCGGGTAACGCTCCTTCGCCAGCTCGAAGCCGATTTCGTACTCTTCGGTCAGCTTGCGCAGCAGGTTGTCCAGCTCGACGTCCATCCGGTTGACCGCAATCTCCGCCTGACGCAAGCTCTCGTCGACGTTTCGCAGCTTGGCCCGCTGGTCCTTCGTCTCGCCTTCCTTGCGCTCCAGCTCCCGTTGCTTTTCGGCCCGGTCGGCCCGCTTGAACTCGAGATTCTCGGTCAGTTGCTTCTTGCGGATCCGAAGGTCGTTGAGCTTCTCGCGCTGCTCGACCGATTCCTGCTGCGTCCGCTCGGCCTCAGCCTCATTGTGTTCAAGCGACTCTTTAAGCTGCTTGAGTTCGCCCGTCAAGCGACCGAGATCGGACCTATGGCGGGCAAGCTGCTCGCCCAGAGACGCGCGATCCTGCTCCATCCGCGCAATCGCGACCTTCAGCTCGGTCAGCGCCGCTTGCAGCTCTTCCTTCGCGGACGCGCTCTTGCGGCGAAGCTCCTCCGCTTCGCGAATGCGCTCCTGAATGCGCTGCTCCTCACTCGTCAGCGCGGCCAACCGCTTCTCGGCGTCTTCCTTGCTCGCACCCAACGCCCCGGCCTCGGCAGCAAAGGCCGCCTTCTCGCCATCCATCGCCAGGCGCTGTTCCTCCAGCAGCCGCTCTTCCTGCTCAAGCTGCGCGATTTCGGCTGAAACCTGCTGCTCTCTAAGCCGCTCCTGCTCTCCCTGACCGCGCAGCTGCTCGATGTTTTGCGCAACCTGCGCCAATTCTTTCTTCAGGTCGTCTACCGCTGCGCGCGCTTTTTCGCGCGCCTTCTCGGCTTCCCCGATATCGCGTTCCAACTCTTCGAGCTGACGCTGGCGTCCAAGGAGGTTGGCCGACTTCTTCTGCAGGCTGCCCCCGGTCATCGATCCGCCGGCGTTAACGACGTCGCCGTCGCGCGTAACGACGCGATAGCGGTATTGGAGCCTAGAGGCGATGCGGTTCGCCTGCTCCAGCGTCTCCGAGATCAACACGCTGCCGAGCAGGCTGCCGACAATCGCGCCGTACTTCGGATCAAAGCCGACCAACTCGGCGGCAACCCCGATAAAGCCCTCGGCCTGCTCCAGCATCCGGCGATCGCCGTCGGAAATCGATCTTGCCCGAATAACGTCAAGCGGCAGGAAAGTCGCCCGGCCGGATTGGCGCTGCTTCAAGTGGGCGATCGCCGCACGCGAGCTTTTCTCATTCTCCATGACGATATGCTGCAGCGCCGCGCCGAGCGCGGTTTCAATCGCCGTCTCCAAATCTCCCGGCACGCTGACGAGCTCGGCGACTGCGCCATGCACGCCATGCAGAGTGCCGCGCTTCGACGCCTTCAGCACTTCGCGAACGCCGTGCTGGAAGCCGTCATAATCGTTCTGAAGCTCCTTGATCGTATCGCGCCGAGAGACGAGCGCTTCTCTGCGCTGCTCATGACGCCGCACCGAAATCTGATCCTCCTCCAGCTTGCGCTGAAGCTCGGAGGAGCGGGCTCCCTCTGCGACATAACGGTCGCGCGCTTCATGCAGCGAACGGGCGACTTCCGCCAGCTTCTCTTCCAATCGCTCGCGCTTGGCGTCCAGCGCCTCAACTTGCTCGCGCCATTTCGCTTCCTCTTCCGCAATGCGCGTCATCCGCCGCTCCAACACCTCGCGCTGGCCTTCGCCGTAGCGAATGTCGTTGCGCGCCTGCGCCATCGCATTTAACGTGTCGAACAGCTCCGCTTTCAGCCGTTCCTCGACTTCCGTGCTGCCGTCGGCCAGAGCCAATCGGTCCTCTTCCTCCGCCAGCTTGACGAGCGCAGCCTCCAGCTCGCCCTCCAATGCGGCGCGCTTCTCCTTGAGCACGCGCTCCTCTTCCGTAGACAGAGCAAACCGTTCTTCCGCTGTGGCAATCGACTGTCTTAGTCCGTTGCCGGTGCGTTCGAGATGGCCGCGCCGTTCGTTCAGCAATTCGACGTGACCTTCCGTCTTCTCCGTGTCTTCGCTGCAGCGGAGCAGCTCGTCCTGCAGCTTCTCCAACAGCTCCTCGAGCTGAACGAGCGTCTGACGCTCCTCCTCCAAAATCGCATCATGCTTGCTTACGAAAGTGGACAGGCCTGTCTGCTCTTCGCGCAGCGTATTCAACCGCTCGCTCGTCTGCGTCCAGGAGGAGTGCACGCCTTCGATCTGATGAACGTATAAGGCGATTTCCTTATTTTTCAGTTCTTCCTTCAGCGTCTTATAAGTTTCGGCCTTCGCGGCCTGGTCCCTCAGCGGCTCGATCTGCCCGTTTAGCTCGCTGACGAGATCGTGAATCCGCAGCAGATTGTTTTCGGTATCCTCAAGCTTCTTCTGCGCTTCCTTCTTACGGCTCTTATATTTCACAATTCCCGAGGCTTCCTCGAAAATGCCGCGGCGATCCTCCGAGCGCGTACTTAATATCTCCTCGATCCGGCCTTGTCCGATGATCGAATACGCTTCCCGTCCGATCCCCGTATCCATGAACAGCTCGGTAATGTCCTTTAGTCGGCACGGCTGCTTGTTGATCAAGTATTCGCTTTCCCCGTTGCGGTGCACCCGGCGCGTAACCGTTACCTCGCTGAAATCAAGCGGAAGCGCTTTGTCCGCGTTGTCCAGCGTGAGCGACACTTCCCCGAAATTAACGGCCTTACGGGAGTCGCTGCCCGCGAAAATAATATCCTGCATATTGCCGCCCCGCAGCGACTTGGCGCTTTGCTCGCCGAGTACCCAGCGAATACCGTCGGAGATGTTGCTCTTGCCGCTGCCGTTCGGCCCGACGACGGCGGTAATTCCGCGAACGAATTCAAGTTCGGTACGGTCTGCGAACGACTTAAACCCAGTCAGCTCGATTCTTTTCAAAAACATAAGGACGGTTTCTCCTCTCGAGTCGGTAGGTCATCTTGTATTCTGTTTCGCAAACGACGCCAGCGCCTGCGATGCGGCTTGCTGTTCCGCTTCCTTCTTCGAACGGCCGATTCCTTTGCCTAACTGCCGGTCGCCCACCCCGACGACGGCGATAAACTCCTTGTCGTGGGCCGGCCCTTTCTCCTCGACAATGCGATAATCAAGCGCGCCCATTGCCAGCTGCTGCACCTTCTCCTGAAGCTCCGTTTTGTAGTCCTTCATCGGCGCTTGGCCGTTCCGCGACAGCTTCACGAACATATGCCGTTCGAGAAACGCCCGAACGGCCTCCAAGCCTTGATCCAAATACAACGCGCCCAGGAACGCTTCGAAAGCGTCTGCAAGCAGCGACGGTCGGGTACGTCCGCCCGTCTGCTCCTCCCCTTTGCCGAGCAGCACGATCTGCCCGAATTCGAGCGCCTCGGCAAAACGGACGAGCGAAGGCTCGCAGACGATGCTCGCCCGCAAACGAGTCAACTCGCCCTCCGGCGAATCCGGATAGAGCCTGTACAAATATTCGGATACGGTAAGCTGCAGGACGGCGTCTCCGAGAAATTCCAACCGTTCGTTGTCCGGAATACGCGCGCCTCGCTGCTCGTTCACGTAAGAAGTATGCGTAAACGCCTGCTTCAACAGCCCCGGATCGCGGAAAGTCACGTTAATGCGCTGCTGCAATCGTTGAAATCCTTCCTTCATGAACCGTCACCTCAATCGCGCCTCATACACAACCGACGCAGGCGGCTAATGCCGCCTGCGTCGACGTTCACGCGCACTTTTTGAACTTGCTTATTGCCCATCCGGTTAATCTGCGAATTGACGCATAATGATCGTGGCGTTGTGTCCTCCGAAGCCGAAGGAGTTGGACAACGCAACCTGTACGTCCGCATTGCGCGGCTTGTTCGGGACATAGTCCAAATCCAGCTCCGGATCTTGATGATCCAGATTGATCGTCGGAGGAATGACGCCGTTCTTCAACGTCAAGCCGAGAATAACCGCTTCCACGCCGCCCGCCGCGCCGAGCAGATGCCCGGTCATCGACTTGGTTGAGCTGACCGCCAGTTTGTGAGCATGGTCGCCGAACGTCATCTTGATCGCCGTCGTCTCGGACTTGTCTCCGGCTCCCGTCGACGTTCCGTGCGCATTAATGTATTGGATGGACTCGGGCGCGATGCCCGCGTCGTTAAGCGCCTTCTTCATGCAACGAGCCGCTCCGTTCGGATCGGGATCGGTCATATGGTAGGCGTCGCCGCTCATGCCGTAGCCGATAACCTCCGCATAAATGCGGGCGCCTCTTGCTTTCGCATGCTCAAGCGATTCCAGGATTAGTACGCCCGAGCCTTCGCCCATAACGAATCCGTCGCGATCGACGTCGAACGGCCGGCTTGCTTTCTCCGGCTCTTCGTTGCGGGTGCTCATCGCTCTCATCGAGCAGAAGCCTGCCATGCCGATCGGACGAATCGTCGCTTCCGCGCCGCCGCAGATCATCACGTCCGCGTCGCCGCGCTGAATCATCTTAAAGCTGTCGCCAATCGAGTGCGTCCCGGTGGCGCAAGCGGATACAGCTGCGGTGTTAGGTCCCTTCGCTCCCGTGATCATCGAAATTTGGCCGCTGGCCATGTTCGCGATCATCATCGGGATGAAGAACGGGCTTACCCGCCTTGGACCTTTCTCCATCAACAGCGTATGCTGCTCTTCCCAGGTGCCCAGACCACCGATACCAGAGCCTACGATAACGCCTACGCGCTCCGGGTCGGCATTTTCCCCGATCGCCAGTCCCGCGTCCTCGATCGCGAGCTTGCTCGCGGCCACGCCGAACTGTACGAACCGGTCCATTTTCCGGGCTTCTTTCTTATCGATATTATATAAGCCAGGATCGAAATCCTTGATTTCTGCCGCAATCTTAGTCGTATAATCGGTCGTATCGAATGCTTCGATCAGACTGACTCCGGATTTGCCATCGAGCAAGTTGCTCCAGAACGTAGGCAAGTCGGTACCGAGGGACGTGACGACCCCCATTCCTGTAACAACGACGCGCTGTGTCAAATCTATTCACCTCTTCAGGCTATATCATCCGTCGCGCGCGCGGCGCGAATCGGGGTTTAGAATATGCAGAAGTCCCGTCGCAAGTACGGGACCCGTCGATCATTACGCATGAGATTGTATGTATTTAACGACTTCTCCCACCGTTGTGATCTTCTCTGCATCCTCGTCGGAAATCTCCAAATCGAATTCGTCCTCGAGCTCCATAACGAGTTCTACAACATCCAGAGAGTCAGCGCCCAAGTCGTCTTTGAAAGATGCTTCGGGTGTTACCTCTGCCTCTTCTACACCCAGGCGTTCGATAACGATGCGTTTTACGCGATCCAGTACATCGGACATCCGGTTCACCTCCCTTAACGTATTATACGTGAATCATGGACAAAAAGCCATAGAAGGCTTGCATGGGTCTAACCGGCCGAAGAGCCGCTTTTCGTGCCGTTAGGCAGGCGTCGCCACTTCGGCCGAAAATTACATGTACATGCCGCCGTCGACGTGCACCGTCTGCCCCGTCATGTAAGAGGCTGCTTCCGAAGCTAAATAAACGACGATGGAAGCAATGTCTTCCGGACGGCCCATGCGGCCCATCGGAATTTCTCCCAGCAGCTTGTCGCGATACTCCGCGGGAAGCTTGTCCGTCATATCCGATTCAATGAATCCGGGAGCAACCGCGTTAACGGTAATGCCTCTGGACGCAAGCTCCTTAGCCGCGGATTTCGTCAAGCCGATGACGCCGGCTTTGGCTGCGACATAGTTGGCTTGTCCAGGGTTGCCGAGCACGCCGACTACGGACGAGATGTTGATGATGCGGCCGCTGCGCTGCTTCATCATCGGACGAGTCACCGCTTTGATGCCGTTGAACACGCCCTTCAGGTTCGTTTCGATCACTTCGTCGAATTCGGCTTCCTTCATCCGCATAATTAGATTATCACGGGTGATGCCTGCGTTATTCACGAGAATGTCCAACTTGCCGAAAGCTTCGAGCGCGGTCGACACCATCTCGTCGAACTCCGCCGACTTGCCTACGTTCGCTTTGACCATAATCGCCTTGCGCCCGAGCGCTTCGATCGCTTTGACCGTTTCGGCCGCCGCCGCTTCGCTGCCCGCATAGTTGACCGCCACATCGGCTCCGGCCTCCGCCAGAGCGATGGCGATTGCCCGGCCGATTCCGCGCGACGCGCCCGTTACCAGCGCGCTCTTGCCTTGCAGATCCCACATTGCCATTGCCTTTCCGCCTCTCTGCCGTTTGTCGCCTGTTTCGGCGTTTACTCCGCAGCTGCGCTAGCGGCCTCTGCGCTGTTAACCGAGACGATCCGAACGGACTTGTCGATCTTCTTGATCAAGCCCGCCAGCACCGTGCCGGAGCCGATTTCCACGAACGTGTCGACGCCTTGCTCGATCAAATACGCAATCGTGTCTTCCCATTGTACTGGCGACACGACTTGCTTGACAAGCAGCTCGCGAAGCTCCGCTCCGGAAATGACCGGCTTGGCGTGAACGTTCGCGACGACCGGCACGGCCGCATCGCGGAATTCCGCTTGTGCCAGCGCCTCCGCCAGCTTATCGGCTGCCGGCTGCATCAAGGAGGAATGGAACGGACCGCTCACATCAAGCGGAATGACCCGCTTCGCTCCGGCCTCTTTGCCCCGTTCGACGACGGCGGCGACGCCGTCCGCCGACCCGGAGACGACGATCTGACCCGGACAGTTGACGTTGGCCAGCTCTACAATCGTTCCCGCCGCGGTAATATCCGCGCAGAGCGCCTGCAGAGCCGCGCGTTCCGCTCCGAGCACGGCCGCCATCGCGCCCTGACCGCCCGGAACCGCCTGCTCCATATACAGCCCGCGCGCCCGAACAAGCTTGACCGCATCCGAGAATTCAAGTACGCCTGCCGCCACGAGGGCGCTATACTCGCCAAGCGAGTGGCCTGCGACATAATCGGGCTTCAGTCCCCGTTCCTTGTACATTTCCAACAACGCAACGCTTGTAGCGAGCAGCGCAGGCTGCGTATTCGCCGTCTGACGCAGCTCCTCCTCCGGCCCTTCGAAGCTCAGCTTTGAGATCGAATAGCCGAGCGCCTCGTCCGCCCGATCGTAGGTCGCCTTGGCGACCGGGCTGCTCTCATATGCGTCCTTCCCCATGCCGACCGCTTGCGCGCCTTGGCCGGGGAATACGAATGCGATTTTACCCAAGTTCGGTTCCTCCTCTTACCAGTTCAGCACTGCCGCGCCCCAAGTCAAGCCGCCGCCAAAGCCGACGAGCACGATCGTGTCGCCTTCTTTGACGCGACCTTCCTCGACCGCTTCCGCCAGCGCCAGAGGAATTGAGGCCGCCGATACGTTGCCGTACCGATCCAGATTGATCATGGCTTTATCTTCGGATAAGTTCAATCTTTCCAATGCCGATTGAATAATGCGAATGTTGGCTTGATGCGGAACGAGCAAATCGATATCCGCTTTCTCGTACCCCGCAGCAGCAAGCGCCTCTTCGGCGGCGCTGCCCATGACCCGCACGGCGAACTTGAATACGTCGCGTCCGTTCATCTCGATAAAATGGCTGCGGTCCGCAAGCGTTTCTCCGCTGGACGGGCAGCGCGACCCGCCGCCGCGAATGCGGAGCAACTCTCCGCCGGCGCCGTCCGCTCCGAGCTTAAACGATTTGAAGCCTCGGTCCCCCGTTACCGGACCAAGCACAACAGCTCCCGCTCCGTCTCCGAACAATATACAGGTATTGCGATCCTCGTAATCGGTAATGCGGGACAAGCATTCCGCGCCGACAACGAGCACGTGCTTGTACATCCCCATCGAGATAAAACCGGTCGCGTTCGCCAGGCCGTAAATAAAGCCCGAGCAAGCCGCCGACAGATCGAACGCCGCCGCCTTCTTGGCGCCAAGCTTTTCTTGAAGCAGGCAAGCCGTCGAAGGAAAGAACATATCCGGCGTAATCGTCGCCACGATGATCAGATCGAGCTCCTCCGCCGTAATGCCCGCCGCTTCAAGCGCCTTGACGGACGCCTCGTAAGCGAGATCCGAAGTCGCTTGCTCAGGAGCTGCGATCCGGCGCTCGCGGATGCCGGTGCGCGTCACGATCCACTCGTCGTTAGTCTCCACCATCCGCTCCAGCTCAACATTCGTTAACCGGCGCTCGGGAACGTATTTGCCCGTTCCGAGAATGCCTACGGAAACTCCATTCATTGCACTCTCTCACTTTCCGCTGAATTCGTCGGCCAAAGACGCGATCAACTTGTTGCTTATCGCCGTGCGCGTCTGGCGGATCGCCGTTTTCATGGCGCTTGCGTTGGACGACCCGTGCCCTTTGACAACCAGACCGTTGATGCCGAGCAGAGGGGCGCCGTTGTATTCATTGTAATCCATCCGGGTGCGAACGCGACGGAAGCTCGGCTTAAGCGCTCCGGCCGCCAGCTTCGATACGAAGGACGAGGTCAATTCCTCGCGAAGCAGCTTAAAAATCGACTGAGCCGCCCCTTCGATCGCCTTTAGCAAAATGTTGCCCGAGAAGCCGTCGCATATAATGACGTCGCATACGCCCTCCAGCACATCGCGCGCTTCCACATTGCCGACGAAATGAACCGGAGCGTTTTCCAGCAGGGCGTACGCCGCTTTCGTCAGCTCGTTGCCTTTGGCCGCTTCCGTCCCAACGTTCAGCAATCCGACGCGCGGTTTGGCGATGCCGTGCACCTTGCTCCGATACATGCTGCCCATGAGCGCGTATTGAAGCAAATGCTCCGGCTTGGCGTCCATGTTCGCGCCCATATCAAGCGCTAGCAGCCCCTTATTGTCGAGCGTCGGAAAAATCGCGGCCAGCCCCGGTCGTTCAATGCCCTGCATCCGCCCAACGACGAGCAGCCCCGTAGCCATCAGAGCGCCGGTATTGCCGCACGAAATCATGGCGTCCGCGCGGCCTTCCTTGACCATCCGGCCCGCCACAACCATGGAGGAATCCGCTTTGCGACGCACGGCTCGCACCGGCTCGTCATCGCTTCCAATCACTTCGGAAGCAGGTTCTATAGATACATTGTCCGGAATGCCGCTGCCGAGATATGGCCGAATTGCATCCGGATCCCCGACCAGCACCAGATGGACGTCCGGCCACTCGGCCGCGGCAGCCAGAACGCTTTCGACCTGAGCCTGCGGCGCGTGGTCGCCTCCCATCGCATCTATGGCAATCCGCATCATGTACAACTCCTTTAGGATGTCGCTATCTATTCGCCGGCAGATCTGTAAATTATAAAGTTCCCCTGGAACACCATTTCCTCGCCGACATATGTAAACACTTCTACTTTCGCCTTCCCTTTTTGCCCGCCGTGCGACCTGACGTAAGCTTTGGCGATGCATTTTTCTCCGAGCCGCGCGGGCCGGATGAAACGAATGTCCGCCGATGCCGTCAGTGCAATCTCGTCGTTGATGACCGCCACCGCGAGCGAATTGGCTTGCGCGAAGACATGATGTCCCCGAGCGATGCCCGAACGGGAAAAAACGTGCTCCGCCGCGATCTCAAACAGCGAGATGCCGCTCTTGTCGAGCTGCAGATCGAGAATATCGCCGATCACCTCGTGTAAAGGCAAAGAACGAACGGAATCGTAAGAACGTTCCGCCATCAGCTTCAAGCGCTCCCTCAGCTCGGGAATGGCCAATTCCAGACGATCCAGACGGATCGTTTGAATGCTCACTTTAAGCAGGCGCGTCAACTCGCGATCCGTTAGAAACGGATTCTCTTCCAACAGCTTGCTGAGCTGTTGATGGCGCTGCCTTTTGGGAAGCCGCTCCAAGCCTCTCCACTCCCTTCAGCGCTCGATCCTGTTCGCTCGATCCACGCCCATTGTCAATAACTTTAGCGATTATTCATAAACTCACATTTTAATACCTGGTGCCAATATGAGTATAAAGAAAAACGCGCCGGCATGCAACGACCGCAAGTAACGCCAGAGCCGGTCGTTGCCGGCCGAAGCGCTTGCCCGTCGTGATTCCAGACGCGTTTCAAGCTTATTGCTTGATAATTTCACGGGACTTGTACGTACCGCACACTTTACATACGCGGTGCGACACTTTCAATTCTCCACATTGATCGCATTTCACCATACCGGGAACGACCAGTTTAAAGTGGGTCCGGCGTTTGTGTTTGCGGGCTTTCGATGTTTTCGCAAAAGGGACTGCCATGCTGCCACCTCCTTATCAGTCCGAATAAGCTTCGACGGCTTGCGCCGGGCCTACTCTTTCTGAGATTTAAACCAATCCTGAAGCGCAGCCATACGAGGATCGATCTTCTCCGTATTGCAGCCGCACGATTGTTCGTTCAGGTTTGTCCCGCACTCGGGGCACAGCCCTTTGCAGCTCTCACTGCACAGGGGCGCGTAGGGCAATTGGACGACAAACTCCTCCATGACGTAAGGAGCCAGATCGATCCGCTCTTCCGTTACCGGTACGGCTTCTTCAACATCTTCGTTTGCTTCTTCATCCTCTTCCGCCACAATCCGAAACTGTTCCTCGAAAGGAACTCCGACCTTCTCTTCGATCGGCTCCAAGCAGCGCGAACATTGCATGTGCATGTCGCAGCTCATTTGGCCCGTCACTACGATCAAGTCGTCCACGGCTACAGCCGTCAGCTCGTATTCAAGCGGGGAGAGCGGACGGAATTCCGGATGATTCCGGAACAGCTCCGTCAAGTCCAGAGTTCCTTGCAGGCTCACCGGCAGCTTCCGGGACGCCAGCTCTTGCACTTTAAGCAACAATTAGATCACTCCAAACAAACAAAGTTTATTATATCGAGATTTCGGTTCGTTTGTCAACAATTTCTGCGACTTTACAGCTCCGCTTCTCTTTCGTCCCTTGCTCGTGCTATATTGTGGAAAATAAAATTTCATTCCCAGCAAGGAGACGATTATGTCCACGGTCGGCGTTGTCGTAGAATATAATCCGTTGCATAACGGTCATCTCTATCATTTACAGCAATCGAAGAAAATAACGCAAGCGGAAAATATCGTCGCCGTCATGAGCGGCAATTTCCTGCAGCGGGGAGAGCCGGCGTTGGCGGACAAGTGGGCGCGGACGGAAATGGCGCTTCGAGCCGGGTGCGATCTCGTGCTGGAGCTGCCTGTCGCATACAGCTCGCAGCCGGCTCAATGGTTCGCCTACGGAGCCGTATCCGTGCTGGATGCTTCGGGCGTCGTTGACTCGCTCTGCTTCGGCAGCGAGAGCGGAGAACTGGCCTCTCTACAACAGCTGGCCTCCCTGCTGACGGAGGAGCCCGAAAGGTTCGCTACGCTGCTGTCGGAGCTGCTGAAGGCCGGACTCCCTTATCCTTCGGCGTTCTCCTCGGCGGCCGAGGCTTATTTGCAGGAACGCGGCATGGGCGAGCACGCTTATTCTCTCACCCAGCCGAACCATACGCTCGGACTCCATTATTTAATCGCGCTTCGCAAGCTGAATAGTTCTATCGTACCCTATACGCTTCGCCGCGAGAAGTCCGGCTACGGGCAAACCGACATTACCGATGCGAAGATCGCCAGCGCCACCGCCCTGCGCAAGCTGCTGCTCGGCGAATCCGGCTCCCTGGAACAGCTTGCGGCCTACGTGCCCGCTTCTACTTTGGCCATCCTGCGCCGCGAAACGGAAGCCGGCCGGGCGCCCATTCATTGGGATAGCTTCGCTAGACCGCTGTTTCACGAACTGTATCGCCATACCGCAGCAGAGCTGGCCGAGTTCGCCGAAGTCAGCGAAGGACTCGAGCATCGGCTTCGCGGCATTTTGTCCGAGCTGCCCGAGTATTCCGTCGCGGCTCTGCTGGAGGCGCTCAAAACGAAACGCTACACCCGCACGAAGCTGCAACGGACGCTGCTGCGTATCCTGCTCGGCCATCGCAAGGAGCTGCTAAGCCCGGAGCGGCTTGCCGCCGGCGTCGACTATATCCGGGTGCTTGGCTTTACCGAACGCGGCCGGCTTCTGCTCCGCGACATGCGACGGAAAGCAAAAGTCCCCGTCGTCGCCTCCGCCGCCAAGCACGACTCCCCTTATCTGGCCATGGAAGCGCTGGCGACCGGCGCTTACTCCCTCGCCTATCGCAACGCCCAGCCGAGCGACGCTTTGCGCGACTTCACGCTCTCTCCCGTCCGACTGTCGGACAAGATGGTCTAACCCTCCCTCCCGGGGCGTACATTGTAGAGGTAGTTCATCCAGTTGAACACCTGCACGTGCCTGCAACGCATTCGGGAGGCGATAAGCAATGGCCAAGGCCAATCCATCTAACGGCAAACGCGCGATTTTCCTTTCTCTGCTGCTGGGCGCCGCCTCCATGCTCGTCGTGGCCGGAATCGTCCATTCGCCCGGGGAAGCTTTTCGCGCTTCCTTGTCCGGGCTGCAAATTTGGTGGCAGAACGTCTTCCCCGGCCTGCTGCCCCCGCTTATGCTGGCTGAATTGCTCGCCGCCTCGGGCTTGCTTCACGGTATGGCCGCGCTGGCCGAGCCGCTCACGCGCCGCCTGTTCCGACTGCCGGGAGCGGCGGGCTGGGCAATCGCCTTCGGCTGGTCCGCCGGCATTCCCGCAGGAGCGAAGGAAACCGCTCGTCTCCGCGACAATGGAACGATCAGCGACGAGGACGTTGACACTGTCCTGCTCGTCTCGCATGTGCCCAATCCGTTCCTCATCGTGCTTGTTATCGGCTTCGGCTTCCTCAACGCTCCCGCACTCGGCTGGGCGATTGCGCTCGGGCTGTGGCTCGCGGCGATCCTGGCAGGCACTGTTTGGTCGCGCATTGCCAAGCCGCGCGGTCCGCGAGTGCCGGCCCTTCCGGTGACCCAACCCAAAGCGCTGCTGTTGCGGGCCGCGCGCGCTGCAGCCGACGGCCGCAAAGAGGATGGACGCCCGCTGGGCAAGCTGCTCGCCGACTCCGTGACCGGGGCCGTCGGCATGCTGATGACGATCGGCGGCCTGATGATGATGTGCGCCGTCGTGATCCGCCTGCTTGAGCTCTTCCTTCCCGGCAACGATCTGTGGCTCCCGTTCCCCGGTCTATACGAGCTTCATCTAGGCGCCTACGAGACCAGCAAATCCGCCCTTTTCACCTCCGACCCCGCACAGGCCTGCGCGCTGCTTGCCGCTGCGCTCGCCTGGACCGGGTGGAGCGGCCTGCTTCAGGCCAGAGCGGCGTTCGGACTGAACAAGCCCTTCCCTTGGCTGAAAATCATCTCCTCGCGCCTGCTTCACTCGGCCGCGACTCTGCTGGTCGTCTATCCGCTGGCGAAGCTTGTTCTGTCCGAGCCCTTTAAAAAGTGGTTCGCCGAACGCCAGCCCGGTCCCTCTGCCGATGCCGAGGCTTGGTCGACGTTCGCGGGGGTGCTGCCGAACGGCTGGAGCCGTATGTCCGAGAGCATGACGGTTGCGCTCGCCAGCTTCGGTGTATTTCTCCTGCTCGCCCTGCTCGCCGCGCTCATCCGGCCCAAAACGCCGTCCGGCAAAGACGCTCCGGACAAACGTCAACGCTAAAAAGGAGCCTTCCTGCTGCCGCGGGATAGCTCCTTCGGTCGTTTCGCTCCGGTTCACTCGCCTATCGCGCCGTCCGGCGTATCGTATTTGATTTTCAATTCCGCCTCCACGACCGGCGAGACCAAATCGTGAACGGGGCCGTGGAATTTGGCGATTTCCTTGACGATGCTCGAGCTGAGGTAGGAATATTTCGGATTGGTCATCATAAATACCGTCTCGATGCTCTCGTCGAGCTGACGGTTCGTCGAAGCCATCTGCAGCTCGTACTCGAAATCCGTTACGGAACGGATGCCCCGAATAATCACTTTCGCGTGGCGAGATCTCATATAACGAACGAGCAAATCGCGGAAACTGTCGATTTCCACGTTGGGCAAATCCTTCGTCACTTCCGCGAGCAGCGACTTCCTCTCCTGCACGCTGAATAGGGGCGTCTTCGTCGTGTTGTTCAGCACAGCTACGATCAGCCTGTCAAACTGCTTCGCAGCCCGATGAATGATGTCCAGGTGACCAAGCGTCACCGGATCGAAGCTCCCGGGATACACGGCGATGCGATACTCATTTTCCGTTCCGGATGGCTGTCGGTTCATCGTTTGTTCGCCTCCTCCGTCGTTTCCATAGTTGTTCCGGCTGGCGCCTCTTGGTTAGGCTCATAACGGTAGATAGATACGGCGATTTCCCCGTATTTGGCGCACCTCGTACGAATGAAACCTTCGAACGCTTCGGGATAGCTGACATCCGGATGATGCTCGACGACCGCGATGGCCGAATCGGCCGCCAGTCCTCTCTGTGCGATTTCGGTTAAAATAGCGTCGCAATCCTTCATCGCATAAGGAGGGTCCAAAAAAATCAAATCAAACGGGAGCCCCGACTTTTCCAACACCTTTAGCGCTCTTCTCGCATCGTTTCGATATACGGACGCCTTGCCCGCCAGCTTGGTCGACTCCAAATTGCGGCGAACGACGTCTACGCTCTGCGGACTGGAATCGACAAATACGGCGTTTCCCGCACCTCGGCTCAGCGCCTCTATTCCAAGCCCTCCCGAGCCTGCGAACAAGTCGAGCACACGCTCCTCCTCGTCAAAATACGGCCCGATCATGCTGAACAGCGCCTCTTTCACTTTATCCGTCGTCGGACGAGTTCCGTTACCCGGCACCGCTCGCAGCGGATGCCCTTTGGCTTGTCCAGAAATGACGCGCAATATCTTCAACCCCTGCTGTCTTGCGATTATAGGATAGTTAACGGTGTAATGTTACCACAAACTTCCTCGTTGCAAAAGCTCTCTATACTCGGAATGCGGTTATGGCTCGATCAAGTCAGGAACGACTTGTGATGGCAGAAGCGCAAGGTGTAAAATAGGAAAATACGAACTCAACCAGATGACGAAAAAAGTCGATTGCGGCGCACCACTGAAATGTACTTCTTTGAAGGAGTACCCGTTTTAAGTAGTCTTATAACTTGAAGGGGGGGCCAGTAACAATGAGCGAGGAACTTTTACAACAAATTTTGATCGAACTAAAGGATTTAAAAACCGGACAGCAGAACCTCGAAGTCGGTCAGCAAAAGCTCGAAACCAGTCAACAGAAACTCGAAGCTGGGCAGCTAAGACTTGAAGCCAGCCAACAGAACCTTGAAGCCGGGCAGCAAAAACTTGAAGCCAGTCAACAAAAACTCGAGGCCGGGCAGCTAAGACTTGAAACCGAGCAACAGAAACTCGAAGCCGGGCAGCTAAGACTTGAAGCCAGCCAACAGAACCTTGAAGCCGGACAGCTAAGACTTGAAATCGAGCAAAAGAGTATGAAGAACGATATCGCGGATATCAAACAAAACATGGCCACAAAAGAAGACGTTGCTCTCTTACCTTCTATACAACAAGCCGTATCGGAAGCAGGCCAAGCTCTCGCCCGCATAGAAGACGCACAGGAGCGAATTGAGCGCAACCAAATACAGCATGCCAAAATCCTTGAATCGCTCTCCATGCGTTTCTTTGAACATGACAGCGATCTGCGCGAACTAAAGAGGATTAAATAGTCCAAGCATGCCGCCTCATAGGGTGGCTTTTTTTCTTTCCGTGCCTTTTGCGGCTTTGGTGAGCACAAAAAATCGACCCCCGTCTCGCGACGAGGGTCTCATGGGAGAGGAGAAACCGGACGAAGAGCTTATGGGGAAACGTAAGTCTTCTCCGCGGTTGTCCCCGACGCCTCTCAGCGCCGGTAATACCAGTGTGGCCTTTCCGGATGAAAATATACGCAGCAGCGGAAAAAAATATGTTGCAGGCCGGTTCGGAATCCGATTACAAATCCGCTCCGAAAAAATCGCGGATCGACACACTCGCCCAGCTCCCGCTGCCGGGATCCACGATCGTTCCCGCGAAGCCCGGTCTTGCCGGAGGGCCCGGAATCGACGGAGCGGCCGGCTCTCCGCTCATGCCGGGAATCGAAGGCAGCCAACTGCTTGCTGCCCGGGCAAACGCGATAATTCCGCCTTTCCTGTCTCGCAGCACGCCTTTCTCCAGCCAGCCGAGAGGCTGTCCTGTCAGACTGAATACTTGCTTGCTCTGGTGAATCCACCCCAGATTGCGGCCGTATTTGCTGACAAATCGTTCGTTCTCCACTACGATGAAGGACGCTTGTCCATACCGATCGAAGTACCATTCGTTCATTTGCCGGACTCCTTCGTTTTTCCTCAATTATACCACCATATGGACGGCCTTCCATCCCTCTCGCGCATCTTCATCCCAATATGCGTCGCTAAGTGCGGACTGATCAGGCCGATGAAAAAAATCGAGCCGCCAAGCGCTACGCTCGCGCGGCCGCGCGTACTGTACATGAAGCAGCTTGCCGGCAGTCGATAGCCCTCCATCGTTTCCCCAGGGCTCATTGCGATATGACGAATATCGGAAATTTTGACAGCCGTATGATTCCATATCGTCGTGTGTTCGTCCAGCTTCATGCTACCTTCTCTCCTTGTTGTCTGCTCCGTAACGCTCCGCAATTGATAATCATTCTCATTTTAATCCCTATTATACAAATGCCGCCTTCTTTTGTCGATGAGTTAGAAGCTTTGCTTCGCCTCGTCCAATTACAAACAACCCGCATACCTTGACGGCATACGGGTTGTTTGCGATTATGCATCGCCATGCAGACTCAGACCGTTCCCGAGTGGCCTTCCTCCAGCAGCCGAAGCACTTCCCGCTTCAGCTCGACAAACTCGGGCGAGGTCCATACGTCCGCGCGGCGCGGCCGGTCGAAAGGCACGACAAGCTCGCGCAAGACGGTCGCCGGAGCCGGCGACAAAACATAAATGCGGTCCGACAGCACCAACGCCTCCTCGATACTGTGCGTGACGAACAGCACGGAGCGCCGATCCGCCTCCCATAACTCCAGCAACCAGCGCTGCATATCGGCTCTCGTCAAAGCGTCCAGCGCAGCGAACGGCTCGTCCAGACACATGACGTCGCGCTGCATCAGCAGCGCGCGCAGGAAACTGACCCGTTGCTGCATCCCACCGGACAGCACATGCGGATACTCCTTCGCCACATGCCCAAGCTGAATCCGTTCCAGCCACTGAGCCGCCTGCGCCTTCGCCTCCCGCTTCGGCGTTCCGGTGGAAACAAGTGCGAAACGGATGTTATCCTCCACCTTCAGCCAAGGAAACAACGCCGCCTGCTGCGGCATGTAGCTGATCAGCCCCTTCTGTCCGGTACGATCTTCGCCGTCGAACAGAACGCGCCCCTGATCGGGCTTCTCCACGCCGCCGATCATTCGAAACAGCGTCGACTTTCCGCTCCCCGAAGGCCCGATTAACGATACGAACTCGCCCGCGCCCACCGTCAGAGAGATGTCGTTCAGAACGAGATGCCGCTCCTTGCCCCTCATGTAGGACTTGCTGATCCCCTTTAACTCCAGCATGCTGCCGTGGGCGCTCATGGCGACGCCTCCTTCCACTCCGGCTCCGGACGCGGCTTCCAGCGAATAACGAGGCGTTCCGCCAACACGACCAAATAGAAAAATAGCAGGCTCATAACGACAATGCAGACGATCGAGCTGAACACGGCCGCTTGCTGAAAGCCGCTAAACTTCAGCTTCAGATAGAAGCCGATGCCCGTATTCGCTCCGGCTCCCAGCCATTCGGCTACGATTGCCGAGGATACGACGTACGTTGCCGCAATGCGCAAGCCTGAAAAAAGATAAGTCAATGACGCCGGGAACTCCAGCCGCTTTAACCGCTCCCAACGCGACGCCCCGATCATGCCCAAATACTCTCGCAAGTGCGGTTCGGCCTGCCCCAGCCCAACCAAAATCGACAGAGCCACCGGAAAAAAACAGACGAGAATGAGCAAAATCAGCTTAGGCGTCGTTCCGAAGCCCAGCCAAATAATCAGCAAAGGGCCGAGCGCGATCAACGGAACGTTCTGGGACAGCACGAGCAGAGGCGACAGCGCCGTCTTAAACGGCGGGACGATGTGCAGCAGCACGGCCACGGCAATGCCTACCGCCGTGCCAAGCACCAATCCGACGAGAGAAAGACCGAATGTCGCCTGGACGTGCACCCACAGAGTCGCCGCGTCTTCGTACATATTAAGCGCGATGTCGGACGGGGCCGGGAGCGTGTATACCTTGATGTCCAGCGCCATGCACACCGCCTGCCAAACGGCCAGAAACACGACAATCGTTCCGACGGGCAGCGCAATCGCTCTAAATCGCTTATTGCCCATCCGGATATTTCTGCAGCAAGCGCGACATCGAAGCGTTCGCTTTGGCATCCACGACAAGCTTGATTTGCGACATAACAGAGGGACTGCCTCGCTCGATCATAGCTGCGCTCATCTGTTTGACGATATCGAGCAATTGGTCGAGCTCCCCTTCCATTGTCGTTTCCAGCGGCCCTACGCGATAAGGAACGCCGGACGCCTTGATGATGGAGATCGCTTCGTCTACATAAGGAATAACTTCCTCGCCCGGGTTGATTTTCGGAATGATTTGAATGCTGAGCAATGCCTGTGCCATCGTTCGCTCTCTCCTTTTTCTCCATTTCATTAAGTTATTTCCGCGAGCCCGCATTAATTCGACCTATCTATCCGTATTTCCGTTTGTATTTCTCAATCCTGTATTCTCGCTTCCCTGTCCGCCGACTATTTCGGCAGAAATTCCGTCGTAAACATCTCATCGTAGTTCAGTTCCTTCTCCATCAGACCGTTCTCCAGCATCCATTCGCCGTAGCCGGCCCAGATGTCCCGCTTCTGCTCGCCCCAGCGCGGAGCGTCTTCCTTGTATTTCGGGCTGAGCCATTTCTGGCTCGCCTTCACCAGATCCGCGTTGATTTCGGGAACGGCCTTGATCAGCACGTCCGCCGCAGCGTCCGGATTGTCGATCGCATATTGATAGCCTTCGGAGGCTCCGGCGAGAAACGCGCTTACAAGCTCCGGATCTTCCTTAATTACCTTCTCGCTTGTCAGCAGCAGCGGCGTGTAGTAGTCGAGCTGCTTGCTGTAATCGGTCAGATAGACCATGTTGACCGGCTCGCCTCTAAGTTCCGCTTCAATACCCGTCCAGCCGTAGAAAATCCATTCGAAATCGATGCCTTTTTTCGTAGCCGTAAAAAAGTCCGCCGAGCCCGCATTCACGAAGTTCACCTTGTTCACGTCCGCCTGCTGCACCTTCATGATCGATTCGATGACCGCACTTTCTGCCGGCGAGCCCCAGCCGCCGTACGTTTTACCTTCGAAATCCTTCGGCTCCTTGATGTTTTTGTCCACGGGCGAAGCGAAGCCGGACGTATTGTGCTGAATGATCGGCGCGATCGAAACGAGCGGCAAGCCCTGCTCTCTGGCCAAGATCATGCTTTCCTGCGCTCCGACGCCGAACTCGGCCTGGCCGCCAGCGACAAGCGCGCTTGCTCCCGCCTCAGGCGGCAAAACCAGCTCAACCTGCAGGCCGTATTTCTCCCACAACCCCATATCGCGAGCAACGTACAACCCGGTATGGTTCGTATTCGGCGTCCAGTCGAGCACGACCGTCGCCTTCTTCAGCTCCTTTGCCGGAGAAGACGATGCGGACGCACCGCCGGACGGCTCCGCTTCGTTCTTGCCTCCGCAGCCGGACAGCAGCACCGTTCCCGCCAGCAGCGTAAGTCCTAACCCTTTCCATGCCATTCCTTGTTTCTTCATGTCTCTCTCCCACTCTCCTTATCTCTTGCGCGGAAGAGGGTCCCGAACGTATCAAAAAAGCGCCCCCCGATCCGGAGGGCGCCCAATAAGCAAACATGGACAATTTGACACAACGAACTCTCGTCGTGCTCCCGCCTTCCTACGCTGGTACTAACCAGATCAGGTCATAAGGGTCTGCATCTTCGAAGGGATGCACTCTCAGCCGGCCGTCGTCCAGCTCCCCTGGGGCGTATTCGATTGTCAAAAACCCGCAACGCACAATCCCTATTATAGCAAAAGAAGCGCCGTTGTCTATCCCCGATCCCGCAAGCCGACGATTCTTCGCACCTCCGCCAAATATTGCTCATAGTAGGGTTCTTGTTCGTAATGTTTCGTGAACACCGCTTCGAAGCCGTCATAGTTGAAGTCGAGACCTGCCTCCAGCATCATTTCCAGGCGAGGCAGAACAAAGCGGTCGAGCACGATTTTCTTTTCTGCAGCGTACACTTCCTCCGACAATCCCCGGCCCACAAAATGACGCAATATTTCCAGGTAACCGCGAATGGCCGCATCTCCGTAATTGTAGCCGCGCGGAGCGTTAAACTCGTAGCTGAACATCGATAGCTTCAGCAGCGAGAACCGGGGATCCGTCCGCAACAGCTCCAGCAGCCAATAAATGTGGTTCAGGCTCGTGCCGATAAAACGATCCGGCTCAGACAGACTTAGCACGGCTGTGCGCTCAACAACGATTGAAGTAATAAAACCGGAAGCGAGCGACAGCTCGCGCACGAGCGTGTCCATCCCCTCCATCGTCTCCACCGTCCCGTCGTTGCGCAGCACGTCGATGAAGAGAAAGCGAGTTCGCTTATGCAGCAGCGCATATAAAATCGGCTGCACCGCTCCCGGCACGAAATAGTCGTCATCCCCGTGCAGCTTGGCGTATTTGCCTCTGGCAAACTTCAAAATTTCGAGATAGTTGCGCTCTCCGCCGATATTTTCCGGCTGCCGGATCGTCCGCAGCTGCGGATGCTTCATTACATATCGAGCTAGTAACGCGGCGGTTCCGTCGTCCGAAGCGTTGTCGGAGACGCATACCTCAATCAAGCCGTTCATGCTCGTCTGCGGAAGCACAGCCTCAAGGCATTGCTCCAGCTCCTTGGCGCGGTTATAAGTCGGGATGCAGATGGACAGCAGCGGATGCTCCCGCCTTCTGCGCAGAACGTCCGCGACCTCCCGTTCCGATTCGACCGCAATCCAGTCCTCGGCGACCGTATCGAACATCCGCTCGATCCGGGCCGGCACGCCCGACACGACCGAGTAATCCGGCACGTCCGCCCGCACGACGCTGCCCGCTCCGACGACGCAGCCTTTGCCGATCGTTACAGCCCCTTCCACGACGGCATACGGCCCCAAGTAGGTTCCTTCGCCGACGATCAGCTTTTTAGAAAAGCCTCCCGATTCGCGAATCCCCTGCTTATAGACGGGCAAACCCGTCTTCCGGAATTCCGCCTCCGCATCCGACAGTACGACATAGGGCCCGCACCAGACCGAGCTCTCCAGCTCGACGTGATGCTCCGCCGTAACGTTAAGCCCGATATCCGCCTGCACGCCGTCCCCGATAATCAGCTTGGGCCGAATACCGCTGACCGTCGAGGTGACGATCAGCCGGTACCCCGAGCTGATCATCGCCTCTCGTCCGATCGCAATTTCCTCGGCCCCGTAGATCATCCCCGAAGCGTCCAGCCTTGCCCCTTCGCCAAGCGAATACAAATTCGCAGGCCGATGTCCGTTATCCAAGATGATCCCTCCTTACAGCCGACAGTACGAAATCCACGGATCGAACGGAAATCTGCGCAGCTCTGTTGCGCGAATCGGCAGCATCTCCAGCAAAGCCGCAGTCTCCCCCGGGAAAGCTGCGCAATTCAATTCGTCGAAGCAGACAATCGCGCCCTTCGGCATCCGGGGAACAAACAGCTCCAACGCCTTGCGCGTCGGTTCGTACAGGTCAAAGTCCAAATACAGCAGCGCCACCAACAGATGAGGATGCGACTGCAAATACGCCTCCGCCGTCTCCATAAAGTCTCCCTGCACGATTTCCGCGTTCGGAATGTGCGCCAGATGCCTCTCCGCATCGTACTTGGCGATCGACCGGCGAATCTGCTCCGCCGTATCTCCCCTCATGTCACCCGCGACAAAGGTGCGCTCTTCGTCCTCATCCTGCTCTGCCAGCGACGGGAAGCCTTCAAACGTGTCGAAGCCGATAATTTTACGCGTGTGGTTGGAAGGCTCGAAAATATTGGCGAATTGCGCCCAGGAGAAAAATCCCGCTCCGTTGAACACGCCGCACTCCACAATGCTGCCGTTTATGTGGAGCAGCTCGCGGTAAATTTCGTATCGTGCCAGGAAGCGAGCCACGCTCCGCTTCGTCGCAAAACGAGGAAACGCTTCGAGCTTGTTGATCAGCGTCGTCTGCGACGATCGGAAAGCGCGCTCCGCCAAGCGGTGCGCCGTCCGATCCTGCCGGGAATGATGGCGATCGATCGCCGCCATCGGGCGTTTGCGTTCTGGCATCCGGCCATTCCTCCCTTCGCTCATCTTTTGCGGCAAACCGCGATCATGTATGCCGGTCTTGCATTTTTCACTCGGCTTAAGGACGCCGGAGCGTAATACCGGATAATGTCCGGATTAAAGCCCGCCATCGCCGTGTCTCCTCCCACCGCTTCGGCAATGTCCGACCATTCTGGAGCGACGTGGCCGTGGGGGCCGACGAACGTTTGTCCGAACATGCCTTCGATGTCGTAGAGCACCGATAGCTCGCCGATAAACTCGGCTATGCTGTATTCGAAGCAGTGATACGGATTGCGCACCTGCTGACCGAACAGCCGGTCCGGATTCGTCACCTCGCGGTTCGGCGTCGAAATGATCAGCCGTCCGCCCGGTCGCAGCACTCTCGCGGCTTCTCTAAGCCACGCGGCGCCGTCGGGAATATGCTCGATCGTCTCGAACGAGACGACAACGTCGAAAGAAGCGTCGGTGAAGGCCAGCTGCAGCACATTGCCCTGCTGGAAGCTTACGCCGTCCCCTCCGTAATCTCTGCCGGCCAGCATCACCGTCGCCGGATCGATGTCGACGCCGGTGACGCCGACCGCTCCGCCATCCTTCAGTATCCTCGCGCCGTAGCCGGCTCCGCACGCGGCATCCAGCACTTGCTTGCCGCCGCAATAAGCGCGGGCCAGCCGGTAGCGGTACACATGCTCCGCCAGCACGTCAGGATGAGATCCTGCAACCGCTGAACTCAAAACTAATCTCTCCCCCGTAAACGGGACGTCTTCTTGCGCCTTAGGCAAATAGCTCAAATCGTTCACCGTCGCTTCCTTCGAATGAGTCGCAGTCTCTGTCGCAGGCGTTTGCGCGGCAGGCGCAAACACGCCGGACGGCTTAACGCCGGCAACGTCCGGCTGTCCGACCTTTCCGTCCCGCTCGCCGGACGGGCCGCTTCCCGTTGACGTTGTCCGCGCAATTCCGCTGCCTTTAACTGCGCTGGCTACGTAGTAGACGGTCGCATAGTCGTCCCGTCCCGCATCGCCCGCCAGCAGGCATAACGCGTCAATGTCCCGCTTCGCCGCATCCTCCGCGGCAATCGATTCAAGCGCAATGTCCTCGAACCCGGCTTGACGCAGCCTTCGTTCGAACTCCGCCTTGGACAGCATCGCATCGTGAGGAAGGGGATTAAACGGCCTTAAATAAGCTTTGGCGTAATCGACAAACAGCCGATTCGGCGCGCTCGTCGCGACGATGCCGCCGGGCCGCAGCAAGCCGTGGATGTGCCGCAGGACGTCAAGTTTCGCTGGCTCCGACAGAATGTCGTTCAGCACGACCGCATCGAAGCCCTTCGTCCCTGAAGGAGCTTCGATCTCCTCGCTCCTTATCCACACCTTTTCGGCAACGAGCCCGGCGACCTTCGCTGCGGAGGCTTCGCTTTCGAAGCCGAACAGCCGCACGTTGCCATAGCGATTGCGCAGTTCGAGCAGCGTCGCTCCGCAGCCGCAGCCGATTTCTAGTACGCTCATTCCGGGCTTCAGCGCGCGCAGCGGCCGCAGCAGGTCGTTTCGCGCATTTACGGAAATATGCGGATGGAAGCCCCATTTGCGCATAAACGTTTGCTCATTGTCGAGCATGGCTTTGCGGTATGTTTCTTTGACATGCTTGAAGGACACGCTTCCTTCATGATGAATAAACGTGTCACGGCAGAGCAGCAGCCGAAAACCGGCCAATCTTGCGCTCATGCACCAGTCGTCGTCTTCGTAGTTGCCGATTCCGTAGCTCTCGTCCAACGGTCCGGCCGCTTCCCATGCCGAACGCTTAATCATGAGGCAGAAGCCGATCAGCTTCATCCTCTCTTCCCAACGCTCGGCGGAGGAAACGTTATACGTCTCAGCAAAGCGCTGCATCTCATCCAACGTTCGGTAGGACGTCTCGATCATCTGTCCGTAACCGGCGTAGTTCGTCATCGGGCCAACCGCCCCTACCCGCTCATCGCTCTCGATCGCCAGCGTAAGCTGCTCCAGCCAGCGGGGAGTAACGACCGTATCGTTGTTCAGCAGCAGCAAGTAGTCGCCCTTCGCGCTTGCTGCTCCAATATTGCACCCCGCCGGAAATCCAACATTTTTCGCTTGGCGCAGCAGCTTCACGTCCGGCTGCTCCGCCAGCCAGTCAGGCGTGCCGTCGGCGGACGCGTTATCGACGACGATCAGCTCGTAAGCCGAAGCGGGCGTATGCTTGCGAATGCTCGCAATCGCGCGCTTCGTCATCGCCAACTGGTTGAAGGTCACCATAATAATGCTGGTCGTCATGGCGTCTCAGCTCCTCCGATGCCGAGCGCCTGCTCGATTTTGGCTTTGTTTTGCAGCAGGTTCGCATCGTTGGGCAGGTAGGACAGCGCCTTCTCGTTGTGTTCGTAGGCCAGCTCCAGCTCTCCGGTCATTCCGTAACAAATGCACAGCTGAAGATGGGGAAGCCATGTCCAACTGATAAGATGAAGCACGCCGAAATGATGATCCGGCGGACGGTCTTGGGTGAGCGCCAGCTTAAACCAATAGATCGCCTTGGCAAAATCATCTCTTTCCAGGAAACATTGGCCAATCGAGCAGCAGAAGTCCGCGCGTGGAAGCTCGTAAACCATCGACTGCAGCAGCGCCGTCAGCTTCAGATCGAACAAGCCCAATTGATGATAACAGGCGGACAGACGCGCGCACGCGGTCAGATTATCCTCAAAGTAGTCGACAGGCTCGGCAAGAAATCGCCGATACTGCTCCGCTGCTTCGGCAAAACGTCCCGCATCGGAAAGCTCGTTGGCGTAATAAAAAACGTCCCGGCCCGTCACTTCTCCTTCCCGCTGAGCAATCTGCTCGAGAATGCGCAAGTTTCTCCCCGTATTCTCGTGCACCCTGCCATGCGAGACGGCAATGTCGGTCAAATAACAGTTGCCTTCGACAAACAAATATTCATGAATCGGATTATGCCAGCGAAACTGCCTGCTTCGCTTTACGATTCGGTTGCGGCGCGACATCGCCAACGGATTGCCGCAATCGTCGAACGCCAAGTGGTACTCCATAACGACGGAGTCGACCTCTTGATCAAGCTCCTCCTTCAGTTTCTTGAGCTTCTCCCGGTCCTTATCGCGAAAATAATCGTCCGCATCCAACCACATCACGTAGTCTTTAGTTGCGAAGGAGAAAGAATAGTTCCGTGCGTCGGCAAAATGGTCGGTCCATTCATAATCGAAAATACGATCCGTATACCGACCGGCGATCTCCTTCGTTTGATCCGTCGAGCCGGTATCCACGATAACGATCTCGTCGACGAGATCGTGTACGGAATCCAGACAACGTGCCAACACTTCCTCTTCGTTGCGCACGATCATGCACAAACTGATAGTAACCACCTTATCCCTCCTCATCCGACCTCTGTCCCATTTTATGTCGCGTTCGCCTTCTCCGCTTGGACAGGTGGTGGAGGTACAACCGCATCAAAAAAATAAAGGGACTATCCTCCGGGCCATCCTGGATGGCCGGAGGATAGTTCCCTCTAAATGGATAACTCGATTAGCCCGGAGCGCCTTGGGAGGCAATGCCCCAGAATACTTCCGGCCCGACTCGTTCGCCGGTGAACAGCAAGCCGAGCAAGCTTCCGCCGAAAATAAACGAGGAATAGATCGTCTCGGCGGCAGCCGGAGCGAGCAAATCCTGGGCGGTGAAGGCGTACGTATCGGAGAATGCGGAAAGCCGCACATTTTGAACCAGCGTGTAAATGACGTTGGCCGGATTGTACACCGTCGTGCCGCGACAGATTTGAATAGCGAAGGTAGAGCCGAGAAGCAGAGAGCTGACGCCTACCATCCCCGTAAGCGTGATGACTTTGTTCGTGACGTTGTCCGTCTGCAAGCCGATGACGCCGAACAAGGCGGGAGTGGCTGTAATCGCTACGCCCGGCGCGCCGGATACCCCAGAGTTCATCGAACTGCGCAGATCTAAAAATCTACCCATTGTGTCAACCTCCTTCATTGTGAAGTTGGTATAGTGTATGTCCAAACCGAAAGGATGCTTGGACAGACCTCACGGGGCAGTTGTATATTTTGATACGACAAGAGGCAGCCCCTCCGGCCGCGTTGTCCCTGTAGATAGAGACAACTTGGCGGCTGGAGAGACGGCCCCTTCGTCTTTGCGTTATCTGAACATCGTATACAGCTTAAGCAAATGAAGCATGTTGTTGGGATCGATTTTCTGGGAGATGATGAAGTTGACGAGTTGATCCTCCTGCGTCTCGGTAAGCGGCTCATTCAAAATTTTAGCGAACGTCTTTACCCATCTGCGCACTTTGGGACGGTCCTGAAGATCGTATTTCGTCGCGCCTTCCAAATGCCCTTTGATCTTTTCCTTAATGGCGGGATTTTTCATCTTCAGCTTCACTCGCTCGACGAATTCCGTTTTAATGCCAAACTTCTGATAACCCGGGGTCAACGAGGGTCACGCTCCTTCCTGCGGCTGCTCGGTACATCTTATGCCGCAGGCGAACGCACGATGACTCCCCCTAGTCCAGGGGCTCGTCCCGATGCTGCGATTCGCGCGCCAAATAGTCTCTAAGCGATCCGTATCCGGGCGAGGACCAGAACGCCTCGGAGGACGTGAGAGCGGCCGCGTCGTCCCTGGCCTGCTCCAGCACCTCGAAATCGTTAAGCAGGTTAGCCAGACGGAATTCGGGCATCCCGCTTTGCTTCGTTCCGAAAAATTCTCCCGGACCGCGAATTTCCAAATCCCTACGGGAAATTTCGAAGCCGTCGTCCGTCTCCGTCATCGCCCTCATTCTCTCCTGGCCGTTTTCCGACTTTGGATCGGCAATCAGAATGCAGTAGGACTGATGCTCTCCCCGGCCTACCCTGCCTCTAAGCTGGTGAAGCTGGGATAGCCCGAACCGGTCGGCGTCCATTACGATCATTAGCGTGGCGTTGGGCACGTCCACTCCGACCTCGATTACCGTTGTGGAGACGAGTACATGCGTCTTCCCCGCAGCGAACTCCGCCATCGTCTCTTCCTTCTCCGTCGCGGTCATCCGTCCGTGCAGCAATCCGATCGTCAGCTCGGGCAAAGCCTGGGAGAGCTGAATATGCAGATCGATCGCATTTTGAACGTCCAGCTTCTCCGACTCTTCGATTAGTGGGCATATAAAGAACGTCTGCCTGCCTGCGGATGTCTCTTTACGAATAAAGCCAAGCACCCTGTCCATCAGCTCATGCTTCACCGAATACGTCTTGATCGACTTGCGGCCCTTTGGACGCTCTCGCAGGGTCGAAACGTCCATATCGCCGAACACCGTAATCGCCAGCGTCCGCGGAATCGGCGTCGCGGTCATCGTCAGCACGTCGGGGTTCATCCCTTTGCGCCGCAAAATGCTGCGCTGGTTAACGCCGAACCGATGCTGCTCGTCGGTGACGACGAGACCGAGGCTGCGGAAGAACACATCCTCTTGAATTAGCGCATGGGTGCCGACGACGATATCAAGCAGCCCCATTTGCAGCGAAGCAATCAAATCCCGCCGTTTGCGCTCGGTAACACTACCGGTGAGCAAGCCGACCTGTATGCCGTAAGATTCGAACATTTTGCCTAGCGAGCGGGCATGCTGCTCGGCCAAGATTTCCGTCGGCACCATCAGCGCCCCCTGATGCCCGGCACGCACGGTTGCATACAGCGCCACCGCCGCCACGACCGTTTTGCCCGAGCCTACATCTCCTTGCAGCAGCCGATTCATCACGTAAGGCTGTTTCATATCGTGCAATATCTCGTTGATGACCTGCTTCTGCGAGCCGGTCAGCTCGAAGGGCAGTGCCCCAACAAATGTGCGAATTTCGTCGTTGTCGACGGTGTGAACGAGTCCGTCCGATTTTCTCGCATGCATGGCGCGATAGGCTTGCAGCTTTAATTGGAACAGGAACAGCTCCTCGTATACCATCCGGCGCCTGGCTTCCTGTCCGTCCCTCGTATTCTCCGGTCTGTGAATGCCTGCGATTGCGTCCTTGCGAGCCATCAGCCCGTGCTTGTCCGTCAGCTCAGTGGGCAAAATCTCCGGAATGTAATCCCCGAACTGGATCAGAGCCTTCTCGATCAGTCCCCGCATCGCGGCTTGCGTCATATCGCCGCCGACGGAATAGACCGGCTGCAGAGTACCCGTCTTGGCGCCGCCGCGATCCGGAAACTCGGAATCCGCCACCGTTAATTGACGACGACGCTGGTCCCACTTACCGGTCAGTGTAATCTCCCGTTCGAGCGCAAGCTGTTCCTTCAGGAAGCCCCGATTGAACCAGACGGCAGTCACAAGCGTGGCGTCAACCATAACGCGGCAGATGAGACGCGACTTGCCTCCAAACCTTTGTAGGGAAGGCATAGAAGCGATTTTTCCCTGAATCGTAATTCGTTCGCCGTCCTTGACCTCGCGCAGATCGCGAATCCGATAATCCTCGTACCGGAACGGATAATATTCAATCAGATCTCCGACGCTGGAAATGCCCAAGGCGTGGAGCTCACCGGCTTTCCGGGGGCCCACGCCTTGAAGTTTCGTCAGAGGGATTTGGAATAAAGATATCGACATAAGACCAACCTCTTTATCGACTTGCCAGAATTCAGGAATCCAGCGGAAAAATGAATATCCCGATCGTGCCCGGTCCCGCATGCGCGCCGATGACCGGCCCGATCTCCGTCTCTGCGTATTCCTTCACATTAAGTTTGCTTTTGAGCAGCTCGGCCATTTCCTCCGCACCGTCTGTATACCCTGGAGTGGTGGCTACGACCAAGCTCAACGGCCTGGTTTTCAGATCGGATTCCAGCACTTCGGCAATTCGCGCCATCGCTCGCTTCTGTCCTCTCGCCTTATCGAACGGATAGACGACGCCTTCCTTGTCGATAGACAGAATCGGCTTAATGTTCAATAAGGAGCCGAGCACAGCCGACGCTTTCCCGATACGGCCGCCTTTCTGCAAATACTCAAGCGTATCCACGAGAAAATAGAGACGAAGCTCCGAGCGCATCCGCTCGACCTCGGAGAGAATGTCGGCTTTGCTCGCTCCCGCTTGCGCCAGCTCGGCGGCTCTGACGACAATATGACCGTAGCCGAACGAAGCGGATTTCGAATCGACGATCGTCACGGCGGAATCATCGTCCAGCATCGACTTGGCGATCGTCGCCGACTGGTACGTGCCGCTCATCGCGCTGGAGAGCTGGATGGAAATGACCTCATGACCCGCATCGGTCAGCCTTTGGTACACCTCGTGAAAATCAGCCGGCGATGGCTGCGAGGAAGTCGCAAGCTTGCCAAAGCCCGCCAGCTTTTTATAAAATTCGGCTGGCTGAAGCTCAATGTTGTCCAGGTAGCTTTCTTCACCGAAGTTGACCTTCAGAGGCACCATCTCGATGCCAAGCCTCTCTCTTGTCGCACGCGGAATGTCCGCCGTGCTGTCCGTAACCAGAACAACCGATGCCATAGCTCGTCTCCTCCAACCCTACATGAATTTTACGGTTCGACCGCCAACAGATACGGGTACAGCGGCTGGCCGCCTTCATGAATCTCAACCTCTGCATTCGGATACGTCTCGCCGAGCCAGCGGCCAAGCTCCTCGGTCTGCTCGGCGTTGGCCCCCTCCCCAGTCAGCACGGTCAGAATCTCCTCGCCCGTCTCCAGCAAAGCGCCAAGCAGCCCCTTGACCGCCTCAAGCAAGCTTTCGTTCGATACGACGATCTTCTTGTCCTGAATCCCGATGTAATGGCCTTCTTTAATTTGCACGCCGTCCATCTCGGTATCTCTGACCGCCTTCGTGACCGATCCGGTAACGACGCGCTCGAACGCCTTTGTCATTCGATCGATGTTCGTCTGCTCCGGCTCGCTCTCCTGGAACGCCAGCATCGCCGCCATGCCTTGCGGCAGCGTGCGCGTCGGAAGCACGGTTACCGGACGCTCCGCCAGCTCGGCCGCCTGCCTGGCCGCCATCACGATGTTCGGATTGTTCGGCAGCACGATGATGTGGTGCGCAGACAACGAAGCGATGGCGCCGAGCAAATCTTCCGTGCTTGGGTTCATGCTTTGGCCGCCGGACAACACGATGTCGACGCCGAGACTGCGGAACAGCTCCGCGTTGCCGTCGCCGACGCTGACTGCTACAACTCCGTAAGAAGCCAATTCGTAGACGTCCGGATTCGGCTCGCTCTCCGGAGAAGCAGTGACGGCAGGCAAATCCACGACGCCCGGAAGCGCGTAGTCGACCTTCGGCGTCTCCTGCGAGGAAGCGGCCGGCTCGTCATGCTTCTGGGCCAGCAGCTCGCGATGCTGCTCCTGCATGTTTAAAATGTGAATCTGCGTAATTGCGCCGTAGGTAAGCGCCAGATTCAGCACGTCGCCCGGACGCCGCGAATGAACGTGCACCTTCACGATATCGTCGTCCTCGATCAGAATAATCGAGTCGCCGTCCCGCTCAAGCGCCTGTCGGAAAGTACGTTCCGGAAATGGAGCCGACGTCGTGAAGCGCTGAATAAAAAACTCCATATCGTAAGGGAACGCGATGCTTTCGGTCGTAATTTTCGCTTGCGCGGACGATCCCGAAGAGATCGGTCTGCGCTCCGGCGCGGTCGCAGCAGGGACGACCGGAGCAGAACGCATGCCGAGCGAACTCGCTGCCGTTGCTTCTCCGTCCTGTACGCTGCCGCTTAAGTAATCGACAAAGCCCTCGTAAATGTACACAAGTCCCTGTCCGCCGGAATCGACGACGCCGACCTGCTTCAGCACCGGCAGCATGTCCTGCGTACGCGCCAGCGTCTCAAGCGCTTTGGCGTGCACCTCGCGCATAAGCTCGGTCAAGTCCGCCGTTCTCCTTGCCACGGACAAGCCGTGCTTGGCCGCTTCCCGCGCAACCGTAAGAATCGTCCCTTCCACCGGCTTGACTACCGCCTTGTAAGCGGTATCAACTCCCTGTTGCAACGCGCTTGCGAACAGAGGCGCCGTAAGCTCGCGTTGGCCCGAAATTGCGCGCGCAAAACCGCGGAACAATTGCGACAGAATGACGCCCGAATTGCCCCGCGCTCCCATCAGAAGTCCTTTGGACAATACTTCCGCAGCTTTGCCCGCTTCGTCTGACGGCTTATTTTTCAATTCGGCCACTCCGGCCGACATCGTTAAATTCATATTCGTACCCGTATCGCCATCCGGCACGGGAAATACGTTAAGGGCGTTGACGCGCTCCTCGTTGCGGGACAATCGCTCCGCACCGAGCAAGATCATGGCCGCCCATTCACTTCCGTTCAAGAAGCGCTTACTCAATGATGAAATCCCCTTCCCTAAATGAGAGTTCAAAAAGTTCGATTTTCGCGACCGAAATGCGCGATGAACTTTTTGAACGCCCCTTAAAAATAAGCTACTTCAGTACTCGCACTCCTTGAACGTTGACGTTCACCTGATCGACCCGCAGGCCAACGACTTCTTCCAGCACGTATTTCACTTTGGACTGGATGTTGTGGGCGACCTCGGAAATTTTCGTTCCATAGCTAACGATCACATACAAATCCAGGTGAACCTGCTCGCCTTCGTGACGCACTTCCACGCCGCGCGACAGATTTTCCCGCCCGAGCAGCTCCGCGATCCCGTCCTTCAAACCTTTGCGGGACGCCATGCCGACCAGTCCATAACAATCCAATGCCGCCGAACCGGCGACCACGGCGATCACTTGATCCGCCACATCAATTTTTCCGTTCTCCGATGCGAGTTGCAGAGGCATGGAAATTCACTCCTTTACGGCTTATTATGGACTATACCTCATTGTACTATAAAAAAACGGGAGAATGAAGCCGTTCTGTTGCCATTTCTCGCGATTACGCCGCAAAAGCTTGAAATAAGCGCTTTTCTCGTTGCATCCGGATACGCGCTATGCTAATATAGTGAAGTATTTGTATGGACGTGGCAAGGAGGTGTATTTTAATGGCTCGTAAATGCTATATTACAGGGAAAAAGCCAGGTTCGGGCAACCACAAGTCTCACGCGAACAACACTTCCCGCCGTACGTGGGGGGTTAACGTGCAAAAAGTGCGTATTCTGGTGAACGGTAAGCCTAAGCGCGTATTCGTTAGCGCCAAAGCTCTGAAGTCCGGAGCGGTAACCCGCGTGTAAGTCAGACTGATTCAGCCATGAGGAAAAAAACCGTCAGATTCGTCTGACGGTTTTCTTTTTTTTATGCTTGCCTACTACAAGGCGTCAATTTTTGTGAAAAGTATTGAGAATCGCTTTGACGAAGCCACCTAAAAATTTCGGCAGCTTGATGGTGTAAAACTTCATCGTCCCATCCCTCCTCCGCAGGCTGAACCCTCGCAAGCTTCTGTTCTCGCCGAAGCGCGCTACTGATTCCAATGTATGCGGAGGAAGCTTTGTCCTATTCCAGACAATTGTCAGCGCAGAGAAGCGATCGCCGCCGCCCGGTCCGGATGTCCGAATATATACGTGCCCGCCACCAGAGAATTCGCTCCGGCTTCCTTGACAAGCTTCGCGGTGTCGGCATTGATGCCTCCGTCCACCTGAACGTAAATATCGCTTTTGCCATGGCGTTCAAGCATAGCTCGCAGATCGCGCAGCTTAGGCAGCATGGCAGGCAGGAAGCTTTGCCCCCCGAATCCGGGATTGATGGTCATAATAAGAATGAGATCGATCTCGTCAAGCATATATTCCAGCACCGATAATGGCGTGTGCGGATTTAAGGCGACCCCCGCCTTCATGCCCAGCTCCTTCGCCTCCGTCAAAGTGCGGTGCAGATGAACGCAGGCTTCGGGATGCACCGTTACTCGCTCCGCGCCGGCTTTGGCCAATGCGGGAAATAGCGATTGCGGGTTTTCCACCATCAAATGCACGTCGAAAAACATTTTCGTGACCGGTCGAATCATCTCCACAATCGGCGGTCCGAACGTCAAGTTCGGCACGAAATGTCCATCCATAATGTCAATATGTACCCAATCCGCTCCGGCAGCTTCAATGCTGCGAATTTCGTCGCCTAGCTTGGAGAAATCCGAAGCGAGAATGGACGGCGCGATAATCGTCATGTCAGTACCTCCGCTTGTTTTCTTTCCACTCCGTCATAAAAGCGACGTAATTGTCGTATCGGCTAACTGCGATCAAGCCCTGTTCCTTCGCCTCCAGCACCGCGCATTGCGGCTCGTGCGTATGCGTGCAGCCCCGGAATTTGCAGGAGGACGACCTTTCTGCAAACTCACGGAAGCAGGTTCCGATCTCGTCGATGCCGAGCTCGTTGAAATCCAATTGGCTGAAGCCGGGAGTATCGGCCATATAACCGCCTCCTGCAAGCAAAATCAGCTCCACATGCCGCGTCGTATGCTTGCCGCGCCCCAGCTTGTCGCTAATCTCGTTCGTCTCAAGCCGAAGCCCCGGAACTAGCGCGTTGACGAGCGACGACTTGCCGACGCCGGATTGACCCGCAAGCACGTTGATATGTCCGGCCAAGGCCGCTCTCAGTTCGTCAAGGCCTTCGCCCCGATGAGCGCTCGTCTTCAACACCTGATAACCGATCGAGGAGTACAGCGCTTCAGCCTCCGCCACATCGCGAAGAATCCGCTCGCCCTCCTCCCCGTCCGGAATCCGGTCCAGCTTCGTGAAGACGATCAGCGCGTCGAGGCCGACATGCTCGATATGCACGAGAAACTTGTCGAGCAGACCCAGGTTCAGCTCCGGTCTGACTACGGAAAAGACGAGCACGGCCAGATCGGCGTTGGCGACCGGCGGCCTTACAAGCTGCGAGGAGCGCGAATGAATTGCTTCGACCGTTCCCTCCCCGTTGTCCGTCTCGCTGTATGCGACGCGATCCCCAACGAGCGGGGACTCGCCCCGCTTCTTGAAGATGCCCCGACCGCGACACTGCACCGGTTCTCCGCCGTTCTCGTCCTGGACGTAATAATAGCCGCTTAATGCTTTAACGATAATGCCTTCAGGCACTCAGTCACAGCTCCTTTGCGAGTTCCGGAAGGAGAAGTCGAGCCTCGCCTTATGGCGAGACGCCGCCTTCCCCTTCCTCCGGATTGTCCGTGGCGTCTTCTCCGGTAGTCTCTACCGGCGATTCGCTCGGGTCCGAGCTTCCCGAACCGGGCTCCTCCGGCGTTACGGATGCCGGAATATCTCTATCGTCGTAATAGACCGGCTCGGATTTCAAAAATACGCCGTCGCGCATAATCGTGATCAACCCTGTCTTATCCGGAGACAAAATCAGCTTAACCGGGAACGAAGTCGTCGAGCTGATCCGCTTCGACACATTCTCGATATTGTCTCCGGTTGCGTCGGAATACATAATCTTGATGTCGCTCGGCTGCCCTTCCACAGCAGGAGACACGGTTACAGAAAGCCGCTTCTCCAAAGCGTCCGCCGGATATCCGCTGCTCACCCAGATCTGAACTTTGGTTTTCGGAGTCACCATTTCGTCCTTATTGGCAGGGAACTGCTTAAATACTTCACCCTTCGGCGTGCTGTAGCTGGGTTCGCGGAAGACTTCCTGCAGCACCAAGTCCTGCCGTTCAATCATCGCTTTGGCCTCGGCTTCGGTTTTACCGATCAATTCAAGCATCGGGAACGATTCCTCGCCTTTGCTGATGACCAGCGTAATCTTCGTCATTGCCGAGGTCGGATCGAACTTGGCTTCGGCCGGAGGAATCTGGTCGAGTACAGTGCCAGGCTCGCTCTCGTTATACTTTTCGCTTGGAATAATATTGTTCGGATTAACGCCCATCGCCTGAAGCTGCGTAACCGCCGCATCGTACTGCAGTCCGGTAAGCGCCGGCATCGGCGGAAGCTCCTTCGCCTTGCCTACCGTGAGCTGGATCGGAGAGCCCTCCTTGGCTACGATATCCTTCTTCGACTGATCGATGACGATGCCGTCATCCTTCTCGTCCTCGACTTCCTTATAAATCGTCGGATCCACGATCTGGAACCCGGCCTCTGTCAATTTCTCGATCGCCTTCTGCTCTTCGTCGCCTATGACGTTCGGAACCGGGACGTCTTCGTTGGTGACATCCTTGAGCAGAGAGACCGCCCAGATCAGCACGCCGATCAGCACAACAGCGATGACGCCCAGAACGGTCGGCAGCACCCATTTGCGCTTGCGCTCGCCCGTATCGTCATCGTTCCAGCGCTCCTCGGATGGTTTGACCGCCGGAGCTTCGATCGTATTGCGCATGTCCGACCGGATCGCCGGGACGACCTTCGTCTTGTCCTGCTCGTCCTCGTCGTCGCTCTCGTACATCCGCGCCGGCTCGTTCAGTCGCTGCGGCTGCAGACACGTCTCCAGATCCCGCTGCATTTCTTTGGCGGAATTGTAGCGTTCCTGAGGATTTTTGCGCATCGCCCGCAAAATAATGTTTTCCACGCTTTGCGGAATGTGCGGGTTCACCAGGCGCGGCTGCTCGAACGGTTCCTGCAAATGCTTCAGCGCGACGCTGATCGGACTTTCGCCCAAAAACGGAAGTCTTCCGGTCATCATCTGGTACAGCACGATGCCCAGCGAGTAAAGGTCCGACTTCTCCCCGGTCGCAACGCCTTTGGCATGCTCCGGGGAGAAATAGTGCACGGAGCCGATAACGGACCCCGTCTGCGTAATCGTCGAGGAAGTAACGGCTCTGGCGATGCCGAAGTCCGTCACCTTGACGCGTCCGTTGTTTCCGATCAGGATATTGTGAGGTTTAATATCGCGATGAATGATTTGATTATGATGGGCGTGCTCCAAAGCGTCGCAAATTTGCATGGCGATTCTAACCGCCTCGTCGGCTTGCAGGGGAGCCCTCTCGCGAATAATTTCGTTCAGATTGGCTCCGTCGATGAACTCCATCACGATATAATGCGTATCGTCGACTTGTCCGACATCGTAAATGCTGACGATGTTCGGATGGGACAGCGATGCGGCAGCTTGCGCCTCGCGCCGGAATCTCTTCACGAAATCGTCGTCGTGGGTAAATTGCTGTCGCAGCACCTTGACCGCCACGAAGCGGTTGAGCAGCAGATCGCGAGCTTTATAGACGAGAGCCATCCCGCCGCCGCCGACTCGAGCCAGCAGTTCGTAACGGCCGCCTAGCGTATGTCCGATCATGCCGTATCTCCTCCCGCCGCGTATGCCCGTCCGTCGTCCGCGACAAGCACAACCGTAATATTATCGTCTCCGCCTGCCGCCAAGGCCAGCTCGATCAATTCATCGGCCCGCTGCTCCAAACCCGTTCCCGGACGCTCCAGCGCGGCCTGTACCTCCGAATCCTCCACCAGTCCGCTCAAGCCGTCGCTGCAGAGCAGCATAACGTCTCCGTTTTGCCAGTCGATCAGTTGTACGTCCGCATCTACCTCCCGGTCTGTGCCAAGCGCTCTCGTCAGCACGTTGCGGCGCGGATGGTGAGCGGCCTCCTGCGGAGTCAGTTGACCGGATTTGGTCAACTCGTTGACCAGCGTATGGTCTTCCGTCAGCAATTCAAGCTGGCCGCCGCGCAGACGATAAGCGCGGCTGTCGCCGATATGTCCGAGCAAAGCGGCATCTTCCCGAATGAGCGCCATGACGACGGTCGTACCCATGTTGTGATATCGATCGTTGAGCGAAGCTGTGTCGAACACGACTTTGTTGGCCTGCTTCACAATCCCGCTAAGTTTAGTTGCGGCGTCGGCGACCGACGTCGTATGCCCCCACGCCTGCAGCGACTGCACAAGGCTGTCCACGGCGAGCGAGCTGGCCACGTCGCCCGCGCGATGGCCGCCCATTCCGTCGGCGACGATCGCCGCGGTCCATCCGTCCGCAAGCGCGCCGCTCCAGGCCTGGTCTTCATTGACTTGCCGGACTTTGCCGACATGGCTTCGCAATACCGTTAACATTCCCGCATCACCCCGTCGTCGTTTCCATGTGCTTCGCCCGCAGTTGACCGCACGCCGCCGCAATATCGTGGCCCTGCTCCCTGCGGATCGTTACGTTTACGTTGTTCTTCTGCAGCACTCGCTGAAACTCGAAAATATCGTCTCTCGGCGTTCTGACATAGTTTCGTTCCGGCACGTAGTTGACGGGAATCAGGTTGACGTGGCACAGCATATCCTTCAGCACTTCTCCGAGCTCCTCGGCATGCTCCGGCCGATCGTTCATTCCGCCGATCAGCGCGTATTCGAACGTAATTCTTCGGCCTGTTTTCTCAATATAATATTTGCAGGCATCGATAACGTCCGCGAACGGATATCTGCGGTTAACCGGCATCAGCTTGGAGCGCAGCGCATCGTTCGGAGCATGGATGGAAATCGCCAGATTGATCTGTGTATTCTCGTCCGCGAACCGAATCATGTTCGGCACGATGCCGCTCGTCGACACCGTAATATGTCTGGCTCCGATGTTAAGCCCTTTCGGATGAATCATCGTTCTCAGGAAGCTCATCGTCGCGTCGTAATTTTCGAACGGTTCGCCGATCCCCATAATAACGATGCTCGACACCCTCTCGTTCAGAGGATCGAGAATTTGCTGGGCCTTAACGACTTGAGCGATAATTTCTCCCGCCGTCAGGCTCCGCTTCAGACCGCCCAGCGTCGAAGCGCAGAACGTGCAGCCGATTCGGCAGCCGACCTGCGTCGTTACGCAAACGCTGTTGCCATAGTTATGCCGCATAATTACCGTTTCAATCGCATGATTATCCTGCAGTCCGAACAGGAACTTGACCGTGCCGTCCTTGGACTCGAACTTGGCGATCTCCGTCAGCGTCACGAATCGAAAGCTCGCGTTCAGCTTATCTCTAAGCGGCTTCGGCAAATTCGTCATTTCGTCGAAAGAGTTTACTCTCTTTACGTACAACCAGTCGAAGACTTGCCCTGCCCGAAATGCGGGCTCCCCCTGCTCCTTGATCCATTCCTGGATTTGCTCCAACGAGAAATCGTAAATAAACGGGTTGAGCTGCTCTAGCTCTATATTTTTCTTCTGCTTGTTTTCTTTCTCCAACTTCGTCACCACCATTCGTTCATTTTATCATAAAATTATCCGTTTTGCTTCCGCAGCCGCGCGATGAAAAAGCCGTCGCTTCCGAACATGTCGGGAAGCAGCTGCAACATGCCGGAGAAAGGCTCGGTAAGGCGCCCCGCCTCGCGAACAGGTTTAAGCGTTTCCTCAGGCCAGCCTTCGGGATCGAGAGAGAACGCCGGATGGCGCTCCAGAAACAGGAGAATCGCGTCTCCGTTCTCCTCCGAGGCGATCGTGCACGTGCTGTAGACGAGCGTTCCGCCCGGTTTGACCAGCGCTTGGGCCCGGTCGAGCAGGCGGACTTGCAATTCCGCCAGAGCGGCGATATCCGCAACGGTCTTGTTCCATTTGATTTCCGGCTTTCGGCGAATAACTCCGAGTCCGGAGCAGGGAGCATCAAGCAGCACGACGTCGAACGATTCCGGCGTCAGCTTGTCGGCCAGTTCCAGCGCATCCCCGGTCATCGTCCGCACGCTGGCGAGGTCAAGACGTTCGGCCTGCTGCTTGATCAGCTCCTCCTTGTGAGGATGAACGTCGTTGGCGACGACGATTCCTTCGTCTTTCATCTTCTCCGCAAGATGCGTCGTCTTGCCTCCCGGCGCGGCGCAGCAGTCGAGCACCTTCATGCCCGGACGCGGATCGGCGACGGAAGCGACAAGCATCGAGCTCTCGTCCTGCACGGTAAAACAGCCTTGCTTGTACCACTCCGTATGCACCAGATTGCCGGAACGCACCGCAACAATTCCTTCCGAAGCCAGCCGCGAAGGTGCAGCCTCGATTCCAGCCTCCGCCATTTTCGCAAGAATCTCATCGCGCGTCGTCTTAAGCGGATTGATACGCGCCGAGACGTGCGGCGGTTCGTTGTTCGCGGCGCACATCCGCTCGGTCGCCGCTTCGCCGAACTCGGCCAACCAGCGCTCCACCAACCAAAGCGGATGACTGTGCTCAAGCGAGATCCGCTCCGCGGTTTTCAAGCCCTGGGGCAGCGAACCTGCGAAGCCTTCCCGCTGTACGGCGCGCAGTACGCCGTTTACGAGCCCGCCGATGCCGCCGTGTCCGCGTTTCTTCGCGATCGTGACCGCTTCGTCGACTACCGCATGGGCAGGCACGCGAGTCAGCCAGCGCAGCTGATAGTAGCTCATTCTTAACAACGCGCGCACCCACGGCACTATTTTCTTAGGCCAGCCCTTCACCCGGCTCTGCAAAGCATAATCAATCGTATTGAGCCGTTGAATCGTCCCGTATACCAGCTCGGTCGCCAGCCCCGCATCAGGGCGCGACAATCCCGCCGCCTGAAGCGCCTGATTCAGCTCAAGCCCGCTGTATGCGCCCCGCGTCTCCACATTATGCAGCACGCTCATCGCCACCTCGCGAGCTCCCTGCGGCTTGCCTCCAGGCATTCGAATCGTCTTTGTCATTATTCGCATCCTCATCTTACCTGATTTCTTAATACACGCTTTAGTCGAAATAGTTGCGTTTACCGCTACACAAATGAGACCGTTACACCTACATTTTCCCCACACATGCTGCCTCTTACGGTCTCTCAGACCGTTACACCTACATCTTCCCCACGCAAGCTGCCTCTTACGGTCTCTCAGACCGTTACACCTACATTTTCTCCACGCACGCTGCCTCTTACGGTCTCGCAGACCGTTACACCTACATTTTCTCCACGCACGCTACCTCTTACGGTCTCTCAGACCGTTACACTTACATTTTCTCCACGCACGCTACCTCTTACGGTCTCTCAGACCGTTACACCTACATTTTCCCCACGCATGCTGCCTCTTACGGTCTCGTAGACCGTTACACCTACATTTTCCCCACACATGCTACCTCTTACGGTCTCGTAGACCGTTACACCTACATTTTTCCCACACATGCTACCTCTTACGGTCTCGTAGACCGTTACACCTACATTTTTCCCACGAACGTCGTCTCTTACGGTCTCTCAGACCGTTAAACGCCCACCAAATGCCAAATCATCAAAAAAAGCCCGGGATTACCCGAGCGTCTTGCCGGGAGCCAGACGGGCTCCTTTAGCGAACTCCGCTGCTTTCAGCGCTTTTTTGCCGGCAGGCTGAACGTCCGTTAGTACGATGCTACCGTCTCCAGTCCGCACGCGAATACCGAACGCACCAGTCTCCAGTACGGCTCCCGGAGCATACTCAGTCCACTCGGAACGCAACTCGGCGTCCGACGGCGACGGAATGGCGCAGCCCCACACTTTAAACACTTCGCCGTCCAAAAAGGTAAAGCCTCCGGCCATCGGGTTCAGCCCTCGCACTCGATCGAAAATCCGACGCGAGCTCTGCGACCAATCGAGCTTTTCGTCCTCTCGCGACAAATTCGGCGCATAGGTCGAATCTTCGTCGATTTGCGGCGTACGCCCGGCTGTGCCGTCCGCGATCCGCGGCAACCACTCGAGCAGCAGCTTGGAACCCGCCTCGCTCAGCTTCTCGAACATCGTGCCAGCCGTATCTTCGTCCGTAATCGGCACCTCGACTTTGGCGATCATATCTCCGGTGTCGAGCCCTTCCGCCATATACATCAGCGTCACGCCCGTCACCTTCTCGCCGTCGATGATCGAACGTTGGATCGGCGCTCCTCCCCGGTAACGCGGGAGCAGCGAGCCGTGCACGTTGATGCATCCAAGACGCGGCAAAGCAAGCACCGACTTCGGCAAAATTTGTCCGTAAGCAGCCGTTACGATTACATCTGGAGCGACTTCCGATACCGCGGCTACTCCCTCGGGCGAGCGCAGCTTCTCCGGCTGCAGCACCGGCAGACCTCGTTCCGTCGCGAACACTTTGACCGGCGACGGGGTCAGCTCTCTTTTTCGGCCTTTAGGACGATCCGGCTGTGTGACAACCGCCGCGACCTCGTGTCCGCGCTCAAGCAGCGCCTCAAGGGAAGGCACCGCGAATTGCGGCGTCCCCATAAACAAAATCTTCATCTTAATCTCCATCCTGCTCCTGATCTTCCGGTTTGCGAGCCTCGTACACGGATTCCGCAGAGTCGATGAACAGCACGCCGTTCAGGTGATCGACTTCATGCTGAAACGCCCTGGACAAAAACTCCGTGCTATCATATTCAATCGGCTTGCCGTAGCGGTCCAGTCCTCGGATCACGATCCGATTCGCCCGGCGAACGTCTCCCTGCAGCCCTGGAATGCTTAAGCAGCCTTCGGGACCGAGCTGTTCGCCTTCTGAGACGACGATCTCGGGGTTCACCATCTCGATGAGCTCGTGTTCGTCTCCGACGTCAACGACGATGATGCGCTTCGAAATGCCGATCTGCGGGGCCGCGAGCCCAACGCCGTCGGCGTCGTACATCGTATCCGCCATGTCGTCCAGCAGCTTGTGCAGATTGGCATTGAATTTCGTCACTTCCTGCGCTCTTTCCCGGAGCACGGGGTCGGGGTGTTTCACGATTAATCGAATGGACATAACGGCACCCTTCCTTTTCGTTACAGACGTTGTGTTTCCAATTCAAGTTCAACATGTTGGATGAAGCTCTGGGACTGAGGAACGGAGCGTAGGCAAAACCTACGTGAGTACCGCAAGGCCCGGCTGAATGCAAGATTCGACGTCGAATCCGCATCTTCGCACCGGCTTCGTGATCAAAACCGGACTTTTTGAACTTCCCTTCCAATCAGGTTCAAAAAGTTCGGTTTTCAGCACCGAGAAGGTTGCATGAAGCTAGGGACTGAGGAGCGGAGCGTAGGCAAAACCTACGTGAGTACCGCAAGGCCCGGCTGAATGCAAGATTCGACGTCGAATACGCATCTTCGCACCCGCTTCGTGATCAAAACCGGACTTTTTGAACTTCCCTTCCAATCAGGTTCAAAAAGTTCGGTTTTCAGCACCGAGAAGGTTGCATGAAGCTAGGGACTGAGGAACGGAGCGTAGGCAAAACCTACGTGAGTACCGCAAGGCCCGGCTGAATGCAAGATTCGACGTCGAATCCGCATCTTCGCACCGGCTTCGTGATCAAAACCGGACTTTTTGAACTACCTCTCAAAGCATCATTTGCGGATCTACGTCGACGCTGACTTGCACGCCACCCTTCTTCACCGCATCCGCCAAGTCTCCGAGAGTCTCCGAGACGAGACGGCTCGCATTCATGTCTCCCCGATATTTTACCATACATTGAAACCTGTAGCGATCTTTCAATCTCGCAATCGGAGAAGCGACCGGCCCAAGCACCTCCATCGCCGCCGCGCCACCTAAGTCGAAATCCCTACGAATGCCCAGCGAATCGGCCTTGCCACGGAGTGCGGATGCAAATTGCTGGCCGATTGACAACAGCATCGGAACCGATTCGTGGGAAAAGGTGACGGAGATCAAGCGGCCATAGGGAGGATACCCAAGCTGGTTGCGCAGCACAAGCGCCCGTTCCGCGAATCCGAGATAGTCATGCTCTTGAGCGAATGTGATCGATTCGTGCTCGGGGTCATAGGTTTGGATGATAACTTCGCCCGGAAGCTCGTGGCGTCCGGCTCGACCGGCGACCTGCGTCAGCAATTGGAAGGTGCGCTCGGAAGCGCGGAAATCCGGCAGTCGCAGCGCAGCGTCCGCAGCCAGCACCCCGACAAGTGTAACGTATGGAAAATCAAGCCCCTTCGCCACCATCTGCGTGCCGAGCAGCACGTCGGCGCGGCGCTCGCGGAATTCGGACAGCCAGCGCTCGTGAGAGCCTTTTTCCGTCGTCGTGTCCACATCCATCCGAATGACGCGGATGCCCGGGAACGTCGCGGCCAGCGCCTCTTCCACCTTCTGCGTACCCGTTCCGAAAAAGCGGATATGAGGACTCTCGCAGCTCGGGCAAACTTTCGGCTCTGTCTCCGAGTAGCCGCAGTAATGGCAGCGCAGGTTTTGTGAGCCGCGATGATAGGTCAGCGCGATTTCGCAATGCGGACACGCCGCCGTATAGCCGCAGGAACGGCACATGACGAACGTGGCGTATCCTCTGCGGTTCAGCAGCAGCACCATCTGCTCCTGCTTTTCCAATCGACTGCGGATAGCGTCGGCCAGCATTCGGCTGAACATCGCCCGATTGCCCAGCTTCAGCTCCTCGCGCATGTCGACGATATGGACGCGTGGCAGCGGCCGATTCGCTACGCGCTCCGGCAACGCGATATAGCCCGTCTCTCCCAGCTTCGTCTCTCTTCCTTCATATACGGCCGCTTCATAGGTTTCGAGAGCGGGAGTCGCAGAGCCGAGCACGACGACTGCGCCATGGCCCTTGGCTCGCTCGATCGCGACGTCTCGAGCGTGGTATTTCGGACTTTCCTCCTGCTTATAGGAAGTCTCGTGCTCCTCATCAATAACAATTAGTCCGAGGCTCGCAAAAGGGGCAAAAATCGCCGATCGAGCCCCTACGGCCACTTGCGCCCTGCCTTCGCGGATTTTGCGCCACTCGTCGTAGCGCTCCCCATGAGAGAGGCGGCTGTGCAGCACGGCCACTCTAGCGCCAAAACGGCTCTTAAACCGCTCGACCATTTGCGGGGTAAGCGAAATTTCCGGCACGAGTACGATCGCCTCGCGCCGCGAATCGAGGCAGCGCTGAATAGCCTGCAAATAAATTTCCGTTTTGCCGCTTCCCGTCACGCCATGCAGCAAAAACGTCCTGCTTACCCGTGCGTCAAGCGCCTCGCGAATCGGAGCCAAAGCCGTTTCCTGCTTCGGCGTCAGCCGCATCGGCGAACTGACCGGAAAATCCCTGTCCGCATAGGGGTCCCGATCCTCCGTCACCGGCCTGATCTCGACCAGCCCCCGATCCTCCAGCGAACGGATCGTACCGGACGTCGTCGCCAGCGTTTCCGCCAGCTTCGCCAAAGGAATAGGCTCGTTATGCTCCGCTAAATACGCCGCAACCTCGCGCTGCTTGCCCGCTCGCGCCGGAATTGCCCCCGCCGCCTCCAGCAGGCGCTCCGTCTCGACCGGAAACACCGTCAGCACCGTCTTGACCGACACCTGGTCCTCCACGCGCTGCCTTTCCTCCAGCCGCCCTTCCCGCAGCCACAGCTTCAGCAGCGCTCCCTGATCGGGATACTGCTGAAGCAACGTAGCCAGCTTTAGCGGCTTGCCTTTGCGCAAAGCGAGCAAGAGACCGCCGCTCAGGGCGATCTCCGCATCGGACCAGACCGCTCCCGCGGCCTGCTGCACATATTTCTCTGCTCGCCCCTTAAGAGCGGCGGGCAGCATCGCCTGCAGCGCGACGGTGAGCGGACACAGCCATCTGCGGCTGATCCATTCCCCTAAGGCGACCAGTTCCGCGGATAACGGAGGCATTGCGTCGAGCACCTCCTCGAGCGGCTTTAGCCTCCCACGGTCAACCTCGGCGTCGTCGGCCAGGGCGGTTACTATCCCTTGGAGCTTGCGCGGTCCGAACGGCACCGCCACCCGACTGCCTACCTCGACCCATTCGCGCAGTCGCTCCGGAATCGCGTAGTCGAACGTCCGATCGGTGTCCCGGCTGGGAACGTCCACAATCACTCTGGCCACCGTCATCGATTCGCCGATCCTTTCCTCGCGTCCTTAACGATGTCGAGCAGCCGCTCCGCGACGGCCCTCTTGGTCATTTGCGGCAAATGCTCAAAAAAGTCGCCGCGCCCGTACACGCTGACGATATTCGTCTCCGTGCCGAAGCCTGCCCCTGCCTCGGACACGTTGTTGGCGACAATGAGATCGCACTTTTTGCGGGCCAGCTTGTCCAAAGCATGCTTCTCCACGTCCGCAGTCTCCGCAGCAAAACCGACGATGAACGGTCCGCTGCCGCGAGCTTCCCTCCACTCCCCGACCTCCTGCAAAATATCGGGATTGCGCACGAGCTCCAGCGTCAACGAATCCGAAGATTTCTTGATTTTCTGATCTGCGCGGCTGGCGGGCCGGTAGTCGGCTACCGCCGCGGCCTTGATCACGATGTCCGTTCCGTCCAAACGTCTCATGACCTCGTCCCGCATCCGCAGCGCCGAGTCCGTATGAACGACATTCACCCCGTTAGGAGGGGCCGCCTCCGTTCTCCCGCATACGAGCGTAACCTCCGCGCCGCGGTCGCGAGCGGCCTCGGCAATGGCGAACCCCATTTTTCCGGAGGAGTCGTTCGTAATATAGCGCACGGGATCGATCCGTTCTACCGTCCCCCCGGCCGTAACGAGCACCCGCTGTCCGGACAGCGGCTTAGGGCCGATCAGCTTCGCCACGATGGCGTCCACGATCTCGTCCGGCTCGGCCAGCCTGCCTTTGCCGACATAGCCGCACGCCAATTGACCGGTTCCCGGTTCTACAAACACAACGCCTCGTGAAGCTAGCTTATTCACGTTGTCGATCACCGCCGGATGCTCCCACATATGTACGTTCATCGCCGGTGCAATCAGCAGCGGGGCCGTCGTCGCCAGCAGCGTCGTGCTCAACAAGTCGTCCGCCAGGCCGTTCGCAAGCTTGGACAGCATGTTGGCCGTCGCCGGAGCGACCACCGCAAGATCGGCGGAATCCGCCCAATCGATATGCTGCACGATCGCCGCATCCCGCTCGTCGAACACGTCCGTCGCCACCGGATGGCGAGTCAGCGTCTGCAGCGTCAGCGGCGTAATGAATTTGGTCGCTCCTTCGGTCATCATGACGCGAACGGATGCGCCCAGGCCGACCAATCGACTGCACAGTGTCGCCGCCTTGTACGCGGCAATGCCCCCTGTGACGCCTACCAGTATCGTTTTGCCCGCTAGCGGCTTATTCATCCTAACTCCCCCTACATTTCCGCCTAGAAAAGGAAGTTCAAAAAATCCGATTTTGGTCACGAAGCATCCCATGAAGCAAACTTGACATCGAATCTTGAATTCAGCCGGTTCTTCCGGTGCTCACGTAGCTTTCACTGCGCTCCGCTCCTCAGTCCCTGAGCTTCATCCAATCTTCTCGACTGAAAACCGAATTTTTTGAACTTACATTAGAAAAAAAACAACCGCGCGGGTTGTCCTTCCTCTCGATTCCTATACGATTTTGTGTCGCTCTTATTCCGCTTCTCCGCCCGCAACCGCCGGATGGATGTGCTCAACTTTGATCGCTTCGTGATAGATCTCCTCAAGCGCCACGCCAACTTGCTTGTGGGACTTCGGTGCGCCGAGATTGCACATTACGCCTTCGCGCAGGTTGCGCGCCCGCTTGGACGCGGCTACAACTAGCGTATATTTGCTGTCGACTTTCTTAACGAGTTCATCGATCGATGGATATAGCATGCTATTCACCTCTTCATTTAAACGTTATCCGCGGTTTTGAGCGTCTCGAGCTGCTCGAAAAGCTCGCCCAGAAAACGCTCCCGCTTGCAATGCTCCGCTGTAATGATCGAGCCGATCCGGCTGCAGGCCAAATCGATCTCATCGTTGACGACGGCATAATCGTAATGGTGCAGCAGGTTCATCTCTTCGACGGCCACCGCCAGCCGATGATCGATCGTCGCCTGCGACTCTGTGCCCCGGCCGACGATTCTCTGCTTCAACTCGTTAAGCGAAGGAGGCATGAGAAAAATAAAGACGCCCTCGGAAAACTTCTCCCTGACCTTGATGGCCCCCTGCACTTCAATCTCCAAAATGATGTCCTTACCCTCGGCCAACGTCTTCTCCACAAAGTCTCGCGGAGTGCCGTAGTAATTGCCTACGTATTCCGCATACTCGAGAAGCGCGTCCGACTCGATCATCCGCTTGAATTGCTCATGCGTCTTGAAGAAGTAGTTGACCCCGTCCCGCTCGCCTTCGCGGGGAGAACGAGTCGTTGCCGACACGGAGTACACGAGCTCGGACAGCTTGCCGCGCAGAGCGGAGCAAACGGTCCCTTTGCCGACGCCCGAAGGGCCGGACAGTACAAACAAAATTCCTCTGTTCATCGTGTTCCCCAATTCATTCATCGTGTTCGTCGTCTTTGGTAGACAACCGGTGCGCAACCGTCTCCGGCTGAACGGCCGACAAAATCACGTGATCGCTGTCCGTAATAATGACCGCGCGCGTGCGGCGGCCGTAGGTCGCGTCGATCAGCATGTGTCTGTCCCGCGCCTCCTGGATAATCCTCTTGATCGGAGCCGACTCAGGGCTCACGATAGAAATAATCCGATTCGCGGACACGATATTGCCGAATCCGATATTGATCAGCTTGATCGCCATGGTATGCACTTTCCCCCCGGTCATTCCTACCACACAGCTGCGGCCGGTGCCCGACTGTCGCTTCCAGTGTTGCCCGAAGCGGCCCGCCGCATACTGAAGGCTGATATGCCCTTTTTTGTACATCTATCGATTATTGCCTATTGTACTTCAAAACCACGGGGGGGACAAGAGGAACTAAAGCCTTAATTCGCTTGTTTCCGGTTCAAGCTCCCGCTCCTCGCGCGAACGTATTCCGTTAAGGAAACGGTCATCTCGTAAGCCATGAACGGAGTCATCAGGTAGATGCCGTTAAAATGCTCCATCGCCACGTCCAGCAGCTCTTCGGCGATTTTGACGCCGGCGGCGCGCCCTTCGGCTCCTTCCAGCCCGCTCATCCGCTGACGGACCGCATCCGAGAGCTGGATCCCCGGTACCTCGTTGTGCAAATATTCGGCGTTGCGCCCGCTGGCCAGCGGGAAAATGCCAAGGAATATCGGGACGCTCAAATGCTTGGTCGATTCCGCGATCCGCACGATTAGCTCCGGGTCGTATACCGGCTGGGTCATAATGTAATCCGCTCCCGCCGATATTTTGCGCTCCAGCCGCTGCACCGCTTTATCCAAATGCTTAACGTTCGGGTTAAACGCCGCTCCGACGACGAACTTCGCTTTCTGCTTCAGCGGCTTGCCCGAGAAGGCGATTCCTTCGTTAAGCTGTTTGATCATACGAATAATTTCGAATGAGGTCAGATCGTAAACCGAGCTTGAACCGGGCAAATCCCCGAACTTGGCCGGGTCGCCGGTCACCGCCAGCACATGGTCGATGTCGAGCGCGTCGAAGCCCATCATATGCGATTGCGTGCCGATCAGGTTGCGGTCGCGGCAGGCGATATGCGCAAGCGGCCGAATGCCGACGCGCTCCTTCAACAGCGCAGCCAGAGCCAGGTTGCTCATCCGGGTAACGGCCAGAGAATTGTCCGCCATCGTCAGAGCGTCGGCCTTCGCGTCTTTTAGCGCCTGGGCGCCCGCCATGAATTTCGTGATGTCGAGATCGCGCGGCGGGTCCAGCTCGACGATGATCGTGTGGCGTTCGCGCACGAGATCGACGATGCTCGGCTCCGCGTCCTGCGGCGGCTCGACCGGCGCCGGAGCCGCTTCGACGACGATCGCCGGACTCTCGACGAATGCAGGAGCGGTCGCCTGCGCGACCGGAGAATATCCTTGCAGCGCTTTCGCGATCTCCGCGATATGCTCCGGGGTCGTTCCGCAGCAGCCCCCGATCAGCTTCGCTCCCGCGTCCGCGAATCGGCGAGCCGACAATCCGAAGTATTCCGGAGTCGCCGAGTAGACGACTTTGCCGTCCACGTAGTCCGGGATGCCGGCATTCGGAAACACGCTTAGCGGCAGCCCCAAATCAGCCGGAATCGTCTCCACCGCGCGCAAAATGCCGGTCGGCCCGCTGCGGCAGTTAAAGCCGATGACGTCCGCGCCCTCGCCCTTCAGCCGACGGAACGCATCGGCAAGCGGAATGCCGTCGTGCGTTCTCTCAGGGTCCTCGACCGCGAATTGGCAGATGACGCTAATGTCGCTTTTTTTACGGATGATCCCTAGCGCCAGCGACAGTTCCTCAAGATCAAAGAACGTTTCCAGCAGCAACCCGTCAACGCCGGAAGCCAGCAGAACGCCGATCTGTTCTTCAAAATCGCGCTTGACGACCGCCGTTCGAATATTTTTGCCTGCTCCCCCCCGTACCGCGCCGATCGATCCGACAACGTACACGCCGTCTCCGACCGCTTTGCGGGCGAGCGCGACGCCGGCGGCGTTGATCTCCTCGACCTTCTTCTCCAAGCCGTAGCGGGCAAGCTTGTTCTGCTGCGCCGAATACGTATTCGTCTCGATAATCTCGGCTCCGGCCGCCGCATACTGTCGATGCACGTCCGCGATAACGTCGGGCTTAAGCAGATTGAACTCCTCGAACGACACGCCGACCGGCAGGCCGAGCTGATATAGGTAAGTCGCCATCGCGCCGTCGCCGACTAGCGGCTTGCGGGCGAGGGCCGTGCGCAAATCCGGTTTCATGAAGCTTCCCATCCATTCCTTATAAGAAGTTGTTCAAAAAAGTCCGCTTTTGATCACGAAGTATTCCAAGAAGTAGACTCGACATCGAATCTTGAATTCAGCCGGTTCTTCCGGTGCTCACGTAGCTTCCACTACGCTCCGCTCCTCATCTCCGGTCTTCATTCAACCTTCTCGGTGCTGAAAACCGAACTTTTTGAACTTGCACTATAATAAAGTAACCTTAATGTAGCATAATTTTCATCCTGGGAAAATGGCAAAACCCGACCAATTTCGATCGGGTTGAGCGGATTTTTTATTTTTAGCGAGAGGCGACGTCGGATTGCGGGGCCGCCAGGGCGGCGGCATGCGTCTCTCCCGCCTTCCACCGGGCTTCGCGACCGATGCGGAAGGAAGCGGCCGCCAGCACCGCCGCCGCAGCGACGGCAAGCGCCCCCAGCCAGCTGACCGACCACAACGACACACCGCTGACGATCGCGCCGCCGATGCCGGCTCCTCCGGCCATCGCCAGCTGCAGCATGGAGGAGTTCAGGCTCAGCATGATTCCCGAAGCGCCCGGCGCAAGCGTCAGCAGATAATATTGCTGCGTCGGTCCTGAAGACCATGCGGCGAACGCCCAAAGCATGAGCAGCGGGAACATCATTGCCGCGGAATGGGAGAAGGCCGAGAGCAGCAGTAAGACGGCGGCGTGCAGCAGCATTCCTCCGAGGAGCGTGCGGCGGATGCCCCATTTGTCCGAGCTGAAGCCGCCAAGCTTGGAGCCGATCAGGCTCGCGATCCCGAACGCGAACAAGCCGACGCTGACCGCCCGTTCGCTCATTCCCGTAATCGACAGCAGAAACGGGGAAATATACGTATACATGATCGAATAGCCGAAAATCCAGAAAAACGTTACCGACAAAGCGAGTGAGATTCGCGGACTCCGAAGCAGCGCCAGCTGCGACCGGAACGGAACCGGCGCTTCTCCTTCCGTCTCTGGAATCGCCCTGGCGATGGCGGCCACCCCCAGCAGACTGAGCAGCCCGATCCCCGCGAAGATCAGTTTCCAGTCGTAGGAGGCGGCGATAACCCGGCCGATCGGCACTCCCACAATCAGCGACGTGCTGAAACCCATCACCAGCGTGGCGATGGCGCTCCCCTGCTTACCCGCGGGCGCCAGCTTGGAGGCGACCGTCAGCGAGGCGACGACGAACACGCCGGTTCCAAGTGCCAATATCATGCGCGAAACCATCAATACGTTGTAGTTGGAAGACAAAACCGCGATCGCGTTGCCGACGATGAACAACCCGAGCGCGCCGAGCATCAGTTTTTTGCGTCCGACTTTGGCTGTGACCGCCATGACGATAGGCGTCCCGAACGCGAAGGCGAGCGAGAAAACGGTAATCAGCTGCCCGGCCGCGGCGATCGACACCCCCACGTCTCCGGCAACCTTGTCTAAAATACCCGCGATAATGTTTTCCGAAGTCCCAACCAGAAAACTGACGACGGCCAGTAAATAAATTTTCCATGAATTTTGCATGCTTCTGCAGCCCCTTTCTCCCCTTATTTCTATACTTCTAAAAATATAGAAATATTCTCAAAAAAAATTACGTCAGCAAATAGGGCGCGTACTTCTGCGCCATATCGCGGTTAACGCTATAGAAAATATAGGTGCCGTCCTTGCGCAGGTCCAGCAGGCCGCAGTCGGTGAGCTGCTTCAGATGGTGCGACAGCGTTGAGCCGGCCACGGATTCCAGCTTGCCGCTAATGTCGGAGCAGCACAGATTTTTCTCTCCGTCCGCCAGCAGCAGCGCAATCTTCAGCCTCGTCGGCTCCCCGAGCGCTTTGTACACTTTCACCGCTTGCCCGACATCCTTGTTGTCCCCGTCCATCCCTTCTCACCTCGACGTTATACTTCTATATTTATCGAAATTAGATTAGCACAACCTTCGTCTTCTGTAAACAGGCAAAGAGGGGATAAGCGTTCGATCGCTTATCCCCTCTCCGAACTCAAGTCGGATTCGCCGGTTAGCGGCCTCCAGAACGTTCCGTCCGAACAGCTTGACTGGGTTACGCCCGACCGGCTTCGTCTCTCGAGCTTACCCGTCCACAGACCCGGTATAGACGGCGGCTGCCGGGCCGGTCATGTAGATGCGGTCGCTAACCTCGTCCCACCGAATGCGCAGATCGCCGCCGGCAAGCGAGATGGTCGCCTCTCTATCGGTCAGCCCGTTCAGCACCGAGGAGACAAGCGTCGCGCAGGCCCCCGTTCCGCAAGCCAGCGTCGGGCCCGCTCCGCGTTCCCACACCCGCATATCCACCTGGTCGCGAGAATTGACGGTCGCGAACTCCACGTTGATTTTGCGCGGGAACAGCGGATGCTTCTCCAGCTTCGGCCCCCAAGTCGACAGATCGAAGCCGGATGCATCGTCTACGTAGATGACGCAGTGCGGGTTGCCCATCGATACCGCCGTGAACTTGAACTCCCGTCCGTCCACCTCAACCGGATAAGCGATAACCGGATTGGCGTCGATCGTAGTCGGCACATCCCGTCCGTTCAAAATCGGCTTGCCCATATCTACGGTCACCTGCACGACTTGGCCGTCTTCGATCGTCAGCTTGACCGGCTGTACGCCCGCGCCCAACGTTTCGATCGTCAGCTCCGACGCCGAGGCCAACCCATTGTCGTATACGTATTTGGCGACGCAGCGGATCGCATTGCCGCATTGCTCCGCCTCCGAGCCGTCCGAGTTAATGATTCTCATGCGAAAATCCGCCCGCTCCGAAGGCAAAATGTACACCAAGCCGTCCGCCCCGATACCGAAAAAACGATCGCACAGCCGAACGGCCAATTCCGCCGCATGATCCGGCAAAGCCTGCTCGCCTGCCACTACGATAAAGTCGTTGCCAAGCCCATGCATTTTCGTAAATTCCATCCTACTAACCTCCCGCCATGATCCATCAGTCGAGTATTTGCACTCACTGGATTCATCATAGCGGGACGACATCGGAATGAGCATACAGCAACACTGCTTTTATTTGCACTTTTTGACTACTGTCATCAGAAAATTTATCCTACCGGAGCTGAAGCGCCCCGCCAGTCCGCCCCTCTTGCTAAACACAAGCTGAACAAACCCGCGAACCGCATTCCGCCTACCTCATCGGTCTCGTCGAGGCGGAACTGCCTCCGTAATTGATTTTTGTTCTTTTTTTCTTCTGCTTCGAGGAGCTCCAGACGCTGCCCGCGCCAAGCGCGAACGTCGGGATGCCGGCGGCGACGAGAACGAGCGCCCAATCGCGCAGGTCGAGCGGAACGGTTTTGAACACCGGCTGCAGCGGTTCAATGTACAGCACAGCAAGCATCAGCACCAATGAGGACAGCACCGCAAAAACGAGAAATTTGTTTTCCAGCAGCTTGCGGTGGAAAATCGAGCGCGAGCTGCGGCAATCGAATACGTGAATGAGCTGTGCCATGACGAGTGTGGCGAAAGCGACGGTCTGAGCGTGAACGAGCTGGTTTGGCTGCCCCTCTCCCGCATTCAGTGCCAGCACGAACGCACCCAGCGTACAGAGGCCGATTAGCACGCCTCGACTGACGATTTTCCACCCGAGACGCCTGGCGAAAATGTTCTCCTTGGCTGCACGCGGCTTCTGCTGCATCAGATCGCTTTCGGGCTGATCGACGCCCAGTGCCATCGCCGGCAGCCCATCCGTCACGAGGTTGACCCACAAAATCTGGATCGGAACGAGCGGAAGCGGCAGCCCGGCCATCATCGCCAGGAACATCGTCATTATTTCTCCGACGTTGGATGCCAGCAAGTAGCGGATAAATTTGCGAATATTCTCGTAGATGCCGCGCCCTTCCTCCACAGCGGCGACAATGCTGGAGAAGTTGTCGTCCGACAGCACGAGCGCGGAGGCTTCCTTCGTCACGTCCGTTCCCGTTATGCCCATCGCGATGCCGATATCGGCCGCCTTGACTGCCGGAGCGTCGTTGACCCCGTCGCCCGTCATCGCAACGACATGCCCCCGGCGCTGCAAAGCCTGCACGATTCTCAGCTTATGCTCGGGGGAGACGCGGGCGTAGACGTTCACGTCGTCGGCAACCTTCTCCAGTTCCTCGTCGGTCATCGCCGACAGCTCGGTTCCGGTGATGACGCGCCCCTCCCGGCCGATAATGCCAAGCGTTCTTGCGATCGCTTCCGCCGTCGTGCCGTGGTCCCCAGTAATCATGACCGTCTTGATCCCCGCCTGGCGGCACTTGTAGATCGCTTCCTTGACTTCCTTGCGCGGCGGGTCCATCATCCCCGTCAGTCCGGCGAAGACCAGCCCGCTCTCCGCTTGCTCTCCGCTCTCGCAGGTCTCATGCCCTTTGACATCCCGATACGCCATTCCTAGGACGCGAAGCGATTCCCTGGCCATCGCTTCGTTGGCGGCAAGCACCTTCGTCTTCAGCGACGCCGTGAACGGGACGACCTGATCGTCCCACAGCACGTAGGCGCACTGACTGACAAGCAGGTCGGGCGCCCCTTTCGCGCAGACCAGCTTGCCGCCCTGGTGGGATACGAGCACTGACATGCGCTTGCGTTCAGCGTCGAACGGGAATTCCTTAACTCGCGTATATAAGCTTTGCAGCGCGGATTTGACCAGGCCGGTCTTCGCTGCCAGCACAAGCAACGCGGCTTCGGTCGGGTCTCCTTTGATCGTCCATTCCATCGTTTCGGAAACCGGTGGTTCGCCTTTGGCCGACTTGCGTTTCTTCGCGTCGGCGGCCGCCTCCTGCTGCGACAGCTCCGAATTGTTGCATAGCGCAGCGATCTGCGTCAGCCTTCGAAGAGCGGAGTCGCCCTTGGCGTCGACGCTTTTGCCGTTTTCCTTCAACAGGCCGGACGGCTCGTAGCCCTCCCCCGTAACCTCGATTGTTCTCCCGCCGAGCCACAGCTTGGTCACCGTCATTTTATTTTGCGTCAGCGTTCCGGTTTTGTCGGAGCAGATGACGGAGGCGCAGCCAAGCGTCTCTACGGATGGCAGCTTGCGCACGATGGCCCTTCGCTTGATCATACGCTGCACGCCTAGCGCCAGCGCGATCGTTACAATCGCCGGAAGACCTTCAGGAATCGCGGCGACTGCCAGACTCACGCCGGCAAGGAACATATCGTACGCAGGCTGTCCATGCATAATACCGGCCAGCACGACGACTACCGTCAGTGCGAGCGCAACGACGATCAATATTTTACCGAGCTGCTCCAGTCGATGCTGAAGCGGCGTTTCCGCCTCCTCCGTCTGCTGGATCAGGTCGGCGATTTTGCCCATCTCGGTTTGCATGCCCGTGACCGTCACAATACCCTTCGCCGTACCTCGAGTCACCATCGTCCCGAGATAGCCGCAATTTCTCCGGTCTCCGAGCGCCAGATCCGCGGCATCCAGCTTTCCGACCGTCTTGACGACCGGCACCGATTCCCCCGTCAGGGCAGACTCGTCCACCGAGCAGTCGTTGCACTCCACGAAACGAAGATCGGCAGGCACCCTGTCTCCGCTTTCCAGCAACACAACGTCCCCGGGAGCCAGTTCTCTTGCCGGAATATGCTGTAGTTCACCGTCCCGAATGACTTTGGCGAACGGCGCGGACAGCTCTTTCAGCGCCCGGAGCGAGCGCTCTGCCCGGAATTCCTGGTAGAAGCCAAGCACGCCGTTAATAAGGATGATCGCGATAATCGTAAGCGCGTCCAGCATCTCTCCAAGCAAGCCGGAGATGATCGTCGCCCCCACCAGCACGAGCACCATAAAATCCTTGAACTGATTCAGTAGTAGCTTCAGCGGAGAATCCCCGCGCTTCTCGGCAAGCTCGTTCGGACCAAGCGTTCCGAGTCGCTCCGTCGCCTGCTCCTGAGACAACCCTTTTGCTCTGTCGGTGTCCAGCGATTTCGCCAACTGCTCCTCGCTTAGCTGATGCCATGCCTGACCTTCCAAGATCGTCAACCCCTTCCGTCATATCCGCTTACGGTTCTTGACCTATATGTATTCAGACAAGCCGGGAAATATCCCCGGACAGGGGCAAGCTTTCCCTTTGCGCAGAGTTATGGCATCATAAGAAGGCATAAAATATTAAATCGTGCTATGTACGTTGAATCTATGCAGCGTATATACATAACTCAGGAGCATCAACTATGTCATTGGACGGAATTGTCGTTAGAGCGCTCGTGCGAGAGCTGCAGACCTGCGTCAAAGCGCGCATTCTTAAAATTTATCAGCCTACGGACAACGAATTGATCTTGCATATACGGGGACAGGGCGCAAGCGGCAAGCTGCTGCTTTCGGCCCATCCTTCCATGCCGCGCCTTCATTGGACGGAGCAGCCTTGGGCCAACCCGGCCGAACCGCCGATGTTCTGCATGCTGCTGCGCAAATATTGCGAAGGCGGCGTCATTGAAGCGATTCGCCAAGTCGGTCTGGAAAGAATCGTCGAGCTTGACGTCCGGCATCGGGACGAGCTCGGGGATGCCTCCCTGAAGCGAATCGTCATCGAAATTATGGGCCGGCACAGCAATATCATTCTGATGGACCCGAGCACAGGCGTCGTGCATGACGGCATCCGGCACGTTACGCCCGCGATCAGCAGCCACCGGGTCGTCCTTCCCGGCAGCGCCTACGTCGCTCCCCCGGAGCAGGATAAGACCGACCCGCTATCTGTCGGCGAATCCGAGTTCGCCGAGCTGATCGCCCGCGGCGGCGGCATCCCGGATGCAAACGGCGGCTCGTACATCGAAGCCGCCTCCAAAGCTTTGCTTGGCGCATTTACCGGCCTGAGCCCGCTCGTCTCCCGCGAGATTGCCTTCCGCGCCTCTGGGCATCCACAAGGGCTGCGCGCGGCGTTCCGCGAAACGTTAGATCACGTCGCCCGCGATTCGTACGAGCCGAATATCGTCGTTCAGGAGACCGGCAAAGCCTTTTTCTCCGCCCTCGCCCTGACCCACCTGGACGGAGAGAAGCAGATTTTTCCTACGATGCACGAATGTCTGGAAAGCTTCTATCGCGATAAAGCTTCCCGCGATCTCGTCCGGCAGCGCACAACGGATTTGAATCGTTTTCTGCTGAACGAAATCGCCAAAAACGAGAAAAAGCTCGTCAAGCTGCAGGAGACCCTCGACGAAGCGGCCGAAGCGGACAAGCTCCGCCGGATCGGCGAGCTGTTGACCGCCCATCTATACGCTTTTCAGCGAGGGGATACTTCCGTCGACGTCGTCGATTATTATGAGGACGAGCAGCCGACGAGGACGATCGCGCTCGATCCGCTGCTTACGCCGAATGAAAACGCCCAACGGTATTTTCGCAAGTACGCCAAGCTGAAGAACAGCCGGGATGTGGTAACGGAGCAAATTGAAGCGACGAAAGCGGAGCTCGGCTATTTGGCTTCGGTGCTGCAAGGTCTCGACTCGGCTACTCCGGACGATATCGGAGAAATCCGGGACGAACTGGTCGAGCAAGGCTATATTCGCGAACGCGGCCTCAAGCGCGGAGCCAAGAAACGGAAGAAGGACCGTCCGGCCGTGCTTTGCTACACGTCGAGCGAGGGGATTCAAATCTATGTCGGCAAAAACAACACGCAAAACGACTACATTACAAACCGTCTTGCGTCGGCATCGGATACCTGGCTGCACACGAAGGACATCCCCGGTTCTCACGTACTCATTCGCGGCGGCGGCGAGTTCGGCGAAGCCACCCTGCACGAGGCGGCGATGCTCGCGGCGTACTATAGCAAAGCCAAATCGTCGAGCAGCGTCCCCGTCGACTATACGCTGATCCGCTACGTCCGCAAGCCAAACGGAGCCAAGCCCGGCTTCGTCATCTACGACAACCAGAAAACGCTGTTCGTCACCCCGGACGAGGCCCGGATTCAGCAGATGCCTTCTACGGTGAAGTAACTACGGCTGATCTATTACCGCACGATATGCAAATAAAAAGACGGCAATCTCCGGAGCCTGCTAAGCTCGGGCGATTGTCGTCTTTTTACTGTGTTACTTGTCAAACCTCCGATTGAAGCAGCTCCAGAACGTCTGCGTCCACGCTGCGATTGCCGATTGGACCGTGGTAGACTTTCCCATCCTTAACGCCGTGGAAGTCCGAGCCGCCGGTCGCCAGCTTGCCGCGCGTCGCCGCCCATTCCGCATAGCGCCGCTCCTGCTCCGGAGCGTGATCCGAATGGTAGGCTTCCAGACCGTCGGCTCCCCGCTCCAGCAGCGACAGCACCAGATCGTCGTCTCCATAGATCCCCGGATGGGCAATGACGGCTTTTCCTCCCGCTTCGTGAATCCAGCCGATCGCCTCCTGCGAGGATGCGCGTTCCTGACGCTCGTAGGCCGGCCTGCCTTCCGCGAGCCACAGGTCGAATGCCTCCCTCAGGTCGGATACGTAATTTTTATCGACCATCGCCTGCGCGATATGCGGTCTTCCAACCGACTTGTCCTTACGAGTGGACTTCCCGGCAGCGGCGGCAAGCTCCTCCGGAGTGATCGGCATGCCATGCCTGCTCAGATTGGCCAATATGCGTTCGTTCCGGCGGTTTCTGCCTTCCCTCAGCTCCTCCAGCCTGGTCAGCCATTTCGTGTCGTTCAAGGAGAAGCCGTAGCCCAGCACGTGAATGTCTCTGTCGTTCGCCACCGTGCTCAGCTCGACTCCGGGCACGACAACGATGCCCAGCTCCCGTCCGGCCCGCAGCGCTTCGGCAACCCCCGCGACCGTATCGTGATCGGTAATTGCCACTGCGTATAGGCCCGCTTCCTTCGCCATCCGAACGTTATCCGCCGGAGCGTACAGGCCGTCCGAAGCCGTCGTGTGAGTATGCAAATCCGCGCGCCTAATCATGGGACAGCTCCTTTAACTCGCCTAGCAGGGCGACAGCCGGGATTGGCAGCAGCGACGAACGCAGCCGCACCGAATAAAACTGTCGCCGGAAGCTGACGCCCGATATTCTTACCGGCTTCAGCAAGCCGAGCGCAAGCTCGTGCTTAATCGTCCAGACGGATAGCAGCGACAAGCCAAGCCCGGCCTCCACCGCCGATTTGACCGCTCCAGTGCTGCCGAATTCGCTGACGACTCGCAGCTGTTTCTCGGTGATGCCATGCCGCTGCAGCTCTTCCTCCATAATCTGCCTCGTTCCGGAGCCTTTCTCTCGCAGCACTAGCGGCTCGCCGATTGCCTCCTCCAACGATACCTGTTCCCTAGAGGCGAACGGATGGTCTGCTGGGGCGATCAGCAGCAGTTCGTCGTTCATGACCGCCTGAGCGTCAAAGCCGGGAACGTCGCAGGGCGCTTCAATAATGCCGAAATCCAGTCCCTGATGCGCCACCGCTTCGATAATCTCGGTCGTATTCATGACCTTCATATCGACGGAGATTTCCGGGAACCGGCGCAGAAAACTGCCGAGCAGACGCGGCAGCACATATTCGCCGATCGTCAAGCTGGCCGCGAACTGCAGCCGTCCCTTCAGCTCTTCGATATATTGCGTCATCATTTCGTCGGTATCCCGCATCAGCTCCACCGCTTTGCGGGCTTGCGGCAGCAGACGATGGCCCGCCTCCGTCAAATCCAGACGCTTCGTCGTTCGGTTAAGCAGCTTAGTTCCAAAACGTTCTTCAAGCGCCTGCACCTGCATCGTTACGGCAGGCTGCGTCATATGCAGCGTTTGCGCGGCCGCGGAGAAGCTGCCCCTGTCCGCAACGGTGTAAAAAATATGAAGTTGGTGCACGTTCAACGCCATTTGTTTCCGCCTTCCCGTCCGTAGGTTTCTATCGCATTATACCACAGAATACGAACGGCCGGGCGGAGGTGCTCCTCCAGCCCGGCCGTTTAGCGGCGTTTGCGATTATTTTTGATTAAAGTCATGCGCCTGGAATGGCGCAACCACGAATAATACGTTTTCAGATCCCGAAGCTCCATCGTCTCCGACATTCTTCCGAGGAACGTGACGACGATCATCTTGTGAAGGGGATTTCCAAGCAGATCCGTATCCGTCTCGCTCACGGAAAATTCGGCGACAAAAACAAGATCGTCGTCGATCGTATAGACGTCCTGCTCATTCCGGTAGTAGGACACGACACGCCCGTCCTTCAAGCATTGCCACATAAATTCGGCAATGTCGGAATAACCCGTCTTCTCCTGCTCCACACGGTCCGACCAGCGGGTGCGAGCGTGATTGGTAATAATGATGTCGCACACTTTCTTGTCCCCAAGAACGATATGGAAAGGCTCGTATGTGCTCCAACGCTCCGTATGCTTATCCTTCACCGGGCTATCCCCCTTCCCGATTATAGGTCTTCTGAATCATTACCGCCCTATATTCCTAGGAACTTAAGTACATTCTACAGCATCTGTTCCCTAAGGTTCAACAATTAAATAGGTTCATATAGGAAATTTTCCCATATATAAAAAATAACAGGCCTCCCGAGTCATCCGCAGACGACTCGGGACTGCCTCATTCAGCCTAATACGATACGGTCGTCGGAAAGCTGATGACCGCTGATTCTCTCGAATTCCCCCAGCAGTTGGGAGACCGTCAAGTTTATTTTGCGCTCTGCGGGAACATCTAGAATAATGCGCCCCTTGTCCATCATGATCAGACGGTTGCCGAGGCGAATCGCCTGTTCCATGTTGTGGGTGACCATCAGCGTCGTCAGCTTCATGTCGCGCACGATTTCCTCCGTCAGCCGCGTGATCAACTCGGCTCTGGCCGGATCAAGAGCAGCCGTATGCTCGTCGAGCAGCAAAATCTGCGGCTTCGTAAACGTTGCCATCAGCAAGCTAAGCGCTTGACGCTCGCCGCCGGACAGCAAGCCGACTCTGGCGCTCATGCGGTTTTCCAGTCCGATCCCAAGTCGGGAGAGCTGCTCGCGGAACAGCTTTCTTTTCGCAGCCGTCGCTCCCCAGCCCAATCCGCGCGATTGACCGCGTTTATAGGCCATCGTCAGATTCTCTTCAATGGTCATCCGAGGTGCGGTGCCGGCCATCGGATCCTGAAACACTCTTCCGATCCAACGGCTTCTCTTGTACTCGGCCAGTCCCTGCACCTCGGTGCCGTCGATTCTGATTTGGCCGATGTCCGGCTTCATGACGCCCGAGATCAGATTCATCAGCGTCGACTTGCCCGCTCCGTTACTGCCGATTACAGTGATAAAGTCTCCGGCCTCGATTTGGAGATTGGCGTTCATAAGCGCTATTTTCTCATCGGGAGTCCCCGGATTAAACAGCTTGGACACGTTCGTTACGTCGAGCATCAGGCTTTGCCTCCTTTGCCTGGAGCGATCGCCGCCAGCAGCTCCTCGGAGCGTTTCTTGGCGACGCTGCGCTGCTTCATTACCCGGCGCACGTACGGAACGACGAGCGCGAAGATAACGATCAGCGCCGTTACCAGTTTAAGATCGGACGCCTCGAACAGTTCGACGCGCAGCGCTATGGCGATGACGATCCGGTAAATGATCGCGCCGATTACGACGGCCAATGTCGCCATGAACACCGATCTCGCGCCGAAGATTGCTTCGCCGATGATAACCGAAGCAAGTCCGATCACGATCATCCCCACGCCCATCGTAACATCGGCAAAGCCGCCTTGCTGGGCGATAAGCGCGCCGGACAATGCGACAAGGCCGTTCGAGAGGCTGACGCCCAATATTTTCGTGCCGTCCGTATTCGCCCCGAAGCTGCGAATCATCCGCTCGTTGTCTCCCGTCGCTCTGAGCGCAAGCCCCAAATCCGTATGCAGGAAAGCGTCGAGCAGCAGCTTAATGAGCAGCACCGCGATCCCCATGATAAGAATAAACAGACCGACAGGCTTCACGATCGAAGAAATCAGCGTATCCGTATTGACGATGGACACATTCGGGCGTCCCATAATCCGAATGTTGATGGAGTGGAGCGCAATCATCATCAGAATGCCGGCTAGCAGCCCGTTTACTTTGCCTTTCGTGTGAAGCAGTCCGGTGCAGACTCCCGCAAGAAGCCCGCCTCCGAATGCGGCCAATGTGGCAAGCGCAGGGTGATAGCCCATCGAGATCATGATCGCGGCGATCCCTCCTCCCGTCGCAAAGCTGCCGTCGACGGTCAGGTCGGGGAAATCCAAGATGCGGAACGTGATGTAGACCCCAAGCGCCATCAAAGCGTACAGGAGGCCCAGCGCTACGGCTCCGTAGATCGATTCAATCATCGTTAAGCCTCCTCACAGACCAATGGGGCGAACGACGGGAGCCGTCCACCCCATTGAAGCTGTTTACTGGATAATATTGTTTTCCTTGTCCTTGACTTTATCCTTCATTGCGTCCGTAACGGTAATACCCTGCGCCTCGGCCGCCTTCAGGTTCAAGATCAGGTCCAGCTTGTCCGGCACGGATACCGGCATGTCGGCAGGCTTCTTGCCGTTCTTCAAAATTTCGACCGCCATCTGGCCGACCTGGTAGCCGTGATCGAAGTATTTGAAGCCGACCGTCGCGAACGCGCCCTTCTCGACCGTATCGCGGTCGCTGGAGAAGAACGGAAGCTTATTGTCGTTAGCTACCTGAATGATGGAGTCCGCTGCGGTAACTACCGTATTGTCAAGCGTGATATAAATCGCATCCGCGCGTCCGACAAGAGACTCGGCGGCTTGCTTAACTTCGGAGGAAGTCGTCGCTGCCGCTCTCACCAGCTTGATGCCGTGCCCGGAGAGCGCTTCTTCGGCTTTGTTCGCCATGATGACGGCGTTGGATTCGCCTTCGTTGATGACGATGCCGACATTCTTGACATTAGGGAATTCGGAGGCGATGAAATCCATGAGTTGGACGATCGCTTCCGGATTCGTGTCGGACGCGCCGGTAACGTTAGCGCCCGGCTTCTCCAAGCTGCTGACGACTTTATCGGCAAGAGGGTCCGTTACCGCCGCGAACAGAACCGGGAAGTCCTTAACGTTCTGAGCGAGCGACAGCGCGGACGGCGTTGCGATGCCAAGCGCCAGATCGTACTTGTCGGAGGCGATCTTCTGGGCGATCGACAGATTGTTCGTCGAATCTCCCTGCGCGATATTCAGGTCGACCTTGAGATTGTCGCCTTCCTTGATGCCGGCATCCTCAAGCGCCTTAAGGAAACCTTCTTTGGTCGCGTCAAGCGATGGATGCTCGACGATTTGCGAGATGGCGATTTTGTAGCTCGCGGAGCCTGAACCGGATTCCTTGTCGCCGCAGCCTGCAAGCGCTAACAGTGCAGCCGTGGAGAGCATGACAGTCGTTAACAATTTCTTCTTCAACTTCATTACCCCTTTTTTTGTTTATTTTTTCCCAGCTGCCGGAAAGCATTGATGCTGTTCCTAATTACAGCGATAAAAAGAATTGATACTAGTTTAATAGACCCATTCGCAATGCGTCAATTGCAATCTTGCACAAATTCCAATATCGGGACAAAATGAAAGAGGGACTGCCTCGCTGTCGAGGACCGTCCCTCTTATACGCAACGCCGTTCGATTGAGTCGGTTCCCGACTTACAGACCGTAAAAGCGCGTTTTGTCCGGCACGTTTTTCTCGTACTCGGTTTTGATCTCGTTGCGGTAGGATCGCTCCACCTTGCGGACGAAGGGCAGACGCTGCAGGTTGCGAACCGTCTCCTCCGCCACTTCAGAGTTCATATACATGACGGCGTAGTGCATTTTGCGGGACAAGTAGTGGAGCGTGCCGTACTTGTCCAAGCCTCTGGCCGCCTTCGAATCGCTAAACCATACGATGTATCCTGTCCGTTCGGCAAACATGTCCAACCTCCGTCTGAACTGGTCTGAACTGCAAATCCGTCACCCGCAGCCACCGCTTCCGCAGGAGCAGCTGCCCCCGTTGCCGCAGCCCGAAGCTTTCGGATTCGGGTTATTGTCCGGAACCTTGATGCTCTGCGACACCGCAAAAGCCAGCGTTCTGGATATATCGGTCAGCAGTTCGTCCAAGGAGCTCTCCGCGGCTTTGTATTTGCGCACGGATTCCACCTCATCCAGCCGCTGCTGTACTTCGTACACTTGCTCCAACGCGGCGTTATAATCCGGATGGAACTTTCCGAACCGCTCGCACTCGACGAACTTCTCCTTCGCCTTAAGGAACTGTTTCCGTAAGCTCTGCGCCTCGGCGTCCTGCGAAACCTCCGCTTTCCAATAAGCGTATTCCGCGGCGGAGGCGGAGCGGATCAGCGACTCTCCCAGCTCGTAGGCGCGGGTCATAAGCAGCGCCAGATCGGCGGGCCCCGTCGCGCCGTAATCGGCCGCGGGGAGGGTATGCGTCATGCCGGCCATCGGCCTCACCTCACCATTCGGCTTTGTACTACCTTCACTATCATAACACAACATCAGCTTGATCGGTCAATCGGTTTCAAGCTCTTCCAGATCAGGAAGAACGATCATCAGCTCGGCGATTTCCTCCGCCCGGACGGAAGCCGGCTCCGTTCTCCGGCCGCTCGGTACGCTTCCGTCCGCCGGACGCCATCTTCCCTCAGCCACCCATAACGCCCCGCTCTCCCGCATGGTGCGGGGCGCAAAAATCCGCGTCCCTCCATCGCGCTCCAGACGAACCGTCGTCTGCCAATCGATCGCCCGCCGAATGAGCTCTTTGCTTGTTGAAGGATGATACTTCCTTGGCCTGGTTATCCATGCGGCCGGAATATCCGCCAATCCGGGAAACAGCTCGTCGGCCCCAGGCAGTCCTTTATCGGCCTCGAAGGCGGACAATGCCGTTCCGCCGCTCAGCCAGCCCTTGTTCCCTCCTGCCGCTTGCTCGCCTCCATGCCGCGCCTCGCCTGGCGCTCCTCGCTCCGTCCTGACGACATCCACGGCCGGATAACCTGCCGCGCGCAGCTTGGCGCGAATCTGCTTCCCTTCCCCTGCGTCGACCAGAAAATGCCGTTCTCCGATCCTCTCCACGATCAGCCCGGCCAGCCCCTCGTCGGCGGCAATCGCGTCGGCGACCGCCTTGCTGTCCGCGCGCAGCACCAGCGCTTCGACCAGCTCGGTCCTGCCGAGCGAAGCGAACCAATCGCGCAGCGCATCGCGAACGGGCTGGGGAACCGATGCGCCGGAGCCCTCCTCCAGAGCCACCAGCGCTTGGGCGAGCGAATAGCCCAAACGGCACGCATCCTCGCAGGAGCGCTGCGTCAGCCGGTATACATACAACTCGTCCGCTTTCTCCAATTCGGCAATGTCGGATAACTTCCAGCGGGCTCGCATCCCGACGTCCGGAGGCACGAGAACTTCCCCATCCGGCTGTAAGATAAAATACCCTTCCGCGGCCCCGGGCAAACTTCCCGGCTCCGCGCGTCGCCTGATTGCCGTCTGTCCCCGCCATGTTCCGCGCTCAATGCAGCCAAGCGCTTCCAGCAACGCCAGCCTCTCCTCGGCCTCGGCCTCGCCCTGCCCTTCGCCGACGCGGTCCACAGTACTCCATATGCCGGCTTCCAGCGCCAACGTCGCGGAGAAAGTCAGATGCAGAGTCGGTCGCGAGGCGCAGTATCGGGTCATGACCAGTGTCTGTAACCTTCGCTCGGCCTCGTGCAGCGGCAGAAGAAGCCATTCGTCCAGCCCTTCTTCGCAAATGCGGATCGCTCCGTTAGTTTCCGTTAGTACCCCGCAGACGAGCCCGACATCAAACGCGAACGCCGCTTGCGAAGGGAGCTGAGCGACATGAGGATAAGCTGCAAGCAGTTGCTCCATCGCTGCCTGTTCCAGCTGCAACGCTGCCGCAACCCGGGCGGTCGCCGCCTGCTGAGGCGCACCTTTAGCCGTACGGAGTACCGGCTGCTTCGCAACTCGGTGCCAGGCGGACAGCAAGGCTAAAGACAGAGGCGGCCGGTAACCCCCTCCGTTCTGCGCGACCTCCCAAGCTTCCTCCGAGGTAAGCGCCCGATTATTCGCGGGCAGAAGAAGCGGCTGCCACAGCGCAACGGCGTCTACAGGTATATAATAAAGCCTATCTCCCCAGCTTTTGCGAACCGCGAACATTACACCGCTTCTGCGCAGCTTGGCCACCGCGACGCGCGCCTCGGCGCCGGTCAAACCGAACTCCTCCTCCGCGTCGGTCGCGATCCGCTCTATCTCGAACGGATTAGCTCCGTATTTGTACAGTACGTACCTCAATACGGACAGCTGGGCAACATCGAGGCAGCCATCCAGCCAAGCCGTCGCCCATTCCGGGTCGGACAGCGCCTCCGCCAGATCTTTGCCCCGCTCCAGCAGCGCTTGGACCGCAGGGTCGGAAGCGATGAGGCGCTTCATCGCGTCCGGGAGCCTCGCTACGGATTGCTCGACGTTCATAAACACGCCTCCCGATCCGCATCCCCTGTCCGACAGCCGTCCTCCCAGTAGTCGATCTTGTAAGGATAACCCTGCTCAAGCAAAAAACGGCCGCGATTGCGCGAAAACGCCACTTCGTCCGTTCCGTCGCTGACAAGAGAATAAAATTGCGCCTTGGCCCCGCTTCGTTTCGGCCGCAAAATGCGTCCAAGCCGCTGCGCTTCTTCCTGGCGGGAGCCGAAGCTCCCGGACACCTGGATTGCAACGGTCGCATCCGGTAGATCGACGGCGAAGTTGGCCACCTTCGAGACGAGCAGTACGCCGAACTCGCCCCGCTTAAACCGTTCGAACAACTCCTGACGCCCGCGCAGCGGCATCTCGCCAGTAATGAGCGGCAGCGACAATTCCCTGGCGAGCTCGTGCAGTTGATCGAGATATTGGCCGATGACGATGGTCGGTACGCCGAAGTGCCGCGTCAGCAGCTCCTTGACGACCTCGGCCTTGCGCGGATTTTCCCCGGCGATCCGGTTGCGCGCGCTTTTGGACGCGGCCGCATAGTTGACCGCCGCCGCAGTCTCCATCGGCACGCGCACCTCCGTGCATTCCGCCTCCGCGATCCAACCGCGCGATTCGAGCGTTTTCCACGGCAGCTCATACCTCCTCGGACCGATCAACGCAAACGCATCCTCTTCCCGGCCATCTTCGCGCACGAGCGTCGCCGTAAGGCCCAATCTCCGAGTGGCCTGAATGTCCGCCGTCATCCGAAACACCGGAGCCGGCAGCAGATGAACCTCGTCATAAATAATCAGCCCCCAATCCCGATTGACGAACAATTCCAGATGAGGGTACTCCTCGCTCGTGGAGGAACGATAAGTCAGCACTTGATAAGTCGCTACCGTGACGGGTCTTACGTTTTTCGCTTGTCCGGTATACTCGCCGACCTCGCTTTCGGTCAAAGTCGTATTCCGCAGCAGCTCCGCGATCCACTGCGTCACCGACACCCCGTTCGGCGTCAAGATCAGCGTCTCGCATTGAAGCCTTGCAAGCGCGGCCATTCCTACCCAGGTTTTGCCCGCTCCGCACGGAAGCACGACTACGCCGCTGCCGGCCGAATCTCTCAGCAGGGCATCGACGGCCTCCCGCTGATAGTCTCTCAGCTCTAAAGGCCTTCCATCCTCCGTTTGCGAGCGCAGCGATACGGGAAGCGGCTGACCCTCGTGAAAGCCCGCCTCGTCCTTAACCGGATAACCCATGCCTGCCAGCTCCCGCTTGATCCAGCCCCGGGCTTCGGGGCGGACCGCCGCTCGCAGACCCTCGGGGCCGCCGTCAAAACAGGCGGAGATCGATTCCAACCGGTAGATCCGCTCCATCAAATCCGAAGTAGCCGTCGACAAAACCAGTCTCCCGTTATCGTTCTCGAGCCTGATTTGTCCGTATCGGTCCATCTGAGTGCGGATAAGCTGCTCTACCGCGAAGGGAAGCGGGCAGCGAGACAACGCAACAAGCCGCTCGGACACCCGAGCGGCGGTCCAGCCCGCAGCCGCCGCGTTCCATAGCGACACTTGCGTAAGCTTATATGTATGCCAGAAGCCCGGACGTTTCTGCAAAATGGCGATCTCCCTTAGAAAATCCCGCGCCTCCGCGTACTCCGTATGCCGCTCGTCAAGCAGCAGCGCCCCGTCGGACTGAACCCACAGCGATCGTGTATTTTCCAACCGGCATTCCTCCTTGTTGTTAACAAGGTTCTCCTCCTCTTCGCCGGTTCATGCATAGATCAGCAATCAAGCGCGGAATCGTCCGCCACCGCAATCAGCAACCGGGCGGCATGCAGCATCGCTTCCTCCTCAATGTCGAACAGCGGATGGTGATGCGGCGCCGACTCCCCCTCCCGCTTGCCGGCCCCGACGAAAAAGAAGCAGCCGGGCTTGCGCTGGAGATAATAAGCGAAGTCTTCTCCGGCCATCACTCGTTCGCACGGACCGGAAGCGCCGTCCGGCAATTGCTCGGCGATGATCCGCAGCACACGCTCGGCTTCTCGTTCGTCATTTACGACGGGAGGATAGCCCTCGACAAACCGAAAACGATAGTCGCAGCCATGCATTCCGCATGTATGCTTGACGATCTCCTCCAGTCTGCTCCGTACGAGGTCTCTCATTTCCTTATTAAAGGAACGCACCGTCCCGGCTAGCTTACAGCTGTCGGCGATTACGTTGTTGGCCGTGCCGGAGGCAAATCTGCCTACGGTCAGCACAGCGGCGTCCAGCGGATTGGCACTGCGGGAGACGATCGTCTGCAGCGCAACGACGAGGGAGGCGCCCGCTACCAGGGCGTCCTTGCTCTCGTGCGGCAATCCGCCGTGCCCTCCGCTGCCGATAATCTCGATCTCGAACTCGTCCGGCGTCGCCATAAACGGGCCCGGGCGGGTCGCCGCGGTGCCGAGCGGCATCGGGGACCAGAGGTGGACGCCGTAAACGGCGTCCGCCTCGTCCAGCCCGCCGTCCTCGATCATCCGAATCGCTCCGCCCGGCAGCAGTTCCTCTCCGGGCTGGAACAGGAAAACGCGAGTTCCCGCCGTCTCCTCTCGATGCAGGCTGTAATACTTGGCCACGGCCAGCAATTGTGCCGTATGCCCGTCGTGGCCGCACGCATGCATAACTCCCGGAACGCTCGAACGGTAGTCGCATTGTTTGGCGTCTTGGATCGGCAGCGCGTCGATATCGGCCCGCAGCGCAATCGTCCTTCCCGGCAGACCGCCGACACAGCGCGCTGCGACTCCCGTTCCCGCCGATGCCCGGCGAACTTCGAGCCCCCACTCCGCGAGCAGCGCCGCAATTTTGTCGGACGTTGCGTATTCCTCGAAGCTCAGCTCGGGATGCTGATGAAAATGCCGGCGCCATTTCACCATATCCCCGTAAAGAGACTGCAGCGTTTGCTCGTTGACCGTCATGGCGACGACTCCTTCCGAAAACCGCGTATTTGTATCATTGTATCAGAAACGGCAAGCCTCCGTAACCTGCCCTGCAGATTGCCCGCGGAATTGTCAATGAACGTTCGAACTTACAACCGGCTGCAGGGTTGCAGAAGGCCTACAAACCGACTATCATGGAAGTGGACGGCGCTTGCCAGAAGATGGCGATATTACGCGCTCAGCCTGCACGTTGGATTGGACCTACATAAGGAGGATGACCATGTTACTCGAAAATACAGGGCTAAACGGAATTCGCAGTGATCTCGGCCATTTGGATGAATCCGGAGACAAGCTCGGCTTTGTTCGCTGGCAATGGGAGTATCGCCGCGCTACTTACGACTTGAAGCTTCACGACCGCACGAGCGGACAAGATTACTATCTGCGCATCGCCACCAGAGCGATCGAAGGCAAGCTGGAAAATCCGGAAGCCATCCTGGAAGTGGAAGGCGTCTATATCGGCCGCTCGACGTTCCCGCATGGACTGGATTACGAATCTGCGATTCCGGAGCCGATCTTGAACGCCGCTAAACAGCGCGCGCAGGATCTGAAGAAGCTGCTGTCCTAAGCGGCTTGGGGGAACTCGGGATGAAATCTCCGGAGAGCGGTCAGCGCGGCGCGCCAGATTTCCTGCTGCTGATCCTGACGCTTCTGCTCGTAGGATTCGGACTTGTCATGGTTTTCAGCGCCAGCTCCAGCATGGCGGTCACGAAGCCCGCCTACAACAATGACGCTTTCTACTTCTTGAAGCGTCAATTGATGTGGGTCGGGCTTGGCACGTTTATCATGCTTGTTCTGATGAATATCCACTTTCAGAAATATAAGAAGCTGTTTATGCTGTTCTTCATCGGCACGCTGGTTCTGCTCGCGCTTGTTCCGATTATCGGAGAGACGAGGAATGGCGCGAAAAGCTGGTTCGGCGTCGGTTCCTTCGGCATACAGCCGACCGAATTCGCAAAGCTGGCGATCATTCTGTACTTAGCCGCGATTATCGCGAAAAAGGACGAGAAGTTCCGGGATTTCAAAAAAGGGCTGCTTCCCGTCATGATCGTCGTCGGTTTTTTCGCCTTCCTCATCATGCTTCAACCCGACTTCGGCTCGTGCGCCATTCTCGTTATGTGCGCCTCGGCCATCGTCGTCGCCGGCGGATCGAATCTCAAGCATATTATGCTTTCCTCCGCCGTTCTGATCGGCTTGGCCGCGCTCGGGACAAGCGTCTATCTGCTGCTTAACCCGGATGCGGGATTCGGCTTCCGCGGCGACCGCTTCACCGCCTTTCTGGACCCGCTGGCAGATCCGCAGGGAAGCGGATATCACCTGAACCGTTCGCTGCAGGCATTCGGACACGGCGGACTAACGGGGGCGGGACTCGGCAACAGCGTTCAGAAGCTGTTCTACCTGCCGTACGCTTACAACGACTTTATTTTTGCGGTTATCGGCGAGGAGCTCGGCTTCATCGGAACGACAGTTTTTATTTTATTCTATGTGCTGTTCCTGTGGAGGGCGCTGATCGTCGCGCTGCGCTGCCCGGACATCTACGGCACGCTTGTCGGAATCGGCATCGTCTCCTTGATCGCGATCCAAGCGCTGATCAATATGGGAGGCGTCAGCGGTGCGATTCCGATTACCGGGGTAACGCTGCCGTTCATTAGCTACGGGGGCTCGTCGATGCTTATGCTTCTGGCGGGCATGGGGATCCTGCTCAGCGTGTCCAGGGAGTACAATCGCTTAGAGAAAACGACTCAGCCCGCTTCTGCAGCCCCGACAACGACCTATACCCGCACTAAAGTCCATCGTTAATATGCTTAAAAGAGGGCTGTCCGCTTGGACAGCCCTCTTCTCATGTTCTAGGATACATTATTTCACCCGGTTAGGCTCATCGACGGCTTCTTCGTCCTTGAAGGCTACGCCCTCCACCTTGACGTTGACCTCGACGACGTTCAAGCCTGTCATGTTCTCGACGGCTTCCCGAACGTTCTCTTGCAATCTCCGCCCGACTTCCTGAATCGGAATGCCGTACTGGACAACAATTCGCAAATCGATTGCCGCTTCGACCTGGCCAACCTCGACGGAGACGCCCTTCTGAGCGTTGCGTCCGCTTAGTCTCTTGGCCAATCCTTCCGATATGCCGCCCGACATCGCGGCGACTCCCGGCGTCTCCAGCGCCGCCAATCCGGCAATCGTGGCAACGACGTCATCGGAAATCCGTATCATACCTTGCTGCAGTTCATCTGTCATAGCGGCCCACTCTCCCCGACCTAATATGTTTCCATTGTAATGGAAGACCAGACCATAATCAACCGCACTCGACCGCCTGCCGCGTTTTGTTCAAAAATCTCCGTTTACTGCAATACAAAAATTGGGTATAGTAAGAAATACCAATCCGAGACTTTCTATATTCTGCCTCCAAGAAGGTGTATCCGCTTGTTAAAAAAATCGTTCTATCCCTTGTTGATCTTGACGTTTCTTCTGAGCGCCCTTTCCCACTATTTGCATTGGGGGATGGAGCTTCAGTTCGCCTTTGCCGGAATCGCGATTTTATTCGCCGCGGGCCTGCTCGGCAAGGCGACGGAATCGGTTGCGCACTATGCGGGACAACGGCTCGGCGGATTTCTGAACGCGACGTTCGGCAATGCGGCCGAGCTGATTATCGCCATCTTCCTGATCAAGGAAGGACTGTTCGAAATCGTCAAAGCCAGCTTAACCGGCGCGATCATCGGCAATCTGCTGCTCGTGCTCGGCGCAAGCGCTTTGACAGGCGGGCTCAAGTTCAAGGAGCAAAAGTTCAACGTCCATCTGGCCGGGCAAAATGCATCGCTGATGCTGCTCGCCATTATTGCCCTGTTCATTCCCGCTATCTTCGTGCAAACCGAGCATATCTCCGTGCAGGATACGCTCAGAATGAGCGAGATCGTAGCCGCTTTTCTGATCATTGCCTATATCGGCTGGCTCATCTATTCGATGGTCACCCATAAGGATCTGCTCGCAGACAACGAGGAAACGAAGGCCGATCACGGCGAAAGCCCCGGTTGGTCCAAATCGCTGTCCGTCGTTCTGCTGGTCGTCGCTACCGTTATGGTCGCATTCATCAGCGAATGGCTCGTCCATACGCTGGATGCGTTCTCCGCGCGATTCGGCCTGTCGGAATTGTTCATCGGCGCCTTTGTCGTAGCCATCGTCGGCAATGCGGCGGAACACAGCGCGGCTATCATGCTCGCCTTGAAGAACAAGATGGGGGCCGCGGTCGAGATCGCCGTCGGCAGCAGCTTGCAGATCGCCCTGTTCGTCGCTCCCGTGCTCGTCTTCGTCAGCTTGCTGTTCGGCGGGGGGATGAATCTTATCTTCACGACGATCGAGCTGGCCGCCATCGCCGTAGCCGTATTCATCGCGATCTCCATCTCGCGGGACGGATCGACGACCTGGTTCGAGGGCATGCTGCTGCTGTTCGTCTATGCTATTCTCGGAGTCGCGTTTTTCTTCGTCTAAAAAAGAAGAGCAGCAACCCTGCCCTGTCAGGGTGCTACTCTTCTTTCTTTTCCAACGCTTCGTATAGCATCGCCAGATTGCGTTCCAATTGACTGATCAACAGCTTGCCAGCGCTCTCGTCGACCAATCCTGTACGCACCGCGAAATCAACCGCCCGTGAGAAGCCGTACATCTGGGTGTCCAGAACTTCTTCGTACAACGGGCATTTACGAGTCGTTAGGTTTTCCATCTGGATAGCGATCAACTTCTCGATCTTATCGGCGTCTTCCCGAAGCAGCCTTAGCGCTTTCTCGTGAAGATCGACTAGGGTATCCGACGCTGCCATTCCCACTCCCCCTGTGCCCTTGCGTGCAATTGTAAGCAAATCTCCGTCGGAACGACGAAGGCTCTAAGCCATTTGTCTAGCTATCACTTTTATATTAGACCATAATGCCCGGAAGCACAAGGACAGGTAACCGTATTCTCCGAAACTTTCCGCTCCAAACAGACGAAAGAGCCGTCTCGGGGGCGCAATGCCCTAACGAGAACAGCTCCTTAAACCTCAACTCCAGAACATTAAAGCGGATTATTCCACAACTTTGACGTTAAGGCCGTGCTTGGAGAAAATTTCTCCGAGCTCCTTCTTTGCTTCCTCGGCATCCGGACCGTGAACATGAAGCTCATAAGAAAGGTTGCCTACGAGCGTCGTGAACAATCCCAGAATGCTCTTCACGTCAATGTACTTGTTCTCCGCTTGAAGAACGATGGAAGAACGAAACTTATTTGCGGTTTGGGATAACTCTACAATTGCAGCATTGTTCGACACGGAATTCCCTCCTAAATTTTAGGCGTAGCAATCTCTCCAACATCATAACTTGTTCCCCTCTTTTCACGCAAGGGAAAAAATCATTATTTCAACAAATCCGGGTTCAGCCCTTCCAGTTCGGGGATAACGAAGAGGCCGTCCTTGCGGATCAGCACATCGTCGAAGTACACTTCCCCGCCGCCGTATTCGGGACGCTGAATGAGAACGAGATCCCAGTGGATGGACGAACGATTGCCGTTGTCGGTCACCTCGTACGCCTGCCCGGGAGTGAAATGCAGGCTTCCCGCGATTTTCTCGTCGAACAGCGTATCCTTCATCGGATGAAGAATAAAAGGATTAAAGCCCAGGCTGAACTCGCCGATATGCCTTGCGCCCTCGTCGCTGTCCAGCAGCGCGTTGATCCGCTCGGTATCGTTGGCCGAAGCTTCCACGATTTTGCCGTTTTCAAACGTGAACTTGATGTTCTCGAACGTAAATCCGTTATAGACGCTAGGCGTATTGTAAGAAATCGTGCCGTTGACCGAGTCGCGTACCGGACAGGAGTATACCTCGCCGTCGGGTATGTTGCGCTCGCCGGAGCATTTTTGGGCGCCGATGCCTTTGATCGAGAACGACAGATCGGTGCCGGGGCCGACGATGCGCACTTTGTCTGTACGAGCCATCAGCTTCTGCAGCGGGTCCATCGCACGGTCCATTTTAGCGTAATCGAGATTGCAGACGTTGAAGTAAAAATCCTCGAACGCCTCCGTGCTCATATTCGCAGATTGGGCCATCGCGCTGTTCGGATAACGCAGCACGACCCACCTCGTCTTCTTCACCCGCTGCTCCATATGTACCGGATGACGATGGATGCGGTCGTACGCCTTCATGCGGTCTGCAGGCACGTCGGCCAGTTCGTTGGCATTGTCGCCGGCCCGAATGCCGATATAAGCGTCCATCCGCTGCATCCGCTCCAAGTCATACGCCGCCCAGGTTTGCAATTGCTCGTCGGTCGCGTTGAGAAGCAAGGTGCGCAGCACCGAACGGTCTTCTATTTCAACGAACGGATTTCCTCCAAGCTTGGCCACTTCCTCGATCAAGCTTTTGAGCAGTTCCCGCTCGGAGCCGATCATTTCGATAAGCACATTTTCTCCCGGCTTCACCTTCACCGAGTACCCTGCCAAGTTGGCGGCCAATTGCCGGATTCGCGGATCTCTCATACTGACACTCCTTCTCGCTGATTTCCTTTTTCAGAGATCAATCGACTTTATTGTACCACCTTAGCCGCTGCAAGGAAATTCGTTTCCGAGGTTCGCTTCTCGCTGTACGTTTTTCCTTCCCACTCGTAAAGCAGCTCCGTCTCCTCCACCATCCGTTCCGGAAACCAGCTTTTGGAATTGGCCGTCCAGAGCACGACCGTATCGACCTTTAACGTGGCGAGAGCGGCCTCAAGCCTGCGTTCGGAAGCTTTCAGCGTCTTGCGCGCCTGCTCCGGATGCCGGACATAAAGCCGTTCATCCGCGCCGACTTCCGCGAGCTCCTTGCGAAGCGCATCCGCAATCCGCTGCTTGGCGGTCTCCTCGCGCAATTGGATGCGGATACGCACTGGCTCGCCCGGCGCAGGAGCGGTGGCGTAAGCGATCGAAGCATTACGGCCGTTCAGCGCTTCGAGCAGGCTTAGCGGCTTGTACCCGGGGGCAATCCTTTCTTTCTCGTCCAGCACGCCTGAAGCCTTGTCCGGCTCCGTCCAATTAAGCTTCAGATTGCCGTGAAGGCTGACCTCTCCTTTGAACGACGCGCTTTTCTCTACTTTCCCCCCAGGACTATACACGGCGAGTTTCCCCGCAAAACCGTAGCTCTCGCTGCCGGACAGCGCGGAAGCCGATAAAGCGAATGCCTCGTTCGCCGACACTCCTCCCGCCGCCCCCATGCATCCGGTCAAAAGCGGAAGAAACAATCCCGTTCCGCAAATTAGTAGGCAATGCCTAACCTTTTTATGCATTTCGTTGTCATCTCCCCCTCGCTTCGTATCGTTTCCCCATTTGCCGGGTCTATACACCAAGGGGATCTTCATCTCGAAACGCGCGCAGGCGGCGCCGGGTTTTCCTCCCCGGCGCCGCCTGCGCTTTGATGCCTATACGTTACTCGTGCATTAACCGACAACAATACAATTGCGCCCATGATGCTTCGCTTCGTACAGCGCCATATCGGCCTTGTAGAACAGCATTTCGACGCTGACCCGCTCATCCTGGAGCCGCCATTCCGAAATGCCGCACGATACGGTTACTTTCGGATTGGTCTCCGACTCGACCCGCTGCCGAATTCTTTCCGCAACCCGCTCCGTCTGCTCCAAGCTGAGCAGCGGCAAGTAGATCGCCAGTTCCTCCCCGCCCCAGCGGGCGGCGATATCGCTGTCCCGAATCGAGGTGCGAATAATCTGACTCACCTGAATCAAAATATCGTCCCCGACCTGATGCCCGTAGGTATCGTTAATTTTCTTGAAGTGGTCGATGTCGACGACGATCAAAGAGCCGGAGCTGTCTTTCAACTGCTTGCGGCCGATTCGCTCGTTCAAATAATGCCGCGCATACAGACCGGTCAAGTTGTCGGTAATGACCATCCGTCGCACTTCGGCATGCAGGGTAGCGTTCGAAATCGCCAGACCCAAATGGGCCGACAGCACCTGCAATAACTTGTAGTTATCATAGGAGAAAAAGTTCGATTCGCGCTTCGCGATCATCACCGCCCCGATGACTTCTCCGTTGAGCAGCAGCGGCGAAGCGAGCAAGGAGCGCGAGTCCGTCACGTCCATAAGCTTCGACTGGACAGGCGTCGCCGAGCAGTAGTCCGACAGAATGATCGGTTCCTGGGTCGACCACATGACGCCGCAGAAGCCGTAATCTTTCGAGTACGTCTCCCCGATCATCTCCGCTACGTTCGAGGACATGACCATGAATTGTTGAAGTCCGGTATCGAATTGAAGGATGCAGCAAAAATCCGACTTAAAAATCGCAAGCAGCTCGGCAGAAGCGAACTGCATCGTCTCCGACAGCTTCAAACTGCTGTTGAGCCTCTGCGTAAGCTCGTTGATGAGGCGCAGCTCTCCTACGAGAACGTTGGCCTGCTCATGAAGCTTCGCCTTCTCGAAAGCGGCTCCCGCCGCACCCGCGAGCATCGTCAGGAAGCTGATGTCCGCTTCATCCAGCTGCTTCTCCGGCATATCTAGCCTAAGCACGCCGTACACACCCTGCTTGCCAGACAGCGGTAGCGCGGCGCGATGACGCCCAACCGAGAACTCCTCGCGGATTTTCCCGTCGAGGAAAGCCGCCTTGCAAAGCTCCATCTCGTTGAGATGGAAAGCGAGCGGGCGAACCTTCTCGTTCGGGCTCGAATAATCCTGGGAGAGAAATAAGTCCGCCTTGCAAACCGGGTACAGCTGTTCGAGACTGTCCAGCACTTCGGACAGCACGCTCTCGACGTCGATATGGTCGTTCAGCCGCCTCATGACGCCGAACAGCGTATTCCGGCGAACCTCTTCTTTATTGGACAGCTTGCGTTCCCTCAGCAAGCCTCCGACGAATAAATTCTCGAAGCTCCGGTAGATGCAGCTTCGTATATGAAGCGCTGCGGCCTGAAGAAGCTTCAGGTCGCCCGCCTGCGCAGTGCCTGCCGGAAGCAGACATGCGACAACTGCATATGGAAAGCCGGTCGTTCTCGCAAAGATCGGCACGGCAATCGAATCGTATTCTTTGAGCTTGGCGATACGATGCTCTTCCGCACGCATCAGCGTCGGGCGGCAAGTATCCAGCGCTCTGCTGGCGGCCGTAGGGCCGATGCCCGTTTCGCCCCAGAATGGAAGCTCGGCTTCCGACTCTTCCGAGGGCTGACTCGTGTTGACATTCGTTCCGTCCGGGTGAAGCAGCGCGATCGGCCCACCCAGCCAAGGGAAGCCTTCCGCTTCTTCCAGCCACTTTGCGAAGCCGCTTGCCAGCAAATCATGGATATACGGCAAGTCCGCTTCGGTTAGCTCCTGCTTCTGTAACCACTGAGGCAGTTGCTGACGGGTAAGGGACGGATTCTCCGTAACGTTTGGCGTTTCGTGATGTTGCTGAACATTCCTCTTGTAGACCGTACCCGACACCCCCTAATCCCCCGTGTAACTCTCTTTACTATACAATGAAACCGTGATTTTTGCACTAACCTCTATAGAAGTCTATAGCCTTTTGACTTATTTTCTCAGCCCTTGTTTCTCACAGTTTTAGCGCCTCGGAGTCGCTCATCGTCGGCGTAAAACAATTCAAATAAAACAACGCCTCTTGACAAATTCCCTCAGCTTCTTATAATATATCTTGTTGAATACTGGGCTTAGATCTTGTGGCACCCTCTCGGACGATCCACCGGCAGGCAGCGGCTGAACTCCCTGTCGGAACCAATATCGGTTATTGGACAATCCGCGCAACGAGACCCATTTTCAAAACTATTTATTTTGAAAAAGGAGTTTTCTCACACATGGCAAGATATACAGGTCCTAAGTTCAAGTTAAGTCGCCGCCTGGGCATTTCTCTGGGCGGATCGGGCAAGGAATTGAAGCGGGCATTCCCTCCGGGACAACACGGCGCCAACCAACGCCGCAAAATCAGCGGATACGGCATGCAGCTGCAAGAAAAACAAAAGCTTCGTCACATGTACGGATTGAACGAGAAGCAATTCCGCAACTTGTTCGACCGCGCTTCGAAGCTGCAAGGCATCGCCGGCGACAACTTCATGATCTTGTTGGAAAGCCGTCTCGACAACCTTGTCTACCGTCTCGGCATGGCTAACTCTCGTTACGGTTCCCGTCAACTGGTCTCCCACGGCCACGTTACGGTCAACGGCAAGAAAGTCGACATCGCTTCCTACATCGTGCAAACAGGCGACGTAATCGGTCTTCGCGAGCGTAGCCGCTCCATGAAGTCGATCAAGGAAGCTCTGGAAGGACGTCACCACATTCCTGGCTACCTGGACTACAACGCCAACACGATGGAAGGCAAGTACACTCGTCTTCCGGATCGCGGCGAGCTGTCCCAAGAAATCGACGTTAAACAAATCGTCGAATTCTACAGCCGTTAATTTCGGCTGAACGCAAACCTAGTTTATAAAAACCCCGGGATCCCCAATAACAGTGGGATTCCGGGGTTTTTGCCGGTATCGATAAATTGCAGGATAATGCAATAAAATGCGTCGAAATGGAGCTAATTGGGGCTAAATTTTACGTGGTAGGCGCTATCTCCTTTCACTATTGCGCTGTGAAATTCAAAACGTTTAAGAGTATGAAGAGCGAAAGGAAGCCCCGGTCATTGATCCCCGGGGCTTCTCATAATATCCAGAAAACGGAACCTTAACCGTCTCACCGTTTCGATAGACATGCACAAACGTAGTCCTGGTATCCATTTCCGTTATTGTACCTCTCACCGCCTCTTCACTCCCCCATACGTCAATACGACTTCGATCTCTTCTCTTTTCGCTTCGGTCAATTGATCCGCTAATTCCTCAAGCTCAAACTCGTCTCTTGTTGGTCTCTTCGCCTTGTATGTATAAGCAGCCTACAAGGGCGGGGAGTCCAAATGCGGACGAGAAGTTACTCGACTGTGCTTGACCGTCATGATTGGCCATTTCGGGAGTGGAGGTTACTGGGCGCAGATAGCCGCAATAAAAATCAGGACTCGTCAAAATTCGCCACATATTGTAATATTGGCGAATATAATTTATTCCTACAATGGGGGAGATTTGGAATGAAAAAGGTTTTAATCACTGGCGCAATGGCCGCTCTACTTCTTTCTGGTTGCACATCAGAAAATGACGCTCTTAAGCCTGCAAGTGTTTCAGCACCGACAAGCTCGACTCCAGTGACGAAGGCACCAGAGTCAACGACTGCGCCGGAAGTAGCTAAAGAGTCGGCAACGCCGGAAGTGGCTAAAGAGACAGAGGCTCCGAAAGCTACTGAGAAGAGTGTTCCTAGAGAACATAGGGCGGCATTAAAAATGGCGGAATCGTACGCAGAGTCTATGCATATGTCAAAGGCGGGTATTTACGATCAACTAACCTCTGAATATGGAGAAAAATTTCCTAAAGAAGCCGCTCAATATGCCATAGATAATATCACTTTTGATTGGAAAGAAAATGCACTAAAAATGGCTAAATCGTACGCAGAATCTATGAATATGTCAGATGCGGACATTTACGATCAATTGATTTCAGAATATGGTGAGAAATTTACCAAAGAAGAAGCTCAATACGCAATAGATCATTTAGAGTAAAAGTATGAAGACAAATAAAAGCCCCTCGACCAGTTAAGGTTGTCGGGCTTTTGCTGAAAACAATGATTGTAAAGTTACTACACAGAACTGGTTCAAATATGTATAGTAGAACGACAATCAGCCCGAGACCCTAAGACTCCAGACTGATCGTTTATGATGCGATATCTGCGCGTCTATCACAATCTGCACATTGGCGCGCTTGATTTAATGAAAACTTCAAATATTTCAATAATATCCAATAGATGAAGTGATGTTGAACGAATTGAATGCGAACATTAGGTTTCTTAGTGCAACAATATTTTTCACTATGGGAGTGCTTTTCAGGAAATCCAAAAGAATTATACATATAAAAAATTGGAGAAAAAATGAGAAAACTCGTGCTTTACGTTCCGTTCTTTCTTGTTCTGTTTTTCTTCCTATTTATCGGTGAGGATAGCGGGTTTCATTGGAAAAATGCGTTGGAAAAGCTACTAGTTCTAGGAATCATAATCCTACTAATCTATTTGATTCGTAGATTCTACGGTGCGATTGATAAGATGAAATAAGTGGTAATGAAGTCTCTGTATTCACTTAGTCGGCTGATCCATTCGATAACTTCTCGAACCACACACTTCTCTGAATTTTTTCGACTGGCCAGGCGCGACATGTGCAGCATTAGTCATAATGTGAACGTAACTGCGAATTCGCTTTTACGTTGCGTCCTCACCAAATCGTTCCTGCACAGGCCGGTGATTCCACGAACTCGGACATCGAATCCTGCACTATATCCTTTCCATCGATTAAAGTATTGGTGCGTCGCCCTTTCGGGGGCGGCGTTTTTTTAACCCCTCACAATCCCTCTCCTACCGGTTCGAATTCGCCGCGAACAAATCGCTTACGCCCCTGCTCTCTTAACCGAACCAACGTTAAATTTATTTTTGTTGACAATGATAATGAGAATTAATATCATTTGTATGACAGTTTGATACCTTGAGCGGAAAGTCGGTGTTCTTCTTAATGAAGAAAATCAAATTTTGCTGCCGAAACTTCGACAAGCATGGCTCCAAATCCGTCTATAAGACGCTAAAAATCGAATATCCGGAATTAAAGAAGAAGAAAAAGGATTGTTTAGGCGTGTGCAAACATTGTACAAAGCAGTGCATGGCGCTGATCGGCAAAACCGAAATCGTCGTCGCCCCGTCACCCGAGGCGCTTTACGAGAAATTAAAGCAGCGGATAGGCTGAGTCGACGCTTTATGGTACAATTCGGGTAGAACCTACAGATTTCCAAAAGGAGTGAGTCGCGAGATGATCAACGAAACTTTAAGCAAAGCTTTGAACGACCAACTCAACTACGAGCTGTTTTCCGCTCACGTGTATTTGGCGATCGCGGCTTATTGCTCCGGCGAGAGCCTGGACGGCTTCGCCAACTTCTTCACCGTGCAAGCGGAAGAGGAAAAGTTCCATGCGATGAAAATCTACAAATATCTGAACGACCGCGGCATTCGCGTCACGCTTGCGGGCATGGATACGCCAAACAACGAATATTCGTCGGTGCTCGACGCTTACGAGCATGCTTATGAGCATGAGAAGGAAGTAACCCGCCGCATTTACCACCTGTCGGATTTGGCGATGAACGACCGGGAGCATGCGACGATTCAATTCCTCAAATGGTTCATCGATGAACAGGTTGAGGAAGAGTCGATGTTCGACACGATCATTAACAAGCTGAAGCGGATCGACAAGGACAGCAACGCCTTCTTCATGATGGATTCGGAATTCGCCGCAAGGACGTTCACTCCTCCAGCTCTGTAAAGCCGAACAAAATTAAAGGGATGCCGCGTCATCAAAGGATGGCGAAGCACCCCTTTTTTTGTCTGTCGAAAGCACAACCTCTGCCCTCTTGTTGCGTATAACCGTTACGGTGCGGATATCGCCCAGGTCTCATGCGCTCGCCGTTCCGGCGGACCGGCTTTCCAATGGAGCCAAACTATGGTTAGTTGTGCTATAATAGTTCTGTTTGTTGAAGGAGGCTTTCTAAAATAATGACGACTACAAAACAACCCCCTTCGGAGCCAGAACGCAAGGGAGAAGGCTTCAAAACAGCAGGAAAAATCGCGGGTTTTACCGTTCTATGGCTGATCTTGTTCGGAATTTTGGCCGGACTTGTCGGAGCCGGGGCGGTAGCGGGATTCGTCGCTTCCCTCGTCCATGAAGAACCGATTCGCGATCGCGCCTTCATAGAAGAAAGGATCAACGAAAACGCGATAACCGGCTTCGTCTATTTCAACGACGGAACTCCCATCGGACAGCTTCGTTCGGAGGAAGACCGCAGACCCGTCACCTATGATCAAATACCGCAAATCATTGTGGACGCGGTAATCGCCATCGAGGACAAAAACTTTTTTACGCACCCCGGCATCGACACGAACGGCTTGTTCCGCGCCGTGAAGCAGCAGCTTCTGAACGAGAGCGTTCAGACCGGAGGAAGCACGATTACGCAACAACTGGCCCGGCGGGTATTCCTGAACCTCGATCAGACTTCGAGCCGCAAGGCCAAGGAAATTTTCCTGTCCCTGCGTCTGGAAAGGTACTTAAGCAAAGAAGAAATTTTGACCGCCTACTTAAACAAGGTGCCTTACGGCAACGGCTCCAACGGGTATCAAGTATTCGGCATCAAAGCGGCTTCCAAAGGCATCTTCGGCATCGATAAGCTGGAGAAGCTGAACATCGCCCAAGCGGCTTATCTCGCAGGAGTCCCGCAGCTTCCCTCCCTCTACTCCGCCTTTAACGGCAAGGGAGAATTCAACGAGAAGAACTTCAATCGCGCAGTCACGCGCCAGAAGCTCGTTCTTAGCCGCATGCTTGAAGAGAATAAACTCACGAAGGCGCAATACGAAGAAGCGCTCGCTTTCGATCTCCGCAGCTCTCTGGCGAAGCCGACGGAGAAAGCGTACAATACTTATCCTTACTTGATGCTGGAAGCCGAGCGTCAAGCGGCCGAATTGCTCGTCATGAAGCAAAATCCGAATTTGACTCGCGAGGATTTGAAGAAGAAGGAAAATTCGGCGCTGATCGAGGATGCCCGCGCGCAACTGCTGCGCGGCGGCTATAAAGTAACAACCACCATCGATAAGAAGATTTACAACCTGATGCACGAAATTGCGGAAAATCCGGAAAACTTCGCGAAGGATCATCCTGTAAAAGGCGTGGAACAGATCGCCGCCGTTCTGATGGATCACAAGACGGGAGCCATTCTCGGCATGATCGAAGGACGCGACTTTCACATCGAGCAGATGAACTTTGCGACCCAGATGGTTCGCCAGCCCGGCTCCGCGATGAAACCGATCGCCGCATATTTGCCTGCGATCGACAAAGGGGTTATTCAGCCGGCCAGCATCTTGGACGATTCTCCGGTTATTCTGAAGAACGGCGGCGGCGGTTATCATATTCCGAAAAACTCCAATAATCGGTATTCGGGACTTGTCACCGCGCGTCAAGCGTTGAACAGCTCTTATAACATCCCTGCTCTGAAAATTTTCCTTGAGAAGGTCGGCATTAAAGAATCCTGGGCGTTCGTTCGTTCGCTCGGCATCACGACGCTGGTTAAGGAGGACGACGAAGCGCAGACGGGAGTTATCGGAGGTCTAAAGTACGGTACTTCCGTTGAGGAATTGACAAACGCCTACGCGGCGATTGCAAACAAAGGCGTATTCAACGACGCTTACTTGATCGAAAGCATTCGCGACGCCAACAATCAGATCGTTTACAAGCACGAATTAGATCCGAAGCGAATCGTCTCGGAGCAATCCGCCTACTTGATGACGGATATGCTGCGTACGGTCGTTACGAACGGTACGGCGACGTCCCTGACGTCGCAATTCAAAAACTACAAGAACATTCCAATCGTCGGCAAAACCGGCACGACGCAAAATTACAGCGATGTCTGGTTCGAAGGCTTCACGCCGGACGTTACGCTCGGAGTCTGGGCCGGGTACGAGAAGGTCATTCATACGCTCTCGTCGGATAGCCACGGCCGCGCTAGAGCGATCTGGGCCAAGATCATGAACGAAGTGACCGAGGCGAAGCCCGAGCTGTTCCCGACTACCAAGTTCGAGAAGCCGGACAATATCGTCTCGATGACCGTGTCCAGCGTTAGCGGCAAGCTGCCTACCGATTTGACCAGACAGGCCGGTCGAATGGTTACCGACATCTTTAACCGCAAGTTTATTCCGACGGAATCCGACGACGGGCTGGTCAAGGTCAAGTACATCTCCTATAACGGAGTCAACTACTTGCCGCAGAGCGGCACGCCTGAGGATTTGCTTCGAGAATCGGTCATGGTCGTCCGTCAATCGCCGCTCGACGCGCTGATTGAGGATTTGCAAGCGAAGCTTGGCAAAGTTGCGGCCCAAAGCCGCAAGCCGCTCTCCTATTATCTGCCGAAGGATGCGCAAGACAGCGCGCCTTCGAAAGTCGATCCGAGAGTCGAGGACGGAGCCGTCCCGAATCCTCCGCGCAACGTCGCGGTAGAGACGCTGGACAATATCGCAAGAATTACGTTCTCCGCGTCTCCGCAAGCCGACGTGGCCGGCTATCGGCTGTACCGCTCCATTAACGGCAGCCCGTTCCAGAAGGTCGAAGCTTCGCTGCCGGTCGGCGAAGATTTGAAGTTCGTCAATTACATCAGCTCGCGCCAAACGTACAGCTATTACGTGACGGCAGTCGACGTCGCCGGCAACGAGTCGGCTCCAAGCGAGATCCATTCGACGGACGGCGGCATCATTATCGATCCTACGCTGCCGAATCAGCCGGATCCGAACGCAGGCCCTGGAGATGGCACTAGCGGCGGTGAGCATGGGGGCAACACAGGCGAGGTCGGTCCGGAGATTCCGAGCGGCGGAAGCAACAGCGCTCCGTCCGCCCCGAGCGGATTCAGCGCTCAAGGCACGGATATCGGCGTTATTCTGTCGTGGAACGCCAACCCGTCAGAGGATGGCGTGTCCCAATACCAAGTCTGGTTCGCCAGCTCGGAAAACGACAAGTACAAGCTTCTGGGCACAACCGAATCTACATCTTTCGAGTATATTTCTCCAGCCGCCGCAGGGTGGTACAGAATTACGGCGGTCGGCTCATCCGGCGAATCGTCGCCAACCTCCGCGGTCGAAGTGAAATCCGGCGGATAACGCCGATCATAGCAAAAAGGGGATGTCCCTAGTCATTAAGATGACTAGGGACATCCCCTTTCCTTATGTTTACGAAGTTCTTATGTCGGCAAAGGCAAGTACTCCGTTCCTTACAGGAGATACGTGCCCCCTCTATTAATCTTCGATCGTGGACAGATCGCCTGTTGGCAGGTTGAGCTCCCAAGCCTTCAGTACGCGACGCATAATTTTACCGCTGCGAGTTTTCGGCAGTTTGTCCTTGAACTCGATCTCCCGCGGAGATGCGTGAGCGGATAAGCCTTCCTTAACGAACTTGGAGATATCGGCCTTCAACTCGTCGGATGGCTCGAAGCCTTCGCGCAGCGAAATGAACGCTTTGATGATCTCTCCGCGCAGCGGATCGGGCTTGCCGATAACACCGGCTTCCGCAACGGCCGGATGCTCGACCAGCTTGCTCTCGACTTCGAACGGGCCGACCCGTTCGCCCGATGTGTTAATGACATCGTCGATCCGGCCTTGGAACCAAAAGTAGCCTTCGTCGTCCATATAGGCCGAGTCTCCTGAGACGTACCATCCGGGAATATGGAAATATTCCTGGTACTTCGTCGGATTGTTCCAAACGGCGCGCATCATCGACGGCCACGGCGTCTTGATCGCTAGATTGCCCATACGGAACGGAGGCAGCACGTTGCCCTGATCGTCGATAATCGCCGCCTGTACGCCTGGAACCGGACGGCCCATCGAGCCGGGCTTGATCTCCATGCTCGGATAGTTACAGATCAGCTGCCCGCCGGTTTCCGTCATCCACCACGTATCGTGTATGCGTTGGCCGTATACGCGGTTGCCCCAGCGCACAACCTCCGGATTAAGCGGCTCTCCTACGCTCAGCACATGGCGAAGGCTCGACAGGTCAAACGACTTGACGGCATCGTCGCCGGCTCCCATGAGCATGCGGAAAGCGGTCGGCGCGCTGTACCAGACGGTGACTTTATACTTCTCGATCGTAGAGTACCAATCCTGCGGACTGAAACGTCCGCCGCGCACGACGTTCGTCACGCCGTTCAGCCACGGCGCGAAAATGCCGTAAGAAGTTCCCGTTACCCAGCCCGGATCTGCCGTACACCAGTACACGTCGCCTTGGCGCAAGTCGAGCACTACACGGCCCGTATGATAATGCTGCAGCATCGCGTTATGAACGTGCAACACGCCTTTAGGTCTGCCCGTAGAGCCCGAAGTGTAATGAAGAATAAGGCCGTCCTCGCGATCGAGGAAAGTTAGCTCCGCTTCGTCGGACGCGTTTGCCAGCGCTTTGCCGAAGTCGACAATGCCGTCCTCTTCCGCGACGGAATCTCCGTATATGAAAATATGCTTCAGATCCGGCAATTCTTCCCGAGGTACGCGAGAGAGCAGCGCAGGCGTAGTTACTAGCGCAACTGCTCCGCTGTCCTGCAACCGATCTCTGACTGCAGTTTCCATAAACGCTTCGAACAAGGGGCCGACGATAGCGCCAACCTTGATTGTACCGAGCAAACTGAAATATAGCTCGGGCGTCCGCGGCATGAAAATAAATACGCGATCCCCTTTGCCTACTCCCAGCCCGCGAAGCACGTTGGCAAATCGGTTGGATTGCTTGGACAGATCGGCAAAAGTATAGCTCTCTTCGCGCTGATTGTCGCTGTAGTGCAGCGCAATATTGTCGCCCCGGCCCTCAGCAACGTGGCGGTCGATCGCCTCGTATGCCATATTTACCTTGCCGGTCGTCGACCATGTAAACTGCTTCTCGATGTCCGCCCAGTTAAAGCTCTCGACCGCCTCTTCGTAAGATGCCATATTGGACACCTTCGCCGTTACGGCCAATTTTTCGTTCGATTGCAATGTCACTTTGATCACCTTCCCATTAAAATGCGGCCACCCGTTATACGAATGCGCTTTCAGTAACTTGAGGTTAACCCTCCGCCACAGCCATTATACCACAGCACATTCGGAGTCTGCATAGTAGGCAAGGACAATTTCTGTCACTGCAGGGGCAATATTCTTTTGATTGGGGCGCCATAGACACTTTGCTAGGCTTAAATATGCTATAATATACGAAGCTCAAACACGGTTTTATGAGGGGGGAACGGCATGGAGCATATCAAAAAATACGTCCGCCATACGATTGAACGGCACGGCCGAACCCTGATCGTGGAAGGCCCGATCGCACCTGAAGAGCTGCGGCGGCTGACCATGCATCCGAAGCTGGACGCTTTTCGCAGACCTGCGGAGCAGCATGTCGCGCTGGTCGAAATCGCGGAGCTGCCGGAAGGCCGAATTATTGCGGCGCGAGACGGAGACGTCCTCGTCGGATACGTGACTTTCCATTATCCCGACGAGATGGAACGTTGGTCGGAAGGCGGTATGGAAGATCTAGTCGAGTTAGGGGCAATCGAAGTTGCCGACGACTATCGGAATTACGGACTGGGCAAGGCCATGATCTCCGCTGCGTTCGAAGACGGGCAGCTTGACAATATGATTGTCTATACGACCGAATATTACTGGCACTGGGATCTCGAAACCAGCGGTCTGAACGTCTGGGAGTACCGGGAAATGATGGAACGGCTGATGAAATCGGTCGGCATGGTCTGGTTCGCCACGGACGATCCGGAAATTTGCGCGCATCCGGCAAACTGTCTCATGGTGCGGATCGGCAAAGACGTTCCTCTGTCCTCCGCCGAGCAATTCGACCGCGTGCGCTTCAGACAACGTTTTATGTACTAGAAAGGCAGGCGACCAGATCTGGCTTCCTCTACGATATGGATTGACAACCAAGCCTCCGGGCGTTATCGTTTTTCCGACGATCATCCTTTCCATCCGATCCGACTGAAACTGACGGAAAATCTTCTGAGGAAGATCGGAGCGCTGGACGACAAGCAAGCCCTCCCTCCCTTTCCCGCTGCGGAGGCGGAGAGAAGAATCCGGAGCATACATAGACCCGATTATCTTGAAATCGTACAAGCGCTGAGTGCCCCCAAGCCCGATATGAAAGCGCTTAGTGATGCGGAGAGATACGGACTGGAGGAGGACGGAGATACCCCTTACTTTCTGGATATGCACCAGACTGCGGTTGAACTGGCGGCCGGGTCGATGGCAGCCGCGGATGCGGTCATGTCTGGCAAAGCCAAGCGGGCGCTACATCTTTCCGGCGGCCTGCATCACGCCTTTCCCGATCGCGCCTCCGGCTTCTGCGTCTACAACGACGCGGCGGCCGCAATCGGTCATGTGCGGGAAAAGTATTCGGCGCGCGTGCTCTATATCGATACGGACGTCCATCACGGCGATGGAGTTCAATGGTTTTTTTACACGGAGCCCGATGTGTTCACGCTGTCGATTCACGAGACGGGCAAGTTTTTGTTTCCGGGAAGCGGTTTTCCGCATGAACGGGGAGACTCTCATGGCTACGGCGCTTGCTTAAACGTCTCTATGGAGCCCTATACGGAGGACGATTCATGGTTGGACTGCTTCGGTCGAGCGCTCGAGAGCGCGGCCCGCGCCTTCCGTCCGGATCTTATCATCAGTCAGCACGGGTGCGATGCGCACGCTTTCGATCCGTTGGCGCACATTCATTGCAGCATGCGCATTTACCGCGAGATGCCGAAAATGATCCACAGCCTTGCAGATCGATATACCGACGGAAGATGGGTTGCTCTCGGAGGCGGAGGATACGACCACTGGAGGGTCGTGCCGCGGGCCTGGAGCCTGCTATGGCTGGAGATGAACAACCATCCGCTGCTGGCTTCCATCGACGCTCAGAAAGACGGAGGCTTGCTGCCTGAAGGCTGGTCAGACGTGCCTGCCCCTAACAAGCCCGATTACGAGCTGCCTACGACTTGGCTGGACGATGTGAAGAACTGGACGCCAATGCCGCGGCGGACGGAAATTACGGAAAAGAACATCAAAAATTTAGAGATCGCTCTACAGCATATCGGTTAAGCGCCTTAGAGCGACTTCACGATCCCTTCAACAATCGCGTAGGAACGGTTTGACGCTTCCACCGTAAACTCGGCGAAGTTCGCATGCGCCGAGCCGTCGGCTTTGTCGGACATCGAACGGATAATGACGTGAGGGATGTCGTTCATAAAGCACACCTGCGCGACGGAAGCTCCTTCCATTTCCGTACATGCCCCTCCGAACTGCTCGTACAGCGCCTTAACGGTTGCCCGGTCGGCAATGAACTGATCTCCGGACAGAACTTTGCCGACTTTGCAGCAACCTGAATGTACGGCTTTCCCGGCCTCTACGGCAAGGGCAATCAGCCTCTCGTCGGCCTTATACTCCGATACGTCCTGGTACGGGATCGTACCGCGGGGAAAACCGAGAGCCGTAACGTCGACGTCGTGCTGCAGGCTGCTGGAAGAAATGACGATATCACCGATATTCAGCCCCGGATCGACCGCCCCTGCAACTCCGGTAAACAAAATCGCATCGGCCCCGAACTTGTCGATCAGAATTTGCGTGCATACCGCCGCATTCACTTTGCCGACGCCCGAACGCGTCAGAACTACCTTTTTCCCGCGAAATGCGCCGCTGTAATAGGCGATCCCCGCATGAGCTTCCTTTTGCTTGTTCTCCATTTGCGCAAGCAGCAGCTCAATCTCCTCCTGCATCGCCCCGATAATGCCGATCGTTCCAAATGTCATCCGTATCTATCCTTTCTCTCGTCGAGTTTGTCCATAAAGAAGCCCTGCTTCGGCGAAACGCCGGCAGGGCTCTGTCATTGCGAATGTTAGCTGCCTTTCGGTCCGGCAACGGAACGGCGAGCGATCAAGTCATGAGGCAGCGTGACCGTCGCGTTGTCCACGTTTTCTTTCTTCATCAGCTTCGTCAGCAATCTCATTGAGACCGCGCCGATGTCGTACATCGGCTGGGCAACCGTCGTCAGCAGCGGACGCACCATCGACGAGATCCGGCTGTTGTCTACGCTAATGACGGACACGTCGTCCGGAACCGAGAGTCCGGCGTCCTGGATGCAGTGAATCGCTCCGATCGCCATCTCGTCCGTAGCGGAGAATACCGCTGTCGGACGCTCCGGCAGGTTGAGGAAATATTGCATCTCCTCGATGCCCGATTCGTACTTGTAGTTGCCCACGCGTACGTAATCTTCGCGGAAAGCCAAACCGGCTTGCTCAAGCGCGCGCTTGTAGCCTTGGTAACGGGCGTAGCCGTTCGCCGGATCCTGCAGCGTGCCGCTGATCATCGCGATCGAACGGTGCCCTTCCTGGATCAGCTTGGTCACGGCATCGAAGGCAGCCGCTTCATGGTCGATGTCGACGGAAGGGATAACCCCCCTCTCATCCTTCGTACCGCAAAGCACGATCGGCACGTTCGACGTCTTGAACGCTTGAATATGCTCGTCCGTGACTGCGCCGCCCATGAACAACAGTCCATCGACCTGCTTCTCCAACAGCGTGTTGATGACGCGAATTTCCTTGTCCTTGCGCTTATCCGCGTTACACAAAATGATATTGTAGTGATACATGTTGGCGATGTCTTCGATGCCTCTGGCCACTTCCGCGAAATTCGCATTCGCGATATCCGGGATGACAACGCCTACCGTAGTCGTCTTCTTGCTTGCAAGTCCCCGCGCTACGGCATTCGGCCGATAGCCGAGTCTCTCTATCGCTTCGTAAACTTTCTTCCGCGTCTGAGGCTTGACGTTAGGGTTATTATTGACGACGCGGGATACCGTCGCCATCGACACGCCTGCTTCCCGTGCCACGTCGTAAATGGTTACCGTCACTATGATTCGCTCCAATGTACATGACCGCAAACCGGAGGTTTGTCCAATCATGGATGATTAAGGTAATAATACGACAAAACCGTATGTTTAGCAATCAAACCAGCAAAGGTCGTTCAAAAATTGTAAATTTTCATCAAGAACCGCTTAACGTTGCTGCGAGCTTTTCCGACAGAAAATCGTAAGTAATATGCCAGCGGAAGGCGCTCCCCCCGCTTCGCCGTCCTTCACCAAGCTCATCCGCGGAGAGGGTGATTGACACCGCTTCGCGATCTCGTAGCTCAAGAGAGGTAAGCTGCTGCAGGTTGGCCATAAGTTGTCGCCTCCTTGAAAATCGTTACGAATATCGTAGCAGAAAATAAAGCTGCACGCAAAGCAACCGCTGAAAATATAAAGAGGGGCGTCCCTATCTTACCAAATATTAAAGATCAGATCTTCATTAGAGCTACGATACGTATTGGGCGCTTAATTGGCTCAGACGCATATGTATTTCACTCTTCCATGCCTCGTCCTCCAGCGATGAGGCGATGAGCAGCAAATCCAGCAGTCGATCGATTCTTTCCTCGGTCGCTTTAGCGATCGCTGTCGCTTGCAGAGAATCCGAATCGTTCAACGCTTGCGACAGAACCCCCGCCCATTCGTGCACCTGATCGAACGGGATACTGCCAGGTGTAGGTTTGGCGCCGAGTTGACCAACCAGCTTGCCGACATCCTCTTTAATACCCGGAAATACGTCGTTTCTTCCGCAACCCGGACAGTTGTATACGGGAACGTTATTGATATTGACCTTTCTTGCAAAAATGACGGTACGGAGACCGAGACTCATCTCTTCTCCGCATAGACAGTGTTTAAGCAACGGCATTCTCTCCTTACAGTAACCAAGAGCTATCCGTAACTAATTCGTTGATCTGCGCTTTTTCTCCTGCTCAGGAGGCCGTGTAATTTCTGGAACGACGCCAGTCCGACAGCCGCCAGATCAGCAGTACGAGCAAGCTCGCCGCCGCGGCCCCCATGCCGTCGTGGAGCAGATCCAGCGGGTCCGGACTGCGCATCGGCACGAACGATTGATGCCATTCGTCCGTCAACCCGTACAGGACGCAGACGAGGACGTTGAGCAGACAGCCTTTCCACGTAGCCGACAGTCTGCCCATTCCGTAGGCGATCGTCAGAGCAAGGACAAAATATGCCACGTAGTGCATCGGATTAAAATCGGATAAAAAAGGCAGCCATCGCTGAACCCAGGGCAGCACGCTATCGAGCTGGTCCCCGCTCCGCGACGAGGATATGAATATCGCGATCATGCAGAGCAGCGCCGGCGCATATCTCCATTTTCCTTTCAAAACGTTCACTCCTCTCTCGCAAGGTGAAGGACGGGCCAACTTTTGGTACAATGGATGTCTGATTGCTATCGTACTATCGAAATGGAGGTGGCCTGCCATGGCCTCGACCAAAAGGGTCGTTTGTTTGCTTGACGATGAATTCGAAGATTTGGAGCTTTGGTATCCGGTCTACCGAACGCGCGAAGAAGGCGCGGAGGTGCTGTATGCAGGACCAGAGCAAGGGCGCAAACACATTGGCAAGTACGGAGTCCCCGCGGTGGCGGACATTTCCTACGATGAGCTGAACGCCGACAAATTCGACGGCTTGCTCGTTCCCGGCGGTTGGGCGCCGGATAAAATCCGCAGAGACCCTCGCGTGCTGGAGTTTGTACGACGCATGGACGCCGCCGGCAAACCGATCGGGCAAATTTGCCACGCCGGATGGGTGCTCGTCTCGGCGAAAATTCTCGACGGCAGAACGGTGACCTCTACGCCGGGCATCCGCGACGATATGGAAAACGCGGGAGCGACGTGGGTGGACGATGCGGTCGTCGTTGACCGCAATCTTGTATCCGCCCGCAGACCGCCCGATCTGCCGCCGTATGCTAAAGCCTTCTGCGATTTGCTGTTCGGCCGCTGATCCGAAGCCTGCTCCCGGCCTCAATCCGCGCTAGATCAGCGGGTTAGCACCGGGAGCAAGCGCCGCGCCTGCATAAAATTGGCGTGCGAGCTCGCGCGCCTCCTTCGACGTCCGGCAGCGGAACAAGTCGTCCAGCAGCTTGCGGCTGTCCGATGCTTTGGAGCGCAGCAGACGCTCTTTGACCGGCAGGATCGCCTGCGCGGAGAGACTCAATTCGTCGATGCCCAGCGCCAGCCAGATCGGCAGGGCGTTCACGTCGCCGGCGATTTCCCCGCAGATGTTGACGGGAATTCCTTGCGCCTTGGCCGCGTGCGCAACCGTTCGGATCATTCGCAAAATCGCCGGATGGAACGGCTCGTACATATGGCTGATCTGCTCGTTCATCCGATCGACGGCCAGCGTGAACTGGATCAAGTCGTTCGTGCCAATGCTAAAGAAGGACGCCTCTTCGGCCAAAATATCGGCGATCGCCACAGCGGCCGGAACTTCCACCATAATGCCGGGCTTGATGTCCGCGCGAAACGGAACGCTCTCCTCCTGAAGCTCGCGCTTCGCCTCAGCTAGCACCTCGTTCGCCGCCCGCAGCTCCTCAACCGAAGTGATCAACGGATACATAATTCGGACATCCCCGAAATTCGATGCCCGCAAAATGGCGCGAAGCTGAATTTTGAACAGATCTTTGCGTTCCAGACAGAAGCGAATCGCTCGAAAGCCGAGAAACGGATTTTCCTCTTCCGGCATTTCGTAATAGTCCAACTGCTTGTCGCCGCCGATGTCGAGCGTACGGATGACCAGCGTCTCGCCCTTCAGCTTCTGGACGGCGCTGCGATACACTTCGAATTGCTCTTCCTCGGAAGGAAAATACATTCTGTCCATGTACAGAAACTCGGTCCGGAACAAGCCGACGCCCTGCGCCCCGTTGCCTAGCGCCGCCTCCAGCTCCTTCAGGGAGCTGATGTTCGCCGCCAGCGTAAGCGTCACTCCGTCCTGCGTCACGGAGGGCAATTCAGCCAGCTTAAGCAGCTGCTCCTTCTCCGCGAGCTGCCTCCGGCGCATTTCCGTGTACCTGGCGACCATATCCGGAGTCGGATCGACCTGCAGCATGCCGGTCTCGCCGTCGAGAATAAGCAGGTCTCCCGTGCCGATCGGCTGTTCCAGCTTGCCCTCCGCGCCCATCACCATCGGAATGCCGAACGCCCGCGCCATAATGGCCGAATGCGACGTCGGGCTGCCGACCATCGTAACGATGCCGAGCACCAGCTCCGGCTTCAGATGAACGAGCTGGGAAGGAGACAGCTCCCGCACGACAAGCACGAAGGGCTGCGTATCCTCCGGCAGCGAAATTTCCGGAGCGCCAAGCAGATGCTTCAGCAGGCGGTTGCCCACGTCCTTGATATCCAGCGCCCGCTCCTTCATATATTCGTCGTCCAGCAGATCGAACATCGTCACGAAATGATCGATCGCTTCCTTCACGGCGACTTCGGCGACTTTGTACTGACGCTGAATGATGCCTTGAATTTCATTCATGAACACCGGATCTTCCAGGATGGCCAGATGCGCGTCGAATATGCTCGCCTCCGCTGAGCCGACCGCTTCGTCCAGCTCCGTCTTCATCTGGCTGATCTCCGTCTTCGACCGGCGCACCCCCTCGTACAACCGATCGAACTCCTTGGCCAAATCGGCCACGTCGATCTTCTGATCCGGCAGCTCCCACTCCCAATGCGGCAGCACGAAGGCTTTGCCTATCGCAATCCCCTGCGACGCCCCCAATGCCTGTATCATTTCTCCGCCCCCTTGTTCTCTCTCTCGTGTACGACAACCGACATGACCGCGGCCTGACCCTTTTTGACCACTTTATACGGAGCGAATCTCCAGGACTTGACCTTGTCGCTGTTCGTGATCACCATGGGCGTCTCCAGCGATTTGGCATACTGCTTAAGCGTAGGAATGTGAAATTTCAACAGCGGTTGGCCGGGCGATACCTCGTCTCCCATCTGAACGAGCGCCGTGAAGCCTTTGCCCTCCAGTTGCGATGTGTTGATACCGACATGCAGCAGCACTTCCAGACCGTCCTTGGTAACGAGGCCGATCGCGTGCAGCGAAGGATGAATATGAATGATTTTGCCCTGTACCGGCGCCACCAGCTCCCCCTTGTCCGGAATGAAGGCGACGCCGCGGCCGACAAGCCGCTCCGCAAAAATCGGATCGTCGACCTCCTCAAGCGGAATCATTCGTCCCTGCACCGGGGAATGGAATTGAATCCGCTGCACGTCGGTCTGCATGAGCTTATGAATTTCTTCCCGGATCAGCTCCGAGAACGTGCCGAAAACGACCTGCACATGACCGCCGCCAAGACGAATGACGCCCGCCGCCCCGAGATGTCGCAGCGACTGCACGTCGACCTTGCTTTCGTCCTCCAGCGTCAGACGCAGGCGGGTGATGCACGCTTCGAGGCGAACCATGTTCTCCTTGCCTCCGAGGGCCTGCAAAATCAGCGGAGCCCGATACGGAATGTCTCCGGCCCAATCGTCCAGTCGGCTGGCGTCCTCCCGTCCGGGTGTGGCAAGCTGGAAGCGACGGATACTCCAGCGGAACAGCACGTAATAGAGAAGTCCCGTCAAGGCCCCGATCGGCAACAGCAGCCAGCCTCTCTGAGCAAGCGGCAGATTGACCAGATATTCCAGCACGCCGGCCGAGAATGCAAAGCCGTGATGAATATCGAGCTCGTACACAAGCCACATCACGCCTCCCGAGAGCAGCGCATGGACGAGGAACAGATAAGGCGCGACGAATAAGAAAGCGAACTCGACCGGCTCCGTAATGCCGGTCAGGAACGAGCCCAGAGCGGCGGCGCGAAACTGCTTGCTCGTCTTCGGCTTCAGATCCTCGCGCGCCTCGTGAATAATCGCGAAAGCGACGGCCGGCAAGGCGAACATCATCGTCGGGTACAAGCCGGCCATGAAGATGCCCGCCGATTCGTCTCCGGCAAAAAAGCGCGGCAGATCGCCGAAGTAGACCGCTCCGTCTGCCCCTTGGTACTCGCCGACCTGGAACCAGAACAGATGATTCAAAATATGGTGAAGTCCGAACGCAACCAGAATGCGGTGAAGAAAGCCGTACAGGAACACGCCGAAGCCGCCCGCCGAATGGACGAGCGTGCCTGCGGATACCGCCCAGCTCTTCATCCCTTCGCCCAGACCGATCATGAGCCAAGCGAATGCGAGCGACAGGACGCTCATAAACAGCGGTACAAATCTGGAACCGCCGAGAAACTGCAAATATTCGGGCAGCCGGAACGATTTGAACCGCTCGTGCGCCCAAGCGGACGCGATGCCGATGACGGCGCCCGCGAACATCGACGGCTGGACGCCCTCCGGATCGTACGTATGCGTAACGACATGAAAAATAAACATCGCGACGAGCGCACCCATTCCCGCCATAGCGGACTGGTTGGACATCCCGAGTGCGATACCGATCGCGAACACATAGGGAACGTATTGAAAAATCGTCATGCCTGCGGCGTGCAGCATTTCCGGCACTTGCGTCCAGCCCAGCGAATCCCATGGCAATCGCGCCAGCATCAGAAAGATGGCCGCAGCAGGCAGCACCGTCATCGGCAGCATCATTGCCCGGCCCAGCCTCTGCAAATAACCGATTCCGTACATGGCTTTCCTCCTTCCCGGAACGATCTCGCGGCGCCTCCGTCAGCGATGACGACGGCGCCGCGGATGGGAACGGGCCAATTAATCAGGCTTTTCCGTTCGGCAGCAGAATGGAATCCTCCACTTTAATACAGCGATCCATAATGACGTTAAGACCGCCTTCGGCAGCGATCGCTCCCGCTTCCTCGTTCAGAATGCCAAGCTGCAGCCATAGCGTTTTGGCGCCGATCTCGACGGCCTCCCGCGCGATCGGAGGCGTATGCTCCGGGCGGCGGAACACGTTGACGATGTCGACCGGCTCCGGGATGTCCTTCAAGGAAGCGTAAGCTTTCTCTCCCAGAATCGTCGTTGCCTTCGGATTAACCGGAATAATGCGATAGCCTTTGCGCTGCATCGCTTCCGACACCATATGCGAAGTCTTGGACGCATCGTCGGACAGACCGACGACGGCGATTACGGTCGATTGCTCCAAAATTTGCTTGATCTCTTCACGGGACGGATGAACGTAAGCCATTTAGCATGCCTCCCTTATTTTAACGATTCAGAATAGATAAGTTTCACGTACCTCTCTTTGTCTGAATCGTCTTCGCAAAGCTGCTCCGGCGCGTTTAGACGCCGAAGGCGTTTTTGCTTGGCGAGCGGATTTTCGGTTAGTCTGTCCATTCGACCTGAGCGCCAAGCGACTTCAGATGGTCGAAGTAGATCGGATACGATTTGGCGACGTGGTGCGCGTCCTTGATGCGAATCGGACGAGCGGAACGAAGGCCGACAATCGTCAACGCCATAATGACGCGGTGATCGTAGTGCGCGTCGATCTCCACGCCCCCTTCTACGCCTTCCGGACGTCCATGAACGATGATCTCGTCCCGCTTCTCGTCGACCCGCGCTCCCGCCTTGCGCAGTTCCGTCAAGTAATCGGTAATGCGGTCGCATTCCTTGTAGCGCAGGTTTTCCACGTTATAGAAGCGAGAGATTCCATCCGCGAACACGGCAGCGGCGACCATTGCCAGCACGCCGTCGGTGAACTCGTCCCCGTCGAACTCGCCAGCCGTAAGTTTGCCGTTGCCGCGGATATGCACGATACCGTTCTCGTGCGTAAGCGGTACGTTCATCGCCTTCAACACATCGACGACCGCACGCTCCCCTTGCTTGCTGTCTTCCTTCAGCCGGTGAACGACGACGTCCGACTCGGTGACGGCCGCGGCGGCAAGAATGGCTGCAGATCCCGGGTAGTCGCCTTGGACCGTGTAGGTCTGAGCTTTGTATTTCTGCCTGCCGGGAACCCGAAAATGCATTAAATCCTCAGACGCCTCAATAACGATGCCCGCCTGCTCCAGCACCTCCAGCGTCTGGCCGACAACAACTTTTGATTTCAGATCGTGCAGCACTTCGATCTCGCTGTCCTCATCGAGCAACGGCGTCAAAAACAGCAGCGAGCTGAGGAACTGCGAGCTGACGCTGCCCGAAACTTGAATTTTGCCGCCGCGAGGCTGACCGCCGCGAATCGTCATCGGCAGCCGACCGTTCTGATGCTCGATGCGCACGCCCATGCTTTCCAGCGCAGTAATCAGATCGTCATGAGGTCTCTTGCCAAGTGACGCCGGATAAGAGTTGACGAAGTGAACCTCCGGCAACAGCGCCGCCACCGACATAATGAATCTCAAAACCGCGCCCGCGTTGCCGACGTCCAGTTCCTTCGTCGGGCGCGGATGGCGTCCGAAGCCAGTAATGACGATTTTCTCGTCGTCCTCCTCGACGATCGCGCCGAGATCGCGAATGCAGCGGCGCATCGCTTCGCCATCCTCGCTGTGCGCAGGATACAAAATCGTGCTTGTTCCTTCCGCCAGCGCGGAAACGAGCAAATAACGCGTCGTATAATTTTTGGAGGATAGCGCTTGAATTTCGCCGTTCAGTCTGCCAGTCGGGGTTACGATCATATCCATGTTCGATAAACACGCTCCTTAGAAGCTATAAATGATAAATCAGGCTGCCCGCGCCGACGCCGGCCGCAGTCAGCGCGAATCCGCCGACATACGTCGCGGCAAGGTACAGATAAAGCGTTCGCCTGGCGGCCCCGCCGCCGCGATACAGCGTCGCCTTCTGCACGTTAAGGGTAGAGTAAGTCGTCAGCCCGCCCAAAAAACCGATCCCGGTTAATGCATATACCGCAGCGTTGCGCTGCTCAAGCCCGATTCCGATCAGCACGCCCATCGCCAGCGAACCGACAAGGTTGACGACCAGCGTACCGTAGAAACCCGGCTTGCCTTCAGCTGCGATCCAGCGGCCGACTCCGTAGCGGAGCAGCGCTCCCGCCGAGCCGCCCAAGCCGACCAGACATGCAAGACCAAAGCCGCTCATACTCGCCTCGCCCCTCTCTTACCTTTAGCGGTTCCAAGGGAGAGTCCTAGCGCAGCCAGCGCCCAGCCTGCCGCTGCGCTGATGAATACGTATGCCGCCGCGATGGCGTAGGCATGCTGCTCCAGCATAAGCCAGAGCTGCCCGTTAAACGCGCTGAACGTCGTATAAGCGCCGAGAAAGCCGGTTCCCAATAAATCCCCGGCCCAAGCCAAGGCGGGTTTGTCCGTTAACCAGCCGGTTAGCAGGCCCAGCAGCAGCGAGCCGGACAAGTTGATCAATGTCGTCGCCCACGGAAAGGCATCCGAGGCTGCCGAGACGGGAAATAAAAATCCGATTCCATACCGCGCGAGCGCTCCCAGGCAACCTGCAAGCGCGACGCCAAGCGCGATTCTCATATCTCATACCGCCTATCGTTTGACAGCGCCGTGCGCAGTTTCTTATGATGAGGCTATATACTTCCTGATGGAAAGGCTGATTCTGATGAGTCACTATAGCACAATATCCGCCGAGGACTTGAAAGCCCGGCTGGATGCCGGGGAAACTCCCCATATGATCGACGTTCGCGAAGATTACGAGGTCGCGCAGGGCATGATTCCCGGAGCGCTGCACCTTCCGCTGGGCCAAGTGCCGCAACAGATCGATTCGATCACAAAGCATGAAGAAATCATTTTGATTTGCCGAAGCGGCGCCCGCAGCGACAGAGCCTGCCAATTTCTCGCTTCGCTCGGATACGAAGGCTCCGTCAACCTGATCGGCGGAATGCTCGCCTGGAACGAGCTCGAGCTGGGGGAAGAAGATTAAAGCCAGCCGTCCGGAAGTCCCCGCAGCAGCGCCTCGGCGACTTCTTCGGGCGACTTGTCCGACGTGTCCACCTTCGCATTCGCAAAATCGTAGGCATGCCGTCTTGATTCCAGCAGCTGCGTAACCCGCGCTTCGGCATCGCCGGCAAGCAGCGGTCTCGTTCCCGTCTCGGCGCTCGTCACGCGGCGGACGAGGCTCGCTTTGTCCGCCGTCAGCGCAACGACCCAACCGCGCTCCAGCATCTGCTGCCGATTGCTTTCGCGCAGCACGGCGCCCCCGCCGGTGGCGACGATTCGTCGCTCTCCGCTCAGCGCCTGTCGCACAGCCTGGCTCTCCCAATCCCGGAAAGCGGTCTCTCCGTCGTCCGCGAAGATTTGCGGAATGGACTTGTCCGCCGCCTTCACGATCTCTTCGTCCGTATCCAGACTCTCCCAGCCCAGACGCTCGGCCAGCAGACGGCTGACCGTCGATTTGCCGGTTCCCATGAAGCCGACAAGAATAATGTTGCGGCTAAAGCCTGTCCCGCTCACCACGCGTTCCCCATTCCTTATAAAGGTTCATTCAAAAAGTCCGGTTTTGATCATTAAGTTATTTATTTTTACTTTTTATCCATCATAGCACAACGATTCCAAGGTATAAAACGACGAGTTTTTCCGTAAGTTTGATAGTGTACAATCCTGTGCCCAAAGGGGATGACGCAGTGAACAACTACCGACCCCAACCGCCGTCCGAGCAGCCTCTCCGCCGCCTTCTCGATCCTTCCCATCCTTTGCAACGGGAGGACGTTCTGTGGGCCCTCGGCTTTATTAAGAAAAAAGTGGCCGATGGAGCCCCCGAATGGTCGGGACTCGATCGGCCACAGCTGCTTGCCCATTTTGCCTGCTTTGCGGACATGGCCTTGCTGCTGCTTCATCGGCGCAGCCCGAGCAGCCGGGAAACCGACTGCTTCCGCGCGATGCTGAGCGAGCTGCTGCCGCGCGGGCAAGAGCGTTAGGAATTGATCCAGTTGTGGTGGAACGTGCCTTCCTTGTCCACCCGCTTAAACGTGTGCGCGCCGAAATAGTCTCGTTGCGCCTGCAGCAGGTTGGCCGGAAGACGCTCCGAACGGTAGCTGTCGTAGTACGCGAGCGCGCTCGCGAACGACGGAACCGGCACGCCGTATGCGACAGCCGTCGTGACAACTTCGCGCCATGCGTCCTGGTACGACTCGACGACGCCTTTGAAGTACTCGTCCAGCAGCAGGTTGCGCAGCTGAGGGTCGCGGTCGTAGGCGTCTTTGATGTTTTGCAGGAAACGCGCGCGGATGATGCAGCCGCCGCGGAAAATCATCGCAATATCCCCGTAACGCAGGTTCCAGCCGTACTCCTCGGAAGCGGCGCGCATTTGCGCGAAGCCTTGCGCGTAGGAGCAGATTTTGCTGGCGAACAACGCCTTGCGCACGCTCTCGATGAATGCCGTCTTGTCGCCTTGGAACGGCTTCGTTTGCGGCCCTTTAAGCACTTTGCTTGCAGCGACGCGCTCTTCCTTCATCGCGGAGAGGAAACGCGAGAATACCGATTCCGTAATGATCGACAGCGGTACGCCAAGGTCGAGCGCGCTCTGGCTCGTCCACTTGCCTGTGCCCTTCTGCCCAGCCGCGTCAAGAATGACGTCGACCATCGGCTTGCCGGTCTCGGAGTCCTTCTGCGCGAAAATATCGGTCGTAATCTCGATCAGGTAGCTGTCCAGCTCGCCTTTGTTCCACTCGCCGAAAATTTCGTGCAGCTCGTCCGTCGAAACGCCGAGTACGTCCTTCAGCAATTGGTAAGCTTCGCAAATGAGCTGCATGTCGCCGTACTCGATGCCGTTGTGCACCATTTTGACGTAGTGTCCGGCTCCGTCGGGTCCGATGTATGTACAGCACGGGTCTCCGTTCACCTTCGCGGAAATGCCGGTCAAAATCGGCTCGACAAGGCGATAAGCTTCCTCAGGTCCGCCCGGCATGATGGACGGGCCTTTCAGCGCGCCTTCTTCGCCGCCGGAGACGCCGGTTCCGATAAAGTGGAAGCCCTTCTCCGTCAGTTCCTTGCTGCGGCGCTGAGTATCCGGGAAGTAGGCGTTGCCGCCGTCGATAATGATATCGCCTTTATCCAGATGAGGCGTGAGAGAGTCGATCGTCGCATCGGTGCCCGCTCCGGCTTGAACCATGATCAAAATTTTGCGGGGCTTCTCCAGAGAGTTCACGAACTCTTCGACTGAGTAAGAGCCGACAAGCTTCTTGCCTTGACCTTCCGTATTCAGCAGGTCGTCGGTCTTCTCTCTCGAACGGTTATACACCGCAACGGTGAATCCGCGGCTCTCGATGTTAAGGGCCAGATTGCGGCCCATGACGGCCAAGCCGACAACGCCAATGTTAGCTTTCGACATGATTTTCTTCATCCTTTAGCGCAAAAATTTTCACAATAAGACTATTGTACTCCTTTTGCCCGGAGATGAAAACCATCATTTGCTTTCCCGCGGTCGGCATTAAAAAGGCTGCAAAAAAACTCTTGCTTTTCTTCGTTACTTATTATTTAATAGTTAATATAAATTATAAAGGATGTGTTCATAATGGCAGCAAGCACTTGGAACTTGGATAAATCCCACAGCGGTATTACCTTCAGCGTAAGACACATGATGATTACGAACGTACGGGGCAGCTTTAACGACTTCGACGCCGTCGTATCCGCGGACGCGTCCGATCTGACAGGTCTGGAAGCTTCGCTCACGATCGACGTCAACAGCATCGACACCAAGGACGAAGGACGCGATGGCCATCTGAAATCTCCGGATTTCTTCAACGCCGAGCAATTCCCGCAAATCGCCTTCAAGAAGACGGCGCTCGTCGCTAAAGGCGGAGAAGATTACGCGCTAACCGGCGACCTGACGATCGCAGGCGTGACCAAATCCGTAACGTTGAACACCGAAATTTCCGGCCCTGCCAAAGATCCTTGGGGCAACACGAAGTTCGGCGTTGTCGCAGACGGCTCGATCAGCCGCTCCGAGTTCGGGTTGAGCTGGAACGCCGCGCTTGAGACGGGCGGATTTCTCGTCGGCGACGCCATCAAAATCCATATCGAGCTCGAGTTCGCCCAAGCTTAATCCGACCTCGTACAACCGAAACGACAGAAAAAGCGGAGCCATCGTCTTCTCAGATGATGCTCCGCTTTTGATATATGGAGGAGAAAATATCGAGGTTAAGGATTTACGGGCGCTACAGCTCCAGCTGCAGCATTTCCAGCCTCATCGTCTTCAGCTTTTCTTTGCTCGTCTCTGCCGCTTCCTGCCATCCGTTCTGAATCGCTTCGTGAAGCACGGCAAGCTCGTAATCGATTTCAAGCCGCAGAACTCCCGCTCGCAGCTCAGCCCTGTTCGACTTGAACGCTTGCACCATGTCTTCCACCGTTACCTGTGGTCTCTTCTGGAAAATAATGCGATGCTCCATGCCGGACACCTCCACGAGTCGGATAATTTCGCCAAACATGATATTCTCGATTCTAAGCACCTGGCGATCATGAATTCGCTTGACGACAGCGTGGCCGCGGGAATCGTTGATCAGCTTTTCGATCCATAAGGAAAGCTTCTCGTCTCTGACCAAGTAATCCCCCACCATTTTGTAGCGGCCCATCGTTCTGAGAAATCTCAGCTTCAGGAGCTTGCGCCCCGTTCGCACCGACACAATAAAATGATGCTCGCTTTCGTTCCAGTACAAGGAATAACCGTCCTGAATCAGCTCGCGGATCAAGTTCTGGATTTGCCTGCGGTCGAAGCGAAGCTCCAGATTGCAATATTCCACTTCATAGCTCCGGTTCACGGCCATCCCTCCTCCCACCTTGCGCGCATGGCATGAGACGTTGACCGAATTGTCAGAATATTGTGTCTTACTTCTATCTTATACTTCATTGTATGTTATGGCAACTTGGTTTCTTGACTATTTTTTTAGCGCTCCGCCGGACGAAGCGCATAAGAGCCGAAGGCGAGCAGCACGGCGGCGAACAACGCCAGCACGCCCAGCTGAAGTCCGATGCCGGACAGCGTTTGGCCGGACGAAGCTTGATCGAGCGCTGCGATCGCCCATCTCTGCGGCGTGAAGTTCGCCAGCTTCTGCATGAACTCCGGCATCATCGCAAGCGGCCAGAAGCAGCCGCCAATCATGCAGGTCGGAATGACGATCATATTGTTGATGCTGCCGAGCATCGCGCTGTTTTTCACCAGCGCCGCCGCAGCGGAAGACAAACCGACGGCAGCCAGCAGGAAGCATTCCATTACCGCGAGGAGCACGCCGAACGGCATGCCCAGATCAAACCCGATCACATAACGCGTCACGATCAGAATAAGAACGAGCTGCAAGGTTCCAAGAAGAAAACAGCCGAGGAAGTTGCCTACGGCGATCTCTACCGCACGGATCGGCGCCACGAACATTCTGGCCATCGTCCGGTTGTCGCGATCTTCGACGACTCCATGAATAGATTGGTTCACCAGCATCATCACAAACAAGAGCATGAGTCCGACAACGAGCACGTAGGCATTGTCGGTCTCATAAACAAGCCGCTCCCGTTCGACGCGCAGCCCTTCCGTCGTCTGTCGTTCAAGCAGCGTCCGCGCAAGCGCCTCCCGATTCTCCGGGCGCTCCTCCGCGGCGGCGGCCAGCGCGATCGAGCTCGCCAGCCGATCCGTCGTCTCCGACAACGCCAAGCTTAGCGATACGTTCCACTGCTTTTCGTTTTTGCGGATAAGCTGGACTGCCGTTTCCTCGCCGCTCAACAGCCTGTTGGTGAAACCGGGAGGAATATAGACCAGCGCCCCCCACTCTCCGTCGTACACCTTGCTCTTCAACTGCTCCAGGTCGCTTGAGGCTCCGTTCTGCTCCAGCAAATCGTAGATTTCGTCGGAACGGATCGCAGCCGCGACGTGCTGGCCGAGCCAGCCGCCGTCCTCGTTCAGCAGCGCGACGGGAATGCGCTCACCGGTCGTTCGGCCGAACAGACCGACGATTCCCGAGATGATCAGGATCGGGAGCAGTACTAGCGTTAGCAGCGCTTTGCGGTTACCGACCGTTCTACGTATTTGAAGCCGGGCAATGATGAGACTTTTCACGATAACGCCACCGCCTTTCGAAATCTGAGCATGGCCGCCGCCATAATGATAACTGTAATCGTTCCGAGAATGAGCGCGTCCTGCCAGCCTTCGCCCAACGTTCCGCCCGCCATCAACCGGCGAAGCGCTTCATTGGCCCAATGATTGATCGTAAACTTGCCAATCTCGCGCATGCCCGGTCCGAGATCGGCGATCATTCCGCCGCTTATGAAAGTCATCGATGTAATAACGAGGCTGAAGATCGATTCGATCGCCCTCCGGCTGCGGGTGAAGGATGCGACGAGAATTGCAAAGCCGATCGCAGCCGCGGCTACAAGCGCACAGACAATCGCGATCGCGCCGTAGCTCCCTCCCCAATCGACGCCGTATACCGCCTTGGTGAAGCCGACGATCACGGCTGCCTGCAAACAGGCGAACAGAGCGGAGCCCAGCAGCTTGCCGAACAACAGGACGTTCAATGATACGGGCATCGAATATAGGCGCAGCAGCGTTCCCTTTTGCCGTTCATCGGTCAGCCCGAGCGCTGCGGACATGCCTGAATACAGCAGAAACATGATCAGATAGGCGACCGAATAATATTGTACAGCCGAAAAGTTATTGAAATCCGTCGTGTTCCGGGTACTCAACGTACCGATCTGCACCCTCTCCGCGGCGGCAGCGCGGGCCATGCTCGCTTCGAGCGCTTCGCCGGACAGGTTCGGAATCGCAGCGGCAGCCGTCCGGCGCACATTCGCGTCCGCGACGAACCGATTCAGGACGGATTCGGCGACTAAATTGCGTTCAGTGAACTGTCCGGGATAATAACGGACGCCTTCCGCGGTCAACGCAAACCCGAAATCCGCTTTGCCCTTGCGCACATCCTCGCGAACCTCGTTCTCGCTGGCTCGCGTCAGCGCACGGACATAGCCTGCAACCTCCGGGGAAGCCATATAGCGTTCCGCGGCTTCGCCGAGCGGGTTCCCGCTCTCGACGGATACGGATAGATCGATCGGTTCAAGATCGCTTTCCAACGCGTTGCCAAGCAAGAAAATGAGCATCAGCGGCAATCCCAGCATCATTAGAATAACGGTGCGGATTCGGCATAGCCGGACAACCTCGTTCCAGGCTACCCACAGGGTCAATCTCATATCGCATCCTCCTCCCCGCTAAGCTTTGTCCCGCAGCGTCCGGCCCGTCAGCGTCAAAAACAGGCTTTCCAAATCCGGCTCGACGCGGGTCAGCTTCTGCAGCTTTAATTCATGCTTGGTCAAAATAAACAAAATATCCTGCAAATACGTCTGCGATTCCTGCAGCACCAGCTCCAACTGTGAATCCTCGCGTTTCTGAAAGGAGGTCACCCGGGGATGACTGCGAATTTCGGCTGCGGCTTCATCCGTCAGACGATTCGTCTCGAGCATCAGCCGCTCCTCCAGACCGGCCTGAAGAATCAATTCCTCCTTCGTTCCGTGCGCGACCAGCCTGCCTTGATCCATGATCCCGATTTTGGTGCTGATCGCCTCGACCTCTTCCATGTAATGACTCGTGTAGATGACGGTCGAACCCATCTCGTTCAGCTTTTTGACCGATTCCAAAATATGATTGCGCGACTGCGGATCGATGCCGACGGTCGGTTCGTCCATGATGATCAGCTTCGGCCGATGCATAATGGCGCAAGCGATGTTCAGTCGCCGCTTCATGCCCCCGGAGAAAGTAACCGGCCTGCCCTTGGCGAAATCCTGCAGCCCCGTAAACTCCAGCGCCTCCTCTACTCTTTCCTTAAGCAGATTTCCTCTTAGCCCGTACAACTTACCGAAAAACGTCACGTTTTCCCTGGCCGACAGCTGCTCGTAGATGGCCAGCTCTTGCGGCACAAGCCCGATTCTGCTTTTGGTCTCAAGCGGGCGCTTCGCAACGGAGTAGCCGTCAAGCGCGATCTCCCCGCCATCCATCGGCAGCAGGCCGGAGAGCAGATGGATCGTCGTGCTTTTCCCCGCGCCGTTGGGGCCGAGCAAGCCGAATATTTCCCCCTCCGCAATGTCCAGGTTTAGGTGATTAACGCTTATTTTCGTATCGTATTTTTTAACGACGTTTTTGAATTGCACGAACGTCATGCCGACAGCCCCTCTCTAACTTGTTGACTTCATTATAGGGGATCGGCGATTCGCCGACAGGTATACTGAGTCACCGCTTTTCACGCGTCGAGGTGACAAAAGTCATTTCTTGAATGCTATAATGGGAATCACTCAGGCATTACGGAAGGAGTTCCCTCATGAGGCTGCCTCTTGTCTGGCTTCAGCACCTTCTGGTCGCGGCGCCCGCGATCGCCACGCTCTACGAAGTCGACATCCCCTCAGTCGGAAAATACGTCGCTTGCATTCTTCTGGCGCTGCTGTACTCGCGATTGCTGCTGCCGGCCCGCAAGCTCGCGATGCTGCTCATTCCGCTCGGTATGATCGCTTTCTCGCTGCTTTATCACGAATATGGGGGACTGCTCTATTTTCTCCAGTACTCCTTGCTCGTCTCCGCCGTTCTGTGCTTAAACAAACCGGTCGAGCTTGGCGTTGCGCTCCTTCTATCCGCCGTGGTTCTCAACTCCGGTGCGGATCGACTTCCCGTTGGCACAGTCTGGACGATGAACATCGTCTGGCTGATTATCGCACTGTTCGTCGCCGCCGTCTTCTTGCAGAAGCGTCAGGCCGAGCGATTGGAAAATGCGGTTGAGGCACTCGCGGGCAGCCAAGAGCAGCTTGAGCAGGAGCGGGCGCGCGCGATGGAATATGCTCGCAAGGTGGAGGATTATGCGCAGGTCCAGGAACGCAGCCGAATCGCCACCGAGCTGCACGACGATCTAGGCCACAGGCTGATCCGGGTGAAAATGATGACCGAGGCGGCGCTCCAGCTCATGGAACGCAATCCGGCTCAAGCGACGGGGCTGATCGAGCAGGTGCGCGGACAGTTGGAAGAAAGCATGAACAATATGCGGTATACGGTTCGGAAGCTGCAGCCCGTCGATTCCGCAGGCGCGAGACGATATGCGCTGCATCGCCTAATCGAGGACGCGGCGAGAGATTTGCGGATCGAGGTCGATTTTGCGGTAACCGGCAACCCGTTCCCGCTCTATCCGAGTCTGGAGTTCGTGCTGTACCGGAACGCCCAGGAGGCGATTACCAATGCAGTCCGGCACGGCGGCGCTACCGCGGTTGAGGTCGGGCTCGATTTCGCGGAGGACCGGATCGCCATGAACATTTCCAACAACGGCAAGCCTCCCGGTCAGCTCGCTCCGGGTATGGGGATTAAAGGAATGCAAGACAGATTGGCCGTTGTCGGCGGACAGCTCCGCATCGCCATGGAGCCTCGGTTCGTCCTGTCGACGATCGTTCCGTACTCACGAACGCGGCCAGCGCAGGAAAAGGGGATTATGTCATGATTCAATTGGTTATTGTGGACGACGATCCGTTCATTCGGGAAAGCTTAAAGCTCATTCTCGACCTGGACCCCGATCTAACGGTTATCGGCACATGCGGAGACGGCGAGGAAGGTTACCGATTCGTCAAGGAGCATCCGGAGACGGACATCGTTCTGATGGACATTCGCATGCCGGGATGCGACGGCGTTGAAGGGACGCGCAAGCTGAAAACGCTGGACAAGCCGCCGGCGGTGCTTATTCTGACGACCTTCGATGACGACGAATATATCGTGCAGGCGATCCGCAACGGCGCCAACGGCTACTTGCTCAAAAACGTGCCGCCGGCCCGGATCGTCTCCGGGATTAAGTCGGTCGTCGAAGGCAACCATCTTATCCATCCGGACATCGCCCGCAAGCTGGCCGGCCTGCTGGACCAGCGGGATTCGCGCGAGTCTGCCGGCGGAGCGGCCAAGAGACTAGCGGATTCCGGACTCACCCCTGCGGAGCAGGATATCGTTCGTCATATTGCCGACGGCAAATCCAACAAAGAAATCGCCGGAGCGATGTTTCTTAGCGAAGGTACGGTGAAAAATTACATCTCTGAAATTTTAGGAAAGCTGGGCCTTCGGGACCGCACTCAGATCGCTATTTTTTATTTGAAGGAGTCAAGAGCATGAGCGCAATCGCAACGGATAGTTTCACAGGGTTCGAGGACAAGGATTTCGAGGTGTTCGAAATTGAAGGGCTTGAGGCGCGCATGGAGGCGCTGATCGCCCGGGTACGGCCGAAATTTCATCAGTTGGGAGAGCGTATGACGCCGTTTTTGACCGAGGCTTGCGGCGAAGAAATGTTTACGCATGTCGCCAAACACGCCAGAAGAACCGTTAACCCGCCGAACGACTCGTGGGTCGCCTTCGCCCCCAATAAAAGGGGATACAAGGCCCACCCTCACTTCCAGATCGGCCTCTGGTCGACGCACGTCTTCGTGCAATTCGCGGTCATTTACGAATGCCCGAGCAAGGATCAGTTCGCCGAGCGGGCACTGGCTGAGCTGTCGTCGATTCGCGGCTCTGTCCCTTCGTCCTATGTATGGTCGAAGGACCATATGGTGCCGACGGGTTTGGTTCACGGAGATCTGGCAGACGACGAGCTTAAGGAGCTGTTTACGCGACTGAAAACGGTCAAAGCGGCCGAGCTGACCTGCGGCATTCACATTCAGCGCGGAGATCCGCTGCTGGCCGACGGAGAAGCGTTCATGAAGCGCGCCGAAGACACGTTCCGCACGCTGCTGCCTCTGTATCGGATGGCGCTGTAAGGCGAAGGGCTGTCCCATAAGCATGTCAAGTTGCTCTGAAAGATAATCGATAACAAAGATGAAAGGTGTATATACCTTTCTTTGTCTGTCGATTATTTCAAGTCAACTGCTTATGGGGCAGCCCCCCTTACTTATGGACGCCATTGCCTCTTCTACATCCGTTTCAACAACTCCGTGACCAAGACGCCGTTGATCTTAAAGCCGGCCAGTTCGCAATCGGTGATTTCGACGTCGGACAAGTCGCAACTCGCGAGCTTCGCTCCGGCCAGCGTCGCATTCGAGATTTGCGCTCCGCTCAAGTTCACGTGCTTGAGGATTGCCTTCGCCATGCTTACCTCTTCCAATACAAGACCATCGGCCCTGACCACCTGTAGCTTGGAGTCGGAAATATCCGTATATTGCAAGTTCATGCTCATACGGTTCCCTCCCGAGCCGAATGCGCCGCCGCTTCGCTTACCGCCGCTGCGGCAATTTTGCGCTGACGAGCCGACTTGCGGAAATAGAGCAGTTCATACACACAAGGTACGATGACGAGCGTGAGCAGTGTCGCGACGACGAGTCCGCCAATTACGACGATAGCCAAGCTCTGGGAGACGATGCTGCCGCTCTCCGACGAGCCGAACACGAGCGGGAGCATCGCGCCGACGGTCGCGATCGCCGTCATCAGAATCGGACGCATACGTGTACCGGCCGCTTCAAGCAGCGCTTCGCGAATCGTCATGCGCTCTTCGTTATGCTTCACCCGGTCGATCAGAACGATCGCGTTCGTGACGACGATGCCGATCAGCATGACGACGCCGAAGATTGCGGTGAAGTCCGGCGTTACCCCCGTCACGATCAGCCCCAGCACAGCCCCGATCGGCACGAAGAAGATCGAGCTGATGATAGCTAGCGGCGCTTTAAGCGTCTTGAACGTAAACACCATGATCAGATAGACGACTCCGATTGAAACGATCATCATCATGAACAGGCTCATTATGTCGGCCGATTGGTCCGCCGAAGCTCCGCCTACGTTCAGCTTGACGCCTTCCGGAGGCGAGATTTCCTTCAGCTGCTTGTCGATCTCCGTTCCGACCTTGGACAGTTGGGACGGCTCGACCGAGGCCGATACGCGAACATAGCTGCTGCCGTCCTTGTGGTAGAACATCGTCGCCTGCTCCGACTTCTCCCATTTGGCCACGGCGGATACCGGCTTCGGACCTTCGTCGGTCATTACGGTCAGAGCCGAAAGCTCGCTCTCGGACTGCGGCTTTAGCGCCGGCTCGATCCGCACGGGAATCGTCTGTCCGTCCACGACGATGGAGCCGACCGGAACTGGGTTCAGCATCCCTTGGAGCTGAGCGGCGATTTCACCCGCCTTGGCCGCAGCCGGGTTGACCTCCAGCGTATAGATCGTTTTCTTCTCTTGCTGATTGCTCTCGACTTTGAGCACGTCCTTGATCGGCGCGATCTTGGCCATGACCTCCTCGGCCGTCTTGCCGATGTCTTCGAGATTGCCGCCCGTAACGTCGATAATGACTTCCGTGGAGCTGCCGCTGGACATGAAGTCGCCCGTCGATACGTTCAGTTCCGCTTCCGGATATCCGCCGGCCTGCGCTTTCACTTCCTCCATCGTTTTTTCCGCATCCGCACCCTTTTTCATTTTCAGCATGTAAGTAACAAGGGTTGGAGAGCTGACAGAGCCGTACTTGGCCGATTCGGAGCTATTGCCGTTTACCATCATAACCAGCGACACATCTTCTCGTCCCAGCAAATAGGTTTCCAGCTTAAAGCCGTTTTCCAGCACTTGCTCGGCCGGAGTGCCCGGCTTGTATTGCAGGCTTACGTTGACGTTTTCCGCGTTCGAGGAATCGATCGCTCCCTTCGGCATCGTCATGTAGGTGGCGATAGAAGCGACCAGCAGAACGACCGCGCCGAGAATCGGCAGCCACTTGCGCTTCAGATTCCATTCCAACAGACGTACGAACCGTTTTGAAGGCTGGTGCTCCTTAATGTTGGAGTTCCGCAGCACGCCGGCGCTCATGAGCGGAATTACCGTCAAAGCGACGATCAGCGAGGACAGCAGCGAATAAGTCATCGTTAACGCGAACGGCAGCAGGAAAGACTGCAGGCTGCCTCGCAGCAAGCTCATCGGCAGGAATACCGCGATTGTCGTCAGCGTAGAGGCGGTAATTGCACGCGCCACCTCTGCGGTCGCATCGATGACCAGCTCTTTGGAGAACTTCTCTTTCTGAAGCCTGCGGAAAATGTTCTCGATGACAACGATGCTGTCGTCCACCAGCCGTCCGACCGCAACCGCGACACCGCCCAGCGTTAAAATGTTCAGCGTAATCCCGGACAGATCAAGCAGGTACAACGTCATCGCCAGCGATAGCGGGATCGAGACGATTGTGACAAGCGTAGCGCGAATGTTGCGCATAAAAATAAGAATAACAATTGTGGCGAACAAGGCGCCAAGCAGCACCTCTCTCATCATGCTGTTGACCGAGTGCACGACCTGCTCCGAGGTGCTTATAGCGACTTTCAGTTCGACCGCCGCGTTTTCCTCGTTATATTTGTCGATAATTTTCTCGACTTCCTTGCCGACGCTGACCGCATTGGAATTCGCTCCTTTGGAGATGACGAACTCAATCGCGTCCTTGCCGTCTACACGAAACAGGCTTTCCTTCGAATCGTCCAGCTTGACATCCGCGACCTCGCTCAGCTTCACTCCGGGAACGACGGGAAGCTGCTTCAGCGTATCGATATCCTGCAGGTTGGCGACAACGTTCAGATTGACGATTTGGCCATCCAGGACGCTCTCTCCGACCGCGGACGAAGCGGTCCGTCCTTGCAGCACTCCGTATAGCGCTTGAAGCGGAACGCCTTTCTCCGCCAACTTCTCGGCATTGGGCTCGATGCTGACCGAAGGCTGAGGCTTGCCGGCGACCATCACGCTGCCCACGCCGTCAATCGCATTGAACTCGTCGCGAATGCGCTGCTCCAGCGACTCCTTCTCCGCGTCGCTAACGCCATCCGCAAATGTTAGCGTCACGAACGAGATCGGAATCATCGAAGTATTGAGCTGCACAACGTACGGCGAGGATACGTTGTCGGGCAGAGCGACTGTGTTCACGGCCTGCTCGACCTCCTGCTTCGCCTCCTTCATGTTCGTGCGCGAATCAAAGTTCAAATTCACTTGCGAGAAGCCGTCTCCCGACGTGGAGAACGTATTCGTCTTTCCTTTGATGCTGGCCAGCGCCTGTTCGATCGGGCCGGTAACCGTCCGGTCCATGGCGGAAGCATCGTAGCCCGGTCCGATGACCGATACGGTCACCTGCGGGTTGTCGGCCTCCGGCAAAAACTCCATCGGAAGCTTCGTATAGCTTAGTCCCCCCATCGCAAGCACCATAATGACGATAAGGATCATCGCCGCTTTGTTGCGAAATGCTCCGTTAATTAAACTTTTCAACTTTCCCGTTCCCCTTCCGCATCTGCGTCTTTTCATTGTTCAGCTTAACGGATAACGGTCCGGCGCGAGAATCGGCTGCAGACCGGACTTTCTCCTGGACTTGAGTCCGAGACGTCGTCAGCCTCCGGTCTCCCTTTTTCTCGTACGCTCTTTTCCGTCAAGCCGTATTCCGTCCTTGATTGCATTGTAGGGCGTTTGAATAATCCGCACAGGTGTATTGAGTCACTTTGGAGGGGAACGTTCGGGTGACGAAAGTCATTTTCAGCGGAAAATAGAAAAAGACCGTTCCCGGCAAGTAAGCTTGGAGCTCGCTTGTGGGAACGGCCTTGATGGGTCTTGCGATCAGGCGTGCGCTTTCTGGCGGTCTCTGCTGCGGAACTGAGCCAGCAGCCCGAGAGCGGCGATCGAGAGAATACCGGATACGACGAACGGCAGCCAATCTGCCGCCCAGATCAAAACCGCCCCGAGCAAGGGTCCGACAATCCGTCCCAGGCTGTCCATGGAAGAACTGAGACCGGAAGCGATGCCTTGTTCGACCGTCGTTTTCTGCGTGATGAGCGACATCACGCACGGCTTGATCAACGAGTTCCCGATGCCGAACACGCACAGGTACACAATCACCATCGTCCAATTGGGCGCCGTGGGCAGCAGGAAAAATCCGGTTGCGGATATGACCAGTCCGAGCGCGATATAGCGGCCTTCCTGGCCGACTTTCACGCGTCTGCGCACGACGCCGCCCTGAACGGCCGCTCCCGCCAAGCCGCAGAACACGAACGCCGTGCCGACCTGCGGCGGGGTCACTCCGAACTTCTCCATTCCGATCAACTGCAGAGTCGCTTCCAGAATCGCGAGCGAGAACGTGACGAAGAAAGCCAGCACATACAAAAACTTAAGCGCCCCCTGGAACGCGGTCCAGCGCGATACCCGCTTGCTCCTGACGCGGGAAGCGCGTTTCTCCGGCGGCAGCGACTCGGTCAAGCTGAACCAGGCGGCAACGAAGACGATCAAGGAAAGCGCCGCCGCCGCATAGAACGGCGTGTGCAGCGTGATCTTGCTCAGCCAGCCCCCGAACCCAGGGCCAAACGTAAAGCCAAGTCCGATGCTCATGCCGACGACCGCCATCCCCTTCGTCCGCTCCTCCTCTGTCGTAATGTCTGCAACGTAGGCGACGATACAGGATACGACCGCGCCGGAGAACAGTCCTCCGAGCACCCGGGACGCATACATCAGCCATAGGTTGTCGCCGGACATGCCGAGCAGCAGGAAGCTGACCGCAAAGCCGAACACTCCGGTCATAATAACAGGACGTCTGCCGACTCGCTCAGACAAACCGCCCCAGAGCGGGCTAAGCACGAAGGACATTAAGGAATAAATGGCAAGCATCCCGCCCGTATGCCAGTTTGCAGACTCTTTACTCGCTTCCGTCACGAGCTGGGGCAGCACCGGAATAATGATGCCGAACCCGACAAAAATCGTAAAGAGCATCAGCCCTACGACCGCTAGTTTGCTTTTCACGCGCGTTTTCTCTCCTCTTGTTGAACGATAAATAGCATAACGTGCCGAACTCTATCTTCTAATGATGGTAGCACATAAATCCTCGCAGTTCCAAATCGCAGACGTTGACGTTTTGGTGACAACTTTCGCAATCTGTAAGCAATAGTTGATTTCCCCCCCATTTTTGTTATACTCATGCTTGTTTGAACAAAAAGCTACGTCTATTCCTTCGGCAAGTCACGAGAAAGGCAGGGAACCCCTATTGGATCATAATCGCACTCCATTATTCGACGCGTTGCGTTCCCATGCGAGGCAAAATCCGGTGCAATTCCATATTCCCGGGCATAAGAAAGGCGCGGGCATGGATCCCGAATATCGCGAATATATCGGACAAAACATACTTAATATCGACTTGATCAATATCGCTCCACTAGATGATCTGCACCAGCCCACGGGGGTTATTCTGGAAGCGCAGAGACTGGCCGCCGATGCTTTCGGCGCGGACATGACTTTCTTCTCCGTGCAAGGAACGAGCACGGCCATCATGACGATGATTTTATCGGTATGCGGCACAGGGGACAAAATCATCGTCCCTCGCAACGTGCACAAATCCGTTCTGTCGGCGATCATCTTTGCCGGCGCGCGGCCGGTATTCCTGTCTCCTGTTCGGGACACGAACCTCGGTATCGATCACGGCATCACGACGCGCTCGGTTCGACGCGCATTGGAACGTCATCCCGACGCCGCCGCGCTGCTGGTCATTAACCCCACCTATTACGGGGTATGCGCCAATCTGAAGGAGATTGTCGACCTAACTCACGAATACGACATCCCTGTGCTTGTCGACGAAGCGCACGGAGCGCTGATCCATTTCTCGGAGGAGCTTCCAATCTCCGCTATGCAGGCCGGAGCCGATATGTCGGCGACGAGCATTCATAAGCTGGGGGGGTCCATGACGCAAAGCTCGATTCTGAACGTGCGCAAAGGGCTTATCAACCCGCAGCGCGTGCAGACCATTCTCAGCTTGCTGACGACAACCTCGACGTCCTACCCGCTTCTGGCATCGCTGGATACGGCGCGCAGACAGCTGGCGATTCACGGCAAGGAACTGGCCGAGCGGACGCTGCGGCTTGCACAGCAAGCGCGAGAGCAGATCAACCAGATCGCCGGTCTGTACTGTTTCGGTGAAGAGCTGCTTGGCGAAGAAGCGACTTACGACCACGATCCGACGAAACTGGCGATCCATGTGCGACATCTCGGGATTACGGGCTACGATGCGGAAAACTGGCTTCGCGAGCACTACAAGCTCGAGGTCGAGCTCAGCGATATGTACAATATTTTGTGCCTGGCCACGCCGGGCGACGACGAATCCTCCATCGGCATTCTGATCGAAGCACTCAAAGGCTTGTCGGATGCCTATCATGCAGATTCGAAAGAAATTCCCGAAGTTGTCGTTGTCATTCCGGAAATTCCCCATCTCGCGTTGACACCGAGAGACGCCTTTTACGGGGAAACCGAGCTGGTTCCTTTCAAGGAGTCCGTCGGCTGCATCATCGCGGAGTTCATCTACGTCTACCCGCCCGGCATTCCGATTTTGCTGCCCGGCGAAGTCATCTCCCAGGAGAATATCGACTATATCATTAACCATCTGGAAGTCGGCCTGCCGGTCAAAGGACCAGAGGACCGTTCGGTTACGAATATCAAAGTTCTTAAGGAAGAAACCGCTATTTCGTAAAATGGTTCACAATTCGGCTTTGCTCTCCGACGCGGTATTCAGAAGAGCTGGATTCGGCTTAGAATCCTGCAATCAGCCCATTTTCTCGATATATCCGGCCCGCAGTCCGGCGCGATACGCGTCAGGCGGCGGGCTTCTTTGTCGTTCTGGAACCCGTTGCCAACAGAAGCGGGAAATGCTATCATGGGCGTGGGGGTGGAACCGATGAGTCAAAGCGCTTACATATCGCTAGTGCAAGGCTCGACCTTATCCGAAATCGATCTGGCCGGCGTTCAAGAGCAATTGCACCGTTACAAGGAACAAATGCAGCTAACAGGCAAGCAGTTGGGGTGGGATTACGCCGACTCGGCATTTCCTTACAGCATTGAGCAGAAGCCCGAAGCGGAAGGCCGCTGGTTTTACTTGAAAGGCAAGTCCCCTCAGTACCGTTATATCGTCGTTGGCACGGGATTGCGCGAATCGGAAAATGAGCCCGTTCCCTACATCCACTTCGTATTACCGAACGATTCTACGCACGGAGACAAATCGAAAGCCAATGAACTGTGCAAATGGATCGGAAAACAGCTGCAAGCGGAAGTATGCATGTTCAATGGAAGAACAATCTACTATAATCCGAGAAAATAACATAAGGCTGACATCCCTTCGCTAGCGAAGAGGATGTCAGCCTTATTGCATAACAACGAACCTTAAGCCTGCCCGTTCTCTTGCGCGGCAAGCTCCTCATATGCTTTCATGACCGTTTCCCATTCCTCGTCGTCTTCGATGTTGACGAGAACTTCGTCTTCTCCGTCTTCTTCGACGCGGAAAATGACGCCGTCGTCCTCCGGATCGTTGCGATCCAACAACACCGCATACACGCGGTCATTCATTTCGAATGTGTACACAAGCACCATCTCGTGCTCGACGCCTTCCTCATCCGTTACGATAAAAACGGCTTCATCGTGGTCATGTTCGCAGTTCTCGTCATGGACATGATCGCTCATAGCGAGCCTCCATTCACTCGGTTGTTTTTTCCTACTCACGTATCGTATCACTTCCGCCCACAAGGGTCAAACCTTAAAAAAAGCCCGATCCGCCGAGGGATTGGGCTTCGTTCTATTGGTTCACTGAGAGTTGATTGTTTTCTCCGAAATGACCTTAAAGGAGGATTCTCCAGTTGGCTTAACCGAGAATCTCAGCGTATACGCTCCGGCCTTGTCAAAATTGTAAGAAATATCCTCGACTGTAATCCAGAAATCGGACTTGCCGTCTGCCGGGAAATTGGCGTCTCCGGATTTGCGCTGTTCAATTAACGTTTCATCCCCGTAAGGATCAGCGATAGTAAGCTTCAGAGCATTAATGTCCGGCTTAAGCGTATCCACCTGGATAAAAGTGTTGAACTTGAACTTGTCGCCCTTGTTGACGCCGGCAAAAATTTTCGGACCAGCGCTGGTCACCATATGAACGTTAGGCTTATAAATTATCGCCTTGCCGTCTTCCTTAACTACGATTGCCTGAAGCTTATCGGATACAACCTGAGAGGAAATGTAGACTTTGTTGTCTACGACGATTCCTCCATCCGCAACTTCCTCGGACTTCTTGTTATTAATCAATATCCTTAACTTCTGCGATACGGAATCCGCATATGCCACGCTGCCGCATAGCAGCGTTAACGTCGTAACCAGCACAATCAGTCTCCGAACTCTCATCATTCGTTTCCTCCGTCTTTTCGCCGTCTCGTATAGCTATTTGTACTTGGTTATACTAACGGTTGAGCGGAAAGTTGCGCAGGAAAGTTAAAATTAGATGAAAAGTTTATCATTTTTCACTTGATGGGCTGATGTCATATTGTGGCGATTAGTGCGCTTGCCCGGGAAATCGTATTTTATTGCCTGCCGGGCAGCGTCAGCACACATGGGACCCCTTTCCCCGATGCGCCGGGAACGCTCATCCGAGCCAAATAACGAAGGCCCCTACTGCAGGGAGTTTTGCACACGGCGCAGACATCGGAGGTTACGATTCTCATTTGCGCTCGTCGCTGCTGCTCCGCCGCTGCCGATTTTTTCTTCTTATTCACTTTGCCCATCGGCGATCTTCCTTTCACATACCCCTGGAAATAACAAACGTTTCCATAGACTATGCGGGCAATGCCTATGCCGTCACTGAATCGCCATGTTTTTTGGCTTGCCTTCTTACTTAGCTAGGTAAATTATGGTACATTGAATAAAGCTAAAGTTCACATATGCAATTCCCCTTTCTTAGGAGGTACCGAGTTGAAAATTACTATGCTTGGAACCGGCAGCGCTTTTGCTAAAGCCTTCAACAACAATAACGCGATTATCGAGACGGAAGGCCGCCTTCTGCTCGTAGATTGCGGAATAACGGCGCCCAAAGCTCTCCATGAGCTTGGATACGGCTTTAACGACTTGCACGCGGTTCTGATTACCCATATTCACGCCGATCATATCGGCGGATTGGAAGAGTTCGCTTTTCAAATGAAATTCGTTTACGGCCGCAAGCCGATCCTTTATATTGCCGATACGCTGGTTCAACCGATCTGGGAGCACTCTCTTCGAGGAGGTCTGCAGCAGGACGAAGCGGAAACGCTTCACGACTTTTTTGATGTTCGCCCCCTCTCGATTGGTGCGCGTCACGAGCTTATGCCTGGTCTTAACGTCGAGCTCGTGCCGACTCGTCATATTCCGAATAAGCCGAATTTTTCCATGTTGTTTAACGGCTTTTTCTTCTATTCCGGCGACACCGTATTCGACCCCGACCTGTTGGCCGGGCTCGTTCGCGACCGCAATGTAAAAGTGATATTCCACGACTGTCAGCTGCACCCACCCGGCGTCGTTCATGCCTGTTTGCCGCAGCTCCTGACGCTACCTGCGGAATTGCAGGAACGGATCTACTTGATGCACTACGGAGACGATCAACCCAACTTCATCGGTCGTACCGGAGCAATGACATTCATCGAACAGCAAATCGCCTACGAGGTCGAACAGCTTACCCCTGGCGGTAATTCATGATATGATAACAGGAACACCGCTCAAGGAAAGGAAGAAGCTTGTTGACTACCACCTTTATCGTCTCCGGCGTCATAGCCGTCCTGCTCATCTGGATGGTGCTGTGGGTGACCAAGAAAGCCTACTCCCGTAAATGGGAGGAATAAAACAAACGGAGGTGTCTTGGAGCGAATAGCCGCTTTAGGATACCTCCGTTTTTGTGCTGGCATTTTGTGCAACTTCTTCGGTATCCCGCTCGCTCAGTTTGCTCATGATGGCTGCTCGAAGCTTTCGGGTGCGTGCATTAAGCTTATCGTAAATTTCGCCAAACTTTTTTTGAAAATCTTGTTGACTTTAGATTCTGGGCTTGGTATTATATTACTTGTCGCCGCGAAACAAAACATGATCTGATAGCTCAGCTGGGAGAGCACCATCTTGACAGGGTGGGGGTCACAGGTTCGATCCCTGTTCAGATCACCATACTTAAACGACCGAGAGCCTTAGAGTGATAAGGGCTCTCTTATTTTTTGTCTGTGGGTATTCCCATATTAGGGCCCCCTAGAAAATTGCTCTTGCCGCAAAATTAATTAATTAATTAATTAATTAATTAATTAATTATACACTCTAATATAGCGACAACCCTCCTTAATTTCATAATCTGGCTTGCAAACTCGTCCTCAACTTCTTTTCTGGCTTCTCTATTATCGGTATGATGATCACTCCTTGGATGGTTTGAGAATACTATCGACCGTTTTGGCAAGATGCTTACCGATCTCCGCCCGCATGACCTCCCGAGTCATCCCAAATTTATCCTCATATCCTCGACAGGTATAGCGAGTGAAAACGATGTCGTCCTGCATCTCGTCGAAAAGGATCTTGATATTTCATTTCTTTAACTCTTGACGTGCACCGAAGGATTCAAGGCTAACAATATCCAACAGCACCACATAAAACGGGCCATCACATTGCACATGGATATTTGAGATCTGCTTATCTAGTCGATCGATTTGAAGCATCATCATCAATTGAGGCAGCATAACAGAGTCCCTAATCAAGCGGAGTTCCTCAACCGTTGCTTTTCCCTCAATCGTTCGGTTTCGTTAGTCGTATTGTTTCATGTTCATCAGTCATCAGCATTTTTCCACCCCACCTGTTATTGCCATCTAATTTGGCACTTATGATGCCACCCTATCTCCCCGGTTTGGAAAGGCTGGAAACCGGAGCAGTTGAGTTCGAGCGCGTTATGGAGCGGTTCATGTTGCGGAGGCCGCTCGCTGTTCGTCAAGCGGCCGTTAAGAAACCTGTTTTATTTTACGCGTTCGATAATCTGCAATACTGCGGACGAGATTTACGGGCGCTGCCGCTGACTTAACGCAAGAAGATACTTGCGAAGGTTCTGCGGCCGAATCCGTATTGTAGCGTCGTCATGAGCGTTGAGGGGACAGGGACTGAGCTACTACGCAGTCAAGGAGCGAGGTATGGAGGCTATCGTTGCTAAGCTTATTACGTGTCGGTATATCGGACAGTGAAGCGCTAGTTGGCAGGAAGATAATCAACCATACGTACGCGACCGTTTAAATCGCAGACTACCGCAAAATCAATTCGGATGGTTAGTGAAGCATAACGGGCGATCGGTCAGAATAATAGAACTCGCGGTGCCAATGGAGTATAAGCAGGCTTTTTACGGACTGGTGGATAGGCTAAAGGTGAGAGAGGATCGAGATTACGTTTACGTGGAGCCGCGGATTAACGCGAAGGTACGATTCCGGAATTGGACAAGAGCGGGGATGCTGAGGAGTCCGGAGTTTGTGAAGTTTGTGGAGTTTGTAGTGTAAAATCCCGAGAACCTAAGCCCCCGGGCTGATCGTTTAAGATGTGGAGCTTTGCGTATCAACGTCTATCATCGTTTGAACATCAGAGCGCCAGCGGATTGGAACGTCGTCGATAGTCCTTAATCCAGCTTTGATCAGGTCATAGTAGATTTTCGCCAAGTTCATGCACCTCCGTTTAATTTAAGCCAGTTCGGCCAGCGCGAATTGTACGTCTGCTGTGCTTCAGCCAGTTCTGCCAACGCTAGCTTAAGCTCAAGGTTTTCGGTTTCGAGTTGCGCGATTCGGTCAGGCGGATCGGGTGGCAATGCAACAAGCTGATACTCCCCCACCGCGATCCGTTGCGCGTAATGTCCTTGTGGTATATCTAGTAGTATTTCTGGAACCTCGTCCAATAGGTCGTACTCCGTACCAAGAGCCTTCATTTCATCCAAGTCAGGAGATTCATGGTAGCCGACAACAAAATTACCGCTGTAGATTATAGCAATCACTTTTCGCCCTCCTCTAGAGCAAGTCATATTTAATTTCTAAGTTTTTCATATAAGACTGAGTGCCAGAAAATAAAAAATAGACTGGCACACCCTCGAACACGACTATTGATTTTGTAAACGTTCCGTAAGTTGTGGCAGTGGTATTTGCTATACTTATGGCGAAATAACCCGAAGGGGGATTAATAACTGTCCCTACCGGTGTTCTCCAATCAAGCCCAGTGATATCACTCATCTGGTACATATCATTACTGCTTAGTTGTCTTCGTCCAGTATAGACATAAAGTAAAGCGCTCTGTCCAGGTCCTCCACCTCTTATTTCTCCCGATATTACTATTTCCCCTGGTGATTTTGGAAGAAATTTACCAACTACTAGATATTGCGAGCCGTTTACGAACCTTTCTGTCGCAAACGACTCTCTAAGGGTATTTGAAGCTACTGATACGCCGCCGCTCACAGATTTCCACACCCCTCCGTCAAAAAATTCAAGTTGCCCGGCATTAATTCGCATCATGTTAGTGTTCCAGTACTTAGTCCACGGCGTCCAAACACCGTTATATCGCGTTCTCATATACATTCCGTCGGCTGGTATCAATCCTTGGTCGTAAGGTAACGCAAATTGAGTTATCGAACTTGATCCGTTTTTTGCTCCGAACTCAAAGTTGAATGGCGTGTAATATACAGCTGCCCCCGGACCATTTGCAGCAGCACCAGACAGTAATGTGTAGCCCGTTCCTGGACGAATATTAGTAACGTCGTTCCAATCAAGCACTCCCCCTGTCGTAATTGCCCCAAATTTGTTATCGACCGTGTCCAAGCGCGCTATGTCATCGCTTGCTGCAGGCGCGGATATCTTCGCCCGACCGGTTGCGTCCCGAATGATAAGCCGGCTGGCCGTTGCTGCCGATGTCGCGCCATGGACGTTGGTCGCGGCTGCGTGTGTGCTCAGCGATCCCGACGCACCCGCAGCCGCATCCATCGCATCCTTGACCGCTTTCGGAGTCGCGGCCCGATCCTCTGCGGTGCTGTTGGTCGCGCTGCTGAGCTGCACCTTACCTCTCATTGTCAGCGTAGCATCGGGAATATCGGCATTTTCAAGTGCTTCGAATAATTCCGTGATTGCCCCCGCTGCGTCCTTTGTCGCCGTTGGAACCGCCGATAGATCGCCCAAAGCCGAATCGATCATATCCATATTGTCGTTAATAACGGATATGTCCGCTGTTTCGCTCGCTAGTGGTTTCTTTAGACCGATATGCTGCGTCATTTCAGGCATTCGCTTCAACTCCTTTTCTGCATTAATTGTCCTTTCAACTATTGGTGGCAATCGTACGACAAACAAAAAAGCCCGGAGAGCCTAAGCCCCCGGGCTGATTGATTATGGTTTCTCCACTTCGTATTCGTCCACATCGAACGTCATGATCTTATCGAAGATCACGTACTCGGTCCGGGTCTTGAAGGGACCTTTGTTCCAGGTCTTTGTGAGTGCATACTTGGCCGGGCCATTTCCGGCGTCCTTTAGGAATGTGCTCAGTTCGACTGCGGATAAGTCGTACTCCTTGACTGGCCGCCGGAGATGGAAATCGTCAAGAGTGCACTACCATGTGTCGGTTCTGAATTGTTGCTAGTACAATTAATTACGTGGTTTATTCAACCATTGTTACAGGAATTCACGAGTCTGCCATGCTGGGAAGTACCATTTTCCGCCTATATTCCTTTTTGGAAAGCGCGGGTTGGCTAACACGATCAGTGTGCAGAATAGGACTCTCCGACGAGGGTTCTATTTTCCTTTAGTTTATACTATCCTACTACTTCATGCACATTTGTGGAGTAAATCGGTTGATCACCGTACCAGGTCTCTCGTCCGGTATCGCCCTTAGACGAGAAATAAATTAATAAGATAAATATTTGCCGGCAAATGATATACTATTCCTATCTTTCTAGAGGAGCTATAAAATTGGCAAAGCCTTATTCTGAGGATGGTACAGGGAAGTAGCTGAGCTGCACGAAAAGCGGGATATCAAAGGACAAAAGAGATGGTCGAATCTAATAAATTCTATATTCTCTCATGGCGCCATACATAAAGCATTCTGGACTCAGATTGATTAAATCGTAACTATTTTAGAACTATGAGTGTTCCAATGGAAAGTATGAGGATTTGTGCGAGCTTTATCCAGGGGAGTTATGAGGAACGCTACGTATGGGATCAAGGTTATTATGGGCAAGACGATAACGGGAGAGATTTACGATTGCCCGAAGAAGCTCGACCCGTTATTAGAGAATTCAATGGCTCATTTGTAATCTTACCCTCTTCACCCATTTGGTTTATTTCTTGATCAAATTTAGTCAAGTTCAATCTAGTCGTATCGAAATATCCTCTTCCTACCTTTTCTATGAAAAATTCCAACGATTTATATTCCCATTTTGCCATAGTGTACCCATCCTCTTTCCTTTGTCTTAAATTCGCTTACTTATTTCGACAAAAGGAAGGAATCTCCTTCAATACTAGTGAGCCACCTTCGGGCAATGATAAAGTATTCGGGTACTGATTAAATCTGTTTTACCTGTCTCGTGAAAAAACTCCCCCAATCCAACAAAACGAATGCAACCTTTTCCAATGAATCGCCGTCTACAATACCAACTACACGATATTCTAAAAAAGTGGGGGAATGAAAATGAAATCGCGAATCGGTAAATCCATTATTTTACTCGCATTGATCGCTGTCGTTAGCATGGCCATCGGAGGATCGGTATTCGCTGGTCAAGGAAACTCCAAGGCAACCAACAAAAAAGAAATCACAACAGCGCAGGCAGTCAGCGCCATCGTTAAGGGACTCGGGTTGAATATCGATCATATTCGCTTCATCAAAGAGCCTAAAGCAAGCGATTTTTATTCGAAAGTTCAAGACAATGCGCCATATGCGGGTGATTTTATCGTTGCTAACTTCAACGGCCTGGATCTTCCGAAAGACATCAATCCTTCTGCCAAGGTCACCCGCGAGCAATTTGCCAAATGGCTCTATGGAGCTCTCAGCCAAAAAGGGGAATACGCCTGGATCGAAATCTTCCTGGAGATCTCCGATGCCAAGCATATTACGAACGGATACATGGACAGCATCCAAAAGCTGCTGATCGCCAACATCTTTACTTTGGACAGCAAACAGCGCTTCCATCCTAAGAACGGCGTCACACAAGCGCAAGCCGATGTCGTCATCGCCAGAACTGTTAAGTTTATCCGTGAAAACGCGCCTATCGAGGAGCCTAAGCCATCTATTCTAAGCAATGCTTCCCTCTCCACTGAAAAGATTACGGATGATGTGCTCAAAGTCACCGTTACAGCCACTGTACCGCATTCCGGCTATGGTATGGAGATCACGGGCATTTCCTTCGAAAAAGGCGAGGCGATCATCCACTTGCGCGCAGTTCTTCCCGATCCCGATAAAATGTATCCACAAGCTCTCAGAGACGTATCCGTCTCCACCTATATATCGGCGAAGCTGACTCCTGTATTGGGGGATGAACAGCCTGCCGCTCCATTCCCGGGCTAATCGCATATGCAAATAAGGCCGTCGGTTCTCCGGCGCCCTTTTGACTTGTTATTTTTCCAATAAGAGGTTCGAGTTGCCCTCCAATCCACTACAGCTGCAGCTCCATCGGATCGTTACACAGCACATATCCGTTTCTGGAATAGAACTCTCTCGCTTCTTCGCTCGGCCAGACGATAATAAACTCATATTTGTTCGCCTTCGCCCACTCTCTAATCGTTTGCAGCATCTGACTGCCAATTCCTTGAGCTCTGTAGTCCGGATCGGTATAGACGTTGGTCATGTAGGCGAACGGATAAGTGACTCTTCCTGGCCTCGGCACCTTATCGATTAACTGAATGTAGGCATGAGAGGCAATAATGCCGTTTAATTCTGCAACCCAAATATGCCAACGCTCTCCACTCATAGCCTGCTCTAGGAATGCCCGACACTCAGTAGCGAAAAGATCGAAATCATCTCGAACATGAGGCTGATGCTCTATCGTAAATTCCCAGCGCATTAAGATTAACGAATCAATATCTTTCTCAGCAGCCTCACGGATAATCATCTCAATCCCCCCAATGCATCTATCCCTCTATACTATCGAATACGATCTCAGAAAACAAAAATTTTTTACGCGCGGATTCGGTCTTTTATTCTCTGGAAACAGATCCCCCTAGCATATTCGCAAACGATTGAGGCTGTTGTAAAATGGTGTCAACTATAATCGAGACGAGGCGGAGAAATGGTTGCGTATTTAAATGGAGTTGCTTTTATCGTTTTCGTTGGCGCCGCAATTTGGGGAGTTAAGAAGTTACTAGTTTCTTTGATGCTCATTGTGGCTTCTGAAAGGCGACTTTCCCCGTCATTTTCCACAGATCGCCAAAATAGGATAATTGATTTATAATAGGATAGGACATTAGAACTGAAACTAATAAACAAACGGAGGTATCCATCGCATTATAATAAAGTATTTACTGGGGATGGTCAGAGGAAAAAGGTTATACAAGTTTATAGAATCTACAAAAGAGATCTACATGAACAAAGTTTCCTAAATTTCAGGAGGTAACATGAAACGAATATTAATGTTCGCTTTTATTTCTTTACTCATTGTTTTAGCCGGCTGTAATACAAATAATTCGACTGGCACGGTTCAAACTGAGGAGCTCAGCAGCCTCAAGGATCAGATAAACCAACTTACTGCAGAAAACAAACAATTAAAAGAACAACTTGAATCCTTGAATGGCCAAAGTTCCCCTGAGAGCGAATCGCCCTCCGAACCCGAACCAGCACCCGAATCAACTGCAAAAGAAAAAAATACTATTGAACTGAAAAAGTCATTTGAAGTTTCGGATTTTGCAGAAATCACCTTAACTAAAGCAAAATTCACATCAAAAGTTGTCCCACCTAAACCTCGTGATTACTATTCCTACTACGAAGTAAAAGATGCAGACAATATTTACTTAGAAACGGTCTTAAATGTAAAGAGTCTCTTAACGTCAGGAAAAAGCTCCGATGAGTTTGCATCAGTCACAGTAATCTATGATGAAAAATACAAGTATAATAGCTTTTCGACAATTGAGGAAAGTGGCGGGTCCGACTTTACCTATACCAATATCACAAGCATTGAGCCATTAAAAACAGGGATTCTCCATTTTATTTCCGAACTACCCAAAGAAGCGTCTAAAGATGATAAATCAATCAACGTTGTGATCTCAATAAATGGAGATGAATTCAATTATAAATTACGATAATTAAAAGGGACTCCCTTAAATACCTCCAGATGATGAGAAACCCAGGTCGTGGTTAAATGACTTGGGTTTTTCGCCATTATACTTTTAAAGGATCAGATAATACCATGCCTGCCCCGTCTAACAACACTTTTATCTATTTCATGTACTTACTGGCCCTAAATCGCTGTTGCCATTAAAGATCGTTAGCAGCTCCGATCATTCGCCCGCCCCTCTTCCGAAACATTCCCATACCCTTCACGTATTACATAAAAAGGAGATGATGAATATGGTTGTCTTCATTATTCTTTTTATCATTTTAGCAATACTTAATATCGTTTATCCATCCTTCGGTTGGTATATGCGCTATGGTTGGATGGTTAAAGGTGAATCAGAGCCAAGCGAAGCTTACTTGATCATGAGTAGAATTGGCGGAATTGTCGCACTCATTTTCCTGATCATTGTTTTATTTTCGGGTGCCTTCACACTGTAAAATAACCTCTTCTCCCAATTCCCCTAAACATTGTCACATTGTCAATACGAAACTCTTGGATAAACGAGCCCTTGATGTATTAGAGGCTCGTTTATCTAAGGGGATGGGAACCGAGGTCGCCTGATGTTAGTCATTTTGCAGAATCTTTATACACAAGAAACATAAAGTTTATACTGTGTTCTGTGATTGTACCACCCCCAGCTCTCGAAACACAATTATACGAAAAAAGGACATCCGCCGCCCATGAGAGCGATGAATGTCCGTTGATAGTTCGTTATTTATCGTTTTTTGATATGCGGGCAAGGTTGGTTTTTGCATATTCATTATCCGGGTTCAGTTCGACCGCTTTTTCAAATTCCATCTTTGCGTCGTTAAAATTTCCTCCCTCTTCTGCTATTAATCCTAGAACGTTATGTACTTCTGAGAGAGAGAGGTTATCTTTAGCGTTAACTAAAGCCGCTTGAGCGGTTTCCGCTGCCTCTTTCATGCGTTTTGCACCTAGATACGCTGAGGCAAGTACGTTTTGAACCTTCCCGTCGTTTGGTACATACTCGAGACTTTTCTTATAATACTTAATCGCTTCGTTTACATTCACTTCCTTTCCCTCACCAAACATGTACATGCTCCCGATGAAAGCCAAATTCTCGGCAACCGATTGCTTGATATCGCCGTCTCGGTGTAACATCCATTGATCTCCCTCACTAACCACTAATCGAATATAGTTTGAGGTAGTTTCCTTGTTGCTGACTAGATCCTTGATTTGTTCCACTACACTCAGTTCTACAACTCGGCGATATTTCTTCCCTTCAACCTCTCTGTTCTTCTCTTCTTTGATTTTTTCAACCTTGGACCCGCTTAAGGTTGTGAATTCTCTTAATGTATTCATGTAAGCGGAAAAATCCTCTTGGCTATTTCGTTGTTTATATGCTTCGGTGTGCATGTTATAGGCTTTAATAAAATCTCCGTCAATTACGGATTGATAGTATGCTGAGAGCACATTCGAAGGGTCATCCTTCGGTCCTGTATTACAAGCGCTTAGTAATAACGCCATAGTTAACCATAATCCAAAAAATTTCTTGATCCCCAACCCCATAACCTCCCACAATTTTACTATCAAGTATAACGTAAATTACGTCAAAAAGTAACAAAAAGACGCCTTCTCCCTAAGAGAAAACGTCGATTATTCCAGTCGATATGCAGTTTTGTGGGCTTACGCGAACCCCCTTTATCACAGCCGTTAATCCGCGAGCCTGTATATTCTCTTGCATGGTCCGAACCTTCATCGGCGTGTTATCGATGTTCACAAATAGGAAGTCATGATCCAAATAGCCGCGAATTTCAATGTATTTTTTAGGTGGCGCTCAAATGTTTTTGAAACGGGACACCCCCTTCCTTCCTCCCTTTCCCGCATACCTTGGTATGCGTTCCCGCCAGTTAACATTCGGAATCGTAATTCCTTGAATATTTCGATGAAATAGAGCCATCATTCCGGTCATGAGTGAGCCAGGTCTCCGGAGAAAATGAGCCACCCATCCGGTAGGGGGAGCCATGCCATAGTAAGCAAGTCAAGGTCGCGAAGCGTTCAGTTTAGCCTTGACCTGCGCCGCCAAACTCGTTACACTTGCAATCCTCCAGCAGGTACTGCTGGGGCTGCCGCACGGCGAGTGAAGGGGTGCAGGGGGCTTGCTCCCTGCGTTTCCCCTTTGGGGACGGAAGGGGATTTCTTTAACTGGCTCACTTCTTCCGGACAGGTGGCTCAAAAACGCCGGAGACGTGGCTCTCACTTACCGGAACGATGGCTCATTTTGCTCCGGATTATTCATTCCTTTAGCTTCGGAAATTCTTATCATAGTATCCTTCCTGATATTCATAAGCTGCCTCCATCATCATCCTTGAAATGAAAGTGCTCGTGATAAATCCCGTCCATACCGATCAACTTGCCATTCTTCTTGTTGTAGTAAGGGAACATCCGATTGACGGGCAGCTTGAGAAGTTGATAATTCATATCTTGCGGCAATGCATCCAGTTCTTCTACGGCCCTTTCACGTGAACTAAAGAGTCCTATCGGATAAAAGTTGGGAAAGCCCCCGCCACTTTCTGATACGAAGATCGCCCACACGCACTCCTCTATCATATTTAAGTCTCTTCCCCTTCCTTAAGCCAACAAGATGCAAGTTCTAGAATCGTCAAATCCCGTAGAAGCATGAACTTTGTTGAGTAGTCCTTGCAATGATGAATCAATTCTTGCAACTGGGTAACTGCCTCTTCGGGACTCATCCATTCCACTCGCATACCTAACTGCAACTCATCTTCACTTAAAGCCACGCTCCCCTGTCGGTCCGTTGCCTTGGCGATGTAGCAGTAAGAACGCTGCATGAAGTGATTTTTAACTTTGTGCTCATCTATATACCCAAGCTCGTGAATAATAACAGCTTTATAGCCCGTTTCTTCCCTGATCTCTCGTACGAAGGCTTCTTCTTTATTCTCGTCCTTCTCCAGGCCGCCGCCAGGCAGCTTGTAAAGATTCTCTGCTTCCAGTTCCATCATCGCGACTTGTCCATCGTTATTGATTAGGACTCCTCTGGAGGCGTGTCGGGACACTTCGTTCAAGTACCCGAGCTCCCCGCCGCAAAAGTCGCTATCTGTTATGATCTTTAACAGATACACTTTCCCACCCACATTCATTTCGAAATCGAATTCATTGAATTGTTACCGTAGCTACATCCCTGCCATTCCAGAGTTTGAAGCTATATCCTTGATGCCATAAGTGCCATGGCGCTTCCTCCGTAATAAACTTCACTTCCGCTTTAGTGTCCCACGTATCAGGTATCCACTCAACAACCTTCACGAGCACGGTCCATGCTTCTGTGATTTCTTTGCCACGAATTTCTCCTGTAATGACAACAAGATCGCGAAGCCACTCGTTCAAAGGTAGCGGTGAAGGATCAAACTCCCAACGAATTAATGCCTTTGCGCTCACAGTGTCCTTAGCCCCCCTAGATAAATATCGTAGTTCTCACGATCAAAGCAGACGAACTGTATTCGCTCGATTGTCTCATTTTTTTCTACGAACTCAACTACCGTTTTCAGTGCAACTTCAGCCGCCTTGTCCTTCGGGTATCCGTAGATTCCTGTACTGATATTCGGGAATGCTATGCTCTTGATCCCCTTTTCTACAGCCAGATTGAGCGTGTTTCTATAGCAGTTGCTAAGCTTTTCCCGTTCATTATTCTTTCCGTCATTCCATACGGGACCGACTGTATGAATGACATACTTTGCCTTTAGCTTTCCACCCGTTGTGATTACCGCGTCTCCCGTTGGACAGTTTCCCTGCGCATTCCTAATGCGAATGCATTCGTCTAAGATTTGTTTGCCGCCCGCTCGATGTATCGCTCCATCAACCCCACCACCGCCAAGCAAGCTAGTGTTAGCTGCGTTAACGATACAAGCCACTTCAGACTGTGTTATATCTCCCTGAATGATTTCAATGACTGTTGAATTCAGAAGAAACTTCATGCTCATCTCCCCTTCAGTTAGTACCGTCTAATAATTTCCGATCGAGGAATCCCTGTAATTTGCTCGATCAACTTCGGTTTGAACTTCAACGACCTCATGCTTCTTATTAGATTATCCCCGCTCAGTCCAAGCGCCGAATAATTTCCCGTTCATAAATCCGCCATTTCTTGCCTCTTCAATTCCAGAAGAAACCGCTTCCACTTCATTCGCCATTTCACCGCACCATGATGTTTGTTCTTTATCCCCTCCTGACTAAGGTGGGAAACCACATCCTTCTCAAGTTGTTCAAATGAAATCGCCGCATCGGGATACCTCTTGAAAAACAAATTGATATGAATCGTATAATCCAAGCTCGTCTGATCGCTAATCCCATTTGCTTTCTTCCACTTAATGAACCGATTCAGTGCCTCTTCCATCGTTGCAGGTGCTCTTCTTACCTTATTCATTCTTACCGCCATAACCAAAAAATCCTCCTTCGCCATCATCTGTATTTTGTGGATACAGATAGTGCGAAAAAGGATCTCACGCTATGAATCCAGTGTGTTTAGCAGAAGCAATTTCTACTGCACAGGATTCATCATTTATAGTTGATTTTGCGAATATGTACCACAGGTAAAACATCAAAAGTGGTGCCGAGAACCGGGGTCGAACCGGTACGGTAGTCACCTACCGCAGGATTTTAAGTCCTGTGCGTCTGCCAATTCCGCCATCCCGGCATGTGAGTCTCTGGCGACCAAGGACATTTGCCAAGGAGCGCTGCCCCACGAAATTTCGTGGTGGGCCTTGAGGGACTCGAACCCCCGACCAATCGGTTATGAGCCGACCGCTCTAACCAACTGAGCTAAAGGCCCCCGTAAAGGTCCAGAGAAAGGTGTTGGTTGCGGGGGCAGGATTTGAACCTGCGGCCTTCGGGTTATGAGCCCGACGAGCTACCGAGCTGCTCCACCCCGCGTCGTTAAAGCATTATACAATTTATTGGCGACAAGAAATAATATACTATAAAGATCGGCCTGCCGTCAATGCTTTTACATGTTTTTATTCACTTTTATTTTCTTCTGTTTCCAGATGCTGCTTCGATTCTCCCGCTTGAGCCTTCGCCATTTCTCCCAATTTCTGCAGCAAAATATGCTGCGGCATATGCATTAAATGCTCCAAAGGCACCTTCATGTACTCGGCCAATTTAACCGCTGTTTCCGCAGATAACGGCATTCTGCGCATCGCTGATATCCCCCTTCTCCCCATCCTACGGATTTCAGCTTAGCACAAAAGCAGGCTCTTTTCCACTATACGGCAGCTCAAACTGCACATCAGGAGCCAGATTATGGCATATAACGAACGCCATATTTTCCCTTCTTCGAACGGAACACTTCAATCTCCCGCGGCGCATCCAATCCGAAAACCCAGCTGTCATGCTCCATCCGTTGAACGAGACACCCGGCTTGGAATTTGCTGTCGTACAGCTTGGACCAGTATACCCATCTCATGCATCTTCCTCCGCTTCTGTCGGAATGTGGATGCTCCTAGCATGTGCGGCTTTGGTCGATTTGAATCCATTCCCCTCAAAAATTTAAAGCAAACGCCCCATCCTAACGGACGGAGCGCCTGCACTATACCATATTAGTTGACGATAACCGCTTCTCCTGCTGCTTCCATAAGCGCTCTTTTCTCTGGGGAGATGCCTCCGCCGTTAATGTCTTGGATACCGTTGAACGCGTCATCGATATTCCCTTTCGGGTTGTTCTTGATCTTCTGCAGCAAGTCATTGCCCTTCTCTTGCCACAAGGCCAGAGCGTCCTTCGCGGATTTGTTACCCTGCATCACTTGCATGAATAGCATCGAGCCCATCTCATTAATCAAGTTGAGGTTCGGTTTTTCTCTCAGAAGCTCCTGATCCTTGATCGAGGAGTGGAAGTATTGCGATGGGGAAGGCTTCATTTTCGTAAATGCGTCAATATTATAGCTCATTCCGTCGCGTACCTTCACAAACTCTTTGCGTGCGGACAGCTCGTAGGTGCTGCGGGACTTCAGCTTTGCCCATTCTTTGCCGTTCATAAACTTGATAAATTCCCATGCGTCGTCAGTATTCGCTGCATTAGCGTTGACGCCCGCAAGCTGACTCAAACTAATATTGCCTCCAAAGCCTTCCATGCCAATGTGGAACGGTATGGTCACGACATCCCAATCCAGCTTCTCCATTTTCAATTTCTCGCTGTTATCGTTCATTTGCTGGATTTGGTTGATCAGACCGTAATCGCCGATCGTCATAGCGGATTTACCGGTAAGGAACAGTTGCCCTTGGAACGGATTGTATCTGTAATCTTCTCCTTGGGGCTGCTCATAATTCATGTCGTCCTGACTAGGCGTTACGCGGTCTTTCTTCAGTTGGGCTACTGTCTCCCAGAGAGTCTGCCATTGCGGCGTATTGACCGTCATCGTTTCGCCCTTATCGTCGTACATTCTCAGTTGGAGAGGAGCAGCGAAGTTTTGGAAATCCCAGAAGTTGTCGCCCGCACCCCATTGGTTAAACGTGAATCCGAAAACGGAATCCTTGCCTTCTCCCGACTTCATACGCTTAGCCAGGTTAAACACATCGTCCCAGCTCATGCCGTCTTGCGGGAATTCGACTCCCCGAGCCGTAAACAGCTTTTTATTGTAATACAGAGCCGAAGATTGGAATGTAGGCGTCAGGGCGTACAAGAAACCGTCGCCTTGTTCTTTGATCCCGTCAATGACGGTCGGCACGAATTCGGTAAGGTCCATTTTATCTTCTTTCAGCATCGGATCGAGCTGTTTCAATAGGTTTTCATTCACCAGTTGCCCCAGCATGCTTATATCGTTAATGATCATGACGTCAACCGGATTGCTGCCTGTCATAATGGCCTTGAGCTTCGCCATTTGATCGACTGGCTCCTGTTGCTTCGATTGGTCCTCGAATTGCATCTCCGAATAATCGATCGCGGGAACAACCTCGATATCGATGTTGGAGTGGGTAAATTCGAACATATCGGTGAATTGCTGGCGGAACCAGCTTTCATCCGATTTGCTGCCATACATCGTGCCGATGCGCAGAGTGCGGCGATTGTCCGGGTCGTTCGCGCTTCCGCCCGAGTTACACGCAGCCAAAGTAGGGATAAGTAAGGATAAGGTCATTCCGGTAAGCACCCATTTGCGGGTTTTTCCTGCCTGTTTGTTCATTTTGATTCTTCCTCCTCCAAGGATTTCGGTTTAGTAATGACAATCTTGTCTCCGTCGAACTCCATCGTTGCTTTGTCACCGATCGAGAGAGCGGACAAGTATTCTTTCGGGACTTGCAGGCGGCCGACCCGGTCCACGACAACGAACGCTTCGTGCGCTTCTTCCGGCGTCTTACCGCCCGATAACGGTGCGGAATGATCGAGGTTCGGATTCCTCTTAATAAACTCTGTACTCGTCAGTCCATCGCGAATCGCGACCACCCGGTCCACCTTGCTCGCCAGCGACAAGTCGTGAGTAACGATTACGATCGTCAGGCCAAGCTCCCGATTAAATTTACGAAAAATATCCATGATGATGTCCGATGTCCGAGAATCTACCGAGCCCGTCGGTTCGTCGGCCAGTAGAAGCTGCGGCCGATTCGCCAACGAGATGGCAATCGCCACCCTTTGTTGCTCTCCCCCGGACAGCTGCTGAAGCTTGTTATGCATCCGGTCCTTCAAGCCGACCCATTCGAGCAGCTGTTTGGCGTAAGCCCGATCCAGCTTGCCGGAAAACATCATCGGCATCTCTACGTTCTCGATGGCGCTCAAGAACGGCAGTAGATTGCGGGCATTGTTCTGCCAGATGAAGCCAACCGTATCCCGCTTATACTTGACAAGATCTTCGTCATTGACCTTCAGCAAGTTCCACGGCCCGACCTCCACTTGCCCCGCCGAAGGGCGGTCAAGCCCGCCCAGAATGTTCAGCAGAGTCGATTTCCCGCTTCCGCTGTTGCCGATAATCGCCATCATTTCTCCGGCTTTAACCGATAGGTTTAAGCCCTGTAGAGCAACGACCTCCAAGTCGTCGGCTTTATAAATTTTAACGAGGCCTTCGCATGTAATCATGCTTTTTTACCGCTCCTCTCCCAGCTTGACGGCTTGGTGAACCTTCAAGCGTCTAATATGCGTGATGAGAAGCGCCACGCCGATCGTCATCATGACTCCGACAACGATGTACAGCCTGTTCGTATCGGCAGCTTCGAACACGACGCGGAACGGCGGAACCTGGTTCGTCGAATTGTCGGTCGTCTGCAGGAACGGCAGGAATAGTAGACTCGCGAGCTTGCCAATGCCGATGCCGAGTCCGATCGACAGACCGGCCGTAAAAATCTGCTCGAGCAGCAGCATCCCCGTCAACTGCTTGCGGGAAAGCCCCATCGCGCGAAGAATACCAATCTGCACGACTCTGCGCGACAGATTAAAGAACCAGAACAAAATATAACCCGACAGAGAAACGATAATGGTCACCAGGAAGCCCAAGCTGAGAATTCCGAACACGCCGCCTCGGGCCGGGTGCTTGCTCTGCGTCGTCAATTCGGATCTCATGCTGTTGATGGAAGCAAGCTCGATGCCTTCCTTCTGCAGCACCGGAATAATATCCTGCACTTTGGCGTCGGGCTCCATTTTCAGCCATACGTCGTAAGGAATGAGCGGCACCTGATCGTAGATGTAGCCCAGATTCGCGATTAAGAACGGCGCTTGATCCGGATACAGGCTAGGCCAGTAAGGCAAGATATCCAAAATAATGAACTCGACCGTCTGCTCCTGAATAACCGTCTGAACCATATCTCCCCGTTTCAAACCGAACTTCTTGGCTACGTTGGAGGAGATAAACGCTCCCTCCGGCACTTGCCCCATCCATTCGAGATATTTGTACGGGTTGATCTGGTACATGTCTTTGCGCAGCCAACCGACACGGGCGAAATCGACGTTGTCGATGCCCATAATCGTCGCTTGACCCGCCGTCTTGCCCGAGACCGTCATGCTGCTTTTGGTTTGCAGCACGCGCGCCGCGTGCTCGACGCCCGGGAGCGTACGGAATACTTCAAATGGCGGCTCGTTATAATTAAACTTCGTTGGTGTAGGACGCTCGCCTTGGCCGCCTCCGCCGCCGCTTCCGCCACCCCCGCCGTTTCCGCCGCCTTGTTTGGTTGGCTGCTTAAACTCGGGCGTACCTTCCCATACGGTCTGGACAATGACGTCCGTTCCATATTTGTACATGATCCGCTCCTCCGAGTTCAGCCCGATCGTCCGTGCAGCCGAGGAATTGTATACCCCGAGCCCCAGCGTCAGAACAAGCAAAATCATGAGCGGGTAGTACGATTTAGACGAGCGCGAAAGCTGCGTGAGCGTTAAATAAAACGGCACCGGCAAAATTCTCTGCCACAACAAGTTAAACAACTTGAGCAGCAGCGGGAACAGCCTGAGAAATACTAGACCAGCAGCGAAAATGCTCAGCGCCGGTACAAAGAACAGAAACGGCTGCACGTTGAGTTGATCCGTCGTCATCCCCGTCTTAAAGGTGACCATCTGGCGCTCGTTGAACAGGTACCAGCCGTAACCCGCCACTCCCAGCAGCAGCACGTCGATGAACCATTTCTGCCAGAACGGCTTACGATCTCCTCTAGCCATCTGCCTCTTGTAATCGACGATTGATGTTCTCGTGAAGACGAGCGCCGGGATAACAGTCGCCGCGATCGCCACGATCACGGCTGCGACGCCGGCCAGCACGCCGTCGATCGAAAATCCGACCGGTATCGCCTTGCGGTCTACGAAATGCAAAAACCCGCTGGCCGATCCGATACTTTTGGCCATGAACCAGCCGAATAACGGACCGACAACCAGTGCAACCAAGCCCAGCAAAGCGCCTTCCAGGAGGAACAGCATAAAAATCTGCCTAGTGCTAGCTCCCCGGCTTCGCAGCACGGCGATGTCAGATCGTTGCTTCTCAAGCGCCTGCTGCGTGTTCATCGTAATAAAGTAGAATACCATGGCGATCATCGGAGCTGCGAGCGTAAACAGCATGGTCTGCAGTTGGATGCTGTCGCGGCGGAAATCGTTCAACATTTCCGCAAAGCTCAACTCCAGACGAGTGTCCTTTAGCTTCTTGTATACTTCGATGTCGATGCGGCTCAGCTTGTTGGAGAGCGGAGAAAGTTGACTCGTCTGAATCTCTCTCAGATCAAAAGCCGAGTACCAGCTGGCGATCTGAATCGGGATGCCTCGTTTGGCCGACAGATCCTCCAGCAAAACCGGATCGGCTACGTACAAATAATTCATGAGTCCTTCCAGACCTTGATACCAGTAAGGGTTGTTATCGTCCGCCGGCTTGAACGCTCCGACGATCTTAACCCGCAGCGTCTCCCCGGCAATCGAGTACAGCAGCACATCGCCGACATGGAGATCGCTGCGGAACAATGCCTCTTCCATCATGACGGCTTGAATCGTGCCGTCCGAATCCGAAGTATCCGCGAACCACTTCCCTCCAGCCATCTCGACCTGTTCCTTCAGCCCTTCGAAGGAAGCGATCGACAGCTTTCTCGTACGGCTGGCATCCACCTTCGTCGGATCTTCGGGAGAAACTTCCGAGCTGCGCAGCGTTAAGCTCCGCTGGGATACCTCCACCGGAAACCCGATGTCGCTCTTGATCTCCTCACGAATATACTGATCGACGTTACGGAAGCTTTCCAGATCGGTTTTGCCGTCCGTCGATTGGTAGCGGATCAACATCGATCCTGCGGGCAAGCCCTCGCTGTTGTCCTGCAAAGATTGCGAGACGACGCGTTTGAGCGCGCCGTCCGCATACATCGGAATGCTCGTTGTAAAAGCGACCGCAACGAACAAACCGGCAAGCGTGCTGAGCGTCATCCAGCGCGTGTTCCACATTTTGCGGAAGAGAAATCGAATCAGCGCGGTCATAGATTAACGACCTACGACTTTCTGTCCCGGTGTCAAACCATTCAAGATTTCCACATCGGTCGAGGTTTGCTGTCCGAGCTCTACGTCAACCTCGCGCTTGCTTCCGTCCGCTTCCGCTACTTGAACGTAAGTGCGCGCTCCTATCGTCCGCAGGGCGGAAAGAGGGATGACGACCGCGTTTTCCTTACGATTGATAACGACGGAGATAGACAGCGGAGTACCGCGCGTGACCTCTTTAGGCAGCTTCCCGACGTCGACCAGCAAATATTTGCTGATGCTGTCCGTTTTTTCGCCGTTGTTGCCACCATTATTGCCGCCGTTCTGATTGTCCGTCGAAGGAATAGGCATTTGCTTTATCTTGCCTTTCAGCTGCCCAACCTGGTTGATGTCGACGCGCACTTCCATGCCTACGGCGACCTTGTTTAGATCGTCCTTGGACAGCTCCGCCGCGACGACCAGGCTGTTTGGGTTCGCGATAACCGCGATCGTACCGTACGCTTTGACCGAATCGCCTTCCTGCACCGGTACCGAGACGATCGTACCCGAGAATGGGGCCGTCAGCACCGCCTTGCCGATATCCTCCTGCATGTCGACGATTTCCTGTCGAGCTTCCTCGAACTGCAAGGTAGCCATCTCGAATTCGATCGGATCCATCTCGTCTTTTTTGCGCAGCGTATTTTTCATTTCAAGCTCTTGTTTCTTAAAGGAAAGCGACCGTTGCCGAAGAGTTTTCTTCATCTCGTCGACATCGAGCTCCGCGATCGTCTGCCCTTCTTTAACCGCCTGACCGGCTTCTATGTACAGCTTCTTAATGCGTTTTCCTTCCAACGAAAAATAAACCTGCTTCTCCTGAGAGGACAAAATTTTGCCGGAGCCCGATACTTTCGTTTCCAGCGTTTTCGTCTCTACCGCATACTGAGGCTTCTCAGATATTTTCGGCAGTTGGATCGCGGAGAGATCCTCTTCCTCCGGTTCACTCGGCAGCAAGCTGCACCCCGAAATCGCCAGCGACAACGCCAGCGCGGCCATCACGCCGGCGCTTTTGCGGCTGCGGCGCACAGGCGCCTTACGGTCAATTGGCGACGAATACGCCGTCCACCATTTCATAGACATGATCTGCTACCTCCATAATCGTAGGGTCGTGCGTCGTCATGCAGAGCGAAATATTTTCGGCCGCAACGACTTCTTTGAATACCTGCATAATTTGTGCGGTCATCTGGCTATCCAGCTCCGCCGTCGGTTCGTCCGCCAGAATCAGACTCGGCTTGTGCGCGATCGCTTTGGCGATGGCCACACGCTGCTGCTCTCCCCCAGATAGCTCGAAAGGACGATGGTGCATCCTCTTGGAGAGACCGACCAGATCCAGACAGGACGTAATTCTTTCCTTCCATTGCGAACGCGGAATGTTCGCCATGCGCAGCGACAATTCGACGTTCTCGTAAGCGGACAATAAGGGCATCAAGGCGAATGCCTGAAAAATAAAGCCGATATCCTTGCGACGCACGACAGTGCGCTTGTCGTCATCCCACTTATGGAACGGACGGTCTTTGAAAAAGATTTCCCCCTTCGTCGGCGTATCCAGCCCGCCCATCAAATTCATCAGCGTTGTTTTGCCCGAACCCGAGCGTCCTCTTAGCATGACGAGTTGGGATGGGTAAAGGTTCAGGTTGATTCCTTTAAGTACCCTGATTTTCTGGCTGCCGACGTCGAAGGATCTCTCTACGTTGCGTACGGACAACAACGGTCCGTCCGCACTCGGGCGCTCTTGTACCGCTATCGCGGCTTCCGGCTTCTTCGCCTTCTCGAGCGACTTCGCCAAATCCTCTCCCTGTTCGCCTGACTTCTCAGCCGCGGACCTTCGGCCTAGCCATGACAGCATTCAACTTCCTCCCTTGCCAATCTCTTCATTGATTATAACGAGATGTCTATCTGAAAAGTTACTGAAAAAATTAAATCTTTATCATTTTTTTAGGAGAAAAAAATCGTTCATCCCCGTTCGATCAAACGACGAGACCCGACATTTTTCCGTTTTTTCGCTTAACCCTTTATAAGACGCCGCATTTTTGTGTATTATTAGAGGATATAACGATTTATTGCGAGGAAGGTTGGTCACCTTGGAAACTAAGACGTCGTCATCGAACTTTATTAGAAACATCGTATCCGAAGATCTTGCTTCGGGAAAAGTAAAAGAGATCGTCACCCGCTTCCCTCCCGAGCCTAACGGGTATTTGCACATCGGGCATGCCAAATCCATCTGTCTGAACTTCGAGCTCGCCGACGAGTTCAAAGGAAGAACGAATCTGCGCTTCGACGACACGAACCCGGTTAAGGAAGACGTGGAGTACGTAGAATCGATCAAAAAGGACGTCGAATGGCTCGGCTTCAAATGGGACGGGTTGTTTTTCGCTTCGAACTACTTCGGGGAAATGTACGAGCGCGCCGGACTGTTGATTCGCAAGGGCTTGGCCTATGTGGACGACCAGACTGCGGATCAAATTCGCGAGACCAGAGGTACGCTCACTTCTCCCGGTCAAGAGAGCCCCTACCGGAATCGGTCCGTCGAAGAAAATCTCGATTTGTTCCGCCGAATGAAGGAAGGCGAGTTCGCCGACGGGGAAAAGGTGCTGCGCGCCAAGATCGACATGGCTTCTCCGAACGTCAACCTGCGCGATCCCATTTTATATCGCGTTGTGCATGCTCATCACCACAATACGGGCGACGCCTGGTGCATCTACCCGATGTACGCTTTTGCGCACCCGTTGGAGGATGCGATTGAGGGCGTAACCCACTCGATCTGTACGCTGGAGTTCGAAGATCAGCGCCCGTTCTACGATTGGGTCGTCCGCGAATGCGAAATGCCATGGACACCGCATCAATACGAGTTTGCTCGGCTCAATCTCACCAATACGGTCATGAGCAAAAGGAAACTTAAACTGCTCGTGGACGAGAAAAAGGTGGACGGCTGGGACGATCCCCGTATGCCGACCATTTCGGGTCTTCGCCGCAAGGGGTATACACCCGAAGCGATTCGCGCTTTCTGCCGCGAAATCGGCGTAGCCAAGAGCTACGGCGTTGTGGATGAGCGAATGCTGGAGCATTTTATCCGCGAGGATCTGAAGCTCAAGGCGCTGCGGACGATGGCCGTTCTGGACCCGCTCAAAGTCGTCATCACGAATTATCCCGAAGGCGAGACGGAATGGCTCGACGCCGAGAATAACCCGGAGAACCCGGAGATGGGCCATCGCAAAATTCCGTTCTCAAGAGAAATTTACATTGAGCGGGACGATTACATGGACAACCCGCCGCCAAAGTATTTCCGCCTGTTCCCGGGCAACGAAGTGCGCCTTAAGCACGCGTACTTCATTAAATGCGAGGAAGTCGTGCACGACGCGGACGGCAACGTTGTCGAGCTTCGCTGCACGTACGATCCCGAGACCAAAAGCGGTTCCGGCTTTGCCGGACGCAAAGTAAAAGGAACGCTCCATTGGGTCGAAGCATCGCAAGCGGTACCGGCGGAATTCCGGCTATACGAGCCGCTAATCTCCGATGAATCCGAAGATGAGGGCCAGTCGTTCCTCGATCATCTTAACCCGGACTCCCTTCAAGTGTTGAAGGGCTTCGTGGAGGCCGAAATGAAAGAGGCGGCCGGCGGCGACAAGTTCCAATTTTTCCGCCATGGCTACTTTAACGTCGATCCGAAGGACTCCACGCCGGAGCTTCCCGTCTTTAACCGCATCGTCTCTTTAAAAAGCTCATTCTCTATCTAAAATAACTGCGCTCCCGCGCCTCTTCTATAGAGACGCGGGAGCCTTTTGCTAAAGGAGTGTCGTGTGATGAAGCACGGTTTTGCGAAAATAAAGACGACGTTCGGAATCGGAGCGCTCATTCTAATTTTATGCAGCTGCTCGAATGCCTCCTCGCCTGGGGCACCTTCCGTCTCGCCTAGTTCGCCAATCTCTTCCCCTCCCGTTACGTCCGTCCCCTCTCCCTCAGGTTCATCTCCTTCCGAGACCTCTTCATCGGAAAAGCCTCCTTCTTCCGATAAAGATGACATTTCTCGTCTTCTCGAATCCATGACGCTTGAGCAAAAAGTCGGACAGCTTATTATCGCGGGCATTGACGGTACGAAATTCGATGAGAAGATGCAACAGTTAATAACGAATCAACAGGTCGGGGGGGTGATTCTGTACAAGGATAACTTCTCCGACCTTGAAGGTTCGGTTCGCCTCGTGAACGAATTAAAGCAGGGAAATGCCGACAATCCGCTCCCCCTCTTCATGAGCGTCGACCAGGAAGGCGGTACGGTTAGTCGCCTGCCCAAAGATTTTGCTGCCCTTCCGAACGCGATGAAGGTCGGAAAGACAGGCAAACCAGAATTGGCGGAAGAGATGGGCGGCTTGCTCTCCAAGGAGCTACGTATCATGGGCTTTAACATGGATTTCGCGCCCGTGCTGGACGTGAACAGCAATCCGAAAAATCCGGTCATCGGCAGCCGCTCGTTCGGAACCGACGCTAAGCTTGTCGCTGACATGGGCGTTGCCGCGATGCGCGGTTTACAGGCAGGAGGTACGATTGCCGTCGTCAAACATTTTCCCGGGCATGGAGACACTTCCGTCGACTCCCATTTGGAGCTGCCTACCGTCCCCAAGACAGTCGAACAATTGGAGAAGCTGGAGTGGATCCCGTTTCGGGCAGCAATCGATCAAGGAGCGGATGCCGTCATGATCGCGCACATTCTATTTCCCTCGATTGATCCCGACTCTCCCTCCTCTCTGTCCAAAGCCGTCATCACCGACCTTCTTCGCGATCGGCTCGGATACGGCGGGGTCGTTATTACCGACGACATGACAATGGGCGCTATTGCTCGCAACTACGGCATTGAAGAAGCGGCTCTACAGTCCTTTCTGGCCGGCAGCGATCTCATCCTTGTCGCCCACGGCTACGACACGGCGAGTCAAGTCTACGATAAGCTGCTCGAAGCGGCCCAATCCGGAGTAATCTCCGAAGCCCGCCTTGACGCCAGCTTACGACGAATCATCTCTCTGAAGCAGCAATACAAACTATCCGATGAATCGATCCCGATCCCGACAGCGACCGCCCTTCCTAATGAAGAAATCAAACAGTGGCTCTCTCAACTGCAATAGCTGTCCCGTATACAGTGAGCCGGCAGGACATATCCTACCGGCTCTCTTATCCCCTCTGCTCAGAATGGTGGGCCCAATCCCCTCCTTTTCGCCCCTTATAGCCACTATCCCTTCCGCTCAGAATCCTGGCCAACTCTCTCCACTTTTGCACCTTATGTCCACTATCCCTTTCGCTCAGAATTCTGGGCGCCCGCAGTCTTTATTCATATTTCCAAAAATAGATCCACCAAGCAATTCGTTTCTCAACTCGGTAATGAACTAAGTTTAAGATATCTGAGTCGTAGGGATAGCGCCAAAGCAAGTTGAATAGCCGATACCGAAAGCAACTGCTCTGAGCTATGGGGATAATGACCATAAGCAAGAAAAATTGATCGACTGAAGGCGAGAAGCCTGAGTTATGGGGATAGTGCCAATAAGCAGGAAAAATGATCGATTTCGAGCGGAGAGTCTGAGCTACGGGGATAATGGCTATAAGCTGGAGATTGAGATAGCAGCGGGCAGGCATAGAACTGAGTCAACGGGATAATGGAACAGGCTGCGAAAAAGAGAAAGAATAGAGGCCTGCAAAGCTTAATCGCAGGACGCCGGATTTGCGCCACGACCAAGCCAGCAGGCTCTAAAAAGGATAGTAAGTTAGCGAGCGTCGATTTTTGTTTTGCGGTAGATCAATACCCCGATTAAGAAAGCGACGACGCCCCAAGCGCCGAGAATGCCGATCCCGGCCCAGAAGTCGGCGGATAAAAGCCCGCTGCCATACACCATTCCGTCTCGAATTCCGTTTACGAAATAGGTTAGAGGAAGCACTTTCGATACGGGAATGAGCCACTCTGGAAACCCGCTCGTCGGGAAGAAAATGCCGCTCAAGAACATCATTAGAAAGCTGGCGATGTTAGCCATTCCCATATAAGCCTCGATAGATTTGCTGAAGGAGGAGAAGAGATAGCCCAATGCGTTAAAGGCCAGCGCTCCGATCAAGAAGGCGACGATCAATGTCGGGAAGTCCAGATGGAGCTTGGCGCCAAAGCCGAGCACTCCGATCAGAGACAAAATGATGATTTGCACAATGCCTAAAATGAAACGCACCATCATTCCACCTACTCCGAATAGTCCCATTTTCACCGGGGTAAGCTTTAATCTCTTAAGCAATCCTTTCCGTCTCATCTCTACCATGTCTACCATGCCGAACAATCCGCCCTGCGCCACGGCGAGCGCGATCATCCCTGTTAACAGGAAATCGACATAACTCAAATCCTCGCTGCCGCTCGAAACGGCCGTCATTTGCACAGAGTAAGTCGGCGTGACGCCGGCTACTTGGTAATTCGTCTGCTGCACGAATTTATCCAGAATGCCCGCAATCGCTTGAGTCGTCGCGCCTTTTTCGTTTTCTTTGTTCACGATGACCTCAAGTGTAGTCGCGTTATCGCCAGGAAGAATGATGACAGCGTCTACATCTTTGTCCTTCACCCACTCGTCCGCTTGTTCGGCCGTCACCGGCTGCTCGGACTTCCACTCCAGTACAGGCACTTGCCGCAAGTAACCTTCCAGCATATTCGACGCTTCGCTTACGCTCGGCTTAACGACCGCGATTTTCGCTTTGAAATCGCTTCCGCCGCCCCCGCCAAAAATGATCATAAAAATAACCATCAGAATGATCGGAAAAAAGAGATTCCAGAACCAAACCTGCTTCTCGCGGAACATCATTTTAAGCTGTGCGCCGAATAATTTGCCAAGCTGTTTGCCGTTGCTCACCCTAGTCCCTCCACTCTTTGCCGGTAAAGGCGATAAATACGTCCTCGAGACTCATTTCGCGGATGGAAACCTGTTCGACCCGGTACCCTCTTTCCTTCGTAAAACCGAAGACTCCGTACAGGGTTTCCTCAGGACGCACCGACCATAGCTTAAGCGAAGAGCCTTCAAGCTCCGTGCGGACGACTGTAGCATCGTTCTTGGCCACCTGCTCCGTCTCCAGCGCCGCAGCCTCCCCATCCTGGAAGTGCAACCGAACCTCCCGCTCCTTCGTTAAGCTGTCAATGAGATTGGCAGGCGTGTCGAGCGTAACGATTTTGCCCTGATCGACGATACAGACGCGGTCGCTTAGCTTTTCGGCTTCTTCCATGTAGTGAGTTGTCAAAATAGTCGTTTTGCCAAGCTCCTTGAGCTTCAGAACGATGTCCCAAATGTTGCGTCGAGCTTGCGGGTCCAGTCCGGTTGTCGGCTCGTCGAGAAAAATGATTTGGGGATCGCTGATCATCGCCAGGCCGATCGCCAGCCGCTGCCGTTGTCCGCCGGATAGCGATTTCACGTTTTTGCGGCGATGATCGGTCAAGTTGATCATTTCCAGCACTTCGGACGGATGTTTGGAACGAGGGTAGAACGAGGCGAACAAATCCAGGTTTTCTTCCACGGTAAGCAGATCAAACAAGGCGCTCGACTGTGGCTGTACGCCGATAATCGTTTTGATCCGATCGGCCTCCTTGTCCCACTTCATCCCGTTGATCGAGATCGACCCGCCATCGGGCGTCTGCATGCCTTCGATCATTTCCAGCGTCGTCGTTTTTCCAGCTCCGTTCGGGCCGATGATCGTGAACACCTCGCCGCTTTCGACGGAAAAGCTGATTTCCTCCACGGCCTGCACGGCGCCGAACGCTTTGCGCAGGTTCTTCACTTCCAGAATGGCCACGTTTACACTCTCCTTTTTTTGCCCAATCACATAGGATAGATCTATTGTAACTCAAGCCGCCCAAGCGATCGACGGTCCAGAGCACGCTTTGAATCTCGGTCTGGAGACGGAGTAAACGACAAAAAAGACGACTCTCGGATCAGAGAGCCGCCGCTTGTTTGACCATATTATTTTCCGAACGCTTGCGGATTTTCCCGCCATGACTGCAGCAGGCTAACGTCGGACTCGTTAATCGTGCCGCGACGCAGCGCTTCGTCTACGAGCGCCGAGTAGTTCGACAGCGTCTTTAATTCGACGCTTTCATCCTGGAAAGCTTGCTCCGCCAGAGCAAATTGATAAGTGAAGATCGCCAATACTCCCTGCACGTCTCCGCCTGCTTCCATCACAGCCAGTGCCGCTTTAAGCGAGCTACCGCCGGTGGAGATCAAGTCCTCGATGACGACGACCTTCTGCCCGTCCTTGATCAGACCTTCGATCTGATTTTGCTTGCCGTGTCCTTTGGCCTTATCGCGAATGTACGCCATCGGAAGGTTCAGCTTCTGCGCAACCCATGCAGCGTGAGGAATACCAGCCGTCGCAGTTCCGGCAATAACTTCTGTGTCCGGATAGTGCGTGCGAATGAGCGTTGCAAAGCCTTCGGCAATTGCGTCCCGAATGTCGGGATAGCTCATTGTGAGCCGATTGTCGCAGTAGATCGGGGAAATGATGCCTGATGTCCAAGTAAACGGCTCATTCGGACGAAGGGCGACAGCCCCGATGTCCAGCAGATTGCCCGCGATGACGGCCGGCAGTTGTTCGACGGAATAGTTGCTCATAATTGAGTCATCTCCTTTAATATGGTGTCCAGCGCTTCTTCCGGCTTGCTTGCTCCCGTAATAGGACGTCCGATGACCAAATAGTCGGTACCGCCCTCAAGCGCGTCACGAGGTGTCGTAATACGCGTCTGATCTCCGACTTCAGCCCAACGCGGACGGATGCCCGGCGTTACGGTAATGAAGCTCGCCCCGCAAGCCTTTTTGACCGCGGCAACCTCCAACGGCGAAGCGACAACGCCCTGCAGCCCGGCTTTGCGAGCCACCTCGGCGTAGTGGACAACGGCGTTCTCCAGATCGCCCGGGATACCGATCTCATCATTGAGAACTTGCTGGCTTGTACTCGTCAGCTGCGTCACCGCAATAACGAGCGGCGCTTGCTCGACATCGCCTGCCTGCAGCGCATCCTGCACGCCTTCCGCCGCTGCGCTCATCATCGCCAGCCCGCCCGCTCCATGCACGTTAAACAGGTCGACGCCAAGCCGAGTAATGCTCCGGGCTCCTCCGCGTACCGTGTTCGGAATGTCATGCATTTTCAAGTCGAGGAAAATGCGGAACCCCCGGCTCTTGAGCTCTTGCACGATGGCGGGACCGGCGGCGAAAAACAGCTCCATGCCGACTTTCATCCAGCAACCGAAGCCTTGCAGCCTCTCGGCCAGTTCCAGCGCCGCTTGCGCATCGGGCTTGTCCAGCGCCACCATGATCTTTCCTGCCGCTTCATTGCGGGTTAGTAACGACACTCCGATTCCTCCCTGTGATTCGACTCGGAATATAGAAGCCCGATCCCCTGACGAATCGGGGACCGGGCGACATTCATGTTAGGACTGGAACGCAGGCATCGGTTCGCTCGAGAAACGGAGCGCCTGCAGCATGTTCAGCAGGGCGCTTACCGTGTCCAGCGACGTCAGACAGACGACGCCGTTCTCGACCGCTTCGCGGCGGATACGGAATCCGTCGCGCTCCGGCGTTTTGCCCTTCGTCAGCGTATTGACGACGAACTGCGCCTCTCCGGTGCGGATCAGATCCAGAATGTTCGGCGAGCCGTCGGACAGCTTGTTGACGCGGCGAACTTTAAGTCCTGCGGCTTCAAGAGCGTCAGCCGTACCGCCAGTTGCAAGCAGCTTGTAGCCTAGGTTGTAGAAGCCCTTCAAAATTTGAATCGCTTCTTCCTTGTCCTTGTCGGCAACCGTGGCGATGATCGCACCGGAATTCGGGATTTTCATGCCCGAGCCGACCAAGCCTTTGTACAACGCCTTCGCATAGAAACGATCGCGGCCCATCACTTCACCGGTCGACTTCATCTCCGGCGTCAGCGTCGGGTCGACGCGGCGCAGCTTGGCAAAGCTGAATACCGGCACTTTGACCGAGACGAACTCGTCTTCCGGCCATAGACCTTCTTGGTAGCCAAGCTCTGTCAGCTTTTTGCCCAGAATCGCTTGCGTTGCCAGGTTAGCCATCGGAATCTTGGTCACTTTGCTCAGGAAAGGCACGGTACGGGACGAACGAGGGTTAACCTCGATCACGTACACTTGATCTTGCCATACGACGAACTGAATGTTGACGAGTCCGACCGTTTTCAGTTCCTTGGCGATCTTGATCGTAATGTCGATCGCTTGTTGTTTCACATCGTCGGACAACGATTGCGGCGGATATACCGCGATCGAGTCGCCGGAGTGGACGCCCGCGCGCTCGACGTGCTCCATGATGCCCGGGATGAGCACTGTCTCGCCGTCGCAGATCGCGTCGACTTCGATTTCTTTGCCAAGCATGTAGCGGTCGATCAGAACCGGATGCTCAGGATTGATTTTCACAGCCACTTCCATGTAGGAGAGCAGTTCATCGTCGGAGTAGACAATTTCCATCGCCCGGCCGCCAAGGACGTAAGACGGACGCACGAGCACCGGATAACCGAGCTCTTGCGCAGCGCCAACCGCTTCTTCAACGGAAGTGACCGTCGTGCCTTTCGGCTGCGGTACGCTCAGCTTGCTTAGCAGCGCTTCGAACCGCTTGCGGTCTTCCGCTTCATCGATGCTGTCCAGCGACGTGCCCAGGATGCGAACGCCGGCTTTCGCCAATGGCGCTGCCAGGTTAATCGCGGTTTGTCCGCCGAATTGTACAATGACGCCGATCGGCTTCTCCTGCTCGATGACGTTCATAACGTCTTCGAAGAAGAGCGGCTCGAAGTAGAGGCGGTCCGACGTGCTGAAGTCGGTGGACACCGTCTCCGGGTTGTTGTTGATAATGACCGCTTCGTAGCCCGCATTGCGGATTGCCCATACGGCGTGAACGGTTGAGTAGTCGAATTCGATGCCTTGTCCAATACGGATCGGACCGGAGCCGAGCACGATGATTTTTTCTTTGTCGCTCGGAAGAACTTCGTTCTCCGTCTCATAAGTGGAGTAGTAGTATGGCGTCGTCGCCTCGAACTCCGCGGCGCAAGTATCTACCATCTTATAAACCGGCGTGAAGCCTTGTTCCTTACGGTAAGTGCGGACATCCGCTTCTTTCGTATAGGCTCCGGACGGATGTCCTTCGCTTCTCAGCTCCGCGATCGCGCGGTCCGTCAATCCGTTTCTCTTCGCCTTATACAGAAGCTCCGGAGTAAGCGCAGGCGCTCTGCGGATCTCGTCTTCAAGTTGAATGATACGCTCGATCTTGTCGAGGAACCACCAGTCGATGTTGGACAAGTCCTGAATACGCTGCAGCGGCCAGCCGCGACGGAACGCTTCGGCAACAAGGAACATCCGCTCGTCGTCCGGTTTGATCAACCGGTTTTCCAGCACTTCGACGGATAGCTCTTCTGCACCCTTCAGGTAAATACGGTGCACGCCGATTTCGAGAGAGCGCACCGCTTTATGGATCGATTCCTCGAACGTGCGGCCGATCGCCATAACCTCGCCGGTCGCCTTCATCTGCGTGCCCAGCTTGCGGTTCGCGGAGGTGAACTTATCGAACGGCCAGCGCGGAATTTTCGATACGATGTAGTCCAGCGTAGGCTCGAAGCAAGCGTATGTCTGACCCGTAACCGGGTTGACGATCTCGTCAAGCGTATAGCCGATCGCAATTTTCGCCGCCATCTTAGCGATCGGATAGCCCGTTGCCTTGGAAGCAAGCGCAGAGGAGCGGCTGACGCGAGGGTTAACCTCGATGACATAGTATTGGTAGCTTTGCGGATCGAGCGCAAACTGTACATTACAGCCGCCTTCGATGTTCAGCGCGCGAATGATCTTCAACGATGCCGAGCGAAGCATTTGGTATTCGCGGTCGGACAGCGTCTGACTTGGCGCGACGACGATGCTGTCGCCGGTATGAACGCCGACCGGATCGAAGTTTTCCATGTTACAGACGACGATACAGTTATCGTTGGCGTCGCGCATAACTTCATACTCGATTTCCTTCATGCCGGCAATCGATTTCTCGATCAGACATTGGCCGATCGGGCTGTAGCGAATACCGCTGTCGACGATTTCACGCAGTTCTTCCTCGTTGGCGCAAATACCGCCGCCCGTTCCGCCCAGCGTATAAGCCGGACGAACGATGACCGGGTAGCCGATGGTCGCGGCGAAGTCTACGGCCGCTTGAACGTTCGTAACAATGTCTGACTCCGGCACCGGTTGGTCGAGCTCGCGCATGAGGGCGCGGAACAGGTCGCGGTCTTCCGCTTTTTCGATCGCCGTCAACTGCGTGCCGAGCAGCTTAACGCCTTCTTTTTCCAAGACGCCTGCTTTCGCCAGCTCAACCGCCATGTTAAGACCCGTTTGTCCGCCGAGCGTCGGCAGAAGGCCGTCCGGACGTTCTTGGCGAATGATTTGGGAGACGAATTCCAGGTTGATCGGTTCAATGTAGACTTTGTCAGCGATGTTCGTGTCAGTCATGATCGTCGCCGGGTTACTGTTAATCAGGACGACTTCGAAGCCTTCCTCTTTCAGCGCTTGGCAAGCTTGCGTGCCGGCATAGTCGAATTCCGCCGCTTGTCCGATGACAATTGGACCGGAGCCGATGACGAGCAGTTTTTTGAGCGAATTATTTTTGGGCATACAGCAGCTCTCCTCTCAGCGTCTCCGACAATTGGGCTTGACGCGGACGTTCCGGGTTGGCATTCTTGTGATCGCGGATCATTTGCAGGAACCGATCAAACAAGTAGCTGTTGTCGTAAGGTCCTGGAGCCGCCTCCGGATGGTATTGAACGGTGAAGGCCGGAAAACGTTTGTGCTTCAAGCCTTCGATCGTTTTGTCATTGTTGTTGATGTGCGTCACTTCCAGTTCGGTTCCGGCGATCGATTCGTCGACGACCGTATAGCCGTGGTTCTGGGAAGTGATGAAGCAGCGGCCGGATTCCAGCTCTTTCACCGGGTGGTTGCCGCCGCGGTGGCCGAATTTCAGCTTGCCCGTATCCGCTCCGCACGCCAGCGCAAACAGTTGGTGTCCAAGGCAAATGCCGAAGATCGGATACTCGCCGAGCAGTTGACGGATCGTTTCAACGGCGTGCGGCACGTCTTTCGGGTCCCCAGGACCGTTGGACAATTGGATGCCGTCCGGGTTCAGGCGGCGAATTTCGTCTGCCGTCGCATCCTGCGGAACAACGATTACGTCGCAGCCGCGCTGCGTCAGATCGCGCAGAATGCCGCTTTTTGCGCCGTAGTCGATCAGTACGATACGTTCTTGGTTTCCTGGGCTGGAGAAAACCGACTTGGTCGACGTTCGCGCGACTTGGTCGCGCATCAACGGAGCCGCTCCGAGACGCTCAAGCAATTCCTCTACACGCTCGCTGCCGGTGGTAATGATGCCTTTCATCGTGCCGTGCACGCGAAGAATTCTCGTCAGCATGCGAGTATCGATCTCGCTAATGCCCGGAATTTCATATTCTTTCAACAGTTGGTCGACTGTATATTGCGCTCTCCAGTTGCTCGGCACGTCCTCGTGACGACGCACGACAAAGCCGTGTACGAACGGGCGAATGCTTTCGAAATCATCGCGGTTGATGCCGTAATTGCCGATGAGCGGATAAGTCATCGTGACGATCTGGCCGCAGTACGAAGGATCGGACAGCACTTCCTGATACCCTGTAATCCCTGTATTAAACACCACTTCTCCAACGGAGCCGGCTTCGGCTCCGAAGCTTTTTCCGGTAAACAGCGTACCGTCTTCCAACAACAATCTTGCCTGCATTCCAATCACTCCTTAGCGGTTAATGCCGTTCTCTTCGGTCCAGACCACTTTGCCGCCGACCATCGTCATGCTCGGCCAGCCGTATAGCTTCCAACCCGCAAACGGGGTATTGCGACCTTTCGTCAGGAACGTCGCGGGATCAACCTCGCGCTCGTTCTCCAGATCGATCAATGTCAAGTCCGCCGGCGCTCCTTGTTCCAACGTTCCATATGGAAGGCGGAACACTCTTGCCGGATCGCTCGTCATTCTGCGCAGCAGGAAGTCGAGACTCCAACGTCCGGTGCGTACGAACTTCGTGTAAAGCAGAGGGAATGCGGTCTCGAATCCGACGATTCCGAACGGAGCGCGCTCCATTCCGCGAGCCTTCTCTTCCTCGCTATGCGGAGCATGGTCGGTGACAATAATGTCGATCGTTCCATCCTCCAGTGCCTGAATGCAGGCCTCGACGTCCTTCGGTGTCCGCAGCGGCGGATTCATTTTCCAGTTGGCGTCCATGCTGTCCGGGATATCTTCGTCCGAAAGGATCAGATGATGCGGGCACACCTCGGAAGTGACGTTTACGCCGACCGACTTGCCTAGGCGGATAAGACGAATCGATTGCTCCGTACTCACGTGGCATACATGATAGTGTACGCCAGTCGCCTCGGACAACAAAATGTCCCGGCCGACATGGATCGCTTCAGACTCGTTCGGAATGCCCTTGAGTCCGTGCTTGCGAGCGAACTCGCCTTCCGTTACCGCCGCGCCTTCCACCAACGTGTCGTCCTCGCAGTGAGCGATAATCGGCATGTCGAGCGATTTGGCAAGCGCCATTGCGTTTTTCATCATCTGCGCGTTCTGCACGCCGACGCCGTCGTCCGTAAAACCGATCGCTCCCGCTTCCTTCAGAGCAGGGAAATCCGTCAGCTCTCGGCCCAACTCATTTTTCGTGATCGCCGCATAAGGCAGCACCCGTACGACGCCTTCGGTCTTCGCCTTGTCCAGCACGAGCGAAATCGTCTCCGGCGTATCCATCACCGGCCGCGTATTCGGCATCGGCGCGATGACGGTAAAGCCGCCCTTGGCCGCCGATTCGGTACCGCTGGCGATCGTTTCTTTGTATTCAAAACCCGGCTCGCGCAAGTGAACATGCATATCGATCAACCCCGGCGAGATTAGCTTGCCCCGAGCGTCGATCGTTTCCGCCCCCGATGTGTCGGGCGCCGCTTCTCCGGTGCGCCACTCCGCGATAATCCCTTCCTCGATACGCACATGCGCGACCTCGAGTCCTCCGGCTTCCGCGCTCCATCTGCTAGCGTTAATAATCCATGTCGTCATCTGTTCACTGGCGCCTCCTCTAGCATAATTGAACTTTTAATCCTATCCTTGGTCTAGCCTTCGATCTCCGCCTCGCGTGGATGCATAATCGTAACGCAATCCGTCTCATCGACTTCGCTCAACGAAACATCGATCTTCTCCTGTCGAGACGTCGGCACGTTCTTACCGATATAGTCGGGGCGTATCGGAAGCTCGCGATGTCCTCTGTCCACCAGGACGGCCAGTTGAATCGATTGCGGCCTTCCGCAATCCATCAGCGCATCCAGCGCTGCGCGGATCGTGCGCCCGGTGTAAAGCACATCGTCGACCAAAATAATTCGCTTGTCGGTTACGAGCCGCTTCAGCTCTTCTCCCGGCCCGGCCGCGTTCGCTCTAGTCGCCGAAGGGCGATCGTCGCGATAGCGGGTAATGTCCAGTTCGCCGACCGGAATCGGCTGGCCTTCGATGTCATAAATTCTTTCGGCAACCCGTTGCGCCAAGTAGACGCCTCGGGTTCGTATCCCGATCAGCACGCAGTTCTGAATGCCCTTGTTCTTCTCGACCATCTCGTGAGCGATTCGGGTAAGCGCCCGCCGAATGGCGGATTCGTCCATGATGACGCGCGAGTCCGACAATCCGATCCCTCCTTCAAGCGAGATTTGCACATAAAAAACCTCCTTGCGCATTTGCAAGGAGGATTCAGCCAGAACAAAATATCGGCAGACAGCGGTAACGATGCTTGCCCAACTTCAGTCTAACCCGAAGATAAGCATGCTCATCGCATGTCTAGGGATATGTGTCAATTCTGCGCCACCTTGCCAGTCTCTCTGGACTGAGTTAAAGGTACCCGTTCACTAACAACGATTATCCCATGTTCGACATGAAGTGTCAAGAAAATCCGCACATTAAAATTCGAATTGAACGTCGGTCAGTCGGCGCTTGATCTCGTCGATGACGCGGGCTTCCTCCGCTTCTCCCTGCGCGATAAACGTAACCGAAAAACGAATGAATTTGCCCGCATCGTCCCACGGTACGGTGGAGATCAGCTTCTCGCGGATCAAATACTGCGAGAAATCTTCGGCAGATTCAAACCGCTGTCCGCCGACGATGCCTTTAGGCGCTTCGACGTAGAGGAAGAAGGAGCCTTTCGGCTTCTCGGCGCGAAAGCCGATTTCGTTCAGCACCGCAACGAGCCTATTGTGCCGGCGGGAATACTTCTCCGAGATGGCCTCGGTGATTTGCGGATTCTCCAAACCGTAAGCGGCCGCCTTCTGAATTGCGATGAACTGTCCGGAATCGTTGTTGTCCTTGACGTCGCCAAATGCTTTCACGATCAACGGATTTCCGGCGAAAAAACCGATCCGCCATCCCGTCATATTGTACGACTTGGACAACGAGTGCAGTTCCACGCCGACATCTTTAGCGCCCGGTACGGACAAAAAGCTAAGCGGCCGGATTCCGTCATAGGTCAAAGCGGCATACGGAGCGTCATGCACGACGACCACGTTGAACTTCTTCGCCCAAGCGACGACCTGTTCGAAAAACTCGGCCGTAGCCGCAGCGCCGGTCGGATTGTTCGGATAGTTCAAGTACAGCAGCTTTGCGCGTTTCGCAATCTCTTCCGGAATGGCATTCAGGTCCGGCAGGAAGTTGTTCTCCTTCGTCAGTTGAACGTTATATACCTCTCCGCCGAGATATTTCGTATGTGTGCCCAAAACAGGATAGCCCGGTACCGTCATAATCGCGACATCGCCCGGATTAATGAACACCGTAGGCAGCATCGCAAGCGCAGGCTTGGCCCCGATCGTATGCAAAACCTCCGTCTCCGCGTCGATTCCGTCAACGGAGAACACTTCCTTCAAATACTTCGCCGCCGCATGTTTGAATTCGGCGATGCCGTTATCCGCGTAGCCGCGATTTTCCGGTTTGGCCGCCTCTTCCGCCAGCTTGGCGACGATGCCGGCGTCGGCCATCTCGTCCGGCTCGCCGACGCCCATATCGATCAGCTCGACGTCGGGGTGGGCTTTCTTGGCTGCAGCTTTGGCGCGCTTGATTTTCTCGAACTTATAAATGTTTGTATCTTTGCCGTAGTTGGAGCCGCCGATGCGGGCGGCAAACTGCTCCTGAATGTAAGTCGACTGATAATGTTCTGCGCTCATTCCAGACACCCCTTGTATCGTTGCATAGTCATATTCAAACTATGAACGATACGGGAAAAGACAGCCATGGATTATTGCGCCGATCATTTGCAGTTATCGCTACGCTTGCCTGGCTTGGCTGACGGAGCGTATATTACCTCGTTCTCAATATGTCCAGCGCATGCTCCATATCTTCCGGAATCGGCGCGCTGAACTCCAAATATTCCCCTGTCCTCGGGTGCTTAAAGCCGAGCGTCTCCGCATGCAGCGCCTGGCCTGACATACCGAGCGTTCGGCCGCTTTTGCCGCCGTATACGGGATCTCCGACGAGCGGATAGCCGATATACTTCATATGAACTCGAATCTGATGCGTGCGTCCGGTTTCCAGCCTGAGATCAAGCAGCGTATACTCGTCGAACCGCCCGTTCACCGCGAAATGCGTGACGGCATGTTTGCTGTTCTTCTCCGTAACGACGTAGAGCTTGCGGTCGTGATTGGCTCGCCCGATCGGCGCGTCTACCGTTCCCTTGTCATGCTGCATGACGCCATAGACAAGCGCGCGGTATTTTCTCGTCACGCTGTGCTCCTTAAGCTGCTCGGCCAGCGAAGCATGTGCCAAGTCGTTCTTAGCGACCATCAGCAAGCCGGACGTGTCCTTGTCGATCCGGTGCACGATCCCCGGACGCATCACCCCGTTGATGCCCGACAAATCCTTGCAATGGTACAGCAACGCGTTCACCACCGTACCGCTCGGATGACCGGCGGCGGGATGTACGACCATCCCCCGCGGCTTGTTGATGACGATAACATCGGAATCTTCGTATGCGATTTCCAGAGGAATATTTTCCGGGAACGCTTCTACCGGCTCAGGTTCGGGAAGAACGATGCGAATCGTATCGCCGACGGCCAGCTTGGCGTTGGCTTTAACCTCGGCTCCGTTAACCGTCGCCGCGCCCGTGCGAATCCACTCCTGAATTTGCGATCGGGAGAAGCTTTGGTCCTGCTGCGCCAGCATTTGAGCGATATGCTTGTCCACCCGCTCGCCCTTCTGTCCCTCTTCGACCGTCCATTCGAAACTTTCGTTAGACGGACTGCTGTCCGGCAGATTCGTCTTTGGTTTGCTCTCCATTGCCATTTGCATTTTTCTCCTGTTTCATAGTCAGCAGCGCATCCAAAATGATCAGACCTACGCCTACGGTAATCGCCGTATCGGCAATATTAAAAATCGGGAATGTATACGAACCGAAATTAAACTGCAAGAAGTCTACAACTTCCCCGTACAGGGCGCGATCAAGGAAATTGCCGAGGGCCCCGCCCAGTATCGTTGCCAAGCCGCTTAGCAATAAAATGCTGCCGGCCGAACGATAAGAACGGTGTAAATACCAGAGGAGGCCGGAAACGACGACTATCGTAATGAGGATGAAAAACAGCCGCTGCTCCTGCAGCATCCCGAAAGCCGCTCCCCTGTTGCGAATATGGGTAATCTCAAAGAAATTTCCCAGCACGGAAATCTTCTCTGTGTTCAACTCGACCGTACGGCTAATGAATTTCTTGCTTGCATAATCGGCCAGGAACGCGAAAACCGCAATTCCGTAGTAAACCCATATCGGCCAAATCCGACGTTGCATTGATTTTTTCCGCCCTTCATCTCATTCTCCTGCCTGTTGATTTTATCATACCGCGACATGGAGCGTCCACGAAGCGCAAGTAAAAATCGACAAAAGCCCCATACAAGCCCTGCGAACGCCGCACGTAAAACCTGTACCATCCGAGAAAACTACAGTCAAGCACCTTGTGAACAAAGGGAGTGGATGACGTTGCCAAAGCATCTCGATCAGAAAACCTTCCAATCGCTGCAGCGCAGATTGATACAGGAAAGATGCGAGCTTGAGCGGCGCGTGAACGATAACGGCCATTTCGGACTCGCCGCCTCCTATCGCGATTCGACCGGCGAGCTGTCAAGCATCGACAACCATCCGGGCGACGCCGGTACGGAGATGTTCGAACGGAGCAAGGATTTCGCGCTGCTGGAAAAGGAAGCGTTCCGGCTGGAGCGAGTGGACGCCGCCCTGGAACGGATGGATACGGGGGAATACGGACATTGCGCCGCATGCGGCAAGTTTATACCGCTCGAACGACTCGAAGCGCTGCCTACGGCCATCTACTGCATCGAGCACGAGCCGCGTCAGGATCCCTCCAACGATCGTCCGATCGAGGAACAGTTTCTCGCGCCGCCATTCGGCCGGACCAGCCTGGACGACAGAGAAGATCAAAATGGTTTCGACGGGGAGGACGCCTGGCAGATCGTCGAATCGTGGGGGACGTCCAATACCCCGGCGATGGCTGAAGACAATAACATAGAGGATTACAACCATATGGAAATCGAAGCCGACGAGAACGACGGATTCGTCGAGTCTTATGAAAGCTTCGTCGCCACCGACATTACCGGCACTCATGTCTCCATCGTCCGCAACCACGCCTATCACCGGTATATGGATGACAACGAAGGCGATCACTTGCTGGAGTCAACCGGCGAGCTGCCGGAATCCTATTGAACGATCGAAGCGGGAGCGGCGGCTTAGACTGACTCAATACGGGTTAATCTCAAGCTGCCGCTGTACGATTCTTACGATATCCGCGATGTAATCGCCCACGATTGGCAAGTTCAGCGCCCCGAGAATTTGCAGCAAATAAACAATTGTCGCGGCGAAAAACGTGAACCCTAGCGCGATACCTACTCCGCGCGCAGTACCGGCGATGAAGTTTTTAACGATCAGCTGCCACGGACGCTGCATCAAATTCACGTATTCCTTCAACTGAGCTTTCTCCATATCCTGACTCAGCTTTTCCAGCTTGTCCGACAAGTAATGCAGCGTCCCTTTCAAATCCTTCGTCTCTTCGGCCAGCCTGTCCGCCGATTGTTCCGGCTTTCCGGCGGGCAGCTTGACCTGAATCGAATTCGGCTTGCCCTTCTGCTTGTAATTTCCGCTCATGGCTGCCTTCCTCCTCCTCGCCAACCTCTTTCCCTGCCATTACCCTTACTAATCAAAAGCAAAACGAGCCCGGGCCCGAGCGAAGTCGCCCCCGCCCTTGAGCCCTGCAGCTCGTCTTAGCTTATGCTTTCTTTGCCAATGCTACGCTTTATACGGCTACGCTTTATACGATGGCTACGCCGATTGTTTTCTCGCCGGCTTGCACCGACTCGGTCGCCTCGGTCCTGCCGAATGAAACCTCGTTCACAAGCACATTCTCCCTCAGCACTCCGTCGAATGCGCGAAGCGCCGCTTCCAGCTCGGAATCGACGTCGAGCACGAGGTCAATTCGCTTTTCGATCGGCAGGTCGAGCTTTTTGCGCGTATCCTGAACGGCGCGGATAACTTCGCGTACCCAGCCTTCCTGCACCAGCTCCGGCGTTATCTCCGTGTTGAGCGCTACCGTCAAGCCGCCGCCCGACGCGGAGGCGAAGCCTGTTTTCGCTTCCTTCTCCACGAGAATTTCCTCCAGCTCGACAGTCAGCGCTTCGCCATCCGGCGATACGAACTCGTACTTGCCCGCTTGCACGACGCCCCGCGTCTCGTCGCTGGACATCGCCTTAAACGCCGCCTGGATCGGCCCGACGTTTTTGCCGTATTTTTTACCAGCGACCTTCAGGTTAAGCTTCAGGTTAAAGTTGACGAAGCCTCCGTCGTCGCTGACGATCGTAATCCGCTTGACATTGATCTCGTCCTGTACGATCTCTTCATAGCCCGACAGGTCGAAGCTTTCGCTCAGCGACACGAGCAGCTCGGACAGCGGCTGGCGCGTCTTCAGGCCGGTCTCGTTGCGGATGTTTCGCGCCAGCTCCACGATGCCGCGCACCGCTGCCATCTCTCGCTCCAGCTCCGCGTCAATCGCCTCCGTATCCGCCTCTGGATAATCTGCCAAGTGCACGCTGCCTTTCCCGCCCAGATTGCCGTAAATATCCTCGGCGACAAACGGCGTATACGGCGCGATCAGCTTGGACAGCGTCAGCAGCACTTCTCCCAGCGTCTGATAGGCCGCCAGCTTCGTCTCCGTGAGGCCGCTGCCCCAGAAACGGTCGCGCGAACGCCGCACGTACCAGTTCGACAGCTCGTCGACGAAAGTCTCGATCGCCTTCGCCGGATTGAGGAAATCGTTAACCTCCAAGCCTTTCACGACTTCCTGAATCAACGTGTTCAATCTCGACAAAATCCAGCGGTCCAGCTTGTTCTCCAGCTTGACCTTCTCATGCTCCCCGGGGTTATAGCCGTCAATGGAAGCGTATAGCGCATAGAAGGCGTGCGTGTTAACGAGCGTATCCACAACTTTGGACTTCGCTTCGCCGACGATGCCTTTGGAAAATCTCTTGCTGTTCCAAGGCGCACTGTCCGCCAGCAGCGACCAGCGGAACGCATCCGTGCCGAACTCGTCGATGATCTCCCAGGGATCAAGGACGTTGCCCTTGGATTTACTCATCTTCTGGCCGTTCTCGTCGAGCACGTGTCCCGTAGAAATGACCGACTTGTACGGCACTTGGCCGTTGTACAGCGTCGATACCGCCAGCAAGCTGAAGAACCAGCCGCGCGTCTGGTCGATCCCTTCGCAGATGAAGTCCGCCGGATATTGTTCCTTGAACTTTGCCTCGTCGCCGTAAGGGTGAAAGTATTGCGCAAACGGCATCGAGCCGCTGTCGAACCACACGTCGATGACCTCAGACGCCCGGTTCATTTTGCCGCCGCACTCGCAGCGCAGATGAATGTCGTCTACATACGGCTTGTGCAGCTCAATTGTCTCCGGCACGTCCTCAATCGCCAGAGCGCGAAGCTCGGCAATGCTGTGCGGCGCCTTCTCCTTGCCGCAGTTTTCGCAAGTCCACACGTTGAGGGGCGTGCCCCAGTAACGGTTTCGGCTGATGTTCCAGTCGACCAAGTCCTCGAGGAACTTACCAAAGCGGCCGTCTCTCAAGTGCTCCGGATACCACTGGATTTGCTTGTTGTTCTCGATCAGCTGATCTTTGACCGCTGTCGTCTTAATGAACCAGCTCTCCGTCGCGTAATAGAGCAGCGGCGTTTTGCAGCGCCAACAGAACGGATAGCTATGCTCCATTCTTTCTTTGTGAAACAGCAGTCCGCGCTCCGACAGCATTTTGACGATGTCCACGTCGCAATCCTTCACGAAGCGGCCGGCCAGATCCGTCACTTCCGCGATATATTTGCCTTCGTTGTTGACAACCATCAGCATCGGAATGCCATGCTGACGCGCCACCCGGTAATCGTCCTCGCCGTGAGCCGGGGAAATGTGTACGATACCCGTACCGCTTGCATCTGTAACGTATTCGGCGTCGATCACACGATAGGCGTTATCGACGGTGACATAGGGGAACAGCGGCTCATAGGTCAGACCGACGAGCTCGCGGCCTTTCATCGTGCCTAGCGTCTCATATTCGCCCTTGAGCACCTTGTCAGCGAGCGCCGCCGCCACGATATATACTTCGCCGTTTTGCTTCGCGCGCACATAGTCAAGCTCGGGATGAACGGCCAACGCCACGTTTGCCGGCAGCGTCCAAGGCGTCGTCGTCCAGGCGAGTACATAATCGCCGTTCTCTTTCAGCTTGAACTTCGCCGTAGCGGTCAAATCCTTGACGTCCTCGTAGCCTTGAGCCACCTCGTGCGAGCTGAGCGTCGTCTGGCAGCAAGGACAGTAAGGGCTGACGCGATGGCCGCGGTACAGCAGCCCTTTCTCATGAATCGTGGCCAGAATGTGCCATACGCTCTGAATATAATTGTTATCGAGCGTGATGTACGGATCGTCCAGATCGGTCCAATACGCGATCGCTTCCGTCAGCTCCCGCCACTGGCGCTCATACTCGAACACGCTCTCCTTGCATTTGATGATAAACGGCTCTACGCCATAGTTCTCGATTTCCTGCTTGCCGGAGATGCCCAGCTGCTTCTCCACGCCCAGTTCGACAGGCAGACCGTGCGTATCCCATCCCGCTTTGCGGATGACGCGGTATCCGGACATCGTTTTATAGCGGCTGACGAAGTCCTTGACCACGCGACCAAGCATGTGGCCGATGTGCGGCTTGCCGTTCGCCGTAGGGGGCCCTTCATAAAACACAAAATTCGGCTTGCCCTCCCGATTGTCGATGGAGCGACGGAACGTATCCTCCTTTTTCCACTGCTCCAGAACGCGAAGCTCGCGGGCTCGCGCCTTTTCCTTAACCTCGACTCTTTGCATATCATCCCATCCTTTCGATTGACAAAAACAAAAAGACCCGCCCCAAAAAAGGGACGAGTCTAACTCGCGGTACCACCCTTGTTCCGCCTGCTCCGCAATAAAGCGAAAACGAGCGACAACTCAGCATCCGGTAACGGCGGATTTCCGGCCTCGCTTACTCATCGCTGCTGCGCAGGGCTTCAGGCGACGTTCGGCAGGCGTCTCGGGGAGGATATTCGGCGCATCCTTCGCGTTGGCTCGCACCGTCCGCCAACTCTCTGAGCTAAGGTATCGCGCATACTCGTTCCCGTCTTCGACATTGCAGTAGTTCATCGTAATACTCTTGTTATACTTTCCCGTAAAACATTTGTCAAACCGCTTAGGCTTCAATTCCCCGCGACTCGCGCCCTTCAAGCGATTCCCAGCCATCCTGCGACAGCAGCTCCATCTGGGATTCGATCAACGCGCGGAAACGCGCCCGGTAGATCGTCGCTTGCTTTTTTAACTCTTCGACTTCGAGAGCGATTTTGCGGGATTTCGCCAGCGCATCGTTAATGATGCGATCGGCGTTCTTCTCCGCTTCCTTCACGATCAGATGAGCTTCCTTCTTGGAGTTGTTCTTCAATTCGTCAGCCGCTTCTTGCGCAACGATGATCGTTTTGCTCAGCGTCTCCTCGATATTGGAGAAATGGCCCAGCTTATCCTGGGAAGCGGCGACCATATTTTGCAATTCCTTGTTCTCGCGGATCATCGCTTCGTAATCCTTGATGATTTGATCCAGAAACTCGTTGACTTGATCTTCGTCGTAACCGCGAAGGCGGCGGGCGAATTCTTTGTTATGAATATCCAGTGGGGTCAGTGGCATCGGTGCACCTCCTCGGTCCTGATTTCCAAGTAACCTGTTCACAAGATCAATTCGACGAAAGCTGAAAAATTCCTTCTAAGCTTCTACACAAATTTCCCGATACGCACCCGAGTTCTGCCGCTTTTCGACACGCCTTCCACATCGATGAGCTTAAATCGCCCGAACCCTTTCAACGATACGACATCGCCGACTCTAAGCTGATGCGACGGATCCTCCACCGTTTTCCAGCTTACTCGGCATCTTCCGGCTCTGATCGGATCGACGATTTTCGTTCGGCTGAGCCGAAAAACATCGCTGGCTATCCCGTCAAGCCGCATCGAAGCGACGGAGAGCACCTGTTCTTCAAGCTCCACTGCGATTTCGCGCAGCTCGGAGAGCGGGCGCACAGAGACGTTGACGGCTACCCGATGAGCCTGCCTGAAATGCCCAACGAGGAAATCTCCGATTTCCTCCGCGATCAGCGCATGGCAGCCCGTTTCTCCGACATGCAGATCGCCGATTTTGTCCCGCTTGATGCCCAGACCGAGCAAAGCGCCCAAATAATCCCCGTGATCCAGCTCGGAAATCTTTCGGTCGTCGGAAGTGATGTCGAGTACGACGATTCCCATGTCTTCGTCGTCCAGCGTTCTATAATCAGGGGCGATTATCGCTCTTTTTCTTTCGGCTTGCGGGCCTCCGCCGTCCAGCCGCACTTGGGCGTCCGGCTCCCGATTCGCCAGCGTAAACAAAATATGCGCCTGGCGCGGGTCGAGAAAATCCGTCCGCTTCGTCTCGTGACGTTCGGCGGCTCTTTCGACCCATTCCAAGGCGCGATCCACGAATGCTTTTTCATCCGGATGAAAATGCTCGTAAATACTCATTCGCGACATAGGACACCTACAATCTTAGAAGAAAAAATTCAACACGGCGATCAGGCCCTGCGCGACGAATCCGAGCGCAAAATAGGCAATGATCGGGGAGATGTCCAGAATGCCGCCGATCGGAGGAATCAGCTTGCGGAAAGGTCTTAAGTACGGTTCAACCAATTTACCGAGAAGCTCGCCGACGAAGCTTTCCTTCACAGCCGGCAGCCAAGACATGAGCACGTAGATAATGATCATGTAAGAGTAAATTCGGTACAGAATGCCAATGTAGTTTTCTATTTGCTCCAACCCGGGGTCACCTCATTTTGGAATAGTCGGCAGCTTCTTCCGACAGCATTTCCGTGATCGTTCCCGACACTTCCACCGAATCCGGCGTGCAGAGGAAAATGTCCGATCCCAGCTTGGAAATATGACCGCCAAGCGCGTACACAGTGCCGCTAAGAAAATCAACGATCCGGATCGCCTGGTCTCTTCTGACGCGCTGCAGATTAACGACGATTGCGCGACGCGACTTCAAGTGATCGGCGATTTCCTGCGCCTCATCGTAGGAACGCGGCTCTGTGAGAACGACGCGGGCGGACTTCTGGGAATGAATGCTCACGACGTTGTTCTTACTTGAATGTCTACGCGTTTCGAACGTTGGAGTTTCAATTTCCTGTTCCTCGTTCTCGGCGAGACGTTCGCGTTCCGCTTCCTGTTCCTGCTCTTCCTGCAATCCCAAGTAATTAAGAAACTTATTCATGACACCCATGCCTATCCCTCCTCTATTTCTTCTTTCCCAACGAGCACCGTTCCCAAACGCACCCAAGTCGCGCCTTCTTCTACAGCAACCTCGAAATCGTTGGACATGCCCATCGACAGCTCCGTTAGCGGCTCGTCCAAAACGGACGATGCGTTCAATTCGTCCCTTAGCTGTCTTAACGCCCGAAACACGGGTCTCGTCTCCTCGGGCTCGCTCTCGTACGGAGCCATCGTCATCAATCCGATCGGCTTGATGCGGTCGAATCTACGCAGCTCTTCCAGCAGAGGTCTAACCGCCCCCGGCTCCAGTCCATGCTTGGACTGTTCTCCGGAGACGTTCACCTGCAGAAGGCAGGAAACCGTCAAATCCAGCGCTTGCGCCCTCTTCTGAATCGCTTCGGCGAGCGAAAGACGGTCCAACGATTGGATGTAGTCGAATTTGCCGATAACGTCTTTGACTTTATTCGTCTGCAAAGAGCCAATATAGTGGAATACGGCCTGGTCTCCAAGCGCTTCCCATTTCGCCTTCGCGTCGGGCCAGCGATTTTCCCCGATATGGGTCACGCCTGCGCGTACGACGGCTTCCGCCGTAGCGGTCGATACATACTTAGTGACCGCGATGATGCGCACATCCTCGCGTCTCCTGCCGCTTCTCGAACAAGCCTGCTCCAGCCGGTTCTCCACGTCTCGCAGTCGGCTTTCCAATGCCACGAAACGATCACCTCGATTTCTTGCCCAACCAGCTCATCATCCGTCCCGTTGCTCCCTTTTCCTTCCGATGGGAAAACAACATTTCCGTATGACAGCTTGTACACCATGAAGATATTTCGATGCGGCTCGGCATTATTCCTGCTTTTATCATAAGTTGTCGGTTCAAATGTTTCAAGTTAAGCTGCGCTCTGTCGCCAAATTCGTTCAGTTTGACGATATCTTCTGTCAAATTATCCAATAAGGGACGCACATGCTTCAGGACGGATTCATCTACCTCGTAGCAGCAATCTCCGATCGACGGTCCGATGGCCCCTCGTATATTTTCCGGCAGTGCTCCGTAAACCTCCTGCATCTTGGCGACCGTTTTCACCGCGATTTCGGATACGGTCCCCTTCCAGCCGGCATGCGCCAGCCCCATCGCGCCCGTAACGGGATCATGAAAATAAAGCGGAACGCAGTCCGCGTAAAACATCGCGAGCAAAACGTTCGGCTCATTTGTAATCATCGCGTCCGTGTCGGCTATGGCCGTTTCCCGGCTTCCGCTCCCTCGTCCGGTATCCTCCGCCGCGACGACGTAGACGTCGCTGCCATGCACCTGTTCCGCGCACGTGAATGCCGCGAACTTCCAGCCTAGCAGCCCAGCCACCGACTCCCGGTTCGCAATCACGGCTTGCGGGTCGTCTCCGACGTGCAATGCGACGTTCCCTGCGTGTCTCGTCGTAAACCCCGCGGTCTGTCCCTCGTCCTCTCCCGGCTCGCACCAGGAATGCAGCATGAATATAGACGACGGCTTCCCCTTTTCCTCGTGCAATACAAAAGGCTCCAAACTATCGCACCTCCGAACCCAAGTGTACCATAGCCGCGCCGCAAGCGGAAGAAAAGCGCGCGGCTGCGCGCTATCTTCCCGAATGCACTTCCCCGTCCTCCAGCCGGTACACCTTCGCGTCGTCCAGCCGAACCAGCACAACGTCGGTCCCGATTTTGACAATGTTCCGCCATGGAATGACGACGTCGTTGCCTCCGCCGAACATCCCGAACAGCCTCGTCGAAGTCGGCACTACAATCGAATCGATGCGTCCCTGCCGCAAATCAAGCTCCAAATCGCTGACCTGCCCCAGCTTCTTCCCGTCGACGATGTTAATTACGTCCTTGGTCTGAAAATCCGATATTTTCATCCGCTCACGCTCCCGTCCGACCGGGCATTCGTACCCCTGCTATTAAATATATGATCCATCTGGGAAAAATGTACGGAATATGCGTCTTATCTCTCTCCCCCAATGCCTTCCCCTTCTCTGTCGTATCCCTTTTTCGCACCTTATAGCCATTATCCCCTTGACTCAGCAAAAGCGTTGGGTCGACCGTCAATCCCGGTCTCGGTTGCCGTGTCAGTATCCCTCATTCAACACTTGAAAAATTCGGAAAAATAGTATATTCTAAAATAAGAACAAACGTTCTTAATTGGAGGTTTGGAACATGGATAACAGCGTAACTTTCGAGCTGTTTTGCGAAACTTTCAAAGATGAGCACTCCTGTATTCAAGCTTTATTTACCGCACGATGGCCAAACGGATTTCGCTGCCCGCAATGCGCCTGTCCGAGCTATTATGAGATTCGGACTCGCCGACTACCTTTATTCGAATGCCGCTCATGCCGAGTGCAGACCTCTCTTATTGTTGGCACAATTATGGAGGGCAGCCGCACGCCCCTAAGCTTATGGTTTCAAGCCATATTTCTTCATGCTCAGCCACGCGGCATTAGCGCGTCTCGACTTGCGGAAATCATCCGAACAACCTATAAGACGGCCTGGCTGATCTGCCACAAAATCCGCCAAGCGATGTCTGCAGCCGATAGTAAAGAGCTTCTAAGCGGAATCGTACGAATTAATTGCGGCGTTTACGGTCGTCCATACAACCCAACCGTTTTCCGTCACCCTCAAGAGCAGCCCTTGCTTGCAGCTGCTTCCCTAGATAACAACGGAAAGTTTGCCTACGTAAAGATTAAACAAGTTCCCGACAAATATTTAATCTATGATCGGATCACCAACGGTGGTAAGCACCACTTTATAGAAAATTATGTTTCCCCCGACGTTAAAGATGTTAATGCCGTTATTCTGAAATTCAGTCCCGGTCGTTACCGGCCGTTAATACAATTGTGCGAACGTGCGAGCAACTGGATTAACTATGTATTTAGCGGTATCGGTCCCAAACATCTGCAGTCTTACCTTGATCAATTCTGCTTCGGCACTAACAATATGGACAGATCCTCAAGTCGGTTTCTCCATCTGCTCAAATGCGCTGCCTCGTCTTCCGTTATAACTTATCCTCAACTTATAAGTCGTGTCGATCACTCCGACCAGCACAAGCGTATCTACTATGAATTGCTTAAGGATGCCAGTTAGTCGCCTGTCCTCTCTTATAATTCTGAAGGCGCCGCCTTTTCAATAAAATTTGTTTTTACACTTCAATTCCACCTCGGCTAAGTTAGAGTGATTAGAAATGTTGAGTTTATAGGTTAGAGCGTCTGGAAATGTATGAGTTAAGTTGAGGCTCTTTGAGATGCATTAGCGTACGTTAACATGTATTGAGATACTTTGAAGTTCAGGGGGGCATGTTGAAATCCATTGGAACGTTAATTTGCTTGAAAGTAGAGGTCTGTCAGGCACATAAAGTAGAGTGGGGGGGATGTGAAGGTCTTCTTGTCTAGAACGCTCTGTTTCCACGATACGCAATGTTTTTCTGAGCAAAAGGGATAATGGCTATAAGGGGCAAAAAGAGAGTATATGACCCACGGCAGCTCCCAGAAATAAGTCAAGCGAGACCCTTCCGGCTAAGAGGTACATCGAGGCATTAGGCAAAAAAAAGAAGATGACGCCTAGACGTTCATCCTCTTTTTCGATGCTGCAGGTTAGGTTTTGACGTGCTTTTGCATTTGCTGTATGGCCGACTTCTCGAGGCGAGAAACCTGGGCCTGAGAGATTCCGATCTCATCAGCAACTTCCATCTGGGTTTTACCTTCGAAAAACCTCATGGACAAGATCATTTTTTCACGATCGTTAAGCTTTCTCATCGCTTCACGGAGTGCGATCTCCTCAATCCATTGAATATCCTTGTTGCGTTCATCGCTGATCTGGTCCATGACGAAAATCGGATCTCCTCCGTCATGATAGATCGGTTCAAACAACGACACGGGATCTTGAATGGCATCCAGGGCGAAAACGATGTCTTCCTTCGGAACGTTCAGCACTTCCGAAATTTCCAGAATCGTCGGTTCCCTGGAATGCTGATTCGTCAGCTGGTCCCGCACCTGCAGCGCCTTGTAGGCAATATCCCGCAAGCTGCGCGATACGCGGATCGGATTGTTGTCTCTCAGATAGCGGCGAATCTCTCCGATGATCATCGGAACGGCATAAGTGGAAAATCGAACATTCTGGCTCAGGTCAAAATTGTCGATCGCCTTCATCAGCCCGATACATCCGACCTGAAAAAGATCGTCCACAAATTCTCCGCGATTGTTAAATCGCTGAATCACACTGAGTACGAGTCGCAAGTTGCCGTTCACTAATTTTTCCCTGGCGGCAATCTCTCCACGGGTTTGCAGAGCGAGAAATAACTCCCTCATTTCGGCATTGGTGAGGACAGGCAGCTTTGAGGTGTCCACTCCACAAATCTCCACTTTGTTACGGGTCAAGGCAATTCCTCCCGGGGAGCAGCATTAATGTAAAGTATCTCCGGGAAGGAGGTTTTTATTCCTAAACCATCTTGTTGAACTCCTTGCGAAGACGCTTAATGATACGTTTCTCCAAACGAGAAATGTAAGATTGCGAGATGCCAAGCAGGTCGGCGACGTCCTTCTGCGTCTTCTCTTCTCCATCGGCAAGACCGAAGCGAAGCTCCATAATGGTTCGCTCCCGTTCGCTCAGCTTATCAAGCGCTTTGTGCAGCAGCTTACGATCCACCTGCTCCTCGATGTTGCGATAGATCGTATCGTTCTCGGTGCCAAGCACGTCCGATAGCAGCAGCTCGTTGCCGTCCCAATCGATGTTTAGCGGCTCATCGAAAGACACTTCCGTTCTCGTCTTGCTGTTTCTCCTCAAATACATCAAGATTTCATTTTCGATGCATCGCGAGGCGTATGTGGCCAGCTTGATTTTTTTCTCCGGATCAAACGTATTAACCGCTTTGATTAGTCCGATTGCGCCAATCGAAACTAAATCTTCGATGTTGATCCCCGTGTTCTCGAATTTGCGGGCAATGTAGACGACCAGACGCAAATTTCGTTCGATCAGCATCGCGCGAATGGCGGCGTCACCGGTGGAAAGCCGCCCCAGCAAATATTCTTCTTCTTCGCGACTGAGCGGCGGCGGCAATGCTTCACTTCCGCCGATATAGTACACTTCCTCGCTCTTCCAACCGAACAGGAACAACAGGCGATACACCGACAATTGCGTCTTCAGCTTCAAATTCACGAACATTTCTGCTACCTCCTGTCACGCAGGTTGAGATGGAACCGACGATACGGGGTCGGCTTGAGCCATGTCCGGATGGACGATGGCGCGGTAAGTTCCTTCGGATGACAAAGTGCCTCCATCTAAACCAATGAGCACCCGGTTCACTTGGAGAGGAGGATGCCCGTCCCCATCCCGATACAGCAAAACATAGTCCGGCTTGACGGCCAGCATCAGCCTACTGGAGCCGTTCACGGCGCGGTAAGGAATGAGACGCAGTCTGTTGCCCCAGGTATACGGTTCCGAAGCATTCACATCGAGCTCGGAGATGAGCTTATCCGGGGGTTCCTCCTTCAGTCGTTCACTCCACCCTACCGGCAGCCGTTCTCGCCATAAGGCCGCCTCCATGATCATGACGGGAGTACGTGTAAGCGGATCGTAGAGTCGATTTCCCGTGTCGAGCAGCGCCTTAAACGTCCAGCTCTCGTCGTCAATTCGGACCTCGGTCTCCCATACAAGCTGATCAAGCTGCTGCCGTTTACGGCTTGTCTCAGAAGCGCCGCGAAACAACCAGATCGACATGAGAAACGTAACGACAAACAGCCCGAGCTGCATTTGCCATTCCAGAACCAACCCGCCGTCCTCCGTAAACGTCATTGCGCCCCACGGCGAATTGGCGCTCCGCAGCAAAAAGGACAGTCCGATCACGCCGCCCAGCGTAACGAAGCTGACGACGTAGAACGCCGCGAAATTACGAATGTATTGCAGCGGCCCTCCATAACCGAACGACAGCAGTACCATAACGGCCGAGACGAATACTTTGGCTCCGAATGAATAAAAGTAAGGAATATGAGCCCAAAACATCAATGCCGCATACATCGCTCCAAGAGACGCGGCTGCGAACAGGCGACGGCGGGACGGGTTGATGCGGCGCACTTTGGCGGTGGTCATCAGCACGACACCGTCAACGGCCAGGTTGGTCAGAAAGACAAGATCCACATATACGGTCATACGAAGCCCCCATCCTTCATTGCCCGGAACATCTCCAAACATGCAGGCCGGGATGGATGAAACCAGTATAATCGCTTTCAAATTCGGAGTCTGTCTAATCTTGCCAGCCTAATCTACCTTTTTTTGTCGAGTTGAGGAAAAAAAATGCTCCCGTTCTACATAACGTAGAACGGGAGCATTTTTTGCATGAATTAAGAATTCGTCAGCGGTCGCCGCGAGGACGATTTCTCAAAAATGCGGGAATATCCAATTGGTCGCTTGATACATTTTGGTTGCCGAAAGGACGTAAATTGTTTGTCTGGCGATTTTCGTTGCTATGCCCGCCGGTCAGATCGGGCTGAGCCTGCGTCTGAGTCGCTGCGGCCGAAGGATTTACCGGACGGCGAGTTGGGCCTTTATGCTCAAAGCCGGTCGCGATGACGGTAACTTTGATTTCTTCCTTCAAGCTGTCGTCGATCATCGCGCCGAAAATCATGTTGACTTCCGGATCGGATGCGGCAATTACGATTTCAGCCGCTTCGTTCACTTCGTACAGGCTGAGGTTAGATCCGCCTGTAATGTTCATGATAACGCCGCGCGCGCCTTCGATCGACGTCTCGAGCAGCGGGCTCATAATCGCTTTCCGAGCAGCCTCCATCGCGCGATTCTCGCCGGTGGCTTGCCCTATGCCCATCAGCGCCGAACCGCGCTCGGACATGATCGTCTTTACGTCCGCGAAGTCCAAGTTGATCAGGCCGGGAACGGCAATCAAATCGGAAATGCCCTGAACCGCTTGACGAAGGACGTTATCCGCTTCGCGGAAAGCTTCCAGCATCGGTGTCTTCTTGTCCACGATTTCGAGCAGCCGGTCGTTAGGAATAACGATCAGCGTATCGACTTTCTCTTTCAGCGCTTCGATGCCCATCTCGGCTTGCATCGAACGCTTGCGGCCTTCGAATGTAAACGGGCGGGTAACGACCCCGACTGTCAATGCGCCGCTTTCTTTAGCCAGTTCAGCAATGACCGGAGCAGCCCCTGTACCGGTTCCTCCGCCCATCCCCGCCGTTACGAACACCATGTCGGCAGAGCGCAACGAATTGGTAATAAACTCTCGGGATTCTTCGGCCGCCTTTTTGCCAACCTCCGGATTCGCCCCCGCGCCAAGGCCGCGCGTCAGCTTGTCCCCGATCTGCAGCTTCTGCTCGGACTTCGTAAGGTTCAGCGCCTGAGCGTCTGTGTTTACCGTAACAAACTCGACGCCTTTGACGCCGTTCTCGATCATCCGGTTTACAGCGTTGCTGCCGCCGCCGCCGACCCCAATGACCTTAATTTTTGCAAGTGGTTCCATCTCAAAATCAAACTCCAACATATTAGTAAACTCCTCCTTGCTTCGCATGAATGGTTCCTCATAAGCGGCGGCTTAAATAAATTCCTTGAACATGTTTTTGAACCATTCAACAATGCCAGGCTTGGGTTCCGCTGTAGCGCCGCCGGCTGCCGCTTTGGCTTTCGGAGTACGCTTCGGTCCGGTTGCGCCGCGTGTTCTGACGTATTTGGTCACATACTGAATCATGCCGACACCGCTGCTGAAGGAAGGATCCCTAACGCCGATGTAATCCGGCACTGCGATTCTGACATTCGATTCCAGTTCAATTTGGGCTAGCGGAAGAACGCTTGGCAAAGAAACTGAACCGCCTGTCAGTACGTAACCGTTGATTTTGTCATGATAGCCTAGACGTTTCACTTCCTGACGGATCATCTGGAAAATTTCCTGCATGCGAGGCTCGATAATGTTCGCAAGGTCGAATTGGGAGAATTCCTTCTCCATGTTGCTTCCGACTCTCATTACCTTGAACTTCTGATCCTCGGCGGCATCGTCGATACGGGCGCACCCGTACTTCAGCTTGATTTTCTCCGCGTGTTCCGTCTGGGTCTTAAGTCCGTAGCAAATATCGCTGGTCACGTAATCTCCGCCGATCGGCAACGTGGACACGGCTGAAAGGCTGCCGCCTTCGAAAATCGCCAAAGTCGTCGAACCCGCGCCAATATCCGCAAGAACGGTGCCCATCTGCTTCTCGTCTTTCGTTAAAGCCATCATTCCCGAAGCCAGCGACATCAAAATTAAACCGGATATTTTCAGACCCGCCTTCTCGACGCATCTCATCAGGTTATGTATGGCCGCTTTCGTTCCCGTAATGATCGTGCATTCCACTTCAAGACGAACGCCAATCATACCTCGCGGATCTTGAATGCCCGCAAGTCCGTCAACTAGAAACTGCTTCGGAACGAGTCCGATAATTTCCCGCTCGGGCGGCAGGGCAACCACTTTAGCCGCTTGCAAAACACGCTCGATATCTTCTTCGCCAATCTCCCTGTCTTCATTGGAAACGGCTACGACTCCGTGATTGCTCTGCAAAGCGATGTGATTGCCGGTAATCCCTACGTAAACTTCGCTGATTCCTATTCCAACCATGCGTTCTGCATGATCGACGGCGTTACGGATGGATTGAACGGTTTGGTCAATATCGACAATGGCGCCTTTACGGATTCCGTCCGAATCTGCGGAACCGACGCCAATGATGTTAATGGCCCCGTTGCTGATCTCCCCGATAATCACCCGGATTTTCGAAGTTCCGATATCCAGGCTGACGATGAGGTCATTATTGCTCAACCGGTGGCACCTCCTGTAAATCGATGAAAATGGCCGCGAACAAGGGATGCTTCCTCTACATATTCCACGTCCGCAGGGTTTTCCCTCTTTTTTCAACAATTTTTTTAGTTTATATGGCAAGGCCGTAATTCGGCCTTCTCAGCGACTCTCCGCTTTTGCCCATAAATGAAATTTTATCATTCTTTTCGAGGATTGAGTAGAGTCCTTTTCCTTAAGTTTATCGGCTTTCGCAGCCTACTCGGCAACAATTTCCGTGGAATACGGAGAATAATAGTCCACATCCAACATCGTTATCTTTCCAGGCTCGCGGTTTTGCACGATATCGCTCAAATAAGCGATTTTATCCTTTAACAGCTCGATTGATGTCGTCACTTCGAATCGCGAGCGCGTGAACATCTTGATCCGTTTCGGATAGGAGACCGACGGATCCGGTTGAATCTCGGACAAATCCGATAACAAATATCCGGGCAAATCGCCGAGCGCCTTGCACAGTTCCTCCATGTTCGCGTCGTCCGCTTTCCATCCGGACAATATCGGCTTGTCCGGCAGCTTTCCTTTCGGCATAGGCAGCATCAGTCCGTTCGATAGAATAGCAGAGATGCTTCCATCCGTAGAAAGTCTAACGGCCACCTGCGGATATTCCTTCACTTCAACGCTGACGACTCCCGGGAAGTTTTTGACGATCAGTACGCTTTCTATCGGCTTCAGCTCATTCGCGCGCTGTCTCAATTTACTGATTCCAGGGAAGAAAAATGAGTCGCCGGGAGCAATGTCCAACGCTCCGACAATCTCCTCCCGGCTGACGAACTCGTTTCCCGTCACTTGAATTTCTCCTATTTTCGACAAAGGGGAACGGAAGAAGAGCACGACTAGGAGGATGGCCGCCAATGCGATTAACAGCCGAATCAGCCTTTGACCGCGCCGGGAGCGCGGCTGTGCCGTCTCCTTCTTCAGCGCGGGAATTTTTTCGCTCACGATTGTTCCCCCTTGTTTTGACGTGTCTTTAGACCCATGACTAACGACGCAATTTTATAAAACTCATTAAGAAGCCCCGCAGCGGAAGTAAGCTTCTGCAGCGGGACCTATTCCTGTGGTTCGTTAGCTGAACACTTTGCTCCGGTGAACTTCGCGCTTAATATTGCCGCCGATGCGCTGGAACATCTCTTCGATTCGGTCATAACCCCGATCGATGTGATGAATCTGTTCAACGACCGTTGTGCCTTGCGCCACCAGCCCGGCGACGACAAGCGCGGCTCCGGCTCGTAGATCGGTCGCTTCGACGGTCGTGCCGTACAACTGCGGCACTCCGCGAATAAAGGCGTTGTTCAGATCGACTCGGATGTCCGCTCCCATGCGGCACAATTCGTCCACATGCTTAAAGCGCCCCTCGAACACCGTCTCCTTCAGCACGCTCACCCCGTCGGCCAACGCCAGCAACGTCATTACCTGTGCCTGCATATCGGTCGGGAATGCCGGGTAAGGCGAGGTGACGATCCGGTCTACCGCTGTCGGCCGTTTGAAGGCGCCGATTCTCATTATATCATTGCCTACCTCGATTTGAACACCGGCGCGGCGGAGAACGTGAACAAGAGAGGTCAAATGGCTCGGATTCGTATTCTCTAGCGTTACTTCTCCTCGGGTAGCCGCAGCGGCTACCATGACAGTTCCGGTAACGATCCGGTCGGGGATCACCTCGAAGTCGCAGCCGTATACACGGTCAACCCCGTCGATCGTAATCATGTCCGTTCCGGCTCCGCTAACTTGCGCGCCCATTCGATTAAGAAAATGCTGCAAATCCTGGATTTCCGGCTCTCTGGCCGCGCCGATGATCGTTGTCCGGCCGCGCGCCAGAACAGCCGCCATCATAATATTTTCCGTTGCGCCGACGCTGGGAAAATCCAGGCTGATCTCCGCGCCCTGCAGCCGACGGGACGAGCATACGATTCTACTGCCCTTTTCTTCGATACTCGCGCCAAGCGCGGCCAAGCCGCGCAAATGCAAATCGATCTTTCTCTCACCGATCGCGCATCCCCCTGGCTGATAGAGCTCGACTTCTCCGAATCTTGCAAGAAGCGGCCCCATCAAAAACACCGAGGAACGCATTTTGCGCATCAGCGTCTCCGGAATGTGCGAGGATGTCGCGACTGTCGTTTCGACTGTCACCACCGTATCCTGATGCCGGGCCTTGCACCCGAGATCCCGCAAAATATCCAGCATGACCTCGATATCGAGCAGTCTGGGAACGTTGCGGATCGTCACTTCTCCTTCCGCGAGCAAGCTGGCAGCCAAAATCGGCAAAGCGGCATTTTTGGCTCCATGGATACGGATGGTGCCCGAAAGCGGGTTCCCGCCTTCAATCACCAAATTGTCCAAGGGATTCACCTCCGGGTTACCGCTCACCCATCATGAGAACCTCTGTTACGAGTGTTATTCCATAGGTTTGTTTGACGATTTGCTGCACCTTCCCGATGAGGGTGAGGACGTCCTCGGCCTTAGCGCCTCCGTGGTTAACGATAAAGTTGGCGTGCATCTGGGACACTTCGGCCGCTCCTTCGCGCAGCCCCTTCAGCCCGGCCGCCTCGATCAGCCGTGCGGCATGATCGTTAGGCGGATTGCGGAAGACGCTGCCCGCGCATGCCATCTGCAGAGGCTGGGTGCGACGTCTGCGATCCTTGTACGTCGCCAAAGCTGCCGCAATTTCCTTGCGGTCTCCTTGCGCCAGGCGAAACTCCGCCCGAGTAACGATGCCTCGGCGCTCCTGCAAAATGGAATGGCGATAGGAGAACTTCATCTCCGCATTCCCTAGCACTTCTCTGCTTCCGTCTTCCCACACGATGCTGGCCGACTGTAAGATACGTGAAATGTCCGATCCGTGCGCTCCGGCATTCATATAGACGGCGCCTCCTACCGATCCTGGAATACCTCCCGCGTATTCCAGGCCGGTAAGCCCTTCTTTGCCGGCCATCACCGACAGCTTGATGAACGAGTACGATGCTCCCGCGACCACCGTCTCGCCGTCGAATCGCAGCTCATCGAAACCGCCGCCAAGCTTGATGACCGCCCCTCGGACTCCTTTGTCGGATACCAGCGTATTGGATCCGCGGCCTAGCACGCACCACGGAACTCCGTGAACCGCGCATAGCCGCAGTACTGCCTCGAGCTCCTCTTCGTTTGCGGGAACGATCAGCGCGTCCGCAGGTCCGCCGATTTTCCAGGTCGTATGTTTGGACAGCGGTTCGTTCTCCAGAACCTGAGCGACTCCCGCCTGTTTCAGCTCAGCAATCCACTGCTGCATGGTCCATCCTCCTTCCAAGTCCTTCGGGAACTCGCGCCGCTGCCTCGCCTGCCGGTCAGACATTCACGATCACGCTGTATCTTATGACGGCTGGGCGGGGGTGGTGACAAACGCCCAATTGCCGGCCCCTTCGAAGGACATTCTCTTATTTTTTTCGTTGTAAGCCCACGATTTGATTGTAAATGATAGACGCCGATTCCGGCATTCCCAGGCTTCGGGACGCGGAGGCCATCGCCTGCTGACGCTTCCGATCGCCCATGATCGCGGCAATGCCTCCGAACAGCGTTTCTCCGCTAAGATTCCGTTCGAGAATCATGTCCGCAGCTCCGGCGTTCATCAAGCTTCTCGCATTCGCTTCTTGATGATTGTTCGTCACGTTCGGAGACGGGACGATCAGCGACGGCAGCCCCAGCGACGTTACCTCGGCAAGGAAAGACGCCCCGGCGCGGCCGACATAGAGCGACGACGCGGCCAGCACGTCCGGCATGCCCGCGATATACGGAAGCACCTTCACTCGGCTGGAATTCCCTTGGAAAGCGGCGGATACGGCGCTTTCGGTTTCCCGGTAAAATCTCTCGCCGGTCACGAACACAAAGTGCACGTCCGGCAGCTTCCCGATCAACGGCAGCATGCGAACGAACGCCTCGTTCAGCGCGCGCGCTCCCCCGCTTCCGCCTACGATCAGCACGAACGGCGTATCCGGAGCGAATCCTAGAGAAGCGAAGCCCGAGCGGCGATCCGCCTTCAGCACGCGAGTCGCGCACGGATTGCCCGCGTAGACGACGTTCCGGCATTTCGAAAAATGCGGCTCCGATTCCTTAAAGCTTACCGCGACGCCGTCGACGTAACGGCTCAAAAATTTGTTGGTCAAGCCCGGCAGCACGTTCTGCTCGTGGATGAGCGTCGGAATGCCGAGTCGAGACGCGGCGTACACGACCGGGCCGCATACATAACCTCCGGTTCCGATGACGACGTCCGGCTTGAACTTCCTGAGCAGCTCCTTGGAGCGGGACACGCCCTTGAGAAAACGCATGACCGTTTTCACGTTCTCCAGCGACAGCGACCTGCGAAAACCTGTAATCGTTATATTTTCAAACGCGATTCCCTGCTCCGGCACGATTCGGCCTTCCAGACCGCGGCTCGTGCCGATATAGAGCAACGACGAACCCGGCTCTCTCTCCGAAATTTCCCGGCCGATCGCCAGCGCAGGGTAAATATGCCCTCCGGTGCCTCCTCCGGTCAACACGACGCGCATTTCTTTCACCTCGAATAACGGGATAAATTAAGTAAAATTCCGAGCGCCGTCAGCAGCAGCGTAAGCGACGAGCCTCCGTAGCTGACGAGCGGCAGCGTAACGCCGGTAATCGGCAGCAAGCCGATGACGACGCCGATGTTAATGAGCACCTGCACCGCGAAAATGCCGACGATGCCCGTAGCCAGCAAGCTTCCGAACGGGTCGGTCAGCGTAATGGCCGTTCTCATCCCCCGCCAGATGAGCAGCAGGAACAATAAAATAAGCAGCGAGCCTCCGATAAAACCGAGCTCTTCGGCCAAAATCGAAAATATAAAGTCCGTCTGCGGTTCGGGCAAATAGTTATATTTCTGGCGGCTCATCCCGAGCCCGAGCCCGACCAGGCCGCCCGGCCCGATCGCGTACAGCGACTGAATCGATTGATAGCCCGCTCCTTGCGGATCCTGCCACGGATCGAGAAAAGCGGTAATCCGCTGCAGCCGGTAGGGAGCGGCCAAGATCAGCCCCACCAGGCCGGCCACGCCGATCATGGCGAGGCCGGCCAGATGGGACAATCTCGCCCCGGCGACATAGATGGCCAGCAACGCGGCCCCGATCATGACGGTGCCCGTTCCGAGATCGGGCTGCAGCATAATGAGCGCGAACGCCGCCCCCAGAATGCCGAGAGGCGGCAGCAGCCCTTTCGTAAAATCGGTAATTTGATTTTGCCTCTCGGACAGCAGCTTGGCAATAAACAAAATCATCGCAAGCTTCATAAATTCAGAAGGCTGGATGCCGAACGAGCCGATGCCGAGCCAGCTTCGCGCGCCTCCGCGCACAACACCGACTCCCGGCACGAGTACGATGATAAGCAGACCAAAGCAGATCAGCAGCGCGGGCGCCGCCCACTTGCGCCAGAACGTATACTCTACATTCATCGTTACGAACATGGAAGCTATGCCGAGCACGGCAAAGAGCAGCTGCCTTTTTACATAGTAATACGAATCCCCGTAGTCATGAAAAGCCGCCACAGCGCTGGCGCTATACACCATCACGACACCGATGGCCAGTATGCCTAACGTTGCGGCGATCATCCATACATCTGGAACGGAGCGGGACTTGGCCATGAACCGGACACCTCGCGATTTGCAAGAGTGGGGACGAGCCCCCTCTTACAGCGTATGCGCCGATTGCTTAAAAATGCGGCCCCGATCCTCGTAGGAAGAAAACATGTCCCAGCTTGCGCAGGCCGGCGACAGGAGCACAATGTCTCCCGGCTCGGCCATGGCTGCAGCTTCCTGTACGGCTCTTCGGAGCGTTTGCTCGGCGTCCTCTACAGGTTCGACGATTTTCACATCCGTTAAACCGGCCAGCCCGGCAACGCGCGCAAGCTTCTCCCTTGTCTCGCCAAGCGTCGCCAATCCCTTCACCCGGTCGCGGAAAATCGGCAGCAGCTCCATGTAGTCGGAGCCGCGATCCAGACCGCCCGCGATCAGAATAAGCGGCGACGACAGAGACAGAATCGACATCGTCGTCGCCATCGGGTTCGTCGCCTTCGAGTCGTTATAATACTTTACGCCGCCGAACGTGCCGACGTATTCGAGACGATGCTCCACGCCGCGGAAAGCGCGCAGCGGCTCCACGAGCCGCTCCGGCTCGGCGCCGGCCGCCAGTGCGATAGCAATCGCCGCCAACGCGTTAGCCGCGTTATGCCGTCCCGGAATGCCCAGCTCGGCAACGCGCAGGATGCGCCGTTCCGTGCCGTTGCCGTCCCGACTGACGATCCAACGCTCGGCATCCTCTTCGTCTTCGGCTTCATCCTCCGCCGGACGAATGGCCGCATACGGCGGATCGATCATCACGCCTGCCTTGAGCGTTCTCGTAACGGAGAACGGGAAGGCGCGGCCCTTGAAGGAAGCCGCCAGGCGCCGACAGGTCTCGTCATCCTCGTTGTAGACGGAAATATCGTCAGCGGTTTGATTTTCGAACAATTTCGCCTTGGAGTCGACATAGTCTTCCATCGAGCCGTGATAGTCCAGATGCGTCTCAGCCACGTTCAGCAGGCAGGCGATACGAGGCCGAAAATCGGTTGTGCCTTTCAGTTGAAAGCTGCTTAGCTCGGCAACCAGCCAGCCGTCCGGCTCGACCTCCAGCGACGCCTCGCTAAGCGGGCGTCCGATGTTGCCGGCTATGAGCGGCTTAAGGCCCGCCTCTTCGAGCAGCACGCCGGTCAGCGTCGTCGTTGTCGTCTTGCCATTGGAGCCGGTAATGCCTACAATCGGCGCAGGCGACAGTTGCCCCGCCACCTCCACCTCGCTTACCACCTCCACGCCAAGCCGGAGCGCTTCGACAATCGGCGGCGCGGTGTACGGAATGCCCGGATTTTTGACAAGCAGCGCCGTTGACTCCGTTACGAGCCCGTCCGGATGATGCCCGCACACAACAGAAATGCCCAAAGCCGTCAATTCGTCGGCTTCGGGGCATTGATCCCGCTCCTTCTTATCGTTCACAACGACGTTGGCGCCGACGTCGTGGAACAGTTTGGCGGCGGCTACGCCGCTTCTCGCCAGACCGAGGACGACGACTTGCCGTCCGCGGTAATTAGTCAGCTGCATCATTCGCGTTAAAACTCCTTTAGCTCGCTTTGAACAACAATAGTCCGGCGCCCGCCAACAGCAGTCCGACAAACCAGAAGGTTGTCACGACGCGCCATTCGGACCAGCCCGACAGTTCGAAATGGTGATGAATCGGGCTCATTTTAAATACCCGCTTGCCTCTCGTCTTAAACGAAGTGACTTGAATAATGACGGACAGCATCTCAAGCACGAACACGCCTCCGATCACGACGAGCAGCAGCTCCGTCTTCGTCAAAATCGCGATTCCCGCAATGCCTCCGCCCAAGCCTAACGATCCCGTGTCTCCCATAAAAATTTTGGCGGGATGCGCGTTGTAGACGAGGAAGCCGAGCACCGCTCCGACAACCGCGGCGCTGAACACCGCCGATTGAGGCTGAGCCGCCTCCACGGCCACGACGGCGAACGCCCCGAATGCGAGGGCGCTTGTCCCGGCCAGCAGTCCGTCCAAGCCGTCCGTGAAATTGACGGCATTGGTCGCGCCGAGGAACATAACGACTACCAATAAATAGTATGCCCAGCCGAAGTCCAAAGACCAATCTGTGCCGGGAACGCTCACGACGGTGCTGTGGCCCATATCGATCAAGATCCAACAGAAGATGGCGGAAAACAGCAATTGGCCAAGCAGCTTTTGTTTCGCGGTTAAACCCAGCGACCTTTTAAGAGCGATTTTGATGTAATCGTCGAGAAAACCGATCAGGCCAAAGCCTAAGCAAGCGACGATCAGCGCCCAATACTGAGGGCCGCGATCGGCAAAGCGAAGGAACGCGATCGTGAGCGCAACTAGAATAATGATGCCGCCCATCGTCGGCGTTCCCGATTTTTTCAAGTGGGACTCGGGTCCGTCGGTGCGAACCTGCTGTCCGAATTTCAGTCTGCGCAAAAGCGGAATGAACAGAGGTCCGATCAGCACCGCCAGCACAAAGGATACGCCTAACGTCCATAATACCGATGTGTAGTCCATGCCGTCACTGTCCGCCCCCTCTTTGCAGCGTCGTTACGATTTCTTCCATTTTCATGCCCCTCGATGCTTTGACGAGCACTAAATCGTCCGGAGAAAGCGCGGTGAGCAGACACTCGCCAAGAGCTTTCTTGTCGTCGAAATAGAGAACGTCTTGATCTTCAAATTTTGTGCGCGCTTCCTCGTAAATTTGCTTGGATCGCGGTCCGTACAGCAGCGCCCGATCCACCTTGGCGCGATCCAGGTAGCGCCCGATGTCGCCGTGCAGCTCCAGTTCGCCGTCGCCGAGCTCCAGCATATCGCCAAGCACGACCCATTTGCGGCGATAGCCGGACAGCTCCGCCACCAGATCGATTGCCGCCCTGACCGACGTCGGGCTGGCGTTGTAGGCGTCGTTGAGAATGACCGCCCCGTTCCAGGCGGCGCTCCGCTCGATGCGCATCCCCGTCAGCTTGGTCATCTTAAGCCCTTCGCCGATCGCTTCCGCGGACAGGCCCAGCAAGCGGCCCACGGCTACCGCGGCCAGCGCGTTTACCGCATTATGCCGCCCGGGGATCGGCAGCTCGAATGCCGTCTCCAGCTCGCCCGTCGCCGTAAACCGCGTTCCCTCCGCCGTCACGCGTACGTAGCGCGCGACCCAATCGCTGCCGGCGTTCTCGCCGAACGTAATCAGCTTCTTCCCTTCGGTTACAGGCCGCTCCGCCAGCGCTTCCGCAAGCAGCGGCTCGTCGCCGCAATAAACAAGCGCGCCGCCCGGCTTCAGCCCTTCGGCGATTTCCAGCTTCGCCTGGGCGATCCCTCGCCGCGAGCCGAGCTGAAGTAAATGCGACTCGCCGATATTCGTAATCACCGCGATGTCCGGACTGGCTAACCGGGTGAGCAGCGAAATTTCCCCAAAGCCGCTCATCCCCATCTCCAGTACAAGCGCTTCGGTATTCGCCGGCGCACTTAGAATCGTAAGCGGAAGCCCGATATGATTATTGTAATTGCCTTCGGTTTTATGTACAAGAAACGATGTCGCCAATACGGACGCAATCAGGTCCTTGGTCGTTGTCTTGCCGTTGCTGCCGGTGATCGCCACCACTTTCGCGGCAGTAAGCCGCTCGCTTAAATAAGCCGAAGCCAGCCGCTGCAGCGCCTCCAGCGTGTCCGGCACGAGAATGAGCGGAAGATCCAAGCCTTCCGGCTGCGGAACCGCAGCGTCCCACAGCGCGGCTGCCGCCCCCGCCTCGCTTGCCGTAATGATATAATCATGTCCGTCGAACCGTTCTCCCCTCAAAGGAACGAACAACTGCCCCGGACGAATGCTGCGCGTATCGGTCGATACGCCGGACAGGAGCTGCTCCTCGCCAACGGCCGTATCGCCGACAATCTCCAACGCGCCGACCCAATCGGCCGTTTGCCGAACTGTTGCCTGCATCACCGCATCCGACTCCTTATCGCTTCTTTCGCCACAAGGCGATCGTCGAAATCGTGCGTTTCCCGACCGATGATCTGGTAAGTCTCATGGCCTTTCCCCGCAATCAATACTACATCGCCGGGGCTTGCCCGATCAACCGCTTTTTCGATCGCCGCGCGCCGATTGGGCTCTAGCTCATAGCTCGCAGCCGCAACGCCCGCTTCCTTTAGCCCCGCTTCGATGTCTCGCAGAATGAGATTCGGGTCCTCCGTACGGGGGTTATCGCTCGTCACGATAATGTCGTCGGCCAGCTCTGCCGCAATTCGTCCCATGATCGGGCGCTTCTTGGCGTCGCGGTCGCCGCCGCAGCCGAAGACGCAGATGATCTTTCCCGTCGCAAGCTCCTTCACCGTGTTCAGCACATTTTCGAGTCCGTCGGGCGTATGCGCATAATCGACGATGACGGCGTACAGTTGTCCGGCGTCAACCGGCTCCACGCGTCCGGGAACGCCCGCAATGCTCTCCAGGCTGTTGACGGCCGCATCCAGGCCGATTCCTTCGCACAGAGCTGCTGCCAGCGCCGCAAGCGCGTTATATACATTAAACTTGCCGACGAGCTTCAGATTCACCGGCCGACTGCCGAAAGGAGAATCGAGACGGAAAGACGTGCCCGCAGCGGTTATCGCGACATGGGAAGCGCGCAGGTCGGCCTCGTTCTCAATACCGTACGTCAGCACCTCTGCGGAGGTCAACTGGGCGAAGCGGGCCGATGCACTGTCGTCGGCGTTCAGCACCGCAAATTTGCGTTCGCCGGCATCGTCGGAGTACACATTGCCGAGCCGCGAGAAAAACAGCCCCTTGGCCGCTTCGTACGCCTCCATCGTGCCGTGGTAATCGAGATGGTCCTGCGTCAGGTTGGTGAAGATCGCCGTCCGGAAATCGCAGCCTCGCACACGGCCCTGGTGAAGCGCGTGCGAGGACACTTCCATAACGCAGCGCTGCGTGCCGGCTTCAACCATGCCATGCAATATCTTCTGCAATTCCAGCACGTCTGGCGTCGTTCCCGACATCGGGAAGCTCCGGCCCGCGTAGCGGGTCTCGATCGTACCGATCACGCCGGCAGAGACGCCCGCGTCCGCCCATATGCGCTCGATCAAATATGTCGTCGTCGTCTTGCCGTTCGTGCCCGTCACGCCTACAGGCTTCAGCTTATGGGAAGGACGACCGTAATAATAGTCGGAGATTTGAGCCAGGGCGCGCCGGGTATCCGGCACGATTAGCTGCGGCGCGGCGACCGGCAGCTCGCGCGAGACGACAAGCGCCGCCGCTCCCTGCGCCAGCGCCAGTTCGGCGTAATCGTGTCCGTCCACCGTATGGCCGGGAAGACAGAAGAAGAGACAGCCCGGCCCCGCCTTGCGAGAGTCGGCCTCCAGGCTCCGAATGTCGACGGAATCGTCGCCGATGATCCGGGCAAGCAGCAATTGTTGAGAGAGTTCGAGCAGTTTCATTGGAAATAGGCCTCCTGACGGCCTGATAGGGCCGATATAGCGTACAATCATTATGGTCCAACGAGCGGTCTTCATTCAAGAGGATGAGCAAAGTTTAATCCGCCGCACCGAGATAAATTCGGATAACCGACCCTTGCTCCACCCTTGCTCCGGCAGCGGGAGCTTGTCGCACGACCGTCGATCCGCTGCCCGAAGCCGACAGCTGAAAATTCGAATTCATATCCTCGTAAATGTCGGACACCGTCTTGCCGACGAGATTCGGCACGGTTACGGTGCGCGGCTCGCCATACTTGTATTCCTTCTCTACCTGATTGCTGCGCGGCTCGACCCCCAGATAAGGCAGGGCGTCCGCCATAATATTGCGAACGATCGGCGCCGCAACGACGCCGCCGAACTGAATGCCCTGCGGATTGTCTACGGCGACGTAGACAATCAACTGCGGATCGTCGGCGGGAGCGAAGCCGATGAACGATACGATGTGCTCGTTCTTGGAATAGCGACCGCCCACCACCTTCTGCGCCGTTCCCGTTTTGCCTCCGACCCGGTAGCCGTTCAGGAAGGCTTTCCCCCCCGTCCCTTGCGCAACCACCTTCTCCAGCGCCTCGCGCACCTTCTTGGACGTTTCCTCCGAGACGACCTGCCGAACGAGCTCCGGCTTCGTCTCCTCGAGAAGAATGCCGGTCTCCGGCTGGATCCACGACTTGGAAACGAAAGGCTTATATAGCTTGCCTCCGTTAATCGCCGCCGACACGGCGGCGATCTGCTGAATCGGCGTCACCGACACGCCTTGGCCGAACGAAGTCGTCGCGAGCTCGACCGGCCCGACCTGCTTAAGCTTAAACAAAATTCCGGTCGCTTCCCCTTGCAGATCGATGCCCGTCTTTGCTCCGAAGCCGAAATCTTTAATGTACGAAAACAGCTTCTCCTTGCCCAGGCGGTTGCCCAGCGTAACAAAGCCGGGGTTGCAGGAGTTTTCCACGACCTCGAGAAACGTCTGGCTGCCGTGGCCGCCAGGCTTCCAGCATCTCAGCTTCGCGCCGGCCACTTCGATGTAGCCCGGATCGTAAAAGCGCTCGTGCTCCAGATTCACCTTCTTCTCCTCAAGCGCGGCGGAGAGCGTAATGATTTTGAAGGTAGAGCCCGGCTCGTACGTCATCCAGATCGGCAAATTCCGGTTGTAGACCTCCGCCGGAACCTCCTGGTAGTTGGCGGGCTCGAACGTGGGCCGGCTGCCCATCGCGTACACTTCGCCCGTATTCGGATTCATCGCGATGGCGATGACGCCGTCCGGCTGATACTGCAGCACCGCCTGATCCAGCTCTCGCTCCACGACCGACTGGATCGTCTGATCGATCGTCAGCTGCAGCGTAAGCCCGTCCTGCGGCGGCACGTATTGATCCGAAGACTGCGGCATCTTGCGCCCGGCGGCGTCCGATAAATAGGAGACGCTCCCTCTCAGCCCCGTCAGGCGCTGGTCGTATTTCAGTTCAAGGCCGGTCAACCCCTGATTATAGCTGCCCGTAAAACCAAGCACATGGGAGGCCAAGCTGGCGTATGGATAATAACGCTTGTTGTCTTCCGTCACCACGATGCCGGGCAGACCGAGATTGCGAATTTCCTGCGCCTTCTCCGTCGTCATTTTCCGCCCTCCGGGCTTCAGTTCGACGCTCGAGGCCCGTTTGGACAATTTCTCGAACAGCTGATCTTCAGTCATGCCCAACGGCCCGGCCAACAATCTAGCCGTCGTACGCTTGTCCTTGATCTGCACCGGGACGGCGTAGATCGTCGGGGAGCTGACGTTATAGGCAAGCCGGACTCCGTTGCGGTCCACGATCTCGCCGCGCTTCGCCTCGAACGGAATGTTCCGCCGCCAGGACTCCTCGGCTTTCTTCGCAATCTCGTCGCCGGCCCACAGCTGTACGTAGCCGAGTCTGATGACAAGCGCGGCAAAAGCGAACACGGCGAACACAAGCGCAATATACAGTCGTTTGCGGACTGTCACCTGCGATATCTTTTTCACGATAAAACCCCCTTACCCGGGAACGTCTGCAAGGCTTTCGCCTTGTTCCAGACTATTCCGTGGACAAGAGGGTTAGAACAAGCCCCGTCATTCGGCGCCGGCTTCCTCTGTTTGCGAATCCGCAGCGGACGAGGCTTGGTCGCCCGCCTCCGTATTCTCCCCTTCGGCTGTATTCGTGTCGGAAGGAGCGGGCTGATCCTGGGCGGCAAGCGTCAAACGCAGCGTCCAGCGGTCGCCCTCCTTCTCCGCCTTCTGCGAGACGACGTAACCTTCCCCTTCGACTTTGGCGGTCACCTGGAGCAGCGTGCACATTTCCAGCGCGTCGCGCAACGACAGGCCGGTCAGATCGGGAACGTTGCCCGGCTTCGTATCCGTCAACAAGTAAATGCGTTGGGTAGCCGGCAGAACGCTGCCGCCCTTCGGCAGCTGCTGCAGCACCTTGGTCCCCTTGCCGAGCACGCCGTACGGAAATTTGCTTTGTCCCAGCCTATCGCGCGCCTGAGCGACCGTCATCTCCGTCACGTCCGGAACGGTTGCCGTCAACACCGTCTTCTTACCCCCATTTGTAGACGACACGCCGGCTCCGGCGGCCTCGGCATTTTCCCGGTCCTGCTCGTTCAGCTTAGGCTCAATTCCAAGCTTCTGCAGCGATTTGATCATAATTTCCTTGAAAATCGGACCGGCAACCGAGCCGCCGCCGGCATTGTCGATCTGCGGCTCGTCGACGAGAACGTACAGCACAACCTTCGGGTTTTCGACCGGCGCATAGCCGATAAACGAGACGACGTATTTGTTCTTGGCGTAGCCGCCGGCTTCGCCTCGCGAAACCTTCTGCGCCGTCCCCGTCTTGCCGGCGATCCGGTAGCCCGGCGTATAGACGATCCGCCCCGTTCCGTCCTTCAAGTCGCTGACGACCTGTTCCAAATACAATCCTACCTGACTCGAGGTTTCCGGAGAGATGACTTGACGCACGAGCTTGGGCTCCGTTACGACTTTCTCGCCCGTATTCGGGTCGCTGATCGATTTCACCAGATGCGGCTGCAGCAATTTGCCTCCGTTAGCGACGGCCGCAACTGCAGCCACCTGCTGAATCGGCGTAACCAATACTTTGCCCTGCCCGAAAGTCGCCGTGGCGACCTCCGAAGGCCAGTCGAGACTGAAGGGCCTCGACACCTCATTCGGCAGCTCGATGCCTGTCTTCTGTCCGAAACCGAAATCATTAATGTATTTGACTAACCGCTCCTTGCCCAACATCTGGTAACCAAGCTTAACGAAAGCCACGTTACTGGAGTGCTTAAGACCTTCAAGATATGTGATCATGCCGTTTTCGCCCCAGCCAATCCCGTTGTTGTGGTCTTTGATCGGCTTGTCCTTCTCGCTGTATTTGATCGAGCCCGATTTATAATAAGCGTTCGGATCAAACAGCCCTTCCTCGACCGCTCCGGCCAGCGTCACGATCTTAAAGGTCGAGCCTGGCTCATACAGCGATTGAATCGCGTTATTGCGGAAAGCGGACAAATCCTCCGCCTTATCCCAGTACAAATTCGGATTAAAATCGGGCAAGCTCGCCATCCCGAGAATTTCCATCGTATTCGGGTCTGCGGCAATCGCCGTCATACTGATCGGCTTATATTTGTCATAGGCCGTCCTCAAAGCTTCTTCGATATAGAACTGGATATCCTCGTCGATCGTCAGCGTCACATCCTTGCCATCGAGCGGCTGCTTGTAATCAACCTTCCCGTTCGGCAGCTGCATCCTCGCGCCGTCTTTCTGATACTTGATATAGCCTTCGGAGCCGCTGAGCTCCTCGTTCAGCTTCTTCTCCAATCCGAGAACCGCCACGCCTTCCTTGTCCTCGTAGCCGAGAATATGCGAGGCCAACTCATCTTTCGGATAATAGCGCTTCTTCTCTTCCATAAAATAGAGCCCGACATCCGTCTTGATGCCCGTTATATTGCGCAGCTCGTCTCGAAACGCGTCGAGCCGATCTTTGAGCTTCTTGTCGACCTTCCAGCCGTACGGACGAATTTCCCGCTGGTCGCGATACTCTCCGTTGTCCTTCTGGGAAGTGATCGCCTTCCTCAATTCGTCCTCGGGCGCGCCGAGCACGTTGTGCAGCTTCGAGACGATGCGATCCGCCATCCGCCATTGCGGATGCTCCTGCTCGAACTTGGCGATCAGTTTCGGATTCACCGCAATCGTGTAGGCTGCCGCATCGGCGGCCAACACCCTTCCATCGCGATCGAGAATCCTCCCGCGCTCCTGCTTAAGCGTCTCGCTCGCATTCCACGCCTTCATCGCCTCTCCTGCCCAGAAATCGGCCTTAACGACTTGAACCCAATATACTTTTCCAATCAAACCGACAAAAAGGAGGGTGAATACCCCTCCCGCCAGCAACGTTCTTAGCTTGATTCTTTTAGCCATTGTCATATTTTTGTCCTCCGCGGTCCGCTTAAGGCTTGATCGCGACATTGTTCCGATCGACTTTGGAAGCTTCGATACTCTCTCCCGTCACGGGAACGTAACCCAGTTCCGAAGCTCTCTTCCGGATCGCGCCGGGATCGCTCAGTCGCTCCACTTCCCTCTGCAGCTCCTTCGTCTGCTCCGTTGCCACGTTATACGCTTTAGTCGTCGTTTGCAGTTGACCGTTGATTTGATAGATTTGCGCATAACGGAAAATGATCCATCCCGCGACGAATGCGACCGCCGCAACCGTAAACAGATAGAGCAACTTCTCTCTGATCGGCAATTGACGGCGACGGGGAGATCTTCCGGGAGGAATCTGGGTGCGTGGACTTTGCTTAACCTTCTGTTCTTCTACGCGCTCCGGACGAAGCGCCAAGTTGCCGTAGTAAGCCATATGGTTTCGGTGCCCCTCTCAGAATAATCTCTAAAAAAATAAATGATGTATATATTAAGCCCGGTTATCCGAGCTTTTCAGCGACTCTTAGTTTGGAAGAACGGGCTCGCGGATTCGCTTCGAGCTCTTCCTGCGAAGGCAGGATCGGCTTGCGCGGCGTCAGTCTGAGCCGCCCGTCGCCTCCTCCGCAGACGCATATCGGGAAATCGGGCGGGCAACTGCAGCTGGCGACCTCCTTGGTGAATGCCAACTTGCAGATACGGTCCTCAAGCGAGTGGAAGGTGATGACCGCGATGCGTCCTCCGGGAGCGAGGCAATCGATCGATTGCGCCAACGCCTCCTCGAAAGCGCCCAACTCGTCGTTCACCGCGATTCGCAGCGCCTGAAACGAGCGTTTGGCAGGATGAGGTCCCGTACGGCGCGTCGCTGCGGGAATCGAATTCTTGACAATCTCCGCGAGCTGGCCCGTCGTCTCAATCGGCGACTTCTCCCTGAGCTTAACGAGGTTGGCCGCAATTTTGCGGGCGAACTTCTCCTCTCCGTAATCTCTGAGAATATCGGCAATATCGCGTTCGTCCCACTCGTTAACGATCTCTCTGGCCGTTAACGGCTGTTCCCGATCCATGCGCATGTCCAGTTCAGCGTCATGATTGTAGCTGAAGCCGCGATCGGCTTCGTCGAGCTGCGGGCTGGATACGCCCAGATCGAACAAGATGCCGTCGACCTGCGGCACGCCGTCCCGTTCGGGAACTCCGGCGCGCTTCAGCTCCGTCTTCAGGTGCCGGAAGTTGCTCTTCACCAATGTTACGACTTCTCCGTATGAGGCCAGCTTTAACCGCGCGTTAGCCAGGGCGGCTTCGTCCTGGTCGAACGCGATCAGTCGGCCTTGCGGACCGAGCTGCGAAGCGATCAGCCCGCTATGCCCGGCGCCGCCGAGCGTACAATCGACATAGATGCCGTCCGGACGCACCTTCAGCGCCTCGACGGATTGTTCCTTCAATACGGTTACATGGTGAAACATAGCTGCTGCCTCCCGGCGCCCTGCATGGGAACCGTCTTTCTTGTTTATGTATGGTTAAAGAGGTTGTAAACGATGGAAGTCTAAAAGTTAAAATCGAAATCGACCAGCTTCTCCGCAATCTCGTTAAACGATTCGGCGGATTGGCGGGAATATTCCTCCCACGCCGACTTATCCCAAATTTCCACGCGACTGGATACGCCAATTACAGTGCAATCCTTGTCCAGCTTGGCATATTCTCGCAAATGATTCGGTACGTTTACCCTGCCCTGTTTGTCCAATTCGCATTCCGAAGCGCCTGAGAACAGAAGACGGGAAAACGCACGCGCATTGGCCGCCATAGAAGGCAGAGTCTTGATTTTCTCTTCAAGCTGCGTCCATTCTTCGCGGGGGTAGACGAACAGACAGTTGTCCAGTCCGCGGGTAACGATAAAGTCGGTGCCGAGAGCTTCGCGGAATTTCGCCGGGATAATGATTCTTCCCTTGTCGTCAATCGTATGCTGAAATTCCCCTAAAAACATAAGCTCTCCACACCTCCCCCATTCTCCACCACTTCGTGCTACTTTCCACCACTTTAAACCACTCTGAATGATTATTCGCGTCTCAAAATAAAAATCCTGCCTTGAAGGCAGGATTTTAATAAAAAATATTTTACGAGATTAACGATTCTCGTCTTGCGAGCTTGCATCATTCGTTTCCGTCGCGGTTCCGTTCTCTGAAGCGGCCTCCTCGTCAGACTCCATAGCTTCGCCGCTCTCCTGGCGCTCTCGATTCCAGGCCTTGCGTTTCTCCAGGGAGGCTTTGCGTCGCGCCGCGCCGCGCTTGCGGACAATATAATACGTCGGAATCCCTAGAACGGCAACAACGATGAGCACAGGCAGCATCGCCGCCAGCACGACTAGCAGCCCTTCGCCGAACTGCCTAAGCACGTTTGCGCTGCCGCTTAGCGCATCCGAAATCCGATCCTCGAAGTCCTTCTCCTTCTTCTCTTCCTTCCGGATCTCCTCCGTATCCGACTGATACAACCGCAGGTTCACCGTCGAGAAGGCGACGTTCTGATCGAGATAGCGCATCCGCCCCTTGATCTGCTCGATCGTCTCCTGCACCTGCGCCAACGGGTTCGCAAACTTGACCAGGTCGTCGGTTTTCGTCGCCTTATTCATAAAGTCGAGATAACGAGCTTCCAGCGTCTGCTGCGTCTTCAGCCTGGCTTCGAGATCGACGAACTCCTCGGTGACGTCGCTGCCCTGCACTTCGCGCTCGAACTTCAAATTGTCGATCTGCTGCATCTTCTCCAGAAATGAAGAAAAACCCGTTGAAGGCACCTTGATCACAAAATTCGCTCCAACCTCGTTCGCATTGCGACTATCGGAAAATTGCAGCACATACGCGCCGCTCAGATGAATTTGATTCATCAGTTGTTCCTCTGCCGCTCGGAACTCCTTTACCTTCATGACCAATTCCGCACGATAGATGACTTTGCGATCATAGCCCGCATTGGCGTCCGCAATCGGACCGATGCCTCCCCCGGAGTAAGACGAAGCCCCCCCGCTTCCGGCCTGCGATGCTGAAGTTGTCTGAACGGCAGCCGAAGGCGCGGCTGCGGGGGCAGCCTCTTTCGACATGGTCAGCGATTCCATTTCAGGCGCGGCTGCGGATTGATCCGCGGTAGACATCTTAGACTTGCTCACCGAGTCCTTCGACGAGCTGCTGCACGCGGCAAGTCCCGCTGCCAGCAGCAGCGCAGCCATGACCAGCAGTAGTCCTTTGCTCCACACGCCAATCCGATTCCCCTTCATTCAAATCTCCCCTTTTTGTTTGTCTGGATAATGGATAGACGTGAACAAAAAGGAAAATGTTGCCGCGAAACCCGCAAAATTAAAAAGAGGCTGTCCCATAAGTAAGGTCGTACAAGATAATCGATCAAGAAAAAAGTGCATATATCTCCTGGAATACCTCATACGGTCCTGAAATCACCCCTTAACGGGATTACCCATTCAGGTTCCAGGATCGTATAGCATCGGAAGGAGAGATATGCACGATAGCATTCTCTATCGATTATCTTTTTGTACGACTTTTTTTACTTATGGGGCAGCCTCTTCGACCTCGAATTAGTGAGCGGTCCAGCTCTCCAAATATGCCTTTTGCTCTTCGGACAGCGTGTCGATGCCGATGCCGAGCGATTCCAGCTTCGTGCGAGCGACTCGTTCGTCCAGCTCGTACGGCACGTTGATGACCTGACTGCCGATATTCTCGTAATTCTCGTTTACATAGCGCAAAGCCATCGCCTGCAGCGCGAACGTCATATCCATAATTTCCGCAGGATGTCCGTCGCCTGCCGCCAGATTGACTAAGCGTCCTTCGGCAAGCACGTAAATTTTGCGCCCGTCCTTAAGCGTGTACTCCTCGATGTTGCGGCGTACGATGCGTTTGGATACCGACAGCTCGGCCAGCTCCACCAAATTAACTTCAATGTCAAAGTGGCCCGCATTGGACAAAATCGCGCCATCCTTCATGTTCGCGATATGATCGCCGCGAATGACGTCCTTGTTGCCCGTCACCGTTACGAAGAAATCGCCGACCTTGGCCGCATCGGCCATCGACATGACCGCAAAGCCGTCCATGTAAGCTTCAACCGCGCGAATCGCATCGACCTCGGTAACGACTACGTTCGCTCCGAGACCTTTCGCCCGCATCGCCACGCCTTTGCCGCACCAGCCGTAGCCGTTGACGACGACCGTCTTGCCGGCGACGACCAGGTTGGTCGTCCGGTTGATGCCGTCCCATACCGACTGTCCCGTGCCGTAACGGTTATCGAACAAATATTTGCAATATGCGTCGTTAACGGCGACCATCGGAAACTTAAGCGAGCCGTCCTTTTCCATCGCCTTCAGGCGCAAAATGCCGGTCGTCGTCTCCTCCGCCCCGCCGCGAACTTGCGCGAGCAGGTCCTGACGCTCCGAATGAAGGATCGATACGAGATCGCCGCCGTCGTCGATAATGAGGTCTGGCTTCGTCTCCAGCGTCTTGACCATCAAATCTTTATATTCCTGCGGATCGGGATTGTATTTGGCATATACCGCGATACCGTCCTCGACGAGCGCCGCGCATACGTCGTCCTGCGTAGACAGCGGATTGCTGCCGGTAATCACGACTTCCGCGCCTCCCGCTTGCACGACTTTAGCGAGATAAGCCGTCTTCGCTTCAAGATGAAGGGAGATCGCGACGCGCAGCCCCTTAAACGGCTGATCGCGCTCGAACTCCTCGCGAATCCGGTTTAATACCGGCATATGCGCCTGCACCCAGTCGATCTTAAGCTTGCCTTCCGGCGCGAGCGAAGGATCGCGCACAATGCTTTTCAAAGCGGTTTTCATAGGCCAAATTCCTCCATCGTTCTGTTAATTATACGTTTTGCAAACCGTCTACGAGACGGTGGCCGCCGATCGCTTCGAAGGGAACGTCGTGCCATAGGGAAAGCCAGCTTGGACCGTAGCGGTTCCAGAAATGAACCGTCCCGTAAACCCTCTCCTGCGGTTTCGCGAGCGGGGAGAGCGATTGCCTGATCCGGTCCCATTGCCGCAGCGACGATTCGTGCCGCTTGGCGATGGCGTCGGCGGATCTTGCTTCCAGATACGAGATCTGCTCCAGAATGCGGTCTCGATTGCCGTCCGCAAGCCGAGTAAGTCCCGGCTGCAGCCCGGATACCGTCTTCATAATCGGCTCGTACAGGACAAGAAACTGCTCCTTGACCTGGCGGAACTGTTCATCCAGCTTCCATTCGTCCTGCTTGCCCAGCCATTCGGCGCGCAGCGTCTCCCAGTCCTCGATCGCTTGCTTGACGGTAAGCGAATATTTGTCCAATAAGCCCGCCACCGTCGGCTCGATATAGGTAAACGATTGACGGGGCAGCACGATCGGCATCTTCATGCCAAATTCTCGGAACGAGGGCCCCAGAATGGCCCAGTAGGCGATTTCCGCCGGTCCCAGCACAGTCGCCAGCACCGGGAGCAAATAATCCTGCATAAGCGGGCGGGTGAGCGCGTTCGTGCTCAGCAGATCGGGGCGTCGATCGGTAAGCTCCAACATCTCTTCGCGAGAATGGGAGACAATTCCTCGGCGATCGATGAAACGGCCTTCGTCTTTATGAAGCAGCAGCCTGCCCTGCTCATGATGAAGAAATAAGTTCGCGCTGCCCGGAGCGGTCTCCGCCTGCAGCTTAAAGCCTTGCTCCAGCACCCGCCCCTCTCCGGCCTTAAGCGCCGTCTCGAGGTCGTCGCTGCGAGCGATCAGTTCGCGGAACATCGGTCCTTCAAGCGCGCGAAGATTCGGATCGTCGGCATCCAGCAGCAGCAGTCCCTGCTTGCCGAACCAGTCCGCCAGCAGCCGCGCGAAAGCGAGGCTTAGCGACGGGGCGTCCGACACATGGCTCTGCAGCCGCTCCAACACTTGGGGCTTAAACTCCGAGTCCGGCAGCTGGGCGGCCAGTTCTTGAAGCGCCGCGGACCACATCTCCCCCGACAAAGGCGTCCGGCTGACCGCAAGTCGCGGTCCTTCCGGACGCTCGATACGAATGCGCCTTGCCTCTCCGCCGGGGGACTGCACGTTCACATGGTTCGCCTCGTCGAAATCGTGATCCTCTCCGGCGATCCAGAACACAGGTACGACCGGCCGCGACAATCTGCGCTCCGCATCCCGCGCCGCTTGAATGACGGACAGCGCCTTGTAATAAATCAGGAGCGAGCCGCCGAACAGGCCTGCCTGCTGGCCTCCGACAACGACCAGCGCGCCTTCGCGCAGCTTATCCAGCGACTTCTCCGTCTCTGCGCAGCTCGGAAGCTGACTGTGATAAGCTTGAATCGCTTCGGCCACTCGCCGGAGCTCGGCCCGCTTGTCGGTCGTATCGTCCAGGTAGGCCGCCCGGCTCTCCCACGAACGCTCCTCCGCAGGATGGCTGCCGAGCAGCTCCAACACTTGCAAATCTCCCAATCTATAACGCTCTGCCAATGACGAACGATTAGAATCCGTATAAGATGTAATATTCAAAGGGAACTTTCCCCCCGATCTGTCGTTGTGCTATCCAAAATCGATTGTACACAACAGCAGTCGGATCGTCAAAAGATTTGCGTCAAACGAAGGCGACGTTCGCGCTAGATCATATATACGCCCTGCATCCTTCTCGCGTTCGGGCTGACGCACAGCCGTGCCTCAATCCGACGCAATCGGAAAAACAATCGCTAGCAGCATCAAGATGATATAAAGCACGGACAGGCCGAAAAAGCTCAGTCTCCAGACCGCCCGCAGCAGCTTCCGCGGATCGACCTTGCCCCGGGCCCTGTTCTGCGCGTTGCCGATCAAACCGCCGCCGACCAACATGACGAGAAGCAGAAAAAACGGTCCGAAGCTCGTCCCCAGCCGATCGTTCAGCAGAGACGCGACGCAACCGAACAGAAACGCCGTCGTAACGTCCATCGACAATTGGATCGCGCTCTTCTTGTCGTTGCCCCTGATCGTCATGATGACGTAAACGAGTATAAACGGAATAATCGGCACCGTAGCCAAAAAAGCATATGATTGGACAAGTGCGTTCCAGATGGAGCCCATACGTCACCTCGTATCGTAGTTCATTTCAGCGCTTTGACAAGCGCCGTCGCCATACGATTCCATGGCGCGTCCAAACCTTTCCCGATCGCCATGCGTACGATCATCCCGTTGATCGCTTCAACCTCGGTTTCCCTGCCCGCCTCAACGTCCTGGAGCATGGAAGAGCGATTGCCGGCCGTCGCTTCGCCAACTCGCAAAATCGCGTTCCACAGATCGGCGGCCTCCCCTTCGAGGCCGTAAGCGCCGAGCACATCGTGCGTCTCCCGAAACAAAGCCCGCGCCAGTTCAAGCCGATCCGGCGAATTCGCAATTTCGCCGTTCGGGATGCGCAGAATCGCCGTAAGCGGATTGATGACCGCATTGATCAGCAGCTTGCGCATCATTTCGTTATTCAACTGTTTCGACAGAAAAACGGAAAATCCTCCCTCCGTCAGCATTCGTTCGACAGCTTGCAGCCGCTCCCGTCGAGTATGCCCGTCGTCGCCCAGACGGATATCTCCGCTTCCGGTATGCCGTACGCGCGCTCCGTTTACTCTCAGAGCGCCTTCGGTCGTCACCGCCGCGACGATTTCCCTGTCCGGCAGCGCGTCCCGCAGCGCTTCGATGTGACCGATCCCGTTCTGGAACGCAACGACCGTACCGCCAGGCGCTACAAGCTCGAATAGACGCGCCAAAAACCTCTCCGCAAGAGCCGTCTGCTTAACCGCCAAAAGCACGATGCCGTCTATCGGCTCGGCGTTCTCCCAAGCGCACGCGAAGGCAGGCAGCAACCTTTCCCCGCCGCCCGTCTCTTCTAGCGCCAAGCCCTCAGCATTCAGCCGCTCCGCCTGTTCCCGCGTTCTCGTCCATACGACGCATTCGCGCCCCGCAGCATACAGTTTTCCGGCAAGCAGCAGCCCTAGCGAACCTCCGCCCAGCACAACCGTTTTTTCGTCCATCTTCTCGCTCCGTCCCCGCTTGTCCCGCGCGTCCCTATAACCAAATGAATATATTCTCTTAAAGATACCAAAGCAAAACCCGCAGGGATAGCCCTGCGGGTTCGATCGCATACTGCCTATTCGATTCGTTCGAGATTTCCGTTGGCGTCCATCTTGAACTTTGCCCGTTCCTCTTCGGCCTCTTCTGTCAGAAAGGCCAGCTTGCGCGCCCTGTCCATAATGCGGATCAGCGCTTTGTAATCGTCGTTGACGACCTGATAGTCCGTTTGCACCTCGTTGACTTCCTTCGATAGCCGTTCGTTCGTCTCGCTCAAGCCGGCGATTCTTTCTTCCTTCTCCTTGAGCTCCTTCTCGAGATGGCGAATTTGCTTGCTCATCTCCTGAACGGTATTCTTCCATTGGCGCAAATAACGAATGATCGATTCAAGCGACAGCGATTCCGCCGATAGCAGCTCTTGCTTGCCGCTTTCACCTTCATCCACGTTAAGCCTTTCAGATCCGGAAAGCGAAATCCCCTGCTTTTTGAGATAATTCCGTTTCTGGCGCTGTTGCTTGGCTAGTCCGATCGCTTCGTTGTATCTTTTGCGCACGCAGCTGTTCCAACGAAACCCGCAAGCCGCGGAAGTACGGGCGATTCGTTGCCCCACTTCCTCGAAAGCGGACAGTTGCGTACTGCCCTCGCGAATATGGCGCAGCGTAACCTCCGCCAATATCAGGTCGTCATCGGGACTCCATGCGTCTTGTCTCGCAGCCGTCATGTTGCCCTTCCCTCCTTAAGCATCGCATATATTTTGCCGCTTTCTTCATTTCTATGCCCGTAGTAGAATTCATAGAATCTATCGGATACTCCTATTTATATCCACTTTTTCTGTCACTATACCTTGCAAAAACGCAAAAGAGAGCCGTTGCGAAGCTGCGCATAACCTTAGTTAAACCGGGGAACGTTAAGGGAACGCTGAAAAGTTTGCCGATTCGTCACGACTTGTTGGGTTTACACGCCTATGCGAAGCCGTTATAATATGCTTTAGAAATCGTCTTTGCGCGTATGAGAGGGGTATTCACAATGGCACGAATGTTTAGGGTCCTCGGTTTCTGGACGCTGGCGATTGCCCTGATGGCGTTTGCGGGAGACATGTATGAGTTCGCCCTGCTGTTCTTTATCCAAACGGCCGTCTTCTTTCTGATCGGCTATTTGAACTTTACCGAGCGGACGTATCTTCTCGTATTCTGGGGCTACATGGTTCTGGCTTTTCTCGGATTCACCTATTGGTCCGTCTTCGAGATGGGCATTCCCGTGTAAGCTGCGAAGCCGGATACATACCGAACATCGAGTGACAACAGTAAAAACGCCTTCAGCGTCCAGGATGCTGAAGGCGTTTTTCCGTCATTTGGATGGCTTTGCGAATATTTGCACCTTGAAAAGCTCGCTCATCCCATCCGACAGCAGCAGCTGTCGAATCGCGCGGTTACGGCGTACAATCGGATGAAACGGATCGGAATAGCTGTGCGCGATCAAACGCTCCATAATGCCCGCCTCGACGAGAAACCGCTTTTGCGTGCCGTACCAAATTTCCTTCGCCCCATGTCGTTCCATGCTACGGCGAATATGACTGAAATTCACATGCGCGGTGATATCCTGCTGTCCCGGCCAAGCATACGGATCGTTATTCGCCCTATGCTCCCGATAGCAGAGCAGCGTTCCGTCCATCCGGTGCGTTCCGGTCAACTCCGTCGTTTCATCGCCGTAGTCGATAAAAACAAACAGAGCTCGCTTGAACCGTGCTGCAACCGCAGTCGCCCAGTCGGCGCCGTCGAGATTAATCTCGATGGTCTGATTCTCGCGCAGCTCGACGCCTTCCTCGCGAAGCCATTCGATCAACCGAGTATCGGTAGGCTCCATGAGGCAAGGAATAAATCGGCCATCCTCGGCGCATGCAACTGCCCATTCGTGCAGCTCTCCGTCCTTCATGACGAGCCGATGGACGGGAAAAGCATCGAGCAATTCGTTGGCGACGACGATGACCGGCCTGTCGGACGGCACGAACCGCTGCCACTCCGATTCGTCCGTTACGCGCGCACGTCCTTCGCGGACATAAGACTCCAGCTCCCGCTGAGCCTCGCTCCGATGTGACGGATTCCCATCGATAACGGTCACCGAGAACGACAGAGCTTGTTCCAATACCAAGGAGGAGTCGGTTTCCGCAGACGTCCACGTATCCATAAGCTGTCGGCTAAGCCGGCCTGTGCCGCCTCCCCAATCGAGCACCTCTATCGTTTCCCCCGTTCCGAAATGGGCAAAGGCGACTTCCCGCAGCCAGCGAGCCAGACTGTCCCCCATCGCGTCTCCGATATAGGCGCTCGTATAGAAATCTCCTTCCCTTCCCACTTTCGAGGAACCGGAGCGATAATAGCCAAAATCGGGATGATAGAGACAAAGCGACATATAATGGTGAAAGGGAATGGCGGACAACTCCGCTCCGTCGGCACCGATTCCCCTCTTCCCTCCCGCTGCGATGCTCTCTGCGATCGCGGCGTGCAAGGAAGGATGCCGAGCTTGGGCCATATCCATTCTATCCGCACCTTTTCCAAGTGGTATTGAAAGTTTATAATAGCATAGAATCGGACGCCGCAGGAAAGGAGTGACCCGATGCGCCGAATGTTGACGTTAGCTCTCGCGCTTTCGATGTTTCTGCTGAGCGTCTCCAGAGGAGGAGCCTTGCTCCCCGTTAACGCCGAGCCTTACCCCGAGGAAACGAGAAAACTGCTGGAAAAAAGCTTGTCGGTCGTCGAGCTGAACCGCGAAATCGAGAGAATCTCCGGATTGAAGAGTCAAACGCAGTCCGACATCGAACAAAGCGAGCGCCAGCTCGCCGAACGTGAAATCGCCATCGCCGTCCAGCGCGAGAAGGCCGGGCGGGTTCTGCGCTCCTACTATGTGGGCTACAAGGATTTCTGGCTGTCCGCGCTGCTCAACGCCAACTCTCTTCCGAAGCTGATCCGCGTCTGGGATACGATGGACCTTATTATGCAATCGGACTATCGGACGATGAAAGCCTATTCGGAACAATATCGCGAGCTCAAAGTCGGATACGAACGTCTGCAGAAGAACAAGGACGACTTGGTCTCCGTCGAGTCGCAATTGATCGCTCAGCGAGATCGCATTCAATCGCTGCGCGGCGATCTCGATCGCGAACTGGCGTCCAGCGGAGACGAGCAATTGATTCGACGACTGATGGAAGAGCTTCAGGCCTATTGGAAAAACGTTGGGCTATACGAGGTTAAGCAGCATTTCAAAGCGCTCGCGAGCGCGATGACCCAGCTTCCCGACTACGTCAAGGACACGCCCGGCATTCTCCAGACGAGCGGTCTGAAGGCGAAGCTGACTTTGTCCGACCAGCAGCTGAACGAATTTCTACGCTCGCAGGACAGCCGCTTCGACGACTTTGCGTTCCGCTTCGACAACGGCCTACTGACGATGGAAGGCGACAATGGCCGTCTACAGGTAACCATTCAAGGCCGCTATACGATTGAGGAGGAACCGGAGAACGCGATCCGTTTCCATGTCGATTCGCTCATTTTCAACGGACTGGCTCTCCCCGACACGACAAGAGCCGAGTTGGAAAGAGAATTCGATCTCGGCTTCTATCCGCAGAAGCTCGTCAAATACGTCAAAGCCCGCAGCGTAGAGATGGAAGACGGGCTACTAACCGTAGAGCTCGGAATAGGAGGCTGACTTCGCTCAGCCTTCCGTCTCCCTTCTCCACTCTTCCATCCAGCCTTCCAAACCCAATTCGCCTCCGGAGAATCTGCTCCACAGATCTCTGAACCGCTCCAGCGTCTCGACCGTTTCCGGACCGTACAATAGCGGAGCTTTGTTCGGGAAGGCCTGTCCCTTGCGTCCCGGAAGCAGATCGGACAGTCTCCTGTCAGCGTCGTAAAGCGATCTGATCACCGGCAGCTTGTCCAGCTCCTCCATACGCAGCATTTGAGACTGCTCCCCCGTCATATCCGCGATCCAGACGTTGGCCGCTGCTTCCGCCTCCGTCCGCGACGAAATCACAAAGCTGCTGCCGCGAGGCCACACGTAGGGCAAATTCCAGAAGTGGTGATCGATCGCCGCACGAAACTTCCCGTCCGCTCCGTTCGAATCGTGTCGAGCAACGAACTCCTTCGCCTCCGAATACGGCATGACGGCCGCCAGCGTATTTCCGTCGCGAAGCGCCGCAATCGCTTCGCGGAAATCCCGTCCGAACCGGACGTTCTCTCTCCTCTCTTCCAGCAATCCCATCGCTTCTCCGCGCGCAGTTCCCGTCCACGCTCCGGCTCCCTGCTCCCATAGCTCGTCGCTCCTTAACTGCGCATAGCTTTCCAGCCAGGCGAGCAGCGCCAGCGGATCCTCTCCGTCGATCGCCAGCCAGTAAGCGTAAGCCGCTTTTTCCTGCTCTTCTTCTCTCTGTCCCGCTGCCGCGCTCGCTTCCGCCGCCGCCGTCCACTGTTCTTCCGACAAGGGAAAGTCGGCTTCGGCTCCAAGCCAGGCATGGAGAAGATCCAGGTTCCAGACGAGCACGTAAGGGTCCATATCTCGCGGTACGCCCCACAAATACTCGTTCCATCTAAGCGAACCGGACAACGCCTCGAACTGTTCCCCCAACGCCTTGGCATCAACGGGAAGCAGATAGCCGGACGAAGCGAACTCTGCGACCCATTCGTTAAGAAACAGCATAACGTCCGCGGCCTCCTCCAGCTCGGAGGATCGCCAGTAAGCCTCGTAAGCCCTCTCGGGAGAGATTCGGCGCAATTCGACCTCAATATCAGGATGCCTGAACGTAAAATCGTCGTTCAGATTGGTTAAAGCGCGAAACTCCTGTTCCTCCAGAGCAACCTCAATCGTCAGCTTTGAAGCCTCTTTCGCTTCCTCCGGCTCCTGGACTACCTTTACTTCGCTTGGCTGAACGACTGCCGGAACCGAGGACGGCGAAGGAGCGTCCGCCCACGGCGATAGCAATACGACCATAGTGCCAAGCACCAGGAATACAAGAGCAAGCCTCCAACGCGCCACAGTCTCACCTTATTTCGTCGTATCGTTAACATCGGTTTTAACATCGCTGCTTTAATGATAACAGGACATATCCGACCTGTCTCCCTTTTTTGGAAAGCGCTTTAAGAGGTCATTCAAAAAGCGTAAAAAGACTGCTCCCGAGCATACGCCGGGAACAGTCTCTTCGATTTTCACAGCTTTTCGGCAGCCAGTTGAGCGAGCCGGGAACGTTCCCCCTTCTCCAGCGTGACGTGTCCGCTGATTCCTTCCTCCTTGAAGCGCTCTACGAGATACGTCAATCCGTTGCTCTGCGAATCCAAATAGGGATGATCGATCTGCTCTGGATCGCCGAGCAGCACGATTTTGCTGTTTTCTCCGACGCGAGATACGATCGTTTTGACTTCGTGCTTGCTCAGGTTTTGCGCCTCGTCGATAATAATGAATTGCCCGGGGATCGAGCGGCCCCGGATGTACGTAAGCGCCTCGACTTGAATGCTTCCCATGCCCATCAGAATTTTATCGAGATCTCCCGCCTTCTTCGTGTCGAACAAAAACTCGAGATTGTCGTAGATCGGCTGCATCCAGGGTCGCAGCTTCTCCTCCTTCTCTCCCGGCAAATAGCCGATATCCTTGCCCATTGGCACGACCGGACGCGCGATCAGCAGCTTCTTGAACTTGTGCTCGTCTTCCACCTTCAACAGCCCTGCCGCCAGCGTTAGAAGCGTCTTCCCCGTCCCTGCGCGGCCCGTCAGCGTAACGAGCGGAATGTCGTCGCTGAGCAGCAGCTCCAGAGCCATCCGCTGCTGCGCGTTGCGGGCCGTGATGCCCCAGATCGGATCGTTGCTCATATGAAGCGGCTCCAACCGCAAGCCATCCGAGGTCACCTTAAGCAGCGCCGATTTCGATGTTCCGAATTCATCGCGTAAAATGACAAATTCGTTCGGGTTCAGCTTTGTCTTAAGTCCCAGCGGTTTAATGCTTAAGGAGCGCGTTGAATAAAATTCATCGATGACCGACGGGTGCACTTCAAGCGTAAGATGGCCCGTATACTGGTCTGAATCTACGGCGATCCGGTCTGACAAATAATCCTGCGCGACGATTCCCAGCACATCCGCCTTGACTCGCACGAGCACGTCTTTGCTGACTAGAATGACGGGGCGCGGCTCTTCCTCCTCCTGCTCCTCCATATGATAATTCAACGCCACCGCGAGAATCCGGTTATCGTTCGTCATCTCGCCGAACAATTCCTGAACCTTCACGAACCGGCGATGATTCATTTCCACTTTCAGCAGGCCGCCGCCCGGCAGCCGAACCCCTGCGTGCAGCGGTCCTTGCGCTCTCATGGCGTCAAGCTCCCGCGAAATATTTCGGGCGTTGCGCCCGATTTCGTCCGCCAGCCTTTTCTTCGAATCAATTTCTTCAAGAACGACGGAGGGAATAATGACTTCATTATCGTCAAAAGCATATAGAGAGAGCGGATCATGCAGCAGCACGTTCGTATCCAACACATAAATTTTTCTCATGGGCGTCCCCTCCCGATTCGCGCTTATTATTATTTCCTATCCAATTTATATAGATTTCTTTTTCTTAAACGGTTCCTTACATAGCAATCGAACGACAGGGAACAATACGACGAGCAAGCATTTTCCTGCGATCGGCCGCTTGACCGATCCGGGCATCCCTCCAAATAGGGCGGTGAACAGCTATGAAATGGAATAGATCAATCGTTTGGGCGATTGCGGCGCTGCTGGCGGCCTTGCTTACGCTCGGCTCAGCAGGCTGCGGAACCAAGTCGGCGCGTCCCGAAGCCGCACCCCGCGCTCAGGCGCTTAACGAGACGGCCAACGAATTATCGCGCAATCCGCAGCAAGTTGCGGCCCATCTTGAATCGCTCGCCCGCGGCATCGAAGGCGTTCAGAACGCCAACTGCGTCGTCTTCGGCAAATACGCCATCGTCGGGATCGATGTCGACGAGAAAATGGAACGCACGCAGGTCGGAACGATCAAGTATGCGGTAGCCGAAGCTTTCCGCAAAGATCCTTACGGCATTGACGCGCTTGTCACGGCCGACATCGACATGGGACAGCGATTGCGAGAAATTCGTGCGGACATTCGCAACGGCCGGCCGATTTCCGGATTCACGGATGAGCTTGCCGATATCGTCGGAAGGCTCGTTCCGCAAATTCCGCGCAACATCGTTCCTCCAAGAGAGCCTGAAAATTACGGGACTCACCCGGCCGAGAATCTTCAACGATGACAAAAAAGCCCAGTGAACGTCACTGGGCTTTTCTTCATAGCTGCTAACGCACGGGCTAGCCGTGCGCTCGCAAGGTGTTGTTGAACGATCCGATCGGTTAAGGAAGTAGGTCTCGCATAGATCACCCGCAGCCCCCCAAACGGTTGTGCTACCTCCATTATATCATAAATCCGCGCATTTCCAATGGGATTTCGTCAGGGCGACGTCTATTCCTCCGCTTTTCCCGGCGACTCGGAAGCTTTCGCGAATCCCGCCCGACCGCCTTGGTCCAGCTCTTCCATCAATGCCCGCTTCGCTTCCGCAAGCCTGCTCTCGTCCAAATAAACGTAGGGGCTTCTCCAAGTGCCGGTCAGCGGAATAAAACGAATGTTCGAACGACTGATGCCGAAATAGGTGGCGATGATGTTCTCGATCTGCGCCGCGGGAATATCGGTTCGCAAATTGTTGCCGACGGCATCCAGCAAATCGTCGGCCTTCGTGAGGCCCCCGAGCGACTTCATGCGATCGGCGATCGCGCCCAGCACCTGATTTTGCCGTTCGTTGCGCTGGAAGTCGCTCGACTGCGCAGTCGGCTTAAAGCCCTTGTTCGTATTCGACTGCCGATAACGAACAAAGCCCAGCGCCTGCTCCCCGTCAAGCTTTTGCTCGCCCTTCGTCAGGTTGATGTCCGTTCCGTCCACCGAATCGACGTAGCGCATGTTCTGATCGACGTTTACCGTAATGCCTCCGAGCGCATCCACAACGTCGACGAAGCCTTGAAAATCGATAACCGCCGTGTAATCGACCGGAATATCGAAAAACCTCGACAGCAGCAGCTTGGTCTCGTCCTTCGCATAAGCCGACAGCTTTTCCTTTTCCAGCTTCTCGGTATTTTTGCCGTACATATAGAACGCCGCATAATAACCGTTTGCCTTGTGCCGCTTGTATCCGTCTACGTTCAAATCGCTGTCCCGCGGAATCGAGACGACGGTCGCCGTCTTCGTCAGCGGATTAAATGTCGCAACCATCATAACGTCGGTGTTCATGCTGCCTGTCTCGCTGCGCGTATCGAGTCCTAGCAGTACGAGGGAGATCGGCTTAACCTGCGCCCTTTCCTCCTTCGGAATCGACACGACCGGCTTTCCGTCCTCTTCCTGTTTGGCGATTTTGGCCAAATTCGGCTTATAAGACCCAAAATATAAAAAAGCGGCATAACCCGCAAGCAGCACAATTACGAGACTCAGTACAATAAAAATAAATCTGCCCCAGCGGAAGCCGCCTCCGGACTTCTTCTTCGGTGCTTTAGGGGCGGGAGTGCGCCTGCTCGAACGCGAAGGCAAAGATGTGTTCTGGCTCAAGCTAATCCTCCTCGTCGTCCTCTAGGTTGGAATCCGCTCCGCAGCTCGAGGCTCCTCCGAACATGTCCCGGTTCAATTGTTCCACGGATTCTCGGTCGAACCAGACCGTACGAGAGGACACGTTATCCGCTCCTCCGGTATAGGTTATGTACACTTTGCCTTCGTCGATCGAGCTGACATCGAACGACGTCAACCGGTGATCCTCCGACAAAATTTGCGCAAAAAAAGCAAGCGTATCCTTGGCGGCATCGTCCTCGGGGCGTTCCGAGACAATCCACTTCATTTGCAGCCAATAAAATAAAGCGTCCATCAAAGACACGGCGGTTTCCCCTCTCCTGTGCAGCTACCCCGGATAAACAGACAGCCGCGGACTAGCCTGCCCGCGGCGCCTCTCCATTCTTGTTCTTGCGGTAATTTTTACGCTTGTCGTACATCTGGCGCAGTCGCAGCAGCATCATCATGCCGACCGCGACGGCCATGCACTGAATGATCGGCAGCTTGTCCAACTGAAGCAGAAGCAGCACTAGACAACCGATCGCCAGCACGATATGAACGAGGATTTCCTTCAGAATCGGGAGCTTCCCGACTCTGAAGACGGTATTGAAAATATAGATCGTACAGGCGACGATAAGAAAGTAAGAAATAATCGGGTGATCGTGAAACCACGTTTGCATGGATAACATCCCCCTTGCGTTGCGTTTGCGGCGATTACACGCCTGCCTCGGCCATGCGACGATGCTTCTCGGCTCTGTCCCGCTCGCTCTTGTTTAGAACCTTCTTGCGGAGACGAATGCTCTTCGGCGTAATCTCGCACAGCTCGTCGTCGTTCAAATATTCCAGCGCTTCTTCAAGAGACATCAGGCGTGGCGATTTCAGCTTAACCGTATCTTCCTTGTTGGCCGTGCGGATATTGTTGACCGCCTTCTCCTTACAGATGTTGACGATAATATCGTTATCGCGGGTATGCTCGCCTACGATCATGCCCTCGTATACATCCTCGCCCGGCTCCAGGAACAGAATGCCGCGGTCTTCGACGGATAACATACCGTACATGGTCGATTTGCCCGTCTCGCTGGCGATCAGAACGCCTTGATGTCTGCCGCCGACTTGGCCGCCGACCATCGGACCGTAGCTGTCGAACGCATGGTTCATCACACCGTAGCCGCGAGTCAGCGTCAGGAAGTTCGTGCGGTAGCCGATCAATCCGCGCGCAGGGATGAGGAACTCCAGACGCACTTGGCCGTTGCCGTTGTTGATCATGTTGACCATTTCCGCTTTGCGCGTTCCGAGACTTTCCATAACCGCTCCCATGCTTTCTTCGGGAACGTCGATAAGCAACCGCTCGATCGGCTCGCTCTTCACGCCGTCGATCATCTTCAAAATAACTTCCGGCTTGGACACTTGCAGCTCGAAGCCTTCGCGGCGCATGTTCTCGATCAGAATGCCGAGATGCAGCTCGCCGCGTCCGCTGACGACAAACGAGTCCGGACTGTCCGTCTCGTCGACTTTTAAGCTGACGTCCGTCTCGATTTCCTTAAACAGACGCTCGCGCAGCTTCCGGGAAGTCACCCACTTGCCTTCGCGTCCGACGAATGGGCTGTTGTTGACGAGGAACGTCATCTGCAGCGTAGGCTCGTCGATAGCAAGCACAGGCAGCGCCTCGGGCTGGCTAGGATCGGCGATCGTCTCGCCGATATTGATCTCTTTCAGACCGGCGATAGCGACGATGTCGCCCGCTGCCGCCTCTTCCACTTCGATCCGCTTGAGACCTTGGAAGCCGAACAACTTCTCGATACGGGCCTGCTTAACCGCGCCTTCGCGATCGATGACCGCTACGACTTGGCCTTGGCGAATGAGTCCGCGGTTAACCCGCCCGATAGCGATCCGACCCAAATATTCGTTGTAATCGAGCAGCGTCACGAGAAATTGCAGCGGCTCATCCGGATTTTCTTTCGGAGACGGAATGTGATCCAATATCATCTCGTAAAGAGGCTCCATCGTCTGCTGCAGGCTGTCCGGCGTATTGCCGGCGATGCCGTTCAAGCCCGACGCGTACACGACAGGGAAGTCCAATTGCTCGTCGGAAGCTTCCAGTTCGATAAACAGCTCCAGCACTTCATCGATAACCTCCGAAGGCCGAGCGGCCGGACGGTCGATCTTATTCAGTACGACGACAGGGGTCAAACCTTGCTGCAGCGCTTTGCGCAGAACAAACTTCGTCTGCGGCATGCAGCCTTCGAACGCGTCGACGACAAGCAATACGCCGTCAACCATCTTCATAATTCGTTCGACTTCGCCGCCAAAATCGGCGTGTCCAGGCGTATCCACGATATTGATCAACGTGTCTTTATAGTTAACCGCCGTGTTTTTGGCCAAAATCGTAATTCCGCGTTCGCGCTCGATATCGTTGGAATCCATCGCGCGCTCTTGAAGCTGCTCGTTCTCGCGGAAAGTGCCGGATTGACGCAGCAATTGGTCTACCAGCGTTGTTTTGCCATGATCGACGTGGGCGATAATGGCGATGTTGCGAATTTTGTCTCTTGAATGCATAGTTCCACTCCTTGTTGTCTCTGTTTGACTCTTCAAGTCCCCAGAGGGCTTGGCTTCCGAGGTACTCCTTATCACAAACAAAACGTCGACACATGGCCGACGTCAATAACCATTCCGGTACGATTGACGCAGTGTCGGCTAGAAGCCCACTGGTCCTCATCCCTTATATTATACGCTACGTTCACCAAAAAGCCAAACTATTTCTTGCAGCCTCGCAAATAAAAGCCTTTCGTCACCACATTTTGGGACGACGCACGACGAGCCACGCTCCAACGCCGATCAAAGCGAGTGCAATGAGATAAATTCCCCATGTCCAAAGCAATGACATCACGAAGAACAGCAACGACAAGCCGGCCAGTCCGATGGAAGCAAGCCATAGCTGCTTGGAACGATCGTAGCCGAAAATGTAATATTCATACAGCCCTACTGCGATCGCCAGCGGAAACATCGGCCATAAATATTTCATCCGCCACCATCCAAACCAGTTGCCGATCATAAACGCGATGGATACGACGGTAAGAATGCCCGCCGGGATTAGCGCGATCGAAGGCACGATCCGGCCGAAATAGAGAACGTGAAGCAATACGCCCGGAATCAGCACGAACAACGGCCAGAATACAGAGCCGATAAACGCGAACACACCTAATTTTCCCAGCAAAATGATTAACCCAACAGCCACGACTCCGATTCCGACTGCTGCGGACTGTCTGTTCACGGTAGCTCCCCCACTTCATTCTCTGCAGCTCGCATTCCGGATTACGGAGATGACGGCTTTTTCTTTTAGTTTAATGGAAGTCGGGGAAAAAAACTAGTTTATGAAAGCAAAATTTTCCCTAAAGATTCGGTACATCCGCCGCTAGCTCGTCTGCTGCGCCCGCTTTCGCATGAACAGGGCAAGAATGAGCAGCGAAGCAACCGCCATTAGCGGTATTAGCTTATCCGAATCGGCAGGAAGCAAATGCCGATAAGGATGCCACCCCGGATCCCCCATTGCCATCTCCGCCGCGGTGTAGCCGAGCAGCCCGCCTCCCAAATAAACCAAGCCGGGCAGTTTGTCCAACAAACGCATAATAAACGAGCTGCCCCAGATAATAATCGGGATACTCATCACGATGCCGATAATGAGCAGCGCTGTATCTCCGTCGGCGACGGCGGCGACGGCCAGCACGTTGTCCAAGCTCATGACAAAATCGGCCACCACGATCGTCCATACGGCTCCCGCAAGCGAGTTGGCAGCCTGCGTATGAGCGGATTTGTCTTTATTGTCCATGAGCAATTGATAGGCGATCATAAGCAGCAGCGCAGCCCCGACCGTCCGCAGAAACGGGACATTGAGAAGCGCAATGGCGCCAAGAGTCAACACGCAGCGCAGAAAAATTGCGGCAGCGGCTCCCCACCATACGGCGCGACGTCTCTGCTCGGGCGGCAGCCTGCGCCCCGCCATGGCGATGACAATGGCGTTATCGCCGCTCAGCAGCAGATTGATCATCACAATTTCTAGAAATACGAGCGCGGATTCCATCATATTCATCCGGTATACCCCCTCTTGCCCAATTTATGTACAAGCCGAGAGGGTTAGAATTGTAATTTTTTTGAATCGATGTCGCCGAAGCTTCGTATAACTGCTTGAAATCGCAAGGGAGGGAGTCGATCATGGTCATTTTCGGATGGGATGTACTGAGCCTGGAGTTCTGGTCTCTCCTGCTGACGATCGTATTCATCGATCTGCTGCTTGCCGGAGACAACGCCATCGTGATCGGATTAGCGGCCAGAAGCCTGCCGAAGGATAAGCAGAAGCTGGCCGTCGTCTGGGGAATGCTCGGAGCCGTATTGATTCGTATCGCAGCCACCTTGCTTGTCGTAAGTTTGTTGAAAATCCCGTATCTCCTCGCCGCAGGCGGCGCACTGCTGCTATGGATCGCTTATAAACTGCTTGTGCAGGAAGATTCGCATCAGGAGGTCAAAGCCGGAACGACGCTGTGGGCGGCGGTACGCACGATTGTGATCGCGGATGCGGCGATGGGACTGGACAACGTCATCGCCGTCGCCGGCGCGGCGCATGGTGACTTTCTCCTCGTCGTGCTCGGGCTGCTGATCAGCATCCCGATCGTCGTATGGGGAAGCACGCTGTTCATTAAGCTGATCGACAAATTCCCCTGGATTATCTATCTGGGCTCCGGCGTGCTCGCTTATACGGCGTCCAAGATGATTGCGCACGAGACTCGCTTTGCGGTCTTTTTCGAACGCAATCCTGTGATCTACTGGGCATTCGTTTCCGTATTGATCGCGCTCGTTCTATGCGCCGGCTGGTGGACGAATTCGGTTAAAGCCCGCCGGAACGAACGGCGAGACGACAAACGCAAGCCCGTATTCGTTGCCAAAAAAAGCCGGGAATCGCATTAATCGCGATTCTCGGCTTTTTGAACATCATTAAAACCAGGCATCCTCTTTGCGCTCCTGCGCCTGGGCGGAGGCCTCGGTGTCCGCTCCATTTTTCAAAATGACGACCTCCGTGCCCTGGACGGCTTCGTCGATCAGTCGCTCGAGCTCGCTGCCCATCATCGCTTCGACTTTCTCGACGATATTCAGATTCGGATTGATCGCGGGAGATTTCGGCACGAATAGCGTGCAGCAGTCTTCAAAAGGAAGAATCGACGTTTCGAAGGTGTCGATTTGCGCGGCATGCTCGATAATGTCCTGCTTGTCCATCATCACGAGCGGCCGCAGCAGCGGCAGCGAGCAAGCCCGGCCAATGACGTTCATGCTGCCGAGCGTTTGACTAGCTACTTGCCCGAGACTGTCGCCCGTCACGATGGCCAGCGCATCGTTCTGCTCCGCAAGTCGTTCGGCGATCCGCAGCATGCTTCGGCGCATCAAGGTAATGATCAGACTATCGTGGCCGGATTTCGCCAACTTGGTCTGAACCTCGGTGAACGGCACAAGATGCAGCTTGATTTTCCCGCCGTAATACGCCAATCTTTGGGCCAACGTCACCACTTTGTCCTTGGCCTGCTCGCTCGTGAACGGATAGCTGTGGAAATGGACCGCCTCGATTTTGAGTCCCTTGCGCATCGCCATCCAGCCGGCCACGGGACTGTCGATGCCTCCGGACAGCAGCAGCATCGCTTTGCCGTTCATACCGAGCGGGAAACCGCCCGCCCCTTTCACAACTTCGCAGTAAATGTAAGCCATGTCCTTCTGGATATCGACCTTCAGTTCGATCTCGGGGCGGCGGACGTCGACTTTTAACCCCGGCGTATTGCGCAATACATGGGAGCCCACAAGGTGGTTCATTTCGATGGAATTGTGAGGATATTGCTTCCAGCCTCGATTGACCGATACTTTGAACGTTTGCGGAGAAACGCTTAAATGGCGGATCAATTGCAGCGAGTTGTCGCGAATCTCTTCCAGATCGAGCCCGGATCCGATAACCGGACTAAAGCTCATGATGCCGAAAATATCCTTCAGTCGTTCCGCAACCCGCTCGTAGCTCTCTCCGTTCAAATGAATATAGACCCTTGCGTAGCTTCTGACGAATTCGAGCTTGTCGAACGACTTTAGCGCCATTCTGATTTGCGTCAGCAGCATCGTCTCGAATCGATTGCGATTGCGCCCCTTAATGACAATTTCCCCGAATCGCACCAACACCAGTTCGTAGTTCATTTACCTATCCTCTCCAGCGACTTCAAACCGGCCACGACCGATTTCAGCTTTGCGCCAAATACTTCGATATCTTTTATCGTATGCTCGTCCCCGAAGCTGATCCTTATGCTCCCCGACGCACGGCCCGCATCGTGTCCCAACGCCAGCAGCACGCGGCTCGGCTTCAGGCTCTTGGAGGAGCATGCCGATTGAGTCGAGACGTACACCCCTTCGCGTTCAAGCATATGGATGACCACCTCCGGTCGCATCCCCGGATAAGACAAATTCACTACATGCGGAGCTGTCCTAGCCTCCGCAGCCGAGTTGAGCTCGGACACCCCGTTCACATGAAGCTCGGGGATATCGGAGACGATGTCCAGCAGCCTTCTTCGCAACCCGTACATCGTCGCGCGCCGCATTTCCAGCTTTTCCATCGTCAACCGCAACGCCTGGGACATCGCGACGATTGCCGGTACGTTGAGCGTTCCCGAGCGCATGCCGCGTTCCTGATGGCCTCCGCTCAGCAAAGGAGCGAGTTCGATCCCCTCTCGAACCAGCAAGAACCCTGTGCCTTTGGGGCCGCCGAACTTGTGAGCCGAGCCCGTATACAGATCAACGCCTGAGCCTTCCCAACGGAACGGCAATTTGCCGATCGCCTGCACGCCGTCCACATGAAACCGGACGTGCGGATAGTCGCGCAGAAGACGGCCGATTTCTTCGACCGGTTGAATCGTCCCCGTTTCGTTATTCACATGCATGACGCTAACGATCGCGGTCTCTTTCCGGATAGCCGCGACGATATCTCTGGGATCGACTTGGCCGGAGGAGTCGACGGGAAGCACCGTCAATTCGACCGCGCCTTCGGCTTCCAGTTGCTTGGCGCACTCGTATACCGAAGCGTGTTCAATCGAGGAGACGATGATATGCTTAGCCGATCTGGCCGTTCTGCCCAGCAGCCCTTTAATCGCCAAATTGTTGCTTTCCGTTCCGCCCGAAGTAAACAGCACCTCCGACGGCTTTGCCCCCATTTTATCAGCCACGCCCGCTCGCGCTCTATCCACTAGCCTCATCGCGTCGACGCCCGATTGATGCAGGGAGGACGGATTCGCGTAATGCAGCTTCATTAGCTCGCTCATCGTGTCGATCACCATCTGCGGCATGGGAGAGGAAGCGCAGTGATCGAAGTAATAAGTATTCATAAGTATTCTCCATTCGGAAAGTTAAAAAGACGGGCAACGGCCGCAGCCGTCCCGTCTCGCTCCATCAAGCCGCCGTTCTAGACACTCCACTGGGCGGTTGCGTTCAACACCTTGCGGATATAGCCCTGCGTCTCCTCAGGCAGCAAATGCAGATTCGCTTCGACATCCCGATCGTTCTCCAGACCCAGTCTGTCTACGCGCCCCGGCCCCGCGTTATACGCGGCCAGCGCCGTAGCGACATTGCCGTCGTATTTCCGCAGCAGGTAGGACAGGAACCTCGTTCCACCGTCCACATTTTGTGCCGGATCGAACGAATCGGTTACGCCAAGCCCTCTTGCCGTATCGTCCATTAATTGCATGAGCCCTTTGGCTCCGGCCGACGATACGGCGCTCGGATTAAAAGAAGATTCCGATTGGATCACTCCTTTAATCAAAGCCGGACTCACGCCATATTTCTGTCCGGCGGCGACGATCAACTCGTCGAATGCAGAAGTCGAGCCTTCAACGTTCGCGAGCGCACCGCCCCAATATACCGGGTAAGCCGATAAAGCGGATGAAGAATCAAGTCGATTGAGGATCGAAGAATCGGAAGGGTCGCTCTGCAACGAGCTTGCCGAATATTGATTGAGCAGCAGATCGAATACGCCCGGGCTTTGTTCCGTATCGCCCTTGGCGGATTTGCCAACAAACGGATTGATTTCCGTAGTCCATTGCGTCAGCAGCATTTGCTTGAGCAGGCGAGGATCCGTCGTTATGTTCAAGTCGGTTAGCTCCCGGTAGTCAATTTTTGTATTCAGATGTTGATATTGTACAACAATCCCGGGTGTACGACCAGTCCCTGTCCGACGGAGGCCCATGCTGCTCAAGACCTATTTTACGACTTCGGTTTGAACGTCAGACAGCAGGTGACAGATGAATCCTCCGCTTGATCGCGATGGCCCTCGAATTCGTCGGCAAACTCCTCGTTCCAGCGGCGATCGGAATGTGCGTCCACCTCGATCTTAATTTCGCTGGCTCCGCAAGCGTTGCCTTCTTTCCAGAATGAACAATTGCTAACGCTGCAGGCTACGTCTTTCGGCATAAATAATCACCCCCAAGTCTATTGTTCGCCCGCGGAGGCGGGGTATACAGACAAGGGGGCGGGGGTTGCAGCCAAAATTGTTATTTCAATTGTCCTTGCATCCGGCGATTCGTCAAATAATCGCTTTCGTAATAAGACAGATCGTCGCGAAGCTCCTCGTAAACCCGGGAGATCGACAAAATGATGTCTCGCGCGGCGCGAACCGGCTTCGTCCGAAAGCGAATCGCATCCTGTCCCGTATAAGCGTAACGGCCGTCTTCGGAATAGCATTCGTTTTTCGGATAAAAAAACGAATTAACGCCGTTATGATAAACCTCGTACAAAGCCCGTTCGGCCAAGTCGTTGTCGAGGTTGGGTCTTCTCAGCACGGCTCCAAGCTTCTCGTATGCGACTTCGGAGAAGACGAGCAGGTGACGCAAATCCGATAACATGCCGGAATAAAAAGCAACGCTGTCCGGATCGTCCTTCTGGGCAAGCTGGTCGAGCGCATGATGATTCAAAAACTGCTCGATCGGATCGATGGCTTCTTTGAGCTTTTCCCGACTGGACTCGGCAAGCGCTTTAAGATTGGTGGATGGCATGGATAGATCCCCTTTCCATTTGAGCGAAAAACCTTCATTATCGTACCATAAATCCGCAGCGAAAGGTACTGGCAGAAGGCAAAATAAGCCGTATATTTTTGGCGCTATCCCTTCATCCTAACAAGCATAACCGGCTCCTTCGTTTGGAGCCTAAAGGAGAGGTGCGCCATGCGCCGTTATGCTTGGGCCGGCATCGCGTTCGGCATCGCTGCAGTTCTGCTCGCGATCCCGCTGTTGCCGTCCTTCACTCATCGCGGAAGCCGCGATTCCGCGCCGCCTCCGAGCGCGCTTCCTCCCGCTCGGGCGGAAGCATCCTATAAACTGCAGACGATGAAAAACGATATGGAAGCGACCGAACGGCTTGCGCGAGCGCAGGTCGCCAAAGATTTCCGCGTTTTTCTGACGCAGTCCCGCCTGGGGTCGCCTTCGAACAACCAGAGCGAGTTGAGCGCTTTTCTGCAAAAACATCCCGAAATCGTATATGCCGAATGGAAACATCGCGGCGGCGCGGCGAAGGCGGGCAAGCTAAAGGCCGGCGAGATCAAAGAAGCTTCCTCCTATTTGGCCCAAGCACGAGCGGCCGTTCGCAAATCGAGAAGCTTCTCTTCGCCGGTTTTTCAGGCCAAGGAAAAAAGCTATTTCGCGATAGGCGAGCATTCGGAGAAAAACAGCATCGTAGCCGTCGTCTCGGCGGAAGTAATCCAAGCGGTCGAGCGGCATCAACGCCGCAACCTTCGGCTTATCCCGTATCCTCCGGAAGGACGCTATCGTATCGAATCGGTCGTCCCCGGTACGAATGCGGAGACAACTGTACGCAACGGAGAAGACAACGGGAACGCCAGCCATTTCTCCATAGACGAAGTCGTCGTCAAATTCAGTAAGCCGCTGACGGAGAAGCAGTTGCTGCAGCTGCGCAAGGAGCTCGATCTGACTGTCGTTAAGCAGACAAGGAGCATCTATGTATTCCGTTCCAAAAAGCATGACACCGGCGAACTGAAAGCTTATTTCAAGCGCGAATGGAATCCTGTATTTGTCGAGCCGCATTATTTGTATTTGACCAACGAGGTTCATACGAGGGGAGCGACTGTCAAGACTGCGGAGGATAATGCCGGGGAAGAGGCGTTGATCCCCAACGATACGCTGTACTCGGAATACCAATGGAATTTGCCCGAAATCGCCACGGAGGCGGGCTGGAAACTAGCCAAGGGCAATCCGGATATCGTCGTTGCGGTGCTGGATACCGGGGTCCAGGCCGACCATCCCGACTTGAAGGGGCGAATAGTAAAAGGCGTCAATATCGTCGACCCTTCCGCCGATCCCAACGATGATGTCGGGCATGGCACACACGTAGCGGGCATTATCGCGGCTGAAGTCAACAATAACGAAGGTGTAGCCGGGATGACCTGGTATACGAAAATCATGCCAGTCAAAGTGCTGGACGATACCGGCGCTGGCTCTACGTATTCCGTCGCGGAAGGAATCATTTGGGCAACGGACAACGGAGCGCATGTCATCAATATGAGCTTGGGCAACTATGCCCAGGCAGAATTTCTGCATGACGCGATTAAGTATGCCCATGACAAAGGCGTCGTGCTTGTGGCCGCTAGCGGCAACGATAATACGGATCGGCCCGGCTTCCCTGCGGCCTATCCCGAAGTACTCGCCGTAGCCGCAACCGATCCCGACGAAAGCCGGGCCGAATATTCCAACTACGGCGACTACATTGATGTTGCGGCTCCCGGCTCCTCCATTCCGAGCACCTATCCCGGAAGCCGCTACGCAGCTCTGTCCGGCACATCGATGGCGTCCCCTCATGTGGCCGCGCTCGTCTCGCTCGTCCGTTCGGCCAATCCCGACATGAGCAATGAAGAAGTGATGGAGTTGATTCGCAAAACGGCCAAGGATTTGGGGCCGGCAGGCAGGGACATCGAATTTGGTTTCGGTCAGATCGACGTTGTGGCCGCCCTGCAATCCGCGCAGGGCTTCGAGGGCTCGCTGCAGCTCTTCCCTTCGCGAGTTCGCGAAAAACTGGAGCGATTAAACGGATTGAAGTGAAGCAAGACGGACTTGCCATAATTCTGTACCGCTCTAGTCAAATTTTTGGCACGGGAGTGGGCGCAACCGATAAGCGCGCGTGACGGTACTATTGGTGAAACTTCGCGGTCAGGCGGGGCTGCCGATGCGGAATTTTGAAACATAATGTGTGAAACAAAAAAAGGCGGTGCAGGACTTCAAAAGCCCTGTCTCGCCTTTTTATTTGGCTTATTTGCAGCCGGAAAGCTTGCCGTAAGCCGGGTTCTGTACTTCTCGTGGTCAGAACGGATCGCGCAAAGGCGATCCTCCCACGGATTGAAGCGACAATCATCTTTCTAGGCCGCACATTGCTGTACGGCTCAAGCGACCAACCCGAACGCACCCCGGGCAAGGGCTGGGGCGCTAAGCCCCCGCGTTCTCCTCGGTCTTGCTCCAGATGGGGTTTACCAGGGACAAAGTCGCCAGTGTCCCTCGTGGTCTCTTACACCACGGTTCCATCCTTGCCTGATCTGCCTAAGCAGCCATCGGCGGTCCATTTCTGTGGCACTATCCTTCAGCTCGCGCTGACTGGACGTTATCCAGCATCCTGCCCTGTGGAGCCCGGACTTTCCTCTCGCGGCGCGAAGCCGCCAGCGATTGTCTGTCAACCTTTCCGGCATGTAACCTAGAGTATAACGCGAATCGACCGCTGTCGCAAGGGAAATGATTGGCTTGCGTTGGTCCGCCAAAAAATTACTTGGAGGGACATCGCCCAACATCTGCCGAGATTAAGAGAATGAATGGCACCAGCGGATCATGATAACGTCCTGAATTATGCCAGTTGTCACCTTAGCTGAGCTCTTCCTAATGACGCCATGCCATATAAGCCCATCAACAACGAATATTCCCTCACGAACATGTAATAATTTTCCCAAAGTTGTGAGCGTCGAGGTCCGTTATATTTGCGCCAGTTGGACGAAAAGCGATAAAGTGGAAAAACCGCCTTAAATTCAGGGAAATGGTCATTTTGAAAAAAATAGAGCGGATTCCCCGTCTTAAAATTCGGAAAAAGCTAATTTTCCGAATTTAAAGCGGGAGATCCGCTTTATTTGCCCCGATTTGGCCCCGCAGCTGGAAATAAAGCGAAAAAACCGCTTTATAGAAAAAACGTGGAATCAAGTGGACTGCCCCCGCTTCGAACATGCAGAGAACGGCAAACAGTACGTTTTCGAGCGTTGCACGAACACAGCTAGCCGTTCTCCATTCAGCCCTCCGAGAGAACGATCTATTTGAGCCGGAAAGGCTCCGTATCCACTTGAGACGCGAACACTTCGGTAGTATAGCCCGCCTCTTTCAGTCGCTCGGACAGCCATGCCGCCACATTAGGCTTCATAATCTTCTCCGCATGATGGCCGGGATCCACGATAGCAATCCCCGCCGCCAGAGCGTCCTGCGCCGAATGGAAATCGATATCCCCGGTTACGAGCGCATCGGCGCCGGCAAAAATCGCATGGCGAATATACCTCGCTCCCGAGCCGCCGAGCACGGCCACCTTGCGAATCGGCTTCGCCCCGTCGCCGACGACGCGAACGAACGGTACGTCCAGCGCCCGCTTCACGCGCTCGGCGAACTGATCCAGCGGCTCCGCCTCGGACAGCTTGCCGACTCTGCCGAGGCCAAACGAGCGGCCCTTCAGATCGCTGCTGTACAGATCGTAGGCAACCTCCTCGTACGGATGAGCCTTCAACATCGCCGCTACGACTTTTTTGCGCACGCTCATCGGCACGATCGTTTCAAGCCGGATTTCCTTCGCTTCCGTCAGCTGTCCGCGCTTGCCGACAAAAGGATCGGTTCCTTCGCGGGCAAGGAACGTGCCGGTCCCTTCAATGTTGAAGCTGCAATGACTGTAGTTGCCGATCCATCCGCCGCCCGCCGCGAAAATCGCATTGCGCACCTGCTCATGATGGGTTTCCGGCACAAACACGACCAGCTTGTAAAGCCGATCCGTATGCACCTCCTCCAGCACGTCGCGCCCGTTAAGCTCCAAAGCTTCGGCCATCCAGTCGTTAATGCCGCCTTCTGTCGTATCGAGATTCGTATGCGAAATGTAGACCGCAATGTCGCTGCGCAGCAGACTGGCGGCAAGCGCTCCCGCTGGCGTATCCGTGCGGAGATGCGCAAGCGGACGGTAGATGACGGCATGGTGCGCGATAATGAGTTCGGCGCCGAGCTCCGCTGCCTCCCGTACCACCTCAGGCGTTATGTCCAGCGTCACAAGCACGCGCTTGACTTCCTTTGCGACCGTGCCGACCTGCAAACCAATTTTGTCGTCGGGAACGGCATAATGCTTGGGAGCCAGCCGCTCCATCAGTTGGACAATCGTTTCTCCGCGCGCAAACATGCAAGCACCTCCTTGATCTCCCTGACATCCTCTTCCCATTCCCGCGCCTTCTCGGCAGCTTCGGGAGCAACCGCATGGTTAAGCTGTAAAATGACTCTCTCCCGCTTGGAGATTTCCTGCTCCCACTTGCGGAAAAAGTCTTCGCCTGGGCTGCGCAGCAGAAGGGGCCCCATCTCGTACAGCAACGTCATCGAAATTCGCTCAAGCGACGGTGCTAGCAAACGTTCGTCATACAACCGAGCCTCGATTGATTGAGCTTCTTCTTGCGAGGAAACGCGCTTTGCCCGCATCAGCGTATAGATGACTCCGTCTTCTTCCAGCAGCGCTTCATCGTCCAGCGCAAACCGGTTTGCGGTCAACCAGCGTCTGACCGCGTCCTCGGCAACGTGAGGAGAGAGCACCAGCGTCTCCACGCCTTGTAGACTCTCTCCTGCCTGCTCCAAAATGCGGGCCATCAAACTGCCGCCCATGCCGGCAATCGCTACCGTATCCACTTCTCCGGGACGAAGCACGGCCATTCCGTCGCCCAAGCGAACGGAAACGACTTCCTCCAGCCCCGCTTCCGCCACCTGCCGCTTAGCCGCATTCACGGGCCCTGCGTTGATATCGCCGGCTACGGCAAACCCGATACGGCCTTCCAATGCCAAATATACCGGGAGCAGCGCGTGATCCGTCCCGATGTCGGCGAAGCGAGCACCCTGCGGCACCCGCTGCGCTAATGCAGTCAGGCGGCGGGACAGCTTTAGTTCCGCCCCTGTATCTTTAATCTCCGTCATTCTCTATGCAACCCATTCCATCCATTGTTTGCGCAGGCGGAACATCCCAATACCCGCGATTAAAATTTTAATCAAAATTTCGATTTGAATCCATTCCGGGCGAACTCCGTACAGAGCCGAGTAGATTTCCGGCATAAACCACAGTACGAGAGACGCGGCAAACATCGCCGTGCCGGCCGAGGCCAGTCGAACATGCAAAAACCAGCTTAACCAACAGAACAGCAGCGCTGCGGGAATCCAGAAAATTTGCACTTCGAATACCGATGAAGCAGGCGCATGCTCGGCCAAGAGCAAAGCATATAAGGCGATAGCGGACATCCATCCCAGCCACTGCGGCAAAGCCAATCTCAGCCGTATGCCGCCCCCGATCCAGATAACGGCCAGCAGACCGAGCAACCATTGCAGACCGGAGCTTGCCCAGCCCCACTGCAGGCCAACGATCGCCAGCCCGCTTCCGAGCAGGAATGCCATTGCCGCTCCGAGACATGCGTAGCCTCGCGCCGGTCTGCTTTCACGCTGCCTCAATCCCGCATAGACAAATCCTGCCGTCGCGAGGAGCGCAATCGCTATTTGCAATAGCAAAGGAAACACGCTAAAATGAAGTACGACGAAGCAAATCAAGGCAAAAATTCCAAAAGAAAGAAACCACATTTTGCCCGATGCCTGCCCGATCTTCTTCATAACAGCGCCGGTTATGCCGCGCGGACGATCGTCCAAATCTTCCAAATACAAATTTAGCAGAAAATCGCAGTACTGCTCCGGCAGCAGCTTGCCTCGGCGCCATGATTCGATTTCCTTCACGATGAGGTTGCGTTTCTCTTCCTCATTAGCAGCCATGACGGCAAGCCTCCTCGTACCGTTTGAACAAAAAGACCTTCAACCATAACGGCCAAGGTCTCTGCAAAAAATTTTATTGTGTCTTTATTCTAGAAAATCCTTCAATCTCTTACTACGGCTTGGATGGCGCAGCTTGCGCAGCGCCTTGGCTTCGATCTGGCGAATCCGTTCGCGCGTAACGCCGAACACCTTGCCGACCTCTTCCAGCGTACGGGTACGTCCGTCGTCCAATCCGAAGCGCAGACGCAGCACGTTCTCTTCTCTCTCGGTCAACGTATCCAGCACGTCCTCCAACTGCTCCTTAAGGAGCTCGTAAGCGGCGGCGTCAGCTGGGGCAAGCGCCTCCTGATCTTCGATGAAATCACCCAGGTGAGAGTCGTCCTCTTCGCCGATCGGCGTTTCCAGAGATACCGGCTCTTGCGCGATTTTCATAATTTCCCGCACTTTATCTACGCTAAGCTCCATCTGCTCGGCAATTTCTTCCGGCGTCGGCTCGCGGCCCAGCTCCTGAAGCAGTTGACGGGATACTCGGATCAGCTTGTTGATCGTTTCCACCATGTGAACCGGAATCCGGATCGTTCTCGCCTGATCCGCGATCGCCCGGGTAATCGCCTGCCGAATCCACCAGGTCGCATAGGTACTGAACTTAAAGCCTTTATCGTAGTCGAATTTCTCTACAGCTTTAAGCAGCCCCATATTTCCCTCTTGAATCAAATCCAGGAACAGCATTCCCCGCCCGACATAACGCTTCGCGATGCTGACGACAAGACGAAGATTGGCCTCAGCCAGCCGCTTCTTCGCTTCTTCTCCGTCCGGACCGCCGATCTCGATTTTCTTGGCGAGTTCAACTTCGTCATCCGCTCCTAACAGCGGTACGCGCCCGATTTCCTTCAAGTACATCCGAACGGGATCGTTGATCTTAATACCGGGCGGCAAGCTCAGATCGTCGTCGAAATTAAATTCGTCGCGCTCGTCCTCGTCGCCTCCGTGACGTCCCATATCGTCATGATCATTGGATACCTCGATGCCGATATCGGCCAATTGCTCGAAGAACTCGTCGATTTGCTCGGGGTCCTGATCGAATGGAGACAGCTTCTCCATGATGTCTTTATAGGTCAAGGAAGATTTTTTCTTGCCTTGTTCGATAAGCTGGGCTTTGACCTGCTCCAGTGTCGATTCCGTTTCCAGTCCGGTGTGTTGATCGTTTGCCATTACCGACTCCCTCCTCCCCGGGAAACCGCGCTGCTACGACATCTTGCGCTGCTTTTCCAGGGCGATAATCTCTATACCCAATTGTAGTACCCGCGCTTGATCGCCTTCCCGCGACGCACGCTTCAACTCTTCGGTCAAACGCTCGTACTCCCGGTCTTGCGAAGCTCGACCGATCGTTCGAATGCAATCTTCCAGCTCCCGTTCGCCGTACGGAACGTCTATCATTGCGATTACGCTGGCCATTCGTTCCAGACGGTCGTCCTGCAGCGTCGTTACGAATCGGCCAACGTCAGGATCATTGTTCTGAGCGTAATAAGCATATAAATAAGCTGCCAAGGCCGCATGATCCTCCACGTGAAAACGATCTCCCAGCTTCTGCTCGACGAGATGAGCCGCATCTCTGTCCTGCATCATCCAGGAGAGCAGTTGGCGTTCCGCGTTCACGTGCGCGGCTCCTAACGGCGGAGTTTTGGATGCGAAGTTGTTTCCATTCCATACATTATTCCACGATCCGGCCGGAATATCCCTTGCGCTTTCCAATTTCTCCCGCTGTCTGTACTCCAGGCATTCCTGTTTCAGCGTATCGAGGGCAACCCCGAACTCCTGAGCCAACTCCTTGAGCAGAAGCTCGCGCTCCATCGGAGAGTTCCGGACGGCTACGATCCGAACCGCATCGCGCAAATACCGAATCCTTCCATCTTCTTCTAGGAGTATATGGGATTTCCTCAAATATATAAGCTGAAATTTGACTGCTGAAACAGCGCCTTCGATGATCTCTCTGACGAACGCTTCCGCCCCGTAGGACGTCACGTATTCGTCGGGATCCATCCGATTCGGAAGCAGGGACACCCGCACCCGGAATCCGGCTTCTTCCAGCAGCGGAATGCTCTTGCGGGCCGCGGCTTGCCCGGCATCGTCGCCGTCGTAGCAGATGACCGCTTCCTCCGCGAATCTTCGAAGCACAGCCGCATGCTCGGCGGTCAGAGCGGTTCCCATCGTGGCCACTCCGTTGCGAACGCCGGCGGACCAGGCTTTGATCACGTCCATGTATCCTTCCAGCAGAACGACCTGTCCGGATTTGCGAATGGCTGAACGCGCTTCGTGCAGCCGATACAGCGTGCGGCTCTTGCTGAACAGCGCCGTCTCCGGCGAGTTCAAGTACTTCGGCTGCCCGTCCGACAACAGTCGCCCCCCGAACGCGATCGTCTGCCCTCTAACATCGTGAATGGGAAACATGATCCGATCGCGGAACCGATCCACATACCCCTCGGCGTCCTGACGCTTGGACAGCAAGCCCCCGGCCTCCATCTCGCTCGCCGGAAATTGTTTGCGTTCCAGCGCCTGGGTCAACGTATCCCATCTCGGCGGAGCGTAACCGATTCCGAATTGCTCGATCAAGGCGTCGTCCAAGCCGCGCGACTGCAAGTAGGCTTTGGCAGGCTTCGCCACCTCCAAGTTCTGCAGAAGATAATGGTACAGCTTCGCGCTGTAGTCGTGGGCTTCCTGCAGAATCCGCTTCTCTTTCTGCACCGGAGAGGCGTCTTCGGCAGAATAGCTTGTCCAGGTGACGGGAATGCCGGCTTCTTCGGCCAGCAGCTTGACAGCCTCGGGAAACGACTCTCCCTCCATCTCCATGACGAACTTGATCACGTTGCCGCCTTTCCCGCAGCCGTAACAATGGAAAATTTGCTTCTCCGGCGTCACCGTAAAGGAAGGCGTCTTCTCGGAATGAAAGGGGCACAGCCCCTTCAAATACTTGCCGTTCTTGGTTAGATGAACGTACTTGCCCACCGTCTCCGAGATTTCATGACGGCGCAGCACTTCGTCAATAACCTCTTGAGGGATCATTCCGTAACTCATGATACCACCTGATTTCTAGCACATAATACAATTCGCTATATATCGGGAATCTCCTGCATCCCCTTCAGCAGAACTGTCAGTTTTTGTTGAAAGCGGTCGCGATCCTCGGCCGTAAACGGACTCGGACCTTTCGTGCGCACGCCTCCACGGCGCAAACGAGCAGAGAAATGACGTTGCTCCAACAGTCCTTCGATATCGGACTCCCGGATCATCTTGCCTCTCGGCGTCAATACGGAGGCGCCTCTGGCCAATCCCAAGGCGGCCAAACCGTAATCGGCGGTAACGAGAATATCTCCGCGCCTTAGCGCATTGGCAATATACAGATCCGCCGACTGGTTTCCGGCGTCAACCGTCACGACTTCGACGGAGGGCTCGGGATTCAGAACGTGCGCATGACTGGATACGAGCAGCGCAGTCGCGCCGCATTGCCTGACGGCTACGGCGATCTCGGCTTTGACGGGACAAGCGTCGCCGTCCACCACAACCCGACGGGGCGGGACAATCATCGACATCACCACGCGTTTCAGCCAAAGTTTGCCGTAGTATTATATACGCTAACGGGAATCAAAATCCTGCAAAGCCCCGGTATTTTTTATGCTTTCCCAAATACGCGCGAAGAAACTTCACATTCGACATCATTTCTAAAATTCGACTTAATCGGCAAAAGAGAACCTCGCGGTTCTCTTCGCTGCGAATGCCCGCCATTCGGCGTCGGACGTTACCGTTGAAAATGCTCGAGGATAATGCTCGCCGTTTCTTCGACCGCTTTGTTGGAGACGTCGATAACGATGCACCCGATCTTGTTCATCACCTGACGGGCATGTTCCAGCTCCTTCATGATGCGCTCGGACGTTGCATACGGCGCGGAATCCGGCAAGCCGATCGCCTTTAGCCGCTCCTTGCGGATCGCGTTCAACGAATCCGGATTGATCGTCAGTCCGATCACCTTCTTCGGCGAAGCCAGATAAAGCTCCTTCGGCGGGACGAGCTCAGGAATAAGCGGGACGTTAGCCACCTTGAACATTTTGTGCGCCAACACCATCGACAACGGCGTCTTCGAGGTTCGGGACACGCCCACGAGCACCACGTCCGCTTTGAGAATGCCGGACACGTCGCGCGCATCGTCGTAACGAACCGCGAACTCCACCGCCTCCACTTTGCGGAAGTAGTCTTCGTCGAGCACATGGTTGAGTCCGGGCTCATGTCTGGACTCGTGTCCGAGCGCTCGTTCCAGATGATCGATCAGCGGTCCGAGCAGGTCGATCGCCGCAATTTTCATGCGGGTGGCCTGTTCGACCATATGATCTCTAAGATAAGGGATGACTAGCGTGTACAGCACAATGCCTTTATCCGCTTGGGCGGCTGCAAGCACCGAATCGATGCTTTCCCGCGACTGGATAAACGCCGAGCGGCGAATGTTGACGGACAACGGGTGAAATTGCGCCGCGGCCGCTCTCACGGCCAATTCGCCCGTATCTCCCGCCGAGTCGGACACGACGTGAGCGGTAACGCTTCTCTGGAACACGAGATCAGCCCCCTTCTTCATTTAATGGCTATCCCGCCAATTTGGAGAAATCGGCGAATTGTTTCACATCGTCGGCGACAAGAGACAATATGGCCAGCCGGTTGCGGCGTAGCGCTTCGTCTTCCGCCATGACCATAACCGCATCGAAGAAGGTCGTAATCGGCCCGCTCAGCGCAGACAGCGCAGACAGCGCTCCCGCCAAATCGGCCTCAACCGTCGCCTTCACCAATTGGCCGTGGGCCTCCTGCCAAGCCTCGTACAGCTTGCCTTCCGCCTCGTCGGCGAACAGGTTGGCGTCCACTTGTTTGGAATCGGCTTTAGCCGCCAAATTGCAAACGCGGTTGAACGCTTCGACAGCCGGCCGGAAATCCGCCTTCGCTTCGTCGGTTGTCGCCTCCTGCAGGGCGCTGGCGCGCAGCACTGTGCGGCGTACGTCGCCCGCTCCCGCCCCCAGCACCGCATCGACGACGTCGTAGCGGATCGCTTGCTCGGAGAGCACGTTTTTCACGCGGAGCACGAAAAACTCTTGCATATCCTTGGCGACCTCGGAAGCTTCGCGCTTCAACCCTCTCTCTGCGAGTACGCTAAGGGCGATGCGGAACAGCTCGTCGAGCGTAATTTCCAGCTCGTGCGCCAGCAGCGTATTGACGATGCCGGCCGCCTGGCGGCGCAGTGCGTAAGGATCCTGAGAGCCGGTCGGAATGATGCCGATAGAGAAGCAGCCGGCAATCGTATCCAGCTTGTCGGCGATGCCGACGACCGCGCCGACGAGCGAAGCAGCCGGCTTGTCGCCCGCGTTGCGCGGCGAGTAATGCTCGTTGATCGCCCGAGCGACGGTTTCGCGCTCTCCGGCAAGACGGGCGTAATCTTCGCCCATAATGCCTTGCAGCTCCGGAAACTCGTACACCATCTGAGACACGAGATCGAATTTGCAAATATCGGCCGTCCGAGCGATATCCTTGGCTGCGGAAGGCTCAAGACGCAGCTGAGCGGCGATGCGATCGGCAACGGCGCGCACGCGGCGAACTTTGTCCGCAACCGTGCCGAGTTCTTCGTGGTATACGATATTTTCAAGCTTGGCCAGCGCATCCGCGATGACCAGCCTCTTGTCTTCTTCATAGAAAAACTTGGCATCGGACAAACGGGCTCTAAGCACCTTCTCGTTGCCTTTGGCCACGACGTCGATCGATGTTCGATCGCCGTTACGCACCGTTACGAAATGCGGAAGCAGCCGTCCTTCTCCGTCGAATACCGGGAAATAGCGCTGATGTTCGCGCATTGACGTAATGAGCACTTCCTGAGGAATGTCCAGGAAGCTCGGATCGAACGAACCCGCTAACGCGGACGGCGTCTCGACGAGGAACAACACCTCTTCGAGCAAGTCGTCCTTAATGCCGATCGTCCAGCCCCGTTCTTCCGCCAGGCTTTCGATCCCCGTCAGGATTGCTTTGCGGCGCTCCTCGACGTCAACAATGACGTGTTGCGCACGCAGAACTTCGACATAGGAAGACGGCTCCGCAACGACGGCTTCCTTGCCAAGGAAGCGATGGCCACGCGTTACATTGTCGGAAGCGACTCCGGCGATTTCGAACGGCACGACCCGGTCGCCGTGAAGCGCGACGAGCCAGCGGATCGGACGCACGTAGCGCAGCTCGTGATCGCCCCATCTCATATTTTTAGGGAAGGTGAGCGAAGTTACGAGCGACGGCAGCGCTTCGGGCAACAGCGAAGCCGTCTCGACGCCGAGACTGCTCTTAGTGGCGAAGACATACTCTACTCCGGCAACATCGCGAATAAACAGCGAGTCAGGATCGGCCCCCTGGCTTCTCGCGAATCCAAGCGCCGGCTTGCTCCACGCTCCGTTCTCGTCGTAGGCGATTTTGCGGGACGGTCCTTTCACGTCTTCGGTGACATCCTCTTGCTTATCAGCCAAACCCGTTACGAGCACAGCCAGGCGACGAGGCGTCGCATAAGCTTTCACTTCGCTGTAGGCAAGCCGGCTGTCGGTCAGCCATTTGACCGTTTTGTCCTGCAATTGCTCCATCGCCGCGCGCACGAAGCGGGCAGGCACTTCTTCCATTCCGATCTCCAGCAGTAAGTCCTTAGCCATTGTTCGCCGCTCCTTTCTTCAGCAACGGGAATTCAAGCCGCTCCCGCTCTTGCAAATACGTGGCCGCGACCTGACGGGCCAAATTCCGCACTCTCGTGATGTAGCCGGTTCGCTCGGTAACGCTGATCGCCCCGCGAGCGTCCAACAGGTTAAACGCATGCGAACACTTCAGCACGTAGTCATAGGCCGGAAACACAAGATTCTCGGCCATCGCGCGCTTCGCTTCGGCCTCATAGGTCGAGAACAGCTGAAACAGCATCGCAGCGTCGGACACTTCGAACGTATATTTGGAATGCTCGTACTCGGGCTGCTTAAATACGTCGCCGTATGTCACGCCGTTGACCCACTCTAGATCGAACACGTTTTCTTTATCTTGAATATAAGAAGCAAGCCGTTCCATCCCGTAAGTGATCTCGACCGCTACCGGGTGGCAATCGATGCCGCCTACCTGCTGGAAGTAAGTAAACTGGGTCACTTCCATTCCGTCCAGCCACACTTCCCAGCCTAGTCCCCAAGCGCCGAGCGTCGGAGCCTCCCAGTTATCCTCAACGAAGCGAATGTCGTGGTGCAGAGGATCTATGCCGAGCCGCTTCAGGCTCTCCAAATACAGCTCTTGAATGTTGTCCGGAGACGGCTTCATAATGACCTGGAATTGATGATGCTGATACAGCCGGTTAGGGTTCTCGCCATAGCGGCCGTCGGCAGGACGCCTGGACGGCTCGACGTACGCGACGTTCCAAGGCTCCGGGCCGATCGACCGCAGGAACGTCATCGGGTTCATCGTCCCCGCGCCCTTCTCCGTGTCGTAAGGCTGCACGACGATACAGTTTTGTTCGCCCCAGAATTGCTGCAGCGTTAGCGTCATTTGCTGAAAATTCATCCTTGTTCTCTCCTTTTGACAGATCTGTTCAAGAACGAGCCGAACTGGGATCCCGGCGCGAAAAGCGCAAAAAAACTCCGGTCCCACGTCCGCCACGGCAGACATAGGGACGGGAGCTGAACATTCCCGCGGTTCCACCCTACTTGGTTTCCTGTCGACGCTGGGGGCCAAAGCCCTTGTGGCGCATCGTGCCGGAAAACCCTCCTCTTGCAATCCGATCTCTCCAGAGTGCCTTTCGCCGACTTGCGTCTCCGGGCTTGCACCGTCCCCGGCTCGCTGCATTGACCGCAAAAAGTTCGGCTACTCTCTCCTTCGCAGAGAATATAAACTATGACAACATTCTAAACTACTGTGGAGCGACCTGTCAAACGGCTCCGTCCTCCCGCGTTCCCGTCTCTTTGGATTCCTCTTCCGAAGGGGGCTCCGCTCTTCTCTCGACCGGAGCCGGGTTTGGAGCCATGCCCAGCAGATCGCCGTATTTCTCCAACTGATCGAGAAACCCTCGCGATTTCAGATTCAAGTTCAGATGGGTGTCCATCCATCTGCGCAGCGCAAGCTGCAACTGCTGTTTGGTGCTTTCCTTAACCGCGATGCTCCCCAATCTGCGCATGTCCAGCGCAAGAAACACGCGCATTAGTTTCCATACGCCGTCCTGGAGCTCAAGCGCGCCCGGATCTCGCGATTTGCACGCCCGGCATAGCGCGCCGCCCCCGGCTGCGCTGAAATAAAACGGCGCATCCGTTCTGCCGCAGCTGACGCATTCGTCGAGCATCGGCGCGTAGCCCGCCGCGGCAAACACCTTCATCTCGTAGGCTTTGACGACAATTTGCGGATCTTTCCCTTCAACCAAAGCCGTCTGGCAGGCTTTCAACTGGTGGAACAAGTAGGCGGCGGCTTCGTCGTCGTTGATGGCGCGATCGGTCAACTCCGCTGCATAAACCGCATAGGCAGGTCCTTCCAGCCCCTGTCTCAGCTCCTGAAAAGATTCGATGATTTCCCCGCTATTCAATGTGCCAAGCGTACCGTTCTTATAATACGAATAATCTCCGTATGTAAATAGCTGCGCCAACGCGCCGTAACGACTCTTTAATTTTTTCGCCCCGCGCACGACAATGCCCTGCTTGCCGAAAGTCGGCGTAAGCAGGGTGACGATTTTATTCCCTTCCCCGTAATCGGTGCTGCGAATGACTATCCCTTCCGCCCGATACAGCATCGGCTCTCATTCCTCGTTCGCGACGTCGATCTCGCCTTCCTCGAGCCCGGCGCCCGCGCCGGGTTCTGAAGCTCCGAGATTGTGCACTTCTTTATAAAGCAGATAAGCTTCGATATCGCCGGTTTGCGTAAACACGTGCCACGTGAAATCCCGCACCGCGCCTCATCCTCTCCGGGCGAAAATGACCTGCACCTTCGAGGATTAGGATGTCACGGGAGCCCCCGTCGTATGCCTGACACATTTATGCATGTGGCTCCGAAACCCTTATAGCGGTTATTCTACTCTCGCTTTAATCTTCTCTGTAGCCAAGCGTCTTTAAGATCGACTCGCGGTTGCGCCAGTCTTTGTTGACCTTAACCCACAGCTCGAGAAAAATTTTCGATCCGAGCAATCGTTCCATATCGAGACGGGCCAGCTTGCCTACCTCTTTCAACAGCCCGCCGTTTTTGCCGATAATGATCCCCTTCTGCGAATCCCGTTCGACGTAAATGACGGCCCCAATGTTTACAAGTCCGTTGTCCGCAACGCTCATGCTTTCGATCTCTACCGCGATCGAGTGCGGAATTTCTTCCCTTGTCAGCTGCAGCAACTTCTCGCGAATGAGCTCGGCGCAGACAAATTGCTCGGGGTGGTCGGTAATCTGGTCGGCCGGATAGTACATCGGGCCTTCCTTCAAATACTTGGAAACCTGCTCAAGCAGCGCATTCACATTGTTGCCCTGCAGGGCGGATACCGGTACGATTTCCGTAAAATCCATCTGTTTGCGAAATTTTTCGATTACCGGCAGCATCGCTTCCGGGTGAATTTTATCGATTTTGTTTAATACGAGAAACACCGGCGTATCTGTGACCTTCTTGAGTTGTTCCATAATGTAGCGATCGCCGCCGCCGATCGGTTCGGTTACGTCGGTCAGAAACAAAATCGCATCCACTTCGTTCAGCGCGCCTTCCGCCGCCTTGACCATATAGTTGCCGAGCTTGGAGTTCGGCTTATGGATGCCGGGCGTATCGAGGAAAACAATTTGCATGTCGTCCGTTGTATAGACGCCGTGGATTTTGTTGCGCGTCGTCTGCGGCTTATCCGACATGATCGCGATTTTCTGGCCGATCGCTTGGTTCATCAGCGTCGACTTGCCGACGTTCGGACGTCCGACGATGGCGACGAAGCCCGATTTGAAGCCTTTCTTCTGCATCTCTTACTCTCCTTCGACAGCCTCTCGGTTGTTCAGATCGCGCGGCGAGAACGCTCCCGGCAGCAATTCCGCTACCGTCGTTACCCTCGTATCTCCGCGCACGTTGGCCAGCAATACCGGCATATCCGGCTCGCACAGCTCGAGCAGCACCTGCCGGCAAACGCCGCAGGGAGCGATCGGCTGCTCGGTGTCGCCGATGACGGCGATGGCCCGGAATTCGCCGGCCTGCCGCCCGTCCGCGATCGCCCGGAACAGAGCGGTTCGCTCCGCGCAGTTCGTCGGCCCGTAAGCGGCATTCTCCACATTGCAGCCGTGATGCAGGTTGCCGTCCGCATCGACGACGACGGCGCCGACCGCGAACCGCGAATACGGCACATACGCTTTACTGCGAGCTTTGGAAGCCTCTTCGACAAGCCTCTCTTTGGTTACGCCTACACTTTCCAGTTCCATATGTCCAGCCTCCGATTATTTTCCGCGCTATTGCCTCTAGCGATTTGCTAGGCATGAACAATCATTCGCCACAGAGGAGGTCCAAGCACGATCAGCCCCACCGCAAGGGCGAATATGGCCATAACGAGCACCGCTCCCGCGGCCGAATCTTTGGCCGCCCGCGCCAGCGGATGCGTCTCGGTAGAGATTCGATCCACCGTCCGTTCAATGGCGGTGTTGAACAACTCCGCCGACCAGACGCCGGCTATGGCAAGCAGCAGCCACAGCCAATCCGTACGCGAGACTTCCAGCCAGAGCCCCAACAGAATGACGACTGTAGCGGCAACCGCATGAAATCGCATATGACGTTCGTCCCGCAATGCCCCGATCAGGCCCGCCCACGCGCTGCGAAACGCTCGGGCTTCGCGCGAACGCCAGCCGCTCATCGCAAGAGGCCCGCTTCCCGCAATACCTCTTCCTGCTTGGAGAACATCGCTTTCTCTTCGGCCTCGTCGCCGTGATCATAACCGAGCAAATGCAGAAACCCGTGCACGAACAGGAAGCCCAGTTCGCGCTCGAAGCTGTGTCCGTACTCTTCGGCCTGCGCTTCCGCTCGCGGAACGGAGACGACGATGTCGCCGAGCAGATCCGAGAACGGATCTCCCGCCTTCTCCTCGTCCTCCCAGCCGTCTTCCCCTTCCTCGGAGGACTCGTATTCATCCTCGTAGCGAATCTCTGCCTGCTCGCCCTCGATCAGCGAGAAGCTGAGCACGTCCGTCGGCTTGTCCAATCCGCGGTATTGGCGATTCAACTCGCGAATGCCTTCGTCGTCCGTCAGCGTCAACGTGACGATTCCCCGCTCGACTTCCTCCTTGCGACCGGCAATGACCAGCAGCTTCTCCAGCAGATCGATCCATTTCTCTTCGCGCTCTCCGCCCCCGCCTTCGCGTTCGTCGAGCCATTCCAGACTTAAAGTCATCCTCTAGTTCTCCTTTGCTTCTCTGGCGTCGTCCGTAGCTTCCTTCGCCTGCTTCAACTGTTTGTCGTCCGGATATTCGATCCGAGAATGGAACATGCCGATGACCGCTTCCTTAAGCGTCTGGGCGATCTTGTCGAGCTCCTTCATCGTCAGATCGCATTCGTTGAATTGATGATCGTCCAGCCGATCTTTAATAATTTTGGCGATCATCTCTTCGATTTGTTCCACCTTCGGATGGTTGAGCGAACGAACGGCGGCTTCCACGCAGTCGGCGATGCCGACGATCGCCGCCTCCTTCGATTGCGCTTTAGGTCCGGGATAGCGGTAATCGTCCTCGGTAAAGTCGATTTCCTTCCCCTGCTCCTGCGCTTGTTTAACCGCCTTATAGTAAAAATATTTCAAGAAAGTAGAGCCGTGGTGCTGCTCGGCAATGTCGCGAATCGGCTTGGGCAGCTTGTGGGCCTTCAGCATGTCCGCCCCATCCCTGGCATGCGCGACGATAATCGAGGCGCTCACCTTCGGGTCTAGCTTATCATGCGGATTGCCGGAAGCGTTCTGGTTTTCGATAAAATAAAGCGGTCGCTTCGTCTTGCCGACATCGTGGTAGAACGAGCCGACGCGGCACAGCAGTCCGTTCGCTCCGACCGCCTCGGCGGCCGTCTCCGACAAATTGCCGACCATCAAGCTGTGATGGTAGGTTCCCGGGGTTTCGGTCAGCAGCTTGCGCAGCAGCGGGTGGTTCGGATTGGACAGCTCGACCAGCTTCAGCGCGGACAAAATGCCGAACGTCACTTCGAAGAACGGCATCAGCCCGATTACCAGCACCGCCGTCAGCAGTCCGCTCGCGAGCATAAAGATAACGGATTGCAGCAAGTCCGAACGGCTTGGCTCCGGATTGACCAGCATAAGCGCCAGCACCGCGACCGAGCCGAACAGGCTGACCATAATTCCCGCCTTCAGAATCGACGAGCGCTGACTCGCCTTATGGATCGCAAGCACGGCCGTAAAGGAAACGACGGCGGCTACGAAACCATAATGGAAATCAAACATAAACTTCTGTTCAACGTTGAGAATAACGCTGGCCAGCAGCGTAAACAGGAGCGAGCTGACCAAGCCGAGATGCATGTCCAGCAGCAGCGTGACGAGCATGCCGCCCATGGCGATCGGCGCCAGGTAGCCGACGAACGGCCAATCCGCGCTGTACGTCAGCGCGACCAAGTGCATGAACAGAAGATTCAGAGCGAAGATCAGCAGCAGCATAACCCAGTGCGCGTTCGTCTTCCTCAGAATCGTCGACGCCGACGTTAACTCGCCGTAAACGTACAATGCGAGCGTCAGGATGACGGACAGCAGCAGCGTGCCGAGCTGCGGCCAATAGTTTTTGCGCTCCTGCAGCAGCCCCATTCCGTCGAGTTTCTCGTAGAGCGCCTCCGAAATGACCTGCCCTTTTTTGACGACGATATCTCCTTGCTTGATCACGACCTGAGGCGTATTCTCCTTCGCTTTCATCCTCGCGGTCTCGGTTTCCTTCTTGTCATAGAACTTGTTCGGCGTAATCGCCAGCCGCGCCAGCTCCTGTACGATCTCCCGCTCCGTCTTAAGCGACAGGGAGCTGGCGTTCACGAGCTCGGCTACCTTCGTACGGCCGGTTTCCGCATTCGCGAGCGACTCGATCGTCAGCCTCCGCACGACGTCGCGGGCTACCCCGCGCATCTCTTGGAGCTGTTCGGGCGACATGCGCGGGATCTTGTAATAGGTTTCCTCTGGAATGGCGTATTTCTGCGCGGCGACGACCCGCTGCATCTCGGCCAGCAGCTCCGCCGAATACGCCTCCGAATTGCGGCTGGAGATGACGAAGCTGGCTACGTACTGGTCGACCCGCTCCGGAATGACCCGGCGGAAGATGTCGACTCGGTCCGCTTCGGTAATTTGGTCGTCCATGTTCAGTTCTTCGATTCTGGCGAACAGTTCGTTCACGAGCACCTCGTTCTTGAGCTGCACGATCGAATACATGTCGGGCACACCGTTCGCCGCATCCTCCTGCGCCTGCAAGGTCGCCTTCTCGTCAACCTCTTGGCGCGGCGCGCGGATATCCTTATCCGCCTTGGCATTAAGCGTAATGTCGTACGTCTCCGGAACGATCCGCGGAGCCAGACTGAAGTAAAACAAAAACACAAAAAGCAGAAGCAGGAGCCAGCGCATCGCCGCGCTGTTCTTCCATCCTGCCGCTGCCCCGGACAAGGTAAGCGGATTGCTAGGCTGGCCGCTATTGTTTCGACTCATCCGGCACTCCCCTCCCTTAAGGGTTATTTATTGTTCGCTGTCCGCGTTGTAGGCCAATATGATTTTCTGCACGAGCGCATGCCTGACGACGTCCTGGTCGGTGAAATACACGATGCCGATCTCCTCGATGGCGCGAAGAATCCGCTCCGCCTCCATCAGCCCGGACTTTTTGCCTTTCGGCAAATCGATCTGGGTCACGTCGCCGGTAATTACCATCCGGGAGCCGAAGCCCAGCCTTGTCAGAAACATCTTCATCTGCTCGGGCGTCGTGTTCTGCGCTTCGTCCAAAATGACGAACGAATCGTCCAGCGTGCGCCCTCTCATGTAGGCGAGCGGGGCGATTTCGATCTGACCGCGTTCCATCGCCTTGGCCACTCCTTCGACGCCGAGCGCGTCGTTAAGGGCGTCGTACAGCGGTCTTAGATACGGGTCTACCTTCTCCTGCAGGTCTCCGGGCAGAAATCCGAGATTTTCCCCTGCTTCGACGGCCGGACGAGTGAGCAGTATGCGCTTAACCCGGCCTTCCTTCAAAGCCGCGATGGCGCACATAACGGCGAGATAAGTCTTGCCCGTACCGGCGGGACCGATGCCGAACACGATATCCTTCTTGCGGATCGTCGTCACATAGTGGCGCTGTCCCAGCGTCTTCGGAACAATCGGCTTGCCGCGGAAAGTATGCGTAATCTCACCCTTGAACAACGAGAGCAGCTCGTCCGCTTTCATCTCGCGCGACAGCTCGAGCGCGTAGCGAACGTCGCGTTCGCTAAGCTGCAGCCCGCTCTGTACGAGTTGGATCAGCGTCTCGAACAGCTGCTGCAAGGAACGGACCTCTTCCTCGGGACCTTCAATATAAATCTCCGCGTCTCGGGATCGGATCAGCGACACGGTCTCCTTCTCGATCAAGCGCAAAAACTTGTCCTGCGGGCCGAACAGAGCCAGCCCCTCCGCCGCGTTCTGGAGCGGGATTGTCGTCGAATGCTTCAGTTCAGTCAAAAAAACTCATTCCCCCTAAACTCTATCCGCTACGAGATTGGACGTTCGACCTCGATAGATTGTTCCACCTCAAAAAGAACGGTTAACATCACTTTACCATTCTCGGTTTGTTCATGCAAAATGTTTTCCGCTTTAATTGTCGCATCTTTGCCCGCCTTCGCCAGCAATTCCGCTCTCGCTTGCGCCAATCCGACCTCTTTCGCCTCGACGGGAGTAAGCTTCTTGCCGATTTCGACGACTTCCTGCTCAAGCTCCTTCATCGTTCCGAACGGCAAAATCTTGTTCCAGAGCTGAGCTTTTTTGATCGTTGTACGAATTTGCGATTGCTCGAAGGCAGGCGCGCCGTATCCTGAAATCTGCAAAGCGCGGTTACCGATTATCAGGTAGCTCCGCTCCGTGGATTCGCCGGTCAAATTTCTCGTCGCCGACTGCAGCGGGGAGGAAATCCGGTATTCGTGCCAGACAAGCCCCATCACCTTGCCCTTGGACACGACGTGTTTGCTGTTTGTCTCGTTGCCCAACACGCCGGAGATAAGAATGTCGCCCTTGCGCACCCTGTCATTGCGTTCCACCTGCGGCCTGCCGTTCTCCGCCACGATGCGGGTGATAACCGCATCCGTCTTGGCGACGAGATGGCGCGGCCCTTCCAGCGCCTTGGCCTCCGGCTTCGTCGATTCGACGACCGTAATCGTAATGGACGTTCCGCGCTTGTCCACGCCGACCCAGGCCGCCTCGGGCAGGCGAAGAGCAAGACGCTGCGACAGGGAGGCTGCGTTAGCGAGCCTGAACGACCATTGATAGCCGTAAATGCCCTCCGCTCTCGCCGCCTGACGAATTTGCTCCTCGGGGATCGCCGAATTTCCTTCCACCTTCACGTCCCAGATTAATGTGGACAGCACAAACAGCGCAAGCACAAACGCGAGCATTCCGCCCGCGAACGTCTTACGGCGCGACAGTCTGGCCATTTTGAACGGCAGACCGTGCCTGGATACAATTCGAGTGCGGCAGCCGCTCTTCTTAAGCAGCGGACGCATCCGAAAAAAATCGGGGATCGATACCCCGCATGTCAGCTCTCCGGCAGGCGAAAACGAAATATTCCACAGGTCGATCCGCTCCTGCGCCGCCGCATTGACGAATCGTTCCGCCCCTTCTCCGATCAGCTTGACCCATACGTAACCGCGCGCATACGCGACCCAGTTCCCCTTCATAATTGCTCCCTCCCCGCATAGAGCTTGTCCGGTTCCGAGCGACCGGACGCCGCCCCGCGCGCCGCGGCGGAGAGCGTTCCGATCGCGCTCCGGCCGGGCCGCAAGACGGCAAAACGCCTGTCTCTCCGACGTTCAGCCTGACGGTTTCCCTTTTACATGCAGTTGAACGCCCAGTATCCTTCCTTCCACGAACACTTCCTCCGCCCTGATATTGCGGATGACCAAATCTTGGCCCGTTATCTCCATTTCCCCGCCGTCCATTGCAAGTCTGAGCGTATCCGGAGAGAAGTGAAGGATGCCCCGGTGATTTTCCACCGTCAATTGAAGGCCCCCGATCATCGTGATGCGCGGCAAGTCCAGCGCGACATCCTGCGGCAGATCGAGAATCGTCGCGGTCCATTTGCGCAGCTTTCGACTTACACGCATCATTGGGCGGTCCTCCCTCCTATACGGTAAACATATGCGCTAACGCCCCTCTTTATGAAGTCGTTCAAAAATCGCAAGCGCAAAAAAAGGCCGATGCGCACGCCGGAAGCACGTAGCTTCCTGACTGCGCATCGACCTTTGGCCGACTTCGCCGTTAACGCCGATAAGGCTTGCGGGCCCGCGGGCGGCCCAATATTTCCGACCAGAGCACCGCACGGGCCAAATCCCGGTTGCTCAAGTCGCCTTCCTTGCCTGCTCCTTGGACTTCCGCTCGCCTCGACACAGCTGTACGAAGGGGCGGGCTCACGAATTCCTGCGGTTCGTCGCCGGCAGGCTCCGAATAGGACTCCTGAGGCGCGTAGGAGACGTTGTGAGGCCGTTCGGCAGCCAAATCCGGCCTAACCTCCGCCGGCAGCGGACGAGGACGAGACGGCCGCTCAGGCTGCCCGTGGACCTCTCCCCTGAATTCCGGCATCCGGTTAGGCGCGCGCTTCTCAAGCGATGACTTGCGGAAAAACAAAAAGTAAAGGATCCCGACGATGACGATCACAAACTGAATATTAGAGGTCAGGAACGTTACGAGCTGCTCCAAGGCGCTCCCTCCTTCCCGCTTGGCGCGGACTTATTACGACTTCTTCGGTCCGTCTCCGCCAAGCAAATCGCTCTGACCGCCGATAGAGCCTCTCATCTGCGTATCCGCTTCGATGTTTTTCAGGTTCATGTAATCCATGACGCCGAGATTACCGGACTTCAGCGCAGCCGCCATCGCCAGCGGGACCTCGGATTCCGCCTCGACGACCTTCGCCTGCATCTCGACGACGCGAGCCTTCATCTCCTGCTCATGCGCGACGGCCATTGCGCGGCGTTCCTCGGCCTTCGCCTGAGCGATGCGCTTATCGGCTTCGGCCTGCTCGGTCTGCAGGTGAGCGCCGATATTTTTGCCGACGTCCACGTCGGAGATGTCGATGGACAAAATTTCGAATGCCGTTCCCGCATCCAAGCCTTTGCTCAGAACCGTCTTCGAGATCAGGTCGGGGTGTTCAAGCACGTCTTTATGGGATTCCGACGCGCCGTTCGTACTGACGATCCCCTCCGCAACACGAGCAAGCACAGTCTCTTCCCCGGCGCCGCCGACGAGACGATCAATATTCGCCCTCACCGTAACTCTGGCGCGGACTTTGACTTCGATCCCGTTTTTGGCTACGGCGGATACGACAGGAGTTTCAATAACTTTCGGGTTAACGCTCATCTGCACCGCTTGCAGCACGTCCCGTCCGGCCAGGTCGATCGCCGCGGCCCGTTCGAACACAAGCGGAATATTGGCGCGTTGAGCCGCAATCAGCGCGTTGACGACGCGGTCAACGTTGCCCCCCGCCAGGTAGTGACTTTCCAATTGATTGATATGCAGACCGAGTCCGGCCTTCGATGCTTTGATCAGCGGATTGACGATCCGGCTCGGTACGACGCGCCGCAGCCGCATGGCCACGAGCGTAATGATGCTGATGCGAACTCCGGCGGCAAGCGCCGAAATCCACAGCATAAACGGGAAAAAGCTCATAAAGACCGATACCCCGATCACAACAAGAGCAATAATGACAAAAAGCTGAATATCCGTGCCGCTCATAACATACCTCCGACTTTTTATTTGTAAAGCATACAGCTGAAAACCGGGCATATTGAACTCGGCAAAGAGACTTCCGTCAGACGTCCTTATTTAAATTCGCCGCATTTCCCGGAATTTCCTTTACGACGATCCGAGTCCCGTCCACCGATGTCACTTGAACGGCCTTGCCCTGATCGACAAATTCGCCGGAAGTAATGACATCCACCCTCTGGCCGCCGATTTCCGCAATTCCCGACGGCCGCAGCAGTGAGACGGTCGTTCCGGTCTGTCCGATCCAGTGTTCGCGCGGTTGCTGGGATACGAAGCCTCTATCGGACGTCAATTCCTCCTTCAGAATGAATCGGTTCCAAACGCCGCGCTTGCGGAAAATGTACACGACAACACCGACGACGAACACCGCCACTAGAGCCGCGATTCCGAGGCTTCGCAGCGCGTTGCGGGTATCGTAAGCGCCCATCGTAATGCCGGCAATGACCGATATAATACCGAGTATGCCCAAAATTCCGAAGCTCGGGACGAATACCTCAAGCACGAGCAGCCCGATACCCAGCAGAAACACGACCAGCGATTCCATTCCGGCGAAGCCTGCAATCGATTGTCCGAAGAAATATAGCCCGAATGCGACCAAGCCGGTAATGCCGGGTGCCCCGAATCCCGGCACGAGCAGTTCGATAACGATGCCCGCAAGCCCGATAATAAGCAGCAGCAAACTGATGCCAGGCGAGGTCAGAAACTCCGACACCTTCTCCGCAAGCGAAGGCTTAATCTCGACGACGGCGCGATCGGACAGCCCTTTCCATGCGATCACTTCCTCGACCGTGTTTGCCAGCTTGTCGGCGTAACCGACCTTAAGCGCGTTTTCCGCACTCAGCGAAATAATTTGTCCTTGCCTGCTCGTCTCCCCGATTTCCTTCATTTCGACGACCCGATTCGGATCGACCATCCCGATGGCGATGTCCGGATTACGTCCGTTGATTTCGGCCGCCGCACGCATCTCCTCGCTCCACGCCGAGATATATTTCGGATTTTCTACCGCATTGCCGGCCCCATCCACTATCATAGCGGCGCCGATCATCGAGCCCGGAGCCATCGCAATGTCTCCGGCGTTCAAGCTCAGGTAAGCGCCGGCGGAAGCCGCCTTGCCCGTAACGAACGCGACCGTCGGAACGGACGCTTCGCGAATGCGCTTGCCGATCTCCTCGGCCGTATCCAGACGGCCGCCGGGCGTATCGACGTCGAGCACGACAAGCGACGCTTTCGCTTCCTCCGCTTCGTTAAGCGCTCGATCCAGAAATGCGGCCAAGCCGCTCTGTACGGTCTGCTGGACTGGAATCACATATACGGCGCCCGCCGACGGCGATTGCTCCGCGCTTGTAGCGCCGGCCAAGCCGGTTGCGACTCCCAGCAGCGGAATAAGGGCAAGCAGCGCCAGCGCAGACCGTCCGATTCGCGCCGTCCAACGCTTGTAAGCATCCCGTAATGTCGTCATGCCCATCTCACCATCCTCCTCCTCTGTGCAACAACTCCGACATGCTCTTTATTACGATTCGACATCCGTTACGTTTCATTCCTGCCCAAATCAAATCGTTTACGCATGTGCCTTTTCGAAAAGGACTTATACATTTAGCTTAACCGAGAGTAACGCAAAAAGCACCCCCATAGCGGGAGTGCCTGTCTGTCATGTCTGGATTATTGCAGAGATTGCTGGACGATTGCGTTAACGACTTTGCCGTCCGCAACGCCTTTCACCTTGGGCATAAGCGCGCCCATCAATTTCCCGAGGTCGGCTTTAGAAGAAGCACCGGTTTCTTGCATGGTCTGTACAACGATTGCTTTGATTTCTTCTTCTGTAAGCTGTCGCGGTAGATATTCGGAGATGATCTCAATTTCTGCCCTGACATTGCTTACGAGATCTTCCCTGCCGCCTTTTTCAAAGTCCAGCTGGGAATCGCGTCGTTGCTTGAGTTCACGGCTCAATATATTAAGCGTCTCGTTATCGTCAAGCGGCCGGCGCAGCTCGATTTCTTGATTTTTGATCGATGCGCGAATCATGCGAATCGTCTGGAGACGAAACTTGTCCCCGCTCTTCATCGCCTGCTTCATGTCATCGTTCAAACGTTCCGCAAGATTCATGAGTGCGGATTCCTCCTAGTACTTCCGTTTGCGCGCAGCTTCGGATTTCAGCTTCCGCTTCACGCTTGGCTTTTCGTAGTGCTTACGTTTCTTCACTTCCGCGAGAACGCCATCTTTGGCAATGGAACGCTTGAAGCGGCGGAGTGCAGCGTCGATTGTTTCATTTTTACGTACTTTTGTTTCGGCCACCTGTTTTCCCTCCCTCCGCAACAGACCCAACACGGTTATCAAACTATATTATATGTGATGAGGAAAGGGAGTGTCAACTTGAGCCGAGCAATAAATATGAATCGATCGACGTTAAGTTTCTCCTTTGCTCAAAACGAACCTAATAAGCGTGGCGCTATTGCTGCACGTTCAACGGTCCGAGCGTCTCGCCGCCGAGAATATGCCAATGAATATGGAATACCAGTTGCCCGGAATCGCGGCCGCAATTGTTCACCAGACGGTAGCCGGACTCCTCGAGTCCCGCCTCTTGGGCGATCTTCTTGGCGGATAATAGCAGATGGCCGAGCAGCGCCTGATCCTCAGGCTCGCAATCATTCATTGTGGCGATGTGCTTCTTGGGGATGACAAGCAGATGGACCGGCGCCTGCGGCTGAATATCGTGAAAAGCGCAGACAAGATCGTCTTCGTACACTTTGCGCGAAGGAATCGTTCCTTCGACGATTTTGCAAAACAAGCAATCTGACAAATGGACGCACCCCTTTAACGAGTTGGCATATGCCTCCCATCATACCGCATACGCCCCCTCGCCGTCCAATAGGCAGGGGCCTGCGGCGATCGCCGCAGGCCCCTTGCCGCTCGGACTTGCCCTTTACCAATAGTACGGCAGCAGGGAGATCGCCGCCAAGCCCGCTAGCGGCAAAATCAGCCGATTAAACCTGCGCGGACGATACGGATAAAAGCCTCCCCCGAATGGCGGATAGAAGGGGAAAAATCCGCGCATGGGCTCCACGGAGCCCGGGACGGCCAGGCACAGCCACTCGTCGTCGACATGCTCCACGATGCCGTCGTAGCAGCAGCCGTCAACGGCCTGCACCTCGACGTAACGATGCATGTGGGAGTGGCACATCTGTTTCGTTACTTTTTTAGCCGTCGGCTGAGGCATCATATGGACCGCGTACTGTCCTTTCGCCGCATGCTCCTGCGTCGGCTTCGGCGCAGGCTGCGGGGTCGGCTGGGGCGTCGGTTTCGTTTTTTCCATGAGCATTCTCTCCTTGGGCGCCTATTTCCCCAACATCATATGCACGCATAGGCGAATGGCTCATAAATATAAGCAAAATGGGCTTGGACGTCAGTTTTGGCCGTTCAAAGCGGATGCAAGCTCGCGCAGTTTGACGGACGCTTCAAGAGCGTGCGGCTTCCACTCTCCCATCGACACCATCTGTCGGAAGCCCACCTCGCCTGAAGGCGAGCGGAATTTGTTCAACGCATCCGCGATAACTGCCGCTCCGTCTCGAACGTTCGTCAAAAAGGAAATTTCCGCGTCCGTCAGCGGGGCGCCGCTCTCGCCGATTGCCGCCAGAGGACTTTCCCCTCCGATCACCGCGTTGGCCGCAAGCATAATCGCCTCGGATACTTCAGTGCGGGATTGACCCGACGCCGAGCTTTCGGCCTCTATAAACAGGCCCAGCGCCTCCGCCCCCGCCAGTCTTGCCTCGGCGATTTCCTTGGCGGCGCGAACCTTCTCCGCCTCCGTCTTCGCTACGAGAAACCCTTCAGAGCCGTCGCGAAGGCGATCCGCGAACAGCTGCGCGTAGACGTACCGCTCGGCTAGACGCTGCCCTCGGTCGGTTTTGAGCGACTGCTCTTCCAGCATATATTTCGAGTAACCTAGAATAACCAATGTCATTAAGACGACAATCGCAATCAGCATCGCTCCGATAACGAGCGATCTGCGGCTCTTTATTTTGTTTTCGGCTTCGGCCGGCATAACGCAATCCTCCTGCAGCTTGTTTGATCTTCGTTCGTCGCTGGCGACACATCCGCTTGCTTGACAGCGACGTTAACTGACTCGCACGACATGCCCTCCATCGAAAAAGTACACGTAAGTTTCCTTGACCGGCCTGCCGGCGATTGCGCTCACCGCTTCGGCGTAGCGTTCGACCTGGAATCGGTGCTTCTCCGCGGCAGCCGCGGCGTCAAGTCCCTTTAATGCATCCGTCTTGTAATCCACAAGCACGAGCCCCTCTTCTTCTTCGAACAGGCAGTCGACAACCCCCTGAATAATGACGGTTTCTCCCGCTTCCGGAGCCAGCGTTTCCGGATAGACCGCAGCGGCGTCAAGTCCGCAAGTGAACGGAACCTCGCGCCATACGCGATCGGACCGTCGCATCCTTTCGTACAGCGGCGTGCCGCAGAACGCCGCTACGGCAGCCGCTTCGATGCCCGCTCTCTGCTCCGCCGACAAAATCCGCCTCTCCGTCAGCTTGTCCAGCATCGCTTCGATCCGCTTCGCGGAGACGTCTGCTTCGAGCGGCAAATGCTGCATGACGAGATGGTAAGCCGTTCCCCGCTCCGCAGGCGTCAGCTGCTTGGCGGACATAAACCGCGGTCGGCGAAGTCGGAAAGTGGCCGCGGTCGCCGACAGCGCCTCTTCTTCCGCCAGTCGTTCCCGCCACGCCTCGGATACGACTTCCTCCTCGGCCGCCGCCCGTATCGGTACAGAGTGCGGAGCAGTCCCTTCCCGGCGGAGCTTAAGCGCCGTAATCGACGTCTTCGCCGCGACTTGCGACGCAGTCTCGTGCGAATAACGCCAATTCAGGACGCGTTCGACCCGTTCGGCCAGTTCCGTGCCGCCTGCACCGACCGGGTCCGCGTTCGCCACGGCATTCCATAGACGCCCATCGTCCTGCGCCTCTTCCTTCGCCTCGGACGTGCGCAGCGTATAAGCGGCGGACGGCTCGACTCGGAATACCCAGCGGCTCGCCGGATCGGCGCGCTCGGCGGCGAGCACCGCCGCAGGCCCAAGCCAATCCAAATATTTGCCGGCTGCGGCAACCGCATGCGGAGGCAGACCGCCCTCGGCCATCGCGGCGGTTTCCGTCCACTGCTCCCACATCTTGGACGCGTCCTTGCTCGTCCCGATCAGAAACAGCTTCTCCTTCGGCCGGGTGAGCGCCACGTACAGCACGCGCATTTCCTCCGCCAGCATCTCCGCCGCCAGCTTCCGGCGAATGGCGAGCTGCGGCAGCGTCGGATACGTAATTCGGCTATCGCGCTCGAACACCCGTGGGCCGAAGCCAAGCTTCTTATGCTTGAGGAACGCTCCGTTCAAGTCTCTGCGATTGAAATTGCGGCCTAACCCGGCTGCGAACACAACGGGGAATTCAAGCCCTTTGCTTCGGTGAATCGAGACGATTCTAACGACGTTCTCGCTCTCCCCGAGCGCCCGGGCCGCACCCAGGTCCGCGCCTGTATCGCGCATCCGACCCAAAAACCGCAGGAACCGGAACAGTCCGCGAAACCGAGAGGAGCGCTCGTACTGGATCGCGCGATCGACCAGCGCCCGCAGATTGGCCTGCCGTTGGCCGCCGCCCGGCAATCCTCCGACAAAATCGTAGTAGCCGGTTTCCCTGTACAGCATCCAGAGCAGATCGCCCAGCGGCTCCCGTCTGGCGAAATCGCGCCACTCCCCCAGCTTGGTCAGAAAACCCGCCAAGGCGCTGCGAACGTCCGGAGCCAGCGTGGCTGCAGCTCCCCCGCCGTCCCGGGCCGCTTCGTTCGCCGCCTCCCAGAACGAGCTTCGCCTGCGAGCCAGGCGGATGCGGGCCAAATCTTCGGCCCCTAAGCCGCCGATCGGCGAACGCAGCACGCCCGCGAGCGGAATGTCCTGACGCGGATTGTCGATAACGGCAAGCAGCGACAGCACCGTATCGACCTCCGTCGCCGCGAAATATCCGGTCGCCAGGTCTGCATAAGCCGGAATGCCCGCCGCCTTCAGCTCCTCGATAATCGTTGGGGCCAACGAGGAGACAGCCCGCAGCAAAATGACGATATCCCGATACTGCACCGGACGATGCAGCTTCGCCTTGCCGTCGTACACGGCGAACGGCGGGCGCTGCCCCTCTTCGCCGCCTGTGCCCATCAGCTTGCGAATCTCGTCCGCGATGCATCTGGCTTCAAGCTGCGCCGCTTCCAGATCTTCCGGCTCCTCGGAGCCGCTCTCGTCCGCATTCTGCGCGTCCTCCTGCGAGCCCCCCGCCTCGGCTGCGAGCTGCGTCGCTTCCTCCACTATCTCCGCGGAAGGAGCCGCTCTGTCCAGCAAAATCATTTCGACGGCATACGGATTCCGTTCTCCCTCCACCGCTTCCGGGTAGCCGTCGCTATATTTCAGCTCGGCCTGTTCGTCATAATTCATCTCGCCGACCGGCTCTTGCATAATGAGCCGAAAAACATGGTTGGCCGCGTTTAGAATTTCCCTGCGGCTGCGGAAATTGCGCGCCAGATCGATGCGCAGCCCCGGCTCTCCCTCCAAGCACCCGGCGTCCGTCATCTCCGGCCTGTATGACGCATATGTTTTATACTTCTCGAGAAACAAGCCCGGCTCTGCCAGCCGAAACCGGTAGATGCTCTGCTTGACGTCGCCGACCATGAACACGTTGCCGGGATCGCTTCTGGCAATCAAGGAGACGATCGCCTCTTGAACCTCGTTCGTATCCTGGTATTCGTCAAGATAGATCTCCGCGAATCTGTCGCGGAAGCCGAGCGCGGCGAGAGAGGGCGAACTATGCTCGGGCGTCGAGGCAGCGTCGCGCAGAATGCGCAGCGCGTAATGCTCCAGGTCGCCGAAATCCAGCAGCCCCTTCGCCCGCTTCGCCTGCTCATAGCAATCGCCGAACTGGATCGCCAGCTCGGCCAGGCTTTCCATCTCGGGCGCCAGTCCGCGCAACTCCTCGGCGTACTGCTCCAGCGAACGGACAAGCCACTCCTCGGCCAGCTTGCCGACCGCTTTCTTCGCCGATTCGCGCAGCGATTTTACCCGCTCGATCAGCGACGGATCGTAATCGTCGCCCTTGCACGCCTTTAGCCGTCCGAACCGGATGCCGGTCGCCGCCGCCTGCCACGCCTCCCACGAGTCGGACGCGAACGCCGCAGCCGCTTGCTCCAGCCCGTCGATATCGGCGAACAGCGTCTCAATGTAAGGCTCCGGCCCGCCCGGCTCGTGCGCGACGCGCAGCGCGGTCCTCAGCAGCTGCAGCGTGCCGTGGAGCAGCAGCATCGCGTCGTCGCGCAAGCTTTTGACCCAGAGCGAGCCCAGCAGCTTCTCCGCCTCCGCTGCACGGAAGCTCGCGGCCGTCGCGCGCAGCCAATGCTCCGGCCACGGATGGCTGCCCGCGAATTCGTGCAGCTCAAGTACGAGCCGGTGGAGCGGCTCGTCGTTGCGTTCCCCTCCGAACCGATCCGCGAGAGAAGCGAGCGCGCCTTCGCTCCCCTCGGCCGCATAACGCTCCTCGAACAGTTCGTCGAGCGTATCCATTCGCAGCAGTCCCGCCTCGGTATCGTTCGCCATGCGAAAGCCAGGATCAAGATCGATCAGCGGCGCGTAACGCTCCACCACCTCCAGGCAGAACGAATGCAGCGTCGTCACCGAGGCCCGGGGCAGCAGCGCGATCTGACGGCGCAAATGCTTCGAGTCCGGGCTGCTCTCGAGAGCGTCCTCGAGCGCATGTCGAATCCGCTCCTTCATCTCCGCCGCAGCCGCTTTCGTGAATGTCGCTACGAGCATTGCGTCCACATCCAGCGGACGGCTCTCGTCGGCGATCCGCGAAATGATCCTCTCCACGAGCACCGCCGTTTTGCCCGATCCGGCCGCCGCAGCTACGAGCAGATGCGAGCCCTCTGCCGCAATCGCCGCCCACTGTTCGTCCGTCCAGCGACTTTCCGCCGGCTTGGCCGGCCATCGTTGCCATTGCTTCACAGCGGATCGTCCCTCCTTGCTTCAAGCTCCAACCGTCTCCATAGCTGCTCCCGGTCGGTCGCCTTGCTTAATGTGTGGTACCCGTTGCCCTCGACCTGGCTGTCGAAGTGGCATACGGGGCGAAAGTCGCAGAAGGCGCAGGGGCTGCGCTTGTCCATCCGGTAAGGAGCAATTGCCACGTCCCCGTCCGCGATCCGTTTGCCGATCCGGCGAATTTGCGAGCGAACCGAGCTCCGCAGCACATCCCATTCGTTCTCGCTCGCGACCTGGGAACGCGCCGAGAACGTGCCGTCCTTCTTGAATTCGACGGGCACAACGGCCGACTTGCTGGAATCGCTCAATGTTTCGTCCATCAGCTTGACCGACTCGCCGTCGGCGAGCAGCAAGCCCTGCATCCGATACTGCTTAAACAAGGCGTTTTTGGCCTCCTCGGGAGACAGGCCGTTCGCTGAATTAAGCAACGGATTCTGCACGTGAAAATAAAGCACGCCCGCCGGCTTCGCGGGACGACCGAGCCAGTGCGGAGCATGCGTCACGACGACGTCGAGGTACGTCAGCATCTGCAGCGACAGCCCGTGCGCCACCTCGTCCAGCTTCAGCTTCGTCTCGCTCGACTTGTAGTCCAGGATGCGCAGCAGCAGACCTGCGGACGATTCGGCCGCATCCACGCGGTCGATCTTCCCGACGATGTCCATCCATCTCGTTGCGTCCAGCGGCAGCGAAAGCGCGGGCAAAAGTCCGTCCGGTCCGAAGCTCAGCTCCAGCCCCACCGGCTTAAAAGCAGATAACGCCGCATGCTCTCCCAGCATTGCAGACGCCTTCGTCACAATGTCTCGCAGCTTGCGCGCCATGACTTGGTGTCGGTGAGAGGACAGCAAGATTTGCGACTGAACGCGCGGCAGCAGCTTGTCCACCGAGACGGCCGCCTCGCTCTGCCACTTGGCCGCATCCATTCCAGCCGGCCCTTCGGCAAACAGCTTCTCGGTCGTCTGCCGCAGCGCGGCATGGAACAGCTGCCCGATGTCGGGCGATTCGACCCGGTATAGACGCCTTTCCTGCAGACGCAGACCATGCACGGCAAAATGCTGGAACGGGCAAGCGATAAACCGCTCCATCCGCGATACGCTGGCCAGCAGCCTGTCCCCGTACAGCAGACGACTCGTCTCCGGCGAAAGCGGCTTCTCTTCGTTCGTATAGCTCAAGGAGCCGATAAGCGAACGCAGCCGCGGTTGCCATTCGTCGCGGCTGAGCAGCCAGTCGTAGACCGCCCACCAGCCCGGCGCCATCGCCTCTCCCTGCCGCCAGCCTCGCAGCCGGTTCAGCAGGTGCGTCATCGCTTTTCCCGGGTGAGCCGCATAAGCCAGCTGTTCCTTCTCCGGCTGCTCCGACTGCGGCTCGGCTGCGACGGCTTGCACCGGAATGCCGGGGAACCGCTTGCGCAGCTTGCCGATCCATTGCGACGGAAGCAGCGTCTGGCCTTCCTCGTTGGCGATCGGATAGCTGATCCACAGATGATGAGACGGCGTAGTCAGCGTCAAATACGCCAGAAACTCCTCGTCGAGCAGCCTGCGGCGCGCACCCGGCGCAAGCTTGAGTCCCGCCGACGCCAGCCTGTCCCGCTCCTCTTCCGCGATCAGGCCGTTCTCGGGAATGCGCATCGGCAGAACGCCTTCGCTGGCGCCGAGCAAATAAACGATACGGACGCGATCCGATCTCGTGCGCTCCGGACTGCCGATCAGCACGCCGTCAAGGGACGGCGGCACAGCACCCAGCTTCAGCTCCTCCAGCCCGGAATCGACCATTCCCGCGAACAGCTCAAGCTCCGGCGGCCGCTCCCCCATCAACTCGACCAGTTGATCGAGCAAATACACGACGCCGTCCCAGAGCGGACGATGAACCGCCATCCGATCCGGTCTTCCCGCGAGCTCGTCCTCCTTCGTCCAGCTTTCAAGTCGATCCGCCGCCCCCGTCTCTTCCAGAAACAGATACACGGCTTCGCACAGCTCGCGAACCGAGCAGGCCGCTTTAAGCCGCTTTTCCAACGCCAGCAGCGGCTTAAGCAAGGCGTCGCGAACTTCCAGCAGCGTTTGCATCTCGCGCTCGACTGCGGAACCGGGCTCGGACTCGTTCTCGATATCTCCGCCGTACAACGGAAACCACGATTTCTCCGCATGCCAGCGCCAGCCGTCGATCCCCGCGGCCAGCGCGTAATTTTCCAGCCGGTCCACCTCGTCGCGCGTCACCCTGCGTTCCGGCGTGTCCAATAAATCCGTTTTCGCGCAGCGGAATACCGCCTCCGCCCGCCAGCCGCCTGTCACGCATTCAAGCGCCGAGCGCACAAATTCCACGAACGGATGATGCGAGACGCCCGCTTTGCCGTCCAGAAAGTGCGGTATGCCGTAATCGTCCAGCGCCGCCTCCAGCAGATCGGCGTAATCGTTCAGATTGCGCACGAAAACGGCCATCTCCCGCCAGCGAGCGCCTTCCTCTCTCACTCTGCGCAGCATGTCGCGCGCGACCGCCTCGACTTCCGTTCGGCGATTGGCGGCTTCATGCAAAGACAAGCCGCAGCGCGGATGCTCCGATCGCAACAGGTACGAATCGCCGCTCCATCGTTTCCGGTTGTCCCAGTTCCGTTCGAGGAAAGCCAGCATCTCATTTTCGCGGAAACGGGGGGCGACTTCAGGCTCCAGCACCACCGGAGTCTCCAGCGCGACGCCTGCCGCCTGGGACAACTCGCACAGCTGTGCGGAAGTCTCCGCCGTGAGATGAAACAGATCCAGCTCATCCGGTCTCTCCCCCGCGCCATAAGGACGGTCGACGCATAGCGCCACGCTCACCCGCTCCGCTTTAGCCAGCAGCGCTTCGATTACCGCGAATTCGCCGGGCGTAAAGCCGTTAAAGCCGTCGAGCCAAATTTCGGCGCCGGACAGCAAATTGGAGCTATGCGCTCCCCGGGCAAGCCAGCCTAGCATATCTTCTCCGTCCAGCCAATGACCGGACAGCTCCCGCTCCATATCGCCGTAGATCAGCGCCAGATCGTGCAGCTTGTCCGCAAGCATCGCGCCTTCCTTAGCCCCGCCCGTTGCGCGCGTCGCGGTTTCTGCATATCCGGACAGCTTCTCGCTGTCGACGCCGTAACGCTTCATCTCCGTCAACAGCTCGTTAATACCGGCGATCAGCCCGGACTCTCCCTTGCCGCCGCGAAATAATCTTAAACTTTCTCTTCTTGCCTCCATCACCTTATGTAAAAGCATCGCTTTGCCGTTATCGTGAATCGGCACGACCGCCGAGCCGCCCGTCTCCTGCATCACGCGAAACGCCAGCCTGCGAAAGCTTAGCACCTGCATCCTCATAAACCCGCTTAACCCCGGCGTCGTCGCCATCGCATACTCCGCCTGGAAAGTCGCCTGCTCGGGCACAAGCAGAATCAACGGCGCTCCGAGCGGAGCCTCCTGCAGCCTGGTTCTGATTTCGTCCAGGCACAGTCTTGTCTTCCCGCTTCCGGAGCGACCCGTAATCAGCCGCAACGTCATACGTTTCCCCTCCGTTTTCCTCTAACCGATTAACCTTCAACTTATTGAGTATTGTAACATATTTGAGAAAACGAATAGTAATAGGGCAGGCCATGGATAAGATTGGTAGATGTGGAGCCGACGCGAAAAGGCATGCAATAAAAAAACGCCAAGGCCTCCCTCAGCGTTTACTCTAATCTCCCAACCCAATTCAGTCCAGCCTAAGTCCCTTCCGTCCGAGCTTCCTTCTTCTTCGCCCGCTCCAAGTCTTCGGCCAGTTCGTCCTTGATGCTGGAATCCGACAGCTTAACGCCGAAACGGTAGGCGGATCTGACGATCAAATGCCCGGTCACGGGGGCCGTCAGAAAAACGAATACGATGCCGAGCAGCAGCCGTACACTGAAGTAATCGTCAACGAACAGAAAGTGAATAAACGTCCCGAGCAAAATAAACAGGATGCCCAGCGTGATGCTTTTTGTCGCGGCATGAGAGCGATTGTAGACGTCGGGAAGCCGGATAAAGCCGAGCGAGCTGAGCGTGTTCATTAGCGTTCCGATAATGACCATGACGACCACGATCGTTTCAATGATTTCCTTTGCTGCGCTCAATGGCGACTCCCCTTTCCAGAAACTTGCAAAGCGCGACAGTACTTAAAAACGCCAAAATGCCGATCAACAAAATCGTCTCCAAATAGGCGTGCGAATTGAGCAGAATCGATAACACGGCTACGATCCCGATAACGTTATAGCCAATCGAATCGAGCGCCAGAATGCGGTCGGATAAGGAAGGCCCCTTAATGACGCGATAAAGGGCAATGACGATAGATATTGTAAGCAGAAGCATCGACAACTTGAGCAGCGTATCGAACATTAGCGCATCACCTCGATAATAACATCCTCCAGCTTATTTTTCGTTTTAATAACGGAGTTGCTCATTTTCATATCCATAGCGTGAACGTACAATATGCCTTCCTCCGGGGCAATCTCCATCACGACCGAGCCCGGCGTAAGCGTCAACAGGTTGACGAGCATGGCCAGCTCCCAATCCGTTTTCAGCTTAGTCTTCATCTTGAAAATACCGGGTTGTATGTTCAGTCTGGGACGAATGATCTGGCCAATCACGACAATGCTGGAGAGGATCAGATCGATCCCGAACAAGTACATCAGCTTCAGAATCGCCCACAGCTTCCTGCCGTAGAAGGGGGTCGGAAAAAATCTTCTGAACCAAAAAATAATGAAGAAGCCGAGAATAAAACCGATGGTGAACGTTAGCGTGTTCCATACATCGTGGAGCAGCATCCATATTACGGCGATCAGCAGATTGAGCAAAATTTGCATCGTCATGATAGCACCGCCTCGATGTAGATGGCCGGATTGACAAGCGGTTCAACGGCCTGGCGGACGTAGAACATAATCTCCTCCGCGCCCAGCCCGAAGCCGACGACAAGTGCGGCTAGAAGAAAGCTCGGGAGCAGCGCCCCCTTGCCTGTCGACTTCTCCTCTCCTTCGCTTAGAAGCGTCTCTCCCCAGAAGCTATGGATAAACACCTTCATCACCGAATACAGCACCAGCAGGCTCGACAACAAGCCAAGACCGACCAGCACGAACGCTTTCGCTTGAACGCCGCCCTGAAGAATCATCACTTTGCCTACGAAGCCGCTGAGCGGCGGAACTCCGGCGAGCGCCAGCGCGGAGAGGAAAAACAACCAGCCGAGAACCGGACGGAAGTGGATCAGTCCGCTGATTTCGCGCAGCTTATCCGTGCCCGCGATGCTGATGATCGCTCCGCCTAGAATGAAGATCAACGCTTTGGCGATCATATCGTGAATCAAATAGTAGACGGCTCCGCTCAACGCAGCCTCGGAAGCTACAGCTACTCCGAACAAAATAAAGCCGACTGACACGATCACGTTATAAGCGAGAATTTGCTTGATCCGCCAATAAGCGATTACGCCCATAGCTCCCATAATCATCGTTAAGGCTGCAAGCCACATCAAAATTTCATGCGTAATTTGAGGCTGGTGGGGGAAAATCAGCGTAAACGTACGGATGATGCAATAAATGCCCACTTTGGTCAGCAGCGCGGCGAATAAAGCGGCGATCGGAGCCGGCGGCGCGCTGTAGGAGCCCGGAAGCCAGAAAAACAGAAACAGCGCGGACTTCAATCCGAATACGGTGAGAAACAACAGCGATACCGTCGTCGTCAGTCCATCCTGCCCCAGCTCGGCGACCCGTTGCGCGATATGAGCCATATTGAGCGTTCCCGTAATCGAGTACAAATAAGCGATCGCGATGACGAACAGGCTGGAGGCGACAATATTGATCACGATATATTTGATCGTCTCCCGCAGCTGAATTCTGCCTCCGCCCAAGCTGAGCAGCACATAGGAGGACAGCAGCATCACCTCGAAGAAAACGAACAAATTAAAAATATCGCCTGTCAAAAAAGAGCCGTTAACCCCGCAAAGCAAAATCATGATCAATGGGAACGCGTAATGACGCTTGCGCCCGTCGTCAAGCGAATGATAGGCATAGAGCAGACAGGCCAATGTCACGATAGAGGTAATCGTAATCAGGATAGCCGCCAGCATGTCTACGACTAGCGGAATTCCGTAGGGCGCTTCCCAGCCGCCCACATGCAGCACTAGAATGCCGTCTCGGGATACGGTCCGCACAAGCAACGCAGAGACGACCAGCGTTGCGAGCGTCCCGACGGTAGCCAGACCCATCTGCAGCCGTATGCGGTAACGAACGAAAAACATCAGCACGCCGAACAGCAATGGCGTGACGATTGGAAACACGGCCAGATTATTCATTATCTTGTCCCCTTAACTGCTCCACATCGTCCGTGCCATGCTCCTTATAAGTTCGGTAAGCGAGCACAAGCGAAAATGCGGTAAGCGAAAAGCTGATTACGATGGATGTCAGAATAAGCGCTTGCGGGACGGGGTCGGTATAGCTCTCCGCTTCTTCTCCTAGCAGCGGAGCCGCCCCGCGCTTTAGTCCGTTGATGGCCATGAGCATAATATGGACGCCGTGCGTAAACAACGACATTCCGAGAATAATGCGCAGAAGCGTCTTGCTTAGCATGAGATAAGTGCCGACGGTGAATAGTACGCCTGCGGTAATCGTCATTAAAGTTTCCATATTACATGTCCTCGCTAATGCTTCTAATAATCGTCATCGTTGTGCCGACTACGGCCAAGTAGACGCCTAAATCGAATACTAGGGCGGTGCCGATGCCCGTCTTGCCCAGAAGCGGCAGATCGACGTATTTGTACACCTGGGTCAGAAAAGCCGAATCCACGACGACGGCGCTGATACCGGTCAAGAGAGCCATCAGCACGCCGATCGCTCCGATAATCTTAAAATCCACCGGAATAATCTCCTGGATCGTTTCCGCGTCGAACGCGATATAAAGCAGCATAAGCGCCGAGGCGGTGATCAAGCCGCCGATAAATCCCCCTCCGGGGTTATGGTGCCCTGCAAAAAGAATGTAGATCGAAAAGGTCATAATGATAAACACGAGCACTTTGGCCGCCGTCTGCAAAATCAGATCCGAGAATTTCAACGCTTTTCCCCCCTTGACTTGCGGAGTTTGATCAGCGTATACACGCCTATGCCCGCCGTAAACAGGACGACGCTTTCCAGCATCGTATCGAAAGCGCGGAAGTCGACGAGAATCGAGTTGACCATATTGCGTGCCCCCGAAAGCTCATACGAATTCAGGAAGAAATGCGAGATCGGCTTAAACGGATTCGTGCTTTGCGCCGAAATCCCGATCAAAGTAAATACCGTGCCGACGCCGATGGAAATCAGCAGATTGGATATTTTCACGCGAACCCGAACGATCTCGGTTTTCAGCTTAGGCAGGAAGTAGAAGCATAACAGGAACAGCGCGGTCGTAATCGTCTCTACGACAAGCTGCGTCAGCGCCAGGTCCGGAGCCCGGAATATGACGAACAGCAGCGATACCAGATAGCCTACCGCGCCCACTCCGATAATCGACGTCAATCTGGAATTGACGAACAGAACGAATCCGGCGGATACCGCAATGGATGCGGCCAGCAGGTACTCGTGCCATTCGATGATCGCGTTGGTGGAAGGATCGATGGCGAACGCCTGTTGAAGCACGAACGAGCCTCCGACGACGACAATCACGAACGTGAAAATATAGCTGAGATAGTTGTGGAGATAACCGTTCATGTAGGAGCTCGTAATCCGGCCGGACCACCGCTCCGCTCCCGTTAATCCCTGGTCGTACAAATGGTTGAAATCGAATTTGCGCGGCAATTCGTAGTAGATGTCCGACCATTTCTTATAGGTTTTGTACAGCAGCGTCCCCATGACGACGATGCCGATTGTCATGATCAGCTCGGCGTTAAAGCCGTGCCACGCTTGGATATGAACCTCGAACACCTCGCCCGGCTGCAGCAGAGTCGGCAAGATCGAACGCATCGCCGGCTCCAGCAAGGAGTAGGAGATCAGGTTCGGGAAGAAGAAAATGACGAGTACCAGAGTCGCCAGCACGATCGGCGAGATCAGCATGCCGAATGGGGCTTCGTGCGGTTTCTTGTCCAGGCGCTCCGGACGGTAGGTTCCCGTGAACGTCTTGAACACGAAAACGAGACAGTACACGAAAGTAAACACGCTGGCCAGCCAAGCGGCGATCGGCAGCAGGATGACCCACTGATCGATATGCCGATAGGCTGTAAGCACTCCCGTAAAGAACATCTCCTTGCTCAGGAAGCCGCTGAACGGCGGAAGCCCGGCCATCGACAGCCCGCCGATAATGGTGAGCGAGAACGACACCGGCATCAAGTTCAGCAGGCCGCCTAGCTTACGGATATCGCGAGTTCCCGTCTCATGATCCAATATGCCGACGACCATAAAGAGCGAGCCCTTGAAGATGGAGTGATTAAACAGATGGAAGATGGCGGCCAGAATGGCGCCCGAGAACAGCATCGCCTGCGCTTCATAATTCGTGTGCAGCGCCAAGGACCCGATGCCCAGTAGCGACATGATCAAACCGAGCTGGCTGATCGTGGAGTACGCCAGCAGCGCCTTCAAGTCGAACTGACGAATCGCCATGAACGCGCCCCAGAACAAGGTGACGATTCCGACGATCGTAATGATCCAGAACCAGCTCATATGCCCCCCGAACACCGGGGTCATGCGCGCGATCAAGTAGACGCCCGCTTTTACCATCGTTGCGGAGTGCAAATACGCGCTGATCGGGGTAGGAGCTTCCATCGCGTCCGGAAGCCAAATATGGAAAGGAAATTGCGCCGACTTCGTGAACGCGCCGAGCATGACGAGCAGCATTGCGGGAATGAACAACGAATCGTTCACGATCGCTTCCTTCATGCCGATAATCTCCCGAATGCTGAATGTTCCCGCCGCCGAGCCCAGCATCAAAAAGCCGAGCAGCATCGCGAACCCGCCCGTTACCGTAATCAGCATCGCCTTTTGCGCGCCGTAGCGGGATCTTTTTCTCTGGTACCAATAAGCGATCAACAGGAAAGACGATACGCTCGTCGCCTCCCAGAAGACGTACAGCACCATCAAATTATCGGACAATACGATTCCGAGCATTGCGCCCATAAACACAAGTAAATAAATATAGAAGTTATGTAACGCTTCTCGATCTTTGGACATGTAATAGATGGAATAGATAATGACCAAAAAACCGATGCCCGTTATGATAAGAGCGAACAACATTGATAGTCCGTCTAAGTGCAAATCGAAGCGTATGCCTAGCGAGGGAATCCATGAAAAGGATTGAAACAACGGGGTCGAGCCTGACTGAAGCGGAAAATGAGCGGCAAAATAAACAAACAGCAACAAAGGAACGATAAGAACGAACCATCCCGTATGAATGCGCGGCACTTTCTTAAAAAACAGCGGCACGAAGACGGTGTACAGAAAAGGAAGCAGGACAGCAAAATGCAACAACGACAACTTGGAACCTCCCACTTGTACGATGATGTATGCAGACGACTCATTAAAAACGCATGAGCCTTTGCCTTATTATCCTCCCAAACTCATGATTGATTCACGGAAATACGGCTGTCACAATAACAGTGACCGTAATAGTAACAGTATACACTAAACGCATTGACAGAACCAAACAAAAAATGTACGCTGTATTCAATGTCCGGGTACGGCTTGACAATCCGGATATCACCCCGCATTAAAAGTTCAGACGAGGTGAATCGTTAAATTGAAGAACGGAAGAATGGATGAAAGCATACTCGTTTGCGTCTATTACGGCCCAAATGGAGAGCGATTGATCCGCAGAGGCGGCAAACTTGCCAACATGCTGGACTGTCCCCTCTACGTATTGACCGTAGATCCGCTTCCAGAAGACGAACTGGATATCGAGAAAATCCATTTTATCGAGAGATGGAAAAATCTGGCAAAGGAACACGGAGCCGAACAATTCATAGTCAAATATAATGAATCCCGTCCTGTTGCCAAAGTCATCGCAGAAGTGGCCAGGAAACAAAACATTACGCAGCTTGTAATCGGACAAACTGCCCAAAGCCGTTGGAAAGAGATTACGAAAGGATCGTTGATCAACGTCTTGTTGAACGAGATTCCTTTTGTCGATCTCCATATCATTTCCGTCTCCAGAGAGCTCGCGAATCAGGACGGCTTCTTTGAGAAAGGCATTCGCGCTTACCTCAAGCAAGACCGGGAAGGATATAGACTCTGCTTTAATCATACGCAGAGCGACGTCTACGAGGGCATCTTCTACAAAGAGGTCGGCACCGACTTCAATAACGGCGTTTTCAAGTTCATGGTGAACAACTGCATGATGGAAGTCCAAGTCGTGGACGATTACGCCAAGGATTTCGACCAACGGATCGCTTCGCACGAAGGAGCGAAAGAATAATAAAAAGCCTTGTCTCTCGGCGCGAGAACAAGGCTTTTTTAATTATGAAATATTCATATACCACTTCGTGCCGTCATCATATTTGAAAATCGCCGCGTCCGACCATAGTTCGATATAGCTAACGTGCTTCCACCGACGACGGAATTCCAGATCGTCGGCCATCGCCCGCATGCGCGTATTAAACCGATTTCGGCTGCTCGATGTCTTAGCCCGGTTCTCAAGCGGAACCGCCCGCTTGCCGAATAGGATCACTTCGTGCACCATGCTCAACCCTCCGTTTCATTGCTTCTTACATAAGGATAGAACGGAGGCGTTAAAAATGTTCCCGAAACGACGTAAATTCATCCGAGGTTTACTAACAATCTCACTAACATTTTCTTAACAATTACGGCACGCCGCATAAGAATGCGGTTAAAAGCGCGAATTTACAGCTCTTTGCGGCTGCGGACCTCGAAAATGCCGAATTTCAAATAGTGCCCCTCTTCTACTCCGACAAGGTGAGGATGGTCTTTGCCCGCCCCTCGCCATTCGACGCGGCGGATCGTTTTGCCTGCGTCTTTGGCCGCCTCTTGAATCGTCTCCAGAAACAATTCAGAGCGAACGTGGTACGAACAGCTGGCCGTTACCAGGTATCCGCCTTCGTTCAGTAGCTTCATCGCATGCAGATTAATATCCTTGTAGCCGCGACGAGCGGAATCGACCGCGCGTTTCGTCTTCGCGAAAGCAGGAGGATCAAGGATGATCACGTCCCAAGTTCGTCCGGTCACGGCAAGCGGCTTGGACGTATCCACCTTCGCCCCGGCGGATTTGACTTTGACGTTCGCTCTGGCTTGCCGCTCGTCCCGCGCAGCGACCTGTTGACGCAAATACTCAAAGGCATCGGCCGTGACGAACTCAACCCGGTCCGAAAATCCGTTGATTTCGACATTATGGCGCGCCGTCTCCAATGCATGCTCCGAAATGTCGAGACAGGTCACTTTCTTCGCTCCGTAAGCGCAAGCATGCAGGGTAAAGCTGCCCGTATGCGCGAAACATTCCAACACCGTCGCTCCGTCCCAGTACGGGTAAGTGACGGGGTTTCCCTTCTCGTTGATCGGCTGCATGCGCTTGACGCCGTTCTCGGACTCCGTCTCCACCAGTTTGACGCCGCTGCGAGCTCCCCAGCCGAGCATAAGAGGCTTAATAGTCGCCCGATTTTCCCGCTGGTCAAAGAAATAGCCGGTTTTCTGTCCATCTTCGATGTCCACGAGCACGCGAAGCCCGTTTTCCTCGATTTCCACATGCTTCGGACATTCGCCATACAGGACGCCAGTCCGCTCCTCCAGCCCCTCCAACGTGCGTACGCCCACATCGCTGCGTTCGTATACCCCTTGCGGCTTGAACACCTCAACCAACGCAGGCAGCCAAGCGTCCTTCGCAACCTCCATTCCAAGGGTCAGCACCTGTATGACCAGTACGCCGCCAAAGCGGTCGACGACGAGCCCAGGCAGAAAATCCGCCTCTCCGAATACGAGACGGCACGATTCGTTCGCTCCGACAAAACGCCGACGATGGGCAAGAGCACGCTCGAATCTTTCCCGGAAAAACGCTTCGTCCATTTTCTCCAGAGGTCCGTATTCCACGAGTCGAACGGTAATCTGAGAAACCGGGTTCCAATAGCCGGTTCCAAGCAATTGATCGCGATGATCTTTTACCTCGACCAGTTGTCCCGGAGAGGGCTCCCCTTCCGTTTTTGCGATCTCGTTCGAATAAATCCACGGATGTCCCTCTTCCAGACGGGGCCTCCTACTTTTATTTAACCATACTGCCGCTTGTTTACTCACTGCCCAACAACTCCTTGTCCGATCATAAACTTGTCCTCTTGCCGCATAGGTTTAATGGGGGTGCATAACATGTTTGCTCATTTCATCGTCCCGTCCTTGCTCGGGTTCGCGCTACTGCTGTCCGGTATGAAGGTCATGGAAGCGTCTTTGGAACGGTGGGCGGGCCATCGTCTCGTCTCCTGGGTGTCCAAGTCCACTTCGACGCCGCTTAGAGGCTTCGCCGTCGGAACGGCCGCATCCGCGCTGCTTCAGAGCAGCACCGCCGTCACCGTGCTGACGATCGGGTTCGTCAACGCCGGATGGCTCAACTTGGCCCGAAGTCTCGGCATCATCCTCGGAACGAACGTCGGCACCTGCTTTACGACCGAGCTGATGAGCCTGCAGCTTCATACTTACGGCGTTTATTTCCTTGCCTTCGGCGTCGTCGGCTGGCTTGTCTCCTTCGCCTTTAACGAAATGCGCGACGCCGCTTCCGCTCCGCGACGCATCAACGGTTTACGCTACGTATCCGTTGCGACAGGGGGATTCGGGCTGCTGCTCGTCGGCTTCAAACTGCTGCAAAGCATCGGGCCCGCCCTGCGGGAAAACGGCTACTTCGAAACGCTGATGCGCCATACGTACGATAACCTGATGTGGGGCGTACTCGGCGGAGCCGTCATCACGGCGCTCGTCCATTCCAGCTCTGCGGTCGTCGCCATGTGCATGGGGCTGGCGGCCGCAGGAGCGATCTCCCCCGAAGCCGGCATCGCCATCGTGCTCGGCGCCAACGTCGGCACTTGCTTCACCGGGCTTGTCGCTTCGCTAGGCGGGGGCTCGGGCGGTCGCTTCGTCGCATTGTCGCAGCTTGTGCTGAACGTTGGCGGAGCCGCTCTGTTCTTCCCTCTGATCGGAACGCTTCACAACGCTGCCGCATGGCTTGCTCCGGGCGACCCGTCGGCGCAGATCGCCCATGCCCAGACGATTTTTAACGTCCTCTGCTCCATGATCGCCCTGCCAATCGCTTATTTGCCTGTTTGGAGAAAAGGAGCACCCAACCCGACGTCCACCTAAACAAGCACCAAGGCTCGCAAGCTCCTAACTCCGAAGGGAGGGTATGTACATCAAAAAGATTCCACCGCAAGACGGAGCCTGCGCCAGCCTTGCGGTGAAATCTTCGATTCCGACTACGGTCAAGCTTCCACGGCCATCGGCCTGAATGCGGAATCCACCACTTCGAGCAACTCCCCGCGACATTCGTTCACGCCGGATTCGGTAATCCGGACGCGGCACAGCTTGCCGATAAGGGACGAATCTCCCGTGAACTCAACCTGCAAATAGTTGTCCGTATAGCCGGAGACCGTACCGTCGCCTTCGCCCTTGGCATCCCGTTCCGGAATGACGTCAAGCACGCGTCCGACCCAATCTCGGCTATATTCGGCCTGCATGCGCTCGGACAGGTCGATCAGTTGATGCACGCGCTCGTGCTTCACTTCCTCGTCAACCTGATCGTCCATTCTTGCCGCAGGCGTTCCCGTACGCTTCGAATACGGGAATACGTGCATTTCCGCGAACTTCATCTGTTCCATAAAACGGAAACCGTTCTCGAACTGCTCCTGCGTCTCCCCCGGAAACCCGACGATAACGTCGGTCGTGATGGCGACGCCCGGCATAGCCTTCTGAATCAGGCTAATTTTCTCCGCATATTCTGCAGTCGTATACTTGCGACGCATTCTTTTCAATATTTCATCGTCGCCCGCTTGCAGCGGAATGTGCAGATGCCGGCACATTTTTTGCGAGCTGTTCAGAATGGCGATCATTTTCTCGTCGATCTGGCTCGCTTCGATCGAACTGATGCGAATACGCTCCAGGCCGTCGATCTTATCGAGGTCGGCAAGCAAATTGGCCAATCGATAGTTTTCCAGATCGTCGCCGTAGCCGCCGGTATGAATGCCGGTCAGTACGATCTCCTTGTAGCCGGCCGCGACAAGCTGGCGTGCCTGTTCGAGCACGCTGTCCGGCTTGCGGCTGCGGGACAGCCCGCGCGACCAAGGAATGATGCAGAACGTGCAGAAGTTGTTGCAGCCTTCCTGGATTTTCAGGAATGCGCGCGTCTTCTCGGTAAAGTTCGGCACGTCGAGCTCTTCGAACTCGCGCGTCTTCATTATGTTGCGCACGGCGTTCACCGGCTTGCGATCGCTCTGAATGTCCGTAATAAACTTCATCAGTTTCTCGCGATCCTGCGTTCCGATGACAAGATCGACGCCCGGTATCGCCATAATCTCTGCAGGCGAGGTTTGGGCGTAGCAGCCCGTCACCGCGATCACGGCGTCCGGATTGCGGCGCACGGCGCGACGAATAATTTGACGGCTTTTCTTGTCGCCCGTGTTCGTCACAGTACACGTATTGATTAAGTAGACGTCCGCCGTCTGCTCGAAGTCGACCTGCTCGTAGCCTTCGTTCTTGAACAGCTGCCAGATCGCCTCGGTATCGTAAAAGTTGACTTTACAGCCAAGGGTATAAAATGCCACGCTAGGCATCGTTAATTTCCTCCTAACTCTCCGGACTCGTAAGCAAGACAAGCGAGCGCGTACAGCGCGGCCGTCTCCGTCCGCAATATTCTTCGGCCCAAGCCGATCAACCGAGCCCCGGCGGCAACCGCGGCTTCCGCTTCCTCCGGGGAGAAACCGCCTTCGGGACCAACGACGACAAGCACACTCGGGGCCGCATTTTCGCTCCCCCGTCCGCTCTTAAAGGCAGCCAGCTCATCCTTTAATCCGATACCGGCGCGTCCCTCTTCCTCGTAGCAGAGCAGCGCAAGATCGTATTCGGTTATGCGCTGCAGCAAAGACTTCCAAGTGCTGACCGCTTCGATTCGCGGCACAACGCTGCGATGGCTTTGCTCCGCCGCCTCCTTGGCGATTTTGCGCCAGCGATCGATTCGCTTGGCTTCCTTGCGCTCGTCGTACTGGACGACGGTGCGGCGGGACAGAAACGGCAGAAAAGCCGAAGCCCCCGCTTCCGTCCCTTTTTGAATGACCGTTTCCAGCTTGTCTCCCTTCGGCAGACTCTGGGCGACGTCAACCCGCCAGCGCATCTCCGCGGATACGGTCAATTCCTCGACAATATCCGCTGCGACTGTATGCTTATCCACGGAGTCGATCCGTGCGACGACATCTCGTCCGCGGCCGTTGCAGGCAATGAAGCGGTCTCCCGGCTTCGCCCGCATGACAGCGGCCGCATGACGGGCGTCGTCGCCCTCCAGCGTGACGGATCGCTCATTCATCTGCGCCTCCGGCACGAAATAACGCTGCATTTCACCTTTGCCTCCCGCTCGCTTCAAACTCCCAACCTTAATCATACCGCTTTCGGGCTGTTTTCGCTACCCGTCAGATATCGGCATTAGAAGAGAAAGCTCAGTAATCGTTGCATCCCGTCCATAATCGGCGATTTTAAATACATTAATTGTCCGATCGTCGCGTTGCGCAGCGGCGGAATAAAAACAATGATCAGAAAGCCGAACGTAATCCACTGGCTGTTCTCCTGAATGATCATTCTCGTCTTTAGCGGCAAAAACTCTTCCACGATGCGATAACCGTCCAGCGGCGGTATCGGAAGCAGGTTAAACAGAAACAACGCCAGGTTGATGTTCAACCAATAATTCATGAAGGTGAGCAAATTGTTGAACAAGTCCGGAGACATATTGTTGAATACTTTAAGATTAAGCAGCGCATAAAAGATAAACATCAACAGAAATGCGAGCAGCAAATTGCTGATCGGTCCCGCTGCCGTCACCATAATGTTCATCTGGCGCGGCTTCTTAAACCTGCTTCTGCGTACCGGCACCGGTTTCGCCCAGCCGAAGCCGGCGATGACGAGAAACAGCATTCCGATCCAATCGAGGTGGGACAGCGGATTCAAGGTGACGCGTCCTTCGCGATAGGCCGTATCGTCTCCGAACTTCCACGCCGTCCAGGCATGAGCGAATTCGTGAACGCTGAATGCGATCAGCATAATTACGATAATGACCGGCAGATGCTCAAGCGGAAACCAGAAAAAATTCACTCGACCGCCCCTTTCGGCTTGCCGGCGACAAATGCCACCCAATCTTCCTGTCTTAGCACGTCGACGATTTCGAAGCCTGCAGCGAGCAGGCCGGCTTCGACGGCCGCTTCCTTATTCTTAAATATACCCGACGCGATATAGAGACCGCCCGGTTTAAGCACGTCCATGACATCGGCAATAAACAGCAAAATAATTTCGGCGAGAATGTTGGCGACGACAAGATCGACGGGGGGCTTTACTCCGTCTGCCGCTCTCTGGGCGCTGCCGTTATCTGAGTTACCGTTGTCTGTGCTGCCATTGTCGGTGCTGCCGTTGTGCGTGTTGCCGATGTCGGCATCACCTTCGCGCAGTACGCCGAGCAAATCGCTCAGCCTAACCTCGACATCTCTCTCGTAACGGTTCAGCTCGATATTTTCCTTCGCGCATTTAACCGCTACCGGATCCAGATCAAGCGCAAGCACTTTAGCCGCTCCCAGCTTCATCGCTCCGATGGCAAGTACGCCGGAGCCTGTTCCGACGTCGATGATTCGCTCCCCTCCGTCGATGGCGCTTTCCAGCGCTTTCAGACATAGAGTAGTCGTCGGGTGCGTCCCCGTGCCGAAAGCCATTCCGGGGTCCAGCTCAATAATGAGCTCGCCCTCCTTCGCCTCGTACTCTTCCCAGGTCGGCTTGATGACCAGTCGCTCAGTAACGGCTACCGGCTTGAAAAACTGCTTCCAAGCGTTCGCCCAATCGTCCTCGTGAACCGAACCGATATGAATCGTGAATTCCCCGGCATCATATCCGTATTCCGGCAGCCCCTCAAGCAACGCCTTCAACTCAGCCGCTAGCGGCTCCATCTCGTAATCTTCGGAAAAGTAGGCCTTATACAGCGCATATCCCGGTCTTATATCATTCAGCGGCGTATCGTACACCTCTCCGTATTTCGTATCCCTCGGCTTGTCCGGCGACCAGGCCTCCTCGACCGATACGCCTCCCGCCCCTAACTCTGTCAAATAGTGCGTCACCATCTCTTGGGACGATTCCGTTGCCAAAACGGTTAATTCATGCCAGCGCAAATCCGTTCCTCTCCTTATCACTGCTCAATGATTCCCATTATACACGGTCTGTTTTACCTGATGCAAAACAAACTCCTCTTCCTGCCCCTTATCTCCACTATCCCCTTCGCTCAGTCGTATCCCCTATTAACCCTTCTCCATGCCCTCTATCGCCAATATCCCTTTCTCTCAGTTCGCTATGTTTTCCTGTTACACTTAACCTCAAGCGCTTTGAACTTGCTTGCCTTCAGATCGGTCACCCCTCTCTCCGAGCTCCTTTTACCGGTATCCCCTTCGTTCAGAACTCTCTGTGCAGCATTTGCTTTTTCCTATCTACCCGAACTCTTTGTGTTCAAGCCTCTACTCTGATCCTACTCTGAGGTATGCCCTCCACTAATCTCTCTACCGTCTCCGCTTCTTATAGCCATTATCCCATTCGCTCAGCTCAGCTTACCTTGCCTTCAGATCAAATATCGCTCTCCCCGAGCTCCATTTGCCGATATCCCCTTCGTTCAGTGGCTTCCCGACTTTCCTATGTACTACCTGAGTAAAAGGGATAATGGCCATAGCGCTGCGAATCACCCTACCAACGTTCCAACATTCTGAGCAGTGGGGATAATGGCCGTAGCGTTGCAGATCAGCCTACCAAGCGTACAAGCGTTGTTCTGAGTAGTGGGGATAGTGGCCAAAGTAGAGAGGGGGAGACATACTTAAACACTACCATTTCTGAGCGGAGGGGATATCGACGAAAAGGAAAGGGAAAGGGAAAGGGCGCACACCGCTCATCGGTATGCGCCCTGCTCGATCGATTAGTAGATTTCGCCGCCCGCTTGGCGGATGACGGTGCGCGCTTGGTCGGCGGCAACTTTAGGAACTATTGCAGATAGGGTGAACTCTGCGGCGTCGACAGCGCTGCTCCCGAAGTCCGATCCGAATTCGGCGTTTAAATGTTGGTCGCTGGAGGAAGCGCCGTCTCGCGCGTCCGCTCTCTCCAGCCGAAACCGGTCGCTGCGAAGAGCGGAAAGCTTGCGGATGACCGACTCGGCCTGATCCTGGGTCGCGAATCTGGCTTGCAAAGTTTCCATGTCCATTGAATTCACTCTCCCCGCTCCTGTACAGCCCGCCTATCAGCCGCCTCCGCCCGTTCCTGAGCTGTCTTATCTTCCAGATCCGCGGATTCTTCCGAGAATTCGACGTCTTCCGCCCTTGCGACCGGCAAGCGCTCGTGTTTTTCGATCATAGGTTTACATCCTCCTTGTCCGTTGCTTCGCGGAAGGAATCCGCTTTACATTCCTCCAATAGGTTCTCCTTGACCTTCGCTCTTATACAAAATAAATGCGACATCCAAGCATGCTGGGTGAGTAGTTACTGATAGCGGTTCGCCTGCCGTCGCAATAAAAAACGACCGCCAGCATAAGGCTGGTCGGCCGTCGTTACCGCTATTCTCCGAGGATTGCGCGTTTCATTCGCTCGAAAATGTTTTTGCTTTGCTCGTGCGTAGCTTCGCCGCTCTTGGAGGCAAATTCACGCAACAGCTCCCGCTGATCTTCGCTAAGGCTGGTCGGAGTGACAATGGTCACCTTGACCTGCTGATCCCCTTGACCGTAGCCGCGAAGCCTCGGAACGCCTTTGCCCTTGAGACGGAAATAAGTTCCGGTCTGAGTTCCGGGCGGAATCTTCAGCTTGACCTTCTCGGACAAGGTCGGGATTTCAATTTCGTCTCCCAACGCCGCTTGTGTGAAAGTCAGCGGAATTTCACAGAAAATGTCGTCGCCTTCCCGTTCGAAGAAATCGTGGGATTTGACGCGAAGAACGATATACAGATCTCCCGCAGGGCCGCCGCGCATGCCGCCTTCCCCTTCGCCGCTAACGCGCAATTGCGCGCCATCGTCGACGCCTGCGGGAATTTTCACGTGAATTTTGCGATGCTTCTTTACTTGGCCGCTACCGGAGCAAGTGCCGCAGCGATCTTTGATGATTTTGCCTCTTCCCGCACAAGCGGAGCACGCCCGACGGTTCATTATGCGGCCGAACGGGGTATTCTGCGCCACTTCCTGCTGGCCGGAGCCGTGACAGACGGAACACGTTTCCGGCTTCGTGCCGGGTTTGGCGCCGCTGCCGTGGCAGGTGTCGCACGATTCGGTACGGGGAATCGTAATATCCGTTTCTTTGCCAAACACCGCTTCCTTGAATTCGATTGTCATCGTATATTGGAGATCGTTGCCCCGCTGCGGCGCATTCGGGTCTCTCCGACCTCCGCCACCGCCGAAAAACATATCGAAAATATCGCCGAAGCCGCCGCCGCCGAAATCGGCTCCGCCCGCTCCGCCAAATCCGGCGTTCGGATCTTGGTGGCCGAACTGGTCGTAACGCGCCCGCGCCTGATCGTCGCTCAGCACGTCGTAAGCTTCCTTCACTTCCTTGAACTTCGTTTCGGCGTCCGGCGCTTTGTTAACGTCGGGATGGTACTGCCGAGCAAGCTTGCGATAAGCTTTCTTCACATCGTCCGCGGAGGCGTTCTTGGAAAGCTCCAGAACATCGTAATAGTCTCTTTTGTCCGCCACTTCTCTCCACCTCCTCATGAAGGAAAGTCAAAGCGATCCCGCATCGCTGGGGGAATCGACTTTGACTTTCCGTGTATGCGCGCAATTCGAATTATTTCTTATCTTCGTCGACGACTTCATAGTCGGCATCGACAACGTTCTCTCTTGCTGGACCGGAGCCCGCGGAGCCTGCGTCCGCACCTGCATCTTGACCCGGCTGAGCTTGCTGTGCCTGCTCATAAAGCTTGACGGAAAGCTGCTGAACAATCTCTGTCAATTCTTCAGTCGCTTGTTTGATCTGTTCAAGGTTATCGGAAGCGACTGCCGTTGTCAACTTCTCTTTCGCGGCATTCGCTTTCTCAATCTCTCCCGCATCGACTTTGTCGCCAAGATCCTTGATCGTTTTGTCGACGCTGTAGATCAACTGATCCGCATTGTTCTTCGCTTCGACCAGCTCGCGACGAGCTTTGTCCTCTTCCGCGTGCAGCTCAGCTTCCTTCTGCATGCGTTCAATGTCTTCCTTGCTCAAGCCGCCGGAGGAAGTGATCGTAATTTTTTGCGTTTTACCCGTGCCCTTATCGAGAGCGGATACGTTAACGATACCGTTGGCATCGATGTCGAAGGTGACTTCGATTTGCGGCACGCCGCGCGGTGCTGGCGGGATTTCGCTCAGAGCGAAACGACCGAGCGTCTTGTTGTCCTTGGCCATCGCGCGCTCGCCTTGCAGCACGTGGATTTCAACTTGCGTCTGCATGTCGGCGTAAGTCGAGAATACCTGCGATTTGCTCGTAGGGATCGTCGTGTTGCGATCGATCATCTTCGTCAGCACGCCGCCGGCTGTTTCGATGCCGAGCGACAGCGGAGTGACGTCGAGAAGAACGACATCTTTAACTTCGCCCGTCAATACGCCTGCTTGAACGGCAGCGCCGAGAGCAACGACTTCGTCCGGGTTAACGCCTTTGTGCGGCTCTTTGCCCGTCAGCTTCTTGATCGCTTCCTGAACGGCGGGAATACGCGTGGAACCGCCGACCAAGACGACTTTATCAATATCCGAAGCAGTCAATCCGGAATCCGACAGCGCTTGACGAGTAGGCGCCATCGTCCGCTCGACCAGGTTGGCCGTCAATTCGTCGAACTTCGAACGGCTCAGGTTCAACTCCAAGTGCTGAGGTACTCCGTCCACTACCGTAATAAACGGCAGCGAAATTGTAGTAGAAACGACGCCAGACAGCTCTTTTTTCGCTTTCTCGGCCGCATCTTTCAGACGCTGTACTGCGGATTTGTCCTTCAGCAGATCAATGCCGTGCTCTTTCTTGAACTCGCCGGACAGCCATTCCATGACCACTTGGTCGAAGTCGTCGCCGCCGAGATGGTTGTCTCCGCTCGTCGCTTTAACTTCGAAGAAGCCGTCGCCCAGCTCCAAAATACTGACGTCGAACGTACCGCCGCCGAGGTCGAATACGAGAATCGTTTGATCCTCTTGCTTCTCGAAGCCGTACGCAAGAGCTGCTGCGGTAGGCTCGTTGACAATCCGCAGCACTTCAAGGCCTGCAATGTTGCCGGCATCCTTCGTCGCTTGACGCTGGCTATCGTTAAAATATGCAGGGACGGTAATAACCGCTTGCGTTACAGCTTGACCTAAGTATGCTTCTGCGTCTGCTTTCAGCTTCTGCAGGATAATCGCGGAAATTTCCGGAGCGGAATACGTTTTGTCTTCGATCGTTTCTTTATGGGTGGAGCCCATATGACGCTTGATCGAACTTACTGTGCGATCCGGGTTCGTAATAGCCTGACGCTTCGCCGTTTCACCGACGACGCGCTCTCCGTCTTTCTTGAAGCCGACAACGGAAGGCGTTGTGCGGTTGCCTTCGGCGTTAGGGATAACGACGGCTTCGCCGCCTTCCATGACCGCGACGCACGAGTTCGTCGTACCGAGGTCAATTCCGATAACTTTGCTCATAACTGGATGTTCCTCCTTTAATATAAGTGCGCTTCGTCTTCCTTCTTGCCCGAAGAAAGCTGCGCTTAGCCGCTGACTTTCACCATCGCAGGGCGTATTACTTTATCTTTTAACATATAACCGGTTTGAACGACTTCGACGACCGTGCCTTCTTCGTGCTCGTCGCTCTCCACCCGCATAATCGCCTGATGCAATTCCGGATCGAACGGCTGGCCTTCGGCCTCCATCGTCTTAAGTCCTTCCGCTTCCAGCACCTGAGACAGCTGGCGGAAGATCATATCGACGCCCTTGGCGAAAGATTCCGTACCGCTTGCTCCTTCGCCCGCTTGAAGCGCGCGGTTGAAGTTGTCGAGAACGGGCAGCAGTTGCGTAATCAGCTTCATCGAAGCGTACTGCGCCAGCTCTTCCTTCTCCTTTTGCGTACGTCTGCGGAAGTTATCGAAGTCTGCCTGTGCGCGCAAATAGCGATTTTGATGTTCATCCGCCAAACGCTCCAGTTCGGCGATGCGCACGCTCTCGCCGGTTGTCTGTTCCTTCGTTTCTTCGCCGGAAGCAGCCGAATCGTTAGCTTCGATTACTTCTTCCTGTTCCAAAATCTCTTCCTGACGTTCATCCATGTTTGCAGACTCCTTCATTTCATTCGTACTCATGTACGATTCACCTCCTTACCGTGCCTCCCGTTTTCGGGGGCTATGCAACCTTTTATTTATGCCAACGGGACATCAACTGGGCGATATCCTTGGATAAATAATCGAGCAAGCCGATCACTTTCGCGTACTCCATTCGGGTTGGACCCAAAATGCCGATCGTGCCGAGCGACTGTCCGTCGAAGGAATAAGTCGCGGTAATCAGACTGCAATGATTGATGGCCTCGTGAGCATTTTCCGTCCCGATCTTCACCTGGATGCCTCCCGGATTCGATTGGAATAGCTGGATGACCAGCGGAGTTTCCTCCAGCATGCCGAGAATCGATTTCGCTTTGTCAACATCCTTGAACTCAGGTTGAGTCAGCATGTTGGACGCGCCGCTCAAAAATACTTTCGGCTCCTGCTTATCGTCGATTGTCTGTTCAAGCAGCGCAACAATCTCCTCGACTCGCTCCACGTAACGGCTAAGCTCCTTGGCGACTTCGCTGTGCAGAACCGCCTTGACTTTGTAGAACGGCACTCCGGATAGTTTGTCGTTGAGCAAATTGACGATTTTAGTCATATCATCCATCGAAATGCCTTCCGGGATCGAGATCGTCCGATGCTCGACATGTCCGGTGTTCGTCACGATAATCGCGACAGCGGAATTGTCCGTCAGCGGAATGATCTGAAAATGCTTCAATGCCGTGTTAAACGTCTCCGGCCCGAGTACGATCGAGGTGTAGTTCGTCATCTGGGACAGAATCGTTGCGGCATGCTCGACAATGCCTTCCCAATGCGTCATTTTCTCGGCGAAAAAGGAACGGATCACTCGCGCATCCCGGTCTCTAATGGCTCCCAATGTGACGAGATGATCCACATAATAACGGTAGCCCTTAATAGAAGGAATACGTCCAGCGGATGTGTGAGGCTGCTCAAGCAATCCCATCTCCTCCAGATCGGCCATCTCGTTGCGAATGGTCGCAGGGCTGAAGGATACGTCTCCGCGCTTGGAGATGCTGCGGGAACCGACCGGCTCCGCAGATCGGATATAATCGTCAATAATCGCATTCAGGATCATGCGTTGGCGTTCACTCAGCATCCGTATCTCCTCCTTAAGGTAGCTTTCCGTTATCGTTAGCACTCAATTACGACGAGTGCTAAAGGCTACTACAAAAATACCAAATCGAGGGCCGTCATGTCAAGGACGTTCCCGCTCGATTTGGCATGTTCGCTTACATTTGGGCAAAACTTAACTGCTCGTTCTCTTGCGCCGGTTCAATGATCCGTACTACGGCGATTTCGTCGCAGCAATGCTGCTTCGGGCAATTGACGCAATCCGTCCATACTTTCTCGGGGAAAATTTCCTTGTCGACGATCTGAAAGCCGTTCTTCTGGAAAAATGCCGATTCATAGGTGAGCGCCATAACTTTAGGAATGCCCTGAAGCTTAGCTTCGGCGATTAACGCGTCCACTAGCTTGCTTCCGATACCCTGCCCCTTATAGCCGTCCGCAATGCCAAGCGAACGGATCTCCACGAGATCGCTGCCGAGTCGGCACAACGAGCCGCAACCGATCAGCCGCTCATCGTCGGAAGCGACGATAAACGTGTCGATTGTACGGGCAAGGGCCTCCCTTGATCTGGGCAGCATAATGCCTTTGGCGGCATATCCTTCTATAAGTTCATAAAGTGCCTCTACGTCCTCAGGCACTGCTGAGCGGCAGACGACCGACATAACCATTCCTTCTCTCATCCACTGAATATGATTGTATAAATATACAACATCTGAACAGAACCCTCAAGAGACAATTCTCCAAGTTTTTTCTCCGAGGCGGCTTCCGATGGATTACAATACTGATTAGGTTAACTACACTTATTCATAGAAAGGAAGTCTCCCGCGATGGAACACAAATCCGGCACATTCATTTCGGATCTGGCCGCACACGTTCTCGCAGTAGCGAAATCCGACTTTGAGGGACAAAAAAAGCTAGGCGATCGGGCGATCGCCCAGCTTGACGAGCGTGGCTTGAACTGGCAGCCGGAACCGGAAAGCAATAGCATCTCCGTCATCGTCAAACATATGTCCGGCAACATGGTCTCGCGTTGGACCGACTTCCCGCATGCGGATGGCGAGAAGCCGGGGCGCAACCGCGACGATGAATTCGTCGATGATATTTCCAGCCTTGCCCAGCTTCAAGAAGTGTGGGAGAAGGGATGGGCCGTGCTGTTCAATGCGTTAAACGGATTAAAGCCGGAGGATCTGCTGCTAGAGGTGACGATCCGCGGCCAGCCTCATACCGTCCTTCAGGCAATCCATCGGCAAATTTCCCATTACGGCTACCATGTGGGCCAGCTTGTCTATGTCGCCAAGGCGTACAAATCGACGGAATGGCAGACGCTTAGCATCGCCAAAGGCCGATCGGCCAAGTTCAACGAGGAGATGTTGCTGCGTCAGACGAACGCTCCAAACACCTCGTTGCCAAGCAGTACGCCCCGCGATGTCAGCCGATAGCCTTGATCATGCTCCGACCGCTCCAGCAAACCTTGATCGACCAGCCTTGCCAGCTCTCGTCCGAATACTTCCTCCAGACCGGCTCCGCCAAACTGCTTGGCGAAGCCGGCCGGCGTCACGCCTTCTCTTAGCCGCAGGCCTACCATCATGAAGTCGCCCATCGCTTCCTCCGCGCTGACACTGCTGCGCTCCAATCTGGGCAAGTCGCGCCCCGCCGCATCGATATACGGCTGCACACCCTTAATATTGATATGACGCTGCCCGAGAGCGTAGCCATGAGCGCCTGCGCCGAGTCCGTAATACGGCTCGTTATGCCAGTACACCGTATTGTGTCTGCTTTCGAAGCCCGGCCTCGCGAAATTGCTGATCTCGTAATGGCGATAGCCCGCCCCGCTTAATCGCTCGATTAAATACTCGTACATCGCCACCTCTTCCTCTTCCTCGGGCAGCGGCAGCTCGTCCCGCTGGTACAGGCGGTAAAACAGCGTATTTTCCTCCACCTTCAGCCCGTAAAGAGAATAGTGCGGCAAATCAAGCTCCAGCGCCTTGTTCACGCTGTCCTGAAGCTGCGCGAGCGTCTGGTTCGGCAGTCCGAACATCAGGTCGATCGACAGATTCGTAAACCCGGCCGCTTTGGCGTTGGCGATACTCTGTACGACGTCCTGAGCGGCGTGGATTCTACCGATCCTCTCCAGGAGGGCGTTGTCGAATGTCTGCGCGCCGAAGCTGATCCGGTTCACGCCGCCTTCGCGCATGGCCGCAAGCTTGTCCATATCGGTTGTACCCGGATTGGCTTCCATCGTAAACTCCACATCGTCCGCAAGCGGAAAATGCCGCTTCACCGCCGCCAGAAATCGGCTCATCTGCGGCGGAGTCAGCACGGTCGGCGTTCCCCCGCCTACGAATACCGTATCGATAGCCGTTGGCGGCAGCGCCTCAACCGTCAGTCGCATTTCATTTTCCAACGCGTCCAAATAAGCGTCGATCGGCTGGCCTGCGGCGACATAAGAGTTGAAATCGCAATAAAAACACTTGTTCGTGCAAAAAGGAATATGAATGTACAGCGCTCTCGGCGTCCACCGATGCAGCGGCGGCATAGGCGTCGTCCTCTCGGAATCGGTCATGTTGGTTGTTCCCCTCGTATAACGAGAAAAGCGGGCCGGCAGCCCGCTTCCCTGTTTTAATCATCGTCCAGCTTCAGTACGGCCATGAAGGCTTCCTGCGGAACTTCGACGTTGCCGACCTGCTTCATCCGCTTCTTGCCTTCCTTCTGCTTGTCGAGCAGCTTGCGCTTACGCGAGATGTCGCCGCCGTAACATTTGGCGAGCACGTTTTTGCGCATCGCCTTGATCGTCTCGCGGGAAACGATCTTCTGCCCGACAGCGGCCTGGATCGGAACCTCGAACATCTGGCGCGGAATCAGATCCTTCAGCTTCTCGCAGATGACTCGCCCGCGGTTGTAGGCGCGATCTCTATGCACGATAAACGAAAGCGCATCGACCTTCTCGGCGTTAAGCAAAATGTCCATCTTGACGAGGGAAGACTGTCGATAGCCGATCAGTTCGTAGTCGAACGAAGCATAGCCCTTCGTGCTTGACTTAAGCTGGTCAAAGAAATCGTAGACGATCTCAGCCAGCGGTACGTTGTATTGAATCGTAACGCGATTCGTGTCCAGATACTGCATATCGATAAACTCGCCGCGTTTGCCCTGACACAAATCCATAATCGCGCCTACGTAGTCGTTCGGAACGATAATCGACGCCTTGACGTAAGGCTCCTCGACGAAATCGATTTTGGCGGAATCCGGATAGTCGGCCGGGTTGGAAATTTCCTGCACTTCCCCGTTCGTGAAGGTCACCCGGTAAATAACGCTCGGAGCGGTCGTAATAAGCGGAATATTGAACTCGCGCTCGATCCTCTCCTGAATGATCTCCATATGCAGCATCCCCAGGAAACCGCAACGGTAGCCGAATCCGAGCGCCTGAGAGGACTCCGGCTCGTAACGCAGCGAAGCGTCGTTCAGCTCCAGCTTCTCCAGCGCATCCCGCAAGTCATTGTAGTCCGTCGAATCGATCGGATACATGCCGCAGAACACCATCGGGTTAATGCTTCGGTAGCCCGCAAGCGGCTCGGGGGTCGGATTTTTGGCATCGGTGATCGTATCCCCGACCCGCGTATCCTTCACGTTCTTGATCGAAGCGCTGACGAAGCCCACGTCTCCCGGTCCAAGCTCGGTTACAGCCGTCGGGCGCGGCATGAATGTGCCTACCTCGACAACATCGAACTGCGCTCCCGTCGCCATAAACTTCATTCTCGTGCCGGCCTTGATCGTGCCGTCGATGACGCGAATGGAGCAGACGACACCTTTATATGCATCATAATGGGAATCGAAAATAAGCGCCTTCAGCGGCTTGTCGCGATCTCCTTGCGGAGGCGGAACCTGCTTGACGACTTGTTCAAGAATTTCCCTGATACCGATCCCGTTCTTCGCGGAAGCGAGTACGGCGTCGCTGGCATCGAGTCCGATGACGTCCTCGATCTCCTGCTTGACGCGATCCGGTTCGGCGCTCGGCAGATCGATCTTATTGATGACCGGGACGATCTCCAGGTTGTTGTCGAGCGCCAAGTAAACGTTGGCAAGCGTCTGGGCTTCGATGCCCTGCGCCGCGTCAACGACGAGAATTGCGCCCTCGCACGCAGCCAAGCTGCGCGACACCTCGTACGTAAAGTCGACATGCCCCGGCGTGTCGATTAGATGGAGCAAGTAGGTTTCGCCGTCGTCGGCCTTATACAGCAACCGAACGGCCGTCATCTTAATCGTAATGCCGCGCTCCCGCTCCAGATCCATCGAGTCCAGCACCTGCTCCTGCATTTCGCGGGAGGTCAGTGCGCCCGTATATTCCAAAATGCGGTCGGCCAGCGTCGATTTGCCGTGGTCGATATGCGCGATAATGCAAAAATTGCGAATGTGGCTTTGCTTGATAGACAGTTCTGCCATTCCAATGAGTACCTCCAGCCGGTTCCATAACGTCAAATGACGATCACTTCATTATAACAGCGTCCGCCGCTCTCATCAATGAGTCGTCTGGAGCGGGGACGCAGAGGTGGCGAAGCCGGCAATCGCTCTAATCTTCCGAAGGGTTCTCGATCGTCAGTCCGTCTACATGACGCTTGCCCATCAGATGCCGCTTCTTGCGATTTTCGACCGAGTCGAACACGATATTCAAGTCGTAATCTTCGCCGGGGTACAAATGCTTCTTGTCGATATATTTGCGAATCCGTTTATGATTAAGCTTGATCTTCTCCTGCTGCACCTGCACGATCAGGTTGCCGCGTTCGTCCGGCAATCGATAGATAACGCCCGGTTTGCGCAGATGCGGAATGAACACCAGGTCTCCGACGGACCAGCGTTCGGCAAGCTCCTGCTTGTTCTGCTCCGAGTTCTTCTGGTTATTAGCATGTCGGTGCGAATGTCGCGAGGAGTGGCGAGCGCCGTTGCCGGAAGGGGGAACAATTGACGACTTCTCCTTAGCTGCAGGAACGATCGTCTCGCTCCGTCCCTCCTTCAACCGTTCGGCAATCTCCCGCGCCCTCTCAATCACGGTCGGCGCTATGCCCAGTTTGGCGGCGATGACGAAAGCGTAGCTGTTGCCGGCCTCCCCCATATCCAGTCGGTACAACGGGCTGAGCGTCTCTTCGTCAAACGCCATTCGCGCGTTGCGGAAGCCCTCCGCGACGCGCGCGTATTCCTTGATCTCGTTAAAATGCGTCGTCGCCATAATGATGCAGCCCCGCCGATACAGCTCCTCCAGGACGGCGATCGAAAGGCCGACTCCTTCTCCCGGATCGGTGCCGGTCGCCAGTTCGTCCAGCAGCACCAGCGTCGAAGGCCCCGCGTGAGCAAGAATGTCGTTGACATTGCGCAGATGGGAGGAAAACGTGCTCAGCGACGATTCCAGGCTTTGACCGTCTCCGATATCGACTTCAACTGCTTGGAACACAGCGATTGCGCTCCCTGCAGCCGCAGGGATAAGCAACCCCGATTGCGCCATCAACGTGAGCAGCCCTGCGGTCTTGAGCGCAACCGTTTTACCGCCGGTATTCGGTCCCGTGATCAACAGCGCACGGTAGCCGTCGCCGACGCGAATATTAAGCGGCACCGCCTTCGTCGCCAGAAACGGATGGCGAGCCTCCTTCAGATCCAGTGCGCGGCTGCCGTTCACCTCCGGCGCGACACCTCCGATTGCCAGCCCCCACTTCGCCTTCGCAAACAGAAAATCGCAGTATCCGACAGCGTCGAGATTAACCTCCATCTCTTGCGCATAAGCCTCCGCTTCCCCAGTCAACCGGGCGAGCACCAACGTCTCCTCGCGGCTCTCCTGAAAACGCAGCTCGCTCAACTCCATCTGCGGCCCGGCCAGCTCGGACGGCTCGACGAATATCGTCTGGCCGCTTGCCGATTCGTCCAGCACCGCGCCCGGCACGCGTTTGCGGTGCTCCCGCTTCACAGGCAGCACGAATCGACCGTCTCTTCGGCTGACGATTTTCTCCTGCAAGCAGTCCGCCAGCTTGGACATCAGGCTTTCCAGCTTCTTTTGCAGCTTTTCCTCCGCGGCGCGGATTTTCTTCCGAATCTTATGCAGGTCCGGACTCGCCGTATCGACGATGCGCCCCCGGTCGACGCAAGCTTCGATCGACTCCCTGAGCGGCTTAAGATTATGCATCGACATACCGTAGCCGGCCACCGATGGAAACTCGCTCCTCTTGGCGGCCAAGTACTGTTGAAGCTGCTCGCAGCTTCGCGCGAATTGGACAAGATGGCCGAAGTCCTGCTCGGTCAGCACATATCCCGTGCCAAGCAGCGCCGTCAGCGTCTCCATCCCTTCCAACGAAGGAACGGGCGGATGGGCGCCTCTGGCCATCAGTCGGCTCGCTTCCTCCGTCTCCGCCAGCTTGCGCCGTATGATCTCGATATCCGCCATCGGCTGCAACTGCTCGATTCTCTTTTTCCCCAAATACGTCACGGCGTAATTCATGAGCGAGGCGATCGCGCGAGGATACTCTAGTTTGTTCAAGGAATGCTGTCTCATTGGTTAAACCTCCTGTAAGGAAAATAAAAAAAGCAGGCCGCGAGGACATGCGCCAACGGCGCAAGCTCGCAGCCTGCCTGAGAAAGCCTCGAAGAGACGCACGATCCGACGGGCGCAAACCCGAAAAATCGCGCAAAAAAACCGTACCCTGATGAGCACGGCAGATCTCCCCGATAGCTTCGCTTCGGAAGGGGCGGTCTTGTCCGGTTCCTCACTGGTTATCCCGGTCGCACGCGCCATCCGTCAACAAACAAACCTTCGTCATTCAAGGCTCGTTGCTTCTTGTATGGACCGTTAGCGACCTATTGAATAATTCAGTTCAGAACCAATACCAACATTAAAATTTCCCCTTTGAAACGGAATTACTTTTATCATAGTCTACAGTCTGCTCCGAGTCAACCCGTGCGCCGAAGCCTTATCCGAGCACTTTGTCAAACAAGGAAACGACCATGCGAATGCCGTTGCGGGACAGGTCGTGCAGCACCTCGGCCGTTCTGCCCGACATCCGGTCGACGATGGGCTCGCGATCCGCTCGCGGGATGCCGGACTGTGCTCCGTCTTCCCCCTCTGCCTGTCCCTCATTGGCCGCCGAAGACGGGGTGCTTTGCTCCCGGGATTTCTCGCCTTGCCGAGGCTCCTTCACGGGCAGCGTCCAGTCTTCGTCGCCGACAGGCTGCTCGACCGTTGCGCCCTCCGTCTCCCACGGGCCCTTGACATTCTCGATCCCTTTGGACGACAGCTCCATGCCGTACAGAACGGCGAATCCGAGAATTCCGGCCAAAATCAGCAATCTGAAAAAATCTCTGCGCATCCAGGCGCCCTCCTTTTATTTTTGCGGCTTGTCCGCTTTAATTGCCTTCTCGTCGTTCCAATACATTTCCGCAATGATTTTCGCCAGCGCATCCGCGGTGCGGTAGCACTCCTCAAGCGTATTGTCTACGCCGCCAATCTCGATCAGGACGCTGCCGGGAGACACGGATTGGTTGTATTCGCCGTTGCCGTTGGCCGCCGTCTTGCCCCACACCCCCCTGGACAAGCCCGGGTACTGCTTCTCCAGCCGTTCGTGAATGCGATTGGCGAAGTCTTCGTTCTCGCGCCAATTCGAATTGCGGTGTCCGATAATAAAGTACACCTGAGCGTAATCCTTGCCTTTGATCGTCGCCGTCGTCTTCGAGCGCCTCTGCGAATCGCGGTGGATGTCGAAGAAAAATTGCAGGCTGTCATTATCCGCCATCGCCTGACGCACGGTCTGCAAAGAATATTTATACGAATAATTCCAATTATAGCCCTGAATCGAGGTCGGATAATCCTTCGGCGAGTGAACCGCTCCGATTCCGCGCTTTTCCAGCTGGCTAGTAAGCCGTTTGCCGACCAAAGTGACGTTGATTTTCCCCGAGTTCGGATCCTTCGTCCCTTTCTTAAGCTCCGGGTAATAGGATTCGCGGTTATGAGAATGGTAGATGAAGGCGATTTTGCGCCCATCCGTCGTTGGCGCTCCTTCCTCCGGCGGCTTACTCTCGGTCGGCTGGGGAGAAGCCGTGGGCTCCTGATCGGGAACCGTCTCCGGAAAATTGTCGGGATCGTGCGGATCGGTGGCCGGCTCTCCATGCTCCCCGTCCGGCTCTTCCTCTCCAAGCGGGCCGTGATCCTCCGGCGCTTCCGGCACTCCCGAGCCCGGTCGAAGCAGCACGGAGCGATCTCTGTCCATGCCCGGAAGCTCCAATGAAAGCAAGCTCTTCGGATTGTCGGGATTGATGTCGGTCATGAATCGCAGCAGGAACGAGGCCATTCGTCCACTCTCGAACGGCGAATCCGCCGTAGTTTCCATATGGGGCAACTCCATTGCAATCAACGATTGAAAAAATTGTCCAGACAACGAAGCCGCCATACCCTTCATCGATTGCAGCGGCGAGACGGCGAGCTTGTTTTGCAACATGCCCCCGAGTCCCAATAAAATAAACAACACCATTGAGCTTGCACTCAGCAAAATAAAAGCGCGTCCCGTGATCAGAATTTTGCGCCACTTCGCGCGCAGAAGCGACCAATCCGTCGCTGCGTTCATCCGTTTCATGTTGCTCTACCTCCCGGTGCCTTCGTCTTGCGAAAACGCCTTCTCTTTTTTCCCAGGTACCTTATCCTATGAGATAGCCGGGAATGCTAGAACCGGGAGATTGATAGAGACTGGTAGAATAAGAGAAGAGGCTGTCCCCTAAGCAGAGTTGTACAAGATGATCGATCAGAAAAAGTGCATGCATCTCCTGAGACTGCCTCATACGTTCCTGAAATGACCTCTTAACGGGTTTACCCATTCCCATTTCGGGCTCGTATAGCATCGGAAGGAGATACATGCACGGCAACATTCTCAAACGATCATCTTTTCGTACGACTCTTTTTACTTATGGGACAGCCTCTGGCTGTCAGTGCGTATAAGCGGCCACATTGTCGGTGTCGACAGCTTCGTGAAGGGCGGCGTTCAGCCCGCTGGCGATGACATTGGCGATATCCTCGATAAACTTGTCGATCTCCTTGGGCGTCACGAGCAAATCGTGACCAAGCGGATGAAGTACCTCCCGCACGAGCTGCAGCCGTTCATTATCGGCCATCTTGCCGAAAATGCCGAACATCGGATCGGTGTTGTCCGTATGCTGCTTCATATGCTCGAGCACCATGTCCATCGTATTGTTCACAATTGTCGACGCGTACACGACGGTCGGAACGCCGATTCCGATGCAGGGCACGCCGAGAATATCCTTGGTCAACCCTTTGCGCTTGTTGCCGATGCCCGAGCCGGGGTGAATGCCCGTATCGGCAATCTGAATCGTCGTATTGACCCGCTCAAGGGATTTGGAGGCAAGGGCGTCAATGGCGATGACCAGATCGGGCTTCGCCTTCTCCACTATACCCAGCACGATGTCGCTCGATTCGATGCCCGTCGTGCCCAGCACCCCCGGCGCCACGGCGCTGACCGCCCGATAACCCGGACTTACCTGGTCCGGCATCAGCTCGAAAAAGTGCCGCGTCACCATCATATTTTCCACGACGATCGGTCCGAGGGCGTCCGGCGTAACGTTCCAGTTGCCCAACCCGACGACGAGCACGCTATGCTTGGGGGTCACCCCGATTCGCTGCAGAAAAGCTTCGAATTCCTTCGCCATCGAGGTGGCCACCTTATCCTGAAGCTCGGTGTCGCCTTGCCGCATTCCGGGCACTTCCAGCGTGACGTAGTGTCCAACCATTTTGCCGATCCGTTGCGCGGCTTGATTATCCTTGATTTCCATCCGGGTAACGGTGATGCCGTCCCTGCTCTCCGCCTCCGACCACAGGCCCGGAATATCGGGCGTCTCCTGCCCTTGAGCGGCGATTTCCTTCGCTTCCAGCGCCAGATCGGTACGTATGCTGTACATCGATAAATCCTTGTCCATCGGGTGTATCGAAGCCCCTTTCGTTTGCGGATTGTGGTGGGAAAACAGCCTTGCTTTTTACCCCCTTGCATGATAGAATGTTACAAGTTGTGTGGAGAAATACTTTCTGTTTGATCTGGAGGTGAAAAGAATGCCAAACATCAAATCCGCAATCAAACGTACCAAAACGAACGAAGCTCGCCGCCTGCGCAACGCTTCGGCTAAATCCGCTCTTCGTACGGCTGTTAAACAAGCCGACGCAGCGGTAATTGGAACGGACGTGAACGCTGCTCAAGCAGCATACGGCGCGGCTCAGAAGAAGCTGGACAAAGCGGCAACCAAAGGCCTCATTCACAAAAATGCAGCCGCTCGCAAAAAGTCCCGTCTCGCCAAAAAGCTCAACGCATTGTCCGCGCAAGCTTAAGGCTGCGCCTGACGCATATGCGGCCGGCCGCCCCTCGGCGGCAGCCATGAAGAAGCCATCCTCGGCAGGTTTGTCCTGCTTATAGGATGGCTTTTTTGGTTTGATTTCATGTTATGTCCGGATGTGGAACGCAACAACGGCAATCAGGCAGAGATTGGAAAGTACTCAGCTCGCTCCACGCGAACCGGTACGCAGCAGAAACAGTTCGAGGCCCAGCGTCTTATCGATTTTGCCCGACTTCATCGCATAGTCCAAATCCGCAAGCTCGCCGAGCAGCGCAGCCAACCGCTCCATGCTGAACTTGCGCGCCTGCTCGGCCGTAATTTTCGCTGCATACGGATGCAGGCCGATCTGGGAGGCCATCTGCTGCGAGGAGTAGCCTTGGCCACCCAGCTCCTTCACGTAGAGCATGTTGCGGAATTGGCGGACGAGCAGCGCCATTAGCTTAATCGGCTCCTCCCGCTGCTTCAGCAGTTCGTGATACAGCGAGATCGCCTCAGCGGTTCGGAGCGCGGCCAACTCCTCCGTCAGCTTAAACACATTCTGCTCCGTCGCCATCGGCACGAGCTCCCGGATCGCCGAGGATGAGACTGTCCCTCCCTGTCCCGCATGCAGACACAGCTTGTCCGTCTCCGCCGCCAGTGCGCGCATATCGGTGCCTACGCGGCGCAGAAGCTCGTCTGCGGCGTCAGCTTCCATTGTGCGCCCTTGACTAGCCGCCCGCTTGACAATCCAGCGCAGAAGCTCTTCAGGCTGCAGCGCGGCGAACGGAACGACGCAATCTTTCGCCTTGGCCGTCTTGACCGTTTTTTTGCGTTCGTCCAGCTTCTCCAGCGGCACGGTAAAAACAAGCACCGTCGATTCTAACGGCTGCTCCATATAAGCGATAAGCCGCTCGGGGCGATGCTCGATCTTGGCGGATTCCTTGCCCGCGGCGAACAGAACCTGATCCCGTACGAGCACGATTTTGCTCGGTACGAGAAACGGCAGCGTCTCGGCCTCGTCGATCACCGTATCGACGGGTGTCTCCCCGGTATCGAAGCGAACGATCGCCATCTCCCTATGCTCCGGCTGTACGAGCTTCTCCTGCAGACGTTCGATAAATTCGTTCATAATATAGGATTCGGTTCCGTAACAAACGTACACCGACGAAATTTGGCCCTGATTAATCGCGCGAAAAGCTTGCTTGGCGTCCATGCTGCCGCTCCTTGCTTCTTTGTTTCCTCTCATTGTACTACAAAGGCGCGGGAGTTCACACCTCGTCGTCGCAAGACAAGGGGACAGTGCCTTATGCAGGCGCGATCCCCTTGTTCTCGGACATCTATATCAACGTCCGCCGGCCGGCCCATGGTACCGGCGCGAACGAGCGTGACGATAGTCCGGAGACGATCGTCGGCTTCTACCGTATACTATACGCGGCCGCACCCTAAAGGGTGACAGCCGCGCAGCCGATCGTTATTTTTGGGATTCCGTTAACGTCTCCGTGTCGAACTGCCATTCCGTCGCATTGCCGTCGGCATCGATCACCGTAAAGCTCAGAACGGTCCCTTCCTCGTTCCAGGTCAGTTGACCGATGCTGCCTTCTCTGGGCTCCGAGTGGTATAGCAATTCGCCGTTCTCGATTTTGTATACCTCGAACGTCCCGCTTCCCGTTACGGAGACGGCCTTCCACTTGGCGTCCGGGGAATCGGCCTGTTCCGCAGGAATGGCCGCCAGCCCCGCCATCTCGGGATCTTCTTCTCCCGTTAAGGTTTGCCGCTGTGTCACTTCAACCTCCACGGGCTCTTTATCTTGCACATTCCCAGAGCCTCCCGTAACGTCCTCATCGTTCGACATGTTGTTGTTACGCATCTCTGCCGACGGTTGCGGAACATCTTCCTTGGACGAGGGCGATATGCTCTTAGGCTGGATCTCGGCGCCGTACTGGTCCTGTGCCTGTGCGCCGCCCGACGTTTCCGACATGGAATATAAACCGGCCTCCGGCGCGGAAGCCGCTTCCTGACGCGCTTCCGGAGCCGACGCCAAATCCGGCATTGCAGCTTGGTCCTGACTGCCTCCGGACTTCAGCCACTCTCCTGGAGAGCTGAATAGAAGAAAGCCTACGACAATCCCCGCGGCGACGACGCCCGATATTTTGCGATAAAAATTCCGGCTTGGCCGTTGCGAACGGGCAGACGTCGGCGCCGGCGATGCGGCGGCTGGATCAACTGCAGCTTCGTTCGCTCCGGATGTCGCGCCCTCCGCATGGAGTCGCTCAAGCTCGGGAAGAATCGAATCCACGATGCTGAACTTCGGCACGACGCGTGGCAGCTGCTCAAGCTCGCTGGATAGTTTGCGGAGCCTGGACAGCATGGCGGCGCAGTCCGAGCAGCGATCGGCATGATCGATCATGAGCGATATTTCATGCTGCTCCAGATCGCCGTCAATGTGGCGCTGCATGAGTTCCATCACCTCTTCGCATTTCATCCCCGGACACCACCTTTCTGATAATCATGGAGTAAAATTTGCAATTGCTGCCGGGCTCTAAATAAGTAGGATTTAACAGTATTAAGCGGCAAATTCAAAGAATCGGCAATTTCGTTATAAGAAAAATCTTGAAGATACCTGAGAACGACAACGGTACGATGGTGCTCGGGAAGTTTACCGATGGCTTCTCTGATTTCTTCCGCGGCATAGGCGGACAGCACTTCAGTCTCCACGTTATCCCCCGCCTGGAAAACCATCTCGTGTTCCTCGATGGATACGGACGGCTTTTTGCGCCGAAACTTGTCGATGCAGATATTCGTAACGATTCGCTGCACCCAGGTGCGAAACTGCGCCTTTTCCTCATAGGATCCGATTTTCGTATATATTCGAATCAACGCATCCTGCGACGCATCAAGCGCATCCTGCTCGTTATTCAGCAAATAATAGGCGGTGCGATACACTTGATTCTCGATTTCGCGGAGTAGCGTAACGAGAGCTTCCCGGTCGCCCGCTTGTGCGGCTTTGATCAGAGCCGGCTCCACCACAGAAGATCCTCCTCCCCTGCACCTCTACAGACGCAAGCGTCCGAATAAAGGTTGCAATCCCTCAATGGAAATTTTCAGCAAATAATGATACATACTCTCTAAGTCTAGCAAAAATACGTGGAAAGTCACAATGTTTTATGTTGGATAAATGGAACTTGCGTGCAAATCGATCGGTCTAATAGGGTGGAGGCGATCCCACGAGGCTCGATAGCTAGCGTTCGGGTGCAGAGGAGACCATCATTCTTCGCCGCATCGCTCCGTCCGAAGAGATTCGATACTGAACCTCTCCGTCGGTATCGGTTCTCCAGATCAGGCTTCCCGCGCTTTCAAGGCGCTGCAGCACCGCCGGACTCGGATGCCCGTAAAAATTGTTGCGTCCGACGGAAATGACCGTCTCCCTCGGCTTCCAGTAATCGACCCACAAGCCGGTCGTCGAGGTTTTGCTTCCGTGATGACCGGCTTTGAGCACGTCGATGGCGATACGACGACGGCCTTGAGCGTTTACGGCCTTCTGCCCGGCGGCATGGCCCGCTTTCATGATCGGGCTCCCGTTGGCGGCCCCCTCCGAATCTACGATCGCACTGCCTAGGGCAGCGTACTCCGCATCCACGATCGCCATCTCTCCCCCCGCCTCTAGATCCCCGGGAAGCAGAAATTGACGTCCGTACAGCGTTGCCAGAATAACGACACTCCGGTCATTCTGTTCGTCTCTAATCTCTACCCAAGCGTCAGAGTCGGCGTCCCTAGACTCAGAGGAAAGAATTCGAAGGACGGCGGAAGCATCGATCTGCCATTCGCCCGGTTTATTGGCGGCATAGACGGGAATGCTCTTGTTTGCCGCCATTTGCATAAGCGCCAAAGCGCCGGGCGAATCTTTCAACGTACCGTTGAACAGTAGCCCGCGTACCGGAATATTGTCAAGCACCGCAGTCGCGCCTCCGATATGGTCCGCATCCATATGAGTGAGCACAAGCGCGTCGAGCTGTCCGACTCCTCTGCGAAGCAGCAGCGGAACGAGCAGTTTCCTTCCGACCTCATACGGATCGCTCCGTTCCCGCCATTCCTCTCCGGGCTTGCGGAAGCTGACCGTTCCTCCGGCGTCGATCAGAATATGCTTGCCGTAGCCCGTCCGAATAAGAATACTGTCGCCCTGCCCAACGTTAAGGAAAGACACTTGAGCTTCGCGGTCCAGCCAGGCCGGTTGCGCTCCCCATACGAGCCATGCGGCGAGAGCCGCTCCAAACCCGGCGCGCCTTAGCAAGGATCGGACTTTTTCCGCGCGATTCGCGCCAGGCAAAGAACGATCCAGCGGTATAGTTGCCTCCCCCTCCGACAATCTCTCCTGCCCGCTCCACCACTCGCGCTCCCGAAGTCGACGAGAACGGCGCCTCATCCCCGCAAGGGCAACTCCCATTAGCGCGTATGCGCATACGACCCAAGCCAGCGAGGGCTGCGGCCATACCGTCCTCCATCTGGAAAAGCCGCTTAGCCAGTCCACGGCCACAAACGTCAAATCGTTGCCCAGCGTCGCCAGCTTAGCCGGCCATATTCCGAGCGGATACCAGATCGCGCCTAATACGATTGAGGCCATACCCAAGGGCATTACGATAACGCTTATAAAAGGAACTAACGCAAAGTTAGCCGGAAGAGACAGCAAATGCATCGAGTGGAAATAGTAGACCGAAACCGGAAAGGAAACGATTTGCGCCGTCACGGTAACGGAAATCGCTCCCTTCAGCCAGCCCCAATTAATCGAAATTAGCTCGGATACCGCCGGCACGAACAAGATCAATCCCCCCGTAACGATAAAGGACAGCTGAAAGCTTACGTCTTCGATCAGCAGCGGATTCCAGATCAGCATGACCATCGCCGCGGCGAACAGCAGATGAAGACCGTCCTTCAATGCGTTGCGTCGAGCCAGAGTAAGCGCGATCATCGCCATCAGACAGGCACGTACGACAGACGGCGACGCTCCTGTCAGCAGCATGTAAACCGGAATCATCGCAATGGTCAATTCAAGCGACCGTTCGCGAGTCAGTCTCAACAAGCCGCCGATTTGCAGCAGCAAATAAACAATAACAGCTACATGCAGCCCTGATATAGCGAGAATATGCGTCAGCCCGAGCCGCGCGAATTGATCGAACTGGATCGGATCAAGATCGGAGCGGATGCCAACGACCAGGCCCTTCATATATCCCGCATCCCCGTTAGGAAATAGGCGATCGGTCAGTTTGCCGATCTGTTCTCTCACGTCGTCCAGCAGACGCAGCGGCTTTATCCAGAGGGGAGGCGGCCCGTTGTCGATCTCGACCCTATCGGCACCTTTAACGGAAAGCTGCCAGAAGACGCCTTGTTTCATTAGATAACGGCGATAATCGAATGCTCCGAAATTGCCGGCCTCTCCGGGAAGCTCCATTATACCGGACACTTGAACGCTGTCTCCCCGCTTCCATGCGGCTGCCGTTTGCTGCTCCGACAGTGCGGCCAGCTTCACTCGGACGATGACTTCCAGTTTCACTCGTCTCTCCTCAAACCCGTCTCCTTTGATCGTTGCAGCTTTTAATCTGAATGTCGCCAAATCGCCGTCCACTTCCACAACGGAGACGAGCCTGCCCGCAAGCTCGACCGCTCCGCCGCTTTTCGCAACCTCGTTATCAACTCGAACGTCCGGAAGCAAACGCTGATCCGTCCACGCGCGCTCTCCATAAGCAAGCACCAATGCCGCTGCGCAAATAAGCGCAAGCTTGGGCGTCGCCATCCCGGCAACAGCCAGACCCAGCAAGGCTATCAGCAGCGCTGCCAATGCCCATACGGCCTCTTTTTCGGAGAACAAGGATAGTAGCGCAGTTCCTGCGATCCAACAGCTGGCGACCGCAATCAACGGCCTTTGATTCATTTTCGCACCTCCTCCTTGAACACAAAAAACACCTCCCCGCAGAGCATTACGCTCGGCGAAGAGGTGCTTCCTCTCCTGCTGTTCGCTATTGTAAACTATGAACCGTCTTGAACCTCGGTGTCCGCTGGAGGAGTGTAGTTGTCCAGCTTGCGGAAAATCAGCCCCCGCTGCTCCATCAGCGCGGCGACCTTGTCATAATCCTTCGGATACGGCCTGTAGTAGACGATTTCCGCAATGCCGCTGTTCGCGAGCATGTTCGCGCACGTCCAGCAAGGCTGATCCGTCACGTATACGACGGAGCCTTCCCGATCGACGCGGTCGGTGAACAACAGCAGGTTTTGCTCCGCATGAATCGTCCGAATGCAGCGCTGCTTCTTGATCATTTCCGTGGAGCCCGCCGGAGCGGGCTCGAACTCTTCCACGATCATGCAGCCTGCTTCCGAGCAATCCTGCACGCCCATCGGAGCGCCGTTGTAAGCTGTACCCAGCAGCTTTTTGCCCTGCACGAGCACCGTGCCCACATGGCGTCTTGGACAGCGCGAACGGGTCGAAACCATAAAAGCGATGTCCATAAAATACGTATCCCAGTCTTTGCGCAAGTCTGTCACCTTCCTGCTTGCGCTCCGGCGCTTGCCAATTATTGCTGACTTGCAGCCAGAGCCTGTTCCAGATCGTTAATAATGTCTTTGATTCCTTCCGTACCGACCGACAAGCGGATCATTCCCGGCTGTACGCCGGCCGCAAGTTGCTCATCCTCGCTCAGCTGCTGGTGAGTCGTGCTCGCCGGGTGAATGATCAGCGACTTGGAATCGCCCACGTTTGCCAGATGCGAGAACAGCTTCACTGCGTTGATTACTTTTTTGCCCGCTTCGATGCCACCTTTGATGCCGAAGGTCATAATCGCGCCTTGGCCGTTAGGCAGGTAGCGTTTAGCCAGCTCATAAGAGGCATGGCTTTCCAAACCTGCGTAGTTTACCCATTCCACTGCAGGGTGGGCTTCGAGGAACTTCGCAACGGCGAGCGTATTGCTGCTGTGGCGCTCCATACGAAGATGCAAAGTTTCCAAGCCTTGAAGAAGCAGGAAGGAGTTGAACGGCGACAGCGCCGCCCCCATGTCTCGCAGCAGTTGTACGCGCATTTTGATAATATATGCAATCGGACCTACCGCATCCGCATATACGACGCCATGGTAGCTCGGATCCGGCTCGGTCAAGCCGGGAAACTTCCCGCTGGCCTTCCAGTCGAACTTGCCGCCGTCGACGACGATACCGCCGATCGAGGTGCCATGGCCGCCCATAAACTTCGTAGCGGAGTGAAGCACGATATCCGCGCCATGATCAAGCGGACGAAGCAGGAAAGGCGTAGTGAACGTGCTGTCGATAATCAGCGGAACGCCGTTCTCGTGCGCGATATCCGCAACTGCCGCGATATCCAGAACGTCTCCCCGCGGGTTGCCGATCGTCTCGGCAAATACCGCTTTGGTTTTCGACGTGATGGCTGCACGGAAATTTTCCGGATTAGACGGATCTACGAACTTGACTGTAATGCCCAGCTTCGGCAGCGTGATCGCGAACAGGTTGTACGTGCCGCCGTACAGGCTGGCCGACGAGACGATCTCGTCTCCGGCACCGGCGATATTCAAGATGGAATACGTGATCGCAGCTTGTCCGGAGCTTACTGCAAGCGCCGCCGCGCCGCCTTCCAATGCGGCTACCCGCTGCTCGAACACGTCGGAAGTCGGATTCATGATTCGGGTATAAATATTTCCGAATTCTTTCAACGCGAACAAGTTCGCGGCATGGTCCGTATCGCGAAATCCGTAGGATGTCGTTTGATAGATCGGAACCGCGCGGGACATCGTGGCCGGGTCGATCTGTTGTCCTGCATGTACCGCGAGCGTTTCCAGAGAGTACGATTCATTGCTCATTCGGGTTGAACCTCCCAATTAATTTGAATGATTTGATAGATTTCCCTCCCATTCTCTCATAAATTATGGTCAAAGTAAAAGCTATCCTCGGGTTTTTATTTTGCTGCTGCGACATGGACGAGACCTGACAGATGTTCGAAAACTTTGGGGCCGATTCCCTTAACGTCCAGAAGCTGCTCCACCCTGCGGAAACCGCCGATTTTATCCCGATGCGCGAGGATGGCCTTCGCCTTCGAGGGACCGATGCCCGGCAGCGCATCCAAATCGGCCTCCGTCGCTCTGTTCAAGTCCAACGTTCCTGGACTGGCTTCGCGAGGAGCTTCTTCGCCGGCTTCGGCAGCGGGACTAGAGGATGCAGGGCTGGGCGTTTGGCTGGAAATCGGGTTCGGCGGCTGGCTCGGTTGGTCAGTCGATTGGTCAGTTCCTTGTCCCGCCGTCAAATCGGCCGCTGCCTGCCTCTCCTCGCCCTCGACTCCCGAAGGAGAGGCAAGCGAGCCAATCGCTTCCTGCAAAGCTTCGTTGACCGGTGTCCAGCCCTCAATCCCCTGCTCCCTAGACTCGCGGAACAAGACAAAGCACAGAAGCGCAACCGCAATGGCAAACAGAGCGGCGGCCCATGTTTTCCGCATGCGAAACATGTTATTTTTATGCATATTTTTGTATCCTCCTTTGCTTTTTTCGCATAAATATATGAAAAATCGTTCATGACGGCCAAGCACGCTTTCATACAATGAAATGCGGATGCGAATGCCGACGCCTTCTATACGATGGCGGGAGCGATTGTTCCCGAAAGCTTGACGGATTGCCAAAACCTTGCTGTAGGAGGGACCAGGATGAAGATCGGCTTCATCGGGGCCGGTAGCATGGGAAGCTTACTGGTGGGAGCCTTCGTACGCTCCGGCGCGATGCGGCCGGACGATATCGTCGTCAGCTCCCGTACGCCATCCAAGCTGTCCGCTCTGGCCGAGCAGTATCCCGGCCTTCATATCGCCGCTTCGAACAGGGAAGCCGCGATTGGGGCCGATTATTTGTTTTTGTGCGTAAAGCCGTTGGATTTCCGAAGGGTGCTGGAAGAGATCGCACCCGTATTGACCGCGAGGCAAATCGTCGTCTCGATCACAAGCCCCGTGAAAGTCGCCTCATTGGAAGAGCTGACGCCCAGCAAAGTGGCCAAAATTATCCCCAGCGTCGTGAACGCCGTCGGCAGCGGAGCCTCGCTCGTCATGTGGGGCACCCGACTGACGGAGGACGATAAACAGGAGCTCTGGCAATTGTTCTCCTCCATCAGCCGTCCGATTTGCGTCCCGGAAGACGAAGTTCGCGTCGCATCGGACTTGTCCAGCTGCGGGCCGGCTTTTATGGCATGCCTGCTGGAACAGTTTATCGATGCCGCCGTTCTATCTGCGGGAATGGAACGGGAGACGGCAACCGCCCTCGCCTGCGAAATGATGCTGGGAACCGCCCGTCTGATGCTGGAGCTTCCCTGTACCCCGGCAGAACTTCAAGCGCGAGTGTCTGTACCGGGCGGCATAACGGCCGTCGCGCTGGAGTCGCTGCGCAAGTCGACGCGAGGAGCGTTCTTGCAAGTGTTGTATACGACGCACGAGAAGTTTGCCGAAGATCTCGACCGCGTCGATTCCTCCCTTTTTCCCCGCGAGCGCACGTAGCCGCGGGGTCGGAGGGCTGCCTTCACGCTCCCCTCTCCACCGTTATATAGGCTAAAATAAAAACGCCGCCTGCTCCGTCATAATGACGGAGTCAAGCGGCGTGTGCTTCACGCTGCAATCGTTCTATTGTTTGTTTCGAGGTTAATTGGCGACAATGTTGACGAGCTTGCCTTTGACCGCGATCACCTTGCGAATCGTCTTGCCGGCAATCGCCTCTTGCACCTTCTCGGCTTCCAGCGCCTGCGCCTGCATGCCCGCTTCGTCCAGATCGGCGGCGATCTTCAGACGTTCGGCGATTTTGCCGTTTACCTGCACGACGATCTCGACTTCCGCATCCACCGTAAGCGCTGCGTCGTACTGCGGCCAAGAAGCGTAAGTGACGGACTCGGAATGGCCAAGCTTCTCCCACAGCTCTTCCGTAATATGCGGCGCGATCGGGGACAGCATTTGCACGAAGTCCTCCATCGCTTTTTTCGGCAGCACTTCCGTTTTGTAAGCTTCGTTGACGAAAATCATCATCTGGCTAATCGCCGTGTTAAAGCGCAAGCCCTCGTAATCCTCGCCGACCTTCTTCAGGCTCTTGTGCCAAATCCGACGGAACGCATCGTCTCCGTCGACTTCCTGAATCTTGGCGTTCAAGTTGCCGTTATCGTCGACGAACAGACGCCATACGCGAGCGAGGAAGCGGAACACGCCTTCCACGCCGTTGGTATTCCAAGGCTTTGTCGCTTCCAGAGGTCCCATGAACATCTCGTACATCCGCAGCGTATCTGCGCCGAATTCGCCGACGATGTCGTCCGGGTTGATGACGTTGCCGCGGGATTTGGACATTTTCTCGTTGTTCGTGCCAAGAATCATCCCTTGGTTAACGAGCTTGTGGAACGGCTCCTTCGTGCTCACGACGCCGAGATCGTACAGCACCTTATGCCAGAAACGCGCATACAGCAAATGAAGAACCGCATGCTCCGCGCCGCCGATGTACAGATCGACCGGCAGCCACTCGCGCTGCTTCTCCGGCGAGCAGATTTCCTTGTCGTTCTTCGGATCGATGAAGCGCAGATAATACCAGCAGCTTCCCGCCCATTGCGGCATCGTATTCGTCTCGCGGCGGGCTTGGCGGCCGTTGCGCGGATCGACGACGTTGACCCATTCCGTCACATTGGCAAGCGGAGACTCGCCTGTACCGGAAGGCTGGATCGCGTCCACGTCCGGCAGCAGCAGCGGCAAATCCTCTTCCGGAACGGTGTCCATCGTGCCGTCCTCGTAGTGGAGTACCGGAATCGGCTCGCCCCAATAACGCTGGCGGCTGAACAGCCAGTCGCGCAGACGGTACGTGACTTTGCCTTTCCCCGTGCCCGCCTGTTCCAGGTGGGCGATCATCGCTTGGATCGCTTCCGCAGTTCCCATACCGTTCAGGAACTCGGAATTAACCAGCTTGCCGTCGCCCGAATAGGCCGCTTCCTCTACGTTCCCGCCCGCCACGACTTCCTTGATCGACAGATCGAATTTCTTCGCAAACTCCCAGTCGCGCTCGTCGTGGCCCGGAACGGCCATGATTGCGCCCGTGCCGTAGCCGCCGAGCACGTAGTCGGCGATCCAGATCGGCACCTTGACGCCGTTCACCGGATTGACGGCATAAGCGCCGGTAAATACGCCGCTCTTGTCTTTGGCCAGATCCGTTCGCTCCAAGTCGCTCTTGCGAGCCGCTTGCTCGACGTACGCTTCGACGGCCGCTTGCTGCTCGGTGGTCGTAATCGAACCGACCAGTTCATGCTCGGGAGCGAGCACGCAATACGTCGCTCCGAACAGCGTGTCTGGACGCGTCGTGAATACGGTCAGCGCCGCGCCATGGCCGTCGATGGCGAACGTCACTTCCGCGCCGGTCGACTTGCCGATCCAGTTGCGCTGCATATCCTTGATGCTTTCCGACCAGTCCAGATCTTCCAAATCTTCAAGCAGGCGCTCGGCGTATTCGGTAATTTTGAGCATCCATTGGCGCATAGGCTTGCGGATCACCGGATGGCCGCCGCGCTCGCTCAGCCCGTCAATGACCTCTTCGTTGGCCAGCACCGTGCCGAGCGCCGGACACCAGTTAACCGGCACTTCCGCCACGTAAGCGAGCCCTTTTTTGTACAGTTGGATAAAAATCCACTGCGTCCACTTATAATAGTCCGGGTCCGTCGTGCTAAACTCCCGGTCCCAATCGTAGGAGAAACCGAGCGACTTGATCTGGCGACGGAAATTGTCGATGTTCTCGAACGTAATTTCGCGCGGATGACGCCCCGTCTGCAGCGCGTATTGCTCGGCCGGCAAGCCGAACGCGTCCCAGCCCATCGGGTGCAGCACGTTGAAGCCCTTCATCCTCTTAAAACGGCTGACGATATCGGTCGCCGTATAGCCTTCCGGGTGGCCGACGTGAAGTCCCGCCCCCGATGGATAGGGGAACATGTCAAGCGCGTAGAATTTCGGCTTGCCCGCATCCTCCGTCGTCTTAAACGTCTTGTTCTCGTCCCAATATTTTTGCCACTTCGGTTCGATTTTCTGCGGCTGATAACCTTGACCTTGCTCCTGTGCCATGTCGATTAACTCCCTTTGTCAGAAAAAATAAAAAAGCTCCCGCCCCCAGCGTTGTCGCTAGGGACGAGAGCGTCATCTCCCGTGGTACCACCCTAGTTGACGGCAATCCTGCTTGGATGTCCGCCCACTCTGCCTCGTAACGAGAGGTAACGCCTTGCCTACTTGATCCATATTCGCATAAGCGAAGAGAAATCCGTTCGGTTCGGAGGCTCCAAGGCGAGTTCGTCGCAGTCGCTAACCGGCTCGCACCTTCCGCCAGCTCTCTGAATAACGTCACGCGATTACTGTTCCTTTTCATAGCCAAAGTATGCCATGATTATAGCCATTCGCGCGATCCGTGTCAAGCAGATGCGGATAGACGCCGACGTCTCGACAAAGTCTCTAACTGCGGCTCGATGAAGCAACCGCTATTTGCCCGCCGCTCCGTTCAAGAACAAATCCACGATGGATGCCGCCAGATGCTCTGGGGAGAACACCTCTTCGCCGATTCGTTCGCGGCTGCCGATCATTAGCAGGGAAGAGAACGCGTGGGACAGCAGCATCGGATGACCTTGCGGAATCTCGCCGCTTTCCATCGCTCTCGCGAATTCTGCCGCCAGCACCTCGTGAATCCGATACTCCGCCCGGCGAATTTCGGCGCGCTGCTCCTCGCCGAGCGAAGGATAAGCCTCCCGCATCAAGCTTTCGAATTCAACATGAGCCTGCGATTTCGTCATTTTGGATAGGGCGATCTGCGCAAGACGTTCGCGCAAGCTTCCGCCGGCCTGGATGATCCGTTCGGTAATGGCGCTAATTCGCAGCATCATTTCCGTTACGGCGGCGGTAAACAGCACCGCTTTATTCTCGAAATAATAGTAGACGGACGCCTTCGTAACTCCCGCCCGTTCGGCAATCATATTGACGGAGACCGGCTCATACCCTAATTCCATAAACAGGACAGATGCGGTCAGCAGCACCTTGTCTCTCATCGACGGATGGTCCGCTCCGCTCTTCGGTCTTCCGGGGGCGCGCTTGGCGCGTTTCTCGCTCATCGCTTTCCCCTCCTTCGGTTGAAATTTTCTCGTTGCATAATTAACCTTCCGGTATATATAATTAATTTGCATTCCAATTAAATTATATCCGAAATTCGGAGCGCGCACAGCTTTGAATAGAAGCTGCACCATTCAAAGGAGGATCATTCGTTATGAGCAATAAGAAAAGCGGCTACGGAAATTGGGTCGCCGGCAAGAGAAGCAAGTGGATTACGCTGCTGGTCTGGATTGCCGCAGCCGGCCTGCTGAGCGCGCTGCTCCCGTCCGTAAACAGCCAGGAAATCAACAATTCCCCCAATCTGAATTCCGGAAAGCCTTCCGTGCAGGCGGATGCCGTCGCCGCGCGCGAATTCCCAAGCGGCTCCGACATTCCGGCGCTAGTCGTGCTGTATAAGGGCAGCGGGCTCACAGAAACCGAGTTGGATGTCGTCCGCAAGCTGACGGAGAAGCTAAGCGCCTCGCCCGTGCCGCACCAGACGGCCGTCCCGCCACTTCACACTCTGCCTCCGCAAGCTCTGCAGAGCCAGTTGTCCGAAGATGGGAGCACGTTCGTACTTCCCGTTCTGTTCGCCAAAGACGCGGGCGCGGAGAATTTAAAGGAGGGCGTAACCGAGCTTAAGCGTGAGTTAGTCGCCATCTCCGGAGCCGATCCGTTCGCCGAACCCCGCGACTCCGCGGACAAACTAAGCGCGCGCGTGACCGGACCGGTCGGCATCCAGATCGATGCGACGGGCCTGTTCAAGGACGCAGACGTCAGTCTTCTGATCGGAACCGTGCTGCTCGTGCTTATTTTGCTTTTGCTCATCTATCGGTCGCCGATTCTTGCCCTTCTGCCTCTCGTCGCGGTAGGCTTCGCATACGGAGTCATCAGTCCGCTGCTCGGTTGGATGGCTAGCAAAGGTTGGATCGTCGTCGACGGCCAAGCGATCTCGATTATGACCGTTCTATTGTTCGGAGCCGGTACGGATTATTGTTTGTTTCTGATTTCCCGCTTCCGCCAGCTGCTGAGGACCGAGACGAGCAAAACCAGAGCGCTGCTCGCTGCCGTCACCGACTCGTCGGGCGCGATTGCAATGAGCGGCTTAACCGTCGTCATTGCGCTTTTGACGCTTCTCGTGGCGGAATACGGAGCTTATCAGCGGTTCGCAATACCGTTCAGCTTGGCCATTCTGATTATGGGTATCGCCAGCCTGACGCTCGTTCCGGCAATGCTCGCCATTCTCGGCCGGGCCTCCTTCTACCCATTCGTGCCTAGAACGCCGGAGATGCAGCGGGAACGCGCCGCACGCAAGGGCAAACCGGCTCCCGCCGCTCCCAAAGTGCCTCGCAATTGGGCCGGTCGAATCGTAACGGGCAAGCCTTGGACCGTGCTGTTCGTCTGCCTTCTGTTTCTCGGCGGGTTGGCGGCCGTTACGCCGCAAATCAAATTCACCTACGATCTGCTGTCGTCTTTTCCGAAGGATATGGAGTCCAGGGAAGGGTTTGCCGTAATCGGCGAGCAGTTCTCTCCGGGCGAGCTGGCGCCGGCGAAGATCATCGTCGATACGCAAGGCAAACCAGTCGCCCTGGGTGAGAAGCTGGCCGACCTGCCCTACGTCGATGTCGTATCTGAGCCGCAGACGGGCAAGTCCGATCCGAACATCGTCGCGTATGAGGTTCAGTTCGATCTGAATCCGTACTCCATTGAGGCGATGAACCATATTCCCGAGCTGCGGAAGGTTGCGGAGCAAGCATTGGCGGAGTCCGGCGTCGCAAATCCGCAGGACGGCGTCTGGATCGGCGGTCAGACGGCGGAGCAGTACGACAACAAAACGACGGGAGAACGGGACACGAGGCTTGTCATTCCGATCGTTATCGGGCTGATCTCTTTGCTCCTGCTGCTGTATTTGCGCTCGGTCGTCGCAACCGTCTATCTCGTGCTCACCGTCATCGTTTCCTTTTTCTCCGCGCTGGGGCTCGGTTGGCTGGTCGTTCACTACGGGATGGGGGCCGAGGCGATACAGGGGGCGATTCCGCTGTACTCGTTCGTTTTCCTGGTCGCGCTGGGCGAGGACTACAACATCTTCATGATCTCGAGCATCTGGCAAAAAAGAAAACGGATGCCGCTTAAGCAGGCGATCAAGGAAGGCGTTGGCGAGACGGGTTCCGTCATCACATCTGCGGGGCTTATTCTCGCCGGAACGTTCGCCGTGCTGGCCACGCTGCCGATTCAGGTGCTCGTTCAATTCGGCACGATTACCGCAATCGGGGTGCTGCTGGACACGTTCGTCGTGCGCCCGTTCCTCGTACCGGCCATTACGCTGCTACTCGGGCGCTGGGCGTTCTGGCCGGGCAAGCTGGAGCCGGTTGGGGAAAAGGATTCCGCCTTGAAGTGAACCGACGCCGGGCGGAAGATAGTATTGCCAAAACGATGATCTAGTCGACTTCATAACCGCCGTATCGTTTGGTTCCGGTGAGGACCGACCGATACGGCGGTTATTTTTACGCCGACAGCCGACTCGATGTAGGCAACGTAGCTTCTGGCTTCCTCGGGCAGCTCGTCAAACGAGCGGCAAGTGGAAATGTCGCTTTGCCACCCCGGCAGCCTCCAGAGAACCGGCTTCGCTTTCTGCAGCTGCGGCAACGTCGGGAAATCCTCGCCGACTGTTCCATCAATCTCGTATCCGACGCATACCGGAATTTCCTCCAAGTAGCCCAGCACGTCCAGGTTCGTAAGCGCAACCTCCGTCGCTCCCTGTATGGCGCAGCCGTAACGCGTCGCCACGACGTCGAACCATCCCACCCGTCTCGGACGGCCGGTGACCGCTCCATATTCTCCCGCGTCTCCTCCTCTGCCCCGAAGTTCTTCGGCTTCCTCCGCAGCCAGCTCGGAGACGAACGGCCCTGCTCCTACGCAAGAAGAGTAGGCTTTGACAACGGCCATTACATTGGAAATCGCATAAGGCGGCAAGCCTGCTCCGACCGCGCCATGACCGGCAAGAGTCGAGGAGGACGTCGAATAGGGATAAATGCCGTGATCCGGGTCTCGCAGCGCTCCGAGCTGTCCTTCAAGCAAGATCGACTCCCCGTTCGCGTACGCGCGTTGGAGCAGCTTCGTCGTGTCGCATACATACGGAACCAGTTTTTCTCCGAGTTCGACAAGCTGATCGACCAAGTCGCCCACTTCCAAGGCCGATCGGCTGTACAAATGCTCAAGCAGTACGTTTTTGGCTGCGAAAGTCCGTTCCAGCTTGCCTCGCACAATATCCGCTTGAAGCAAATCGGCAACCTGGATGCCAAGCTTGGCGTATTTATCCGCGTAAAACGGGGCGATGCCATTCCTGGTCGAACCGAAGCTTTGCGCGCCGAGCCTTATCTCCTCCAGCTCATCCAACAGCCGATGCACGGGAAGCACGATTTGGGCCCGCTCCGACAAGCGGACCGTCGGTCTGGCCACTCCTCGCTCCTCCAACCGCTCAAGCTCGGACAGCATGCGCTCGGCGTCCAGCGCGACTCCGGGTCCGATGACATTAACGGTCTGCGGATGGAATACGCCGGAAGGAAGCATTCGCAGAGCAAACTTCCCGTAATCGTTAATGATCGTGTGTCCGGCGTTGCTTCCTCCTTGATATCTGACCACGTAAGATGCCTTCTCTGCGCAAAGATCGGTCATTTTCCCCTTGCCCTCGTCTCCCCAATTCGCTCCTACAATTGCCGTAACCGTCATTTTCCTCGGCCTCCACTTTTGTTTTCTCTGTACAAGGCTTATTATAGAGGCAGCATTATTATAAAAATAATTGATATTCCTAATACCCGATATAAATGGAGATTATGCCTATGGATATGAATACGGAATGGTATCGCGTTTTTTACCGAACTGCGCTTTGCGGCAGCTTGTCCAAGGCGGCGGAAACGCTGCACATTACGCAGCCGGCAGTCAGCCACACGATCAAGCAGCTTGAGCGTCAGCTCGGGACGCCCTTGTTCTTTCGCACGCCGAAAGGCGTTGTGCTGACCCATGAAGGAAAAGCGCTGTTTGCCTATGTCGAACAAGCGTTTAGAATGATGGAAGCCGGGGAGAAGAAGCTCGCGGAAATGCGCGACCTCGAAAGCGGGGAGATCCATATCGGAGCGAGCGACACGCTGTGCAAGCACTATCTGCTGCCCTACCTGAGAAAATATCGCGCAGCTTATCCTAAAGTGCGGATACACGTCACCAACCGGACTACCTACGAGACGCTCGGATTGCTGAAAAACGGCCACATCGACTTCGGACTCGTGAACCTTCCGGTCGACGACGACAAAATCGAGATCAGGGAAAGCTTGACCTTGCATGAATGTTTGATCGGGGACGTCGGCTTCTCGCCGGACGGAGGAAAATCTCTGGCGCTTGCGGAGCTGCAAAACTATTCGCTTATTCTACTGGAATCCGGCGGCAGCATCCGGCGGTTCCTCGACCGGTATGCCTTGTCCCACGGGGTCGTATTGAATCCAGAGCTTGAGCTGGGCAGCATCGATCTGATCGTGCAATTCGTTCGCAACGGGTTCGGACTCGCCTTCGCGGCGCGGGAATTTATCGAGGAGGAATTGGCGTCCGGACAGATTGCCGAAATCCCGCTGCTCCCTCCTCCGCCGCCCCGACGGATCGGCATCGTAACGCTGAAGGGAACTCCGCTGTCCGCCGCTTCGAAGCGATTTATTTCGCTGCTTCCATACGAAAAGGCTGCTTCCAAGTCCGGCGGAACCTCATTTCCGACCGATTAGACTTGAAAGCAGCCTTATCATATGCTATTCCGGCTTGCGAGCGACGTAAAACAATCTTTCCGCTTCCATATTCGGCTTGTCCCATTTGAAATCGGCGACGCGATGCAGCAGCTCGAAGCCGGCTTGCTCCAGTTCCCTGGCAATCCAATCCGGATCGTACGCCCTCTGCACATGGGACTCCTCGAAGCGGCTGTATAGCGCGCCCGTGCCTGGAGCCGTCGCGTCTTCGCGAATAAAAAACGTCAGCGAATGCTCAATCTCCATCCGCTCCTCGTCGTAGTCGCTCGTCCACAAGTACGCCACATCCGGCTCATCGTAGACAAACGGCTGCTCCTCCGCATACCGTTCCAGTTGACGCGGAGAATGAACGTCGAACAGGAACAGTCCGCCCGGCGCAAGCCCCTGGTAAGTCTGCCGAATCGTCGCCGAGACGTCCTCCGGCTCCGTCAGGTAGTTCAGACAGTCGCAGAAGCTGATAACCGCGTCCGCCGGATGGGGCAGCTCCCAATCTCGCATATCCTGCTGCAGCCAGCGAATCGTTCCGGGCTCATCCCGATAGCCGCTGCGGCTTGGCGGCTCATCCCATTTGCTGCGGGCGACCGAGAGCATCTCCGCGGAAATGTCGATGGCGAATACGCTAAAGCCCGAGCGGGCAAGCGGAATCGACAGATTGCCCGTGCCGCAGCCAAGGTCGACGACCGTCTTAGGAATGCCGTAACGATCCCAGCATTTGCGAGCGAAGCTCAGCCAGTCGGAATACGGCATCTCCTCCATCAGACGGTCGTAGACCGCCGCGAATTGACGATAAGTGCGCATTGCTGCAACTCCAGTCCTTAAGTTAAAATTTCCGCTCGCCGGCTAGTTGCCCGCATGCGAAAATTAGTCCTTGTTCTCATCCTCGGTCGAGCCGTCCGCGGACTTCAAGTGCGTCCAGTTGCCCTTCTGCTCAATGAGTCCATCCTTCATCAGCTTGCCAAGCGCCCGCTTAAACGCGGACTTGCTAAGCTGAAAGCGCCGCTGAATATCCTCGGCATTCGTCTGGTCCGAGTAGGGCATTGCGCCGCCGGGACGCTCTTTCAGAAACGCCAAAATCCGGTCCGCATCCTCCAGCCGGCCGACTTCCTTCGTCGCCTTGACGCTGAGCGACACCCGTCCGTCTTCGCGGACTTGCGTGACGCGCGCGCGGAATTTCTGTCCGACGCGCAGCGGATGAATCATGGCGCTCTCGTTGATGTATCCGAGCGCCCCAAAGCCGATAACGCCTCCGTCGACAAGCGCGAAGACGCCGTCGCGGAACACGTCCGTCACCCAGCCTTCCTGCCACTCGTTTTTCCATGACGAAGGAGCGCGGAAGACGAGGGGCGCAAAATCGTCGATTTTGGCCAGGCGTGCCAGCATGCGCCCTTCTTTATCGTGTTTCATAACGACGAACAGCTCGTCTCCCGTCTGCGGCCAACTGTTTTTGCGCTCAACGGGAAACGACTTTACAGGAAGCAGAAGCTGCCGCCCAATGCCCATCTCCAGGAAAAAACCGAAGCTGGGATGGAAGTCGGCCACCTTCAGCCGGGCAAGCTCGCCCAGCCGGATCAACGGTTCGCGCAGCGTAGCGGTAATCCGTTCCTTATCGTCATGAAACAGAAACGCGTCGATCTCGTCCCCGACCTCCGGACGGTTCCCGACTGCCTCCCCATAAGGGAGCAGCACTTCCGGACCGTCTTCGGGCCCAAAGCCGAGAAACCAGCCGTAGGGAGATACCTCTCTGCGAACGCGCAAGCTTTGCACCGTTCCGGCGGTCAGATTCATACGTTCTCCACTGCCTTCGCGTCGGACCACAGACGCTCCAGATGATAGTACTCCCGCTCGTCGCGATGGAACACGTGAGCTACGACGTCCCCCATATCCACAAGGACCCAGCGGGCCGAATCCAAACCTTCTACGCGTACGCGATGACCGGTCATTTCCGCGTTTTTGCGAATTTCCGATGCGATCGATAGCACCTGCGTATCCGAGTTGCCGTGGCAAATGACGAAATAGTCCGCCACGAGGGAAATTCCTTGCAAATTCAAGGCGACAAGGTCGTGCGCCTTCTTCTCTTCCGCAGCGTGAACGACCGTCTTGAGTAATTGTTCCGAACTTACCGCCATGTCTCAGCCTCCGTTATTGTTTTGTTTCATTTGCATTATCAAATCGTTGCGCGCCAGAACGGTAAGCGGAAAAATTCGCTTGCCCCGCTCGACAAGCACGGCGATGGTGGAACCGAAAGCCGCTATAAGAGCTTCCTCCATACTATGTTCAGCCAGCTGGCGAATCCGTTCGACTCCGGGATAATTTCTTCCCGGCTCGATGTAATCCGCCAAACAAACGATTTTGTCCAGCTTTGTCATGCCTTCGCGGCCCGAAGTATGGTAACGGATCGCGTCCAACACTTCTTCGTCTTCGATACCGTGCTCGGTCTGAACCGCCCAAGCGCCAACGTGCGCATGCCATAGGTCCTTGTCGCTGTCCAGCAGTTCGGCGGACAAGCCATGCTCCCGAATGACAGCCTCCATTCGATCGATGGGCCATGCCTTGGAATAGTCGTGCAGCAATGCCGCCAGCTCCGCTTGCGCCGGGTCGCCGTCGTATCGCTCGGCCAGCTTGATCGCCGTCTCCACGACGCCAAGCGTATGCCGCCATCTTTTGTCCGGCATCTGCGCGCGGGTCGCTTCCTTGAGCTTGTCAAGATTCATATAAGCCATCCCTTTGAATATATTCGATCACCGGATCGGGCAGCATGTAACGAACGGATCGCCCTTCCCTAATTCTGCGGCGAATGTCGGTCGACGAAATGCCCAATAGCGGCATCGACGCCCGAACCAGCTTGCTTCGGATATATTCCGGCAGCAAGGCGTCGTCGCTTGGCTGATCCGGCCGCTCCAACCCGATGAAATCGACCGCTTCGGCCAATTCCTCGGCTCTGCGCCAATTGGGGAGATCGCGAATCATATCCGAGCCGACGATCCAGTGAAACTGCGCAGCCGGATATCTTCGCCGCAATTCGGCAACGGTCTCGATCGTGTAAGAGGTCCCTTCCTTACGCAGCTCGATATCCTCGACTCGGAACGCGGAATTGTTCGCGAGCGCAGCTTCCAACATGTCGCGTCTGCGCACTCCGTCCGTTCCCGGCTGAGGTTTGTGCGGCGGCACCAAGGTCGGAATAAACCAGACCTCGTCCAGACCCAACGCATCCCGCGCGGTCTCGGCCGCAAGCAGATGCCCGTTGTGGACCGGATCGAACGTGCCCCCCAGCAAACCGACCTTACGCATATCGTTCAGCCGCCTTCCTGGCTTCCTGTCCGTTACTTGGGAAGCACGATTTCTTTGTGGTCGACGGATTCCTTGTACAGGACGATCGTCTTGCCGATCACCTGCACCAGCTCGCAGCCGGATTTCTCGGCAAGCTCCGCGCCGATCTCGCGCGGGTCCTCGTCGTTGTTATTAAGCACAGACACCTTGATCAGCTCACGCACTTCGATCGCTTCCTGAATGTGTCGAATCAGATTGTCATTCGTGCCGCCCTTGCCGACCTGGAAGATCGGAGTAAGATGATGCGCGAGCGCGCGAAGATGACGTTTTTGTTTACCTGTCAGCATTTGGTTTCCCGCTTTCATTAAGATTACACGAACGAAGCCAGCACAACTTCGCGCATGGCCGCGATCGGCGCCGGTTTGCCGGTCCAATATTCGAAGGCATATGCGCCTTGGTATACAAACATGCCAAGACCGCCGTGAATGCGGCAGCCCCGCTCCTCCGCCCGACTGAGGAAAGCCGTTTTCAGCGGATTGTAGATCAGATCGCTGGCGACGGCTCCCGGCTTCAGCCATGCCGGATCGATCGGCAGCGCATCCACGTTCGGCGACATGCCGACCGAAGTCGTATTGACGACGACGTCCGCCTCCGCGACAACGCTTTGCAGCCCGTTCCCCGGAACCGCGGATATGCGCATTGCGGACGGGAACGATCCGGCCAGCTCCACCGCCTTCGCTTCGGTCCGATTCGCGACGAAGATCGCAGCCGGTCCCTCTTGCGCGAGCGCCCACAGGATACCCCTGGCCGCTCCTCCCGCTCCGAGCACGACGATCGTTTTACCGGACAGATCGGGCTCGGCTTCCTCCTTCAGCGATCGGACGTAGCCGATTCCGTCGGTGTTGTAGCCGATCAGCCTGCCGTTCTCGTTGACAATCGTATTCACCGCGCCGATCGCTTGCGCGCCTTCGCTGATCTCGTCGAGGAACTGCATGACTTCGACTTTATGCGGGATTGTCACGTTTAAGCCCCGGAACCCGAGGCCGCGCACGCCCGCGATCGCCTGCTCGAGTCGCTCCGGCGTAACGTGAAAAGCGGCGTAAACGCCGTTGACTCCGGTTTCCCGGAAAGCGCGGTTTAACATGATCGGCGATTTCGAATGGCGAATCGGGTCGCCGATCACTCCGAACAGTGCGGTATGGCTATCCATCAATCGAAAATTCCTCCTTGCCCGAGGCGGCGTTCCGGCCGTCCCGGGAATCCACCCTCTACAAAATGCTGTCGCGCAGCATCACTTTAATTCCCTTCGGAGCGTGCACGTCGACGACGGCCCCGGTTTTGCCATTGACTTGAATCCAGCCGAGTCCGGAAACGAATACGTCCTGCTCGGCGTTCGGCGGAATGCGCAGCCGATGCCGGGTCCAGGTCGGGAACGAATCGAGATCCTCCCGGGAAGGCGGGGTTAGCATTTCTCCGCGGTGCTGAGCGAACAGCTCGTCGGCGCGTTCCAGCTTGGTCCTATGAATCGTCAGCCCCCCGGATACCTGCGCCGTGAAAGATTGACGCTCCCCTTCAATGAAATCGAATCGCGCCAACGCGCCGAAAAACAGCGTCTGACCGGGATTAAGCTGGTACGTCATCGGCTTAAGCGGCTTGTCCGGAAGCAGCGCGGCCAAATCCTTGCGCGGGATGATCTCCGACATGCGCCAATCGTAGACGATCCCCGGCGTGTCGACGATGCTCTTGCCGTCGTCCAGCGGAATGTGCACGGCATCGAGCGTTGTGCCCGGGTAGCGGGATACGGTCAGCTCCCGCTTCAAGTCGCTGTAGTCGGAGATCAGCCGGTTGATCAACGTGCTCTTGCCGACGTTGGTCGCGCCGACGACGTAGACGTCACGGCCTTTGCGGTGGTCGTTGACCGCTTCAACGACGCGGTCAAACCCGATGTTGCGACGGGCGCTGCACAGCACGACGTCCGCCACCTTCAGCCCCTCCTCGCGGGCCTGCTTCTGAACCCAGTTGCGCAGCCGGTTCCAATTGGTCACCGGAGGCAGCAGGTCGATCTTGTTCACCACGAGCAGCACCGGATTGTGGCCGACAAAACGCTGCAGGCCGGAAATGAGGCTGCCCTGGAAATCGAACAGGTCGACGATATGGACGACAAGGCTGTCCGTGCCGGCGATACCGCCAAGCAGCTTCAGAAATTCGTCCTGATTGACGGTGACGGAGGATGCTTCATTATAATTTTTAATACGGAAGCAGCGCTGACATACGGCGCCTTCCTTGCTTAGCGAAGAGGCGGGAACGTAGCCCGGCTTCCTCTGGTCTTCGTTATGCAGCGTAATGCCGCAGCCTGCGCAGCGCGGAGGCCGATGCAGATCACTTGCCATGCTGAGGTCCTCCCTTGTCCGGCCATAGCCCTTTCTTACGCAGTCGGGCCAACGCGATCTTCTCGATACGGCGATTGATCCGAGTCGCCCAGCCTTCTTCGGCAATCGCGATCGGCGACACCAGAATCGTATGCAAGCCCGCGCGTCTTCCGCCCAGCACGTCCGTGAGCATCTGGTCGCCGATGACGACCGCCTGGTCCGCCGGCAGCCCCATCAACTGCAGAGCGCGTCTAAACGCCGCTCCCGCAGGCTTGCGGGCTGCAGGGATATACGGAATGCCGAGCGGCGCTGCAAACTTGCCGACGCGCGAATCGTTGTTGTTGGAAAGAATAACAACCTTAAATCCCCGCTCCTTGACCAGATCCAGCCAGCCGATCAGCTGCGGGGTCGCAAGCGGAGTTTTGGCGCTAACTAGCGTATTGTCAAGGTCCGTAATAATGCCCCGGATTCCTTGGGCGTGCAATTCATGCAAATCGATATCGTAGACGGCGGTCACGATCCGATCGGGAAGCAAACGCTTGAACATCTTGAATAATGGCTCCTGTCTGTGAACGGCTAATCTTCCTCAAAATATACCATACCCCATGCGGCCTTGCAAAAAGAACCTGCCTCGAAAGTCATAACCAAGATGACCGAGGCAGGCTCTTTATCGTTCTTGAATTCAGCCGACTACAGCGCTTTGCGAATTTTCTCCGAAACCTCGTTAAATTCGGCAAGCAATCGGCCATCCCCTTGATCGTGTCCGTATCTCGCCTGCTCGAACAGCTTCACCGCTCCTTCGAACTCTCCGTTTAACGACGGGAATTTGCGGCTCCAGCGGCCGAAGGTTTCGCGGATCGTCTCATGAGATTCCCTACGCAGCCCTTGACGATGGAGGAAGATGAGCAAACGTTCCAATTCGCGCACGACCCGTTGATTCGGCGTCGCTCCGCGGTGGCGCAGAAGGTTCCATACTTTTCTCGTCCGGCGGCTCTTGACGACGAACACCGCCGCGGCGGCAAGCAGTAAAGCGCCCGCTGCGATTCCGGCAATCAGCGGCCAGTTGCTCTTGGCGACGACCTCTTCAGGCTCCACAGGCGTCGCATCTACAGGCGCGCTCGATTCGATCGGCTCCGGCGCTCCCGCCGCACGAGGCTGCGGAACCGAGAAGCCTGACGTCGGCTCGAACGGAATCCAGCCGTAGCCTTCGAAATACACCTCCGCCCACGAATGGGCGTCCGCATTTCGAACCGTATACGTCCCCGCCCCAAGCGGATCGGGCTCCATATCCGGTCCGCCGAAACGATTTCTTTCCTGCGCCGACTGGTCGTATCCGGCTGCATAGCCCTTTACCCATCTGGCCGGCAGCCCGATCGAACGAGCCATAACGACGAATGAGGTCGAGAAGTAATCGCAATAGCCTTCCTGAATTTCGAACAGAAACGCATCGACAATGTCGCCGCCCGCCCGGTCGGATTGACGGGATAGATCCGGCGCGTTCGTATAAGGGTACGTTTGCTTCAAATATTGCTCCAGCTTCTTGGCGCGGTCGTAGTTGTTGGACTCTCCGCTCGTCTGCTCCGCCGCCAGATCGCGAACCCGCTGCGGCAGATCGTCGGGCAGCTGCAAATACGGCTTCAAGTCCAAGCTGCTCGGCGCGGACGCATCCAGATTGCGGAGCGCGTCCTCGTCCAGCACCGCGACTTCGGACACGACCGAATACGTCTGTACGCGCGACGTTTTGTCCCAGCGCAGCTCCCAATCGCGCGAATCCCATTTGAGACCGGCATTGTTGTCGCTCTTGAGCGCGGTTACCGCTGCGGCCGATCCCGCCACGAACAAAACCGGCAGTTTGTCCCGGCGTTCGATCTTTACGGTCTGAACGACTTTGACCGTCTCCACGCCCTCGGCGCGTGGCGGATCGAGTTCGTAGTTGGAAACTTCATTTCCGATTTGCGCTTTGACCAGTTTGGGATTTTTGACATCCTCCCAACCTTTGCCCGTATATACCGATTTGCTCTCGCCGCGCCAATAGCTGCGTTGGGAGGTCGTCACGGTCATCACCGGAGAGTAGTCGAACTGGAACCCTCCGCCGATTTTACGGTCATCCCGACTATAGCCGGACAAGGAGGAGCCGCTGTTCCCCGACGCGTTCGTTCGCTGCACTCCCCCTTCTCCAGAGAAGGACGGAACTTCGCGCCCTTGGGCTTCCGTCCAAATCGTATAAGGGTCCTCCAGAAGAATCGGCGCCCTCGGCATAATAATGCCGCTGACCAATACGATCGCAATGACCAGAACGGCCGGAAGCGCGATATCGAGCGGCCGCTCGGCCATCGCCTCCCAGCTGTCGGGGTGACGCAGCTGAAGCTGCTTGAGATGGAGCACGACTAACCAGGCCAGCCCTGCCGTTACAATCCACGCGATGTTGCGCCATAGCTCCAGCGGGAAGAACGAATCGACGATTGCCATCGTCGTAATGGACAACACGATGACCGCGACCGCTCCGATTCTTCGGGAGCCGAGCCAAGCCAATACGTGAACCGCCAGCAGCACTCCGACGGACAATTCAAAGAACGGATGGAACTGAGCAAGATGGAACGAAAAGAAATCGCTGACTTGCTCTCCTGCCTTCCAGCTTACCGGCCATCCCGCCCAGACGATCGGCATTTTCCATAAAATCATGCCGACGACGGCTGCGAGCTGAACGGTCAACCTGACCCACAACAGGCGGGTAAACAGCAATTCCGTAACCGCCGTAACGGCCAGCATGCCGTAAATAATCGAGTAAGTTTCCTCCCACCAATAATCCGAGAAAACTTGAATCAACTGAATCACGATGATAAGAGCCAAAAGACGGTGAAACCGCTCCAGCACGAGCTGTCTCCAAAACCGCCCCGACCCTAGAAGCTGTTTCAAGCCGATACACCCCCCAGAGCAAGGGGCAGCTTGTCCAGCTCGTCCACGGAAATAAACTCCCACTGTTTGGACTGACATAAAAGCTGCCAATTGCGAACTTTGGCGGCAGCCTCAGCGGGCATGCGCTTGTGGCCGATATGGATAATGCTCGGTACCATTCTTTTGCCTTCAAGCGCGCTCATCGCCGCCGACAATTGCTCGTCTGCCGCTGCTCCGATCACGACAATGTGAACGCCAGGCTCGTATCGTTCCGCCACCTGGCATAACAATTGCCCGATCGGTAGGCTGCCGTCCGCTTCAACGTCGACCAAATGTCCGAACACCTCGTCTTTGGATACCGGCGCCCGCCCTTCTCCGTACCAGCATTCCGTCTCCCCCGCCGACACGAAGCCGATCGGCATGCCGCGCGCTATCGTCAGCTCCAACAGCGAGGCGGCCACCGATACGGCCAGCTCGAACTGTTCCGCGTTCGGATAGCTGCGGCTGTTCCGGTCCAGTACGAATACGACCCGAGGCAGCGCTTCCCTCTCGAATTCCTTCGATTTCCATTGCCCCGTCTTCGCCGTCGCGTTCCAGTGAATGCGCGACAGCCGATCTCCGTGGATGTATTCCCTGACCCCGTCGATCTGGGTCGTCTCTCTTGCCCACAGAGAGGTGAACGTATGATGGAACACTCCCCGCTGCGAACGGCGGAACAGCCGCCAATCCCTCAATGGAACGGTGCGGGGGAGAACCTGCACGTACATTGGCTGGTGAAACGAACCGCGATGCTCGAACAACCCGAAAATATCGCGCGTCGAGCACCCGGTGTGCTGAAAATGATAACGGCCTCGGCGCAGCGGGGCGGTCTCGAATTGAACCTCTCCCCGTCGCTTGTAATCCGGCACAAAGGACATCTCGTACAGTTGAGCGTCGCCTCCGGTCGTGCGCACCAGCTTCTCCCGAACGATGACGTACGGGAGCGGCCAGAATCCCGGAATCTGCATGCGAAGCTTAACCTGCAGACGCATGCCCGCGGTCAACAAGGCGGATTGCCCGTCTCCGGTTTCCGTCAGCCTTACGCCCTGCACTCCGCCTATGCCGCTCCATCGCCCGAGCATTAAGTACGCGCAGAGCGCGTTCAAAATGACAAAGAGCATAAGCGACGTTTTGCCGCCTTGAAAGAGCAGGTAACAAAGAGAGGTGACGTATAAAACCGCGCTCAGCCACCACACGCGGGGCAGATGCAAGCGCGCCATGATCAGCGCTCCATCCCGACAGGCACGGGCAGCAAGCGCAGCACGTCTTGCAGCACTTGAGCGGTCGTGACGCCCTGCATGCGCGCCTCCGAACGCAGGTGAATCCGGTGGCCCAGTACAAGTGGGGCCATCGCCTTCACATCGTCCGGAAGAACGAACGCCCGATGGTTCAGGAACGCATAAGCTTTAGCCGCGCTCGTCAGCGCGACGGCCGCGCGCGGGCTGGCGCCGAGCAGTACGGAAGCGTGCTGGCGCGTGCCTCGAATAAAGGCGATCAGGTAATCGGCGACCGTCGACTCCAGATGGATTCCCTCAGCCAGCTTCTGCATGCGGGCGATGTCCTCGACCGTTGCCACCGCTTGAAGAGATTCCGCCGCCCGGCTGGCCCCCGGCTCCATTACAAGTCTTTTCTCGGAGGCTTCGTCCGGATAACCTAGCTTGATTTTCATTAGAAAACGATCTAATTGCGCTTCGGGCAAACTGTAAGTTCCCTCGAATTCGATCGGGTTTTGCGTAGCAAACAGCATAAACGGATGGGGAAGGCTGTAAGTCTCCCCGTCGACGGACACCCGCTTCTCTTCCATCGCTTCCAGCAAGGCGGATTGGGTTTTCGTCGTGGCGCGGTTGATCTCGTCGGCTAGCAGCAGGTTTGCCATAACCGGACCGGGCCTGAACACGAATTGCTCTTGCTTCGGATGATAGATCGAAACGCCGGTAATATCGGTAGGCAATAAGTCCGGGTTACATTGAATTCGATGAAAAATGCCGCCGATCGACAAGGCCAGCGCCTTAACCATCTGCGTTTTGCCGGTTCCCGGCACATCCTCGATCAGTACGTGCCCTCCCGCGAGCAGCGCCGTCAACATGAAAGCGATTTCGTCTTTTTTTCCATAAATACAAGATTCCATATTCTGTTTAATTTTATCCAGTAGTTGCATCGCGCCATGGTGATCCATTTCTCGCTCCTCCTATGGATTCTACTTTGATGAGGTTGTGAACTTTGAAGTTTTTTTTAGGGTCATTTTTCATTATACCGGAATTTGGATAGCATCGTAAATTTTAGTTTCTTCCAAAAATGCATATAAAAACAGCCAAACCCGGATCGGGCCTGGCTGCTGTGAAACATAATCGATGTTAAAGGGGCAAGGGGATGTCCCCCCTTACAGAGCAACCGCTTCGTTTCAGCCCTTGGGCTTGACGACCAATGCGGCGAGAAAAGAAAACACGATGGCGGCCGAAATGCCCGCGCTCGTCACGCTGAAAATCCCGGTAATGACGCCGATCCAGCCGACCTCCTGCAGCTCGGTCAATGCGCCGTGAACCAGCGCGTTGCCGAAGCTCGTGATCGGTACGGTGGCTCCGGCTCCGGCGAAATCCACGAGCGGATCGTACCAGCCTACCGCGTCCAGCACAGCGCCCGTCACGACGAGAAGCGACATCGTATGCGCAGGGGTCAGCTTAACGACGTCGAACAGCAGCTGGCCAACGACGCAGATCGCTCCTCCGACCACGAACGCCCACACGTAAGTCATCATCCGTTTGCACCTCCTTGTCCCGGATTGGCGGCTTCTATGGCGACGGCATGCGCGACGCAGGGAATGCTCTCCCCTTGCTGGTAGGACAGCGGGCTGAGCAGCGCTCCCGTAGCGACGACAAGAACCCGTTTCAGATCTCCGCTGCCGATTCGCTTGAGCAAATGCCCGTACGTGACGACGGCCGAGCAAGCGCAGCCGCTGCCGCCCGCTTGCACCTTCTGCTTCTCCACGTCGAAGATCATCAGCCCGCAATCGTTAAATTTCGTACGCTCCATCGGAACCCCGTTGCGCTGCAGCATTTCGCTGGCGAGCGGATGCCCGACGCCGGCCAAATCGCCGGTGACGATCAGATCGTAGTAGCCGGGCTCCCGCCCCGTCTCTTGAAAATGTCCCTGAATCGTATCGACGGCGGCCGGTGCCATTGCCGCTCCCATATTAAACGGATCTTTAATGCCCAGATCCATAATTTTGCCGATTGTGGCGGCCGTGATCATCGGCCCGCTCCCGCTGCGGCCTATGACGGCCGCTCCCGCCCCGGTTACGGTGTATTGCGCGGTCGGCGGCTTCTGCGAGCCGTATTCCGTAGGATACCGGAACTGCTTCTCGACTGTGCAGTTGTGGCTGCAAGTTCCCGCCATGGCATAATCCGCGGCGCCGGAGCTGACGAGCAGCGACGCGACGGCGAGCGATTCCATCGAAGTGGAGCAGGCCCCGAAGACGCCGAGATACGGCGCTTCCAGCTGTCTGACCGCAAACGTCGTGCTGATGATCTGGTTCATCAAGTCTCCGCCCACGAAGAAATTCAGCTTGTCCTTGGAGAGCTTGGCATGCTGCAGCGCGATGTCCGTCGCCTGCTCCATAAGCACTTTCTCTGACTTCTCCCAAGTCGGCTGACCGATCTCCAGATCGGGATGAACGAGATCGAAATCGGCGGCCAGCGGTCCCTGACCTTCATCCGGGCCGACGACGGTTCCTGTGGCGATAATGACGGGCGGCTGTTCGAACACCCATGAGCGTCTACCCTGTAATATCATGCCACGCCCCGATTCCGAACACCCAATACACGATGCCCACGACGAATGCGGCTACGACGCCGAACACGATGACCGAACCGGCCAGCTTGAACATATTGGCGCCTACGCCGAGCACAAGCCCTTCCGCGCGGTGCTCGATCGCCGCCGAACACATCGAGTTGGCGAATCCCGTAACGGGAACGGCGCTGCCCGCGCCCGCCCATTGAGCGATTTTATCGTATACGCCCATGCTTGTCAGAATGACGGCCAGCAAAATCATGACCGCTACAGTCGGATTGCTGGCATCCCTGGACGACATGTGGAACACAGTAATGAAAAATTGAGTAACCCCTTGGCCGATCGTGCAGATGATTCCGCCTACCAGAAATGCTTTCAGGCAGTTGGTCCATACGGACCGGGATGGCTCGCGCACCTTGGCAAAGGCTTGATATTCCTTAGACGACATCGACACGGGTTTGTAAGCTCCGGAGCCTCGTCCGGCGCCTTTCACTGCCATTCGTAACACCTCCATCTATAATCAGTCGCGACTAAGCTCGTCTCGTTCATTATTTCCCATTGCGGGTCCATGTCATTCGACAAACTGACTTTAATCCGGTGGAACAGGCACGGTTGGGCGGCTACCCACATACAATGATAATGCTTCTTTTTCCGCGAGCGATCCCACTTTCGGAGGTGGTCTTCCCGTGCCCGATTTAATGACATCCATTGCTTTGTTTCTGAAACAGCTTTCCCTGCTCGTCTCTTACGTCAAAAATAACGCGTTCCCGCAGCCGCTGACCGACGATGAAGAGGCGCTGCACTTGAGGCGGTTGGCCGAAGGGGATCCCGTGTCCCGCAACCTGCTGATCGAACATAATTTGCGGCTGGTCGCGCACATCGTCAAGAAATTCGACAACACCGGAGAGGATTTGGAGGATTTGATCTCGATCGGAACGATCGGCCTGATCAAAGCGATCGAGAGCTTCCAGCCGAACAAAGGAACGAAGCTCGCGACGTTCGCGGCCCGCTGTATCGAGAACGAGATACTTATGCATTTGCGATCGTTGAAAAAAACGAGGAAAGACGTTTCCCTGCACGACCCGATCGGAACGGATAAGGAAGGCAACGAAATTACGCTCCAAGATATTCTCGGCACGGAGCCCGACGAAGTCGTCGACAAGGTTGAATTGAAAATCGAGAAAAGCAAAATTTACCGCAATCTCGACATTCTGGACGACCGGGAGCAGGAGGTCATTCGCGGCCGGTTCGGACTGGACGGCGGCGGCGACGAGCGTACGCAAAGAGAGATTGCTCGCGAGCTGGGCATTAGCAGAAGCTACGTATCGAGGATAGAAAAGCGCGCGCTCATGAAGCTGTACCATGAATTCTATAAGGCAAAACGTTGAACTTGGCCTTCATATTCGCAACGGACGACAAAAGACGGTATCCCGGTCAGTCGATTGGGGTACCGTCTTTTTGTCATCCAGCAATGCCGCTTCACGGCTGCGCCCATAACGAAAATCTAATACATACCTCACAACATTCCTAACAATTATCATCTAACATGGGACCTAACTCATAAAAAAGACCTGACTAGCAGCTCAAACTATAACAAGCAAGGAGCATGAATATGCGCAAAAAACATCTTTTTCCGACTGTCCGGAAATCTTTTAAGCTCAAACTATTGTTAATCTTGCTAGCCTTATCGTTAATCCCGCTTGTCGGCGCCTCGTTAGCTTTGGTCATGCAATCCAGCTCCGCCTTGAGCTCGGTCAATAAAGACGCCTTCGAAGAAGCCGCCGGTCTGAACGCGAAATATATTAACGACTGGATTTCCCAAAAAATCGAATCGATCCAATCTGTGGTGAAAAGTCATCCGGAATTTATGAATAACGACCCCGATCAAGTGATGCCGGTGCTTAAAGTGATGGCGCAAAGCGATCCTGACGTACGAGCGTTCTCCTATGTGGATACAAAAGGAATCGTCTACGACACGGAAAATCAAAGCTATGACGGAAGCGGGTTCCAAAATGTGCAAAACGCGCTGAACAACAAGCAAACGGCCGTTTCCGATATTCTGAAAGACGTCAACGGAAATATTGACATTATCATTATCGATGTTCCGCTTGTCGACGCCAAAGGCGAGGCTAAGGGTATCGTTCAATCTTTGCTTGAAGTATCCAAAATCACGAAAGTGGTTAAAGACATTCAGGTCGCTAAAACGGGAATCGGGTTTTTGGTCTCAAGCAAAGGCGCCTATCTGATTCATTCCGACGCTTCGAAAATCGGCAAAACGATGACAGAGACTGAAAATAGCGATACCGTCGAACAGATAAACAAGTATGTGTTGGCCGAAAAGAGCGGGTACATCAATTATCGGGACAGCAGCGGTCAAAGCATCATTGCCTCCTTCAAGGAAATCGAGAGAACGGGCTGGAGGCTGCTTATGACTGCTCCTGCGAAGGAAGTTAATGAGCAAGCAATGCAATCGAGGCAAATGGCGATCGGGATTATTATCGTTTCTCTCCTCTGCGTAGCTGTCGTTGCCGTCATGCTCTCGAAAGTGATCGTGAGGCCGATTTTGACGATTTCCGATTCCTTGCAGCAGGCCGCGGCAGGGGATCTAACCGAACGAATGCAGATCAAGCGGGCGGATGAAATCGGACGTCTCGCCGAAAATTTCAATACGATGTCCGAGAACTTGCGCAACTTGATCGCGGAAGTCAAAGGCAATGCCGGATCGATCAACGCGGCGGCGGCCGAAATTTCCGCCAGCACCGAGGAAATCGCCAAGGGCAGCACTTATCAGGCGGAAAACTCGCAGGCGATGACGGAGCTGTTCGGAAATCTGCTGGTCGTCATCGAATCTTCGACGCAGAATGCCGAACAAGCATCCGTGCTTTCGGCTCAAACCGTTCAGATTGCCAAACAAGGCGGAGAGGCGATCGGGCTTTCCATCTCCGGCATGAGCGGCATTAACGAGCAAATGAATTTGCTGGTCAAAAACTCGCAGGAAATCGGAAACATCATATCCGTTATCAAAGAAATCTCCGAGCAGACCAACCTGCTCGCGCTTAACGCGGCTATTGAGGCGGCACGGGCGGGCGAACAAGGCAGAGGCTTTGCCGTTGTCGCCGATGAGGTCCGCAAGCTCGCGGAACGAAGCAGCGATGCAACCAAGCAAGTCAGCCATATTATTACGGGGATTCAAGAAAATACGAAGAAAACGGTCCATTCCGTCTCGGAAGGCGTACGTCAGTCCAAAAAAACGCAGGAAGCGTTCGATAGCATCGTGGCGAAAGTAAATGAAACGTCGCAAATGGTGCTGCAAATCGCCGAGTCGAGCGAAGCCCAGGCGCAGAGCGCATCGGAGTTTAAGCAGTCCATCGAATCGATCGCTTCGACAAGCGAGCAGTCGGCCGCTGCAGCGGAAGAGACGGCAGCGTCCTACCAGTCGCTCACATCGATCGCGAAGCGTCTGGACGGTTCTATTAATGTGTTTAAGATCTAGCGATTTCGGCGCGCAAACGTATGGAAAGAGCCGAAACCGCCCCGCCGATCCACCAGGCTATTGTTATTTTTCCACAAAAAACGCCGCAAGCTCCGCTGAAATGATTTTCGCGTCCAGCTTCTTCGTGTGGCCGAGCCCCTTTTTGCTTCTCAATTGCGAGCGGGGGAGCACCTCGGCCAGCGCCTGAGAGGCGCGACGCAGCGAAGCGGGGCTCTCCGTGCCCTCCAGCACCAGTGTCGGCATTTGGACAGCGCTCCACATAGATGCGGTTAATGGCTTTCCGGCCATATATCCTTCGAGCAATGCCGCATCGTAAGGAAGCGTGTGCGCCACCGCCATCAGCTTGGACCATACGCCCGGCATCAAACGCATCATGCTCACAACAAAGGACGGCGCCCCCATCCCCTCGGTCATAAAATATCTAATCGCTTCGGCGCGACGATTGTCCGCAATCAACCTTGAGACCTGCTTGAGCAGATCTTGCGGCGGCCGGCGATCCGACGGATCTACGATAAACGGAGGCTCATGCAGCGCCAGCTTCGCGATGCCCGCTCCGTTCGCCGCCGCTCGCAGAGCGAGCACCGCGCCGGACGAAAGTCCCCATACATAAGACGAACCGCCCGCCTCATCGATCAAAGCCTGAAGATCCTCGATCTCTCGCTCAATCGAATAGGGCTGCCGGTCGCCGCTTTCTCCGCGACCGCGACGATCGTAGTTAAAGACCGTAAAACGATCCGATAACAGGGAAGCCAGCTTGACCATTGCCGGGAATTTACGGTAGCTGAACGCTCCTCCAACGAGGATAAGCGCCGGTCCTTGACCGATTTTGTCATAAGCAATCTTGGTGCCGTCCTTCGATGCTGCCATGTACATTGTGAAATCTCCTTTGCGGATATTTATCCGAGCTTCTATGAATACGACGAACCGCCAACGGGAAAATCGACACATCGGAAAAAAAGTTTTTGGAGCGGAAAAACTATTTTCGGCACCGGCGGCGCTATAGCAAGAAAGCCGCCCAAATCATGAGCGGCCTTCTTGCTATAGCGTGTTGGAGGCTTGTTTTATCAGACCGGTCAGCATCTCGCCGTCCATCTGTTGTCCGCTGCGGAACTTGATCGTTTTTCGTTCCGCCGGGCCTTCGAACAAGCCTTCGGGCAGATCCAGCTCCGCTGCATTGAAAATCGTGAAGCTCACGGCGTCCTTGGAAGTCGAGATGACCGCAGCATATTTTTTGTTTTTAAGAAAATGAGGTTTATTATATTGAATGCGTTCCTGAACGTCGGGAATCGCGTCGTGAACAACCTGACGCAAATGACGACACAACTCGGCTTGCCACGGCTCTTTGACCTTCTCAATAAATTCGTTAACCTCTTGACTCATCCTAACTTCCCCTCTCGTAATCGCCGCTTATTCCGCGGCGCAATCGGAAGCGCGACTCAAGAGCAAATCGCGTTCCTTGTCATTGCGCGCCAGAGCGGCCGCTCGTTTGAACTCCGTACATGCTTCCTGCTTTCGCCCCAGCTTCATGAGGAAGTCCCCTCGAACGCTAGGCAACAAATGATAATTTTTCAAGGACGGCTCCTGCATCAACGCATCTACAACTTCCAGCCCTACCTCCGGACCGAATGCCATCGACAATGCTACGGCGCGGTTCAGTTCGACGACAGGCGACGGCGCAACTTGCGCAAGAGCGTCGTACAGCGCCGAAATCTTGACCCAATCCGTCTCCGCAGCCGTGCGGGCGCGAGCGTGACATGCCGCGATTGAGGCTTGAATCATGTATGGGCCCAGCGCTTTGCCGAGATGCTCGGCTCTTTCGATTGCGGCCAGCCCCCTCCGAATAAGCAGGTAATCCCATAGCGCCCGATTCTGATCCATAAGCAGAATTGGCTCGCCGCTCGGACCGACGCGCGACTTGAATCTGGACGACTGAATTTCCATCAGCGCTACAAGTCCGTGGACTTCCGGCTCATCGGGAACGATCTCGGCCAAGATTCGACCAAGGCGCAGCGCTTCATTGCAGAGCATGGGCCTGATCCAGCTCCCGCCGGAAGACGCGGCATATCCTTCGTTGAACAGGAGATAGACGACCTCAAGCACGGACGACAACCGGGTCGCCAGCTCAGCTTTCGGCGGTACGTCGAAAGGAACGCGAGCTGCCGCAAGCGTGCGCTTGGCACGGACGATTCGTTGGGCGATCGTCGGTTCGGGAACTAGAAACGCGCTGGCGATTTCCTCGGTCGTCAGCCCCCCTAGCAGCCGCAACGTGAGCGCTACCCGCGCTTCGGCGGAAAGAACGGGATGACATGTCGTAAAGATGAGGCGAAGGAGATCGTCGCGGACAGGGTCGTCGAGCGCCTCGTCCCAATCCGGCTCGTGCTGGCGCTCGATCTCCCAGCCCATCTCCTCGTATTTGCGGTCGCGCAGCTTGTCTCTGCGCAGATGATCGATCGCTCGGCGTTTGGCCGCTGTCATTAGCCAAGCGCCGGGGTTGTCGGGTATGCCCGTCTGCGGCCATCGTTCTAGCGCAATGAGCATCGCATCCTGGGCCAGATCCTCGGCAAGCCCGACATCGCGCACCATCCGTGCGAGACTGGCGATTATTTTAGCCGACTCGATTCTCCAAATTCCGTCGATCGTACGGTGAACGGAAGCTTGCTTCACGCCCCCGGCTTCCTCGTGACTTGAGCCTGTATTTCAATTAGCTTGGCCAACGCTTCCGGGTCCTGGGTGAGCTCGGGCGCCTCGAATACTTGTCGCAGCTCGATCTCCCCTTCGCCCGAGCCATGGGGATCGGGCATTCGCATCGCCCATTCAATCGCCTCTTCCCGCGACTTCACCTCAATCAGCGTAAATCCCGCAATCATTTCCTTCGCTTCCGTGAAAGGGCCGTCCACCACCTTCGGCTTCCCTCCCGGCTCCGGATAAGAAATGCGAATCGCACCCGTGCTCGGGTGAAGGCCATCTGCCGCGACCAGCACTCCGGCTCTCGCCAATTCTTCATTATACCTGGACATGGCCTCCAATAGCTCCTGACTCGGTAGAACTCCCGCCTCGGAATCTTGGGTTGCTTTGACGATCATCATAAATCTCACTGTAATCTCCTCCTTTGAATTTGACTCTATATAAACAACGAACGGGAATCGACGGAATCGACAGCAAAAACACTATCCATAATATAACATTCACTCTCAAATTCACAAATAAATAAACCTGATTCTGCTCGATCCGATCGAACTGTTGAAGAAGGCAGCTACATACGAAAAAGAGCCCTCGCTCCCGGGGACTCTTCGTTGCAATTTGCTCCTATCTCTATACTGCGTACTAGCGGTCGCTCCTTGCCCTCGCTTGCTCCTCCTCAAGCTGCTTCAATATCTCATTCACTTCATCCGGCGTAAAAATTCCCTCGTCATTCGCATCCGGCGTGACTCGATCATGATCTGCTGGCAGCATGAAATTCCTCTCCCCCGACCGATTCTTTAAGAATCTTGACTTCTAAATTTCTATATCTATTGTACTAGTCGGCTCTCAACAGATTCTGAACAAATTAAAAACAAATAACGCCGGTTCGAATGAACCGGCGCCATTACAACAAAACGAGGGCATCGCGCGATAGGTCTTACAGTCCGAAATCCGAAGGGTTCAGGTTCACCGCGCGGCAAATTTCGCGGACGACGTTCTTCTCCTGCTCGTCGAAGTCTCCGTCGGCGGCGCCGATCGCGCAGCACACGCTGACGACGATGCGGGCGATATCCGGCTTGTCCTTGAACTTGATAATCGGCTTCATCGCCTCGGCTTTGCCGATCATCCCGTCGAAGTCGAAGTTGCCCGTGTAGAAATTGAATCTTTCGATCACTTTAGGCGTTTCAAACACTTTAAGCTCTTCGTTATGTTGAATGTAGCCGATCATTTTTTGCTTTTCCGCAGCGCTGATCTGACCGTCGGCCGCGGCGACGATCGCGCAGCCCGCTACGACAGCGTCCATAAAGTCCTTGTTTTTGAATTTGGTTACTTGGTCCTTCAAACCTTGCTTCATAGAAGCCAATCTCTGGGCAAACGTGCTCATCGCAATGATCCTCCCGATTGATATCGATTAATTAAATGGATAAGCTTATTGTACCTTAACGCCATCGTTCGATCAAATTCGACCTCCTCATCGCTCTCGTCGCGAATTTTTTTCCACACTGACAAATGGCCCAAGGAAGTCTATAATAACAGAGGTACGAAATTCATCTTCGGAACATTCTAGAGGTGCATGAAGTGGTTATTATCGTCTACGACCTGGAAATGACAGTGCGGCGCAAAAAAGGGCAAATCGCCGAAATTATAGAGATCGGAGCGGCCAAAGTCGGAACGGTCGACGGACAGCCTCGGATCGTCGATACGTTTCAAGCGTTTGTTAAACCGACCGTCGTCCCTCAGCTGTCCCCTGATACGACCGAATTCACGGGCATCTCGCAGGAGAACGTCGACGGTGCAGAGGCTTTGCCGCAGGTAGCTCGGGAGTTTATCGAATGGATGGGACAGGAGGAATACTTCCTCTGCGCGTGGGGACCGGACGATCAGCGCCAGCTTATCCAAGAATGCCGCCGGCATCAGATGTCGACGGACTGGATCGTCAACCATAACAATTTGCAGAAAATGCTGTCCAAAGTATATAAGCTCGAGAAACACCAGCAGATGGGTCTGAAGCCTGCGCTTGAAATGCTGGAAATCCCGTTCAGCGGCTCTCATCATCGCGCGATGGACGATGCGGTCAATACGGCGCATATTCTCGTCAAGCTTTACGACAAGTTCCAGTTCCGCCGCAACAAGCCGAGCGACGAGACGAAATTCGAGAGCGAGGTCGTCTATAAAACCGAACATTACGAAAATTTGCCATTCGCGGGACTCGCCAACCTGTTCACCGATCCGGCCAAATGAAGAGCGATTCCGAGTCGTCTTAAGGACGCGGGGGGATCGCTCTTCCCTGCCTATCGACAGCTTTTGCGCCGCAACCCGTTCTGGTCAAGCTGTCGGCTTGTGTGATAGAATCAAGGATAGACATTCCGGTTAATCCGAAAGAGAGGGAATACTGTTGGCTAACAAAAAAATGCGCTCAGACATGATCACCAAAGGTTTCGACCGCGCTCCGCACCGCAGTTTGCTTCGGGCAGCCGGCGTTAAGGAAGAGGATTTCGGCAAACCGTTTATTGCCGTCTGCAATTCTTATATCGATATCGTGCCCGGTCACGTTCACCTGCAGGAATTCGGCAAAATCGTTAAGGAAGCCATTCGCGAAGCGGGCGGCGTGCCGTTCGAATTCAATACGATCGGCGTCGACGACGGCATCGCCATGGGTCACATCGGCATGCGCTACTCCCTTGCCAGCCGCGAGATTATCGCCGACTCGGTCGAGACGGTCGTTAACGCGCACTGGTTCGACGGCATGGTCTGTATCCCGAACTGCGACAAAATTACGCCGGGAATGATGATGGCTGCGCTGCGCGTCAACATTCCGACGATCTTCGTCAGCGGCGGACCGATGAAAGCCGGACGCACGAGCGACGGCCGCGCCATCTCCCTGACGTCGGTATTCGAAGGCGTCGGCGCCTATATGACCGGCAAAATCGACGAGAAAAGCTTGACCGAGCTTGAGCAATTCGGTTGTCCGACTTGCGGCTCCTGCTCCGGCATGTTCACCGCCAACTCGATGAACTGTCTGGCGGAGGTGCTTGGCCTTGCCCTACCGGGCAACGGTACGATTCTTGCCGTCGCTCCAGAGCGTCGCGAGTTTGTCAAGCAGTCGGCAACGCAGCTCATGGAACTGATCAAACAAGATATTAAACCGCGCGACATCGTCACGCTCGATTCGATCGACAATGCGTTTGCGCTCGATATGGCGATGGGCGGTTCGACGAACACGGTATTGCACACGCTCGCTCTCGCTCACGAAGCCGGCATCGAATACCCAATCGAGCGCATCAACGAAGTGGCCAAGCGCGTTCCCTATTTGTCCAAGCTCGCTCCCGCTTCCGACCACCATATCGAAGACCTGCACAATGCGGGCGGCGTAAGCGCGATTATTAACGAGCTCTTCAAAAAAGAAGGCGCGTTGCAAGGCGATGTGCTGACCGTCTCGGCCAAAACGCTGCGAGAGAACGTCGAAGGCGCGGAAATTACCGATCACTCGGTTATTCGTCCGATCGACGACCCGCATACCAAAGAAGGCGGATTGTCCGTTCTGTTCGGCAACTTGGCGCCGGGCGGCTCGATTATTAAAGTCGGCGCAGTAGACAAATCGGTCGGCGGCTATCACCGCGGACCTGCCATCTGCTTCGATTCCCAGGAAGAAGTATTGAAAGGTCTTGCCGAAGGCAAGGTCAAAGAAGGACATGTCGTCGTCATCCGCTACGAAGGGCCTAAAGGCGGCCCGGGCATGCCGGAAATGCTTGCTCCGACTTCCCAGATCGTCGGCATGGGACTCGGAACGAAAGTCGGTCTCATCACCGACGGACGATTCTCCGGCGCATCGCGCGGCATCGCTATCGGCCACATCTCCCCGGAAGCGGCAGAGGGCGGTCCGATCGCGTTCGTTCATGACGGAGACATTATCGAGCTGGACATGAACAACCGCACCATCACGCTGGAAGTGAGCGACGAAGAGCTCGAACGCCGCCGTTCCGAATGGAAAGGCTTTGAGCCGAAAATCAAGCGCGGCTACCTGGCTCGCTATTCCGCAATGGTTACCAACGCTAGCCAAGGCGGCGTCATGAAACTATAATATTTGCAGCAAGAGGCTGTCCCATAAGTAAAAAAGTCGTACAAAAAGATAATCGATAGAGAATGTTATCGTGCATATATCTCCTTCCGATGCTATACGATCCTGAAACCTGAATGGGTAAACCCGTTAAGAGGTGATTTCAGGACCGTATGAGGCAGTCTCCAGGAGATATATGCACTTTTTTCTTGATCGATTATCTTGCACAACCTTACTTGTGGGACAGCCCCTCATACGAAAGGCGGGTTGGATCAACCGTATAGGCAACACATTTTTATACTCTTGAAAAAAAGGCTTCCCTCCAATCACCTCACGATGACTGAAGGAAAGCCTTTTTTATTCATTAGGATTATAGATTACACCAGCTTGCCCACCGTAGTCTCATCAAATGGTCCAGAGACGTTTTCCGATAACTCTGGTTCCGCAGCCCGCTTGCCGGCGGACGTGTCGCTCGTCTTGGCGGCGGCGCGCTCCCGTCCGACGCGACGAACCTTCTTCGACTCGTCTGCCCATCTCAGCAGCGTATCCCGCTCCATGATCAACATCCGAGGATTCAAGGATTCGCTATGCTCGCGCACCCGTTCGTTGCCGGCAGGGTGAACGACCCTAATCATAAACCGCAAATAAAGGTTTGTCGACCACGAGAATAGTCCTTTGGGCAGATCGAACATTTCGAAGCCCAAGCTCTCGCCTCCGCGGTGAATCATCGATACTCCATAAAGCGCCTTAACTTCGTCGCCTTTCGGGATGACAGCCAGCTCTCTAGCCATATCCGGCAGCACCTTTTCGATCTCGCGAATGATTCTGATCGCCACCTGCAGCGACGTCTTCGACTTCATCCCGGCTTCGACAAGCATACGGTTTTCGAAATGGATTTCCATGATCAGGTCTCCCGGTTTAAGCTCCCTGCCGTTCTGCAGCTTAAGCTCATAGCCGGAATACTTGCGAATGCGGTAATTGAAAAATCCGGCGCTGCCGATAGGACGAAGCCTGAATACGACGTGAAACAGCTTCTCCCATAGCATCCACAAGCCAATGACCAGTTTCTTGAGCGGGCCGACGGAGGCTTTCCGTTCCGCGCTTGCTCCCTCGGCAGCTCGACCTGCCTTTCTCTTCTTCGCAGCCCGCTCTGTCACCTCGATCATCTCGTCGATGCCGATAAAACGATAGCCCAGCTTCTCTCCATCGTTCAAAATTCTCTCCACCGCAGCAAGTGTATTCTCGGGCGCATCCCGGTCCGCGCCGAACGTGCTTCCGCAATCATGAAGCAGGAACACCTGCCCGGGCTTAAGCTTCCTCTTCATTCGGCGATACAACCTGTCTGCTCCGATCCGTTTCTTCCAGTCCCCGAACAACGACGTCCAGAGCACAATCTGAAGATGTCCGAGCCGGGCGTAATCGAACACGTTGACGATTCCCCACGGCGGACGATAATACATCGGCTTCTTTCCGGTAATCCGCTCAATCACGTCCGACGTCTGACGGATTTGCCGCTTTACCGTGCCTGGGCGCATAAACCAGTTCATATGATGGACGTAGTTATGTATGCCCAGAATATGTCCTTCTTCGTGTATTCTCGCCACGATGTCCGGATACTTCTCCGCATTTTCCCCGACAACGAAAAAAGTTCCCTTTGCTCCGTGTTGCTTCAACAGATCAAGCAGCTTAGGCGTATATTCGGGATCAGGGCCGTCGTCGAACGTCAAGGAAATCCCGTCGGACGATTTCCCGTTCATAAACACTCTGTAGCCGAAAATCCGGCTGATCAACGCCGGCAAAAAAGCATAAAAAGTCAAAAAATAAAAACCGATCCAGAGGATGATTTCCATGCCTTCCCCACCATCTTGATTGCCATATTAGTTGTGCGCGCGGTTGTTAGCCCACCATATATTTTAACATATGCTCAGACAAAATAGGCATGCCAGTATGCATCTTTTTTGTTATCGTGTACAATAAACAATAAATGGATCGGCCAAGCTGCCCATAACGAATCGGTAAAGGAAGGCTGACAGATGCTATCACTGTACCAAAAATATTGGAGAACCGCTTTCGATCTAGGTGTAGTCGCGCTCACCGTATGGCTGACGATGTACATATTCAGCTACTTATACAATCTTGCGACGCCTGTATTTCTCTCCTTTCTCATCTTCTGGATCATCGAACCGCTTGCAAAACGGCTTAACCGCATCGGGCTCCCGAAATCGATCGCCACCGGCATCAGCATGTTGTTTTTTACGCTGATCATCCTTGCCGTTTTCTTCGGGCTCGGATATATATTTACGATTCAGCTTACACAGCTCGCGGACGATTTGCCGAAATATCAGAAGCTGCTTCAAGGCCAGGTCAGCTCCATCGCGGAACGGCTGCAGAACGAAGCCGAGGCGCTGCCGCCGGATATCGCTAAAAGGCTAAGCGATGCGGCCGCCTACGTGACCGATCTGGGAGCGAATTGGGCCGGCAAATTTCTGAAATGGCTCGTTGGCTTCCTTAGCTCTTTCTCCTCGTTTATTTTGAACATTTCGATCGCTATCGTCCTTGCTTATTTCCTCAGCTTGGAGATCGAAAGCTGGAAGAAGGTTTCGGCGGACAGAGCGCCCAAAACGTTAAAAGTGGCGTTTGAGTTTCTGCGCAACAACGTGTTCAAGGGCATCGGCGCGTATCTGAAAGCGCAAGGAAAGCTGATCAGCATTACGTTCCTCGTCATTTTCGTAACATTGCTGGCGCTCGGCGTGAACAATGCGTTTTCCATCGCTTTGCTTGCGGGCATTTTCGACGTGCTCCCGCTGCTGGGCGTCAATACGCTGTTCATTCCATGGATCGCTTATCTGTTCATTGTCGGCGATACAACGCTGGCCATCTGCCTTACCGTGCTGCTGCTCGTCGTTACGCTGACCCGGCAATTTCTGGAGCCGAGAATTACCGGTCAGACCGTCGGCGTATCCGCCTTTACGATGCTTGCCTTCATGATGATTTCCTTATCTCTGTTTGGCGTGGCAGGTTTGATCCTGGCTCCGATTCTGATGATTTTGCTTAAAGCCCTGTACGATCAAGGCTACTTCCATAGTTGGATCCGGTTTCCGAGAGACGAATTTAATGTTCCCCCGCTTGCGCCGCAGCCTGCTTCCGATGAAGCTCCAAGCGCCGAAGCCCGTCCATAACATTGCCGAACACTGTCGCGCCGCGGTTGCGCAGGCCTGCCGGCTGATCCTCGATCAGCACGGCGACTGCGTACCGCGGTTTTTGGCCTACGGGACCGTATCCGACGAACCAATGATCGTTTCTCCCCTTCTGCTTGCCCGCAAGCTCGGCCGTGCCCGATTTGCCGGACAACGGCCACGCGGCTTCCCTCAGAGCGCTTGCAGCCGTTCCCTCCCGTACGACCGCAAGCATGCCTCTGCGCAGCGCTGCAGCCGTCTCCGGCTCGATTCCTCCGTACTTCGAGGGCGCGGTTTGCACGCCTAGCGAAGCCATCAGTCCACCGTCCGCATAACGTACCTCCTTCACCAGCCTTGGAGCAAATGCGCGGCCGTCGTTCAGAATCGTCACGATCATATTCGCCGCCTGCAGCGGAGTAACCCTCACGTCCCGCTGACCGATGCCCGTTCCCGTCCTCGCTCCTCCATCCTTTGCAATTTGCTTGCTTAAGAACACCGATCCGGCTTCTTCTTCGTCCAGCAGCCGCAGAGGTGCGCCATCGGCAAAACGATCGGTATGCCAGCCGATTTGTCTGGCAAAGCCCAACCTCTCCGCCGTAATTTGCAGCCAAGCCGGGTCCAGCCGCTCCGCCAGCGTCGCAAAAGCGACATTGCATGACTGCGCATAGGCTTGCTCAAGCGTCAGTCGGCCATGTCCGCCCTTTTTCCAACACTTGAGCCCGTATTTCCCGTAATGGCCGTTGCAGATGAACGTTTCGTGCCATCCCGTCACTCCCGCTTCAAGCGCCGCTGCCAGCGTCACCGTCTTGAACACGGAGCCCGGCGGCACGGCGGTGACTGCGTGATTGCGCTCATCCGTACCGTTGGCGCCAATATGATACGGGTCCAGCTGCGGAAGAGACACCATGGCGAGAATGTCGGCATTTGCAGCATCCAGTACGACTATCGCGCCTTTGCCGATTCCGTATTCTTTCATTGCAGATTCGGCTATGCGCTGAACGTCCAAATCCAGCGTAGTCGTAACCTGCAATGGAAAATGAGGATTGTCGTCGACGTTCAAGCGCAAGCCTAATCCATCCAACGGTCTTCTCGCGGCATCCGTTACCTGCTTTACCGTTGTCTCCGCTCTTCCTTGCAGCAGGCGGTCCAACGATTGTTCAAGCCCGGATCCGCCGAGGGGCGCCGTCAGCTTCATTCTTTTCTTGGCAATTTGGTCCCCGTACAGCTGCAGCGCGTGCTCGGGATGCTGTGAGATATATCCGATCGCATGAAGAGGCGTTATCCCTGAAGGGTATCGATTCGAGTATGGCAAAACGGCAACACCAAGCAGATGCGCCCGTTCCACCAGATGAATCTGCTTCGAAGTCAAATCGACGGCTTGTCCAGAGCCTGGAATCCGCCAGACGGCAGGCTCTCGCAGTCTGCTCCACCAAGCTGACAGCTCAGCCGGCTCAACGCCCAAGCTGGATGCCAGCTCGCGAATGTCCCGCTCGGCCCCTCTCGGCTGTCCGTTGTTCGGAAATGCCGCCAGACTTTGTACTGTATTGCCTGTCAGCAACCGCCCTCGGCGATCGCGAAACTGTCCCCGCCCGCTGTCAAGAAGCAGCGCGTCGGAATGCTGAAGAACGGCGTTGGCCTTCAGAGAGCCGCTTGCTCCCCTCGGCTCTCCGCCCCAAATTTGCAGCCATGCCAATCTTGCTCCCAGCACGCCGAACAGCGCCGCCAGCAGCACAAGTATCCGAAAAGCTCTTACGGCGATTTCCCGTCTCATCGCATTTGCCCCTTCTCTTTTTCTCCTTTCCCTAGCATTGCCATAATCGATATAGGTTGAACCTCAATCTAATGCGAAAAAAAGCCTCCTCCCCGTAAGCGGGAGAAGGCTTCTTCAGTGTGACTTAGGATACGGTAAACCGGCTTAGCGATTCGCGCAGCTTGCCCGATACCGCCTCCAGATTGCTCGACAGTTGCACCAAACCGTCGCTGATGCTTAATTGCTCGTTGCTCAAGGAAGCAACTTCCTCGGAAGTAGCCGAGGCTTCTTCGGCAACCGCGCTGACATTGCTCATCGCAAGCGCAAGCGTACTCTGCGCGCCTTCGAGCTGACGTACGGAATCGGTACCTGAAGAAAGTCTGTTTATAAAACCGCTCATATTGTCCTGAACCGTCACGAAAATCTGATTGGCTTCGCGAACCGAATCGATCTGCTCCTGAAAGATCGGATACGCTTCGGACAATACGCTGACCGTTTCTTCAATCTCGCTGGAAATCTTTTCGACAATTCCGCCGACAACGCTGATCGATTCGCGAGACTGATCGGCAAGCTTGCGAATTTCGTCGGCAACGACCATGAAGCCTTTGCCCGCCGCTCCGGCACGAGCCGCTTCAATCGTCGCATTCAAGGACAAAATATTCGTCTGCTTCGTAATATTGCCTAGCACATCGAGAATTTTGCGAATCGAACCGGTGCTTTCCTGCAGCTTGTCGACCTTCTCGACCATAGAACGAGTCATTTCTTCCGTCTGTCCCGTCTTCTGAATCAAATTGTCCATGTAGACTGAGCCCGTACGGCCTGCTTCCTCTACTTCGTTAGCCGACTGCCCCATCTCGACGTTGGAATCGATGACGGATTGAACTTGCGTGCCGATCTGAACGGTCAAATCCGAGCCCTTCTCTGCTTCCACCGCGAGATTCGTCGCGCCGTTGGCGATCTCTTCGGTTGCGACGGCGATCTCCTTGGCCGCTCCGGCCGTTTTGCGCGACGCATCGGACAGCGATGCGGCGGTCGCAAGCACCTCCTGCGCAGACAGGTTCGTCTGGCGGACAAGTCCGGTAATCTCTTCCATCATCCGGTTAAAGCTGTCGGATACTTGGCCGATTTCGTCCTTCTTGCGGATCGTGGAGCGAACGGTCAAGTTGCCGCGTTCGCCTTCGTTCATCAGCGTGCGCAATTGAGACAGCGGGCGCCCGACCGACAGCATGACGATCGCTCCGATTCCGCCCGCGATCAGAGCCGCGATCAGCGACATCAACCAAGTCAGATTGCTGATGGCTTTAGCATCTTTAACAAGGAAGGAAACCGGAATGTTGCCGACCAGCTGCCAGCCGTTCATGAAATTCCCTGCCGACGACAGCACCTTCGTTCCGTCGACCGTAATCGTTGCGGAAGAATCCGCCTCCGGCAATTCGAATTCGTAAGGCGTTCCCATCTTCGCGGCATCGGGACCGTACACGATCGTCTTATCGCCGGCAACGATGAACGCCGAGCTGCCCTCTCCGAAGTTAACCGACTCCATCTGGGCTTCAAGCGTTTTGATTTTGATTTCCAGCATTAGCAGGTAGGGCTTACCTTGGTTCAAAAGACGACCTAGGACGAAGGTTGGCGTGCCGCGAGAATTGTCCAGGCCTTTGGTCAGGGTTGAAACCCAGACTGCCCTGCCGTTCGCTTCGGAGATCGTCTTCAGAAACTCCTGTCCCCGAACTCCTTCCTGATTCAGCATCGACCCGGTGGAGATAAACTGTCCGCCTTCATCCAACGGGATTAAGGAAATGCTCTCGTAGTTGGAATCGGCCATCGCTACGCTGTTCAATTTCTCCGTCAGCTGACGGGCCGTATCGAACATTTCGTAATCGTCTTTCGTAACAGCGAGAGTGCCAAGCAAACTGGTAAACTTAGAATCGGTAATAAACTGTAGCGATTGCCGCTCGTAGCCTTCAAGCATCAAACTGATTTTGCCGGCAGTCTGCATAGCGGTCTGACTGCTCGAATCGGCAACTTTCTGTTGAATAATCGAACTCGATTTGGAGTAAGAGAACCACCCCAGAATCAGAACGCAAGCCAAAATGCTGCAAAAGATAAGCAGAAAAAGCTTCATTCCGACGGAACGTATCGGATTTTCGAATCTCGTCTCCTTCAGCTGACCGCCAACCTTTTTGGATAAACCGCTCACAGAATCGGAAACTTTTTTCCAATCCTTCGCTCCCATTTTCTCACGCCACGATTGCTTCATCTGCTTTAACCCTCCAACTATGTAGTGACGACTGACTAGCGGCACAAAAAAATAGACTTGCAGAAACACAACAAAGTATATATCGGCCGCTTGTGTGGGTAAGTTTACCTATGTTTGACACATTCGACAAACCTATTTCTATTTCCTCTTATTTCTTTGGAATTTTCTCGAAAAATTTACCTTCTGTTAACTTTTTAGTGCAAGTTTGAAAAGCCCGGTTCTCAGCACCTAATAGGCGGAATGAACCGGACTTGTGAATAAGTTTTTTACAGTCGTTTGCGCATAATGTCGAGAGGAGCGACAGGCTGTTCGGTTTTGACAAGAATTTTCTGAAGGGGATGGCGGGCAACCGTCAACGCATTTCCTTCTTCGTCCGCAAGCTCGCCCAGACGCTGAACGAACTGCCGGCCTCCCGGGCCGAAAAATTCGACTTCCATTCCCGGGCGAAACGGACTTCGCTGCTGAACGGTGGCGATCCCCGACGCTTCGTCATAGTCGGTAACGACGGCCGCGAAGTCGTAGGGAGCAGGCTTCTCCTCCGGCTCGTAAATATGTTCCTCCGTTCCCGGCGTCGTATAGAAAAATCCCGTATTAAGCGGCCGATTCGCCGCCTTGCCGATCTCGTCTACCCATTCCTGCCGCAGCTCATAGCGCTCCGGATCGGCCATGTAGGCGTCGATCGCCTGACGATAGGCGTTCACGACCGAAGCGACGTAGTGGATACTTTTCATCCGACCTTCGATTTTGAAGCTGTCTACGCCCGCATCGATCAAATCGGGAATATGCCGAATCATGCACAGATCTTTGGAGCCCATCGTAAAGCTATTTTCTCCCGGCTCCATAACCGATTGCTCGTCCGCATGCAGGTCGTATTTCCAGCGGCACGACTGGCAACAGCCGCCTCTGTTCGAATCCCGGTCTGTGAAATGGTTGGAGAGCACACAGCGCCCCGATACGGAGGAGCACATCGCGCCGTGGATAAAAACTTCAAGCTCGATATCTACCTTGGCTTTCATCTCGGCGATTTCATCCATCGTCGTTTCCCTTGCAAGCACGACGCGCGGCAGCCCTTCCTCTTTCCAGTAGCGCACAGCCTGCCAATTCATCGTCGACTGCTGCGTACTCAGATGGACCTCCAGCTTGGGTGCGACCTGTTGCGCCATTTCCACAATGGCGGGGTCGGCGGCGATAATGGCGGCGATTCCAGCGCTCTCAAGCTGGCGCAAATAATCGGCGATCCCGTCCAAATCCTCTTGATGTGCGTAAATATTAGTGGCGACGAATACTTTGGCTCCGTATTTGGCCGCGAATTCAACGCCTTCGCGCATCTCTTCGAAACTGAAGTTATCGGCGTTGGATCTGAGACCGTATTTCTGGCCGCCGATATAGACGGCATCCGCTCCGTAATGAACGGCAAACTTCAACTTCTCCAAGCTGCCGGCCGGCGCCAGCAGCTCGGGCTTGTCCAGACGCGTCCTCTTGCCCGCGTAACGAGGCTTAACGCCCGCTGCGACATGACTCATCGTCATTCCTCCTGATCTTAATCGTCAATATACCTGTTCTTTATATAAAAATCCGAAGCCCAGCTCTCTGTCCGGACTTTGCAGCCGCTGAATGCTCTCCAACGCCTCTTCATTTAATGTATACGCTTCGGGCTCTCTCTGCCAGCGATCAAGAGCTTCTCGATAGCCTTTCAACACCGTTTCGTTATATTCGGCTGATTTGAGCAACGGCTCGATATACAAGCTGTCGACGCCCGCGTTAATGATTTCGGGCAGCGCCTCAAGCAAACAAATGTCGTCGGGACTCATCACATGCGTGCCGTTCTCGTCCTCGTATACCGGAAATTTCTCGTCCGGACGCTCCGCTTCGACGAGGAAAAGCCCTTGGTCCGGCCCTTTGCGGATCAGAGTCGCTTCCCGACCGAGATGCTGCATGTAGCTTTCCAGAAGATTGCGGTGAGAATGATAAATGTTCGTCATCCCGTGCACTTGAACCTGTATTTCGATCTTTGTCTTCGTCTTCAGATCGACGATCTCCTCTTCGTTCAGCTCGCGGGCGATCACGGCGCGCGCGGCGCCTCTTCTTCCCCAATAAGCTGCGGAAGAAGAATTCGTTCCCGTCATCTCGGCATTCCAGAAAAGCTGCAGATCGGAAGCATGCTCTCGTGCGTACATCAGTATCGCAGGATCGCCGAAGACGACCGCATCCGCTCCGGCCTCTCGAACCGCTCGCAAATAACCGGGCAGTTCGTCCAGCTCGTGGTTGCGGAACAACTTGTTCATATTAACGTACAATTTGGCGCCGAGCCGATGAGCGAGCAGAACCGCTTCCTTAAGATCGTCCCGTCCAATGTCTCCCGGCTGCCGCATGCCGTATTTGGATTCGCCGATAAGAACCGCAGAAGCTCCGGCACGAATATATCGCTCGATCTGGTCGATGGAGCCGGCGGATATGAGCAATTCAGGAATAGCTGTCGTAATGGTGATGCACCTCCGGGAAATCTTCGACCCGGCAAGCTTTACCGCAGCATCTCAAAAATGCTGTGGAACGGCTGGCCGGGTCGGTGCGCATTTCTTCGAATGCGAATGATTATTGAACGGCGTTTTTCTCGCTCAGCTTAATATTCTTCTGATGCTGCGAGTAAGTTTCCGCGAAGAGATGGGTATTGGTCCCGTCCTTCTTCGTTACGTAGTACAAATAATCCGTTTGATCCGGATACAGGGCGGCTTCGATCGATTTAAGGCTCGGAGCCGCGATCGGTCCCGGCGGAAGTCCTTGATTCAAATACGTATTGTAAGGACTCTTCACCTTAAGATCCACTTCAAGCAGCCGCTCCTTCTGCTTATCGAGCAAATACTGGATCGTCGCATCGATCTGCAGCGGCATCTTCTTCTTAAGCCGATTCTGAATGACGCTTGCCACGATCGGACGCTCCTCGTCGACGACGACTTCTCGTTCCACTAAGGAGGCGATCGTTAACAGCTGATGCACCGTTAATCCGCGATCCTCCATCACGCTGAGCCAGTCCTCCGGCAGCTGATCGAGCTTGCGGTCGAGTTCGGCCAACATGCGGTTAATGACTTCTGTCTCCGTGCTGCCCGCCTTCATCTCGTAAGTGTCCGGGAACAAGTAGCCCTCAAGCGGATAACGAAGATCTGCGTTCGTCGGAAGCCCCTTGGTCCAGATCGATCCGGTCCACAGCTCCGGCTTATTCGCCGCCTCCATGAACTTCTCCTTGTCCACGCCTGCCTTCTCCGCAAGCCGCTCGGCGATCTGCGGCACGGTGAAGCCTTCGGGAATCGTGAACTTGATCGTCTGGGCGGCGACAGTATCTCCCTCGTTCAGCTTGGCGACAATCTCCTCGCGCGTCATCCCCGGAGTCAGCTCATACTCTCCCGCCTGAAACCGCGAGCCCTCGCCCTCTAGCTTCAGCCAGCCGCTAAACAGAAAAGCGTTACGAATAAGTCCTTGTTCCTCCAACAACTCAATGACTTTCTGAGCTCGCATGCCGGAAGTAATCGTGAATTTTACCGGTGAGGAAGCCGCCGCCGTCGGTCTCAGGCCGTTCCAAACATAGAACAGCGCCCCTCCGACCATGACCAGCACCAAGCTCAGTGCAATCAGGAACGACCAGAGCAGTACTTTGGGCTTGCGGCGCCGCACGGCCGGAACCGACGTCGTCGTCGCATTGGGCTCTTGCCCGGCAGGCTCGGCGGACGCGGAGCGATCCGCCGTCCTTCCTCGGCCGGGTCCCTCCGAACGCAAAGATGCGGAGCGGGACAATTGAGGCAAGCTGCCGCTCTCTGTCGCCGCAGCCGCCTCGCTTCTGTCGGCTTGCCTGCTTTTCTCGTCCGTTATCCTGTCACCGTATACGGATCTCCATCCCGTTGTCGGTTCATCGTCTCTATTCAAGCTGTTTCCCCTCCAGCACACCTGTCGTCACCGAGAAAAAGAGCGGTCGCCCGCTCTTCGATCGATGGACTTTACGGCCGCTCGTCGCTGCCGAACTGCATATCGTCGAAAGCTTCGGCGACAAGCTCCCACTCTTCCTCGTCCGCGACGGATTCGAGTTCAAGCTCGCCGTCGGAATTCGAGACAACTTTGAACACTTCGATCTCGTCGTCCCGCTGCATTTCCTTCGTTTGCAGGATCGCATAGCGCGTATCGGCCACAATTAGCTCGGCGGCAATCCGATAGGTCAGAACCGCTCCGCTGTCGGCCAACAATTCGACGCTGTCTCCATAACGTCGGCTCAGCTCCGACAGCGATGAATCACTGCCGCCGCTCTCAGTCATCGGCTTCTCCAAACTCGCCGACCAACGTGTTGAACGTCTCTTCGACCATTTCCCATTCCGCAGGATCTTCAATCGGATAAAGCTTGATTTCGCCCTCATTATCCTCGTCGTAGCGGAAAGCGAACACTTCCTGCTCTTCGTCTTCGTCCTCGTCAGCCGGCACGACCATCATATACTTCCGGTCCGTGCCGTCATCGAGCTCAAAGCGCATAACGACTTCGAAAGGCTCGTCATTGCCTTCGTCGTCCGTAATATAGATCAATTCCGCTTCTTCTTCGTTATGATTCAAATCCGTCATGGACGATCCCTCGTTTCGATACCGAATCAAGATAGTTCTGCAGCAAAATCGCCGCCGCCATCTTGTCGATGACTTGTTTGCGCTTGCTTCGACTTACGTCGGCTTCGAGGAGCGTCCGCTCCGCGGATACCGTTGTCAGCCTTTCATCCCATAACTGCACCGGTAAATCTAGCTTCTGCCGAAGCTGCTCGGCAAATGCGATGCAATTTTCCCCACTTGGCCCGATCGTGCCGTTCATGTTCTTAGGCAATCCGACTACGATCGTTCCGACCTCGTACTCGGCGATCAGCTCCGCGATGCGAGCCTCCGGATCGGCGACGACTTTCTTATCGATCACTTCCAGCCCTTGCGCGGTCCAGCCGAATAAATCGCCCATCGCCACGCCGATCCGTCTCTCTCCGTAATCCAATCCCATCGTGCGGCGCATCGTCAACGGTTTTGCTGAAGATAGAAGCGAACGAGCTCTTCGATCAATTCGTCCCGCTCCTTCTTGCGAATCAGGCTGCGCGCGTTGTTATGTCTCGGAATAAAAGCAGGGTCTCCGGACAGCAGATAGCCGACGATCTGGTTGATCGGATTGTACTCCTTCTCAACTAACGCGTCGTGCACCGTGAACAGAATGTCTCGCGGCGAAACCTCGCGAGGGTCGGCCACAACATCAAATTTCATGGTTTGGTCGAAATGATTTTTATCCGACGTGCTCATCTCCAGCACCTCGCTTTCAATGACTGACTCTAACACCTAAATCCATCATAACATAATCTCCGTTCGACAGGAAATTAGTGGTTACGAAATCTGGGCCGAAACCAAAGACTCCGCAGCCTTCAACGCTTCAGCCAGCTTCGCTGGCTCTTTGCCGCCGGCTTGGGCCAGCTCCGGCTTGCCTCCGCCTCCGCCTCCGCAGATCGCGGCGATCTCCTTGATCAGCTTGCCGGCATGCAAGCCTCGCTTTACCAAATCCGGCGTCACCGCTACGATCAGGTTTACCTTCTCGCCGTCAACCGCCCCCAACACGAGAACCGCCGATTCAAGCTTGGTCTTCAGTTCGTCGGCAACTCCGCGCAGCGCGTCCATGCCGCCGGCATTCACTTGAGCGGCGAGCAGCGTCGCTTCGCCGACCTTCTTCGCCGAGGAGACGAGCTCCGCCGCTTCCAACCGACTGAGTTTGCCCTGCAGCGACTCGTTGTCTCGTTGTGCCTGCCGCAGTTCGCCTTGCAGCGCTTCGACACGTCTCGGCACATCGGCTACGCTGCTCTTCAGCAGAGCGGCGGCATCTTTCAGCAAACCAAGCTGGTCGTCAAGATAGCCGTATGCATAGCGGCCCGTTACCGCCTCGATCCGGCGTACGCCGGAGCCGATGCCTCCCTCGCTCACGAGCTTGAACAGCCCGATCTGCGACGTGTTGCGTACGTGGCAGCCGCCGCACAGCTCGAGGCTGTAGTCGCCGACGCGAACAACGCGGACGATATCGCCGTATTTCTCGCCGAACAGCGCCATCGCGCCCATCGCCTTCGCTTCGGCGATCGGCTTCAGACTGATATCCAGCTCGGTTCCAAGCCAGATCTGCTCGTTGACGCGGCGCTCGATATCGGCCAGTTCCTCGGCGGTTACAGCGCCGAAATGCGAGAAGTCAAAGCGCAGTCGTTCAGGCTCGACCAGCGAGCCCGCTTGGTTGACATGGCCGCCCAGCACATCCTTGAGCGCCCTGTGCAGCAGATGTGTGGCCGTATGGTTGCGAATCGTATCGCTGCGCTCCGATGAGTTGACGGAAGCCGTTACCGTATCTCCAACCTTCAGAAGGCCTCCGGTCACGACAACCTGATGAACAGGTTGTCCGTGCGGCGCCTTGCTCAGACCGGTCACTTCGGCATTGACGCCGTCGGCCAGCAGCACGCCGCGGTCGCTCACCTGGCCGCCGCTTTCCGCATAGAACGGCGTACGGTCAAGCACGACCAGCACCTTCTGGTCGACTCCGGCGACGTCGACGAACTCGTCGCCCGCCACAATCGCCTGTACGCGAACTTCCGCGCTCAGCGCATCATAGCCGATAAACTCGCTCTTGTCCGTATAGTCGGCGAGCGGTCCTCCCTGCACCTTCATGCTGTCGGTCTCTTGACGGGCGGCGCGGGCGCGATCCCGCTGCTCTTGCATCGCCTTGTCGAAGCCTTCGCGGTCGACGGTCATGCCTTGCTCCGTCGCGTAGTCCTCCGTCAGGTCGAGCGGGAAGCCGTAAGTGTCGTACAGCTTAAAAGCGTCCGAGCCGGAAATCTCCGCGCGCCCTTCGGCGCGAGCCTTGCCGCACAGATCGGAGAGAATCGCCAGACCGTCGGACAGCGTCTCGTGGAACCGCTCCTCTTCGGTGCGGATGACCTTCTCGATAAATTCCCGCTTCTCCACCACTTCCGGGTAGAAGCCGCCCATAACCTCGCCAACGGTCGACGTCAGCTCCCACAGGAACGGCCGGTCGACGCCAAGCACTTTGCCGTAGCGGACAGCGCGGCGCAGCAGACGGCGAATAATGTAGCCGCGACCCTCGTTGGACGGCAGCACGCCGTCTCCTACGGAGAACGTCACGGTGCGGATATGGTCCGCGATGACCTTGAGCGCAACGTCGTGTTCTTCGTTCGCTTTGTATTTCACGCCGGCGATTGCGCTCGCGCGCTCGATAAGCGGCATAAACAGGTCGGTGTCGAAGTTCGAATCGACGTCCTGAAGAATGGAAGCGAAGCGCTCCAATCCTGCGCCGGTATCGATGTTTTTGTTCGGCAACGGCGTATAGCTGCCGTCCTTGTTATGGTTGAACTGCGAGAACACGAGGTTCCACACCTCAAGGAAGCGCTCGTTCTCGCCACCGGGCGTGCACTCGGGATCGGACAGATCGCCGTACTTGTCGCCGCGATCGTAGAAAATCTCGGTACAAGGACCGCACGGCCCTTCGCCGATATCCCAGAAATTGTCCTGCAGCTTCACGATCCGTTCAGCAGGGAGACCGATCTTCTCATTCCAGTACCGGTAAGCTTCCTCGTCCTCCGGATAGACGGTGACGGACAGCCGCTGCGGATTGAAGCCGATCCACTCCGGTCCGGTCAGAAACTCCCATGCCCAGGTGATCGCTTCCTCCTTGAAGTAATCGCCGATGGAAAAGTTGCCGAGCATCTCGAAAAACGTATGATGCCGCCGCGTCTTGCCAACGTTCTCGATGTCGTTTGTACGAATGCACTTCTGCGAGTTGGTGATCCGCGGATTTTCCGGGATGACCCGGCCGTCGAAATACGCCTTAAGCGGCGCCATTCCCGCATTGATCCAGAGCAGAGACGGATCGTTGTGCGGAACGAGCGGAGCGCTTGGCTCGATTTTGTGGCCCTTGCTTGCGAAAAATTCAAGCCATTTGCTGCGGATTTCTGCTGCTTTCATCGGTTTCATAATCTCGTATCCTCCTAGGCGTCACCCAAAAAAAATAAAAAAACGCCCCTCAAAATCAGGGACGAATAGCTTCGCGGTACCACCCTGGTTATCGCTTGCTCATGAAGCGATCTCCTCTTGACGGGATAACGGCCCTGGCCGGCGGACTTGCCTCCGCACTCCGGAGCGAGCTTTCCCCTGCCCTTCGCAACGAAGATTTTTCCAGCCGTGTCCGCGTCGCAGTGGCGACGTCCCGAACCCGAAATCTTCTCTCTGGCGATGCGGACTGCGAGGTACTTATACTCCGTCAACGTGTTGCGTGATATGTTGCTATACCACATTAAATTATAGACAAGCGCGTTCGGCGCTGTCAAACGGTTTTTCGATGAATATAGTAGGCGGATACGTGCTGTACGACCACTTTCATCGCCGCATAGAACGGAACGGCCAAAATCATTCCCACGATGCCTGCCAACTCTCCTCCGATCAGCAGCACAAGAATGATCGTGAGCGGGTGCATTTTCATCGATTTGCCGACGACCTGCGGACTGATCACGTTGCTCTCCAGGTTTTGGCAGATCATATTCACGACAATGACCATCAACACCATTTTCCAAGAAATCGTCGTCGCCATAATCAGCGCGGGCAGCGCCCCGAAAAACGGACCTAAGTACGGAATAATATCGAATAGCGATACGAATCCGGCCATCAGCAGCGGATAGGGCATGCCAATAATCAAATAGCCGATATAAGCGAGCACTCCGACGCAGACGGATACGATCAACTGACCGCGAATGTAACTGCCAAGAGCCGCATCGATTTCCTTTAGCAGCCTTACCGCGTGTTTGCGCCTCGTCCGGGGCACATATTGCAGCGCCGCGCGCTCGAATACGTCCAGATCCTTCATCATATAGAAGGCCAGAAAAGGGACGATCATGGCGATAAACAGCACATTGACGACGGAATCGATGTTGTTGAGGAAATTCGCGATCCATTGCTCGACCCGCTTCTCCAGCGTGCCGATCGATCGGTTTATGCCGTCCCGGACAGCTTCCGGAAGCACATTGTTGTTATTAAAATGGTCGACAAACCCTTGCGCCTTCATCGTCAACTCGGGCATATGCTCATTGAGCTCCTCCACCTGGTTCATAAACATCGGGATGACGTTCATCAAAATCACGACGGATACGGAAAGAAAAACGGCATAGATAAGCAGCACCGCCGCCGTACGCGGAACTTTGCGATCATGCAGCATGTTGACGATCGGATTAAGCGTATAAGAAATGATCATCGCGACGAGAAAAGGAGCCAGTACCGCTTTGAGAAAACCGTACACCGACATCAGCATCGGACGAACGAGCACAATCAGGAACAAAACGACCAACAAGAGGATCGCATACACGAGCACGCGGAACAAACGATTTTTCGTGAACGTCTCCATCTCCGCACCCCCTCCTTCGCCCGCTGCACCCACAGGACGAGCATCCCTTCCAGTATATGCACTTGTCCGCGCGAGTAAACCAGAGACCGGTATGCAACGGCCGCAACCTTTCTTGCGTCATTTTTAATTCTGACAACTATGATGTCAGGATTAGTGTAATATGATCTCATTCAGATGATCCTGACGGGATCATTCGCAAAGGTGACGATGGCATGAGATTAAACCGCTTGCTTGGGATGACGCTTGAGCTGATGGCCAAGCGAAGGGTGACCGCCGCGGAGCTTTCCGTCAAATTCGAAGTGTCTGTGCGCACTGTCTACCGTGATGTCGAGCTGATCGATCAGGCCGGCATCCCGGTCGCCTCGTTCACCGGCGCGGACGGAGGGTTTGAGCTGATGGACGGTTTTTTCTTGACCCGCCAGTACTTCTCCATGGAGGACCTGTCCGTGATCTACGCGTTGCTAAAAGCAATGCAAGGAGCGCTGGGCAGCGCTGTAGCGCCCGCCATGCGGAAGTTGGCCAGCCTTCATCCGTCGCTGGGGTCGGACGAAGAATTGAGCAAAGCCGTCATCCTCGACATGAGCGCGACGGAACGCGACCGGGACATCGTTCATCGGTTGTTCCAAGCCATACGGCAATCGCGGATTGTCGAGCTTGCGTACTCGAGCGCTTCCGGCACACGGTCCGAACGCCGCGCAGAACCGCTCAATCTCCTCTGGGAGAAAGGCGTCTCGTATTTGGAAGCTTACTGTCGAACGCGCCAAGCTAAACGGTATTTTCGGGTTTCTCGCATCGAACGCCTACTTGTGACGGAGACGACGTTCGCCCCCCGAGCTCTTCCGGACGAGCCTGAGCGAGATCGCCAGTCGGGCATGCAAGCTCATCTGCGCTTCGATAAATCGGTCGCCACACGCGTGCTCGAACAGTTTCCCGGCGAAATCAACTACCAGGGGGATCGCATCGACGTTCGTACGACCTTTTACACCGAAGAGTATGCCCTTTCCGTCATTGCCAGCTACGGGACGAAGGTGTACATTGTGTCGCCGAACGAATTGCGCGATAGCGTTCTCTCCCACATCGAAGCCATCCGCCGCCACCATCAAAAAAGAAAAGAACGAGGAGAGATGTAAAGTGACGATTTTAGTTACTGGGGCAACAGGAACAGTCGGTCGGCATGTGACGGAATTGTTAGTCGAAAAAGGGGCTGCCGTGCGGGCACTTTCGCGTAATCCGGTGAAGGCTCGGAACAAGCTTCCCCAAGGCGTATCGATCGTTGCGGGAGATTTGATGAAGCCGGAGTCGCTACGTGAAGCGCTTCAGGGTGCGGAAGCGATGTTCCTGATCGTTTCCAGCGACGAGCCGGAAGCCGATCTTAACACCGACCCGGGAGTGGTGAAACTGGCGGAAGCTGCCGGCATAAAAAGAGTCGTCGTGCTGGTCGGTTATGAGGAAGGGGCAGCCGAACAAACCCTGCAAGCAAGCGGCATGCATTGGACCCTGGTGAAACCGGCCGAATTTATGGCGAACGCGCTGTCGGACTGGCAGCAAACGATTCGTACGGAAGGCGTCGTACGGGAGTTTCACGGAGCCGCACTTAGCGCCAAGGTGCATGAAGGAGACATTGCCGCAGTCGCTGTCGCGGCGTTGCTGGAGGATGGGCATCACAGACAGAGTTATATGTTGACAGGGCCGGAAGCGATTACGCGCAGGCAGTCGGTCGAAGCGATTGCGGCCGCAATTGGGAAGCCCGTACCGTTTATCGAATTGAGTGAGGCAGAGGCTCGGCAGCAATGGCGATCGCAAGGATACGACGAGGAAAGCGTGGATTTTTTTGTGCAGATGGCGATCCAACCGCCGGAAGCGGGTTACACTGTGCTGCCAACGATCGAACAGGTACTCGGAAGGCCGGCACGCACGTTCGCCGAGTGGGCTGCCGAGCATAAGCGGGAATTCCTGTAACGGAAGGGGAGCAGAAAATGACGATCGCCATCGAAGCGCAAAATTTGCGCAAATCTTTCAGGGGACGCGAAGCGGTGCGCGGCGTAGACCTATCGATCCGAAAGGGAGAGCTGTTCGCGCTCCTCGGACCGAACGGCGCCGGAAAATCGACAACCATCCATATGCTGACGACGTTACTTCGCCCGGACGCCGGCAGCGCGCGCGTCTGCGGCTGGGATGTTTCGAACAGCCCTGACGAGGTGCGAAAGCGCATCGGCGCCACCGGTCAATTCGCGGCGCTGGATGAAGCTTTGACAGGAAGGCAGAATCTTGTGCTATTCGCCGGTCTTTACGGCTATTCAAGCAAGGCTGCTCGCATGACTGCTGCGGAACTGCTCGCGGAGTTCGGTCTTACGGAAGCGGCCGATCGGACGGTCGACACTTATTCCGGAGGCATGCGGCGCCGTCTGGATTTGGCCGCCGGAATCCTCTCGCAGCCGGAAGCACTGTTTCTAGACGAGCCGACTACAGGGCTGGACCCGAAGAGTCGGCATGAGCTGTGGGAGGCGGTGCGTCGATTGGCGCAGCAAGGGACGACCGTGTTGCTGACGACGCAGTATTTGGAAGAAGCCGATCGATTGGCCGACCGGATCGGTTTCATTGCCGATGGCCGTATCGTCGCCATCGATACGCCGGAGCGCTTGAAGTCTTTGGTTGGAGGCAAAACACTGACCATTCGCCTTGCGGAAGGAAGTGATCCCGGCTCCGTCTGCAGCTTACTTGCCGTCGAGCGCGGCCTTACCGTCCAACCTTGCGGGGAGTGCCAGACTCTTAAATTGTCCATACCGGAAGCTTCGCTGGCTCATTCCGTCATCGCTACCCTGCTGCAGCATTCGGCGGCAGTCGTAGATTTCGCGTTGGGCGAACCAAGCCTCGATGACGTATACTTTGCCCTGACCTCCGGACGCTGCAAGGAGGCTACTTTATGAGCTTATTCGCAACGATGGAAATGCAACAACCTCCCCGCCGGTATCCCGGTCGTCTGGCCTCGACGACGCTATTCGCCGGGAGAACGCTACATCATATGGGGAACAACGGCTTCGGAATCGCCATAGAAGCCATTTTGTCGCCGATCGTAATGCTGCTCCTCTTCGTCTTTCTGTTCGGCGGAGCAATCGCCGGTTCCACGCAGGCGTACATCCAGTACTTGCTGCCTGGCATCCTTATGCTGACGGTTATACCGTTGACGGTGTACAGTGGAACTACATTGTGCTCGGATATCGCCAAAGGCGTCTACCTTCGGTTTCGCACGATGCCGTTCTGGCAGCCTGCCGCCATTCTAGGCTCCATCGCAGCCGAAGGATTGCGTTACATCGCCGCCCTGCTCGCTGTCCTGGCGACAGGAACGGCGCTTGGATTCCGACCGGAAGGCGGCATTGCAGGCGTGGTGCTTGCACTATTGTACGCCCTTTTGTTCTCTTATTGCATCAGTTGGATCTTCGCGCTGATCGGCAATTTGACCAAGCGGCCGGAGACCGTATCCGGCACGAGCATGATGATCATGTATCCGCTCCTGTTTGCCAGCAATGTGCTCGTCGACACCTCGTCCATGCCCGGTTGGCTGCGGTCGGCGATCGATTGGAACCCGGTCAGCATTGCTGTAAACTTAATGCGGGGATTACTGCACGGGACGTGGGACGCAGTTGGCCTGATAACCGGCATAGGATTACCGCTCATTCTCGCAGCCGTATTTGTCCCGCTGACGTTGTATGTATATCGAACCCGAGATGCCACGTAAATTGAAAAAAAACTACGACTGACCAAAATACAGAGTGTGTGAGTTGATTGGGCAGTCGTAGAAAAAAAGCGCCCCGTCCCCTGTTCCGGGGCGGGGCGCTTCTTCTCTTTACATGCCGTTGGCGTGAATATGGGCCGGGATCGCTTCCTCGAAGAACAAATCGTCGAGCGAGCTTAAAGTGCCGTCCTCTTCCACCTGGTAAACCGACATCTTCTCTCCGTTAACCGTCAGCTCGATAAAACAGCTCCAGCAATAAAATTGATGGGAACCGATTTTACCGATATCTTTAGAACTGCAATTCGGACATCTCATCATCCGTCTTCACCTGTCGCTTTCCACGTCGGCTCTCTCGTCAAAATCCGTTCGTAAGAAGCAGGCACCAATATGGCGTCGTCGCCCAGCGTCATCTTATCCGATGCGTCAGGCAGAAACAGCTGCCGTCTTCCTTCCATCACGTCCGCGAGAAACCCGTCCGTCAACTCGTATCCTATTATTTGTGTACCCTCGGATGGCTTAAAATAAACATCCGATACTTTGCCTAAATATTGTCCTTCAATCGTATAGACTGGCATATCCTTCAAGCGGACGATTCCGGAATGGAACGTCCTTAGCAGCTCTTTGCCGTTAATGGACGCGACAGCCGCTGCGTTGCGAATCAACAAAGCGTCTTCGCCAAGATGAACGATATCCTTCCAATAAACAATCTTGGACAATTTGCGGAACAGTCCCGATCGCGTGTGCCTGTCCAGCACGACTCCGACCAACCGCCAAAATTCGTCAAACCACAAATCCTTGATTTTTCCGACGCCTTTGCCGCTCTCGAACAGCACCGGCAAACCGAGAATGCGCTCCACTTGAAACATGCGGGCTCCTAACTTCAGCGTCTTGTTATGTATTACGCATAACGGGCTGAAATAGTTGCAATAATTTTCACCATTTTTTCGGCTTCATCTATAGTATTGCCCAAACCGAAGCTGAAACGTACAGCGGAAACGATTCTGTCGGAAGGAAGATTCATGGCCTCAAGCACATGGGAAGGTTTCAGGGAGCCCGAATTGCACGCGGAACCGCCGGAAGCGGCGACGCCCGCGAGATCCAAATTCATCAGCATGCTTTCGGAGGAGATGCCGGGAAAACTCACGTTGAGCACATGGGGAAGCCGGTCATCCTGATGGCCGTTTACGACAAATCGCTCTGGTCCGAGCTGCTCCGACAATTGCCGCAACACCTCGGCTCTTATGCTCTCGGCGTGCTCCCAGCGGTTGTGCCGATTGAGGCAAGCCAGTTTTGCCGCAGCGGCGAATGCCGCAATTCCGGCAACGTTCTCCGTTCCCGCCCGGCGGCTGCGCTCCTGAGAGCCCCCGTAGAGCATCGGCAGCCATGGCGTCCCTCTGCGTACGTATAATAGGCCTACGCCTTGCGGGCCGTTGATTTTGTGGGCCGACACGCTCAACAGATCAATCGGAAGCTCGCGAAAATCAATCGGCAAATAGCCGAATGCTTGTACCGCATCGACATGTATGACTGCGCCGTGTCGCCGTGCGAGTTCCCCGATCTTGGCGATTGGCTGGAGCGTGCCCGTTTCGTTGTTGCCGGCCATGACGCTGACGACCGCGGTGTTCTCGTTTATAGCCGACTCCGCATCCTCAAGTCGAACTACCCCGTGTTCGTCCACAGGAAGAATCGTCAGCTCGAAGCCTTCCGCTTCAAGCTGACGGCAGGCGTTTAGCACCGCATGGTGCTCGACCGCCGTCGTGACGATTCCGCTGCGGCCTTTCAGCCGCTGAGCGCGCGCGGCTCCGAATAGAGCGGAATTATCACTCTCCGTTCCGCTGCCCGTGAAGACGAGCTCCGTCGGGGAGCACCCAAGCGCCTCCGCGAGCGCGTCCCTGGCGACGGAGATTCGCTCCCGCGCCGCGCGGCCGGCCGCGTGAAGGCTGGAAGGGTTGCTCGGCCCTGCAGACGCAGCCTCGACGTAAGCCTCGATTGCCGCCGCATGCATCGGAGTCGTTGCCGCATGGTCGAAGTATATGGAATTCAAGCCGCGCCCCTCGCTTCACCGATCTTTTTGAACTATCGCTTATTAAATGTAGAACATGTAGTTGTTGAGCTTGTCCTCGCCCTTGAACGTGATCAGATCGTGAAGCGTCGTCGAGTCGAGCACTTCCGCGATGCTGTCGCGAATTTTGAGCCACAAATCGCGTTTCGCCGGATCGTCCTCTTCTGTAAAATCTACCGGACTGATCGGACCTTCAAGAATACGGATGACGTCTCCGGATGAGATCGTCTCCGGATCCTTCGAGAGAATGTAGCCGCCATACGCACCGCGCACGCTCTTGACGAGACCTGCGTTGCGCAGAGGCGCAATCAGCTGCTCCAAGTAGTGCTCGGACAGGCTGTTTTTCTCTGCAATGCTTTTTAATGAAATCGGCCCTTCGCCGAATTTAGCCGCAAGCTCCATCATGATCGTTAAGCCGTAGCGGCCTTTAGTCGAAATTTTCAATTCGAACACCTGCTTTCATGCCGTCGTCGGAAAATGGAGGGTATCCCCATAATAAATATATGTTATCACAACTATTCTCTTTGTGGGCAAAAAAAACGTGACATATTCATGAAACGCCCGGTTATGTGAGAATTATTATACTTTGTGCTAAAATAAATAAGTTGAATGTTCTTAATGAGGTGAAGCGGATGAACAATCTAGAGGCCTATACGGCATCGCTGGAGGCACGGTTCCCGGATCCGTCCAAAGTGCGCGTCGTCGTCGGCATGTCCGGAGGCGTAGACTCCTCGGTGACCGCACTGCTGCTTAAAAGACAAGGCTTCGACGTCGTCGGAGTATTTATGAAAAACTGGGACGATACCGACGAGTTCGGCGTCTGCACGGCGGAAGAAGACGCCGAGGACGTGCGAAGGGTATGCAGCCAGATCGGCATCCCCTGCTATACCGTCAATTTCGAGAAAGAATATTACGACAAGGTCTTCGAATATTTCCTCGCCGAATACCGGGCCGGGCGAACGCCTAACCCGGATGTCATGTGCAATCGCGAGATCAAGTTCGGCGAATTTCTGCAGAAGGCGCTTGAGCTTGGCGCCGACGCCATCGCTACCGGTCACTATGCCCGGCTTGAGCTGCGCGGCGGCAAATACGAGTTGCTCCGGGGCGTGGACTCGAACAAGGATCAGACCTATTTCCTTCATGCGTTGAATCAGGCCCAGCTATCTCGCGCCATGTTTCCGATCGGCCATCTGCAGAAACCGGATGTTCGCAAAATCGCCGAAGAAGCCGGCCTCTCTACCGCCAAGAAAAAAGACAGTACGGGCGTCTGCTTCATCGGCGAACGTAACTTCAAAGAGTTCCTTAGCCAATACTTGCCGGCCAAGCCGGGCAATATGGTCGATCTCGTCAGCGGCGAAACGAAAGGTCGCCACGACGGACTCATGTACTATACGCTCGGCCAACGGCAAGGTCTTGGAATTGGCGGCTCGGGAACGGGCGAACCGTGGTTCGTCGCAAGCAAAGACTTGGCGACGAACACGCTGTACGTCGTCCAAGGGGACGCTCATCATAGCCTCTATTCCGTCGGCTTAACCGCCACCGGCGTCAACTGGATCAGCCCGGACGAGCCTGTTAGCCCGGTTCGCTGCATGGCCAAGTTCCGCTATCGTCAGCCGGATCAGGGCGTCACCGTTACGCCTCTTGGAGGCGGAGAGTATCGGGTCGAGTTCGACTCGCCGCAGAAGGCGATTACGCCGGGACAAGCGGTCGTTTTCTACGATGGCGAAGTGTGTCTTGGCGGAGGTACGATCGATCTGGTTCATATGCTTGAACCGGCAGCAGCGCAATAATCGCAAGCTACTACACAGCGTTTCGGATGCTTGTCCCGCTAAAAAGAGGCCTCTCGGCCTCTTTTTTGTCCGTTATGAAACCCGTCCGGCGCTCTCGGGTTGGCTTAACTCAGGCGCTCCATCTCTTCGTCGCTGATCTCGAAATTGTGGTACACATCCTGTACGTCGTCGTTATCCTCGAATGCGTCCATCATCTTCATCAGCTTCTCGGCATTTTCGCCTTCCGCAGCCACCGTATTTTGCGGAAGCCAGCGAACGCTTGCCGTCTCGAATTTGTAACCCGCCTCTTCCAGCTTGCCTTTCACCGCTTCGTAATCCTCCGGCGTAGACAAAACTTCGAAGCTCTCGTCGCTGATGACGACGTCCTCCGCTCCGGCTTCCAGCGCTTCCATCATAAAACTGTCTTCATCCGGCGAGCTCTCGTCGCGAGGAATGACGAGCAGTCCTTTATGATCGAACATATAGGATACGCAGCCCGATTCTCCCAAATTTCCGCCGCGTTTGCCGAAAATCGAGCGAACGTCCGAAGCGGTCCGATTGCGATTGTCCGTCAGGCATTTCACCATGATCGCCACGCCGCCCGGACCGTATCCTTCGTACATAATTTCCTCGTAGTCGTCGCCTTCTCCGGCTCCTGCCGCTTTCTTGATCGCTCTGTCGATATTGTCGGCTGGCATCTGGATCGCGCGAGCGCTGGCGATGGCGCTTCTGAGTCCGTAATTGGATTCCGGATTCGGGCCGCCCTTGCGCGCCTGCACGTAGATTTCACGTGCCAGCTTCACGAAACGGTTGTTTTTAGCTTGATCGGCTTTCCCTTTGCGGTCGGCGAACAGCTTGAATTTTGGCATAACTTTGTACCCCCAGGGAACATAGGAATTGAATCGATAAAAATCACCAATTATTTTACCACTTGGGCTGCCATACGGTCAAAGGGGGAGGAAAATTCGGGGCATGCCATGCAGTTCAAATACACTACATAGTCTGATCCCGCCGCTTTTCCCCAACACAAATAAACAAAACCCCCGGTAGACCAGGGGTTTCGCTGCTGTTCGTGATATGAGAAGCAAGTCTGGCTCGCAGACTTACAGTTTAACCACGTTGGACGCTTGAGCACCGCGATTGCCTTGCGTAATTTCGAACTCAACTTCTTGACCTTCTTCCAAAGTCTTGAAGCCATCGCCTTGGATTGCCGAGAAGTGAACGAATACATCGTTTCCGTCTTCTACGGAGATAAATCCGTATCCTTTTTCTGCGTTAAACCATTTTACTGTTCCTCTCAAATGAAAAACCTCCTAAAATCTCGCCGTTGATCGGCGAATACGATGATTATAACCGAAATTACCCTTTTTTGCAATATATTCTGGTCGTAAATCATCCATTCTTTAGGAGCTTCTCAGCCTTCATCGCTCCCTCTTTTAACCAGTTTCAATAGCGGACTGCGAACGGGCGTAAACGGCAAACCCGCCGGAAGAAGCTCATGGGAGGCGACGTCCGCCAGCCCTTCGATAACCCTATTCAAAAAGGAGCAGGGTTCCCATTTTAACGTGACAAGCGGATACACTCTAAGCTCCCCGCCGGGACGAAGTACGCGAATGAGCTCCCGCAGGGCGGCTGCATGAAAATGCTCGTCAAAAGCATCGGCATATAAAAATAGAAAATGACTGCACAGAGCAAGCTCGAACGTATCGTTCTCGAACGGCAACCGGGGAAGCGCGGCAGCGAAATATCGCGACCAAGCATCCTCCTTGCGGAAATCCTCCGCGAACAGCGTCATGGATCGTTCCCGGATCTCGCGCTGACGCTCCGGAGAACCGTAATAGCTCCAATCAAAGCTCGCGGCCATTGCGGCAATTTTAGCCGAAGCGGTCTCGATCTCCTTGTACCCCGTTGCGATGATCTCATCCGTAATTCCTTCATAGAAAGGATCCACAGCCATCGCTCGTACGCCCTTCGCGTGCAGGTGAGCGGTAAAGGAGGATGCTCCCCCCGCTACGTCTAGCACGGGGCCTGTTAAATTCGCAGGGTCCAGCTTAAACATGGCGCAGTACTCGTCGAACGAACGGCAGGTCGAGGCGACCCCCGTCTGCGGATACGCTGGCACAGCTTTTTCATTTGTCATCTGATTCCGTTCTCCTCTCGTCTCATCCATCTCATCTCAACTCGGCTGCTAGCTCCACCCGCCCTCTGGCGGATTTCATTGTAGAATCCCATAGATCATCCGCACTGTCAACCTCGATTTTCCAGCGTTACATTGATTTCTCTGTTGAACTCTTCTATGATGAAAAAAACGGCATTTGCTGCCCTAGCCCAGGAGTGTTCTATGTTCGCTAAACATACCGTCTATAAACATGATAACTACAATATGCTGACTGTAGAAGTTCAGGGCAAGACGCTGGTCGTCCGCGAAATTTCCGAGCAGTGGGGCGAAACCTGCCATAAGTTCCTCAGCCGCCCGGAGATGATGGATTGGGCCCAAAAACGATTTTTGCCCGAGGATTTCCCGGATGGGGAAGAAGGACTGCGAAATACGATGGAGAAATTGAAATCGATCTGATTCAGCTCCATTCCGAATAGTTGAGATTGCAAAGGAGTCCGCCCTCGAATGAATAACGAAGCCAATCTGATCTTTATCATCTCGTCATTCTGCCTAGCCGTCGTGCTGATCTTGACCCGGGATCGGGTTCCCGAGCGAATGCGGCGACCCATGGCTATTATTACGATTGCGCTTGTGCTGTTCGCTTTTTTCCTGATCGTCTATAACCTCTTCATTATCGGCGCTTAACAGGGGCATACTACTCCGGAAACTTATTCCAAGACCGGAGGCCCGTCATGAAGAAGCTTATCCTGCCGCTGACCGCTTCGGTCGCGGCGCTGTCTTTGCTGTGCACCGCCGTCTCGGCCGATTACGATCCATCATTCAGGAGGTTGAAGATGTCTATGAAACAAGTCGCCGCAAGATCCGAAGTGTCGCAGGAGCACCGTTGGAAACTCGAAGATCTATATCCGAATCAACAAGCATGGGATGCCGAATACAGCGAGGTCAAGAAGCTGAAGGGCGAGATCGCCGCCTACCAGGGCAAGCTGCAGGATGCAGCCGCCATAGCCGGCTGCTTTGCTCTTGACGAGCAAATTTCCCAGCTGGCCGAACGGCTTTACGTATACTCCAACATGCGGCACCATGAAGATATGGCCGAGCCGAAATATCAGGCGTTGTCCGACAAGTCCAAGAAGCTTAGCGTAGAAGTCGGCGAGGCGACCTCGTTCATTACGCCCGAAATTCTCGCCTTGTCCGAACAGCAATTGACCGGGCTCATCGCCGATCCGTCTCTCTCCAAGTACAAGCGTACTCTGGAGGAAATGCTTCGTCAGAAGCCGCATACGCTCTCCAAGAGCGAAGAAGCGCTGCTGGCCCAAGTCGGCAATGTATCGCAAGCCCCTAGCACCATCTTCGGAATGATGAACAATGCCGACATGAAGTTCCCTAAGGTGAAAAACGAGCAAGGCGAAGAAGTCGAGCTGACCCACGGTAGATACATTCAATTTCTGGAAAGCAAAAACCGGGACGTGCGGCGGGATGCCTTCAAGGCCATGTACGACACGTACGGCAAATGGCGCAACACGCTGGCCGCTACCTTAAACGCCAACGTGACGAAAAACCTGTTTTACGCCAAAGCCCGGAATTATCCTTCCGCTCTGGAGATGTCGCTGTTCGGAGACAACGTTCCGCAGTCCGTCTACGATAACCTGATCTCGACCATTCATGAATTTTTACCGTTGATGCACCGCTATATGGACCTGCGCAAGAAGCTGCTTAAGCTGGACGAATTGCATATGTACGACCTGTTCGCTCCGCTCGTCGAAGAGTTCGACCTGAACATCACCTACGAGGAAGCGAAGAAAACGGTGTACGACAGCCTCTCCCCGCTTGGCGACAACTATCGCAAAGTGCTTCAGGAGGGCTTCGACAGCGGCTGGATCGACATCTACGAAAACCAAGGCAAGCGCAGCGGGGCATACAGCTGGGGCGCCTACGGCACGCATCCGTATGTGCTGCTCAACCATAACGACAATTTGAACAGCATGTTTACGCTCACGCATGAGATGGGCCACGCTCTGCATTCCTACTTCTCGGACGAGAGCAACGAGTATCGCGACGCGCAATATACGATTTTCTTGGCCGAAGTCGCCTCCACGCTGAACGAAGCGCTGTTGATGAACTACTTGCTGGGCAAGTCGACCGATCCGAAGGAAAAAATGTATTTGCTCACCTACTATGCGGATCAATTCCGGACGACGGTATTCCGTCAGACGATGTTCGCGGAGTTCGAGAAAATCATTCATGCGAAAGCGGAAAACGGAGAAGCGCTGACACCTCAGGAGTTAAGCTCGATCTACTACGACTTGAACGTGAAATATTACGGCAAAGACATGGTTGTCGACAAAGACATCGAAATGGAATGGGCGCGAATTCCCCATTTCTACACGAGCTTCTACGTATTCAAGTACGCGACCGGCTTCTCCGCCGCGACAAGCTTTGCCAAACAGATTCTCGACGAGGGCCAGCCTGCCGTCGACCGCTACCTCGGCTTCCTGAGAAGCGGCGGCAAAGACTATTCGATCAACATTTTGAAGACCGCCGGCGTCGACATGTCCTCGCCTGAGCCGATTCGCCAGGCGATGAGCGTATTCGAGAATTTGATCGAGCAGATGGAGCAAATGACGAAATAACGAAACAAGGCTGTTCCATAACCACTTCAAGTTGCTATGAAAGATGATCGACGATAAAGGTCCGAGGGGGGATGTACCTCCTTCCGCTGCTATACGCTCCTGAAACCTGAATGGGTAAACCCGTTACAAGGTTTCAGGAGCGTATGAGGCAGTCTCCAGGCTAATCATGACCCTCAACACTTCCAGATAATTCCCAGAAGTTATTCGTGTAATTATCGAAGACGCTTTAGTGGCATACAATCCCCGATCTTGGTTGATTTATACGATTTTCCCTACAAACGTTCGTCGTTGGAGTCTGAGCCGAGTTGCTTTGTGCGGATTTTCCTACAAACGTCCGCCGTTTAAGTCTGGTTCGAGCTGCGTTGTGCGGATTTTCCTACAAACGTCCGTCGTTGGAGTCTGAGCCGAGTTGCTTTGTGCGGATTTTCCTACAAACGTCCGTCGTTGGAGTCTGAGCCGAGTTGCTTTGTGCGGATTTTCCTACAAACGTCCACCGTTTCAGCCTGGTTCGAGCTGCGTTGTACGAATTTCCGACTAACTTCCCTGCGTAAGCTCATGTGTGCAAATAGATCCGTCGTAAAAGTTTAATATCCAATAAATTTGGAAACACCTCTCGAGAACCAGCCCTCTTTTCACAATTCAAGCAATCGCTTCCAAGCCTCCAGCCTGTCCTCCAAACCGCGGTAGTCTCGAGTCGGAATCGGGCTCGTGGACGGCATGCGAATCAACTCGCGGCTGCGCATTTCCGGATGATCCCCGAAGTGCTTGGTCAGCTCGGCCAACGACTTCGAGCCGTTGCAGACGATCGCCCGCACGTTCGGATAATCGGCCAGCAGACCCGGGATGTCGTTCGGGATCGCCTGGCGGATTTCGCTGTCCAGACTCCCCTTCCTTTCGCAGCTCGCGATCGTATCCCACAGAGCAACGCCGCTTCGAAGCGCGAATTCGAGCCGCTCCTCGTACGCTTCGTCCGGCTCCCTCCCGTCCCCGAATAAAGCGTATAGAATACGCCACATATAATTGCGCGGGTTCCAATAGTATCGATGCGCCTGCAAGGATGCGACGCCCGGCATGCTGCCCAGAACGAGCATGCGGCACCCGGAATCGATGATCGGCGGGAACGAATGTACAATCACAGAACATTCTCCTTTCTATAGCCGATAGTCTTTCCCATCATAAGCCGCATACGCCAAAAAGCGCAAATCTCCAGATGAGATTTGCGCCGGCTTAAGCCATTGGCGACAGAACGGCTGTCCCGAATTCGAACGATCAGCCCTTGACGCTTCCCGCGGTCAGACCTTCGATAATCGTCCGCTGCAGGAAAGCATAGATGACCAGAATCGGCAAAACGCTGATGACGACCCCTGTAAATACGAGCGGATAACTCGTCTGGAATGCATCGCGGAAACCGACCATCCCTGTGGGCAACGTTTTAAGCGCATCCTTGCTGATAAAGAAATTGGCGAGCAAGTACTCGTTCCAGTTGCCAAGCAGGTTGATAATAAAGACAGTCACGAGCGCAGGCATCGTCAGCGGCAATATGATTCGGATGAACGAGCGAATAACGCCCAGTCCGTCGACAATTGCGGCCTCTTCCAATTCCGACGGGATCGCCTTCATAAATGCGACGATGAGCAGCACGCTGAACGGCAGCGCCCCGGCGGTATACGGCAAGTATAGCGCCCAGTGAGTGTCCAGCAGACCCAGCTTCTGAATCAAAATGTACTGAGCGATAAACAATACGTTTCCGGGAATGAGCATCCCGATCAGAATAAATTGGTAGATCGCTTTGCTGCTCTTATCGAATCTCATACGCGACAGCGCATAAGCGGTTGCTGCGGCGATGAGAATCGCGGATACCGCTGCGCTTACCGACAAGTAGGCGCTGTTAAAGAAATATTTACTGATTTTCGCTTGCGTCCAAGCATCCACATAGTTATCGAACGCCATCTGGACAGGAAATCCGAACGGAGCGGTAACAATCTGGTCGTTCGACTCCTTTAAGGACGAGAATAGCACGAACACGAACGGGAACAGAATAATGAAGACGTATATGAGCAGCAGCAGATGCGGCAAGGCTTTTTTGATGACTTTTGGCATTAGTACTCGATCCTTTCCTGCCGTCTGGCAATTGCGATTTGGTAAATCGCCGTCAGCAACAATGCAATGACGAAGATCATAATCGAAAGGGCGGTACCGTAACCGTATTGACCGTATCTAAGCGCTTTGTTAACCATATACGAGGCCATAACATCCGTCGCGCCCGCGGGTCCGCCGTTGGTCATGACGAGGACGATGTCGACGACACGCATCGCGCCGGCGATGGACAGCATGATAACTACCGATATAACAGGCATAATGAGCGGCGTTGTAATCCGGAAAGCTCTTTGGATGCCGGTAGCTCCGTCGATTTCCGCCGCCTCGTTGATTTCCTTAGGAATAGCCAGAATGGCTGCAAGCACCAGCACGATATAGAAGCCCATCCATTGCCAGGCATTCGTAACAAGTATGGACAGCATCGCCCATTTCGTATCGGACAGCCAGTAAATCGGCTCAATGCCGAACCAGCCCAGAAAATTGTTGAACAATCCGATACTCGGATGATACATGAATCCCCACAAAATCCCGATAATCGAGGTGGAAAGAATAGACGGCATAAACACCGTTGTTTTGTAGAAACCTTGGAGGCGCTTTACGCCGCTGATCAACAATGAGAACATAATGATCAAAGGAACTTGCACGAAAACGGAAAACAGGATGAAATACATGTTATTTTTGACGGAAACCCAAAAATCGTCATCGTTAAACGCTTTTTCAAAGTTGGCGAATCCCGTATACTTGGCCGGACTTAATCCGTCCCAATTCGTCAGCCCGTAAAATAACGATTGAAACACCGGATAGACAAAGAAGAGGCAATACAATCCGATTGTCGGCAGGACGAAGAGCAGGTATACATATGGATTTCTCAGTGTTTTGTTCATGGTTCTCCCACCCTTGTGACATGAGAGAGGTATCGCCCGACCGGGCAGGCGATACCTCGTTCTCCGTTGTTTTCTAAACTATTTCAGAGCTGCCAGCTCACTGTCCAAAGCTTTCTGAATTTCTTCAGCCGCTTTTTCCGGAGTCGTTTTGCCTGCAATCAAGTTTTGGATTTGTTTTTCGAACTCGCCGTTAACTGCGCCCGGAACGAGGGAGTCGAAGTGCGGGAATACTACGCCTTCTGCTGCCGCGTTGGAAGCCAGAACTTGCTGCATAATCGGATTGTCGGAAGTCAGCTTGGACGCATCCACTTTCATGGAAGGCAATACGCCGTCTTCTTGGTAGCCGCGTACTTGATATTCTTCCGTGTACAGGTTTTTGATAAATGCTTTGATCGCCGCTTTTTCGTTGTCGTTCACGTCGGACGAGAAGCCATAACCGTTATTTTGGTTAAAGTTAACCGCTTTTTGGCTGCCTTTGCCGCCTGGTACGGCTGGCATTGCGAAGTAGCCGACTTTGCCGTTCAACGCGGCGCCTACGCCGTCTGCGTTAAACGTGGAAATTCTCCAAGTACCGTCGAACAGGAATGCAGCTTTGCCGGCGATGAATTCGTTCGTTTGGCCCGTGTAGTCGATGCCCAGCTCGCCTTTGGTGAAGTAGCCTTTGTCAACCCACTCTTTGTATTTTGCCAGAGCTGCTACAACTTCCGGTTCCGTCATTTTACGGGAACCGTCGGCAACGCCTGCTTGAATGTCTTCTCCGGCATAACGCGGAATGAGCGTGTTCAGCAGCATGAACGGTACCCATGCCGCTTGCGAACCCATTGCGATCGGCGTAATGCCTTTGCCTTTGAGCGTCGCGAACGCAGCTTCAAGCTCTTCGAGCGTCGTCGGAGCAGCTAGGCCGTTAGCCTCCAAAATTTCTTTGTTGTAGAACCAACCTTCGGATCCGGCGCCGATCGGCAAGCCGTACACTTTACCGTCTACTACGAATGTAGAATAGTCCGTGAACTTATCTTTGATGCCGAGCTCTTCGATAATCGGAGTCAGGTCAAGCAGTTTGTTGGCGCGAGCGTATTTTTGTCCGTCGCCAGGACCGCCGAACAAGTCGAAAATTTTCGGAGGGTTGCCGGCTGCCATCTCGGCCGGAAGCTTGGTAAAGCGGTTGAAGCTGTCCTCTACGGCATCCATTTCGAAGTTGGCGCCTGGCACTTCGGTCTCGGCCTTCTGTACGACCTCGTCCAAAATCGCTTTACGGAACTTTTGCAGTTCGCCGATTTGAATGTGACGAAGGGAGACGTCGAATCTTTCGACAGGAGCCGGCGCGGATTCGCTCGGGGCTGGGCTTGATGCGCTTGCGCTTGGGCTTGCTGCCGGAGATGCCGACGGAGATGCGTTGTTCTCTTTGTTGTCGCTTCCGCATGCGCTCAATACCGAGGATAACATCAGAACCGAAGCCGTTACTGTTACCAATTTTTTCTTCAACTTAGGACCCTCCTAAATGGAATGTGGTTTTGCTTACACCCTTATTGTACGTGCATCTTTAGCCAAAGTAAGGGACTTAAACAACTAACGGGGGGATAAGATCGTCTTGCTATATTTGTAGATTTTTTCCCCCCTATTCGACGTTTAACACCTTTGCACGCGGCATAGGACAAAATTCCCCCTTCCCAAAAACTAATTACATTAGTTATAATATAAATGTAATTAGTTTTTGAAGGAGGATTTACTTATGAGAGCTACAACTTGGGGAAACGTAACCCAGCTTATTTTTATGCCGCGGCTCTTCCCGATGAATTGCTATCTTGTCGAGGAGGAGAACGGCATCACACTGATCGACGCCTGCATGCCTTTTGTTGCCAAGAAGATTCATGCCGCGATCAAGGAAACCGGCAAGCCGCTGACCCGTATTCTACTCACGCACGCCCACGAAGATCATATCGGGGCGGTGCCTTACCTAAAGTCGATCTATCCGGATGCGCAAGTTGGTATTTCCCGGAGAGACGCTGCGCTCCTTCGAGGAGATCGGGGGCTGCAGCCCTACGAAGCCCAAAGTCCGATCAAAGGTGGGGTACCCAAGCAGCCGCCATTCGAGCCCGACTTCCTGTTCGACGACGAAGAACGAATCGGCTCTCTGACCGCGATCGCAACCCCGGGTCATACGCCTGGACACTTCTGTTTTCTGGAAATTGGCAGTAAGACGCTGATTGCGGGAGATGCCTTTCAGACGAAAGGAGGCTTGGCCGTTTCGGGTCATCTGCAGTGGAAGTTCCCCTTCCCGGCCATGGCGACCTGGCATGCACGAACGGCAATCGAGAGCGCCTGCAAAATACTCGATCTGCGTCCCAACGCGCTTGCCGTCGGCCACGGCCCCGCCGTGCTTCAACCTGCTGCGGCAATTGAACAAGCGATAGCGGCCGCTCAAACCGCCTTGGAAAGGAGAAATGCCGGATGAGAGCCGGAATCAAGCCGGAGTCGGTTGTCGCAGCTGCCGCCGCGATCGCCGATCGCGACGGCTGGGATCGAATTACGCTTGCGAGCGTGGCAGAGAATCTGGGCATCAAAACCCCCTCCCTTTACAACCACGTCGAAGGGCTGGCGGATTTGCGCCAGAAACTGGCCTCCTATGCCCTTGCCAATCTGAAAGATCAGCTTCATGACGCTGCAATCGGGTATTCGAGCAAGCAGGCCTTCATTGAAGTCGGGCATGCCTACGTCCAGTTCGTACGGGAGCATCCCGGGCTGTACGAAGCGATCAATCGCGTCGTCTCGCCGAAGCCTGAAGCCTTCGAGCAAGCATCAGACAGTATTCTGAATCTGTTCATTCGCCTGATGCAGCCTCTCGGCATTCTGGAAGAGGAAGCCGTTCATGCTGTACGCGGCCTGCGGAGCATGGTTCATGGCTTTGCCTCCCTCGAATCGATGGGCGGCTTCCAGATGAAAGAGGATTTGAAGGAAAGCTTGTCCAAAGCGATTACTTATTATATGGACGGAATAAATTGCAGCAGGATTCGACAATAATTTCGCGAATATTTGGAAAGGAGTGGTTAAGGAGTGACATCTTATGCGCAAAAAAGAGTTAAGTCCCGAAGAGCTGTTGAAGATCATCTTCGATTACACGTCTAAAATCGCCAGCGAACGGCAACTGAACGCCGTGCTTGTGCACATGGCCGATATGGGACGCGAATTAATTTTATCCGATAGATGCACGGTGTGGCTGATCGACGAAGAAAATAAACAGCTGTATACGACGGTGGCCCACGGTGTCGACGAAATTCGCATCCCATATGGAACCGGCTTCGTAGGAAGCTCGATTGTATCCGGGGAAGCCATCATTATTGAAGACGCCTATTCGGATCCAAGGCATAATTCCGAGAATGATCGCAAAACCGGCTACCGGACCAAATCGGTCATTACCGTTCCGTTTCGCAACAATGACGGACAAATTATAGGGGCCTACCAAGCGATCAACAAGCTGACCGAAGTCGACAGCTTTACTCCTCGAGATCTGGAACTGCTCTCCCTCGCCGCCTCCTATGCCGGCAAATCTCTGGAGTCCGTCATGCTCCACCAAGAAATCTACGACACACAGCGCGAAATCATCGCCAAAATGGGCGAGGTCGGAGAAATCCGCTCCAAGGAAACCGCCAACCACGTCAAGCGCGTAGCCGAATACTCCTATATTCTTGCAATCGCGCTCGGTCTGCCCCCAGCGGAAGCCGAGCTGCTGCGCACCGCTTCTCCCATGCACGACATTGGCAAAGTCGCCATCTCCGATGCCATCTTGAACAAGCCCGGCAGACTGACGCCGGAAGAATATGATGCGATCAAGTCTCATACCGACATCGGCTATCGCTTGCTGCAAGGATCCAAGCGCGAACTACTGCGCGCCGCCGCCGTCGTTGCCGAACAACATCACGAGAAATGGGACGGCAGCGGTTACCCCGCCGGACGAAAAGGAGAAGAAATTCATATTTTCGGCCGGATTACGGCCGTGGCCGACGTCTTCGACGCGCTCAGCGCGGAACGGGTGTACAAAAAACCGTGGCCGATGGACCGGATTGAAAGCTTCTTCCGCGAGGAGCGGGGACGGCATTTCGATCCCGCCGTCGTGGACGCTTTCTTTGCCCATTTGCCGCAAATCAAGGCGATCCGCGAACGTCTGGCCGACGTTGAAGAGAAGACGGAATAGCAAAATAGAGGAGTCTTCGCGGACAATGCGTCCGGTTGACTCCTCTATTTGCGTTTAAGGATGGATTGACGCCACGAAGCTGCCGATACTTTCCCCGTTCCACCTGGCGTCAAGACGGTCTCCGTCGGCTAGAGGGCCTACTCCGGCCGGCGTTCCGGTAAACAATACGTCTCCAGGCCCGAGTCCGTAATGGCGGGCGATGAATTCAGTCAGCGTTTGCAGATCGAATACCATGTCGCGAACGTTGCCCCTCTGGACCTCACCCTCATTAATCAGCAGAGTAAAGTCGTGCGCTTCCAGCTCTGCGGAGCCGGAATAAGGCAACCAACGGCCGAGCAAAGCGGAGTTGCGGAAGCCTTTGGCCGCAAGCCACGGGTGCCCCTTCTCCTTCAGACGGGCCTGCACGTCCCGCAAAGTTAGATCCAGCCCAATGGTAAAAGCGGATGCCAGTTCGTCAAAGCGAATTCCCGGTTCATAAGGTCTGCCGATTGCGAATACGAGCTCCGCTTCGTAGTGAACGCTGCCCTGAGAGCCGGGAAGGATAATCTCCCCACCGTTCATATCTACTGCCGAATGGCTCGGCTTCGTGAAGATCATCGGGGTCGTCGGAACTTCGTTGCCCAACTCGGCGGCATGCAGACGATAGTTGCGGCCGACGCAATAAATATTGCGCAGATCCGCCGTTCTCATTTCGCTTAATCCGCGCATATTAGTCCTCTCCTTCGACAACAGCAAGCCAACGATCCGGATAATTGGTACATAGTTGGAAGGCTTCCGGACGAGCGGCCAACCTTCCCAAATCGGAAACCGAGTTAACCGTCCACGCCATCACCTCGATCGACGCTTTGGCGGTCTGCTCAAGCAGCTTCTCGTTCAAGTGATAGAACCCGATCGACAGATAAGAGCAATCGAGCGAGATTAGCCGTTCGACCAGATCGTCGGGGTTGTCGTCGATAATAAGTCCCATTCTAAGCTCCGGGGCGGCTTTGCGCACGGCGCGCAAAATCGCCGGTTCAAACGACGTTATCGTATGTTCGGCTTCCATTTTCCGCGAACGGATGACTTCAACCGCCCGCGAAGCGAGACGTTCGAAATCGGCATCGTCGCTCTTGAGCTCAATATTCAGCTTGCATCTTCCCGCCGCCAGATCGAGCACCTGCTCCAAGGTGGGAACGCCTTCCGACGAGAACGAAGCGTCCATCCAGCTTCCCGCATCCAGGCTCGCCAGCTGCTCCGCGCTGTAATCGGCGACCCTTCCTCTACCGTTGGTTGTTCGCTCCAGCGTGCCGTCATGAATGACGACCGGAACCCCGTCCTTGGACAGGTGCACGTCCAGCTCCATCCACTTCACGTGCGGATGACTGAGCGCCAGCTTAAAAGCTGCCAGCGTATTTTCCGGAGCTTTGCCCGAAGAGCCCCGATGAGCGACGCACGGATGAAGCGCCGCTTTCGTCTGTTTATCCATCATGCCCCTTCTTCCGTAAAAATGAAATCTGAAGGGCAAATTGCGCAGTCCCTTCGCATAGCTTTTAATTCCGTGAAGCAATCGCTCCATCCTCCTCCACCGAAGCCCCGATGGACAGCGACGACAGCCTGGCCAGCAGCGCTTTTCCTTCCGCGTCTTCCATCGGCGCAGGCTGCGAGTTGGTGGCGAACATCGGATTAAACGACAGCTCGCAAACGCCGTCCTTGCGGCATTCGGCATTCAGAATGCCCGTCTCCGACGAACGCACCGTTGTCGACGAGAACACGAAATTGCCGAGGCTGTAGGCGATCCACTTCCCTTTGTAGCTCTCGAAGCCTTGCAGTACGTGGGGATGGCTGCCGATGACCAAATCCGCTCCCGCATCGACGAAACGATGGGCGAGATCGGTTTGATGGGCGACCGGCGTATCCTTTCTCTCTTCTCCCCAATGAACCATGACCACGACGATATCGGCGTTTTTCTTCGCTTCCTCGATGGTGGAGACCGCACGTACCGGCGAATACGCCTCCGCAAGTCCCGGACGGTTTTTGTCCGCCTTCCATTCCACTACCGGAACGACTCGCGTAACGCCGATAAACGCTACGGTAATTCCATTCGCCTCTATGTACGACGGCTCGAAAGCTTCCTTATCGTCATTGCCCGATCCCGCATGCTTCAGGCCGACGTCGTCCAAAGCGTCCATCGTATCGCTTAAACCTTGCCATCCGTAATCGAGCGTATGGTTGTTAGCCAACGAGACAAAGTCGAAACCGGCGTCCTTCACCGCCTTCAACGCATCGACGGTTCCGCGAAATACGAACTGCTTGTCTTCCGCGGGAGTCCCGCGAACGGTAATGGGCGCTTCCAAGTTTCCGGCCGCAATATCCGCAGCCTCCAGCAGCGCCTTCGACTCGCGAAACGGGTAATCGTAGCCATTGGTCTTCATCAACTCCAACACCCTTGCCGCTGGGAGTATATCTCCGACAAACGCGAGAGACACCGTATCTCCTTCCGCGACGTCGACCGGCTCCGTTGTCGGCTCCGGCTTTTCCGACGGCTCGGAAGACGCGGATGCTTCCGCCCCTTCTTTTGAATCGTCCGTCGACGGCGCTCCGGACGGATCGGCGTCGTCCGGCTGCCCGGACGGAGCTTGGACAGCGGCCGAAGGCGGCGCTTCATTCGAATCGCCCTGCTCCGCTTTCCAGATTGCAAACGCTGCCGCGGCGATACAGAGAAGCAAAATCCCGTTAACGACAAGCAGTATTCTCGTCTTCGCTCGGCGCTTCGCCTTCTTCTGGGTTTGCGTTCTCGCTCGCGAATAAGTAGTCACGTAACCCGTCCTCCTTCCCTGCCCGTAATTATACAACATGGACAATAAAAAAACGATTTTTCCCTCGGATTTTACGGGGGAAAAATCGCTGTCCAATTCAGATGCGCAAACCGATCTTACGGCTCTTAAGCGCAAATTCCGCGCTTCCGTAGAGCCCGCCGTCATCGCCAAGCGATGGAGGAACGATGCGAAGTCTCTCTCTGTAGAGCGGATGAAGGCTGGCGCTGACGTACGACCTGAGCGAATCGAAGAAGATATCGCCTGCCGCAGCCACTCCGCCCCCGACAATGATGACGTCCGGACTGAGCAGCGCAATAGATGGAACGAGCACACGCGACAACCAGTTCGCCGTCCTCTGAAACACTTGGCCCGCGAATGCGTCTCCGTCAAGATACGCCTGCCATACGTCGTGCGACGTCAATTCGTCGCGAATTTCCGGTGGAAATCGTTCCGCCAGCAAGCCGACCCAGCCCGCTTTCAAGCCATCCCTTGCCTGGCGGGCAATGCCCGCAGTGGACGCGACCGTCTCCAGGCACCCCTTCATGCCGCAGCCGCACATGTAAGAAATGTCGGGAAAAGAGATGTGCCCGATTTCTCCGGCAAGACCGCCGGCGCCCTCGTGCAGCCGCCCGTCCGACACCCAGGCGGAAGCCATCCCGGTGCCGATCGTAAGACCCAGCACATGCGAGTAGCCTTTGCCTGCACCATGCAAATATTCGCCGTATACGACCATCTTCACATCGTTCTCGACAGCAACCGGCACGCCCAACAGCTGCTGCAGCCGAGCTGCGACGGGAACGTCGTTAAACGGCAGATTGGCGGAGCTCACCACCCCGGATTCGCTTTGAATAAATCCGGGCAGCCCGATGCCGACCGCTTCCAGTTCGGACTCACGGACTCCCTCTGCAGCTAATATTTCCTTGCATTGACCGGCTAGCTGTTGAATCAGCTCGCAGGAGCTCAGCTTAATTGTCCGAACCTTGCTCCGTCGAAGGAGCCGGCCTTCGGAATCGAACAAACCGGTCACGACGTTCGTCCCTCCAACGTCCATCCCGATCCGGCAGCTCATCCATCAGTCTCCTTCCGGGGCTCGAGCGTAATTTCCGATCGTCACCGGCAGTCTAGCCTTGACGGCCAGCTCTCCGGACAACACGCCGGCAAGCGCCGATACCATTGCCGGTTTGTTCTCGTACGTACACAGATATACCGGGGCTTCCGGGGCGATCAGCAGATCGTAAGGCGTGCGCGAGGCAACCCATACGAACGAGCCTTCGCAGCTTGCGTTCAGTTCGCTGATCAGCCCGGATTGCGATTCGGAGAACGCCGCGTCGTACGACACGAACACCGCTCGCTGCCCCGTGCTTACCGCCTTGCGGGCAGCCTCCGCCTCCTCCGCCGTCGGATCGGTTCCCACCCGCACCTCTACAACGTCGTAGCCTGCTGCGCTGAGCGCTTTGCCCAGCGTCCAATCCTGCGGAATAACCTCGATGACCTCCGTGCGGGAATGAGGCTCCGCCCAGATGACAACCGTCCTGCCTTCTTTCGGAAGCGGCAACCGCTCTCCTCCCTTGACGACGGTCACAGCGGCTTCGCACAGCTCCCTTTGCACCTCCGCGGCTCTTGCCCGATCCGCCTTCGGGAGCTCGTCTCCGAACAGACCTTGCTCCTGCTTCAGGTTCCAGATCCGGCGAGCCGCCTCATCGATGCGGGCCTCTGAGATTTCACCCGTCATCACGGCTTCCATTACCGCTTCAAGAGCAGCCGTCTGCCTCGACACCCGGTGGCTGACCAGAATAAGATCGGCGCCGGCCTTGATCGCGTCTACTGCGCCGCGCGCGACTCCGATCGTCCCCGAAATCGCATTCATCTCCAAGCAATCCGTCACAATCACGCCTTCGAAGCCCAACTGCTTCCGCAGCAATCCGGTTAGAATCGGCTCCGAGCGCGTCGCCGGAATGGCGGAATCGGGCTCGAAGGCCGGAAATACGACGTGCGCCGTCATAATTGCATCCGCTTTGCGCTCAATCGCGTAATGGAACGGATAAAGCTCAACCTCGTTCAACCGATCGACGCCGTGCGGAACGACAGGCAAAGCATAATGCGAATCGACCGCGGTGTCTCCATGGCCCGGAAAATGCTTGGCGACGGCAACGACGCCGCCTTCCTTATAGCCTTGAATCGCTGCCAGGCCAAGCGCCGCCACACGCTTTGGGTCTTCTCCGTACGATCTCACTCCGATTACCGGATTTTGCGGATTGTTGTTCACGTCGAGGCAGGGGGCGAAATTCATATTGATCCCGATTTCGCGCAGCTCCGCGCCGGACAGCTTAGCGGCCTCGCGCGTCAGCGCTTCGTTGTCGGCAGCGCCCTGCGCCATCCCGCCCGGCATCACGGTTACGCCTTCCTCCAGACGGACGACCATGCCGCCCTCCTGGTCTATTGCAATGAAGAGCGGATACTCGGAGATTTGCTGCAAACGGTCCGACAGCTCCCGAACCTGCCCGGCGTCCTTAAGATTGCGGCGAAAATAAATAATACCTCCAACGCCGTAATCCCGAATCAGGTTGCCGATCTCCTTCGTCGGCTCGGTTCCTTCGAATCCGCACATGAACAGCTGTCCGATCTTTTGCTTAAGCGAAAGCTCTCCGAAACCTCTGTTTGTCGTCATGACTTTCTCTCCTCTATTCCTCGTGATTCGTCCAAGCCGGCTTATCCGCACCGGACTTGTTTTGCTGCTGCTCGCGGTACTCCGACGGCAGCATTCCCGTGTATTTGCTGAATACCCGGGTGAAGTATCGGCGCTCCGCGTAGCCGACCATCAATCCGACCTGCGTAACGCTCTTATCGCTGAGAGCCAGCAAAGATCGGGCCATCTCCATCCTTTGTTTCGTTACGTATTCGACGAACGTCTCCCCGAAATGCTGCTTGAACAGCAAGCTGAAATAGCTGCCGCTAATGCCCAAGTATTCGGCCAACACGTCGATGCTGAGCTCTGCGGACAGATTTCGTTCGATGTAATCCTTCGCGGACAGCATCAGCACGTCGCTCGTCTTTTTCTTCATGACGCTCTCCAGCGATTGATCGACGAGCTGGTTGACGACCTGCAGCGTCTCGCGAATGCCTTGATGCCGATCGATCTGCCTCCAGATTTCCGTCTCCTCGTGCCGGCCGATCACCTCCATCTCCCGCATCTCTCGCAGCAGATGAATGCATAGATAATGGACGATCGGCGCGACTCGCTCGAACGAATTTTCCGGCAGCGATTTGAAACTCTCGTTCAGCTCGCGCAGCGCGGTTTCGGTGCGACGTCGGTCGCAGCGCTTCAGCCCGGTAACCATTTCTTCGATCGTGTCCCAGAGCTGCTGCGAAGTTTCGGAGCTGCCGCGAGCTCTCTCCGACACGATAACGCCTTCGTGAGCCGTCGACGACAGGTACAACGATCTTTGCAAGCTTTTATATGTCTTGGACAGCTGCTTCAGCGTCACCTCCGCCGGATGAAGCGCGACGCGAATGCTCAGCTTGAGATAGCTCTGTACGGCTTGCCGCAGCGTCTCCGCCCACGACAAGCATTGTACGCGCTCGTACAGATCGGGCGCGGAGCGTTCGATCAGCACGCACCATTCCCCGCTTCTGACTTGAATGACGGTATGTACGACGCCGAACGCGGTCAGGTTTTCCTGCAAAATATTGTTGATGGCAAAATTCCACAGCTTGCGTTCCTTGTCATCCCAAATTTTCTCTCGTTTCGAATAGTCTTCGACGTCTACGAGCATCATCGCGAACGCCAGATTTTCGCCTTCCAGCTCTCCAAGCCTAAGTATCGGCCCGCTGGCCGACCCGCCCAGATCGGTAATCTGATCGTACAGCACCTTCTCGTAGGCGAGATGGAACACCTGCTTCCATTCCTGCTGCATCGAGCGCTGCTCCATGCTCTTCTCCCGGACGGCGTCCGCCAGCTTGCGAATCGTCTCGACCAGTTCCTCGTAATCGATCGGCTTCAAAATGTAGTCTTTCACTTCGTAACGAATAACCGATCTTACATAGCTGAAATCCTGATATCCCGTCATCATAATGACTTCCGCGGACGTATCGAACTGTCGCAGCTCGCCCAGAAACTCGATGCCGTCCATGACCGGCATCCGAATGTCGCACATAATGAGCTGCGGACGATGCTCCCGAGCCAGCTCCAGCGCCTGCTCTCCGTTACGAGCCGTCCCGATCAGCTCAATGTCCAGCTCTTCCCAAGGAATAACGGCCTGGAGATTTTTCAAAATGTTGACCTCGTCATCTATCAACAAAGCTTTAAGCCTCATCGCCGCCCCTCCCTCTCTAGAGGTATTAGACATTTGATCGTCGTGCCGCATCCCGGAGCGCTGCACAGCATTACGCCATAGCCGTTCCCGTAATGAATGCGCAGCCGGTCCGCGACGTTGCCGACGCCAAGACCCCGCCGTTCCCCCATCTCCGGTGATTCCGCGTACATTTCCTGCAGCGTCGTAATCCCGCTGGTCGCAAACCGCGCCAACTGCTCCTCCGCTATGCCGATTCCATTATCCTCGACATAGAAGGCGATATTGCGTCCTTCAATTGCCGCGCGGACTTCGATTCTCCCCATATAATCGATGCCTTCGAACCCGTGCTGAATGCTGTTCTCAACGAGCGGCTGCAGCGTCAGCTTCAGAATCGTGCAGTCCATCAGCTCCTTGGGAACGTCAATCGCGTATTCGAACAGCTCCTCGAAGCGGTATTTCTGAATTTCCAGGTAGCTCATCAAATGCTGCAGCTCCTGCTCGATCGTAATTTCCTCTTTCTGCTGAATGCTGATGCGAAAAATATTTGCAAGCCGCTGCACCATTTTGCTGACTTTGCGCCCTTCGTTCTGCACGGCCAAAATATTGATCGATTCCAATGCGTTAAACAGAAAATGAGGCTTGATCTGTGCCTGCAGCAGCATCATCTCGGCCTTGCGCTTGCGCGATTGCTCCTCCGTGACGTCGTCGAGCAGCTCGGACACTCTCTTGACAAGGCTGTTGAAGCCCCGGGACAGCGCCGTCGTCTCGTCGTTGCCGACGACCGGAACCCGTGTGGATAAATCCCCGCGCTCCACCTGCCGCATCGCTCGGACAACCCGCACGATCAACGTCACCATTCTCCGGACGAAAATCAGGTTAAAAACTAGCGCAAGCACAAGCGAGAACGACGTAATGACGACTGTCCAGCGCAGCACGGCCGCCATGTCGCCGGACAGATACTGCCAGGAAGTAACCATGACCAGCTTCCAATCGCCGATGCCGAGCCGCTGAAGCTGCAAATCCTGAACCGATACGAGACTTTTGTGCTCGTCGAACGGAAGCGTCTTGCTCTGCGCCACGGAGCTGTGCATATCGAGGGTCTCGGTATCCACGTAGTCGGAAATCCGGCGCCCTTCAGGGCTTTTCTCGCTGTCGTACACAATGTTGCCGTTGCCCGCTACAATCAGGAAGCGACGATCAATCTTCCCTTGACTATTATAAAAGGTAAAAATCTTGCTTAGCTCGTTCAACTGGAATCGCGTGACGAGCACGCCTTTGTTCTTCATTGTCTCCACGTCGAGCAGCACGCGAATTTGCGTAAACAGATTGTAGTCTCCGGTCAAGTTCTTATCCTCGTTAGGGCCGATCCATACGGGAGCGCCGTTCTTGCGCAAAACCTCCTGATAGATGGGATGAGCCTCCAATTCCTCTCGCGGAATCGGTGTGTCCTTGGCCGAAAAGTTGACGTTGACCTGTTTGTTGTCATTGCGGTACAACGTAAGCGAGTGGATGCCCGGATACGTCAGCAGCACGCGCTTGCGCAGCCTTTCCTTCTCCAGCAGTTGAGAATAGAAATCCGTCCCCTTGGACGATTCCCCCCCGGCAGGATCGACGTTAGCGCCGCCGTCATCGATCGATTGCTCAACGACCTCCACGCTGTCCTCCATCGTTACCCAGAAATCCGAAAAGTAATTGGCTTCCTTGATCATGTTGTTAATGTTGCGGCCGATCGCTTTGAGCGTAAGCTCGGTCTGCTCCGCATACTTCTTCTCCGTCACCTTCTGCGATACAAGATACGAGACGCTTCCCAACACGAACAACGGAATGATAATAAAAGCGAAGAAGGCGGTGAAAATTCGTTTGCTTAAACTCATCTTTCGATGTCCGTCCTCTCATGTAGGTTGATCTCATTATAGCAGGAGGAGAAGCCGCTGGGCTCGCACGCTCGAAAGTTTGTACTCCCTCTTATTATAGAAAACCGCGCGAATATCGATAAGTTGCCATTCTCATAATGGAGGGATAAAAATGAACAGTAACCCAGATAAAAAGCCTCGCCAGGCAAAAAACGCCTCCGGCGCCCTAATACGTCGAAGCAGCTTGGCTAAGACGTAAAATAACGCTTGACAGCGCTTCCCCGACAATGGTAGTATCTTCTTCCTTTCGCTTTTATTCCATACAGGAGGACATACTGTGATTACCGTTAACGGAATCAGCAAGAGCTTTAAGGTGGCCCGAAGGTCTTCGGGCTTCGGAAACGCGTTTAAGGCGCTGTTTCGAAGAGAGTATACGGAGGTAGCCGCGCTGAACGATATTTCGTTCTCGATCGGCCAAGGAGAGATCGTCGGTTATATCGGTCCGAACGGGGCCGGCAAATCGACCACGATCAAAGTGATGAGCGGCATTCTCGTTCCAGACAGCGGCACGTGCAGCATCATGGGGTTTACCCCTTGGCTCGACCGGGTCAAGTACGTGCGCAACATCGGCGTCGTATTCGGACAGCGCTCCCAGCTCTGGTGGGACGTGCCGGTCATCGATTCGTTCGAGTTGCTGCGCGACATCTACGACGTGACGGAGCAAGAATACAGAAGCAATCTCGACCTGCTAACCGAGACGCTCGATCTTGGCGAGCTGCTGCAAACGCCGGTGAGACAGCTCAGCCTCGGGCAGCGCATGCGCTGCGAAATCGCCGCCTCTCTGCTGCATGGACCCGGCATTCTGTTTTTGGACGAGCCGACGATCGGACTTGACGCCGTATCCAAAATCGCGGTCAGACGGTTCATCTCTACGATCAACAAGGAGAAAGGCGTTACCGTCATTCTAACCACGCACGACATGAGCGACATCGAGGCGCTGGCGCAGCGGATATTGCTGATCGGCAAAGGGAAGCTGTTGTACGACGGCGATTTGGCCGCCATGCGCGCCAAGTACGCGTCGGCCGAAGGCGGAGAGACGGGCGGCGGCTCCGCGATCGAAGAAGCGCTCGTCAACATGTACAAGGAGTACGAAATTTCATGAGGGCTTTCTATTCCGTATTCCGCCTGAAGCTCGCAACGGGCTTCCAGTACCGATCCGCCGCCCTCGCCGGCATCGCGACGCAATTTTTCTGGGGCTTCATCATCATAATGGTGTACCAAGCTTTCTACAGTCAGCCGCTGGCCGATCCTCCGATCTCGCTGACGCAGGTCGTCACCTACATCTGGCTGCAGCAAGCTTTCTTGGCCTTTATTGCGCTCTGGTTCCGCGACAATGAGCTGTTCCAATTGATTACGACGGGCAATATCGCCTACGAGCTCTGTCGGCCGAGCGGATTATATGGCTTGTGGTATGCCAAGCTGCTCGCGCAGAGGCTCTCCAACGCCGCCCTTCGCTGCTTCCCGATACTCACCGTCGCCCTTCTGCTGCCTTCGCCCTATCGACTGACGTTGCCTCACGACACAACTACCGCCCTATTGTTTTTAATCGTTCTCGTTCTCGGCCTGCTCATTCTGGTCGCCGTTTCCATGCTCATTTACATTTCTACGTTCATTACGATGTCCCCGGCCGGTTCGCTACTTATGTTCGGTGTCGCCGGAGAATTTCTCGCCGGCATGATCGTTCCCGTCCCGCTGATGCCGTCCTGGCTGCAGACGATCGTCTATGCGCTTCCGTTCCGGCTCGCGGCCGATTTTCCGTTTCGCGTCTATTCCGGGCACATTCCGCCGGCCGAGGCGCTCGCCACGATTCCGGTGCAGCTGCTATGGCTGACCGCGCTCCTGATGATCGGCAAATTCGCGATGGGCAAAGCGCTAAGACGAGTCGTCGTCCAAGGAGGCTAATCCGACATGAGATTGTTCGGCAAATATTTGCTTATTTTATTCAAATCCCAAATGCAGTACCGAACATCGTTCTGGCTGCTGTCGTTCGGTCAATTTTTTATCCCGTTCTCCGTATTCGCGGGGCTGTACTTTTTGTTCGAGCGATTCGGGCAAATTCAGGGCTGGACGTTTTTCGAGGTCGCGCTTGTATTCGGCGTCATTCACATGGCGTTCGCTATCGCCGAGTGCCTGGCGCGGGGCTTTGACATGTTTTCCGCGCTGATCGTAAACGGCGACTTCGATCGGCTGCTCGTTCGTCCCCGCAGCACCGTGCTTCAGGTGCTCGGCTCCAAATTCGAATTCACCCGCTTCGGCAGATTGCTGCAAAGCCTGGTCGTGCTCGTCTGGGCGATCAGCCGGGTGGAGACGGACTGGACGCTGATGAAGGCCGTTACGCTGCTCTTCATGATCGTCAGCGGCGTTATGATATTCACCGGCATCTTCATCCTTATCGCTACGATGTGCTTCTGGACGGTGCAGGGGCTGGAGGTGGGCAACATTTTTACGGACGGCGGCCGCGAGATGGCGCAATACCCGCTTAACATTTATCACAAATGGGTGTCCCGCTTCTTCACTTACGTTATTCCGTTCGGACTCGTCAACTACGTGCCGCTTCAATATATTCTAGGTCGGACGGAGGGCAGCGGAATTCCGTATATGCTCGCTCCGCTGGCCGGCTGTCTGTTCATTGTCCCCTGCTTAATGCTGTGGAGCTTTGGCGTCCGCCGATACCGCTCCACGGGCTCGTGATCGCAAGCTCTCGGCCGCAGACTGGAGCAATGCGGTCTTAGTCGGGAGTCCGCGTCAACAATCGGCCGTACGGCGGCTTGCTCATTCCGCAGTCGCCGGTTCGAGCAGTCCCATCTGCACGCAAATGTTGACGGAGAGCCGCTTTGTCTCCTTGCGGAAGCGGATGTCCATGCTATCCCCAAGCGTCAGAACAATCTCTCCGTCTCCGAAGACGGCATGCCGGACTTTAGCGCCGACAACGAGACGCGACGAATCGAGGATCGCATTCGGGTTCTCAGGGACGAACCGTTGAAGACCGGCCTCCGCGGCCCTCCCGGCGGGTTCACCCCGCTGCAAACGACGAACGTCTTCAACGAAGCGGGAAGGCTTTACCGGCTCCCCTTCCTTCCTGGCGTACGAGATGAGTTCCAGGCGGCGTTTCGCCCTCGTCATGCCGACATAGAACAGCCTGGCCGCCTCCTCCATATCCTCTGCGTCGCCCGCCTCCCATTTGCGAACGTCGTCTGCGGAGGGCAGCACGCCTTCGATCAGATCGACGACATACACGCGCGCAAATTCCAGACCCTTGGAGCTATGCAGCGTCGACAGAGTAACCGTCCCGGCCTCTTTTCCGCCCTTTGACTGCTTCATTCGCCCTTCGAGAAATTTCAGTCTAGCCGCGAACTGCTCCATCGTCTCCAGCGGCTCGGCAATCTCCTCCAAGGCGTGCAAAATGCCAAACAGCGTCTCCTTACGGTAGCCCATCCGTTCGCACGATTTATCGATCGCTTTGTCGTAGCCGAGGTTGTCGCGAATGATGCGAATCGCCGTCAGCGGCTCCGCTCCCTGCATGCTGCGAAATGCCGCCTTGCACGCCGTCAGAGCTTTCCCCTGATACTCCCGCAGCGGAATATGCTTCACCAGGCGATCGAATACCGAATCGTCCGGGTCCGCTTTAAGCTCTAACAGCTGTTCCATTTGCTTTTTCGAAATGTATCCGCCGAACTTCAAATGGATTCTTTGCAAAATATCCGTGCGGCGATCGTTAAACGTCAACCGCATAAAGTTCAGCACGTCCTCTACGACCCAGTGGGAAAAGAAGCGTGCATCCCCATCCCTCATATAGAAAGGAATACCCGCACGGTCGAGAGCATTCATGAGCAGGATGGAAGAACTATTGTTTCGGTACAAAATCGCAGTGTCGCCCAGCTCTCCGTCGTCGATAATTTTCTCCGTCACATATTTTGCTTGATAACGGTAGTCGGGAAGCACGGTAACTGCGATATCTTCCTTGCTCGAATTTTCCGTAAACATATTTTTATCGTATCGATTGCGATTGCGCTTAATAAAGCTGTTGGCGACATCTACGATGTTCGAGGTTGAACGGTAGTTTTGCTCTAACAATAAAACGGACGCATGAGAATGCTTCGTCTTAAAGTCCAACAAATAGGCAGGCTCGGCGCCTCGCCATCCGTAGATGCTCTGGTCGTCATCGGCGACGGCCCACAGATTGCCGTGCTTCCGCACGAGCTTCTCTACAATTTCGTGTTGAACAAGCGAAGTATCCTGGCTTTCGTCCGTCATCACATAATCGAAACGGCTCTGATATTTCGCAAGCAGCGAGGCGTCGGCGCTCAGCGCCGCGTCAGCCTCGGTCAGCATATCGTCGAAATCGATCAGCAGTCTGTCTTCGGCCGTCCGCTTGTAGCGCTCGTACTCTTCGTAGATCTTCTCCGCTCCGGGAACGTCGCATTTGATCTGCGAGAGCCGATCCGACGGGACCAGCTTATTTTTAACGAAACCGATGTATCTCGTCAGCTCTTCCATCCGATCGTCCGGCGGATAATCGCCGTTCGCGCGTCGGTACAGTTCGCGAATAATTTTCGGCTTGTTCGGCCGCCCGTCGTCCTCTTCCCCGCTTCGTCCCTCAATAATCCGATAAGCAATGCCGCGACTGCGAAAATGATTCCGAACAATTTCGAAGGCCAGACTGTGTATGGTCGAAAAGTCGGGAGCGTTCGCGGACAGCGACGGGAACAATCTGGCAAAGCGCGCCCTCATGTCCTCCGCAGACGCTTTGCTGAACGTCACCGCTTTGATCCGCTCTGCCGGGACCCGCTTTTCTTCCATTAAATAAGCGATCCGCATCAGCATCGTCGTCGTTTTGCCCGAGCCCGGCGAAGCAAGAAGCAGCAAGGGTCCCTCGGAATGGGACGCAGCCTGCCGCTGCTGCTCGTTCAAAGCGACGTTTGCCTTAACGGCCATTCGTTCAAAGAAACTCATCGGTACTCTCCCGGTTCCGCATTTTGTCACAAACGATCTTAAAAGCATCTTCGGCTGTTAGCGTCATGCTGTCGGGGAGATTCCGCAGCTTCATTTCAACCTCTCCTGAAGCCGCTTGTTTACCGACAACGAGGCGAACCGGAACGCCGATAAGATCGGAATCTTTGAACTTCACGCCGGCGCGTTCGTCGCGGTCGTCAATCAGGGCGTCGATTCCGGCGGCCAGGAAACGCTCATACAGGTTTTCCGCCAATGTTCTCTGGACCTCGTCTTTGATCGAGATCGGAACGATGTGGACGCAGAACGGCGCAATGGCCGACGGCCAGACGATGCCCGCCTCATCGTGATGCTGCTCGACCGCAGCCGCCATCATGCGGGATACCCCGATGCCGTAGCAGCCCATCATCAGAGGCCGTTTGCGGCCCTCCTTGTCCAGATACGCCGCGCCCAGAGGCTCGCTGTATTTTGTTCCAAGCTTAAACACATGGCCGAGTTCTATCCCTTTACGGAAGAGGTAAGCTCCTTCTTCGCATCTCGCGCAGCGCTCCTCCTCCCCGACATTGCGAAAGTCTCCCGTTGCTTCCACCGAGAAGTCTCTACCCGGCTTAACGCCGCGAACATGATAGTCTCTTTCGTTCGCCCCCGCGATCCACTCCTCCCCTGCCGCGATGGTCCGGTCGACGAGCAGCGATACGTTCAGGCCGACAGGACCTGCGAAGCCGACCGGCGCGCCCGTGGCGCGTATGACGGCGGCCTCGTCGGCAAGGGTCAGCTGCGCAGCCTGCAAATGCGCTTGCAGCTTCGTCTCGTTCACTTCATGGTCCCCGCGGAGCAGTATGGCGACGATTGTTCCGTCCGCATCGTAGAGCATCGTTTTGAGCAAAGCGGAAGCCGGAACTTGGAGAAAAGCCGCCAATTCGTCGATTGTCCGTACGTTTGGGGTATGGATTTTCTCCAGCTCCGGCGCAAGTCCGTTCCCCCTCGTCACGTCCGTCAGCGTTCCGGCCTCCGCCTTCTCCAAATTCGCGGCATAGCCGCAATGCGAGCAGGAGACGATCGTATCTTCTCCAATGTCCGCGAGCGCCATAAACTCGTGTGTGCCGCCCTCTCCGCCGATCGTACCCGGGTCCGCCTCCACCGGCCGCACGTTTAGACCGACTCGCTGGAATATCCGGCCGTAAGCGTCGTACATTGTACGATAGCTTTGTTCCAACCCCTCCGAATCGGCGTCGAAGGAGTAGGCGTCCTTCATCAGAAACTCCCTACCTCGCATCAGGCCGAAGCGCGGACGTCTCTCGTCGCGAAACTTCGTCTGAATCTGATAGACGATCGCGGGCAGCTTGCGGTAGGAATAAATCTCTTCGCGCGCAAGCGCCGTTACGACTTCCTCGTGGGTCGGCCCGAGCGCGAATTCTCTGTCGTGACGATCGTTTAACCGCATCAGTTCGGGTCCGTAGGCGGCATAACGGCCCGATTCCTGCCACAGTTTCGCCGGCTGCATCGCCGGCATCAGCAGCTCCTGCGCCCCGGCGCGGTCCATCTCTTCCCGCACGATGCTTTCCAGCTTGCGCAGCACTCGGCGACCTAACGGCAAATACGCATATACCCCAGCCGCCAACTGCCTGATAAACCCGGCGCGCAGCAGCAGCCGATGACTGGTCGTATCGGCTTCCGTCGGCGCTTCTCGGTACGTTTGGGCGAACAATCGACTTTGTCTCATTGTTTTGTGCAGCCTCCTTGCTTTCGATATCAAAATAAAAAACACACTCGTCAAGGGACGAATGTGTTCGTTCGCGGTACCACCCTAATTCGAATGCCTCTTCCGCTCGCGCGTATCGGCACTCCTCAACCGGTTAACGGGATTTTCCCGGCAGCGGATACTTCGGGTTCACCGCTGCGGCTGACAAGGCGGGGAGTGTTCGTGCCGTCGGGAAGCTTCGCAGCCAGGCGCTTCCTCTCTGTACGACGGGGGCCGAATCTCATATCCTTGGTCTACGCCATTAATCGTATATAGGATCAAAAATAGCTTTTCGCTAATTTACACTATTTGTTCGAGACTTGTCAATTCCATTGCTGCATTGCTTCCTTGAGCTTCTGAATTTTCTGGCGGGACAGGCCCGTCAGCTCGTGGATCGTTGGCGTCTCGAAGCCTTTCTGCAGCATTTTCACGGCAATTTCTTGCTTGCCCTCCGCTTTGCCCTTGATTATACCCGCCTTAATCCCTTCTTCGCGGCCTTCCTTGAGTCCTTTCTTCATGCCTTTAATTTCCCAGGAAGTCATCAATTCCATAGGCTCTTGGCGGAGAAAGGCGAGCAGAGGCTCAAACGAGTCGAGGCTCGAATGAAGAAAAACGGGAATTCCCATTTCCCTCGCTAGCTTCTCGACCGACGGAAGCGGCTTGCGGAGCGCGACCGCGATGACGTTGGACAGCTGCAGCAAATCCGCGTCCTCTTCCTCTCGGATCAGCGCGATTTTCGGATAAGGCGCGGATTTAAAGCCTTCGACGATCAGATCGTCGAGCCGCTGCAGCGTCATCTGCGAGACAAGCTCCTCGATAGACGTCGTCTGTTCCACCACCCAGGCCGTACGCTCGGCAGAGACGATTGCCGTTGTCGACGAACCGGCCTGCCGGTGCTTCCACGTATCCGTGCCCGGCGGCTCCGGCTCGAACTGATGGGCGTCGTGCTTAAGCGTTCCGACTTTGCGGCCTTCGGCGGCGAAGGCGCGAATAAGCTCGCATGCCAGAGTCGTTTTGCCCGAATTTTTATATCCGACAATTTGAATGATGCGCATCTCAGTCCGTCTCCTTACCGCTCTATCCTGATGTCCCGCTACTGTCCTATTTTCCACACCTTCACCGGATGCCCCCGCCTCAACCCTTCCTTGATCGGGGGAATTTCGATCAGGCAATCCGCTCCGACGATCGTCGTCATCAGACTCGATTTGTCGTCACCTGTCGGCGTAGCCCACACTTGTCCGTCGCCGCTAACGGACGTAAAGGCGCGAATATAGCGACGATACGCGTTCACCTTCGGAAAGTCTTCGCCCAGCCTGGCCGTAAACTGAGGGTGAGTCGGCCGCTGCACGCCGAGCATTCGACGCAGCGCCGGTACGACAAACAGGTGGAAGCCGACGAAGCACGCTCCCGGATTGCCGGATAGCGCGAGTATCAGCTTGTCCCCGAGCAGCGCTGCAGATGTTGGACTGCCCGGCCTCATCGCGATTTTGTTGAACAGCAGCTTCACGTCCGGCTGGGCGAGAATGTCGACCATGACGTCATAATCTCCCACCGATACCCCGCCCGACGTTAGCAGCAAGTCGCAATCTGCCAATGCCTGACGCACAAGCTTGCCGGCCGCTTCCGGATCGTCGGGAACCTTGCCGAGCAAGGTCGGCTCGGCTCCGAACTCCCTGATAAGCGCGGCCAGCATCGGCGCATTGCTGTTGCGGATTTTCGCGGGGGCGAGCGGTTCGTCCACCTCCAGCAGTTCGCTGCCGGTAGAGAGAATCGCCACCCGGGGACGTCGCGCTACGGCAACGCGAGCGCAGCCGCAAGCGGCAAGAACGGCGCTCTCTCCCGCTTCGACCCGCCGCCCTGCCGGCAACAGCCGCTCGCCTTCGCAAATCTCGCTCCCAATTTCGGAAATGTTAGCGCCCGGCGGCACCGCCTTCCCGATCCGCACGAACGAGAGGCCGTCCCTCTCGTCAGTCTCGGTCATCTCCAGCATCACGACGGCGTCGGCCCCTTTCGGCACCATCCCTCCAGTCATAATCCGGGACGCCTGTCCGGGACCGAGCGAGCGCTTCGGCTCCGTGCCTCCGGGTAAATGTTCCAGCACGACCAGCTCTGCCGGACGGCCGGGCGCGGCTTCAGCCAGATCCGCCGTTAGCACCGCATAACCATCCATCCCCGACCGGCGAAACGGCGGAAACGGATGCGGCGCGATCAGCGGCTCGGCCAAGGATCTGCCCCACGCCTCATATAGTGTTACGTTCTCCGCGTCTAGAGAGCGGATATGGTTTAATATCGTCTGCTGCGCCTCTTCCGGCTGCACTGCTTTGCGGCGAAATCGCTCGACGTTGTCTGCTTGCTGCATCATGGACTTAGCTCCTTTGCTGCGCGCGCTCAGCCCAGCGGGCGTTCTCCTCGGCGAACTGTTCCGGCGTATCGATATCGTCCGCCAAGGCCAGCGATAGCCCGTTGGCTTGCAATTCGTCCTGCCCGATTGCGCAAGGCTCCAACCGGTCCAGCCAATCCTGCAGACGTCTCCTTCCCGCCTGCAGCAGCTCCTCCGCGATCGCCCCCGTTTCCTTGCGATAGACTGCGTGCAGCGGCTGCAGCCGTTCGTCGATCAGCGGAACGGCCGCCAGCGCCTGCGCAGAACCGTTCCTCAACCGACCAAGCAAATATTCGGCCGCATCCGCGTCAGGATACGGCTGATCGCAGCCAAGCAGCCATACATACGGCGATGCGGCGGCTTGGAAGCCTGCATGGACGCCGGCCAGCGGACCTTCCCCCGGATAAAAGTCGGCTGCGATTCGAATGTGCGGGGCCATCTTCAGCAATTGTTCGGCAAAGCCGGAATCATTGGCGACAACAACGATCTCTTCGCACAGCTTCGATGTTTCGCGCAGTTGGCGTTCGATGATCGTCTCCTGCCCAAGCGTCAACAACGCCTTATTTTGCCCGCCCATTCGTCTGCCTTGCCCGCCCGCCAGTATAACTGTCGTCATTGCCGTCTTCACTACTCCGCACCTCTTCCGCCCGCGCAACCCGGAGGTTAACTCCCTCCATTGTAGACCGCTATCGATTGCCGAGGCAAGCCGCTCAGACGCTCTGCGTTCAACGATTCTGTGACTCTTCCTTCTCCCGCTCCTTCCCCATTCTCCCCTCGGTTTGCCAGTTGGCATAAAACGATCTACAAAAAAACCGCCGAGCAGCGACCGTTCCATCGAACGATTCCCACACTCAGCGGTTTTTCCCATTCAAAACGTTACACTGGCAGCAGCGAAACGAAGCTGTACTTGCCCGAGCCGATCCGGAACACGGCGCAGCCGTCCTCTCGGCCGACTTCGCTGATCCCCTCCGCCAACCGAGCCGGCGTATCTCCCTCCAACACCTCAGTGCCTTCCACCGATGGCACGTATACAAGCGCGGTCGCGTTGGCCGGAACCTCCACGTTCAGCAGAAACTCTCCGTTCGCGATCCGCCACTCTGTAGCAGCCGGTCCGCTTGGACCGTCATAGCGGCAGCGCGCGAACGTCAGCCCGCCGAGCGGACGCGGCCGTATCAGCAGAGCCCCGAAGCCCGCTTCCGCGCCCTCGCGTCCGATGCCGCCGACGTTCCGGAACAGCCACTCGCCGACCGAACCGAAGGCGTAATGGCACAACGAATTCATGCCCGGGTCCTGAAAGCCCCGCTCCTCCGTCCAGCCGTCCCAGCGCTCCCAGATCGTCGTCGCGCCCTGACGCACCGAATACAGCCAGGATGGATATTCCTCGCGCAGCAGCAGACGGAACGCCAAATCGGCATGCCCTTCCCGCACAAGCGCATCCATCAGAAACTTCGTGCCTAGGAAGCCCGTTGTCGCCATATTTCCGAGCTCGCGGATTTTACCGACGAGTCTCGATACTGCCGCCTCCCGCAGCCGTTCCGGCAGCAGGTCCAGTTCCAGCGCCATCGCGTAAGCCGTCTGCGTATCTCCCTTGATCTGTCCCTCCCCGTCGACAAAACGGTCGATGAACGCGGTTCGAATGTGCTCGAACCTCTCGCCATACGTCTGACGATCCTCCTCTTCGCCTAGCGCTGCAGCGATGTCCGACATCAGCTTGGCGCTGTAAGCCATGTAGGCCGTCGAGAAAATATCGTAAGGCGTCGTGGAATAATGGCTGACCATACGGCCGAATTCGGCGATCCGCTCCTCGAACGGCCGCTCGTTCACGGACAGCCAATCCCCATACTGAGACACATCGTCCCGGATGCCGTCCGGGAACAAGGCGCGGTTGAATTCGACCCAGCGCTTCATCGATGCGTAATGCTTGCGAAGCACGCGCCGGTCGCCGTACGTTTCGTACAACAGCCAAGCTACGATAATAGGAGCGTCCGCCCACCCGGCCGAAGCCGTATGCGTGTAAGTAAAATCGTTGTCGAACTCCGTCTTCGGCCCGAAAATAAACGGGGCGAAGTCCGTGTAAGCTCCGGTCGGCCGCTGCGCATCCTCCAGGTCGACGAGCCACTTGGCGTAAAAAGCCGAAACGTCCATAAAATAAGCGGCCGTCCCGGAGAAAATCTGCCCGTCCCCCGTCCAGCCGTGCCGTTCGTCCCGCTGCGGACAGTCCGTCGGCACGCTCATAAAGTTCGCCCGCTGCGTCCAGCGCACATTCTCGATCAGCCTGTTGACCAGCGGATGCGAAGTTTCCAGCTCCCCCGTCTCCGGCAGTTCCGAGTGAATGACAACGGCCGCCGTTTCTCCTAGCTCGAAAGGACCGTCTCCGCTCAATTCCACATATCGAAAGCCGTGATACGTAAAAGTCGGCTCGAAAACTTCCCCGTCGCCGCCACGGCACACGTAGACATCGGTCTGGCGGGCAAAGCGAAGATTCTCCGTATACAACACGCCGCTGGCGTCCAAAGCCTCGCCGAACCGGAATGTGATCCGGGTTCCGGCCTCGCCTTTTATAGAAGCTCGTAGCCAGCCCGCGAGATTTTGCCCGAAGTCGATCAGCACGCGCCCGTCGGGCGTCCAGCGCAAGCTGTACGGCGTCCGCTCGCCCGTCTCCCGGATCGGCCGCGACATCTGCGCAACGATCCAGCCGCGATAATCGTACATGACGTCCGCCGATGTCCATGCCGTATCCGCGAAGCCCGGCGCATTCCAGCCCGGCATCTCCAGCCGAGCGTCAATTGTCTCTCCCATCTGCAGATCCGAGGAGACGACCGGGCCAAGCGACGCCGTCCATGATCCGTCGGTCGTCACGCAGTCTCGCGAGCCGTCCTCGTACTCAATGTTGAACTGCAGCAGGAAAGCCGGGTCCATGCCGTATTTTTGAAACCCGAACATGCCGATATAGCCCGAGTACCAGCCCTGTCCGAGCAGAACTCCTACTGCGTTATCCCCCTCCCTCAGACGGTCGGTAACGTCGTAGGTCTGGTACTGGACGCGCACATGATAATCGGTCCACTCCGGCGAGAACACGTCCTTCCCGACGCGCTCCCCATTTAGCCACAAGCGATACAGGCCAAGCGCGGTCGCATATACCGTGGCCCTGCGCACGCCGGCGCGCGCGCCGAAGTCCTTGCGCAAATATACGTTAGGCTTGGGCTTTTCCTTCGTCGGCTTAACGTCCTTTTTCGACCCGATCCATACGCCTCTCCATTCGTCCCGGCTCAGCAGCCCCATCGACCAGCAGCCCGTCCCGCTCCAAGGTCCCTCATGTCCTAGCTCATCCCACGCCCGCACTTTCCAGTACGCCCGCTGCTCGGAGACTAATTTCTTGCCCGCGTATTCCACCTGCTGCGTCGCCGCGCTCGTCACAACGCCGCTGTCCCACAAATCGCCCTTTTCCTCGTCCAGCAACTCCGGCCTGGTAGCGACCAACACCCGGTACGCGCTTTGCGCCGCTCCTCTTCGCCCGCAGTCGACGATCCATCCGAGGCGAGGACGTTCGACATCTATTCCAAGCGGATCGTCCAAATTTTCCGCACGAAGCCGCTGCGCTCTCAACGTTTCCATCTCTCCGCCTCCCAAGCATTGCTTATCTCTCTCTATCCTTTAATTCCGCCCGAAGCGACACCCTCCAGCACTCGACCGGAGAAAATAAAGAACAAAATCAGAATCGGCACCGTCGCCATGACGGAACCGGCCATCGCCAAATCGATGTTGTACATTAAATTGTTCGTGAATTTCATAATCATGAGCGGAATCGTCTTCTTCGCTTCGCTCTGGAGCATGATCAACGGAACGAAAAATTGGTTCCAGATTTGCACCGACATAATGATGCAGATGCTGAACACGACCGGGCTCGCCAGCGGGAACATCACTCGTTGGAACGTCGTCCATTCGCCGGCTCCGTCAATCTTCGCGGATTCGTACAGATCGGCCGGCAGCTTCTCGAAAAACGTCGTCAATAGAAATACCGGCATCGACAACCCCGACGCGAGCACGATTACGACGCCCCATTGCGAGTTCATCAGTCCCATATCGCGAATGAGCAGGAAAATCGGAACGATGCCGAGCTGTACCGGAAACATCAGGCCAATTAGAAAATAGACGAGCAGTCCGTTTTTGAAACGAAACCGGAACCTCCCGATCCCGTAAGCGACCATCGACGACAGCGCGATTACGATCAGAAGCGTCACAGCCAGAATCAAGACACTATTGAAAAAGTAACGGTGGAAGCCCGCCTCCGCGAACAGCTTGCCGAAATTGGCGAAATTGAACACATCCGGCCAGCCGAACGTGTTCGACAGCAGCTCTTTTTTCGATCGGAACGCCTGATAGGTCATATAGCCCAGAACGAACAGCGTAAAGGAGGAATATAACCACAAAATCGCGGAGCTGACATAGGTTCGGTTTGCTTTCAGATTCATGCTCCATCCTCCGTTCGACGATAGGTGAGAATGACTTGGACGACGGCGACGACGAAAATGACGGCGAACATCACGCAGGCGATCGTCGTGCCCATCCCCATCGCGTTCACGTTCATCGTGCCTCCGACCGCGCTGTTGTCGCCGAAGGCGATCCGGTAGAAGAACAGGGCCATGACGTCCACGCTGCGATTAATGCCGCCCGATACGCCGCCCAGAATGAAGCTGAAATCGAACATCGTCATCGCGAAAATGTAGGTCAGAATCAACATGTTCAACACCGTCGTTTTGATCTGCGGCAGCACGATGCTGAAAAATCTCCGCCAGTACGACGCCCCTTCGAGCAGCGCGGCCTCCATCATTTCCACAGGAATCATCTTCATTGCCCCGAGGAAAAAGATCATGCCGACACCGATTCCCGACCATGCGACCATAATCCAGACGATGTAAATTCCGAACTCCGGCAATCCGATCCACGGTCTTGTCCATTCGCCCAATCCGATCGCTTCCAGCAGCTTGTTAAAGACGCCGATGTTGCCGTCGAAGATGAGCGTTCCCATAAACACGATGACGGGCGTGGCGATAAATTGAGGCGAGAAAATCATCGCCTGGAAAAAGCGATGTCCCTTGATCTTGCTGTATAGCAAATAGGCCATGTACAGCTGTCCAGGCAGCACCGCGAACGTATTGAGCAAAAACAGAATAACGCTGTGCCGGAACGCGCCGGTCAGCTGCGCGAACAGCTCCTTGTTGCCGAACAGCTCGGCGTAATTGGCGAAGCCGACAAACGTCTTCGGTCCGATCCCGTCCCACTGGTTCAAGCTGATCTGGAACGCCGAGAAGATCGGATAGACGGTAAACAAGCTGTACAGCGCGAAGCCCGGCAAAATAAACCACAGAAATGGCCGTTTTTTAATCCATGTCAACCGTAACACCCTCTCTGCCCGCGGCAAAGGGGCGGTCCCATGAGTATAAGCTTGGGATAATCGATACAAAGTAGGGGGATATACCTCCCGGAGACCTGCCTCATACGCTCCTGAAATCTCCTATTAACGGGTTTAACCATTCCCATTTCAGGAGCGTATAGCGTCGGAGGGAGGCACATCCCCCTATCACCTCTATCATCGATTACCTTTCATAGCAGCTTTGTTAGCGCATGGGACAGCCCTTTGATCCGGATGATGTCTTTATTTTTACTGTGCCGGGTAAGTAGCCGCCTTGTCGAGAATTTCCGCACCCTCGGCTCCGGTAATTGCAGACGTCATCAGCTTCGGAATAACATCCTTCATGAATACGTCGGCCGTATTGGATTCCTGCGACGACAGTGCAGTCAGCACGCTGTAGATGTTGACGCCCGCTTCGTCGAATACCGCCAGTTCCTTAACGCCTTCATCCTTCGGCGTAATGTCTTTGAGCGTCGGTACAAGGCCTACGGCATCTTCCAGAATTTGCTGCGCCTCAAGCGAATTCAGGAACTCGATATATTTGACCGCCTGATCGGGGTGCGCCGTCTTGGCGGACACCGCATAAGTCATAAAGTTGCTGTAGCTGGATTGCACGACCTTCTTGCCTTCTTTATTCGGAATCGAGAAGCGTCCCAGATTCATGCCTGAATCGACATAAGTTGCATTAGACCACGTTCCGTCGATGATGGCCGCCGCTTTGCCGTTCGTGAATGCGAATTGCGCCGCTGCGTAATCCTGCGCCAGGTAGTCTTTGCCGAAATAGCCTTTGTCGACGAAATCGCGGAACGCCTGCAGCGTCTCGGCGACGGTCGGATCGGTCAGCTTGCCTTGGCCGGCTTGAGCCGCCTTAAGCGCCGTATTGGAGAAGGCCGGCGCGAAGGCGAAGATCGGCCAAGCGCGATCCCATTCGCTCTTCCCGGCAAGCGTAATCGGCGTGATTCCCGCCGCCTTCAAAGTCTCCAGGCCTTGAACGAATTCGTCCCATGTCGTCGGTGCCTGAATTCCGTTCTTCTCGTACAGATCCTTGTTGTAGTACACGACGTTCGTATCGAAGAAGGACGGCAGCGAGCAGTAGATTTTGCCGTCTACCGTACAGTAGGTTTTCTCGGATTCGGAGTAACGGGACATATCGAGATTGTAGGAAGTCAGATCCATCAGGAAGCCGTTTTTGACCATTTCGCCCATTTTTGCCGTTTTGTCGCCTTGCACCCAGAACAGGTCGGGAAGCTCGTTGGCCTGCAGCGCGACGTTTAAGCTCTGATCGTTTTGAGCGAAGTCGTATTCCAGCTTGATGTTCGGATACTTGGCCGCGAAGGCGGCGTTGATCTTCTTGAACGGTTCTTCCAGCACGGCCTGGTTGCCGAGGTCTCCCCATACTTTCAGCGTAACGTTCTCTTCTTGAGGAGTTTGCGAGCTTTCCGCCGGCGCGCTGCCGGAAGCGCTCGCGGAAGGGCTGGCCGATGGGCTCGAGGCGCCGTTTCCATTGTCCTTACCACCGCAGCCTTGCAGCACCGCGCCGGTCATAGCAAGCAGCCCAAGCGCGATAACGAATCTGTTTCTCTTCAAATGAAACCCCTCCGATTTTCTTAGAAATGTAGGCATGATCGCGATCTTTCTACATTGTAAGCGATTGCACCTACCTGCTCCATGCAGCAATCGAGCGAGAATGTTCCATCTCGACCGGAGAATGCGGACGTTCTCCGGTCCATGTTCCATATTTTACGATCCAGATTCCTTTTTACACGATCAGGATCTGCTTTTAAACTGTTTCACCGTCTGCCCCGTCATGCGCTTAAACACTTTAATGAAATAATTGGCGTTCAAATAGCCGACGCGGGCGGCGATTTCCTCGGTGGAAAGCTCCGTCTCGTTATACAGCCGGATCGCCTCGCGAATGCGAATACGCGTCAAGTAGTCGGAGAACGCCTCTCCCGTCTCTTGGCGAAAACGCTGGCTGAAGTGGCTTGGGCTGAAGCTGACATGCTCGGCGGCGTCTTCCAGCCGCAGCGGTTCGCCGTAACGGCTCTCCACGAACGCCTTCGCTTTGGCGACCCAGCCCCGGCTCGCATGCAGCGAAGATGCCGCCTCTTGCGCGCGCGCCAGCATCTCTTGCAGCATACCGACAAACTCCGCCTGCGTACCGAGCTTGCGGAACGCTTCGTTCAGCGGCCAAGCGGCGCCGAAGCGGTCGCGAAGGCTTTCCGGATCCGATTCGTAACGCTCGATCATCAGATTCATCAGATGGGTCGCGATCATCTCGCCGACCCGCTGCCATTCGGCCGGAAGCAGTCGGGCGGCCGGATCGCCGATACGGCGGCGAATCTCGTCTCCCAATTGCTCGAAATGAAGAAAGTCGATTTTGTTTTTCGCCTGTCTGTACAGCTCCAGACGCTCCTGCTCCGCCATTTCTCTCAAGACGACATGCTCGGCGAGGTAGATCCCCGCTCCGTCGTAAAAGCACATCTGAGCCGCGCGCTCCGCATCCTTCCTCGATTGTCCGAGCCGATCGAACGTCACAGAATTCCCCGCTCCGGCGACGAGCGCGACGTTCAGATTTTTGGCCCATGCCGCCGTAAGCTCTTCGGCAATCTGCCGCAGTCGAATCGAGTCGTCCTGCTCGCCTTCACGCAGCGCGCAAGCGCCATGCAGCAAGCCGTCCTGCTCGCCGAAATACTCCAGACCGTCCAGCCGGGAGAAAATTTCCTCCGTCTGCAGCGCCATCGCTTTGCGCTCCGTCTGGGAATAGCCGGAAGTTCTCGGCAGCGGCATCAGGACGACCCAGCGCGCCTCGCCTCCCCATCTTCCCAGCCGCTCCAGCAGTGCGGGACAATGCTCCGACAGTCGCGCGTCCCGGTTTTCTTTGGTCCGCGTCAGCCACGCGGCTCTCTCGTCGTCAAGCGAACCCGCCTCGCCGGCCGTCTCCGGCACTCCCGACCTTTCGCCGTTTACGGATAGCGCATCGAGAACGCGCAGCAGTTCTTCAGGCTCCATCTCGTATTTTGAAATATAGTCGTTAACGCCGGCCTGGATGGCCTGACGAGTATATTCGAAATCGCTGTAGCTGCTCAAAATAATAAAACGAAGGCTCGGATCGAGCCGTTTCAGCTCGCGGATCAGCGCAAAGCCGTCCATGCCCGGCATACGGATATCGGTCAGCACAATGTCGAATTTCTCTTCCGCCGCCGCGCGCATTGCTTCCTCTCCGTTTTTGAACACGCCGCCGATTCGGTAGCCTCTGCTCTCCCAATCGATGATCGATTGCAGGCCGATCCGTACGAGCGCTTCATCGTCGACGATCATCACTTTACGCATGCGAGCGCTCCCCCTTTTCCTCCGCCGATCCGTCCATCCGCATAGGCACTCTAACCGTTATCGACGTGCCGACTCCCGGTTCGCTGCGAATCGACAGACCGTAATTCGTTCCGTAATGAAGCTGGATTCTCTCATGAACGCTGCGCACGCCGAGCCTGTCCGTCGGAGAAGCCGACAGCCCGCGAACAAGCCTCTCTACCGTCTCCTCGTTCATGCCGATTCCGTTATCGGCAACGGTCACGAGCAGATGCTCGCCTTCCGACACCGCGGAAACGGTAATTTCCCCGGGATGCTCGGACGGGGCCAAGCCGTGGATCAGCGCATTCTCGATAAGCGGCTGAAGCAGAAACTTCAGCACCTCGACCTGCTCCAGTTCGGCTGGAACGTTCACCGCGAACTCGAAGTGCTGGTAGCGCACCTTCTGAATCGCCACGTAATTGTGCAGGATCGCAATCTCGCTCGCCAGCGGCACCGGCCCTCCCGACCCGCGCAGCGCATAGGTGAGCAGTGCGTTTAGGGCATCGACCATTTCCTTGATATTATCCTGCCTCTGAATCATCGCCATCCAGCGGATCGAATTTAACGTGTTGTACAGAAAATGCGGCGACAATTGGTGTTGCAGCACGCGAATTTCGGCGTCCTTCTTTTTCTTCTCCTGCCTGGCGACCTCGTCGATCAACTGCTCAATCTCGTACATGATCGAGATGAACGTATCGTTCATCTCCACGATCTCCACCGCCCCGCCGAAACGCTTCAGCTTGCCCGGACGCACGCCCTTGATGCCCATCTTCATGTTCATCGTCAATCTGCGAATGGGGATGACAAGGTCCAAGGCCAGCAGATGAGTGACGACAAGGCCGAGCAAAATACAGCCGAACAAAATAAACAGCGCCTGTCGCACCGTAGAGAAGATCGGCTCGTACAACCGGTCGAGCTGCATCTGTACCGCCAGCGTCCAGCCGTTGCCCAGCCTGTCGTCGGTAAAGCTGAGCAGACGGCTGGCTTTGACGTCGCCGATCGACACCTCGTTGTCGACCAGCGGCTCTCCTTTTTCGTCCAGCAGCTTAAGCGCCGTATCCTCCTGAAACTTCATCTGGCGAAAAATATCGCCGACCGCCTCGACCCGAATGACAAGCGTTAACGTACCTAGCTCGTTCAGCTTCTCGTCGCGAATCGTTCGTCCTAACCGGAATGCCCGGAGTTTCGTATAGCCGTCGTCGAACGTCTGCGGGGCGAACCATCTGGCTCCCCCCTTCATCTCTCCGACCACCGTCCGATACTCCGAATTGCGCACGTCGTACTCGTCGATCGCATTTTTGCCGTACGTGTAGATAGCGCTTGGCGTCTCTATCTTAATGGAGCGGATGTAGCTGTTCTGGTCCGCGCCCAGCCAAAGTACGTTCAGCTTCTCGTTGATCGCGCTCTCTACCTTGAATCTGTCGTAGGCAGACTCGGGCTCCGTCTTCGCCAGCTTCAGCAGCTCGCCGTCCGTCATAATCTGCTTGCTGAGCTGCTCGTAGCTCCTCATCCGGTCGTCGACCTTCTGCCCCATCAGACCGAGCAGGTCGGTGGCGTATTCGGCGGCTTGGGCCTTCGAGGAGGACGTGTAGCTTTCGGTCAAATAATAAATGCCCGCAAGCGCGGGAAGCAATATTAGCGGCGTATAGACGAGCACCAGCTTGTAAGGCAAGCGGATACTGCGCCAACGCGTCGGAAGTCTAAAGCGGCCGATTCTCATCCGTCTCCCCCTCTTGCATGCGGTTTCCCCATCATTCTAGCACAGATTCCCTCGCCTCCGTCCGGAAATAAGTCGTTTTGCCTCGCATTGCCGCTTCAAGACAAAATAGACCATCCCGGAAAAGGATGGCCTGAATCATGGTTGCTAAAGATAGCGTAATTGACGGCTTCTTACGGTCTGGCAGACCGTCGAACCAATCTGAGCAGCTTCGGGCGTTTTTGGTGTTGTCGCATTGAACGAGCGAAGCCAAGTCCGCATCCCAATTAGCTTAGTAATCCAAATTGGACCATTGAAGCAGCCTCTATACGGTCAGTTGGCCAGCAAAGCTTCGGCGGCCTGCTTTCCTTGAGCGACGCAGTCCGGCAGGCCTACGGCCTCGAACGCCGCGCCAGTGGCGAATAAGCCAGGCAGCTTCTGCGCAAGCTCGGCGCGAAAATCGGCGATAGCCCCGACATGTCCGACCGGATATTGCGGCATCGAGCGGCGCAGACGCGTAATTTCAACGAATTCCGGCTCTGCCTCCAGCCCCATCAGATCGCGCAAATCTCCGCGTACCGCTGCGGTCATCGCCTCGTCGTCCAGTTCGACGCCCTGCTCGTCGTTTGCCCGTCCGACATAGCAGCGAATTAGCCGCTTATCTTGCGGTGCCGTATGCCGCCATTTCGCCGAGGTCCACGTGCTCGCGGTAATAAGCCGCTTCTCTCCGCGCGGCACGAGGAAGCCCGAACCGTCCAGCTCGTGTCCGAACCCATCGGCTGCATAACCGAGCACAACGTTGGCCACGGAGACATAACGAATCGCCGACAGCGCGGACACGTCCGTATGCGGAGCAAGCAGCTCCGCAGCGACATAGGCGGGCAGCGTAACGACGACTTGGTCGGCTTCGCATACCGTACCGTCGAGCATATGCAAACGATATGCCGCTTCCTTCGGTTCGGCAATCGGCTCTATTTCCCGCACCTTCGCTTCCAGAAGGATATTTCCGCCTTCCGCGCGGACCCGCTGCTCGAGCGCTTCGATTACTGTCGACAATCCGTTCGTGAACGTCAGGAACACGCTGGCCGGCAGCTCGGGAGCCGCCGACGAAACGGACGCGCCCCCTCCCGTCTTCGCAGCTGCGGCGGCATGTTGCTGGGCCGCCCGGGTGCCCGCGATCAGGCTGCCATACTCCTCGACCATCCGCTTGAACTGCGGGAATGTCGCTTCAAGCCCCAGCTTGTACAGGTCGCCCGCATGAATGCCTGCCAATAGCGGCTCGAATACTCGCTCGACCATCTCCTTGCCCATCCTGCGTTCAAGGAACGCTCCGACAGAATCGTCTTCCGCTTTCGCCTCTGCCGGCAGCTCCGATTCCTGCAAAGCCCGCAGCTTGCCCTGCTCGGACACAAGCTCCGTCTGCATGAATTTATCGCTATCCGTCGGAACGCCCATCACTAAGCCCTGCGGCATCGAAACCAGCTTGCCTTCCCGAGAGATATACGTCTTCTTCGCCTGCGGATTCGTGCCCGTCAACTCTCCGATCAGGCCGAGCTCTTCGGCCAGCCGGATCATCGGCAGCTTGCGCGCGAGGAAGGAATCGGGGCCGCGCTCGATAACGAATCCGTCTCTGCGCAGCGTATGGATTCGTCCGCCAAGTCGGTCGGAGCCTTCCAGAACCGTCAACTCAATCGCTTCTCCGCGCTCTTTGGCCAGCTTAAGCAAGTAAAAAGCGGCGCTGAGGCCGGTAATCCCGCCGCCCAGCACCGCCACCCGGCGACTTTTATTCGTCATTGCCGTTTCCCCCGTTCGCCGCGCCGATCACCGAATCGGCCAATACGGCCATATATTGCGGATCGTCGTTCAGCATGCGAATCCGCGCGAGGCGAATTCCTTTTTCTTCGGCGAGCTGCTTCGCTTCGATGTCGATATCGTACAGCACCTCTAGATGGTCGGATACGAATCCGACTGGAGTCACGAGCACGGAACGGACGCCTTCCGCCGCAAGCTTCTCGAGTGTCTCAAGAATATCCGGCCCAAGCCAGGGCTGCCCGGTCTGACCTGCGCTCTGCCAGGTAAACTGCCAATTGGCAACGCCCGACTTCGCGGCTACGGCCGCCGAAGTCGCCAACAGCTGATCGGCATAAGGGTCGTTCAGCTCAAGAATTTTAGCCGGAAGGCTGTGCGCGCTGAATAGCACGAGCGCTTCTCCCCGTTCGCCGCCAAGCTGCTCCAAACCTTCGTTCACGCGTTCGCTCAGCGCCTCGATCAGCTGCGGGTGCAGATGGTACTCGTCGACTCCGCGGAAACGAATGCCATGCTTCTCCGCTTCCTCGCGCGCCCGCTTCAAATAACCGCCAACGCTCATAGACGAGTATTGCGGCGTCAGCACGATACCGACCGCTTCGCGAATGCCGTCCGCCGCCATCGCTGCGATGCCGTCCTCAATGAACGGCGCCGCATGCTTCAGTCCCTGATAGCACACGTAAGCTCCGTCTCCGGCCAGTTCGTCCAGCTTGCGCTGCAGAGCCGCTGCCTGACGGTTCGTATTTTCGCGCAGCGGGAACACTCCGCCCACGATCGTCCGATAACGGGAAGTCAAATCCTCCAGCTGCTCAGCCGTCGGCGGATGACCTCTGCGAATGTGCGTATAGTAAGCTTCTATTCCTTCCAAGCTCTCGGGCGTTCCATAGGACATTACCAGCACGCCGATCGTTCGTTTGTCCGCGCTCATGCTTGCGCCTCCTCTGTCAGCTTCCGTTCGCTGTAGCTATGAATAAAGTCCGTCAACTCTTTCAGCTTATCGAGCGAAGCCTCGGGGAACAACCCGTGTCCCAGGTTGAAAATATAGCCCGGCTCGTGCATGACTTCGTCAAGCAGTCTGCGCGCATGTTCGTGAATGACCTCGGACGGTGCGGTAAGCACGTAAGGGTCGAGATTGCCCTGAATCGCGAACCGTCCGCCGAGCCTGCGCCGACCTTCTGACAGCGGCACCCGCCAGTCGAGTCCGATGACGTTCGTCTGAAGGTTGGTCAAGTGTTGGAGCAGCTCGCCGGAGCTGACGCCCGGGAAGTAGATTTTAGGCACATCCAAATCCGACAGCGATGCGAAAATGCTTTCGATATGAGGCAGCACAAACTCCTTAAAATCGTGCGGCGCCAAAGAGCCGACCCAGCTGTCGAATAGCTGCACCGCCTTGGCCCCCGACGCAATATGCGCGCGCAAATAGGTTGCCGCCATCGCGGCCAGCTTGCCCATGAGCAGATGCCAGGTTCGCGAATCGCCATACATCATCGCTTTGGTACGAATATACGATTTGGTCGGTCTGCCTTCTATGATATAGCTGGCCAGCGTAAACGGTGCGCCGGCAAAAGAAATGAGCGGAACCTCAAGCTCGCGCTCGAGAATGCGAATCGTCTCCAGCACGTGGGACAGATCGCCCTCCACATCGATCGGCTTCAGCTTGTCCACGTCGGCGGCGCTGCGCACCGGATTATGGATGACCGGGCCGACATCCTTGACGATATCGAAGTCGATCCCGATCGAAGCGACGGGATTCATAATGTCCGAATACAGAATCGCCGCATCGACCCCAAGCTTGCGAACCGGCATCAATGTCACTTCGGCAGCCAGCTCGGGCTGCCGGCAAATTTCCAGAAGCGAGAACTTCTCCTTGATTTTACGATAATCCGGATCATAGCGTCCCGCCTGGCGCATGTACCATACAGGGATGCGTTCCACCGCCTCCCTCTTGCAAGCTCGCAAGAACAAGTCGTTTTTCAACATAAGCTTCCAGCCTCATTTATGTACCAATTTGGTTTTCATTGCTTTCATTATGCCCCTTTTATCCTGCGTGAACAACCTTTACTCCCGGATGGAGTATGACAATAGTTTGACAATGCGGCTTTTTGCCTGCGTGCGGGACTATGTTATACTGGCTATGCTTATGTCAGCATCGAAGAAGGTCTAAACCATGCAGCGTTGGAAAATCAATCTCTACATCTTAATGGTCGGCAACTTCCTGGTCATGGCCGGTATGACGATGATCATGCCTTTTCTGTCGCTCTACCTGCAGCAGGATTTGGGTCTGACTGACGAGCACGAGATCGGAGTGTGGGCGGGCATCATTTTTGCCGCGAACTTCGTGACGTCCTTCCTGTTTCAACCGTTATGGGGCAAGCTGGCGGAAAAATACGGCCGTAAAATGATGCTGCTGCGCTCCGGCTTCGGCATGTCGATCGTAATGCTGTTGATGGGCTTCGCGACCGCCCCCTGGCATTTGCTCATCCTGCGAATGCTCAACGGCGTCATTTCGGGATTTATGCCGGCCGCCGTCTCCCTCGTCTCGTCTTCAACGCCGAAGGAGCGAATGGGATTCGCCATGGGCACGTTACAATCCGGCGGTACTGCGGGGGCGATTCTCGGCCCTTTTATCGGAGGATTAATGGCGGATAACTTCGGTTTTCGTCCAATCTTCTACATAACCGGAACTTTATTATTTCTCGCATCCGTCATTACGTGGCTGCTCGTTCACGAGAAATTCGATCGCGCCGCAGCCGCCATGAAAGAGCAGGTCAGCGTCTTGAAAGGCTTCCGGGATCTGATGGTCATCCGCCAGCTTCCCGTGCTCCTTACAGTCACGTTTCTGATTCAATTCGCCATGCTTAGCCCTATGCCGCTCATCCCTCTCTACGTACAGCATCTGCACGGCACTTCGGAAAATCTGGCGTTCTACGCCGGTTTCGTCGGCTCCGTAACCGGCATCTCGAACATGATTTGTTCCCCTGTGCTGGGCAAGCTTAGCGATCGAATCGGCGCGACGCGAATCCTGCTGATTTGCTTGGCGGGCTCCGCCGTGATGACGATCCCGCAAGCGTTCGCGGATTCCGTCGGCATGCTGCTCGTCTTCCGCTTCCTGCTAGGCTGTTTTATGGGAGGTTTGATTCCGACCGTCAACGCGCTCGTGCGCCAATATACGCCGGATGGCAAGGAAAGCCGAGCGTTCGGCTTCAACACGAGCGCGCTCAGCCTCGGCAATATGATGGGACCGGTCGTCGGCGGCGCTCTGTCCGGCTGGATCGGCATAGAGGGGTTGTTCATTCTTGCGGGCGTGCTGCTGTTCCTGACTTGCATCTGGGCTACGCGCGCTTTGCGCTCTCGTCAAAGGGCGAATGGTTAGTGGGGACAAGCCCGACATTTAAACTATTTAAGCTTTTTTATTGAAAAAGAGGGTGTCCCAAAAGTCACTGACTAGGGGACGCCCTCTTCCCTTATTTTTGTTACTTGACTGCTTCGAGACGCTCTGCCAAGCGGTCCCAGGTTTCGGTGATGCCCTGCAGCATGCCCATATCCATAACGGTCTTGAGCGTCTCTGCCGACACGTACTCGCCGGAGCTGACCAGCTTCGTCCTACCGTCGCCCAGATCGATGAACTCCAATGTGACGTCGGTTGACGGCATCTCGGCATTGGAGTTGCCTTCAGCATCCGAGAAGTAGTCCGTATAGACAATTTTCTCCGGCTCAATCATTTCTTTATAGATAGCTTTGCCCCAAGACTCCATTCCGTAAAAATCGCCCTGGTTCCGATCGACGCACTTCATACAGTAATGCCACACGCCGCCGGGACGAAAATCGACCTTGCACACCGGAATCTCCCAACCTCTCGGTCCCCACCAATGCTTCAAATGATCGGCTTCCTTAAACATGGCGAATACCAGCTCGCGCGGCGCATCGAATACGCGTTCCAGGACGAGCACCTTTTCGTTTTCTACTCTCGAAATCATAGCGTTTCCGGACATTACAAATTCCTCCTTGGAATCATTGGTTTTTTTCTTTATTTTGCAATTCGCGTAAATAGTCATCCAGCTTGTCGAACCGTTCCTCCATAATGCGGCGGAACGACTGCAGCCATGAATCCAAAGCTTGGAATGGCGCCGGCCGCAGCTTATAGATTCTACGGTTGGCTTCCGCCTGCACGTCCACGATGCCGCTCTCGCTAAGAACCTTCAAATGCTTCGATGCCTGAGGCTGGCGGATTTCCAGCCGATCGGCGATCTCCCCTACGGTCAGAGGACCGTCTCGCAGCAATTCGACAATCCGCTTGCGATTCGGCTCGGCCAAAGCGCTCAACATCGTCGTGTCCATGTCCGGAGAATTTCCTGACATGTCATTCACCTCGTTAATTGATAATGTCCGGCGGCTCCTCAACCCCTTCATCACCGTGTCGTTTTCCTTCTGAGTTGAATATACCACACAAGGAATATTCCTGTAAAGGAATATTAAAAAATCGAGGAGGAGCCTGCTTTTAATAAAAGGAACTGCCCCGAAATCAGAGTTCCTGGAAACGATCGATAGACGAAGTAAGGGGTACGCACCTCCGAAAAACTGCCTCGTGCGCTCCTGAAACCTTGTAACGGGTTTCCCCATTCAGATTTCAGAAGCGTATGGCAGCGGAAGAAGGTACATACCCCTTAAGCCTTTATTCTGGATTATCTTTCAGAGCAACTATAAGCGCTTTTGGGATAGCTCCCGCGTCTATCGTTGTCGTACGTTATTCGAACTTAACGAGGAAGTAATTCTTCTTTCCTCTGCGAATAACCGCGTATTTGCCGTGCAGTCTGTGCTCCCGCGTCAGGACGAAATCAAGCGCCTGTTCGCGCTGTCCGTTCAAGTAAACCGCGCCTTTCTCGATGTCCTCGCGCGCTTGACGTTTCGAAGGTGCGGCCTTCGTCTCGATCAACAAGTCGAGCAGCAGCTTCTCCTCGTCGCCTTGGACAACCGTCGTCGGCATATCCTGCAGCGCCTCCACCAGCTCCGCTTCGCTAAGCTGCGTTACGTCGCCCGAGAATAGCGCCTGCGTAATCTTCTCCGCACTGACGACCGCATCCTCTCCGTGAACAAGCTTCGTTACTTCGCGAGCAAGCTCTCGCTGCGCAGCGCGCTGCTCCGGACGCTCGGTCAGCTCTTGCTCCAGCTCGGCGATCCGCTCGCGCCCCAGGAACGTGAAGTATTTCAGGAATTTGATCACGTCGTTGTCATCCGTGTTGATCCAGAACTGGTAGAAGGCATATACCGATGTTTTGTTCCGGTCGAGCCAGACGGCGCCGGATTCGGATTTGCCGAATTTCTTGCCGTCGCTCTTCGTCACGAGCGGCAGCGTCATGCCGTACGCTTCTCCCCCGCCCATTTTGCCGATCAGGTCGAGACCTGCCGTAATGTTGCCCCATTGGTCGCTTCCGCCGATCTGCAGCGAGCAGCCGTGATCCGTCAGCAGCTTGTAGAAGTCGTACGATTGCAAAATCATGTAGCTGAATTCGGTAAAGGATATGCCGTTGGCCAGACGAGAATCGACCGAATCCTTCGCCAGCATGTAGTTAACGGTGAAGTTTTTACCGATGTCGCGCAGGAACGTGATCAAGTCGAGCTGGCCTAACCAATCGTAGTTGCTAACCAGCTTGGCCGGATTGTCCGTTCCTTCGAAGTCGAGGAAGCGGGACAGCTGATCCTTCAGCCGCTCCGTCCACAAAGCTACCGTATCAGACGTGTTCAAGGAGCGCTCCGTCGAACGTCCGCTTGGGTCGCCGATCATCCCCGTGCCGCCGCCAACCAACGCAATCGGCTTATGGCCGGCTTGCTGGAAATGGCGAAGAATCAAAATCGGCAGCAGGTGGCCGATATGCAGGCTGTCCGCCGTCGGATCGAAGCCGCAGTACAGCACGACAGGCTCCTTGTTCAGCTTCTCCAGCAAACCGTCGCGATTGGTCGACTGGTAGATCAGCCCTCTGTATTCAAGATTATCGAGCAAGCTTTGATCCAGGTTTGTCATTTCGATGTCTCTCCTTTAGATAATATGTTCGGCGGACGGTGCGACGCCCGAAATCAAAAAAGACCCGCCCTGTCGTTAAGACAGGGACGAGTCATCGCGGTACCACCCTATTTGAGCATGCGCTTCATTCGCAGCTCCACCTCTCGCCCGTTAACGGCAGGCAGCCGTCTTGCCCCTTCCGCGCCGGCACGGGTTCGGGACAGGAAGCTCCGGGACGTAATTCGCCATTCGCTCGCGTACCGGCTTGCATCGACCGCCGGCTTTCTGTAACGCGAAATTCGAGGGCTACTGCTTCCCTTCATCGCTTTCGTTTATAGCTTTTATTTGAATCACTTTATCCTAACCCGAATCGATTGTCAAGCTTATGAAGCTTGACCTCAAATGAGGTTCGACTTTTCCAATAACCGCTGGATGATCAAAGCCACCTCGGCACGCGTTATCTGGCTTTGCGCGGCAATAAGGTTATTCTTCTGTCCGTTCACCAGCCCCGCTTCCACGGCGGCGGCCATCGCCTTCCTCGCCCATTCCGACACTTGCCCGGCGTCCGTAAAGGAGCCAAGTCGCTTCATCGGATCCGTAGGGACGGACAGCTTATCGTTCAGTCCGGTAAGCTCCATCGCGTTGGCGAGAATGACGACCGCCTGTTCGCGAGTCAGCTTCTCCTCAGGACGGAACGTGCCGTCCTCGAATCCGCCAACCAGCTTAAAAGCTTTAGCGGATTCAATCGCTCCGCTGAACCACGCCGTAGCGCTCACGTCCGAGTAGGAGCTGGCCGCACCCTTCGCTTGCTTAAGTCCTAGCGCCCGCACGACAATCGCCGTAAACTCTGCACGCGATACCGCCAGGTCCGGCTTGAATTGATTATCCCCAATCCCGTCGATGATGAGACGCGCCCCCATCTCGTTAACCGCGTCTTTCGCCCAATGGCGGGCTACGTCCGCGAACGAGACCGGATTCCAGACGACAGCGTACGTGCTGTTTGTCAAACTATTGAAAGTCGCTTGATAACGTCCGTTCTCTTGAACGACCTTTGTCGGTACGTGACGTACCGTTCCGTCCGGATCTATCGTCACGCCCGTCGTGATCCGATTCGGACCCGTGCCGCTAGGCAGAACGATGGACCTCTCGACATAGGAAGAGAATGACGCAATCTCTATGCTGCGCTCTCCGTACGCAGCTTCTACCGTAAATTCAAGCGCTTCGCCGACCAGCGTCAGCCCTTTTTGGGCGATGGCCCCCTGTACGGTTTTCCCCTGACTCTCGGAAGGTTTGGCTATCTTCAGCCGCACCTTGATGCCCTCGGGAGAAACATTGGAGCCAAACAAGCCGCTCACAGCTTGAAGATCGATTTGCGATGCCGGCAGCGAATACGTTCCGCCCGGCGTCTGCAGTACGATGACCATCTGTTTCTGTTGCAGCGCCTTCATCGTGCCGGCTTCGAATTCTACCTCCACGGAATCCGATTGCACCGCGACCGGAACCGTGAGCGTGCCTCCCGCTTTTTCTTCGTTTAGCTTGCTTTCCAGCTTTGCTCCGTCTACGGTAACCACCGTCTTTTTAAGCCCGTTTTCCGTCTTCGTATCCGCTTTGGCCGCGCTTTCCCCCTTGCCGTTGACGAGCACGTCCAGACCTTGTTCAGAGGCCGCCGGTCCTGCCGGCGCAGGGGCGCCTCCTCCGCCTCCTTGGGAGTTTTGCGACCATCCGGCATACAAGGTTGTGTCGGCAACCACCTTGTCGGAGGCAAACGTCCACTTGTCCGTCAGCGTCGCCTCCTTATACCAGCCACTAAAGGAATAACCGGAACGGCTCGGTCTTTGCGGCTCGGCAATCAAGGTATCGTAGTCCGCCTCGACGCTTGGCACCGCGCTGCCTCCATTCGTATTAAAGTTCACCTGGTAACGATTCAAATCCCACTTGGCATAAAGCGTACGATTCGTCGACTCGATCGGAAGCAAGTCGCCCGCCGCATAGACGGCTTCAAGATTGGCTTCATCCGTCGTCCAGCCGCCGAAAGTATGTCCCGCCTTCGCCAGGTGGCCCGTGTTGCCCAGCACCGTCGCCTCTTGTCCTGTTACGTATGCGCTCGAATCCGCGGGGACGTCGCCCTGCGTCGCACCATTGGCTTCGTAGAGAACCTGGTAGGTCGGAACCCCAATCGGTCCCGTCCACACGCTCGTCTTCGAGGTTCCGGCCAACGTTCCCGAGACGGCGATCGGAGTCACCTCAAAACGAATATACTTGTCTTTGTCTTCCTGCTGGAGGACATACTCTTTCGTGTCTGCGCCAGCGATTATAGCCTCTGCCGCGCCGGCTGCGTCATTTGCCCGATACCACTTGAAAGTCGATACGCCTTCCGCATCGGACTCTGCATCATCGAATGTATAATCGCCCTGTAGCGTTGCCCCGATATGCGGCGTGCCCGATACGTTCACGTTGCCGGCTGTCGGCGCCTCATTCTCGGTCACTTCTATATGTCCCATTCGCGAGTCCACGTACATCCCTTCTCCAGAAGCGTCCAGAACATTGATACTGTGCATACTCAGCATTTCAAATCCTACCGAAGCATCGCCCTTGATTTTGAATTTCACCTTGAACAACGGTCCATTCGTCATGAGCACGGAGGAATCGCCGTCGTTGTTCCAACTTACGACTAATCCTTCATCTTCGACTTCTTCATAAGACAGCGTTCCTCTCCCGGCTGCCGTCACGTCCACGACCTCGAAAACGTCGCGATTGTAAGGAAGCGTTGCCCCATAAGCACTAATCGGCGTGGTCGAGTTGGTGGATATCGGAAGCTCCACGTAGCCGCCCGCACTTCCGCTTGCCTGACCGACGGATATTTGCTTCGTCACGGAAATCACGCCGCTCACAGTATCATACTCCGTAGTCAGTGCCGTGTTTTCGCTTGTAGTTCCTTTTTTCACCCACATTTTACTTCGATCAAAGTCCACCTGATAATCTCCGGAAGGAGCTTCGTCCGCAATCCTAACGGAAAGCTCGATCCGAGTCCCTTCGTTATTCCATTGTCCCCAATACGCGTCCGTTACTGGCACATCCGAGCTTAAAAAAACTTCGTAATCGTAAATGAGTCCATCGATCGGAACTTCTACTTCTACGGGAACGCTGATCGTATAGCCCGGCCTACCTTCTGCCCTCTCTTTCAGCTTGAACTTGATTCTATCCGATGCCGCCGCGGCGACGGAGCATAAAGATAAAAAGACGCTTAACGCCATGATGATGGACAAGCTTTTCCTGAGCAGCTTAAACAAGTTGTCATTCCTCCTAATTTCTTTCTCTCAATAGTCGTAACGAGTTCATTATAAAGGTTGACCCTCAACAAATAATCAACAAGAGTGCCCCTACCAAATAGGGAAGGATAGCTCCCTCCCTGCACAATTTTCCATTCATCTACTGATTCGCAAAAAAAGACGAAGTGCCAACTGGCGCTTCGTCTTCATTCTTATGCGTAATGGCAAGCCGCGTAATGGTTTGGACGCGTCTCGCGGAACAGCGGAACCTCCGCCGCGCACTTCTCCGTCGCCAGAGGACAACGCGTCCGGAACGGACAGCCGCTCGGCGGGCTGACGGGACTCGGCAGGTCGCCTTTCAGGACGATGCGCTCCTTGTTCTCCTCCACGTCCGGGTCCGGAACCGGAATCGCCGACAACAGCGCCCTTGTATAAGGATGCTGCGGGTTGGAGTACAGGTCTTCGCTTCGCGCCATCTCGACGATTTTGCCCAAATACATAACGGCGACGCGGTCGCTCATATATTTGACCATTGACAGATCGTGCGCGATGAACAGATAGGTCAACCCCATCTTCTTCTGCAGGTCGATCAACAGGTTGATGATCTGCGCTTGGATGGAAACGTCAAGCGCGGAGATCGGCTCGTCGCAGATCATAAATTGCGGATTGACCGCAAGCGCCCGGGTAATGCCGATCCGCTGCCGCTGGCCGCCGGAAAATTCGTGCGGGTAACGCGAAGCATGCTCGGCATTCAGACCGACCATCTCCAGCAATTCCTCAACCCGACGCTTTCTCTCCACCTTACTGCCTGCAAGACCGTGAATATCGAGCGCTTCGCCGACAATGTCCAGAACGGTCATTCTCGGATTCAAGGAAGCGTACGGATCCTGAAAGACCATCTGCATTTTACTGCGATAGGCTTTTAATTTGGATTTCGACAGCTTCGCAACATCCGTACCGTCGATGGAAATACTGCCGGCCGTCGGCTCGTACAGTCGAATGATCGTACGTCCTGCGGTCGATTTGCCGCAGCCCGATTCGCCGACGAGGCCTAGCGTCTCACCCTTCTGGATCGAGAAGCTGACGTCGTTAACGGCTTTTAGAATACGATGATTGCCCAGATCGAAATACTTTTTCAAGCCTTCAATCTCGATAAACGCCTTGCTCATACGCTAGCCTCCTTGCTGCCGGACGAGCCCGCCTGTTTCGCATAAGGATGCTGCAGCCAGCAGCGAACCGATTGCGTATCGCTGAGGATTGTATAATCCGGAACCTCGGTTTCGCAGACGCGCATCGCTTCGTCGCAGCGGTCGCAGAAGCCGCAGCCTTGCGGCGGCTTGATCAAATCCGGAGGAGTTCCGAAGATCGGAATCAGCGGCTCGTCCTTCGCCTGATCGAGGCGAGGCAAAGATTTCAGCAGCCCTTTCGTATACGGGTGCTGCGGATTGTTGAATATTTCCCGCTTCGTCCCCGTCTCCACCACTTGTCCTGCATACATGACGATAACGCGATCGCAAATATCCGCAACGATCCCCAGGTCATGAGTGATCAGAATGATCGACGTGTTCATTTTCTGCTGCAGTTCCTTCATTAAATTCAAAATCTGCGCTTGAATAGTTACGTCGAGAGCCGTCGTCGGTTCGTCGGCGATAAGCAGAGACGGATTGCAGGCCAGCGCAATGGCGATAACGACCCGCTGACGCATGCCGCCGGAAAATTGGTGCGGATATTGCTTCAGCCGGGTTTCGGGATTCGGAATGCCGACCAAGCGCAGCAGCTCGATCACCCGTTCTTTCGCCTCATTGGCGCTCAGCTTCTGATGCTGCAGCAAGCCTTCCATAATCTGCTTGCCGACCGTCATCGTCGGATTCAACGATGTCATCGGGTCCTGAAAAATCATGCCGATTTTGTTGCCCCGAACCTTCTGCATCTCTTTCTCGGAAAGGGCTAACAAATCCTGACCGTCAAGCAGCACTTTACCGTTCTTGATTCTTCCTGGCGGCATCTGGATCAAGCGCATAATCGTCTGGGCGGTAACGCTCTTGCCCGAGCCGGATTCGCCTACGATGGCTACCGCTTCGCCTTCCTCGATTTGAAAGCTGACGTCCCGTATGGCTTGCACCTCACCGGCGTATACATCAAACGAAACGCTCAAATTTTGAACGTCCAGTAATTTTTTTTTCGCAGCTTGTGTAGATTTCATGAAGGCCTCGACCTCCTTTCCGCATCTCTCGTCTATTTTTTCAGCTTCGGATCGAACGCGTCCCGCACTCCGTCTCCGAATACGTTAAAAGCAAACATCGTCAAGCTAAGGAAAAATGCCGGGAAGAACAACCGCCACGGATACAGCGTCATCGACTTGACCCCGTCGTTGATCATCGTTCCCCAGGAAGCGACCGGCGACTGAACGCCAAGGCCGAGGAAGCTTAGAAAAGCCTCCGTAAAAATCGCGCTTGGAACGGTCAACGTCATCGTTACGAGAATCGGTCCCATCGCGTTCGGAATCAAATGACGGAAAATGATCCGCATCGCGCCTGCGCCAAGCGCTTTGGACGCGAGCGCGTATTCCTGGTTTTTCAATTGCATGATCTGCCCGCGCACGATCCACGCCATGTTAATCCAGCCGGTAATCGACATCGCCACGATAATCGTAGTTAAGCTCGGCTCCATAACCACTAGCAGCAAAATAACGACGAGCAGGTAAGGAATGGCATACAGAATTTCCGCGAAGCGGTTCATGATCTCATCGACTTTGCCGCCGTAATACCCCATGATGCCGCCGTAGATGATCCCGATAATCAAGTCGATTAATGCGGCCATAACGCCGACGAACAACGAAATTTGCGCGCCCTTCCACGTCCTTTCGAACAAATCGCGGCCAAGATCGTCCGTACCGAACCAGTGTTCCAAGCTCGGAGGCAAGTTTGTCTTGCTCAAATCGTTGGTGAAATGATCATACGGATATAGAAGCGGCGCGAATAAGGCGAAAACGATAACAGCAACCGTAATCCAGAAACCGGTCATCGCCAGCTTATTGCTGTACAGCCTCATGCGAATATCCTGCCAGGCTGTCAGTCTTTTACGCTCGATTTTCTCGGATGTCCGGGAATCGCGATCAAGCGGTTGGAACATGTCCGGTCGAAGAGCATTCGTCTTGGAATCTTTCTGTAGCAAAGCTATTTCGCCCCCTTAGCGCCGGACATTCTAATGCGCGGATCGACCAGCGCGTAGGCAATATCCGCCAACAGTCTGCTGACCATCAAAATGACGGCATAAAAAATCGTGATTCCCATAATGAGCGGATAGTCCCGATTCGAGACGCTTTGCACGAAAAATTTGCCCAGTCCGGGAATTGCGAAAATTTGCTCGATGACGACGGAGCCGGTAATGACGCTTGCCATCAGGAAGCCAAGGAAGGTGACAACCGGAAGCATCGAGTTGCGCAGCGCATGGCGCCACACAATCAGATGTCCGGCCAAGCCTTTGGCCTTCGCCGTCTTAATAAAGTCGGCGTTTAACACTTCTATCATGGTTGAACGAATCAACCTGGCGATAAAGGCGATCGAAGAGGCCGATAATGCAATCGTCGGCAGCACGTAATCGAGCGGTCCGTTAAGCCCGGCCACCTCGAACACCCTAATTTTCACAGCGAAGACGTATTGCAAGAGCGGCGCCATAACCAAACTCGGTATGGCTAAGCCGATCGTAGCGATAACCATGGATAGATTATCGAGAAATTTTCGATGATACATCGCGGCAAGAATGCCAAGCACGCATCCAGCCACAACGGATGTAACTACAGATACTAAACCAAGCTTAAGCGAATACGGAAAAGATTCTTTAATGATTTTGTCTACTGCTTGAAACTTCTTCTTCATAGAAATGCCCAGGTCGCCCTGAACGAGATTTTTCAAATAAACGCCATATTGGACGATTAGCGGCTTGTCCAAGCCGTAATACGCTTCCAAGTTTTTCTGGATGGTCGCGCTGGTTGCTTTTTCCGCCTTCAGCGGACTTCCTGGCACGGCATTCATTAGAACGAACGTGGCCGTGACCAGGAAATACAACGACAGTAGCATAAACACGATTTTTTTCGCGATATAACGAATCAAGCTTTCTTCACCCGCCCGTTCTCCCTTTATTATGCAACCGAAAGGGTATATATAGGGACGCTATATATACCCTTCCAGTCATGGACATTTAATGTTGCACACGCAATCGATTAATTTTTCTTACCGAATGCCCAGTCCAAGTGACCTGCATAATCGGAGACGACGTCTTCAAAGCCAGGCTTCAGCATCGTAACCGTCGTGTAGTAGTAGATTGGCAGTACTGCCATATCGTCCGCGATTGCGATTTTTTCCGCTTTCGCGATCAGATCTACGCGATCCTTCTCCTCGGCTGCGACGATTGCATCGTCGAGCGCCTTGCCGACTTCCGCGTTTTCGTATTGGCCGTCATTGTTCAAAGATTTAGGGTGAATCAGGTCATACGAGAAGTTGATCGCATGGTTGAAGTCTGCGCCCCATCCGGAACGAGCCAGACCAAATTGGCCAGCGTCTCTTGTTTCCAGGAATGTAGCCCATTCTTGATTCGACAGCTTAACCTCGACATTGAGGTTTTTGCGCCACATATCCACAATCGCTTCCGCAATCGCTTTGTGACCCTCGCTCGTATTGTACAGAAGCGTCGTTTCAGGGAATTTATCGAGACCCTCTTCCGCTAGACCTTCAGCAAGCAGCTTTTTCGCTTCCTCAATGTTTTCCGAGAAGTAGCCGCTATCCGGATACATTTCGCGGAAGCTTTTGCCGTCCAGACCGTTGATGCTCGGCGGAATCAGAGCGAATGCCGGCGTTTGGTTCGCTTTAGCCACGTTGTCGATGATGGCTTGACGATCGATCGACATTGCGAATGCTTTACGAACTTTGACATTGTCAAACGGCTTTTGCTTCGTGTTGAACAGATAGTAATACGTCGACGCTATTTCTTTGATTGTCGCTTTTTTGTCAGCCACAAGCTGCGGAACTTGATCGGTCGGTACGGAGCCTGCTTGAGCGCCGATCCAGTCGATTTTGTCGGTTTGGAACATGCTGAATACAGTGGACTCGCTCTCAACAAGAGAGATCGTTACCGTATCGAAGTTTACTTTGTCTTTGTTGTAGTAGTCAGGGTTTTTCGTCAGAACAAGCTTGTCGCCGTGCGCCCAATCCTTCAGCAGGAAAGGTCCGTTGGATACGATCGTCTTAGCGTCGGCAGCCCACTCTGGCTTGCCGTCTACGGAAGCCGGATGAACCGGCCAGTACGTGTAGTGAGCGATCAAGCTATTGAAATAAGGCGTAGCCGAAGCAAGTTTAACTTCCAGAGTCGTCGCGTCAAGCGCCTTGACGCCGACTTCGTCTTCCGTAGCTTGCTCGGAGTTGTACTTCTCGCCATTCTCAAGGTAGAACAGCATGTATGCGTATTCGGAAGCTGTTTCAGGATTCAAAGCGCGCTTCCAGGAATATTCGAAGTCATTTGCAGTAACCGGATCCCCGTTGCTCCACTTCGCGTCGTCGCGAAGCTTAAACGTGTACGTTTTGCCGTCATCGGACACCGTCCACTCTTTGGCGATCGCCGGCTCCGGAACGCCTTCCGGATTCAGACGAGTCAGGCCGTCGTACAGGCCGGACGCAACGATCGACGATTGAGCGTCGGTCATGAGAGCAGGATCCAAGCTTGGCGGTTCACTTGCCAGTGTAAAACGGAATTCTTGCGGAGTTTTGTTCTCCTGAGACGCCTGGCTTTCCGCAGGCGAGTTGCCCGCGCTGGCGGACGGCGAAGCCGTGTTCTTGTCTTTGTTGTCGCTGCAAGCCGCTAGAAGCGAACCGGCAAGCGTAACTGCCATTGCAGTCGATAAAACCTTTTGATACTTCATCATTATTGCCTCCCCGTTTTATTGAGTATCTTCTCTGGAGCGCTTCGTTTCTATGCGCCCTAGATCTCTGCAAATCTTCAGCAAAATTCGCAGAGCAATATTCCAGTCAACTCCTTTCGCATATGAATGCTGAGTTCAAATGCTGATGAATCTTCTGGAACAAAAGACATCTTACTATGAAATGTTCGTATTCTGCAATGAGAGTTTATGGAACGATGGGCCTCTGAGTAGCTTTATGTAAGGTTACCTAACACATTCATGACAGAAAACGCTTACATATATGATTAAACATTTACCAGCTTGTATAAACATTCATCAGCATTGATATCAATGTAAATCGGCAATACCCATGTGTGAAAAATTGTTCATAAAAGTGGTAAATAGTTGAATTAATATTATAGATTTGGGCATTTCTTTGGTAAAATACTAATTAAATTAAAGGATTTGCTCATTAATTGATTATACATCTGTAAACAGAGCCCTTTCCGCATCAAAATCACATTTGCCTATTAATCCGCTCCCGCTTTCACGCGTGCTAGCGCTAAACCGTCATATGCCGGCAAATGTACCCCTTGCAAACGCGCATCTCGCGCAATCGTCAGGTTAAATTGGCGAAGCGCTTGAACCGACGGACCCTGCTTCGCCGGATCGATCGTTTTCCCTCTAAGCAGCGTATTATCGGCCGCAATGATCGCTCCCGGATTTGCCAATTCCAAACAAGCTTCCAAATAAAGCGGGTAATTTTCCTTATCTGCATCAATGAAGAAAAAATCAAACGACGCGCCGCTTTCCTTCAATTGCCGAAGATTTGCCGCCGCTTCCCCGACGAGATATTCCACCTTGTCTCCATGGCCCGCCGCCGTCAAGTTAGCCTTTGCCAGCTCGGCATATTCGCTTTGTAATTCCAGCGAGACAAGCTTGCCTTTCGCAGGCAGTCCGCGAGCCAGACATATGCCGCTATATCCGCCGAGGGCGCCGATTTCAAGCGCATTTACCGCTCCTGAAGCCGACACCAGAAGCGTCAACAGCCGCCCGTAGCCTGCAGCTACGGAAATATCCCGCATCCCCGCCTCGCGCAAGCGCTCGGCAACCCTTTCGAGATCAGCGTCCGTTTCATAAAGTGCGTCGAAATAAGATTCAGGTGTCCTATCCATCTTTTATTCCTCCATCCTGTTATCCTCGGCTTTACAGCCGATTTACGCTTTTAAGCGCGTGTTTTTACACAAAGTTTGTAAATTCCTTGGCAGAAGAGCTATACTAAACTTTGCTTATGTTTCATGAGAAATCATTATACGGCGGCAAGGCGGCATTAGAGGTTGGATACAGCGCTTGCCGAATGCCGGAAAGGAAGTTGATTATGCTGTCAAAAATGCGATCCTTCGCCGGAGTATGGCTGAGCCGGAGCTGGAGCGCGCTAGGTACGTGGCCGATCTGGGGGATCGCACTGCTTGTGGCGTCGATACTATATAAGTTAAACGAATTGGATCACCAATTCAATGTCGGCGGAATGAATTATTGGAAGTGGGCGGTTAATCTCGGAGCGACGCTGCTCGTCTCCTTCTGGACGATTTTCCAGGGGGTAAGAGCAAGAGCGGTGTCCCTAGCCGTCTTGGATCTTGCCTTGTCGTTCTTAATTTTCGCAGATCTAATTTATTTCCGTTATTTCAAGGACTTCATCTCCGTCCCGGTGCTGCTACAAGCCGGCCAAGTGGGCGAGCTGCAAGACAGCATCTGGAGTCTGATGCGTCCGGGAGACTGGATTTACTTCGTTGATCTCCCGTTCGCCTTCGTTCTGGCCGGGTGGATATTATGGAAGAATTCCGCCAAGCGGGCGCTTGCTAAACAGCGGACTCCGCAGTTCTCCCGATCTCGGATCGGTTTCCTCTGGCGCAAACTGCTGCCAGCCTCGCTTGTGTTCGTCGTCGGATGGGCGCTCGTCTACTATCCCGTTGAAGAACAGAAGAATGGCTGGGCTCGCGGCCTGTTCGTCGGAAACTGGTGGAACGTGCCGATCTACAATGTGACGGGACTGCTTGGTTTTCACGGCTATGACGCCTATCGTTATGCCAATGAGCATTGGTTCGGCGCTAAGCTGTCCGAGGAACAAATCCTGGAGACGAAAAACTGGTTTGCGGACAGACGTCAGCTGCAAAAACAGGCGGAGTCCGAGTCATTATTCGGACAGTATGCAGGCAAGAACGTGCTGATTATTCAGGCGGAAGCTTTCCAAACGTTTGTCATCGGGCAATCGATCGGAGGAGAGGAAATTACGCCTAACTTGAACCGCCTGATCGGACAGAGTATTTATTTCCCGAACTTCTATCATCAGACGGCGCAAGGCAGAACCTCCGACGCGGACTTCCTGACCAGTTGTTCGATGCATCCGTTGCCCACCGGCTCCGTGTTCATTCGGTTTGCGGGCAACGAGTTCGATTGCGCGCCGGGCATACTGAAAAGCAAGGGCTACGGGGCGACGGTCCATCACGCTTACGATGGAAGCTTCTGGAACCGCAACAATATGTACCACAACATGAACTACGATCAGTTCTACAACCTTAAAGATTATCGAATCGATGAGCCGATCGGCTGGTCGCTCGGAGACGAGTCCTTCTTCCATCAAACGGTCGAGCAGTTGAAGGAACGCGGACAATCGCCTTTTTACGCCCTGTCCATTACGCTCTCCAGCCACCATCCGTTTAAACTGCCTTCTGTCAATCAGGAGTTGAAAACAGGCGAGCTGGACGGTACGATCATGGGAGACTACGTCCAGGCAGCGCACTATGTGGACGCTGCGGTCGGAAAGCTCGTTAGCGATTTGCAGGATGAGGGCCTATGGGACAATACCATTGTTATGTTTTACGGGGATCACGACAATTCCGTCTATGATTGGAATTTATACGAGAAGCTGTTGGGAAACCCGATTTCCGAGCTGGATAAGGATCGAATCGTTCGGCAAGTACCGTTCTTCATTCATCTTCCGGGTGATGAGCATGCCGGCGTCATCGAGAAGGCGGTTGGACAGATCGATACGACGCCTACTCTAATGCACTTGCTTGGCATCCCGACGGATGATCGTTACTTCATGGGAGTCAGCATGTTATCTCAAGCTCAGAAATCCGTCGTCTTCCGCAACGGCGGCTTTACCGACGGCCGAGTGTACTTCGTGCCGAATGCGGACGGTTTGATCGAGAATGGCAAGTGCTATTCCCTTGAGGGGGGAGAAGCGGCTGAAACCGATGTCGCCGCCTGCGTCGAAGGAGCCGAAGCCGCGAAAAAAGATTTGAACGCTTCCGATCTTACGATTGAGAACGATTTGATTTCGCTGTTCCGCGAAGAAGACGGCAATTTCTAAAACGACAAACAGAACAAGGCCATCCGCGATTCCTTTCGGAGAATCGTCGGATGGCCTTGTTCGTTGCGAACATCCTCATTTGACATACTTGCTGGCGATGTCGATCGCTTCGTCTTCCGTTGGAGCCGTTACATAGCGGCCGTTAATAAAAACGAAGGCTTTACGGGCGCAAGGCCCGCAATAAGACTTGCACGCCACCTTGATTTCGGTCCCAGGGGCCATCTTCTGCAGCTTGGGCAGCATAGACTTTACCCGGATATGCTTGCATTTGTCGCAAATCCGGATATCGTTCCGGGAAGCGACGCGATTATAATCAGTGGTCTCCATGGTTCCCCTTGCTCGGATTCGTAATGACGAATCCTTCTTGCGGAAAATAAAGATAATCGATCTTCACGCCGTCGAGGAAGGAATCGTCCTTGGTCAGAATAACATCGATGTCTTTATCCGTCGTCACGACCTCGTCCTGCTCAGTCGGCTTGGCCAAATCCATACCGTAATGCGCATGGTCCCCATGGCTGTGCGTAACGAATACTTTAAGAGTCAGTTCGGCGTTCTCGGGCTTGTCCAGTTCCAGGCGCAGCACTTTTGCCGCATTGCGTGTAATTTTGCAGTTCATTTCATCTTCACTCCCGTCGGTTTCTCCGTTCTATTGTAATGAGTTTATTTGCGGAAAACAAGGAGCTATCCCATAAGCGTTACATAATTGCGCTAAAAGATAATCGATGATAAAGGCGCAAGGAGTATGTACCTCCCTCCGATGCTATACGCTCCTGAAATTTGAATAAGCAAACCCGTTAAAAGGTGATTTCAGGAGCGTATGAGGCAGTCTACGGGCTACTCCGGACCCACAACACTTCCAGATAACTCCCAGAAGTTATTCGTATAATTATCGAAGTCGCTTTAAAGGCATACAATCCCTGATCTTGGTTGATTTATACGATTTTCCCTACAAACGTCCGTCGTTTGAGTCTGAGCCGAGTTGCTTTGTGCGGTTTTTCCTACAAACGTCCGCCGTTTAAGTCTGAGACGAGTTGCTTTGTGCGGTTTTTCCTACAAACGTCCGCCGTTGAAGCCTGGTTCGAGCTGCGTTGTACGAATTTCCGACTAACTTCCCGCGTAAGCTCATGTGTGCAAATAGATCCGTCGTAAAAGTTTAATATCCCATAAATTAGAAACGTTGTGGGTCATGATTAGGTCTCCAGGAGATACCTATTCCTTGCTTATATATTGATTATCTCAAACAACTCTGCGATTAGCCCTAGTCGAGCTCACAGACCGTATTTGCGCTCCATCGCCTTCGCATACCCTATCGCGGCAACTGCGGTGAACGCCGCATCGTCGATCGGGAGCATCGGCATGAAGTCCGGCAGCACCCAGTACAGCAACACCGGAATGATAAAGATTAGCTTATCCTTAAGCGCTACCCTGCTCGAACGCAATATTCTCCACACCCGTCCGGGAATGCGCAGCCATAACGTAAGACCGGATTTGCGAGCCACGAGAGAACGCCCCTTCCTGTGTACGAAGCTTTCTCTCATTGTAACCGATTGGCGTCTCCGTCAGTCAAGCGGCGCGCAATCCAGCGCTTCCGCCAGCAGCCGAGCGATGTCATCGTACAGCTCTTCGGCCGTCTCGGCAGGCAGCGGGTTGTGTCCCCAGCCGGCTTCGACCGTAAAGCCCGGTCGCCCGAACCGGTCGATAAACCAATCCTTATACCCCGCGTCGCTTCCTTCCAAATAGACGGGGCGGTAGCCCGCAGCCTTCGCCATCCGATCGGCCCATTCCCGCGACTCCTTAGGCTCTCCTCCCCGATAGTTCCAGTAAATCTCCTCGCCCTGCGTATGCAGCGAGAGAACCGCGTGGAAATCGTGTTGTTCGGTGAATTCGACCAATGCCGCAGCCTCCGGCTCGCTCAGCGGCTTCTTCCCGGAATAATCGCGGGGGCCGGGACCGGGCATCGCGCGCCGGTCTCGCTCTTCTTCCCAGAACGCAGGAAACTGATCGTTCAGATCGACGCCGCGAGCGTTCGCCTTCCATCGGTGAAACCGTCCCGAACCCCGGTTCCATTGCAGCAGCTCGGAATAGAACGGATGCTCCTCCGTTATGCCTTCCTGGACAAGCTCCACCCCGTCAGGGTTAAGCATCGGAACGATCCACAAGCTGCATCTGGCAAACAGCTCGTTCGCCGACTTGCCCCAGAACGAAGCGCCGCTCGCATAGCTATCGGCGTAGTCTTTGGCGAATTTCATCAGCAATAAGGACGTAATCCATTCGTTCGCGTGACAAGCGCCGTTGAAATGCCAGCGAAACGGCCCCGTTCCCAGCCTAAAAAACGGAATCGATCGGCCCAGCGCGCTGCTGCCGATCGATCCCGCGACGACAAACGAATGTTGCCGGGTTAGAGCTTCCAAATCCCCTTTCAGTTGTTCCGGCCCATAATTGGCGTCTGCCGGATAGCTCCTCATGACGATCCCTCCCGTATTTATCGAGATGGTAATCATGTATGCGCGGATAATCCGACTTATGAATGGCCGGGCCGGCCGGCTAAGGCGAGAAATTGCCATATGACGGGCATCAGTCGAATTTGCTCGCCCAACCAAATCTGCGCAATTTCCCTAAACCTCACAGGCTCGCCGCTGCAGAAAAACCTGTGAACCGACGTTTCGCCTTCAACGGCAAGGGCGTTGCTTCGTTCAAGAACCTCGTGAATTTCTCTGGCGGTTTCCTCCGCAGAATTGATCAGAACGACTTCCGGCCCCATTGCTTGGGAAATGCTGTCCGCTAGAAAAGGGTAGTGCGTACAGCCAAGAATCAAACAGTCCATCCCCGGAGCGCGAAGAGGCGACAAAGTCTCCGCAACAATTTCCTGTGCGCGAGCCGATCGAAAGTTGCCTTCCTCTACTAGCGTAACGAACGAAGGACAAGCGAGGCTAACGGTTTCAATTCGGGATGACAGCTGCTTAAGCGCAGTTTCATAAGCTCCGCTTCTCACCGTTCCTTCCGTGCCGATGACGCCGACCACTCCCGACCTCGTGCGTCGGAACGCCGCTCGCGCGCCGGGATTGATTACGCCGATGACCGGAACCTCCACTCGGCTTCGAATATCCTCCAGCGCTACAGCGGTCGCTGTGTTGCAGGCAATCACGATCATTTTCGGCTTGAATTGAATGAGATAGTCGACGATCTCGCGCGTAAACCGGGCGACCTCTTCCGCTGCCCTAGGTCCGTAAGGAGCTCTCGCGGTGTCGCCGAAATACAAAATTTGCTCACACGGAAGCTGCCGCATCACCTCTTTGACGACGGTCAGCCCCCCGACTCCGGAGTCAAGAACAGCGATCGGTTGCTGCACAGAAACACCGCTTTCTTCATTGTTGTGGAGGTCGCTACAAATTACATTATGAGGACGAAGAACATTTGGTTCCCTCTGTCTACGGCAAAGAACCGCCCAGCGGGAGCGGGCGGTCTTGACTGTACAAGGATTTGGGCGATTGCGATAGCGCAAGTTACAAAGCGGCCGCTTCTTCTTCCTTCTCGTCTGTTGAAACGGCTTCTGCAGCTTCCTGGCTTCTGCGGGAACGAATGTCCGTAATGAGGCCTGACGTACGCTTCGCCAACGTCTGTACGGCCGAACCGGCTTGACGGCTGATCTCAGCCGTTTTCTCGCCGACCTTTTGCGCCGTATCCGCAATATCTCCGCGAAGCTCGCGCCCCGATTTCGGAGCGAATAGCAGTGCGGCTGCCGCGCCCGTAATGGCGCCCGTCAACGCACCCCACAGAAACGATTTTACGGCTTTTTTCTCTGCCATCCTTCTCACTCTCCTTCTGATTGTTCCGCATTCGCTGACGGGTCGCGTCGTTCGGAGGACGATGCTCGCCCTCGGCTCTTCCACATCGACCAAAGCGTTCGGGCCAGATTTGACAGCTCCGTCTTCTCTCCGGCATCGCTATCGCCGGAGGCGGACTGGAAAGGCGCGGATAGACAATCGCGATACAGCTCAGTCAAGCGCGCTGTCGTCTTTGCCGCGGAATGAACGGCCTCCCCCATCGCGCGCGCTCCTTCCGCGAGCCAGGCGAAATCTTCCAAGCTTTTCCTGGACATAGCAAGCGTCGCTTCGATTTCTTCCGCCAGATGGTCGCAACGCCGCAAAACCGTCGTCGCATCCTTGCTAACAGCCTCCGCCGTTCGTTCAAGCCGCCTGATAGCTCTCGATAACGACGCCAGCGACAATACGATCGCCATGGCGACCACAACCGCCGCAACTGCAATTGCGTAACCCGCCGCCTGCCACGCCATCCGATTTCCTCCCGTCCGCCGCGATCCCGGGCGAATGCCCATGCGGTTAATACAATATAAGCAGCAGCGGTTTGTCCCGACACAGCGGACGGGCATAAATATTCGTACGGGATACGAAAATAGAAAAAAAGCCCATACCGCGCGGAGCGGCAGAGCTTTACTTAACCGAGACTATACATAGCTGTAGAGATTAAAATAGACCGATAAACGAGCCCGGTGCATTAAACTCTTCAAATTAACTCTTTTGCCAAATAGGACTCGACTTGATCGGAAAAGCCCATCAGCACTCTAGGGAGCTCCGAAGTAAGCGGATGAAGCTCCTTGCGCGGCCAGCTGTCGTATTCCTGCACAAGCGCTTTGCGAAGCAGAACGAGATTGCGCAGCGGCTCCGCCACTTCCTTCGTGACGACGCCCTCCTCGGAAATGATATCGATAATATCCTCGTAACTGCTCGCGTCTCTCATAATGAAGCCGTCGATCAAGGCGTGTCCGACATCCGTCGCGATTTCGGCCGCCAGATGAAGCGCTCGTTCCTGAGCCAGCCCTTCGAGCAGCGCTCCGGTCCATGCCACAGTCGCCGCGGACAGCGCCTGCGCCAGCTCCGGAAGACAGGCAAGTCGGCTGCGAATGAAGGTTACGTTAACGTCATACATTTGCGAAGCCCTCCCGTCATTTCTTCTTGGCGCGCCCTCTGCGCTTTAACCAGATGATCATAATCAACGCGCTGACGAGAATGACCACTACGTAGGTCCCCATCTCGTATACGTCCCGCATGTCTGACGCGCTTTTCTCCGCAAGCGTCAATCCGAGATTAGCTCTCATAATCGACCGCAACCGAGGCTTCGCGAACCTCTGTCATATGCTCGATTACTTTTTGGTGCACGGGATGTACTTGATAAGCATTAAGCGCTTCGAGCGAATCGAATTTCGTTACCAGAGCGATATCGTAAGAACGGTCGGTATGCAGCACGTCCTTGCCAACCTCCAAATAACGAAGCTCCTCGATTTTGCCCTCCATATCGCGCAGCACTTGAGCAGTGCGTTCGACGCTCTCCGGGCTGCGATCCTTCAACTTAAACATTACAATATGAGTAATCATTGTTTTCCCATTCCTTTCTTATCATGAGGAAATAGTGCTTCGCGCATACTAGTCCTAAAAGACGAAGGGAGCATGCACGCAATATGCGCTATCCCGCTACCGCAATATGTACGCTCATCGGACTTGCGCTTTGCCTGTTCAACGTTACCGGCTACGATCCCCACAACCTGTTCCTGATGATGTTCAGCGTCCCGATGTGGTTCGTCGAGCTGTTCGCCGATCTTCACAGCGTCAACGTATGGCTGATGTACGCGCTTACTGTGCTTAGCTGGGCTTTAATCGGATATTTAACCGATCTCGGCCTCTCGCGCACACGCGAAAGGGCAAGAAGCCGTGCCTGAGTCGGAAAAAAGGAGCCTGGCGGCTCCTTTCCTTTTCTATTCGACGATCAGTTTGGAAATCATCGTAGAGTGACCCTGACCGCACATAATCGAGCAGTGCATCTCGTAAGTGCCAGGCTTGTCGAAAGTCACTTCGGTTTCCGGATTGTCCTTGTTCAGCTCAAGGCCGAGCCCGACGAACTCAACGCCGTGATTGCCAAGCGTATTGGAGTATTTCACTTTGTAGTTGGTTCCGGCTTTAACTTTGTACTCCGCTTGGTCGAATTCGAAATTCGTCGCCTTGATTCTGAGCATTTCCTGGCCTTCCGCCAAAGTTTCCTCTTTCGGTCTCTCCGGCAGCGCGGTCGCCAGCAAGTAAACTCCCATTGCGCACGCGATCGTCACCAATGCGGACATGATCCATTTGTGCATTGTCTGCTCCCCTGCTTCCTACAAAATGTCTACCTCATATTCTACCTAAAACCCGCGATTGAACTCAAGTATTTGTCACAAAACTTCCGTCAAAACTTATGACAAATTCATGAACAAACCGAAATTGGGCGCTATTACGGCATGTAATGCCTTCTTCAGTCGAGATTTCGGAAGTCGCTCGGGACCTTGCGGGCGACCCCCGAGCCGATCGCCTCCTGAACAACGGCGCGTCTCACGGCGGGCACGACTTTATCATTGAACACGCTTGGGATGATATACTCCTCGTTAAGCTCCTCCGGCGTCACGATCGAGGCAATCGCGTGGGCGGCGGCGAGCTTCATCGATTCGCTGATCGTTCTCGCTCTGGCGTCCAATGCGCCGCGGAATATTCCCGGGAAGGCGAGCACGTTGTTCAGTTGGTTCGGATAGTCGGAGCGGCCTGTCGCGAACACTCGCACGGCATCTCCCGCCTCGTCGGGCGTAATTTCCGGATCGGGATTGGCCATCGCGAATACGATCGGATCGGCGTTCATGCTTCGCACGTCCGCGTTGCTGAGCAGCTTCGGCCGCGACAAACCGATAAATACGTCCGCCCCCGCGATGACCTCGGACAAGCTGCCTTTCTCGTTGTCGGGATTCGTCAGTCGGGCGAATTCGTTCCACGCTTCGTTGTCGTAGCGCTCGTCCCTATGGATGGCGCCGCACTTGTCGACTCCAATCAGTCGCGAGACGCCGGCCGCCAGCAGCATGCGGGAGCAAGCGAAGCCGGCGGCGCCCACGCCGCAGACGACGACTTTAATGTCGGAAATGCTCTTGTCGACGATCTTCAGCGCGTTAATTAAGCCTGCAAGCAGAACGACCGCCGTCCCGTGCTGGTCGTCGTGGAATACCGGAATGTCCAGCTCCTCCTTCAGCCTGCGTTCGATCTCGAAACATCTCGGCGAAGAAATGTCTTCCAGATTGATGCCGCCGAACGTCGGTGCGAGCGCCTTCACGATAGCGATTATCTCTTCCGTATCCTTCGTGTCCAGGCAGATCGGGAACGCGTCCACGCCGGCCAGCTCTTTGAACAGCATCGCTTTCCCTTCCATGACGGGCATCGCCGCGTGCGGCCCGATATCCCCCAAGCCAAGAACGGCCGTCCCGTCCGACACGACGGCAACCGTATTGCGGCGAATAGTCAACGAATGGGATTTGTTCACATCGTCCCGAATGGCTAGGCAGACGTTAGCCACTCCGGGCGTGTAGACCCGAGACAGATCGTCGCGATTTTTAATCGGAACTTTCGAACGAACTTGTATTTTCCCTCCGAGATGCAGCAGGAACGTCCGGTCGGAGACGTTGACCAGATGAATTCCTTTCATCGCCTTGACGGCATCCGAGAGCGAGCCGATGACGGACGGCTCGGCGACGCTGACCGTTAAATCCCGTATTTCCGTCTTCCTTCCGGGTTGAATGACGTCGATCGCAACGATGTCTCCCCCTTGCTGGCCGATCAAGGACACGAGTTCCCCGAACGTCACCGCCTGCTTGTCCATCTCGACCCGCATAATGACGCTCGTCCCGCTTTCCAATCTCATCCTGAACCAACCTCCCTGGCGAAATGGGATTACTCATCCATTATAGTCCCCAGAAAGGCAAGAAAAAAGGAGCCCTCTCCCTAGCCCCTTTCGTTGAGAATCGCATTTTTAGTTGCCGGCCCGGTCGCGCAGCACTTGAACGATACGTTTAAGCCTGTCGGGGAGCGGGAGACCCAAACGTCCGTAATTTTCGATGATGGACAGCAATTCGTTCGCGATATAAAAAAATACAGCCCCGCCCATGATCATATCCGCGCCCAGCAATAGGTCAAGCCGGTGCGTAATCATCATAACGAGTAAAATAAGGCCTTTCTTGAACAACCCCCAGAAGCCGACGCTGCTGTTCAGCCCGCTGCCTTCCTTGATCGAAGCCGCCACGCCGGTAAAATAGTCTACGGCCATTAAAATCAGCAAAAAAGTAAGCGACTCGTTCCATATCCCGAACGAAAAGGTGACCGCCGCCCCCAACAAAGCGCAAACCGTTCCCGCGTACAGTTGCACGTACCGTTCCCCCCTCATAATTGCAAGTTGATAATTCAGCATATGAGGGTGTGGACAAGACGGGAACGGTAAATTGCCGCGCGGCACACAACTAATAGGCCTTGAGGGAAAATAACACAATGGATGCGCCGTACGGCGGCAATGTGCACTTTCCTTGCCCGTTGCTCCATTCCCAAGCCTGTGAACCGAATACGGGAACGACCTTGTGCGCTTCGCTCCCTTTCGGGGCATCCAGCTTTAATGTGCGTTCGTTCGGGCTATTGTTCAGCACGATTCCTATCCTTTGATCCGGGAGAACACGAACATATCCTAACGCATTGTCCGCTTCCTCGACAAACCACATTTGAAACCCGCCTTCGCGCAGCGCCGGATGTTCCTTTCTTAGTGCGATTAACTGCTTATAGTGGGAATGAATGCTCTTATTCTGTTTCTCCTCCTCCCACACCATCGGTTTACGGCATGCCGGATCTTCGCCGCCTGTCATGCCTACCTCATCGCCATAATAGATCATCGGCATGCCTGTATAAGTCAACTGGAATAACGCCGCGAGTTTAAGCCGCGCGATCTCCTGCTTATCCTGCCACCCCCAGACGCTTCGGGCGCAAGCCGTAAGGAATCGCTCGGTATCGTGGCTGCCGATCAGGTTAAACATCGCCGAATTCGCCGAATCCGTATAATGCATGCGGATCGCTTCGAGTTGTTCTGCGAAAGCGCGCGCCGTTATTCTCTGCTCCGCAAAAAAACCAATCAGAACATCTCGCAGCAAGTAATTCATGACGCCATCGAACTGATCGCCCCTCAGCCATGGCCCGGATTGGTGCATGATTTCTCCTACCAGGAGCAGCTCGCGGTCGATCGCTTTGACTTCTTGCCGCAAGCGCCGCCAAAAGCTATGGTCGATCTCATTGGCCACATCGAGCCTCCAACCGTCGATTCCAATCTCGGAAATCCAGTATTTTGCTACGTCCAGCATATATTGAACGACTTCCGGATGGCTCGTATTCAGCTTCGGCATAGAAGGAGAAAGAATGCCAAACGATTCATAGCTTGGCTCGGGGCTTTGGACGACCGGATAACGGTCGATAAAAAACCAGTCCTTATATTTCGAATCCGCGCCGTTCTTCATGACGTCCTGGAAAGCAAAGAACCGATCGCCGGAATGATTAAACACTGCATCGAGCACGACCTTCATGTTAAGCGCATGAGCCTTGTCTACAACTCTTCTTATGTCCGCAAGTTGCCCAAAATGCGAATCGATCGAATAATAGTCGGAAGTATCGTACTTGTGATGAGACGGCGATTCGAAAATAGGGGTTAGATACAGAACATTAACGCCCAGATCGTGAAGATACGGCAGTTTGTCGAATAAGCCTTGAAGATCCCCCCCATAGAAGCTGTCGCTCTTCGGCTCTTCAGATGAAGTCCAGCTTCTGACCCCCGCAGGATTGATAGCCGGATTTCCATTCGCGAACCTCTCAGGGAAAATTTGGTATACAATCGCATTTCGAACCCATGTCGGCGGACCGACTTCGTACGCCGCCAAGACGGAAGCGCAATGAAAATATCCGGCCGCTTGGCGGTTGTCCGACACTCCGTATTCTCCGCACCACGCCTGAGATCCGTCGAATCCCGTCAGGAGAAATTGATATCGAAGCCGCTTGGTCGCCGAATAGACGACGCCTTCGAAATAATCGTGGAGTTCGGTTGTAGCCGTAAGCTCAAGTTTGACGGCTTCCCCGTTGCCCGGTGATTTGTACCGATCAGAATGAAGCAGCGCGCAATGACGGACATCTCCTCTCTTGGCTCGTATACGTATCTTCACTTCGTGCTTGCCAATTGTGAAGAGATATGGAATATCGTTAATATGATAGATAGATTCCCTTTGCATGATGCGATAGTCTCCTTGAGGCAAAATAGATTTATCCTTTGGACGCTCCCGAGGTTAGTCCTTCAACGAGGAAGCGCTGCAGCCAGATAAACAGGACGAGGACCGGAATGGCCAGCAATACCGCGCCTGCTGCAAAAAAAGTAAAATCGGTCGATGTCTGTTGGTTAACGATATTGTACAGTCCGACGGCAAGCGTCGATTTGTCCTCCGTCCTCAAGATCAATCTTGCGAAAATAAAGTCTACCCAAGCACCGTTGAAAATGACGAGACTAACGTAAGTTAGCATCGGTTTGGATAGAGGAACCATAACGCTTGTAAATACTTTCCAGTTTGAGGCGCCGTCTATACGCGCAGCTTCCTCCAAGCTTCTGGGAATCGTATCGTAAAATCCTTTAGCCACGAATACGTTGCTAATGAATGCGCCTGAGCTGTAGACGAGAATCAATGCCCAATGCGAATTCAGCAAATTGAACTGAAGCATCAAAATATAAATGGCCACAAGCGACATGAAGCTCGGGAACATATTCAGGACAAGCATTCCGGTCAATCCGAACTTCCGGCCAACAAAACGAAACCTGGCCATCGCGTACGACCCCAGCAGGGTCATAAGCGTTCCGAGAATCGCCGAGATCACCGCGACCTTAATCGTGTTCATGTACCACTGAGCATATTGATACCGGGTGCTTGTAAACAGTTCTTTGTAATGCGCGAACGTAAATTTCTTCGGGATCAACGTCTCGCTGTACAAGCTATTCCCTTCCTTCAAGGAAGACATCACGATCCAGAGAGCCGGATACACGATGGATACGGTCAACAAAATAAGAACGATGTACGTGATGAAGTGTCTTGGCTTCATTGGATCAAATCCTCCTCTTTGAAGGATTGGGTTTTGCGATAGTTAATAATCGAGATGGTTGCGATGAAAATAAAGACGAGAATGCTAAGCACCGAGGCGAAGTTATATTGATTATTCGTCAATGTCAACTTATAGAGCCAGGTAACAAGCAAATCGGTTCCGCCGGCGTAGATGTAGTCGGGCATGACGGGATTTCCGTTCGTTAACAAGAAAATAACGTTAAAGTTATTGAAGTTGCTGGCAAACTGCGTGATTAAGATCGGAGCCGTCGAGAACAGCACAAGCGGGAACGTAATGACCCGAAATATGAAGAAGCGCGATGCTCCGTCGACTTCGGCAGCTTCGTAAAGATCCTTGGAGATCGTCGTCAGAATCCCGGACACCAAAATCATAATCAACGGAAAACCTAACCATAAATTTACGGCAATGACCGTGATTCTAGCCCACGTCGGATCGTTGAGCCAAGGAATTCCGCTCAGTCCGAGAAGCTCCAGATACTGGTTGATCGGACCGAACTGTTCGTTCAATAAATTCCTAAACACGAGCAGCGATACCAAATTCGGCACTGCGAAAGGAATAACGAGTATCGTTCGCCAGAACGTCTTCAACCGGATTCCTTTTTGATGAATAAGTACTGCGACAATCGTCCCTAGCATATAAGTCGTAAGCGTAGCTGCGACTGACCAGAACACGGTCCATGCCGCAACCCCGATTAACGTTTTGCTCCACGATCCTAGGTTGACTAGATTTTCGAAAACATCCAAGCCTACCCAATTGACAAGTTTCGCGGGAGGCAGATTGGGAGCTGCGAAATCGGTAAACGCGACCAACACTGTAAAGACGATCGGCATGACCGTAAACAGCACCGCCGCCATGATCGGTATAGCGAGGATAAAATAAGGAAAATTGCGATTCGCCATGTTGCTCCAGCTGATTCTGAATGAAGGAGGCTCGATTCCCTTTTCCCGATTCAACGCCGTTAGTCGGGCATCGCGAACGCACAGAAAATAAACAAATAGCAGCAACAAGACGAAGATTAACGCGATCAATCCTTCTACCATCATGAAGATGGAATGGTCTCCCTCCACCGGCTTGAATTCCTTGCCGATCTTTACCATCCCTCTGGGGGTGTCTCCTAAAGTTATCAAGCCTTTAACCGATGTCGCCAATCGCGTCACAATCCAATAAATTCCGCCGATTTCGACTAATGCGAACAACATGCCTTTCACAAACTGGCGATTGTACCATTGCCCTAGACCCATGAACAATATGGACAGCAGCGTCGCGTGAGGGGTATGTTTGGTCATGTGATCCGAAGCTCCTCCCTCCGAAGACATCCGGTAAGCTCCGGATGTCTTCGGACAATAGCTAATTTACTGCGCTGCAGTCGAATTGATTAAATCCTTTGCCGTTTGAACGGCTTTATCCATCGTCTCTTTAACATCCGCCTGCGAATCCCAGATCGACGTCCATGCGGCATCCGTCGGAGCGTAAAGGCTGTTCATCTCCGGAATCGAAGGCATCGGCTTGGAATTTTTGAATTGTTCCACGATGCCGCTCAGAATCGGATCGTTCTTGATCAAGGGATCTTCATTCGCTTCTTTATTCGCGGGAATGATATTGGCCAATTGGAAATCTTTAAGCGCGTTTTCTTTGGAAGTCAGGAAATTCGCAAAGAGCTTAGCCGCGTTTGGATACTGCGTGTAGGAATTTACATAGAACGATCTTACTCCGGACAGTGACAGCGCAGGTGCGCCATCCGGGAATGCAGGCAACGGTGCGATGCCGAAATCTACTTTTCCTTTGTACGAACCTATGGACCACGGACCGTCGATTGTCATCGCAAGCTTGCCCGTCGCGAACAATTCGCCTTGAATATCAAAGGTCAAATCCGTCGTTTTGAGCGGAAAAATCTTTTTCAAGCTTTGGTAATACTTGATCCCTTCGATCGCCCCCTCGCTATTGAGGCCGATGTCCGTTCCGTCCGTATCGTCTTTACCGAAAATATAGCCGCCTTTCCACTTGACGAACATGCTGTTGAAATACAGGTTGTGCAGCCAAGTGATCGCGTATTTCTTGTTCGCCGGATCGTTGTACGATTCCGCGAATTTGATGACGTCATCCCAAGTTTTGGGAGCTTCCTTGACGAGCGCTTTGTTATAGAACAAAGCGTAAGTTTCGATCGTCTGCGGATAACCGTACAAAATTCCGTTGTAGGAGCTCGCTGCAAGCGCCGTTTCAAGCGTTTTGGCTCTCGTCTCCTCTTCGAAAATATCGTTAGGAAGAATCAGGTTGGCCGCGGCCAATTTCGATACATGGTTATGCGGAACCATAAGTACATCGGCTGCGACGTTCGCAGGTCCGTCGGTTTCCAGCTTCGCCGCTTGGTCCGGAATGTTCACCTCTTCAATCGTGACGTCTACGCCGTATTTAGCCTTGAAATCGGGGAGAACGTTTTCGATGAATGCCCTTTCCGTTTTGTCCGTCCAGATCTTCAAGCTTGCACCGTCTTCCGGTTTAATTTCCGCATCAGCCTGTTCTGCAGCGCTTTCATTTGGCTCCGCCGGGCTTGCGCTTACGGAAGCTTCCGGAGATGCCGCGCTCGGAGACGGTTCGTTGCCGTTGTTGCCTCCGCATGCCGACAGAACCAATGCCATCGTTGCAAATGCTGTCAGTAATCCGATTCTTTTTTTCATAAATTTGTTGAACCCGCCCTTCGAATCGTTTATGATTTAGGAAACCGGTTTCCTGAGTTCAAAATAACACACCATTTTGGGGAAAGCAACAACTTTTTAGTTGAGAATTGGCTGGAGGTTCGAGCAGCGGTATAATATATATCTGATGGAACTGTCTGGTAAATAAAGGGGAATTCTTGATGAAAACGACGATAAACGATATCGCTAAAGCGGCTAATGTCGCTAAGTCTACCGTTTCCAAAGTATTGAACGACGCACCTACCATCTCAGAGGCAACCAAACAAAAAGTCCGTGCGATCATGAAAGAGCTGCAATATACGCCGAGCAGCATCGCAACCCAGTTGGCCAGGCAGAGCAGCATGAATATCGGCTTCCTAATGAACTTCGACCGGAAGGACGACTTTCTCAATCCTTTCTTCTACAGCTTGCTGGGAGGCGCGGAGAGCGTTACCTTCGAGTATCAATACGAGCTTACGATCTCGAATATTAATAATCGCGACAACGATTTCATGAACCAGTACGTCTATAGCAAGAAGCTGGACGGCATGCTGATTAATCCTTCTGTGCTGGACAAGGATATCGTTCAGGAATTGGAACGGCTGGCTTTCCCTTTCGTGATCGTAGGGAAGCCCAGGGAAAACTACGGCAGTGGGATTGCGTGGGTCGATATCGACAACAATGCCGGCGGAAGCATGGCGGCCCATCATTTGTTGGAGCAGGGCTATTCCCGGATCGCCTTCCTTGGGAGCAAACCCGAAGACCAGATTTCCGACAGCAGGTTGACCGGATATCTGAACGTAGTATCTGCTTTGCCGGGAGCTGCGAGAAACGACGATTATATTCGTTTAGGCGGAGGAGACGAATCGCACGGCTATCGGATGATGAACGAGCTGCTGGATTTGAAGCTCCGGCCGGATTCGATCATCTGCGTCAACAATTTTGTGGCGTTCGGCGCCCTGAAGGCGGCACGCGACCGCGGCGTTCGCGTGCCCGAGGAGCTTGGCATCGTCACCTTCGACAACTATCCGCTAGCCCCGTATACGACACCGGCCATTACGGCGCTCGATATCGATACGTTCAACTTAGGCGTACTTGCGACAAAAGCCCTGTTCGGCAAAATCAAGCAACATGAGCCTGGCCCTCAGTTCCAATCGATTAAGCCGGAGTTGATCGTTCGCGAATCGACTCTTAGGCAGGGGTGCTGAGAGGATAATGGACACTTCTCAAAGACGGGGCAAGCTTAGACGGACGGCGGATATTTGGGCGAAAAATCGAAAAATCGTACAAAGCAACCCCTGTCAGGCCTGAACGATGGACATTTGGGTGGAAAATAGTACAAAACAACCCTGGTCAGGCTTAAACGGCGGGGGTTTGTAGGAGAAATCGAGAAATCATACAAAACGACTAAAATAAAGGATTTCTTATCACTAAAGCACCTTAGATGATGATACGGATAACCCCTGGTAATTTTGTGGAAATTTTATTGACTATGATCAAACATGGAGACTGTCTCATCCGCTCCTGAAACCTTGTCATGGATTTACCCGTTAAGTTTTCAGGAGCGACCTTCTGAGACCCCACAAAGTAAGCAACTTGAAGTGCTGATGAGGCAGCCCCTTATCCCATTCTCAATACGCTTCGAACTCGGATATTTGCGCTGCTGGCCAGCCCGTGTTGCCGGTAATCGACAACCTCACGAATCTTGTTGTCACGCCGGTTAGCGGAATTTCGACGGCGTTGTCGTTTAGCGGATCGAAGGTGTACGACTTCCGCGCCATCACCGTTGCGTACGACACTTCGTCCTGACTGACGAACACCTCGATCACCTGCTCCCTCTTCTCCCAAGCGTCCTGCGGAGGCAGCCGCAAGATCAGCTTCGTCACTTCCCGCTCCTCGCCCAGATCCAGGGTCAGCGATTGCGGAAACTGCTTGGCCGTGCTTTCCCAGTAGGTGTACGGATCGCCGTCCACCGTAAGCTCCGGCGGGAACGCGTCGGCCGTCAGCGAGGTCGCATGCACCTTCTTCCCGAGCGCCCTATTCTCCATCGCCTTGACCTTCTCGAACGCCTCCGTCGCTTTGCTTGCCTCTTCCGATCTCTTCAGCTCGACGTAAGCGACCCTGAGTTCCTTAATGACACCCACATAATCGAATTCAACGTAATCCCCCTTTTCCTTAACGACCAGATCCGCCGCCTTTGTTCCGTTCGCTTCATAAGCGGCCGCGATCGTATGTGTCCAATCCTCGCCTTTCTTCAATTTAAGGGTCGTATCCGAGCCGATCGGCTGGTAAATCCGGATCGCGTCTTTCTCCCGAACCTCGACTAGATGATGCTCGCCGGCGTCAAGCTCCAGACCGTTCAAGCGAATGTAACTGCCCGCTCGTCTGCTTCCGTCCGCGGCGGCGACCTCGTATCCGCCCGGAGGCAGCTCCCTGTCCGCATCCGGAGCATAGCCGGCCTCCTTGCTCCAATTCGCCGTCACCGCGTATGCGCCGAAGTCGGTACGCGTCACGCCCGCCGCAACCTCTCTATAGCTTTTCACCAACGAATCCCCGTACTGCGACAAAATATTTTTCTGCATAATGGCGACTGTATCCACCCACGGGTTAGACACTCCGTTAAACAAGTCCGCCGCCAGGTTATAGCCCATCGCCAAATTCCACCGCAGCATATCCGGGTCGTCCGTCATCGTCTCCGCGGCCAGGTCGTGCTGATACTGCAGCACTTTGTCACGCAGAAGCATGCCGGACATCGGATAATAGTCCGCATAGCTGGCCGTGTTTTTGCGATAGCCAAGCAGGTCCCATAAATAAGTCGAGCCCATAAAGCCAACCGCACCGTCCGCCAATACGTCAGTTCCATCCTCTATGTACAGCTTGTGGCCGACCGTCCCGACGTAATCTCGCAGACCCTTGAAATAGGCCGTCGAAGGATCGGTTTCTTCGGGAATCGTCGCGTTATAGGCATAAGGCGAATTGCGAATGCCCCACTGGTCCTCGAAAATGCCGTCGAACCCGCCCTCTAGCAGCTTCTTATGCTCCTCAGCGGTACGCTGCTTAAAGAACGGATGGCCGGTGTTGACTACGTAGCCGCTGTGCGCCCCGTAATCCTCCTTCATGATTTGCTTGTTATCCTTCATCACGATCAAATCTTCCATCTTCGTTCCTTCGGGGAGCTTCGCCAGCGTCGGAGAGTTGACGCCCCACCAGCTCATATTCGTATACGGAATGACGAGATTGCCTTTGCTCTTCGCCGCCTGCATAAACGCCGCAAAAGCGTTCTGGCCGCCCCATTTCGGCTCCGGCGGCATAAAGTCCGGATAGTTCTCGTCATGACCGCCCTTCTGGAAGCTGACGAGATGAATGACGCCGTTGTAATTCATTTTGTCAATGAAATTCGTCGTCAACTGGCTCCAACTTCCGTCCTTGATCGCGGAAATATCGGTCTTGTAGAACGGAAGCGCGAAATACTTGTCTTTCTCCGCGCCGAGCTTGTCAGCCAGCGAACGGTATTTCGCAATGCCGTTCAGCTCGCGGTAGCTGGCGATCGTCTGCTCGTAATCTCCTAGCTCCAGCACGATCGTTGGGCTGCTCCATTTCGCTCCGGTGGCAATCCACGTTTTATAGTTGTGAACGATGCCGGACTTGCCCTTGTCGTCCACCTGATTTTTGAATCCCAGCTCCGTCATCGGCGCGATGTCGCGGCTCAAGTCGTACACGGCAAGCTCCCCGCCTCCCGTGCGCACCCCCAAATAAGAGGCGAACAGAACGCCCGGATACTGGTCCTGGAACGAATTGCTTTCCTTAAAAAACGCGTCGCGCAGCTTCACGCCCGGCAGCATCGGCAGCAGCGCGTCCTTAACGCCGTCCGAATCGACCTTCAGCTCGTACGGGAACCTGAAGGATTTGATCGGCTTATCCGACCGATTGTCGACCTCGGCTTGCATATAAATGCGGTTGTCCTTGTCGAACCGGACCTTAACGTCTACTAGAATCGAGCCGCCGTATTGAAGCGTAAGCTCGCCTTTGCCAGAGCTCCAATCGTACGAGAAGCTTTCCGCCTTCTGCCCGTTGACGGAGGAATCGTCCTCGAAGAATGCCCACCACAGCGCATTCTCGCGATTGCCAAGCGTCAGCGCCTCGCCCGCTTCCTTCTTCTTGATATGTGCGATCGCGCCGTTATCGGCGCGAAACGCGATTTCCGCGCCGCCGAGGCTGACGGTCAGCAGACCGTCCCGATCCTTGAAATCGGCCTTGGCGCCCAGCGGCGAGGCCACCAGCGCCCAGATGGCCGCAGCCAACGCGACCGCAAGCGCCCCGGCCGTTATTCCTATCGTTTTCTTTGATCGCATTCGCTTCACCGCAGCCGTCCTCCCGTTGATCGATTGTTGAAGCTCCTCCGTTATCCGGATATTGCAGAGGGCTGCCCCTCGCAAACTTTCGTTCGCCCAAGGCAACCCTCATCTTCGTTCTATTCCACTTTAATATTGTCGAAGAATTGCTCCTGCACCGTCTTCGCCGCCGCGTCGAGCTGCGCCTTCAGGTCCACGTCCTTCTTGGAGAACACCTCCTGGATGACGTTCGTCATTGCCGCGTAGAACTCCTGCGTATTGAACTGCGCTTCGGGTTTGCCATCGAGCAGCGTCATCAGCTCGTCGCTGTATTGGTACACGTTGTCGTATTTCGCGTATACGTCTTTCATCTTCTGGCCGTATTCGGAATCCTGGCTGAAGTATTGGATAACCGGCGGCACGAAAAACTTATTTTCCGCTTTGCGGGCTTGAATGTTCGCTTCCAGCGATTCCAGGCCTTTATCCGTGAAGTAGTCGAACACCGCGTAGTGGAATGCGGCATATTGCTCTTCCGGCGTAGCGTTCGGGTTGATGACGAGGAAGTCGCCGCCGAGAACGCCCGTATGCTTGCCGCCCGCCTCTGCCGCAGGCATCGGATAGACGACGATATCTGTCGGGCTCATTCCGCCTTGGTTCAAGCCTTGGTCGACCGGACCGTCCGGGCCGGCGATGACCATCGCCGTTCTTCCTTGAGCGAACGCGCCTACCGCGTCGCCCCATCCAAGCGCCCAGTCGGCCGGGATTACGTTCGCTTCCTTCAGCTGACTATAGAATTCCAGAGCCTTCAATCCGGCGTCGGAGTTGAACTTCGCGATCACCTTGCCGCCTTCGACGCTTTGAATTTCCCCGCCGGCCTCGAACAGGAAGTTCGTCCAGTTCCATCCGGCTTCATTGCCTTTGCCCATCGGAGCGATGCCGGATACGCCTTTGCCCGGATCGGCGACCGCCTTGGCTGTATTCAGCACGTCGGCCCAAGTCCAGTCAAGCGGCGGAACGGCGACGCCTTTTTCTTCCAGCATCTTTTTGTTGACGACTGTACCGACGACATAGCCTTGCTGAGGAATGCCGAAAATTTTACCGTTAATGTTGAACTGGTTCAGCAAAATCGGGTTCAGCTGGTCTTTCTTGTCGTAAGCGTTGAACAGCTCGGTAATGTCGGCCGCCCAGCCTTTTTCCGCGAGGAATTTGCCTTCGGTCGCGTAGGTATTGAATAGCGTCGGCGCTTCGTTCGCGCCCATCTTGATGCCGATCTCGTTCGGGTTGTATTGCCAATCGCTCTTCACGACTTCAACGTTCGGGAACACCTCGTTAAAGCGTTTGATGCGGTCGTCCTCCAGCGCGCGCTTCTCCACTTGGTCCGGCGTCGGATAGTAGATGCTGATCGTCGCCTTCAACGTGGCGGGATCGAAGCCTCCCGATCCGCTGCTGCCGCTGTCCGACGGCGTATCCGACGGGCTCGACGATGGGCTCGCGGAAGGCGAAGCCGAAGAGGCGGAAGGAGACGACTCGCTATTCTTGTTGTTGCCGCCGCATGCGGCCAGGACCAGGCTGAACATGAGAAGACAAGCGATTACCGTTGATATCTTGCGCATTGTGTTAATCCCCTTTTCGTTGTGGTTTGGCTTACACGCTCATCATAATGGAGGCGCATTTCTCAAAGCGATGTGTATTCCTATGTCAATGATGTGCAGTTTTACGCATACCTGGAAACCGAAATCAACCCTTCACACTGCCCATATGCAGCCCTCTGACGATATATTTTTGGAAAATCAAGAACACGATCACCGGCGGAAACGTAATCATCGACAGAATCGCGAACCGCAGATTCAAGTCCAGTCGCCTTACGTTGATGACGTATTTATAGATCGCCGTTGCCAGCGGATATCGTTGATCGCTTGATAGAATTAACGATGGCCAATACCAGTCGTTCCACGCCGACGAGAAGACGAAAATCGCCAGCGTAGCGAAGATCGGAACCGACAACGGGAACGCAATCTGGAAGTACAGACGCGGCTCGGATGCGCCGTCGATCCGGCCCGACTCGAACATCTCCATGTTGATGCCGTCGAAGAACGTTTTGAGCAGCAGCAGGAAGAAGGCGTTCGCGCCAGCGGGCAGCCAAAGCGCCCAGAACGTATTCATCAGCCCGAGGTCGCGCAAGTTGACAAAGTTCGGAATGATATACGTCGTCGGCGGAATAAACAGTGTCAGCAGGAAGAAATATTGAATGACCTTCTTGTATGGAACATTCATACGCGAGAGACTGAACGACGCGAACCCGACGACAATGACGGTCATAGCCATATTGCCGGCGAAAATAAACAGCGTATTCCTCGCGAATTGCGGAAGGTTGATATACCCCCATGCCTTCTTGTAGTTTTCGAAATGCCACTCGCTGGGCAGAAACGTCGGCGGGAACGAGTTAACCTCCGTGTTCAGCTTGACGCCGTTAAAGAAAATCACAAGCATGGGATACAGCATCGTGCATACCATGACGAGCACGACAAGCAGCATCACGTAGTAAATCGCGCGTTTGCCCGGACTTTTCAGATCGTAATCCGAAATAATGCCTCTCTCGATCGCTTTCATCGCTTATGCCTCCTCCTTGCCGCTTGACATCCGGTATTGGAGTATGGCCAGCACGCTGAGCACAAGGAACATCAGGACGCCAAGCGCCGAAGCCGAGCCGTAGTCCTGCCTGGTGAACGCATAGCGGATGACCAGCAGCGCATAGGTCAGTGTCGCGTTATTCGGTCCCCCGTCAAGCACCGCGTAATGCGTCTGGAAGTTTTGCGAGGTTGCGATCAGCTGCAGCAGGAACAGCAGCACGATTTGATTTTTGATGGCGGGAAGCGTAATGTAACGAATTCTTTTCCAGATGCCCGCGCCGTCGATTTCGGCCGCCTCGTACCAATCGCGCGGAATGCTCGAAATTGCGGCGATGTAGATAAGTAGAGCGGAACCGAAGCTCTGCCACGTCTCCATAATGACGATGGAGATCATCGACCATGCCTTGTCCGTTAGGAACAGCACCGAATCGAAGCCGATTTTCGTCAATACGGCGTTAATCGGGCCGACCGGATCGTACAGCCATCTCCACAAGCCGTACAGGACAACGACCGGCACGACGTAAGGCAAATAGGCGGCGATTCTCGCAAAGCCCTGGAATCTCCTCATCTCGGAGATCGCGATGGCGAACAGAATCGGCACCCAAAATCCGATCACTAGCCCGAGGCCCATATAGTACAGCGTATTTTTCACCGAGACGAGCACGTTCGGGTCCTTCAGCACTCGGGCGTAATTGTCCCAGCCGACATAAGTATCGCCTTTGACGAAGTCGATGTGATAGAAGCTATAGACGATCCCTTTGCCGATAGGCAGCCACAGAAACGTGAAGAAAATGCCGATCGCAGGAATCAGAAACAGGTAGCCCCACAGATGCTTTTTCCATTTGGCGGGAGGCCGCTTGGGCTGAGTGTCCAAGGAGCGGACCGGAACTGCGGTTGTTTGATTCATTAGGTCTCCCTCATTCCTTCCTTAGTATCGATAAGCCTAATTGTAGGAAAAGGAATGAGGCGTGAACAGGTGCGTATCTATGCGGATCATGGGCAATCTTACTTCTTCATTTCGCTGGGGCTCATTCCGAAATACTTTTTGAAAATTTTACTGAAATGCTCGGGAGATTCGTACCCGACCCGCTCCGAAATTTCGTATCGGCGCAGATCCGTCTTCTGAATAAGCCGCTTGCTCTCCTCCATGCGGAGCTTGATCACGTATTCCCATAGATTGATTCCCATATATTTCTTGAACAAATAGCTGAGATAATTCGGACTGACATGGTTTCTCTGCGCGACCTCGTTCAGCGTGAGTCCCTTCTGCGCATAGTTGGAGAGCACGTATTCCTTCACCTTTTCGACGATCAGGTTGTTTTGCGCGGCCAATTCCTCGTCCGTCGGGTCCTCGGTCGTCAGCTCCCACTTGAAATCTCCGTAAAAAAACAGATGATGGTCCCGATGCTGACGATTCCATACGATCGCCTTGCCCACCTGATCGTTCAGCTCCGACAGAAACTCATGCCCCTTCAAAATCTGACTAATGCCAACGACGCACTGGAAGCCCAAATATTTGCGAATGTTGAAATGCAGGCTGCGTCCGATCATCTCCAGCTGATTGATTTTGTCCGAGCTGCTGCCTCCGTAGGACGCCTCGTCCCACTGCACGATGATGCTGACGTCGCGATTGGCGGAATAAAAGGAATGATGGCTCCAATCCTTGTCGAGAAGCTCGTTTACGATATTAAGCACGGCATATTGGAGCAGCACGACGTCCTTGTCGGCGACGCTTCTGCCCTCGCTCTCGCAGTCGAGCCGGATTTTGAGCATCGCGAAATAGGGGCCGTTCAGGTCGACGCCCTGCTCTCGGGCCGTCCGAAGCAGCTCCCTCGCAGATTCGGGCTCGTTTACGAGGCGATCGAGAGTCTCCATGCGCTGCGGCTGGGGCTGCTCCATGCGAAAATGCTCGCGCAAATCCGCGATCAGCTCCGCCTGGTTCTGCTCGGGCCGATCCATGTGCAGCAGCACGTGCCGAACGGAGTTAAGCAACTGTTCGCTATTGATCGGCTTGATGAGATAATCCCGCGCCCCGAGTCTCATCGCCAGCTGCGCATATTGAAACGTCTCATGCGCCGATATGACGATGACCTGAACCCAGGGCTTGACGATTTTCGCTTGTTGCATTAGCTCGATACCGCTCATCGCGCCCATCTGAATGTCGGTCACAAGCAGGTCGATCGACTCCATTTTCAAATAATCCAGCGCTTCGTACCCGTTATGGGCCGTATAAATATTCTCGATATTCAATCCGGAAGATTCCAGCAGGTTCGCCAGTCCTCGGCAAATCAGCGGCTCGTCGTCCGCAATCAAAATATTATACATCCGCGTTGTCTCCCCTTCCCTGACGCTGCTCCGCAGCCTCGGCCAGCCGCTTCGGAATCGTGGCGTCGACGCGGGTGCCCTCCGGCTCCCTCGCCTCGTAACGCAGGCCGAACTCGCTGCCAAAATGAAGCTGAATTCTCTTATTGACGTTTTTGATCCCGTAGCCGGCTCCGGATTCCTCGTCGGAAATCAGTCGGTTAATGCGCGCAACGTCGGCGGGCTTGTAGCCGTTGTCCTCGACGGACAGCCGAATGAGCTCGCCGTCGGAGCGCGCGGAGACGACAATCTCCCCGTCCTCTCCCATATGGATAACCCCATGGATAATCGCGTTCTCGATTAACGGCTGCAAGGTGATCTTCGGAATCAGATAAGGCAAAGTCTCCTCCTCGATCTCCCACCGGATCGTGAATCCGTATTCGTATCGCTTCTGCTGAAGGCTCGTATAGGCCCGCGCATGCTCCAGTTCCTCCTCGATCGTGATCAGTTCCCTGCCCCGGCTTAAGCTGATTCTCATGAGCTTGGACAGCTCCTTGATCATCTCGGCCGAGCCGGTATTGCCTTCCAGAGAACTCTTCCAATAAATGCTTTCCAACGTATTGTACAGCAGATGAGGATTGATCTGCTGGTAGAGAAGCTGCAGCTGCGATTCCTTCTGCTTGATCTCCATAGAGTATTGTTCATGAATCATATCGTTGATCCGGTTCGCCATATTGTGAACGGAATGAATCAGTACGCCAACCTCGTCGTTGCGCTCCTTGGACGGAGAGGAGGAGAGCGGCTTGCCCGGCTCGTGCGACCTCGCGAACATCGCCAGCTTGCGCAGCGGATTCATCAGCGATCTCCAGAAATACATCATGACGACAATCGCGAACATCGAGTATACGATCGAGATCGTCTGAATGACCCTCTTCAGCGCGCTCTGCTGCTGCAGCAGCGACTGCGTAGGAATCGTATAGACGAGCTTCTGCTGCAGCGAATATTTCGTATGGACGACGTAGATCGAATCGTCGGTCACCTCGCTGAGCGTTTCCTCCATCGATTGCCCGGTTTTAAGGGCGTCCGGAAAGCGGAACGTCTCGCCCATCGTCGGAGTCGTGGCCGCCAGGATGCGATCGGACCAATCGGTCAAATACAGTTGTCCGCCCTCCGGCAAGGATACCGTACGGAACGCCTCTTCGATTTTCTTGTCCATCTTCGTAGCGACGAGCACCCCGACGACGCTTCGGCCGTTCGTAATGCTGTTGACCGCGCGAAGATACGCCAGCGTCATTTGGTCCCCCTTCGGTCCGAAATTGTCGATCAGCGCCAGCACGCCTTTGCCCTTCGCCGCCAACGCCGCTTCGATCCAAGACGTCTTCGTGTCTTCGGAATAGAAAAACACGGAGGAGCCGTTGTTCCTGCGGTTGATATCCGGAATGGTCGGAGCGAACGGATAGCTGTTGTGCGGATCGTAGACGAACAGAAAATAATAGATCGCTTCTCCGCCGAACAGTCCGACGGAATTGTTGCCGAGCAGCGTATTCATATCCCCGTACTTCACGACGCGGTCGAACTCCGTGTCCGTCTTCTTGCTGATCATGCTTTGCGTGGTCGGATTTTGGATAATGGTCGTCATAATGCGACTGATCGTATCGATATCCCGGTTGATCAGAAAATGATTTTGCTTGTTCAGCTCTTCGTAAGCGCTCGTCACATGCTCCTTCAAAATCGCCTCGGCTTTCGAGTTGGCATACCAATTCAGCAAGATGACGGGACTGACTAAAATGAGGAACAGCAAAATCAGCTGCTGCCTGACGTTCATCCTCGTCAGAGGATTCGTTAATTTTAAGCGCACGGCCATCCCTCCAACGATCGGTCCATTTCAATTATGGCACGCCAGCCGACTCTCGCGGAGACTAACGAGCCAATGTCGTACAAGAGCGCCTAGTTTTCGTAGAATAACACATGATCAGGCTAAAATTACTCATCTTATTTTTTGTTTCGACGTTCCTGTCCTTTCTCCTTGTCGGAATGATCTCCGGAGGTGCAGACGCTGCAGTCCACGTTGAGCGGGTTCAGGAAGGTCTGAAACTATCGGTTGTACAATAAAAGGTATCCCCGGGCATAGGATGCGACCGAGGATACCTTTTTTGCAGTTGCGGGATTCGTTTAACGAACGTTGCTTAACTTTTATTCCGAGTACATCCGGCTGATTGCGCTCCAGCTTTGACCCGCCTCAAGGCGGATCAGACCGGTTTGCTCCGCAGGCAGGTCGACGTTCGGCGCGTTCACCATGCCGGTCTGCGGCTCCGGGCAGAAGAAGCTGCCGCTCGCTTCCCCGTTGTACACCATCCAATGCTTGTAGGCGTCGCCGACCTCGTAGACGAAGCGTGCGTCCGCGCGGCGGTCGTACAGCGTCATGGCGTTGCTTCCGTTCTCGTTCCCCGCCGTGTAGTGGTTGTCCATCGACGCGAAGTAAGGATTGCCCTTCCCTTCGCGCAATTGCCGCTCTCCTTCGTCCAGAGGCAGCAGCTTGCCGGTCGGCAGCATCCGTTCGTTAAGTTCCCAACGCTCGCCGAAGGAAAAACCGCACTCCAAATCCTTCACCAGGCTGCCTTGCACGAACGGCGCGTTAACCGTCGTATGAAAGCCCAGCATAAACGGAATCGCTTCGTCGCTCTCGTTCGTCGCATCGAAACGGTGCGAGAGTCCGGCGTCCGTCAACGTAAACGTCATCTCCAGCGTTACCCGATGCGGGAAAAACGCATAGCCGGGCTCCTTCTCGTCAAAGCGCAGCCGAACGATCGCAAAGCTCTTCTCCTCCGAGCTGCCATAGTCGACTAGCTCCCATTTGGAGCTGTAAACGAAGCCGTGCAGATGGTTGCCGGTCGACGGCTCGTTCACCGGAAAATTGTATGTACGTCCGTCGAATTCGAACGCTCCGGCATCGTAGCGGTTCGGCGGGAACAGCACGGGAACTCCGTGCACCCACGGACGCTCGACGAACGCCGACCAATCTCCCGCCTCGGGCTCGCGAATAAACCGAAATCCCCGGTCGTCGTCCCTGAAGGAAATCAGATTGCCGCCGATTCCTGGCAATACGATCGCCGAATATTTTCCATATTTCAAAAAGACCGCCTGTTCGCTCTCAAACTTGCCCAGCTTTGCCTCATGCTGCGTCATGCCGCTTATCCCTCCGAAAAATAGTCATTGTAATCGAGTATATAAGCGGCAAGCCTGGGCGTCAACCTAAGGCGTGTATGCATACTCCGAGGGCAGCAGATGTTGAGCGGGTTTGCATACACGCCCTAGCCGACCAATTCGTCCAAGCCGCGCACGACCAGATTCGCCGCGCGGAGAATGTCCGCACGGCCGATTCCGACGACGCGCATGCCCGCAGCAAGCGCGGCCTGAACGCCGGCCTCGGCGTCCTCGAACACGACGCAATCGGCCGGCTCCAGCCCAAGCTCCTTGCAGCCGACGACAAACACCTCCGGATCGGGCTTGGCGCGGGATACCTTCGTCCCGTCGACAATCGCATCGAACAGCCTCGCGATGCCCACTCTGTCCAGGATAAACGCCGCGTTTTTGCTTGCGGAGCCAAGAGCGATCCGCACGCCCCGCGCCCTTAACGCCTGCAAATACTCCTTGGCGCCCGGAAGCAGCTCGGATTCGTCCATCCGCCGGATGTATTGCAGGTATCTCTCGTTTTTCTCTTCCGCCAGCCTGAGCTTCTCTTCCTCCTTCAGCTCGATGCCTCCGACCTCCAGCACGATCTCGAGCGACCTCATCCGGCTGACGCCCTTCAGCCGTTCGTTGTCGGCTTCGGTAAATTCGAATCCAAGCTGCTCGGCAAGCTGTTTCCAAGCGAGATAATGATACTTCGCCGTATCGACCAGCACCCCGTCCAGATCGAACAGCGCTCCTTTGATATTATCCAGCAAGTCCGTCCCCCCTTTCCGAGCTCCCGTAGCGGAAAGTCAACTCGCTTCCCGGCTCCGGCTCGCGCTCTTCCTCTCCGACGCGAATCGGCAGGGATGAACGGTTTGCGGCATCGGCGCGGACAATGACCTCTGTCGGCGTTACGGTAACGAACAGACGCTGATCTTTAACGCGCATCGGCAGCGAAATCGACGACCACCCTTGCGGCAGAGCAGGTTTCACCACCAGCGCCCCGCGGTGCAGACGCACCCCTGCAAAGCCGAGTACGGCGGCCATCCATGCGCCTCCGTTCGCAGCCGGGTGCGTTCCGCCGATATATAGCGTCCCGACATACTGCTTGGATTCGCCGCTCATGTCGATCGTCGCCGTCTTCATAAAGTAGCGGTAAGCCCAATCCGGCGCCCCGATGTCCGACGCGACCAACGCGTAGATACAGGAGCTGAGGCTGGAACCGTGTTCTGTCCTCGGCTCGTAATACTCCCAGTTCGCCCGCTTCGCCTCCAGCGAATAATCGTCCTTCAGCAGATGGAGCATCAGCACGACGTCGGCCTGCTTCAAAATTTGCGTCGTTGTCGCCAGCCCACTGCCGCCGCCCAAATATTCGTTTTTGTCCAGCACTCTCGACTTTAACGTCGGCAGATCGATATCCTCTAGTTTCAGATAGCCGTCAAACTGCTCGATTATTCCCGTTCCTGGGTCAGGGCTCGGAACGTACAGCTCGTCGTGCATATGGCTCAATGCGGCCAAATCGTCGAAATCGTTCAGCTTATCGACCAATTCGCGATATGCCTCCGGGTAATTCGCTTCCAGCAGCTCCAACGTCGCCAGCGCAATGCCGATCGTTCGCTTGGCCATCGCATTCGTGAACGCATTGTTGCTGACTCGCTCATGATATTCGTCCGGTCCGGTAACGTCGAGCAGTTCGTACCGCATTTTCTCCTTTTTATAGTAGGAATACGAATAGAAAAAGCGAGCGCATTCGAGAATCGCTTCCGCCCCGCCGTCCAGCAGCACGCTTTCGTCTCCGGTATACTCGTAATACTGCCAGATGCCGTAAGCGGCGTCCGCGCTAATATGGATCTGCTTATCGCGAAAATACGTCCGCATCGGACGGTTCGTAAACACATCGGTCACATTAAACAGCGTACAGGCGTCGTCGCCCGTCTCCTGGCTCTCCCAAGCATAGAAGGCGCCGCGGTACCCATACTCCTGCGCCTTCCTGCGGGCGCCCTCCAGCGTATGCACCCGATACATGACCAGATTGCGGGCGACATCCGGTTGACTGTACAGAAAAAACGGCAGCATAAACATTTCCGTATCCCAAAACACAGCGCCTTTATATACTTGACCGGACAATCCGCGAGCGGGAATCGACAATCTCTCGGAATGCGTCGGCGCGATGATATGCAGCTGGTACAGACTGTAGCGCAGCGCGAACTGCGCTTCCTCGTCCCCTTCAATCGTTACGTCGGATTCCTCCCATTTGTTCTCCCATTCCGCTTCGTGCTCGCGAAGATGATCCTCGTATGTCGATTCCGCCGCTCCCAGAGTCCGGCTCACCGCTTGCGCCAACGCGGTTTGACGGTCATCGCCGGTAACGACGCTAACGTATTTCGTAAAAGAATATGTCTCTCCCGCCTTGCCCAAGAACGTTGCCCTTCTATAGACTGAAGAGCCTTTCCGTTCAAGCTGCTCCGACTGGGGAGCCTTTTCCCACCTGACGGTCTCGGCGACGACGACCGCCCTGCGCAATTCGTGCGTTACTGCAGATACGGCAACGATGCCGCCGGCAGAGACTGTCTCGGAGTTCTCCAGATGGGGTCCGTTAATATCCCACACTTCGCCGTCGATGCCCGTAAGCACCGTAAACTCGCCATCCTCCGAAACTCGCAGCTCCACCTTCATCAGCAACAGGTCAAGCCGCTTCATGCTGACGAACCTCTGGGAACGAACCTCGACCCGGCTGCCTCCTACGCTTGCGAATACCGTTTCTCGACGAAACGTCGCATTGCGCATATTCAGCGATTGCCGGTGCGATTCATAGGCCGACGACAACAAGCCGAGCGGTTCGTCCCCGCAGTAATACCGCGTAGACAGTCCGTTCGGCGCGTTCACAGGCTCCCTCCACCGATCTCCGACTTTGTCGTATAGGCCGGCCAGCGTGCACGCCGTTAGCTGCTCCCTCTCGAACTCCTCCAAAGTTCCCCTGTAACCTATAGCTCCGTTGCCCAGCATATATTTGTTGCCATTGGTCGCGATCCTGCCCGGATCGAATCCCGTCTCTTCCACAATCCAGCTCAAATAAGCTCCCTCGCCTTCGCCTTCGAATGTACCTTCCATTATGAAGCCGGACGTTAGGAGCCAAAATGAGCGAAACTATCGAAATGATGCTTATTTCAATGCACTTAACCAAGCTTCAATCGCTTCTACGATCAAGTCGAGGTTCGATTCCCTGTCCGCATTGAAATAAGGGGGCCGATTCCGAAAATAGTCCGGGTGTTTGCCGACAATCGGCACGCCGATCCAGCTTGCCGGGGCATGCTTATCCTTGCGCCAGACGGGCAGCGACCGGTTTATGCCCCAGCCTCCGTAGGAGCCGATGCGGGAAACGATGTCCGGCGAACGCCCGAACGAGTCTCCCTTCCGTCTTCCTTCCGCATGGATCGAAAGCACACGATGCTTTAATCGTTCCGGGATGCGGCAACGAGGAGAACCGATTTTGACTGTAAAGCAGGACGCGCTAGCCCCGCTAGCCATCAGCAACGCTGCGGCGTGGACGGCGGCAATGCCGCCCCCGCTGTGACCGACAAGCAGCGTCGTTCCGACTGTGCCCGCTATGTCGGCCTTGGCTCGTTCACGCCGAATCTCTGCCAGCGCCCTGCCGCCTCCGATCGATCGGTCGAGCTTTCCTTCTCTTTGCCACATGTCCGCCTGGATCTCCCAGAGCTGCGCTAGCACGTTACGGCTCCAGTCTCCGTACGGATACAGCAGACAGGACCGTATCTCGGCCCCGCCGATCGCTCCCGCCTGCCCGGGCAACGCCGCATAACGCAGCCTTCGTTCGAGCGCAAGCCGTAAATCCTCCATAAAGAGAGGAGCCGTCGCCAGCCCCGCTAAAAAGTATAATTCGACTTTATTTTCCGCGTGTTCGCTCATAATTGTCCGCATAGACGATCCTTTCCATATCGGAAGGATGGGTGTCCCTGAACCACTTGACCAGCAGAGGCGGATTGATGTCGCTCAGCGCGGCCACCGCCATCTTCTGATTCATCGTCACCGACCCTTCCGCGCTTCCGATCAATTCCACCGCATACCGGTCGGCTGCCGTCTCCGCTTGTCTTGACACGTAGTTCGACAGCGGAAGCGATGCGAAGGAAATCATCGAGACGATCAGCAGCGCTAGCGGCAGCGCGTTCATATCCGACAGCGACCGAATCCCCCAGCGGCTGCCCCGGTTGCGGATCGCCACCCTGTAAATCCAGCCCCCGATCGCGAGCAGCACGAACGAGGAGCCGACTGCGCCCACGGCGCTCCATTCCAGATGATGCATGACGTAATGCCCCATTTCGTGCGCCATGATCAGCAATATCTCCGGTTCGTCCAACCGCTGCAGCGTCGTATCCCACAGCACGATTCGCAGCGAAGAACCGATGCCGTTGACGTACGCGTTCAAAGCGTTCGTTTTCTCGGACATGTCCACCTCGTATACCCGATGCGCGGAAATGTCCGCTTTATCCGCAAGCTCTAGAATGGCCGCTTCCAGCTTCGGATCGGACAGACGAGTAAAATTGCTGTACAGCGGATCGATCACGACCGGCTGTACGTACATCATGAACAAGGTGAACGGAGCGGACAGCAGCCATAGCTTCAGCCACCATCGTCCGCCCCGAGAGACGATCCAGAACGCAACCGCGGCTACGGCGAGCATCGTCGCGTAGCCGATTCCGAACGCGATCAGTTTATCTCTCAGCCATCCCTCCACCGACTGAGTCGAGATGCCGTAGGCCTTCGATAAGTTGTAGCCGATTACTCGCAGCGGAAAATAGAGCAAGTAAGCTGACCCCTGGATCATCAGCACATAGAGAGGAAAACGTATGTAAATTGGAAGCCCGCGTTCTTCGAGCATCACTCTCCAGCGGCGCGCAAGTCCGCTTGCCAGCATCATGAAATAGACCAGCCATTCCCACGGACCGCTCATGAAGAAAATCCAATTGCGGGCCGCATTTAACCATTCGCTGTTCCTAAGCTGGTGTGAGGTAAAAAAAGTCGCAGGATCGGCAGCCGTACCCCGGTACGCCTCCGGAACCTGATTCGGCATCGTGTACCACACGTATAGAGCAACCGCGATCCCATACCCGATAAAGAGAAGCGAATACTTCAAAAAAGCGGAATGTCTGCGAAAACTCATCTTTTCCCTCCTTCGCCCCGGCTCGACCTTCAATTGCCGATATGAAGATTATAACATTTCCTACTGTTGGATAACCGCTCGGCCATACCCCGCTTTTCGTAAATAGTCATTCCTTCCCTTCAACTTGTCCACACCGATCGCTTCATTCCTGAATATGCTGGTCCAAAGCGCTAAATGAACTCTAGAAACTTCAGGGAGGTGCGATATCTCTTGTACCCGGTTCCTATACGCGGTACCGACCGCGTCATGTACGTCAATCCAAAAGACCGACGAGGCGGCAGAATGATCAGATTTAGCGGCTTGTCGCAGCCGCGAGTGACGAATTTCTGGAGGCATTCCGTTAACACGCTTAAACCCACGATTGTCGTGGATGCGGGCGTAAACTACGGTGAAGTCCTCCTGTCCTCGGAATATCCGGCCGATTCCGTAATCGCGGCAATCGAGGCTAACGAATTGCTGCTGCCCTATTTGGGACGCTCTATCGAGGAGCATCCGAATGCCTCGCAAATTCAGATTGTGCACGCGCTCGTATCCGACGAGGATAAGGAGAAAGCCTCCTTCTTCGTCAACAAGCTTCATTCCGGATTATCGTCGGCCCATCCAGAATACTCCAAATCTTCGCGGCAAGTGGAGCTTCCCACGAAGACGATTGACAGCATTTTCAAGGACAGAGACGTTAACCGGGACACGCTGCTATTCAAAATGGATATCGAAGGCTACGAGTGGCATGCACTGCGCGGCATGAAAAGACTGCTGACGCAATGCGGAACGGTCGTCGGATGTATGGAATTCAATTTCGCTTACCTGCACAGCAAAAATATCGATACAGCGGAGTTTCTCTTCTATCTTAAACAGAGTTTCGTCGTCTGCACGGTAAACAGGCGCGGTCAGCTCGTCGAATTTACCGATCCCGTCAGCGAGGTGCCCAAGTACTTCGCGCTGGACAAAGGCTGCAACGATCTCATGCTGCTGTCCCGAAGGGATCTGTTCGATCTGCTGAAGTAACCGACGACAGTGACGACGACAGTGACGAAGATAGGAAAAAAGCCGCGCAGAGAGCGGAACGAATGCTTTCTGCGCGGTTGTTCGTATTTTAAAGAGTTGCCGTTCAGGCTCGCTTCGAATCCAGCAATTGCTTATTGTGAAGTACGTGCGGATCTTGAGGCCGATATTTGCGCGCTTCCTCGTTGTGACGATAAGCGGCATCCAAATCCCCCAGGTAATAATAACAAACGCATAGCTGCAAGTTCGGATACCATGTCCGGTAGGCTGGGTAGCTGAAGCTCCACTGGGAATTGTTTTCAGGAATCCGGATCGCCTGTTCATACCAGTAAGCCGCCGTCTTGTAAGCTTTGCGGCGTTTGAATTGATCTCCTATCCGGCTTAGCGCTTCAGGCCGGGGACTGTCGAATCGAAACGATTGAAACAGCGCGGTTAATTCATTGTCCTGGTCGTCCAAATATCGATAACAGTCCGCCATGTTAATGCAAGCGTTGATTTTATCCTCGACCCACCCCGTATTAAGCTCGATATTCCTCTTGTAGCTCTCGATCGCTTCCACATAGTGCCGGTTGTCCTTCAGTTCATTCCCATAGTAAAAATAATCGCGTGCGGTAAAAGTATCTCCTCTTTCAAGCTTCATTTTATAGATATTCAAATTTCTACTGACGGAATGCTTAATCTTGCGGTGGGTAATTGCGATATCGGAATTGACGATCAGCCCGGTGACTTCCAAATAGTTGTGGCAATCTCCCTTCCATTGAAAATCTCGGGATCGCTTAATCATCCTGTTTCGGCGATACCTCAAAGTGACGTTGCCGAAGCTGTCCTCCCCCGCATTGTAGAACATCGATACCGAATCGACCGCCGGATCCAGCATTTCTTTAAGTTTCTTAAATTTATGACGGTCTTCCTCAAGAATGACGTCATCGGCATCCATATAGAGGATGTATTCTTTGGTCGCATAGGAAAAAGAGGCGCTGCGGGCTGCGGCGAAGTTACCGGTCCACTCATAGAAAAAGACCCGATCCGTGTATCGGCGGGCAATGGCAACCGTCTGATCGGTCGATCCCGTATCGACGATATTAACCTCGTCAACCAGATCACATACGGATTCCAGACAACGCGCCAGCACGGCTTCCTCGTTCTTGACGATCATGCAGAGGCTGATTGAAACCACTATACCGTATCCCCTTTCGCATCGAGAAAAATTTTCATTCCGGTGTTCAGGTCGAATGGCAAAGACAGGATATGCCTCCGAGAAAATGAAAGGCATACCCTGCTTGCCACTTGAGGGCTATCGGATTACTGGAAATTAGCGACGTTCATATATCTGTTACTTACCGTAACGGCTGCCGCCCCAATTCCCGTGGCCGAGTAAGTGACTTGAACGGAGTAATCAACGACAGCAGTGCTCGGCGGATTATCGACAAAGGTGTAACTGATCGGTTGGATCTGGCTGCCTGTGGCAAGACCTGCGCTTGCGTACTGAATCGTTTGAATAGACGTGCCGTTTCTTTGCAATACCAGCGTGACTGTCAGGTTCACAATCCCTATAGTGATGACCGAGTTTATCTGAATCGCATAATCGATTTTCACATTATCCGCGGCGGTTACAGGCACGTTGTTCACTGTCATAGTCGATAACGGAGTATTATTGGACAACGACAACGTTCCGGCAGCTCCGGTCGCAAACAGTTCTGGCATTGGTCCAGTTGGACCCGTTGGACCTGTTGGGCCTGTTGGGCCTGTTGGGCCTGTCGGACCTGTCGGACCTGTTGCTCCGGTTGGACCGGTTGCTCCCGTTGGGCCAGTTGGGCCGGTGGCTCCTGTAGGACCAGTTACACCCGTTGGACCTGTTGCTCCTGTTGAGCCTGTTGCTCCCGTTGGGCCAGTTGGGCCGGTGGCTCCTGTAGGACCAGTTACACCCGTTGGACCTGTTGCTCCTGTTGAGCCTGTTGCTCCCGTTGGACCAGTCGCACCTGTCGGGCCTGTTGCACCCGTCGGACCTGTTGCACCTGTTGCGCCAGTTGCGCCTGTCGGACCAGCAGCACCTGTTGCGCCTGTTGGACCTGTTACACCCGTTGCTCCCGTCGGGCCAGTTGCTCCTGTTGCGCCCGTTGGACCCGTAGCTCCGGTTGGACCTGTCGCTCCTGTCGGACCGGTTGGGCCTGTTGCTCCTGTCGGGCCTGTCACACCCGTCGGACCAGTTGCACCCGTTGGGCCTGTTGCTCCTGTCGGACCTGTCACACCCGTCGGACCCGTTGCTCCTGTTGGGCCCGTTGCTCCTGTTGGACCGGTTGCCCCCGTTGGGCCTGTCGGACCTGTTGCTCCTGTCGGGCCTGTTGCTCCCGTTGGGCCTGTAGCTCCTGTTTCACCCGTTGGACCGGTGGCTCCGGTTGGACCTGTCGCACCTGTGGGGCCAGTTGCTCCTGTCGGACCTGTTGCTCCGGTTGGGCCTGTTGCTCCCGTTGGGCCTGTTGCTCCCGTTGGGCCTGTTGCACCCGTTGGGCCTGTTGCGCCCGTCGGACCTGTTGCACCTGTTGCGCCTGTTGCGCCAGTTGCGCCTGTCGGACCCGTTGCTCCTGTTGCTCCTGTCGGGCCTGTCGCTCCTGTTGGGCCTGTTGCTCCTGTCGGACCTGTCACACCCGTCGGACCCGTTGCTCCTGTTGGACCGGTTGGGCCTGTTGCTCCTGTTGGACCCGTTGCTCCCGTTGGGCCTGTTGCTCCCGTTGGGCCTGTTGCTCCAGTTGGACCCGTTGCACCCGTTGGGCCAGTCGCTCCTGTCGGGCCTGTTGCGCCTGTCGGGCCAGTTGCACCGGTGGCTCCTGTAGGACCAGTTACACCCGTTGGACCTGTTGCTCCTGTTGAGCCTGTTGCTCCCGTTGGACCAGTCGCACCTGTTGGACCCGTTGCACCCGTCGGACCTGTTGCACCTGTTGCGCCTGTTGCGCCAGTTGCGCCTGTCGGACCCGTTGCTCCTGTTGGACCGGTTGGGCCTGTTGCTCCTGTTGAGCCTGTTGCTCCTGTTGAGCCTGTTGCTCCCGTTGGACCAGTCGCACCTGTTGGACCCGTTGCACCCGTCGGACCTGTTGCGCCTGTTGCGCCAGTTGCGCCTGTCGGACCGGTTGCCCCTGTCGGGCCTGTCGGACCGGTTGCACCCGTTGGACCAGTTGCACCCGTTGGGCCAGTCGCTCCTGTCGGACCGGTTGCCCCTGTCGGGCCTGTTGCTCCCGTTGGGCCTGTTGCGCCTGTCGGGCCTGTTGCTCCCGTTGGGCCTGTTGCGCCTGTCGGGCCAGTTGCACCTGTTCGACCCGTTGCTCCCGTCGGGCCAGTTGCACCTGTTGGACCTGTTGCGCCTGTTGCTCCCGTTGGGCCTGTTGCGCCTGTCGGGCCAGTTGCACCTGTTGGACCTGTTACACCCGTCGGGCCAGTTGCACCTGTTGGACCCGTTGGACCTGTCGGGCCGGTTGCTCCTGTCGGGCCTGTTGCTCCCGTTGGACCCGTTGCGCCCGTTGGGCCTGTTGCTCCTGTCGGACCGGTGGCTCCCGTCGGACCAGTTGCACCCGTCGCTCCTGTTGGACCGGTTGCGCCGGTTGGGCCTGTTGCTCCTGTTGGACCCGTTGCTCCAGTTGGGCCTGTTGCTCCCGTCGGACCTGTTGCGCCGGTTGGGCCAGTCGCTCCCGTTGGACCCGTTGGACCGGTTGCTCCTGTTGGGCCAGTTCCGCCGGTTGGACCTGTCGCTCCTGTCGGACCGGTGGCTCCCGTCGGACCAGTTGCACCCGTCGCTCCTGTCGGACCTGTTGCGCCGGTTGGACCTGTTGCTCCCGTTGGGCCTGTTGGACCCGTTGCTCCCGTTGGACCCGTGGCTCCCGTTGGGCCTGTTGCACCCGTGGCTCCCGTTGGGCCTGTTGCACCCGTGGCTCCTGTTGGACCGGTTGCACCCGTCGCTCCTGTTGGACCGGTTGCGCCGGTTGGGCCGGTTGCTCCGGTTGGACCGGTGGCTCCCGTTGGACCAGTTGCACCCGTCGCTCCTGTCGGACCTGTTGCGCCGGTTGGACCTGTTGCTCCCGTCGGACCTGTTGCACCCGTGGCTCCTGTTGGACCGGTTGCGCCGGTTGGACCTGTTGCTCCTGTCGGACCGGTGGCTCCCGTCGGACCAGTTGCACCCGTCGCTCCTGTCGGACCTGTTGCGCCGGTTGGGCCTGTTGCTCCAGTCGGGCCAGTTGCACCCGTCGCTCCTGTCGGACCCGTAGCACCTGTTGCTCCGGTTGGACCGGTTGCTCCCGTTGGACCGGTTGCTCCTGTTGGGCCAGTTCCGCCGGTTGGACCTGTCGCTCCTGTCGGACCCGTAGCACCTGTTGCTCCCGTTGGACCGGTTGCTCCCGTTGGACCTGTCGCTCCTGTCGGACCGGTGGCTCCCGTCGGACCAGTTGCACCCGTCGCTCCTGTTGGACCGGTTGCTCCTGTTGAGCCTGTTGCACCCGTCGGACCTGTCGCTCCCGTCGGGCCAGTTGCGCCCGTTGGACCTGTCGCACCCGTCGCTCCTGTCGGACCTGTTGCGCCGGTTGGGCCTGTCGCTCCAGTCGGGCCAGTTGCACCGGTTGGGCCTGTTGCTCCCGTCGCTCCAGTTGCGCCCGTCGGACCTGTTGCGCCAGTTGGGCCTGTTGCTCCCGTTGCTCCTGTTGGGCCTGTCGCTCCTGTCGGACCAGTTGCTCCCGTTGGGCCAGTCGCTCCTGTCGGACCCGTAGCACCTGTTGCTCCCGTTGGACCCGTGGCTCCCGTTGGACCAGTTGCACCCGTTGGACCTGTCGTACCCGTTGCTCCAGTTGGACCGGTTGGACCTGTCGGGCCAGTTGCTCCTGTTGGACCTGTTGCTCCCGTTGGACCCGTTGCTCCTGTTGAGCCTGTTGCACCCGTCGGACCTGTCGCTCCCGTCGGGCCAGTTGCGCCCGTTGGACCTGTCGCACCCGTCGCTCCTGTCGGACCTGTTGCGCCGGTTGGGCCTGTCGCTCCAGGCTCCTGTCGGACCGGTTGCTCCGGTTGGGCCTGTTGCGCCCGTTGGACCAGTTGCGCCTGTCGGACCTGTCGCTCCCGTTGGACCTGTTGCTCCTGTTGGACCTGTTGCACCCGTTGCTCCCGTTGCACCAGTGGTTCCTGTCGGACCTGTTGCACCCGTTGCGCCTGTTGCTCCTGTCGGGCCGGTTTCACCCGTCGGACCTGTTGCTCCTGTTGCTCCTGTTGCTCCCGTCGGACCTGTTGCGCCCGTTGGACCCGTAGCTCCGGTTGGACCTGTCGCTCCCGTTGCACCAGTTGCTCCCGTTGGGCCAGTCGCTCCTGTTGGACCGGTTGCCCCTGTCGGGCCTGTTGCTCCTGTTGCTCCGGTTGGGCCAGTCGCTCCTGTCGGACCGGTTGCACCCGTTGCTCCTGTCGGACCGGTTGCTCCGGTTGGGCCTGTTGCGCCCGTTGGACCAGTTGCGCCTGTCGGACCTGTCGCTCCCGTTGGACCTGTTGCTCCTGTTGGACCTGTTGCACCCGTTGCTCCCGTTGGGCCAGTTGCGCCTGTCGGACCTGTTGCACCCGTTGGACCGGTAGCTCCTGTCGGACCCGTTGCTCCCGTCGGACCTGTCACACCCGTTGGGCCAGTTGGGCCGGTCGGGCCAGTCGCTCCTGTCGGACCTGTTGCTCCTGTCGGACCGGTGGCTCCCGTTGGGCCTGTAGCTCCTGTTTCACCCGTTGGACCGGTGGCTCCGGTTGGACCTGTCGCACCTGTGGGGCCAGTTGCTCCTGTCGGGCCAGTTACACCCGTTGGGCCAGTTGCTCCCGTTGGACCTGTTGGACCTGTTGGACCTGTTGCTCCCGTTGGACCGGTTGCTCCCGTTGGACCTGTTGCTCCCGTTGGACCGGTTGGACCCGTAGCACCTGTTGCTCCTGTCGGACCTGTTGCGCCGGTTGGGCCAGTTGCTCCCGTTGGACCGGTTGCTCCTGTTGCTCCTGTTGGGCCAGTTCCGCCGGTTGGACCTGTCGCACCCGTTGGGCCAGTCGCTCCTGTTGGGCCGGTTGCTCCTATCGGACCTGTCGCTCCTGTCGGACCTGTTGCGCCGGTTGGGCCAGTTGCTCCCGTTGGACCCGTAGCACCTGTTGCTCCTGTCGGGCCTGTTGCTCCTGTCGGACCAGTTGCTCCGGTTGCACCCGTTGGACCTGTTGGACCCGTTGCTCCCGTTGGGCCTGTTGGACCCGTAGCTCCTGTCGGACCTGTTGCTCCGGTTGGACCGGTTGCTCCCGTTGGGCCAGTTGGGCCGGTGGCTCCTGTCGGACCAGTTACACCCGTTGGACCGGTTGCTCCCGTTGGGCCTGTTGCTCCCGTTGGACCCGTTGGACCTGTTGGGCCTGTCGGACCGGTTGCTCCCGTTGGGCCTGTTGCCCCCGTCGGTCCGGTTGCTCCCGTCGGGCCTGTTGCTCCTGTCGGACCTGCTGGACCGGTTGCCCCCGATGGGCCAGTTGCTCCTGTCGGACCTGTTGGGCCTGTTGGGCCGGTCGCTCCTGTTGCACCTGTTGGGCCTGTCGCTCCTGTCGAGCCGGTTGCACCCGTCGGACCCGTTGCTCCCGTTGGGCCAGTTGCTCCTGTTTCACCCGTTGGACCTGTTGGACCGGTTGCCCCCGTTGGGCCAGTTGCTCCTGTCGGACCTGTTGCTCCGGTTGGGCCTGTCGCTCCTGTCGAGCCGGTTGCACCCGTTGGACCCGTTGCTCCCGTTGGACCTGTTGGACCGGTGGCTCCCGTCGGACCAGTTACGCCCGTTGGGCCTGTTGCTCCTGTCGGACCTGTTGCGCCTGTTGCTCCTGTTGAGCCTGTTGCTCCCGTTGGACCAGTCGCACCTGTTGCGCCTGTTGCGCCAGTTGCGCCTGTTGCGCCAGTTGCGCCTGTCGGGCCAGTTGCACCGGTGGCTCCTGTAGGACCAGTTACACCCGTCGGACCAGTTACGCCCGTTGGGCCTGTTGCTCCTGTCGGACCTGTTGCGCCTGTTGCTCCTGTTGCGCCTGTCGGACCCGTTGGGCCGGTCGCTCCTGTTGCACCTGTTGCGCCTGTTGCTCCTGTCGGACCTGTTGGACCAGTTGCACCTGTTGCGCCTGTCGGGCCTGTTGCTCCCGTTGGGCCTGTTGCGCCTGTCGGGCCAGTTGCACCTGTTGGACCCGTTGCACCTGTTGGACCCGTTGCGCCTGTCGGGCCAGTTGCACCTGTTGGACCAGTAGCACCTGTTGGACCTGTTGCGCCTGTTGGACCCGTTGCTCCCGTTGGGCCTGTAGCTCCTGTTGCACCTGTTGGGCCTGTCGGGCCAGTTACACCCGTCGGACCTGTTGCACCTGTTGCGCCAGTTGCGCCTGTCGGACCCGTCGGGCCGGTCGCTCCTGTTGCACCTGTTGGGCCTGTTGCTCCTGTCGAGCCGGTTGCACCCGTTGGACCCGTTGCTCCCGTTGGACCTGTTGCTCCCGTTGGGCCTGTTGCTCCTGTTGCGCCCGTTGGACCCGTAGCTCCGGTTGGACCTGTCGCTCCTGTTGGACCGGTTGCACCCGTTGGACCAGTTGCACCCGTTGGGCCTGTTGCGCCTGTCGAGCCAGTTGCACCTGTTGGACCCGTTGCTCCCGTCGGGCCAGTTGCGCCTGTCGGACCAGTAGCACCTGTTGGACCTGTTACACCCGTTGGGCCTGTTGCGCCTGTTTCACCCGTTGGACCGGTGGCTCCCGTTGCTCCGGTTGCTCCTGTCGGGCCTGTTGCTCCCGTTGGGCCTGTTGGACCCGTGGCTCCCGTTGGGCCTGTTGCACCCGTGGCTCCTGTTGGACCGGTTGCGCCGGTTGGACCTGTTGGACCTGTCGCTCCTGTCGGACCTGTTGCACCCGTCGCTCCTGTTGGACCGGTTGCGCCGGTTGGGCCGGTTGCTCCGGTTGGACCGGTGGCTCCCGTCGGACCAGTTGCACCCGTCGCTCCTGTCGGACCTGTTGCGCCGGTTGGACCTGTTGCTCCTGTCGGACCGGTGGCTCCCGTCGCTCCTGTCGGACCTGTTGCGCCCGTTGGGCCAGTTGCACCCGTCGCTCCTGTCGGACCTGTTGCGCCGGTTGGACCTGTTGCTCCTGTCGGACCTGTTGCGCCCGTTGCTCCTGTTGCACCCGTTGCTCCAGTTGGGCCTGTTGCGCCGGTTGGGCCTGTCGCTCCTGTCGGGCCAGTTGCACCTGTTGGACCCGTTGCTCCCGTCGGGCCTGTTGCTCCTGTTTCACCCGTTGGACCGGTGGCTCCGGTTGGACCTGTTGCGCCTGTTGCTCCCGTTGGACCCGTAGCTCCGGTTGGACCTGTTGCTCCTGTCGGACCGGTTGCCCCTGTCGGGCCTGTTGCTCCCGTTGGGCCTGTTGCGCCTGTCGGGCCTGTTGCTCCCGTTGGACCTGTCGGGCCTGTCGCTCCTGTTTCACCCGTTGCCCCTGTCGGGCCTGTTGGACCTGTTACACCCGTCGGGCCAGTTGCACCTGTTGGACCCGTTGCTCCGGTTGGACCTGTCGCTCCTGTTGGACCGGTTGCTCCCGTTGGACCGGTTGCTCCCGTTGCTCCGGTTGCTCCTGTCGGGCCGGTTGCTCCTGTTTCACCCGTTGGACCAGTCGCTCCTGTCGAGCCTGTTGCTCCCGTTGGGCCTGTTGCTCCTGTTTCACCCGTTGGACCGGTGGCTCCGGTTGGACCTGTCGCACCTGTGGGGCCAGTTGCTCCTGTCGGACCTGTTGCTCCGGTTGGGCCTGTTGCTCCGGTTGGGCCTGTCGCTCCTGTCGAGCCGGTTGCACCCGTTGGACCTGTCGGGCCGGTTGCTCCTGTCGGGCCTGTTGCTCCCGTTGGGCCTGTAGCTCCTGTTTCACCCGTTGGACCGGTGGCTCCGGTTGGACCTGTCGCACCTGTGGGACCTGTTGCTCCGGTTGGGCCGGTTGGGCCGGTTGGGCCGGTTGGGCCAGTTACTCCTGTCGGACCGGTAGCTCCAGTTGGGCCTGTTGCTCCGGTTGGACCTCCCGTAATCGCCAACACCTCAACGTCGTCTACGAATAAGTCGGCCGTTCCCGCGATCGGAAATGTTTCGATAACGAGAAGACCTTGAGTAGCGCCAGGCGGAACCGGCGCTGCCGTTTGGTAGAACTCCACCCAGTCGCTTCCGGTCAGACTCGAAATGGCGAACGGAACGTAAGTGAATACTCCGGTTCCGAGAAAATTTAGCGCGTTGTCGTAATAGTTTAATCCAACAGTCGCTATGACGCCGATCGTTCCCGACGTTCTTGAAAAAGAGATGAACAGTTCAAAACTTTCACCTGGAGCTACCGGAAAAAACTGATAGACTTGCGACAGTGTTGCCCCGCCTGTCAGCTGAGCGCTATAGAATCCCGAATGGCTTCTCGTATTGGTGACGGTAGCATTGACTCCTGTCCACGGAGCCAATGTCCCCGACTCGAATCCTCCATTGACGATGCGGTTTTCAATAGACAATAGAATCTCACCACCTTTGCCGCCTACTCGATTTCGCGCAAGCGAAAAAGCCTCACCCCTCCAATGCTTCGCCAATTGGGGGAGTGCCGGAACCTGTCACGAAATCTACTACATCTTATTGAAACCGAGGCTTGCCCGTTCTAGTATTTGCCTCTCAAGCAAGCGGATTTTTTTGGCCAAGCCCGATATTCCCGCTTCCGAAACGATAAATGTGTCCCACCTTTATACCGGAGGTCGCGTTTCTCGTGTCTACGATAAAACGGGCATTGGAAACGATCCGCTGAACCGGCATTCCCGTATGATCCGCCATGATAAAGATGCAGTCCGCCTCCCTCAGCAGATCGTCCGACAACTCGGAGCTGCTAATCTCCCGGTTGCGAATACGGATGAATGGCACGATCGGATCGTGATAGGCGAAATGAATCCCTTCCTCCATCAGTCGTTCGATAAGTTGGACCGCAGCCGATTCGCGAATGTCTCCAACATCCTTCTTATACGCGACGCCGTAAATCAACACATGACGAAGTCCGTCCTTCAGCATGCCTTGGGTCTTCCTCATCAAATAATCCGCCATAGTGCGATTTTGCCGCTCCGCCAACTCGATAAAGGCGCTTTCCCTCCCAAATTGGCTTGCCCGCCATTGAAGATAGAGAGGATCGACGGGGATGCAATGCCCCCCGACGCCCGGACCGGGGTAGAACGCCGCATAGCCGAACGATTTCGTCTTCGCTGCGTCGATCGCTTCCCACAGGTCGATTCCCATCTCATCGCACAGCATCGCCATTTCGTTCATGAACGAGATATTGATTAACCGATACGTGTTTTCCAACAACTTCGTCATCTCCGCAACCTCGGGAGAAGATACCCTCACGGTTTGTCCGAATGCTTGGGCGTACAGAGACTCCGTTCTTCGCAGACAGGCGGGAGTCAGTCCGCTGACAACCTTCGGAATGTCCCTCACGCTGAACTTCGTGTTCCCGGGATCGATTCGCTCGGGAGAATACCCGACATTAAAGTCGATCCCGGCCTTAAGGCCGCTCTCCCGTTCCAAAATAGGAACCATTTCTTCCGAGGTCGTACCGGGATAAGTCGAGCTTTCCAGAACGATGAGCTGTCCCGGACAAAGCCGCTTGCCGGTTTCGGTAACCGCGGCATGAAGATAGCTCATGTCCGGAGTCGATCGATCCGTTAGCGGCGTCGGTACGCACAAAATAATTGTTCCCGCCCGTGCGGAATCGTCGAATAGACTGGTCGGCACTAAGCTTCCCGAAGTCAGCGCGTTCTGCAGAGCTTCATCCGTCAAATCCTTGACATAACTCTTTCCTTGCTTCAGAAATCCAATTTTCCTCTCGTCCACATCCACGCCCGCAACAATAAATCCCTGTTCCGCGAATAATACGGCTAGTGGCAAGCCTACATAACCGAGTCCGACAATTTGGACGCGGCGCGGATCGGGTTTCGCGTCGCCTCCGCTCTGCATGCTGGTCATTCTGTCACCTTCCTGTCCGTGATGGGTCTGCCCGGGTTGCCGACATACGTGACTCCCGTCGGGACATCTCGGGTAATTACTGCGCCTGCACCGATGACGGCACGCTCGCCAATGAGGATTCCCGGAAGCAGGGTCGCATTGTTGCCGATTTTGGCCCCCCGCCGGATTATCGGTCCCTGATGAGCCTCTCCGCCGCTTCCCATGTATTTGTCATTGGAGGTCGAACAGCAAGGGCCGATGAAGACATCGTCCTCGATCAGCATATTGCTCGTAATGTAACAAGAAGTTTGAATTGTGACGAACCTTCCGATCACCGTATGCGGCTCGACGACGGCATTCCTGCCGACAATGGTGCTTTCGCCGATCGTGACGAACTCGCGAATGCTGGCCAAGTCTCCGACAAGCACGTCTTCGCCGAGCGATACGCCGAGATAAATTACGCTATTGCTGCCGATAGACGCTCCGTCTCCGACCACTAGCGGCGGAAGCCGGGAGGGCGGCTTTAAAGCCTTTTTCTTGTTTCCCGTCGGTCGTTTGCCAAGCACGGTTAGATCCCCGACGCTCACCCCGTTTCCGATCGTCGTACCGGCTCGAACGATCGTGCCGTACCCGATTGCAACGTTGTCCCCGATCGTCACGCCGGCTTCGATGACGGAATATCGACCGATGGTCACATTGGTTCCCAGAGATACGGACGGATCAATCATCATTCTCATTCCTCCTTCTCTTTCGACACAATAGAAGCGTATTTGACTAAGCGTCATCTACATGGTTTATGCAAGTCCAACTCCGGTTGCTAGTATTGTCGCGGAAGCAGGAGGAATAAGTGATGCATACCTTGTACGATCAATCGAAAGCAAGGAGCGTGTAAGATGATTGAATTAATGCCGATCTCCCGGCAGTTTCGCTTGCTTAAAGACGACATTCTTGCCGAAATTTCCGACACGATCGAACAAGGACAATATATTTTGGGCCCGAAGGTGAAAAAGCTGGAAAGCCGATTCTCCGAGCAGACCGGAGCGAAGCACGCCGTCGCGGTCGCGAACGGAACCGATGCGCTCGTACTCACGCTCGATGCATGCGGCATCGGTCCGGGTGACGAGGTCATCACGACTCCTTATTCTTTCTTCGCCACCGCGGAGGCCGTCTCCAGACTCGGCGCGACTCCGGTGTTTGTCGATATCGATCGTTCCTGGAATCTCGATCCGGAACGAATCGAAGCGGCCATAACCGCCCGGACGAAAGCGATTCTGCCCGTTCACCTGTTCGGACAGCCCGCCGCCCTTGACGATATTCAATCCATTGCGGACCGCCGAGGACTTCTTGTCGTCGAAGACGCTTGTCAAGCCTTCGGCGCGAGCTACAGAGGGAAGTCGATCGGCTCGATCGGCCATGCGGGATGCTTTTCCTTCTTCCCCAGCAAAAATCTGGGCACGCTCGGAGACGGCGGCATCGTCGTAACGTCGGATCCCGAATTAGCCGGCCGGCTCAGAAGGCTTCGCCAGCACGGAAGCGCCGAGCGGTATTATCACGATGCAATCGGCTATAACAGTCGGCTGGATGAGCTTCACGCCGCCATTTTGCTCGTCCTGTTAAACAAGGTCGAAGCTTGGATGAAGAAAAGACGCGCGATCGCGAAAACGTACGATGAACGGCTTCGACCGCTGAAACCTGTGTTAGAAGTTCCCGCAACGGAAGAGGGAAGACTTCATGCTTACAATCTGTACTGCATAACGAGTCCGAAACGCGATTCTATTCGCGAAGCCCTGTCGAAAAACAATGTTCAAAGCGGCGTGTACTATCCTCGCCCCCTGCACCTGCAGCAGGCCTATACTTCTCTCGGGTACGCCGTTGGTGATTTCCCCGTGGCGGAGAGGCTTTCCAGGGAGGCTTTGGCTCTGCCGATGGGTCCTCTGCTGACGGATCAGGAGCAGGAGCTTGTCATTGCCGTTCTTCAAGACTTCGCGGAGAAAGGGGGGGCGAAATGATTCGTTTCGGTCTGATCGGCTGTGGAAGCATCGCAACCAAACACGCGGAATCCATCATAGCCTGCAGGGATGCCGAACTGGTCGCACTGGCCGATCCCGTTCCGGAAAGAATGGCTGCTCTCGCCCGGAAATATGCCCAAGCCCGCTCCGTATCGGAATCGTCCGTCGCCGTCTATACGGATCCGAGTCGCCTTGTGCAAGATTCCCGAATAGACGCCGTCGTCATTGCCGCCCCCTCCTTTATGCATGTCAGGTGGGCGAAGGAATCGCTGCAAGCCGGAAAACACGTGCTTCTGGAAAAGCCGCTCGCCCTGTCATTGAAGGACGCCGACGCCATTGCCGAGTTGGCCTCGGCATGCGGGCGGCGCGTGCAAGTCTGCCATCAGCTTCGCTATCGCCCGCTTTTGCGACTTGCCAAGAGTTGGATCGGCCAAGGAGCGCTTGGAAAACTGCGAATGGGTTCCGTTTCGATCCTTCTGAATCGTTCTCGGGACTATTACGCCTCATCCGAATGGAGAGGAACATGGAAGATGGATGGGGGCATGCTGCTGAATCAAGGCGTTCATCTCATCGACCTGCTTCTTTGGCTGATGGACGAACGTCCGGATTCGGTATACGGATTAATTGGAAGGGGAGCATCCGCCAAAGAGACGGAAGAAACGGCTGCAGCAACGATCCGGTTTACCAGCGGCGCGGTCGGCAGCATTGAGGCGACGACGCTCTGCAAGCCGAACAACCTGGAGCAGTCGCTGACGCTCGTCGGCGATCGAGGAACGATTCGCATTGGCGGAGTCAATCTGACGGAGGTCCAACGCTGGCACTCCGACGAATTTCCCGTCCCTTCCTTTCCTCTCACAGCGGTCAACGAGCATGCAGAGATGTATGGACAGTTTATCGCTGCGCTTCAGGGAGCGGCTGAAGATATGCAATCGTCCGTCTCGGCCGCGGAAGCCCGCCGTTCTCTGGACGTTGCTTTCGCCGTCTATGAGTCGTCGCGTCTGGGCGTTCCCGTCCAGGTACCGCTCTCGTCTTTCGATACGGAATCGATGTCCGCAGATTCGAGGTAGCTGATTCACAAGCCTCTCCTCCGGACTCTCCACCCGAGTACCGATCTAAGAGTCATGGTGTCATTTTGAACCCGACTTCTCCATCGACTCGGGTGGATCGTTTATATGAACTCATTTCTTCATTAAATCGTCGACCTCGACGCATATGGCCTCGATCCGGGATCTGTGGGCGTCGTCGCTTGCAAGGCTTAGATCGAAATAGTGCCTCATTCGCTCGGTTAACGGTCCAAGGCACTCCCGCTTCCGTTCGGCGGAATAGGATCTGATCCATCCGTTACTGCAGTAGCTGCGGGTCATTTTGCCGTACAGCTGTCCGATCTCGAAGCATTTCAAGGCCGTACGCTGTTCCGACTGGAATTTGTCCCAATCCGCGCGCGGAAGATAGACCTCTTCGGGAAAACTCTCGGTGAGATACTCCAGAACGATGACAAGGGATTGGATGCGTTTTTCGATCTTGTTGGATATGCTGCTTCTATGCTTGCGATAGCAGAGAACGGGCTTATTCATCCAATGGGTCTTCCACCCTGCCTTCAGATTGACGAGACAATTTAAGACGTCGCCGGCAATCGGCTTTTTAGGATTGACTAACCATGCGGCCTGCCGATCTCGGTAATAAGACAATTTATAAAGGCCCACCATGGGAATGACGCCGGAACCCATCCTGTGGAAAATAGCGCGAACGGCCTCCTCCGCAGTGTAACCGCGATACGCCCACTCCCCAATCGATTTGCCCTGTTCGTCGACGAGTCTAAGGTTGCCGTATGCGTATTCCAGATCGTCACGGCCGCGGAAGCAGTCCATATATTGTTCAAGCACCCGGTCGTGCGGAAGATAGTCGTCCGCGCTCACAATCAAAGCGTATTCGCCGGCAGCTTCTTGAAAAATCTCCTGAATGGCGACGTCCGGCAACCCGACGTTCTTCGGATGAGCAATTAATCGAATCGATGGGTCGATCGCGCGATAGCTTTCGATTTTGGCCAGGGAATCGTCTGTCGATCCGTCATCGACGATAAGAATTTCCTTGTTCGGATAGGTCTGGCTAATGACCGATTGCAGGCATTCGTCCAGAAACCGGCCATAGTTGCAGTTAATAATGCCGATCGTAATCTTAGGCGCGATCTCGGCGACGGGACTGGACGATTCGACTGCAGGCAGAAGCAGCGAACGCAACAGTTCCTCGATCTTGCGCGCGTTGTCCGCGAATGAATAACGACTCTCCACGAAAGCGCGATATTCTTCGGAATTGTACTCGTCCTCGGTAACTTTGTCGACCAGTTCTCCGATCGTACTCCATACCCATTTCTCGTCGTATATTTTTTTCGCTCCGTAAAAATTGTGGACAAGCGGCTTAATTCCCGCCGACATCGCTTCCATAACCGACATATGCTGGCTCTCCAGCAGACTGCTCGAAATCATGTAATGCTTGTCTTGCAGATAAGCGTTCAGATCGGACTGCCAGCCGTCGAATCGGACGCTGTCCGTCAATCCCAGCTCTTCGATCATTTGATCGAAATACAGCCGATAACGCGTATCCTGATACTTGCCCGCAATATGCAGCTTATACCTGGGGTCACGGTCGTGAACCGCTTTGAACGCATGCAGAAGAAGCATCGGGCCTTTTTTGTAATTGATATATCCGGCGTATGCGATGTTGAAGCCTTTGGAACGCTGCACTAGCGGATATTTCTCCATCATAACCCCGTTCGGAATGACGACCGTGCGATCCTCTGATAAGGATGGCAGCTGTTTCAGTACATACTCCTGAATCGGTTTTCCGTCGAAAATCAACCATTCGACCGCTTTCCAATTCACCTGATGAATGTAGGCGGTGAACGCTTCGTAGCTGTGAAGCCTGCACACGATGCGCCGGTAAGACGCAATCGGCAGGCGGCTGCCGCGCACGATCAGATCGTCGCACCATTCGAACCAGCAGACATCCGCCCATTCCATGGCTTGCCCGATATCGTCAGCGCGGCGAACGACGAATTTCCGGGTCTCGTACTTCTGGGAAAAATGATCGATAACCGGCTGCAGGAAAGCGTCCAGGCCGGGCTTTACGAAAAAAGCGATTTTATACAAATGGGAATAGCCTCCTATCTATCGGATAGCGTTACGACAAACTTCCGATAGTATATGAGGCTATTCTCATTCCTGATTGTGTTTTTGCAGCGTCTGGCTAGACCAGTTCGTTCCTTCTGCGCAAATAGACATATAAATAAATACAGCTTGTTGAGCAGAGCAGCGCCAGCAGCGCGATAAAGCCGTAACCGAACTGCAGGCCGAGCGTCAGACTTTCCTTGGCCTCTTTGCCTGCACCGAACAGCTTCTGGGCGCCGTCGATAATGACGCCGATCAGCAAATTGCCGATGACGCAGGCGATCCCCATCAGCGTGACGGTGAACGTAATCGCCGTCTCGGTTCCGCGCGGATACCGTTTGGCGAGAATCGCCATCACCGTAGGATAGATCGGCGCGATGCCAATGCCCGCAACCGCGAACAGGATCGCCCCAGGTTCGCCGGTCAGGATGGCCGCGAGGCTGCATATGCCGGAGAATGCCGCCATAAGGATGATCGACAGCGTATAGCCAATTTTATCCGTAATCGGTCCTAGCAGCAGTCTTGCCGCCATGAAGAAGACGAAGAAGATCGACAGCATCCGGGAAGCGGCTCCGGTCGACCAGTCGTACGCCTTCTCCAAATAGTTGACCAGCCAACCGCCGACGGCCAGCTCGGAGACGACTCCCAGCGACAGGACGAGCACGATCAGCCATGCGGCCCGGTCCTTTCCGATACTCTTCATCGTGACGCGCTCGCCGTGCTCCTCGCTGTCCTGCGGAAACTTCGCCACCAGAGACGGAATAATCGGCAGAAGCGACAAAGACAGCATGATCAGGTACATCCCCCGCCACCCCAGCTCTCCGTCGAGCGGCTGCCAGCCCATCATCGATGCGGCGATAATCGGGGCGATCGCGGAGCTGAGACCGTAGAAGAAATGGGCGAGGTTCATCATCGCTCCGGTGTTTTTCGTAAAAATGCGAGCCGCCATAATCGCCAGGCCGATTTCCAGCATCCCGTTGCCGATGTACATGAGAAAATAAGACGCCGACAGCTGCACATAATTTGCCGCCACATACATAAACACGCCGGAGACGGCCATAGAACCGAACGAGAGGATTCCTGTCCATTTGATGCCGATTTTACCCGCCAGCGCTCCGGTGAAAGAACAAGCGACCAGATAGCCGAGCGAGTTGAATGCCAGAAGCATTCCCAGTTGCGTTTCATTTAGACTGAAATCGGCTTGCATACGCGGAATGGCCGGACCTTTCACATTCTCGGAAAATCCGAAAATGAGAAATCCTCCGAATACGACGAGCAGAAGCATCCAATAATTTGTTCTTAGGACATTTGTCTTCAATTCGAGGCTCCTCCACGGGCATTAAGCGTCGACGCATGGATCCGGGCTTCGCGTATGGATGCCGCCGCGTACACGATCAGCGCCGCCCAAATCAAACTAAAGCTGATCATCGTTACGTGGCTGACCGTTTCTTCGAATACGGTTACGCTCAGAATCAGCGTCAGCGTAGGACCGATATACTGAATAAAGCCGAGCAGCGCTAGCGGCAGCTTTTTCGCCGCATTGGCGAACAGCAGCAGCGGCAGCGCCGTAACCGCTCCGGAGAACAACAGCAGCGTGAGCGCCCCTCCGGGCAGCGTCCAAGCGGTTGCCGAATCCGATACGCCGAGATAGCTCCAATAGATTAACGCCGCAGGGACAATGATCGCAGTTTCTGTCATCAGACCGAGCGAAGAATCGACCTTTACCTTTTTCTTGAAGAGGCCGTAGAGACCAAAGCTGATCGACAGCGTCAACGACACCCAAGGCACGCTGCCATAATCGATTGTAACCAGAACGACGCCGGCTCCCGCTAACGCAATGGCCAGCCACTGCCCTCCCGACGGCTTCTCTCGCAGAAATCCGATAGCCAGCGCCACGTTAATGAGCGGCGTCAAATAGTACCCAAGGCTTGTCTCAACGACGTGACCGTTATTGACGGCCCAGATGAAAACAAGCCAGTTTACCGAAATCAGCAGGCTGCTTGCAATAAGCGGCAGAAGCGTTGCGCGATTTTTGAACAGCACGGCCATCTCCCGCCAACGCCTCTGCAGCGAGATTAATCCGGCGACAAAAACGAACGACCAGATGATTCTGTGCGACAGAATCTCCCCGGCCGGCATTGCCGCGAATTCCTTCCAATATAGAGGGAGCATTCCCCAGATAATATAAGCAAATATTGCGTTAAACAGTCCGCTTCTCATGATGTATTCGCCTCGTTCCTTCCATTAAAACATGAAGGGAATTATATCACTAATCGAGCGGAATGAATATGTGAAAATCAAGCAAAAGCTTCGGCCGGGCAGCGTTCCTTAAGGCTGATCGGCCGCCTGCTTCTTCCTCCGGCTGGCAGCCATGGCCTTTCGCACGCTCCAGACAGCAATCGCGGTAACGGCAACTCCGATCGCCAGCTTCCACGAATGATGCTCGATCGCATGCAGCACGCCTTCCCACTGCGGACCGAAAACATGGCCCATTCCGACGAACAAAGCGCACCAGAATAAAGCCCCGCCATAGGCATACGCCGCGAACGTTCGAAACGGCGAGCCGATAATGCCGGCGAAATAGCCGGTCACGTGTCTGACGCCCGGTATGAAGTAACCGATAAACACGAGCCAATTGCCATAGCGGTTAAACCATTTTTTCGTTTTATCCAGTTTGTTGGGAGTGAGCAGCACCCATTTGCCGTAGCGCTCGACGAACGGCATTCCCGCCTTTAGTCCGATAAAATAAGTAATCGTCATGCCGATCGTCGTTCCCGCGAAAGCCCATAAGAACGCCTTGAATCCGTCCAAAACGCCCGTGTACGACAAATAGCCGGCGTACAGCATCGTCGTCTCCCCCGGAAAAGGCAGGGCGATAAATTCAAGCAGCAATCCAAGGAATAGCACCTCGTAACCGTACTGATCGAACAGCTTTTCAATATTAAAGTTCATGGCTTCCCCTTGTCTGCTTTTGTGATCTATATAAATTGGACCAATGAGCATGAGACCTATTGCATTCCGAAAGGGATGGTTTTACCGGCTTCAGACAGGTTGTTTTGAGCTACTTTAAACGATAAGACCTATATATGAATATAGCTCAAAGCCAAAACTCGCGGCAAAACCATTCCCTTTCTCCATTTCATCGGTCTACTCTGCGTAATGTTTGGATCAATTTATATGTCCCACTATTATACCTAATTTCACTAGAAAAGACGCCCAACCGAAGTCGGGGCGTCTTGTGTTCGCGGGATGGTTTTTTTGTAATCTCGGGCCCCGTTGCGAGACGGGGGCCGAGGCTCATCTCTACCCGCTCATCCGCGTTTGCCCGCATTCGGGCGGAGGCCCGAAAATGACGGACGATTGCAGCGGAGAAATCACACGCGCATATTCCGCCGCCGGAATACAATAGGCGCGCTGGATCACTTCCGGCGGAATCGCGCGAATAAAATCCGAGCCGAAGACGACGTCGGGCGTCGGCTGATCGAAGATCGTCAACAGATGCGTCTTGTCCGTCATCGCCACAATCCAGTGGAACCATCCCTTCGGCAGCTGGCATACCTGCCCCGGCTTTAACAGATAAGTCATTAGCCTCTGCGTAAACGGATTAAAGACCGACACGGTCGCCTCTCCGGCAATGACGAAGACAAGCTCGTCGGCATTCGTATGCCAATGCGGCTGAACGACGATTCCTTGGCTCATATGAACGTTGAACAAGCCGGTCGATATGGCGGGAAGCTGCGTGCCGAACACTTGCGTTACATAGTTGCAGGCATTCAGAACGTAATTGACCGCCGTATTGGAATCGGCCGCGAGATTCAAGTTCGGTGACATCAAGATCGGATTCACTAGGAAGCTCCTCCCTACATGGGCTGATTCCCTATGTTATGTGACTCTTCCTTAATGCGTGAACGCCGACAAAGCTTTTTCCTTCCCTCTCGTTGGACAGATTCCTCGGCTCTTCTCCGGCTCAACTCGGTTCGTCTTTGGCGTTGTCCAGCAGGATGGCGTTGATGGCGTTCAGGAACGCGTTCGCGCTTGCCTTTACGATATCGGTATCCATCGCCCGTCCCGTATACGTCCTGCCTCCGCAAGAGACGCGAAGGTTCACCCGGCCAATCGCCTCTTTGCCTCTGGACAGGCTGCTGATCTTGTAGTCGTTCAGGTCGACGTCCAGGCCGACCAACGACTTGATGACGCCGTACAGCGCATCGATCGGGCCGTCGCCGACCGCGCTGCCTTTGATAATCTCAGCTCCCTTTTTCAACTGAACCGAAGCGGTCGGGAACGTGTCGTTGCTGACGACCTGGAACGAATCGAGGGCATACAGCTGCGTTTCGCCGCTGCCGATATCGTTCTGGTCCGCCACCAGGTAGAAGACGTCGTGATCGTACACTTCCTTCTTCGCGTCGGCCAGCGCCAGAAACTTCGCGAACAGCGCCTCGAACGCTTCTCCCTCCCCCGCCTCGAAGCCCATTTTCTCCACTGCATTCCGGAAAGCGTGTCGTCCCGAGCGCGCCGTCAAAATCATCTCCATGCTGTCCGCGCCGACCTCTTCCGGAGACATGATCTCGTAGACGTTCTTATCCTTGAGCAAGCCGTCCTGATGAATGCCCGAGGAATGCGCGAACGCGTTCTCGCCGGTGATCGCCTTGTTGACCTGAACGTCCAGTCCCGTCAGATGGCTGACCAAGCGGGAAGACTTGAGCAGCTCCTGCGTGCGAATGTCCGTGTAACCGCCGTAGAAGCTCTCCCGGACTTTAAGCGCCATGACGACTTCCTCCAGGGAGGTGTTGCCCGCCCGTTCGCCCAGCCCGTTGATCGTTACCTCGACTTTGTCGGCGCCGTTGCGGACCGCGCTCAGCGTGTTCGCCGTCGCCATGCCCAGATCGTTGTGGCAGTGAACGCTCAGAATGACGCGGTCGTCCAGGTTTTTCAGCCGCTCGTTCAGCTTGCGAATCAATTCGCCGTATTCTTCGGGAACCGCGAAGCCGACCGTATCGGGAACGTTAATCATCGTCGCCCCCGCCTTGACGACCGCTTCGATCGTCGACCACAAATACTCGAAATCGGAGCGGGAAGCGTCCTCCGTCGAATACTGCACGTTCGGCAGCAGCGTCTTCGCGTATTTCACCGCTTCAACGCCCATCTCCAGCACAGCGTCCTTCGAACGGTTGAACTTCTTCTCCACGTGAATGTTCGATGTGCCCAGCACAATATGGATAAGCGGATTTTGCGCCAGCTTGATGCTCTCATGCACGGCGTCGATGTCCTTCTTCACCGCGCGGGCAAGCGCTGTAATCGATACGGTGTCGCCTACGCTGCGCACGATTTCCTGCACGGCGCGGAAGTCTCCCTCGGAGGATGCCGGGAACCCGGCCTCGATGATGTCGACGTTCAGCCGTTTGAGCTGCTTGGCGATTTCCAGCTTCTGATATACGTTCAATTTGGCTCCCGGCACCTGTTCTCCGTCGCGCAAAGTCGTATCGAGTACAATAATTTTTCTGCTCATGTTCGTTCCTCCCGTAATCGGTATTCATGATCTATATCAAGCGAGGTTGGACGGACCCGGAATCCGGCCAACAAAAAAACCCCGTCTCTGCTATAGAGACGAGGTTGAACTCGCGGTACCACTCTAATTCGTTTTCCGCGCGCGGAAAACAATCTTGTTCGATGGCCATCACCATCTATCCCTGTAACGGTGGAATTCCGTCCTGCCCTACGTTGTCGGGCGAGCTGTTCATAGACGAGTTCGGAATGGACGACGCTGCCGTTTCGCACCAGCCAACGGCTCTCTGAAAGGTCATGTCATTCTTACTATTTCTAATCGTAACATTTTCGTTCTGAATTTAATGGCTATTATAGAACTCCGGCAGAGCGTTGTCAACTCACAATTGTGAATTTCGTCCCTTCCTTTGCTCCGGACCGGAATTGCACGGGAGTAACCCCCTCCCACTTCTTGAAAGCGTTCTGAAAAGCGCTAGGCTCCGAATAGTGCAGCAAATATGCAATCTCCGACACCGAATGCTCTGAGCGGCTCAAATAGCTCTTGGCTAGTTCCATTCGAGCGCTTGCGCCCAGTCCGTTGAAGGAGGCGCCCTCCTCCTGAAGCTTCGCCTGCAGCGTTCTTGCGCTCATCCCGAAATGCAGGGCCGTCTGCCTCAGCGTGGGAAAGGAAATGGGCAGACGCTGCATCAGCCACTGAAAGACGCTGTCCGACATCGTTTTGCCCCGGGTCAATCTTTTCATCGTCTCAACGGCGATCGCCTCGAACGACGACCGTAAACGGGCATCGGAATATAAGATCGGGTAGTCCAGCACCGCCCTGTCGATGCGGAAACACGTTTCCGCGCAGCCGAATCGCGGTTCGATCCCGAAAAAGTCCACATAAGGCGCGACATCCCCGGGAGCATCGTGGGAAAATCGCAGCTCGCGTAGGGAAACGGGTCTATTAGCGAACCTGCGCATGAGCAGGTACAGCGAGCCGGCCATATCCTCCATGCAATGCCGGGACATACGAGCAGCCGGATTCTGGGTATAGAGGCGGAGTACGACGTCCTGATCCTCCTCCTCCAGCGCAATATTAAAGCCACTGCACAGAATGACGTTGAAGCGTCGATACGCGTCCAGAGAGCCCGCTATCGTCTCCGAATGCATCATCACGTAACCAAGAATGCCCATATCGGCCGAATCGGTCATTTGCCCTTGGCTCAGACCGAAATAACGGTCCTCCGTATAAGCAGCGGCGGCATTCATGAGCCGCTCAAGCTCCAGCGCGGAAATTCTCGCTTCCGGGTCTCGCAGCAGACCCATATCGAACGCCGCGAACTCGCCGAACCGCTCCGGATCATAGCCCTTGCGCACGAGCGTCTTCACTATGGGATACACCATCGATACAGCCATTCCTTGATCGTTCACCCGTCACCCTCCTTTGCGCAATTCAGCAGCAATTCTGCGCGTCGCATCATAGGCGTTTTCCGCGACTCGCCTTATGCTGAATACAGTGCTTACCCGATATCCTAACATACGAAAACAGGGAAAAGGAACCCCGAGCCGGTTCCTCTTCCCGATATGGAGGTCAATGCTATGAGCAAAAAAATTCTCGTCATTTCCGGCCACCCGAACCCCGACAGCTTCTGTTCCGCTTTGTCCCGCGCTTATGCGGAAGGAGCTATCGGCTCCCGGGCCGACGTGCGCTTGATCGATCTGAGCGCAACCTCGTTCGATCCGCATTTGAAATACGGCTACCGCCGAAGAACCGAGCTGGAGCCCGCGCTTGTCGAAGCCCAGGAAGCGATTCGCTGGGCCGATCACCTCGTCTTCGTCTATCCGACCTGGTGGGGCGCCATGCCCGCCATTCTGAAGGGCTTCATCGACCGCGTTTTCCTGCCTGGCTTCGCTTTTAAGTACAGAGATAATTCCCCGCTATGGGATAAGCTGCTCCTGGGCAAAACAGCACGCCTAATCGTCACCATGGACACCCCGTCCTGGTACAACCGGTTCATCTACAGACGGGCCGGTCACGGCGTCATGAAACGCAACATTTTGCAGTTTTGCGGCATTAAGCCGGTGCGCATCACCGAGATCACCCCGATCAAAGACTCCACGGACGCGCAGCGGACCTCATGGCTGGAGCAGGCGAGGAAGCTGGGAATGACCGAAGCCTAGAACGGCTTGGCGATCATAAGCGCCAGCACGACGATCGGCAGCAAGGTCCGGCTGTGCCGAAAACGGCCCATAGCCGCGATACGCGCCGATATTCGGCGGATAAGCTTCCGCCAGCAACGGATGCTTCGCTATGGCGGATCATCGCCCGCTGCAGCGGAATCAGCACCGCGCCCGAGATCAGACCGGTCGCTCCGAAGACGGTTAGCGATATCGTCAGCCAATTGCTTTCGTTCATCGGAATGCCGGATTTGTGCGCCATAGCGATACCGGATACCGTAATCAGCACGATCCCGGGCAGCGTAAAAACAAAATCGGCCAGCATAACGCTCCTCGCAGCGTCGCGAACGACGACCGGATTCCTGCCGATGTCCGCCCGTACTTTCCAGAACGCAGCCGTAACGATATTTCCTACATGGATTCATCAATTATTCCCTCCTCTTAACGCGTCTGGGGCTGCAACAGCTTGCGAATCACTGGCCTCGCCTACCGAAAAAAGCCCATCTCCGCGCTGTCCAGCGAGAAGATGAGCTTTCCGGTGCTGCTAGAAACTTACTTTTGCGATACGGATTTGAACCAATCGTTGACTTCCTGCGTCACTTGATCGCCGCCGTTCGCTTTCCAGCTTGCGACGAAATCGTCGAACGCGTCTACCGGAAGCTTGCCGTAGATGATTTTGTTGAACGTCTCCAGCTCGGATTGACGGAGCAGGTTCCATTTCGAGATCATCGTCGGCGTAGCCGCGCCAGTGAAGTAGTTCTGCTTGCGAATATCGATTTGCGACATGACGACCTTCGCGGCATACCAGTTTTCCGGTTTGCGGAACGTGGCGAGCTGCTTCTCGTAAGGCGTTTCCGCCGTGCCGCCGTCCGCGAGCTTCACGAGGGATTTCATGTACAGATCCGGAATGCGCGCCGGCCCCGTAATATAAGGGAACTTGTCGAAGAAGTCCTTGATCTTGTCCTTGTCGTTCGTCGGCTTGCCGTCGACGATATCCCAGTCGTAGCCTTGGGCGAAGCCGTATTCGTACGGGCTTCCGACTTGCGGGTTAGCCAGGTTGTCAAGCAAGTAGTTATAGTACAAAATGATCGCTTCCGGGTGTTTGGCATCCTTGTTAATCATGAAGCTGCTGTTGACGCCGGAGTTTTGCCATTTCGTTCCGATCAGGCCGTCCGGACCTGCCGGGATCGGATAGGCTTTGTATTTCGAGCCCGCAACGTTCTTGAGCAGATCGGGAGCCGGCCAGTCCGGAACCCAGTTCGCGCCCGGCAGTACGCCTGCGTTGCCCTTCGTCCAGATTTCGGCCGATTTGCCTTCGTCCCATAGCGCCGAGTCCGGATGAATATAGCCTTTGTCCATCCATTCTTGCAGCTTGGCAAGCGCCTGCTTCGCTCCAGGATTGACGGAGCCGTATTCGAGATTGCCGTTTGCGTCCTTATTCCACTGCTCCTGAACCGAGCCGTAAGCTCCGAACAGCCAATCCAGTCCGCCCATCCACGTATTCGTGTTGTTTTTCAAGGAGATGGCCAGCGGATAGACGTTCTTGGCAGCCAAACCGTCCGGATTCTCGTTCTTGAATTTGTCCATGATGTTCTCAAGATCGGCGATCGTCTTCGGAGCTTCCAGTTTCAGCTTCTCCATCCAGTCTTCGCGGAGCCAGAGAAGCGTATCGTCGTTGTCCGTGTACTCCATAATCGGCAGGTTCCATTTCTTGCCGTCCTTCGTGAACGGATACCACAGCTCGGGATGCGCTTCGGCATGGCTTTTCCAGGTAGCGTTCGCATACTTGTCGAACAGTTCGTCGATCGGCATGAATTGTCCGGAATCGATCAGTTGGTTCGTCAGTACGGCGTCCGTAGGCACCATGACGAAATCCGGCAGCTTCTCGCCGGAAGTAAGCGCAAGCTGAAGCTGCTGTTTGTACTGATCGCTGCCGGCCGGATACCAGGTATCCTTATACTTGAGACCGAGCGTTTCGAGCATCCAGCGGTCGTGGACGTTATTTTCCTTCGTTTCGCCTTTCGTATACTCCTTGGGCATAATGACCGTGCTGATCTCGATCGGCGGATCGTATTTGCCTTTTTCAAACGCGAGATCCGCTTCCGACTTCGACTCGGAAGGCGATGCCGACGTCGAGGCGCTGGCGCTAGGGCTTGCCGAACCGGTTGCGGCAGCGTTGCCGCCGTTGTCCGCATTGTTGCTGCAAGCCGAGACGACCAACGTCGCGCCTACGAGAGGCAGCCATAGCTTTCTGAATTGACTCATGTTTGCTTATCCCCCTGCATTGTAAGATGATCACATGAGTAACTTTACCAACGGGGCATGAAGGTCATCTATAGGATTTTGTTAGTTTCGATAGGACTCTGTCATGTTGTTGCTTTGCCGTCCCGGTAATCCTGCGGCGTGACCCCGTACTGGCGCTTGAATACCTTGATAAAATAGGCCGGATCGAGATAGCCGATCTCCGAGCTGATCTCGTAAATCTTCTTCTCGGTCGTCTTCAGCATATGACAGGCCGTCTCCATCCTTAGGCGGAATACATAATCGCTGACGCCTTCCCCTGTCTCGATTTTATAGAGCTTCGACAGATGCGTCGGATGCAGGTTGACGTGGTCCGCCAGCGCCCGCAGAGAGACGTCCAGATGCAAATTCCTCTCGACGAACTCCTGGATTTTCTTCACGTATACGGAGCGAATGTCCTTCACTTCGCTCGACACGCTTTCCTTCAGCTTGCCCAAAGCGCCAAGCGACCAATTGCGCAGCTTGCCGATCGAGGCGAAGGCATCTCCGTTCTGCAGCGGCTCTATGTCTTCCCCGATCAGCGACGCCAGCGATTGGCCGTTGCGATGAGCGTAATGCGCGAACGAGGAGGCGACGACATAGCCTGCTTCAAGGCAATGCTCCCACGATTCGGAGCCCTTCTCGTCCAGCTCCGCGCAGATGTCTAGCAGCTTCCGCTCGGCCGCGTCCCAGCGACCGGCCTCCAGCAGATTGCCGAGACCCGGAGGCGCATGCAGCACGTCCAGCGATTCCTGCGAGACGCTGCGCTCCAGATCGCCGGCCCGCATGACGAATTCCCGCTCGTCGCCGACGATCTGCCGAAAATAAGCGAGCGCATGGCGGTAACGCTCCGCCGCCTTGTCGGGGAACACGAACGTCTCGGTCGTCACGATCGAGAGCGAGCCTTTCAGAAACTGCTTCACCTTCGCCTGAAGCTGCATCGACAGCTTCTCCAGCAGCAGATCCGCGCCGACTTCGGCCGTATCGCGGAATTGCAGCAGAAAGGCAAGATAGCCGTGTTCTTCCTTAACGCCCCAGACGTTCGCATATTCGCCGAATATTTCGTCGGCGATGTTCAGGATCGCATATTCCAACAGCTGCTGTCCGTTGCTCCACCGCTGTCCGAACTCGTCCTCCAGACGAACGAGCAGCAGTGCGCTGTCCCCGCGGCGAAACGGCAAGCCGTAGCTTTCCAGCTTGCGCGCCCATTCCTCCTCGGACAAGCGCTCGCCGTGAAGTGCGTTCAGCAGCAGTTGTCCCCTCAGCAGCGGCAAATTTTCCCGGAGCGTGTTTTCGGTTCGTTCGCGGGAGCTGACATTTTCCCATTCCGCCTTGAGTTGAGCGATTGCGGAGCGCGCCGCCTCCGTCAGCTCGGCGTCGGTCGGCGGCTTCAGCAGATAATCCACCGCCTGGTTGCGCAGTGCCTCCTGCGCATATTCGAAGTCGGAGTGGCCCGACAGGATGATGCACTTGATCCGCTTGTCGCGCTCGCGAATTTTCTCGATCAGCTCAATCCCCGTCATCTCGGGCATCAGAATGTCGGAAATGACGAGATCGATCGGATACGTCTCGATAATGCGCAGCGCCTCCTGCGCGGAATACGCCCTATGAACCTGTTCAATGCCGAGCTCGTGCCACGGCTTGGTCGTCGATAAGTTGTCTACCCAATGGGCTTCGTCGTCAACGATGATCATCTGCATCTGTAAGGTCTCCCTCTTGTTTAGATGTCGCTCTCTGTTCTGTCGCCTGGACGGGCGCCGCCGTTTCCCAGACGATCTCCGTCCGCAGTCCGCCCAGCTCGGAGGCGGAGAAACGGAGTCCCGATTTCTCCCCGAACTGCGTCACAAGTCTCTGGCTCGTATTCCAGAAGCCGTAGCCCATGTCGTCCTGAAGCGGCTCCTTCATTTTGCGGTTCAGCGCCTCGAGCTGTTCCTCGTTTAAGCCCGGTCCGTCGTCATCCACGTAGATCCGGCAGAAGCCGTCGTGCATTTCTCCGGCAATGCGGATTTCTCCCGAAGAATAGGATTTGCCGACGCCGTGGATAACGGCGTTCTCAACGATCGGCTGAAGCAGCAGGCGCGGAACTTGCTGCCTCTGCATCTCCTCGGGAATGTCGATCGTATAGTGAATTCGGCCGTTGCGCAGCTTCTGGATGTCCAAATAGTTGACGATCAGCCGCATCTCGTCGGCCAGAGACGCCGTCGGCCGTTCCATACGCGTAATGTAGCGGTAATAAGCGCTCAGATTGTGCCCCATGGAGACGACCGCTTCCTCGTCTTTCATTTGGGCCATATTAATCATGTAGCCGATGCAGTTGTACAGAAAATGCGGGTTGATCTGCGCTTGCAGTTGCTTTAAAGTCGCCTCTCGCGCCCGCAGCTTCTCGTTTAGCACGTTCTCGATCAGACTTTGAATTTGCCGCGACATATCGTTGAACCGGTAGAACAGAAACGCAAACTCGTTGTTCGCATTCGCGTCGATGCGCACCGAGAAGTCTCCCCGCTGCACGCTCTGAAGACCGCGGATCAGCTTGCGGATCGGGCGCTGTACGTTGCGATAGATCAACACGGAAGCCGAGATGCCGACGACGGACAGCAGCACCATCGTCAGATAGAACATATTGCGGCTGTACGAAATCGGGCCGAGAATCTGATCGACCGGCACGACGTCCACCAGATGCCAGCCCAACTGCGGCGACAGTACGGCGCTGATCAGATAGCTCTTGCCTTGTAGCTTGACGACCTCCTGCATCGTCTCCTTAAGTTCCGTACCGTCGAGATATCGGACCAGTTCGTCCGTAAGCTGCGCGGACGCCGTCCGATTCGTAATCGGCCGGTCGCCGCGATGGTAGAAAATCGGATCGCCGCGGCCGCCTTCCTTATACGAATCGAGCATGTTCTGAATGTTGTCGTGCTTGAATCTGGCTTCCACAACCAGGTTGCTTCCTCTCAGCACGTTCTGCTGGCCGAACGAATCGGTGAAAAACCAATGAAAGGCCGGCTGCTGGCCGGGAGCGGGCTCTGTTCCGTCTCCGTAGGACCATCTGCCGGTAACGTTGCGCCTGAGGTATTCCTCGTCGTAAGCCGGCTGCTGATCCTCGGTCGCGTTGGAGATCGCCTCTTTGTTTAACTGCGAGTACACGGTAAACCTGACCGGCCAAATGTTCATAATCCCGGATTGCAGCGCCATTTTCTCCTGGATGATGTAGCGGGTTTGCATCTTGTCGTAGCGATCGTCCCAGATGTTGAGGCCGTTGAACTTCCGCACGTTCGGGTCGCGCGAGAACGTGACGACGAAGTCCATCGTCTGGTTGATTCGCGAATCGATCTGGCCGGACAGGAAGGACAGCTGCCGAATATTAGACGCCTTCAGCTCCTTGTCGACGACATCGGTCGCCACCTGGTTCGAGTACGTGTACAGCGCCAAGATCGGGATGAACAGCAACGCGATCAGTCCGTTCATTTTCGCAAACAGGCTTGATTTTTTCGTGACGTAATTCATGCTCTTGCCTAGCTTCATATCCGGTCCCCCCAGCTCATGACCCTAACAAAACCCTATCGATCCTAACAATGTCCTATAGTTCGATGCTCACACACGTTGTTACTATGATATAGCAGGCCTTGGCCTGAACGATAATGGGAATTTCATGGAACGGGAGAGAGCTATGAACGATACGACTTTGCCGAATGCGAAACTGACTAAAGCCCCCGGAACACGGAAAAGAAAAGGCTATCGAATTCCGTGGACGCTGCACCTGATGGTGCTTCCGGCCGTTGTGCTCGTATTCGTATTTGCTTACTTGCCGATGTCCGGTATTATTATCGCCTTTCAGGACTATAAAGCGGCGCTCGGCTTTACCGGCTCCCCGTGGGTCGGCCTGAAGCATTTCAATTACATGTTCGAGAACGATTATTTCGTGAAAATTATCGGCAACACGCTACTGTTCGCCTGCTCCAAAGTGGTGCTGAACCTGATCATTCCGTTTACTTTCGCGCTGCTGCTCAACGAGGTGCGGAATATGGGCTACAAGCGGGCGATCCAGACGCTCGTGTACTTGCCCCATTTTCTGTCGTGGGTTATTCTCTCCGGAATTCTGATCGACCTGCTGTCCCAGACCGGGATCGTCAACCAGTTTCTGATGAACGTATTCGGCCTGAACAAACCGATCTTCTTTCTTGGAGACGGCACGTGGTTCCGAATTACGATTGTCGTCAGCGACGTGTGGAAGGAATTCGGCTTTAACACGATCATCTTCCTGGCCGCCCTTGCCGGCATCAATCCTTCTCTGTACGAGGCAGCCGAAGTGGACGGCGCAGGTCGCTTTAAGCAAACGATGTTTGTAACGATTCCGTCGCTCATTCCGATCCTGATCGTCGTCGCGACGCTGGCGCTGGGTAACGTGCTGAACGCCAACTTCGACCAAGTGTTTAACCTGTACAGCCCGATGATTTACCAACAAGGCGATATCATCGACACGTTCGTATATCGGGAAGGCTTGCTGAGCGGCCAATTCAGCTTCGCGACGGCCGTCAGCCTGTTCAAATCGGTGATCAGCCTGATCCTGATCGCGATCTCGTACCGATTGGCCTACAAGCTTGCCGGATATCGAATTTTCTAGGAAGGATGATGACATCGCATGTACCATAAAACAGTACCTTATCGCATATTCAGCGTCTTCAACTACGTGCTGCTCGGCGTAATCTCTATTCTTTGCTTGCTTCCGATGTATCATTTGCTGATGGTGTCGCTCAGTTCCTCGGCCCCGGCCAACGCCGGTCTCGTCTCGCTCTGGCCCGTCGACTTCTCGTTCGATGCTTACGCAAGGACGTTCGAGAACAAAAACTTCTTAACCTCCCTCAACGTCTCGGTACAGAGAACGCTTCTGGGAACGGCGCTTGCGTTAGTCGTCAACGCCACCGCCGCCTATGCGCTGTCGAAGGACAACCGCATGTTCCGAGGACGCACCATCTACATGTGGTACTTCGTCGTCACGATGCTGTTCAGCGGGGGCTTGATTCCAAGCTACATCTTGATCCTGAAGCTCGGCCTGATGAACAATCTGATGGCGCTCGTTCTTCCAGGGTTGGTCGCGGTCTACAACCTTATTCTGATGCTGAACTTCTTCCGCAACGTGCCTAAGGAGCTGGAGGAAGCCGCATTCATTGACGGAGCGGGCCATCTGCGGACATTTTTCTCAGTATACCTGCCGATCTCGCTGCCTTCCATCGCCACGATCGCCCTGTTCACAATGGTTGGCCACTGGAACGCCTACTTCGACGGCTTGATTTACATGAAAACGGCCGAAAAGCTTCCGCTCGCCAGCTTCATGCAAACCATTATCGTCGCCGAGGACATGACCGGCTTCGACGTCTCGGTTGTCGTCAACAAAGCGCAGCGGACGATCAAAGCGGCGCAAATCTTCATCGGCGCGCTCCCGATCCTGCTCGTCTACCCGTTCCTGCAGCGTTTCTTCGTTAAGGGCGTCGTCATTGGCGCGGTTAAGGAATAATCGCAAGCAAACACCCGATGACTGCATCTGCGTTGCAAAGTTAAGCGCCTCTTAGGGGGCGCTTTTTTGCGTCTTATGCCTTCAACGAATGCACAAAACCGCCGCGAAAGAGGGGCTGCCCCATACTGCATATGGAACAGCCCTATCTCCTCTGTTTGCCATTATTGGCCTTATCTCAACTTGCTCTTACGGTCTCGCAGACCGTTGCACGCTCCGGACGTCCTTCTTTCGTGCCTCTTACGGTCTCGCAGACCGTTGCACGCTCCGGACGTCCTTCTTTCGCGCCTCTTACGGTCTGACAGACCGTTGCACGCTCCGGACGTCCCTCTTTCGCGCTTCTTACGGTCTGACAGACCGTTACACGCTCCGGACGTCCTTCTTTCGTGCCTCTTACGGTCTCGCAGACCATTGCACGCTCCGGACGTCCTTCTTTCGTGCCTCTTACGGTCTTGCAGACCGTTGCACGCTCCGGACGTCCTTCTTTCGCGCCTCTTACGGTCTGACAGACCGTTACACGCTTCGGATGTCCCTCTTTCGCGCCTCTTACGGTCTCGCAGACCGTTGCACGCTCCAATCCTCACGTCAGATTACTTAATGAGCCGGAAAGGTAGAGCGGTGTTTGTTTGGCTGTTCGGTCCCACGTAGGCGATGAATGCGCCGGCGTCGCTGCTGTGCGTAAGATCGGAATGGTAGTAGCGAAGCTGCGGCTCTTCCAGCGTAAACTCGACTACGCAACTTTCTCCGGGTTGAAGCGAGACTTTGCGGAACGCCTTTAGCTCCTTCACCGGACGAACAACCTCGCCAGATAAATCGCGAACGTACAACTGCACCGTTTCAACCCCGGCGACCGCGCCTTTGTTCGCCACCTTGACTGAGACGCTTAACGTGCTGCTGGAAGTCATTTCGTCGGACGACAACTGCGCGTCGCTGTACTCGAAGTCCGCATAGCTTAACCCGAAGCCGAAAGGCAGCAGGGGCTCATTCGGAATATCCAAGTACTGCGACACGTACCGGACCTGCGCGTCCGGCGCGCCCTGCGGGCGGCCCGTGTTGTAGGCGTTGTAATACACCGGCACTTGGCCGACGCTGTAAGGGAACGACATCGTCAGGCGTCCCGACGGATTGGCATCCCCGAACAGCAGGTCCGCCACTGCGTCGCCCGCTTCAGACCCCGGGAACCACGCCTCCAAAATCGCGTCTGCCTCGTCATACACGCCATGCAGATCCAGCGGACGCCCATTGAACAGCACGACGACGGTCGGCTTGCCAAGCGACCGAATGCTGCGAACGAACTCCAGCTGTACTTGCGGCAGGCGGATATCGGCCCGGCAGCCCGCTTCCCCGCTCATGTCCGAATGCTCGCCAAGCGCCAGTACGACCGTATCGGCTTCCTGAGCCGCAGCCAAAGCCGCCTGCCACTGCTGCGCCTCGGCCGTTTCGATGCCGCAGCCTTCCGCCACCAGCAGTTCAGCCGAGCCGGCAAGCTTGCTCCTCATGCCGTCGGCAAGCTTGATCGCGTCATCCTTTGAGCCCGTCCACGACCACGGTCCGAGCACGTCCCCGCTAGTCGCGAATGGACCAATCAGGGCGATCTTTCGTTTATTGTCCAGCGGCAGCACGCCCTCATTTTTCAACAACACACATGATTTCACCGCTAACTCCCGTGCAGCGCGACGATGCTCGTCGCAGAACACGATCTCGCTCTCTCGCTGCGGATCGGCTGCCCTGTACGGATTGTCGAACAAGCCCAGTTTTTTCTTCAGCGTCAAAATCCGCAGCACCGCTTCGTCGATCAGCGCCTCGTCGATCTCCTTGCTCTCAATGAGCTCGGACAGATGCTTTACGTAGCAGGAGGTCATCATCTCGATGTCCACTCCCGCTTTCATCGCTTTCAACGCCGCTTCCCGCTCGTCCGCAGCGATTCCGTGAGCAATCAGCTCCTTCACCGCGCCCCAGTCCGAAATAAGTATGCCGTCGAAGCCCCACTCTTCCCGCAGCAGCTTGCGCATCAGCTTCGCGTTGCCCGTTGCCGGAACGCCGTCGACCGTGTTGAACGAGGTCATGACCATCTCGCAGCCCTCGTCCAGCGCAGCCTTATACGCTGGCAAATAAAACTCGCGCATCTGCCGGTCCGACAGATCGACCGTGTTGTAATCGCGTCCGGCCTCGGCTGCTCCGTACGCCGCGAAATGCTTGACGCAGGCCGCAACCCTGTCCGTATCGGCGGACAGATCGTCACCCTGGAAGCCGCGCACGAACGCCCGGGCGAATTCCGAATTCAAATAAGGGTCCTCCCCTGTCGACTCCATCACCCGACCCCATCTCGGATCCCGTACGAGATCGACCATCGGAGCATAGGTAACGTGAACGCCCGAAACGGACGCCTCCTTCGCCGCGATCTCCGCGCTTCGCTCCGCCAGTTCCATATCCCACGAACATCCGATCGCCAACGGAACCGGAAAAATCGTCTTAAACCCATGGACAATATCCGCCATCATCAGCAGCGGAATGCCGTGGCGGTTTTTCTCCAAATGCGTTTGCTGCACGTTGATGACCTCTTGCGCTCCGGCCATGCCGAGCACCGAGCCGGAATTATGGACAGTCGTCTCGTCAATTCCGAGCGACGCCATCGGTCCCGTTATTAACCCACCGTCCTTTGCCCCTTCGTAGAAAGGCACCGCAAGCTGGATCAGCTGCGCGATTTTCTCGTCCAACGTCATTTCCCACAAAATTTGCTGTAAATCGGGCTGTTTATCGTTCCAATCCGCCATGTTTTCGCAACCTCTCAGATGTAATCGAAACGTTTCGATTTCAGTTTCAATTCGATTATAAAACCGCTCCTCACTGCTGTCAAACGTTCAAATCACACTATTGAATACGGTTTCCATATCCGGTATAGTTAAAATCGAAACGTTTCACCCGAATTCGAAGGAGAGAACCTTTTTGGCTAGCATCAAGGACATCGCGAAACAAGCCGGCGTCTCTATCTCGACCGTCTCGTACGCCCTCAATGGCAGCGACAAGGTCACAAAGGAGACTGCCGCCAAAATATTGCAAATCGCCGAAGAGCTTCATTACTTTCCCCACGCCGCCGCCCGTCTGCTCAAAAAGCGTCAGTCCAACTTAATCGGTATCTTCCTGACCGATTTCAGCGGCAATTTTTACGGCGACTTGCTGCAAGGAGTTAAGGAATATTTGAGCGGCAAAGGATACGATCTGCTCGTCTGCAGCGGAGAGAAATCGCGACGGCTCATTCCCGAGCGGATGATCGATGGCGCAATGGTGCTTGACGTCACTTTCTCCGACAAAGAGCTGCTACGATACGCCGGCAAGGGCCACAAAACGGTCGTGCTTGATCGCGAGTTGGCGCATCCGAACGTCAACCAGGTGCTGTTGGATAATAAAGCCGGCGCGACACTGGCGATGGAATATTTGCTGGAGCAGGGACACGACAAAATTTATGCGGTAACCGGTCCCGTCGGCTCCTACGACGCCAATCAACGCCTGCGCGCTGTCCGCCAAGTCGCTGAACGGGCTCCGCACGCCCGAGTCGTCGAGCTGCCGGGCAATTTCAGCAGAGCGTCCGGCGAAGCCGCGGCCCGCACGATCTCGGAAGACTACGATCGGCCCGTGGCCGTATTTTGCTTGAACGACGAAATGGCTGTCGGAGCTTACCGCTATTTTACGACTCACACCGATCTGAAAATCGGGAAGCACATTCATTTAATCGGGTTCGACAATATCGAACTGGCCCAGTTCGCCAGGCCGCGCCTGGCCACTATCGATTATTCGATGCGCAAATGGGGGGCAATCGCCTCCGAGCAGCTGCTCAAAATGATCGCCGGACAGCCCGTCGAAGCCGAAAGAATCTACGTCTCCCTGATTCAGGGCGAATCCGTAGACTCCCACCGCTCAGTCGATTAGCCTCGGTCAACAACACTAGTTGAGAAGATGCAGTTCCATAAGCCCTACAAGTTGCTGTAAAAGATAGTCGATGAACAAGTTGCAAGGGTATGCACCTCCTTCCGCTGCTATACGCTCCCGAAATACGGAATGGATAAACCGGTGACAAGGTTAATTTCAGGAGCGTATGTGGATTGACCCTTAACACTTTCCAGATAAATCAACAGCAGTTATCCGCATAATCATCGAATACACTTTAGTGACATCCCTTTGATTTTGGTCGCTTTGTACGATTTCTCCTACAAACACCCGCCGCTTATGCCCGATCCGAGCTACTTTGTACGATTTCTCCTACAAACGTCCGCCGCTTAAGCCCGATCCGAGTCGCTTTGTACGATTTCTCCTACAAACACCCGCCGTTTAAGCCCGATCCGAGTCGCTTTGTACGATTTCTCCTACAAACGCCCGCCGCTTAAGCCCGATCGGTCCAACCCCCTAACTTTGTACGATTGTCCACCGGACTTCCCTCGCGGAAGTCTCTTCGCATGCCATAAACTCATCCGTCTTTTCAGCCTCAGCCTCGCTTACTTCTTTACAATGCCGTTTCGCTATGGCATGATATATATCAAATGATACGTATCAATCGATATTCAAGGAGGTCGCTATGCCGCCAAAAGCTAAATTTACCAAGGAAGCGATCGTCGACGCCGCGCTTGCCATCGCCGACCGCGAAGGGCTGGACGCGATTACGATCCGCAAAATCGCCGACGAGCTTGGCAGCTCGATCGCGCCGATCTACGTCAATTTCAAAGATGTTGAGGAGCTGAAGGACGCGGTGTTGGTCCGAATCTTCGACCTGTCGGCGGAGATGGCGCGAACGCCATACAGCCCTGACCCTTTCTTAAGCATCGGCATCGCCAGCCTGAAGTTCGCTCGAGAGCATCCTGCGCTGTTTCGCGAACTCGCGGTTAATAATCATCCCCGCCTGAAGGATGTCCAAATGCCCGTCGCAGATCTCCTCTCACAGATGAAGGGCGCACCCAAGCTTGCGCCGTTCTCGGAAGAGGAATTGATGGGGATTTTATTCAAAATGCGTATTTTTCAGCTAGGGCTGTCCGTGATGGACATCAATGGCTCGCTCCCGAGAGTAAGCGAAGAGACGCTCGTCGAGCTGCTCCAGCAAACGGGAGAAGATCTGATCGCCGCCGAACTGGCGCGAAAACAAGCTGTACCTAACGATCCGCAAAAGTAAAGGGGAAACGGCGATGAATGCAATCGAAGCGCAATCGCGAATCGAAGCGCTGTTCCAGCGTACGGTGAATCGCGATCCGCTAATCCGCAACGCTTATTTTTTGGTACATTCCGAACGGTTAGGCGTTCATCTGAAGCTCGCGGAAGGCACCGACCGCGCTGCCCCCGTCCATGAAGACCAGCCCTATTACATTGCCAGCGTCAGCAAGCTGTTCGCCGCGGTCCTCTGCGCCCGGCTTGTCGAAGAGGGTCTGCTCGGCTTTGACGACCCGATCTCGGACTATCTCGATCCCGAGCTGCTGCGCGGCCTGCATCTATACAAGGGACAGGATTTCGGAAACGCCATTCGAGTCAAGCATTTGCTGAACCACTCGTCGGGCTTGAACGATTTTTTTGAGGATAAGCCGAAGGGCGAGGCATCGATGCTTGAGCTCATTTTCGGGAATGCGCAGCGCGGGTGGACGCCTAGGGAGATGGTCGAGTGGACAAAAACGAGGCTGAAAAATCATTTTCCGCCGGGAGCGGGCTTCCACTATTCGGATACGGGCTACCATCTGCTCGGCATCGCGCTGGAGCAGGCAACGGGCAAGCCTTACCATGAGCTGCTGCGCCGACATCTTTTCGAGCCATTGGATATGAAGCAAACCTGGTTTTCCCGCTACTCCGAACCCATCGAGCAGTCGAACGGCTCCCCTACGCTCGCCCGGTTATATGATCGCAACCGCGATGTGACCGAGCTCGAAAGCTTGAGCTTCATGTATGCGGGAGGCGGCGTCGTGTCCACAACCGCAGATCAGCTTAAGCTGATGAAGGCGCTGGTCGAACATCGCATCGTCGGGGAGACGACATTGGCTAAAATGAAAAGCGAACGGGGGAGGTTTTTTCCCGGCATCGATTACGGCTACGGTTTGATGATCATTAAGCCGATGTTTCTGCTTATGCCCGGCAAATACAGCTCCTGGGGCAATATGGGAACGTCCGGCTCGTGGCTGTTCTATCATCCGGAGACCGACGCCTATCTCATCGGTGGCTTGAATCAATTCCGTTACAATCGAAAAGGGCTGAGACTGATGTTTAAGGCGATCGACATTTTGCGGCGTTGCGACAGGCAGCGATAGGCGTAAGCCCGGCCAAACGGCCGGGCTTACGTTGTTTAACGCGTATACTCAAACATATAATTGCCGCTGCCGATCTCGGCGACGACTCTATACTCTGTCTGGCGAGCGGAGATCAACCCTTCCGTCGTCCGCAGCGCCCTGCCTCCCTCGCGCGGGCTTCGGACAGATTCGCTCCCGGCAGGTGCACGACCGCAGTCGCGTTCGGCGGCACCGTCACAATCTGCGTCGCCGTCGCGCCGTCCAGCCGCCAATCGTTACACTGCATGACCGAAGTCCCTCCTTGCTGTCCATGCCGTTCCTTCTTTGCTTATTGTAGTGCAAGCGATATCAAAAAAATAGGCCATCACCGGAAGCTTGTACGAAGCTCTAGTGTGGCGGATGTGTGGAGGGACATTGGCGGAAAAAATAAATCTGTGAGGAGCGAGGAGGTTGCAGTTAGCGAAGAAGTTCGTTCGAATAGCGCTTAACGAGCGTTTTCGGGGCGACCTCCCGCCATGCGGCGGCGAGCAGCGAGCGAAGCTCGTCCCGATCGATCCGGTCGAGTCTTACAAAGACATAAGCAAGCGTGGCGTACTTCTCCGGAACGCTGAAAATATCGGGAGCAAGCGTCACCTGGGCTTCCCGCTCCTCCAACGACATCTTCAGCAAAGCAGTCGCGCCATCCGGCTGCTCGACGGCGAAAATTTTGCCTCTCACCCGATATGAAGGCTTATCCCAATGGGGATGTTCTTCCGCTTCAGGCAGCTCCAGCGCCAACTGGCGCAGTTCATCGTTAGTAACCATGGCGGCCTCCTTGCTTTTTCGTCGTACTTGCGTCTTCACTCTATTTTCGACATGTCCGATTCAATTTACTGCCGTCTCTTCGAAAAAAATGCGAATGATCCGGCCGATACGCGCGCTAGTTCAGCCGTTTGCCCGCCTCCTACGGTCTCCCAGACCGTTACACTCGCTAGATCAGCCATTTGCCCGCCTCCTACGGTCTCCCAGACCGTTACACGCGCTAGTTCAGCCGTTTGGCCGCCTCTTACGGTCTCTCAAACCGTTACGCGAGCCGGTCGTCTAACTCACTCCTGCAGCCACGCGTCAATCTGCTTCGCCAGTTGCTCGAGGCCGAGCTCAACGGGAACGCGGCCGCGCAGCATCCGTTCGAACATTTCGTTAAACGCTGCGTCGATTTTGGCCCAGTTCGCCACCGGCGGGCGGAGGAACGAGGCGTCCAGACTTTCTACATAGGGCCGAATTGTCGGACTATACGTTTCCTCCGATTCGCTAGCCTCGGCGTTCGTCGGCAGCAGTCCGGCCTTGAACATGAGCCGCTGCGCTTCCGCTCCCGCCATCCATCTCATGAACGTCCAGGCTGCCGGCTTGTGGCGGGAATTTTTCATCAGCACTAAATTTTCGCCGCCAATAATCGAGCCCTTCGCCCCCGGGTTATGCGGAAACGGAGCCAACAGCGTATCCCGCTGCAGCTTCTCGATATCGTAGCCCTCCACATTCGACAGTATCGTGTAATACCAAGGCCCCTCGTCCATCATAAGCAGTTCGCCGTTCAGCACCGCCTGCCAGCGCTCCGTTTTGCCGGACAGCACGTCCGCGCTGACGAGGTTCGACCCGACCAGCCGCTTTAACGTCTCCACGGCCCGGACACTCGCCGGACTATCCAAATAACCGCTCGCCCTCGTATAGTCCTTATTCGTGAGCTGCCCGCTAAGCCCGATGAAATACGGCAGCACCGCCCAAGTATTAATGCCGTTGACGCCAAGCTGGTAGCCGGTGCGCTCGCTAAGCGCAACCAGTTCGTCCATCGTCTCCGGAGGTTTCTGCAGTCCGGCCTTGCGCAGCAGCTCGCGGCTGTAGATCGCCGCCTTCGTATTGATGTTGAGCGGCAAGCCGTAGTAGCGTCCTTCATATTTGCCGGATTCAAGCGCCGACTTTAGAAGCAGCTCCGTCACGCGCGGCAGCTCGGGGTAAGCTTCGATCAGGTCGATTAGCCCCAGTCTGGCGAATTCCGGCAGCCAAGCGATATCCATGCGCACGACGTCCGGTCCAGCGCCCGAAGTCGTCTCGGCGATCAGCGAGCCCTTGAAATATTCGTACAGATGCTTAACCGACACAATGCGAATATCGGGATACTTCGCCTCGAAGGCCGGAATGACTTCCTCTTCGAAAATTTTTATCTCTACTTCGCTATACGTATGCCAGACGGTGATCACGTTTCTGGCTTCCGGCTGCATAACCCGTTCAACCTCGTCTCCGTCGATAATGCTCTCAGCGCCGCAGCCAGGCAGCAGAACGGCGGCCAGCGTCAGCCATAGAGCGGCAAGCCAGCGAAAGCCAAGCCCCATGACCGTTACGGCTGTGGGTTTCTCCACCGTCCTCCCCCCTATTGGCGCAGCAACTGGCGCTCACGGTATTCGACCGGCGACGCGCCGGTCGTTTTCTTGAACAGCTTGCTGAAATATTTGACGTCGTTGAAGCCGGCCCTCTCCGCCACCTCGTATATTTTGAGTCGCGGGTCCGCAAGCAGCTCCTTCGCCTTGCCGATACGCAGCCGAATCAAATAATCGATGAAATTGAAGCCTGTATGATGCTTGAATTGCAAGCAAAAATAATTTTTGCTCATATGAACGTAATCGGCCAGCTGCTGCAATGTAATCTCTCCCGTGTAATGCTGCGCGATGTAAGAGATCGCTTTGTCGATCAGCTGTTTGTTACCCTTATAAGTGTGCGAACCGGCGGCGAACGACTTCCGGTAGCCCCGGATTTGCGCCTGCAACAGCACGGTCAGTTCGTCAAGCGTTTCGCTGCGCTTCAGCTCCTCGAAGCCTTCGAGCAGCACGATCATCTCCTGCTCGTTAAGGAACAGCGTCGTTACGATCTCGAAGGCCTCGCGGCGGACCGCATCCGGGCTCGGTCGCAGCGCCTCCCAACGCCCGATCCAGGCGCGCACCAGCTTGTCGGCGGCTTCCGCGTCGCGGGAATGCGCGCATGTCTTCAGCTCCTGAAGCAGCTGGCCGACACTTGGATAATCGGACGCCCGCCGCTCCGCCTGCTCGGACGAAAGCGGGCCGTAGTGCCCGCCGCCCTCGAAAAACCGACGTTCAGCCGTCGCTCCGCTCCTCCGGAACACGTCCCTCAGTTCCCCCGCATCCCCTCCGAGCGCGACGCCGATCGTTACCTTGACCCCAAGCCGGGCCGCCCAGACTTCGGCAACGGCGTCAAGCTGAGTCGGCAAGCCCTCGTCTTCTCCGGAGGGCACAATCATCCCCAGCGTCCTCGAGCCGATCAGGAAAGCGACGCCTTCCTTTGCCGTCTCATAGAACAGCTCCTGCATTTCCTCCAGCAAAATGCCTCCATGCAGCTGGCCGAAACGCTCCTCCGTCTCCCTTAGCCCGTCGATGAGCACGGTACAGATCGCATAGCCGCGCCGCATCCATTCGGGAACCGCTTCCGCCTCCAGTCCTTCGTCGTCGTGGGCCAGCGCCCGTTTGACGTCCGATTCGAGCCGCTTGCGGTCCGAGACCAGCTTCGTCCTCCGGACCAACTGCCGGTCTTCCTCCTGGCGACGCTCCTCCTCGATCTGCCGCAAGCATTTGCGAACAAGCTCCAGCAGCCCTTCCGGCTCCAATGTCGGCTTCAGTAAATAATCGACGACGCCAAGCTTTAAGCCCTGGCGAACATATTCGAAATCGTTGTAGCTGCTGACGAGAATCACCTTTGTACGCGGATGCCGCTCCAGCGTCCGTCTCGTCAGTTCGAGACCGTCCATCACGGGCATTTTGATGTCCGTGATCAGAATGTCGACCGGCTCGCTCTCCAGCGACTGCCAGGCTTCGTCCCCATTGGCGAAGTCGCCGACGAGTCCGACGTTCTCCGATCCCCAATCGACCGACGCCTTAATTCCGAACCGGATGACCGGTTCGTCGTCTACGATCGCTGCCCGATACATCGTTATTCCCCCTCCCGCTTGACCTGCGCGTCGACCGGCTTGATCAGCTTCATGCGTACGATCGCGCCGCCCTCCGGGTCGTTTCCGATCCGCATTTCCGAGCCGGGCGGATAATAAAGCCGAATCCATTCGCGGACGTGCGTCAGCCCGATGCCCGTCATTCCGGAAGGCTCCGCGTCCTGCCGCGAATCGTCCAGCTTCTGCAGGTCGCCCGGCGAAATCCCGCGGCCGTTGTCGCGGATTACGATGGCGATCGCCTGCTCCGTCGCCCGGGCTTCGATCCAGATATCGCCGCCACCGCCAAGCGGAACAAGCCCGTGGAATACGGCGTTCTCCACGATCGGCTGAACGAGCATACGCGGCACCGGAAACATCTCCGCCTCCGGGGCGATATCCGCATGCAGCCGAAATTCTTTATCGTACCGAATTTGCAGAATGGACAAATATTTGGCGACGATATCCAACTCCTCCGCCAGCGTGACGAAGCTGCCCTTTTTGCCCATGTTCGCCTCAAGCAACAGCACGAGAGACGACAGCGCGTCGTACGCTTTGGCGCTCTGATTGTAGCGGACGAGCCACTTGATCGTACTAAGCGTATTGAACAGAAAATGCGGATTGATCCGATGCATCACCGCTTTAAGCTCCGCCTGGCGCTTGCTTTCGTTCACCTCGCGCACCTCGCGGACAAGCTCGTTGATCCGCCTGATCATCTTGTTGAATTGCTGGCTCAGCAGCCCGATCTCGTCCTTGGTTCTCACCTCCGTGCGCGCAGTGAAGTCGCCTCCCTCCGCCACCTTCATCTGCGAGGTCAGCTGCTGGATCGGCTTCGTCACCTGACGGGCCAGAATAAGACCGATCGCCACGGCAAGCAGCGCGAAGCCGAGCGCAGACGTCCAGATCATGCGCCGCATGCTCGTCAGTTGATCGGTAATCTCGTGAATCGGCACCGAGCCGACGACGCTCCATCCGTTGGCCAGCGGCTGCTTGATGTGGTAGAAGCGGACGCCGTCCTCCTCATGCTCGAACTCGGCGGCGCTGCCGGTGGCCGCCCATTCCCTCAGCTCGGGATCGGACAGCGGCTGTCCGAGTCGATCCAGCCGACGATCGATCACGATCGTGCCCGACTCGTCCACGACGAAAAATCCGCCGCTATTGCCGAGACGGATTTGTCCGATGCGATCCAATATTTTATTGCCGTCCAAGTTCACCAGCAGGTAGCCGATGTCGGCAAGCGACTCGAAATCCTTGATCACGCGAATTACGGGCAGCACCAGATCGTTGATGTCCCCGATGCCGCTGTACGGATCGTAAGCCAGCTTGCCCCACGCCGGCTCCCCGTCCTTCATTCGGGCCAGCTTCGCCCATTCCAGATCGTGCAGCGATTGGACGTAAATTTTCGACAGCTTAAAGGAGCCGCTGCCCCAGCTTGTGCCTTCCTCCCTCAGCACGTACAGCGTTTTGACGAAGGAGTTGGAGCCCACGTAGTTGTTCAGCAGATTGGACACGTACGTTTTGTAGGCCTCTTCCTCTTCTGGAGTCGGTGTCGTATTGCGCGCAGCTTGCTGCAGCTTGACGTCGCTGTACAAAATATTGGAGGCGTCCGTTCCCGCCAGCATAATCGCGGACAGCGCGTCCGCGGCCTGACGGACGAGCTGCAGCGAGGAGACGCGCACGTTCTTCTTCACGAGCTTCGACGAGGCATTGTAAAACAGCACGCTTGTCAGCGTCGGAATAAGGATGACGACGAGCAGGGCCAAAATCATTTTCGTTGCGAACCGCCTGCTTCCGCGAAGCCGCTGAGCCGCGCCCCAAACGAGCTGATTCATCCGCCTCCCCTCCCCGTACGTCTATTGTACACCGTCCGGAGGACGCGGTGAAAGCACTTTCAGCAGGGTGTATCATTTTCCGGAATTCCGTCCCCCGTCCGTCTTCGCACCTTAGCACCTCAGCAGCTCAGCCTCTCAGACCGTCAAGCTCGCAAGTACGCAAGTTTTCACCCTTTTACCGCCCCTTCGTTAAAGCCCGATTGCACGAACTTCTTCTGGAAAGCGACATAGATGAGAATAACCGGGAGCAGCGCGATAAGCGACGCGGCGAAAATTTGTCCGTAATTCGTGGCGTACTTGTCGTTGAACATCAGAATCGCGATCGGCAGCGTGCGCAGCGCCTCGCTTTTGATAATCGTCAGCGCCAGGAAGTATTCCTCCCACGTCGCCTGGAATACGAAGATCGCCAGCGTTCCCATTGCAGGCAGCGACAAGGGGAGATAGATGTTCCAATAGATACGCCAGCTTCCTCCGCCGTCAATCAGCACCGACTCTTCCAGCTCCCGCGGAATGCTCTCGAAAAACCCCCGCAGGAAAAACATATTGCCCACCACCCCGGCTGCGATGTAGATGAGCCACAAACCCGCGTAGGTGTTCACCAGTCCCATATTTTTGATGATGATGAATTGCGGAATGATGTTGATGACCGACGGGATCATCATCGTGAGCAGGAACAGGCGGAATACGCCCTCCTTGCCGGGAAAAGAAAACCGCGCAAAGCCGTATGCCGTCAACGAGCTGACGAGCAGCGCCCCAAGCATCGCGACCGATGTGAGCAGCATGCTGTTGCCGAAATACTGCGCGAAGTGGTTTTTGCCCCAGACCACCTGATAGTTGATAAAGTTGGGCGTGACGCTGAATACCTCCTCCGGCCGCGGCAGCGAGAACGTCGCCGTGAAGAAGGAAGTGAGAATCATATAAATAAACGGAAAGACGAACAGCAGCGCTCCGGCCACGAGTATGGCGTATACGGCGAGCTTCGTCATCCATGGCGTTCGCATGGCGCGATTCCTCCCATCGTCGTCAGAACAAGCGTTGCTTGCCGATCTTGGTCATCTGGTAATACGTCACGGCGAATACGAGCAGCCCCATCATGACGCCCATCGCCGCCGCTTCCCCGAAGTGGAAGTGCTTAAACGCCTCCATATAGATCAAGCTCGGAATGACCTGCGTCTGGTTCATCGGCCCGCCGGCCGTAATGAAGTATACCTGCGGGAAAAAGCCGAATGCGCCGTTGACGAGGTTGATCAGCACGAACACCGTAATCGGGCGCAGCATCGGCAGCGTCACGCGGAAAAATTTTCCTATCGCCGAAGCTCCGTCCATATCCGCAGCCTCGTACAGATCGCGCGGGATGCCTTGGAGGGCGGCCAAATAGATGACAACGCCCCAGCCGACCGTTTTCCAGATATGGAACAGCCAGATCATGATCATCGCCGACCAGTAGTGGCTCTTCCAGGCGATCGGCTCGGACAGGATGCCGATGTGCAGCAGCACGTAGTTGACGAAGCCGCCCGAGCCGTCGGCGAACAAATATTTGAACAGCAGCGCGACGACGATCCACGACGTTACGATCGGCAAATAGTATAAGGTGCGGAACGCGACCTTCATTTTCACGAATCGGGTATTGATGACGACGGCGAAAAAAACGGCCAGAAACCAGTTGATCGGCACGGTGACCGCGACGTTGAGGAACGTATTCTTCAGCGCGATCATAAACTTCCGGTTCGGATCGTCGAACACGGCCCGATAATTGTCCCACCCGACCCACGGGCTGTCCTGGCCGGGCAAAATGTTGAACTCCTGAAAGCTCACCTTGACGTTCTGGATCATCGGGTAGACGACGAAGACGAGCACGCCGACGATGCCGACCGCGATAAACGGAAGCGCGTTCAGCCATTGCGCCAGACCGGTTCGGAACCGGGATTTGCGGGATAACGTCGCTTGCGACACGGCTATGGCCTCCTTCTAAGAGATAGCGACGGCTGCGCCCCGAACGGTTTAAGCCCGGTTCGCTTGCGCAGCCGTCGTCGGTTGGACGAAGCGGCAACTATTCGCCCAGAATGGCGTTAATCTGCTTCACTGCGTCGTTCAGAGCCTCCGCCGCCGTCTGCTCGCCGCGAATCGCCTTCTCCAGGCTCAAGTTAAAGATCGTTTCCATCTCGCCCCATTGCGGGATCGGCGTGCGCGGCAGCGCCGTGTTAAGCTGCTCGATAAACGGGCCGATATACGGATTTTGACTCGCATCGATCGCCTGCGCCGCCTCGCGATTCGTCGGCACCATGCCGGCCTCGACCATGATTTGCTGCGGCTCCTTGCCAAGCATCCACTTCATGAACGTCCACGCTTCCTCCGGGTGCTTGGAATTGGCGAACGTGACGAGATTCTCGCCGCCGACGACCGAGATGCTGCCTCCGGGTCCGGCCGGCATCTGCGCCCTTACCGTCTGTTCGAGCGGGTTAAACGCGCTCTCCGCATCGCCAAGCATGATGCTGAAAAACCACGGCCCGTCGTCGATCATCATATATTGGCCCGATTTCAGACCGTCCCACGAGCCCGGCTCCCCGCCGAGCAGCGCCGGAATGACAAGCCCCTCGTTGTTCCAGCTCACGATCTTCTCGAGCGCCTCGACGCTTGCCGGGCTATTCAAGTAGCCGTCCACCTGCTTATAGTCGTCGCTGGTCACCTTGCCTCCGAGACTCCAGAAGTACGGCAGCACGCCCCAGGCCCCGATGCTCGATATGCCGATGCCCTGCTTTCCTTGCTCCTTGAGATTGCGAGCCGCCTGCACAAGCTCATCCATCGTCGCGGGCGCCTGATCCAGACCGGCTTCCTTTAACGTTGCCGCGTTGTAGATCGCAATTTTCGTATTCGTGTTCAGCGGCACGCCGTAATATTCGTCTTTGAAAATATTCGTCTGCATCGGACTGTCGAACACGCTGCTCTTCACATCGTCGAAGCCGGGCAGGTCGCTCAGCTTCTTCAACGCGCCCTTCGAGGCAAGCTCGGGCACCCAGATGATGTCCATCCGCATCAAATCCGGAGCCGCATCTCCCGCCACCGCCGCGATGACCTGATCCTTCAGCCCCTCGTACGGCATGCGTGTCAGCTTAAGCTCGATGTTCGGGTACTCGGACTCGAACTTTGGCTTGATTTTCTCCAGCAGCACCTTCTCCTCGGAATCGGAATACGTGTGCCAATACTCGATGGTAACTTTGGCTTCCGGACTCGCGGCGCTTGCAGACGGCGAGCTCGGTTTAGCACTTTCGCTTGCGCTTCCGCTTGGAGTCGCCCCGTTGTTGCCTCCGCCGCATGCAGCCAAAACGATAATTAATGCAAACGCCAGCAATGCCGATAAGCTTTTTTTCATCGATTGTTCTCCCCCGTCAACGTGATTTGGATGTCGTTGCCCGTTCAGTATGCGGGAAACCGAAGACCATCGGAAACCGCTTACATTACGCTTAAGGGGGATTCCGTTCCGTACTTCATCAAAGCTTCGATCGCGCGCATAGCAAAAAGGTGTCGAACGTTCCGATCGCAATCGGAATGCTCGACACCTTTTGTAGGGAGCCAGTCTCTTATTCTGCCTCGACCGCAACCGCGGCCCGGGCTGCGTTCGCCCGCACGACCGTCTCCAACAGCAGTTGGTTGCGATAGCCGTCCTCCAACCCGGCAAACAGCGGGTTGGCCGGGCGATCGCCGCGGATTCTCGCCGCAAACTCCGCCCACGGATTCAGCCCCTCGTTCCCGGCAACGTCGATCGTCTCCGTTACCGTCTCCCTGCCGTCCTCCGTCGGATATGTCCAGACGAGCTCACGGTCGTTCAGGGTGCTGACGCGCAGCGTTCCCTTCTCCCCGTATAGCGCAACCTCGTGCTGATTGCCCGAGCCGAGCGCGTTGCGCGACGTCTGGAACACGCCGACGGCTCCGTCCGCGAAGCGCGCATTAAAGCAGGCGAAGTCGTCGACACGAACGGGGACGGGCTCGCCACTCCTCAAATCCGCACGCTCCGGCACGATCGTCGTAAGCATCGCCTGAAGCTCGGCCATGCGGCCGCCGGTCAAATATTCGGCAACATCGATCATATGCGAGCCGAGGTCTCCGAGCGTGCCTGTCCCTGTTACCGCCTCGTCGAAGCGCCATAGGAACGGCGTATTCTTCACTGTCGAGCCCCAGTCCTGCAAATATTGCACGAACAGATGATTGATGCGGCCAAGCTTGCCTTCGGCGACGAACTTTCGCGCAGCTTGGAAGGCCGGTCCGTTGCGATACGAGAAATTGATCAGCAGCGGAATCGGACTGCTCCGATACGCCTCCAGCACCTCGCGCGCTTCGTCCAGCGTCCGCGTCAGCGGCTTCTCCGCGAACAGCGGCTTGCCGGCCGCGATGCAGCCCAGCAAAATCGCCGCATGCGAATCGTTCGGCGTCACCGCTACGACGCCTTCGACCCCCGCATCGGCGATCAGCGCCCCGGCTTCGCGATAGCGCCGCTCCTCCGACACGTTCAGCCTGGCGCCGACTTCGGCCATCGCTTCCTCGCTAACATCGCACAGGGCAACGATCCTTACGCCCTCGACCTTCTCCAGCTGCTCGATATGAAACCGCGCCATTCCGCCTAATCCGATAACTCCAACGTTAACTTGCCTGCTCAACGCGATCGCCTTCTTCCTTGTAGATAAGGTATCGCATTATCGATTCGCAGCCTGCGGCAAAATTCCTGCAAGCCGCGGCAACTTTCGAATATAAAACACGGAATCGGAACGGGCGACCCTTTCGCCGCGTTATAGACAAAAACCTCCCGGCCCGCCAGCGGCGGGAACGGAAGGCTTTTCTTAACAAGCATTTTTTATGGCGCAATACTCTCCAGCACGTCCTCAACGATCTGTCGATTGGCGATGATTCCCGTGTACAGCCAGCTCGAGTCTGCGGGATATTCGTGGACATTGCCGTTTTTAACCGCCTTGACGCTCTGCCAGACCGGGTCCTTCAGCGCCTCCGACCCGGTTGCGGTATCGCTGTTGACCAGGAAAATGTGATCGGCGTCCAATTCGGACAAAGCTTCCAGCGACACCGATTTCCAGATGCCGCCCTCGCCTTTGGAGATGCGCTGGACGAGCTCGGGAACGGCAAGTCCGAGATCCCGGTACAGCACGTCGCCGCTTGACTGATTGTCGCTGACCATCCAGAACGTCTTCGAGACCAGCCAGATGGCAGTTGCGGAAGGACGCTTGTCGCCATACTTCGCATCGATCTTATCGCGTGCGCTCTGCAGCTCTTTCTCATACGAGTCCAACGCTGCCTGCGCTTCGTCGGCTTTGCCCAGCGCCTCGCCCACCTTCTGCAGCGCCTTGCGCCAGTCCGCATTCACTTCTTGGCCAAGCGCGTATGTCGGAGCGATCTTCGAATAGGTGTCGTATTTTCCGTCCGCAATAAGCGATTCGTCCCCGATCAGAATTAAATCCGGCTCCAGGCTGGTTACCGCTTCGAATGGAAGATCGTGCGGTACCGTCTGGATATTCGCCAGTTCTCCTTGCAAATATCCCATCGGCGAGCCGCCGACCGACCACTGCGCCACCGGAACGACGCCAAGCGCCACCAAATAATCTTCCAGATAAGAAGCAAGCACGCGCTGCGGCTTGGCAGGCACGATGACCTCGTGACCGAGCGGGTCGACCAGCGTTCGCTCCGTCGGCTCTTCCTTCTGAGACTCGCTAGCTTGAGGGGACGACCCCTGATCCTGAGACGGTGTCGCCTGTTCCGTACCGGCCGGCTCAGTCGCGGCTGCATTCCCCGCTTTATCATTATTGCCGCCGCACCCTGCAAGCAGCATGCTCATCATCGCGGCGACAACCAGCACGTACAACAATCTGTTTCCACGTTTCGAATCCATTCTTCGTTACTCCTCCCGAATATATAACCTGTCGGCTAAATTGAGATCGATTCTCATTATCACCAGACAGTTTTATTTTATCAGGAAGGACGCGCCCGTCTATGGATTAAAGTCATTCTTTTCATGCACAAAAACGCAGGGACCGCCGCCTGCTCCCCTATGCTTCAACAGCAGCTCCCTCTGCAGCTCAAGCTGTTTGATCATCGACAGCACGTCCGCGGAGTGAAAAAGCTGCCGGTCGATAAAGTAGATGCGGTTGCGACGGTACGCATCGAGCGAGCTCCATACCGGATGCTGCATCATCCGGGTAACCCATTGTTCGCTCTCGGCCGTAAACGGATAACAGACGAACATATGGTCCGCCGCATACTCCGGCAGCTGCTCGATCCGCAGCTCGGTAATCATGCCTCTGCCCATAACGTGCCGTCGAACGCTCTCCGGGGGCTCAAGCCCCATCGCCCGATACAGATTGTACCCTCCGCGGCCGTGAAACTCGCTGAATACCCAGACGCTGTCGGAACTAAGCTCGTAGAGGCCGACCGTCTCGCCGGGGGCGATCGCCTCGACGATTTCCTCCCGGATTTGTTTCGCCCGTTCCATATAGCCGGACACGCAAGCTTCGGCTTCTTCGCGCTTGCCTAGCGTCTCGGCCAAGCGGCGCATCCGATCGACCGGATCTCCGTAAGGAACGATCATCGTCGGCGCGATCGCCTGCAGCTTGCCGATCAGCTCCGAACCGAGCCACAGCGGAACGACGATCAACTCGGGCTCCAGATCGATAACCGGCTGTACCGATGTCCGGCCGACGTCCGCGATCCCCTGCAATTCCTCTCGCAGCAGTGGATGTTTCGCCAGCCCGTAGAAGTAAGAGGCTCCGACCGGCTGTACGCCGAGCGCCAGCAAGCTGCCGATCAAATCGTAAATGACGACCCGCTTCGGCTCGCGCAAATAAGCCTTCGGCGAGAACCCCGTCGCCTGCTTGAACTTTCGGCTTAAATACAGCCCGTTAGAGTAGCCGACATTGCGCGCGATCTCGTCCAGATTGTCGCGGGTGAGCAATAGCTGCTCCTTCGCCTTGCGAATGCGGATGTCGGCCAAATAGTCGGCGAAGCCGATTCCGGTCTCCTGCTTGAACAGCCCGGAGAAGACGCGCGGATGAAAGCCGGCCAACGCCGCCATCGCTTCTCTCGTGATCTCCTCCTGGTAATGCTGCTGCAAATGCGAGATCACCGTACGGATCGCCGTCCGGTGGTCCGGAGCCGCAGCTTGGCTCATAGCCGTCGAACCGATCTCCCTAAGCTGCAGCAGCAGCTCGTACAGCAGGATGTCCCTGCGCATAAGCTGAACGTCGCCGGCATCCGCCGAAGCGGAAGCGGCCAGGATGTCCCGAATCAGCTCTGCCGCCCGATAGGAAGCTCCGGTCTCTATCGCCCCGTCCGTCAGCCAGCCGTTCGTCCATTCCCGATAGACGCCCGCTTCGTCCGCCGCTTCGCTGCGGCGAACGATCCTGAAGCGGACGCAGGCGACTTCGAGATGGCGCCGATCGGCCGCCTGCATATCTACCAGCCGGTTCGGGTTGCAGAAGACCACCGTCCCCGGATGCAAAAGCCATTGCTCCTCGTCGATCGAAAGCCGACCTTTGCCCCCAAGGACGGCAAACAGACAGTGGCCGTCCATCCAGCGCCTGTCCGCTCCATCCGCAGCTTGCAGCACGGTCCGCCATGCACCCGTACACGTATATAGTTCATCCATAGGTCGAGTATCCGTCCTCCGGCTATTTATTAACGATATACTTTCAGTGTACACGCCAGACGGCAGCCGGACAATCGTCGCGTTCCGGACAACCGCCCGGTTTACGTCCTCGCCTTCCCTCTTCGCATGAGCAAATACAGGAAGAACGGCGCTCCGATTCCTGCCGTAAATACGCCGGCGGGAATATCGAGAGGCTGAAACAGCGTTCTGCCTGCCAGATCGGACAGCATCAGCAGATTGGCGCCAAGCAGCGCAGAGATCGGAATGATTCTCGCATGCGAGCGGCCGGCAAGCCTTCTAGCCATATGGGGCGCCAACAGTCCGATAAAGGACAGCGTGCCGGCTACGCCGACCGCCGCTCCCGCCAACGCGACGCTGATGCCGATAACGATAATGCGATGAAGCTGAAGGCGGCTGCCCAGTCCAATGGCTGCGGCGTCTCCCAGCGACTGCACGTTCAATTCCTTAGCGTAAAGCAGAGCGAGCGGCACGAATAGAGCGACCCAAGGCCACAACGCCTGAATGTACGTCCAATTGGTTCCATAGACGCTTCCCGTCATCCAGTTCAGCACTTGAGCGGCGAGATACGCCGGACCGCTGATCAGCAGGAACATCGTGATCGCGCCGGCGGCCGTCGAGATGCCGATTCCGATCAGCACAAGCCTCATCGGCGACACGCCCTTGCTCCAGGCCAGCACGTAGTTGATCGCGGCCGCAACGAAAGCTCCGCCGATCGCTACGACCGGAATCCAGTGAACGCTGTATCCCTGGAACAATGTCATGAAGGCGACGGCCGCAACCGAAGCGCCTCCCGTCACTCCCATCAGATCGGGGGAAGCGAGCGGATTGCGAACGACGCCTTGCAGCAGCGCGCCGGACACGGCCAAAGCCGCCCCGACCAGCAGCGCCGCCAAGATTCTGGGCATCCGCAGCTTCATGACGATCAGATCGCTGCCTTGGTCGTTCCTTCCGAGCAAAGACAGAACGACCTCCTTGAGCGGAACGTTCGCTCCTCCTATCGACAAACAAATTAGCGCAATGAACACCGTCAACACGGTTAACGACAGCAGCAGGTACAACGACCTGCGCGAATTCCGCCTACTCATGTTTCCTCCTTCTCGCGACGCGGATCAGAAACGGAACACCGATTAGCGCCGTCGCGACTCCTACGGGAACTTCCTTCGGCATCAGGACGAACCGCGAAGCCAGATCGGCCGCAACAAGGAGAATGGCGCCCGTTATCGCGCAATAGGGAAGCAGCCAGCGGTGGTCGTTGCCGACGAGCTCCCTGCACAGGTGCGGAACTACGAGACCCACGAACGCGATCGGACCGGCGATGGCGACGGAGCTGCCCGCGAGCAGCACGACGGCGACCGCCGCCGCCGCTCGGGAGAGCAAGAGCCTCTGGCCGAGGCTCTTGGCGTTGTCGTCGCCGAGCGCCATGACGTTCAGCGATCCCGACAGCAGCATTGCCAAAGCCAATCCTGCCAGCATGTAGGGGACAACGTCCGCCAGATGCTCCAGCTTCCTGTCTGCGACGGATCCGATCATCCAGAACAAGGCGGATTCCAGCGATTGCTTGTGAAGCAGCATCAGCCCGGACGTGACCGACGACGCGAAAGCCGCGATCGCCGCTCCGGCCAAGGTCAGCCTGACCGGCTCGAATCCGCCTCGTTCGCGGGCGCCGATCGCATAGACGAACGCGGCAGCCGCGATTGCGCCAGCGAACGCAATCCAGATCATGCCGCCAAGCGTCAGGGACGAGCCGAAGGCAATCAAACCGACGACGACAAACAGCGACGCGCCCGAGTTGATGCCTAGCACCGACGGCGACGCCAGCGGGTTTTTCGTAACAACTTGCATGATCGCTCCCGCAACGGCAAGACAGGCTCCCGTGGCAAGCGCCACAAGCGCCCGCGGAACCCGAGTCGTCGTCAAAATCAGATGGTCGTTGGAACCGTCAAAATGGCGATAAGCTTGCCACAACTCCGGTATTCCATAACGATGAAGACCGAGCAAAACGCTCAATAAGACGCTTACAAGCAGCAGCACCGCGCCAACGACCAAACCGGCCAGCCTCAGCCTGCGGTTATGTAAACGAAACGTATTTTCCTTTGAATGCTTGGATTGCTTGGATTGCTTTAATTGCTTCAACTGCCTCACCCGTCGCCCGAAGCTCAACAAGCCGACGCGTTACGAGCGTCAGCTTGCCGGCGTACCTTGTTTTATTTCACTTCGAAGTAGGCGCTCAGCTCGTCCAGCAGCAGGTTCGCCGCTTCGTAGCCTCCGGCCGTGTTCCAGATCGCTTCGTCCACTTGAATCACCTTATTGTTCTTGGCTACGTTCAAGTTTTTGAACAGCGGATCGTTCATCCATTCTTCCACCACTTTGGCCGCATCCGTAGAGCCCTGGTTTTCCGATACGAAGTAGAACATGACGTCCCCGTCCATACTCGGAATGTTCTCCTTGGTCATGACCTCGATGAACGCGTCCTTATCCTGCGCCTCCGGACGGGCGATTCCAAGCTGGTTCAGCAGCACTCCCGCGAAAGTTTGCTTCTGGTAGATCCGAACCTGCGAGGCCGAGAAACGGACCAACGACACTTTCGTCGCCGCCTTGTCTCCCAGATTGGCCTTCACTTCCTCGACGCGCTTGTCGAACTCGGCCATCGCCTTTTCGCCTTCCGCCTTTTTGTTGACCGCTTCGGAGTACAGCGTGAAGTTCTCCTTCCAGTTGCCGCCCAGATCAGCCGCGAATACGGTCGGAGCGATCGCCTTCAGCTGCTCGTATATTTTTTCCTGCCTGACTTTATTGCCGATAATCAAGTCCGGCTCAAGGCTGGCAATTAATTCGACGTTCGGTTGAATCTCGTCCCCTACCGCCGTTACGCCTTCCATTTCGTCCTTGATATGGTCGTACCATGGGTCCCCGATCCAGGATTGCACCGCTCCGACCGGCTTGATGCCGACCGCAAGCAACGCCTCCGTTCCTTCGTTGGTCAGAATGACGACGCGCTTCGGCGTGCCGACGAGCGTCTCTTCGCCCATCGCGTGCTTGACGACGCGCGGCGCCTCGCTCTCGGACGCCTGCGACGCGGATGCGGACGGCGACGGCGTAGCGGCGCTGCCGGACGAAGCCGCCGGACTTGCGGAAGGACTGTTGTTTGCTGCGCCGCACGCTCCAAGCAATAAAGATAGACCGAGCAGCAAAGTTGCGAATGCGAGTGTTCTAGATTTGGCTTGCCAATGCATGTGTAAGACTCCCTCTCTCTCCAATTGATAATGATTCTCATACTCATCAACAATATAGCGAGACGAAGCGTCCTTCACAATAGAGAATCCGGACAAACGAAATGGATTATAGCGACTGCCGCCCAGATCGGAGACGCCGGCGTTCTCCCTGAAGCGTATCGGCGAAACTCCCTCGGACTTCTTGAACAGCCGGCTGAAATAATAGCTGTCTGCGTAGCCGACGCACTCAGCTATATCCTTAAGGACGAAATCCGTCGTCAGCAGCAGTTCTTTCGCTCTATTCATGCGCACGCGAATGAGGTAGTCGATCGGGCTCGTTAGCGTCCTGGTTTTGAACAGCCGCTGCAGGTGCCGGGGATGGCAGTCGAGCAGCTCGGCAAGAGCTTCCAGCGTAATGGGCTCTTTGTAGTTCTCGTGAATATAGCGTACCGCCTGCGCGGCCGGATCGGGCTTAAACGCGGCAACGCCTTGGTCGGCGAACTGCCGCAGCAGCTCGTGCACGAATCGGTAAAATAGAGCTTTGGCATATAGTCGCTCCTCCGGCTTCTCTCCCTGCCAGCTTCGGTTCATCCGAACGAGCGGATCGAACAGGGCAAGCGGATCCCCGGGCTTAAAGTCGTATCGCAGATGGAACGGCTTCTCCTTATCCAGCAGGCTTGCAAGCTCTTGGCGGCAGGGCAGCGGCACATTCGCCTTATACAAAATCAAATAATATTCGAGCAGCTCCTGCGCCTCAATCTCCAGGCACATGCCCTTGCCCCCGTGCAGCACGTGAAATCGCTCCAGCGGCTTGCTCTCTCCGTCCAAACCGACGATCGCGCTTCCGCGAACAATATAAATAAAGGCGCTGGACGGCAGCCGATAAGCCCGCAGAGCCGCTCCCCGCTCCATATACGTATGACGCAGATCCAAGACTTGAACGAACGCCTGATTCCACAACAGGACGTGGTCTTGATAATTCAATGCGACGCTCCTCCCCGCTTCTTTTTCTCTGCAACGATTATAATTGAAAATCATTCTCAATAACAGGATTGTTTTAGGCGATCGCCGATCGTTCCGGGAAAAATTTGTTGCTCAAAAACAGTGTGCATAATATACTGTTTATGTCACATACAGTTTTAAGAGGAGAAAGGAGAAATCGAATGTATCCATTTGCCATCGAAACGAAAGGTTTGAAGAAAAGCTTCGGCAAACAAGTCGTGCTGGACGGGGTCGACCTGTCTGTACCTTCCGGCAGCATCTATGCGCTGCTTGGACCGAACGGCGCGGGCAAAACGACGCTGATCAACATCCTGTCCACGCTGACGGCAGCCGACGCGGGAGAAGCGAGAATTGCGGGGTACAACGTCTTTGCGGAGAAAACGAAGGTGAAAAGCTCCATCAGCTTGACCGGTCAGTTCGCAGCCGTGGACGAAATGCTGACCGGCGAAGAAAACATGCGGATGATCTGCAGGCTTTCCGGGCTGTCGCCCGCAGAGTCCAAGGCCCGCACGGCAGAACTGCTCAAGCAATTTGAACTGGAAGCGGCGGGCAAAAAACGGGTGAAATCATATTCGGGGGGCATGCGCAGAAGGCTCGATCTCGCCGTCAGCCTTGTCGTCGACCGGCCGGTACTGTTCCTGGACGAACCGACGACAGGCCTTGATACGATTAGCCGACAGACATTATGGAAAATCATCCTTCGATTGAAAGAGCGCGGCGTTACCGTCTTCTTGACGACGCAGTACTTGGAGGAGGCGGACCAGTTAGCCGACAAAATCTCGGTAATCGACGGAGGACGGATCGTCGCGACGGGAACGGCCGCGGAGTTGAAAGCCCGCTTCGGCGAAGAAGTGATCGAGCTGCGCGACCGCAATGAAGCGTTGCTGAGAACGGTCGCCACGTCCGGCACGATCGCTGACGTCCGGCAGGCGCTGTCCGAGCTCGCTCCCCTGCTTCCGCCCGATGCGCGGGTCAGTCTGCGCAAGCCGAGTATGGACGACGTTTTCCTGGCTCTTACATCCCAACCGCGTTTGGAGGAATCGATCTTATGAATGACTTGTCTCGTCTGACGCCGTCGCCGGCATCCTTCTTCGCCGCGAATGCCGTCTTCATCGGACGCAGCGTCCGTCTCAGCCTAAGGAACGTCGAGGCGCTGCTTATGGCCGTCATGCTTCCAGTGATGCTTATGCTGCTGTTCACCTATGTATTCGGCGGCGCGCTCGACCCGAGCGGCAACTACGTCAACTATGTCGTCCCGGGAATTATTTTGCTGTGCGCCGGCTTCGGATCTTCCAGCACGGCGGTTGACGTCTCCGTGGATATGACGAACGGCATTATCGACCGCTTCCGCACGATGCCGATCCACAGCATGGGCGTCATAACCGGACATGTCGCCGCCAGTCTTACCCGCAACCTGCTCGCCACCGCGGTCGTCATCGGCGTGGCTTTCCTCGTCGGCTTTCGTCCTAATGCGGGCCCGGCAGAGTGGTTAGCGGCGCTTGGCATCATCGTGCTGTTCATTCTCGCCTTCACCTGGCTGTACGCCGCGATCGGGCTGGTCGCGAGCAGCCCTTCCGCAGCCAGCGGCTACGGCTTTGCCCTGCTGTTCCTTCCTTACTTGTCCAGCGCTTTCGTACGGACGGAGACGATGCCGGGCTGGCTGCAGGACGTTGCCAACCATCAGCCGATTACTCCGGTCATCGAGACGATTCGCGGTCTGCTGACCGGCACACCGATCGGCAATCAAGCTTGGCTGGCCGTCGGCTGGTGCGCGCTGCTCATCCTTGTCGCTATCGCTTGGTGCGGCATCTCGTTCCGTCGCAAGGCCGGACGCCGATAGACGGCACAGAAGCCGCCTCATAAATAAAGAGGGTCGTACGAAAGGATGATCACTTAATCGATCATCTTGTGTACGACCCTACTCAGGGGACATCCCCTGATCTTATGTTCAACAGGAGAATTTCACGACGGCCAAGGCAAACGCTCCGCTCCTACAGGAGATACACGCCCCTCTTTCTCATCGTTTACTTATTTCGTTATCCCTTCCTAGTATCCAAATAATGCTGAACGCCGTCCAGAATCCGCTCCAGCCCGAAATCGAAGTCGTTGCCGACCGTGCTCGTCTGTTCGTTCTCCCCCGCGTAAGTTCCCGACATGACCATCGGATACAAGTGAGGGAAGTTGTCCGGCTTGACCAGCTGCTTCAGGGCCGCGCTGTATTCCAGCCCGTTAAAGGTATCCGGATTGGCCCCCGCCTTGAGCGCCTGGCCGAAATCGCGGTTGATCAGCCCGACGGAGCGGCTGTAGCTGCTCAGAAGCAGCAGGATCGACATTTTCTCGTGCTCGTTCAGCGGAAAGGAGCGCATCGTCCCCAGCATCCAATCGACGATCTTCAGCGTGTTCGGCATGATCGGGATGGAGGTTACCGGGATATCCCCAAACCAGGGATGCTTGACGAATACCTCCACGCACGCCCATACGTACTCCCGCATCTCGGCCCGCCAATCCCCGCTCTTTCTTTCCGGTAACTCCAGCTCGCTTACGGAATCGTACATCAGCATGAGCAGATCGTCTTTGCTGGCGATATACCGATAGAGCGACATTGTCGTGAAGCCCAGAGACGACGCCACCCGGTTCATCGATACGGCCGCAAGGCCGTCCCGGTCAGCCAGCGCGACCGCGGCGTCGACGATCTTCTTGACGCTGAGTTCTCCTTTTGGCCCCCGAGTTGAAGGTTTGACCAGCCCCCATCCGAGCTTGGCGCCGTTCGGCAGCTTCTGCAGCGCCTCTTCGTCCAGCCCGTCTCCAACATTCCCATTACGTGTCCGTTCCATCGTTCTCTCCTTGAAGGGTGAGCGAGCTTCGCCAAGAAGCCGCGCAGAAAGTGTATATGATGTAAACAGTATATCACAACTACCGGCAGAAGCTTGAATTATCCGACACACGAAACCGCTATCGCATGCACGCTCACACTTTCCTAACACTTTTTTAAAACTTTCGGCAAAAAAACTAATAAATTTGTGGGAAAATGGATTTTGTCGGCAACCAGATGTAGCTTCAATAGACGAAATCGTAAGCCGGGAGAGGTGGCCCATGACGCCCTATAAGGTTCTCATCGTGGATGACTCTAGCTTGGTGCGCAGCATTCTGACCAAGCTATTTGCCAAGGACGACAGCTTCATCGTAGTCGGAGAAGCGAGAAACGGATTGGAAGCGATCGAGATGATCGTTTCGAAGCGCCCCGATCTCGTGACGATGGACATCGAGATGCCGGTTATGGACGGGCTGACGGCATTGAAGCAAATTATGCACGATTGCCCCGTTCCCGTCATTATGGTCAGCAGCTATACCGACGAAGGATCGGAGTACGCACTGGAATCGCTGGATAGCGGAGCTTCCGACTTCTATTTCAAGGACCTGCTCCTGCAACCGACGGACGAAGGGCTACACGAAGAAAATTTTCTGCTGCGCTGCAAAGTCGCTATGAAGCAGAAATACAAACCCATATCCGACCAATTGTTTAAAATTCAAGAGCAAAATCACCAACTTATTTTGGAATCGTTTTCACATTTAGTCAAAATCGAAGAAGATTTGGCGATCGTGCACGAAGAGCTGCGAGGAACGCTGCGAGGGCAGCGCGGCCTTATTTTGAAGCTGTGCCGCGCAAACGGAAAATACATATGCATGTTCGGCGAAGGCGAGCTGTTGAGCTTGTTCGGAATGCCCTCTTCCCAGTTGGCCGGCAAAGATACCGTCGAGCTGTTCTCCCAGGAGCTGGCGCGTTATCAATCCGCCTTCTACAATCAGGCCTGGAACGGAGAAAAGCTGATCAGCTACGAGATGCAGTGGAAAGGCCTTTATCTGCTGACCCATCTTCGCCCTGTCTTCCGGGACGGAGAGGTGATGAGCATTCTGATGGTCAGCTTCGACATCAGCCCGCAGCGCCAGATGGAGCAGAGAGTCGTCTTCCTTCGGGACAACGACGCGCTGACCAAGCTTCCCAACCGATCCTCTCTCGTGCGCTGGCTGGACGAAACGATCCATCAGACGCAATCGCTTCTTACGATCGCTTCGATCGATCTCGATCACTTCAAAGTCGTTAACGATGTGTTCGGTCGTAACGTAGGCGATCGTATTTTGCAGATCATCGCCAGGCGCATCGAAAACTGCGGGCTGTACGAGAAACACTTCTATACGGCGCGCATCGGCGGAGACGAATTCGTGTGCGCTTATACTTCAAGCAGCGAGAAGTCCAGCCGACTGCTCGCAGAAGCCATCTTCCAGAGCTTGATAAAGCCGATCTCGCTGGACGATCAACAGCTTCCCATGCGCATCAGCATGGGGCTCTTCTCCGGAGAGGCGAGCGGATACGGCGCGTACGAGCTGCTCGCCAATGCGGAGAATGCGATGTACGTCGCCCGCAAGCAGGGCGGCCATCAGATGAAGTTCTGGGAGCCTTCGCTGAACGAGCAGATCAAACGCCGGGTCCAGATCGAGCTGCAGCTTAAGAAAGCGATCGAACGGCAGGAGCTTCGACTCGTCTATCAGCCTCAATACGATTGCCTCAACGGGAATGTAATCGGCTTCGAAAGCCTGATCCGTTGGAGAAATCCGCTTCTCGGCGACGTGTCTCCGGTCGAGTTCATCCCGATCGCGGAAGAGTCCGATTGCATTATCGAAATCGGAGAATGGGTGCTGCAGCAAGCATGCCGTTTCGGCAAGCAGCTGCATGCGGAGACGGACTCTCCTCTGAAAATCGCCGTCAATCTGTCCTCCAAGCAATTTGCCGACGTTCATCTGTGCGCTACCGTTAAGCACATTCTTAACGATACGGGGATGAACCCTAATCTGCTTGAGCTGGAAATTACCGAGAGCATGGCGATGGATGCACAGACGACGATCGCAACGATGCGGGGGCTGAAAGACATCGGCGTCAAGCTCGCCATGGACGATTTCGGCACAGGCTACAGCTCGCTCCGGTGGATTAAGGAGTTTCCTCTCGATTGCTTGAAGATCGATCGCTCCTTCATCATGGATATTTGCTCTAACGTATACAATCATTCCATCGTCAAAACGATTGCGGCACTGACCGAAAGCCTCCAGCTGCAGACAATCGCCGAGGGCGTTGAAAACGAGGATACTGCGAAAATTTTGAACGGATTCGGCTGTACGATCCATCAAGGCTTCCATTACAGCAGGCCGATCGAAGAACACGATGTTTCGAACACCTTCCGCATTTTGACGAGAAGCGTTGGAGATTGAACCAATATCGCGGGAAAAATAGGCTTATTCAAGATCGTTTAAGCGTTGGGACGTAGTTCGAGAAGCTTGCCTCCGGGGACGTCGTAGACGTACTCCCCGGAGTAACCTTCTCCATCAGCTCCGAACCATTCGAACGACACGCGCAGCCTGCGATCGTCCAGCCATTCCTCGGACCGGAACAGTGGGTCGGAACGGTGCTCGTTCACCGTCGTCTCCGCGCCCCATTCCCGCCGCAGCGCTTCGAGATCCGGCAGTGCGATTTCCGAGCCATCCCGCGCATCGATCACAATCGTTCCTCCCCAAGTGCGGGCCTCATAGGATACGGCCGCATAACGGCTGTTCGGGGACCAGACAAAGGAATGACTGTAGTACCCCGTAGTCGACCATAGCTCTTCCCCGGAGCTTGCTTTCACGAGTCGGATCCCTTCCGCGGGATGCAAGCCGCCCGCGGCGATACCCTCATTTACGCCATAGGCTTCGACCACATACTTGCCGTCCGGCGATTCCGCCGATTCGTTGTTCACGCCTAGCTCCGCTAACCCGCTCTCCCCATGGGAAGCCGCTGCCTGTTCATCCTCGACGAAACGAAAATCCGTTAACTCGTATTTTCCTTCCTTATAGCCGACTTCTGCAGTCAGCTCGCCGATGTATTCGGGCATCGCCCCCTGTTCCGGAACGCCTAGCCCTATTACGATCTGCAGCCCCGCTCCGGCTATTTCGTAGCCAATCCAATTCCCGAACGACAATTCCTTGTCCGCATACCGGCCAGGAATATCATGCCTTGCCTTCAGCCTGTCGATCGCTTGATCGATCTGGGATCTGACGTCGTCCACCGACAGCGGATAATCGCGGAGATCGTCAAGCTCGACGATGTGCAGCTCTTCTACGGAAATTCCCGTTCCAGACCCGATATATAGATTAACGGCCAACTCGTCCTGGCCATCGGCATCGAAGTCCCCAATCTTCAGCCTGGGCTCTATTCCGCGCGGAGTCATGTAAATCCAATCGTACTGCCGCGTGAGATCGCCGACTTGCAGTGTAACGCCATTCTCTTCGGCGAACAGATAGATGCTCCGCTCGGGAATCGAGGCCAGTATATAGGTCTGAAAAGTCTCCTCGTCCCCAGGGATCGGCTGCTCGTGCGCGACATTAGTCGCAGCACCTGCTGCAGGTCCCCCTTCCTGCGAGAGAGATTCGCCGACTGCCGCCGGGCTTAGGTTTATATTTCTATCGGAACAGGATGCCAGTAGCAGCCCGCCGGTGATGAGTCCGATTAATGCGAATGCCCTGCTTTTGCCGAGATCAATGGACACGATTTCCGCCCTCCGCCGGTATGTGATTTCTTCTTATATTAAGACGCGGCGAATTGGGAAAAAGTTTAGAAGTTTTCCAAAAAATCCAGAAATAAAACGCGCTCCCCTTCGGCTTGCTCCGTTCCCGATTGTGGCATCTTCCTGCCTCCTCCCTCTCGTCGTTACAGTCCCAGGCTCGCCAGCCAGCCGGCAAGCTCCTCTTCCCTTGCCCTGCCGTCCTGTTTTTCCTTCTTAAGCTTACCGAGCCGACGCTCGGCTACAAGAGATCCGTCCAGCATAAACAGAATGCGCTCCGTCTTCGCCGCTACCTTAACATCGTGGGTCACAAGCAAAATCGTCGTACCGGATTCATTGATATCGGCGAGCAGGTCCATTATCTCTCCCGCGGTTTTGGAATTAAGCGCGCCGGTCGGCTCGTCTCCGAACACGATTTCCGGCTGATTGATCAGCGCCCGACAGATGGCGGCTCGCTGCAGCTGCCCTCCCGACGCCTGCGTAATGTTCTTGCCGGCTAGCTCGGCAATGCCCGACTTCCGCATATATTCCAGCGCTCGTGAGTTAATCTCCTTGCGGCTGCTGCGCTTGGCCAGGTAAGCGGACAAAACGATGTTGTCGAAGAGGGTCAAGTTTTTAAGCAGATGGATGTGTTGAAAAATAAACCCCATTTTCGCCAGCCTTAGCTCGGACAGCCGCTTCTCGGAGTACGAGGAGATTTCCTCGCCGCCAAACGTTACGCTGCCGGAGCTGGCTCGATCCATCCCGCTCAAGCTATACAGCAGCGTGGACTTGCCCGAGCCCGACGGCCCCATTACCGCTATAAATTCGCCCTTGCGAACTTGCAGGTTCACTTTTTTCAGCGCCTGTTGTCCGTCATTGGGGCCGTTTGCATACGATTTGCTTAACTCTTTCGCTTCCAACAGCACTCCCATCGCAATTCCTCCTTGTTAGGGCGTGTATGCATACACGCCCTAGGTCGCATTCATCTCCGAAATGTTCATTTTCCTGATCGATACGAGGCTGACAAGCGCCGTAACGGATACGGCGGCCAGCAGCAGAAGCGGATACAGCACGTAAGCCTGAAGCGGATCGATGGCGAATTGAATGCGCGCGGCTCCCATAAACGACATGGCGAATCCCGCTACGCTCTGTCCCGCCGTATTGGAGAGCACGGTTCCTACGGCGATGCCGACGGCAAGCACGATTAGCGCCCTCGTCGCATACTGGATGCGGAGATGCCGCAGCGAGAAACCGATGCTTCTCATAATTGCGATTTGACCGGCGTCCTTGGCTACGGCCATCTTCAGGAACAGCGCCGTAATGAGCGCCGATACGAGCAAAGCGACGGCCGTGGCCACTCTCGTGACGAGCCTGAGCTGATCGATCGTATTGCCGAACGTCTGCGCCATGTAGCCGGCCAGATCGGTCACCTTCGCCGGATTCATCTCCTGCGCGTACTGCTCCCTTTTGGCGGCGACGTCCACCCCGGGCTTCAGATCGACGGCAAGCTCATAGCGAAGCACCGTTTCGGGCCGAACGGGCAGCGCCGCCTTGGCCGTGCGGCCCCCGTTCGTTACGTCTTGATAGATGCCGCTCACCTTAAGCGTTGTTTCCCGACCGTCTACGATAAGCCGGATCGGATCGCCCACCTTCTTCTCCATTTCTTGGCCGTTCAAATAGGAGAGCGCGATCTCGTCGGCCCGCGACGGTGCCGCTCCCTGCAAATATTCCAGCTGGAACGTCGTGAAGTCCCCGGTTTCCACGGTCATATTCTCAAGCGCGCCTTCGGCGCCGATCGTCTTGAACGAGCCGACAAGCACCGCGGCGTAGCGCTCCACGTCGCTGTCGTTCTTCAGCTGCGCGAGTATGCGCTCATAGTCGTCCTCGGCTGAGCCGGCGTGCTGCAGATCGATACGCAGATCGCTCTTCTCGATGCCCATATAGTTGTTAAAGTCGGGCGATTGCACCGTATGAAAAAAGTTGATCGGCACAAGCATAATAAACGAGCTGATTATAAAGACGAATAGCAGCATCCGATACATCTTAAAGCGGCCGACGATATCCTTGACGGCGAGAAACAACGGGACGCTGAGGGTTCTGCTTCTGTGCAGCGACGGTTTCGTTCCGGACGGCCGCGCTTCCCCCGCCGTTCCGGAGCGCAGCGCTTCCACTGCCGAAATCCGATTAAACCGCTTTAAAGTCAGCATGCAAAACAAAACGACGATGGCGAAAATAAAGAAAGCGGCGGCAATCGGAACGAGCTGCAGCGCCGGCCCCTTCGGTGCTGTGCCGATATAAAGCATAATATTGCGGGTAAACAGCGGATGAAGCAGCAGCGACGTCGCATAGCCGATAATGGATGCGATTGCGGCCGTCATCACGTATTTCAGCAAATAGAGCTTGCGAATCTCTTTGGGTGCGATCCCGATCGCCTTCATAACGCCGATCTCCCGGTAATCCTCTTCGATCGCCGCAAGAATCGTAAATCTCAGGCATAGAATCGCAATCGCCCCGATCAAGAAGCTGACCAGAAGAATGACGGCCGCGAGCAGCCCGTCCGTCAACGCGTTCAGCGTGCGGAACAGCGTATGGTCGATAGCCGGCCCCAGCTTCGGCAAGCTCGAGGTCTCGTATGCGGTTCTAAATTCGCCAAGCTTGGCGGCATCCTTCAGTTGAAATTCAATCAAATATTCCCGCTCTCCGATTCCGCTGCCGTTAAGCCGGGCAAAATCCCTTTCGTCGACGACAAAACGCTTCGAATGAATAATGGAAGGATTCATCTGCACATCCCGGACAAATTCGGAGACGGTAAGCTCCATGTCGAAGCCTTCGGCGGCGATCCGCACCTTGTCTCCGATTTCCAGACCGTCGCGCTGCTTGTAATAAATCGGGACCGCAACCTCTCCCCGTTTTACCTGTATCACTTGGCTGTCCAGATTAAGCAGCAGGTCGAAGTAAGGATTCTGGCGGACGAAGTAATGGTCCATTACACCGCCGCTTCCGACCGTCGATTTATCGCCCAGCGCAAGATGAGCGTCTTCGAGTCTGATCATCTCGGCGGTCTGATGCTGCCGAACAAGGCTGTTGTCTCGCGCCCACCGATCGATATATGCACGATCGACTTCTCCGGCATGCATCTGCACGTAGTGCGGCACGCCGGATTTGGCGAACAGCGCTCCGAGCGAGTTGGACAACTCGGCGATCATATTCGCTCCGCTAGAAGCGAGCAGCGCCGATAGCGCGATAAACACAAGCAAAGCCGCGGAAATGCTTTTGTTGCGAAGCCAATCCCTTCTCAGCATCCGAATAAGCATCTTCTTGACGTCAGCTCCCTTCCCCGACTGCGGCCGGACCGTTCGTCTCTTTCGTTACTACGCCCATCATATAAGCGAAGCTGCCCCGCTCCGCCCCCAGAGTCGATTCCATGACGGCGGCGAAAGCGGTCGCCTTCTTCTCCAACTCCTCCGGCTCCCACTGAAAGATGCCTTCATCGAACAGAAACTGCGACGATACAAGCAGAAACTCCACTGTTTCACGCGGGTACTGTGTATGAAAAACCCCTTCCTTTATCCCCTGCTCGATAATTCCCGTCAGTACGGGCACAAGGCGGACGATGGTCTCCACCAGGCTTTTCTGATGCATCTGCGCATTATCGACCTGGTGAAGCTGCTCGATCATCCGTTCCTTCCCCCCCGTTTCCGGGCCGCCGGACGCAACGATCCGGAACATCTTCTCATGGGCGGTCAGCGTAGTGTCTGCGGCGATTGCTTTGGCCGCCTCCACCCCCGATTCGATATACCGCATCACGATCGCATCCATTACTTCCTCTTTCGATTGGAAGTGATAATAGAACGTTCCCTTGGCGATCCCAACCTCATGCAAAATATCGTTAATCGTCGCGCGAGAATAGCCTTTAATTGCAAACAGCCTTTCGGCGGCATCCAGAATTTCGTTTTTCCTTTCCTCGGGCTTCTTGGAGACTCTCATTAACGTTCCCTCCGAACGATTCCTCTTCATTAGATCGACCGACCGTCGGTCTATGAGTGATAGTAACATTTTACCAGTCCATCCGTCAATAACCCTTCATAGAAAAACCGCTCCCCTGCGTCCATAGGACGAAGGAGAGCGGCTGCGTCTGATTCGTTAGTTTTCCAGAAATCCTTTTTTGAAAATGTCCAGCAAATATTCGAGCGTCGTCGGATCGCTGTACGAAGAGGCTTCCGTATCGATCTCGATCACTTTGCCGTCTTTCACGGCCGGGATATTTTTCCACGTCTCCGAATTCAGAAACGCGTTGTCTCCAGTACTACTTTTGCTCAAGACGATAAAATCTCCGGCATATTCGGGAATAACTTCGAGGGACAGCGTGTAGTAACCCGGCCCAAGAGCGTCCGCTTCTACCTTATCAGTCATCTTCAGCCCCATCGCCTGGTACAAAATTTCGGTTCCGCGCGCCCAATTGTTGCCGAATACATAGAAATCCTTCGCATCGTATTCGAGCACGGATACGGTTACGTCGGCACCGTGCTTGGCTTTGATCGCTTCTCCCGCCGCTTTGGCGCGGCTGGTGAAATCGTCGATCCACGCCTGCGTCTCCGCTTCCTTGTTGAGCAGCTTGCCGATTTCGAGCTGCTGCGCCAAATAGTCCAGCTTGCCCCACGTATATATAATGGTAGGGGCGATCTCGCTCATCTTGTCGAGGTTGCTCATCCAGGAACCGGCAATGATCAGATCGGGCTCAAGCTCAATAATCTTCTCCAGATCGGCATCGGATACCGTCTCTACCGAGGCTAATTTATCGGTGAACAGCGGATTTTTCTTCGTCCACTCGTCCACGCCTACCAATTGCCCGCCCAAGGAAATAATGTTCGGCGCGTTCGTCAAGCCGATAATCCGCTGCGGGTTGGCCGGAATCTCCACGGGACCATTCTCGGATTCGTAGGTGACGGTTCCGGAGCTTGGGTTCTGACTCGCAGCCTCGCTGCTTGCCGGAGCGCTGCTCTCCGCAGCGGCGCTTGAAGAAGCGCCGGCATGGCTTGGCTCCGAGGATTGCTTACCTCCGCATGCGCTCACAATCAGAACAAACATTAGAACGGCGGGCAAAAGAACTTTTTTCATGATTGAACTCCCCTCGACTATAAAACTTCAACATAAAGCAATGGATTGGACATAATTGACAATGAGAATCATTTTCATCTCACTTTATAATATCATATAGATTGGAGGAGAATTGTCAAGGTATTTTCTCTTCTCGATTATTTCCAGCCAGCCCGCTGCATCATCTCCGTCGCCTGTTGGTGAAATTGCGAGAGAAGGGCAAAATCGAGCTCCTGCGGACGGAACTCTCCCCACTCGCGCATGAACTCGGGAATCTCTGCTTCGGCGTGCACCGGAAACTCAAAGCTTTTCTGCGCCAACAACGACTGGCCTTCCTTGCTTACAATAAAAGCAATAAGCGATAAAGCAGCCTTCTTGTTCGGGGAATGCTTCGCCAATCCGATGCCGCTGATATTCAAATGCGTCCCGTTCGTTTGTTGATTGGGATAGTAAATCCCCACCTGTTTGATAGCCTCCGCTTCCTCCGGATCTCCCGAAGTCAGCATTTGACCGAGATAATAAGTGTTCACCAGCGCCACATCGCCGATGCCTTTGGCAATGGCCTGAATTTGATCCCGATCGCCGCCGCTTGGCTCACGAGCCAAATTTTTTACGATGCCCCGCGCCCAGTTTTCCGCAGCTTGCTCACCGTTCAGAGCGATGAAAGAAGCCAAAAGCGATTGATTGTACGGACTGCCCGAGGAACGCACAAGCACTTTGCCGCGCCAGCGTTCACCCGTCAACGCCTCGTAGGTGGACAGTTGCTCCGGCTTGACGCGGTCTTTCGCATAGGCGATCGCACGAGCTCTTGACGCGATGCCCACCCAGTAGCGCTCGGAATCGCGCAGTCGAGCCGGCACTTGCCGTATGATCTCCTCAGAATCAATCGGCTGCAGCACGTCCGCTTCCTTGGCATACTGCAGCACCCCGCCGTCCACAGCGACGAACAGATCCGCCACCGCTTCCGTCACCGCCGCTTCCCGCTTCATCCGCTGTACCAGCTCCTCGGCCGTTCCTTTCACCTCTACGACCTTGATCCCCGTCTTGTTCTCGAATGCGTCGTAGATCGCACGGTCCGCATTGTAATGCCTAGCCGAATAAATATGAATAATTCCCTTTCCGTCTCCCGCATTCGGCAATTGAACATGACGTTGCGCAGTTTGACCGCATCCCGTCAACAGCAGTATCAGAATCAGTAGCAGCCTTCTAGCCCGCTGATTCATTCTCCTCCCCCCTCCGCAGCCGGTTCGCCCGGCAACTCTGCGGACTCCGGCATGGCACAGTTGTCCAGCAGGGGCAAACGAATGGTCACCGTCGTGCCTTCTGTCTGCCTGCTGGCGATTCCGATTGTTCCTCCTGCATGCTCTACGAGCCGCTTGGCAATGGACAAGCCCAGCCCGTAACCGCCAATCTTATCGCTGCGCGATTTCTCAGCTCGATAAAATCTGTCCCAACTACGCGACAAGTCCTGCTCGGCCATGCCGATCCCGTAATCGATCAGGCTCAGCACGACGAACTTGCCGGCCAGACGAGCCTTTAACTCGATTTTGCGGCTATCGCCCGAATACTTGACCGCGTTATCCAGCACAATCAGCACAACCTGCTCGAGACGGGAAGCCGCGATGGCTACTCCGTATCCGGCAAGCTCCGCCACGTCCGATTCGAACTGAAATGTAGGATGAACCATTCTTAAGTTCTGGATCGCCCGCTGCAGCACCCGTTTCGGTCCGATGCAGACGTTCGGTTCGTCGCCAAGCGGCTGCTCGGCATGAGTCAGCGAAAGCATCTCCTGTACGAGCGCCTTAAGCCTCGCCAGCTCCTCAAGCGAAATCTGCAGCGATTCGTCTAAAATCTCCTCATCGCGCTTGCCCCAGCGCCGGAGCATCCCGAGATGTCCTTCCAGAATGGCAATCGGCGTGCGCAACTCATGGGATGCATCCTCGACGAATTGGCGCTGCTGCCGGGCGGATCGTTCCAACTGTTCCATCATTTCGTTAAACATCTTTTTCAACAAATATATTTCATCGTACGCCCCGTCCAGGACCACCCGTTCCTGCAAGCCGTTTTCCTTTACCCGGCGCATCGTTTCGTTCACGGTTTGCAAAGACTTCAACATCTGCCTGGCCAACAGCCAGCCCCCAGCCGCGCTGATCAGCACGGCTCCGACGCTGCAAAGCAGCATCACCCGAAAAAAGACCGCGATCATTCTGTCGTAGTGCTCCATACTACGGATAATTTCCACGTAACCGTCAAATTGATAAATCGTCAAAGGGCCCCGTCTGCTTAAAACCTCGTCCTCCGTCCATTCTTCGGGCATGTCCTGCGAAACGGAGACAACCGGGTTCCCGTTCCGATCCAGCAGCCGAATCAGTTGCCAGGGCCGGTTCACGCGCTGCAAGTAGCTGCGTACCGCAACATTATCCTTATCTGCGATATCGTATTCCTTGGCAAGCAAATGGTTGGAGATTTCCCGCAGCTCCCGCTCCATCTCCTTCTGCTCCTGGCCGACCGTCCATCTCTCGGCAACGACCGATTGGATCCCGTTGTACGCGGCGAACAGGAAGAACAGCAGAAAAGCCGACCAAAGCGTCAGCCTCCATTTGATCGGGATTTGGGCATGACTGCCTAGAATGCGCTTGATCAGGTTGCTCGCATGATGTAGCCTACGCCGCGCACGCTCTCTATGCAACTGGGTTCCTCCGGGAGATCAATTTTGTTCCGCAAATAGCGCACGTACACATCGACAACATTGTTATCCACCGCCCGATCGTAGCCCCACACCCGGTCCAGCAGACTTTCGCGGGATAGAACGCGATTAGGGCTGGACATGAACGCTTCCAGCAGCGCGAATTCGCGTTTGGTCAACGAAATAGCTTGCGTTCCCCTGCGCACGGTGCGCGCGTCGCGGTCCATGCTTAACGACGCGACGCGCAGGACGGACGGGCCCTGCTCCAGACTTTCCGCCTGTCGGCGGAACACGACGCGAATACGGGCCAGCAGCTCTTCAATGGCGAAGGGCTTGGCGATGTAGTCGTCCGCACCGCTGTCCAGCCCGGAAACGCGATCAGACACGCTATCCCTGGCAGTAAGGATCAGCACTGGCACCCTTCTCGTCTTGCGAATTTCGCTGCACAGTTCCAACCCGCCCATACCGGGGAGCATCAGATCCAGCAAGATGAGGTCCCAGCTTTCCTGAATCGCCATCTGAAGTCCGGATATACCGTCGCCGGCGACAGTTACGTCGAAGGCCTCGTGCCGCAGTTCCAGCTCAATGAAACGAGCCATATTTTTCTCGTCCTCGATTAGAAGAATTTTTTTCACCAGAGGCCCTCCTCTCCCGGATATCCGAGCTCCGGCAACGTCTAAAAGTTAATTCTATTCTAATTGATAATGGTTATCAACATCAAACCGAAGCTCCGACGACGATCGCGCGATCGCAGACCGCCTCGGTATCCGCGCGATCGTGCGAAACAAACAGACAAGTCGTGCCTGCCGTTCGCAAAATATCGTGCAGCTCTCCGCGAATGTTTTCCTTCAGATCCGCGTCGAGATTGCTAAACGGCTCGTCCATGAGCAGCACGGCCGGACCGGGAGCCAATGCGCGGGCAAGCGCGATACGCTGCTGCTGTCCGCCGCTTAACTGATGGGGGTAACGATCGGCGTACTCCCGCATTTCGACCAGCTCCAGCATTTCCTGAAGCCGGTTCCGGCGTTCCTCGCGCGGCATGCGGTGCAGACCGAAACGAATATTTTCGGCAGCTGTCAGATGGGGAAACAGCGCATAGTTCTGAAAGACCATCCCTACGCCGCGCTTCTCCGGCTCGATATAGACACGTTCGTCCGTCATCAGTTTGCCGCCCAGAACAATTCGTCCGCTTTCCGGCAATTCCAGACCCGCGATCAGTCGCAGCAATGTGCTTTTGCCGCTGCCGCTTGCACCGACTAGACCGACAATTTCCCCCTTGGCCATCTGCAATGAAAATCGATCCAAAACCGGCGGCTGCTTGCGGGCATAGCGGAAAGTCAAATTCTCCAATTGCAATTGTACGATCATTGCTCTATTTCTCCCTTCCCCATCTGTTCAATAGCCACACGGACATCAGACTGATCAGCACAAGCAGCAAGGACGGAGGAGCCGCCTCGTATATGCGTTCGTCTGCCGCGTAACGGTAAGCGCGCGCAGCCAAGGTATCGAAGTTGAAGGGGCGCAGCAGCAGCGTAAGCGGAAGCTCCTTGACGATCTCAACGAAGGTGAGCATAAAGCCGGTTAGCAGCGAGCCTCGCAGAAGCGGAAGCTCTACCCGCGCAAAGGTCTGCCACGAACCGCGGCCGAGCAGTCGAGAGGCTTCCAGATAGGCGTTAGGCAGCTTTTCATAGCCGGATTCCAACGCATTGTAGCCCATCGAGAAAAAACGGATAACGTAACCGGTCAGCAGCATGCCTAGCGACAGGCTAAGCACTAGCGCTCCTTCAATGCGTCCCATCCGAATGTAAAAACCGGACAATAGATGATCCAGCTGCGTAAACACCCCGAGCACGCCAATAGCGACGACTGCCCCCGGCACCGCATACCCTGAAGTCATCATCCTCGACAGCGCATAGGCGAAACCGGACCCGAGCTTGCGCGTGGTGCGGGCGGCCAGCAGAGCCAGAACGATCACGATGGAGGTCGCGTAGGCGGCGCCGGCGAAGGTGCTTTGGATCAGATTAAGAAAATCGGGACGCCATACCTTGTTCAATGTCCATGACGTCCATACCGCAAGCTGCGCAACGGGGAGGACAAACGCCAGTAAAAACACAAACCCGCAATAAAGACTGGCTCCCGCCGCCGCCTTTCCCCGCAGTTTTTTCAGGCTGCGGGTTTGGCCGCCGACGGCAAAGCTGTACTGCCGATTGCGGCGCAAGTATCGCTCCAGACTAAACAACCCGATGACTGCAAGCATCAACCATGCCGCTAGCCGCATAGCCGAATCCACGTCGTACAGACCGAACCACGTTTGAAAAATTGCGGTAGACAGCGTCTGCACGCCAAAATAGCTGGCTACCCCGTAATCGCTCATGATTTCAAAGACGACAAGCATTCCGCCCGCGACGATAGCCGGCCGCGCAAGCGGCAGCATGACGCGGAAAAACTGCGAGAAGCCGCCATGTCCCAGAAGGGCAGCATTGTCCAGGTAGACTGCGCTTTGACGCTCCAAATAATTGCGCGTCAGCATATAAACATAAGGAAACAAAGTCAAAACGAGAATAAACACCGCGCCCCACAGAGATACGACCTCAAATACCCGGGGAGGCACAGACACGCCAAACTCGTTGCGCAGCGTGCTCTGAATGAAACCCGTATAACCGGTCATCGTGCGGTATGTATATGCCGCAATATAGGGGGGAAGGGCCAGCGGCAAGATCAACGCCCAGCGATAAAAATTGCGCAGGGGGAAGGAATAACGCCCGATAACCCAAGCCAGCGTTACGCCCAAAGCCGTAGCGGAAAAACCCGCGTACACGACCAGTTCCAAGGAGCCGAGCGCGTAGTCGACAAACAGATACTGCTTCACGCGCGACCAATTGTCCGTCGGGCTGTGAAACAAAGTGGACAAAACATAGAGAATGGGCAGCAGTATAACTGCCGCCCCCAACATGGTCATCCACAACCAGCCGTTCAGATGTGACTTGATCGTACGAAACAACCGGTGATATGTGAATTCCCGCATCGCTTCGCTTTACTCCCAGCCGACTTTGTTTACGATTTCGACTGCCTTCGGATTATGAACCCCGTAAGCGGCAAAGTCGATTCCCTGGTGCTTGAATTCGCCCCAGCTCTTCAGCAGTTCGGGAATTTCAGCCGCTTTGTTGACCGGATATTCGTAGTTGGCGCTCGAAATTTTAGCTTGCGCCTCCGGAGCCGTCAGGAACTCTACGAGTTTGATCGCATTTCCCTTGTTTTTGCTGTGCTTGATCAGACCGGCGCCGCTCAAGTTCAAATGTGTTCCGGTTGTTTGCTGGTTTGGAAAAAATACGCCAATGCTCTCGGCCACTTTCACTTCCTCCGGATTGTCGGAGTTGGCTAAATGCCCGACATAATATGTATTCATAATGGCCACATCCGCTATGCCGGCCGCAACCGCTTTCGCCTGATCGCGGTCCCCGCCTTCGGGCTTAAGCGCCAGATTGGCGGCGATTCCCGCAGCCCATTTCTCAGCCTCCGCTTCGCCGTTGATCTCGATCAACGAGGCCAGAAGCGACAGGTTATACAGATTGGTGGAAGAACGAACCGCCAGCTTGCCTTTCCATTTGTCTGTCGCCAAGTCTTCATAGGTGGACAGCTCGCTTGGATTTACGCGATCTTTGGCGTAGACGATAACGCGCGCGCGCGTGGACAATCCGAGCCATTCGTTGTCCTTGTCTCGCAGATCGCTTGGAACCTGCTCATCCAACACCCCGGAAGGAAACGGCTGCAGAAGACCCTCCGTCTTCGCCGTGTTGAGAATGCCTCCGTCAACGGTAACGAACAGATCGGCTGCCGTACTGCCGCCTTCGCGCTTGATGCGCTCAATCAGTTCGGGAGCCTTGCCTTCGACGACATTCACCTTGATGCCGGTCTGCTTCTCAAAGTCCGCATACAGCTCTGCATCCACCTCGTAATGGCGCGCCGTATATATGTTCACCTCGCCGCCCGCTGTCTGCTCGGACGTTGCGCCTCCCGTAGAAGCCGCGCTTTCCGCCGGCGCTGAACTCTCCGCCGATGGAGCCGCGGAAGGCGATCCTCCGCTGCTTGCCGCAGGGGTTGAGTTGTTTGCGCCTCCTCCGCAACCGGCCAGCAAGGATACGCTCAGTACAAGAGTAAGTACCGTACTAATTATAGACTTTCTTTGACGCATGCTTTCTTCATCCTTTCGCCATCTTGTTTGCTACCAAATCTTGATAATGAGAATCATCATCAATGCGCTTAGCTAACGACAGTATAGCAAAGGAAAATGAGAAAACACTGTGAGAATAAAAAAACTTGAGAATATCGGACGCCTCGTCGTCCGACCGCTATCAATCCCAGCCCTCCATAGAAAAAGAGCTTTCTCCTCCCCTTATATCTTCAGGAAAGTGAGAAAGCTCTCTGAAAGCTCTCTATTAAATGATAAGTGCAGCCGTCGAGGCGGTTATTTCCAAGCGTCCGCGTCGCTCTTAGGCTTGCGGGCGCTCTTGTGCTTGTTGACCAGCTTCGGCAAATGCTTGATACCTCGCATCATAGCGCCTTTGCACATCGGGCATTCCGGGGAAGCGGACGATGCCAGCTCCTCTCGGATCCATACTTTGCATTCGGAGTTTCGGCAGCGCCAGATCGGCACCGGCGACAATTCAGGTTTAACGGTTTCCATTCGTGTGCTTTCACCTCGTGCTTATAGCCCATGCTCTTCTTTGATTTTGTAGAGACCCTGCAACAGCATATCTGAAGGATCCCGATTCAGAAGCATGTGCGTAAACAGAAGATGAAGGGGAATTGCGCATACATTATTGCCGTCGCGAATCGACGGGAATCCGGTTTCAAATACGGGGCCGTGCTCCTGATTCCAAGCCAAGCCTGCATGAACCTGCTCTGGAGCAAATTCCTCGGTAACCGCCTTGATGCATTGCGGAACGAGCACGTTGTCAATCAGTCCTCTGGCTTCGGCTTCGTCGGCAGGCGGCTTAGGGAATGGTTTGCCCCCTTTGGTTTTCATTAGTTCGATGAAAAACGACGCCATCCATTCCGAAGGATTGCCCCCTCCTTGGAACTTGGCGACCAGCTCGCGCAGGAAAAAGCCGCATTCGTAGCCGCCGTTCTCCTCGTCCTTCACTTGAAAAACAAACACAGGGCCGTAAACGTCCTGGTTTAACACTTGCCCTTCCACATGCTCGAAGTGCATTCTTAGCGCGACAAGGCCGTTATGATGGACCGCCTTGACCAGTTCGGCAAATTTCTCTTCTTGATTTGTCTCTTGGCCGTCGTTTGCCGCGTTCGTTGTCTCATTATTGTTCATTGTCTGCTCACCCGTTTCTCATCATACCACGAATTGCGAAGATGTTCACCTGACGATCATTCGAACAGCGGAGAGCGGATCCCATAAAACTTCAGCGTTAAAGCGTGGATGGCCCTTGTGCAGGCGATGTACAGCAGGCTTCGGTCCATTTCCGTCCAATAAATGGCGGAATCGACAAACGTCCCGTCTTCATTCTCCTGGAATGAGGGCGGGACGTTTGGGGTTCGCCTGTCCTGTATTCCGCCTACAGGAAGTTACGTCCGGCGCATATAAGCCCGAACGGTGATCGGCGCGAAAATCGCGACGATCACGGCGGCTCCGAGCAGGGAAATGCCCAGATCCCAGCCTACCGTTCCGGAGTTCGCCAGCTCGCGGACGGCCGTTACGAGATGCGAGACCGGATTGATGTTGACGAACCATTGCAGCCACTTCGGCATCGTCTCTACCGGCACGAAGGCGTTGGACAGAAACGTGAGCGGAAACAGCACAATCATTGAAATCCCCTGCACGCTTGAGGCGGTGCGAGCGATGACGCCGAAAAATGCGAAAATCCAACTGATCGCCCACGAACAGAAAATGACCAGCACCGCCGCAAGAGCGACGCTCCCCAAACCTCCGTCCGGACGATAACCCATCAGATAACCCATGGAAAAGGTAAGCACGGTGGCGATCGTATAGCGGATCGTGTCAGCCAGCAAGGCACCGGCCAGAGGCGCGATCCGCGCGATCGGCAGCGACTTGAACCGGTCGAACACGCCTTTGTCCATATCCTCGCGCAATTGCACGCCGGTCACGATCGAGGTTGTAATGACGGTCTGTACAAGTATGCCCGGAATAATGACGGGCAAGTAGCTGACCACGTCGCCCGAGATTGCCCCGCCGAAAATGTAAGTAAACATCAGCGTGAACAAAATCGGCTGCAGCGTAACGTCGAAAAGCTGCTCGGGCGTGCGTCGGATTTTCAGCAGGCCTCTGTAGGCCATCGTTAACGAATGGCGTACCGATTGCCCGAAGCTCGTATGGTTTTTCAATTGACGGGCGGGTCCCGCTTTAACGGATGCGGTTCTCATGCGCTAACCTCCTCTTTTTCTTTGACGCCTTCGCCTGTAATCGTAAGGAATACCTCGTCAAGCGTCGGCTTCTGCACGCTCATCTCGGCCAGGCGAATCCCTTTGGCGCGGAGCGCGACTAGCAAATCGGTCACCAGATCGGCATTCGCCATCGGCGCGGTGATGACGCCGGCTTCCGAAGATACGCCGGATACGGCTTGAAGCACTTGCTCGACCGTGCGCCGAGCCTCCGGAACGTCCGTCGCCTGCTCCACGCGCAAATGCAGCGATGAAGTGCCGACAGACGTCTTCAACTCATCAACGGTGCCCTCGGCGACGACATGCCCGCGGTCGATGACCGCGATCCGGTCGGCCAATTGGTCCGCTTCGTCGAGATATTGCGTCGTGAGCAGAACGGTCGAGCCCGTCTTCACCAGTCGGCGAATCGTCTCCCACATTTGTGCGCGAGTGCGCGGATCGAGGCCGGTCGTCGGCTCATCCAGGAAGATGAGCGGCGGCTGGGCGATCAGGCTTGCCGCCAAGTCGAGACGTCGGCGCATCCCTCCCGAGAAGTTTTTGAGCGGACGCTTCGCCGCTTCCGTCAAGCCGAATTCCTCAAGCAGCTCCTCCGCCTTGGCTCTGGATTCCGCCCGTCCCAGTCCGAGCAACCGGGAGAAAATAATTAAATTTTCGGTCGCGCTAAGCGACTCGTCTACCGAAGCATACTGTCCGGTCACTCCGATTAATTGGCGAACAATTTGCGATTCCTTGACCGCATCGTAGCCGAACACGCGCGCCGAGCCCGCATCCGGCCGCAGCAGCGTGGCGAGCATGCGGATCGTGGTCGTTTTGCCCGCGCCGTTCGGTCCGAGCACGCCGTATATCGAACCTGCCCGCACCTTCAAGTCTACTCCGTCTACGGCCCGGTTATCGCCGAACACCTTAACGAGTCCGTGCGCCTCGACGGCCCATTCGTTATTTTTATACATTTCGTTTCCTCCTTGTATTGGCTCAACACTTAGAAAAATAACGTACGTTTATGAACTGAGTATGAACATCGATTGATTTTCTGTTTCTATTGTAAAAAGCGGCGAACCGGCGTTAAACCGCCCGCAGCATGGTTTGCGAATCGGTCTTGAGGAGGAGGAGTTTTCCCGGCGAGGTCAATCGGAGCGAGTGCGCTCTCTTGCAAATCGTGATAAAATGCAGTTCTAGATAGACGTGTACTTGGAGGTGCCATTCGAATGAATAACCGAACTTTTGCCTTTATCGGCTCTTACGCGAGCGAAGACGGTCCCGGCCTATACGCCTGCTCTTACGACGAACAAAACGGGCGATTGACGATCGTGGATCGTGCCGACGGCCTGCCCAATCCGACATTCCTCGTACCGAACGAGAATATGGGGACGATTTATGCCATTACCGAGGGAGCGGACGCGGAAGGACGGCGCTGCGGCGCTGCCGCTGCATTCCGCTTCGATGCGTCCGAAGGACGCTTGCGGAAGCTGAACGAGGAGCTCACGACGCCTGCGACAACTTGCCATATCGAGCTTGATCGTACGAGCCGACTGGCTTTCACGGCGAGCTATCACGGCGGTTTGTTAGGCGTCTCGCCTATTCTAAGCGACGGACGAATCGGCCCTTCGGCCGGAGTTTATCGGCATGAGGGGAACAGCGTCCTGCCCGTCCAATCCCAAGCAAGAGTCCATTCGGTCATCGTCGACTGTCAGAACCGCTATGCGGTCGTCTCCGATCTCGGATTGGACAAGGTGTTCGTCTACCGGATCGATTCGGCGGACGAATCGCTATCCCTTCGGAGCGAGACAAGCCTCGCTCCCGGATCGGGGCCGCGCCACTTCGTCTTCCATCCTCAGCTTCCGTACGGCTACGGCATTAACGAGCTGAACGGCACGGTTACCGTCTACGCGTTCGACGCGGATGCGGGGACACTGAGCGTTGCGCAGACGATTTCCACGCTCCCGGATACGTGGCAAGGGGACAATGCCTGCGCGGATATCCATCTGTCGCCGGACGGCAAGTTTCTGTACGGCTCCAATCGCGGACACGACAGCATCGCCGTATATCGCGTCGATGCGGCCGACGGCCGCTTGACCCTTGTGCAGCACGCGCCGACATTGGGCGGCCATCCCCGCAATTTTGCCGTCTCTCCGGACGGACGGTTCGTGCTCGTCGCCAATCGCGACGGCAACCACATCGTGACGTTCGCGCGCGATGCCGAGAGCGGCCAGTTGCAGCCGACCGGCATTGAGCTTGAAGTGTCCAAGCCGGTCTGCGTTCGCTTTGCGACGTTCGGATAAATATGTGTCAAACCAATAGATGAGTGTGAAGCTTCAGTGAAACAACTAATCGTCGGAGACGCCTTGCATGAGCTTAACGTTACGCGCCGTATTCTGGAGCGTTTGCCGGAGGAGCACATAGCTTGGCAGCCGCATTCGAAATCGATGACATTGGGCGGATTGGCGACGCACCTGATCAATCTGTTGACGCACTCGGACAGGAATGGACCTTGCGCAACGGCGACTATGTTATCCAACGTCAACCGCGGGCGCTTGCGCTTCGCACCTTCGGCTTGAGCCACATGGTCCATCATCGGGCGCAGCTCGGAGTGTACCTGCGGCTGCTTGACATCCCGGTGCCGGGCCTTTACGGTCCTTCTGCCGACGAAGAGGGCAAATAAAAATACACAGGTCGCAGAGATCGGCATAAAAGTCGATTTCTGCGGCTTTTTTTCTTCGGCGCACCAACGTCACGCGATAAATCGTGTCCCCGCCATTTTCGGTATAAATACACATAAAATGCTTAACGTTAAGCATTCGATCGTTGCCCCGAATGCCCTATCCTAATCCATGTATGGGATTCCAAGCATATAGAGGAGTGGATCGAAGTGGCAAAAGTAGCGGACAGGTATCTTGTCGTAGACACGTGGAAGGTCGTCGAAGACGGCTTTGACCCGGGCAGAAATCGCGTCTCGGAATCGATATTTTCCCTTGGCAACGAATATATGGGCGTTCGGGCTTATCCCGAGGAGGGCTACGGCGGCGATTCGCTGATCGGTAGCTACTTTAACGGGTTATTCGAGGAAATCAAGGTAGCGGCGCATTACAAAGGCATCATCCGATTTCTGCGCTTTATGGTCAGCGCCGTGGACTGGCTGTATGTGAGAATCAACGTCAACGGCGAGGCGCTGGACCTTGCGACAAGCCCGTTTAGCGACTTCCGGAGAGAGCTTGATTTCAAGCGCGGCAAATATGTGCGCAGCTTCGTCTGGCATCTGGCCGACGGCAAGCAGCTTCGCTTAACGTTCGAAAGATTCGTCAGCATGAACGTATCCAACCTCGGCTGCCAGCGGATCTCATTCGAGCCGCTTAACTTCTCCGGCCAGGTCGACGTTCGAACGGGGCTCGATTTCTCCGTCGTACATGAGGATCAAGGCCGCTGCTTCTGGCAGAGCGTTCGCCACGGCTGGGAGGAAGGCGTAACGGCGATGCTCGGCGAAACGACCGGGACGAAAAATCGGCTGTATTCCGGCTTTGCGCTGGACGTGCCGAATGCAGTGCAGACGAAGCCGGTCGAGGCTGAACGTTTTATCGGGCAGGACGTGACGATCCGGCTGACGCAAGGCGAAGCGTCAACCTTCGATAAATTCGTCTTTAACTGCGCGGAGAAGGAGCTGTCGGTGACGAACGATCGGCTGTGGAGCGCTGGGCTGCAGCAAGCAAAGGCTTACGTCGGCGCGAGCTACGAGGAGCTGGAGCAGAGCCAGGCGAATTATTGGGAGAACGTATGGAAGGAGTCTGACATCGTCATTGAGGGCGATCCCGACAATCAACAGGGTATCCGCTTCTGCATTTTCAATCTGTATCAGACGTACCACGGCGACAACCCGGGTTTCAACATCGGCGCTAAAGGCTTGACGGGAGAAGCGTATAGAGGTCTCGCCTTCTGGGATACCGAGTCCTATTGCTTGCCTTTCTATATTTTCAACAATTCGCGGGCCGCCAAGAGTCTGCTTGAATTCCGCTACAAATCGCTGCCCCATGCGCTGGCACGCGCGAAGGAGTTGGACTGCGCCGGCGCCTTCTACCCGATCGCGACAATCGACGGCACGGAAAGCTGCGATCTCTGGCAGCATTCGAATCTTCAGCTGCATGTGGGCACGGCCGTCGCATACGGTATCCGCCACTATGCGAGCATGACGGATGATCTCGATTTCCTCTATGACAAGGGACTGGAAATGCTCATTCAAATTAGCCGCTTCTACGCCACCCGTGGTCAATGGGGGCAGAAGACCGGCTTGTACGGCTATTTCGGCGTCATGGGGCCGGACGAATTTCAGCTCATGGTCAACAACAACTGCTATCTGAACCTGATGGCGAAAAAGCTGTTCGAGTATACGCTGGAAGTCATCGACCGCATGTCCGGGGAAGCTGAAGAGGCGTTCCAAGCGCTGGCCGAGCGGCTTGACCTGACCGCGGAAGAGCAAGTGGATTGGCGGAGCAAAGCGGAGAAAATGAAAATTCCGCAGGACCCCGAAACCGGCATTTACGAGGAACACGACGGTTTCTTCGATATGCCCCATCTCGACATTCATTCGATTCCGGTGACGGAATTTCCGCTCTATTCGCATTGGTCGTACGATCGTCTGTACCGATACGACATGATCAAGCAGCCGGATGTTCTCATGTTCATGTTCCTATACAGCGGAGACTACAAGATAGCCGAGAAAATCGCCAACTACGAGTATTACGAATCGCGCTGCATCCATGAGTCCTCGCTCTCCCCTTCCATCCACTCCATTCTGGCCGCGGAGATCGGGAAGGAAGCGGAGGCCTACAGCTTTTTCGAATTTGCGACTCGGCTCGATCTGGACAACTACAACCGCAATACGCGAGAGGGCCTGCATACAACCTCCATCGCCGCCGCTTGGATGAACATCGTCTACGGCTTCGGGGGCATGCGCTCCGACGGCGGGCGTCTCTCGTTCCGCCCTACCCTTCCTGCGCGCTGGGACGGCTACAGCTTCCCGGTCTCCTACAAGGAATCGAAGCTGCTCGTGGAAGTCGACAAACAACGCGTTTCCATTAAGGTCGTCTCCGGCAATCCGGTGGACATTGCGATCTATGGGCGTAGCTGCAGCATCGACTCCACGGGCATGACGTTCGAGCTTGAACAGCTTGTTGGGCAATAATTCTCATGGAGAAGCCTGCTCGGAAAAATAAGACGCCCGCAACCGATCGTTACAAATCGGTTGCGGGCGTCTTCATTTAATAAAGCTTTTACGAGTGCTCGTCCGCTCCAATATCAACGCTGGACCCTTGCACTCGTGCGTCTCCGTCTATATCGGAGGTCCCGATAATAGACAGATCGATTACTCCCGCATTGATGGCCGGGGAAGACGCCGTCAGATGCAAATCTCCGGTTGAGGCACTCACCAAGAGCGGATCGGTGAACAAAGAGTTGGCATCGTTGCCGCTCGCCGTCTTGTAGGCGGAGAACCCGGTGTAGGTCACGCCCTTCCAGCGCCACTTGGCCCCGGCCGAGCCGCCCGGAGCATCAAACAGATTGTAGTCGATGACATTCCCGCTGTTGAGCGTATAGTCGTTAAAGAACAGAATATTGCTGGAGCTGGCCACCATAATATTGTTCTTTACGATATTGTTCTTCGTATCGTATTGAATGAGAAGCTGCCCGCCGTTTAAACCCTTCGTATCGTTCTTGTACAGGGTGTTCCCTACAATCGTGCAATTGACGGTAGAGCCGCGCCCGGTATCGTAGCCCCCCATCGCGATCCCCGTATAATTGTTGTTGTAGACAAAATTGTTGCGAACGGTAATTCCGCTGGTCGACTTGCCGGCATGCTCGCTGGCGATTTCGATGCCGATATCGTTGTTGTAGCTGTAGTTCCCCTCGATAAGGCTGTCCTTGCCGCCGTCCACGTAAATGCCGTCTGCGCCATACTCGCCGTTGGGAAGCGTACGTCCATACGAAGGATTGTAATTGGTCGTGATGTTGTAGACAGTATTCCCTCTGACAGTGCCATTTCTAGCCTGATCGTAAGCCGTAGAAGGGGCGGTCCCCTCGAAGCCGATCAGATCGATGCCGATGTTGTCATTGTCGTGGATTAGATTGTTTGTAATATAGAAAGTATCGACATTGCCGTTAACGACCAGCGATTCGCTGGAGCCGAGCACCAGATTGTACAGCTCGTTCCCGTCTATGGTCAAATTGTTCAAAGAGGCAGGAGCCTTCGTTCCATATACGGCAATTCCGTGGGCATCGCGACCTGCCAGATTCGAGCCTAGCGTTGCCGTATTTTTAATATCGTGAATTTTGTTGTTGCGAATTTCGATTTGGCTGCCCGCACCGTGGATCTGGATGCCCATTGGCACTCTGTTCTTCGTACTCGTCTGAAAATTGCGGATTTCAAAGCCTTTGACGACGATATAGCTGGCATCCTTGATCTCAATCAGGCTGTCTTCGGAAGCTACGCTCAGCCCCGTCCCGTCCAGAATGGCCGCCTGCGAAGCGTAATTCTGGAAGGTGATCGGTCCGGCCGAAGCGGTGCCGGATCGGGTGATTTTCAGCTTCTGATTGTATACGCCTCCCATTACGTGTACCGTGCTTCCTGCCGGAACGGTATTGGCGGCATGCTGTAGCGTTTTCCAGGCTGTCGACGTGCTCGTTCCGGCATTGGCGTCGCTTCCGGTGGTCGATACGTAAAAATCCGCGCCGGCAGCATAGACTCGGTGATCTGACGTTACAGCCGAAGAAATTCCGAGTACTACCATCACTACCGCAAACAAGACCATCCACTTCTTCATCCTCATTCATCTCCCATTCGCCGTTTTTTAAAGCCGGTTTACCGTCTGCATGAAGTCGCTCAAGCTGCGATCGAACCAACCTTGCCCAGGTCGGCATCACCTCCCTTCCCTATCGGTGCAGTCTCGCCACATCCACGAACGTGTCGATCAACGCCGTCCCGCAATAAACTGCAGCACTTCGTCCGCCGTGGGCGCTCCTTTAACGCCTCCTATGCGAAGGGTGGCCATTGCGCCGCATGCCGACGCGAAACGGAGACATTCCTCGGCCGACGCTTTGTGCAAGCGTGCGTATAGAAATCCGGCGTTGAAGGAGTCTCCCGCGCCTGTCGTATCGATCGGCGATACGCGGTACGCTTCGGCGTGAATCCATGCCCCCGAAGACGGCAGCAAGGACGCTCCCTCGCCGCCGCGCTTCAAAGCTACGAACCCCCGTTTCTCAGGAAGGGCGTTCGCCAGCTCTTCAGGGTCCGAGGACCCGAAAATATGCTCGGCCTCCGTCTCGCTCGGTATGAAATAATCGGTATGAGCCAGCAGCGAAGCAATGATCTCGCGATCCCAGCGCTCATGCGGATCATATCCGGTATCGAAGCTGGTCGTCACCCCCGCCTGCCTAACTTGACGGAACACTTCTTGCCAATGCGGCTTCATACCCTCCTGCAGGAAGAACGAGCCGAAATGAAGATGATCTGCTTCGCGAGCAATTTCGGTTAGAGGAATAAGACTCGGTTCCACTAAAGGAATCGTACCCATGTAGGTCAACAGCGAACGGTCCGTCGGATTGGACAACGAGAAGGTAACGCCGGTCTTCTCCCGATCCGTAATCGCCACGTAATCGGTGTTGACGCCATATTGTTTTAGCTGCTCGATGCAGAAGCGACCGTACTCGTCATTGCCTGCGATGGAGACAAACCTTACCTCCACGCCCAATCGGGCGAGCACGCACGCGGTTATGGCCGATGAGGAGCCGAGCGTCAGCTCGAAATGCTCGATCAGCTTTTCCTTGTTCGGCTCCGGCTTCACGTCCGGCCCGGACAGTATCACATCGGGATTCAGTTCCCCTACAATGTAGACGACTTTGCTCATATCAGTTCCCTCTCTCTAATTCGTGGAATGCTTTGTTTTTCGAAATGTCAGCCACACCGCGGCGCCTTGCAGAGCTCCCGCGCAAGCGAACGCGATCCAGAGCGCCTCCGCCCGCAGCGAATCGGCGAATGGAAGCAGAACGACCAAGGGGACGACCCGGCCGAAGTTCAGCAGCGATTCGTACAGGACGACGGATTCGATCCGAAACGCCCCCTTCAGCGGCAGTTTGTCCGTCTCGGCAAAAAAGCGGGAAATAAACGTATTGTGATAGACCGGATTCAGACAGGCGACAACGATCAAAAACACAAGAGCCTGTACCGTCCCCGTCCCTCCGGACAGGAGCAGCGCGCCAAGCGCGATGCCGAAGGAGCACACCCCCATATAGACGGGAGCGCGTTCCATCGTCCCCTTGCGGGACATGTAAAAGCTCGACGCTACCGAGACGAGCGATGTCGCCGCCAGCGCAACGCTGACGACATTCTCGCGTTCGAACACCTCGTAGAGCAGCAGCGCCGGAATGAAGAGCGTGAGTCCTTCCAGAAATCCGGTGCAGAACCACAGCCCTAGCAGCTTTGCCCATTGCGGGTTTCGCCGAGCCATCGCCCCGGTCAAGCCAAGCAAATAACGTCTTCGCCTTGAGGGCAGCTTGCCGATAAAGAGGGAGATCGCGAACACTGCCGCGAACACCGCCAAGGTTAAGCCAAAGGCATACAGATAGCCGGTTAATCTCGCGCTTCCGCCGATCAGCCATCCGCCCGCGAGAGGACCGATCAAGCCGGCCCCTGTCAGCATGACCGTGCTGATGCCGACATATCGGACTCGATTCATCTTAGCCGACACGTCGTACAGCAGCACCAGAATACCGGCCCAGTAGAATCCGACGGCAAGCCCTTGGCAAAGCGCGATCGCACCGTAAACCTCGATAATTCCGTCGCCAAGCGTCAGAATAAGCACGAAAAACATCATGTGCAGAATCAGGCTGATTCTCAGAGTATGCAGCCGATCATAGCGTTTCGCGAACCAGCCCCCGATCCAGAAACCGAGCGGCGTCAATGCGTAGAAGAGCGCGTTGTAAATGAGATTAAGCGCAAACGATTCGCTCAGCCGCAGAAAATAAATGTTGAAGAACGTCAGAGATACCGAGCTTCCGAAAATAAACAGCCCGTGCATCGCCAAAGCCAAGGCCGCCTCCCGTGGCATGCGTTCCTTCCGAATAACCATGCGTCAAGCTCCCCTGGAACTAGGACGAACGATCAACCGGTTTCACTTAAATCCGGTCATCGTCAGTCCTTTGATGAATTGCTTCTGGAAGATGAGGAAGATGATGACCACAGGAATCATGATCAGCACCGCCGCCGACATGACCACGTTATAGTTCACGACATTTTGCCCGTTGAAAAATACGAGCGCAAGCGGAACGGTCATCTTCGACTCTTCGTTCAAAATAATCAACGGCCATAAATAGTTGTTCCATGCAGCCATGAACGAGAAGATCGCGAGCGCCGACAACGCCGGCTTGATCTGCGGAAGAACAAGCGACCAGAACGTACGGAATTCGGACGCTCCATCCATGCGCGCGGCTTCGATCAATTCGTTCGGAATCGCCTCGATGAATTGCTTCGCCAGGAAAACGCCGAATGCGCTCACAAGATAAGGAATGACGATCGCAGACAGATCGTTAACCAGGTTCAGCTTGGAGATGATGATGTAGGTCGGCACCATCACGATTTGAAAAGGAACCATCATCGTCGCCAGAATAACGACAAACAGCAAGCGTTTGCCCCGGAAACGGAATTTGGCGAAGATATAGCCGGCCAACGCGCTGGTGAACATCGCTCCGATCGTAACGATGGCCGAAGTCGACAAGCTGTTCAGGAACCAGCGAAAAAAAGGCACCTCTCCAAGCACTTTTTTGTAGCCCGACAGCGTCGGCTCCTGAGGCAGCAGATGATTGGAGGCGGTCAATATTTCCGAATTGCTCTTGAACGAGGTCAGTATCATCCACAGGTAGGGCACGAACATAAGCAAAGACCCGATCAACAAAGTCGTAAATAGCAGCATATACGACCATTTCCATTTTTTCGTCCGCATGTCGCCCTCCTTAATGCTCCCACTGAGATCTGCCGATCCGCATCTGGATCAGAGTCAGAACAAGGATAATGATCAGCATGACGAATGCCATAGCAGACGCATAGCTCATATTCATGTACGTGAAGGCCTGGTCGTAAATGTTGAGAGCCAGCACATAGGTTTCGTAAAGCGGTCCGCCCTTGGTCATGATCTGGAACTGGGGGAACATCTGAAAATAAGAGATGCTGGTCATAATGAACACAAACAGCATGGTACGGCTAAGCATGGGAAGCGTGATGCTCCAGAACACATGCCAGGGAGAGGCTCCGTCCAATTCCGCCGCTTCGTAAAGCGATTCGGGAATGGAGTCGAGTCCAGCCATGAACAGCACGATGTTATACCCAACGTCGGCCCACAACGTCATAATAATAATGGACAGAAGCGCTGTGGAAGGATCCGTCAGCCAATCGACGGAAGGCAATCCGAGCATGCCGAGAGCCATGTTCACGACTCCGCTATCGGCGTTGAACATCGTTGTCCAGATGACGGCGGAGCCGGCCAACGGTGCGATTGCGGGAAGGAAAAACATCGTGCGAAAGCTGTTTTTCCAGAAACGGCCGCGAATCTTGTTAATGCCTATGGCAATGAGCAGCGTAAAGGCGATATTCGCCGGAATGGCCACCGCTACGAAAGTGAAGGTGACGCGCAGAGATTTATAGAACATCTCGTCGGACAGAAGCTCCCGGATATGCTTCAGGCCCGCGAATGGAACAGACGAGGATAACGGCGAATAATCGAAAAGCATCAATACGGTGCCGATTCCGATGGGTATGACGGAGAACACCAAAAATAACAGGACAATCGGCGTCAACGCTAGGAAGATAAACCTTCGTTCCGACACTTGCTGTTTGGACATCTGTAGTCGCCTCCAAATCTAAGCGCCGGGAAGCCGCTCACCCCCTCCCGACGCTTTCTCGTCGCTTACTGCTTGGACTTCAGCATCTTGTTGATGTCGTCTTCCGTCTTCTTCAGGCCGTCCTTCACGCTGACTTTCCCATAGACAATTTGGGCATACGTATCGTTGATCACCTTGAAGAAATAGTCGCGGTCGGCCAGCGGACCGATCCAGCGGCCGTGAGGAAGGACATCGAGCGCCGCTTTCACGATCGGAGCGCTCTCCAGATACTTCGGATCTTCGGCGACTTTCTTGTTGGCCGGAATGGACGAGGTGCGAAGATTCCAGGCGAACGCGTTCTCGTCCTTCATCATGAATTGCACGAACTCCCAGGCGGCTTCGGCATTGGCGCTTTGCTTGGACACGACTTCTCCCCAGCCGGATTCGGCGCTAAATACCGCTGGACCGTCGCTATAGGAAGGGACCGGCATATAATCGAAATCCTGAACATTAAACGTGTTATGGCCTTCCGCAATTGTCCACGGCCCTGCCGTCGTCATCGCCGACAAGCCTTTGAAGAACACCATGTAAGGCTCTTCCGGCGTCCCAAGCTTGGTCAGGTCGGTGACTTGATGAACATTGACTAGGTCGACCAGCTCTTGCATCGCTTTCTCCGCTTCCGGAGTGGAGAAGTTCACCTGCGTCTGATCCTGATTCCAGAAATCGGCGCCCTGCTGCTGGATAAGCGCGAGGAAATAGAAAACGACGCTGTCGTTGGACGTGATGTCCAGCCCCCGGACGGAGATTTTGCCGCCTTCGCGTTTGGTCAATTTTTTGGCGTCTTCAATGAGCTCCGCCCAGGTAGCCGGGTCCTTATCGATTCCGGCTTCTTCGAACAGCTTCGGGTACCGCAGAGCCGCCCCGTTCTCCATGTTGAATTCGTGCGGCACGCCGTACACTTGGCCTTCATACTCGAAGCCGCCGATCGCCGCCGGATAAACCTCCGCCTGCAGCTCCGCTCCGTTCGCCGCCGGCTCCAGCAGCCCGTTTTTCGCATATTCCCGAACCCAGGTGCCGAACATTTGCACGATATCCGGAGCCGTTTTCGTATTCATGGTCACCCGGATTTTTTGGACGAAGGCATCGTAAGGAAACACCTGAAGATCAATAGTGACGTTGGGCTTCACTTTCTTGTAATCTTCGATCAGCTTTTTGTTGGCTTCGACGAACGAGGGGTTCTCATGAACCCACCAGACCAGCTTGATCGGATTGTCTCCATCCTTGCCCCCCGTCTCCCCGGTCGCATTGCCTCCGCCCGAGCAACCGGCGAGCGCCAGGCTTCCCATTAACATCAGAGCTACGATCAATAAAAGCGCTTTTTTCATGAAACGTTCCCCCTAATGAAATTGATATATGAAAGACATGCTTATTGCCGAAGATTAGCGCAGCTCTGCGATGAAAGGCTTCTCCGCCTCGTACAATTCATTGAACATCGATTGAATTTCGTCGAGAGAGCAGACAGCGGACGTAAGCGGATCGATCATCAGCGCGTGCATCGCGGCTTCCTTGTCGTTATTCAGCACGGCGGTTACCGCGAGTTCGAAGAAGGCCATATTGCTGCGGCACAGGGCGGCCAAGTGCTCGGGAAGCTTGCCGAAATGGGTTGGATGAATGCCGTTTCGATCGATCAGGCAAGCGACCTCGACGACTCCGTCATTCGAAAGATTGTCGATCAGACCGGTATTGGCGACGTTTCCATAGATGACCTTAGGCGTATGATTAATCATGGCATCCATGATTACGGCCGCATATTCATTGGAGGATTCGAAGCTGATCTCTTCTTGGCCGGAGATGCGGCGCAAGATCTGCTCGTCGTTCTCCTGTCTCCAGATCGGCCAATTGTTGGCGTAGAACCCGGTTCCGCCATTGTATCCGACGCCGCAATGGCGCTCCAGCAAATCTTCGCGCTTCCGGTAATACGGAATGTACTCCGAGAAATGGCCGCTTGACTCGGATACGAACGCGCCCAGGTACTTCATGGCGTCCAATCTTACCGGATCCCTCCTCAACAGTTCGGGATTTTTCATCCTCTCTTTAAGCTCGGGATACAAATCCTGTCCGTTCCGCGACAATTCCACAAACCAGGACATATGGTTGATGCCGCCCGCTCTCCATTTCAATTCCTCGTATGGAATGTCCAAATATTTCGCGAGCTGCGCCGACGTGTTCTGAATGGAATGGCATAGCCCAACCACGGGGATTTCTGTCGTTTTGACGGTGGCAAGCGTAACGGCGGACATCGGATTCGTATAGTTCAGGATGACGCATTCCGGACAGTAGGCTTCTATATCGCGAATGATATCCAGCCAGGCCGGAAGCGTTCTCAACGTTTTGAACAGCCCTCCGGGTCCGAGCGTGTCGCCGATGCATTGCTTGACGCCATACTTCAAGGGAATCTCATACTCGTACTTAACGGTTTGCAGCCCGTGAACTTCGATTTGATTAATGACGAAATTCGAGCCGGGAAGCACTTCTTTGCGATCTGTGGAAGCCGTTACTCGCCACTTCCTGCCGGCAAGGGAAACAACCTTCTCCACCAGTTGTCTGGCCAGGTCCAACCGGACGGGATCAAGATCGATCAGACCAATGATCACGTCGTCGCCCAGATTTGCAATATTCGTCATATCCACGACGATATCTTTAGTAAAACTGCTGCCTGCGCCTATAATCGTCACTTTGTTCATCGTTATTCCCCTTTTCGTAGCTTTTTTTGGGCACAACAATTTCAGGAAACGCAAAATATTTACCCAAAGTTTTCTACAACAATCTTATTGTTTTGGGGCAAATTTGTCAATGAAAAATTGATATTAAAACAACAGACGTAAGGAATCGACTATTCGTTGTACTCCGACATAGCAAAAAAGCCGTTCTCCTCAGCGGGAGAACGGCCCCTTAATCATTGTCTACTCGGCAAAATCTGCTACCCTCGGAGTATTCAGACACGCCCTAGTCTTTTGTCGAAGAGCGCCTGATTTTCAGCTCATAAGGAAGCAGCGCTCTGATCGGAAAGTACAGTCTTCCTTCCAGGTACTCGGACAACAAGTAAGCCGCCGTTTGGCCGATCTCATATTTGGGAACATGAATGGTGGATAGCGGTGGAGAAGTATATTGCGAAATATCGATATTGTCGACTCCGAAGAAGGCTATGTCGTCGGGCACGCGCAGGCCGACTTCCGTAACCGCGCGCATGGCTGCGATTGCCATGACATCGCTTGCTACGAAGAAGGCGGTAGGCAGTTCCTCTCGCGGCACCTCATTCACCAACCGGCTCATCAATTCAAAGCTGTTTTCAATTTGCCACTCGGCGTTCAAAATCCATTTCGGCTCCGGTTCAATGTCGGCTTCAAGCAGCGCGTAACGATAGCCCCGAAACCTCTTCTCGCGATAGATGTCCCCTGACAGTCCCAAGCCGCCGATAAAGCCGATTTTCCGGTGCCCTTGCTCGATCAGATGCCGAACTGCCGCCTGGGAAGCAGACACTCTGTCATAGGAAACCGTAGGAATGGTCGGATCGTTCACGTCGACGCCGACAATAACCGGTATATGCTTCTTGATGGCTTCATAGATCGGAGGGTCTATGCCTTCGATAATAATTAAGCCGTCTATCCGGCTGTCTTGAATGATTTGCTGCTGCACCGAAGGATCTCGCAGCTCGTCCCTCGTATGAATAAAAGACAGCTCATAACCTCTGTCGGCCAGTCCTTTCTCTATTCCTTTCAAAACAAGAGAGAAGTACGGATACGAGTAATTTTCCTGGGGAAGCGAGATAATGCAGCCTGCCCGCTTCGTAACCGCCGGCTTTGCGCCCTCGTCCCCTATCGGTCGCCTAGACCACCCTCTGGTTCGGTAGCCAAGCTCTTCGGCGGTGATCAGGATTTTTTTCTTCGTAACGGCGTTGACAATTTTGCTGTCATCGTTGTTCAACACTCGAGAAACGGTCGAAATCGAGACGCCCACTTTTTCGGCAATATCTTTTAAAGTAGCCACTGTTTCACCGCCTTAAATTTTTGGGCCCAAATCGAACCTCTTTATCATAGCGAATACAGGACGTTCCTGTCAAACTGTAATTACTCAAGAAAACATAGAGAAAGCGCCCATCGATGGACGCTCTCTTGTATTAGCCCTTTGTTTGGATGCGCGAACTACCCCCTCCTTATTCGACTCACATTCCGATTCATCAGATGACGAACGACTCCGCGAAAGATCGTTTTCCTGAGTGGGCTTAGCGCTTGTTGATGAACGAAGAAGAAAGCGTCGGGACTGTCGTAGATTCCAAAATCACGGACGATCCCTTCCTTTTGCACGTAAGTGTCGCTTTCGTTCCAATACACGTCCGGATTCTGAAAGTTGTCTGTCGCAACTCCATAGCCGCAGAAGGAGCCTGTGCAATCTCCGAATTTTTGTTGAAGCTTCGTCAAGTAAGAAATGTCCAGTATAAAGCCTTCGATATTCAACCACTTGTCCTCATAGCGCACTTCGACCCAGCTGTGAACGATCTCTCGGGGCGACATCCGGTAATACCATCCTCTCATCGCTCCCTTTTGCAGCTTTTTGTCGATGGTAAACCCGTGCATCCGACAAGACACCCCCACGGCCCGCAGCAGCGCCATAAAAAGCACCCCTTTCGTATTGCATTGGCCGTAGCCATCCCGCAGTACCTCGGAGGCTGGAATATCGTCCGCCCTGTTATAGCCGAATAGAACATCGTCGCGGACGTAGTTATAGATGCCAAGAATCCGTTCTTTCATGGGCAAACGATCCCACTTGCGGCTGTGAACCAGCTGTTGGATCGTTGGATGGGAGTAATTCAGCAGTTCCGTTTCCTTCAAGTATGCATTCATTGGAAACACCTCCTGCATCAAGTGTACCGTTCATGCAGGCAGGAAACTTGCAAAAAGACGCTATCTTTGCGAATATCCTTCGCATTCATCCCTAATAGTCTTTTACTCGTAGCAGCCAAATGCGAGGGACTGTCGAACCCCGCCGCCATCGCCGCATCGGTAATGCTTAGGCCTTGGAAAATCAGGTAGGATGCCTTCTGAAGCTTGTGCAGCAGCATATATCCGCTAAGCGGTATGCCGGTATTTTCCTTAAAGAGATGCGACAATCTGCTGTTGGACAAACTTAATTTACGGGCATACAGACTGACGGAGTGCTCGGAGTCGGTACAATCTTTTACCAACTGAATAAACTCTCTTATCCTGGAATCCGTAATTGCGGTCTTCGTCCGTTCCACACCCATAAGCGCCATAAGCTGTTCCAGAAAAGCAATATAGCTGTCCGTATCTTTAACATGGGGATGCTCACTTTGCACCAACTCGCTCATCGTTCTCACCGTCTCTGTCGGGAGCACAGCATACTTACGCTCGCCTATGTATCGCTTGAAGCTCGCCGCCATATCGGAGGTGCTGTCCATAAGCAGCAGCAATAAAGGGCGACCCGCCCCCTGCAATCGATGAACAACGTTCGAATCGATGAGGATACCAGAGCAGCCTACAACTTGTCCCTCCACCCCGATCTCAAGCTCATCCTCCAAGGAAAGGGTCAGCTGCAAAAAGGAATGTCCATGCTCCTCCGCATCAATCGTATCGGATAATATCAGCAAGTGATGCTCTGCGCCGTACAAAAACATCATGTTAAGTTCTCTCCACGTTAGTCTCGAATTTGGACGAGGCGGATATAGCACTAAGCTCCTCGTTTTGCGGGCTTATATATATAAAATGATAAAAAAGGCGATGGCCAGCACGAATCGGTAGTAGGCAAACCATGACAGGCTCAACCTTTTGACCAAGTTTAAAAATGTAATAATCGCGATCATGGCGACGGCGAAGGCCGCCACCAAGCCGACGAGAAATAATGGAATATCGGCGACACTCAAGAAATCCCTGCTCTTATAGAGATCGTATGCGGTAGCGCCGAACATCACCGGAACCGAGACGATAAACGTGAATTCTGCCGCCGCTTTTTGACTTGTCCCAAGCAGCATCCCTCCCGAAATCGTCGATCCGGATCTTGAGAACCCCGGCCAGACAGCCAAGCATTGAAAGAGTCCGATTCCGAAAGCCTGTTTATACGAAATTTCATCCATCGTCTCCGCACTGACTTTTCCTCGATATTTGTCTGCAACAATCATGAGAACACCTCCGGCGATCAGGCCGATCAGCACGGGCGTGGGGCCAAATAATCGCTCCTTGATAAAACCGTGAATCGTAAAGCCGGTAATAACGAAGGGGATCATTGCGATTATAACATGCAAAATATTAATACCGGGTCGTTTCAACGCGGCGGGAGTCACATTCATAAAACCGATAAATCTTTTCCAATAAAGAACCAACACGGCGAGAACCGCTCCGAGCTGAATCACAACCTTAAAAGTATCGGCAAGCTCTCCTTCAAAATCCAACAAACGCCCCGTCAAAATCATATGACCCGTGGACGAAACGGGCAGAAATTCGGTCAGCCCTTCTATGACCCCCATAATGGCTGCCTTAACGTATTCGTTTAACTCATTCATTCCAATAACCTCCAAAATTCAGTCTTTATTCGAGTTTAGATAAAAAACGGTCCGCAGTTCCATCGATTTAGATTACAAAACCAAGCTTGTTCCTTACGGATTTGTAAGACGGCGAAGATGATTCGGTAAAATCCACTGTCGATTGGAGGCGATGCTCCATTCCGCACAAAATCATTAGGTAACGTTCACTCCGCGTTAATACAAGTATGGTATATTGACAACATCGAAACGATTATCTCGCCTAAGGGGAAATGATATCTCGTGGAAAACAGCAACATCGCCACTCGGCAGAAGTCTGAAAGCAATTTGCGAAAGCTAATGGAAGTATTAGCCGTATCCACCAAGCTCGGCTTGACTTCGTTCGGAGGACCGATCGCCCATCTCGGTTATTTTCATGACGAATACATACGCCGCCGCAAATGGATGGACGAACGAAGCTATGCGGATTTGGTTGCTCTGTGCCAGTTTTTGCCGGGTCCGGCCAGCAGCCAAGTCGGGATTGGAATCGGCGTTATTCGAGCAGGACTACTTGGCGGTCTGATCGCTTGGCTTGGGTTTACGCTGCCATCGGTCATCGCATTGGTCCTGTTCGCCTTCCTCTTGCAGGGATTTGATATAAGCGGTGCAGGTTGGATTCATGGTCTCAAAATCGTAGCTGTAGCCATCGTCGCTCAGGCAGTGCATGGCATGGGGCAGAAGCTGACTCCCGATCGCGGCAGGGTAACGATCGCCGTTCTTGCTGCATCAGTAACCCTTCTGTGGCAGACTGCGTTTAGTCAGATTCTGCTGCTTGCAGTTGCAGGTATCGTAGGTATGACGTTATATAGAAAAACGACACTTCCGCAAACGGAAAGCTTGTCCGTTCCCGTCAGCCGCAGCTTTGCCGCGCTCTGTTTGGCAGTGTTCTTCGGTCTCCTGATTCTGCTGCCGCTGATTAGGGAATGGGTTATCACAGACTGGGTGTCTTTGTTCGACAGCTTCTACCGGTCAGGCTCGCTTGTATTCGGGGGCGGTCACGTCGTTCTTCCTTTGCTCGAACGAGAAGTCGTGCCTTCGGGATGGGTCGGCAAAGCCGATTTTTTAGCGGGCTATGGCGTAGCGCAAGCCGTACCTGGGCCGTTATTCACCTTTGCCGGATACCTCGGAGCGATGATCAACGGCGTGGCGGGCGCTTTGATCGCCACTGCCGCTATTTTTCTTCCTGCTTTTCTTCTAATCGCAGGAGCGCTGCCTTTCTGGAACTCCTTGCGGACAAATTCAAATGTTCAAGGAGCGCTTACCGGGATCAATGCAGCCGTTGTCGGCATCTTGCTGGCTGCGCTGTACAACCCGCTATGGACAACGGCGATTTTGGCTCCCGTTGATTTTGTATTGGCTTTGGTTTTGTTTCTAATGCTCGTTTTTTGGAAAATGCCGCCTTGGATCGTTGTCGTTGCCGGTGCTGTCGGGGGGACTTTGATCGAATTATTTTCGGTCCATATCCAGCCACTCCAGCTCTAGCTGCTCCAGCGACGGATGCCGGGAATAGATCGCAGCCGATCCGAAAATAGACGGGAGCTCCCAGTTCGGCAACGACATCACATATTCCGATTTGCCGTCCGTTCGTGAATATCGGTATAGGGAGGCGGTAGCCGCATTGCCGTCCTTGTCTCTCTCAAGCACATACGCCCAATGGCGGTCCAGTGCAAATACGTGATGTGTGACGCTTGTAACCATGCGAATTTCACCGGTGTTGAGATTCATTCGACTCAGTATAAACCCGTTTACTTGGTCTTTGCTTATCCAATAGAGCTCGTCATCCAGTCTAATTCTGCATAACCCCAAAAAAACCAACAAGGAATAGAAAAGAAGGAATTTCTTATAAAAGGGTAGAAGTAATTGATATGTGATATTTTTGAAGCTATGGAAGCATTTGAAGCCGCTCAAGGAATTATGAAATCGAACCAAGGGTGGAGGAAACGAGAATATGGCGTACGCGAAGCGATTAGCAATCAACGATAAACCCGAAATCTTAAGTTATTCGTCCCATGCTAAGACATTAGCCATTCTTTCAACGGATAAACACTACGAAGCTTGGTTCCACAGCAATTATATCCAACTTATATGCGAAAAAGATTTTAAGGACAAGGGTATTCATCTAGACTTTTACTTGGGTCCCTCTAAGGATTTCAACTTTTATGTGAATAATCCTTGGCTTTACTCACAAACGATCAAGAAAGAAATGGTCAATCATCTAACCGATAATATTACTGAATTTGTGATTTCCTGTATTGATAGGAACTACTATGTAGACTTGCATTTGGATCAACATTTCGTAGCAAATGACCCCGGCTTTCATTTTGAACCCCACCAATTTTATCACGACACATTGGTTTTTGGATATAATCGCAGCGAGCAGTACTTTGATATCTTGGGGTACAATCCATTTTACAAATCGTTAAAAATCTCTTTTTCCGGCTTCGACAGTGCTTATCGAAATTGTCCGATAGAAAAATGGTACACGGTTTTATATTTATACCATTACGAAAAGAAGCGCCCAGGCTCGCAAAGTAAAGATTATATATTGGATGTAACCTGGATCGCGGATTCTTTAAAGGGCTATTTAAACTCTACTGATCATACACGCTTATTTGCGATGTTCGATTCAGGAAGAAACAACCTTGCCTTTGGAATGGATGTCTATCATTATTATAAATTAAATTTAAAGTCAGGCGATTTTTGGGAAGATATACGACCGCTATATGTATTGTGGGAACACAAGAAATGCATGCTTTCAAGGATTCAGTATTTATACGATCACCATTATTTGAGTCAAAGTAATTATGCGTATCTAAAGGTTCAGTTTGAAGAAATCAAAAACTTGGCGGAATTCATTAAGGTAACCCAGTTAAAAGCCTTAATATCCAAAGATCATAAGATCATAGAAAAAATTATTTTTAATTGTCTTGATGAAATCGCTAGTAAAGAACACAAGGCAATAAATGAGCTTATATCTGCCTTGGAATTACCTCTCCACGACTAAGTTAGATCGATCAATCCCTTGTCGGCGTTGTAGGGGGAACATTAATCGGAGGGTTATGAAAAAAGCACAAGCTCCAGGGCGATCGTAATCCCCTTCCACTTGTGCTTCTTTTACTTATACAACAAGCAGTAAGCATGCTTCTCGGTTACTTGAGCGTTACCACGATCGTCAGCTTAGACGAATCGACTTTAACTGTTCCGCCTAGCTGCTTAACCAGCCATTCGGCAGAGATTTGCCACGATTTCGGAACCGGCGACGCGAGCTTGACTGTTTTACCGTTCACAATCGCTTGCGCGTTTCCCGACTTCAGCACAAGTTTCGATTTGCCTCGCGTGATCGTCGCCGTCGTCTTGTTCTTATCAAAGGAGACTTTCGCCCCGAACGCCTTCGCGGCGTCGGCAAGCGGCAGCGTCACAGTTGTCCCTTTTACGACAGGTTTAGTGGCAAGCGTAGCTTCTTTACCGTTCACAATGAGCTTATACTGCGTCGGAAGCTCAGGCTTCACCGGCGCGCTGCCGAATCCGCCAATCGCGACGGGCGTTTTCCGCATGATCGTCGTGCCGTCGCCGAGCTGACCGTAATCGTTTCTGCCCCAAGCCCACACGCTGCCATCCGTCCCGACGGCCACATTCGAGCCGTAGGCGCCTTCCACGGTCGCAATTGACGGCAAGCCCGACACTTGTCCCCAGGAATAGCGCTCGGCAGGGCCGGAGACGCCGAGTTGGCCAAGGGCATTGTCGCCGAACGTCCATACGGTTCCATCCGGCTTTAAGCCGAGGAACGAAGGCTTGACCAGAAGATACGTCGTGCTCCGGATTTCGCTGAAGCCTTGCAGCTCCGGCGAAGCCGTTGGCTGCAGATGGTGCTGCATTTTATCGCGGTCTGCCGGGTCTGTCTGATTCAAGCCTTTCGTCTCCAGCAGACTGATGCCCCACTCGAACACTTTGCCGCCCCGTTGAAACGCGAGGACAGTCGCGCCATTCGTCACGACCCGTTCGATGTTGGCAACTCCCTCTACTTGAGCGACAGCGATGCGGCCTGACTCGTCTCTCTTGCCGTCGCCAAGCTGTCCGAAAGTATTCCAACCCTGCGTCCATACCGTACCGTCCTTGACGACCGCCGCCAACAATCCGGTTCCCGCCGCAGCGAAGACAACCGAGGCGATCGCTTCATTTTTCTGCGGAGAAAGTCGTTCCTTCGCAACCGTACCGTTTCCCGCATCGCCCCATTTCCACAACTCGCCCGCCGCATTCCAGGCAATGCCTCCCGCATTCGTCGCAGCGATGCCGACAATACCGGCAAGGCCGGGCACTTGCTGCGGAACGTAGCCGTTGCGGTCGATGCTGATCCGCCTCGCGCCTTTGCTATCCGGCTCACCATATTCTGTGTACGTCCCGTTTCCCAGCTCGCCTTGCATGTTAAAGCCCCACGCCCATACAGTTCCGTCAGCCTTGAGCGTCATTGCATGGTTGATGCCTGCCGAAACAGCGATGACGCGATTTATGCCCTGAACTTTGACCGGAGTAGGCGTGGCTTTCGCGGTCTCGCCGAGTCCAAGCCTCCCGCCCCCGTTGCTCCCCCAGCTCCAGAGCGTGCCATCCTTGGCGACCGCCAGCGCAAAGCCGTTGCCCATCGCCACATCGACGATCAGCTTGCTGTTGTCGACCGCCTCTGCCGCGTTCGCCGAGCGGGAATCGTCCACTCCTCCGACGATGACTAGCGCTGCAAGCGCGAAGGTTAAGCTTTTCAGTGCAAAGCGATGTGTTAATGTTATCAATCTCATCGATGCGTTCTTTTTATATTTGAGTACCATGTCAGTCCCCTTACAGAGATCAGATTTCGATAATTGTTTTATTTTCAAGCATATTAGAAAGTTGTTGAAAATTTGCAAATGGGCTACTTGAAACAATTTTGCTTAAGCCCTGCATCCCCATACTGATTAATTCTTTATCACCGGAGGCGAGACCCTGATCAATAATATCAAACGATTTCTGAATCGCCATCTTGCGTTCGTCGAATATAGCACCAAAAACTTTATGATACAGATCATATTTGTTCTTGATTTCGAGAAGGGCAACTTCTTTTTGCGCTTCTAGCTTAGCAAGTTCAAAACTCGTAATTTGATTCTCTTTGTAGGCTTCAGTCAGCACGTTGAAAAACTTCAATACATCCGGAGCAGGAATAATATCAGCAACTTCTCCTAATTTAGTTGAAGCTTTTTGAAGTTGTTTATTTTTCAAAAACTTTTTAAGCATATCGAATCCCCCACAATCACAATATTATTCTTCGAAAACGGGAGTATCTATTACAACAGCAAAATCTGCGGCAATTCCACCGATATAAGCAATATGTTTGAGATCACTTTCAGAATAATAATTTCTACGAAATATATTCTTTCGAGCCCAACGAATAAACTTAGAGAGAATGAAAATTCTATTCAGTTCTCGCAACGTACGTTTCAATTCTTGTTCAAAAACGGATTGGGCTTTATCAATTGAGATAATAAGTTCATTTGAGCGAGCCTCTATTACTTCCATTTTGAAAATATTAGCTTGCATATCATCCATGTAACGAATGATTTGTCCCATTTCTCTTTCAATTTCGTTAATCTTCTTGTTAGCGCTTATGTGACTGAAAACCCCAAATACTGCAAGAGCAGGTATTGCAACGATTCCGCCAAGAACGGCAGTTCCAGCAGCGATCCCGCCGCCGCCCGCTGCAATCGCTCCGCCGCCAAACCACGCAAACGCTGCATTCGTTGCCGCTACTCCAGACAACCCTGCAATCGCTGCGCCAGTAGATGCCGAACCAAATGTGGTTACAAGCGCCCACGCCCCCAACGCTGTTCCAACGCCAGCAGAGAGTCCCTTGGTAGCAGACATAGCAATCTGCCCGGCGGTAATCGTGTCTTCAATCTGTTTGAAGTTTACAGTTTGATGTTCGTTTCCGATATTACGATAAATGAATTCACGATCTTTACTTTTGAGATTTTTAGAAACTTTATTGATCTTTTGAAGACTTTTAACCGCCTCTACCTTGAATCGAATGACTTTTTCCAGCGTTTTATTAACATCCTTACGTTTTGAGTCCATCTCATAATAGAGCGATTCGTATTGAACCTTTAAATCCTCGAATTCTTCCATTTTCCGCTCTATCCGTCCATGTGCGCCAAATGTGAGCAGATTTTTGAAGAAAGCCATATCCTCTGCCTCCCGATTATCAACTGCAACTTAAGATGTTTAATGTCAGTGTTACGTTCTCCTAGAAGCAGCAATTGTGCTCATTCCATGATCTCTCCCACAGGTCTATTAAACCAAGTTTGTCGTATTCTGGAACACAACTTAAATATATAGTTCTTACGAATTAATTTCAATGATTAATAACCATTTCAGAATCATGTAAAATAGCCTAGTTACGGTCACAAAAATCCTAGTCGGAACGATTCTTCTTGCACAATTAAAGCAGCAGCCGCTAAAAAAACGATACGCGACAGTTACTTATTCCAAATGTTACTGAGGTGCCTTCAGCCACTGGAAAGGCGTCGTCTCAAAAAACAAATCCGGATTCACCGGAACGTCATGCGCCCAAAAGGTAAAATGCAGATGGGGGCCGGTAGAGAAACCGGTTGAACCGACAAGACCGATAATATCGCCTTTTTTTACCGTATCCCCTACTTCTACTTGAATCTTCGACAAATGCGCATATTGGGAAAACAACCCCATGCCATGATCCAGATAAATCGTATTGCCCGATAAATACAAATCTTCCGCCAGCGCCACGACGCCGTCGTTCGCCGCCTTAATCGGCGTTCCTTCAGGAACTGCCAGATCGATGGCCATGTGCGAATTGCTCAGCTTGCCGTTCACATAACGCGTATATCCGAAAGGAGTCGACAGCCTCCCTTTCAGCGGCGCCACGAACTCCGAATTGAACAGGAAGGTCGAAGCCGAGTTCTCTCGGGCCGCTTTGACTTTCTCCTGGTCGGCCTGAATCCGCTCGGTGTTCCTCCTCATGCTCTCCATCTGCTCCGACACCTTCAAATACTGCGTCTTAAACTCCTTCTCCTCCACGATCAATTGGCGATCGCCAATCTCGTATGTCCCCGGCTCCAGAGCGCGCGGAATCGGAAGGTATGTAAAATAACCGGCCTTATGCGGCTGAAGCTTGTACGTTTGCTCCTGCCACTCTAGCTCTCCCGGCTCGCTGCTGCGCACAAGCACGGCATCTCCGGGATACGTTCGATCCGGCAGCAGCGTCCGGCCCGGCTTCATCGCCTGCAACGCCAACTGCGGCGATCCATACAGCGCCGCTTCTTCCGCTCGGCGCTCGCGCTTGGCCTTCTCTTCCTCCATCGCTGCGCGCACATCGGCTGTCACTTCATCGTGCCATGTACGTCCGCCGTCAACTGTAACGAGCAGCGGCATAACAAGCCCGCTTCCTTCCGCGGCCAGCGCCCAGCCAACTTGTCCGGTGACGGGCTGCGCCTGCTTTACCGCAATCCTCTGGCCCTTGTAGTCAACCGTCTCGCCCGGCGAGAATGCGATATAGGCCGCCTCAATCGCACGTATCGCCTGTTCAGCCTCATCTGCTGGCTTCTCTGCGGCTCCATCGACTTCCGCTGCACCGGCCCCATCTTCGTCAACCGGCTCGCGCCAGTCCGATCCCGCCTGCTGCCAATGAACGCCTCCGTCCTCCGTCAACATAACTGAGCCATCGGCATACCGAAACCAGCCTGCATCAAGATCAAGCATGCGAAACTCGGCGATATTCTGCACCGGCGGAGCCTCCTCCTGCGCAGCGGACGGCTGCGGCTCCACGCCCTCGGACAATGCTCTCGCTGCCGGCTCTGTATTTGGCGGCGGCGAGTTGCGCTGATCATACAGAAGCCACGCGGCTCCCAGTATCAGAACCAGAACCAGCGCAATGCCTAGCCCTAACCATTTTTTCATTTTGGTGCAATCCTCCTCGCAAATACACAGCTATAATCCAATTATAGCTGTGTATCGGGAGAACGTAACCTTTGTTTGTGCAAATCGGAATATACAAGTGGGGAAATAACCGGGGCAGATTACAAAATACTGTGTGCGCGCATCTCTCTCATCGTTAAGGATAAAGCCTGTTCAAAGCCCTCCAATTCATGCCTTGCTGCCGCTGCAAAATTTGCCGTTTCTCGTTGTGCGAACCGCAGCTCCTTCTTCTTTTGCTTTTTGTCATAACGTTCCTTCATATCTGTCCAAGCCGCGCCAAACATCCCCAAGAACAATAGACCCGCGATAATGATCGTAACGATGTTGAGGAAAAAGTACAGCATGATGCCGTTCACGATAAGGATAACGATGAAATATTTCAAAAGACTTGTCATGTACAGCCACAATTTAGTCAATGAACGTCACCGCCATTCTATCGGTTACTTCATCCGCGCTTGGCGCAGTGAGCTCGTTGATTTTTTGACTGTACCGGGATTGCAAATACGTCCACAATGACATTTTCTGCTCCAGCTGCGCCGTTTCTCCCCGCAGCATCTGCTTATACAGATCGTAAAAGGTTTGTTCCTTATCCGTTATAACCTGACCTCTAGCCAAAAAACTGGTAATGTCCATGTACTCCTTAAAAGCGAACTGATGCAGGATCGCGCCTTTCAGGTGTCCCCGATATTCCTTGTGCTGGGGCGCTCTCGCATCCGTGCCTTTCTCCTTTACCTTTAAGGAATTGATATGTTCATGTTGTTTGTTGACGACGAGTTTGAGCTTGCCCATATTTTGTTGCAGCAAGCGGGCGTAATCTTTATACAGGTTGCCAGCTGCTTGTTCTAGTGGAACCTTATCCGGCTTTGGCGGCGCTGGCGTTTCCTGCGCTTTGGCAGGCTGAGGAACGCTCGGGCTAGGCTGGGTTGGCGCTTTAGTCACGGCATATCCCTTATATTCGCAATACGCTTTAATAAATTCGGTGGCGTCATTTTTCGGGAAAAATAATCGAGTAAACTCGGATGTCAGCTTGGACAAATTTTCCTTGGTAAGCGTGTTTCCGTTATACTTAACAACCGTGTCGACCTCGTAGGCCAGCGACTTTTTCACGTTCATCATGATGTAGGCGTCGTAGACTTCTTTGTGCCCGCTGCCGATAAAATCAGCCAGAAGCGAGACTAACCGCATTTTATCAACCGCATCCGGCAAATTGCGGTAAGCGTCCATCAACTCCTTGGCTCGTTCTGCCAGATCGTCCGAACGATCTTCCATACGATAACGCCCGCGCCGCTGTCCGCTTGCCGGGTCGCGGCTAAGGAAGTCATACATGTCGGTGACTTTGGCGTTTGCCAAGCCTTTCTCAATCTTCTGATAAGTTTCCGGCAGCGCTTTTCTGGCCGCTTCATATATAGAAGGATCGATTGCCGAAATGATGACTGCCGCCTTCGCTTCCTTCGCGCGCGTGTCGGAGTTCAGCATACGTTTGCGGATGTCGGGAACAAGTTCAAGGTAACGCTTATGTTCCGGTCTGCCCAGCTTGGTAACGAGGTCTTTCCACTTTTTCTCCATCTCGTTAATTTTGGCTTCAATTACTTGCCGGTCCGATACGGAAGAATTCAAGCCGAGCAATACATAATAATTTTCTCGATTGGCGTCCATACCATTTCCCTCCCGACTCTCTCGAACTATGCGCTATGCGCCATCGGATACTTTAATGACGCTGGTCTGCGCTTGCAGCGTCATCACTTCCGATTCGGACAGCCCCTCGGTCTTCACGATGATGTTGCATTTGGAACCGTTAAAGCGCTCCACGGCCGTGATGTTCAACATGCCGTTTCTATCGAGCGAGAAGGTAACGTCGATCGGCGATCTCGCCGGCAGCCCGGCAGGCAAATCGAGCTGACCGTCCGCAATCCGCTTGCCAAACGACAGCTCCGTGTTCTCCTCCATAATGTTGCTCTCGTACACGACAATGTTGACGCGTCGTTGATTGTGAGCGAGCGTACCGTACGTTTCCGTGTTGGAACAGGGAATGGCGTCATTTTTGAGAATCACGTGGCTTAGCATCATGCTGTTGCCGATTTGTGCTTCAACGCCGTAGCTTTTGCTGGTCACTTCGGAGAACCGCTCGTCGGCTGCAGATTGCCCTTCCCCTAATCCGGTAGTTTGCTGCGGCTGATCTGTGGACAGAAAATGCGCCAACAGCGCGGCTCCGCGCGCCACGGCTTCATCCGGCTCGAACACTTGCGGGTCTACGCCAAATTCCTTTTTCATCGCTTCCTTCACTTGCCGCATCCGGGTCGAGCCTCCTACGAAAATAATTTCATCAAACTGATCGCATGACTTCCCTTTGCTGCTTGTTTTGGTCGCGGCCTGCTTTAAGGCGATTTTAGTCAGCTCTAACGTGCTCATAAGATGATGACGCGTGATTTCGTCGAATTTCTCGACCGTTACCTCCAACTTTGCCCGTTTGCCGCGCCCCATGCTTAGCGTAAAGGAGGAGGAGTTTTTACTCGTTAACTCTTTCTTCGCATCTTCGGTTTTGAGAATCAATTCATTAAGAACGTCGCCGTCCTCATAAATCTCGTCTGCCGTCACACCCGTTTTCTCACAAAACTGCGCCACAAAATACGACATCAGCTCGGCGTCCCAGTCTTTGCCCCCCAGCGTGTGATTGCCCTCGGTGGATACAACCGTCACCTTATCCCCGACAATTTCCGCAACGGTAACGTCAAAAGTTCCGCCGCCCAAATCGTAAACAAGCACAACCTTGTCCTCTTTCGATTTCTGCTGCGCACCGTAGGCAATCGCCGCCGCAGTCGGCTCATTCACAATGCCGAGCACGTTCAGTCCGGCAATTTTACCGGCGTTCTCCGTCGCTTGACGCTCATCAAAACCGAAATAAGCGGGAACGGTGATGACGACGTCGCTGACTTTCTCCCCTGTCATCTGCTCCGCATCGGAAATCAGCTTTTTCAGAATAAAGGCGGATATTTGTTCAGGCGTAAACGTCTGGCCGTGATGCTCGCGGTTTTCATCCTGTTTGCCCATGGAGCGTTTGATGTACAGGACGACATTGTCGGGAGCGAGGATCGCGTCGCCTTTGGCCGTTTCTCCGACTACAATTTCCGTGGGGCTAATAAACTCGACAACGGAAGGGGTGATGTTTTTACCTTCGATATTTTTAATAATTTCGATGTTTCCGTCTTGATCGGCTCTGGCCATACACGAGTATGTAGTACCGAGGTCAATTCCGTAAGCGTACATTTAAGCTTCCTCCTTCATTGGGCTGATCGCCGAGTAAGCGACCACTCGTTCTTTGCTGACAACCATTCCGCGCCGCTCATATCCGTCGCTCAGGCTCTCGGCTACCGTCTTCACTTGCTCGGGGTTATCCGTTACCAGCTTCTTGACCACGTGCTGCCTGCGCGCATCGAATCTATTATTTTCACAGCGATACGGCTGAACGTCATAGCTCGCCAAAATATCATCCATACTTTGCAGCACGCCTTCGAGTATTTCCTCGGCATAGGCGGTTCCTTCGCTGGAGCAATTTTTCTCAGCGACAAAAGCTTGCAAGTAGCGCAATTCCTTGGCCGTATCGTCTTTGAAGCGAATCAGCGAGATGACGGCAGGTTTGATAATATCGAAGAAAAAATCATCGTCGTATCTTTCCGACGGCGGTTTAACGTAAGCTGCGACCAGATTGTCGGCAAAGGCGCTTAAATCGTGCTCGTCGGCAAGCCTCTCCGCCAAAGCTGCGAGAAAATCGTTGCGAAATTGCGGGTAATCGTTCGTTGTTTCAGTCATGTCGTACCTCCGTTTTAGATATCGTGTCCCAGCCGCAGCTGCGTTCGCTTCCTCGCCCGTCTGTCTATCTGGTCAATTCGCGCAGCAGCTTGACAATCTTGTAATAGACCATGAGCTCTCTGCGGCTGCGTCCGCTTAATTCGAGCGTAATCAGCTCCAGAATGTTGGAATCCGCCGCTTTTCTCTCATCCTTGAGCAATCGGTCTTCCTCTTCTTCCAGCAACAAGCAGCTATCTACTGAGAGCGCATCGGCAATTTTTCCAATGATGCGGATCGTCGGCGACCGAGTCTTACCGCGCTCGATCTGCCCGAGATAGGAAGCGTCGATGTCCGCCCTGTGCGCCAACTCTTCCTGCGTCCATCCGCGCTGTTTGCGTAGCCTGCGGATTTTGTCGCCGATATGCGCTTCTCGCTCGTTCAAGTCCTCCTCACCGCCTATATTTTCCTTTTCTTTCTCCATCATAGAGCACGTTTCGACTTTCCCCCACAGATGATAACCCTGTTTCTGGAGGATTTTAGTCACTAATGTCACTACTCGGTTTCCAGAAAGTAGTGTATCATTGAGCTCAACGAAATCTTGTGGCGATGTGCCGACTTTTACAAGCGACCTTTTTTTCGGAATTGGGCCTGTTTATGCGTAATCTGACTCCCGAACCAACCGCCGCGTTCACAATTTGGACAAACTTTAGCCGTGAGAGGTTCATACGCTCAGTCGTAAATGTCACATTTTCGCTAAAAATAAGGAGTGTATTTCTGAAAGGGGAGGCGCTTGTCATGTCCAGAAGCAAAACGCTGAGACGGCATATTTTCCGTGAATGCGACTTCAGCTTTGATTTTGCCGGAATCAAGCGGGAATGGACGATTAACCGTGTGGTCGAGGCCATCGATCTGGGACGGCCCTTTGACGAAATATGCCGGTACTTGCTGCTCGATAGCAAGGAACTGGCCAGATTGGCCAAACATTATGCGCTGCAGGCGTTGGGCGAACAACTGCGGCAGCTTACGGTTAAGCAAGTGGAGTTGATGAACCAGTATTACGATCATACGGTGTGCGGACATACGCTTGGGGAACTGCTGGAACAAACGATGTATTTGGACCCGCAAGCCTGGGTGCAAGCGTTCGAGAACTCCATCCTCTATTTGCAGGACAGAGGGTTGGGAAATAAGACGGACGGCTCCTCGTCTTCTCTATCGCAAGACCAGCAGGAACAAGTCGTAGAGCGCTTGTTTGGCCAAATTCCGCTGAGCTTTGACCAGGACGAGCGGGCCGATCAAGAATGGTGCGCGCAAGGAAGCAAGTCGGCGGCGGTCTTTCGTTTTTTCAGCCGCTTTCTGAAGCACGATCAGTTTCTTCGCCCGCATCCGAACGACGTGCTGTCCGGCAATCGCAGAGCCAGAATGCTGGAACAATACGACGACTTCCGCACGATCGCCAAAGACAGCGCCGCTCGGCAGAGTATAACCGAAGACCTGCGCCGTTACGAAAGCGAGCTTCATATTGCCTATGTACACTACACGAGTGCCAAAATCGACGCCTGCGGTCTGCTCAACGACCCCGAAACAAAGCGCAAAGGCGAAGCGATCGTTAAGCTGACTGCGCTGATGACGTTGGTGAAAAGTCCGCAAATCCGGCTTATTCTGTTCGACAATCTGGTGCCGGGTCCCGATACGCTGCCCTTTAATTTTGACATAGAAAATATGATTCCCGATATCGCCTACCCGGATATGGAAACCGAAATGGACGATCTCTATGAACTCAGAGAGGGACGCGCCTCTCTGTACTTGTCGCTTATCTTTACTATTGAAGTCGCCTTGAAGGCTTATGTGAAGGACAAGCTCCGCGAAGCCGTCTCCTACTTCGGCCATTCGACGATCGACCCGACGCAAGCGGTTGATCCCGAAGACGAAGCGGAGCTGTTGCAGCTCAAGGAGCGTTTGGCGCTGATCGTGCTGCTGCAGTCGGGAGAGACAGCTGGAGATGCAGCCAGCCTACTGACGAGTCTCCCTTATGCGACAAACGCCTCCCCGTATCCGGCCGCTGCGGATCGCACCTTCGCTGCCGTGTACCGGGCAATCTACGATACGAACAAAGCCTACGCCAAGGAGGGATTGTTCCGCGACGCCTGGAAGCAGTGGGCGCGTTCCGGCTGTCACCGGCGCATACACTCCGCCAGCTTGTGGGTCGAAAAATTCGGGGACTTCGAAGACGCGTTTAAGCAGTTTGCCCGAATCAAATCGGAGGATCTGGGCAATTACAACATCGAGAAGTTGATTAGGGAAATCTAGTTTGGACGGCTTGAGGCGATTCCCTCAAGTCGCCCGCTTCCGGCTCAAGCATACGTCGCGCAGTTGGGCAGCCGCCGGTATGCGCGCGAAGGCTGATCTCATCGTTGTGAAAGTGCTATTCTGAACCCGAGATCGTCTATCTTAAAATTAGGCATACTTTTCCTTCGCACCGTAGAGCCACAATTATTTTCAACCTCAGCCCAACTGCCTCCCCGAAAAACTCTATAGTCTCCATATCGTTCAGTATCATACAAGTCCCAGCACCATTCCCACACATTGCCGATCATATCGTAAAGTCCCCATGGATTGGGAAGCAGTTGTCCGACGGGTTGCGCTGAGCCATTGGCGTTTTCTTGATACCATGCAATCTTATCTATTGTTTCATAGCGATACCCCTTCGTTCCCGCTTTGCACGTATACTGCCACTCAGCATCTGACAGTAATCGAAAACCGTTCGCTTCTTTGTTATAGATCGTGTTCTCACTTTCATTGGTGATGATGTAGCATTCCGTTCTGCCCAGCATTCTGGACAAGGCATTACAGAAGGTCAGCGAATCTAGCCACGAAACTTCCGTAATGGGCAACAGGTCGCGCACGCTCGACTCTACTTCTTCTTTCTGCATGACAAAATGGTACAAATGCTCTGTTACCGGATACTTCATTACGTAGAAAGGCTCGATCGTTTCCGTCCAGGTAATCCGCTTTCTATCGCTTCCCCTTCCAGGGTCTGACAACGTGTAATCCGAGCTAATCCATTTAGCATCATTGATATAATCGCGTAATGCAACGGTCCCTCCTTCTATCGGCACCATCAAACTCATTAACTCTTGTAAAAAACGCTCTCTGTCGCCTCCGTATTTTCCGTTTATCATCTTGCCTCCCCGGCAACAATCTCCGCCTGGAAGCCCAACTGTTCGCACAGCTTGTGAATACGGCGCATGTCCTGTGTACCGGTAATCCACTCGCAACCCAAGGTCGCAGCCTCGTTGGCCGCCCATTGCAGCATATATACCATAGCATCCGCATGGGGTTCCTTCGTAGCGAAGTCCTCCAGCACCAGCGTGTCGCCGCGGACCGAAGCGCATACGTAAGCCCAGTGCTGGCCGGCAAAGCTGCGAGCGACCAAGTACGTCCCGCCATCCGACTGGGCTTGCTTGGAGAGCGCTTCTAGCCATTTGCCATAGGCTCCGGCGCCTGTTGGGGTTTTCAGGTTCCCCCATTCCAATGAATCGGCGGCCAGCTTCCGCAATTCCTCTTCCTCAGTTACGCGTTTCCACTCCGCATGATGAACGGAATGCTGGAAAGACGATTTGAAGCGGACTTGCCAGCTACGTTCGCCTGTGGCGATGCCGTTCGCATGAAGCAGCTCGGACACGGTAACGGGGGTAAGACCTTTGTCGTGAACATGGCGCACAAGCCGTTTAACGGCCTGCGGCGTCTCCTTGGCAATTTCATTGGCATGGAACACCAAAATCGCCCCGTTGTCCAGCTTGGGAATTACCCGCTCCACAAGCTGTGCGCTCGGCGGCCCCGACCAGTCGACCGTATCCTCCCCTTCGATGTCCAGATAGTTCCACTCCCGAAGCCATTCCAAATTTTCCTCCCGGTAAGAGGCATACGGAAAACGCATGAACGTCGGAACCGGCCGTCCCGTCGCTTCTTGATAAGCGAGTTCAGCCAGCTTCAACTCTTCGAAAAATACGGCTCGGGTCACATCTGCCATTCTGCGGTGATGGTACGTATGCATTGCAAGCTCGTGGCCTCTGGCTAGAATCTCTCTTGCTTTCCCTGGGCATCGATCAAACCATTCACCCGTTAAAAAAAACGTCCCGCGCGCGCCGCCCTGCTCCAAAGCCTCCAACCATGCGTCAATCGAAATCCGCATAGGACCGTCATCGAACGTAAATGCACAGTGAGCAACCGCTGGATTGCCGCGAGTAATGACCAAACCTGTCATCCTCATTCCCCCTTGTGTGGTATCCTTTCACGACTTATCATCGTCGCAGCGCGTTAACGGTTGCGCGATATTTTACTCTGGCCGACCTGTCCCGAAATCTGTCTATTCAATCCAAGCGTGAACAATAGCTCCATAATCGTCTTCAGTTCTTCATACGTGCGTCGAACGGCTTTCTCCGATATGGGACGAAATCCTTGAATTTCGAACAGATCCATCCTGTGAATCGCGAGAGCGAACAGACCGTCATGCAGACTGATTGCAATTTTCTTCCTCGGAAATATCTTTTTTAACAGAAGAAGCTTCTCCAGCATATTCGCAGGCAGCAAGTACCGAGCCAGCGTTTCATCGTTCGTGCGGACTCTATAAAAACGGTTAAATGCGATGTCGTCGGTACGCATCATCTCCAAACCAGGCAATTTGCGCAATTTCAACTTATAATTGCGGGCGGTTCTTCCGCGGGATTCGATGATCGTCGTGCCTTCGAACGACTTAGGGAAATCGGCAATGAATACGAAGCCTTGAAAGTTAAGCATCGAGCGCTTATTCGCGTATTCGTCATTGGACGTGTACTCCTCATAGGAGGAAATTTCCGAATAATGAAACCTGATCTCCCCTAGTCTCCCGGAGATATGGTCCTCCCCCTCAAGGCCATTGATCTTCAGATGATCGAATAGCTTCGTCCGCTTCAGCAGCCTGTGACCGACGTATTTCTCCATTGCGTAGTCGCACTGGTAATCTTCTCCGCGATCGATTGCATCATTCATTCCTTGCTTCAACTTGTCCAGCAAAATCGGGATAATTCTTTGCTTATATTCCGCGCTGTAATCTTTCCACAGGTTTTTCTTGGCACGATAAAAGACATAACCCGCAGCGATGGAGGCGGTCAAGCCAAACAACATCACTTCAAAAAAAGATTCTTCGTCTACTGCAAAATCTACAATGTACAGCAGGAAAGCTACAGTCGCCAACAAACAACCGGCATAGATTACGTATTTTCTCAAATGCCGATTTCTCATCCGCTCATACTCGGGATTAGTAGAAAAACTTGATATTTCGCCGGCAATCTCGCTTGCGAACTCCTCATAGGGGGGAATCACGACCGCATCCGTCTCCATTCAAGCTGCATATTTTCCTTTATCATAGGAGATACGTCGATAATTGTCGAGAATTTTTGCCGCTGATCGAGAAGAAGATCCCCGGGGCCTTTGTCGGCCCGCTGGGGATCTTCTTGTGTACCGGCTCTTAATCATCCAATAAACGTCCATTATCGTGCCATTGACCGTACATTTTGTTTTCTCTGGTATTGGCAATGAATTTGTCTAAACGGCTTCGAAACAATTCCGGCTGGCTCTTAACGCTTTGTATCGTATCGATTCTTATTCTTTTATAAAGATCGGGGAAAGCCACGAAATTATCGTATACTTGCTTATCCTCTTTGAGCCTTTGCTCTTAGGCGTCATACTGACCAATATCCAGCAGCACTTTTCCGCCTTACCGTTGTTCAGCAGCCAATCCCTTAACTCCTCCCTCGATGTTGCCGGGACCAGATTTTCAATCTCCATAGTCGGATTTCATTTTATCGGCAATTATTTTGTCGAGAAATAGATCTGCGTCGCTATTGAATTTCCAAACGATCCCGAATTTATCAACCAGCATTCCAAAACACGACGACCAAGGCATACTGGATAAAGGCATCGTAACATATCCGCCAACGGACAAATTATTAAAGTATTCCTCCAGCTTTTGTTTATCCTCTATGACTAGACTTATCAGTACGTTATTTCCTTTCACCACTTCGCCTGTTACCCTCTTCATCGAAGGCAGAATATCCGACAGCATGATTTTCCCGCCTGCGAATTCGATTGAAGACTCCATGATCATATTTAACTCATCTTCCGGCAAGGGATAGTTCGGATCTTGAGGAAAATCCTTAAACTTCACTTTCTTCACTTCATTCGCGATTAAAGCCTCCGCATAAAATTCAATCGCTTGTTCCGCAACTCCATCTAGATTTAAGTAAGCAATAGCCGACATAAACAAAACCTCCTCTTGTGATACCTGTAGTATAATAGATCAAAGGTGACAGCTGTATGTCGCCATTCAAGATGAGATAGGGGAAACGAGGGGGAAAATATGGACAAGGTCGAGAGACTCATTTCAATCATCATGATATTGCTGAAAAAGGAGATCGTCTCTGCGACACAATTCGCGCAATTATTTCAAGTGTCCAAAAGAACGATTCTTCGCGATATGGAAACGCTGAGTTTAGCCAACATCCCGATTTATTCGATCAACGGAGTTCATGGCGGCTACGGGATTTTGGAGGAATACAAGGTGGATAAACGTCTTTTAAGCAGCTCCGACCTTGAGAATATATTGACTGCATTAAGCGGTTTTGAAAAGATTCTAATTAGCGAAGAAGTTGAAACGACGATAAAAAAAATAGAGGCGATGGTTAGCCCATTGTCTCTGAAAAATTCAATACAGTTGTCCTTCTATGATTGGGAGGGACGTTCCGAGATCCTTCAAACCTTGAAACTCTGTCAACAAGCCATCTTAATGAGAAGGCTGGTTTCATTTGATTATATCGATAAAAATGGCGCCACAACGAATAGAACGGTCGAGCCGTATCAGCTTCATTTTAGCGAAACGAGTTGGTATTTGAAAGGCTTCTGTTTACAGCGTATGGGATATCGAACGTTTAAATTGTCTCGGATCGATCGCCTTAATAGGGATGAGACAACGTTTAAGCCCCGAGAATACTTATTAGAACAAGAACTCGATACCGCTTATCAACCGCAACTTGTCGCGATTAAAGCCTTGATTTCGCCAGCCGTCAAAGATCAATTCATTGAGCGGTACGGTCGGAAGAGTATTGAAAATTATAATTCCGAATATTTATTGGCAACCATCGATATCCCTCATAACAGTACGGGTTTTCAGTTTTTAGCAAGTTTCGGCACTAATCTAGAAGTCGTTGAACCGAAAAGCTATGTCGATGACTTTCGAAATTATTTAAACAAAATGATAGAGAAATATTTATGAAAAGGTTGCTGGAGGGAGCCTATTTTACACAAATGACTTTGCCATTCGTCATATTGATCAATTGCTCGGGCGTTAATTGAAACACTGCTCTTGGATGTCCGGCCGCAGCCCATATCTCGTCATACTGAAGCAAATCTTCGTCAATCAGTGTGAGGAGCGATTTTACATGCCCCAGCGGCGGTACCCCGCCAATCACAAATCCCGTTTGTTCACGGACATAATCGGCGTCGGCTTTACCTAATTTCTCGCCAATCAGATGGCCGATCCGTTTCTCATGAATTCGATTTACTCCGCTCGCTACAACCAATAGCGGTTTATCGGAATGTTGAAGACGAAAAATAATGGACTTCGCAATATGCGCAACCTCGCAGCCTATGGCGTCGGCGGCTTCCTGAGCGGTTCTTGTGCTATCCGGCAATTCAATTACTTTATTGGGATAACCCAATTCTATTAGCTTGTTTTGAACCTGCTGTGCGCTCTCTTTAAGCTGACTCATCGATCTTTACCTCCAATATTTCGATTTTACGATGCTGAATAATGCATGACGACTTGGATGACCGCATCCTCATTCGCATTATTCCTATACTGATGGATAACATTTCCTGAGAACCGTATCGCGTCTCCTGCAAATAAAGTATGGACCTCATCCTTAACCCTGATCGTAAACTTCCCGGAAACAACGGTAATGTACTCTACAACCCCCTCGTTGTGCGGAGTCGAAACATAGCTTGCTTTAGGCTTTAATACAAGCGTGAACATTTCAATTTGCGTTTGCGGATTAAACGGAAACATTACGTAAACGAGACAATTGCCATTATCCTCCGTTAGATCCGGTTCTGTCTTTCGATTAACAATAGCTATTGTAGGCTCGTCGTCTTTAATTAACGATGAGAAAGAGACTTGAAGTCCCGTAGCAATTTTCCACACGGTAGTGACTGTCGGCTGGGTGTCCCCTCGCTCAATTTGATGCAGCATTCCCTTGCTAACCCCGGTTAGATCGGCCAATTTATCTAAGCTGAGCTGCCTTTGCTTTCTCAGACGCTGTAGGTTCTGTCCTATTCGAATATGAATGGCATCCAATCTCCCCCACTCCTCTCGTATAATATATTATACACTTATAACAATATAAAATACAAAAAAAGAAGCGGGAGTTACCCGCTTCCGTTACTTTATCCGTCAATCCCACAAGCCCTCAAGTCTGCTAGCACTCCACACGCCTCAACTTCGTTTAAGCCGGGTCAGCGTTCCAGAAGAGAATGCATAACCTCAACGATTTTTTGTTTACTTACCGGTTCGGCATGCCCGACTACGCAAGTATCGAAATCGAATCCTTCAATCGCTGTAAGTAAAGAACGCAACTTGTCTTTATCCAAGTAGCAATTATTATAATAGTCCAAACCGACAGCATCGCCAATAAATAATACTCTCTCTTGAGGTACGAGTACACAAACGGAATCTTCGCTGTGCGGAGAGGCGACATGATGCAATTGCGCAGTAATGCCTCCTAAATCGATTTCCATAAATCCGCTGAAGGAGAGATCGGAAGTCACAACCCGGATTTCCGATAGCAATGGATACTCATTACGAATACAAGTATCCGCAAATTCAATCTCAACCTTTTCCGCCAATCTCTCCTTCATTTCGGAATCCGTCCATTCCCACATCGCCATCTCCGCTAATTTAGCGTTCGTTTTTTGATGGGCGATGGTAACCCCGTCCGCTGCATGCATTCCAAAAGTATGATCCCAGTGCCAATGCGTAATCGCAATAATTCCCGGTTTTCGGAAACCTTCGTTATTTACAGCATCGTTAAACGATTCAAGATGGTTTTTGGAATTGCCTGCGTCAACCATTAAAGAACGCTTTTCCCCATTAATATATCCAAGGGTCGGCCGATCGGACTCTTTGCTGAACATCGTATAAAAAACGCGATCCGTTATCCGTCTTAGTTCCATAAAATAACCCCTCCTGTCGGATGAACATTTTCAATGAAAGTAATCTTGTAAGAATTTTACTAGGGCGTGTCTGAATACCCCGAGGGCAGCAAATTTTGCCGAATTTTCGTTCCATGCAAGGAACTTTTGTGAAGGCGTACCGGAGGTACGTCAAGCAAAAGTGACGCAGCAGGGGAGGTGAAAGGTGTCCCTGAGCGGGTTTTCAGACACGCCCTAAGCATTTGTTCATCATTCTATTTGTTTTTTGCCCAAAAAACAACCCGCTCAAGCTTAGTCCGCCATACCAAAAACACGCCTCATCGGCGTGTCGGGGATTTGGTTCGGCTGGAAGATCAGGATTATTCTACGCATCCTCCTCCGCTACACCAAGCGCTTTATTCCTTTCCTTGAACTTGGTATTATGCGAAGAAACATAGGCCATTTTCGCTGCGGCTGGTTCGATGTGGAGCTTGGCGCTATTGACGGCCAACACTGCATCCGTAAATGCTCCGGCAATCAGCTTTACTTTAGATAAATAGTTCGCCGTATCTCCGGCTGCAAAAATACCGGGCAAATTGGTTGCGAGTTTCTCGTTCACATTAATATTCCATTGCCCCATATCCATGCCCCAATCGACTATCGAACCGAAGTCCCCGCGCAGTCCATGATTGACGATCACGTCATCTATCCCAAGTCGTTCCGTTTCTTCCATTAGAGCGCCATCTGCATTTATCTGAGCAATCGATACCGACTCAATGGCGTCGCCGCTAACATTGCCATGAAGCCGGGCCACCGCATACGGCGTACGAACATCAACGGATGATTCCTTCATCCGCTTCACATTCTTCTCATGTCCGCCAAAGTGTTCACGGCGGTGTACGACAGTGATACTTTCGGCAATCGGCTCCAATTCGTTGGCCCAGTCGACAGCGGAATCGCCGCCGCCGGAGATAAGCACCCGCTTGTTTCGGAAGCTTTCTAGTTGTTGTACGGTATAGTGCAAATTCGTTAATTCATAACGTTCCGCCCCTTCGATGTCTAGCTTCGCCATCTTCATAACACCGTATCCCAGTGCCAAAACAAGCGAACGTGTATGGTGCTGCTCCCCCGTAACGGCAGTTAGAAGCATTGCCCCATCCTGGAGTCGCTCCAGTCCGCTAATCTGCTGCCCCAATACGATAGTCGGATCAAACGTATGAGCCTGCTGAATCAGTTGCTTGATGAGCTGCTCGCAACGGATTGGCGTAATCCCGCCGACATCCCAGATCATTTTCTCCGGATAAATCAGCAGCCGCCCACCCAGTTCTTCCTTTGCTTCGATCAGCTTGGTTTTCATATCGCGCATGCCGCTGTAAAAAGCCGCGTACAGCCCTGCTGGTCCTCCTCCAATAATCGTAATATCATACAGCTCCAACGCTTGTGTCATGCCGCTGCCTCCTGATAAGGATCTTTCATCCTTCCAAAATCCCTTAATTTCCGATCATACTATTACATCGTTTGCTTCTTAAAAATAGAGGGCAATACTCCCAACAACCGTTCACGCGTGATCGGATCGCTATGATTCCATGTAGAATCTACATAATGAGTCTTACCGGGAGCCAGCGCGGCTAAAACGGAGATCTGCGGACAGTGAGCAACAGTTTGCAGTTCTTGGGAGGAAGCCACGATAAAATTACGCTCTCCAGCATAGTGATTTATTTGGTCCGGCTGAATTTCTATCCATGCTTGCCCCTTCTCGATTAGATGCATCACTTCGGCAGAGGAACGAAAGCCAAGCGATTCATACAAGCTTGCAGCCAATCCGTTCTGGCCCATAACATAAAATTTTGCGCCTTGCTTGAGATAAACAGTAGCTGTCTCTCCGGCAGCATAAGCATCGGCTAATTGCCTGCGTACCAGTCTTACCTTGCCCTCGTATGCAGTAATCCACCTCTCCGCCGCTTTACTGCGTTCAAATAGTTTAGCGATATACCTTAATCTCTCAAACAGGCTCAATTTCTTGTCCAGTACAACAGTTGGAGCAAGCGCATCTAGTTCCTTCAAAGCCTGCGGGTAATAGCTAAGCAATATGAATTCTGGCTGCAGCTGCGCGATTTTATCCGGATCTGCCCAATACCCGATACTATGAATATTTCTCAGCTTATTGTGATAAATCACGTTATCTTTCATGATAGAGATGGCTGCACCTATAGGAGATATGCCTAAAACGAGTAATTCTCCAAGCGTGAATTTACCATCGGTCACAATACGTGTGGCATCTTTAGGAACATGAACTTTTCTGCCAAGCGAATCGATAACTGTTTTTTGCAGCTTGTGAAGATGGAGATTCGTATATTCACGCGGAGTGTTTCCGGTTAATTTATGAAAGCACCGGCTGAAATAATATTCATCCTTAAACCCGACTTGTCGAGCTATTTTGCTCAATGGCTCGGTAGAATTACGGAGAAGCTCTTTTGCCTCGTTTATTCGTATATGGGCTAAGTAATCAGTCGGCTTTTGGCCGGTCAATGTTTTAAACTGTTGACTATATTGCCATCTGACCATTCCGGCCATGTTGGCTAGTTGTTCCACTGTCAAATCCTCATCATAATGCTGTTCCATATACTGTAGAGTATGTTGAACCAATTTTGTCTTTTCTTCGTTCTGCAACTGGGCAACTTGCTGATCCGACTCGGCCATCAACCCTAGAATAAGCTGAAGTCTACCTTGCATCATCACTATTTCCGCCGGGGTTGGAGACGAGCAAAATCGATTCCTCATCGATGCTTCATTCCCTAATACTCGCTTGACTTGAGAAAATAACAGATGATAGGGATAACTGCAAAGTAAAGGGGGCTGAGCAATTGGATTCAACATCATTCCTTTTACTTCAAAGGTTGCAAAGGTAAAACGCGCAAGGTGTGCCTCTTCATTACTTGATTCAACCGCGCAGCTTTGTGAGGGTAAAACCAGAATGCTGCTCCCTTGTCGCAGATCGATTGCAATTTTATCTACGTACATCCTTATATCATGACTAAACGCTATCCATAATGTGCATAAATTCGGTTCATTGTAAGATATCTCTTCATTATGGCTACTACTCGCTGGGATCGTCCGGTCAACTTGAAGCCTATCATAGTTTAGTAGTCTAAAATACAGGGATGCTAGATTCATAAGCAACCTTCCACAGTTGATTTCGGTTTAAAGAATGGAATGGACAGATACAGTTTTACTGTTTGTGCATCCATTCCGGCAGCTTTTTATACAACTGCTCCAAAGCTAACAAATTATCCGTATTCCACTCATTAGAAACAACGTAAACTTTCCCCTTTTGGACCGCAGGCAATGTTCCCCATAACGGGCTTTGCAGCAGTCGGTCAGCTTCCGTTCTACTTTCATCATTATCTTGTACAAGTACAAATATATTTTCACTAGCATACTCCGGGATTAGCTCTTCTGATATATCAAGGAAAGATATCCCTTGTTGATCAAGAATATTCTTCTGTATAGCCGGTGGCACGGCATAGCCATTCCCTCCATAAATAATGGCGCCAAAGTTGCGATCGCCCATTGCATAAAGGGATTTACCTAGCTGATAGAAAACTGTTGCCGTCTCCCCTTCAGCTAATTGAAACTTATCGAACATCTCTTTCGACTGCGTCTCAAACTTAGTAATCAATTGAGCCGCCTCCTCCTGTTTGCCAAAGATCCTTCCTATCTCCTTTACGCGTTCTGTATAAGGAAGAGCTGGGTTGAAGGGAATAGTCGTAGCAATTTTTGATAATGCCACATGATGGTCTGCTTCTGCCTTATAATAACCATTAATAATCAGATCGGGCTTCAAAGTCAGAATCACCTCTAAGTCACCGGGATTTCCAACATTAACGATTCCATCTAATTTCCCCTCATAGTAACTAGGAACATCCTGAGTAAGGTTATTGCCAACAACTGACAGGTTCATTGCCAAGAAATCGCCGATCGTCTGACCAATATAGACAACTCTTTTTGGATCCGAAGGTATTTCTACCTGTTCGCCCGTAATCGTTGTATATTGAACTGTTTTCCCGCCGCTTTCCTCTGCCTGCGACTCGGATACGGTGTCATTAGAATTATTGCAGGCCGATAATATCAACAATAACAGGAGGAAACTCCCTCCCCAAAGTATATTTCGCTTTCCATGTTGCCTCTTCATATTTTAGTGCCCCTTTCCTTCTTTCTATTAATTGAAAATGATTATCATTACCATAGTTTATTGTAGCTTGTACAAAAAGGGGAAACAATGAAAAAAACGCAATGATTCGTTTGGATAAATGTCAATGGACAATCACCAAGCTGTCTCCGCCACGGGCTCCACGCTAAGCTTGTTACGTCCAGCCAAAATAAAAACGCAACCTTCGCAGGTTGCGTGAATTTACATTTTTGGTGGACCTTAGCGGGATCGAACCGCTGACCTCTTCGCTGCCAGCGAAGCGCTCTCCCAGCTGAGCTAAAGGCCCGGGATAAATACTTGATATCGTCGGTCGCGCGATGGTATTTCATTGGCGACAAAAATGAGTTTATCACAGAGCCAGCAGGCTTGTCAACGCTTTTATCGCATAAAAAAATAAAGAGCCCGGTTCCTGCATGGAACGCGGGCCTGAGATCTCGTTGGCTTCTTATATACCGTGTTTGTTCATCAGCGTGTTCAGCTCTTTAAGGAACATATTGATGTCCTTGAACTGGCGATACACCGACGCGAAACGCACGTAGGCGACTTCATCGACGGGATAAATATGCTCCATCAGCAGCTCGCCGATAATCCGGCTCTCGACCTCGGCCGAGGCCGTATTGCGGATTTCCCGCTCTACCTCGGAGACGATGACTTCAAGCTGGCCAACGGATACCGGACGCTTCTCGCAAGCGCGCAACAAGCCCCTGAGCACTTTGTCCCGGCTGAACTCCTCGCGGCTGCCGTCCTTCTTGATGACCATCAGCGGCGTTTCCTCAACCGTCTCGAAAGTCGTGAACCGACGGCCGCACTTTTCGCACTCCCTACGGCGGCGAATCGACTTGTTGTCGTTGGCCGGACGGGAGTCCAGCACCTTCGTTCCGTTGTAATCGCAATAAGGGCATTTCATGTCGTCGACTCATCTCCTTCGATTTTGAATGATTTTCCAAGGCTTCCCTTACATGAACATCAGAATAAAGCACATAATACAGTTACCAACCGCAAGGAGGTGAACACACATGGCCGGACAAAACAACAACAGCAACCAATTGGTTGTTCCACAAGCGACTGCAGGCCTGAACCAACTGAAATACGAAGCGGCTCAAGAGCTGGGCATCGCTATCCCGCAAGACGGTTACCAAGGGAACATGACTACGAAGGACAACGGTTCCATCGGGGGTCACATTACCCGCCGTTTGGTACAAATCGCTGAGCAACAGCTGGCAGGTCGTTAATGCTAACGATCATCGACAGCCGAAGCACTTAATACCGGGAAGCTTCGAAGCAAACGCTTCGAGGCTTCCTCTTACCTATTTGGAAAAAAAATTATAACGTTACGTAAATATCCTGATACTTCTTATAATAATACAACACACGTTGCACGTAATGTCTAGTCTCCCCGTACGGAATGTCGCTGATTGTCTGCTCTTTTCCATCCCACACTCTGTTTTCCAGCCACGATTTGACCTTCCCGGGACCGGCGTTATAGGCGGCCAGCGACTTGACCAGATCGCCGTCGAACTGTCGATGCAGCTCCTTCACGTACCAAGAACCGAGTGAAATTCCCGCATGCGCCTGACTTCCGACATCCTCTACCGTAATTTCTCCGAAATCGCCTTTCTTTAAAATCCACGCGGCCGTATCCGGCATAATTTGCATAATTCCGACCGCTCCCTTTCGGGAAACGGCTGTTAGCTTATAGTTCGATTCGACGCGGATAATCGCTGCGATCAGAAGCGGATCGAGCTCGTACTGCTGGGCGTTCCGCTTAATCTCATCCTGAAATGAAATCGGATAAATTCTTTTCCCTAGCCAATCCGACCGGATGAACAAAACGCCGAGCAGAATCAGGACTAACAGAAGGATGAAGCGCTTGCGTCTAACTCTCTTCTTCATCCTAGCCCCTTTTCCCGCCAGAAGCGATCAATCTGCCGATCCGTATCCTCCGGCGTTCCTGTATTGTGAATGAGTATGTCCGCTCGCCTTTTTTTCTCCTCGATATCCATCTGGGCCGCAAGCCTCTTCTCGGCCTCCTCCGGCGTCAGAGCGTCGCGCACGATCAATCGCCGCAGCTGGGTCTCCCGTGGAACGTAGACGACCATCACCTGCTCAAAGTGACTTTCCAGCTTCGACTCGAACAGCAGCGGAACGTCGACGACAACCAGTCGGTCCGGTTCCTCCGCTTCGTAGCGCGTCATTCGTTCCTTCATGACGGCTCGAATGGCCGGATGCGTAATCGCTTCAAGCGCTTTGCGCTCCTCCAGATCGGAGAAAACGACTGCGCCAAGCTTCTTGCGGTCCAATGAACCGTCCGGCTGCAGCACAGCTTGTCCGAATCGTTCGGCGATCGCATGCAAAGCCGGTTGCCCGGGCTCAACGACCTCCCGGGCGATTTTATCCAGATCGATCAGCTTCGCCCCGCGCTCCGTGAGCAGCTTGGCGACCGTGCTTTTACCGGTGGCGATGCCTCCCGTTAAACCTATGTTCATACGATCTCTTCCTTACTTCCGATTTCATGAAAACGTCGACTAGACAAACAGTTTGAAAACACCCATCAAGATCAAAATGATGCCGGGCAGCATGGATAGCTGCTTTACCCAGCGCCAGCGAGAAGCCCACATACCGAACTTCGTGCCGGACCAGAGAAACAATCCGCTCGATGCGGCGATCACCACCGCCGTAAGCAGTGGCGGAAAGCCGACCAGAGCCGCGCCGATGCCGGCTCCGAAAGCGTCTAGAGACAACGCTGTTCCGAGCAGAAAAGCTTCGCCTGCGCTAATCGTGCCTGATCGGTCCATATCGGCCGCCGAAGGCGTACGCAGAATTTGAATAATGAATCCGAATATTTTAAGCTCCATCTTAAGCACAGGAGCATTGCCGATCGTATCCGCCGACCCCGTTCCCGCGCTGCCGTGTTTGCCCCGGTCTCGCTCGTCGCGTTCTCCGCTGCGAATAAACTGCAGCAGAGCCCACATGCCGATGCCGATCAGGATGACCGCTCCCACAGCCGAAGCTCCCTGGGGCGGTATCCAACGCGTCATCGCGACACCGACCATCATCGAGAGCAAAATGATCAAACCGGAACAAGCCGAAATAATTGCGACGGAAGATACGGGAATTTTGATTTTCCTGACGCCGTAAGTCATTCCAACGCCGAAGCCGTCCAGACTTACCGCAAATGATAATAACAGAAGCGATGCGACAGATGCCGTCATAATGCATATCCCCCTGCATGGATGCGATCCCTCGCTTCCTATTTCGGAAGCCGGGTACTTTCCATCCTATGCAGGCGGCGCCGACAATGCCCCGCTTAATGCGCTTCTATTGCTCCACTCCGTCCAAACGCCGCTTCACGGCGTTGGACCGACGCTTCTTCGCAGCGCCGACCGACACTGCGGTTAAGGCCCCGCCGCGCGGAGGCTTCTGGCAGCTCGGACATACGTGCGTCCCTCGACCGCCAACGACCGATTTCTCAATTGGCGTGCCGCATTCGGAGCAAGGCTCGCCCGTTCTGCCGTAAGCCCTCAAACTATGCTGGAACAGCCCCATCTCGCCTTGGCCGTTCACATACGACTTAATCGAAGAGCCTCCCGCTTCCACCGCGGCCGCCAACGTAGCGACAATCGCGTCATGAAGCTTCTGGTGCTCCTTCCGCTTCAGCTCGCTGGCGGGCGTCTCGGGATGGATGCCTGCCGCATGCAGCGCTTCATCCACATAAATGTTGCCTAGACCGACGACAACCTCCTGGTTGAGCAGCAGCGGCTTGATCTTCGTCGTCCTTCTAGCCAGCACGCGCGTGAATTCGTCCAACGTGAAGCTCTCGTCAAGCGGCTCCAATCCCAGTTTATTCAGAGGAGCGGCAATCCATTCGTCTCCCGGCGCGAACAGATGCATCGTGCCGAATTGGCGTACGTCCTTATAACGCAGCTCCGTACCATCCGTAAAAGAAAATCTAACGTGAGTGTGGAGCTCGACAGGTTCGTCTTTGCCGTACAAGCCGTAGCGGCCTTCCATCCTTAGATGGGAAATCAGCACCACTCCGTCCAGAACGAGCCGGAGAAATTTCCCCCGGCGTTCCACCGACTGGAACGTTCTTCCCTCCAGCATGGCGGCGAACGCCTGCGGATCGTCCGGCTTCTGAAGAATGCGCGGGAGGGTCACTGTCACGCATTCGATCGTTTTGCCGGCGATTAATTGATTCAAGGTGCGACGCACCGTTTCTACTTCTGGCAATTCGGGCATTCTCTTCACTTCCTTTTACTTCGCTTCGTACCAGTTCGAGCCTACGCTGACTTCCGCCAGCAGCGGCACGTCGAGCTTCAGCGCGTTTTTCATCGTTTCCGGCACAAGGGCTTTCATCGTCTCCAATTCGTCCTCCGGAACCTCGAACACCAATTCGTCATGAACCTGCAGCAGCATCCGGCTGCGCAGACAGCGAGAGGACAGCTCTTCGCTCATCCGCATCATCGCCAGCTTGATGATGTCCGCTGCGGTTCCTTGGATTGGCGTGTTCATCGCCGTGCGCTCCGCGAATGAACGCAGATTGAAGTTCGAATGGCGAATCTCCGGCAAGTAGCGGCGGCGCTCAAGCAGCGTCGTAACATAGCCGTCCTTCCTTGCCTGCTCTACAATGTCGGTCATATAACGGCGCACTCCGGGGAACGCCACGAAATACTGCTCAATGAAATCCGCAGCCTCGCCCCGCGTGATGTTCAAGTTTTGCGATAGACCCCAATCGCTGATGCCGTATACGATGCCGAAATTGACGGCCTTGGCCTGGCGCCTCATGTTGGCGTCCACCCGATCCGCCGAAACTCCGAACACGTCCATCGCCGTCTTCGTATGGATGTCCATTTCCTTAAGAAACGCTTCTTTTAATCCGTCGTCCCCGGAAATATGCGCCAGCACCCGCAGTTCGATCTGCGAGTAGTCGGCAGCGACAATCGTCCATCCCGGCTCCGACGGCACGAACGCTTTGCGGATTTGCCGGCCTTCCTCCAGACGAATCGGAATATTTTGCAGGTTCGGGTATTGGCTCGACAGCCTTCCGGTCGCTGCGATCGTTTGCCGATAAAACGTATGGATTTTGCCCGTCTCCGGCCGTATTTCCTTCAGCAAACCTTCGATATAGGTCGATTGGAGCTTGGACAGCTGACGATAATGGAGGATCAGCTTAACGATATCGTGATGGGATTCCAGCTTCTCCAACACTTCCGCATCGGTCGAATAACCCGTCTTCGTCTTCTTTACGACCGGCAAGCGAAGCCGCTCGAACAACACCTCGCCAAGCTGACGGGTCGAACCGATATTGAACTCGAAGCCCGCCAGCGCATAGATCGCATCGGTCGTCTCCTCGAGCCGGCGCTGAAACTCCGCGCCCAGGTCCTGCAGCGTCTCCGGCCGCACTTCAATGCCCTGCTTCTCCATGCCTGCCAGCACGACGGACAAAGGCTGCTCCAGCTCGTAATAAAGCTTGTGCATGCCGAGCTTCTCAAGCTGCTCCGCAAGCGGCTCGCGCAGACGGCGCACCGCGTCGGCTTTAGCCGCCAAATGCTTGGCCAACTCGTCCGCCGCCGGAACGCGGAACTTGGCACCCTTGCCGTACGCCGCTTCGTCGGATGGAATCGGATCCAGCTTATACCGCTGCAGCAGACCGTGCAGCGACGGATCGGGTTCCGTCGGATCGAGCAAATATCCGGCCAACTGCACGTCGAAAGAATGCCCCCGCAGCTGGATGCCGGAGCGAGCCAGCACGAGATCGACGCGATGCAGATCGTAGCTGATCTTCGGAGCATCGCCGCTCTCCATCCAGTCTCTTAGCTGGGTCGCCTCTGGGCCGAGCAACGAAGCATACGAAACGACATAACAAGTCGATCCGGCCGCAATCGCCACTCCGAAGCCTTCGCTCTGATGCGGATTGTCTCCCGCCGCGTCCACCAGCAAGGCTTCCGCGCCGTCCAAAGCGCCGTAAAGCCCGTCCCAGCCTTCCTTGTCGACCTGGACGACTTCGTAGCGAGATGCCGTCTCCGCCGTCTGCTGCTCCAACGCCTCGTCCGCCGTTCCCAGATTCAGTCGTTCGCTTAGCGCCTTAAATTCCAGCTTGCGGAACGCCCCCGCCAAAACCGCCGGATCATAGCCCTTCCACGAGACGTCCTCGACCGTATAGTCGAGCGGAACCTCGCGATAGATCGTCGCCAGCTCTTTGCTCATTTTGGCGCTTTCCTTATTGGCTTCGATATTTTCGCGGAGTTTGCCTTTGATTTCCTCAACGTGCTCCAACACGCCTTCGACCGTGCCGAATTCATGCAGCAGCTTCAGCGCCGTCTTCTCGCCGACTCCGGGAACACCCGGAATGTTGTCGCTGGCGTCGCCCATCAACCCTTTCAGGTCGATGATCTGATCGGGCGTCAGCCCGTACTTCTCCCGGATCCCTTCCGGCGTAAACCTTTCGACCTCGCTGACGCCCTTGCGCGTAATCCAGACGCTGACCTGTTCGGTGGTAAGCTGCAGCATGTCCTTATCCCCGGATACGATGATCGCGGATTTGCCCTGCTCCTCCGCCTGCTTCGCCATCGTCCCGATAATATCGTCCGCCTCATACCCGCCCAGTTCAAACTGGGAGATGGAGAACGCCTGCAGCAGGTCCTTCAGCAGCGGAAATTGCTCCGACAGCTCCGGAGGCGTCTTCTGTCTGCCGCCTTTATATTCCGAATAACCTTCGTGACGGAAAGTCACTTTACCGGCATCGAAGGCAACGAGCACATGGCTCGGCTTCTCCTCCTCCAGCACCTTCAGAAGCATCGTCGTAAAACCGAGCACGGCGTTCGTATGCAGCCCGTTGCTGCTCGTAAGCGGAGGCAGCGCATAAAAAGCTCGATTGATAATGCTGTTTCCATCGATCAGAACCAGCTTGTCCTTTACATTAGCCATGGCCGTTCGTCCACCTCGCCGACATTGGGTTAATTGCTAGTTCAAAAAAATCGGACCTATACAGATTAATCATACCATAAGTGCGGAACGGGCCGCACCCCGGACCTGCGACGCAAAAGGGAGCCTATCCCCAGTCCTCAGACTTTGGGGATGGCTCCCGGATTCGCAGCTGCGGGCTGCTCGCTCGGCCTACCGATCAAATATCCTTGCGCGTAATCGAATCCCATCGCACGAAGCAGCCTCAGCTCTTCCGGACGTTCGATGCCTTCCGCGACCGTGCGGATATTCATCTTCTTCGCGAAACGGACGAACGTGCGCAGCATGTGCTTTTTCATCTCGTCATTGTCGGCCTGACGGACGAGCGAACGGTCTACTTTAATGTAATCGGGACGCAGCTCGACGATCGATTGCAAGGAAGAATACCCGGCTCCCGCGTCGTCGATGGCAATTTCGTAGCCTTGCGTGCGGTAATGCGCCAATATTTTTTCCGCCGCCTCGAAATCGTCGACCGAGCTTCTCTCCGTCAGCTCGAACACGACCTGTCCCGGATGTATCCCTTTCTCGTTCAGCCAACGCACCGTCTGGCCGGATACAAAATGCGGATCGTTAATAATGCTCATCGTGACGTTGATAAAAATTTTCTGCATAGCTCCGAGTGCCGGAGAATGCCGAATTGCCGTTTCCCTGGCCAGACGATCAAGGGCGAGGGCCATCTGGTTTTTTTCGGCGAATCTGAACAGAGTGAGCGGACCGTCGAACATGCTCCCTTCCGGACATCTCGTCAGCGCCTCGTAGCCGAAAATCTTTCCGTCGCCGAGCCTTACGATCGGCTGGTAGACGCTCTTGATGCTGCTTTCCGCCAGCAGGCGTTCCAGCTCGCAGCGAAGCTCCCAATCGCGATGCCCGCTTAGCGATTCCCGGATTCGTTCCGTCGCCTTCACGACGCCGTCGTAGACGACGTCCTTGACGCTAGCCCTCTCAAGCCCCTGCAAGCTGGCGTAGCCGATTCCCCGCTCCTTCTGGCCCGAGGTCGGCCGCGTATGCCGAACCTTGCCTACCGATTCCGCGGCGATCGCTTCCTTGACCCGCTTGGCCATCGCCCGCAAATATCGGTCTCCCTCGTCCGCCTGCAACGAATTAGGCAAACCTGCGTACAGCCACAGATGTCCCGACACTTCGTCGCCAAACCACAAATCGTTCCGGTTCATCGATCTGGAGAGCCAATTTTCCCATTCGAAGCCCTCTTCCCTGAACTTGGTCGCCAGGCCGCCGCTCCATTCAGACAGATCGATGCCGATAAGGCCGATAGAAGGATGATGTTCGATTCGATCGATGAGTTGCTCTATGCCGAACCAGGACGTTGCCATTCGATTGAACACCAGCTTCCCCGTAAAAATATTCGCGAATATAAATGTAGCAAGCTTTTGTTAACGAAATTCGGAGTTTATGTTAACGCCCCGTTAATTCCATCTCCTCTCGCATATCTGTCGACTCGCGATCCGCGAGTTCCTCCCATGCGATCGAATTGCCGCGCTGGCGCTTGGCCTGTTTCTTCAGCAGCGCCGCCCTCTTCGAGAGCGCCTCCGCCGTCCAGCCTGCCGTTGATCGACATAGGATCAGAGAGAGCGACAGGGACAAGGCCGGCTCCTCCAGCAGCTGTCCCGAGCGGTCGAACGCCGGCTCCGAGTGAGTCGGAGCGTAAGCGCCGATTCCTTGCTCGAACTTGGCGATCGTCTCGTGCGCCGATTCAAGCGCATCGATTTCGGAAGAAAGCACGATAAAGTCGTCGCCACCGATGTGACCGACGAAGCAATCGCCGTTTGGGCGCTCCCTCGACACCTGAACAAGCGTCTCCGCCGTATAGCGGATAACGTCGTCTCCCCGCTGAAATCCGAACTGGTCGTTATACCATTTGAAATGATCCAAATCCGCATACAGTACTGCGAACGGCCGACCCTCGGCGAGCCTGCGATCCACTTCTCTGCGGATCGGCTCGTTGCCGGGAAGCCCGGACAGCGGATTCGCCCATTGCGCGGCCTTCACGCGGGCCTGCGATACCCATTCCAGCATGGAACGGATCGAAGCGATTCCCGCCACCTGGCCGTCTCTGGTTATAATGACCTCGTCGTACAGCTTGTCCGGCTCGCGCGCCATCGCCATCTGTGACGCCTGATCCACCGTAACCGACTCTTCGACGATGGCCGGATGAGTATCCATAATTTTACCGACGGGCCTATTCCAGTAAAGCGGAAGTCCGAATTGGCCGGACAGCAGCTGCAGCAGCTTTTCCTTCATTAATAAACCGATCGGCCTGCCCGCCTCCGAGATCACGACGCCTTGGGCTTCGCGGTGCTGCTCGAAATGGCGCGACACCTCCGACACCGGCGTATCCCGGCTAAACTGCTTTACCGGATTAATCAAGGCGGCCATCGTACCGGCCGCTCCCGTAAACCTCTTGCCGACCTCCGCCCGAATGAGGGCTTGCAGCTTGGCAATCCGCTCCTTCTGGGCCTGCACGCTCTCCGTTCCCGATTCAGCAGACTGCTCCGCTTGGGCGTAGTGCATTCCGCTGGCGACAAGGCCCGGCAACAGAGCCTCCCGATCGAGTCCCCCGGCGATAAAGACAATCTGCTCCTTGCGCGACAGAGCGATCAACGCTTGCAGCAAGCTCCCCTCCACCGAGTCGGGCGTCTCGCCGCGAATCCAGTCGACGTCCAGACGCGCGTAGTCGGGATGCAGATCTATCATTTTGCGCAGCGAATCCAGCTCCGGCCGGATTCCCGATATCGAAATGCGAAAGCCTTGATTGCGATAATGCTTCAAAGCCGATCCGGTCATCGCTGCCGATTCGTTGTCTCCGTCGATCAGAACGAGCACGACATGCTCCGGTCGCAGATTCGCCGCTTCGATTCTCCGCAGCGTGCTTCCGGGGTAAAGCCTCGGGTCGAAAATAATTTTGGCGGGGACGGGGAGAAACAGCTTCACGTCTCCGTTGCGGGACGGTAGCCCCCGAATCGCCGCCTCCCGAAAACGGCGATCCCACTCGAACAGCTTGCCGGATTGGTCGGCTTGGGCGTAGAAGGAGCGCAGGTCGATCCGCTCTCCCTTGCGCCCTCCGATCGGAACGGCTTCGTAGCCGTACAACGAACCGTCGAGCAGCGACACGATCGGCAAGTAGCGAACCGAAAAATCGAAATCGGCCGCGGATTCACGCAGTTCCTCCAGCGGAAACCGGATGAGCGGCGCAGAGGAGAAAAACATATGCTTCCAGGCCGTCTCATAAGCGTTGAGCAGCGCGGTTTCCCATTCTCGGGGACCGGCGGTACTCGGAAGCGTCCGACCGTCCTTGCCGACAGCCCAACCGAATCCGCTGCGGATACCGCCGCCCGCCGCCGTCATTTCGGAGCATCCGAACTCCAGCAGCGCTCGCTGCGCCGTATCTCGGATAAGAAACGCCATTCTGCCCGGCGAAAGATCTGCCGACGCCCAATCGTCGTTCTCCTCCGGCGAGAATACGACGATCAGAACCAAACCTTCGCCGGATGGCGCCCACCCCTTCACCGAGCTCGACAGCTTCGACAGCCGCAGTGCGATTAAGCGCAGCAAACGCGCGACGCGAGCCGGCGAGTCGCCGTTAAGCCCGCTTCCGCTCTCCCACCGCACGACAAACAAGCCGCAGCGCTGCGGTTGTCCGTCAGCGCTCAGCCCGTATTTGACAATCTCGCGATCCAACCAGCCTTCGATCTCCTTCATCATGACGTCCTACCTCCGCACGACGTTTCCCTGCTAACGAGATCCGTTTGTTTTTCTTCACCTTAACACGGTCTCGTTATTTGTAGTCCCGTACTTTGTTAACGGAAGGTAAATTAAGGAGGAGGCGGCTGTCCTATCAAGTTGCTCTGAAAGCTAATCGAAACCTTTCTCCGACAATCCGGCATCCAATCTGCCCATCGCGATCGCGGCCAGCAAAGCCGCGCCGTCCGACAGACAATCCTCGTTCAGCGTATAACGAGGATGGTGCAGACCGTACGCCTGCCCGGCTCCGTTCTCCGGTCCCGAGCCGAGCCAGATGAAGCAGCCCGGCACGCGCTGAAGATAGACGGAGAAATCCTCCCCCGCCAGCACGGGAGGCGCCTCGATCCGGTTTTCCCGGCCAAGAACCGCATCGATCGCCGCCTCCGCATGGCGGACGCAAGCGTCGTGGTTGACAAGCACCGGCACATGCCGGATATAGCGCAGTTCCGCCTCGCACCGATAAGCCTCCGCGGTTCGGTTGATTAATCTTAGCAGTCGATCCGGCATCTTCTCTTGAACGTCCGGAGAGAAAGTTCGCACTGTCCCGGCAAGCTCCACCCGCTCCGGGATCACGTTATAAGCAGCGCCGCCATGCACGCTGCCGACGGTCACGACCGCCGGACTGAACGGGGATAGCTCGCGGCTGATCGCCGTCTGCAGCGCCATCACGATCGCCGACGCCGCCACGACCGGATCGACGCACTGCTCCGGCAGGGCGCCATGCCCTCCCCGGCCCGTCACGGTCACCTCGAACTGATCGACGGAACCCATCAACGCCCCGAAACGCGTTCCCGCTTGACCGGCAGGCAGCGTGGGCAAGTTGTGCAAACCGTAGATTTCGTCCACGCCTTCCAGCGCCCCCTGCCCGATCATCGCTTTCGCCCCGGCGTTGATCTCCTCCGCCGACTGAAACAGCAGCTGGATGCTGCCGGACAGACGATCCCGGCGCTCAGCCAGCAATCTCGCCGCGCCGCACAGCATCGCCGTATGCGCGTCATGGCCGCAGGCGTGCATAACGCCCGGCACTTGCGACGCATACGGCAAACCGCTCTCCTCCTGGATCGGCAGCGCGTCCATGTCCGCGCGCAGGGCAATGCGCGGCCCCGGTCGACTGCCAGCCAGTTCGGCCACAATGCCGTGACCGCCAACTCCGCGCCGCACGACGTCCAGCCCCAGGCCGCTCAGCCACTCGGCGACGGCATCCGAGGTGCGCTCCTCCTCGAAGCTAAGCTCCGGATACGAATGAAGCTTCCTGCGCAGCGCGATCAGTTCACTCTCGATCGCGCCGGCGGAAGCTCGTAAGCTTCTATAGACATCCTCATTCACCATCGTTCTCCCCATCCTTCCTGTCGCCTGACGTCCTCGTCCCCGCAGCAAGCTGCTCGGCAAGTCTTCTGCCTTTCGGCGTCTGTGCCAATCCGCCCTGCGCCGTCTCGCGGTGAATATCCGGCATGGCGCCGCCGACTTCCAGCATCACTTGAATGACCTCGTCCGACGGAATGACGCTTCGCACGCCCGCCAATGCCATATCTGCGGCAGCCAGGGCGTTAACCGCGCCGAAGCCGTTGCGCACGATACACGGAATTTCCACCAAACCCGCTACCGGATCGCAGATGAGTCCCAGCGTGTTTTTCAAAGCGAGCCCGACCGCGTGCACCACTTGCGCCGGACTGCCGCCCTTCAGCTCCGTCAGCGCTCCCGCGGCCATGCCGATCGCAGATCCGATCTCCGCCTGACAGCCGCCTTCAGCTCCGGAAATAAAAGAATTGTTGGCGATCACATAACCGATCGCTCCCGCGCAGAACAACCCGCCGACCATATCGTCGTCGCTCCAGCCGAACCGTTCCTGACTGCTGACGAATACGCCGGGAATGACGCCGCAGGAGCCGGCGGTCGGCGTGGCGACGATGCGCCCCATCGAGGCGTTCACCTCGGACACCGCCAGCGCGTAAGCCATCGCCTTGCCCGCATCGAGAGCGAGCGACGAATCCGGCCGACGAGCGTAAACCAGCGTCCGCTTCGCGTCTCCTCCGGTCAGCCCGCTTCTCGAGCCTCCTTCCGCCGCAGCCCCTTTCCTTACGGCTTCCTTCATGATGCCGTAATATTGCTTCATTTTGTCCCATTCCCGCTCGGCCGTTCGTCCCGACTCCATTGCCTGATCCTCCAGCATCACCCGGTAGATCGGTTTGCCTTCCCGCACGCTGAGCTCCGCCAGCTCGTTCAAAGTACGGAATCTCATGCCTCTGCACCGCCATTCAGATCGATATAGCTTATGCCGGTCACGCCAGGCAGCCTCCGAATTTCCTCCAGCAGATCGTCGGAGAGCCCCCCGTCCGTCTCAACGGCCGTCGCCGCCTCTCCAAGCCTGCCTTTGCGGTCGACGTCCATATAGCCGATGTTGACATTCGCCCCGCTTAGCAGCCGCGTAATATCCGCAAGCACCCCGGTACGGTCGCCATGAAACACAATCGTCGTCGGATAATCGGCCGTAAAACGCAGGTCAAAGCCGCTAGCCTCAACCACCTCGATATTGCCGCCGCCAATCGAGCAGCCGGTCATCCTGCAGAAGCGATCGTCCGAGCGCAGCTCCACGGACAGCGTATTCGGATGAACGGCCGCTCCCGCGCCCGCCCGGAACGTCACCTTCATCCCAGCCTCGGCCGCCAACCGCAGCGAATCGGGAATTCGCGCATCGTCCGTGCCGAACCTCAGCAGCCCGGCTACAACGGCCACGTCGGTTCCATGTCCGGCATAAGTCGCCGCGAAGGAGCCGTAGAACACAATGTCAGCCTCCTTCGGCATTGCGCCGAGCAGCTCCCTGGCGACTCGGCCGAGCCGGGCGGCGCCTGCCGTATGCGAGCTGGACGGGCCGATCATGCTCGGTCCGATAATCGAAAATACGTCTTTGAATCGCATTTTCCGCTCACAACCTTCAGACCAGCCATTCGGCCAGATTTCGACGCACAAAATCGTCGTCGTTCAGATGCGGATATTCCCGATACACCCGGTCGATCTCTTCCTTTTGCCCCTTCGACAGCTGTTCGTGAGGATTGAGACACCATGTTCCCTCCAGCAGTCCCTGTCTGCGCAGCACCTCATGAATGCCCGGAATGCATCCTGCAAACCCATGAGCAGGATCGAAAAAGGCTGCATTAGAGTCGGTAACTTCAACATTGCGGGTCAGCCATTCCGCTGGAATGCTCCCTTGCTCCCGCACGCGTTTGATTTCCTCCAGCAGTTCCACCGCCTTGTGCGTCCATACGGCCCAATGGCCGAGCAGCCCTCCGACGATTCTTTTCTCCACAACACGGCCATCCGCCTGAAACTTGTAGACGGTCAACAAGTCGTTAACGATATTATCGTCGTTGCCTGTATACAGCGCGATTTCGTCCCGCCGCTCGGAGCTGATCACCGCACGCACGACGTCAATCGTCTGGTAGCGATTAAACGGCGCCATTTTGATCGCCACGACGCCGGGAATGTCGGCGAACGCCCGCCAGAAGTCGAAGCTGAACGTCCGGCCGCCCACCGATGGCTGCAAGTAGAAACCGATGATCGGCATGACATCCGCCACCTTTTCCGTCCGTTTCAGAATGTCCGCCTCAGTCCAGCCTTGCAGCCCTCCCATACTGAGCAATCCGGCATCGTACCCGAGCGAGGCGGACGTTTCGGCCTCCGCGACCGCCTGCTCCGTTGGCCCGCATATTCCCGCAACGCGTATAAACGGACGCTGCAGCCCCGCTCGCGCTACCTCCTCGGAGGCCAGGCGCAGCACTTTCTCAAACAAATTGTGCTGCGGCTCGCGAATCTCGAATTGCGTGGAATGAACGCCGACGGCGATGCCGCCCGCGCCAGACGCGATATAGTAACGGCTAAGCGCTCTTTGACGCCGTTCGTCCAGTTGGCGGTTCTCGTTCAGCGCCAGCGGATGCGCCGGAATGACCAGCCCCTCATGCAGCGCCCGCTTCAGCTCGGGCGTAAGCTCTCTTCTCCCGCTCATCGCTCAAAACTTCCCCTTTCGTTCCTGGAAATGCGTCGGCTTGTTCAAGGTCGCTCCGCCGACCTCCACCCATTCCGCAACCCAATCGATCATTTGGAGCAGCGAGACGCGGGGATAGCCGAACAGTTGATGGCACTTCGTTGAATTGTTCAGCAGCGCATTGTCGGACTCGGTTCCCGTGAATACCGGCTCGATTCCCAATCGCTCGCCGAACTTCTCCGCCGCCCAGCGGATGGACATCGTCTCGGGACCCGTCACGTTCAGGAAGCGGGCGGGCGCTTCGCAAACGAGCAGGGAGCGAATGGCAATCTCATTGGCGTCTCCCTGCCAGATGATGTTCGCATGCCCCATCGTCAGGTCGATCGGTTTGCCGCCTTGCACCGACTTGGCGATTTCCAGCAGTACGCCGTAGCGCAAGTCGATGGCGTAGTTGAGACGATAGATAAGCATTTTCGTGGAATGGACTTTAGAGAAGTGCTCGAATACGCGTTCCCGTCCCAGACAGGATTGACCGTATTCCCCCACCGGCGAAGGCGGCGTCGTTTCGTCCGCTCCCCCGCTCCCAACCGGCGTAAACGGATACACGTTGCCCGAGGAAAAGACGACGATCCGCGAGTTGCGATACTTCTCCGCGACTCTGCCTGGCAGATAAGCATTCATCGCCCAAGTGAACGATTCGTTGCCCGTCGTGCCGAACTTGTTGCCGGCCATATAGATGACATTCGGAGCGTCCGGCAAGCTTTGCAATTGCTCCTCGTTAAGCAGGTCGCACGCGATCGTTTCGATCCCCTCGGCCTCCAGTTGCTCCCGCAGCCCCTTCTCCGAAAAGCGCGACGCCCCGATCACCCGATTGCTCGCTCCGGCTTGCTTAATTGCATTCATAAGCAGCTTGGCCAGGCTCGGCCCCATCTTGCCCCCAACGCCCAGCAGCAGAATGTCTCCCTCGATGGCGGCAATATCGCGAATCAGCGCCTCCGAAGGCTCGGCCAGCTTGGCCTCCAGTTCTTCAATCGATTTCATCCGTTCTTTCTCCTTCCGTTGTCGAGAATAAGTTCATCATAATCCCCCCTCTTATTAAAAGACAAATCTTTAAGTCGTCTGTAAACCGTCGGAAGGCCGGGCTTTCCATGCCCTCGCTTACTTCCAGCTTTCGTCCGCCAGAAAGACGAACCGGAAAATTTGCCGCGGCCGCCCCTTCGGAACCTTCTCCACGCCAACGATTCGAACCAGGTTATGATCCATCCATTGTAAAATAAGCCTGTGCGCCGTTCGGACGGTCACGTTAAGCAGTACGGCCAGCTCGTGCGCCATATAATCCGTCCTGCCGGTGCGAGCCGTTTGGGCGAGCAGCTTGCTCAAATAAGCGGACGTCATGCCCGCGCTCTCCGTTCGCCGAAGCAGCTCTGCATCCGTAATCGACAAATCCTGTTCAAGCGAATCCGCCATCGCCAGCGGTCCGATCAGCGTCTTGTCCTCGCGCACGATAAAGCACGTATCCCCTCCGGCCTCCTTCGCTTTGCGCAGCGCGGCTCTCGCGTGCGTGCCCGCTTCGTTGGCAGAGCGCCCGAAGCCGATGCCGATGCTAAGCGATAGGCCGAATTTCCGAAAAGCTTGCCTGCCCAACGGGATCGTTTTGTAGCCGCCGGTCTCCCGCTCGAAGATGCCCCGCGTCGTAAAAAATAAATACTCGTCCCCTCCGAGAGGGGTCAAATAGCCGTCCAGCGACTCTACGTAATCAAGCAGCATACGGTGGATATCCAACTTAAATCTCTGTACGTCGTGCTCAGTCGTATGGCCGTGAATCCTTTTCTCGAAATGATCCGCGTTCAGCAGCCCAACGACAATCTGCGCTTCTTTGCTCCGGCGGGTTTCCGTCGACAGCAGCGCGCGCTCCAGCGCGACCGTAATGTTCTGATCCGTCGGGATTACCCATTCGTTCGGGATGCCGAGCTTCGTCAGCGCCAGCGCCACCGCCCCTTCGGCGGTCAACGCCCCGTCGCTTATCCCGGCTTCGAACCGTTCGCGATGAAACGCAATCAGCTCTTCGCGCGTTGGATAGGCCGATCCGTCGTAATGATCCGCTTGAACGCGGGATTCCCCGATCTCCTTCAGAAATTTGTCCACCATCTGCTCGCCTAGCGTATCGATGGACAAGCGCAGGCTTTTGTCCGTTCCTAACGCATTGATCAGCCGAGCCAGCGCCCGGTAAAAGCCGGTATCGGTCAGCGGCACGAAGTGCAGCGCCGTCTTCACATTCGCTTCCTCTCGAATTCGACGGTAAGGGAGCGGCCCCGATACGAGAATGACCTCCACTTCGTCCGCAATCTCTTCGGCCAACCGCGGCGCCGAATCGTCCTCCTCATAAGTCCGCGCCACCGGCTTAAAGGACGGGAACGCTTTCAGAACTTGCAATATTCGCTTCACCAGGGCATCCGGGCCGATAACGCCGATTGAAATTCCCTGATTCTGATCCTGACTCTGATTTTTATTCGAATCGTATACGTCATCCATATAAATCCTCCGTTCGTTTGCCGATGATGGCGATAAAAAGCGAAAAACCGCCCAAAAGGGGCGGTTTCCCGTAGAGTTATCCCACAAGCCTTTCAAGTTGCTCTGAAAGATGATTGAAGATAAAGGTGACAAGGGTACATCCCCTTTCTTTGTCTATCGATCATCTCTAGCAACTCTGCTTATTGAACAACCCTATGAAGAGGAAACCCACTCCATTGGGTCGTTCTCTTCAACGCATCTTTGATTCAACCTATATAGCACAGTGTAGAGCATGATGTCAACTGAATTATGCCGGCACACCTGGCCATCACTTACGAATTTTCTGATCAACCACTCTTAAAGATATAGAAGCCAGACCGTTAGACGACCCAACAAGCTCGCACCTGCACTCCTTACGGTCTGCCAGACCGTTAGACGGCCCAATAAGCTCGCACCTGCACTCCTTACGGTCTGCCAGACCGTTAGACGGCCCAACAAGCTCGCACCTGCACTCCTTACGGTCTGCCAGACCGTTAGACGGCCCAACAAGCTCGCACCTGCACTCCTTACGGTCTGCCAGACCGTTAGACCACCCAACAAGCTCGCACCTGCACTCCTTACGGTCTGCCAGACCGTTAGACGGCCCAACAAGCTCGCACCTGCACTCCTTACGGTCTGCCAGACCGTTAGACGGCTCAACAAGCTTGCATCTGCAGCCAATCCGAAGCTCGCAAGCTGAGCTGAGCCTACTGATTCAAATCCGGACGTTTGCCCGTCATCAGGTAGACGACGCTCTCCGCAATATTCGTCGCGTGATCGGCAATGCGTTCGATGTACCGACCGACAAAGCTGAGCAGCATCGCCTGGCCTACCGTCTTCGGATTTTCGACCATCAGCGAGAACAGCTCGCGAATAATTTGCGAGTACAAAGCGTCGACCTGATCGTCGTCCTTCGCGCTCTTGTAAGCCAGGTCGACGTTCTCCGTAACGTACGAATGAAGCGATTCCCGAATCATGACCGCTACGATGTCCGCCATTCTCGGCAAGTCGAGCAGCGGCTTGATCAGCGGCTGTCCGTCGAGACGAATGACGACTTTGGCGATGTCTACTGCCAAGTCTCCCATCCGTTCGAGATCGCTGGAAATTTTGAACGCAATCAGAATGCGCCGCAAATCCTTGGCAACCGGCTGCTGGGTCGCGATCAGCTTCGCGCCGATCTCGCTGATTTTCTCTTCCAGCTGATTAAGCTCGGAATCGGATTGAACGATTTTTTTCGCCGTCTCCACATCGGTGTTCTTCAGCGCTTCCATCGATTCGATGAGCGCCTTTTCCGTACGGCCGCCCATCTCAACCAGCAATTGCGTAATTTCTTCCAGCCCGTGATCGAATTCCTGTCTTTTGACCATCATTCTTCTCCGTCCTCCCCCGGCTTCAGCCGAACCGTCCGCTAATATAATCTTCCGTGCGCTGATCCGTCGGATTGGAGAACAACCGCTCCGTCTCCGAATACTCGACGACTTCCCCGTTCAGGAAAAACACGGTCTGCTGCGACACCCTCGCTGCCTGGTGCATGTTATGCGTAACCATGACGATCGTATAACGGTCCTTCAGCTCCTGAGCCAGCTCTTCGATCTTTAGCGTGGAGATCGGATCCAGCGCCGACGTCGCTTCGTCCATCAGCAGAATGTCCGGCTCGACGGCCAACGCCCGCGCGATGCACAGCCGCTGCTGCTGCCCGCCGGAGATGCTGTTCGCGGAACGCTTCAGATGATCCTTCACTTCGTTCCACAGCGCAGCGGAGCGCAGACTCGTCTCCACGATCTCATCCAGCTTCTTACGTTCGGTAATGCCATGCAGACGAGGGCCGTAGGCAACGTTGTCGTAGATCGATTTCGGGAACGGATTCGGCTGCTGGAACACCATTCCGACTCGCTTGCGCAGCGTCTCGACGTCAACGTCTCCCGAGTAGATGTCGGTGCCGGCAATTTCAACCTTGCCTTCGATGCGCGTGCCGGCGATCATATCGTTCATTCGATTGAATGTGCGCAGCAGCGTCGATTTTCCGCAGCCCGAGGGGCCGATGAACGCGGTAATGGCCTTCTCCGGAATTTCCATATTGACGCTTTTCAAAGCATGAAAGTCTCCGTAATACAAGTTCAGGTTGTCGATCTCGATAATGGAGTTCATGGCCATTCTCCTCTTGTCTGATGTACTGGCGCCGACGGCGCTTTATCCGAACCGCCCGCTGATATAGTCGCTTGTCTCCTGCTTCTGCGGATTCGTAAAAATGTTCGTCGTCACGTCGTGCTCCACGACTTCCCCGTTTAGGAAAAAGGCCGTCTTATCCGATACCCTTGCCGCTTGGTGCATGTTGTGGGTAACGATGACGATGCAAAATTCCTGCTTCAGCTCGGCGATCAGCTCCTCGATCTTCGAGGTCGACACCGGATCCAGCGCCGAGGCCGGCTCATCCATCAGGATAATGTCGGGCTTGACCGCGATCGATCTCGCGATGCACAGCCGCTGCTGCTGTCCGCCCGACAAGGCGAGCGCGGAATTGTGCAGACGATCCTTCGTCTCCTCCCAGAGCGCGGCTTTGCGCAGGGACTGCTCGACGATTTCGTCCAGCTTCTTCTTGTTCTTCGTTCCATGATAACGAGGGCCGAACGCGATGTTCTCGTAGATCGATTTATGGAACGGATTCGGCCGCTGCCACACCATGCCGATGCGTTGGCGCAGAGAGACGACGTCGGTCGTCTTATCGTTGATATTGCGATCCCGAATCCAGATTTCTCCCGTAATGCGGCAATCGGGAATCAGATCGTTCATCCGGTTCAAACTTCTCAGGAACGTCGATTTTCCGCAGCCGGAAGGGCCGATAAGCGCCGTCACCTGCTTCGCCCGAAAATCCAGCGATACGCGTTTAACAGCTTGCTTCTCGGCATAATAGACGCTCAAATCATTGGTGGACATCCCGATGGCTTCCATCCGGCTCCATCCCCCTTCTATTTAATAGCCGTAAACTTGCGGTGCAAATAACGTCCCAGCCATCTTGCGCCGAAGTTGAACAGCAGCACGGCGATGACGAGCACGGCGGAAGCTCCGGCCGCAATTTCCTTCGCGTCGGGCGCCAGGCCCTCGGAATTGATTTTCCAGATGTGTACCGCCAGCGTTTCGGCCGGACGGAACGGATTCAGCGGCGAGAACGGGCTGAACGGATTCCAGTCGGTGAAGTCAAGTCTCGGCGAGCTCATGCCCGCGGTAAACAGCAGCGCGGCGGCTTCGCCGAACACGCGACCAGCGGCAAGAATCGTACCTGTCAGAATGACCGGCATTGCGATCGGCAGCATGACCGAAGTAATTGTCTTCCACTTGGACAAGCCAAGCGCAAGACTTGCTTCCTTCTGCTCTCTCGGTACGCCGCGCAGCCCTTGCTCGGTAATCCGCACCATCAGCGGCAAATTAAACACGGTCAGCGCGAGCGCTCCGGCAAAGAGCGAAAATCCGAAGCCGAACAGGTTGACGAGCACCAACAAGCCGAACAGACCGACGATGATGGAAGGTACGGAGGAAAGCACTTCGACGACCAAGCGAATGCTGTTCGTAACCTTATTGGCCGGCGCGTATTCGCTCATATAGATGCCGGCCCCCAGGCCGAGCGGAATCGTAATGATCATCGTCAGAACGAGCAGGAACACCGAATTGAACAGCTGCGGACCGATGCCCCCGCCTCTGCGGATCGTTTCCGGAGCGGAGGTCAGGAAATCGAAGCTGATATGTCCTAGCCCGCGGACGAGAATGAATCCGAGCAAGCCGGCCAGGACAAGAACGATCAGGCCGGCGACCGAGACGATAACCCCGGTCGCGATTTTATTTGCGGTTTTGGCGCTCATAGCTTCGATCTCCTTTCCAGCCAGCGCACGATGAAGACGAAGACGAAGGTCATCATCATCAGAATGAGCGCAAGCGACCACAAGGCGTTGTTAGCGACGCTGCCCATCGCCGTGTTGCCCATGCTCAGCGTAATCGCGCTGGTCAAAGTCGAAGCGGACTCGAACAGCGAGCGCGGAATGTGCGGCGCATTGCCGATGACCATCTGCACGGCCAGCGCTTCTCCGAAGGCCCGGGCGATGCCGAGCACGATGCCCGTCATCAAAGCGGGAAGCGTTGTAGGCAGCACAATGCGGTATATCGTTTGCCAACGGGTGGCCCCCAGCGCGAAGGAACCTTCCTTTAATCCCTTCGGCAGCGCGGCCAGCGCGTCGGTCGCTATTGTCGTAATCGTAGGCAAAATCATAATCGAAAGCACGACCGCTCCGGCTGCGATGCCGACGCCTTGGCCGGGAAACACGTCGCGAAAAAACGGAACGACGACGCTCAAACCGACGAAGCCGTAGACGACGGACGGAATGCCCGCCAGCAGCTCGATGACCGGCTGTAAGTACTTGCGCCCGAATCCAGGCGCGATTTCTACCATGAACACCGATGCGCAGAAGCCCAGCGGCGCGGCGATCGCCGCGGCTAGCAGCGAGGTGCTGAAAGAGCCGAAAATAAACGGTAAAGCGCCGAATACCGCAGGCTCTCCATCCGGAGCCCACTTCAAGCCCGTCAACAAATCGATGACGTTCACATGGTTAACGAAAAAAGTGCTAAGTCCTTTGGAAGCGACGAAATAAACGATCGAGACAATGGTGAGAATAAGAAACGCGATGCAAAGCAGCGTATAAATTCTGCCGACCCATTCTTCCGCAAGATGCGGCTTAGCTTGCTGTTTTTCTAACGGCTGAGCCATGTACCTCTCCCTTTACACAGCCAATCAAGAGGCATTGCGTGGACGCCTCTTGATTGGGCTTAGGATATGGAGCTTGTTACTTCGTGATCGTACCGTTCACGTCGCGCTTCACTTGCATTTTGCTTGCCGGGATGTAGCCCAGTTCGACGACGTCGGCGTTTTGGATTTCATCGCTCAGCATGTAGTCCAGGAAAGCTTTGGCCAGCTCGCTTGGCTCGCCCTTCGTGTACATGTGCTCGTAAGCCCATACCGGATACGTTCCGTTCGCTACATTGTCTACCGTTGCTTCCACGCCTTCATATTTCAGCACTTTGATCGATTCGTCGAGGTAGCTCAGCGCCAAGTATCCAATTGCCCCCGGAGTTTCGCCAACCAGCTTTCTTACCGTACCGGAGGAATCCTCTTGAATGGAGCCTTGCAGGTCTTCGGACTTCTGACCAAGCGCATATTTCTCGAACGTTGCGCGAGTACCGGAGCTGGAAGGACGGTTGATGATCTGAATCTTCTGATCGCTGCCGCCGAGATCTTTCCAGTTCGTCACTTTGCCTGTGAAAATATCAACCAGCTGCTGCTTCGTCAGGTTGTCGACGCCCACTTCCGGGTGCACGACCGCCGCCATTCCGACTACCGCCACTTGGTGGTCAACGAGCTCGGCCGCTTTGTCCGCATCCAGCTTCTCTTCCGCGAACACGTCGGAGTTGCCGATGTCGGATTGTCCTTCGGATACTTGCGTCAGGCCCGTGCCGCTTCCGCCGGCTTGAACTTGAATCGATACGCCTTTATTGCCGTCCATGAACTTCTTCGAAGCTTGCTCGACCAGCGGCAGCAGTGCCGACGATCCCGTCGCCAGCAGCGATCCGGACAGCTCGGCGGCAGGACTTTCGCTTGCCGGCGTCGTGCTTGCGGGAGCCGAGCTTTCCGGCGCCGGCGAGCTTGCGCCTCCGCTATTGTTGTTGTTTTGTCCGCATGCGGCCAATACCACCGTCAATACCATTACCATCAGAAGCAAAGCAGTCTTTTTCATTTCGTATAGTTCCCCTTCCAACTCTCATTTGTTTTTGTTGACAGTTCATATTGTAGAAGGCGCGCATTCGCGCAATGTTTTCGTTTTGTTAACGGAATGAAAAATGTAAATATAAATATTCAATATAATTTATAGTATTATAGATTTATTAAATGACGCGATGTCGCAAGCGGAGGATTGATTATGAGTCTATTAAAATTGAAAATTGTCGAGCTGATCGATCGCTATAAACAAGTGACCGCAGTGGCCGACGCGCTGCGCATGAAGCAGCCGACAATTAGCTTTCATATGAAGAACATGGAGTCGGAATGGGGGATCAAGCTGTTCGAGGCCAGAGCCGGTCGCATGGTGCTGACGGATGCCGGAAAAAGCTTGCTGCCCTATGCGACGCGGATCGGGGCGCTGTATGAGGAAGCCGAGACGGTGATCGGCGAGCTGCGAGACAATGAACGCGCCCTTCTGCGCATCGGCTGCACCGATTGCGCGCAGGCGGCAATGACCCCTATGGGATGGCTCGCGCGGGTCGGAAGCTTCCCTGGCAGCCGTATCGCCGTTGTCACGGCCGACGAGGACACGTTGTATCGGCGGCTGGAGTTCGGCGAGCTGGATCTTGTGCTCGGGGGACGCCGATCCGCCGACCCGGAGCGCCTGCCAAGCATCGAGCTTCTCGTCTCCCCCTTCATGCTCCTGCTTCCGGCAAATCACCCGCTGACCGGAGCGGCGGATCACGCGCTTGCGGAGCGGCTTCAACGCTATCCGTTCGTCGTTCACGCCGAACGTTCTCTTTCCGAGCTTGTCGCGCCCTGGCTCGCCCGGCATGGCGTCGCGTCGGTCGCCGGCACGTTCGATTCCGCCCAATGGATCGTCCAAGCCGTCGAAGCAGGGCTCGGACTCGCTATTTTACCCGAATGCATGCTGCCTGAGAACGCGCGAAAGACGGCCTCGGCGAATGTGCCGGGCCGTCCCGAGAACTGGACTCTATACGCCGTTCGGAACGCCCGCGAAGGAAATGCGGAGCTTGCCGAGCGCGCCATTCAGGCGCTGCTCGATCTTTGACTGCGAGCTTCTCGAATGAGCGCTTACTTGCTTCTGCGCTCCTTGATCCACAGCGGAATCCGGAACACAATGTTGAAGAGCAAAATAACGAAGACAAGCACGGCCGCGGCTTTATCGGAAATGGCCACAGCGTCGGGCACGATCGCCTCCGATTGGACGTACCAGAGGTGTACGGCGAGCGTCTCTCCCGGCGAGAGCAGGTTAAAGTCCCACATTTCGCCCGATGTCGTCACCCCTGCGGTCAGAATGATGACCGCACTCTCTCCGAACGCCCGTCCGGCAATCAAGCAGATGCCGGTGACCAGGCCGCTGATCGCGGTTGGAATAAGCACTCGGCGAATCGTCTGCAGATGCGTTGCGCCAAGCGCGAACGAAGCCTGCTTTAGCTCCTGCGGAACGGCGCGGATCGATTCCTCCGTCACCCGCGTCATGACCGGCAGGTTCAAGAACGCCAAGCTGATCGCTCCTCCGACAATCGTCAGTCCGATCTGGAACATCTCTACGAACAGCGCGATTCCGAACAGGCCGAAAATAATCGAGGGCACCGAAGCGAGCCCTTCCACGCAAATTCGGACGAATCCGATGAGCTTGTTGTCGGGGGCGAATTCCGCCAAATAGATGCCGGCCGCCATACCGAGCGGAACTGCGATAAGCAGGGAAATCGCCAGCATGTAGAACGAGTTGAACAGCGCAGGACCGATGCCTCCGCCCTCTTCGATCTCGCTCGGCAAACCGAGTATGAAATCCCAGGTTAACGAAGGCAAGCCCTTCTGTAAAATCAGATAAAGCAGCGCCAGAATAAACAGGACGATGGCGGCGGATACGCCCCATACGAATGCGGTAAACAGCCGATTGTTGATCAGATTGAGACTGCGTTTCGTACGGAAGGCGCCAGCAGCCGCTGTAGCGTTTTTCATCGAACAGCCCCCCTTTGCAGCAGTCGCACGAGAACGATCATCAACAGGGAAATCACGAGCAGCAGGAAGCCCATCATATAGAGCGCATTATTCCAGGTCGAATCGAACGGCACGTTGGCGATCTGCATGACAATGTTGCTCGTCAGTACCGAAGTCGGCTTGAACAGCGCATCGGCCAGCTGCGGCGTATTGCCGATAACCATGACGACGGCCATCGTCTCGCCGATCGCGCGGGCCATCCCGAGAATGACGCCGTACATGATGCCGCTGCGTGCCGCCGGGATCGTCACCTTGAAGATCGTCTGAAAGCGGGTGGCGCCAAGCGCATAGGAAGCGTCTCTATATTTTCGCGGTACCGCGCTGATCGCATCGTCGCTCACCCGGCTAATCGTCGGCAACACCATAATCGTCAACACGATCGCAGCGGCCAGTATGCCGTCGCCCATATTCGTACCGGTTACGTCTCTAAGCAAGGGAATAAGAATCGTAAGTCCGAGAAATCCGTAGACGACGGACGGAATGCCGACCAGCAGGTCCAGAACTGGACGAAGCAGATTGCGCAGCCAATTCGGCGCGATATCGGCCAGAAATACGGCGATGACGACCGACAGAGGCACCGAAATAAGCAACGTTAGAAGCGTTAAAGCAAACGTGCCGAAAATAAACACGAAAGCGCCGTAGCGATCCTCTTCTGGAGTCCAGTCCGTCGAGAAGAAGAACGTCATCGGGGAGACGTCGCGGAACGTCAGCACCCCCGTGCGAAACATCAGGAACAGAATCGCAAACAGAATCAGACAGACGAATACCGCGCTGGCGATGCAGGCGATTTTGAAAAAGCGATTGTAAACAAGAAGTCTGTTTTTCCTGTCGAAGGAACGGCCTGAGCCCGCTTTGATGCTGCCGCCCAAATCGCTCGTGTTCGGGCTGACGATCGACGGACGCGCCGACGTATCCAGTTGCATAAATTCAAGTTCCTCCCATGAAGAAACCAGCTTGGCGAGGGAGCCGCTTCGCTGGTTTCTTCGCGAATGTTCAATCGGTTGAATCGTCGTTGGCGGCGAGCGTTACTTAACTGCGGAGATCGGAATGAACTTCAGCTTCTTCAAGGAGCCGTTTTGGAACTTCGCGCTCTGGATATACTCGATGAACGCTTTCGTCACTTCGTTCGGCTCGCCCTTCGTCATGTAATAACCATAGCCCCATACTTTATAAGTTCCGTTGACTACGTTAGCTTCCGTCGGAGCTACTTTGTTAATTTTCATTGCCTTCATGTTGCTGGTCACGTAGACGAGGTCGATGTAGCCGATCGCGTTAGGCGTCGTTTCGACAGCCGTCTTCATATCGCCGCTCGATTTGACTTCTTTATAGTTGTTGCCTTTGCTGATGAAGTCCGTGCCTTGCAGAGCTTTCATTTGGAAGTTAACGCGAGTGCCGGAGCCGAATGCGCGATTGACGACGATGATGTCGGCGTCGTCTCCGCCTACGTCTTTCCAGTTCGTCACTTTACCGGAGAAAATATCTTGCAGTTGCTTCGTCGACAGGTCGTCGACTTTTACGTTTTTGTTCACGACGGCAGCGAACGGAATGATGGCGACTTTGTGCGCGACTTGGCCGTCGAACTTCTTGAAGCCCGGCACGTCCTGGGAAGCGTCCCAATCGACGGCGCCGATGTCGGCGATGCCTTTGCGGACCGATTGCGGACCCGTGATGGAGCCTGCCGCGGAAGCGGAGATTTTAACTTTCGGATTCAGCTTTTTAAATTCATTGGCGGCTTGCAGCGTCAGCGGCAGCAGCGCGGAGGAACCGTTGATGACGATTTTGCCCTTCAGGGAGCTTGCCGCTCCGGCAGCGGATACCGATGTTGCGACCATAGCAATCGCCAGTGCGGCGACGGATAACGATTTGAACCATTTCATAGTCAATTTTTTCTCCTCTCGATATGGGGTTTCGATTAACGGGAAACCGGCTTCCAGTGCCCGTTCTGATACAGGAATACGCGTCCGTCGCGAATGACGGCCAGAGGCGCGCCTTCTTTGACGAATATTTCGCTAACATCCTCAGACAATGTATGCAGCTGCTTGGCCGAACCGGCGGCCGGATCTACTTCGTAGACGAACGGATTCGTTCCGTCGCCTTCTGTCAGCAAGTACCATTTTCCGCCCGAGTACTCCGCTTGATATACGTCTTGCTCGTTATACAACGGCGCCGTTTTCTTATCCTTGCCGACTTGAACCAGCGTGGATTTGGCGGCGGCATCGCCGCTCACACTGACGTACACGATGCTCGATGCGTCCGCTGCGGCATGTACGAATACTTTGTCGTCGACCGAAGTCGTCAGCTGCACCGCTTTGTTCTCTTTCACCGTCGGATCGACCGTGAATTGATAGATTTGCGGCTCCGTTCCCTTCATGTCGATGGCCACGTCGTCCGCCTCTACCGGCTTGGAGCCGTCGGCCACGACCGAACCGGGCTTCGTTACCGTATAAGTAAACGTCTTGCCGTCCGCGGACACTTCCAGGTTCGCCTTATAGTCGACCTTGTCGTCCAAAATTTTCGTAATCTTATTAATCTCGGGATCCAGCTTCGCGATTACGCTCCCCTTATCCCCTTGCAGAAAGAAAATGCTCTTGCCGTCCGCAGACCAGACCAGCTCGGGCTTGATGTTCGTGTCGTTGCTGACGACGACAGGGCGACTTATTTTGGTCAAATCAAGTACCGATACTTGACCGTTGGCATTCGTGTAGGCCGCTTTATCCCCGTTTGGCGACAAAACCAGATCGGAAGCGTCAGCCGCAATATCCAGCAGGCGATACTTGCCGGTGGTCGCCTCGACCAGATAGTCGGCTCTTCCCGATTCTGTCACTTGGGATGCGATGTACCTTTGGGCGTCTACCCATTGAATGCGATCCACGTTCGCAAGCAGCTTGGCGTCGATCCAGATCGTGCCGGTATCGTCCTTATACAGGCTGGCGCCCAGCGCTTCTACATAGGCTTGCAGTTCAACGTAGGTGATGCCTTTGACGTTTTTGACCGCAACGTCCAGCTTTTGCTCCGCTCCGTCGACCTTGAGCACGCCGCTGCCGGATTTCAGCTCCACCGTATGGCCGTTCAGCTTCGCTTGGATTGCTCCGTTCACAACGTTTACTTTAACGCCCAGCTTCGAGCTCAAATCTCTGAGCGATACGAGCGTATTGCCTTTCTCCGCAATCGTACCGAGTTGAACCGCCGTTCCGTTAACAAAATAAGCGGAGCTTGCCAACTGCGTCGTACTTGCTGCCGTTGCTGTCGCTGCGGATACCGCTCCAACGGAAGCAGTTCCTACGGATAACGCCAATACTGTTGCCAGGGACGCCTTCTTAAGCACCATCGACACCTATCACCCTTCTGGAATATGGTAAATTTCTCTCATTGCTATAGTGAGTATAGTCCCGATTTGTAAAGCTGCTATTGTGGAATCATTTTCCGATTGTTAAATTTAGGATCCGATCTGACCGATCAGCTTGCGGAATTCCAGACGCACTTCTTCGGACTTGCCCTTGGCTGCCGCAGAGGCCGTCTGCAGAAGCGTTGCCGCTTCCCGGTTCATCTCCGACGAGCTCCACAGCTGCGCGAACGTATCCTCGGTTTTCTTGACCCTGTACACGCCTTTGTCCGCCCCCTGCTTGCCTTCTCCAGCCAATCCGGCCGACACTTGAACCGCCTCCGACATTGACCGGACCAGACCGGCGATCTGTCCGGCGGAACGCTTCGTTTGATCCGCCAGCGCGCGGATCTCTCCGGCAACGACGCCGAAGCCTCTGCCGTGCTCTCCGGCTCTTGCCGCTTCGATCGTCGCGTTTACCGCCAACAGGTTGCACTGATCCGCCAAATCCGCGATCAACCGAACGATGCCGTCAACGGACGACGTTCTATCCGTAAGCTGCGAAGCCGCCTTCTCTTGCTTGTCCGCATTCATCGACCAAAGCTTGAACAGCTTCAGCATTTCCTCCAGCTGCCCGCGTCCCTGATCGGTAATTTCACTGATCCGCTCGCTGCAAGACTGAGCTTCGCTCGTCGCTTCCGCAACCCGTTCAACCGAGTCGTGAATGTCCTCGATCATCGTCTCGGTATCGCGGATCGTGCGGATTTGCCGATTGACCGCCTCGCGCTGCAGCAGCCTGGAGATGTTCAGCAAATCTTTTACCGTCAGCACGCCCGCGAACTTGCCGCGATCGGTGAGCAGCACGGCGTCATAGAACGTTTCCTCCGAGCGGGACAGCGTTTGATCGATCAGTTCCTGCGGATCGATGGACAATTCGACGATCATCGGTTTTTTGTCCATCAGGTGGGAGACAGGCTGGTGCCCATATAAGGAAAGGCCGAACAACGTGCCTAAGCGGCGGAAAAACCGATCCTTCATCATCAATCCGATCGGCCGTTTGCCCTCATCGCAAATCACGACGCATTCGAATTGATTTTGCCGGCGGAACAAATCGACCAGCTCGTCGCCCCTCTGATCGGGGCCGATGACCGGGCAGCTTCGCGCCCAATCCTTGACGGCCACGGACGGGATCATTTCATGCATGGACGGGACTGACGCCCTGTCTTGACGGCGGGAGACGCTTTCCGAGCGCGGCGCATCGTTCTTCTTAACGGCGCGAGATTCCGCGACAAGCACGTTCGTTGCCATCTAGATCACCTCGTTAATGAGTGATAGACTGCGAGATTTCAACAAGAATATTTTTCCTACTTCTGAAACTAACAAAAGATTGTTTTCCATTCGTTCGTTTCTCGTTAAGCGAACGTAAAGTTTCTCCTTCGGAGATAAACAGGTTCGTTTCGTATTGACTTATTTTATTTCAAGTGTATATATTATATATATACGGTAAATACACAATATACGGAGGCGCCATGAATATCATTTTATCTAACGCATCCGACGAACCGATCTACGGGCAGATTGTTCGCCAAATCCGTCAGTCGATTTTGAACGGGGAAATCACACCGGGCCATCTGCTGCCGTCCATTCGACAGTTGGCCAAAGACTTGCAGATCAGTGTCATTACGACCAAGCGGGCCTACGAGGAGTTGGAGAAGGAAGGTCTGATCGATTCCGTCGTCGGGAAAGGCTCGTTCGTATCCGGCGCGAATCCGCAATTTATTAGAGAGCAGAGGCTGCGGCTGCTAGAAGGAACCCTGATCGAGGCCGTTCAGGAAAGCCGTTCGCTGAACATGCCGCTGGAGGAGCTTGTCGCCCATATTCGGCTGCTATACGAGGAATTGGAGGGAGAGGATTGAACGTGAACGAAAATTCGGTTATCGAGGTCAGCCGCCTAACCAAAAAGTATAAGCGCTTCGAGCTGAAGGACGTAACGATGGATGTTAAGCAGGGCTTTATTACCGGGCTTATCGGCGCGAATGGCGCGGGTAAAAGCACGCTTATCAAGCTGATGATGGGCATGTCCCTTCCCGAGGGCGGAAACGTCCGAGTGTTCGGACAGGAGCACGCGACCCATGAAGCGGAGATCAAGGAGCGAATCGGCTATGTCGCCGACGATTGCAGCTATTACGAGCATCTGACCGTCGATGCAATGAGAAGCGTCTACGCGCCATTCTATAAGCGATGGGATGAACAACAATTCGGCAGATACCTCGACCGTTTCGAACTATCGGCCAAAGCGAAAATCCGCAGCCTGTCAAAAGGGATGAAAATGAAGCTGAGCCTAGCCTTCGCTCTATCTCATCATGCCGATCTCCTGATTATGGATGAGCCGACCGCCGGGCTCGATCCCGTGTTTCGCCGGGAACTGCTTGAGATTTTATCCGAGCTGATGCTGGACGAACGCATGTCGATTTTGTTTTCCACGCACATTACGACCGATCTCGATCGCGTCGCGGATTATATCGCCTTTCTTAATCGAGGGGAACTGGCATTTCATGAATCGAAGGAACGAATCTTTGATCGCTACGCTATCGTCAAGGCGAACAAGGAATTGCTGGACGCGGACGTTCGCCGCATCTTCGCAGGCATTCGGGAAACCTCATCCGGGTTTGAAGGGTTGACCGGGGACCGGCTGGAAGCCGAGCGGTTGTTCGCCGGGCACGCCCTTATCGAACGTCCGACGCTGGAAGAAATTATGTTCTTTACGGCCAAGGGAGTGGAAGCGCATGTTTAATTTAATTCGCAAGGACGTCATCGCTTTAAAATATTACTTTCTGTTCATTGCTGCGTATGCGGTCATGTTCGGTTTATTTACCGTGTCGTCGTTCTCCCCTCTGATGATCTGCATGCTGCCCGCGATTATGATGACGCTGTTCGCCTCCAACCTCGAGCTTCGCAACAAGAGCATGCTTTTCATTGGCAGCCTGCCCGTCCGAAGAAAACAAATCGTACTAGCAAAATACGGGAGCGTCTTCGTCTATCTGGTGCTCGGCATTATTCTCGCCGCCGCGATCCGTGCGATTAACGAATACGGGCTTGGCGTCGAATTTCCGTTAACGTCCCTGAACCTGTCGTTGTCAGCAGCGTTGGCGATGGCTTTCGCAGCTCTCTACTATCCCATTCAATTTTGGCTTGGCGTGCGAAATTCATCCTTCATCTCGTTTCTCGTCATCTTTCTGGCCGCCGCCCTCATCGGAGGAATCGGCAACATGGCGGATTCGCTCACTTTTGACATGCTGCCCACTCGCGCGCAACTGGTTATCGGGCTGCCTATTGCAGGATTGCTGCTGCTATACGTTTCCTATCGCATCTCCCTGAACCTATTCCTGCGCAAGGACATCGAAGGCTAACGATTCGGTCTCGAACGGGCATATTCTTTCCGAACCTCCTAATAAACGAGGCTGTCTCAAAAGTAAGTAAGCTCACTTAAGACCTAGCTCACTTGACCAAAAACAGCGTGAAAATGAAGAAATGGCGACTCTAGGGATTTCATCCCTGTGTCGCCATTTCTCGATTTCGGTCTACTGTAGCTTTCTTTAATAAATTACGGGCAAGCGCAAGCCAAAACCGCCCTTGGCAAGCTACTGGGAATAGTCATCTGCTGCGTATAGACGTGGCCCAAATTACTTTTGGGACAGCTCCCTTTTACCATGATTGTTTAAACTTCGTCGATGCCGACCCAAGAGCCGCGCTCGATCGACAGGTCGACCGCTTCAAGAACTTCTTGGCATTTCACGCCGTCATAGAACGTCGGAGCGAATGGCGAGCCCGTCTTAATGTGCTGTACGAACTCGTACACGATATGCACGAAGGCGTGCTCATAGCCGATAATATGACCGGTCGGCCACCAGTTTCCGGCGTACTTGTGGGTCGACTCCGTCGCCAGAATGCGGCGGAAACCGGCCAGGTTCGGCTCGTCTTCACGGAAGTAAACTTCCAGCTCGTTCAGCTTCTCAAGATCCCAGCGCAATGAGCCTTTGCTGCCGTGGATTTCGAACGTGTTGTGGTTTTTGCGGCCGGCCGCGAAACGGGAGGCGACGAACATACCCATCGCTCCGTTCTTGAAGTCGGCCAGGAAACCCGTCGCGTCGTCGACGGTTACCTGGTCCTTCTGCGAGGAAGAGCCGGCGCCGGCGGACAATCCTCCCGCCGCATCCGTCGCAATCGGGCGCTCCTTCACGAACGTGCGGCTGTGGCCGACAACGCGATCAAACTCGCCGATCAGGAAACGAGCGAGATCGATGCTGTGCGCATTGATGTCCCCGTGTGCTCCGGAGCCTGCCACTTCCTTCTTAAGCCGCCATGCCATTGGCGTGTTCGGATCGACAAGCCAGTCCTGCAGATAGGTCGCACGATAATGGTGGATTTCACCCAAGCGGCCCTCGTCGATGATTTGCTTGGCCAACTGCACTGCCGGCAGGAAGCGATAATTAAAGCAGACGGCATGTTTAACGCCGGCTTTCTCCGCCGCCTCGAGCATTTCGCGGCCGTCCGCCAAGTTCAGCGCAAGCGGCTTCTCGCAAAACACGTGCTTGCCCGCCGCGATCGCCGCCAACGTAATTTCCTTATGCGCATCGCTCGGCGCATTGATGTCGACGAAGTCGATGTCGTCGCGCGCGACCATTTTCCGCCAGTCCGTCTCGTACGATTCCCAGCCGAATTTATCGGCAGCCGCCTTGACCCCTTGCTCATCGCGTCCGCAGATCGCCTTCATGACGACGTCGGCGGCCGGTTCGAAGAACATGCCTACATCTTTATACGCATGGCTGTGAGCTTTGCCCATGAACTTGTAGCCCACCATGCCGACATTGATTTTGTCGTTTACGCCCACCACATTTCACCCGCGCTTTCTTTCAAAATAAGGGAATTAAGGAAACCTGCCGCTTTAGTGAAGCCTTCGTTAACGCTCATAATACCGTCTTCATGCTCGATGCTGATTACGCCGTCGTAACCAACAAGGCGAAGCGTGCTCACGAGATCTTTCCAGAACTCGTCATCGTGGCCGTAGCCGACCGTGCGGAATACGAACGAACGATTCAGGATATCTCCGTAGTGCTTCGTATCCAGAACGCCATTCAGCGCCGTATTGCGCTTATCGATCTTCGTGTCCTTGGCGTGCACGTGGTAGATGGAGTCCCCGAGCGCCTTGACGCATTCGATCGGGTCCATTCCTTGCCAGAACAGGTGGGATGGATCGAAGTTCACGCCGATGTTGTCTCCCGCTTCACTGCGCAGACGCAGCGCGGTTTCCGTGTTGTACACGAGGAAGCCGGGATGCGCTTCGATGGCGATTTTAATGTTATGTTTGCGAGCAAATGCCGACTGTTCCTTCCAATACGGAATCGCAACTTCGTTCCACTGCCACTCCAGTACAGTCAGGAAATCGGGCGGCCACGGGCAGGTTACCCAGGACGGGTACTTCGCGCCTTCGGAGTCTCCCGGACAGCCGGAGAACGTAATAACCGTGTCCACGCCGAGCTTCTCCGCCAGCTGTACGGTCGCGACGAAGTCCTCATGATCGGATTGAGCCGTAGCTTTATCCGGATGCAGCGGATTGCCGTGGCAGCTGAGCGCGCTGATCGTCAAGCCGCGGGAATCAACCGCTTCGCGAATGCCGCGGATGGCCGCGTCGTCGTTAACGATCTCCCTGGCATTTACGTGCGCGGTGCCGGGAAAACCTCCCGTACCGATTTCCACCGCTTGCAGTCCCGCCGCTTTGACGGTATCAAGCGCCTGTTCGAACGATTGTTGGGCGAAAAGAACGATAAATACGCCGGATTTCATTGTGAACTTCACCAAACCTCTCATTGAAAGTGGAAGCCTTTGCACGTTTTATGTACGCGCGTTCATAAATCACAATTCTATTTTACATGAAAGACGGCATCCATTGCCACCCTTATTTAGCAGCGAACGGCGGCGGCGCGGCCTCTTACGGTCTGACAGACCGTTGCACACGCGAATCGGCCGAATTTCAGGCCTCTTACGGTCTGACAGACCGTTGCGCACGCGAATCGGCCGACTTTCCGGCCTCTTACGGTCTGACAGACCGTTGCACACGCGAATCGGCCGACTTTCCGGCCTCTTACGGTCTGACAGACCGTTGCGCAGGCGAATCGGCCGACTTTCCGGCCTCTTACGGTCTGACAGACCGTTGCGCACGCGAATCGGCCGACTTTCCGGCCTCTTACGGTCTGACAGACCGTTGCGCACGCGAATCGGCCGACTTTCACGCCTCTTACGGTCTGACAGACCGCAATTAGTCAAACTTCGCCAGCCCTGAGACTCCGCACGATTCAAGCCGCTCCCCGCTCTTCCCGTCCCGCTTAGACGAAGCTGATGGCCTGGCCTTTGCTAGCCGATTCGTATACGGCTTCGAGAATTTCCTGCACAACAAGCGCTTGCCTGGCCGTTACGACAGGTTCGCGATCGTATGCAATCGCCTCGATCCAGGCGCGAGCCTCTTGCTCGGCCGCGTCGTCCGGAAGCGGGTTGCCGCCGAAGTCGCCGGCCATCTGAATTTCCTGCGTGTAGAGACGGCCATGTTCCTCCCCGTTGACGCGCAGTCCCTTCTTCATGTCGGCTCCCGCCTTCGTTCCGCTCAAGCTCACCTTCGCTTCGTCCACATCGAGTGTGTTCAGCGCCCAGCTAGACTCCAGCCATACCGTTGCCCCGTTTTTCATCGTGATCATCGCGAATGCGGAATCCTCTACTGTAAACTTGTCAGGATCCCACGCTCCCCACAGGTTCGCGCTGCTTCCTTGCTCCGCCAGCTTGCGATAGGAGGAGCCAAGTACTGTCTTGGGCTCATAGTTGTCCATCATCCACAAAGCCAGATCGAGCGCGTGCGTGCCGATATCGATCAGCGGACCTCCGCCCTGCTTCTCCAGATCAAGGAATACGCCCCAGGTCGGCACCGCGCGGCGGCGAACCGCATGCGCTTTGGCCACGTAAATCTCGCCGAGCTTGCCTTCGCGGCAAGCCTGGTATAGCCAGCGGCTGTCCGCGCGGAAGCGGTTCTGGTAAGCGATGCTCAGCTTCTTGCCCGTTCTCTGCGACGTTTCCAGCATACGGCGAGCGTCTTCGGCGGTTTTGGCCATCGGTTTCTCGCACAGCACATGCTTGCCAGCTTCGAGCGCTGCGATGGAAATCTCGGCATGCGTATCGTTAGGCGTGCAGACATGGACAACGTGAACGTCTTGATCGCGCAGCAGTTCGTAGACGTCGTGATATACTCTAGCGTCGTGCGTACCGAATTTGTTTTTGGCTTCATGCGCGCTGTCGGCCGAAATATCGAAAAATGCGACTACCTGCGCTTCCGGGATTTTGGCGAGCGATGGCAAATGCTTCCCCATCGCGATGCCGCCGCAGCCGATCATGCCTACGTTAACTTTTGTCAATGTGCTTGTCCTCCTTGCGGCTTGTCCATATTCAAACTACAATATAGTGTATCATACTTTGCCGATATTCCCATTCGGGCAAGTGCGAGGATTTTATGCGATTTTGTCTTTTGGCTTGAATTGACCTCTATAAGGGGATGATCCCTTGCAACCGTTAAGAGAAAAGATTGAATACGAGAACCCGTTATTGTCGTTGAAAATATGGCAAATGGTTCGCCTCGATCCCAGGAGCGTCACCTGGCACTATCATCCCGAATGCGAGCTGATGCTCGTCCAGGAAGGGACGCTTACCGTCGACTTGAGCAACGAAACTTTCGAGCTTAGAGACGGGGATATCGTTATCCTCGGCAACTCTCAGTTGCACAGAGACCACAACTCCGAGGGCAATCTGAAATATATCGTTCTCCAATTCGATCTTAATAATTATTTCGATCAGAGCACGATTCCATACCTGCAATATTTCAACGAGACCAAAATGCCGCTCAGCGCCATGAACTACATTTTCCGGGAATATCCTGAAGCTCGGCGGGAAGCGGCGGATTGCATTCGCCAAATTCATCAGGAAGCCGTCGACAAGTTAAGCGGTTACGAACTGGCGGTCAACATGTTGATCAAAAAGCTGCTGCTCATTCTGATTCGCAACGATACGCGCCGGCTGCTCGCCGACCAGGATCGGGTCGAACGAATCCGCCTTAAGCCGGTCATCGACTTCGTGGAAGCGAACATAGACGACCGGATCGCCGTGGAGGCCGTGTGCGGATTGGCCAACATGAGCTATTATTACTTCGTCAAATTTTTCAAGAAAATGATGGGCCAATCGTTCACCGAATACGTCAACTTCCGCAAAATCAAACGAGCTGAACAGCTGCTTCTCACCCGGGACGTCAGCGTAAGCGAAGTCGGCGAACTGATCGGTATGGCCAACATGGCCCATTTCTACAAAATGTTCAAGCGCTTCAACGGTTGCTCGCCGAAGGAGTTTCAGCGCAAGATGCTGGCCTGGGGCCGGGGGTAGAACGCCTCGGGCCAGGTCCCCCCTCTCGTCTTCCCGCCCTCTGGCCGATTTTCGTTCCTTCGTTCCTCCCTGCCAACTATTGCTGCCGTCCGGACAGCATCCTCCCCTTCTCTTGGCGTCTAAAACGAAAACCCCGAGCCGAAAAGCTCGTCCTCCTTATCCGCGGATTCGCGCAGCGCCTCGATTCCGGAAAGCTTGCCCAGGCTCTCTTCCGGAGAAGCCGCGGCTTTGGCCAGCAGGTTCAGCAGCGCCTCGGCCATCTCGGCGATAGTCTCCTCGCGGAACAAGCAGCGGCGGTATTCGAAGGCGAGCGCCAAAGCTCCCTCCTTCTCCTCCGCTTGCAGCACAAGATCAAGCTTGGCCGCGGCAAAGCTCCACGGCAGCGTCCGCCAAACCAAGCCGTCCGCACGGGACGGTGCAGGGTCCATATTCTGCATCACGAACATCGTCTCGAATAGCGGATTGCGATTCCCTTCCCAACGAATAAGCCCCTTTTCGTTCAGCAGGTCGGCCAGATCCTCTGCGGATAACCAAGGATGCTCGAACGCTTCCAGCAGGCTTCTCTTAACCTCTCTTAGCCAAGCCTCGAAGGACAGCGCGGGGTCGGGACGATTGCGGATCGCCCAGGTCTGCAGCATCAACCCGGCGGTCTGCGCCAAATCGGGATGATTGCGGCCAGCCGACGGAACGCCGGTTACAATGTCCGTTTTCCCGGACCAGCATCCCAGCAGCGCTTGGTATGCGGCCAGAATGACCATGAACAAGGTTGTTCCCGTGCGGGCGGCAAAACGCTCCAGTTCGGCTTGGAGAGAAGCGTCCACGCCGAATGCGTACCGTCCGGCTTGGTCCAACTCGGAAGGATCCGACACCGACCGTCTGTCCCGGTCATAAGGCAAATCGAACTCCGGCACCCCGTCCGCGAACCTCGAAATCCAATAGGCCTGCTGCCGGTCCCATTCCGCTTCCATTCGAAGCTTGGCGATCCATTCGCTGTAATCCTTGAGCTGCGCCTTCACCTCCGGCAATGGCCGATTCTCGTAGAACGCCACCAGGTCGCGAACGAGAAGGCCCGACGTCACCCCGTCGGATACCGCATGGTGGATGTCTAGCAGCAGCAGATGGCGCTCCGGTTCCAGCCGGACGAGCCCTACCCGAAATAGCGGCGAACGCTTCAGGTCGAACGGACGAAGCCAAGCTTGCGCCGCAGCTTCCCAGCCCCCTTCCATCTCTGATAAAAAAGTCTTCTCGTCCAACGTCTCCAGATCGACGCTCGTCTCCGCATGAACGATCTGAACCGGCTGACCTTCGGACTGGCCGAACGAGGTGCGAAGCGCTTCATGCCGGTTTACGAGCCGGGCCAGGGCTTCCTTGAGCCCGTCCGCGTCCAGTTTCCCGTCCAGCTCCAGCACCGACGGCATATGATAAGACAAGCTGCCGGGATGGCGGTATTCGTGAAGAAGCATTTGCTTCTGCGCGGGAGTGACCGCGTAATACGGCCGCTCCGGCGCCCGGGGAATGGGCCTAGCGGCAGATTCGGCCGGTTCGCTTATCTCTATTTTTTGAGCCATCCGGCGTATCGTCGGATGCAGAAACATGATCTTAACCGGGACCGGGACGGAAAATGCTTCCTCCATGCGCGCCGCCAGCATCGCGGCCTTCAGCGAGTGCCCGCCGATGGCGAAAAAATCGTCGTCGATGCCGACTTGCTCCCGCTGCAGAAGCTCCTCCCATAACCTAACCAGTCGTTGCTCCGTCTCCGTACTCGGCGCGGTATACGTCACTCCTGTGTCCATCTCCGCCTCCGGCACCCGTAGCGCCTTCCGGTCCGCCTTCCCACTCGCCGTCAGTGGCATTCGCTCCAACTGCGCGAACAGCGCCGGGATCATATAATCCGGCAGCCGCTCCCCGCAATGCTTGCGCAGTTCCCCCGACGTGCAGGTCCGATCCGCCACGATGTAGGCAACGAGGCGCTTGCCTCCCGTTCCGTCGTCCGCTGTCGTCACCGCCGCCTCCGATACCGCCTCGTGCCCCAGCAGCGTTCGCTCGATTTCCCCTAGCTCGATCCGGTAGCCCCGGATTTTCACCTGGTCGTCGATTCGGCCCAAATATTCGATCTGTCCGTCTGTCGTCCAGCGGGCTCTGTCGCCCGTCCGGTACATCCGCGTCCCCGGTACGAACGGGTTGGCCACAAACCGCTCCGCCGTCAGCTCTGGCTGGTTCGCATACCCCGACGCCAGCTGCACGCCTGCGATGCACAGCTCTCCCGGCACCCCGATCGGCTGCGCCTGATCCCCTTCGCCGACGATGTAGATCGCCGTGTTGTCGATTGGCTTCCCGATCGGCACGTACTCCAGCTCGCTGTCCGGCTCGCACTCGTAAGCCGTCACGTCCACCGTCGCTTCCGTCGGTCCGTACAGGTTTACCAGCTTCGTTCCGCTCAGACCGGCCCGGCGAATCAGCGCGTAGAACTTGTCCACGTGCGCCTTGTGCAGCGCTTCGCCGCTGGCGAACACGCATCGCAGCGTTCCCAGCTTCTCCCGCAGCGCCTCCGGCTGCTCGCCCTGCGCCGCTTCCAGGAACGCCGCCAGCATCGACGGCACAAAATGCATCGTCGTCACGCGGTTTGCTGCAATAGCTTTCATCAGCTGTCCCGGGTCCTTCTCCGCCCCCGGGGCGAGAAAGGCCGCGCTGGAGCCCGACAGCATCCACCAGAACAGCTCCCATACGGACACGTCGAAGCTGTACGGCGTTTTCTGCAGAATGACGTCCTGCTCGCCGAGCGAATACGTCCGCTGCATCCAGTGAATCCGATTCATCACGGAACGGTGCCGGATCATGACGCCTTTCGGCCGTCCCGTGGAGCCGGACGTGTACAGAATATAGGCGGTCTGCTCGGGAGAGACGGCGACATCAGGCGCTCCATAAGGCTCCGCCGCCAAAGACGCTCCCGGATCTGCCGCAGAAATCCCCCTCGGCGCTGCCGCCAAAGACTCCCCATTCTCCGCCGCACCGTCCAGATCGACCAGCTCCGCGCCCGGACAAGCCTCCGCCGCAGCCTCCAACCCGCTCGCCTGCGCGCAGACCATCCGAATGCCCGCGTTGTCGGCCATATACCGCAGCCGCTCCGCTGGGAAATCCGGCGGCAGCGGCACATACGCGCCGCCTGCCTGCAAGATGCCGAGCACCCCGGCAAGCATCGCCGGAGAACGCTCGGTCATGAGACCGACAGGCTCGCCCGAGCGAAGTCCGCGCGCCAGCAGCCGCCGGGCGATACAGTTCGCCCGCGCCTCCAGCTCGCGGTACGTCAGCCGCTCGGCCTCGAACACGGCGGCGATCCGGTCCGGCGTCCGCCCGGCTTGACGCCGGAACAGCTCCGGCAAGGTCAGTTCGGCCGGGAACGGAGCTTCCGTCGCGTTAAACGTCTCCGTCACCCGCCGCCGTTCCGCCTCGCGCAGCAGACCGATGCGGGACAACTCCGCCTGCGGGTTCTCTGCGATCCGTTCCAGCAGCGCGATGAAGCCGTCCGCCCATAGCCGCATCGTCTCCTCCCGGAACAGACCCGTGGCGTATTGGACGATGAAGGTTACCCCGCCCTTTTCCTCCATGGCATAGAGACCGACATCGAACTGCGAAACTCCGTAATCGACGACTAACGGCTCTACGATCAGGTCCGTCGCGCCAAAATCGGCATGGGCCATATTCAGCATCGAGAACATGGCGTCGAACAGCGGGTTGCGGCCGAGATCCCGCTCCGGCTGCAATCGTTCCACGATTTCCTCGAACTGCGCTTCCTGCCGGTCCAGCGTCCCCAGCACTTCTTCCTTGACGGCCGCCAGCAGCCGTTCGAACGTCCATTGCCCATCGGAAGAAATCCGGATCGGCAGCGGGTTCACGAATACGCCGACCAGCCTCTCGGCGTCGGGATGATTTCTTCCCGCCACCGGCGTGCCTACGACAACGCTTGCCTGCCCGGACAGCTTGGACAGCCATAACGCATAGGCGGACAGCAGAACCATGAATAGCGTCGAATTCGCGCTTTGGCTCAGGCGTTTCAAGCTTTCCGTCCGTGCCGCATCCAGATACGCAACCGTCTGGGCGCCTTGCGTGCCTTTTACGGCCGGACGAGCGTAATCGGCGGGCAGCTCCAGCTTCGGAACGGCGGCCTCGAATCGTTCGGCCCACCGATCCGCTTGTTTCGCCAGCCTGGCGGCCTCGAGTTCCGTTCTCTGCCACATCGCGTAATCTTTATACTGAATCGGTTGGTCAGGGAGCTCTCGTCCTTCGTACAACGCCATCAGATCGTCCGTAAGCACGTTTACCGCTACTCCGTCCGCGATAATATGATGAATATCGAAGATCAGCACGTGACGATCCTCGGCTTCCCGGAGCAAGCCGACCCGAAACAACGGCGCACGGCTCAAGTCGAAGGGCCTAACGAACGCGCGCAGCTCCTCCTCGAGCGCTTCTCTGCCTTCGCGAACCTCGCGATCTTCCATCTCTTGCGCGACCTCGCGATGTATTCTCTGAAAAGGCTCCCCTTCCGCCAGCTCGAACGAGGTTCTGAGCGCCTCGTGCCGGTCTGTCAGATTGGCGATGGCTTGCATCAGCCGCTCCCGATCCAGCTTCCCGTTCAACCGAAGCGCCGACGGAATCTGGTAAGCCGTCCCGTTCGGCTCGAAGAGCTGCAAAAAATACATTCTTCTTTGCGCGGGCGATACCGGATACTGTTCGGCGAATTCCGCCCGCGGAATGCCTCTTGCCGGCACGGGCGGAATTCGCGTCGTTCCCGCGCCGTCTACGAGCGCCGCCATCTGCCTTAGCCGGGGATGATCGAACAGATCGACCAGCGTCAGGCGAACGCCGAACGTCCGCACGATCAGCGAGACGAGCGAAGCGGCTTGTAGAGAATCTCCCCCGGCGTCGAAGAAATGAGTTTCGCGGCCGTAAGGCCCGCCTCCAAGCAGCTTCTCCCATAGCGCCGCGACCGCGGATTCCGTTTCGCCGACCGGCGGCGCGTACAAGTCCCTTGCGTCCGCGACGGCTCCGGGTCCCCTTCCTTTCGCCATCGCGACAATGCCGGAGGCGTCCGGGAAGCGCAGCGGCAGCAAATAAGCCCGATGAAGCAAAGCCTCCTCGCGTTCGTTCGGGAGCGCCCAATCGCTGCGGTCGCTTATGCTCGAAGGCTCTTCAACGTACAAGCGGTCGGACTCGAGCGTCTCCGCCCTCGGCGCTTCTACGGAAGCCGCCGTCAATTCGATCGCTTCTTCCGGTTCGTACGGCTCGCCGTCATAGAAGATGACGTGAGAAGGCGCCTCGGAAATCTGATGCAAGTATAATAAGCAGTCTACCTCTTCCCGATGGCTATCCCCGGCTCCGAGCCAGCCCGCCTGCTCGAGAAATTGTTCGAAGGGGCGGTTTTTCGCCGTGCGGCGAAATTTGGCCGACAGCTTCGTACAGCCCCGGGCCGACGCGAACCTCTTTAATCCGGCGCATATCGTCTGCTCGACGCCGCGGCCGAGCACCCGGCAGCTGAGCAGGAACGTATGAATTTCCAGCGTCTCCTCGCGTACAAGGCCGGAGACGTAACCGATTCTTCCGTAATCCCCGAACCGGTCGGCGGCTTCCACGATCCAATGGCATTCCGCCGCCAGCGCCAATCCGCGGCGAATCTCGGCGGCCGAGCGGCGAATCCCGTTCAGGTTGAACTGATTCGTTCTGGCCGACAGCTGCGCCGCCCGCTCCGCCTCCTCGGGGGATAACGGGCGGAAGCTGACTTTTATGCGCAATTCGCGCAGGTAATCCTCCAGCGTTGCGCCCGGCCGGTTGGCCGCCTCCTTGCGCTGCCGCTCGGCATCGTAGCTGCTTGCCCGCTTGCGGTCCTCTTCCGTGACCCGATGACGATCCCAGGCCCATACGTGATCGAGGAAATCCGTCATCGTCTCTTCCCTGGGCAATCTTAACGTCAGCACTTCCGGCAGCCGGGTCGCGACCTCCAGACATTCCGCCGCGTTGTCGTCGACGAAAATCAGGCTGTCCAGCCCCAGATTCAGCTCCTCCGCCAGCTCGCGAAGATTGTCGGACTTCGGCTGCCAATTGATTCTCCATGCGGCGAAATGCTCCTTCTGCAAAATCATGTCCGCGCTGCGCTCGAATACGTCCCATACGTCGGGCTCGTCGTTTTTGCTGCAGAGCGCCAGCAGCATCCCTTCGCTTCGCTTGCGAAGCAGCAGCCGCTGCCAGGCCGCGAACGCCGGCGTAACCCGCACTCCCGCCGCTCCGTCCTCGCCGGCAATTCCGCGCCACAGCGTATTGTCCGCGTCGACGACAATGACCTTAAACGGACTTTGCAGCCATCCGGCCAACGCCCGCGCCGTCTCCGTGCCGATCGCCGCGAAATATTCCGGCGTGTACGGAATTTGCCCCTCCTCGTTCGCGATCCTGTCTTCGATCTCCTCCACGCGGTAACGCTCGGCGGCCGCTGAGAAGTCCAGCGCCGAGACATGGTTCGCGGCAAGCGCGATCCGCGCATTCCAGCGTTCCCGGAACGCCTGCCCCGCCGACTCGGGCAGCCCGCGCAGCGGGCAGTCCGCGGAGAACGGCAGCAATCCGATGAAATAAGCTTCGCCGCCGTCCCGGGCGTCTAGCAGGAGCAGCAGCTTCTCCAGCTCCGACTCCAGTTCGGACAATCGGGCTTCCGCGGCCGCCGCGCCCGGGGACAGCCAATCCTCGGGGCGAATCAGCAGCACGGTAACGCCGGTTTGGCCGGACGATCCCTCGCGATTTTCCATCACGTATTGGAAAACTTGATTGTACGGAGCGAACGTGACTTGCGCCCGGTTGCCGAACGCTTCAAGCCAGTGGCGGATCGTACCCGCAATCGGCTCCGAGGTGAACGTGGAAGCGATCCGCACTTCGACTGACCGCTCGGGCGCAGCCGACCGCGCGCTGTCGTTAAGCGCTCTCCGGCGCTCCAGCTCGGCTTCCTCCTCCGGCTCGAACAGCGTCAATTCGCCTATTGTGCCGCCTTTTCCGCTTGCCGCCCATTCGGCTATGGCCATAAAATGCCCGGCCATTCGGGCAATCGTCTCTTCCCGGAACAGGATCGAGTCGTATTCGAACAGGCCGCTTAATTCGCCCTCCGCCCCGGGGAACAGGTCCAGCTTGACGTCCAACGCCGAGGTCGTTTTCACCAATCCATACTCGCGAAAAACAAGACCGCCGGCTTGCAGCCGGTCGCTTCCCGCGGCATGATTGTGGAAAACTAGCATCGTATCGTAGAGCGGGTTGCGGGAACGGTCTCCCCGCGCCGCGGCCGCCTCGACCATCTCGTCGAAAGGAAACTGCCCGTTCGCGTAGGCGTCCCGGGTGAGCTTCTCCACCCGATCGAGCAGGCCGTTCATGTCCAGAGCTTCCGGCACGGTCACCCGGACGGGCAGGAAGTTGATCATGACGCCGACCAACTGCCGAAATTCGGGCCGTTCTCTGCCGTTCACGAGCGATCCGATGATGAGATCCTCCTGCCCGGTATACCGCTGCATCAGGACGGCGTAGATCGCATAGAGCACGGTGTGCAGCGACACCTGCCGCCGCTTGGCCAGACGCTGCAAATCCTCCGTCAGCCGGCGAGATACCGTAAACCGATAGGATCGCCCTTCGCCGGAACGCGTTTCCGGCCGCGCTTCGTCAAGCGGCAGCCGCAGCGGAGCGGCGGGCGAGGCCAGCACGTTGTCCAGCCAATAGGCCCGCTGCGCCTGCCAATCCGGGCTGCCGCTCCGCTCTTGCTGCCAAGCGACGTAGCTCCGGTAGTCTCCTTCTTTCGGCGGCAGCGAAGCGCCCCCGTACAGCGCCTGCATCTCTTGAAGCAGCAGGGCGAGCGACGAGCCGTCGGCGATCAGGTGATGGGAATCGAGCATCAGCAAATGCCGTTCGGCGGAGACGCTTGCCAGACCGACCCTTAACAACGGCAAGCGGGACAGCTCGAACGGGCGTACGAAGGACGAGGCATAAGATGGCCACTCCTCCTCCCCGCCAAGCGTCTCCGTCTCTACCCTTATGACCGGAGCAGAATAGACGATCTGGCGAGGCTCCCCGGCCTCCGACCAGTCGAACGTCGTACGCAGGCTTTCATGCCGCTCCGCCAGCGTCCGGAACGCTTCTTCCAGCCGGGCGACGTCCAGCTGGCCTTCCACGATATAGGCCATCGGCATATGGTGATGCCGCTCCGCGCCGGGAAGCTGCGCGCCAAGAAAAATGCGCAACTGCGCTCTGGACAGCGCAAACTCGCGATCCTCCGCTGGAGCCGTCTCCTTCGTCTCCGCGGTACTGCCATTCGATGGAAGGCCGATCTGTTCCAGCTGCGCGGCCAACGCTTGAACGGTCGGATAACCGAGCAGGTCAGCCACGCCGATCTCGCGCCCCGTTTGCCTGCTCAAATCGTCGACGATCGTCAGAGCGAGAATCGAATCGCCTCCCAGCTCGTAATAATGCTCGTTCACGTCCAAGGCGGAGAAGCCCAATCCGCGTCCCCAGGCGTCGGCCACCGTCTGCTCTGTCTTCGTATACAGGCCGTTATCCCGTCCCTTCAGAGCAACGCCTTTGGTCGCCGCCGGCGCTCGGCCGGGTTCGACAGCCGCGGCGGTTCCGAACGGGTAGGCGTAGTCCGAACGGGAGGCTTCCGTTTCCTCCAGCCAACAGCGCGTCCTGTCGAAGCGGTAAGCGGGAATATGGATTTTCCGGACGTCGCGCTCGCGATAATACGCCTCCCAATCCGGATTCCCTCCTTTGGCGTATGCCGAGCAAAGCGCTTCCGGCCCGCTATCCGAGAGGTGCGCGGCAATCTTGACGCCTTCGATCGCCGCCGCGAAATCGGCCTTCCCCAGCCATATCCCCATCGCAAGCCCATTCTCGTCCTTCAGCTCGCCGGGTTCCTTCCAATGCGCGCTGTCTTTCTCTTCCGCGCCTTTAGCCAGTTCGCCTTCAAGACGCAGCAGCTTGTCCCTCAGTTCTCCTGTCGATCGAACCGTTAAGGCCGCTCTGAATTCGTAATGTCCCCTCCCCGTATTCGCCGTATAGCAGAAATCGCCCGTTTCCGCCTCGTCATCCGCGCATCGCTCGGCATATTCGCGATAGCTCGCGGCGATCGCCCGCAGCGCCGTCGGACTTTTCGCCGACAGCGTCAGGGGTTGCATCCCGCCGTCCCCCGCTCGCGCCGCATCCGCCGATCGCGGCGCCTCTTCGAGCACGACATGGGCGTTCGTGCCGCTCATCCCGAACGAACTGACTCCGGCCCGCAAAGGCTCGCCGCCCTCCTCCGGCCACGGTCGGAGCACATCGCTTACGTATACCGGAGAATCCGCGAACGGGATTTCGCGGTTCGGTTCGCGGAAGTGCAGCATCGGAGGCAATTGGCGATAGCGAAGCGCAAGCGCCGCCTTGATTAACCCGACAATTCCCGCCGCCGTATCCAGATGCCCGAAGTTCGTCTTGATCGAGCCGATCGCGCAAAATTGACGGCGATCTGTAAATCGCCGGAACGCCTGCGTAATTCCTCCGATCTCGATCGGATCGCCGAGCTTGGTCCCCGTACCGTGCGCTTCGATATAACCGATCGTGGCCGGATCGACTCCGGCGTCCTGCCAGGCCTTCACGATCGCTTCCTCCTGCGCCCGTCCGTTGGGCGCCGTAATGCCGATCGAAGCGCCGTCCTGATTAATCGCGCTCCCTTTGATGACCGCATAGACGGCGTCCTTGTCGCGGATCGCCTTGCCCAGCGGCTTGAGCAGTACGGCGCCCGCGCCTTCGCCGCCCCCGGTTCCCGCGGAGCCGTCGTCGAATGTGCGCGCGCGGAAATCCGGAGATTCGATTCCGATTTTGATGCCGAGATCGACGGGCAGCAAATAGGTTTTGACCCCGCCGACGAGTGCTTGCTCGCACTCCCCCGTCCTTAGCGCCTGAATAGCCAGGTGAAGCGCCACCAGCGAGGAGGAGCAGGCCGTATCGACGGTCAGGCTCGGGCCTTTGAAGTCCAGCAAATACGAAATCCGGCCCGCCGCGATCGAGGACAAATTGCCGGGAATCGCGAGGGACAAGGACTCGGGCTTCCGCTCTGCGATCAGCCGCTTGTAGTCGTGGAACGCGTCGCCGTTGTAGCCCAGATAGACCCCGGTCGAGCTGCCCGCAAGCTTGCCCCCGCCATAGCCCGCATCCTCGATGGCGTTCCATGCGACCTCCAGCCACAGACGCTGATTCGGGCTCATAAGCGCCGCTTCCTTCGGCGACAAGCGGAAGAAGCGATAGTCGAATCGGTCGATTTCGCTTAAATAAGCCCCGTCGTAATACGAGATTTTGCCGCCCGGAAGCTTCGTTCCGGCCAGCAGCGACTCGACGTCCTTCCGGCGCTGTTCGGGGAACGGACCTACGGCGTCATATCGCGTTGCGATTTTATCCCATAGAGAATCGGCGTCCTCGGCCTCCGGAAGCCGGACGGCCATTCCGATAATCGCGATATCGCGGTTGGAGGTTTCCTCCACCGCAATCGGCAGCTCCTCTTCCTCCTCCGCTTCCCACCATGCTTTTTCCATCGCCATATCGCTCGCTCCTTTGCTTTCTTTTCCGTCCCTGGACTGTTCGTCCTTACATGGCCTCGACTCCGGCGGATTCCTGCGGTCGGCGAACGACGGAGGAGGAGGTTTTGCTCTTCCACAGCCCGTACAGAAGCGCAAGGATGGCGATCGAGCTGATGACCAGCAGCGAATACTGGATCGCCCCTTCCGGAATTCCTCCGCTGTGGCGGATGATGTAATACGCGGAGAACAGAACGAATTCATTGATGATCGTAAGCAGAATCGACCGATACCAGACGTAGAGCAGGCCGAAAATAACCGCTCCCGCCGTGCCGTACAGCATCAACGGAATATCGCCCGAGAAAAACAGAATGCCGTACAAAATCCCCGTAACGATCATCGCAATCGGCAGCGGCAGCGCTCTTTTTAACTCGTTGAAGATCAGGGCGCGGAATAAAATTTCCTTGTACACCGAATTGATGACGAAAAAGGAGAAAAACACCCAGGCGTTGTGCGCGAGAAAAAAGCCGACGATATTTTCGAAGCCGGGAGCGGCCTTGATCACTTCCGGGATGCTGAACAGCGTCATTACCCATACGGCCATGCAGACGGCGAGCAGCAGATTCAGCACGTGAACTTTGGCGCTTGCTTTGCGGAATTGCGCCAGCGCGATCAAATCTTTTTTATAGAAAATCTTGAGCACGAAATAGTAGAGCGGCATCGCCAGAATCGCGTTCGTATACAGCCCGATAATGCCATGGGAGGCCAGGCTTGGATATTTCGGCAGCACGGCCTGCTCCCAGATCGTGACCAGCACCTGCAGCAATCCGTAATAAATGCCGACGTACACGGCCAGATTGCCGGCCATCACCCCGTACTTTTTCATCGCCGCCGCGCCCTGCCACATCCAGAGCAGCGTTCCGACGATCAGCAGCAGGCCCGCCGCCGCGAACAGAAGCAGCAGAACGTCCGGCAAGTTGGCGAACGCATCCGCCAGCCCGGTCTTGTCCGTGATCATGATCAAGCAGTTCACGATAGCGCCGATCCCGATCGAGCCCCAGATCGAGCCCAACCGAATATAGACGAGACAGTACAGCACGCTGAGGAAAAAAGAAGTGACGCTAATCCAGAACGAGGGCTGAAAATAACTATAAATAAGCGACGTGAGCGTCACCGCCAGCCAGACGGGCATCGCTTTGCGGAAGGCGTTAAAGACGATGCCCCGGAACAGCAGCTCTTCGAATACGACGGCGAAAAACCCGACGCCGAGAATTACGTAGACGAAGGATTCCGCCGTGCCGAATACGTTGATGTAATCCTCGAAGTCCTGCGTATTGCCGCGTACGCCCGACAGGTTCATCACCGCGAGGAACAGCAGCGCCCCTCCGAGAGCCATCAGCGCAAGCTTGTACCACTCGTTCATCGGCAGCGGAGCGAAGTTGGCCGTACGGATAATTCCGGGAATTTTCCCTTTGGACAGCACCTTCTGCAGCTTGGAGATCCCTAAAAACAACAGGAATGCCATGCCGAATACGATGCAAAGGAAAATCGGAATATTTCGTTCCATAAACGCCCGGTAATCGGGGAAATTTTGCAGCAAGAGCGTTTCGTGCAGGACCGAGACCAGCCAGAACGTGAACAAATAAACGGCGATATGCGCGATCGAACGCGCGACGGTTAATGCTTTGGCTTTCATGACGCAAACCCTCCCTCATTTGGTTTCGGCACTGAGAACAGGTTGTCCGTGCCCGTTTCTTTAATAAGCGTCGTTAGTCTCATGCGTCTTTCGGAAGCTTCCGTGCCTTTCGTCTCGAACACGCTCAGCAGCATGTCCCAGCCTTGGCGCAGCTGGTCCTCCGAAGGCGGCTCTCCGCTCTCCCGGTTAGCCGCAACCAGCCGCTCCACCGCGCGATAAGGCTCGAGTACCCCTGTCCGATAGGCTTCCGCATCCGTGCGGTTATTGCGGGTAGCTACGGCGATTCCAAGGCATCGGGGGAGAAAATCGGCCAAGCCTGCGTCTCCGCGCGACGTATGCGCCGTTCCCGGAATATCGGCGGCGCGCGATTGCGCGAGCAAACGCGGGTCGTCGGAATATTCCGAATCTCCGGCGGGCCGAAAAGATTGCCACAGCCGGGTGAGCACCGAGCCCGGTCCCAGCTCCACGGTTTGCTCCACTTCGTAAGCCCGCATCGTCTCCATGCAGGCGACCCATTGCACGGGCCGGGTCATCTGAAGCGTCAGCCGTTCGATGTAAGAAACCTCGCCGCCTTCGTCCACGTGCGGCGTTCCGGTTACGTTGGACAGGACAGGCCAACTGGGGGCGCCATAGACGCAGTCTTCCAACCGGATCCTGAATTGCGCGGCGGCGTCCGCCATGAACGGACTATGGAAGGCTGCGCCGACGTTCAGAGGCGTATATTTGGCCGCAAGCCCTTCGATCCGGCGGGCCAATCGCTCCAGCGCCGTGCGATGCCCGGATACGACCCGTTGATGAGCCGAATTGACGCCCGCGACGACCAGAATTGCGCCCTCGCTCCGAATTTCCTCCAGCAGCCGCTCCAGCCTGTCGTCGTCCATCCCGCTGATCGCGGCCATGCCTCCGTCCGCCGTTCCGTCCGCGGCCTGCATCAATTCCCCCCGATGCCGGACGATCCGGACGGCATCCGCGAAGCTTAGGACGCCGCTGCACGCAAGCGCGGAAAATTCCCCCAGGCTGTGCCCGCCGCCGACGACAGGCCGATCTCCGTAAAGCTCCGTCCACACCCGGTAAGCCGCGACGCTGTGGGTCAGAATCGCCGGCTGGGCATTGGCGGTCGCCGTGAGCGCAGCGATGTCCCCTTCCAGGCATAACCGCAGAACGTCCCAGCCGAGGCAGTCCCCGGCTTCCTCGAACGTCCTTCTCGCCGCAGCGTGCCGCTCCGTCAGCGTTTTGGCCATGCCGACATATTGCGAGCCTTGTCCCGGAAACAGCAAACCGACCTTCGTCATTTTCATTCTCTCCTTTCCCGGACGCCCGCCGCAGCGGTCTGTTCCTTGGCCTGCGCTTCGACGGCCATCCGCCGGCACCAGATCGGGAACGATTGCAGCAGCTCCTTCACCTTTTCTTTGTCGATCTTGCCCGCGTCGTATTCGGCCAGCAGCGTCTTCTCCGCGCCTGCTCCGCTTAACCCGATCGTCAAATCCGCCGCGGTCAGCCACGGCTCGGGCGCAGCGGCCGAATAGCTCCCACGGTACAGCGGCACAATCGCCGCGGTCTCGCCTTCCGGTTTGACAAGAGCCGGGTAAGGAGGCGCGGCTTGAAGCCGCGTCTCGCGAATGGATCGCAGCAGCTCCGGGTATCCCTTCGCCGCGGCCAGATCGACCGCCGCAATGCCCGCGCCGCCGCTCATGCCGCACAGCAGCATGTCGTACCGGGGTTGACGGAACGCTTGCGCGAGCAGGACGGCCCAGATCGCGATAGCCCCAAGCTCCGGATCCGCATCCTCCAGCTCGCCGATCCGTTCCAAATGCCGTACGGTCTGGCTGTGCAGCGGCAATCGCAGCAAGTCTCCCTGCCGCGCGTGCCGGTCGAGCGGTCTTGCCCGTTCGGGAACCCGAATAGGCACGACGGGAACGGTCGTCGGGGCCGAAGCGTCTTCGGAAAGTTTGCCGGCCAGCTTCGACACGGTCGGATAGGCGAACAGATCGGCTACCGTCAACAAGCCGGGATAGACGGTCTCAAGCTCCTTGTGCATGCGAAGCAGCAGCAGCGAATTTCCGCCCAGCTCGAAAAAGTTGTCGTCGACGCCGACTTGCTCCCGCTGCAGCAATTCCGCCCACATCGCGGCCACTCGCTGTTCCGTCTCCGTGGTCGGCGCGGCGTATGCCACCCCCGTCTCCATCTCCGCCTCCGGCGCCGGCAGCGCCTTCCGGTCCGCCTTTCCGCTTGCCGTCAGCGGCATTCGCTCCAACTGCGCGAACAGCGCCGGAATCATATAGTCCGGCAGCCGCTCCCCGCAATGCTTGCGCAGCTCTCCCGACGTGCAGGGGCGATCCGCTACGATGTAGGCAACAAGGCGTTGACCTCCCGTTCCGTCGTTCGCCACCGTCACCGCCGCCTCCGATACCGCCTCATGCCCCAGCAGCGTTCGCTCGATTTCCCCCAGCTCGATCCGATAGCCCCGGATTTTCACCTGGTCGTCGATGCGGCCCAAATATTCGATCTGTCCGTCTGCCGTCCAGCGGGCTCTGTCGCCCGTCCGGTACATCCGGGTTCCCGGTACGAACGGGTTGGCCACAAACCGCTCCGTCGTCAGCTCCGGCTGGTTCGCATACCCCGACGCCAGCTGCACGCCTGCGATGCACAGCTCTCCCGGCACACCGATCGGCTGCGCCTGATCGTCTTCGCCGACGATGTAGATCGCCGTGTTGTCGATTGGCTTCCCGATCGGCACGTACTCCAGCTCGCTGTCCGGCTCGCACTCGTAAGCCGTCACGTCCACCGTCGCTTCCGTCGGGCCATACAGGTTCACCAGCTTCGTTCCGCTCAGACCGGCCCGGCGAATCAGCGCGTAGAACTTGTCGACGTGCACCTTATGCAGCGCTTCTCCGCTGGCAAAAACATATCGCAGCGTTCCCAGCTTCTCCCGCAGCGCCTCCGGCTGCTCGCCCTGCGCCGCTTCCAGGAACGCCGCCAGCATCGACGGCACGAAATGCATCGTCGTCACGCGGTTTGCTGCAATAGCTTCGAGCAGTCGTCCCGGATCCTTCTCCGCTCCCAGTGCGAGGAAAGCTGCGCTGGAACCGGACAGCATCCACCAGAACAGCTCCCATACGGACACGTCGAAGCTGTACGGCGTTTTCTGCAGGATGACATCCTGCTCGCCAAGCAAATACGTCCGCTGCATCCAGTGAATCCGATTCATCACGGAACGGTGCCGGATCATAACGCCTTTCGGCCTTCCCGTGGAGCCGGACGTGTACAGGATATAGGCGGTCTGCTCGGGAGAGACGGCGATATCAGGCGCTCCGTCCGGCTCCGCCGCCAAAGACGCTCCCGGATCTGCCGCAGAAATCTCCCCATTCTCCACTGTATCGGCTGGCTTCTGGTATTCGTCCAAATCAACCAACTCCGCGCCCGGACAAGCTTCCGCCGCGGCATCCAACCCGCTCGCCTGCGCGCAGACCATCCGAATGCCCGCGTTGTCGGCCATATACCGCAGCCGCTCCGCCGGGAAATCCGGCGGCAGCGGCACGTACGCGCCGCCGGCCTGCAAGATGCCGAGCACCCCGGCGAGCATCGCCGGCGAACGCTCGGTCATCAGACCGACCGGCTCGCCCGAGCGAAGTCCGCGCGCCAGCAACCGCCGGGCGACGCGGTTCGCCCGCGCCTCCAGCTCGCGGTACGTCAGCCGCTCGGCCTCGAACACGGCGGCGATCCGGTCCGGCGTTCGCCCGGCTTGACGCCGGAACAGCTCCGGCAAAGTCAGCTCGGCCGGGAACGGAGCTTCCGTCGCATTAAACGTCTCCGTCACCTGCCGCCGTTCTTCTTCGCTCAGCAGGCTGATATCGTTTAGCGCCCGCTCCGGTTCATCGGCGACCTGTTCCGCCAACCGCAGGAAATGCCGCGCCATCCGTTCCACCGTCTCCCGACGGAACAGGGACGTACGATACTCGAAGCAGCAGGCCAGAACGCCGTTCCTTTCCGCGACCTCCAGCGTCAGATCGAACTTCGCCGTCGTTCTGCGCGGATCGAGCGGTTCGAATCGCGTCTCGGCCGTGCCGACCTCGCCGACCCCCGTGTTCTGCAGGATGAACATCGCGTCGAACAGCGGATTGCGGCTTGTGTCGCGGCGCACGCCCAGCTTGTCGACCAGTTCCTCGAACGGGTAACGCTCGTGGTCCAAGGCCCCGATGACAGTTCCCTTTACGTTTTCCAGCAATTCCACGAACGTTCGGGAGCCGTCGAACCGGTTGCGCAGAACGACCGTATTGACGAACATGCCGACCAGATCGGCCAGATCCGCGTGCGGCCTTCCGGCTGTCGGGGAACCGATCCAGATTTCCGGTTGACCGGAATACCGCTGCAGCAAAGTCGCGAAAAGTCCGAGCAAAGCCATATACAGCGTTGCGCCCGTTCGCGAGCTCAACTCCTTGAGCTCGCGGGTCCTTTCCGCGTCAAGGGTAACGGTAAGCGAATCCCCCTCGTAATCCAGCCGCGCGGGGCGCGCGTAATCCGTCGGCAAATCCAGCGTCGGGACGGCTCCCGACAGCTGTTCAAGCCAATAACGCTCCTGCGATCGGCACTCCTCCGATCCGAGCCACTCGGTCTGCCATGCCGCATAATCTTTATATTGGACCGGGAGCGCTGCCAGCCGCTCTCCCTCGTACAGCCGAACGAATTGCTCCGCAAGCGCGGCCGTCGACACGCCGTCCGCAATCAGATGATGCATATCCATCAGCAGCAGATGGTCCTGCTCCGATCTGCGAACGAGCTTTACCCTTAACAGCGGGGATTCGCTCAAGTCGAACGGCCTGACGAATTCGCGCAGACAAGCGTCCGCATCGGCCGCGGGCTCGACCTCATATTCGATCTCCGCGATCGGCTCGCCGGCAATGCGCTGCGTCGGTATTCCGTCGCTCCACTCGAACGACGTGCGCAGCGTCTCATGGCGCTCCGACAGCGTTCGTACGGCCAGGAGCAGCTTCGCCCGGTCAAGCGGACCGGCAATGCGAATCGCCGTCGGCAGGTGGTAAGCGGTGCTTTGCGCATCCATCGCTTGCAGCACGAACAACCGGTTTTGCGCCGAGGACAACGAATAGCGCGCTTGATGGGCGACGCGCGGAATCCGTTCATATTTGTCGTCCCCACCCGCGGCAGCGGCTTGTTCCATGTATCGCGCCAACGCCCGCAAGGTCGGATATCGGAAAATATCCCGCATGGCCAGGCGAAGGCCAAATTCCTTATGCAGACGGGCCGCCAGCATCGCAGCCTTCAGCGAATGCCCGCCGATGGCGAAAAAATCGTCGTCGATGCCGACTTGCTCCCGCTGCAGAAGCTCCTCCCATAACCTAACCAGTCGTTGCTCCGTCTCCGTACTCGGCGCGGCGTACGTCACTCCCGTCTCCATCTCCGCCTCCGGCGCCGGCAGCGCCTTCCGGTCCGCCTTTCCGCTTGCCGTCAGCGGCATTCGCTCCAACTGCGCGAACAGCGCCGGAATCATATAGTCCGGCAGCCGCTCCCCGCAATGCTTGCGCAGCTCTCCCGACGTGCAGAGGCGATCTGCCACGATGTAGGCAACGAGGCGTTTGCCTCCCGTTCCGTCGTCCGCTGTCGTCACCGCCGCCTCCGATACCGCCTCGTGCCCCAGCAGCGTTCGCTCGATTTCCCCTAGCTCGATCCGGTAGCCCCGGATTTTCACCTGGTCGTCGATTCGGCCCAAATATTCGATCTGTCCGTCTGTCGTCCAGCGGGCTCTGTCGCCCGTCCGGTACATCCGCGTCCCCGGTACGAACGGGTTGGCCACAAACCGCTCCGCCGTCAGCTCTGGCTGGTTCGCATACCCCGACGCCAGCTGCACGCCTGCGATGCACAGCTCTCCCGGCACCCCGATCGGCTGCGCCTGATCCCCTTCGCCGACGATGTAGATCGCCGTGTTGTCGATTGGCTTCCCGATCGGCACGTACTCCAGCTCGCTGTCCGGCTCGCACTCGTAAGCCGTCACGTCCACCGTCGCTTCCGTCGGTCCGTACAGGTTTACCAGCTTCGTTCCGCTCAGACCGGCCCGGCGAATCAGCGCGTAGAACTTGTCCACGTGCGCCTTGTGCAGCGCTTCGCCGCTGGCGAACACGCATCGCAGCGTTCCCAGCTTCTCCCGCAGCGCCTCCGGCTGCTCGCCCTGCGCCGCTTCCAGGAACGCCGCCAGCATCGACGGCACAAAATGCATCGTCGTCACGCGGTTTGCTGCAATAGCTTTCATCAGCTGTCCCGGGTCCTTCTCCGCCCCCGGGGCGAGAAAGGCCGCGCTGGAGCCCGACAGCATCCACCAGAACAGCTCCCATACGGACACGTCGAAGCTGTACGGCGTTTTCTGCAGAATGACGTCCTGCTCGCCGAGCGAATACGTCCGCTGCATCCAGTGAATCCGATTCATCACGGAACGGTGCCGGATCATGACGCCTTTCGGCCGTCCCGTGGAGCCGGACGTGTACAGAATATAGGCGGTCTGCTCGGGAGAGACGGCGACATCAGGCGCTCCATAAGGCTCCGCCGCCAAAGACGCTCCCGGATCTGCCGCAGAAATCCCCCTCGGCGCTGCCGCCAAAGACTCCCCATTCTCCGCCGCACCGTCCAGATCGACCAGCTCCGCGCCCGGACAAGCCTCCGCCGCAGCCTCCAACCCGCTCGCCTGCGCGCAGACCATCCGAATGCCCGCGTTGTCGGCCATATACCGCAGCCGCTCCGCTGGGAAATCCGGCGGCAGCGGCACATACGCGCCGCCTGCCTGCAAGATGCCGAGCACCCCGGCAAGCATCGCCGGAGAACGCTCGGTCATGAGACCGACAGGCTCGCCCGAGCGAAGTCCGCGCGCCAGCAGCCGCCGGGCGATACAGTTCGCCCGCGCCTCCAGCTCGCGGTACGTCAGCCGCTCGGCCTCGAACACGGCGGCGATCCGGTCCGGCGTCCGCCCGGCTTGACGCCGGAACAGCTCCGGCAAGGTCAGTTCGGCCGGGAACGGAGCTTCCGTCGCGTTAAACGTCTCCGTCACCTGACGCCGTTCTGCCTCGCTCAGCAGGCTAATGTCGTTCAGTGCCCGCTCCGGTTCGCTCAGCGCCTGCTCCGCCAACCGCAGGAAATGCCGCGCCATCCGTTCCACCGTCTCCCGGCGGAAAAGCTCGTCGTTATACTCCCATACGCAGGAAAGCGATCCCGTCGGCTCGGGGTAGACGTCCAGCTTCAAATCGAGCTTCGCCGTTCCCGTCTCCACCGGAACCTGCTCGAAGCGGCAGCCCGCCGCTTGAAAGCTTGCGCGGGATTGCTGGGCTTGGTTATGGTAGACAAGCATCGTGTCGAATAGCGGATTGCGGGACCGGTCGACGCCCCGGCCGGACCATTCTATTAATTGCTCATAGGGAACGTCCGCATGACTTAACGCATCCCACAGTTGATCTCCCGTGCGACCCCACAGCTCATGAAAATTCAAAGCCCCGTCGACAGTCATCCCTACGGGAACGTAATTGTTGAACATCCCGACCATATTCAGCGTCTCGGGATGTGTTCTTCCCGCAAGCAAAATTCCGACCGAGAAGCTTCGGGACCCGCTGAACCGGCCGACAATCGCGGAATGAAGGGCCAGCAGCAGGGAAGCGACCGTGCGATTGCTCTGCTGAAGCGGCTTCCGCCACCTTCGCATGAGCTCGGAGGGAAGCTCCAGACGGACCGTGCCTCCGCGGAAGCTTCGTTTGTCCGGTCTGACCGCGGCGTCCGGCCAATCGAGAGGCGGGGCCGGAAGCTCCAGCTCCTTGCGCCAATACGCCTCGCTGTCCGGCCTCGCGTCCCGGCGATGCCGCTCCCACTCGGAGAAGGCGGCATACGGCTTGCCCGGAGAAGGTAGAACCTCTCCGTTCAACAAGGCGGAAAACTCCTGCATCAGCACGTTCATCCCGATTCCGTCGGAGGCGATGTGATGAACGTTTAACAGCAGCGCATGCCGGTTCGCCCCGTCCGTCCACAGCCCCGCTCTGATCGGAAACGGCCGGCCGAGGTCAAAAGGAGCCAGCATCGCTTTCGCTTCCGCGTTCGCCAACGTAACCGCGTCGGCCGGAAGCTCCATTCGCGCGGGAAATACGCTTAATTCAAAGCGGACGGATTCCGCGGAAAACACTTGTTGGACGAGCTCGCCCTCCTCCCAACGGTAAGCGGTGCGAAGCGCGGCGTGTCTCCGGATAAGCTGTTCGATCGCGGACCGCACGGCATCCGGCCGCAAAGCCCCTTCGATCGCCAACGCCACGGGAATCTGATATGCGCAGCCGATTTCCTCGGCCTGGTCGACGAAGGCCATCCGCGTCTGAGCGACCGATGCCGGATAACTTCCCGCTGTCGCGCCGTCAAGCGCGGACAGCTCCGGCAGCTCCGGCGCATCCGTTGGATGCAACACTCCCGCGCTCTGGCGAATTTTATCCAGCAGAAGCCTGGGCGTCGCATATTCGAACAGATCGCGGAGCGATAGCTCGATCCCCCAATGCTGCCGAATGCTCGCCAGCAGCAGGGCGGCCTTTAACGAATTCCCTCCCCTCTCCTGAAAATGATCGTCGGACCGCACGTCCGCCGCGCCGAGCGCCTCCCGCCACAGCCGCTTCAGCTTGGCCATCTCCGGCGTATCGTCCTCCGGCAGCGCGACGGCGGCCTCTTCGTAGGAACCGGCGCGAATCAACCCGGCCAGCTCGCGCAGCGTTTCGTCCCATTCTCCCGACCTTAATCTGTCGGCCAGCTTATAACGCTGAATTTTACCGCTTGTCGTTCGAGGAATATTCCGAATCGGCAGCACGAGACCGATGTCGAAGCCGGTTTCCCGGGCCAGTCGGCGCTTGACCTGATCCGCGAGCCGGACGAACTTCTCCAGCTTCCCCCGATGCTGGACGAAGACAACGATCTCTTCCTCGCCCGAATCCGGGTGCGGGGCGCCGCAGGCGGCCGCTTTGCCGTATCCGATTCCTTCGATCGACTCGACGCGTTTCTCCAGGTCGTGCGGGTAGACGTTCTGCCCCCGGACGAAGATGATGTCCTTGTATCTTCCCGTAATGACCAGCCTGCCCTCGCGCATGAACCCGAGATCGCCCGTCCGCAGCCATCCTCCGGGAGCGAAAGCTTGCCGCGTCTGCTGCGGAGCGTTGTAGTAGCCGCTCGTGACGTTCAGCCCGCGAATGAGAATATGGCCCGTCAACCCTTCGGCCAGCTCCCCGTCGGCATCGTCGCGTATGGAAACCTCGCAATCCTCGACCGGGTAACCGACATCGACGAACACGATCGCGGCCTCGTCGTCGCGCCTCGCAAACCGGGCTTCGTCGCCGACGCCCAGCTTACGCGGATCGACCGGCACGGGAACGAGCGGCTCGCCGACGGGCGGGAAGGTGACGGCCAGCGTCGCTTCCGCCATGCCGTATACGGGGAACATCGCTTCCGCGCGCAGGCCGCTCGGGGCCAATGCGGCCGCGAATTTGTCGGCCCATTCCGCGGAGATCGGCTCCGCGCCGTTAAAGATCAGCCGAATGCAGCTCAGATCCCACCCCTCGGCCTCCTTGGGCTTAAAGCAGCCGAGAAAATGCTTATAGCCGAAATTGGGGGAAGCAATGGAGGTAATCCGATGCTCGTTCGCCTTGGATAACCACAGCATCGGGTCAAGCATGAACTGGGCCGGCTGCATCAGGTACTGCTCCATGCCGGCGTAGATCGGGGCCAGATGGAAGCCGATCAGCCCCATGTCGTGGGTCAGCGGCATCCAGCTTAAGGAAGAATCGTCCGCCGTCGTCCCCGAGCGGGAGACGATGGCTTCCATGTTCGACAGCAGATTGCCGTGCGTGAGCATGACGCCCTTCGGCTCCCCGGTCGAGCCGGAGGAAAATTGCAGGAAGGCGAGCTCTTCGGCCGCCGCGCGGTAAGGCAGTCCGTTCGGCCGATTACCGCCGGATTCCGGCTGCAATCGTTCGAGTTCAAGAGCGTACAAAGAGCCGTTTAACCGATCAGCCCCGATCGTCTCTTCGGCCTCGGCCAGACCGGCCCTGTCCGCCAACAGCCTTGGCCGGTTCAAGGTTTCCCATACTTGCAGCAGCTTGGCCCGGCTTTCTTCGCTGCCTCCCGCCGTCACCGGGACGGGAATCCAGCCCCCAAGCAAGCAGCCCCAGAACGCCGTGACGAACGCGCGCGGATCGTCGATCCGGATGACGACCTCTTCCCTCGCCTGCCAGCCCTGGTCCAGCAATCGGGCGGCCAAAGCCAGCCCTTCCTCGTACAATTGTCGATAGGTCAACCGGGATTCCGATTTCTTATGGATAAACACGATGCCTTTCCCGCTACCCGCCGCGCTTTCCAGCATTTCCGCCAATTGGGTGAACGGCTTCATCGCGCGCCTCCTTCTACAATTAAGTCGATTTGATCATCGGCGATGCCCAACAATTCCCGCCGCAGCAACGAAAACAAAGCGCGCAGCGATTCGGGACGGTCCTGCCAGTAGAAGTGACCGCCCGGCAGCCGCGCGACGCGGCAATCCGCGGACGTATGCCTGCTCCAGCCCTCCACCTCCGCGGCCGTCCACTTCTCCTCTTCCCCCGCGATTGCCGCGATCTCCCATGGCAATAGAGGTTTCGCTTCATACTTGTACGTTTCTACAAGGCGAAAATCCGCTCTTAAAATCGGCATGAACACCTCGCGCAGCGGCTTGCTGGCGAAAATTTCCTCCGAGGTGGCGCCCATCTCCAAAATTCGCTCGGCAAATTCCCCGTCCGGCAGATGGTGGATCGGACTTTCCGGGTCCGGCGTCTCCGGCGCCGGACGTCCGGAGACAACCAGCTTAACCGGGGCGGGCGCATTCCGGTCGCGAATTAATCGCGCGGTTTCATACAGGATCATTCCGCCCATGGAATGACCGAACAAAGCGTAAGGAGTCCCGTCCATGCGCGCCTCCAACAGGCGAAACACATCTTCGCACGCTTCCTCCATTCCTTCGTAGAACCGTTCCGCAGCGCGAGTCCCCCGTCCGGCCAATTCCAACGGAACGCATTCCAAATCCGGCGCGAGGTGTTTCTTCCATTTGAAATAGATCGCTGCGGACGCGCCCGCGTAGGGCAGACAGTAAAGCTTCATGCGATTTTCCCCACTTCGAGTTTGATCAGCTTATCGGCCATCCCGAAATAGCGATCGTCATGCGTAATGACGATGACGCATTTGCCCTTGCTTCTCAGCTCGGGAAGCAGCATCGTATAGAAATAATCCCGGTATTCCGGGTCCTGGTCCGCCGCCCATTCGTCGAAGAGGCAAATCGGCTTATCGTCGAGGTAGCTGACCAGCAGCGCCAGCCGTTTCCGCTGGCCGGTCGACAGCCGCGTGGTGCTGAATCGCCCGCCTTCTATGGCGACCTTGTCCTGCAAACCCAGCACGTTCAAATAATGCCGCGCTTCCTCCGCCTTGGCCTCGAAATCGATTCCGTACAGACGATCGAACAAATAAGCGTCGCTGAATATCGTCGATACGTAGTCCCCGATCGCGGCGGCGTTAATCCGGCTGCCGTTAAGCGTAACGCTGCCCTCGTTCGGCTCGTAGAGGCCCGTGACCAGCTTCGCGAGCGTGGACTTGCCGCTGCCGTTGCCGCCGATGACGAAGATCAGCTCTCCGGAGCGAAACTCGTAATCGATCGGTCCGACGGAGAAGCTCCGCTCCGAGCCGCGGCCGTACTCGTAGATGGCCTGCTCCAGACGAAGCCTGAGATCCGCTGCTTCCTCCGATCCCGCTTCCGCGTCGGCTCTGCCGCCCAGCTCGGAGAGCTCGTCGGTAAATTTGCGAATGCGCCTCCAGCTTATGCGTGCCTGGAACAGATCCGGCAGCGTATTCAGAATGGAGGTAAGCGGCCCCGCCATATACAGGAACACGAACACGAAGCTTCGCAGTTCCCCGCTGCCGATCCCCGGCAGCATATGCGGGAAGGCGAACACGACCGTCCCGATGACGGAAGCGAACAGCAGATCGCCGATGACGACGACGTTCGCCACCTTCACTTCGGCTTGGGAGCGTTTGTCGCGATAGGACGCGCTGCTCAGCTCCATATCGTCGCGGAAATCGCGCGCCTTGCGGCGGTTCAAGTACAGTTCCTTAAACCCGTAGATCAAATCCTGAATGAATTTGAAAAATACGTTCTGAATGTCCCGCGTCTGCTCCCACAGGCGGTTCGCGGAGCGAAGAATGACGAAGAAAGCTCCCGAAGCGACGAACACGACCGCAAGCGAGAAAAGAAAACCCGCCAAACTCAGCGCGGCCAAATAAGCAAACCCGGCCAGGATGGTGACCGACCATGTCCCGACGCTGACCATTCGATTGGAGAAGCTGCTCACCGTCTCCGTGTCGTTGTTCAGGCAAGCTTCGATTTTCCCTCTTTCCATCGCTTCCACGTTCGCATACGGAGCGTTCAGCACGACGTTAAGCACTTCCATTCTTTTGTCGTACACGATGCCGTTCGTCATGCGGATCAGCCGCGATCTCAGCAGCTTCTGTCCGCACACGAACCCCAGCATGCCGAGCACGAAAAACGGCAGCAAATCCGTGCTGAACGTTCCATTGCCCGCGATGGCCGCGTTCACGACAAAGATCATCGAAGCATTGCCGACACCGCTGGCGATGCTCAGCAGCAGCATCGTTCCGTACGGCCGCTCCTTCGGCTTCGGATAAGCCGCCGTCAGAGCCAGGTAAACGCCGAACAAGGCAAAAGCCGCGTACGTCCCGCCCAGCGCGATCCGTTCCGTCAAGGAAGCGTCCGCCCATAATCGCGCAACGCAGTAGCCCAACCATCCGTAGAATACCGCCCCAAAGGCGATCTGAACGGTGACGGCAGCCCTTCTCTGGCTCTCCCCGACCCGTTTATTTTTGCGAATGCCGCGAAGCACCGCGCCCAAGCCGATCAAATTTCCGACAATGGCCAGTCCCGACAATCCGACCCACAGCGCATTCACTCCCCGCATCCTCCTCTCGCGGCTGCAATCTCATTCTCAGGAAGCCTCGTCGCATGACCGCGTCGTATGCCGGCTCAGATCGCGAATCGTGTAGCATTGCTGGAAATCCTCCGGCGAGATGACCAGGCCGCGCTCCTCCATTTCGATATCCAGCTTGACGGCGAGCAGGGAATGTCCCCCTAGCTCGAAAAAATTATCGTTGACGCCGACGACATCGATCTCCAGCAGCTGCTTCCAGAGCTCCACAAGCTCGGCTTCGATGTCGTTGGCCGGCGGTTCGTAGGCGGCCGCGTCGGAGCGAACCTGCGATTGCGGCGCCGGAAGCGCCGCGCGGTCTACCTTGCCGTTGGAGGTCACCGGGATGGCCGGCAGCCTTACGAAATAAGACGGAATCATATAGGCCGGCAAATCCGTCGCCAGAAATTCCTTGAGCGCGCGCGCGGAGAGAACTTCGGCGGCCGCGTAATAAGCGCACAATGCCTTCTGTCCCGACGCTTCCGCGTTGTCGATGACGACGCATTGCGAAATATCCGGATGGCGCAGCAGCTTCGCCTGAATTTCCCCAAGTTCGATGCGATAGCCGCGAATTTTCACCTGGTGGTCGACACGCCCGAGAAACTCTATGTTGCCGTCCCGTCCGTACTTGGCCAAGTCCCCCGTCCGGTACATGCGGGCCCCGGGCTCCGAGCGGAACGGGTCGGGAAAGAATCTCTCGCGGGTAAGCGCTTCTGCGTGATAACCGTTCGCCAGACATTCGCCTCCGATAAACAGTTCGCCTCTGGCGCCGATCGGGCAAGCTTTGCTATCGCGGTCCAGAATGTAATACCTGGCGTTTCGTATCGGTTTGCCGTACGGAATGCTAAGCCAGCCGGCATCGGTCTCGCCGACCTCGTAGCAGTTCGACCAGATGCAGGCCTCCGTCGCTCCCCCGAGCGCGGCAACCGCGCACTCCGGAAACAGCCGGCGCAATTGTCCCGGAAGCGGCACGGGAATCCAATCCCCGCTCAGCAGGAACAGGCGGAGCGGAGCTTGCGGACCGGCATGCTTTTGGAAGAACGGAATGCTCTGCCCCAGCGCGGCCGGCGCGGAGTCCCAGATCGTAATTCCGCTGTCCGCCATGCGCTGCGGCCAAGCCTCCGGCTTGCGAACGTCATCCTCGGCAACGATGTCGATCGCCGCGCCCGCGGACAGCATTCCGAACACGTCGTACACCGACAGGTCGAAGCAGAACGACGTAATGAAGAACAACCGATCCCTCTCGTTTACGCCGAACCGTTTGTTCACCCAGTCAATCACGTTGACGACGGGGCGATGGGAAACGACGACCCCTTTCGGAGTTCCCGTCGATCCGGAAGTAAATAGGACATAGGCGGTACGAGAGGCATCGTCTTCGACGTCCGGCCCGCGGCTGCCGTCCTCCGCGTTCAAGTCGGCGCGCGTCAACATCCGCTTGCTCGCGGACGCTTGCTCCTCCGAGCGGATATCGGCTGTCTTGGAGATGACGACATCGTAGCGGTAGCGCAGCTCGTTCTTGAAGCCCTTCGTGCGTTTGCGCACCTCGACCTTTACTCCGGGATATCGCTTCTCCAGACCCTTGAAATAATCTTCATGGCAATACAAATGCTGATCCAGTTGAATGCGCGTCTTGTAGAACGCGCCATGATTGCGCTTGAATTCCTCCAACGAAGCGCGGAATTCCTCCTTGGCCGCTTCGTCCGGAACATCCGATACGATAAGCGCTCCGCCCGGCCGAACGAGCCGAATCGCCTCTCTCAGCACGTTGTCCAAATAGAGATAGTCCGGGAAAAATTGAATCGTGCTCGGCAGAAGCACAACGTCGTACCGTTGATCCTCCTCCATGCCCGCGATCTCGTCGGCGAACCCGGTCAACAGCTGGACGTTTGTTTGAAGATCGTTCTCGATCACGCGCTGCCGGTTGCGCTCCTGAGTGACTTGCGAAGCGTCCAGACCGGTATATTGACCGAATGCGCCGGCAAGCTCGAATAGAACAAGTCCCGAGCCGCAGCCGATTTCGAGCGCGGCTTTCCCTTCGCCGGCGAAGGGCCGGGCCAATTCGACGACCCTGTCGCGGTATTCGTCCACTTCCGCTTCGGTGAAGTACAATCCCGTATAGGTGCTGACGAATCCTCCGGCGGAAACCCGGTCCGTCGCGGACGCCGCCAGGTCGTCGAACATTTTGACCATGGCCTGCCGGTCGAAGCGGAAAGCGGTCGGATCGGCCTCCTCCTCGTCCAGCAGCACGACCTGGCGCAAGGAATCCGACCTCCACAGCAGATCGGCGAGGGGAGCGAACAGCTCCTTCTGCGTCACCATGTGGGTAGCCCCCACCTCGTCCAGCACGGTCTGAATGCGGCGCTTCGGCCATGAAGCGTCCAACGGCACGTAAGCGCCTCCAGCCTTCAGAATGCCGATCGCGCCTACGACCGGATCGAATGAACGCCGGCACAGCAGCGCAACCCGCGTCTCCGGTCCGACGCCGCTGCCGCGAAGCGCGTTGGCCAGCCGGTTGGACCTTTCGTTCAGCTCGCGATAGGTGATCGTTTCGTCTTTATAGATCGCGGCGATCGCCTCCGGCGTCCGGGCGGCCTGGTCCGCGAACAGGCGGTGAAGCGTCTTGTCCGCCGGGAATTGTCCGTCCGTCGCATTAAAACCGACGACGATCTTCTCCCATTCGGACGGATAGAGCAAATCAAGGGACGACAGCGGCGCATCCGGATCGCTCAACAAGACGTCCATCGCGCGCAGCCAGTGAGCGGCGACGGCCTGCGCGAATTCGCCCGTGTAACGCGCAGCGTTGCAGCGAAGGCGCAAATCCCATAGACCGTCTCGTTCCTCGAACCAGAACAGGAAGTCGGTTTTCGTTCCCTCGAACGACTCCGCCCCATGGATGCGGCTGCAGCCCATCGCAAGCGGAACGACGAAATCTTCGGCGTTCTCCGCTCCTCCCCAGCCCCGATCGAGCACCAACTGCGAGAACGGATAGTTCTGATTTTCCGCAATCGAGGCGATTCTCTCTTTTAGCGAATTCAGATAGCTGCGGTACGAGGCGCTTGCGTCCGGCTCGAAAGGAATGACCAAATAACGGTTTATGCGTCCTTCTTCCTGCTCTCCGGCGTCCAGCACCGGCGTGACCACCAGCGTCTCCCCGGTGTGCGCGTACTTCCGGGCAACGATCTGAACGCCGCTCAGCAATACGAGATAAGCCGCCAGGTCGGAACCGCCGGTAAAAGCGTTGATCTTGAGCGATAAGCTTGCGCCGCATTCGACTTGCCATTGTTGGTCATGCGTCTGCTCTGAATCCGCCGGTCGGCGGTCTTCGGGAATCCGGGTTAATTCGCGGTCTCCCTCCAGAAGAGCCGACCAGAAGTCTTTTTCCTTGCTTAACCTGCCGCTGGCCAATATTTTCTGGATTTCCAACGCATCCAAACTCATTAAGCTTCCTCCTTTAGAATATGCAGGTATCTTTTGCCTCCGCTGCGCGCATAGTCATCGAGCGTTCGCTCGATCGCCAGTGATTCTTCCCGTTTTAACGCCGCAAGTTGATCCTTCAGCTGCTCCAGAAAGCGGTTGTTGAAGCTCACCAGATATTTCAATTCCAGGTTGCGCGCCAGCAGCGCCGATTGTTCGATTTTCAGCCACTCCTCCTTTGATCGCTCCGAGAACCGGTAAAAGTCGTTTTCCTCCATATAGGCGATGCGTTTGTTCATCATTTTTTTATGTTCCCATAACACGTAGAAAGGCCGATGGTCGACGATTCCCTCCTTGGCGATATGCCGGTCGATCTGCAGCTGCAGCCGGTCGTACGCGTCCGATCCCCACAGGGTCGGGAAGTCCAACTTCTCCTCGAACACTTCCATTCTTCTCGAGGAAGGCTTCGCCAGCCAGTATTCCTCCAACTGCTCCATAACCCAGTGCGTCTTGAATTCGTAAAACTTTTTATAATAGCTGTTCAGCTTCAGCATTCGCACGAAATTCGTCCAATGGATGTCGTCTTTCGGTTCGAAGCCGTAGTAGGCTTGTTCCATGTCGGCGTAGCTGACTTCGGCTTCTCCGTAACGCTGGTTCTCGAAATAGCCCGTTAACCGAAAGACGCTTCGGGCATCTTCGTAGCCGTGGATCATGATCGCATGCGGATTGGAACGATTCTGATACGCGGCCGTGCCGGGGATATAAAATTCGTCCACGCACGTCCAGACGTAATATCCGTCCTCGATGCTTTCCCGGGCGAAATTCACGAAACCGCCGGCATATTTCTCGAGGGTTTTGCGCGTCAGCCTCTGCGATCCGCCCAGACACGGAATAAGATGGTGCTCCGCCGTCGGGGTATAGTGATCGACCTGGATCGAGTGGCCCGATTCCCTGGTGAACAGCTGAATGTAGTTGCTGTACACCCAGCGGAGCGCGTCGGGATCCGTGTGCATAATGGACAGCGCATAGGTGACATGGGTGTATGAAGTGATGTCCGGAACTGCGATCGGCAATCGTTTACTGGGGGTCATCCTTCCTTCCTCCTTTGGTCGTGTCGTTCGTATTGCGCCAGCATCTGTTCGATCGTCTGCGACTCCGCTTCTCTCAAACCGCCAAGCCGCTCGATCATCTGGGTCAAATACCGATTTTCCCGCGTCATTAAATATTTCAACTCCAGGTTCAAAATCGTCTGCGCCTTCGACTCGATCTCCCTGTAGCCGTCCCGCACCGCATCCGAAAATACGAAATGGCCATGGTCCGCCATATAGGCGATCCGCCTGTTCATCGTTTTCTTATGCTCCAGCAAAATGAAAAACGGACGATGGTCGACGAACGTCCCCCCTCTCATATGCTGCCGCAGCTTTTCCTGCAAGCCGTCGATCACGCCGATTCCCCAATAATAAGGACACTCTTTCCGTTCCTCGAAGATTTCCATCCGGACATCGGAAGGTCTGGCCCGGCCGTAATCGGTCAGCTGCTCCATAATCCAATGCGTTTTGAATTCATAGCCGTTCGCGCTTCTCGTCAGCAAATGCGTGTTGTTGGCGTAATGATTTTCCGGCACGCACATCTCCGTAAACCCAAGCTCGGCCGCATCGTAGGCAAGCGTGGACTGCATGTAGCGCTGACTTTCCAAGTAACCGCTAATATGGAATTCGCGCCGCTCGTCGTCGTACCCATGGATCATGATAGAGTGCTCGAACGATTGATTCCGATAAGATCGCGTTCCCGGAATATAGTATTCGTCCACGAACGTCCATACGTAAAACTCCCGGTCGATGCTGAATCGGACGAAGTCGACAAAGCTCGGGCAATAGCGCAGAATCCAGTCTCTTCGTATGTGCTGCGTGCCGAACAATCCCGGAAAGGGAAACAAATCCGCATTGGGTATGAAATACCGCATTTCGACGGTCGAGCCATGATCCAGCATGCACAGCTGCACGTAGTTGCTGAACACCCAGTCGACGCCCTCGGGAGCCAGCGATAGGACGGACATGGCATAAGAGATATGCGGGTAAGAAATAATCTCAGGTACGGCTAACGGAAGAATCCGGCTGGCGGCCATGACAGCTCCTCCTTGCGTCAAAATTGAAAATCGAATTTTAATCCCGATGCCGTAATCGGACGGTAATCGACCGACAGACCGATTTCGGCCAACGGCGCATCGGGACGTTCGGCCAGCATCGCGAGCAGCTTGCGATAGTCTTCCGCGATTGCGGCCGCCGTTTCCGGACGGAACAGCGAGCTGGCGTAGGTTACCCACAACAGCATGCCTTCCTCGTTCTCCCAGGCCTGAAACACGAGATCGAAACGCGTCAGCTTCTCTTTAAGGATGACCGGCAGCCAGTGCGACGCTCCGATCGTTGCGGGAGTGGCGTCCAAATTTTGCAGGACAAACATCGTGTCGAACAGCGGGTTGCGCGCGGCGCTGCGCGCTTGCCGCTTGCGGGCCAGAAGCTCGAACGGGTAATCCGAATGCTCGTAATCTTCCAGCACCCGGCTCTTCACGAGAGCGGCGAACTGGCGGAAGGTCAAAGACCCGTCGACGCGATTGCGGTGAGCCAGCGTATGGACGAACATTCCGACCATGCTCATGGCGCCCGGGTGGTTTCTGCCAGCGTGAAGCGAGCCGACAACGCCGTCCTCGGAACCGGTAAGCTTGGACAACAGCGCGTAATACGCGGCCAGCATCGTCATGTGCACCGTCGCTTGGCAATCCTCCGACAGCTTTCGAATGCGCGCGGTTAACTCCCGGTCCCATTGAATCGCCAACGTATTGCCTTCGGGACGGCGAACGGACGGCCGGGGATAATCGAGAGGCAGGTCCGCCGTCCCCTCGTAGTCCGCGAAGCGCCCGGCCCAGAACCGTTCGTTCTCTTTGTCGACTTCCTTGCCGTGCAGCCAATCGCAATAATCTTTGTATTGCAGCGAGAGAGGCTCCAGCGGCAGCTCCGATACAATCGCGTTCAGATCATGAAGCAGCAGGCCAAGGGACAGCCCGTCGGCGATAATGTGGTGAAGCTGCAGGAACAATCGGACGGAGCCGTCCTCCTCGTCAATCCAGGCGGCCCGAAGCAGAGGCGCCCGTGCCAAATCGAAGGGCTCGATCAGCCGTTCGGCGATTTGCTCCGGCGTTTCTCCGCGCCCCTCGATCCGCGAGATGCGGAAATCCGCCTTCGGCGCGACAAGCTGCACCGGTTCTTTGCCCTGCCAGCCGAATGACGTGCGCAGCGGCTCGTGACGCTCGATCAATCGGCGGAACGCCTCCTCCAACGCCGCGTAATCCGGGGCGGGCTCCAGTCGAAACAAGAAAGGCAGCACGTAGAGCGTACTGTCGATGCTGGAGCTTTCCGCGATAAACACCCGGCTTTGCGCGGGGGAGAGCAGGTAAGCGTCTTTCGCGGGCGCGCGAGGAATAACGGCCGTCCTCTCGAGCCGGCCGATCTCCGCAATCCATCTCGCCATGTCGAGCAGCCGGGAGTGCCGGAAAATCAATTCGATCGGCATGTTGGCGCCGAACGCTCCGTAGATTTCCGCCGCCAGCTTGGCCGCTTTCATGGAATGGCCGCCCAGCAGGAAAAAATCGTCCTTCCTGCCGATGCGTTCCACGCCGAGCACCTTGCGCCACAGGCCGGCAAGCCGCGTTTCGCATTCACCTTGCGGCCGCTGCTCGTCCGACGGCATCTGATTCGCCAGCCATGCCCCCGGCGCGGGGAGCGACGCGATATCGGGTTTGCCGTTAGCGGTCAGGGGAATATGTGCAAGCCGGATTAGAAATGCCGGCACCATATAGTCCGGAAGCCGATTCGCCAGCCGCTCCCGCAGCGCGGCCGCTTCGTCCTCGCTGGCGTAATCCCCCACGTAATAAGCGACCAGCGCCGGCTCCTCCTGCGGATCGGGCTTTACGGCGACAATCGCGTCCTTCACGCCTTGCAGACTGGTCAGAACGTGCCGAACTTCCTCCGTCTCGATCCGATAGCCGCGAATTTTGACTTGTCGGTCGATTCTTCCCAGAAAAACCAGATTCCCGTCCGCTTCCCATTTGGCCAAGTCGCCCGTTCGATACGCCCGCGTTCCGTCGCCAGGCAATTTAACGAATTTCCGCTCGGTCATCTCCTCCCGGTTCCAGTATCCTCTGGCGAGCCCGATTCCGGAGACGGCCAACTCCCCGGGGATGCCGGACGGAAGCGTCTGCAGCCCCCGGTTTACGATCCGAATTTGCGTGTTGGGCAACGGCCTGCCCACCGGGACGGGACCTGTCGCTCCAATATCGTCCGGGTTCCCGGGCCAGGCCGAAGCGCATACGGTCGTTTCCGTCGGACCGTAGGCGTTCACGTATTCGACGCGTTCTCCCCATGACGCCAACAGCTCGCGGCTCGATTCCGATCCGGCCGTAATCAGCAATCGCAATCGACCGAGGTTCCCGGGGACAAGCTTGTCCGCATACGTCGGCGGCAGCGTAGCGACCGTAATTCCGCTGTCCGCGGCCCATCGTTCGAAACGAGTCGGCTCTCCGATAATGTCCGGCGTCGCGATATGCAGCTGCGCGCCGGTAAGCAGCGCCATGGAGATTTCCCAGATGGAAGCGTCGAACGAAGCGCTGGCGAATTGCAGCACGCGATCGGCCTCTCCGAGACGATACGCGGACAGAAAGTAATGGCGTAAATTCAGGACGCCGCGATGCTCGACCATTACGCCTTTGGGCTCCCCCGTAGAGCCTGACGTGTACAGCAAATAGGCAAGATCTTCCGACGATGTCCGTCCCTTCTCTTTGAAAACGTTTTCTATTTCGCGACTTTGAAACAAGCCTTCACTATATTGGATCTTGATTCCGTTGAAGTCCCGGCTCGCTTCGTGGTCGTCGCGTAAAATCAAGGCCGACGCCTGGCTGTCCGTAAGCATATAATCGATGCGAAATTCGGGATACGACGGGTCGACGGGGACATAGACGGCGCCGGATTTCATCACGGCGAGCAGCGAGACGATCCAGGCCGGAGAACGTTCCAGCATAACGGCTACCCGATCGCCTTGCCGGACTCCTCGTTCATGCAAGCGAAGCGCGATGTTTTCCGCTTTGGCGTTGAGCTCGCTATAGCTCAACGTTTCGCTGCCGCATACGACGGCGATTGCGTCCCTTCGGGCCGTCGCGACTAGCGCGAACATGTCGTGAATCGTCTGCTCCGCCGCGAATTCGGCCGCCGTATCGTTCCAGCGCGCTTGATCGGCCGCTTCCGCGGGCGAGCGCAGCTCTAGCGCGATCAGCTCGCGGTCGGGCGCGTCAACGGCCTGCTCCAGTACGGCAAGATAGCTTGCTCCGAGCGTCCCGGCGAGATGCCGGCTGTAATATCCGGAATCGTAAACGAGGACGATGCTCCCTCCCCCCTCGCCGTTCTCGGCTATCCGACACTCCATTAAAGCTTCGTTCGTCTGTCCGAACGTTGTCTTCATTTCCCTCCCCTGCAAGTGGTTATAGTGAAATCCAAAGCGTTCATACCCGGTCGGAAGCTGCCAGGAATCCGAGCGAGTCAGCCAAAAAGCAAGATGTTTGTCGTTATTCCTGAACGTCTCCATCACATGGGCCAGCAAGTCCCTAAAGCGGGTATGCTTGTCCGGCCGTTCGAAGGTGACGGGAACGACTCGGCCGTCGTAAGCTTCCCCCCCGCCGCCGATTCCGCCGGCAGGAACGGCGATGGCGATCTTGCTCTCCGATTGGGTAAACGCGAGCAGCACGGCCGCCCATGACCCCAGGTAAAAAATCATTCTTAGATCTTTCCGCCCGTTGCAGATCTTATCCATCTTCGCAACGACAGGCTCGGGTATACTCATCTCGATTTGCCGTTTGTCTCCGGATTTGCCGTAGCCGTCGGGCTGCAGCGGCGGTTCGCTTGCCCAGCCCCTCATAACGCCGGACCAGTACATCTCGGCCTGGCGCTCTAACGTTCGCTCCATTAATTTGCGGTGCGGCACGAAAGCATCATCTCCTTAGTGAAGAGTACATCCATGAGGCCTTCTCTCCTCTTTCTCCCCATCGTTCGACAAAATTCGATTCTTTCCTCCATTAATAGAAATTTATGTATGTTTCTATCATAACGAGTATTCCAGGATTTGGTCAACAAAAAAATGCAGATTCGGACAAGCGGTTCCCGCCATTAATGCGGCCATGAAAAAAACGCCCAGGCCGATTGGCCGGGCGATGATTGCCGGAAAATGCCGATTTACTTAATTGGACGTAACCTTCCGATTCATGAACAGCTTGTAGCCGACGCCGCGGATCGAGTCGATCTGAACGCTCTGTTGGTTCAATTCGAGCTTTTTGCGCAGGGAGCTCACGTGCACGTCGACGGTTCGCTGACCTCCGATATAATCGAAGCCCCACACCACGTTCATCAAATCGTCCCTTGTAATGACGATGCCGGGGCGTTCCGCCAAATACAGCAGCACCTCGAATTCTTTCGGCCGCAGCGTGATCCACTGTCCTCCCGAGCATACCTCGTACTTATCGGGAAAAATCTGCAAATCGCCGATGGTGATGACCTTCTCCCCGTCCGTCGCCTTTGCCGGCTTGCTCTCTTCATTGCGCGAACGTCTAAGCACGGCAGTCGTACGAGCCAGCAGCTCGGCGACGCCGAACGGCTTCGTAATATAATCATCCGCTCCGAGCTTAAGCCCCTGAACGACTTCCTCCTCTGCGTTCCTTGCGGTCAGAATGATGACCGGCGTGCGCACCCCGTTCTGCCGCAGCTTCTGGAGCACCTCGAAACCGTTCATGCCTGGAAGCATCAAATCCAGGAAGATGATCGCATAGGATTCGTGTATCGCTTTATGAAGCCCCTCCGCTCCGTTGCCTACCACTTCCGTTTCATAGCCTTCCTGCGAAAGATTGTAGGTTACGAGACGGGCAAGCGTCGGTTCGTCCTCTATAATCAAAACTTTGTCCGACATGCGTACCTCCGGTTCGGCAGTTTGCTGCCTTATTGGCTCACTATGTTAGTTTTATCATACCACTGTAAAGCCAACGTCATTCAAATGTTAACGTAATGTAAAATCGGAAACGGAACGTTTACGGCTGCAGCAGCGGCAGTTCCAAAATAAATTTCGAGCCCGCGCCGATCTCGCTCTCCACCCGAATCGTTCCGCGATGCAGCTCGGTCAGATGCTTCACGATGGACAAGCCCAATCCCGTACCTCCGGAGCTTCGCGAACGGGCTTTGTCGACGCGGTAGAAGCGTTCGAAAATACGGGGAACATCTTTCTTCGGAATGCCGATCCCGGTATCCGCTACCGTAATGCGCACGAGCTCCTCTTCCCCGTCTCCGGACTCCACGACCTCCGCAGTTACTTTCACTTTTCCGCCCTCTGGCGTATAGTTGATCCCGTTCTGCAACAGATTCATGAGAATCTGGCCCAGACGATCTTCGTCCGCTTCGAGGAATAAGCCCTCTTCTGCTTGCACGTTCAACTCAATGCTCTTCTTGCCCGCTTCCGGCGACAGCAGCTCAGCCATCCGCCCGAGGAAAGCCGGAAGATCGATCGGCGAAAATTGCAGCGGAGAACGGCGGGACTCTATCTTGGACAGCTCCAAAATATCCCCAATCAGACGATTCAGTCGATCGCTTTCGTCCTGAATAATCGTAAGGAAAGATCTCGCCGTTTCCTCGTCGTTCATCGCCCCCGCCAGCAGCGTCTCCGCAAAGCCCTTCACCGCGGCCACCGGAGTCTTCAGCTCATGCGAGACGTTCGCGACAAACTCGCTGCGCATCCGCTCCAGGCGACGAATCGCCGTTACGTCCTGCAGCACGAGCAGCAAGCCCTGTTCATCGTCCCCGCCCATCGTCATCGGCACGATATGAATTTCAAGCAGCCGCTCCTCCGGGTAGTACACAGTCAACTCTTCGCGAACGTACGCCGGCTGCTCCAACACTTCGCGGATCAGGTTGATCAGCTCGAAATGTTGGCGAATTTCCGTGACGCTTCGGCCGACTCGCTCGCGAACCGAGCTGCCGAGCAGTTGTTCCGCTTCGCGATTGTACAGCGTAATCTTGCCGTCGGGCGCAATCATGACAACGCCGCTCGTCATATTGTCGAGCACGCTCTGCAGCCGATCCCCGTTGCTGCGGATTTCGTCGAGCTGGTGCTGCAGGCTTGCCGCCATCGCGTTCAGCGCCTTCGCCAGCTCTCCCACCTCGTCCTTGCCGCCGTCGGGCACCCGCGTTGCATAGTCCATATCGGCCATTCGTTTCGCCGCCGAAGTCATCCGCTCCAGCGGACGCGTCACCCCGAGCGCCACCCGATAGCTGACTGCTCCGGCGACGATGAACAACAGCAGTAGAGCTGAAATCAGCGCCAACCACATTCTGTCCAAGCTGCGCTCGATATCGCCAAGACTCATCGCCAGCCGCACGATCCCGGAGTCGCTCTCGCCTTCTGTCCCGCTCACCTTGATCGCCACGTACATCATTCGTTCTTTCAAGGTGTCGCTGTAGCGGACGCTGCTCCCCGTTCCGGAGGCCAGCGCTTCGCGTACCTCCTCTCGGTCCAGATGACGGTTCATTGTCAGAGGATCGTGGTCGGAGTCGCCTATGACGGTCCCGTCCAGCCGAATATACGTTATTCGCATCTCGGCAATTTCCTTAAACCGCTGCGCCTGCTGCTGCAAATATTCGCTCGCTTCAGCCTCATTCAGCTTATCCGGCCAAGGCACGGCTGCGTTCAGGACGTGCAATTCCCGAATCATATGATCGCGCAAAGCCGCCTGATGGTTTTTCTGATAGGAATTGCCCATGAGCAAGCCGGCCGCCAGCACGGACGAGCCAATCAGGAGCACGAAGAGCATGGTGAGCTTGAGGCGAAACTTGGTCATAATCGGGCTTGCTCTCCTTCTTCGTTATGCGAATACGACGTCTTTGAACTTCTCCAGCTTCTCTCTCGAATCTTTATCGACGTCGGCATGCAGGCTGTTGCCGTGTGCATCCATAGTGACGATCGCCGCAAAGCCTTCAACTTGAAGATGCCACATCGCTTCCGGAATGCCGAATTCCATAAAGTCGACGCCGTTCACCTTCCTGATGCATTCCGCATAGTACTGGGCTGCGCCGCCGACGGCGTTCAAATAAACCGCCCCGTGCTCCTTGAGCGCGGCGAGCGTTTTCGGTCCCATGCCGCCTTTGCCGATCACCGCGCGCAGACCGAATTTTTTCAGAATATCGCCTTGGTACGGCTCCTCGCGAATGCTCGTCGTCGGGCCGGCTGCCTTCACGTGCCAACCGTCCTCGTCCTTTAGCATAACCGGACCGCAGTGATAAATAACGCCGCCGTTCAAATCGATCGGAGCGTCATGGTCCATCAAATGCTTGTGCAGCGCATCGCGTCCGGTATGCATCTCGCCGTTCAGAATGACGACGTCGCCTACCCGTAAGCCGCGCACGTCTTCTTCCGTAAGCGGCATCTGCAGTATGATCTCTTTCCCTCTCGGCGCTTCGGCGGAATCGGCCTCCTTGCTCTTCATCGGAACGCTCGAGCCACCCTCGTAGATCCAGCTCTTGATCTCATGCGTATCGCCGTCCAGCAGCACGCCTTGACGACGATAAGCCCAACAATTGTATGCGACGGAGACAAAATAGCTGGCCGGAAGCCGATTGGCTACGCCGACTTTGCAGCCGAGCAGCGTAACGTTGCCGCCGAAGCCCATCGTGCCGATGCCGAGCTGGTTGGCTTTGTCTAGAATATAGTCCTCCAGTTGAGCCAGCTCCGAAATCGGGTTAACGTCGTCTACGTTGCGGAACAGCTGCTGCTTCGCCAGCTCGTAGCCGGTCGTCCGGTCGCCGCCGATGCCAACTCCGATAAAACCCGCGCTGCAGCCCTGGCCCTGCGCCTGATATACCGCATGAAGAATGCATTTGCGAATGCCGTCAAGATCGCGTCCGGCTTTGCCGAGTCCTTCGATCTCGCAAGGCAGGCTGTATTGAATGTTTTTATTTTCGCAGCCGCCGCCTTTGAGAATGAGGCGCACATCGACTTCGTCGCGCTCCCATTGCTCGAAGTGAATGACCGGAGTTCCCGGTCCGAGGTTGTCCCCCGTGTTGGCGCCCGTCAACGAATCGACAGAGTTGGTGCGGAGCTTCCCGTCTTTCGTCGCTTGAGCGATCGCGCTCTGAATTTCCCGTTTCATGACGATCTGATTCGCGCCGACTGGCGTGTGAACGACAAAAGTAGGCATGCCGGTATCCTGGCAGATCGGCGAGACGTTACACTCGGCCATTTCGATATTTTGCGCGATAGTAGACAGAGACAGTCCTGCGCGAGTTGCCTGATCCTCCGCCTCGCGAGCGGCGGCTATGGCACGGCGGACATCCGCCGGAAGATTCGTAGATGTTTCGACGATGAGCTTGTATACGCTTTGTTCGAATGCTGATGACATAGGTGCAGAATCCCCTCTCTATTCGTTGACTCCTATACATTATATAATAGCACAAGATACTCCGTACAAGTTGTAACAAAGTCGAGCAAATCCGACTTGCCGAAGAAAGGATGCCTCCTTCATGGCCAATCATTATTTGGCGTATTTATACCGGTTGCAGCACATCGAACGCTGGAGTCTGATGCGCAATACGCATCCGGAGAACGTCGCCGAGCACTCCTTTCATGTGTCGCTGATCGCTCACGCCCTTGGCGTTATTGCACGGGAAATATTCGGCCGGGACATCCAGCCGGAGCAGCTTGCCGCCTACGCCTTGTTCCATGACGCCGCAGAGGTATTCACCGGCGATATTCCGACGCCTGTGAAGCATCAGAATCCGCGGATTCTCGCGAATTTCCGAGAAATAGAGGCTATGGCCTCCGAGCGCTTGCTGGCCAACGTGCCTGAGCCGCTTCGCGGAAGCTATGCGCCCCTGCTCTTTCGCAAGCCGTCCGACCCGGAGCTGTCCAAATTGCTAAAGGCCGCCGACCTGCTGGACGCCTATCTGAAGTGCACCAGCGAAATGTCCGCAGGAAACCGAGAATTCGCCACCGCCCGCAAGCAGGTAGATGAAAAGCTGAAGCAGCTCGAACTGCCTGAAGTCGAATGGTTTCTCGTCCATCTGGCGCCAAGCTTTGCCAAAACAATCGACGAACTGTCCGAGAACGAAGGAGACGATGAGCCATCATGAAGCTGAAAGTATTTAAATCGTTATGGGGAATGGAGCATTGGTCGCTTGAGGAAAGGTTCGCGCGCATCGCGGACGCCGGTTATGCAGGAGTCGAGAGCCCGCCTCCCGGGCCGGAAGAGGAGAAGCTGTTCCGCGAGCTGCTGGAGCGTTATGGACTGGAATATTCGTCGATGGCGTTCACAGGCGGCGATCACCTCGAATCGCTTCGAAGCCAGTTGGAGCGAGCGGCGTCGTTCTCGCCGGTGCTGGTTAACGTGCACAGCGCCAAGGACGATATGCCTTACGAGGAACAGTTGAGCTTCTACCGTCAAGCGGTAGAGATTGAACGCTCTTTCGGTATCCCCGTCGTTCATGAAACGCATCGCGGACGGGCTATGTATACGCCATGGACGACGGAGCGCTTGCTGAACGACGTGTCGGGGCTGCGTCTTTGCGCCGACTTCAGCCATTGGTGCGTCGTATGCGAATCCTTGCTTGAGGATCAGGCCGAACGGATGGCCGGCATCACGGCCCGCGCCTCATACGTTCACGCCCGCGTCGGACATGCCGAAGGACCGCAGGTCAATCATCCGGCCGCTCCCGAGCATGCAGAAGCGCTTGCGGCGCACGACGCTTGGTGGCGATCCATCGCTCGCCATCGTCGCGATCAAGGAGCGGACCAGCTTATTTTCGTTCCCGAGTTCGGGCCTCCGGGCTACTTGCAGACGCTGCCGTTTACCCGTCAGCCCGTCTCCGATCTCTGGGAAGTGTGCCTATGGATGAAGAGTTACCTGGAACGGCGCTGGGACGAGTGGCTCGCATAAAATACAAGTGAGGCTGCCCCATAAGCAGAGTTGCTTGAGATGATCGATCAGAAAAAAGTGCATGGTCGAGTAGGCGGGGCCTTTCCTTTCGAGGATTGCGCCCCTACCTTTTTATAGCTGATCTATTTGTACACATGAGTTTACGCTGGGAAGTTAGTTGGAAAATCGTACAAAGCTGCTCTGCTCAGGCTCAAACGGCGTACGTTTGTTCGATAAATCGTACAAAGCTGCTCTGCTCAGGCTCAAACGGCGTACGTTTGTTCGATAAATCGTACAAAGCTGCTCTGCTCAGGCTCAAACGGCGGACGTTTGTTCGATAAATCGTACAAAGCTGCTCTGCTCAGGCTCAAACGGCGGGCGTTTGTAAGAAAAACCGTATAAATAGACCAAAATCAGGGATTGTATGAACTTGAATCGCTTATGGGACCCGCCTCTTCTTTTATTTCGCATCCGGTATCGTAATGACGACCGTCTCCGCTTCCCCGTTGTGCGCGAGCTCGATCAGCCATTGGCCGCTATCGGCTTCGTATTCGGCAGCTATGACGGAAGGCGGGAACATGCCCCCGGCCTCGGGAGCTTTGAGCGCTTGGCGGATGGCTTCCTCCGTCGCCAAGCTGGCACCATCGGGCTGCTGCGCCGCAACGATTTCAACTCGCCTGGCCTTGCCTTGAGCCGGGTAAGATTCTGCGATCGCCCCGTCCGACCATACCCGGACCTGCTGGCCGATGTCGACTTCCGATCCGGCATACTGATACCAAATCGCTTCGTAGTAATGGCTCGCTCCCCCGTTGGCGCTAAAGTCCATCTCCTCGGAGCCCGTGACAAGAATTCGTCCGTCCCTCATGTCGACGATATAACCCGTATAATCATACTCCGGCTCCCCGGACGGTTGTCCGGCACCGTTATTTGCCGCCGTTCCCGTCGTCCGTTCGCCGCAAGCGACGAGCAGACAGACTAGCGCGGCCAGAAGCGCCAGCAGATTTCCTTTTCTAATCATGTTCATTCGCCTCCTCTGCTTCTCCTATTGTTCCGAACAAGGAACAACGCGACAATTCCAACCACGACAAGCAAAGCGACCCACGGCCAGACCGGGCCGTCTCCTTCGGCGAGTCTGCTTCCGGACTTGCTCTCCGGTTCGTATCCCTCTCCCAACTGCTCTAACGCCGCTCCGGCTTGCTCCACCGGCTTCGTCAGCTCGCATACTCCCGTCTCCAACCGATCGGAAGTTCCGTAAGCGGACACGATGAATTGGCTGCCCTGCTTGAAATGAACGTAACCGCAGCTTTCCTCGCCGATCGCCGTATACACCTTCGTTTGTTTGCTCAGTTCGCCCTTCCACACTTTTTCGACGTTGAACGTAACTTCTACCAAATCTTTTGAGCTGTCGATGATCATCTTGTCCGGCTTGACCACCTTCGTTACCGTGCCCGAAAATACCGCCGTCTTGCGGCTCAGCTCCTCCTCTACCGATGGAGGCGCCGCGCAGGAGCAGGCGTGCGCTTTACCCGGCGCAGCAATCATGCCTCCGTACAACATGAGCAGGAGACACGTCATCAGCGCCAACGAAGCTTTCATTTCTGCATCACCTCAGTGACTCTGACGCACCAAGCAGTGGAATTGTTCCAATATTCGTTAAAAGCCAGACCAAAAACCCTCGTCCGCCAAGCGAACGAGGGTTCATGCAATTATTCGGCCCACGACTTATTACTTGTACCAAGGCACTTGCATCAGCCAGATAATAACCAAAAACAGAACGAAAATAATCGAGCTCAACGTTTGAACCTTCGAAATCGAGGAGCTTGCGCTTTCGCCTTTGACGGACGCGGCTGCGATCATCTTAAGCGGCGCTTGCACAATTCCGGACAAGGCGCCGATTGCAATGAACAGCACGCCCACGACTACCATCCAGGAAACGCTGTAAGACACGTTTAATCCCGTCAGCAAGTAACCCCCGGTAATCAATTGCAGCACCAACGAATACTGCCCGATTCTGCCGCCGGAGATCAGACCGCGAGCCAGTCCCTCTTGCGCTGAGCCGGACAGCTGCTTAAACTTCCCGACCACGAACGGCAGAATCGCGTATATGCCCATTCCAACCGCTCCTACTACGTGCAAAAACAACATTACATTCGCCATTAGTCGCAACCTCCATTAATCAATACACCAAACTATGACATCCTAAGTATACACAAAAAAATCGGACGAGCAAAACTGTTCCCGCCGAAACGGTAAAAAACGCAGTCTTCCTCGAGGCAAAATCGCCGCAAAGCGCAAAAAATCGCCGAAATCCCGCTGTAAAGCAGGATTCGGCGATTGCTCCCAGGGCCGTTAGGCGTTCTCGACAATTTGGATGACATTGCGAACGGATTCCGCAGACTTCTCTAGCGCGGCCTTCTCTTCCGCCGTCAAGTCCAGCTCGATCACCTTCTCAATTCCATCGCCCCCGAGCACGGCCAGAACGCCCATAAACAGGTCGCTGTAGCCGTATTCGCCTTCCAGAAGCGCAATCACCGGCAAAATACGCTTCTTGTCCTTCAGAATCGCTTCGGTCATCTGTACAAGGGAAGCCGCCGGAGCGTAATACGCGCTGCCGTTGCCCAGCAAATTCACGATCTCGCCGCCTCCGGTGCGTGTACGAGCCACAATCGCGTCGATCTGCTCCTTCGGAAGCAGCTTCTCGACCGGGATGCCGCCGATCGTCGTATAGCGAACGAGCGGAACCATATCGTCGCCATGACCGCCAAGCACAACGCCGCGCACGTCCTCTACGGACACGTTGAGCGCTTGCGCAAGGAACGTGTTGTAGCGAGCGGTGTCCAGAACTCCGGATTGCCCGATGACGCGGTTTTTCGGGAAGCCAAGCGCCTTATTGGCCACGTAGGTCATCGCATCGACCGGGTTGGACAGAATGAGCACATACGCGTTAGGACTTGTCGCCTTAATATTTTCGCACACCGACTTCACGATGCCCGCGTTCGTGTTCACGAGGTCGTCGCGGCTCATGCCCGGCTTGCGCGCGATACCCGCCGTAAGGATGACAACGTCGGAATCGGCCGAATCGGCGTAATTCGCCGTACCGATAATGTTGGCGTCCACCCCTTGGACCGGGGTCGATTCCAGCATATCGAGCGCCTTGCCCTTCGTCGGATTCTCAAGCTGGGGAATATCGAGCAGAACGACGTCGCCCAATTCCTTCTGGGCCAGCATCAGCGCCGTAGTCGCGCCGGTGAAGCCTGCGCCCACGACCGTAATTTTCGCACGTTTGATTGCCATTTGGTTGTCCTCCTCGTCATTGGAGACTGCGATGGAATAAAGTTCCGCTAATTTCGCCGCAGCTCCTTAGCCGGACGATTGCTCGTTCCGGGCCTGTATTATGGATTATTCCCCAATTGAAGGAGAAGCCGCCGTCCGAATCGGACGACGGTCTCTCTCTAGTCGATCATCTTAGAAGTTTTTGATAATCTCGTTGGCGAACTCGGAGCATTTCACTTCCGTTGCGCCTTCCATCAGACGGGCAAAATCGTAAGTGACGACTTTGCTGCCGATCGATTTCTCGAGGCCTTTGTAGATCAGGTCGGCCGCTTCCAGCCAGCCGAGGTGCTCAAGCATCATAACGCCGGACAGAATAACGGAGCCCGGGTTAACGACGTCTTTGTCCGCATATTTAGGAGCCGTGCCATGCGTCGCTTCGAAGATCGCGTGACCGGTCGCATAGTTGATGTTCGCTCCCGGAGCGATGCCGATGCCGCCGACTTGAGCAGCCAGCGCGTCGGACAGGTAGTCGCCGTTCAGATTCAGCGTCGCGATGACGTCGAAATCTGTCGGACGAGTCAGAACTTGTTGCAGAGCGATGTCGGCGATCGCATCCTTCACGAGGATTTTGCCTTCGTCCAAAGCCGCTTTCTGAGCCGCGTTAGCCGCCGCTTCGCCTTGCTCGGCTTTGATCGCGTCGTATTGGCCCCATGTGAACACTTTGTCGCCGTATTCTTGCTCGGCCACTTCGTAGCCCCAGTTTTTGAACGCGCCTTCCGTGAACTTCATGATGTTGCCTTTGTGAACCAGCGTAACGGATTTGCGGCTATGCTTGATCGCGTACTCGACCGCAGCGCGAACGAGACGCTTGGAGCCTTCCTCGGATACCGGCTTGATGCCGATGCCCGATGTTTCCGGGAAACGGATTTTTTTGACGCCCATTTCCTTCTGCAGGAACTCAAGCACTTTTTTAACTTCTTCCGTACCGGATTGGTACTCGATGCCGGCATAGATGTCCTCTGTGTTTTCGCGGAAGATAACCATGTCTACAAGCTCAGGGCGTTTAACCGGGGAAGGAACGCCTTGGAAATAACGAACCGGACGCAAGCAGACGTACAGGTCAAGCTCTTGACGGAGCGCAACGTTCAGGGAGCGGATGCCGCCGCCGATTGGCGTTGTCAGAGGACCTTTGATCGCGATGATCATTTCGCGGATCGCTTCGAGCGTATCGTTAGGCAGCCATTCGCCGTATTCGTTAAATGCTTTTTCGCCCGCGAACACTTCGTACCAAGCGATTTGCTTCTCGCCGTTGTAAGCTTTCTCTACAGCTGCGTCAAGCACGCGCTTGGAAGCTTTCCAGATGTCGCGGCCCGTGCCGTCGCCTTCGATGAATGGGATGATCGGATTGTTAGGTACGTTCAGTACGCCGTTCGTTACTGTGATTTTCTCGCCGGAAGTCGGCGCTGCGAATTTTTCGAGTTTCATAATTACGTTTCTCCTCCTGAATACGATCTATATTGAAATTGGCATAACAACCGGCGGCTCGCCTCGCGCCAAGCAGCGATGGAGGCAACCCGCCGGCTACCCGCTATGCTGCCTTAAGGCGTGTCTGCATACTCCGAGGACAGCGGGTTTGCAGACAAGCTTTAGCCTCTCTGGGAGAGCGGCACATAGTGTTGGTCTACAGGACCGACGTACTCCGCGCGCGGGCGGATCAGACGGTTGTCTTCATATTGCTCCAAAATGTGGGCCGTCCAGCCGGATACGCGGCTGATCGCAAAGATCGGCGTAAACAGATCGCGCGGAATGCCCAGCATCGTATAACAGGAAGCCGAGTAGAAATCCACGTTCGGCTTAAGCCCCTTCTGGCCGGTCACGAGCGCCTCGATCTTGATGGACATCTCGTACAGCGTCATATCGCCTTTCAGCTCGCCGAGCTGGCGCGACATCTGCATCAGATGCTTGGCGCGAGGGTCTCCGTTCTTGTAAACGCGGTGGCCGAAGCCCATAATCTTGACCTTGTTGTCCAGCTTGTTCTGGATGTAAGGCTCCACGTTCTCCAAGGAACCGATCTCATCCAGCATGATCATGACCGCTTCGTTCGCTCCGCCGTGCAGCGGGCCTTTCAGCGTGCCGATTGCGGAAGTTACGCCGGAATAGATGTCCGACAACGTCGCTACGGTTACGCGAGAGGAGAACGTCGAAGCGTTCAGCTCGTGGTCCGCGTGAAGCACAAGCGCCTTGTCCATCGCCTGGATAGCGACCGGAGCAGGCTCTTCGCCCGTCAGCATGTACAGGAAGTTATGGGCGATTCCTACGCCTTTTTTCGGAGCTACCGGGTCTTTGCCTTCGCGAATGCGGGCAAACGCGGCTACAATCGTAGGCAGCTGAGCTTGCAGCTTCACCGCTTTGCGGTAGTTCGCCTCGCTGCTCATATCGTTCGCTTCGGCGTCGTACAGCGCCAGGCTGGATACGGCCGTGCGCAGCGCTGCCATCGAATTGGCGTTTTTCGGATACAGACGCAAGCCTGCGATCACTTCGGCCGGAACAGAAGCGTATTCACCTAATTGCGCAATTAATTCGTCAAGCTCGGATTGGTTCGGCAGCTTGCCGTGCCACAGCAAATAGACGACTTCCTCGAACGAAGCCTTTTCCGCGAGTTCGTCGATGTTAATTCCTTGATAGGTCAGAACGCCGTCAATAATGGAACTGATAGAGGACTTCGCCGCGACGATGCCTTCAAGGCCTTTGGTTGCTGTCATATTTTCTCTCTCCTTTGACCGGAAAATTCATGTCCGTCGGCTTGTCTTCCACCCTCGCCGAGAGGGATGCCCGTAATATGAAGTAGCTCAAAGAGTCCGATTTGACTTTTTGAACATGCGCCATATATGTTTGCTCGCAAGCCACAAGCGCTCTCAGCTTGATATTGTACGCAAACCGCAGCAATCTTAACATTTTTTGACCTTTTTTAATGATAATCGATTTCACAGGCGAATGGAACCGATAGGGGTATAAAAATGATTTATCGGACTCATCACAAAACATTCTTGCATCGGTCTTCCTCATTATTCCGCCGGTTAATTCTATGCTACAATAGCGAAATAGCAAAGGTTCAAAACAGGTGGAGGCTTGGAAAATGCGCGCAACTACGAACCGGATAACCGGAATTATCGATATCGGATCCAATACCGTTCGCTTGTCCGTCTATCAATTAACGGTTAGCGGAGCTTACAGAGTTGTAGACCAGGGCCGCTGGTCCGCCAGGCTGAGCCAGCGCATGGCTGCCGACGGCACCCTGCCCCAGGAAGCGGTGAATGAGCTGGCCGAAGTGCTGCGCCACTATGTCCGCATATGCGCCAAGCACGGGGCCGAACGCGTCCGCGCCGTCGCTACGGCGGCTATTCGTCAGGCGGCCAACCGCGAGGACGTGATCCGGCGGCTTCGCTCCGCCGCCGGCGTCGACATCGAAATATTATCCGGCGAAGAGGAGGCTCGCATCGGCAGCGCGGCCATGTTGAACAGTCTGCGTTTCGCCGACGGCTTCGTCGTGGATATCGGCGGCGGCAGCACCGAGATTACGCTGATCCGCGAGCGGAAGGTCGCTCAGGCCGTGTCTTTCCCGATCGGCTGCGTCAATATCTCCGCCCGTTACGGCTTAGGAGACGCCGCTGTAGAGCAAGCGACGCTGACCGCGATCGTCGTGGAAACGAAACGGCTGCTGCAAGAAGCCGACTGGATTGCGCAGCATCCCGGCCTGCCCCTGATCGGTCTCGGCGGCACCGTCCGGGCGCTGGCCAAGCTTCGCCAGCGGGAGATCGACTATCCGTTCCCGCATCTGCACGGCTATGAGCTGACCGCCTCCGACGTATCCGCCACGCTGGACGATCTGGCCCGGCTTCCTGTCCCCCAGCGCAGAAAACGCCCCGGCCTATCCAAAGACCGAGGCGATGTCATCGTGCCGGGACTCGCGATATTGCGGGGCGTCGTCGAGCATGCCCGATCTTCGACGCTGGTCGTATGCGGCACCGGCCTGCGGGACGGACTGTTTTACGAAACGTGCCGCCCTTATCCGCCGCCTCAATCCAACGACGACGTGCTTGAGGAAAGCATTCGCAATCTGGCCGCTCTATATCCCGCAGCGCCCGAAGGGCATCTGCAGCAGGTGCGTAAAATGGCCGTGGCGCTGTTCGAGCAGTTGAACGTCGTATCTCCGCTTCCCGCCGGCAGCCGCAGGTTGCTGGATACGGCCGCCAGACTGTTCCGAATCGGCGCAATGATCGACTACAACGACTGTGCGGACCATACGTTCTATATGCTGCTGCACACCCACTGGAACGGCCTGTCCCACCGGGAAAAAATACTGGCCGCCGGAATTGCCTCCTACCGGAGCGCAAGCTCCTTAAAACGCAAGCTATCTCCCTATCAATCGATGCTTGCCGACGGAGACGCGGAGACGATCGGCAAGCTTGGAGCGCTGCTGCTGCTAGCTTCGGCGCTGGACCGCAGCGAGTCGCAGGCGATCTCCTCGCTCCACATCTCGGTTAAAGGAAAACACTTGAAGCTGCTCGCCGAGTCCGAACATCCGCTTCCCGTCGAACAGATGGAAGTCGGCAATATGGCCAAGGAATTCAAAAAAATATGGGGAATGACTCCCGATCTGCAAACGATCCAGGAAGACCACTCGCCTGCCTGAGCCAGCTTATTTGTCGAACGCTGCCGCAATCGATTTCCAAAGCGGAATATCCGCCGCTTCGAATTGGCTGCGCAGCGGCGTTTGATCGTTCGACACCCGCACGTAGGAGCCCGTTGATTGCAGTTCCCTCGCCTTGACGTTATCCGCAAGGTTCATCTGCAACAGGTTCATCAGCATCAGACGAAGCCCTTTGTCGTATACCGGGCACATCAACTCCACCCTGCGATTCAAATTGCGGGTCATCCAATCCGCGCTTGTAATATAGACCTCTTCATTGCCCTCCGCGGCGACGGCGAGAATTCTCGCGTGCTCGAGATAGCGATCGACGATGCTGATCACCCGAATGTTGTCGCTCAGCCCCGGCACTCCGGGGCGCAGGCAGCACACGCCTCTTACGATCAGCTCGATTTGTACGCCTGCTTGGGAAGCTTCATACAGTTTGTCGATGATCGACTGGTTCGAGAGCGAGTTCATCTTCGCCACAATCCGGGCCGGCAATCCATTGTTCGCGCTCGCGATCTCGCGGTCGATCAGCTCGAACAGCTTCGGTTTCAGGCCAACCGGAGCGACGGCGAAGGCCGACCACTGATGCGGCGTAGAATAGCCGGTCATTTCATTAAACAGCGCCGTTGCATCCGCTCCGATATCAGGATGGCTCGTGAACAGCCCCGCATCCGTATAGAAACGGGACGTGCTCTCATTGTAATTCCCGGTTCCCACATGCACATATCTTCTCAACGAATCGGCTTCCCTGCGCACGACAAGCGTAATTTTCGCATGCGTTTTTAATCCGACCAAGCCGTAGACGACATGACATCCCGATTTTTCGAGCTGCCGCGCCCATGCGATGTTGCGCGCCTCGTCAAACCTCGCCTTAATCTCCACGACGACGGTCACCTGCTTGCCGGATTCGGCCGCTTGAGACAGCGCCTTGATCAGCACAGAGTTGACGTTGACGCGGTACAGCGTCATCTTGATCGCCAGAACGTTCGGATCGGCGGCCGCCTCCAGCACGAAGTCGTTGACGACCTCGAACGATTCGTAAGGGTGGTAAACAAGCACGTCTCTCTCCCTAAGTATTGGCAAAATATCGTCGGTATCGTCGAATTCCTCCGGATAGACCGGCTCATACTTCGGATAGCGGAGATGATCGTAATTCGGCAGAGCCGCGACGAATTTGGACAGGAAGCCCAGGTCGAGAGGTCCGTCGATCTCGTCGATGAATGCCTCGGACAGCTCCAGCTCGTCCTGCAGCAGCTCCAGCGCGTCGGGATGAATTCCCTTCTCCGCCTCCAGCCTGACTGGCAATCCCCTCTGGCGTCGACGCAGCTCTTTCTCGATCTCCTGAAGCAAATCCTCTGCGCCTTCCTCGTTCGGCGTCAGATCGGAGTTGCGCGTCGCGCGAAAGGCATGAACCGCCTCCACCCGATAGCCGCTGAACAGCAGGCCGATATGCTCTTTAATCAGATCCTCCAGCAGCAGATAGATCAGCTTGCGGCTGTTTTTCCGTCCCGGAACGACGACCGTGCGAGCCAGTATCGACGGCACTTGAACGATCGCGCAATAGGTGGAATCCTCCTCGTCTTCCTCTCCTTGCTCCCCCTTCAGCACAACCGCCAAGTACAATTCCTTACTATGAACGAGAGGAAACGGACGACTCTGGTCGACCGCCATCGGGGTCAGGACCGGATAAACGATACGTTTGAAATACTCTGTCAGCGCCAGCTTCTGATCGTCGTTCAAATCTGCGTAAGTTGACAGCGATACGCCTTCCTTAGCCAGTAACCGCAGCAGCTCGCGATAAGTCCGATACTGTTCTCGCACCATTCGGACGCTCCGTTTCATCAGCCGCTTGATCAGTCCTTGCGGCGTGTAGCCGGTAAAATCCGTTTTCGCGTAGCCGGCTTTGCTCTGAGCCTGTAATCCCGCCACTCTTACGCTCATAAATTCATCCAGGTTGCTCTGCACGATCGACAGAAACCCCAATCGCTCCAAAAGAGGAGTTCCCGCGTCCTCTGCTTCCTCGAGCACCCTTCTATTGAACTCCAGCCAGCTCAAATCGCGGTTAATGTACTTCTTGACGCTAGACAATCCGCTTCCCCCTGTTCAAAATGCCAGCGACCAACTACTGCGCCGACTTGTTTCCTTCATTATGTTGGTCGAATGTAAACGGAAGATCAACGTTCCGTTAACGCAATGTGAAATGAGTTCGACCCAGGTCAGAGAAATTCTCGCAACCCGGGCTATCGACAGCCGGCTTCGCGTTTTTCGCTTCGAACGTTAGGCGCCCGAATGCCTGTCTGCGCGCGTCTACCAGCGGTTTGGCCCGCGATAGATCGTGAATTTGCCTCCGCGCACAAGGCGTTCAAGCCAGCGGTACATATACAGCCGATATAATGGACGGGTCAGGGGAAACAGCAGCGTCAAACCGACGATATCCGAAATAAAACCCGGGACGATAAGCAAAATGCCGCCCGCGAGCACGCACAGCCCCTCAAGCAAAGTATGTCCCGGAGGTTGCCCGCTTTGCATCTGTTGCTGAGCCTGTTGCCATACTTTGCGGCCCTCCGTCTGAATCAGGTAGGCGCCAAGCAAGCTTGTCGCAAGCAGCAGCCCGAATGTCCAGAAGCCTCCGATCCAACGGCCCATCATATATACGCCCCAGATCTCGATCAGAATCGCCAGCACGATAATGGTCAGCAGCTTTCTTTGCATAGCCCTCACCTTTCTTTTCGCGTTTAACCTATTTTAGTTCCGCTAATGCCGCCATTTTATCATACCAGTCCGGAGCTTCCCGAGCGAATCGTGCCGGCTTCCACTCCTTATTCACCCACACGTGGCGTGTACCGCCCTTGACGAGCAGAACGCCCGGAGGCTCCTCCCCCTCGAACTCGGCTCCCAGACTCTCCGTCAGGTCGCCCGCGAGCACTCTCGATTCGAATCCGACGCGAAGGCTTGTCATCTCCGCTACCCGCGTACACACGGTGATCCATTCGTCGTAATGCGCCGCCTGCTTAAAGGAGGCTTCCATATCGGTCACGGGCAATAGCAAACCTCGTTCTTCCATTTCCCGATAGGAGATGCCGGCCCTGCGCACCCATTCCGTTCTGCCGATCTCGAACCAGTTTAAATAATTGACGTGATAGACGACTCCCATCTGGTCCGTCTCTTGATACCTTACCCTCAGCGGGTGCAAAAACCATTTGGCCACATCGTTTGCTCCTTCTCAGGCGGACTGCCGATAAAATTCGATACGTTGAATCTTGCCTCTCGGTTTCACTTGTATACAAAAATCCCCTGCGGCTAAGCCGCAGGGAAAATAATCATGCGTTAAGTTACTTACATTACTTTGGCTTGACCGGAGTAGATGACGCCATGCTCGGCGTACAGCGTCACTTCCATATCGTCTTCCAGCAGCTTCCTTGCGTTGTCCACACCGACGATAACAGGAATTCCCAAGTTAAGCCCTACAACCGCCGCGTGGCACGTAATGCCGCCGCACTCCGTAATAACTGCAGCCGCCTTCTGGATAGCCGGCATATACTCCTTGTCCGTCGACGGAGCTACAAGAATCGCGCCGGACGTCATTTTGCTGATCGCTTCTTCAGGAGAGCTTGCGATTACGATTTTGCCAGTCGTGCTCTGCGAGCCGATGCCCTGCCCTTTGGCGATCAGTTCGCCGACGTTGTGGATCTTGATCAGGTTCGTCGTTCCGGAACGACCGACAGGCACGCCAGCCGTAATAACGATCGTGTCCCCCAGACGAACGAGGCCGCTCTCCAAAGCGCCTTGTACCGCGATTTCGAACATTTCGTCCGTCGTGGACGCAGACACGCCCTTCACCGGAATAACGCCCCAGACGAGCTGCAGGCGACGAAGCACCTGTTCGACCGGCGTTACGGCGATGATTGGAGATTTCGGCTTGTATTTGGAAACCATGCGCGCCGTATAACCGCTCTCCGTCGAAGTAACGATCGCTTTCGCTTCGAGATCCAGCGCGGAATTGGCTACCGCTTGGCTGATCGCTTCCGTTACGGACGTTTGCTGGGCGTTCGCTTGCTTAGTGAAAATTTCACGGTAATGCAGTGCAGATTCCGCGCTCTCGGCGATGCGGGACATCGTCTGTACGGATTCGACCGGGTATTTGCCCGCCGCGGTTTCGCCGGACAGCATGATCGCGTCGGTGCCGTCGAAGATCGCATTGGCGACGTCGGAAGCTTCCGCGCGTGTCGGACGAGGGTTGCGTTGCATGGAATCCAGCATTTGCGTAGCGGTAATGACCGGCTTGCCGGCGCGGTTGCACTTCTCGATCATCTGCTTCTGGACGAGCGGCACTTCCTCCGCCGGGATTTCAACACCAAGGTCGCCGCGGGCAACCATCAGACCGTCCGACACTTCCAAAATCTCATCGAGATTGTCTACGCCTTGCTGATTTTCGATCTTGGAGATGATGTGAATGTGGCGAGCGTCGTGACGCTCCAGCAATTCGCGGATTTCAAGCACGTCGCTGGCGCGGCGAACGAAGGAAGCCGCGATGAAATCGACGCCGACTTCGATGCCGAATTTGATGTCGCTGATGTCCTTCTCCGTCAAGCCCGGCATGGAGATCGCCACTCCGGGAACGTTAACGCCTTTCTTGCTCTTGATCTGGCCGCTGTTGACGATCTGACATTTGATTTCCGTACCTTGAATGTCGAGTACCGTCAAGCCGATCAAGCCGTCGTCGATCAGAATCGTCGCGCCGACGCTAACGTCGGACGGCAATTCCTTGTACGTAACCGGAACGCGGTTGATGTCGCCGAGGATCTCTTCCGTTGTAAGGGTAATATATTCTCCCTGTACGAGGTCGATTGGCTCTTCCTTCAGCTTGCCAAGACGAATTTCCGGCCCTTTCGTGTCGAGCAGGATCGCGACGGTTTTGTTCAGCTCTTGGGAAGCTTGACGAATCACCTTGATCCGGTTGCCGTGCTCTTCATAGTCTCCGTGCGAGAAGTTCAGTCGGGCGACGTTCATTCCCGCAGAGATGAGCTTCTTCGTATTTTCCAGCGACTCGCTGGACGGTCCGATCGTACAAACAATTTTTGTTTTACGCATGATTTCTTTTCCTCCGTTATCTATCCAAGTTGCTTATATGGAGAGCTATTCCAGCTCTGCGGTGCCAAAACGTCCGACTTTGCGGAACTTCCGGTACCGGTCTTCCCTCAATTCATCCGGCGTCAGCTTGCTGAGCTCCTGCAAATTGCGCCATAGCGCCTCTTTGATCGACTCGGCTTGCGTAGCCTTGTCCCGGTGCGCTCCGCCTTGCGGCTCCGGAATGATCTCTTCGATGACGCCTAGCTGGAGCAAATCTTTCGCCGTGATTTTCATCGCTTCCGCTGCCTGGTCGGCTTTGGATGCGTCCTTCCACAGAATCGACGCGGCTCCGTTCGGAGAAATAGCCGAGTAGATCGCGTTCTCCAGCATTAGCACGCGGTTTCCGACGCCCAGCGCCAACGCGCCGCCGCTTCCGCCCTCGCCGATGACGACGCAGAGGATCGGCACGCCAAAAATCGCCATTTCGCTAAGATTGCGGGCGATCGCCTCCGATTGGTTGCGTTCCTCGGCGGTGTCGCCGGGATAAGCGCCCTTCGTGTCGATAAAGGTAATGATTGGACGGCCGAATTTATTCGCCTGCTGCATGAAGCGGAGCGCCTTGCGGAACCCTTCGGGGTGGGGACTGCCGAAAAAACGTTGAATGTTGTCCTTCGTATCTTTCCCGCGCTGATGTCCGACAATCGTCACCGGAACGCCGTTCAGCTTGGCCAAGCCCCCGACGATCGCCAGATCGTCGGCAAAAACCCGGTCTCCGTGCAGCTCGATAAAATCGGTAAAAATAAGAGGAATATAATCCAAAGAGGTTGGACGTTGATGATGGCGGGCCATGTGCATAATCTGAGCCGCGCTCAAACCTTCGTAAACCTCGGACTCCAGCTGTTTGTAACGCTCTTCAAGCCGAGAGATCTCGTCCGTGAAATCGATCTGCTTCTCGGCTCCGAACTGCTTGAGCTCGTCTATCTTCTTGCGTAATTCGGCGAGCGGCCTCTCAAAGGGCAGTTCACTTGACATCGGCCGGCTCTCCTTTCCACGCGTGCATATCTAGCAGTTTGGTCAGAATGGCTTTCATTTCCTTGCGGGGAACAACCTTATCCAATTGTCCGTGCTTCAGGTTGAACTCCGCGGTCTGGAAGTTGTCCGGCAGCTTCTGGCGAATCGTCTGCTCGATAACGATGCGGCCGGCGAAACCGACGATCGCTCCGGGTTCGGCGAAGTTGTAGTCGCCGAGACTGGCAAAGCTTGCGGACACGCCGCCCAGCGTCGGATCGGTGAACACCGAGATGAACAATCCGCCCTGTCCCTGGAACTTGGCAAGCGCTGCGCTTGTCTTGGCCATCTGCATCAGACTGAGAATGCTCTCCTGCATCCGTGCGCCGCCCGAGGTGGAAAAGAAAATAAGCGGCAGCTTCTTCTCCGTAGCTCTCTCGATGGCGCGCGTCACTTTCTCGCCAACGACGGAGCCCATGCTTCCGCTGAAAAAATCGAAGCTCATAACGCCGATTACAACGGGAAAGCCTCCGATCTCGCCTTCACCGGTAATGATCGCATCCTTTAATCCGGAGTTCGCCTTCTGCTGCTCCAGCTTGGACGCATAACCCGGGAAGTTCAGCGGATCCTCGGAGATCAGATTCTCATCAATCTCAAAAAGACGCCCCTCATCGAGCGTCATCGCGATGCGCTCCCAGGCGTTTAACCGATAGTGATGTCCGCAGCCGGAGCACACTTTCAAGTTCTTCTCCAACTCTTTGCTGAGCTGGATTTGACCGCATTTCGGGCAGCGGTTCATCAGCCCTTCGGGAATATCCCTCTTCGTGCGCTCCGACGGAACGACGGCGTATTTTTTCTTCTGAAATAGATCCTTGAACACAGCGACACCTCACAAGCGATAATGGCGGGGCCCGCGTTCGAAAAGCCCGACAACCGGGCCCATTCGAACAACCTCTATGGGTATCGTACTGAATTACAGGTGCAAAATGCTGCCTAATACCTCTTCTACTTCCCGCACCTCGCCGGATGGAACCAATATCTCGTATTGCGGTTTCGTTAAGTTTATGGGGCGTACTTGTACGAGAAACCCTTCATCGGTAAGTCGCTTCTGAATTCTGTCGGCGATCTTAGCGGTCGGTGCGATGTAGATGACCGTCCACATGATGCGGTACCCCCAATTTCTTAAGCATTCAATGAAAAACCAAGACAGGCAATATGGAAATCATAGCACAGATTCCGCAACACTAGCAACCGAGAAGCGGCAGATGCGGATAGTTGCTCCGGGCATAGCCCGGGCTGCCGCCGTCTACCGGAAGATCCGGCATAGTTCAAGATTCGATGCGGAATCTGCATCCTGGCCTGTTGCGCAGTCAAAATCGGACTTTATAAACTACCGTTCAAAATAAGTTCAAAAAGTCCGATTTTCGGCACCGAGGCTGGTCGCTTAAGACCCTCTCGCGGACTTATTCGCCGCTCCCCGGCTCCGGCGGCGCGCTTAAGACCGCCTCGCGGGCTTATTCGCCCGTCACCCGCTCCATTTTCGCGCATCACCCGCACCAAAAAGTCTCATCACAAGGGGGCGCTCATGTGTGCGAACGGGTCATGCCTAGACGATCCAATTGCCTATAATTTGTAAACAGATGAGTCAAGCATAGTCTCTTAGGTCATGCACAGCCTCTATAGAGGGAGCCAGCTTAGTACTTTCTGGATTTTCAGATCCCAGTAGCCCCATTCATGGTCTCCCGGCTCCTCCTCGTAGGTAAGCGGAAGCCCGAGCTTGCGGCAGTGGTCGCGGAAGCGGATATTGTCTTCGTACAAGAAATCCTCAGTACCGCAGCATTGATATAGCATTGGCGAGCCCGATTGGTCCGCAACCCTCTCCGCCAAAGCGAACAGATCGATAGATGTGCCCACTACCGAATTCGTGTCTCCGACGATGTTTTTAATGTCTCCGGCGAATCCCTCAGCGACGAGACGGTTGACGTCGACGGCTCCGGACAGACTGGCCACGGCCGCGAAGCGATCCGGGTGCGAGAGACCGAGCTTCAGCGCGCCGTACCCGCCCATCGAAAGCCCTGCCGCAAAGTTGTCCTCCCTGCGATTGGACAACGGGAAGAACGAGCGCGCCAAACGTGGCAGCTCCTCGCTGACGAACGTCCAATACTTCGCCCCGTGCTCCATATCCGCGTAGAAGCTGCGGTTGACGGCAGGCATAACGACGGCGATGCCGTACGCATCCGCATAGCGTTCGATCGATGTTCTCCGGCACCATATTGTGTGGTCGTCGGACAAGCCGTGCAGCAAATACAGCGTCTTAAGCGGACGGCGTTTCTCCCCTTGCGGAATAATCACGTTCATGGAAGCCGCAATCTCCAACGTTTCGGAAACGAAACTGCACTGAAGCAATGCCATTTGATTTTCCCTCTCTTATCGCCAATTTGAACTACTTAACCCTCACTGTGCCCGCACCAAGAAGCTTCTCCAACTGTTCGACAAGCTCTGTCGAAGGATCGACGCTGTATTCGTCGCTCAAGGCTACGGTGCGGCGAGCCTGCTCGTAGCGGAGTATCGTCGGGAGAGCGCCGGGATGCGCCTTCAGCAGCAGCTTGAGGCGGATCAGCGTCGCCGGCTTCTCATGCCCGGCGTCGATCAGAATATAGACGCGCTGGGGCGCGGCGCTTTCCGACGACGCTGCAGCCGCTCGCCGCGCGGCAGCTCCCTGAGACGCTACAGGAGCGGCGCTCGGCGACCGCGACGATGGCGGCGCATTCTCGGCCCGAACCGTTCCTCCCGCCGCTGTCGGGCCCGCTCTCGCCGCCTCCGGCCCCCTGGCGGACGGCCCCCCCGGCGGCGCGGCGCGGTCGCCGCCTCTGCCGGAGCCTCCGGCAAAGCGTTGTCCCAACCGCCGCAGCCTATCCGCCTGCGCTTTCAAATCCTGAGCATCCAGCGGTAGAATATCGTCCGCAAGCAGCTTGTAATCCTCATCTCCATGCTGCACCTTCGCCCGCACGAAGACGAGCGAGCCCTTCTTGACGAACGAGGACGCTTTCGCCCATGCGGACGGAAAAGCGACCAGCTCCGTTCCCATAATCCGATCCTCGATTTCCAGAAACGCCATCGCTTGGCCTTTGCGCGTAACGAACGGCTTGAGCGAGACGATCATTCCCGCCGTAAACGCCGTCGCCCCGTCCGCCAACTCGGCGATATCTACAAGCCGCTCGATCCTCAGCTCTTCCAGCAGCTCGTCGTAAGCGTCAAGCGGATGGCCGGAAAGATAAAATCCCATCAGCTCCCGCTCAAGCTCTAGCATTTGCGTTTGCGAATAGGGCGGAACGGGAGGCAGCTCCACGTTCCAGTTCGGCGTCTCCTCGAAATCGAACAGCTCGATCTGCAGCTCCTCCCGCTCCTTGCGCCATTGCGCCGCGGCCGCAACCGTCGGCTCGAGCGCCGCGAGCTGCTGCGCGCGATGGCCCGGCATCGACTCCAGCGCTCCCGCCTGCACAAGCGATTCAATGACTCGCTTGTTGCAGGTGCGCGGATCGATACGGCGGCAAAAATCGCTCAAGCTCTCATAGGGCCTGTCGGCCCGCTCTCGCATGATGCTCTCGATTGCCTGCGTGCCGACGTTCTTCACGCCCGCCAGCCCGAAGCGGATGGCGTCCCCGCTCGCCGCCGGAGAGAACAGCACGCCGCTCTCGTTGACGTCGGGCTTCAGCACGGCGATTCCCATACGGCGGCATTCGTCCACGTACTCCGCAGTCTTGCGTTGGTTGCCGACGACGGCCGTCAGCATCGACGCCATAAACGCGACCGGATAGTGGGCTTTCAGATAGGCCGTCCTGAAGGCGAGCACCGCGTAGGCGGCAGCGTGAGCGCGGGGGAAACCGTAGTCGGCAAAACGCACGATCAGATCGTATACTCCGTTCGCCTCCTGCTCGTTGTAGCCCAGCTTTAAGCTGCCCGAGACGAAATGCTTCCTCTGCTCGTCCAGCACCTCGCGTTTCTTTTTCGAAACTGCGCGACGCAGTAAATCCGCCTCGCCGAGAGAAAACCCGGCCATGACCGAAGCGATCTGCATGATCTGCTCCTGATAGACGATAATGCCGTAAGTATCGGCAAGAATCTCCTGCAAATTGGCGTGCGGGTACTCTACCTCCACCTGACCGTGTTTGGCCCGGATAAACTGCGGGATAAACTCCATCGGGCCGGGGCGGTACAGCGCGACCGCGGACACGATATCCTCGAACGAGGACGGCTTCATCTCCTTGAGCACCCGCCGCATGCCGGTGGACTCGAGCTGAAAGATGCCCGTCGTCTCGCCGCGCCCCATCAGCTCGTAGGTCGCGGGGTCCTCGTAGGTCACCTCCTGCCAGCGCAGCTCCCGGCCGGTCTGCTCGCGGATCGACGCCAGCGCCCGCTCGATGATCGACAGCGTCCGCAGCCCGAGGAAATCCATCTTCAGCAGGCCGATCGCCTCAAGATGCTCCATCGAATACTGCGTCAGCGGTACCCCTTCCGTCCCTTCCTGCAGCGGCACATAGTCGGTCAGCGGATCGGAGGAGATCACGACGCCCGCCGCATGCGTAGAGGCGTGGCGGGGCATCCCTTCCACTCTGCGCGCCATCGCGATCAGCCGGCTCGCATCGCCCGCCCCTTCCGCCAGCGCCTTGAAATCCGGGCTCTCGCGCATCGCCCGCTCGATCGACATTCCCGGCATGCCGGGAATCAGCTTGGCCGCCTTGTCGACGTCACCGTACGGCAGGTTCATGACTCTGCCGACGTCCCGAACAGCCGCTCGCGCCGCCAGCGTTCCGAACGTAATGATCTGCGCGACGTGCTCCGCTCCGTATTTCCCGACGACGTAACGGATGACCTCGTCGCGCCGCTCGTCGCTGAAATCGATGTCGATATCCGGCATCGTCACCCGCTCCGGGTTCAGAAACCGCTCGAACAGCAGCTTGTACTTCAGCGGATCGACATCGGTGATGTTCAGCACGTACGCGACAAGGCTGCCCGCGGACGAACCGCGGCCCGGCCCGGTCACGATGCCGTGCTCGTGCGCGAACCTAATGAAATCCCACACGATCAGGAAATAATCGTCAAACCCCATCTCTCCGATAACGCGCAGCTCGTAGTCGAGCCGCTCGGCAGCCGCCGTGCGGAAATCCGGGTCCGACCATTCTTCGGTCCCCTCATAGCGAGCGCGCAAGCCTTCGGCACAGAGCTCGGCCAAATGCCGCCCGACCGTACTGCCCTCCGGGAGCGGAAAAAACTTCGGCAAAATATGCCGCCCGAACTCCAGCTCCAGCGAGCAGCTGTCGGCGATTCTGACCGTGTTGGCGATCGCCTCCGGCACATGCCGGAACATCGAGGACATCTCTTCGCCGCTCTTCATGTACAACTGGTCGGTGGCGATCTTGAACCGCTCCGGATCGTCCATCATCTTGCCCGTGCCGATGCACATCAGCACGTCCTGAAGGGAATGATCTTCCTCGCAAATATAGTGGGAATCGTTGGTCGCGACGAGCGGAATGCCCAGCTCCTCGGACAGCCGGATCACTCCTGCGGTAATCTTCTTCTGCTCGAGCAGCCCGTGATCCTGAATCTCCAAATAATAGTTTTCTCCGAACAGCGACCGATAGCGCAGCGCAAGCTCCTTCGCGGCGTCGTAGTCGCCTTCCTCAAGCCGCTTGGACAGTTCGCTGCTCATGCAGCCGCTTAGACAGATGACGCCCTCCGAATGAGCCGACAGCACCTCATAATCGATGCGAGGTCTATAGTAGAACCCTTCCAGATGCCCGATTGTCGTCAGCTTCATCAGGTTGCGGTAGCCCGTCTCGTTTTGCGCCAGCAGCGTCAGATGATAGATCGGCTGCTCCTTGCGCGATTGCTTGACATGCCTTGAGCCTGCAGTTATGTAGGCCTCCATGCCGATAATCGGCTTGATGCCGCGCTCAACGCACGCTTTATAGAAAGGTACGGCCCCGTACATGACGCCGTGATCGGTCAGAGCCAGCGAGGTCATGCCCAGCTCCGCCGCCTTGGCCGCCATCTCCTTGATCCGGGCGGCGCCGTCCAGCAGACTGTATTCGCTATGAACGTGAAGGTGGACGAAATCGCACATGATAATCCCCCTCTTTTCCGAAATTCTTCCTCTCCCAAACCCATGTCCCAAACACACGTTCGAGCGTTCCCGTTTATTATTGTATCATAAGCGCCCCGGCCAGTCCCATAGATATGATAGAGAACAATCAACCGCAGAAGCCGCCAGGCGAATGCGGTCGGGGGGATGGACATGGACGAGTTTTTCACGAAAGCGGCTTTCAGCTTCTTCATCGCCTTCGGCGTCGTGCTCGGAGGAGCGCTGCTCGCGGGAATGGGATCGGTATTTCTGTTTACTCCGCCCAAGGAGAAAATGCTCCAGGTCGCCAGCAATTTAAAAATATGGGCACTCGTCGCCGCAGTCGGTGGCACGATCGATCCGATCCGGGTCATCGAGTCTCACATGCTGGTCGGCTACCTCTCCCCGGCCATGCAGCAGATCGGCTACATCCTGTTTGCTTTCCTTGGCGCGCATATGGGCGTTGAGCTTATTCAATGGCTGCATAACAACGGGGGGTGATCGGTCTGTGCGGATCCCTTCGTTCGATCGGTTCCAGAAGTTCATGCAGGTTATGGCTTTTTTCGTATGCGGCATGATCGTCGGCAGCGCCGTTTACAGCGCCCTCAAAAACAATATCGTCGACCAGATCATTCTGGAAAACTACGAGCTTAAGGAGCAAGCGGACTCGCTGCGCAAAGATTTGGAAATGGCGCATCAGGTACGCAAGGAAAACGTCATACGAAGCATCGTGGCCATCTTTATTCACGAGCCGAACGATGCGGAGACGGTCGATATCCTGACGGAAAAAGAGCTGAAGAAGCGGTTAAAGGAGGATCTGGACATCTTCATTGGCCGCAGCATTTATATGATCAACACCGATTCCACCTTCGCCAGAAAGCTGCTTAACACAAAGGTGTACGATCAGATCGAAGGCCAGAACTACGACGTGACGATCCGCACGATGCTTGTCGTCGACGGCGTGCTTCAGGTATGGGTGGAAGCGAAAAAGCATTTGGCCGGAAAATAGTCCGAGTTCGGGCCGTACGCGCATATGCGAGTCATGTCGGAAGAAGCCTGCGTTTGTGGTACAATGCTAGGGCGTGTATGTATACTCCGAGGATAGTAGGTTTGCATACACGCCCTAGAATATAAGTGCGCGTTCAGAAAGTTCAAGCTTCGATGACGAATCCGCTTCCTGATTCGGCTTCGCGATCAAGCTTTGACTTTATGAACTACCTCTGCAGGTATCGCAACGTTCAAAAGGAGCTGCTTCTTCGTCATGGTCAACGCGCTTCAATGGTTATTCGGAATATTGGTCGTCGTAACGGTCTTTTTCTCCGCGTTCTACAGCTTCCGCTCCCGCCGCGCGAGCGACGGACGCCTTCGCGGACTGTACGCCTCCCGAATGAACATCAGCATGGGGCTGATGCTGATCTTTATCGCCCTCATTCAGATGTTCATGTTCCCCGGCTCTTCGGTACGAGTCATAGTCGGCGCCGCGTTCCTCCTGCTCGGCTTATTCAACCTGTTCGCCGGCCTGCGCAATCACTCCCACTTTACCCGGCTGATGCGCCAGTAAACCGGCGATCAGGAAGGGTCGATCGTCTGGGCGGCCAGCATCGCTTTGGCGACCACCTCGCCGTCCAGCAGCGCCTCCACCTCTACCTTCACATACCTTCTGCTCGCCTCGATAATCCGCGGAACGATCGAAATGCTCGCATCCACCGGAACGGGGCGCAGGAAGTACGTCGTCATATTGTCCAGTACATACTCTTTTCTACGCAGATCCTCGACGACCCGGCTGGCCGCCTGCTGCATTAACGACGTCAGCACCCCCTCGGAGATCGTGCCGAGCGGACCCGACATCTGCGGCGTGGCCAATCCCGCGTACTGCAGCCTGTTCTCCTCGTCCCGTTGCTCCGCGAAGCCGCCCCACATGAGCGCGTCGAACGTCTCGCCCAGGTGGGCGGGTCGATTGGCGAACTGCATCGCCCGCAGCACCTCGCCCCGATTGATCGCTCCGACCAGCTTTCTTTGCCTGTCCACGACGGGCAACAGCTCGATCCCTTCCGATACCATCCGATGGGCCGCCGACGCGACCGGCGTATTGAGCGTAACCGTCATCGGCCGCCTCGTCATCAGCTTATCGAGCGTCTGGTTCGTCGGAGAGCCGGATACGTCCTTAAACGTAATCATCCCGACAACGCGATTCCACTCGTCCGTAACGGGAAAACGGCTGCTCCCCGTCTGTTCGCTCAGCTTTACGAAGTCGGCGACGGTGGACGACAGCTTCAGCGCACCGTTTCGGGCCGAAGGCTCCATCAGGTCGGCGATAATCATAATTTTGCGTTTGATCAGTTGATCGTACATCGCTCTGTTGATCATCGATGCGACGGTGAACGTATCGTGACGACAGGTGAGAATCGGCAGCCGCCTCTCGTTGGCCAATCTTCTCACTTCCTCGCTGGTTCCGAATCCTCCGGTGACCAGAACGCCCGCTCCCTGCTGCAGCGCGATGCGGTGGGCGTTTTCCCGGTTGCCGACGATCAGCAGGCTGCCCGCATCGATATAGCCGGCCATCTGGTCGATCTCCATCGCGCCGATGACGAATTTGTGCAGCGTCTTGTCCAAACCTTCCTCGCCGCCCAGCAGACTGCCCTGCACGATCTCCAGCACCTCCGCGAACGTGAGCTGTTCCGGATGACCGCGCCTCTTCCTGTCTACACGGACGGTGCCGATCCGCTCTTTCGTGCTGACGAGACCGAGCTGCTCGGCCTCCTTCAGCGCACGGTAAGCCGTCCCCTCCGACACTCCCCGCTCCTTCGCCATCTGGCGAACCGGAATCTTCGTGCCGATCGGCAGCTCGCGAATATGCTGCAGAAGCTGCTCGTGCTTCGTCAGCTCGTTCGGATGATTATCGTTTCTGACCATTTCAGACCCCTTCCTCATCCCCGGTCTTCATTTAATCTTCCCTGCATAAATTATCCGGGATCGAGCTTTTCTATCATTTGCCAATAGGCAGTAACGTAGTACAATAGGCTTACGGACACATATCATCTTAATTCAACCGGCTTAAGGAGGATTACTGCCGACATGCTGCTTTCTTACGTCCAGCTCATTCTCGGCCTAACCATCCCCCATACTCTTGTCCGTATTTGGCTCGTCTTCGCGGCAGCCGGATTGAGGCCAACACGCCATGCCCGCAAGCTGATTCTGTTCGCCGTCGTAAGCTCCGTCGCAGACTTCGACTATTGGCTCGTGCCTGCGCCGGTTCACGCCATAACCGCAACCAGCATCGCTTTCGTCGCCTTGTATGCGGTGTTCAGAACATTCGGCAGCAGAAGCGTACTGCTGCTATTCGTAGCTTACACCGCGACCAGCTTCCTGGCCGATATCGCCGGAGGAGCGTTGATCCAGCTACTGTACGGAATGACCGACCGCAAGGACATCATTGCCAATCATCCGCTTGTCTTCCATTCCGTGTATGTTCCGCTCGGGATCGCGCTAGGGCTATTGGCCCTCTACCTGGAGAAGAGAAGCTATCCCTTCCTCCTCCGATTATATCAGTATTTGCTCGATATCCAACAATCCCGGATGAAGGAAGTCATGCTGCTAATTATCGTTCAGCTGTTCGTCGTCGGCTTGCTGTTCTCGATCGGGATGGAGAGCGAGAAGCGCACCGAAACCTCCTATAACTGGACCGTATACGCGCTCGTGCTGCTAACTTTCTGCGCGATCTACTTCATGCTGCGGCTATTCGTCCGCATTCGCGAAGACGCAATCTCACAGACGCGGGACGTGTACGCGGAGGAGATCGGTCAGATGTTCACTGCTATTCGCGGACACCGGCACGATTTCTTGAACCATATGCAGGTCATGTCCTCCATGCTGCAGATGAACAAGCTCGAACAGCTCAAGGGCTATATGGACGATCTCGCCAAGGAAACGCACGCCGTCGCTCCGGTCGTCAGCCACTCTTCCCCTGCGCTAGCCGCTTTTATATCCGGCAAGACGGAGCAGGCGAAGGCGAAGGACATCCCGTTCGACTGCGATATTCCCGCGGATCCGGAGCTGGAGCAATCGATCAAAATGATCGATCTCGTGAAAATTATAGGCAACCTGGTCGATAACGCCTTCGAGGAGAGCGAGACGATTCCGCCGAATAACAGAAGCGTGCGGATGGCGATTCGGAGCGAAGGCGAGAGGCTTGCGCTTGAAATCAGCAACCGGGGCCGCCCTCTATCCGACAAGGAGCTGCGGATGATGGCGGTGCCCGGCTACACGACCAAGAAAGCGGGTCATTCGGGGCTTGGGCTGGCGATCGTACAGGAGAGGGTTCGCTTCTATGGCGGCACTCTGAGCATTCGCTACTGCCCGGAAAATGAAACAACCGCTATTGTCGTCGAGTTGCCCCGCAATAAAGCGAGAGAAGCCGACCGTGTCCGCGTGTGACATCGATCGGCTTCTCTTCTTTTTTAGCCAAAGATGGCGGAAACGAGATACATTAGCAGCAAGTAGGCGGCCAGCGAATATACGATGAAGAAAAATTTGCGCTCCCGTCGCACCTCGTGCAAGTTCTCCGCCAAACCGACGAGCAGCACGAGATTAACAAGCAATAAAAAGGCGCACAGCAGCATGGACAACTGCAGCGAGATAAACGACAGCAAACCCGTAACGAGCCATGCCGCTCCGAAAGCCAATTGCGTGCCGCCCAGGTTGGCGACGGCTTCCTTCCAATCCAGCTTGCGCGTCCCCAGCCAGTTGCCAACCAAAGTCAGCGAGCCGATCAGCAGCGCGATGGAGAATAGACCAAGCAGCAGAGCTTTGCCTGTCGAATCGCCGCCGAACGCACCGGTCATCATTAGACTGCCGATCGAATCAAAGATGCCGAGCTTCGATTTGATCGCTTCCCGGAACAGCCAGCTCCAGAGCGCGAAGCCGATGACGCCGGATGCGGCCCCTATCGCCCCGTAGATCCATTCCGTCTGCGGCTGCAGACTCTGCGAGGCGGTCGGATTTCTGAGCAGCGTCAGCAGCTTCTGCGCATCCACTCCCGCCAGCGGAGAAGTCGTGCCAACGGTCGGATGAGCCGCCGGATTGGCCGATGCGGCCGCAGTCTGGCTTTCAGCCGGTTCGTTCGCCTCTTTCTTACGCAGATCAGGCTCGTTCGAATGCGTGTCGGACATGTCGTTTTTTCCTCCTCGGAACAACTTAGGAATATTTTTCCTTGATACAGTTGTTCGACGGCAATCGCGATAATCCTCCCTATCCGCAGCAATTCAAATTAGCAACGACAATAAGAGGCCGTCCCATGAGCAGAGTTGCTTAAGATAATCGATAGACAAAGAAAGGGGTATGTACCTCCTGGAGACTCCTGGAGACTGCCTCATACGCTCTTGAAATGACCCTGTAACGGGTTTCCCAATTCAGATTTCAGGAGCGTATAGCATCGGAAGGAGGTACATACCCCTTGCACCTTGTTCATCGATTATCTTTTATAGCAACTTGGTTGGCTCATGGGAAGGCCTCTTTGCTAATTTGAATTACCAGGTTACATATCCCGGCGATCCCGGGGTCGGATTGGTGATCTGATCGATAACCGGAATCGTATACGCAATGACGATCAGAATAACCGTCAGCGCGATCCAAAGCTTCCAGTTCTCCAGGAAACGCGGAGTCGGCTCCGATGCCTCGGACACTTCGCCGAGCGGATACTCGGTCTCTCCTTTCGGAGCGCGCATGAGAGCAACGATGTTATAGATGATCAGCAGCACGCCGACGAACAGAATGATGCCTCCGACAGCCATCGCTACATGATACGGCATCCATAGAATCGCGTCCGGGTGGTCGTCGTAGGTGTTAAAGGCGGTGCGTCTCGGCGAGCCGAGCAGTCCCACCGTATGCATCGAGCCGGACATGAAGAACATGCCGATGCACCAGATGAGCGTCTGAATGATGCCCAGCTTGTTCAGGCGCGGAGTAAGGACGCGGCCGGTCACGACCGGGATGAGCCAGTAGACGATGCCGAAGAAGGTCAGCGCAACGCTGGTCGCCACAGTCAGATGGAAGTGACCCGTTACCCACAGCGTATTATGGACGACGGCGTTCATCTGGTTACTGGCGTTGATCAGACCGCCGGCGCCGGCCGGAATGAAGACCAACATGCCCACGAACGGAGCGAAGAAGCGCACGTCCGACCACGGCAGAACTTTCACCCAGCCGAACAGCCCTTTCGTTCCTTTGGAGCGGCCGTTCAGCTCAAATGTCGCAAACAGCGAGAACGCGGTCATCAGCGACGGAATCACGACCATAAACGTCAGCACGACCTGGAGATATTTCCAGAAGTGGCTGATCCCCGGCTCCATGAGCTGATGGTGGAAGCCGACCGGAATCGAGAACAGCAGGAACAGCACGAACGACATCCGGGCCAGCGCATCGCTGAATATTTTTCCGCCGATAATTTTCGGAATGATGACGTACCAGCAAATATAAGCCGGAAGCAGCCAGAAGTAAACGAGCGGATGGCCGAAGAACCAGAACAGCGTTCGACTCAGCACCACGTTAACCGTTTCCACCCAACCGAACGACCACGGAATCAGCTGTAGAACGACTTCAGCAGCCACACCGATCGTTGCGATCTGCCAGAGCAGCATCGTGATGACGGACATGTAGGCGAACAGCGGGGACAGCTTGCCCTTGTTCGTTTTTTTCCATTGCACGTATTGATAGAAAATACCGAATCCGCTTAACCAGCTTCCGATGACCACCAGCGCAAGCGCGATATAGAAAAACGGAGAAGCTTTCATCGGGGCGTAGAACGTATACAGAACGCTTGCCTTGCCCAGCAAGATCACGACGACGCCGATCAGCGTACCGATGGACATCAGCCAGTAACCGATCCAGCCGAGCTTCTTCGTCAGCGGTAGCAGCCGCCCTCCCAGCGTCTGCGAAACTCCGGAATACAGAAATCCTACTATAAAATAGGTTGTAAAAATGAGCGCCATCAGCACGCCGTGAGCGGTCAGCAGCTCGTAATATCCGATATTGGCCGGGAGCGTGATCGTGCCGCCCTTGACCATCCCCTGCAGCATGCCGGCAATGCCGCCGAGCAGCAGCGCCGCGAACGCGAACAGAACATGCGCGATGACCAGCCGGCCGTCGTTGCGGTCGAATGACGAAGATTTAGTTTCATTCATGGGATACGGCCTCCTATTTTACCACCAGGGTAGTTTTCATCATTTCGTGGGCGATCCCGCAATACTCGTTACAGATAATCAAGTATTCGCCGGGCTTGTCGAACGTATGGGACACGTGGCTGACTTCCCCGGGCGTGACCATGACGTTGACGTTCGTGCCGGGAATCTGGAAGCCGTGCACGACATCCGACGAGGTGATTTCGAAGTGAACCGTCGCGCCTGCCGGAACCTCCAACGGAATCGGATCGTAGCCGAACGCGTAAGCGACCATGACGGCCTTGTACACATTGTCTCCGATCTTCGTAATCTGCGGCTTGTCGAACGGCGGCGTCTCGCTCACCTTCGCCGGATCGATGCGATGAATATGCTCGTTCGGAGGAGCGATTCCCCTTCCGAAGGTCATAATCCCCAGTACGAGCAAAAATACGACCAGCATGGATACCCCAACCGTTAGCCATATTTTCTCAAGTCGATGCATATGCATAATGATTTGCTCCCCCTATTTAGTCGCGTGCGACGAACAGAATAAAAACTCCAATCCAGGTAATGGCCAAGAACGCTCCAAGCAGCATAACGGAAGCAAAGGCCCCCTTCAGCGATTGCTCCTTATGCTCCGGCTCCGAACGGGTTTCTTGCGTTTTCGGCACCGATCGATCATCGCGCATTCCGATTCCTCCTGATTTCAAGTTATTTACATTGTAAGATCATCCGGTGCGATCTAACTGTGATAATTGTCACTTGGACATTGACTAATGTGGACGATTTGTTACACCGATTTTGCGCATGAAAGAGGGACTGCCCGTCGACGGAGAAACGATCCCGAATGATCGGGATCGTTTCACGCCAACGGACTGCCCCTGGAAATAAATTATTGAACGATCAGCTTGCTGACCATATCTTCATGGCCTTTGCCGCAGAAGATCGAGCATACGATCTTGAATTCGCCCGCTTTGTCGGCGACGAATTTCACTGTGGCGTTGCCTTTGACTTCCTTGTCGTAACCCTCGATTTTAAGAGCGTGATTGCCTTGGCTGTTTTTCAGCGTAATGCTGACTTCGTCGCCTTGCTTCACCGTGATTTCGCCCGGATCGAACTTGAAGTTCGTCGCGTCGATCGTGATCGCCTTCGCCTCGCCTGCGGAAGAACCGGCAGCTTGAGAAGCCGACGGGGACGGGCTGGATTCTTTCTTATCTCCTCCCCCGCAGCCGGATGCGACCAACATCGCGGCTAACAACAGCGCGCTTAAAGCTACCCATTTTTTCATTTTGTATTGCTCCCTTCAACGGTATCGTCTCGTTTACAAGCACATCATAATACCCGAAGGGAGGGGTCGAATGTGATATGGGTCACACCGTAACAATATTGACACACTTTACGCTTAGAGCCTCCGATAGCCGTCCGGCAAGTTGCCGCTATCCCGAATCGCGCGAATTTGCGCGAGCGTTAAGCGCTGATTGGTCGAGATCAGGGATTCCGCGTCTTCGCCGCCGATAATGTCGTCCAGATCGGCGATGCTTCTATTGCCGCGAAACACCAGGAATCTGCCTCTGAAATTTGTACGAGTGAACAAGACTAACGTCGCGTTGCTGCTCGTGGAGAAAAATCTCAGGCTTTCGATGCCCCCGAGTCTCGAATCCAAATTCGCAATCCCCAGATTGCCTCGATAGATCGCGCTGCGTCCCCGGAAGTTCTCTTCGTTGTACACGGTTAATCTCGGATACGTCTGCTGAGCTTGGATCTTGTTCGCCATCTCCTAACACCTCCTCCCCTCCCACAATATGAGAGAGGACAAGATATGCTTGTACGATCCGACGCGTCGATCAGCGGAAACCGCACTCAGACAGTATAATTTTCCATTCCTCGGCAAACTCTGAATAAGCAACGATAATCGAGGGCGGGAGTTTGTGCGATGTTCCCCTTTAATCTATTTTCCGGAAAAAGACGATACTCCTCTGCACGCCAAAACGCTGGAAATAAAGGCGTTCGCCCGTTTATGCCCGAAGAATCGGAGGGAGAGGAGCACCCTCTGGATCCCGACTTATCCCGCAATCTGGAGGAAGTCGCTCGCCGCTTTCCGGATTGGCCGGACTTCATCGTGTTCCGATTCGTCTCGGGCTCCGATCAGGTCCCTGCCGCTTTGCTCTATCTGGACGGACTGACGGATAAAAAGGCGATTAACGACAACATTCTGCAGCCGATGATGTCGTCGCAGCAAGGAAATTCGCCAACGAGGTTTCCCGAGCCTACGATCGGCGACGTGCGCAGGGCGCACAACTGGCAGAAGCTCGAATACGCCATCATGACAGGCGACTGCGTACTGCTGCTCGACGGCTGCGCGCATGCCGTCGTTTATAATACCTCCGGCTGGCCGCAGCGCTCGATAACGGACCCGCAGCTGGAAAGCTCCCTCAAAGGCGCGCACCAAGGCTTCGTGGAGACAGCGGCGCAAAATCTGGCGCTGCTCAGACGCTACTTGCCGAACAAAGAGCTGAGGATTCATAAAACGATCATTGGCAAGCGCGGGAAGACCACTCTGTTTATTCTCTATTTGGCCGATGTAGCGCATCCCGACGTATTGGAAGAACTACGATCAAGACTCGACAAAATCGATGTCGATGCGGTGATTAACACCGGCGAGGTCGCAGAGTATATCGAGGACAATCCGTATTCTCCCTTTCCTCAGTTTATTTTGACGGAACGGCCCGACTCCGCGGCATCTCAACTGCTGCAGGGACGCTACGTCGTTATCGTCGATCGCTCTCCCAGCGTGATCATCGCCCCGAGCACGTTTATTTCACTGTTCCAAAGCGTAGACGATTATAGTTCTCGCTGGATGATCGCTTCGTTCATTCGGCTGCTGCGCTTTCTCGCTTTTTTTATCGCTCTGCTGCTTCCGGCTGTTTACATCTCCTTCATTTCCTATAACTACGAGGTTATTCCCTTGCAGCTGTTTCTATCGATCGCCGAATCCCGGGAGAGGGTGCCGTTTCCGCCTCTGCTCGAGGCGATGTTGATGGAGATCATGCTGGAAATGATGCGCGAGGCGGGAATCCGGCTCCCGGCCTCCGTCGGTCAGACGATCGGCATTGTCGGAGGCATCGTTGTCGGTCAAGCCGCCGTGCAGGCGGGCGTTGTCAGCAACATTATGGTTATCGTCGTCGCTTCGACCGCCATCGCTTCCTTTATTTTGCCGAGCTACGATATGGGAACGGCGGTCCGGCTGCTGCGGTTTCCGATGATGATCATGGCTTCCCTGTTCGGCGTCGTCGGCATCGTCATCGGGTTTATGACCATTCTGATCCATCTCATGTCGCTAGAATCGCTCGGAACGCCGTACGGCAGCCCGCTCGCTCCGGTCAGATGGTCGGATATGAAGGATACGTTCGTTCGGTTTCCGTTATGGTCGATGGTCCAACGTCCGAAGAGCGCCCGCCCCATTCAGGACAAGCGAGTAGGCCGGAGCAGACCGAGAGGAGACGGCTAGTGAAAGTCACCCGCTTAAACGAAATCACTCTGATACAGTACATTGCCATCGTCCATGGAGCACAGGTCGGGACGGGCATCTTTTCCCTCCCGAAAGATATTGCTCTGAAGGCGGGAGCGGACGGCTGGATCAGCATTCTTATCGCCTGGGCCGTCATTACCCTCGCAGGGTGCGTCATGCTGCTTCTGCTGCGCAAGTTTCCGGACGATCCGCTTCCGTCCCTGCTCGGCAAAATTTTCGGCCGCCGTCTCGGCAAGCTGGCGCTGCTCCCCTTTATCGCGTATTTCGGCTGCTTCGGATGGATCGTCATGGTCAATTCGATGCTCTATATCAAAGCGTGGTTTTTGCCGAAAACGTCGGGATTTCTGATCATCCTCCTGTTTGCGGTTCCGACTTTTATGCTCGTTCGCAACGGGATGCGGGTGATCGGACGCTATGCCGAGTTCATTTTATACGCCATGGCCTGGATGCCTGTTTTTTTGCTGTTTCCGTTGTCGGACGGACACTGGACCAATTTGCTTCCGATCCTGAAGGATGGCTGGACTCCTGTGTTCGGCAGCGTTCGGGAGACGATGTTCGCATTTGCTGGAATGGAAATTCTGTTCTTCGTCTACCCTTATTTAAAGCGCAAGCAGTACGCTTTCCATGGTATGTTGATCGCCAGTACGCTGACAATGCTTTTGTATACATTCGTCACGATTTTATGCTATATCCAGTTTCCGCAGGACGAAATCGTTCAGATCAACCAACCGTTAATGCATCTGCTGAAAATCATTGAATTCCGATTTCTGGAACGATTCGATATGATCTTCTTTGCGCTATACCTGTTTGTCGTCTCCAGAAGCTGGTCGGTATACGGCTTCGCTACCGCCTATTCCCTCGGCCGACTGTTCAACCGTGAAAATCATACTCAAATGACGGCCGTTTATTTGCTGGCCATTTTGGTTGTCATCTTCGTCCGTCAGCCTACCTGGAACCAGTCCATTCGCTTCGGAGATGGAATGACGATTTTCAACGAGTGGATGCTGTTTATCGTTCCGGCTGTCTTGCTGGCGCTCGTTCAAATCAAAGCTCTGTTCGGAAGGAGGACTCAGGGATGAAACGCAGGCTATGTTATCTCGCGCTGCTATTAGCGCTGCTGCCGGCTGGGTGCATGGATCGGATGGACATTGAAAATATCTCTTTAGCCTTAATTATCGGGCTTGATCTGGACGACAACAACAATCTGGAAGTATCCATCTCCAGCCCGGTCTTCAGTCGGGAAGCCAAGCGCAAGACCGAGGTTTACACCGCCAAGTCGCTCACTGTGCGAGCCTCCCAGGACGAATTCGACAAAACCTTCAAAGCTTTCACGAGCGGCGGAAAATCCCAAATTCTTCTGATCGGAAAAAAACTGATGATGCAAAAGCATTGGTTCGCCTTGCTGGATCCGCTTCTCCGCGATCCGAAAAATTCTACGACTGCAAGAATCGTGCTCGTTGACGGACCCGTGTCCAAAGTCATTCATTATGACCCGCAGGACAAGCCTCGCCTGCCGATTTATTTAACCTACTTGATCGATACCGCCTCGCATCTCAATCTTGCCACCCGCACGACTCTTCAGGAGCTTCACAGCATTAATTTGGACAAGGGCATAACCGCCAGCATTGCCGAATTGCGCTTCGACGACAAGATCTTTATTAAAGGAAGCGCCTTGCTGAGCGAGAACGGTATTTACAAACTGTCTATCGGCGACGAAGAAACCCGCCTGCTGCGCATGCTTCAAGGCGAAAAAAGCGGCGAGTTCAAGTTTACGCTGGAGCACGAAGGAGCAGTTCCCGGCAACGGGATCGTTCCGCGAAATCTCTATACCGTCAGCGCTGTGAAATATTCGAGACGGCTGAAAACCGGCTATGACCGGGATCATTTTACGTTCGACTTTCACTTCCATGTCAGAGCCTCTCTTCTGGAGAAGCTGTTTCCATTCGATGTTCTTAAAAGCGAGGACGTGCTCGAAGCGGAAACCGCCCGTCAGCTCGAAGACAAGTTCCGCAGCCTTATCCAAAAAATCCAACAGGCGAAAATCGACCCGATCGGCTTGGGACGGTTCGCCCGCGCTTACAGATACAACGAATGGAAACCGGTCGAGAACAAATGGTCCGCAACGTTGTCCGACGCCGACATCAATGTGAAGGTCGACGTGCTCATCGCGGCGATGGGGTCTATTCGGTAGAAGGCACCGCAATCAAAAAGCCCCCTTCTCCGTCCCTCGCAAGGGAACGAAAAAGAAGGCCCCGCGCCGATCGATCAGCGGCAAAAAAAGGTGCACCTGCTGCTTTAAATCTTTAGCTCCCCGAGCTTAATTAGCTCGACAACCGCTTGCGAACGACCTTTGACATTCAGCTTCTGCATAACATTGGAGATGTGGTTTCGCACCGTTTTCTCGCTGATAAACAACTGCTGCGCAATGTCGCGGGTCGTCTTGTCCTGTACTAGCAGTTCAAAGACTTCGCGTTCCCGATTGGTGAGTAGGAATTTGCTTTTGTGGTCGCTGCCCTTCAACGTTTGTCACCCCTCCTTGCCCGGGAATGTTGTGAATACAAGGTAAAGGGATACAGTCAACTTTATCATATGAAGAGGCATTTCCTCTGGTGCGAGGACCGGGCAAAATGGGCGCTTTCGTAAGTCGTCGAACGAAAATAGCCTGAAACCGGCAAGGCCGAGCTTCAGGCTATTTCCGACGCAAATTTGGTTACCGCGTGCGAGTACCGGAACGCTCCGGGAAAACCCGCTCGACGAGAGCGTTGAACTCGGTCAGGAAGCCTTGAATCGGATGCCCGGCTCTGACATCGTTCGCGTAGCCCTCCATGCGGCCGATGAAATCGGGGTTCGCGGATACATATACGTTTTCCACCGAAGGGGATAGCGACTTCACTTGATCGGCGATTTTGTCCTTCACAACGTCGTTAAGCGCCATATGTCCGGTGTTCGCACGATCGTCTTCCTTAACCGCAACGTATGCGTTGCGATCTGTCATCATCACATAGGCCGAATCGATGCCCGGCATAGCCGAGATTTTGTTAGCAATTCGATCGCTGGCTTCCATACGCGTATTGCCGTGCATGCCGACGACGTTGTTATTCATACGCTGATGGCCGTTGATGCGATTTTGCTCATTGGCCGCATCGTTGGCAAAGCGTTTCGCTTGAGGACGCATGCCGAATTCGTCGACTGCATACCCGCGAGCGGCGTTGTTATCGCGAACGGCGTTGTTGCGAATGTTTTTGTTGCCTAAATCCCCGGTTTTGTTCATGCATCCCGACAATGCGATTGCGGATGATAATAATACGGTCGTTGAAATCATAATGCCTTTACGCACGACGATATGACCCCCTTTTTGGTCGAATGCTCAGCGTTCCCGCCAAATCATAGGATGCATCCGGAGGGCCTCATTTATTCGATCGGAGGTCGCCTGCTTTCTTGACAGCGATGGCAATCGCAAGTATGATGGCATTATTAGAATCTGGTACTAATACTTAATACTAAAAAACTGGAGGAATGCGTAATGACTGCCCCTATTGCACAAGGCTTTCACTCCAAAGCCCAGCTTACGGCAATCGGAAGCTATGTACCGGACGGCAAAATAACGAACGCGGACTTGGAACAAATGGTGGAAACGGATAACGAATGGATCGTCAGAAGAACGGGGATTGAACTACGCCACCGAGCTGCGGCCGATCAGACGACCAGCGATCTCGCCATTGCGGCCGTGCAAGACCTGCTCCGTCGCTTCCCTGCGGTTGACCCCTCGCGAATTGACGGAATTATCGTCGCCACGACGACGCCGGATATGCCTTGTCCCTCCGTTGCCTCCATGATTCAACAGGCGATCGGCGCAGAACGCTGCCTCGCGGTCGATATCAGCGCCGCATGCGCGGGCTTCGTTACCGCCCTGCAAATGGCGAACGGCCTCATCCTAAGCGGGGCCTACCGTTCCGTACTTGTCATCGGCGCCGAGACGTTAACGAAAATAACCGATTACACCGATCGTTCCACCTGTATCCTGTTTGGCGATGGCGCGGGCGCAGTGCTGGTCGAATCCCGGGACGAGGGCGCCCTGTTGGCGGCAAATGCGGTAACGGACGGCTCCGGCGGTATGCAGGTTTACTGCCATCCGAACGGAAAACTCGTTCAAAACGGCCGCGAAGTATACAAATGGGCGCTGTCTACCGTCCCCGACGGCGTACGCGGTTTGCTTGATCAGGCCGGCCTAAGCGTCGGGAATATCGATTGGTTCGTGCCGCACAGCGCCAATCTGCGAATGATCGAGGCGATCTGCGAAAGACTGGGGCTGCCAGTGGAAAAAGCTCTGCAAAGCGTCGTCCTTAACGGCAATACATCGGCGGCCACGATCCCGCTCGCGCTGGACGCGGCCTGCAGGGAAGGCCGACTTCAGTCGGGACACCTCGTCGCTCTATACGGCTTCGGCTCCGGCCTGACTCAATCGGGCATGCTGCTTAGATGGACGATCTGATCCTCAAGCGTTAACCTTGAATGTCTACCGGTTAGTTACCTTAAATAGCTGCGACAGACCGTCGTCCAGCGATATGGCCGACTTCCAGCCAAGAACGGTTGCGGCCTTACCCGACGACAGCCTGCTGCATCTGGCGTCGCCGCTTCTCTCCGGTTCATAGATCCGGCCGAACGAGGCGGCGGCCAACCGCTCGCAGCGATCCGCCAGCCGGTTGATCGACGTGGCGATTCCCGTTCCAATATTGAACGCCTCTCCGTTTCCCTTGGCGATCGCCGCAAGGTTTGCCCGTACGACATCGTCCACATGGACGAAATCCCGACTTTGCTCGCCGTCGCCATGAATGATAAGCGGAAGCCCGCTCCCGATTCTATCCATAAAGCACGCTACGACGCCGCCCTCGCCCCTTGCCGCCTGACCGGGGCCATACACATTGGCATATCGTAATATCGTGTAAGCGACACCCCACCATTTTCCTCCGTAATCGATGTATTGCTCCGCAACCCACTTGGATAGCCCATATGGCGCGCTAGGTCTCTTGAGGCTCGATTCCCGGAACGGCCGGTTGCCGACGGCCTCCCCGTATACCCCTGACGTAGATGAAAAAACCAGCTTGCTGCCCGCTTCCCTACAGCCTTCCAGCACCCGCAGCGTACCGATAATATTGCTCCTTCCGTCGTCGGCAGGATTTTTGACGGAGCTTCCCATTCCGACCTGTGCGGCCAGATGAAACACGATTTGAGGCCTAATCGCCGCAATGAAATCCGCCGTATCCGCATCTTCCGCACGCAGCAGGCGGATGTCGACGCCGGAGGGCAATCTTCTTGGATCCCCCGTGCTCAGATCGTCGAGGACAATCACTTCATCTCCCCGTTCCAATAGCGCACGGACCAGACGACTACCGATAAATCCCGCTCCCCCAGTCACGATAACACGCATTGGCTTTTCAGTCCTTTGCCGTTTTCCTCCATTTTATGGAGACAAACCGTTCCCCGCTTGGACAGCCGCAGGAAAATAGGCGCTCGAACCCGGTTCAAGCGTCGTGGCGGCTGACGCCCTGTCCACATACGATGGAGCATCGGCTTTGTCTATCTGAAAGATTGGAGGCTGCCATGACGAAAGATCATTTTCCGCTCGTTAGCGTCATTATTCCGTTTTACAACTGTCCCTATATCGATCAATCTGTCGCCAGCGTGCTGAATCAGACATATCCGAATATCGAGGTTATCGTCGTTGACGACGGCTCGACGCTGCATCAGCATAAGCTCGATCCGTTTCGCTCCCGCATCCGCTATTTCGGCAAAGCCAACGGAGGCACGGGCAGCGCATTGAACTACGGCATGGGCATCGCTAACGGCAAATATATGGCCTGGTTAAGCTCGGACGATCTGATGTACCCGCACAAAGTCGCCCGCCAAGTCGCATTCATGGAAGAGCATCAAGCTCCGATCAGTTGCACCGACTTCCATTTGATCAACGCCAACAACGAAATTACGATGAGCGCGCTTGCCGTCAAATTTCCCAGCCTCAGGAAGCTGATCGAAGCGCTGTTCACCTTCTGCCCGATCAATGGCTCCACCGTCATGATGAATCGTTCCATCCCCGAACGGATCGGTTACTTTAACGAATCGCTCGCTTGTACGCAAGACTACGAATACTGGCTCAGAGTCCATCTGAACAGAATAGACTTTTATTTTATCAACGAGGTGCTGACTCTGTATCGCTGGCATGACGGAATGGGGTCCGTACAGAAAAAAGCCGCCGTAGATTACGAGTTTAATCTTGTCCGCGATAGCTATGCCCCCCAGTTGAACGCCCTGCTGAACGTGTTGTAACAACCGGCCTGTTTGCGCCGTTATTTTTGGCCACCGGGGAGGGATCCACTTGAAGGTTCTGTTCGTATTTATCGTGCCTAGCGGCGGGGTAAATACCTTGAATCGGCTAAGGCATCAAGCTTTGCTCCCCGCAGGGATCTACAGCCATTTTCTTTACTTTCGGGAAGGCAGCGGCTCCTCCGATTTCGCTCCGGGCATTCCGGTATTCTACGCCTCGGAGCCGCCTGCCGTCCGGCACATACTCGACTATTATTCTTTCGATTGCATCGTGGTCACGTCTTTTTTTCTGCAAATGGCGCTATTTCGCCAACTCGGCTTCGCGAAACCGATCATCTATGAAATCCAGGGCTTCGGCTCTCCCGAGCAGGCCCGGCGCAATCTGTCGGAGGCGATCCCTTTCGTGAACGAATACGCCAATGCGATCCTTTATCCCGGAACCCCGGTCATCGGCGCCTTGCTGGAGGAGTTGTATCCTTTTAAACCTAAATATTCGTTCGCCAACCCATTCGATCCTCGCGCCTTCGACAGAAGCTCGTTCGCTTATCCCCCGGCCCCCCCTCTCGACTACTCTCCGCTGGTGTGGATCGGCAGGTTGGAGGATAACAAAAACTGGCGCGACTTTCTGCTCATCGGAGCAGAAGTGATCAAGCGCAAACCCGGCGTGCGGCTATGGATGTTCAGCGACCCGGCTTTGGCCGAACCGGGAGAAGCCGAACAGCTTGCGATATGGACGCAAGGGCTCGGACTTGGCCATTACATTTTTCATCACCATAACGTCGCCAACTCGTTAATGCCCTATTACTACGATTTGATCGCTTCTTCCGGAGGCGTCCTCTGCATGACCTCCAAATCCGAAGGAGCGCCCTACGTGGCGCTGGAAGCTCTTAGCTCAGGCTGTCCGATCGTCACCTCCAACTCGGACGGGGTAAGTTCGGCAATCCTCGACGGCACGACGGGGCTGTATTACTCCCACGGAGATATAAGCGGAGCGGCGGAGCGGGTAATGCGGCTAATGACGGAGCGCAAGCTGAGAAATTCTCTCGTTGAAACGGGAAAAAAACATGTGCGGAGTGAATTTTCGATGGAAAACTATGCGGCTCGGTTCTCCGGCATGCTCTTGACCCTTGGTGCGAGACCATGCTGACGAGCATTGTAATTCTTACGCTGAACAATCTTGACCAGACGATGCGCTGCTTGCACAGCATTCGCGTCTTCACGAACAGCCCTTACGAATTGATCTTCGTCGACAACGGTTCGATCGACGGCACGACGGCTTGGCTCGCTCAGCAGCCCGACGTCAAGCTGATCGCGAACGGCGCGAACCGCGGATTCGCCGCCGCCTGCAATCAAGGCGCGGCGGCAGCCGGCGGAGACCATATCCTGCTGCTCAACAACGATACGATCGTCTCGCATAACTGGCTGACCGTCATGCTGCAATGCCTGCACGCAGACGAGCGGGTCGGCATTGTCGGGCCGAAATCGAACTTCGTCCTCCCTTTGCAGAAAATCGCTGTAGATGTCAGCAGCGAAGGACAGTACCATCTGTTCTCGCAAAACTTCAATCGGCACAATCCGGCTCAATGGCAGGACTTGGCCGCGCTCAGCGGCTTCTGTATGCTGCTCAGACGCAGTACTTGGCAGCGGTTGGGAGGCTTCGACGAAGCGTTTGGCGTCGGAGGCTACGAGGATATCGATCTTGGTTACCGAGCGCTGCGGGAGGGATTATTTCTGCGACTTGCCGGCGACGTCTTCATCTATCATGAAGGCAACCGGAGCTTTAATGCCAATGCAATCGACATGTACGGCGTAGCCGCAACCAATCGCCGCCTGTTTATCCGCAAATGGGGCTTTAATCCGGAACGGCTTATTCTGGTGCACGATCCCGCGTTTTTGCCCGATCGCTACGCCTCGCCCCACCCCCATCATGCACCGCAAGCGCCCGAGCTGCCAAGCGGCTGGTACGGCATGGGAGAGGACGGCTGCGTCTACCGCATCGAACGCGGGCATAAGCGACCGATTCACTCGTACGATACATTCTGCCGACTCAATCTCAGCTTCGACCGTGTCGGCCGATGCGGCTCCGCGCTGCTGAACAGCCTGCCGACCGGTCATCCGATCGACGCCGGGAACTTCCCTCACGGTTATCCCGACGTGTTTATCGCGCGGGACCCGGCAGGAGGAATGTACAGCGTCTGCCATGGCGTTCGCTATCCGATCGAGAGCGAAGCGACGATGCTCGCCATCGGCCTGCGGCCGGAGGACGCGATCCCGCTCGGCTACGAGCAGATCTGGAGCTACGGGGATGGCTGGCCGATGCGGGGCAACGTTTGGGAGAACTTCGAGCTGCACGACTACGCTCTGTACCGGGGGCCGAACGGCGGCCTGTACTACAGCGAAGGCCAACGGCTGCGGCCGCTCGTCTGGGAGGAAACGCTGACTCGCTTCGGCTGGAACATGGACCGGGCCGTATTCATCGCTCCCGAGCTGTTTCATCGTTCTCCGATCGGGTTTCCGATTCACTAAATCAAGAGGGGTTATCTTCTCGGCGTCGTCATGCGGCGGCCCGGAAAGATAACCCCTCTCAACTTACGCCCTTCCTTCCAGAACAGTCACTAGCCTTTGCAACTGCGGATGATACTTATTTCCAATATTTTTCAGTTCCTGTTCAATCGCCGCGCCGTGCTTGATGGTCCCCATTGCGGAATGCACGCGGTAATCCGTCAACGGCTCGCGCAAATAGCCGATCGGATAACCCGCCAGAATGATTCTGAGCCACAGCTCGTAGTCGTGCGTATAGGGAAGACGCTCGTTAAAGCCGTCCATCCGGTCAAACAGCGTCCGGGTTAGCATGACCGTGCAGCCGTTAACTGTGTTGCTGAGCAGCAGCGACCGATAAAATTGCAGCATCGTTCCCTCTGCCAGCACGACGGGGCGCATCTCGGCCACACCTTCGCCGTTGATTCGTCGGAACGCCGTATGGCTGATCGAACAACCGCTTTGCTGCATAAAGCGCACCTGCTTCTCGATCTTGTCGGGACGGAACCGATCATCCGAGCTCAGCCACGCCGCGTATTGCCCCTTGGCAAGACGAAAGCCGGCGTTCAGCGCGCTGGCCGTACCCCGGTTCGGTTGATGAACGACTTGGATGCGTCCGGCCCCTTCGAGCCGGTACAGTACGTCCGTTTCCCGCTCGGAGCCGTCGTTCACGACGATAATCTCAAGAGGCTTATAGGTTTGCGCAAGTGCGCTCTCTAAAGCCTCTCGAATGTACGGATCGTTATAAAAGGGGACAACGATAGATACAAGCGGATTTACGGACCGGAAAATGGGGACCCTCCCCTTTCCATGCGGTTTCGTTCCCGTTCGCCCTCCAAAGCATCGAGGATCGATTGGCGGAACGTCCGCTTCGGGCTCCAACCTAGCGCTCGGATCGCCGAACAGTCTCTCGGCCGAGGAGACGGCAATGCAGCTCCTTCGCCAAGCTCCCATGGCAGCTTCTTCGTCGCCAGTTCATCAAACACGCTCTTGACTTCGGCCAACGTTCGAAAGCGTCCGGACTCGATCGCATAGCTCCTTCCCGGCTCGCCTTCGCCGAGCAGCAGTTCGTAAGCGGCCACCGCATCCCGGACGTCCATAAAATCCCTCGACTCATCCAGCGAAGACAGTCGAAACGGAGGCGCGCCCCCCTCCGACTGTTCGGCGGCCACCGCCCATCGGACGATTTTGCCGCATAAACCGCCGCTGTTACCGGGTCCGATCAGATTGGAAGGCTCGACGATCATGACCGGCAGCCCGTACCAGCGATGCCAGGCCTTGGCGGCTGCCGTCTGCAGCGTTTTGCTAAACCCGTAAGGATGCGCGGCTTCGGACAAGGCGGCTTCGCCCGCCTGCAGCATCGACCCGGCCACGAGCACTCTACAGCCGTCAATCGCGCGCGCGCCGTCCAGCACATAAGCGGTCGACATCAGATTGGCGGCCAACGACGACGACGGCGTCTTCCAAGAGACATCGACCGCGTTGCGTCCGGCCAAATGGAGCACCGCATCCGGCTTCAGTCTCCGCATCATCTCGGCTACCGCAGCGCCGTCTGTCAGCTCGCAGCGCTCCGTATACGCGGCCTGCGGAACGACGGGAAGCGCCCCGCGGGGAGATACCGCGGCGACGACCTCCCAGCCGGATGTAGCGAACTTGCGGCAGGCATGAAGCCCCGTAAACCCCGCCGCCCCGGTAATAAGTATTCTGCGGGCCGTCATAACGACGACGTCCACCCGCGTAGCTCCTCAAGCATTTCCGCATAGCGGGGCGGGCGGTAATGGAAATCGACCCTTGTCGCCGTAAGCGTACGGTCAATGACCGGTTCGTCCACGGGGACGACCGTTACATTCCTCTTGTCGAACTTCTCCTGCATCATCAGCAGCAGCTCATGCTTGGACACCGTTTCCGGGGCGGTCAAATGCACAAGCCCGCCGATTTCCGGCCGCCTGATGAGCCACTCGATCGCCTTGGCTAGCTCAAGCGTAGTGACGCCGTTCCACAGCACGTTGCGATAACCTCTTACTTCTCCCTCGCATGCTAGAAACCATTTCATTAGCCCGATCCCTGAAGGCTTATCGTCCGGTCCGATAATGGAGGTGCGAACGGTGACATGCTTGCCGCTGCACAGCTCCCCAAGCGCCTTGGTTTTGGCGTAGACGGTCGTTCCGTCCGGTACGTCCGTCTCTACGTAACCGCCCCGCTCCCCCGAGAAGACGCAATCCGAGCTGATATGGATCAACCTTGCGCCGCAGCGGTCGCCAAGATGACGGAGCCAATGCGGCAGCAGCCCGTTCACCTTGTACGCGTCGAGCGGCCGATCCTCGGCATGATGATTTAGAATGCCGACGGCGTTCACGATCACGTCGGGGACGATTTTATGGACGAGTTCCTGCACCGCTTCGAAGGATCGGACATCGAGTTCCCGAACCTGAAGGCCGTCCAGCGCCTTCAAGGTTCGATTCGCGACCGTCTCGGGCCTGACCGTAACGGTCAGCTCGCAGCCCGGCCTGGTTCGTAAATAGGAAGCGGTCATATGACCCGCCATTCCGTATCCGCCCAGAAGCAGGATTTTCACGTAAGAAAACCTCCTCGCTGCAGCATGGCCCGAATCTGCTGCCGATCCATCAGAGACTGGCTGGAAGAGAAGCTTGCGAAATCGACCGGATCGTACGCTTCGTAATGCGCGCGAAGCCCGGGAATGTCCAGCGTCGGCAAAATGACAAGATACTGGTCGTCGTACACGATCGTATTCAAGCTCTCGTATTCGGTCAGCAAAATTTCATGGATTTTCTCGCCGGGACGAATGCCGGTTTCAACCATCTCCACCTTCCTGCCGAGGGCGTCCATCAGCACCTCCGCCAGATCGACGATACGGCATGTCGGCATCGTCATCACGAAAATTTCCCCGCCGATGCTCTGCGCCGTCGCCTTGAACAGCAGCCGGATCGCATCCTCCAGCGTCATGAAAAACCTTGTCATTTGGCGATCCGTCAAGCCGATCTGCTGCTTATGCTTGATTTGATTCATAAACAGGTGAACGACGCTGCCGTTCGTGCCCAGCACATTGCCGCCGCGGACGCAGACGAATTTCGTCTCGCTGTCCAGCAGATTGGCGTAAACGATCAGCTTCTCCCCGATCGCTTTCGTCATTCCGTAGAAGTTCGACGGATTGGCCGCCTTGTCTGTAGAAATATTGATGACTCGCTCAATCTTGTTCTCGATTGCCGCTTCAATTACATTCTGCGTGCCGATAACGTTCGTTTTCAGCGCCTCGTAAGGCTGATCCTCGCATACCGGCACATGCTTAAGAGCGGCAAGATGGAACAAAATATCTACGCCCTTGCATGCCTTCGACAGTGCCTCCCGGTCGCGAACGTCGCCGATCCGAAACGTCAATCGCGGGTCCTCGAACGCCCGGCTCATCGCCACCTGACTCGACTCGTTGCGGGAGAACACGATCACCTCCGCCGGGTCCATCGGCAGCAGTTGCCTTATCAATTCGTACCCCCAGGAACCGGTCCCCCCGGTAACCAGGATACGTCGATCTTTAAACATCCCTTTTCCCTCCAAGCACAAATTTCGCCACTTTATCCGAGACGTTCGGATCCAAATAACCTTCGGGACATTGCCAGGAATCTCGCAGATGAAGCATCACCCGAGCCGCATTGCGGATCGCGTCGGGCTGCAGGCCAGCCACGACGTTGCTGCCGCAATCGATCGTCTCCGGACGCTCGGTCGTCTGACGAACCGTTACGGTCGGTACGCCGAAAATGCAGCATTCCTCTTGAACGGTCCCGCTGTCCGTAAGAGCGAGCAGCGCGTTTTTCTCCAAATGAACAAAATCGAAAAAACCGAACGGCTCATGAAAAGTGACGAGCGGATGAATGGAATTGCGCAGCTCCTCCGACAATCTGGATTGCGTTCGCGGATGCAGGCTGCATACGACAGGCAGTCCGTAATCTTCGGCCGTCAAGCTCAAGCCCTGCATAATTCCGCGCAGCGCCTCCGGAGAATCCACGTTTTCCGCCCGATGGATGGTCGCGATTAGATATTGCCCAGCGGTCAGTCCGAGCTGTCCCAGTATGGGACTGGCGTCAATCTGCTCGCCGTAATGGCGCAGCACTTCGTAAATCGGATTGCCCGAGCGAAAAATGCGGTTGATCGGAAAGCCTTCGCGCAGTAAATTCGTTTTGCTGTTCTCGGTGTAGGGAAGGTTGTAGGTGGAAACCGCATCGATGACCCTCCGGTTTTTTTCCTCCGGTACGTTCAGGTCGAAGCAGCGATTGCCCGCCTCCATGTGAACGACCGGGATGCCCATTCTCTCTGCGACAAGCGCGCACAAGGCGCTGTTCGTATCGCCGAGCACGAGCACCCGGTCGGGACGCTCCTTCCTAAGCAGCTCCTCTACGGCGCCGAACATCGACGCCAACTGCCCGCCAACCGTTTGTTTCCGGGCATCTAGCAGCAGATCGGGCGCGCGCAGTCCCATCTGCTCGAAAAAAACTCCGCTTAAGCTGGAAGTAAAATTTTGCCCCGTATGAACGAGCACGTGGCGCTCCGCCAAGCGATCCAGCTTGCCGATCAGCACGCTAAGACGAATAATTTCCGGACGAGTTCCCAATATGGTCACGATACGCATCGGTTCACCTTCTTCTGCGGCGGGCTTTGGAGCCCGACCGCTTCCTTCTGCCCGAACGGACGCTCCGCCTGCCCGAGCTACGTCTATGTCTATGCCTCCGCCTCATTCCTCGCCCTTTGCCCCTGCGTACTTTTCTCCTGCCGGAAGCTCTCCGTTTCTGTTCGAACAGCGTCGGTCCGGCGGGAAGCCTCTGCAAATCCTCGTCCGGTACCTCCGTCACATCCTCAAACCGGAATCCTCTTTGCAGGAATGCCGCTTCGGAAGCGAACGGCCGCTTCATGCCATTCTCGATGAGAAAAACGGTTGGCGCGCTCCCCCGCCATAAAGAACCGCGAATAAGCACCGGGGTCTGCGGCAGCTGAGCGACCAGCTCCGCCAGCCGCTCCCGGAACGCTTCGACTCCGAACACCTGCTGCGCCGTTTGCATGTTGCGTTCTCCGACGGCGCGCAGCAGCGCTCCATTGCTAAGCAGTCCATTCACGCGCTCGGTTAGCTTCCCTACGTCGCCGGGCGGTACAAGATATTCCTCGTTTCCCGTCGCGTTCATGATTTCCGTCAGACCGCCGGAGGCGGAAGCGACAACGCCCTTGCCGAACATCAGTCCTTCCAGCGCGGTCATTCCGAAGCCTTCGGCGATCAGGCTGGGCACGACGATGACATCCATGACGGGATACGCATGTTGAATCTGGTCCGCGAACGGCAGGAACAGGAATCTGTCCGAGTAACCGGAATCCCAGACCAGCTTCTGGCAATGACGGTAGTAGGCGTCATCTGCGGATTTGCCCAAAATGAGAAATCTCGCCCAACCGTCCGACGCTGCAATCGGCAGCATCGCGTTCACAAACTGCTCCAGCCCTTTGTTCGCATAGATCGTCGCAGCCATAAAGCCCGCCACGCGATGGTGCTCGCCCCAGCCGTGCTGCTGGCGAAGCCTCATCCGGTGATACGGCCAGCTTCCGGGAAGCAGTTCCTCCCTAATGAGATAAGGCGGCAGCATAAACGTTCGCGCCTGCGGCGCCAAATCGCGAATCGGCTGAAGCGTCGAATGGGAAATGCCTGCGACCATGTCGCTGTTGGACACGATAAGCCCGACGGACATATGCTTGGACGGCCGGTCCATCACCGTTTCCATCAGCACCCAGATCGTTGGAATTCCCATCGCTTTGGCCGCAAGCGCAGGCAGCGGGTGAACGCTTGTATTGACCAACACAAAGTCGGGGCGTTCCTCCGCCAGCATGGCATGAATTCTCCCCCATGCCGGAGATCGCTGCATCGCGGCGATCTCTTCATGAAGGGTAGGAGCTGCAGTATATAAAGAAATACATAGAGGGATATCCTGAACGACGATTCTGACGCCCAGCTCCCTGGCCTTCTCTGCAATCGCTCCAATTTGCGGAACGACCATCACGCACTGAAAACGACGGACCATCTCGCGGGTGAACAGCAACAGCAGCTTCTCCGCTCCCGTGACGAAAATCGGGCTGCAAATATGCGAGAAGATCATCAGCTTCGGCTTTGCTCCGTTCACGATTCCGCATACCTTTTCATGCTCACGGGTATGTCCGTCACCTCCTTCTAAAGGTAGTTCACAAAGTCCGCTTTTGATCGCGAAGCCTAACAGGAAGCGGACTCGACTTCGAAACTAAAGCCTTCATTAGTTAAGTTGTACAATGTATGGGGCGATCAGCGTTCCCGGCGCGGCGATTAACCATTCATCGTCAAATCTATCAATTGATTCAGGCGGGAGACGTACGTATGGTCCCTAAGCGTTCGAAAGAGACCTTTCAGGGCAATTTCCTTCCGTTCTTCCTCGTGCTCCAGATAATATTCGGCTTTGGCCGCCAAGTCTTCCGGAGAATCGTAGGTTACGATCTCTACGCCGGGCACGTAATGCTGGGCGATATCTTCGCGGCAATCGGTAAGCTGCAGCGTCGCCGACGCCGAAATTTCGAACGTGCGCGGATTCGGCGACAGCGCCGTAATCATCGCGCTGTTCTGGTTAAACGTATCGTCGTCGTGGGCTCTGTGCGAATTGATGACGATCTTATGAGCGTTATACCTTTCCGAGGTCGGCTGCGGTCCCATCCAGTTGCCCAGGTCGATGAAATGCTTCCAGCGTCCGTAATCGGCGAGCCGATCCCACCACATTCCGGAAATGTACAAGCGCCTATGCGCGATTAACGGCATAAGCTGATTAAACATCGCGACCCGGTTCCAATACGCCGTACCGATAAAGCACACTTCTCCGCGCATCGCGCGATCGGTGTTCCGCGGACGGTATGCGCTGTGATGCACGCCAAGCGGCAAGTAGGAGACACGGGGGCAGCCTCTTTCCGTGTAAAAGGGAACGCAGTTGCGTTCAAGCGTAAAAACATGATAGTAGTTGGGGGCGATTCCGCTCGTAATGTCTGTGTAGTAAGGATCGTCCGTAAACCAGATCGCCGTGCGAACGCCCAGCCCGTTAACCGCACAAACCTTCTCCAGCCCCAGATGCATACCGTCCAGCACAAGCAGCAGGTCCGGCCGCTCTCTTGCGGCGATAGCCGTGATATCCTCATGCGGAACGGCTACGGTTACTTTGGCGGCAATTTCCTTTAATGTCGCAATAATGCCGTCGTCAAGCGGAGAATAGGGAAAGCCTTTGCCGGAAGTGACGTATAGCACATGAATGGGACGCTTTACCGGAACGGGCGTCGCTGCGCGTACGATGTATTCGCACAGCCCCTGCCAGTGCCCGTCGGCTTTGCCCGAAGCCAATCCGTCCGCCCAGCCTCTGCGATATGCCGCAGCGCGGGGACGGTCTGCGGGACGTCTCTTCATCTTAGCCAAGTCTCATCCCTCCTTGTCTTTTCCGATTGCAATCCATCCAGGCCTACGCAAGTCCGATCGTCCCGATCAGCTTCCGGATCCGATCGCGAAACGTATGATCCTTTTTCACTCGTCTATAGCCTCTAGCAGCGACCCATTGCCGTTCTTCCTCATTCGTCAAGTAGTGCTCCAACTGTTGAACGAGATGATTCGCATCGCGGAAAACTCCGATTTCCGAGCCTACGGCAAAATGCTCGGGCAGCTCTTGTCTGACGTCGGTAAGCTGCATGACGCCGCACGAGGCCATTTCAAACGTGCGGGGGTTGATCGATTCCGCCGGCCAGTTAATGCCGTTCAAATTGTCTTTGCCCGCCTCCGTCGTACGGTGAAGATTAATGACGATTTTGGCGCCGTTGTAGTACTTGACCGTTTCCGGCACTTCGATCCAACCGTCCTTGACGAATTGAGACAGCTGGGAGAAGCTGTTCATCCGCTCCCAGAGCTTGCCGCCGATTAGCACTTTCTTGTCTTTCAAATAGGGAGCGATCGCATCGAACAGCTCGACGCGGTTCCAGAAGGCCATTCCGATAAAGCAAATGTCCGACCGGTATTCCGGGGGGACCGCCATGGGCTTAAACCAGTCGGCATAAGCGGAGAGCGGAAGATGATATACCTGATTGCAGCCTTGCGCAAGGTATAAAGCCAGACAGGATCTCTCGTGCGTAAATACATAATCGTAATGCGGCGCGACCTTCACCGTCGTGTCGGTTACGTACGGATCGTCCACGAACCAGATCGCCGTTCTGATTCCCATGGCGCGAATCGCGTCGATCTGCTCCAGATGGTCGGGCGGAAACACATGCAGCCCGTTCATGACAAGCACCGCATCCGGTCGACAGCGTTCCGCCTGCAGCCGCATCTCCGTCGCGGAAACGACGGTCACCTCGGCGACTTCGCTTTGCAATGCGGCAATCACCCCGTGATCGATCGCTTCAAAGCCCTGCGGAACATAGAGGATGCGCGCACGGCTGGGCGGGAGCGATTCGTGCCGTATAGTTTCGTCGATCCCTCTACAGACGCCCAGCCTCCAACCGTCGAGCTTGCCCTTCGCATAGCCGTCCATTCGGCCGCGATTGTAATTTTTTATTCGAGATGAACTCCGCATCCTCATCACCCGCAATCAATATATGCGCCCCCGTTGGGTTGATCTTGGATACTTACCCGTCCATAGGACAAATAGGCGGGCAAAAAAAGCCCGTTCTCTCGCGATGAACGAGAAAACGGGCTTTTGCCGTCTTGCAATCCGGTTTAAGCTATTGTACGCGGTGAACTTGAACGTATTGGTCGACGATGCCGCGGATTTCGATCGGTACGACGGACGTTTTGACCACTCCGTTGCTGTATACGACCGTAAAGACGAACGAATAGCTGCCGTCCGGAATGTCCACGAACCGGATGGACGTATCGGCTTCGCGCAGCAGAGCCGTCCAGCGGACGGAGCCGGGCGGCGATTCCGTCAAGCCTTTAGCCAAATCGGGCGTCGCCTGTGCCATGACGGACACCGCCTTCGTAGCGGAGCTGCCGGTATCGGTCACCGTCGCGGACAGGACAAAAGCCTCTCCAGCCCAGAACACAGGGCTCTCTCTTGATCTGCTAGGATATTTGGCATTCCAGAGCAAACGGTTCTGCTCCCATTCAGGCGTATGAGCGACTTGTCCCGCAATCGTCAACGGCAGCACCGGAATCTGCTTAGTGATTGCATCCTTCGCTCCGTGTTTATCCGTGACATTAAGGGTCACCGTATATACGCCCGTTCTGCTATTCGTCAGCTCAGCGGGAATCGTCATCTCTTTCATAAATCCTGTCAGGCTGAAGCCGTCTGGAGAGATGATTTTCCACACATAGGATAGCGCATCGCCGTCGGGATCGGAGGAGCGGTCCAGCAGCGCAATCGTATCTCCTTCGTAGGCCGGCTTCGGCAGCCAATCGAAATCCGCAACCGGTTTGCGGTTGATGACGGTCACCCGCTGTATCGCTTGTGCAGACTGCCCCTTAGAGTCGGTGACGACCTGTCGGATCTCGATGACCCCCAGCGAATTGAACTGTGTCGTCCAAGTCCCGCGATCGATCGAACGAATTGTCTCCATGCCGTTATCGGTTACGTTGCGTACATAGTAAGCATGCTTCAGATTCACAGCCTGACCATCCTCCTTATCCCAAGCTTGCGATGTAATCGAGAACGGCTCGTTCACATAATGCGAAGAAGGCGTTATCGTAAATCCAGGTATCGGCGGTTCGTCCGGCAGTACCGGCGTATCGATGTCGATCGTTTGCTCCGCCCAGTAGCTCCACGCGCAGTATTCGTCCTTGACCTGCATCCCGACGCGATAGCGGCCTTTCATTTGCGGCGTAACCAGCTTCTGATTGACGAGGTGGTCATCTGGCGTGATGTAATAGTAGCGCCACTCTAATACACCGCGAGTCGCTTTATAATCAATACCGGTATTCTCCGTGCTGTAATTCGTCGAGCTAAGCCAGCGATCGGGATCGTAGCTCTCATCGTGCCATACGACCGACTTGTCTGTCGGATGGAGTGATAATGTGAACTTGGCGACCGGTCTGCGATGCACGGTAATGACTTGCCAGAACTCGTTCGACCACTTCCGATAGCTTCCGAACGTCATATCCGGATAGAGATATTCCGGATGCGGATCATCCTGGGCCTTCAGCGTTACGCGGTAGTTGCCGACCTTATCGAATTCGAGAGCCGGGCTTGTCAGCGTTTGGCCGTCCAAGGCCGACAGCCCCTGATTATTCAAAAACTTTGGCGTATGCGTAATCGACCACAGATTATTCTGCGCTGCCGGATCATCCTCCGGGTCCGTATACGTGATGTTGCTGTATCGAACCGTGGCGGTAGCTTTTCCTTCATCCCAAATAGCGTAGCTGGCCATCCATTCGACGTCCGGATTGCTGAGATCCTTCTGTTCTATCCCGGTGAACGTAACATAGGACTTGTCCGAGAACGGGCCGAACTTACCGGATTGATACGTGCCGTCCGTGACCTCGAAATACGGAACGCCATCCAGGAAAACTTCGATTTTGTCATTCTGCGTTACAATTTTGAAACTGTAAGACGTTCTCGGCTGGAAGGGATAAGCAATGCTGTCCAGCACCGTGCGCGTCCCGTTGACGTACTTGGACAAAGACAGCTTCGTGCCCTCCGTCTCAAGTGCATACCGATATTTCGGATTGGTCATCCGGAACGAGAACCCGGCCAGCGATTGATCCTCTGTCGGAACGTCCATCTTCATGGAGAATAAATATTCCGCATTTTCATAAGCATCCGGAGACACGAACTGCCCTAACCGGAATCCTTTATACAGAGAAGTAGCGGTTGGCGTTCCCACGTCCAGAAAGATATGCGCAGAAGCTGCCGGCCCTCCGCCGGCCATACTCATCTGATAATCGGTGTCCCACATGGAGAGATAGACTCCGTCGCCCATATATTCCCCGTATCTCATGTATCTCGCGGCGTTAACGGTGACAATCGGATTATACGCCCGCTTGTAATACTCGAAGCCTGCCCAACTGCTTGGTCTTGATTCGACGCCATCAACGGTTTGTGATAGCCAACCGCTCTTATACTCGCCAGTATAGGTAATATGGAAAGGGTTGGTGAACCGCTGCGGAGACGATGTAGGCATTCCCCTAGTCCAAGCACTTACCTCACCCGTCGTTAAATCAACCAACTGTGTGAAATAATTCGTGCCCATTGATCCTTGTACAGCCGAAGCCGTCCTCGTTATCGCTTGCTTGGTGACATTATTAATCGCTAAAACCGCGCTCGTCTCCAAGTTGAGCTCGTAAGGACCGGGCCAACCGTTAGCAAAATAAGTCCCCTTCAGTCTGGCTTTGATGCCGTACGTAAAATCTGGCTTCATTTGTACAAGATAATAGCCGGCCGAGGATTCCGGATTCAGCTCCGGATCTATAGTCACATTAGAGCCGTTTACCGTACGACTACATGTATTCATGACATACGCATATTTATTGCCTTCATCATCCTTGAATTGGTTTGCTCCATAGCTCCATGAACAGGTAAAATCGGCAGCTTCCTCCGTATAGATTGCGCCGTTCCAGGCCCGGCCTTTCCTCTCGATCCGCTCGACTGTCGTCGGTAAGGAAATCGTTTTATCCATAATATTGCGACCTTGCCGATTGTATCTCAGCACCCGACCTGTTTGAGCCGTCAGGATCAAATCGTCGCCAAGAATATCTGAATAACCGATACCGGTAAAACCCGATCTAGACGGTATTCTTTCCCCCTTCTCGTAGGAGCTGCCGATAAACTCCCCAGTGAAGCCATCATAGATATGTACGTCCAAATCCCAGTTGCCGCCGAAATCCGTTCTAGAACCTTCATCATTCCGGTAGTAGTACGCATAGGTCATCCGAAGATAGACGACATAGATTCTGCTTCCGGTAATTTCATAAAAGATTGGCTTTTCCGTATTGACGGCCGAACCTGATGCGCCTGAAAAATCCCCGTTTTGCGCCTTAGTCCCCCAGCTGCTATCCCTCTGTTTGTCACTCTCGGAAAAGTAGGGAACCGGGTATCGATTTGCCGGCAGATTATCCAGATTCAGAATAAAATCATACGGATTCGGGCCATCCCAAAAGTGCATTATGTTCTGCTCCCAGTTATAACCATCACATTGACTCATGTCCGTTGAGCCGCCGCAGGTCATAACATAATCCTTACGATAGGAAGGGATTTTATTTTTGTTTAGTGCAAAAATATGACGATTATAGTCAAAGTAAATGTTAGTTTTGTTGGATCTAATTTTTGAGACAAAATTTGCCGGCAGCAGCGACGAGTAGTCTTCTCCTGTCGTATAAGTCGTTGAGGACCAGCCGCTGCTTTTAACTGGGACGAGCAAAGGTTGCGACCTTCCGTCTCGCGCTGCGATGGAACGATAAGCGGACAGCCCGTTCGGACCTAAACCGCTGTCGCTAATCGCCGAAAATCCCGATTGCGCGTCCCACCCCCCGCCAAATCCGACCGATCCGGACGTTCTGGATTGCGTTTCCATCCCTCTTCCCAATCCAGCCAGCAGCGACTTCCCATCTTTCTGCCACATGAACGGGCTATTCACGATTTTTTGAGTCGTATTTGTATCGTAGAGATCCCATTCCAAAATCTGCGAAACCGGAATACCGTTTTCTTCGGGCGGCTTCGGAATCTCGTTCTCTCCCTCCATCAGGAAGGAAACGCTCGGAGCAAGATTCACGACGTCTATGTTCCGCGAGCTTTCCGGCTGCGTATCGGATGCCCAGGCGCATTTCCCCCAGTCCTCGCACACCTTGGCATCGAGTAGAAACTTCCCGACCTTCTGCGGCCTTAAAACAACTTTGGTCAAATCCCCGCCTGGCATCGCCATCCACGGCTCGTTAAATTGGCCGTCGTTGTTGGTATCGTATTTGTAGCGGTACTCAATGCTGACAATCTTGTCGCCATCCGGGCTACGGGACTTGTTAAAAATATTGAAATCGCTTGGGCGAATACCTAGCGGAGGCACCTCTAACAACCCGATCGGAGGATCATCGGGCACAACCGTCAGTTGATGCGAAGCCGCGTATTCCGACCTCAACCCCGCACTATCCACCACTTCCAGGCGAATGGTCTCTATTCCGGGGGTCGTATAGACGTCCTTCTTGTTTTCCCAAATGTACTCGGCAATCGAACGACCTATCGGGCTGTAGCTTTTCTCGCCACTAAACGGTGACGGCAGCGGGCGCATTTCTTTCACCTTCGTCGGCCCCGTGATGACTGGAATCGGATTTTCCGGTATGACCATAATCGAAGCGGTTCGCCTTGACTCGGCCCCAAACGAATCTCGCGCGATAACCGTTATGGAATGCGACCCCAGCTCCGTCGCCTTCAGCATGTAGTGCGCCTCATCGTGCTCCCATAATCCATATTCATCGGGTAAGCTTCGAATCCAGGAACTCGAACTGCTGCCGAACAAGAACGTATAGGTGATCGGATCTCCGTCCGGATCGTAAGGCTCCGGAGGATTCGTCATATTATTGTAGATAATTCTCAAGTTGACCGGACGATTGATGACGACTTGGTGATCCGGTATCGTTCCCGTTCGATTGGACTCTTTGAAAAATCCGACGGAGAATAGGGGTGGACGGTTGTCTGTCGGGCTTTGCAATTCCAGGATTTTCGGGCCTTGCCAGCCGGAGTTGCCGCAATCCGCCGTGATCCGGATCGAAATGCTGTTCGAGCCGACACTGAGGACGGGCGGATACTTCGATACCGGAAAAGACGTTTCGATTGTCGGGCTATTATATTTGGGGCTCACCCATCTCTCGCCATTGGTCTCAAACAGATATTCGTGATACAAGTATTTACCGCCCGTAACTTGAATGTTTCGAGGCTTCAAGGTGAAGGTATCGCGATACTTCAAGTTTTGAGACGGCAAAATTTCGAAATCGCCGGTGATGACGCAAGCATTTGCGACCGACTCCACGACTTTGACCTCGGCATAGGCGTAATCGCTGGCGCCCAAGCTGCTGTCATAAATCTTCACCTTCGCATAGAAAGTTGTGCCGGGCGCGGTGTTCGGAAATGCCTGTGAATAATTCGATACGCTGCCCGTGCTGGTCCCGGTCGTCCCCTCCTTGCCCTCGTCTGCCGGATTAAACGGCGTCTTGCTGAGCCAGAACCGATAGCTGTCGATCTTCGTTCCGCTCGTCACCGACCCGCTAGCATCGGCCCGCACGGTCACCGTAGCCGTCTTCCCTTTGTCAATGGCTCCCGGCGTAGCCGTGGCCGTTAACGCGGCGTTCAGCCCGCCCGGATCGAGATAACTTACTTTTACGGTTACGTCGTATTCGTAGGTGATGGCTTCCCAGTAGGCATTTACCTCCATGAAGTAGTTTCGACCTTCTGCATGTCCTGTCATACCGCTGGAATCCATAAGAGTATAGTCAAAGCCTTCAGCACTGTATTGTGCATTCAAGAATTTACCCACTTTTAGATAACCGTCACCATCATTAGAACCCTTACCTGCTTCAATAATTTCAACATTTCGTGTTTCAGGAGTCGATTTTATTTTTGAGATCTGAATCGATGAAAGCTCAACGTCTGCTTTTAAGATTTTCTTTCGATAATCAGACATATCCACTTGAAACAAAAAGAAAGCGGTAGGAGATGGAATATCCTTCTTATCTGTCACCGCTCTACCGCTGGTATCTCGCAAGGTGAACGGGATCGGCTCCGCTTTTCCTGTCCCCATGTTATATCCTATAGACGGAATTAAGCCCGGACAAGCCGAAGGCATTCGTGTGCATCCAGAGGTTTCAGGTGTGTACTCAAACCGCCAATCGGTAATGCCTGTTCGCCACTTTTTACCCGCTGAATCCCGATAGATGATATGACCGGGATTATAATTATTCAGGTTCATGACATCCCGCTTGATGCCGTCTATTTTAGGCAGCTCAAGAACTCCGTTCCTGAGCTTTCCCCACTCTTTCTTAGGTGTCCCGTCGTTGACCTTAACCTCCCAGGTGTGGACCTTCAGTCCCGGAACGTTTAAATCGACTTGTTGACCAACTATTTCCTTAACCGAACGATAGAATTTTCCGTTCACGATACTCCCGCCAAAATCCACTTGAACTGTCTTGCTCTGGGCGGCATACGACTGCTCAGCAGGGAAGGCGACCGCTCCGACGAAGACGGTCACCATGAGGAGCAACAACAGTGACCTCATCCATCTTTTTTTCATCGGGGATCAACCTTCTCCGATAGAAAGACTTTACTACGGGTCACGTAATTGTAGATTACGATACCAAATTTTCCGTTTTCGATTTTTGGGCGGTTTTCAACATCCTCTTTCTTGATGGTCATCATATACCAACCGTCTATCTTCTGAATTTTATTCGTATTTATGGTCGGCACGAACTTAATAGGGGATTGCTCTTTTACGTCCGGATGGATCCCCGCGTATCTATAAATTGGAGATTCTGTCGTGATCTTGAACGGTAAACTCCATGAAGAGCTTGCTTGTTTAATCGTATTTTCAACATTAAGATGGAGGGCAATCACATACTCATTTTTGGTAGCTGTACTTCCATCCTGCTTCATAACCTTCGGAAACCACTCCCGATAAGCCCCCTCCTTATCCCCCAAGTCCACAACAAGCATTTGATCGATCTCGACGTTCAGCTTGCTTCCCGCGTTGATCTTAAACGGCAAAGGGACCGCCTTCATGCCCCACATCGTCTGCAGATTCGTGCCGCTCATTTCAACCTCGGCATAGGAAGCAGCGCGCTTATCGGCTTCCAACGTCTTACCTTCCTTCACCGATAGCATCCGGTCGATTATGACCGCGGCCTGCGCGCGGGTCGATTTCTCATTCCCGCCAATCTCGCCCTTGTCCAATCCGCGAATGATGCCGCGCTTCGTCGCTTCATACATCAGCTCTTTGTCACTGGCGTTGCGGAGTTCGGGATCGAGCGCCCGGACGATGAGTCGCGCCATATCGAGCCTGGTCGACGGCTCAGTCCAGCTTTTGAAATCGGAAGAATTGTAAATCTTCTCTTTCGCAACGACGGAAACATAAGGATCAAACCATTTGCCTCCGCTCTGCTGGGGAATCTCCATTTCAGCTGCCAGCGCAACCATCTTGATAAATTCGGCGCGGGTGACATTCGCGTTCGGGTCGAAGAGATTGCCGGGTTTGCCGTTGATAATGCCCTTCCCCGCAGCCTTATAGACGGAAGCCGCCGCCCAATGCGTGTCCGGCAAATCTTTGAATCCTGCCGATTTCTCTCCTTCTGCAGCTACTGAAACAATAGATGTAATCAAGAATAAGGATACGAGAACAATTAATTTTTTCATTCCTGTTCCTCCTCCAAAGCTTCGATTTTCGTTGCAGCAAATGTTTTGCCGGTAGAACTGAACGTTAGCAGTCGCTCCCGCGTCAGCGGATCAAGAGTTCTAACCTCCAAAAAGCTCTCGATCATAACGACCGTCTCCGATCGAGTAGCGATGCGGTGGATCTGCATCGTTTGATCCGGGTAGCCGTTCACAACGCCCGAGCCGTAAGCCAGCGCGATGCCAGGCACGTCCCGATTCTGAAACTGCAGCCGATCGGCAAAAGGCATATCGTCTTTCTTGAACGCCCCGAAGCTCTCCAGATACTCCCGATACGGAGCCTCAAGCGCCAACGCCCGAGAAAGCATCCGGATCATCTCAATCCGTTTAATCGGCTTGGCGTAATCCGTCGAGTCCGTCTCGTCCAGCAGCCCAAATTCTAATGCGGCCGATATGTAGCCCTGATACCAGGGAAGCCCTCCCTGAGAATGCGGCAGACGAAGCGCATCCACGAGCATTTTCGTAAACTCTGCACGAGTAACGGGGGCTTTGGCATTAAAAGTCCCGTCCGGGTAGCCTTCCACATATCCCTGAGATATGGCTCGTTCGATCTGACTCCGCGCCCAATGACGCTTGGAGATATCCTTGAACAACGGCTCCGCAGTTGCAGCGGTAGCCCCGACTAATCCCGATACCCCGCACGAAGCGACGCTCAACCCGACGAACAAAGCTCCCATTTTCCTCATCACCGATCCCCCTTATCCATTGAAAATTCGTCCAAATGGCGATAAAAAAGCACCAGCAAACAAAGGGATGTCTCCCCTAGTCGGCGTGGTGCTTCCTCGCGTAAAATATACTGTTTTTAGTTAATTTATTACATGAACTACAATATTGTCAAGGCGAAATTTGCCAAATTATCGGTTTTCGTCCCGCAGCGCTTGTTCCGATTAGACCTGTTGCTCATACCCTAACTGGTGACCGTCCTCGAAGCCTTTAGCAAAACCGACGTTGTACCCCTCGTTATACGCTTGATTAAAGCCTGCTTGATACGAGGAGCCTCCTCCTGCTGTACCGGCATTCCGAGCCCTTCCGACGCGCCTTCTCCCCGCTGGATTTCTTCGAACGCTGCGCCTGCCGACCACCTTACGGGAACGAAGCTTGCTTTTGCCCGATCTGATCTTCCCTCTGCGTAAGGGTCTTTTGCCGCTTCTGCCAGCAACGGCTTTCTTCCTCCCGCCAATGCGGGCGGAACGCGATTTGCCTTTCAATTCGGAACACCCCCGGTCTCTGAGCTAGCTTGCTTGCACCTCACCGCTTCGGATAACCAAGGAGCGGCTGGCGTTCCGGCGACGGGCGGGCGCCAGCTTTGTCCGGTTACCGATCTAAGCAGCGCCCCCTGCATTCCATTCAGCACTCGCACATGCTCCTGTAGAGTCGAAGGAGAGACGCCGACATGCTCCGTCACATCCGCTGCATTTTCCAGTATTCTCGCTAATGCTTCCTGGCTTCTAGAGATCGCGCCCATGAGCTGAAGCTTGATTTCCCACTCCCGATCCGACCGATTCATCTGTCGCGCTCTCCCATGTCATAGCCTCCGAACATGGAGTTCATGCCGTCGGACTCCTCCGTATCCGGGTTAAGGATCGCTTTCATATTGCGGCTCAACCCGTTGCACAGCTTCGTTAATCCGTCCAGCACCTCGATGTTCTGTTCGTTCCACTGGATACAGGTCGATAGTTGGTCGTTATGAGCTTCGTAGGTATCGTTAGTAATATGAGTGCAGAGCCAATTGCGAACCTTTTCGGCCTCCGCGGCTTTCGCCTCCAAAATCATGGCTACGTTCCACTGCATCTTCGCAATTGCGTCGAGCGTGAGATGATAAGCTTCCTCCCGATTCATTTCATCTCCCCTCCTTTCACCGCGCGCTGCTATTCCTCGTCGTTGGAATCTCCCATCGCCTTTACGACGTTGGTCAGACTATCGGCGACGGCTTCCTGCAAATCCGCAAGACTGTTCAAATAAGAAATAACGTTCTTCGTTACGTTGGACGAGCTATCCAGCAACCCGCTTAATCCGTTCAACTGAGGATGCTCATCCGGCAGCGCTTGGACGAGATGGGCCATCCGTACGGCTACGTGCCTTTTGGCATCCAATATTCTGGCCATTTGCTGATGGGATCTGGAGAGGTGGACGACGATTTCAGTCAACAATTCCTGCATGACAGCCATACCCTCCCTAGGCAAAATGCATTCTCGCGCAACCAGCCGCATACGTCCAGTTCTCTACAGCATATGCCGCCAATCAGCGCTTGCCACAGGAGCAAAAGCCTACATTGGCGCGCCTCTGCGCCCCGCGAAACGCCAAAAAGGCCCATCGTCCGCCCATAAAGACAGCAGACAATAAGCCTGGCCGATTCGCATCGTGCGGGGCACCGGGCATTCTCGTCCGTCCCCCTTACAGCACTTGCTTAAGCATGGGAGGGGCGATAATCGGCAGTCCTTCCTCCGCTTCCGACAATTGGACCAATGTGATCGTTCGCGACGGTTTGAGATGCAGTTGCCAGTATCTCATCACTGAAGCGCTGACGATTTTCCGGGCTTTGCCGTTCTCCGCATAAAACAGCGTTCCATCCTCCAACTGCGCGACGCCGGATTCCCAGCCGGAAGCGCCGTCCAAACCGCGCCAGCGCGCTTCCACTTCCTGAACGGGGATCGGATCGCCCAGCGGCCAGCGCTTCAGGTCGATCTGCGACAGTCTAACGGCGGGAAAAGTAATCGAGCCCTCCACAAGCCGTCTCTGCCCCTTTTCCACCCAGTAGTAGTTCGCGCCAACGCCTTGCACCACAATTCTTTCGGGGTAAAAAGCGCCCGAATGATACGCGGCCCCCTGAGTCCAAACAGGCTGTCTGCGAACTTGCTGGATCCATTCGTAAGGGTCGTGCCATTTGTCCATGAAATATTGCTGATTGCGATCGTTGACTTCCTGGAACCTGTCTCCCAGCGCCTTCATGCTGACGCTGCCGAAATGATGAATAAACGTGTCCTGGGCCATGACCAGACTTTTTCCCGACAATCGAACGCGAATATTGTAATCGTCATCTTCGAAATTGCCGATCTCAAAGCCTTCGTCGAAATAGCCGATCCCTTCGAACAGCTCGCGCCTAAACAGCAAACAGAACCCCGTCAGTCGATCGGTTCTGAGCCACCGGGACGGATCCGAACGGTTGTATTCTCTGGCGAAAGCGGGCATATCGGCTATATCCGTATAAGGAACGTCGATCTTCTGCTGGCCGCTGATATAGTTCGTCATAGGGCCGACCATCCCTATCGTTTCATCGCTGTTGAGGCACGCCATTAAGTTATCGAGCCAATTTTCCGTTACCAGCGTATCGTTATTCAGCAGCACGATCGTACTGCCTTTCGCCATCATCATCCCGATGTTGATCGCTCCGGCAAAACCGAGATTTTTGTCCAACGCCCTGAACCGAACCTGCCCGCCCAAATTCCGCAAGTAATCCGCCGTCCCGTCGGTCGACGCATTATCTACGACAATAATTTCATAAGACAGATCCGTATTGTCGAAAATGCTCTCAATGCACATTCTAATCATGTTTAATTGATTGTAGGTGGGAATAACGATGCTCGTTCCTTCGAATAAAATCGGGTAGCTTTGCAAGCCGGACTGTACGCCCTCGCGGTAGCCGTCCCCGAATCCCTCCTGGTAGCGGGTTTGCCGAGCTTCGCGCTGCCGGCGGAGCCGTCCGCCGACCGCCCTTGATCCGGTGCGGGAAAACCTGCGCCGTTTTGCCCGCTTGACCCTTGTCTTTGTCGCAGCCATTTTCTCGCCTCCATGCTCCTATTGCCTTTCAGGCTGAGCAAGACCGGCCATTCGATCGGCCAGATGACCGAAATCGAACGTCACCTTGCCCCCCATTCCGGCCAGATGAACCGTTATCGGAATCGCCGCTATTCCCGCGGCTACCAGAGCGATGTCATAGTCGTATTGCATCGCTTCAGCCACAACTCTGGGAACGTCCGCGTAACCGTTAACCGGAGTAACCACCCCGACCACTTCCATCCCCTTCTCAAGCAGCGCCTCCCGGAGCTGCAGCGCCACATTCCCGATGATCAATAGTTTGCGTCCTTGGAACAACCGGAGCAGCAGCCCCTGCTCCTCCATCAAATAGTTCATCGTGGATGTCGTAAAGCGAAGCTGTCTATAATCGATGCCATGGGCGCGGAGAGTGGCGAACAGCAGTGGCTGAAAATGGGGATGACGAGACATCGGCACCCCGATTAACGTAGCCACCTTAATGCATTCCGCCAGCTCATCGCGAGCCGCCAGGTTCGGGATCGTTACGCCCGCATAGGGGAGAAAATCTCCTTCGCGCCGGACCTCCTCAAGAGAAAGTACCTTCTCTTGGGCCAATGTCAGCAATTCTCCGTCTCCCAGACGAATGAAGGCGTAGGATCGCCTCTCGTTAAGGGCCGCTGCCAATTCGTCGTAGACCGTAGCGCTGTTCAGCAGAGGAATGCCTCTTTTTTTTAGCGATTCGACTCCGGCGGAGACAGCCTCCCTTGCCGTGATATCCGGGATAATCATATCCGGCGGCAAGTGCTCCTCCAGCATGCGCTCCCCGCCCTCGATCAACCCTTCCTGAAATCCTTGCTCGTAGCTGCGCTGCCGCTCCCGGAACGATTCGTCCCCTTGCTCAAGCTGAGGTTTGGACACGATGGGGGTTCTGCGTTTGCTGCCGACCCGCCTTCGGCGTGAGCGGGCTTTCCCTTTCCCCGGGGCAAGCTTACGCACTTTTTTCTTCAGCGGGAGTTTCCCCTGCTTCGGTCTAGCGACTGGTTTAGCGGGCTTTGGCTTGGCGCTTGTCTTGGCCGGAGATTGCGGTTTCTCCGCTCTGGGAGCGGCAGAGGCGACCGCCGGCTTGCGCAAGCTTGAATGCATCATGTGATCGCCCCCTTCAATCTCCTTCCCGCTTCTTCCAAAGACTCGAACGTACCCGCATCCGTCCACCAGCCGGTCAATTCGCGATAGGTCAACTTGCCGGATAAGGCGTAAGCATTGTTGACGTCTGTGATTTCCAGTTCTCCCCTGCGGGAGGGCTTAACTCTGTCAATCATTTCGAACACTTGCGTATCGTAAAAATAAAGGCCGGTCACGCAATAATCCGACTTCGGCTGCTCCGGCTTTTCCTCGATCGTCACAATCCGTCCGCTCTTCTCATCCAGCAGCGGGACTCCGTATCTGTGCGGATCGGCTACTTTTTTCAGCAGCACCATGGCTCCTTCGGATTGTTTGGCATATTGCTCGCAATAAGGCTTCAGACTTTCCTCAAACAAATTGTCTCCTAGCAGCACGACGAATTTATCCTTTCCCTTCATCACCGGACGGGCAAGCTCCAAAGCCTGCGCGATCCCTCCGGCCTCCTCCTGAACCCTGTACACGATCGATACGCCCCAATCCTTCCCGCTACCCAAAATGTCCGCAAAGCTGCCGAGAGAGCCCCGATTGGTCACAAGCACGATATCTCGAATACCGGCCTCTCTGAGCTTAGTAACGCCGTGGCAGATCATCGGGTACGTTCCGATAGGGAGCAGATGCTTATTCGTCCAATAGGTGAGCGGCTTCAGACGAGTTCCCGTGCCGCCCGCCAATATGACAGCCTTCAACAGCGATACCTCCTCATGTTAATGAGCCTGGAAAGCCCGTTTTTCTAGACAAAAGCCCGAGGATCAAGCTGCCATTTATCCATAAACAATCGATAGTTCCTTTCGACAAGATGCGCCTGCTCCTGGGAGCCTTCTCTCTTAAAGCTGGCGCTTCCCTCGTGATAGATCAAAGCGTCGTGGCAGACCAGCAGTCCGAATCCGTAAAGTCTTGCTCTTAAGCAATAATCATCATCCTCGTAGTGTCCCGGCGAAAATCTTTCGTCCAGCATGCCGATTTTCTCCATCAGCTCCCTGCGAAAAACGAAGCACAAGCCGACGATCCGTTCGACTCGCTTCCATTTTGCCGGATCCGGTACATTTACGGCTTCTGCGATTCTTTGAAATTCCTCCAAGTCCTCGAACGGATAGTGGACCTGCTGCGAGCCGCTGGCATAGTTTGTCACCGGGCCGACAAGACCGACGTCCGGGGAACTGAGCAGTGCCGTGGACAGGTTATGAAGCCAATTCGACGTGACGACCGTATCGTTGTTCAGCAGAACGATCGTATCCCCGGAAGCAAAACGCATCCCTTTGTTGCAGGCGACGGGAAACCCTTCGTTACGCGGCAGAGAAACGAGCGTTATCCTTTCTCTCAAGCACCAGGCCGCCGTTTCGTCCCGTGAGCCGTTATCTACGACGATGATTTCATGCGGTTGGTCGGTGTACCGACGTATCGATTGCACGCACCTTTGCAGCAAATCAAGGCCGTTATAAGTCGGAATGATAATGGAAGTTATGGTCATGTCGCCCACTCTCCCAATATACCGCGGTTGCGCATCGTATCTGCGAAATGCATTCGATCCCCTCTAACGCTGAGCGCCTCTCTCCAAGCCTCGGCATGGTCTCCGGCAGCCTTCTTCCATCCGGAATCGGAAAAGCCAGGCAGCCCTCCGGCTCCGACGAACCCTCCCGTTCCGAATTTCAGACCTTTCAGTATCGCTTGTGCATGCGCCTTTACCGGTACGGACAACGCGCCGGCGCCAAGTGTATCCAAAGCATTCCGGGATAATGCGAAAGGAAGCACAGATAACGAATTGATCTTCAGATCCTCTCGCTTCAAGCTTGCATTCAGAAACTCCTGCAGCCGCTCAACCCCCTTGCGATGGCGAAACGTCCTCATCCTCGCGCCGAGATCGTTCAGAACGACGTCCAGCTTCCCGTCGCATTCCCATAGGAATCGCGCGAGCTGCTCGGCTCCGACGACATTCGCTCCATCGACGAACAGCACTGTGTCCGCTCCGGTTAGTTTAACGCCCAGAGCCCGTCCGATGTCGGGATCTACCCGATCCGGCAAACCGACGACAATCGCATTGCCTAATCCTCTGGCCAGAGAGAAAAGACGCTCTGTCGGCTGCCCTGCAACGACTACGATTTCGTGCAGCGGCAGAAGCTCTAATTGAGATAACGTCTGAACGAGAGCATTCTCGTCCTCTCCCGCGCACACGACAGCCGACGCTTTCGTCTGAAGGGGAATCGGACATAGGGCGACGCTCATTCCCGCTCCCTGCATAAACCCTGCTGCATACTGCTTTCCCCGCTGCAGCGTTTGCCGCCATTCCACCCGGCCTTTGCCGCAGGTTTCCCGAAATCTCCGTTGCCAGCTCTCGCTAATCGCTCCTCGTAGCATGTCTGGCGTTCCAGAATGGCTTCCTCGCCATGCCGATCCGGCGCTAGCTCCTGCTACAAAATCGGAATAGGGTCCGGAGCGCTTCATTGGCCTCTTTCGTTTTGCGGCGCCGGCTTTTCGGGGAAGCTTCCTGCTGTGGGGAGAAGACGAGCGGATCGGCCTGCGCCGAACGCGAGACCGGGCGGCATGTCTGGTTAAGCTGAGTTGCTTCTTCATCTCGCTATCTCACCATCCCTCTTTGGCGAAAACCGTCTTCGTAGCCGCCTCTGAAGTCCGTATGCCTGAGCCACCAATGGATCGCCTCCAGGTGGTCGCCAACGATAAGCGGCTCCAGAGAGTTTTTGCGTTCCCTTTTCAACCTCACCGGATTGAGCTTTCCTACATTAATCGGGGCGACTCGCGCCACGTTTAATCCCTGCCTAATCGCCATCGCATGCGCCAGCGGCGGAACGGATAGCGGCGAACAGCCGATTGTCGTCAAAGCCCGACGACTGATCGCATGAGGAATGGCCGTCATCGAAGCCCCGGCCAAATCCGGCCGTCCAAGCAGCGTGTTCAAAGCATGTTTGGCCAGAACGACGCCGTGTACGACAGGAAGATCAACCGGGCCGGAATAATCGTTAAGCGCTACGTCAATTCCCCGTTCTACCGAGTCGACGAAGACTTTGAGCTTTGGGGCAGGAATCAGCATATCCGCATCGATGAACAACAGGATATCCCCAACCGCTTCTCTTGCTCCGATCGATCTGCCGACATCGTGACCGAGCGGCCGATCATAGACGATCACCTTGGCCCCGCTTCTTCTGGCAATATCCAGAGAACCGTCGGTCGAGCCGTTGACAACGACGATCACTTCCGTATGCGGATGAACCCGAAAGGCTTCCCGTACGACCTTGCGCAGCGTCCTCCTCTCATTCATGACCGGCACGATCACAGAGACGCGCGGCGACTGCCAAGAATCTCCGGACGGGCGATTAATTTTCCTGGATTGCTCCTGCACGGAAACCCGGCGACGAATCGGCCGTTTACGTCCTTTACCCGCGAATTTCGGTTTGCGAATGCGAGAATGGCTTTTCCCGCTGCTGATCGCCAATCCATTCACCCCCTCAGGTTCGGGCAAAGGTATACAAGACATTGTATGTGTGACGTGTCCCTGCGCAACGGCACATGTACTGCCGTTGTTCTCGATGTACCACTCCGAGCATCTGAAACACTTATGTCCACTGCTTCTTACCATACCGAAAAAGCTAATTTAAACGTCAGAACGACCACCTCCCCCGCAACGATGAGCTGAGGAAATGGCCGTTCGACATCACGCGAAACTATGAATTTGCTTTACTGCCGATCGCAATCCATTGAATGGCCCCCTGAGGATCAGGGCCCAGCCGCGTTCTAAACACAATCAACTCTGCTTCATGAGGACGTTTCTCGGCAAGAATACAGTTGCAAGCTGGATGATCCGACATTGATACCAATGTGTAAGAATTGTCGGCAAAAGCTCCCGGAAACGATACAATTAATCTCATCGATTCGTTTCCGCCTTGAAACGAGTAGGATTGGTTGCCGAACAGTACGCCCACTCCAGGCCAAGGACTTGCCACTGGAGGGAAAACCAGCTTTTCTTCGCTTACGCTACCATCCGCCAGATGCTCGCTCGTTACGCTGCCTGCTTTCAGCTTCGATCCGTTCACGCTGCCGTCTGACAGATGCTTGCTCGTTACGCTGTCTGCTTCCAGCTTCTCTCCGCTTATGCTGCCATCTGCCAGGTGATCGCTTGTTACGCTTCCGAGCTCCAGCTTCGCTCCGTTTATGCTGCCATCAGCCAGATGCTCACTTGTCACGCTTCCCAGCTCAAGCTTCGATCCGCTTACGCTTCCGTCAGCCAGATGATCGCTTGTCACGCTTTCCAGCTCAAGCTTCGATCCGCTTACGCTGCCATCCACCAGATGCTCGCCTGTTACGCTGCCCAGTTCAAGCTTCAGTCCGCTTATGCTGCCGTCCGCCAGGTGATCGCTTGTCACGCTTCCGTGTTCCAGCTTCGCTCCGCTCACGCTGCCATCCGCCAGATGCTCGCTCGTTACGCTGCCTGCTTCCAGCTTCGCTCCGCTCACGCTGCCATCCGCCAGATGCTCACTCGTTACGCTGCCTGCTTCAAACTTCGCTCCGCTCACGCTACCATCGGCCAGATGTTCGCTCGTCACGCTTCCGTGTTTCAGCTTCTCTCCGCTTATGCTGCCGTCTGCCAGATGATCACTCGTTACGCTACCTGCTTCAAGCTTCGCTCCACTTACGCTGCCGTCCGCCAGATGTTCGCTCGTCACGCTTCCGTGTTTCAGCTTCTCTCCGCTTATGCTGCCGTCTGCCAGATGATCACTCGTTACGCTACCTGCTTCCAGCTTCTCTCCGCTCACGCTGCCATCCGCCAGATGCTCACTCGTTACGCTGCCTGCTTTAAGCTTCGCTCCGCTTACGCTGCCGTCAGCTAGATGATCGCTCGTCACGCTACCTGCTTCAAGCTTCTCTCCGCTCACGCTACCATCTGCCAGGTGCTCGCTTGTCACGCTTCCCAGCTCAAGCTTCGCTCCACTCACGCTGCCTTCCGCCAGATGCTCGCTCGTTACGCTGCCCGCTTCCAGCTTCGCTCCGCTCACGCTGCCATCCGCCAGATGCTCGCTCGTTACGCTGCCTGCTTCCAGATTCGCTCCACTCACGCTGCCGTCAGCCAGATGATCGCTCGTTACGCTGCCTGCTTCCAGCTTCGCTCCGCTCACGCTACCGTCCGCCAAGTGCTCACTCGTTACGCTTCCGAGTTCCAACTTAGCCCCGCTCACGCTACCGTCCGCCAGATGCTCACTCGTTACGCTGCCTGCTTCCAGCTTCGCTCCGCTCACGCTACCGTCCGCCAAGTGCTCACTCGTTACGCTTCCGAGTTCCAGCTTAGCCCCGCTCACGCTACCGTCCGCCAAGTGCTCGCCTGTTACGCTGTGTGCTTCCAACGCACGAGGGGCGCTCTCGGCCAAGGCAACTGCCGTTGTTTGCATCTGTTGCAGTTGGTGGAGCCGTTCGCGAACTTCCGGAGCAAGCTTCGACTCGTTGACGCTGCCATCGGCCAACTGCGCATCGGTCACGGACTGCGGCTTGAAGTGGCTCGTCGTAATCGTCTGCTCGCCCAGATGATAACCCAGAATGGAACGAGGAATGATGTGCGACGAGCTTACGCTTCTTGCAGCAAGCTTTTCCCCGTTTACTGCGCCAACCGCCAGCTGCTCCGTTCCGATGTCGCCATCCCGCAATTTTCCGCTCGTCACGGACCCGTCGGCCAGTTGTTCCGTCCCTACCGCACCTGCCGCCAATTTCTCCGAAGTGACGGCTCCCGCGACGATTCGATTTGTCGCAATGTCCTCTCCGGCAAGTCGCAAATATTCGAATAAAGGCAAGGACAGATTTTCTACCGCGACAGCTCCCTGGCCCAGCTTCAACGTCGTTATCGCACCGTCCGCCAGCTGATCCGTCCCGATACTGCCGTCTGCCAACTTCTCAGTCGTCACCGCTCCGGCCGCAAGCTTTGCCGTTTCAACCGCGCCGTCCGCCAAAATGCTCGAGACAACCGCACCTTCCGCTAACTTGCTTGTTTCGACACTGCGCGGCGCCAGCTTATCGCTCGTTACTGCGCCGTCGCCCAACTTCTCGGAAATTACCGCGCCTCTGCCCAGCTTTTCGGATGCTACAGCTCCGTCCATCAGTTGGCTTGCGCCGACGCTTCCTCCCGCGAGCTTATCGGTCGTGACGCCTCCGTCGATCAGCTTCTCCGTCGTGACGCTGTCATTCGCCAAGCGGCTCTCCGTTATTGCGCCAATCTCCAGATGTCCGGCCGCTACGCTGCCGAGAGCCAGCTTCCGAGCCGTAACCGCACCGTCCGCAAGCTTGCCGGTTGCGACCGCGCCTTCCGCAAGCGACTCTGTCTGTACAGCCCCTTCCGCAAGCTGCTCCGTTCCCACGCTCCGCTGCGCCAGCTTCTCGGCCGTCACCGCTCCGGTCGCAAGCTTGCCGGATTCAACAGACCCTTCCGCCAACGACTCCGCGCGCACGGCACCGTCCGCCAGCTGCGCTGCTCCGATGCTGCCATCCGCCACTTTCTCGGCCGTTACCGCCCCATCCGCAAGCTTGCCGTTCTCAACAGACCCTTCCGCAAGCGACTCCGCCTGCACTGCCCCGACTGCCAGCTGCGGCGTTCCAACGCTCCCCAGCGCCAGCTTTGCAGCCGTCACCACGCCGTCTTTAAGCTTGGCGGACGCCACGCTTCCAGGGCTTAAAATATCTTCGGTTACCGAGTTGAGCACCAGTTGACTCGTGCCCACGCTGCTGCCCGCAAGCTTGTCGGTCGTCACGATTCCGTCCTGAAGCTTCTCGCTCGTAATGCTGCCATCTGCTAAAGACTCTGTGACGACCGCTCCCGGAGCCAAATGCCACGAGCTCACGCTGCCGTAGGCCAATTTCTCCGCCGTCACCGTGCTGTCCGCCAGCTTCTCCCCGGTCACCGAATCTTCGGCCAGAATATCCGAGACGACTGCTCCTGCTGACAAATGCGAAGTGCTCACGCTGCCGTAAGCCAATTTAGCAGCCGTCACCGCGCCGTCCGCCAGCTTCCGTTCCGTTACGCTGCCTTCGGCCAGCAGATCCGATGTGATCGCGCCTACGGCCACCTGCCAAGAGCCCACGCTCCCATAGGCCAGCTTCTCCTTAGTCACAGCGCCATCCAGCAGCTTATCGGTCGTTACGCTGTCGTCGGCCAGAATGTCCGTCGTCACTGCTTCTGTCGACAAATGCGAAGTTCCCACGCTGTCGTAAGCAAGCTTATCCGCCGTTACCGCGCCTCCGGCCAGCTTATCCGCCGTCACGCTTTCGCTTGCCAATATGTCCTCCGTGACCGCGCCTTCCGCCAACTGCTCCGTTCCGACGCTGCCGTTCGCAAGCTTGTCGGCCGTTACAGCTCCGCGAAGCAGTTTCTCCTTCGTCACGCTGCCGTCGGCCAAAATCGCCGCCGTTGCGGCGCCGAGCGCAAGCTGCTTCGTGCCGACCGCGCTTTCCGCCAGCTTATCTCCCGTAATTGTCCCGTCACGAACTTTGTCGTTCGATACGCTGCCATCCGCCAGCAATCGCTCGACGATCGCGCCTTCCGCAAGCTGCCTCGATCCAACCGCACCCTCCGCCAGTTGATCCGCCTGCACGGAGCCCGGCGCAAGCTGAGCCGTTCCGACGCTGCCGTCCGCGAGTTTAACGCCGGTAATCGAATCGTCGGCCAGTTGATCCGCCCCGATCGTACCTGGAGCAATTTTGTCCGCGGTCACCGCGCCGGCCTTCAACTTGGCGCCCGTTACCGCGCCGTCGGCCAGAGCCTCTGTCGTCACTGCGTCTTCTGCAAGCTGTTCGACGCCTATGCTCCCGCAGGCAAGCTTCTCTGTGGTCACGGCGCCGTCCGCCAGCTTATCCGACGTAATTGCCGAATCTGCCAGCTTGCCGGTGGAGACGCTGCCCGCTGCCAGCTTATCGGCCGTTACGCCCTCGTCGGCCAGCTTCAAGCTCGTAACGGACCCGTCGGCCAGCTTCTCTTCCGTTATCGTCCGATCTTTGACGTGGACCGAGCTGACCGCGTTCGGCTCCAGCCTCTCCGCATCGATGCGCCGCTCGCCGTTTTTGGCCAGCGCAAGCAAATCGGGCGCAAGATGCGAGATGGACACTGTGCCTTTGCGAAGATGAAAGCCGTGCACCGCCTCCGATCTCAGATGCTTGCCGCTGACGCTTTCGATCTGAAGATGCTCCGCGCCGACACTGAGCTGGGCCAATTTTTTGGAGGTTACGATGCCGTCGGCAAGCTTATCCGCCGTAATAGCAGAAGGCTGAATCGCGGCCTCTTGCACGCTTCCTGCAGCCAGATGCCGTTCGCCCACCGCTCCTGCGCCGATATGCACCGACTCGATCGAGTCCCGCTTCAAGTGCGCAGATGAAATCGACTGTTCCTGAATATGCTGCTCCTTCACCGATCCCGGCGCGATTTTGCCGCCGTCCACGCTATTGGCCGCAAGCTTGCCCGGACCGACGATTCCGTCGTTCAGATGAAACTCGCGAATGCTTTTTTCGGCCATATGCACGCTCAGTACGGATTGCTCCGCCAGATGCCGGCTTTCCACCGAGCCCATGGCCAAATGCGGCGATTTAATCGAGCCGTGCGAAAGTTTATCGGATGTTACAGCGCCATCTTCCAAGCTTGCGGACGATACGACCCCTTCGCTTAAGTGAAGCTGCTTAACGGATTTGGGCTTCAAATGCTTTGAAGAGACTGACCCATCAGCCAGAGCGCGTCCCGTTACGGCCCCGCTCTGCAAGGCTTTGTCGAACACCGCATTCTCCGACAGCTTATCGGAGCCTACGCTGTCGTCCGCCAGTTTAGCCGAAGTTACTGCCAAATCAGCGAGCTTATCCGTTGAGACGCATTCGGGAGAAAGCTTAAGCGATGTAATCAAATGATCTGTAAGATGATGGGAGTAGACCGCCCGAATGCCGATCTGCCGTTCGCCGACAGCCCCCGGCGCGATGTTCTTCTCCATCACGGCTTCGATTTGCAGCGAAGACGCGCTTACCGCCCCGTTCGCAAGATGGGCGGCTTCTATCGCTCCGGCGCGGATGTGCTTACCGCCGACCGCATCCGCGGCCAACGCTCCTCCGACGACAGACTCGTGACCGAAATGATGCGGCCTCAACGCTCCTGTCGCCAACTGCTCCGACGTGACGCTTTCCCCGGCCAAATGCTCCGTTTTGACGGCGGCAGCCAACAGATGCGCGCTGCCTACGGAGCGTTCCGACAATTTGGCGGAGGTTACGGCGCCTTCGGCCAACTGTATTGGACCGATTGCTCCCTCCGAGACATGCGTCGGCTGAACGGAGCCCGGCGCTAATTGCCCCGAACCGACCGAGCTGTCTGCGAGATGCTCTCGTGCGACCGAACGCGCCGCCAAATGCCGGCTGTTAACCGAATGCTCGGCGAGGTGGCGTACTTCTACCGCTCCTTCGGCCAGCTTGTCGGACAGAACGCTGCCTTTGGCGATATGCCGCGATTGCACGGCTTCGTCTCCGATTTTTGCGGAAACGATGCTTTGATCCGCCACCTTCGTTGACGTGATCGCATGATCGACGAGCTTCAACGTTGTAACCGACTGGTCCGCCAGCTTCGAAGCCGTAATCGATTCGTCCTGCAGATGCCTCGTTTTAACGACTTCGTCCGCGAGATGATCGGCCTTTACCGTTCCCGGCCGAAGGTGTTCTGCCTGAACGGACCCCAGTGCGAGCTTGTTTCCCGCCACCGAACGATCCGCCAGTTCCCTTGTCCCTACGGCCCCGTCCCCGAGATGCTCCGCCGCGACGGCCCGCGGAGCCAAGTGCTTTCCCTGAAGTGCGCCCAACGCCACATGATCGGCAACGATGAGACCTTCGGTCAAATGCTGGGACTCAATCGCTCCCCTTGCCACTTTTTCTTTCGTCACCGTTCCGTCGCGAAGCTTGGAGGTTGTCACCGATCCTTCGGCCAGCTTCGAAGTGTCGACGATTTCATTGGACAGATTCTCGCTTCTGATCGCTCCGCTGCGAATTTTCTCCGATGTTATGCTCTGGTCCTGCAGCAATTCCGACGTAATGACGGACACGTTCAAATGTTTGGATTGTATCGATCCTTCGGCGATTTTATCCGAGCTGATCGTTCGGTCCGCCAACTTCTCAGACGAGACGCTTCCGTCGCGAAGTTTCTCTCCCGTAATAGAGCGGTCGCGGATTTTCTGGCCGGAGATCGCGTTTTTGGCCAGATGGTCCCCGACGATCGATTCCGAGGCCAGCTTGGAGGTCGTCACCGAACCGTCGGCCAGCTTGATCGCCGTTACAGAGAAATCCGCCAGCGAATCGGTGTGTACGGAATCGGCTGCCAAATGCATCGCCTTAACTGCGAACGGAGCCAGCTTCTCGCCCGTAATCGCCTCGTCCGCAATATCGTCGGTATAGACGACGGGAGTCTGGCGCGACGGCATTCTTTTCTCCTTAAGCTTGGCATGCCGCGCCTCCCGCTCGGCAGCATCCTCCTCGTCCTGCTCCTGCTGGACTTCTTCTCTCGCAACTCCGTCCTTCAAGCCTTCGTCCTGCAAACTCGAACTTCCGCTTTCCGGCCCCACGCTCTTCGAAACCTCGCCTTGCAAAACTCGCTTTTCCGAACCTTCGCCTTTCAAGCCTGCCCTTTTCAGTCCTCCAACTACCGATCCTTTCAAGCTTCCGCTTCTCAAGCCTCTGCCTTGCGGATCTTCGCCCTCCGCCGCAACGTCGCCGGTCATCATCGCAGCCAGTTGATCCGTCGACTGGACGCTTTCCGAACGCAGGGCTTCGACAACGGCCACAATATCGGGCTCCATGAGCTTCTCCGGCAATTCGGCTGCGTGAAACGCCCCCGTAGCGATCGCAACGAGCTCCTCCGTCTCCTCGGGAGTCGATACCGTTTCCGTTAATGCCGACCCGACGTCGCTTCCGGTTGACGCCGGAGCCGGGGCCTCGGAGACGCCCGACTTCGTCATGTCGCTATGGGCTGGATTTCCCGCTGGTCTCTCCGGCGCATCGACGGCCGATCCGTGTACGGCCATCGGCTTCGATTTTTGTATGTCATCCAGCCATTTCAGCTCGAGTTTATTCGGATCGTCGACGTAGTATAGCGGTTTGCGCGATTTCGGAGATTTGCCCGCTCGTTTCTTTTTCATGTCCCTCTCCTTCCTGTTCATCGAAATCTTCAGTATCATATGCATTCACCCATGGGCGCGTCACGCGGATAGGCGTCCGTCCATTTTTTTCGTTCATTCCTCCGTCGCCCGCAACGCCCCTCGCCTCCGTTTTGCGGCTTGGAGCCGCCGCCTTATTTCCGTCGTTCTCTTGTTGCGTTATAATGAAAGAACTATCGCAACCATCCGCAAGGGAGATTAACATGGATAAAATCGCGCTGATAAGGTCGGAAGAAGGCTGCGCACATTCCGATCTTCCGCTGCAAGAAGTCAAAAAGCTTATGATCACCGAAGACTCCGCCAGCCGTTTGGCCGAGCTGTTCAAGGCTCTTGGGGATCCGACGCGAATCAAGCTGATCGGCGCCCTGCTTCATCGGGAGCTATGCGTGCACGATCTGGCCGCCCTGCTGGACATGGGCCAGTCCGCCGTGTCCCACCAGCTCAGATATTTGCGCAACATGCGCATGGTCAAACGACGCAAAAGCGGCAAAACCGTCTTCTACTCGCTCGACGATTCGCACATCGAACAAATTTTTTTGCAGACGCTTCAACATCTGGAGCACTCATGAGAAAAAGGCGCACGATCCTCCTCGCAAGGGAGATTCATGCGCCTCTTTTTGGCGTTTTTTTATTCCGACTGGAATTTGAGCCATCGTTCCGCAGTATGCCGCCATTGGAAATCCCTCAGCACCCGTTCCCTGCCCCGAAAGCCCATTTCCCTACGCATTTCGCCGTTTGTCAACAGAAAACCGATTTTTCCCGCCAGCTCCGCCGAAATCTTCTCGCGCTCGGTGGAAACGAGAAACCCGGTATGTCCGTCCACCACGATTTCCTTCATTCCGCCCGCCCGGGTAGCGACGACGGGAAGCTCCGCAGCCATGGCCTCGAGATTGACCAGCCCGAAAGCTTCCTTTCCGACGGAGGGCACCACGGCCGTATCCGCCATCGCGAACCAGCGAGGAATATCGTGATGAGAAACATACGGTTGAAAATGAACATGATTTTTCAGACGGGCGGCCATACGATGAAGTCGCCGCACATGTCCCGTCTCGCGATGCGAGCCGTATCTCGCGCTGCCGACGATCACGATCAGCGCATCGGGCACGGCCGCCAATATCGACGGAACGGCGGCAAGCAAATATTTAACGCCTTTCTGGGGAACGAGACGTCCGACATAAATGGCGATCGGACGATTCCCCCATCCGTAACGGGAACGCATTTCCTCGCGGACGGCCGCCCCTTCCAACGTCGATCTGCCGTAAAATCTCGAAATATCCACCCCAAGAGGGTTTACGCGGATTTTATCGGACACATTCGGCACGTACGTTCTAACGTACGTGCGAAGAAACTCGCTGTTCACCTGGATGCGGTCGGCTGCTTGCAAGCATCTTCTTCTTTGGACAGGGTTCAAATAAGGAGAGTTGATAAAAGTAGTGGAATGCAAGTTAAGCCAGATTCGGCTCCGCGGAAACAGCCGCTTTAGCCTGGGAACCCATAGCGGACGGTTCTCCACCTGAATGACGTCCGGTTTCGAACGGGCTAGCCTGGCGCATACCCTGTTAAAATAGTCGCTCTTGTTCGCTCCGGGGAATCGCTCTACCTTTATGCCGCGAAGACTCCCCCGTGCGGGCAGCCTTTTGCCTTTTCTGCCGTAGATGGTAGCGTCGACGTGGGGCAACAGCTCGGGAACGACCTTCTCGACCACGCGTTCGACGGAGCCTCCCATCGCGGAAGGAACCGGGAAAGCTCCCGGAGTAATAAATGCGGCTCTCAGCATCGTTCCCGCCTCCCTCGTCAGCCTTCTAGGCCGTCGCTTCAGCATATACGGAGGAGAGCAAAAAAGTTACGGCGCCTGCCCGCAGCCCAAGCAAAAACAGCTTCGACGGCATGGACGCCGGAGAAGCTTTGCGGAGACGATTCAGACAAGGAGATACGAGAAACCTAATCTTGCTGAATCGTAAAAAAGGGGCTATTGCACTTTACGCGGCGTTATGTCACAATTCTCGGGAATGAATCTATCGATAAAGGAGTGCTCGGCCACATGACTCGTTGGCTGCTGCGCATGATGACGGAACTGTCGTCGCGCAAGTTCATATCCCGCATGACGGGGCGCTTCGCCAAATCTTCCTTTAGCCGGCGTCTCATTCCTCGCTTTGCGGCGATATACAACATTCCGGTCGAGGAAGCGGAGAAAGCGATCGGAGAATACCGTTCGCTCAACGACTTTTTTACGCGCAGACTCAAGCCCGGCCGACGGCCCGTCGACGCCGCCGCAGACTCGCTGACCAGCCCGGTGGACGCGCTCATTACCGGCTGCGGAGTGATCGAAGACGGCATGATGCTGCAGATCAAAGGACAAGATTATACGGTCGAGGAGCTGCTTAACGGCTCTCCGAGAATCGCTCAATATCGGCGCGGATACTTCTGGGTGCTCTACCTGAGTCCGACGGATTATCATCGCATCCATTCCCCATGCGACGGAGATATCGTCGAGAGCGAGCACATTGCAGGCAAAGTATATCCCGTCAACGAATTCGGCCTTACCTCTATGCGCCGCGTGCTTTCCCGCAACGAGCGGCTAGTCTCCTACATCCGCCACGAGCAGGGAGAAGTCGCCGTCGTCAAAGTAGGCGCGATGAACGTCAGCAGCATTCGTTACGTCGAGCCGAAGCCGCGCCGGCTTCGCCGAGGGGACGAGCTGGCCTACTTCGAATTCGGTTCTACCATCGTGCTGCTTTCGGAAGACGGCACCTTAAACCCACGCCCGGATTTGAAGCTAGGCTCCAGGGTTAGCATGGGCGAACGGCTCGGAACGCTGGTCCCGAAGTCTTAAACCGGCCATACGCATGAAGAAAACCGTCCGATCCCGTTAATTGCGGGCCGCGGACGGTTTTTTTTGTCTGCTGGGGCGTGTATGCAAACCCGCTCTGAGGTATCTTTCATCCCCTGCTGCGTCACTTTTGTTTGACGTACCCCCGGTACGCCTTCACAAAAGTTCCTTGCATGGAACGAAAATTCGGCCAAATCTACTATCCTCGGAGTATGCATACACGCCCTAGCGAATTTCCGAAGGGCTTTTGCCCGTATACTGCTTAAACTGCCGGCTGAAGAAAAAAATGTCCCTGTAGCCTAACGCGTCGGCGACCTCGGTCACGTTCATGCCCGCATGGAGCAGCAGATGCTGCGCGCGTTCGATTCTTGCCCGGATCATGTAGGTTTGCACAGACATGCCGATCAGTTCCTTAAACTTGATCGAAAAATATCGCGAAGACAGCCCCGCGCGCTTGCCCAGATCCTCGACGCGATGAGCTTGGCCGGGATGCTGCAAAATGTAGTTCGCGACTTCCCGAATGCTCTCGCTTAGCTGATTGCTGACTTTCCGCTCGACGGGCTCCTGCCTGTCGCAGCGCAGCAGATGGATGATCAGCTGCTTGAGAATCAGCTGCGCTTCGATCTCGGCCGCATAGGTTTTCACCAGAAACAGGCGTACGTATTTGGACAGCAAATGCTCGAAGTCGAACGTATCCTCCAATACGCGGTACGGCACCGGAACTTCCTGGGCCGGCTCGGCCGTATCGAAGTGAATGTACGTGAGCACAAGCGGCTTCTGCGGGTTGTGCGTCGCCCACGTATGATCCCCTTTTCGAAAAAGAAAGCAGCTGCCCTTGCCCAGTTCGTACATCTTCCCGTTAAGAGACAGCTCCCCTTCGCCGCTCCATACGTAGAAAATATCGTAATTGGCAAGCGGCTTCTCCCGCTTCTGCCATTTCCACCCCGGCTCGCACGAAATTTTCGCAAAGGCGGAATGTAAAACAAACGACTCAGGCGCTAGATTAATCATGAACGAAACCTCCTTGTTCCGGCTTTGCTCTTAGCTCATTCAGCGCCAGAGCCGCCTGACGGATGCGGCGAACGCCTTCTTCAATCTCCCTTTCGCTCAGATGGGCGAACCCGAACAGCGCCGAAGGCGGCGCCTTCTCTTCGAGCGACCCTCCGATCGGAATATCGTAAGCCGATCCGTCCCTCCATATCGCCCCGCTTCGCGCGCACTCCTCGACCAATCGGCGGTAATCCTCTTCCGCCCCTTCCCACTTTGCATACACATGCAATCCGGCATCGGACGGAACAGCCGTGAACAGCTCCTGCAAATCCGCAGTCAGACTGGAGCGCAGCTTTTGCTCGAGCTTGCCGAGAATGCGGCGCGTCTTGCGCATATGCCGGTCGTAGCCGCCGGAGGACATCCAGCTTGCCAGCGCCTGCTGCTCCGCAATCCCCGTCGGATACGGATCGTAAAGCTTCTTCGCCAACAGGAACGGCTGCATCAGCTCCTTCGGAACGACCGCGAAGCCGATTCTCATGCTGGCGCTCATCGAGCGCGAGAACGTGCCGACATAGACGACTCGGCCTTCCCTGTCCAGCGACTTGAGCGGCTCGATCGGACGTCCGCCCCAGCGAAAGTCGCTGTCGTAATCGTCCTCGACGATCCAGGCGCCGCGTCTGGACGCCCATGCGAGCAGCGCCTGTCTGCGCTCGTAGCTAAGCACGACGCCAGTCGGGAAATGTCGGGTCGGCGTGACGAACAGCACCGACGCCTCCCAATCCCGAGGCACGATGCCCCCGCCGTCCGTCCGCTCTGCAATAACGGAAGCTCCCGTTGTCATCACCGCGTTGCGAATTCCGGCGTAGCAAGGATTTTCGATCACTGCGGACTTGCCTTCCTCCAGCAGCAGCTGCGCCAGCAGAGCGATCGCCTGCATGGAGCCGGAGGTAATGACGATATCGTCCTCGCGGCACGGAATGCCCCGTTCCCGACGCAATCTGCCCGCGATTGCCTTGCGCAGTTCCAGGCTCCCTTCAGTCGCATGACCGTCGGCGTGGCCGGACACTCCGAGACTCTTCCACTGCTGGGCGACCTCCGCCTTCCATTCCTGCCATGGAAACCGCTCCGGGCCAAGCCCCGACGGTACGAACGAGATTGCTTCTTCCCGTTCGGGCTCAAGCGTCGGAATGGGCGGATGCGCCGCTTGGGGGAGATCGAGCAAACGGCGGCCCCATTTCGTCAATTGGGCGTCCTCCATCGTCGCATCGATTCCGCACGCCGCTCCATTTAGGTAGACGGCTGACTTTGTCGCCGACTCCCAGTCCGCTCCCGCCACGAACGTCCCCTGTCCGACGCCAGTCACCACGAAGCCTTCCGCCGACAGCATCTCGTAGGCCAAGCTTACGCTTCCCCGGGACAGCCCGTACAGTGCGGCCAGCTGTCTTGTGGACGGCAGCTTCTCCCCCGGAGACAGCGTCCCTTCCATAATCGCCTCCCGGATGGCCAAATACATCGCCAGATGTTTGCTGCCGCAATCGGCCAGCTTGGCGGAATACGCAAACGGTGATGTCATCGGCTTCCCTTTCCTTATCAATGGACTAGTCATTTTACTCTAAAATGTATCTTTTCTGTTGTCAATGTGCGGCGTGCACGATTTCGCAATCTAGCGCAAGCTTCCCTTTTCCAAGCCTTAATTTAGCTTGCCCCGCAACCTGCTTCTTCCGCTCAATTCGCATTTGCGAACGCTCGCTCACAAGGGCGATCCGCCTATGAAACGAATTGGTGAAAAGTGATAAATCGGTATCCTTTTTTTACAAGAAAACGCTCTCATACCATGACGCTAATCGACCAATGGTGTATAATATCACCTAATGACGATTGGAAGGATGAAAGTGATGAATCCCCTTGCCCAGCAATTGAACGAGACGCTTGCCCGCGACAATCCGCACGTTGCCGAAATGCTATCCGATCTTGGCAAGAAGATGTACCTGCCTAAGCTCGGCATTCTGAGCCAATCCGCCGAAGCGAAGCAGAAAGCGGGTGCCTACAACGCCACGATCGGCATCGCCACCGAGAACGGCAAGCCGATGCATTTGGAGGTTATACAGGAAACGCTGACCGCCTACGATCCGAAGGATCTTTACGAATATGCCCCTCCAGGAGGCAAGCCGGAGCTGCGTACGATCTGGCGCGAGAAAATGCTGGCCGAGAACCCGTCCGTCGCCGGCAAGGCGATCAGTCTTCCGGTAGTCACGAACGCGCTGACGCATGGCCTCAGCATCGTTGGAGACTTGTTCGCCGACGAAGGCGACGCGGTTATTGTCCCGGACAAAAATTGGGAAAACTACGAGCTGACCTACCACGTTCGCCGCGGCGCGGATATGGTGTACTATCCGTTGTACGATGCGGACAACCGCTTCAATTCCGCGGGGCTTCGCGACGCTCTGCTTTCCCGCAAGGACAAGGGCAAAGCCATCGTGCTGCTTAACTTCCCAATCAACCCGACCGGATACACGCCGGGAGCCGAGGAAGGACGCGCCATCGTCGACGCCGTTCGCGAAGCCGCGGAAGCCGGCATCAACGTCGTGGCCGTCACCGACGACGCCTACTTCGGCCTGTTCTTCGAGGATTCCTTGCAGGAATCGCTGTTCGGACAGCTTTGCGGTCTGCATGAGCGCGTTCTCGCCATTAAAGTCGACGGCGCGACCAAAGAAGAGTACGTCTGGGGCTTCCGGGTAGGCTTTATCACCTACGGCGGACTGAGCGAAGCGAGCCTGTCTGCGCTTGAGCAAAAGACGATCGGCAACATCCGCTCCACGATTTCCAGCGGGCCTCATCCGTCGCAAACGTTTATCTTGCGCGCGCTTAAGTCCGATCGCTTCCAAGCCCAGAAGGAAGAGAAGTTCGTTATTATGAAAGGACGTGCCAACAAAGTTAAAGCTCTGCTCGACAGCGGCAAGTACGGCGACGTCTGGACGTATTACCCGTTCAACTCCGGCTACTTCATGTGTCTTAACCTGACTGTAGACGCGGAAACCGTACGTCAGCGACTGCTGAGCGATTACGGCGTGGGCACGATCGCCCTGGGCGAAACCGATCTGCGCGTCGCCTTCTCCTGCATCGAGGAGAACGACCTGGAAGACCTGTTCGACCGAATCTATCAAGCCGTGCTGGATGTCAAAGCAGGAAAAGCTTAATTTTATAACTGCAAGCAAAAAAGAGGCTTCTCGTTGCCGGCTGGCAGGCCGGACGAGAAGCCTTTTTCTATTTCGAAATCATATTCCGCCCAAGCCCGCCTCTCACAAATCGTCCTCGTCCGTAAATCTTGCGATTTTGCGCGGCATCCACCATCCGCACCAGAGCAGTCCGAATCCGGCTGCGGCCAGCCAGTAGTCGAATCGAAAAACCTCCGCATCTCCCGGATTGGCTCCCAGGCCTGCCGTCGCCGGCACGGCCGCTCCGATCAGAGCGACCGCCGCCAAGCCCGCCCCGCGCGCGACCGCCGCCGCTGCGACAAGCTTGCCTTGCGGAGCGATCGGCAGCGTATCCGCCGTTTCCACGAAGCGAACCCGCTTCAACTCGCTGAGCTGCAGCCCGCACACGACGACGGATGCGCCGAAGACAAGCGCATCGACTAGTGCGCTTCCCGATACGGCGACGACCAAGCACGTCACGATGATCCATCTCCACAGGGCCCCGAACGTCTCCCCGCGCAAAAACACTTTAACGTACAAATAATGCCAGGCCTTGCGTCTGCTCCACGGAATAAGCTCGCCAACCCAGGCGATCCAGCGCCTGTACGTCGGCTTCGCGGTTTCGGTCGGCACGTCCACGAACCAGCTCAGGAAGCCCATCCATCTGCGCCTGGCAGCCGCTTCTTCTTCAATCAGCCTGTCCCACGGCAGCGCATGCTGTGCGGGCAGCCTCCACAGCAGCGCCAAAACCGCGACAGCGACTGCCGCAAACGGAATCGCCACCGCCAGCGGCTTCAGCAGAAGCGCCGTTACGGCGACCGCAGTCAGCATTATTCGAACGGCTTTCAGCCCGATACGCCACGTTCGCGCCGCGGCTCTTCGTTCGCGCCAGCCCCCATAGACGTTAATCCCAGTCAGCGCAGCAAACAGCAAAGCTAGAACGATCGGCGGATGCACATCGGCAAGAGCCGCAGTCTGAGGCGAACGAATATAGATCGGCGCGAACAGCGCAAATACGGCAAGCGTCCGCAATAAGCCCGCAATAACCGCTTTGCGCAGCGCTACGGCGACGTACTGCTCCAGCAGGCGGTTTTCCATCGCCAGCAGAAATACCGAGTCGGCGGGTCGAAAGTACGTGCGGAGCGGAGCGCGAAGGGCCGAAAGCGAGAGAACGACGGCGCCGACCCACTTCGCCGGCCAATCGGCGGGTACCGCCTTGATCAAATCCATGTACCCGATCAGCAAGGTAAAAAAGATCGCCGATGCAAACAAGCCGAAGCCGCTCTGGAGCACATAGCGGAAATACGGCACGATCTCCTTTCGGAAGGCGGCGGTGCGCTCTCTCCGCAGGGAGTGCAAGAAGGCGCGCTGTTCGTCATGCGCGATTCTACTCACCCTTGCGGCCCCCTTCCGCAGCTTCCACCAACGCCTCGAACGCATCGTCCAGCGTCGCTTCCGTTCCGGTGCAGCCGGCTGCCGCCTTCACTTCCTTCGGCGTGCCCTCGGCAATCAGACGGCCCTTGTGGAGCACGACGAGCCGATTCGCCTTGCGCTCCAGCGCAGGCAAAATATGCGAGCTAAGCAGAATCGCCGTCCCTTCATCGCGCGCTTCGTCCAGTGCGGCCACCAATCCGCGAATCGCCAGGGGATCGAGTCCGAGAAACGGCTCGTCAATAATGAGCAGAGCCGGGCGAACGAGCAAGGCGTTCATCAGCATGACCTTCTGCTTCATCCCTTTGGAGAGCGTGTCGGGCAAAGCTTTCATCGCATCGGTCATCCGGAACGTCGTCGCCAATTCTTCCGCCCGTTTCTCCGCCGCCTCCCGATTCAGACCGTAAGCAAGCGCCGTCCAATGCAAGTGCTCCTTCACCGTCAAATTAGGAAACAGCGACGGCTGCTCAGGCACGTATGCGATGGAAGAGCGATACAGTTCCCGATTCTCCTCCAGCGTCGCTCCGGCGACGCGAACTTCCCCGCTATGCGCAACCATCAGCCCCAAAATATGTTTGATCGCCGTGCTCTTCCCGGCCCCGTTCAACCCGATCAAGCCCAACAGCTCGCCGCTATGCAGCGTCATCGACACGCCGTGAAGCACCGGACGCCTCCGGCTGTAACCTCCCGTTAGCTCCTTCATTGCAAGCGCGGGCGCGCTCGTTCTCTCCTGCCCGGATACCACCAATCCCCAGCCTCCCCGATAAGCGGCACAAATCGCCTTGTTCACCTTATTATAACGGGCGGGAGACCCGCTTTACAAAAAAGCGGCTTCAAATCGTAAAGTTGGTATGGTCGATTCTGGTGTTAACCTCAACCGTGAACCGGCAAGTCGGGTAAATTTCTCTCCATTCGTCTTTGATCCGCTTCCACTGCTGCGGTTGCTTCCGATGAATCCGCTCGCCGATGCCCAGCAAATCTGTCGCGTGCTGCTGAGAAAATGCGATAAACCCATTGATTTGGTCCTCGATTTCCGAATTCAACTGTTTCTCCCACTCGGCGATCAATTCGGGAGTTACCGTCTGATCCTCGCAAGGCTGTCCGACCAGATTCAAATCCGTGTCGACTTCGATCCGAACGCTCGGCGTTCCGGTCTTATCGAGCGACGCTGCAACCCGGCTGCTGCTTCTCGTGTTCTCGAATGCGATCGTGTTCCCGGGTTTCCCGTCGCAAGCCAGCTTTTCGATCGTACTCCTCATGCGATTGGACGCCCTGAGATAGCCCTTGCTTATCCGGGCCGGCATGAAGCCTGCCAGTTGTTCGCCCCGGAACGCGAAAAAACCGGCGGCTTTAATTAGACGGTCGGCGCCTCCGTCCTTGCTCTTCAGCACCCGGACCGCCGGTATGCAAATCTCTTGGTAGCCGTTGATTCTATCCTTGTAAATGTCCAGCAGAGATATCTGGGAAGTCAGCCCTGTGATTTCCCCTCCTTCTGCCAATCCCCTTAAAGCCTGAGCGCTGATCGAAGCGTTCGGCATCTCTACTTCCAATACCCTCGAAGCCTGTCCGTCGATCATGTAGACGAGCGTTGTGTTGCGAAATTGCCGGAAACGGCGAAGCGTCTCAATCTGTTTGTCAAAGCTTTGCAGCGCGATGTCTTTGCTGATCACAATTGCCGTTGTTTGTCCCCATAGCAGCGTGCGGTCCGATTTGGCTCGCATCAGCCTGGCGGCTTCAAAAATATTGCTTCCTTCACCAGTCAACATAAACGTCTTGTTCTGCATCCCTTTTGGCTGTTGTTGTCCGGACTCCAGCCTTGCAATTTCTGCGGACAGCTTCACGCCTCCGTTCTTTCCTGCGTCTAAGGCAACGGAATGAACGATATAGAGTTCATTCAATTCCAGACTGCCATCGCAGCCCGAACACACCAATGCACAAACGGCTAACACCCACGCGATCCGCCCTGCCGCTCTCATTTGTCTCCGCCTCTGAATCGATAAGGGTTAAGCGCCCGAAACAAAGTCGGACGCTTCGAGTCCCAAGGAATCGGACGCCGCACGATAACATCCGTCAATTCCTGCGCATTCAGGGGCGCTGCAGGTCCCAAGTACGGAATCCCGAATGAGCGCAAGGAAGCCAAATAAACCAGCAAACCGATGATCCCGGCCACAAGCCCGACATAGCCGAGAAGTGAAGCGAGGAAGGTCATCCCGAATTGCAGGAGACGGATGGCGTAATTCATAGCGTTCGGAGGCAACGTGAATGTGCAAATGCCTGTCAGCGCCGCAACGATGACCATGATCGGCGACACGATCCCGGCTTCCACCGCGGCTTGCCCGAGAATGAGCGCACCGACGATGCTGACCGCCTGCCCGATTTGCTTCGGCATGCGAATGCCCGCTTCGCGCATGATTTCGAAAGCGAACATCATCGCGAAGCTTTCCACGACGGCCGGGAACGGTACCGGCTCCTTCGCGGCGGCAATGCTCTGAAGAAGCGCGGTCGGCACGAGCTCGTGATGGTAAGTAACCGTTGCCACGTAGAAGCCCGGCAGCAGCAACCCGATCAAACCGCAAAAAATCCGGAGCATGCGGAGAAGGGAACCGATATAGAAATTCCAAAAGTAGTCCTCCCCCACCTGAAAGGCCTGCAAAAAAACGAAGGGCAGCAAAATGACGAACGGAGTGCCCTGAACGATGATCGCGATTCGCCCGTCCATCAGCGCGCCGACGACGCGGTCCGGCCGTTCGGTCGATTCCACCATCGGAAACATCGTTCCCCGGTGATCGGCGATCCACTCCTCGATCGCATTGCTTCCCACTATGAAGTCGGCGGTAATTTCGTCGATTCTGCGATGAACCTCTTTCAGAATGGACGGGTTCGTGATGCCGCCAACCGACAAAACCGCCAGCGGGGTCGGGCTCAGACTTCCAATTTTGCGGCTCTCGATTTTAAGCTGGGGAGAAGGACAGTAGTAACGCACCAGCGCCAGGTTATTGGTAAGGGACTCTGTAAAACCGCTTCTCGGTCCTTTGACTGTCGATTCACTCGACGGCTCTTCTACGCTTCTAAGCTGAACGCCCAATAGATCGATGGCTGCGGCGCCCGGCGGATCCGCGAACAGCAGCAGCGCTTGTCCGGCCGCAAGACTTTCCGCCCCTTGCTGAATCGATTTTCGCCACCCGTGGTCGCCGAACGCAAAGTCTTCGCTTCCGAACTCTCTGGCATGGGCCAGCAAATATTCCAGCCTGCGATCATCGGTCAAGCCCTGCAAATAAGCGATCTTGATCGGCTTTCCCGAAGCAAGCTCCCGGTCGACGAAGATCAAATCGTCGGTATGCTGCATGTATTCCCTTATCCGTCTAACATTCTCAGCCAAATCCTTCGAGAATTCCGTTTGTCTGTCTTTCATGCGCCCACCTTCTTTTTGCCGCCGTCTCCTCTTAGCCATGCGGCCAGTAGAAGGAATCCCGGAACGGCATACTGGAACAGACAGAAATACCAGGCTTGCTGATCGTAAAATCTGCCTAGCTCAATGAGTCCCCATACTTTGAACTTGGCGCAAACATAAATTCCTGCGGCAACCGGAATAAGAAACAAACGAGGCTTCTTCAGATTAAGCAGATCGGTCAGTCCCTGCTGCGCCGACCATAAATAAACGGTTATCTTGATAAAGCAGCTCATCACCCATACGGCGACGAGGGCCGCGTCGAACCGCTCGATATGCCGAAATAGACGGATGTTCTGAATCAGGCTGATGCTTGGGTAAGTGAAAGATTCGGACGCCTTCGCTCCAAACAGCAACGTACAAGACAACACCGACATCATAAGCAGAATCGTCGTAACCACCACGGCCCCGACGGCGTATGCTGCCGTTTTTTTCGTTCGGCGCACGTGATTCAGCATCATCGAGATGAACATGAGATCGCCGATCCAAGAGGAGACGGGGATAATGCCGGAAAGCGGCTCAAGCCAACCGTTCTCAAGAATGGGAAGCAAATATTCCGGATGATATTGCGAGATCAACACGGCGTATATGCCCAGAAAAGTAAGCACGATGACAAAAAGCACGATTTCCGACACGCGACTGAAGGCTTCGAGACCTCGATAGACCGCGTAAGCCCCCATGATGACGCCCGTGGCCAAATACCAGGACTGGGGGACGACCGGGCTTAGCGCCACGATGAAAAACTGGGCAAACTCTCGAACTATCCACGCGGTAACGTCGATAAAGTAAAATATGACCGCGAAAGCAAGCAGGCCCCCGATCCAAGGTCCTAGCACATGCTTGCAGATGCGGATCAAGTTTTTGTCCGGATACATCCGGTTCAAAGTCATTAAAATAAACAGATTCAACAGGCCGGCCAGGCCGCCCGCAAGCACCAAAAACCACGAATTCCGTTCGGCGTAACGGACTAATGTGGCAGGAGCGTACAAGCTGGACGTCCCGATGGTCGATATGACGATAAGGGACATCAATTGAAAATTGCTGATCACTTCCCGGCGTTCCATATCGTACCATCCTTTCGACGCCGTTTCAGTATGCGCAAGGGGTCCCCTTTTTACTCGGTATAGGGAGGCTTATCGCGAGGAATGGTAGAATCGGAGGTGTCTCGGATGAAAGCTTACGGACTGGCTTATTCGGCGTCAGGCGTCTGGCTCGTTCTTGTATGCGTCTGGTTGTCGGATTACCATTGGTATAAGGCGCTCTCCGTCGGAACGTGGGGATTTCTCACCGTCGAAGCGATGACTATGCTGCCCGTCCTTCTGTCGCTGTTCTTGGCGGAGCTGAGCGCGAGAGCTTCCCGGAAGAGTACGCGAAGCGGATAATGAGAGCTAAGCAAAAAAAAAGAGGCGGTCCCATAAGCAGAGTTGCTTGCGATCATCGATAGACAAAGAGAGGGAGGTACATACCTTCTTGAACCTTTATCATCGATTATCTTTCAGAGCAACTTGGTTGGCTTGTGGGACAGCCTTTTGTTCGAAACATCGCTATGACGGGTTAAGATTGAATTTCGATCGTTTGCACGAGGCTGTTCGTCCCGCGAACGACGACGTTCACGTTCGAGGTCAGACCGCCGCCGCTGATCGAGACGTTCGCGTCGACGTTGTAAATAATCACATGAGTGACGCCGTTTAGCGTTTTATTCAGGGAGACTGTAGTCAGCTTGCCGTCCGGATTCAGCGTGAAGGAGGTCAGGATGCCGCTGTCGACGAACTGCGTGTTCGCATCGGCTGTTTGGGTCACCTCGATAAACACCGCTTTGCCCTCATACGTGCGAACGAGCGCCTCGTCTCCGGATTTTATTGTGGAGAGCGAAGCTTTGACATTGTCGCGGAAAATAAACACGTTGGCGTCTACCGGTACCGTTACTGCCGTTCCGTCCGACTTTCTCACGGTCAAGGCATTATTGGCGACGGTCTCGACTTTGCCGACGATCGCTTGCGCTCTGCCTTCTTCGGGAAGCTGCTGATCGACGCGGTCCAGCAGCGACGCCAGCTCCGCGCGGGTAACGGGGCGGTTGGGCTGGAACGTGTTGTCGTTGTAGCCTTTGATCAGATTTTTCTCCAGCGCCACCGCGATATATCCGACTGAGCCCGCGGGAATTTCCTTAGCGTCCCGGAACGGCAGCACTGTATCCATCTTGGTTTTCGCTTCGGCTTCCAGCTTCATCGCTTTGACGAGCAGAACGGAGGCCCAGAGCCGGGATGCCGGCTTGTCCGGCTGAATCTTAGTGTCCGTCTCGGAGAACAAGTCGTTCTCCAGCGCCACGGCGACGTAGCCGACCGCCCAACCGTATTTTTTCTGCAGCTGGTCGAAATCCTTGAAATTCAGGTTGGCGTTCTTATTCTCCGGCTTTTCGGCCTCTTCCTTGAGGCCCAGGAGACGAACCGCAGCGACAAGCGCCTCAATCCGGCTGATGTTGTTGCGAGGCTTGAAGCTGCCGTCCTCATAGCCGTTGAATACGCCTTGGGCGGCCAATCGAATGATCGGCTCGTAAGCCCACTTCCACTCTTTCCCGTTCAAATCTTTATAATCCAGATGAATGCCGCTTTTACCGCCGCGTTTCCCTTCGTTTCCGTGTTTCGAGCCATGGTCGGATTTCGCCGAAGCCATTGTTGCCGCCGCGCTGCCCGCAAGCAGCGTCAAAGCGATCGTAGCCGCTGCCGTCTTTTTAAGAACCGGTTGCATCTGTTTCATCCTGAAGTCTCTCCTCTGCTGCAATCGTATTCACGGGATAGCTCCCGCTTTAATAGCATCCAAGGAAAAGCCCCTCTCTGGCAAGGCCCAAAGTCGGAAATAAGGCTCAGGTAGGAAATCTCGGGACGACTTCGGCAACCCGCTGTGAATAATTCCGCTTCTTTCGCACCATGGTATTAAGAACCATGTCCGTAAGGAGAGTGCCGACATTCATGCGCAACCGATTGATCCCCATGTTGGCGGGCATTGCCGCCGCCTGCCTGATTTTTGCCGCAACCGCGGCGGCCAATTCCCAGTCTCCCTTCCATTTCGGATTCAAGAAAAGCAAGCAGGGAAGCTTGCCGTCCATCGCCGAAGAAGGCTTCATGAACGTTCTGCAAAGGCAGCAAGCCATCTTTCTCGGCAACACGAACAGCAAAGAGCTGTATCTGACCTTCGACAATGGTTACGAGAACGGCTTTACGCCGCGGATTCTCGACATTTTGCGGGATAAGCAGGTTCCGGCCGCCTTTTTCGTAACCGGACATTTCGTGAAGGACCAGGCGGAGCTGGTGCAAAGAATGGCCAAGGAAGGTCATCTGATCGGCAACCATTCCTGGAGCCACCCGGACTTGAGCCAAGTCGGAGCGGAGCGAATTCGCGGAGAAATGGACAAGGTGAGGCAAGCGGTCGCCGAGCTTACCGGAGGGCAAGAGATGAAGTTTATGCGCCCGCCCCGGGGCATTTTCAGCGATCGGATGCTCTCCGTCTGCCGCGAGCTGGGCTACACCGGCGTCTTCTGGTCGGTCGCGTACAAAGATTGGGACGTCAACAGCCAGCGAGGGGGCCAATACGCCTACGACAGCGTCATGGGCCAGTTGCACCCGGGAGCCGTCATTTTGCTCCACTCCGTCTCCCGCGACAATGTCGAAGCGCTCGGACGCATCATTGACGCGGCGCGCTCGCAGGGGTACGAATTCAAAAGCTTAAACGAGCTGCAAATGAAAACGTACCGCTAAACGATGCGGAATTGAAAATAAGCCGTCTCCCGTCCCGATCCCAAGATCGCATGACAGGAGACGGCTTATTCGATTTAATCTGACTTGGGCGGAGAACCGGCTTCGCGTTTCGCCTTTAACCACTTCGGAGCGCCCTTGTTCTTCTGCTCTCTCGCGCGCTCCGATTTCGATTTGCCCGGCTTGGGCTTAGCAGCCGGAGATGGCGCTGCTTGAGCTGTCGACTGAGGCTTGCTCGCTACCGGCGACTTGCTGTTTGACTTGCCAACGGATTTCTCGGCCATCTTGCCTGCAGACTTTCCGCCAGCTCCCGCTGTCTGAGGCCGCTCGCGTCTCGCTTCGCCGCTAGGCGTTCCCTTGCTTTCGGCCTGCTTGCGAGTCTCCAGCGAAGCCAGATAATCCGCCTTCGACTTCCATAACGGGCGGTCGCCCCTCTCGTCGGCAGCGGGCGATCTGCGACCGGCTCCCGGACCTTTGCGCTTCATGCCTTCCTCGTACGGTACGACCCGTCCTTCGTAGAGCATCTGCGGCTCGAAAACGATACTAAGCTGCTTTTCCAATTTATCGAGAATAAAACGCTCTTCCGGAGCGATCAGCGTAATGGAGGTTCCGTCGCGTCCCATTCTCGCTGTGCGGCCCGACCGGTGTACGTAATGATCCGCATCCAGCGCCGGCTCCAATTGAATGACGAGCGGCAGCCCCGGAAGGTCCAATCCTCTGGCGGCAACATCCGTCGCGATCAGCAGCTTCGTGCGGCCCTTGCGGAAGCGCTGCATCACCTCGCCGCGCTCCTGCCCTCTCGTGTCTCCGTATAGAGCCTCGACCGACAGCCCTTCGTAGCGCAGCTTGGCGATCAGCTCGCCGATTTTGTCGGTATCGTTCACGAACAGCAGCGCGGAGCTCGGCTTTAGATGACGGACAAGCTTCTGCACGAGATCGATTTTGTCGCGCCGATCGCCAAGGAAATACCAGTGCTTAAGCGTCGAGGACAGCCCGTTCTCATTTTCCTGCTCCGTCACGTCGGTTACCCACGGATTGCTCTGCCACTTCGCCTCCGCTTCGCGCATCGCCTGCGAGCGGGTCGCCGATACGAAGACGGTCTGGCGCTCACGGGAGCACATTTTCAGCAAATTCTCGACGTCGTTTTTGCCGCCGAGGGAGAAAATCCGGTCCGTCTCGTCCACGACGACAAAGCCAATCCTATGCAGCGACAGCTTGCGCGTACTCGCCACCTCGCGCACGCGTCCCGGCGTGCCGACGATCAGCGCGGGCTTGCTCTTCATCCGTTCGAGCTGCCGTGCCAACGAAGCGCCTCCGATCAGCGCCGCAGCTTTAACGCCGAGCGACTGCCCGTAAGCCTCCGCCTCGCGCATAATTTGCATCGCCAGCTCCTGCGTCGGCGCGAGAATAAGCGCCTGTACCTCCTTGCTAGAGCCGTCGATCCGCTGCAGCATAGGCAGCAAGTACGCCAGCGTTTTGCCCGTTCCCGTCGGCGAGATGAGAATGCCGTCTCTTCCGCTTAACAGCTCCGGCAAAGCCTGCCGCTGCACTTCCGAAGGCTGCGTAATTCCGGAGGCCGCCAGCTTGTCGACCAGCGTCTCGTTTAATCCCAATGTAACAAAATCCATAATGCCAACCCCATTTCTCGTGAAAACCTATTTCCGGTTTAATAATTTCCCGAACAGCGCGTTGCCGAGCCGCGGAAACAACAGCATAAATTTCGTCCCGGCCGATGCCGCCCATGGCATGTCCAACTCCGGCCTGCGCTTCTCGATAACCGATACGATCGCCCTTGCAACCTTGTCCGGCGACAGGATGAACCCGCCCAGGTTCCGCAAATATTGGCCGTCCGGATCGGCGCGATCAAAGAACGGCGTATCGATCGGCCCCGGATTAACCGCCGAGACGGCGATGCCAGAGCCTTGCAGTTCACGGCGCAAAGCGTTCGTAAAGCCCAGCACAGCATGCTTGGTTGCGGCATAAGCGGTCGACTTTGCGGTTGCCATCTTCCCGGCCATCGAAGCGACATTAACGATGTGACCCTGTCCTGCACGCATCATATCGGGCAGAACCGCATGGGCGCAGCGAACCGAGCCCATATAATTGACGTCCAGCATGTCCTGAAAATGAGCGATCGAAGCATCGGCGAAACGAATGAACTCTCCGTAACCCGCATTGTTCAGAAGCACGTCGATTTTTCCGTAACGCTCGACGACCCGCGCCACCGTCTCCCGAACCTGCTCGTCCGAACGGACATCCATCGCGTACACTGCGTGCTCGCCGGAGATGGATGCGGCCAATCGCTCCATTTTGTCCACGGACCGCGCCGTCAGAATCGGAATCGCGCCCCGCTCCGCCAGCAGAACGGCAACTTTCGCTCCGATGCCGCTAGACGCCCCGGTAATCAGCACGACTTTGCCGCGCAGCTCCACTCTCATCATAACCCCTCCCCGCCAAATTACACATCCGGCCGAATGGTCCCATGAAAAAAGCCCCTGACGGGGCGTTCGTTCCTATCTATTACGCAATGAGAACCTGAATTTCCATCTCGCCGATTCCATCCATAATAAGAGGTACCGCCAGCGCTCTGCTGGCTCCGGTCGCCGATGCGAAATGAGACTCCATAATTTTCGGAGGAGTAATGTCAACGTGAACGCCTTGATTATAAAGCATCGTGCTGGCGTTGCCGCTGATCATGTTGCCCAGCTCGGAAATCGCGCTCTTGCTCATATCGTCAATCTCGGTAATCGCGTATCCGCCCATCATGGCAGATACGATTCTCAACGCGACCGATTCGCTCAACCCGAATACGATATCGCCGGTTAGATGACCTGTCAGTCCAATTTGAATCCATACATGGTTTTCCGCGAATTTGATGTCTCGAATCGACAGTTGCCCCGTGCTGGGACGAATCTGCACCATTTGTTCGATGACCATACGCGCGGATTCCAAAAACGGGTTGATGTACTCAGCCTTCATGCCTGAACGCGCCCCTTGTCTGTTTGGATTGAACCGCTAGCCGTAATCACTTTCCCCTATTATACTTAAATCCTAGGTACAAGTACACTGATTTTTGCCAAGGGAGGCAGAATGATGCCGAATGTATGGGCTCATATTTTATTCGGCAGAGAGGTTTTAGCCCTCGTTCAGGCCGAAAGACCTATGGAGATTCCCGAATGGAAAACCGCCTTCCAGCTTGGCTGCCAGGGGCCGGACTTTTTATTTTACGACCGTTATTTGCCGTGGCAGAGCGGGGACACAGACTTGAACAGGCTAGGTTCGTTGATGCACTCTCAAAGCTGCGGCCCCTTCCTGCTGTCGCTGCTGGAAGAAGCAAAAGGCCGCTCTCCGGACGATCCGGCAATCGCCTACAGCGTCGGGTTTCTGCTGCATCACCTGTTGGATCGCCATCTTCATCCGTTCGTATTCAGCCGTTCCGGCTTTAAAAAATGGCATCATCAACGCTATGAAACGGCGATGGATTCTGCGATTATGTTGCGGCGCGCCGACATTCATACTGGCCAAACTCCGGTTTCGCCGGAGATCGACACGAACGGACGCCTGCCCGGCGATTTCGTCTCCGGCTTCCTCCGCGCCGCTCGGCTCCATTATCCGGTTCCGGCGGAACGCATTACGCCCGAACAGCTCGATTACGCCGTCCGGCAGATGCAGCAGGCGCAGCGGCTGTTCTACGATCCGAGCGGCTGGAAAGGCCGACTCGTCTTCGGCATGCTGCAGCCGTTCTCCCCGCCGCGCCGGACTCCGGATTGGGACGTGCTGAACGAGTCGCGCCAAAGATGGATCGATCCGACCGATCGCACGACGGTTCACAGCTCCAGCGCGCTGGAGCTGTGGGATCAGGCGCTGAAGGACGCGCAGAAGACGATGACTGCGGCGCTGCGCTGGCTGGAGACAAGGACGGCAGATGAGGAAGCGGAGCCGCTGCGAGCGCGATTCGGCGAGCTGCTCGGCAACGTCTCCTACGAAACCGGTCGGCCATGCGGAAGCGCGGACATCGTCTACGCCGACTCGGTCATTCCTTAATAATCCGCTTAAATCGTCTGTCCGGCTTCCTTCTCTCCCTTCGCCAAATCGACGAATGTCAGCAGGATAAGGCCCGCGACGAAGAAAAAGGCAACGGCCAGCAGCGCGGACCGACTCGAATCGCTGAGCAGCTTAACAATGCCGAATACGAGCGGGCCGCCGAACGAGAAGAAACGGCTCGTAAAGCTGAGGAAGCCGAAAAACTCCGCGTTCCGGCCGGGAGGAATCATTTTGCTGAAGATCGATCGCGACGTCGCCTGCGACCCTCCTTGCACAAGCCCGACCATGCAGGCCAGCAAGTAGAAATGCAATGCGCTGGTCATGAAGTAACCCAACAAGACGATGATCAGATAGATGACGAGCGAGCTGTACAGCATCTTCTTGCTGCCCAACTTGTCGGCCAGCTTGCCGAACAGGAGCGACGCCGGGAATCCGACGAATTGTGTAATAAGCAGAGCGGCGATCAGATCGGTAGATTCGATGCCGATCGTCGTGCCGTAGCTGGCGGCCATAACGATGATCGTATTGATGCCGTCAAAGAAAAACCAGTAAGCCAGCATAAACTTCATCAGCTCGGGATAACGCTTGATGCGGCGAAACGTTTCCTTAAGTCGCCGCGCTCCCGTCCTGATGTGTGCCACCGCCGTGCCTTCCGTCGCCAGCCTCGTTTCCTGAACTCGACGAAACAAAGGCAGCGAGAAAACGAACCACCAGACTCCGACCGTCACGAACGAAATTTGCGACGCTGCGGTGCTGTCCGGCAGTCCGATTGTCTCCCAGCCGAGTATGAGTCCGAGATTGACGGCCAGCAGCACGCCGCCGCCCAAATACCCCATCGCGTAGCCTCTGGCGCTGACGCGTTCCCGCTGCGCGGGGGAGGTCACGTCCCCAAGCAGAGCGTCGTAGAACGTATTGCCGGCTCCGAAGCCGACCATGCCGATAACGACAAGCACGGAAGCAAGCCACATATCGCCCGGGCCGATCAATGCCATCGCTGCGCTGGCGGACGCTCCGATCACGGTGAAGACGCGGAGAAACGTTTTTTTCCGTCCCGCATGATCGGCGATTGCGCCAAGCAGCGGCGATAGCAGCGCCACGACGATCGCCGCGGCCGTCTGCGTGAAGCTCCAGCTTCCGTCGGTTCCGCCGGCGACGCTGATAAAGTAAATCGGCATGACCGCTGCCATAATCGTCGTGGCGAAAGCCGAATTCGCCCAATCGTACATCACCCAGGCGTTAATCTGTTTTTTGTCGTCCATCGGAATGTCGCCTCTCTCGCTTTACGCGCGGATTTGACGGACTAATTCGACAAACGTTCGGCGATCTCCTTTTCCGGTCAGTGATCCGGTTGCCGGTCAGCCGAGTTCAACAAGCCTTTTTGCGCATCCTCCAGCATCTCCGTGAGCCAGTCGCGCTCCGTCTCGCTGAACCGCAGTATGCCCTCGATCATCCTTTTGGCGCCATGCGGCAGCCAGCCTGCTTTAATCTCCAATACGTCTTGTACGTTCCGAATTCTTTCCAGACAGCCGTCAAGCCGCTCGGCGATGAGCGCCTCCATTGCCTCGTTATCGGCGTGCCGCGAGAAAGCGAGCGGGGCAAACATCGGGTGCTGCGGATAGAAGTCTTTGCCAAACTCCTCGTAGATCATCCGCGTGAACGCTTCTTTCCCTTTGTCCGTAATGCGGTATACGATTTTATCCGGACGGTTGTCGCCCTGAACTGCAATCGTCTCCGCTACCTCGATCAGCCCTTCGCCCCGCATCTGATCGACCGCGTAATAAAGCGAGCCGTCTCGAATCCGGAACGTCAAATGCCAATTTCTCTTCTTGATCGTCTGCCGAATCTCGTACGGATGCCGATTGTTCTCCATCAACAGTCCAAGAATGATTAATCGGATCGACATGGCGCTAACCTCTGTTGTAGGAAACCTCCGGCTTGCCCTGCGGCGCCGGAACGGTTTTTTCCATTCTGGCGCGTCCCATCAACAGCACGAACACGAGCGCCAAGGCGGGCAATAGCACCGACCACTGAAAAATGTAAGTGATCGAGCCGGCCAGCTTGGAGAGCAGACCGTTCACGATGTCGGGAGACAATCCCATCTTCTCTTGAATGGTCGGATCGAGCAGCGCTTGGCCGCCCTTGATCTGTCCCGCCATTTCGGGACTCATATTCGGCACTTCCCGAATTCCCTCTTGAAAATGATGCTTCTGCAGCGTTCCGAACACCGTTACGCCGAGCGCCGAACCGATGGTCCGGAAAAAGGTGATCAGCGACGAGGCCGAGCCTTTGTATTGCGGAGGAACGGAGCCGAGCGTCGAGATGTTCAGCAGCGAGAAGGATACGCCCATGCCGAGTCCGATCACGATCATGAACAGGGTGATGACGAGACGGCTTGTGTCGGTATTCATCACAAATCCGAGCAAATAAGAGCCGATCAGCAGCGTTACCGCGGACACGAGCATCACGTCCCGGTATCTGAAGCGGCTGGCGACTCTGCCTCCGATTTGACTGCTCAGCACGACGCCTAGCATCATCGGGGTTAGCACCGTGCTCGTTTCCGTCGCCGTTTTATGGAATACGCCTTGGATAAAAATCGGAATATAAGTCGCGCTGGCGATCATTACTCCGCCGTACAACAGGCTGATCGCCATGCTGCTCGTGAAGAGACGCGTACGGAACAACGACAGCTTGATGATCGGGTCCTTCGCGACGCTCTCCGCCCACAGGAACAGCGCGAGCAGCACAGCGGAACCGGCGAACAAGGAGACTGTTTTAACGGAATCCCAAGCCCAGCCTTCGGAACCGCCCAGCTCCAGCCCGAACATCAAGCACAGAATCGCGCCGGTCAGCAGCACCGCTCCAGCCCAGTCGATCACTTGTTTGCGGGTATTTCTCGATTCGCGGTACGCCGTTGCGATGAAGTAGATGGACAACAGTCCGATCGGCACGTTAATGTAAAAAATCCAGCGCCAACTCATATAATCGGTAATCGCCCCGCCCAAGATCGGCCCGAAAACGCTGGACACGCCGAATACCGCGCCGAACAGCCCCATCATTTTCCCCCGCTTCTCTCCCGGAAACAGATCGAAAATAATCGTAAACACAATTGGCATCAAAGCGCCGCCGCCAATGCCTTGAATCGCGCGGTAGATGATCAGCTGATCCATGTTCTGCGCCGTGCCGCACAAAATCGAGCCAAGCAGGAACAGAATCAAGCCCATCAGGAAAAACCGCTTGCGTCCGTACATATCCGACAGCTTGCCGAAAATCGGGGTCGCGACGACCATCGCAATCATATAAGCGGAATACACCCAAATAAAGCTTTCGAGTCCTCCCAGCTTCTTAATAATCGTCGTCATCGCCGTGGAGACGATCGTCTGATCAAGCGCCGACATAAACAAGCCCAGCAAAAGACCGGCCACGACGAGCTTGGTGTTGCTCTTATTAACATCCATACGGTGAACTTCCTCTCTAGACGGATTAAAATACTCAAATTTGAGTACAACATCGTAATTATACTCAATTTTGAGTACTTGTAAACCCTTTGCGATGAAAAAACATTTCCCCTATAATAGAGTTATGACAAATCCTGTTTATATCCATCGGGACTGTTGATAAATTAATTCAATATATAAGGAGGCGTACAGGTGAACATCAGCCAACTGGAGACGTTAGTCACGATATCCAAAACGCTAAGCTTCCGCAAAGCCGGCGAAGTGCTCAACTTGACGCAGCCCGCCGTATCGGCGCAAATCAAAAGTCTCGAAGACGAGTTCAAAGCGATTCTCGTCGACCGCAATCACCCCGTCGCCTTAACGGACAGAGGACAAGTCTTTCTCGACCATGCCGAGCAAATACTTACCATCGTGGAGCAGCTTAAGCAGAAGCTGACCGATCTGAACCAAGTGCCCCAAGGCCATATCGTGCTCGGAACAACCTCCTCCATCGCGATTCAGATATTGCCCCGCGTCCTGTCCTATTTTCAGAACCAGTATCCGCTCATTAAGACCAGCATCCTCTCCATGTCTTCGACCCAAGTGCTTTCCAGCGTCGAGAACGGCGCCGTCGATATCGGCATCGGCTACTTGACCGACCGCAGTCTGCAAGTGGAAACGTCCATCCTCTACTACGATACGTTCGAATTCGTCGTCGCTCCGCAGCATCCGCTCGCCGGTGCCAAGCGGGTCACGATCGATATGCTGAAGGACGTTCCTTTGATTTTGCTGTCGCCGGACACCTTGGGCAGACGGTTCACGGATCGGGTGCTGCGCGAGCACGGAATTGAGCCGAATATCGCCATGGAGTTGGGAAGCAGCGAGGAGGTCAAGCGGATGGTAGAGCTGAATCTGGGAGCCGCGGTCGTCTCCAAGCTGTCCATAGCCGAGGAGGTCCGGCGCGGAACGCTCAAAATGATCCCTGTAACCGAACTGGAGGTCAGCCACCCCGTCGGCGTGATGACCAAATCGGGGAGATACGTCAACAGCGCGATGAGGCAGTTTTTGAACGATCTGAAGGGGATGCCCGAGGATCAATTCATCGGAAGCGAATAAGGAGTGAACGAAATGAAATTCGATTTGCACACGCACCACATCAGATGCGGACATGCATCGGACAGCATTCGGGATTACATCGAAGCGGCGATTGGCGCCGGTTTGGACGTTATCGGCATCTCCGACCATTCGCCTTATTTTGCCCACGAGCACGATCATCCTCAGCCTGGCATCGCGATGGCCCGCAGCGAATTTTCGAATTATGTGGCGGAGGTGCTCCGGCTCAAAGAACAATACAAGGACCGGATCGAGGTGCTGCTTGGCGTCGAATCCGATTTCTATATCGACCAGATTGAGCTGTACCGGTCCGCTTACGCCCCCTACCCGTTCGATTACATTATCGGTTCCGTGCATCAGACGAGAGGCGTCAGCATCTTTAACCGCAACCGTTGGAAGGACAAGGACAAGGCGCAGCAGCTGGACGAGAAAAAGTATTATTACGAACTGATCCGCCGCTCTGCGGAAAGCGGACTATTCCAGGTGCTTGGCCACATTGACGCGATGAAGGGTTATTATCCGGGTTTTGCCGACATTGCCGGAGCGGAAGCCGACATCGACGAAGCGCTAAAGGCGGTCGCCGCGAACGATCTGTCGATCGAAATCAATACGAGCGGGAAAACAAAGGATTGCGGCGGCTGGTATCCGTCGGACGCCGTTCTCGAACGCGCGCTGCACTTCGGCGCCGACGTCACTTTCGGCTCGGACGCCCATCTGCCGGCCCGCGTCGGAGACGAATGGGAGGCTGTCCGCGCCCGCCTGCGCGAGATCGGTTTTACCCGTTGGGTGTTCTTTCGCCAGAAGGAAAAAATCGCCGTTCCTTTGTAAGTCGCTTGTGCTTCTATGCGCTTAAGTACCGTTCTACCCGGGAAACACCTTGTTGAATTTAAAACGGATTTTCCACTCTATTTTCGCGGATTCGCCACTTTTGGCGAAATTAGGGCGGATCTTCCGCTTTATTTCTTAAATTTTCCTCTTCAGGAAAAATTAAACTGGAGTTTCCGCTCTATTTCTGCGATTTTTCCCTTTCCGGCGAAATTAGCACGAGTTTTCCGCTCTATTGTAGCCCCCTTGGGCTACACTATATACAAGAAAGCCTGCCGATCAACGATCAACGGCAGGCTTTCTTGTATAACGTTACTTTCGGTACTTTGCGCACATCCAGAACCAGGCGCGGCTACACAGCTCTATGTGATCGTTGTTCCGTTCCGTACTCTGGAGCGGACGAGACTGCGAACCCTTTTTTCGGCAATGGCTGGCAATAAGCTGACACTTACTTTTTTGAAGTGAGTGTGCTAAAATAGAAAAAGAGGGGGAATCGGTATGGATTATTCCAAAATGTGCCCCAAGTACGAATCGGCTGCAGAGCTACTGGGCAAAAAATGGACCGGACTGATCATCCGCGTGCTTCTCGGAGGTCCTAAACGATTTAAGGACATTAAAGAGCAAATTCCGGAAATGAGCGATAAAATGCTGACGGACCGCATGAAGGAACTGGAAGCGGCGGGCATTCTAACCCGAACGGTCTATCCGGAAATGCCGGTTCGCATCGAATACGAACTGACCGAGAAAGGCCACCAGCTGGAGGAAGTCATTCAGTCCATTCAGCACTGGGGCGAGACGTGGATGTAACTCGGAGCCATACGCAGAGAGAGCGCACCGAAGCCAGTCCGCTCTCTTACGTATGGGATGGCGTTCCTGAAATCCAGCGAATCCAGGCCGCGTAACATTGACCCAGCTTTCGAAACAAAAATGGCGTAGCCATGAGCAGAATCACGCCGAGGCCGGTGTTGAACCAAGACCGTTGAAAGCTTGACCAATTGGGGAAAAGCCACTTCATGATCAATTCCTGCTCGAATAGGTTAAACGAGAAGATACGCGAGCTAATAAGTTCCGCGACAGGCGACAGCAATAAGGCCAACGCCGTCGCCGGAATGACGATTGCCAGCACGAAAGCCAGAATGGAAACCGGGAATTGGCCGATTCCGTACGCCAAATTTCGATATCGTTGAACGTTTCCGAGCGAGCTGACCCAACTTTTCAAGCCCCCCTGAACCAGTTCGGCCCGGCTATCAGGCAGGCCGATTTGGGGAGATCCGGACGGATATTCCCCGCAAGACTCCCAAGCGGCCACTATGCGCCGATCCACGCCCAATATTTTTTCGCATGCGGCAAGCATTCCGACCAGAATCGGTAAACCGATCACGAATAGAGCAAGCGGCAACCCGATGCTTAAACCCGTTACCGCGATGACGAATGCAACGACTCCGCGAGGAAAGCTGCTCAGTAACAACTTCCATACTGCGATCGTCTGCGATAATCCTTTTATCTTCATACCTACTCTCCCTGTTCTCCTCATGATACGATCATTCTACCGTATCCTTCCAACGATTTCCCTTGACCGATGCACTGGACTCTCCCTCGACTTAAGTCCAGTTTATCGAAAACGGTTAACCGCCTGCTCCAGCTCGCGAATCCGGCTGGCCAGCGCATTCGTCTCGTCGGCGACCTTGCGTACCGAATTCATCTGCGATTCGGCGATATCCGCGACGTCTTGCGCACGCTCCGCGCTTGAAGCCGAGATCGCTTCCGTCTGTTCGATCAGCGCGGACAACTCCTCTAGCTGCGCTCCGATTTGCTGTCCGGCCGCGGCGATGCCCTGCAATTCGTCCTCCATGCCGCGAATGCCGACGGCGATCCCCCGGAACGTCTGATCGGCTTCCCTCACCTTGACCGCGCCGCTGCTTACCTCCGTCTGTCCCGCTTCGATATGGCGCACGACGGACAAAATACCGCCCTGCACCTCGGCAATGATGGCTGTAATCTCCGAGGCCGTCTGATCCGCCTGCTGCGCCAGCTTCCTCACTTCGCCCGCTACGACGGCAAAGCCTCGCCCATGCTCTCCCGCTCTGCTCGCTTCGATATTCGCGTTAAGCGCTAGCAGGTTCGTGCGGTAGGCGATCGCCGATATCGCTTCGGCCATCCGTTCGATCCGCTCCGATTTGGAATGAAGCTCGCGGGCGTCGCGAACGGAAGACTCCACTGTCGCCGATATTTTATCCATCTGCTCGACGGCGTCGACGACCGTATCGCTTCCTTCCGCCGCCTGTCTGGAAGCCTCCTCGGCTACCGCTGCAACGGCGGAAGAACGCTCCCCGATCGTGCCCATCCCTGCGACGATCTCCAGCGCCACGTCGGCCCCCCGCTTCATGCCTTGCATCTGGGAGTCCGCTCCCGCCGCCACTTCCCGCATGGCCTGGGCGATCCGGTTCGCGCCTTCCGCAGCTCCCTCCGCCTCTCCTGTAAGTTGACCCACCGCCGATGAAGTGGCGGAGGCCGTCGACCGGATACCCGCAGCGAGCGTCTTCAAATGCTCGGCCATCTCCTGCAAGGAGCGGCCGATCGAGCCGATCTCATCCTCCCGTCTCCTCGTTTTGTCGGATACGGAGACGGACAGCCGCCCTGAAGACACCTCCTTAAGGAAAGCTTCGAAGGCAACGAGCGGAAGGATCATTCGCCAACGCAGCAAATAAGCGATAAGCGCGATCAGCAAGCCGGCCAGCACCGCAACAATCAAGCTCATTCTCACCATTTCCTTATGTACCGTTCCGCTGGCCTCCGCGGGCACAATGACGGACAACTCGGCGATCGCCTCTCCCGACATGCCGGGATAGCCGGAAACGACAACGCTGTTTCTCTTCCCCTCCGACTCTGTCGTCGCGAATCGCGGTTGCTCGTCGACGCCTGGGAGCGCCGCTTCTGCGCGATCCCTCTCTGCATCGGGCAGGCTGCTCAGCCTCTGATCCGTAGACGATCGAACGGAAATGCCCGCATTCAGAATCGCTCCGATTCCCTTTACCGCTTCGTCGTCCAACAGCCGACCGAACAGCAGCACGGCCGGAGACTTCGCCACGCCCTGCTCGTCGGTAATTTGCGACACGGCGATCACCGCCAGCCCTTCCGACGTTTGGATCATGCCGTACGCGTCGGGAACCGCTTTCACTTTCTCGACGATTGACCTATCCGCCAACTGCCCGGTAAATTCCGGAATATCTCCGGCCTGCGACAACACCTTGCCTTCGTAATCGAACGTTGCGACAAAGCTGACGTTCGGCACAATGTCAGGCGATACGTTTATATTTTCCTCAATCCATCCGAGATCTTCGCCGTTAATAGCGTCGACGTAGTCCTTCCATTTGGCGTTCGTAATGACGGAACCCGACAGCTGCTCCCCCAATTGCACGAACAGCCGATGCGCGGATGCGCTGACCTCCAACGCGTGCGCACGTTCAATCTCCCCCAGATCCGAGCTTAATGTTTTGTAATAAAACCAGCCGACTCCGCCTAAAGGCAGCATCAGAACGACAATCATCAGCAAAATCACTTGTACTCGCAAATAGCTCCAAAAACGCCGACGTTCAGCCATGCACGTATCCTCCCGATTTAAAGCGGTCCAACTAGGGCGTGTCTGAATACTCCGAGGGCAGCAGATATTGCCGAATTTTCGTTCCATGCAAGGAACTTTTGTGAAGGCGTACCGGGGTACGTCAAGCAAAAGTGACGAAGCAGGGGGCGAAAAGGCGGTGAAAGATGCCCCTGAGCGGGTTTTCAGACATGCCCTAATATGTATTTGACACGGACTTCCATATTCCTCCTTCTTTCGACGGATATATGGACGTATCGCGCTTGTTAAATAGATCTTTCCACCTACTTCGGGTTTACATTTGCGCTCGATAAGTCTATCATTCTTATAAACTACGACAATTCACCAAGGAGATTACTAGATGAAAAAGAGAACCGTCGTCGTCGTTGCACTCGGGTTTGCCATTGCCGGCGGACTGCTGTATCAAGATGCGCATTCTTCGAAAAACTCGTCGGCGCCGATTGCCGGGCCGTCCAATAGCGAGACCTCGCTTGTGACTGATACTCCGACCGAACCGCAAACCGAAGCTCCGACTGAACCGCAATCCGAATCGCCAACCAAAGCTCCGACCGAAGCTCCGATCGAGCTCGTCAAGCCGCCCGTCAAGGTTTCTCCGGCTTTCGCTTTGCTGGCGGACAGCCTGCCGAGCCTCACCGTAAAACAGGATAAGAAAGGCGCTACAATCGTTACAAACACGTCCAGCCTTTACGTTCTCGTCAATAAGCAGCGGAATCTGCCCTCCGATTACGAACCGAAGGATCTTGTCGTGCCCGACGTTCCGTTCTCCTTCTCGGGAAACTCTCCGAAGAAGCAAATGCGCAAGGGAGCCGCCTCGGCGCTGGAAAAGCTGTTTAAGGCCGCGTCGGAGGACGGCATCAAGCTGAAGGCCGTCTCCGGCTATCGCTCCTATTCAACGCAGAAATCGATCTTTGAGAGCAACGTCAAGCGCAAGGGAGAGAAGGTCGCCAATCGGACAAGCGCCCGCCCGGGCCAAAGCGAGCATCAAACCGGACTGGCCATGGATATTTCAAGCGCTAGCGTATCTTACGGTCTGGAGGAAAGTTTCGGCGATACGAAAGAAGGCCAATGGCTGGCTAAGTACGCCTCGGAATACGGATTTATTATCCGTTATCCGAAGGGCAAGGAAGGCATCACCGGCTATTCCTACGAGCCTTGGCATGTTCGCTACGTCGGAAAGATCGTCGCCAAAGACGTCACGAGGAAAGAAGTGACGCTGGAGCAGTATTTCGAGGCGGCGGAAGAGGTTATTCGTCCCAAAGCCTGATTCGTCGAATAAACAAAGGGTTGTTCCCGGTCGCCTTGGCGGCCTTGGAACAACCCTTGTTTATTTTACAGACCGAGCCATTGCTTAAACAGATGCTTGGTCGTATCTTTGTTCATCGCCGCGATCGAAGTCGTCAGCGGAATGCCTTTCGGGCAAGAGCGCACGCAGTTTTGCGAGTTGCCGCAGCCCTCGATGCCGCCCTCCTCCATCAGCGCTTCGAGACGCTCGTGCGCGTTCATCTCGCCCGTAGGGTGAGCGTTGAACAGGCGCACTTGCGAAATCGAAGCCGGTCCGATGAAGCTATTGCGGTCGTTGACGTTCGGGCACGCCTCGAGGCAGACGCCGCACGTCATACACTTGGACAGCTCGTACGCCCATTGGCGCTTCGATTCCGCCATCCGCGGCCCCGGTCCGAGATCGTACGTTCCGTCGATCGGAATCCAGGCTTTAACTTTCTTAAGCGCGTTGAACATCCGCTCGCGATTGATAACGAGGTCGCGCACGACCGGGAACGTCGCCATCGGCTCCAGCCGGATCGGCTGCTCGAGCTTATCGATGAGCGCGCTGCACGCTTGGCGCGGCTTGCCGTTGATCACCATCGAGCAAGCGCCGCAGACTTCCTCCAGACAGTTGGATTCCCAACATACCGGAACGGTTTTCTCGCCCTTGGTGTTAATCGGATTGCGCTGAATTTCCATCAGCGCGCTGATAACGTTCATATTCGGACGATACGGAACCTCGAATTCCTCCGTGAATGGGGAGGCATCCGGACGCTCCCGACGAGTAATAATAAATTTGACTTTGCGTCCCGCCGCAGTCGACGGCGCTGCAGTTGCTTCCGCCATGGATTAGCCCTCCTTCTTCTTGTTGGTGGAATAGTCGCGCTTCCGCGGTGTGATCAGCGATACGTCGACCTCTTCGTACGAAATCTCAGGACCTTCCGCTGTCCACTTCGCCTTCGTCGTCTTGAGGAAGTTGTCGTCGTCGCGCTCCGTAAACTCAGGCTTATAGTGCGCGCCGCGGCTTTCGTTGCGCAGCAGCGCGCTCACGGTCATCGACTCGGCCAATTCGAGCATGTTCCAGAGCTGACGCGTAAACGCCGCGCCCGAGTTGTTCCATTGCGCCGAATCGTTAATATTGATATTTTTGTAGCGCTGTTTAAGCTCTTTGATCTTGCCGATCGTTTCTTCGAGCTTTTTGTTGTAGCGAACGACGGTCATATTGTTCGTCATCCATTCGCCCAACTCTTTGGCCAGCACGTACGCGTTCTCTTTACCGTCCATCTTGGTGATCGATTCGTACTTGGTCGCTTGCTTATTGCGCTCGCGCTCAAACACGCTCTCCGAGATATCCTCGGCGGATTTCTTCAAGCCCTTAACGTACTCGATCGCCTTCGGTCCGGTTACCATGCCGCCGAAAATCGCCGACAGCAGCGAATTCGCGCCGAGACGGTTCGCGCCGTGATATTGGTAATCGCACTCTCCGCAAGCGAACAGCCCCGGAATGTTCGTCATCTGATTGTAGTCGACCCACAGACCGCCCATCGAATAGTGAACGGCCGGGAAAATCTGCATCGGAATTTTGCGCGGATCGTCGCCGGTAAACTTCTCGTAAATCTCGATGATGCCGCCGAGCTTGACGTCGAGCTCCTTCGGATCCTTGTGAGACAGATCGAGATATACTCTGTTCTCGCCGTTAATGCCGAGCTTCTGGTTGACGCACACGTCGAAAATTTCCCGAGTCGCGATATCCCGCGGCACGAGGTTGCCGTACGCCGGATATTTTTCTTCGAGGAAGTACCACGGCTTGCCGTCCTTGTAAGTCCAGATGCGTCCGCCTTCTCCGCGAGCCGATTCGCTCATAAGCCGGTTTTTGTCGTCGCCCGGAATCGCCGTCGGGTGAATTTGGATGAATTCGCCGTTCGCGTAATAGACGCCTTGCTGGTACACGGCGCTGGCCGCAGTTCCGGTATTGATGACGGAGTTCGTCGTCTTCCCGAAAATGATGCCCGGTCCGCCCGTAGCCAGAATGACCGCATCTCCGCGGAAAGTGACCGATTCCATCGTGCGCAGATCCTGCGCGGAAATGCCGCGGCAAATGCCGTCGTCGTCGATGACCGCTCCCGTGAACTCCCAGTGCTCGTATTTCTGTACGAGTCCGGCCGCTTCCCAGCGGCGAACCTGCTCGTCCAACGCGTACAGCAATTGCTGACCTGTCGTCGCGCCTGCAAATGCGGTACGGTGATACTGCGTTCCGCCGAAGCGGCGGAAGTCCAGCAATCCCTCGGGCGTCCGGCTGAACATAACGCCCATCCGGTCCATCAGGTGAATGATGCCCGGCGCGGCTTCGCACATCGCTTTTACCGGCGGCTGGTTCGCCAGGAAGTCGCCCCCGTATATCGTATCGTCAAAGTGCTCCCATGGGGAGTCTCCTTCGCCCTTGGTGTTAACCGCTCCGTTGATGCCGCCCTGGGCGCATACGGAGTGAGATCTTTTGACCGGAACGAGCGAGAACAGATCGACGCGCACACCCGCTTCCGCCGCTTTGATCGTCGCCATCAGACCGGCAAGGCCGCCCCCGACGACGATGACTTTTTGAGTTGCCATATGTTGTACTCCTCCCTTAACCTACCGAAACTGCGCTTAGCGCCGCTGTCGCCGCCGAAGCAAACTCGTCGCTGCGGAAAGCGAAAATGGACAGCAAGAACAGAGCCGCCAGGATGACGAAGATGCCCATGCAAATTCGCGAAGAAACCTTCTGAGCGCGAGGTCCGACCGTAATGCCCCAGCTGACGAGGAAAGCCCACAGGCCGTTCGCGAAGTGGAACGTCGCTGCCAAGACTCCGATGACGTAAGCCGTTACGGCCAGCGGGTTGCTGAAAATGTTGCTCATGTGCTGACCCAGTTCCTCATGGGATACATTCCCCAGCGCGAGCTGGATACGGGTATCGTAGAAATGCCACGCGACAAAAATAAAGGTGATGACCCCCGTAATTCTTTGCCACGCGAACGCCCAGTTGCGTCCATAGCTGAACCGTCCCGTATTGATGTCCGACTGATAGGCGATGTACAACCCGTACACCCCGTGGAACAAAATCGGCAGCCAGATAATGAACATTTCCATGAAGAAAATGAGCGGAAGGCTGTTGAGCAGATCGATCGCGTCCGTAAAGCCCTCCTTGCCGCCCTCGAAAGCCGAGTAGTTCGTCAGCGCATGCTCGACGATAAACAAGCCGAGCGGAATTACGCCGAGCAGCGAATGAAGCTTGCGCGGTAAATAAGAATTACCTTTCATGTGTGAGTTTAATCTCCTTTCGCATCCGTGCTTCGACAACGGATGACGATGCTTGTTGCGCAGCTGGCATTCGTCACCATTTTGTCACCGCTTTTAAGGTTACTCTATTTTCGCTTATAATGGAACTGCTTATTTTATATTATTAGTTATAACTTTTCTGCATATGAGAGGAGGGCCCATCATGCTCGAAGACATGCGGTTGTTCGCGACGATCGTGGAGCAGACCAGCTTAAATAAAGCGGCGGAAAGATTAAACCTGTCCCAGCCCGCTCTTTCGCGGCGGCTGGCGCGGCTCGAAGCGGAGCTGGAGGTCGACTTATTCCGACGGGTCGGCAAGCGTTTGGAGCTGACCCCGGCCGGACAGGTGACCTACGAATTCGCGCTGGAGCTGCGACGTTTTCACGGCAGCTATTTACAGAAGCTGAACGCTTACAAATCGTCCGAAGCCCACGACGCCACGATTGGCGCCAGTCTGACGACGCTGCAGACGACGCTTCCCGATCTCGTGAAGACGATGACCGAGAAGCATCCTAATCTGGAAATCAAGGTCGTCACCGGCAAGTCGCACGAAATTGCGGAGCTGGTCAAGGAGCGCAAAGTCGACTTCGGCATCGTCGCCTCTTCGGTTATCGACGATCCCGCCATTACCAGTCTGCCCTTATTTGACGACCATCTTATCCTGGTGCTTCCAAGAAATCACATTATATTAGAAAGAACGCACATCGAAATGGCCGACCTGCAAAACCTGCCGATGATTTTGTTCTCTCCCGGTACCTGGTACCGGACGATGACCGACGAGCTCCTGAAAAAATATAACCTAAAGCCGGACGTGCGAATGGAAATCGATTCGTTCGAGGCCATTATTCGGCTGCTCTCCGCTTGTCGGGCCGGCTCGCTGCTTCCGCGATCTTATCTGAGGGAGCAGGTACTGGTCGACAACGATTTGTATCTTGCCCCGATTCAGGAGCTGGAGGAAACCAGGCGGACGACGTTTCTGATTCACGGCGATCCGGCTTGGCTCGCTCCTTCGACGCGTTTTCTGATCGAAGAGACGACTGCGTACTTTCAAAGGGAATCCGTGCGCTACAAAAGCACTTAAAGCGAAGTTAGAACGGACGGCTTTAATTGCGCTGCATCACAGGAAGCCTACTCGCCGAATTTTCGTTAACGCCCCCGCTTCTCCGGCAGACGAAGCAGCTCGGTCAGCGCAACCGGCTCGTAATCGTGCTCGCGCAGCCAGTCGATAATTCTCGGGAGCGCTTCGACCGTGCCGGCCAGCCGCTGTCCATTTCCTCCGCCTGCGTGCATCAGCACGACGGAGCCGGGCCTGACCGAGCGGGTCACGTTCCGAAACACCTGGTTCGCGCTGAGCTGCCGCCAGTCCGACGAGTCGACGTCCCAATTGACGACCGTATAACCGCGCCTCTTGGCCCATTCCAGCTGTTTCGGCACGATTTCCCCATACGGCGGACGAACGAGCCGCGGCTTGAAGCCGACGGCGTCGGCGATCGCCGCTTCCGCTCTTAACACTTGCTCCTGCACCTTTCTCAGCGGCAGCTTCGAGAAATCGGGGTGATTGTAAGAGTGATTGCCGATATCGTGGCCTTCCCGGTGAATCCGTCTGACCAGCTCGGGAAATTTGCGCGCGCGGGTGCCTACGACGAAGAAGCTGGCGCGTACGCGTTTGCGCTTCAAAACATCCAGCACCTGCGAAGTATAACGATCGCCGGGCACATCGTCGAACGTCAGCGCGACCTTGCGGGATTCGCGCGAAGCGGACAGCACAAATACGCCCTCGTATTTCCGTTCCCATTCGGTCCAATGGGCGCCGCTCGGTTTCGTTTGCTCGGCGCGAGCCGGCATATATCCGTCCCACAACGTTAAAAAGGCGACGGCGCACACTAACGCCATCACCGCTTTTCCAAGGCGCGCCTTCCTCATCGCCCCTACCTCCCCATCCCGCTCGTCATACCACTAGCCTGAGCGAACGGGATGGTTTTCATTCACCTGAATCGAACGACTCCTGACATTGCTCGATTTGATCGTTCGTGCCGATCACCACCATAACATCCTCCGTCGACAATACGTCCTTGGCCGCCGGAGCGATAATCATGCCTTGCGGCTTGTTGATGGCCACGATGCTGCAGCCGAATTTGCCGCGCAGGTCGACGTCCTCCAGCGATTTGCCCGACCAGCATTGCGGCACGGCCAACTCCGCGATCGTATATTTTTTGGACAACTCGATATAATCGAGCAGGTTGGGGGAGACGAGCTGATGCGCAACGCGAACGCCCATATCCCGCTCCGGGTAGATGATCCGATCGACGCCCATTCTTTCCAGCACCCGGCCGTGCAGGTCGGATACCGCCTTGGCCACAACCTTCTTTACGCCCAGCTCCTTAAGCAGAATCGTCGCCAAAATGCTGGCCTGGATATCGTCGCCGATCGCTACGACCCCGCAATCGAAATTGCGGGCGCCCACCGAGCGCAGAACCTCCTCCTCCGTCGCATCAGCTACGATCGTATGCGTCAGAACGTTGGACAGCTCCTGCACCTTTTCCTCGTCCCGATCGACGCCAAGAACCTCATAGCCCAATCTGACCAATTCCCGGCCGAGATTGGAGCCGAATCGTCCTAGACCGATAATGACGAACTGATTTAATTTCATCCTTTTCCGTCCTCTACCCGATGATAATTTTACCTTCCGCAAATCGATACAGCACCCGAACCTGTCTTGGACCAAGGGCATAGGATAGCGTGAGCGGGCCGAGCCGTCCAATAAACATCAAAGCAATAATGACGATTTTGCCCGTCAGCGTCAGTTGCGTCGTCAATCCGATGCTTAGCCCTACCGTTCCGAAAGCCGATGCCGCCTCAAACAAAATCATTAGAAAATGGTGATCCTCTGTTGTCAACAAAATCATCGTAGCGATCAAAATAAGTCCGAACGAGAAAAGCGTTATCGTCAAAGCCTTATAGACCCGTTCGCGCGCCAGCCTGTATCTGAAAAATACAACATCTTCCTTCCCTCTCACCATAGCGGCTACCGCGCCCAAAAGAGCCGTAAAAGTCGTCGTTTTGATGCCTCCCCCGGTTGAACCGGGAGAAGCACCGATAAACATCAGCAGAACGATAAAGAATTGCGTGGATTGCCGCAGCCCGGCTAGATCGACCGTGTTGACACCGGCCGTTCTCGGCGACACGGATTGCATAAACGATGCCAGCAGCTTCTCGCCTAAGGTCATTGGCGCCAGCGTCTTGCCGTTCGAATATTCGAAAATAAAAATAACGATCGCGCCCACAACAATTAAAATACCGGAAGTGCTTAAAACGACCTTGGAGTGCAGTGATAGTCTGCGGTTCGCTCGGCGGATGTCCGCCAAGTCGGAAAGTACGATAAACCCTAGCCCTCCCAGTATAATCAGCAGCATCGTCACAATGTTTACAACAGGGTCATTTGCGTAATCGACTAAGCTTCGAAAATCTCCCATTACATCAAACCCGGCATTGTTGAAAAACGATATCGCGTGGAAGACCCCCTTGTAGATTGCCTCGCCAGGAGGCATATCTTGCAAAAATCTAAACGAGAGCAAAAGGGCCCCTACCAACTCGATCGATAACGCATAAAACCAAACCTTGCGGACGAGACGAATGATCCCCTCAATGCTCGTCTGGTTAAAGGCTTCACGTAAAATCAGCCTTTCCTTCAACGAAATTTTTCTTTTGAGTACAATGGCGAATAAGGTGGACATGGTCATAAACCCGAGTCCTCCCAGTTGGATCAAACCGAGAATGATCCATTGCCCGCCCAGTGTCCAATACGTCCCCGTGTCGACCACGACAAGACCTGTGACGCAGGTTGCGGAGGTCGCGGTAAACAAAGCGTCGATAAACGAAGGAGTTCGCTCGGATACATGTGCAAACGGCATCATCAAAAGCAGCGAACCGAGCATTACAATCCCCGCAAACCCCAGAACAAGAATTCTTGGGGGACTGGCGATCAGCTTTCCGAATGCTGTACGCAATCAGATCCCCCCTGTTAACCAATAATAATTTTGCCTTCGGCATAGCGGTATAGCTGTCTCCCGGATCTGGGTCCCAGAGCATAGGTAAGCGTAAGCGGCCCCAATCGTCCCATGAACATTAAGAGAGTAATGGTCAGCTTTCCTGCCAGCGTTAGGTTTTCAGTCAGTCCCATCGATAATCCGACTGTACCGAAGGCCGATGTGGCTTCGAACAAAATTTTCAGGAAGCTTGCATCCTCAGTCGTTGCCAGAATCATCGTTCCAAGCATAACGATGCCGATACAAAAAAGCGTAACTGTGACCGCTTTGTATACCCTCTCCTGAGCAAGGCGAAGCCGGAACAGCACCACGTCTTCTTTGCCGCGAATCATTGCTAATACCGCGCCCACGAGAACTGCAAACGTCGTAGTCTTAATGCCTCCGCCAGTGGAACCCGGCGAAGCCCCGATAAACATCAAAATGATAATAAAAAATTGCGTCGCTTGACGAAAGTCGGAAATACTTTCCGTCGTTACTCCTCCGGAACGAGTCGTAACTGAGTGAAATAGCGAGCTTAACACTTTCTGCCCAAAGCTATCCTCAGCGATTGAGCGAGTATTCGTAAATTCGAAAATCAGAATAATCAAAGCACCTATCACGATCAGAGCCGCCGAAACGCTGAGTACGACTTTCGTGTGCAGCGAAAATTTCTTCTTTTTCCGAACCTCGAACAAATCGGCAAGCACGATAAAGCCGAAGCCCCCCAAAATGATCAGCAGCATCGAAACAAAATTCATGTAAACGTCCGAAGCGTACTTCGAGAAGCTGCTGAAATCCCCGGACAAATCGAAGCCCGCATTGTTGAAAATAGAAATCGCATGAAATACGCCATGATAGAGCGCCCGGCCAAGCGGCATATCGATTGAGAAGCGGATTGTGTACAACAAAGCTCCGACCAGTTCCAGCGCCAATGCGTAGAAAATGACTTTGCGCACGAGTCGGACAAGTCCCTCTATGCTGCCTTGGTTCAGCGATTCCTGCAATATCAGCCTTTCCTTAAGGGAAATCCGCCTGCGCAACATGAGCGCAAACAACGTCGCCATCGTCATAAAGCCGATACCGCCAATCTGAATCAGCAGCAAGATGACCCAGTGGCCGAACGTCGAGAAATAGGAGCCCGTATCAAACAGCACAAGGCCGGTCACGCATGCTGCCGAGGTTGCGGTGAACAAAGCGTCCACGAAGGAAGTCGGCTCCCGGCTCGCCGATGCGACGGGCAGCATTAGCAGTACGGTTCCCGTCAATATAATGAAAGAAAATCCGAGCAGCAAAATTCTCGGAGGAGAGGCATATAGCCATCTCGCTGCTTTTTTGAACAAATTCATCCACCTCGACTGCTTTTTTACGCAAACAAAAAAAGCACTGGAACCCCAGTGCCTACACTGCACGCGATTCCTGTTCGTATAACGCCTACGAGGTTAGCTGTCGGGTTCGGGCTCGAACAGGCTGCCCTATCCTTCCGCGTCGATCGCGATGGAATTCACCCCGGGATGTTCGAATACAATAGTGGTTGTACACGCCATCCGTTGGTTCCCCCGTTTTCTGCAAGCAGAAACTCGGCCGTTCTATCGTAAAAAGACGTACCATCGAATTATAGTCCTTACCCCGCGGAGGAACAACGTCAAAAAGGGGGCAATCCGGCTCGTTTAAGCGGTTGTATGCATAATTCTCCGGGGGATTTGGCATCGGACAGTCATTATCGCTTCGTTTGCTTTCATTTTCGCTGAAAATGCGAGATACTTAATGAAAAAAACGGTGAAGCGAAGCGCGAAGCCACTGTATCCGTTTACTTGAAATTTTTGCAGGCGAGGAGAGAAGCCGTATGATCGAAAATCGACCGCTTCCGCTGGACAAACGTTGGGTTTGGACGGCCGCGATCGGGCTAGCGTTTTTTTTACTGATACAAGTGTTCCCCATATCGGGGCAATTGTTCTCCATGAATACTTCCACCGTGCTGACAAGAGCCGAAGTGGAGCAGCGGGCGATCGTTTGGGCCGCCGACAAATTCGGCGTGGCAGCCTCGGATATTAACAAAACGACGGTAACGCATATGACCGATAGCCGGACGAACGGCTACTTGTCCAAGCAAGCGTTGACGGGCGAATACGATAAGCTGTGGGCCGCAGCGACTCCGACCGACGTCTACGTCGTGGAGCTGTACGTGAACGGCACGCCGGGCTCTTTGGCCGTCTCGCTCCATATGGAATCAGGCGATCTGGTCGCTTGGCGTCATGTCGAAGAGTCCTCCGGCCGCGATGGAGACGGACCGGCATCGGAGGAGAAGGCGACGGCCGATCAAGCGGCCAACGCGCTTCAATACGCCTCCTCATTCGGCATTCGTTCAGGCGATTGGGAATGGACTGGCGTTCGTCTCGCCAGCGGCGGCTTCGAGTACGCTTCCCGGCAAGACAACATTGGAGAAGCGAAGCTGCTGCTTCAAGTCGACTCTCCTTCTACCGTCGGTTCAACCCCCTCCGCAAGCTGGCAGGGCGGCACAGTCGCTTACCGGGTCGAGCTGCCGAAATCGTTTATCGATTATATGGACAATCAGGAGCAATGGGCCTCTATGCTGTCCGTATTCGGCTTCATTTTGCCCCAAGTGCTGCTGTTCATTCTGGCGATTATCTATACGGGTACCCACGGAGGACACTCTTCCTACCGCCGAGGCATTTTTCTGGCGCTCGTCTTTTTCGCGCTGTATGCGGGACTGACCTATAATATGATTCCGGGCCTGAGAGCGGGAACGTGGGAGGCGGGAATCCGCGGGGGGGATACTGTCAGTGTGACGGTCAGCCTCGTTACCTATGCGGCAATGGCGCTGCTTACTTATTTCTCGGCTGTGGGCGGCGATGGCCTGTGGAAATCGATGGGCCGGACGCTCTGGCCGAGATGGCGAGAATCCGGATACGGGGAAGCCGTGCTGAAGAGCATGAAAGAAGGCTATTTCCTCGCCTTTATTTTACTGGGCGCCCAATCCGTCATTCTGCTTCTGTTGGAAAAAAGCTTAGGAGCTTTCGCTTCGAGCGATGCGACGCAATCGATGTACAATATGACCATTCCTCTGCTGCTGCCGCTGATGGCTTGGTGCGCGGGCATCTCGGAGGAACTGCAGAGCCGGCTGTTCGGGATCGGCGTTTTTCGCAGCTGGTTCGTCGGTCTCGCGCGTAAGCTGAAGGGCCGCGAGCCTTCGAAAAGAACGGTAGTCGTTCTGACGACGCTCGCCATCGTGCCGCCGGGATTGTTCTGGGCGCTGGGTCACGTCGGCTATGCGGTTTATCCGGTTTACACGCGCGTTATCGAGCTTGTGCTGCTTTCCTTCCTGTTCGGCTGGTTTATGCTTCGCTTTGGCTTGATGACCGTCATTTTCGCCCATGTGACGCTTGATGCGATTTTAATGGGAATGCAGATGATGTTCGACGGCTTGCCGGGCGATTTCGCCGGAGGCGTATTCAGCTTAATCTTCCCCGGCCTCGTCGGCATCGTTATTTGGCGGCTTCATGGGGCAATTCGACCGAAAACCTGAAGCGTCCGTTCTCGTGCACGACCGTCGCGCGGCCGCCGTGAAGCTCGGCGATGCCGCGCACGATCGCCAGCCCCAATCCGGCGCCGCCCGGAATGCCGCTGCGGTTCGTTCTTGATTCGTCCGTTTTGTAAAATCGTTCGAACAACCGCGCCTCCTGCTCCTTCGTAATCGGCTCTCCCTCGTTCTCGACGGAGATGACGGCCCTCCCTGCCGTTTGCGTCAACGAAACGGCGATGGTCCCCGGCTGTAACGAAAATTTCAGCGCATTCATCAGCAAATTATCAACCGCTCTGCGAACTTGCTCCGGATCAAGTCGAACAAACAGCGGAGCTTCCGGAAGCTCCGCGATGACAGAAAGCCCGCTGCTGCGGGCAAGCGGTTCGATTTCGACAAGCAGCTGGTTCAGCATTTTCCGCAAATCGACGATCCGCATTTCCGCCCCCGGACCCTGAACCAGCCGCGCGTACTCGAACAGCTCATCGATCAGATCTTTCAGCTGCAAAGCTTTGCTATGCGTATTGCCGACAAATCGATCGTACTCTCCTTCATCCCGGAACGCCTTCCCCTTTAGCAGCTCCAGGTATCCGATCAAGCTTGTCAGAGGCGTTCTCAGATCGTGGGATACTCCTGTGATGAGCTCCATTTTCGCCTTCTCCGCCTGTCGTTCCTTCTCGATCAACTGCTCCAGCTGCCCGGCCATGACGTTGATATGCTCGGCGACGACTCCCAGCTCATCCTGTCTGCCTGCCGGGATGCGATAGGCCAGATTTCCCCCGGCGATGCGGCCAAGCCCTTCGGACAGCATGCGCAGATGTGCAATCGTCGACCGGGTGAGCCAGAAAAAAACGGCGGCGAAGGAAACGAAAAAAGCAAGCACGGAGGCGGGAACTCCGAAAATCATTCCGGTCGGAATCGCGATGGAAGCGCCCATCCCGGCACTCAGGCTGGCGACGAACGTCCAGAGCATTCGAAAACGGATGCTTCTGCGGCCGGATAACACGGATAGCCAGTTATTTTTCAACTTTGTAGCCGACCCCCCACACCGTTTTGATATAACGGGGCTCGCGCGGATTGTCCTCGATCTTCTCTCGCAGGTTGCGGATATGAACCATCACGGTGTTGTCCGAATATCCGGTGGGCTCCTTCCACACCTTCTCGTAAATTTTGTCCGCGTGGAACACTTGGCCCTTATGGCTCGCCAACAGCTCCATAATCGCGAATTCAAGCGGGGTCAGCGAGACCTCCCTGCCTTTGACGGTAACGCGGTGGCGCGCGATGTCGACGACCAGATCGTTCACATAGATGGCATCGGAGTTATCCTCCTTCGGCACAGCCATTCCGGAACGGCGAAGCTGCGCCTTCACTCTTGCGAGCAGCTCCAGCGGACTGAACGGCTTGGCGACGTAATCGTCGGCGCCGATCGACAGACCGGTAATTTTGTCGATCTCCTCCTGTTTGGCCGACAGCATAATGATCGGTATACCGGAGATTTCGCGAATTTTCATGCAAGTCCGAATACCGTCGAGCTCCGGCATCATTACATCAAGCACCACCAGATCGACCTTCTCGCTCTCCAGCCTTTCCAGAGCTTCAAGCCCGTGCTTGGCCTCCAACACCCTAAATCCTTCATTGCGTAAAAACACATGAATAACATCGCGAATTTCCGCTTCGTCATCGACGACCAATACGGTTTTCGGTGGCATCTTCCGCTGTTCTCCTTCGTACCGACTGTTTTCTCCTTTTATTGTAAAACGGAAACGGCAGCAGTGGAAAGCGGCAAATCGTCGAATCTCGAAGCTTCCTCTTTCCTGCAAACGTACACGAAGGCCGGCGGCATGTTCCAGGGAACAAATTTGATCGTTTCAAGTTTGAAGTAGTGAGATAATCGCTTCTTCATCTGAAGGGAGTACTGGAAAGCGATAAACAGGCCGCCCGGCTTGAGCGCCTCAATCACCTGACGCATCAACTCGTCTCGTAAGCTTGCGGGAAAATTGAAGAAGGGCAAACAGCTGACAATACAGTCGAGCTGCTGCGTGCCGTTGCGCTCCATTACGCGCAGCAGATTTGCCGCATTGGCGGCCCGCTTGAAGCGCGGATATTTGTCGGCCAGCCGACTTCGCATTCGCGAATCCATCTCGAACAAATATACCTGCGTATCCGGTCGCACCCGTTTCGCAATCTCTCTCGTTACGGCGCCTGTGCCCGAACCAAGCTCCGCAACCGCACCAACGGAAGTCCACGGCACGGCTTCGACCATACATTGGGCGAGAAATACCGAGCTTGGCACGATGCTGCCGATTTGCTTCGGCCGACTCATAAACTTGCGCAAAAACAATCGCGCTTCTTCGCTCATCATGTTCGAGAAACGCTCCTTTCGTTGGAGAGCTTCTCGCGGGCTGTTTTCAGCAGCAGCGGCATCAGCTCGCCTGCAAGCCAGAACACAAGCTTGGCGGCCAGAAGTCCTCCCAGTACATCCGCTAGAACATGCTGCTTGATAAACAGCGTTGAAGCAATGATGGAGGCTCCGAAAATCGCGAGCGGAATTTTTGTCCCCCAGCCCAACACCCGAGATCCGTAAATCATCAGCGCACTGGTCATCACATGTACGCTTGGGAAACAGTTATACGGCTGATCGTTCGCGTATACGAACTGAATCAAGCGATTGAACACCCCGTCCGCCGCCACATCGGGACGCGGTACGGTCGTCTGGAAGAATAGAAATACGAGATTGGACAGCAGCAGCCCGAGACACATCGCCAGCAGCGTGCGGTAATATTCCTGCTTGTCTTTTCGCAAAATCAACACAAAGACAAGCAGCAAAAACGGATACCACAGCACATAGGGCAGTGCAAATGCCGGAATAAGCGGCGTCATTCGGTCGACTTCGGTTACGAGCGACTGCGCGCTATCGTTCGGACGATTTTGCAGCACATACAAAACATTGATTGCGGGAATGGCCAGTAGTGCGAGTAGCGGCTTCCAAGCCTTCTTTCCGCGTTCGGCCGTCGTGTCGGCCGAATCGGAATAATTCGGGGTCATCGGACATTTCCTCCTTCAAAAGATGGAATGCTCCGATCATAAAGCAGAAATATAAGGATCGGCCGGAGAACAATCTGAAGATTTTATAAAGAATCGGTCTGACGTCCCCTGCAACTCGTGCGCCTCTTCCCGTTTCGGGAATTTAGCGAGCAGGTTAGCGCGCGTGCTGACGAGCATGACCGGCGTCAGCTTCTCCCTGCTTCGCCCGCTCCGATTCAGGCCCTCCGGGTGAAGGAAGCGCAGCAGCAGCTTTAAGTACGCAGCAGTCGCTCGCTCGAACAGCTTCGAAGGAAGCGGTCTCTGTTCGAAGCCAAGACCGTGCGTCAAACCTCGGTGCAGCAGCGTCACGCCGACCAGCGCCTTGACGTTGCCCAGCTCCGGCCTGCGCTCAAGCGCTTCGCCAAGCTCCCTGAGCGATGACCGGACGAGTCGAGCCGTCCGAAGCGCGGCCCGGTCCGCTCCATGCTCCCCGGTCAGCTCCAATACGAGCCGATTGTTCAGATGGAGCTCGCCGACCCGGTCTCCTTTCTCGATTCGCGTGCCGTCCTCGCAGACGAACGCCGCTCCTTTATGCTTTTTAACCAACAGCTTGCACATGCCGGCTTCGAGCGTATAGTCGCTCGTCATCGCCATCAGACGGGCCATCGCCCTCTCCCAGAGCATCCATACTTTTTGCCGCAGCTTTCCTGAAGCTTGATAACCCGATAACGTTCCTGTTCCGATAGAGCCCACACATGGGGCGTTGTCCGTTTTTGCTATGGAATGCGCCATTTGCTTTCAACCCGCTTTCGCTTGATTTGCGCCATAATCTCTTGTTTCGTTTTCATTTTATCCTCCCTCGGGACCTTATCCCATCGTTTAGCGTCGGGTTTGCGCGCCGTCTTTCGTCCAGTCTTCTCTAGACCGAGGTCTTGGTCGGCCTCCTTCTGCCTCGTCGGTTTACCTTGTGAATTTAAAGCGGAAACGCCGCTCTATTTGCGCCGATGCGTCATTTTGGAACCATTTAAGGCGGGTTATCCCCTTTAATTTCCTCTTTTTTAACTATTACAAGGAGGAACATAACGATGGCTAATAGAAAGAATATGAATATTGCGAATGCTTTGCAAGAATTGAAAAATGAAATTGAGTCTACGAGCCGACTATTAGAAATAATGGAATCAATATTAGCGAGGAATGCGGAATCGAATAGTAGCAAGGTTTACAATTTGGATAATTAAGTCCTTCCATGTCGGAGGTGATCTGATGCCGAAGCCCTTAACTGAGAATGAGGTCAACCGATTTATTCAACTGTTAGATGATAGGCAACGAGCCTTTCTCGAAGACTATGTGAAACAAAGCAAAAAGAGCAAATGGTTGGAGCAGTTAGCTCGGAAAAAAGGCATCGTTGTTCTTCAGGACAATATGTCCACGAAGGACATTTGGAACAAAATAAATGATTGGGAGCTAAAGGAGATTTTAGACGGTGGATATGGAGAACGTCCCTATCGATGTGAATGCGGGATGCCGCTTCGTTTTTGCTTCGTTGTTCACCATCGTCAAGAAAATAAAACTTATAGACTCGGAGAAACTTGCTTAACAAATTATACGATGCTATCTCCCGATCTTATCAAAGATATAACCAACGGATTTCACACCATTGATCTTGAACGCGATGATATTCTAATCAAGTTTGAATGGGGCTGGCAGTTACCTGAGCATTATGAGGGTCTCCCTCTACCCGATTCCGTAATGATGCAGATTGAGGTTGGTCTTCCCTTATCCGTGAAACAATTGGATAAAATTGAGCAGCAATTCAAGAACGAGTTACAACGAAGACGAAGAGAACAAGAAATAGCAAGGTTAGCCCAAATACGAGAACAACGATACAATAGAGGTTCTTTTTCTCGTCAAGCATCAAGTGCCTCTACTGAATCTTCTGAGAAAATTACATACGAAGTCGTATTGTCTCGACACTTGGAACAGTTGAAGCAAATACGGGAAAATGAGATTATACTCAAAAGTCCTCAAATGCAAACAAAATGGAAAAACGTTCAGCAAATGATTAAGGACTTAAAGGGCGGATTGATTTTCGATTACTCCAAATTCCTTATGCAGATGTTCGAGTTGCTGTATTATTTAGGGTTGTATTGAGAGTACGGAAAAAAGAAAACCAAGCGGATGCTAATTTTAGGCATCGCTTGGTTTTTGATATTTTATAAGTCTGAGTCGCGAAGTTGCTCCTCGCAGCCTACAATTCTTGTAAGCTCTGGTTTTGGATAGCCAAGCCGACTGGTCTTTTGAGAACACCACCAGCAAGAACAATGAATCTTTCCTTTGGCGAAGATCCCGTCATATTTGACGAACCATCCCCACTGATTGGATAAACGTTTTTTGCGTTGAATGACCCGCTTCCTATGGTGTCGAATACTCCCTCGTCTGCGGTTACTTCTAAATGGCTTCATCACCGTCACGCTCCCTTGGGAAAAGGCTCCGCCCGCAGGAAGTTCAAGGGTATGCTTCTACGAGCAGAGCGTGATGGCAATCTTAATCTCGTGTAAAGACATGATATCCCTCCAAGAAGAACAATCAATCGGAGTTATGAATCCACATCGTTTCAAAATCAACTTTCCATTTGGCTTTCATCATAAAATCAATGCCGAGTATTCCATCGAAGCCATAAGGCTCTTGAACTACCCCCAGCTGTACGGGGAATGTTTCCAATTGAACATGCTCGATTCTTAAATGAGGAATGACCTGTTCGTAGCAGCACATCCTGTATCGAACAAGACATTCGACAGTTGAATGGTTTGGTCATTATGCGTTAAGGTTAAGGAGACAATTAGCAATCCATTATGGAGACGTATGTTCATGTGTGCTGCCGCACTCCTGAGAATATTTCTTCCACGACCCCAACATCGGTTCGGCTGGTATGGAAAACGTACAACTCTCGTGATGGATATAACTTGTGAAAGTGTTTGTACCCGCTCCAGGCTTCTTGTGGATTGTCGTAATCTTGAATAACGGTCATGTCCTCAAGATGGCGTAATTGATTGTTTGAACTGGCTTTTAAAGCTTCTACCAATACAAAACGGCTCGGATGTTGTTCCATGATTTTTTCCCATTGCATCAGCCTCACCTCGCATGATCGTTTGATTTTATTATAGCATAAAGAGCTATCCTTGAAGAAAAATAGTCGTCCCGATTATAGGATGCTCGTTCTAATCAGGTAGACGCGAGTGCGGATATTTTCATTATATGGTACAATCTAGTTCTAAAGTCACAATCAATATTAACTGATTCAGTAGCGTTTCATAAACAGTGACATAACAACTATCTGAATTGTCAGAAATCTGCCCCCTCCGGTTAAGAGCTAAAAACTCAAGGGGCTCCTGTTCAGGCAGTCTTTGTCCATTTGGAATATGCATCCATTTAAAGAATTCGCTTCTATCTCTGGTTTCTGACTACGACGTGGCGAGCTTCTTTTGTCGCCCTTTGGATGTTCGACTTGGCTTCCAATTTAGTGCAGCTTCAAGCTTCTTGAGCGGCTTCCACAATAATGTCTTCAGCAAATCCATCAGTTCCGTCAAATGAGTGATTCGGCGCGATCTCCAGCTTCATCAAGAGTAACAAGCAGTAGGCGATCAGGCACACCCAAATTTGGTTCATCACCGCATTTTCTTCGGTGCCGTAGAAGCAGGTCAGCTTCAAATTCTGCTTCACCCAACGGAAAAAAATCTATCAGGCATAAACTGATCGTTGTAGAATCGATGACTTTCACCGGGCCGGCAGCTTGAACACTGGGAGACTGAACACGATGCAATCGAGTGAGGAGATCGCACAAGATGGATTGAAGCACTTCCGGATCCAACTGGTTGTTCTTGCGCGAGAGCTGTGCTGCACTGATCGAAGTAATACCGAGAGCCTGCTGAAATTCTTCATCGGCTTGAAGCTCGCGCATGATGCCTCGCAGCCCTTTGCGGCGCTGCAGTTGAGCTTCAAAGATCGATGTGGAAAGCTTCTTCGTATAGCGGTCGAGGGACGTCGTGGTTGGCTTGAACACTTTCGTCACTCCATCTGCAAGGATTTTTATCCGTTCTCCATGCTTTCCTTTGCAAATGAATTCGACATAAAGTGGCTAAGACCCTTGTTGTTATGCGGTTCTTAGCCTCATTTTCACTATTCAGCAAGCCCTACTTAATTAATAAAGTCCAACCGGCCAGAGTCTCACTCTGCATTAAGCGTGTCAAGAATGCGCTGCGCCAGCGCCTCGCCAATCGATACGGCCTTGAAATCGTCGACGGAAGCTTCCTTGATCGCCTTCAGCGAGCCGAAGTGGCTCAGCAGCTGCTTCCTGCGCTTCTCCCCGATGCCCGGTATCGCGTCCAGCCGCGAGGCGACCATTGATTTGGCCCGCTTCTCGCGGTGAAACGTAATCGCGAAGCGGTGCACTTCGTCCTGAATGCGCTGCAGCAAGTAAAATTCCTGGCTGTCGCGCGGCAGAGGAACAACCTCGGGCGGATCGCCGACCAGCAGTTGCGAGGTGCGGTGCTTGGCGTCCTTCGCCAGACCGCAGACGGGAACGTCCAGCCCCAGCTCGTTGACAAGCACGTCCAGCGCCGCGGCGATGTGCCCTTTGCCGCCGTCGACAACGATCAGGTCCGGCAGCGCCAAGCCTTCCTTCAGCACGCGCTCGTAGCGGCGGCGCACAACCTCCCGCATCGACTCGTAATCGTCCGGTCCCTGCACCGTCTTGACGTTGTACTTGCGATACTCCTTTTTATCCGGCTTGCCGTCCGTGAACACAACCATTGCCGACACCGCCGAAGCGCCCTGAATGTTCGAGTTGTCGAACGCCTCGATGCGCGATGCGCACGGAATGCCGAGCCAGTTCGCCAGCCCTTCGGAAGCTTTGGCCGTCCGCGATTCGTCCCGCTCAATCAAACGGAATTTCTCCTCCAGCGCCACTCGGGAATTGTCGCAAGCCATTGCAACGAGCTGCCGCTTCGAGCCGCGGCGCGGGAACGCCGCCTTGATCTTCAGCCAGCGGCGCAGCGTCTCTCCGACCTCCGCAGCTTCGCCTTCTTCTTCCGTTTCGTACGCCTCCGCCGCTTCTTCAACCCCCGCGGCTTCTCCCTTTTCCGCCTCGCCGTAGCTTGCCTTCACCTCTCCAACCTTCGCGGTTTCACCAACCTTTGTCTCATGTCCCTCTGTCGTTTCTACAGAGGCTTGTTTGACTTCGGCAGCTCCCTCGATGGGGGTCGCTTTTTCCGTCGGTTCGCCCTCGACCGGAGGAGGAGGCAGCAGCACCTCGCGCGGCAGCGCCGGATTGTCGCTATAATACTGGGTTACATAGCTGAGAAAGTCGTCGTAAGCCTCCCCGTAAAACGGAAAAACGGACATGTGGCGCTGATTCATTTTGCCTTGGCGCATATAAAGAATTTGCACACACATCCAGCCTTTGTCGACCGAATAACCGAACACGTCCCGGTCCATCGCATCCGCCATATTGATCGTCTGCTTCTCCATCAGCGCTTCGATCGCCACAATCTGATCGCGGTATTCCTTCGCCCGCTCGAATTGCAGTTCCTCTGCCGCCGACTCCATTTTGCGCTTCAGCTCGCGCTTAATTTCCGTATGCCCGCCATTCAAAAACCGGGAAATCTCCCCGACCATGCCGTCGTAAACCTTCTGCTCAATCGTGTACTCGCAAGGAGCGACACATTGGCCCATATGATAGTACAAGCATACTTTGTCCGGAAGCGTATTGCATTTGCGCAGCGGGTACATCCTATCGAGGAGCTTTTTCGTCTCCTGTGCGGCGAAGGCGTTCGGATAAGGTCCGAAGTATTTCGCTTTATCCTTGATCACCCGTCTCGTGACTTCCAGCTTCGGATGCTTCTCGTTCGTGATTTTCAAGTAAGGAAACGATTTATCGTCCTTCAGCAGCACATTGTAACGGGGAAAATGCTCCTTGATCAGGTTGCATTCCAAAATCAGCGACTCCGTATTGCTGGCCGTTACGATATATTCGAAGTCGCGGATTTCCGAGACGAGCTTCTGCGTCTTGCCGTCATGACTGCCGTTAAAATAGGAGCGAACGCGGTTTTTCAGCACCTTCGCCTTGCCTACGTATATAATTTTGCCTTCTTCGTTTTTCATCAAATAGCAGCCGGGCTGATCGGGAAGCAGCGCCAGCTTGTTGCGAATGTTTTCCATCGCCTTGTCCCGACTTGCGGCAGCGTCCAGGATGTCCAACAAACGTACCTCCTTCTGATGTCCGGATAGAACACCCGTTCCTCCCATTGTAGCACATTCGCACGCCGTATCGCCTTATCCGTTTTTCCGTTGTCGCAAACTTGTCACCGTTCGTTCGGGGGAACACTTTACAACAAAAAGCGATGTTGGGTATACTGTAACTATCGAATGCGTGTCAGGAGGCTTATCAATGGCAAATGCAAATGTTACCGATCCGCGCCAGCATATCAACGAAGAGCCGCGCGACGATCTGTTCGACGTAGCGACGGGTTTTGGAGTGATGTTCGGCTTCATGTTCATCGTGTTCACTGTCGCGGTTGTCGTTAAATTCATCATTTCTTAATTTGCGAAAACAACGAGCAAGGGGCTGCCCAACGGGCGGCCCCTTTGTATTGAGATTCTTATCAATCCTCTTATATGTCACTTTCTATAAAATGAACAGCATATTTATTCCAGTATTCTTTATACACCCGAACGTTTTGCCCGTCAAAGTTTAATTGATACATTCGGAATGTAACCCGTATATCTTTAGGCTGCCATTGTTCTTCAAAGGTATATTTATAGCTCATGCCTAACTGCTTCATTACTTCGCCACTGCGAGGATTATTAATATCGTGGGTAGCCGTGATATACAGGAATCCATCTTTTTTTACCTGTTTAACAACAGCTCTGCATGCTTCTGTTACAATCCCTTTATGCCAAAATTCTTTTCTCAACCCGTACCCTAAATCGTGGTTCTCCTCAATGCTCACATTTACATAACCTATTGGGATATTATCTGCTTTTAAGCAAATTGCATATTTATATCCTTTTGATTGCTTGTAGGCTTCGATATATTTGTCTTTGAAAAACTTTTCGGCTTCTTCCAACGATTTCAAAGGAAACCATGGCAAAAAGGTATTCACTTCTTCATCTTTATAGATATCAAATAGAGCTTCTATGTCATTTTCAGTGAATTTTCTTAATATCAATCGTTCTGTTTCTAAAGTTGGCGCATTATGATTTTCCATGTGTGACCTCCTTTCAAGAAAGTTCCTTGTTCCCTTGGATGAATTCCTTCATGCGCTATTCCGTAAAAATGTAACAGGTACTTGCCGATTTTACCGCAATTCTCCCATCGGCTTCTTGAAACACTCGCCAATAGATCCGTTCTAAAACCTTGCCTTCCTCCGATAATGCGTATCCCTTTCCGATTTCCTCTGTACATGCCGCCGTTTCGGATGTCGTCCGGTAAACCGTGCCGTTAAATTGGACTTGCACCGGAACAAGGCTGCTGTCATAGTCATTGGCGACCGGCTCCGGCTGCTTAGAGCAGCCTATCAGCATAGAAAGGAACAGAATACATAAGCTAAATAATCGTAATCTCAGCTGTAAACTCCCTCCCAATCGACGAATTGTATTTACTTTACTATAACGCAATAAGACGACGCCAGGACGAATTCTCTGACGCCGTCATTCTATAAACTGGTATACAAGCCGTTAGGCTTGTTTGTAGGGTTCCCTCTGCACCTGCTTCGGCACGCTGCGAGAGGGGTCGTCATAACGCTTGCGTTCCTTGCGCTCAATCTGCACGATTCTTCCGTCATGAACAACGATGTTCACCTCGCCGTATTCCAATCCGTTCACCTGCTCGGCGATCCGCCCCAGCCAGCGTTCGTCTACCTCCAGCGGTTTAGCCATTTTCGTTCCTCCGTTTCGTTAGGTCTATTGCTCAATATAAGTTGAACCAAATGGAGCGAAGCCATTAGCGGGCTATTCTGAGTTCATGCGGCTTTCCAGAATGGATTTGACGATAAGCGTGACGACAGCCAGCACCATGAGCAGAGAGGCGACGGCGAAGGCGGCGCTGAACTGATACTCGTTGTACAAAATTTCGATGTGCAGCGGCAGCGTATTCGTCTCGCCCCGAATATGTCCGGAGACGACCGACACCGCGCCGAACTCGCCCATCGCTCTCGCATTGCACAGGATCATGCCATACAGCAAACCCCACTTGATATTCGGCAACGTTACCTTGAAAAATACCCGCCAGCCCTTCGCTCCGAGGCTGACAGCCGCTTCTTCGTCCGTGACGCCCTGCGTCTCCATAAGCGGGATCAGCTCGCGGGCGACGAACGGGAATGTAACGAACATCGTGGCGATCACAATCCCCGGCGTGGCGAAAATAATATGGATATCATGCTCGCTGAGCCAAGGCCCGAGCAACCCCTGCGCGCCGAACAGCAGCACATAGATCAGACCGCTCACGATCGGCGACACGGCGAACGGAAGGTCGATCAGCGTAACGAGCAAATTTTTGCCGCGAAACTTGAACTTCGTAATCGCCCATGCCGCCGCCAGCCCGAATATCGTATTCAGCGGCACGGCGATCAGCGCGGTAATCACGGTTAGGCGTAAAGCCGACATCGCGTCCGGGTCGGACAAAGCGCTTAAATAAGCAGCCCAGCCTTTGCGGAACGCCTCGGCCAGTACCGCCGCCATCGGCAGCAGCACGATCAGGGCGAGGAACAGCAGCGCAACGCCGATTAGCGCGTACTTCACGGCTTTCGGCTCCGACAGATGCGGCTTCGCCGCCTGTTTTTTCGCAGCCCGCGGATTCGTAACGATACCCGCCATCCGCTCAGCCCCCCTTCACGGCGCGAAGGCGGCGATTGCTCCACCTTTGCAAAATATTAATGACCAGCAGCAGAGCAAAGGAGATCAGCAGCAGCACGACGGCAATCGCCGCCGCTTGCGCGTACTGGTATTGCTCCAGCTTCGTAATGATTAGAAGCGGAGCGATCTCCGTCTTCATCGGCATGTTGCCGGAGATGAACACGACCGAGCCGTACTCCCCGATGCCGCGCGCGAACGCCAGAGCGAAGCCCGTCAGCAGCGGAGGAATCAAATCCGGCAAAATCACTTTGCGGAAAATGCGGAAACGGTACGAACCCAGCATAACCGCCGCTTCCTCCATATCGGCCTCCAAATCCTGAAGCACGGGCTGAACCGTTCTCACGACGAAGGGAATGCCGATAAAAATCAGCGCGATCGTAATGCCGATTGGCGTATACGCGACCTTGACGCCCAGAGGCTCCAGCAAGGAGCCGATCCAGCCTTTGGGCGCATAGATGGTCGTAAGCGCGATGCCCGCGACCGCCGTCGGCAGCGCGAACGGCAAATCGATCAGCCCGTCTATGATGCGCTTGCCGGGGAACTCGTAGCGCACGAGTACCCAGGCCAGCAGCAAACCGAACACGAAGTTGACGAGCGCTGCGATGAATGCGGTCGTTAAGCTTAACCTGTAGGAGGCGACGACGCGCGGATCGGAGACGGTATTCCACCATTGCGCCAGCGACAGATCCGCGGATTTGATCGCCAATGCCGCCAACGGGAGCAGTACGATCAAGCTGAGATAAAGAACCGTAAAGCCCAAAGTAAGGGAAAATCCGGGCAATATCCGCTCGTTTTTTCTTAATCGGATCATGTTGACGCGCTAACCTCCTGCCGGCCCTTGGTTAGGAACCCGGCGTATAAATTTGGTCGAACGTGCCTCCGTCGGAGAAATGCTTCGTTTGCGCTTCGTTCCAGCCGCCGAAATCCTGGTCGATCGTCAGCAAATTAAGCTGGCCGAACTGGTCTTTGTATTTGTCGGCCACCGATTGCAGGCGAGGGCGATAGAAGTTTTTCGCCGCGATCTCTTGGCCCTGCTCGGTGTACAAGTATTGGAGATATTCCGTAGCCGCTTCGCGCGTGCCTCTCTTATCGACGTTCTTGTCGACGATCGCTACCGGAGGCTCCGCCAGAATGCTCAGCGACGGCGTCACGATCTCGTAGTCGTCTCCGAATTCCTTCAGAGCCAAGTACGCCTCGTTTTCCCACGCCAGCAGCACGTCGCCAATCCCTTTCTCCACGAATGTCGTCGTCGATCCGCGGGCTCCCGTGTCCAGCACCGGCACGTTTTTGAACAGTTTTTTCAGAAAATCGAGCGTCTGCGTTTCGTCGTAGCCAAGCGTCTTCGTCGCGTAGCCCCATGCGGCCAAGTAGTTCCAGCGCGCTCCGCCCGACGTTTTCGGATTCGGGGTAATGACATGAATGCCGTCCTTGATCAGATCGTCCCAGTCCTTGATCCCTTTCGGATTGCCTTTGCGCACGAGGAAAACGATGGTCGATGTGTACGGAGTGCTGTTCTGCTCGAAAGTCTTCTGCCAATCGGACTTGATCAAGCTCGGCTCCACTAGCGCATCGATGTCGAAGCCGAGCGCGAGCGTAACGACGTCAGCCTCCAATCCGTCGATGACCGAGCGGGCCTGCTTGCCCGAGCCGCCATGGGATTGCTTGATCGTAATGTTGCCCCCGGTCTTCTGCTTCCAATATTCAGCGAAGCTCTTGTTGAATTCTTCATATAGCTCGCGAGTCGGATCGTAGGATACGTTAAGCAGCTCGATGTCCTTCGGAGCTTCCTTCGACGGCTCGGCGTGAGCCGAAGCGCTCGGCGAGCCGCTTGCGGCCGGCGTACTTGGCGATGCCGCTTTGGACGGCTCGCCGCTATTGTTTTTGGCGCCGCATGCAGTCAATACGGTTACGATCAATGCCGCAATAAGTACGAATTGGAGATTTTTCAATGTTTTCATGTTTATCCACCCCAACCAATGTCATTTTTGCGCTCCCGTCGCGCCGGATGGCCATTCCGGCCGCTCGGGAACGATCTCGGCATCCAGAGATCCGCCAACTTTGTGCTGTTTGCGAGTCGTCCTTTACCTAATAATTCGCATATACCAAGTAATTCATATATATTTACTTGGTATTGGAGAAATCTTAACAGGGCGACAAGTCGATTGTCAATAAGTGTCTATAAAAAAAACTAATAAATCCATAATGAAAAAAAGTAGCCTCTCTCCGACGTATTTTAACGTCGAAAGAAAGGCCACTTTTCACCTTATTGACGAATAGAAGCCGTATAAATCCGATATTCCCAAGGCTGCAAATCCACCGGCAGCTCGGTGCCCAACGATACCGAAGCACCGTCCGCGAGCTTCTTTTTCATTTCCCGGAGCCGCGATGATTGCGTCCCCGAACATGGATGATGTCGACGAACGGACGAATGCGGTCCATCAATCGTTGTCCCTTGTGCATCTCTTCGCCTTCCTTGTGCGTGAAGCTGAAATGCTTCTCGAGATCCTCGAGGGCGTGATTGGACGTGTAAAAGGTCGGCTTGCGGTTCATCCGATGGTTGAGTATCGCACCCAACACGTGGTCGCGAACCCATGGCGTCAAATTTTCCGCGCCGATGTCGTCGAAGACGAGCAAATCCGCCTCTTTCATCAGCGTAACCGTCTCTTTTAGCTTCTGCGGCTCGAACATCAGCGCCTTAGCGTCTTCGACGAAGTCCGGCATGTAGACGATGACGCCGGAGAAGCCTTTTTTGGCCAAGCGATGCAGCAGATAGCCGGCGAGATACGTTTTTCCGGTGCCGAAATCGCCCTGAAGATATAAGCCGCGCTTCGGCAATCCCGATTCCTCCGCGCCGTCGGCATACTCCTGAAGCTGATCTACGGCCACAGCGCGATTCGGGTCTAAGCGCATCATCTCTTCTTCGTCGTAATACTGCCCCAGCTCGGAATTGTCCAAATACAGGCTCGTCACTCTGCGGCGAATGCGTTCCTGGCCCTCGAATGCGATCCATTTGGAGCAAGGCGTTTTGTAATCGTTGATTTGCCAGCGGCCGTTTAAGCTTTCGCACGATATGCCGGTGGAGTGCCCCTGCATGTCGTTCGGACAAGCCTCGAGTCCGGGGCAAGCCCGGCAATTACGCGCTTCCTTAGTCATCTGGTATAGCCGGTTCAAGTTAAGCCGCAGCACCTGGTCGTCAAGCTCAGGGTAGCGGCTGCGCAGATCGACCACCAGAGGGTCGGCAAGCACCTGTTCGGCGATGTCCCGTCCTTGCCCCGACTGCGGACCGAACGGCAGCCGGCGCAAAGCGTCCTTCAATGATTCCATTGTCCGCGCCTCCTCATCTGCCGCCTAGAGACTGCGTCAAAATAAATTACTGCTAATTTCGTCGCAGCTCCTTACCGGCGTCATTTTTTGCTCTTCCGCTCCCTCGCGCGAGCAAGCATCCGCTCCAGCTCCTCGGGAGTCACCTCGTCCGCCGTCCCCGAATCTTTAACGACCGACATCGCAGGCTTCCGCCTTCCGCCGCCGCGTCCGCCCGATACTGCCGCGCGGGCAGAATCGTCTCCGCGGTTTTTGCGGTCTAGCGCTTCGTTCAGCTTCTCCTGCTCGCGAATGTACAGGATCGCCTTCTCGATCGTATCGATGCCTTTGGCCAGCATGTTCGACGCGATCGCGTCGACGAACGATTTCGTCAGCCGCTGCGCCCGTCCCAGCGAGAAAACATAATGGATCAGCACGTTGATGACCGGCTCGGGCAGCTTGTAGCTCAAATCAATGCGCTCGAATACGCGCACGAAGTTGTCCGGCACTTCCCCCGGAAAGAACCGCGCCAGCATCCGGGTATACGGCTCCCGGCGCAGCATTTCGTTATACCGCTCCACCGCAATACTCTCCTGAAACCGCTCGGGAATGTCGAGCAGCAGGGAAGGCGGAATTGCGACGGACTCGTCCCCTGTAAGGCTCCCCGTTCGTTCATCGCCTCGGGCGAGAAACCGCTCCCGCTCTTCCGCGCGCTTGCGATCCTGCCTGTACATCAGATTGGCCCGATGCTGCAGGTCGTCCCATTGCAGCGTGCCGTCGTGACGGAACATGCCGTCCTCGTCGAGCAAACGACAAATCTCCGGCACTTCCAAATCGTATTTGTAAGCCAAATAATTGATCTGCGCCATGGCCTGCGGCGCTCGATTCAGCCGCTCGACGAACACCCGGTTCGCCGATCCGCGCGGAAAACGCAGCAGCATTTCGCTATGGCGTATTCGCTCCGCAGGCTGGGAAGCTTTCTGCTCCTTCGCGACGGCGCTCTCGGACCAGCCCGCTTCCAGCTCCGGATCGACAAGGCCGGGGCTGATGCGAAATATTTCCGAGAAGTGCACCGTCGCCTCCTCGCGGTTAACGAAACGCGCCAGCTCGGGCGGCGGCTCGGGCGCAAACCCGTCGCGCAGCTCCAGCAGCGCGCTTTTGCCGATTTTGTCGCACAGCAGCAGCGTTAGATGCTCGCTCGCGAAAAACTCGGCCGGACTGAGCGGCGCAATCAGCGCATACTCGTACAGCGTCTCCTCGGACAGCGGATTATGATGGCGGTAAACCTGCAGCAAGCCGATCGCTTCCAGTCGCGAGGCCGCTTCGACGACCGCCTGGCGGCCGCCTGCGTTCAGCTCGATTCCCAGCCCCAGAAACAGCTTGCGCTGGGACTCGGGAGTCGATATTCCGGATGCATCTTCGGCGATTTGGTGATAGAGCAGCTGGTAGAAAGCGGCCGAAACGGCCCCCGCCATCGGCTGATAAAAGCCGACGAGCGCCTTCCGATCCAGGCCGCTGAGCGCAAAATCTCTGCGGACGATAAAGCGATGATTTTCCGTAAATTCCATTAAATTCGACACGCGCATTGCGGGATCGACACTCTTTTCTTCAAAGTGATGATCCTACTATTGTAACATATAAATCAAGCTTCGGGCTCGCCGATTCGCTGGCGTTCCTTGCCGCCGAATACCCATAGTCGATATCCCGCATAGTTCACCGCAAGTGAAACGAATACGGAGATCGCCTTGGCTAGCGCCGCTTCCAGTCCCGCGTATTCGAGCCCTAGCAGCGCAGCCGTAGCCGCGGCGAACGACACGACGTTAACCGCAACGAAGCGAACCAACTCCGCCGCGTTTTTCTGTCCCCGCACCCCGAACGTCCAGTAGCGGTTCAGCAAATAACTGTTCGCAGTTCCCGCTAGATAAGATAGGACCTGCGCTCCCGCAGTCGACATTCCCAACCCGTAAATCAAAGCACAAAAAACGGCGAAATCCACACCCGTGTTCAACCCGCCCACGAGCGCGTACTTCGCCATTTTCAACATTTCCGATAATCGGAGCATGCGACTCCCCCCGCCTTCGCGCGACTTGGCTTTAAGCCGCGGTCTAGAACATTTTGTATCCGCCGCGCCGCAGCGCGCGAATCGCCCAACCGCTTAAGTACGCACCGACGGCGCCGGCCACGATCAGAATCGTATCGGACACAAGCAGCGATTGTATATTTTCGGTGACGGTCAAATCCTCTTGCCACAGCTGCCAAATGCCGAGCGGAATGACAACGATCACAAACAGCCACAACGGAAACCAGGTCGTCTTGATCAGCATGTTCAAAATAAAGCCAATGCCGAAGAAGAGCACCAGACAGAGCAGCGAGCCGATAATTCCGAACAAGACGCCGCCAAGGACTCCACCGATCATTACGCAAACCTCCACAAAATCAGACTCTTTTCCAGTTTACAAGCTGCTCGGTCCGCAGTCAACGCGGTGCGTGTGAATGAGCTGTGAACAAAAAGCCGAAAACAACGTTTTCCTTCGATTTACGAGTCTTCGGCGTTTGCCCCTCGCTCTCCGCTTGGGCTACAATGGAATAAACAGCTTGGACAAGGAGAGATGACCGATGAGCGAAGCCGCTCAAACATTGGATGGATGGTATGTGCTGCACGACCTGCGCACGATCGACTGGCAAGCCTGGAACGCCGCGACCTCCGAGGAACAAAAAACCGCGCTGGACGAACTTGCGAAGCTGCGCGCCGAATGGACGGCGACGGAAGAGCGCAAGGAAGGCAGCTACGCCTTCTATTCGATCGTCGGACAGAAGGCCGACTTCATTCTGATGCATCTGCGGGAGACGCTGGAGGAGCTGAACGAGATCGAGAACGCGTTCAACCGCTCGAGCTTTGCCCGTTATACCGTGAAAGCTTACTCCTACGTCAGCGTCGTAGAGTTGAGCAACTATATGGGTACTCCAGGCGTGGATCCGATGCAGGTGCCAGAAATTGTCGCGCGCTTGAAGCCGATCCTGCCTAAGAGCAAGCATATTTGCTTCTACCCGATGAACAAGAAGCGCAACCTGGAGGACAACTGGTACATGCTGCCGATGGAAGAGCGCAAGACGCTGATGAGAAGCCATGGCATGATCGGCCGCGGCTATGCCGGCAAGGTCAAGCAAATCATCTCCGGCTCGGTAGGCTTCGACGATTGGGAATGGGGCGTCACCCTGTTCTCCGACGACGCTTTGCAGTTCAAGAAGCTCGTCTACGAGATGAGATTCGACGAAGTCAGCGCGCGTTACGGCGAGTTCGGCTCGTTCTTCGTCGGCAATCTGTTGACGGAAGAAGCGTTCGAGACCTTGTTGCCTAGAAGCTCCGGGAACTGATTCTCAGCAGATTTAATTAGGAAGTCCGAAGTTGCAGTCGGGCTTCCTTCCGAATCGCCAAAAAAAGTTCGCGCCATCTCCCCTTTTTCGGGATAGCGCGAACTTTCTTAAAGCTGCTCCTTCAGCAGATGCTCTCCGGCGATCCCCGGCGTCGTCATCTGGATCGGATCGAGAATTTCGTCCATTTCCTCCTGCGTCAGCAAGCCCTTCTCCAGGATCAGCTCCTTGATCGTCATGCCCGTCTTCGTCGCTTCCTTGACCAACTGAGCCGCCACATCGTAACCGAGATGCGGGTTCAGCGCCGTGACGATGCCGAAGCTTCTGTCCACGTACGCCTTGCATTTGGCCCGATTCGCCTCCATCCCCTCCAGCGCGTAGCGGTTAAAGACGTCGAGCGATCGCTGCAGCACTTGTAGCGATTGCAACAAATTAAAGGCGATGACCGGTCCCATGACGTTCAACTCGAATTGCCCCGCCTCGGAAGCCATACAGATCGTATGATCGTTGCCCATCACCTGGAAAGCCACCTGGTTCACGACCTCGGCCATAACCGGATTCACTTTGCCCGGCATAATTGAAGAACCCGGCTGTCTCGGCGGCAGCAAAATTTCATTTAAGCCGACATGCGGGCCGGACGCCATCATGCGAATATCGTTGCAGATTTTCGACAAATTGACGGCACATACTTTAAGCGCGGCGGACAGCTCCGTGTAGGCGTCCGTGTTCTGGGTCGCGTCGACGAGATCGGGAGCGGAACGGATCGGGATATCCAACTCGTCCGCCATATTGTCCACGACAAGCCGAATATATTCCGGCGTTGCGTTCAGTCCGGTGCCCACCGCCGTCGCGCCCATATTCACCGAAAGCAAACCCTCGGAAGCCCGGCGGATGCGTCCCATGTCCCGCTGCAGCACCTTCGAATATGCGCCAAACTCCTGGCCCATGCGAATCGGAACCGCATCCTGCAAATGGGTTCTGCCCATTTTGATCACATCGTCAAATTCCGCTTCCTTGCGAACGAATCCTTGGCGCACCTCTTCCATCGTATCCAAGAGCTGATCGGTCAAGCGATGAGCCGCGATGCGAAGCGCAGTCGGAATCGCATCGTTCGTCGATTGCGACATATTGACATGGTTGTTCGGACTGCAGTGAAAATAGTCGCCTTTCGCTCGCCCCATCAGTTCAAGCGCCCGATTGGCCAGCACTTCGTTCATATTCATATTAATGGAGGTTCCCGCGCCGCCTTGAATCGAGTCGACGATAAATTGGTCGGACAGATCGCCTCGCGCAACTTCCTCCGCCGCCTGCACGATCGCTTGTCCGATCTGCGCCGGCAATCTTTTGAGCTGCATGTTCGCTTGAGCGGCCGCTTTCTTCACATGGGCGAGCGCAACGACCAGCTCGGGATGAACCGGCACTCCTGTAATCGGAAAATTTTCCACCGCGCGCAAAGTCTGAATTCCGTAATACACCTCTTCCGGCACTTCCTTGCTTCCGATCGAGTCTTTCTCCGTTCTTCCAGGCATTTCTGTTCCTCCCTTGTCATTCCCTTTCTCCATTCCGCTGGGGACATCTCATCGAAGCCTTTGGTTCACCCTATAAATTACTTCTCCTTCTTATTGTACACTGAAACAAAGACAAGCATAGCCGCCAAAATGCAAAAACCGGATCGCGACCGCTCCCGCTTCCGCGGAGAGCGGCCCGATCCGGCCGTTCGATTAATCGTCTTCTTCCAGTGCGCTCATCTGGGCTTCCCACTCGGCGCGACGCTTCTCTTCCAAATACTCCTGCGTCATCCGGTCTCTCGCGCGTCCTTTCTCCTTCAACCGTTCAATGCCCGGCTGAATGAGCAGATCCACTTCGGCTTGCACCGTGGCGACGAGATCGTAGCGCTTCTGCGTCTCCAGATAAGAGCCGACTTCCATCAGCGCGTTGTAACGGTCCAGTTCGTCTCGCGTCAACAGGCCCCGCACTTGCACGCTGCAGTGTCTCATTACAGGAATTTACCTTTGCGCAGCACAAGCGGAATACCGCCGATGATGAACAGATATCGAATGTCGATCAGCTTCTTCAGCCACGACGCCGTACGACCTTTGTACTTCTTGCCGAACGCAAGACCGATCGCCTCGCCTTTGCCGAGCGATGCTACCGCGCCTTTGTTCGAGAACGCGAAGGACTTGAGCGGCTGATTGCGAATCGATGCGACCAGGTTGTGCGCGCAGTTGACGCCCTGCTGCATCGCGATTTGCGCTGTCGGCGGGTACGGACGCTCGTTTTCCGGGTTGAATACCAGCGAGTTGTCTCCCAGTACGAAGATGTTCTCATGGCCAGGAGCGCGCAGGAATTCGTCGACCTTAACGCGGCCTCTCATCGTCTCGATGCCGGCTTCTTCGATCAGACGGTTACCGCGAACGCCACCCGTCCAAATGACCGTCTGCGACTTGATCTCTTCGCCTTCGCCGACGATAACGCCGTCCGCCGTGCACTCCTTAACAGCCGTGCCGATGCGGAACGTAACGCCTTTCTTCTGCAGCACTTGCATCGCATACTCGACCAGCTCCGGATCGAAGCCCGGAAGCGCAGTCGGAGCCGCTTCGACGTTAACGATCTTAACGAGCGATTGATCGACGTCGAACTGCTTGCACAGCTCGGGAATGCGGTCGGCCAGCTCGCCGAGGAACTCGATGCCCGTAAAGCCCGCGCCGCCGACGACAAACGTCAAATAGTCCGTGCGGTGAGGCTCGCGCTTAAAGCGCGCGAATTGATATTCGATATGCTCGCGAATGAGGCGAACGGAGTTGATGCTGCGAATGTTGAACGCATGCTCGATCATTCCCGGAATGCCGAACGTTTCCGGCTCGCCGCCAAGACCGATGATCAAATAATCGTAAGAAAGCGTTCCGTCTTCCAGAATGACCTTGCGATCCTGAGGACGGATTTGTACAACCGTCGATTTGACGAAGTCGATCTTGAACTCGTCGATCAACTTGGAGATGTTGACGCGGGCATTCTCCGGATTGTCCGTTCCTGCGGCAGGCATGTGCAGGTGCGTCGTAATGTAATGATAATCATGCTTGTTGACCAGAGTGACATCCGCTTCATTATAATTCAATTCCTTCTGCAGACGAAGCGAAGTCAAAACACCGCCGTAGCCTGCGCCCAGAATGACGATCTTAGGTATACTGCTCATTGATGATCCCATCCAATCCTTTTGTGTGGTTAGTTTGTGAAAAATTACACAATCCCTTTCGTTAATCCACTTAACGAAATTCTATAGTTGATCATATCGGCTTTTCCAACAATTTTCAAGGTTCTTTTTCATGAATATATTTGGACATTTGTACAAAAAGCTTTCTTCTCTTAGTCGACAAGTTTATAATTGAAGCGTTTAGTAGCAAGCTGCTACTATCGGCATCAAAACACGGAGGTGTCGCATTTTGAATTCCAGTAATACGTCAATCGTGGACGTCGCGATTATCGGCGGAGGACCTGCAGGCCTGTTTGCAGCCTTCTACGGCGGTATGAGACGGATGTCCGTCAGTCTGATCGAGAGCATGCCTCAGCTCGGAGGCCAGCTTGCCGCACTGTATCCCGAGAAATATATATATGATGTCGCGGGATTTCCGAAGGTGACCGCCCAAGGACTCGTCGATAACTTGAAGGCTCAGTTGGAGCTTTTCAAACCCAACGTTTGTTTGGAAGAAAAAGTAGCCCAACTGACCAAGCTTGAGGAACGCCTCTTTGAAATTGTTACCGATAAAGGGGTTCACCATGCACGCGCCGTCATTATTGCCGCGGGCGTTGGAGCGTTCGAGCCGCGCAAGCTGGAGCTGCCTGAGGCAGCCGCTTTCGAGAAAGCGAACCTGCACTATTTCGTCAGCGATCTGGAAAAGTTCCGCGGGCAGAAAGTGCTGATTAGCGGAGGGGGCGATTCTGCGCTGGATTGGGCGCTCATGCTTGAGCCAATCGCCGAACAGGTGACCCTCGTTCATCGTCGGGACAAGTTCCGCGCTCACGAGCACAGCGTCGAGCTGCTTCAGCGCTCCAGCGTTAAAGTTGTCACGCCGACGGAAATCACCGGCCTGCACGGAGAGGGCGCGATTTCCCGCGTTACGCTTACCGACGTCAAATCCGGGGAAACGACCGAGCATGAGGTCGACGCGGTAATCATTAACTTCGGCTTTGTGAGCTCGCTTGGCCCGATCGCGGAATGGGGCTTTGACATAGAGGGCGGATCGATCGTCGTCGATTCCCGCATGGAGACGAGCATTCCGGGCATCTTTGCCGCCGGCGACATTACGACCTATCCCGGCAAGCTTAAGCTGATTGCCGTCGGTTTCGGCGAAGCGCCTACGGCCATTAACAATGCCAAAGTCTACATCGATCCGGACGCCAAGCTGTCTCCAGGTCACAGCAGCAACATGAAATTTTAAGCAAACCTTTCATTGAAGGATCATAAAGTTCGCTTAGGCATCGCTTTTTAAACAATTATAATAAGGGCATCCTAGCTTAGGAAAACCGGTTGTTGCCGGCCTAAGGAGGATGCCCTGTTTGATATGTCCGATCTGCAACGCTTTAAGCCCCCTAGAGATTTTTTGTCCGAATTGCGGTTCCGCCGCCGAAGACGAAGGTCGTTCGAGCGATTGGAGCGGACCCTATTCTCCCTACGAGCCCGAGCTCGTCTCCTTCGAGGAGCCTTCCACTGCCGAAAGGACGACTTGCCGGCACATCGTTCGCTGTGTCGGCTGCCAATATGCATTTCCGGTGGAAATTGCCGCATGGCATATCTAGACAACCCTTTCTTCGGGAACCGTCAGCTTCCTACGCCGGATTTCCGTTCGTAGCAATCGTACGAATTCCCTGTCCAGTTGCATGCGCAGCGCGCTCCGATAAGCATCCAACAACAGTTCATCGGTTAACAACGGCAACATGACCCACACCCTCTCCTTAGGTTTGTGAAGGCATCATAGCATGCCTGGAGCAGGGGGGACAAGCCGACAATTATCCACAAGGCAATGTGAGTAAGTTGTGTGTATTTTGTTGAAATCTGCCTCAAAACCTTGATATATCGGTGTGTATATTGTGGATGAAGTTATACACAGGTTTTTGGGCGATTTTCCAATAAAAAACTTTCATAACCGCAAAATATTTAATTACCGTCTTCTATAGAAAATTTTGTCGATAATTTTCGTTTACTGCGGTCGAGTATTGACTTCAAGCATCCAAATATGTCCTTTTCGGTCGATCGCGTAATCGTAACCCAGCTGTCCGATTCCCGGGTAACGACTCTCAAGCAGCGCCGTTGACGCCTTCGTCAAATTTCGCATTTCGCGCTTCTTCTTTCCGACAAGCTTCGCCGACAGCGAGCGGCGAATCCCTTGCGCTGCCGTCATCTGAGTGCCTCCGCGGCACAGGTTGGTTACGAACAGGCCCCGTCTCGCCAATCTCCCGACCATCGACCGATACGTCCATATTCCGTTTTCTTTGACATATTTCACGCGGTAATCGATCGGCCGGCCTCCGATTGTCGCCAGCCGGATCCCTTTTTGAATCAAATAAGTCCGCTTCAGACGCGCGGAGTTCACAGCCTTCATCAATCTCTCGAATGAGGAAAACGTTCTTTTATTGGATTTATTCGTAAGTCTGTAGGACGAGCCGAGCTTCTCGATTTTCATGACGCCGATTCCTCCGCCGCCGCGAACCGGTTTGATGACAACCATGCCGTGAACAGCGATCATCCTGCGCAAGTTCGCCGCATTCAGCAGCCTCGAAGGCGGAATATGTCTGGCGATATAGGAATTGGAGCGCAAAGCGTTCGTCTTCACCCACTTGTTGGCTAACTGCCTGCTAATCGTGACTTCCATATAACGGCTCCTTCCCTGAGGGTATGATTATACATACTCATCGCGAAGGACAGGTTCTTGGATGGATGACGCCGGAAATTCGCCCCAATTTGCGAAGGAACGCCAAAAAAGCCGATGTCAATTATCGGCAGGCATCTAATCTAAATAATAACGAAGTTGGAGTACAGCGCTTATCTGCGGGCTGTAACGCTCTCGCTGCGTCTAGAATGGTAGACGAATCTATGTCCGGCTTTGGCCGCCGCTCTGGCACGCTGCTGACATTTCGCGTAACGGTTCAGTTCCTCGTCCAGCAGTTGGGAAATTTCCAATACCTGCGCATGACGCATATCCCCATTTTTTACGTAAGCAAGCACCATTTCATTCCGCAGATTTTCGATATTGCGCTTCAGCGCCGTTAACCTCTTCTCCCGAAATTCCATTTTTGGTTCCGCCTTTCTCATTGGGGTTTCTCAACTCCCAACTTTGCCCTGTTATAACTTATCATAAACCGAAAGTTTTTGGAAAGTTCCTTAGGGAATATTAAGCAAATATTAGCTTTTTCAACCAAAACAAACAAGTCCTTTTTAATCTCGTGAAATGTAGTTGAAATGGAAGTCTGTTTATGCTCACAGTTATCCAGCGCAAAAACGGCCTCCAAGACGAATTAGTCATAGACTAACATCGTCTTGGAGGCCGTAATCTAACGCCTATAATTACCCGATTAGCAAGGCTCAGCCGCAGGATTGCCCGCTTCCTTCGCCGTACGGAACGAGGAGCCGCAGCCGCAAGTGACGGTTGCGTTCGGATTGTGAATGGTGAAACCGCCGCCCATGGCGGATTCCTTCCAGTCAATTTCCAAGCCGCGCAAGTATTTCATGCTTTCGCTATCGACGACCACTTTGACGCCGCGAACTTCCATTTCGCTGTCGCCCTCTTTGATTTCATCGTCGAAGCCCATGCCGTATGAGAAGCCGCTGCATCCGCCTTCCTGTACTCCAATGCGCAGAAACAAATTCGGAATTTCTTCCGCGGCAAGCATTTCCTGTATTTTCTCTGTAGCCGATTCGCTGATGTTCATCATTGTCGGTTTCCCTCCCTAGACGATACTGTTCTCTTCCTCAGTATACTCCAGAGAGCTCTAAGCCTCAAGAGATCCATCGCCCGTAGGCTGGTGTGCGATCCCCTTCAATTCGATGCGGCAGCGGAATTGCCCTTTCTCGTTAAGCAGAAAATCGGCCAATCGATTAAAAACGTGCGCCAAATCCTGTCCAACCGATTCCGTGTCCAGTGTATAGCGGAATTGATCGGCGGAAAGACTGCGAACGTCCTTCCGGACGCTGTCCAGCCTTCCGGACGCTTGCATTCTCTTCCATTCCTTGGACGGCTCGAATTTATCCGCTTTACGCACAATCTGCTCGTAAATGTGCTGCTTTTTAAGCCACATGTAGTATTGAATCGGATTGTTCAAATTCCAGGCCTGGCTAAGATCCTTGATCGTATACGCCGCCCTGTACTGCCTCAGCGTTTCGATTTTCTCGGTTTCCTCTAGCTTTTCCAGTTCGTGAAGGGGTAAAATATCCGGTTTCAGATTAACACACCGCCTTATTCGATATTTTATTTTTACAATAACCATAATTTTCTTATTATTCAAGTTGATTCCCCTTTTTGCGTTAGTTTATACCCTTTTCTATTTCCAGTTGCCGTAAGGGGGGTTCAGGTTTATAATGTTTACAGGTTGTTCACATTTGGGTTTATATGTTTTTCTGGAAAGTTATTTTTTTCACAAACAGTCGACATCCCTGTCGCACTACTTTTATTTCATTACGGCTGGAGGCGCATGCCATGACTCTCGTTACGACACATCCTGACCGCCAAATGGCGGAAATCGCCGATAAAGTCCGGAACGGTCAACGTCTGTCCCTTGAGGACGGACTTTTCCTCTATCGCTCCGACGACCTGTTGACGATCGGGCAATTGGCCAACGAGGTGAATCTAAGGAAGAACGGCAAGAAGGTCTACTTCATCGAAAACATGAGTCTTTACTTCACGAATGTATGCGAAGCGCGCTGCGCTTTTTGCAATTTCCGTAAAGACGAGGGACAAGAGGGCTCCTATACGCTAACGCCTCAGGAAATGATCGATTACGTCGAGCAGCACATTCATCCCGGCGTCCGGGAATTCCATATCGTCGGCGGCCACAATCCTCATGTACCGTTCGACTATTATGTAGAATCTATTCGCGCGCTGAAGGAAAAATATCCTAACGTAACGATGAAGGCCTATACGGCAGCCGAAATCGATTTCTTCTCCCGCATTTCCGGACTGACATACCGTCAAGTGCTGGAGCGGCTTATCGAAGCCGGCCTGGAAACGTTGACGGGAGGCGGCGCGGAAATTTTATCCGATCAGTATCGGAAAAAAATGCGCGTAACCAAGGCGAATATCGAGCAGTATTTGGACGTACATCGCACGGCGCACAATCTCGGCTTGCGCACGCATACGACGATGCTGTACGGCTCCGTAGAGTCGTTAGAGGAGCGTGTGCAGCATATGATCCACGTTCGCGACCTGCAGGACGAGACGAACGGCTTCCAGGTGTTCATCCCGCTGTCGATGCAGCCGATCAGCCCGAAAGCGAGCATCCGGCGCAGGAATTCCGCTTACGACGATCTTAAAGCGATCGCGATCAGCCGTCTGATGCTGGATAACATCCAACATATTAAAGCCTACTTCATCAACATCGGCACTCAGCTTACGCAAGTCGCGCTCACGATGGGTGCCTCCGATGCGCACGGCACGATCGTCCGGGAGAAGATCAGCCATGCGGCTGGCGCATTAACTCCGGACGGCATTACGCGCGAAGACCTGGTATGGCTCATTAAAGGCGCAGGCCGAATTCCGGTGGAACGCGATACGTTCTACAACGAAGTCAAAGTATACGAGTAATTGGGAGTTCCCCGTCGAGTAAGACGGGGGCTCTTCTGTGTCATACTAAAGCGAACCGACATCAAAGGAGAGCGTTTATGAGCAAGGTCGTTATTTTAGGCGGCGGGTACGGAGGAATGATGGTCGTGCAGGAGTTGTTGGAGCATATTCCCGCCGATCGGCAGCTTGTTCTTGTCGAACGGATGCCCTATCAGGGGTTGAAAACGGAGTATTACGCTCTTGCGGCCGGAACGGTGTCCGATCTGGAGCTGCGCGTCAACTATCCCGTTCATCCGCAACTGCAAATGATTTACGGAAATATTACCGACGTCGATCTGGATCGCCAAATCGTGCACGTGTCCAATCAGGAGCCGATCGCTTACGACTCTCTCGTCATCGCGCTCGGCTGCACGGATAATTATCACGGTATCCCGGGTGCTGTCGATTATACGTGCAGCGTCCAGTCTTTGTCGGCAGCACGCCGCACCTTCCAGCAGATTAACGACATCCGCCCGTACGGCCAGCTGACAATCGTGGGCGGAGGCTTGAGCGGCGTCGAGATTGCTGCCGAGCTGCGCGAAAGCCGCTCGGACATCAACATTCGCATCCTTGATCGGGGCAATAGCGTCCTGTCCGCTTTCCCCGGCAAGCTGCAGGAATACGTCGCTTCCTGGTTCGACCAGCACCATGTGGAGATGCGTTCACACATCGGCATCACCTCGCTGGAACAAGGCGTCATCCATAACGGTTCCGAGCCGATTTTGACGGATGTTACCGTGTGGACCGCCGGCATTCAGCCGGTCGACCTCGTCCAGCGGATCTCGCTGCCGAAAGATCCTCAGGGGCGTCTAGTCGTAAACGAGTACCATGAGCTGCCCGACTATGCCCATGTTTTCGTGATCGGCGATTGTTCCAGCCAGCCCTTCTCTCCAAGCGCCCAGCTGGCGGGAGCGCAGGGCAAACAGGTCGCCGAGGTCATCCGGGCCCGTTGGCACGGCAAAGAGCCGAGACTGGGCGGAATCAAGCTCAAAGGCGTGCTTGGCTCGCTCGGCAAGAAGGCCGGCTTCGGCTTAATGGGCGCGACGCCGCTGCTCGGTCGCATTCCGCGGATGCTCAAGAGCGGAGTACTGTGGAAGAGCAAGCGCCATTTCGGTTAATCTGCGGGACAAGTCCGATCAGAGATCGCCCAGCAGCTTGTCTAGAGCGCTTCGCTCTTCCTCCTGCTGGCGAAGCGCCTCAAGCACCAGGTCGTACAACTGCTCGGCCGACTCGGCTACGACGCTCTCTCCGTTCACCAAGGCGTACGGGGACAGGTAGCATTCGCCGCAATTGCCGAGACATCCGTATTCGATCACTTCGACATCGGGGAGCTGTTCCAGCTTTTTCAGTACCTCGTCCGTTCCATGATGAGCGTTGCTGACGCAAAACTCCACGATATTCATCTGTATTCGCTTCCTCTCTTCGACAAAAAATGCGAAACATGGCCGGTTTGAAATTAACCCTTTTTGTACTATAATAGACTATGAAAGGAGTGGATGATCATGAGTACGAATGCTCCAAGCATTTACGACGAAGTGAGCGACGTTCTTGACAAGCTGCGTCCGTTCTTGCAACGCGACGGAGGAGACGTCGAACTCGTCGACATCGAAGACGGCATCGTTAAGCTGCGTCTGATGGGCGCTTGCGGCAGTTGCCCAAGCTCCACGATCACGCTCAAAGCCGGAATCGAGCGCGCATTGCTGGAAGAAGTCGAAGGCATTCAGGAAGTCGTTCAAGTGTTCTGATTTTCCTTCATCGAAGCCAGAAGGTTTAGAAAGGTCCTGCCATCGGCAGGACCTTTTGTCATCGCTTCAGCATCGTGCGAATCGGGTCCAGTCCGCCAGACACGTCAATCGTATTGCCTGTGATGAAATCCGATTCCGGCATGCACAGGAATGCGATCATCCGCGCGACATCCTCGCCGCTTCCCGGCCTGCCCCGGGGCGATTCCTCGTCCATCAACCCGGCTACGTCGGCAATGCTCTTCTCCTTATTCTCGCCGCGGATATCTCCGGGACAGATCATGTTCACCGTAATTCCGCTAGCGGCTTCTTCCACTGCAAGCGTCTTCGTAAACGACACGAGCCCGACCTTGGCCGCCGCATAGACGGCTCGATGCGGCCAGGATCTCGCCTCCGAAGCATGGCCGAAGCCGAAATGAATAATTCGCCCCCACTGCCTGGCCCGCATCCCTGGCAGAACCCGATGATCCATTAGCATCGTGCCGACGAGATTACCGTTCATCAGGTCGTGAATGTCGTCCTTTGAATAGTCCGCGAACAGACGTCGCTCCCGAATAAACGGACCGGCGTTGTTAACGAGAATATCGACCTCGCCGAGCCTTCTCTCCGTCTCCGACACAAGGCGCTCCGAATCGTTGGCGATCGCGATGTTCGCTTGAATCGCGTACGCCTTGCGTCCCAAAGCCCCGATTTCTTCAACTAACCGTTCGGCTTCGTCCCGGCTGTTCACGTAATTGATCGCTACATCGCATCCATGGGCTGCCAGCTCCAGAGCGGTGCGTCGTCCCAAACCTTTGGCGCTGCCCGTGATCAGCGCGGTTTTGCCCAGCAGCTTCACGCGGTTCCCCTCCGTCCCGTTGTAGGCTTAATCCATGCGGCGCAAATACGCGCACGCATAGCGAAAAGCGACATGCAGCGAGCCTTGAACCATGGCCCAGCCCTGATCCAGATCCTCCATGTTGGCTCCCAAATTTTCGAGCGTTCTGCCTGCTCCGTTGTTCGCAAGGCTCTGAGCGAGATCGTCGCGCAGCTCCTCGTTCATCTGATGGATCTCGATGTTTCTGCGGCTGCGCAGACGGCTCATCGCGCCTTGGTGCCGTTCCTTGATTTCATTCAACGGCTTCACCAGCTCCCAATGAAGTCCGTTTTGTCTCATATTGCGCAGCATCGTAAAATACGAATAACGGGCTTTAATCCGCTCGGTTCGCAGCGCCAGCAGTTGATTCAACAGCGTGCCCAACTTGTCCAGCAAGGAAAAGTAACGGATATAAGCGTTTTTGTCGAAATAAACGTGGCGCTCGTAGTTCATTTTCTCTTCGGCCGTGAACTCGTCGAGCCGCCTATGGCTAATTTGCTGCGCGTATTTTTTGGCTGCGTAGCAGCTTTGCTCAAGCTCGTCCATCGAGCGCAGCAAACCTTCCGCCCAAATCGCGAAGGTGCGGTATTTCTTTGCTTCCTCCGGCCGAACGCGCGCAAGCTCGGAGCAGCGCCGGGCGAACGCTTCAATGGATCGGACCGTCTCTAGCGGCTTCCCCGACCATTCGCGCGGCCATTCTCCGAACAAAACTCTTAGCAATGGCTCTCCCCCCAGGGCGTGTCTGATACTTCGAAGGCAGCAGATTTTGCCGAAATTCCGTTCCATGCAAAGAACTTTTGTGGAGGCGTACCGGAGGTACGTCAAGCAAAAGTGAGAAGCAGGGAGTGAAAAGGCAGTGAAAGATGCCCCTGAGCGGGTTTTCTGACACGCCCTGGCATCGGCTAACCTTCCTGTCTCATTGTAACGCAAAAGAGACGGCTCGCTCAACCGAATCGCCGGTTTTGCGCCGTCCCTCGTACGAACAAGCTATCGTTTCATTGTCTGCCGCATTCGAATGGCTAACAACACCAGTACGCTGAACAGCGCCGAAATAATAACCGTATGCAGCAGCCCGGTAAATACGTAGGCGTCTTCGTTCGATAAAGTGAAGGAGAGCAGTCCTCCGCTAAAAATTTGCAGGACGACGAGAATAAGCGCCTTATTGCCGATGGAGGCCAGCTCCGAGCCGGCTCCGGCAGCTTTGCGAACGTAGAACACGACAATAGCAATAAGCACGAGCAGCAGCAGCGCGGCAATCCGGTGCGCGAACGCGACTGCAACCGACCCGGATAGCTCGGGCACGATCTCGCCGTTACATAGCGGCCATCCCTCGCACGCCCCTCCGGAGCTCGTATGGCGGATAAACGCGCCGAGGTAAACGACGCCGTAGCAATACACGATAACCGCGACTACGCCCTTGTACAGCCCTGTCGAGATTGACGCGGCAGCTGATGGCCGACGATGCTGCGAGGAGGGAACGGCTTGACCGCTTTGCTCAGCGGCTTGACGCTTGACGAGCTTGTACAGCAGCCAGGTGCAGGTGAAGGCGAATAGCGAAATGCCGAAATGGAGCGCCATAACGATCGAAGATTGCTCCCATTTGACCGCCATCGCGCCGAGAATCGCCTGCATAACTGTAAACAACAGCGCCCCGCCTGCATAAAGCAGGTTTTCGCGATGGCGCGCAGGCTTCCAGAAATGCGTTACCAAATAGGTCGCTCCGACGAGCAGCCCAACGATGCCGCTAATCATACGATGACTATATTCAACCATCGACTCCACCGTATAAGCTGGTACGAATTTGCCGTTACACAGTGGCCAATCCGTACCGCAGCCGCGGCCGGAATCGGTATTTGTCACGAGAACTCCCGCGATCAAAACGAGAAACATGCCGATGCAGGTCAACAGAGCAAGCAAACGATATCTTTGAAAGGTCATGCATATCCCCGATTTCATGTGAAAGTTGGCGCAATAGGCCTGTTTCCCATTATACCGAACCTCACATGTTAAAACCATGTTCATAATGTGAACATTAAGAGCCGAACGTCCGCATACGCGACTGTTCGGCTCTCTGGCGCTCTGTTGCTAGATCAGTTTTGAAGCTTTAAGCAAACGTTCGATTATGGAGGCAACCTCTGCCCTCGTCATGTCGTCGCGAGGAGCCAGTTCTGCGGCGCCTCTTCCGGTGACGATGCCGGTTTGAATACAGTCGGCAATGCCTGCCGCCGCCCAAGGAGATACTTTCGAAGCATCCTCATAAACGCCGAGAACGTCCTCCGGCTTCTTCGCTGCTGCGGACTTCAGACCTGTCCATTTCATTGCTTTGGCTAGAATACTCATAGCCTGTTCGCGCGAAATCGGATCATTCGGACGGAAGGTTCCGTCGGGAAATCCGGCGATCAGATCATATGCGACCGCCGTTTGTATGAGGCGGCTGTACCATACGCTCTTTGTGACATCCTCGAACGACGACTTCGACTCTTCTAGCGGCAAGCCCAGCCCACGCACGACAATCGCGGCAAACTCCGCGCGCGTAATTGAACGGTCGGGATGGAACAAGCCCTCGGAGTCGCCTTGCACGACCATACGGGAACCCATATTATTGACGGACGCTTTCGACCAATGAGATGCCACGTCCGCAAATGCAATAGGATTCCAGACTACCGCATAAGAACTATTCGTCAAGCTGTGAATTTGCGCGTAATCCTTACTCCCCACGCTTACGACCTTTGTCGGCACATGACGGATCTTACCGTCCGATTCAGCCACTACACCGGTCGTGATTCGGCTGGCCTCAACGCCGGCAGGAAGTGCAATCAGACGCTCCACATAATGCTCAAAGCTGTCGATTTCGATTTCTTTTCCGTTATAGGAAGCATAGACACGGAAAATCATCGGAGCGGCAACTAGCGTTGTTCCCGCCCTTTTCACCGCCTGCTCGATAGCGCTGGCTGCCTCCGCCGTCGGCTTGGCGATTTCCAAACCAACGCTGATTTGCTCTAGCGCACCTGCTGCCCCGAGCTGCTTTGAAATATCCGCTATGCCAATCCATTCGGCCGGCAATCGGTAGATGGCGTCCGCGGTCTGAATTTCAATCGTCGCTTGCCGTCTCGCCATGCTCTGCATAAGCCGTCCGTTAAAGTGGCTGTCCAGTACGTCCGTCTCCAGCTTGACCGGAACGGTAATTGTCGCACCGTTGCCTTCCTGCTCCAGCCGTTCCATAATTTTTCCTTCATCCACGGAGATTGCCGTCTTCTTCTGACCGTTAACATTCGTCACACTGGCCGTTCCAGCGCTTTCCGCCTTGCCGTTGACAAGCACGTCAATCCCTTCTTGCTTAGGAGAGATCGGGGCGGCCGGGACGGATGAAGACGACGGTGACGTTGGCTGCGCCGCCGTCTTGAACGACCAAGAAGCATTCAACAATCCTGCATGACCTACTCCGTATCCATCCTGAAAAGCGCCTGGCTGAATCGTAACATAATAATTGGTGGAATATTGCAATCGTTGCGGAAGGGTCATATTCACTCGTTCCCCGTTCACCGCCACTTTCGTCGTGTCGCCCGCATCGATCGTGTCCACAACGGAATGATCCGCGGTTTTTTTGATCATGATGGTTTTGCCCGCAACTGCCGTTACCGCTTTATCGAAGACAAGGGCCAATTGGGTATTTACCGGTACATTGGTTGCCTGAAGCGACGGCAAGTAAGTCACAACTTTCGGCTCAAGCGCCACGGTTACCGGGTTCGAGTAGGTAACCAGCGTCCTTGGGCTCGCTCCGGCATCCTCGTGGCTCTTATGCGTCAGCTTAATACGAACCTCGTAGGGCTGGTTGGAATCGAAGGGGAGAACGACCTCCTGCGTCGTGCCGTCCATTTCTTCGTTCAAGGCGCTCCAGTTCGTCTGACCGACCGCACGCTGCTCCAGTTCGATGGCTTCGGCGGCGTTCAGCACATCCCGGCTGAGGGAATCTGCGGGGAAACGAACTTTCGCCGAACCTTCCGCGATCTCTCCCAAAGCCAGGAACGGAGCGCGGTACCCTCCGAGCACGGGATAATACAACGTTTGATCCTCGGAGCTGGTCAGCTCCACTTCATCCGTCTGATCGAGCGATACCGATACATAGTCCTGCAGGTTCGCTTTTCTCAGCGCCTCGCCCATTGCAAAAGCGTCTTCGCTGTCGGCTAGCGAGATGCCGTTGACGGTAACCGCTCTGTTCGACGACCACGGCGTCCAAGTGAGCGTAACGTCGATTCCGCTTTCATTGTAAGCGAGTCGATTGTCCGAGATATTGTAGTTCGCCGCATAAAAGCCGATGACCGCAATACCTGCGCTGCTGAATGCGCGTTGGGTCGTGCTGTCGTAGCCGGTAATCGTATTGCCGGTAACGGCACCGTTGCCCCCGTACAGGTAGATGGCATACTCGTAACCGTCGGACTGCTTGAGCCGCTCCGGATAAATGGTGCCTGCGAACGTATTGCCGTTCAGCGCAACAGCGCCGGAGCGAATCGCTACCGCATTGCGAAACGCGTTGCTGGAATCGAAGTTGCTATTTGTAATTGAAGTGGACAATGCGCCCGGTTCCGCGTGAATGCCGAAGCTTAAATGATCTCCAGGAACGTTGTTGTTATGGAATCCTTTTAAGGTAACTTGATCAAGGCTTAGCGAGCCGTCGGTTTTGACGTTGATCACCGTAAAGAGCTCGTTATTGTCCGTATTCTCCAGCACGACGTTGTTTAACGTTAATGCACTCGCGCCCCCCTCTACAACGAGGAAGGTTTTTACGTTTGCGTAGTTGGCCAGCGACATGCTGTCGACCACAGCACCGTCGCTGCGAATGACCGTATCGGTCAATCCGCCGCCCGCTTTAATCGTCGCCCCTCTGCCGTCGATCGAAAGTGCACGATTGATTATGCCTCCGGCATACGTATATTGCTGCTGAGGCAGCAAATGAATGAGGCTGACGTGCGGATTGGACATATAAGCCGCAAATGCACCCGAATCGTTGGCTGTCACTTCAGCCCGGATTTCCGTTTCGAACTGCCAGCCGGCATGGCCCGAAATGCCCGTATTGGCGGTTCCTTGTCCATTCTTGAACGCGCCCGCTTCGAGCTCCACGTAATAAGAACTGCCGTATAGAAGCTCCGCATCAGGATTAACGACGATGTCGGTGTCATTCGCGACTTCGACCTTGCTCGCATCGGAAGTGCTGATCGTCTCGACAACGCCGTCGTCCCAAGTCTGCTTAATCGTAATTTGCTTGTTCGGCTCGATCGTGACCGCCTCGCCGAATTGCAGCACGAGGTTCGATTGCACGGCGACTCCCTGCTCGTTGTTGGAAGGCGACAATGTCGTTGGTGTTATGCCCGGAATGCTGGCTTTTAGCCATTCATCGTACCAGCGCAGTTCCGGATAGGTCGCATCTTGTCCAATTTTCCAGATTGCCGTAAAATTCCAGCCGGCAAAAGTCTCCTGCTTCTTCAGGTCCGCCGTAGCTTTTCCAGTACCCACAATGCCGGTTGCCTGATTCGATGTATCGCTATTCCAATAGCTCGTCGGCGCAATGGCACTGCCTTTTCCCATCAATGCTCCCGTGTCGGAGGTACCTGTGACGGGACCAACCGTCAAAGAATGGCCAATCATCCCCGTTGGGGCTCCGGACGCATCGACGCTGCTCCCCAGCATACCTCCTACAGAGCTTGTTCCATTAACCGCCATCTCCGAGAACGAATTTTCCACCGTAAGACCGTTGCCCAACGAACCCACGATGCCTCCCGCCTGATTGCTTCCGTTAAGCGCCCCTTTAGACCAGCTCTCGCTGATCTCATTATTGTTAATGCCGGCGATTCCTCCCAGCATCGCCCCTCCTGTGACCGTTACATCGACGTAAACCTGCCGGAGGCTACCCATATTTATTCCTGCGATTCCGCCCGACTGAGCGATCGTGCCTACGGCAGTAACGCTGCCTGTCACAATTACTCCTTCAACACTGCCGTTAGAATAAGTAATACCGGTGACTGCTCCAACCATATTGCTGCCGGTAACGGACGCGTTCTCGAAACGCACGTTTTTCACTTTTCCGCTCAGAGTCTTAATGAAACCAATCTGGCTCCCGCTGGAAAGATCAATCTTCATATTGGAAATCGTGCGATAATTGCCGTCGAACGTTCCGGTAAGCGATGGGATTGGCGTCCAATCCGTCCCGGACAAATCGATGTCCTGTGTCAGCTTATAGTGCTTCGATGCATCTTGGGCGATTGCCTCCAACTGATCTCTTGTTGCAATCAAATAGGGAGTGCCCTCCGTCCCGTCTCCACCCGCAAAGGTTATCTCGGCATAAGCCGTTCCGCTGCCCGCAGGAAGCCATGTCAAGCAGTTGCCGAGGACCAGCCCCCATACTAGCGCAATAATTGTCAATTTCTTCGTTCTCACGCTTCCAATCAATCCCCTCTCTGTTCGGCGTTTTTTCACCATGAATATACAAAAAGAGTATAGCGATCGACGCTTAACAAATCCTTAACAACCACTGACAGCAGAGGAGGTGAATAGCGCCCAAGAAAAAAAGAAAACCGCCCCATTAGGGACGGCTCAGGCTCTGGTTCAACCCGCAATCGCGCCGGATACTTCGACTGCCCGATCGAGAAACTGTTCGATCTCCTCGCGCGTCTTGCGCAGCTTGCTGACGAATCGGACCAACTCGCGGCCTTGGCGGAAAGCGATAAAGCTCGGAATGCCCAGTATGTTCAATTCGCCGCATAGATCCGGCAGATCGTCGCGGTCGATCTCGACAAGCGTCAGTCGATCCCCATACGCCGCTTCCACGTCATCGATAAACGGATTGATAAAATGGCAATCCTTGCACCAGGTCGTCTTAAACACCGCCACCGTTAACCGATCTTCGGCAATCTGCTCGCGAAAAGCTTGCTCGTTCTTTATTTTCAGCATGGTCCAACCCCTCCCTTTCTCCATTCCTATTTTCTTATAAATCGCGCGTGACTTCCATCATCTGCTCGTCGTAGTCTTCCCACTCGACTACCTCGTACTCGGCTCCAAGCAAGCCGAACAGATCGTCTGCCGAGATGTACGTCATATTCGCATCGTTCATGAGCGGATGAGCCAGCTTGACAGTTTCTCCGTTTACCGTCGCTTGGTCGGAATCTTTGCGCAAAATAATCGACTTGGCCGTCGGCCGGTCATAGAAACGAATCTCCATAGGTCCGTTCGATGGAACCTCCAGATTCGGACGAATGCCGAACTCGCCAAGCGTCTCGCGCAGCGGTACGAAAGCTGTGCCTTCCTCGTCCACGAAGAACGGAATGCCCCATTCGCTGCTGAGCGTAAAGCTTTGATCGTCGATCGCAAAATCGTTTTTCAACAGATCGTACACCACGGAATCGCTGTCGAACATTCTGACGAACCGGTAAGCGTCGTAGTTGTCCAACTCCTCAAGCTTAAGCGCGTTAACCGGCGTTTCGACGGCTGGAATTTCCACTTCGCGGTTTACGTTCCACATTTCGCTGCTTGCCCGAACTTTAATGCTGCGAATCGGGCTGTCTTCTTCCGCAAAAGCGGCCGGGGCAATAACCGCCTCCAGATTCGACTTGCGGATATGCAGCAATTCGTCCACGTACAGGTCGGTTTTCAGCGTAATGCCCTTATCGAAAATTTGCTTCCATTCCACTTCATGCTGCGCCTTCTTCAGATCTTCCAGCGCATCCTCCAGCTCAGGCAGCAAGGTCTCTACGGCAAAATTCGCCATCGCCTCAGCGTTGAGGCTCTCCGAGTCCCTCAGTCCGAGATCCAAATCCTCCTCCATCTCGTAGAGCCACTCGAATACCTGAACGACGGTCGCGCGGAAGCCTTCCTTGTCCTTGATCAGATTTTCGAGGTACAGGGGAAGCAGCTGCCCCAATTGCTCGCCGTTCAGCTCCGCGTGCACCTTGGTCAATTTGGTCGACTCGCCGTGAATCGTCTCGTTCACCTGATCGACGGTAATCACCGGAGGATTAGGCAGCCCCTTGATCAGGTACGAGCCGATGTTCTGGGCCAGCTTGCGCACCGATTCCATCATCGCCTGCCGGTCTTCTCCGCTCGGCAGCGCCATCGTTCCCAACTCGTCCTGCAGGGCGGACAGCTCGAGCACGAAAGGTCTCTTCGCTCCGTCAATGTCGATTCTAACGGCCTTCTCGTCTGCATGAAGCGTGAACGGAATGCTGCCCTTGCTCGTAACCAAATTTCCGGTTACCCATTGATTGCCCAATGCATCCGCTTTCGAGTGAACCAATTCCAGCTTCAGCTTGCGCAGCAGCTCAACCGCCTTCTTCGCCTTCTCGTCCTCCGAAGCGAGCAGCGCCTCGTTGACGTCCACTTCCAGCTCAAGAACGAGCGATTGCTCCTGCTTCTCAATGCTGAGCTGCTTGACCAGCATATCGTTCAGGTTAAGCCCCCCGACCGATTGACAGCCGACAATAACGGTCAGCAGCAGCACGCATACCGTCCATCCCCATCTTTTTAACGTCCTAATGTTCACGAATGAGTCCCTCCCATAAAATAGCTGAGGGCGCTTGCGAGCAAGCGCCCAACCTCATTTTATTTCGACGATCAGCCTCTTAATCCTGCCCGCAGTTTCATAAATGGCGCAAGAAGACGCCGTACTGCTTTGGGGTAGGTCGAAATCTCCGCCGCTGTGACGACTCCGAGATAGACGAGCAGCGCCGGATACAGCACGGCAAGCAAGCCTCCCATTACGCCGAAAGCAAGGAAAAACGCCAGTTTATCCGGAAGTCCGCCGCAGATCGCCAGAACGCCCCACTCCGCGAATCCGATCGCAGCCGCCACGATGACGACCGTGAGCAGGAACGGGAGCCAGCGCTTGCCGAGAAACTTGAAGCGCGAACGTTTCCTCAAGCTGAGCACGTTAAAAATAAGCGCCCAGATGAAGCACGCCGTCGTAGCCGCGATAATGCCGTAAACCCCGAAGAACGGAGCGAGCGCGAAGCTGAGGACGACTTTGATGAGGACGCCGGTGAGCGCGTGCATTGTCGCCTTTTTGGGCTCGGAGATGCCCAGCAGAATCGAGTTTGTTACCATCATTCCAATCTGGAAAATCGTACCTAGCGTCAGCATCGCCACCACCTGGCTGCCGATCGGCTTCTCGAACAGCAGTCCGTTCACGCTGAACGCACCGACGCCGAGCAGAAGCACGACGGGCATTCCGCTGAACAGCGCGATCCGAACCGCCAAGGAAGCCTGCTGGCCGACCTTGTCGGCGTCCTTCAGCGCATGAGCGGACGAAATATGCGGTATGATCGACTGGCTAAGCGCAACCGCCAGAATGATCGGGATGCCTGCGATCGATTGGGCGTTCATTCCGTACACGGCAGCCCAATGGTTGATCGTTTCCTGGTCGAAGTGTCCCACCGTAAGCGACTTAATCATAAAATTGTCCATCGTATACAGCAGCTGCACCGTAATCCCGGTCATGACGACAGGGATGGACAGGTTAAACAGCTCCTTGTAAATGGAGCGAAGCCGCAGTTGACGCGACGGATCCGCCTGTATGCGCGGCTCTAGTCGGTCGCTAGATTTCAGCTTGCGGGAATAATACAGCATCACGATAAAAGCGCCGATACTGCCGAATACGCTGCCAAAAGCGCCGCCGGCGGCAATGCCTTCCTCGTTGGTCGGATCGATCGCGTAGAATGCGTAAGCGATCACGACAGCCGCGACGACGCGCAAAATCTGCTCGATGATCTGCGAGATGCCCCCTGCAGTCACGAACTGCCGGCCTTGAAAATACCCCCGCATCATCGCGATCATCGGAAACAGCAGCAAAGACGGAGCGATCGCCCGGATTGCGGTCGCGGCTTCCGGCTCCTTCAGAATAGACGAAGCGATCACCGGGGCGATCAACCAGAGACCGATCGTAATGACGACGCCGGCGATTGCCCCAAACAGCATCGCCGCCCGGTACACCTGCTGCGCTTCGCGGACGCGCCCGACGGCATAGCGCCCGGAGACCATCTTGCTGACGGCGCTCGGAATGCCCGCCGTAGCCACGATCAGCAGCAGCAAATAAATCGAGTTTGCATTGTTGTAGTAAATATTGCCGAGATCGTCCATTAAATAATCGAGCGGAACCCGCTGGAAAATGCCGAGCGCCCGCGCCACAAGCGCAGCGGCCGCTAGAATAAGCGTGCTTTTGAGTAAAGTGTCTTTTTTCAAGGTAACCCTCTTCGCCATTCGATTAAATTAGTTGAAAATCAGCCAGACAATAAACAAAACGATCATTGCGCCTTGCAGCAGCACCTTGACGACAGTGCTCGTGAACAGCCCGACGAGCGAGCCCCAGCCGACCTTCAGCGCGCGGTTGAACTCCGAGCCATGGATCAGCTCTCCGAGTATGGCGCCCGCCAGCGGACCGATAATCAGCCCGAAGGCCGGAATGACGAACGGACCGACCAGAATGCCGATCGTGCTGCCGATGACCGAGGCTCGAGAGCCGCCGAACTTCTTGACTCCCCACGCGTTCACCATATAATCCGCCACGAACAGCACGACCACGATCAGCGTCTGGATAATCCAGAACCACCAGCCGAACGGCTCGAACGAGAAAAACCAGCCATAGACGAAAAACGCCGCGTAAATCGCCAAAGCTCCCGGCAAAATCGGGTAGATCGCCCCGGCCATACCGACGGCAAATAACGCTACGATCAGAACCCAGCCCAGAATATCCATCGCGTCACGTCCTCAAAACGTATTGTTGAATGACTTGAGCGACGCCGTCTTCTTCGTTCGTCCCCGTGATGACGTCGGCTACCATTTTCACCTCGTCCTGCGCGTTGCCCATCGCCACGCCAAGACCCGAAGCACGAATCGCGGCGATGTCGTTTAAGCTGTCGCCTACCGATACGATTTCGGACATGTCCAGACCCTTGAGCCGGCACAGCTCCATCAACCCCGACGCCTTCGAAACGCCCTGCGGATTAACCTCGATGTTGTTCGGCGAGGAATTGGTAATTTCCAGTCCGTCCCAAACGCCGATCTCCTTCAAAATTTCCCCCAGCAGCGAAAGCTCCTCCGAATAGTAGCCGAATTTCAGCCATACCTTGGAGGCCGGATCGTCAGTCCAGCCGTCCTTGTTAAAGAGACCTTCGGTCGAATACGCCCAAAACCAGACGTCCGGGTGCTTCAAAGCCACCTCGTGCAGACGGATTACTTTATCCGAATCAAGCGTCGTTCGCTTGTGCAGGCTATGAGGCTTGCTCCACACCTCTCCGCCGTTCACCGTTATCATCGGCGAATCCAGACCCAGCCGCTCGACGATCGGAATCGCGCCCTGGAAGCCTCTGCCCGTGGAGGCGCACACCGTCACGCCTGCATCGATCGCATGCTTGATCCATATCGCATTCATTTCGCTTACTTCGCCGCGCTCATTTAACAGCGTGCCGTCCAAATCCAACGCCAACAACCGATACTGTCTCATCTCGTATGCCACTTCTTCTATCCGCTCCCTAACGCTTTCTTTCTTCCATATAACGATCATTTTATCATAATTCGGCCCTCCAAAACGAATTAAAATAAGAGCCGCCCGGATCCGTCCTCAGACGGATAGGCAGCTCTCGTTCATCTAATTCAGTAAGCTTCGCGAGCCGTGGAGACGCGTTGTCGCAGTTTTCGTACGACAAACCCGTGCGATGGAGAAAACAGGAAGGCGAGCACGAACAATACGCCTGCCACGCACACCATACAGCCTGCAATCGATGCGTCCAGCGCAGCGGCGACATAATAACCGGCAATCGAGCTGATCACGCCGATGACCAGACTCAGTCCGATCATCGTGCCAAGACGATCCGTCAGCAAATAGGCGGTTGCCGGGGGTACGATCAGCAGGCCGACGACAAGGATCGCCCCGACGCTCTCGAAAGAGCTGACCGTCGCCATCGATACGAGCCCCATCAGCACGTAGTGGAACAGCGCAACCGGAATGCCGATTGCCGCCGCCAGCGCCGGATCGAACGCGCACAGCTTAAATTGCTTGTAAAACAACGTGATCAACGCCACGATAATAAACAGCGTGATGCCTAGCAGCCATACCGCTTTCGGTCCCAAGTCGACTCCGCCGATCGTAAGCGAGTTCCACTGCACGTAGGCGATTTCCCCGTACAGCACGCAATCCAGATCCAGATCGACATGCTGAGCGTTAAGGCTGACCAGCAGCACGCCCGCTGCGAACAGCGAGGTAAAGACGACTCCGATCGAAGCGTCGCTCTGCACGCCGCTCTGCTGGAACATTTGAATGAGAAACACGGTCAGGAAGCCGATGATCGCCGCTCCGAACAGCATGAAGAACGAATCTCTCGAGCCGCTGACCAGAAAAGCGATGACGATTCCCGGCAACACGGAATGGCTGATTGCGTCGCCTACGAGCGCCATCCGACGCAAAATGAGGAAGCAGCCCAGAATGCCGCAGCAAGCGGCAACCAAGGCGCCCGTTAGCATAATCCAAAATCCGCTCATGCCGACACCCCCCGTTCCTTCGCGGATGCGTTAACTCGCGCTCCCGCTTGCTTGGCGTTCTCCGCCGCCCATTCCCGCTTGGCGGAAGAACGACGGAGAAGCTTGGCGATTACGCCGCGGCGCGGTCCGAACAGCACGGAGCCGACGAATACAGCCGTCGCGGTCAGCACGCTTAGCGGTCCGGTCGGAAGCTGAGCCGTGCCGGCGCTGACCCAGGTGCCGATCGCGCCGCTCAGCGCGCCGAACAATCCGGACAGCACGGTCATGACGCCAAGCCGATCCGTCCAGTATCTGGCCGACACCGCCGGCGTAATCAGCAGCGCCGCGACGAGCACGACGCCAACCGCCTGAATGCCGACGACGACGGCAATCGTTACGAGCCAGAGCAGCAGCTGCTCCAGCGTCGCGACCGAGAAACCCAATCCCCGAGCATAGCCGGGATCGAAGCTGATCAGCTTGAATTCCTTGAAGAGCAACGCGCAGACGACGATTAGCACAATCGCGACGCTCGTCATCGTGTAGACGTCTTTAGATGTCATCGAAGCCGCCTGCCCGAACAGAAACTTGTCGAGCCCGCTCTGGTTGCCGTAAGAGCTGTGTTGGATTTGCGTCAACAGCACGATGCCGAGTCCGAAAAATACGGACAGCACGATGCCCATCGCCGCATCCTGCTTGATACGGGAAAATCGGGTGATCCAGCTGATGCCGACCGTGGCGATCATGCCGGCGACGATCGCTCCGATCATGAACAGCCCGACCGACTTGACTTCCGTCAGCATGAAGGCGATACAGATGCCGGGAAGAGCCGCATGCGCCAGCGTATCTCCGATCAGGCTTTGCTTGCGCAGATAGGCGAACGTTCCGACGACGCCCGTGCTAATCCCGAGCAAGATGCTGCCCAACAATATCCATTGCAAATTTGGATCCGTAAACAGATTAAGCATGGCCCGTCATCCCCTTCCTGCGATCAAGGCAGGCTCATCGACGCTGCCGCGGCTTTGGATAAAGGTCAGTCTGCCTCCGTAAGCCTTCTGGAGGTTCTCCTCCGTAAAGGTCGAAGCCGTGGGGCCGTAAGCGATGAGTTCGCCATTCAGCAGCATGACCGAGTCGAAGTATTGCTCCACGGTCGCTAGGTCGTGGTGTACGACCAGCACCGTCTTGCCCTGCCGCTTCAGCTCGTTCAGCAGTTGGATAATCGCCTTCTCCGTTGCGGCGTCCACCCCCGCGAACGGCTCATCCATGAAGTATAGCGTCGCATCTTGCGCCAGCGCCCGGGCGAGAAACACCCTTTGCTGCTGACCGCCGGACAGTTGGCTGATCTGTCTGCTCGCAAAGTCGGCCATTCCGACCTTCTCCAAGCATTCCATTCCGATCGCCTTTTCCTTCGCGCCGGGCCTCCGGAACAGGCCAAGCCTACCGTATCTACCCATCATTACAACATCCAATGCGTTCGTGGGAAAATCCCAATCGACCGACTCCCTCTGGGGCACGTAGCCGACGAGTTTTCTTTGCAATTTGTAAGGCTGTCCGTAGACGAGCGTCTCGCCGCTAAGCGATGGCTGCAAGCCCAGAATCGCTTTGATCAGCGTCGATTTGCCCGCTCCGTTAGGCCCGATAATGCCGATTAGCTCACCTTCAGTCGCTTCGAACGAAACGTTTCTCACGACCGGCTTCTTCTGATAGGCAACCGTTATATTCGTTACCGTTAACGGCGCAATGCCGGAATTATTCGCTGCCATGTTCTCTCTCCCCTTCCTAGCTCAACGCTTTGACAATCGTATCCACGTTATGCCGCACCATTCCGATGTATGTTCCTTCGGGGGTTCCGTCCTGGCCCATCGCGTCCGAGAACAGCTCTCCGCCGATCTTGACCTCGTGGCCGAGCTTCTTGGCTCCCTCGATAACCGCTTCGATCGATTTCTTCGGCACGCTCGACTCCACGAATACCGCTTTGATCTTGCGTTCCACCAGCATATCGCGCAGCGCGGTCACATCCTTGGAGCCGTATTCGGCCGCCGTGCTGATGCCCTGCAGGCCGACGACCTGAATATCGTACGCGTCTCCGAAGTACCCGAAGGCGTCGTGCGCAGTCACCATCACCCGTCCCTGCTCGGGAATCAAAGCGATCTGTTCTCTGGCGTAACGGTCCAATTCCTCCAACTTGGCGAGATAGGCCTCGGCCCGTTCGCGGTAGCCCGCCTCGTGCGCCGGATCGTTCTCGATCAACGTGTCGCGGATCGTCTCCGTCGCGCTCATCCACAGCCGTACATTAAACCAAACGTGAGGATCGTGCGTCCCGTCGCCCGTCTCTCGCAGCGACGATTCCGGAATATTTTTCGTCACCGGGACGACCGGTTTCTTCTTGCCCATCTTCTCGAAAATTTCCGTCATCTTTCCTTCCAGATGCAGTCCGCCGTATAAAATGATCTTCGCGTCCTCCAGCTTGGCGATATCTCCTTGCGACGCTTTGTATAAGTGCGGATCGACTCCCGGTCCCATTAGCCCGATTACTTCGACGCGGTCGCCTCCAACCTCCTTGGCGACGTCGCTGATCATTCCGATCGTGGTCGTGATATGCAGCTTCCCCTCGTCCTTGAACGCTCCCGAGCCTGCTCCGCAGCCGCTAACGACCGCAGCGACGGGGACAACCAAAAATAATAAAGTCATAATAAATCGTTTAATCGATGACGGCAAGCGTCTCTTCATTCTGCTCTCTCCTCCCGGTAAAACTCTCTTTGCCTTTAAACAACTGTTTTGCTAGTACGACGAATACTTTCCTCAGAGACTCTTTGTTTATATTATACAACTAAGTTTACCTAATGCAACATTTAAAATAAAAAAAACTGATAATGCCTGTTTCCATGCCTCACCCCATCTAACGGAGAAGGTGCATTACACCGGGCCATTCGATTAGCTCCAGTACCGGTAAACGTTGATTTAACTGGACCGCCCTTTACGGTCTCCCAGACCGTTACGCGGTCGAACTCGAGTGTTTGCCCGGCTCTTACGGTCTCCCAGACCGTTACGCGGTCGAACTCGAGCGTTTCGCCGGCTCTTACGGTCTCACAGACCGTTATGCGGTCGAACTCGAGCGTTTCGCCGGCTCTTACGGTCTCACAGACCGTTATGCGGTCGGACTCGAGCGTTTCGCCGGCTCTTACGGTCTCCCAGACCGTTACGCGGTCGAACTCGAGCGTTTCGCCGGCTCTTACGGTCTCACAGACCGTCCGAACAAGTTCGATCAGTTTTGATCAGGCGTAACCATGGCGATTGGCCAAAAAAAAGACAAACCGACGAATTAACATCGGTTTGCCTCACTCAAATGAACTTCCTTTTTGCCAGCGTGCAACTTCACAAATTAAGGCTGAGCGACCGGCTCGCCGGCGTTAGCCGCAGCGTTATCGGCTCCCGCAGCTTCTCCCTCGGGAGTTCCGGAGGCAGGTTGAACGCCCCCGTACAGCTGAGGTCGCGGTTTGCCGTATAGGCCCACCTCGGCGTCGTACGCATCGAAAATTTGCCGCGCGATTGGAGCCGCCCCCCAGCCGCCGTAGCCGCCGTCCGGTACGACGACCGCGACAGCAAGCTTCGGTTTGTCGGCCGGCGCGTAAGCGATAAACACCGCGTTTTCCACCTTGCGGCGACTGCCGACGTCCTGCTGCGACGTTCCCGTTTTCCGCATGAATGTGTACGGGACATCATCGAAGCCTTGAACCTTAACCAAAGCCATTCCCTTCTCGATCTCTTTCCAATATTGCTCGGGAATTTCGATCGAATTCAGCATTTCCGGCTGGAAGCCCACAGTGACATTGCCGTCGACGTCGCGAATTTCCTGCACGAACTGCGGCTTCATCCGTTTGCCGTGGCTCGCCAGCGTCGCTGCATACTGCGCCAACTGCATCGCAGTATACTTCGCCTGCTGCCCCCAGGCAGACCTGATCAACGCGGACTGAAGCCCTTCCGTCTTCGTACTCTTAAAGTAATCGACGACACCCGCGGATTCGCCCTGAAGCCCACTGCCGGTCGTGACGCCCAAGCCGAACTGCTTCAAGTATTCATCCCATATATACAGGCCTTCATCACCTTTGTACTGGCGGAAAAGCTCATTGCCGATCATAGCGGACATGAAAGCATTGGACGATTTCGCGATTGCCTGCCACGCCGTAATTTTCCCGTTGGCCGCATTGCTGGCGTTCCAAATGCGCACCTCATGGCCTGCGCGCCCGAACTCGAAATAGCCCGGATCGTTAAAAGTTGTGTTTGGCGTAAACAGCTTCTCGTTCAAACCGATCAGCACGGACAGCGGCTTCTGAGTGGAACCGAGGTACACCAACGAGGATGGATGGTTTTTACGCTCATCGTACTCCTCGTACGGAGGCTGAACCTCCCGGATCGTGCCGTTGTACTGGAAAAATTGGATCGCATCGAGATCCTTCTGGCTGATACCGCCCTGCCATACGCTCGGGTCGTAATCCGGCATGCTGGCCATCGCGACGACTTTGCCCGTATCCACTTCCATGGCGACCGCGTAACCGGTCGTCGGCTTAGCGCTTTCGTACTGCTTGCCCTTGGCATGGCGCACAAATTCGATGTGCTCCATAATCGCCTTTTGCGCCTTTAACTGAACGCTGCGATTGATCGTCAGATACAGATTTTCGCCCTTGATCGGCTTGGTCAACTTCGCCGCTCCAATAATCTCGCCTCGATTGTTGACCGGATATTCCTTGTAGCCGTTGTTGCCACGCAGCTCGTCTTGATACATCAGCTCAAGCCCGTCGAATCCGACTTCCTCGGTACTAATGTATTTAACCCCGCTGTCGGTCTGGTTCTTGTCGATATCTTTATATTTGGGAAGATCCTGAGCTCCGCTCAGCCTCTTCATATATCCGATAAGCTGCACGGCGACACGGTCGTCGCTGTATTGGCGAATGCTCTCCTCGATGACGTCGATGCCCTTGAATTCTTGACGATGCTCGGAGAAATAAGCGATTTCTTCCTTTGTCAGCCCCGTCTTGATTCGCCGCTGCATATGCAGCTTGTGCACCTTGCCCTCCAAGTCCATGTCTTCATAAACATCCTGAACGGTAAGGGGAGCAGCATTCTTGTCGCCCAGACGGTCGAACACTTCGACAAGGCGAGCGGCAAGCGCCATCGCTTCGTCCTTCTTGATCTTCACATCCATCGTAAAATACAACGATTGCGTAGAGACCGAATAAGCGATCTCTTTCCCTGCCGAATCGTAAATGTTGCCCCGGATCGGAGGGACCGGAACGGTTCGGGAGCCGATTTGGTGCTCCTTTGCCTTCAGGTTGTCACCTTCCACAAACTGTAAATAGGCCAATCTTACGATCAATACGGAAAAGACGGCAAATGTAATGAAAAAAAATACGTTCAGACGGAAGCTGAAATGTCTTCTGTTGCGGACTTCCCGCTTCTGCGCTTCTTCTGTCAAGCCATTGCTCACCCGGTTGCCCCTCCTTGCCGTATATGAGTATCGGCGAATCCCGGAGGATCAAACCAATCCCCGGCATTTGCCCATGTCGAATCAAGCGGAATCCAACTCTGCTCTTCGTTCAAATAAACCTCGTTCCAGGCGTGCGGCCCGTATCCGCCGCGACCGTCGTAGCCAAGTCCGGTCACGACGCGAACGTCCAAGCCCGCCGCTCGGGCCATGGAAGCATACAGACGTGCGTAATCAATGCACACGCCTTTGCGCGTGGCGAACGTCGTCTCGGGATTTTGCTCCCGCCATTCGCCCAAATCCTCGTATGCTCGCACCTTATCGTGATCGTACGCAATGCGCGTCCCGACCCAATCGTACAGCGCCCGCGCCTTGTCTCTGTCATCGTTCGTTTCTTTCGTCACGGCCAGAGCCGCCTGCACGATGTCGTCGGGAAGCTCGGCGTCGATGACGTCATATCGCTTCTGCCATAGCCGGTCCAGCTCTCCGGACATCGCCTGGGCGAATACCGGAAGACGTTCCTCCAGCACGCTGCCCGCGGCGGGGCGGATAATCTGCGCCGCAACCTCCCGGTAAAGCCCCGACTGCTGAATATAATCCGTTAGCGGGCCTTGAGCAAACAGGGCACAGTAAGCGAACAGAGCAGCCGTAACCAGCAGCGCCCGGCCGGCTCCAAGAGCGGCTCCTAACGCGCCTCCGGCCGTACGGCTCACTAGTCCGCCCGAAGGCGAGCCATAGGAAGCAGGCTCCCGCATCTTCGGCAGCAGCGCCCGGGCGGCCCAACCGACAATCAGACGAACGAGCGCGTAGACGATCAGAAACAGTACCGCGAAGCGCAGCAGAGGCAAATCTCGCAAGCCGGTCGTCGCCGTGTAGAAGAACTGCGACCATCCGGAAGAATCCGGACTCGGACGCGACAGGCTGCGTTCTCCAAGCCAGCTCTGCAAGATCGGCGAAAGCTCCGAAGCGGCCACAGCCGCAAGCGCGACCGCAAGCACAGTCAGCGCAGCTTCTCCGAGAAAGAACGCAAGCCGCTTAACGGAACCCGATGCGCCTCTACGGACGCCCTGATACAAAGACAGAGCGATGATCGCGAGCAGTGCCCAGGTGACGAAATTGGCGTCAACTACCGTGCCCCAGCCCTTCATTCCCGTTACTTGGACGCTGCGCGCGCATTTTTGACAAACTCGCGCACTTCGCCCTCCATTTTCCACGTGCCCAACGAAATGCCCTTCAGCTTAACGGTAACCTCTCCGGAATTCGGCACCCCGGTCAGCTCAAGCGTATCCGTTGTGATCGTATAGGAGCCGTCCGCGTTCGTCTTGTAAACCGCCTTGCTCGCATCGCCGGCCATCGCCTTGATCGCCTGGTCCTTGGCTTCCTCCGACACCTTGGAGCCGACCTCCTTGATGTCTTCGATCGAATATCCACCGTAGGTGACGATACCGATTACAATCGCGGCGACAAGCACCCACTTGAGCACTGTTTTGACCACTTTGAGCACGATCAGGATCACAATGATCGCAATCGCGATGACGATCCAATTATCTTGCAGAAATGTGAGCCAAGCGTCCGTATTCAAATTCATCCCAACCCCCTCCTTCAAAGTTCATCTCTCGAATTCACATAGCTCCTATTATACCGTAACCGTTCGCCCCCAGTAAACGACGGGCATATCCGCGGGAGATCGGACGTAAAAGTAGGATAAGCCGCGATTGCGGACAAGAGGGGATTTGTCCCCGCATCGATTAGGAGGTCGCGGAAAACATGAAAACCGCCGTTTGGCTTTATTTATTTTTGTTCGTTGCGTTTTTTGATCTGCATGCCCAGTACCCGATGCTTACTCCGTTCGCCGTCTCTCTCGGAGCCGCTCCGTCGTTTATCGGCCTGGTGATGGGCATGTACTCCTTGACTCATCTGCCCGGCAACCTGATTGCCGGCATCGCGGTCGATCGCCGCGGCAGTCGTCTGTTCATCTCCATGAGCCTGATCGGCGCGGGCATTCTGCTGCTCCTCCAGGCTCGCGTAACCGACCCGTGGCAGCTGCTGTACATTCGCTCAGCCAGCGGCTTTGTGCTGGCCTTCCTGTCGCCGGCGTGCATGTCCCTGCTCGCCAGATTGGCGAAGACTCATATTCAACAGGGCAAGCTGATGGCCGGCAACGGTCTCGTGCACACGCTCGCCTCCGTCATCTCCCCCGCCGCGGGAGCGATTCTGGCCGCCAAGCTCGGCTTCGGCCCGGCTTTCGCGCTGCTCGGCTGGGTGCTGCTCGTCACAGGCATTCTGTCGCTGTGGTTTGTCAAAGAGCCTCCTGTAGCCGACAACCCTTCGCCAAGCGTTGTCGAGCTCGCGGCCGATCCGAAGCAGCCGGAGAAGATGGCGCAGGTTCCGACCGGCATGGGTTTCCCTTGGGCCGTATTTTTCCTGCCGATCGGCATGGCGTGCGCGCAGGGCATACTTGCCTTCGAGCTGCCGCTGCGGGGCACGGACGCCGCAACGATTATGAGCACCGGCATTTTATTTTCCATCATCAGCCTCGGCTCTCTCGTCACGCTCGGCATGCTATTCCTGAACCGTTACTTGCCGTATTTCCGCACAGTCGGCGGAGTGATGCTGCTGGCGCTCTGCTACTACGGACTGGCCTCCGAGTGGTCCGTATCCTTGCTGACGCTGCTGTTCGTGATCGGGATGGCCAAAGGCGTCATCTTCCCGGCGATGACATCATTCCTGCTCCAGCTCAGCGGCCCGTCCCGTTACGGACGGACGTTCTCGATGCTGTCCATTTCGCTGTCGATCGGCTCCTTTCTCGGCCCGGTGGCTGCCGGGGCGGTGAGAGATCATTTCTCGCCCTATTTTTTGTCCTTTCTCGCGCTGATGCTGGCCCTGACCTTCCTGTTCCCGCGCGCCGCCTTCAAAATGAACTGGAATCCCAATTCGGCGATCCCTCCGCATGCCCATTGAGGCGATCGTTAAGCGGCGGCATTGGAGAAAATGGTACAATAAAAGTGCGTGTACAAAAAATACGATTATCAGCAGCAAAAAGTTGGATAAAGAGCCGGCTAAATTAAAATTTGACGTCGAATAAGTAGCGACCGGAGGAATTCGACTTGGACATCGCCATCATCGTCGAAGGAAAAAACGACAAAAGCCGTCTCTCCCGCGTCCTCGTTCCGGAAGTGCCGATCTACTGCACGTTCGGAACGTTGAATACGGATCGCATCGAAACGCTTCGCAAGGAAGTCGGAGACAGCCACGTGTATCTGTTCACCGACCACGACGCCTCCGGGCGGCGCATTCGGGGCATTCTGCGCGACGTATTTCCCGATGCCGATCATATCTACACGCGCAGAGGCTATATGGGAGTCGAAGGAACGCCCGAGGAATATTTAATCCAGCAGCTCGAGAAGGCGGGGCTGGAGGAGTACATTGTTTATCCGGAGCCGGACAACCCTTTTGCGTAACGGGCTGCCAGCGAGCGATGTGCAAAAACGGGCGGGTTTATCAGCACTAGACGCGTAATGTGGCTGAACTTAGATCCGCTCGGCGGAAAATAAAGAGGAAAATCCGCTATACGTATGCCGTGGCACCCATTTCGAGCCATTTAAACCGTGTTTCCCTCTCTCCTACCTAATCATGACCCACAACGTTTACAATTTATTGGATATTAAACCTTTACGACGGATCTATTTGCACACATGAGCTTACGCAGGGAAGTTAGTCGGAAATTCGTACAACGCAGCTCGAACCAGGCTTAAATGGCGGACTTTTGTAGGAAAAACCGCACAAAGCAACTCGGATCAGACTCAAACGACGAACGTTTGTAGGAAAAACCGTATAAATCAACCAGGATCAGAAATTATATGTCACTAAAGCATCTGCAATGATTATACGAATATCTTATGGAATTATCTGGAGGTGTTGTGGGGCATGATTAGCTCTCCTACCGCCTCCTGCCAAAACAAAAAACCGTGCCTATCGCAAAAGAGGCTCATCGCTTCCATTTGCTTTAGGAACGGTTTTTTAACTGTTGCGTTTAGAGAAGGCTTTTGATTTTCTTGGTCAGTTCGCTCGGGCTGAGCTTCTCCCCGGTTCCTTCAAGATCGATAAAGTCGTTGGCCGAAATCCAGTCGCGGATTTGCCCCTTCTCATCCAGCAGCACGATCAGATTCATATGACCGAAATTGCCTTCGTTGTCCTTCTGTACGAGAATGGAGTATTTCTTGGCCAGCTCTGCCGTTTCCAGTTCGTCTCCCCGCAGGAACTTCCAGCCTTCCTGATCGGCGTCGAACCGCTCGGCGTAGTTCTTAAGCAGCTCCGGCGTATCGCGGTCCGGATCGATCGTCACGGAGAGGAACTGCACGTCTTTGCCGAACAAGCCTTCTTCCTTGAGCTCGTCCTGCACTTCGGACATGACGAACGTCGTCGGCGGACAGACGTCCGGGCAATTCGCGAAGAAGAAGTAGAGCAGCCGCACTTTGCCGTTCGTGCCGCTCAGCGATACGGTCTCGCCGTTGATATCGGAGTAGGAAAACTCGGTTCCCTGCCCTTGCACGGGAAGTTCGTCCTTCTTGTTCTGCTGCTGCAGAATGAAATATCCCATGATGACGCACAGCGCCAGCACAACAAGCGAGAAGCCGTAGCGCTGAAGCCATGGTTTCTGAGGCCCGTTCTGCTTGACGGGCTCCATAACGACGTCCTCCCCGGCAGATGTCGGCTGCTCGGGCTGTTTGTTCTCATCCTTGGACAAATCCATTGTGTTACACCCCCGTCGTATTTAGCACCATCGTAAAAAACATAATCATCAAGTAGTTGATCGAAATGATAAAATCTCTTTTCGCCCACTTCTCGTCATCCTTGGCCCGCAACCCGCCAGCCGCATGCACAAACCACAGGGCAGCGATTCCGACGGATAAGATCAGAAAATAAATGCCTACGTAATCGTAATAGTACATCAGTATGGATGCGGGGATGAGCAGCAAGATGTACGGAAGCATCTGCCATTTCGTTCTCGTGACGCCTTTGACGACCGGCAGCAGAGGAAATCCGGCCGCTCTGTATTCCTCCTTGCGACGAATCGCCAGCGACCAGAAATGGGCCGGCTGCCACAGAAACAGAAGCGCGAACAAGATCCAGGCCCCCGCGTCGACATCGTTCGTCACTGCACAATAGCCGATCACCGGCGGCATCGCGCCGGAGATTCCCCCGACGGACGTGCTCCAGGTCGAGCTGCGTTTCAGCCACATCGTATAGATAACTATGTAGACGAACATGCCGAGCAAGCCCAACCAGCCCGTAAGCGGATTAACAAGCAGGAATAGCACGGCGAGACCGGCGAGACCAAGCGCAATTCCATATCCGAGCACGAAGCCGGGAGACACTCTCTGCTGCGGAAGCGCCCGGTCGCGCGTACGTTCCATTTTCAAGTCGAGATCCCGGTCCCAGTAGTTGTTGATGACGCAGGACGAAGCCATCGTTAAGGTCGATCCGACCAGCATCCAAATTAGAATCCATATATCCGGTTCCCACTTGGAAGCAACCCAATAACCGCCGAAAGCGGCGATCAGGTTCAAGCGTATAATTCGCGGCTTGGTTAAGGCCACTAGATCTTTAAGCACGGAGGCTCCTCCTTTATGCAAGCAAGCGGCATTCCTGATGTCTGTTCAATGATACCGCAAATCTTCAAGCATTGACAATGTTCGCCTATCCGAGTTCATCAAATCGCCACTACATCGGAGCGAGCCGGGCAAGCCGGCGCGATAAATCGGTTCGCCCAGTCACATAATCCGGGCTTTTTCAATACACTGTATTGCGACAATCGCCCAGCGCCTCAGCGACCGACATGGGCGACTTGATTAAAAGAGGGTGGCATATGATTGGCAAGCGCCGATTGTCCAAACCTGTATTAACATTATAAGGAGGATATACGAATGTTAAATAACAAAATGCCCTGGGGCGGTTACGCCCAGCCTCAAGCCGCGATGCCGATGAACGCCGCCGTCCCGATGCCCGTGAACGCCGCCGGAGCCGGCATGCAGGGCATGATGCCGACGAACACGATGGTGCAGGGCGCGATGACTCCGCCGATGATCCCTGCCGGCTCGTCGATCGGCCCGACAGGAGCCGCTCTGCCCGTGATGCCGGGCCAGCAGGAGGAATCCTACGTTGAAAATATTTTGCGCATGAACTTGGGCAAAGTTGCAACGCTGTACATGACCTACGAGAACAATTCCGAGTGGAACGCAAAAATTTTCAAGGGCATATTGGAAGCGGCTGGCCGAGACCACATTATTATTAGCGATCCGGTAACGGGCAAGCGCTACCTGCTGCTCATGCTGAATCTGGACTACATTACGTTCGACGAGCCGCTGAACTACACGCTGCCCTTCGGCAGCAACCGCTGACGGAAGGTCCATATTCTCAATCCGCTGCGGCCTCCCTTCACCCATTGCTCCATTTCCCTCCAGGAACGCCCGTCGCGGCGTTCCTGTTCCATTATCGCCGCCTCGACCTCCGTCTCCGCTCTGCGAATTTCCACAAACACGCCCGGCTGCGCCGTATTCTCGGCGAACTCGGCGTCCCTCCACAGCTCTGGACGAGCGTCGGCCCATTCGAGAAACCTTTCGCGCGTCTCCTCCGGAATGACATACTCGCAAAACAAAATCAAGGCGCTTCATCTCCCTTCATATTTTATAGCCGTTACGTCCATACTGAGCAGATAAGGGGGCTAAAGTAATGGACACCGGTACGCATTTCGTGTTTGGCCTGGGCTTGGGAGGACTGGCCATGACAGATCCCGTCATCGCTTCGCACGCCTACGGTCCGATCGCCATTCTGATCGGCACCGTCGCAGGCTCGAACGCGCCCGACCTGGACGGTCTGCTCCGCTTCAAAAGCAATGCCGATTATATCAAAAACCATCGCGGCTTGTCTCACTCTTTTCCGGCAATCGTCGGTTGGACCGCGCTGATTACCACCGTTATCGCGGTTTCGTTCCGCGGCATTCCCTGGTGGCATATCGCCTTCTGGGTTTTGCTGGCCGTCGTCGTCCATGTGCTAAGCGATCTGTTCAACTCCTACGGAACTCAGGCTTACCGTCCGCTGAGCAAGCAATGGGTCGCGTGGAACATCATCCACATCTTCGATCCATTTATTTTTTTCGCCCATCTGTTTGCGATCTTGCTCTGGATATCCGGAATCGCCGTTCCGCAGGTCATTTTTCCCGTGCTGTACGTGCTGCTCGGCATTTATTACGGATGGCGAACACTCGCGCATCGCAGACTGTCCGGCAAGATCGCCGGCCACGATCCCGAAGGACAGCCCGGCGATCGTTATACGCTGCTGCCGACCATCTCGCTGTATCGCTGGAACGTCGTCCGGGTATCGGAGGATTGCACTTACGGCATCGGGGAATGGAACAACGGGAAAATGAAATGGGTGGACGTGCTCAAATGCGATGAACACCCGGCCATCGACGCCTCCAAGCAGCATCAGGACGTTCAAGCTTTTCTAAGCGTGACGCCCTTCCCCTGCGGATTGGTAAAGACGCATACGTGGGGATATGAGGTGCGCTGGGTGGATGTCCGTTACCGCTACCGCAAGCAATACCCGTTCGTAGCCGTCGTATTGATGGACTTGAACCTCGCTCCGCTTCAATCGTATGTCGGCTGGCTGAGCGACGACAGGCTGGAAAAACGACTGCGAATGAACTCTTATTGAGACCCAGGGTTTATTGAGACGCCGCTCCCGAATCCGTCGGATCGGGGGCGGCCTCTTGACGTTTGTTTGCCGGAGGGGCACAATATGAAAAGCCCGAGGGGTTTCCTCGGGCTTTCGGTCCGAACCGAAGTTCTTAGCGACCGGAAAGTTGTTGCTCGGCCATTTGAACAAGCTTCTTGGTGATATAACCGCCGAGGGAACCTGCATCGCGGGATGTTACGTTGCCGTAATATCCGTCCGCTGGGATTTGTACCCCCAGAGATTGTGCAGCTTCCATTTTCATGCTTTGCAATGCCGCTTTGGCTTGCGGTACAACAAGTTGGTTGCTTGATGCCATGATTGAAGTCTCCCTTCGCCTTAATGATTGGTTTGCAAGCTTGCCAACTTAGTATGCTAGATACGAAGAAAAATATGCGAGGTGAAATTGATGAGTAAAACTTTGTCACTCTTGTTCGCCATTTTGTCCGTGATCGGCATGCTGGCCACGGCTTTCTCGATCAGCTACAACGGCTGGCTGGCGCTGCTTCTCGGCGTCGTAACCCTGTTTGTTACGGGCCTCGGATTCATCGTCAAGGCGAAGCTAAGAAAAAAATCCGTTTAGCGTTTGAGCGGCAGAAAACCCATCGCTTCCTTCGCCTTGGCCAGCGTCTGCTCGGCCACGGCGTTCGCACGCTCGGCTCCATCGCGCAAAATGCGGTGAATTTCGCCGGAGGAGCGCACATCCGTATAGATGCGCTGCATCGGCTCCAGCGCCGCGACGACGACTTCGGCTAAATCTTTTTTGAACGCGCCGTAGCCTAGGCCTTCGTAAGCGGCCTGAACTTCCTCGACCGTCTTGCCCGAGCATTGGCCGTAGATCGTCATCAAGTTGCTGACCTCCGGCTTGTTTTGCACATCGTACACGACCTCCCGGCCCATGTCCGTCTTGGCTCGGGATATTTTTTTGCGGATTTCGTCCGGCGTGTCGAGCATCGAGATGTAGCTTCCCGCGCTGGGGCTGCTCTTGCTCATTTTCTTCGTGCCTTCCTCCAAGGACATAATGCGCGCTCCTTGCTTTGGAATGAACGGGTCCGGGATAACGAATGTGTCGCCGTAGCGGTGATTAAACCTTCCGGCCAAATCGCGCGTCAGCTCCAAATGCTGTTTCTGGTCGTCGCCCACAGGAACAAGCGTCGGGTTATAAAGCAAAATATCGGCCGCCATCAATGCCGGGTAGACGAACAGCCCCGCTCCTACCGCTTCCTTGCCCTCGGATTTGTCCTTGAATTGCGTCATCCGTTCCAGTTCGCCCATGTACGACATCGTCGTCAGCAACCAGCCCAGCTCGGCGTGCGCGGGCACGTGCGACTGAATGAAGATTGCCGCCTGCGACGGATCAAGGCCTGCGGCCACGTACAGCGCGGCTACGGACTCGGTCTGCTCCCGCAGCGCCGCCGGCTCCTGGGGAACCGTGATTGCGTGCAGGTCCGCGATCATGAAGTAACAGTCGTGCTCATGCTGCAGGGCCACGAAATTTTTCATCGCGCCGATGTAGTTGCCGATCGTCAGTTTGCCGCTGGATTGAATGCCGGATAGTACGCGTTGCTGCTTGGACATAGTCAATTCGCTCCTTTTTTTCGAGAAAATAAAAAAAGCCTTCCTCCGCAAGGGACGAGGAAAGCCGTGGTACCACCCTTATTCGTATCGCGACGCCTTCCGGCTTAGCGCGATACCTTAGCGTTCCTGTAACGGGGAACAGCCGGGAAAGCATCGGACGGAGGTCTGCGCCGCATGACGTGCTCGTGCGCGGTTCATCTCCATCGTTCCTCTTCCAGCTCCAAGATCCATTCCGCATGGCGTGCGTACCGGCTTCCAGCCAATCACCGGCTCTCTGTGAGCGCTCCGTCCAGACGTACTTGTTCTCTTCGTCGCTGAATATATTTTAGTTGTTACCCATTATACCCCGCCGCACCGCGTTGTCAACCTCGTGGGCTCGAGATGCGGTTGAGCGATTCTTCGCGTGCGGCTCTTTAGGTAAATCAAAAGTCATGAATGCCAAACGTACAAGTATAGTGTATAATAATCGTAATAATTACTATTAGAGATAAGGATGTGAAACGGTGCACGACAGGTGGATGAAATGGACTACCGCTGCGGCTTCGGCCGTGTGCGCCTTGCTTTTGGCGCTCATTTTTTTCGGGCGGGATGGGTCCGGCTGGATTTTGGACAATACGAGGCTGCAAAATTTCAAAATCGTTTTCATCAGCATTATCCTCGAAGCGCTGCCCTTCCTGCTGATCGGCGTAATTATATCGGCGCTGCTTCAGGCGTTCGTGTCGGACGGGCTCGTGCGCAAGCTGACTCCCCGCAATCCGGTAGCGGGCGTACTGTTCGGCACCCTGCTCGGCATCGTTCTGCCTCTGTGCGAATGCGGCATGATTCCGATCGTGCGCAGACTCATGCGCAAAGGCTTGCCCGCTTACATAGGCCTTATCTACATCGTGGCCGGTCCGATTATCAATCCCGTCGTGTTCGGCGCCACATTCCAGGCTTTCCGCTCGAACGAGGATCTTGCTTACTCTCGCTTTTATTTGGCGTTCTTCGTGTCCGTCGCGCTGGGTTTCATTTTGTACGCCCGGCTGAAGCGCAGCCCGCTGAAGGAGGATCGCCCTGGTTCTGGCACTGCCGCAGTCTCCTCCCATGCAGATCATCAACACTCTCACGGCCATCTCCATCATGAACATCATCATAACCATAGCTCTCATAGCCATCATCACGATCATAGCGACCCTAACGCGCCGTTTGTCAAGAAGCTTGCCGCGACACCCTCGCACATCGCCGACGAGTTTTTCGAGATGGGCAAATATTTGATTCTCGGCTCGTTGATTACCGGTCTGATGCAGACGTTCATCACGCGTTCGTCGTTCGCCGCCGTCGCCGACCACGAGCTGTTATCCCATCTGTTCATGATGGCCTTCGCCTACGCGCTGTCTCTCTGCTCGACTTCGGACGCGTTTGTGGCGGCTTCGTTCGGCAATGTGTTCCCGCCCGCCGCGCTGTTGTCGTTCCTTGTGGTGGGGCCGATGCTCGATTTGAAAAACACGCTAATGATGCTTGCCGTCTTCCGCAAAAAATTCGTCCTGAAATTCAGCCTGCTGATCGCCGTGCTTGTGCTCCTCGGTTCGCTTGCGTTCGATCGGCTGGGATTCGTCTAAGGATCATCTAAGGAGGCTCCTATGTCCAAATCAACCGTACTTGCATTACATTACGCTGCCAGAGCCATCGTGCTAACCGGCTTTGCGCTGCTGATCGTGCATCTTGTCCGCTCCGGCAATCTGAATCTGTATATCGCCGAACGGATGCAATTCATCGTCAAGCTGTCGGCGCTGGGGCTCTATGCGGTCGCCGCTCAGCAGCTGTATTCGGCCATCCGCGCCTTCTTCGAGAAAGAAAGCCACGGCCCGGATTGCGGCTGCCAGCACGAAATGCCCGCGTCCTGGGGCAAAAGCCTGCTCCTTTACGGCTGGTTCGCGCTTCCGCTGCTCATTGGCTACGCCGTTCCGGACGGGCTGCTTGGCAGCAGCATGGCTTCGGCCAAAGGCGTTCAATTCGCGCCCCAGACAACAGTCGTAAGCGAGCCTCGGGGCGGAAGGGCGTCGGAGCCGGCGCCGTCCCCCGAGCTGCCCGTTCCTTCGGCAAGCGCAAGCTACGTCGATACGCCCGCGCCTACCGCGAGCAAACCCGCAGCCGAACCGAAGCCGACCGCTCAGGAGAGCGCGTCTCCCGGTTCTGCTGCTGCCGCGCCAGATCGCGAGCTGTCGCCTGAAGAGCTTGACCTTCTGTTCCCGTCCGACAATTTTACCGAGGCTTACGCCGCTTACGGTAAAAAGCTGTACTCGCGCGATCTCATTCACGTGACACCCAAATGGTACATCGAAACGCTCACCACGATTGATCTGTACCGCGACGCCTTCCTCGGCAAAACGATCGAGATCAGCGGCTTCGTCTACCGCGAAGCCGGCATGGGGCCCAAGCAGTTCGGCGTCAGTCGTTTTGCCATCAACTGCTGCTCGGCGGATGCGTCCCCTTACGGCGTTATGGCCAAGTTCGGACATGCGGATACGCTTGAGACCGACGAATGGGTGTCCGTAACGGGAACGCTCGGAACGACTTCTTATAACGACATCGACATTATTCAGATCGACGTTACCAAGGTCGTTAAAATTCCGGCCCCGGAGGACCCTTACGTGTCCCCTGACTTCGACTTCGGATTGGAGCAGCGCTAACGCAACGAAAGGGCTATCCGTCAAGTCGATATTCGACTCTTGACGGATAGCCCCTTGTGTTTCTTATGTATTTCTCCGTTTAACCGTTAACCGTTGGAAGCCTCTCTGCGTTCGCGACTCTTCGGGGAATAGCGAAACATCAGGTTCGCCATGTTATAATTGGATTCGAACTGAACACTGACGAGTACACGCCCCTGCTTCAACACGAAATCGTAAGAAATTTCTCCATGCGTCCAACCGCTCTTATGCCTTAATGCCTCAATAGCCAGCTGCCGCAATTCAAGCACCTGCTCAGCCGTCATCCCCGCAGCGACGGGAGAGCGATTGCCGCAATCGACGGGAAGATGGCGGATGCCGAATCTGCCGACCGAATCCTCCCGAATTTGCAGTACGATCGTGCCGGCCGTCATTCCTTTCAATTCTCTTCCCAGTCTCTCCAAAGCCAAGTCGATCTGACGGGCCAAAGAAATTTGGTTAGATGACATTATACTCCTCCTTCGCGCTTGGTTTCTCTATTACTTCCGACAAATCCAAAGTATTCCATTCGGGACTTCGGACTCAGTATAATTGAATTTTTAGAATATTTCAATGATTTTGTCTACTCAAAAGTAAATAAAATAGGAAAAAAGCATGAAATCGTTCGAAACGAAGCGTTTCATGCCTTTTCCCGCCGCAACGGCGTGCGCAGTCGCTACCTTACGGCTTACACAAAGCGGCGAATGCGTCCACATCGGAGACCGCCTTGGCAACCGCATCGTTCCAAAATTCCGGCTCGTCCAGGCGTACGCCAAGATGGCGAAACGCCAGCTCCTCGACGGTCATGACCGCGGTATCGCGCAGCAGAGCGTCGTACCGCTCGGCGAAAGCTTCGCCTTCCTTGGCGGCTACCGCTGCAAGCCCGGTGCTGAATAAATACCCGAACGTATACGGAAAATTGTAAAAAGGGACGTCCGTCAAATAAAAGTGCAGCTTAGACGCCCAGAAATGGGGATGCCAGCCGCCCAGCTCATCGCCGAACGCTTCTCGCTGAGCTTCCGTCATCAGCTCTCCCAGCTCCGTGGCCTCGAGCATACCCGAAGCGCGGCGGTCATAGAAGCGCGTCTCAAACAGGAAACGCGCGCGGATGTTCATGCAGAAGGCGACCGCCCGCTGCAGCCGTTCGTCCAGCAGAGCAAGCTTCTCGGCGTCGCTCTCAGCTCTGCTCAGCAGCGCGTCGCTGACGATCGCCTCGGCGAAGGTGGAGGCGGTCTCGGCCACGTTCATCGCGTACTCCTGCGCCAGCGGCGGCAGCTCTTGAACGAGCTGCGCATGGTAGGCGTGCCCGAGCTCATGCGCCAGCGTGGACACATTGCCGGGCGTCCCGGAATACGTCATGAAGATTCGGCTTTGGCGGCCAATCGGGAAGCTTGTGCAGAAGCCCCCCGGCCTCTTGCCCGGGCGATCCTCCGCTTCGATCCAATCGTCGGCGAACGCCGTCCGCGCCAATTCCGCCAATCGGGGCGAAAACTGCGCAAAGGCATCCGTAATGAGCGAAGCCGCCTCATTGTACGGGATTTTAGACTGGGTGGAAGCGACCGGAGCGTCCACATCGTGCCAGCTTAGCTTATCTTTACCCAGCATCCGAGCCTTAAGCGCCAAATAGCGCTTAAGCGGCTCGACGCTGCCCTCTACCGCTTCCCACATCGCATCAAGCGTTTGGCGGCTCATGCGATTAATTGCCAGAGGCTCCTTGAGCGGATCGCTCCAGCCGCGAAGACCGTATAGCTTCAGCCGGAAGCCGGCGATCCGGTTCAGCGCGTCCGCTCCCAGGTCCGCTTGCTCCGCCCAGGCCGCCTCCCATTTGGCCGCCATTGCGTCGCGCACGGCCTGAGATGGATCGTCCAGCTTGTTGGCCGCTTGCCCTGCGGAGAGATGAACGGTGCTGCCATCCTCCTCCCAAGCAATCGCGATTTTTCCGACAACCATATTGTAGTGCTCGCCCCAACCGTGATAGCCATCCACGGCAAGCTCGCTGGCAACCGCCTCCAGCGCCGGAGGAAGCTTCTCCTTCGCGAAGTCTCGCTTCTCGCTAAGCGGGAACAGCACAGCGGCAAGCTCCGACTGCGCCATCCAGGCCTCCCAGTTGGAATCGGGAACGAGCGACAGCTTCGCGTCGAACAGATCGGAAGCCTGCTTGTAGCGAGCCGCCAACGTCTGAATTTTCTCCGTCCAGCCCACCGCCCGCTTGTCGCTTAAATTTTGGGACGTCAAGCAGGCGACGAAGGAATCGGCTTCCCGCAGTCTGGCGAGCGTCTCTTGCAGCTTAGCCGTCCAGCCCGCAAGCAGTCGCTCGTCGGGAACGGAGTCACCGCTGGTCTGGAGCTCCTTGAGCAAAGCGGCGCAGCCCGCTTCGGCTTCCTCCACGAAAGCCGCGAAATCAGGCGAAGAGGAACCGCCCGCGAAGAGCGACTCCAGGTTCCATATCGGTTTTGTCATCATCTCACTGCTCCATTCTTATTGCGTTAGGGCGTTGCCGTAAGGTATCTTTAAGAGGTTATTCAAAGAGCCCAATTTTGATCGCGAAGCAGACAAGGAGAGGACTACATTGATTCCTTTAAGCCATAGTTTGCCCTACGATATACTGATGCAGGACGTCATCGCTCAGGAATGCCCCTACTGCCGAAGCTCCAACGTCCGCCTGCCGCTTACTCCCGAAGAGGTAAGGGATATGTACGGCGGCGCCCGTAAAAGAACGATCGTTTTCCCCTGCTGCCAAGGGACTCTGCGCATTATCGATGCGGATCGGGACTACCTGCTTGCCAACCGTGCCATTCGGTAGCAGCTACAGCAGCAGGGCTTACGACGCCCCGTTCTCGACCATTTCCTCCGGAAGCTCAAGACCTTGTCCGGTCATCTCTTCCCGAATGCCCTGCCATTGCTCGCGTGATGCGCGAATCATCGCAGCGTCGACGATTTTCTTATCGTGAATGACCCTTCCGAACCATCGGACGGCTTCATGATAATTGCCCAGTCGCTTGTTCAGCTCCCCGATCAAGTACATCAACCGAGCCGGGCTGGTCGTGTCGCTCGCCGTCTCGTACACCCGAACGTAAGCGTCCAGAGCGAATTGCAGGAAGCGGTCTTCCTGCTCCTTCTTACCGTCGTAACGGTACAGCCAGGCGATATGGTGAAGCAGAGCGGCGATGACCCGATCCTTCTCCCCGATCGACTGAGCCGTGAGCAGGCTGAGCTTGTAGCATTCCAATGCATCCTGCGCGCTGCGTTCCCCTCCGTAGTCCCGATTTTTCCAGTGGCTTCCCATTTTATCGTAATAGATCGCCTTCTGCTTCTCGTTGATCGTTTCCGAAAAATTTTCCGTCGATGCGAAGCCGCAATACGGACATACCCTTACGACGTAATAATCCGGGTTCACCGTTTTGAAATAGGAGCAGAAATCGGTATCCGCCCTCACCGCTCTCTTCAAGCTTGGCCGAACTCTAGAGGTTTGAAAGCTCTGTTCGCAGCAGATGCAAGTCACTTTAATCTGGAAGAGCGGTTCCATAACGGGCCTCCTTAAGAGTGAGATGATTCGGATTCGGTATTGATAAAATGATGCGCCGGACCAGACAGCCGTTCGATCGTCAGCTTCTGCAGCGATTCGGGAACGCCGGTTTCGGACAACGCTTCAGCCATGCACGCCAGCCATGCCTCGGCGCGCTCGGGCGTAATCGGGAACGGCAAATGACGAGCTCTCATCATCGGATGCCCGTATTCGTCGGAATAAAGCGGCGGACCGCCCAGAAATTGCGATAGAAACAAAAATTGTTTCTCCATAACAGGATGAATATCTTCCGGAAATAGAGGACCGAGCAGCGGGTGCGCTTGAACCTTCGGATAAAAACGGGTCACGATCTCCCGGATCGTCTCGGCTCCCCCGATCGCATCGTAAATCGTTGCGTAGCTGGACACAATTGCGCCTCCTGTATCACATCGCGGCATCGGCATGCGCGCGATAGCCTAGAATAGGTTGAACGTCATGCATTCCGTTTCATTATACCATAACGCTCCCGCCCTCCTCTCGGCAAAAAATAAAATCGCCCGCAAAGGGGCGATTAGAATCGGCGGCTTGCCGACTGCGCATGAATTTATATTTCCTCTTCCACAGGAGTCAACGATTCCCGAATGACATATACGAAAGCGCATACAATCAGTCCTGCGACCACTGCCGCCATACTCATCACTCCAGCTCGATGAATTTGGATTACGCGGATTAGATCCGTTCGATCTAGTTCTATTGTAGCATATGTTCGCGATTTTTTGCACTGTTTTTTGCAAGCGGTTTCAACAAATTATAGCAGCTTGTCAGACGATCGGAAACATTGTCCCGAAGCCGTCATATATTGGGACAAGGCACGTACGAATGGAGGTATGACCGTGGTTCCCTTAAGCGCGAATCCGGAAAATAAAGATCGCCGCTTCGCGCTGGCCGGCGCGCTGGCTATCGGAGGAGCGGCTCTGCTGATCGGCTGTCTCGCTCTGGGAGACGGCTCGGGCGCGCTCAACGCTTCGCTTAGAGGCGTGTCGGTATGGTGGGAGGTACTATTCCCCGCCCTGTTCCCTTTTTTTGTTCTGTCCGAGCTGCTGCTCGGCTTCGGCATCGTCCATTTCATGGGAACGCTGCTGGACCCGTTTATGCGGCCGCTGTTCCGCCTTCCGGGCGTAGGCGGCTTTATCGTCTCGATGGGCTTCGTATCGGGCTATCCGGTAGGCGCGCGGCTAACCTCGCGCCTGATGGATCAAAAGCTCGTTACGCGGGACGAGGGAGAGAGGCTCGTGGCAATGACGACGACGTCCGATCCGATCTTCTTGATCGGAGCCGTATGTATCGGCTTTTTCGGCAATTCGCATGCCGCTCCCGTGCTTGCGGCCGCCCACTATAGCGGCGCCCTCCTGCTCGGCATCGCTTCGCGCTTTGGGAAACGCCGCGGCGATACGCTCCAAATTGCGGCGCGGACGGACAATAGAGCGGCGAAGACCGGCCGATGGCGCGCAGCGCTAACCGCCATGCACCGTGCCCGGCTGGAAGACGGACGGCCGTTAGGCATATTGCTGCAGCAGTCGCTGCAGTCGTCTCTTGCCCTCATGATGATCGTCGGCGGATTGGTCGTCTTCTTCTCCGCTGCACTCGATCTGCTCGTACACGGAGGCTTGCTGACGCCCGTACGGCAGTTGGCGGCGCAACTGCTGCCGTGGTTTGGGCTACCTCCGCAGCTGTCCGAGGCTTATATGCATGGAGCTTTCGAGGTGACGCTGGGAGCCAAAGCCGCCGCAGCCGATTCGGCGATCGCTCTTGTCGACCGGATCGCCGTCGCCGCTTTTGTGCTGTCTTGGGCCGGCTTGTCCGTTCATGCGCAAGTGGCCGGCTTGATGAGCAGCTCCGGTTGGAGATACTGGCCGTTCGCCCGGACGAGATTTATTCACGGCCTAATTGCGATGCTTCTTGTGTACGTGTTCTGGCCACTTCTCTATCGGGGAGAAGCCGGAGAAGCTGCGGGCTGGTCCTCCGTCTTTCCTGCTTGGGCGAATGTGTCGTCCGAATCCGTCGGTATTCGCTTCGGGTGGCAAGCCGCTCTGATATGGCCGCCCGTTCTATTCGCCTGCGCCATCGGCTTGATCGTCGTCTTAGGAACAGCCGCGATCGGGATGCGGCGCATCTGGTCCAGGCTTGCTTCCGACTCCGCCAAAGATTGAATTCGGTCAAGTTATTGGGTATGATCAAGACAACGATCCCTTTCGTGCATCGAATCGGCATCGGTTATCAAGGTCCATTTGGAAGGAGCGGCCGACGTTTGAAGTATGCATTGCTTGATCGGGGAGATCGGTTGTCCCGGGAATTATCGGAACAGTTCCAAGCCCAAGCGAGTACGCGAGGGTTTGTTTATGACGAAGAAGCGCCCGAAACCGTCGTTACCATCGGCGGAGACGGCACCATGCTGCAAGCTTTCCATCGCTATAAGAATCAGTTGGATCGCATCGCCTTCATCGGGATTCATACCGGGCATCTTGGCTTTTATGCGGATTGGCAGAAGAACGAAATCGTGGAGCTGCTCGATCTGATGGCATCGTCCGAGCCGCGCAACATCCATTATCCTCTGCTGCATGTCGAGATCGATACGGCTGAAGGCAAGGAAACGCATCTCGTACTTAACGAATTTACGCTGAAGAGCGCGGAAGGAACACTTGTGGCGGCGATCCAGATCAATGACGAGCCGTTCGAAATGTTCCGCGGCGACGGTATCGTCATCTCTACTCCGACGGGCAGCACGGGTTATAACAAAAGTCTCGGCGGAGCCGTCATCCACCCGTCGCTGGAGGCGCTGCAAATCGCCGAAATCGCCTCCATCAACAACCGCGTTTACAGAACGCTCGGATCGTCTGTGATTCTGCCCAAGCATCATCATTGCGACATCGTGCCTCCGGATCCGGAGGAGGAGCTGATCATCGGCGTCGATCATATGCTAATGGCGCGGGTCGGCGTTCGTTCGATGACTTGCAGAGTCGCCGAGAAGAAAGTCACCTTTGCCCGTTACCGTCCATTTACGTTTTGGAATCGCGTTCGCGAGGCGTTCATCGGTTCGGTTTAATAACAGAAAAGGCGCGTATCTTCCTTCGTTGCTTACCGAGGGAGTTACGCGCCTTTTTGAATTGTATTTAGACGTTGCTGGGCTAATCGTTGGATTTGGAAGCTCCCGAATCCGGGCGGGAGCCGCCTTCGGGGCGATTGCCCGGCTTGCCTCCGAAGCTTTTGCGCCTCCGGTTCCGGTTCTGCCAACGATTGTCGGGGCGAGCGGCTTCGTTGCGGGAACCCTCGCTGCGTTGGGCCTCATTGCGATAGCCTTCACTGCGGTGGCTGTCGTTGCGAGAGCCTTCGCTACGCTGGTTTTCATTGCGATGACTTTCGTTGCGGGAGCCTTCGCCGCGCGAAGCTTCCTTGCGCGGAGCGTCTGCGCGAATGCCTTCCTGGCCTTGTCGAGGCGACTCTTTGCGGTTTCCATCGTGACGAGTTCCCTCTCTCGAGGATGCAGCGTCCGGATGGTTCGTCTTATTCCCGCCTCGAAAATGGGGCTTGTTCGAAGCTTGTCCGCTACCCTGGCCCTGCGCCCTGCGCTCGCTTCCTGAAGAACCGTGCGAGCGTCCATGACGCTGGGAGCCGGATTCCTGCCCGTTCCTCGCCTGGTTTCCCCGACCGGAGAAAGAGGAGCTGCCGAACCCTCTCTGCTCCCTCTCCTGTCCCGAATGGCGTCGTTCCGCTTCGCGGCGTTCCGCATCCGCAGCCGCGCGAGCTACCGCGGAAACGGTGATATTCGGGACGCGAACAGGCCCGCCCGCGCGCTCCTTAAGCGGCCAGCGCAAAATCGGGCCGCTTAGAGCGGCTGCCGTCTCCGCAGCCTGTTCTCCCGTCTCGTTCAGGGCGACGACGACTTCCGCATCTTCCTCCTTGACGATGACCGCATCGGGAGGCAGCGCGTTCATATCCAGCTTGGCCAGCACGAAATGCGCGCAGCCGAAGTTACAGTATTCGTTAATATAATCGACGAAGTTGGAAATCGCGAATTCTTTGTTTGCCCGCGGGTGCCCGTCCCGGTAGAAGCCCCTGAGCCTGAGCTGATTATAGCCCCAATCCCCGACGACGTAATCGAATCGTTCAAGAACTTCGCTATACCTCTCGCGGAATGCTTCGGGATTCCAGCCGTTCTTGTATTCATGGACCAGCGAGTACGCATTGCCTCCTGCCATGAAAATCATGTTACGCTCTCCTTCTGGAGACCGTTCGTTCTCGCCTCCGCGGATTTGACTTGCTCATGCGCATGATACGAGCTGCGTACGAAGGGCGCGGACTCCACGTGGGAGAAGCCCCGCTTCAAACCTTCCTCCTTAAGCGCCGCAAACTCGTCCGGATGAACGTATCTGACGACGTCCAGATGCGACGGGGAAGGCTGCAAATATTGTCCTAACGTTAAGATGTTGCAATCCACCGCTCGCAAATCGTCCATCGCCTGCAGCACTTCTTCGTAGGTTTCCCCGAGACCGAGCATAATGCTCGATTTCGTTGGAATGTTCGGCTGCATTTCCTTCGCTCTCTGGATGAGTTCCAGGGAACGCGGATACTTGGCCTTCGCCCGCACGCGGTTCGAAAGCCGGGCGACCGTCTCGATGTTATGGTTCAAAATGTCCGGTTTGGCGTCCATTACGATCTGAAGGGAATCCGGGTTGCCCAGAAAATCCGGGATCAGCACCTCGACGCTGCAGAACGGCATTCTCTTGCGGATCGCCTTGATCGTCGCCGCGAAGATCGATGCTCCTCCATCCTTCAGATCGTCCCGTGCCACCGAGGTGACGACGCAGTGCTTAAGCCCCATCTGGTCTGCGGCTTCCGCCACCCGCTCCGGCTCCTGCAAATCAAGCTCTGTAGGCAGCCCGGTTTTGACCGCACAGAAACGGCAAGCCCTCGTACAAATATCCCCAAGTATCATAAAAGTCGCCGTGCGATTCGCCCAGCATTCATATATGTTCGGACAACGCGCCTCTTCGCAAACCGTATGCAGCGTCTTGCTCCTCATTACTTGCTTCAGTTCCTGGTAAGGTTCCCCTGTCGTCAGCTTGATTTTCAGCCATTCGGGTTTGCGCGGTTTTGCGCCGGTCGTCATAGGAATTCCCCTCTTTCTGTCCTCCTTATTATAGCACGATTCGGATAAAAACCAATGATCTGTAAACCATACTTCTTATATAGGCTGAACTAATGGATTTGAAGTCGAGCTCGAGGAGGAGTCATGTTGCTACACGATTGGCGGAGATTCGGCGGCGGCTTCCGTTATGCGCTTATTGCGGCCTTTGTCGGTCTCCTGGCGCTGGGAACGAGCGATTACTCGCCTGCCGCTTACGGAGCGGATAAGGATCGGCCGTCCCTGTCCGAAGAATACGCGAAGCGCAGGCGGCTATACGAAGCGATCAGTCTGAGGACCGGCTTGGAATGGCCTTACATCGCGGCCATCGATCAATACGAACGGACGATATCGCAAGCCCATCCGAAAACGAGGCCGCTTCGCCAAGGCGCGGTTGCCGGCGTATACGTTCCGGAAGAACGCTGGAGCGGCGATCTTAACCCAACTAAGGAGGATACGAACCCGGCGTCTATCCGTTTTTTTCGCGGGATCGGTCAAGACGGCTCCGGGGACAAAATCGCGGATCGCGGCAAGGATGAGGATCTGCTCTACTCGGTAGCGGTGCAGGCGTTACAGTACGGCAGCGCGGAGGACGATTTCAGCATCGGTCTGTGGGAGTATTACCATAACACGCGCGCGGTGCAGCGCATCATGCAATTTGCCAAGCTGTACCGGCATTTCAATCGTCTGGACTTGTCCGGACACACCTTTCCTCTACCTCTGAAAAGCACATACTCCTATCGCAGCACTTGGGGCAACAAGCGCGGCTGGGGCGGCAGACGGATCCACGAGGGAACGGATATTTTCGCCGGCCATGGCGTACCGGTCAGGAGCACCTGCTACGGAATTATCGAAATTAAAGGCTGGAATGCCTACGGAGGCTGGAGAATCGGCATTCGCGACCTGAACAATCTGTATCATTATTACGCACATCTGTCCGGCTTCGACAAAAATATACAAACCGGAGACATCGTGAGTCCCGGGCAAGTAGTCGGCTGGGTCGGCAGCTCCGGCTACGGGCGCCCCGGCACGCAGGGCAAATTCCCTCCGCATCTGCATTACGGCATCTACAGGGACAGAGGTCTCGTTGAATGGGCGTTCGACCCCTACCCGCTTCTGCACCGTTGGGAACGCGAGGAATACAAAATGTTAAAAGGGAAACGTTAAGCCGCGGATTGTTGCGGCTTACCGTCTCCCCTTATTTATCCCTCTTTGCACGAACATTTGCCGGTATCCCTCTCGGTCAGGCTGTAGCTCCGGGGGGCGGCTTTTGTCGGTATCCCGTTCGGTCAGGTGCAGCTAGGGCCGATATTTGTCGGTATCCCGTTCGGTCAGGCAGGCCGATTTATCGGTTCATCCAACCGCCGTCCACGCACAACACGTGGCCATTCATGTAGTCGGAAGCCGCCGAAGCGAGGAAAACCGCCGGACCGACAAGGTCCTCGTCCGCGCCCCAGCGGCCTGCCGGAATGCGATCGAGAATTTGGCGGCTGCGGACGGGATCGTTGCGAAGCGCCTCCGTATTGTCCGTCGCCATGTAGCCTGGAGCGATCGCGTTCACCTGTACGCCCTTGGACGCCCATTCGTTGGCGAACGCCTTGGTCAAACCTGCGACCGCATGCTTGCTAGCTGTGTATCCAGGCACGTTGATGCCGCCCTGGAAGCTGAGCATGGACGCGATGTTGATGATTTTTCCATGTCCCTGTTCAATCATCAGCTCTCCCGCGAGCTGACTTAGGACAAACACGGAGTTGAGGTTGACATCAAGCACTTCCTGCCAGTCGGAATAAGCGTGCTCGATCGCAGGCGCGCGGCGGATAATGCCGGCATTATTCACGAGAACATCCAAGCCTCCGAACGTCTCGACGGCAGCGTCGATCACAGATGGCAGCTTGCTGCGATCGGCGACATCGGCTTGCACGATAATCGCTTTGCGGCCGTATGCTTCGGCCTTCGCCTTGGTCTCCTCGGCGGAGGTACGGTTCGTGACTAGCACAAGGTTTGCGCCGGCTTCCGCCAAACCTACGGCAATCGCTTGGCCGAGCCCTCTGCCCGCTCCGGTGACGATGGCGGTTTTGCCTGCCAGATCAAATCGGTTTCGTTGATGCGAGTTCAATTTTCACCTTGCCTCCTTCTTCGTAACGGCGGCGAACCTCCTCGGAAAGTCCGTCGTCCGTAATCAGCAGGTCCAAATCCTCCAGAGCGGCGAACGTCTGCAGAGCGGCCCGATCGAACTTGCTGTGATCGGCCACTCCGTAAACCTCCTTCGCCCCGGACAAATAAGCCCGCTTCAGATCAAGCAGCTCCCCTGTAAACACCGACAAGCCAAATTTGTCGTGTACGCCCGTTGCCGACAGAAACAGCTTCTGCACGTTCAGACGCGCCAGCCATTCCAGAGCATCGTTGCCGACAAGCACGTTGCGGTGACGATAGCCGCCCGGGACTACCAGTCTGATCTGCTCCTTGCCCATCAACTCGCGCATGATCAACAAATCGTTGGTCAATACGGTCAGGGGCATGTCGGGCAGCATTTTTGCGATCTCAAGCGTTGTACTGCCAGCATCGAGAGCGATCACATCGTCCTGTCGAACGTAGCGCAGCGCATGCGCGGCGATCGCTTCCTTTTCGGGGACGTGCTTCGTATTCGGAATTTGCAGCGGCAGCATCGAGCCGGACACATCGGAGCGGCTGACCGCCCCTCCGTGAATCCGCGAGAGCAAGCCCTTCTCCTCAAGCTTCTCCAAATCCTCGCGAATCGTTTTCGGAGTGACCGAAAATCGGTCGCTCAGCTCGGACACCTGAATAGTCCCGTTCTCCTGCAGCAATTCCAAAATCAGTTGATGACGCGTTATCGCAAGCATGTATGGGCAGTTCCTCCCGATTAAGCAGTTGCTGCTATTTTAACGCATCCATAGGGACGACATCCATATCCTTAAACGTATAATTTTCCCCCGCCATCGCCCACACGAATGCGTAGCTGCTTGTGCCCGCTCCGGAGTGAATCGACCAGCTTGGAGAAATAATCGCCTGTTCGTTCGCAACGACGATATGACGAGTTTCGTTCGGTTCGCCCATAAAATGGAACACTCTGGCATCGGCATTCATGTCAAAGTACAGATACGCTTCCATGCGACGATCGTGCAAATGCGCCGGCATTGTGTTCCAGACGCTACCCGGTTTGAACAGCGTCACTCCGAGCATCAGCTGGCAGCTTTGCACTCCGTTTTCGTGGATGATCTGATGGATCGTGCGTTCATTGGACGATTCGAGCGAGCCGAGGTTCAGCGTATTCGCTTCTTGCACCGATACTTTGCGCGTCGGGTATGTCGCATGAGCAAGCGCCGAAGTAAAATACACTTTCGCCGGATTGGACGCATTTGCGCTGGACAGAGTCAGGCTGCGCGTACCTTTGCCAACGTAGAGCGTATCCAGCTTGTTCAGCGAATAGCGCTCCCCATCCGCCTCGATGACCGCTTCTCCGCCGCCAACGTGAATAAAGCCAACTTCCCGGCGCTCCAAGAAATACTCCGTCTTTAACACATCGGCCGCTTCAATCGTCAGTGCCGCGTTAACGGGATTCGCTCCTCCGATAATTAAGCGATCGTCGTGCGCGTACACCATTTTAATTTCGTCCGCTTGAAACAGGCTCTCGATCAAGTATTGCTGGCGCAGTCTCGCGGTATCGTAATGCTTGGCGTCGGCCGGGTTCGTCGAATGTCTAATTTCCATGAGTTTGATTACCTCCGAATAAGTTCGTTATCGTTCGAAATCATTATAACACACATTTTCGAACATTTGTGAACACATTTGAACGTATCGTCCCTCTTTAAGCTAAACAGCTCAATCGTCGAGGCACTTTTTTGGCCTACGCTCTCCCGCCCCCTCGCGCCACCAAGGCCTATTTTAAGCCTTCGTATCCGCCACATTCCGGCTCATCTCGCTCCAATCGCACGTTTCGCTTAATCCGAGTAACCACCAAGGCCTATTTTAGGCCTTCGCATACGCCACATTCCGTCTCATCACGCTCCAATCGCACGTTTCGCTTGATCCGAGTAACCGCCAAGGCTCATTTTAGGCCTTCCCCTCCGCCTCATTCTGCCACATTCCGTTTCATCACGCTCCAATCGCTCGAATCGCTTGATCCGAGTATCCCGCCAAGGCACATTTTAGACCTTCGTATCCGCTACATTCCAACCAACTCCGTCCCGCTCATCCGAGTCCTGCCTCTGAAATGTTGCTAAAAGTGTTGCATCCCCTTTGGATGCATGATACTTTGGAAATATAGTTAGAATCCGGACGTGAAGCACACGCCGCTTAAACTGGTTAGTCACCGGTTTAAGCGGCTTTTATTTTTCATGAAGAAAGGATGTTGAATTAGATGGAGGTAAAAAGGCCTGGTGCGGGAGACGAAAATTTTGAGATTTCATATGAGATGTGGATGGAGGAGCAACTGGCGAGCAGTCAGGGAAAGAGAAAACAGAGATTCGCCGGCATTGACCATCATGCGGAAAAGTTATTTCTAACAAACGTGTGGTGGCCCTCGTTCAAGAACTTCATTGGCTTAAGCGCAGAATACGAGGTTAGCGATTTCAAGGACGGCCGCCGCTATCTCGACTTTGCCTACCATACGGAAGGCTATAAAATCTGCATCGAAATCGACGGTTATGGGCCGCATTGGAAAGATATCGATCAACAAAAGTTCTCCGACCATCTGATTCGGCAGAATCATTTGGTTGTAGATGGTTGGATCGTACTCAGATTCTCATATGAAAACGTTCGAGACAAACCTAAACGGTGTCAGCAAATAATTCAACAGTTACTCGGTAGACTAAGCGGGCTTAGCTCTGTTCGGCTTTCTCCCATCGAGAAAGCTCTCTACGATTTGGCCTGCGCGGCCAACGCTCCGATTATGCCTTCGCGATTAGCTGCAAGTTTAGGCATCTGTCGCAAGACGGCTGCTAGACACTTGCGCAAGCTAGGGGAAAAAGGACTACTAATGCCGATTTTGCCAAAGCAAAAAAGAGATAAAGTAGGCAGAACCGTCCGCTACCAAGTTGTCTCAACAGATTTTCACGGCTTCCGGATTCAATAGTGACATGCGGCGGCGCTAGCCAGGTTCGAATATCTGCTAATTGAAGAGCCTAACCTCCATTGAGTTAAAAAACTCGACTATCCAGAGTAACAAAACTGCCTCAATCGCGTCTTATCTAGAACAAGAAAATTTTGGAAAGGAGAACTCGAATGAGAAAATTACTCATAACCCTTTTCTCCCTGCTGATTCTTTGCCCGTCTGCTTACACCTATGCTCAGTCCCCAAACAGCGACGCGGTTCCGATCAGTATTACCCATCAAGATCAGCTTATGGACGTCTCAGCCGATGCCATCATCTATAACAATCATATCATGGTTCCTTTTCGGCCACTTTTCGAAGCTTTCGGAGCGAGAGTGTCCTGGATTCCGAGCGAAAAGGCCGCAACCGCAACAAAAGGAAACTTGAGCGTTAAAATCGTTCAATCGAGCCTCGCCGCACAGGTAAACGAAGCAGAGTATACGCAGACGCAAGCTCCTTTCCTGCACAATCGCTCTCTCTACGTCAGTTTGCGTTTTGCCGCCAATGCGTTGGGGCTGAGTCTTAAATACACGCCGAATCCTGTTGTCGTTTCATTATGGCCGAGCGATCCCTCTTCTGGAGTTCCCGCATCAGGCGATCCCTCTTCGGGCAACCAGGTTTTGGGCAATCCGGATCCGGACAAACCCGATATTGAGAAAATTTTTGAATCCGTCTTGAAGCATAAACAAGCCGTTGAAGAGGCAAATGCAATCCAAATCATTTTTTTCGAATATACGGACGAACAGTTTTGGGTTGAAATCAGAAGCTACGGAGACATTGAGAGGACAATTTCGAGTGCAGACGTTCAAGCCATTCAGGACGCGATCTTCCAAGCCGCCGGAACGACGTTCCCCGCTAGAGGTCGCCGTTAAGGAATGCTGTACAAGAGATGCGGATATTACTGGAACGGTAAAGGAAGTCGATGTGGAGAAAAAGCGGATACTGATCGCGAATGCGGACAAACAAATCGCATCCTGGGTCACGTTAGCCGATGATGGAAAATGGACCTTGAAAGATGGGGACACATCCGCCCTTCCCTTCGACGATTCTTTGATCGGTAAACAAGCAAGCGCATGGACGTATGGGATAATGCAGCTAACTGATCCTGCTCAAGTCATGGCGGTCAAAATTAAAATAGAATAAACGGCCGTCAGCAAAATCCCCCAACCGGCTCAAGCCGGTTGGGGGATTCGGTGCAATTGAGGCAGTTACTCCGGAGTTCCCTGAGTTACGCCGTGAACATAGGTTTGCCAAGGCGTATCCAGAGCTCCTTGCCCCGGATTGTAGGTAAAGAAGTATTCGACCGTATCGCCGGCTTGCAGATTGTTGACCGGGTAGGTGAAGTTGCCGTTGCCCGTCGTCGTCATCGCCACATTAAGCTGTACGCCGTTGTTCACCTTGTAGTGAAGATCGGCGAACGTAGCGCTGTTGACGTAAAACAGCAGATTGTCGCCTGTTTTCTTGAGGCCGCGCACCGAATCGCCGATGACGATCGTGGTCGAAACGACCGTAACGTTGCAGACCGCCGTTTTGTTGCCGTCGGCCGTCGTGGCGGTCACGGTTGCCGTGCCAGGAGACACTCCGGTTACGACGCCGTTCTGACTTACGTAAGCGACGCCGGAGTTGGAAACCGTCCAGGTCACCTGCTTATTCGTCGCATTGGACGGAGCTACGGTCGCATTCAGCTGCACGTTCTGACCGACCTGAAGCTGCGCCGTACTCTGATTCAGAGAAACTCCGGTTACCGCAACGTTGCCAGGGTTGCCGCCACCGCCGTTTTCCTCATAGACGCGCACATAATCGACCTGCATCGTGGCCGGAATATCGCCAGGGTCCGGCGACAGACCGCCGTCGAAATGGCCGCCGACCGCCAAGTTCATGATGATGTAGAACGGCTCGTCGAAAGGCGCATTCGGATTGTTCGGCGCCGCTACGGAATACCATTGATTCCGGGTCACCTTAAAGAAGAACTTGCCGTCCACATACCATTTGAAATTATCGTCCTCCCAAATCAACGTATAGACGTGAAAATCGTTGGCGAACGTCTGTCCCTGCGGGAAATGATACTCTCCAGCAATGTACCTGTTCACCGGCCATTGTCCGCCGAAGTGCACCGCGCCGCTGGTCGTGCCCGGCAAACGTCCCTTCGCTTCCATCACGTCGATCTCGCCGGATGCCGCCCATGCGCCGTACACCGAATCTTCCGGCAGCATCCACAGCGCCGGCCAAATGCCGTTGCCGGTTGGCAGCTTCGCTCTGAAATCGACCCGGCCGTACTTGAACGAGAAATGATCCTTCGTATTGATTTTCCCGGAGGAATATTGCGCATACCGGTTAGGGTCCTGCGGGAACGATTTCGGATCGTTGAGCGCCCGGATGTTCAGCTTGCCGTCTTGCAGGAAAACGTTTTGCGAGCTGTTCGTGTAATGCTGAAGTTCGGCGTTGCCCCAGCCCCAGCTATTCGGATCGTTGCCGATATAATAGCCTTGCTCGTAGTTCCACTTGCCCGCATCGAGCTGGCTGCCGCTGAATTCGTCCTGCCACACCAGCGTCATGCCGGCTATGGCCGGATCGCTTGGCGTGCCGATGGCGATATCCTCCTGATCGGTTTCATCCGGACGGGGAGCGTTCGGATTGCCGATCAGTGTATAGGTGACGTAATTGCTGCCGATGCTTCCCCCGGACTGCCCGTTTAACGGATAACCGATCCGAATCTGCATATTTTCCTGAATTGGCTGGAACCACAGCCCGTAAATATAATCGGCCCAATATCCCCACTGATTGGCAGCCGACATATTGTTATAACCGTTGCCGGAGTACAGGAAGCCGCTCTGGCTGGAATTGACTAGCTCGACCCATTGTCCGCCGATGTTGATCTGATAAACGAAATTGCCCAACTCCGTGCCGATTGGCGCTCCCCCGTCGATTTTGGGCAGCGGAATGCCGATGGCGCCGCTCGCGTCGGCCGAATAGGTCGTTCCGTCATAAGGCGTGAGGGTGTAGGAGTTTCTTACCGGCTCGTTAAAAACGATCGTATAAGTCAAGTTTGCCGAAGAAGTTTTGGAAGCCAGCTTGACATGAATCGATTCCGTTACCGTAAACCAGTAACCGCCTCCGCCGTCCGTGAACTGACCGAAGTTGCTGTCGTAAATCCAGCCGCTGGCCGCATTATTTTCGATGTCGATCCAGGTGCTGCTGTTTACGGGTTTGACATACACCTTCAAATCGTTGGCTACGGCCGCGTAGGGAATGGCCGGGTTGTTGTTGAACACCGGATAGGTAAAGCCCGCTCCGCCCGTAAAGCCTGCCGTAATCTGCGGCCCCTGGGTCGGAGACATCGCGGTGATCGTCGTTTCGTTGATGTTTTGAAAAGCGAGCGTGTAGTTAAGCGTAACTCCGTTCGCCTTGGAGTAGAGCTGAATTTCCGTTGTGGCCGAGAGAATGAACCAGAAGCCGTTGGCTCCGCCGTCGCTCCAATGTCCCCAATTCTGATTGTAGACATAACCGCCGACGCTGTCGATATCGACCCAATTGCCGCCCGTCTTCACCTTGACGCCCAGATCGTCGACCACGTCCGCCCAGTTGGCGGAGCCTCCGTTGAAGATCGGCATAACAAAGCCGTAGCTGGCCTGGCCTACCCCCGATTTCGAGATGACCGGGCCGTCGGCCGCCGAGAAATAAGCCATAGAAGTAATCGTCGTGCCCGCCGCCTGAACCCGGGATGCCGGCCCACCTGCGCCGACCAACAGAACTGCCACCATCATAAGGGTGAATACCTTCTGCATTAACCGATGCTCCGCATAGCATGCTCTCGTCATTAATTGCCCTCCTTTGTGATCAAGCTTATTCCTTGCGCTTGCGCCGGCGACGCCAGCCGACGACTAGTAAACGCTTACAGACGCTTGTTCCTGCAGGACAATTTCATTCTAACGAATGGCATGCCGGGAAAAAAGGTACAATATTTTGCACTTTAACCCAATATTTTATATCTGTCGTCAGAGCGCCGAGCCGCGACGGTCCGCCTCCCTCTCCTCCTGCTGTTTTATCCGCTGCCGGTACTCCGTCGGTTGTACGCCCATCACGTCGCGGAAAGCCCGAATAAAGCTTTTGTAGCTCTCGTAACCCACCATGGCCGCCACTTCGACGATCTTATGCTCGGTTTCGGCCAGCAGCCGCCGCGCTTTATCCAGTCGGACGTCGCGCAAGTATTCCGCAAAGCCTTTGCCGATATTTTTCTTAAACAGGTTGGAAAAGTAGGCGTAATTCAGCGAGACATGGTTGGACACCATCGCCAGGTCCAACGGCTTATGATAATTCTCGTGGATATAGCGGATCGCTTCGTTCAAGTCCTGAGAATTGCGATAGCTGCACTTGAACTCGTAATAAAATTGATTCAGCCGGAGCAGCTGCTGCTGCAGCGCCTGAATATAATCGCGAATTCCCGGATAATCGAACAGGTTTCGCAGGCAGTCCACATCCAGCGCCTCCTCCCCCATGTACGGGCGGATGACGCGCTCGTACTCCTCCAGCATCTGTACCGTGGCGCGGCACAACTGCTGCGTGTAACGAATCGGATAGCGCTGCAGCACGCTCTTGTGAAAAATTTTAGAGATGCCTTCAGCGATTTGCCCGCTGTTTTGAGCGCCGATCATTTGAAACAGCGCGTATAGTTCCTCGTAGGGCACCTGCCACTGTTGATCCAGCCCTTCGATATCCGCGGGCACAATGCAACGTTTCTCCGGAAGCAGGTAGCTGTGGCGGTACAGCTCCTGCACCTGCGCATAGGCGTTCGGCAGCTCCTTCAGTCCCGACTGCGGACCGGTTACGGCCGCGATCGCGCCAATCCGCTCGGCCTGAAGCGCGGCGAGCAAAGCACCCGGATCCTCCCCAACCTCCACCGCAAGGATCAGATGCGGACGATGCTGCAGACAGACGCATCCCCGCCTACTGTATATGCGATAAGCGATCGATTCCATGCTGTGCGCGCTGTCCGCTCCCGGCTGGTTGATCCGCAGCTCCTCCCGCAGCAGAATGAGCCGGTATCCGGCCCATAGCTCGGGATTTTGTCCCTCCACCTGGCCGATCCATTCGTCGTCGCCCGCCGCGCCCTGCATAAACATGACCAGCTCTTTCCGATCTGTCTCGCGCGCTCGTCGGGAGATGCGCTTAATGTTGCGAGACAGCTCCTGCCGCGTTCTGATTTCCTGCAGGACATGCTCTACCGAAGCTTGCAGGTCCTCCCGCTTCACTGGCTTGAGCAGATAGCCTTTGGCTCCGAGACTAATCGCCTTCTGCGCGTATGCAAAATCGCTGTAGCCGCTAATGATCAGAAAATCGGCCTTAATCCGTTCCTCCTTGGCGCGCGCCATTAGTTCCAGTCCGTCCATGTCCGGCATGCGGATGTCGGTAATGACCAGTTGAATGCTCTCTTGCTTCAACAGTTCGAGCGCCTCGATCCCGTTGCCGGCGCTATGAATGCCGTCAAGCTGCACGGGAAACTGGCTCAGCATCGCTTGCAGCCCGTCGCGTATTTGCTTTTGATCGTCCACGATCAGAACGTTGATCATCCTCTACCACCCCCCAAGGTTGGTATTCTCCCAAGGCAAGCGTATCGTCACGCTTGTAAAGGCACCCTGCACGCTGTCGATCCACAAACCGCAATCTTTGCCGTAGTGAAGCTGCAGACGCTTGTGCACGTTTTCTAAACCCAGCCCGTTCTTGCTTGCCACGATCGGCGTGTCCGCATCGCCCCGCAGCGCGGCCTGCAGACCGGCCAACGTCTGCGGATCGACACCCGTTCCATCGTCGCGTATTTCTACAATAAGCTGACTTTCGTTTTCCACCTTGACGGAAATTTGGATGGGCACACCGCCTCCCTTGGGCGCCGCGTGACGAACCGCGTTTTCCACGATCGGCTGCATGCACATCTTCGGAATCGCGTAGCGGAGCACTTCCGGAGGAAGCTCAGCCGTCAGCGTGAAATCTGCGCTCTCCATAAAGTTAATGAATTGAATGTAGCTTTGAATGTTGGCAAGCTCCTCGCCGAGGGCAACCGTGTCGCTGCGCCACTTCATGCTGTAGCGCAGCAGCGAGCCGAGCGACACCAGCGCTTCGGCGATGGCGGGCTGCTTCTGCACCTCCGCCAGCATGCGGATCGACTCTAGCGCATTGTACAGAAAATGCGAGTTGATTTGCGAATGCAGCGAATGCAGCTGCGCGTTTTTGGCAATCAGCTGTTTATCCACCACCTGCGTCATCAGCCGCTTGATTTCGTCCAGCATATTGTTGTAACTGACGGCCACCTCATCGATCTCGTCGCCGTTTTCGTTCTCCCCGAGCCCGGTATTGATTTTCGCGTCCAACTGTCCTTGACGAACCTTGCGCATCGAGATCAGCACGCGATCCAGTCGCCGGAAAATACGCCGTGTCGTATGAGATACCAGCAGCAGCATCAGCAGAAGCACACAAGCGGCAATCGCCACCACCCAGACGTACCAACTGCGCGGTCCTTTCATAAGCGCCTGATGAGAAGCGATGTCCACCACATAAGCGTTCAGCGGAGCAATATAGCGGTAGATCGCATAATAGGTTTGATCTCCCTCGGTAATTTTGACGGGGCTTTTCTGCTGCAGCACGTCCAATTGTTGATGTACGCGGCCAAGAATCGTGTCCAACTCGTCCCCGGCATTCTGGGCAAACGAATGCTTCTGATTGTACACGTAGCGGGACGGATTCGTTCCGTCCATCACCACGGAGAAGAAATCCCCCCCGCCCTCCGCCAGCAGATCGCTGAAAAAGGCGCCGTGCTCAACGCGGATTTCCATAATGCTCGGCCGCTTCTGCTGTTGCCCCGGGAGACGCACGAGCCGGTAGTAGGACAGCGTATGCTCGCCGTCCTTAAGCGCGAACAGACGGTAGGCCGAACCGCCCTCCTCGCGCAGCGTCACCCAGAAATCCTGAGGCCAGAATTTGTCGTAATGGTAGATTTCAGGCCAGATTTCATACACGTTCGGATTATCGACATAAAAGCTGAGCTCGCTGATCATCTCGTTGCTTTGGATGATGTTATGCATCTGCTCGAACTGATTTTGCCTAAACTTAACGAGACGCAGGCCGTCCCCGCGCATATTCGAATGAATAAAATCCACGAACGCTTTCTGAGTCAGCGCTGTGGAGGAAACGTTTTCAATCATCGCCATTTTGCTGCGCAGCTGCTCGTTTAATCGGGCAACATGGCCGCTGCCTGTCGTCATCGCGTCCTTGTAGAGCTGGTTCTGCTTAATCCCGATAAATAAAAAAGAGATCGCGATGGCCGGGACGGCGATCATAATGCTGAAAGCCAGAAACAGCTTGCGCGAGATCCGAGAATTGCGGTAAATCTTCCTTATTCCAGTCAGCGAAGCCTTCAAATCGATGTCCCTCCCCACCCCCGTAATCGTACCATACAATCCAACCAAGGCGTTAGGGATGCGGGGGAAACGGGCCGCCCCGCAAGCTGTCCGAATCGAAATCGGACAACTCGTATGCGGGACGGCCTCATTAACTTTGATATTCAGGTTATTGCGCCATTTTAGCTTTGCGAGCGTCCAGCTCGTTTTGACGGTAGGTCATGACCTGCTCGAAGCCGTAATTGTCGCGCTTGGACAGGAAGCTCTCGAAAATTTTATCGAAGGCGGCATCGTCCTTGGCGGTAATCAGCTCAGGAACGACTTCCTCCCAAGTTTGCGCGATCCGCGACCACGATACCGCAACCTCGGAATCGCCGAGCGGGTCCAAACCTTTGTAGATGCCGCTGTCGATATCGGCTTGCGCATTGGCGAAGTCTTCCATCTGCTTGATGACAGGAGCTTTCTCCGGACGCCATTGATTGACGATAACCGGGTTGCGCATCATCCAGTACGTATCCATAATGCCGTATTCTTTCTCCAGCTTTTCGATATCGGTATCCAGCAATTGCACCATTTCCGGCTTCAGTGTCGGCTTGTCGCCCACCATATCCCACATCTCGCCTTCTTTGCCGAGGAACAGGTCTCTCTGCCCTTCTTCGCTGGCCAGATAAGTTAAGAAACGGATCGCGCGTTCGGGGCTTTTGGTCGACTTGCTGATCATCGTGACCATCCAGCCGTCCATGTTGCCCGGGAACAGCTTGGCGCTGTCGCCGTTGCTGTTTTGCGGTCCGTCAACCGCGATATAGTAGGAATCCGGGTTCTCGCTTGCGGCCAGCATCGGGTTAACCGCCGCCATGCCGTTCCATTCGCGAACCATCATAAAATACCGTCCGTTGTTTGTTTTTTCCTCTACTTGGGTATCGGAATCGACGAGGAAATCGACATTGATCAGTCCGCGCTCATAGGCGGTACGGAACGTTTTCAGCCATGCGATATAGTTGGGATCGGTCATACGGTCGTATACTTTGCCGTCCTTCTCGTACGGAACGGCCAACAGGTTTTGCAAATACTCGGTCATTCCGTAAGGAACGTTGCCTTGTGCGAAGAACGGACTCATCGGCTGGCCTTTGTACTGGGAGTACTTATCCTTCAGCAATTGCAGCGCGTTCAAGAAACCTTCCGGCGTCGACAAATCCGGGCTGCCCATCTCCTCGTACAAATCCTTGCGCACGAGGAACGTCTGGTTAGCGGCGGTCATACCGGTCTCATGCATCAGATTCGGGCTGTAGGAATCGTTCGGGATGCCGTAGGTATTGCCGTTTTCTTGGCGATACCACTTCAACGTGCCGTCGCCCGCCACCTTGTAGAAATAAGGATCATACTGATCCGCCAGCTCGTTCAGGGCATACACGTGATCGCCTTCCCACAGCTTTTTGACAGCGGTTTCCCAAGAGCCCATGCTGATCAAATCGGGCAGCTTGCCGGAGGTCATCATCAGCGTCATCTGCTCGTTGGCGTCGCCGGAAGGCACTTCGATCTTCACGTTAACGCCCGTCTTCTCGGTAATGTACTTGGAGTTCAAGCTGTCGCCCCAAGTGCGACCGTACCAGGAAGCGCCTACAAACCAGGTCAGATCGACAGGGCTCGTATCCAGCTTCCATGCGGCCTCGTCGGCAGTAAGCGCCGGAGCGCTCGCCACGCTCGATGCGCTCTCGGACGGCTGCGCGGAGCTAGCGGACGGCTGGGCCGACGGCTTATTTTCACCATTGTCGGACTTCGAGCATGCGGCCAAGCTGAGCGCCAGTACTGCCGCTAAAATCAGAGCCATGCCGGGTTGAAATAATTTGCGCTTCATTGCATGTTCATCCTCTCTTTATTGTCATTATATATTTTTGCTTACCCCTTAATCGCGCCGATCATGACCCCTTTGACGAGATAGCGCTGAATAAAGGGATAGAACACCAGAATAGGCAGCGTGGCGACCATCATGGAAGCGAACTTGATGGAGTTGCCCGGCAGCTTCGCGCCGAACTGCGCCATCGCCTGCTGCTGCATAAGCGACATCGAATTTTCCGCAATAATCTTAAACAGGATCGTCTGCATCGGCAAAATGTCCTGAGAACGAATGTAGATCACACCTTGGTAATAATCGTTCCAATGATAGACGGCGGAAAATAACGCGATTGTCGCCAGAACGGCCATACTGTTGGGCAGCACGATTCGGAACAGAACGCCGTAGTCCGAAGCTCCGTCGACTTTGGCCGACTCCTCCAGGCTATCGGGAATCGTGCGGAAGAAGCTGATAAAGATGACCATATTAAAGAAGGAATACATCGCCGGGATGATAAACACCATGAAGTTGTCGTACAGTCCCAGCTTCGTCATCAAGATAAACGTCGGAATCAATCCGCCGGAGAACAGCATCGTGATCAGCGCGATTTTCATGTATACCTTGCGGCCGATCAGGTAAGATTTGCTCAGGCCGTAAGCGACAATCGCCGTAAACAAGACGTGCACGACGGTTCCGAACACCGTACGCAAGATCGTAATGACAAAGCCGTTCATCAGTACTTTGTCGTTAAATACGACGCTATAGCTCGCCAGCGAGAACTCCTTCGGAAACCAGTTGACCGTGCCCAGCAAAGCTTGCTTGGGCGCATTAAACGAGTTGATGAATACGAACCACATCGGATACAGCGTGGCGAAACAGACGAGAATCATCAGCAAACCGTTGAAGAGATCAAAGACGCCGAAGCGCCCGAATTTCCCCTGCCTTCCCATCGTTCTCCCTCCTTATCAGAAAATGCCTTCGCCGCTTAGTTTTTTGGATGCCGAGTTCGCCATGAACAACAGCGCCAACGCCACAATAGAGCGGGCAAACAGAACGGCCGTCGAGAAGGAGTGGCGACCGGATACGAGACCCATGTTGTACACGTACAGGTCCAGGCTTTCGGCCATCTTCAGATTCATGTTGTTCTTGAGCATAAAAATTTGGTCGAAGTTACTGCCGAGCATTCCTGCGACTGCGAGAATAAACAAAATCGCGATAGTCGGGCGTATGCATTGAATCGTAATATGCCACATCCGCTGCCAACGGTTGGCCCCGTCCAGCTCCGCGGCCTCGTACAAGCCCGGGTCGACGCCGGAGATCGCCGCGATATAAATGATTGCGCCCCATCCGGTTTCCTTGAGCGTGTCGGAGAAATACGTAATCCACCAGAAATATTTCGGATCGCTGATGTACAGAATCTCGCGCTCTTGAAAGCCAAGCCCGATCAGGATCTGGTTGATGACGCCGCCCTCGCCCAGCCAGTTCAGCATAATGCCGCCGAAAATCGTCCAGGCAATAAAGTGCGGCAGATACGAAATCGTCTGAACGGTGCGTTTAAAGCGCATGCTGCGAACTTCATTGAGCAGCAGAGCGAACAGCAGCGGAATCGGGAAGCCCAGCGCCAGCTTGATCGCGCTCATCCCCAGCGTATTGCGTATGGAACGCCAGAAGCGCTCATCCGAGGTAAAGGCCTCAAAATGCTTCCATCCGACAAAAGGAGACTGTAGCATCGGCTTGGCAATGCTGTAATCCATAAAAGCAATAATGAGCCAAAACATCGGAATGTAACAAAAGATGAACATCCAGACGATGCCGGGAACGACCATGCTCTGTAATTGCCATTGCCTAAAAAACGCTTTCATCTGTCCAGTTTTATGTTGGCCCATCTTGCCTGCCTCCTTCTCTTCCATCGTAGAAAAATAGACGCGCGAAAAAAAGGCCACTGTTTTTGAAACTATCCCATTTTTTTAGGTTTGTTTGACTCGCCGCGGAAATTCAGTATTCTGGGGATAAACGGAGAGGGGTGTGCGAGTTGAACAAGCTGATTTGGCAGCAGGATTTTACGCAGCAAGGCGCCGACTTGAGCGCATGGAACATTCGGAAGGGGAACGACCTGCTCGACGAAGAGGGCAACGCCATCCAACCGGGCTGGGGCAACGGGGAGCAGCAGTTTTATACGGGAAATTCGGAAAATCTCTATTTGGATGAAAACGGATTGAATTTGCGGGCTTGCCGGGAAACGGTTGTGGCGGAGGACGGCAGGAGCTTCGGGTATACGTCTGTACGGATGGATACGAAGGACCGCTTCTTCTTCTGCTACGGCAGATTGACCGTTCGGGCCAAGCTGCCCGTGGGACAGGGGCTGTGGCCGGCGATCTGGCTGCTGCCGCAGCATCGCGCTTACGGCGATTGGCCGGCTTCCGGGGAAATCGATATGATGGAAGCCAAAGGCCGGCTGCCCGATCATGTCTTCGGCACGCTGCACTACGGCAAAGATTGGGACAATAAGAAGATCGACGAGTTCTCCTATCAATTTGATGATGGGGGCACAATTGGTGAGTTCCGCGATTACGTGCTGGAATGGTCGCCTGACGCCATGCGCTGGATCGTCGACGGACACTGCTACGCCGAGCGCCGTTTGGAGCCGGGTGTCATGCCGTTCGATCAGCCGTTCTACCTGGTGCTCAACCTCGCGGTAGGCGGCTGGTTCGACAACGTGCCGGTGGACGAATCCGCGCTTCCGGGCGTAATGACGGTTTCGGGGATTTGGGTTCATCAGTAGTTGGTAAGATGCAAAAACAAAACCCGCTCCTCCGGTTGGGAGGGCGGGTTTTGCTGTGTTCATTCTTGCGGACCGACGCTCCTCCGGTATCGGCAAGTCCGGCCTTCAAACTCCGGTTTATGGAGCGCTTAGCTCGATTCGCGTGGTCTGCTCAGCTCGATTCGCAGGGTCCGCTCAGCTTGATCTGCGAAGTCTGCTCAGCTCGATCCGCGGGTCCGCTCAGCTTGATCTGCGAAGTCTGCTCAGCTCGATCCGCGGGTCCGCTCAGCTTGATCTGCGAAGTCTGCTCAGGGGAGTAAACGGCATGTTGGTTTAAAGCGGATATTCCGCTTTAAATAGGCATCTAAGCCATTTTCGAGCCGAGTAAGGGGGATTTTCCGCTTTAATTTCGCAAATCCCCCTTTTTTTGAGAATTAATGCGGATTTTCCGCTCTAAATGGGCGATTTTCTCCTCAGTCTCGAAATTAACGCGGTTTATCCGCTTTAAATTTTCTCTCCCTTAGAAAAAAGAACAGGGCTCTGACCAGTATAATCTAGTCCGATTTTGCTGACCTAACGCAACTCTCTCTCTACTGAGCAACAGTGACTTCATCCAGTTAGTTTCAGTTACGGAGTATGAGTCGATGGCGCGACCGTTGCGTCGGGCGGAGGAAGAGCGATAGCAGGGGCCTGGGAAGCTCCGCTACCTACAGGGTTGCCGCTGCCATCGTAATAGTAGGACGGCACCTCGCCGACGACTAGAGCGTAGGAGAGCGGAATTTTCGTCTCCACGATTTCCGGCTCGCGGTCAAAGGGGATAACGACGGCGACTTCGGTGCGAATGCGGACGTACACCTCGACGAGCAGCATGTTGATGCCCGCCTCCGTCTGCTGCAAACCGACTTCCGCTTTGACCACGCTTGCCGGGTGAAAATTGACGGCGACGCTTGGACCAATGGACGAAATTAGCGGACTGTTCAATGCGTGGCCGATCGGGATACGTTCGGGAACATCCTCGTGCTGCTTCAACGTGCGTTCGACGACCTCGATTGTTTTTGCCGTAATGGCCATCTGCTGTTTATAATCCAGCTCGAATCCCGTAATTTTGCCTTCGTCGGTCGTTCGCCACAAAATCATTTTGTCCGACTCTGCCGCTCGGGCGAATTCGGCTTTAATCGCCGCGTTAATCGCATCGGCCGCTAACTGATTCACCTTCACCTTTGCCAGAAACATCATCGGCTGACGCAGCTCCCGATCCAGGAAAATCATGCCCTGGATCACGGCGAAGATAAGCAGCAGCACGACGATCAGCCAAACATGTTTGCGCTTCATCTTCGGACCCTGACGCTTTGTCGCCCACCGTTTGGCCGGCGCATAGCCTGAGTTGGAGCTTGAACTTGAACCGCCGCCCTTGACGGAAACACGTCGTCCCGTTCCCCATTTGCGCGGAACGGTTTTGACCGGAGATGAGCCAAGCCGAGGAAACAGCGATTTTCTCCCCCACCGTCGAGGAAGCGGCTTGAACGACGAACCTTCCCCAAGAAAGTTGATCGGAAAGCCTCTGCCCCATTTTCTTCGCATCGCTTAAACCTCCCTACGTTAGACCCTGATCAGGGTCGTCCCGGGATTTCTTGGTTCAAGCTTATGCTTGTCATCGGGCAAAAAGAAGCTCACGCAATCAAGTTGGCCGGAGAACTGGAAGCCGATTCGGTCCGGTTAGAACTGAAAACGGAAAGATACGGCGGCCGCATGCCATTGTAGTCGGGCTGCAACAGAGAAGTGCGGTGTGGCGGAGTTACAAGACGACTGTGCCGTCCTACAGTAGAACAATCATTTTCCTGGATCGCTTAACTATCCGCCCACTTCACCCCGCGCCGGCGCTGTTCTGTCGCTTCCGAATTTCGTGCATCCCCATAATAACGGCCACCCACTCGTAACCGTCGATCCGCCCGCTATGTACCGTCAAGCGGAATGCGGTCGATTCCAACCAGCCGCTTACTTTTTGGAACGATACAACGAGCTCGCCCTTGGCGTTTCTCACTTCGTAGTCCCGAGAGAAAGCCGGAGAGGTGATCTCGAATACCTCTTCTCCGTATCGGTCGTATTCGTATCTCTTGGACATAAACGTGAACCGGTATCTCAACACACCGCATTCTTCTCCGCTTGAGTCCGTCACACGCCACTTGTTGGACATCATCCGGAACTTGCCGCCAAATAACGGACCGCCACCGTCTCTTCCGAATACCTCCAACGACGATCCGAACGCATTGCGAAGGTCTATCTCCCCGATTGGCTCTTGATTTTCGTTGACGATTTCCGTTCTGCCGGCATTAAAGAAGTTGTCGCGAAAATACAGAATCATCTCTTGGCCCCCCCTTCATTTTGTCATTGGGCGGAAAGAAGCTTACGCTCCATCACCCCGTCCTGTCCATCCGCTTCTGAATCTCGTTTATCCCCATGACGACGGCCACCCACTCATAGCCGTCGATGATCCATCTTCTATGCACCGTCAGACGAAAGGCGGGCGATTCCAACCAGCGGTTCACCTTTTGGAACGATACGACGAGCTCGCCCTTGTCGTTTCTAATCTCGTATTTCCGCGAAAACAAAGAAGCCTTGATCTTGAATCCCCCTACTCCGCAACGGTCGTATTCGTACCGCTCAAACAGGGACAACCATTGGCACTTGAGCATACCGCATTCTTCACCGGTTGCGTCCGTCACGGCCCACTTATGGGACAGCATTCGGAACTTGCCGCCGAACAGTGGACCGTCGCCGTCTCTTCCGAACACCGCCATCGACGTTCTGAATACGCTGAGCAAGCCGATTACCCCGACCGGCTCTTCATGTTCGTTGACGATTTCTATCCTCCCGCCATTAAAGGCCTTCTCCCGAAAACATAGGATCATCTCGAGTCCTCCCCCTCCGCCGGCTGTATTTTCTGGCTGTATTTTTTCGCTGCATACTGGCGTTATACGGAACAGCAGGAAAAGCAGTACAAAACAATCAATTTGCTTGTAGGATAATCCAGGAGTTGATAATTCATATTTCGACAGATTCCCTAAAATTCCCTTCTTTTGTATTAACCTCGATGTTTGCCTTTGCTCGACAACTTTGTTCGCTCAGTCCCCTCCACTCAGCGCCAAAACTGGTCTAAGTCGCTCTCGTAACGGTCTGGGAGACCGTTAAAGTCATGCAAACTCTCAATTTCGCTCTCGTAACGGTCCGGGAGACCGTTAGAAGCAGGCAAACCCTCGATTTCCCACTCGTAACGGTCCGCCAGGCCGTAACGGGCAGTCGCCAATCGGTCACAAAAAAGAGCTGTCTCGCAAGACCCCATAAGGCCCGCGAAACAGCTCCGCTTATATCTCCAATAGTTAGTTACAGTTCAACCGTCAAACCATCGTAAGCCACTTCCATGCCGTGAGGCTCGAAAATTCCGCACAAGTCGGTATGCGACAGGCCGCCGTTATGCGAGAAGTGGGTGACGACGATGCGAGCGTCCGCGTTCAACATGCCGTATTGCTCCATTCTGGCTTTTGCCTCCAGCACGGCGTCGACGTTCATGTGCGATTTCCAGTAGTCGACTTTGCCCATCGTGCATTCGAAAACGACGAGATCGAGCTTCTTGTCCTTCAGCCACTCCCAGGTTTCCTCGGGGAACTTGCCGGAGTCGTGGCCGTAGAAAATCGCTTTGTCGTTCTTCTCGATATAGTAGAGATGACAAGTTTCGTTCTGGTCGTGCGCAGCGAGCAGCGGAACGGCGGTTCCCGTCTGCAGCTCTACCTTCTCGTAAGTACGGAGCCGATGAAGCTTGTAGCAGTCCTTTACTCCCCCGTTCGCCTCGAATACCTGGCGAATCTTCGCCAAAGTAATGTCGTTGCCGTATACGTGAATCGGACGCTCCTGCGCCTGCGCATATCCCGGAAATCTCGCGACAAGATCCTCCGCATACAGATGGTCGGAGTGGGAGTGCGTGAACAGCAAATCCTTGACCTGATCGAGATCGATTCCGTCGCGGTGCATATGCAGCAAGGTGTCCGGAGGAAAATCGACCTTCAGGTCGTCGTCAATCATGACGGATGTGCGCGTGCGTAACTCTTTGCCCCCGATTTGCTTAGCCTTCGCGCACAGCGCGCAACCGCAGAACAAAGACGGAATGCCCTCGAAAGCGGCAGTTCCAAGAAAACGGACTTTCATGCTCTTCATCGCTCCCCATCGATAAAAGTGTAGGACCGCCGCAAATGAAGCAGTCCCGACGGCGGCATCTTCAGCCGATGCACGCCCTCGTCCAAACGGACGTTTACTCTAGAGATTTCCGAGCCGCCGCAATCGAGAACGGTCATCGTCCCCACCAGCTCCTCTCCAAGCTGGACGATGATCGCGTCGTCCGCCGTTCCGTTGACGAACAAATAATTGTCCGACCGCACGTCCGCTTTCGCAACGACGCCCTGCCCGTACACCGCCGCCAAATAGCGGCGCCCGTCGCGCGTATAGACGACCGGGCACAGAAAATCGGGCGCGGACGGGCGCAGCGGTGCGTAGAGCAAGTTGTTCAGGCAATCGGCGACGCGGAACATGTTGCCGTATTTGCGCATGAGCGGGACGATATACTTCTGCCGGAACTCGATCATGACGTCCGGCTTAACCGCCCGCATCCGCTCCATTACATCGGACAATAGACGGTCGACCGCCTCGGATACGGAGTCGTAATCTCTTCCTTCGCTAAGAGTATACCTCATCTCCTCCGACAAGGTGAATTGAATGTTCCCACCGCCTAAGAGGCGAGGGCTTCTTGTTTCAATGATCGCTGCCTTCCTCAAAAGAAAGGTCTAACATGATCTCCACAAGCGTTCGATGCCGCTGGCATCCCGTTCGGGGCAAACCCTCCCTACGGTGTGTAGTCCATCAAGCTGCGCTATTCAAAACCCTCTGCAAAATAATCTTGGCTGAGACGATGTCTCGGTCCTGAACCAGTCCGCATCTTTCGCATTCATGAAGCCGGATGGCCAATGTTTTCGGCACATCTACGCCGCATACACAGGTCTGCGATGTGCCGTGGGCGGGCACTTGTACGAATCGCTTCCCCTGTCTTTTGGCTTTGTAGGACAAATAGGCGATAAACTTTCGCCATCCGGCATCGGAAATGCTTTTGGACAGACGGCGGTTGCGGATCATCTTCCTTACCTTCAATTGCTCTGCTGCGATCAGATCATGACTCTGAACGATGCGATACGATTGTTTGTGCAAAAAATCTTTCCGCTGACGCGCGACCTTTTGGTGAATTTTCGCAACCTTCTTCTTCGCTTTCAACCGGTTGCAGGAACCGCGTTGTTTGCGGGAAAGACGCCGCTAGGCGCGTTTCAGCCGCTTCTCCGCTTTTCGCAGATACCGTGGGTTATCCACTTTCGTCTCGTTGGACAGCGCCGCAAATGTACGCAGGCCTACGTCGATACCCACGGCCGTCTCCACCGCCTTGTTTGCTTCCGCTGTCGCTATTTTTACGCTGATATTGGCTGTCCATCCGTCTACATACCTTTTCACATTGATTTGTGTCACGTTTGCTTGGTCGAAGGGGCGGTGAGCCTTCATGCGGACAAAACCGATTTTGGACAAATATACAAATCCATCGTTCGCAAATGTCTGGCTTACTGCGCCAGGCTGGGGGTACGTAAAGGAGGTATTTCTATCCATTGACTTGTAATGGGGAAATCCCGCCTCGCCGCGAAAGAAACGCTGATAGGCCACGTCCAGACGCCGCAGACAATCTTGAAGCACTTGCGAATGGACTTCCTTGTATTCGGGGAATTCTTTCTTGAAGGCGGGCAATGCATTCTGTTGCATCGTATAGCTGACCGTTTTCCCCTCTTGCTGATAGGCAGTATCCCGCTGTTCCTTGGCTCGATTGTACAGCTTCCGGCACAAGTCCAATGTTCGATTCATTTGTTGCTCTTGTTCAGAAGTCGGATAAAGGCGAAACTGAAACGTAATTTCCTTAACCTAACCGAGATTCATCCCCTCCCTGTAGAAGAAGGAGACTTCTCCCTCCATCGCGAAACGATAGTACGCGATGCCCTCGCCTTCGCCATGCGCCACAGGCTCGACCGAGAATCTGAACTCCCTATCCTCGCTCCCGCTCCGAACCTCGATATCTATTCGATCTGTTCGTACCATTTTGATGCCAATCCCCCTTTACCCTTTGACGGCCGAGCTGACGGTCAGCGCCTTCTCGATCTGCTCGGAGAACAGCAGGTAGACGAGAATCGTCGGAATGGTCGAGATGACCATTACCGCGCCCATCGCGCCCCAATCCGAGCCGAACTGCGTCTGGAAGTACAGCAGGCCGAGCGGCAGCGTCTTCAGCGCGTTGTCGCTGATCATGATCAGCGCGACGAGGAATTCGTTCCAGGCGAACAGGAAGACGAAGATGCTGACCGACGCGATCGCCGGCTTCACGAGCGGTACCATGATGCGGAAGAACGTCGTATATATGCTAGCGCCGTCAATCGCAGCGGACTCTTCGATTTCATAGGGCAACGACCGGAAGAACGCGTAGAAAATGATCGTCGCAAAAGAAAGCTGAAAGGCGACGTAAGGAACGATAACCGCGAAATAGCTGTTCTGCAGATGCATGTCGCGAACGAGAATGAGCAGCGGAATAAGGATGATCTGCATCGGAATAAACATGCCCGAGGTCATATAGATCCGGCTCGCATTCGCGAATCTCCAGCGCATCCGGGCCGCCGCGTAAGAGAACATAAGCGCCAGGATAACTGTAAAAATTACCGTTCCGATCGAGACGATCAAGCTGTTCTTGAAATAAGCGACAATGTCGAACACGCCGAAAGCGTTGCTGTAATTTTCCAAGCGCCACTCATTTGGAATGCCGAATACGTTGGTCGAGAAAATTTCTTCGTTATCCTTAAACGAGTAGAATAGCAGCCAGACGAGCGGATACAGACTGACCAGCAAGAAGAACGAGAGCGGACCGTAAGTCAACGCTCGAGAAGCCAACCGTTTGAACATAGGATCCCCTCCGTTAGTAGCTGATTTTTTCCCTTGCGATAAACTTGTTGATCAGAATCGTAAAGATCAGGCACTCCAGCACCAGAACCGCGGCAGCGGCGGAACCGTAACCGTATTCGCCCGAACGGAACGCGGCTTTGTACATCATGAACGTCAGCGTGTACGAAATGTTCCCCGGTCCTCCGTTGGTCATGACGAACATGTTCTGGAACGCGTTAAGACCGCCTGTAATCGCGATAACGAGACAGAATTTGTACGTTTCGCTGAGCAGCGGAATCGTAATTTTCCAATGCATCTTCCAGAACGGCGCGCCGTCGATCGTCGCGGCTTCGTACAGCTGCTCGGGAATCGATTTGATCGCGGTGTAGATGAGCACGAGCTGGATGCCGAGATGATGCCATGCCCCGGAGAAAGCGATCGCCCAGATCGACGTATGCTCGCCGCTCAGCCAGGCTTGCTCGTACTGGATGCCGAACAGGTGGAACAGGCTGTTGATCAAGCCTCCGTCGGCGTTGTAGATTGCGATCCACAGCTGGGACACGACAACGCCGGACAATACGACCGGTACGAAATAGCTCGTCCGGAAAAACTTGCGTCCGCGCAAGCTCTTCGTGCTCAGCGCGATGGCGAGCAGCGTGCCTAGACCGATCTGGTAGACGACGAGGACGAGGGCGAAAATCAAGCCGTTCTTAAGCGATACCCAGAAATCGTCGTCGTCCAGCAGCCGGACGTAGTTATCGAAGCCGATAAAGCTCGGCGTAGACAGTCCATCCCAATCGAAGAAGCTCTTCTGGAACGTCTGAAGGATCGGATAGACGACGATGACGGTAAAGAACAGAAGCGTAGGCAAAGTAAACACGAGCAGCGCAATGTTGTAGCTTCTTTTGGAATTCATAAATCCTCCTTTCCGAAAAACAGGTCGTCCCAAGATGCCGGGGACAACCTGTTTTCGAGCTTGGTTATTTGCGAGCGTTCTCGAGCGCTTTGCTCATGTCCTTGATGTAGTCCTCGGGCTTTTGTCCCGCGAACAGCTTCTGCGTAATGTCTTCGACGGAAGTTTTGTATTTTGCGTTCTCGTAGCCCCATGCAAACGTTGTCATCGACTTGAAGTTCGCGGAATCGTCCGCGTACTTCTGCTGCACCGGGTTCAGGCCGTTTGTCGGAACGACTTTTTCGACAAGGATCGAGTTCGGGTCGGCCAACTGAATCACGCGCTGCTTGGCGAATTCGATCGAGAACAGCGCTGCGTATTTGGCTGCGGCTTCGACGTTTTTAGAGTTTTTGGATACCGCAAACCCTTGGTTAAAGCCTCCTCCGCTCATATTCCACTGCACTTGGTCCGCCTTGTCGGCGTCCGCGAGCGGGTTGTACATAATGTCGAGCTTATCGCCGAGGTTTTCGTACTGAGCTGCCATCGACCAAGCGCCGTTCAGCAGCATCGCCGCTTTGCCGGACTTGAATTGCGCCGCGGCGTCGTCTGCCGTCGTGTTGAACGCGTTTTTGCTCAGCAGACCCGCCTGAATGAGCTCGGCGATTTTCTGAGCGCCTTTCAGATACACTTCTTCAGAGAAGTCGCCTTCGCCGTTGTCCAGACGCTTCAACCCGCCCGGCTCGGCAGAGCCGACGACGGCCATATCGAACATAAGCACGCCCGGCCATTTTTCCTTCGCGAACAGCGCAAGCGGCGTGATATCCTTCGCTTTGAACGCTTTGACCGCTTCGAGGAGCTCGTCGTAGTTCGTCGGAACTTTGACGTTATGCTCTGCGAACAAATCTTTGTTGTAGTAGAACACGCCGGCCCATTGACCTACGTTCGGAACGGAGTAGGAGTGGCCGTCTTTGTTCCACAGCATCGGCTTGGAGCTTTCGTTCAGCAGCGACTCGATGTTCAGCTCCTTGACAACATCGTCCATCACATACAGGTTGTCGGATTTCTTCAACGTTTCGATCAATCCGCTGGAAGCGAAGAAGATGTCGGGCAGGCTTCCCGCCGCCGCATATGTCTTGATCTTCTGCTCGTCATCCTGCGCCGCCACTTCGAATTCGACGTCGACTTCCGGCATGGTCGTTTTCATAGCTTCCTTGGCCGCATCGTAGACCGGCATCTCGACGCCGCTGTATTGCGCATAGAACTTCAGCTTGATCGAGCCGGGCTCCGGAGCTTTCGTCTCCTCTGCGGGAGCGGAGCCGCTCGCGGATGCGGATGGCGAAACGGATGCGCTCGGCTGCGCGTTGTTGTCCTTATTGTCGGAGCCGCAGGCCGTCAACGAGAGCGCGACCATGGACAGCAGCGCCAGCATCGTTGCCGGCTTTTTCAAAAAATGGTTCACTGTATTTTTCCCCCTTGTCTTGTGGTCAATTTCATTGTAAACGGTTTTTTCTTGCCGCCGTGAGGGAAGAATCGGAACACATTTGTACATTTCAACCTCTTTGTCGGGTTGCCTCGTATTCGCTGGGAGACAGTCCGGTATGCCGTTTAAAGCTTTTGCTGAAATGCGCGGGATCGCCGTAGCCGACCATCTCCGCGACGTTCGTCAGTCGCAGATTGCGCCCGGAGGAGAGCAACTCCTTCGCCTTCTGCATCCTTGTCTCGAACAAATAATCGCTGACGCTCATGCCGAGCCCTTCCTTAAAAATTTTCAGCAAGTATCGCGGTTGAATGTAGAAGTGCTTGGCGACGTCCTCCACCTTTAACTGGCTGTCCATATAATGCGCATCGATGTATTCTCTGGCCGACGTCAGCAGGTTGCCGGACTTGGTACGCTTCATGCTTTTAGAGTGTCCCGCCACGCTCAAATACAGGTCGGCGATCCATTCGAACGCCTCGTCCAGCGACGACTTGTTCGTGATTGCCTCGAACGGGGAAAAGCTCGGCGGCAGAAAATCGTCCACCTGCTTGCCGATCTCGTAAATGTACGTCAGGCACAACGATACCAGCCCGGCCATGATCATGTGGATGTACTCGCCGGACAGCTGCCGATCGCGAATGTACTGCCGGATCTCCTCAAGAGCGCTCTTGATTTTCTCCTCCTCGTGCAGCCGCAGATGAATCAGCAAATTCTCGTTTATCTCGCTCGGATAAAAGCCAATATTCGCCGCCTTGGATGTCATATCGCGATAGACGAGTACGTCCGACCGGCTCATCGAAATTTTGTTGCGCAGCGCGATGACCGATTCCTTGTAGGAATGACGGATCGACGAGATTCCCTGTCCCGCCGTTCCGACGCCTACCGTCACGCCGAAGCCGAAATGCTTGGAAATGAGCGCGCACAGCTTGGCGTAACCGTCCGGAGTAAAACGCTCCGCCGCCTCTTCGTCCGAATATTGCAGCAGCGAGACAACGCGGTTTTCCGGTCCGTTAAAAGGGTAGCCGGTGCCTTCGATCTGGATCAGATCGTTCAGCAGATTGGCGATGATGTATTTGCGCAGACGGATTTCTCCCGAATCGGGCCATTGCTCGTGCAAATTGTCGATCTCGACCGAGGCGACTTGGAAAATACGGCCCGCTCCCATCTGGAATGTCTCCAACTGCTCGCGTATCGTCTCGTTGTCGTCGGCGTGTTCGTTGCTGATCAGCAGGTTCAGGAAGCTCTCCTTCCATACCCGGCGTTCCTTCAGCGATTTGTCGCGCTCGATGCGGCGCTTCTCCATTTCGCCCTTGATTTTGGCCAACGCCACGATCAGCTCTTCCTCGTCGAACGGCTTGAGAATGTAATCGTCGACGCCGATTTTCAGCGCCTGCCTTGCGTACTCGAATTCACTATGTCCGGTGACGAGCAGCACGAATACGGAAGGATGCTTCTCCTTGATCTTCGCCGCCAAATCCATTCCGTTCATATAGGGCATATTAATGTCGATGAAGGCGATGTCCGGGGTATCCCGTTCGATCAGCTCCAGCGCCTCCAGCCCGTTCTTCGCTTCGCCGCACAGGTCGAAGCCGTGCGCTTGCCAGTCGATTACCTTTTTGAAATAAGTCCGGAATACCGCCTCATCGTCTGCAAAAATAACTTTATACATGTTCCCGCTCTCCATTCGTCAAAGGGATTTCCACCGTAACCTCCGAGCCTTCTCCTGCCGCGCTGCGAATCCGCAGGCCGAACCGATCGCCGAAGTACAGCTTAATCCGCTCGTCTACGCTTTTCAGTCCGAAGGAATTGTTTTCCGGCTTGCCGTCTCTCCACCTGTCGAACTCCTCTTGCGGAAACCCGACTCCGTCGTCGGACACGCTTAGCACGATCCGGTCGATGCCGCGCCAGCCGGTCACCCGAATGTGTCCGAAGCTGCCCTTCTCCTTAAGACCATGATAGATAGCGTTCTCCACAAGCGGCTGCAGCGTCAGCTTCGGTATTGCGCAGTTCAGCAGCTCTGACGGAATATCGATGCGAAAATCAAATAGATCGGAATAGCGGGCGCTCTGGATGTACAGATAGCTTTCCAAATTACGCGCCTCTTCCCGCACCGTGATGATCTCTTTTCCGTTGCTCAGCGCAATCCGGTAGAAATCGGCCAGCGCTTTCGTCGCCTTGCCCGCTTCCTCGTTCTCCCCTGATTTGCATAGCACGTAAATGAGATCGAGCGTATTGTAAAAAAAATGCGGCTTGATCTGGTTCTGGACGAGCGCGAATTCGTATTCGCGCTTCAACTGCTGCTCTTCCTTCACCTTGACCAACAGATCGTTCACGCGCCCGAGCATAATGTTAAGACCGGAGCCGAGAATACCGATCTCGTCGCGGCTATTCACCTCCACCGGACGGTCGATGTTCTCGTCGCGTATACGTCCGACATGCTTGGCGAGCGAAATAATCGGCGTAGCGATCGCGCGGGACAGCACAATCGCGCCGACTAAGGCAAACAATAAGCACAGGCCGCCGACAATCAGAATGATGCGGGACACTTGGCGGGACTCCCGGGTCAAGTCTCGCAGCGCAACCTCGTTGACCAGCTTCCAGCCGGTCTGCCCGAAGGGGGTCGCCATCAGCAAAACCTTGCTGCCGTTCGCATCCTTCGTCTCTTTGAGCACAGCGTTCTCAGAATAAATCTCCGCCTTCCGTTCCGACTCGAGCGGCTGCAAAATCCGGCTCTCATCAGAGGAGGAAATAACGACTCCGCGTTCGTCGGCAATATAATAGCCAGTCGCCTGAGACGGGCCGACCGGATGATAGACGGAGGACAGCGTCTTCTCGCTGACATTCACGAACAGGTAGCCGAGCGTATCCATCGTCTCGGTATCCAATATTTTTTTGCCGACGGTGAGCACGGCCTTCTCCTTATTCATCACCCAGTAGTCTCTGCGTTCCATCGGAAACCACTTCATAATGCCGTTGCTCGCCTGCACTTCGCGGAACATCGCGCTGACCAGCGCTTCGGCGGTTCCTTGCGTCAGTTCAGCGTCCGTCGTGTACACGTTGCCGTAGCGATCGACGAACACCGCCGATTCGACCTCGCGAAAGATCAACTGGGCGAAATCCAGCTTGTTCTCGATTCGACTGCGCAGCGCGTGATCTTCGCTAAGCGGCTGGGAGCCGCCGAGCTCGTCGGGCGTCTCGGGCGTCTTCAGCTCGACCTCCTTGTTCAAATCCAGCATGGCGTTGTTGGCGAAGCTCTCCGCGTTGGCGACAATCGTATCGATTCTCGTCGTGATCAGGCGGGACTCGTCCTGCATATTCTTTTTCGTTTTGGCGATAATCGCCTCCGTATTGATCTGGTAGGATAGAACGCCCAGCAGCAGCAGGGGGATAAACACCAGAGGAAAATAAATAAAAATGATTTTATTTTGAATTCGTTGGTTTCTGAACCAATTGCCGGTTCCGTCCCTCATCGCTATCGGCTCCTTGTCGCAGGCTTTTGGATGAGTATCATCATAGCATAGACGCACGTTCGGCCAAACTTCAAAAAGGACCCCATTTCCGCCTTAGCGGAATTGAGGTCCTTTCGAATCCATATTGTATGTCCCTTTATTCTGGGTCTGCAAGCTGCGCCGACAGCGTTATTTTCTGTAGACGGTTTCAAACAGCATAACGCCGTAGCTGCCCGCCGGGGAATCGACCTCGATCCGGTCGCCTCTGCGGGCAAGCAGCAAGCGGCTGCCCAATGGCGACAAAAAGGAGATGTGGCCCAGGTCGGCGTCGATCTCGTGCGGCAATACGAGTTTATATTGCTCCTCCGAACCGTCGAGCTCATCGACGATCGTGACGGTTGAGCCGATCCATACGCAAGCATCGGTCTCGCCGATAATATCGCCATCCAGATAGGCTTGAATATGATCGCAGTATGCAGAGATTAAAGCGTGAATCGCATCTCTCTTAGCCGCGTCGGGATGCGCTTTTCTCAGCAGCTCGGACGTTTCCTTCTCGAAATAGGTCAACTGCTCCAGCAAATCTTCGCGAAACGCTGTCTCGACACTACGGCTCATACAGAGTTTCACCTTCCTTGCCCGCAGATACATACTCCGTCAGCAGCTTAAACAACGATTTCATAAACCGTTTCCTCCCTATAAGAAAATAGGCCCTCGCGAAAAGGGCCTTAACCGTATCATATCAGACTTACCGCTTTCCGACTAATAGGAATTATGCAATCTTGCCTTTTCATGCCAAAAAGCGTACATATGTTCACATTCGGAGTTATACTGGATATAGGAAATATCGCAGAAAGGGGAGACGACATGAAGCCGGATATACAGGACAAGCATCCGAAGACGCTGCTTAACAAAGGAACCGGATTCCTCGGCGGATACACGCATTCGCTGAATCCTTATACAGGCTGCACATTCGGCTGCTCCTATTGCTATGTGCGGCAAATGCCGGTAAACCTGTTCCGGGAAGGCGAATGGGGCGCATGGGTGGACGTAAAACGGGGAGCAGACGCACTGCTGCTTAAGGAGCTGCGCAAAGCTAAAGCCAAAGGCCCGGTGACGATCTTTATGTCGTCCAGCACAGACCCTTACCAGTCTATCGAGCATAAGGAGCAGGTGACACGATCGCTGCTGGAGGCAATGGCCGATGAGCCGCCCGACTTCTTGCTTGTGCAGACGCGCAGCCCGCTCGTGACCCGGGATATCGATCTGTTCGGACGTTTGGGCGATCGGGTGCGCGTCAGCATGACGGTCGAGACCGACCGGGAAGACATTCGCAAAGCCTTCTCCCCTTACGCCCCGCCGATCCCCGCCCGCTTGCATGCGCTGCGCGAGCTGACCGCCGCCGGAATTCCGACGCAAGCGGCGGTCGCTCCCGTGCTGCCTAGCACCGAAGCTTTCCCGGAGCTGCTGGCGCAAGCTACGGATCGCGTGTGCGTGGACGATTATTTTATGGGCGACGGCAGTGGAGGCACACGCACGCGCAGCTTGGGTATCCATTCGCTGTACGACAGGCTGGATCTGCAGGAATGGAACCGTCCGACAGCTTATCGAACCGTACTGGAGCGGCTTGGCCGAGCGTTCCCCTCCGAGCGGATATTCGTCAGTCGCGAAGGCTTCGAGCCGTAGAGAGGAACCCGCAAATTTCCTCATCCGGCCGACGCTCGCTTCATTTCACAGTTCAAGTACGCCTACTTTCCATACTCGAAATTCCACAAAGCGCGTTCGCTCACGGAGAGTGCCGTCGCCCCCGCATCCAGAATGCCGTTCGCTTCGTCCTCCGTCTGAATCAGACCGCTGGCGATCAACGGAATGTCGGGAAGCGCGTCCGCGAACGCACTAACCACCTTAGGAATAACGCCGGGCATCAACTCGACCGCGTCGGGCTTCATCGTTTGCGCCATTTTCAGCCCGTTGGCCAGCGCCAACGAATCCAGCACGAACAGATGAAGAACCGCGTACAAGCCCGCTTGCTTCGCCTCCTTGATCAGATGACTCTTGGGCGTCACGATTCCGTTGGCGCCGACGAAGTCGCGGACAAACTCGACGCTCTCCCGATCGGTGCTCGACAAGCCGCGGATCAGATCGAGATGCACGAACGCGCCTTTGCCCTGCTCCCGCGCCAGTCGTACGCCATGAATGACGTCCGTTAAGCTCCCCCCCATAAAAAAGAGATGGTCGACGCGGCTGCTTAACGCGATATCCAGTTCGTCGCTCGTACGCAGCGCGGCGATGACCGGCCTTCCGGCTAGAAGATGCAGCAACGACATCTTTTTATCCTCCTATGGTGAAGTGGCAGGCAATAGATGAATGACGCGATAGCCGCCGGCAAATCCGGGCTCTGTCACATATTGGCAGGAGCCTCGTCCGAATGGCGTCGCATGGCCGAAATGAACATGACCGCAGAAAACGCCGACGAGATTGTCATACGGATTGTTCAGCAGCAGCTCGTGGAATGCCCGGGTTGCGGCCGTCGTTTTCTCGACCATCCATTCTTTGCGAAGCTTCTCGTCCCACCCTTCCGCCGCCATCATAATCGGAGATCCCCAAATTTTCACGACTTCAGGCAGCAGGCTGGGAACGTAAATCGGAATATGCGAGAACAACAGCGTCGGAAGCCCCTCGGCCAACCGCTCCCGGAAAAAAGCCAATTGCTCTTCCGTAATCTGATAAGTGCTGTTGTCGATCGCGACCAGGTTGACGCCCTGCAGCGCAATGGCCCGATACGCAGGCTGTCCCCCGGTAATCCGGGCGAACTTGGGATATTGGACCGCGCGCGTCCGCTCGCCCCAGCTCTGATGCGGATACTCCCAGTCGTGATTGCCCGGCGTGTACAGATACGGCATGGCAAGTCTCTCCAGACGCCCTTCAAGATGCTCCAAGTTGCCTATCGTGGCCCCGTTGACGACATCGCCCGTCAGCGCGACGCAGTCGAACGACTTGTCGTTGGCATAACGCAGCGCATCGTCAAAGTGGTTTCGCGTCGCCAGCGCGTCAAATCCGTAAAGACGCATCGATTCCGCGAATGCCTCTTCCCCGTCTTTTAAGTCCGTTTCGTTCATATGGCAATCCGTCACATGCAGCAGCGATAGCGGCCGGATTAAGCCCTCGATTTTAATAATCGCTTGTTTCTGATTCGGAACCGGCACATGCTCGATTCTCATACGTCTAATCCCTCCATGATTCGCCTTAGCTCCGCCAGATCCTCCACGATCCAGTCCGCAGCGCGATACTCGTCCGCGGTTCGGCTTCGTTCCGCCGCCGTCCTTCCGTCTAACCATATGGTGCGCATTCCCGCGCCGCGGCCGCCGACAATGTCCGTATTATAATTATCGCCGATCATTACGCATTCTTCAGGCCGCGCTCCGCATCGCTCCAGCCCATAGGCAAACAGGTGCGGCTCAGGCTTGCCGACATATTCCGCCCGCAGCCCGGTTATCGCTTCGACCGCTGTGGCGAGCGCTCCCGTCTCCGGCACTTTGCCGCCATCGAGCCCAGGGTGGGACAAGTCGGCGTTGGCCGCGATCAAGCGCGCGCCGGCCCCGACGGCAGCGCCGAGCATTTCCAGCTTTCGGTAGTCAAAGGCGATATCCAATCCGATGACGGCCGCATCGACCGCAGCTTCCTCGTTATCGGAGACGACGATGTGCCCGGCGGCGCTCAGCGCCGCGCAGAGCTCATCGCTGCCCGCCGCCCGGATTGAAAGCCGGCCATAACGCTCCGATAAATACGTCCCGACGCAATCTGTTGCGGTTACAACATCCGCGGACGGCGTCTCCAATCCCATTGTCCGCAGCTTTTCGGCAATGCTCTTGGCCGACGAACGGGAATTGTTGGTCACGAAAATTACCCGTTTGCCGGATTGTTTTAAAGCATCGATTACCTCTGTCGCGCCCGGCGCAAGGGCGTCGCCAAAATAGACGCAGCCGTCCAGATCGAATAAATAGGCTTGGAATGAATAAAACAATTCTCTATGCAAGACCGTTTTCCCCCTTTTTCGGACATAAATTGTTTGAATGTGAGTCGGACAACGCTCCTGGAACGGCAAAAAGCTCCGAACGGCAAACAGACCGCGAATAGTCGCGTCCCTTTGCCATTCGGAGCTTTCTCTCGTCCGTCACTCCAAACGTCACGTACAGTATGGCACATCCCTGCGTCTTTGACAATGCGGGTAATGACGGATAGGCAGATCCGTCAGTTCCGGATCTGCGAATCGAAGCCGTTGCAACCAACATTTTTCGATTCCGTAAAGGTATAGTGAAATGTTTATTGCATGATATAATGAAGTCGGTTTATGTCAAATTGAGGGAAAAAGGCGAACAGGTCGAATAAAGCTATGCTGCGGCGCTACCACCAGTATCGTTCCATAATTTACGAACAGAGGCTGACTTCCATGGCGCAAATAGCGGCTGACGTGGGAAAGCAGCCGATTGTCGTCAGTCACGAGCTGGAGAGAATGGCCTATTTGGGACTGCTGCCGAACGTTCATATCGATCCGATTACCCATACGATAGTGCTGATCTCGGATCGGGCAAATCCTCCAACGGATGCGGCGGATAGCTCTCCTCCAAGAACCGTAAATTGCTCCACTTGCGGAGCGAGAACTGTGCTGCGGACCGGAGAAAGCAAGGAATGCGATTATTGCCATACTATCGTCAATTATGCGTAACGACTTCTTATCGGAACGAGATGTAAAAAAGGCCCAAACGACATAGCGACTGCGAAAAATCGCTTCCCTTGCCGCTTGGGCTTTTCTTTGTCCGGCACTTGCCAGTTCGGACGATCGTTTCCGCTCCTATTACGGCCTCTCAGATTGTTACGCGCCCCATGAGGTCTGCCTCTACGGTCGAACTCGCCAAACCCCTTCGCCCGCTTCGTTCTCTCCTTCTCTGACCGCTTCGATCGTCCAGCCCCGGCCGTAATCTGCAGGGAAGCCGAGGATGGAATCCGGCTGGCCCGAGTAGTATTCGTATAGCCGCAAAGCGAACAAATACGTATGATCGTCGACGCGGCGCTTGCCGGACAACTCGAAGGTCATATGGTGCGGATTGGAAGTTCCGCGAAAGAATGCGTCCAATTGTTCAGGTTCTTTGCCCGCCTTCCAATCTTCGCTTACCCATTTCAGCCCGGCCTCGGGATCTCGGCGAGACCATGCCGAAGCAAACTCGTTAACCGCCTTTAGAGCAAACAAATACTCTCGCGTAATTTGCGGCGGATTGACGACGGCTGGAGACGACCCGTCGGATAGCGTCAGCTCCTCCAGAGGCCTAAGCGACGCGGCGACGAACAGCAGTTGCTCCTTGCTGTACGGCTTGGCCGTGCTGATCGACAGATACGTCGAGTCTCGCTGCAAATACCAGCTCCCCCCCGCCTCGCTGTCGGGAAGTCCGATCCATTCCGCCGTATATTCGGGAAAATACCGCTTCTCGGGAGGTACGCCTCCGCTATCCTTCGGTCGCAGGTCCGTCTTCGATTGACGAATCGAGAAGTGCGGGTACGATAGCTTCAGTACGCCATCCCGTTCACGTTCCGCCTCCACCCCGTAATCGGTCGCAATGCCTTTGCGCGGTACGAACGGCTCGAAAACGTGCAAGCCGTCGGCAAGCTCGCGAATGCGAAGCACCTCCTCGCTCGTATACGGGATTGCAACGAAGCGCTCCGATTCGTACTCCTCCCTCGAATACGTCTGAAAATGCTTTAATCCGTTCCGTTGCAGCCAGTACAGCTTATACGACGAACGATCATCCTGTCCGTAAGCGGCCAAAATCGCGCCTTCATCAGTAAAAGATACCGCGTCGGTATGCAAGGCATCGTTCAACGAGCTTCGCTCTATGCGCCCGCCATTCCACCGGTATACCGCCATGCGCGGACTCGTTCCGGCGGCAGACACCACCTCCAACTGCCCGTCATGGTCGACGTCCATCTCCAAAGCATGCCCTTCATCCACGACAAGCAGCGGCTTCGGAACGCCGTCTACCAGCTCGAAGTAGCGGCTAATCGAGGCGGCCGCTCCGACAGAGCCTTGTATTTTGAACGCTTCTTTGCCGAATAGCCATAGATTGCACACCGTCAGCTGATTGTCTTGATCGTAAGAATAGCCTGCTATCGCTCCTAAATCGTATGCAGCCTCCCCCTTAATCAGGGCCGCATAAAGATGATCGGAGTCGTTTTTGCGCGCATAGACGACAACTTTGGGCTCCCGCGTACCGTCAACCGCATACAGGCTCGTTTCCTTTACGATACGTTCCGCTTGCTTTAAGCCTCCTTTTAGCAATTGAACCGAACCCCGATTCGAATAGTTCTCCCACGATAGCGGTACATCCCCTTCGTTGTCCGCAACATCGGCGGCTTGGACGATCGAGGCTTGGACGCCCCCCTCGGTATTCACATGCGCAGAACTGTCGCTCTGATCCGGGGCGGAACTGCACGCCGTACCTGACAGCAGAATCGCCGCGGCAACAACCAGCTTAATTCTCATTGGCATCACTCCAAAAATCAATTGTACCCATATAGACGAGTGAGCTCCGAGCTTAGTTGATTTTTTATTTGCTGGAAACAGGAGTATCCGAATTAGAGACCTGCGGAATGGAGATACAGAGAATGAAAGAGAATAGACGTCAGCTTTCTGACCATCACATTGTAAAGGCGAGACAAGATGAAGAAACAGCACCTGTATGCCTTGCCGGAACGAAGGCGGGAGCTTGAGCTTCGCCTGGGAGAAAGCTCCGATCTGATCGCGCGGGAATGTCGTATCGGCCAAGATGCGACTCCGGCATTGCTGATGTGGATCGACAATCTGGTGGATAAGCGCACGTTGCAATTGACGACGCTCTCGCCCTTGCTGTCCATGCAAACCTCGCCTCTTCCTTCGACAGATCCGTCCGAATGTCTGGAAGAGCTATGCCGCTCCTTCGTCTCCGCTCCCGAGGCTAAAGTCGTCGACACGATAGACGAAGCTCTCCCTATGCTCATGAGCGGCTGGACGCTGCTTTTATTGAACGGCGCCAGAGGTATTGCCGCAATTCAGACATGCGGTTGGGACAGCCGTGGGATCGAAGAAGCGCCTTCCTCAACCGTTGTCCGCGGTCCGCGCGACGGCTTCGTGGAATCGCTCGATACCAACATTTCGCTCGTACGCCGCAGACTGCGCAGTTCCACCGTCCGCGTCGACAAGCTTAAAGTAGGCGAGCTGTCGCATACCGATGTCGCCGTGCTGTACATCGATCAAAGGGCGAAGCCGTCTATGGTCGAAGAGGTCAAGAGCCGGATTCGCAACATAAAGATCGACGGCGTGCTGGAATCCCAGTATATCGAGGAATTGATCAAAGACAACCCTGCCTCCGTTTTCCCAACCGTATACAGCACCGAACGACCGGACGATGTCGCCAACATTTTGCTGGACGGCCGGGTCGCCATTATCGTGGACGGCACTCCGTTTGCGCTTGCGCTGCCCACGACGCTGGTTCATTTTCTGATCACGACCGAGGATTTGTATTTGGCTTATCCGGTAGCAACGTTTATCCGTTGGCTCCGTTACGTCGGTTTTATTATGAATTTGCTGCTGCCGTCCCTTTATGTGGGAACGCTGACCTTCCATCCGGAAATGGTGCCTCCGCAGCTGCTCAGTAGTATTCTGACGGCCCGCGAAGGCGTTCCGTTCCCCGTGCTTATGGAAACGCTGCTGATGGAAGCGACTTTCGAGGTGCTGAGGGAAGCTAGCGTCCGGATGCCGCGTTCGGTCGGTTCGGCGATCAGCATCGTCGGCGCATTGGTCATTGGGGAATCGGCCGTACAGGCCGGCATTATTTCTTCTCCCGCTATCATCGTCGTCGCGGCGACGGCTATCGCTTCTTTCACGATTCCGTCCATTGCTCTGTCGGGCACGGTGCGAATTCTGCGGTTCGGAATGGTGCTGCTGGCTTCGATGTTCGGACTGTACGGCATCATGATCGGCGTGTTCCTGCTCGGCATACACTTGGCTTCGATCAAATCGCTCGGCGTTCCGTATTTGACTCCCCTTGCTCCGTTCCGCAAGAAGGAATTTCTGAAAACGATCTTTCGCGTTCCTTGGTTCATGCTGAGCAAGAAAAAAAATCCACGGCGACGGGCCTGAAGGAGATGCCTCTTATGAACCCTTTCAAAGCCGGCATCTGCCTGCTGGCGGTTATGCTTATCAGCGGCTGCTGGGGACAGATCAACTTCGACCAGTTGACCGTCGTATCGGCGATCGGACTCGATCCAGCCAAGGACGGCATGGTTCGGGTGACGCTCCAGCTGTCCAATCCGACGCTGCCGGTCGCTGCCGGCGGAGGCAGCCAGCAGCGCAGGCCTTACGTCAACTATGACGCCGTCGGGGTCACGATTCAGGAAGCGGTGGAGCGCATTCAGCATCAGGCGAAAAAAAGCTTGTTTTTCCCGCAAACGAAAGTCGTGCTGATCAACGAACAATTCGCTCGTCGGGGGTTGGACGATACGATGGATTATTTCTGGCGGGAGACGAATCAGAATTTGAACAGTTGGGTGCTCGTTTCAAGACTGCCAGCGCGACAGGTGCTCGATAAAGCAATGGAGCTTGAACCCGTCCCGTCGGAGGAATGGAGAAAATATTTGCAGGGCGATTGGAAACGTCCGCTCCAGGTCGACGTCCAGATGTACCAGTTCCTGCCTCGGCTGAATCAAATCGGCTATCAAGCCGTCAGTCCGGGCATCGGACCGTTCAATGCAAGCGGAAAAACCGACATTATGGAGATCGGGGATACGGCCGTATTCAAGAACGATCGCATGGTCGGATGGCTCAGCGGGGAGGAAAGCCAGATCGTTAATTGGCTGACCGGCGTCAGTCGGCGCGGCAGCTTCCATACCGACTTCGCCAAGGAAGAAAGCGTCAGCTACAGCCTGAACTCGATCAGAGTCAAAGTTACGCCGCTAATAAATGGGGACCGGCTTGCCATGAAGGTGCGGATCAAAGGAGAAGCCGAATTGCTGACTGCCACTCTGCCGCTCCACTTTGGTACGGAGCATGCGATGCTGCGGGATACGCTGAACAAGCAGGCAAAGCTTGCAGTGGAAGCGACGATCGATAAGCTGTTCGATAATTATGCCAGCGACGTAATCGGCTTCGGAGAAGCGCTGCACAGAAGCATGCCGTCGGAATGGAAAAAACGCAAATCCAACTGGGACAAGGAGCTTCGCGAAGTAGATGTTGATGTTTCCGTCTCCTTCCGGATTAGAAGAACGGGACTGCTCCAATAGGAGCCGCCCCGCTCACCGGATCGGCTCCCGAAAAGGAAGATAAGCATGAATAAACAGCAAATTTCCGAGCGACAGTTTTTCTTTATCATTTTCGTGTCCATCGCATCGCTTACCTTCTTTTCCGTGCCTTCGCAGCTTATTCCGAAGGTGAAGCAGGATCTATGGCTGTCTATGGCGCTAGGCATCACAATCGACGTGTTCGTCGCTCTGCTGCTATACCGTCTAGCCCTTAAATATCCCAGTCAATCGTTTGTTCAATACTCGCGGACAATTCTAGGCCCTGTCGGCAATCTAATCAGCTTGATCGTGCTTCTGTTTTTCATCACCGTGTGCGTGACCGCCATCTGGATCTACAGCGATCTTCTGTCCAGCTCGCTGCTCCCTGACACGCCGCTCATCGCCTTCTCGTCAACGCTGACTCTGTGCTCGGGCTGGGCGGCAATTAAAGGGATTGAAACGATCGCCCGGCTCAGCCAAATTCTCGGGACGATCATGCTGATTACCTCGTTGATCCTGTTCGCCACCTCCATGCCTGTCGTAGAGCTGCGCAATCTGCTTCCGCAGTTCGAGAACGGGGTCAGTCCGGCTTTGATGGGGGCCATCTATCCCGGCAGCTGGTTCGGCATCTGCATCTTGATGGGGATGCTAATGCCTCATCTGCGTCATCCCAGGAAGACGTTTAGAGTCAAAGCGAACGCGGTGTTTCTAGGGGCGCTTGTCATGACCGGATATTTGTTGTACAGTATCACGGTTTTGGGCACCCCTATGGCCAGCCAGATGGAAAACCCGATCTACGTCTTCACTCGAGTCACTCAACTGATCATTTTCGAGAGAATCGAGGTGCTGACGCTGCTGGTGTTTGTCTCAGGTTCGTTTATTACGTACGCTACGCTGTACTATTCGATCTCCCAAGGCTGCGCCGAGCTGTTCCGCACCAAGAGCCACAAAATTTGGGTTTACGCGTTAAGTCCGATATTTATCGTCCTTCCCGTGCTAACTGTCACGGAAAGCTTCGGGCAGTGGCCGCCTTATCTGGACTTCTGGTTCCCCGTCATCGCCTTGTCCATTGAAGGAGGCAGCGTCGTGCTTCTGTATGTCGCTTCGCTCTTCCGCAACAAAAAACGCTGATTAGGGAAAAGAATGCACTTTTCGATTCCAACGCGAAGAAGCCGCCGCATTAAATGCGATGGCTCCTATTCGTTCTGGATTCTACTATATATATACGATTCCCTGCACTCCTCTTAACTGCTTGTCCAAAAGCTTAAAATGTTTCTGAGACAGAGTAATACTTTTCGATTGGCTGGTTATTTCTATTTCAAAATAGGCTTTGACAAAGATGCGATCCATTTTGCAAATTCTCGGTACATGGACAACGATGTTCCGATCCACCTTCTCGAATTGGTAGCCGCACTGCTTGAGCGCTTCCGTCCAATAGATCAGAGTTCCAGGAATGTAGAACTGGTCGTCCAGCGTGTGAACAGCTATCCACTTCGATGTCAGGTCAGATTGAAGGAACAGGATGTCGCGAACCGGAAGATTCGAAATCCCGCTCTTTCCTTCGATGTCCCTTGTAACAGTTAATTGCATGGCTCACCATCTCCGAAATTTACTTCAACAATTCTGCTGGAGTTTCTTCTTGATGAACGTAATACCAGCTTGCTGTGCTTACAATGATAACAGCCATTCCTCCGAGCAATGTAGATAGGGCTAGAAAAAATTTCTTTTTCATTTGTTTTTCACCCCCCTCCCCCTAATCAAAGTGAGGGTCTGGAGGAGGAATGCCGAGGCAAGTACGGCCGATTGTATAGCAAGATTACTTGCTATTAGAGCCAACGATATAAGTTTTAATAATGGATAATACTTCTCAGGAATTCGTGTTTGCTTTTCGATACGGGAAGGTGCAAATATTAAAGCAAGCAGCAAGGACAGTGCCGTCGCCAGAAGCAAGATTGTCGAATTAAATTGGACGAACGACAAGACGGTAGCACCGACAGTCGAAATAATAATGCATAACGTTCCGGACTTCAGATGAACACCGCCAGATACTTGTCTCAGGAGCGCATACCCAATCAATACAATAATAACCTCCTGAATCTTCCCAGTAAATAGGGAAATCAGCAGGGAGAAACCAATAATAAATATAGCATTAAGAATAAATGAAATCGAGTATTTGAGCACCTCGACACTCTCAGGCGACTCAGGGACTACTCTCTTAATTCCTACCGCTAGCTGCCTCGAGAGCCCATCTACCATTCGGACTCCTCCTTACGAAGAGAATAGGAAAGAAATATAAACAAAGCAATTGCAAAAACTAAAAGATTCATAAAAATTTGTTTGAAATACATCATGACACAAAGAACGATTAGACAGCTAAGCAACAACAAAATAACAAAAATTCGTTCCCACTTAATCCGAAGCTTCTCAAACTCGAAAGAGAATCCGTAACCCATTTTATAGAGAAAAAAACCGATTGCCACGCCCGATAGACCTGTAATAACTTGAAGCAAATAGCCCTTCCAAACAAATTCTTGTAACTGGCTTAAAGATAAATAATCATCTGACAACAATATGAGCAAAGTTTGAAGCACGATAAATGCAGTATACCCCGTAATCGTCATAACTACCGACCAAATAATTGGAACTCTAATAAATATGGCTAAAAATAGAATTGTCAAACCCACATTAATAATTGGCGAAATTGCAGTTAAAGCTAACTCGTCACGAATGATGAAGCTTTGCAGATTCGTCGCCGTAATCATCAGAACAATCGGCCATATATAATTCATAAGTTGAATTCTAAATATGTAAAGAATCAATGCGTAGACTGCAAGACCTTCGATCGTAGAGAAAATCATATATCCAAGAAATGTGCCCATTTATATCTCCTCTGGTCTAAACAGCATATATATTAAGTATGATAAAATCCTTATTTCCTTTTAGGATATATAAATCCATTTTGTTTGACAACATTAAATAATTTTAATTATTCGCTTGGGAACCAGGAGTTTTGTGATCGGGCGATATTTAGGATATAGTGGGATAATGTATTCTTGGGATCTCATGTGGGATCATTACTTCCTGACGGGCAGAATCGGCAGATTTATTGAAGACGATTTTCTGAAAATGGCGAACTGCGAACTACAGTGCAGTCAATTTGTCGTTTTCAGCGTGATTCATCCGAAGAGGAATGAACTCTTTAGTGGCGCAGACCTTAAATTTCTGCCGAGATCCTACTTCCGCGACTTAAACAAATTTCTGAAATCGAATGCTTCGGAGGAATTGAACGAGGAGCTGTGTTTAAATAAACTGTCTTCCAGACTATCGCAATATTATTCGGAAATAAGACATGTTAACCATAGGCTTGGATCTTATAGAGAGTGCGCAGTAGATTTGCATCATTGGATTATGAAGAGATAAGCACCGAATCGCCACGCGCAATTCCGAAAAGTAAAATCGTCCTCCCGAGCAGCGTTTGCGCTGATCTGGAAGGACGATTATCTAATTACTCAATAACCCAGAACATCGTCTATCCTCTTACATGGCCACTTCCTCAGCCGATAGCACCGCAAGCGCCGATCAGCTTCCATACGCCCCATTCGCCGCTCAGATCAGGACGTTCGCCCGTCGTCCACCATTTGGCTTCGTACACATTGCCGTTGTAGGACACACGCTGTCCTCCCGTATAGACTGTTCCGGTATTCCATTCCTGCTCGGTGCACGCGTTTACCGGCTGAGTGCTTGCCTGAATTGTAGTCGGAGCCGACACGTTCCCTGCTCCGTCGCGAGCCGTAACGCTGAAGGTGTAGGAAGTGTCTGCGTCTAAACCGTTTATGACTACATTCGTAGCGTTCACATTGATGCTATTCGTGCCATAAGTCACCGTATAGCCTGTAACGCCGACGTCATCGCTGGAAGCCGACCAGCTTAAAGCAATGCTGTCTACCATCGTCGCGCCGACCTGTAAATTCGTCGGAGCTGTCGGCGGCGTAACGTCGTTGGACGGCTCCGTCGTGACGGAAACCGCGTTGCTGGCTGCCGATTCGTTGCCGAAGATGTCCACCGCCTTAACGGTGAAAGTATACGGCGTATCTGGTGTCAGCCCGCCGACGGTTGTGGACGTAGCGTTTACAGTTGAGCCGCCTGCTCCGTAGGATACGATGTAGCCTGCCACGCCGCTATTGTCCGTAGAAGCATCCCATTCCAGGCTTACGCTGTAAGAGCCTACATTTGTCGTCCGGAGATTGCCCGGTATGGTTGGCGGCACGGTTTCCACCGGAATGCGCGGACCACTCAAATCGCTCGTCAGCTTGTTCAGCAACGTTTTATTTCGATCGCCGCTAAACTCCCAGAACATGGCGCCCGCCAGTCCCTTTGATTTAATATAGTCGGTCTTGTGGCTGAACGATTCGGTATCGTCGTAGGAAATAAAATTGCCGTTAGACGCATTGTACAAGTACGGAACCTTCGCCACGTCGTTCCAATAACGAGTGTAGCCATTCTTGTTAATATAGTTGTTCTCCAGATCGGAGTAATCGAACGAACCTTTCTCCCAAGTTCCGACCGTCGTTACCCCGCTGCACGCTTGGTACTGACCGCTTGCCCCATTGGCGCAGCCGCCCCAGCCGCGGCCGTAGAACGGCGTACCCAGCACGAGCTTGGTCGGCGGCACGCCGTTATCCAAGTACGTCTGCACCGCCGTCGCGATGTTGAAATCGGCTGCATTGGGAACCCCGCCCGCCGTCGCGGCCGGATCGTAATACAGAGGAGCATTATGGGCGCTGACCGTCTGCCATCCCCCATTGAAGTCGTAGGTCATAATGTTGATGAAGTCGACAGCCTGTGCGATTCCGGCCAGATCGTTGTTGCCCACATAAGCCGGGCTTGCTCCGGATGCGATGGTCAATTCATAGTACTTGCCGTCCGCCGTTCCGGCGGCGTCCAGCTTTTCTCTTATCTTTTGCAGCAGCAGCACGTAATTCGCCCCGTCCTGCGCTCGCACGCTGTTCCCCGGCAGTCCTCCGCTTACCGGGTACTCCCAGTCCAGATCGACGCCGTCAAAATTGAATTTACGCAAAAAGTCGACGGCGGAATTCGCAAACACTTCCCGAGTCGCCGGGTCTGCCGCCACATCCGAGAAGCGGTTCGACCAGCTCCAGCCGCCCACGGAGATGATCGTTCTCAGATGCGGATTGGCCGCCTTCAAACGATTCAGCTCGGCAATATTGCCAGAGTAAGGCGCATCCCACGGATCTCCTCCCATTCTTTTACCGGTATCGATCCACGGGTCTCCCAGCACGATCGTTCCGTTCGGGACGTTAATCGATTGGCTGTTTTCATTCTGACACGTCCAGGTTACCGGATTGGGCCCCGTCGGGTCGGGGTTGCCGTGCCGTCCGTTCCAACAAATGTCGGCAAAAGCATAGTTAATATGAGTTACCTTGGAAACGTCCATATCCATCACTTGATAATTGCGCCCGTAAGCGCCCCATGAAGGATAATAGCCTACAATCTTGTAATCGTTACCCGAAGCCTCTGCTTTCACTCCGGGCAAACCCAGAAACTGAAACAACGAAAACACGAGAGCTGCTATCAACGAAATCATGGCGCTTTTACGATACGACACTCCTCTTAATTCCACTACTTTCTGCCTCCTATAATTGGAAAATTGAATGACAACGCTTTCAAAACCGATGTTTTGAATCACTTTCCGTTGCCTCAGCACCGTTTGTTGTTCCTCACCTCCAATTGACCGATTTGCCGTTTGCATCAGACAGTTTGATAGAGTAAATTTGTCAAAAAATAAGCGAGGGCGCAAGCTACGAATCTGTCATCGAGATAAAACGTTTACATAGATTGGATGCAATTGTAATCGGTTTCTGCCTATATTGTCTGTGAAAATAAGAGGAAGAAAAAGGGGGAAATTTCCGTGATTCGGGATAAATTACGATGATGAAAATTCGCTTCTCATTAACTTAACCCGGCCATCGATCTGTATGATGCCACGCGATATACAGTGTTGCTTCCACCTGAGACTATTTATACCATTAGTGCTACTTAGGACATTCTACCGCTGCATATATTAATGAAGAAAGACTAAAAAATCCTTAGAAAGTGGTGTATGCATTGGCAGTCGGCCAAACGTTTAATTTCAGTTTTACCGGAGTGGAGCAGCAGTTTGTTGTTCCAGCTAACGTTCCGCTTGTCCGGATCGAATGCTACGGTGCCCAAGGAGGAACAGCAACCACATTTGGCATTGGAGGTTCGGGTGGATTCGCAGTTGGAGATTATGCAGTGGTTCCAGGAGAAACGTTGTTCGTCTACGTCGGGGGACTAGGCGGAAACGGCAGCATAAACGGTGCAGGCGGGTTAGGCGGGTTCAACGGAGGCGGAAACGGCGGCCCCGGTTTTAACAACTCTGCTTCCGGAGGAGGCGGCGGTGGCGCAAGCGACGTCCGACAAGGTGGTAACGCACTAGCAAACCGAATCATTGTCGCCGGTGGCGGGGGCGGTGGGGTTGGTAACATAACTAGTCCAACAGCAGGTTTTGTCGGGGGGACTGGCGGAGGTCTGATCGGAGGCGACGGCAATGGCGATACTCCAGAAAGTACCGGTAAAGGAGGAAGCCAAATTGCAGCAGGATCGGGAGGGACTGGGGGATCAAATAGCGGGACTCCTGGCGCATTGGGGATCGGGGGGAACGGAAGTGGCAACTATTACGAAGGCGGACCGGGAGGTGGCGGCGGTCTCTACGGCGGAGGGGCAGGAGGGGCTGGAAATGGTGAGGATGGATCAGGCGGTGGAGGATCCGCATTCCTGGGAATCGGATCGAATGCAACGACGAGTTCGGGAGTAAACACTGGAAATGGGCGGATATCTATCACGACAATGGTCGTGGAACTCACTCTTTCCAAAGTCCCGGACAGGATCAACGCTTCTCCGGGTGAAACCGTTAATTACACGATTACGATTGAGAATTCCGGTCAAGTTCCCTTGACGAACATAGTCATTCAAGATCCCGCTCTATCATTTTCAACAACGGTTCCATTATTAGCCCCGACTTCCAATCAATCGTTCATGATTGCTCATGTAATTCCTCTTGGCACCCCGCCCGGTCCTTTCGTCAACCTCGCTACCGCAAATGCCGATCAACTTCCCATCCCTGTTACCGCGACTGCTACAGTTACGGTTGAAGCTGTTCCCGCGATCTCGTTCGTAAAATCGGTGTCCCCTGCAATGGCCGCTCCTGGTAGCACAGTCATATTTGAGTTAACAGCTGTAAATCAAGGTAACGTCGTATTTGTCAACGTGCACTTGACAGACCCATTCTTAAGCTACGACCAAATTATTGGTGATCTTGCGGTTGGCGGAAGTTTTTCAATCCATTTACCTTTTACTGTGCCAGCTGATGCACCGCCAGGTTTCTCGATTCTAAATACTGCAATAATTTCTGCAGATAATCTTTCGCCGCGTGTAGTGGGTGTATCTCTGGAAGTACTAGCTGTACCGCGATTAAGTATCACTAAATCGATTATCGGATCGCCGGTAAACGTAGGGGAAGAATTTGCAATTGTCCTACAAGTGACAAATACCGGTAACGTAGATCTAACGAATGTAATGGTGTCCGACGATTTTGGGCAAATATCCGAATCGTTCGCATTGCTGCCAGTCGGGCAGTCCGAAGAAATTAATTCCGCGTTCTCATTCCCGCTATCAACCCTACCAGGCGTCTATACGAATCGGGCGGTGGCTCAATCGGATCAAACGTCACCGACGGAAGCTTTCGCCGATGTAACGGTCTTGGGGACTCCTCTTCTCGGTCTCTCAAAATCAGCGAATAGGTCAACCGCCGCTCCCGGTCAATCCGTACAATTCACAATTGTCTTGACCAATATTGGCAACGTTCCCCTCGCCAATCTCCTTGTAACGGATGCATTGCTTGGTTTGAACAGGACCGTTCCATCATTAGCAGTCGGGTCTTCTGAATCGTTACCTCTCACCTATACGATTCCCGTTAATTCGGTTATTGGAACCTCAATCGTCAATCTCGTAACGGCCGAGTCCCCCGCGATAGGCATTCAGCAAGCCGAATTCATCGTTACAGTTGTTCCGGCCGGCTTGTCGATCTCCAAGCAGCCTGAGAACTCGCTGGTCTTGCCAGGGGAAACGGTTAATTTCGTTCTGACGGTATCCAATCTTCTCTCGGAAGAGCAGACGAACATTCAGTTGTCCGATCCTCTATTGGGATATAACGAAAACATAGCTATATTGCCCGCCGGCGCTTCGATTGTTCGAAATGTTCCATTTACTGTCCCTGCAAGTACGGTAACGAACGCTGTGATATCCAATGTCTCACAAGTACTCTCCGACCAGACGCCCGTTCAAAGGGCTGCGGCTGAATTAATTGTGTCTCCGTTCCCGCCTTCGCCGGCACTTCTGACTGTTCGCAAAATACCGAACAGGAATTCCGCTTCGCCGGGGCAGACCATTATCTATGCCATCGAAATTTCGAATACGGGCGAATCCCCGGCAACGAACGTCGTCGTGTCAGACCCCCTCATTGGTTTTACGACCGTAGTACCGATCATTGCTCCCAGAAGCAAGCTCTTCCTTTCTGTTCCGTTCGTTTTACCGCAAAGCTCAAAAATTGGATCGGTTAGTCGTAATATTGTAACCGTCGTAGCGGATAATGCGCCCGCAGCCAACGAGAGGCTGCAAGCTCAGTCCCAGATTCAAGTCACCGAAGGGGCGATAGTTGTTGACTTGACGAATCAAGTAAGCACGCCTGTGGCACGACCTGGCGAAACGGTATTATTCGATTTAAAGGTAACCAATCAGTCTGCTCGCACGGCGACTCAACTTTCTCTAGTTGATTCCTTGACGGGCTTCTCCACCGTTATTCCCGAACTTCCTGCCGGAGAAAGCCGCTCCTTTCAGACTCCCTTTACCCTTCCTCCCGGAGCTGTCGGGGACACGTTTTTCTGCAGCCAAGCGACGCTATCGTCATCGGACACCCACTTGGTTCAGGCTCAGGCATGCGTTCGCACTCTTTCACTACCTAATTTTGTGCTAACCCAATCCGTAAATGTGTCCGAGGCTCAGCCTGAACAAGTCGTTTTCTTTACAGTCGCACTCCGGAACTCCGGAAACATCGGGCTCATCAACATCCGCCTTTCCGCCCCCCTTCTCGGGCGCCAGTTGTGGATCAAGTATCTTGATATCGGCGCAGTGCTTACGATCCGTGATCCGTATATGATTCCGGATGTCGATGAGGATACGGTCATTGTCAGCACCGCAATTGTGACCTCGGATAACGGTCCAACTAAACAGATAAGCACAAGCGTTCAGGTGGTCGTCAACGAAGAATAAAAAAGTTCCTATTCCTACGGCAGTTAAGACATGGCATACTGCCGTAGGAATTCATCTTATGGTGCTTCTAAATCCCGCCTGATTACTTGCGATTAATCTCTAGCTCTGATAGGAACATATAGATCGACTTTGGCTTTTCCTTCCGGATCTTCAAAAGGATTATTCATACAGAACTCCAGACAATCTCGTTCATCCGGATCGAATTCGCTATTTGGGAGCCATTGACCGAAAATACTTTGATAAGCAATCCCTAGTTTATCGATCGTATCGTAAAAGCGGTACAGCCCGTACAGACCTCCGGGCAGCTTCCTAAATTGAACATCGCCATGGTTTTCTTTGACGAACGATTGCGGCAATGTTACGCAGGCGTCGTATCGGCATTCGTTTTCCTCTGTCGTATTCGGATCATCTAAAGAAATTCCAATGAAATACTGATTCGGCGGATACAATCGATGCTTGGCTGTCCATTCCCCCAATTTCCTCCATGCGATATGCGTATCTAAATAACTGCCAACATGTCTTACGTAAGCAATCTCGTACTCCGGCAATTCTTCGATTGAAATATTCATTTGCCAAAGCCTCCTCAAAAAGTTGTTGGTAACACTTTTATCATAATGAGAAGGATTTGATTGTTCCTCTTGCTTATTGCCAAAAAATAAAGAAATATTGCTATCTTTGCTTACAGCTTTTCTATATTCACTCGGCGTCTTATTAAATTGCTTTTTAAATGCAAAATTAAAATTCGAGGCCGATTCAAAACCGCACAAATTGGAGATTTCGAGAATTGTTCGATCGGCATCGGCCAGATAGGATATGGATTTGTCTAACCTCGCTTTTGTCAAATACGCTATAGGCGTCATCCCTACCATAGCCGTAAAAACTCTGGAAAAATGATATTTTGAAAAGTGGGCCGCTTCTGCCATCATGTCGAGAGTCAACCTGTCGCTTAAATTGTTTTCTATGAAAGCCATAACCTTGTTAATTCGATCAATGTAGTTGTTTTTATTCATTACTGTGACGGGTCCTCTCGGCTATTTCTGATAATGTCGTTTAATATTCGTGAAGCATTTAACAAATACCTCCCTTGTAGAGAGGTCTCTGTCCAAGTCCGTCAGGTTAACTGGTTGATAGGTAGAAAAAAAGCTGCCGGGGCGCCATGCCCGACAGCCAAGATTATGATTTCCCCAGCAGAAGCGCTTCCTCGAACCGCTCCCGCATCCGCAAATACCCTTCGGCGGCGGCGCCGTTGCCCCAGTCGAAGATCGTGAACTCGCCCATCGGATCGCGGACCGGGCTCGTTCTTCCGCCGTGGCCGTAGTTCTCCATCATGAAGCCGTAATCCCGCTCGTTCAGGAACGGCCACGCCTCCTCCCACCTCCGCTTGACCTCGGCGTTCTCGGGGCAGTACATGAGCGCGAACGATGCGCGCATGGCCGCAACGCCTCGTTCCTTGTATTCGTCGACGCCCAGTTCCATGCCGTAAGCGACGATCAATTCGGCGAACAGACTTTGCCGGGCGTCATTCCATTCTCCGTCCGCGTTCATCACGCCGAAGCCGCCTAACGTCGGCACGTGGATGTACGGAGGCTGCCAAGCTGCCTGCGTCATCAGCAATTCGTCCAAGCAGCGCCTTCCGATTCGCAAGTACGCCTCCCGTCCCGTCGACCGATAACAGGCGAGCAGCGCTTCCGCCGTCCAATACATCGAGAAGTTGCATTGCTTGTACATGCCGTTCCTCTCGATCGGACGGCCCAGCCACTCCCGCCCCCAACGGCAGCAGGACCAATACGTCTCGAAGTCCTCCCAGCGTCCTTCCGGCACAATCTCCTCGCATACCGCGTCCATAGCGCGATAGGCGGCTTCCGCATACCGCTGCTCCCCCGTCAACGCGCTCAGCTCAAGCAGCAGAGTAACCGATAGCGACGTCTCCGGCGATTGATCGAGCACGCCGCACGGCTGGAAGCTTTTCGCGTCGATCCATCCCGGGAAATACCCGCGCTCGTCCTGCAAGCCCAGCAGCGAATCCGCATACGTCCGGGCATAATCTACGAGCCTCTCGTCGCTCTCCAGCTCCGCGTGCCAACGCAGCATGAGCAGCGCCGTCCAGCTCATGTCGAGGATATGAAGAGGCGCTTCGCGGATGCCGAGCCCGAACGGATTGCGGTCGGAATTGCCCCAATAGAAAGTCGACCACCCTTTGGACCGGCGGCATCGACGGCCGTCGATCCCCACCTCCTCCATCTCCGTCGCGACGACCGCGGGGAAAAAGCCTACGCCGCAGCGCGGAGCGGACAGCGCGAGCTCCTTGATTTTATTCGCCCTCTCGATCCAGACCGCCTCGCCGCTCAACTTTCCGTAACGGAATAAACCGTGAGCCGAGCGAAGGGAGCTGAACCACGCCTGATTCCATACCGAGAGGACCTCTCTCTCGCTATAAGGCCCGGGATAATTCGGGCTCTGGGTCACATTTACGATAAAAGCCGGAGCGCCGACCTCCTTGCCGGCCAGTTCGAACTCCTGCCATACCGCCGCGCCCCACTCCTTGAAAGCCCACTGATAGGCTCGACGCACATAAGGCTCAAGCTCCCCGCCGACAGGTTGCCCTTGCGCGTAAAGCGGACGGCCCCACCTTTCCCAGAAGAAAGCGAGCAAGTCTCGCCACGGGTTGTCGATCGCCTCGGGCTCCTCCGTCGCAAACAAATAGAAGCCGAACTCGACTTGACCCTTGACGAATAGAGCCCCCGGCTCCCGAACGAACAGCACGTGCTCCTTCACGGACGTTGCGCACAGCCCCGCGGTCAGCACGTTAGCCGGCGCATCGAGATCCATGTACCACCGGGGCGAATCGGCCTCCGCTCCGTCCCCGGCCTTCGCCAGCGCGTCCAAATCCGGGACGACGGCGAGCTTCCTTCTGCCGTCATGCACGATCAGCGCGGGAGCGCGGAAAGCATGCTGGTCGATTACGTGCCCGTCCGTCGGGGCGAGGTGTGGCGCCCAGCGAAACGTCGGAGCGAACGCCGGACGAACCTCGACCCGCCAATCGTCCTGCCTGACGTCCTGATCCAACGGGATACGGATATCGACTTTAGCCACTCCGTCCCTCGGATAGGTCACCTCGATGCTCGGCCTGACGCCGCCTAGCCAATCGCAGGTCAAGGACCCGACGTATTCCTTGAAAACCCCGTCCAATCTCACGATCTCCCGTATAGCGCTCATCGCGTGCTCCTTCCGCCATCCGGCTCAGCCTTTGATGCCCGAGCTCACGATGGACCGAACGTAATATTTTTGCAGGAACAGAAACAGGATCAGAATCGGAACGGAAGCGACCGTATCCGCCGCCAGAATCTTCCCCCACTCCGTCGCCTGAAGGTTAGTGAATGTCGCGATGGCCACCTGTAGCATCTGCTTCGTCTCGTCGTTAATGACGATAAGCGGCCACAAGTATGCGTCCCATTGCCCGAGGAACGTAATGAGTCCCATCGTAATCAGCGCCGGAATCATGGCCGGCAACACGATTCTCGCGTAGATGCCCAACCACGACGCGCCGTCGATCTTGCCCGCTTCCAGCAATTCTCCCGGAACGTCGGAGAAAAACTGCACGAGCAGGAAGATGCTGAACACCGATACCGCCCCCGGAATGACGAGGGCTCTGAAGCTGTCGATCCACCCGAACGCATGGACGAGCAAATACGTCGGAACCATCGTCACTTCGCCGGGAATGACAAGAGCGGACAGGAATATGGCGAAAATGACGTTGCGTCCGCGGAATTTCAGCTTAGAAAAAGCGAATGCGGCCATCGAGTTGAAAAGAAGCGACAGCAGGGTAACCAGAACGGCTACGAACAGCGTGTTGCCGATAAATCGGCCGAGCGGCTTGGACTCGTCGGAGAAAATGTCGATAAAATTTTGCAGCGTCCATTCGACCGGAATAAACAGATGCCACTCCAGCGATACGTACTGAAACAGCTCTTGCCTCGGCCTTAACGCCCCCATGAACATCCAGAAAATCGGAAGCAGGGAGACGACGGCGATCGCGATCATCACTATCCATTTCAAGAGACGTCCTATGCGCTCCAAGGCCATCCCCTCCTCAATACTCCACATTGGATCGGAACAGACGCAACTGCACGACGGAGATGCACATGACGATCACGAACAGAATGAACGCCGCCGCGGTGCCGTACCCCATCTCCATCTGTTGAAAAGCCGTTTCGTAGATGAACAGGACGGAAGTCGTCGTCGAATCCGCCGGACCGCCTCCCGTGACCAATTGTACCGGCACGAAAATTTTTAACGCGTCCATTGTCGTGATGATCACGACAAACGTCATTGTTCGGCGCAGAAGCGGCAGCGTGATATGGACGAATTTCCGTATCCGCGTCGCTCCTTCGACTTCCGCCGCTTCGTAGAGATCACCCGGAATACCGTTTAGCCCCGCTACGAAAATAATCATAAAAAAACCGGCCGACTTCCACATGCCCAGCAGCATTATGCCATACATCGCCAGACTCGCGTCCGACAAGAACGAGATCGGCCCGAGGCCAAAAAAGCTGAGCACGCTGTTCAGCAGGCCGTAATCCTGGTTGTAAATAATTTTGAACAACGTCGAGGCGACGCCCATCGCGATCACGACAGGCATGAAGAACGTCGTTCGGAACAAGCCCGACACCCAGGAGGTCCGATAAACCAGCAAGGCCATCCCCAACGCGACAGCCGTCTGCACGGGAATGACGACAATCGCGAAGTGAAAGGAATGCCGGAGGCTGCCGAGGAATTTCGGGTCCGACATCAGGCCGCGGTAATTGTCCAGTCCGACGAACGAAGAATCGGGATTAATGAGACTGTAGTCTTTAAAGCTGATGACGAACGCGTTGATCATCGGATAAAAGGTGAACAGGAGCAGTGCGATCGACGCCGGCAAAATAAACAGCCAAGCCGCTCGCTCTTCCCGCTTGCCGAAAGCCGATTGAAGCTTCATGGTGATCGCCTCCGCTAAGAAGGGGGCTGCCTCATAGGCACTTCCAGTTGCTGTACAAGATAATCGATGATAAAGGAGCAAGGTATATGTACCTCCCTCCGATGCTATACGCTCCTGAAATCTGAATGGGTAAACCCGTTAAAATGTGATTTCAGGAGCGTATGAGGCAGTCTCCGGGAGGTACATACACCTTTCTTTACATATCGATTATCTCCAGCAACTCTGCTTATAGATCAGCCCCTTTTCCGGCTTTATTTGTACTTCTGAAGCGCCTTATCGATCGTCGCGACGGCTTCGTTCACCGCATCGTCCACGTTCCGGTTCGCGACTCCGAGATCCGCGAACAGCTTCGAGATCGAAGTCGTGATGACCGGATAGGCTGGAGTTACCGGCCTTGGGTGAGCGAACTTGCTGGATTGCTCCACAAAAATGTTCATCGGATACTCGGTCAGCTCCGGGATTGCGCTCGCGGTGGAGAGGCGGGCCGGGAGGTTTTTCGTTTCCTGGTACCACATCTTCGCTCCCTCGACGCCGGTGACCCAGTTCACGAATTTCCACGCTGCGTCTGGGTTCTTGGAGCCTTTGGTAATCGCCATGTTCCAGCTCCCGTTAGGCGTCACTTGCTTGGCGTCCTTCCATAGCGGCGCGATATCCCAATCCTCGCCCAGCTTGAATTCGGGGTGCGAGGATGCGAAGCCCGAGATCGCCCAAGGACCGTTAACGATGATGCCCAGCTTTCCGGTTTCGAACGCTTCCGGGGGCGTCTCTTTGGGCGCCACTTTGTATTCGTTGTAGAGAGAAGCGAAGAACGACAGCGCCTTTTTCGATTCAGGCGAATCGAGATAGCCTTTGACCTCGGTTCCGTCGGGACTTAGGATTTCGCCGCCGGCCTGCCAGATGAAAGGCAGTTTGACGAACGTCGAGCCTTCTCCTTCTCCCAAGCCCCATCCCGGGTCGATCCCATAAATTTTATTTTTCGGATCGTTGATTTTCTGCGCCGCCTGCAGCACCTGCTCCCACGTCCACGGTTCGTTCGGATTTTTGGAGGGAAGCTCGACGCCGTTTTTCTCGAACAGCTTTTTATTGTAGAACATCGCAATGCTTGCGTCGTTCAGGGGAGCCGCGTAAATCTGCCCCTTGTACGTCAAGCTCTCCAACACGGGCGCCGCGATATCCTCTTTGTTCCCGTCGATCTCCATGTACTTGTCGAGCGGAATGACCGCTTCCTGATGGGCGTAAGCGGCCAGCGTCGGCCCGTCCAGCCCGATAACGTCCGGAGGGTTGCCCGCCGCAAGCGCCGTACGGATTTTCGTCTCGTAATCGCCGTAAGGAATCACTTCCATTTTGACTTTGATCGTCGGATTTTCTTTCTCGAACGCCTGGATCATTTTCTTCAGCGTGGCCACTTCGGGCGCGAAGTCGTGCCTCCAATATTTGATCTCTACTTTCTTGCCGTCCCCTTGGCTTTCTCCCTGACTCTCGCTCGCGCTAACGCTCGGAGAGGCCGAACCGTTATCGCCCGAGTTCGTCTTCGAGGAGCAGGCCGACAGCGGGGCGACCCCCAAGCAAACGGTAAGCAGCATAACCGCCGTTCTTCGCCATCTGAGCATTTTTATCCCGCCTTTAGTGTGTATTGATGAACACGCCTACAGGATAACACGACGGAGGCGAGCCCGAAATGCAGCCGTTTTGGGCGTTGAGTTGTAATATTTTTGGGAGGCAACTATACTTGCGGGACTTGGCGCTAAAGACTCCCGCGCTCCGCATTCGGCCGTTTTTTGCGGTATTCGTTGGGCCCCATGCCATAGTATCCTTTGAAAACATTGCTGAAATAAGCCGGACTGGAGAAGCCGGTAAGCTCGGATACGTTAACGATTTTCAGATCGCTTTCCTGAAGCAGCTTCGATGCCCGATCCATGCGGATGCCGAGCAAATAATCGCTGAACGTGCTCCCGGTCGTCTTATGGAACGAATCCGACAAATAGGCGACGTTGTAATGGAATTGCTCCGCGATCGCGGACAACGTCAATTCCTCGCCGTAATTCTCGTTCATATACTTGCGGATCGCTTCGATCGTATCCTCGCGGCCCTTGCTCTTCAAGCCCTTCAGCGACGCGACGGCTTGCAGAGTCATCTCCCGGATGTCTCGCACGATCCTGTCAATCGCATCGCAATCCCAAGCGGAATTGATGTACGGCCAGAGAAGGCGAAGCGGATCGAGATTCTTCAGATCGTACTTGCGGATAATTTCGCCCATCCTAAGGCCAAGCTGCACGAGGAAGAAGGAGAAGACCTGTACGGACGAGCGCTTGCCGGCTTCGGAAATTTCCTTGAGCGTTTGAAGCGCCTCGCCCTCGTCCGCGTTCTCTACAGCCAGACAGAATCTGCGCAGAATCGCGAACGAAAGCTCGTTGTCCTCATCGGGATCGTCGCCGTAAATCGTCTGCGACACTTTATCCGACTTGCTTCGGCTTAGGGCGAGCAAGCTCGAAGCCAGCCCGGCGCTCCAATTCCGGTAACCGGAGACGGGGTGGCCGACGCCGATCGCCAGCTCGACGCGCAAATACCGGACGACCTTCTCCCTGACGTCAGCCAGAAATCGGCCGAGCAGGCCGTCTTGCCGCCCGTCCCCGTCATTCCTCGTAACGGACGGATCCGAGTGAACGACGAAAAACATCCGATCCGGCCGCTCCTTCTCCCAGAACGTCTCGACATGGCTCCCCCATTGCGAAGCGATCTCGGTCATCAGCAGCCTGTAAGCTTCCTTGAACGAATCGCCGCTCTGCGCGCCTCCCGGAGCTCTCGCTTCGGGAATGCGCATCTCGGCGACCGCGAATCTCACAGGCTGTTCGGCGAGCGCCCATTCGGTCAATCCGTAAGCGCGAATCCGGGATACCGCCTCCGATTCCGGGAGCTCCCCTCTGGAGAGCTGCGCGATTGTCCGTTCTTTCTCGGCATCCAATTCGCGCTTTAAGGAAACCAGCGCGGCGATCAGCTCCGTCTTGATAACCGGCTTAAGGAGATAGTCTTTCGCGCCTTTGCGTATTGCCGTCTGAACGAGCGGGAAATCGTCGTAGGCGGAGAGGACGATTGTCTTCGTCCCGGGAAAGCGGATCGCGCATTCCCGAAGCAGCTCGAGTCCGTCCATGACAGGCATCCGGATGTCCGTGATCAGAACCGGATACCTCCGTTCCTGCAACACGGCCAAAGCCTCTGCACCATCGGCCGCTTCCGCCGCCGCGCGAAAACCGTAATCCTCCCACTTGAGCTTCAGCATCAAGCCTTTGCGAATTTCCGCGGAATCGTCCGCGATCAGAATGTCGTACATGATTCGTTCACCTCGCAATGGGAATGCTCATCCTAATTTCCGTACCTTGGCGCTCGGCGGTCCGGATCTCCACGGAGAAGCGAGAACCGTAGGACATGCGCCCGCGGGCGATCACGTTTTTAATGCCGATGCCTTTCTCGCCGATCTCAAGCACATCCTGCGCGAAATTCGATTCAGTGGCCGGCTTCAGATCCTTGAGCACCTCTTCCGGTATGCCGAGCCCGTTATCCCGGATGACGATCGTCAATTCGTCGGCCGTCTCCGCGACGAGCACGGACACGACAGCCACATCGACGATGCCGAGACTGTATTTGACGGCGTTCTCGATCAACGGCTGCAGCAGCAGCTTTGGAATCCGCAGATCGTCGCTGATAGGTTCGTCCACGATCTCGAATCGAACGCGGCTCCCGTAGCAGACGGAGAGAATCGATGTGAAGGCGCGAATCGTTCCCATCTCGTCACGCACGGAAATCAATTCCGTATTTAATCGAAGCGAGGATCGGAGCATCAAGCTAAGATCGTTGATTACCCGCTCGATGTCTTCGTTCCTTCCCTGCGCCGCCAGGGACGTGACGACCTCCAGCGTATTGTTGAGAAAATGGGGATTGAT